>NZ_FRBQ01000009.1 GCF_900142655.1 Phytopseudomonas punonensis | reverse complement strand
CCGGACTCCTTGGCAAAGTACGCGGCGGCCTTTTTTAGGATGTCTCGCTCTTCGGTCACTCGCTTGAGCTCAGCACGCAGACGACGCAGTTCGGCCTGCTGATCGTCCTCTTGCTGCCGCTTTTCCTGCGGCTTGCTGTAGCGCTTGATCCAGGCATACAGGCTGTGCACCGACATACCTAACCGCGCTGCCACTTCGGCTACAGGAAGGCCACGCTCGGTCACTTGCTTGACCGCTTCGATTTTGAATTCTTCGGGGTAACGCTGGTTGCTCATGGCACCTCCTAGTGGGCCTCATTATGAGGCTTGGAGGTGTCTACGAAACTAGGGGCGATTCACTCAAAGTTTTTGACCACCCAATAGAGCTCATAAAATCTATTTCTAGCAGAGGCGCTTGCGAGATCCAGCATGGAAAATCTCTCGCCGGTATTATTATTCAACAACACCTTGCCCTCTAAATATTTCTGAAGAAACTCTGCTTTTTCACGAATACGCTCAACCGACACATCTGATGCATATATCTGCGCACTCTCGCCAATTCCGCCCACTACTCGATTACGAGCCTCAAAATCAAGTCTCGCAAGATCTGCGCGCTTTTCTAAGATTTTCCTCCAGTATTTTCGACATCCGGCCTTTGAAATTACTGAGCCAATGCTCTTTCCTAGAACCAAAATCCCATACACATTTGAATCTAGAAAAAACATAGACCCCTTGGCTTTAATCGAAGAAGGCCTTACATCTTGAAAGCAGCCAGAAATGCGCATGGAAAGCTCTAGCGTCTGCTTCACAGACAGCATGTGTAACGGGGGTAAGCGAGAGGGGTCGAACGAAAGGAAACCAAAGCTATAGTCCAGACTTTCGCCTGGGTGGGACTCTTGCGGAAAATCCATAAACAATCCTTATCGTATAAAGGCCCTCCCTGGATGGAACATAAGATTTACAGGCTGCACACGACACCATCATGGTGCAGACATGCCTGCTTAATTAATCACAATTAAAAGCTTTGCACTTATTTCTCACCACCTCCTTTATGGGAACACCATTAGAAATACAGACACATTTGACCAACCTATCTTTATGCCCAGAAATTCACGGGCAGCCATTCTCAGAAACCATGTAAACAATGTAAAGGGGAATATTTACGCTACAGCATCCAGAAAAGATACTCGTTAATGCGGAAAACCCAGCAAAAACTACCATTCAAAGGATTTAACCATTCGCAGAAATTTTCAATCAACGCAGCCCTCCCAGGCAAAAAAACAGAAATTAATGACCATTACTAGCCATAACAGACGCCCACAAAAAACAAAGAGCATCCTTTGAGAATACTCTTTATTGAAAATAATCTATTGACGGATTTGACGAAAAGCTTATAGGTTATATTTACACCCCAAAGCCACTGACGTGTACGGGATGTACAAAAAAGATGCTAACGCACAAAGGTCATGACGACCCGCGTCGGCTGAGCAAAATCAATGGAAAACGAAAGAAACGCGCTGGCAAAAACCCTGGGCCTTATGACCGAGAATGACCTAGCTCTTATTGCTGACGTATCTGTAGAAACTATTGATGACTGGCGAAGGCGCGGTAATGGGCCAACATACTCAACAATAGGCCGAGCGTACTACTATGACATAGCTGACGTTCGCGACTTTATCATTTCAAGAAAGAAAGAGAAAAGTCGCGAAGGAATGATTAGAGCTCTTTAAGCACCTTGGGTCTTTGTTGACTGTTTGCCTAACAGATCTTCAAAGGCCCTATGTACATCTTTTGCTTTGATATGTGTATACCGCTTTAACATCGCCCAATCTTTGTGGCCACTAATCAGTGCTACTTGCTCTATCTGCAAGCCAATGGCAAAGAAATTACCGATAGCGGTGTGTCGCAAGTCGTGAAAATGCAGGTCTACAATTTCAAGCTTCTTGCAAACACGCGTGAACGAAGAGCTGACCGACTTAGGATCGTAGTTAAACACCCTTCCCGACTTTCTGTTGCCAATATGTTTAATGGCAATATTCCATGCAGCCGGCATCAACGGTACAACCTGATCGTTGCTAATTTTTTCTTCCGGATGCTTTCGATTTCGGATGACAACAGTCTTGAGCTCAAAGTCTATGTCCTCAATCAAGATGCCACAGATTTCAGACTGCCGCATTGCCCCCGCAATGGCGAACTGGATCAAATCAACCATAGGTATTATTTGCCGGCCTGCCTTTCTGATGTACTCGGAATAAATGCTTTTCAGCTCTCTCTGAGTGGGTTCACGTTCCCTGCGCTTGCTCCGAGTGCTAACACCTCTTCGCCCTAGAGCCCCTCGAACCTCATTAGCCATACCAGCGTTAATGTTGTACATCTTTACATCTCTGGCCCAATGCAGAATGGTCGAGATGTAGGACAGATCTCCAGCAATCGTAACGCCCGAAAGAAATGTGCCTGCCTGGGTCTTAACCTTCAATCGCTTGGTAACGAACTCGTTCAATACCAGCACCGACATATCCGACATCAGAACATTAGCGAACTCGCGCTT
This sequence comes from Phytopseudomonas punonensis, assembly GCF_900142655.1. GTDB lineage: Bacteria > Pseudomonadota > Gammaproteobacteria > Pseudomonadales > Pseudomonadaceae > Aquipseudomonas > Aquipseudomonas punonensis. The sequence goes on along the minus strand of NZ_FRBQ01000009.1, from coordinate 160,290 downwards.
CAGCCTCTGGAGTGACGCCCTCTTGTTCTTACCATGCGGTTTGATCGGGTCTGTTTCTTCGACGTACTTATCAACAAAGTCTGCAAAGGTAGACCCCTTGGGCGTGGAGGCACTGCCAGTTTTTCTGATGCTCTCGATTTTCAATTCAGTATCGGAAGCCCACCGTTTTGCATCAGCCAGCTTGGCGAAGGTCTCGCTTAGCTGCCTGTGCCCCTTCTTCCTGACAATCGCACGCCATCTGCCGCTATCCATTTTTACAAACGTGGCCATGGGAACACTTCCGGTACAATTGACGATACGCAGATCATACGCTGTTCATACGCTACCGGAACACTACCGGAACACTGAGATTCAAATCGTCCATTATTTGAGCGCCTAATGCATGACTAAAATTCATTTAAATCAACAACTTATATCTAGGCGTTTTAGCGTAGCACCCATGATGGATTGGACTGATCATCATTGCCGCTATTTCCTACGCCAGCTGTCACGGCACGCGCTCCTGTACACGGAGATGGTCACCACTGGCGCATTGCTGCATGGCGATACCCGGCGTTTTCTGCATTACGACGAGGCTGAGCACCCGCTTGCGCTGCAGCTGGGCGGCAGCAACCCGGCGGATCTGGCTGCCTGCGCGCGCCTTGCCGAGCAGGCCGGTTACGATGAGGTGAACCTGAATGTCGGCTGCCCGAGTGACCGGGTGCAGAACAATATGATCGGCGCCTGCCTGATGGCCCATCCGGCGCTGGTCGCCGAGTGCGTCAAGGCAATGCGTGATGCAGTGAGCATTCCCGTCACCGTCAAGCACCGCATCGGTATCGATGGGCGCGACAGCTACGAGCAACTCTGCGATTTCATCAGCCAGGTGCGCGACGCCGGCTGCCGCAGCTTCACGGTGCATGCGCGCATTGCCATCCTGTCCGGCCTGTCGCCTAAGGAAAACCGCGAAGTGCCGCCGCTGCGTTACGACATCGCCTCGCAATTGAAGCAGGACTTTCCCGATCTGGAACTGATCCTCAACGGCGGCATCAAGACACTCGAAGCGTGCAAACAACATCTGGAAACCTTCGATGGCGTAATGCTCGGCCGTGAGGCGTACCACAACCCGTACCTGCTGGCGGAGGTCGACGGGCAGCTGTTCGGCAGCGAACGTGCGCCAATGAGTCGGCACGAAGCCATGTTGGTCATGCGCCCGTATATCGAGCGGCACATGGCGGCTGGCGGCCTGATGCACCATGTCACGCGTCATATGCTCGGCCTCGCCCAGGGCTTCCCCGGAGCCCGCCGCTTTCGCCAGTTATTGTCTGCGGATATCCACAAGAGCGATCAGCTGCTGGCCATTTTCGATCAGGCAGCAGACCTGCTGCAGGGGCGTTAGCCGCTCACCACAAACCCGCTGTAGTGCCACCAGTTGAGCGGCAACCGAGGCTCAGGTAAGGTCGTGGCACCCGAATCGACAAGGCCGTGACATGACCTCCAAGCTGGATCAACTCAAGCAGTTCACCACTGTGGTTGCCGACACCGGCGACATCGACGCTATCGCCCGCCTCAAGCCGGTCGACGCCACCACCAACCCGTCTCTGCTGCTCAAGGCAGCCTCCCTGCCGCGTTATGCAGAGCTGCTCAAGCAGGCCGTCAGCCTCAGCAAAGGCGACGTCGACTTGGCCAGCGACCGTTTTGGCGTGACCGTCGGGCGGGAAATCTTGCAGGTGATCCCAGGGCGCATTTCCACCGAAGTGGATGCCCGCCTGTCCTTCGACACGCAGGCGACCCTGGGCCGCGCACGCCGCCTGGTCGAGCTGTATGAAGAAGCGGGCGTCAGCCGTGAGCGCATCCTGATCAAGATCGCCTCGACCTGGGAGGGCATCCGCGCCGCCGAGCAACTGGAAAAGGATGGCGTGCAAACTAACCTCACCCTGCTCTTCTCGTTCGCCCAGGCGCGCGCCTGTGCCGACGCCGGCGCCTTCCTGATCTCGCCGTTCGTGGGCCGCATCTACGACTGGTACAAGAAAGCCGAGGGCCGCGATTACGTTGGCGCCGAAGATCCAGGTGTGCAGTCGGTTGCGCGCATCTATGACTACTACAAGGCGCAAGGTCACAAGACCGTGGTCATGGGCGCAAGCTTCCGCAACATCAGCCAAATCGAGCAGTTGGCCGGCTGTGACCGCCTGACCATCAGCCCAGATCTGCTGCAGCAACTGGCCGATGACAACGGCACGCTGGAGCGCAAGCTCAACACCGAGGTTTCCGGACAGAGTGAAGCGCGCATCAGCGAAAGCCTGTTCCGCTGGGACATGAACGAAGATGCCATGGCCACCGAGAAACTGGCCGAGGGCATCCGTCAGTTCGCCCGCGACCAGGAGAAACTGGAAAAGCTGCTGGCTGCCAACAGCTAATCCGGCAGAAACGAAAAAGGGGCGCCGATTCTGTCGGCGCCCCTTTTTTATGACCGCAACAGGATCATGGATGCTGTTCGAGCGCGCTCACCAAGTCATGAAAAGCCGCACGATTCGACTCGTTCAGGCCCATCAGAATGCGATGCGCTTCCAGCACATGGGCGCGCACTACCTCTTCGGACTGATCCTGCGACGGCAGGTCGGCCAGGCAATTCGGGCACTCGTAGGGCTGGTCGATGATGTTGAACACCTGATCGAAGCCCATCGACTGCAATAGTCGCGTGATGTCGGCGTGCGTGGTCACCACAGTCGGCAACAGCCCCACCTTCTGCCGCGACAGAATCGACAGCTTGGCCAGCAGCCCCAGTGTGGTGCTGTCGATGCTGCGCGTTTCCGTCAGGTCGATGACGATGGCGGAAAAATTCAGCGCGGTGAAAATCTTCTCGATCGTGGAGTCCAGCGCCGAACACAAGGTCAGGCGCACTTCGCCGATGAACTTCAGGACAAAGGTGCCATCCTGTTCGGCAAACTGGATTCTACCGGGGCTTATCCCAGGATTCATGCAAGGTTCCTGCTTAACACCAGCAAGGCAATATCATCCGGCATCTCCGCCAGATCCGCCAGTCCAAACACGCTACGCAACCCATCCAGGGTTCCACCTGCCTCGCTCACCAACTTGGGCAGCAAGGCTTCTTTTTCCTGCAGGGTATCACCGGCCAGCAAATCAAGAATGCCATCAGACAACAAAGTCAGGCTGAACGACTCGGGTAGGTCGATTTCAAGGTTGTTGTACTCGGCCTCCTTGAACAGACCGACCGGCAAGCCGCGGCCTTCCAGATAATGCGCCTGGCCACCGGTATACATCACCGGCAACGGCAAATGACCGCCAATGCTGTAGGTCAGTCGATTGGTTTCTTCGTCGATCACGCCGCCGAGCATGGTCACATGCTTGCCTAGCTTGCAGTTGATCAGGCCACGGTTGATATGGCTGAGCACGTCGGAGGGCTTGAACTCAGGCAGCATGCCGTTGCGCCGCGACTCATAGAGCAGGCGCGTGGTCATGAACTTGAGCAGCACGGTGACGAAGGCCGACGAGGCACCATGGCCGGAAACGTCCGCTAGGTAGAAGGCCACGCGACGTTCATCAACACGGAAGTAGTCAACGAAGTCACCGGACAGGTAAAGCGATGGGATGATCTGGTGGGCGAACGACAGGCCCTCGTCTTCCCACGGGGTAACCGGCAGCATGTTCATCTGCACCTGGCGCCCGGCGTTCTGATCCTCCTGAAGCAGATGCAAGCTAGCCTGCAGCTCGCGGTTGGCGGTTTCCAGCTTCTCGCGATAGCGCTCGTTTTCCTGACGCAGCTGCACACGATCCAGTGCTCGATGCACCGAATGCTCGAGCACGGCAATATCTTCAAGTGGCTTGATCAGGTAATCGGCAGCACCGAGGCGCAAGGCTTCAACGACGTCAGTCATCACGCCGGCGCCGGAGACCACGATGATCGGCGCGGAAATTTCCAGCGCGTTGATACGGCGGATCAGCTCGAGACCATCGACTTGCGGCATGCGCAGGTCGCAAATGACCAGGTCTGGCCGTTCACGCTCGAACACTTCGAGACCTTGCAGGCCGTTGCTGGCGAGCAGGATGTTGAAGCCGCTGTCTTCCAAGTAGGCTGCAATGCTGGCGCGGACGACTTCGTCGTCATCGATCAGCAGCAACGTGGCACTGGTTTTGTGCATGGGGTGTCCAGGCAAACTGCGCCGGGGATGGTTAGCGTAAACGCAGCCAACAACCTGCGCGGGTACACGGTTCGCGTCAAGGCGCAGACGGTACTCCCATCCTCAACGCGATTCAACAGGCGCCGTTGCCGCCGAGCGGCTTTACACCTTAAATGGCCGAGGGTTATAAGAACTGCAACAAAGCCCCGACCTTCAATGAGGATAGCTTGATGAGCCAGAATGATCGTGATTACACGGAAAAGCGCGATTACATTCGCATGCGCCTGGAGACCCAGGTAACGCTTAATCACGGCGGCCAGTCGGTTCCAGCGCTGTGTCGGGACCTGTCGAGCACCGGTATGCAGATCGAAGCGCAATGCCAGGCGCAGGTCGGCGACAGAGTGAGCGTGCTGATCCCCTCGAGCCATGACTCGCTCAAGGGGCTGGAAACCGAAGCGGAAGTGGTCCGGGTAACTGACCTGGGTGATGGCCGGCAGGTTCTTGGCCTTGCCGTTACCTCGATGAGCTGAAACAAGCGGTAACGTGATGGAGCCAGGCTTCATCACGTGCGTGAACGGCTACTCGCTTGCGCTTGCAGGTAGCCGCCCTCCTCTGTGTTTAGAAATCGTCTTCGACGTTGCCATCGTTTACGCGGAACTCACGGTTCTGCAGGTAGGCGTTGCGGATGAAGATGTACTTATCACCGCTGATCATGCGCTCGGCGTCCAGCAGGCTGGCGCGGGTGTCGACGACGTTGATGCCGCGCACGACGTTGCGTGTCGGCACATGATCCATATAGGGATAAGGCGTCAGGTAGCTGTCCGGAATCTTGCTTGGCGCATCGCGCAGCGAGCTCGGCCCGAGCAATGGCAAGACCAGGTAAGGGCCAGCGCCAACGCCCCAGACGCCAAGGGTCTGCCCAAAATCTTCGTCACTGCGCTGCAGGCCCATGCGGGTGGCCACATCGAAGAAGCCCAGACCGCCCAGGGTGGTATTGAACAGGAACCGGCTGGTATCCACGCCCGCATCGTGCACCTTGCCCTGCAGCAGGTTGTTGGCCAGATTGCCGACCTCCCACATGTTGCGAAACACGTTATGCACGCCGGTTTCCACGAATTGCGGAGTCACCTTACGATATCCTTGAGCCAAGGGCTTGAGGGCGTAGGTGTCAACGGCATCGTTGAAACGAAAGATGGGACGGTTGAATGACTCCCACGGGTCTTCCGTTGCCGCCTGACCTGCAACCGGCAGGGCCATCAGGCCGGCACACGCCAGCACACGCCCAAGGCTTGCGATCCAACAGGGTCCAATCAAACGCATTGCAGTTCTCCTAAGCTCATCAGCGCGCTCTGTCCGGCGGCAGCGCCGTAGTATAGAGCCGTACGCGGCCAATAGGCAGCGCCTCGACGCCTGGCCGACGGTCAGTGTGAGCCAGCTCATGCAACCGGGCGTCTGAACGTCATGGAATCGTCACATTGGCTTGTCATGGTTGAAGCGATACTCGCCAAGGACTGACATAACATGCCTCAGCCAGCGTTTTACCCCGCCAGCGCCTCTTTCACCGCTGTGCTGTTCGGCCTTTCCGGATGCCTGGTGGACTTCGGTGCACGCAGCAGCTCGACAAGTGGCCCGCGCCACCTGGCACTGGTGCGCGAACACGGCAACGCTGCGCGCCAACCGGCCACGACTCAGGAGCTCGATAGTTTCGCTGAGCCCACGCCGGGTGCACTGAGCACGTTGCGCAGCCTGCACGACCAACGCGTGCCCTGCGCCTGGCTGGATGAACTGCCTGAAGCCGTATCGCACAAACTGGCCAGCCGCCTCCCCGACTGGCTGGCGGCCTCACCCGCCTGCACACAGCGCGCCTGGCCGGCACCGGATGCCTGCTGGCAAGCCCTGGCGGCACTGCAGATCGAACGACTGGAAGGCTGCGTGCTGGTCAGCGGTGAACCGCGCCTTATACAGGCGGGACTCAATGCAGGACTGTGGACCGTTGGCCTGGCTGCCTGCGGCTCACTGGCAGGCCATGCACTCGCTGACTGGCAGGTGCTCGACGAGGTGCAACGCGAGCGTTTGCGCGCCGATGCCACGCTCGCGCTCTATCGCATTGGCGCTCACTCGGTGATCGATCAGCTCACCGACCTACCCGCTTGCCTCGAGCACATGCACATCCGGCGCAGCAAAGGCGAGAAACCCTAACCCCTTTGCTGAGCTAGGCTAGATAAGACGTACTGACCTTTCGTCGCGCTGCACGGTCAATTGTCTTGCCTATTAAGAGAGAGGGAGAGCGCCATGCCTGCGAACCATCTGCAGCAGCAATTGGAAGAGCTGCGCAAGCAACTGGTCGAACATCCGCCGGAAAACGAAGAAGATCGCGAGTCGCTCGAGCTCATCGCACGCGACATTGAGCTACAACTGGCCGCGCAACCGGTAACAACGCCGGACGCCTCGCTGGTTGATGGGGTCAACCTGGCGGTGGAGCGCTTCGAGGTGAGCCATCCGACCCTTGCCGGAAGCTTGCGCAATATCATGCAGACGCTGGCCAATATGGGTATCTGACCCGGAAGCGACAAAAAAACCAGCCATTTCGGCTGGTTTTTTGTGTCTGCCCAATCTGTTGAGCTGCCGTAAGCCTACTGCCTGACCAAACGCAGATTCTGCGGCACCTCGGCCAAGGTGGTGCGATACGGATTGATGTCCAGGCCACCGCGGCGCACATAGCGCGCATACACCGTCAGGTACTCGGGCTGCAGCAGCTTCTGCAGATCCAGAAAGATGCGCTCCACGCACTGCTCATGGAAATCCGCGTGCTGGCGGAAGCTCACCAGGTAGGCCAGCAGGCTAGCTGGCTCAAGCGCGGCGCCCTTGTACTGAACGGCCACGCTACCCCAGTCCGGCTGACCGGTGACCGGGCAATTGGATTTGAGCAGATGGCTGTGCAGACTCCCCTCGACGATGATTGCCGGGTCACAACGCAACAACTCCGGCTGCGGCGCAGCGTAATTGCTGATGCTCACATCCAGCTCGTCGACACAAAGGCCAGGCAATGCGGCCATGCCCTCAACGGCCACTTCGTCCAGGCTGCGCACCCTGACGCCGACCGGTTTGCCGGCAGTGGCCGACAGGTCCTTCTCCAGCACGCTGATCAGCTCCTGCGCACTAGCAAACACCGACTGGTTCAGCGAGTTGAGGTACAGCTTGAACGACTTGGACTCGATGATGTGCGGCGAATCGGCAGGCACGGAGAACTCGCCAATCGCCACCACTGGCTTGCCGGACGGCAGCAACCAGGACAGCTCGAAGCAATTCCAGTAATCCACACCGCGGTACGGCAGCGTCTCAGCACTCAAACCCAATTCGGCCCATTTGGTGGCACGAGGGATGGGAAACAGCAATTCGGGCGAGTATGTGGCGATGTACTCGCTGCTCTTGCCCAGCGGCGAATGTTCCACGGAATTCATGAGGTTTTACCTGCAAAACAGCGAATGCAGCGGCTGAATTACCGCCGCATGAAAAACAATGGGCTAATCAGCCCAGCTCTGCGACCAGCTTTGCCAGCGCAGCAGCAGGATCGGCCGCTTGGCTGATCGGGCGGCCGATCACCAGATAATCGGAACCGGCGTCCAGCGCCTGGCGCGGGGTGAGAATCCGCCGCTGGTCGTCCTGCGCACTGCCTGCTGGACGAATGCCTGGGGTAACCAGCTGCAAACCCGGCTGCGCTGCTTTGAGCGCAGGTGCTTCGAGGGCCGAGCAGACCAGGCCGTCCATACCGGCCTTGTGAGCCAGCGCAGCCAGGCGCAGAACCTGCTCCTGCGGCTCGATATCCAGACCGATACCAGCCAGATCCTCGCGCTCCATACTAGTCAGAACGGTCACACCAATCAGCAGCGGCACCGGGCCATTGAAGCTATCGAGCACTTCACGGCACGCGCTCATCATGCGCAAGCCGCCGGAGCAATGCACGTTGACCATCCATACACCCATTTCCGCTGCAGCCTTGACGGCCATCGCGGTGGTGTTGGGAATGTCGTGGAATTTCAGATCGAGAAACACCTCGAAGCCGCGATCACGCAGGGTTGTAACGATGTCCGATGCGCAACTGGTGAACAGCTCTTTACCGACCTTGACCCGGCACAGTTTCGGGTCGAGCTGATCGGCCAGCGCAAGCGCGGCCTCTCGGGTCGGGAAATCCAGGGCGACGATAATCGGTGTCTGACAAACGGACATGAAGTAACTCTCGAGCGGGCCAAATTCGGCGCGCATTGTAGCGCAAGCCAGCCGCGGTTGGCGGCACTCCGGCTGCGGACATCAGGTCCGCAGGCCAAGCATCACTGCGCAGACCAGCAAGAAAACCGTGAACAACATCCGGAGCAGGCGCTCCGGCAACGCGTGAGCCAGGCGTACACCCCAGCTGATGCTGAGCAACCCGCCGATGGCCAGTGGAATCGCTAGCGCCCACTGCACGTGGCCATGCAATGCGTAGGTGACCAGGGTCACGCCGGTACTCGGCGCCGCGAGTGCCAATGAAAGCCCCTGTGCGATGACCTGAGAGGTGCCAAACACGCTGGTAAGAATAGGCGTGGCAATCACCGCCCCGCCCACGCCAAACAGGCCGCCCAAGAGCCCAGAGCCACTGCCAAGCACGGTCAGCCACGGCCAGGGATGGCGAAGCTGGCCCGAGGCCGCAGGCGGGCGCATGAACATACGCAACAGGTTATAGAACGCCAGCGCGACTAGAAAGCCGACGAAGGCGAGGCGCATGGCGTCGGGGTCAAGGTTGACCGCCCAACTTGCGCCAAACAGCGCGCACACAAAGCTGCTCAGGGCCAGTGCCAACGCGTGGCGTAGATCGATCCGGTTGCGCTGGTGATAGCGCCAAAGCGCCAGCAACACGTTCGGCACTACCATCACCAGCGCAGTACCTTGGGCAAGCTGCTGATCGAGGCCAAACAGCACACCAAGGGCCGGAATCGCGATCAGACCACCGCCGATGCCAAACAGCCCGCCAAGGGTGCCGAGCAGCAGGCCAAGCACGATATTCAAGGCAAACGCGAGCACATCCATGATTCATCTCATTCAACGGGATGCGCGCATGCTACCCAACAGTGCGATGGATGGGTAACGCACAGCCCGGCATAATGGCTGTGCGAACGACGCATAGCGAGATAGCCATGAATCCCGATGCCCTCACCGACCAGCTCAGCCTGTTTCTCGATGTACTGGAAAGCGGCAGCTTTTCCGCCGCGGCCCGTCTGCACCCGCTCACGCCCTCGGCGGTCTCACGGCGCATTGACGCGCTCGAGCGCTCGCTCGATTGCCACCTGTTCAGCCGCAGCACCCATGCGGTGCGCGCAACACCGGCTGGATTGGCATTTGCCGAGCGCGCCCGGCGGATTCTCGCCGAACTGCACCTGGCCCGCGCCGAAGCGGTGTCGCTGAGCAGCGCGCCGGAAGGTTTGATTCGCATCGATGCGCCGGCGCCGTTTGGCCGCCGCCATCTGGCACCAGCTATTGCCGATTTCCTCACCGCTTATCCGGGGCTGGACGTGCAGCTGCGCCTGATCGACAGCTTTATCGACCTGCATGGCGCCCACCTTGGCGAAGTTGACCTGGTACTGCGCATCGGTCCGCTGGCCGACACACGCCTGGTGGCGACGCCGCTGTCGCCGATGATTCGTGTGGTCTGCGCCAGCCCCGCCTACCTGGAGCGCCACGGTGTGCCGCGTACGCCGGCGGAGCTGCTGGAACACGACGGTTTGGACTGGGATGGCCTGGCACCGGCCTACGCATGGCGCTTCGAGAACGGGGGCAAGCTTGCGGTGTACCGCCCTCGCCGCCTGCGCATGACCGCCAATAACGCCGAAACCTTGGTATTCAGCGTACTGGCGGGCCTTGGCGTGGCTCACCTGCCGACCTGGCTGGTCAGCGAATACTTGGTGCGCGGCGAGCTGGTGGCGCTGTTCTGCGACAACGGCCTGCCGGAACCGGAGCCCAGCGGCATCTACGCACTGCGCCTGGAGCGCGATACCGATTCGCGCAGCCGCCTGCTTCTGGAGTTTCTGAAAAGCCGCTTCGGACCTGTGCCACCTTGGGATCTACCGCTGAAGAGCGCCCTGCAACGCGGCGCTAGAGGCTGAGCCACACAATAAAAAACGCGGCCGAAGCCGCGTTTTTTTATCGGATCGCACTACTCCTAGAAAAAGCCCAGCGGGTTGATGTCGTAGCTGATCAGCAGGTTTTTGGTCTGCTGATAGTGGTCGAGCATCATCTTGTGGGTTTCGCGCCCGACCCCGGACTTTTTGTAGCCGCCAAAGGCAGCGTGCGCCGGGTACAGGTGGTAGCAGTTGGTCCATACGCGCCCGGCCTTGATGCCGCGGCCCATGCGGTAGGCGCGGTTGATGTCGCGCGTCCACACGCCGGCGCCCAGGCCAAACTCGGTGTCGTTGGCGATCGCCAGGGCTTCGGCTTCGTCCTTGAAGGTGGTCACGCCGACCACCGGGCCAAAAATTTCCTCCTGGAACACGCGCATCTTGTTGGTGCCCTTGAGCAGGGTCGGCTGGATGTAATATCCGGTCGCCAGGTCGCCTTCGAGCTTCTCGGTGGCGCCGCCAGCGAGCACTTGAGCGCCTTCGTGCTGGGCAATCTCCAGGTAGCTGAGGATCTTGTCGTACTGCTGCTGGGAGGCCTGGGCGCCGACCATGGTCTCGGTGTCCAGCGGGTTGCCGCGCTTGATGGCCTTGATCTTCTTCATCACCTCGTTCATGAACGGCTCGAAGATCGACTCCTGCACCAGCGCCCGCGACGGGCAGGTGCACACCTCGCCCTGGTTGAAGAACGCCAGCACAAGGCCTTCTGCAGCCTTCTCGATGAAGGCCGGCTCGGCCTGCATGATGTCTTCGAAGAAGATGTTCGGCGATTTGCCGCCCAGCTCCACAGTACTGGGAATGATGTTGGCAGCCGCGCATTTCATGATGTGCGAGCCGACCGGCGTGGAGCCGGTAAAGGCGATCTTGGCGATGCGCGTGCTGGTGGCCAGCGCTTCGCCGGCTTCACGGCCGAAGCCCTGAACGATATTGAGCACGCCCGGCGGCAGCAGGTCGCCGATGATCTCGGCCAGCAGGGTGATCGACAGCGGCGTCTGCTCGGCAGGCTTCAATACCACGCAGTTGCCGGCAGCCAGGGCCGGGGCCAGCTTCCAGGCGGCCATCAGCAGCGGGAAATTCCAGGGAATGATCTGCCCGACCACGCCCAGCGGCTCGTGAAAGTGATAGGACGCGGTGTGCTCGTTGATCTCCGCCGAGGTGCCTTCCTGGGCGCGGATGCAGCCGGCGAAGTAACGGAAGTGATCGGCGGCCAGCGGCACGTCGGCGTTCAGGGTCTCGCGCACGGCCTTGCCGTTGTCCCAGGTTTCGGCGACGGCCAGCAGCTCGAGGTTGGCTTCGATGCGGTCAGCGATCTTCAGCAGGATTAGCGCGCGATCCTGCACTGAGGTCTTACCCCAGGCATCAGCCGCGGCATGGGCGGCGTCCAGGGCCCTGTCGATGTCCTTGGCGTCCGAGCGCGGGAACTCACCGATGGTCGAGGCATCGACCGGGCTAGTATTGGTGAAGTACTGACCACCCACCGGCGCGACGAACTCGCCACCGATGTAGTTGCCGTAGCGCGATTTCAGGGTGACGACGGCACCTGCGGTACCGGGTTTGGCATAAATCATGTCAACGACCTCTTTTATTGTTGGGCATGTCCTCTGAGGCGAGAGACAGGCCATGGTTCGATTCTGTCGCTTCGGCAGCACACTCACCGCTGAATTGCCGTCAACCGGCATGGCAGAGCCTGCGGCTGCCGAGCTGCTATCAGGGTAGACGCCTTCCTCGCTTTTCGCTGCTCGCCGCAGAACCGCTGCGATTGCCTGACTATGCGCCTCCTCCGGGAAGATTGCGTGAACATTGCCAGTACGCGGGCAGTCACCTGATCACACGGGATAATCAGGAGACCGACATGAACAAGATCACAGGATCCGCATTACTGCTTGCCGCCCTTTTCAGCGCTGGCGTCCAGGCGGATGACGATGGGATGTCTTTGCAGCAGCAACGCGACAAGATCGGCGACGAGATGGTTCGCGAGCGCACTGGCACTCCACCTGCTGACATGAATGGCACCGGCCAATCGACCACCGATCAACAGCAACAACCGCTGCAACAGACGCCGCGCAGTACACTCAACTCGCCTGCCCGGCAGAATGGCACCGGCAACGAGTCGGGCACAGACAACAGGCGCCAGCCGTCGAATAACGCGCCGGCAACCGGCAACCAGACCGCTCCGAGCACGCAAGGCAGCTCCACCGCACCCGCGACACCGGGAACCGGTGGCGGCAGTCAGGGTGTAGGCGGCGCCATAAGCCAGTAAGGCGAGAATCCGCCACTTAAACAGCCATTACAGCCTATGGGAGGCGAAAACTCGCCAATCGGCGAGTGAGATGGCGAGCCAGATATTGATCCAGAGCACTAGTTAGCTGACTAATAGTTACGTAGGCATGGATTTTGCCTTTTGAGGCAGCCTGCGACGAAAGCGCGCAGATGAAAGTAAATGCCGGTGCTTCAAAAAATCACCGGAACTGGCCGGTTTCGCAGAACGAAACCTGGCGACATGCAGCGTACGCGTTCGCTCCCTTATCGGCAGTGTTTTGCGCGTCGACCCTGTTGCCATGCAATCACATCACTGAAATGGTCTGTCTAAATGAAAAAACTCCTGCTGTCCTTACTGTGCTTGAGCGCGCTCGGCTGCGCCAAGCAGCCTGAACCGGAAAAATCCGTGGACGTCCTGCTGATCGGCGGGGGCATCATGAGTGCAAGCCTTGGCACCTACCTCAATGAACTGGAGCCAACCTGGAAGATCGATCTCTACGAGCGCCTGCCCGCGGTCGCCAGCGAGAGCTCGAATGCCTGGAACAACGCCGGTACCGGTCATTCGGCTCTCGCTGAGCTGAACTACACCCCGGAAAAAGACGACGGCACCATCGACATCAGCAAAGCTGTGACGATCAACGAGTCCTTCGAGATCTCCAAGCAGTTCTGGGCCTACCAGGTCGAGCAAGGCGTGCTGAAAAACCCGAAATCGTTCATCAACAACGTGCCGCACATGAGCTTCGTGTGGGGCGACAAGAACACCGAGTTCCTGAAGAAGCGCTATGAAGCGCTGCAGCACAGCTCGCTGTTCCGCGGCATGGAGTTCTCCGAAGACCCCGAGCAGATCAAGCAGTGGGTACCACTGGTGATGGAAGGCCGCGAGCCTGGCCAGAAGATCGCAGCCACACGTATGGAGATCGGTACCGACGTCAACTTCGGCGAGATCACCAACCAGTTGCTGAACAACCTGTCGCAGAAAAAGGACGTGTTCAACGTTCACGTGCAGCATGAAGTTCGCGATATCACCCGTGCTGACGATGGCACCTGGAATGTCGTCGTGGCCGACCTGGCAAACGACGAGAAGCTGAGCACCGTCAATGCCAAGTTCGTGTTCATCGGTGCCGGTGGTGGCGCGCTGAAGCTGCTGCAGAAGTCCGGCATTCCGGAAGCTGAAGGCTATGCAGGCTTCCCGGTTGGCGGCTCTTGGCTGGTCACTCGCAACCAGGACATCGTCCAGCAGCACCAGGCCAAGGTTTACGGTATGGCGTCGGTCGGCTCGCCGCCCATGTCGGTTCCGCACCTGGACACTCGCGTGATCGATGGCCAGAAAGCGCTGCTGTTCGGGCCATTCGCCACCTTCTCCACCAAATACCTGAAAAATGGTTCGCTGCTGGACATGTTCGGCACCATCACCACCCACAACATCTCGCCGATGGTCAATGCGGGTATCGACAACTTCTCGCTGAGCACCTACCTGATCGGCCAGCTGATGCTCAGCCAGGAAGACCGCATGCACTCGCTGCGTGAGTACTTCCCTGAAGCGCAGGACAAGGACTGGGAAATGCTGCAGGCCGGTCAGCGCGTGCAGATCATCAAGAAAGACGCTGAGAAAGGCGGCATCCTGCAGTTCGGTACCGAAGTGGTCAGTGCTGAAGATGGCTCCATCGCGGCTCTGCTGGGCGCCTCGCCTGGTGCCTCCACCGCTGCGCCGATCATGCTTCACCTTATGGAGCGCACCTTCAAGGACAAGATCAAGACGCCAGAGTGGCAGGCCAAGCTGAAGGAGATCATCCCCTCCTACGGCCAGAACCTGAACAACAACCTGGAACTGACCAACCAGACCCGCGCCTGGAGCAGCGAGCGTCTGCAGTTGAAGTTCGTCGAGGTCAAGCCGGAGCAGGCACAAGCCGAAGACGCCCCGCAGGCTGAAGCCGAAGCACTTTAAGACACTTCGCAGGCGCCTCCACGCAAGGCGCCCTGCCGAAACGAAAAACGGCCCTCACGGGCCGTTTTTTATGCGCAGTTTTTATAGGGCAATCAGGCGTGCTGAGCCGACTTGCCATTGGCCACGAAGCGCAGCATCCACTCACCCACCGTACGCCCGTGGTGATCTTCATGCAGGGTGCCGACCGCCGCACGGTATGTGGTTTCACCGATATGCTGCTGGCGGATGTCCAGCAACGCGCGGGAATACTCGGGCACGAACTCCGGGTGGCCCTGAAAGCACAGCACCTGATCACCGATGCGGTAGGCCGCATGGGCGCAGAACGGGCTGGTGGCCAGCAGCGTGGCATTTTCCGGCAACCGGGTAACCTGATCCTGATGGCTGATCAGCAGCGTCAGCTCATCCAATGCCGGCGTCATCCACTCTGGCTGCTCGGTCAACTGATAGCGATGGATGCCCACGCCCCAGCCGGCACTAGCGCGCTCGGCCTTGCCGCCAAGCAGCAGCGCGAGCAACTGATGACCAAAGCAGATGCCTAGCAACTTGTCACCAGCTCGATAACGCTCGAGCAGATAGGCCTTGAGCGTTTCGATCCAGGGGTCGTTGGCGAACGAATCAGCCTTGCTGCCCGTGACCAGGTAAGCATCGAAGCGTGAGTCGGCGGGCGGGTAATCGCCCTGCATCACGTTGTATACGTGGAAACTGGCAGGGATGGCCTGGCCGGCGAAGAGACGTTCGAACATCTTGCCGTAGCCCTGATACTGGTCGACCAGCTCGGGACGCAGGATGTCGGTTTCCAGAATGCAGATCTGCAGCGACATGGAGGTACCTAAGAAATAACGAAGCAGTCAAAGCCTGCCTGTGCTGGTGCATCAAGGCAAGAGGCATGCCGCGATCCGAGTCATCAGCAGATTCGATAGCCGCCATAACTGGCATTTACTTCCGCGTCTGAAGAGCTGGGCCGATGATTGCTCCATCGGCCAGCCGGCCTACTGACGAGCACAGCCCATGCACAGCCAAACCATTCGCTACGCACGCAACGGCGCACTGGGCGCCATCGCGCTTTACCTGACGATCGCCCTGCCCCTGCTGGCCGTGAGCATGAGGCACCCCACCCAACCTGTGCCAACGGTGAGCGCTACGGCAGCGGCTGCACCGAGCCAGGGCAGTTTTAGCTGAACCCGAAGCGAAACGCCGGACTCCAACAACTGGTGCCTGAAAACGGGCGCGATCTTCCTATTCAGTAAAGGAGTTCCACGATGCTCAAGAAGACCCTGACTGCCCTTACCGCCGCTGCCGCCATGAGTGCAGGCGTCGCCATGGCTGACCGCCCGGGCGCTGACTGGATCAGCATCGAGCAGGCGCTGAGTAGCGCCAAACAAGCTGGCTTTACCCAGATCCACAAGATCGAGGCAGACGATGCCGGTTACTGGGAAGGTGAAGGTACCAAGCAGGACAACCGTCTTTACGAATTCCGTGTCGACGGCAAGAGCGGCAAAGTCATCCGCGAGCAGCTTGACGACTGATTGAACCACTGTAGAAAGCCGGCCCAAGTGGCCGGTTTTTTGTGAGCGCCGTTAGCTCCGACGAACGGTCATCTACTGCTTTTCAGCCGCTACAGCTCCCGCAGCGTCTGGCTTCAGGGTTCTACAGAAATAGAGAAGGGTTCCATATCCTTGCCGCTGGCTTTGAACCCTTTTAGAAACAAACCGATCTATAAAATTTGATCACTCGCTCTACAGTCAATTTATAGCCGTCGGGATTTTGCCGAGGCACTGGGGACCAAGCGTTAATAACGGCCCACCACAACAATCAAAAAGGCAGACGGCCATGTTCAACAAACCGAAATTCCGCCAGGCGGGGCTGATTCTATTCGCTACCGCCGTATTGCTGATTCTCCCTAATCTGAACCGGATGATCGGTTGACCGCGGTCAGTTGACCCGCGGCATCCACCACGCCAGGATCAGCGGCAGCCAGCCAATCGCCAACAGCGTCGAGCACATCACCAGGCTCGCGACCTGCTCGGGCGAACGATTGGCACGTATCGCAAACAGATAATTGAATACTGCCACTGGCATAGCCGATTGCACCACCAGCACGGCGTGCGTCAACGGCTCCAATCCCATTGCCGCACCGATGCCCCAGCCGGCGGCAGCCCCCAGCATGATACGCAGCGCTCCCAACACCAGGCCTGAGCCCAAGTGATGCAGGCGAATGCTGGCCAGGGAAACGCCAAGGGTCAGCAGCATCAAGGGAATGGTCATGCCGCCCAGCAGGCCAACGGTATTGGCTACCCAGCGCGGCAACTGCAAATTCCAGAAGATCATCGGCAAAGCCACCACCAGGCTGATCATAATCGGGTTGCGCAGCAGGTTGCCTAGCAGCTCCCTGGTAGACGTGGCACGACCAGACAGCGCCACGCCAACGCTGAACTGCATGATCGATAGCGTCAGGAAGAACGCTACACCCAGCGCCAGGCCATGTTCGCCAAAGGCATACAGGCTGATGGGCAGGCCCATGTTGCCGGTGTTGGGAAACAGGAATGCCGGCACCAGTACCTTCCACTGCTGGCGGAACAGGCGACTGAACAGCACGCCGAACAACCCCATGCAGGCGGTAACCAGCACGCAGCCCAACGCCATGCTAGTGAAGGCTTCAGGATCGAGTTCGGTGCGGCTCAGGGTGGCCAGCACAAGGCTCGGCGTACCGATGGTCAAAACCAGACGAGCGATGAACTCGGTGGGATAAGCCTGGCCACTGCGGGCCCACGCATAGCCGATGCCCGAGACGATGATCACCGGCGCCAGAACCGCAAACAATTCGGCCAGCATGCCCTCTCCCTTCGAAAAAAGTGGCCATGCTAGAAGTGATCGTCACTGTACCGCAAGCGACGTTCGCACGAACGGGGGTCATGCTGCCCCGCACTTACTCTACGCGGCGAAACCTACCGGCACTGCCCTCTCCTGCTCACTGAGCCTGAACGCTGATCAGTGGCTCGACGTCTACCTGCGCCATCATCCGCTCGCAGCCACCGCCACGACGCATGCCGCGTACCGGGCAGGCATCCAGATAATCTAGGCCGATTGCCAGTTTCAGATGGCGCTCGGGTCTGGACAGGCAGTTGGTCACGTCAAAGCTGTACCAGGCGTCATCCAGCCAGGCCTCGGCCCAGGCATGGCTGGCCAGGTGATCCTGATTGTCGGTGACCAAGTACCCGGACACGTAACGCGCCGGTATACCCAAGCTACGCGTGCAGGCGATGAATGCGTGGGCGTGATCCTGACAAACGCCTTGGCGCCCGGCGAAGGCTTCAGCAGCACTGGTGTCCACCACAGTGATGCCGGGCTGGTAGCGAATGTGATCGTTGAGGCCATGCATCAGGTCGATCAGCGCAGTACGATCACGCCGCCTGGCGCATTGCTTCCAGGCGAAATCACGCAGCGCTGTGTCAGCCTCGGTCAGCCGGGTAAAGCGAAGGAATGGCAGCGCCGACAGACTGTCGTACTCGGCATCGCTGAATTCATCAATCTCGACCTGCCCCTGAGCGCCGATAATGATCGACTCATGGGGTTCGTCCAGCGTCAGCACATGCAGGATGTTGCCATAGGGATCGAGCTGCGCGCGCACCGGTCGAGGCAAGTCCAGCTGCCAGCTGAGGATCTGCTGGCGAGGGCTATCGTGCGGTGTGAGGCGCAAATACTGGATGCTGGCACGTACCTGATCATCATAGTGATAGGTGGTGTTGTGGCGGATGGACAGTCTCATGCGACCTCCAGATAGGACGTGTGGATGGCGCTGCCAAGTTGATGGATCTGTTCGATGAAATCGGTCAGCCAGGCGTGTAGCCCATCTTCCAGCACCTCATCGATACTGGTGTAGCGCAGCCGTGCATTGAGCTCGGCGGCCAGACGCTGGGCCGGGCGGCCACTGTCACCAGGCAGGCCGGCGAGCATCTGATAGAGCTCATCCATGCAGGCACTTAATGAACGTGGCACCTCGCGGCGCAGCAGCAGCAACTCGGAAACCTTACGGGCGCCAGGCGAGCCGCGGTAAACCTCGGCGAACGCCTCGAACGACGATAACGCGCGCAACAAGGCGCTCCACTGGTAATAGCTGTGGGCCGGTCGCCCATCGAGATCGTCGACGTCCTCGCCGAGCAACTCGTAACGTGAATCGAGCAGACGCAAGGTGTTGTCGGCACGCTCGATAAAGGTGCCCAGGCGAATGAAACGATAAGCCTCGCCACGCACGATGGTGCCGAAGGCCGCGCCACGAAACAGGTGCGAGCGCTCCTTAGCCCACTCACAGAACCGGCTGATGCCGTAGCGGCCAAGCCCCTGCTCGGCGATGCCGCGAATTTCCAGCCAAGTGGCGTTGATGTTTTCCCACATGTCCGCGGTGATGCGCCCACGCACCGCGTGCGCATTGCTGCGTGCAGCACTCAGGCAGCTGTAGATGCTCGCGGGGTTCTGCGCATCCAGCGCGAAAAAGTGCAGCATGCGTTCGGCGTGCAGCGCACCGTGGCGTTGCTGGTATTCCTCTAGCGTGCCGGTGATCAGCAGTGGCATAGCCAGTTCATCAAGGCCGTCGCGACGGCCGTCTTGGGGCATCAGTGACAGCGAGTAGCTGACGTCCAGCATACGCGCCAGATTTTCCGCACGCTCCAGATAGCGGGACATCCAGTAAAGGTCAGAGGCGGTTCTCGATAGCATGCTCAGTCCTCCACCACCCAGGTGTCCTTGGTACCGCCGCCCTGCGACGAATTGACCACCAGCGAGCCCTCACGCAATGCAACACGGGTCAACCCACCTGGCACGATGCGGGTCTCCTTGCCGGACAGCACGAAGGGTCGCAGGTCGATATGTCGTGGGGCGATGCCGTTCTCGACAAAGGTCGGGCAAGTCGACAGGCACAGCGTCGGCTGCGCGATGTAGGCATCGGGCTTGGCGATCAGCCGCAGCCGGAACGCCTCGATCTCGGCGTTGCTGGCAGCCGGCCCGACGAGCATGCCGTAGCCGCCCGAACCCTGGGTTTCCTTGACGACCAAATCCTTGAGGTTGGCCAGCACGTGGGACAGCTCGTTGGGCTTGCGGCATTGCCAGGTTGGCACGTTCTTGAGGATTGGCTCTTCATCGAGATAGAAGCGGATCATCTCGGTGACGTAAGGATAAATCGACTTGTCATCCGCCACGCCGGTGCCAATGGCGTTGGCCAGCACCACATTGCCGGAACGGTAAGTCGACAGCAGCCCGGGCACGCCAAGCATGGAGTCCGGATTGAACGCCAGCGGGTCGAGAAAGGCGTCGTCCAGACGGCGATACACGACATCGACCTGCTTGGCGCCTGCCGTGGTGCGCATAAACAGCTTGTCATCACGCACGAACAGATCGGCGCCCTCGACCAGCTCTACACCCATTTCCCGCGCCAGAAATGCATGTTCGAAATAGGCGCTGTTGAAGCGCCCGGGCGTCAGCACCACCACCGTCGGGTTATCCAGCGGGCTGGAGCCTTTCAGGGTGTCGAGCAACAGGCTCGGGTAATGATCGATGGGCGCGATGCGCTGGTTGGCGAACAACTCGGGGAACAAGCGCATCATCATCTTGCGGTCTTCGAGCATGTAGCTCACACCGCTGGGGGTGCGCAGGTTGTCCTCAAGTACGTAATAAGTGCCGTCGCCATCGCGCACAAGGTCGACGCCGGCGATGTGCGCATAGAGGTCGCGGTGCAGGTTCAATCCCTGCATCGCCATCTGGTAGCCCTCGTTGGTCAGCACCTGTTCGGCGGGAATCAACCCGGCCTTGATGATGCGCTGGTCGTGATACAGATCGGCGAGAAACATGTTTAGCGCCTGCACCCGCTGGATACAGCCCCGCTCGACGATGCGCCATTCACTGGCCGGAATGCTGCGCGGAATGATGTCGAAAGGAATCAGTCGCTCGGTACCCTGAGCATCGCCATACAGCGTAAAAGTGATGCCGGCACGATGAAATAGAAGATCCGCCTCGCGGCGACGCTGATCCAGCAGGTCTTTCGGGGTGTCCTGCAGCCAACGAGAAAAGGCCTGGTAATGCGGGCGACAGGCGCCATCCGGCAGGTGCATCTCATCATAAAAGGTGCGGGTCATGCTGTACTCCTTGCAACCCAGTTCAACCCGTACGCTGCAAGCGCCGAGCCATCGGTACTATTCCTTTGAATTCAATGACTTACTTTTATAACGACCCAGTAACGCACCATCATGAAGCACGATTACAGTGCACAGGCACGGCGTCTGCGCGATCTGCTGGCATTGCAATGCAACTTGCAGAGCGGCATGCCCGATAAAGCTCAGACAAACGAGGCGGCAAAGCATTGCACTTTTCTGTCAGCCTCCTTTCTCCAGAAATGTCGATACGGCAGCAACCTTGCCGGCGCGTTGCGTTCCCACTTGTAGGAGGTCAGGCATTGCCCTGGCCGACATGTATCCTCGAATAAGGAACGCACGATGAATAGCCTGATACCGCCCTACATTTTGGATCGCATCATCGGCCACGGCTCGGATCGTCAGCGCGACTGCGCGCGCAATACCCTGCAGCATGTCAGCTCGCTGCGGCGCAACCACGACAAGCCTCGCCTCAGCACTCTGCAAGCTCGTCAGGTTATGGACGCTGGGCAACCTGAGCGCAGCATTCATGACGCCGAGGAGCAGACCCAGCTGCCAGGGAAATTGGTACGCGCCGAGGGCCAGGCGGCTTCCGGTGATGAAGCTGTCGACGAAGCCTATGAGACACTCGGCGCGACCTACCGGTTTTTCTGGGAGGTGCTCGGCCGCCATTCCATCGACGGTAACGGCATCGCGCTGATCGGCACCGTGCATTACGGCCAGCGCTATGAGAACGCCTTCTGGAATGGCGAACAGATGGTCTTCGGCGACGGTGATGGCGAAATCTTCAATCGCTTCACCATCGCCCTGGACGTAGTCGCCCACGAGCTGACCCATGGTGTCATCGACAGTGAGGCTGCACTGGTTTATGCCAACCAGGCCGGCGCGCTGAACGAGTCGTTATCCGATGTTTTCGGCATTCTCACCAAGCAATACGCATTGCAGCAGTCTGCCGCCCAGGCGGACTGGATCATAGGTGCCGGTCTGTTGAGCGAGTACGTCAACGGCAAAGGCCTGCGCTCGATGTCCGAGCCCGGCAGCGCCTATGACGATCCGCTACTGGGCAAGGATCCGCAGCCAGGCCACATGCGCGACTTCGTTCAGACCCGCGAGGACAACGGCGGCGTGCACATCAATTCGGGCATTCCCAATCGTGCCTTCTATCTGGCCGCAGTGGCCTTGGGAGGCAACGCCTGGGAGAAAGCCGGGCTTATCTGGTATGACACCTTGTGCGATGAACGCCTGGCCAATGACGCCGAGTTCGTCGACTTTGCCCGCCTGTGTGTGGATCGCGCCGCACAGCGCTTCGGCCAGGGCTCGCCCGAGGTCGATGCGGTTACAAAGGCCTGGAGTGACGTGGGAATAGAGGATGTTCAGCCATGAACAAACTACCGCCGTTGAGTGATGAGGCACTGGTTCGCATATCCCGCCAGGGCGGCTTTGCAGCGATTGCGGCGCTCAGCCGGCCGCGCGAAATTGATTTCGCCCGCTGTGATCCGCAGCAGCGTGGCCAGGTCTGCTCGCTACTCGAAGCCTGCCTGCCGATAGCCAGTGATCAAGCCGGGCAAGGGGATCAGCGCTTCTACCGCATCGAGTTGCAGACATGCGCACTGCGTACGCAGGAGATGGTCTTGAACGTTCCCGAGGAGCAGGCTCCTCGGGATCTGGTGGTGCTTTGGGAGAAAGGACTGTAGCGAAGGTTGTGGCTAATCCTGGCGGCTGGCACGGCTCAGTTGCTGGGTAACACCCCAGCCGTCGAGTTCACCGCCAAGGGGAATCACCACCGACTCCATGTCCTGCGAGAAATCGCCAATGCCGGCTGGCGTGACGTGCATGACCTTGCTGACCTGCAGGTACCAGTCACCTTCATCACGCTCGGTAACCAGTGCGTGCAGGCTTTCACCGCGAAAGTTGTGCGTGGCCTTCAAGGCACACGCCTGATCGGGGAAAATCGCATAGAACTCGATGGGGTGAACGCTGGCGAAATCGAATCCGCCTTCCTTCATTCGACGCAAAATGCCGCTACCAACATCTTCGTGCAGAATCGTGCTCATAGTTGATCTCCATCGGACGAGGAAATTGATACGCCGCGCGAGCGGCTATCTGACTCAACATGCAACACACGGCGCACCGTGATGACTCTTGGGCCGGAGCCCTGGTACGAGCAACTGTGGCACCAGCATGAACTGGTATGAAGAAGCGTGCCCGACTCAAGCAGCACGCTCTCAGAGAATAGACCGCCGCACGCGCCAGGTCATCAAACTATCTTTACATTCGGCAACTCGTCGGCCTGCCACGCCACAGGTTGGTGGCGTGCTATACCCGAAGATGAAGCCACGCTCGGCTGGCGGCATGTTTCGACCAAGCATCATCGTGCTGCCTGCGCGGGCCATCCATACGAGGTATCAGCCATGAGCACCTTGCAATGCAACTACCGCGACCATCACATCAGCGCCGAAGTCATGGAGCATCCAGGCATTCCTACGCCCTGGGCAGGCGGCTGCCGCATTATCACGCCTGACGGCCGAACCACGCGGCGCCTGTCGCTGCCGTTCAACGGCGCCTTTCTCGCTGACCTGACCAAAGCCCAACAGGCCTCGATTGCCCACGGCAAATGGCTGGTCGATCAGTATCTGAATAAAAGCCGGGATCTTTTTCCCGAAAGTGTGGCCAAACGCCACGCAGCATGAGACTGCGACGAAAGGCCTGCATACGCAG
Organism: Phytopseudomonas punonensis; assembly: GCF_900142655.1. GTDB lineage: Bacteria > Pseudomonadota > Gammaproteobacteria > Pseudomonadales > Pseudomonadaceae > Aquipseudomonas > Aquipseudomonas punonensis. The sequence goes on along the minus strand of NZ_FRBQ01000009.1, from coordinate 136,964 downwards.
CGGGCCTTTTTACTGATCCCCCGGCATGCAAATGCCCTGATTCAATCGGTCTCATGCCTCATAGATTCGGCCGCACTTTCGTGCGGCCGTTCCCATTCGAGACGAAGGTTGGATTTTCATGGCGAACCGCACGCTTTCAATTTCCGCTGTTGTGATGACCAATATTTTGGCGCTGAGCGCCTGCAGCGACGCCAGCAACACCCCCGCCAAAACCGCCTCCGCCGCCCAGAGCAGCCCGCCAAAGCTGCAGGAGAAGGAGGATCTCAGCCCGTTCACCGGGTTTGCCAGCGCCCGCTTCGGCAGCGACGAAGCAGCCGTGCGCGCGGCCTGGAAAGGCTCACTGCGTGATGGTGGAGGCTCGGAGGCTTGTCGCCAGCTGTTCCAGGACCCGCGCCCAGCGAACGGCTTCGGCACCTCGTTCATGCTCGAAAACGGCCAGTTCGTGCGTTACGACATCGACACGCGCGAGCGCAAGGCGCCCCGCGGCCTGCAGGTGGGCAGCAGCTCCCAGCAGATTCGCGCCACCTACCCTGGCCGTTTTGAGGAGCAGCCCAATAAGTATGTCGAAGGTGCGACTGACTTCATCGTCACGCCGTACATCGATAGCGACGCACGGCTGGTGTTCGAGACTGACCGCGACGGCGTGGTGACACGCTGGCGCATTGGCGTGCCTCCGGCGGTATTCTACGTCGAAGGCTGCAGCTAAATCGATCTCCCAATAAAAAACCGGCGCCAGGCGCCGGTTTTTTATTTGTGAATCAGGGCTGCGGTTTATCGGGCATGCCGTCCGCCACCCCTGCCGTGTTATCCAGCAGGCTCTTGGTAGCAGTTTGCAGGAAGCCTTCCAGACGCTTCTTCAACGTCTCGTCGACCGGACCTTCGATGCGCGTTGCCGTCGGTTTTGCACCCAGTTGATAGCGATACATCCGCGGCTCGAAATCCTTGGGCTGCACCAGTATCTGGTCGGCAGTGACGATGGCGACTGTCTGATCACCGCCCGAGGGTTTGATCACACCCACACCTGTATCGCCCTCGGGCAGATTGAGCAGATCGCGCCCCCAGCACTGATGGAGCACGTCACCACCCAGGCGGCCCATGATGGTCGGCACGATATCGATCTGGGTGCCAACCGTATGGCTGATCTTGCCAAACTTCTCCTGAATGCCGGGTGCGATAAGCAATAGCGGCACGTTGAAGCGCTGCAGGTCCATCTCCGTCACCTGATCGAAACCGCCAAACCCATGGTCGCCGACGACCACGAACAACGTCTGGTTGAAATACGGCTCCTTACGCGCCTTTTCGAAGAACTGCCCCAGCGCCCAGTCCGAATAGCGCATGGCGGTGCGATGCAAATCTTCCTTGCCGTTGATCATGACCGGCTGCACCGGCAAATCCTTCGGCAGCGCATACGGTGTGTGGTTGGAAAGGGTCTGCAGCAACGCATAGAACGGCTTCTGGCCGTAATTGGTTTTCAGCTCCAGGGCACCGCGGTCGAACATGTCCTGATCGGACACGCCCCAGGTCGGATCCATGAATACCGGGTCGACGAAATCTTCACGGCCAATGAAATTGGTCATGCCCTGGTTGCTGAAGAACCCGGACTGGTTGTCCCACTGGAAATTGCCGTTGTAGACGTACAGGTTGTCGTAGCCACGGGCGCCCAGCAGCTGCGGCAGCCCGGAGAACTTGTGCGCGCCTTCGGGCGTGCGCATTAGGTACTCGAAGCCCGGCAGGTTGGGAAAGCAAGCCATGGTGGCAAACATGCCCTGATGGGTGTGAGTGCCATTGGAGAAGAAGCGGTCGAACAGCAGGCCTTCCCTGCTCAGCTTGTCGAAGTTTGGAGTGATGTTGCCGGGCGCGCCGAGGGCTCCGACCGAATGGCCGGCGAAGCTCTCCATCAAGATCACCACCACGTTGCGGATCGGCAGGGTCTTGTCGCTCGGCGGCGTGTAGAGGCGGCGGATGGCGGCGCTGTCGGCATCGACCAGTTGGTCGTCCGGAGTCAGCAGCATGTCGCGGGTGATCTGCCGGGCCTGCTCGTCCGCCATGGTCGACTTCCAGGTGTTGTCACGGTGCGCGCCAAAGGTGGCCTGAGCTGCCGTAAACAGGGTCAGCGTGCTATTGAGGCCCAGCTGGTTGGCGAACATCGAGTCGGTGGTATAGGCATCACCCCAGCGCAGTGGCGGGCCTTGACGCAAATGACCACGGGCAGCAATGACGGCGATCAGCACGCATAGCAAGAACACCGAGACGCGCCAGTACCAGGCCACAACTGGCCTGGCGCTACGGGGATCGCCAGGCATCTTCGTGCGGCTGGCTCGATCGAAACGCGAGAATATCCACCACAGCAGGCCGGTAATGACGAACCAGGCGACCAGATAGCGCGCCACCGGGAAACCGTTCCAGAGCATGCTCATCACCGTGGCCTGATCTTCCTGCAGGTACTGGAACACCAGGCTGTTCAGGCGCTGGTGGAATTCCTTGTAGAAATCCAGCTCGGCCAGGCCGAGAAACAGCGTGATGCTGGCGAACATGGTCAACCAGATGCGCTGCCAGCTGCGCGCGAGCATGGCGCGAGTGCTGAGCAACGCGATCAGCAGCGGCGCGCAGGCATACACCACCACGCGCAGGTCGAAGCGCAAGCCGTTATAGAAGGCCTCGACGAAAGTGGCGCTCGGCGTATCGCCGATCAGCTCGCGGTTGTAGACCAGCAAGGCGACGCGCAGCAGCGTATACATCAACAACAGGGCCAGGGCGCTGTAGAGGGTGAAGAGCAACTGGCTACGTAAGGGGTTTGATGCTGTGTGAGGGGTGCCCTGAACTGCTGTAGGGGTCATTTTCGATCATCCGCAAAAACGTTTACTGCAGGCCCGCCCTGTCACGGCGAGCGGCGCCGCGGCAGTCTCTACTCTCTGATGTGAAAATTTTGTCGACAACCCTCGTGCCCAGGTTTGAAAGTCACTTTCCACGCTGACAAGGCTGGCCCCGGGGCGTTATCGTCAACGCCATGACCGATACAAACCTCCTCCAGCTGCTTTACCAGGCGCCCTGGGACTGGCAACAGTTCCACGCGCATTTCCGGCTGCGCGCCATCGCCGGGCAGGAATGCCTGGGCGAGCGTGATTACTGCCGCAACTTTCGCCTTGGCGATGTTACCGGCTGGTTTCGTGTCACCGCCCTGCCCGATCAGCATGCGCTGACGCTTGAGCACAGCACCTCGGCCATCGCCTGCCAGCCTGTGCTCGTACAGCGGGTACGGCGCATGTTCGATCTGGATGTCGACCCGGCGCTTATCGCGGCACATTTCGCGGCCGATCAGCATCTCGCGGCAATGCTTGCGCGCAATCCCGGTCTGCGTCTGCCGACTGCATTCGATGCCTTCGAGCAGGCCGTGCGCGCCATCGTTGGCCAGCAGGTCACGGTCAAGGCCGCGGTAACCATCACAGGACGTTTGGTCGACAGGCTCGGCGAACCGCTGGTCGACGCACCCGCAGGCATCGACCGTCTGTTCCCGACACCCGAGGCCATCGCGGCTGCCAATCTCGATGGCATCGGCATGCCCGGCAAGCGCGTGCAAACCCTGCAGCATTTCGCTGCGCAGATTGCCAGTGGCGCACTGCACCTGGATATCAGCGCGGGCGCGAGCGAACTGATCGAGCGCCTGTGCGCCCTGCCCGGCATCGGCCCGTGGACGGCCGAATACATCGCCCTGCGTGCCTTTGGTGACGCCGATGCCTTTCCCGCCAGTGACCTCGGTTTGCTCAAGGCGCCGATCTGGGGCCCCACCGGCATCACCGCCCGGCAACTGCAGCTGCACGCCGAAGCCTGGCGGCCCTGGCGCGCTTATGCTGCTGCACACCTGTGGCACAACTATTCAGGAGGCTGAGGATGTTCTATCGCTATCAGGAAAGTCCTATCGGCCGCCTATTCATGGTCGGCGACGAAAGCGGCCTGCAACAGCTGTTGATGGACGTGGAGCGTACGCCCTGGCTAATCGGGGATGGCTGGCAGGAGGCAGGCTCGCAGCTCGATGACGCCAGCCGGCAACTCGACGACTACTTCGCGGGCCGCCGCCAGCGCTTCGAGCTGCGCCTCAACCCGCAGGGCACACCGTTCCAGCAAGCGGTCTGGCGGGCGCTGCAGCAGATCCCGTTCGGCAAGATAGACAGCTACAGCGCCCTGGCCCAGCGTATCGAACGGCCCAAGGCCGTGCGCGCAGTGGGCGCTGCCAATGGCGCCAACCCGATCTGCATCATCATCCCCTGCCACCGGGTGATCGGCCGCGACGGCAGCCTGACCGGCTTTGCCGGCGGCCTGCCACGCAAGCAATTGCTGCTGGAACTCGAAGGTGCCGTGCCCAGACCACAGGCCAGCCTATTCGACTGAAGCGGCTCAGTCTTCCAGACGCGGGAAGGCAGCAGCGATGGCGTCGCCACTCGGCCGCGGCTGCGCCGTGTTCGCGGCAGACAGGCGAATCGCCGCGCAGTGCGGGAACTCGCCCAGATCGAACCAGTGCCGCGTGCCGGCTGGCACGCTGATCAGCGCATTACGCTCGCCGAACAGCGCGTACACGTAATCCTCGACATGCAGGCTCAACAGCCCCTGCCCGGCCAGAAACAGATACAACTGCGCGCCGTCGGCCACCTGCTCTTGGGGCACCGGGGCCGGTTTGTCGTCCTCTTGTGGCCAGCGCCGCTGATCGATACTGATCACCTCGACTTGGCTCAGGTGGTTATCACGCTGCAGGTGTGCCAGCGAATCGCCCAAAGCAGCAAGGATCTCTTCCTGGGTGGCTCCGGCCTGCACCCTGGCCTCCAGCGGCAAGATGCGGAAATCTATGCCGGCAGCAGCCAACGTACTGGTGATGTCTTCAGCATGGCCCAGCACCTTGTTGGGGATCTCGGGGCTGGATTGGTGATGAACGCTCAAGCGACTCATGGGCAATTCCTGTTCGGCTGTGGCTACCTGGCGGCAACCTGATGGGTCATGTCGGCTCGGCCGTGCGTCGAACCATGATAATGGCTGCCAGCAGCGCAGCCAGCCCTGCCAGGGCGAATGTCCACTGCGGGCCAAGGTCGTTCCAGCTGTAACCGGCATACAGAGCACCCAACGCGCCACCGATGCCGGCCAGCGAGGCATACAGCGCCTGGCCCTGCCCTTGCTGGCGGGCACCGAAACTGCGCTGCACGAAGGCGATGGACGCAGCGTGAAAACTGCCAAAGGTGGCGGCATGCAGCACCTGGGAGAACAACAGCACGCTCAGGTGATCAGCGAAAAAGCCCATCAGCACCCAACGTACCGCCGCGATGGCGAAACTGGCGACCAGCACCTGGCGCAGGCTGAAATGCCTGAGCAGCCGCGCCATGGCCATGAACACCAGCACTTCAGCCACTACGCCGAGCGCCCAGAGCATGCCGATCAGCCCACGGCTATAACCGAGCTGCTCGAGGTGAATGCTCAGAAAGGTGTAGTACGGCCCGTGAGACAGCTGCATCAGCGCCACACAGAGATAGAAAGCCAGCACGCCGGGCTGCTTGAGCTGCTTCAGGAAACCGCCCTGGTTGGATGACTGCGATAACGCCAGCGGCTGGGCATCCGGCACCCAGAAGCTGCTCAGGGCAATGCCGGTGATGATCAGCAGCAGCGCCCAAGGGTACACATCCAGGCTGAGCAGATCGAACGCTTTGCCGAGGCCGACCACGCTGAGAATGAAGCCGATCGAGCCCCACAGGCGGACCTGCGCATAGCGCGCAGACTGCTCGCGCAGGTGCGCCAGGGTAATGACCTCGAACTGCGGCAGCACCGCGTGCCAGAAGAACGCATGCAGGGCCATCACCAGAGCCAGCCAGACGTAGCTTTGACTGACGAAGATCAGGCTCAGGCTGAACAAGGTACAGAGCGCACCGAGGCGCACGATCAACAGCCGCCGGCCACTGTAGTCGCCCAGCCAACCCCACAGGTTGGGCGCGATGCAGCGCATCAGCATGGGAATGGCCACCAGCTCGCCGATGCGTGCTGGCGAGAAACCCAGGTGCGCGAAATACAGGCCCAGGAATGGCGCTGTGGCGCCTAGCAGCGCGAAGTAGAACAAGTAGAAACCGGACAGGCGCCAGTACGGGACTGCCGGCGTCAAACCTGAACATCCTTGCTGGCGAAGAACTGCCGAATCAGCGCATCCCGAACGTCCGAGAGGCGTTTGCCGGTAACGCTGCGTAGCACCTCGGGCAATTCGCTCATGCCACCGCCTGCATGTTGCCGGGACGCTCGGTCACAGCTGCGGCAGTATCGGCGTAGTCACTCGTACGTCTGCGTTCTGCCCACGATGACGCAGCAGGTGGTCCATCAGCACGATGGCCATCATCGCTTCGGCGATCGGCGTGGCGCGGATGCCGACGCACGGATCGTGACGGCCCTTGGTGATCACGTCCGCCGGGTTGCCATCGACATCGATGGAGCGCCCTGGCGTGGTGATGCTGGAGGTCGGCTTGAGCGCCAGGTGAGCGACGATTGGTTGGCCGCTGGAGATACCGCCGAGAATGCCGCCAGCGTGGTTGGACACGAAGCCTGCCGGGGTCAGCTCGTCACGATGTTCAGTGCCGCGCTGGGCCACCGAGGCGAAGCCATCGCCAATTTCCACGCCCTTGACCGCGTTGATGCTCATCAGCGCATGGGCCAGCTCGGCGTCCAGGCGGTCGAAGATCGGCTCACCCAGGCCCGGCATCACCCCTTCGGCAACCACGGTGATCTTTGCGCCGACCGAATCCTGGTCGCGACGCAGCTGATCCATGTACGCCTCCAGCTCCGGCACCTTGGCAGGATCAGGACTGAAGAAGGCGTTCTCTTCCACCGAATCCCAGGTCTTGAAGGGGATCTCGATGGGGCCGAGCTGGCTCATGTAGCCGCGAATGACGATGCCCTGGCCCGCCAGGTACTTCTTGGCGATGGCGCCGGCTGCCACGCGCATGGCGGTTTCCCGCGCCGAGCTGCGGCCGCCGCCACGGTAGTCGCGAACGCCGTATTTATGGTGGTAGGTGTAGTCGGCATGGGCCGGGCGGAACAGATCCTTGATCGCCGAGTAATCCTTGGACTTCTGGTCGGTGTTGCGGATCAGCAGGCCGATGGCGCAACCGGTGGTCTTGCCTTCGAACACCCCGGAGAGGATTTCCACCTCATCGGCTTCCTGGCGCTGGGTGGTGTGACGGCTGGTGCCGGGCTTGCGGCGATCCAGATCGCGCTGCAGGTCGTCCAGGGAAATCTCCAGGCCGGGCGGGCAGCCGTCGACGATGGCGACCAGCGCCGGGCCATGGCTCTCGCCTGCCGTGGTGACGGTGAACAGCTTGCCGAAGGTATTGCCGGACATTGCGCGAGACTCCAGAGACGTTCGATCTGCAGCCTGCGGCGAAAAGGCAGGCCCATGTAGAAAGCCGCTGAGTATACTCCCAGGCAACCGCCGAGATCACCCGCGCGCGAACCTTTGGCCAAATGCCAGCGTCCAACAGAGCCCATCACAGACCCGTCACCATCATGCTGCGAGCCTTGCTTTTGACCCTTTCTCTCTTCAGCGGCCTGGTTCAGGCTGCCCCCATCCTGCGTGAGCCGGTCAGCCTGGATACCGGCCAGGGTGTGCTGGAGGGCTCGCTGGTATTGCCACAGCGCAATGAGCCGGTTCCAGTGGTGCTGCTGGTGGCTGGCTCGGGGCCGACGGACCGTAACGGCAACAACCCGGGCGGCGGGCACAACGACGCCCACCGCAAACTGGCCCAGGCACTGGCCCAGCAAGGCATCGCCAGCGTGCGTTACGACAAGCGCGGCATCGCTGCCAGCTTTGCCGCCACGCCTCACGAACGTGACCTGAGCGTGGAGCGCTACGTGGCCGACGTGGTGGCCTGGGTGCAGCAACTGCGCGGCGACAAGCGCTTCAGCCAGGTCATTCTGGTCGGCCATAGCGAAGGCGCGCTGATCGCCACCCTGGCGGCCAACGAGTCGGGCGCCGACGCGCTGGTGTCCATAGCGGGCAGTGCACGGCCGATCGATCAACTGCTGCGCGAGCAACTGCGCAACCGCCTGCCGCCGCGCCTGCGTGGCGAGGCCGAGGCGCTGCTCGAAGCTCTGCATGAAGGCCGCCAAGTAGCGCAGGTGTCGGATGAGTTGACCGTGCTGTTTCGCACCAGCGTGCAGCCCTACCTGATTTCCCTGTTCCGCCAAGATCCTGCTGCGGCTTTTGCACGGGTGAAAATTCCGGCGCTTATCCTGCAGGGCGATCACGATATCCAGGTCAGCGTGCAGGACGCGGAGGCGCTGCATGCCGCTAACCCGCGGGCCGAGCTGCAGATCGTCACCGGCATGAACCACGTACTGCGCATCGTACCGATGGACATGGAGGCGCAGTTGGCCTCCTACAACAACCCGGACCTGCCCCTGGCCCGCGCCCTGACTACGCGCCTGGCGAGCTTCATCGACGGGCTGCCGGCTGCAGAGAAGTCAAAGACGGCCGATAACCCGTAGAACCATTCATGATCTGCTGCGCCGCTGCCACTGGCTGCCTCCGGGGATTATGAAGCTGTCCAGACCGCCCAGCCGCTGCAGGGCGGCTTCTTGAGGAATGCCAGATGACCGACAGCGAAACGACCGCCGTCGCCCCGCCGGAAAGCGAACAGCCCGCGCCGTCACACCCTTGGGCCAACCTGGGCGCGGAACATTTTCGTCTGCTGCGTCTGTCGCCACTGCCCGTCGACCGCCACACCGGCGCCCGGCCGCTGCGTTTCGTGCAGTTCGGCCGCGTCGAGCGGCACAGCAAGGAGCAGAGCGTGCTGCGCCTGAGCCTGCAGTTGCCCGGGCAAAAAGTGCGCAAGGAACAGAACGTGCTGGAACTATGGCTCGACCACCGTAACAAGGAAGCGCGGTTTGGCCCTGACAGCGGCCTCAGCGTGGAGCCGCAGAACCGCGGTCTGGGCCGATTTCTGCTGGCTCAGGCGGCGGCGTGGGCCAAACAGCACTGCGCACACTACACCCTGGAAAGCGGCCCGCTGCCGAGTCGCGACGCGCTCAACGACGAAGCCCGCGCGCGCCGCGATCACTGCCTCAAGGCGCAAGGATTCAGTGTCGACTACCAAGAAAATCAGGTAAAGGCGCAGTACAGCGCCACCCGGCTCAGCGTTCTGCATGGCGACTGGAATGGCGAAAAGGTGCAGTTCATCGAACAGCTCGATGCCGCGCAGATGTTGCAAATGGCCGATCAGAACCTGCAGGAGCAGGACTCGCAGCTGCGTAAGCAGCGTGAGCGCCTCGATCAGCTCAAGCGTGACGACGGCAGCCTGCGGTTCACCATCGCCTGCCTAGTGGCGTTCGCTTTGTTCCAGGCGGGCTTGCTGATCTGGATTGCTACGCACTAAGCGACTCTTCACGACCTTTCGGCTCGACTTCATTTTTTGACTGCAAAGTGGCGAGAGCGGCCTTTCGTAGGGTGGACGACGCCTCACCCGTCCACCGCTCTGCAATCGCAATGGTGGACAAAAAGAGCGTTGTCCACCCTACGCGGCGAACGGCCGCTTCTGCCTTTTAGCAGCCTGTTTATGCCCCTAAAAAGATCGTGACAGGTTCTAAGCCACCGCCACATCGCCGTTGCTGCCAATAACGAAAAAGGCCATAGCTCCCAGGAGCTACGGCCTTTTTATTTTCCAGTGAAGCCTACCGATCAGACGCGGAAGTGGCTGACCATCTGCTGCAGCTGGCTGCCGAGGCGGGCCAGCTCGACGCTGGAGGCGGCGGTTTCCTCGCTAGCGGAAGCGGTCTGCTCGGAGATGTCGCGCACGTTGATCACGCTGCGGCTGATCTCCTCGGCCACCGCGCTCTGCTGCTCGGCGGCGGCAGCGATCTGCTGGTTCATCGACTGAATGTTCGATACGGTGCGGGTGATACTTTCCAGCGAACCACCAGCCTTACGGGTCAGCTCAACGCTGCTGTCGGTCAGCACGCGGCTGCTGTGCATGATGTTGGCGACCTGCTGGGTGCCATGCTGCAGGCCGGCGACCAGCTCTTCGATTTCCTCGGTGGACTTCTGCGTGCGCTGGGCCAGGCCGCGAACCTCGTCGGCGACCACGGCGAAACCACGACCGGCTTCGCCGGCGCGAGCAGCTTCGATGGCAGCGTTGAGGGCCAGCAGATTAGTCTGCTCGGCTACTGCCTTGATCACGTCCATCACGCTGCCGATCTTGTTGCTTTCCTGCTGCAGGTGACTCATGGCTTCGGTGGAACGGGTCACTTCGGCAGCCAGGCGCTCGATCTGGGCGATAGCTTCGCCAACCACACGGTCACCTTCGTTGGCTTGCCGATCTGCATCGGAGGCAGCCTGGGACGCTTCGGCGGCGTTACGCGCCACCTCCTGAACGGTGGCAGACATTTCATGCATCGCCGTAGCGACTTGGTCGGTCTCCACCTTCTGGCTGTTGACCCCGGCGCTGGTCTGCTCGGTAACGGCCGATAGCTCTTCGGCGGCGCTGGCAATCTGGGTGACGCCGTCACGGATACCACCGATCAGCTCACGCAGGGTGGTGCCCATGCGCTGAATACCCAGCTGCAGCACACCCATCTCGTCGCGACGGGTGACCTGCAATGTCTGGCTAAGATCGCCACCGGCAATACGCTCAACCGCCACCAAGGTTTCCTGCAGCGGACGGGTGATCTGGCGGGTGATCAGCCAAGCCGCCAAGATACCGGCCAACAGGGCAATTAATGTAGTGCTCAGTTGCAGCGTACGAGCCGAGGCCGTTTCGCTGTCACGGCGCTCAACTTGGATAGCGGTAAGCTCCTTGCTGATGCGCACGATTTCGTAGCCTTCGTCGGTGAGTTCCTTACGCGCCACAGCGATGGTTTCGATAGCAGCTTTGAAGGCCATTACCGCATTGCGGTAGTTGTCCAGCGCGGCGGTGACCTGGGTGACCCGCTGCGGGTGCTCGGCACCGAATGCCTGGCGGAACGAGTCTAAATCCTTGATGGTGGCATCAATCTGTGTGATGGCCACGCGCTCGGCGTCGGCATTGGGAGCGCCGGTGTAGCCACGCACCTGATAACGCACCAGCTGCCAATCTTCTTTGGTCTTGGTGATGGCCTGGAACTGGGAGGCGCGGGTTTCGTCGTAAGGCGGCAGGCTCATCACTGCGGTGTTGATCTGCTCGATCGCCTCGCCGGCGGTCACCGCATTGCGGGTCATTTCATTGCGCGCATCGTTACTCGCGCGAAAGCCGCTGCGCATCTTGTTCAGCGACAGCTGATACGCATCGATCTGTGCACCTTGTGCCTGCAGCAGGCGTACGTTATCAGGGCTCTTGAACGACGACAGCACACGGGCGTGCTGGGCCTTGAAGCCATCGAGGGACTTCTGCACGGTTTCGGCAAGGGCTTCGTCGCCATTAGCCAACATGTATTGCAGTCGGGTAACACGCAGATCGGTCAGCGTATCGTTCAGGCGAGCGATATCGGCGGTCCAGTTACTGCGCTGGATAAGGCTGCCCAGGCTGTTCCAGCCGGTCAGCGCAAGGATGCAGGTAAGTGCGAGCACGAGGCCGAAGCCCAAGGCAAGTTTCAAGGTGACGCTGATGTTCGAAAACCAGCTGTTCATTCAATAATTCTCCGTTGTTTAACCGTGTTCTAGCAGCTGGAGAATTATTGTTAGACCAGTCTGAATTTTTGAGCGGCACGCATTCTATCGGCAGACCGATAAATAACTAGAGGCAGGTGAATCGTTTCATCTGACAAGATGACGAGGCGAGAGAGAACTTGACGCTGGCACTGTGAAACGAATTACGATTGTTCAACGATTTACAGGAGATAAAAAACTGATCGTCAGTTTTCCGCCTTGCGGACCGTGGCGATTTGCCACACGTTTTTTCAGACGAGCTGCCATACCGCACCGTCGAGTGCGCCATAAATAGCCCGCCCAGGTACCGACTCGATCGCCAATCCCCCAGTGAACTCGCCAAACGCCGGCAGTAACGTCCCAGCCGGCTCGACGCTGAAGCACGGCATGCGCAACCGGTCCCGCCCTCGCCCGCGCAACACGAACACCGGATGAAGATGGCCAGCCAGCACGTGCAGGCCTGGGCAACTCATCAGTTCGTGACATAGGGCGAATGGCCCCATCGTCCAGGGCTCGCCCACCACCTCGATCCCCAGCTCTGCCGGCGGATCACCGGCGCTGCGATCATGGTTGCCACGTATCAGCAGGATCTGCAGGTCGGCCTGGCGAGCTCGCCAGGCCTGCAAGGCGGCCAGGGTGCTGCCGCTGCGGGCCGGCCTGGCATGCAGGAAGTCGCCGAGAAAGATCAGCTGGCGGGTAGGATAATCGTGCAACAGCTGGTCGAGGCGCTGCAGGTTGCGCGCCGTGGTGCCCTGGGGAACCGGCTGGCCGAGCACCCGATAGGTGGCGGCCTTGCCAAAGTGCGCATCGGCGATCAGCAGCGCCTGCCTGGCCGGCCAGTACAGGGCCTTGTCGGCCAGCAGCCACAGGGTTTCTCCGGCTATGTCCACCGCCAGGTGCGGCGCGCCATTCATGTAGCGCTGCTCTTGGCCTTGCTCCGTGGGCGCCCATCCTTGCGGTTACGCTCGCGGCGCCGTGCAGCTGGCTCGACCTCGACCAGCGGCGTGGCAGACACCTTGGGGCCTGGCCCGGCAGCGCGTTCCAGTTCACCAAGCATGCGGGTGATGCGGTCAGCGAGTTTTTCCGAGCTAAGGCGCTCGCGAAAACGCTCGACCATCAAGGGGAAAGCCAGCGGCGTAGCCCGGCGCAGCGCGTGCAAGTTCAAGCGTGCGGCGCGCATATCGGCCAGGGTTTTCTGCAGGAGCTGGACATCCAGCTCCTGGCTAAGCACTTCATCATGAGCTTGCGTGAGCAGGAGATTCTTCGGGTCATATTGGCGGAACACATCGAAGAACAGGCCGCTGGACGCCTGCACCTGACGCAGGCTTTTGCCCGCGCCGGGATAGCCGCCAAATACCAGGCCGGCGATCCGTGCGATCTCGCGGAACCGCCGTTGCGCCAGTTCGCCAGCGTTCAGGCTCGCGAGTACATCGTGCAGCAGGTCGCGATCATCGAACAGGTCGCCGCCAAGCAGGCCGGCCCAATCCACCTCGCTGGCACACAGCAGCTCAAGCCCGTAATCGTTGACCGCGATGGAAAAGCTCAGCGGTTGCCGTTGCCCCAACCGCCAGGCGAGCAGGCTGGCCAGGCCCAGGTGCACATTGCGCCCGGTAAAGGGATATAGAAACAGATGCCAGCCTTCGCGCGAATGCAGAGTTTCCGCCAACAAGGTGCCAGGCTCCGGCAACGCCGACCAACCAGCCTGCACCTCCAGCAGCGGTTGCAGCATGCGCATTTCAGGGCCCTCGAAGCGGCCCTGCGAGGCCTCGCCAAAACGCACCACCACTGCCTCGGCCAACGCACTGGAAAGCGGCATGCGCCCGCCGTTCCAACGCGGCACACTGGATTTGCTGGCGTTGCTGCGCTTGACGTAAGCGGTCATGTTTTCGACGCGCACCAGCTCCAGAGGCCGCCCACCAAACAGGAACACGTCGCCAGGGTGCAAGCGCGCGATAAAGCCTTCCTCGACACTGCCCAATGAACCGCCACCGCCGCCCTTGCCCCACCATTTCACGGTCACGCTGGCATCGCTGACGATGGTGCCCACACTCATCCGGTGGCGACGCGCCAGGCGCGGACTGGGTACCCGCCAGATGCCCTCTTCGTCTGGCTCCACGCGCTGATAATCGGGATAGGCGCTAAGCGACTCGCCGCCCTGGCGCACGAATGCCAGGGCCCAGCGCCACTGCGCATCGTCGAGATTGCGGTACGCCCAGGTGCTGCGTACTTCATGCAGCAGCTCGTCAGGGCGGAAGCCGCCGCCCAACGCCACGCTGACCAGATGCTGAACCAGTACGTCCAGCGGCTGATGCGGCGATTCCCGAGCCTCGATGCGCCCTGCCGCCACCGCGTCTTGCACGGCAACGGCCTCGATCACTTCCAGCGCATGGGTCGGCACCAGGGTGATACGCGACGTGCGGCCAGGCGCGTGGCCGGAGCGGCCGGCGCGTTGCAACAGCCGGGCAACGCCCTTGGCCGAGCCAATCTGCAGCACGCGCTCGACCGGCAGAAAATCGACGCCCAGGTCCAAGCTCGAAGTGCAAACCACTGCCTTGAGCTTGCCCTGCTTGAGGCCGCCCTCGACCCAGTCGCGCACTTCGCGGGCCAGCGAACCATGGTGCAAGGCGATCAGCCCAGCCCAATCCGGGCGCGCGTCGAGCAGCGCCTGGTACCAGAGCTCTGACTGCGAGCGAGTGTTGGTGAATACCAGGGTGACGCTGCTGCTTTCCAGCTCCTCAACGACCTGCGGCAACAGTCGCAAGCCCAGGTGCCCAGCCCAGGGAAAGCGCTCCATGGCAGCCGGCAGCAGCGTATCGATCTGCGGTTTGCCGCCCTGCTCACCGCGCACCAGGCAACCGTCGCCGCCGGGAAGCAGCACCTGCATGGCGTGAGGCTGATTGCCAAGGGTTGCCGACAGGCCCCAGACGATCAGCCGTGGATTCCACTGACGCAACCGCGCCAGCGCCAACTGCAGCTGCACACCGCGCTTGTTGCCAAGCAGCTCGTGCCACTCGTCCACCACCAGCATGCCGACGTGGGCGAACTGTGCCTTCGCGTCGGCGCCAGTCAGCAGCAGGGTCAGGCTTTCCGGGGTAGTGACCAGGGCGGTGGGCAGACGCCGCGCCTGGCGCTGACGCTCCGTGCTGCCGGTATCGCCGGTGCGCATACCGATGGTCCAGGGTATTTCCAGGCCTTCGACTGGCGCCTGCAGAGCCCGCAACGTATCAGCAGCCAGGGCGCGCATCGGCGTGATCCACAGCACCGTGAGGGGCGCCGCTGGCGGTGTACGCTTGGCGCTGACCGTTTTTTTCGCCTCTGTCTTGCTGGCGAATCGATTGAGTGCCGCCAGCCACACCGCGTAAGTCTTGCCGGCGCCGGTCGAGGCATGCAGCAAGCCGCTCTGCCCATCCATGACCGCCTGCCAGACCTGCTTTTGAAAGTCGAACGCCTTCCAGCCGTTGCGGCGCAGCCAACTGCTGGCCAGACTCACTGCAGCAACTCCTGCAGCAAGGCCAGGGTATCGGCCTCCTCTACGCCTTTGTCGTGGCGCCAGCGCAGCATGCGCGGAAAGCGCACGGCAATGCCGCTCTTGTGCCGGGGCGAGCGGGCGATGCCTTCGAAGCCGAGCTCGAACACCAGGCTTGGCGTCACGCTACGTACCGGACCGAACTTCTCCACCGTGGTCTTGCGCACGATGGCATCCACCTTGCGCATTTCCTCGTCGGTCAGCCCGGAGTACGCCTTGGCGAATGGCACCAGGCGCCGCTCGGGATCCCCCGGCGCACCATCCCAGACGGCAAAGGTGTAATCGCTGTACAGACTGGCGCGGCGGCCATGGCCGCGCTGGGCATAGATCAGCACGGCATCGACGCTCAGCGGATCGATCTTCCACTTCCACCAGACGCCGACGTCCTTGCTGCGCCCGACGCCATAGGCCGCCTCGCGCCCCTTGAGCATCATGCCCTCGACACCCAGCGAGCGTGAGGCCTCGCGCTGTTGCGCCAGGGCCTGCCAGGTAGCGCCGTGCAGCAACGGCGACGGCATCAGCCGCGGGCTGGCGCAGCTGGCCACCACCTGCTCCATCTGCGCGCGGCGTTGGTGTTGCGGGCGGCTGCGCCAGTCCTCGCCCTGCCACTCCAGCAGGTCGTAGGCGAGAACGGCCACCGGCACTTCTTCGAGCAGCTTGCGGCTCAGGGTCTTGCGGCCGATGCGTTGCTGCAACAGGGCGAACGGCTGGATACCGAATTGCTCGAGCTGCTCTTCGACCTGATCGTTGAGGCGCTCGGCAGGCTCATCGGCAGCATGGGCCATCAACTCGCCCTGCTGAGCGGTAGCCTGCGGAGCGTGCCGCCAGACCACCAGCTCACCGTCGATCACCGTGCCGTCCGGCAACAGCGGCGCCAATTCCTGCAACTCGGGAAAGCGCTCGCTGATCAGCTCCTCGCCGCGCGACCAGACCCACAACTGGCCGTCGCGCTTGACCAGCTGCGCACGAATACCGTCCCACTTCCATTCGATCAGCCAGTCGGCCGGCGAGCCCAGGCTGGCGTCGAACTCCTCCAGCGGGCGCTGCAGCGGATGAGCGAGAAAGAATGGGTATGGCTGGCCACCACGTTGAGCATGTTCGTCATCCGACTCGGCGGCGATCAGCCGCTCATAGGCGGCTGCCGTGGGCCGGTTCGACAGGTCGGTGTAGCCGACCAGACGCTGGGCGACGCGCTTGGCATCGACCTCGGCCACCGCAGCCAACGCGCGAGTCACCAGCAGTTTGGAAACACCCACGCGAAAGGCCCCGGTGATCAGCTTGATGCTGACCATCAACGATTGCCGGTCGAGCTGCGCCCACAGCGCATCGAGGCGCATCGCCAACTCGTCGGGCGGTAGCCCACGCAGCGGCAGCAGCTTGTCCTCGACCCATACGGCCAGCCCATCCCCGGAGGTCGAGGTGGCCTCGGGCAATAACAGGGCGATGGTTTCCGCCAAGTCACCCACCGCCGAATAGCTTTCCTCGAACAGCCACTCGGACAGGCCGGCGCGTTGCATCGCCAGCTCGCGCAACTGCCGCGACGGCACCAGCTGGCGCGGCCGGCCGCCGGCGAGAAAGTACACCGCCCAGGCCGCATCGGCCGGTTCGGCATCGCGCAGGTAATCCTGCAGGGCAGCCAGCTTGGCATTGCTCGAGGTAGTGGCGTCGAGGCGCGCATACAGCTGCGCGAAGGCGATCATGAACTCGGCTCCATAACCGCGTCGTCTTCTTCACCGTATTCGGTGGCGAACGCCTGGGCATCCAGGCCCTGTTCGCGCAGGTGGCGAACCAGGATGTTCACCGAGCCATGGGTGACCATCACCCGCTCGGCACCGGTCTGCTCGATGGCCCACAGCAGCCCTGGCCAGTCGGCGTGATCGGACAGCACGAAGCCGCGATCCACGCCGCGGCGCCGACGGGTACCGCGCAGCAGCATCCAGCCACTGGCGAAGGCATCGCTGTAATCGCCAAAACGCTTTATCCAGCTGCTGCCTCCGGCCGACGGCGGCGCCAGCACCAACGCCTGGCGCAGCAGCGGATCGCCCTTGGGCACATCGCCGGCGTAGCGTGTCGACGGCAGGTAGACACCGGCATCACGGTAGACCTGGTGCAGCGGTTCCATGGAGCCATGGCCGAGAATCGGCCCGATACTTTCATCGATGCCATGCAGGATGCGCTGCGCCTTGCCGAAGGCGTAGCAGAACAGCACGCTGGCCCGCCCGGCCTGCTGGTTCTGCCGCCACCAGTCGTTGATGCCGGCAAAGATCTCCGCCTGGGGCTGCCAGCGGTAGATCGGCAAGCCGAAGGTCGACTCGGTGATGAAGGTATGGCAACGCACCGGCTCGAAGGGATCGCAGGTGCCGTCCGGCTCGACCTTGTAATCGCCCGAGGCTACCCAGACTTCGCCGCGGTATTCGAGTCGCACCTGGGCCGAACCCAGCACATGGCCGGCGGGATGAAAGCTCAGTGTGACGCCGTGGTGATCGATGGTCTCGCCGTAGGCCAGGGTCTGCAGGTTGATGTCGCGCCCCAGCCGGGTACGCAGAATGCCCTCGCCCGGCGCCGCGGCCAGGTAATGGGCGCTACCGGTACGTGCATGGTCACCATGGCCGTGGGTGATGACGGCGCGCTCGACGGGGCGCCAGGGGTCGATATAGAAATCTCCAGGAGGACAATACAGGCCTTCGGGCCGTGCAATCACCAGATCCAAGCAGGCGACCTCCGGAAGTAGAAATGAGGGGGTGTGGCGGGTCCTTCAGGAACTGAGCCACCGTCAGCGGCTTGAGCCGCCGACGGCGACGCCTGCATCAGCGATGCAGGCGCTGGCTCATATGTAGCCCAGTAGCAGCAGCACCAGCACGATGACCAGCACCAGTCCCAGGCCGCCGGTAGGCCCGTAGCCCCAGCTGCGGCTGTGCGGCCATGCCGGGATGGCACCAATCAGCATCAGGATCAGAATGATCAGCAGTATGGTTCCCAAGCCCATGGCTATCTCCTTGCTTGTCTGTCGGCGGCCAACGGATAGCGGCGCGCCTGGCATCGGAAGCCTGGGTAAGGCGTTCCGTTCGGATGCAGGGCATGGCGCTGCGGCGAAGCCAGCGTCTGGCAAAGCGCTCGTCGCAGCGCCATGCCCTACCTCTTTTACGACTTGGCAGGGAAACGGAAAGTGCAAACTTTAAATGGCCGGGCTCAGGGGCCCGGTCAGAACGCGGCAGGAGGCAGGTGCTATTAGTCAGCAAGCGCGAAGCGCGCAGCCCGCTCGATCAGCTCGTCATCCGGGCGCACGCCGGTGTACAGCACGAATTGCTCGACGGCCTGCAGCACGATCACTTCGCCGCCGGTGATAACCGGCTTGCCCAATGAGCGGGCCAGGCGAATCAACGGGGTTTCCACCGGTACGGCGACCACATCGAATACCCAGCGTGCGGCAACCACCGCCGGCTCGTCGAAGGCCAGTTGGTCGGCCTCGGCACCGCGCATGCCCAGGGGCGTGACGTTGACCAGCAACTCCGCCGGCTCGTCGCCCAGCACCTCGCGCCATTGCACGCCGCACTGCTCGGCCAGCGCCCTGCCCGCTGCCTGGTTTCGGGCGACGATGCAGCCACTGGCAAAGCCACTGTCACGCAACGCGCAGCCCACCGCCTTGGCCATGCCGCCACTACCGCGCAAGGCATAGCGTGTGTCGCGCGGTACGCCGTGTTTGCCGAGCAGGCTCACGACTGCGCTGTAATCGGTGTTGTAGCCGGTCAGGCGGCCATCATCGGCGACGATGGTATTGACCGACTGCAGCGTCGCTGCCGAGTCGTGCAAGCCATCGAGGTACTCGATACAGGCTTCCTTGAACGGCATCGACACCGCACAGCCGCGAATGCCAAGGGCGCGGATGCCGCCAATGGCCGCTGGCAGGTCAGTGGTGGTGAAGGCCTTGTACAGGTAATCCAGCTCCAGCTCGCGGTACAGGTAGTTCTGAAAGCGCGTGCCGAAATTACCCGGCCGCCCGGACAGCGACATGCACAGGCGGGTGTCTTTGCTGATGCGCAGGGTCATTGGCGAACCTCGGAAATGACGACGCCGGTTCGACAGAGGCATCGAGCCGGCGACAGGCGTGTTCAGGGTGGGCCCGCACCGGGGGTGCGGGCCACAACTCAGTCCAGCAGGGCGAGCGCCTCGGCGCTGGCCTGACGTACCGCGTCCCAGCCGTTGCTGCTGTCGAGCATCCAGCTGCCACCCACGCACATCACGTTGGGCAATGCCATGTAACGCTGCAGGTTGGCAGTGCTGACGCCACCAGTCGGGCAGAAACGGATATCACCGAATGGCCCACCCAGCGCCTTGAGCGCCGCGGTGCCGCCACAGACTTCCGCCGGGAACAGCTTGAAGCGGCGATAGCCCAGGGCGTAGCCAACCATGATCTCCGAGGCGCTGGCCACGCCCGGCAGCATCGGCACCGGGCTTTGCAGCGCGGCACGCAATAGATCGTCGGTGGAGCCGGGGCTGACGATGAACTGGGCGCCGGCCTCTTCCACCGCTGCCAACATATGGCGATCGAGCACCGTGCCGGCGCCTACGCACAGGTGCGGGCGTTCTTCGCGCAGACGGCGAATGGCGGTCAGACCATGGGGCGAGCGCAAGGTGATTTCCAATACCTGCAGGCCGCCGGCATCCAGGGCGTCGGCCAGCGGCAGAATGTCTTCCTCACGGGCGATGGTAATCACCGGCATGATCCGCGCACGGGCGCAAAGCGCGTCAATGCTGTCGATCTTTTCCGCCATGCTCGGAGCTGGGCGGCTGATGGCTTGTGTCATGTTGTTATTCCTATGGCCTACGGGCACCAATAAATTTCCAGCGGCGCGTCGATAAACGCGCTGATCGGCATATTTCGTTGATCTGGCTGCTGCATCGCCTGCGCCAGCACCTCGAGCTTGCCCTGCCCTTCGATCGACAGAATCTGCAGGCGCGCAGCTTTGAGCACTGGCAGGGTCAGGGTCAAACGCTGATGGGGCACGCTCGGCGCCAGCATCGGCAAACAGCGCCGGGAACCGTCGCGGTCCATGGCTTCATCCAGATTGGGACTATTGGGAAACAACGAGGCGGTATGACCGTCGGTTCCCATGCCGAGGATCAGCACGTCGATGCTCGGTAAATCAGTCAGTGCCTGCTCGGTCAGCCTGGCGGCCTCCTCGAGGCTACCGGCGCTGTGGTACAGCCCCAGCAATCGGGCTTCGGCAGCCGGGCCCTGCAGCAGGTGGCGGCGCACCAGCGCCTCGTTGCTGTCTTCGTGGCTGACCGGCACCCAGCGTTCGTCGGCCAGACTCACCAGCACCTTGCTCCAGGGCAAGGCCTGCTGCGAAAGCGCCTTGAAAAAGGCGATAGGGCTACGCCCGCCGGAGACCACCAGGGTCGCCTGGCCGTGGCTGTCGATGGCGTCACGCAGCGCACCGGCGACGTTCTCGGCCAACGCCTGAGCCAGCTGCGCGGAATCGCTGTGACTGCGGGCGACCACGCCCACGGGAAAATCGAGGTCAGAGATCGCCATACCAGGCCCTCCCGTCACGAGTGATCAGGGCGATGGAGCTCATCGGCCCCCAGGTGCCGGCGACATAGGGTTTGGGTGGGTCGCCGAGTTTTTTCCAGCCGTCGATCAACTGATCGCACCACTGCCAGGCGTGCTCGATTTCGTCCTTGCGCACGAACAGGTTCTGGTTGCCGCGCATCACTTCCAGCAGCAACCGCTCGTAGGCATCGGGAATCCGCGCGCTCTTGTAGGTGGTGGAGAAGTTCAGCTGTAGCGGGCCGCTGCGCAGCTGCATGCCCTTGTCCAGGCCTTGATCCTTGGTCATCACCTGCAGGGAAATGCTCTCGTCCGGCTGCAAGCGGATGATCAGCTTGTTGCCGATCAACTGGCGCTGTTCTGGCGCGAAGATGTAGTGCGGCGGTTCCTTGAAGTGGATGACGATCTGCGACAGCTTCTGCGCCATGCGCTTGCCGGTGCGCAGGTAGAACGGCACGCCGGCCCAGCGCCAGTTGCGGATGTCGGCGCGCAGGGCGACGAAGGTTTCGGTGTCGCTCTGGGCGTTGGAATTCTCTTCTTCCAGATAACCGGGCACCGGCTTGCCATCGCTGGTGCCGGCCACGTACTGGCCGCGCACCACATGGCGCGACAGCTGCTCGGCGGTCATCGGTTCCAGGGCCTTGAGCACCTTGACCTTCTCGTCACGGATGGCGTCGGCCGACAGGTCGCCGGGCGGGTCCATGGCGATCAGGCAAAGCAGTTGCAAGAGGTGGTTCTGGATCATGTCGCGCAGCTGGCCAGCCTTGTCGAAATACCCCCAGCGACCTTCGATGCCGACCTTCTCCGCCACGGTGATTTCCACGTGGGTGATGTGGTTCTGGTTCCACTGGGTTTCGAACAGGCTGTTGGCAAAACGCAGGGCGATGAGGTTCTGCACCGTTTCCTTGCCCAGGTAATGGTCGATCCGATAGACCTGGGTTTCCGGAAAGTAAGCCGCCACTGCATCGTTGACCGCACGGGATGACGCCAGGTCATGGCCAATGGGTTTTTCCAGCACCACCCGGGTGTTCTCGGCCAGGCCCACCGCAGCGAGGTTGGCGCAGATGCCGCCATATACGGAAGCGGGCGTGGCGAAATAGGCGATCAGCTGGCGCCCCTTACCGACCGCTTCGGCCAGCTGCGGATACGCATCAGGCGGCAGAAACTCCATGCTCAGGTAACGCAGGCGCCCCTGAAAGCGCTGCATCACCGCTTCGTCCAGCTCGGGAGCGGGCAGGTAACGGCGCAGATGGCTATCGATGGTGCTCAGGTGCGTTGCAGGATCACCCCCCTCGCGTGCCAGGGCGAGCAGCTGGGTATCCTCGTGCAGCAGCCCGGCACGATCGAGCTGATAGAGGGCGGGGAACAGTTTGCGCAATGCCAGGTCACCGAGGGCGCCGAACAGAGCGAGGGTACAAGGCTCAACGGGAATCATCGACATGATCTTTGTTCTTCTAAAGTTGCCCTATTGATAGCGGGTAATTGGCCATTTCGCAACCATGAATGTAGTAATAAACACAACATATCCATAGAGTACGTCGGGCGAGTAGCCAGTAAGCCAGCCCCGGCTTAGGATAACCCGGCATTTCATCGAACAAGGACAACAATGGATCGCGTGCGCAACCTCCTCGAACAGATCCAGGGCCGCCTCGACAGCCTGAACAAGGCCGAACGCAAGGTCGCCGAAGTGATCCTGCTCAACCCGCAGCAGGCCACTCGCCTGAGCATCGCCGCCCTCGCCCAGGCCGCCCAGGTCAGTGAGCCGACGGTCAACCGTTTCTGCCGCTCGTTCGGCGTCAACGGCTACCCGGAACTGAAAATGCAACTGGCGCAGAGCCTGGCCAGCGGCGCAGCCTATGTAAGCCGCGCGGTGGAAGCTGACGACGGTCCCGAGGCCTATACCCGCAAGATCTTCGGCAGCGCCATCGCCTCGCTGGACAGCGCCTGCCAGAGCCTCGATCCGAACCTGATCAGTCGCGCCGTCGACCTGCTAATCCAGGCCCGGCAGATCCACTTCTTCGGCCTCGGCGCCTCGGCTCCCGTGGCCCTGGATGCGCAACACAAGTTCTTCCGCTTCAACCTCGCGGTATCCGCCCACGCGGACGTGCTGATGCAACGCATGCTCTCCTCGGTGGCGCATACGGGTGATCTGTTCGTGATCATTTCCTATACCGGCCGTACCCGCGAGCTGGTCGAGGTGGCGCGCCTGGCTCGGGAAAATGGCGCTTCGGTGCTCGGCCTGACCGCCGCCGGCTCGCCATTGGCCCAGGCGTGCAGCCTGAGCGTGCACATCCCGCTGCCCGAAGACACCGACATCTATATGCCGATGACTTCACGGATCATCCAGCTCACCGTGCTCGATGTGCTGGCAACCGGCATGACCCTGCGCCGTGGCGCGGATTTCCAGCCGCACCTGCGCAAGATCAAGGAAAGCCTCAACGCCAGCCGTTATCCGGCCAACGAAGAGCCGGGTTGAGGCCTGCCTCGACGCCGATATCGATGGTGGGTTGCGGCGCACAAAGACCGAGCCAAGGCCAACGATAACGTTCAGCGCCTCCACCCACCCTACGGGATGGGGGACCGTAGGGTGGATGGAGCGGCGCCAGAACGCTTACAATGACTCAACACGATCCCGGCACGCTGCGTAACCCACCACCGGGATCACGCAGACGCAAAGGCCTTAGCGCCCTACTTCCACCAGTACTCGACCTGCACACCGAAGTTCGAGCCGTTGCGCGCGCTACCGAAAGCGCCGGTATCGGACAGGGCCGAGCCTTCAGCCAGCAGGTTCGCCGCTTCCTGCGCGGCCTTGTTCCAGGTGGCGTAGGTGTAATACAGGCGAATTTCCGGGCGCTCGAAGAAGCCAGGGCCATTCGGCGACCAGGTTGGCGCGACGGTGAACTTGCTCAGCTTGCGGGTGCCGCCGGATGCGTCCACCTGGTCATGGCCAATTTCGCCAACCAGCTTGAACTGCTGGGTAAAGGCATAACTGGTACGCCCGCCCACCGACCACCAGTCCTGGTCGCCGCCGTCTTCACGCTTGTCCTTCTGGTACACGGCCTGCACCTGGCCACCCAGTCGCGGGGTCATCTGGAAGTCGAAAAACTCCACCACGCGCCAGCTCTTGGCGCCGCGATCCAGGGTCGGATCGCCGGTGTAGCCCAGGCCGGTGCCCGGGCCTTCGCCGTATTGCAGGGCCAGCTTGTTGTCGCCGCCCAGGCCGAGGAAGTTCTTCTGCACGTGTTGGCCGGTCACCGCCCAGCCGCTGTTCGAATCCTCAACCGACGATGGCTTGTCGATGTAGCTGACACCCACCTCGATCTCGCCGCCCGGGTTGGTCACGAAGCCGCCGACGTTGAAGTCATGGCGGTTGATGTATTCCTTCTGGTCGTAGCTGTCCTTACGCGAGAACACGTAGCTGTACTTGTAATCGCCGATCTTCATCTCGTCGATACCGAAACCGGTGGCGCTCTGGTTCCAGTAGTAGAAGTCGGAGATATGGATGTCGTTACGTTTGTAGAAGCGTCGCCCGGCCCACAGCGAACCGCCGTTGAGTGCCGGCATGTTGCTCCACTCGGCGTACATCTGGTTCATCCGTGCAGTGCCGTGGTCGCCGGTGAATTTCGGCGTGTGGCCGTACTCGTTGAACAGCTGCGCCATGCCCTCGATGCTCAGTACCGAGCCATCATCGAGGGTGAACAGATCCTGGCGCAGATCCAGCTCGGCGTAGTGCTCGCACTCGTTACCCAAGCGGTACTTGGAACGCGCACCCGGCAGCTGGAAGCATGACTGCCTGCCGTTGCCATCGGCCGTGCCGGCACCACTGCGCACGTAGCCGGAAAATTCCGTCGCCATGCCTGTAACCGGCAGTGTCAGGGAGCCCAGCGCCATGGCCAGGCCGATACCTGCTGATCGTTTCATATCCTCTCCTGCAGTTTTTTATTGTTGTTACCGCTTTTGCAATGCCGGCATCAGGACCGCGACGCCGGCTCCTTCTCAACGATTCGTTAGCGAGGTGACATTGTTTGCTTGCGCGATGCTGGCCCGCGGCCGTACACGCTCACCGCTCTTGGCATCGAACAGCAGTGCCCGCGAGGCATCGATCTGCAGCTCCAGGCGCTGGCCTACCGGCGGCGCCTGATCGGGCGCCAGGCGGCAGCACAGTTTGCTGTCATTGACGGTGACGAAAACCAGGGTGTCCGGCCCGGTGGGCTCGGTAACCTCAACCCGTGCGCTCAACGTATTGGCCTGGGCAGAGGTAGCTGCCAGTTGCACCTGCTCCGGGCGGATGCCCAGCAGCAGCTCGCGCTGTTCGGCACCCTCAGGCAATTCACCCAGCGGTAACTCGCAGCGCCCCTCGGATGACGCAAGGATGGCCCACACCTGGCCGGCCCGACGCTGCAGCTGCACCGGCACGAAGTTCATCGGCGGCGAACCGATAAAACTGGCCACAAACAGGTTGGCCGGGTCGTTATAGATCTGCTGTGGCGTGCCGAACTGCTGGATCACGCCCTCCTTCATCACTGCGACCTTGTCGCCCAGAGTCATGGCCTCGATCTGGTCGTGGGTGACGTACACCGTGGTGGTTTTCAGGCGCTGATGCATCAGCTTGATTTCGGTACGCATCTCCACGCGCAGCTTGGCATCGAGGTTGGACAGCGGCTCGTCGAACAGGTAGATCTTCGGTCGCCGCGCCAGGGCCCGGCCCATGGCCACGCGCTGCTGCTGGCCGCCGGAGAGTTGGCCGGGCTTGCGCGCCAGCAGGTGTTCGATCTGCAACAGTTTGGCGACGCGCGCCACTTCCTCGTCGATGGCCGCCGGCGACATCTTGCGCATCTTCAAACCGAAGGCGATGTTGTCGCGCACGCTCATGGTCGGGTACAGCGCGTAGGACTGGAACACCATGGCGATGTCGCGATCCTTGGGGCTCATGCCGCTGATGTCGGCGTCGTCGACGAGGATGGCGCCGTTGCTGATGTTTTCCAGCCCGGCGATGCAGTTCATCAGGGTGGATTTACCGCAGCCCGAGGGGCCGACCAGAATCAGGAATTCGCCATCGTCGATCTTCAGATCGATGCTTTTCAGCGTGTCCGTCAGGCCGCTGCCGTAGGACTTGTTGACGTTGCGCAATTCGAGCGTTGCCATTTACTTCTCCACCTCTGAAAGCAGGGCTTTCAGCCCTTAACCGCGCCGGCGGTGAGGCCGCGCAGAAAATATTTACCCGCCACGATGTACACCAGCAGGGTCGGCAGCCCGGCGATCATCGCCGCGGCCATGTCCACGTTGTATTCCTTGGCCCCGGTGCTGGTGTTCACCAGGTTGTTGAGGGCCACGGTGATCGGCTGGGCGTCGCCACTGGCGAACACCACGCCGAACAGGAAATCGTTCCAGATCTGGGTGAACTGCCAGATCAGGCAAACCATGATGATCGGCAGCGACATCGGCAACAGGATGCGCCCGAAGATGGTGAAGAACCCGGCGCCATCCAGGCGCGCCGCCTTCACCAGGGCATCCGGCACGCTGACGTAGAAGTTGCGGAAGAACAGCGTGGTAAAGGCAATGCCGTACACAACGTGCACCAGCACCAGGCCGGTGGTGGTGTTGGCCAGGCCGAACTTGCCGAGGGTGAACGAGGCCGGCAGCAGGATGGTCTGGAACGGCAGGAAGCAGCCGAACAGCAGCAATCCGAAGAACAGCTGCGAACCACGGAAGCGCCACATCGACAGCACGTAGCCGTTCAGCGCACCGATCGCCGTGGAGATCAGCACCGCCGGAATGGCCATTTTCGCCGAGTTCCAGAAGTGCCCGCCGACCACGTCCCAGGCCTTGACCCAGCCGATCAGGGTGAACACATCGGGCAGCGACAGCAGGTTGCCGGCGCGCACGTCCTCGGGGGTCTTGAAGCTGGTCAGAAGCATCACCACCAACGGCACCAGGTACAGCGCCGCGGCGAACAACAGGGTGGCATGAATCGCCAGGCGGCTTGGGCTGAAGGCTCTAGTCATGGCGCTTGCCTCGCAATTCCGAGTAGAGGTACGGCACCAGAATCGCCAGGATGGCGGCGAGCATCAGCATCGCACTGGCCGAGCCGATGCCCATCTGGCCGCGGCTGAAGGTGAAGTTGTACATGAACATCGCCGGCAGGTCGGAGGCATAGCCAGGGCCGCCGGCGGTCATCGCCGCCACCAGGTCGAAGCTCTTGATAGCGATATGGGCGAGGATCATCACCGCACTGAAGAACACCGGCCGCAGGCTCGGCAGCACGATGCGCAGGTAGATGGTCGGCAGACTGGCCCCATCCACCTGGGCGGCGCGAATGATCGACTGGTCGACGCTGCGCAGCCCGGCCAGGAACAGTGCCATGACGAAGCCCGAGGCCTGCCACACGGCGGCGATCACCAGGCAGTAGATGACCCGATCCGGGTCCACCAGCCAGTCCAGGCGAAAGCCTTCCCAGCCCCAGTCGCGCAACAGCTTGTCCAGGCCCAGGCCCGGATTGAGCAGCCATTTCCAGGCGGTACCGGTGACGATCATCGACAGCGCCATGGGGTACAGGTAGATGGTGCGGATGAAGCCCTCGCGGCGGATGCGCTGATCGAGTAGCACGGCCAGCAACACGCCAATGACCAGGCTGATGCCGATGAACATGCCACCGAACACCATCAGGTTCTTGCTGGCCACCCACCAGCGGTCGTTGTCCAGCAGGCGCATGTACTGCTGCAGGCCCACCCACTTGTAGCTGGGCATGAAGCTCGAATTGGTGAACGACAGCACCGCCGTCCACAGGATGTAGCCATAGAACCCCACCAACACCACCAGCATGGTGGGCGCCAGTACCAGCTTGGGCAGCCAGCGCTGCAGCGCATCGAAGGGTGAAGCCTTGCCGATTACCGTCGTGACACTCATCGGGCCTACCGTGTGTAGAGAAAGTCGGGACGAACTCCGCCGGCGACAGGCGCAGTGCCTGGCGCACCAACGGATGGTGAAATCAGGCGGGCCGCTGGGCAGCGGCCCGCTTCACGCTACTGCGCGGACTTGATCGCCGCGGCGATCTGCGCGCCGGCCTTGCTCGGGTCGGCGTTCTTGTCGCTCATGAAGTTGGTGACCACGTCGAAGATCGCCCCCTGCACCGCCAGGTTGGTGGCCATACTGTGGGCCATGCTCGGCTCCAGCTTGTCGGCCTTGTCGGCCTCCTTGAAGTCCTTCATGGACGCCTGGGCGCAGCTGTCGAACTTGCTCATGTCGAGGTCCGAACGCACCGGGATCGAGCCCTTGTTCTCGTTGAACACATATTGGAACTCGGGCTCCAGGGCGATACGTGCCAGCGCGTGCTGAGCAGCGATGTCGCCTTCTTTCTTCAGCCTGAACATGGCCAGCGAATCGATGTTGTAGGTGTAGCTGCCAGCGGTGCCCGGCATCGGTACGCACTGGTAGTCCTTGCCTGCCACCTTGCCGGCGGCGGTCCACTCGCTTTTCGCCCAGTCGCCCATGATCTGCATGCCGGCCTTGCCGTCGATGACCTCGGCAGTGGCCAGGTTCCAGTCACGGCCGGCGCGGTTGTCGTCCATGTAGGTGGAGAGTTTTTTCAGCGCGGTGAACACTTCGGTCATCTGCGGGCTGGTCAGGGTCGCCTCGTCGTTCTCGACGAACGCCTTGTGGTAACCCTCGGCGCCCATGATGCCGAGCACCAGGCCTTCGAACACGGTACTGTCCTGCCACGGCTGGCCGCCATGGGCCAGCGGCGTGAAGCCGGCGGCCTTGAGCTTGTCGCCGGCAGCGTACAGCTCTTTCAGGGTGGTCGGCGCCTTGTCGATGCCGGCCTTCTTGAACACCGCCGGGTTGATCCACAGCCAGTTGACGCGGTGGATGTTCACAGGCACGGCGACGTAGTGGCCGTCGTACTTCATGGTGTTGGAAACGGTTTTCGAGAGCAGGCCGTCCCAGTTGTTGGCCTTGGCCACGTCATCCAGCGGTGCGAGCAGATCCAGCGCGCCCCACTCCTGCAGGTCCGGGCCTTTGATCTGTGCAGCGCCTGGCGGGTTGCCGGAGACCACGCGGGTCTTGAGTACGGTCATGGCAGCCGAACCCGCACCACCGGCCACAGCACTGTCTTTCCAGGTGTAGCCGTCTTTTTCGACCAGCTCACGGAGAACCTTCACGGCTGCCGCTTCGCCACCGGACGTCCACCAATGCACGACTTCGACCGTACCTTTGGAGTCGGCCGCCAGTGCGGTGAGGGGAAACAGCGAGGCGAGAGAAACGGCAGTAGCGAGACGGGTGATCGCGTTCATCGAAGTACCTTTCTTGTTGTTAGCGGCAAGTCATGGTGCTTGCGTTGCAGGGAGTGTAATCAGGGTTGGCGGGCGCACAGGTAACGAAGCGATGCATAAATGTCACCGCCTCGTTACATGCGCGAAAAGGCCGTGGCCAGGCTCGGCGCCAGTGCCAGCCGGGGTAGCAGAACGGCCTGGTAGGCGTGATACAGATCGGGTTTGCCGGGCCAGATACTGGCGGCGGGCCGATTGCTCGGGTCGAGCTCGTGGTGCCAGCTGCCATGGTGCAGATCGATGAAATGCCGGCCGGTGAACTCCCAGAAGCATCGGTACCACTGCTCGTACTCGGTCTCCCCGGTGCGTCGCAACAGCGCCGCGGCGGCTGCACTGGCTTCGGCCTGCACCCAGTGCAACCGTGCGCGCACTACCGGTTGCGCCTGCCAGTCGAGGGTGTAAACCAGCCCCGGCGCGCCATCGGCATGCCAGGCATCGCGGCAGGCGCTGGCAAACAGGCCGCGAGCATCGTCGACCAGCCAGCCTGGAGCAGCGAGCCCGGCATTTTGCAGGGCTGCCTCCAGATGCAACAGCAGCCGTGCCCACTCGAAACTATGCCCTGGCGTGCTGCCGTAGGGCCGGAATGGATCGGCACGATTGTCGGCGTTGTACTCCGGCAGCGCCTGCCAATGGCGGTCGAAATGCTCGACCACTGCATGTCCGCGGGCGGCGGCATGCTGATGGATCAGCCGCTCGCCGATACGCAGCGCGCGCTGCAACCAGAGGCTGTCGCCGGTGACATCAGCCAGGGCGAGAAAGGCTTCCACGCCATGCATGTTGCTGTTGGCGCCGCGGTACGGCTCTTCCTGCGACCAATCGCGGCTGAAGCTTTCGCGCAGCGCGCCCTCTTCCTCGCTCCAGAAATGCGTTTCCAGAATCCTGATCGCCTCGGCCAGCAGTGCCTCGGCACCTGGCCTGCCGGCAGCCTGGGCGGAGCTGGCAGCCAGCGCCACGAAGGCATGCAGGTAGGCGGTCTTATCGCCGCTGCGGCTGGCATCGACGAACCAGCCACCGGCCACTTCATCGCGCAACTTGCCCTGCAAGGCGGCAATGCCGTGATCGACCAGCGCATCATAGCCGGCGATACCCTGCAGATGGGCCAGGGCGAAACAGTGGGTCATGCGGGTGGTATGGATCAGCTCGGCGATGGCATCTGCCGTCAGCTGGCCTTTTCCATCGAGGGCGGCGAAGCCATCCTCGACCCTGGAGGCCCGGGCAAACGGCAGCAGGCGCAGGCCTTCGGCGTTAAGCCAGGCCAGGTGAGCAGGCTCGACCAGCCAGCTGTCAGCGGGTAATGGGGATGTGGTCATTATTGTTATTCCATGCAAACCAGCCGGCATCCAGGGGCAATCTGCCCGGCCGGCTCGTGGGCTGTCGTTCGAGCCGAGTCTACTGGCCCAGCGAGGCGGCCCAGGTAACGAAGGCTTGCGGCTTTGTCACCAGGCGGTGACATTCAATCCGCTATCCGTGGCAGGCACAGCGTCACCCGCAGGCCACCTTCACGCAGGTTCTGCAGGGTCACCTCGCCGCCATGGCTGTGGGCAATGTTGCGCGCGATACCCAGGCCCAGGCCGTAGCCCTGCTGCTGCCCAGCCAGGCGAAAGTGCGGCTCGAATACCTGCTCGAGGCGCTGCTCGGGCACGCCAGGTCCCTCGTCGTCGACACGCAGCACGTAGGCCTCATCGTTATCGTCGACATGCAGATGGGCGCGGTGCCCGTACTTGAGCGCATTGTCGATCAGGTTACCGATGCAGCGTCGCAGCGCCAGTGGCTTGCCGAGATAAGCCGCGCGGGCCTCGCCTTGCAGGGTCACGCGGCCGTTGCCCGCCGATGCCAGGTACGGCTCGACCAGGCAATGCAACAAGTGGTTGAGGTCCACCGATTCGATGTTCTCGTGGATGTCGGTGTCCTTCACGCACTGCAGAGCACCTTTGACCAGCAACTCCAGCTCGTCGAGATCGCGGCCGAATTTGGTTTGCAGCTTCTCGTCGTCGAGAAGCTCGACGCGCAGGCGCAGCCGCGTGATTGGCGTGCGCAGGTCGTGGGAAATGGCGCTGAACAGCTGGGCGCGCTCGGTCAGGTAGCGGCTGATACGCTCGCGCATGGCGTTGAAGGCGCGCGCCACCTCGACCACTTCGCGCCCACCGCCCTCCACCACCGGCTCGATATCGGCGCCCAGCGACATATGCCGCGCAGCCCGCGCCAGGCGCTTGAGCGGCCGGCTCTGCCAACGCACCAGAATGCCGATGAACAGGAGCAGAAAACCGCTGCTGAGCAGGATGAACCACAGCTGCTGGGTCGGCAGCACCGGCTCCTCAAGGCTGGTATAGGGTTCGGGCAGCAAGGAGGCGATATACAGCCACTCGCCGGGCGCCAGCTGGATCTGGGTGACCAGCACCGGCGGATTGACCGGCTCCAGGGTCAGGGCGTAATGCGCCCAGGAGCGCGGCAGCTCATCGAGCTTCAGGCCGCCATTGAAGATACGCAGGTCGTCCGGGCTGACGAAGGTCACGGAAATATCCGCACTCTTGCCGAGGGACGCGCGCAGCACGTCGCTTACCGCCTCGGTCACCGCCAGCTTGCGCGGCGTGTCGGGCAACAGCTGCATCGACAGCGGTCGGTCGTTGAGGCTGACCACGAAACGGGTGCCGCCCATGCTGCGCAACTGGTCGAGCACCATGGGCCGGTAGGCCACCGGCAGCGAGCGGAAATAACGCACGCTGGCCGACATCGAATGGGCCAGGCTGCGCGCTGCGGTTACCAGTCCTTCAAGCTGGGTGGCGCGCAACTGCGACAGCCAGATGGCGCTGGACAGTGTCTGCGCGGCCAGCACGGCCAGCAACGTCAGCAATAACATGCGGCCCAGCAACGAGCGTGGAATCGGCACCAGCCGACGCCAGTCAGCGCGCATTGCCAGCCCGGGCGGTCACTGCGGCGGCCAGTTGGTAGCCGCTGCCACGCACGGTGCGGATCAGCCGTGGCGGCTTGCTGGTGTCACGCAAACGCTGACGCAGGCGACTCACCGCCATGTCAACGATGCGCTCCAGCGGCATCATTTCGCGCCCACGGGTGGCATTGCCGATAGTGTCGCGGTCGAGGATCTGCTGCGGGTGATCGAGAAACAGCTTGAGCAGCGCGAAGTCGGCACCCGACAGCAGCACTTCTTCACCGTCCAGGTGGAACAGCCGATGGCTGACCATGTCAAGGCGCCAGTCATCGAAGGCCAGCACCTCGGCGCCACGCTCCTGGGCGAAATTCACCCGGCGCAGCAACGCCTTGATACGCGCCAGCAGCTCGCGCGGGCTGAACGGCTTGCCAAGGTAATCGTCGGCGCCGAGCTCCAGGCCGATGACCCGGTCGGCCTCGTCGGAGCTGGCGGTGAGCATGATGATCGGCACCTGGGCGAAGCGCTGGTGCCCGCGCGTCCATCGGCACAGGCTGAAGCCGTCCTCGTCGGGCAACATCACGTCGAGAATCACCAGGTCCGCACCGCCCTCGCACAGCGCCTCGCGAAACCCGACGCCATCGGCCACGGCACGTACCTGCAGGCCGGCACGGCCGAGGTAGGTTTGCAGCAGTTCACGAATATCCTGATCGTCATCGACCAGCAAGATCGATTTTCCGGTTGGGCTCACATCGTTAATCCTTGTTGTTATTGGCGATGCTAGACACGGTTATTGGCGGGCTAGTTCCTCTGCAGATGCTGCTCCACGGCCACGCCCGCGCCGACCAGGCCGGGGTACGGTGCAGTCACCAGCCATACCGGCAGGCCGTCGAAGTAATCACTCATGCAGCCCTTGTCGCGCAGGCTACGCGAGAAGCCACTGGCCATGAAGAAGTCGGCGAAGCGCGGCACCATACCACCGGCGATATACACCCCGCCGCGCCCCCCCACCGTTAGCACGTTGTTGCCGGCGACCCGACCAAGCAAGCAGCAGAACAGCTCCAGCACGTTGACCGCCAACGGTTCCCCCTCAAGCGCCGCACGGGTGACCTGGGCCGCGCTCTGCAAAGAAGCCGGCTGGCCATCCACCGCGCAGGTGGCGCGGTACAGCGCCAGAAGCCCATTGCCACTGAGCGCACCGGCCTCGGCGCTGACGTGCCCGAGCTGGCGATGCAGCGCCTGCCAGATCAACGCCTCGCGGTTGCTGCCCACTGGCAGGTCGACGTGGCCGCCCTCACCCGGCAAGGCATGCCAGCTGCCATCGGGCAGGCTCAGCAAGGTACCGACGCCCAGACCGGTGCCGGCACCGATCACCACCGCCGGGCGCCCCGGCTGCGCCACGCCCGGGCAGACAGTGATGTATTCATCGTCCTGCAGACAGGTCATGCCCAGGGCCATGGCGGAAAAATCGTTGATCAGCAGCAGCTCGCGCACCTGCAACTCGGCACAGAAAGCCTTGCGATCGATGCGCCAGGCATTGTTGGTAAAGCGGAACGGGTCAATCTCCACCGGCCCGGCACAGGCCAGGCAGATGGTCGCTACGTCGCCGAGCGCCAAACCTTCGGCAGCCAGGTAAGCGGCGATGGCCTGCTCGACGGTGGCGTGATCGGCTGTCGCCGACACCCGGACCGACTGCAGGCCGCCATCACGCCACAGAGCAAACCGCGCATTGGTGCCACCGATGTCGCCAACCAGCGCCAGGCTCATCGCAGCGAATCCAGTTCGGCGGTAAAAGCACTGGCGCCCTCTTCCGCAGGGCTGAAGGCGGCGCGCATGAAGGCGAACAGCTCACGGCCACAACCGACGCCAGTGCCTTGCGGGCGCGGCGCGATCTCGCGGGCGTTCCAGGCGATGTCGTCGACCAGCACCTGCAAATGCCCGGTCACGCCATCGACGCGGATCAGGTCACCGTCGCGCACCCGCGCCAGCGGCCCGCCATCCCAGGCCTCGGGGCTGACGTGAATGGCCGCTGGCACCTTGCCCGACGCGCCGGACATGCGCCCATCGGTAACCAACGCCACCTTGAAGCCGCGATCCTGGAGGATGCCCAGGTACGGCGTGAGTTTGTGCAGCTCCGGCATGCCATTGGCCTTCGGCCCTTGGAAACGCACCACGGCGACGAAGTCGCGCTCCAGCTCGCCGGCCTTGAAGGCTTCGGCCAGATCGACCTGGGTTTCGAACACCCGTGCCGGCGCCTCGACCACCTGATGCTCCGGCGCTACCGCCGAAACCTTGGCCACGCCATTACCGAGATTGCCGGTCAGTACCCGCAGACCGCCTTCGGGCGAGAAGGCTTCCGGCACGCTGCGCAGGATGTTGCGATCCAGGCTCTGCTCCGGGCCCTGGCGCCAGACCAGCCGCTCGCCATCGAGGAACGGCTCCTGGGTGTAGCGCGACAGCCCGTGACCGGCGACGGTGTAGACGTCCTCGTGCAGCAGGCCAGCTTCGAGCAGCGTGCGCACCATGAACGGCACGCCACCGCAGGCATGGAAGTGGTTCACGTCGGCCTGGCCATTGGGGTAGACCTTGGCCAGCGTCGGGGTGACGGCAGACAGGTCGGCCATGTCCTGCCAGGTCAGCTGGATGCCGGCAGCCCGGGCGAAGGCCGGAATGTGCAGCGTGTGGTTGGTCGAGCCGCCGGTGGCGTTGAGGGCCACCACGGAATTGACGATGGCCTTCTCGTCGATGATCCGGCACAGCGGCGTGTATTCGCCGCCCTGACGCGTCAGGCGCACCACCTGGTGGGCCGCCTCAGCGGTCAGCGCGTCACGCAGCTGCGTGTACGGGTTGACGAAGGACGAGCCCGGCAGGTGCAGGCCCATGATTTCCATCACCACCTGATTGGTGTTGGCAGTGCCGTAAAAGGTGCAGGTGCCCGGGCTGTGGTAGGACTTCATCTCCGACTCGAGCAGCTGCTCGCGGGTCGCCTTGCCCTCGGCGTAGAGCTGGCGAACCTCGGCCTTTTCCTTGTTGGGAATGCCCGAGGGCATCGGCCCGCCCGGCACGAAGATCATCGGCAGGTGGCCGAAGCGCAGCGCGCCGATCATCAGCCCCGGCACGATCTTGTCGCAGATGCCCAGCAGCATCGCCGCATCGAACATGTTGTGCGACAGCGCCACGGCCGTGGACATGGCGATCACTTCGCGGCTGGCCAGGCTCAGTTCCATGCCCGGCTCGCCCTGGGTCACACCGTCACACATCGCCGGCACACCGCCGGCCACCTGGCCCACCGAACCGACCTGGCGCAATGCCTGCTTGATCAGTTCCGGGTAGTGTTCATAAGGCTGGTGCGCGGAAAGCATATCGTTGTAGGCGGTGACGATGCCGACGTTGGCTTCGTTCATCAGGCGCAGGCGCTGTTTGTCTTCGGCAGAACCACAACCGGCTACACCGTGGGCGAAGTTGGCACATTGCAGTGCGCCGCGGTGCGGGCCCTGGCTGTCGGCGGCGGCCATTTGCGCCAGGTAGCGCTCGCGGGTGGCGCGGCTGCGGGCGATCAGGCGGTCGGTTACCTCGAGGATGCGGGGATGCATGGTGTCGACTCCGGGCTAACAGGTAGCACTTCGAATTGTATTTTTATCAAAATATTGACAGCTAAAACGCTTGATTTCTACTTTCATGAGAATAATCTTGTTTTTAAAACAACATATAAGGATCGACGCTCATGACATTGCGAATTGCCATCAATGGTTTCGGCCGCATCGGCCGTAACGTGCTCCGGGCACTCTATACCCAGAACTACCGCGAAAAACTGCAAGTCGTCGCCATCAACGACCTGGGCGACAGCGCCATCAACGCTCATCTGCTCAAGTACGACAGCGTACACGGCATTTTCGACGCCGCCGTCGAGGTCGATGGCCAGAACCTGCTTATCAATGGTGACCGCATCGCGGTCAGCGCGATCCGTAATCCTGCCGACCTGCCGTGGAAGGACCTGGACGTCGACGTGGTGTTCGAGTGCACCGGCCTGTTCACCGAACGCGACAAGGCGGCTGCTCACCTGAGCGCTGGCGCGCGCAAGGTGATTATCTCGGCACCGGCCAAGGGTGCGGATGCGACCATCGTCTACGGCGTCAACGAAGGCAGCCTGCGCGCAGACCAGCAGATCATCTCCAACGCTTCCTGCACCACCAACTGCCTGGCGCCGGTCGCCCAGGTGCTGCAGCGCGAGCTGGGCATCGAAAGCGGGCTGATGACCACCATCCACGCCTACACCAACGACCAGAACCTCTCCGACGTCTACCACAGCGACCCCTTCCGGGCGCGCTCGGCCACCCAGTCGATGATCCCCACCAAGACCGGCGCCGCCGAAGCGGTCGGCCTGGTGCTGCCGGAGCTGGCCGGCCGGCTGACCGGCATGGCGGTGCGCGTGCCGGTGATCAACGTGTCGCTGGTCGACCTGACCATTCAGGTGCAGCGCGACACCAGCGTCGAGGAAGTCAACGCCCTGCTGAAAGCCGCTGCGGAGAAATCCCCGGTACTGGGCTACAACACGCTGCCGCTGGTGTCGTGCGACTTCAACCACAACCCGCTGTCGTCGATCTTCGACGCCAACCACACCAAGGTAAACGGTCGACTGGTGAAAGTGCTGGCCTGGTACGACAACGAATGGGGTTTCTCCAACCGCATGCTCGACACCTGCCTGGCCGCTCACGCCGCCAAATAAGCCAGCGCCAACCAGCGCAGCGATGCACCGAGTGGCATAAAGGCTCGGTAAATCGCTGCGAGCGGATTACAATTGCCGCCCGCTTTGACCCGATGCCGCGCCCAGCGCGCCAGCATCGGGGCCAGACAGCCGCTAATCGATATCCGCAAACCACTGGAAGCCGCATGGACTCTAGCCGCAACACCCTCGAACAGCAGTACACCGCCATCCTCGGCCAGCTCGGCGAAGACGTTTCCCGCGAAGGCCTGCTCGACACGCCCAAGCGCGCCGCCAAGGCCATGCAGTACCTGTGCAATGGCTACCAGAAGACCCTGGAAGAAGTCACCAACGGCGCGCTGTTTAGCTCCGACGCCAGTGAGATGGTGGTGGTCAAGGATATCGAGCTGTATTCGCTGTGCGAGCACCACCTGCTGCCCTTTATCGGCAAGGCCCATGTCGCCTACATTCCCAACGGCAAGGTGCTGGGACTGTCCAAGGTCGCGCGCATTGTCGACATGTATGCCCGCCGCCTGCAGATCCAGGAAAGCCTGAGCCGGCAGATCGCCGAAGCGGTTCAGCAGGTCACCGGTGCGCTGGGCGTGGCGGTGGTCATCGAGGCCAAGCACATGTGCATGATGATGCGCGGCGTGGAGAAGCAGAACTCCTCGATGGTCACCTCGGTGATGCTCGGTGAATTCCGCGAAAACGCCGCGACCCGCAGCGAGTTTCTGAGCCTGGTCAACGGCTGAGTCCAACAGCCCGCAGAGCCAACCTTGTGGGAGCGCGCCATGCGCGCGACTGATTCGCGGGCATGGACTGGGCGTCCCCGCCCGCTCCCACAAATATGGATCTGATCGTGGGTCACGCTTCACCGACCCACCACACAGCCAATGCCGATACCGGCGCCCTACCCTTAGCTTTTCTCCACGAACTGCAGCTCGGCCAACCGCGCATACAGCGGATTGCTGGCTACCAGTTCTGCATGTTTGCCGAGTGCCACCAACTGCCCCTGATCGAAGACCGCGATACGGTCGGCGCTCTTCACCGTGGCCAGGCGGTGGGCGATCACCAGGGTGGTACGCCCGCGCATCAGCTCGGGTAGCGCTTGCTGGATCAGGTGCTCACTCTCGGCATCCAGGGCGCTGGTGGCTTCGTCGAGCAGCAGGATCGGCGCATCCATCAGCAACGCCCTGGCAATCGCCAGACGCTGCCGCTGACCGCCTGAAAGCCCCAAACCAGCATCACCCAGATGAGTCTGGTAGCCCTGGGGCAGGCGCTCGATAAATTCGTGGGCGTGGGCTGCACGTGCCGCGGCCTCCACTTCGGCGCTGCTGGCATCCAGCCGGCCATAGCGGATGTTGTCTTCCACGCTGCCGAAGAACAGTGCCGGGTGCTGGGAGACCAGGGCAAAATTCTCGCGCAACGCGTGTGGATCGAGCTGCTCGATCGGCAGGCCGTCGATCAGGATGCGCCCCTGCAGCGGGTCATAGAAACGCAGCAGCAGGTCGAACAGCGTCGACTTGCCCGCCCCGGACGGGCCGACGATGGCCAGGGTTTCGCCAGGTACCACAGTCAGATCGATGCCCTGCAAGGCAAGGCTTTCCGGACGGGTCGGATAGGCGAAGGACAGCCCCTGCACCTCGATGCGCCCCTGCACGGGCTGCGCAGGGACCAGCGCACCGTCGAGCGGCGTATGGATCTCGTTGCGGGCGGCGAGCAATTCACTGATCCGCTCCGCAGCGCCGGCTGCGCGCTGCAGTTCGCCGATCACCTCGCTGAGGGTGCCGAACGAGGAGCCGACGATCAGGCTATAGAACACGAAGGCTGCCAGCTCGCCGCCGCTGATGCGCCCGGCGATCACGTCCATACCGCCGACCCAGAGCATCACGCCCACGGCGCCGAGCACCAGCACGATTACCACGGTGATCAGCCAGGCACGCTGGGCGACGCGCTTGCGCGCCGTGTCGAACGCCGCCTCGGCGGACAGGCCGAAACGCCGGCGATCCTCGGCCTGGTGGTTGTAGGCCTGCACCGTCTTGATCTGCCCGAGCACTTCGCTGACGTAGCTGCCGACATCGGCGATGCGATCCTGGCTCTGCCGCGACAGCTCGCGCACACGGCGGCCGAACAGCAGGATCGGCGCCACCACCAGCGGCAACGCGGCCAGCACGATGGCGCTGAGCTTGGGATTGGTGACCACCAGCAGGATCATGCCGCCAACCAGCATGATCAGGTTGCGCAGCGCCATCGACAACGACGAGCCGATCACCGACTGCAGCAGGGTGGTATCGGCAGTCAGCCGCGACTGGATCTCCGAGGCACGGTTGTGGGCGTAGAAGCCGGGGTGCAGGCCGACCAGGTGATTGAAAACCCGCTTGCGGATATCCGCCACCACCCGCTCACCAAGCCAGGACACCAGGTAGAAGCGCGTGTAGGTACCGACCGCCAGGGCCAGTACCAGCACGAAGAACAGCAGGATCGAATGGCGTAGCGCTTCCGGCGATTGCGTCGCCAGGCCCTGGTCGACCAGCAGCTTGATGCCCTGCCCCATGGACAGGGTAATGGCGGCGGTAAACATCAGCGCCAGCAACGCACCGAGCACGCGCCCGCGATAAGGGGCGATAAAGGCCCATG
The DNA here is from genome assembly GCF_900142655.1 of Phytopseudomonas punonensis. Taxonomy (GTDB): domain Bacteria; phylum Pseudomonadota; class Gammaproteobacteria; order Pseudomonadales; family Pseudomonadaceae; genus Aquipseudomonas; species Aquipseudomonas punonensis. The sequence continues at coordinate 97,702 of NZ_FRBQ01000009.1, read as the reverse complement.
AAGTGCGCAAGGCTTCGCGCTGGCGAACGGATAGAAGCGATGGCATGGCGCACTCGAAGGCAGAAGGAGGAAGAACCTGTCAATCAGATGGGGGCGCCACGGCAAACATCAAGCACTGCAAAAAATCACCAGACAATAAAAGCCCCGCTGATGCGGGGCTTTCTGGAACAGCGAGCTCTCAGGATTTGTTCAGCGACTCGACACCGACTTCGTCCCACAGCTCTTCGGCCAGGTGGAAGGTGGCATTGGCAGCGGGAATACCGCAGTAGATCGCGCTCTGCATGATCAGCTCCTTGAGCTCCTCGCGGGTCACGCCGTTGTTCTTGGCGGCCTTGAGGTGCAGCCTCAATTCGCCCTCGCGGTTCATGCCGATCAGCATGGCGATGGTGATCAGGCTGCGGGTATGGCGCGGCAGGCCCGGGCGCGTCCAGATATCGCCCCAGGCATGGCGGGTGATCATCTCTTGGAATTCTTCGTTGAACGGCGTCAGTTTTTCCAGGCTGCGGTTGACATGGGTATCGCCCAGCACCGCGCGGCGCACCTGCATGCCGGCGTCGTAGCGTTGTTTTTCGTCCATCGGTGGCTCCATTTCTCTTCACGGCGTGGGCGTCCGACGACGCCCACGCACAGCTCGCTCAATTGGTTTGCAGAAAGCTCAGTACCCGCCCGGTGAACAACTCACCGGCCTGCACGTTGGACAGGTGTGCAGCGTCGAACTCGACCAGCTCGGCGCCAGCAATGCGCTCCTGCATGAAGCGGCCGTGCTCCGGCGTGGTAACTGCATCCCCCGTGCCGCAGACGATCAGCGCCGGCGCGGTGATGCTCGCGATCTGCTCACGGTAATCGGCATCGCGCACCGCCGCACAGTTGCCGGCATAGCCTTGCGGCGAGGTCTGCGCCAGCATGGTGACGATGGGGTCGACCTTCTCCGGCTGAGCCTTGGCGAACGGCGCGGTGAACCAGCGTTCGATGGAGGCATCACGCAGGTCGCGCATGGCCTTCTCGCCGCCCTTGAGCACGGTGTCGATGCGGGTGTTCCACACCTCGTCGGTGCCTATCTTGGCGGCGGTGTTGCACAGCACCAGACGATCCACGCGCGAGGCGGCATTGATCGCCAGCCACTGGCCGATCAGGCCGCCCATGGACAGGCCGCAGAAATGCGCCTTGTCGATGTTCAGCGCATCGAGCAGCGCCAGCACGTCGCGGCCGTTCTGCTCGATGCTGTAGAAGCCGGGCGTGACCAGCGACTGGCCATGACCGCGGGTGTCGTAACGCAGCACCCGGAAATGTTCGCTGAACGCCGGGATCTGCGCATCCCACATATGCAGGTTGGTGCCCAGGGAGTTGGAAAGCACCAGCACCGGTGCATCGGCCGGGCCTTCGAGCAGGTAGTTCAGGTCGCCATCGGCGAGGGATACGACAGGCATGACAATCTCCTAACGGGAAAACGATTCAGTGACTCGCTGAGCGGTGCTGAGCCACCGCACGGTCGACCCAGCGCTGCGCCTGGCCCAGGTAATGGGCGGGGTCGAGCAGACGATCCAGTTCTTCGGCAGACAGTTGCGCGGTGACCTCGGCATTGGCGCCCAGCACGTCGCGCAGATGAACGCCCTCCTGCACCGCCTGTTTGCAGCATTGCTCGACCAGATGGTGGGCGGCGTCGCGGCCAATGCGCCGCGCCAGGGCGATGCTCACCGCCTCGGCAAGCACCAGGCCGCGGGTCAATTCCAGGTTGGCGGCCATGCGTTCGGCATCCACTTCGAGGTCGGGCACCATGATCAGAGCCTGCTGCAGGGCGCCGGATACCAGGCAGCACAGCTCGGGCAGCGTCTCCCACTCGGCGTGCCACAGGCCGAGGCTGCGCTCGTGCTCCTGGGGCATGGCGGCGAACATGGTGGCGACCAGCCCGGGCGCGCGGGTGGCAGCACCGATCAGCACGGCAGCACCCACCGGGTTGCGCTTGTGCGGCATGGTCGAGGAGCCACCTTTGCCTGGCGCCGAGGGTTCGAACAGCTCGCCGGCTTCGGTTTGCATCAGCAGGCTGATGTCACGGCCCATTTTGCCCAGGCTGCCGGCAATCAAGCCGAGCAGGCTGGCGAACTCGACCAGGCGATCACGCTGGGTGTGCCAGGGTTGCTCGGGCAGTTGCAGATCCAGCTCAGCCGCCAGGGCACCCACCACCGACCAGGCCTTGTCGCCCAACGCCGCCAGGCTGCCGGAAGCGCCGCCAAACTGCAGGCACAGCAGGCGTGGTTTGATTTCGTCGAGGCGCTGGCGATGGCGGTCGATGGCACCGAGCCAGCCGGCGATCTTCATACCCAGGGTGACCGGCGTGGCGTGCTGCAGCCAGGTGCGCCCGGCCATCGGCGTAGCCGCATGGCGCTGGGCCTGCTCGGCCAGCTGCCGGCTCAAGGTTTCGAGGTCGCGCTCCAGCAGGTCGATGGCCGCGCGCAGTTGCAGCACCAGGCCGCTGTCCATGGCGTCCTGGCTGGTGGCGCCCATATGCACGTAGCGCTCGGCTTCGGCATTGCTCGCCGCGATGCGCTTGCCCAGCGCCTTGACCAATGGAATCGCCGAGTTGCCGGCGCTGCCGATGGCGATAGCCAGGGCGTCGAAGTCATAGAGTTCAGCCCGGCAGGCGGCCTCGATATCGGCCACCACCTCACGGGGAATCACCCCGGCCGCCGCTTCGGCCCGTGCCAGCGCCGCCTCGAAGTCGAGCATGCCCTGCACCCGGCCATGGTCGCTGAACACCTGGCGCATCGGCGCACCCGTGAAGTAGGCATCGAACAGCTGGCTAGCGGGCCTGGAACTCATACAGCGAACACTCCGTGGTCAATGATCGTGATGCAGGTAACTGGCCTGCCGCGGCAGGCGCAGGCTGACCAGAAAGGCCAGCACCATCATGCCTGATACGTACCAGTAGAAGGTCTGTTCCATACCGATGGATTTCAGGCCCAGGGCAACATATTCAGCCGAGCCGCCAAACAGCGCGTTGGCCACCGCATAGGCCAGGCCGACGCCGAGGGCGCGGACTTCCGGCGGAAACATCTCGGCCTTCACCAGGCCGCTGATCGAGGTGTACAGGCTGACGATGGCCAGCGCTGCGATGATCAACAGGAAGGCCATCACCGGGCTCTGCACGGTGTGCAGCAAGGCCAGGATCGGCCAGGTGCAGATAGCGCCCAGAGCGCCGAACCAGAGCATCGAGGTGCGCCGGCCGATACGGTCGGACAGCGCGCCGAACAGTGGCTGCATGATCATGAACAGGAACAGCGCACCGGTCATGATGCCGCTGGCCATCTTGGCGCTCATGCCGGCCGAGTTGACCAGGTACTTCTGCATGTAGGTGGTGAAGGTATAGAAGATCAGCGAGCCACCGGCGGTGTAGCCCAGCACGGTGAAGAACGCAGCCTTGTGGTGTTTGAACAGGTAGGCAATGCTGCCCGATTCCTTGTTGCCGATCTGATCCTGCTTGGCGGTTTCGTCCAGCGAGCGGCGCAGGTAGAACGCCACCACGGCAGCCATGGCGCCGATCACGAACGGGATACGCCAGCCCCAGGCGCGCAGTTCATCCTCGCTCAGCGTCTGCTGCAGGATCACCACGACCAGCACCGCGAGCAGTTGCCCGCCGATCAGGGTGACGTACTGGAAGGAGGCGAAGAAGCCGCGCTGGCCCTTGAGCGCCACTTCGCTCATGTAGGTGGCGGTGGTGCCGTACTCGCCGCCCACCGACAGGCCTTGGAACAGCCGCGCCAGCAACAGCAGCACGGGCGCCAGGGTGCCGATGCTGCTGTAGGTCGGCATGCAGGCGATGGCCAGCGAGCCGAGGCACATCATCAGCACCGAGATCATCATCGAGACCTTGCGGCCGTATTTGTCGGCAACCCGGCCAAACACCCAGCCACCGATCGGCCGCATCAGAAAGCCGGCAGCGAATACGCCTGCGGTATTGAGCAGCTGCACGGTCGGGTCATCGGAGGGAAAGAAAGCCGGCGCGAAGTAGATCGCGCAGAAGGCATACACGTAGAAGTCGAACCACTCGACCAGATTGCCCGAGGAGGCACCGACGATGGCGAAGATGCGCTTGCGGCGCTCTTCCGGGCTGTAGTTGGGGGCTTGGTACGCCGCGCTGGCTTCAGTACTCATCATGGATACTCACTGGTAGGAAACAGGACTGTTCCCTACTCCGACACCACCTGTAACAAAATGATTCGTCATTTCGAGTCGCTCATCCCCGCCAGGCCACGGGGTCGTGGACCGCGCCCTGGCGAGGACAAACGAAACCTCGGAAGTCGTCTTAGCAATAGAACTGGCGGCTTGGTCATGATCGTGGGAGCGGGCCATGCCCGCGAATCGGGCGCATGGCGCCCTCCCACAAAATACGCGGTCGACGTCAAACCCTATGTGGGTCGAGTGCCACAGGGTGGGTGGCGCTTTATCCGTCCACCGCAGCAATCGCAACGGTGGATGAAAAAAGCGCCATCCACCTACGAGGCGAACGACCGTTTTCACCACTTCGCAAACAGGCCCTAAACCCGCTCGATAGCCAGCGCCAGCCCCTGCCCTACACCCACGCACATGGTCGCCAAACCAAGCTTGCCGCCGGTCTTTTCCAGGTGGTGCACGGCGGTCAGTACCAGGCGGTTGCCGCTCATGCCCAGCGGATGGCCAAGGGCGATGGCGCCGCCGTTCGGGTTGACCTTGGGGCTGTCGTCCGGCAAGCCGAGGTCGCGGGTCACTGCCAGGCCCTGGGCGGCGAAGGCTTCGTTCAGCTCGATCACGTCGAACTGCTCGATGCTCAGGTTCAGGCGCGCCAGCAGCTTGCGCACCGCCGGCACCGGGCCGACGCCCATGATGCGTGGCGCCACGCCACCGCTGGCCATGCCCAGCACCTTGGCGCGGGGCTTGAGCCCATATTTCCTAACCGCTTCGGCAGAAGCCAGAATCATCGCCGAGGCACCATCGTTGAGGCCCGAGGCGTTGCCCGCGGTAACGGTCTTGTCCGGGCCGTTGACCGGCTTCAGCTTGGCCAGGCCTTCGGCAGTGGTGTCGGCGCGCGGGTGCTCATCGGTGTCGACAACCACTTCGCCCTTCCTGGTCTTGATCACCACCGGGACGATTTCTTCGGCGTAGTAACCGGCTTCCTGGGCAGCGGCAGCGCGCTGCTGGCTACGCAGGCCAAAGGCGTCCTGGTCGGCGCGGCTGACGCCATACTCCTCGGCGACGTTGTCACCGGTGACCGGCATCGGGTCGACGCCGTACTGCTCTTTCATCAACGGGTTGACGAAGCGCCAGCCCAGAGTGGTGTCTTCCAGCTTCTGGCCACGGCCAAAGGCGCTGTCGGCCTTGCCCATCACATAGGGCGCGCGGGTCATCGACTCGACGCCGGCGGCAATGGCCAACTCCATCTCGCCCGAGGTGATGGCGCGGAACGCAGCACCGACCGCTTCCATGCCCGAAGCACATAGACGATTCAGCGTCACGCCCGGCACGCTTTCCGGCAGGCCAGCCAGCAGCAGCGCCATACGGGCGACGTTGCGGTTGTCTTCGCCAGACTGGTTGGCGCAGCCCATGAATACTTCATCGACCGCCGACCAGTCGACCTGTGGGTTGCGCTCGACCAGCGCCCTGAGCGGGATCGCCGCCAGGTCGTCGGCGCGCACTGCGGAGAGCGCACCGTTGAGGCGCCCGATTGGCGTGCGCACGGCGTCGCAGATAAATACCTCGCGGCTCATTCGTCACCACCCTTCTGCCCATGGGCAGCGGCAGTACGCGCTTCCAGATCACGCAGGGCAGCCAGTTCCTCGGCTTTCGGCGCCTCGGTGGTGGTCACGTTGTCGGCGAAACGGATCTGCCAGCCGGTGTTCTCGATCACCTGCTCACGGGTCACCCCCGGGTGCAGCGAGGTAACGATGAATTCGTTGCTGCCGGCTTCCGGCTCCATGATGCACAGGTCGGTGATGATCGCCACCGGGCCTTCGCCCGGCAGGCCCAGGCGCTTGCGGTGGTCACCACCTTCGCCATGGCCGACCGAAGTGATGAACGCCAGTTTGTCGACGAAGGTGCGATGACCCTGCTTGAGGATGATCAGCACTTTCTTGGCGCTGCCGGCAATCTCCGGCGCGCCGCCAGCGCCCGGCAGGCGCACTTTCGGCGCGTGGTAATCGCCGATCACGGTGGTGTTAATGTTGCCGAACTTGTCGACCTGGGCGGCGCCGAGGAAGCCGACGTCGATGCGCCCGCCTTGCAGCCAGTAGCGGAAGATCTCGCCGGTCGGCACCACGGTGTCCGCGGTTTCAGCCAGCTCGCCATCACCGATGGACAGCGGCAGCACGCTTGGCTTGGCGCCAATCGGGCCGGATTCATAAATCAGCACCACTTCCGGCGCGTGGGTCAGGCGCGCCAGGTTGGCGGCCTTGGATGGCAGGCCGATGCCGACGAAGCACACGCTGCCATTGCCGAGGCGGCGCGCGGCGGCCACGGTCATCATTTCATTGGTATTGAAGTCGCTCATCACTTGGCCTCCCCATTCACTTTCGCCTGGTACTGCGCAAAATCCTCGGTGCCGCGGATGTATTCGTCGATCCACGCGGTGAAGGTTTCGCGGTCACGGGCAATCGGGTCCCAGGCCTGGTAGAAGCGGTTGTCGCGCTCGTAGTAACCGTGGGCATAGGACGGATGGGCGCCGCCAGGCACCACGCAGACCGCGGTCAGTGCCCAGGTTGGCAGCACGCAGGCGTTCATCGGTGCCTGCAGGTCGTCGACGATTTCCTCGACGGTGACGATGCAACGCTTGGCGGCCAGGGCGGCTTCCTTCTGCACGCCAAGGATGCCCTGGATCAGCACGTTGCCCTTGCGGTCGGCTTTCTGCGCGTGGATCACGGTGACGTCCGGGCGCACGCTGGGAATCGCCGCCAGCTTCTCGCCGGTGAACGGGCATTCGATGAACTTGATATCCGGGTTGACCTTGACCAGGTCCGAACCCTGATAGCCGCGCAGTACGGCGAACGGCAGGTTGGAGGCGCCGGAGACATAAGCGTTGGCCATGGCGGCGTGGCTGTGCTCGCTGATTTCCAGCTTGTGCGGCCAGTGCTTCTCGACGGCATCACGCAGGCGGTGCAGCGAACCGACACCGGGGTTACCGCCCCAGGAGAAGATCAGCCGCTTGGCGCAACCGGCCCCGATCAGCAGGTCGTAGACCAGATCGGGGGTCATGCGCACCAGGGTCAGATCCTTCTTGTTCTGACGGATCAGCTCATGGGACGCAGCGGTCGGAATCAGGTGGGTGAAGCCTTCGAGGGCAACGGTGTCGCCATCGTGAACGAAGCGTTCGACCGCTTCGCGCAGGGAGAGAATCTCAGCCATGGTCGTTCTCGTCTTGTTGCTCTGGATACCGTGGGCGGCGATTTGCCGTATGGTCACAAGGTACTCATCCAGTAGGCGGCTAACAATCCGATAATCGACTATCCGTTCGATAATCGAACAAGACTTATAAACCTATCACTCCCCTCGCCCAACCGGCTCAGCGGTTGCGCTTGTAGGTCTCCGACGGCAGCTCACCAAAGCACCGGCGGTAAGCTTCGGCGAAACGCCCCAGGTGCAGAAAGCCGTGGTCCAGGGCGATCTCGGTAACGCTGCGCACCTTGCAGGCGGGGTCGAGCAACTGGGCATGGATGCGTTCGAGCTTGCGCTGGCGGATGTAATCCTTGGGGCTGATGCCGGCATGGCGCTCGAACAGGGCATACAGCGACCGTTCGCTGACCCGGGCGACCGTTACCAACTGCTCGATGCCGATGTCCTGCGTCAGGTGCTGTTCGATGTAATCGACGACCTGCTCGAAGGAGCCGCCCTGGGATTGCGGCTGCACGCGCTGCACGTTGTTGCCCAGCAGGCCCAGCAGCTTGCTGGCGATGATACGCACGTAGTGCTCCTGCACCTGAGGCATGCTGGAGGCGGCTTCGGCTTCTTCACAGATCAGCATCAGCAGGTTGGAAAACCCTTCGAGCTCACCCATGTCGTGACGTGCGGCGCTGAAGCGGATACCGCTTTGCGGCAGCATCCAGCGGTTTTCCAGACAGGTGTTCTCGAACAGGCTGACCGGCAGCTTGACGATGAATTTCTCGCAATCGGCCGAATAGGTCAGATCCACCGGGTCGTCCGGGTTGATCAGCAGCAGCTCGCCCGGCACGTAAAAGTGTTCCTGGCCGCGGCACTGCGAGCGGCAATGGCCCTTGAGCAATACCTGCAGGTGGTAGATGGTTTCCAGCGCCGGCGAGGTGACGCGCACGCTGCCACCGTAGCTGATGCGGCACAGATCGAGGCTGGCGAACTTGCGGTGATTGAGGCTCGCCTCGGGAAAACCGCTGGTGGGCAGGCGAATGCAGTGAGCACCGACGTGCTGATTGACATACTCGGACACCGCGTAAGGATCGGCGCGCTCGAACACACTGCTGCGCGCGCTCAGCAAGACATTGCTCATCATCAGGCCTCGTTGTTTTTCTTATAAGGCTGAATCGCCGCTAGCCGGCAATCCGCTAATCGTCCGGCGATTCTAACCCTCCCCTGGTAACGCGATACGTCAGCGTGACAAAGGGTTACATCTCTCCCAGGCATGCGAAAAACAGGCGCTCAATGCAGGGCGCCGCGCGGCCCCTCGCCTGCGCTGAGGCAGACGAGAGGCAGCACGGCGAGCGCTACCTACAAGGCGTTGGGCTTACGCCTCCAGCGCGCGAACCCGCTCGTGGCGTTTTTGCGCCTTGGGCTCGGCAGTGGACTGCAGGGTGAAATCGAACTCGATTTCCGCGAAGCGCCCTTGCACGCCATGGGCTTTGGCGCGCTCGGCATCGTCGAAAAAGTCGATCTTGGCGATCAGCTCATCACGGGTGGCGTAGGCGAAGTCGTCGTGCAGGTACTTGTCGCCATCCAGGTTGATCTGGGTAGTCAGATGGCGATGACCCGGTGCCGATATGAAGAAGTGCACGTGGGCCGGACGCTGACCATGGCGGCCGAGCTGATCGAGCAGTTGCTGGGTCGGGCCATCCGGCGGGCAACCGTAGCCAGACGGTACGATGCTGCGGAAGCGATAACGGCCTTCGGCGTCGGTCTCGATGCGGCGGCGCAGGTTGAATTCCGATTGCGCTGGGTCGAAGTACGAGTAGGTACCCCCGGTGTTGGCGTGCCATACGTCGACGATAGCGCCAGCCAGCGGCTTGCCATCGGTGTCGAACACCCGCCCCTGCATGAACAGCGGCGTGCCTGCGTCATTGCCGTCGTCCAGGCGCGCTTCGCCCTTGCTCAGCGGCGCGCCAGCCACGTACAGCGGGCCTTCGATGGTGCGCGGGGTGCCGCCGGTGCGGCCGGCCTCTTCGTCTTCGGCGTCCATCAGCATGTCGAGGTAGTGCTCGATACCCAGGCCGGCGACGACCAGACCCGCCTCCTGGCGAGCGCCCAGTTCGTTGAGGTAGTTCACCGCCTTCCAGAACTCTTCCGGGGTGATCTGCAGGTCTTCGATGATCTTCGCCGTGTCGTTGAGCACACGGTGGATCACCGTTTTCATCCGGGCATTACCGCCGTCATTGGTGAAGCCGGCGGCGTCTTCGAAGAACTTCTGCACTTCGACGGTCTGGGCGATACGTACGGTCATGGCTTGTTTCCTCATCTTGTTGTTGTCTGGATCGGATCAGGCGAGCAAATGGCGCCGATCAGCGTTCGTCATCGTGGATCGAGGACGGGTGGCGACACAGCGCCATGACCTCGATGTCCATGTACGGATACAGCGGCAATTGCATCAGCGTGTCATGCAAAGCCTGGGCATCGGCCACATCGAAAATGCTGACATTGGCGTAAAGCCCGGCGATGCGCCAGAGGTGACGCCAGGTGCCTTCGCGCTGCAGGCGCTGGGCCAGTTCCTTCTCGTCAGCCTTGAGGCGCGCGGCCTGCTCGGCGGGCATGTCGGTCGGCAGTGTTACGGTCATGCGTACGTGAAACAGCATGGCTAGCTCCTTTGGAATTCAGGTTCAGCGGCGGCAGAAACGCTGCAGGCGCTCTTCGTCGAGCTCCACGCCAAGGCCCGGCGTGGTCGGAATCTTCAGTTCGAAATCGCGATACACCGGCACGTTGACCAGGATGTCCTCGGTCAGCAGCAGCGGGCCGAACAGCTCGGTGTGCCATTCCAGCTTGCTCAGGGTGGCGAAGGCATGGGCCGACGCCAGGGTGCCGACGCTGCCTTCGAGCATGGTGCCGCCGTACAGGGCGATGCCTGCCGCTTCGGCGATGTAAGCGCTGCGCAGCACGGCGCGTGGGCCGCCATTCTTGGCGATCTTCAGGGCGAATACCGGTGCGGCGCCGCCACGGGCCAGGTTGAAGCTGTCTTCCACGCTCTCGATGGCTTCATCGGCCATGATCGGCGCCGGGCTGCGGGCGCTGACGCGGGCCTGGGCCTGTACGTCCTGACGGGGAATCGGTTGCTCGATCAGGTCGACGCCGGCATCACCGAGCGCCTGGCAGGCGCGAATGGCCACTGCCTCGCTCCACGCCTGGTTGACGTCGACCCGCACGCTGGCACGCTCGCCCAATGCGCGCTTGATCGCCGCCACGTGGGCGATATCCAGCGCGGCATCGCGGCTGCCGATCTTCAGCTTGAAAATCCGGTGGCGACGCAGGTCGAGCATGCGCTCGGCTTCGTCGATGTCCTTGCTGGTATCGCCGCTGGCCAGCGTCCAGGCCACTTCCAGGCCGTCACGTACACGGCCACCGAGCAGCTCGGCGACCGGCAGGCCAAGGCGTTTGCCCTGGGCGTCGAGCAGCGCGGTTTCCACGGCCGAGCGGGCAAAGGTGTTGGCGCGCACGCTGCGGTCGATACGCAGCATGGCGGCGTTGATGTTGCCGGCCGGCTGTCCGACCAACAGCGGTGCGAAGTAGGTATCGATATTGGTCTTGATGCTTTCCGGGCTTTCCCCGGCATAGGCCAGGCCACCGATGGTGGTGGCTTCACCGACGCCCTCGATACCGTCGCTGCAGCGCAACCGCAGGATCACCAGGGTCTGGTGCTGCATGGTGTGCATGGCCAGCTTGTGCGGGCGAATGGTCGGCAGGTCGACGATCAGGGTCTCGAGGCTTTCGATCAGCGGGAGGCTCATGGGCGGTGATCCGTGTGCAAGGGGCAACGGGCAGGCGCCAGAGAAACGACGCCCCGGGGCGCCTCGTTCACGAAGCCGGCCGGCAGCAGAGGAGCAGAAGAACAAAGGATGCGAGTGAGCACGAGCATATCCTTCAGGTTTTATTTTTGTCTGGGCACAGATTGACCTCAGCAAATCAGGCAGTCCAATATTGAATCGGTCTGGTTTCATACCCTGGAGGTATCATGGAGCTGCGCCATTTGCGTTACTTTCGCGTGCTCGCGGAAACCCTCAATTTCACCCGCGCAGCCGAACGCCTGCATATCGCCCAGCCGCCGCTGAGCCGGCAGATCCAGCAACTGGAAGACGAGTTGGGGGTGGCCTTGATCGAGCGCGGCCGGCCGCTGCGCCTGACCGAGGCCGGGCGGTTCTTCTATGAACATTCCGTCCAATTGCTCGAGCAGTTGGGCCGTGTCAGCGACGACACCCGGCGCATCGCCGAAGGGCAGCGACGCTGGTTCGGTATCGGCTTCGCACCCTCGACCCTGTATGGCGCGCTACCCGAGCTGATCCGCCAGCTGCGCGCCGAGGCTGCCATCGAACTGGGCTTGTCCGAGCTGACCACCCTGCCCCAGGTCGAAGCGCTCAAACGCGGCCGTATCGATATCGGCTTCGGCCGCATCCATATCGAAGACCCGGCCATCGTCCAGGAAGTGATCCGCCAGGATCCGCTGGTCGCCGCCCTGCCCGCCGGCCACCGCCTGCTGGCCGCTCCGGCTTCGCTGGAGGAACTGGCTCGCGAGCCGTTCGTGCTCTACCCGGCGTCACCGCGGCCCAGCTACGCCGACCATGTACTGGCCCTGTTCGCCCGCAACGACCTTAAGATTCGCGTGGCGCAGATGACCAACGAACTGCAGACCGCCATCGGCCTGGTTGCCGCCGGCATCGGCATTAGCCTGGTGCCGGCCTCCGTGCAGCGCCTGCACCGCGACGATATCGGCTATACGCCGCTGCTCGACGCCAGCGCCACGTCACCCATCGTGATCAGCTACCGCAAGGACGATGATTCGCCACTGCTCAAGCGCTGCCTGAAGCTGGTGAAGAATCTGGACCTCGAGTGATCACCCTATTGAGTCGCGGTGACGAACCTCCAAGGCGTAATGGTGGATGATGCTCTTTTCATCCACCATTACGCCTGCAGTGCGGTGGACGGTTGAAGCGTCGTCCACACTACGACTGAGTCAGGCCCGTAGGATGGGTGGAACCCATCAATAATTGCTACGGCGCAAGCATTAGCTATCGCCGATCAGCAAGATAAGCCACGGCCATCCACGATCCCTGTGGGAGCGCGCCATGCGCGCGAAAAATCGCGGGCGTGGACTGGGCGTCCCCGCCCCACACCCACAGGAGGACTCCAAGACGGCGGATTACGCAATCAACACGAGCCCCTAAAGGACTACCGCCAGCGCCTCACAGCAACGTCCAGGTGTAAGAAAGGATCAGCCGGTTCTCGTCGATATCGCTGCGGTAGTTTGAACGCGCCTCGACGTTACGCACGCGCACGCCCAGTCCCTTGAGCGCCCCGCTCTGCACTACATAGCCGATATCCAGGTCGCGCTCGCGATCCTTGCCTTCGAAGCCGCGCCCGGTGTCAACGTTGTTGCCGCGGATGTAGCGCACCGTGGTGGTCAGGCCAGGCACGCCGAGGGCGGCGAAGTCGTAGTCGTAACGCGCCTGCCAGGAGCGCTCGTCGGTGTAGGCGAACTCATAGGTCGGCACCTCGTTGCCCAGCGGCGTGACGTTGGCGAATACCCGCGGGAACGGGTTGTCGCCGAACATCGCCTGGTAGCCGACATAGAAGGTATGACCGCCGTGCTTGGCCGAAATCAGCGAGTAAAAGGCCTGGTTATCGATAGTGCCGAGCAGCTTGTCGCCATCTTCCTGGCTGTCGAAGTAGCCGAGGTTGGCGCCCAGGGTCCAGGCGCCCATTGGCTGGCTGTGCTTGAGACCGACGAAACGCTGGTTGTAGATGTCCTCGAGCTGCGCGTACCACAGGCTGGCGGTGGTGCGCTTATCGTTGAAGGCGTAGTCGGCGCCCAGGTAGTTGAACGCGTCGCTGCTGACCTGGCGCTGTGGGACATGGCCGAGCATGGCCTGCAGCTTGTCGTCGCCGGCCTCGTTGCGCAGGCTGGTGGAGCGCAGGTGGCCACCCTGCAGAGTCAGGCCGTCGATCTCCCGGGACACCAGCGAGGCGCCCTGGTAGCTCGGTGGCAGCAGGCGGATATCACTGAAGGTCAGCACCGGCAGGTTGGGCTGCAGCTCACCGACGCGCAGTTCGGTCTGCGAATAGCGAGCCTTCAGCGCCACACCGAGACGGCTGTATTCGTCGGCGGCCTCGCCGTTGTCGTGCACCGGCAGCAGCCCGGTGTTGACCCGGTCGCGGCTGCTGTCGAGCTTGATGCCGAGCAGTCCCTGGGCATCCAGACCGAAGCCGACCACGCCAGGCGTGTAGCCGGACTTGAAGTCGAGGATGAAACCCTGGGCCCATTCCTCGGCCTTGAACTGCCGGTTGGCGCCGACGATGTCGGAGAAATCCCGGCTGAAGTAGTAGTTGCGCGCCTGCAGGGTCGCGCTGGCCCCCTCGACGAAGCCTTCGTTGGCGGCCTGCACGGCAGCCGGCAAGCTCAGCACGCTCAGGGAAAATACGCACAAGGTAGTCTGATGCTTACTCATGATTGCTCTGCTCTTGTTGTTATTGCATGGGTACAGCGGCGCCCCACGCCAGACAGCGCGGAGAGCCGGATCAGGAAAATCGGGGTTCAGCGGGTCGCTTGGTCGGGCCGGGAGCGCACGGCCTGCGCGGCGCCGGGCGCGGTTTTATGGATCAGCAGCCAATGGGCGAACAGGCCGAAAATCAGCCCCCAGAACGCCGCCGACAGACCGAGAAAGGACATGCCCGACGCAGTAACCAGAAAGGCCACCAGCGCGACTTCACGCTCTTGCGGCACGGCCATGGCGCCGGCCAGGGAAGCTGCTATCGCCCCGAACAGTGCAAGCCCTGCGAGTGCCGCCACCAATGCCTGGGGGAAGGCAGTGAACAGGCTGACCAGGGTTGCCCCGAACAGGCCGAACAGCAGGTAGAAAACGCCGCCGGCCACCCCGGCTACATAGCGCCGCTCGGGGCGCTCATGGGCCTCACGGCCGGTACAGATCGCCGCGGTAATCGCCCCCAGCGCCAGGCCATGGCAGGCAAAGGGCGCCAGCAGCAAGCTGCCCAGGCCACAGCCCGCCAACAACGGCCGTGCCGGCACCTGGCCGTAACCGCTGCTGCGCAGCACGGCCATGCCCGGTATGAATTGCCCGGTCAGCGCCACCACGGCCAGCGGCACGCCGATATTGAGTATCGCCATCGGCGAAAACTGCGGGGTGATCCACACCGGTGTGGCCAGGCCGATCACCCAGGCATCGGCGCTCAGCTCGCCACGGCCGATCACCAGACCGACGCCGACCAGCAACACCGCCGGCACCGCATAGCGCGGCGACAGGCGCTTGCACACCAGATAGGTCACGAACATCGCCAGCACCAGCAGCGGCTGCTCCTGCAGCGAGGTGAACAGCGCGCTGCCAAAGCTGAACAGAATGCCCGCCAGCATCGCCGAGCACACCGACAGCGGCAGCCGGGCGGCCAGTTTGTCGAAGGCACCACTCAGGCCTACCAACAGCACGATCAGGTTGGCGATCAGGTAGGCGCCCACCGCCTCGCCGACGCTCACGTGCGGCAACAGGCTGACCAGCAGCGCCGAGCCCGGCGCCGACCAGGCGATCACCACTGGCGCTCGGTAGCGCAAGCTGAGCACGATGCCCAGCACGCCACTGCCGATGCTGATCGCCCAGATCCACGACGACAGCACCTCGGCCGGCAAACCCGCCGTGCGCGCCGCCTGGAAGATGATCACCAGCGGCCCGGCATAGGAAATCACCGTGGCGATAAAGCCGGCGACGAGCGCCGACAGCGACATGTCCTTGAACAGCGTCATTGTTTCGCTCCGTCAAGCGGGCGGCCGCAGCCGCTCCCAGTTCACCGATGAGGTGAACGGAGATGGATCAGGGTACGGATGGAGGTGGCGATCAGGCTTTGCTGGGTTGCAGGCTGACTCTTTCGGAGCGGGCGCTGTTCAGCGCGAACACCAGCATGGCCAGGGCCGCTATGGCGCCAGGGATGGCGAAGGCCATGAAGTTGAGTTGCAGCGGCAACTCGATGCCCATCAGCGCACCACCGAGCAGCGGGCCGACGATGGCGCCGTTGCGGCCAATACCCGAGGCCCAGCCAAGGCCGGTGGAGCGGATCGACAGGCCGTAGAGCTGGGCGGTGCCGGCGTACAGCAGGATCTGCGTGCCGATGGTGGTCGCCCCGGCGATGAAGATCAGCAGGTAGAGCATCAGCGTCGGGCTCTTGAAGCCGAGCAGGCTGATCGACACGGCAGCGGCGATGAAGAAGCCGACCTTGACCTTGGTCAGGTTGAAACGGTCGCCCAGCCAGCCGCCGAGAATTGCTCCAGCCATGCCGCCGAAGTTCAGGGCCAACAGGAACGACAGGCTCGACCCCAGGCTGTAACCGGCGTTGGCCATCAGTTTCGGCAACCAGGAGCTCAGCGCGTAGACCATCAGCAGGCAGCAGAAGAACGCCACCCAAATCGACAGGGTGCGCACCGCCAGGCCATTGCGAAACAACTCCAGCACCGATACGCCACCGCCCTTGCGCTCATTGATGGTCAGTTGCACATCGGCGCCCAGCGTCTGGGCGGGGTCGAGGCGATTGAGCAAGGCGCGGGCCTTGTCATGCTCGCCCCGGCGCACCAGAAAGCCAATCGATTCGGGCAGGTAGTAGAGAATCACCGGCAACAGCAGCAGTGGCAGCGCGGCGGCGAAGAACATCGACTCCCAGCCGAAACGCGGCAGCATGAAGATCCCCACGCCAGCCGAGAGCATGCCGCCGAGCGAATAGCCACTGAACATCACCGCCACCAGAGTGCTGCGTATTTTCTTCGGCGCGTATTCGTTCATCAGCGCCACCGCGTTGGGCATCAGGCCGCCGCAGCCAAGACCGGCGATAAAGCGACAGATACCGAACTCGGTCGGGTTACTGGCAAAGCCATTGACGATGGTCGCCACGCTGAACAGCGCAAAGCAGATCGCGATGCCCTTCTTGCGGCCGATCTTGTCGGCCAGGCTGCCGAACAACAGCGCGCCGAACATCATGCCGAACAGCGCGTAGCTGCCCAGAGCGCCGGCCTGCAGAGGCGTGAGCCCCCACTCCTTCATGATCACCGGCAGCACTACGCCATAGATGAACAGGTCGTAGCCATCGAATATCAGCAGCAAGGCGCACAGGCACATCACCAGCCAGTGGAAGGAATTGAAGCGTGCATTGTCGATTACGTCGTTGACGTCGAGGTTACGCATGGCATGGGTCTCTTATTGTTGTTGTGAAGCCGTGGCCGGCGTTGCCGCCCTGTTGGACTCGTGTGAAGCCGTCAGCCGAGATCACCACCGCCGACCGGCAGGGTCACGCCAGTGATGTAGGAGGCCTCGTCGGAGGCCAGAAACAGGATGGCGCCGACCTGCTCGTCGAGCGTGCCGTAGCGCTTCATCAGGCTGCTGTCGAGGGTCTGATCGACGATCTGCTGATACCAGCCCTTTTCCTGTTCGCTCTGTTCGGCGGCATTGCGCGGGATGCGCCGTGGCGGCGCCTCGGTGCCCCCCGGTGCGGTGGCGTTGACGCGAATACCCCGCTGCGCGTTCTCGAACGCCAGGCAGGCGGTCAGCGCGTTGACGCCCCCCTTGGCCGCGCCATAAGGCACGCGATTGAGGCTGCGGGTGGCAATGGACGACACGTTGACGATGGCCCCTGCCCCCTGCTCCAGCATCACCGGCAAGGCGGCATGGCAGCACCACAAGGTCGGGAACAGCGAGCGGCGCACCTCGGCTTCGATTTCCTCTTCGCGGTAATGCTCGAACGGCTTCGCCCAGATGGTGCCGCCGACGTTGTTGATCAGAATGTCCAGGCGGCCAAAACGCTCGACGGCCTGCTTGACCACCTGCTGGCAGTCGCCGTAGCGCTCCAGGTCAGCGGTCAGGGTTAGCAGCTCGGCGCCCTGCCCCAACTCGTCCCGCAGTTCGTGAACCAGTTCGGCCCGGTCCACCGCCACGACGCGTGCGCCTTCTGCAGCCAGGCGCTCGACGACCCGCCGACCGATGCCCTGCGCTGCGCCGGTAACCAGCGCCACCTTGCTGTCGAATCGCTTGTGCATGGTGCTCTCCTCAGGCCGTCAGGGCTTGCCGATCGGTGCTGACCACCAGGGTCGGGGTGAACTTCTCGTAATGGAAACTGGCTGGCGTGACGCCCTGCTCGCTGAAGTGGGCGCGCACGGCATCGACCATCGGCGGCGGCCCGCACAGGTAAACGTCGACCTCGCCGTCGTTGAGCATCGCTGCGCTCATATGCTGAGTGACGTAGCCCTTGCGGGGATGCCCGGACTGCGGCTCGGCCACGCAGGTGATCAACGCCAGGGTCGGCAAGCGCTCGGCCAGGGCCTGCAAGCGCTCGACCAGCACCAAATCGAGATCCCGGGTGACCCCGTAGATCAGGCTGATCGGCTGCTCGCAGCCGCGCTCGGCCAGCACTTCGAGCATCGACAGAAAAGGCGCCAGGCCGGTGCCGCCCGCCAGCAACAGCAACGGGCGGCGCAATTCGCGCAGGTAGAAGGTGCCCAATGGCCCGGTGAACTGCAGGCGCTCACCCGGCTGCGCCTGATCCAGGTAGGCGCTCATCAGCCCACCTGGCACACGCTTGATCAGAAAGCTGAAGCGCGACTCGCCCGGCTTGCTGCTGAACGAGTAAGCGCGAGTCTGGCCGGCGCCCGGCACGCCGATGTTCACGTACTGCCCCGGCAGAAAGCTCGGCGCCGTTGCGCCGCTGGCAATATCGAAGACCACCTCCAGGGCCGCATCGGCGTGCGCGGTGATCGACACCAGCTCGCCTTCGAAGCTGCCCGTGCCGGTCTTGCACGCGGTGGACGGCACAGGGACGGCGACCACGCAGTCCGAGGCCGGCACCATCTGGCAGGTCAGCACCAGGCCCTGGGCGGCTTCGTCTTCGCTGAGAGCGTCCTCGATGTAGTCCTCGCCCTGGTCGTACTCGCCGTCTTCGCAGCGGCACTTGCAGGTGCCGCATACGCCGTCGGAGCAGTCCATGGGCAGGTTGATGCGGTTGCGATAGGCCGCATCCAGTATCTTTTCATTGGCCTTGCAGTCGATGAAGCGGGTGACCCCGTCTTCGAAATTCAGGGCGATGGTGTACGTCATGGCAATACCTCGGCGCTGCCAGCGGGCACAGAAGCTAGGCGGCAGCGCATCGACTCAGATGTGATAGATGTCGAGAACCTGGTGCACGTAATCGTTCTTGAGCACCACCTTTTTGCGGGTGATCAACGGCTGATCGCCACGCATGTCCAGGTGGTAGAACGAGGTGCCGAAATAGACATCGGTGCTCTTGTAGCGATGGCTCAGGGTCTGCCAGTTGAAGCGCACCTGAACCTCGTCGCTACTCTCCTCGAGCACCTCCAGGTTGGCGATGAAGTGCGCGGTACGCGGCTCCGGCGTACTGGCACTGGAGCGCTCGGTCTTGATGCGAAACACCCGGTCCTCCAACCCTTCACGGTTGGGGTAATAGATCAGCGAGATCTCCCGCTGCGGGTCTTCGGTCAGCCCGTCGTTATCGTCCCAGGCCGGCATCCAGAACACCGCTTTGCTCGAATAGCATTCCAGCCATTCATCCCACTGACGGTCGTCGAGCAGGCGCGCTTCGCGGTGGATGAAATCGAGGATCAGCTGGCGATTGGCGCTCATGCTACGTCCTCCGCGTCGCTGGCGATCAGGTTGGCGCGCTCGCTGTCGATGGCCTTCTGCATGGCTTGCGCCCAGTAGGCGTGCTGGCGCACGAACAGCCCTTCATCCTCGGACTTCACGCCACTGAGCAGCGGCTGCATGCCCATGGCCTTGGCGTTGTCATCGGCGCCTTCGATCCAGTGACTGGCACCACGGCTGAGGTCGTTCCACTGCGCAGCCTGGCCGGCGTAACCGGTCTGACAGGCACGAAACTCTTCCAGATCGTCGGGTGTGCCCATGCCGGTGACGTTGAAGAAATCTTCGTACTGGCGGATACGCAGCGCGCGGGCCTGGTCGCTCTCGCCCTTCGGCGCGAAGCAGTAGATGGTCACTTCGGTCTTGTCGACGGCGATGGGCCGCACCACGCGAATCTGCGTGGAGAACTGGTCCATCAGATACACGTTGGGGTACAGGCACAGGTTGCGGGTCTGGCCGACGATGATGTCGGCGCGGGTATCGCCGAACTTGGCAGCCAGCGCGTCACGGTGCTCGAACACCGGGCGCACGTCCGGGTTGATCAGCCGCGTCCACAACAGGATGTGGCCATACTCGTAGGCATAGAAACCGCCGACGCTCTTCGACCAGCCGTTGGCATCCACGGTACGCGTGCCTTCGGCTTCGTAGTTGCGGCGCTGCATGGTTGCCGAGTAGTTCCAGTGCACCGAGCTGACGTGGTAGCCATCGGCGCCATTCTCGATCTGCAGCTTCCAGTTGCCGTCATAGAAGTACGAGGAGTTGCCGCGCAGCACTTCGATGCCTTGCGGCGCCTGATCGACGATCTGGTCGATGATCACCCGGGTTTCGCCCAGGTAGTCTTCCAGCGCCGGCACGGCCTCGCTGAGGCTGCCGAACAGGAAGCCGCGGTAACTCTGGAAGCGCGCCAGATGCGTGAGGTCATGGGAGCCTTCGCAGTCGAAGCTCTGCGGGTAGCCACCGGTCTTGGCATCTTTGACCTTGAGCAGTTTGCCGGCATTGCTGAAGGTCCAGCCGTGGAATGGGCAGGTGAACGAGCCCTTGTTACCCTGCTTGCGTCGGCACAGCACGGCACCACGGTGGGCACAGGCGTTGATCAGGCCATGTAGCTCGCCCGTCTTGTCGCGGGTGATGACCACGGGCTGACGGCCGATATGGGTGGTGAAGTAATCGTTGATCTCGGGAATCTGGCTCTCGTGGGCGAGGTAAACCCAGCCGCTTTCGAAGATGTGCTTCATCTCCAGTTCGAACAGGTCGGGGTCGGTGAAAACATCGCGTCGGCAACGGAAAATCCCCTTGGCAGGATCCTCCTGGACGGATTCGGCAAGCTGCCGGGCAAGGCGGTCGAATGTGCCGGTCATGGGTCGTACCCTCCGTTGTTCTTGTATCAGGCAGAGCCAGATTAAGAGCGGGTACGAGGTGGCAATAGCCGTTTACTGCAGATCGCTATCCAGATCCTGCAGAGGCCGGTTTGCGGGGTGCTCCAGAGCCGAAGAGGCTTTTTCTACGGGCATGAAAAAGGGCGACCGAAGTCGCCCTTTCTGTGGATTAACCGAACTTAGTTCTGGTTTTCCATCTGTGCACGAATCAGATCACCAATGGTGGTCGGACCAGTGCTTTCAGCAGCTTCTGGCTTGTTGCGCAGGCTCTGAATGGCTTCTTTCTCTTCTTCAACGTCTTTGGACTTGATCGACAAGCTGATTACACGGCTCTTACGATCGACGCTGATGATCTTGGCTTCAACTTCTTCGCCTTCTTTCAGAACGTTGCGCGCGTCTTCAACGCGGTCACGGCTGATTTCGGAGGCTTTCAGCGTCGCTTCGATGCCTTCGGCCAGGGTGACGATAGCGCCCTTGGCGTCGACTTCTTTCACGATACCGCGAATGATGGTGCCTTTGTCGTTGACAGCAACGTAGTCGGAGAACGGATCTTCTTCCAGTTGCTTGATGCCCAGGGAGATACGCTCGCGCTCTGGGTCAACCGACAGGATGACGGTTTCCAGCTCGTCGCCCTTCTTGAAGCGACGTACGGCTTCTTCGCCGACTTCGTTCCAGGAGATGTCGGACAGGTGAACCAGGCCGTCGATGCCGCCGTCCAGACCAATGAAGATACCGAAATCGGTGATCGACTTGATGGTGCCGGAGATCTTGTCACCCTTGTTGAACTGACCGGAGAAGTCTTCCCATGGGTTGGTTTTGCACTGCTTGATACCCAGGGAAATACGACGACGCTCTTCGTCGATGTCCAGAACCATGACTTCCACTTCGTCGCCAACCTGAACGACTTTCGACGGGTGGATGTTCTTGTTGGTCCAGTCCATTTCGGAAACGTGTACCAGGCCTTCCACGCCTTCTTCCAGCTCTGCGAAGCAGCCGTAGTCGGTCAGGTTGGTCACGCGCGCCATGACGCGGGTGCTTTCCGGGTAACGAGCTTTGATAGCAACCCATGGGTCTTCGCCCAGTTGCTTCAGGCCCAGGGAAACACGGTTACGCTCGCGATCGTACTTCAGAACCTTGACGTCGATCTCGTCGCCAACGTTGACGATCTCGGACGGGTGCTTGATACGCTTCCAGGCCATGTCGGTGATGTGCAGCAGGCCGTCGACGCCACCCAGATCCACGAATGCGCCGTAGTCGGTGAGGTTCTTGACGATACCTTTGACCTGTTGGCCTTCCTGCAGCGATTCCAGCAGCGCTTCGCGCTCGGCACTGTTTTCGGCTTCCAGGACGCTACGACGGGAAACGACAACGTTGTTGCGTTTCTGGTCAAGCTTGATGACCTTGAATTCCAGCTCTTTGCCTTCCAGGTGCGTGGTGTCGCGCACTGGACGAACATCAACCAGAGAACCTGGCAGGAACGCACGGATGCCGTTAACGTCGACAGTGAAGCCGCCTTTAACCTTACCGTTGATAACGCCCTTGACCACTTCCTCAGCGGCGAAAGCTGCTTCCAGAACGATCCAGCACTCGGCGCGCTTGGCTTTTTCGCGGGACAGCTTGGTTTCACCGAAGCCGTCTTCGACCGCGTCCAGCGCTACGTGTACTTCGTCACCGACCTTGATGGTCAGCTCGCCTTGTTCGTTGAAGAACTGCTCCAGAGGGATAACGCCCTCGGACTTCAGGCCAGCGTGAACGGTAACCCAGTCGCCGTCGATGTCTACCACGATGCCAGTGATGATGGCACCCGGTTGCATATCGAGGGTCTTTAGGCTTTCTTCAAAAAGTTCTGCAAAGCTTTCGCTCATGTTGATTCCTGTAGGGTCGGGCGGGGATTCGCCCTGCTCCGCATTCCAGACAATGCGGGTTTATTCATATAAAAAGAGGCCTACGGGACTGGGACTGGTATCCCCGTATGCCTCCCTTGCGAGCCGAAACTGGCTCTTTTCAACCGGCGAGGTCGCGATTGGCGACTTCGCTCAGGATTCTTTCAAGCACCTGCTCGATGGACAACTGGGTGGAATCCAGCTGAATTGCGTCGGCTGCCGGCTTGAGCGGAGCCACCGCACGCTGGGTATCACGCTCATCGCGCGCCCGAATCTCATCGAGAAGACTCGCGAGATTAACATCATCGCCCTTCGCCTTCAACTGCAGGTAACGTCGACTGGCACGCTCCTCGGCGCTGGCGGTCAGGAAAACCTTCAGCGGCGCGTCCGCGAAAACCACCGTGCCCATATCGCGGCCGTCGGCGATAAGCCCGGGCGCTTCACGAAAGGCCCGCTGGCGCTGCAACAACGCGTCACG
The DNA here is from genome assembly GCF_900142655.1 of Phytopseudomonas punonensis. Lineage (GTDB taxonomy): Bacteria > Pseudomonadota > Gammaproteobacteria > Pseudomonadales > Pseudomonadaceae > Aquipseudomonas > Aquipseudomonas punonensis. The sequence continues at coordinate 74,922 of NZ_FRBQ01000009.1, read as the reverse complement.
TACCGCGGGCAGTGCGGCAACCTGGGATGCGCCGGCACCGACGGTCTCGTTGCGAATGGCATCAGTCACTTCTTCGCCTTCGAGAATGATGCGCTGTGGCTTGCCATCGGCGGCGGCGAGGAACTGCACGTCCAGATGAGCGGCCAGCAGCTTGAGCGAAGCTTCGTTGCTCAGGTCGACGCCGTGGTTGCGTGCACAGAACGCCAGCAGGCGATACAGCGCACCGGAATCCAGCAGATTCCAGCCAAGCTGTTTGGCCAGCAGACCGGCAACCGTGCCCTTGCCCGAGCCGCTCGGCCCGTCGATGGTGATGACCGGCGCGTTGAGGCTCATTGCTGACCCTCCACGGCCACACGCATGCCAACCTGCTCGGCCAGAGCGAGGAAGTTGGGGAACGAGGTGGCGACGTTGGCAGCATCGTGGATACGGATCGGCGCAGTGGCACGCAACGAGGCAACGCTGAAGGCCATGGCGATACGGTGATCGCCGTGGCTGTGCACTTCACCGCCGCCGATGGTCTGGCCACCGTCGATGATGATGCCATCTTCGGTCGGCTCGACCTTGACGCCCAGGCTGGTCAGGCCGTCGGCCATCACCTGGATACGGTCGGACTCCTTCACCCGCAGTTCTTCGGCGCCACGCAAAACGGTGCGGCCTTCGGCGCAGACCGCCGCGATGAACAGCACCGGGAACTCGTCGATGGCCAGCGGCACCAGTGCTTCGGGAATCTCGATGCCCTTGAGCTTGGCACCGCGCACACGCAGGTCAGCCACCGGCTCGCCACCGACTTCACGCTGGTTCTCCAGGGTGATGTCGCCGCCCATCAGGCGCAAAATCTCGATCACGCCGACACGCGTCGGGTTGATACCGACGTGCTCGAGCAGCAGGTCAGAACCTTCTGCGATGGAAGCGGCCACCAGGAAGAAAGCTGCCGAGGAAATGTCCGCCGGCACTTCGATGCGGGTGGCAGTCAGCTTGCCGCCAGCTTGCAGGGAAGCCACCGGGCCTTTGGACTCCACGGCGTAGCCGAAACCGCGCAGCATGCGCTCGGTATGGTCGCGGGTCGGCGCCGGCTCGGTGACGGTGGTCACGCCTTCGGCATACAGGCCGGCGAGCAGCAGGCAGGACTTAACCTGGGCGCTGGCCATCGGCAGCGTGTAGGTCAGCGCCTTGAGTTTCTGGCCACCGCGAATGGTCAGCGGCGGACGGCCGTCCGGGCCGGTCTCGACCACCGCGCCCATTTCACGCAGCGGATTGGCCACGCGATTCATCGGGCGCTTGGACAGCGACGCATCGCCGGTCATGGTCACGTCGAACGGCTGGCCAGCCAGCAGGCCGGCGAGCAGGCGCATAGAGGTGCCGGAGTTGCCTACGTAGATCGGACCGGGCGGCGCTTTCAGGCCATGCAGGCCGACGCCATGAACGGTCACGCGGCCATGGTGCGGCCCTTCGATGACCACGCCCATGTCGCGGAACGCCTGCAGGGTCGCCAGGGCATCTTCGCCTTCGAGGAAGCCTTCGACCTCGGTTGTGCCTTCGGCCAGCGAGCCGAGCATGATCGAGCGGTGGGAGATGGACTTGTCACCCGGAACGCGGATACGCCCACGGACATTGCCACCAGGATTAGCCAGAAAAACCAGATCGTTCGAGTGCATAGCGTCCACATAGGCCCGGCGGGCCAGTATTTTGCTGAAATGTTCGCGGGCCACGCGGGCGCGCGTGAATACGCCCAGCAGGTGATGCCCGTCCCCTGCGTCCACCGCGTCGCGCAAGGCGTCGAGGTCATCGCGAAATACATCCAAGGTGCGCAGCACCGCCTCGCGGTTGGCGAGAAAGATGTCGTGCCACATGACCGGGTCGCTGCCGGCGATTCTCGTGAAATCGCGGAAGCCGCCGGCGGCGTAGCGGAAGATTTCCAGGTTTTCGTTGCGCTTGGCCAGCGAGTCGACCAGGCCGAAGGCCAGCAGGTGCGGCAGATGGCTGGTGGCGGCGAGTACCTGATCGTGGTGCTCGACCTGCATATGCTCGACGTCCGCACCCAGCTCGCGCCACAGCTGATCTACGCGCTGCAGCGCCCGTGCATCGGTCTGCGGCAGCGGCGTGAGGATCACCTTATGGCGCTTGAACAGCTCGCCATTGGCCGCCTCCACCCCGCTCTGCTCGGAGCCGGCAATCGGGTGGCCCGGCACGAAGCGCGCTGGCAGGCCACCGAACACCGCGTCGGCAGCACGCACCACATTGCCTTTGGCGCTGCCAGCATCGGTGAGGATGGCGTCGCCCAGATCCAGCTTGGCCAATTCGCCGAGTACGCGCTCCATCGCCAGGATAGGGACGGCCAGCATGATCACATCGGCGCCCTGACAGGCGGCTGCCAATGCCTCTTCGCAGCGGTCGACGACACCGAGCTCGACGGCCAGGCGGCGCGCCTGCGCGTCCAGGTCGACGCCCACGACTTCACGACACACGCCGCGGGCACGCAGGCCTTTGGCGAAGGAGCCACCGATCAGCCCAAGGCCAACGACGACCAGGCGCTCGACCAGCGGCTTCGCTGCAGTGCGTTCAGTCACGCGTTCAGCACCTTGCGCAGCGCTTCCAGGAAGCGCGCGTTCTCGGCCGGTAAACCAATGGAAACACGCAGGTGATTGGGCATGCCGTAGCCAGCCACCGGGCGCACGATCACGCCTTCACGCAACAACCCCTGGTTGATCGCCGCGGTATCGCGGCCAAAGTCGATGGCCAGGAAGTTGGCCTTGGACGGAATCCAGCCCAGGCCCAGCTCGCGGCAACCCTCTTGCAGTTGCAGCATGCCGGCAGTGTTGATTTCACGGCTGCGCGCCAGGTACTCGGCATCGTCGAACGCGGCGCAGGCGGCGGCCAGGGCGAAGCTGTTGACGTTGAACGGCTGGCGAACGCGGTTCAGCACGTCGGCCACGTCCGGCCGGCTCAAGCCGTAACCGACACGCAGCGAAGCCAGGCCATAGGCCTTGGAGAAGGTGCGCGAGACCAACAAATTGGCGTGGTCGGCGAGGTAGTCGATGCCGTTTGGCAGCTCGTCGCCGTCGGCGTATTCGATATAGGCCTCGTCCAGCACCACCAGCACCTTTTCCGGCACGGCAGCGAGGAACTCGCGCAGCGCCTGCTTGCTGAACCAGGTGCCGGTGGGGTTGTTGGGGTTGGCGATAAATACCACGCGGGTGTTGGCATCAATGGCCGCCAGCATGGCCGGCAGGTCGTGACCGAAATTCACCGCCGGAACGACCTTGGCCTGGGCACCAACCGCCTGGGTGGCAATCGGGTAAACCGCGAACGCGTGCTCGCTGAACACCGCATTCAGGCCGGGCGCCAGGTAGGCACGGGCGACCAACTCGAGAATGTCGTTGGAGCCATTGCCCAGGGTCACCTGGGCGGTGCTCACGCCGCAGCGCTCGGCCAGCAGGGTCTTGAGGCTGAAGCCGTTGCCGTCCGGGTAGCGGGTCAGCTCATCGAGTTCGGCGCGAATCGCCGCCAGCGCCTTGGGGCTGGGGCCGAGCGGGTTTTCGTTGCTGGCCAGCTTGACGATGCTCGCCGGGTCCATGTTCAGCTCACGGGCCAACTCATCGACCGGCTTGCCGGGCACGTAGGGGGACAGTTTCTGTACGCCTGGCTGGGCCAGGGCAATGAAATCACAACTCATATACAGGCCTCAGGCCGCAGGTCTCGGGTGACGAGCACAAGCCTGATTTTGCCTGTCGCCCGCCACCCGCGGCCTGGAGCCGCAGTTAAAGTACTGCCTTGGGATAGGAACCCAGCACCTTGAGTGCCACGGCTTCCCCATTGATTTTTTCCAGTACGTCCTTGATCAGCGGATCGCGGTGGTGACCGACGAAGTCGATGAAGAAGGCGTAGGTCCACTTGCCGCTACGCGACGGGCGGGTTTCGATGCGCGTCAGGTCGATGCCGTTCTGATGGAACGGCACCAGCAGCTCGTGCAATGCACCGGGCTTGTTGCGCATCGACACGATCACCGAGGTCTTGTCATCGCCGGTGGGTGGCACTTCCTGGTTACCGATGATCAGAAAGCGCGTGGAGTTATCCGGACGATCTTCGATCTTTTCGGCCAGGCGGGTCAGGTCGTACAGATTGGCCGCCATGTCGCCGGCAATCGCCGCCGAATTCCACTCGCTTTTCACCCGGCGAGCGGCATCGGCGTTGCTGGAAACAGCCACGCGCTCGACGTTCGGGTAATGAGCATCCAGCCACTTGCGGCACTGGGCCAGGGACTGGGCATGGGAATAGATGCGGGTGATGCGGTCGGTCTTGGTGGCATCACCGACCAGCAGGTGATGGTGGATGCGCAGCTCCACCTCACCGCAGATCACCAGATCGTGCTCGAGGAAGCTATCCAGGGTGTGGTTGACCGCACCTTCGGTGGAATTTTCCACCGGCACCACACCGAAGTTGACGGCGCCAGCCACCACCTCGCGGAACACTTCGTCGATCGCCGCCATCGGCTGGCTGATCACCGCGTGACCGAAATGCTTCATCGCCGCCGCCTGGGAGAAGGTGCCTTCCGGGCCGAGGTAAGCGACCTTGAGGGGGTTCTCTAGGGCCAGACAGGACGACATGATCTCGCGAAACAGCCGCGCCATGTCCTCGTTGCCCAAAGGCCCACGGTTGCGCTCCATCACCCGTTTGAGCACCTGCGCCTCACGTTCGGGGCGGTAGAACACCGGCACCTCGCCCTCGGCCAGGGTCGCCATTTTCACCCGCGCCACTTCCTCAGCGCAGCGCGCACGGTCACTGATCAGCTCGAGGATCTTCTCGTCCAGGCTGTCGATGCGCAGGCGCAGGGCCTGCAGGGCCTGGTCAGTATTGGCGTCGTTGCTCATCAGCCGTGCTCCTTCTCGAACTCCGCCATATAGGCGACCAGCGCCTCGACTGCATCCAGGCCAACGGCGTTATAGATGGAGGCACGCATGCCGCCGACCGAGCGATGGCCCTTGAGATTGAGCAGGCCACGCGCGTCGGCACCGGCCAGGAATGGCTTGTCGAGGCGCTCATCCGCCAGGCGGAACGGCACGTTCATCCACGAGCGGGCATTCTTGGCGATCGGATTGCTATAGAACTCGCTGGCGTCGATGACCTTGTACAGCAGGTCCTTCTTGGCCTTGTTGAGTTTCTCCATGGCAGCAACGCCGCCCTGCTCTTTCAGCCACTCGAAGACCAGGCCGGACAGGTACCAGGAGAAGGTCGCCGGGGTGTTGTACATCGAACCGTTATCGGCAGCGATCTTGTAATTGAGCATGGTCGGGCAGGCGCTGCGCGCACGACCGAGCAGGTCTTCACGGATGATCGCCACCACCAGGCCGCTGGGGCCGATGTTCTTCTGGGCGCCGGCGTAAATCAGGCCGAACTTGGAGATATCAACTTCACGCGACAGTATGTCCGAGGACATGTCGACCACCAGCGGTACGTCGCCCACCTCGGGAATCCAATCGAACTGCAGGCCGCCAATGGTTTCGTTGCTGGCGTAGTGCAGGTAGGCGGCGTCTTTGGACAGCTGCCACTCGTTCTGGCCAGGAATGGCGAAGTAATCGTAGGCCTTGGCACAGGCCGCTACGTTGATGTTGCCGTAGCGACGTGCCTCGTCGATGCTCTTCTTCGACCAGATACCGGTATCGATGTAATCGGCGGTGCCGTCTTCAGGCAGCAGATTGAGCGGGATTTCCGCGAACTGCTGGCTAGCCCCGCCTTGCAGGAACAGCACTTTGTAGTCGGAGGGAATGCTCAGCAGATCGCGCAGGTCCTGCTCGGCCTTTTCGGCGATGGCCACGTAATCGTCGCTGCGGTGGCTCATTTCCATGACGGAAAGACCCTTGCCCTGCCAGTCGAGAAGCTCGGCCTGGGCGCGCTGCAGAACGGCTTCGGGAAGCGCGGCCGGGCCGGCGCAGAAGTTAAAGGCTCGCTTGCTCACAATTCACTCTCGCTTGACTGTCTGGTTACAGCGCTACTTCATATCTGGCGAAATGCTGCCTGCAGCGCTGTAACACTGCAGGCAGAGCGGCGCGCTTAGGCGTCGCGATCTTCTGCTGCTGGCTCGTCGCCTTCTGCCGCCGGCTCTTCGCCCGCTACAGTTTCATCAGCTTCGGCTTCGGCGACGACGATCGGGTTGCCCTCTTCATCCAGCTCCACTTCGATGTCTTCCTCGGAAGGCTCCTGCACGCGCTCCAGGCCGACCAGTTTCTCGTCCTTGGCCAGTTTGATCAGGGTCACACCCTGAGTGTTACGGCCGGAACTTGAGACTTCGTCGACGCGGGTGCGTACCAGGGTGCCCTGGTCGGAAATCAGCATGATTTCCTCGCCGTCCTGCACCTGGATGGCGCCGATCAGCGGGCCGTTACGCTCTTTGGTGATCATGCCGATCACGCCCTGGCCGCCACGACCGCGACGCGGGAACTTGGAGAGCGCCGTGCGCTTGCCAAAACCACGCTCGGAGGCGGTGAGGATCTGTGCACCGGATTCCGGGATCAGCATGGAGATCAGGCGCTGGTCCTTGCCGATACGCATGCCGCGGATACCACGGGCACCACGACCCATGACCCGCACCACGCTCTCGGCGAAACGAATCACCTTGCCAGCGCTGGAGAACAGCATGACTTCCTTGGCGCCGTCGGTGATGGCAGCGGCGATCAGGGTGTCGCCTTCCTTCAGTTTCAGGGCGATCAGGCCGTTGGAACGCGGACGGCTGAACTGCACCAGCGGGGTCTTCTTCACGGTACCGAAGGCGGTGGCCATGAAGATGTAGGCGCCAGTCGGCTCGGCCACCAGCTCGGCGGTCTCGCCTTCGACTTCTTCGATCTCGGCGACTTCGGCCACTTCTTCGGCTTCGACGATCTCGCCTTCGAGCACGGCGTCATCGCTGTCGTCAACGTCGTCAGCGCCGGCTTGCTGCTGCAGGGCTTCGAGGTCTATCTGCAGCATGGTGGTGATGTACTCACCTTCTTCCAGCGGCAGCAGGTTGACCAGCGGACGGCCGCGAGCGGCACGGGACGCTTCGGGAATTTCGTAGGTCTTGAGCCAGTACACCTTGCCCTTGCTGGAGAACAGCAGCAGCGTGGCGTGGCTGTTAGCGACCAGCAGGTGAGCGATGTAGTCCTCGTCCTTGATGCCGGTGGCCGACTTGCCTTTACCGCCGCGGCGCTGAGCCTGGTAGGCGGTCAACGGCTGGGTCTTGGCATAGCCACCATGGGAAATGGTCACTACGCGCTCTTCTTCCGGGATCATGTCACCCAGGGTCAGGTCCAGACGCGAATCGAGAATCTCGGTGCGGCGCTTGTCGCCGAACTCGGCCTTGACGGCTTCCAGCTCCTCGCGAATCACTTCCATCAGGCGCACGGCGCTGGTCAGGATGCGGATCAGCTCACCGATCTGGTTGAGGATTTCCTGGTACTCGGCCAGCAGCTTCTCGTGCTCCAGACCGGTCAGACGGTGCAGACGCAGGTCGAGGATCGCTTGAGCCTGCTCAGGCGACAGATAGTACTTGCCATCACGCAGACCGAACTGCGGATCGAGACCTTCCGGGCGGCACGAGTCAGCGCCTGCGCGCTCGACCATGGCTTCCACGGCAGACGATTCCCAAGCGGTGGAAATCAGCGCTTCCTTGGCTTCGGACGGCGTCGGCGAGGCTTTGATCAGGGCGATGACCGGGTCGATGTTGGACAGCGCGACCGCCTGACCTTCGAGGATGTGACCACGCTCACGGGCCTTGCGCAGTTCGAACACGGTACGCCGGGTAACCACCTCACGACGGTGCAGGACGAACGCGTCGAGCATGTCCTTGAGGTTGAGGATCTTCGGCTGGCCGTCGATCAGCGCCACCACGTTGATGCCGAACACGCTCTGCATCTGGGTCTGGGCGTACAGGTTGTTGAGGATCACCTCGGGCACTTCGCCGCGGCGCAGCTCGATGACCACGCGCATACCGTCCTTATCGGACTCGTCGCGCAGCTCGGTGATGCCTTCGAGCTTCTTCTCTTTTACCAGCTCGGCGATCTTCTCGATCAGACGCGCCTTGTTCAGCTGATACGGCAGCTCGGTGATGACGATCTGCTGGCGACCGCCAACCTTGTCGATATCTTCGACTTCGGCGCGGGCACGGATGTAAATGCGCCCACGGCCGGTGCGGTACGCTTCGACGATACCGGCGCGGCCGTTGATGATGCCCGCGGTGGGGAAGTCCGGGCCCGGGATGTATTGCATCAGGTCATCGACCGTCAGCTCCGGGTTATCGATCAGCGCCAGGCAACCGTCGATGACTTCGCTAAGGTTGTGCGGCGGAATGTTGGTCGCCATGCCCACGGCGATACCACTGGACCCGTTGACCAGCAGGTTGGGGATCTTGGTCGGCATGACCGCCGGGATCTGCTCAGTGCCGTCATAGTTGGGCACCCAGTCGACGGTCTCCTTGTGCAGGTCAGCCAGCAGTTCGTGAGCCAGCTTGGTCATGCGCACTTCGGTGTATCGCATGGCGGCAGCGTTGTCGCCGTCCACCGAACCGAAGTTGCCCTGGCCGTCGACCAGCAGATAGCGCAGCGAGAACGGCTGGGCCATACGCACGATGGTGTCGTAAACGGCGGTATCACCATGCGGGTGATACTTACCGATTACGTCACCGACCACACGGGCGGATTTCTTGTAAGGCTTGTTCCAGTCGTTGCCCAGCTCGCTCATGGCAAACAGCACCCGGCGATGCACGGGCTTCAGGCCATCGCGCGCATCCGGCAAGGCACGCCCGACGATCACGCTCATCGCGTAGTCGAGGTACGACTGTTTCAGTTCATCTTCGATGTTGACCGGGAGGATTTCTTTGGCCAGTTCGCCCATGAGTAGCCTGATTCCTTTTTTCTGATGAAGCCCCATCCTGCTCATCTGGAGCCGGATGAAGCGCGTCGCGATGGCATCAGGCCAGCGACGACTCACGACAAATCAATACGTTATGTCATGCATTCGAGCAGTGACGGCAACCGCAGGCGGTGCCCCTGAAAACTGCCGGAGCTTACCACAAAGCATGCCTTGCACCTATCCCCAGGGCGGGCTCTCAATGAAGCCGCTCTCGTGACATCAACTGAGCGAGCTTGGCTGCATCGGGGCGCTCGATGACGCCTTTCTCGGTGACCAGAAAGTCCACCAGATCGGCGGGCGTTACATCGAATTGCGGCTCAACACGCCCTACGCCCGCCACTCGCTCGCTATCGGGATAGGCAAGCGGCGCATGGCCGAGGTCATGAAAACACTCTTCACCGTTTTCAGCCTGCAGGTCGATAACCGAACTTGGCGCCACCACCATCAGCCTAACGCCGTGATGCATGGCGGCCACCGCCAGTTGATAAGTGCCGATGACGCCAAACACGTCGCCATTGGCGGCAATCTGCTCGGCACCCACGATGGCCCAGGTGGTGCCGCGGGTTTTCATCACATGGGCCAAGGCGCAATCGGCACTCAGCGCCACAGCGATGCCCTCTTCACTCAACTCCCAGGCAGCCAACCGCGCGCCCTGCAACAGCGGCCGACCTTCACCGAGGTAACAACGCTCGAGCAGCCCCTCAAGCTGAGCGCCACGAATCACCGCCAAAGCCGTGCCGAAGCCGCCACTGGCCATCGCCCCCGCGCAACCGATGCTGAGCAGATTCTGCAGATTGCCCTGAAAGCTGCGGATTAGCTCCACGCCGAATTGCGCCATGGCCAGGTTGGCTTCGCGATCACGCTGGTGGATGCCGCGGGCCTCGTCCTCCAGCACAGCCAGTGGTTGAGCGCCTGGCCGCGCGCGCGCCAGCCGCCGGTGCATGTGCTGCTGCACCCGCTCGATGCCCACGACTGAAACACCAGCATCGGTGAGCACCTGGGCGTCGATGTCGAGCCCGGCATCCCAGTCGCCGCCCTCATCCATACGCTGCCGAGCGCCGAGCACCAGCGCGTAAGCGCCGCAGATGAGGCTAGCGGAGGCGCCGACTACCGCACCATCAGCCAGCAGCGTGGCCACGGCAACGACGCTATGGCAGGCATGCCAGACTTGCTCAGCCGGCAAATGGCGCTGATCGAGCACATGCAGCGCACCATCGCGCCACACAAAACCCACAACCTGCTCGGCAGCCAGCAAACGCTCGCGCATCACCTACTCCATCCTAGAAAGCCGGCCAGTATACGCCCGACAAGCAGTGGGCCGCACGCCGCGCACCTTCAAGACCGAGGCATTCCTCTATAGACTCGGCGTTTTCGCTAACGGAATCCTGCCATGGCCGATGCCCCGCTCGACCTCTTGCTGCTGCCCACCTGGCTGGTGCCGATCGAGCCTGCAGGCGTGGTGCTGCATGATCATGGCCTGGGCATCCGCGATGGCAAGATCGCGCTGATCGCGCCACGCGCACAAGCCTTGCGGCGCGGCGCCACGGAGGTCCGCGAGTTACCCGGGCGCTTGCTGACCCCAGGGCTGGTAAACGCCCACGGCCACGCTGCCATGACCCTGTTCCGCGGCCTGGCCGATGACCTGCCGCTGATGACCTGGCTGGAAAAGCACATTTGGCCGGCGGAAGCCAAATGGGTCGATGAACAGTTCGTGCAGGACGGCACCGAGCTGGCCATCGCCGAGCAGATAAAGAGTGGCATCAGTTGCTTCGCCGACATGTACTTCTTCCCCGAGATGGCCTGCGAACGCGTGCACACAAGTGGCATGCGCGCGCAAATCAGCATTCCCGTACTGGATTTCGCCATCCCCGGCGCACGCGATGCCGACGAAGCGCTGCGCAAGGGCCTGGCGCTGTTCGACGAAATGAAGCACCACTCGCGCCTGAGCGTCGCTTTCGGCCCTCACGCGCCTTACACCGTCAGCGATGCGAACTTGGAAAAGCTGCGCGTCCTCGCCGAAGAAGTGGATGCCGGCATTCATATGCACGTGCACGAAACCGCCTTCGAGGTGCAACAGAGCCTGGAACACTATGGCGAGCGCCCGTTGGCACGCCTCAATCGCCTCGGCCTGCTCGGCCCGCGCTTCCAGGCCGTGCACATGACGCAGATCGATGACGACGATATCGCCCTGCTGGTGGCCACCAACAGCAGCGTGATCCACTGCCCAGAATCCAACCTCAAGCTGGCCAGCGGTTTCTGCCCGGTCGAGAAGCTCTGGCAGGCCGGCGTCAACGTGGCCATCGGCACCGACGGCGCAGCCAGCAACAACGATCTCGACTTGCTTGGCGAAACCCGCACGGCCGCCCTGCTGGCCAAGGCTGTCGCAGGCTCGGCCAGCGCCCTGGATGCACACCGCGCCCTGCGCATGGCAACCCTCAACGGCGCCCGCGCCTTGGGCCTGGATAGCGAAATCGGCTCACTGGAGCTCGGCAAGGCCGCCGATATCGTCGCCTTCGACCTGCGCGGCCTGGCCCAGCAGCCGGTGTACGATCCCGTTTCGCAGCTGATCTACGCCACCTCGCGGCACTGCGTCGAGCACCTCTGGGTCGCCGGCAAAGCGCTGCTCGAAGAGGGCCGCCTGACGCGCCTGGATGAGGAACGCATCATTGCCACCACGCAGCAGTGGGGCAAGAAAATAGCCGGGCGTCAGGCGCATTGATCACAAGACCCGGCAAATTGTCACACTGCAATGGCCAGTAAGCCGCCCCAACGGCCGCGCAAAACTGGCAACATAGGCGCCCTGCGCGTCCTGTCATACGCATTCGCTTTATTCAGGGAAAACCATGAGCAACGTCGACCAAGCTGAAATCGCCAAATTCGAAGCCCTCGCCCATCGCTGGTGGGACAAGGAAAGCGAGTTCAAGCCTTTGCACGAGATCAACCCGTTGCGGGTCAACTGGATCGACGAGCGCGCCGGCCTGGCTGGCAAGAGGGTGCTCGACGTCGGCTGTGGCGGCGGCATTCTCAGCGAAGCCATGGCGCAACGTGGCGCCACGGTGACCGGCATCGACATGGGCGAAGCACCGCTGGCCGTGGCCCGCCTGCACCAACTGGAATCGGGCGTGGAAGTCGATTACCGGCAGATCACCGCTGAAGCCATGGCCGAAGAGATGCCCGGCCAGTTCGACGTGGTCACCTGCCTGGAAATGCTTGAGCACGTGCCCGACCCGTCCTCGGTGATTCGCGCCTGCCACAAGCTGGTCAAGCCCGGCGGCCAGGTGTTCTTCTCCACCATCAACCGCAACCCCAAGGCTTATCTGTTCGCAGTGATCGGCGCCGAATACATCCTGCGCCTGCTGCCGCGCGGCACCCATGACTTCAAGAAATTCATACGCCCCTCGGAACTGGGCGCCTGGAGCCGCGACGCAGGCCTGCAGATCAAGGACATCATCGGCCTGACCTACAACCCGCTGACCAAGCATTACAAGCTGGCGAACGATGTAGACGTCAACTACATGGTGCATACCAGCAAAGCCGAATGACCCCCGCGAGGCGGGCGCACCTTCATGCGCTCGCCACTTACCCCGCTGGCCTGGCCAGCGGCGGCTGCTCCGCCAACGCCTGAACCCAGCCCACACAAGCCTCAATCGCCAACGCCACATCGCCCACTTCGACGGCCTCGGCCGGGTGATGGCTGACCCCTCCCACACAACGTACGAACAGCATGCCGACCGGCCAGTGTTCGGCCATGGCGATCGCATCATGGCCTGCACCACTGGGCAGCGACAAGCTGCGGCCTTGCACCTGGGTCAGCACCTGCGCCAGAGAAGCTTGCATGGCCTCGTCGCAGCGGGTCGCCGGAATGCCGTAGTACTGGCTGGCATGGAATTGCAGCCCGCGCTGCCGGGCGATCGCTTCACCCTGACTGAGCAGATCTTCCAGCAGATTGGCCAGCGGCTGATCCTCAGGGCCACGTACATCCAGGGTCAGGGCGACCTCACCGGGAATCACGTTGACCGCGCTCGGCTGGCACTGCAGGGTGCCCACCGTGGCCACCAATTGCGGATCGCGTTGTGCGGTTTGCGCTTCGATATAAACCATCCACTGCGCCGCTGCGGCCAGGGCGTCCTTGCGATGGCTCATCGGCACGGTGCCAGCATGCCCGGCCATGCCGACGAAGCGGCAATTCAGGCGGCGCGCACCATTGATGGCCGTCACCACGCCTAACGCCAGCTCCTCACGCTCCAGGCACGGACCCTGCTCGATATGCAGCTCCAGATAGGCCGCGAAGTAATCCGCTTTCCGCGCTGCGCTGGGGATATCCGCCGCGTCCAGGCCAAGCGCAGCCATCGCCTGGGACACGCTGACGCCATTGGTATCGGTCTGGTCGACCCAGCCTTGCGGCCAGCTACCGGTCAGTCCGCGACTACCCAGCAAAGTGATACCGAAGCGCGTGCCCTCCTCATCGGCGAAACCAACGATCTCGATGGCCAGCGGCAGACGTATGCCGTGGTCATGAAAGTGCTGCACGGTCTCGATGGCAGCGACCACCCCAAGCATGCCGTCATAGCGGCCGGCATTGCGCACGGTATCCAGATGCGAGCCAAGCAGCAGCGCCTGGGCGCCAGCACTCTGCCCTTCGTAACGACCACAGATGTTGCCGACAGCGTCCTGCCAGGTGCGCATGCCGGCCGCTTGCATCCACTCGCCTACCAGCGCATTGGCGCGCTGGTGCTCGGGCGACAGGTACACCCGGGTCAGACCTTCACTGGACTCGCTGATCGCCGCCAATTCGTCGCAACGGGCCATGACCCGCGCCGCTGCCTGCTGATTGTCCAGAGCGACCATCAGCAGCGCTCGCCGTAGTGATCCCAGGCCGCCTGCATGGCAGCGCCCTGAGTGGTGCGCAGGCCAAGACGGTTGAGTACCGCCTCCAGGGCGCTGAGGGTCTGCATCACGCAGTCCTTGCGGGCGTTGTAACCCATAGTACCGATGCGCCAGACCTTGCCGGCCAGCGGCCCGAACGACGTTCCGATCTCGATACCGAAATCCTCGAGCATCAGCTTGCGCACTTGGTCGCCATTGACTGTATCGGGAATCAGCACTCCGAGGACGTTGTTCATCTTGTATTCGAGGTTGCCGAAGGTCTCCAGGCCCATACCCTGGATGCCCTTGAGCAGGGCATCGCCATGCAGTTTGTGGCGGGCGATCCCCACTTCCAAACCCTCATCGCAGATCACCCGTGCGCACTCGCGGGCACCGAACAGCGCCGAGGTGGCTTCGGTGTGATGGTTGAGGCGCTCGGGGCCCCAGTAATCGAGGATCATGCCGAGGTCGAAATAGTTGGAGTAGATCATTTCGTCGTCGCCGTCCTGATGGGCAGCGGTACGGATGCCGGCCTCCACGCAGGCGCGGCGTCGGATCACCTCCACCATGCGCTCACTGAGGGTGATCGGCGCGGTGCCGGACGGCCCACCCAGGCACTTCTGCAAACCGGCGGACACTGCATCCAGGCCCCAGGCATCGGTTTCCAGCAGATTGCCACCCAGCGACGCGGTGGCGTCGGTATAAAACAGCACGCCGTGGCGCCGGCAGATGTCGCCCAGCTCGGCCAGTGGCTGCAGCATGGTGGTCGAGGTATCGCCCTGCACGGTCAGCAGCAGGCGCGGCTTCACGCGCTTGATCGCATCCTCGATCTGCTGCGGGGTGAACACTTCACCCCAGGGTACTTCGATGGTGTGAACATCGGCACGGCAGCGCCGGGCGATTTCACAGAGCAGATGACCGAAGCGGCCGAACACCGGCACCAGCACCTTGTCGCCAGGGCGAATCGCCGAGACCAGAATGGCCTCGATGCCAGCCCGCGAGGTGCCGTCGATGACCAGAGTTGCAGTGTTGGTGGTACGAAAGACGCCGCGGTACAGCGCCATCACCTCGTTCATATAGTGGGTCATGGCCGGGTCGTATTGGCCGATCAGCTGGCTAGACATGGCGCGCAGCACGCGAGGGTCGGCATTGATCGGGCCTGGCCCCATTAGCAGGCGTTGGGGCGGATTCACTGGCAGAAAAGTTGTATTCATCGGTATTTCTCGTTCTTGGAGACGCTCAGTTCAGTCCGCGTACGGACGAGATGAATTGCTTGAGTTCGGCGCTCTGCGGGTTGGCGAACAGCTCGCGGCTGGGGCCTTGCTCCCACACGCGCCCCTGGTGCATGAACACCACACGGTCGCCAACTTCCTGAGCAAAGTTCATTTCATGGGTCACCAGAATAAGCGTCATGCCCTCCTTCGCCAGTTGCTCCAGCACCTTGAGCACTTCGCCGACCAGCTCGGGGTCCAGCGCCGAGGTGATCTCGTCACATAGCAGCACCTTGGGCGACATGGCCAACGCACGGGCGATGGCGACCCGTTGTTGCTGGCCACCAGAAAGATTGGCCGGGTAATAGTCCATACGATCACCAAGGCCGACCTTTTCCAGCATCTGCGCGGCCAGCGCACTGCACTCGGCGGCGCTTTTTTTCAGCACCCGACGTGGCGCCAGCATGACGTTCTCGCGGGCGGTCATGTGCGGGAACAGGTTGAAGTTCTGGAACACCATGCCGACCGAGCGGCTGATTTCCCGTGCCTGGGAATCGCGGTCGGTGACCGTCATGCCGGCGAGCTTGATGCTGCCGTCCTGATAGCCTTCGAGGCCGTTGATGCAACGCAGCAAGGTACTCTTCCCGGAGCCGCTGCGGCCAATGATCGACACCACCTCACCCACCTCGATATCGAGATCGACTCCCTTGAGCACGTGGTTGTCGCCGTAATACTTCTGTACCTGATCAATGGTGATGAGCGGCATTGAACTTCTTCTCCAGATACTGGCTGTAACGCGATAGCGGATAACACATAAGGAAGTAGCCCAGCGCTACCAGACCGAACACCTTGAAAGGCTCGTAGGTGACGTTGTTGAGAATGGTGCCGGCCTTGGTCAACTCGACGAACCCGATGATCGACGCCAGCGCCGTGCCCTTCACGACCTGCACGGCAAAGCCCACGGTCGGCGCGATACCGATACGCAGCGCCTGGGGCAGGATGACGCGAAACAGGGTCTGCCCGAAATCCAGCCCCAGGCAGCGACAAGCCTCCCACTGGCCCTTGGGTAGCGCGCGGATGCTGCCGTGCCAAATGTCGACCAGAAATGCACTGGTATAGAACGTCAGCGCTAGCGAGGCAGCCGTCCAGGGCGATACGTCGATGCCTAGCAGCGCCACACCGAAGAACGCCAGGAACAGCTGCATCAGCAGCGGCGTACCCTGGAACAGCTCGGTGTAGCCGCGAATCAGCCAGTGCGGCCAAACGCGCTTGGACAGCCGCGCCATGACCAGCGGAATGGCCACCAGCGTGCCGCCGATGAATGCGGTGAGCGACAGCAGAACGGTCCAGCGCGCGGCCAGCAGCAGATTGCGCAGGATGTCCCAGTCGGTGAAGGTGGTCATCATGGCTGATCTCCAAACCATTTGCGGCCGGCAGCCAGCAACAGTTGACGCATGGCGATGGACAACGCCAGGTACATCAGCGTGGTCACCAGATAGACCTCGAAGCTCAGGAAGGTACGTGACTGGATCAGGTTGGCAGCGAAGGTCAGCTCCTCATGGGACACCTGAGAAACCACTGACGAGCCAAGCATGACAATGATGCACTGGCTGACCAGCGCCGGATAAATGCGCTTGAGCGACGGCGGCAAGACCACCTGAATGAAGGTCTGCGTGCGGCTCAGGCCCAGCACACGTCCCGCCTCCCACTGCCCACGCGGCGTGACCTGGATGCCAGCGCGGATGATCTCGGTGCTGTACGCGCCAAGGTTGATCAACATGGCCAGTAGTGCAGCCTCGCCTGCCGTCAGCTTCAACCCCAAGGCCGGCAAGCCGAATACGATGAAGAACAGCTGCACCACGAACGGCGTGTTGCGGATCAGCTCGACATAGACACCCCACACGCGACTGAAAATGCTCGGACGGCCGCTGCGCAACGCAGCGCCCAAGATGCCCAG
The DNA here is from genome assembly GCF_900142655.1 of Phytopseudomonas punonensis. Classification (GTDB taxonomy): domain Bacteria; phylum Pseudomonadota; class Gammaproteobacteria; order Pseudomonadales; family Pseudomonadaceae; genus Aquipseudomonas; species Aquipseudomonas punonensis. The sequence continues at coordinate 58,008 of NZ_FRBQ01000009.1, read as the reverse complement.
GGCAACTCCGCCCACGGTTGCCAGCACCGTAAGCTGGATCGTCACCCACAGGCCGGAAAGTAGCTCCGGCCAGTAGGGCCACAGGGCGGAAAAATTCAGCTGCGCCATCATCGCAAAATCCTTATGCGCCCAGGTTCGCCGGCAGCGGCGCCTTCAGCCACTCTTCGGACAGACCGTTGAGCGTGCCATCGGCTTTGGCCTGCTCGATCAGTGCGTCGACCTTGGCCTTCAGCGCAGCTTCGCCTTTACGCAGCCCGATGTAGCATGGCGAATCCTTGAGCATGAATTTGGCGACAGGTGCCCGATCAGCGTTCTGCCGCTCGATGGCAGCTACAACCAGGTTGCCGGTGGCAACGAACTCGACCTGCCCGGACAGATACGCGGACAACGTGGTGTTGTTATCTTCGTAGCGCTTGACCTCGGCCCCCTTCGGCGCCACCTCGGTAAGCACCATGTCCTCGACGGCGCCACGGGTAACGCCAATCGACTTACCAACCAGCCCTTCTGCGTTCTGCAACGCGGCGTCTTTGCCACCGAACACACCAAGGAAGAACGGCGCGTAAGCCGCGCTGAAATCGATCACTTGCTCGCGCTCGGCATTCTTGCCAAGGCTGGAGATAACCAGATCGACCTTGTCGGTCTGCAGATACGGAACACGGTTGGCACTGGTGACGGGAACCAGTTGCAACTTAAGTTTCATTTCTTTGGCCAGGTACTTGGCCATGTCGATGTCGTAGCCCTGAGGCTGCAGATCAGTACCCACGGAACCGAAAGGCGGGAAATCCTGCGGTACGGCAATGCGGATTACACCGCGCTTCTCGATATCCTGCAGTTGGTCTGCCAGCGCGGCACCAGCCTGAGTCAGCAACAAGCCAGCGGCCAGTAATGCGATCAATCCTTTTTTCATTTTCGTCACCCCGTTAACGTCAGCCATGAAACGAAAGATTCGTTATTCATGATTTTGCAACAGACGTGCCATGGCATTTCATGCCACCGTTTTTTTCGGGATTCACTCTTATGGCTGAGCTGAAACGACCGGATAGCAAGCGCTGCGAGCGGATTTAGCGCCCACGAGGCGCACTGAAAACGAATGACCTGATGCCTTTCGAGAGCTTTTTACGCCACAAAAAAGGGCGCCAGATGGCGCCCCAATCAAACAATCGCACCACTTAAGGGCGCTAACGCTGCTCCAACTCGTCGAGTTCTCCATAAAGGGTCGCGATCTGATGAATTCGCTGCCGCCCTTCGCTCAGTTGCTCGTGCAGCAAGGCATTGGCCAGCAGGTTTATCAAGCTGTTAGCGCCCGCGTAGCTGTCGAAAGCCGACACGCTGTCCAGCGGCGTGCACAGCTGCCACCTGCCCAGTTCGATGATCGCCTGAGCCTGCGGCTCACAGATGACCAGCGTCGGCACCTGTTGCGCCTGCAAGGCCTGCAGCAGCGGACGAATGATCCGCGGCCGGCGCCGAAAGGCCAGCACCACCACCATGTCCTCAACCGTGAGGTCTACCAGCTCCTCCGACAGCGTCTGCCCAGGCTGGGGTAGCACTTGAACGCCGCTACGAACCTGCAACAGTTGCTGGCGCAGGTGCAGCGCGGCGGGAAAGGCGTTGCGCATGCCAACAACGAATACGCGCTTGCTGTTACCCAGCGCCTGCACCACTTCGCTGAACTGCCCGGCATCAATACTGTTCACCCACTGAGTGAGATTGGCCATCTCCTGCTTGTAGTGCCGCGCCAGCAACGTGTTGCCCTGCACCACATCACGGCTGTCAGCAACCGGCATGCCGCTCTGGCGCAGGGTGCGCTGTTCTTCGCGCATGTCTTTGTACTTTTCATAGCCCAGGCGCTTGAACAAGCGACTCACCGTGGCCTTGGAAACCCCCGCCAAGCGAGCCAGTTCAGCACTGTTGTAACTGACCAGGTCATCGTAATGATCGAGTACGAAGTCAGCGATGCGCTGCTCCTGTGGCGCGAGCTGTGCATAGTGGCTGCGCAGACGTTCATCGAGTTGAGTCATTGAAGGTGCCTTGTAACTTTCGTTTCATTCGATTGATGATATAGGAAGTCGCACGCCTGCTTGTAGCTGTATCGCAAAGACTCCTCAGCCCGTACTCAAGGCCTTGTTGCCGCCTTCTGGAGAAGATCACTATGACCACCAATACGCCCGACTGGGCAGCATATGTCGCGCAGATGGAACAGGTTCTGGCCCTGGAGCTCGACGATGCGCGGCGCCAGGAACTGCTTATCCAGTTCAGCCGCATCGCGGCGATGGCACAACCACTGATGGCCTTCGCGCTCGATGATCGACTGGAAGTCGCGGGGGTTTACAAGGCATGAACCCAGCCCTGCTCTCCATCAGCGAACTCCGAACGACCCTGGCCTGCGGCGACCTCAGCGCCCGGGAAATCGCCGAATACAGCCTGGCGGCGATCGAGCGACATGATCCAGCGATCAATGCCTGGACGCAGATCACCCACCAACGCATGAAGACCGAGGCGGATAACCTTGATCGCCTACGTCGCCAGGGCTCGCCTCTTCCCGCTCTGGCGGCCGTGCCTTATGCCGTAAAGAACCTGTTCGATGTATCCGGCTTCCCGACGCTGGCCGGGGCGCAACTATTCGAGAATCGCCCAGCAGCAGGTGCTGACGCCTGGGCGGTGCGCCAGTTGACAGCGGGCGGCGCCCTGCTCTCAGGCATGCTCAACATGGACGCCTACGCCTACGGCTTCACCACCGAAAACACCCATTTTGGCGCGACCCGTAACCCACACGACCTATCGCGAATTGCTGGTGGGTCTTCCGGCGGGTCGGCGGCCGCTGTTGCCGCCGGGCTGGTGAATTTCTCGCTGGGCAGCGACACCAATGGCTCTATCCGCGTACCGGCTTCGCTGTGCGGCATATTCGGCCTAAAACCTACGTTCGGCCGTTTGTCGCGTAGCGGCTCGCACCCGTTCGTGGGCAGTCTTGACCACATCGGCCCGCTGGCACGCCGCACTCGCGATCTCGCCGAGGTCTACGACGCGCTGCAGGGGCATGATCCGCAAGACGGCTTTCAAGCCACGCAGCAGGCGCAACCCGTAACGGCACTGCTGGAACGCGACTTGAACGGTCTGCGCGTTGGCGTGCTCGGTGGTTACTTCCAGCAATGGTGCGACGACAGCGCTCGCGCTGCCGTGGCACAGGTGGCCAAGGCCTTGAGCGCCAGCGAGGAAATCCCCCTGGCAGAAGCCGAGCTGGCGCGGACAGCGGCATTCATCATCAGCGCCTCTGAAGGCGGCAACAGTTATCTGCCAGCGCTGCGCAGCACCCCGCAATCCTTCGAGCCACTGTCGCGTGAACGCCTCTTGGCCGGCGCGATGATTCCGGCAACCTGGTATGTGCAGGCACAACGGTTTCGTCGTCACTTCCAAAAGCAGGTGCTACCGCTATTCGCGGGAGTCGATGTATTGATCGCGCCCGCGACACCGACCAGCGCCACGCTTATCGGCCAGGAAACCATGCGCATCAACGGCGTTGATCTACCAACCCGCGCCAGCATGGGCATGCTCGCTCAGCCGATTTCCTTCCTTGGCCTGCCGGTGGTCAGCGTGCCACTGCGTACAGCCAGCGGCTTGCCGATCGGCGTACAACTTATCGCCGCACCGTTCAGGGAAGACGCTTGCCTGCGCGCCGCCAGCGCCCTCGAGCGTATGGGCATCACCCAAGCTGCGCCCGCCAACCTGGAGTAAACCGATGAGCCCCGAACAGATAGACCTGCCAAGCGTACTCGCCGACGTGACCGCCGCGTTTCAGCGCTATGAAAAAGCGCTGATCAGCAATGATATCGAGGTGCTGGACGAGCTGTTCTGGCACGACGAACGTACGGTACGTCTGGGCGCCGGCGAGAACCTCTACGGCATCAGCGAAATCCGCAAGTTTCGCGCCGCACGACCAGCCGCGGGCCTATACCGCGAGTTACGCAACACGGTAATCACCACCTACGGCGACGACTTCGCCGTCTGCAGCACCGAGTTCACCCGCGAAGGCAGCGAGCGCATCGGCCGTCAGCAACAGAGCTGGGTGAAGCTGGATGGCGGGTGGCGCATCGTCGCCGCCCAAGTGAGCCTGATGAGCTGAGCGGCTGCACGCTGCGACAAAGTGACATACAGTGGGAGAACCTGTACCGCCCAATCAGGCGGCGGAAACTGGCAACATACGTTTTAGCCTGTTGTTCCGCGCTTGCCAGGCAATATTCCAACGCTAGATTCGAATCCCCAAGGAGGCCTGATGCGCTTGCGCGCGGTTCTTTTCGACATGGATGGCACGCTGCTCGACAGCGCGCCGGACTTCATCGCCATCTGCCAGACCATGCGCGCCGAGCGCGGGCTGCCGCCGGTGGAAGAAAAGCTGATTCGCGATCACGTCTCCGGCGGCGCCCGGGCGATGATTCTCAATGCCTTCGATATCGACCCGATGAGCCCGGGCTTCGAAGCCTTGCGCCTGGAGTTCCTGGAGCGTTACCAGGACCACTGCGCGGTGCTGACCCGCCCCTATGAGGGCATCGAGCCGCTGCTCGAGGATATCGAACGGGCCAAGCTGATCTGGGGCGTGGTGACCAACAAGCCACTGCGCTTCGCCGAGCCGATCATGCAGCGTTTGGGCCTGGCCGAGCGCTCCTCGATCCTCATCTGCCCCGATCACGTGACCCGCAGCAAGCCCGATCCCGAGCCGATGCTTCTCGCCTGCTCGACCCTCAAGCTGGACCCCGCCAGCGTGCTGTTCGTCGGCGACGACCTGCGCGATATCGAGTCTGGCCGCGACGCCGGCACCAAGACGGCGGCAGTAACCTACGGCTACATCCACCCTGACGACAACCCACGCCACTGGGGCGCGGATGTGGTGGTCGATCATCCGCTAGAACTGCGCAAGGTGCTCGATCAGGCGCTTTGCAGTTGCTGAGGACGACCGATGTTCAGCTACATCAGCCTGGGCTGCAGCGATCTGCAGCGCGCTACCACTTTTTATGATGCAACGCTGGCTCCGTTGGGGCTGCAACGCTGCATCGTCGGTGGCGATGGCTGGGATGAATGGGTCGGCTGGGGTACTTACCTTAATGATGGCCGCGAAGAGCTCGCGCTCTGGCTCTGCAAACCCTTCAATGGTGAGCCGCCAAGTGCAGGCAACGGCAGCATGATTGCACTGAAAGCACCGAACTGGCAGGCGGTACGCGACTTTTACCGTGCAGCCCTTTCCCACGGAGGCAGTTGTGAAGGTCTGCCCGGCTTGCGTCTGCATTATGGTCCCGACTTTTTCTGCGCCTATGTTCGCGATCCGGACGGGCACAAATTGGCTGCGGTCTGCCGAGGTTTTTCCGTCGACCCCGCCCTTTACTCTTAATCAGCTCAAAGAGAGATTCTCATGTTCGACTACAGCGCCCGCCCTGACCTGCTCAAGGATCGTGTGATCCTGGTTACCGGCGCCGGGCGTGGCATTGGCTCAGCAGCGGCGCGTACCTACGCGGCCCATGGCGCGACCGTGCTGCTGCTCGGCAAGAGCGAAGACAATCTGGCACGCACCTATGACGCCATCGAGGGAGCCGGCCACCCGCAGCCAGTGGTGATTCCGTTCGATCTGGAAAGCGCGCCACCGCACCAGTACAACGAACTGGCGGCAATGATAGAAAAGGAATTCGGCAAGCTCGATGGCCTACTGCACAACGCCTCGATCATTGGCCCGCGCACGCCGCTGGAGCAGCTATCTGGCGAAAACTTCATGCGTGTCATGCAGGTAAACGTCAACGCGATGTTCATGCTGACCAGCACCCTGCTGCCGCTGCTCAAGCTATCCGCCGATGCCTCGGTGGTGTTCACTTCCAGCAGCGTTGGCCGCAAAGGTCGGGCTTACTGGGGCGCTTATGCGGTATCGAAGTTCGCGACCGAAGGGCTGATGCAGGTAATGGCCGATGAAATCGATGGCATCACCGCCATCCGCGCCAACAGTGTCAATCCGGGCGGTACGCGTACTGATATGCGCGCTCAGGCTTATCCCGGCGAAGACCCGCAGACCCGGCCGACACCAGAGGCGATCATGCCGGTCTATCTATACCTGATGGGCCCGGACAGCCAAGGCATAAATGGTCAGGCATTCGACGCTCAGTAATCCTCGCGTCAGATTTCCCGCGCTCTAAGCGACAATTCGGATCCTACCGCCAAGGCAGCGACATTAAATTGTCGCTGCGTCTTGCCCACCGGCAATAGCTTGCCGCCATTTTGGCGGCTGATTGCCATCAATGGCCCTCTGCCTTCATCCATAAGCGGCAACCTATTGAACGCCAAGGCTTTTATCAGCCTTGAAAAGACTGGCACGAAATTAGCTCTGTAGCTCACAAGCTGCAACGAAGCGCCAGAGGTTCATAAAAATGGTTCCACCTAGCCAGAAAAATACGATCGATTTCGACGCTGCCAAGCTGCAGCGCCTCGGTACTCCGATTCGCAAGGAGCAGACCCGCCCGGTCAGCCTTGCTCAACTGCGTCAGCGCCTGGGCTTGCAATTGCAGACCAGCCTGGATGCAGAGCGCATTCTCGGTACCTTCTTCCGCGAGTTGCAGCATCTGGTGCCCGTGGACTCCCTGAGTTACCAGCACTCAAGCAGCGACCTGCGCCTGGATATCGGCCAACAGGCCAATCACTCGGCCACGTACCGCCTCAGTCACGAAAGCGAGTATCTGGGCGAGCTGACCTTCCGCCGCCGTCAGCGCTTCTCCGATCAGGAGCTGGCGCAGTTGGAATCGCTACTGGCCAGCCTCATGTATCCGCTGCGCAACGCACTGCTCTACCGCGTCGCGATTCAGAGCGCACTACGTGACCCGCTGACCAACACCGGCAACCGTATCGCCATGGACCAGGTGCTGGGCCGCGAGATCGAGCTCGCGCGCCGTAATGGCCAGCCGTTGTCGCTGCTGATGCTGGATATCGACCACTTCAAGGGCATCAACGACGAGCACGGCCACAGCGCCGGTGACGAAGTGCTGAAAGCCGTTGCTACCACCATCAAGGATCAGCTGCGCAACATCGACATGGTGTTCCGCTATGGTGGTGAGGAGTTTCTGGTGGTGCTTTCTGGCACACCGCGCGAAGGAGCAGCTCTGGTTGGTGAGCGGCTGCGCTCGGCGGTGCTGGAACTGCAGTGTGTGGCGCAAGGCAAGCCGGTGAAGATGTCCATCAGCCTGGGCTGCTCGACTCTTGAGCCTGCTGAACAGGCAGACAGCCTCCTCAACCGCGCCGACAAGGCGCTTTACAGCGCCAAACGCAGCGGCCGTAACTGCCTCGCCATGGCTGGCTGACACCGCCGCCCCGCTGAAGCTTCACTTCTGGCGAGCATGAAAAAGGGCCCTATCCGCGAGGATCAGGGCCCTTTTTTAGCAGTGACTTACGACCGGAGTCGATCCATCACTGCGGCTTGCGGCTACCGCGACCAAAACCTGGGCGCTGACCTTCGCCTGCCGGGCGGCTACGGCCCTTGTCGGCGCCAGCGCCAGCCGGCTTGCGCGGTGCGCGCTCGCCAGACTCAGGACGCTCACCACGGGGCTTGGCTGGTTTCTTGCCGACATCACGCGGGCGCTCGGCCACCGGCGTGCCACGCGGTGCTTCGCTACGACCTTCACCGCGCGGTGCACGAGGTGCACGCACTGGGCGCTCGCTCGACTCATCACGCGAGCTTCGACCACGGCCACTGCTGGCGCCTGGTGCGGTGCTACCGGCAGCCGGGCGTACGGCGCGGCCTGGACGCTCACCACGGCTGATCGGTTTGGCGGCTTTACGCTGCAGACGATCGAGCTTGTCGCGCGTCTTTTCCTTCATTTCCGGCAGGGCGACCGGCTTGAGGCCAACCTCTTCGCTGAGAATGTCGACTTCACGCTGGCCCATTTCGCGCCAGCGGCCCATCGGCAGATCGGAAGTCATGAATACCGGGCCGAAACGCACGCGCTTCAGGCGGCTGACCACCAGTCCCTGGGATTCCCACAGACGGCGTACCTCGCGGTTACGACCTTCCATAACCACGCAGTGGTACCAGTGGTTGAAACCTTCACCGCCGGGTGCTTCCTTGATGTCGGTGAACTTGGCTGGGCCGTCTTCAAGCATCACGCCCGCCTTGAGGCGCTCAATCATCTCTTCGTCGACTTCGCCACGTACGCGCACGGCATACTCGCGGTCCATCTGGTAGGACGGGTGCATCAGGCGGTTGGCCAGCTCACCGTCGGTGGTGAACATCAATAGGCCGGTGGTGTTGATATCCAGGCGGCCGATGTTGATCCAGCGGCCCTCTTTCGGGCGCGGCAGACGGTCAAACACGGTAGGACGACCTTCCGGGTCGTCACGGGTGCAGATCTCGCCATCGGGCTTGTTGTAGATCAGTACGCGACGCACGGTCTCGGCGGCTTCTTCACGGCGCAGCAAGCGGCCGTCAATGGCGATGGCGTCATGCAGGTCGACGCGCTGGCCGAGCGATGCATCCTTGCCGTTGACCTTGACGCGGCCGGCAGTGATCCAGGCTTCGATTTCGCGGCGTGAGGCGAGGCCCATGCGAGCCAGGACTTTCTGCAGCTTTTCGCCAGCGGGGCTGTATTCTTCGGTTTCACTCATCTGGGCACCTCCCGGTGTTCTCTGGTGATGGGACGATCAAGTCGTCGAAGGGGCGCGAATCATACGCGTATGAGCGGCGCAACGCACCTGGCGCACAAGCTTAGCCGCACAAATGGATTTAGCGTGCGACCGGCGGTCGGGCTCAGCGTTTGCGGCGGGCTTTCGAACCGAGCGAGATCAGGCGCATATCAGCTTCGGCCATGACCATGCGCTGCTCGGCGTTATCGAGTTTCTTCCAGGCCTTTATCTCGGCCTTGCTACGGCCACAGCCCAGGCAAATGCTGTCGCTGAACTTGCAAACGCTGATGCAGGGATCTTTCATGGGTTCTCTTCGCGGCTGCCATCCTCAGCTGTAGAGACATCGCCCTGCTCTTCGCGGTTCGGCTCTTCGTCGCCGCGGGCCAGGTCATCGAAATCAATTTTCAGGCCCTGCTCCATGGCGTCCAGCTCGGCGAGCAGCGAGCCAAAACTGGTTTCGCTAGCCGCCTGCGGCGCGGTTTCAAGTTCGGAGTCATCGCCCATGGCGAGGTCCGCACGTGCCTGCAGGCTCTGCGGAACGGCTGGGTCATCATCGTCCTGGGCCAGGATCGGCTCGGGCTCCAGCTCGCGCAGTGCAGCCAGGGGTGGCAACTCGTCGAGGTTCTTCAGGTTGAAATGATCGAGAAAGCCCTTGGTAGTGGCGAACATGGCCGGCCGGCCGGGCACGTCACGGTAGCCGACCACGCGAATCCACTCACGCTCCTGCAGGGTCTTGACGATCTGGCTGTTCACCGCCACGCCGCGGATCTCCTCGATCTCGCCACGGGTGATCGGCTGCCGGTAGGCGATCAGTGCCAAAGTTTCGAGCATGGCCCGCGAATAACGCTGCGGGCGCTCCTCCCACAGGCGGCCGACCCAGGGCGAAAAGGTATCGCGAATCTGCAGGCGGTAACCGGAAGCCACTTCCTTGAGTTCGAACGCCCGCCCCTTGCAACTGCCGCCGAGAATTGCCAACGCCTTGCGAAACACATCGGCCTCGGGCCGCTCGGCCTCCTCGAACAACTCCATGATTCGCTCGAACGACAGCGGCTTACCCGAGGCCAGCAGCAGGCCTTCGAGCAAGGTGGACAGTTGTTTGGGATCGGACAGATTCATCGTCAGGGCATACCGCGTGAAGGCGCAAAAGTCGCGAGTCTAGCAGTTCATTCGAACTCGCTCTCGACCTCTTCAACCCCAGCGACACGCAGACGCACGTGGACGGCGGCAAAGGCTTCGTTCTGCACCAGCTCGACCAGCGACTCCTTGACCAGCTCGAGGATCGCCATGAAGGTCACCACTACGCCAAGTCGGCCTTCCTCGGCCGTGAACAGCTCGACGAAGGGCACAAATGCGCCGCCCTGCAGCCGCTCGAGCACTTCGCTCATGCGCTCGCGGGTGGATAACGCCTCGCGGCTGACCTGATGGCTTTCGAACATGTCGGCGCGGCGCAGCACCTCGGCCATGGACACCAGCAGCTCCTGCAGCTCGACGGTCGGCAGCAGCTTGCGCGCCCGCGCCTCGGGCGCCTCGACGCGCGGCACGATAAGATCGCGCCCCACCCGCGGCAGACCGTCGATGCCTTCGGCGGCAGCCTTGAAACGCTCGTATTCGAGCAGCCGGCGGATCAGCTCGGCGCGCGGGTCGTCTTCCTCTTCTTCGGCAATTGCTGAGCGCGGCAACAGCATGCGCGACTTGATCTCGGCAAGCATGGCGGCCATCACCAGGTACTCGGCGGCCAGTTCCAGGCGCACGCTGTGCATCAACTCGACGTAACCCATGTACTGGCGGGTGATTTCCGCCACGGGAATGTCCAGCACGTCGATGTTCTGTTTACGAATCAGATAGAGCAGCAGATCGAGCGGGCCCTCGAAGGCTTCGAGAAACACCTCCAGGGCGTCCGGCGGGATGTACAGGTCAACGGGCAGTTCGGTGAGCGCCTCGCCATACACCATGGCGAACGGCAGCTCCTGCTGGGCACCGGCCTGGCTGTCGAGGGTTTCGGCTGCGCTCGACATTTATATCAGCGCCGATCAGCGAACGGTGAAGGGTCACCACAGCCAACGCGGATCACTTCCGGCTCGTCGTCCACCAGGCTGATCACGGTCGAGGCTTCCAGGCCGCCGAAACCGCCATCGATGATCAAATCCACTTGGTGCTCAAGCATCTGGCGCATCTCGTAGGGGTCGCTCATCGGCAGATCTTCGCCGGGCAGAATCAGGCTGACGCTCATCATCGTCTCACCCAGCTCTTCCAGTAGCGCCGAGGCGATCGGGTGATTGGGCACACGCAAACCGATGGTGCGGCGCTTGGGGTGCAGCAGCATGCGCGGCACTTCTCGGGTGGCATTGAGAATGAAGGTGTAAGGCCCGGGAGTGTGGTTCTTCAGCAGGCGGAAGGCGGCGGTGTCTACCTTGGCGAAGGTGCTGAGCTGCGACAGGTCGCGACACACCAGGGTGAAGTTATGTTTGTCATCGAGCTGCCGGAGACGACGGATGCGCTCCATGGCGCTCTTGGCGCCCATTTGGCAGCCCACGGCATAGGAGGAGTCGGTCGGGTAGACCACCACACCGCCATTGCGGATGATATCGGCCGCCTGTTTGATCAGACGGGCCTGGGGATTGTCCGGGTGTATCTGAAAAAACTGGCTCATGGCTAGGAACTCTCAAACGGCGTTGTAAGAGGGCGCGCAGCCGAAGCGCGTCCATAACGGGGAAAGATCATCGGGCAGCGGCCGGTACAAACCCAGTTCCGACCAGTCGCCTGGGGCGTGGAAGTCGCTGCCGACGCTGGCCAGCAGGCCGAACTCACGCGCCAGGATCGCCAACCCGCCGACCTGCTCGGCCGGCTGCATGCCATTGACCACTTCTAGGGCATGGCCACCCGCTGCAGCGAATGCGGTCACCAGCTTACGGCGCTTGCTGCGCGTGAAGTCGTACTGCCACGGGTGGGCCAGGCTGATCCATGCGTTGGACTGGCGCAGCGTCTCGAGCGTTTCATCTAACGTCGGCCAGTGCTGCTTGACGTCGCCGAGCTTGCCGGAGCCGAGCCATTTGCGAAAGGCGTCGGCGCGATCCTTGACGAACCCCGCGCGCACCAGAAACTCCGCAAAGTGCGGGCGCGCCGGCGCGTTGTCGCTTTCACCCTGGGCCAGCTGTATCGCCCGCGCGCCGTCCAGTGCCCCCTCCATGCCCTTGAGCGCCAGGCGCCGGGAAATCTCCTCGGCGCGCAGCCAACGGCCCTGGTGCAGGTGGGCGATGGCCTGGCGCAAGGCAGGCGCTTCACTGTCGAAGGCGTAGCCCAGCACGTGGATGGTCGCGCCACCCCAGGTACAGGACAGCTCGATGCCATTGATCAGTTGTATGCCCAGTTCGCTGGCAACTCCACGGGCCTCGTCGAGCCCTTCGAGAGTGTCGTGGTCGGTCAGCGCCAGCGTCGTGATGCCACGCCCATGGGCCCGCGCGACCACCTCGGCTGGCGGCAGGGCGCCATCCGAAGCGGTGCTGTGGCAATGAAGATCAACCTGCATAAGGGGCGCTTTCCCGACGATTCATGTTTGTTATTATGCCGCGGCTGGCAGATTCTTGCTGGCCATCCCGCTGCCTGCCCCGCCCTTTCTCTCGCGGCTCACCGCCTGGCCCATAAGGATCGACATGCTTTACGCCATCATCGCTACCGACGTGGAAAACTCCTTGGAGCTTCGCCTCTCCGTTCGCCCGGCGCACCTGGCGCGCCTGGAGCAGCTGAAAACCGAAGGTCGCCTGATACTCGCTGGCCCCAACCCGGCCATCGACAGCAACGATCCGGGCCCGGCTGGCTTCAGCGGCAGCCTGATCGTTGCCGAGTTCGAGTCGCTGGAAGCCGCCAAGAGCTGGGCCAACGCTGACCCGTTTCGCACCGCCGGCGTATATGCCGAAGTGGTGGTGAAGCCTTTCAAACACGTACTGCCGTGACCTGATCGGACCCCGCCGCCGCCATGAGCAATCTGCTGCTGATCGACGATGACGTCGAACTCTGTGACCTATTGGCCAGCTGGTTGACCCAGGAAGGCTTTCAGATCACTGCCTGCCACGATGGCCAAAGCGCACGCCTGGCACTCACCGGGAGCGCCCCGGATGCCGTGGTGCTCGACGTGATGCTGCCCGATGGCAGCGGCCTGGAGCTGCTCAAGCAACTGCGCAGCGAGCACCCGGATCTGCCGGTGCTGATGCTCTCGGCGCGCGGCGAGCCGCTGGACCGGATTCTCGGCCTGGAGCTGGGCGCCGACGATTACCTGGCCAAGCCATGCGACCCCCGCGAACTGACTGCCCGCTTGCGCGCCGTGCTGCGCCGCAGCCTGCCACCGGCAGCTACCAGTCAATTGGAGCTGGGCGACCTGCGCTTCAGCCCGGCACGTGGCGTGGCGGCGCTGGGCGCAGAGGGCCAGGAGATAGTCCTGACGCTCTCTGAAAGCCGGGTGCTCGAGGCGCTGCTCAAGCAGCCCGGCGAGCCGGTGGACAAACAAGCCCTCGCGCAACTGGCTCTGGGCCGCAAACTGACGCTCTATGATCGCAGCTTGGATATGCACGTCAGCAACCTGCGCAAGAAGATCGGTCCGCACCCGGACGGGCGCCAACGCATCATCGCCCTGCGCGGGCGCGGCTACTATTACGCACCTTGATAGGCGCGTCGTGCGGTTTACACAGCAGCGCTTGTCTTTACCCTGCCTTTACCTCCGCTGACTGCGCCTTACCTTGGAAGCCCTAATCTGGGCACATCCGGCAACTGGCCGGTTTCGAGACAAGGAGATACACCATGCGCAAGACCATGACCGCCCTGCTCCTCGCTATGACCCTGCCGACCCTGGCCATGGCTGCTCCCGGTGGCGATCACCGCCCAGGCGCTGGCCCACGCATGTTCCATGAGTTGGATCTGAGCAAAGAACAGCAACGCCAGGTGCACCAGCTGATGGGCGAGCAGAGAAAAAACGACCGCGAGCTAACCCAGCGCTACCTGGACAAACTGCCTGAAGCCGACAAGAAGGCTCTGGAGAACGAGCGCAAGGCCTCACGCGACAAGCAGCAAAGCGCTATTCGCGCGGTGCTGACACCAGAGCAACAAAAGACCTTCGATGAGCAGGTCGCCAAGATGAAAGAACGTAAAGCCGACCGCGAAGAGTTCGAAGCCTGGAAGGCCGAACACAAGAAAGCCGGCTGACCCACCGCTGGCCGTGATTACGGCCAGCCTGTTACCCGCCTGCGCCATTCACATGGCGCAGGCTTTTGCCGTTTGAGGAGCCTTCTGTGCGTTCATTGTTCTGGCGAATTTTCGGCAGCTTCTGGCTGGCGATTGCCCTGGTCGCGGGCCTGTCCATGCTGCTCGGACGCGCCCTGAATCAGGACGCCTGGATTCTCAACCAGCATCCGGGCCTGGAAGACCTGCCCGAGCAGTGGGTTCAAGCCTATGAACACGATGGCGCACGCGCCGCTCAGGATGTGCTGGAGCAACGCAAGCGGCGCTTTCGCATCGACACCCAGGTATTGACGGACGCCGGCCAACCCGCGGTTCGCGGCACGTTCCCACCGCGTGCGGCAGCCTTCGAGGAGCGCAACGAGGGCGAAAAACGCCTGCCCTGGCGGCGTCTGACCACCGACTACACCAGCCCGACGACTGGCGAAACCTACCTGTTCGTGTACCGCATTCCCCATCCTGAACTGGATGCCTGGCACCGTGGCAGCCTGCTATGGCCGCTCAGCGCGCTGGGTATCGCCCTGGTGGTACTGACCGGGTTCAGTCTGCTACTCACCCTCTCGATCACCCGCCCGCTGGATCGCCTGCGCGGCGCCGTGCACGACCTCGGCCAGACCGCCTACCAACAGAACAGCTTGGCGCGCCTGGCCAGCCGGCGTGATGAGTTGGGCGTGCTGGCCAACGACTTCAACCGCATGGGCGCACGCCTGCAGGACCTGATCGGCAGCCAGCGCCAGTTGCTGCGCGACGTCTCCCACGAGCTGCGCTCGCCGCTCGCCCGTCTGCGCATCGCCCTGGCCCTGGCCGAGCGCGCCGAGCCGGCAGAACGCGAGAAGCTCTGGCCAAGGCTGACCCGTGAGTGCGATCGCTTGGAAGACCTGATCAGCGAAATCCTCGCCCTCGCCCGCCTGGACGCCGAGCCAGGCTCGGCGCAGCCCATCGACCTGACGCAACTGACCGGCAAGCTACGTGAGGATGTGAAGCTCAGCCACCCCGAACAGCTGCTGAACATCCACCTGCAACCGGGCATCCAATTGCACGGCTGGCCGGGCATGCTCGAACGGGCGCTGGACAACCTGCTGCGTAACGCCCTGCGCTTCACGCCCGAAGGGCAGCCTATCGAGTTGAATATCGTCGGGTGTGCTGGAGAGATTGCCCTGGAAGTTCGCGACCATGGCCCCGGCGTGGCAGTCGAACATCTGGCTCAGCTGGGCGAGCCGTTTTTCCGTGCGCCGGGCCAGAGCGCAGCCGGTCATGGCCTGGGCCTGGCCATCGCCCGCCGCGCAGCCGAACGCCATGGGGGGCGGCTGGAGCTGGAGAACCATCCAGACGGTGGTTTCAGTGCCAGGCTGGTATTGCCGCTGGAAACGGCGGTTTAACGCCTGCCTAACGGTGAACATCCTGCGGGAGCCGGCTACACCCGCAAATTCGCTGGCATGGCGCGTTCCCACAAAAAAGCAGCCTTATTGCATGCTTCTGCTTTTCAGCGAAACGCCTGGCAATGCGAGCCGTTCGAGCGCTAAAACGCTCAGCCCTGAGCCTTGCCTACCCAGCCGCTGACGTACTCATCGACATTCACTGGCGGCGAGACACGCAGATCTCGCTGCGGCGTGCCCAGATACAGATAGCCAATCACCTGCTCGTTGTCTGCCAGGCCAAGGCCGCTATTTACCACCTGATCGTACGAAAGCTCGCCAGTGCGCCACACCGCGCCAATGCCTTGGGCATAGGCAGCGAGCAGAATGCCGTGCGCGGCACAGCCAGCGGCCAGCACCTGCTCCTGAGCCGGCACCTTGGGGTGCTCCTGGATGCGGGCGATCACGAGAATCAGCAACGGCGCGCGCAGCGGCATGTTGCGCGCCTTGGTCAGCGTCTCTTCGTCAGCATCGGGATATTTGCTCGCTATCGCCTCGGCGAACAGTTCACCCAGTGCGTGCCGAGCATCACCTTCAACGGTCAGGAACCGCCACGGCCGCAACTGGCCGTGGTCCGGCGCACGCAATGCAGCCTTGAACAAGTGCTCGCGCTGTTCGGCAGTCGGCGCAGGCTCGATCAAACGTGGGGCGGAAACACGGTTGATCAGCGCATCGAGGGCATCCATTGGCTCACCTCCAGAGAAAAGAACCGGGATTCTACCAGCGATGCCAGCCTCGCTCACCACAGCTCGCCCGTAGCCTGGCGTCGAGCGAAGCGATACCCAGGACGATTTCACGGGTGTCGCCGCGCTCGACCCGGGCGACGAGTAACACCGATCACAAGGCAAGTGAAGCACGCTTACTAGGCCACCCGATCCGGCGAGAGCTCCGGCTGCAACGGCGGCGTCAGCGGTGGCAGGCCATAGGCTTTGCGAGCATCGTCGCAGCGCGGGTTGTGCTCGCCGTTGGCCCACGACGCCTCGAACTCGCGACAGGTGCTGGAGCGCTGTTCGTATTGCGTACAGCGCGTGCCCTGGCCAACATCGCCGAGCAGCGCGTTACAGCGCGATGGCTTGGTTTCGGTACCGCGCATGGCAACCAGGTGCGGCGAGATCTGAATGACCTGCTCATCCGGTACGGTTCCACCGGCTGACTGGCACTCGCCCCAGAAGAAGGACACACGAAAAAACGCGCAGCAGGCGCCGCACGCTAGGCAAGGATTGGTTTCGGACATGATGAGGGCTCAGAAACCGGCAAGGGCCGGCACCTGGCGGCGTATTTTATGCACTGCCAGCCACTTGTAAAGAGGCCTGAAAGCGCCTGATAACGGGCACCAAGCCAGGTTTACAGCGGTGGTGGCACAGGTAGAATGGCGCCACTTTTTCGCGGACAACACCGATGGCCTGGCCAACCCTACGACTCATCGCGTTCATCAACGGCATTTTCCTGCTCACCGTGGCCGTTGGCATGGTCGGCCCGATGTTCACCCTGTTTGTTTTCGACCGCGCCGCAGAGGTGAGCCCCTTCGTCTGGTCGAGCCTGATCACCTTTATCGCCGGCCTGTCGATGATCGCCCGTGGCCGCCCCAAGGACGTACACCTGCGCCCCCGCGACATGTACCTGCTGACGGTGTCGAGCTGGTTGATGGTGTGCATCTTCGCCGCCCTGCCGTTCATGTTCACCCAGCACATGAGCTACACCGACGCCTTCTTCGAGAGCATGTCGGGCATCACCGCCACCGGCGCTACGGTGCTGATCGGCCTCGACACCATGTCACCCGGCATTCTGATCTGGCGCTCGATGCTGCACTGGCTCGGCGGTATCGGCTTTATCGCCATGGCCGTGGCGATTCTGCCGATGCTGCGCATCGGTGGCATGCGCCTGTTCCAGACCGAATCCTCGGACCGCTCCGACAAGGTCATGCCGCGCTCGCACATGGTCGCCAAATACATGGTGGTGGCTTATCTGGGCATCAGCCTGCTCGGCTGCCTGGGCCTATGGCTGGCCGGCATGAGCTTTTTCGACGCGATCAACCACAGCATGTCGGCGATCTCTACCGGCGGCTTTTCCACCTCCGATCTGTCCCTGGCGAAATGGACGCAGCCGGCCGTGCATTGGGTCGCGGTGGTGCTGATGATTCTTGGCAGCCTGCCCTTCGTACTCTACGTGTCGACCCTGCGCGGCAATTTCGGCGCGGTCCTTGCCGATCAGCAGGTACGCGGTTTTCTCGCCATCCTGTTCGGCACCTGGCTGATTCTCGGTACGTGGTATTACCTGACCACCGACCTGCACTGGCTCGATGCACTGCGCCATGTCGCGGTGAACAGCACCTCGATCATGACCACCACCGGCTTCGCCCTAGGCGACTATTCCTTATGGGGCGGCTTTGCCGGCATGCTGTTCTTCTATCTGGGCTTTATCGGCGGCTGCTCTGGCTCCACCGCTGGCGGCCTGAAGATCTTCCGTTTCCAGGTCGCCTACATTTTGCTCAAGGCCAACCTGATGCAACTGGTGCACCCACGCGCGGTGATCAAGCAGCAGTACAACCGTCACCGCCTGGACGAAGACATTGTCCGCTCGATTCTGACCTTCTCGTTCTTCTTCACCATCACCATCGCTCTGCTGGCCCTGGCGCTGACCCTCTGCGGCCTGGACTGGATCACCGCGCTGAGCGGCGCCGCCAGCACGGTCGCTGGCGTCGGCCCGGGCATGGGCCCGATCATCGGCCCGGCCGGCACCTACGCCAGCCTGCCGGACATGGCCAAATGGCTACTGACTCTGGGCATGCTGCTGGGCCGTCTGGAAATCCTCACCGTACTGGTGCTGCTGATGCCCGCCTTCTGGCGGCATTGATCGGCCGCCGCGGGCCTCTGGTTAATCGGCGCCACTTGCGCCCGTAATCGGCCTAGACTCTGGTAACAGAACAATAGGCCTGACATAACAAGAGGAAGCCACCGATGAGCAGCCAGCCCGATAAGCGTTTCAGCTCCTTCTCCGAGTTCTACCCCTACTACCTGCAAGAGCATGCCAACCCGACCTGCCGACGCCTGCATTACGTGGGCAGCCTGCTGGTACTGACAGTACTCGGCTATGTGCTGATCAGCGGGCAATGGCTGTGGCTGCTGGCCTTGCCGGTCATTGGCTATGGCGTCGCCTGGCTGGGACACTTCATCTTCGAACGCAATCGCCCGGCGACTTTTCAGTACCCGCTGTACTCGTTGATGGGCGACTGGGTGATGCTCAAAGACGCGCTTACTGGACGCATTCGCTTTTAGAGAAAGTGCCCAGGCTAGAGCCTTCACTGACTCGCCTGCCACTATATTGCTGCGCTGCAGCATTGCGCCTTTGCCGGGGTGGTGTGCAGCGTATATGATCGCCATTTTCCGCTGGCCCCGTCCGCACGCCGTTTGCAGCCTGGCGCTCGGTAATGCAGTCGGACTTTCAGCAGGGCTCGCCGTCAGCACATGAATACCACTCTTCCAATCGTACCCAACGGCTTGCCGTCACTGCTCACCCGCGAGTATTACTCGCGGGTGCTGGCCTACCTTGCCGTGGCGGCAAGCGTCGCTGCTGGCACCTATGAGCAGGTGTTCAGCCACGGCCTGCTGTGGATCGTGCCCTATGCGCTGCTCTACCCGCACCTTGCGCATTGGCTGAGCAAGCGCTTTCGCGACGAGCACAAGCACCGCACGCTGCTGACGCTGTTGTTCGTCGATGCCCTGCATTGCGGCGCGGCGGCGGCATTGCTGAGCTTCTCGGTGGTACCCAGCCTGATGTGCCTGCTGATCCTCAGTTTCAGCACATTGATCGTCGGCGGTCTGCGCGACATGGGCCTGGCGCTGCTGGTCGCGTTCAGCGGCACGCTGCTGACCGCCTCGCTCACCGAACTGCATGTGGCGCCCGAAACACCGGCGCTGGTGGCGCTAGTGAGCATCGGTTTCACCATCATGTACATCTGCATCACCGCCTACTTCGTGCACCAACAGGGCATTCGCCTCGCCCAGGTACGCCATCAGATCAAGGGCGAACAGGAAAAGGCCGCGCGCCTGGCCCGCAACCTGGCCAAGTACCTGTCGCCCCAGGTGTGGGAGTCGATCTTCAGCGGCAAAAAGCACGTGCGCCTGGAAACCCAGCGCAAGAAACTTACCGTGTTCTTCTCCGATATCCGCGGCTTCACCGAGCTGTCCGAAGAGCTCGAAGCGGAGGCGCTGACTGACCTGCTCAATACCTATCTCAACGAGATGTCGAAGATCTGCATGAAGTTCGGCGGCACCATCGATAAGTTCATCGGCGACAGCGTGATGGTGTTCTTCGGCGATCCGAGCAGCCAGGGCGCCAAGAAGGACGCCATGGCCGCGGTGTCGATGGCCATCGCCATGCGCAAGCACATGAAGGTGCTGCGTCAGCACTGGCGCGCCCAGGGCATCACCAAGCCGCTGGAGATCCGCATGGGCCTCAATACCGGCTACTGCACTGTGGGCAACTTCGGCGCCGATACGCGCATGGACTACACCATCATCGGTCGCGACGTGAACCTGGCGAGCCGCCTGGAAAGCGCCGCCGAAGCGGGCGAGATTCTGATCTCCCACGAGACCTACTCGCTGATCAAGGACGTGATCATGTGCCGCGACAAGGGCCAGATCAACGTCAAGGGTTTCACCCGCCCGGTGCAGATCTATCAGGTGGTGGATTTCCGCCGCGACCTGGGGGCCACTTCAAGTTATATGGAGCATGAGCTGCCCGGCTTCTCCATGTACCTGGACACCAACGGCATCCAGAACTTCGACAAGGATCGAGTCATCGAGGCACTGGAGCAAGCTGCCGAGAAGCTGCGCGACAAGATCATCATGTGACTCCTGCCGCTCACTCAGCAGCTGCGTACGACGGCTAAGTTGCCGTTCAGCGGCGCACCACTGAGCAGTGGCTGACTGGTCAGAAACTCGACAGCCGACGCCCGCCACGACTGTCTTCCAGCCTCTTGCGCGCACTGCTCACGATCCAGTTCCAGCGCCGCCAGACAGGCCTGGCGCAGATCGTTGCCGAGCACACCCGTGACGCCTGGCACCACCACATCCAATGGCCCTGGTACGGCGAAAGCCGCCACTGGCGTGCCGCAGGCCTGAGCCTCGAGCATCACCAGGCCGTAGGTATCGGTAAGTGAAGGAAACACCAGCACGCTGGCGCGCCGGTAGAAATCGGCAAGCGCCTCGCCATGCTGGTAACCAAAGAACTTCACCTGCGGATAAACCTGCTCGAGCAACTGCCGATGCGGGCCGTCGCCGACCACCCATTTCTCACCCGGCAGTTGCAAATCGAGAAACGCTTGCAGGTTCTTCTCCGGCGCAAGGCGCCCGACGTAGAGAAACACCGCACTCACCGGCACGGGAACGGTTTGTTCTGGCCTAAACAGCCTCGTATCTACCCCTTTGCGCCAAAGTGTCAGGCGCTGCAAACCACACTCCGCCAGCCCATTGCGCAAGCGCTCAGTGCTAACCAAAACGGCCTGGCTGGGGCGATGAAACAGTCGCAGGCAGGTATAGCCCACACCGAGCCCGAGCCAGGGATAGCGTGCCCTCAGGTACTCAGGAAAGCGCGTATGCACCGCACTTGAAAATGCCAAGCCGCGACGCAGCAGCCAGCGTCTGGCGGCCCAGCCCAACGGCCCTTCAGTCGCCAAGTGCACGCAGTCGGGCGCAAAGGCCTCGATGGCCGGGCCGACGCGCCAGAGATTCCACGCCAGGGGAATTTCCGGGTAGCTCGGGCACGGGATGCAGCGAAAGGATTGTGGCGAAAGCACCTCGACCTGATGGCCCATGTCACGCAGCTCGCCGACCAGCGCCAGCAGGCTGGTAACCACACCATTGACCTGCGGCGCCCAGGCATCGCTGACGATCAGCAGCCTCATGCCGCCGGCTCGATGACCGCAATCTTGTCGGCTTGCAGCTGCGCGAGCCGTTGCTGCTCCTCGGCCAGACGGTAGAGCTCGATACGACCATCCGGGTGCTCGATCAGCGCGGTGCAGGACTCGACCCAATCGCCGCAGTTGAGGTACTCGACCTCGCCCAGCTTGCGGATTTCGGCATGGTGAATGTGTCCGCACACCACGCCATTGAAGCCGCGGCGCGCACACTCGTGAGTGATAGCTTCCTCGAAGTCGCTGATGAAGTTCACCGCACTCTTGACCTTGTGCTTGAGGTAGGCGGACAGCGACCAGTAACCATAACCGTAGCGACGCCGCCAGTGGTTGAGCCAGCGATTGAGCACCAGCGTGACGGTGTAGGCCGAGTCGCCGAGAAAGGCCAGCCAGCGGTGATAGCGAGTAATCACATCGAACTGATCACCATGGATAACTAGTAGCCGTCGACCATCGGCAGTCACATGCTCGGCCTCGTCGACCAATTGGATATTGCCGAGCAGCAGCTTCGAATAGCGGCGCAGAAATTCGTCGTGGTTACCGGTGACGTAGATCACCTCGGTACCGCGCTTGCTCATGGTCAGCAAGCGGCGGATAACGTTGGTGTGCGCTTGCGGCCAGTAGATACCGCTGCGCAGTTTCCAGCCATCGATGATGTCGCCCACCAGGTAGATGCGTTCGGCCTGGTAGTGCTTGAGAAACGCCGCCAGATGCTCGGCCTGGCTGTCGCGCGTGCCCAGGTGCACATCAGAAATCCATAACGTGCGCACATGTTTCTTGCGGCTCGGCCTTTCCAGGGGTTCGATGCTCATCGGGCAGTCTCCGGCAGATTTTCGCCGAGCTTGCGCGAGCGCAATGAAATCAATGTGACCGCGGCGTGGCAATTCGATGACTACGGCACTGCCATACCACGCTGAACTCAGTGCTTTCGCCGATTCCCACTCGCCAACGCAGCCAGAAAACCGTTTCACGGAGTAGACTGGCGCGACCGGTCGGGGATTCTAGCCATGCCAACGCTCTTGTCAGTACGCCACTACCATCAGGACATCGTCTGCCACGAGCACGATCACGCCCAGCTGGTTTTCGGCCTGAGCGGCCATTTGCAGTTCGAGGTCGATGGCTTCGGCAGCCGAATCAGCCGGCAGACCCTGGCGGTGGTGCCCGCTGGCTCGCGGCATGCCTGCGACAGCCGCAACGGCAGCGAATGCCTGGTGTTCGACGTCCCGGCAGGTGACTGGCTGGAGCGCCACCTGGGCAATCATGCCGATGCCAGTCGGCGTCTGCTGGAGGCGCCGCAGAAAGTCGAGCTGTCGGTAACCCAGAGCGGTCTGGTCAACTGGCTTGCCGCCAGCCCGATCAACGATCCGCTGGTCGCTCGTCAGGGCTCTATCCTGCTGCTGGCCAGCCTCAGTGCGGAAACCGATGCGCGCCCTACTCTGGGCCTGCCGTTAGGCGCGCTGAATGCCTATATCGAAAGACACGCCGCCCACCCGATTCAGGTGGCCGACCTGGCCAGCTTTGCCGGGCTTTCCGTCGCGCGCTTTCACAATCGCTTTCTCGACGAGACGGGACTGACGCCCATGGCCTACGTGCGTGACAAACGCCTGCGCCTAGGCCGCCAATTGCTGCACAACAGCCGCCTAAGCGTCGGCGACATTGCCGCGCGCGTCGGCTACACCTCGCAGAGCGCGTTTACCGCTGCCCTCTCCCGCCACTTCGGCGAAACACCCAAAGCGCTGCGTGAGCGCCAGCCTTGCGATAAATAACGCCAGTCACGCGACAGCCCTGCCTGCTCGGCGCCGCTAAAGTGCGGCCAAAACAGGAGGCGTTTCATGCAGATCATCGAGTGGCAAGACTTCGAGCGCGTCGAACTACGCGTCGGCACCCTTATCAGCGCGGCGCCTAACGAGAAGGCCCTTAAACCGGCCTATGTGCTGCAAGTGGATCTCGGCGAGCTAGGGATCCGCACGTCGAGCGCTCAGCTCACGGCCCACTACAGCGCTGAAGAACTGATCGGGCGCCAGGTGTTGTGCGTGTGCAATTTCGCGCCCAAACGTATCGCGGGTGTGCGCTCCGAAGTGCTGGTCACGGGGGTCTACGACAACGATGGCAGGGTCGTGATTGCCGGCTTCGACAAACCCTTGCCCAATGGCGCGCGCCTGGCTTGAGCGGCAACACCAAACCGTCCGAATTCAGCGTTCCGCTGGGTGATCGTTGTGGCCCAGGTCGCGAGCTGGATCGATCTGATCGCGGACGCGCTGCTTGAGCTCCTTGGCTTCAGGGAAGCCGCCATCGGCCTTGCGCTCCCATATCTGCACGCCATTGCACTCGATACGGAACGTGCCGCCGCTGGCGGGCTCCAGGCTGACCCTGGCCAAGTCATCGGCGAACGTGGAAAGCAGCTCCTGAGCCAGCCAGGCGGCGCGCAGCAGCCACTGACATTGAGTGCAATAGGTGATGGTCACTTCAGCTTTGCTGGGACTCATGAAAAGACTCCGCTGACAAATCGGCCCACGGCCCTATTTAAGACCAACCATGAAAAAGCGCGGCCGGGCCGCGCTTGGTGTCTTGCCGGAAGAATCAGGCGATACGCGCAAGCAGCTCGCGAGCCTCCTGTTTTTCTTCCTCGTCGCCTTCATTGATCACCTCGTTGAGGATGTCACACGCGGCTTCAAGATCGTCCTGCTCGATATAGGCCATCGCCAAGTTGAGCTTGGTCAGGTTCTCGTGATTGGTGACGAAGCGGTCGCCATCATCGGCCAGGTCCGCTGGCAGATCGTCCAGCTCCAGCCACTCTTCCTGCGGCCCCTCTTCCTCGACCAGCATGGTGCCGGCGAATGGGCTGTTGACGTCGTGGCCGAAAATGTCGGTCGACGGTTCATCTGCGGCCACTGGTGCACCGGCATCAGCGCCAGCGCGCTTCTTGCGTGACGAATTTTCAAAGGGGTTGACCAGATCCCAGTCGGCATCGAGCGACAGGTCATCGAGGTTGAGCTGGAAGTCGTCATCCTGAGACTTGTGCTGAGATGCGGGCACAGGCGCTGCCGCCGGCATCTCATCCAGATCGAGAGTCAAGTCTTCCAGTGGACCGAGCGACTCAAACTCATCAACAGGCTGGGCGAACAACGCCGGGTAACTCGCCTTGAGGGCATCAAGACGAGCACCATCAAAACCAGCTTGACGCAACCGTACTTCTTCTTCGGCGAAGGCAACGTTATTGCCTTGCTGCGCCAGCACTTCAAGCAGGCGGAAACCGATATCCAGCCGCTGTGGGTTGGCCTGCGACGCCTGGCGCAGAACCGATACGGCCTCGCCCAGGCGGCCATAGGCCAAGTAAATATTGGCGGCGTCCAATGGATCCGTGGAGCTGGTATCGGCACGTGCCGCCACCGGGGCTCGCACCGGCGGTGCCACAGGTACCTCGACGGCGCGCGGCTCAACGATAGTCTCCAAGGCCTCCGAGACGGGTGCCTGAACCACCGGAGGTACTACGACCACAGGCTCGCCAATGGTCTCTGAGTCCGGTTTACGCTTGCGTTTGAACACCACTAACAGCAACGCCAACAAGCCCAGCAGGGCTGCCAGCAGCATATTCCACAGGTTCCAGAAACCGTCAGGCGCTGCCGGCTGGGCCGCAGCTGCTGCAGGTGCCGGAGCAGCTTGCGGGGCGGCACTCGGCGCGCTGACTTGCGGTGCAGCCTCGGCCGGCGCAGCGGCTGCGGGTCGCTGGGCGAGTTGTTCGAGCAACTGGGCGATCTGCTGATCGCGCACTTCCATGCGCGTCATCATGTCTTTCAGCTGGTTCTGTACCACCAACAGATCCTGCTGCAGTTGCAGGTTTTCGGCAGTGCGGTTGGCGACTTCTTCCTCGACCCGACGAATCTGCGCGAGCACTTCCACCTGGGGCTCTGCAGGCTGCTGGGGCGCGGTATCGGGGATGATTTCTGCCGGTGCCGCAGGGCGCTCAGGCGCGGCGGAGTCGGCAGGTTTAGCCGGCGCAGTCTCGGCAATCCGGGCATGGTCTGGTAGCAACAGCGAAGCACCAGCGCGCAGGCGATGGATGTCGCCGTTGCTGAACGCCTCGGGGTTGAGCGCATGAATATCGAGCATCAGATCCTGCAGCGACGCCTTATCGCCATCGACACGCAGTTTGGAAGCAATCGTCCACAGGCTCTCACCGCTGGCGACTTGGTAACGCTCGCCACGACTGGCAATCGGCGTGCGGCGCGGCGGAGCGTAGGACGTGAACTGCTGATCGCCCACCGATGCTGCCTGGCTGCTGTAAGCAGACGATGAAGACGGCGGATCGAGCAACACCGTGTACTCGCGCAGCAGCTGGCCGCCCGGACGTTTCAGCTCGACGATGAAATTCAGATAGGGTTCGCGTACCGGCTGGTTGGACACCACCCGCACCACGCTCTTGCCGCCACGCAGCATCGGACTGAAACGCAGGTCATTGAGGAAGTAGACACGATCGACACCAGCGCGGTTGAACGCATCAGCCGGTGCCAGCGCAACCTTGATATCGGAGGCGCTCATGTCGTCCCCTACCGCCAGCAACGCGATTTCGGCGTTCAGCGGCTGGTTGAGTGCCGAATGCAGGGTGATTTCACCCAGCCCCAGCGCTGGCGCCAGCCCAGAATAAAACGCCGACCCAGATGCGAGGCCGATTAGTAAGTGACGAACATGAGTCATAAAAGCTCCCGATAACTCCGCTCGAAAACAATTGCAGCGGCTCGAACCGGGCCGGGTGTTCTGCAAAGTGCGGCGTTGCACAGCGCTGCCTCGGCAAACGCTCCTTGTTTCACCGAATAGTGAGTATGGCTAAAATTCAACGACTTGCGAGTTTCTAATGCACCCATTTCGGCGCGGGTTCAGCATTTGGCCATCATACGCAAAAAGCCAGAAATACGGCTAGTAATGTGAACAACGTCAACGTTGTGACGGCCGTAGATTCCAAGCTGCCAATATCGTCAACGCGAACACTGCGCCCATGAGCCAAAAGCTCTGCTGAAAGGCCACCACCTCGGCAGCAAAATCACCGCCTTCCTGACGATGACGCCACTCCAGAAAAAAGGTCAGCACGTTCACCCCAAACGCCCCGCCGAGCTGACGTACAAAGGTGATTGCGCCCGCGCCATGGGCAATCTGCTCACGATTCAGGGCATCTAGTGCGCCAGTGGTGAGCGCCGGCAATAGCACGCCCAAGCCGATGCGCCCGATGCATGCCCAGAAGCACAACACCAGAAAAGAGGCGCCCGGTTGCAGCCAACCGAGGCCGAAAGCTGACACTGCAAGTGCCAGCAAGCCGCCGACTAGCAGGACAGAAGTCGACAGACGGTCACTCAGACGCCCGCCCATAAACGATGCGACACCCATCACGATGCCGGTAGGCAACAGCAGCAGCCCCGCCCAGCCCGCGCTATAGCCTTCAATGGCCTGCACGTGCAACGGAATGATGTAGGTCGTGCCGTACAGCCCCATACCCAGGGTGAGCGCCACCCAACTGGCCTTGCGAAACCCTGCATGCCGCCACAGCGCCAATGGCAGCAGAGGCTGAGCGCTATAACGGCTGCGCCAGGCAAAACCCAATATGGCCAGAGTGCCGAGCAAACCCGTTACCCATACACGCGGCTGCCCCCAAGGAAAGCGCTGCGCCTCGGCAAGAGCGCCCAGTGCAGCGAACAGGCCGATATTCAGTAGCGTAAACGCCCATAAATCGAGAAACGGTGTACTACGTTCGCGCGCGCTGGGCATCAGAAACAGCCCCGCCAGCATGGCCGCCAGGCACATGGGTAACGGCAGCCAGAACACTGCGTACCAACCGAACACGTCGACCAGATAACCACCGATGGTTGGCCCGAGCGTCGGCGCGATCATCACCCCGAGCCCGTAGGCGCCTAGCGCAGCGCCGCGACCACCACCGGCAAACACCTGAAAGATCAGCACCATGGCCAGCGGCTGGACGATACCGGCACACAGGCCCTGGATAACTCTCAAGGTAATCAGCTGCCAAGCGGCGGTGGCGGTCAGGGCAAGCAATGAGGTGACGATAAATATCGCCAAGCCGGTCTGCGCCGTGGCCCTGGCGCCGAAGCGTGCCTGCGCCCAGGCCGACAGCAGCAGCCCTGAGGTCATGGCGGCGAGAAATCCGGTGGACAGCCACTGCGCAAGCGGCCGGCCGATGCCGAAGTCCGCCATGATCGCCGGCAGCGCGACGTTAACGCTGGTCGAGGCCAGAATCATTGCCATGCTGCCGAGCATCAGCACGACTAGCAGATATTGCGGATAGCGCGGCCCGTAACGTCTCTGCAGCAGAGACAGGTCCTGCATCAACGCCGCTCCAGATTGCCCAGAATGCGTGCGTGAACCTGCTGACAAATGCGCAACTCTTCCTGGTCGATACCAGCGAACAGCTCCTCTCGCAGCTGCGTCGAAATGGCCTCGATCTTCTCGATCAGCGGCTTGGCAGGCGGGCACAGGGCGATCTTCTTGGCACGGCGATCTTCCGGCACCGCATGACGCACGACCAGGCCTTGCGCTTCGAGGCTGTCGAGCAAGCGAGCCAGAGTCGGCCCTTCTACCCCGACGCTCTGCGCCAGCTCACGTTGGGTGGGCAGCTCCGCGAAGCGACCGATATGCAACAGCACCAGCCAGCGCGCCTGGGAAAGCCCCAGGCCGGCGAGGCGTCGATCCAGTTCTGCGCGCCAGGCGCGAGACAATTGCGCCACTTGCATGGCGAAACGATGAGGTTCGGATGGGGACATTGAGGTCACTCTTGGAATTATCAAAAACTAATAATTAGCGAGCTAACCATAGCTTTTAACGGAGAGCAAGATTCCAGTCGCAACAAGATAATCTTGCGTCGCGCGCCTGATCAGGCCTCGAATTCCGCCTGCAGGGCAGCGCGCACGCAATGCAGCACGCCTTCTTCCAGGCGACCGGCGAACAGCGGAGCGATCTCCGCCACCGATGGCAACTCACCTTCACCATCAAGAAAAGTGTCTTGGATTTCGCCCAGCAGATCCTCTGGCAGATCGAGCGCCTGCTGCAGCGAAATCTGCTGTTCGGCGATCGCCTCGGCCAGCAGGCTGTAAGCGCTCTTCTGGCTACAGCCCAGTTGGCTGGCGATCTGCGCCGGCGTCATGCCGGCGCGCGCCAGGCTGACCAACTCGTGGCGTAGATCGACCACCGGCGGCGGTGTCTCATTGCCGGCCAGTACTTCCAAGAAAGCCTCGCCGTAGCGCTCCAGCTTGCGCGCGCCAACGCCACTGACCTTGGCCATTTCCGCCAGCGTGGTTGGCTTGCTGCGCAGCATTTCCAACAGCGTGGCGTCGGGAAAGATTACGTACGGCGGCACGGCATGCTCTTCGGCCAGGCGTTTGCGCAGGGCGCGTAGCGCTTCCCATTGCTCGCGCTCATCGCCGCGCACCAGCTGCCGCGCGGCGCTGCCTGAGGCCTTGGCGCTCTGTTGCGGCTTGAGGTCGCGACGCAGTTGCAAAGTCACCTCACCGCGCAGCAGTGGCCGGCAGGTATCCGACAGCCGCAAGCCGCCATAGCCCTCAAGATCTACATCCGCGAGGCCACGTGCAACCAACTGACGAAACAGCGAACGCCATTCGCCTTCGCTGAAAGCGCCACCAACCCCGAATACCGACAGATGCTGATGACCAAGGCTGCGCATCTTCTCGTTATCGCGGCCCAACAGAATATCCACCAGATGGCCAACGCCGTAACGCTGACCGCTGCGGTAGATAGCTGACAGCGCCTGGCGGGCCGGCTCGGTGGCGTCCCAGGTCTGCACGCCGTCGGTGCAGTTGTCGCAATGCCCGCACGGCTGCGGCAGCTCTTCGTCGAAATAGGCCAGCAGCACCTGACGGCGGCAGCGGGTTTCTTCGCAAAGCGCCAGCATCGCATCGAGCTTGTGCTGCTCGACCCGCTTGTGGCGCTCGTCGCCTTCAGAGTTGGCGAGCATCTGTTTGAGGAAAATCATGTCCTGCAGGCCGTAGGCCATCCAGGCATCAGCTGGCAGGCCATCGCGCCCTGCCCGACCGGTTTCCTGGTAATAGGCTTCCAGCGACTTCGGCAGGTCCAGGTGGGCGACGAAACGCACGTTGGGTTTGTCGATACCCATGCCAAACGCGATGGTGGCCACCATGATCAAGCCTTCCTCATTGAGGAAACGCTTCTGGTTATAGGCGCGCAGCTCGGAGGGCAGGCCGGCGTGGTAAGGCAGCGCCGGGAAACCCTGCTCGCTTAGAAAGCCTGCGACCTCCTCGACCTTCTTGCGCGACAGGCAATAAACGATGCCGGCATCGCCCTTGCGTGCAGCCAGAAACGCCAGCAACTGCTTGCGCGGCTGCTCCTTGGGCACGATGCGGTAGAAGATATTGGGCCGATCGAAGCTGGAGAGAAAACGCTCGGCATCCTGCAAATGCAGGCGATTGACGATTTCCTCGCGGGTGCGCATATCAGCGGTCGCGGTCAGAGCAATGCGCGGCACGTCAGGGAAGAGTTCGGCGAGCTGCCCAAGCTGCAGGTATTCCGGGCGGAAATCATGTCCCCACTGCGATACGCAGTGCGCCTCATCGATGGCGAACAAGGCGATCTGCAACTGCTGCAGGAACGCCAGCATGCGCGGCTGCACCAGGCGCTCTGGCGCCAGATAGAGCATCTTGATCTCACCGCGGCGAATACGCTCGGCGATGTCACGCTGCTGGTCGGCTTCCAGCGTGGAATTGAGTGCCACCGCCGCCACGCCGAGCTCTTCCAGGGTTGCCACCTGGTCATCCATCAGCGCGATCAGCGGGGAAACCACCACAGCCAGGCCATCGCGCAGCAAGGCCGGCACCTGGAAGCACAGCGACTTGCCGCCGCCAGTGGGCATCAGCACCAGCGCATCGCCGCCGCTGGCCACGCGCTCGATGATCGCGCCCTGGCGACCCCGGAAGCTGTCATAGCCGAATACGTCTTTGAGGATGCGTTGCGCCTGCTCGAGCATGTAGGGTCTCCGAATCAAGCGGCGCATTATACGCACCTGCGCCGCCAGATGCGGCTTTGGCGCCGTCTCTATTAGCTGCAACTCTGGCTGGATGAGCCGGTCTGCACTTGCAGACTATTGGAAAACGCAATCGTGGCCCGGCGATAACAGGTAAGAACGCGCATGTGTAAGTTGCACATGATCATTCTTTACCTACGTTCAACGGAGCAACGGCAACGCAGATAGTTTTCGAACAGCCTGCTAGAATCCAGCCTCGTTTACTTCACCAAGGTAGCCACTGATGTCCTTCGCCGAGCAACTGTCCCGCCTGCAAGCCTTCCTCGATGCCGATGATCTGCACGAAGAGGCTCTGGACTATGTCGCCGCCCATGGCTATCTGACGGCCCTGTCCATTTGTCCGGAAAAAGTCGAGCCACGCGAGTGGATCGACGCCCTGTTCTCCGAGCCGCCGCACTACCGCAGCGACGAGGAGCGCGACGATATCGAAGCCACGCTGATCCAGTTGCAGGCGCACATCGCTCGCCAGCTGGCTAGTGACGATGAGCCGGAAGTGCCGTGCGACCTGGACCTGGGCGAAGTACCAGATGATTCCGATCTGCGCGGCTGGTGCATCGGCTTCATGGAAGGCGTGTTCCTGCGCGAAAGCGTGTGGTTCGACGATGCCGAAGACGAAGTCAGCGAGCTGCTGCTGCCGATCATGGTCGGCTCCGGCTTGTTCGACGAGCAGCCAGAGTTCGCCGAAATCGCTCGCGACCGCGACTTGGTCGATAGCATGGTCGATCAGATCCCGGAACTGCTGACCGCGCTGTTCCTGCTGTGCAACGCGCCTGACGAAAAGCCGGCGCTGCTCAAACCTCGCCCTCATTGATGGCGACGCCATCGACATGGCGCGCGAACCCTTCGAAACGCGCAACCCGGTGTTGCGCTACAGCCTGCTGGCAATCGGCTGGCTGAGCGTCGCGCTGGGTGTGATCGGTATTTTCCTGCCCGTACTGCCCACCACACCATTCTTACTGCTGGCCGCTGCCTGCTTCATGCGTAGTTCGCGGCGCTTTTATCTGTGGCTGGTCGAGCACCCCCGGCTCGGCCCGTGGATTCGCGATTACCTCAACGGCGAAGGCATACCGCGCAAGGCCAAGGTCTACGCCATAGGCCTGATGTGGCTGAGCATCGGTATCTCCTGCGCGCTGGTGCCGCTGATCTGGGCACGCCTGTTCATGCTCACCAGCGCCGTGCTGGTCAGCCTGTACATTCTCAAACAGAAGACGCTGCCGGATCGCCGCTGAAAGCTACCTGTGCAGTTATGCCTGCGAATTCGCAACGCAAAGCTACACTTCACGGAGCTTGGCCTACCCGAGGCACTCTCCATGGCAACCACCCAGCGCGCACAAGACACCAGCCGGACCACCTACTACCGCAGTGAGCGGGTCAGCACCATCAACGGTCGGTTCTTCTTCAGTACCCGTGAGGGAACCCTGGAAGGCCCCTACTTCTCCCGCGACGAAGCCGAGCGCAATATTCCGCGCTATATCGATCGCATGCTGCAGTCCCAGGCAATTCTGGACAGCCGCAATCGCGAGAACGACCCGGGCGGGTAAGCGCTGCGGCTGCGAACATCGCCTCTAGAGATCAATGCCTGGCCTTTTCGAACGCTGCCTCCAGACGTAGGGTGGATGACGCTTTTTTCATCCACCATTGCGATTGTAAAGCGGTGGACGGATGAAGCGTCGTCCACCCTACGCCTGCTAAAGATCAATGCCTGGCCCTCTCGAACGCCGCTTCCAGCGCGTCATTGATGGTGCGCAGCACCTTGACCCGGGCGAACTGCTTGTCATTGGCCTCGACCAGCGTCCACGGCGCAAGGCGGGTACTGGTGCGGTCGACCATGTCGCCAACCGCCTCACGATACAGCGACCATTTCTCTCGGTTGCGCCAGTCTTCCTCGGTAATCTTGAAGCGCTTGACCGGGTTGCTCTCCCGCTCGCGAAAACGCTGCAGCTGGGTGTCTTCGTCGATAGCCAGCCAGAATTTCACCAGCACCACGCCGGCATTGCTCAGCTGTTCCTCGAAGTCATTGATCTCGCCGTAAGCACGCAGCCAATCTTCGGGCGCACAAAAGCCCTCGACTCGTTCGACCAGCACCCGGCCGTACCAGGAGCGGTCGAACACGGTGAACTTGCCGCGCGCCGGAACGTGTCGCCAGAAACGCCAGAGGTACGGCTGAGCGCGCTCCTCTTCGGTCGGCGCCGCGACCGGCACGATGCGGTACTGGCGCGGATCCAGCGCTGCAGCGACGCGGCGAATCGCACCACCCTTGCCCGCCGCATCATTGCCCTCGAATACCGCTACCAAAGCGTGGCGACGCATGCGCTTATCACGCATCAGCTGCGCCAGACGTGCCTGCTCGCGCGCCAGCTGTTCACGGTAGTCGGCCTTGGCGAGGTTCAGACTCATATCCAGGCTATCGAGCAGGCTGCGTTGGTCGGTGCGCGTCATCAGCGGCGTGGCATGTGGTAATGGCGCCCGCTCTGCGCTGCTGCGCAAGGCGGCCTGCAAGCCTTCGAGCAGAATGCGCCCGACCGTCAGGCTGCGGTAATTAGCGTCGGCGCCGGCGACGATATACCAGGGCGAATAATCACGGCTGGTACGCCGCAGCACGTCTTCGCCAGCGCGCACGAACTTGTCGTAGGTCTTCGATTGCTGCCAGTCCAGCGGGCTCAGGCGCCAGCTGTGCATGGGGTCGTCCTGTAGGGTCTTGAGCCGTGTGAGCATCTGTTTTTTAGAGAGATGAAACCAGAACTTGAAGATCAGCGTGCCTTCGTTGCAAAGCATCTGCTCGAGACCCAGCGCGCCTTCGATGGCGCTGTTGAGTTGATCCTTTTTCAGGTCACCGTGCACCCGGCCTTGCAGCATCTGGCTGTACCAATTACCGAAGAAGATGCCGATGCGCCCCTTGGGTGGCAACTGCCGCCAGTAACGCCAAGCGGCCGGTCGGGCCAGTTCCTCGTCGGTCTGTTGGTCGAAGGTGCTGACCTGAATAAGACGCGGGTCCATCCACTCGTTGAGCAGTTTCACCGTCTCGCCCTTGCCTGCGCCCTCAATGCCGTTGATGAGGATGATCACCGCATGGCGACCCTGCTCGCGCAGCGCGTACTGCACGTCGAGCAGTGCCTCGCGCAGTACCTGCTCCTCGGCATCGAAGGTGGCCTTGTCAATGACGTGGTCGATCTCGGCGGACTCGAACATATGCACCTCTCCCTGAACGGTTTGCGAAGACTGCGGCCGTTGGCTGTTCTGCGCAAGCCACCCGAAAGAACACGTAGGTGATGCTGCGTGCCACAGGGCGATCATCGCCCTGCTAGAATCGCCGCCCTGTCTGCTCCGGAACCGCGCGATGGCCGATCAACATGCCCAACTCGACTGGAATGACCAGGGCCACCCCCTGTCACGCCAGTATGACGATGTCTATTTCTCCCGGGAAAACGGCCTGGACGAAACGCGCTACGTGTTCCTGAACAACAACGATCTGCCACAGCGTTTCACCGCACTGCAAAGCGGCGAGCAGATGGTCATCGGCGAAACCGGGTTCGGCACCGGTATGAACTTCTTGTGCGCCTGGGAGCTTTTCGAACAGCTGGCGCCAGCTGGGGCACGACTGCATTTCGTCAGCGCGGAAAAGCATCCGCTCACCCAGACGGACCTGCGGCGCGCGCTTGCTCTGTGGCCTTCGCTGCAGCGCTACAGCGATCAACTGCTTGCTGCCTACCGCGCTATCAACCCAGGTTTTCAGCGGCTGGTCTTTGAAGACGGCCGCGTGGTGCTGACGCTGCTGATCGGCGATGCGCTGACCATGCTGCCGCAGCTCGATGCGCGTATCGACGCCTGGTTTCTCGATGGATTCGCGCCTTCGAAAAATCCCGAAATGTGGGCTCCGGAGCTGTTCGCGCAACTGGCGCGACTGAGCGCTCCGGGCACCACGCTTGGCACCTTTACCTCTACCGGCTATGTACGGCGCGCCCTTATCGAAGCCGGCTTCACGATGAAACGCGTGCCGGGGCTCGGCAAAAAATGGGAAGTCATGCGCGGAGCCTTCACCGGAACCGCAACGCAGCAGACCAAGCCCTGGTTCGCTCGGCCGAGCGCACGCCACTCGCAGCGAAATGCCCTGGTAATCGGTGCCGGGCTCGCCGGTTGCGCCACTGCCGCCAGCCTGGCCAAAAGGGGCTGGCAGGTCACGGTGCTGGAGCGCCATGGCGCAGCCGCCCAGGAAGCCTCAGGCAACCCTCAGGGCGTTCTCTACCTCAAGCTTTCTGCCCACGGTACGGCACTGTCGCGGCTGATCGTCGATGGCTTTGGCTACACCCGCCGACTACTCGAGCGCTTGCATAAAGGCCAGGACTGGGATGATTGCGGCGTGCTGCAGCTGGCATTCGACGAGCGCGAAGCCGAGCGCCAGGCCAAGCTTGCCGCCGCCTTCGCACCGCAATTGCTGACCAGCCTGGATCGCCAACAGGCCGAGCAACGTGCAGGCATCGCCCTGGCAAGCGGCGGCTTGTTTTACCCCGATGCCGGCTGGGTACATCCACCTGCCCTCTGCACGCACCTGCTCGAGCACCCCAATATCCGCTTGCAGTGCCATGGCGAGGCCTTGCTACTAAGACGTGTCGATCACAGATGGCAGGCGCTGAATGGCGATCAAGTTCTGGCCGACGCCGAGGTGGTAGTGCTGTGTGGCGCCGCGGATATAGTGCGCTTCGAGCAAAGCGCACAGCTGTCACTCAAACGCATCCGCGGGCAGATCAGCCGCTTGCCCGCCTCGCCATCAAGCGCTGAACTGAGCACCGTGGTCTGCGCTGAAGGCTATGTGGCGCCGGTGCGCCAGGGCGAACATACCCTGGGCGCCAGTTTCAATTTCGATAGCGCCGATCTCACGCCCAGCAGCGCTGAACATGCCA
This sequence comes from Phytopseudomonas punonensis, assembly GCF_900142655.1. Lineage (GTDB taxonomy): Bacteria > Pseudomonadota > Gammaproteobacteria > Pseudomonadales > Pseudomonadaceae > Aquipseudomonas > Aquipseudomonas punonensis. Next base: position 22,857 of record NZ_FRBQ01000009.1, on the reverse strand, counting down.
GCAATCTGGATTTGCTCAGAGAGATATCCGGCGATCTGGCCGAGCGCCTACAGGCAGACACGCTGGATCCAGCAACATTGCAAGGCCGTGCTGCCTTTCGTTGCACCAGCCCGGACTATCTACCCATCATCGGGCCGCTGGCAGACGCCGGCGAGTTCGCCCAGGCCTACGCCGTTCTGGCTCGCGATGCACGCCAAGTGCCGCAGACACCCTGCTCGTGGCAGGAAGGCCTGTACATCAACAGCGGGCATGGCTCGCGTGGGTTGATCACCGCACCGCTGTCAGGCGAGCTGATCGCCGCGTGGCTGGAAGGCGAGCCGCTGCCCGTCCCTAAAGATGTCGCCGAAGGCTGCCACCCCAATCGCTTCATGCTGCGCCAGCTGATCCGCAAAGGCTGAATAGATAGCGCGCTGGTGGCAGACGGCGCCCCCTCAGCAAGGAGCAGCCTGCCAAATCGCGGGCATGGCCCGTTCCTACAACCGGTAGCGAGCGACCATTCCTCTGGGTTGCAGTCACTCTACTGTGGGAGCGCGCCATGCGCGCGAAGCGATAGTGGACCTTGCAAAGCCAGACTGGATGGGTGAACCCATCATGGCTTATGACCTTTCCCCCAAATAGCTGTCAGGCGGAACCTTCCCTAGGCTGCCAGCGTTCCCCGTGTGGGAGCGGGCCATGCCCGCGAAGCGATTGCAGCCTTTCCACAAAGCCAGAACCATGCAGCCCAAAGGCCACCCTCAGGCCATTTTATTGAACGTTCACGCCGCCTAGGGACTCGAAAAAACTCGAGCGTGCTGCGCCGCCAGTTGCGCGCAGCATCTTTGTAATTGCTCGATCGACTCCGGTGCGCCCTGGAGCGCACTGGAACTCAGAACCGGAACACACTGGTACGGACTGACGTTAAGGAGGAACAGAGCCCAGGAAATACGCGGGCTTTATAAACTATGTGCGGAATAGCAGGCGAACTTCGATTCGATAAAAAACCAGCCGACCTGGCTGCCGTTGAACGCATCACTCATCACCTCGCCCCTCGCGGCCCGGATGCTCATGGCTTCCACAGCCGCGGCCCTGTCGCCTTTGGCCACCGCCGGCTGAAGATCATGGATCTCGCCGAGGCCTCGGGCCAACCGATGATCGATAACGATCTCGGCCTGTCGATGGTTTTTAACGGCGCCATCTACAACTACCCCGAACTGCGCGGCGAACTTGAACAACTCGGTTACCGCTTTTTCTCGGGTGGTGACACCGAAGTGCTGCTCAAGGGCTATCACGCCTGGGGCGCCGACCTGCTGCCGAAGCTCAACGGCATGTTCGCCTTCGCGATCTGGGAGCGTGACAGCGAGCAACTGTTTATCGCTCGCGACCGCCTCGGCGTGAAACCGCTATATCTGTCCAAGACCAAGGATCGCCTGCGTTTCGCCTCCAGCCTGCCGGCTCTGCTGCAAGGCGGCGATATCAGCAAGACGCTCGACCCCATCGCGCTGAACCACTACCTGAACTTCCATGCCGTCGTCCCGGCACCACGCACCATTCTGGCCGGTGTGGAAAAGCTGCCGCCTGCCACCTGGATGCGTATCGACACCAATGGCAAAGTCGAGCAGAAGCTCTGGTGGACCCTCAACTTCGGCCCGAATGCCGATGAAGCCAACTTCACCTTCGAAGACTGGCGCGATGCCACCCTCGACGGCATGCGTGAAGCCGTGTCGATTCGCCAGCGTGCCGCCGTGGATGTCGGTGTGCTGCTTTCCGGTGGTGTGGACTCCAGCATGTTGGTCGGCCTGCTACGTGAAGCCGGTGTCGAAAACCTGCTGACCTTCTCTATCGGCTTCCAGGATGCCGGCGGCGAGCGCGGCGACGAATTCCAATACTCGGATCTGATCGCGGAGCGCTTCGGCACTCAGCATCACCAACTGCGCATCGGCGAGAACGAGATTCTCGACCAGCTGCCAGCTGCCTTCCGCGCCATGAGCGAGCCGATGGTCAGCCACGACTGCATCGCCTTCTACCTGCTTTCGCGCGAAGTGGCCAAGCACTGCAAAGTGGTGCAGAGCGGCCAGGGCGCCGATGAGCTGTTCGCCGGTTACCACTGGTACCCGCTGGTCGACGGCGCAGACGATGCATTCGCGGCCTATCGCAAAGCTTTCTTCGACCGTGAGCACGATGAATATGCCGCGTGCGTGCAGCCTGCCTGGCTGACCGGCGACGTGTCCGGCGAGTTCGTGCGTCAACATTTCGCCCAACCGGGTGCCACCGCCGCGGTAGACAAAGCGCTGCGTCTGGACAGTACGGTGATGCTGGTCGATGACCCGGTCAAACGGGTCGACAACATGACCATGGCCTGGGGCCTGGAAGCACGTACGCCATTCCTGGATTACCGCCTGGCCGAATTGTCGGCGCGTATCCCTGGCCAGTACAAACTGCCAGAGGGCGGCAAGTACGTGCTCAAGGAAGCAGCTCGCAAGGTTATCCCTTCCGAAGTGATCGATCGCAAAAAGGGTTACTTCCCGGTGCCGGGCCTCAAGCATCTGGAAGGTGCGACCTTGGGTTGGGTGCGCGATCTGCTGGTCGACCCGGCTCATGATCGCGGCATCTTCAACCCGCAGATGCTTGACCGCCTGCTTACCGATCCGCAAGGCCAGCTGACCCCGCTGCGCGGCTCCAAGCTTTGGCAGATGGCCGCGTTGAATCTGTGGTTGAGCGAACAGGGCCTGTAACGATGAATCGAGGGAGCTTTGGCTCCCTCGCTCCCAACTGGAATGGCCGCATCCGCCTCGCCGCGGATAACAGACAGGTCAACCGATAGCCGACTAAAACCGGCCATGCGAAAGCAAAGGAACATTCTTCAATGCGAGCCACTGCCCACAACCAACGTCTACTGCGGGGCCAGTCCCCCTCCTACGAGCGCCTGCAGGCGCGGTTTGCCGAGGAGCACGGCGACGGTATCAGCCAACCGCAAATCGTCCACTGCGGCTGGGGCCGGCTGCTGATCGGTCACACGTTCCCGGATGCCGCCTTGCTGGCTGAAGAACTGCTCAGCGAGCAGCCCGGCGAACGTGATATCGCCCTTTATGTCGCCGCACCGCACCAAGTACTGTCCTACGCGCCCCAGCAACTGTTTCTCGATCCATCGGACACCCTGCGCCTGTGGTTCAGCGACTATCGCCAGGCACGCCGAGGCTTTCGTGGCTTCCGCGTTCGCCGGGCGCAGACCGACACCGACTGGCAGGCCATTAATTGCCTGTATCAGAGCCGCGGCATGCTGCCGCTGGATCCTCAAAAGCTAACGCCTCGCCATCAGGGCGGTCCCGTCTACTGGCTAGCAGAAGACGAAGACAGCGGCGCGGTGATCGGCAGCGTGATGGGCCTCAATCACCAGAAGGCCTACAAAGATCCGGAACTCGGTAGCAGCCTCTGGTGCTTAGCTGTAGACCCGGCTTGCAGCCGCCCCGGCGTGGGCGAAGTGCTGGTGCGCCACCTGATTGAACACTTCATGAGCCGCGGCCTGAGCCACCTCGACCTGTCAGTGCTGCACGACAACGATCAGGCCAAGAAGCTGTATTCGAAGCTGGGTTTCCGTGAGCTGCAAACCTTCAGCGTCAAGCGCAAGAACGGTATCAATCAGACCCTATTTCTCGGCCCTGGGCCGGACGACGAGCTTAATCCATACGCACGCATTATCGTCGACGAAGCCCGTCGTCGCGGCATCGACGCGCAGATCGACGACGCCGAAGCCGGCCTGTTTACGCTCAGCCAGGGCGGCCGCCGCATCCGCTGCCGCGAATCACTCACTGACCTGACCAGCGCCGTTACCATGACTCTGTGTCAGGACAAGCGCCTGACCCATCGCACCCTGAGCCGCGCTGGCTTGAGCCTGCCGGCACAACGGCTGGCAGGCAGCGCTGAGGAGAATGCGGCGTTTCTTGCTGAGCACGGTAGCCTGGTGGTCAAACCCGTGGATGGCGAGCAAGGCCAAGGCGTCGCCGTCGACCTGCGTACGCCTGCCGACGTCCAGGCGGCTATCGAGCGCGCTCGCCCATTCGACGAGCGCGTATTACTGGAGAGCTACCACGAAGGCTTTGATCTGCGCATCGTGGTGATCGGCTTCGAAGTAGTCGCCGCTGCGATTCGCCGTCCTGCCGAAGTCCTCGGCGATGGCCGCCACACCATTGGCGAGCTGATCGACGCACAAAGCCGCCGCCGCCAGGCAGCAACTGGCGGCGAAAGCCGCATCCCCAAGGATGCCGAAACCCTGCGCACCTTGCACGCGGCTGGTTTCGATTACGACAGCGTGCTGCCCCAGGGCAAACGCATGGCCGTGCGCAAGACCGCGAATCTGCACACTGGCGGTATTCTGGAAGACGTAACCGGCATTCTGCATCCAGTCCTGGCAGAAGCCGCGGTAAAGGCCGCACGCGCGCTGGACATTCCGGTAGTCGGTCTCGACCTACTGGTCCCCGCCGCGGATCAACCCGAACACGTGTTCATCGAAGCCAACGAACGCGCGGGCCTGGCCAACCACGAACCGCAGCCGACCGCCGAACGCTTCATCGATCTGCTGTTCCCGCTTAGCCACGGCGTCGGCGATTGATCGCAACACAGGCAGCGCTTGCCCCGCATTGCGGGGCTTTGGCGCCATCGAGATATCTCATACCTGCGTAGGAGCGTCGCCCTGACGCGCTCATGCGCAGGTATGAACAGCTGATCACTCCCGCGAAACCAGTCAAATGCTGCCCAGCAGCCCGAATACGGGCATACCCTGAAACCCTCGCAGCAAATACAGGTCAGGATGTAACACAGCGCAACTTTTCCGTCCGTCGACAAGCGTCAACGCATTCACCAGAGACTGACGCATCTCGGCGGCCCGCCCCGTCCTAGATGGAGAGCCCATGTCGCAAATTCCAGAACCCGATCTCGAGTACATGCAAAAGGTCCTGCTGGAGATGCTCGCCATTCCCAGCCCTACCGGTTTCACAGACACCATCGTGCGCTACGTCGCCGAACGGCTCACTGAAATCGGCATTCCCTTCGAAATGACCCGCCGCGGCACCATTCGCGGCACCCTCAAAGGTCGGCGCGAGAGCCCGGATCGAGCGGTTTCGGTGCATCTCGACACCATCGGCGCAATGGTGCGCGAAATCAAAGACAATGGCCGCCTGTGCCTCACCGCCATCGGCTGCTGGTCCAGCCGCTTCGCCGAGGGCAGCCGGGTCAGCGTATTCAGTGATAACGGTGTATTTCGCGGCAGCGTACTGCCGCTGCTAGCCTCTGGACACGCCTTCAACACCGAAGTCGACCAGATGCCAATCTCCTGGGATCACGTCGAACTGCGCCTAGATGCCCTAGTAGCGAGCCGCGCCGACTGCGAGAGCCTGGGCGTATCAGTTGGCGACTTCGTGGCCTTCGACCCGCTGCCGGAGTTCACCGAAAGCGGCCATATCAGTGCCCGCCACCTTGACGACAAAGCCGGTGTCGCAGCCCTGCTCGCTGCGCTCAAGGCTGTAGTGGAAAGTGGCCAGGAGCCGCCCATCGACTGCCATCCGCTATTCACTATTACCGAGGAAGTTGGCTCCGGCGCGGCCGCGGCGTTGCCATGGGACGTCAGCGAATTCGTCGGTATCGACATCGCACCGGTCGCCAACGGCCAGCGCTCCACCGAGCACACCGTTAGCGTGGCCATGCACGACTCGGGCGGCCCATACGACTATCACCTGTCCCGCCAGTTACTGCGTCTGTCCAGCGAAAACGAAATCCCGGTACGCCGCGACCTGTTCCGCTACTACCACAGCGACGCCCAATCGGCCGTCACCGCTGGCCACGACATCCGCACCGCACTGATCGCCTTCGGCTGCGACGCCACCCACGGCTACGAACGCACCCATATCGACAGCCTGGCCGCCCTCTCCCGCCTGCTCGGCGCCTACCTGCTCAGCCCGCCAGTATTCGCCAGCGATGCGCAGCCGGAAAACGGCTCGCTGGAGCGTTTCAGCCATCAGCTGGAACATGATGCGCAAATGGAGCCGGAGACGCGGGTACCGACGGTGGATAGCTTGGTGGGAAATAGAGAAAAAGAAGATAAATAAGAGAGGCATAAGGCGCCTACAAAATACTTTGTGGGCGCCTTATTATTTTTAAATTTCATTTAACCAAGTCCTACTAGCGGTAAATCTTTGCAATACCGATAGATAAGAGCGGCTAACTTATTCCGAAGGTTTTCGAATCGAACGGCGCAAATGCATCCAGTCAACGATTTCGCCCTCTGGCGCATAGCCTGAAACTGTTTCACGCAGCAACTGACGCACCCGATCATAATCGTCCTGCTCCACGGCGTTCAGCAGCTGAGATACAACGCCCTTGAACGTCTCCCAAGGTAGATGCTCTTCATTGGCGCGCATGATCATTGGATGCTCGGTCGGGATTACGTTCTCTCCGATGAGTAATTCCTCATAGAGCTTTTCGCCTGGGCGAAGTCCCGTGTATTCGATGCAGATGTCCCCCTTGGGATTGTCATCGGAGCAGACACTCAAGCCTGTGAGGTTGATCATCCTCTCGGCCAGTTCAGCAATCTTGACCGGCTGCCCCATATCCAGCACGAACACATCACCGCCCTGCCCCATCGAGCCCGCCTGAATCACCAGTTGTGCAGCCTCGGGAATGGTCATGAAGTAACGCGTGATATTCGGATGGGTAACCGTCACAGGCCCACCCTTGCGAATTTGCTCATAAAAGCGCGGAATCACCGAACCTGAAGAACCCAAAACATTGCCAAAGCGAACCATGGTGAAGCGAGTCTTGTTGACCTGATGCACGCCTTCCTTGTCACCGAACAGTATGGGAGCGGTTTCCCGACTTAACGCCTGCAGCACCATCTCGGCCAGGCGCTTGGTACTGCCCATTACATTGGTAGGCCGCACCGCCTTGTCGGTGGAGATCAGTACGAAGTTCTCGACACCAGCTTTCAACGCGGCCTGCGCTGTATACAGCGACCCCAACACGTTATTCAGCACGCCCTCGGCAATGTTGTGCTCAACCATGGGCACGTGCTTGTAGGCGGCGGCGTGGTAAATGGTATTCACATCCCAAACACGCAACAGTTCGACCTGTCGTTGCTGGTTACGCACCGAGCCAAGGATAGGAACCAGTCGCACAGCCAGCGACTCACGGCGAATTCGCTGCTCCAGTTCACTGTGAATGGCATATAGATTGAATTCACTGTGCTCAAACAGCAGCAACGTCTTGGGACCCGAGCCGAGAATCTGCCGACACAGCTCGGACCCAATAGAGCCGCCAGCCCCCGTGACCATAACGACCTGACCGCGAATGCAGCGCTCGAACAACTCACGCTGAGGCGGTACCGCATCACGCCCGAGCAAGTCGGCGATGTCCACCTCCTGAACATCTTCCACCTTGACACGGCCACTGGCCAAATCCATGAATCCGGGAACAGTGCGCACGTGCAGCGGATACTGCTCCAGCGCTTCGAGGATTTCACGACGACGCACCCGTGATGCCGACGGAAGCGCCATCAGGATCTCCGCAGCCCCCGTGTCATCGATCATCTGCTGAATGTGCCGTGGCGAATACACGCGCAACCCGGCAATAATCCGATTGGCGATATTCGCGTCGTCATCGATAAACGCAACCGGGCGCATCATGCGGCCCATGCGCAAGGCAGCCGCCAACTGGTTACCTGCAGAACCGGCTCCGTAAATAGCCACGGCGGGCAAGCCAGCCTCACGATTGTTGAGCTTGTAAGGCTGTTCGGCAGAGAACCAGTCACCCATGAAGTATTGACGCATCACTAAGCGCAAGCCGCCGATCAACATGATGCTCAGCCACCAATAATTGAGCACCATTGAACGTGGAATCAGTGCAGGAGCGTCGCGATATAGATATACGGCAAGTGCCAGAATCAAGGCCGAGAGCGTAACCGCTTTGGCGATAGCAATAAGCGCATCATTGCCGAGATAGCGCATCACTGCTCGATACAAGCCAAATCGTATGAATAACGGAATCGAAATCAGTGGAGCCAATAGGAACAACCATAGATGCCCATCAAAGGGTGAGACCCTGTCCACATCCCCTAAGCGCACCAAGAATGCCAGCCAAAGCGATACCCAGACGAGTACCACATCCATGGCCACCTGTACCAACCGTTTCTGGCGGCGGGGCAAACAGACCAACTGCGCTCGCAGTTGATCAGCAAACTTCAGCACAACAACACCTCATATCCCTAAAAAAGCGATATCCAAGTAAGCCGGACAGTACAAGTAATTCCAATATCGTCCTGATTGTTTACATCTGCAGTACGGTTCAACTTTTCAAAACTGTTCCGGGCGAAAGCAGCGCTCCGTCCTCGATTACAACATGATAACCGGCGCTACAACCAGCCTGCAGCCAGGCCCTGCGCCCCACTTTTACTCCTCCGGCCAGCTGCACGCCAACCCCCAGATGAGCAAATGCGCCCAATATCGCATCATGGTCAACGGTTGCATTGGCGTTCACGATAGCGCCACGTCCAATAATGGCACCTACTCCCACCATTGCCATGGCCATTACAGCGACGCCACGGCCGACTTCGGCGTCAGCGCTGACGAAAGCCCGCGGGTGAACAACCGTCGCAAGCGGTACATCGGCCGCCTCAATCATCTGACTCCATTTTTCGCGCAGTGTATTATTGCCCACAGCGGCAATCGCTGCCCGACCGATGCCGGCGTTAGCCGCAAGATCGTCGGGTTTACCAACTACAGCTATCCCGCAAAGCTCGCTCAACTCAGGCCATCGGTCATCCAGAAAGCGAACTGATTGCCACTGGCCAGAAAGCAGGGCTGCCTCGGCAACGGCCCGCCCATGCCCGCCCGCGCCAAGTATCAACAATATGCTCTCGCTCATTTAAGCTCCAAAGCTCCAGCGTTGAACTTCGCGGCCAGCCACACCAGTGGAAGGTAAGCCACCAGTAATCCGATGGTACCGTCCAGAATACCGAAACCGACTACAAGGGCAATTGGCAGCAGCCAGAACAGATTGATCGCGCCCACCACCAAGGTGACAGGCAGATGACGACCATAATGGCGTGAAGCGAACTGGTAGGCGTGGCTTCTATGCGCCTCGTAAACGCGGTCGCCGCGCAGTAGTCGCCGAAACAATGTGAAAGTCGCGTCGACAACGAATACTCCGAGCAATATCAACCACGCCCACAACAGCTGCGGCGAAGCCCAGGCCGCTTGCAAGGAAAGCACGCCGAGCGTAATCCCTAGAAAGCCGCTACCGGCATCGCCCATAAAAATACGAGCTGGTGGAAAGTTCCAGATCAGGAAACCAAGTACCGCAGCAGCCAGGGACAACACGATCATCAATGAGCCATGAGCATCCCCGAGCCAAACATAAAGCAGTGCGCCCCCTATACAGATGCAGATAGCCTCAACACTGGCGATACCGTCGATACCGTCCATGAAGTTGTAAAGGTTGAGCACCCAGACAAGATATATAGCCGCCAACAGATGGCCGAACCAACCAAGATCTACCAGAGTGCCGAATAGACTGACTGCCGGCAGCCCTCCCAGCCAAAACAGCGCCCAGCCAGCGGCCGAGAAATGCCCAAGCAATCGCCAGCGTGCGGCGATGTGCCCATGGTCGTCAAGAAAGCCGATCACGGCCACCAGTCCACCGGCACCACCCAAGACGAACACAACAACACTGTCGACCTTGCCAAGCAGGGCCAAACCAAGCACTGCCAGAACGAAGCACACCACAATCGCCACACCACCACCGCGCGGGGTCGGTATCGAGTGAGAACTACGTGCGTTGGGAATATCCATAAGGCTGCTAGCTAACGCATAACGCCTCAACAACCAGGTCAGCAAACACGACAGACTGGCAATGACCAGCAAAACAGTGATCAACAAGTAACTTCTCCTAACCCCGACCGATCACGGTAGGTATTGCTGGTCAGCCAGCATCGAAAGCCCGGGCAGTTTTGCGCAATGCCTCATCGACGCTAACAGGCGGCGCCCACGCCAATAGCTCACGCGTTTTACCAATATCTACCTGCAGGGAGCCGCAGAGCCGTTGTGCAATGGCACGCTTGCCAAGCATTGCCGCGCAGGCTTGCAGCAGGCTCGCAGGAACGGGCAACAACCTTGCTGGCCGGCCCAGCGCCGTGCCCATGCGTTGCAGCAGTTGCGTCGTGGATAAATCATCACCGTCGCTAACCAGAAATGTCTGGTTGGCCGCAGCGGGGTGATCGATGCAAGTGGCAATCAGGTCCACCAGGTTGTCCACGGCCACCAGGCTGCGCTTGTTTCCCGTGGCGCCCAGCGGCAGCGGAATACCTTTGCGCAACCAACTCATCATGCTGCGAAAATTGGCCTTCACACCGGGGCCGTAAACGAGCACAGGCCTGATGATCACCACTTCCATACCGGCCTCGCCCGCCAGCGCCCGCAAGCCTTGCTCGGCCTCCATCTTGGAAACCCCGTAAGGATCCTGGGGGGCCGGCGTATCGTCTGCACGATAAGGATGGCCGGGCTCGGTGCCCTCGCCATTGACCTTGATCGAGCTGATGAAGATGAAACGCTGCACGCCTGCAGTGGCAGCCTGTCTGGCAAGGTTCAGGGTGCCTGCAACGTTGGTATTTCGAAACTCGACGAGTGGGTCTGACGCCGTGTCGTTCATCACATGGACCCTGGCAGCCAAATGAACAACGACTGACACATCACTTAGAGCTGCATGCCAGTCAGCATTGGAACCTAATGACGGAGCAAGACAGTTTTCTATCTTCGGAGAAAAGGCAGAAACGTTGCGCGAAGCAGCACGCGGCTGATAACGAGGATCGTTAGTCAAGCGTCCAACAAGCGCCTGCCCGACAAACCCACCGGCCCCAGTGACCAAGATACGCATATCAGTCTTTTCGCCATACAGTACGATTGATGTAATCCGTATAACTCAAGACAACCCGTACCACTTGCAAAGAAACGGGCCCGCCATCGTAATCAGGAACCTGCGGGATAGTTCTGATGCCGGAAACATGCTGGCTAGTGACCACACGAACAGCAGAGAGGACGGACGAGGCTTTCAGACCACTCATGACTAGCGTGCCTTCATCCATACCCTCGGGACGCTCATGGGCATTGCGCAGAGTGACCGCCGGCAAATTGAGTAATGAGGCTTCCTCGGTGATTGTGCCGCTGTCGGATAGCACACAGAAAGCCGACATCTGCAGCTTTATGTAATCGAGTAGACCGAATGGTTTGACGAAGCGGATCAGAGGATGGTCAAGTGACTCGCCTAAGGCCTCAAGGCGTTTGCGCGTACGGGGGTGAGTGGAAACGATAACCGGATAGCCGTAATGATCCGCTAACGCGCGCAACGTAGCTAGCAAATCACGCAAGTTTTCGGGGGTGTCGACGTTCTCTTCCCTGTGCGCACTGACAATGAAAAACTTGCCTGCAGTTAGGTTTTCACGAGCCAGCACATCGGAAAGCTCGATCTTCGGCATGTAGTAATCAAGCACTTCCTGCATGTGCGAACCGGTCTTGATGATTGTCTCAGGGCGTATGCCCTCAGCGATCAGGTAACGGCGGGCGTGCTCGGTCAGCACCATATTAATGTCAGACAGGTGATCGAGAACCTTCCGATTGAGTTCCTCCGGTACACGCTGGTCAAAGCAGCGATTGCCTGCTTCCATATGGAATACCGGAATCTTGCGGCGCTTCGCGGCGATCACTGCCAGACAGGTATTGGTATCGCCATAGAGCAGCAACGCATCGGGCTGCTCCAACGCAAATACCTCGTCAGCCTTAGCAATGACTTCGGCGATAGTCTGAGCGGCGGTTTCACCAGCAGCGCCGAGAAAATGATCCGGCTTGCGAATTTCCAGATCGTCGAAGAAGACCTGATTGAGCTCATAGTCGTAATTTTGCCCGGAATGAACCAATACATGATTAACCTGACGGTCCATCTCGGCAATGACACGGCTCATCTTGATAAGCTCTGGGCGCGTGCCGACCAGTGTCATGACCTTAAGCATCGAGCTGCTCCTTGATGTAATCGAGTTTGAGCAGCAACTGCTGGATGCCTTCGATATCCAGGCGCTCGGTGTTATGCGAGGTGTAATCGTCAAACTCGGCGATCTTCTCCTCGCCCTCAACGAAATACTTTTTATAGTTAAGGTCGCGGTTGTCTGCAGGTATGCGGTAGTAGCGGCCCATATCCTCAGCCTTGGCCATTTCTTCCCGGGAGACCAAAGACTCGTAGAGTTTTTCACCGTGGCGAGTGCCAATCACACGGACGGTATTATCGCGTCCAAACAGCTCTTTAAGAGCTTGCGCCAACTCTCCGACAGTAGAAGCCGGAGCTTTCTGCACAAACAGGTCACCCTGCTGTCCGTGCTCAAACGCATGCAGAACCAAGTCAACGGAATCATCTAGCGACATCAAGAACCGTGTCATCTGAGGGTCAGTGACGGTCAGGGTCTCACCACGGCGCAATTGCTCTATGAACAACGGGATTACCGAACCGCGCGAAGCCATTACATTCCCATAGCGAGTAGCGCAGACAACAGTGCCGCCCTCTGGAATCATCCGCGACTTGGCAATCATCAGTTTCTCCGCCATGGCCTTGGAAATACCCATGGCATTGATCGGATAGACAGCCTTGTCGGTCGACAGCACCACGACACGTTTCACACCGCTAGCGATAGCGGCGTTGAGCACGTTCTCGGTTCCGTTGACGTTGGTTCGCACGGCCTCCATCGGGTAGAACTCGCAGGAGGGCACCTGCTTGAGTGCCGCTGCGTGAAAGATGTAATGAACACCGACCATGGCCTGCTTCAGGCTGTCGTAGTCGCGAACATCACCGATGTAGAACTTGACCTTGTCATTGGCCAGGGCAATGCGCATGTCCTCCTGCTTCTTCTCGTCGCGGGAGAAGATGCGGATCTCGCGCACATTGGTATCGAGGAAACGCCGCAACACCGTATGGCCAAAGGAACCGGTGCCACCGGTGATCATCAATACCTTGTCATCAAACATAAAACTTTCCAGGCCACGGGCGCAGGCTTATGCATGCGCGACTATTTATAGTGTAGTAAGGCCACACCCTACGGGAGCGGGGCTGACGCAAGGGAGACAATCGTAGTCCAACGCCCTTGTTACCGTTGCTCGTGCATCCGACGAATCAGCTCGGGCCAGGCCGGCGCTACATAGCCCGTGGCGTCTCGAAACCGGGCACCATCGAGCGAGCGGTCGATCACCAACGCATAATCTGGACGAATCTCGATCGTCTTGCCGTACTGCGCGGCCACCAAGCTGAGCAAACGGAACTTGTCGATCGGCTCCGCGGCGATATGATACAGACCATTGAGCTGCGGGTGCGCAATCACGAAATCCTTCATCACCCGCGCCAGCTCCACCGTTGGCAGGCCAGAAAAGACTGCCTTGGTAAAGCCCCTGACGCTGCTCTGCTGCGAAAGAAACCAGTCCACCAACGCATGTTTCGAGCCCAGCTCATGGCCGATGATCGATGTGCGCAAGGTGATCGCATGCGCCTGCTCGTGTAGCTCGCCAATGTACTTGGACTTGCCGTAGAGGTCCTCCGCATCCGACAGGTCACTCTCTCGGCACAACCCCTTGCGCCCGGAGAATACGCAGTCGGTGCTGACATGGATCAGCCTCGCCCCACTCAGCTCGCACAGCCGCGCGAGGCGGTGCGGTAGCATGGCGTTGATCGGCAATGCATTGAGAGGGTCATTGGCATCGGCCAACTGCTTGATCAGCCCGACGCAGTTGATTACCACGTCCGGCTTCACCCGAGACATTACGGAGGTCAACGCATCTTGGTCCAGCACATCAACGCCACAGAGCAAACGCGCATGGCTGTTCTGCGGAAAGTGACGCAGGGCCGCAGCACTACGCAGCGTGCCCCAGGCCTGGTAAGCCGCATCGGCAGAAAAAACGCGAAAAACGGCATTGCCGAGCATACCGGTGACGCCTAGCACGAGAACCTTCATATCATTCACAACCTTTGCTGGAGGGCGTTCCCGCCAAATACTTGACCAAGATTTCGACCTGCCGCTCCATCTCAAAATTGGCATCAAAATAAGCCTTGCCGGACCAGCCCATGGCAATACGCTCTGCGTCCCCCATTTCTTTGATACGCTGAATGTTAGCCACCAGCGGCAACACCTGTTCGGCCGGCGAGGCGAGGCCTGCACGCGCCTCGCAAACCACTCGAGCCCCCTCGCCATTCATGCAAGCGATGATTGGTCGACCAGCGGCCAGGTAAGCCTGAATCTTACTAGGGATGGTCTGTGCGAAGGCCGGTTCGTTATTCAGCGATACCAGCAGGGCCGAAGCACGCTCAAAGATCTGTGGCATCGCCTCCATGGGGAAACGCCCCGGCAGTACAAGATTATCCAGACCATGCGCCTGCTGCTGAGCCTTGAGCCAGGCCAAGCGGCTACCGCTACCCACCAGAACCAGACGGATATGCGGATCATCTCGCAGATGAACCGCCGCCTGCACGATGGTTTCCAGCGCCTGCGCCGTCCCCAGGTTACCGGCGAAAACAACGCAGAAATATTTCTCTAGCAACTCAAGCAACTCGCTCGGTACCGGCACCACAGTCTTTGAACTGCTTATATCCATGGAGTTGGGATAGTACTGAATCTTCGCGCGGTCAGCGTAGTGCGCCACCGGCTCGACGAAGGCTAGTGACTGTACGAGTAGCGTATCGCACTGATGGTAGATGCCGCGCACCATCCAGCCCACCGCACGCAGCAGGTAGGGTTTACGCACAAAGCCTGTGGCTGAAAGGCTCTCCGGCCAGAGGTCCTGCACCCATAGAGCCAATTTCGCCCTCTTCAACCACTTGAGCAGGATCGCTGGGATCGCCTGAGTGATCGGTGACGGGGCGAATACCAGAATGGCATCGAACTCACGCCCGCGCAGCATCCAAGGCAGATACAGCAGACCGCTGAATACAAAGGACAGGTAATTGAGGATCAGATTCTTCGCACCACCCTGCCCACGCGGCCACAGCGGCACCCGCAGCACCTCGATACGCCCCAAATAAAGTTCGCGCTGGGTACCCGCAGCGTGGTAGCCATCGAAAACCTTACCGTCGGGGTAATTGGGCTTGCCAGTAGCGACTACAACCTCGTGGCCCTGCTCGTCGAGCATGCGCACGATGTCATTTATGATAAAGCACTCCGGACTGAAGTATTGAGAAACAATAAGAAGCTTCACTTCTGCCTCCTATCAATCCATTCCGGCTTTCGTAGCTCTCCATTAATAAGCCAACGATAAGCCAGAAGATATTTCTCAACAATATTAGGCCAGTCGAAGTTCTTTTGTGCGTACGCAGAGGCCCGCTGCCCTATAATATTTAGCTCTTCGTCTCCAAGTTGCATAGCAGACCAAAGCGCATCACAAAGTTGCTGAGCATTATTATCAACTTGCCAACCAAGGCCTTCACGCTCAAGACACTCCCACGGGGTTGCCTTGGTTGTAATAACTGGAAGGCCTGCCCACAAAGCTTCAGCTATTACAATTCCAAAATTCTCACTATAAGAAGGCAGTATAAAAAATGATGCACCCTGATAAGCCTTCCACTTGTCCACACCGAATACCGGGCCAAGCAGTGTGACGCTGTCCTCGACATTGAATTTATGGATCAAGCGCATTAGCTCAGCTTCGTAACCAGGATCCGCATGACCGTAGAGCCTCAGCTTATAGCCGTGCTCTGCAGGCAGTAGAGACCATGCATTGATTAAGTCAGGCAAACCCTTTACAGGAGACAATCTAGATAGAAAAAGTGCAACCTTATTAGAAAGCACAGAGGGGGTTGATATAAAAAAATCCGCTTTATCAACTCCATTTTCGATTACCGCCACAGGCGGCTTCACACCCATCGCCCTAACGGTTAGCAACTCTTTCTCCGAATTGACCACCAACATATCCGCACTATTTAATATATGCTTTTGATACACCAACCAAGCTAATCTCTTCTTCCACGGCTTATGATTCATAGCCCAAGGTTCAAGCATGCCATGCGGACTAACAACAAAGGTTAAACCATTTTTTTTCGCAAACCTGTAAGCTCGCCAAGTAAAAGGAGTCCACAATCCGTGGACATGTAGCACTCCTTTCTTTTCCTTGTCCAGAGGAAATCTCTCAACACCAGAGCCAGTTGTTTTTACATCAAACTGCGAAGGCAAAAGTACGGCAGAATTAATACCGCTAAGCAAGTATGCATCACAGCCTTCCCGAATAAGGCCCTGATGAATTTGCAATGAAACACCAGCCACCCCACCGCCGGTCGGAGAAGAGTCATGCACACAAGTCAAAATCTGAATATTATTTTTCACCTACTCGCCTACTAACACAGACCAAATACAAATCATATGCAAATCACAAACCAAGAGAATCTACTGTAGAACTTATCTCCTCACGCAGACACCTAGCATCGCAAGACAGATATTCAGCTGCAAATATCTCAATTTTCTTTGAAACAATCCATGGGAGCGCCTTACATCCACAAATTTCGGCCAAGATTAGCGCATGCATTCTGCCAGCAATAACTATATCTGCCTTAGATAACTCATCCATAACATTACTCAGAGTCAACTCCCTATCGAAAAATGAAAATTCAACGCCAAGTGACATAAACTCTAAAAACGCAATAGTTTCATGTCTATCAGACTCCGTTGTCCATGCGAACCGTATTGCATACCCCTGAGAAGCATAGCCCTTTAAACTCTGCGCCCATTTTTCCCAATACTGCTCACGGCTTAGAATAGGCAAATCCAACTCTGGAGCATATCTTACGTGAACATCGTAACTCGTAACACATACAGTACACACCTTGAACTCGCTGATAGACCGAACAGGAGCAAAAAGAGCATAAGCCATATCCGGGCAAAACCGGGCATCAACATTAAACTCCTTTTTTAGACGAGCCAAACCCACTCTTTCACGAATAAAAATATCGTCCGCCATAGCAAAAGAAATTTTGTATAGGCATCGCTCATAATAGCCAAACCTCTCTCCCACGCCTACAGAAAGCAAAATAACTCTTTTACCGAAAAATTTTAAGGCCAAAATCCAGGTAAGCATTGCGATAGCGAATGAGGAGCCGGCTAATATTAACTGGCCACCACCTATAACCGCCGCCCCCTTGGTTTTATAGGATGCATAAAAAACTCTAAGGAAATTTTTTAAAAACCAATATATAGATTTCAACACAACGCTAGATGAAAAAATCCCTGTTAAAAATCCTTGTTGACGCTCCAAGTCAGCAGAAGATACACGCGCCCGAGAACGAGAAAAACCCTCATTACTAACCAAGTATCCTTTCGATGAAAATACGTCAGATAGCCCTCTTGCAATAGCTTGATCACCGACATTGTCAGAGAAATACTCGTTAATCAAAAGAACGTGTTTCATTCGCCAAACCATCCCACCATTCGCCTTACAGAAATTATAAGCTTCAACCCCTCAAAAGCTAAGCAGGTTAAAAACGAAACATACAAAACTACTAACGACCAATTAAAGACCTAATACCACCCTTTAACTTTAACAACCTCCGTTTTCCTTTACGCAAAATAAAAATCCATTGTGGAAAGAAGCGAACAACCCACCAAAACAACACTTGCCAATTGGTTAATTCAGATCTATGCCTAGAAAAATAATCTTTTTTATACTGTTTCGAAATGCCCTCATGCTTCAATATGGAAAAATGTTTATTAGAAATAGCTCTCTCAAAGGCTGACTTTTGCCTGTAACCAGTCAGCGCATTATACAACCTAACAGCACATAAATACTTATCGCTCCAATACATATATATATTAGGATTATTAACAACCGACTCAGTCCAGGAACCCAAGGCCATGGAGCGGTATACCGACATTGGCCGATCAATATACAGAGCGCCATTTTCGAAAGAAAAAATCAATTGCGTAAAAAAAGCAGTTGTATAACTCTCATACAAAGCCCTGATACTAGGCGACAAATTTCTATAAGCATCGCCTCGAATCAACATTGAGGCCGTCGGCATAAAACTTCCAGCAGAATCGATAATATCCTCAATTCCAAATACACAATCCCCATGCGCCCTTTTACAGAATAGCGAATCGACTTTATCACCAAACTCGTACTTAATGTATGATGAATGGAAAGACAAATCCACACTAGAAAGCGCATCCATCTTATTCACCTGAACTGAAAGTTTTTCTGGATCCACCCAATAATCATCACCCTCGCAGATCGCTATATACTTACCGCTAGCCATATCCAAAGCATTTATTAAATTTTTCATAAAGCCTAGATTTGACTCATTTCTAACAACTTTCAACCTACCATTAAACTTATCCCGATACTCATTAATAACATCCATTGTCCCATCAGAACTACAATCATCCGCAACAATAAACTCAACCGCAAAAGATGTATCCTGCCTCAAGAAACCATCTAAGGCATCCCTTATATATTTTTCGTGGTTATATACTATACAAACCACAGACACAATCACTCCTGACAAGACTTCAGCACTCATCATCACCTACTCACACCAAGACAGCGGCACACGCCAGTTAAACACTACCCGAGCTTTTATAATTAGCAACATCACTAAAAGCACGCCCAATACTCATTATACAAAACTACCAAAGAAAGACTCATAATTGCCAAATTCTCCAATAGACGCTGAATCCCTCTCAACAGTCGCCTGCAAGCATATTAAACCTTACAAAATATTCATAAAACATAAAACATAAAACCAATCGAACCACCTAACAAAGAGCCAAAATAAGAACTCACCACCATAAGCAGAAACCTTTCAAACACCCTTACACTTCCAAGCTCTAAACCCCAAAAAACCTCACACTAATAATTATCTCGTAGATTGCAACAGGTGCGTATATAGCCGTAGTCACCGTACAGACCTCCTCCGATAAAAGTAGCTTACCAGCCACCCCCGCGCGACATCAGATAAAAATAATGCCCCACCAACAAGAATCACACCAACAGCTACGACATAAATGAAATTTTCTAACCTAGTTGTTAGCTCAAGGTTTGGCATTTTCAGAAAACCCGCAAAAATCATTGTAGGTAGGATTATCAATAAAACATCTTTACTTAGCCACTTAACATGCAATCCAGGCTCAAGCTTATAATGCACATATGCAACCCACACCAGTAAGAATAAGCCATTCGATACCAACCATACATAACCGGCACCAGCACCACCAAAATATATTGCAGCAAGAACCATGCAGGGAACTAAGACAACTACCATACCTAAGTTACCAATAAGGTGGTAACGCAAATCGCCTTTGGCATATTGCAGATAATAAGGAAAAGCAGCTATTGCAAGGAATCCATTGCCAACGGCATATAGACGCAGAATAGGCGCCACCTTTGCAGCCAATTGCAGATCGCCAGTCCAAGCGAAAAGCAATTGCTCGGCACAGCATGCCAACGTAATCGCAGCGGAACCAGCTATGATGCTGACTAGCTGAGTTGAGCCACGGTATACACGGGTCAACTCATCATATTTGCCTTCGGCATGCAACCTAGCCATTCGCGGCATGATGGCGCTGCTAACGGGGCCGCTGATGACCATAATTCCGCTAGCGACTAGAACCGCCAGGGAAAAGTAACCGTACTCATCTAGTCGCAGGATGCCGGAGAGCACCAATTTATCGGCTTGAGTGACCATTACCCACACAGATGAAGTGAAAGCTATGGTCAATGCAAATTTCAACACGAGCCTTATTGGTTTGAATGACCAACCAATAGCTCCACTAAGATATCTGTCGGCGGGCAGCAACTGGCAACTTTTTGAGGCAAGCCCAATAATTTCAACCAATGCAACTAAGAATTGGTACACAAAAAAAACGAAAGGAGTGCAACCGAAATACCACATCACAGGCAAGACTAAAATGAAACGCAATGTTGCTACCAAAACACTGAAACTGCTCAGCCAGATCAACCTTTCTGAACCCGTTATAACGCCGCGATATAGACCACACATCCACCTCATGGCCACACTGGCCGACATGATTTCTACGGCAAGCCTCACCTCATCGATTTGCAGAGCTTCTACATTAAGCCAGTTACTAGCTATAAACTCAGAGAGCAGGAACAGCCCCCCACCACCAACTACAGCTATAGCGAAAAAAATCGAACTAAGCGCGCGATAAAGTTGACGATACTCAAGGGCAGGCATCGCACCTCCTCGGAAACGCGCAGTCTCGCGTCCGATAGTAGGCGTCAACCCCATGTCTAACAGGACAAAGCACGCCTGCAACATTGTGAAGAAGCCAATTAAACCATATGCCTCCACCCCCATATACTTAATATACAAGGGCAGCATAACAATGCCGACCATGGTTACATAAATTTGGCCAACATAGTTCGCGACTATATTTTTCTCTAAAGACAATGAAGATTACTCGGACTACAGCATTAATTATGAGGAGTGCTTCTCTGCAATAAACATCGCTCCGCTTCCAACAAGTCTCTCTTTCTCTCCTTGATTCTCTTTGCAGGCACGCCAGCATATATCCCAAAGGCCTTACAACCTTTTGACACCAAGCTCAATGCACCTATCGCAACACCCTCCTCAAGAGTAACTCCAGGAAGAATAACGCTTCCCGAACCAACGATCACATGTCGACCTATAACTACATCAGCATGCTCAACCCTAGTGAACTCTTCAGGCACCATAGGATTAGTCAAACTCTGTCCACTATAATCGTCATTACTGCTGTAAATCGCAACTCTTGATGAGATATTACTAAAATCAGAAAGTTTGATTTTCCCTGCACCGATTAACGAACTATAAACAGCAATATGGATGTAATTTCCAATTTCGATACCACTGCTACCTGCCGAAAGCACACAGAAGTCATCGACACGCACATTATTGCCAATAATAATCTTTTCACAATTATAGTAGGAGGCCTTATCAGAAAGCTTTGGATTTTCCCCAACACATGCAAAACCCATGCTTACGATTTGTTCACGAGTGAGCAGCCCCATTTACTCTACCTTCAGAGCATCAATAATTCGATCAAGCTCGTCCTTACTAAGATCCGGATAGATAGGGAGACATAGCACTTTCTTAGCCACTTCATTGGCCACGGGCAAGTTGTTACACTGCGCTGACTGCATCCCCCGATACATGGGAAATTCACTGATAAGAGGATAGAAGTAACGACGCGCATAGATATCTTTTTTCTTGAGTTGCAGGTAGAGCTCATCGCGGCTTATTGGATAATCCGCCTCAACTAAAATAGGAAAGTAGGAGTAATTTGCGGTTGCCTGTCCAACCCCCTCGACCAAGCTAATACCTTTCATACCCCTGATCCCCTCACGATAGACCCTATCGATCTCACGGCGCCGAGCTAAGGCTAAGTCTATATGCTTGAGCTGTAACAGACCGAAAGCAGCATTAACCTCGCTCATCTTACCGTTGATACCGGGAGCAACAACAGTGACCTCATCAACAAAGCCGAAGTTCTTCAAGTGGTTGATACGTTGTTTGGTTTTAGCATCGGGACAAATTATTGCGCCGCCCTCAAAGGTATTAAATACTTTAGTTGCATGAAAACTCAGGACACTAAGGTCGCCGTGGCGCAAGATGCTTCCACCTACATCCTCAACACCAAAAGCATGGGCAGCATCGTAGATCACCCGAAGGTTGTAGTTATCGGCAATCTTTTGGATAGATTCGACAGCGCAGGGATTACCATAACAGTGGACCGGCATAATAGCAGTGGTCTGCGGGGTTATCGCAGCCTCAATCTTAATTGGATCGAGGTTAAGCGTGTAAGGATCTATATCGACGAATACCGGCTTGATCCCGTTCCACAGCAAGGAATGGGAGGTAGCGACAAAGGAGTAGGGAGTGGTAATGACCTCGCCTGCCACGCGCAGCGCCTGGAGCGCAGTTAGTAACGCAATGGTTCCATTGTTGAACAAGGCAATATGTTCCACACCAAGGTATGCACACAGCTCCTTTTCAAGCTGCTGATGCATCACTCCACCATTGGTTAAAATCTTATTGGCCCAAATTTGTTCTAGATAAGGAAGGAACTCTTCCAGTGGAGGCAGGTAGGGCTGGGTAACAAAAACTGGCTTGTCGCTCATACGAGTTTCTGCCTCCGCGTGTTACGAACAATCTGACGGACAACCGCCAATACTATAAAACCTGCGCCACTGGTGCCGACAATCTTCATTCTACTTAACCAAATCAAACATGGATTTCCGAGCGACTTTCGCACTCACGCATAGAAAATATAAAAATACTAAACCTAGTATTGCAATCGCATCTCCACTGACAAGCTGGAAATATTGTACATATTAGATTGATAGCCGCAAAAAGAAATACACATATTCATTATACTGGCACTCATGTTGTGCGACCACTCATCTATATAGAAATCATCAGCCCTCAAAATAGACAAGTCTAGGATGACTCTTTTTTTGTTGCTCCTAGGGGGGGGCGCCTGTTTCATGCCCGGCATCACCCACATCTTGACTTTACGTTTCGGCATTGATCAATATCTTACCTGCAAAGGCAATCTTTTTACTCACAGTACCTTTAAAGCGCTTAGCCAGCATACTTTTATCACACAGCTAGCCATACTCAATTGGCCCGCTCTGGCCCGTATGAGCCGAATAGCCGCCCATGCCTATAGTATGAATTTGAGCTCGAATGTCATAGCGTTGCCGTCCAGATTTACACGGCTGTCATGCGGGCCTCAGGCTAGGCGGCCGGTGGGGAGGACTACGCCTAGTGTAGTGGTCTACTGATCCCGGACACCCATTTAGGGCGAGAATACTCGCCATAGAGAGGTGT
>NZ_FRBQ01000013.1 GCF_900142655.1 Phytopseudomonas punonensis | reverse complement strand
CTTGATTCAGTTGTTAAAGAACGGTTGGTTGATTCTTTCGTCTCAACCGAGGCGCGCATCTTACAGCAGCCTCATTTCCTGTCAAGTTGTTTTTGAAGAACTTTTTCTTTCTTCTCAACACCTTGCAGCGCCCGACCAGATCATCTTCTCTCCAGCGGGAGGCGCATTCTACAGCGTTACAAACCGCTGTCAACACCCTCTTTTACCGCCTTCGATCACACCTGACCGAACCATCAACAGAACCACTCAAACCACCCTGTCGATGCCGGCGCATTCTACTCGAATTCGCCGTCCGTGCAACCTTTATTTTCGTCTAACTCGTTGATCCACAAGGAGTTTTCAGATCAGGCTGCGCCGGAAGTGGTGCGCATTATAGGCCCCCACATTTTCTGGTCAAGCGCTTATTTCATTTTGACTGAACTTTCTGCCCCGCCCCGACTATCCGCGGGATTCTGCGCATAAGGGCGGGGATGCGCAGTAACAAAAGCACGACCCCAACCACTGCATAGATAGTCCACTCTTCCAGGTCTGCCCTGACGATCCACAGCATATGCAGCAGTCCCAGCGGCAGAATGAGGTAGATCAGGCGATGCAGCTTCTTCCAGGACTTGCCCAGGCGGCGCTGGCTGTATCGGTTGGAGGTCACGGCCAGCAGCAGCAAGCCG
Organism: Phytopseudomonas punonensis; assembly: GCF_900142655.1. Classification (GTDB taxonomy): domain Bacteria; phylum Pseudomonadota; class Gammaproteobacteria; order Pseudomonadales; family Pseudomonadaceae; genus Aquipseudomonas; species Aquipseudomonas punonensis. Next base: position 73,658 of record NZ_FRBQ01000013.1, on the reverse strand, counting down.
AACAGCGCGATCGCACCGACGATAATGTACGGACGCTTGCGCAGCTCGACGGCCAGCTGCGACCAATCCAACCCCAGAATGAATACTGCGTATGCAACTAGATGCAACGTCGCATAGGCGAAGCACCACAAACCCAGCTGCCGGCGCACCGCCATCCAGCCCGACCAGCCGCTGAGCTTCTGCAATGGCGTCATGCTCAGGGTGATCAGCAGAAGGATGAGCGCGCCCAGCCCGAGCCGCTCGACCAGTACCTTGCCGGGATCAGGCCCCAGCGCGAACGACCACGCTTGATACAGCCAGTACAACGGCCATATGGCAACCAGCACGAAAACGCCAAGACGCCAGAACGGGTGCCGCATCAATAGTTCTTCCGCAGATCGAGGTTGCTATAAAGGCTGGCGACTTCGTTGGCGTAGCCATTGAACATCTGAGTCTCGCGCACGTTGGGGCTGAACAGCCCGCTGGGTAGCCGCCGCTCACGCGCCTGACTCCAGCGAGGGTGGTCGACGGTCGGATTCACGTTGGCATAGAAGCCGTACTCCTGCGCCGCAATGCTTTGCCAGGTCGTTTGTGGCTGTTCGCTAACCAGACTGATACGCACGATCGACTTGATGCTCTTGAAGCCGTATTTCCACGGAACGACCAAGCGCAGCGGAGCACCGTTCTGATTCGGTAGCTCGCGGCCATACATGCCCACTGCCAATATGGCCAAAGGATTCATCGCTTCATCCAGGCGCAACCCCTCCACGTACGGCCAGTCGATCAGGCCAAAGCGCGAGCGCTGGCCCGGCATGCTGGCTGGATCATTGAGGGTTTCAAAGCGAATGTATTTGGCTGCCGACGTGGGCTCTACCTTATTAAGCAGCGCGGAGATGGGGAAACCGATCCACGGAATCACCATGGACCAGGCTTCTACGCAGCGTAAACGGTATATCCGCTCCTCCAGCTGATAGGGCTTGAGGAAATCTTCCAGCGCATAACGGCCGGGCTTGCCGACTTCGCCATCGATCACCACGGACCAGGGTTCGGTTTTCAGGCTGCCGGCATTGGCTGCTGGATCCGACTTGTCGGCACCGAACTCATAGAAGTTATTGTAGTGGGTAGCGTCGTGAAAAGGGGTGATCGCTTCATCCTTGACGATGACGGCATCCCACTTGGTTGCAGCGATGCGATCAGCCAGCCAGGCAGGCGCCCTGCTCGCCTCGACATCCGCATAGCGCTCGGTAGTCGATGACTGCGCCCATGCAGGCGCATTACCTAGCGCGATACCCGCGGCGGCAGCTGATATGAAGGTGCGACGAGAGAGATAGATTGGCTCGGGGGTAACATCCGATTCGTTGCATTCGGATGACTGACGCAGCTTGATCAGCATGATGACTCCGCAGTATCGGGACAGAACTGCCCAATAGACTACGGAGTCTGCAGGAAATTACATCACTCCACAGGCTTGCGACGACGCAAACGCAGCAGATATTGAATCGGGCCGGAAGCAGCATAGGCCAGGAAGATCAGCAGCAGGATGCGCGGCGGGTCGCTGAACACCACGGCGAACACCAGCACCACAGCAAGAATCGCCACGAACGGCACACGGCCTTTCAGGTCGAGGTTCTTGAAGCTGTTGTACTTGATGTTGCTGACCATCAGCATGCCGGCCGCCGCAACGAGAATCGCCACCACGAACGACATGTTCGAGCCCTGGATACCGAAGTCGCTGAACGCCCATACGGTACCTGCGACTACACCGGCAGCAGCAGGACTGGCCAGGCCGATGAAATAGCGTTTATCGACACTGCCGATCTGCGTATTGAAGCGCGCCAGGCGCAACGCAGCACCAGCTACATAGATGAAGGCGACCATCCAGCCGACTTTGCCCATGCTACCCAGGGCCCACTCGAACGCCAGCAGCGCCGGTGCCACCCCAAAGGCGACCATGTCAGACAACGAGTCGTACTCGGCGCCGAAAGCACTCTGCGTATTGGTCAGGCGAGCAACGCGACCATCCAGGCCATCCAGCACCATCGCCACGAAAACCGTAGCGGCGGCCACGTAAAAGTTGCCGTTCATGGCATTAACGATGGAATAGAAGCCGGCGAACAGATTCGCGGTCGTGAACAGATTGGGCAGCAGATAGATGCCGCGATGGCGAACCTTGCGCCCCTCGTCGTCATGCCCTTCCTCAATATGCTCGTCGATGGGCAGTAAGCTGTCATCGTCCCTGGACGAATTGGGCTCTTGCGGACGCTCGCTCATGAACAACACCTTGCATCGGATTTGAATTTTCGACCGAGCCGCCGGGCAAGCGTTCGCCCTAACATCGGCCTGGGTACCTGGGCTTTATACCAGAAGCCCGCTCTAGAACGAAAAAACGCGGCCATGGCCGCGTTTCTTCAGAGATCAAGTCGACTTAGTTTTTGGCTTTGTCGACGATCTTGTTGGCAGCGATCCATGGCATCATGGAGCGCAGTTGCTCACCGATCACTTCGATACCGTGAGCCGCATTGTTACGACGCTTGGCGGTCATCGACGGGTAGCCGGTGGCCCCTTCACTGATGAACATCTTCGCGTACTCGCCATCTTGGATGCGCTTCAGAGCGTTGCGCATGGCCTGACGGGATTCGGCGTTGATGACTTCTGGGCCGGTCACGTACTCGCCGTATTCGGCATTGTTGGAGATCGAGTAGTTCATGTTGGCGATACCGCCTTCGTACATGAGGTCAACGATCAGCTTCAGTTCGTGTAGGCACTCGAAGTAGGCCATTTCCGGCGCGTAGCCCGCTTCGACCAGGGTTTCGAAACCGGCTTTGACCAGCTCGACAGTACCGCCACAGAGAACGGCTTGCTCGCCGAACAGGTCGGTTTCGGTCTCGTCCTTGAAGGTGGTTTCGATGATGCCGGTACGGCCGCCGCCGACGCCCGAGGCGTAGGACAGGGCAACGTTCTTGGCATTGCCGGAAGCATCCTGATAAACGGCGATCAGGTCAGGGATACCGCCGCCTTTGACGAACTCGGTACGAACGGTGTGGCCTGGAGCCTTCGGCGCGATCATGATCACGTCGAGGTCAGCACGCGGAACGACCTGATTGTAGTGAATCGCGAAGCCGTGGGAGAAGGCCAGAGTGGCGCCCTTCTTGATGTTCGGCTCGATCTCGTTCTTGTACAGAGCGCCCTGGAATTCGTCCGGGGTCAGGATCATCACCAGGTCGGCGGCAGCGACGGCAGAAGCCACGTCGGCAACTTTCAGGCCGTGAGCTTCAGCCTTGGCAACGGTAGCAGAGCCTTTACGCAGGCCGACGGTGACGTCGACGCCGGAATCCTTCAGGTTGCACGCTTGAGCGTGGCCCTGGGAGCCGTAACCGATGATGGCAACTTTTTTGCCCTGGATGATCGAGAGGTCACAGTCTTTGTCGTAATAAACTTTCATGTTCTTGACTCTTGTATAGCGAAAGGAATGGGGTGCACTGCACCGCGACGGAGCCACCTTAAGTGATCCGCACCATTGCGTAAAATGATATATTTGCAACACAACATGCCAATATATGAAACATAGAAATGGACAGTCACGCACTTACCCTTTTTCTCTCCCTGGCAGACCATCTGCACTTCGGCAAGACCAGCCGCGAGCAGCATGTGAGCCCCTCTGCGCTCAGCCGTAGCATCAAACAGCTCGAAGAGGAGCTCGGCGCGCCGCTGTTCATACGAGACAACCGCTCGGTGCGCCTGACGCGTGAGGGCCAGCACTTTCGCGAGTACGCCAGTGAGGTCATGAGTGGCTGGCAAGCCATCCGCCAGACTTTCAAACAGGAGCAGCAGATCCTGCACGGCGAGCTGTCGCTGTATTGCTCGGTGACGGCGAGCTACAGCTTTCTGTACGAGATTCTCAGCAGCTTTCGTCAGGACTACCCGCGTATCGAAATGAAGCTGCACACAGGCGACCCGGCGAAGGCCGTCGAGCGTGTACAGCAGGGCCTTGAGGATCTGGCTATTGGCGCCCGCCCGGACAGCCTGCCGGCCGGCGTCGAGTTTCAGTCGATCACCCGTTCGGCGCTGCGCTTCATTGGCCCGCAATCGCCGCAGCTGTTGAGCGACGAGCAACTGAAGAATCCCAGCGCCGATACCTGGCAGGACGTACCGCTGATCCTCTCCGAGGAAGGTCTGGCGCGAACCCGTACCGACCGCTGGCTCAAGCACCACAACATCAAACCGCGGATCTATGCCCAGGTGAGCGGTAACGAGGCCATCGTCAGCATGGTCAGCCTGGGCTTTGGCATTGGCGTGGTGCCGCAGATCGTACTGGACAACAGCCCCCTGACCGCGCGCATCCGCATTTACGATATCCAGCCGCCACTGACGGCCTATGACATCGGCCTGTTCGCCCTGCACAAGCGCCTCAAGGATCCGCTGATCGCGGCCTTCTGGAATCGCCAGCGGTAATGCTCAAGCCACAAAAAACCCCGCACCAGGCGGGGTTCTTTGTTTCAGTGCTGCGCTCAGATGCTCAGCACCTTGTCGCCGCGCGCGATACCGGTGACACCGCTACGCACGGTCTCCAGGATCAACGCCGTGCCGACAGCCTGGATAAAGCTGTCCAGCTTGTCGCTGGTACCAGCCAGCTGGATGGTATAGACGCTCGGCGTCACGTCGACGATCTGGCCGCGGAAGATGTCGGTAGTGCGTTTGACCTCGGCGCGTTGAGCGCCGGTGGCCTTGACTTTTACCAGCATCAGTTCGCGCTCGATGTGGGCGTTTTCCGACAGATCCACCAGCTTGACCACTTCGATCAGCTTGTTGAGGTTCTTGGTGATCTGCTCGATCACGTCATCATGGCCAATGGTGGTCAACGTCAGACGCGACAGGGTCGGGTCTTCGGTTGGCGCCACGGTCAGGCTTTCGATGTTGTAGTTGCGCTGGGAGAACAGGCCGACCACACGCGACAAGGCTCCCGGTTCGTTTTCCAGCAGCAGGGAAATGATATGACGCATGTCAGGTACGCTCCGTCTTGCTCAGCCACATGTCGCGCATCGCGCCACCACGAATCTGCATCGGGTAGACGTGCTCGCTGGTATCTACGGCAATATCGAGGAACACCAGACGGTCCTTGATCGCGAACGCCTCTTCCATCTTCGACTTGAGATCCTTGAGGTCGGTGATGCGCATGCCCACGTGCCCATAGGATTCGGCCAGTTTGACGAAATCAGGCAGCGACTCCATGTAAGAATGCGAGTAACGGCTGCTGTACTGCATGTCCTGCCACTGGCGAACCATGCCCAGCGCGCCATTGTTCAGGTTGATGATCTTCACCGGCAGGTCGTACTGCAGGCAGGTCGACAGTTCCTGAATGTTCATCTGGATACTGCCTTCACCGGTCACGCAGGCGACATCGGCGTCCGGGAAGTTGAGCTTGACGCCCATCGCAGCCGGGAAGCCGAAGCCCATGGTGCCCAGACCACCGGAGTTGATCCAGCGGTTCGGCTTGTTGAAGCGGTAGTACTGGGCCGCGAACATCTGGTGCTGACCCACGTCGGAGCTGACATAGGCCTCGCCCTTGGTGACTTCGCACAAGGTCTCGATCACCGTCTGCGGCTTGATGATCGAACCATCACCCTCGTTGTAAGGGAACAGGCGACCACCGCCACGCCACTCTTCGATCTGCTTCCACCAGGTGGCTTGCGAATCCTTGTCTGGCGTCTGCTCGATCTCTTTGAGGGCGGCGACCATTTCGCTCAGCACGCTGTCCACCGGGCCGACGATCGGGATGTCGGCCTTGACGGTCTTGGAGATCGACGCCGGGTCGATGTCGATATGGATAATCTTGGCGTTCGGGCAGAACTTGGCTGCGGTCTCGCCATTGATGACGCGGTCATCGAAACGTGCGCCAACGGCCAGAATCACATCGGCGTGGTGCATCGCCAGGTTGGCGGTGTAGCTGCCGTGCATGCCGAGCATGCCGACGAACTGACGGTCATCGCCCGGGTAGGCGCCAAGACCCATCAAAGTATTGGTGACCGGAACGTTCAGCGCGCGGGCCAGCTCGGTCAGCTGTGCTGAAGCACCACCGAGGATTACGCCACCACCGGAATAAATGATCGGGCGCTTGGCCGCGATGAGCATTTCCGCCGCTTTGCGTATCTGCCCCGAGTGGCCACGAACTGCAGGGCTGTAGGAGCGCAGCTTGACCTTCTTTGGGTAGCTGTATTCGAATTTCTGAGTCGGATCACCCATGTCCTTGGGGATATCGACGACCACCGGACCGGGGCGGCCCGATTCGGCAAGGTAGAAGGCCTTTTTGATGACTTCGGGGATTTCCGAAGGATGCTTGATGATGAAGCTGTGCTTCACGATCGGGCGGGAGATACCGACCATGTCGACTTCCTGGAAAGCATCGGTGCCGACCACGGTGCTGGCCACCTGACCGGAAATGATCACCATCGGGATCGAATCCATGTAGGCGGTGGCAATACCGGTCACGGCATTGGTCGCGCCCGGGCCGGAGGTAACCAGGACCACGCCGGCCTTGCCGGTAGCACGAGCATAACCATCCGCCATGTGGGTCGCTGCCTGCTCGTGGCGAACCAGGATGTGGGTCACTTCCGGTTCTTTGAACAAGGCATCATAGATGTGCAGGAGGGCACCACCCGGGTACCCATAGATGTACTTAACGCCTTCGTCACGCAACGAGCGGACGACCATTTCAGCGCCGGATAAAAGCTCCACGTTGTTCACCTCTATTACGCCAGAAAACCGCCCTTTTGCAGGGTCGGCCCGAGTAGGTTTACTGTCAGCAGAGCATGAGCGACTGTGGTCGCCGACTACGTCAGCTACAACTGAGCAAGTATTGGGATAGCCCCTGATGTGTTGCGGGGCTTTCCCACCCAGCGCGAGGTAACGCGTTGCGGGTGTAACGAAAGGTCGGCGCGGATAACGCCTCATGTCTACTGAGCTGAAGCCAGCTTGCGGCTGACTCCACTGCAGCGAGCAACCGATTGTTGATATTCACTGCTGGCAAGTCAAGCGATGCGTGATGGAATAGGCAATATCCGGCAACATCGGCGTGCGCTAGAGTTAAGTGCGCAGTCAGCATCGGTGTGAAACAGGCCAGACTCCAGCTCCGGCCGATTGGTTATAGTAGCGGCTCGAATTTGCAGCCTTGCGCTGCGAGCGCTTTAACAGTCGATGGACCATGCATAAGGAACCTCCATGCGCCGCATGATTCTCACCAGCAGCCTCCTGCTCGCCTTGAGCGCGAGCGCAATGGCCGGGCAGATCTACAAATGGGTCGACGCCCAGGGCGTGACTCATTTCGGTGAGCAGCCACCACAGGGCCAGCAATCCACTACCGTCAATCCTTCGGCAGCACCGCCCACAGCCGCAGTTCCAGAATCGAAGCCAGCGCCTACGTTCGAGAGCATCGCAGATCCTGAACAGGCCGCAGCCGATGCAAAAGTGAAGAAGGAAGTGGTGGCCCAGGAAGCCGAGCGCAAGAAATACTGCGAAACCCAGCGCAACAACCTGGCGCAGCTGGAAAATAATCCGCGGGTACGCGTGGAAGAAGGTGGGGAAATGCGCCGCTTAGGCGAAGACGAACGTCAGAAGCGTATCGCCGACAGCAAGCAGGCGATCAAAGAAAACTGCCAGTAACGGTAGATGGTGCGGGCCTTAACGGCCCGCGCTGATCAGCTTGTCAAAATCACCTAGCGCCTTCAGCAACTCGGCTGCTTCACGACTGCCAGCGCCATAGACCTGCTCAGCCATGGGCAAGATGCCGGATACCGCCGGTAGCTCGGCGCCCGCCTCGATAATCGCCTTCATGCGTGGCAGAAAGATCCACTGCAGCCACTGGGAAAAATCCAGGGTGTCCACGCAGAACGGTTCCACACTGGCCAATGCCTCTGCGCTGGGCGCAGAAGCCTCCCACCAGCCTTGCACCCGCAATGCCCGCTCGACCAGCAACAGCTGGTCGGCGATCAGGGCTACCGATGTTGTGCTCACAGATTGACCCGAGCCCGCTCACGAGCCTGGGCGGCGCCAGCGGCATCACCCTGCTGTTGACGAGACTTGGCAATCAGATCCCACAGGCTAGCCTGCAGCGCAGGCCGGCCGTTGGCGTAGCTCAGTCCACGACGGGCAAACTGTTCAGCCTGAGCGGCATCCCCTTGGGCTAGGCGCACTTCGGCCAAGCGGTACAGCACTTGCGGCTCACGCGGGGCGATACGCTGCGCACGTTCCAGGCTGGAAGCCGCGCCGTTGAGATCACCACCGGTCTGTTGTTGCTGAGCGCTGGTCAACAAAGCCAGCACTGGGCCATCGAGCTGCTCATCAGCCGCCAGACCGCCAGCGTTTCCACTCGGGATACCGCTAGGGGTCGACGGCTGCGAAGGCGCCGAGTTGCCGTAATTTGGCGAACCCAGTGGCTCGCTGCTCAACGGCGGCTCATCGAATGTCAGCCCACCGCCACTAGCGGGAGGAGCTGAAGGCGCAGTATCGATCGGCGCAGACGGCGCACCGCCACCTGGCACCATGACTACCACACCGGAATCTTCTGGCATGGACTGCGCCTGCTGCTGCGCCGGCGCAGCAGCGTTGCTGTAGCCATTACTCGAACCATCGTCCTGCTCATAGGCAGAGCTACCGGAATCCACAACCGGGATGGAGCCTCGCGGAACGCTGGCGCAACCACCCAGAACCACCGAGGCGGTCAAAACGGGAATCAACCACTTGCTCACGGCAAACCTCTCTTATTCCAACCAGCCTTTCACCCAGTCCATAACCGAGTCGACGGGCGCTTGAATACCACAACCTGATCCGGGAGCCGGCTCGCTGCCGCGAATATACGGCATCTGTACGGCACCCGGACAATTCTGCGCCGAGCCCTGCCCGGTCGCTGCATCCACCCAGGCCAGCACCACGTTGTCCGGCACTGGCATGTCCAGCGGCAGCGGGTCAGCACGACGCATGAAACCAGTCCAAGCCTGCAGTGCACCGGTAGCACCAGTGAACGGCGTTGGCCCGTTATCGTCACGGCCCATCCAGACAACGGTGAGCAGATCCTGACTGAAGCCTGCAAACCAGCTGTCACGTGAATCGTTACTGGTACCGGTTTTACCTGCCAGCGTCAGCGAGCTCGGCAGCTGGCTATAGACAGAGCGGCCAGTGCCTTCACGCATGGTGCGCTGCATGGCGTTCTGCAACAGGTAGATGGCACCAGCATCGAAACGTTGTTGAATCTGATACGGGTAACGCTTGAGTGGCTCGCCTTCTGCGGTCAGCACGCTGCGAATACCGCGCAGCGGCGTATTGAAGCCGCCACTGGCGATAGTCTGGTACATGCCCGTCACCTCCATCGGGGTCAGCGCACCGGCGCCCAGCAACATCGACGGATAGGCAGGCCATTGGCGCGACACGCCCAGGCGTTCGAGGGTTTTGAGCACATTCGGCACGCCCAGTTCCAGGCCAAGTTTGGCGGTGGACAGGTTGTACGAGTGAGCCAGACCTTGGTACAGATAAATGCTGCCGTGGGCCTTGCGATCATAGTTCTGCGGCTTCCATACCTGACCATCCTGGCCCTTCACCGAGAACGGCTCATCCTGCACACGGGTAGTCAGCGTGTACTGGCTTGGGCGCTCCAGCGCAGTCAGGTAAATAGCCGGTTTGATCAGCGAGCCGATGGGTCGCACGGCATCCAGCGCACGGTTGAAGCCGGCGAAGCGCGCCTGACGACTTCCGATCAGCGCCTGGATTTCACCGGTTTCCGGATTGGTCACGACCATGCCGGCCTCGACCTCATCGGCCCCCTTGCGACCGGCCTGGCGCTTGAAGGTTTCCGCCAATGCCTCTTCGGCTTTGATCTGCAGGATCGGGTCGAAGCTGGTGAAGATGCGCAGGCCTTCTTCGGTCAAGTCTTCGTCACGGTAATCCTGGCGCAGCTGGCGTTTCACCAAATCCAGGAAGGCCGGGAACGAGCCATTGACCATGCTGCCACGCTGCGTCACGCCCAACGGGCGCGCCTTGGCTGCAGCCGCCTCTTCAGGCGAAACCACGCCCTGCTCGGCGAGCAGGTCAAGAATCATGTTGCGGCGAGTCAGCGCGCGCTCGGGATTGCGACGCGGGTTGTAATAGGTCGGGCCTTTTACCATGCCGACCAGCAAAGCTACCTGATCGAGCTTGAGCTCGGACAGCGGCTGGCTGAAGAAGTACTGGCTGGCCAGACCGAAGCCATGCACTGCACGTTGCCCGTCCTGACCGAGGAACACCTCGTTCAGGTAAGCCTCGAGAATCTCGCGCTTGTCGTAATGCAGCTCCAGCAACACCGCCATCATCGCTTCGGTGATCTTGCGGGTCAGGCTGCGTTCGTTGGTCAGGTAGAAGTTCTTCACCAACTGCTGAGTCAGGGTGCTACCGCCCTGGCGTAACTGGCCGGCGGACGCGTTGATCCATATCGCCCGAGCAATGCCCTTGGGCGATACCCCGAAATGGTCGAAGAAGTCGCGGTCTTCGACCGCCACCAGGGTTTCCACCAGGTAGGCCGGCACCTGATCGAGCTTGATCAGTACGCGGTCTTCCTGATGCGCCGGATACAGGCCACCAATCAGCATCGGCTCCAGACGCGCCACAGCCAGATCCTTGCCATCGGCCTTGGTCAGCGAGGCGACGTAGTCACCGGAGAAGCGCACGTTGACTTGCTGGGCTTGCTCGGCGCTCTCGTAGAACTGGAAACCGCGCGAATAAAGGGACACGTTGCTACCGGAAACGGCCACGGCACCAGGGCCGGTGGCAGCGCTTTCACGGCGGTAGCCGAGGGCGTCGACCTCCTTGAGCAGGTCGTCCTTGGCCAGCTTCTGACCGACGAACAGCTCCAGCGGCCTGGCGTAAACCTTCGCAGGAACGGTCCAGCGTTTGCCGGAGAATTTCTCCTGCACGATGGCGTCGAGGTAAACCGCAAAACCGGCGAACAGCACCAAGCCAACCAAGCCAAGCTTAATAGCCCAGCCCAGCAAGGGGCGCATGCCACTGGGGCGGCGTTTGGAACGGGAGCGGGGAGATCGGGTACGAGTCATGGCGCGGCATTATACGCACTTTGCGAAGCGCCGGCAGCGACCACCAGCGGTTTGCAGTGCGTCAAGGAGGGCCCATAATGCGCGCCTGTTCCCACTTTACCCAGCCAAGGATCGCCCGTGAGCCAAGCCCTGATTACCGCCTTGCAGAACCCGGCCCTTTATCCGCACCCGGTAGACGGTTTCAGTGTCATCGAGACCCATATTTCCTGGGTTGTGCTGACCGGCCCCTTTGCCTACAAGATCAAAAAGCCGGTCGACTTCGGCTTCCTTAACTTCACCACCCTGGAGGCGCGCAAGCATTTCTGTGAAGAAGAACTGCGCCTCAATCAGCGCCTGACCAGGGATCTGTATCTGGAGGTGTTGCCGATCAGCGGTAGCGCCGAGGCGCCGCAGGTGAATGGCGAGGACGCGGTTATCGAATACGCCCTGAAAATGCGTCAGTTCCCGCAGGAGCAGTTGCTGGCTCACGTGCAGGCACGCGGTGAGCTGAACGAAGCGCATATCGACGCCCTCGCCAAGCAGATCGCCGACTTCCACCAGGCGACCCCGCAGGTAGCGACTGACCACGTGCTGTGTAATGCCACGGCCATCGTCGCGCCGCTGCGGCAGAACTTCGAACAGATTCGCCCGATGCTCAGCGACAAGGCCGACCTGCAGCAACTCGATGCCCTGGAAGCCTGGACGGAAACCAGTCTGGAACGCCTGTGGCCCGACCTCGAAGCGCGGGCTCGCGATGGCCTCATCCGCGAATGCCATGGCGATATCCATCTGGGCAACGCCACACTGCTGGACGGCCATGCCACGCTGTTCGACTGCATCGAATTCAACGAGCCGTTCCGCCTCACCGATATCGCCCTGGATACCGCCTTTCTGGTCATGGACCTCGAAGACCGCGGCCTCAAGTGTCTGGCACGTCGCCTACTCAACAGCTGGCTCGAACACACCGGCGATTACGGCTCGCTGAAGCTGTTCAATCTGTACAAGACGCACCGCGCCCTGGTGCGCGCCAAGGTCGCGCTGTTCCGCCTCGGCCAGGAGCAGGACGCCGTGCAGCGCGCCGTAATCCTGCGCCAATACCGCGCCTACGCCAGCCTCGCCGAAAGCTACAGCAGCATTCCGGCGCGCTTGCTGGCCGTCACCCGAGGCGTGTCGGCAGTTGGCAAGAGCCAGGTTGCGCTGCGCTTGGTCGAAGCGCTGGGCGCAATCCGCATTCGCTCGGACGTCGAGCGCAAGCGCATGCTGGGCGAGCAGCAAACAGATGGCAGCACTGAGCTGAACACCGGGATTTACAGCCAGGACGCCAGCGAAGCGGTCTACCAGCGCCTGAACCATCTGGCCGATCTGGCCCTGCACGCAGGCTACCCAGTGGTGCTGGATGCGACCTACCTGAAACGCCCCCAGCGTCAGGCCGCACAGCGTGTTGCCGATGAAACTGGCGTGCCGTTCCTGATCCTCGACTGCCATGCGCCAGATTCGGTACTCGCAAACTGGCTGCAACAACGTCAGCAGGAAGGTAACGACCCCTCAGACGCGACGCTTGCGGTGATCGAAGCGCAGCGCGCCGGCCAGGATCCACTGGAAGAAGTCGAACTGCCCTACTGCAAGCGCGTGGACACGCCGGATAGCGCCAGCCTCACCGAGCTGGTCAGCGCAGTTCGTCAGCGTTTCCCAAACCTCTGAAAGCCGACCAAGCGGCGCGGTAAAGCTCCTCTATACTGGCAGTAAGCCTCCCCCGGACGACTGCCACCATGAGCCAACCGCGCCAGCTGGACACCCCGCTCTACCGACTGCTGCACAACGACGATGTCGCCGCCTTCAATGCGCAGCGCCCCCACGGCGTGACCCTTGACCTGAGCGGCGGCGACTTTCGCGGCCTCGATCTGCGCACCCTTGACGCAGAGGGCATCGACTTCAGCAATGCCTATTTCCGCGGCGCCGATCTGCGCGGCGTGGACTTTCGCACCGCCCAGCTTGAAGGCGCGAGCATCGCCCACGCGCAGATATCGGGCGCCTATTTCCCGGTCGAGCTCAGCGCTGACGAGATTCTCATGTCGATGAATTTTGGCACACGCCTTCGCTACCGCACCCATCCCAATCATCTGTAGCAGCCTGTAACGCTGGGCCACTGCAGCATTGCCCGGCGGCACTAGACTGTGCTGAGTGCGGCCGGAGTGTCGCACTGTAAATGGCGGCATGAGGAAATGGTGTGAACGACGAATTGCAGAACCTCAAGAATCTCGGCAAAACATCCTCCCAATGGCTGCATGCAGTGGGCATTCACAATGCCAACGACCTGCGCAGGCACGGCGCAGTGGAGGCTTACCGGGCAGTACGGGCGCGCGGATTCAGAGCCTCCAAGGTGCTGCTTTACTCCATCGAAGGCGCCCTGCTCGACATTCACTGGAGCGAACTGCCGACAACGCGCAAGGAAAGCCTCAATCAGCAGCTGGAAACGCCAGCGGACGACGACAAGTTCTGAGAGCAACCAAGCAACTAACGCGCGAGTATCGCCACTGTGAGGGCTGACTTTTCAGCGACGACAGTGCTCCCGAACCACCCAGGAACAGGCGCTGGTTCACAAGCCCTAACGAGACCGATTTACCTGGAGCGCGGCGAGTATTATCGTTTCAGGGATTTTCGTGCGTACCCAGCATGAGCAGCCCAAGGAACCACCATGTATTTACTCGGGGAACAACCGGCTTACGCCGACCAATTGATCAGCCGCTTGCAGAGCATCCCCGGGCAACTACTCGATGGGCTCAACCCTTGCGGCGAGCCGTTGCAGGTCGAGCGCAGCGAGAACCTGGCAAGCGACTTGCCGAGCAATCAGCTGTTCATCATCGACAACGGTCTGTTGCATGCGCTGGTGGACGAACGCCCACTGTTCTACCTGCAGGAGGGCGATCTGGTTGGCCTGCGCCAAGGCATCGACCTGCCGAGCTGCCGCTATTCCAGCGACGAGCCGGTAACGCTGATCCCCTACTCGCGCAGCGAAGTGTTCAAGCACATCTATGCCAGCGAGCCTCGCCAGGAGCTGTTCATTCAGTATCTGGTCGGGCACACCGCGCTGCTCTCCGACGCCCTCGCCCGCCTCAAGCAACCCGAGATCCGCCCTGCGACCGGATTCAAGCACTTCGCCAAAGACGATGCGCTGATCAACCAGGGTGACGAAGCAGACCACGTGTTCATCATCATCGACGGCCACGCCGAGGCTTTCGTGGACGGCGTGAAGGTCGGCGATGTGCAGAAAGACGAAATCTTCGGCGCCATGGCGGTATTCACCAACGAGAAGCGCAGCGCCACCGTAATTGCCAGCCAGGCCTGCACGGTGATGGTGATCCCCAAGGATCAGTTCCTCAGCCTGATGGAAAGCAACCCTCGCATCGCTCATAGCTTGGTGGAGAGTATGGCCAGGCGTATCGACCTGCTTAACAAGGAAATCACTGGGCTGCGCCAGCCAGATTGAGTATTCAGAACACCTGCAAACAACCCGGTCCTGTGCCGGGTTGTTTGTTTCTGGAACCCCGAAAAATCTATCGAGATGATCGACGAAAATAATTTCCAACGGGCCATTGACTATGTAATGAGAATTGCTATTATTTGCATCAGCTGATCGCGAGATCGGCCGATAAGCTCAAGAGACCTTAGGTCGGACTCTTCAGGTTATCTCCTCATCAGGCTAATCACGGTTATTGACCCGGCACTTTTGCCGGGTCTTTTTTTGCCTGACGAAAAGCACCGGCCAGCAGCGAGCCTGATCTGTCGTCCGAGCGACAGTCGTCATGGCAGTTACATGAACAGTGGCTAGACTGCTTGCACGCTTACTGGGAGGCACCGTAATGGACATCCAGGTTTGTGCAGTGAAAGGCCCGCTTGGCACCTGCTGGCAGGTACGCCTGGGCAAGCATCAAGTCAGCTTCCGCAACGAAGATGAAGCGCGCCAGTTCGTGGCAACGCTGCAAGTGCGTGTGCAGGCACCGCACACGCTGCCAGGCGAGCGACGCCTGGCTGGTTGAACGACTCAGCCGTTCGGATGCCCGGCTCGGCGCTCAGCCCAGCGGGTGAAACGTGAAGCGCTGACCGCCAGCACGCCGCAGCTGAAGATGACCAGTGCCATCGGGACGGCACTGCCGTCATGCAGCGCTCCAACCAGAGACGCCGCGCTCGCCGCGATGGTGAACTGCAGGCTACCCATCAGCGCAGAAGCGCTTCCGGCGTGGCGCCCTTGCCCGGCCATTGCACAGGCCGAGGTATTGGGCAGCAGGATTCCCAGCGAGGCGATGCAGCCGAACAGCGGAATCATCAATGGCCATAGCGTCTGCGGCCCGATCCAGGCCAGCACCAACAACACGGTTCCGCATGCCAGGTAGAACCACACCATGCGCCTTGCCCAATATCCCGGGCCATGGCGCGCCACCAGCCAGGCGTTGATCTGCGCCGCGATAATGAAACCGGCGGCGTTGGTGCCGAACAGCCAGCCATAGTGCTCGGCCGGTACACCATAGAGCTCGATGAATACAAATGGCGAGCCGGCGATGTAGGCGAACATGCCGGCAATGGCCAGGCCACCGGTCAGCGCATGGCCGATAAAGGGTAGATCTGTGAACAGGCGCCGATATTCCCTCAGGGCGCCGCTTAACGGTGGCGGCTGGATAGTCGGATTCAGCGTCTCCGGCAGCCACAGGCTGAGGGCCGCCAGGCACGCTGCGCTGAACAACGTCAGGCAGACGAAGATCGCTGGCCAACCGAACAGGTTGAGCAGCAAACCACCGGCCACTGGCGCGAGGATCGGCGCCAGGCCCATCACCAGCATCAGTTGCGAAAACACCTTGGCCGAGCTGATCGGATCGCACAGGTCGCGCACCACCGCGCGGGAAATCACCATCCCCGCGCAGCCGCCCAACGCCTGAACGAAACGAGCAGCGATCAGCCATTCCAGGCTCGGTGCCAGCGCGCAGGCCAGCGATGCCAGGGTGAATAATGAAACCCCGACCAGCAGCGGCGTACGCCGTCCAAACCGGTCAGCCAGCGGCCCATAAACCAGCTGCCCAATGGCCAAACCGGCAAAGTAGGAGGCAAGCGATAACTGCACATGCTCGGTATCGGTATTGAACGCAAGCGCTAGCGCGGGAAAGCTGGGCAGGTAGAAATCGATGGCCAGAGGGCCGAAGGCACTGAGCGAACCCAGAATCAGTAACAGGCGAAGCGGCATTGGCATGGTTCTCGGCGGCTGTCCCACCTTGGGCTGGAGACGAGGTAAAGCGCTGTGCGCACTTAACAAGAATGGACGCCGACAATTACATACAAGTTCGTCTGTAAAACAAACATCCGCTGCAAAAAATAATTACACTCGCGCCTTCCTGAACTGATTTGATCCTGTCGTATGCGTCGAACCAAAGAGCAAGCTGAGCAGACCCGCGCCAGTATTCTGGCCTCCGCCGAGATACTGTTTCTGGAGAAGGGCGTCGCTCACACCAGCCTAGAGCACATTGCCAAGCACGCCGGGGTGACCCGTGGCGCGGTGTATTGGCACTTCCAGAACAAGGCTCACTTGTTTCACGACATGCTCAACCAGGTACGCCTGCCGCCTGAACAGCTGGCCAGCCGACTGCAGGAGGATGAACAAGGCAACGGCATGCAGTCGTTACACCAGCTGTGCGTAGAGGGTATCGCGGGAATCAGCCAGGATGAGCAGAAGCGGCGCATCTTCACCATTCTGCTGCACCGCTGCGAGTTCACCGAAGAGCTGCGTGAGGCCGAGGAACGCCACGATGCGTTCATCAATCAGTTCATCGCCCTGTGTGAATCGATCTTCGCCCAACCCGCCACCCATCGGCGGCTGCGCCCAGGCATGACGCCACGCCTGGCCGCTCGTACCTTGCATGCGCTGATCGTCGGCATGCTCAGCGACTGGCTGCGCGACAACAACCTATTCGATCCGGTGCAAGACGGCCCGGTGATGATCGACGGGCTGTTTCGTGGCTTGATCAGTGACTGGTCTTAGCCGCCGGCACTGCTTCGGCCTTGTAGCCTTCGTTGATGATCGCCTCCAGCACCTGATCGACCGGGTGAGTGGTGTGAACCCTCACCTCACCCGCCGAAAGATCAACCTCTACCTGCGCGACGGCATCGATCGCCTGCACCGCTGCGGTAATAGCGCGCTGGCAGTGCGCACACGTCATGCCATCAACCTTGAATACCTGCATCATCATCTCCTCTGCCCGCGAGCATCGACTGGATTCTTGGCGAGTATCGAGCTTGCCATTGGGTTAAGGTCAAGGCGCCCCTTGTTGAACACGCCAACCTCAGCCAAGCTCAGCTCACTCAACCGTCATATGGTCTGACCATGACCCGCCTCCTGTTCTCATTGTTTCTTGCCCTGCCCTTGCCAGCACTCGCACAGGTGGTGCCCTCGCACGCCACCATGGGCGACGGTTACGCCGTGCTGATCATTTCTCGCGAGCGGCTGGAAGTGGCCTCGCCGTGCGAATTCGGCGTGTATCTGCAGGACCAGCTCGCCGCCCGGCTGTTCCAGGGCCAGTCGGTGTCGTTCAACCTGCCACCCGGCGACGTGTCGGTACGCCTAGGGATGATCGGCACAGAAAGCTGCCAGGCCGGCATCACTCCACTCGGCAGTCAGCAAGTGAACCTGATTGCCGGCGAGATCCGCCGTTACCGCATCGGCCTCAACCCTTCCGGCCCGTACCTGACACCGGCACCGTCCAGCCAATGACGTCAGCATGATGTGAGTGCTTGACCTTACCCATGGGTCAAGGTTGATCCTGTGCCGACAGGCCAGGATCACCGGAGCTCATCATGTCCACACCTCCCACCTTCGACCTGCCGATCAGCGGCATGACCTGCGCGAGCTGCGCCGGGCGGGTCGAGCGCGCCTTGCGGGGCGTATCTGGCGTCAGTACAGCCAGCGTCAATCTGGCCAGTGAGCGTGCCCGCGTAGAAGCGCAATCCGAACACCTGCCTGCGTTGGTGGCGGCAGTCGAGAAAGCGGGTTACGACGTACCACAGCAAACGCTGGATCTGGCCATTTCCGGCATGACCTGCGCCAGCTGTGTGGGTCGCGTAGAGCGCGTGCTGAGTAGGCAACCCGGCGTGCTGGCGGTCAGCGTCAACCTGGCGACCGAGCAGGCTCATGTGCAAGTGGTCACAGGTATCGATACCCAGGCGCTGCTCGCTGCCGTCTCGGCTGCAGGCTACTCAGCCAGCCCCGTAGCTGACCGCCAAGAAAACAACGATGCGGGTGATCGCCGCCTGCAGGCCGAGCGCTGGCGATTGGGGCTGGCCTTGCTGCTGGCTGCGCCGCTGGTACTTCCGATGCTGCTGACGCCCTTTGGCATGCACCTGATGCTGCCGGCCTGGGCGCAATTTCTGTTGGCCACGCCGGTGCAGTTCATCCTCGGCGCGCGCTTCTACCGCGCGGCCTGGAGCGCCCTGCGCAGCGGTGCCGGCAATATGGATCAGTTGGTCGCTCTGGGCACCAGCGCCGGTTATGGCCTGAGCCTCTATCAGTGGGCAATCACTCCGGTCGGGCACACGCCACACCTTTACTTCGAAGCCTCGGCGGTGATCATCGCGCTGATCCTGCTCGGCAAATACCTGGAAAGCCGCGCCAAGCGCCAGACCACAAGCGCCATCCGCGCCCTGCAGGCGTTGCGCCCCGATGAGGCGACCCGTCTGTGCGATGGCGTCGAACAGCGGGTAGCGGTCAGTGCGCTCAGCATGGGCGACCGGGTGCTGGTGAAACCAGGTGAGCGCTTTCCGGTCGACGGCAAGGTGCTCGAAGGCGATAGCCACGCCGATGAGGCGCTGATCAGCGGGGAAAGTCTGCCGCAAGCCAAGGCACTGGGCGATTCGGTTACCGCCGGTGCAATCAATGGCGAAGGCCGGCTACTGATCGAGACCACCGCCCTTGGCGCGGAGACTGTGTTGTCGCGGATCATCCGCCTGGTCGAGGACGCCCAGGCCGCAAAGGCGCCGATCCAGAAACTGGTGGATCGGGTCAGCCAGATCTTCGTGCCAGTGGTACTGGTAATCGCCCTACTGACGCTGATTGTCTGGCTGAGCCTGGATGCGGGCATGGAAACCGCGCTGCTCAATGCTGTAGCCGTGCTGGTTATCGCCTGCCCTTGTGCCCTTGGCCTGGCGACGCCGACCGCGATCATGGCCGGCACCGGCGTCGCGGCCCGCCACGGCATTCTGATCAAGGATGCCGAAGCCTTGGAGATCGCACATGAGGTGACGGTAGTGGCCTTCGACAAAACCGGCACCCTGACCTCTGGCGCTCCACGGATCGCTCACCTGCACCCGGTCGATATCGATTCGGATAAGGCGCTACGCCTGGCTGGAGCCCTGCAACAAGGCAGCGAACATCCACTGGCCAAGGCCGTGCTAGAAGCTTGCCGGGATGCCGCGCTCAGCCTTGCGCCCGTCAGCGCCAGCCAGGCATTGGCCGGCCGGGGCATTGCCGGTCAGGTCGAAGGCCAAGTGCTGCAACTAGGCAACCGCCGTCTGCTAGAAGAAAGTGGCGCCAGCGAGCCGGTTGAACTGGCGAAGGCGGCGCAGGCCTGGGAAGCCGAGGGGCGCACTTTGTCCTGGCTCATCGAGCAGAACTCCATGCCGCGAGTGCTCGCTCTGTTCGCCTTTGGCGACACCTTGAAGGACGGCGCCCGCGAGGCGATTAGCGAACTCGGCAGGCGGCATATCGTCAGCCACCTGATCAGCGGCGACAATCAGGGCAGCGCCACGGCAGTCGCCAGCCAGCTGGGCATCGACTCGGTGCACGCTCAGGTGCTGCCGGCGGACAAGGCCCGTATCGTCGGCGAACTGAAAGCTGCCGGAGTGGTAGCGATGGTCGGTGACGGCATCAACGACGCTCCAGCCCTGGCTGCAGCGGATGTCGGCATCGCCATGGACGGCGGCACCGATGTGGCGATGCAGGCAGCCAGCATCACCCTGATGCGTGGCGATCCGCGGTTGGTACCCGCCGCGTTGGATATCGCCCGACGCACCTACGCGAAGATCCGCCAGAATCTGTTCTGGGCGTTCATCTACAACCTGGTGGGCATTCCCCTGGCCGCTTTCGGCCTGCTCGACCCAATGCTCGCCGGCGCGGCCATGGCGCTGTCGAGCGTCAGCGTGGTGAGCAATGCCCTGCTGCTGAAAACCTGGCGCCCCCGCCCTATCGAGGAGTAACGCAATGAATATCGGCCAGGCCGCCAAGCACACCGGACTCAGCGCCAAGATGATCCGCTACTACGAGGCCATCGGACTGTTGCCCAGCGCCGGGCGCAGTGAAAGTGGCTATCGCGTGTACGCCGAGGACGACCTGCAACGCTTGCGTTTCATTCGCCGCGCCCGCGACCTGGGCTTTTCGCTCGCCGAGTCGGGCCGGCTGCTGGCGCTCTGGCACGACCGCGAGCGCGCCAGCGCGGATGTGAAGGCACTGGCGGTGGAACATATCGAGGCGCTCAACGGCAAGATCGCCGAACTCGAGGCGCTGCGCGATACCCTGCAGAACCTGGTCGATCATTGCCAGGGCGACCACCGCCCTGACTGCCCGATTCTCGAGGATCTGCAGGCTGGCAGCGGTTGCTGTCAGCCGGCCAGCGCCAAGCGCTGAAGTGCCGAACAATCGGCGACAAAGTGATCGGTCAATTCCGGCCAGGGGTTGCTCGGCAGATTGACCAGCACTGTGGCGGTACCCGCGGCACGGCCGGCAGCCAGATCATGGCTATGATCACCGACCATCACCATCTCCTGTGGCGAGACCTGCCAACGGTCGGCCAAGTGCAGAAGGCCACCGGGATCGGGTTTGGGCGGTGCTTCGTCGCGGCCAAGAATGTCGGCCGGCGCGAAGCAGTCATCCACACCGATGGCCTGCAGGGTCAGCAGCGCCAGCTCCCGGGCGTTACGGGTCAGGATGCCCAGGCGCAGCCCGCGGGCATGCAGGCCACGCACCAATGCCACGGCGCCGGCGGCCGGGCGTGAGGCGATGGCCAGTTCGCGCTCATGCTCCAGCAACCAGGCGTGCTTGGCCTTCGACACATCGGGCGGCAAGGCAGCCAGGTGGTGGAGGATGTCGTCTTCGGGCGGAATATCCAGCGCCACGCGGATGGCGGCGAAATCATGAACGGCAATCGTCAGGGTGCCGTCCATGTCGAAAACCCAGTGGTTGTAGCGCTGCAGGCTCATCGCCCCTCCGGCAAGAGTGGAATCGAGGCCGCAGCATACCTGCTCACTAGCGGATGTCACGACCGCACACGGTGCGCTCGGGGCGACTCAGCGCCAGTCTTCGCGCAGACGAATCAGCCCTTCCTGAGCCACCGAAGCGACCAATTGCCCCTGACGGTTGAACACGCTGCCGCGCGAGAAGCCTCGGGCATTTCCGGCCCACGGGCTGTCCATGGCATAGAGCAGCCAATCGTCCATACGCAGGTTGCCGTGGAACCACAGGGAATGGTCGAGGCTGGCGACCTGCATGAACTTCTGCCACACCGATACACCGTGGGGCAGCATCGAGGTGGTCAGCAGGTTGAAATCCGAGGCATAGCCCAGCAGATACTTGTGGATCGCCGGCGTGTCCGGCAGTTCGCCGTCAGCGCGGAACCACACGTACTTGACTGGCTCGCTGACCTGCGGGGCGAACGGGTTGTCGACGGTGACCGGGCGAATCTCGATGGGCTTATCGAACAGCACCCGCTCACGTACCCGCGGCGGCAGCGAGTCGGCCACCAGGCTGGCCAGCTCGGTTTCCGAGCGCAGGCCCTCAGGGCCCGGTACATCCGGCATCTGCGCCTGATGATGGAAGCCCTCTTCCTGATTCTGGAACGAGGCGCTGCAGGTGAAGATCGCCTTGCCCTTCTGCACCGCGGTTACGCGGCGCGTGCTGAAACTGCCGCCATCACGCACGCGGTCGACCTGATAGACCACCGGCAAGGCGGCGTCGCCCGGGCGCAGAAAGTAGCCATGCAGCGAATGCACATGGCGATCTACCTCAACCGTCTGGGTGGCCGCCGACACGCACTGGCCAAGGACCTGACCACCAAAGAGCTGACGAAAACCCAGATCCTGGCTGACGCCACGAAACAGGTTTTCCTCGATGGCCTCCAGACTCAGCAGTGCCACCAACTCTTTCAGGACTTGACTCATAAACGATCTCCATGGGCCCCACCCAGGGCAATGCTGCGACACGCGCGGGCTGCGCGGATGGTGAATGGTAATGCCTTTGTCGTCAGCCAGGAATCTTGGCATCACGACGCAGGTGACAGGTGCCCGCGACTCGGTCATTTAACGCCAGGCATTTCGCTTCTCATGCATACTGCCGTGGGTTCACCAAACGCCGCCATTGTATGCCCCTGCCGCTGATCTACCACGACGACTACAGCCCGCCGTCTCCCGACGGCCACCGCTTCCCGATGGAGAAATTTCGCTTGCTGCGTGACCACTTGGTCGCCAGCGGCCTGACCCGGGATGAGGACTTACTGCGCCCGGATATCTGCCCTGCAGATGTCCTCGCCCTCTGCCATTGCCCCGCCTATATCGAGCGCTACCTGAGCGGCGAGCTGAGCTATGAAGACGGGCGGCGTCTCGGCTTGCCATGGAGCCCGGCGCTGGCACAGCGCACCGTACGTGCCGTCGGCGGCTCGCTGCTGGCGGCCGAGCAGGCGTTGCAGCATGGCCTGGCCTGTCACCTGGCAGGCGGCACCCACCATGCGCACTACGACTACCCGGCGGGCTTCTGCATCTTCAACGACCTGGCGGTGATCGCTCGCTATCTGCTGGAAAGCGGCAAGGCGAGCTGCGTGTTGATCTTCGATTGCGACGTGCACCAGGGCGATGGCACCGCGCGCCTGCTCGAACAGGTGGATAACGCGGTCACCGTCTCCCTGCACTGCGAGCAGAACTACCCGGCGCGCAAGGCCAGCAGCGACTGGGACATCCCCCTGCCGCGCGGCATGGGCGATGCCGATTACCTGAAAGTGGTCGACGACACGCTCAATTACCTGCTGCCGCTGTACCAGCCGGATATCGTGCTCTACGACGCTGGCGTCGACGTGCACAAGGACGACGCCCTGGGTTACCTGCAACTCACCGATGCTGGCGTGGCCGCCCGTGACGAAGCGGTGCTGCAGCATTGCCTGGGCCGCGACATTCCCGTGGTAGGGGTGATCGGTGGTGGCTACAGCAAGGACCGCCATGCCCTCGCCCGCCGCCATGGCATTCTCCACCACAGCGCCGCGCGGGTATGGCGGGGGCGAGGGCTCGGGTAAACTTCGCCTCTTTGCCCAGCCGACGCCACCATGACCGATTTCTCCCCGCCCAACGCCCACTCGGTCGCCATCATCGGCGGCGGCCCGGCCGGCCTGATGGCCGCCGAGGTACTGGCAAACGCCGGTTTGCGCGTCGACCTGTTTGACGCCATGCCCTCGGTAGGCCGCAAGTTCCTGCTCGCTGGCGTCGGCGGGATGAACATCACCCACTCCGAGCCCTACCCGGCCTTCGTCGCACGCTACAACGAACGCCAAGGGCAGATCGACAGGCTGTTGCAAGGCTTCGACGCCGACGCGCTGCGTGAATGGATTCATGGCCTGGGTATCGAAACATTCGTCGGCACCTCGGGCCGGGTATTTCCTACCGACATGAAAGCCGCGCCGCTGCTACGATCCTGGCTCAAGCGCCTGCGCGAGGCCGGTGTGCAGCTGCACACCCGGCACCGCTGGATGGGCTGGAATAACGACGGCAGCCTGCGTATCGACACGCCCGACGGCGAGCGCGCGGTGCAGGCCGATGCCGTGCTGCTAGCCCTGGGCGGTGGCAGCTGGCCACGGCTCGGTTCCGACGGCAGCTGGGTGGCGCATCTGCAGCAGGCTGGCGTGCCCGTCGCGCCGCTGCAACCGAGCAATTGCGGATTCGATGTGGCCGCCTGGAGCCCGTTGCTGCGCGAAAAATTCGCCGGTGCACCGCTGAAGAACGTGGCGTTGGGTTTGCCGGATGAACCATCAAGATCGGGCGAGTTCGTGCTCACTGCTACTGGCATCGAGGGCAGCCTGGTGTACGCGTTGTCCGCCGGGATTCGCCAGCGCATCAATAGTGACGGCAGCTGTACGGTGCACCTCGACCTGCTGCCCCAGCGCAGTGAAGATGCGTTGATCAAGGCGCTGAGCAAGCCTCGCGGTTCGCACTCCATGGCCAAGCATCTGCATCGCCAGGCAGGAATGGACGGTGTGAAGGCGGCGCTGCTGCGTGAGCTGACGCCCGCCGAGCAGTTCGCCGATCCCCAGTGCCTGGCAGCCGCCATCAAGGCGCTACCGATCACCCTGCGCCAAGCGCGCCCGCTTCAAGAAGCGATCAGCAGCGCCGGTGGCGTGCCCTTCGAAGCCCTCGATAACAACCTGATGCTGAGCGCCCTGCCCGGCACCTTTTGCGCAGGCGAAATGCTCGACTGGGAGGCGCCCACCGGCGGCTACCTGCTCACCGCCTGCTTCGCCAGTGGCCGCGTGGCCGGTCAGGGCATCGCGCGCTGGCTAGAAGACAAACCTCGATAATCCACGGACAGGAAATCTCATGCTGAACAGCTTGCAACTCAAGACCTTCATCCCGGCCAAGGATTATCCGCTCAGCCAGGCCTTCTACACCGCACTGGGTTTCACGCCGGTCTGGCAGGCGGACGAGATGAGCTACTTCAGCAACGGTGAGCACTGCGCATTTCTGCTGCAGAACTTCTATGTGAAGGAGCAGGCCGAGAATTTCGTCATGCACCTGATGGTCGATGACGTGCAAGCCTGGTGGGCACATGTGCAGGCAGAAAACATCGGCGAGCGTTTTGGCGTGCGCACCATTGCCCCCGAAGACCAGCCCTGGGGCATTCGCGAATTTATCGTCTTCGACCCAAGCGGCGTGCTGTGGAAGATCGGCCAGGAAATCTGAGCCTGGCCGCCTCAAGCGCTGTTCCTAACGCCCGCCCTTCGGCTTGCCGCCGAAACTCGGCACCTTGCGGATGGCCTTGACTGGCGGCTCGGCCGGCTCGTCGCTTTCCATCCAGCGCCCTAGGCCACCGGCCTTGCCGCCGCCCACCACCTTGGGCTTTTTCGGTTTCTTGGGCTTTTTCACCACCAGGCCGCCTGCGACCGTCTGTGGCACGCGGTGATCGGGAATGAAGTCTGGTTCATCGACACGCTGCAGAATTTGCTGGATCAGCGCTTCGATGGCCGACAGCAGTTGCACCTCGTCAGCGCAGACCAGCGACACCGCCTGGCCAGTGGCGCCGGCACGGCCAGTACGGCCGATGCGGTGCACGTAGTCCTCGGCGACGATGGGTAGGTCGAAGTTGACCACCAGCGGCAGGTCGTCGATATCCAGGCCGCGGGCAGCAACGTCGGTGGCGACCAGCACATCGACCTCACCCGCCTTGAAGCGCTGCAGGGCGCGCAGGCGGGTCGGCTGTGGTTTATCGCCATGGATCGCGTCGGCACGAATACCGGCGGCCAGCAACACCTCCTCCAACTCGTCGACGCCCTTACGGGTTTTCACGAACACCAGCACCTGTGACCACTTCTTGCTGCGGTACAAATGCAGGAACAGCTCGGCCTTGCGCTTTTTGTCGACCGGAATCAGCCACTGCTTGACCGACTTGGCGGCGGCGTTGCGCGGGCTGACTTCGATGCTCAGCGGGTCGCGCAGCATCTCGCCTGCCAGGGTACGGATGGCCTCGGAGAAGGTCGCGGAAAACAGCAGGGTCTGGCGTTTCTTCGGCAGCGCGACGAACAGGTCATCAAGCTCACGAGAGAAACCCAGGTCGAGCATGCGGTCGGCTTCGTCGAGTACCAGCACCTGCAGCTGAGAAAACTTCACCGCATTCTGGCGGTATAGATCGAGCAGGCGACCAGGCGTGGCCACGAGCACATCGACACCTTTGCGCAGCGCCATCATCTGCGGGTTGATGCTCACTCCGCCGTACACCGCGTAGCTACGAAGCGGCAGAAATTGCGAGTAGGTTTGCACGCTCTGCTGCACCTGCTCGGCCAGCTCGCGAGTGGGCACCAGCACCAGAGCGCGCACCGAATTGCTGGCGACCACCGGGCCTTCCATCATCAGGCGCTGCAGGATCGGCAGGGTGAAGGCAGCAGTTTTGCCGGTGCCGGTCTGCGCCGCAGCCATGATGTCGCGGCCCTTGATGATCGGGCCGATGGCCTGGGTCTGCACGGGCGTCGGGGTCTTGTAGTCGAGGCCGTCGAGGCATCGCAGCAGGGGTTCGATCAGGCCGAGGGAAGCAAAGGTCATGGCGGGCAACGTGGTGGGCAATGGAGATGGCGCGCAGTTTAGCGCGTCCGGCTAGCGCCCGCCCAGCAACCGCAAGGCCCGCCGCGGTGAGCGTTATGCCCGTAGCCTGGGTCGAGCGCAGCGACACCCAGGAAATGCAAAACCTGGGTATCGCTGCGCTCAACACCAGGCTACGTGCTCCGGCTGCGGTTTAGAAATCGCCGCGCAGGGTCAGCATGTAGCTGCGCGGGTCGCCGTAGTAGTTGCCGCGCCGCAGCTCGCCTACGGACTTGTAGTACTTCTTGTCGAACAGGTTCTTGGCATCGAGGCCGATGGTCCAGTTCTGGTCGATTTTCCAGCTGGCTAGAGCGTCATAAACGGCGCGCCCCGAGTTGCTGACAGGCTGAATGTAGGTATCAGTGCTGTAACCGCTCTGCGCGGAAACGGCGCCGCCGACGGTCAGGCGATTGAGTGCGCCGGGCAACTGATACGTGGTCGAGGCGCGCAGCAGGTGCTTGGGCGTCTGGTAGTCGGTGGGGCCGCCACTGGCCTTGCTGGTCTGGTTGAAGGTGTAGCCGGCCGCCACTTGCCAACCGGACAGCAGCTCGCCGCTGGCTTCGAGCTCGTAGCCCTTGCTGCGCTGGATCTCGCTGTTGAGGTAACAGGACTGATCAATGTTATCTGGGCAAATTGCACCACTCGGGTCAGCGGCCGCTACGTCATCCTGCTTGATGTAGAACAGCGCGGCCGAGAGGTTCAGGCGGCCGTCATACAGCTCACCTTTGATCCCGGTCTCGTAGTTGACGCCCACTGCTGGGTCCAGCAGCGAGCCCGCTGCCGTACGGTAATCGCTCTGCGGCTGGAAGATATCGGCGTAACTGGCGTACCACGACCACTGCTCGTTGAGGTCGTAGATGACACCGACGAAGGGCGTGAATTGGTGATCCTGACGATTGGCTGCCTTGACCGCGCTGATGGTTTCCTCAGTCTCGTACTCGTACCAGCTCAATCGCCCACCGAGCACCACGCTCAGTGGCTCGCTGAGGTACAGCCGAGTGTTGGCATAAGCCCCATAACGCGTTTCGGTACTGTCGTTGATCGCTGTCCAACCGTTTCTTGTTGGTCTGGCCAGCGTCTGATGATCCGGATTGAACACATCGATGGCGCCAACACCCGTGGCGGTATTTATGTTGGCGTTCTTGCTGTACTGGTCTTCACGGGACCAGTTGGCGCCAACCATCAGCGTATGGCGCAGGCCAAAGGCTTCGAAGTTGCCGGAAAGGTTGCTGTCGATGCCGGTGTTGGTCACGTCAT
Organism: Phytopseudomonas punonensis; assembly: GCF_900142655.1. Lineage (GTDB taxonomy): Bacteria > Pseudomonadota > Gammaproteobacteria > Pseudomonadales > Pseudomonadaceae > Aquipseudomonas > Aquipseudomonas punonensis. Next base: position 46,017 of record NZ_FRBQ01000013.1, on the reverse strand, counting down.
CGCTGCGATAAAGGGTTCGGAAAAGCCGCGATCCGGTGTTGGTCGCCGGGTTGATAGCACCTTGAGGCAACGCCACGCGCTGATCGAAACCACCCTCGGCGCGGGTAAGCGAGGTCTTACTAGTCCAGTCGTCGTTGAGGCGATATTCCAGGTCAGCAAACACTTCGGTCTGCTCGCTTTCGTGGCGGTTCCAGTCCTGCGCCAGCGAAGTGGAGCGAGACACGTCGAGGGCCTTGCCGTTGCTATAACGCGGCAAACCGAAGATCGAGTAACCGCTGGTAACGCCGGTCTGCCGGCGTAAGCCGACAGACAGCGTAGAAGTGTCGCTCAGATCGGCTTCGACGATGCCGTAGAACAGCGGCTTGCGGCTGGCTTCGAGGTCGTAGAAAAACTGCCGATCTTCATAGGCCACCAAGGCACGACCGCGAATCGTGCGGGACTCGTTCAGCGCGCCGCTGCCGTCCAGGTCCATGCGGTAGAAATCATTGGAGCCTGCACGGGTGGTCACCGAGAAATGCGGCTCGGCAGTCGGCCGTTTGCGTACCAGATTGACTGCACCGCCGGGGTTGCCATTGCCGACTAGCAGGCCGGCGGCGCCACGCAGAATTTCCACGCGGTCGTAAACGGCAGTGTCAGGCGTCATCCAGCCAGTGGGACTGTGGATCACACCGGGCATGCCATCGACCAGGTAAGCATCGGCGCCCAATTCGAAGCCACGCGAATTGTACTGGTGGTCGCCGAAATTGCGCGTTTGCAGGGTAATGCCCGGTGCGCTGTAGAGCACCTGATCCAGGGAGGTGAAATTGCGGTCATCCATCTGCTGGCGGGTGATCACACTGACTGATTGCGGCGTTTCACGCAGCGACTGCGCGCCCTTGCCCAGCGTCACGTTGCCAGTGGTGTAGGAGCCGGTGCCCTCGGTGGTGGTGCCGAGCAGCTCGCTGCTGATCGTCGTCGCTTGCAGATCGACGGCTGCCGAAGGCTCTCGTTCGATGATTAGCCACACATCGCCGCTGCGCTGCACCACCAGCCCCGAACCGGCCAACGAACGGGCCAGCGCATCGTCGATGGCGAAGGTGCCCTTCAACGCCGGTGCTGAACGGCGCGCGACTAGCCGATCATCGACGGCAAGCGTGACACCGGCCAGACCAGCCAACTGCTTGAGCGTGGCGGCCAGCGGCTGCGCTGGCAAGTCCAGCTCGATGGGCGCGGCCTGTACGCCAAGCGCCAGCGTCAGAGCGCTCGCGGTAAACAATGTTTTCAGGGATGTGCGCAGCATGGCTGGGTCTCGTATTGATCGCGGATACCCCTAGACGGAGCAGCTACCTAAAAGCCCAACCTGAAAATGCGAATAATTCAGCGCGGCAGCACCAAGGTGCTATCGGCACGTTCCTGCACGCGTATCCCGGCAAGCTGGGGCAGGGCCTGAACGAATGCCTCGACGTCGCTAATCTGCACGACAGCGGTGATGGTCTGCTGCGACGGCGGCAGCTCGAGGCGCAACGGCTTGTCGCGATAACGACTGAGCCCGGCCGCGACCTCACCTAGATCAGCCTGCTCGAATACCAGACTGCCAGTGCTGAAGCCGAAAGCGCCGGCAGCTTTACGATCGGAGCGAACCAGGCCACGACTCTCGCCATAAAGGCCGACCTGATCAGCTGTCAGCTCGATACGCTGCCCGCCTCCGGCCATTTCCACCCGTCCGCGGGCGACACTGACCTGCACGCGGCGGTCGAATCGCTCGACTACAAAGCGGGTACCCAGCACGCGCACCTGCGCCGCGCCAGCATCGACCACGAACGGGCGCTGCGGGTTATGTCGCACGTCAAAAATAGCCCGCCCGCGCAACAGCGTCAGATGGCGTACGCGCTCGTCGAACAGCACCTGAATTCGTGTGTCGGCATCCATCTGCACCTCGCTGCCATCGGCCAGCTTCATGCGCCGCAGTTGCCCAATGCCGGTAAACAGTTGCAGCTCCTGGCGCGCAGCATTGCGGACCAGCAGCAGGGAGCCCAGGCCGCCAAGCAGCAAGCCTCCGAGCATACCGTTGCGCAGCAAGCGCCGCCGCCCGACGTTTTCCATGGCGCCAGCCAAGGCTCGGGTTTGGTCGGTGCTGGAAAAGTCGCCCCACAAGCGTTTGAAACTGTGAAATTCCTGGGCGTTGCGCGGGTCGGCGGCCAGCCAGTTAGCGAATAACTGGCGCTCGGGATGTTCGTCCGGTAACTCCAGCAACCGCGCGAACCAGTGCGCCGCTTCGCGCCGGCGCGCACTCATGGCTGCAGCAGCTCGCGGGCCTCGTGCAGGTCGAGCAAGGCACGCACCAGGTGGCGCTCGACCATCGAGGTACTGATTTGCAACATGGCAGCGACCTCCACCTGGCGGTGACCTTCGATGCGAACCAACCAGAACACCTCGCGGCAGCGCGGCGGCAGGCAATCGAGAATGCGCTGCAGGGCATCGAGACGCTGCTGCAGATCGGCCAGGTGCTCGGCCGAGGGTACGAAAGCTTCGCCGTCGTCATGCTCCATGCGCGGCTCGCCGTCAGCATCGGGCAACGGCTGATAGCGCGAGGCGTCGCGGTAGTGGTCGATCAGAACGGAATGGGCGATGCGCCGCAGGTAGGCGTTGGGCTGTTCGATGACGCCACGCTGATTGGCGAGCACGAACCGGATAAAGGCGTCGTGCAGCACGTCATAGGCGCGCTGCACGCAATGAGTACGCCGACTCAGGCTCAGGAGCAGATCGGTGTAGGCCCAGCGCAAGTTGATTCCGCCCCACTCCATATCCACCTCGACCATCGTGCGACGGCGTCAACCATCAAAGGGCGGGCAGTATAGGGAGTGGCCAGGATTAAAGTAAATGAGAACTATTAGTACACATAGCTAGGTACGTTGCTCAGCCCGCTGCGGCGAGCAGAGCCCGCACCTTGGCAGCCGACATGCCTTGCAGCTGACGCAGGAAATCATGATCGACAGCGCTGCGCCCGTGCTGCTCACGCAGCACCTTGCACAGGTGCAGGGTCAGGTTAGCGGCCATTTCCGCATCGGCCAGCGCCCGGTGGGCCTTACCGGTATCGGGCAGGCACGCCCAGCGGTTGATGTTGCCAAGCTTGTGGCTCGGTGCGCCCGGTAACAACCGACGTGAGAGTAGCAGCGAGCAGGCGAAATGCTGCACCCGGGTGCGACCGATCAGGCCCAGCTCGGCGTCCCAGAACTTCTGGTCGAAGGACGCGTTGTGCGCCAGCATCGGAATGTCGCCTACGAACTCGGCGACTTCGTGCATCACTTCGGCCGCCGGCGGCGCGCTGCGCACCATGGCGTTGCTGATGCCGGTCAGTTGCTCGATGAACGGCGGCACCCAGGCCCCGCTGTTCATCAGGCTCTGGTAGCGGGCGGTGATCTGCCCGCCTTCGATGATCACCACGCCGATCTCGGTGGCGCGCGCCTGCTGGGCCGGCGACATGCCGGTGGTTTCGAAATCGATGACAGCGATGGGTTTCACGTAAAGCCTCAGTGTTTCAACAACAGATGGCCCTCGATGGGCACATAACGAGTGGCCGCGCGCACCAGTGACTGCGCGGTAAGCCCGGGAACGCCGTAAGCCACGGCCTCGACGCCATGGCGTTGGCGAATGCGTTCGAGCAGCAGGTCGAAATCGCCGTCACCGGAAGCCAGCACCACGCTGTCGACACCTGCCGCCGCGTCCATCACGTCGATGGTGATGCCCACATCCCAGTCGCCCTTGGCCGATCCGTCGCTGCGCTGGATGTAGGGTTTGAGTTTAACGGTGAAGCCGAGGTTACGCAGAATCTGCTGGAACTGCTGCTGCTTGGGGTCGCCGCGGTCGATGGCATAGGCGTACGCCTCGACGATCTCACCACCGGCGGCCAGCTCGTTCCACAACGCCGTGTAGTTGAAGTGGCAGCCATAGGCCTGGCGCACGGTGTAGTAGAGATTCTGTACGTCGGCGAACACGGCTATTTTCTTCACCGGACATCCTCAGGAGAGCTCGCGCGGAGTGCACGGGCGTCCAGTATGCCAGCCTCGCCCCCTTCAGGTCGAAAGCCGCGGCCAGGCGGTGGCCATCACTGGTCGCGCAACGGCGGCGCTCGTATGATGGCGGCCTGTTTTTCTGACCGCGACCCTCCATGAATCCCCTCGACGCCCTGCGTGACGCTTGGTTCTTCTTCCGGCAAAACCTGCTGCAGATCATCCTGCTGTGCCTGCCCTTCCTGCTGCTCGAAGCCTTTCTGAGCTTGCAGCTCGAAAACCTGGTGCCGGCGGCCAAGGTGCCGTTCTACGACATGCTGCTCGGTTTGTTCTTCTACCCGCTGTACAGCGCTGCGCTGATTCTGTTCATCGACGCCCGCAGCCGCGGCGAGCAGCCCGGCAGCGGTGGCCTGATTGCCATGAGCCTGAGCCTGTGGCCGCGCTTCGTGCTGCTGGCCGGCATCGGCACGCTGGCGATCATGCTCGGCGCCTCGCTGTTCATCCTGCCGGGGCTGTGGCTGATGGTGCGCCTGGTGTTCTCCGATTACCTGCTCGTGCTGCGCGGCCTCTCGCCGCTGCAGGCACTGCATGAAAGCCTGCAGCTGACCCACGGGCATTTCTGGCCGATCTTCACCTGTGTGATGCTAGTCATGGTGCCGCCATGGCTGGTGGGCTTCTGGGCCGGCGATATCGCCGCTGAGCCTGCCGGGCGCCTGCTGCTGGATCTGCTGCTTGGCCTGTTCCAGCTATTCACCACCGTGGTGGTGTTCCGCCTGTATATGCTGCGCACTGGCGACAACACCGCGTCTCATCCGTAACCTTCGGTCATTTACTGCATTCCCTATCGAGACGAGCCCGTGGCAAGAAAATCGCGCAGAGAACTGGCCAAAGACCGCGGTGACCTCAACGATTTGCCGGTGACGGTAAAGGATGTGGCGCTCAAGGCCGGCGTATCGCCGATCACTGTATCGCGCGCCATCCAGCGCCCGGAACTGGTCAGCGACGCCACCCGCGAACACGTGCTGGAAGTGGTGCGCGCCATGGGTTACGTGCCCAACCTGATGGCCGGCGGCCTGGCCACGAGCAAGAGCCGCCTGGTGGCCATCGTGCTGCCGACCATCGCCAACTCGATCTACGCAAGCGTGGTGCAGGCGATCATGGATCGCCTCGCTACAGCCGGCTACCACACCCTGGTCGGGCCGAGCGGCTACACCCCCGAGCATGAAGAAGCGCTGCTGGCCGCCATCCTTGGCCGCCGCCCCGACGGTATCGTGCTGACCGGCACCTTCCACACCCAGCCCAGCCGTGAACGGCTGGCCTCCGCCGGCATTCCGGTAGTCGAGGCGTGGGACCTGAGTGATGACGGCCTGGACATGCAGGTGGGTTTTTCCCATGAACAGGTCGGCGCCGCCGTGGCCGAACACTTCTTCGCCAAGGGCTATCGGCGCTGGGCGGTGGTCGGCGTCGACGACCCGCGGGCGCTGCGCCGCTGCAACGCGGTGATCGGCCGCCTCGCCGAGCTGGGTGTGGATAACGTGGCGGTGCAGACCCTACCGCTGCCCGCCACCTGGGAAGTCGGCCGCAAGGGCCTGGCCAACCTGCTCGATGCCGGCGAGAAGCCGGACTTCATCTTCTGCAGCTCGGACACCGTCGCCCTCGGCGTGCTGGCCGAAGCCTCGACTCGCGGGCTGAACGTTCCCGCCGATATCGCCGTGCTGGGCTTCGGCGACACCCTCAACGGCCAGTTCGCCAACCCGGCGCTGTCGACCGTCAGCGTCAATGCCACCGAGATGGGCCAGCAGGTCGCCGAAGCACTGCTGCGTCGTTTCGATGGCCAGAGCGCAGAGCCGAGAGTGGATACAGGCTTCACGATCGTTGAGCGCGGCAGCACGGCTCGAAACTAGATTCGTAGGCAATTGATGGGTTTCACCTACGCGGCCCGCCCCATCCACAAACTGGCCAACCGGCCGAGCCCCTTGTCGATACCCGATTCGCCATCATCGAGCGGGCCAGCACCGCCTAACGCAAAACCACCTCTCGTAGCCTGCGGTTGAGGGCAGCGATACCCAGGTTTGCGATGTTCGCGCCGCGATGCCCCCGGGCGTCGCTACGCTCGCCCCGGCTACGAACTGTGGGAACGGGCCATGCCCGCGAATGAACTGAGCCCCAATAAATCCCATCGGTGGGTTGCACCTAAGCGGCCCGACCCATCCTATCTTTCAAGACCACATGCGCATGCTTCGCACCCTAAATTTCCGCTTGAATGATAACGTTATCTGATTATGATGATAACGTTATCTTTAAATGCTGCCGGTGAGCAGCCAGACCCACCGCAACGCCCGTAACGGCACAGGAACCACGCGATGAACAATAACAACACCCATGCAGGTACCCCGGTCATCACCTCTTTGGAAGTCATCCCGGTCGCCGGGCACGACAGCTTCCTGCTCAACCTCAGCGGCGGCCATGCACCGTTCTTCACCCGCAACCTGCTGATCCTGCGTGACAACGCCGGCCACGTCGGTGTCGGTGAAGTGCCGGGCGGCGAAGCGATTCGCCAGACCCTGGAAGACGCTCGCCAACTGCTGGTCGGCCAGCCCATCGGCCAGTACCAGAAATTGCTCGGCCAGGTTCGCCAGGCCTTCGCTGATCGCGACTCCGGCGGCCGCGGCCTGCAGACCTTCGACCTGCGCATCACCATACATGCGGTCACCGCCGTCGAGGCTGCCCTGCTCGACCTGCTCGGCCAGTACCTGGACGTACCGGTCGCCGCCCTGCTTGGCGAAGGCCAGCAGCGTGATGCCGTGGAAATGCTCGGCTACCTGTTCTACATCGGCGACCGCAAGAAAACCGACCTGCCCTATCGCCAGGAAGCCGATGCCGACAACGCCTGGTTCCGCGTGCGCAATGAAGAAGCGCTGGACGCCAGAGGCGTGGTGCGCCTCGCCGAAGCCGCCTACGAGCGTTACGGCTTCAAGGACTTCAAACTCAAGGGCGGCGTGCTGCGCGGCGACGAGGAAATCGAAGCGGTCACCGCCCTGGCCGAACGCTTCCCGGAGGCACGCATCACCCTGGACCCGAACGGCGCCTGGTCGCTGGCCGAAGCCATCCGCCTGTGCCGCGACCAGCATCACGTGCTCGCCTATGCCGAAGACCCATGCGGCGCCGAAAACGGCTATTCGGGCCGAGAGGTGATGGCCGAGTTCCGCCGCGCTACCGGCCTGCCGACCGCCACCAACATGATCGCCACCGACTGGCGCCAGATGGGCCACGCGATTCAGCTGCAATCGGTGGACATTCCCCTGGCCGATCCGCACTTCTGGACCATGCAGGGTTCGGTGCGCGTGGCGCAGATGTGCAACGACTGGGGTCTGACCTGGGGCTCGCACTCCAACAACCACTTCGACGTGTCCCTGGCCATGTTTACCCACGTGGCAGCGGCCGCGCCGGGCAAGATCACCGCCATCGACACCCACTGGATCTGGCAGGACGGCCAGCACCTGACCAAGGAACCGCTGCGCATCGAAGGCGGCCTGGTACAGGTGCCGAAAAAACCGGGCCTCGGTGTGGAGCTGGACATGGACGCCGTGGCCAAGGCCCACGAGTGCTACAAGGGCATGGGCCTGGGCGCACGCAACGACGCGGTGGCCATGCAGTACCTGATCAGCGGTTGGACCTTCGATAACAAGAAGCCTTGCCTGGTGCGCTGAGCGACGCCATAGCGAGCTTGGCCCCTGTAGCCCGGGGTCGAGCGCAGCGATACCTGGGGCATTGCAATCCTGGGTATCGCTGCGCTCGACGCCAGGCTACGACTTGATGATTTCCACCCATGAAATTGCTAGGTCTTACGCGGCTTGGCCCGCGCGGTGGGCTCGGCGATCAATGGGTCGTCGGGCCAGTAGTGTTTCGGGTAGCGGCCCTTCAAATCCTTCTTCACCTCGGCATAGGTGGTGCGCCAGAAGTTGGCCAAGTCCTGGGTCACCTGCACCGGCCGCCGCGCCGGGGACAACAAGTGCAGCAGCACCTGTTGCCGGCCGTTGGCGATGCGCGGCGTTTCGGCCAGGCCGAACAGTTCCTGCAGGCGCACCGCCAATACCGGCGGGTGCTCGCTGTAATCCAGGCCGATGCGCGAGCCGGACGGCACTGGCAGGCTGCGCGGCGCCCATTCATCCAGGCGCTGAGGCAGCGGCCAGGGCAGCAGGGTTTGCAGCATCGCGTGCAGGTCGAGACTGGCGAAGTGGCTGAGCCGGGTGACCTTGCCCAGGTAAGGCGCCAGCCAGGTTTCCAGCGTGGCCAACAATGCGGCATCGGATACATCGGGCCATTCGCTGGCAGCCTGGCTTTGCAGATCGAGCCCGCGTAGCAGCATCACCCGCGCCTGCCACTGGCGCAGCTCCGGCGTCCACGGCAACAGCGCCAGCCCTTTGCGCCGCACCAGGCCGAGCAGCGCGGTGGTGCGCGCCTCGGCATCCAGCCCCGGCAATGCCTCGCTGCTCAGTACCAGATCGCCGACCTTGCGTTGCCGCTCTGCACGCAGCACGCCTTCGCGCTCGTCCCATTCGAGCAGATCCTGATTGCTCACCTGCTCGGCCAGCACCGAGTCGAACAGCGCCGGCTCCAGTTCGGCGGCGAGGTAGATGCGCTCCTCACGCTGGCCCTGGCGGCTGCCGAGGTCGGCGACCACCAGCCAGGTGTGCTTCATCAGCGCATCGGCCTCGGCGAACTGCGCGGCGCGGCCATTGGCCAGGCGGTATTCGGCGCCGCCTTCGCGGCGCTGGCGAGCGATGCGATCAGGGTAGGCGAAGGCCAGCAGTGCGCCCAGCCAGCGGCCATGCTCGGGATCATTTACCGGCTCGCTGACCGGCACGCGGCGCAAGTAACCCTGGAACTGCCGGGCCAGCTGCCGGGCGCGCTGCACACCGCCATTGGCGCCGCGCGCTGCCCGGCTCTCACCCGACAGCAGCGCCAGGCGACCGTGCAGATCGGCACCGCCGCCACGCTGGATGTCGCGTTCGCCCAGCAGGGCCGCCAGGTCACAGGCCAGCTCGCCGAGGCCAAGGGCCTGGCCGCGCAGCAGCAGGTGGGCGATACGCGGATGGGCCGGCAGCTCGGCCATGGCCTGGCCGTGGGAGGTCAGAACACCGCGTTCGTCGAGCGCACCGAGGCGCTGCAGCAGGTCACGTGCCTGGGCGTAGGCGGCCGCAGGCGGCGGGTCGAGCCAGACCAGCTCATCCACCTCGACGCCCCAGCGCGCCAATTGCAGTGCCAGGCCAGCGAGGTCGGCCTGGAGAATTTCCGCCGAGGAATAAGCCGGCAATTGCTCATGCTGGGCCTGCGACCACAGCCGGTAGCACGCGCCCGGCTGTAGGCGCCCCGCACGACCGGCGCGCTGGGTGGCCGATGCGCGGGAAATGCGCTGGGTGTCCAGGCGCGTCATGCCGCTGCCCGGGTCGAAACGCGGTACCCGCGCCAGGCCGGCGTCGACCACCACGCGCACGCCATCGATGGTCAGGCTGGTCTCGGCGATATTGGTGGCCAGCACCACCTTGCGCAGCCCGGCCGGCGCCGGCTCGATGGCCGCACGCTGGGCCGACAGCTCCAGCTCGCCGTGCAGCGGGCAGATGCGCACGTCCCCTCGCCCGGCCAGGGCCTCCTCCAACTGCTCGGCCACCCGGCGAATCTCCGCCTGGCCGGGCAAAAACACCAGCAGGCTGCCCCGCTCGTCGTCCAACGCCTGCACAACGGTTTGCAACACCCGCGGCTCCAGCCACTCACCAGCCTGCCAGGGCGCGCCCCAGCGGATATCCACCGGGTACATGCGCCCTTCGCTACGCAGCACCGGCGCATCATCGAGCAACCCGGCCAGGCGCTCGCCCTCCAGGGTTGCGGACATCAACAGCACCTTGAGCGGCGCCTCGCCACTGTCGGCACCGCGAAACATCGCCCGACCATTGAGGGTCAGCGCCAGGGCCAGGTCGGCATCCAGGCTGCGCTCGTGGAACTCGTCGAAGATCACCAGGCCGACGCCGTCCAGCGCCGGGTCGTCCTGCAGGCGGCGGGCGAGGATGCCCTCGGTAACCACCTCGATGCGCGTGTTCGGCCCCACCTTGCTGTCCAGGCGAATGCGATAGCCCACCGTCTCGCCGACCTTCTCACCCAGCTCGCTGGCCAGTCGCTCGGCGGCGGCGCGGGCGGCCAGGCGCCGCGGCTCGAGCATGATGATGCGCTGCCCGGCCAGCCACGGCTGATCGAGCACGGCCAACGGCACGCGGGTGGTCTTGCCGGCGCCGGGCGGCGCTTCGAGCACCACTTCATCACGCTCCGCAAGAGCGCGGCAGAGGTCGGGCAGCAGAGAATCGATCGGCAGGCTGTTCATCAGGGCTCCATTTCAGGCCGGCGATTATAACGGCGAACCGCAGCCACGCTCGCTCGGTCATATGCCGCTGAAAGCTGCGTATTGATGCGCCACAGCAGCTTTGCAATGCTGGCCTTGCTATAGTGGCGTCCACTTTTTCTGGAGGTGCTCGATGCGCACGAAATCCCGCGTTATCGGCGGCGTTCTCGCCGTTACATTGGTCACTCAACTCACTGCCTGCGGCACCATCTTCTTCCCTGATCGCCGTGGCCAGATCGAAGGCCGTGTCGACCCCCTCGTCGTCGGCCTGAACGCCATCGGCATTCTCTTCTACGTGATTCCCGGCCTGATCGCCTTTGGCATCGACTTCGCCACCGGCGCGATCTACCTGCCAGGCGGCCTGAACGCCCAGGTCGACCCGCAATCGCTCAAAGACGTGGTGGATGTTGACGGCAAGGTCGACAACGCCAAACTCAAAGCCCTGATCGAAACCCAGACTGGCCACAGCCTGCCACTCGACGACCCGCGCCTGATCCAGCACAGCGGCAGCAGCGAACAGCTGGCGGCCTATGGCCTGCGTCCTGCCGCCTGATTGACCCGCGCAGCCCGTCAGCGATGATGGGCTCACCCCCGCCACACCCCATGGATCGCCCATGACCCTCGACCGCCAGCACTCCCGCCTGATGCGCCAGGCCACTGCCGCCGCACTCTGCGTGGCGCTGACTCTGGTGGTGTGCAAGGCCGTCGCCTGGTGGGCCAGCGGTTCGGTCAGCCTGCTGGCCGGCCTTACCGATTCGTTACTCGATAGCGCCGCCTCACTGCTCAACCTGATCGCTGTGAACATCGCTCTGCGCCCCGCCGATGACGATCACCGTTACGGCCATGGCAAGGCCGAGGCGCTGGCCGGGATGGGCCAGGCACTGTTTATCGGTGCCAGTGCGATACTCGTCGCAGTGCAGGGCTTCGAGCGCCTGCATCAGCCGGAACCGCTGACTGCCCAGGCCCTGGGCATCGCGGTAATGCTGCTGTCGATGGTGCTGACAGTCGCCTTGCTGCTGTTCCAGCAACATGTGGTGCGCCAGACCAGCTCCACGGCGATCCACGCCGACTCGTTGCACTACCGCTCCGACTTGCTGCTCAACAGCGGCATCCTCCTTGCCCTGCTGCTCGCCTATCTGGGCTGGCAACAGGGCGATGCGCTATTCGCCATCGGCATAGCCGCTTACATCCTGTGGAGTGCGGTGAGCATCGCTCGCCAGTCGGTGGGCGTATTGATGGATCAGGAACTCGCACCTGACGTCAGCACGCGCATGAGCGAGCTGGCCCGCGCGGTGCCCGGCGTCATAGGCATACACGACCTGCGCACGCGCCTCTCCGGCACCCGCTGGTTCGTGCAGTTGCATGTCGACCTGCCTGGCAATCTCAGTCTCACCGACGCCCACGCACTTTGCGAACAGGTGGAGGACGCCATCCGCGGCGAATTCGCCCAGGCCGAAGTGCTGGTGCACGCCGACCCGGTCGACACCCGCGCCCCATTTGAGGCAGCCGTTAGGCAAGCAGAAAAACACTGAACCGCCATCGCGAAAGGCCAGTCAGCTTCAGTAAGCCCAAATGATTTGGGTTGGTCGCTCCCGGCTCTCCTAACCCTCAACAGGGGCGGCACCGGGGCTCAATTCGTGATGAGAGGATTACCACATGAAGCGCGTATCCATGTTCGTCATTGCCGCCGTTCTGGCTGCACCCGCATTCGCAGCCGATGACCTGTGCACCGTCAACCTGCAGAAGCTCGACAACGCCGTGGCCGCCAAAGCCACTCTGCCCGAGCCACTCAAGCAGCAGGTTCAAGAAGCCAAGAAAGAAGCCACCGACGCCCAGGCTGCTGGTGACCTGAAAGCTTGCGGCACCCACGCCGAGCGCGCTCTGCAACTGCTCGACGCACCGGGCGATGACGGCAGCGGCGCGACCAGCTGATCTCAAGTCAGGCCGGCCTCAACGCCGGCCTGATTGCAGCGCGCAGCGTACGTCCGGGTCGACGCCACGAACCCTTTTGACGTACACTGCACGTCTTGCAGTTTCGGGGCCGATTAGGATTCGACGCCGGTAGCGAAGCTCGAGGTGCATGCCGACTTGGTAACAGAAGTCGTAAATCCACTGTTGCAACTTTCTATAGTTGCCAATGACGAAAACTACGAGGGCTACGCTCTCGCTGCGTAAGCGGCGCGACTAGTCCTTCTGGTAGCTTCGGCTCCAGCGATCACTAGGGGATGCCTGTAAACCCGAAGTGATTGTCATGCAGAACAGGATCGCCGCGTAGTACGTTGTGGACGAAGTGGCTAAAACTTACACAACTCGCCCAAAGCACCCTGCCCGTCGGGCGGCTGAGGGTTAACTTAATAGACACGGCTAAGCATGTAGTACCGACAGTGGAGAACTGGCGGACGGGGGTTCAAATCCCCCCGGCTCCACCAAATAAACCCCTGATTTTCCTAGAGAAAGTCAGGGGTTTTTCTTTGAGTGTCGAAAAAGTGTCGAAAAAATGGCAGGCACAAAAAAGCCCCTTACGGGGCTTTAATAGAAAATTTCAGCTAAATCGCCTGCATCTATGAATTCACGCGACTCGCGTAGAATTTGCTCCAAAAGCTGGGATCTCGACTCGCTTTTTTGGCAAACCAAGGATCTGAGGAGTATGCATCTTTTAAGCGTACTGATCCCTGCGCGCGTCTTTCCGCTTCCTGCAAGGTGATCACTCCAGCTTCCCAAAACTGTTTCCAGTAACGGTCGGCCGTCAGGGTCGCAGAAGGCTTTGGCTGAAAAGTCGTAATAGACATCTTTGATCTCCGGGAGGTCGAACTCCATTGAGTCAACCGCAACGTGAATCATACTCTGAATATTGCTAACAGGATCACTACACCAGACCAAAGGGGGAACCCCAAGTTCCTTGGAGCCATCAAGCTGCCTTTGATGAGGAGCCAGATGGGAGGTGCCGCGATACTTGAGCGCAGATGATAGCATCGCATCAGTGCGCCGACGAAGCGCCATATCTGACAGACCTTGCGGGTCACCGATGAAAGTATATCGACATCCGTGAGCGAATGAGCCAACCGCTGCGTAGATGGCTGATCCACCTGAGCCGGGCTCAGACTCGGAGACATCAAGCCATACCTGAAACGTATTCCTGTAGACGTAAAAACTGGAGCCGCATCTGTCATAGCTATGGCACCAAGTCATTTTGTCTGGATCATCCTCAACACAGCCATCGAAAACAGCCTCAGGTGCCAGCACTAAACGACCGATTGCCTGATCGAGAGTGATCTCCTCTGTAAGGCGAGGATACTGAAAAATATCCTCCTCCCGCCTGGCGAGATGCATTAGCCATTCAGCAGCAAATCGTGACACCAGTGCCTCAGAATCGCATTAAAGGGCGGGTATGCTGGCTGAAATTGGACCAAATCGTAAAGCGTCCTGTAAATGATCGGGTGCCAGGTGTGCATACCGCATAGTCATCGCCAAGCTGGAATGCCCCAAGATGCGCTGCAGCGTGACGATGTTTCCGCCGTTTTGGATGAAATGGCTAGCGAAGGTATGGCGCAGTGCGTGTGCTGCCTGCCCCTTCGGTAGCTTGATGGTTGTACGGGCCAAGGCACGGCGGAATGCGGTAATGGCCGAGTTCGGCTGACCATGCTCACGCCAGTGACGAATGATCCTGGCCTCGAGCTCGGCAGAGATAGGCACCGATCGCACTTTGCCGCTTTTGGTGCCGCTGAAGGTGATCACCCGGTTACGCACCGAATGCTGCTTGAGCTTTTCAGCCTCAGACCATCGAGCACCAGTGGCCAAGCAGATCAGCACGATGACTTCGACGTGCGGGTTATCGCAGCCCGTCCGGATCGCCTCAAGCAGCTCGGCTATCTGCTCATTGGTCAGCCAGGACAGTTCACGTTCCTGGACACGCAACGGTTTCACCAACTCCAACGGGTTCGGATAGTCAATGACGCCAAGGCCACGTAGCTCGTTGTATACCGCACGCAGGTAGCCCAGCTCGTTGTTAAGCGTCTTGGGTGACGTGCCCGCTTCCATCCTCAAGCGCCGGTCATTGGCGTAGACGTGTGGGTCGAGTCGGATCGCAACAGGATCGCGCAGGCGCTTGGCCAGATACAGCAACTTTCTGAGTCGCCCGGCGGCATATCGCAGGGAGTGGCCGTGTAGGTCGTACCAGAGCTGCATAAGCTCAGAGAGCCGGCGTTTGTCCTTGGGCTTGGGTGACCAATCCTTGTTGTCGACCAGCTTGGCACGGCACGATGCCTCGAAGCGTTGAGCTTCGCCCTTGGTCTTGAAGATCTTGCGGAAGCGCTTGCCTTTGACGGGCTCAATATCGGCCTTCCAGCGACCGTCAGAAAGCTTTTCGATTGCCATCAGACAGCACGCCCCCATCGCACATGCCTTTCCGTCAGCAGATCCCTAATGTGTTTATAGAGATCGTCCTGGGTCATGTCCTTGGCGGCGTAGTGATCGCGGATGACCGGCCAGCAGTCCCATTGCTGCAAGGTCTTAAACGCCTTTTTTGCGCCCACCTTTTCCCTTGCCAGCAGGCTGACGAAGTTTCCCAGGAATAGCTCCACGTTCTTGCCGGAGAAGCCACGCGAGGTCTTGTAGTAACGCTTGTACTCGGTGTCATCGAGCAGGGAGTCCACCGGCAGATCGACGCGCACGTCTTCACGGATCAGCGTCCAGATGGGCTCGAAATAACCAGGGCGGCAGAGCAACTTGAATTGACGCAGGCCATAGCGCCACAGGCCGTCCAGATGCCCCGCGAAGGCGGCATAGGAACTGGTGTCGATAATCGCCCCTGTCTCGAGGTCGACAGAGCCGCTGGCGAATTGCTGGATAACGGAGTGGTGATAGCGCAGCTCTACGCGCCATACGTCAGCGTCAGGATCGTAGTTGTCCGGATCTTGCGGGTCGAAGCTGTCGCGGCGCTTCCAGACACTTTCCCAGTAGTCGAGCTTGTCGGTTGCGCGGGCTTGCTCGGTCTTGTTGTAGATCGCCAATTGCACGCCGCTGGCCGAACCGAACATGAAGGTTTCGCCACGCCCGTAGGTGCTGGATTTGGTCGTCCAGTTGATTTCGTTGATGCCGGAAATGTCACGCTGAGTGCGTGCACGACAGTGCATGCGGGCGACCAGATCCACGGGCGGTTTCCAGCCCTGCAGGTCTAGTGCGAGATGGACGGCGCACTGGTTGATTTCACGGTGGCTCAGAACAGCCGAGGCGTAATAGTCCATATGTTCCTGCAGGCGCTCGGGTGACAGGGCGTCGATGGCATGGGGCGAGACTTCGATTTTCAGGTGGGCGCCGATGGAGTCGATCTTCGCGTTGAAGTTCTTCACCAAGAGGATGATGCCGAGGTCAGCGTTCTGGAGTTTGTACTGGTAGCCAGAATCCTTGCTGACACGGCCCGAGTGCCAGATCTGGTCAGCGAATTCGACCATGGTGCCGGGCTTCTCGAACAGGCTCATGATGTCCGGTCGGATCATGCCCCGATACAACTGGCGCACGGTATCGACACCACAGCGCAGCAGGCGTACACCCGAAAGATCAGTCAGTGCTGCTGATGCAGCATCCATGAAGAGACGACCCGTCTTACTCTCAAAGCCGGTAGCTCGGTCAATCCGTCGCTGGTCTTTAACGCTCATCTGTTTTTTCCTTTATTGACCAGCAATGGCCACTTTCACTGAGTTTTATCTGACGTGTTACAGGGACGTCGCCGAAGGCGCGTGCCTCGCTCGCGCCTTCGTTCTGAACTGAACCACTCCGGCGCTCGCTCGTTAGCGCCACGGCCGTGACGCGTATTCGCCATCGGGAACCACGTTCACGCTCTGTCGTGCTGGGGCGATGCTTGCGGCTGATGCTGGTTGCGAGGGCGTTGCGGGCACTGGCGAGCCGTTATCGAAGCGGCGCGCGCTTTCTTCCCGCTGAACCGGCCGCCCAGGGCAGAACGCTTGCCCCTTGAAGCCCATAGGGTGGCTGATATCGACGATGCATTGGCCGCGTATGTGGATCTGGTAGCCGAGCTGCTGCAGGTCAGCGAGTGACTGCTGTAGCACAAGCCCCTGTTGGTCGATCAGGTCGAGCTGGCCGATCTGCCGAACCTTGCCGTCGGTGTTGGCGACCATCACCGCCCGGATGGCGAACGAGCGAGGGGCAAAGGGGTGGTTCAGCTCAGGAGGAGGTACAACAGCTTGTTGACGCCCCAAAAAAGGAACAGAAAGAGGATTGCCCGTATCAGCAGAAACTGGAGCACTTTCAGCAGCAGGCGCAGGATCTGCCGCAGGGGCTTTAGCAGCGGGGACAGGCTCTGTCTTAGGAGCCGTAGCAGGGCCGAAGTTGATTCCACCAAGAGAAAAAATAGACCCAATAAGAAGGGCCATAAATACCAGGAGAGCCAGAAGCTTAGGCGACCGGAGGAGGCTTTTGCCTGCCTTGGTGTCTTGGGCGATTCCGGTAGCGGTGGACTGGTAGAGCTTGAAGGTTTCAGGCTTGATCTTTCGGAACTCGACAACGGTTCCTTTCTCGGGTGGTCGGTTGAGCTGTGCATCATGCTGCGCCTCTTTGTAGCGGCCGCCGATGCCAATCACGGCCAGGTTCGAATGCTTGTACGCCATCTCGCAGGTCATGCGGATGTCGTCACGGATGTAGCTGATGTTCGGGGTGGTCAGAACGATGTCCCAGTTCCAGTGGCGATGGCGTGTCCAGCCATCGAGCCAGGAGATAGGCCGGTCTGCCTTCTGCGCTGCCTCGGAGCCGCCAGGGAAATCGAAGCGCTCGAGATCCTTCTCGCGCCATGCCTTGGGGAACACCAGCTGGGTTTCGTCGAAGATCAGAAACGCGCCCCGCGGTGCCCACTGAAACCACGTGCGCATGCGCTCCATGTCATCAAGCTTTTCGAGGTCGAGATTGATGATGTCCACGGAATCGGGAAGATCGGGCATCACCTGCAGCACACGCTCTAGGGTGAAGCCGCGTACGTTGGTGATGATCAGCCGACCCTCTTTGAGAGCACGCACGGCATCGTCCTGAATCGCGCCGCTGGTCTTGTAGGAGCCGTTCGGGCCGTGGTGGATCTTGATCGACATGGTTAGCGACCAATGAACGGCACGAACTTCAGGGCGAAGCGCGTAGATAGGGCGGAAAAGATGATGTTCAGGGCTTGGGGGATGCCGAAGAACGACAGAGTGCTAGCCACATCACCGGGCAGATCGCCGTAGCGCTTGCGGACAGCCTCAGCAACGCCAATATCAGCTATGACATCCTGAGCAGCCTCATACGCGACTTCCAGGGCAAGCAGCTGGATCTGAAACCATGAGTACATGGCGGCTTTGGTGAGCAGCACCAAGCCATCTTTGACGAAGGTGTAGATACCGACAGTGAGGAAATCCCACACCCACTGGAAGAAGACGATTATCTGGTCAAGGAAACCACCGAGCCATTCGAGCATTTGTTTAGCCTCGCAGGATGATGACGGCCGCCAGCGCAGCCGCACCGAGCAGCAGCGCATAGCGCAGGTAGGAAAGAGGGTCGGAGTAGTCGGCCAAGCAGAAGCGCAGCGTGGTCGAGGTGCTGCCGAAGGACACCGGGATGTTGTCGCAGGGCAGCGAGCCGCCACCTGTGCCGAGGTTGAGGTCAAACACGCCTTTGAACAGGTTGGAGTACTGGCCTAGCTTTTGATCGAGCTCGCCACGTACATCAGCGATGCGCTGATCCCACTCGGTGATGCCTTCGGAGAAGTTGCCCACCTCGCCCTTCTGCAGGGTGCCTTGTGGGCCGGCCGGGCCTTCGCCTTCTTCACCCTCACCTTCGCCGTCTCCATCGCCTTCGCCCTTGCCATCACCAGACCCAGTTGATCCGGTGCAATTGGAACCGGTGCAGGTAGAGGACTCGCTGCCCTTGGTGCCGTCGGCATTGGTGTTGTTGTGGTTTACGTTGGTGGTGGTGTTGGAGCTGCAAGCACCGGCACCGGAGCAGTTTTTCTGTTCGGTGGTCTTGGTGGTGGTTTCGCTTTTGGAGCCGTCCGGGTTGGTCTTGCTCTCTGTTTTGGTGTTGGTCTTTGTCTCGGTTGCCTTGGGGCCTTTATTGGACGCTACGCACTGCATAACGCCGTTGACGCTACCAACAGAGCCGCCCTTGGCAACACAGCCTTGGTTGTCTACTTCGGTTTCGGTTTCGGTACAGCTAGAAGTCTGAGTGCCGTCAGCGGAGGTGCTGGTCGGTGTGCAGTCGCGGTCGGATTTGGATTCAGTGGGCGCGGGTGGATTCGTGTCCGGGCCATTGGAGGTAGCGCACTCTTCACCCGAAAAAACGCCAGTGACCCACCAGTACGTTTTAGAGATATCGGCGGGCTTCTTATACGCAGTAATTGCATTGGGAGAGGAAGCATCTACAACAACAGTACAACCATCAGCGCAAGACTCCATTTGGCCCATATCAGTGCCAAAAGAATGGCTTTGGCCAATCTTTGATTCACAACGGTTAGATTCGGGAGGATCGCACTTTCCAGTTTGAGAGTTATATGTCGAGCCGGGCTGGCATGCATTACCGCCGCGGTTAGCGTTTACAAAAGAGGTGTCTGCACGAGGATACTGAGTGCTGTCCTGCTGCTTAACCCAGCAGTTAAAAATAATTTCAGTCGCACGTACGACATGTGAATGCGTTGTAGTCCAGCCAGTTCGAGATGAATAATCAGCAGCTTGGCAGGCCTGTTCAGGGCTTGAGAATTTACCGGGAACGGCAAACTGACCACTCAAGTACCAATAGTAATCCTCAGCAAAGACAAATTGCCCCCAGCCCAAAAGGGTGAGAGCCAGAACAAACCGATAAAAAGAAATTCCCATACGCCATAAAAGAAGGGGCTTATTAAGCCCCTTCGACCCCATCAGAAAAACTCGCCGATTCGGAAGCCGGTGATGAATGCCCCGGCTATGAACGCGCCGAGCATTACTGACCAGAGCATGTGGGGTTACGACTTGCGCAGCATGCCGAAGATGACGCCAGCGCAGGCCAGTACAGCGAGGCCCAGGGCGACATAACCGGCAACGGTGCCAGCGCTGGTAGCGCCTTCGTTGATCTGCGATTCGATACCGCTGATGTCGATTGGCACGGCGAAGGCAGCCGGGGCAGTGGCGACGGCAACGAAGCCACCGATAACGGCGTTACGGGCGATGGTGCGGGTGTTGCTGAACAGTTGTTTCATGGGTACTACCTCATACGTCTTAGGATGGTTGCGACCATTCCACCGGAAAGGCCGATTGCAAAAACCAGTAGCGTTCCGCCAAAACCAACGGCGAAGGCTTCCGGCGAAAATCCCCCTGACACCAGGATGTCTACATAGCCAGCGGCATCAGGAGGGATCAGGTAGGCCTGTTGCCAGCCAAGCTGGGTGCAGGTCATGGATGAGTCGGAGCTGACCCACTGCATGCACACTTGAACGGCAACGACCGACATTCAGATGCCCTCAGTACGGGGAGAACTGGCCGGCTACCGGGGCCATGCGCACGGCATAGGCAAACCCGTCAGCGTTGCCCCAGGCGTAACCGCCAACGAAGCCCAGTGCAGCGATGAACAGATAACGGCGCATGGCTCAGCCTCCCCGATGCTTAGGGCTTGGGTTGTTCAGTGGGTTTGGCGGCGTTGGCAGCGGGTGCGGCTGCAGCAGTGGCGGCAGGCTTGGCCTGGGCCTTGGCGGGCTCTACATGCAGGACGATGAACTTGCCCATGTTCTTGGAGCCGCGTTCGATTTCGGCGGTTACGCGGACGGTTTCGAGTACGTCGAGTTCTTTGCAGGCGGCCCACACTTCGTCGCGGACATCCTCGGAAACCTGCATGGAGAGCAACGAGATACCGAGGTCTTTTTCGCCGTCCGGCTCATCACCGAAATAGAGTTTGATCAGGTCGACGTTGTCGAACTTCACGCGCTCGGCGCTGATGAATTCCAGATCCATAGTTGTACGTGCCATGTGTGTTGCCTCGCTAAGTTGCGCGTTAAATGCGCTTTTCAGGTTTTTCAGGCCGAGCAGTCCCGTTAAGCCAACTTTGTGTTTTTTGGCTCTGTTCGTTACTGGTGCCTGGGTCGGTTGTTGCGGTTATCAGGTAGTGCGGTTGGTACGTTGAAGTCTGTTCACACCAAGGGCGTTGCCCTTGTCATCCCACTCTTGCCGCCGAGGGCTCAGGAGCGCGGGGCGGAGGAGCTGCCCCACACTCATGAGCGGAGGCTGGTTTGTCCGGGGGGCGTTCAATAGTTCGCTCTGCCCGTGCTTCCGTTCGACGGAACGAAGTAGCGTGTTCCGACGAGCCGGGAGCGCGGCTATTGACCGATCCAGAGCGGCGGAGGAAGCCCAGGCGGATAAGGCCGTACATGAAGAACGGGAGCAGCAGCACGGCGCCGAACAGCATGAGGCTCAATTCAATGAGGGCCGGGTATTTAGCTGACATAAACCACCCCATGAACGACCGGGCCTTGTAGGGCCATTACGATTTCCTGCCATTCCTGAACGTCCCAGCGTTCGGGAATGCCCTTTTGGTCGGCAGCGTCCTGTTGGATCTGCGCACGGCCTAGCTGTTGGCTGGCCAACGGCAACAGCTCAGCGGCTTGGGCGACGGTCAGGACGATGCCGGGCATTACTCAGCCACTCCGCAGGCCAGGACGACACGGCCCAGGGCATCGGCGAAGGCCTGATCCATCACCTGGGCGAGTTCGCTTAGCTGCCAGACGCTCAGGCCGGTGCCGATGGCAATGCCCATAACCAGCGGGATCGACCACTCGCCTAGCAGAGCCATGAACCAGCGGGCGCGGCGGATGCGATTAATCTGCATGGCTCAGTTCTCCAGCTCGAACAGATCCCAGCGCGGGACGTAGGGCGTTGGATTGCCGATGTTCTCCACCACGTACCAGTACCGAGGCGGGCGCGGGGTTGGTGAGTGCTGGGGACAGGTAAAGCCCGAGACCCAGCGGTAGGTACTGCTCACGTGCAGCCAGTGCCCGTTCACCAGCCGCATTTGGCCAACGACCGGAAAACAGCGAACGGGGCGGCATTGGGCGCAGCGTGGCGACAGGCTGATAGGCCCCTGTTTTTTGACATAGCAGACAGAGCAATCGCAGTCCGGACTGTGCGGACGGTGCAGGTACTTTTGCATTCATCACCGCCATTTCTCCGTAACGATCCGAATACCGATGCAAATAAAGGCAATGAACGCTGCCAGCATTGAGAAAGCCGCTTCGAACGTGGAATCCAGCAGCAACGCCCAAAGCTGTTTAAGCAGGTGGGTGAACAGCACGCAGAAGGCGGCGTAGGCCGAGAGCCAAAAGAGCCAGATACAGAGGTCTTTGAAGTGCTGGACGGAGAACAGAGCGCTAGCTTTCATCACTCCCACTCCTCTTCCATGAGCTGCTTGGTCAGCAGTGCAACGTTCACCAGAACGTATTTGCCGATCTTCTTGGACGGCAGGTAGCCGTTGCGAATCCAGCCCCGCACGGTGTCGTGCTCGTTCTCCATGCGAATCCAGTTAGCGAACTCGCGCCATGGCATCACGGGCGGGGCTCCAATCACACGGCTTAAAGTCAGGTCGGTTCCTTCCACAATCTTGCCCTTTGTTGCACTATGAAGGTCTTTATCGGGGCGATACTAAAACGCTGGCAGACCAGCGCTTTACGTAATCTACATTCGTAATATACAACGATAGTAGAGCCATTTGTATATTACAGACGTAAATTTTATAGACGATTATGGAATCAATAGACGACCGAGTTAGAACTCTTGTCGATAAGGCAGGAATGGACGAATTGGTCAAAAAGACTGAAATCGGGAGCACCCGATGGAGAACGGTTCGCTATGACAAGCGAACCAGGATCAGCACGCATGAAGTCGAAGCGCTGACCAAGCTCTACCCGCAATACGCACTGTGGCTAGCGTTGGGACAGATTGCGCCGGAAAGCGGCCAAACGAGCCCCGATTACGACGAGGCCAACCGAACCTTGACCGGTCAAAACGCGGGATAGCGATCACTCAGGAAGTAGCTAGGCGCTGGTACGCCCGAACGACAAGGATGAAGGAATGAAAGCTGACAGGGATGATGCACCCACTTACGCAAGGCAAAGCGCCCGCAGAAGCAACAGAACCACCTGGATCGTTGCTTCGTTCATGGGAAGCGCCGTCACAGTTGGGCTGCTGTACACGCTGAGCTCGCTTTATATGCAGGGCAAGGTTGATCGGCTTGCGAACACCCCTAAGCCAAAGCCAGCTCCCATTGCAGAAATCACCAGATCTGCGCCCGCCGAAAAAGACTGGGACAAGATCGTTGAAGACGTGGCTAGGCGTTCAAGAGAATCAGAACGCATACAAAATGGCACGCAAACTGAACTGAAAAAACAAACCGAATTCAATAGTGCAACTTATTTACCTGCGCATGCAGTTAATTCGATACCTAACACTCGCAGTTACGCGCAGCCTAAATCGACACCACAAAGAAAACAGCAAGAAATAGTGATTATAGGAAAAGCAGCACCAAAATTAAGTGACTATTGCCCATACAGTGAAGGAAGCATTCAAAGAAGGAATTGCAAAACAAACATCAATCTTTCGACACGCAACAATGGGAGATAAATCTCAGGAACCAGCCCGCCTGAGATTGTATGCTTTGGGCCCTCGTGATTCTATACGAACCTCAAACTCGACTATATCGCCCGGGATAAGCTCTTCCTGACCTTCAACGAGATCAGAGTAAAAGAAGAAAACATCTTTACCTTTTGACCTGCGGATAAATCCAAAGCCTTTAAATGCGTTGTAAACAGTGACAAAGCCGCGCTCCAGCTCCTGATTTTCAACTGCCATCAGATCCCCCAGTGATCGGCCTTGGACAGAACGCGAGGAAATTTCGCCCTGAGCGATTTCCTATAATGACGAGCCAAGTGCGCATCGGTTCTTGAAAGTATACCAATAGAATGAATTAACTTATGAAAACTCTTTGAAAAGCCCAACGTAGCAACATCTGCAACGGGACGGTTTATTAACTTCTTGTATTCAAAAGATAATTGTTTGATTCGCGCAGCACTATACTGCGGAAGAATTTTGGATAGGCGATCACGAAGCTGTCGAGCCTGAGCATGATCAAGCCGTGTCATTCTAGCTACAT
Source organism: Phytopseudomonas punonensis (assembly GCF_900142655.1). GTDB lineage: Bacteria > Pseudomonadota > Gammaproteobacteria > Pseudomonadales > Pseudomonadaceae > Aquipseudomonas > Aquipseudomonas punonensis. The sequence continues at coordinate 22,491 of NZ_FRBQ01000013.1, read as the reverse complement.
GGGCAGAGCTCTTATTCCAGAGCGCATGGTAGGCATCAGACGTATAATCTTTCAGATATTCTTTCGTACAAATATAAACAAGCTGGCGAGCGTAATCTCTGTCTTTACGCCGTATTTTTGGAACGCCGTGGCCAACCCAAACACCTGTTACCTCATAAGGGCTGCGGCTATCTGAAGATGACTCAATTTTCTTTTTATGGGGATGAACACGGAGGCCATGGCGCTTAAACATGCCGGCAACCTTTGATATCGCCTGCTCAAGTTTTTCAGGTGGAATAGGGTGAGATGACGACAGGGTAACATCATCTAAGAGGCGGCTATATTCAATCCCGAAACTTCTGAGGTAACTAACCACAGAATACTCGGTGTTATGAAAAATCAGATTGGCGACATAGCTAGAGGTACAACCGCCTTGGGGAACCTTGCCGCGCATTGTGACGACATTGGTAAGAAGAGTTGAGACCTCATCTGGAAATCTAAAGAAACTCTTAAAAATATCAAAAACACTGTCACGCTTTATGTTGTCATAAAAATTTTTAATATCGAGACTAACTAGAACTCGGGAGCCAGCATGAATGCGACTGTTATTTATATAATCTCGAGAATGACTGACATCGCGTATACCGCCATGCAGATATTGAGGGAATACAACATGCTCGAAAATACGAGAATTTATTCTTTTCTGTAATTTTTTTAAATTGTACTTAGGATCATAAACTGTACGATCTTTATTTTTTGAAGATACTGAAAACGCAGTATATGAATCATCCGCAGAGGATGAAAGCTTAGACATCACCTGAGGTGAAACGCCAAGACTCTTAGCAAGAACATCAAGCGTTGATATAGGTGCATGCGGATAAAACGGCTTATCCTTCGCCATAAACTCCATTCCATAGAAACAACAGAGAACCAGTTAGCTATTACTCATCACCGAAGAGGTAATGAAGCAGTTTACCAACCCAAGGTACGGCAGCTATAACAGCTACTTTCCACTTTGCACCTGAATTAACCCTTTTCGCTTCGGGGCGGTCTCCCACTTCCGGGCGAATGCTCTCTTTTTTACAACCAGTCACGTTGATGACGACATTGACAACTATCATCTTATTACCCTCTCGATATGCAAGTGACGATTGTCACCTGTCGCCAGACCAAGAGTTGAAGCACAAGGAACAATATTATTAACTCAGGTGGACTCTCTGTTTTTACGCCAGACAAAGGTCGCTAAGAACGGACGTTGCAATACAGCCCAGAGGCCAATCCGCGCACTAGGGAACCGGGGTGCCGGTCATGATCCCGAAGGATCGCCATGAAGCTAGCTTCAAGGCATCGCTTTCCTTGTAACGTGACTTTAAAGAGCAGGACAGGTGAGATACACCTGCGCAACCGAGGCTGCACGAAGACATTACAAAAATGGCCGTGATGATGTCAATACGACACCAAAAAATAGTGTCGAAAAAACGTCGTAAACGCTAGGCAGCAAAGGGCAGCCATGGGCAGGAGCGACAAGACGGATGGTGCGCATTTACTCACGTTGGTCGAAGATGGGCAGCTATAGGCAGTAGTTGAAACGGATTCAAATCCCCCCGGCTCCACCAAATAAGTTATACAAATCAGGCACTTAGCGATTATCGCAAGTGCCTTTTTTGTGCCTTTTGGGGCTGTTTTGGCTGGGTTATGCCAGCTTTATGACAGCCTCCTCTGCCCATGTCCCATCTGCAGGGCACGGCCGTCAACGCAACAACCGACAATACGTTTTCCGACGCTTTTCCGGTTTGAAATCGCGCCACAGCGGTCTGTCAGGGGTATTAAATCTGTGTCGGCTTACACACAGAGACCCACACATGCCGACACATGCCCCCAAGAAATACCTGATCAGCCACACCTCTCTGCAGCACTGCTTTGATAAAAGCCGTTCCGGCCTCGAAAAGCTGCGCGAAACCGATCCCAGCTTCCCTCGTCCCATCAAATTTGGGCCGAGCAAACAGGCTGGCGTCTACTTCGTCGTCGCGGAGGTGGAGGCCTGGCTGGAGAGCAAGATCAGCGAGCGTGATGGAGTCACTCAGGATCTCGCCGAGCGAGAAGACCAATGACCACACACGAGCAGATACCGTCGTTCTTGGCAGAGATGCCCGAGCCGGCCCTTGCCTCATACCTGAATCCAAGCATTGTGCCAAAGCCGCTCCCGAGCGGGTTGGCCAGGGTCATGCCCTGGCGTGGGGAGCTACTACCTGCTGCTCTTCAGGAATACGTTTGGGATGTCGCTGAGCGCACCCAGTGTCCGCCAGATTTTGTTGGAGTCGCGCTCGTGGTTGCTGTCAGCGCAGTGGTCGGGCGCAAATTTACCATCCATCCAAAACAGCACGATGATTGGACAGTCGTTCCCAACCAGTGGGGCGTCATCATCGGACGGCCGTCTGCGATGAAAACACCGGCGCTTAAACAAGCGCTACGTCCCTTGGACGCCTTGGAGACAAGAGAGCGAAAACAGCACAACATGGCGGTGGAGGAGTACAGGACCAACAGTGAGCTGCTGGATATCGAGCGCAAGGCCGCGAAGAGCAAGGCCACAAAACTTGTTGGCAGCGGCGACAAAATTGGAGCGCGGGAGGAACTCACTAAGGTTTCCGGCGACGTGCAGACTCCAGTCCAGCGCCGCTACACCGTCAACGACTCGACGGTCGAGAAGCTCGGCGAGCTACTCAACGAAAACCCGAACGGCCTGCTGCTCGTGCGTGACGAGCTGGGGGGCTGGCTCGCAACAATACAAAGCGAGGAAGGCTCAGTCGCGCGCGCCTTCTACCTGGAGTGCTTCGATGGCAACGGCTCATTTACCTACGACCGTATCGGCCGAGGCACCATATTCATCGAGTCATGTTGTTTATCGTTGATCGGCGGCATTCAACCCTCACGAATCGCATCCCTGGTGAGCGCCGCGATCAGCGGCGAACTGGATGACGGCCTGATTCAGCGCCTGCAACTCGCCGTTTACCCCGACGATGTCCGTGACTGGTGTCTGGTCGACCGCTGGCCGAACAAAGCCGCCGCTGAATGTGTGGAACGGATTATTGACCACCTCGATCGACTACCCGCCGAGCCTCGCACTGCACTCAGGTTCAGCCCGGAGGCACAGGAAATATTTAACGCCTGGTATACCGGCCACATGCAACAAAGTCGGAGCGAAAATCTTCACCCGGCATTGCAATCTCATTGTCTGAAAATGCCGAAAACCATTGCGGGCTTAGCCCTACTGTTCGAACTGATCGAAGGTGGGCTGAAAGCCGTGGGTGCAGAGTCCACTGCCCGCGCCATTGACTGGGCGGTCTACCTGATGAGCCATGCTCAGCGGCTGTACGGCGCAGCAATCAACGCCCCGCTACTGGGGGCACGGTTGATCCTGGAGCGTCAGCAGAAATTACCCGAGCCGTTTACCCCTCGTGAGATACGCCTGAAAGGCTGGACAGGGCTCGACTCTCTGGATGCGGTCAACAATGCACTCAACGTCCTGATCGAGCACAACTACATCGTCGGCTACGAGGTCGCCGGCGAGAAAGGTGGACGCCCGTCAACACGCTATGTCTGGCGCAAACAATAGTCTCAGCCTGGCGGATTATTTTCATAAACAGCGGTGAGGCCAGCCTACAAAACCTACGAAACCAGGTTCTGTAGGTTTTGTAGGCTGGCTTGGGGCGCTGTTTGTAAAAATGGCAACAGGCGAGCAGTAGGCTTCCGGAGCGATCCGGCCATAGCAGTGACAACGCCCCAACCAGGAGAAGCGCATCGTAATCCTCCCTTGGTTGGGATACGGCGGCCAGCGCAATAGAGCTACAAACCTACTCATCACATCGGTACAGTTGGGCAGCAGTCGCAGCTTAATTAAGCGACCCAACACAAACCCCGGATGCAGGATCTGCATCGTTCGGCTCATGGACATTACCGAGGGCAATTGATGCCGACGCTCAATCCCACAAGCAGCCTCACACCCCACCACGCCAAGTATTTCGCCTGGGAGCTGACGCGCCGCCGTGCAGCCAGCGAAGAAGACCGGCTTTCCCAGTCGCTGTTCGATGCCAGTGTCGATCTCAACCCACACCAGATTGATGCCGCCCTTTTTGCCCTACAAAACCCTCTGAGCAAAGGCGTGATACTGGCTGACGAAGTCGGCTTGGGTAAAACGATTGAAGCCGCCTTGGTTCTAGGCCAGCTCTGGGCCGAACGTCGCCGTCGTCTCTTGGTCATCTGCCCAGCGGCGCTGCGCAAACAATGGGCGCAGGAGCTTTCAGAAAAATTCAATTTGCCCACCCAGGTCTTGGATGCCCGCACCTGGAAACAGCTTCGCCAGGATGGCATCTACGACCCGCTGGATCGCGATGTTATCAGCATCATGTCGCTCCACTTTGCCGCACGTATGGAAGAGCAGCTGGGCAATATTCCCTGGGATTTAGTCGTCATCGACGAAGCTCACAAGCTGCGCAATGCCCATCGCAAAAGCAATGAAACCGGTCAATCGCTCAAACGCTCACTGGCTGGACGGCGCAAGCTCCTACTGACCGCTACACCGCTGCAGAATTCGCTGATGGAGCTGTATGGTCTCAGCTCGCTGATTGACGAGGATATCTTCGGCGATGAGCGCAGCTTTCGCGCTCAGTACAACAACACCGATGGTGACCTGGCAGCTTTGCGCCGCCGTTTGCAGGCCTTTATCAAGCGCACCCTGCGCAGGGATGTTCTGGAGTACGTGCCCTATACCCAGCGCCATGCGCTGACCACACCATTTACCCCGAGCGATGACGAGCAGCGGCTTTACGACCTCATCTCATCGTATCTGCACCGCGACTTCAGCTACGGCTTCCCACAGCGTCAGAAGCATCTCGTCGCGCTTATTCTGCGCAAGCTGCTGGCCTCGTCGACTGAAGCCGTTCTCGCCACCCTAGAGGCGATTAAAGCCCGCTTACAGAAGCTGCTGGATCGCCAGAGTATCGATGAGGAATGGTTCGAGCACCTGATTGAAGAAGACGACCTGGAGGAAGACCTTCTCGAAGCAGCGGAAGAGTCAGCCAACTACGAGGCCCATGACACAGCCAACAAAGTCGACTTTGAGCTGCTGAGTAAAGAAATCGCCGAGCTCGATGTTTATATCGAAATCGCTCACAGCATTCGTGAAGACCAAAAATCCTTCGCCCTTCTGAACGCGCTGGAACAAGGCTTTGCACGCATGTCCGGTATGGGCGCACCGCGTAAAGCAGTGATCTTTACCGAGTCACGCCGTACCCAGGAATACCTGGCTCGTTTTCTTGAGGCGCATGGACACGCCGGTAAGGTTGTCACCTTCAGCGGTGGCAATCAGGGTGAAGCCGCTACCGGCATCTATCAGCGCTGGCTGGCTCGTTACCATGGCAGCGACCGTGTCACCGGCTCCCCCGCCATCGACCGCCGCACCGCGCTGATCGACTATTTCCGCGATAAAGCTGAAATCCTTATCGCCACAGAGGCAGCCGCCGAAGGTGTGAACCTGCAGTTCTGCTCCCTGGTGGTGAACTACGACCTGCCCTGGAACCCCCAGCGTGTAGAGCAACGTATTGGTCGTTGCCATCGCTACGGCCAGCGCTTTGACGTGGTTGTGATCAACTTCCTCAACCAACGCAATGCCGCAGACCAGCGCGTATTGGAGCTACTGCAGGATAAGTTTCACCTGTTCGATGGCGTCTTTGGTGCGTCTGACCAAGTGCTCGGCAGGATTGAAGCCGGCATCGACTTCGAGAAACGCATTGCCGAAATCTACGACTGCTGCCGCACACCTCAAGAGATCGACGCCGCCTTCGCCAGCCTGCGCGCGGAACTGGATGCGGATATCCAGGCACGCATGCTGGAAACCGAAAAGCTCCTGCTGGAAAATTTCGATGCAGACATCCACAGCCTGCTCAAAACCCACAAAGAACGCGCTGAAAGCCAGCTAGACAGAATCACTCGCCTGTTTTGGCTGCTGACCCAGTACATCCTGGCAGAACAAGCCAGGTTCGACAGCAACCTACTGACCTTCGACCTCAGCCTACCGCCCCTACCCCAGATCGCAACTGGGCATTACCAGCTCATTCGCAAGGGCGAACTGGCAAAACAAGCTCAGATTGAAAACACCCGAATCTACCGCCTGACGCACCCACTGGGCGAATACGTACTCGATCAGGGACGTAATGTTCCTGCCCCCACAGCCACTCTGCGCTTCAGTTATGCGCAATGGCTCGAAGCCCGCAACCCACGCATCAGCGTCATCGAGCAACTGGTCGGTCAGCAAGGCTGGCTTCAGCTCAACCTGCTGGAGCTCGATAGCTTTCAACGTGAAGAGCACTTGGTATTCACCGCGATGGCCGATAGCGGCGAGCTCCTCGACCAGGAAACCTGCGAGAAACTCTTCCAGCTCTGTGCAACTGCAGAGCCAACTCACAGCGCCCCACCGGATGATCTGCATGGTAATGCCCGTCGCCAGATCGATGCCGCATTGAGCCAAGCGTTGGAGCAGAACGACAAATTCTTCCAGCAAGAGCGCGAAAAACTCGATGCCTGGGCAGAAGACCGCATCCTCGCCGCCGAGCAAGCCCTGCAAGATACCAAGCTCAAGCTAAAGGGTCTGAAGCGGCAAGCCCGCACCGCTCAGAGCATGGACGAGGCACGCCGACTGCAGGATGACATCCGCAAGGTAGAAGGCGAACAACGTCGGCAACGCCAAGAAATATTCTCCGTGGAGGACGAAATCGAAGCCCGTCGAGATGCCCTTATCGATGCCCTGGAGAAACGCCTGCATCGTGCCAGCCGTACTCAAACGCTGTTCACTGTGCGCTGGAGCGTGAGCTAACACGTCGCTAAAAGTTAATTTCAAGTACACGTCATGTGCACATGTCGTCGCCAGCGACACGAGCGCAATACATGTCGCCGAAACCAAAAAATAGCGACACGTTATGCGCACATGTTTACACTGACGCCACGATTAGGGCGCTCACAAGAGCTCCCTTGCCTTTAGGTGGATACCCCAAGGATCAGGATCGCATCCATGACTGCCCCCCCCCTCCCCTGGCAGGCCGACAAGCCCTACAACCAGCTGCCGCCCTTGCCGCCCACAGCAGAGCTGGAGACCCGTGCAGTGCTCAAGCGCTGTATCGAGGCCCGCACAGCCCTGGCTGAATTAAAACAAGCCGCCGAGCTGATCCCCAACCAGACGGTGCTGATCAACACTATCCCGTTGCTGGAGGCCAAGGACAGCTCCGAGATCGAAAGCATCGTCACCACCACGGACCTGCTCTTTCAGCACGCCCAGGATGGGGACAACCATGCTGACCCCGCGACCAAGGAAGCCCTGCGCTACCGCAAGGCCCTACACAACGGCTACCAGTCGCTGGCCGAACGCCCACTCTCCACAGGCACTGCAGTCGAGATCTGCCGCACGCTCAAGGGCGTCAACATGGACATCCGCCGAGTGCCAGGCACTCAGCTTGCCAATGACCGCACCGGCGAAATCATCTACACCCCACCAGAGGGTGACGACCGTTTGCGCGATCTACTCGCCAACTGGGAACGCTTCCTGCACAACGAGACCGACCTAGACCCGCTGGTACGCATGGCCGTTGGGCATTACCAGTTCGAAGCCATTCACCCGTTCACCGATGGTAATGGCCGCACCGGGCGCGTGCTCAACACCCTATACCTGATTCAGGAAGGTCTGCTGAGCCTGCCGATTCTCTACCTCAGCCGTTACATCATCGCCAACCGAGCCGATTACTACCGCCTACTGCTCGATGTAACCCGCGAACAAGCCTGGGAGCCCTGGCTGCTGTACATGCTCAGTGCTGTCGAAGAAACCGCTCGCTGGACCACTGCCAAAATTGCCGCCATTCGCTGCCTCTCCGAACACACCACCCAGTTTGTTCGCGAACAGCTGCCGAAAACCTACTCCCGCGAGCTGGTGGACGTAATTTTCGAGCAGCCCTATTGCCGTATTAGCAACGTCGTCGATAAACAGATTGCCCAGCGTCAGGCCGCCTCTCGCTACCTCAAAGAGCTTGTCGTCATCGGCGTACTACAAGAGGTACAGGTCGGTAAGGAAAAGCTCTTTATCCACCCCAAGCTGATGCAACTACTGATTCGCGACAGCAACGAATTCAAGCCCTACGCCTGACACATTTTTGAGACGCGCATAATGAGTAAGCAAAAAGACCAATTTATCGCCCTGCTGGGTGATCTATTCCAACTCAACCAGCCTGAGCTGGACTTCGGTCTGTACCGCATCCTTCACGCCCGTAGCGCACAGATCAAAGCCTTTATCGACACCGAGCTGGGTAGCGAGATTGATGCCCACTTTGCCGGCCAATCGCAAAGCAACGCGCATGACGCGTTAGAAGCAGCACGGGTAAAGGTCGCCGAAACGCTCGGGGAAGATGCCTTCCTGCCCACGGGTGAGCTGAAGTCCGAATATCGCGGTACCAAGGTCGGCAAAGAGTTCGAGCTAGCACAGCAGCATGCACGCGATGGCGGCGGAGTACTGGCTGACGATGCCCAGGTGTATGAACACCTGTACCGCTTCTTCAGTCGCTACTACGACAAGGGCGACTTCATGTCGAAGCGCTACTTCGTCGCAGAAAACGACAGCCGCGCCGCCCCCTATGCCGTGCCCTATGATGGCCGCGAAGTCATGCTGCACTGGGCTAACAAAGACCAGTACTACATCAAATCGAGCGAAGCTCTCAGCAACTTCACCTTCGACCTCACCGCAGCCCAGGCCAAGGAACAAGGCCCGCAGAGCGGCTTCGAATTCCAGCCAACAGCCACAACCCCGCTGAAGGTGCATTTCCGCCTGGTCTCAGCCGCAGAGGGTGAGCACAACAACGTTAAAGAAGGCCAGGAGCGCTTCTTTATCATCCACGCGGCAGAACCGCTGAAGCTAGAAACCAACGAGAAAGGACTGCCGGAACTCGTCGTGCAGTTCGACTACCGCCCCGACAGCACGAAATCCGGCCAGGCCGGCACCTGGCAGCAGAAACGTCTGGCGGAGGCAGAGCAAGTCGTAGGCGAACAGCTGGCTAACCTGGTGTTTACTCACCCAGAGTTACGCGCCTTCGAGCAGCCGCTGTTTGCTCCAGCCCCTACCGACAAGCAGCCCAACCGCACGCTGCTGGGTAAATACCTGGGGCAGTTCACCGCCCGCAACACCATGGACTACTTCATCCATAAAAACCTCGGTGGTTTCCTTCGTCGCGAGCTGGATTTCTATATCAAGAACGAGATCATCCGCCTCGACGATATCGAGGCCGCCGATGCTCCGCGTGTGGATGAATACCTGAAAAAGCTGCGCGTGCTGCGCAAAATCGCCCGGCGCATTGTCGACTTTCTCGCCCAGCTTGAAGACTTCCAAAAGAAGCTGTGGCTCAAAAAGAAATTCGTTGTCGAGACCCAGTACTGCATCACTCTGGATCGTATCCCGGAAAGTTTCTATGCAGAAATTGCTGCCAATGCACAGCAGCGTGAGGAGTGGGTAAAACTGTTTGCTATTGATGAGATCAAGGCAGATATGGCCCAACCTGGATATAGCGAACCGCTGACCGTAGACTTTCTGAAAGCCAACCCATTCTTAAGTATTGATACCCGCCTTTTCGAAGAACGCACAAAGGACCAGCTACTAGCGAGCCAAGAAAATCTTGATAAATCCAGCAGCGGCATTTTATTGCACGGTGACAACTTCCAAGCTCTAAATCTTGTGCAGAACCGTCTCAACAAGCAAGTTAAAGCCGTGTACATCGATCCCCCCTACAACACGGACGCTGGGCCTATCGCATACAAGAACGGTTATCGGAGCTCTTCTTGGTGCTCTCTGATGGCGGATCGTCTAGCCATCACACCAAACCTAATGAGCGTTGACGGTATTTTGTGCGCCACGATTGATGATTATCAGCAACGTGAGTTGAGCTATCTGATCGAACAGCAATTTGGACAAGATAATTTGCTTGGCACCATTGTGGTTCGCATCAACCCGTCAGGCCGACCAGTGCCGAGTGGTTTAGCGCAAGCACACGAGTACGCCATCTTCGCAAGACATACTTCAGTTGGCGAACTGGAAAAGCTGCCGCGCACTGAAAAACAATCGGCTCGTTATAAGCAGGAAGATGAAAATGGAAATTTCATGTGGGAGCTCTTCAGAAAAAGGGGATCAAACTCGGAGCGAAAAGATCGTCCATCTCTTTTCTACCCTCTATATGTAAAAGGCGAGTCAATTCGTGCGCCTAGCATGAGCTGGGATGAAGATAAACGATTGTGGACTGATATAGAGCCTACGAAGCGCGATGAAATAGCTGTCTATCCACTTGACGACTCTGGCAGTGAAAGAACGTGGAGAGGAAAGCCCAGCAATGTTGAAGCTCAGCCAGGAAACTACCGAGCAAAAGTTAACGATGACGGAAGCATAACTATTTACTATAAGTTCCGCCCTGGATCAGATGGCGTACTTCCTCCAACCAACTGGATTGATGCAAAGTACTCGGCAACCGAACATGGTACTGGCGTACTGAAGCACTTCTTCACGGGCGCATCCCCATTTACCTACCCCAAATCAATATACGCAGTAGAAGACTGCCTTCGCATATCTGGCTTGGGAGACTCACAATACGCTCTGGACTATTTCGGAGGGTCAGGCACTACCGGTCATGCAGTAATTAATCTCAATCGTGAAGATGATGGAGATCGAAAATATGTTCTGGTTGAGATGGGAGCTTACTTCGATACAGTACTCAAGCCGCGCATTCAGAAAGCGGTCTACTCCAAAGACTGGAGCGAAGGAAAACCCGTATCTCGGGAAGGTATTAGCCATTGCCTAAAATATATTCGTTTAGAGTCTTTCGAGGACACGCTAAACAATCTGCAACTGCCAGACACTCCTCGTCTGAACACCGGCACTCCTGAGTCTGTAGAGATGAATCGGGACTATATGCTCAAATACTGGCTGGAGTTCGAAACCGCCGGCAGCCCAAGCCTGCTCAATGTGCGTGAGTTTACCGACCCCACGTCCTACAAACTCAAGGTCAAGCAGGCCGGCAGCGATGCCCAGGTGGAGAAAACCATCGATCTGGTGGAAACCTTCAACTGGTTGATTGGCCTGCATGTCGCCCACCTCGACCAGCCGCGCCGCTATGCCATTGAGCTGGTGCGTGAGGCCGATCCCGAGCTACCCAAAGACCAGGATACACGCTGGCGCTCCACCGCCATCAAGGAGCGTGACGATGGCGAGTTCTGGTTCCGTGCTGTGGAAGGCCACATCCTCAGTGTGCCGGGCGACGAGTTATCGCGTGAACGTGTTCTGGTTATATGGCGCAAGCTGACCGGCGACTCCGGGCGCGATCAAGCCGCCCTCGAAGCCTGGTTAAACAAGCGCGGCATCAACCCGCGAGAAAGCGAATTCGCCACCCTCTACGTCAACGGCAACCATGCCCTGCCCAGCGATGGCGATGCCGCCACACGCGTGCGCCTGATCGAAGAGACCTTCGCCCAGCGCATGTGGGAGGACGCTTGAGATGGCCCGCGCCCCACGTAAAAGCAAAGTTCAGCCAGTACTGGTAGCGAGTCACTTTCAGGATGCATTGGTACTTAATCAGTACCTTATAAGCTTGTTTGGCATCGACCCCTTGGTGACTCACAAAGACGAAGGTCGCACCGTGCGACCGCTGGAGATCATCGCCAAGTCACTGCGCAGCGCCGAACCGGGCATCGGTCCGGATGGCAAGCATCGCTTTCTGGCCAAGCTGATCTCGCACTTGCCTGTCAATGCGACACTGACCCCAATTGAACTCGAGCGTTACGACGCCAACCTGGTGGCCCATACACGGGCTATCAATGCTCGGCGCAAGAACAAGGGGGAGATCGCCTGGAAGTACTTCCAGTGGCTGACGCTGCTGTTTGTCGAGATTTACCTCGACCGCTACTTCAACGACCGCCAGGGTCTATGCGCAGCGCTCAACGAATTTATCGAGCGTTTCAACCAGCACCATCTAGGTCAGGGGCGCGAAACCGGCATTGGCGTTTATGCCGTTGAAGACCTCAACAAGATCTGCCTGCAAAATGCCACGGGCAGCGGCAAGACGCTGCTCATGCATGTGAATTTGCTGCAGTTTGCTCAGCATGCGCGGGCAACCGGGCAGGCTGATGCTTACAGCCGAGTCATTGTGCTGTCGCCGAACGAGCGCCTGTCCGAGCAGCACGAACGAGAGCTGCGCGAAAACGGCTTTTACCCGGAGCCACTGCGCCAGGAAAGCGACCTGATCTCACGCGGGCAGAATGCCCTCGATGTACCGCTGCTGACCGAAATCACCAAGCTGGCGGACGAACAGAAGGTCAAGCAGATGGCCGTCGACAGTTTTGGCGATGGCAACCTGCTGCTGGTCGACGAAGGTCACCGTGGCATGAGCGGCAGTGACTGGAAAAGTAAGCGCGACAAGCTGGCGGCCAAGGGCTTCACCTTCGAGTACTCGGCCACCTTCAAACAGGCCGTCAAGGCAGCCAACGACCGCGTGCTGGCCGAGAGCTACGCCAAAGCCGTGCTGTTCGATTACAGCTACCGCTACTTCTATGCCGATGGCTACGGTAAGGACTACCGCATCTTCAACCTGCCTCGGGATGAGCTGGCACACAAGGACACCTACCTGACCGCTGCCCTGTTGGGGTTTTACCAGCAGTTGCGCATGTTCACCGAGGCGGGCAAGCGCTACACCGGCTACAACCTGGAAAAGCCGTTGTGGGTCTTTGTCGGTGCCAGCGTTACCGGGCGCAAGGTCGATGAGGAAAGCGTATCGCCATCCGATGTGGCGCAGATTCTCGACTTCCTGGCGCGCTTCCTCGCCCACCGTGAAGCCTTTACCACGCTCATTCATGCGGTGCTCAACGGCAACAGCCAGCAGACAGGCCTGCTCGATGCACAAGGCCACGACATCTTCGTGCAGTCCTTCCCCTACCTGAAGGGCTTGAAACAAAGCGCGGCACAATTCTATGCCGACATCTGCCAGCGCCTGTTCCATGCCCCTGGTGGCGGTCACTTAGTGATCGAGCGCGTGAAAGGCGACAGCGGCGAGCTGCTGCTGAAGGTCGGCGAAGCCGACCAACCCTTTGGCGTCATCAACGTCGGCGATGCAGCGGCGCTGGCCAAGCATGTACAGGGCGAACTGGAAGACAAACATTCCCTGGCCGAGGTGCGACCCAGCGAATTTGGCGAGCCGGTGTTTGGCGACGTGCACAAACCCACCTCGCCCATTCACATGCTGGTCGGCTCGAAGAAGTTCATCGAAGGCTGGGACTGCTGGCGGGTATCCAGCCTGGGCCTGATGCGCATGGGCCAGAGCGAAGGCGCACAGATCATCCAGTTGTTCGGGCGCGGCGTGCGCCTGAAAGGCAAAGACATAAGCCTGATGCGTACCAGCCGCTATCAGCCGGTGAACCCACCGCGCGATATTCACTTCCTGGAGACGCTGAACGTGTTCGGTGTGCAAGCTGACTTTATGGCAACCTTTCGCGACTTCCTCGAAAGCGAAGGCCTACCGCCGAACGATGCGCCGCATGTTGAGGAAATCACCCTCAACGTCACCCACGATTTTGGCCAGAAGCTGAAGATCCTCCGCTCCAAATTCCGCAAGGACACCCAGGAGCAGTACGACTTCCGTAAGCATGGCCCCATCGTGGATCTCAGTATCGGAGCCCTCCCGCCTGGCTTGACCAAGGGGGGCGTGCCCTTGGTGGTTGATCGATTCCCACGCCTGCAAATGATCCAGGCCAAAGAGGTCATGGGCCAGGCCCCTGAGGCAGCCGATAACCCGCCACGCCACTTCGATGCCCTGCGCCTGTCGATGCTCGACTGGGACAAGCTGTGGTTCGATCTGGAACGCTTTCGTCGCCAGCGACACCTGGACAACGTCATCGTTAAAGCAGAAGTGCTACGCCCACTGCTGGAGACCCCAGACTGGTATCGCGTCCTGGTGCCCGCGCACTGGTGGGCACCTTCGATGGCCAACCTGCGTCACTGGCAATCGATAGCCTTCGAACTACTCTGCGGTGCCCTGGAGCGCTGCTTCAATCACCAAAAACGCAAATACCTCGATCCGCGCATGGAACTGGTGCTGCTCACCCGCGAGAACGAAAACCTGCCGGGTGACGACATCAACTACCAGTTGATCGTCGAGGCGACCGAGCAATACCTGATCGACGACATCAAAGCGCTGAAGGAAGAGCTCGCTCAGGTGGGCTGGCGTGATCACGGCCACGTTCAAGGCCTAAGGCTGGATGCTCACCTCTATGAGCCACTGCTTTCCAGCGAGAAGGTGAAGATCCAGCCTGTCGGTCTCAACAAGTCAGAGTTTCAATTCGTCGAAGACTTGCGTCTTTGGCTGGCGGCCAACGAAACGAATCTTGCTGAACGTGGAGAGCGCATCTTCCTGCTGCGAAACCTGGCCAAACAGGGCGTCGGTTTCTTTGAGGCCGGCAATTTTTATCCAGACTTCATCCTCTGGTGCCTGAAGTCGGATGGCAGTCAGCGCATCTGCTTTATCGACCCGCACGGACTGGAACACGAAGGCCCCGGCAGCGACAAGATCCAGCTCTCGCAAAACATCAAGGATCTGCAGGCTCGCCTGAATGATCCTGGGGTCACGCTGGAGTCGGTCATCCTGTCACCGAGTACGAACCGCATGCGCATCCAGCACCTGTGGAGTCAGCAAGGCCTGCCCACCCCAGATCTGAATGCGCTGCATGTTTTCTTTATCGGAGAGCCGGACTACATCAGCAAGGTGATGGGGCTCGTGCTGCCGTAACTTCCTACAAAACCCAGGCTTCTTCAGGGCGGTTTACCCTGCCCTAAAGACCACCTTACAGACGCTGCCCCAGCCAGCAGCATGCGCGTCGTCATTTGCCGACCATCCGCTGTCACGGCGTGCACCTGACGAATTTCCCTGACGCTCAGTCGTCATCTGCCGTCGATCTGCCGTTGCCATCACGGATCATGGGATAATTCAGTCAGAAACGCAGCAACCATGCGGGTTACAGCCACGACACCCCTTCACGACACCCCTTACCTAGACGACAACACCCCTATACAACACCCCTTGGTTTCACCCCTTCACCCCTTCCCCCATGGCTTCACCTCTTCACTACACCCTTTACCCGAAGAGGTGAAACGGCTTAAAGCCTTTAAGAACGGAGCTTTCAGACACTTCCACCCCTTCACTTCACCCCTTGATTCCGCCTCCTCGGCCCATGACTTCACCTCTTCACTACAGCCGCTGCCCTGTAACCGAAGAGGTGAAACGGCTCCAAGCCTTTAAAGACGACGCATTCAGCCACTTTCACCCCTTAACTTCACCCCTTAGGCAGAATCGACTGATTTCCTCTATGTGAGGTGAACCGTCAGACTCCCATAAGCAAGAGAGGTGGTGTGAGCATGCTTTTTTGAAACGTGTCGCGAAGCGGATATAAGCGGTGCGCTGGTCGCTTTGGAATTCAGTCACCCAAGAGCCGACGGAAAAGGGACTTCAGGAGGATGAAGTCCTTGGGATTGGCACAGCAGATGAGAAGCTGGATTCAGTGCAAGTTTTCAGCCCAGAAGGAGCAAGACATGGACTCGATTGAGCTACTGGTTTACGCGGTCATCGGCGTGGTCGGCACGTTGGGAGTGGTAGCGGTGATTGGCTATAAGGTCGCGGATCATCTCGACAAGAAAAATCACACCGAGTGATTTTGCAGCACACCGGCAGACCCGCATGACGGTCGCTTGGGATTCGCCAGGGCTTGGATAAGGTTCTGGCATGTGCCAAGTCCAGCAGGTTCACGTCATGAGCAAAGTTGAGTGCCAGTGCTGCAAGAAGATGATGGTTCCGAAGGTGATCACCAGCGCGCCGTTCTACATCAGCGGAATACCCGTGGGCGGCCGTGCCCCGGAGTCGTCCGTATGCCCTTTCTGCCTATCGCCGAAGTGGATGCTGACCGAGCATCAGGCTCTGGCTGCCGGCAAGGCCAATGCCGAGTTCTACGGCCTTATGGTTCTCGCCCTGGTGAACATCGTTGCGTTCGTCCGTTTCGGCGAACTGGTGGGCGGTATAGCGCTTGCGGTGTCAGTCGCAACCGTTCTCATGCGCGCCAGGATGATTCGAGCGCTGCGCCGTCGCCTGGGCCGTAAGGCGAGCTAGTTCACGCCAGGTGGTCAGAGTTCTCCCCAGGCGGCGGATACGGTCTGCTTCGCAGCCTGGGTAAGTTTCATGCGAATCTCACTGCTGCCCGACAACACGTCAAATCGCGTCGTCACTCGGTTATTTGATCGCGGATTTTAAGCACCGTGGTGGTACTGCACCCTGCATGGCGAGCGGTCGCCCGAATCCCCAGACCAGCGCCGAGCAGCTCACCAACGCGCTGATGCAGCCCCTTGTCAGCAGGCCGACCTTTGTAAGCGCCGGAAGCTTTTGCCCTCTGAATGCCCTGCGCCTGGCGCTCCCGACGCTGCTCATAGTCCTTCCGCGCAATAGCCGCCATCATCTCGATCATCATGCCGTTGATAGCTGCCAGCATTCGGTCAGTGAACTCATCACCTGCCGTTTCTCTCATGCCTTGGTGGCTGGTCGGCAGATCCAAGGCGACGATGCGCAGTCCCTTGGAATCAATCGCAGCCTTAAGCGCCTGCCAATCAGCCACCGGCAGCCGTGAGAGCCGGTCAATACTCTCAAGCAGTAACACGTCACCTCTATGGGCATCAGCTAGCAGCCTCAACAGCTCCGGCCGGTCAGCCCTGGCCCCACTGGCGTTCTCGATGTACTGCGCGGCAATGGCCTTGCCATGGCCAGCAGCGAACTGCTGCAGAGAGTTACGGGCACGACTGGCGTCTTGCTCCGCAGTGGATGCACGAAGGTAGGCGCGAACGAACATGAGATTTCCTTTCGTGTATCAGTTTGGGTGGTGATTTTTAAACGTATCACTTAGACCGTTATTTATAAAAGTAAACACCAGAAAAACATTGCCCTCGGACGTATCAGCTAAGGCATACCCAAGGTGGACGGATGAATTGTATGCATAAAAAACCCCGCGGGTGACGGGGTTGCGCGATGGTTAAGCTTTCTGCTTGAGCTGCTTGTGGAGGTCGGCTAGCAGCGTTTCTCCATCAGTTAGGTACGTAAGGGTTTGTACGAATTTGATGTTCCGCTCGAGAACACGGCAGATGTCTTTGGGGGACAGTGGTTTTTCCAGTTTTTTGAATCCGTTCAGCTTCTGGAAATGTGTCTTATCTGGCTTCCCATAATGAGGCGCTTTCTGGGTAACACCATCAGCCGTACCAAAGGCAACGATGCCTTTCCCAGACTCATACAGGAAAATTGTGTCGCCAGTTTTAAAGCGGTTGATCTTCTCCTTGTAGCCATCCTCAAAGGCAGCAGCCACACCGTCTCTCAGCATGTAATCGTGGTCAGCGACGTCATGCACCTTGTTGGTGTTCAAGACGTAGTAGTGCTGCTTGTCCTGTGCATGTTGAGGCGGAACAACGTCAACAGATGTGCTTTCGCTCTCCAGTTGCTTCCACGCGGGCAGCAAATACTCAGTGATCAGGTCATGGATCAGATCTTGCCTAGTGCATTCATAAAAATTCGCCAGCTCCTTGATGGCAGCATCCTCTTCAGCGGTCACGCGGATAGTCATCGTTTCCGTGGCTGAGGTCTTCTTGTGTTTCGCTTCAAGCTTCTTAAGGAAATCGCTCATTGTGTTGTCCTCTAGGGTGTGTGCCGATCACATGGCGTCACGCCGGCCTCTAGAAACAACTCTATATATTTTCTTTTAAGAATCAATTTATTTTCTTTTTAATCATCTCCATAGCCCTTGCTGGGGCTCCTTATGTGTACACCTCAAAAGAACGACCGCTGCGGAAGCTGCACGACCGTAACCTGCCTGTGGTGTGCCAGAACACCCAACCAGAAGAGCTACAGCTGCCGCCAGCAAACCGATGCGGGTAATTTCCACACCTTACTAACGCCCCCAGGAAGCCCAATGGCATAAGCCTGCGATATGGGCCGGCTTGGGTTTTCCAGCCCCTGACATAGGGTGTTATGCAACCTCATGCATGCGGAGCGCCACCATGGAATTTCGTCACCTCGGCAACGGACAGACGTTCCCCCCTGTAGCACCGAACGGCCGGATATACGCCGTACCTGTCACACAGGGCAACCAAGTAGAAATTTTCTGCCTGACATCTGAAGGACTCGTTGGAAGCGGCGTTACGGCCAAGTGGGCTGAGATCACGGGCTTCTATTACGACGACGAATCCTGGGAAATCATCCTGCGCAATTACATCGGGAGGGGAATGCGTTTCCGGCGGGGAGTGCCCTGCGGAATCGTCGAAGACGGCTGCGAAACCCTCAAAACAAATATCCAAGGGTTTGCAATTCCAGTTTGCGTAATGAACCGCATCGCCTACGAGCAGAAAAGGCTGCATCAAACCTGAGGTTGTCCTTGGGTTTCAGAGAGCAAGCAGCAATCTGACTGCGTCAGCCCGCATGGCCTCGTCCATCCCCCTGACAGGGAATTACCAGACTTTTAATTTCCGTCGCTTTTGTTGCTTGAAAGCGAAACACACGCGGGGCAGCCGCCCATAGGCTAGCCGTGTAGTTGAAGGGGACTCGGAAATGACCAAAACCAAAGTTAACCGCTGCCTGCACAAGCAGGAACTCGCGAAAAAGCCGGAAGCCAACACTTTTCCAGCAAGCCGGAGTCAACGGGCAGATACGCCACCTTGCGCGCAATCACAAATCCTGATCAGTCAGGAATAACGACATATGCGCTACGTAACCATCAGAAAGTTTGCCAGCGCGTCTGGCTACTCCGAAGACGCTATCCGCTCAAAGCTTCGCGACGGAATTTGGCGGCTCGGAGAAATATGGATCAAGGCCCCAGATGGCCGGGTTTTAATCGATGTAGAGGGATATGAATCATGGGTAGAGATGGGCGGGGAGTTCGGGCAGTCTCGGACTCGAGTATCGAAGTCACGTTCATGTACCGTGGGGTTAGGTGCCGTGAGCGCCTCTCGCTCAAGCCCACCGCCACTAATCTAAAACTCGCCGAACGGCACAAAATTGCTATTGAGCATGCCATCGCCACAGGCATCTTTGATTATTCAGCTACCTTCCCAGGCTCCCCGCGTGCAGCAAGGTTCGCGCCAGAGGCTTGCCGGGAAAACGTGGCTGGCTTCCTAACCCGCTGGCTGACCAGCAAGAAGCAGCACGTTTCCAGCAGCACCTACGAGGGTTATAGGAAGATTGTAGAACTGCGCCTGGTGCCAGCCCTTGGTACCGTCATGGTGATCGACCTAAAACGTAAGACGGTGCGCGATTGGCTCGATACCCTGCATGTCAGCAACAAGACCTTGAGCAATATACAGAGCTGCCTGCGGTCGGCACTGAACGATGCGGTGGACGAAGAGCTGGTGGAGACCAACCCGCTGGCAGGCTGGACATATGCGCGCAAGGGTCTGGTGAAGGATGACGACGTCGACCCGTTCTCTCCAGAGGAGCAGCGAACCATTCTGGCAGCGCTCGAAGGTCAGGCCTGCAACCTGGTGCAGTTCGCTTTTTGGACAGGCATGCGCACCAGCGAGTTAGTGGCGCTTGACTGGGGAGATGTCGACTGGCTACGCGGGGAGGTGCATGTCTCACGGGCAATGACACAGGCTTCCAGCGGAAAGGCCGAAGTGACCAAGACGGTGGCAGGAAAGCGGAGCATCAAGCTGCTTGCACCAGCTCTTGCTGCACTCAAAGCGCAGAAGGCCTACACCTATCTGGCCTATGCTGAGGTTTTCCAGAACCCTCGCACTTGTCAGCGCTGGGCGGGTGACCAGCCCATAAGGAAGACGATGTGGACCCACGCACTGAAGAAGGCAGGTGTTCGCTACCGACGCCCCTATCAGACCCGGCACACCTTCGCCTCGATGATGCTGTCGGCGGGAGAACACCCTATGTGGGTGGCCAAGCAGTTGGGGCACAGTGATTGGACTATGATTGCACGGGTATACGGTCGATGGATGCCAAGTGCCGATAACACTGCGGGGACCCGAGCAGAGCACCAATTCAGCGAAGGGTTGGGTCTTAAAGGAGCTGAAAAAAATTCTTGAACTCGGGCAGTTTCGCGGGCACTGTGCGACGGAATTGTTGAAGCATGAAGCTCCAATTACTTAGGGATAGACCATCAGGTGTCACCAATGGATGACTCTAAAGATTTTCAGCTCAGGTATGTTGGCAAAAGATTCGATGGGACACGCCTTCCAGTCGACATTCTTGCAGATCTTCCTGCCTTCCGAGACTTGCTCGTTGCGTTTGCAAAAGACGAATGGCGGAAGCTGAATTCTAACTATGTTAGAGTGCCACGCGGTTTCGATAAGAGCCTAAGCTTCGACTTAGTCGCCTTGGAGCCAGGCAGCGCTATGCCTAAGCTAAACTGGCGAAAAGAAAGTACTCAGGTCAATCTACCTGGATTCTCTGACCAGATTGAAACGATAGTCCAAGACTCTTATATGGACATCGTCAAACTTATTGACAATGCTGCCAATAGTATATTCCCCGAATCTCTATCATCCGAGCACATCCGAGCACTAAATAAATTTGGATCTCGATTAAAAGATGGGGAAAGGATTGAGTTTCTGGGTTCATCTGACACCAACGGTAATGTTGTTTACTTTGACGCACCTAGACGCAAAGATCTCATCACACATGTACGTGAAACATATGAAGCAAAATTTGAGGGGGTAGGGAAACTTCTAGGATCTCAGGTTGCCGATTCGGTTGGATCTATAACAATAAGAACAGAGCAGCATGGTGATATATCCTTAAACCTAGACCCCGAAAGAATAATTTCCGAATTTGACGGAAACATTAACTCGGATGTTCAGTTTGATCTAACAATAGAACTAGATCACAACAACAAACTCCGAAGCGTGATTGAAATTTTTGACGTTGAGTTGATCGATAGTATCTCCCCGGCGCAGCGTAAATTGCTGGACCGCCTTGAGCATTTAGCAAGTCTAGAAAAAGGGTGGATGGATGGCATGGGAGAAAGGCTATCTGCCACGGCGATTGAAACTGCGGGTTACTTCATCACAATCACTCCCCTAACAGCAGACGCATATAAAATTTACCCGTCCGAAACCGGCGGAATCCTAATAGAACTCGAATGGGATGACTGGGATTACTCTGTAGAGATACAACCTGATGGATCGGTAGAAATGTACGGAATTTCATTGAGCGACACTCAAGAAATAACCCCGATGAGCTTCGAATCTATCGACAGCAGTTTTCTACAGGAATTTTCGTCACGGACGAGGACTTAAAATGACAAAGCTTTCTGATGAAGCGGAAGTTTTATACCGGCAGATTCACCCGGAATATTTTACTGACGGAGAACCATCTAGCGATCGGTTTAAGCCTTATCCGAGAGATAATGGGATGATGTCGCTGGATAGATCGTCGCTCACATCTGCGCAAGACTCCCACGCGCTCTACGTGGAGCAGGGAAGGCTGTCAGCTGCGGTTTTTGGATTGAGCGTAATGGAGTTTAAAAGCGAAAGCATTGAATGTGTGGCAAGTCCAATCGCACAAACACCGACGACGCCAGCTAATCCAGCGCACGCGTCTGCTGATTTCACACCCCACGCAGCAAAGAACCACAAAAATATAGCGAAACGGCTTAAGAGGCATGCCGTGGCTCGGGGATGTCTGTTCACGAAATGACAGCTATATGACAGCCTCCTAGCTATACGTCACAAGATTAGGGGACAGGACGCGGGTTCAAATCCCCCCGGCTCCACCAAATCAAAACCCCTGATTTCTTCGCGGACGTCAGGGGTTTTTCTTTGGGGTTTTGAAAACTCTGTAGCTTGGAAGTCCGCGGCCTATCAGGGTGCCAAGCCATAGATCTAAGCATCAAAGCCTGTCGCATTGCGGGTCCGTCAGTAAGCCTATTATTAACCGGGTGCGACAGAGAGCAGGGAACGCTGCTTCGTGCCTTGCTAATCTTTCCCGCCCGGCGAGCACAACCGCGTAAACGCCATGCGATTGTTGCTAAAGCCTCAAGGCTGATCGGGCTATGCACTCAATATACGTAAAGGGACTTTCATGATTCGAATCCAGCTTTGCATCATTTCTTTGGCCTTGCTCGCCGGCTGCGCGAGCCAGTCATCAACTGCGCCTTATGCCTCAGCCAAGCCTGGTTGCCAGAGCGAGAATCGGCAGGTGAACGGACAGTCGGTCAAAACCGATTTCTGCATTCGCAGCATCCCCTTCAAGCCCTCTGAATATCTGGTGAAGGTCAATGGAGAGGACGCATTCAAAGGCAATGATTTCAAACGCGTCGCCTTTCAGAGAAAGCTTTCGGCAGGCATGGTCAGCGGCGGCTGCAATGTAGTGGTCTACTGATCCCGGACACCCATTTAGGGCGAGAATACTCGCCATAGAGAGGTGT
>NZ_FRBQ01000008.1 GCF_900142655.1 Phytopseudomonas punonensis | reverse complement strand
GGGTGTGTAAGCGTTGTGAGGCGTTGAGCTAACCAGTACTAATTGCCCGTGAGGCTTGACCATATAACACCCAAACAATTTGGCTGTTAGACGGTAGAAGTCGACAGTAATGCCGAAAATTTGCGAGAACACGTAATACCAACTGACATCACATACCCAATTCGCTGCAGCGGCTAAACCCCGAAGCAGCAACCAGTTTGCTTGACGACCATAGAGCGTTGGAACCACCTGATCCCATCCCGAACTCAGTAGTGAAACGATGCATCGCCGATGGTAGTGTGGAGTTTCTCCATGTGAGAGTAGGTCATCGTCAAGCTTCTACTAGAAACCCCAGATCTCAATAGAGATCTGGGGTTTCGTCTTTGTGGCGTCAGAAAAGCAAGGCTGCGGCCGACAAGTCGGCTCTGCATGAGCAGATCCCTGGGTATCGCTTCGCTCAACCGCAGGCTACGGGCGAAATAGTTTAAGGCCGTACCCCGGCAGTGAGTTGCTGGTAAAAGAGGAAAGTGTCTTCCACCCTACGGTGTTTAAAGGGCTCTCGTAGCCCGGGTTAGTCGAAGGCGTAACCCAGTGGATCCGATCTGGGCTTGCAGGCAGTCCATCCGTCTGCCACCCCCCTAAACCGGGCAATTCGCAGCCAAGTGACCGCTGCCCAGTTCACTGACTTTTGATTAACTATCAATGCCACTGAAAACACAAAACCCGCACAAGGCGGGTTTTGTTCTTTCACGAGCAGCGGATGAGTGTCAGTCGCCGCGATATTCACAGCCGCTGCTGCAGGTCTCGTGGATACGGATACGTGATAGCTCTGGTAGCAGCGGTTTGAGTTGCTGCCATACCCATTTGGCGAGCACTTCGCTGGTTGGGTTTTCCAGGCCGGGAATGTCATTTAGGTAATTGTGGTCGAGTTGTTCGTAGATCGGCTTGAAAATGGCCTTGATCTCCGAAAAGTCGCGAATCCAGCCGGTGTGCGGATTGACCTCTCCCTCGATATAAACCGCAATGCGGAATGAGTGACCGTGGAGGCGCGCGCATTTGTGGCCTTCCGGTACGTGGGGGAGCCGGTGGGCGGCTTCGAAGATGAATTCTTTGAACAGTTCCAAGGCCAATCTCTTTGTCTACAGGGCGAACAGGCTGCGATTCTAGCAGCCTGCTACTCGCTGTAGGGTGCTCACTGTTGATCCAATACGGCGTTGCGGTCGTGACGATAAGCGCTCACAGCTTCGTACACTGCCTTACGCAAGCGGTTAATCCCGCCGATAGGGCGATGCTCGGGCAGGGCATGCCATGGATTGAACGACAGGTTGTCGCAGAACAGGTTCTGCTCCGTACTATCGAAGTCCTGTGCAGGTAGGCGGATGTCCGCAACAGTTTCGAACGGCGCTATCTTCTCGTCCCACTCCACGCTCGGGTCTTCGATCGGCATGTAGTAACTCGGGTTCTGCCGTTGTACCTGCAGGGCGAAACAAGCCGGCATGCGATCCAGTGATAGCTGCTGATAAAGCGCGCTGCGCAGGAAGTTAGGCAAGTCGGTGTTTGGCTTTGGTATCGCGTACGCAGGGCAGTTTTCAGGCGTCGGTATGACTCGGTACTTGATGTTGTGTGGCCCAAGCTTGAACGGTGCGATGGAGTTGTAGGTCGTTTCGACCGGACTGCTCGGTGCCGGTGAAAGCGTTTTCAGGGCGATGATCAAATGACGGACTTCCCAGGTTCGCGGATCCCAACTTGGGAAGAAAGCCAGCGCCTTTCTGCCGTCCGCCTGGGCCGCAAAGTTGCTCCGGTACTCCGCAACATCGCGTACGAAGAATGCTGGATGATTGAACATCACGAAATCCTGCTCGCTGGCGTGTCGCGGATTCGACATCAGCTTGTCGCCTGGAACATCGAGGAGTTTGATGGCCATGCCTCGTGCATCACGAGCACGGTCGAACTGCGGATAGGCGTTGCCGTTGGAAAGACGCACCCAGGCTTTCCAGGTTTTGCCTGGCTCGCTGAGCACGCCCTGGCGTAGGGTTTCCTCGAGATCCGCTCGGACAGTGACTTCGGCCTTTACGCAACCGTGTGCCTTGGCGTGAGCATCACGTAGGACCCGGGTATTGTCGCGATGCTGCTCGACCACGCGAATGGCGTCTTCAATGATGCCTTCTGTATAAGCGGCCTCATTGGCTGGTATCTGTTCCTCGTCTGATACCGGGCCGGAGAATTTCCAGCTGTAGTAAGCCGCACCTATAGCCCAACCGCCGAGGCCGACGACCAACAGAAAGACCAGTGTTTTGCCCAACAGCCGGCCAAGCCAAAGCCAGAATCGTTTAAGCATCGTTGGACTCCTTGTTGTTAGCCGTCACGCTACCCTGGCAGGACTGCCCAGGATTCCAGGGTTTGCTCGGCATCTCGCTCAATTGGTTTTCCAGCTTTGCGTTGCCCAGCACCTTCAGGTATTCGACCAGCGCCCAGCGTTCTTCCGGTTGCAGGCCGCGGCCGATCACGCCGCTGTTGCGGCAGCCATCGCGGAACTCGTGCCCCTTGTTGCCATTACCTTTGATACCCGTATCGAGAAGGAAGCCGCCGGGAAATTTGCCGCTGACGAAGCCGACATGCTTGGGATCGAATTCGAAGTTCCCGACCCAGAATTGGCTGGGGCGCTCCGATACTGGCGACAGCAGATGAAAGAGCGTGGGTACCGAGCCGTTATGCAGGAAGGGTGGCGTGGCCCAGATACTGTCTAGCGGGCGAGCCTTGTAGCCGCGAATCTCCTGTACACCGATGGGCAAGCCATAACCGTCCATACGCTTGCGCTGCTCGGGGTCAATGCCGTTATCGCGATACGCCCGCTCCTCGACATAGGCAGTGATGTAAGCCAGCGCTTCGGCGGGTGAAACATTTCGGAAGTCGATCTTGTCGAGGCTGTTGCTGTACAGCTTGACCTCGAGTTTCGCCAGCTCGGTCTTCTTCCA
Organism: Phytopseudomonas punonensis; assembly: GCF_900142655.1. Taxonomy (GTDB): domain Bacteria; phylum Pseudomonadota; class Gammaproteobacteria; order Pseudomonadales; family Pseudomonadaceae; genus Aquipseudomonas; species Aquipseudomonas punonensis. The sequence continues at coordinate 184,284 of NZ_FRBQ01000008.1, read as the reverse complement.
GCCCAGCTTGCTGATATCGAAACGATGGTCGGCGATATTGTCGGCGGTGGTGGAGTCAGTGCCGACGATGGATGTCGGGATGACTTGCATGTGCCACTCGGGATCGCGGTCCGGGGCCAGGCGCTTATCGGGTGCAACGACTTGTGGTGCATGGCAGTGGGCGCAGTTTTCCTGGAACAGGGCGCGGCCTCGGCTGGCGAGAGGGATATCCACCTTGCCAAAGATTTTTTCCGGCCACGCCGGTGGTTGCAGGCGTTTCAGGGTTTCTTCCAGCTGGTAGAGCTCGTTGATGCGCACGCTGGAGGCGTAACGCTCCCCCTCTGGCACTGCTCTGCCGTTTTCGTCGAGCAGATGCAGCGTGGCGCCGACGCCGAGGGCTTCACCGACGTTGCGCGCCATGGGCTGCATGGCGGAACCGTTCCACTGCACCCAGTCGAACTTCCAGATATCCCAGAGGTGCGGGTAGCTGACCGGAGCATCGGCGACGCGATAATTGGCTGCGTCGATGCTGTCACCAAAGGTGGTATTGGCGATACGCCCGAAGGCATCGGTGCGGCCGAAGCCTTCTTCGGTCGGGTAGAGGCCACGGTGCCAGTCGTTGTAAGCGGTGCCTAGCAAGCGGTCGAGCACGCTTTTGAAGTCCGCCCGCAGAGTGTCGTAGTCGCGATCGTAGTGCTCACCCAATACCTCGTGGGCGAAGCGACGAAACTTCAGCGGGTTGTAATAGGTGAACGCCATGCTCATGCCAAGGGCCTGGCCAAAGCTGCCGCCTTTGACGGTTGGCACCGTGGATGCCAGTGAATGCAGCGCAGCCCCGCCGTCTATGCGCACTGCCTGGTCTTTGTAGCGCAGCTCACCGGTGTGGCAGGCGGAGCAGGTGATATCCAGGTACTGCACGCCGCTTTCGTCATCCTGATGGCGTGCGAAGCCAACCGGCAGGTTGCCAGGGTTGAGCGGTGTGGCTTTCTGGCCAGGTTGGGTAAGGAAGCCAAAGCGCGCCAGATAGTCGGGATCGGCAAACTTGCTTTTGCCGAAGGGCAGCTCCAGCGCCGAGAACCATGCGTACTGCAGGCCTTTAACGCGTGTTCCCTGAGGGGTGTAGTAATAGAACTGGCGGTCCTGGTCGCTCCATTGCCCCAGGTAGTGCACCTTGTCCGCCGGTTTGTAGTCGGGGAGATTGGGGTTGGCGATGTAATAAACGACGATCAGCAGGGCGATGAGCGCGAGCAGAAAGATGATCTGCACGGCGCGGCGAATCAGGCGCATTGGGACGTCCTTGTTGCGTTCTTCTAGTCGTACTCCTTTATGCCCATGCGAGCGGCTAATGGCAAGATGCCACGCGAGCAGCCCGCTAAATTAGTGTGGTTTTTACTCGGTATCCGTCAGCCAGTTCTCGACCAGGGCGATGACTTTCGCCTGACGCTCGCCCCAGGTGCCGGAAATTTCCACCATGGGTTGCCCGTGAGTGGTCAGCCACCCGGAACAGGCGTGATGAAAAGCCAGGCGTTGTTCTAGCTCCGGTTGGCAGCGTTGACCGTCGCTGACCCATTCCACGCCGCGCGGGTCGAGTAGCAGGTGCAGGTGGTATTCGCGCTCGAGCAGGGCCGGCTCTATCCACTCTGGACAGTCACCAAACAGCTCACGGCTCCACAGAATGTTGCTCAGCAGGTTCGTGTCGAGAATCAGCAGTTGAGGGCGCTCTGCCCGAGCGGTGTCTTCCCAGGCGAGCTGACCTTTGGCGATGGTGGATATATCGGCATAACAGGTATCGCGTTGCTGGCTGTCGATAAAGTGGCGCACGTACTCGCCCACCACGATTCCGCCAAAATGCTGCTGCAATTCATTCGCCAGCCAGCTCTTGCCGCTTGATTCGGGGCCCGTCAGTACCAGAACCTTCATGCCGCACGCACGGTTAGCTCACGCCGCCAGGTCAGCCAGCCATGGCAGGCCAGCAGGGTGAAGAGGCCGTACAGGGCCGCAGTGGAGAAGAGCGCCTGGTCGATGAATAGGCCGACGAACAGCAGGTCGAGCACGATCCACAGTGGCCAGCATTGCAGACGCTTCTTGGCCATCCACAGCTGCGCAACCAGGCTGAAGGCGCATAGCGCCGCATCCTGCCAAGGTGCGCTGGCATCGGTATACGTCGCCATCAACATTCCCAGTGCGATGGAGCCCAGTACACCCAGCGCGAGCCCCAGCGACGTTTGGCGCAGATCTAGGCGAGAGACCACAAGGCGCTCATCGGGGCGATCGCCGCGTGTCCAGTGCCACCAGCCGTAAAGCTGCAGCGCGGCATAGACGAATTGCAGCAGCGTGTTTGAGTACAGCTTGGCCTCGAAGAATACCCACGCGTAGAGCACCACCATGACCAGGCCAATCGGCCAGCACCAGGGGTTCTGGCGTACGGTCAGCCAGACGGCGAGCAAGCCGAGCAGCGATGCGCAGACTTCGAGCGGTGACATGAAAGGCCCGTTGCATGAGGAGAGGGCGCGCATTCTATCCCGTGTCAGGGCGAGCGTCTTGCGGCGAGATTGTCAGCGGCGGCGCAATTTGCGCGAATACAGTGATAGCGGTTTGAAATTGCAAATAACTGCTTTATAACTGCCGCTTTTTTCGGGCAGTCTGGAACCTCCGTCAGCCGCTCCAGTCCGAGAATCAATCCCTTTCCAGCCAGCCCGTCTGGCATATCCGTAGGAGTGTTGATGGACAGTTGGCTCGCTTTTCAGGCGCTGATTCTGGGTATCGTTGAAGGCCTTACCGAATTTTTGCCCATCTCGAGTACCGGCCACCTGATCGTGGTCGGTGACCTGCTGAACTTCAATGGCGAACGCGCCACGGCGTTCAAGATCATCATTCAGCTGGGCGCCATTCTGGCGGTGATGTGGGAGTTTCGTCAGCGCATCCTGTCGGTGGTGACCGGTCTGTGCAGCGATCCGATGGCTCGCCGTTTCACTGCAAACCTGCTGATCGCTTTTATTCCGGCGGTGATTCTTGGCCTGCTGTTTGCCGATATCATCGAGCATTGGCTGTTCAATCCGATCACCGTCAGCGCCGCGTTGATCCTTGGCGGCATCGTGATGATCTGGGCCGAGAAGCGTCAGCACCGCATCGTCGCCGAATCGGTCGATGACATGGACTGGAAATTGGCGCTCAAGGTTGGCTTCGCGCAGTGTCTGGCGTTGATCCCAGGCACTTCGCGCTCCGGCTCGACCATCATCGGCGGGCTGCTGTTCGGGTTGTCGCGCAAGGCCGCTACCGAGTTCTCGTTCTTCCTGGCGATGCCGACCATGGTCGCCGCCACCGTCTACTCGCTCTACAAGTACCGGGAAATCCTGCAGTGGAGCGATCTGCCGGTATTCGCCATCGGTTTTGTCACCACTTTTATCGTGGCCATGATCACGGTGCGTGCGCTGCTGGTATTCATTGCCAACCATAGCTACGCGGTGTTCGCCTGGTATCGCATCGCTTTTGGCCTGGTTATTCTGGCGACCTGGCAGTTCGGCTGGATCGACTGGAGCACGGCTGAGGGCTGATCCTCGGCTTACAGGGAAAGGTATATGCAGACCAAGGAGCAGGCCGGCCGCATCAAGAGCTGGAACGACGACAAGGGCTTCGGCTTTATCCTGCCTGCTGCAGGTGGTGCCGAAGTATTCGCGCATATCTCGGCGATGCGCGGTGATCGTCGACCCAACGCCGGTGACCAGGTGTTGTTCGTGGTCGGGCGCGACGAGCGTGGCCGTTTGCGGGCCGATCATCTGCGCTTGGCCGGTGGGCTGGCCGTCGACCAGCCGCAGATTCGCGTGAAGCCGCGAGTCGCTGCGCCTTCGCGTAAAGCCCAACCGGCACCTGCGCGTGCCGCCAGAGCACGCAATCGCCAGCCTTCGGGCGAGCTGCGTAACCCTGCCGCCAAGTTAGTGATCTTCGCTGCGCTGTGCGGCCTGCCGCTACTGGGTTCGCTGCACTGGCTGGCTGCCGGACTGATGTGGCCGTTGCTGCTTTATCCGCTTGCCAGCGTGCTGTGCTTCATTCTGTATTGGAGTGACAAGAACAGCGCCCAGCAGGGCCGCCAGCGTATCCCGGAAAACACTCTTCATCTGGTTGAGCTGGCTGGCGGTTGGCCGGGCGCGCTACTGGCGCAACAGCTGTTCCGACACAAGACGCGCAAGGCGTCCTATCAGATCATGTTCTGGGCCATCGTGGCGCTGCATCAGTTGTTCTGGGTTGATCAGGTTCTGCTCGGTGGTGCTTACACCGGTGGCTGGCTGCGCGGCCTGCTATAGGTCGAGCAGCAGGCTGACCTGCTGCTTCTTGGGCAGGCGCCTCACCACAAGTTGGTGAGAGCGGGCCAGCAGGTCGCGCAACTCTTCATCGCTCATTGGCGGCCGGCTGCCATTCATGCTGATCCAGTGAGCGCGCGCCAGGTACGGAGCAGGGCGAATGCCCGGGCGATCCGTGAAACCAATAAACAGCGCGTCATCCACCTTGAAGGCCAGGTTGTCACCGAGAAAATCGAGAATGGCGAACATCTTGTTGTGCACCACAGAAAACACCTGATTGCTGCCCCACTTGTAATCGACACGCGCGCCCGGTAACTGCAGGCAAAAGGCGACCAGCTCTTCGCGGGTCATGGCTGCACCTCTTTCTGCCGCTGCGCACGGCGCAACAACAGCACGCTCAGGCCAAGGCCAAGCAGCGACAGTAAACCGGAAGCGAGGAACACCGCGCCATAGTCATAGGCGCTGGCGATCAGCCCCATCAGTGGGCCGGCAATACCCAGCGCCAGGTCGAAGAACAACGCGTAGGCACCCAGCGCCGAGCTGCGGCTGGCAGCGGGAATGTTGCCGATTGCCTCTACGCCAAGCGCCGGGTAGACCAGCGACAGACCGAAACCGGTCAGTGCTGCGCCGCACAGCGCGAGTGCGGGGATTGGTGCCAGCCACAGCAGCAGCAAACCGAGGGTCTCGATAGCCAGGCAGATGGTCGCGACCCGATAACCGCCACGTCGTTCGATGGTGCCGGCAAACAGCAAGCGCGCGGCAATAAACGCGATGCCAAATGCACTCAGGCAGTAAGCTGCGTGGTCCCAGCCCAGGCTGGCGTAATACAGGGTGACGAAGGTTGCCAGCGTGCCAAAACCGATGGAGCCCAGGGCCAACGCCAGGCCATTGGGCGCGATGGCCAGAAATACGTTGTGAAACGGCAGGCGCTTGCCCTGGATGATCGGGATGGCCGGTTTATCACGCGCCACCCACAGGGCGCCGAGGCTGAGCAGGGTGATCGCCAAGCCGATACTCCACAAACCGAGTACAGATGCCATCAGCACACCGAGCGGCGCACCGATGGCAATAGCGCCGTAAGAAGCGATGCCGTTCCAGGAAATGACCCGCGCGGTGTTCTCGGCGCCGACCCGGCCAATGCCCCAGGTGATCGAGCCGGTACCAATGAGCGCCTGGGAAATCCCCAGCGCTATGCGCCCGGCCAGCAGTAGAGCCAGACCAATCTCACTCGAAAAACCATAGAGGCTGGTAGCTGCCAGGGTCAGCACACCGCTGCCCGCTGCGCCCGCGAGGCCATAGACCACCGCTCGCTTGGGGCCGATATGGTCGATCAGCACACCAGTAATCGGCCGTGAAACCAGAGTGACGAGGTATTGCAGGCTGATGACCAGGCCGGCCATGACCGAGCCGTAGCCCAAGTCGTTGAGTACGAAACCAGGCAACACTGCCAGCGGCAGGCCGACGCAGAGAAAACCGATAAAGGTGAAAAACACCACTGCAAGAATGCGTGCGGTCTGGCCTGGCGTCTGGGACTTGCTGGCGGTCATCGGCTGTCCTCTCGGGTTGGCGAGAAGATAACGTTATCAGGTTGATCTGACACGGCGGGAATAATGTCCGTTCCCGGCATCAACCAGCCGTTGCTGCTGGCCTGAATCATATGCTCCAGCCAAGCGCGTACCGCAGGCAGCATACCGCGCCGATGAGGATAAACGGCCTGCAAATGGCCGCCGGGCAGGTGCCAGTCCGGTAACAGGCGAATCAGCCGGCCAGCCTGCAGGTCGGCCATGCATTTGGTGTGCGGCAGCATGCTGAAACCCAGGCCTTGCAGCGCGGCCTCACGGCGTATGTCGAAGTCTTCGATGCTCAGGCGCGCCTCGACTATTACTTCACGCCGCACACCGGCCGAGTTCTTGAGCAGGTGGTGAATACGCCGGTCGCTGCCTGCCGCGCCAAGTGCGGGGAGCTGCTGCAGGTCATCTGGGGTGCGAATGCTCATTCCCTCCAGCAGTGCCGGAGAGGCCACCAGGTAGGCAGAGGCGGGAGCCAGTTGGCGAGCGATCAGAGAGGGATCCTCATCGTGTTGATCGCGTACCCGCAAGGCGACATCGATGCCTTCCTGAAGCAAGTCGACACGGCGGTTGGTCAGCACCACATCGAGCTGCACCAGCGGGTATTTGGCCAGAAAACTGCTGATTACCTGATGCAGTCCGGCACGCGCCAATTCGACCGGGCACGACATACGCACTCTGCCGCGTGGCTCACTGCTCAGTGAGGCTACTGCCTCCTGGGCCTGCTCGGCTTCGAGCAGCATTGCCTGGCAATGACGCAAATAGCGCTCACCGGTTTCGGTCAGCGCCAGTTTGCGGGTGGTGCGTTGCAGCAAACGCACGCCGAGGCGTGCTTCGAGTTCCGCCACACGCCGTGACAGCCGCGATTTGGGGATGCCTAGTTGCTGCCCGGCAGCGCTGAAGCCGCCGTGCTCGATCACCTTGGCAAAATACATCAGGTCGTTGAGGTCCTGCATACCAGCTCCAGAAGTCAACAAGATGGTCCTGTCAGTAGAACGCATCATCGCATTTTTACTGGCTAATCAGTTATTGGCTTCATAGGTAGGATTAACCTATCGAAACATCTACTGATGAACCTCATCTCAAGGAGCCTCTTATGAAACTTCTCCATCTTGATTCCAGCATCCTCGGCGATGCTTCTGCTTCCCGTCAGCTCAGCGCAGCCGTAACCAAGGCCTGGAAAAACAGCCAGGCCGATGTCCAGGTTACCTATCGCGACCTGGCCAGCGATGCGCTGAGCCATCTTTCTGCTGCCAGCTTTGTTGCCGGCGGTACTCCGGCCGAGCTGCGCGACGCCGCCCAGGATCACGAAGTGGCTCTGGCAGAAACGACGCTGGAAGAGTTCCTGGCAGCCGATGCTGTCGTGATTGGCGCGCCGATGTACAACTTCACCGTTCCGACCCAACTCAAAGCTTGGATCGATCGCATTGCTGTCGCTGGCAAAACCTTCACCTACACCGAGAATGGCCCGCAAGGTCTTGCTGGCGGCAAGAAAGTGGTGATCGTCTCCACCGCTGGTGGTATCCACGCTGGGCAAGTCAGCGGCAAGGCCCATGAGGACTATCTGATTCTGGTGCTGAATTTTCTGGGTATTACCGACATCGAAGTGGTACGCGCAGAAGGCCTGGCATACGGCGAAGAGCCAAAAGCCAACGCATTGCGTGCTGCCCACGAGCAGATCGACGGTCTATTCGCAGCCGCCTGATTTGACGTTTGCTTGCGGCGCCCGGGTTCTCCTGGCGCCGTAAATGTGCTTCCTTGTCTTCCAGGCGCAGCTTCTGCTGCTTCATTGAGCGCATGCACAAGGGAGTCATGGAATGAAGAAATCACTGTTGTCGGCAGCATTGCTGGGCTTGGCAGGGTTGGCGGAGGCGGGCGTGGTCGTCAAGAACGTCCCCTACGAGATCGATGGCCAGCCGTTCGAAGGCAAGCTGGTGTACGACGATGCGATCAGCGAACCACGTCCCGGTTTGCTGATGGTACCCAACTGGCTTGGCGTCACCGACGCGTCTGCCGAGAAGGCTGCCCGTGCTGCTGGCGACAAGTACGTGGTGTTCGTGGCCGACATGTATGGCAAGTCCATCCGTCCCAGCAATGCTGACGAAGCCAAGCAGGCCGCCACCACCGTGCGCAGCGACCGCGCGCTGATGCGCAAGCGCGCCCAGGCGGCTGTCGAGGTGCTCAAGGGGCAAACCAGCCAGGTCGCCCTGGACACCGCCAATCTGGGCGCGATTGGTTTCTGTTTCGGTGGTGGCACCGTTCTCGAGCTGGCCCGCTCGGGCGCGCCGCTGAAAGCCTTCGTGTCCTTCCACGGCAACCTGGACACACCAAACCCCGCCGACGCCAACAACATCAAGGCGCCGGTTCTGGTGCTGCATGGTGCCGACGATCCGGCCGTTCCGCCGGCTCAGGTTGATGGGTTCGAGGCAGAAATGAAGGCTGCCAAGGTGGACTGGCAACTGGTCAGCTATGGTGGCGCGGTGCATTCGTTCACCGACCCGCTGGCCAATACGCCCGGCAGCAATCAGTACCATCCGCTGGTAGCGGCGCGGGCATTCAAGGCGATGAACAATCTGCTCGACGAAGTGTTCGAGTAAGGTGAAGCGAGAAGGGGAAGGCCCTATGGCCTTCCCTCTTGGATGTTACTTGGCTGGCAGGACTGCGATGTCGATGATGTCATCCGGCAGCTTCTTGATCTCGCCCAGCGCGCTGGCCTTACCGGTCTCCAGATTAACTTGGTGTAGCGTGGTACCGCTCAGCAGGTAAGCGGTGTTGCCGCCCTTGCCGTCACTTTTGATATCCAGCGCGGCGCTCTTCAGGCCGTCTGTGATCTTGCCAACGACTTGCTGAATACCGTCATTTGGCGGGTTTTGCAGCATCAGGTTGCCAGTCGCCAGGTCAACGGTGTACAGCGCGGTTTTCTCGGTGCCCTTGTAAGCGTTGGTGTAGGCACCGGCTACCACCTTGGCAGTCTTGCCGGCGTAGGGGCCTTCTTTGGCGTAGGCGACCTTGCCGTCCACCACAACCTCGCCACTTTCGACGTTGACGCGCAGGCTGGTGCCATCGGCAGCCAGCAGACGCAGGCGGTCGGCCACCGGGTTGAAGTCCACCACCGCCAGGCCTTTGCCTGGCAGCGCTTGGCTCAGTTTGGCAGCCTTGCTGGCCGCGCCGGTTTTGGCGTCGACGGTGTAGAGCTGGCCGGCATCATCCAGGCCATAGATCCAGCCATTGGCCGGGCGTACATCGATGCCGCGCAGGCTCGAAACGCCACTGAGTTTCACGTCGGAAACAACGGTGAGGGTCTTGGTGTCGATGTGCAGCAGCTGGCCGTCTGCGCTCAGGGCCAGCAGGTCATCAGCATTGGCGGTGGCGCAACCCAGGGCTGCGGTGGTGATGGCGATACCGAGCAGTTTCTTGGAAATGTTCATGAGCGTCCTCTCTATGGGTAAGGCGCGAAGGTCTCTTCGCGCTCGCATCCAGGCACCGTGAAATAGAGCACCTGTTATCCATACCCACGAGAGTGGCGGGCAGATGTCGGCAGACATATCTGTTTACATCTGCCACCCCGGTACCCATCCGCTCAGTCCACTGACGCCATCACCGCTCGGCCGATATACAGCACTTCACCCGTTGGCCGGTTCAGTGGTGAACCGCCGGATGGCTCCAGGGTGAGCTCGAACAACTGGCCGGCGCGTACCGCGCCGATCTGCTCGGCGGATAGGGTCAGGCGTTCGCCCGGCTCGACCAGGCCGAGCGAGCGCGGCCCATCCTTAGGATCGACGAGTGTCCAGAACTGTACTGAGCGGTTCGCCGCTACCTGATCCTCACGCAACGGCTCGAGCAGCAAGGTGCCGGCTGCATCGATATGCACCACCCAGCCTGGCGCCGCGGCTTCGCCCGGCGGCTGCAGCACGGCGGTGTAACTCGCAGGCGGCGAGTCGCTCTGCCAAGGCATCGGCAGCAGTGCGATGATCAACGCCATCGCCAGGGCCGCGCTGGTCAGGCGCCAGGCGCTCAAGCTCGACCACCAGGCCTGCCAGGCGCTGGTTTGCTGCCCCAGATTCAAGGTTTGCTGCAGCCGTGACCAGAGGCCGTGCGAGGGCGTGCTGGGTTCGAGCCGGTCACTGAGTTCGAGAAAGTGCTGCTCCCATTCCAGGGCCATGGCAGCAGCCTGAGGGTCGTGCGCTATAAGGTCGGCGATTTCGTCCGCCTGCTCCGCTTCGAGCAGGCCAAGAACATATTCGCCAATAAGCGCACGGCGTTCTGCGGGGTCGGTGCTTATCATCGTTGCAAACACTCCTGCAGTGCGCGCAAACCGCTGCGAATGCGCCCTTTGATGGTGCCCAGCGGGGTGGTCAGCCGCTCGGCGATCTGCTCGTGAGTCAGGCCGCGGTAGAACGCCAGCAGAACCGGATGACGCCGTGGGCGCTCGAGCTTCTGTAGGCAGGCGCGAAGGTGGCGCTTGTCGGACTGATGTTCGTGCTGCTGAGCGGCCGATGGGCTTTCATCGATCAGGTGATCGGCGATGTCGTCGCCAAGCGTCACGGTGCGGCCGCGCTGGCGCAGCTGGTTCAGAGCGCGGTAACGCAGGATGCTGTAGATCCACGCTCGCCCGCTGCCCAGTGAGCGCTGGAAGCGCCCGGCATTGCGCCAGATCTGCACGAATGCGTCGTGCAGGCAGTCCTCGGCCGGGTCGCGATGGCCCAGCAGGCTGATCGCCAGGCCTAGCATCTTTGCCGCCTCCTGGCGATACAGCGCCTGAAAAGCGCGCTCGTCACTACGCGCGCATGCTTCCAGGGTACTCTCGTAATCGAACATCGGATCAGACATGCCGTCGTCCTGTCATGGGCTGCGTCCTGAAGGTACAAGGGTTATACCCGAGACGAGCCGTTACAGATGTGCCGGCAATGAAACAAATAGTCTCGCTAACGCTGTCGCAGAACCGCCATCTAGGCTGAACTTGCCTGAAGAGCTTACAGTCTATGCTGCTCAACGACAGGAGTAGGCCTGCATGCGATTGATTCGGCTAGGGTTTTTATTGTCTGCAGGGCTGTTAGCGGGCTTTGTCGAGGCGCGCGAGTACCGTTACAGCGATGCTCACCTGCATTACGTGGATTTTTTCCAGGAAAGCGCCGGCATGGATGTTTTACTGCAGCGTATGGATGAAGCAGGCGTCGACCATGTGATGTTTTCCGGCATTCCGGTTGCGAAGAAATGGCACGAAGACGAGCCAAAACGCCCGCGCTATTACGCCGGTGACGACGCCGCCGCCTACTGGTACAGCGCCACTGACGTGCTGATCGCCCACGCCTACAAGCAGGTTCCCGAGGCGCAGCGCTATCGTTTTCATCCCTTCCTGTCTGGCTTCAACCCCAACGACAAGAATTCCGACTCCCATATCCGCCGCATGCTTGAGCTCGATCCAGGGCTTTGGCAGGGCATTGGCGAAATATTCACGCGCCACGACGACCTGACTTCGTTGATCGAAGGCAGTACGCCGCGAGCCAACAACGAGGCCATGACGCGGGTTTACCATTTGGCCGCCGAGTACGACCTACCGGTGATGCTGCACTCCAACATCACCTCCAAGCGCGAGCGTAATCCGTTGTATCTGCAGGAGATCGAAGAGCCACTGCGTAATCATCCGCATGTGCGCTTCATCTGGGCTCATGCCGGCACCAGCATGGAGATTCACCGGCATCAGGAGAAGCTGGATTTCCTGTTCGATACGCTGGCACGCATGCTGGAGAGCTACCCCAATTTGTACGTCGATCTATCGTGGACCATGTTGCGGCCGTACCTGACTGACAAGCACGGTAAGCCAGATCCCAAGTGGGTGGAGCTGGTCGGCCGTTATCCGGATCGTTTCATGATCGGTTCCGACGTAGTAGGGCGCTTCGACAGCATGGGCGAATGCATGCAGGGTTTCGATCGCTTCCTTGACGCGCTACCCGAGGACGTTGCCCATAAAGTGGCCAGGGATAATTTCCTCTCCATCCTGCCGCGCAAGGTGCAGAAGTCACTGCCGACCTCACGCTGATTGTCATCAGGCTGTCATCGCCGCGTCATAGCCTCGCGCCATTCCAAAACAGGAGCGTGAGATGCAACAGTTTCGATTAGCGACGATGACAGCGCTGCTGCTGGCAGCAGGCCTGGCTCAGGCAGAGGTTCGTGTGGAAGGGCCGGTCGAGTACGGCGTGTTCGTCAGCCAGTACCAGAATTTTCAGCCCGGCGAGCGCGTGCTGACCCAATCCAGCCAGCAAATCGAGAAAACCACCGTGGTGCCCGCCAAGCTGGGTACCAAGTTTGGTATGCGCTACACGCTGACCGGTAAGACGGCTGATGCCGAACCGCTGACTTTGTTGTATCTGACCCCGGGCGTCATCGGCGCCGATGGACAGCGTCATGACAAATTCGTGGTCACTCAGAAGCTGGTGCCGGATGCGCCGCAGGACGTCATGGCGTTCGAGTTTTCCGAGAACAATGAAGTGGTGCCTGGCGAATGGCGTTTCCTGCTGTTCCAGGGCGACCGCAAGTTGGCGGAGCAGCACTTCGAGGTGCGCTGATTCTTGAACTGGAACGTTATGCCCATAAAAAACGGCGCCCTAGGGCGCCGTTTTTCGTATCAGGCAGCTATCACTTGCCAGTCCAGCGCTTCAGTACCAAGGTGGCGTTGGTGCCACCGAAGCCGAAGCTGTTGGACATGATGGTGTCCAGCTTGGCGTTTTCGCGGGTTTCGCGCAGGATCGGCAGATCAGCTACAGCCTCATCGAGCTCTTCGATGTTGGCTGATGCGGTGATGAAGTTGCCTTCCATCATCAGCAGGCAGTAGATCGCTTCGTGTACACCCGCAGCGCCCAGGCTGTGGCCGGACAGGCTCTTGGTAGAGCTGATGGCCGGTGCCTTGTCGCCAAACACCTCACGTACACCTTTCATTTCCGCGACGTCGCCGACCGGAGTCGAGGTGCCGTGGGTGTTCAGGTAGTCGATCGGGGTTTCGACGGTGGACAGTGCTTGCTGCATGCAACGCACAGCGCCTTCGCCGCTCGGCGCGACCATGTCGTAACCGTCAGAAGTGGCGCCGTAGCCGACGATTTCTGCGTAGATCTTGGCGCCGCGAGCCAGCGCGTGCTCAAGTTCTTCGACCACGACCATGCCGCCACCACCAGCGATTACGAAACCGTCACGCTTGGCGTCGTAGGCGCGGGACGCTTTTTCCGGCGTGTCGTTGTACTGAGTGGAGAGGGCGCCCATGGCATCGAACAGGCAGCTCTGGCTCCAATGCTCTTCCTCACCACCACCGGCGAAGACTACGTCCTGTTTACCGAGCTGGATCTGCTCCATGGCCTGGCCGATGCAATGCGCGCTGGTGGCGCAAGCCGAGGAAATGGAGAAATTGACGCCCTTGATCTTGAAGGGGGTCGCCAGGCAGGCAGAAACGGTGCTGCCCATGGTGCGGGTAACGCGGTACGGGCCGACGCGCTTGACGCCTTTCTCACGCAGGGTGTCGATGGCTTCCATCTGGTTCAGCGTAGAGGCGCCACCGGAACCGGCGATCAGACCGGTACGCGGATTGGAAACCTGCTCTTCGCTGAGACCGGAATCCTTGATCGCCTGATCCATTGCCAGGTAGGCGTAGGCCGCGGCGTCACCCATGAAGCGGAACAGTTTGCGGTCGATCAACTCTTCCAGGTTCAGGTCGACGGAGCCCGATACATGGCTGCGCAGACCCTTCTCGGCGTATTCCGGATTGAAGCGGATACCGGGGCGGCCAGCGCGAAGGTTGGCGGAGACGGTTTCTTTGTCATTGCCCAGGCAGGAAACGATGCCTAGACCGGTAATAACGACGCGACGCATGGAAAGGATCCTTTAGAAACTGTCGGTGGAAGTGAACAGGCCGACGCGCAGGCTTTCGGCACTGTAGATCTCGCGACCATCGACACTCACGGTGCCATCGGCGATCGCCAGGATCAGCGAACGGGTGATGGTGCGTTTGATATGGATGTTGTAGGTGACCTTCTTGGCGGTAGGCAGAACCTGACCGAAGAATTTCACTTCGCCTGAACCGAGGGCGCGACCACGACCAGGATTGCCCTGCCAGCCGAGGAAGAAACCGACCAGCTGCCACATGGCGTCGAGGCCCAGGCAGCCCGGCATCACCGGATCACCTTCGAAGTGACAGCCGAAGAACCACAGATCAGGATTGATATCGAGCTCTGCGACAATTTCGCCTTTGCCGTACTTGCCGCCCGTTTCGCTGATGTGGACGATCCGGTCGATCATCAACATGTTCGGGGCGGGCAGTTGCGCATTACCCGGGCCGAACAGTTCGCCGCGGCTGCAGCGCAACAGATCTTCCTGAGTGAAGGCGTTTTGTTTGGTCATGCGAGCTCCTCAATAATCCCCACGCGCCTCGGCTGGGTAAATCGTCCTGGCCGGCTGCGCATGAGTAATGCGACTGCCAGCAGCCTAGTCATAGACTGTTGCGTTGTGGTGAAAGTCACAGTGTGGTGAGTACAGTTGTACTCTCTAGGCGGCAATGGTGTCACAGATGCCCCTTTCATGCCCACTTCAGCCCGCAAGCGTGCAATATTTTCCTCGATCTGACTAGAGGCTGCCAGTGTTTCCGGTGCGTGAGAGCTTCGCGCTGATCGAATTCACGCATCTGTAACCTCCGTCTCGATGACCTAGCTATTGGCTGACAGCCAACGCTCGAGCACATCCTGCAGTTCCATGCGTTTGAACGGTTTGGCGAGGTAATCGTTCATTCCGGCTTGCAAGCAGGCTTCGCGATCGCCCTGCAAGGCGTTGGCCGTGAGGGCAATTATCGGTAGTTGACCGGCCTGTCCCAGCTCGCGGATGCGTCGGGTCGCTTCATAGCCATCCATGATCGGCAGGCGACAATCCATCAGCACCGCGGCGAAGCGCCGTTCCCTTACTGCACTCACGGCTTGGGCACCATCGCCGACCAGTTCGACCTGATAGCCCAGGCTGCGCAGCATGGCCTCGATCACCGTCTGATTGACCGCATTGTCTTCGACCAGCAGCACTGAGCATGCGGCCTGTAAGGTCGGCTCGCTTGCAGCCGTGCGGGAGGGCAGCTGGGATTGTTGAGCAGAAAATGGCAGAGGGATTTCCAGGGTGAAGCAGGAACCGCGGCCCAGCTCGCTCTCTGCCCTGAGAGCGCCGCCCATGCGCTCGGCTAGAGTACGAGCGATCGGCAATCCCAGCCCGGTGCCGCCGTAACGCCGCGAAATCGAGTTGTCGGCCTGCTGAAACGCATCAAACATCGTTTCCAGGCGCTCGTGACTGATGCCGATGCCGGTGTCGTGAACCTTGCATGTAAACCACAGCACCTGATTGTCCAGCGCTTGCCAGTGAGCTTCGATGCGCACTTCGCCGCGTTCTGTGAACTTCAGTGCGTTGCCTATCAGGTTGACCAGTATCTGCCGCAGGCGTGTGGGGTCGCCCTGAACTTGCGGTGCCGGCAGCGCGTCGTCGAGTTCCAGGCGGAGCACCAGGCCGCGCTGTTGGGCGCTGTGCTGGAAGGCCTGCAACGCCGCCTTGAGCAGTGCCGGCAGGTTGAAGCTGATCAGCTCGAGCTCCAGTGCTCCGCGTTCGATGCGTGAGAAGTCGAGGATGTCGTTGATCACCTTGAGCAGATGTTCAGTCGACTCCATCGCCAACGCGGCGTATTCATGTTGCTCTTCGTTCATCTCGGTGGTGTCGAGCAACTGCAGCATGCCGAGCACGCCGTTCATGGGAGTGCGCAGTTCGTGGCTCATCATGGCCAGGAAGTCCGACTTGGCTTGGTTGGCCAGATCCGACTCTTCGCGTGCCTTGATCAACAGCGTCATGGCTTGCTGCTGTTCCTTTGCCGCATTACCAAGCCCGCTGGCAAGGTTGTTGATGTGGCGGGCCAGCGTCGCTAACTCACCGCCGCCGACCTCGGGCAATTTGCTTTGATAATTACCCGCCTGGATGGCGGTAACGGCCTCGCTCATGGCGCTCAGCGGCCGTGATAGGCGGCTTGCAAGGCGACGTGCCAGCAGGAATGTGAGCAGCAGGGCGAACAACACCAGGGCTCCGACTTTAAGGAGGACTTCCTGCTGGCGCGAGTTGAACGCATCGCTGGACATGCCGACCACCACGCGACCCAGATAGGCGCCGGTAGGCGACTTGGTCGCTTGCGGGATTTCTTCGATGAAGTCCGAGCCGAGATCGATTTTTTGTTGCTGGATCGGCGCCTGGAAAATGTCGAGCTGGCCATTGCCGGTATGTGGGTTATCGGTCTGTTCGAGGTAGGCCAGGATGTTTTCGTCGCGGTCACGGACTTCGATAAAGCGCACGTGGGGCGTTTTCATGGTGGCCTGCAGCAGTGATTCCAGCACGTGAGGGTTGCCGGAAATCACCCCATACTCGGTAGCAGGCGCCAGCTGGCTGGCAATCAACTGGCCGGTGTGGTTGATCTCGGCGCGCAGATCCTGCAGTCGGTTGAACGTCAGAAATCCCGTAAGCAGAAGCGTTAGAAGCAGGGCTGGGCCAATGCTGATGAGCTGGGTACGCAGATGAATGTCCCAGCCTCGCCACAATTTCATGGCGTTTCTCCTTTGGAAAGCTGCCGTGCGAGCTCCTCGTTATCGGGCAGCTCGATACCTAAAGCGCGTGCTACTTGAGGGTTGCTAAGCACTTTGAAGGTGTTCGAGTAAGTGCCTTTCGGCCAGCTATCTGATGGCTTGTTGAGCAGGTTGTTGAGGGTGGCAAGCCAGTCGCTTTGGTCGCTGTAGGTAGTGGCAAGGCTGCCAGCGCGGACGAAGCCGGCACTGGGACCGATAACTGCATGCTGTTGGCTGTAACTGGTCAGTAGCAGTGTTTTGGCCGTCAGCGGGTTGTAGAGGTGATCATCAGCAACTGCGAGCAGCACATCGCTGGCGCTCAGCAGGCGCGTCAAGGTCTGGTTGTCACGGGTGTCTGACCACTTCTGCGCGACGATCTCGAGATTCAGGGCGCCCGCAGCCTGGCGTAGTTCATCGATCAGAAACTCACTATGTACATCATGCAGCACACCAACACGCCTGACCTGTGGGAGCAGCCGTTTGAGTAAGCGCAGCTGGCGCGACGGGGCAGGGTCCTGCCAGAGCACGCTTAGGTTCGCAGGCTGGCGCTCGCCAAAAGTTTCGTGTGCGAGCGTCTTGCTGACTTGCAGTACTACCGTGGGTGGGCCCGCTGGCGAGTTGAGACGCCAGGCCAGTGCGGCCTGGCCAAACAGAATCATGCGGGTATCACTGTCTATCTGTTCAAGAGGCGGCATTTCGTTCAGGGCAACGATGCGTACCTGATCATCTGGTCGCGCGGCCGCCAATGCAGTGGCGAAATGTTGCAAGGTGC
The DNA here is from genome assembly GCF_900142655.1 of Phytopseudomonas punonensis. Taxonomy (GTDB): domain Bacteria; phylum Pseudomonadota; class Gammaproteobacteria; order Pseudomonadales; family Pseudomonadaceae; genus Aquipseudomonas; species Aquipseudomonas punonensis. The sequence continues at coordinate 167,051 of NZ_FRBQ01000008.1, read as the reverse complement.
TGGTATCGCCTGCGGTGCTCAATAGCAGATCTGTGGCGTGTGCAGGTGTCTGCAGCAAGCCAATAACCAGCAGTATGCGGCCGATCCAATCGCGGCAATACGAGTGCGCACGCTTGCACTTGTCGGCCATCTAGGATGCAAACCTGAGGCGCAGCGGATGCTGCACAGGGCGCGTCGCTCTGTGTGCAGATGTTTGAGAAAGGAAGATGGTGTGGGTCACGCAACGGCCCTGTTCGCGTAGTGAAGGCATGTTAACCGAGCGGTGAATCATTACCAGCCATGCTTTGTCAAAATTGCGACAGTTGCCCGGACGCCGCACACAGTCTGAGACATCCCGTGAGGCTGGCCGTAGAACGCGCGAGCCGTATAATGCCCGCCACCGGCATAGCATTGATAACGGACGGCTCATGACTCAACAGCAACCTATCGCAGTCCTGGGTGGCGGCAGTTTCGGTACAGCCATCGCCAACCTGCTGGCGCAGAACGGCCACCGTGTTTTGCACTGGATGCGCGACCCCGTGCAGGCTGAGGCCATTCGCACCCATCGCGAGAACCCGCGCTACCTCAAAGGCGTCAAGGTGCTTGATGGCGTGGAGCCAACCACCGATCTGTCAGCGGTGCTGAACAGCTGCGCGCTGGCCTTCGTCGCCTTGCCATCCAGTGCGCTGCGCCAGGTATTGCAGCCTGTGGCCGCGCTGCTGGCGGGCAAGATGCTGGTCAGCACCACCAAGGGCATCGAGGCGCAGACGTTCAAGCTGATGAGCGAGATTATCGAAGAGGTCGCTCCCCAGGCGCGGATCGGCGTGCTGTCGGGGCCGAACCTGGCCAAGGAAATCGCAGCTCACACGCTGACTGCGACCGTGGTCGCCAGCGAGGATGAAGCCCTGTGCCGCGAAGTGCAGGAAGTGCTGCACGGGCGTACGTTCCGCGTCTACGCGAGTGCCGATCGCTTTGGGGTCGAGCTTGGCGGGGCGCTGAAGAATGTTTACGCCATCATCGCCGGTATGGCGGCGGCGCTGGGCATGGGCGAAAACACCAAGAGCATGCTGATAACCCGTGCGCTGGCAGAAATGACTCGTTTCGCCGTGCACTTGGGCGCCAACCCCATGACTTTCTTGGGCCTTGCCGGTGTAGGCGACTTGATCGTGACCTGCTCGTCACCGAAGAGCCGCAACTATCAGGTGGGTTTCGCGCTGGGGGAGGGGTTGAGCCTACAGGAGGCTGTCGAGCGTTTGGGTGAGGTCGCCGAGGGCGTCAATACCATCAAGGTGCTTAAGGCCAAGGCCGAAGAGCTGCAGGTATATATGCCGCTGGTCGCTGGGCTGCACGCGATCCTGTTCGAAGGGCGCACGCTTGACCAAGTTATCGAAGCGCTGATGCGCGCCGAGCCGAAGACCGATGTCGACTTCATTCCAGCCACTGGCTTCTGAGGAAATCCATTATGAGTGAGCACTCCAACGGCGAGCCCATCGGGCTGCGCATCGTCTGGATGGTGTTGTTTCTGTTCGTCTGGCAGCTGGCCGAATTGCTGCTGGCCGGCGTGGTCTTGCTGCAAGTGATTTATCGACTCTTCTACGGTGCACCGAATGCAGGCTTGTTGAGTTTTGGTGACAGCCTTAGCCAATACCTGGCCGAGATCGGCCGCTTTGGCACCTTCAACACTGAAGCCAAGCCTTGGCCATTCGCTGACTGGCCGGCCCCGCGTCCATCGCAGGGCGAGGCGGCGCACAGCGTGCCGCCAGCACCTCATCCCGTGCGCGATGAGGAACCGAAGTTATGAGCAACCCAGCATGAAGCTCTGGTTGCTGCGACACGGGCACGCTCAGGCCGAGGCGCGTACCGATGCGCAGCGCGAATTGACGCCTTATGGCCGCGAGGAGGTGTTGCAGTCGCTCGAACATCTGCGTGGTTGCTCGCTCGACGCGATCTTCGTCAGCCCCTACATACGCGCGCAGCAGACAGCTGTACTGGTCGTTGAGGGGCTCGCCTTGCAATGCCCGCTACAGACTGTGCCCTGGCTGACACCGGATAGCGATCCCCGGGAGAGCCTGGCAAAGCTGCAGCGCCTAGCGGGCCATAACGTGCTGCTGGTTTCTCACCAGCCTTTTATCGGCGCACTGGGCGGTTTGCTAGTGCATGGCCATCGGCAGCAACCACTCGCCATGCATACCGCTAGTCTGGCGCTGCTGGACGGCGAAGAACTGCTTGCCGGGCTGATGAATTTGCAGCTGTTGGCGCATCCTGACGTGCGTTGATCTGGCAGCGGCACGCCGGTATGCGTGGCACGATCAGCCTAGCTAGTACCTGCAAACACCCATAACAACAAGGATTTGACCATGAGCCTCTGGCGCCAGACACCAAACCTCGATGACCTGAATGCTGCGCAGCGCAATACCATTGGTGAGCTGCTGGATATCCGTTTTGAAGCGTTCGATGACGAGTCCATCACTGCCAGCATGGTTGTGGACGCCCGTACGCATCAGCCCTACGGACTACTGCACGGCGGCGCTTCGGTGGTACTGGCGGAAAGCCTGGGTTCTACTGCCAGCTACTTGTGCATCGACACGCAAAAGTTCTACTGCGTGGGGCTTGAGGTCAACGCCAACCATCTGCGTGGCCTGCGCTCCGGGCGCGTTACGGCGGTCGCCCGGGCTGTGCACCTGGGCCGCACCACCCATGTGTGGGATATCCGCCTTTGCGGTGATGACGGCAAGACCAGCTGTATTTCGCGCCTGACCATGGCCATCGTGCCGCTCGGCAGCCAGCCGCCGCAGCCGTAGTCGATGCTTTTACTCGAGTGGCGCACGGTACTTGGCCGGAGCGTCGTCTTTCCTGACCGTTACGGGCGTTGCCGCCCGCAGCGCTCGGGCTGAAAATCCCAGCATTGCCGGCCATCAGCGCGACTGCCATGTCTCAGCTCATTTTCTTCGCCCACGCCAATGGTTTCCCTTCGGCCACGTACGGCAAGCTGTTCGCTGCGCTGGCGCCTGAGTTTCAGGTGCAGCACCTGACGCAGCATGCTCACGACCCGCGATTCCCGGTGAACGACAGCTGGAGCAATCTCGTCGATGAGCTGTTGTTCCACTTGGAGCAGTGTGCTGGCCCGGTGTGGGGCGTCGGCCATTCGCTGGGCGGCTTGTTGCACTACCATGCTGCGCTGCGCCGACCCGATCTTTATCACGGCCTGGTGATGCTTGACTCTCCGGTCTTGAGCCGTGTCGACCAGTTGGTGATTCACGCAGCCAAACGCTTCGGCCTGATCGACCGCCTGACGCCAGCCGGTCGCACGCTGGGGCGTCGTGAGCGTTTTGTCGACAGCCTGGAAGCGCGTCGCTACTTCGCCGAACGCCGGCTGTTCAGCCGTTTCGACCCCGACTGCCTGGATGCCTATGTCGAACACGGCTTGCACCCTGATGATGATGGTCTGCGCCTGCGCTTTGACCCGGCCACGGAGATCGGCATCTATCGCAGCGTGCCGCATACCAGTCCAGGGCGACCCCAGCAGTTGCAGGTGCCGCTGGCGCTGGTGAAGGGCGCGCAAAGCCGTGTGGTACTCGCGCATCACGGACGCATGGCGCGTCGTGCGCCACGCGGCGAGTTCCTGACCCTACCTGGCGGGCACATGTTCCCACTCGAACACCCTGATGCCACCGCGCAACTGCTTCGCAGTCTGTTCGCGCGCTGGCAGCAACCTGCCGAGGCTATTCAATGACCTGTGATGCCGAAGAGCTGCGCTTGCGCTTGCCGCATATCGAACTTGCTGCTCAGGCGTATGGTCCAGCGCAGGGCGCTCCGGTGATCGCTTTGCATGGCTGGCTCGACAACGCCGCCACCTTCGCCCGGCTAGCGCCGAAACTGAACGGGATGCGCATCATCGCGGTGGATTTCGCCGGCCACGGCCACTCGGACCATCGCCCGCCTGGAGGCGGCTATGCCTTGTGGGACTACGTGCATGACATCCTGCTGGTGGCCGAGCAGCTCGGCTGGCAGCGCTTCAGTCTGCTCGGGCATTCCATGGGCGCTATCGTAGCGTTGCTGTTGGCAGCAACCTTCCCGGAAAAGGTGCGGCGCCTGGCGCTGGTCGATGGGCTGATTCCGCCAACCACCGAAGCCGATGGCGCCGTCGCGACGCTCGCCGAGGCGCTGCAGGGGCGGCTGGCGCTGTCAGCCAAGCGCAAACCGGTTTACCCGAGTGTCGAGCGGGCTGCCCTGGTACGCCAGCGTGGCGTCGGTCATGTGAGCTTCGAGGCTGCCCAATTGCTGGCGCAGCGCGGGCTGATGTCAGTCGAGGGAGGTTTCACCTGGCGCACCGACAGTCGCCTCACGCTGGCAACGCCGTTGCGCCTGACCCAGGCCCACGTCAATGCTTTCGTCGGTGCGCTGAACTGTCCCACCAATTTGGTGTTGGCTGAGCAGGGCCTGCTGGCGCATCGCGACGGCCTGGATCAGTTGCTGGCTGCGACGTCGATCAGCGTCGAGCGGCTGCCAGGTGGGCATCATCTGCATCTGGACGACGAGGAGGGCGCGCAACTCGTAGCAGACTGTTTCAATCCTTTCCTGAGTGCGCCTTGACGGCCCCTTGCAACTGGGGAAAGGTGTCGGGCACTGCCATGGAGATTTGCATGACCGACCTGTTTATCACGGCGCTGGACGCGCTGCCTGCCAGCACCGCCGCCCACGCCCAGCCTGCCTACTCACTTATACCTTTCCCCGCTTGTGTAAGAGGGGCTGCATGCGTCTGAGTTATCTGCTTGTACTGATGTTTATCAGCCCCTTCGCCAGTGCCGATGTGGCCGGCAGTCATGATCTCGATGTACTGCCACGTTTTCCTGGCAGCGAAATCGTCAACTTCAAGGAGCAGGCCGATCAGGAGCGGCTTTACCCGCAAGGCACCATCCGCCGTATCAGCGGGCGCCTGCGCTATGAGCGCGAAGTGCTGGTGCAGGGTGCGCTGACATCCGTCACTTACGAGTTGCCTGCAACGCATACCGCCGACGAAGTGTTCGCTGCAGCACGCGAGGCACTGCAGAACCAGGACGCCCAGTTGCTCTACTGGTGCCAGGGCCGTGAGTGCGGCTCCAGCAGCCTGTGGGCCAATTCGGTGTTCGGCAATTCCACGCTGTACGGCTCCGATAATCAGCAGGCTTATGCGCTGCTGCGCCTGGCTGAACCTCGCCACGATAGTCTCGTGGCTATCTACAGCATCACCCGCGGCAATCGCCGCGCCTATCTGCACGCAGAGCTGCTGAAGGCTGATCAGCCATTGGCCAAAGTGCTGCCAACGCCTGCCACGCTGTCGCGACAGCTCAAGAGCACTGGCGAACTGCGTTTGCCCCGGCAGGATGAGCCTCAGCCCGAGTGGACGGAGTTGCTGGCGCGTAGCCTCAACCTCGATAGCACCTTGCGGGTCAGCCTCTCGGGCGCCAATGCCGAAGCCTGGCGCGAGGCATTGATTAATGAGCAGGTGAGGGCAGCTCGCCTCGAAGTCGGAGAAAGCACGGGCGACGGTTTGCGTATCGACGTGCTACGTTGAGCGCGCCTGTTGTAGCGGCTCTGTCTGGTTTTCTGGAAACACTAAAAAATGCCTAATAACGACCGTTTGCTGGTGCAGATCCTGCTACTGGGGCTCTTGGGTGCCAGCCTTTGGGTGCTGGCCCCGTTCTGGTCCGCGCTGTTTTGGGCTGCCGTCTTGTCTTTCGCTAGCTGGCCGGTGATGCGCTGGCTGACGCGCGTGCTCAAGGGTCGGCAGTCCGTTGCCGCAGGGTTGCTGACCGGCGTTTGGATCATCCTGGTGGCAGTGCCGCTGGTGGTGCTCGGTTTCAACCTTGCCGACCATATCCGTGATGCCACGGCGTTGATCAAGGGCTTTCAGGTCGAAGGCCTGCCGCCGCCGCCAAGCTGGCTGGCATCAGTGCCGCTGGTTGGCGGGCGCCTGGTGAGCATCTGGGAAACCCTGGATCAGCAAGGTTCGGCGCTGTTCGCCACGGTGCAACCTTATCTCGGTCAGGTCGGCAACTTCCTACTGGTGCGTAGTGCCAAGATCGGCGGCGGCTTTCTCGAGTTGGCGCTTAGCCTGATTCTGGTGTTTTTCTTCTATCGCGACGGCCCACGCTTGGCCGCGTTCGTCGAGAGCTTGCTGGAGCGACTGATCGGCGATCGAGCGCAGCACTATCTGGAGCTGGTAGCAGGTACCGTGCAGCGGGTGGTCAATGGTGTGATCGGCACGGCAGTAGCGCAGGCGCTGCTGGCCTATATCGGATTCATGATCGCCGGCATTCCGGGCGCGTTGCTGCTGGGGCTGCTGACCTTTGCCTGTAGCCTGATTATGGTGCCGCCGCTGGTCTGGGGCCCGGCGGTGGGCTGGCTGATCTGGCAGGGCGAGATCGGCATGGCGATCTTCCTGGGCATCTGGGGCTTCTTCATCATCAGCGGCGTGGACAACATCCTAAAACCGTACCTGATCAGCCGCGGCGGCAACCTGCCGCTGGTGGTGGTGCTGCTTGGGGTGTTTGGCGGCATTCTGGCCTTTGGCTTCATGGGCCTGTTCCTTGGCCCAACCTTGCTGGCAGTGGCCTACAGCCTGCTCAGCGACTGGGTCGCGCACAAGGCGCCAGCCGGGCTGCCACCGCGCGAAGAGCGCTCGCCACCGTTGTGACGCCGCGGCGACCTCAGCGGTCGCCGCGTTCGTATTTGTCGAGCGTATCGCTGGCTATCTGCCGGCCCAGCATGATCAGCTCCGGCGCCTTGTAGAACTCGAAGAAGCGGCACACCCGCTTTGGCACGTTGATCAGGATGTCCGGCGGGTAGCCGGCAATCTTGTATTGCGAGAGCGAAGTCTGCATCACCTCGAAACTCTGGTTGATTAACTCCAGCAGCGACGCAGGCCCGGTCATATGCGCGACTCGCGAGCCGCTTGCCGATTTTGGCGCGCTGTCACCCTGAGGCGCAGCCGCCGGTTGCTGGCCATGGGGATCTACCGGTTCCTGCAGCCACAGATCGGGTTGTCGCGGCACTGCCGGTTCGGTTACTTCCAGCAGCAGCGGATCGTCCTCGCCGCCCCTTCGGCGCAGTGATGGCAGGTGCGAGCCGAGCGACGTCATGATCTGATCGAAACGACCTTTCATGGCGGCCGGACGCTCGATGACGGGCAACTGGTAATGCTGTTGATGCGCCGAGTTGAGGTTGACTGCGATGATCAGGTCGCAGTGGCTGGATACCACAGGCACGATCGGCAGCGGATTGAGCAGACCGCCATCGACAAGCATGCGCTTGCCCTGGATCACCGGCGTGAACAGGCTGGGAATCGCTGCCGACGCGCGCATCGCCTGATGTAGGCAACCTTCCTGAAACCAGATTTCCTGCTGGTTGGTGAGGTCGGTCGCCACCGCCGTGAAGGGAATGTTCAACGACTCGATGTTGATCTCGCCGACGATATCGCGAATCCGCCCGAAAACCTTTTCTCCACGTATGGCTCCCAGGCGAAAGCTGACATCCAGCAGGCGCAGTACATCGAGGTAATCGAGGCTTTGCGTCCAGTCGCTGTAGTCCTTGAGCTTGCCTGCGGCATAGATGCCGCCGACCACCGCGCCCATCGAGCAACCGGCGATGCAACCTATCTTGTAGCCGCGAGCTTCCAGCTCTTCTATCACGCCGATGTGCGCATAACCGCGCGCGCCACCGGACCCCAGCACCAGGGCTACTTTCTTGCTCATCCAACTCTCCTCGATACGCAGTGCCTGGCAGAAGGTATTTTGCGTTCTGCAGCACGTCGATAGTGGCACTTTTTCTCTAGGCTATCGTCTTAATCAACACCGGTTACCTGATTGCCGGCCAACTTCTGGAGTATGCGACATGAAAGCCTGGATTCTCTTACCGATTGCGCTGTTGGCGGGCTGCTCAGCGACCACGTCTTACCGCGATAGCTGTGCGTCCCAACTCGATGCTGCCTGGCAGGAACTCGACCTGGCCAAAGCCGAAGGCTTCGCAGGCACCGTCAGCTATTCCAAGGCAGCATCACTGATGACTGCGGCAAAAACCCAGCAGCAGTTTGAAGCCTATCGAGGTTGCACCAACAAATCGGAAAAGGCTCGCTTCTATATCCGTGAGTCCCGAGCGGGCCGTTGAGGGCGCGCTGGGTTAAGCTGAGGGCAGCCTGAATCCCGGAGATTGCAATGCTGCTCGATTTCGCTGACCTGACCCCACTCGATCGTTACCGCTGGCTCGCTTCAACCGTGACACCCAGGCCCATTGCCTGGGTGTCGAGCATTTCAGCGCAGGGCGTGACCAATCTCGCGCCCTTCAGCTTCTTTCAGATAATCAGTGATGAGCCGGCGACCTTGCTGGTCAACGTCGGCACTCGAGATGACGGCGCGCTGAAAGATACCCTGCGCAATGCCCAGGAAACCGGCGAGTTGGTCATCCATCTAGTGTCCTTTGCGCACTCCGAGGCAATGAACGCCAGTGCTGCGTTATTACCGCGCAGCACCAGTGAATTCGTGCATTGTGGGATCGACTCGATGGCCAGTACCCGCGTTGCACCTCCTCGCGTCAGGGGCGCCGCGGTGGCGTTCGAGTGCCGGGTTGCACAGATCATGGGCTATCCCGAAGGGCAGCCGAACCATCACATGATTTTCGCCGAAGTGCTGCTGGCGCATATCAGCGACGACGTGCTCAACGAGAAAGGCCGAATCGACCCGCAGCGGCTCGATCTGGTCGGGCGTTTGGGCGGCACGGCCTATAGCCGCACGCGTGATACTTTCGACCTGCAGCGCCCGCTTTAAACGGTCCTACCAATACAGCTCTATGCGCGAGCGCGGGGAGCGCTCGTCCACACGTGTACTGGCTTGCGCAAGGGCTCCGCGGTCAACTCGCAGGTCGGCATTCTGGTAGCGAATGCGATAGCCGTCTCGGCAATCGTGATTGGTCAGCAGCAAGCTCTGCTGCTCAGTGCTGCTGTCGACCTGACAGGCGCTGTGCACAGTCAGGCGAATGCCTACTTCTCCGCCTGCCATCTCGGCGTAACTCTGAGCGCTTGCCAACAGGCCGACCAGAACCAGGGCAAGGCGAGGAATGCTGAGAGAAGGTGTGGGCATGTCGAGAATCCTGCCGACGTGATCTTCAGCCAGTAGGCGATTCGATTCTACCAACGAGCCGTGCTTGATAGCGAAGTGCTATCTCGTGTGGAGGGTGTGTTCCGACAACCGACAGTGATCTGAAAACGACGCTGCTTTAGCTAAAAATACCTCCAGATCAATTACTGGCTTGTCGCCATCAGTCAGGTGTTTCACTGTTGATGCCTGAAGGGCATACGCCCAGCTCGGGAGTGTCGACAATGGTTTCTCTACGCTCACTGGCCAGTCTTGCTACCGCGGTCAAATTGTCGTTGGGGTTCGGGGTCGTCTTGGTACTCACTCTGGTGGTGGCCGCCGCCGGTTTTTTTGCTCTGCGTGATGTAGGCGCGAGGTTCTCGCTGCTCGAACATTTCAGCGATATCAATGATCGGGTCGCGCAGATGCGCAGCACGGAGCAGAGCTTCATCATCAGCGGCGACGCGGCACAAACCCAGCGTCTTCATGAGCAGGCGCAAGCCATTCGCGAACAGGTCAAGCAGCTGCTTGAGCAGGTTTCCGGGGATGAGCGCGTTGCGCTGCAGCAGGTCGATGAAGGCGTTGCCGGGTACGTTGAGGTCTTTGATCGCTATGTGGAGCAGAGCGATAACATGCGTCTGTCGCTGGATGCGGCGAAATGGCTGGTAGTGGGCGCTGCCAACAGCCTTGATCTGCTCAAGGAAGGGTTGGCCGAAGACGGTGTTTATTCCCTTAAGGACAGCCAGGGCACTGAAGGCGGCGATGCCGTTACGCAGGCAGGGCAGATCGGCAAGGTGCATGTGCTACTTCTGCAGGCCCTGGAGCAAGCGCGGGTACTACTGGAAAGCAGCCGCACCAGCGGGGAGGTGCCCGATACGAAAATCCAGGAAGCACTCGATGCCCAGGCCCAGGCCGCGCAACTGCGCGACGCGCTGCGTGATCCGGGGTATCGCTCTGTGCTCGCTGAAGTGGTGGGCAATATTGACTCGTTCAATGAGCGTCTGAAGGAATACACCGACCTGCTGAAACAGCAACAACAGGAGCATGCCAAGCTGGTCGAGCGTGCAGGTCAGGTGGTTGAGCTGGTCGGCCATACCTATGCCGAGCAGAAAGATGCGGTGCACAAGCTGGTGCGCGCCAGCGCGCTGTTGATCCTATGCGCCGCCGGCGCCGCGTTGCTGGTTGGCTTGCTGGCAACCTTAATTATTACCCGGGTGATCGTGCGGCCGCTTAAGCAGGTGACAGCCGTTGCTCAACGTATTGCCGCCGGCGACCTAGGCGCCGAGATCGAGGTGACGCGCACCGATGAGATTGGCCAGCTGCTGCTGGCCATGCAGGGTATGTCGCGAGACCTGCGTACCATGGTTGGCCGCCTGCAGGAGGGCGTTACCCAGCTCTCCACGTCGGCACAAACGCTTTCATCAGTTACCGAACAGGCCCGTCAGGGCGTCAATGGGCAGAAGGAAGAAACCGATTTGGTGGCAACTGCGATCAACCAGATGGCAGCGACGGTTCATGAGGTGGCGCAAAACGCCGAACAGGCCGCAGCGTCTACGGCACTGGCCGATTCGCGGGTCGGCGTGGGCCGCGAGGTAGTGCGCGAAACCTTGCAGCGCATCGAACAATTGGTCGCCGCCATGGCGGTGACGCGTCAGGGCATTGAGCAGCTGAGCCAGGACACGCGGCACATCGATGCGGTGCTTGAAGTGATCAAGAGTGTGGCTCAGCAGACTAATCTGTTGGCTCTCAATGCAGCGATCGAGGCCGCGCGTGCAGGAGAGCAGGGACGTGGATTCGCGGTAGTCGCCGATGAGGTGCGCGCGCTGGCCAAGCGCACGCAGCAATCCACCGAGGAAATTGACGGCCTGCTCGGTGTGTTGCGCGCGGGAGCTGGCCGTTCGGTGGCGGATATGCGCCAGAGCGATGAGCTGGTCGAGCAGGTGGTGCATGACGCCGAGCATACCCAGCAAGCGCTGAGCAGCATCGCTGAGGCCGTTGCGGTGATTCACGGCATGAATCAGCAGATCGCTGCAGCGGCCGAGGAGCAAACGGCAGTGGCCGAAGATATCAACCGCAGCGTGACGTCGATTCGCGACATCAGTGAACAGTCCGCTGCAGCCATGGAAGAGAATGCCGGCTCCAGCCAGCAATTGGCCGCCCTTGGGCGCGAGCTGCAGGGCATGGCCGGGCACTTTCGTCTGTGAGTCGAAGTTGACGACCAGGTCGCAACTTGTCCGCTCAAGCACGGGCGTGCGCACAGTTTCGTCAGCAAACATTACGTAACGCTTTGCCCGCTGCCATCAGGTCAGTAGCATCGAGCCACTTGCATGAGGAGTGGACGATGCACACGAAACTGGACGCCTGCCTGGATACCGTAAACCAGGTACTGCTCGGCAAGGAGGCGCAGGTGCGCCTCGCTCTGACCTGTCTTTTGGCGCGCGGCCACCTGCTGATCGAGGACTTGCCCGGCATGGGCAAAACCACCCTTAGCCACGCCTTGGCCAAGGTGCTGGGCTTGAGTTTTCAGCGTATTCAGTTCACCTCCGATCTGCTGCCCGGCGATATTCTCGGCACCTCGGTGTTTGACAAGGACAGCGGGCAGTTTCTGTTTCATCCCGGGCCGATCTTCGCCGAACTGGTGCTGGCAGACGAGATCAACCGCGCCACGCCGAAAAGCCAGAGTGCGTTGCTGGAAGCCATGGAGGAGGGGCAGGTCACTATCGAAGGTGCGACCCGGCCACTGCCCGATCCGTTCTTCGTTATCGCCACCCAGAACCCGATCAGCCAGAGCGGCACATTCGCGTTGCCCGAATCTCAGCTGGATCGCTTTCTGATGCGTCTGTCGCTGGGCTATCCGGCCCGTGCTGCGGAAAAAGCCCTACTGCTGGGCGAGCCGCGGCGTTCGGTGCTGCCGACGCTCGATGCGGTACTCAATCATGTCGAGCTGGCCAAGCTGCAGGCCGAAGTACCGAAGGTGCGTGTCAGTGATGCGCTGGTCGATTACGTGCTGCGTCTGGTCGAGGCCACACGCAGCCAGCCGCAGTTCGCCTGGGGCTTGTCGCCACGCGCTAGCCTGGCGCTGTTGGCTGCTGCGCGGGCCTGGGCGCTGTTGGCCGAACGTGATTATGTGATTCCCGAGGACGTGCAGGCCGTCCTGCCGTCAGTAGCCGGGCACCGCTTGCGTGATCAGGCAGACCCCGCCGGGCACGGCGGTGGCGCCCTGGTGCAGTGGCTGCTGCGCGAAGTGCCTGCGCTTTGACGACTGCGTTCAATAAGCGCTGGAACCGCTGGCTAGCCAAGCGCATTCCGGCCGCTGCCAGTGTTCAGCTCAACCAACGGCGGATCTTCATCCTGCCGAGCCGGGTCGGCGTAGCCTTCCTCTTTGCCCTGTTGGTCATGCTGCTGGCCGCCATCAATTATCAAAGCAGCCTGGCGTACGGGCTGACCTTTCTGCTCGGTTCGGTTTTCATCGTCACCATCCTGCACACCTACCGCAATCTGGCGGGGTTGGTGCTGCACGCTGGCGGTGCTGGGCCGGTGTTCGCCGGCGAGTCGGCGCGCCTGCGTGTGCGCCTGGAGAGCCGTGGCCGCGCCCATGAAGCTATCGCACTGGGCTGGCCGCCTGCCGAGTTGCAGCAGCTGGATGTGGCTGCGCAGGGCTCGGCAGAGTGCGAGCTGGGTCAGCAAACGCAGCGCCGTGGTTGGCTGCGCCCCGGCAGGTTGCGGGTCGAAAGCCGCTTTCCATTGGGCCTGCTGGTAGCCTGGAGCCATGTCGACCTTGACCAGGCGGTGCTGGTGTACCCGCGCCCGCTGGAAGGCGAATTGCCGTTGGCGGCTGGTGGCCGCGAGGATGACGAGCAGGCCGGGCAACTGAGCCAGGGGCAGGGCAGCGATGATTTTCAGGGACTGCGCACCTACCAGCCGGGAGATTCTCGCAAGCGCTTGCACTGGAAGGCTTACTCGCGCGGCCATGGTTTGCTGGTCAAGGACTTTGCTGCCCAAAGCGGCCGCGATTTGCTGCTGGATTTCGATGTGCTCAGTGGTGATTTGGAAAGTCGCCTGTCGTTGCTGTGTCACTGGGTGCTGGTGCTTTGCGAGCGTCAGCAACCGTTCGGCCTGCAGCTACCGAATGAGGTGTTGCCGGTCGCCATCGGTGAGCGACATCGTGAAGAGTGCCTGCGTGCGTTGGCGTTGTGCGGGGCTCAGGTATGAGCAGCGTGTCGGGCATTCCGCGTATCAGTCTGACGTGGCTGTTGGTGGCCCAGGGGCTGGCCATCCTGCCACACGCGTTCCATCTGCCGGTGTGGGCCATCGGCCTGTGGCTGGCGTGCGCGCTGTGGCGTATACAGATATTTCGCATGCGCGCCGGCTACCCCAGCCGCCTCGTGCGAGTCTGCCTGATCATCCTGGCGGCAGCCGGCGTGTTCCTGTCCCGCGGCACCCTGGTCGGGCTGGACGGCGGCGTGGTGCTGCTGGTGGCCGCGTTCACGCTCAAACTGTTAGAGATGCGCACTCGACGTGATGCGCTGGTGGTGATTTTCCTCGGCTTTTTCGTGGTGATTACCGCGTATCTATTCGATGACAGCATCCTCGTCGCGCTCTTCAGCCTGCTGCCGGTTTGTGCCCTGCTGGCCGCGTTGATCGGCTTGCAGCAGAGTGGCACGGCGACTCGCCCTTGGCGCACGCTGCGTCTGTCGGCCAGCTTGCTGCTGCAGGCGCTGCCGCTGATGCTCCTGCTGTTCCTGTTCTTTCCGCGCCTGGGGCCTCTGTGGTCGCTGCCGGTGCCAAACGATCGCGGCGCGGTCACCGGGCTTGCCGATAGCATGGCGCCGGGTGATATCGCCGAGCTGACGCGCTCCAGCGAGCTGGCCTTCCGCGCCAGTTTCGAGGGCGAGGTGCCGCCGCGTAACGAGCTTTATTGGCGTGCGCTGACACTCGACGACTTCGATGGCCGGCGTTGGTCGCAATCATCCGCTGCGCAATTTTCGCCAGCACCCGAGTGGCAAGCGCGTGGCGAGGCGAAGCGTTACAGCATTGTCATGCAGCCGACCACGCGACCCTGGTTGTTCGCCCTTGACGTTGCGCAGACCGATTTGCAGGGCACGCGGCAGATGGGTGATTTTCGCTTGCAGCGCATTCGGCCAATTGATCGGCCGCTGCTCTACAGCGTCAGCTCTTGGCCTCAGGCTTTACGCGAGCCGCAAGTGCCCGATGCGCGCCTGAAGACCTGGCTGCGTCTGCCGCAGCAGGGCGATCCACGCAGCCGTGCCTGGGCCGCTGAGCTGCGCAGCCAATACCCGCAAGATGAACAGCTGATCCAGGCCTTGCTCAGCCATTTCAACCGCCAACCCTACGTGTATACCCTGACGCCAACGCCTTTGGGCGCTGATTCCATCGATGGCTTTCTGTTCGATACGCGCAGCGGCTTCTGTGCCCATTACGCTGGCGCGATGACCTTCGTGTTACGCGCCGCCGGCATTCCCAGCCGAGTGGTGGCCGGTTACCAGGGCGGTGAGCTGAGCAGCAATGGCAATTACGTGCAGGTACGCCAGTTCGACGCCCACGCCTGGGTCGAATACTGGCAGCCGGGCAAGGGCTGGACGAGTGTAGACCCGACCTTTCAGGTCGCTCCCGAGCGTATCGAACAAGGCCTCGAACAGGCACTGGCAGGTGAGCAGAGCTTTCTCGCTGACTCGCCCTTTTCACCGTTGCGCTATCGCAATCTGACCTGGCTCAACGAGCTGCGTCTGGCCTGGGATGACCTCAATTACGGCTGGCAGCGCTGGGTGCTGGGCTACCAGGGCGCGCAACAGTTCGAGCTGCTGCAGCGCTGGTTTGGCCAGGTTGATGCCAGCCGTCTTATCCTCGCACTGGTCGGCGGCGGTGGTTTTTTGCTGGGCCTGCTATCGTTGTGGCTGTTCAAGCCCTGGCGCGTTGAGCGTGACCCGTTGCTGCGTGTATTCCAGCGGTTCGAGCAATTGTTGGCTCAGCACGGCGTGTCGCGCCAGGCTGGCGAAGGACCGCGTGCCTTTGCGGCGCGCGCAGGTCAGGTTCTGCCCGCGCAGGCCGACGCCATCAACACCTTCGTGCAGATTTTCGAAGCGCAGCGTTATGCTGGGCAGAACGTTTCCCCGCGGCTTTTGCACCAACAGCTGAAGACGCTGCGCCGCGGGCTGCCATGGCGTTGGAGTCGATCCCCATGACCAGTTTTCCAGGAGTGCTGCATTGAGTGGTTTCGTCGGCAAGTTGCGCAGCGAAGTGCTGCGTTTGCAGGTCGCACTTTATGCCTGTCGAGAGCGCCTGCAGGCGCAAACCGATGGTGAGGCGCTGCATGATCTGCGTGTTTGTCTGCGCCGGTTGCGCAGCCTGCTCAAGCCGCTCAAGGGCGCTGCCAGCAGTGATTCGTTGCAACAGCGTGCTGCCGAGCTCGGGCGCCTGAGCGGCCCGCTGCGAGATCTGGAAGTATTGATCGAGCTGCTGCGCAAGCAGGGTGAACACGCAGCCGCCGACAGGCGCACCGTGCAGCGCCGCAAGGGCGACTCGCTGGTGTTGTCGAGCAGAGCGCTGCCGGCGTTGTTTCAGGCGCTGGACGAGTGGCCATACGAGCTAGCGGTACAGCAAGCCAGCGGTGAGCTGGATGATCTGGAAAGCAACGTGCGGCGCTATTTGCGCAAGCAGCGTGGCAAGTTGGTCGACGCCTTGCGCGACCCGCAACATGACCGTCATCAGGTGCGCTTGCTGATCAAGCGCGTGCGCTATACCGCCGAGGCTTATCCGCACTTGTCACCCTTCAAGGCCGACCAGTTGCGCCTACTGAAAAAAGGCCAATCTGCCCTCGGTGATTGGCACGACCACTTGCAGTGGCTGGCAACGGCCGAGCACGAGTCTGATCTGCGAAAGTTCGTTCCTGCTTGGCGCCAGTCCATGCAGGACGCCGAGCAGTCGGCGGAAATGATTCAGGCACGCCTGCTGGCGGCGCTTGAGTGATCTATTTGTATTCTGCTCAGCAATGACCGAAATGACGCCTGCTAAATACTCGCGGTGGCGCAGCGAGTCTCTTAGCATCTGGCCATAGGCCAACCTTTATGGAGATGGGCATGGATTTCTTCGAGTTGCTGGAGCAGGTGGAGCGCACGCCTGAGGCGTTGACGATTGCCCCGGATTGGGGTCAGGGGCGTACGGTTTTTGGTGGTCTTGTCGTCGCGTTGGTCTATGCCGTGATGCGCAGTAAGGTGGCGGCGCAACGTCTGCCACGGTCTCTGTCGATCACCTTCGTCGCGCCGGTCACGCCTGGCGTGCCGATCTGCTTCGAGGCCGAGGTGTTGCGCGAGGGCTCGGCGGTCAGCCAGGTGCTCGGTCGGGCGCTGCAAAATGGCCAGGTGTTGACCCTCGTGCAGGGCAGCTTCGGTGCGCCACGCGCTTCTTCGGTCGTGGTTCAGGCGCAGCCCACACCCGTGCTCAAGGCAGTGGGAGACAGTCAGGAGTTGCCTTACATCTCTCAGGTCACGCCGGAGTTTACCCGGCACCTGGCGATGCGCTGGGGGCTGGGCGGCTTGCCATTCAGTAGCAGTCAGTCCCGCGAGATGGGCGGCTGGGTGCGCTTGCGCCAGCAGGAGCGAGTCAAAACCATCGACGAAGCTCATTTGCTGGGTTTGGTCGATGCCTGGCCACCGGCAGTACTGTCATTGCTCAAGAAGCCTGCGCCCGGCAGCTCATTGACCTGGACCATCGAATTCATCCAGCCGCTGAGCGCGGTCACTTCTGATCAGTGGTGCCTGTATCGCGCCGAAATCGAACATGCCCGTGACGGCTACGGGCATATCGCGGCGACGTTGTGGAGTGCAGGTGGGGAGTTACTCGCTATCAGCCGTCAGACGGTGACGGTTTTCGACTGACCGCCCGCCATTAGTGCCTGGCGCGCCAGCGCGTAGGAAGCAATTGCGCCGAGGCCCGACAACGTCAGCGCCAGCGGACCAGCTCCGCTGCCTGCCAGAGCGAGGGAAACCAGCAGCAAGGGAAGGGCGATAGCCAGCATCGGCATGTCGAGCGAGTCGGCGGTGGGGGCGAGTGGGGCGGTTTGCGTATTCATGGTCAGCTCCTGCATCAGATGGAGCCAGTCTATGGCGCCCGGTGCGGGGCCGCGAATTGATCCCTGCTATATGGCAGATAGCTTTTCTGCTATCTGCCACCGCTCATAACGGTCAGGACTTGAGCTGGCGAATGGCCGTGGACAGCTCGCCTGCCAGCTCGGCCAGTTGGCTGCTGGTGGTGGCTGACTCCAGCGTTTGCTGCACAGTCCGCTCGGTGACGTCGCGGATGCCGATTACCGAGCGGGTCATTTCTTCAGCCACCAGGCTCTGCTGTTCAGCCGCCACGGCGATCTGCGTGTTGCTCTCGCGCATCAGCGCCACCGCGCCGGTGATGGCGACCAGTGCCTCGCCGGCCTCATTGGCTGCACGCACACAATCATCGGCTTTGAGCGTGCTCTCCTGCATGAACTCAACGGCATCGCGGGTGCCTGCCTGCAGCGTACCGATCATGCTGGTGATCTCGTCGGTGGAGTCCTGCACTCGTTTGGCCAGATTACGCACCTCATCGGCCACTACCGCGAAGCCACGACCCATTTCGCCGGCGCGCGCCGCTTCGATGGCTGCATTGAGCGCCAACAGGTTGGTCTGCTCGGCGATGCCGTGAATCACGTTCACCACGCTGCTGATCTTCTGGCTGTCGGCTGCCACCTGTTCGATCATGGTCGCCGTTTGCTGAACACCAGTGGAAAGCCCGGTGATCGAATAGACCACGCGGCTCACCACGGCCTGGCCAGCGCCGGCGAGCTGATCAGCCGCCTGCGATTGGTCGCGGGTAGTAGCCGCATGTTCGGCGATGTGGTGAACGGTGGTCGACATCTCGTTAATGGCGGTAGCGGCCTGATCGGTTTCACTCTGCTGGCCGAGCATGCCTTTGCGCACATCCTTCATGCTTTGCGCCAGGCGTGCGGTGCCGTCATCGAGCTGCGAGGCGGCTTGGATAACTGCGCCGACCACCCGTTGATAACCCTCCTGCATGGCATTGAAGGCGCCGGCCATCTGCCCGACTTCGTCGCGGCTCTGCAAGGGCACGCGTGCCGACAGGTCGCCGTTCTTTTCGACATGCAGCATCACGTCTTTCAGGGTGTTGAGGTGGGTAAGCAGAAAGCGGATGAGCAATTGCGAAGCTGCCAGCAGTGCAAGCATCAGCACCGCAACTGCCAGGGCGTAGCTGCCGGCCCGCTCGCCAAATACCTGCGCCAGGCTTCGACCGTAAGCCGGTATGGCGACGCGCTGCTCGCCGTTACGCTCGACGATTTGCACGCCGAGCAGGGGATCGCTGCCGAACACAGCGTCGTGATCGAGGGCGATCCAGCCACGGCCATTGCCCAGTGACTTAGCATTGATTCCGCCAGGCAGGCGTGGTGCTTCATCAGCCTTGAAGGTGATCAGCCCCGCTGCGTTCGGCACAGGCTGCGCTGCCGGCCAGGCTGCAACCAGTTGCGCCCGCTTCTGTGCGTCTGCTTGTGCCGCTCTGGCGAAGGTGTCCTGTTCCTGAAGCATGGCGAACAGAACCAGGAGCAGGGTGGTGAAGAAGGCGACGGCGTTGACCGCCCAGAACTTGTGTTTCAGGGGAATATCGCGAATCCAGACGGGCATGTTTTTTTGCTCTCGACATGAATGGAATGCTAGCAAGGCGCCATCATTTTTTCATGAGCAAAAAAACATCGCTTGATCTGCGTCAACGGCGACCGATTCCACGGCCACCAGCGGTCTGGAAGCCGTGGGCGCGCCCCGTTAGCGGCAGCGATCAGTCTGACTTGCGCTCGTTTTCACGTTCTTCGTCACTGGCCTGTTCGACTACAACGGGTAGCCCGAAGAAAGCACGGGCGCAGGCGGTGGTGTGGTTGGCCACTTCGCTCACCGACTCCTGACGGTGCAGGGCCACTTCACGCAGAACTTCAGGCAGAAATGCCGGTTCATTGCGCCCGCTCTTCGGTTTTGGCCGCAGGCTGCGCGGCAGCAGGTAGGGCGCGTCACTTTCCAGCATCAGGCGGCCGACGGGGATTTCCCTGACCAAAGGGTGCAGATGAGCACCGCGACGCTCATCGCAGATCCAGCCGGTGATACCGATGTGCAGATCCAAGTCCAGGTAGTCGAACAGCGCACGCTTTTCGCCAGTGAAGCAATGCACCACGGCAGCTGGTAGACGATCACGGTAATCGCGCACTATCTGCACGAAGCGTGGGTGAGCATCGCGTTCATGCAGAAACACCGGCATCTGCAAATCAGCCGCCAGGCTCAACTGCTCCTCCAGCGCTTTCTCTTGCAGCGGGCGCGGTGAAAAGTCGCGATTGAAATCCAGGCCACATTCTCCCACTGCCTTCACCTGGGGCTCGGCGAGGATTGCCCGCAGGCGTTTGCTGTCGTCGCTATTCCAGTTTCGGGCGTCATGAGGGTGCACGCCGGCGGTGCTGAACAGCCGATCACCGTGCTTGTCCAACTGCCGGCACAGGCTCAGCGCATGATCGCTTTCGGCCAGGCTGGTGCCAGTCAGCACCAGTTGGCATACGCCCGCCTTGAACGCGCGCTCGAGCAATGCCGGGCGCTGTTCGTCGAAGCTCGCGTGGGTCAGATTGACGCCGATGTCGATGAGTTGCATGGTGTGACCCTGTGGAACTGAAGAGGCGCAGCATAACAGAGCTTCTTATTGCTAATAAAAAGCCAACAATTACAAAAACTTGTGGCCGAATCGTGAAGTAAATAAACAACTGTTGGCGTGAGGTCGGCGAGCGTGCGACTCTCCGCGCCCACTCTTGCTTCACCCGTCCCGGCTATCAGCCTGTTTCCGCTACCGGAGCATCGACATTGCGCGTCCTCTTTATCCTGTGCCTGCTGCTCTCGCTGCCGTTGCCGGCAGTGGCGCGTATCGCCGGCCCGGTGGAGGTCATCAACCCGGCGGCAGCACGGGATCTGCCGGGTATTCGCAAGAGCGGTGAGCTGCGGGTGTTGGTCAACCAGAGCCGCAATAGCTCGGGTGAGGTCAAAGGGCAGAGCATCGGTGTCGAATACCAGCGCTTGCGTGCACTTGAGCAGTACCTCAATCGCAATGGCCGTGATGGCCGCAGTGTGCGCCTTAAAGTCATCCCTAAAGCCAAAGACCAATTGCTCGCGGCCTTGCAGCGTGGTGAAGGTGACTTGGTCGCGCCTGGTGAGCTGCTCAGCAGCCAGGGTGGCGGCAACGTACTCGCCAGTGAGGCGATCCGCCGCGATGTACCGGTAGTGATTGTCGCGCGCCAGGGCAATCGACGTTATCAGCGCCTGGAGCAGTTGGCCGGGCGCAGCCTGTCGCTGCCAGTCGGCAGCATCGCCAAGGACGCGCTGCACGACATTAACAGCAAGCTCGAAGCGCGCAAGCTGAAACCTATCGTGGTCGAGTGGGTGGACCCAACCCTGGCAGTCGAAGACGTGCTGGAAATGGTCCAGGCCGGCATTTTCGATTTCACCGCTGTCGAGCTGCATATCGCCGAGCGTTGGGCGAAGGTGATGCCCAAGTTGCGTATCGACCGGCATCTGGTGCTCGATGATCAGGGCGACATGCGTTGGTACATGCGCCGCGACGCGCCGATGCTCAGTGCCAGTGTCGACCGTTTCCTGGAAGGCTACCGGGTGCCGGACGATCAGGACGCGGCTTTCCAGCGTGTCTACCGGCGCCTCTATAAGGTGCATTCGCCCATGGGGCGCGCCGAGCGCCAGCGCCTGGAGCGCGTGCGCCCGGTACTGCAGCGCTATGCCGAGCAGAATGATTTCGACTGGCTGGCGCTGGCCGCTCTGGCATTCAAGGAGTCAACGCTCAACCCAGCGGCACGTGGCAGCAGTGGAGCGACCGGGCTGATGCAGATTACCCCGGCAGCGGCGCGCAGCGTTGGAATCAGTGATATTTCCCGGGTCGAGAACAACGTCCAGGCCAGCGCCAAGTACCTGGCCAAGATTCGGCGCGGCTTCTTCAACAGCCCGCGGCTCAACGAGCGCGAGCGCATGGCGTTCGTGCTTGCCGGCTACAATCTGGGGCCGCAACGCGTACAAAGCCTGCGCGCCGAAGCGCGGCGGCGCGGCCTCAACCCGGATCAGTGGTTCTTTCAGGTAGAGCGCGTGGCCATGGAAGAGCTGGGGATGGGCGTTGTCAGTTACGTCAACGCTGTCAATAAGTACTACCTGGCCTACGCGCGTGAACGCTATTCCCTAGAGCCTTCACAGCAAAAAGTGAGTATGCGCAAATAATCGATAAATCTGATTTGTTTGAGCGGCTTTATTCGGTATTCATATTTAATTAATAAATTAATATGGCGCCATCTCACTCACGCAGCAAAGGACTCGCCCCATGATCGCTCTCATTAAATCTCTGGCAACCACTCGTGCGGGCTACGGCCTGACAATCCTGCGGGTGCTGGTTGGCATCACGTTCGCAGCCCATGGCTCGCAAAAGCTGTTCGGCTGGTTCGGCGGTTATGGTCTGGCGGGTGTGGCGCAGTGGATGGAAAGCATCGGCCTAGCGCCGGGTTACCTGATGGCATTGCTGGCCGGTAGCGCCGAGTTCTTTGGTGGCCTGGCGCTGATCATTGGCTTGCTGGTGCGCCCGGCAGCGGCAGTGCTGACCTTCACGTTGGTGGTAGCGATCTTCTCCGTGCACATCGGCAATGGCTTCTTTATGAGCAACAACGGTTACGAGTTCGCGCTGGCTTTGATGGCTGCCACGCTGGCGCTGTTGGTCGATGGTGCAGGCCGTCTGTCTCTGGATAAACGCATTGCCGGCTAACCGCCGCACGTAGCAAAAAGCCCGCTAATGCGGGCTTTTTCGTTATTGACAGGACGATCCGCAACTCTCTAGGATTGCCGCTTGCGCCGATTTAGACAGCTACTTGCGGGGCGCCTCAGGGGTTCTTAACGAATCTCGAAATTCCGCTAAAGCGCTGGTTCGGTGTTGCCTCTCACCGCTGCCCAGCGGGATTTCCGAGGCGGAGACAAGCACCATGACCTGTTCCCAGGCTGCGCAAATTCGTATCGTTCCTATCACCACCCGGCTAGCTCGGCGCAATCCGCGCATTTTGCTGTGTGGTACTCATCAGCCGACGCTGCTACGTTATCTCGATGGCTGGCCCGGCCGTCGCGAAGGCCAGCGCGCTTTTCTCGTGCAGTTTGCCGAGGAAGGTGAGTTGCTAAAGCGCTTCGCCAATGACAGTTTCGATTTCGCGGTTCTGCAGCGCCCAAGCGCAGAGGCACTCGGCCAGCTGACGCGCATTGCCCGGCAAGGGCTGATCACCCTGCGCTGAGCGGTGCTTATGGGTAGTCGATGGCGATGATGTACCAGTACTTGTCGCCGGTCGGCGTCTGTACCCGTACTTCTGCGTCCAGGCCCTTGCCGATCAGCGCTCGCGCCAAGGGTGAATCGATGCTGATCAGGTTCAGTTTGAGGTCGAGCTCGTCGGGGCCGACGATGCGGTAGCGTGCTTCATTGCCGTCTTCGTCCTCCACGGTGACCCAGGCGCCGAAATACACTTTTTCCGGGTCGCTCGGCCGCGTGTCGACCACCTTGAGCTTTTCCAGGCGCTTGGTCAGAAACCGCACGCGACTGTCGATTTCGCGCAGCATTTTCTTGCCATAGGTGTACTCCGCATTCTCTGAGCGATCACCCTGGGCTGCAGCTTCGCTGACCGAGCGGGTCACCTCGGGCCGGCGCACGTGCCAGAGCTCGTGCAATTCAGCGCGCAAGCGCGCCTCGCCTTGCGGGGTGATCAGGGGCGTGCCCGCGGCGCGGGGAGGGCGGTATCGGCTCATGCTGGGCTCGGTCTATTGCGGGTGCGCAGTTTATCAACCCTCGCGCAGTACGGTGAGTGGGCTGGCGTTCAGAGCGCGTCGGGTGCCGAATACGCCGGCGATGCCGACCAGCAACGCACCGATCAGTGGCAGCACAAGCAGCCAGGGGTGCGGTTGCCAATCTAGCTGGAAGGCGTAGCGGTAGATCAGGAAGCTCACCAGCTCGCAGCCCAGCGCCGCCAGCAGGCCGCTGGCGGCGCCCAGTAGGCCGAATTCGGCGCGCCTAGCGCTAACGAGTAGTTTGCGTTCGGCGCCCAGTGCGCGCAGCAAGGCGCCCTGGTGGATGCGCTCATCCAGGGTTGATTGCAACCCGGCGAATAACACCGCAAGGCCGGCCGCGAGCACGAACAGCAGGACGAACTCGATAGCGATGGTGACCTGGGCAAGAATGCTGCGCAGTTGATTGAGCAGCGCCTCAACCTGGAGCAGGGAGACCGACGGGAACGCCCGCGACAGCTCCACCAGCTGCCGCTCGTGCTGCGGCGGCAGGTAGAAACTGGTCAGGTAGGTGACCGGCAGATCCTTGAGGGTGCCTGGCTCGAAAATCATGAAGAAGTTGGGTTGGAAGTTGTTCCAGTCCACCTTGCGCAGATTGCTTACCACCGCTTCCCGATCGACGCCGCCGACATTGAAGGTCAGCCGGTCGCCGAGCTTGAGATGCAGACTCTTCGCCAGCTCGTCTTCTATCGATACGCCAGGCAATTGCCCGGTTTGCCCGCCTGTCCACCATTGGCCTGCAGTAAGCGTGTTGCCGTCGGGCAGGTCGGCGCTCCAAGTCAGGCTCAGGTCGCGACGTACCGCGCGCTCGCCGCGCGAGTCCTCGCTGACGTACTGAGCAACCGGATCACCGTTGACCTGGGTCAGGCGCCCCGGCACTACCGGATAGAGCGGCGCCGGGTGTGGGGAAAGCTGTGCCAGGCGTTCGGCGAACGCATCGCGCTCGGCTGGCAGGATGTTCAGGGCGAAATGATTGGGCGCATCGGCCGGGAGCTGCTCCTGCCAGTTATCCAGCAGCTCGCCGCGTAGCAGCGCGATAAGCGCCATTGCCAGCAGAATCAAGCCAAATGCCAGGGACTGCCCAGCGGCCGCGAGGGGCCTACGCAGGAGTTGGCCAAGGCCGAGCCGCCACGGCAACGAAGCGCGTGCCAACAACCGACGCAGGCTCTGCAGGCCGAGCAATAACAGGCCGCCGAGCAGCAGGGCGGTGATCAGGCCGCCGCCGAGCAAGGCCAGTGTCAATGCCAGGTCCAGGCTCAGGCGCCACATGATCAGCCCCAGCGCAAGCAACGCCGCGCCGTATACCAGCCAGGAGCTGGCCGGGACTGGCAGCATGTCGCGGCGCAGTACACGCAGTGGCGGAACACGGCCCAGTGCCGCCAGCGGTGGCAATGCAAAACCCGCTAGCGCTACCAGCCCGGTAGCGATGCCCGCCAGCGCGGGCCACAGGCCGCCGGCGGGAATCTGGGTTGGTAACAAGCCTTGCAGCAGATAAAACAGCGTCTGTTGAGCGAGCCAGCCGAGCATGGCCCCGGCAAAACTGGCGAGCAGGCCAAGAATCGCCAATTGCAGGCTAAACAGGCTCAAAGCTTGCCGGCGAGACAGGCCGAGGCAGCGTAGCAGGGCACTGGCATCGAAGCGCCGGCTGGCAAACCGCGCTGCCGACAACGCCACGGCTACACCGGCCAGCAGCACGGCGGCGAGACTTGCCAGGTTGAGGTAGCGCTCGGCGCGATCTAGAGCGCCACCTACACGGCGGCTGCCATCGCGGGCGTCATCGAAGCGTTGATTGGCCGCAAGGCCCGGTTCGATGGCTTGCCGGTAACTGGCCAAGGTATCGCTCGGCCCGTTCCATTGCTCGATGTAGCGCACACGGCTGCCCGGCTGCACCACGCGGGTTGCCGGCAGGTCATCGAGGTGCATCAACACATGGGGTGTGAGGCTGTAGAAATCGCCGGCTTCATCCGGCAGGTAGGTCAGCACCCTCGTAAGACGCAGCTTCTTGGCGCCGACTTCGATCTGGTCGCCGGTTTTCAAATCCAGCGCCACCAGCAGGCGGGCCTCGGCCCATACTTCGCCTGGCTGTGGCCCGGCGCTGACGGCCTCCTCTGCGTAGGGCTCGCTGGCGCTCTTGAGTTGGCCGCGCAATGGATAGCCGTTACCGGCCGCTTTGACACTGGCCAGCTGAATGCCAGCGTCGGTGGCGATCACGCTGGAGAATTCGACGACTTGCGCGTGTTCCAGCCCGCGCTCGGTGCCGGCATCGATCTGCTCGGCGCTGGCGGGCGCGCTGCCCCTGAGAATCAGGTCGGCACCGAGAAACTCGGTGGCGCGCAGGCTCATGCCTTCATTGAGTCGAGCGCCGAAATAGCCGATGGCGGTGCTGGAGGCGACCGCGATCAATAGGGCGAAGAACAGCACGCGCAGCTCGCCGGAGCGCGCGTCGCGCAGCAGTTGCCGGCCCGCGAGTGACAGCAGGCTGAAAAAGGACAGGTTTCTCATCAGGCGTTCACCGATGGCACAAGGTGGCCAGCCTCCAGACGGATGATGCGCTGGCAGCGAGCGGCCAGGCGCTCGTCATGGGTGACCAATACCAAGGTCGCGCCTCGCTCCTCATTGAGCTCGAACAGCAGATCGCTGATGCGCTCGCCGGTGTGGGTGTCCAGATTGCCGGTTGGTTCATCGGCGAATAACACGTCAGGCTCAGCGGCGAACGCCCTTGCGATGGCGACCCGCTGTTGCTCGCCGCCGGAGAGCTGGCGTGGGGTGTGGGTCAGGCGGGCGCCAAGGCCAACGCGTTCGAGCAGCTCGGTGGCACGCTGGCGGGCATCGCTGCGGCCTTCAAGCTCGAGGGGAAGCATGACGTTTTCCAAGGCATTGAGGCTGTCGAGCAGTTGGAATGACTGGAACACGAAACCCACATGCTCGGCGCGCACCCGGGCGCGCGCGTCTTCATCCAGGCTACCCAGGTCATTACCCGCCAGCAGAATGCGGCCGTTGCTCGGTAGATCAAGCCCGGCGAGCAAGCCGAGCAGGGTGGATTTACCGGAGCCCGAGCTGCCAACAATGGCCAGGCTGCCGCCTTTCTCCAACTCCAGCGACAGGTCATGAAGGATGATCAACTCGCCTTCCGCGCTGGAGACCACTTTGTTAAGGTTCTGCGCAGACAGAATGCTAGAGCTCATGAGGAATCCGATGCGTGCGATATGGAAAGGGGCCGTGCTCGGCCTGCTGCTGGTAGGGCAGATGGCGCAGGCGGGGACCGTGTTGGTCGTCGGCGATAGTATCAGCGCGGCTTTTGGCATGGATACCCGCCAGGGTTGGGTTCAGCTGCTCGATGAGCGCCTGCGAGATGAAGGCTTTGAGCATCAGGTAGTCAACGCCTCGATCAGTGGCGACACCAGTGCCGGCGGGGCCGCGCGCCTGCCTGCGCTGCTCTCCGAGCACCAGCCGGATCTGGTGATTGTCGAGCTCGGTGGCAATGATGGCCTGCGCGGCCTGCCGCCCAGCCAATTGCAACAGAATCTTGCCGCCATGATCGACGCGTCGCGCAGCGCCGGAGCCAAGGTGCTGCTGCTGGGCATGCGCATTCCGCCTAATTATGGCGAGCGCTACACCACGGCTTTTGCCAGGGTCTATGACGAGCTAGCTGCGGACAAGAATGTGCCGCTGGTTCCCTTCCTGCTGGAGGGCGTGGGTGGTGTCGATAAGCTGATGCAGGACGATGGCGTGCATCCCGCTGTAGAGGCCCAGCCGCTGCTGCTCGAGAATGTCTGGCCAACGCTCAAACCATTACTGTGACGGGCTTTTCCGCTGACGGTGTTTCGGCTAATGTGGCGCCCCCGCTCTGGAGCCCTCAATGTTGCGACCCGGCTGGTCTCTGTACGCTTACCAACTGATCGAACCGGACGAGCAGCTGGATCTGTTCGCCTGTCGTGAGGTGAAGGTGCATCTGGTCGCTCGTCAGCTGGAGCTTGGTGGCTATGCTGACCGCACCTTATGTGGCGGCCTGCTGCCTGCGCAGCCGCTCTGGC
Source organism: Phytopseudomonas punonensis (assembly GCF_900142655.1). Taxonomy (GTDB): domain Bacteria; phylum Pseudomonadota; class Gammaproteobacteria; order Pseudomonadales; family Pseudomonadaceae; genus Aquipseudomonas; species Aquipseudomonas punonensis. The sequence continues at coordinate 140,033 of NZ_FRBQ01000008.1, read as the reverse complement.
GTGATCTGGAGCGGCCTATACTGCAGGATCGACGGCTATGCCGTGCCTGCCTGGCAACGCTCGATGCCCAGCGGCGCGGTGAGCGCCCTGCGTGGCCGGGGCGTTGACATGCGCCACGGTATACAATCAATCCCTATCCTCATAACACCTTGAAGGTTTTCTGCATGTCGCCGCGCGTTTCAGCTCTTGTCCGCTGTCTGTCGTTGTGTGTTGCTTGTGTGGCAGGTTCCGCTGCTGCACTGGAGTTGCCACTGCCGCCTCCCGGTGAGGATATCGTCGGCGAGATCAAGGTGATCAAGGCGCGTTACGAAGACACCTTCGCCGATATCGGCACCGCAAACGATCTGGGCTATCTTGAAATGGTCGCGGCCAACCCAGGCGTCGATGCGTGGCTGCCGGGGGCAGGCACCGACATCGTGCTGCCGACTCGATACATCCTGCCGTCAGGCCCGCGCGAAGGCATCGTGATCAACCTGGCCGAGTATCGTCTTTACTACTTCCCGAAGGGCCAGAACGTCGTCTACACCTATCCGCTGGGTATCGGCCGCGAAGGCTGGAGCTCGCCGGTAACCGAAGCGCGCATCACCGCCAAGACGCCAAATCCGGGCTGGTACCCACCGCAGTCGATTCGTGAAGAGCACGCCGCCGACGGGGATCCGCTGCCGAGTTACGTGCCGCCAGGCCCGGATAATCCGCTTGGCCCCTACAAAATGTCGTTGTCGGTGCCGGGTTACCTGATTCATGGCTCGAACAAGAAGTTCGGCATCGGCATGCGGGTCAGCCATGGTTGCTTCCGCATGCTCAACAACAACGTACTTGAGCTGGCCGACAAGGTGCCGGTCGGTACGCCGGTACGCATCGTCAATGAGCCCTACAAATTTGGCGTGAGTGGCGGCAAGGTTTACCTGGAAGCGCATACGCCGCTTGGCGAGGAAGATGCTCCAGCCGTTGATCATCACACCGAAGTCGTCAATGCACTCATCAAGCGCAGCGATCTGAGTGCAGATACGCTCGACTGGGATGTGGTGCGTGAGGTGGTTGCAGCACACGATGGTCTGCCAGTGGAGATTGCCTCGCCGCGTGATGCAGTCATCCAGGCGCAATCTCCCACGCTTTGAAACCAGCGTTGTGAGAGTAGGGTGAACGACGTCTGTAAAGGCGTCGTGTTTTTTGCGCAGTCATAAACCTGCAGGCATAAAAAAAGCCGGCTCAAGAGCCGGCTTTTCCAACAGTCGCTATTACTTGCGGCTGGCTTTTTCCAGCATACGCAGAGCGCGCTCGTTGGCTTCGTCAGCAGTTTGCTGAGCCTTCTGAGCAGCAGCCATTGCTTCGTCAGCCTTGCGATAGGCTTCGTCGGCACGGGCTTGAGCACGAGCAGCTGCGTCTTCGGTAGCAGTCAGACGAGCTTCAGTTTCTTTGGTGACGCTGCTGCAACCGGTAGCCAGAACTGCGGCCAGAGCCAGAGCAGAGAATTTCAGAACGTTGTTCATCGTGTTCCCCTTAGGGTAAGTTTTTGCTTTTAATGAAGCCCTTTCCCGAACCCGGAAAATGACCGGCGTACATACTACCTGTAACTTTTAGTAAGTAAACGGACAGCAGGCAAGGGTTCCGATTTTTTTCTCTAAAAATTAACGCTCTACTACCGAATCTTCGTGTGCATTGACCGATGAAAGCCGGATGATTCGTTGATTCGAGAAATGACTTTCTCGTGAAGCGATGTTCAATTTCCAAGCATAGGGATTTTGCCTTGCCCTTTGCCGTGCACAATGGCTTTATATCCTATTGTTACCGGATGTACGCAGGCCCTGCCGAGGGATGTCGTGTCTGGCCCAATCGAGAGGAGTAGTAATGAGCGAGCCACTGTCCATTCATCATGACCTTGCCGGTCACCAGTTCGAGACCACAGTGGATGGTGATCGCGCTTATCTCTCCTACATGGATCTGGGCAAGCAGACGCTGGATATCTATCGCACCTTCGTGCCTAACTCGCTGCGTGGTCGCGGCATCGCAGCAGCGCTGACTAAAACCGCACTCGATTACGCTGACCGCATGGGCTACACCGTGATCGCTTCCTGCTCCTATGTAGAGCGTTACATGGAGCGCACTGAAGGGGCCCCTGACCAGGAATAGTGTGTTAGCCGCACCAAAAACGCCGAGCATATGCTCGGCGTTTTTTATGGCAGTTACCTTAGCCGCGCTGGCGCTTGGGCAGCACATTCTTGAGCTTGGCGTGCATGCCGCGCAGGGTCTTCTCGGTGCTTTCCCAGTCGATGCATGCATCGGTGATCGATACCCCGTACTTGAGCTGAGAGAGGTCTTTGGGGATCGACTGGCTACCCCAGCCCAGATGACTCTCGACCATCAGGCCGACGATCGACTGGTTGCCTTCGAGAATCTGATTGGCGACGTTTTCCATGACCAGAGGCTGCAGCGCCGGATCCTTGTTGGAGTTGGCATGGCTGCAATCGACCATGATATTTGGCTTGATCGCGGCCTTTTTCAGTTCCTGCTCACAAATCGCCACGCTAACCGAATCGTAGTTCGGCTTGCCGTTGCCGCCGCGCAGTACCACGTGACCGTAGGCGTTGCCCTTGGTTGTCACGATCGACACGCCGCCTTGCTGATTGATACCGAGGAAGCGATGCGGGCTGGAAACCGACTGCAGGGCATTGATGGCTACCGTTAGGCCGCCATCGGTACCGTTCTTGAAGCCAACAGCGGAGGAGAGGCCCGAGGCCATTTCCCGGTGAGTCTGCGATTCGGTGGTGCGCGCGCCGATTGCGGACCAGCTGATCAGGTCCTGCAGGTACTGCGGCGAAATCGGGTCCAGCGCTTCGGTAGCGGTGGGCAGGCCCATTTCCGCGAGATCGAGCAAGAGCTTGCGACCGATGTGCAGGCCGTCCTGGATCTTGAAGGAGTCATCCAGGTACGGATCGTTGATCAGGCCTTTCCAGCCCACGGTGGTGCGCGGCTTCTCGAAGTACACGCGCATGACCAGATAAAGCGTGTCAGACACTTCCGCCGCCAGCACTTTCAGGCGTTCGGCGTATTCGTGGGCAGCTTTGATGTCATGGATGGAACAGGGACCAACGACGACGAACAGGCGGTGATCCTTGCCGTCGAGGATGTCGCGCACCACCTGGCGGCCTGCTGCTACGGTGCGCTGCGCGCTCTCGGTCAGCGGGATCTCGAGCTTGATCTGTTCGGGGGTGATCAGCGTTTCATTGGAGGCGACGTTCAGGTCGTTGATCGGTAATTCAGCTATCGTGCTTTTCATCAGGTGGGTCATCGGGTCACGGGAGCCGGCCGCCAGCGATCCCCGTGCAGCGGGCACAGCAGTATGGGCACAGCGGGGAAGCCGAACCTTAGCGCGTTAGCGCCCGCCTAGACAATGATATTTAAGGTCGCGATGGACTAAAGATGGCCAGTCGCTGCTCACGCCATTCCTTAGCAACGAGCTCAAGCGGCAGTGCTTGGCCGGCCTGTAGCTCGCGATGCCTGCGATAGTGTTCGAGATTGCAGACTTGCTCGACCATATGGGCGCGCAGCTCGGGCGTTTGTTCACTGAAGGTGACGCCGAGCAGATAGCTTTCAGATTGCTGAGCGCACCAGGCGACTTGCCCGTGGCAGGCTATCTGCTCACCGAGTACCGGGATATGCAGCACAACGGGCGTGCCTTGCGGCAGCGGGTGATTTGAATGGCACGCAGCACCGCCGAGACTGATATTGTCGAGGCGTTGGCTGGCGCTGGGCAGATGGCGACGTAGCCTCAACTCCACGGGCAGATTACTGCTATGACGAAGAAAGCGACGCATGAACGACCACTCCAGTTGCCATCAGATTGATATTGCCTTGCCGAGTATAACGACGCAATTGGAATTGACAGATTTTGATGCCGATCGGCAATTGATGAGTCTGCGTGGCACCTCGCTGGTGATCTTTACCAGCCAGGGTTGCGCTGCGTGCCGCTACGCGCGCAAGCAGCTGGCGCATATGGCGTTGCCAATCGAGCGATTGGCGTGGATCGATGCTGGCGACAACTATGGCCTGGTGCAGCGCTATGAAGTCTTGCGGTTGCCGGCCTTCTTTGTGGTGCACGATGGCGAGTTTCTCGGTGCGCTGCATAGCCGTCTCACTGCATTAGAGCTTCAGGAAGCACTGGCCGAAGCGTTTGAGAGAGTTCCTGACGAGCTTCCTTGATCTGATCCTGTACGGCTTTCGCGCCCTCACAAGTCTCTCGAGTTTTGCTGGCGATATCTGCGAGTCATCATAAACGGCCGCTTTTTAAAGGCGCTGCTAAGCTGATTCCAGGCCCCGCCGCGCCGGCAGTTGAGGAGGCCGCATGATTCGTTCGATTCTCTACGCTACAGATCTTGGTTTGTATGCGCCTTATGTTCTGCAGCACGCCCTGGCAATGGCGCGCAGTTTCAAGGCGCGCTTGCATGTGGTGCATGTGGTGGAGCCAATGGGGCTGTTTGCCGAGTCGGTGCTGCAAACCTACGTTGATGAAGTACGCCTAAAGGAGTTGCGTAGTACCGGGCTGGAAACGGTGATGAACAATATTGAAATGCGTGTGCTCGAGGGGTTTCGTGACGAACTGGGCGACAACCGTGAGGATCTCGAGCTGATCGGCTCGGTCAGCGTGTTGCGCGGTGATCCGCCGATTTCGATTCTCGAGGAGACCCAGAAACTCGGGGTGGATTTATTGGTCGTAGGCAGTCATAGCCATGGTGCAGCGCTTGAAGTGCCCATGGGTCGCACCGCCGCTCGATTGCTGCAGCTGTGCGATGTGCCGGTTTATCTGGTACCCATGCTGCAGCATCGATCCCGTCACGAATGAAGTGACTCTACCCAGATAAAGAATCTATATGTACCGCCTCTACCATTAATATGGTTATATAGCTGATCGACGATCAGGCGGCGGCCTATACGCTTTGAGGGATATATATGAAGCTTCAGCAACTGCGCTACATCTGGGAAGTCGCGCATCATGACCTCAACGTTTCCGCCACGGCGCAAAGCCTCTATACCTCGCAGCCTGGTATCAGCAAACAGATCCGCCTGCTTGAGGATGAGCTGGGCGTCGAAGTCTTCGCCCGTAGCGGCAAGCACCTGACCCGCGTCACGCCTGCCGGTGAGCGCATCATCACCACCGCAGGGGAGATCTTGCGCAAGGTCGAAAGCATCAAGCAGATCGCTCAGGAATTCTCCAACGAGAAGAAGGGCACGCTGTCGATTGCCACCACCCATACCCAGGCGCGTTATGCGCTGCCGCCGGTGATCAGCAGCTTCATCAAGCAGTATCCGGATGTCGCGCTGCACATGCACCAGGGTACGCCAACGCAGATCGCCGAGATGGCCGCCGATGGCACCGTCGACTTCGCCATCGCGACCGAAGGTTTGGAGCTCTATAACGACCTAGTGATGATGCCGTGCTATCGCTGGAATCGCTGTGTGATCGTTCCTCAAGGCCATCCGCTGAGCAAGCTGCCGAAGCTGACGCTCGAAGCGCTGGCCGAGCACGAAATCGTCACCTACACCTTCGGCTTTACCGGCCGCTCCAAGCTCGACGAAGCCTTTAGTCATCGCGGGCTGACGCCCAAGGTGGTATTCACCGCCGTCGATGCCGACGTGATCAAAACCTACGTGCGCCTTGGTCTGGGCGTGGGGATCGTTGCGGGGATGGCGGTCGATCCGAAGCTGGATCCTGATCTGGTGGTGCTCGATGCCAGCGAGCTGTTCGAGTCCAGCGTGACCCGCATCGGCTTCCGCCGTGGCACTTTCTTGCGTGGCTTCATGTGCGACTTCATCGAGACATTCGCTCCGCACCTGACCCGTGATGTGCTGGCCAAGGCCGTGCAGTGCCACAACAAGGTCGAGCTCGAAGAGTTGTTCAAGGATGTGAAGTTGCCGCTGCACTGATCGACGCAGCAGAAACGAAAAATGGCGCCAAGAGGCGCCATTCTTATTGGTTCGGGATCAGTGGCTCAGGTGCAGGCCGCATTCCCGGTTGTCTTCGCCCTTGGTCGGGTCGAAGTAGTCAAAGTTGTTCGGCAGGCCGTGGGCGGTCAGGTACTGATAAAGATCCTTGGAGGACCAGTGCAGCAGCGGGGCGACCTTGATAAGGCCATCCGGGTTGATGCTCACCGGCTGCATCTGTGCGCGAACGGCGGTATCGGTAGCCCGCAGAGCTGTGAACCAGACGCTTGGCGCTGTTTCGCGCAGGGCGCGGGCGAAAGGCTCCAGTTTCACTTCTTCGGTGAAGGCAGCGTGGCGCGGATCGTCCAGGCCTGGCGTCGGGCCGTCTATGGCCTCGCGGTGAGCGCGGCTGCGCTTGGGCAGGTAGGTGATCAGGTTGAGGCCGAGCTGCTTGGTGACCTCATCGGCGAACTTGTAGGTCGCCTCGGTGTTGTAACCGCTATCCATCCACACAATCGGAATATCGGCTTTGGCCTGGCTGACCATGTGCAGAATCACCGCTTCGAACGGGCGGAAGTTGGTGGTGCAGATCGCTGGTTTGCCCAGGCCGATTGCCCACTCGACCAGCTTTTGTGGCTGGTTGGCGAATTCTGCGTTGAGTCTGTCCAGATCGAGATCCATTGCGGGCTCCGAGGCATGTAGATGAGGAGGGCGATGGTAGCAAATCAACAATACGTTCGGGGCGCTGATGCCACACGCACTCTTTGAGTCTGAAGCTTCTGTTTGCAGAAAGCCTACTGTCGATAGCGCTCGACAGCAGGCTGCTTGCATCAGATTTCAGCAGGCGGAATGTGCCCAAACAGTTTCTGCGAGAAGCGGGTACGTTCTTCGGCGTTTTCCTGGATGCCCTTGGCTTTGAGCTCTTCCAGGCGAGCCTCCACCGCGTGGGCGCGATGGGTGAGGCCACAGTCGTTGGCGATCTGGATGTTCAAGCCTGGGCGGGCGTTGAGCTCGAGAATCAGTGGGCCCTTGTCCTGGTCCAGCACCATGTCGACGCCGATATAGCCCAGGCCGCACAGCTCATAGCAGCCAGCGGCGAGTTTCATAAAGCCATCCCAGTTCGGCAGCTGTACGCCATCCACCGCATTGGTGGTGTCCGGGTGCTTGCTGATCTTGTTGTTCAGCCAGGTGCCTCGCAGCGTCACGCCAGTGGCCAGGTCCACACCGACGCCGATGGCGCCCTGGTGCAGGTTGGCCTTGCCGCCCGACTGGCGGGTTGGCAGGCGCAGCATGGCCATCACCGGGTAGCCCATCAGTACGATGATGCGGATGTCCGGCACGCCTTCGTAGCTGATGCTTTTGAAGATGCTGTCCGGCGTTACCCGATACTCGATCAGTGCACGATCGCGGTGGCCGCCAAGCGAGTACAGCCCCGAGAGAATGCTGGAGATCTGCTGCTCGATTTCCGAGTGGCTGACGATCTTGCCCGACACCGTCTTGAAGCGATCCTCGAAGCGGTCGGCGATCACCAGAATGCCGTCGCCACCGGCGCCTTGGGCCGGCTTGACGACGAAATCGCTGCGCTCGCCAATGATCTTGTCGAGGTTGTCGATTTCCTTCTCGGTGGAGATCACCCCGTACATTTCCGGCACGTGGATGCCCGCTTCGATGGCCCGCTCCTTGGTGATGATCTTGTCATCGACGATCGGATACAGGTGACGCTTGTTGTACTTGAGCACATAGTCCGCGTTGCGGCGGTTGATGCCCATGATGCCCTTGGCTTCAAGGGCCTTCCAGGTTTTCCAGAGACCTAACATTGGCTCAATCCTTCAGGAAGGCTTTGAAGCGGAACAGTTCGGTCAGGCGGTAGCCGCGGTAGCGACCCATCGCCAGCATGAAGCCCACCAGAATCAGCAGAATCGCTGGGAAGGTGAACACGAAGTAAATCAGCTCCGGTACGGTCATCAGCAGATGCGCGATGGTTGCTGCGAACAGGGTGCCGATGGCGACCTTGAAGGCATGGCTGCCGCCGCGCTCTTCCCAGGTGATCGACAGGCGTTCGATGGTCATGGTCAGAATCACCATCGGGAACAGGGCAACGGACAGGCCGCGTTCCAGGCCCAGCTTGTGGCTGAACAGGCTGATGGTAGCGATAAGCACCACGACGAAGGTCAGTACCACTGATAGCCTTGGCAGCATCTGTAGCTTCAGGTGCTCAAGATAGGAGCGCAGTGACAGACCTAGCGCGGTGATCACCGTGAACAGGAATATCCCGAAGCCCAGCTGGGTTTCACGGAAGGCCAGGGCGATCAGTACCGGGGTGAAGGTGCCGAGGGTCTGCAGGCCGCCGAGGTTACGCAGGATCAGAATCACCAGCACGCCGATCGGGATCATCACCATGATCATGAAGGTCTGCTGGGTTTGCAGCGGCAGGCCGTACAGCGAGTACTCCAGGAAGTCGGCGTCGGTGTTTTCGTCGGTTAGCTGAGCGAGGCGAATAGCGTTCATCTCGCTGTTGTTCAGTGTGAATGTGGTCGTCGCCTGGCGGCCGCCATCGAGCGTGACCAACGATTCGTCACCGGTCCACCAGACCAGACGATCAGCCGGCAGGCCCTGCTCGCCGGTTTCCGGGTTGAAGTACAGCCAGCGGTCCCCGTTGAAGCTGCGCAGCCACAGTTCCGGGCTTTGCTGAATATCGGCGGCCAGGCGAATGGTGTGCACGCGCTCCATCGGCACGTGGGCAATGGACAGCAAAAGCTCCACGGCCTGGGCTTTCTTGAGGGTCGAGGCATCGCCGCCGAGCAGCAGCTTGGCGTTGTCGTCATTGGTGTTGTTGACGCGTTTGATGGTTTCGCTGATGAACGTTTCGACGTCGGCCGAGTGCTGGCGAATCGGCGCCAGCAGCGCCTCTGCAGCGATTTTCTCGGGGCCTTCCACCGGGATGCTGTCGCGGAAGATCGGGCCCTTTGGCTTGGCCTGCTCACCGCTGTAGCGCTTGGTCAGTACCAGACGGTAGTAGAGCGTCTGCTTGCCGCTGGCGCGGCGGGCCGACCAGGTCACCTTACGGTTGCCATCGGCACGATTGACGCTCACCCCATAGTTGTTGGAGATGAAGCTCTCATTGAGGCTGACGTAATCCTGATTCAGCGGCGGTACGAACATCTGCAGCTTGATCGGGTCGCGACCATTGGCCTGGAATTCGACCCGGGTGTCGATGTTCCAGAGGTCGTCGGTTTCGTCACTGCTGACCGGAATGCCGAGGATGAAAATCTGATAGGCCGTAATCAGAACGCCCAGTGTCACCAATACGGTGATCAGGATTTTCAGATGCAGGGTAAGAGAGCGCATGGGGATTACTCGCCGGATTTTGCGTTGGAGCAGTCAGGTTTCCCTGCTGCATATTTTAGGCTTGGGTCGACCAGGGCATCGAAGCGCTTAAGCGCGTCGGAGCCGATCAAGAGCGGATATTGAAACGCGCTGCGATCGGTAAGGTTCACTTCGATCTGGCGCTTGGCACCGCCCATGCACACGTCGAGTTCGATCACTGGGCGTGCGGTATAGGTCTTCTCGTCATCTTCGTCGACATCGCCGGCACGCCGCTTGATCTTGCTGATGCGGGCCAGTGGCCGCTCGATCGGGTGCGCATGGGCATCGTCGATGGCCAGATAGAAACGCACCCAGCGTTCACCGTCGCGCTTGAATCGTTCGATGTCGCGGGCGCTGAGCGAGGCAGTCTGGGCGCCAGTGTCGAGCTTGGCCGCCACTTGCACGTCGATGTCGAGGCTGACGTATTCGTTCAGGCCGTAGATGGTTTTGTCCGCTGCAATAGCGTGGCAAGAAAGCGCCAGCAAGCAGGGCAGAGTAGTTAGGAAATGAAGTCTCATGGGTCCTTGAGTCGGTGAAGCGATGGGACGATCCATGCGCCATTGAAGACGGCCATCACAGCCGCCGCAGCAGCGGTCGGATGGCTAAATGAGGCGAAGTCTAGCATGGCCAGCGAACGCGCTGACAATCGCTTGTGCGGCGCGGCCTTGGTGCCTTGTCACAGTTGCATCTATCTGTTTGCTAAGGCTTTTGGCTGCAGTTGTCAGCGCCGGTGTTTCGGCATGCAATCGCGGCTGGATAGACAAGTGCTACAGCGAGTAATTCAACGCCAAGCGGGGGCTGTATGGGGCAGCCACGTGGCTTGCTGATTGATCGCAGTGCGTCTTCGTCACGCCGCCTTCAAGATTGTCGACAGTTGTTGCTTGAAAAATCGGATTTTATCGGTTTATCTAGGCAGATATCGCTTTGAGTGTCGACAATATGCTGGATGCCATTGAGGTTCACAGTAACGGGGATGACTCCGGCACGCTGGCCGAAAACGTCTTCCGCCAGATTCAGCTGGCCATCGTGCGTGGCGAGATTGCCCCGGGCTCGAAGATTTCCGAGCCGGAGCTGGCGCGTACCTACGGTATCAGCCGCGGGCCGTTGCGTGAGGCGATTCACCGGCTGGAAGGGCAGAAGCTTTTGGTGCGGGTGCCCCATGTGGGCGCGCGGGTGGTGTCGCTCAGTCACGCCGAGCTGATAGAACTGTACGAAATTCGCGAATCTCTGGAAGGCATGGCCTGCCGTCAGGCGGCCGAGCGCATGAGCCAGGAGGAGATCGACGACTTGCGCCGGGTGCTGGAGCTGCACGAGCAGGATGCCGCGTTCCAGGCCGGCGTCGGCTACTACCAGCAGGAAGGCGACTTCGACTTCCACTACCGGATCATCCAGGGCAGCGGCAACCGTACCCTGGCCAAGTTGCTGTGCGACGAGCTGTATCAGCTGGTGCGCATGTACCGGCTGCAGTTTTCCGCCACGCCCAATCGGCCGCACCAGGCCTTCGCCGAACACCACCGTATTCTCGACGCCATTGCCGACCGTGACGGCGAACTGGCCGAGCTGCTGATGCGCCGTCATATCGGCGCCTCCAAACGCAATATCGAGCGCCACTATAAAGACGCGCTCGCCACTTCATCCAAGACTCGAGGTAATTCATGACCCAGCTTTCCGCCGGCCAGCGTTTCCGCCAGGCCCTCGCCGAAGAGCAACCGCTGCAGGTGATCGGCGCGATCAACGCCAACCATGCGCTGCTGGCCCAGCGTGCCGGCTTCAAGGCGATCTACCTATCCGGCGGCGGTGTGGCGGCGGGCTCGCTAGGTTTGCCGGACCTGGGCATCAACACCCTGGAAGATGTGCTGATCGATGTACGCCGCATTACCGACGTCTGCGATTTGCCGCTTATGGTCGATATCGACACCGGCTTCGGGCCCAGCGCCTTCAATATCGAGCGCACCATCAAGAGCCTGATCAAGGCCGGCGCGGCGGCGGCGCACATCGAGGATCAGGTCGGCGCCAAGCGTTGCGGTCACCGCCCGGGCAAGGAAATCGTTTCCTGCGAGGAAATGGTCGACCGGGTCAAGGCGGCCGCCGATGCCAAGACCGATCCGGACTTCTTCCTGATCGCCCGCACCGATGCGATCCAGGCCGAGGGCGTGGACGCCGCCATCGAGCGTTGCCTTCGTTATGTGGAGGCGGGCGCCGACGGCATCTTCGCCGAAGCCGCCGTTGATCTGCCCACCTACCAGCGCTTCGTCGAGGCACTGAGCGTGCCGATACTGGCCAATATCACCGAATTCGGCGCCACGCCGTTGTTCACTCGCGACGAGTTGGCCTTGGTGGGCGTGGCCATCCAGCTCTACCCACTGTCGGCGTTCCGCGCGGCCAACAAGGCAGCGGAAAGTGTTTACACCTCGATTCGCCAGAATGGTCATCAGCAGGACGTGGTCGAACAGATGCAGACCCGTGCCGAGCTGTATGACCGCATCGGTTATCACGCCTTCGAGCAGAAACTCGACGCGCTATTCGCCGCCAAGAAGTGATCGCCTGGCGGGCTGCGCTGCAGCCCGTGCATAACAACAAGACATCCCCTGCGGATGAAAGGAGAGACTGATGAGCGCCACCGACACCACCGTTGCGGGCTTCAAACCGAAGAAATCCGTTGCCCTGAGCGGCACCGCCGCCGGCAACACTGCGCTGTGCACCGTGGGGCGCACCGGCAACGACCTGCATTACCGCGGTTATGACATTCTCGATGTTGCCAACACCTGCGAGTTCGAGGAAATCGCTCACCTGCTGGTACACGGCAAACTGCCGACCGTGGCCGAATTGACCGCCTACAAGGCCAAGCTCAAGGCGCTGCGTGGATTGCCCGCAGCACTCAAGGTCGCGCTGGAGCAGCTGCCGCCTTCGGCCCACCCGATGGATGTGATGCGCACCGGGGTGTCGGTGCTCGGTTGCCTGTCGCCGGAGAAGGATGATCACAACCACCCCGGCGCGCGGGATATCGCTGACAAGCTGATGGCCTCGCTCGGCTCGATGCTGCTCTATTGGTACCACTTCAGCCACAACGGCAAGCGCATCGACGTAGAGACCGACGACGACTCCATCGGTGGGCATTTCCTGCATCTGTTGCACGGCAAAGTGCCTGGCGATTCCTGGGTGCGCGCCATGCACACTTCGCTGAACCTGTATGCCGAGCACGAATTCAATGCGTCGACCTTCACTTCGCGGGTGATCGCCGGCACCGGGTCTGATTTGTTTTCCGCCATCGCCGGTGGTATCGGCGCATTGCGTGGGCCCAAGCACGGCGGCGCCAACGAGGTGGCTTTCGAGATCCAGAAACGCTACGACACCCCCGATGAGGCGGAGGCCGATATTCGTGCGCGGGTGGAGAAGAAAGAGGTGGTGATCGGCTTCGGCCACCCGGTCTACACCGTCAGTGATCCGCGCAACAAGGTGATCAAGGAAGTCGCCCGCGAGCTGTCTGCCGAGCAGGGCAACAACAAGATGTTCGACATCGCCGAGCGCCTGGAAACCATCATGTGGGACATCAAGAAGATGTTCCCCAACCTCGACTGGTTCAGTGCCGTGAGCTACCACATGATGGGCGTGCCCACTGCCATGTTCACGCCGCTGTTCGTCATCGCCCGCACTGCCGGCTGGTCCGCCCACGTCATTGAGCAGCGCATCGACGGCAAGATCATCCGCCCGAGCGCCAACTACACAGGCCCCGAAGACCTGAAGTTCGTGCCGCTCAAGGACCGCAAATAACTAATCATGGAAAACACCATGAACGACACCGTGAATAGCAGATACCGCAAGCGCCTGCCTGGCACCGCGCTGGATTACTTCGATGCCCGTGAGGCGGTGGATGCGATCCAGGCCGGTGCCTGGGCGAAGCTGCCCTACACCTCGCGCGTGCTTGCCGAGCAACTGGTACGCCGTTGCGAGCCGCAGGATCTGACCGCCGCGCTGGAGCAACTGGTCTACCGCAAGCGCGACCTGGACTTTCCCTGGTACCCGGCACGCGTAGTCTGCCACGACATTCTCGGCCAGACCGCGCTGGTCGACCTGGCCGGCCTGCGTGACGCCATCGCCGAAAAAGGTGGTGACCCATCCAAGGTCAACCCGGTGGTGCCGACCCAGCTGATCGTCGACCACTCCCTGGCCGTGGAAGCTGCAGGTTTCGACCCGGACGCCTTCGAGAAGAACCGCGCCATCGAGGATCGCCGCAACGAGGACCGCTTTCACTTCATCGACTGGACCAAAACCGCCTTCAAGAACGTCGACGTGATCCCGGCCGGCAACGGCATCATGCACCAGATCAACCTGGAGAAGATGAGCCCGGTGATCCAGGCGCGCGGCGGCATCGCGTTTCCCGACACCTGCGTCGGCACCGACTCGCACACCCCGCACGTCGATGCCCTGGGCGTGATCGCCATCGGCGTCGGCGGCCTGGAGGCCGAGACGGTGATGCTCGGCCACCCCTCGATGATGCGCCTGCCGGATATCGTCGGCGTCGAGCTGACCGGCAAGCGCCAACCGGGTATCACCGCCACCGATATCGTCCTGGCGCTGACCGAGTTCCTGCGCAAGGAGCGGGTAGTGGGTGCCTGGGTCGAGTTCTTTGGCGAGGGCGCGGACAGCCTGTCCATCGGCGACCGCGCGACCATTTCCAATATGTGCCCCGAGTATGGTGCGACGGCTTCGATGTTCTATATCGACGGCCAGACCATCGATTACCTCAAGCTCACTGGCCGTGAGCCAGAGCAGGTGGCGCTGGTGGAAACCTACGCCAAGACCCTCGGCCTGTGGAGCGACGCGCTGAAAACCGCCGAGTACGAGCGTGTGCTGCGCTTCGACCTAGGCAGCGTGGTGCGCAATATGGCAGGTCCCAGCAACCCGCACCGCCGCCTGCCCACCTCGGCCCTGGCCGAGCGCGGCATCGCCGACGAAGCCAAGCTGCAAGCCGGCAAGGGCGAAGAAGCCCAGGGGCTGATGCCCGATGGCGCGGTGATCATCGCTGCCATCACCAGTTGCACCAACACCTCCAACCCGCGCAACGTCATCGCCGCCGGCCTGGTGGCGAAGAAGGCCAACGCGCTGGGCCTTGTGCGCAAGCCCTGGGTGAAAACCTCGTTCGCGCCGGGTTCAAAAGTCGCCAAGCTGTATCTGGAGGAGGCCGGTCTGCTGTCGGAATTGGAGCAGCTCGGCTTCGGCATCGTCGCTTACGCTTGCACCACCTGTAATGGCATGTCCGGCGCCCTCGATCCGCTTATCCAGAAAGAGATCATCGACCGCGACCTGTACGCCACGGCCGTGCTCTCGGGTAACCGCAACTTCGACGGGCGTATCCACCCCTATGCCAAGCAGGCCTTCCTGGCTTCGCCGCCGCTGGTGGTGGCCTATGCCATCGCCGGTACCGTACGCTTCGATATCGAGCAGGATGTGCTGGGCAGCGATGCCCAGGGCAACCCGATCACGCTGAAGGATCTGTGGCCGAGCGACGAGGAGATCGACGCCATCGTCGCTGCCTCGGTGAAGCCCGAGCAGTTCAAGCAGATCTATATCCCTATGTTCGACCTGGGCAGCGTGCAGGAGGCCGAGAGCCCTTTGTACGACTGGCGCCCGATGTCCACCTATATCCGTCGCCCGCCGTACTGGGAAGGCGCCCTGGCCGGTGAACGCACGCTCAAGGACATGCTGCCGCTGGCAATCCTGCCGGACAACATCACCACCGATCACCTGTCGCCGTCCAACGCCATCCTGCTGGACTCGGCGGCGGGCGAATACCTGCACAAGATGGGCTTGCCGGAGGAGGACTTCAATTCCTACGCCACTCACCGGGGTGACCATCTGACTGCACAGCGTGCCACCTTCGCCAACCCGCAGTTGGTCAACGAGATGGTGGTGGTCGACGGGCAGGTGAAGAAGGGCTCGCTGGCCCGGGTGGAGCCCGAGGGCCAGGTGATGCGCATGTGGGAGGCGATCGAGACTTATATGAAGCGCAAGCAGAACCTGATCATCGTCGCCGGCGCCGACTACGGCCAAGGCTCGTCGCGCGACTGGGCGGCCAAGGGCGTGCGTCTGGCGGGTGTGGAAGTGATCGTTGCCGAAGGCTTCGAGCGCATCCATCGCACCAACCTGGTGGGCATGGGCGTGCTGCCGGTGGAATTCAAACCAGGCACCACGCGCCTGACCTTGGGCCTGGACGGCACCGAGACCTATGACGTCGAAGGCGAGATCGCGCCGCGCTGCGACCTTACCCTGGTGGTCAAACGCCGCAACGGCGAGGTGCTGCGCGTGCCGGTGACCTGCCGCCTGGACACTGCCGCCGACGTCAGCGTGTACAAGGCCGGCGGTGTGCTGCAGCGCTTCGCCAAGGACTTCCTCGAAGGCGCGGTGGCGTGATCACGTAGGGTGGATGGCGCTTTTCCATCCACCGTGGCGAGTTCCACTGTGGATGGATGAGGCGTGATCTACGCGCCCCTATCCACCCTATGATTTGTTTAGCGCATAGCCAGGATGTAATTCGGGAAAAACCAGCACCACCATTTTCTATCAGGACTGCCCCCATGGCTTATCTGCCTCAAGTAAAAATCCCCGCCACCTATATGCGTGGCGGTACCAGCAAGGGCGTGTTCTTCCGGCTGCAAGATCTGCCCGAGCCCTGTCAGGCGCCAGGCGAGGTCCGTGATCGACTGTTCATGCGGGTGATCGGCAGCCCCGATCCGTACTCGGCGCATATCGATGGCATGGGCGGTGCGACGTCGAGCACCTCCAAATGCGTGATCCTGTCGAAAAGCAGCCGGCCGGATCATGATGTCGACTACCTCTACGGTCAGGTGTCCATCGACAAGGCCTTCGTCGACTGGAGCGGCAATTGCGGCAACCTGTCCACCGCCGCCGGCGCCTTCGCCATCCATGCCGGTCTGCTCGACCCCGCGCGGATTCCCGACAACGGCACCTGCGTGGTGCGCATCTGGCAGGCCAACATCCACAAGACCATCATCGCCCATGTACCGGTCAGCAATGGCCAGGTACAGGAAACCGGAGACTTCGAGCTGGACGGCGTGACCTTCCCGGCGGCGGAGATCGTGCTGGAGTTCCTCGACCCGTCCGAGGATGGCGAGGAGGGCGGTTCGATGTTTCCCACCGGTAATCTGGTGGACGAGCTGGACGTACCGGGTGTCGGTATTTTCAAGGCGACCATGATCAGTGCAGGTATTCCGACGATCTTCGTCAACGCCGCTGATATTGGCTATCAAGGCACCGAACTGCGCGAAGACATCAACTCGGACCCGGCGCAGTTGGCGCGTTTCGAGCGGATACGCGTGGCTGGCGCGTTGCGAATGGGCTTGATCAAGACGCCGGAGGAGGCGTTGACTCGCCAGCACACGCCCAAGATCGCCTTCATCAGCCCACCGAAAAGTTACGCCGCCTCGAGTGGCAAGACGGTCGAGGCGGGCGAGGTCGACCTGCTGGTGCGGGCGCTATCCATGGGCAAGCTGCACCACGCCATGATGGGCACCTGCGCGGTGGCCATCGGCGCGGCGGCGGCGGTGCCTGGCACGCTGGTCAACCAGGCAGCGGGCGGCGGCGAGCTGCAGGCGGTGCGCTTCGGCCACCCGTCCGGCACCTTGCGCGTTGGCGCCGAGGCCAGTCAGGTGGACGGCAGTTGGGTGGTCACCAAGGCGATCATGAGCCGCAGTGCGCGGATCCTGATGGAGGGCTGGGTGCGTGTGCCGGCCTAGCCTTAACGCTGCGTCGTACTGAGCAACAGGCCACCAGCGCCCATGAAGAAGGCGCCGGTGGTACGGTTCAAGCGCTGCGCGCCTCGCCGCGTGCGGATGAAGCGGCGGATCTGCCGGCCGAACAGGGCGTAGACCAGCGAGGCTGCGTATTCGGCCAGCAGGTAGGTGGCGCCCAGGTAGATGAACTGCTCGGTAGCCGGCTCGCCTGGCTTGATGAACTGCGGGAACACCGCCGCGAACAGCAGAATAGCCTTGGGATTGCTGATGCCGATCAGAAACTCCTGCAGCATCAGCTTGCCGAGCTGGCGCTGCGGCTGCACGACCGGCACGGCGCCCTCGAGATCCAGGCCACTGAACTCACGGCTACGCCAGGCACTGATGCCCAGATACAGCAGGTACAGCGCGCCGATCCATTTGATCACCGTGAAGGCGGTTTCCGACGCCAGCAGCATGGCGCCGAGCCCGACGGCGGAAATGCTCAGAAAGATGGTGAATGCCGCCACCCGCCCGGTGGTGGCCAGCAGCGCTGCGCCGATGCCGTGGCGGATGCCGTTGTTCATCGCGCAGAAGTTGTTGGGCCCCGGCGTCAACGCGATAAGAAAAGCGAGCGGAGCGAAAAGCACGGCGTCGGACAGCGTCATGGCGAGACCCTCATCGGAGCGTTATTTGAAGCGTCGTTCGACGCCTTTTTCCACCAGGATCTTGGCGGAGATTTCCTCGACCGAGAAATGCGTGGAGTCGATGAAGTTTATCGATTCGCGGCGGAACAGGCTTTCCACCTCGCGCACCTCGAACTCGCACTGAGCGTAGCTGGCGTAGCGGCTGTTGGGCTTGCGCTCGTTGCGAATCGCCGCCAGGCGGTCCGGGTCAATGGTCAGGCCGAATAGCTTCTCGCGGTATTTCTTCAGGGAGGCCGGCAGTTGCAGCCGCTCCATGTCGTCCTCGGTAAGCGGGTAGTTGGCGGCGCGAATGCCGTATTGCATGGCCATATAAAGGCAGGTCGGGGTTTTGCCGCAACGCGACACCCCGACCAGGATCAGGTCGGCCTTGTCGTAGTAATGGGTGCGCGCGCCATCGTCGTTGTCGAGGGCGAAGTTGACCGCTTCGATGCGCTCCATGTAGTTGGCGTTGCCGCTGATCGAGTGCGCCTTGCCTACCGAGTAGGAGGAGTGCGAGGCGAGTTCCTGCTCCAGCGGCGCCAGGAAGGTCGAGAAGATATCGATCATGAAGCCGCGCGACTCGGCCAGGATGTCGTGGATCTGCTGGTCAACGATGGTCGCGAAGATGATCGGGTTAGCGCCGTCTTTTTCAGCGGCATTATTGATTTGTTGTACCATGGCGCGCGCTTTTTCAACGCTGTCGACGTACGGCCGCGTGAGCTTGGTGAAGCCGATGGTCTCGAACTGGGCCAGCAGGCTTTGCCCCAATGCTTCGGCGGTGATACCGGTGCCGTCCGAGATGAAGTACGCGGTTCGTGTCATTGCGCAAATGGCCTATAAGCTGGGAACGAATCTTGGCTATGATAGGTCGGTTTTTTGCCGGCCCTGATGGGTTTGCATTGTTACTTATTTTCCAGGGCCAGGCCATTGTCCACCCGGCGCATGCCGACGGCGTTTCCAGCCCCATGAGCTTTTCCAACACTGAAGTGGAGAGATCACCTTGGCAGAGTACGTAGTTTCCCTCGATAAGCTCGGCAATCACGACGTCGAGCATGTAGGGGGCAAGAACGCCTCCCTCGGCGAGATGATCAGCAACCTGGCGGGCGCTGGCGTTTCGGTTCCCGGTGGTTTCGCCACGACAGCCCAGGCCTATCGCGACTTCCTTGAGCAGAGCGGCCTCAACGCGCAGATCCACGAAGCGCTGGACGCCCTGGATGTCGACGACGTCAACGCCCTGGCCAAGACCGGCGCGCAGATTCGCCAGTGGGTGATGGACGCCGAGTTCCCGGCCGAGCTCAACGAGCAGATTCGCACCGCCTTCGCTGCCATGGCGAACGGCAATGACAATATGGCAGTCGCCGTGCGCTCCTCGGCCACCGCTGAAGACCTGCCCGATGCATCCTTTGCCGGCCAGCAGGAAACCTTCCTGAACATCCGCGGCGTGGAAAACGTCATCCGCGCCGCCAAGGAAGTTTTCGCCTCGCTGTTCAACGACCGCGCCATCGCCTACCGCGTGCACCAGGGCTTCGACCACAAGCTGGTCGCCCTGTCTGCCGGCGTACAGCGCATGGTGCGCTCGGAAACCGGCACCGCCGGCGTGATGTTCACCCTCGATACCGAGTCGGGCTTTCGCGATGTGGTATTTATCACTG
Source organism: Phytopseudomonas punonensis (assembly GCF_900142655.1). Classification (GTDB taxonomy): domain Bacteria; phylum Pseudomonadota; class Gammaproteobacteria; order Pseudomonadales; family Pseudomonadaceae; genus Aquipseudomonas; species Aquipseudomonas punonensis. The sequence continues at coordinate 120,683 of NZ_FRBQ01000008.1, read as the reverse complement.
GCGCCTACGGCCTGGGTGAGACGGTGGTGCAGGGCGCGGTCAACCCTGACGAATTCTATGTTCACAAGCAGACGCTGGAGGCCGGTCGTCCGGCGATCCTGCGGCGCAACCTGGGCAGCAAGGCGATCAAGATGATCTACGGCGATGAAGCCAAGGCCGGCAAGTCGGTCAAGGTGGTCGACGTCGAGCGCGCCGACCGCGCGCGCTTCTGCCTCAGCGATGCCGAGGTCAGCGAACTGGCCAAACAGGCCATGATCATTGAAAAACACTACGGCCGCCCGATGGACATCGAGTGGGCCAAAGATGGCGATGACGGCAAGCTGTACATCGTTCAGGCCCGCCCGGAAACCGTGAAAAGCCGCGCCAGCGCCACGGTGATGGAGCGTTACCTGCTCAAGGAAACCGGCACCGTACTGGTGGAAGGTCGCGCAATCGGCCAGAAAATCGGTGCCGGCAAGGTGCGGGTGATCAACGATGTGTCCGAGATGGACAAGGTCCAGCCCGGCGACGTACTGGTTTCCGACATGACCGACCCGGATTGGGAACCGGTGATGAAACGTGCCAGCGCCATCGTCACCAACCGTGGCGGGCGTACCTGCCACGCGGCGATCATCGCCCGTGAGCTGGGTATTCCGGCGGTGGTCGGTTGTGGCAATGCCACTCACGTACTGCGCGATGGCCAGGGCGTGACGGTTTCCTGCGCCGAGGGTGACACCGGCTTCATTTTCGAAGGTGAGTTGGGCTTCGACGTTCGCAAGAACTCGGTCGACGCCATGCCCGAACTGCCGTTCAAGATCATGATGAACGTCGGCAATCCGGATCGCGCTTTCGATTTCGCCCAGCTGCCCAACGCCGGTATCGGCCTGGCGCGCCTGGAATTCATCATCAACCGCATGATCGGCGTGCACCCCAAGGCGCTGCTGAACATGGACGGCCTGCCGCCGGAAATCCGCGAAAGCGTCGAGAAGCGCATCGCCGGTTATCCTGATCCGGTGAGCTTCTATGTAGAGAAGCTGGTTGAGGGCATCAGTACCCTGGCCGCGGCGTTCTGGCCGAAGAAGGTCATCGTGCGTCTGTCGGACTTCAAGTCCAATGAATACGCCAACCTGATCGGCGGCAAGCTCTACGAGCCGGAAGAAGAAAACCCGATGCTGGGTTTCCGCGGTGCCTCGCGCTACATCAGCGAGTCGTTCCGTGATTGCTTCGAGCTGGAATGCCGTGCGCTGAAGAAAGTGCGCAACGAGATGGGCCTGACCAACGTCGAGATCATGGTACCGTTCGTGCGCACCTTGGGCGAAGCCAAGCAGGTCGTGGATCTGCTGGCCGAGAACGGCCTGGCGCGCGGTCAAGATGGTCTGAAGGTCATCATGATGTGCGAACTGCCATCCAACGCCATTCTGGCTGACGAGTTCCTCGAGTACTTCGACGGCTTCTCCATTGGCTCCAACGACCTGACTCAGCTGACCCTGGGGCTGGATCGTGATTCCGGGATCGTCGCGCACCTGTTCGATGAGCGTAACCCGGCGGTCAAGAAGCTGCTGTCGAACGCCATCCAGGCCTGCAACAAGGCTGGCAAGTACATCGGCATCTGCGGTCAGGGCCCGTCGGACCACCCCGATCTGGCACGTTGGTTGATGGATCAGGGCATCGAAAGCGTTTCCCTGAACCCGGATTCAGTATTGGAAACCTGGTTCTTCCTGGCCGAAGCTCAGCCCAGCTGATCGAATGGTCTGAAGGATGACCCGAGGGCAGGTTCTACCTGCCCTTTTTTGTAAGCGCCGCTCCCGGCGATTACTCTGCGGGCCGTTCAGGGTGGTGTGACCATCGCTCAAGGCGTTTTTGTGAAGCACCGTTCTGGCTGCTTCACCCGATTTTGAATGTTGTGCCTGTCCGCCGGTTGACCCGTCGCGGCAAGCTATCTGTTGTGTCAGAGCGAAGAAGATGCAAAGCAGTAGTGAGTTGTTTCCCGTAGCGTTGTTGAGTGCCGAGCTGCGTGGCGATTTGAGTGAAGATGTCTACCGCCTCAAACCGGGTAATAGCCCAGATTTCAGCGTTGAACTGGCCGTTACTCGCTTGGGTTTGGCGGAGCAGGCGCAGGCTCGCGGCGTACCGGTGATTCTGCTGCATGGCAGCTTTTCCAACCGACGCTTTTGGTATTCACCTGCATGCATGGGGCTTGCGCCTTATCTGGTGCGCGCCGGTTTCGATGTGTGGGTCGCTGAGATGCGCGGTCATGGCCTGTCGCCACGAAACCTGGCGTATCGGCACAACTGCGTGGCGGACTACGCCCGCTACGATCTGCCGATGATCGCGGCGTTCGTCGCCGAACTGAATCCGGCACCAGCGCATTGGCTAGGCCACTCACTCGGTGGGCTGACGCTGGCTGCGGCGTTGGGCGGTGGCTATCTGCCTCAGGCGGGAGTGGCAGGCGTCGGTTTGTTCGGTGCCGAAGTCAGTCGCCGTTACTGGGCGCTCAAAATGCCGCCTATCGAGTGGCTGGCGCGGTTGATCCTCAAGCGCTTCCCGGTATTGTCCGGGGCGTGGCTAAAACGCGGCCCTGAGGACGAGCCGGTTGGCATCGCGCTGGAAACGTTGCGCTGGCATCGCCTGTTCGGGCGTTTTGGCGATGCACAGGGCGACTGGCTGAAGGGCCTGAGCACGGTAGCTGTGCCTGTGCTCGCAGTGGCGGGCGAGGGTGATGTGCAGTGCCCGCCGAATGCCTGTCGCGCCTTGCTCGAGCAGTTCACTTCGGCAGATCGTCAGTTCGTCAATCTGGGCCGGGCTAATGGCTTTGCGCAAGACTACGACCACGTGCAGATGCTGGTCAGTAAACAGGCGCAGGATGAAGTTTGGCCACTGGTGCGCCGTTGGCTCGAGGGTGAGCGACAGTCTGCGCCGCACAGGACGGATGAGCCAGGCGCAGCGGTCGTTCCGGCCTCGTCGTGACGCCGCTAAGATGAGGCTGGTGCGACGTCAGGTCGCGCATTGCCCGCGGCATGGCTGATAGAGCTATGCTGCAGGCTTCGAATACCTAGCCAGGAGTTTCGCCATGCACTACAGCACGCCCGATCTGTGTGACGCCAACCCGGAACTGGTCAGCGTCGTGGAGCCGATGTTCAGCAACTTCGGCGGTCGCGACTCGTTTGGCGGGCAGATCGTCACCGTCAAATGCTTCGAGGATAACTCGCTGGTCAAGTCCCAGGCCGACCAGCCCGGTGCCGGCAAGGTGCTGGTGGTCGATGGCGGTGCCTCGCTGCGCTGCGCGTTGCTGGGCGACATGATCGCCGAAAAGGCCGCGAGCAACGGCTGGGAAGGCATGGTCATTTACGGCTGCGTGCGTGACGTCGACGTGCTGGCGCAAACCCATCTGGGCGTACAGGCCCTCGGCAGCCACCCGATGAAGACCGAGAAGCGTGGCCTGGGCGACCTCAACGTGGTGGTCAACTTTGGCGGCGTCACCTTCCGCCCAGGCGAGTACCTGTATGCGGACAACAACGGCATCATCGTTTCACCACAGGCGCTGCAAACCGAGTAACCAGGCACGCTAGTCGCCTGGCAGCTATCAAGGGGTATGGATGTACGAGGAAGACAACGCGCAGTGGGGCCTGGTGCACGGTTTCGTGCTGGATGGCAAGGGCGGCGCCCAGGCGGTGGCACGCGAACAGCTTGACGAATTGCAGCTCGAAGATGGGCAGAGCCTGTGGCTGCATTGGGATCGTAGTCATCCGCAGACCCAGAGCTGGTTGCGCCGCGACAGCGGCTTGAGCGAATTCGCCTGCGACCTGCTGCTTGAGGAAAACACGCGGCCGCGCGCCTTGCCGTTGCCAGATGACGAGCTGCTGCTATTTCTGCGTGGCGTCAACCTCAACCCCGGCGCTGAGCCCGAGGACATGGTCTCTGCGCGTATCTCGGCCGGTGCGCAGCGGGTCATTTCGCTGCGCCTACGGCCACTGCGTGCCACCGAAGATCTGATCGACAGGCTGCAGGCTGGCAAGGGGCCGAGAAATCCCTCCGAGCTGATCCTGCAGCTCAGCGATTACCTGACCGACAAGGTCGAGGATCTGGTCACCGAGCTATCCGATCTAGTGGATGAGCAGGAAGAGAAGGTTGATGGCGATGAACGCATGTTGCCCGATCACAGTCTGCTGCTGCATATCCGGCGCCGCGCCGCGGGTTTGCGCCGCTTCCTGTCGCCGCAGCGCGATATCTACGCGCAGCTCACGCGCAGCCAGTTGCCATGGCTGAGCCATGACGATGGCTTGTACTGGAACGAGCTGAATAACCGCTTGCTGCGTTACCTCGAAGAGCTGGAACTGACGCGCGAGCGCATCGGCCTGCTGCTGGAGACGGAGAATCGCCGGCTGGATGTGCGCATGAACCACATCATGTTCCGCTTCGGCATCATCACCTGCATCTTCCTGCCAATGAGCTTCGTGACCGGGCTGCTGGGCATCAACGTCGGCGGCATTCCTGGCGCCGAGAGCCCCTACGGGTTTCTCGTTGCCTGCCTGCTTATGGTGCTGATCGGCTTTGGGCAGTGGCTATTGTTCCGGCGCTTGCGTTGGGTCTGATGTGACTCACCTCGCAACCGCTTCGTCTAGCGGAGACGTTCTGTGAGGTCTGCCATGCACGATCCATTTGAAGAATCTCTGCGTGATTTGTTGAAAGCATCCTCGTCGCCTGCGCGCGACGAGGATGCCTGCCTGAACCGCGTCCTGAAAACCGCCAACCGCCAGGTTGGCGCAGGGGATCTGTTCGGCCTGATGGGGCACTGGGCCAGCGCTCTGATGATTGCCCTCAACAACGGCTCTTCCCACGTTGCACCGGTTTCACGCCGCCGTGCTGCTCGTTCTTCTGATAAGGCGCAATGAAATGGAACTCGATCCCTGGACTCATAGCCTGGTCGCCGCGATGACGGCGCTGTGGACGAAAGTCGCCAGCTTCATTCCGAATCTGTTTGTCGCACTGGTGCTGGTACTACTCGGCTTCGTGGTCGCCAAACTGCTCGATACCTTGTTGTCCAAGCTGCTCGGTAAAGTTGGCCTCGACCGTCTGATGGCCGGCACTGGCCTCACCAAGATCCTCGGCCGTGCGGGATTTCAGGTTCCTGTCTCCACGCTGATCGGCAAGATCGTCTACTGGTTCGTGCTGCTTATATTCCTGGTCTCGGCTGCCGAGTCGCTGGGACTGGAGCGGGTTTCGGCAACTCTCGACGTGCTGGCGCTGTATCTGCCCAAGGTTTTCGGCGCGGCGCTGATATTGCTGGCCGGCGTGCTCCTGGCGCATTTACTCAGCGGCCTGGTGCGTGGCGCGGCCGAAGGTGTTGGCCTGGAATACGCCCATGGTCTGGCGCGTCTTGCTCAGGGCCTGGTAATCATCATCAGCATCTCCGTGGCCATCGGCCAGTTGGAGGTGAAAACTGACCTGCTCAATAATGTGATCGCCATCGTGCTGATCTCCGTCGGGTTGGCAGTCGCGCTGGCGCTTGGTTTGGGTAGTCGTGATCTGGCCAGCCAGATCTTGGCCGGTATTTATGTACGTGAGCTGTACCAGGTTGGTCAGGAAATCAAAGTGGGGGAAGTTGAAGGTCAGATCGAGGAGATCGGTACGGTGAAAACCACCGTAATGACCGATTCGGGTGAGCTGGTCTCGCTTTCTAATCGCGTGCTGCTCGAACAGCAGGTAAGCAGCCGTTAAGGGGCATTTCTGCTACCCTACGCGCCCATTCAGCGGCCTGTACCTACAGGCGCTGGCTGCTTTCGTCCTGACCGTTGGCCCGACCTGTTTTGAACGCACCCCAATCACCGTCACTGCGCTATGACCCACGCGAGCTCTCGGACGAGGAGCTGGTGGCACGTGCCCATGACGAGTTGTTCCATATCACGCGGGCTTACGAAGAACTCATGCGCCGCTATCAGCGCACCTTGTTCAATGTATGTGCACGATATTTAGGGAACGATCGAGATGCGGACGATGTCTGTCAGGAAGTGATGTTGAAAGTGCTGTACGGGCTTAAAAACTTCGAGGGTAAATCGAAGTTCAAGACTTGGCTCTACAGCATTACTTACAACGAATGCATCACTCAGTACCGCAAGGAGCGTCGCAAGCGTCGTTTGACGGATGCGCTGAGTTTGGATCCTCTGGAAGAAGCGTCTGAAGACAAGGCGCCGAAGATAGAGGATCGAGGTGGTTTGGATCGCTGGCTTGTGCACGTGAATCCGATTGACCGTGAAATCCTGGTGCTGCGTTTTGTCGCAGAGCTGGAGTTTCAGGAGATCGCCGACATCATGCACATGGGACTCAGCGCCACGAAAATGCGTTACAAACGAGCTTTAGACAGATTGCGGGAAAAGTTTGCAGGCATTACTGAAGGTTAGTTCGGTGCAAGCTTTAACTGGCATAGGTGAGTTTTAGTAAACTTACCGACGACTCGCATGTCTACCTGCATGCGGATCAATCACTCATAGATGGGGATTTAACGGATGAAACTGAAAAACACCTTAGGCGTAGTCATTGGCTCTTTGGTAGCCGCTACCTCCATGGGCGTGCTGGCCCAAGGTCAAGGCGCTGTCGAGGTGGAAGGCTTTGCCAACCGCTACTTCACCGACAGCCAGCGTGATTTCGCTCACGACGAAGGCAACCAGTTCGGCGCAAGCGTTGGTTACTACCTGACCGATGACGTCGAGTTGGCACTGTCCTACGGCGAATACCACGACCTGCGTGGCGAAGGCGCTGCTGGCAGCAAGAACATCAAGGGCAACCTGACTGATCTGAAAGCTCTCTACCACTTCGGCCAGCCGGGTGTAGGTCTGCGTCCTTACGTTTCTGGCGGCGTTGGCCACCAGAGCATCGGCGACGCCAACAAAGGCGGCCGTGACACTTCCACCCTGGCTATCGTCGGTGGCGGTGCCAAGTACTACTTCACCGAAATGCTCTATGCTCGTGCAGGCGTTGAAGCTCTGTACAACATCGACAAAGGTGACACTGAGTGGCAAGCCGGCGTTGGTGTTGGTCTGAACTTCGGTGGCAGCACTCGTCAGGTTGCTCAAGTGACTGAGCCGGCTCCTGAGCCAGTTCCAGCACCGGCTCCGGTCGTTGAAGAAGCTCCGCAAGTCGTTCGCGTTGAATTGGACGTGAAATTCGACTTCGACAAAGCTGCTGTTAAGCAAGAAAGCTATGGCGACATCAAAAACCTGGCTGACTTCATGAACCAGTACCCGCAAACCAGCACCACTGTTGAAGGTCACACTGACTCCGTCGGTACTGACGCTTACAACCAGAAGCTGTCCGAGCGTCGTGCTAACGCTGTTCGTGAAGTGCTGGTCAACCAATACGGCGTAGGCGCTGATCGCGTCAACTCCGTTGGTTACGGCGAGTCCCGTCCGGTTGCTGACAACGCTACCGAAGATGGTCGCGCTATCAACCGTCGCGTTGAAGCTGAAGTAGAAGCCCAAGCCAAGTAATAGGCTCAGGCGTCAGGAAAAACCCGGCTCAGGCCGGGTTTTTCTTTGCCTGTAAAAAAGTACGGGCCACAAATAAAAACGGCATCTACCAGACCACCCGATGGGGGAAGGTGATCTGGCAGATGCCGTGTGCGTTACCTGGCTTCCCAAAATGATGCCGCCAAGTGATATTCAATAGATTAAAGCAAGCATCGCGCCAAATGCTGGAAGAGCCTCTGAGCCTAGGCCAACGCTCGATTGTCTACTGCTCTGCTAACCACAACCGAGCACCGGCGTTGAATGGGTGTTCGATCATGAGGCGGGGCAGGCGCGGGCTTCCTCTACATAATCTCTGAGCCAGCGCAGCACATCCACTGCTTGCCAGCGATTGGGATCGAACATCGCATAGGCCAATCCTTGATAGCCGACCACATCCAGCTGTCGGTGATAGCCAGCGCGTTGCAGCAACGCTTCGATTTCTGCAAAGCAGGTGTTGAAGTGCAGCCGATTGAAAGGGGTTTTACCTTCGGTAACGATCCCCTCCAGATGCAGCTCCTCGACGATCAGCCGCACCTTGTCCAGCGGCATTCGGTTGATGGTGTGTTTGAGTTGCAATACGTCCAGCATCGTTAGGCTCCCGCGATAGGCCTGATCTCACCTGGAATTTTCCGGGCCTGCGATCATGTAGTGACGGCTGCTAGGGTAATTCAAAAATACTGTACAAATAAACAGTATTCGGTAATAGTGAGTCTCTACACCTGATCACTCCCTATCTGCAGGCGCCCGCAGGGTGCTGCTGACTGATGCCGAGGACTACCTACAATGCACCAGATACTCATGACAATTGTGCTGTTGGCGACATTGAGTGGTTGCGTACAACCGCAGGTGGAGCAGCCCAAGGTCAACGCCAGTTATCTCGTTATCGAGGATAGTCAGGCCTGGGCCGTGCTGGTATCTGACGGCAAGCGTGTCGAAGAGCATGGTGTGGTGGTGGATGCCATCAAGCTGGCGGGAGACGATGCACCTGTCGCTGCCAGTTATGTGATCGATACACCCAATTGCGGCAAGGTGCAGTGGCTGGTGGAGCGTCAGGATGCTTCCGACGGGGTTACTACGCGAATGACCTTGCACGGCAATGACCAGCTTTCCGCTTCAGGCTGTGCGATCAGCGATGGGCTGACCCGTGTCTGGACGGTGCTGGATTACTCAAGCTGAGAGGCGGCGCGCTAATTCGTCGCTTCGTTCTTTCGCTCTAGGGCGGTGATGCGTTGGCAGATCTCGATGATCTGCTCACGCATCCAGCGGTTAGCTGGATCCTGATCAGTGCTTTCGTGCCAGTAGAGATGGGTTTCCAGAGCGGGAATGCCGGCAATCGGCAGCTCGCTGAAATGCAGATCGTTATCCCGTGCGAATCGCTCCGGCACGGTAATCGCCATATCGGTATCGCGCATTACGCGGCACGCCATCAGGTAATGCTGCGAACGCAGGGCGATACGGCGTTGAATGCCCATTTTCCCCAGCGCCAGATCGACATAGCCCAGGCCGCTGCGGCGGCTGGATATCTGGATGTGCGTCAATGACAGATAGGCTTCCAGGCTGAGCTTGTCCTTGGCCAGCGGATGCCCATGGCGCATGGCGCAGACATAACGGTCTTCCATTAGTTTGACGTGACGCACCTGCGGGTCGATGTTCAGCGGCGCGTCCACGGCAAAGTCCAGGCGGCCGGCGGCCAGCTCCTTGGTGGTTTCACGGCGGCGTACCAGCATGCTTTCGATGGTCACGCTCGGTGCCTGTCGACGCAGACGTTGGAATAGAGGAGGCAGGACAACTGCTTCGGTCAAGTCGGTCATGCTGATGCGAAAGCTCTTGGTCGCCTGAGCCGGGTTGAAGGTACGGCTTTCCTGCACAGAAATACGCAGCTGCTGAAGGGCGTTACGCACCGGTGTGATGATGTTCTGCGCCATGGGCGTTGGCACCATGCCCTGGGCGGTGCGTACGAATAGTGGGTCATTGAAGGTTTCGCGCAGGCGAGACAGGGCATTGGACACCGCAGGCTGGGTAATGCCGACGATTTGTCCGGCGCGGGTAAGGTTGGCTTCGGTGTATATGGCATCGAAGACAACGAAAAGATTGAGATCGACCTTGTTCAGGTTCATGCCTGAATGACTCCGCGTACTGTTTTTTTGTCGGCTGATCTTATATCGGTGATGAATGTTAATACACGCTGAAAATAGCTTCGATTAATGACTCGGCGTCCACTAGCATCCTTTGCACACAGAAATGCAGCCGAGGTATGCCGTGGATTTCGCCTATTCCCCCAAGGTTCAGCAACTGCGCGAGCGCGTCAGCGCTTTTATGCAGGATCATGTTTATCCGGCTGAGGCCATCTTTGAGCAGCAAGTTGCCGAGGGTGATCGCTGGCAGCCGACGGCGATCATCGAGCTGTTGAAAGACCGTGCGAAGGGAGAAGGGCTGTGGAACCTGTTTCTGCCGGACTCGGCCCTCGGCGCCGGGCTAAGCAATACCGAATACGCGCCGCTTGCAGAAATCATGGGCAGTTCGCTGATTGGCCCAGAGCCGTTCAACTGCGCGGCCCCCGATACCGGCAATATGGAAGTGTTGGTGCGTTACGGCAGCGAAGAGCAAAAGATTGAATGGCTCGAGCCACTGTTAAGCGGTGAGATTCGTTCGGCATTCGCCATGACCGAGCCAGAGGTGGCGTCGTCGGATGCCACCAATATGCAGGCGACGGCGGTGCGTGATGGTAATCACTGGGTAATCAATGGCCGGAAGTGGTGGACTTCGGGCGCCTGTGATCCACGTTGCAAGGTAATGATTTTCATGGGGCTCACCAACCCCGAAGGGCATCGCCACCAACAGCACTCGATGATTCTGGTGCCGATGGATACGCCCGGCGTGAAAGTGCTCAGGCCATTGCCGGTTTTCGGTTACGACGACGCGCCCCATGGCCACGCCGAAGTACTGTTCGAGGACGTCCGCGTGCCGTACGCAAACGTTCTGCTCGGTGAAGGGCGAGGCTTCGAGATCGCTCAGGGCCGCCTGGGGCCTGGGCGTATTCACCACTGCATGCGCTCTATCGGTATGGCCGAGCGTGCGCTCAAGTTGATGTGCGAACGAGCCCTGGCGCGTAGCGCATTTGGCAAGCCGCTGGCCCGCCTGGGCGGCAACATCGACCTGATCGCCGAGTCACGCATGGAGATCAATATGGCGCGACTGCTGACGCTTAATGCGGCCTACATGATGGATACCGTCGGCAACAAGGTCGCCGCCAGCGAGATCGCACAGATCAAGGTAGTGGCGCCGAACGTGGCATTGAAGGTAATCGATCGCGCCATTCAGATGCATGGCGGGGCAGGGGTCAGTGGCGATTTTCCGTTGGCTTACTGGTACGCCATGCAGCGTACCTTGCGCCTGGCCGATGGCCCCGATGAAGTGCACCGCGCGGCAATTGGCAAGTTTGAGCTGGGTAAGTACAAGGCGTGACGCAGGTTTAGATGTCCGGCGCCTTGCTGGTGTCAGCTACCAGCGTCAGCTTGTCGGCGTTCACGCGCATGTGCAGTTGGGCGGCAAAGGTGCGGGCAGCGCTTTCGTCGTCGAACATCAACGTGCGCTTGCCCAGGCGTACGCACCAGCGTACGCCGTCTCCCTTGTCTATGCGTTCGAGCTGCACGTCTCTTTCGCTCACGTCGTCTCTGCAGGCTTCTTATCGCGGGTTTTCAGCAGCGACAGGATAACGCCGCCGGCCAGTACGCCCATGGTAACGCCGAGCGAGAGCAAAGCGGGAACCTTGATGAAGCCGTGCAGGAAGATCTTGCAGCCGATGAACATCAACACGATGGCCAGCGCGTACTTGAGGTACACGAAGCGGTGCATCAATGCCGCGAGTGCGAAGTACAGCGCACGCAGGCCAAGAATCGCGAAGATGTTCGAGGTGTAGACGATGAACGGATCCTGGGTGATGGCGAACACTGCCGGTACGCTGTCCACCGCGAACACCAGGTCCGCCAGCTCGATCAGCACCAGTGCCAGCAGCAGCGGCGTGGCGAACAGCAGCATCTTTCCGCTGGCCTCATCCCTCTGGCGCACCAGAAATTTGCCGCCGTGCATGTCGTCGGTCATACGGATGTGTTTGCGCAGAAAGATCAGCAGCTTGTTCTGCGACAGGTCTGGATGCTCGTCGTGATCCTTGCTGAACAGCATTTTGATGCCGGTGAACAGCAGGAAGGCGCCAAACACGTAGAGGATCCAGTCGAACTTCTGAACCAGCGCGGTTCCCAGGCCGATCATGATCGCGCGCAGCACGACCACGCCGATGATTCCCCAGAACAGCACGCGATGCTGGTATTTGCGTGGGATGCCGAAGAAGCCAAGGATCATCGCCATGACGAACACGTTGTCCATCGATAGCGACTGTTCGACTAGAAAGCCGGTGTAGAACTCCAGCGCCTTGGTGGCGCCAAGCTCCCACCAGACCCAGCCGCCAAAGGCGACGCCAACGCTGAAGTAGCCTGAATAGAGCAGCAGGCTTTCACGCATTTCGATTTCGTGTTGGTCGCGGTGCAGGATGCCGAGGTCGAAGACCAGCAGCGCAATGACAATGACGATGAACGCCAGCCAGAAGTAGTACGGGGTGCCGAGAAACGGCGTGAGCATAAAGGCATGTAGAGCTGTCATGGGCCCTCCCTGTCAATGCCTAAGTTGAGATTCAACTTAGTGACTCCGACATCACGATGAGGTGGACTCATCGCCAGAGGGGCCCGGCGCCACATGTTTACAAGGCTAGGATGATTCCTGTGGTGCGGCAAGTATCCGTCATATGTCAGAAGTGTTCAGTACACCCAGACCTCGACGCGACGGTTCTTGAGACGGCCGCTGTCGCCCTCGTTGTCAGCTACCGGAAGCTCATCGCCGAGCCCCGCCACATCGCGCAGTATCACGCCTTCACGAACCAGCTCGCGGCGGACCGCCATGGCGCGCAATTTGGACAGCAGCTCTGCGCGGGCGGAGACCGCCTTGGGGTCGCCGAAGCCTACCAGTACGACTTTCTGCTGCAGTTTGTCGTGCTGACGCAGGTAGTCGAGCACGCGGCGCAAGTCCTGCTGAGCCTTGTTGTCCAGGCTGGCACTGCCTTCCTGAAAGCGGAAGTTGACCGACAGCCGCTCGGCTTTTTGCGCCAGATCCTGATAAGCCTGCGGCATATCCGGCGTGGCAGTGATCTTCACCGCTTCGACGGTCTGCGCGATGAACCCGTTCTGCGCCACGACGGCCTGGCCACGTGGGCTCTGGGCGAATTGCAGCAGGGCTTTGGCCCAGGGGTTGACGCCATTTTGCGGGCCGTAGAGGAACAGGCGCCGTGACAGCGGGTAATCCTCGGTGGCGATCAGCGTTACGCTCGGCGCCATCGGTTGCGAGCCGCCCGAGGCGATCGCCACCGCCTTGGCGCTGCGTACGTAGGGCAGGCCGATGAAGCCGATGCCGTTGGCATCCCGGGCCACGGAATCGGAGAGTTGCTCGCTGGATTCGAAGCGCTTGGCCTTGGTCGACAGCTGCTTGCCGTTGGCACTCAGCACCAGCTCCTTGAAGGTGTCGAAGGTGCCTGAGTTGTCGTCCCGAGCGTACAAGTCGATTGTGCCTGGGCGGCCACCGACTTGAGCCCAGTCGCTGATTTCACCGGAGAAAATCTGCGCCAGCTGCAGAGTGCTCAGTGTATTGATGGGGTTGCTCGGGTGCAGCACGATTGCCAGGCCGTCAATGGCGATGACCTGCTCGGCATCCGCGCTTTTCATATTGCCGAGCGATGACAAGCTGGCTGTTTCACTGTCCTTGATCGGCCGCGAGGATGCAGCCAGCTCGGCGCTGCCCTGGCTAATGGCGGTAAAGCCGGTGCCCGAGCCGTGGGCGGCGATGGTCAAGGTAACCTTGCGGCCCGCGGCATTCAGACCGCTGACTGCCTGCTCATTTTCCTGGGTGGCGGTAGTGCGGATGTCATTGAAGCCTTGTTCCTGGAGCAGCCCACGTACCAGCGCAGGACCGAGCTTGGCGCCGATGGTGTTGGAGCCCTGGATGCGCAGTACCGGCCGGTCGTCGGTAGGCAGCGGCAGCGCGGCAAAGGCCGTCCAGGGGCTCAGGTAAAGGACGAAGCCGAGCAGCAGAAAGGTAGCGGTTCGGCTCCAGGTCTCGCGGTCATAACGGGTCGAGGCGCGCAGCATGCGGCAATCACCTTGAAAGGGGTGGCTGAAGTGCTGCGACGATAAGACAGAAAAATGACTACACGATGACGGTCGATCAGCTTAATTGCAGCCAGATCGGCGCATGGTCGGAGGGCTTCTCCATGCCGCGCAGTTCGTAGTCGATTCCCGCGTCCTTCAGACGCTCCTGCAAGGCTTGCGAGGCGAGGATCACATCGATGCGCAGGCCGCGCTTGGGCTCGTCTTCGAAGCCGCGGCTGCGGTAGTCGAACCAGCTGAAGCGGTCGTCGACCTCTGGGTGCAGCTGACGGAAGGAGTCGACCAGCCCCCAGCTTTTCAGCGTCGCCAACCATTCGCGTTCTTCCGGCAGGAAGCTGCATTTGCCGGTCTTCAGCCAGCGCTTGCGGTTGACTTCGCCGATACCGATGTCGCAATCCTCGGGGGAGATGTTGATGTCGCCCATGACGATAAGCGGCTGGTCGTGAGCGAAGCGGCTGCTCAGCAATGCCTGCAGGTCGGCGTAGAAGCGCTGCTTGGCGGGAAACTTGGTGGGGTGGTCGCGGCTCTCGCCCTGGGGGAAGTAGCCATTCATCACTGTGACCGGATTACCGTTGGCATCGGCGTAGGTGCCGTAGATGAAGCGCCGTTGCGACTCTTCGCCGTCTTCCGGGAAGCCCTTGAATATTTCCAGCGGTGCTTGGCGAGACAAAAGCGCAACGCCGTAATGGCCTTTCTGGCCGTGGTAATGCACGTGGTAGCCCAGGGCGCGGATTTCCGCTTCGGGAAACTGCTCATCGCTGACCTTGGTTTCCTGCAGACCGATCACGTCCGGCTGATGCTTCTCGATCAGTGCCGCGAGTTGGTGAGGGCGCGCGCGCAAGCCATTGATGTTGAAGGAAACGAGTTTCATGTCGGCGATCCTGAGCGTAGCTGGCGGTAAAGCCGCGATGCTAGCCCATCGCGTCGCCGCGCGGCCAGCACAGCGGGAAATCGTTTCGATACGTACACGCGCTGGTTTGCCGTAGTTGCCGTGATAGCATCGCCGCCATGAGAGTTATTTCGACACTAGGCGCCGGCTGCGCGCTAATGCTGTTCAGTGCCACGTTGCTTGCCGAAGATGCCCGTTTGGTGGTCAGCGTGCAGCCGGCCAACAATGCCTTGAAGAGCAATGTCGAGGGCTATATCGGCAACCTTGGCGAGCGTGATGCCGAGGCTCTGCAGCGGCTGCGCCGGGTGGTCGAAGGCCAGGCCGAAAAGGCCGCTCAGGCGCTGGGCTACTACCAGGCGCGAGTTACTACCGAAGTGCTCGAACAGACGCCGCCGCGCCTGAACGTTCGAGTCGTGCCCGGTGAGCCGGTGCGCCTCGGTAACGTCACGGTCAGGATCGACGGCCCCGCTGCGCAAATGCCTGCCTTCCAGTTGCCCAAGAGCGCGCAACTTACTCAAGGTGCGCGCCTCAATCACGGCCGCTACGAAGCTGCCAAACGGCACATCCAGAACCAGGCCTCGCGCTACGGCTTCTTTCACGGGCGTTTCACCCAGCAGAGTCTGCGCATCAACCCGCAGGCAGGTCTGGCCGATATCGAACTGGTCTATGACAGCGGCCCGCGCTACATCCTCGGGCCTGTCAGATTCGAGGGCGATATGCCCTTCGATGACGAGTTGCTGCAGCGCATGGTGCCGTTCCCTGCAGACACGCCTTACGACTCCGAGCGCATTGCCGAGCTGTACGAGGCGCTGCGCGCGAGCGGCTACTTCGAATCGGTGCGGGTTGATGCCAGCCCAACGGTGGCCGAGCAACAGGTGATTCCGGTCAAGGTGCATCTGCAAACCCGCTTGCCGCGCACCATGGGTCTAGGCCTGGGATTTTCCACCGACGTCGGCCCGCGGGGTCGTGCTCAGTGGGAGCGGCACTGGGCCAACCCGCAGGGCCACAGTTATGGCGCGGAGATGGAGCTGTCGGCGCCGCGGCAGAACGTTGGTCTGTGGTACGACATTCCCGGCAATCCGCCGATGACCGACAAGCTGCGTATCGCCGGAGGCTATCAGTACGAGGAGCTTGCCAACACCGATAGCCTGAGTCGCCTGCTAACGGTTGGCCCCGAATGGCACAGCAAGCTCGACAGCGGTTGGCAGCGGGTGATTTCTTTGAAATGGCAGCGCGAGGAATATCGCCTCGGCGATGATTCGGGCCTCAGTACGCTGTTGATGCCAGGTATCAGTTATTCCTACCTGCACAGCGACAGTCGCATCGACCCTAATAACGGTTATCGCCTGCAGTTCGATGCCTCGGTGGCCAAAGAGGGGCTGCTTTCCGACTCCGATGTGCTGCACGGTAACGTGCTGGTCAAGGGCCTCACCACGCTCTGGCAGAATCACCGCTTTCTCGCCCGTGCGCAGTTCGGCGGCACCGAATCCAAGGGCTTCAATTCCTCGGTGCCACCATCGTTGCGTTTCTTCGCCGGTGGCGATCAGAGCGTGCGCGGCTACGACTACCAGAGCCTGTCGCCAGAGAACAATGATGGCGACAAAATCGGTGGGCGCTATATGGTGGCGGCCAGCGCCGAGTACCAGTACAGCATCCTCGACAAGTGGCGCGTGGCGACCTTCTACGACACCGGTAATGCCTTCAACTCGCTGGACATACCATCGCTCAAGAGTGCGGTCGGCATCGGCTTGCGCTGGGTATCGCCAGTCGGGCCGTTGCGTCTCGATCTGGCGCATCCGCTGGATGAAGAGGGCGGCGTGCGGCTGCATTTCTCCATGGGGCCAGAGCTGTGAGGCGCGCGTTCAAGTACGCCGGGCTGAGCTTCGCTGGCTTGCTGGCCCTGCTCGTGGTGTTGCTGATCTGGATGCTGGCGACGTCCGCCGGCAGCCGCTGGGCCCTGAGCCTGGTGCCTGGGCTGCAGGTCGATGGATTCGAGGGGCGCCTCGGTGGCCGCTGGACGGCCCAGCAGGTGCTTTGGCAGCAGGGCGACGATCAGGTGGTAGTTCGCCAGCCACAATTCGATTGGTCGCCCTCCTGTCTGCTGCGCCTGACGCTGTGCATCGACACGCTGCGCAGCGAGCGCATCGAGCTAAATTTCGCGCCGAGCACCGAGGCGCCGAGCGAAGAGCCTTTCAACCTGCCGCAACTCGATCTGCCAGTGGCCCTGGAAGTTGGCGAGGTATGGCTTGGCAGCCTGCAGCTCAATGGCGATGACCAGTTGCAGGGTTTGGAGCTCGCTGCGGATTGGGCCAGCGAAGGGCTGAATATCAGCAAGCTGCACCTGCAACGTGACGAGTTGATCGTCGATGTGCAGGGCCATTTGCAGCCCAGCGGAGAATGGCCGCTAAAGCTGCAGGGCAGTGCGGCGTTACCGTCGCCTGATGGAAAAGCCTGGGATCTGAAGCTGCAGGTCGAGGGCAATCTGCGCGAGAGCCTGGCACTGGTGGTCGACAGCAGCGGTTATCTGGCAGGGCGCCTGAGTGGTGAAGTCCAGCCGCTGGTCGAACATATTCCCGCGTCACTGACCTTTGCCGCTGACGGCTTCAAGGCTGAAGCCTCGCTGCCTGATACCCTGCGCTTGAACGGCGTTACGCTGCAGGCGGCCGGTAACCTGCAGGATGGCTACCGCATCAACGGCATCGCCACCCTGCCAGCCGAGGAGGGCCCGGTTGCCCTGGCCCTGCAAGGGCGTGTCGATGCAGCCGGCGCAGATGTCGAAACGCTGCGTCTGTCGGCTGGTCCGGGCGAGTATCTGGCCATCAATGGCCGACTCGACTGGCAAGAGGGCTTTAGCGCCGATACCCATATCGACTGGCAGGACTTCCCCTGGCTGCGTCTGTATCCACTAGAGCAAGCGCCACCAGTCACGATCAAAAAACTCACCGGCGACCTCGCCTACGACAATGGCAATTATCTGGGCAACTTGTCCGCCGCGCTCGACGGCCCCGCCGGCGCATTCAACGTACAGACGCCGCTCAGCGGCGACCTGCAGCAGATCCACCTGCCCCAGCTGCAGGTGCGCGCCGGGCAGGGCAAGATCGATGGCCAGCTCACCGTCGGTTTCGCCAACGCCGTGCGCTGGGACGCGCAATTGCAGGTCAGCGATTTCGACCCCGCTTACTGGGTTGCCGAGTTGCCCGGGCGAATCGCCGGGCCGGTACGCAGCAAAGGGCAACTGCTCGATGGCCGCCTGGAGCTTACCGGCGACCTCGACCTGAAAGGTCACCTGCGCGGCCAGCAAGCGCAGCTGCAGGCCAAGGTCGCAGGCGCCGGGGAGCGTTGGGACGTAAGCGCATTGAATGTGCAGCTGGGCGACAACCGCATCGATGGTAGTGGCCAGCTCGACCAGCGTTTGCAGGGCCAGCTGCGCATCGCCCTCAATCGCCTCGGCCAGCTGTGGCCGGGCTTGCAGGGCCAGGCCAGTGGGCGGCTGGATCTGGCCGGCAACCTGGAGACACCCCAAGGCACGTTCGCCCTGACCGGCCAGGGGCTGGCGTTCGAAGACACTCGCCTGCGCCAGCTGGGGCTCAACGCCACGCTGGACGTTAATGGGCAGGCCAAGGTGCAATTGCGTGGCCAGGGAATTGCCAGCGGCGACAGCCTGATCGGTGATCTCGCGGTCAACGGCAGCGGCAATGGACGCCAGCAGCAGATGGATCTGAGCCTGCAGGGGCCGCAATTGCAAACGAGCCTGGCTCTCGATGGTACGCTGGATAAGGGCGACTGGCGCGGCCGCCTGAGCCGCGCCGAAGTACAAGCGGGCGGGCAGGACTGGCGTTTGCAAGCACCGGCTTCGCTGGTGCGTCTGGCAAGCGGGGAGATCGATCTCGGCGCCCATTGCCTGCGCTCCGGCGCGGCCAGCCTGTGTGGCGAAAACCAGCGCCTGCAGCCGGAGCCAAAGATCCGTTATCGGCTTGCCGATTTCCCGCTCGACAGCCTGTCGCCGTGGTTCCCGAAAGACTTCGCCTGGCAGGGTACGCTCGATGCCGACGTGCATCTGGACTTGCCGGCAGCTGGCCCCAACGGCCGCGTGGTGGTGGATGCCGGCAGCGGCACCTGGCGCGTGCGTGATGACGGCCAGTGGGTGGACTTCACCTATGACAGCCTGCGCCTGAGCAGCGAGCTGCGGCCGCAGCGCATCGACAGCGAGCTGAGCCTGCGCGGCCCGCGCATAGGCGAGTTGTCGGTGCAGGCGCAGCTCGATCCGCGAGGGGAAAGCAAGCCGCTGTCCGGCCAGTTCCGCCTCAGCGGCCTCGATCTGGCTATCGCCCGGCCGTTCGTGCCGATGGTCGAGCGCCTGAGTGGGCAGCTCAATGGTAGCGGCACGCTGTCTGGCGACTTGCTCAAACCGCTGGTCAACGGTCAGCTGGCGCTCAGCGATGGGGAAGTTTCCGGCGGTGAATTACCCACCAGCTTCGAAGATTTGCAGGTACGCGTGTTGATCTCCGGCGAAAGCCTGCAGCTCAACGGCGTCTGGCGCAGTGGTGACAAGGGGCAGGGCACGCTAGACGGCGCGCTGGCCTGGAGTGGCGCGCTGAGCGGCAACCTGAACGTCAAGGGCAGCAGCTTGCCGGTTAACGTCGAGCCTTACGCGAACCTTGAGGTTGCGCCGGATATGCAGGTGCGTTTGGCCAACGATCAGTTGTCGGTCAGCGGCAAGGTGTCGATTCCACGCGGCAAGATTGTGGTGCGCGAGCTGCCGCCATCCACTGTCAAGGTGTCTGACGACGCCGTAATCGTCGGTGCCGAAAATCAGGAGAAGCAGCCGGTGGCCATCAGCATGGATATCGACGTGGACGTCGGCAGCGACAAGCTGACGTTCAGCGGTTTCGGTCTCAATGCCGAACTGGCGGGCCGGGTTCACATCGGTGACGACCTCGACACCCGCGGCGAGTTGAATCTCAACAAAGGCAATTTTCGCGGCTATGGCCAGCGTCTGACCATCCGCCGTGCGCGCCTGCTGTTTGCCGGGCCGATCGACCAGCCATTCCTAGATATCGAAGCGATTCGCAAGGTCGACGACGTAGTCGCCGGCCTGCGCTTGACCGGCAGCGCCGACCAGCCGCGCACCGAGGTGTTTTCCGAGCCAGCGATGAGCCAGGAGCAGGCGTTGTCCTATCTGGTGCTGGGGCGGCCGCTATCGACCGGTAGCGAAGACAACAACATGCTCGCCCAGGCAGCGCTGGCGTTGGGTGTGGCGGGTAGCTCCGGAGTGACCGGCTCGGTCGCGCAGAGCCTGGGTATCCAGGATTTCCAACTGGATACCGACGGCAGTGGCCGCAACACTAGCGTGGTAGCCAGCGGCAATCTTTCCGAGCGCTTGAGCCTGCGTTATGGGGTTGGTGTGTTCGAGCCGGTGAATACCGTGGCACTGCGTTACGCCCTGAGTCGTCGCCTGTATCTTGAGGCGGCGAGTGGTTTGGCGAGCTCGCTGGATCTGTTCTACAAACGTGATTTCTAGAGCGGCCAGCTCATGCGGCCCTCCATAATTTTTAGTCGGCGTGCGCCAAAGCTTTCAGCGCACTGCAACTTTCACCTTACCGAGAGACAGGAACGCCATGGGTCAGCGGCAAACACAGATACTCAAGCACGATCTCAAAACCATCGCAGAGGACCTAAAATGGGCCTCGGTCGATCTGGTGAAGATTGCCGAGCGCTTGCGCGGCTCAGAGCACGAAGCCGATGCGTGGGCGATCCTGCGCATGGTCGGCGTGTTGATCAACGGCGAAGAGCGCTTGGTCAAGTATGCCTCCGAGGTCAAGTCAGGTCGTATCAGTCGGTCCAAGGCTTGAGCCGGGGTAGCTACTGACTACAACCGGTTCCGGCGCATCGGCTGTACAGGCTGGAGTTGAGCGCCTAGCGGATGCTTATCCAAGGCAACGCCGTGCAGATTTAGCGTCGAAATGCGTCACGACTACAGCCGTTAAACAGATGGCCGCGCCATACCCGAGATGATTCTCAACGTCTTCTAGTGCGCGCTTTCCTGGCGTAGGATGGCCGTCCTTGCGTGTTTATTCCCATCAAAGAAAGGATCGTTTTCATGGCACAAGTAACCCTGCGTGGTAACCCGGTTCAGGTCGACGGCCAACTGCCGCAAGTTGGTCAGCAAGCACCGGCGTTCACCCTGGTTGGCGCTGGTCTGGCTGACGTCAGCCTGAGCAGCCTGGCCGGCAAGCGCAAAGTGCTGAACATTTTCCCGAGCGTCGACACCCCGACCTGCGCCACCTCAGTGCGCAAGTTCAACGCCGAAGCCAGCAAGCTGGCCAACACCGCCGTGCTGTGCATCTCTGCCGACCTGCCGTTCGCCCAGGCGCGTTTCTGCGGTGCCGAAGGCCTGGAAAACGTCCAGAACCTGTCGACCATGCGCGGCGCCGAGTTCCTCAAGAACTACGGCGTAGCCCTGAGCTCCGGCCCGCTGGCTGGCGTGTCTGCCCGCGCTGTGGTTGTACTGGACGAGAATGACAAAGTGCTGCACAGCGAGCTGGTTGGCGAAATCGCTGACGAGCCGAACTACGAAGCTGCACTGGCTGCACTCAAGTAAGCTGCTCGCTGTACCTGAAACGGCCTGCCTTGCGCAGGCCGTTTTCGTTTCACCGGTAAAGCGTCTGCATCGAGTCGGGCGCGTAACGTTCACCCGCGATAGCCTTGGCCGGGAAGATGTCGTCCAGCGCCGCCACCTCGCTCACGCTCAACTCGATCTCCAGCGCGGCCAGGTTTTCATCCAGATAGCGGCGGCGCTTGGTGCCGGGGATCGGCACGATGTCGTCACCCTTGGCCAACACCCAGGCGAGCGCCAGTTGCGCCGCGCTGATGCCTTTGTCGGCAGCCATGCTCTGCACTTTGGCAACCAGCTGCAGATTCCTGGCGAAGTTCTCGCCCTGAAAACGCGGGTTGTGGCGGCGGAAGTCGTCGGCCTCGAAGTCGTCAGGGCTCTGCAGCGCACCGGTCAAAAAGCCTCGGCCAAGTGGGCTGTAGGGCACGAAGGCGATGCCCAGTTCCCGGCAGGTGGCCAGTACGCCATTTTCTTCGGGGTCGCGCGTCCACAGCGAATATTCGGTCTGCACTGCGGCAATGGGATGCACAGCGTGAGCGCGGCGCAGGGTGGCGGGCGCCACCTCGCTGAGGCCGAGATGGCGGATCTTCCCCTGTGCCACCAGCTCGGCGAGTGCGCCAATGGTGTCTTCGATGGGCACGTTCGGGTCGATGCGGTGCTGGTAATACAGGTCCAGATAATCGGTATTCAGCCGCTTCAGGCTGCCCTCGATGGATTGGCGCACGTAATCGGGGTGGCCGCTGACGCCACGCTTGTGCGGGTCTTTGGCGTCGCGAACGATGCCGAACTTGCTGGCCACGAAGGCCTGATGCCGACGGCCAGCCAGCGCCCGGCCCAGCAGCGCTTCGTTGGTGTAGGGGCCGTACATGTCGGCGGTGTCGAGGAAGTTGAGGCCGTGCTCAAGGGCGTGGTGAATGGTGGCGATGGACTCCTGATCGTCACGGCCGGCCGTGTAGAAGTCGCTCATGCCCATGCACCCCAGGCCAATGGCGGAAACCTGGGGGCCGTTGTAGCCAAGTTGGCGGGTTTTCATCGTCAAGCTCCTGCAAAAAGTGGAGCCGAGAGTTTGGTTGTTGCGGCTGGCTAGATAAACCGGCTAAAAGTGCATGCACTATTTAGTTTTGGAAAATAATCTCGTTATGGATCGCTTGCTTGCCATGCAGGTTTTCACGCGCATCGTCGAGCTCGGCGGCTTTGGCAAGGCCGCCGACAGCCTCGGCCTGCCCAGGGCGTCGGTGACCCAGCTGATCAAGCAGCTGGAGCGTCATCTGGGGGCGCAGCTGCTGCAGCGCACCACCCGGCATGTCAGCCCGACGCTCGATGGCAGCGCCTACTACGAGCGCTGTCTGGCCGTGCTGGCGGAGATCGATGACGCGGAGTCGCTGTTCTCTGACACCCGCGCCAACCCGCAAGGTCGTTTGCGCGTCGATCTGCCAGCCTCGCTCAGCCACCGCGTGGTGATTCCGGCGCTGCCATCATTTTTCGCACGCTATCCGCGCATCGAGCTGGAAATGGCTGCCAGTGATAGGCCGGTCGATCTGATTCGCGAAGGCGTGGATTGCGTGGTGCGCGCCGGTGAGGTGCATGACGTCAGCCTGGTCGCTCGGCCCTTGGCACAGTTGAAGCAGATTACCTGCGCCAGCAGCCGCTATATCGAGCTTCACGGCCTGCCGCAGAGCCTGGATGAGCTGCAGAACGGCCACCAAGCGGTCAACTATGTTTCGCCGCTCACGGGGCGACGTTTTGCCTTCGACTTCATGGTCGATGGTGAGCGCCAGGAGATCGAATTGCCCGGCCATCTCGCCGTCAGCAGCTCGGAAGGCTACGTGGCTGCCTGCGAGGCTGGCATGGGCATCATCCAGGCGCCGCTGTATCACGTGCGCGAGCAATTGCGTGCCCGCACGCTCTGCGAGGTGTTGCCCGAGCATCCGCCGGCGCCGATTGCGCTGGCGGCGCTGTATCCGCCGCATCGGCAGCTTTCGCGGCGGGTGCGGGTGTTCGTTGATTGGCTGGTCGAGCTGTTCGGGCAGGCGGATCTGCAGCGTCAATAAGTGCAGGTCGAGGCGCGACTCAATGCGCCTTGTTCAACGCGGCAGTGACCAGCCGGCGCAGGCGGTTGGCCACCGGCGACAGCTCGCGCCCTTTGACCAGCAGCAGGTAGTAGGGCGACATCTCGATGGTCATGTTCAGCGGCAGCACTTTGAGCTTGGCTCCGACCTGGTCGCCAAGCAGCAGGTCCGGCACTTCACTGGCCAGCGGCGCGATTGCCGATGATGACACCAGGATGGCGATCATTGCCAGCAGCGAGGTGGTGTTGGTGATGTTGGTCGGCAGCGTTGCGCCGGCACTCAAGAAAGCCGTTTCCATCGCCTCACGGATCGGCGCCCGATGGCTTTGCATCACCCATTCGTAGTTCGACAGATCGCGCAGCGTCACCTGCTCGACGTTGGCCAGGGGGTGATCCTGGCGCACGATCAGCTTGAGGGTTTCGGTGCGCGCCGGGTAGATCTCGAAATCCGCCGGATTGACGCCGCGGGGCAGCCGAGCCAGCACGAAATCGTTCTTGCCGCTGGCCAGGTCATGCACCAGTTCATCACTGGCGGCGACGTTGACGTGCACGTCGGCGCGCGGCGAAATCGCCTTGAGCTGGCGAATCGCCGGAATCACGAAGCCCACTGCTGCACCGGTGACGGCGCCGACCGTGGTCATGCCCCCTTCGCCGCGCTTGAGCTCCTCGACGTCTTGGGCCAAATCGCGCAGCTCCACCAGCATGTTGTGTGCACGGCGGGCGAGGGCGCGGCCGATCAGCGTCGGCACCATGCCCTTGGCATGCCGCTCGAACAGTCGGGCGCCCAGGGTGTTTTCGATATCGGCGAGCATGCGCGAGGCCGCCGGCTGGGTGACGGTCAGATCATCGGCGGCCATCCCGAGCTGGCCGTGCTCGGCAATCGCGGCGATCAGGCGCAGCTGGGGAATCTTCAGATGACGGGCAATTCCGATATCCATGACGGTGCTCGTTATTGGGGTTATGGCGCGAGTGTGAGCCCGAACGCAGGTGCTGTCGATCAGCTACATAACAATATTGGTATGCAGTTAAGCGAAATATGAATTTGCCTGATATGCGGTGTGCTTCTATCGTCAGCTCTGCTTTGAGCTCTTCGTTGCCCCAACAACAATAAATCGCGATGTCGCGCGTCCCTGAGCGCGCCAGGCGTCGCCAGGAGAAGCTGATGAACACAGTCCGTAAACTCGTGGCCGCCATGGCCATGGGCGCCACCCTGGTCAGTGCTGCATCCGTGGGCGCTGCCGAAAAAGGCTTCGTGGGTATCGCGATGCCGACCAAGTCGTCCGCCCGTTGGATCGACGACGGCAACAACATGGTCAAGCAGCTGGAGAAAGCCGGCTACAAGGCCGACCTGCAGTACGCCGAAGACGACATTCCCACCCAGGTCTCGCAAATCGAAAACATGATGGTCAAGGGCGTCAACGTCCTGGTCATCGCGGCGATCGACGGCACCACGCTGACCAACGCGCTGGAAAACGCCCATGCGGCGGACATCAAGGTGATCGCCTATGACCGCCTGATCCGCGACAGCGAGTATGTCGACTACTACGCTACCTTCGACAACACCAAGGTTGGCGTGCTGCAGGCCGAATCCCTGGTCAAGGGCATGCAGGCGCGCGGCAAGGGCCCGTACAACGTCGAGCTGTTCGGTGGCTCGCCGGACGACAACAACGCCTACTTCTTCTACAACGGCGCCATGTCGGTGCTGCAGCCGCTGATCGACAAGGGCGAGATCAAGATCCTTTCCGGGCAAACCGGTATGGGCAAGGTTGGCACCCTGCGTTGGGACGGCGCTACCGCTCAGGCGCGTATGGATAACCTGCTGTCCGCCAACTACACCAAGGAACGCCTCGACGGCGTGCTGTCGCCTTATGACGGCATCTCCATTGGTGTGCTGTCGTCGCTGAAGGGTGTTGGTTACGGCTCGGGCGACATGCCGATGCCGATAGTCACCGGCCAGGATTCGGAAGTGCCGTCGGTGAAATCGATCCTGGCTGGCGAGCAGTATTCGTCGATCTTCAAGGACACCCGCCAGCTCGCTGAAGTGACCGTCGGCATGGTCAAGGCGCTGCTCGAAGGTGCCGAGCCGCAGATCAACGACACCAAGACCTACGACAATGGCAAGAAAGTCGTGCCGGCCTATCTGTTGCAACCTGTCACCGTCGACAAGAGCAACTGGGAGAAGGTGTTGATCGACAGCGGTTACTACCAGAAGAACCAGGTCCAGTAAGCGTCGCCCCGCCGGCAGCCAGGCGCTGCCGGCCCTCCACCTCTTTGTTTACCTGAGCATGGCGCGCCCGCTGCGGTTGGCGCGTGCCTTGCGGACGGATAAAGCCATGCAGCAAGACATCATTCTGGAAATGCGCGGCATCACCAAGACGTTCCCGGGCGTAAAGGCGCTCAACAACGTCAATCTCAAGGTGCGGCGCGGTGAAATTCATGCTCTGTGCGGTGAAAACGGCGCGGGCAAATCGACCCTGATGAAGGTGCTCAGTGGCGTTTACCCCCACGGCAGCTACGAAGGCGAGATCATCTACGAAGGCAAGCCGCTGGCCTGCAGCGGTATTCGCGACAGCGAGCGCGAAGGCATCATCATCATTCACCAGGAGCTGGCACTGGTGCCGCTGCTGTCGATTGCCGAGAACCTGTTTCTTGGCAACGAGATCGCCAGCAACGGGGTGATCGACTGGCCCGAGGTGTATCAGCGTACCGAAGGGCTGCTCAAGAAGGTCGGCCTCGACGAGGTGGCTACCACGCCCGTCGAGAAACTCGGCGTCGGCAAGCAGCAACTGGTGGAAATCGCCAAGGCGCTGGCCAAGCACGTCAAGCTCTTGATTCTCGACGAACCCACTGCGGCGCTGCAGGAGAACGACAGCCAGAAGCTGCTCGACCTGCTGCTGGAATTCCGCGCCCAGGGCATTTCCTCGATCCTGATTTCCCACAAGCTCAACGAAGTCAGCCGCGTCGCCGACAGCATCACGGTGCTGCGCGATGGCGCCTCGGTGAGCAGCATGGATTGCCACACCGAAGAAGTCAGCGAAGAAACCATCATTCGCGGCATGGTCGGCCGCGACATGGAAAACCGCTACCCGGAGCGCACGCCGCAGATCGGCGAAACCCTGCTGGAGATTCGCGACTGGAACGTCTGGCACCCCGAGTCGGCGTCCCGGCAGATGATCCGCAATGTCAACCTGCGTGTGGCGGCCGGTGAAGTGGTCGGTATCGCGGGGCTGATGGGGGCAGGGCGCACCGAGTTGGCGATGAGCGTGTTCGGCAAGAGCTACGGGCGCAACATTTCCGGCTCCGTGCACCTGCGCGGCCAGGAAATCGACGTGTCCACCGTGCGTCGCGCCGTCGACAACGGCATCGCTTACGTCACCGAAGACCGCAAGGAATTGGGCCTGGTGCTCGACGAAAGCATCCTGTGCAACACCACCCTGGCCAACCTGCCGGGCGTATCGAAGCATGGGGTGATCGACGAACACGAGGAACGACGCATCTCCGAGGAATACCGCGAGGCGCTGCATATCCGTACGCCCGGGGTGTTCCAGAAGGTGCTCAACCTGTCTGGCGGCAACCAGCAGAAGGTGGTGCTCAGCAAATGGCTGTTCGCCAAACCCGAGGTGCTAATTCTCGACGAGCCCACCCGCGGCATCGATGTGGGCGCCAAGTTCGAGATCTACAGCCTGATCAACCAGCTCGCTGCCGACGGCAAGGGCGTGATCATCATTTCGTCGGAGATGCCCGAGCTGCTGGGTATGTGCGACCGCATTTACGTAATGAACGAAGGCGCCTTCCTGGGCGAACTGGCACGTGAAGAAGCGAGCCAGGAAAAGATCATGTCGATGATCGTCAAGGCGTGAGCGAGGACAACACAATGGATAACAACAACCAAACAGCCCAAACCCAGCAGATGGCGCGGCCATCACTGCTGGGCCACATGAAGAGCCACGTCCGCGACTACGGCATGCTGCTGACCCTGGTGGTCATCATGGCGCTGTTCGAGGTGCTCACTGACGGCACGCTGATGCGCCCGGTGAACCTGACCAACCTGCTGCTGCAGAACAGCTACATCATCATCATGGCCCTGGGCATGCTGCTGGTGATCGTCTCCGGGCACATCGATCTGTCGGTGGGTTCGGTGGTCGGTTTCGTCGGCGCGGCTGCGGCGGTAATGATGGTGCAGTGGGGCTGGTCGACTTCAGTCGTCGTGCCCGTCTGCCTGCTGATGGGCTGCCTGATCGGTGCGGCGCAAGGCTACTGGATCGCCTACTGGCAGATCCCGTCGTTCATCGTCACCCTGGCCGGCATGCTGGTGTTCCGTGGTCTGACCCTGGCCGTGCTCGATGGGCAGTCGATCGGCCCGTTCTCCAGCAGCTTCCAGCTGATGAGCAACGGCTTCATTCCGGACATCTTCGGGGTTGGCAAACCCAATGTGACGGCCATCGTACTGGGCCTGTTCGCTGCCGGGCTGATCATCTACCTGGCGGTGCGCGCCCGTCGTCGCGCCAAGCGCTATGGCATCGTCGACGAGCCAGCGCCGTTCTTCGTCGCCAAGAACCTGCTGATCGCCGGTGCCATCGTCTACATCGCTTACCTGCTGGCCACCTACCGCGGCCTGCCGAACGTGTTGATCATCATGGCCATGTTGATCAGCGCCTACACCTTCCTGACCAACCGCACCACGCTGGGCCGGCGTATCTACGCCATCGGCGGCAACGTCAAGGCGGCCAAGCTGTCGGGCATCAACACCGAGCGTTTGACCTTCTTTGCCTTCGTCAACATGGGCATGCTCGCCGCGCTGGCTGGGCTGATCTTCGCTGCGCGGCTCAACACTGCCACGCCAAAGGCCGGGGTGTCCTTCGAGCTGGACGTGATCGCCGCGGTGTTCATCGGCGGTGCGTCTATGTCCGGCGGCGTCGGCAAGATCATCGGTGCGGTGATCGGCGCCCTGATCATGGGCGTGATGAACAACGGCATGTCGATCCTCGGCATCGGCATCGAATGGCAGCAGGTGATCAAGGGCCTGGTGCTGCTGGCCGCGGTGATCTTCGACGTCGTCAATAAGAGCAAATCGCGCTAAGGCGCCACTACCCACCAATTCCGTAGTACCGCAGGCGCCTAGCGAGGCTGGGCGCCGCGGGATGAACACGAGGTAACAGGCCATGAATAGCCACAATCAACCATCAGGCAAGGCGATATACGCCGACTTGGCAGGGCGCACCGTGCTGATTTCCGGTGGCTCCACCGGCATCGGCCGCGCGCTGGTCACGGCGTTTGCCAAGCAGGGGGCACGTACCGCCTTCGTCGATATCGACGACAAGCACGGCAAGGCCCTGGCCAGCGAGCTGAGCGAGGCGGGGCACCAGGTGCTTTTCCTGCGCTGCGACATCACCGATATCAAGGCTTACCAGGCCGCTATCCACAAGATCGCCGAACAGTTCGGGCCGATCACCGCGTTGCTCAACAACGCCGCCAACGACGTGCGCCACGCCCTGGATTCGATCAGCGTCGAGCGCTTCGACGAGCTGATCGCGGTCAACCTGCGCCACGCCACCTTCGCCACCCAGGCGGTTGTGCCGATGATGCGCCAGGCCGGCGGCGGCGCGATCATCAACTTCGGCTCGGTGGGCTGGATGATGGCCTCGGCCGGCTACCCGGTGTACGCCGCCAGCAAGGCTGCAACCCACGGTTTGACCCGTGGCCTGGCGCGCGATCTGGGCAAGGACCGGATTCGCGTCAACACCCTGGTCCCTGGCTGGGTGATGACCGACAAGCAGTTGGCCATGTGGGTCGACGAAGCGGCCAAGGAACAGATTCGCCAGAACCAGTGCATGCCCGGCCAGTTGCTCCCCGAGCACATCGCCGACATGGCGCTGTTTTTGGCATCCGACGCGGCGGCGATGTGCACCGCGCAGAATTTCATCGTTGATGGAGGTTGGGTATGAGCACCTTCAAACCGGCAGTCTGGCCACGCAAGCTGCGTTCCACCGAATGGTTCGGCGGCGACTCGCGTGACCACATCTATCACCGCAGCTGGATGAAGAATCAGGGCCTGCCGGCCGACCTGTTCGACGGCCGCCCAGTGATCGGCATCTGCAACACCTGGTCGCAGCTCACGCCATGTAACGCCCACCTGCGTGATCTCGCCGAGCGGGTCAAGCACGGTATTTACGAAGCAGGCGGCCTGCCGCTGGAGTTCCCGGTGTTCTCGGCTGGCGAAAGCTCGCTGCGCCCGACCGCGATGATGTACCGCAACATGGCGGCGATGGACGTCGAAGAAGCGCTGCGTGCCAATCCGCTGGACGGAGTGGTGCTGCTGGCCGGTTGTGACAAGACCACCCCGGCGCTGCTGATGGGCGCCGCCAGCGTCGACATTCCGGCCATCGTGGTCTCCGGCGGGCCGATGCTCAATGGCTGGTTCCGTGGCGAGCGAGTTGGTTCGGGCACCGCGCTGTGGCAGATGTCCGAAGACATCAAGGCCGGCAAGATGAGCCGCGAGGATTTTCTCGAGGCCGAGCAGTCGATGTCCCGCTCGCCTGGCTCGTGCAACACCATGGGCACCGCCAGCACCATGGCCAGCATGGCCGAGGCGCTTGGCATGGCGCTGTCCGGTAACGCCGCGATTCCAGCGGTGGACAGCCGCCGCCGTGTGGTCGCTCACCTGACCGGGCGGCGCATCGTGCAGATGGTCAAGGACGACCTGAAACCGTCCGACATCATGACCCGCCAGGCGTTCGAGAACGCCATCCGCGTCAACGGCAGCATCGGCGGTTCGACCAATGCGGTGATCCACCTTCTGGCCATCGCCGGCCGCGTCGGCGTCGACCTGACCCTGGATGACTGGGACCGTCTCGGCCAGGACATCCCGACCATCGTCAACCTGATGCCGTCGGGCAAATACCTGATGGAAGAGTTCTTCTACGCCGGCGGCCTGCCGGTGGTGATTCGCATGCTCGGCGAGGGCGGCAAGCTGCATAAAGGCGCGCTGACCGTCTCCGGGGAAACCATCTGGGAGGAGGTCAAGAACGTTCGCAACTGGAACGAGGACGTCATCCGCCCGGTGGACAAGGCACTCACCGCCAAGGGCGGCATCGCCGTGCTGCGCGGCAATCTGGCGCCGCGCGGCGCAGTGCTCAAGCCGTCGGCTGCCTCGCCGCACCTGATGCAGCACCGTGGTCGCGCCGTGGTGTTCGAGGATATCGACGACTACAAGGCGAAGATCAACGACGAAAGCCTGGATATCGACGAAAACTGCGTGATGGTGTTGAAGAACTGCGGTCCACGCGGTTATCCGGGCATGGCCGAAGTGGGCAACATGGGCCTGCCGCCCAAGGTGCTGCGCAAGGGCATCACCGACATGGTGCGTATCTCCGATGCGCGGATGTCCGGCACCGCCTACGGCACCGTAGTG
Source organism: Phytopseudomonas punonensis (assembly GCF_900142655.1). GTDB lineage: Bacteria > Pseudomonadota > Gammaproteobacteria > Pseudomonadales > Pseudomonadaceae > Aquipseudomonas > Aquipseudomonas punonensis. The sequence continues at coordinate 90,012 of NZ_FRBQ01000008.1, read as the reverse complement.
CTGCACACCACGCCGGAAGCGGCCGCTGGTGGCCCGCTGGCGGTGGTGCGCAATGGCGACATGATCGAGCTCGACGTAGAAGCACGACGCATTCACCTGGATATTTCGGATGAAGAGCTGAGCCAGCGTCTGGCCGCGTGGAAGCCGACCGTCGAGGCGCCTACCAGTGGTTACATCAAGCTGTTCCACGATCATGTGCAGGGTGCTGACAGTGGCGCGGACTTCGACTTCCTCAAGGGTTGCCGTGGCGCTGGCATTCCCAAAGACAGTCATTGAGCAGGAGAGGGCGGCGCACATGAGCGAGGTCAGCTGGATCGCCGTCGACTGGGGCACCACGCAATTGCGTGTCTGGGCGCTGTCAGCCGGCGGTGAGGTGCTGCAGCACGCCGCTTCGGCGCGTGGCATGGGCAGTCTGGCGGTGGATCAGTTCGAAGGCGCGTTGCTCGAACTGATCGACGGCTGGCTGGATGCCGAGCGCGTTACTGAGGTGGTCGCCTGCGGCATGGTCGGTGCACGTCAGGGCTGGCGTGAAGCCCCCTATGCCGAGGTGCCCTGTGCGCCCCAGGCCATGGCGCGGATGATCCGCCCGGAGGTGAGCGATGCACGCATGCGCGTGTCGATCATTCCCGGGCTTTGCCAGCGCACGCCGGCGGATGTGCTGCGCGGCGAGGAAACCCAGATATCCGGCCTTCTGTCTGAATGGCCGGATTATCACGGTCTGGTCTGCCTGCCGGGCACCCACAGCAAATGGGCCGAAGTGCGCGATGGTCAGGTAATTGGCTTTCAGACCTTTATGACCGGTGAGCTGTTCGCGCTGCTCAGCGGGCAGTCGGTGCTGCGTCACGGCATGCGCGGTGATCAGCCATTCGATTTGCCGGCATTCGAGGTGGGCTTACGTGCCGCTAGCGAACGCCCGCTGCTCGGTGCCTTGTTTGGCCTACGCGCCGAAAGTCTGCTCGAAGGCCTGGCGCCCGCTGCGGCGTGGGCGCGCCTGTCCGGGTTGTTGATCGGCCAGGAGCTGGCGGGATTACCGGAACGCTGGCAGGGCCTGTCGGTCTGTGTCATCGGCGATGGCCAAGCGGCCGAACGCTATCGTCACGCACTGGCGACCCTGAACATCTCGGCGCAAACCCTGGGCGCCGAGCAGGTCACCCTGGCAGGCCTAGCGGCCGCCCATCAGCACATTCGAGGAGGCTTCTAGACATGACTGCGAACTCCCACGGCAGCACCGCCGCGCGTATCGCCGACTCGCGCGCCTGCACCCTGGGCGAGGGCGTGTTCTGGCACCCGCAGCGCGAGCAGCTGTTTTGGTTCGATATCCTCGGCAAGCGGCTGCTCAGCCAGCAGGATGGCCAGCCGCTGGAATGGGCGCTCGGCGAGCGTGCCTCGGCCGCCGGCTGGATTGACAGCGATCGCCTGCTAATGGCCAGCGAAACCGCCTTGTCAGTTTTCGATTTGCGCAATGGTTCGCGTGAGCAGGTTTGCGCGCTGGAGGCGAACAACCCGCTTACCCGTTCCAATGATGGCCGCGCGGACCCGTGGGGCGGTTTCTGGATTGGCACCATGGGGCTCCTGGCCCAGCCGCAGGCCGGCGCTATCTATCGCTACTACCGTGGCGAGCTGCGTCGGCTGTTCGGCGATCTCAGCATCACCAATGCCATTTGCTTCTCGCCGGATCGGCGCTTCGCCTATTTCGCCGACACCGCCCGTCAGCAGATTTGGCGCCAACCGCTGGACGAGTTGCATGGCTGGCCAAGCGGCGAGCCACAGCGATTCATCGATGGCCGGGTGGCTGGCCTGAATCCCGACGGCGCGGTAATCGACAACCAGGGCCGGCTGTGGAACGCGCAGTGGGGCGCATCGCGGGTCGCCTGTTATGACAGCGAAGGGCAGTTCCTGCAGGCGGTGGCGTTCCCGGCTTCGCAGATATCCTGCCCGGCGTTTGGCGGCCCGGATCTGAGCATACTATTCGCCACTTCGGCACGCGACGGCCTGGAGGACGACGGGCTCGATGCTGAACCCCATGCCGGCAAGTTGTTCGCTACTGACGTGCCTGCTCAGGGTCAGGCCGAATATCAAGTGGTGCTTTAAGAGCCTGTTCACGATCTTTTTAGGCGACATGCAAAGTTGCTGCTACAAGGCGAAAGCGGTCGGTAATCATGTAGGAGGGGCTTTAGCCCCGAGCTTTTTATCAAGGCAAACAATAGAGCTCGCGGCTAAAGCCCCTCCTACGAGATCGCGAGCGGCCATTCTCTGCACTTTGCAGGCAAAGCGCTGAAATCGAGCCGGAAGATCATGAGCAGGCTCTAGGCGCAGGCTGCTTTTGGGCAACACCAGGCAATACATCCGTTGCGCCTGACGAGTCCGAAACAGAGCCTTTACCGGCCGTTGCCCGGTGCATTTACCGCTTAAATTCATGTGTGGAGGTAAATAGCCGGTAAAGAGGCTTTGCTTCGTGCTGAGGAGTGCTTATCGTTCACGCTCCTCACAGGAAGCGATTGGCTCATGTCCGAAGTAAACACAACGTCCAGCACCCCATTCTTCAAACGCCAGTGGTTCATCGGCCTGCTCTTGCTGGCGCTGGTCATCGTGCTGATCTGGTGGTTCTGGCCGGCCAAGAGCGAGCCGAAGGACATGCCGGGTTGGGGGTTCGATAACGTGCCGGTGCGCATTGCCCAGGTCGAATCCCGCGACTTCCCCATCGTGCTCAAAGCCTTGGGTACGGTGACTGCCTACAACACCGCCAACGTGCGCGCCCGCGTCAACGGGCAACTGACGAAGGTGCTGTTCAAGGACGGCCAGCCGGTCAAAGCTGGCGACGTGCTGGTACAGATCGATCCGCGTCCTTATGAAATCGCCCTGCAACAGGCTCAGGGCACGCTGGCCCAGAACCAGGCCCAGCTGAGCGCCGCCGAGAAGGACCTGGCGCTGTACCGCGGCCTGTTCAAAGAAGACTCCATCGCCCGCCAGACCCTGGACACCCAGGAAGCGCTGGTCGGCCAGTACCGTGGCACGCTGCAGAACAATCAGGCCGCCGTGGCCGAAGCCAAGCTGAACCTGGACTTCACCAAGGTGCGTGCGCCCATCGATGGCCGTCTGGGCATTCGTCAGGTCGACCTGGGTAACCTGGTCAACTCCAGCGATACCGACCCGATTGTGGTGATCACCCAGACGCTGCCGATCTCGGTGGTGTTCACCCTGCCGGAAGGCGAGTTGCCTGCCGTAGTCAAGCAGGTGCGTGAGAACCGCAAGCTGGTGGTGCAGGCCTGGGATCGCGGCGAAAAGCTGCAGCTGGCCGAAGGCGAGCTGGAGAGCCTGGACAACCAGATCGATACCGCTACCGGCACGGTCAAACTCAAGGCACGCTTTGCGAACGCCGATGAATTGCTGTTCCCCAATCAATTCGTCAACGCCCGCCTGCAAGTGTCGGTGCGCAATGACGCGCTGCTGGTGCCAGTGGCCGCCGTGCAGTTCGGCGCCAGCGGCACCTTCGCTTACGTGATCGATGGCGAGAGCAAGGTGCGGGTACGCTCGATCAAGGTCGGCCCCAGCGATGGCGAGTTCACGGTGATCGAAGAGGGCGTCGCCGCGGGTGAGCGCGTCGTGGTCGAGGGCACCGACCGCCTGCGCGAAGGCAACAAGGTCGAAGTGATCGGCGAAGGCACCAGCGAGCCGCCTGCCACTGGCGAAGCCACGCCGCGGGTGCGTAGCGCTTCATGAACGTCTCACGCCTGTTCATCCTGCGCCCGGTCGCCACCACGCTGATCATGCTGGCGATTTTCATCAGTGGCGTGATCGCCTATCGGCTGTTGCCGGTGTCGGCGCTGCCCGAGGTGGACTACCCGACCATCCGCGTGATGACTCTGTATCCGGGCGCCAGCCCGGACGTGATGACCAGTGCGGTGACAGCGCCGCTGGAGCGCCAGTTCGGGCAGATGGCCGGGCTGCAGCAGATGTCGTCGACCAGCTCAGGTGGCGCTTCGGTCATCACCCTGCGTTTCAACCTGGAAGTGCAACTGGATGTCGCCGAGCAGGAAGTGCAGGCGGCCATCAATGGCGCGACCAACCTGTTGCCAAACGATCTGCCGGCACCGCCGGTGTACAACAAGGTCAATCCGGCCGACACGCCAGTGCTGACCCTGGCCGTGACCTCCAAGGAATTGCCGCTGCCCCAGGTCAATGACCTGGTCGACACGCGCCTGGCGCAAAAGCTCGCGCAAACCACCGGCGTCGGCCTTGTATCACTGGCCGGCGGTCAACGCCCGGCGGTGCGTATTCGAGTCAACCCGGAGGCCTTGGCGGCTTATGGCCTGAACCTATCGAACGTGCGCAGCCTGATCAACGCCAGCAACGTCAACCAGCCCAAGGGCAACTTCGACGGTCCGACACGGGTGGCCCAGCTCGACGCCAACGACCAGCTGCGCTCGGCCGAGGAATACGGCGACCTGATCCTCACCTACGCCAATGGCGCGGCGCTGCGCCTGCGTGATGTGGCGGATATCGTCGACGGCGCCGAGAATCAGCGTCTGGCCGCTTGGGCCAACCAGAACAGCGCGGTGCTGGTCAACGTGCAGCGCCAGCCGGGCGCCAACGTCATCGATGTGGTCGACCGCATTCAGACCCTGCTGCCCAATCTGACCCAGGGCCTGCCGGCCAGCGTCGAAGTGACAGTGCTCACCGACCGCACGCAAACGATCCGCACCGCGGTGCGCGACGTGCAGCACGAGCTGATGCTGGCCATCGCTCTGGTGGTGTTGGTCACCTTCCTGTTCCTGCGCAAGGTCTCGGCCACGCTGATTCCGTCAGTTGTGGTGCCGCTGTCGCTGATTGGCACCTTCGGTGTGATGTATTTGGCCGGTTTCACGGTCAACAACCTGACGCTGATGGCGCTGACCATCGCCACCGGCTTCGTGGTCGATGACGCCATCGTCATGCTGGAGAACATCGCCCGCCACCTGGAAGATGGGGAAACGCCGCTCAACGCCGCGCTCAAGGGCGCCAAGCAGATTGGCTTCACCCTGGTATCGCTGACCCTGTCGCTAATCGCCGTGTTGATTCCGCTGCTGTTCATGGCCGATGTTGTGGGGCGACTGTTCCGCGAATTCGCCATCACCCTGGCGGTGGCGATCCTGATTTCCCTGGTCATTTCCCTAACCCTGACGCCGATGATGTGCGCGCGCCTGCTCAGGCGCGAGCCGGAAGCCGAGCAGGGGCGTTTCTACCGTAGTGCTGGCGCAGTCATCGACCGCATGATCGAGCGCTATTCGGTTGGCCTGCGCTGGGTGCTTCGTCATCAGCCACTGACCCTGCTGGTAGCCATCGGCACCATGGCCTTGACCGTGGTGCTCTACCTGGCTGTGCCCAAGGGCTTCTTTCCGGTGCAGGACACCGGCGTTATCCAGGGCATTTCCGAGGCGCCGCAGCCGATTTCCTTCAGCGCCATGAGCGAGCGCCAGCAGCGCCTGGCCGACGTGATCCTCAAGGACCCGGCGGTGGCCAGCCTGTCGTCCTATATCGGTGTCGATGGCGATAACCCGACGCTGAACAGTGGGCGCATGCTGATCAACCTCAAGCCCCACGCCGAGCGTGACGTCAGCGCCGCCCAGGTAATCGAGCGGTTGCGCCCGGAGCTGGCCAAGCTCGCCGGCATCGAGCTGTTCATGCAGCCGGTGCAGGATCTGTCCATCGAGGATCGGGTCAGCCGTACCCAGTTCCAGTTCAGCCTGGAATCGCCGGATCCAGCCCTGCTGGAAACCTGGTCGACGAAAATGGTCGAGGCGCTGCGCCAGCAGCCTGAGCTCAGCGACGTGACCAGCGATCTGCAGAGCCGCGGCCTGCAGGTGTACCTGAACATCGACCGCGATATGGCCGGGCGCCTGGGCGTGAGCGTCGCCAATATCGACGACGCGCTGTACGACGCCTTCGGCCAGCGGCAGATCTCCACCATCTACACCCAGGCCAGTCAATACCGTGTGGTGCTGGAAAGCGCCAACGGCGGCAGCATCGGCCCGGACGCACTGCGTCAGATTCACGTGGCCACCGGCGACGGCAAGCAGGTGCCGCTGTCGTCGCTGGCGCAGGTCGACGAGCGCGCGGCGAGCCTGCTGATCAACCATATCGGCCAGTTTCCGGCGGCTACGTTGTCGTTCAACCTCAGCGCCGGTGTGTCGCTGGGTGAGGCGGTGGCGGTTATCGAGCGCGTGCAGCAGGAAATCGCCATGCCGGTCAGCGTGCAGGTCAACTTCCAGGGCGCTGCCGAGGCGTTCCGCGCTTCGCTGTCGTCGACGCTGCTGCTGATCCTGGCTGCCATCGTGACCATGTACATCGTGCTCGGCGTGCTCTACGAGAGCTACATCCACCCGATCACCATCCTCTCGACGTTGCCGTCGGCGGGCGTTGGCGCCTTGCTGGCGCTGCTGCTGACCGGCAACGATCTGGGGCTGATCGCGATCATCGGCATCATCCTGCTGATCGGCATCGTCAAGAAGAACGCCATCATGATGATCGACTTCGCACTCGACGCGGAGCGCCACCAGGGCATGACGCCCCATGATGCGATCTACCAGGCGGCGTTGCTGCGCTTTAGGCCGATCCTGATGACTACATTGGCGGCGCTGTTTGGCGCCATCCCGCTGATGCTCGCCTCGGGCTCCGGCGCCGAGCTGCGTCAGCCGTTGGGCCTGGTGATGGTTGGCGGCCTGCTGGTCAGCCAGATCCTCACGCTGTTCACCACGCCGGTGATCTACCTGTACTTCGACCGCCTCGCGCGGCGCGTCAGCGGCCGCAGCGCGGCGGGTGTACCGAGCGCATGAACCTCTCGGCACCCTTTATCCGCCGCCCGGTGGCCACCATGCTGCTGAGCCTGGCGATCATGCTGCTCGGTGGCGTCAGCTTCGGCCTGTTGCCGGTGGCGCCACTGCCGAACATGGACTTCCCGGTGATCACCGTGCAGGCCAGCCTGCCCGGTGCCAGCCCTCAGGTAATGGCCGCCACGGTGGCCACGCCGCTGGAGCGTTCGCTGGGCGCCATCGCTGGCGTTAGCCAGATGAATAGCAACAGCAGCCAGGGCAATACGCGGATCATGATCGAGTTCGATCTGGACCGTGACATCAACGCTGCGGCCCGCGAGGTGCAGGCCGCCATCAACGCCTCGCGCGAGCTGTTGCCCAGCGGTATGCGTAGCATGCCGACGTACCGCAAGATCAACCCGTCCCAGGCGCCGATCATGGTGCTGTCGCTGACCTCGACGGTGCTCGACAAGGGCCAGCTCTACGACGTGGCCTCGACCATCGTCGGCCAGAAACTTTCCCAGGTCACCGGCGTCGGTGAAGTGCAGATTGGCGGCAGTTCGCTACCGGCCGTGCGCGTGGCGCTGGAGCCGCGTTTGCTCGATCAGTACGGGGTGGCGCTGGACGATGTGCGCTCGACCATCGCCGCCGCCAACGCCAAGCGCCCCAAGGGCGCCATAGAGGATGCACAGCGGCACTGGCAGGTGCAGGCCAGCGACCAGCTCGAGCGCGCCGCCGACTACGTGCCGATGATCATCCGTTACAAGGATGGCGCCGCAATCCGCCTAGGCGATGTTGCCCAGGTCACCGATGGCGTGCAGGACCGTTACAACAGCGGCTTCTACAACGATAAACAGGCCGTGCTGGTGGTGGTGAACCGTCAGAGCGGGGCGAACATCATCGAGACCGTCGCCGGTATCCGCGCCTTGCTGCCGGAGCTGCGCAGCGTGATTCCGGCCAGCGCCGATCTGGAAGTGGCCATGGACCGCTCGCCGGTGATCCGCGCCACGCTCAAGGAGGCCGAACACACCCTGCTGATCGCCGTGGTTCTCGTGATTCTGGTGGTGTTCGCCTTCCTGCGCCGCTGGCGCGCAGCGCTGATTCCCGCACTGGCGGTGCCGGTGTCACTGGTCGGCTCGTTCGCGGCCATGTACCTGTTGGGCTTCTCGCTGAACAACCTGTCGCTGATGGCGCTAATCATCGCTACCGGCCTGGTGGTGGACGACGCCATCGTCGTGCTGGAGAACATCAATCGACATATTGAAGTCGGCGAAACGCCCATGGCTGCCGCGTTCAAGGGCGCCCGTGAAGTGGGCTTCACGCTGTTGTCGATGAACGTCTCGCTGGTTGCGGTGTTCTTGTCGATCCTGTTTATGGGCGGGTTGGTGGAGCGCTTGTTCCGTGAGTTCTCCATCACGCTGGCTGTGTCTATCGTCATTTCCCTCTTGGTGTCGCTGACGCTCACGCCGATGCTCTGCGCTCGTTGGCTCAAGCCGGAGCCAGAGCGGGAAGCTCGCGAGCCGGGGCTGCTGGAGCGTATCGGCGCGCGTATCGTGCGCGGCTACGCGCGCAGCCTCGACTGGGCGCTGCGCCACTCGCTGCTGATGCTGATCAGCCTGTTCGCCACCATCGCCTTGAACCTGTTCCTGTTCGTCAGCGTCCCGAAGACCTTCATGCCGCAGCAGGACACCGGCCAGCTGATGGGCTTTATTCGCGGTGACAACGGCCTGTCGTTCCAGGTCATGCAGCCGAAGATGGAGGCTTACCGGCGTGCCATCCTCGCCGACCCAGCGGTGGAGAGCGTGGCGGGCTTTATCGGCGGTAGCAGCGGCATCAACAACGCAATCGTCATCGTGCGCCTCAAGCCGATCGCCGAGCGCGACATATCGGCCCAACAGGTGATCGACCGCCTGCGCAAGGAGGTGCCGAAGATTCCCGGCGGGCGGATGTTCCTGATGCCAGATCAGGATCTGCAATTTGGTGGGCGCCAGGGGCGCAGCTCAGAAAACGAGTACATGCTGATGTCCGGCGATCTGGATGCACTGCGCGAGTGGCTGCCCAAGGTGCGCGAAGCGTTACGTGCGCTACCCGAGCTGACCGATATCGACGCCACCGAAGACGGCGGCGCGCCGCAGATTCGCCTGGTGGTCGACCGCGACGAGGCCAAGCGCCTGGGCGTGGATATGAGTCTTGTCACCGGCGTGCTCAACAACGCCTTCAGCCAGCGGCAGATATCCACCATCTACGACGCCCTCAACCAGTACAGCGTGGTGATGGAGATCAACCCGCGCTATGCCCAGAGCCCCGAGTCTCTGGCGCAGATACAGCTGATCACCGCGGACGGTGCGCGGGTTCCGTTATCGGCCATCGCCCACTGGGAAAACAGCCTGGAGGATGACCGCATCAGTCACCAGGGCCAGTTCGCGGTGGAGAACATCGGCTTTTCCCTGGCTGAAGGCGTCAGCCTCGACCAGGCGACCCGCGCCATCAATCGCGCCGTGGCGCTGATCGCGCTGCCAACCGAAGTGCAGGGCATGCTGGGTGGCACGGGCGGCGCGTTCCAGCAGACGCAGAAGAACCAACCGTGGATGATTCTGATGTCGCTGGTGGTGGTGTACATCGTGCTCGGCGTGCTCTACGAGAGTTACGTGCACCCGCTGACCATTCTCTCCACGCTGCCCTCGGCAGGCGTCGGTGCGCTGTTGGCGCTGCAGTTGCTCAATACCGAGTTCAGCCTGATCTCGCTGTTGGGGCTGTTCCTGCTGATCGGCGTGGTGAAGAAGAACGCCATTCTGATGATCGACTTGGCGCTGCAGCTTGAGCGCCATGAACACCTGAGCCCGGCCGAGTCGATTCGCCGTGCCTGCCTGCTGCGCTTCCGGCCGATCATGATGACTACCCTGGCGGCGCTGCTTGGCGCCTTGCCGTTGATGCTTGGTAGCGCTGAAGGCTCTGAAATGCGCCAGCCGCTGGGTATCACCATCGTCGGTGGCCTGATTCTCAGCCAGATCCTCACGCTTTATACCACGCCTGTGGTCTACCTCTATCTCGACCGCCTGCGTCACCGCGTCAACCGCTGGCGCGGCGTGCGTACCGATGCTGCTCTGGAAACGCCTCTATGACTTTTGCTTCCCGTCGAACCTTTGGCCTGCTGGCGCTCAGTGTTGCCCTGGCCGGCTGCGCCATCGGGCCCGATTACCAGCGCCCGGAAATCAGCACGCCCGCAGCCTTCAAACAGGCCGAGGGCTGGAAGGCCGCGGTGCCAGCCGATGCGCTGGAACGTGGCGCCTGGTGGGAACTGTACGGTGATGGTGAGCTCAATGCCTTGGTCGGTCGCCTCAACGTTTCCAACCAGAATCTGGCCGCTTCCGAAGCTCAATACCGCCAGGCCCGCGCCTTGTTGCGCGGCGGCCGCGCGGCGTTCTTTCCGACCCTGTCGACCAGCGCTGGCATGACCCGGGCCGGGCAGGGCGGTGGCGATAGTACACTGCGCACCTCGGATGGCATCGCCATCGGTGGTGGCAACTCGTCGAGCATCTCCAAGAGTTACGACCTGAGCCTCAATGCCAGCTGGGAGCTGGATGTGTGGGGCAAGCTGCGCCGTGGCCTGGAATCCAACCGCGCTGCTTTCGAAGCCAGCGCGGCCGACCTGGCCGCGGTGCGCCTGAGCCTGCAGTCCGAGCTGGTGCAGAGCTATCTGCAATTGCGCGTGCTGGATGAGCAGCAGCGCCTGCTCGACGCCACGGTAGCCGCTTACCAGCGCTCCCTGCGCCTGACCGAGAACCAGTACCGCGCCGGCATCGTGCCGCGCTCGGACGTTGCCCAGGCGCTCACTCAACTGCACAGCACCGAAGCCCAGGCCATCGACCTGCAATGGCAGCGTGCGCAGCTCGAACATGCGATTGCCGTATTGATCGGCGTGCCACCGAGCGAAGTCAGTATCGCCCGCCGCGAAAGCCTGCCGACTCTACCAGAGGTGCCGGCCAGCGTGCCATCTGCGCTGCTGGAGCGTCGCCCGGACGTAGCAGCGGCCGAGCGCCGGGTGATCTCCGCCAACGCCGAGATCGGTGTAGCCAAGGCGGCCTGGTTTCCCGACCTGACCATTTCCGCCACGGGCGGTTACCGCGGCAGCAGCTTCGCCGACTGGATCAACCTGCCCAATCGCTTCTGGTCGGTGGGCCCGCAACTGGCCCTGACCCTTTTCGACGGGGGCCGGCGCAGCGCTGAAAGCGAGCGGGTGGAGGCGGTTTATGACCAGACCGTCGCCCAGTATCGTCAAGCGGTGCTCGATAGTTTCCGCGAGGTCGAGGATTACCTGGTGCAGCAGCGCGTGCTGGGCCGCGAAGCCGAGGTGCAGGCCCAGGCGCTGGACGCAGCCCGCGAGTCGCTGCGCCTGATCGACAACCAGTACCGCGCCGGCACCGTGGACTACAACAGCGTGGTCAACGTGCAGGCCACGGCCCTGAGCAACGAGCGCAACGCGCTGACGCTACTGGGCAGCCGCCTGACCGCCAGCGTACAGCTGATCGCCGCCCTGGGCGGTGGCTGGGATGTGCAGCAGCTCGAAGAAGGCGAGGAGTCAGAGTGAAAGTCGCAGGCGTAACTCGGGCACCGTTGGTGCGTTGTGAGAGCCTGTTCATGATCTTTCATTACGGCTCGTTGATTTTGGCAACTAAGCGGCGAGATCGGCCGGTCGTTACCTTGTAGGAGCGGCTTTAGCCGCGAGCTCTTTAAGCCTAGTCAGTCACAATCGAGGCTAAAGCCTCTCCCACAAGTGAAAGGCTGTTTCTGCCTCGTACCTGCCGCTTCAGGCCATAGAGGTCGTGAGCAGGCTCTGAGAAAGTGCGCGGGTTTTGCTTCGCTCGACCCGAGCGGCAGGCTTTGCTTATCCGGGGCGGTATACGCCTTTGGCCGGCAGTCGCTCACGGTCGTGGGGCGCTTCGAAGTCCAGCGCCGGCCCCTTGGGTACGATGCCGGTCGGGTTGATGGTCTGGTGGCTGGCGTAGTAGTGGTGCTGGATATGCCACATGTCCACGGTCGCCGCCACGCCCGGCCATTGGTAGAGCTCGCGCAGCCAGTTGCTGAGGTTCGGGTAATCGGCGATGCGCCGCAGGTTGCACTTGAAGTGGCCGTGGTACACCGCGTCGAAACGCACCAAGGTGGTGAACAGCCGCCAGTCGGCCTCGGTCAGGTATTCGCCGGCCAGGTAGCGTGATTGCCCAAGGCGCGTCTCTAGTACCGTCAGCTCATCGAATACTTCATCGAAGGCTTCTTCGTACGCCGCCTGGGTGGTGGCGAAGCCAGCGCGGTAGACGCCGTTGTTGACTGCCGGGTAGATACGTTCATTGAGCGCGTCGATCTGCCCGCGCAAGGCTTCGGGGTAGAAATCCAGATGGTTGTCGGTCAGCCCGTTGAACGCCGAGTTGAACATGCGGATGATCTCCGCCGATTCGTTGCTGACGATGCGTTGTTGCTTCTTGTCCCACAGCAGCGGCACGGTTACCCGGCCGGTGTAGTCCGGATCATCGCGGGTGTAGCGCTGATGCAAAAAGGCGAAACCGTCCAGGGCGTCGCCGCTGGAGCCGTGCTCGACGTCGAAGGTCCAGCCGTTCTCGCGCATCAGCCAGCTGACTACTGACACGTCGATCAAAGGCTCCAAGCCCTTGAGCGTGCGCAGAATCAGGGTGCGGTGCGCCCAAGGGCAGGCCAGCGACACATAGAGGTGATAGCGACCGGCTTCGGCGGCAAAGCCACCTTCGCCAGATGGCCCGGGCGAGCCGTCGGCAGTGATCCAGTTGCGGCGCTGGGCGTCTTCGCGCTTGAAGCGGCCGCCCGCGCCGGTGTCGTACCATTGGTCGTGCCATTGGCCTTCGATCAGCAAGCCCATGTCGTTTTCTCCCGTTTCAGTCGATGCCTGGAGTCTAACCAGTCAGTTATCGACACAGGCCTTAAAAACCGGGTTCAACGAATCGGCTGAATCGATAGATGGCGTGCCTGCCAGCGTTTTTCAGCCTCAGTGAAGGCCGCTTCACGCGACAGGCCGAGCCCACGCAATGCCAGCGCCATGGTGGAAATGATCGCCAATTGACCGTAGGCATCTTCGCCATCACCGCGCCACACGGCTTGCAGGTGAGCCGGGTCCAGGTGCTCGGGTTTGACGTGGCGGCGCTCGGAGAGCATCGGCCAGTCTTCATCCCAGTTCTCGCCGTTCTCGGTGCCATACAGGTGGCTGAGGGCATCCGGATTCAGCTCGATCTCGCCGCCGTCACCCTTGACGACGATGGCGTGGTCGCCCAGCAACCCGCTGGCTTCACGATGCACGGCCTGATAGCCGGGGTGGAAAATGCTTTGCAGGCCGCAACGCGCCGCCAGTGGGTTGAGGATCCGCGCCAGGGAGTGGATCGGCGAGCGCAGGCCAAGCACGTTACGCAAATCGATCATGCGTTGCAGCGCGGGCATCCAATCGCCCAGCGGCATAAAGGCCAGCTTGCCGTTGTCCAGGTTTTGCGAAACCTCATTCCAGCTGCGACACAGCGGGATATCCAGCTCGCCAAGTAACTGCTCGCTGTACAAGCGCCCGGCGGTGTGCGCGCCGCCGCCATGCATGAATATGCGCAGGCCGCTGTTCGCCAGGGCTTTGGCGGCCAGCAGGAACCAGGGCAGGTGACGCTTCTTGCCGGCGTAGGTTGGCCAGTCGAAGTCGACCGCGATAGTTGGTGCAGCCAGCCGTGCGCGAACCGCTTCGGTAAAGCCGGCCATTTCCTCGGCGCTTTCTTCCTTGTGGCGCAGCAGCATCAGAAAGGCGCCAAGCTGGGCATCTTCGACTTGGTTGTCGAGGATCATGCCCATGGCTTCGCGGGCTTCCTCGCGGGTCAGGTTGCGCGCACCGCGCTTGCCCTTGCCGAGAATGCGTACGAAGGGCGCAAAGGGGTGTTCAGCTGGAGTGATCAGGTTCATAGACAGTTCGTGGGCTTGGGCAGGCCCGCCAGTTTGGCGGCGAGTTTGGCGGGAGTGCCATTGAACAGGCGATTGAGGTGCAGGCTGTTGCCCTTGTCCGGCCCCAGCTTGAGGGCGACGTATTTGATCAGCGGGCGATTGGCCGGCGACAGCTGGAATTCGGCGTAGAAGGCGCGCAGCAGCTCGAGGATTTCCCAGTGTTCGGCGCTCAGTTCCAGCTCTTCGCGCGTGGCCAGGGCGGTGGCGATTTCGGCTGACCAGTCCTGCAGATCGAGCAGGTAGCCATCCTTGTCGAGTTCGATGGCGCGGTCGTTGATGATCAGATTGCTCATAACCAGGTGTTCACCTTGCTGAATTCGCAGGCGAGGGCGACGAACCTCGGGTAGTCGATCCGCTCGATGGCTACGGCAGGTTTAAGGCCGCGGGCCTGAATATCTTCGTCGAGGGCGTACAGCGAGACGCCTTGCAGCGCTGCCAAGGCTTCTGCGTGGCTACTGCCAGGCTGAGTGGCGTAGGTGGCATCGCCGCACAGCAAAAGGCCGTCGTCGCTGCCGAGTAGGCGCAGGCAACTACTCAGGCGGTCGTCGCTGAACGGCGAGCTGGAGATAACGTGCAGGGTCTTCATCACAGCGTAATCACCTGGTCGTAGCGGTCGATAAGGGCGCGCAGTCCGTCGCTATCCAGGCGCTCGACTTCCAGCGAAGTATCCCTCATACCGCGCAGTGCGAGGCTCTGGGTGCAGGCATATAGGGATTCAACGCCGAACATCGGCAGCGCCTGTAGGTTTGCGGTCAGGTCTTTTTGCTGCACGGCTTGAGACTGTTGTGCGCCAGCGAGCTGCAACACGCCGTCGTCGAGAAACAGCATGCCGATAGGCAGGTCGAAAGCGCCGCCGGCCAGGGCGATATCCAGTGCTTCGCGGGCACCCGGGCCATTCCAGGGCGCCTGGCGGCTGATGATCAACAGAGATTTGCTCATCTCAATCGCCTCCAAAACAGATCAGGCGATCAGCCAGTTGCGCTGCTTCATGCAACTGGCCCAAGCCGGAAAGCACCCAGGGAGCGGGCAGGTTGGCCGCCTGGCGCTCGTAGCGGCGCGCTTCCTGCTCGTCGAGCACGCCACGCCGCAGCGCAGCAGCGATGCACACCACGCCGTCGAGCTGCTGCGCTTCGATGAACTCGCGCCACTGGCGCGCGATATCGGTTTCATCCTGAGGGCTGACGATATTGCCGGAAGCGCTGTGCACGCCATCGGCATAGAAGAACAGGCGCACGATCTCGTGGCCGCCCTGTAGTGCGGCCTCAGCAAAGCGCAGCGCGCGGCGGGAGGAGGGTGCCGAAGGTGGAGAAAACAGGGCGATAGCGAATTTCATGAGCGGCCCGGTTGTGAAAATAGGGCGCCATGATAAAGCCTGAGCGATGGGGACAGAAACGAAAAAGCCCATATCCGTGGATATGGGCTTTCTTGTCACAGTGGCGTCAGCGCAAGAAGCTTATTTCTTGATGTCGCGCTGGGTCGGGCCTGTGTACAGCTGGCGCGGACGGCCGATCTTGTACGGGCCGGAGAGCATTTCTTTCCAGTGCGAGATCCAGCCGACGGTGCGCGCCAGGGCAAAGATCACGGTGAACATGCTGGTCGGAATGCCGATCGCCTTGAGGATGATGCCCGAGTAGAAGTCGACGTTCGGGTACAGGTTGCGTTCCTTGAAGTAAGGATCGTTACGGGCGATCTCGTCGAGCTTCATCGCCAGTTCCAGCTGCGGGTCATTGATGCCCAGCTCGGCCAGTACTTCGTCGCAGGTCTGTTTCATGACCTGGGCGCGTGGGTCGAAGTTCTTATAGACGCGGTGACCGAAGCCCATGAGCTTGAACGGGTCGTCCTTGTCTTTGGCCTTGGCGATGAATTTGTCGATGTTTGAGACATCACCGATTTCATCCAGCATGGCCAGTACGGCTTCGTTCGCGCCACCGTGGGCAGGGCCCCAGAGCGCGGCGATACCAGCGGCGATACAGGCGAACGGGTTGGCACCCGAAGAGCCGGCCAGGCGCACGGTAGAGGTAGAGGCGTTCTGCTCGTGGTCGGCGTGCAGGATGAAGATGCGGTCCATCGCCTTGGCCAGCACCGGGCTGATCGGCTTGGTCTCGCACGGGGTGTTGAACATCATGTGCAGGAAATTTTCCGCGTAGTTCAGATCGTTACGCGGGTACATCATCGGCTCGCCCTTGGAGTACTTGTACACCATGGCAGCGATGGTCGGCATCTTGGCGACCAGGCGCATCGCGGAAATGTCGCGGTGCTGCGGGTTCTTGATGTCCAGGGAATCGTGGTAGAAGGCGGAGAGGGCGCCAACCACGCCACACATGACGGCCATCGGATGGGCGTCACGACGGAAACCGTTGAAGAAGGTCTTCAATTGCTCGTGAACCATGGTGTGGTTCTTGATGGTGCTAACGAACTGGGCTTTCTGATCTTCGTTCGGCAGTTCGCCGTTGAGCAGCAGGTAGCAGGTATCCAGATAGTCGGCTTTTTCAGCCAGCTGTTCGATGGGGTAACCGCGGTGCAGCAGTACGCCCTTGTCACCATCAATATAGGTGATCTTCGACTCGCACGATGCGGTCGACATGAAACCGGGGTCAAAAGTGAAGTTGCCCGTGGCAGTCAGGCTCCGCACGTCGATCACATCTGGGCCAACGGTGCCGGATAAAACGGGCAGCTCGACGGGGGCTGCGCCCTCGATGATCAACTGCGCTTTTTTGTCAGCCATGTGTGGCCTCCTAGTTATGCTTGGAATCATCAGTCGGCCCCCCACGCAGGGCCCGCATCACTATAGTGTTATGAATCTGAAAGTCAATTTGCGAAAACCCAGGCAATAGAAGGGTTTGAGTGGCCTGCCTGCGACAAAAAGGCGCGCCTTATTACGCCATTTTCGGGCTTGACGCAATCGCCTTTAGGTCGAGGTACGTGCGTTGTCATTAGCGACCTAACTGTCTATACTCTGCGCCCGACTGCCATGGGCCTTGAGCCCGGTTTCTGGTGGTTGTCACTCCTTGGGTGATGGGTACCTGACCAGTGCGCTTCCCGACAACTCAGCCCTGATAGCTGGGGCTCTCAGTGTGATAATAAAGCCGTGAATAGCCAACGACCTGTAAACTTAGACCTTCGGACGATAAAACTCCCAGTCACTGCTTACACGTCCATTCTTCACCGTATATCTGGCGTGATCCTTTTCCTCGGCATTGCCGTGCTGCTGTTCGGGCTCGACAAGTCGCTGTCATCGGAAGAGGGTTTCGCCCAGGTGAAAGAATGCTTGACCAGTCCGCTGGCCAAGTTCGTGATCTGGGGACTTTTGTCCGCTCTGCTGTACCACCTGGTGGCCGGTGTGCGCCACTTGATCATGGATGCTGGAGTCGGTGAGACGCTGGAAGGCGGCAAGCTGGGTTCCAAAATCGTACTCGTCGTATCGGCGATCGTGATCGTGCTGCTGGGGGTGTGGATATGGTAACTAATGTCACGAATTTCTCGCGTTCGGGCCTCTATGACTGGATGGCACAGCGCGTTTCTGCAGTCGTTCTCGCGGCTTACGTCCTGTTTTTGCTGGGCTATATCGTCCTCAATCCAGGCATGGGCTACGCCGAATGGCATGGTCTGTTCTCCAATAATGCAATGCGCATCTTCAGCTTGCTGACGCTTGTCGCGCTGGGCGTTCACGCCTGGGTCGGCATGTGGACGATTTCCACTGACTACCTGACGCCAACCGCGCTGGGCAAGTGGGCCACCGTTGTGCGTTTTCTGTTCCAGGCCACGTGTGGCATTGCCATGTTCGTGTTCTTTGTCTGGGGCGTGCAGATTCTTTGGGGTTTCTGATTCATGACTAGCATTCGTACTCTCTCCTATGACGCCATCATCGTTGGTGGTGGTGGTGCCGGCATGCGCGCTGCACTGCAGCTGGCGCAGGGCGGCCACAAGACTGCCGTGGTAACCAAGGTTTTCCCGACCCGTTCCCATACCGTTTCCGCACAGGGCGGCATCACCTGCGCCATCGCTTCGAACGATCCGAACGATGACTGGCGCTGGCACATGTACGACACCGTCAAGGGCTCCGACTATATCGGTGACCAGGATGCGATCGAGTACATGTGTTCCGTCGGCCCGGAAGCCGTGTTCGAACTCGAGCACATGGGGCTGCCGTTCTCCCGTACCGAACAAGGCCGCATTTATCAGCGTCCGTTCGGTGGCCAGTCCAAAGGCCCGGATAACCCAACTCAGGCTGCCCGTACTTGCGCCGCTGCTGACCGTACCGGTCACGCGCTGCTGCACACCCTGTATCAGGCCAACCTGAAAGCCGGTACCTCGTTCCTCAACGAGTGGTACGCGGTCGATCTGGTCAAGAACCAGGACGGCGCCATCGTTGGCGTGATCGCCATCTGCATCGAAACTGGCGAAACCGTCTACATCCGCTCCAAAGCCGTGGTTCTGGCGACTGGCGGTGCTGGCCGTATCTACGCTTCTACCACCAACGCCCTGATCAATACCGGTGACGGTGTAGGCATGGCGCTGCGTGCTGGTGTGCCGGTACAGGACATCGAAATGTGGCAGTTCCACCCGACCGGTATCGCCGGCGCTGGTGTACTGGTTACCGAAGGCTGCCGTGGTGAAGGTGGTTACCTGATCAACGCCCATGGCGAGCGTTTCATGGAGCGTTATGCGCCCAACGCCAAAGACCTTGCCGGTCGCGACGTTGTGGCCCGTTCCATGGTCAAGGAGGTCATCGCCGGTAACGGCTGTGGCCCTGACAAGGACCACGTACTGCTTAAGCTTGATCACCTGGGCGAAGAAGTCCTGCACAGCCGCCTGCCAGGCATTTGCGAACTGTCCAAGACCTTCGCACACGTTGACCCGGTTGTTGCGCCTGTTCCGGTCATTCCGACCTGCCACTACATGATGGGCGGCGTTGCCACCAACATTCATGGCCAGGCCATTACCCAGGACGCCAACGGCAAAGACCGCATCATCGAAGGTCTGTTCGCGGTCGGTGAAGTTGCCTGCGTATCGGTACATGGTGCCAACCGTCTGGGCGGCAACTCGCTGCTCGACCTGGTGGTGTTCGGTCGTGCAGCTGGTCTGCACCTGGAAAAAGCGCTGAAAGAAGGCGTGGACGTCCGTGGTGCCAGCGAAACCGATATCGAGCAGTCGCTTGCGCGTCTGTCCGGCGTCAACGAGCGTAGCGCTGGTGAGGAAGTTGCTCCGCTGCGTAAAGAGCTGCAGCAGTGCATGCAGAACTACTTCGGTGTATTCCGTACTGGCGAATACATGAAGAAGGGCATCTCTCAGCTTGCTGACCTGCGCGAGCGTATTGCCAAGGTCAAGATCACTGACAAGAGCCAGGCGTTCAACACCGCGCGTATCGAGGCTCTTGAGCTGCAGAACCTGTTGGAAGTCGCCGAAGCCACTGCCATCGCAGCTGACACCCGTACCGAGTCCCGCGGCGCTCACGCCCGTGAAGACTATGAAGACCGCGACGACACCAACTGGTTGTGCCACAGCCTGTACTTCCCAGGTGAGAAACGTGTCGCCAAGCGCGATGTCAACTTCTCGCCGAAGACAGTTCCGGCGTTTGAACCCAAAGTTCGTACTTATTAAGGGTGGCTACCATGTCTCTTGGCAAAAGCTTGAAAGTCAGCGTTTATCGCTACAACCCGGAAGCGGACAAAGCACCGTTCATGCAGGAATTCGACGTCACCATCGACGGCAAGGACTTGATGGTGCTCGATATCCTGGCCCTGATCAAAGAGCAGGACGAGGGCTTCTCGTATCGTCGCTCCTGCCGTGAAGGCGTTTGCGGGTCTGACGGCATGAACATCAGCGGCAAGAACGGCTTGGCTTGCATCACGCCGATCTCCTCTGTTGTCACTGGCAACAAACTGGTGATTCGCCCGCTGCCTGGTCTGCCGGTAATTCGTGACCTCGTAGTGGATATGAGCATCTTCTACAAACAGTACGAGAAGGTGCAGCCGTTCCTGCAGAACGATACGCCGGCTCCGGCCATCGAGCGCCTGCAGACTCCGGAAGAGCGCGAAAAGCTCGACGGCTTGTACGAGT
The DNA here is from genome assembly GCF_900142655.1 of Phytopseudomonas punonensis. Taxonomy (GTDB): domain Bacteria; phylum Pseudomonadota; class Gammaproteobacteria; order Pseudomonadales; family Pseudomonadaceae; genus Aquipseudomonas; species Aquipseudomonas punonensis. Next base: position 70,168 of record NZ_FRBQ01000008.1, on the reverse strand, counting down.
GCATTCTATGCGCATGCTGCTCGACCAGCTGCCCGTCGTTCTGGTGGAACCCGGACAAGTTCCTGGGTCCAGCTGCACTGCTGCAGGCTTATCGCTTCCTGGCCGACAGCCGTGATACCAAGACTGCGGAACGTTTGGCATCGCTGGACGATCCATTCAGTGTGTTCCGCTGCCGCGGCATCATGAACTGCGTGAACGTTTGCCCTAAGGGCCTGAACCCTACCAAGGCAATCGGTCACGTACGCAACATGTTGCTGCAAAGCGGTACCTGATTCACTGCTCTTTAGCTTGACCCGCTACACCTGCCGCACCGACGTAATGTCGGTGTTGCAGTATCGCCAGGACGTTGGCCTAGCCGCCAACGTCCTTATACGAAAAATATGACGACCAGCAGGGGCATTCGGGCTGGTGCCCGGACTATCTGCGAGATTCTTGGTGGCTTTTGAAGTCGCTGTAACATGACTTCGAAAAGCCAATCGGTATTCTCGCCGGTGGTGTCCCCTTACCGAGGGTGACCAAGCATGCAAGAAAGCGTGATGCAGCGCATGTGGGACAGTGCCCACCTATCCGGTGGTAACGCTGCCTACGTGGAAGAGCTCTATGAGCTCTACCTGCACGATCCCAACGCCGTGCCGGAAGAATGGCGCACTTATTTCGATAAGCTGCCGTCTGAAGGCAGCACCGCCAATGACGTATCGCACTCGACGATTCGTGATCATTTCGTGTTGCTGGCCAAAAACCAGCGTCGCGCTCAGCCGGCTTCAGCCGGTACCGTGAGCAGTGAGCACGAAAAGAAGCAGGTCGAAGTGTTGCGGTTGATTCAGGCATTCCGCATGCGTGGCCACCAAGCGGCTCAGCTCGATCCGCTTGGGCTGTGGCAGCGCCCTGTTCCTGCTGATCTGTCGATCAGCCATTACAGCCTTACCGACGCGGATCTAGACACCACCTTCCGCACAGGTGGTCTGGCAATCGGCAAGGAAGAAGCGACTTTGCGGGAAATCCGCGACGCTTTGCATCAGACATATTGTCGCACCATCGGCTCCGAATTCACCCACATCGTCGATTCCGATCAGCGCAGCTGGTTCCAGCAGCGCCTGGAAAGCGTACGTGGTCGCCCGCAGATTTCTGCTGAAGCGCAGAGCCATCTGCTTGAGCGTCTGACCGCTGCCGAAGGCCTGGAAAAGTACCTGGGCACCAAGTACCCGGGCACCAAGCGCTTTGGTCTGGAAGGTGGCGAGAGCCTGATCCCGCTGCTCGATGAGATCATCCAGCGCAGCGGTTCCTACGGTACCAAGGAAATCGTCATCGGCATGGCTCACCGCGGCCGTCTGAACGTATTGGTCAACACTTTCGGCAAGAACCCGCGCGACCTGTTCGACGAGTTCGAAGGCAAGAAAGTCGAAGGCTTGAGCTCCGGCGACGTCAAATATCACCAAGGCTTCTCGTCGAACGTGATGACCCCGGGCGGCGAAGTTCACCTGGCACTGGCGTTCAACCCGTCTCACCTGGAAATCGTCTCTCCGGTGGTCGAAGGTTCGGTACGTGCGCGTCAGGATCGGCGTAGCGACGCCGTTGGCGACAAGGTATTGCCGATCTCCATCCACGGTGACGCGGCGTTCGCCGGTCAGGGCGTGGTCATGGAAACCTTCCAGATGTCGCAGACCCGTGCCTACAAGACGGGCGGCACCATCCACATCGTGATCAACAACCAGGTTGGCTTCACCACCAACCGGGCCGACGACGCACGCTCCACCGAGTACGCCACCGACGTCGCCAAGATGATCCAGGCGCCTATCTTCCATGTGAATGGCGATGATCCGGAAGCCGTACTGTTCGTGACCCAGCTGGCCGTCGATTACCGCATGCAGTACAAGCGTGACGTGGTCATCGACCTGGTCTGCTACCGCCGCCGCGGCCACAACGAGGCCGACGAGCCGAGCGGCACTCAGCCGCTGATGTACCAGCAGATCGCCAAGCAGCGCACCACCCGTGAGCTGTACGCCGAAGCCCTGACCACCGGTGGTCGCCTGACTGCCGACGCGGTGCAGGCGCCGGTCGACGAGTACCGCACGGCGCTCGACAACGGTCAGCACGTGGTCAAGAGCCTGGTCAAGGAGCCGAACAAGGAGCTGTTCGTCGATTGGCGTCCGTACCTGGGCCATGCCTGGACCGCACGTCACGACACGCGCTTCGACCTCAAGACCCTGCAGGAGCTGTCCAGCAAATTGCTGGAGACGCCGGACGGTTTCGTGGTTCAGCGTCAGGTCGGCAAGATCTACGAAGACCGCGCCAAGATGGGCGCCGGTGGCTTGCCGCTGAACTGGGGCTACGCCGAGACCATGGCCTACGCGACCCTGCTGGTCGAAGGTCACCCGATCCGTATCACCGGTCAGGACGTGGGCCGCGGTACCTTCTCGCACCGTCACGCGCAACTGCACAACCAGAAGGATGGTTCGGCCTATCTGCCACTGCAGAACCTGTACGAAGGTCAGCCGCGCTTCGACCTGTACGACTCCTTCCTGTCGGAAGAAGCCGTGCTGGCCTTCGAATACGGTTACGCCACCACCACGCCGAACGCGCTGGTGATCTGGGAAGCCCAGTTCGGCGACTTCGCCAACGGTGCCCAGGTGGTGTTCGACCAGTTCATCTCCAGCGGCGAAACCAAGTGGGGTCGTCTTTGCGGCCTGACCATGCTGCTGCCGCACGGTTATGAAGGGCAGGGCCCGGAGCACTCCTCGGCACGCCTGGAGCGTTACCTGCAGCTGTGCGCCGAGCAGAACATCCAGGTTGCGGTACCGACCACGCCGGCGCAGATCTACCACCTGCTGCGTCGTCAGGTCATCCGCCCGCTGCGCAAGCCGCTGGTGGTGCTGACGCCGAAGTCGCTGCTGCGCCACAAGCTGGCCGTCTCGACCCTGGAAGACCTGGCCGAAGGCTCGTTCCAGACCGTGATCCCGGAAATCGACGCCATCGAGCCGAAAAAGGTCGAGCGTCTGGTGCTGTGCAGCGGCAAGGTCTACTACGACCTGCTGGAAAAACGCCGCGCCGAAGGCCGCGAAGATATCGCCATCGTGCGGATCGAGCAGCTGTATCCGTTCCCGGAAGACGACCTGGCCGAGATTCTTGCACCGTACAAGAACCTCAAGCACATCGTCTGGTGTCAGGAAGAGCCGATGAACCAGGGCGCCTGGTATTGCAGCCAGCATCATATGCGTCGTGCCGCTGCGGCGCACAAGAAGTCGCTGGTGCTCGAGTATGCCGGTCGTGATGCTTCGGCCGCTCCAGCCTGTGGTTATGCGTCCATGCACGCCGAGCAGCAGGAAAAACTGCTGCAGGATGCCTTCACCGTTTAATGCCATCGCGAAGGAGGCGGCCCTGAGGCTGCCTCCTCGAAACAACCGAATTTAAGGAAAAGAGCACAATGGCTATCGAGATCAAAGCCCCTACATTCCCCGAATCGGTCGCCGACGGCACCGTGGCTACCTGGCACAAGAAGCCGGGCGAAGCGGTCAAGCGCGATGAGCTGATCGTCGACATCGAAACCGACAAGGTGGTGATCGAAGTTCTGGCCGAGGCCGACGGTGTAGTGGCTGAAATCATCAAGAATGAAGGCGATACCGTCCTCTCCAACGAGGTGCTGGGCAAGCTCACCGAAGGTGGCGCTGCTGCCGCCGCACCGGCCGCTGCTCCTGCGCAAGCCGCTTCCGCTCCGGCTCAAGCTGCTGCACCTGCTGCCGCTGCTGGCGACGACCAGATCCTGTCGCCGGCTGCCCGCAAGCTGGCTGAAGAAAACGGCATCGACCCGAACAGCATCAGCGGTTCGGGCAAAGGCGGCCGTGTGACCAAGGAAGATGTGGTTGCTGCCGTTGAAGCCAAGAAAAATGCTCCGGCTGCTCCTGCTGCCAAACCGGCTGCAGCTGCCGCTGCTCCGGTCGTTGCCGCTGCTGGCGACCGCACCGAGAAGCGCGTACCGATGACTCGCGTGCGTGCCACCGTTGCTCGCCGTCTGGTCGAAGCACAGTCGAACATGGCCATGCTGACCACCTTCAACGAAGTCGACATGTCCGAGATCATGGCACTGCGTTCGAAGTACAAGGATCAGTTCGAGAAAGCCCACAACGGCACTCGTCTTGGCTTTATGTCCTTCTTCGTCAAGGCTGCTACCGAGGCGCTGAAGCGTCTGCCGGCAGTCAACGCCTCGATTGATGGCAACGACATCGTCTACCATGGCTACCAGGACATCGGCGTAGCCGTTTCCAGCGACCGTGGTCTGGTGGTTCCGGTTCTGCGTAACGCCGAGCTGATGGGCCTGGCCGACATCGAAGCCGGCATCGCTGCCTACGGCAAGAAAGCCCGTGACGGCAAGCTGTCCATCGAAGAGATGACTGGCGGTACCTTCACGATCACCAACGGCGGTACCTTCGGTTCGATGATGTCGACCCCGATCGTCAACCCGCCGCAGGCTGCGATTCTGGGCATGCACAACATCATCCAGCGTCCTGTCGCTGTGAATGGCCAAGTGGTCATTCGCCCGATGATGTACCTGGCACTGTCCTACGATCACCGCCTGATCGACGGCAAAGAAGCCGTGACCTTCCTGGTGACCATCAAGAACCTGCTGGAAGACCCAGCTCGTCTTCTGCTGGACATCTAAACGCAGCTGCGGGTAGCAGATGGCGAGTCCTACAGGGCTCGCGTCTGCGCCTGAGCTCGAAGCTTCAAGCTAAAAGGAATCTGTTATGAGCCAGAAATTCGACGTAGTAGTCATTGGTGCCGGCCCTGGCGGCTATGTTGCCGCCATCAAAGCCGCCCAGCTTGGTCTCAAGACTGCGTGCATCGAGAAGTACCAGGACAAGGACGGCAAGATCGCTCTGGGCGGTACCTGCCTGAACGTCGGTTGCATTCCGTCCAAGGCGCTGCTGGACAGCTCCTGGAAATTCCATGAAGCTCAGGACGGTTTCGCCGTTCACGGCATCAGCGCCAAAGGCGTGAGCATTGACGTGCCGGCCATGGTCGGTCGCAAGAACGCCATCATCAAGAACCTGACCGGCGGCGTTGCCGGCCTGTTCAAGGCCAACGGTGTGACGCTGCTCGAAGGCCACGGCAAGCTGCTGGCTGGCAAGAAAGTCGAAGTGACCGACAAAGACGGCAAGACTTCAGTCGTCGAAGCCGAGAACGTGATCCTGGCATCCGGCTCGCGCCCGATCGACATCCCGCCGGCTCCGGTCGACCAGGACGTTATCGTCGACTCCACTGGCGCTCTGGAATTCCAATCGGTACCGAAGAAGCTGGGCGTCATCGGCGCTGGCGTCATCGGTCTGGAACTGGGTTCAGTATGGGCTCGTCTGGGCGCTGAAGTGACCGTTCTGGAAGCACTGGACAAGTTCCTGCCAGCTGCTGACGAAGCCGTCTCCAAAGAAGCCTTCAAGACCCTCACCAAGCAAGGTCTGGACATCAAGCTGGGCGCTCGCGTGACCGGTTCTGAAGTCAAGAAGAAGCAAGTTACCGTCAACTACACCGACTCGGCCGGCGAACAGAAAATCGTGTTCGACAAGCTGATCGTTGCTGTTGGCCGTCGCCCGGTAACCACCGATCTGCTGGCTTCGGACAGCGGCGTGGATCTGGACGAGCGTGGCTACATCTTCGTCGACGACCAGTGCGCCACCAGCGTTCCGGGCGTTTACGCCATCGGTGACGTGGTGCGCGGCATGATGCTCGCTCACAAGGCCTCGGAAGAGGGCGTGATGGTTGCCGAGCGTATCGCCGGTCACAAGGCGCAGATGAACTATGACCTGATCCCATCGGTCATCTATACCCACCCGGAAATCGCATGGGTTGGTAAAACCGAGCAGCAGCTCAAGAGCGAAGGCGTTGCCGTCAACGTCGGTACCTTCCCGTTCGCCGCCAGCGGCCGTGCCATGGCAGCTAACGACACCGGCGGTTTCGTCAAGGTTATCGCTGACGCCAACACCGACCGCGTATTGGGTGTACACGTGATCGGCCCAAGCGCGGCCGAGCTGGTACAGCAAGGCGCGATCGGCATGGAGTTCGGCACCAGCGCTGAAGACCTGGGCATGATGGTCTTCTCGCACCCGACTCTGTCCGAAGCCCTGCACGAAGCAGCGCTCGCAGTTAACGGTGGCGCGATTCACATCGCCAACCGCAAGAAACGCTAAGAAATTGTCAGTGCGCTGCCAGCTCTCGAGCTGGTAGCGTGCGGACGGTTTTTCGCGAAGCAGAACCACGGTGCATTGCCCGTGCGAGGCCCAGGCCTAACGCGGAATGTGCGCCGGGCTGCCTTGAGGCAGCCACAGGTGGTGCGGCACGTAAGTGCAGCACCGATGCGCAATACCTAAACGAAGACGGTAGACAAGCATGAATCTTCACGAGTATCAGGGTAAGCAGCTGTTCGCTGAGTACGGCCTGCCCGTATCCAAGGGCTTCGCCGTAGACACCCCGGAAGAGGCCGCAGCGGCCTGCGAAAAAATCGGCGGGACCGAGTGGGTCGTCAAGGCTCAGGTACACGCTGGTGGCCGCGGTAAAGCGGGCGGTGTGAAACTGGTCAAGAGCAAGGAAGACGCCAAGGCTTTCGCTGCCAACTGGCTGGGCAAGCGCCTGGTGACCTATCAGACTGATGCCAATGGCCAGCCTGTCACCAAGATCCTGGTCGAGTCCTGCACCGACATCGCCAAGGAACTGTACCTGGGCGCGGTAGTTGACCGCTCCAGCCGTCGCATCGTGTTCATGGCTTCCACTGAAGGTGGCGTAGACATCGAGAAGATCGCTCACGAAACCCCTGAGAAGATCCTCAAAGCGACCATCGATCCGCTGGTCGGCGCTCAGCCGTTCCAGGGCCGCGATCTGGCTTTCCAGCTGGGTCTGGAAGGCAAGCAAGTCGCTCAGTTCGCCAAGATCTTCGTAGGTCTGGCCAAGCTGTTCAAAGACCACGACCTGGCTCTGCTGGAAGTCAACCCGCTGGTCATCAAGGCCGACGGCGATCTGCACTGCCTGGACGCGAAGATCAACATCGACGCTAACGCCATGTACCGTCAGCCTAAGCTGAAGACCTTCCACGACCCGTCGCAAGACGACGCTCGTGAAGCTCATGCTGCCAAGTTCGAACTGAACTACGTTGCCCTCGAAGGCAACATCGGCTGCATGGTCAACGGTGCTGGCCTGGCCATGGGTACCATGGACATCGTCAACCTGCACGGCGGCAAGCCAGCCAACTTCCTCGACGTAGGTGGCGGTGCAACCAAAGAGCGCGTAACCGAAGCCTTCAAGATCATCCTGTCCGACAGCAACGTTGCTGCCGTTCTGGTGAACATCTTCGGCGGTATCGTTCGTTGCGACATGATTGCCGAAGGCATCATTGGTGCAGTGAAAGAAGTTGGCGTGAAGGTTCCGGTTGTCGTCCGTCTGGAAGGCAACAACGCTGAACTGGGTGCCAAAGTCCTGGCCGAAAGCGGCCTGAACATCATCGCGGCAACCAGCCTGACCGACGCTGCTCAGCAAGTCGTCAAAGCTGCGGAGGGCAAGTAATGAGCGTCCTGATCAATAAAGACACCAAGGTTATCTGCCAGGGTTTCACTGGCTCGCAAGGTACCTTCCACTCCGAACAAGCCATCGCCTACGGCACCAAGATGGTTGGCGGCGTGACTCCAGGCAAAGGCGGTACTACCCACCTGAACCTGCCAGTGTTCAACACCGTTGCTGAAGCTGTTGCTGCAACTGGCGCTGACGCTTCGGTCATCTACGTTCCGGCTCCGTTCTGCAAAGACTCGATCCTGGAAGCTGCCTTCGCCGGCATCAAACTGATCGTCTGCATCACCGAAGGTATTCCTACCCTCGACATGCTCGATGCCAAGGTCAAGTGCGACGAACTGGGTGTTACCCTGATCGGCCCGAACTGCCCAGGCGTTATCACTCCGGGCGAGTGCAAGATCGGCATCATGCCAGGTCACATCCACCTGCCAGGCAAAGTAGGCATCGTGTCGCGTTCCGGCACCCTGACCTATGAAGCCGTCAAGCAGACCACTGACGCCGGCTTCGGCCAGTCCACTTGCGTGGGCATCGGTGGTGACCCGATTCCGGGTTCGAACTTCATCGACATCCTGAAGCTGTTCCAGGAAGACCCGAAGACCGAAGCGATCGTCATGATCGGTGAGATCGGCGGTTCGGCTGAAGAAGAAGCGGCGGCCTACATCAAGGCAAACGTAACCAAGCCTGTAGTTTCCTACATCGCTGGCGTTACCGCTCCTCCCGGCAAGCGTATGGGCCATGCTGGCGCCATCATCTCCGGCGGCAAAGGCACTGCAGACGAGAAATTCGCTGCTCTGCAAGACGCTGGCGTGAAAACCGTGCGTTCCCTGGCTGACATCGGCAAGGCCCTGGCCGAGCTGACTGGTTGGGAAGTGAAGAAGGCGTAAGCCATTCTGATCTAAGAAAAAGGCCACCTTCGGGTGGCCTTTTTCGTTGAGGCGACGCAGACGTTCAGTCAGTCGACACTACAGCCGGCAATTTCGAGATGCTGGCGGTTTTTCGTTACCATTGCCGCCCCGGCGCACGCGCTGCCACAAGCAGATGCCTGTACCTCCATTGGCCTGGCCCACGAGCCCGGGCGACGTTTCCCTGACCCTCGATGGAAACCCTCCGGAACATTTTGATCTTCTGCCTGTGGTATTTCCCTCTATGACTCGCTTGAAAAGCCTCGACATCCTGGCTCTCGGTTTCATGACGTTCGCGCTTTTTCTGGGCGCGGGCAACATCATCTTCCCACCCAGTGCAGGCCTGTCTGCCGGTGAAAACATCGGTGCGGCTGCCGTGGGTTTTCTGCTTACCGGCGTAGGTCTGCCGCTACTCACCGTGGTGGCACTGGCTCGCGTGGGCGGTGGTCTGCCCACCCTGACTACGCCGATTGGCCGTTGGGCAGGCGTTGCCCTGGCGGTGGCGGTGTACCTGGCGATTGGCCCGTTGTTCGCCACGCCACGTACCGCCGTGGCGTCGTTCGAGATCGGTATGCAACCCTTCGTGGGCAACAGCGCAACGGCGCTGTTCGTCTATACGCTGGTGTACTTCGCCGTGGTGCTATTCCTGTCGCTGACGCCAGGGCGCCTGGTCGACCGGGTCGGCAAGTTCATCACCCCTGTGCTGATCATCGCGTTGGTGATCCTCGGCGGTGCGGCGGTTTTCGCCCCGGCCGGCGAAGTAGGCGAGGCCACGGGTGCCTATCGTAGCGAGCCACTGGTGCAGGGCTTCCTGCAGGGCTACTTGACCATGGATGCGCTGGGCGCCTTGGTGTTCGGTATCGTGATCGCCAACGCCGTGCGTGCTCGCGGCATCACCGACAGTGGATTGATCACCCGTTACTGCGTGATAGCGGGTGTGATTGCTGCGCTGGCGTTGTCGCTGGTGTATCTGTCGCTATTCTACCTCGGCGCCACCAGCCACGAGCTGGCGGCCGGGGCGGAGAACGGTGGGCAGATCCTCACCACTTACGTGAACCAGACCTTCGGCTCCGCCGGTTCCCTGCTGCTGGCCGTGGTGATCATTCTGGCCTGCCTGACCACCGGCGTCGGCCTGCTGACCGCATGCGGCGAGTTCTTCGGTGATTTGCTCAAGGTGCCTTATCGCGCCGTGGTCATCTTGCTAGCGCTGTTCAGCCTAGCAGTCTCCAACCAGGGGCTGACGCAGCTGATCAGCGTGTCGGTGCCCGTGCTGGTCGGCCTCTATCCACTGGCTATCGTGCTGGTGGCGTTGAGCCTGATGAACCGCCTGTGGGTGTCGCAGCCGCGGGTATTCATCCCGGTCATGGCCGTGACGCTGATCTTCGGCGTGGCAGACGGAATGGCCGCTGCAGGGTGGGGCGCCTACGTACCCCAGGCGTTGACCAAGCTGCCGCTGGCCGCCCAGAGCCTGGGTTGGCTGGTTCCGGTACTGGTCACCCTGGCGATCAGCCTTGTGCTTGACCGTGTTTGCGCAGCGAAGCGTCAGGTCAGCGCCTGACTGCCATTTCTGCTGCACAAGAGCCGCTCCCAGGAGCGGCTTTTTATTGCCTGCCGCGGCTATAATCGCTACAGCCTACAAGGAGCCTGCATGTCCCTCAGCGAAGACTATCTACACCACCTGATCGCCGCCTGTTGGTTCGTCCTGTGCTGGGCGGGCTACACCCGTTACGCCCATGCCAAGGGAAAGACCACACCTTGCCTGGCGAGCGTTCTGCACCTTTACCGCGAGGATTGGATGCGCCGCATGCTGCTGCGCGAGAACCGGATTGCCGACGCCAACGTGATCGGCAACCTGGAGCGTAACGCCTCGTTCTTCGCCTCCAGTACGTTGATTATCCTGGCCGGTATTCTTACCGTGCTCGGTGCTTCAGAGCGCGCGGTATCGCTGCTCGCCGACCTGCCGTTCGTGCAGTCGGCCAGCCGCGGGATGTCGGAGGTCAAGCTGCTGGGCCTGGGCGTGGTATTCGTCTACGCCTTCTTCACCTTCAGCTGGTGCATGCGCCAGTACAATTTCGCTGCCGTGCTGGTGGGTTCGGCACCGATGATCGGTGAGCGGCATGTCACCGAGCAGGAGCGCAAGGCGTTCGCCGAACGTACCGCGCGGGTCATCTCGATGGCCGCCAACCAGTTCAACTACGGCCTGCGCGCCTATTATTTCGGTATGGCGACCCTGGCGTGGTTCATCAACCCGTGGTTCTTCATGCTGGTGAGCACTGGCGTGGTCGTGGTGTTGTACCGCCGCGAATTTCACTCGGATGTACTCGAGGTAATGGTGTACACACAAACGCCGGCGTTCGAGCCGGCCAAGGAGAAGAACGAGTGAGCATTCCATTCTGGTGCATCTTCATCAGCGCGCTGCTGATCTTTATCGCCAAGGCACCGGTTGCCAAGGCCATGAAGCAGGAGGGTGGGCAATACGACAATCATCATCCACGCGCACAGCAAGCACGTTTGACCGGCTTTGGCGCACGCGCCCTAGCGGCTCATCAAAACAGCTTCGAAGCGTTCCCGCTGTTTGCCGTGGGCGTGCTGATGGCTCACGTCACCCAGAGCAGCGGTTGGCTGGTCGATTGGCTAGCTGTGATCTTCGTAATTGCGCGGGTGCTGTATCTGGTTTTCTACTGGGCCGACCTGCACTGGCAGCGCAGCCTGGTATGGATCGTTGGTATGGGATGCACGCTGTTGCTGATGCTGACACCAGCGATGCGTTGAGACGGGAAAGGGGGGGAGGCGTTACCCGCAGCAGGCTGCGGGTAACGTGAAGAGGTCAGCTTACTGCTGCTTCGGTGCAGCAGGCGCGGCTGGATCTGCAGGGGCTGCAGGCTCGGCCGGGGCAGTGGCTGGTGGGGTTTGAGCTTCTTCCTGTTGCTCTTTGGCAGCTTCTTGAGCAGCCTCTGCTTCTTTCTGTGCAGCTTCGTTGCTTTCTTTAGCAGCGTCGTTCATCGACTCTTGAGCTTCAGTACGTGCTTCCTGAGCATCTTGAGCTTTGTTTTCGGACGGCTTGTCACAGGCCGCAAGGCCCAGCGTGGCAGCCAGCATGAAGGCGTAAGCGACTGATTTTTGCATGGTGGTGTTTCTCCTTTGGGTAAAGACCATTACCGTTTTTCGAGGCATCCGAGGCGAAATAAGTTCACTGACTTTGCCTTATTGCCCTTTTTTGCGTCATCAGTTGGCGTTGAAAGCACCAATCCGGGGCCGTCACCAATCATCAAAATCCTCGACGCGTCGATGGAACGCATGTCGCGTGATGACTATCGTGGCGCTGCTTTTTTGCTGCTGGCAGCCTGCGTCATCGCGGCTGCCGGCTCTGGCTATTGATCTAAGGAAATCGAATGGACGCGCTGTTGATCCTGGGCGGGCTGCTGTTGATCCTCGTCGGCCTGGTGATGCTGGTACTGCGTGGTTTCGCCACTGGTCTGTTGTGGGGCTGGGCGTGTTTGCTGCCGCCGTTCATGCTGCTGTTCATCGTGTGCCACTGGCGCCGCGCCAAACAGGCACTGGCCTGCTGCGCATTGGGCATGATTCCCCTGGTAGTCGGCTTTGCGGTGATGGCCGGGCAGGACCCGCAACGACTGGAAGCGATCATCGGTTTGCAGTGGCTGCAGCCCCAGCAAGCTGCGCCTGGCGAGCTGAATATCCAGCTGCACGGTCAGCTCAACGGCGAGCCTTTCGCACCGCAGGAGGGCGACCTTGTCGATGGCGTGCTCAGCTTGCGCGAAGGCCAGGATTTCTTCGCGCGCCGTGAGCTCAGCATCCGTGGTCTTCCGGTCGCCGCCGATGGCCTGCGGCTTGATGTACTGCCGGATGATCCGGGTCAGTTGCCGGAAATCGAGCTCAGCTGGCTACTGCCCGATCAGGATCTGCCCGAAGCTCGCCAGGTGAAGGGCGGCTATACGCTGCATCTGGATTTGCGCCCGCAAGAGCCTAATCGTCTGGTGGGCGAATTCCATCTGGTGTTGCCAGCGCAGTTCCAGACCACCCTGAGCGGCAAGGTCGAGCTGTTCCGCAACGGGCTGCGCTATGAGCAAGGCAGTGTCGACCGCATGATCGACTCACCCGACACTCTGAGCTACGTAATCACCGACTACCTGCAGCGCCGCTTCGCTACCCGCGATGTGCAGCTCCTGCCGCTGCCTTTGCATTCGGTGACCACCAGCAGCCTGGCACTCGACGTAGCGGCGCGCATCAATGGGCATGAGCAGCGTTTGCCGGTGCGTCTGAGCAAGCAGCCACAGCTCGGCTGGCGGGTCGAGGACGATCGCTTCCCAGCCGTCCCGGCGGCCGCGGAGGCGAAACCTGCAACGACCGCTGCGCCTGCTGCAGCGAACAGTCAGCCGGAAGCTGGCCAGCCGGCGCGTGCCGATTTCAGCCTCGCACGCCTGCTCGCCGAGCCGCAGCGCTACGTGAATCAGTCGATGCGTCTGTTCAGTGAAAAGGGCACGTCGGTACAGGGGCAGTTTGCTGGCATCGATGAGCAAGGCCACCTGGTGCTGCGTCAACGCCTGAATGGTTCGGGCGAAGCACGCTTCAGCATGGCGCCCGCCGATGTGGTGCATGCCGAACTGGTTGATCAATGACTTGAAGTTTTTCCCCGCCGCCCCCACCTGATGGTCATCCGCCGTACCGCGGCTTAGCCATCAATGTGGAGTTAGATGACCATGAGTGTGGAAACTCAAAAAGAAACCCTGGGCTTCCAGACCGAGGTAAAGCAGCTGCTGCACCTCATGATTCACTCGCTGTATTCCAACAAGGAAATCTTCCTGCGCGAGTTGATCTCCAACGCCTCCGACGCCGTCGACAAGCTGCGTTTCGAGGCGCTGGCCAAGCCTGAGCTGCTCGAGGGCGGCTCCGAGCTGAAGATCCGTGTGAGCTTCGACAAAGACGCCAAGACCGTCACCCTCGAAGACAACGGCATCGGCATGAGCCGCGAAGAAACCATCGCGCACCTGGGCACCATCGCCAAGTCCGGCACTGCTGACTTCTTGAAGAACCTCTCCGGCGACCAGAAGAAGGACTCGAGCCTGATCGGTCAGTTTGGAGTGGGCTTCTATTCGGCGTTCATCGTCGCCGACAAGGTAGAAGTGTTCACCCGTCGCGCCGGTCTGTCGGCTGGCGAAGGCGTGCACTGGGCGTCCAAAGGCGAGGGCGACTTCGAGATCGCGACCGTCGAGAAGGCCGAGCGCGGTACTCGCATCGTCCTACACCTGAAAAGCGGCGAAGAAGAGTTCGCTGATGGCTGGCGTCTGCGCAACGTCATCAAGAAATACTCCGACCATATCGGTCTGCCGATCGAGCTGCCGAAAGAATTCCACGGTGAAGAGAAGGACAAGCCCGCCGAGCCCGAGTGGGAAGTGGTCAACCGCGCCAGTGCGCTGTGGACACGCCCGCGCACCGAGGTCACCGACGAGCAGTACCAGGAATTCTATAAACACGTTTCCCACGATTACGACAATCCGCTGAGCTGGAGCCACAACAAGGTCGAAGGCAAGCTGGAATACACCTCGCTGCTGTACGTTCCCGGCCGTGCGCCGTTCGACCTGTATCAGCGTGAAGCACCGCGCGGCCTGAAGCTGTACGTGCAGCGCGTGTTCATCATGGACCAGGCCGACGAGTTCCTGCCGCTGTACCTGCGCTTCATCAAGGGGGTGGTCGATTCCAACGACCTGTCGCTGAACGTCTCGCGCGAGATCCTGCAGAAGGATCCGGTGATCGACTCGATGAAGTCGGCGCTGACCAAGCGCGTGCTCGACATGCTGGAAAAGCTGGCGAAGAACGAACCCGAGCAGTACAAGGCGTTCTGGAAGAACTTCGGCCAGGTGCTCAAGGAAGGCCCGGCAGAAGACTTCGCCAATAAGGAAAAGATCGCTGGCCTGCTGCGCTTCGCCTCGACCGCTGAAGGCGAGGGCGAGCAGGTGGTTTCCCTGGGCGACTACGTCAGCCGCCTGAAGGAAGGCCAAGACAAGATCTACTTCCTCACCGGCGAATCCTACGCGCAGGTCAAGAACAGCCCGCACCTGGAAGTCTTCCGCAAGAAAGGCATCGAAGTGCTGCTGCTGACCGACCGCATTGATGAGTGGCTGATGAGCTACCTGACTGAGTTTGACGGCAAGTCGTTCATCGACGTAGCCCGTGGTGATCTGGACCTGGGCTCGCTGGACTCGGAAGAGGACAAGAAAGCCCAGGAAGAAGTCGCCAAGAGCAAGGAAGGTCTGGTCGAGCGCCTGAAAACCGCGCTGGGCGAGCAGGTCGCGGAAGTTCGCGTATCCCATCGCCTGACCGATTCGCCAGCGATCCTGGCCATCGGCGAACAGGACCTGGGCCTGCAGATGCGCCAGATCCTCGAAGCAAGTGGGCAGAAGGTGCCGGATTCGAAGCCGATCTTCGAATTCAATCCGAACCATCCGCTGATCGAGAAGCTGGATGCCGAGCCGGACGAAGATCGCTTTGGCGACCTGTCGCACATCCTCTTCGACCAGGCCGCATTGGCTGCCGGCGATAGCCTGAAAGACCCGGCCGCTTACGTGCAGCGTCTGAACAAGCTGCTAGTCGAGCTGTCCGCTTGATCCGCTAGCCGCTACGCAAAACGCCGCTCGATCGAGCGGCGTTTTTGTATCTGTAGCCTGACTTTTCCGATTGCGTAGTCCGTAGGGTGGACGACGTTTCACCCGTCCACCGCTCTGTGACCCCATGGTGGATGAAAACGCGCCATCCACCCTACAAAACCCCTCTCAGCCGCTCGATGTGGGCGCGCCATGGGCGCGAAATCACGGGCATGGCCCGTTCCCACAGTACTTTGAAAGTCCGCTGACAAAAAAGCCCCGTCATCCAGCGGATGACGGGGCTTTGGCTCATGTCGGCTCAGTCGATCAAACGATGATGCCCTGGCTGCGCAGGTAATCGTCGTAGGTGCCGCTGAAGTCGGTCACGCCGTTGTCCGACAGCTCGATGATGCGCGTGGCCAGGGAGCCGACGAACTCGCGGTCATGGCTGACGAAGATCAGCGTGCCCGGGTAGTTCTCCAGCGCCAGGTTGAGCGCTTCGATGGATTCCATGTCCAGGTGGTTGGTCGGTTCGTCCATCACCAGCACGTTGGGCTTTTGCAGGATCAGCTTGCCGAACAGCATGCGGCCTTGCTCACCACCGGAGATCACCTTGACCGACTTGAGGATCTCGTCGTTGGAGAACAGCATGCGGCCCAGGGTGCCGCGAATCACTTGCTCACCGGTGGTCCACTGTCCCATCCAGTCGAACAGGGTCACGTCGTCTTCGAAATCGTGGGCGTGGTCCTGGGCGTAGTAACCGACTTCGGCGCTCTCGGTCCATTTCACTGCGCCGGCATCGGGCTGCAGTTCGCCGACCAGGGTGCGCAGCAGGGTGGTCTTGCCGATACCGTTGGGGCCGATGATCGCTACGCGCTCGCCGGCTTCGACGGTGAAACTGAAGTTCTTGAACAGCACCTTGTCATCGAACGCCTTGCTGAGCTTCTCGATGGTCACGGCCTGGCGATGCAGCTTCTTGGTCTGCTCGAAGCGAATGAACGGGCTCACGCGGCTCGACGGCTTGACCTCGGCCAGCTGGATCTTGTCGATCTGCTTGGCGCGGCTAGTGGCCTGCTTGGCTTTCGAGGCGTTGGCCGAGAAGCGGCTGACGAAGCTCTGCAGCTCGGAGATCTGCGCTTTCTTCTTGGCGTTGTCGGCCAGCAGCTGCTCGCGCGACTGGGTCGCGGCAGTCATGTACTCGTCGTAGTTGCCCGGGAACAGGCGCAGCTCGCCGTAATCCAGGTCAGCCATGTGGGTGCAGACCGAGTTCAGGAAGTGACGGTCGTGGGAAATGATGATCATGGTGCTGTTACGCGCCGTGAGGATCGTTTCCAGCCAGCGGATGGTGTTGATGTCCAGGTGGTTGGTTGGCTCGTCGAGCAGTAGCACATCTGGATCGGAGAACAGTGCCTGTGCCAGCAACACGCGCAGTTTCCAGCCTGGAGCGACTTCGCTCATGGGGCCGAAATGCTGCTCCAACGGAATGCCCAGGCCGAGCAGCAGCTCGCCGGCGCGGGACTCAGCGGTGTAGCCGTCCATCTCGGCGAACTCACCTTCGAGCTCGCCGACCTTCATGCCGTCTTCTTCGCTCATTTCTGGCAGCGAATAGATGCGGTCGCGCTCGGCTTTGACCTTCCACAGCTCCTCGTGGCCCATGATCACGGTGTCGATCACGTTGAATTGCTCGTACGCGAACTGATCCTGGCGCAGCTTACCCAGGCGTACGTTCGGCTCGAGCATGACCTGGCCACCGGAAGGGTCGAGATCGCCACCGAGAATCTTCATGAAGGTCGACTTGCCACATCCGTTGGCGCCGATCAGGCCGTAGCGGTTGCCGTTGTTGAACTTAACGGACACGTTCTCGAACAGCGGCTTGGCGCCAAACTGCATGGTTATGTTAGCGGTGGAAATCAAAGTGCTCTATCTCGCGTATTTCAGATGTGTGGATTTAGTCTTGGGGCAGATTTGGGGCAAGTTTTAGTTTGCTCATCTCTGCCCAGTCACCCTCGCCATCGATCCAGCGTGCGTAGCGTGAAAGCAGAATCTGCACCGAGTTGCCCAATTGCTTGGCGATGAAGGCTGGGGCCATTCCCGCCATCAGGCACATGGTTGCGTAAGTGTGGCGCGCATTGTACGGAGGACGGTAGCGAATACCCAGCGCTTTCAGGGTTGGGCGCCACTGATGATGCAGGTCACTCGTCTGATGGACGTACACCTGGCCCTTGCTGGGCGGGAAACAGTAGGGGAATTCCTCCAGCCGCCCATCCCCGCGCAAGCGCCTGGCGATGTAGGCCTTGGCGTATTCCAGCGCGTGAATGGCCCGGTCGTTGAGCAGCACGTAGCGATCCTTCTTGGTCTTGGTGCGTTCGACGATCTTTTTCTTTGCCACCACCCGGCAGACCAGGGCGACGCGCTTTTGCGTGTCCACCTCTTCCCAGCGCAATGCGGCAATTTCGCCGAGCCGCATGCCTGTGTAGTAGGCGAATTCGAAGAAGGCGCCGTAGATCCTCGATGGCCAGTGGTCGGCCGCGTAGAAGGCCGCGATGATCTTGTCCGCCTCGGCCTGGGAAAATGGATCGATCTTCTTGCTTTCCCGGCCTGGCTTTTCCAGTTCCAGCATCGGGTTAACCGCTATCAGCTGATCGGCAACGGCTCCGTCGAGGATGGTGCTGATCTTCGTCATGGCGTTGGCCTTTACCGCATTGCTGGTCCACGGCATTTGAACCAGGAGTTCGCGCATCAGCGCCGGTGTCAGGTTGGTCAGCGGTGTGGTGGCCAGGTAGGGCATCCACCACACGTTCAGCACCGACTTGTAGTTGTCCCTTGAGCCCTCGGCCAGCGTGCGGCTGTCAAGCCACACCTGGGCGTACTGACCGAAGCCACGGCTTACGCTGGCGATCGCGTTGGGGGAGTTGGGGAAGAGCTCGGCGTACTTCTGTTCAGTCATCAGCCCGAGCTTGATCAGCTGGATTACTTGATCGCGTAGACGGGATGCAGCGTTGATGCCCGCTTGCGTGGCGGGGTACGAGAGGGTTTCTGAGCAGCGCTTACGCTTCCAGCTGAAGCGGATGCGGATGGCGCCGTTCCGAATTTCAACTCCGGTGGGCAGTGCCACAGGCTTTCTTGCCATTCGTTGTACCTCTTGATGCTGTAAAAAATGCGGCTGCCGATCTTCTTCCAGACCCCCTCAGGGATCTGCTTGCGGGCGCGCTTCGCCTCGAGCGCGCGCGCCGTGGTGCCGAGATACTCGGCCATCTGTTTTTCGGAGAGCTTGTCGAGCGGCTCCGTGAGCTGGACGGCGGGCATAATCACCTCGATTCCGGCGCGGGCCGGGGAGTGGGTATGGCTGGCGCGCGGAACTCGTCGGCGAAGCACAGCACCTTGTGGTTGGTGAAGACGGGGATGCCGAGCTGCTTGGCGCGGGCGATTTCGGCGAGGGTGCCGGTGCTGTTCTGCCAGCCGGGCACCAGGACGACGGCGGCGCATTGCTCCATGAGCAGCATGGTGCCGGCCAGCCAGTAGTCGTCGGGGAAGGGCAGGTCTTCTTCCATGTGCGCGGTGTTGAGGTGAGGGCATACCGGGAACCAGCCTTGTTCGGCGGCGTGGATGGCGACGGCCCGGGCGTTGGCGATGTTGCGGGCAATGGCTGCCCGATCCGGACCGCGGTACGGGCCGGCGATGTAGATCAGGTGCATGGGCATGACGGGGCCTCACCGCCGGCGGGGCCGGCAGCCTGATTGAGGGGTTGGGTTCAGGGTTTAGCGGGTGGGGGTGCAGCGCAGGCAGGTGCAGTCGATTACTTTCAGACCGGTACCGCGGCAATAGGTGACTCTGGTCACGCAACACCGCCTTGCGCCTGGGCGCGGTGGGCGGCGAGTGCATTGAGCAGATCTCGGCGAATGCTGTCTATCGCCTTCGACCAGTCGGCTCCATGGTTTCGCTCAAGCCTTTCCAGCGGCCTTGTGCAAGCCGTGAGGGCGGCAAGCACTCCATCCGCGCGCATGATCTCAGCTCGCAGCTCATCCGGCACCGCCACGCTGGCGGGCTGCTTGCCTTTCATCCGATCTTCGATCATCTGCCAGACCGCTGGGTACTCCGGCCAATCGGACTCGACAACCACACACTCAACCATGGCGTTGCCGAAATGAGCTAGGCGATAGATCTGCTCTTGGCGATCCATATCGTCGCCCTGGTCATCGGCCAATTTGCTCAGCTTGATGACCATGTATCGCTCCTCGCGCTCGAACAGAGCGCGCTCTTGATCATCCCGCGCCTGTAGGTCGCGAGCGTCTTCGCCCAGCTCTTCCTGCGTAGGTTGTTCTGCTGACTTAATTACGCCGTTCTTCTTGTCTAGTACGCAAGCAATAGGCGGGCAGCCTGTTGTTACCGTACCAATATCACCATCGCCAGTATCCACCAGAGTGGATACCGATCCATCAGGTTTGATACGGGTATCACCGATCTTTGAATAGCCGGAAGGCTCTGCGCTGGCGGATAGCAGGGTATTGATGCGCGCACGGTGTATTTCGTTGAGACCTGGCTGCTTCTTAATCAACAGCAGCAACTCCACCACCTCGCCCAGCTTCCGCTCAGCCGCATCGGCGCGCTGGGTGGCGGCTTCGAGCTTTTGCACTACCTCCCAGTGTGCGGCATTCATGCCGTCGATGGTTTTTTGCTGCTGGCGGCAACGCTCCATGTATTCCATGTGCTTGGTAAAACTTCCCGGCGGATCTCCTGCTACCGGCTCCTGCTCAGGCGTGGCGCTGGTCTGGGCAATCTCTTTCAGCAGCGCGCTTCGGTACTGGCCCAGGCTATGGAAGCTTGCGGCGTGGCCATCGTTGGCGATCAGCGCTGCCAGGTGTTGCAGGTGTGGTGCGGTCATAGTTCACCTCGCCGCATCAGCGGCAATGTTGGGCATGGGATACTGGAAGGGCTGCAGGCCTGCGGGTGCGTCTGGCAAGGAATGCCGGTGGGCCTGTGGCTATTTGGAATAGCTGGAGCTACGCAGCTGCCGGTTCGGCCCAGGCGCCGAGGGCTTTGAATAGCTGGTGGGCTTGGGCTTCTTCGATTTCGACATCGTTGGGCACGGCGATCCATGCGGGGCCGAGCAGGTGTTTTGCGTTGCAGTTGGCGGCGAGCTCTTGGTAGTAGCCTTCGATGAGGTCGGTGAGGTGTTCGGCCATGTAGTTGCTTTGCGTGGTGATGAGCACGAACTTCATGTAGCGGTTGCCGCCTGGCTCTGCGCAGAGCGCGGCGATGAACAGTGACCAGCGGTGCGAGACGTCGCACACGGCCCGGCCGATTTCGCCGGGCGGGATGAGGCGCCCGGTGCGCAGGTTGACCATGACGTGCCGCTCGCAGGTGGAGATGTCGACCACCGCCACGTGGTTGACGCGCACCAGGCCGCGCATGGCCCGCTCCATGCGGGCGCGGGTGTTGTTGGGTTTGCGTTTCATGGGGTGGCCTCGAGGTAGGCGGCTATGAATTGCGCCGCCGCTTCAGCATTGATGGCGTTTCCGTAGGCGCGCAGGCGTCCCACTCGGGAGGGAGCCCCATTAGCCAGCGGGAATGTGCCGGGTCCAACTGGCCGCCACTTGCCATCCCGGCAGAAGAGCCAGTCAGCATCTCGCCAGAGGCCGTTAACCGGGCCGGGCCGCACATCTTGGCCATGCCCTGGTTCGACGGCCGGGGCTTGCTCTTGTCGCCCTGATCGTACTGGTAATCGCCCCGGCGGCTGTCGATCGCCGTGGGCGTCTGCCAGCCCGCCAAGTTCGCCTGCCTCGGTAACTGATCGAAGCGTTGCGATCCGTCCTCCCGGGGCTTTATGTCCGCGCCGGAGTCCTTCCAGTCCCGTGTTGTCGGGGTGGTCCAGCCCGCCAAGCACGCTGCCGCTGCCAGATCCGGGCCGTGGTTGCGCATCGCCTCCAGCAGCCCGCCCTCGAAGGTTCTCACGCCCTTGGTTGCCAGTGCGGCGGTTGGCGTCGGCCACCCAGTAGAGTCGGTCGCGGATGTGCGGAGCACCGACGCCCGCAGCCGGAAACGGGATGGCCCCGAGGGCGTACTCCATCGCTTCCAGGTCAGTTTGTACAAGGTCGAGCCAAGGGCCTGCGTCCTTGCTTGCAACCTGTTCTCCAAAGATGACTGGAGGCTGTCGCTCGCCGATGAGCCAGGCAAAAGCTGGCCAGAGATGGCGCTCGTCATCAAACCCAGCTCCTTGGCCTGCCGCGGAGAAAGGTTGGCACGGACAGGAACCCGTCCAAACAGGTCGGTCATCACTCCAGCCGGCACGGCGAAGGGCGAGAGACCAGACGCCGACGCCGGCGAAGAAATGGCATTGGGTATATGGCTTGAGGTCATCAGGGTGAACATCCTCGATCGAGCGTTCATCGACATCGCCCGCCGCGATGTGCCCGGCGGCGATGAGGTTGCGCAGCCACTGGGCGGCGTAGGGGTCGTGTTCGTTGTAGTAGGCGGGCATGGGTTTCTCTCGGGCGGCTACTCAACCCAGCAGTGGGGCCAGATGCTCAGGGCGTGGGCCAGCGCTTCGTCGTGGTCGCATTTAGAGCCGACCATGGGGAAGCGCTTGCCGCAGGGGAGGCAGACGTACCAGCAGGATTTAACGGGTGCTCGCATGGCGTTCTCCAGGCGGCGGGCGCCCTCCATGGCTGGATGCGGCGCGGCTGTGGGTGATTATTTCTTGGGGTAGGTCTTGGTCAGTGCGCCGTTTACGGCATGGCCGCGTTTAAGCACCAGGTTGGCGAGCGCCGCCCGGTCCTTCTGGCTATGGCTGGCCTGGGTGAGCAGGCCGAAGTAGCTATTGGCGGTTTCGCGCAGTTGCTCGGCTGGAGCCTGGGCTGTGCGTTTCAGGGCCTGGGCAACCGATCGCTTGCGGGTGGTTCGGCGCCAGGGCTTGATGACGTGGCCGACGAAGTCGATACCCCGGTCTACGGGCTGAAGGATCGTCTTCTTGGGGTTCAGCCTTGCTCCCAGCGTGGGTAGGAAGGCGTTGATCTGCTGCAGCCATTCGTTCAGCTGTTGCGGGGATTCGTGCAGCAGCACGAAGTCGTCGACGTAGCGGATGTAGTGCCTCACGCCGAGCTGGTGCTTGCAGAACTGGTCGAGCGCATCGAGGTAGACGTTGGCGAAGAACTGCGACGATAGGTTGCCAATTGGCAGCCCCTTGCTCGCCGGCTGCACGGCCAGTCGCTTGTGCTGGGGCACCTTGTTGAAGAGGTGCGCCGGGCTTCGGGTTTCGTAGTTCTCGCGCGGGTCGTGCATGAGCACCTGGTGGGCGAGTGATCGCCACCAGGGTTCGGTGATGCGCGGTGCCAGTTGCTGCCAGAGCACGTGCTTGTCGATGGCCACGAAGAAGTTGGCCAGGTCGCACTTGAGGTACCAGCAGGGTTCCGCCCAGTTCTGGCTGGCGCTGCGCACTTTCGCTTCGAGCCGCCTGCCTGCGTAAAGCGTGCCGCGCCCTGGGATGCAGGCGCAGCTGTCGGCTATGAAGGTGCGCTCGATGGCCGGACCGATGTGGTTGTAGAGCAGGTGGTGCACGATGCGGTCGCGGAAGTCTGCGGCCCATACTTCGCGCGCCTTTGGCCGGGTGACGACGAAACAGATTGAGCGGCCTGGCTGGTATCGGCCAGTGAGCAGGTCGCGGTGGAGTTGCATGAGGTTGCGTTCCAGGTGCTGCTCGAATGCCAGCGCGCTGGCGCTGTTGCGCTTGGAGCGCCGGCAGTCGTAGTAGGCCTGTACCAGGGCGCTGAAGGGGTAGGGAGCACCATTCGAATCTGCGGACGGGGCGGACGCGGAGCTCGTTGTTCTTGTCGTTGTTGTTCTGATTGCCATCATCGAAGTTCATGTTGAATGCGTTGTTGGCGGAGCGCTGCGACCAATCGTGCTATCTACGTCGCCAGGCCGATTGCTCAGCCTGGTAACTGCGCGAGACCTACGCGGCCGCTTTAGACCGGCGGTATCTCTGCTGCGCATGGCGGTGGCCAACGGGCCAGCGGCACGACCAGATTCAAGTCGCACAGTCCTGTAGGCCGTGGCCTTCAGGAAGCGGGCGCGGATGCTGTGCTGCGTTTCCAGGCGTTGGCCTGTTTGCCTATGGAGGCTGTCAGCTCGATGGCGGCCGCGTGCTGGGGCACGCTGATGAAGCGCTTCTCCTTGAAAAGCCGGAGCAGGAACTCAATCACCTGCACACGCTCGACCATCTCGCCCAGGTGCTGCCGTTTCTCCCGTGCCGCGTTGGCCCGGGCGATCAGCACCATGACTTCGATGCATTCGTCTCGAACCTTGGCTCCGAGCCCTGCCTTCAGGTCGCGCGGGATGTTGCGCGTGATGTCGGTCGACAGGCTCAGCAGATCAAAGGCCACTTTGTGGATGGGTAAGGCGGTGTGCATTGCCATCGGCTTCTTCCTTGAGGCGCCGGCCGCAAGCGGCCGGAATTAAATAAACGAATTAATCAATTAATTCGCTGCGGACGGGGCGGACGCGGAGCTCGTTGTACTTGCCGTTGGTGCCCTGACCGCCATCACCGAAGTTCATGCTGAATGCGTAGTAGGCGGAGCGCTGCGAGCTCGACCAGTACGCCCGCTCGTGGAAGGCCTCTGCCTCATCTTCGCGAAAGCCCGCGTGCACCGTCTGGGCTGGGTCTTCTTCGCTGTACAGGTGGCCGACCGGCTCGCTGTTCGGGTTGTCACCGGAACGGTTGTACTGCCAGTTTTCCTCGGCGGTCGGCTTGAAGTGGCGGTACTGCAGCTCCTGCACGTCGCGCGCCGGTATGGCCCAGTCATTGAAGCCGCCGATGCTCAGTGCCAGGACTCGTTGTGCGAGGTCGCTGCCTGCTGCTGCCATCGCCTCGGTGTTGGCGCGGCTGTCGGTGAAGCTGCTGGCGCCGTCGACCTTCTGGCCATATTCACCCCAGGCGCCGACCAGCTCATGCTCGGCGCCGGCGGTGATGTTGAGGTAGCGCTTGCCGGTATCCGGGTCACGGGTGATGCCGGTTACAAAACCGCCGCCGTAGGGCTGGCCGATTGCCGGGAGGGTTGCCGCTTGCTGAACTGCTTTCATGTGCTGCTCCTTTCTGAAGGCAACAAAAAAGGCGCTGATGCGCCCCTTGGTCGAATGAATGAAGGATTAAATGAAGAATCTGCGGACGGGGCGGACGCGGAGCTCGTCGTCCTTGCCGCCGCTGAGGTCCTGATTGCCATCATCGAAGCCCATGGTGAATGCGCTGTAGGCGGAGCGCTGCGAGCTTGACCAGTAAGCGCAGTCCTTATTGAACAGCTCGGCCACGTGCAGCCAGCAGTGGTACAGCTCGCCGGCTGCCGGCAGGTAGAAGTCGTTGAAGCCGTCGGCCTCATGATTCGCTGCAGCGCTGGCCGCGTCATGCTCGCCAGCCTTCACCAGCACCTCGGTGTTCGCCAGGCCGTCCAGCTTGCTGGTGGCGGCTGACTCTTTGCCGCGCCCGCCCCAAGCGTGGTCGCCGATATCCTCGGTGGCGACGACGAGGTAGTGCGCTGGGACATCGTTGGTGGCTGCGATCAGCCCGGCGTTGAAGCCGCCCTGGTCAGGCCAGTATTCGCCGATGCCCGGCGCTTGCGCGGTTACCTGAGGCGAACTGACGGTTGGTACTTCGACATTGCCCATGGCAGCGGCCATCAGGGCCGCGATAACAAGCTGTGATGGCGCACTAATGTTGATCTCGCCGACCTTCACGGTGACTATTTCAGGTTTCATGCTGTTTCCTCGGTGGTGTTTAGGGTGCAGGCGGCTGGCGCTTCCCAGCACGCATCTGGCCTGGCCATTCCTGGCCCCGGATTCGCCTGCAGGTGATCAGTTGGTTGGCGCGACGATTTCGTCGCCAGGGTCACGCCGGGCCTCTGCCAGGGATTGGTTTCGGAAATCGCGCGCCACGCTTTCCGATAGCTGGATTTCGTGGTGCGGTAGGGCGAGGGCGGTGGCGGATGCTTCGGGGCCTAGGGCGTGGGCGTTGAGGATGAGCAATTGCACGGCTTCGGCCTGTTCGGTGATGCCGTGCCAGGCCATGAGCTCGGCGAGCTTGGCGTTGATTCCTGGCCGCACGCGGTGACGCAGCTCTTTCTCGTCCCACTCTTTGCGCTTGGCGGCGGTCTTGGCGCTGCGGGCTTGTTGGGGTTGGGGCATTAGGCCTCCTTGGCGAACATGTCGCCCTGGCGCTGATCCCGATCGCGGCAAGCCGGGCTCAGCCATATGCATTCGGTTCTGGTCGCGGCGCCTCGGCCGGCAGAGATACGGGCTGATGTTTCGCGCCGGTCCCACCCCGCAAGCATGCTGTGGTACAACTCGCACGGGTAGCCGGATATGACCACCATTCCTTCCAGCTCGAGCAGCGCGGCCAGCAGTTCCGCGTGCTGCTCGTCAGTCATCTCGTGTCGGTAATAGCGACCGTGCTTGGCACCCAGGTATCGCGTGTCGTGCATGTAGGGCGGGTCGACGTAGTGCAGCGTCTGTCGGGCATCGTGGGCGCGCATCACCTCGATCGCTGGCCGATTCTCGATCAGCACGCCGCTGAGCCTCTGGCCAATCTCTGCGATCGACTCGGGGTATTCCGCCCATAGTGCCTGGGCTGTTCCGTATTCACGCTTGGTGTCGATGCGGAAACCGGTCTTGCCCTTGGTGGCGCCGGCTGAGCCGAAGCCCATCTGCGCGCGGATGATGGTGCGGCGTGCACGCTCGACCGGATCGGCGGCAGGCTCCCAGGCAATTTCGAACTCAGCACGGGCGTACGGGGTAAAGGTGACGGCCTTGATCAGCTCGCCACGAGACTGTTCTCCCTGCAGGACGCGAAAGAGGTTGACGATGTCGCCGTCGAGGTCGTTGTACACCTCTGCATATGCGCGAGGCTTCTGCATCAGAACGCCGCCTGCGCCGCCGAACGGTTCGACGTAGCATGTGTGCTCAGGCAGGTGCTCAATCACCCAGGGCGCGAGCCGGAACTTCGAACCGTGGTAGCGGATAACGGGGGCGGTGATCGGCATTTACGCCTCCAGATTCATCTTCGGCCCGCGCTTGATGCGGTGGTCGCGCAGGCGGTCCATCACGGTCTTGGGGCTCAGGCCGGTGGCGTCGCACATCTCGTTGATGCTGGCGCCGGCGGGCGCCATGCGCTGCAGAATGGCCAGGCGCTCGGCGGCTTTGCGCTTCTTGGCGGTGTTCAGCTCGACGCGCTTGTGGTCCTGCTGGCGCAGGGCGCGGCTGGGTTTGGCCTTGGGCTTGCCGGGGCTGGTGATGACGAAGGGCAGCTGCTTGTTGCCGGCGGTGACGATGGGCAGCGTTTGCACGGGGCCGTGCTGGCGCTCGTAGGTGGCCATGAGGGCGGCGAGCTCGGCGCTTTGTTCGGCGCGGGGCTGCAGGCTGGGTGCTTCGATCATGGTCAGGCCTCCAGGGGTTGGGCGCCTTCGAGCTGCTGCTGCAGCCAGCGGGCTTCTTTGATGGTTTCGCGGAAGCCGAGCACGCGGCCGGTGTCGGCGTCGACGACGCGCACCATGCCGCTGCCGGTGGCGATCAGCTGGGTGGCGCGGGGCTTGATGGCGATGCGCTGCTGGGTCTGCTTGCGGGCCTCGGCGCTGCGGCGCAGGAGAGCAGGGATGGCGTCGAGGGTGGCGCGGGCGCGCTGGAATGCGTTCATGCTGGGCTCCTTGCGATGTGCAGCTTGAGGGCGGCGACGAGGATGCGGGCTTCGTGCATGGCGTCGTCGAGGGCGTGGTGCTTTAGGCCAACGAACTGGACGCTTTTCTTGGCCTCGGGGTAGAGATCGGTGATGGTGCGCAGGTCGCGGTCGTTCCGGTTCTGCCAAGGCCTGGGCACGTGGGCGCGCTGGAAGGCGGTGCTGATGATGACGTTGTCGAAGGTGGCGCCGTTGCCCCACACGTAGCTTTCGCCGTAGACGGCGGCGGGCCTGTCGATGAAGTCGGCCAGCTGGATGAGGGCGTTGTTGATTTTCACGCGGTTGAAACCCTGGTGGATCTCGCGCTGCGCTTCTTCGCTCTGCTTGAGCCAGAAGTCGATAGTGCTTGCGTCGGTTTCGCCGCCGAAGCCGATGGCGCTGTCTACGTCGACGCGGATGTAGAGGCCGTCGCCGATGACGCCGTTCTCGATGCGCACGCAGCCGATGGTGGCGATGGCAGCGTTGGGGCCTTTGCCGAGGGTTTCGAGGTCGAGGACGTAGTGGGTGGCGCGCAGGAGGGGGTGGATCTGGGGTTTATCTTGGCCGAACTCGCTGCAGGCAGTTACCTGACTCATGACGATCTCCTTGCCTCAGGCAACGAACGCCAGCTCGTCCACCTTGCGGGCGATGCGGGCTTGTTGGTAGGTGCGCGGCACGGCGGGCCGGCGTACGGTTGGGACTTGTTGCAGGTGGCTGCTGCCCAGCAGCAGGGCGATGGCGAGCGGGGCGATGATTCCGCGCTTCCAGGCTTCGAGCACTGTTCCGCGAGTGGTGCGCTGCATGCCGAGCTTGAAGCGGGCTTCGTCCAGGCGCTGGCGAGCGCCGTCGGGGCTGATGCCCATTTCGCGGGCAATCTCTTTGGCGGTCTTGTCGCTGGCGGCGTGCATGACGGCCTCAAGCTGACGGCGCGGCAGGCCGGCATCGATCCAGCCTTTCCAGCCAGCGATGGTGATGGTGTTCGGCATAGTGCTTCCTTGGCGTGGGTAACCGCACTGGTCAGATGCCAGGCGCGGGTGACCAGACCCTGCGTGAATAGCGCAGGCCTGGCATCTGCCGGTGCGGTTGCGGCGCCCTCTGGCGAGGGCGAAAGGCAATGAATGAATTACTGAATGAATCTGCGGACGGGGCGGACGCGGAGCTCGTAGAGCTTGCCGGTGTCGTGCTGATTGCCATCATCGAAGCCCACGTAGAATGCGCTGTCGGCGGAGCGCTGCGAGCTGCTCCAGACCCAGCCAGCCAGCTTGCCGTTGAGGTTCAGCCAGATTTCGTACAGCTCGGCGGCTGCCGGCAGGTAGAAATCGGCGCGGCCCTCGGCTGTGTGCGCTGCAGCGCCCTGCGCGGCTGGGTAGGTGCCATCTGCTGCCAGCAGCGCCTTGGTGTTGGCCAGGCCATCGACCAGGCTTGTGGCTTGGGCAAGGTCGTCGTAAGGCCCCCACTCGAAACGGCCGGGCAGTTCATCACC
Organism: Phytopseudomonas punonensis; assembly: GCF_900142655.1. Lineage (GTDB taxonomy): Bacteria > Pseudomonadota > Gammaproteobacteria > Pseudomonadales > Pseudomonadaceae > Aquipseudomonas > Aquipseudomonas punonensis. The sequence continues at coordinate 41,947 of NZ_FRBQ01000008.1, read as the reverse complement.
CAGGATCAGGTGGTAGCCCTCGGCGCCGTTGCGGGCTGGCATGAAGCCGGCGTAGATGCCGCCTTGGCCGGGGAAGGGCTGGCCGATGGCGGGTAGTTCGATGTTCTTGGTGGTCATGGCGTGTTCCTTGTCGGGTGATTTCCCGTCTGGCCCTGTCGCCAAGGCCAGCCAGTGAAAGCGTTAAGCAGAGAAGAGTTGCTGTTGAACCGGCTGGCGCTGGCAGCGAAGCCGACCGCTGGCTATTGCCAGTTCAAGCCTATTTGCCTTGCTGTCCAGGTACTGCCAGTCCAGAAAAACGCTTGGGCACTCGGATGCGGCTGCACGGTATCTTTCCGCCAGGTCCTGCAGTGAAGGGATGACTATGTCCCTCATGTTGGCGAGGGTGGCTGGGTCGCTCACGCAGCAGTGGCAAAGGTCTATGTAGTCTTCTGTCCAGCCCATGGCTGCTTCCTCGTTTGATTTCCCGTCTGGCCCTGTTGCCAAGGCCAGCCAGTGAAATCGGGTGTTGCTGCGCAGCGCGGCTAGGTCATTCGCGCGGTTCGGTCTGCACCTCGTTTGCGGCTCGGCCCCTCTGTTGGCTCTGCTGCAATACGCCGGTCGCTGGCGCGCGCTGCGGTTTGTTGCTCACCTGACTTTCTGTCGCCCCACAGGTGATGGCCGGGGCTGCCTCGCCGGTTGCCCGGCTAGCTGTTCATGGCGCTGGTTTTTAAAGAGCGGTGCCTTGCGGCAGCGGCGCGGTGTTCTGCGCTGCGATGGATTTAATCTACAACTGAAAATTGTATGCTGCAAGCGAAAATTGTAATTCATATGCAAGCGAGAATTGTAGGAGCACCCCTTGAGCACGTTCGTGGTTGTGAAATACTGTATGTACATACAGTTATTCGGGAGGTGGCTATGGCAGCGCATAACGTGATTTTGAAAACCGAGCAGGAGCCGCTGACGGGCTCCGAGATACTGGGGTTGCGGGTGTCGGCGATGATCAATTCGCCTATTGCGCAGCTGGGCAGGCGAGTGCGCATTCACAGGCTGGACACGGACAACGACGAGGCCTGGGGCACGATCATGGATTTGCTGGCCGAGACGGACGGCCTGCAGATGGATTTCGACGACGAGGGCTCCGTGATCCTGCAGTGGGAGAAGCCAGGCGATATGGACGCGGTGTTCGACAGGGAAGAGGGCGGTGCAGCTGCGGCTGATGAGGAGGCTGCTCCGTTCTGACGGCGCGTGCTTCGAGGTTTGGTGTAAATGGCAATTATCGATGGCGTGAAAGTGGTTGGTGGGGCATTCGCCCCGGGCGCCAAGCTGCCGCTGTATTCGTTCAAGGTGCCGGCTGGCTTCCCCAGCCCGGCGCAGGATCACCTGGAGCAGGAGATCTCGCTCGACGAGCTGTTCCAACTTCGCGCGCCGCACACGTACCTGGTGCGTGTGTGCGGGGAGAGCTTGAAAGGCGCTGGCATCTTCGACGGTGACCTGTTGGTAGTGGACCGCTCGTCCGAGGCAAAACCCAGGGATATCGTGGTCGCCGCCCTCAATGGTGAACCGATAGCAAAGCGCTTCTGCCGGGAGAACAACCAGATCGTGCTGCGTTCGGAGAACCCGGAATACGCGCCGCGCTACGTACTGGACGGCGACGAGCTGGCGATCTGGGGCGTGGTGCGCTTCAGCGTGAGGTGCCACGACGATGGCTGACCGGGTATTCGCGCTGATCGACTGCAATTCGTTCTACGCCAGCTGCGAGCGGGTATTTCGTCCTGACCTGCTGCGCACGCCCATCGTGGTGCTGAGCAATAACGACGGCTGCGTGATCGCGCGTAGCGCCGACGCCAAGCCGTTCGTAAAGATGGGCGCGCCTTACTTCCAGATCCGCGACGTGCTGGAGAAGCACGGCATTCTGGCGTTCAGCTCCAACTACGCGCTGTATGGCGACATGAGCCAGCGGGTGATGACGGTGATCGAGGGCCTGGTGCCGGCGCTCGAGGTGTACAGCATCGACGAGGCCTTTGCGGAATTCACGGGCATACCGCGCGGGCAGGTGGAGGCGCTGGGGCGAACGCTGCGCGCCCAGGTGCTGAAGCTGACGGGCATCCCGACCGGCGTAGGCATCGCCGGCACCAAGACGCTGGCCAAGCTGGCGAACCACGCGGCCAAGCGTTGGCAGCGGCAGACGGGCGGAGTAGTGGATATTCTCGACCCGGAGCGACGCGACAAACTGCTGCGCGCAGTGGATGTGAGCGAGGTGTGGGGGATCGGCCGGCGCATGACCGAGCACCTGCAGGCCATGAACATAAAAACGGCCTGGGACCTGGCCCAGGCGGATGCCTGGACACTGCGCTCGAAGTTCAGCGTTGTTGTGGAGAAAACAGCACGCGAGCTGCGCGGCACCTCGTGTCTGGAGTTGGAAGAGGCGGCGGCGCCGAAGCAGGAGATCTGCTGCAGCCGTATGTTCGGCAAGCGGCTGAAGGAGCTGGCGCCGATCCGCGAGGCCGTGGCCACCTATGCCGCTCGGGCCTGCGAGAAGTTGCGCAGCCAGGGCTCCAGCTGCAAGCGCGTGCGGGTGAGCATCCGCACCGGCATGTTCAACCCTGACGAGCCGAAGTTTGCCCGCGGCGAGGTGATGGAGCTGCCGTACCCGACGGACGACACGCGGCTGATAACCAAGGCCGCGGTGCAGGGGCTGGAAGCCCTCTATCGGCCAGGCTTCGCCTTCAGCAAGGCGGAGATTCTGCTGCTGGACCTGCGGCGGCGTGGCGAGTACACCGACGACCTGTTCGCGCCTGTTCAGCCGGCCGCGACGGAGCGGGTGATGGGTGTGCTGGACAGCATCAACGCTCGATGGGGCCGCGGCACGCTGCGCCCGGCCGGCGTGCCGGCAACGCCGGAATGGGGCATGCGGCGGGATCTGATGAGCCAGAGCTACACGACGCGGCTCGATCAGCTGCTGCGAGTGCAGTCATAGCAGAGGATCGTCGATGGGCTCTATTAGATGCGGGCCCTTATTGCGCACGTTACCAACGTCCCGGCTGACTGGGTACCACTCGAAGGCCTCGGCGGGCAGCTCCTGATGCTCGGCGATGTGCAGGGCATCGTCTGCCGAGGTGTCGCTGGATAGCCAGCTCAGGGCAAAGTCCGGCGAGAGCACCAGCGGCTTGCGGTCGTGCACGTCGACCAGGCCGGCATCGGCGGCGCCGGTGAGGATCACGAAGCCGTCACTGGCGCCTGGCTCCTCGTCGCCGTGGGGCAGTTGGCCGATGCACGCGAACAGCAGCGGGTCGCCTGACTTGAGGCAGATGAAGTAGGGCTGCTTGCGTTTCTTGTCGTCCGGGTCCGTCTTCCATTCGTACCAGCCATCGGCACCGACTAGGCAGCGGCCGCTCTTCCAGATCGGCCGGAAGAAGGGCTTGGTGGCGACCGTTTCAAGGCGGGCGTTGATCGGGCCGGGCCGGCCACCCGTTGCCCATTGCGGCTTCCAGCCCCAGGGGATAACCGAATCCCGGTAGCGATCGCCCACTTGGTGGATGACATGCACCCCGGTGGTGGGCGCCACGTTGTAGCGACCAATGGGCGTGCTATCGAATAGGTCGAGGTTCAGGCTCTGGGCGTATTCGGCAGGGGATAACGATTGGACGAAGCGGCCGCACATGATCAGCTCCTGAGTTGGGGTGATCGGTAGACCGGCGGCGGAGAGGGGAAGTGCAAGGGGAATGAAAAAGCCCGGTGGGTGCCGGGCTTCTTTTGAGCAAGGTCTAGTCTTCAATGACCTTCTGGATGGTTATCGATATAGGCTCCATCTTATTTGTTTTAGAAGACATCCGAAATTTAACTAGGACGTCGGCGCGCAGTTTGAACTTACCAGCAACATCCTGTGGGTCTACGCCTGGCTCAAGTATGAGCTTCACTCTTCGATCAACTACACCCCGGATGATAGCCGCCCAACCTCTACTTGATGAGTCGAGATCGGTAGCTCGTATCTCAACGTCAGCATCTGGGTGCGGCTGATCAATTTCAAAAGGGTCGAAATCAACAGAGTCGGGCGTTGCTTTGACTGTTTCGGGCGGAAGCGCAAGGTTTCCTTCCTGAGTCATAGCTACTGTGGCGCCTTCCTCTTTCTTGGCGGGGGCGATTATCTTGACAGCCGCTTGTGCAAGTTTCTTTTTGTCCGTCGCGCCGACCTTTTCAATAACCTCCGCAAACTTCTCGGGAGACATTGAATATGACTCAGCACCAATAACTACGAAAGTACTATCGGAAATATTAAGGTTTAATGCAGGCGCGGCTTGTTTCTGGGTGCTATTGATCGCAAATATTGCACCTGTAGCAACTAGCGCTCCAATTACTGAAGAGACAGCAATCGCTTTCAAAACCGGCTTACCATTGCCAGGAAGTTTTCGATACGCATGGACTCCTTTCTCCCGCACCTTGTCTATGAATTTGTCCATGTTCTCCTTGTCCTTGAAGACTAAACGAACAATCGTGTCTTCAATGAAGGAGCCCTGTTGGAAGCCTTCTACAAGCAATTCCGCCGACATTACGCCCGCGCCGGTAAGCTCTGAGAGTGCTTGCGGAAGAAAATGAACCGAAACCTTTTCAAGTGCTGCCAGGGATTGTATTACGTCCTGGACAGAAAGAGGCAGCTTGTTGGTGTACTTCACCGAGTGCTCGATCAGCACTTCGTAAATTTGAGATTCCTTGTCTGCTTCGCTAACCATCTAGTCGTCCTTTCCCGGTAGTCCATTTTTATTGGGTGGCGATACTGCCGCCGCGCGGCAGATCAAAGCTTTTTGGCGTTCCATACCAGCAGAATCCTGGCCTGAATGAAGGTCTCGTCGATGCGGATGATCTCTGTGTCGTGGTGCTTGTTGTCCGAGATCATCTTGAAGTGATCGCTGTCCTTGACCTGCAGCCGCTTGATGTAGAAATGGCCGTGCCAAGTGAAGGCATAGATGCCATCACCGACAAATTCGCGAATGCTGGCGTCCGCGATCAGCGGGTCTTTGTCCTGAATAGTCGGTTCCATGGACTGGCCGTCGCCGGTGATCAGCTTCAGGTGTGATGGGTCTTTGTACGTGACGCCCAACTCGCGCAAGTGCTGCTGGCTGACGGTCACGTCGCGGAACATCTCAGGGAAGTCGTGAACCACCTTGCCGCCTCCCATGGCGCCCTGGACGTCGTAGTGGGCAATGCGGATCTCGTCGCCGACGATGGGGCGCCGCGTGAAGTCGGCCACGATCACGTTTTCAGCAGGCGCCGAGGTCGGGTAGCTGTCGTTCAGGGTATCGGTAACTGACTTCTCCAAGCGCTCGAGCTGATCCGGTCGCAGGTTCTTGCCCTGAAGCATCTGCAGCACCTTCTCCGCAGCCCCGGAGGCCTGTTTACGGCGTGGCGGCTCACCCTTTCCCGATAGCAGCCAGTCGACGGTGGTGTCGTACCCCTCAGCAAGCGCTGCCAGGTTCTCGTTCTTGATGTTGCCGGTATCGCCGGCAAACCACTGGCGCACCGCTTCGTAACTGATTCCACAGGTGGTGGCGATATCGCGCTTCACGCCACGGGTACCGATGCCCGGCCGCCGGTTGATCACCAGCTTGGTGATGCGGCTGGTGATGGAGCTGTCGTCAGCTTCTTCGGCAGCGTCGAGCGGGTCCTCTTCATCTGAAAGATCAATTAGCGACGAGGGGTTGATGCCCAGCGCATGAGCGATCTCGACCAGGCGCTTGTGCCTGGGGATGTTCTTGCCCGACTCCCACGCTTGCACGGACTGCGGGCGGACGCCCAGCAGTCTGCCCAGCTCGGATTGGTTGATCCCCAGTTTCTCTCTGGCTGCCGTGATGCGGCTTGCGATGGTTTCCATGCGCGCAACGATACAACTAACGGTTGTAGCTGGCATTGCAATTCTCGCTTGTAAATTACAATTTTCGGCTGTAGCTTTGCGGGGTAGTTAAACCAGCGAGATCACAACCATGACGCAGAACGCTGCGACTAAAGCCGCACAGGCCGTCGGCTCGCAATCCGCATTGGCGCGGGCGATTGGCTGCTCACCTCAATTCGTTCAGCAGATGTGCGCCAAGGGGCGCATTCCGGCTGAGCGGGTGCTGGCCATCGAGTCTGCCTCCGGCATTTCTCGCCATGAGCTGCGGCCCGATCTGTACCCGGAAGAGGGCGCCGTGGAGAAGCCGGCCGCCTGACCACGATTCACATCCTACCGACGCGCCGCCCAGGGAGGCAGACGGCTGGAAGGGATGGGTATTTATACAGTGCCCGGATCGCGGGCAATAAAAAGCCCGGTGGCTAGACCGGGCTCCATGAAGCACTACAACAGAGGCCTGATTATGGGCATTTCCCTTTTCCCCCGCAAGACAGGATGTGGCGCGCCACGTTTTGGCGTTGCGTGTTTCGTGGCACGTGGTGATTGCCATGGCCGGTGACTGGATCAAGTTTGAGTTGGCGACCCTGGACAAGCCCGAGGTTTGCCAGATTGCGGACGTGGCGGATATCGACCTCGATGCCGTAGTGGGAAAGCTGCTGCGGGTGTGGGGTTGGTTCGACCAGCAGACGGAAGCAGGTAACGCTCCGAGCGTTACCAAAAAGTTACTTGACCGTTTGGTTGGCGTTAGCGGTTTCTGCAATCACATGATTTCGGTGGGTTGGCTGATCGAGGCGGACGGGGAGATCAGCATCCCGAATTTCGACCGCCACAACGGCAAGACCGCTAAGAATCGCTCTCTCACGGCACTTCGCGTGGCAAGCCACAAAAAAGGTAACGGTAAAAGTAACGCTGCCAGCGTTACCCCACCGTTAGCGAATGCGTTACCTAGAGAAGAGAAGAGAAGAGATAAAGAACAACAACAGGCGCCCACCGCGATTGCGAACATCGAGGCCCGGCAGCGGTTCGAGATGTTCGAGGGTTGGGCACCGGACGAGGTGAGCCTGGCCACGCACCTGAAGCTGATCGGCATCACTGCCGACCAGGTGACGCCGGAAGCGACCAAGGAATTCGTTTCGTACTGGCTGACCCGCGACACGGCGCACAACCAGGCCGGCTGGTGCCGTGAGCTGGTGGCTTCAATCAAGCGCAGTGGCGTTCGTGCCGCTGCCGCGCCAACCGCCCGCCCTGGGCGAAGCAGCCAGCACACCGACCTGGCTAACCAAGACCCACATGCCGGACTGGAGGCCAGAACCGATGGCTCGTACAGGATCTGAATCCCTGGGCGCGAGTTTGGCGCGCCTGAAGCAATCGGCAGGCATCACCGGCACGGCGCCGGCTAAGTGCCCGACCCATGGTGATTACATCGCCAGTGTGCTGCGTGACGGTGCGCTCTCGGGGTGCCCTGAGTGTTCGCGCATCGATCAGGCCCAGGCTGAGGCGGTGGAGCGTGGCGAGCAGCAGCGTTTGGCGGTGGCGGCGCGTCTGGAGCGGCAGTTGGGGCAGGCGCTGATACCACCGCGGTTCAAGGACAAGACGTTCGCGAACTACCGGGCCAGCACTGACCGCCAGCAGGTGGCGCTGCAGCTGTGCGTGGATTACGCGAACAATTTCCCCGACAACGCGGCGCACGGCCGCTGCTTGATGCTGCTGGGCCACGTTGGCAACGGCAAGACGCACCTAGCGGTGGCGATCGGTTCGGCGGTGGTTGAGCAGCACCGGCGCACCGTGCTGTACACGACGGTTGCGCGGGTATGCCAGCAGGTGAAGGCGAGCTACGGCAAGGAGGCTGCGCAGAGCGAGCGCGAGGCGCTGGAGGTGTTCCGCACGCCGGATCTGCTGATTCTCGACGAGGTGGGGGCGAGTTACGGCACGGATTTCGAGCGGATGGTGATGTTCGAGGTGATCAACGCGCGGTACGAGGAGATGAAGCCCACCATCGTGATTTCGAACCTGTTCGCTCAGGCCTTGGCCGGTGCGCTCGGAGACCGCGTGGTGGACCGGCTTCGCGAGGGTGACGGCGTGGTGGTGGTGTTCGACTGGAACAGCGCGCGGCGAGGTGTGGCATGACCGCCGCCCAGGCCCAGGCCCTGCAGCAGTTGCTGCTGGTGGGCTTTCGGGTGGAGCAGATGGGCAGGCGGGTGATCAGGGTGCAGCGCGGGAACGATTACCGGCTGGTGCTGCAGGACGGTGGGTTGAAGCGGGCTATGGGGGCTAGGCGATGAGCGAGACGAAAGATACGAATCCGAAAGATGCGATTGGCTCGAAGAAGTTGCCGCTGCACCTGTGGCCGACCACCGCCAGTGCGATGGGTTGCCTGGGGCTACTGGATGGGGCCTCGAAATATGGCCGGGCCAACTGGAGAGCTGCAGGCGTGCGTGCGTCGATCTACTTCGATGCTGCGAACCGCCACCTGGCGGCTTGGTTCGAGGGGGAGGAGGCGGATCCGGATAGTGGGCTGCCTCACCTGGCGCACGCGCTGGCTTGCTTGGCGATCATCGTCGACGCCCAGGCCGCGGGGACACTCACCGATGACCGCCAGTTCCCCGGTGGCCATCGTGCCTTGATCAATCAACTGCCCGATCACGTTGCCCGAGTTCAGGGCGTGCATGCAGGCAAGGCGCCCAAGCATTTCACCATTGCCGATGGCGAGGTGGGCAATGGCTGACCTCCTGCGCGTTCGCGCCGTCCCAAACCGTCAGAACTGCTGGATCACGCCTGACGGCTACGTGCTTTTCGGCTGCCGTTACCAGCATGCCCGCGTGGCTGTGATCAGGCCGAATCAGCAGGTGCCATTCGCTTACTGCCTGACCGCCGCCGGCGCGGCCGCAGCCATTGAGGCGGCCCGTCCCGCCAGAGGAGTTCGTTGATGGCCAGCCCAACAATCGAGGATCTGCTGGATTTAGCTGAGGCTTGCCAGGAGTTTGAGCTGTGTGGGCTTGGCGGGCTAGTTCGGCCCTGGCGTGACGGGAGTCGTGAAAGGTTCTACGACACGGTGATGTACATGTTCGGCGACGACATCGAGATGGCCAAGGCGCTGATCGGCCAGATCCATGCGCTGCAAGCGCAAATCCGGGCGATGCGCGACGAGCAGGAGGCCCGCTGATGGCCAAGAAACCAGGCTTCCGCACCCTTGGCGATGTGGTCGAGTGGTGGCTGTCGCGCATTGAGGGTGACCGCACGCGCAGCGAGAAGTACCGCAGCACTATGGCCTCGGCGATGCGGGTTCAGGTTCTGCCAAGGCTTGGAAAGGTGATGATCGCGAAGCTGGATCGCGTGGTGATGGACAATAAGCTGGTATGGCCTATGCAGCAGGCTGAAATGGCGCCGCGTACGATCCAGAAGGCTATCCAGGGCCTGCGCCAGGCGTTCGCCATGGCCGAGGAGATGAACCGCATTGCGGCCAACCCGATGGCATCGATCACCTTCCGCAATTTCTACAAGGGCAAGCTTAAGCCGAAGCCAGCGGCGTTGTCGCGCATCGACCTGCGAGCGTTGGTGCGGCACCTGGTGGCGGTTTTCAACGATGATCCCGCCAAGGGCATGTTGCCGCTGCTGATGCTGGCTCACGGGACGCGTATCGGGGAGACCTTGTCAGCGCGCTGGTCCCGAGTGTCACTGGATGAGCGCATCTGGTTCATCAGCTCCGCTGACCAGAAGTCGAGCCGTGAGCATATGCTGCCGCTGACGCCGCAGGTCGTTGGCTTGCTCATGCGCTATCGCGAGGCTCTGCCTGAGCAACGGCTACGTTCGGCTTTCGTGTTCGCGGTGCGTGGTGGCAACCGGTTGGCAGAGACCAGCGCCCACAAGTTGATCCGCGGGATCAGCGGCCGCGCTTGGACCAGCCATGACCTGCGCAAGCTGATGCGCGACAGCCTGGCGGACATCGGCATCGACTACATGGTGGCCGAGCGGCTGATCAACCACTCGCTCGGCGTGACCGCCGAAACCTACCTGACCAAGGACGACATGGCCCGCCGGCGTGATGCGCTGGAACGCTGGCATGCCCGCCTCGATGAGTGCGGTTTTGCCAATGCACACGGCCAAAAAGTAGCTGTTCCTGCACTTCTGCAAAACAACGCAGCACCAGAGCTGGCGGGCATTGCCGCCGTTTCAAGCGCTTCTATGGGGGGAGGGTGAAAAATGCGTAATCAGTTCAAGGTTGGTGACCTGGCGATCACTCTGATCGACCTCCCGCCGGTCATGGCTGGTAGCGTTGTTGAGCTGCTTGAGTACTTCAGCCGAGGCGACATCATTCGCGGTCCAGTCCGAGATCATATTGCGCGCCTACCGGGGTGGATCTGCGCGCATCAGCTCGTGCCACTGAATGCTGCGTACGGAGAACATTCACTGATGCCGCTCCGCGGCGACTTCGAGCCTGAGCAGCAGAAGCAGCGCGAGGCCGAGCCATGCGCGTGACTGCCACACAGCAGCACGGCCGCTGCGAGATATGCAAAGGCTCGGGTCATTGGTCTGGCGTCTTCCATAGCGGAATCTGCGTGGCCTGCAATGGCGTCGGCGTGGTGCTGGCGAGCGGTGAGGCGATGAACCACGAAGATGCGATCGCCTATCTGCGCCAAGAATTGACCGCTGCCGAGCGCCGGGCACCACGCCCAGCCCGCAAAGTCATCGCCAGTGATGGCGAGCAGTACCAGCAAACCAACACGCGCGGCCCTGGTGGCTCGCATCTCTCGGGGGATTGACCGTGGCGCAACCGATCAAGAAGTGGCAACTGGCGAAGCCCAGCACCCGCCGGCCGGCCGTGGACTACGAGGGCATGGAACAGGCCGCACTGTTCCGCTGGCTGCAGGTTCGCCATCCGGTTGCCGCCGGCCTGGCGTATCACGTACCCAACGGTGGGCACCGTGTGAAGGCGGTGGCCGCCAAGCTGAAAGCGCAGGGCGTTAAGGCTGGGGTAAGCGACATCGTGCTGCCGATGGCTCGCGCCGGGTTCTTCGGCTTGTACATCGAGTTCAAGGCATCGGCGCCGCATAGCGCGGTGGTGAGCCAGTCGCAGCGCGACTTCCTGCATGACGTTGCGCAGCAGGGCTACAAGGCGGCGGTGTGCCGCGGCCTGGATGAGGCGATCAAGGTGATCGAGGCGTATCTGGCGAGCGCACCGACTGTGGTGATGGTTCAAGTGGGGGAGGGGCGATGATCTATCCAAGCGTTCAAAGTGCAGTGGTATCGGCGTTGGCCGCTGAATGCATCGACAACACGAGTAAGCAGGCATGGCAGAAGCTGATTGACTTGGACACGGTGCGGGTTGGGTCGGGCGTGTCCGGCTCGGATCGCATGCAGGCCGACTGCTGGGTGTTCGCCCGGCTGCACAGCCAACTAATCCCCAGGCACTGGAACGCGCTGGTGGCGAAGTTCAGCACGCACAAGGGGCGTAAGGTGCAGGCCATCAGTGCGTTGGTGCCGGTGGTGGCTTCACACGCCCCGAGATTGTTCGTTACCAGCGCAGTGACGGCCTGGGCAATCCCGCAATTGAAGGGCCTCGATGGAAAGCGCTCTGCTGACATGATCGTTCTGCCGCCCGAGTTCTATGACTTCAATCGATGGGATCCTGACGCGAATCCAGAGCGTACCCGTAGGCGCTGGAGGCAGGGTGTTGGTCAAGTTCTGGAGGACATGGTTACTGATGCATTAGCAGCAGCTGAACAGGTCCTCGAGCAAGAAGGCGTATTGGCTCGATCAGCTGCTTGACAGGGCATGGCCGTATGGCCGAATATTTACCCATCCTGCCGATCTTGCGTGTGTAGGATTAGTATTCAGAAGCCCCGCCATTGAGCGGGGCTTTTTCGTTTCTACCTATTGAGCGCCCCCATGGATCCCACAGACGGCAATCCTTTCGGCTGGTTCACAGCCGGGGGGATCGGTCTTATGTGGGCATTCACATGGCTGCGCAAGGCTTTCTCCAGCAGTGGCGCATCGATCGCCAATGACCGCGCCGAGAAGGACATGCTGGAACGGATGCTCGTCGAGAACGAGAAGCTCCGAGCAGCTAACGAGGTGGTGAGCAAAGAGCGGAACGACATGTATCGCCAGGTTGGCGAGCTCACTGGTGCCATGAAGGCCATGAACGCGCAGCTCGAGCAACAGGACAAGCAGATCGTCCGTCTGACCGAAGAAGTAGCGCGATTGAGATCTGCCCTTGAGGCGAAGTGATGAGCGAGATACCCGTAACGAAGCGCGCCAAGCATTGGTGGCGTCGTGCCGAGGTGTGGTTGCTGGCTGGTCTGTTCGTGATCAGTGGCGTGACCATCGGCTACCAGCTGGGCATGTACAGCGCACAGCGGCTTATGACTGCGCAGCTCGCCGATATTCGGCAGGCCTACGATGATGCTCTCGGGCGCAAGGATAAGAAGCTGGAGACGCTGGTAGAGACGACCAGCGAGGCGGCGAAGACCGCGGCGCAAGCAGCAGAGACAGCAAGCCAGGCGGCCAGCAAGGCGGCTGAGGGCAGTTCATTGCCCGGGGAGCGTTGATCTATGCCGGTCCGTCCACTCAAGCCCTGCGCCTGGGCTGGCTGCAGCACGCTCGTGCGTGGCGACTACTACTGTCCTCGCCACGCGCCGCTAGCAGCCGAGAAGCAACAGATAGCGAAGCGCACCGTTCACAAGCGCTACAACGAGCGGCGTGATGAATCTGATGGGTTCTACAAGGCTGAGCGCTGGCGTCGGCTCAGCATCTACTACCGCAAGAAGCATCCTGTTTGCGAACACTGCGACAACGCCGCTAGCGACCTGACTGACCACATCAAGCCCTACAAGACACATCCCGAACTGGCACTGGACTGGGACAACCTCCGCGCCCTGTGCAGGCCATGCCACAACAGCATCGGTGAGCGCGTGGGTTTGCTCGGCAGCCGGCCGTAGACGTACGAGTCGAGGAATTTCTTCGATAAATCAGTTAATGAGAATCATTACCATTGGTGGGGCGGGTCGAAACCTTGCCGCTGCAGACCGCCCGAACGACGGGGGGAGCCAAATTTTCATACCCGCGAAAAATGAAATTCAGGAGTTCGGCCCATGCCTGGTGTTGCAGGGCGATCCGGCCGGCGCCCGAAACCCACGGCCAAGAAGGCTCTGGCGGGCAATCCTGGTAAGCGGGCGCTCAATAAAACTGAGCCCAAATTCACCGAGATAACGCACGTTGATCCGCCCGAATGGATGCAGCCGCTGGCCATCCAGATGTGGCAAACCGTCGTTCCCGAGCTGCTCGCGCAGCACATCGTGTGCATCACTGATCTGCACAACGTCGAGGCGTTCTGTACGGCTTATGCCAACTGGCGTTCCGCCCAGGAACTGGTCGTTCAGCACGGTCCGATTGTCGAGTCTGCGATGGGCAGCCCCATGAAGAATCCGGCGCTGACTGCTGCCAAGGAGGCCATGTCGCAGATGGTGACGTTCGGCGCGATGCTCGGCCTCGATCCGTCGAGCCGTTCCCGTCTGATCGGCGGCAAGAAGGCGAAAGCCAACAACCCATTCGCAGATCTCGTCTGACCGCAGGCTCACATGGCAACGAAGTACCCCAACGTCGAATCCGCGATTCGTTGGGGGAAGCGTGTCATTGCCGGCAAGGTGCCGTGCTGCAAGTACGTGCGCGAAGCAGTTGAGCGGCATTTCTGCGACCTGGCCAAGAGCCGGGGCGCCAGGTTCCCGTACCGCTTCGACCCGGCCAAGGCCGAGAAGAAGCTGCGGCTGATGCAGATGCTCCCGCATACCAAGGGTGAGTGGGCGTTCAAGCGGCAGCTGGTCACTCTTGAGCCCTGGCAATTGTTCGGCTTCGCCATGACGTTTGGCTGGGTGCGCAAGCACACGGGCTTTCGCCGCTTCCGCGTCAGCTACTGGGAAGTGCCCAGGAAGAACGGCAAGAGCGTGGTCGCCGCCGGCGTGGGGATCGGCATGTTCACCTCGGACGACGAGTTCGGCGCCGAGGTCTACGCCGGCGCCACCACCGAGAAGCAGGCCTGGGAGGTGTTCCGCCCTGCGCGACTGATGGTCAAACGCTCGCCCATGCTGATGGAAGCCGCCGGCATCGAGGTCAACGCCTCGAACATGAACCGCCCGCTGGACGGCAGCCGCTTCGAGCCGCTGATCGGCAACCCTGGTGACGGCGCCTCGCCGAGTTGCGCGATCGTCGACGAATACCACGAGCACCAGAGCGCCGCGCTGTACGAAACCATGCTCACCGGCATGGGCGCCCGCCGGCAGCCGCTGATGTTCGTGATCACAACCGCCGGTTCTGACATCGAAGGCCCGTGCTACGACCTGCGACGCCAGGTGATCGAGATGCTCGCCGGCGACGTGCCGGACGAAGAGCTGTTCGGCTGGATCTGGACCATCGACGAAGGCGACGACTGGACCGACCCCAAAGTGCTGGCCAAGGCCAACCCGAACTTCGGCATCTCGGTGTTTCGCGAGTACCTGGAAAGCCAGCAGCAGCGCGCCATCCGCACCGCGCGGTTCACCAACACCTTCAAGACCAAGCACCTCAACATTTGGGTATCGGCGAAGGCGGGCTTCTACAACATGGAAGCCTGGCGCAACAGTGCCGACGCCAGCCTGACCCTGGAGCAGTTTGAGGGGCAGGACTGCGTGCTGGGCTTCGACCTGGCCCGCAAGCTCGACATGAACAGCATGGCGCGCCTGTTCTGGCGTGTCATCGACGACCGCATCCACTACTACTGCGTGGCCCCGTGCTTCTGGGTGCCAGAAGACACGGTGCGCAGCGTCGACAACCAGCGGATGTCCGAGCGTTTCCAGGCTTGGGTAAACACCGGCGACCTGATCGAGACAGCAGGCGCCGAGGTGGACTACCGCGAGATCTTGGAAGAGGCCAAGGACGCAGGCCGCAAGTGCGCCGTGAAGGAATGCCCAATCGACCCGCACGGTGCCACCGGCCTGTCGCACGAGCTCGAAGACGAAGGCCTTACGCCCGTCGTCATCACCCAGAACTACACCAACATGTCCACGCCCATGAAGGAGCTTGAAGCCGCCATTTTGAGTGGCCGCTTCCACCACGACGGCAACCCCATCATGACCTGGTGCATGGGCAATGTGATCGGCAAGAACCTGCCGGGCAACGACGACATCGTGCGGCCGATCAAGCAAGGCAACGACAACAAGATCGACGGTGCCGTGGCACTAATCATGGCGGTGGGCCGCGTGCTCGCCCAGGCCACAACCCCCAACACCGACGACGACTGGTTCGACGCCATACGGAATCCCATCATCACATGAACGCCTTCCTTGCATTCCTGCTGGTCAGCCTGGCCGGTTTCGCATTGCTGTGCGCGGGCGTCTGGCTGCTGGCCGGTACCGGCTGGGCGCTGATCTCCGGGGCCAGCTCGTTGTTCTGCATTGCAGGCTTCATCCGCCGGGGTATGACCAATGGGTAAAAGCCTCATGCAGGCGCTGGTCACCTCGGCGCAGCGGCCGGCCGCCAGCCTCACCGAGTGGGTCGGCAAACCGATTCGTCTGAGTGACGGCGGGTTCTGGAGCAGCTATTTCGGTAGTCAGTCCAGCTCCGGCAAGACCGTGAACGTCGACAACGCCATGCGCCTGTCCACCGTGTGGGCCTGCGTGCGCATCATCTCGATGTCCGTTGCGGGTCTGCCGCTCAACATCTACCGCCGCAAGGCTGATGGCAGCCGCGAGACAGCGCGGGACTTCCCGCTCTACGACGTGGTGCACACCAGCCCCAACGAAGACACGACAGCCTTTCACTTCTGGCAGGCTGTCGTTGCCTCGATGCTGCTGTGGGGCAACGCCTACTGCGAAATTCACCGCTCAGCCGGCCGCGTGATCGCCATCGACTTCCTGCTGCCTGGCCGCGTGAAGCCCGAAACGGACGATAACGGCCGGCTGCGCTACTGGTACTCGCCCAAGAAGGGCCCGCGCCGCGAGATTCTGCGCAAGGACATGCTGCACATTCCGGCCTTCACCCTGGACGGCAAGATGGGCCTTTCCGCCATCCGCTATGGCGCCGACGTCTTCGGCTCGGCGATGTCGGCGGATGACGCGGCAAACAGCACGTTCAAGAACGGCATGATGCCCACCGTAGCGTTCAAGATGGACCGGGTGTTGAATCCAGAGCAGCGGACCGACTTCCGCGAGTACGCGAAGACCATCAGCGGTGCCATGAACGCCGGCAAGTCGCCGGTTCTTGAATACGGCATCACGCCAGAGGCGATCGGTATCAACCCCGCCGACGCGCAGCTGCTTGAATCCCGCGGGCACAGCGTCGAGGAAATTTGCCGGTGGTTCGGCGTGCCGGCCTGGATGGTCATGAAGACCGACAAGGGCAGCAACTGGGGCACTGGCCTGGAGCAGCAGCAGCTGGCGTTCCTCACCTACTGCATCATGAGCTACACCGCGCCCATCGAGCAGTGCGTCGAGAAGAAGCTGCTTACCGCCGTGGACCGCATCACCTATTACGCCGAGTACTCGCTCGAGGCATTCCTGCGCGCCGACAGCGCAGGGCGCGCCGCTTACTACGCAACCATGACCCAGAACGGGAACATGACCCGCGGCGAAGTGCGGCGCAAAGAGAACCTGCCTTCCAAGCCAGGCGACGACATCCTCACCGTTCAATCCAACCTCGTGCCGCTCGACCAACTGGGCAAGCAGAGCGAAAGCCAATCCGTTCGCGCCGCCCTGATGAATTGGCTATCCGCCGAACCGCCAAAGGAATAACCCATGAAGCTGAAGATCCAGTCTCGCGGCCTGCGCAGCGAGCTGAGCCCGCGCGCGCTCGAGAAATGGAACCCCGCCATCCAGGCGGCGGTGGAAAGCACCTCCGACACCATCACCATCTATGGCGTGATCGGTGAAGACTGGTACGGCGATGGCGTCACCCTCAAGCGCATCGACGCCGCGCTGCGCGCCATTGGCGAGCGGGACGTAACCGTCTACATCAACTCGCCCGGCGGCGACATGTTCGAAGGCATCGCCATCTACAACCGCCTGCGCGAGCACAGCCACAAGGTCAGCACCAAGGTGCTGGGCATGGCAGCCAGCGCGGCGTCGGTGATCTACCTGGCCGGCGAAGAGCGCCAGGTGGCCAGCAGCGCGTTCCTGATGATCCACAACTGCTGGACTATCCTGGGCGGCAACCGCCACTACCTGCGCGACGTCGCCGACGACATGGAAGAGTTCGACGCCGCCATGGCCGACCTCTACGCCGAAACCAGCGGCCAGACGGTCGAGAGCATGGCCGAGATGATGGATGACGAAACGTTCATCCGCGGCAAGCGCGCCGTCGAGTTGGGCCTGGCCACCGGCCTGCTTGCCTCCGACGAAGTGACCGAACGAACCACCACCGAAACTCAGCAGAACAACGCCCTCAAGGCCATGGACATCGCCCTGGCCAAAACCGGCATGCCGCGCTCCGAGCGTCGCGAACTGTTCGCCAATTTCAAGTCCGGCACGCCTCGCGCTGCCGGCGGGGACACGCCGCGCGCTGTCCCGACCGATAAGCCCCGCGCTGTCGCGCTCGACCTGCAGCCACTCCAGAAAATCACTTTTCCCGCATAAGGAACAACACCATGAAATTCCGTCTCTCCCCGCTGTTCCTGATGGCTGTGCTGGCCGTCGCAGCGCTGATCCCGCTCACCTTCGGCATCACTGCCGAATCCATCCTCGGCACCTTGTTGTTCCTCGGCGCCGCTACCGCCCTGGTGCAGCCAGGCAAGTCCAGCTACCGCGCCTGGAACGCCCAGATGGGTAAGGTCGGTGAAGAAGGCATCGAAGAGCAGTACAAGCAGGTGCAGGCCAACCTGAAGGAGGTTGGCGACAAGCTGAAAGCGCACGCTGAGCAGGCTCAGAAGGATGTCGACAGCCACAAGGCGATGAGCGCGGAAACCCGCGCCAAGGTCGACGAAATGCTGACTAAGCAGGGTGAGCTGCAGGCCCGCCTGCAGGAAGCCGAGCAGAAGCTGTTGAACGCCAACAGTGATCGCGGCCAGGGCGAGCGTCAGCAGTCTGCTGGCGAGCTGGTCGTCAGCGCCGAGTCCATGCAGGGCGTGAACAGCTCCTTCCGCGGTTCGCGCCGCGTCTCGGTGCCGCGTGCGGCGATCACCTCCGTTGGCAGCTCTGGTGGCTCCCTGGTTCCCGCTGATCGCCGTCAGGAAATCATCATGCCGCCGGAGCGCCGCCTGACCATCCGTGACCTGATCGCCCCCGGCACCACCACCAGCAACTCCATCGAGTATGTGCGTGAAACCGGCTTCACAAACAACGCGGCGGCGGTAGCCGAGGGCGGCGCCAAGCCATACTCGGACATCACGTTCGCGCTGGAGAACGCGCCGGTGCGCACGCTGGCCCACCTGTTCAAGGCAAGCCGCCAGATCCTCGACGATGCCGCCGCGCTGCAGAGCTACATCGATGCCCGCGCTCGTTACGGCCTGCTGATGGTGGAAGAATCCCAGCTGCTCTACGGTAACGGTACCGGTGCGAACCTGCAGGGCCTGATGACCCTTGCCCAGGCTTACGCTGCGCCGGGTGGCATTGTCGTCACCGGTGAGCAGCGCATCGATCGCCTGCGTCTTGCGCTGTTGCAGGCTGAGCTGTCCGAGTTCCCGGCAGACGGCATCGTGCTCAACCCGATCGACTGGGCGGCTATCGAGCTGACCAAGGACGGCGAGGGCCGCTACATCGTCGGCCAGCCGCAGGAAGGCACCGCGGCCCGCCTGTGGAACCGCCCTGTGGTTTCCACCCAAGCCATGCAGCAGGACGAGTTCCTCACCGGTGCATTCCGTCTCGGTGCGCAGATCTTCGACCGCATGGACATCGAGATCCTGGTCTCCACTGAGAACGACAAGGACTTCGAGAACAACATGGTGACCATCCGCGCAGAAGAGCGCCTGGCCTTCGCCGTGTATCGCGACGAAGCCTTCGTCACCGGCCCGCTGACCGGCGCCGCCGGCGGCTGATCCTCACCCCGTCGATAACCCATGGCGCCCGAGTCGGGCTCCGAACACGAGGGCATTCCCGTGGAAGGTACCGAGAACAGCAACACCCAGGGCGCGCCGGACGCTGGCGATGTCGCGGCTGCAGCAGCTGGCCAAGCAACCGCCCCAGCCGCCGCTGCTGCACCGCCCAAGCCTGCCGCTGCCAAGGCCGCCGGCAAGCAGGGCAAAAAGAAAGATGGCACCGCTGGTGAAGCCGAAGCAGACCCAGCCGCCAAAGCCAACCCCAACCCGCAAACCGTCGAGATCTGGCCGCTGCGCTCCTACCAGGACGCCGGCGAGATCAAGCGCCGTGGCGGCAAGAGTTACAGCGTGAGCAAGCGCCACGCCGATGCACTGATCGCCCGTGGCCTGGCCACTGACGAGCAGCCTGCCAAGGCCAAAACCGACAGCACCGAGTAAGGAACCATCCTATGCCCATGCCGACCCTCGCGGACCTCAAAACCCACCTGCGGATCCGGCACGGGCATGAGGATGCCGATTTGCAGATGAAACTGGACGCGGCCATCGACAACGCCAGCCAGTTCATCAACCGCCCGATCCCCTGGACGGACGAAGCCGGCGATCCCGTGGATGTGCCCAACAGTGTGCGGCTGGGCATCCTCATCATCGCCGCGGAGCTTTACAGCAATCGCGAACAGTCGGTGGTGGGCACCATCTACACGTCCATCCCCAAGGCCGAGAACATGCTGCACTTCTACCGCGTGGGGCTGGGCATATGAGAGCAGGGCACCTCAACACCCCGGCCACGCTGCTGGAGCTGAACGCCGACATCCAGGCCTGCGAGCTCGACTGGATGTGGTGCGGGATCGACACCAAGGAGAGCGCCGAGCCGCCGTTCCCCACCGGCCTGCGCAACCCCGCCAAGGTCGCCATTCGCGCCTGGTGGGACGAACGCCTGCGCCAGGGCCGCTACCTGCGAACCGAGCACCGCCTGTTCCACATCGACAGCGCGCGCGACTACCGCGGCGACCGCGCCGAGCTGGCCATCACCGCCACCGAGTTCATCGGCGAGCTCGCCCAGCTTATGCGTGTTGGCCACCCGACGCGCTGCGTACGCGTGTTCCTGGACATGCAGAGCCCCTGGCGTGACGATAACGGCCAGGTGATTGACTACCGTACCCGCGCCGAAGTGGCGCTGATCGAAGCGGGCAGGGTGCACACCGACGACAGGCTCACCGTCGGCGGCGTCACCTACCTGGTGACCGCGTTGCCCAACGACATGGACGACGGGATCGTCCGCAACGTCTGGCTGGAGCCGCTCTGATGGACATGGGAGTACGGCTGGTGGGCAAGGAGCTTGCCCGGGCCAGGCTGGCCCAGATCAACCGCAGCATCGAACCGGTGTTGCGCGGCGCGCTGAATACCACGGCTACCAAGACGCGCACCGAGCGCTATGTGAAACGCATGGGCGGCGTGTTCAAGTCGTCCATCCTCGGCGCCCGCCTGGGCGGTGCGGATGTCCGTGGCAAGCTGACCATCAAGCGCGCCCGCAAAGGCCGGATGAACAGCCGCATCATCCCGTCCAGCTCCGGCGTGCGGGTCGACGATTACCGGCGCTGGTTCTTCGAGTGGGTCAGCCCGACTCGTGCCCGGGTGTTCGTGATGGGCCTGCGGGGGAAGAAGCTCGCCGCCGGCTTCGTCAACCCGGCCAGCATCGGCCAGAAGCCCCTGGCCACCCGCGGTGACAAACACACTTCCAACAAGAACTACCGGCGCAACCTCAAGCTGCAGACCGCCATGGGCCCTTCGATGGCCTACTGGTTCCAGCAACTGACGGGCGCCGAAACCATCCGCTGGACGAACACCTTCCTGCGGCAAGAATTCGAACGCCGCGTGCGGCGAGAGATCGCCCGATACGGCGGAGGCGTCTGATGCGAACCAACTCTGTTCCGCCCGCACCACCGGCGCCTCCGCCGTGCCGGTTGGTCTGCACCGCATGCGGAGACATCACCAAAGCGCGCCGGCACACCCATTGGCTGTGTCGGCTGCGGGTCTGGTTGGGAGGTGAGCCATGATCAAGGCCGCCCAGGTCACCAAGGCGCTGCGCGGCCAGCTCGAGCAGATACGCCCAGCCAACGGCTACTACACCGACCTCAAGGCCGTGTACGGCCCCCAAGATAAACCCAGCGACAAGCCGCCGCTGCCCTACGCGCTGGTGCGCTGGGCCAGCGACGTGCGCACCGACCTCGCCGTGACCCAGGCGCTGCGCGCGCGCAGCTTCGAGATCGAGGTGTTCTTCAGCAAGGCCTGCAACGAGGAGGATCTCGACGCCGTGCACGTCGACATCCTGCGTTGCCTCGGCATCGGGCAAGACCAGCCGGAGCGAATGTTCCCTGGTCTGCTGGAAGGCGAAGACGAAGCCATCCCGCGCTGGGCCAGCAACGGCGAAACCACCCACAGCATCACCATCACCGTCGGCGTGCAGTACGCGCAGACCTACAACTGACGGCCCCAGGCCAGGAGAAGCACATGAAGCTGAAGGCGATCACGCCCCAGTACGTCGAGGGCCGCCTGGTGCCGCCCGGCAAGCAGTTCGAAACCACCGCCGCTGATGGCGCGCGGCGAGTCGAGGAGGGTGGCGCCAAGCCAGAAACCCACACTACTACCAAGACCACCAAAGCCAAGGCCTCGGCCGAAGCCGCCCAGTAAGGAACCGCCAGCATGCTTTACACCCAACTTTTCCGCGGCCCTTGCGGCGTCGCGCCGTATCCGTCGTTCGCGTTCGAAGAGCTGTTTAAGCTGCAGAACGTGACCGCCGAGCCCGAGCAGACCGAAATCGTCATCCAGGACCCGAGCCGTATCGGCTTGCCGGAATTGGATGGCGTCAACTCCGTGACCGCCATCAACATCACCGGCGAGGCCGTGAGCTTCAGTCCGGCCGCAGCCGCCGTGGCCCTATACGGCTCCGTCGAGCGCGTGCCGGCCGGCACCGCCGAAGAAGAGCAGCACGACGCGTATGTCGACCGCACCATCCGCCTGGCCAACATCCCCCTGGTGGTCACCAGCGTGACCGCCGTTGGCGGCGGTACCACTTATGTGCGTGGCGTCGACTACTCCGTCACCCCTGGTGGCATCCGCGTGCTGATCGGCGGCGCCCTGGCCGACGCCATCAATGCCACCGTCGCCCCGGCGGACGGCGGCCTCAAGCGCCTGCCGATCGAGGTCAACTACAGCTACCCGACCGTGGACGTGATCAAGCCGTTCACCCAGGGCCGCAAGTTCTTCCGCGTGATGTTCGAGCAGATCAACGAAGCCGGCGACGGGGAGAAGCGGCGTATCACCTGCTTCTACGCGCGCATCAGCCTCAACGGCGGCATGCCGCTGAACCAGGCCGCCGAATTCGGCGTGATCCCTGTTTCCATCCGCCTGCTGTCCGACCCGAATATCTTCGATGTCGGCGAGGCATCGATCTGGGAGTGGGAAGTGCAGAACACTGACGAGGCGGCGTGATCATCAGCTCGCCCGTAGGTTGCTTGAGCAGCCTGGCACTTTCTCAGTAGATTTCAGCCATTGTGGACACAGCTGTAATCAAGGCGCCTTGAGCGCTTTTTTTGTGTCCACAGAAAAATCCACGATACCCAGAGCCGACAAGGCTTCTGGGGTTTTTTATGCTCTCGATCCAACCCGATGCTGGCTGCACCACTACATGTAGTGGGCTCGCATGGCAGCAGTGATCAAACGAATGAATGGGCGCACGTAATCTGGCGGTCGCGAAATGAGTGGGATGCGACCGGTTTTGTTAGAGCCACATATCGAGGGGAGATGTTGTAGCCCATGGCATGGACAGCAAAACCCCTCACTGGAAGGACACCGCCCCGATTTCGAGTAACTGCACCGAGTTGAAGTGAATGCTCGGTGCAATTCAGGCTGAATGATTTCAGCCAGCCCCAAAAAGCAAAACCCCCGAGGCCGGCCAGCCTCGAGGGTTTCTATCCAACCCCATGACGCACCATGAGGAGAATGTGTTTGGATTATAGGACAATCCCGATGTGTCTCAAAGTCATTGAGCAATCGAAGCCGCTCAAGAAAATGCTGTGGGCGGTGATCTTCGTGGCGTTCTGTTTCAGCCTCAGTTTCGTGGCGGACTTCGTCAACGCGTTCAGAGGCTGGTGAACGCTGTCAGTGCCACCACCGCCAGATCCGCACCTTGTTTCGATAGGTGATCAGCCGTCCGGCTCTTCCGGAGAATCGCAGCCACGCGAGCTCAAACAGATACATGGGCATTGCGGCCATAAATGCCGTGCTAGGCGCCGAAGCAAGGGGCCCTTCTTTGAGAAGAAATACCTCCTTCAGCCCAATGGCCGTAACCCAGAATCCGAACCACATCAGCATGATCAGGAAACATGTGTGACCACGGCTGGCCTCGCGGTTTATCCAGGTTTCATCAAAGCGATAACGTCGGACCCATCGGCAGTCGCGAACCTTGTAGCGCCGGAGTGCACGTCTGATCAGGCCACGATCATCCCGCCGCTCGATGCGCCGAGCGGCGGTCAAGCTTTTCTTGGTTGGTGTCTCAATCTTTGCATTTGCTGATGACCTCTGGCGCCACGTCTGAAGGTAGGTCGCCAATTTTTGGCGGATGACTCGCCAATTGCGCAGCGCTCCATACGCGAGCACGTAAAGAAATACCTTTGCGACTTCCGCTGCCCCAATGCCTACGAGCCAGGTCCAGAAGGCACCTGGCGATGATAGGAAATCCATAAGAGTTCTCTAGCCAAAGCCCTAGACGCTACTACGTGGACAGCCTATGACGCCAGTCTAGGATGCCGGCCAGATATAATGTGCGCTACATCTTGTGCCGATAAACCCGCACAGATACCCCATGTTGACTTCCATATGCCTTGGCGCCTACTATGTGCGCGTCAAAGCAGCGGCCACTACTTTTTTATCGGTCGTTGTGAGACATACAAAGGGTCCCTGAGGGGGCCCTTAATACTTTCTGGAGCATGCATATGGGACGAGTAGGGATTTTCGTCGACGCTGGTTACCTGTTCGCGCAGGGGTCAGTGACCATCTCAGGGGATGAGGTCAAGCGACATTTCCTGTCGCTTAACGAGCAGGCAGTCATCGCTCAGCTGATCGCTTCGGCGAATGAGCTCACGGGCGGTGCACCGCTTCTGCGAATCTACTGGTACGACGCGATCAGCCTCAAGGGCCCTAACCTCGAGCAGAAGCGGTTAGCCAGCAGCAATAATCTGAAATTCCGTGCTGGCACACTCAATGGAAGTGGTCAGCAGAAAGGCGTCGACTCCATGATCGTCATCGACATGATCGAGCTGGCCAGGAATCACGCTATTTCTGATGCGGTCCTGCTATCTGGTGATGAGGATGTACGTGTTGGCGTGCAATTCGCTCAGAACTACGGCGTGCGGGTTCATCTGATCGGTATCGGTGTCGATGCGGAGTCGCAGAACCAGTCAGAGAGCTTATGGCAAGAAGCAGATATGCACTTGCGCTGGACAGCTGATGTTGTCAGCGGCTTTCTTTCGATACGCCAAGCACCGGTCAAGCCCGCCCAAGTTGCCGAGGAACCGGCAGTGGTCGGCCAGGCCGCTGCGGCCAATGGTACTGCTGCGAACGACGAGCAGGCAGTGAGCATCATCTCTAGGGTGGCCTCGGAATTTGTGCAAGCTCTGGTCCATAACGACCTCGTTTTGCTTAAACAGCACCTGGCGAGTAAAACGATGATTCCTCCAGAGTTTGATGCCAAGCTGCTTGGAAAGAGCAGGGAAGCGATTCATCGTCAGCTAACGCCCGCTGAGCGAAAGATGGCGAGAAAAAGCTTCATTGAGCAGGTGAAGAGCCGATGACAAAAGCCCCGCAGATGCGGGGCTTTTGTTAGGGCTTGGTCAGTCCCCTTTAGGAGCTTCATTCCCGTTCAATCCGGCCAGGAACCATCGCAACGCGATAGTGTTTTGATCCTGCTCGTTTAGCGGATTTGTCCCGCCAGGAAAGAGCGCTATGAGCTTTTCAGTCTCGCCAATCAGGCCTTGCGTGCTGATAGCCGCATCCGCTTTGAAGGTTTTGCCGATCAACATCAGGGCTGTAAGGACGCCGAATTTGAAGGGATCCTTGATCGCATCTTCATCAGTGTGAGTCATCTCTTGCTCCAGGTCTGGGTCGAGCCTGAAGCGTAGTTCAGCGAACTGGGCCTGCAACGACGATGCCTTGACCAGTTACAGATCCAGGTGCATAGTTCACCCGCCTCTGCAAATTCAGAGGTCGGGTTTGGTCGCCCGGAAAGTCAGGCGCACGACGCCAACATGGCGTTTTTTTGTGCCCGCTTTATGGCGGGCCGTGCGTGGGAGGGCTTCGGCCCTGCCGGGATCCCTGACCCCGGTCGACCAACCTGCGTACGGTTCGCCTCCCTCTTGCTTGGTCGCAACGGTGGCGAACCCTAACCAGTCGGGTGACCTCCTATGCAAACTGCTCAAGTAATTCCGTTCCGTTTCGAAACTCGTGAAGTCCGCACCATGCTGATCAACGATCAACCGTGGTTTGTTGCTGCCGATGTAGCTGCATCGCTTGATTACGGCGTTCCGTCCGCAATGACGCGTCATCTCGACGATGATGAAAAGGGTGTGTCAACTGTGCACACCCTTGGCGGAGCCCAGGAAATGCTGGTTATCAACGAGTCTGGCCTGTATTCGGCGATCCTCCGCAGCCGCAAGGCCGAGGCGAAGCGATTCAAGAAGTGGGTGACTGCCGAGGTGCTGCCCGCGATCCGCAAGCACGGCCGGTACCACGATGAGCAAGGCAAGATGGCCACCCTGATCGGTGAGACGATCGGCACCGACGGCTTTCACATGCTGGGCGCGCTCATCAAGGGCAAGGTAGCCAGCATGCCGGCGGCAAAGCAGCGCAAAGCAACCGCCAAGATATGGTCGCAGACCCACGCCGCCTTCGGCGTGCGCAGCGCCGCCGATATCCCGGCCAGCCAGTTGGACAGCGCGCGCAACTTCATTGCAGCCTACGCGCTTGAAGGCGACTGGTTACCCAAGGATGCTCGCCCCAAAATTCTCTCCAGGGAGCAACGGGTACTGGGCTACCTGGATCTCAATGGCGTTGAGCGCTGGGAGGACATTGCTGCAGGAGCCTACATCCTGACACGCAGGGAGTTCATCGACTCGATGCTTGTTCACTGCGACATGCCAGTCACAACGGATGAGATGTTCGAATTTGCGCAGCTCGCGCTGGCCAATCTGAACAGCCGCAGCAACTGCATGGCGGCTCAACTGAAAGCCATCCGCAAGCGGGACTGATTTCAGTCATAGTCGAGAACCCAGCCACACGCTTGGGTTTCGGCGTTGGCGCTGCAGTGGTAGATTCCGCCCATTGAATGGGAGGGAAGCCAGTGACTTGTCCGAAGTGTGGATACGAGCCAACGATGGCGGAAATGCAGCGCAGTCCGAACGATTGCGTTTCGTGCGGCATCAATTACGAGGGGTACACGCGGAAGACAGCTGCACAAGGTCCCGCTTCGCTGGGCATTGAGGCAGCAGCTAAGAGCGCTGAGTTTTCGCGCCGGTATCCAGGGGCCGCTCCGGTGGTGATCATCGACGTGAACATGAGGTTCTGGTCGATGGTCGCATTCATGGTGAAGTGGGCTATCGCATCAATCCCTGCGCTTCTCATCATCATGGTTCTGCTGGTGGGTGTCCCTTTGTTCCTGTTCGGATTCGTAGATTCCTACAGCGGCTACAAGGATAGGAGCGAAAGGCGCGCTGAGATATCTTCAGCGCACTCCAAGCTTGATCCTCCTCAGAAGATCTTCACACCATCCGAAAGTGGCTTGGACTATTGGCTCAGTTACCTGAGCGCGAATGGCGATCTACGAACTGCTATCGTTACAAGCCTCAGCTCGTCTGGAACACGGTTTGGAGAGATAACCATCGACTGCCTGTCAGGCACAGGTAGCGAGCTCAAGCTGAGCGATAGAATAGACTCGACCCTTCGCAGCGATTCGTTGCCCAAAACGGTAATCCATGAAGGTACGGACCGCTTTTATATAGCTTTCAGGGCTTGTCGAGACGCACCAAGAAAGCATGTAACTTTCCAATAAACCCGCTTCGGCGGGTTTTTTTATGGGTGAAATATGGCAAACCTCAAACAACTTTTTGCCGACGCCGAGCCAGTCGAACTGCGCGGGCGCCAGGTGATGGTGCGGTCGGTGGCACTCCGGAATTTCGACCTCTACGGGCGTTCCGCTTCTGCGCTTGTCGAGGTGCTGGCCAGCGCCTCGGTGCAGAAGATCAACCACTACGCTGCCACGCACACCGGTGAGCTGAAGAAGATGCTGCGCGTGACCACCAACCTCAGCTGGTTCGCGCTGTGGCGCCTATCGGCCAGCGATGCCGTACGCCTTGCTGCAGAAGTGGTGCGGGTGAACTCCGGTTTTTTCGCCGAAGCCCTTCCGGATCTGGCAAGGGCGCTGAATGGAGCACCGTTGTCCAGCGACTGATCAGTGCTGGGCATTCTCTGCATGAGGTGCGTGAGTACACGCTGGCCCAAGTCGAGGCGTACCTCGACGCCATCACGGCAAGCGAGAAAGAGCAGCGGCGTTTTCGCCTGATCAGCCTGCGCGCCGCGAAGGCCAAGCCTGACACGTTCAAGCGATTACTGAAGGAGTTCGACTGATGGCAGGCAAGGTAACAACCCAGCTGGTCATCGAGGGCAAGAACAACTCGAAGGCGGCGTTCGACCAGGTGAATCGCCAGCTCGATGACATGAGCAGCAAGCTGGCAACTGCTGGCCGCGCCCTAGTTGCGGCATTCTCCGTTTCCGCGCTGACCGGCGCTATCCGCGCAGTTGGCGAAGCGGCTGACAACTACAACCTGATGAATGCGCGGCTGAAACTGGCCACCGGCAGTCAGGAAGAGTTCAACACGGCCCAGACTGAGCTTCGGCGTATTGCCGTTTCAACCCAGACGCCTCTGAGCTCGCTGGCAACCCTTTACGGCCGCATCAGCCGACCACTCCGCGAGGCGGGCCGCTCCCAGTCTGACATCCTGAAGGTCACTGAGGCGGTCGCTACATCGTTCAGGGTGTCAGGCGCTTCTGCTCAGGAAGCTGAGAACGGTGTCATCCAGTTTGCCCAGGCGCTGGGTGCCGGTGCATTGCGAGGTGACGAATTCAACTCGGTGGCCGAGCAGGCGCCGCGCCTAATGCAGGCGTTGGCTGATAGCCTCAATGTGCCGATTGGCTCCTTGAAGGAGATGGCGGCGCAAGGGTTGCTCACCGCAGATGTCGTAACTACCGCTCTTGTAGAGCAGTTGGCAACGCTCCGTGCCGAGGCTGAAACGCTTCCCGAAACGGTAGGCGGTGCGATGACAGCTCTGACGGACAGCATCAACGAGGCCATCGGGCGAGCAGATGTCCAGCCGCTTATCGATGGCATCAACGAAGTCAACCGCGTTGTACAAGACCCATCCACCACACAAGGTCTTGCTGAGGTGAGTGGTGCGATCACGAGGATTGGTGCTGGGGCATTGGGCTCTCTGGCTGATTTGGGTATAGCCGGCAAACAGCTGGCGCTTTGGGCGGCACAGGCCGCAGGAGCAGCTACTGAGATCGACAAGCTGAATGCTGAAATAACTGAACTTGAAAAGATCCGCTCCCGAAGCGGCTTGTACGATAAGTTCGCGTCGATGTTCATCGATTCCGAAGACCTCGATACCAAGATCATGGAATTGAAGAAGTTCAGGCAGAGCTTGCTGGAGGAGCAGTCAGGCCTGAACGCCGAGATGCAGTTCCTAGCAGATGTTGGAGCAGCGACGGCCGAGGCAGTAAGGCAGCGGGACATTTCGTCCCGCGTTCAATATATAGCGCAGGTCAAAAGCATACAGGCTGACTACATCAAGGCCGCTGACACAGCGTCCAAGGAGCTGGTCGCCGCTGAGCGCCGAGCGACTACAGAGCTTGGCCGCGTCCGTGAGGAACGGCTCGGCATCGAAAAGCGCTACAGCACCGTGTTGGCTACGCTTGGCCGAGGCCAGGGCGGAAGCTTCGGTGATGCGCAGGACCTGAAGGCAGCAGCCAACCGTGCGCTTCGTGCCGGGGACATCGAAACGGCGAAGGCTAACGCCCAAGCAGCTTTGCAGATCCTGCAGCAGCTGGCCAGCGCTGGCGAAAGCACTTACGGCTTCGAAGGCTTCATCAAGGAGCTGCGTGGTGTTGAGCTGGCCGCAAACGACATCGAGAACACCCGGGCCGAGGACAAGGTCAAGGCGATCCAGCAGAGCATGCGCGACTTGAAGGCTGAGGCCGACAAGCTCAAGGACATGCCCGTCTCTGTGAAATCGGACGACGCCAGCCTTGAGGCAATCCGAGGGCAGATTCAGGCTCTGGTTGAGCAGCTCAACAAGACCGAAATCGTCCTCCCGGTGCGCCTTGCAACTCCTCAAGGCACTGACGCGAATGGCTGGTACACCTTGCAAGATCCTGGTCCAGTGCCGGGGTTCGCCAAAGGCACCCAGGCTGCACCGCCCGGATATGCCTGGGTCGGCGAGAACGGCCCCGAGCTGGTGAACTTCCGTGGTGGTGAGCAGGTACTGACTGCCGCAGCGTCCCGCAACCTTGCCTCGACTATGGCCGGCATCAGCCTTGGGCTTGGTGGTACGGCTGCGCTAACCGAGGCGGCTATGTCCGCCCCAGCCACGCCGAGCTTCCCCAACCTGGGGCGGATGGTGCTGGAAGGAGGTGGCCAGCAAGTGCCGATCTACGTGGCACCGGAGCAGGGCCCGAACCTGCAGCGCTTGGCCGCCAAGTTCGGACGAACCAAGCGTCCTTGATCAGCCCGCCACCTGGCGGGCTTTCTGTTTCTGGAGCAGTACCCATGGCACACCTCCACATCATGCTCGGCGGTGTGCCGATCGTGACGCATGCCGGCGCGCCCGAGCAGAGCGAAGCGCCCATCGGGGGCAGCAGCCTGCTGCGCATGAGCGATGGCAGCGCGGTGAAGCAGCAGCACTGGCAGCGTGCCTCCGGCAGCGTGAGCGGCAACGGCATGATGCCGCCAGGGCTCGATGGCCTGGACTATTCGCTGCCGCTGGAGCTGCGCCTGACCGAGGTGTCGAACATGGTCGGCGAAGGCCCGGCGTTCGTGCTGCCCAGTACACCGCGCCCCGATAAAGCGCCGTGGGCGTTCTACCAACTGGATGACCAGCTCTGGTACCGCTGCGCCTGCAGCTTCGAAGAAGGCGTGGTCACCGTGCCGCCAGTCGCTGGCGCTATTCGATACCAGGTGGCGTGGCTGCCGGTGTACTCGGTGTTCACCGACAAGCCGAGCAAAACGCAGAACACCAGCCACGGCTGGTCATTTTCCTGGGAAGAGGCCTAGCCATGATCAACGGAGCCCCGCTCAATAGCGGCCCGCTGAACACGCTCCGGGTCGGGGTTGCGCCGCAGCCTGGGCCGGAGTATCGGGTGCATGGCACCTCTTACGTGTGGCGGGTGCGGTTGCTGGTGGGTGGCGTGGACATGACGGCCATTCTCACCGGCCAGCTGGACGTCGACCGGGAGGAGGGCGCCGCTGCGGTGGCGGGCTTTAGCCTTTACCTGGCGGCCGGGCAGCCGGTGTTGCCGCACGCGTGGATTGGCCAGGCCGTAACGCTCGATTACATCAGCCGCGACCGCTACGGCGCAGTGACCGAAGCGCGCCTGTACACCGGCCTGCTCGAGCTGCCGACCTGGGACGCCACCAGTCGCGTGCTGAGCTGCGAGTGCAGCGACCAGCTGCAGCAGCGCATCGAGGGCCTGACCCTGGAGCAGATCGACACGCTGTGTGGCGGCTACTGGTCGGCGGACGTGTTCGAGCCGGTCGATGGCCGCAGCCACTGGGACTACGCCGGCGAACGCATGAGCACCCGCGCCGCCAGCCTGGACGCCGACACCTACGGCAACCTGCGCACCACCAGCTGGTACGCCGCCGGCACCCCGCACTTCGTATTCGGCCCCGGCCAAACGCTGGACGGCAGCGTGCAGCTCGAACTGCAGGCCCACGGCGGCACCACCAACTATGTCGAGATCACGCTCGACTATCGGTACAGCCGGCTGTGGCAGGCGAACCAGTCCTTTGGCTGGACGCACCCGGAGACAGACGGCGCCACGGGGATCCCGGGCTTCTGTAACTGGCGTACCTACTCGACCGAGTTGCCTACCACCGAGATGATCGAGAGTGCTATCACGGGCAGCGGCCTGGCACTGATCGGGCGTGTGGGTGGCACGCAGTTGCCAATGAGCATGGCGAACCCCTGCGGTAATGGAATCCCATGGATCAATAGCTTCCCCGGACTATGGTTGATAGCCACAGCAACGGGCGCGCGTCGCTGGGTGCAGACCGTTACCGAGAAATACAGCCTGGTGCTGCACACGCCGCTGGGCGAAAGCGAGGCCACCCGGGTGATCAGCCGCGACTCGGCCAGCTTCGAAATCGAGAACAGCCGCACCGACGACTGGGAAGGCGAGCCGCCAAACGGGCAGGGCCGACAGGAAGACCTAGCCGACAACGCCCGCCGTGTCGCGGCGCTGGAGTGCCTGCTGCACCGCGGCAGCACCACGCTGGTGAGCGCCCACCGCGGCACCACCCTGAGCTTCCAGGTGCCTACGGACATGGCGCTGAATATCGACCTGGTGCACACGCTGCAGGTAGCCGACAAGGCGACCTCGACCGGCAAGTGCCGGCGTATTCAGCATGTGCTGGATCTGGGCTCGGGCACAGCCATCACCACGCTCGACCTAGCGGTGATGCAGGGTGGTGGTGTGAGCGATCCGCTGACAATTCCGGCAGCGCCGGATACGTCGTTGCCCAACCCGTCGGGCGGTGGCGGGTTGCTTGGTACTCAGCTCGGAGGCCGCCTGAATAACCCGGTGACTGGTTTGCCGATTCCGCCTTACGACGAAAACCGGCTGGGCTTCAGCGGCAACTGGTCAGTAGCCGATGACACCAGCGCTGAGCAGTTCCCGCGCCGCTTCGACGTTGAGGCGCGCGAGATTCCCGAGCAGTACCGCGACGAGCGTACCGCCACAGCCTCGGCGACTTATCGCGTGGGTATTCCGAATGATCCGTTGGAGCTTTGAGCATGTCACCAGGTGAGCGAGAGCGCAGAGCCATACAGCCACGCAACACCGCCGAGCGCCGCGCTGCTGACAATGGCGCCGCGCGGCGAGCAAGCGGGCAGTCAATGCAGGACAGTCGCCGCGCCGGCGGCCAGGCGATGATTGATCGGCGCGCCGGGAAGTCCGACGTTGATGACATCAACGCCCTGGTGAACCCGCCACGCCAGCAGCGCGCCCTCAAAACGGTCGAGCCCCGTGGCGGCCTACCTGCCCAGCGAGGCTCGGGTGCCTACGTAGCGCCGCCGGCCAACACTGGCGGCGGCATCGCCAGCCCGCTGACAGAGACAGCCAATACGCGCACGTTTCACGAAAGCGTGATTCGCACTTCAATGGATGGCGCGGTGTTCTTTGAGGTGAGAGCCGCCAAAACGGTGACCATGACCGACGCCAACGGCGCCGAGGTGATCATGGAGTACGCCAATGTCACTGCCTGACCTGCCGGCAAATGAAAGCCTGGTGCGCTTCGGCATGCCTTGGCATGGGCTTTTCATTCAGCCTATTGAGGGCGCGCCTTACATCGAGCTTGCTAGTGGTCGGCGAATCTACTCGCAGGGTTTGCGGACAGACAGGGTGATGACGCCCAGCACCTTCTTGCTTGATGTCGGCATGCCGGCGCCGGACTTGCAGTCGGAGGATGAAGATGCGGTGTTCTGGAACAAGGCCATCCTCAGCCGCCACGGATTCACGCCAACTGATTTCTCGGCATGGTGCATGACTTCTAGCAATCTGAGGGTGGTGAGAACTGCGGAAGGATTGCGCTATTTGCGGATCGAATCGTTTTTACCACCCATTGGTTCTATCCCGGCTCGCGTGACGGCGTTTCTGTACCGAAACCCGGCAAACGGGACTGACTATGACCAAGTGATCAACACTGGTGTGGCTGACCCTAGCAAAACGTTGAGCGGTGATCACCGAACCATTGAGGTGATGGATGTCACGCCGAACGGTCGCAAATGGCTAATCTCGCTCTCACGAAACATAAGCCTGAACAACTACCCCTACCGCTATTTCATAAAAGGCCAGGGCGATGATTACGGCCTGGGCGCGATCGTCGAAATAGAGTTCTCCGCGGACTTCAAGTCGGCCAGCTCCACAGTAGTTGCAGACTTCAACGACTGTATAGCCGGCAGGGACTACACATTCACCGACGGCGTCGACTTCACACCTGGCTCCATGTCTGTTGGCGACCCGCCACGGAGCATCGAGTTCGTGACGGGCACGTCTGTCGCCACTTCTAGCAAGATTTACGTGGTGGGCGGGTGGTACTCGCCAGCGGGCGAGCTGCAACTGTTGCGCCTGAAAATGACGAGAACTATCTCGCTGTCTATCAGCGCCCCAACGTCCCGCTCGGACATGGAGCAATACTGGTCAGGCCGTCAACACCGAAGTGAGGCGCAGGCGGAGTATAAGGTTGGCGCCGGCGCCTTCGCAGCTGTGATGACCGTTGCTGCCGTCGAGCAGCGCACGCCGATGAACACAACCAACACGATCAGCATGTTGGGTAAAGCGTTCACGAACCAGCGCCCGAATGCACCAGTCGAGTCTAGTGACCCAATCTTCGGTGAAATCTCAACAGGGACCACCGGCGTCAAACACGAGAACCCTGCAGTTGCTGGTGCCGAGGGTTACGCGGGCGCGGGTTGGGAAGCCAGCGTCAGCTACCAGTGTGACTGGCAGGAGTCCAACAAGGTCATCAGCTGCATAGCGCGATACATCGGCGAGTCCGAATTCGAATACCTGACAAGCCGGGCAGCTACGCCAGTAGGCGTGTCAGGCAACGATGCGTCCACAGGAAACATCGTGCCAGGCCACGACCGCTACGCCAGCAACTTCGACGTCAGTAAATGGGACAACGTGGCGACCTTTGCCACCGGCTCCTACAACCCTGTTACCCATCAAATCGAGCGGCAGCGTTTCGGCGGCGCCGCATTCACCTGGGTGTAGCACATGAATTTCGTGAACAACTGGTTCCAGGTCGTGGCCCTGCCGCTCGGCGCTACCACGCTCGCCCTTGACCTCGAGGATGGCGACTACCAATTCACCCTTACAGACGACGCCGCCGCGGCGACTCGCTGGGAGATCGTCACCGCCGAGGTGCTGAGTGGCAACGCCACGCTGGTGCGCGGGCAGGAGGGAACAGTCGCGCAGAGCTGGCCAGCCGGCAGTGTGATCTATAACTCCGTAACAGCCGGTACGCTGAACACAATCGATTCGCGCCTCGCTGCGCTGGAGTCTGGTGGCACAGGGGCCATTGTTGGGGATGCTCTTCCGGGCGCGCAGGATATCCCCACGGCCGTCGGCGCTCTGTATGCAGTGCCGGGAACCGGTGTATGGGTTTCGATGGGTACTGAGCACGGCAGCGACTGGGCGCGCCTCGTTGGCAGTTACTACCAAAACGCATATCAGTACCCGGCAGGCACGCCGGGTACGTCCTTCACCGCTGAATACGATCAGCGCAATTTCGGGGTGTCGGTTTCTGATGCGTACATCGGCGCCTACCCGGCAACCCTGGTAATGCCGTGGGTCGGTATGCCCTACGGCCTGGAAATCCATATCACCCCAGCGCTGGCAGACTCCATAGCGCTGAGCATGGATTTCACTGCAATGGGCGAACAGGCCTATGTGCAGATAGAAAACAGTGGTGTCGATGGCGTGGAGTTATCAGTGAGCGGCGGGATCGTTACCGTAACCGTTGCCGAGGCTTGCACGCTGAAGCTGGTCAGCCATTGGCGAGAGGGCAATGAGTTTGGCGTCGATTTTCAGCTAGTACCCATCACTCCTTCCACGATCATTTCTTACCCCGAATAACCCATTCAGCTATCGGAGTAGCCAGCCATGCAGCCGGCCTGCCTTTCCCTGCGCGTGATTCCTGGCGCCACCCTGCGTAAACCCTTGCTGCTGTTACAGCCAACGTACACCTACAAGCCGATTGAGGCGTTCGAGCAATCCGCGCCCTTGCGCTTCAGCGTGCCAGCGCATGGCCTACCAGGTGATTGGCCAACCTGGATCGAAGGCAGCACCGGCTGGAGCGGCCTCAACAAAGACAAAGTTCGCGAGGCGTTCCGCGTAGCGAGGGTGATTGACGAGAACACGCTCGAGTACAACGAACTCAACGGCCTCGACCAGAGCGCGCGCGGCGGCCAGCTCGTGTATCAGCTGCCGGTCGACCTCACCGGCATCCGCGCCCGCTTGGTAATCGTGCCAGAGCAAGGGCCACCAATGGAGCTGACTACCGAGAATAATGGCCTGCTGATCGCGGGACTCGGGCAGCTGGTTCTGGTGCTAACTGATGGGCAAACGGCTGCCATTACTTGGAGCAAAGCCGAATACACCCTTGATATCACCTGGAGCAATGGCGACGTTAGCCGCTGGCTGCACGGCCCCGTTGAGCTAGGCAATGGAGGCTGCTGCCGTGGATAAAGCCCCAGTCGTGCTGGTGGATGCACAGCCGTTCGTGTTGGTGGTCGGGCGAGAGCAGGTGGTTGCCGTCGTGACTGCTGCTGGCAGTCAGGGGCCGCCAGGCCGGCAGGGCGCCCCTGGCCCAGCTGGTGGCTCGGCCGTGCAGCGAATCGCCGGGGAGCAGCTTAGCGCCCTGCGCGTGGTGTACGAGTGGGCCGGCGTGGTGCGCTACCTCGACCTGCAGGACGCCGAGCATATCGACCAAGTGGCCGGCGTCACGCTCACGGCAGTCGAGATGGGCGAGCTCGTCAACCTGCAGCTCGCCGGCCCGCTCGATGACGCCGCCTGGAGTTGGCAGCCCGGCCCGGTGTGGCTCGGCCAGGCCGGCACCCTCACACAGACACCGCCGCTGGATGGACACCTGCTGTTCATCGGCAACGCCGTTTCACCCACCCGCATCATCATCAATATCGACCAGCCCATCGCGCTGGCAGAGGAGTAACACCATGGCTGCACAACGTTATCTCGCGCTCGTCGCCGGCAAACTCAAGCAGATGGTTGGCATCCAGACCAGCCAAGGCGCCGAAGACGCCGGCAAGCTCATTGCTGCCGACGATACCGGCAAGCTCGATCCCAGCTTCTTGCCTGCCGGCATCGGTGCCAACCAGGTAGTGGCCACCGCCAGCGAGGCATTGAGCCCTGGCGACTTCGTGAACCTCTACTCCAACGCTGGCGCACTCGGCATGCGCAAGGCAGACAACAGCAACGGCCGCGAGGCCTGGGGCTTCGTCGAAGCCGCTGTTACCAATGGCGCGCCCGGCACCGCCAAGCGACTGAACGTGACCAATGCTGCCCGCGCCGGCATGGTGGCGGGCGGCGAGTACTGGCTGGGCACTGCCGGTGGCGTTATCACCGCGCCGCTGGATGCTGCGGACGCAGCCAACGCCAACAAGGTCAGCCAGTACCTGGGCCGCGCTAAGTCGGAGACCGAGCTGGTTACTGTCGAATACTCGCCGGTGATTCTGTAATGACAGCTCATCGACCGCTGGTCATCGTTGGTGGGCAGGTTGCGCAACTACCACATGGCGATACGCTCGACGTGCCTTCGGCAGGCGCCGAAGACCGCATCGCGGCTATCTACAGCGGTCAAATGGGCGGATCTTCGATAGAGAAGAGCAGCCTGGGTGTGGCGTTCCACGCCGACGCGCAGGCGCTCCTCCCAGCGCTCACTACAACAGTGGCGGCCGCGCCTCGCGACCCGGTGTTTGTACCGACGAACTGGGCAACGTGGGGTTTGGCCGAAGGTTCTCCGATCTCTGCTAGTGGAACCGCTGCTGGCGCGCAGCTGGTTGCTGGAGTCGGCGGCAGCGTCCAGCTCACCACAGGGTCAACGGCGGCTGGCTCTGTGATCGCGCGCTTCTTTCAAGATGCATTGTTGACAG
This sequence comes from Phytopseudomonas punonensis, assembly GCF_900142655.1. Lineage (GTDB taxonomy): Bacteria > Pseudomonadota > Gammaproteobacteria > Pseudomonadales > Pseudomonadaceae > Aquipseudomonas > Aquipseudomonas punonensis. Next base: position 5,094 of record NZ_FRBQ01000008.1, on the reverse strand, counting down.
TGCCATTCGATAAAGTCACCGCAGTGCGCATGACTGCCGACTTTTCTATACAGGCACTCAGCGTAGCTGCGCAACGCTTCAGAACCTTAGTAGGTGCGTATCTCGGTGACGCTCTCTCCCTAGAGGTAACCTGTCTGGATACCGTTAACAGCGGGGCTTTTACGCTTGCTTGGCAGGTTAAAAAATCAGCTACGGAGACTGATTCTGGTTCGATATCTACCGGGCTGTTGCCCACTGCTGGCGTCAATTACACAGTGGATATCGAGGCCAGTTTCACGACAACTGGCGGCAGCTTCATTGCTCGCATACGCAACCAGAGCACAGGGGTGGAGACGACCACCACCCAGGCTATCCCCCCGCTGGTGTATGGGATTGGTGCGCCGGCTTTATGGCAGGTAAGCATCGCCAAGTCTGTTGGCACTACCGCCCGCACACTACGCCTTAACAGAGCACGCGGCTACGTCCTCCATGCCGCACTGCCGTCGAGCGTGGTGGCTCCGAGCGCCCCACAGAACTTGCGCACGCTTGGAGGTGGCACCGCCAACCAGATCAACGCAGCGTGGGATAGCGGTGGAGGCGGGGCTTTAGAAGTGTATGAGGTATGGCACCGCGCTGGGACGACGGGTGCGTTTGCCCTCAGAGGGACCACGAGCCGCCATAGCTTGCTGTTTGATATCAGTACGTCTGTTGCAAACCATTTTGTATATGTGGTCGCTCGCAACAGCGCCGGCTCAGCACAGTCCGCCACGATGCAGGTCACCGTGGCCTGATTCCCGCAACTCCATCCAAGCCCGCCATGAGCGGGCTTTTTCATGCCCGGAGAAAACCCATGGCTCGAATCTCTGCTGCCCTGGCGGGCGGCCCGAACGTGCTCGCCTTTCTGGATATGCTCGCCTGGAGCGAAGGCACGTCCACCATCAAAGCCAGCGATGACGGATACGACGTGTTGGTCGGCGGCAAGCTGTTCAGCGACTACAGCAAGCACCCGCGCGTGCTGGTACCGCTGCCCAAGCTGGGCATCAAGTCCACCGCAGCCGGGCGCTACCAATTCCTGGCGCGCACCTGGGATGCCATCGTGCGCGAGTACGGCTTTCGCGGGCGCTTCATCCCCGAAGCTCAAGACCTGGCCGCCGTGAAGCTACTGACCGAGTGCGGCGCACTACCGCACATCCAAGCCGGCCGCATCCAGGCCGCCGTCGCCGCCGCCGCGCCGATCTGGGCCAGCCTGCCAGGCGCGGGCTATGGCCAGCGCGAACACAAGCTGGCCAACCTGCTTGAAATCTACGCCGAAGACCGCGCCGCCGAGCCGTGCGACGAAGGCGAACTGCTGGCTATGTTCTGCGCCTGCGGTGGGGAGATGGCAGCGTGAGCTGGCTGAAGCTGATACCCGGCAAGGCAATCGCCGTGGTGGCCACCGTGGCGCTGCTGATGGTGCTGTCCGCCGGCGCAGCGTGGCGCTGGCAAGCCAACAGCTACGGCGCCCAGCTCGCCGCCCAGGCCCGCGAGTACGAACGACAGCTTGCCGATCGCGACAGGCTGCATGCCGACACCCTGGCGGAGATCGGGCGTGTTGCTGCTGGCCAGCTGCAGCGTGAGCAGGAAAAACGCCTGGGGCTCGAGCTCGAGCTGCAGGCCTCATCCGAAACCGAATACAGGAAGCTGACCGATGCTGAAAAAGCTGCTGCCCGCCTGCGTGATCGCCTTGCTACTGCTGAGCTCCGGCTGTCAGTCCTCATCGCCAGCCCAGCCGCCAGTAGTGGCGGTGCCAACGAAGTGCCTGCCACCCCCGGCGCCGGATGCCTGGTGGATGGAACCAGCCGAGCCGACATTGACCCAGGAGCTGCTCAGCGAATTGTCAGCATCGCCAACCGAGGCGACCGAGCGATCATCGCCCTGACGGCATGCCAGGCGTATGTGGAAAAGATATCTAAAGGGGGAGGGTGAACGTGCCCAGGACGGGCGAGAGGAGAGGTCGATGTAATTGTTTGCGAGCTGATCGAAAGAGGCCCGGCATCTCAGTTATTAACTGGGGTGCCGGGCCTTTTTTTGTGCCCGCTATTTGGGGCATATTTTGGGGCAACCTTTGACTTCGGTGGTGGTTGCGGTGGGCTACAGCCCGCATAAAACCACACAAAGGCCACCGTAAAACCCCATTTAGAACTGCATGGTGATATTAGCGGTGGAGATCAAAATACTTACCAATCAAAAGGTTAGGAGTGTTCTGTCGAAGGCGGCCAGCATGGGCAGATCAGCCTCTGTGCCACTGGCCAGGTGATTCGCTGCAACCGGCGCAGATCAGCGGCCAGCGAATGCCGCCATTATCTGGACATGAGATTGCAGAGGAGGCCGGCTTCGTACCGAGCGCGATCTTGCATGCCGAGGGTCGCTGCGGCGCAAAAAGGGCGTAATGGTAACACTTGGCAGCGCAATCTACAGCAGGCGCTCGATTGACGGGCATGGCGTAAATCGCTGGCCGCTGCTTTTGCAGCCGGTGGGCAATGTATCTCTAGCGGCGCAGGCGTTGGCGATACATTGCCCAACGGTTACTGACGTGCACCGCTAGGTGCGTACCTCCAGTCCTTGCACGCTGACGATCAAGCCAATGCAGAACTGCTGAGTTGCAGCTTCCGTGCTACGTGGGCCCGTACTTTGGCTTCTGCAAATGGATGGTGGATTAGCTTTAAAAGGCGGATTTGACTACGATTCGCAATATTAAATGGCCATGCTGAATACGCCGGAAGCGCCTAGTGACTCCAGGGATCGCGCTTTTGCCAGTCTCCGTATCCGGCTCCTATCGCTATTCCACCCTCGTGAATCCATGACCACCACCGTAATCCTCGGCATGCTCTGCGTGCACCTGCTGTGTTTCAGCGTGATGTTCCTGCTGATCAGCACCCGGCTGAATGGCAAGAAAATGGGGATGGAGGTCTTCGCACTCGGCAATCTTATGCTGGGGCTCGCGTATATCCTGCAACTGATCGACGGCCCGCCTGACTGGAGTTGGATGAGTGTCGTCAATCACATCCTTACGCTCAGCGCTCCGGTTGCCTATCTGCTGGGCGCGCTGCGCTTTTTTGACCGGCCAACGCCCGTCGTACGCCCACTGCTCGCACTGGCGGCGATATACGCGGTCGTGCAACTGCTGGTGCAAGCGCTGCTCGGCGACGAAGCGCGCCACGCGTTGCTGGCAGGCGCCTGCGTGCTGCTGTTTCTGGGCATGATCATCGCGTTGCTGGTGGGTAGCCGAACCTTCGCCAAGGATCTGTGCGTTGAAATGCTGGTGTTCGCCGTGCTGATCAGTGGCATCTGCGTGTTGAATGCCGCCAAGTTCATGATGATTCTCGTCGGCGGAATAGCTGCGCTGGACATGCACAGCGGCTTCCAGAAAGTCTTCTACATATACATGTCGTTCCTGGCGACCGTGCTGCCGCCCTGTGCGGTGTGGCTGGTGTTGCGCCGCCTGACCGAGGAACTGCGCACCCTCGCGGCCCACGACCCGCTCACCCAATTGCTGAACCGGCGCGGGTTGATCGATGCACTGGAAGTGCATTTCAGCTCCCGCATCGTCGCGCCGGCCTATGTGTTGATCGTGGATATCGACCACTTCAAACGCATCAATGACACCCACGGCCACAAAGTCGGCGACCTCGTGCTCTGCCACGTCGCTGATGCCCTCAAAGCCACCGCACGTCAAGGCGACCTGATCTGCCGGTTAGGCGGGGAGGAGTTCGTTGTTATCGCTCTGGATGCGGAGAAAGCCGGCGTTTTGCAGCTGGCAGAACGCATGCGTAAGGCGATAGAGCGCGTTGAAGTGCCAGGCAGCAACCGCAACCAATCGATCCGCTGCACAGCGACCATCGGCGTCTCCGCTCATTTCACCACCGCGCAGGCGTTCGATGACTTCCTGCAACAGGCGGATGCTGCGCTGTATCGGGGGAAGGAGGCGGGGCGTAATCGGGTGGAGTGGGCGCTGCAGGAGGGTTAGCGAGTAGGACGACCAGCTGCTAACTGGTGCGGATCTGCTGGGCGGTCTGGTGGCACGAGTGGCGCTTCAGTGGTAATTGGCAGAGCGCAAAACCCGCCTGAGGGCGGGGAGGGATCAGGTAAGTGTTTTCTTGTGGTTGTGGTGAATAGCGAAACTGTCGGAATAGGCGAGTCCTGCAGCGGAACAAGGCCAATAACAATGATGATCTTCGTGATCGATTGAACGCTTGGCCCCCGCTGCGCGAACTACAGAATGGCCAGGGCCAAGCGCCCCTCACAGGCCGGATATACGAATGCAACCGCGCTGACGACAGGTGCAAAAGCAAGGCTTTGCTCACTACTTATGGGGGAGAGTCCATATAAGATGTTAGCCTTGGTGGAGTTTCTATTTTTGCTTTTCTATTTTTGCAAAAACCTGCCCTCCATCAGAAACCTTCTGACCGAAGAAGCGATGGATGGAAAAGTCAGCGTTCAGGATCGCACATGCTCTGACAAATGCGACCCTTGGCTCTTTAGGTTTTTCATGGGCCACGCACTTTAGATACATACACTTATCTTTAATATTTCCTGAATTGAAGCTGAGCTTGGTTTTGTCTCTGGCCATTATATTGTGAGCAAATTCGTTTCTAATTTCTCTTATTGTATGTAGATCTTTTGCAATATCTCGACTGCACATTCCCAGGAGGCATGCCAAGTCAATTTTCGCTGAAAAACTAGAGAGTGGGCTGCTTTTGCCAAGCAATCGTTTTTTAGAGTCTTTGTCGTCGATAAGAAATGACTGAATCGCCCCGGCTTTCCTAGACACTTTCCAAGCTCTGGAAATAGCGCTTTTCAAAATCCACTGGCGATAGCTGCATAGCGCTGCTGTGCCGGCGTTTAGGGTTATAAAACATCTCGATGTAATCGAACACATCAGCGCGTGCTTCTTCACGGGTGCCGTAGGTTTTCCGTCTGATGCGTTCTCGCTTCAGCAATTGGAAAAAGCTTTCTGCCACGGCGTTGTCGTGACAGTTACCGCGTCGGCTCATGCTGCTAATCAGGTTGTTGGCCTTGAGGAAACTTTGCCAGTCCAGGCTACTGAACTGACTGCCCTGGTCTGAGTGGATCATC
>NZ_FRBQ01000003.1:250059-594113 GCF_900142655.1 Phytopseudomonas punonensis | reverse complement strand
ATATGGCCTACGAGCAACGAGGCAAACCGCAGCAGGTACTGTTTCATTCCGATCAGGGTAGTCAGTACGCCAGCCGCCTTTTCCGGCAGCGGCTATGGCGATATCGGATGGAACAGAGCATGAGTCGTCGGGGTAACTGTTGGGACAATTCGCCGATGGAACGGTTGTTCCGCAGTTTGAAGTCCGAGTGGATTCCGGCGACCGGTTACGTGACCGCTTCGGAAGCTCAACGGGACATCAGTCATTACCTGATGCACCGTTACAACTGGATCAGGCCGCATCAGTACAACGACGGACTGCCACCTGCGGTGGCCGAAGAAAAACTTAACCCACTGTCCGGGATGGGTTGACCACTACACCGTGACTCAGGCATTCCAATACGTAAAGATTGAAAAAAGGGGACAGATTTATTTTCTGCGTCGCGCTCTTCTACTGGTTTCGCCCTTACGGCGAGTCACTTTCTCTTTGCTCGCGCGAAAGAGAAAGTAACCCAAGAGAAAGCGCGCCCGGCATCCGGGTTTCGCTGCGCGAAACTTCCCTCGCTCCTGCACTGTTCCGAGGGTCGTCACGGTGGGCCATCCCTACCTAGGCGGCCCCGGCCATCGTTCCTCGTTTGGAATCCATGCCAAAAGCCCCTTCTCGGCCTCCTGACGGGATTCGAGGACCGCGGTGTCTGAACATTTTGTGGAAGGCAGAGCAACAAGCAAGAACAGAGCTTACAGAACGGAACATCGCGGCTAGCGAGTAAGATGGACAACGCGAAGCTTGTTCACCGTGGTTAATGGCATTTAACCACAATGATTAGAAACACCTTCTGCAAACGTTTTGACCTCGTCGATATAGCAACCGCTAATAAAATGCAAGAGAGTACGGTTTGAAAAAAATTTGGAAAACCAAGATGGTCAGGGGCCTGTCAGTAGCACTTGCCGTCGCCATTGCAAGCGTCGGTCTTCTCAGTGACGCTGGTGGAGCTTGGAGCTTATTAAAGGCTTTCATCCCCAACAAAGAGCCACTTGTGGCAATACAGGGTCGTCTCAGCCCGGTTTTCAGAAATCCTGGCTTTTCCAGTAACCACGACGATGTGTCTCTTAGCTTACAGGTGCGCAACTATAGCGAAGCACCAGTCACGCTAATTGCTGCCTCCTTATCTGTAGAGAATGCCCGAACCGTGACCGTTGCGAAGAGTGGTGGCAAAGGCAGATGTACGCTAGGTTCTGATCGAAACGAAAACAGTCCAATCACCATTGCGCCTGGAGCGACTCAATGGCTCACTGTCGGTGATAATGTCGAGTTGCGGGGAGTTTCGTCCTACCTTACTGACGAAAGATTATCTGAGGTCTTTGTACACGAAACGGCAGGTAGGCCTTTTAGCATTGCACAGCTAACCTATGTTGAGGATCTGAATGCCTACTTTGATAAAGTCTATGGATCGCAGGCAATAATCAAAGTTACCATGCAATCCATCTCAAATAAAGAACATATCTTTACCTTCCCAATCGCACAGGGAAAAGATCTTTTTGCAACGGACGGAAGCTTACACCATGACTGGTTTATCGCTAACTGGAAAAACTGGAGGAATATTCGATCATTAGGCGGATATAAATGCGGAAATGAATATGATTCCTAATAAATACCAGGTGATCTGAAACAAGTAGTCCGGACAACCACTCCCAACGGTGAATGAAAAAGCGTCATCCACCCTACGGGAACCGGGAGTCCGAAGTTAGCGCGTAGGGTGGACAACGCGAAGCTTGTCCACCATGGTTCAAGCAACACACTGCTCAAGGACGAGCACCATGCCCAACTACCGCCGAGCCCGTGTTCCTGGCGCTACCTACTTCTTTACCATCAACCTGCATGATCGCCATAGCAACCTGCTGATCCGCGAGATCGAGCTGTTACGTGAGACGGTACGGGCAACGCGGGCTCGCCATCCCTTTCATATCGACGCCTGGGTGGTGCTACCCGACCATATGCATTGCCTGTGGACGCTACCGCCAGGCGACGCCAACTTTGCCTCGCGCTGGAAGATTATCAAGTTCGCTTTCGCCAAACGTCTGCCCATCACCGAGACACGTACGGCCAACCAACAGCGCCGTCGCGAACGCGGCATCTGGCAACGGCGCTATTGGGAGCATCTGATCCGTGATGAGCGGGATTACCAGCAGCACTTCGATTACATCCACATCAATCCGCTGAAACACGGCTATGTCGAGCACCTGGAAGACTGGCCGTATTCGAGTTTTCATCGTGCGGTGGCGATGGGCGTCTATCCCGCTGGCTGGTGCGTAGAACCGGAGCGTGCTGACCGAGGTTACGGTGAATAAAGAGTTCGACGTTAAATCGCTATGGTGGATGAAAAAAGCATCAGCTACGCGCCCCGATCCATCCATAGCTTGCGCTCTCAAGCTGCTTGTAGGCATGCGGCCCTCGAAGCCGCGTCGATAGCAACAAGCTCGCCCTATCAACGCAGAGTACAGAAGCTCCTGGGTGGTGTATTCGCACCGAGCATAGGTACGATCAATAAACGCCCGGTCAGGGCAAAATGGAATTTCTCGGCACCACGCGAATGAAAAAACTACTAATTGCAGCAATCTTGGCAGTACTGGCCCTACTCTATGTAGGCTATTACGAAGCCCTTGAGGACGGTGATATAGAAACCATTCTGTTCATCAAGAAACACCCAACGTTTCAGATGAAGTTTCATAACATTCACGCCAACGATGGTGAGATCAGGAAGGTTGAGCGCCTTACCGATGAGGAGCGAAATCTGATCATTGATTACTGCCGGTATCGGCTGGGGATCGATACAGAGCTGAAAACGCAGGATGACGTGGAAGTGTGCAGGCGGAAATGATCTTCTGATCGCGGTTGGCCGCTGGTATTCGTGATGCAAAGCATCACAGTCCACCTTCCCACATGGCGCGTGGAATGATCGTGAGTCGCTAGCCCTTGCTCTTCTTCTTGGCAATCGCCTTCATCCGCACTGCCGCCTTCTGCACTGTGGCCATCTTCTCCGGGCGTTTCATGCCGCGCCATTTGCGGATTTCTTCGCGGGTGCGGCCGCAGCTCACGCACATTTCACTGTTGAGCTGACACAGCGACACGCAGGGGTTTTCAATGTCCTTGGCCACGTTTGCCCCTTGCCGGCTGCTCGACCGAAAACGCCACATGGTCGGCGATGCGCCCCACGCTGATGCCCACTTCCTCGAAAGCGGCCAGGGTCAACGCCAGCATTCTGGCCTTGTCAGCGCTGGCCAGTGCCCTCGCCTTGTTGGCCTCGCCGTCGAATACCCAGGTAACGATCAGGCTCTCTGGAAAGCGCTCGTAGTTCACCTCGTGGGTAAGCCAATGGAAGCCGACGATTTCACTCTTCGCCGTTTCGCAGGCGTCGGTAAGCGTGCGAATCAACTCGCGTTCGATGCCTGCATATTTTCGTTTCGACGCTGCCATAAGGCCCTTCTGGATCAATACTCGATGCGGTGCCATGTTACCCGAGGTGGTCCATGGATAGGCCTTCGACACCAACGCCCTGCAGCCCCACGGGTTACAATGCAGCCCGCCGTTTTTATCAAGAGCCCACCTTTCAATGTTCACCCTTAGCCACCTCGATGCCACGCCGCCAGAGTCCCTCAAAGCCCAGGTGCTGCAGATGGTGGTGGACTACTTCAGCGATATCAGCCCGGTGCCGCTGACGCCCAGCAACCCGCTGTTCCAGCTGTACCAGTACGTGATCGGCTACGAGGTGCACCTGTACCTGCAGGCCATGAACGGTGAGGCGCACAGCCCCACGCAGTTGCTGCTGGCCCTGGATGATCAGGATCCGTCCGTGGTGCTGGGTTTTGCGCTGTACCTGCCCAGCCAGGACGACGCCGACGCCTGCACCCTCGCCTATATGGCCGTAGCCGCCAGCCATCGTCGGCACGGCATTGCCCGCGCCATGTTGCAGCGCATCACCGAGCGCCATCCGCATATGGAGCTGGCCTGCATCGCTGGCAAGGTGCCGATCTTCGAGGCCATGGGCCTGCAGGTGCTGGCGGCGCAAGGGCCCCAGGTGCTGATGAACACCCGCGACCAGCGCTCCGATGGCCTGGTGGCCGTGCAGGACCTGGCGCCGGTGTTTCAGTCCACCGAAGTGCGGCAGATCCACGCCTATCTGCTCAAACAAAACGGCAAAAAGGCCATGAGCGAAGCCGAGAAACAGCGCGACTATCACCTGGATCAGCTGGCCCATCAGGCGCGCCAGTTGGTTGCTGAACGGCTCACGCCGACCATTCACTGATCGCACAGCCAGCCAACCCGGTAAGCGCGCTATTTGCGTGACGGATCACGCAGCCTATCCAGCAGATGCCATACCCTGGCGTGATTGCCGGGCTACCATTTGCAGCGCGCCGGAGCTGAACCCTTCAGCGTGTATGCCCGCGCCCCGGAACGCCCTGTAGTCAGACCTAAGGAAGAGAGTGACGCTTATGGACATCCGCTTTCTGACCTTCCCCGATTTTCACAGCGTGTATTTCTACCGCTCCATCACCCTGGCCATTCTCTTGGCGATTGGCGGCCTGGTACTGTTCAAGGCGCCAGCCACACGGCTGCCTGAACTCCTGCTGGTCGGCGGCTGCTTGTTGCTGATGGGATGGCGGTTTGCAGTGGAATGGCTGCGGTTGAACAAGGCCGGCGCAGCGTCCATTCATAACGGTGAGCTGATCATCTCCAGCGAAAGTGGCAGCCGGCAGATTCCGCTGAGCAGCGTGCGCGCTGTAGCCTCGAAACATAGCCTGTTCATGGTGCGCCGCTACCGCTCGTGGAGCGAGCATCTGGCCTTCGTGGAATTCACCCTGCACAACGGTGAGCGCGTTTACACGCTGGCGGAAAGTGCGGTGTTCGAGTCGCCAGCGGCCAAGCACAGCCTGGCGGCGATTCAGGCTGCCGTGCTGGCTGCCAAGGTGAAAAGCGCAGCGGCTGAAAGCTCTGCAGCGCTGGCGAGATAGATCTGCGCAGCACGGGTTGCAAGGCAGCCACCCAGCCAGCCGTTTCAGCCGCTGATCAGGCTTGAGGCCGGTGAAGATCGCGGCTAAAGCCGCTCCCACGGATCAGTGGGGGTCCTCACCAGAAGTACCCGCTAACCCTTCACGCAAACGAACAGCGCATTACCGGCGCTCTCGCTGATCGGCAGGATTTTCTGGTAGTCGTGCGCCAGCACATGCACCTCGAAGTACGGCTGCAACAACGCTTCCAGCTCGGCGAAGCTCACCGCGACCATCGGGTGTTCGTCGTTCCAGATCAGCGTTTCATCGCCCGTGGTTTTCTCGATGCGCAGGCGCAGCGATTGCCGCTCCCCAGCTCCGCTGTAGTGCCAGCCCGAACTGAAGGTGAAGCGGCCGTCATCGGCGTCTACGGTATGCGCGGCGAACAGGCGATTGTCTATGCGGGCTCTGTCGACCGCGTTAAAGCAGAACAGGCCGCCGGGTTGCAGCGCACGATGCACGTGGGCGATACAGGCGGCCAGCCGCTCAGTGGTCGCGCTGTAATGCAGGGAGTAGAGAAAACAGGTGATCAGGTCGACTGGCTCGCTCACTCTGAAGTCGCACATGTCCTGCACGGCGAAGTGCGCCTCGGGGCAGCGGATGGCGGCCTTGTCGAGCATCGGCTGGTTGATATCCAACCCGGCGCTCTTGAAGCCGGCATCGAGAAAATGCCGAACGTGGGGGCCAGTGCCGCAAGCCAGGTCCAGATGGCTCATGCCGCCATTGCCGAACAGCTGGTGCAGACGCTGCACGGCGTGGCTCTGCGCCCGGTAGTCGATATCGGCGCACATCAGGTCGTAGTAGTCGGACAGGTCCGTATAGAGGGCGTTCACGGGCATCGGGACCTGACCATGGCGAGGGGTATTTTGGGGCGCGGATCATAGCCGAATCTTGCGCGGCCCTGCGGATATTCACTGCAAGCCCGATGATACGAATAAACGAAATGGATATCGCTTCAGCGGGAAATGACATGCCGGAAAACAAGTGGCGAATGGCAGCATACGCGGCGCTGATGATCCATTAGACTGCCCGGCAAAATGCCCACCCGCCCACTATGGGTATCCCTCGCCCGGTTCCACTCGATGCCCAAGGCCTACACCTACCTGCTCCGCTATCCATCCGCCAGCCTGCTGTTCGTGCAGTTGCTGGGCATCGTGCTCTACCCGTTCATGGAGCAGCTGTCCGAGGGGCGGGCCATCGTCGGTGCCTTCGGCATTGTGGTGCTGGCGATGTCGCTGCGCATGGTGCGCAGCAGCCCGAACATCCAGTGGATCGCCTTCACTCAAGCGGCATGCATCTTGGCACTGACGGTTGCCGTGGAGTTCGAGAGCAATACTGCGTTGTCGATCTTGCTGGCAGCGCTGGAGTCGAGTTTCTACTTCTATGCCGCTGGCGGTTTGATCGCCTACATGATGGAAGATCAGCGCGCCAGCACTGATGAACTGTTTGCCGTAGGTGCCACCTTTACCTTGCTGGCTTGGGCCTTCGCCCATGCTTTTCACGTTTGCCAATTGCTCAGCCCCGGCAGTTTCACGGCCGCGATAAACCCCGAGGCGCAGCGCACCTGGATGGAACTGCTGTACCTGAGTTTTACCGTTCTATCGGGAGTTGGCCTGAGCGACATCACCCCGCTGCGACCTTTCGCCCGTGCCCTGGTGATGCTTGAGCAGTTCGCCGGGGTGATGTACATCGGCCTGGTGCTTACGCGCATGATCAGCCTGACCGTCAGGCCACGGGCCGGCTAACGCCATGGAGCGCGTTTCGAAGCGCGCCAGGCCGGTGAGTCGAGAATTATTCACGGCGCGAGAAAAAGCGGCCAGCCACCTCCTTTTCATGCATGCCGGCTACGCTCAAACCCATACAGTTCACCGCCACTGAAAAACCCGCGGCGCACATCGCTTCCAACCCTTATTACGCAGGCCCAGCAGAACATGGCGTTCGATCCCCTAACCATGCTGACGATCACCATCGCCCTGGCGTTGGCGGCGTCGCTGTATCTGGCCATCGAGTGGCAAACCGTTCGCGAGCCCGCGCTGCTGTTCTGGAGTGCCGGTTTTGCCCTGATCAGCGTGGGCTGCATCCTCGCCCTGCTGCGCAGCAGCGGCCTGCTGCTGGTGGGTATCTGGTTCGCCAATGGTCTGCTGATAACCTCGCACTGGCTGTTCTTCGCCGGCGTGGCGCGCTTTACCGAAGTCCGGCTATCGCGTGCCTGGTTGCTGGCGGTGGCCATCTGGTTTGCGATGTTGTTGCTGCCCAACGGCCCGGAGTGGTCGAAGATCATGCTGCTGGTCAACTCGCTGCTGATCGCGCTGATCACCATCCGCGCGAGCTTCCTGTTGCGCCCGCGCGGCAAGTCGCTGGGCGCCGGGGCAGCGCAGCTGCGCTTCGTGCTGCTGGGTCACGGGCTGTTCTATATCGCCAAGACCATTCCGGTGTTGGTACCCGGCACGCTGATCGACCTGGCCTCGTTTCAGGGCCAGATCATCAAGATCTCGCTGGTCGAGGGGGTGATGGCCTTGATGCTTATTTCCCTGTCGATGACCGGCACCGTGCGCTACCGCCGCGAGAAGCGCATCGAGCGCCTGGCCGCGCGTGACCCACTGACTGCCATGTACAACCGCCGCGCCCTGGAAGCACGGGCGCCCAAGCTACTCGACGGCGTTTCGCCGAAGCATCCCGGTGCGCTGCTGCTGATCGATATCGACAACTTCAAGCAGGTCAACGACCTGCACGGTCATGCCGCCGGCGACAAGCTGCTGGTTGCCCTTGGCGAAATGATTCGCCAGGCTTTGCCCGAAGGCTCACTGGCCGCGCGATTGGGCGGCGACGAGTTCGTGATTCTACTCAGAGACGCCTCCCCGGAACGCATCACCAACCTGGGCGACCTGCTGCGCCAGCAGTTTCAAAGCGCTGCGGCGCAGACCTTCGCCACGCCCGAGGCGGTCACCCTGAGCGTCGGCGCCAGCCTGTTCGACCAACCGCCCGCCAGCCTGGCAGCGTTGATCGAGCAAGGCGACGTGGCGCTTTATGAGTCCAAACGCGGCGGGCGCGACAGTATCCGCCTGGTGGATCGCACCAGCAACGCCGAGCCGTTGACGGGTTAGCACTCTTTACCCACTACCCCTGCCCTATCAGCTGAACATGCTGTCGTCGTCGAAGAAGTCCGAGCTGTCGAAGGCATCGGTGTCGATATCGTTGCTATTGGCGTAGGACGTGTCATTGAGGCCGCCTGCGAAGTTGTCCCGCATGGGCGTGTCGTCCAGGCCACCTGCGAAACTGTCCTGCATGGGCGCGTCTTCGCGGATGACTTCGACGATTTCCTGGGGCTGGTTGTGGTGGAACATGTTGGTGAGCAGATCCGCCACCATCACCCCGCCCGCCACACCGGCGGCAGTCTGCAGGGCGCCGCGCATGAAACCACCGCCCTGGGCTGCCGGCGCTGCGCCAGGCATGGCTGCTGGTACCGCCGCAGCGGCCGCAGCGTTCTGGGAAAAGCGCGTTTCACCCCAGCCAGCGGGGCGCTGGGCGGGCTGCGGCGTGGTATTTGGCTGGCCGCCGCCGAACAGCCCGGAAAGAAAACCACCACTGCCGGAGCGCTGGCGCTGCGCGTCGGCGGCCTGGGCTTCAAGTTCGCGCACGCGCTGATCCAGGCGCTTGATGGCCGCCTCCTGAATCAACAGGGCCTGGGCCATGTAATAGGGTGCGGCAGGCTGCCGGGCCAGATGGCTCTTGATCTGCGCCTCGGCATCGGTGTCGCGCAGCCCGCCCTCGTGCTCGGCCTCTTGCAGGCGGGTGAACAGGCCATCGATCAGGGTTTGCTCTTCGGAATTCATGGGTGCCTCGCTTGAGCAGTAGAGAAATGCACATCCCTGTTGACGGTGCCGCGCGGCGCCCGGCGCCGCTGAAAGGCATCTCTAAAAACTGCCTGCGTTGCCATCGCCGCGTTGAAAGCAGGCGAAAAAGCTCATTTACAGCTCGTAAACTCCGCTTTTTCGCCTGCTTTCGCCTTGCGCTGACTGCCTCGGCTACGTTTTTAGAGGCGCCTTGAATCGAGATATTGGAGTGAATTGCAAAATTACAAGTTCCGGGCTGGCAGGCAATACATCACGGCAGTCGGCGACCTTGGGCACCGCTATCGCTGCGCCGAGGGCCAAATGGTTTGAATGAGCGGATTGTGTTAAAAACCTGCCACTGATTACCTCGCACCTGCACCACGGTGCCTTTACGCAGGAGCGCGTATGCCACCTTCCGATAAGCACGCCACGCCCAGCGTTGCCCCGATGATTCCCGAGCAGCGCCGTGAGCAGATGCTGCGCCAGCTGCGCAAGCATCAGGTGCTGAGCGTTCATCAGCTGATGGAGATGTTCGAGTGCTCGCACATGACCGTGCGCCGCGACATTGCCCAGCTGGAGCAACAGGGCCGTGCCTATTCGGTCACTGGCGGTGTACGGATAGCCAGCCAGTTGCACAGCGAGCCCAGCCATGACTCCAAGGCCGTGGTGGAGCTGCCGCACAAGCAGGCCATGGCCCGCCTGGCTGCCGGCCTGCTGCACCCGGACATGACGATCTACCTGGACGCTGGCACCACCACCCTGGAGATAGTGCCGCATATCATCGCGCTGTCAGGCATGACCGTGGTGACCAACGACTTCGGGATCGTGCATGCCCTGGCCGCAGCCGACCATGTGAACGTGATCCACACCGGTGGGTTGCTCGACCACCCCAACATTTCCAGCGTCGGTGGCCTGGCAGCGGCGACCCTGCGCCAGCTGGCCACCGACATCGCGTTCATTTCCACCAGTTCCTGGGACCTGCAACGTGGCACCACCACGCCGTCGGCGCTGAAAGTCGAGGTCAAGCAGGCGGCCATGCAATCGGCCTCGCGTAACGTGCTGATCGCCACCAGTTCCAAGTACGGCACCTTCGGCATGTATAAGGTCGCCGCCCTTGAACAATTCGACACCCTGATCACCGATAGCGCCCTCACCCCCGCCGCCGCCGAGAGCATCCGCCACCAGCGTATCGAGCTCTTGCTCGCCGGCACCCCGGCCTCCTGACCCACCACCTCCAGGTATCGCGCCTCAAGCCAATCCAGCCAGCACACCCTGTGCTGGCTCGGCTTCGGTCACGAATACGCGCCTGACTCAAGATCGATACAAGCCTGTTCCCGGCTGAAGCCCGCCCTTGCCAGCCACTCGGACGTGATCATTGCGCGCGCCCGCTCGTGTGAATTTTTGTTAATTTGAAAAAACACTTCACATCATCCGATCATTAATTCACTATCCGATTCACATTTCAGAACAATTAAGCCGTCAATCAGCACGACGCGCGACGGCAAAGACCGAGGAAGACTGCAATGACTCAATCCAATGTCGGTGTAATCGGCCTGGGCGCCATGGGCCTGGGTATTGCCCGCTCCCTGCTGCGCAGCGGGTTCAAGGTGCATGCCTGTGATGTACGCAACGAGGTGGTTCAGGCATTCGCCGCCGAGGGCGGTGTGGCCTGCGCCTCGCCTGCCGAGATGGCCGCAGTCTGCGACATCGTCATTACCGTGGTAGTCAATGCCGAGCAGACCGAGACCGTGCTGTTCGGTGACAAGGGCGCCGTTACCGCCCTGCGCCCCGGCAGCCTGGTGATAGGTTGCGCCACTGTCGCGCCAACCTTCGCCGTTGAGCTGGGCCAGCGCCTGGCCGACAAGGGCCTCGCCTACCTCGACGCACCGATTTCCGGTGGTGCCGCCAAGGCCGCTGCCGGCCAGATGACCATGATGACTTCCGGCCCCGCCGACGCTTATGCCAAGGCCGAAGCCGTGCTGGCCGGCATGGCGGGCAAGGTGTACCGCCTCGGCGACGTCCATGGCCTGGGCTCCAAGGTCAAGATCATCAACCAGCTGTTGGCCGGTGTGCACATTGCCGCCAGCGCCGAAGCCATGGCTCTGGGCCTGCGCGAAGGCGTGGATGCCGATGCCCTGTACGAAGTGATCACCAACAGCGCTGGCAACTCTTGGATGTTCGAGAACCGCGTGCCGCACATCCTCAACGCCGACTACACGCCGCTGTCGGCCGTGGACATCTTCGTCAAGGACCTGGGCCTGGTACTCGATACCGCACGCACCAGCAAATTCCCGCTGCCGCTGTCGGCCACTGCACACCAGATGTTCATGCAGGCCTCCAGCGCCGGTTTCGGCCGCGAGGACGACTCCGCCGTGATCAAGATTTTCCCGGGCATCGAGCTGCCCAAGGCCAAGGAGTAACCCATGAGCGAGACCTCCCGCCCGCTGCTGGGCTGCATCGCCGATGATTTCACTGGTGCTACCGACCTCGCCAACATGCTGGTGCGCGGCGGCATGCGCACCGTGCAGAGCATCGGCATTCCCAGCGCCGAAGTAGCTGCCGGCCTGGATGCCGACGCCATCGTCATCGCCCTGAAGTCGCGCACCACGCCGGCCGCCGAAGCCGTCGCCGAATCCCTGGCCGCCATGCAGTGGCTACGTGAACGTGGCTGCGAGCAGATCTTCTTCAAGTACTGCTCGACCTTCGACTCCACCCCGGCCGGTAATATCGGCCAGGTCAGCGAGGCGCTGCTGACCAAACTGGGCGGCGATTTCAGCATCGCCTGCCCGGCCTTCCCGGAGAACGGCCGGACGATTTTCCGCGGCCACCTGTTCGTGCAGGACCAACTGCTCAACGAATCGGGCATGCAGAGTCACCCGCTGACGCCGATGGGCGACGCCAACCTGTTGCGCGTGCTCGATGCCCAGACCCAAGGCAAGGTCGGCCTGCTGCGCTATGACACCGTGGCCAAGGGCAGCGATGCCGTGCGTGCGCGCATCACCGAACTGCGTGCCGAAGGCGTGACCATGGCGATTGCCGATGCCGTGTCGGACGCCGATCTCTACACCTTGGGCGAAGCCTGCGCCGACCTGCCGCTGCTTACCGGTGGCTCGGGCCTGGCGCTGGGCTTGCCGAGCAACTTCCGCAAGGCGGGCAAGCTGCGTGACATCGACGCTGAACAACGCATCGACATCCCTGGTGGTGACGTGGTGCTGGCCGGCAGTGCTTCGGTCGCCACCAACGGCCAGGTGATTGCCTGGCTGGAAGCCGGTCGCCCGGCGCTGCGCATCGACCCGCTGGCCCTCGCTGCCGGCCAGCCGGTGGTCGAGCAGGCCATCGCCTTCGCCCGCGACGCCGGCCAGACCGTACTGATCTACGCCACCAGCTCCCCCGATGAGGTCAAGGCCGTGCAACAGAAGCTCGGCGCCGAGCGTGCCGGGGCGATGGTCGAAGACGCACTGGGGCAGATCGCCAAGGGCCTGCTGGCTGCAGGCGTACGCCGCTTCGTAGTAGCCGGAGGGGAAACCTCCGGTGCCGTGGTCCAGGCCCTGGGCGTGCAGCTGCTGAAGATCGGCGCGCAGATCGACCCCGGTGTCCCGGCTACGGTCAGCGACGGCGAGCAACCGCTCGCGCTGGCGCTGAAGTCCGGCAACTTCGGCGCTCGTGATTTCTTCACAAAGGCCCTCAAACAGCTGGCGGGAGAAGCCTGATGAGCAATGAAAAAGCCCTGCGCGAGGAAATCTGCGATGTCGGTCGGCTGCTGTATGGCCGCGGCTACACCGTAGGCAGCGCCGGCAACATCAGTGCACGCCTTGACGACGGCTGGCTGATCACGCCAACAGACGCCTGCCTGGGCCGTATGCACCCGGACGACATCGCCAAGGTCAACCTGGCCGGCGAATGGGTGTCGGGTAACAAGCCGTCCAAGACCCTGGCCCTGCACCGCCAGGTGTATGACCGCAACCCAGGAGTCGGTGGCGTGGTGCACACCCACTCCACCCACCTGGTGGCGCTGACCCTGGCCGGTGTATGGCGCGAAGACGACATCCTGCCGCCGCTGACCCCGTACCAGGTCATGAAGGTCGGCCACATCCCGCTGATCGGCTACCAGCGCCCAGGCTCGCCCGTGGTGGCCGAGCGCGTGGCGCAGCTAGCCAACAGTGTGCGCGGCGTAATGCTCGAACGCCTGGGCCCGGTGATCTGGGAAAGCTCGGTCGCCAAGGCCTGCTACGCCCTCGAAGAACTCGAGGAAACCGCCCGACTTTGGCTGATGAGCGAGCCCAAGCCCGCTCCTCTGTCGGAACAGGCGCTGGAAGAACTTAACCAGGTTTTCGGCGCGAACTGGTAACGCCTTCACCAATGTCCGGGTTCCGCTCTGCGGCGCCCGGTCAGCCCCGGCACTGCCGGACAACAATAAAAAACGAGAATTGAAATGACACCACTCATGTTGATGCTGATCGCCGGTGCCGGTATCGCACTGCTGCTGTTTCTGGTCCTCAAATACAAATTCCAGCCCTTCGTGGCGCTGATGCTGGTGAGCATCATCGTCGCTCTGGTAGCCGGTGTGAAACCTGCCGACCTGGTGGCGACCATCGAAGGTGGCATGGGCAAAACCCTCGGCCATATCGCGATCATCATCGCCCTGGGCGCGATGATCGGGCGCATCATCGAGTTGTCCGGCGGCGCCGAGGCGCTCGCCAAGACGCTCATCGAGCGCTTCGGCAACCGGCGCACGCCACTGGCGCTGACCGTGGCCGGCTTCATGGTCGGTATCCCGGTGTTCTTCGAGGTCGGCGTGATCATCCTCATGCCGCTGGCTTACGGTGTGGCACGTGCTGCGCGCAAGCCACTGCTGATCTTCGCCCTGCCGATGTGCGCCGCCCTGCTGGCGGTGCATGCCTTCCTGCCGCCGCACCCGGGTGCCGTGGCGGCTGCCAGCCAGCTGGGCGCTGACCTGGGTCGCGTATTGCTGCTGGGCATTCCGCTGGTCGCGGTGGTGTGCATGGTCGGCTACTTCATCGCCGGGCGCATGACCCGCAAAACCTACCCGATGACCGACGACATTCGCGCCGAGGTCTATGGCCCCCACGTAACCAATGCCGACCTGGAAGCCTGGGCGCGCAACGACTACTCCACCGTGCGTGAAGTGGCTGAGAGCAAGGAATTCGGCGCCGAGGCCAATGCCGGCAGCCTGGCCAAAAGCCTGCCACCCGCCCCTGCCCCGGGTTTCGGCCTGATCATCACGTTGATCCTGCTGCCGATCGTGCTGATCCTGCTCGGCACCCTGGCCACTACCTTGCTGCCGGCCGGTTCCATGCTGCGTGACGTGCTGACCGTACTGGGTGCGCCGCTGGTAGCGCTGTTGATCGATACGCTGCTGTGCGCCTGGCTTCTCGGTTCACGCCGTGGCTGGAGCCGTTCGCAGGTCTCCGACGTGCTCGGCTCGGCGCTGCCGGGCGTGGCGATGGTGATCCTCATTGCCGGTGCTGGCGGCGTGTTCGGCAAAGTGCTGGTCGACACCGGCATTGGTGCGGTGGTCTCCGAGGCGCTGCGCCACACCGGTCTGCCAGTGCTGGCCCTGGGCTTCATCCTGACCATGCTGCTGCGTGCGGTGCAGGGTTCGACCACCGTGGCCCTGGTGACCACCGCCGGTATCCTCAGCCCGCTGATCGCCACCCTCGACCTGTCGGCCAACCATCTCGCGCTGCTGTGCCTGGCCATGGGCGGTGGTGGCCTGGCGATGTCGCACATCAACGACGCCGGCTACTGGATGTTCACCAAGCTGGCCGGCCTGAACGTGGCCGACGGCCTGCGCACCTGGACCGTACTGGTGACCATCCTGGGCACCCTGGGCTTCGTGATGACCCTCATCCTGTGGCCATTAGTCTGATGCACGGCGAGCGCTAGCGCTCGCCCTCTCAATCCCCTCGCAGATTTGAAAAGAGAGAGCCCCATGCCTCGCTTCGCCGCCAACCTCAGCATGCTGTACCCGCAGCATGATTTTCTGGACCGCTTCGCTGCGGCCGCCGCCGACGGCTTCGCGGCGGTCGAATACCTGTTCCCCTACGACTACAGCGCCCAGGAGCTGAAACAGCGCCTGAGCGACAACGGGCTGGTGCAGGCCCTGTTCAACGCGCCACCAGGTGACTGGGCGGCCGGCGAGCGCGGTATCGCCAGCCTGCCGGGTCGCGAGGCTGAATTCCGTGCCGGCGTGGCCAAGGCGCTGGAATACGCCCAGGTGCTGGGCAACGACCGCATCCATGTGATGGCCGGCCTGCTGCCCGATGAGGCGCTGCGCGGCACGCACCAGGCGGTGTATCTGGAAAACCTCGCCTATGCCGCCGAGCAGGCGCGCAGCGCTGGCGTAACGGTACTGATCGAGCCGATCAATACTCGTGACATGCCGGGCTTCTTCCTCAACCGCCAGGATCAGGCCCAGGCCATCGTCCACCAGGTGGGTGCCGACAACCTCAAGGTGCAGTTCGACTGCTACCACTGTCAGATCGTCGAAGGCGACCTGACCATGAAGCTGCGCCGTGATTTCGCTGGCATCGGCCACATCCAGATCGCTGGCGTACCAGATCGCCACGAGCCGGACATGGGCGAACTGAACTACGCGCAGCTGTTCGAGGTAATCGATGAGCTGGGGTACACCGGCTGGATCGGCTGCGAGTACCGCCCCAAGGGCGATACCAGCGAAGGCCTGGAGTGGCTGCGTCAGCTCAAGGCCTGAGCTAGCTGCCTGGCGGCGCCCATGAGGTCGTCGCCAGGCTAGCGTAGCGACCTCTTATCAGGTCGCGAACACCTTCCCAGGCGGCGTATCCGGGCACGTCATTGCACCAATTTGGAGCGATCATCCAGGCATTCCATAACGACAAGGAAAGCCGGGATGAAAGACTCAGCGCGCGGCCTGTTGCTGGTCACGAGCGGCATCGTGCTGCTCAGCTTCGATGGCCTGCTGGTGCGCCTGGTGAATGCCGATGGCTGGAGCATCGTGTTCTGGCGCGGGCTGCTGATGTTCGTCGCGTTGGCCGCTTTTTCGCTTTCCACCAGAAGCCGGGTGAGCCTGCGGGCCAAGCCGCTACCCAGCGCCGTTTCGGCCGTGCTGCTGGCATTGATCTCGATTTTCTTCGTGCTGGCGATCGTGCATACCACGGTGGCCAACGTGGTGGTCATCCTCAGTACCGCGCCGTTGTTCGCCGCACTGTTCACGCGCTTCTTGCTGCACGAGGCGGTGGCGATACGCACCTGGCTGGCGATCGGCGTGGCGACGCTGGGCATCGTGCTGGTATTCGCCGGTTCCTTCAGCGCCAACGACCTGTTGGGTAACGGCTATGCGCTGCTGTCTTCGCTAGCGCTGGGCGCCAACCTCACCCTGCTACGCCGCCATTCCAGCCTGGCCCGCATGCCGCTGATCGCCCTGGCCGGGCTGGTTGCCGCGCTGATCGCGCTGCCCAAGGCGCAACCGTTCGGCCTCGATCAGGCCAGCTACCTGGCATTGGGGCTGATGGGGCTGCTGCAGATGCCGCTGGCCACCTTGCTGATCAACAGCGCGACACGCTACCTGCCGTCCGCCGAGGTGGCACTGTTCTACCTGCTGGAAAGCGTGCTCGGCACGCTGTGGGTCTGGTACTTCCTCAGCGAGGTGCCAGCCCGGGCCACGCTGTATGGCGGCGCGCTGGTGATCGCCACGCTGGTGGTGCATGCCGGTTTCACCCTGCGCGCACGCCCCGCCCTGCCGGCCTGAGCGCGAATACGCACGCCCATGTCGACCCCAGACAACCAGGGAGCGAACACGAGCCCTAAGGTAAACCCCTTTCGTCCAACAACAGGAGCCGCTCATGGCCAACAAACCGATTACCGTTCTGCGCGACACCCAACCCATGCCCGTGGTCGATGCCTGCAAGTGGGAGCGTATCGAGGGCGACCCGCACACGGTCAACCTCAACGCCTACACCAGCGATGACGGCAGCAAGATCATGGGCACCTGGATCTGCACGCCTGGCAAATGGCGAGTGGAGTACGTGAAGTGGGAGTACTGCCACTTCCAGGAAGGCTATTGCATCATCACCCCGGACGGCATGGCGCCGATCCATCTCAAGGCCGGCGATATCTTCGTCGTCGAGCCGGGCATGAAAGGCACCTGGGAAGTGGTCGAAACAGTACGTAAGTACTTCGTATTCGCCTGACCCTACCACCTGGATGGCCACCGTCAGTACGGTGGCCATCCAGAAGTCATCAGACGACCAACGTTTTATTGGCGCTTAGCACTTCAATCTCAGCCAATGAAAATAATTGAATATCAATTAGATAAAAATAATGCAGTCATCACCCCGCCTAGATAACGATTAAACCTTTCATGGTTGTCGTACATCTTGTAGGTTGTTAGCGCCGTTTCGGCCCGACAATAACAAGAAGGGACATGACATGAACGACACGCCGCAACCCGGTAGCTCACGCCGCCGTTTTCTCAAGACTTCGCTGATCTGCTCCGCTGCAGCCGCCAGCGCCGGCTCGTTGCTACCGCAATTGGCCAGTGCTGCCCAGCCGCTCGGCCTGCGCTATCCCGACAACGCTGTGCAGGTGCTCGATGACAGCTTCCTGCAATTGCGCCTGTTCAATGCCAGCGTCGAGAAACTCGCCGATGGCCTGCGCTGGGCGGAAGGCCCGGTGTGGTTCGGTGACGGTCGCTACCTGCTGGTCAGCGACATTCCCAACAACCGCATCATGCGCTGGGACGAGATCAGCCAGTCGCTCGCCGTCTACCGCCAGCCATCGAACTACGCCAACGGCCTGGTGCGCGACACCCAGGGCCGGCTGATCGCCTGTGAAGGCTCCACCACCCAGGAGCTGGGCCGGCGCATTACCCGTACCGAACACGACGGGCGCATCACCGTGCTGGCCGACAAATTCGAGGGCAAGCGCTTCAACTCGCCGAACGACGTAGTGGTCAAGCGCGACGGCTCAGTCTGGTTCACCGACCCGCCCTTCCAGACCGGCAATTTCTACGAGGGCTACAAGATCGAGCCGGAGCTGCCCCATGGCGTTTACCGTATCGATGGTGAAAACGGCCAGGTCACCCGCGTGGCCGAAGACCTGGGCGGTCCCAATGGCCTGTGCTTCTCGCCGGACGAGAAGACGCTGTACATCGTCGAAGGACGCGCCAAGCCCAACCGCCTAGTCTGGGCCTACGCGGTGAACGACGACGGCACCCTCGGCCAGCGCCGCAAGCATATCGAAGCCACCGACACCGGCGCCCTGGACGGCATCAAGTGCGACGAGTTCGGCAACCTCTGGTGCGGCTGGGGCAGCAACGGCTCGCCGCAAAGTGAGCCGGAAAAGCTCGACGGCGTTCGGGTGTTCAACACCGAAGGCAAGGCCATCGGCCATATTGCGCTGCCAGAACGCTGCGCCAACCTGTGCTTTGGCGGTGAAAAAGGCAATCGCCTGTTCATGGCCAGCAGCCACGCGATCTATTCGATCTTCGTCAACGCTCGCGGCGCGACGTTGGTGTGAACGACGCCGATCCTGCCTGGCCAGGCAGGATCGGCAGCCCGCGCTGGTGCAACGCCGAGCGCAAGGCTCTGTTTCAACTTCTCGCCCCAGTTTCTTCCAAACGAAAACCTCAAGCTGCTTGATCTTGATCCTGGCGCTAAAGCGAAATGACACGTCTGTAACGAAATATCACTAGTAGCAGGTGGCCATCTTCGAGCAAAATTGCCCGCAATTTTATCTCTTCAACCAGACGGCGCAATCACCAGGACGCGCCGGTAACCCCGTGCGCCAAGGCGGCCCGAAGGACGTTTCGATGCTGCCTCCAATCGATCACAGTGACCAGTCCCGGCGCAGGATGTTCAAGACCCTGCTGTGGGTGACCATGTGCTTCGGTGTGTTGTTCTCGATCTTCAATGCGACGCGCGGGCTGTGGCTGCTGGTGGGCATCGAGGTGATCTATACCACGCTGGCGCTCTACATGCTGGTGGTCGTGGAGCGCACCCGGCACCTGAAGGCCCTGACCATCGTCTACCTGATTCCCTTCCTGGGCGTGATGATGGCCACCCTGGCCAATCCGAATACCTCGGTGGGCATCTTTGCCTGGATACAGACCATCCCGATCATCCTCTACCTGCTGCTCGGCCTGCGCCTGGGGCTGATCGGCTCGCTGATCTTCGTCAGCCTGGGTCTGTACCTATACACCCAGCACTACACCGAGAAGAACCCCAGCGACAGCATCGGCTTTCTGCTCGACATCGGCATGGCGACCCTGGCCATCACCATCTTCTCCCACACCTATGAGCACACCCGTGCCGAGAACGAGAAGCGCCTGATCGAGCTGATCAGAACCGACTACCTCACGGGCCTGGCGAACCGTTCCAAGCTGACCGAGATCTTCTGCCGCGAGCGCGCCCATGCGCAGCGCAACCAGTCGCCCCTGGCCCTGGTGTATCTGGATATCGACCATTTCAAGCAGATCAACGACCGCTTCGGTCATGAAACCGGCGACCAGGCGCTGTGCCATTTCGCCAGTGTACTGTCACAGCGCCTGCGCGAGACCGACCTGCTCTGCCGCCTTGGTGGTGAAGAATTCGCCGCCCTGCTACCCAACACCAGCGCCGCCCAAGCGACCAGAATTGCCGAGCAACTGCGCGAGCAACTGGAGAGCAATCCCATGGATGTCCAAGGTATGCCGCTGCACATGACCCTGAGCGCCGGCGTGGCCAGCCTTGGCCGCGATGGCGAGCGCCTGGACCAGCTGATGAGCGCCGCGGACAAGCGCACCTATGCCGCCAAACGCGCAGGCCGCAACCAGGTGGTCGGCGGTGAAGTGGCGGTGGCGAGCTGACTTCAGCTTCGTATTGAAAAACCGAGAGTTTTTATTTCCGCACAATCGCAATGAGCGGTGAAAAAGCCGACTTGCCGCCTGGCAGGCGCCATTAGCGCGGCTATGCTGAAACTCCATATCGTCCCGCAGATTTTTTCTCAGGAGCATCATATGGATATCGCTAGCCTTTTCGCCGAACTGCACACCCTGCCCACCGTCCCCAAGGTGGCCCAGGACCTGATCCAGCAATTCGACAACCCTGCCACCAACCTGGAAAGCGTAGCGCGCAATATTGAGCGTGACCCGGTGATCGCCGCCAAGGTGCTGCGCCTGGCTAACTCTGCGCGCTTTCGCGGCTCGCGTGATGCCAGTAGCGTAGAAGATGCCGCCATGCGCCTGGGCTTCAACACCCTGCGCACCTTGGTACTCGCCTCGGCCATGACTGGCGCCTTCAAGGTCGATACCGGCTTCAACTTGAAAGGTTTCTGGCTGCGTAGTTTCCGCGTCGCAAGCATCGCCCGCGCCCTGGCCAAACAGTCGAAGCTCGACCCGGATGCCGCCTTTACCTGTGGAATGATGCACAACATCGGCGAACTGCTGATCCAGACCGGCGCGCCGGATTTCGCCCGTCGTCTCAACCGTCACCCGCAGCGTGAGGCAGCCGCACAGGCCGCCGAGGAAACCCTGCAGCTGGGCTTCGGCTACCCGGAAGTGGGCGCCGAGCTGGCGCGCCGCTGGCAGTTGCCGGTACTGATCCAGACCGCCATCGCTTACCAGAACAAACCGACCCAGGCGCCGGGCGACAGCCAGTACGCGCGCCTCGTCGCGCAAGCCATCCATGTCGAAGAAAGCCTCGAAGCGCACGGCTTGACAGATACCGCCCAGCAGAACCTGGAAGGCCCATTGTTCGAAGGTGTGGACTTGGCCAAACTGTTCGAAGCCCTGCCTGCCGTACTGGAGGCGGACAAGGCTTTTGGGCAACTGTTGAACTGACGCGGCGTCACGGCGGGTAGCGCCTGAGCGCCCCGCCTGTGCCGTTTACTTTTCCGGTGAGCCTGCTCTACTCCCCGCTTACTTGCTCATGCAGCACTGCTTGTACTTCTTGCCACTCCCGCAGGTGCAAGGGTCGTTGCGGCCAACCTTGGTCTCATCGCGGCGAATCGGCAGCACCGGTTCCAGGTGCTGCTGCCAATACTGATACAACGCCACCGCAGCAGGCTCGACTGTTGCGACCGAAGCGTCGTACTCGTCATCGGACATGGCGTTGAGCGCATCCACGCCTTCCTCGCTGCCATGCAAGGAAATGCTCGCCAACGCCGCTTCGAGTTCCTCAGGCAGTTCGGCCTCGATCCAGCCGGCAACCTGGGCGCCGCGCAGATAGCCCGCGCACCATTGCGACACGATGAGCTTTTCGCCCTTGCCCTGCTCATCGGCCAGGAAGATCGCCTCGTAGTCGTCCGGCTCTTCATCGAGCATAAACGCGGCTTCGCTCATCAGCTCGACGGCCAGCTTGGTAAAGCGCTCGCCTTCTTTCTCGCTGGTCCATTTGGGCAACTGCTCGGCCCAGATATGCGGGTACCAGAGGCCGGGGTCGATCTGCCGTGGGCCGGACACGATGGCCGCGAAGTAGCCATCCAGCTCGCTGGCGGAAAGAATCGAGTCGTCGTTGCCATACTTGAGCAACAGCTGATCGAGCTTTTCGAGCCCTTTATTATCCATCGCAAACGCCCCTCTGAAAAAAGGCCGCTACTGTCCCACAGATGGCCAATCGCCGACAGCCTTGCCAGCCGTCCGGCACATCGCGGGTGCCGATGGGCCAGCGGCCCGGTACAATGCGCGCCTTGACCGTGCTCAGCCCATAAAGAAAAAACATGTCCTTGCCCAAGAATCACCTGGAACTGCTCAGCCCTGCCCGCGATGTCGACATCGCCCGCGAGGCCATCCTGCATGGCGCCGACGCCGTCTACATCGGCGGCCCGAGCTTCGGTGCCCGGCACAACGCCTGCAACGAGGTGAGCGATATCGCCAAGCTGGTGGAGTTCGCCCGTCATTATCACGCGCGCATCTTCACCACCATCAACACCATCCTGCATGACGACGAACTGGAGCCAGCCCGCAAGCTGATCCACCAGCTCTACGACGCGGGCGTGGATGCGTTGATCGTGCAGGACCTGGGAGTGCTGGACCTGGACATCCCGCCCATCGAGCTGCATGCCAGCACCCAGACGGACATCCGCACCCTGGGCCGCGCGAAGTTTCTCGACCAGGCCGGCTTCTCCCAGCTGGTGCTGGCCCGCGAGCTGAACCTGCAGGAAATCCGCGCTATCGCCGATGAAACCGATGCCGCCATCGAGTTCTTCATTCATGGCGCGCTATGCGTGGCATTCTCCGGGCAGTGCAACATTTCCCACGCGCAGACCGGGCGCAGCGCCAACCGCGGCGACTGCTCCCAGGCCTGTCGCCTGCCCTACACCCTCAAGGACGAGAAAGGCGGCGTGATCGCCTACGAGAAACACCTGCTGTCCATGAAGGACAACAACCAGAGCGCCAACCTGCGCGCCCTGGTCGAGGCCGGCGTGCGCTCGTTCAAGATCGAAGGCCGCTACAAGGATGTGGCCTACGTGAAGAACATCACCGCCCACTACCGCCGCGAGCTCGATGCCATTCTCGAAGATCGCCCGGACCTGGCCCGTGCCTCCAGCGGCCGTACCGCGCACTTCTTCGTGCCCGATCCGGACAAGACCTTCCACCGCGGCAGCACCGACTATTTCGTCACCGACCGCAAGGTGGACATCGGCGCCTTCGACTCGCCGACCTTTACCGGGCTTTCTGTCGGCCATGTCGAGAAGGTCAACAAGCGCGACCTGATCGCCGTGACCCATGAGCCGCTGTCCAACGGCGACGGCCTCAACGTGCTGGTCAAACGCGAGGTGGTCGGTTTCCGTGCCAACATCGCCGAGCTTAAAGGCGAGTTCGAGGAAGACGGCGAGAAGCGCTACCGCTACCGCGTCGAGCCCAACGAAATGCCGGCCGGCATGTTCCGCCTGCGCCCCAACCATCCGCTGAGCCGCAACCTGGATCACAACTGGCAGCAGGCGCTGCAGAAAACCTCGGCAGAGCGGCGCATCGGTATCCAGTGGAAAGCCGAGCTGCGCGAAGAGCGCCTGAATCTTACCGCCACCAGCGAGGAAGGCATCAGCACCAATGTCAGCCTGGCCGGCCCCTTCGGCCCCGCCAACAAGCCGGAACAAGCCCTCGAAGGCCTGCGCGACCTGCTCACCCAATTGGGCACCACCATCTACCACGCCCAGGGTGTGCAGCTGGACGCGCCACAGGCGTTCTTCGTGCCCAACTCGCAGCTGAAAAGCCTGCGCCGCGAGGCCATCGAAGCGCTGACCGCAGCCCGCATAGCCGCTCACCCACGCGGCGGGCGCAAGGCCGAGAGCAACCCGCCGCCGGTGTATCCCGAATCGCACCTGTCGTTCCTGGCCAACGTCTACAACCACAAGGCACGCGAGTTCTACCATCGCCACGGCGTGCAACTGATCGACGCCGCCTACGAGGCCCACGAAGAAGAAGGCGAAGTGCCGGTGATGATCACCAAGCACTGCCTGCGCTTCTCCTTCAACCTGTGCCCCAAACAGGCCAAGGGCGTCACCGGCGTGAAGACCAAGGTCGCACCGATGCAACTGGTGCACGGCGATGAAGTGCTGACCCTGAAGTTCGACTGCAAGCCCTGCGAGATGCATGTGATCGGCAAGATGAAGGGCCATATCCTCGACCTGCCGCAACCAGGCAGCGCCGCCACCCAGGTGGTCGGCCATATCAGCCCCGAGGACCTGCTGAAAACCGCTCGCCGGCAGGCGCCGCACTGATTGATGAGCGACGAGTCGATACCCCGCTCCGCCTAGGCTGTCGCGGAATGAGTAGGAGATGACGTGCCAGCGGTCAATCCTGCTTGGGAATCACCTGCTCGCGATCCAGATCGCGCAGCAACTCATCGAGCATGTCGCGGGTGTTTGGCTTGAACGGAATGGGCGCGTACCAAGCCAACACACCCCAGCCTTCACGGTGGTAGTCATAGGATTTGACCGGTACGCCATCCTTGAGCACCGTGCCACGCAGATTCTGCTCATAGCTATAGGGTAATGGCAGCGTTAGCAGGGTCATGGCACCTAGCATGACGAGGGCAGCGTTGGCACGCCTACCACCCGGCTCGGTAATCAAAAGGCTATAGCCGCTGCGACTGATGCCGTCATCGAGCCATGAAAAGCTTCCGGATTGCTGCAGGCGCTGCACCACCTCCAAATTGGAGCGATCGCCCTTACGCCCTGTAGTAGGCAACGCAACCCGCAAACCCACCGGCACGAAAGGTTTGGCCTGTTGGTGGTTAAGTGCCGGAAGCGAGTTGGTGCAGCCCGTCAAAATCGATACGGCAGCCAAGCTCAGACCAAGATTGCGCAGCGGCCGCATCATGGCTTCGCCTCCACGGCCGGCATCAGACCGTCACGTTGCACATCCTG
The DNA here is from genome assembly GCF_900142655.1 of Phytopseudomonas punonensis. Taxonomy (GTDB): domain Bacteria; phylum Pseudomonadota; class Gammaproteobacteria; order Pseudomonadales; family Pseudomonadaceae; genus Aquipseudomonas; species Aquipseudomonas punonensis. The sequence goes on along the minus strand of NZ_FRBQ01000003.1, from coordinate 569,911 downwards.
GGCAAATGCGCGGGTGATTCGGCGTAAGTTTTCTTCCGTCGCCTCCTCCTTACGGTCGAGCAGCCACGTATAACGCTGAGTTTTGTTTTCGTAGTCGTACCGCTTGAGCGTTTGCCCACCCTTCATCAGGGTAAATCCCAGCCTGGAATCCATGCTGTCGCTTATCGGTATCAGGAAAAGCGTGGCCGCACTCACTAGGATTACCGGGAACGGCGGCAGATCACGCTCCTGCGCAACGTTGACACGCACGGCATAGCCATCCGCTGGCGGCTGGCCACTGATGACGTCACTAAACATACCGGTGGCCCGCAAGCTGTTGCGGATTTCGCCACCTTTCAAGGGGTCGTCGGTCAGTACATGAATAGGTGGCAGGTAAGCGTCGCCATACCGCAGCTCGGTTGGCGGCAGGCTATGGGTAGTGGCGCAGCCGGAGATGACTACTGCACTAAGCATGAGGGGGAACAGAGGTTTCATTGTGAAGAACGATCCTTCGTCTGTGTCTGAGTGCCTGCCGGCTCGGGCAGAATAAAGGGCTTGGCGCGCTCCAGCTGAAGTGGCAGATATTGGAGGTCAGGCAGATGAGTGACCCGCGCCCGGGCGATGGACTCGTCGCGCGCCATACGATCTCGCTGGATGAATAGGCAGGCGCTGCTCGTCAGACAACGCGAACGGTACTCGCCAATGTAGTAAGCCTTGCCTGCCTCGAGGCGCATAGGCACGACGAACTTTTCGCGAGCCTGCAGCGATGAAGAGTAGGTGCCATAACCGGTGCTGGTGATAGAAAAGAACTGGAAGTCGTAGAGCTCGTAGTCGCCAGGCTTGAGCGGCATAACGAACACACTGGCACTGGCACTGCCTTTCTGAATGTCTTTGGGCGTCTGCCGTATGCCATTGTCGATCCATATAGCTGCTGCACCCTGCTCCGAGCCTCGTTGGCGAAACAACAGACGCTGGTTCTGCGCCGTCGCGGGCATCAACTCATCAGGCCCGACAGCACCGACCAGATAAGCCGTCGGCTGGCCCTGCTCGGGGCTCAATGGCTGACTGACCCAGGAGGACGACTCGGTAATAGTACAACCGGCAAGCAACGCCATAAGCGCCAACAGCGATACGTGGAAAGAGTTATGTTTCATGATCACCTCGTGAGCTCCTTGGCCAAAGCGCCAGGGTTCGCTTGGCCTCCGGAAAAAAGACGCGCATTGTGCCAGAGGCCTCACGCTCAAGGCACGACGTACGCCCCACGATGGATGACGGTACAGGCGCGTACCGCGCTACCCAAGCAGATGTGATCGCTGTCGTCGGGATATGGATGAGCCACGGCGACACAAGAATCTGTATGCGCAACCGGATACGCAGAGACTCACCGGGTGATGCGCATAGGCATGATAAAGCGCAAACCCCACCCCTGCTGCATCCCCGCCGCTGCCACCAAGATGGCCGCCACACCGAGCCACTGCAATGCGCTGAGCCGGTGATCGAAAGCGATCCAGTCGACAGCAATCGCCGCGATGGGGTAGATGAACGACAGCGCGCCGGTCAGCGCCGTGGGCAGCTTCTGGATGGCGCCGTAGAGCAGCACGTACATGCCGCCGGTATGCACCACACCCAGGGTGATCAGGGTCGACCAGGTCTGCCCGCCCTGGGGCAGCGCGGAGAAGTCGGCCAGTGGCGCCAGCATCAGCACGCCTACGCTGACCTGGATCAGGGCGATCAGGTGCGGCGGCACGCCCTTGAGTTTCTTGATGATTAGCGCGGCGACGGCGTACAGAAAGGCGGCGCCGAGGGCGAAGGCGATGCCCGTCAGGTAATCATCCCCACCCTGCCCCACGCTGCCGTGGGCACTGACGATGGCCAGCATGCCGAGAAACGAGATCGACAGCCAGGCGAGCTTCTGCAGGGTGAGTTTTTCGCCGAGAAACAGCGCCGCCAGGATCACCAGCATGAACGGCTGCACGTTGTACACCGCAGTACCGATGGCAATCGACGCCCGGGAATAGGAGGCGAACAGCAGCAGCCAGTTGCCGACGATGGCCACCCCGCTGACCACGGCCAGCAGGACGGTAACGCGGCTTAGCAGGCAGAGGCGCAGGTGGCCAAGCAGCGCACAGACCAGCAACAACGTGAGCGCACCGAATACGCAGCGCCAGAACACCACGTCCAGAACCGGTAAACCGGACAGCAGAACGAACCAGCCGATGGTGCCGGAAATCAGCATGGCGGCGACCATTTCCAATGTGCCTCTGTGGGTTTGCTTGTCCATCGATTCGCTCCTTCAGGGGGTGAGCAAAGTATCGCAAGCGCTCTGAAGGCACTCCATGGCAAAACGAAGGCAAAAACGGCAGACAGGCTTTAGTATCAAGGCGTAGTTCGGAAAACACCTTTGGAGCAATGATGACCGATGAAAAAGACCAGCAACTGATCAATGCGCTGATGGAAGACTCGCGCCGCTCGCTCAAGGCCCTGGCGCAGATCAGCGGGCTGTCCTCGCCAAGCGTGGCGGAACGGTTGCGCAAGCTCGAAGAGAAAGGCGTGTTGAAAGGTTATGGCGTGGACGTCGACCCACGCGCCTTCGGCTACCAGCTGCAAGCCATCGTGCGCATCCGCCCGCTACCGGGCCAGTTGCACGAGGTGGAGCGGCAGATCCAGGCCACGCCGCAATTCACCGAGTGCGACAAGGTCACCGGCGAGGACTGCTTCATCGCTCGCCTGCACGTGCGTTCCATGGAGCAACTGGACGAGATACTCGACCATATCAACGTCTATGCGCTGACCAATACTGCCATCGTCAAGAAGACCACCGTCAAGCGACGGTTGCCGCCGATGGAATGATAACGATGGCGAGATGACTCGCCATCGTACCCGGCCTTACTTCAGTTGGCTGGCAAAGCGCTCAACCGCACCGAGCACCTGCTTGGCACCCTGACGGATCTCGACGATCACGTCACCGGCTTGGTTGGCCAACTCAAGACCTGATTCGGCTTGCTGGCGACTGCTGGCCATGTCGCGAACGGCGGCATCGACCAGCTTCTGGTTTTCCTGCACTACGCCGACGATCTCCTCGGTGGCCTTGCTGGTACGGCTGGCCAGTTGCCGAACCTCATCGGCGACCACCGCGAAGCCGCGCCCTTGCTCGCCAGCACGCGCCGCTTCGATGGCGGCGTTGAGCGCCAACAGGTTGGTCTGCTGGGCGATACTGCCGATGGTTTGCACCATGGTGCTGATCAGCACCGACTGTTTGCCCAACGCCTCGATGCCTTCCGAGGCCGAGCCCATCTGCTCGGAGATGCGCTGCATGGTCTGCACCGTATCAGTGACCACTTGGGCGCCGCGCTGGGCGGTGGTGTCGGTCTGCTGGGAGATGCCATAGGCGATCCCGGCCGCGTCGTTGACCTCGTCCTCGCGGTTGACCTGATCGGTGATCACGGTGGCGAACTTCACCACCTTGTAGAGCTTGTCCTGAGTATCATGCACCGGGTTGTACGTCGCTTCGAGCCATACCACACGGCCGTGGCTGTCGATGCGTTTGAAGCGCCCAGCCACGAACTCGCCACGATTGAGACGCTCCCAGAATTGCTTGTACTCGGCACTGTGCGTTTCCTGAGGGTCGCAGAACATACTGTGGTGCTTGCCCTTGATACGGTCCAGACCATAGCCCATGGCATGCAGGAACTGATCATTGGCCGTGAGCACGGTGCCGCTCAGGTCGAACTCGATCACTGCCGTGGAACGCAGCAAAGCATTGATGAAATCTTCGTTTTCCCGCGCGCGGTTCATGGTTTCGGTAATTTCCGAGCCGACGCACTGGATGTGCTGCACCACGCCGCGCTCATCCACCACCGGTTGCCAGCAGGCCTGAATCCACACCAGAGCCCCATCTGCCCGCAGAAAACGGTAGCGATCGCTCACCGAATGCCCGGTGCGAGTCGCTTCACTCAGTTTTTTGAAACACGGCAGATTCTTCACGTACGCCGGCACGATATCGCTCATCGGGCGGTTGATCAGCTGCTCCGAGCTGTGCCCGACAAAGCGCGAGAAATTGGCATTGGAGCCGATAATCCGAAAATTCGGATCGATGATGAGCGTGATCATCTCAGCATCAATTCCCTTGTGAAGCTGCCGCAGCAATGACAGTTCGGCATCCTTGTTTTGCAACTCTTTCTTCAACTGACTACCGAACATGCTTGTTGCTCCAAAAGCAATGATGTGAAGGTCATCGGCCGTCCTGCCGATTTATTAAGGGCGAAACGCGAACAGCGAAACTGCATGCCGGTCTGCCACCAAGCATAGAAGCTGGGCATACCGCCATCATGTGTTTTATCGGAAAAATCTTGCTCGCAAATGCAGATAACGCGCCAGGGCGGATTGTCCTGCAGCGCACACCGCAGGCGAGGCAGCCATCACCTACCGAACCCGTACTGACCGCTGCCCAATAGGCACGCGCGGATAGGTCCTAGCTCACAAAACTGACCAGCTGGCGCTGGCCTTGGCGTAATACGCGTCCTAAGATGACGCCCCCGCAGACGGGAGCGCTTCGCTCTGAAGCACCGCCTGCCGTTCAACTATCTGTTTTTCAAGGAAGAAGCATGAAAAAGCTGCTTTATTTCGGCACCCTTTCGCTGTTGCTGATGCTCACCGGCTGCGTCTCCATGGTGCCATCCGGGCCAATTGGTGACCCCGCGCAAAAAGCCACCTCGACTCAGCCGCGCGCCGCGATGATCGACGACGTGGTGATTACCGATCCCAAAGTGCGCGAGGCCCTGCGCAAGACGCTCAGTGCCCAGTTCACGGCGCAGTTGGCTCGCCGTGTCGAGCGTGGCGAATACTTCGAGGAAGTGATCAGCTTTCCCGCCACCCTCGGCAAGGACGACGTAGCCCTCAAATTCACCTTCACGTCCCTCAAGGCCAAAAGGACGCCGCACCCGGCGTACTTTCCTGGAGCGCTGCTGACGCTGACCGTATGGATCTGGGTCAACGGCCCGATCTATGTCGACAAGTACGACATCGCCGGCAACCTGCAGATCACCGATGCGCAAGGCAAGCTGCTCAGCAGTAGCGAGCAGGCGGTCAAGCTCAACCAGAACACCGGCCTGTGGGACAACGACTACTTCAATCCCTCGCTCGGCGCCGACCAGCTGAACATGCTGGTCGAGAGACTGCTGCAAGACGCTACCCACAAACTCGCAAAACCCTGACAAGGACGTAACTCATGAAAAAGCTGTTTACCGCCATTCTCGCCACCGCCCTGCTCGCGCTAACTGGCTGTGCGTCTTACTCGAATCACACCTTGCCGGAGGTCGGTCAATGGCCACTGGCAGCCCCTGCCGAAGCCAAGCCTACCGCTCAGTTGCAGGTCGAGAGTCGCTACCTGTTCAATGACCAGAACCGTGCAGGCGGCTTCAATCAGGAGAACCTGGAAAATCTGCTGGTGAAGGAATTCAAGGACAGCGGCCGCTTCAGCGCGGTAACCACCGCCAAGGAGCGCTCGGATATCTATGTGAGCGTGCGTATGACTAATCACGAGCGCGGCAGCACGGTCAGCGCATTTGTAACCGGGTTCACCTTCTTCATCGTCCCGGGCCGCTTCAAGAACGAGTTCACCATGGAAGCGCAGTTCAAGGATGCCGACGGCAAGCTGCTCGGCAAGGTCGAGAAGAGCGAAACCGTTACCACCTGGATGCAGCTGTTGCTGATCTTCGCCGCACCGTTCAACGAGTCGGCGGATAACGTTCTCGTTAAGCTGACGCGCAGCACCCTCGAAGAAGCAGCACGTAAGAAGCTCATCTGAGCTGCCAGCAGGGCAAGCGCCTGCTTGCCCTGTTCTCACCGAAACGCACGATCAAGGGAATGACGATGGTGTACTACCCCAGGGAAGAGCAGCGTGACGTTCTATATACGCTGTCCTCACTTTCGATATGGATGATTCCGGTATTCGCCTTCATCGCCTTTCTGGCCCAAAGCGGTGCCAGCATCGCGGTTATCAAACTCTGGCCGGCAAGCGCCGAGGGCGTCGTGACCAGCGTAACGACGATGAAAAACAACAGCAGCCTAGAGCTCTACGAATACAGCTTCAGCACGCCTGACGGTGACCATTTCACTGGTTCGGCCGAGCAGTATCGGCAACCGTCCCAGCCCGCGCACTCGGTTGGCCAGAGCATCGAGGTCATGTATTCGCCGCTGCACGCCGGCTTTTACGTGCCGCGTGAAATCTACGAAGGCAGCCGCATGAATTTTCTGGTGTTCTCGTTCTGCATCCTGGCGATTGTCCTGCTGCTCGCAGTATCGGTATACGCGCTGGTACGTCAGTGCTCGCACGCACGTGAAGATCTGCATTACTAACTGCGTTAACCTAAGGCCTTCGTAAGCACGGAGACCCTCATGGCTTATCCACCGCACCTGAAGGCTGGTGATCGCGTCGTGCTGTTCGACGGTGTGTGCAAGCTGTGCAATGGCTGGAGCCGCTTTCTGATTCGCCATGATCGCGCCGGCAAGCTCAAGTTGTGCAGTGTGCAATCGCCGCAGGGCCAGGCGATTCTGGCCTGGTTCGGCATGCCGCTGGATCATTTCGATACGCTGCTTTATGTCGAGGGTGATAGAGCACTGGCGCGCAGCGATGCCATTCTCGCAATCCTTCGGCAACTGCCAGCGCCCTGGCGCTGGGCGACGGTATTGCGCGTGATACCGCGCGGCCTGCGCGACTGGATGTACGACCCCATCGCCCGTAATCGCTACCGCCTGTTTGGTCGTCACGACTATTGCCAGGTGCCACGCCCCGAAGACCGCGAGCGCTTTCTGCATGACTGATGCCCTGCTGGCCCGCCTGACGGTTGGGGCGATCTTCATCTACCACGGATTGGTGCCAAAGCTGCTGTTCAGGGATGCCACTGAGCTGCAGTTGCTCGACGCCCATGGTCTGCCGCACAGCCTGCTGACCTTGGCGGGCATTGCCGAACTGGCACTGGGGTTGATCATTGTGCTGCTGCGTGGCCAACGTTGGCCGCTCTACCTGGCGCTGGCTGCGTTGCTGGGCCTGCTGGTCGATGTGGCGATCTTAGCGCCGGCGTTGCTTGCCCAGGCGTTCAATCCACTGACCTTGAACCTGGCAGCAATGGCGCTTTGCATGATCGCTCTACGCAATAGATCACGCTCGTGATGCACCTTCAGTTACGCCCCTGCTCGCGCAGAATGCGCGCTATATCTGCCTGGCGTCGGTAGGCCGGGGCTTCCACGGCATTGAAGTCGCGGCTGTAACGGGCCGCGAAACCAGCAGTGCCCCACTCCCGATATTGCTGCACATGCAGCAGCTCGTGGGCCCACAGGGCAGCGTCCCGCTCGGCCATCTGCGCGTCACGAAACACGATGATATCGATCAGGGTGACGGCTTTGATGTCAGGGTTCTGCATCACGTTACGCGCTGCGCTCAGCTCATCGAGGTCGCCCACCTTGTAGCGCACGGCGTCGAGCAGCTCGGCGGGATAGAACGGCAGTAACTGGCGACGGATTTCAGCCGGAATCGGCAACGTGCCCTGGCGCGCCGCCGATTCACGCGAGCGCAGAATCCAGCCTTCCAGAGCATTGGCCGAGATGGTTCCGGCGCGCTCCTGCATGGGCCCCAGCACGCCGTTCGGGTCGGGTACGCAGATGCAGCCGCCCAGGCAAACCTGGGTTTCTCCGGATGCGCAGGCCTGCGCGAAAGGCACTTGAAAACCCATTAGAAGAACGCACAACAGAATGCGGTTGAACATGCATCGCTCTCGATGAGGCAAAGAGGCGACCATGGCGCCAGCCGCTGACGTTGTCCAGCCCTGCTTCGCAACGCTCATTACCAGTCGGCGGCTAGGCCACTGCACTCACGCCCCGGCTGATGAAGGGCGGAGCATCTCGATTTCGCGGATCTCGAAGTCCCGCAGCAGATACTCCATGCGCTTCTCATGGAAGTCGCGCATATGCGGCAAGGTAGTGTGCACCGTTAGATGCTCGCGGGACTGCCAGACCTCGAAGAAAATGAACAGCGCAGGGTCGCTGGCATCACGCAGCACGTGGTATTCGATGCAGCCTGGCTCGGCGCGACTCGGTTCTACGTAGGCGCGAAATAGCCTTTCGAAGTCGTCGGCGCGTTCCGGGCGGGCGTGGGCGTGCAGGATGAATCCGTACATAAGGAGTGCTCCGGTGTGGATTTGCTGCACACCCTAGCGCAAGTAATTACCTCGAATTCATGCACTTGAGTCATTAATGATTTGCTCATACAGGCATTTTTCGCCTGTGCGAGAGCCCGTAACCTGGCGTCATTCAATCAGTTACGGGAAGCCCGACATGAAGAAGATCCTGCTCCTCAACGGCGGCAAACAATTCGCCCACTCCGCTGGCCGCCTCAATCGCACCCTGCATGAAACCGCTGCCGCCTACTTCGACGGCGCCGGTCTCGAGTTCAAGACCACCGAAATCGATGCCGGTTACGACATCGCCGAAGAGGTTCAGAAATTTCTCTGGGCCGACGTGGTGATCTATCAGATGCCAGGCTGGTGGATGGGCGCACCGTGGATCGTCAAGAAGTACCTCGACGAGGTATTCACCGAAGGCCACGGCAGCCTGTACGCCAGCGACGGCCGTACCCGCTCCGATGCATCGCAGAAGTACGGCAGCGGCGGCCTGATCCACGGCAAGCAATACATGCTGTCGCTGACCTGGAACGCGCCGCAGCAGGCCTTCGACGACCCGAGCGACTTCTTCGAAGGCAAAGGGGTGGACGCGGTTTACTTCCCGTTCCACAAGTCCCAGCAGTTCCTCGGCATGAGCGCCCTGCCGACCTTCCTGTGCGTGGACGTGATGAAGCGCCCGGATGTCGAGCGTGACGTGCAACGCTACCGCGAGCACCTGGCGCGCGTCTTTCAGACGCAGGCCTGAAGCAGCGCATGGGTGGCAAGCGCGGCTTCTGGATCGCCCCAGCCTGGCATCGCCAGGGCCTGATGGGCGAAGCCTGCGTGGCGGTCAACCGCTATTGGTTCGAGGTATTGAACCGCCCACTGATGCGCGTGCCCAAGGCCGTGGCCAGTGCAGCGTCGCAGCGCATCTCCGAGCGTGAAGGCATGCGCTTGGTTGAGACCGGCGAGAGTGACTACGTCTGCGGCCGACTACCGTCGCAAATCTGGGAAATTACCCGGGACGAATGGCTGAGCCAGCAGGCCTGAAATCTGCTGGCCTGCGCCTTACAGCGCCTGCACCTTGAGCGGGCGAGAAAAGCGGTAGGTAGTCACGCAGCACAGCAGCAGGCCACCGATACCCAGCATGCCGCCAACGATGCCGACATTGGCCACGCCCAGCCCGCTGCTCACCACGCTGCCGAGCAAGGCGCCGCCGCCGATGCCGATATTGAAGATGCCGGAGAACAGTGCCATGGCCACGTCGGTGGCGTCCGAGGCGAGATTCAGCACCTTGGCCTGCAGCGCCAGGCCGAAGCACATCATGGCGATGCCCCAGATCACACTCAGCGTCGCCAGGTAAGCATGCTCGCGGGCCACGGGCAGCAGAAGCAGCATGCACAGACTCAGCACGGCTATCGCCGCGATAACGAAACCGCGCGGGAAGCGACCGCTGTAGCGGCTGAACAGAATGGAGCCGATGATCCCGGCGCCGCCAAACAGCAATAGCAATACGGTGACCATGTCGGCAGCGATGCCCGCCACTTCCAGGGCGAACGACTCGATGTAGGTATAGGCGGTGAAGTGCGCAGTGATCACCAGTGCGGTGAGCACGTACACGGTGACCAACGCCGGGCGCTTGAACAGCACCGGCAGGCTGCGCAGCGAACCGGAATTCTGGCTCGGCAGCAGCGGCAGGTTCTTCATCAGGCACAGCACCACCACGCCCGCTACCACGGCGATCACCGTAAAAGTGGTGCGCCAGCCCAGCACCTCGCCGATCACCCGACCCAGGGGAATACCCAGCACCATGGCCAGCGCGCTGCCGGTCGCCAGCAGGCCAAGGGCCTGCGCCTGCTTGCCTTCGGGCGCCACACGGATCGCAAGGGAAGCGGTGATCGCCCAGAACAGCGCGTGCGCCAGGGCGATGCCGATACGGCTGACCATCAGCACGCTGAAACTCCAGGCGATACCCGAGAGGATGTGGCTGGCGATAAACAGCATGAACACGAAGGCCAGCAGCTTGCGCCGCTCGATATTGCGGGTCAGCAGCATCAGCGGCAGCGACGCCAGGGCCACCACCCAGGCGTAGATGGTCAGCATCAGGCCGACGCTGGCGGTGCTCATCTCGAAGCTGTGGCCGATCTGGCTCAACAAGCCAACCGGCACGAATTCGGTGGTATTGAAAATGAAGGCGCCGAGCGCCAGTGCGATCACGCTCAACCAGTTACCGCTGTGCGCTCTTTCCGGTGTGTTCATTCGGCTGATATCCGCCCTTGGGGAACGCTGACTACAACGGCCATTCGCCCGAGGCCGGATGGCAACGAGCGCGGTAGAAGCGAACTAAAATTTAAAGCCCATACACGACGAACACGCACACGGCAGCTCGCGCTCCCGAAGCAATGAAAGCGGGGAGTGGCGGATGCGGAGAGCGGAAAATTATAGGTATGAGATGGCCTGTGGCGGCGATTCTACGCACGGCCCCGCGGCTGAACAATATGCTCGGGAAAGCGTTTTTGAGATGGGCGACGACTGGTCTTCAGTACGATCATCGATTGCCGTTTACACGTGTGGAAAGAGGCAGCTTCAAGGCAGAAGCAGTCGTAGGGTGGATGACGCTCTTTTCATCCACCATTGCGATTGCAGAGCGGTGGACGGGTCGGGCCGCGTAGGTGAAGCGTCAGCTACGCGCCCCGGCCCACCCTACGAATGTCCCCTATCGCCATAACCACTCCTACTCCGGAACTTCCACACTGATATGAATCGCATCATGGCGCCAGTACTCGAGGTCACAGTCGATCAGCCGGCCGCGCTGGTCGCGGTTGACCCGGATGATGCGTAGCGCCGGGCTGCCGGGCGCCACCTTGAGCGCGGCGGCGGCGTCGGCATGTAGCGCCGTGGGCACCATGTCGAAACGTACCCGTCCGTAGTGCACGTCGTACTCGCTGGCATACAACTCGGTCAGCGAACGGGTCAGATCAAAGTCGAGGATGCCGGGAAAATAGTCGGGGTTCAGGTAATGCTCGACATACAGCACCAGCCGCCCGTCGATGCGCCGGGCGCGGCGAATCTGGTAGACGCTCGACAAGCCGGACAAGCCCAGCAACTGACAGACCTGCGCATGAGCGGGCATCAGTCGCGCGCTCAGCACTTCGGTGGCCGGCACCCGGCCCTGCTCGGCGACCATGGCGTGAAAGTGGGTGCGCACCAGCGGGTTATAAGCGACCCGCGCCGGCGACACGAACCAGCCGCGCCGCTCCTCGCGGTACACCAGGCCTTGCGCCTCCAGCTGGCCAAGCGCCTCACGCAAGGTGATGCGCGTGGTATCGAACAGCTCGCTCAGGCGGCGCTCGGCCGGCAGCTTGCCGCCGGCAGGCAGCAGCCCGTGCTCAATCTGTTCCTGCAGTGCCCGGCAGATGGTGGTGACGGCTCGCGGTGTGTCATCGCGCATCACGCTGATTCCTTTTGGACTAGACCAGCCCCAATACGGGGCACGTAACAGTCATCGGCTGACTGCAATCGTCGTTCGCAAGCCTAGGCATGCGCGATGACCGGCAGATGACAGCCTGCTTGCAAGCATGGCGCATGCCAGCCAATTCAACGGCTTAACCTGGTCTACGCTTGCCATGCGGAGCGCCATCACGTGCCTGAAGTCCGCTCGCGGCCACACCGACACAAAATTGTCATCGCTGCCGCCTACATTGGCTTGGGTCTTGCTGATCTAGACCAACCCTCAACGCAAAGGAGTTTCCAATGAAACAACTGCTACTGGCATCGCTGATGGGCAGCGCCATCGCCCTGGCTTCCCAGGCTATGGCCGCCGGGACGGATTTGACTGCAATGGAACAGGCCGCACGCAAAGAAGGCGCCGTGAACAGCGTCGGCATGCCGGACAGTTGGGCCAACTGGAAAGACACCTGGCAGGACCTGAGCGACAAGTACGGCCTCAAGCACATGGACACCGACATGAGCTCGGCCCAGGAAATCGCCAAGTTCGCCGCCGAGAAAGACAATGCCAGCGCCGACATCGGTGACGTCGGTGCCGCGTTCGGCCCCATCGCTGTGGCGCAGGGCGTGACCCAGCCCTACAAGCCGAGCACCTGGGATCAGGTACCGACCTGGGCCAAGGATAAAGACGGCCACTGGGCGCTCGCCTACACCGGCTCCATCGCCTTCATCGTCAACAAGCAGCTGGTCAAGGACGTGCCGAAAAGCTGGGCGGACCTTAAAACCGGCAAGTACCGTGTAGCCATCGGTGACGTCAGCGCGGCCGCTCAGGCGGTCAACGGCGTCCTGGCGGCGGCCATCGCCAATGGCGGCGACGAGAAGAACATCCAGCCGGGTCTGGACTTCTTTGCCGAGATCGCCGAACAGGGTCGTCTCTCGCTGGCCAACCCGACCATCCAGACTCTGGAAAAAGGTGAGGTAGAAGTCGGTATCGTCTGGGACTTCAACGGCCTGTCCTACCGTGACCAGATCGACCCGAATCGCTTCGAGGTGCTGATCCCATCCGATGGTTCGGTGATCTCCGGCTACACCACCATCATCAACAAATACGCCAAGAACCCCAACGCCGCCAAGCTGGCCCGCGAATACATATTCAGTGATGCCGGGCAGATCAACCTGGCCAAAGGCAACGCCCGCCCGATCCGCGCCGAGCACCTGACCCTGCCGGCCGAAGTGCAGGCCAAGCTGCTGCCTAACGAGCAATACGCCAAGGTCAAACCGATCAAGGACGCCGCCGCCTGGGAAGCGACCTCCAAGGCCCTGCCGCAGCAGTGGCAGGAAAACGTGATCATCAATATGGAGTGATCCAGGCCTCAGCCTCGTAGCAGTAGGGTGGATGACGCTCTTTTCATCCACCATTGCGATCTCGAAATGGTGGACGGATGAAGCGACGTCCACCCTACGCAACCCACTGAACCCAGGATTGCCCATGTCGTACAAGGTCATCCTCGTCATTCTCGACGGCCTCAATTACGAGGTCGCTCGGCATGCACTCGGCCACCTGCAGGCCTATCGCGCCGCTGGCCGTGCTGCCCTTTACAAACTCGAGTGCGAGCTGCCGTCACTGTCGCGCCCACTCTACGAATGCATTCTCACCGGCGTGACGCCCATCGACAGCGGCGTAGTGCACAACAACGTGGTGCGCCTGAGCAGCGAGCGCAGCGTGTTCCACTACGCCCGCGCCGCCGGGCTGAGCACTGCAGCCGCGGCCTACCACTGGATGAGCGAGCTATATAACCGTGCGCCCTTCGTGGCCGCCCGCGACCGGCATACCCGCGATGCCGAATTGCCGATCCAGCACGGGCATTTCTACTACGTCGACCACTACCCCGACTCGCACCTGTTCGACGATGCCGAGAGCCTGCGCCTGAATCACACCCCGGATTTTCTCCTGGTGCACCCGATGAATATCGACGACGCCGGCCACAAGCACGGCCTGAACAGCAGCCAGTACCGCAACGCCGCGCGTGTCGCCGACATTCAGCTGGCCAATTACCTGCAAGGCTGGCTCGACGCCGGTTATCAGGTGCTGGTAACCGCCGACCATGGCATGAACGACGACCGCTCCCACAACGGCCTGCTGCCCGAAGAACGCGACGTGCCGCTGTTCGTGCTCGGTGATGCCTTCAGCCTCAGCGAGGCCGCCGCGCCGAAGCAGCTGGAGCTATGCGGCACGATCTGCGAGCTGCTCGGCGTGGCCCATGACAAACCCTCGTGCCGGGAGCTGCTGCGATGACCGCCACCCACAAACCCCGCGGCAAATGGCTGGCAGCGCTGTGCCTGCTGCCCTTCGCGCTGTTCTTTTTCGCCTTTCAGGTCGCGCCGCTGATCTGGGTGGCGATCAACAGCCTCAACACCCCGGACGGCTGGGGGCTGGGCAATTTCGAGAAGGCCTTCGCCTCCAAGTTCTACATGCAGGCGGTCAAGCACAGCCTGCAGATCGCCTTCTGGTCGAGCGTTTTCGGCATGCTCATCGCCATCGTCGGCAGCTACTCGCTGCGCCAGGTGGACTCGAAACTGCGCGACTTCGTGATCGCCTTTTCCAACATGACCAGCAACTTCGCCGGCGTGCCCCTGGCCTTCGCCTTCATCATCCTGCTCGGTTTCAACGGCGCGCTGACCCTGCTGCTGATCCAGGCGGGGCTGATCGACAGCTTCAACCTGTATTCCAAGAACGGCCTGATCGTGCTCTACACCTACTTCCAGATTCCCCTCGGTGTGCTGCTGCTCTACCCCGCCTTCGACGCCCTGCGCCAGGACTGGCGCGAGTCCGCCGCGCTGCTCGGCGCCGGCACCTGGGCCTTCTGGCGGCATATCGGCCTGCCGGTGCTGACCCCGGCGCTGCTCGGCACCTTCGTGATCCTGCTGGCCAATGCCCTGGGCGCCTACGCCACGGTGTATTACCTGACCACCGGCAACTTCAACGTGCTGCCGATCCGCATCGCCGCGATGATTTCCGGGGACATTTCCCTCGACCCCAACATGGCCAGCGCCCTGGCGATGATCCTGGTCGGCCTGATGGCGGCGATCACCCTCGTCCATCAGTTGCTGCTGAGGAGGAGCTACCATGTCCCGCGCTGATGTTCCCGCCGCAAGTCTCTACCACCGCGTGGTGGTCTGGCTGCTGTTCCTGATCCTGCTGCTGCCCCTGGCCGGCACCCTGCTCTACTCCCTGGCCACCAGCTGGTCGGCGACCATCCTGCCGGATGGCCTGACCTTCAAGTGGTACCTGGAGCTGTGGGGCGAGCCGCGCTTTCTCAAGGCCTTCGGCCAGTCGCTGCTGGTCTGCTTCGGCGCCCTGGCGTTGTCGGTGGTGCTGATCCTGCCGCTGCTGTTCGTGGTGCATTACCACTTCCCGAAACTCGACGCGGTAATGAACGTGCTGATCCTGCTGCCGTTCGCCGTGCCGCCGGTGGTATCCGCCGTGGGCCTGCTGCAACTCTACGGCTCCGGGCCCCTGGCGATGGTCGGCACGCCGTGGATCCTGATCGGCTGCTACTTCACCATCGCCCTGCCTTTCATGTACCGGGCCATCACCAACAACCTGCAGGCGATCAACCTGCGCGACCTGATGGACGCCGCCCACCTGCTCGGCGCCAGCACCTGGAAAGCGGCCTTTCTGGTGGTGCTGCCCAACCTGCGCAAGGGCCTGATGGTGTCGCTGTTCCTGTCGTTCAGCTTCCTGTTCGGCGAATTCGTGTTCGCCAACCTGCTGGTCGGCACGCGCTACGAGACGCTGCAGGTGTATCTGAACAACATGAAGAACAGCAGCGGCCACTTCAACAGCGCCCTGGTGATCTCCTACTTCTTTTTCGTCCTGGTGTTCACCTGGGCGGCCAATCGACTGAACAGGGACAAGGCATGAGCTTCCTGAGCATCCAGAACCTGCACAAGAGCTACGGCGGCACCGCGATTTTCAGCGACATCAACGCCGAGATCGAGAGAGGCGAATTCGTCACCCTGCTCGGCCCTTCGGGCTGCGGCAAATCCACCCTGCTGCGCTGCATCGCCGGCCTCACCGAGGTCAACGGCGGCAAGATCCTGCTCGGCGGCGAAGACCTGGTGCCACTGTCGCCGCAAAAGCGCGGCATCGGCATGGTGTTCCAGAGCTACGCGCTGTTCCCCAACATGACCGCCGCGCAGAACGTCGCCTTCGGCCTGCGCATGCAGAAGGTCGGCAAGGAAGAGTCCGCCGCCCGCGTCCAGGAAGCCCTGGCGATGGTCGAGCTGGGCGACTTCGCCGGCCGCTACCCCCATCAGCTGTCCGGCGGCCAGTGCCAGCGCGTCGCCCTGGCCCGCTCGCTGGTCACCCGCCCACGGCTGCTGCTGCTCGACGAGCCGCTGTCGGCCCTCGATGCGCGTATTCGCAAGCACCTGCGCGAGCAGATCCGCAGCATCCAGCAGGAGCTTGGCCTGACGACGATCTTCGTTACCCACGATCAGGAAGAGGCGCTGGTGATGAGCGACCGCATCTTCCTGATGAACGCCGGGCGCATCGTCCAGAGCGGCGACGCGGAAACCCTCTACACCGCGCCAGCCGATGCCTTTGCCGCGGGTTTTATCGGCAACTACAACCTGCTCGACGCCGCCACCGCCAGCCGTCTGCTCGGCCGCCCTTTGAGCAGCCAGGTGGCGATTCGCCCGGAAGCCATCGTGCTCGGCCAGGGCCCGATCAGCGCCACCATTCGCAGTCACGCCCTGCTCGGTAATATCATCCGCTACCGGGTGGACGCCGGCGGCGTGGAACTGCTGGTCGATGTGCTCAACCGCAGCGCCGACGACCTGTACGCCAACGGCCACCCCATCTCACTGGATATCGCGGCGCATGCCGTAAAAGAGGTAGCTTGATGGCTTTGGCAATTTTCGATCTCGACGAAACCCTGATCAACGGCGACTGCGCCAGCCTGTGGAGCGAGTACATGGCCACCCTGGGCTGGGTCGACGGCGAGAGCTTTATCGCCAAGGATCACCAACTGATGGCGGCGTACGCAGAAGGCAAACTGGCCATGGAGGACTACATGGCCTTCAGCCTGTCGCCACTGGTAGGCCGCACGCCGGAGGAAGTCGCCTTCGTGGTCGAGCCGTTCGTGGAGGACGTGATCGAGCCGATCTTCTTCAGCGACGCCACCCGCTGCCTGGCCACCCACCGCGAGGCCGGCGACCGCATCCTGATCATCTCCGCCTCGGCGCACTTCCTGGTCAGCGCCATCGCCGAGCGCCTCAAGGTCGACGAAGTGCTGGCCATCGACCTGCACGAGGAATACGGCCACTACAGTGGCAAAACCGAGGGTGTATTGACCTACCGCGAAGGCAAGGTCACGCGCCTGCACGCCTGGCTGGAAGAACACGGCGAGACGCTGGAAGGCGCCTACTTCTACTCCGACTCACGCAACGACCTGCCGCTTCTGCAACGGGTCGACAAACCCCACGCGGTCAATCCCGACCCGGTGCTGCGCGAACATGCCGAGCGCGAGGGCTGGCCGATCCTGAGCTGGAGTTGAGGCAGAGGCCGATAGCAGCAATGTGGCGGTAGCGGCCGTTCACGATCATGGGAGGGGCTTTAGCCCCGAGCTCTTACGCCTATCCAGGCAAAGATCGAGGCAGCGGATCGCCGCCCGGCCTCTCCCACAAAAGCGCCGTTCACCGTTCGCTTTCGGCCAGAAGCGGCCCTTTGCAGTAGTCAAAAATTGGCGACGATTTCACAGTCGCATGAGTACCATCTTGAGGCTTAAAGGTTTCTGGAAAACTAAGGGATTCACCTCGACCATTTAAGCAACCGCTACGAGACTCCATTGACGGCTCTGAGCTTAAGAGAGCAGGAATGGGGGCAGGGCTTTTCGATAACACCGCAGCAAAGGCCTGAGCCAAACCGAAATGCCCGACTTAGCTAACCAGGATGGCCTTGGCTTGCTGCAGATGTGCGTGGAACCGGGACGCATAATCTTCGGCAACTGCAGCTTGAACACTCGCGCGGTTTGCCAGTGCATGGCGCCACTCTGCAATGCGGCCAAGCCCTTCGAACAACGGAT
This sequence comes from Phytopseudomonas punonensis, assembly GCF_900142655.1. Lineage (GTDB taxonomy): Bacteria > Pseudomonadota > Gammaproteobacteria > Pseudomonadales > Pseudomonadaceae > Aquipseudomonas > Aquipseudomonas punonensis. The sequence continues at coordinate 552,240 of NZ_FRBQ01000003.1, read as the reverse complement.
GACTTGGTTCGAACCCCAGAAGGTCGAAATAGCGGAAAACTGGAGCGACGGCGATATCCACCATGCTGAGCTTCGCACCAGCGAAGTAAGGGCCGTCCGGCTTTTCAAGGTTGAATCGCTCTAGTTTGCCTCTCAACGCCGCAGATTTACCGAGCGCTGCCTGCTGATCAGCAGCATTAAGATATCCCCACGCATCCGCGAGCATGGCAGTGGCGAATTCGATCCAGGCACGGTGCTGAGCTCGGGTGATGGCATCTTCCGGGTGCAAAGCAGGGTTCGGATACACCTCTTCGATGTACTCGCAGATGGCCACGCTCTCGAAGAGCACATTGGCTTTCTCGTCGCCTTTTTGCACCTTCAGGAGTGGGACTTTGCCTGTTGGTGAGATGGCCATAAAGCAGTCGGGCCTGACTTTTAAATCCACGTCGATGCGCTGAAATGGAACCTCTTTTTCAAGGAGCATGATTGCCACTCGCTGAACAAACGGGCAAAGCCCGTGGCTAACGAGCGTGAGCTGTGCTTGCGACATTTGAATACCCAATGTTATTTCGACAGATCCCACTTCCGGGCAGGAAGCGGGATGTACAGACGCGAAGGCGTGCCCAGCTCGTTAAAGCGAGCGACCACCATCAACGATAATTTCCGTTCCCACTGTCCAACGAGACTCGTCCGACGCGAGGTACAGCACCGCCTTAGCTACTTCTTCAGGCGTGCCAAAACGGCCAAATGGGATGGTCGCAGCAATATCCTTGTTGACCTGCTCGCGGTAGGCATCGGGGATACCCAGCTTGTCGTAAAGCGGCGTATCGATCGGCCCTGGGCTGACCGCATTTACTCGAACACCACGCGGAAGGAGCTCGCTCGAAAGCGTCTTGGACATGTTCAGAAAGGCAGCCTTCGTTGCCGCATAAACGGATGAACGCGCCTCGCCCAGGTGCGCACTGACCGAGGTATTGAGAACCACGGATGCCGGGTTGGCGAAGACCGGCAGCAGTGCTTGCAGAAGGAAGTAAGGCCCTTTGACGTTGATGTCGAAGGAGCGGTCAAACATCTTCTCGTTCCAGTCTTCGATTGGCATCCAGACGGATACGCCGGCGTTGAGGAAGGCAACGTCGAGTTGCCCGTAATGAGACTGAACAGCCTGGGCCAGCTCCTTCTGGGCTGCGACACTGGCGGAGTCGGCTCTTAGCACTAGAACCTCACTGCCTAAGACAGCTTGGGCATTCGCAATGGACTCAGGGTTGACGCCAGTGACGATCACCCGTGCGCCCTCTGCGAGGAATTGCTTGGCGGTCTCCAGACCAATGCCACTTGTGCCGCCGGTGATGAGCGTACGCTTGCCTTGTAAACGGGACATGTAAATTTCCTCTCATATGTGACGGCCAGTCGGACGACTGACCTTCTGAGAGCAATCATGGATTTATGCCATCGCGCTGATAAGATGGCCGTAGAGCATACATCTCATGCGAAATCCGCATGAAAGAGGAGGTGTGATGGATCGGTTGTTACTGATGAGCTGTTTTGTACGCGCGGTCGAGACAGGCAGCTTTTCAGCTGCGGGACGTGATCTCGGACTCGGGCAGCCGAACGTGAGCCGTTACGTCGCCGCACTCGAAGATCATCTGCAAACCAGGTTGCTTCACCGGTCGACACGAAAGCTGACGCTCACACCTGAAGGTGAGCGCTACTACGCAGATGCGCGGCGTATCTTGGACTCGGTGGAACAATCCGAATCCTCACTAAAAGGCAACGTGGCGCCGTCTGGGTTACTGCGCGTTGCATGCCCGACTGCATTGGCGCACACCTTTATCGTGCCCCATGTGGCTAGGTTTCTTGAGCTCTATCCAGAAGTGTCGCTCGATCTCCAGATCAACGATCGCTACGTCAACCTGGTCGACGAGGGAGCCGAGCTCGCGATTCGCATTGGCCATCTGGAAGACAGCGCAATGCGCGCACGGCCGTTAGCGTGGTTCGAGCGCGTGTGCGTGGCCAGCCGCGAGTATCTGGCGAAATGTGGCTCTCCTTCTTCGCCTGACGACCTGAAGGAACACGACTGCCTTATTTACACCCTGTTATCTACCGGGACTAACTGGCGGTTCAAGGACATTGATGTCCCGGTCTCCGGGCGACTGCGGGTTAATTCTCCCGAGGCGATACGTGAGTATGTCAACGCAGGGCTGGGGATCGCACAGGGGCCTCAGTGGCTTTATGAGGAAGGGCTGAAAAGTGGCAACCTTGAATTGCTGCTTAAAGACTACGTAGCACCACAGGTGCCGATCCACGTTGTATATCTAGCGAATCGGCTGCTGCCCAAGCGAGCCATTGTATTCATGGACTTCATGGCAGATGTGTTTGCAAAAAGCTCTGCATTCCGTGACAGCCCAAAGTAGCCTAATTCCCATGAGTAGCGTGCGAACGGATAATCTGAATTGCCCCTGATTTCGTAGACACCACAATGCATTTTCTCGAAGGACTCATATTGGCTGTTAAAGCTGATGCAGGCGACAGGCTGCTTCTGGCCGGTAGCTGCCCGTGCCAGCGGCTGCAATTGCCTTGAAGCTGCCACGTGGCGCGTTCAAGAAGATCCTGAAGAGCTTATTAGAAAGTCACCCCAGCAATCAGCGCAATATTGCTGTAAGGCCGGCATTCTCCGGTACGGATCTGAACGCGAGCCTTGGCACAGGCGGCTTTGAGCTCGTCGTGGCTGACCAGTTGGCGCTCGCCCAGCTCGCCTTCTGCGCTCAGCTTTTCGATGGCCTCGAGCGCCAACGGCGCTACCTCCAGAGTTTCTCGCGCCAGCAGATGGCCCTGCACCTGCATCTCGCTTAGGACCACCTTGAGCGTGGTGACGAAGTCCGGTACGCCGGCGGTCAGCGCCAGGTCGACGCAGGGTGTACCTGCGGGTACCGGCATGCCGGCGTCGCCAATGACGATGATGTCGCCATGGCCCAGGCGAGCGATGGCGGCTGACAGTTCGGCGTTGAGCAGTGGCGTCTTCTTCATGCGGGCAACTCGTGGCGATGAGGGATGGAGGGTTGTGCGCCAGGCCGGGTAACGGCCAGGGCGGCAGCTCTCTGGCCGAGGCGGATGGCGCTTTCCAGCGGCATGCCTTCGGCCAGACCGGCAGCGAACCCACCGACAAAGGTGTCACCGGCAGCGGTGGTATCCACCGCCACCACAGGCTCGACCGGCAGGTGCAGATGGCGCTCGCCATCGGCGTAGAAAACGCCCTGGCTGCCGAGGGTGATCAGCACGCGGCGGGCGCCATTGGCGAGCAGCTTTTGCGCGGCCTGCAGCGCGCTTTCAGGCGAGTCGACAGCGATGCCGGTCAACAGCGCGGCTTCGCTCTCGTTGGGAATCAGGTAGTCGATCAGGCTGTACCAGTTTTCCGGCAGCGGCCCAACGGCGGGCGCCGGGTTGAGGATCACCGTGCGGCCCAGCTCATGAGCACGTAGCAAGGTGGCTTCGACAGTGGCCATCGGCACTTCCAGCTGCGCAATGACGATATCCGCCGCTTCCAGCAACCCATCGTGATCGGCCAGGCGCTCGGCAGTCATTTCGTCGTTGCTGCCCGCCGCGATGACGATGGCGTTCTGGCCAGCGTCGTCGACCAGAATGGTCGCGATGCCGGTGGCCACACCGGGCACCGTCGCCACGCCGCTGCAGTCGATGCCTTCGGCGAGCAGGCCGGCGCGCAGCTCGGCGCCATTGGAGTCGTCACCCACGCAACCGGCCATCGCCACCTTGGCGCCGAGGCGCGCTGCGGCCACCGCCTGGTTGGCGCCCTTGCCGCCGGCGGCAGTGGCAAAACCGTGCCCGGCCAGCGTTTCGCCGGCAACCGGGAAACGCGGCATGCGCACGATCAGGTCCATGTTCAAGCTGCCCACCACAACTACTTTCGCGTGCATTACTGGTGTTCCTCTCAATCCGCCAAAGCGCGCACGCGCTCAGGCCGGTTCAAACAAGGGGCGCCGCGCTGGATTCGCGCAGCACGAGTGTGGGTTCGATGAGTCGTTGCTCGGCGCTCAGGCCGGGGGTGCGGATACGCGCCAGCAACCGGGCAGCCGCGGTTTCACCGAGCTGGCCGATGGATTGGCCGACGGTGGTCAATGCCGGATGCAGATAGCGACTGACCTCGATGTCGTCGAAGCCCACCACCGACAGTTGCCGCGGCACGCTCACGTTGCGTTCGGCAGCAGCGCGCAGCACACCCAGGGCGATCATGTCGTTACCGGCGAAGATCGCCGTCGGCGCGTCATCGCCATTCAGCAGCACCTGTGCTGCCGCGTGCCCGGCCGGGCTGGTAAAGGCACAATCGGCTACCGGCAATGTCTCGACATTGGCTTCGGCCAGGGCCCTTCGGTAACCCGCCGCACGCAGTTGAACCACCTGGGTGCTGGCCGGCCCACCGATACAGGCGATGCGCCGATGGCCGAGGTCGAGCAGGTGTCGGGTGGCCAGGTAGGCGCCGCGTTCGTGGTCGACCTGCACGCGATCCGCCGTCACGCCATCGAGGGAGCGGTCGACCAGCATCAGCGGCACTTTCAGACCCGCCAGCGCCTGGGCGAACGCTGCGTCGCTGGCCACGGTGGCGACGATCAGCCCGTCGATACGCCGCTCCAGCAACACGCGCAGGTAGCGCAGTTGCTTGTCGATGTCGTCATCGGAATTGCACAGGATCACGCTGTAGCCGTTGCGCTCGGCGTGGTCCTCGATGCCGCGGGCCAGCTCGGCGAAGTACGGGTTGCTGGCGTTCGGCACCAGCAAACCGATGGTGCCGGTGGCGCGCGCCCTGAGCGAGCGGGCCACGCCGCTGGGCACGTAACCCAGCTCGGCGATGGCCGCCTCGACCTTGGCACGCACCGGGTCGCTGACCGGCCGGGTTCCGTTCACCACGTGTGACACCGTGGTGTAGGAAATACCCGCCCGCGCGGCGACGTCCTTGATGGTGGCCATGGACGATCAGCCCCGGCGCTTGGCGCGATAGCTGCGGTAGGTGTCGAGAATTACCGCGATGACGATCACCGCACCAGTGATGATGCGTTTGGTCGGTTCGCTGGCGCCGATCTGCGCGAGACCTGCGGCCAGCACCGAGATGATCAGCACGCCGAAGAAGGTGCTGATCACCGAACCGCGCCCGCCCATCAGGCTGGTGCCGCCGATCACCACCGCCGCGATCACCTGCAGCTCCAGGCCGGAGCCGGCATTCGGGTCGGCGGCTTCCAGACGGGAAATCTGGAACAGCGCTGCCAGGCCAGCGAGCAGGCCCATCAGGGCGAATACCGATATCTTGTACGGTTTCGGGTTGATGCCGGCCAGGCGCACCGCTTCCTCGTTGGTGCCGATGGCCACCAGGTAGCGGCCGAACACGGTGCGGGTCAGCAGCAGGTGCGCGGCGGCGATCACCAGCAAGGCGATCACGAACGACGGCGAGATACCCGCGGCGAACGGCGTCGACAGCCAGGCGTAGGCGTCGCCGATATAGGCGGTGCGCGAGTCAGTGAGCTGATAGGCCAGGCCGCGGGCCATCTCCAAGACGCCGAGGGATACGATGAACGAGGGAATGCCCCAGGCCACGGTGATGATGCCGGTGACGCTGCCGGCCAACGCCGCGCAGGCCATGCCCAGCAGCGCCGCGGGCACGATGCCCCAACCGAAGCCAAGGGTTGCCACGCTGACCACGGCAGCGGCCAGTGCCAGCACCGAGCCGACGGACAGGTCGATGCCGCCGATGATCAGGATCAGCGTCATACCCACCGCCAGCACCATCAGGTCGGGGATCTGGTTGGCCAGGGTGGTGAAGGTCGAGTAGGACAGGAAATGGCTGCTCAGCGATGAGAACAGCACGATCATCGCCAGCAACGCGCCAGCCAGGCCGAGGTAGGTGCCCAGGCCCTGGTGCGTGCCACTGCGCTTGGTGGGCGTGGCGGACGGAGTGGTCATTGGGAAAGCTCCTGTAACGGGGGGGCGACATCGCCGATCAGGGCTTCGCGGCTGCGGTAGCCGGCAAAAGCGGCAGCCAGCAGACGGTCCTGGCTCCAGTCGTCGCGGTCGAATGTTTCGATAAGGCGGCCAGCGGACAGCACGCCGATACGGTCACAGATCAACATCAGCTCGCGCAGGTCACTGGACACCACCACCAAGGCCTTGCCCTGGCGCGCCAGCTCGCCGAGCAGGCCGTAGATTTCGAACTTGGCGCCAACGTCGATGCCGCGGGTCGGCTCGTCGAACAGCAGTACCTGGCAGTCGCGCTCCAGCCAGCGGCCGATGACCACCTTCTGCTGGTTGCCGCCGGACAATTCTGCGACCGCCTGATGAGCGCCGTTGCAGCGAATGCGCATGGCGTCGATCTGCCGCTGTGCCAGTGCCTGTTCGGCCGCCGGACGCATCACGCCGTGTTTGGACACCGCCGGCATATTGCCCAGCGCCAGGTTGGCGGCAATCGGCTGGCCGAGCAGCAGGCCTTCGCCCTTGCGATCTTCGGTGATCAGCGCAATGCCATGGCCCACCGCTTCAGCGGGTGAGCGCACGCGCACCGGCACAGGCGGATTGCCGATGGCCACCTGGCCGCTGTCAGCGGGGTCGGCGCCGTAGATCAGCCGCAGCAATTCGGTACGGCCAGCGCCGATCAGCCCGGAAATGCCGTAGATCTCCCCGGCCCGCACACTGAACGACACGTCGTCGACCTTGCCGCGGCGGCACAGATTGCTGACCTGCAACAGCGGCGCACCGATCTGCCGTTCGCCCAGATCGATGGCATCGCCGACATCGCGGCCGACCATCAGGGTGACCAGCTCGTCGCTGCTGTAAAGGTCGATGGGCTCAACGGCGACCAGTTGACCATCGCGCAGCACGGCCACGCGCTGGGCCACTTTCGCCAGTTCTTCCAGGCGATGGGAAATATAGACGATGGCCACACCGGCATCGCGCAAGCGCTGGATCTGCTCGAACAGCAAATCGACCTCACGGGCGGTGAGCATCGCCGTTGGCTCGTCGAGCACCAGCACGCGGCAATCGCCGATCAGGTTACGGGCGATCTCGACCATCTGCTGATGGCCCACGCCCAGCGCGGCGACCGGAGTATCCGGGTCGATGGCCTCCAGGCCGACCCGGGCCATGGCCTCACGCGCCATCTCGCGCAGGCGGCCACGGGCAATCCAACCGCCACGGCTGGGCAGGTTGTCGAGAAACAGGTTCTCGGCCACGGTCAGGGTCGGCAGCAGGTTGAGCTCCTGCAACACCATGCGCACACCGAGACGCTCGGCCTCGCGGCGACTGGCCGGCGCATAGGGCTGGCCGAGAAAGCTCAGGGAGCCGGTAGTCGGTTGCTCCAGCCCACAGAAAATCTTCGAAAGGGTACTTTTACCGGCGCCGTTCTCGCCGGTCAGCGCCAGCACTTCACCGGCGCGCAGCTCCAGCTCGACCCCGCCCAGCACGGGCTGGACGTAGGTCTTGCCGATATTGCGGGCGGCGAGAACGGTCTCGCCGGCCACTACTGCATGGGTCACGGCTTGGTCACGAGTTCGACCGGAGTTTCGATCACGCCGTCTTTCGCACCGGTAGGCTCACCCTTGACCAGCTTGAGCGCCGCCTCGATGCCGAACACCGCCTGGCGAGCCGCGAACTGGTCGGCGGTGGCGAGCACGCGACCGTCCTTGAGCATCGGCTTGATGGCGTTGATGTTGTCGTAACCGACCACCTGTACCTGGTCTTTCTTGCCGGCGGCACGCACGGCAGATACCGCGCCGAGTGCCATGCTGTCGTTGCCGGCCAGCAGCGCTTTCAGATCCGGGTACTCGTTGAGCATGGCCGAGGCCACCGCGTTGCCACGGTCGATTTCCCAGTTACCCGACTGCACGCCGACGATCTTCATGCCGGCCGCTTCCATGGCGTCCTTGAAGCCCGCGGTGCGCTGCTGGGCGTTGGTGGTGGTGGACACACCCTCGATGATGCCGACTTCGTCGCCAGCCTTGAGCTTGTTCTGCGCCAGGTATTCACCGACCAGGCGCGCGCCCTTGCGGTTGTCCGGGCCCACGAACGGCACGTCCAGGCCTTTACTCTTCACCACCTCAGGGTCGAGACGGTTGTCGATATTGACGACCTTGATGCCGGCATCGCTGGCCTTCTTGATCACCGGCACCAGGGCCTTGGAATCGGCCGGGGCGATAACCAGGGCATCGACCTTGGCAACGATCATCTGCTCGACGATACGGATCTGCGCCGAGGTATCGGTCTCGTCCTTGATGCCGTTGGCGATCAATTCGAACTGCCCAGGGTTTTCTTTCTGGTAGGCCTTGGCGCCATCTTCCATGGTGCGGAAGAACTCGTTGGCCAGGGATTTCATGACCAGCGCAACACGAGGCGTATCACCTTCGGCGGCATGGGCACTGGAGAAACTGACAAGGGCAGCGGCGCCAAGGGCGATGGCGGCGCAGAGCCGGGCAGGACGGAAACCGGACATGGGCGAACTCCGTGGTTATTGTCGTTGTTATGAAAACGCAAACGTTTGCGTGCGCACAAAATTATGAAATGGACGGCTTTTTGTCAATTGCTACCAACCGACATCCGGCTACCTTCCAGTTAAATGTGCAAGCCGGCTGCTGCCCCGAAATGGCCGTCAGATAGTGAAAAAGATCTTCATGGCTGCAGGCGTGCTAGGTCTTAGGTTGCGTTTAGCAGACTCTCTACCCATCATTTTCGTTGGCAACCTCCTTAAGGCTTAACCGGTAGCTGAAAACCGCGAGAAAGCGCCATGAAGAAAAAGATGAATCAGACGACGCTGCTATGGGCCCTGCTTTTCGTCACGATGCCGGGCCTGGCAGCGATGCGCTGCGGTACCTCGCTGATCGCTCTGGGCGATACTGTTGACCGGGTGCAGACCCTCTGTGGAACACCCGCTCAAAGCCTTATAGAGCCGCCGGATAGGCGACCCGCCAATCCGAATCGAGCGCATTCGGTAGAAGTTCAAACCTGGTCTTATGCGCCCAGGAATGGCGCGGTGCGCAATCTGCGCTTCATCGACGGCAAGCTGGTTGATATCAGCATTGAGCGCCAGCATTAGCGCCTGATTACGGCGCCTAATGCCTCAAGCGCCCACAACAACCATGAGCAATAGCAAGGCACCGCAGGGCTGACGCAAACACCCCGACTGCCCCCGATGGGTCACTCGATACGGATGCGGTATTCGACGGCCCTCCGCTCCTGCCCATTGGGGAACGAGGAAAACACCACTGAATCCTCCCCCGCCTTGTCGCCGGCCAGGTAGACGAAGCGGTCCATCTTGGCGACATCGCCGTCGACCTTGTACTCACGCTTCCAGCGACCCAACTTGGGCGTGCTGTTACCCATTTTTTCCACTGGCACCCACAGGTCCATACGCGTCTTGCGGCCCTCGTCGCTGAGCTGATCGAGGATCACGCAGCGCTCGCCGGATTTGACCCGCACCGGGATGACGAAATTGCCATACGTCTGGTCGCGAACCGCAGCAGCGGTATCCACCTCGCAGGCCATGCTGTGCACGCTGATCAGCAGCAGGGCCGCTGCACACCATGCATATCCGTTCATTGGCTGACCACTTCGCTTGCTTCATAACGCTGCGCCGGCTCGACAATCTGCTCCTGAGCCCTGACCAGCGGCAGATCACGCGAGCCTTCGCTGGTTTCCTGCACCAGCGCATAAAGCGTTGCCGTCGCCAGTTCCAATGCCTGCGGCAATGCATGCCCGGACAGCAACCGGGCCAGCAACGTCGCCGAGAATACATCGCCCATACCGTTGGGCAGCGGATGCAGCGCCAGGCGCGGCGTGCTCACCAGCCAGGCACCTTCACCGTTGACCGCCAGCGTACAGAGCTGGTCAGCAGGAATATCCGGCGTGGCCAGACTGGTGATGACCACCACATCGGGTCCGCGACCACGCAACTGGCGCGCTACCCGCACGGCCTCATCGATGTTGTCGAGTTTGCTGCCGGTCAGCAGCTCGAACTCGAACTGGTTGGGGGTGATGATGTTGGCGCAGGGTATCGCCAGGTTGCGCAGAAAATCCGGGATCGCCGCGTTGACGAATACCCCCCGCCCCACATCACCCATCACCGGATCGCAGAGGTAGCGCACGCCCGGGTTATCCCGGCGAATCTCGTCCACCGCTTCGAGTATCACGCCACCAATCGCCGCATCGCCCAGGTAGCCGGAAAGCACCGCCGAGACCTTCGATAGCACGCCACGGTCACGCAAACCGGCGAGCACCTCACGGATATGCTCGGCATCGAACACCTGGCCGCGGAACTGCCCGTAGCCGGTGTGGTTGGAGAACTGCACCGTGTGTACCGGCAGCACTTCGAAACCCAGGCGCTGCAACGGAAACACGGCGGCGTCGTTGCCGACATGGCCGAGGGCAACATGGGACTGGATCGAGAGAACCAAAGGAGGTGTGGAGGCGCTCATGGAAAATGGATTCCTGTGTTGGGGCGGCGCTAGCCAATGGCAGCATTATTCGCCAATTCCCCTTGAGGATTCCACGACCGACGCGAAAGCGGTCGTGACAGGCCGGCATGTCGACCTGTCAGCGCACAGTCAGGCCTTGGCGATTTCCGGTGTCAGCAGCCACTCGGCGCTGTCGTTCCAGACGTCCATGCGGGTGATCTTTCCGTTGCGGACTTCGAAACGATCCAGATAGCGATTACCGGAAAAGCTGCTGCCGTCCGGCCACTCGCCGTACAGCGTGCCATTGGAGTAAACGACGGTATGGTCGTCGCGCTCGGTCCAGTCGAACTGGCCGAGGGCCTTTTTCACCCAGGCGTAGCGTGAGCCGTTGAAGGCGGTGATGTCCTGGGGCGTAGGCATGTGACGCCCACCGGTGAAGGTGATGCGCACGTCGTCACTCATGTAGGTAGCAGCCTTGACCGGATCCGGCGCCATGGATGCCGCCAGGAAATCGCTAACAATTTGCACGGCCTCATTCATTTCACTCATACCTGCTCTCCCAATTCGTTGATCGTGCCGAGGCACTGTTCGTGCCTGCATGTGGTGCGGCATGCACGCTATTCGTGCACGCCGGCAATGGATATTCCGGGAAAACCCCGGAACGGCCAGTTTGCGCGTTGTGGCACCAGGTTTGCTAGCAAATTATATACAAATGCTAGCAATAAGGAGAAAGCTCATGCGCAAACTGTTATCCCCACTACGCCGCCTGCTGCCCTGTGCGGTGGCTGTTGCCAGCCTCGGTATGGCACTGAACGCTCCGGCGCACGCCGAGGAGCCAATCAAGGTCGGCCTGGTTGCCGCTCTGTCCGGGCAGTCGGCGAAATCCGGCGAGGCGCTGACCCGCGGGCTGACGGTGGCTATCGACGAAATCAACGCCAAGGGCGGCATTCTCGGCCGCCCGGTACAACTGATTCGTCGCGACGATGAAAGCAACCCGGCCAAGGGCATGCTGGCCGCTCGCGAACTGGCGCAGCGGGAAAAGGTCACCGTGCTGTTCGGCGGCCTCGACACGCCGGTGTCCCTGGCCATCGTGCCACTGGCCAACCAGCTGAAAGTGCCGTTCATGGGTATCTGGGCTGCTGGTACCAAGATCACCGAGAACGGTGCGAAGGACAATTACGTATTCCGCGTGTCAGCGGTGGATGAGCTGGTCGACGAAGCACTGGTCGAGTACGGCGTGAAGAAAGGCATGAAGAAGCCAGGGATGATCCTGATCAACAATCCCTGGGGCGAATCCAATGAAATCGGTTTCAAGGCCGCCCTGGCCAAACGCGGCATGGACTACGCCGGCATCGAGCGCATCGAAGACAGCGACCTCGACGTGGTGCCGCAACTCACCCGCCTGAAGAATGCCGGCGCCGACACCCTGCTGATGGTCGGCAACGTCGGCCCCTCGGCCCAGGTGGTCAAGTCCCTTGATCGCATGGGCTGGGACGTGCCGGTGGTTTCCCACTGGGGCCCGGCAGGTGGCCGCTTCAGCGAGCTGGCCGGCCCCAACGCCAGCCGCGTGCACTTCATCCAGACCTACGTGTTCACCGACCACAACAGCGCCAGGGGCGACAGCGTGCTGGCGGCCCTCAAACAGCGCTTCCCGGAGATCAAGAGCCTGGCCGACGTGACCCCGGCGGTGGGCATCGCCAATGCCTACGACGCCATGCACCTGGCCGCCGCGGCCATCGAAAAGGCCGGCGACACCCAGGGCAGCAAGGTGCGCGATGGCTTCTATGCAATCGACAGCTACCAGGGCCTGATCAAGGACTACACCCAGCCCTTCACACCGACCAAGCACGACGCCCTTGGCCCGGACGACTACGTCTTCACCCATTTCGTCGACGGCCGCATCGTTCCGCTCGCCCCCTGAAGCCGTATACGAGGGGGCCTAACGGCCCGCTCTGAGGACTATCGTCATGATCACCGCCGCCATCATCACCGGGCTCGGACTGGGCAGCATGTATGCCCTGCTGGCCCTGGGCTTCCACATCACCTATGTGGTGTCACGTACGGTCAATTTCGCCCAGGGCAGCGCCATGATGGTCGGCGCCGTACTCGGCTACAGCTTCGCCATCACCTGGGGCTGGCCACTGTGGCTGGCAGTTCCGGCGACCCTGTCGCTGTGTGCCCTCTACGGGCTGATCATCGAACGTTTTCTGGTGCGCCCTTTCCACTCGCGCGGCTCCGAAGCCTGGCTGATGGCGACAGTGGCCGCCGGCATCCTGGTCGACAACCTGGCGCTGTTCACCTTTGGCAAGGAGCCACGGCAGTTCACCTCGGCGCTGGCCAACCAGCACCTGGAGCTGTTCGGCAACAACGTCGGCGTATTGCAACTGCTGATTCCGCTGGTAGGCGGCGGCATCGCCCTGGCGCTGTTTCTGGTGCGCCGTTACACGCGCCTGGGCAAGGTGCTGGAAGCCTGCGTACAGAATCCCAAAGCGGCGATGCTGATGGGCATCCGCGTCAATCGAGTAGTGGCCGTGGCCTTTGCCGTGTCGACCGTATTCGCCGCCATCGCCGGTCTGTTGATCGCGCCGCTGTTCAGCGTGAATGCCGAGATGGGCATGTTGTTCGGCCTCAAGGCTTTCGCCGTGGCGATTCTTGGCGGCATCGCCAGCGCTGGCGGAGTATTCGCCGCCGGCCTGCTGTTCGGGTTGGTCGAGGCGCTGGTGACCGTCTATTTCGGCTCGGCCTTCACCCAGTTGTTCACCTTCGCCCTGGTCATTCTGGCCCTGGCGCTGCGCCCCAATGGCCTGTTCGGCAGCAAGACCCTGGTGAAAGTATGACCCTGAAAAATTCCCTGTTCGCCCCTATTTCCCTGGCTCTGCTGACGCTGGCCTGCATCGCCGCCACACTGCTGCTCGATAGCTACTCGCTGCTGGTCTTCACCTTCTGCGCCCTGGCAGTGGTGGTCGGCGTGGGCCTGAACATCCTGATCGGCCTGAGCGGGCAGATCTCCTTCGGCCATATCGCCTTCTACGCCATCGGCGCCTATGTCTCGGCACTGCTGACCATGGCCGGCCTGCCCCTGGGCCTGGCGATGATCGCCGCTGCCCTGGCCTGTGGCGCCATTGGCGCGCTGCTGGCGATTCCCGCCCTGCGCGTCAGCGGCCCATACCTGGCGATGATCACCATCGCCTTCGCCCTGGTGGTGCATCACGGCCTGATCGAATGGCGCTCGCTGACCGGCGGGGCTAACGGCCTGATGGGCATCCCCATGCCAGAAATCGGTAGCCTCGACCCGAGCGTGAGCATAGCGTTGATCGCCACTGGCCTGATGATCGCCGCCCTGGCCCTGTTCCAGCGCCTGCGCCACAGCGGCTGGGGCATGGCCATGCGCGCGGTGAAATCCACCGAGATCGCCGCCCGCTCCTTGGGCTTCAACCCGGTGCAGACCAAGACCCTGGCCTTCGCCCTGTCCGCCCTACTCACCGGCCTGGCCGGTTCGCTGGTGGCGCCACTGATGATGTTCATCAACCCGGCTTCGTTCCCCTTTTCGCAGTCGATCCTGTTCGTGCTAGCAGTGATCGTCGGCGGCAGCGGCACCCTGTTCGGCCCGCTGCTCGGCGCCCTGCTGATCGTGCTGCTACCGGAAATGCTCTCGGATTTCGCCGAATACCGCCTGCTGATCTTCTCGGTGCTGTTGCTCAGTGTGCTCTGGGCAGCGCCTCGGGGCCTGCTCGGCACCCTGGCCAGCCTGTGGCTGCGGCCAGTTCACCAGTGCGCCCCGGCGGCCTTCGACCAGGCGCAACTGAGCGCGTTTTTCCAGCAGGACAGCGCCGCCCGCGACGGCCTGCTGGTCAAGGATATCGGCATTCGCTTTGGCGGCGTCCAGGCGGCGCAACACGTCAGCCTGCAGGCACCACCGGGCAGCATCACCAGCATCATCGGCCCCAATGGCGCGGGCAAGACCACGGTGCTGAACATGATCAGCGGCTTCTACGCACCCGATAGCGGCAGCATCGACCTGGGCCGCCCCCTGGCCGGCCTGCCGGCCTGGAAGATCGCCCGGGCCGGCATCGCCCGTACCTACCAGACCACCCAGCTGTTCGGCGAACTGTCGGTGCTGGAGAACCTGCTGGTGGCCATGCAGCAAGGCCGTCTCGGTCTGCCCTTGAAGTGCGCCAGCGAAACCCGGCGCCAGTTGGCGCTGCAGTTGCTGACGCTGGTCGGTTATGGAGGCTCGGTGAACACCCCGGCCGATGACCTGGCCCACGTCGACCGCCGCCTGGTGGAAATCGCCCGCGCCCTGGCCACCTGCCCGCGCGTGCTGCTGCTCGACGAGCCGGCTGCCGGGCTCAGCCGCAGCGACACCGACCGCCTGGCCGGCCTTTTCAAGACACTCGCCGGGTTCGGCATCGCGGTCATTCTGGTCGAGCACGATATGGGCCTGGTGATGGCCGTGTCCGAGCGCCTGCTGGTGCTCGACGCCGGCAAGCCAATCGCCTGGGGCGTACCGGATGAGGTGCGCAAGGACGAACGCGTCATCGCTGCCTATCTCGGCGGCACCAGCTACCAGGCCACACCGCGGGCCGAAGCCTGGGACGGTTCGCGCGATGCTCGCCTGTACATCAAGGATCTGGTCATCGACTACGGCGCCGCGCCAGTGGTCGACAAGGTCAATATCGTCGTTAATCCGGGCGAGCTGATTGCCATTCTGGGTGCCAACGGCGCCGGCAAGTCGAGCATCCTGCAATGCCTGGCCGGGCTGCACAAAGCCAGTGGCGGCAGCATCCTGCTCGATAACGAAAGCATCGAGCACGCCGATGCCAGCACCATCGCTGCCCGCGGCCTGGCCCTGGTACCGGAGGGCCGCCAGGTGTTCGGGCAGCTCAGCGTGCGCGACAACCTGCTGCTCGGCGGTTACTCACGCAAGGAGGCCTTCGATGCCGACGCGGAAATCGAAGCCATCCTGCGCCGCTTCCCACGCCTGCGTGATCGTATCGACAGCCCGGCCGGCCTGCTCTCGGGCGGCGAACAGCAGATGGTGGCGGTCGGCCGCGGGCTGATGGCCAAGCCGAAGATCCTGCTGCTCGACGAGCCTTCCCTGGGCCTGTCTCCCGCCATGATCGGCGAGCTGTACGACGCCCTGGCCGCCCTGCGCGACGAAGGCGTGACCCTGCTGCTGGTCGACCAGATGGCCAACCTCGCCCTGCAGGTAGCCGACCGCGCCTACGTGCTGGAGACCGGGCGCATCGTCAAATCCGGCAGTGCCGAAGCGTTGCGCGGCGATCCGGAACTGGAAGCGGCCTATCTCGGCGAAGGAGCGGCAGCATGAGCGCCCTGACCCTCATCAACGCCCGCCTCGGCGCCGATGCCCAGGCGCTGCAGACCCTGTACGTGGAAGACGGCCGCTTCGTCAGTGCGCCAGGTGCCGGCGCCGAGATCCTCGACCTGCAGGGCAAGCTGCTGCTGCCGGGCCTGGTGGAAACTCATATCCATCTGGACAAGGCCTGCATCATGCAGCGCTGCCAGCTCAGCGAAGGCACCCTCGCCGAGGCCATCGCCCAGACCCGTTCGGCCAAGGCCGACTTCACCGAAGCGGACGTCTACGGGCGCGGCGCCCAGGTGCTGGAAAAGGCCATCACCCAGGGCACCACGCACATGCGCACCCACGTCGAGATCGACCCGCAGATCGGCCTCACTGGCTTCAACGCCGTGCGCCGCCTGAAGGCCGATTACGCCTGGGCCATCAGCCTGGAAATCTGCGTGTTCCCCCAGGAGGGCCTGCTCAACAACCCCGGCACCGAAGCCCTGTTGTGCGAGGCGCTAGCCCAGGGCGCCGAGGTGCTTGGCGGCTGCCCCTACACCGATGCCGACCCCGGCGCGCAGATTCGCCGGCTGTTCGAGCTGGCGGTGGAGTTCGATCGCGATCTGGATTTTCATCTGGATTTCGACCTGAACCCCGAAGGCATGACCATCGGCGAGGTGATCCGCTGCACCCATCAGCACGGCTGGGCTGGCCGGGTAACCATCGGCCATGTGACCAAGCTCTCGGCACTGCCCAGGGACACCCTGCTGGCGGTTGCCGAATCGCTGGCCGAGGCCGGCGTGCAGGTCACCTGCCTGCCGAGTACCGACCTGTTCCTCACCGGCCGCGAGCACTTCCACAACCGGCCCCGTGGCCTGGCGCCCTTGCAGCATCTGCATGCCTGTGGCGTGACCTGCTCGCTATCGACCAACAACATCGGCAACCCTTTCACCCCCTACGGAGACGCCTCGCTGGTGCGCCAGGCCAACCTGTTCGCCAACGTCAGCCAACTGGCTACCGAGGCCGAACTGCTGCGTTGCCTGAGCTGGGTGTCGAGTGAGTCGGCACGCCTGTTGCGCCTGCCCGACTATGGCCTGACGCCCGGTTGCCGCGCCGACTTCATCGTCTTCGATGCACCCTCGCCGGCCGCGGTGGTAGCGGAGATAAGCCCGCCGCTGATGGGCTACAAGGCCGGCCGCAAGACCTTCGAGCGAGCGCAGCCACGCCTGATCAGGCCGTGACGACCCGGATCACCGCACGCGCCAACCTGGGGCCTGTTTATCGAGGCTGCGCCGATATCGCTCCCAGCAACTCGTCAAAAATCATGCAACCAACTGAATTTTATAAATTTATCAACCTGGAACGGCACGTGCTTGCAGCTCTGTACAAGCCACATTGCCCATCTGAAAACAGGGAAAACCGATGAAAGACCGCAAACCTGAAAACCGTTCTCTCCAGCTGGATCGTCGCCAATTGCTGAAGTGGTTAGGCGTGACGGGAAGTGCGTTGACGCTGGGCAGCCTGCTTCCTGCCGGCGCGTTCGCCGCCGATGACGAGGAAATCCGCATCGGCTATTGGCCCATCGTTGGCGGCCTGCCGTTGTATGTCGCCCTGGAGCAAGGTTTTTTCAAGGACGCTGGGCTGAACGTAAAAGGCGTCAAGTTCTCCAGCCCGCAGCAAATCGTCGAGGGCATGATCACCGGTCGCATTCACGGTTGCGCCAACGGCACCGCGACCGGCGCCCTCGGCCTTGGCGCGATCACCATGCCGGGGCTGTTCAAGATCATCTGCTCCAACCCGTCGAACCATCGCCTGGTTCTGGATGAGTTTCTGGTGCCCCTCAACAGCACCGCGCAAAGCATCAGCGATCTGCAAGGCAAGAAAATCGCCTGCGGCCCGGGCATCCAGAACGTCACAATGGCGAAGATCATTCTGGAAAAAAACGGCTTCAGCGATCCTTCCGTCATCGAACTGCCTGTCGGCCAGCACGCGCCAGCCCTGGCGGCCGGCCAGATCGACGGGGTCTATACCCTGGAGCCGACCGGCACCGTGGGCCGCATGAAGAACCTGTCGCGCACGCTGGAAACCGGCGTCATCTCCAAATACGTGCTCGGCAATGCCGACGCCCCTTGGTTCGGTGGCGCAGCGGCACTGAACAGCAGCTTTATCGAGAGCAAGCCGCAGCAAACCAAAGCCTTTATCGCCGCCTACCAGAAAGCCGTGGAGTTCATCGCCGCACAGCCGGAGCAGGCACGAGAGAACATCGTCGGCTACACCAGCATCGAATCGGATCTGGTGAACGAGGTGCCGCTGCCGGGCTTCGTCATGTACTCCGACCTGCAAGGCGACAACCTGCAATGGTTCCAGAAGTTCTATGACGTGTTCACCGAGCGCAAGATCTTCAGCAAACCGATCGACGTGGCTGCGCTGATCTATCAGGGCTGAGGAGAATCGTCATGACGTCACACTGGTCTTCGCGCCTGCTGCCGCTGATCGGCCCGCTGCTGCTGTTTCTGCTGTGGCAACTGGCCGTCAGCGCACAGTGGCTCAATCCCGTTCTGCTGCCCTCGCCGCTGGAAACGCTGGGGTTCATGTTCCAGTCGTTCAGCGAATCGTCCATGCGCACCGACATCGCCTCGACGCTGTACCGAACGCTCGCCGCGTTCGCTTTCGCGGCCGCGGTTGGGGTGCCGCTGGGCGTCATTCTGGGCAGTAGCGAAAAGGTCTACCGCAGCCTAGAATTTTTGATCGACTTCTTCCGCTCGACGCCCTCCTCGGCGCTGATCCCGCTGTTCATGCTGATATTCGGCATCAGCGATGCGATCAAGATCGCCATCGCTGCGTTCGCTGCCGTGCTGGTGATTCTGTTCAACAGCGCCTACGGCGTGATGAACGCCAAGAAAACCCGGCTGATGGCAGCCAAGGTAATGGGCATTTCCCGCTGGCACATTTTCAAGGACATCCTGCTGATGGAAAGCCTCGCGCAAACCTTCGTCGGCTTGCGTACCGGGGTGTCCATCGCCCTGGTGATTGTGATCGTCGCGGAAATGTTCATCGGCTCGGAAAACGGCCTGGGGCACCGGATCATCGATGCCCAACAGGTATTCAATATCAAAGACATGTACGCCTCGATCCTGATCACCGGCGCCTTGGGCTATCTGCTCAATCTGGCGTTCCTGCTGATCGAGAAAAAAACCGTCCACTGGAGTAGCCAGGCATGACGCACGCGCTTTCCCTCGCCGCCGCAAACGGCACCTCGTCGGTAGCCGGCGCTGCACCACACGCCGACACCCACGTCACCATTCGCGGCTTGAGCAAAGCCTTTGCCGGCCAGCCGTTGTATACCGACCTGGATCTCGACCTGCCGCGCGGCAAGATCGTCTCTACCTTCGGGCCCAACGGCTGCGGCAAATCGACACTGATGAACATGATCGCCGGGCTGATGCCGATGGATAAAGGCGAGATTCTGTTCGATGGCAAGACGCTCGCCCAGACCAAGATCGGCTACGTGTTCCAGAACTACCGAGATGCGCTCTTTCCGTGGATGAGTGCCCGCGCCAACATCGCTTACCCGCTGGTTCGTCAGGGCATGAGCAAGGCCGATGTGAAATCGCGCGTCGATGAGCTGACGCAGATGTTCGATATCCGCTTCGACCTGAATCGTTATCCGTACGAACTTTCAGGCGGCCAGCAACAGACCGTGTGCATCATGCGGGCCCTGGCGCCGCGCCCGGAAGTGATGTTCCTCGACGAGCCGTTTTCCGCGCTGGACTTCGAGATGACCTTGTTCATCCGCGACAAATTGCAGGAAGTGCAACTGGCCACCGGCGTCACCATGCTGATCGTCTCTCATGATCTGGAAGACGCGGTATTTCTGGCCGATGAGATACTGCTGCTGACCCGGCGCCCCACCCAAATTGCCGAAATCGTCAGGTTCGATCTGCCCCGGCCACGGGGTGCGGAGATCATGAGCCATCCCGAGTTCGTTCGGGTCAAGGCCCATACGCTGGAGGTGTTCAGGCGGGAGATGGCGCTTTGAGTCGCAACCCATCGCGCAACGGCAAGGAAGCTGATCGGCCGCATTCATGGCAGATCCATGAGGTGCCACGTTACAGCCCTGCCAGGGCCTGACGCAGATTGACCTCGGGCTCGGCCTGATCGTCCAGATCCAACTGGTCTTCGAGCTCGCCCAGGTGCTCGAGCATCACCGCGGCAGCCCGCCCATGATCGCCGTTCTCCAGGGCGGTGATGATTTGCTGATGCTCGTCCGATGCGCAGGACGGTACGTCGTTGCGCTGGTAGAGGGCGACGATCAGTGAGCTGCGCACCATCAGGTTGGCGAGAATTTCACTGAGCACCGAGTTGCCGCTGATCTCGCCGAGCATCAGGTGAAACTCGCTCAGCTCGCGAACGATGGCGCGGCGGTCGGTAGCGCTGGTGGCCTTGCGCTCGTTGCTCATGTGCGTGGCCACCCGCTGACGCTGCTTGTGCATGATCGCCGGCGTGATGCTTTCGACGATGGCCCGCTCGATGGCGCGCCGTGCAGCGAAGACTTCGCGCGCCTCCTTGGCGCTGGGCTGAGCGACCATCGCGCCGCGGTTCGGCTCGATGGTCACAACGCGCTGCAACGCCAGGCGCTGCAACGCCGCCTGCACATGGTTGCGATTGGCCTGCAGGGTCTCGACGATCTGCGCTTCGATCAGGCGCGTCCCTGGCGGCAAGCGATGCTGAGCGATGGCCTTGAACAGCACATCGACGATGCGCTGTACTTCAACTTGCTTGCTGGTGACGGTCTTCGCAGCCATTTTTCCCTCTGATCCCACGTTGACGCACCATGATGGCCCATCGCGAACGCTACGACTGGCGCATTATCCGCCAGCCATATGGGTCGGGTAAATACGCTCCGCTAGCGCTACCTCCCTGATCGTACAGAGAGCATAAACAGTAGCGCCAGCGGCAAAGGAAGGCACGGTAAGTATTGCGAAAAAGTCGGTATTGCTAGCCATAAATAATCGCGATACCAACGACTTATTAGCCATTTCTATATCGCTGGGAACGAATGATCACCGCCATCGCTCTACCATGCCGAGAACGCGATGCTCTCGGCGCAAGGCCAGTCAGCAGCCCGATAGAATGCGGATCGAATAATTGGCTAGGGATGCTGCCCTGAGCGGCAGCGCAACAGCGTCAAGGAGCGCTTCAAGCATGACGACTCTAACTCCCCAACAGCAATGGCAAGCCGCCGTGCTGGACTACGCCAAGCAGGTAAATCGCTATGTCGAGCAGGGCCTCAGCCAGGGCTGGGACGGCCTGAAAGAACCACAACAGGCGCCGACCGAGCATTTGCTGCCGGCCCTGCTGGAAGCGCTGCAGACCGCCAATGAAACGAATGCGGATGATGCCAGCCGCGCCAACTTTCGTACCGACTGGCCACCTGCCCATCTGCCACTGGTGCCCTTGCTGGATGAGCAGGCTCAGAGCATCAGTGCCCTCGCGCTGCTCGACGATGGTAGCCTGCTGGCACGCGTCGGCAGCTCCTACGAACGCGGGCGCCTGGTACATATTCACGGCAACCAGTGGCACGACGTTATTGGTATCGACTTTTTCGGCCGCTGCCCGGCACGCCGTTATTTCGCGTTCGCCAGAGCATCCGGCATCAGCGTGCACGATGGCTGGAACGGCCCTCAGGTCGCCCAGTTCGCCTGGCCCACAGGTCTGGAAGGCTTACCGGTGGATGCCGGATTTGCAGCGTTTGAACATCCACCAACGCCGACCGCACTGATTCCCTTCCCGGATGGTCAACGTTTGCTGCTGGTCAGCTCGGACGGCATATTCGTGCTGGCCAAGGAGGCCACCACGCGCTTGCTGCCACGCCCGGCGGATATCCGCGAAGACCTGCGCAGGGGCACGCCCACCGATGACATAAGCCTAGGGCTGTCGATGGAACACGGCGCGGTATCGGCAGATGGCCGCTGGATCGCGGTCGGCGAGCAGTCTAGTAGCCATCTGGTATTTGGCAGCGACCTGCTGCAGGTCGCTGATGTCGGCCCGGTAGGCGAATATACGCATTTCGCCTTGTTCAACAGCCGTAGCGATCGCCTGATACTCAACGCCTGCCACTTCTACAACGGCGCCACCCTTAGCGTCGCCGTGGCCGACTTGCCAGGCCTGCAAACCGACTTCTACAGCGAGGATCAGCGCACTCCGATCGTCCAGGATGGTGCCCGCGTCTACGCTGGGGTTTCCCGTGGCGATACGTTCATCGTTGGTGATGCTTACGGTTATCTAAGGGCTTTTGACGACCAGGGCACTGAGCGTTGGCAGCACTTCATTGGCTCGACCATCTGTGCCATGGATCTGTCGGCCGACGGCAAAACCCTGGCCGTGTCCAGCTATGCTGGTTTCGTCTGTCTGATCGATCTGGAAGCCGGTCGCCCGGCCTGGCAGATCGGCACCGGCGAACACCATGAACGACAACGCTGGCTATTCTGGAAAGGCCAGAGCAAACCGTTGCTCTGGTGAGAGAACGCTGCCAGAACCTCGTGTAGCGCGCCCCTTCGATAGTGTGTCATCGCTGGTGACAGCGGCTCCGAAGGGGCATGTCTACGCTGATTAGAACGCCAGCTTGAAGCCGATCACCATCAACATGATCGCCAGGAACGGGCGCAGCAGATTGTCGGACACACGCCCAGAGAGGTGGCTGCCAAAGAAGATGCCTGGCAGCGAGCCCAGCAGCAGATAACCCAACACGCCCCAATCCAGATTGCCGAGCCCAGCATGGCCAAGGCCGGCGACCAGGGTCAGCGGCACGGCGTGCGCAATCTCGGTGCCCACCAGGCGGCGCGTGGGCATCAGCGGGTAAAGCAGAAACAGCGCCACAGTACCCAGCGCACCGGCGCCGATGGAAGTCAGGGTGACCATAAAGCCCAGTACCAGACCAACCAGCACGGTCAGCGCATTCAGGCGCCCGGGGCTGAAATGGAAGCCGTCACCCGCGTGGCGGCTGGCGAAGGCGAACAGCTGCTTCTTGAACAGGATCGCCGTGGCAGTCAGCAAGAGCACGATGCCCAGCGATTGTTTAATCAGCGCATTGGTAGCGTGTTGATCGCCAGGCAGCAGAGTCAGCGCCAGCAGCGTCAGCAAGGCTGCCGGCACGCTACCTGCGGCCAACCAGGCAGTTACCGACCAGTCGATATTGCGGTTGCGCTGGTGAACGAATACGCCGCCGGCCTTGGTGATGGCGGCATACAGCAGGTCGGTGCCCACTGCCGCTGCTGGGTTGATGCCGAACCAGAGCAGAATGGGCGTCATCAATGAACCACCACCCACGCCCGTCATACCGACAATAAAGCCGACCACCAGCCCCGCGATAACGAAGCCCATACCGCCAAAATCCATACCTGCCCCAATTGCCGTTGTCGGCTCATTCAGTAGCCGCGCAGGATAACCATCTGGAGCGAAAGGACATATACCGAGTAAGAATTTGCTTATAACAGTTATATCGACTCAGTCTGCGAGACCCAGCGGCCATTGGGTGCCTATGCTGTCTCGACCCTGCACGCCATGTGACTCACATGCAAACGGCCACCCCATCGGTTTCGCTACGTCAGTATTGGCAGGCCGCAGCGTAACTTGCCCGCAAGGCGACCCGGCAATGGCGCCACTGCCGTTAATGGGCGCACCACAACCCAAAGTGTAAAGCTTGCTTGACCAAGCGAGCGCGCCACCCTTAATGTAAAGGTAACTTTCCATTCGCGGTACAGCGCCATGACCGACTACAAGCGTTTCGTCATTCACTTCAGCCTGGCGATAACTGCCTACGTCATCGCAGTAGCGGTGAGCAGCCTGACCCAAGTGCTGTTGCCCGAAGGACTCTTGCGGACGCTGTGCGCACTGATTCCCATCGTGCCGATGATCGCCGTGGCCGTCACGGTGATTCGCCAGATCCGTCAGCTCGATGAGCTTGCCCGGGCGGTCCATCTGGAAGCCTTGGCGCTGGCATTCGTCGGCACGGCACTGATCACCTTTAGCTACGGCTTCTTGGAAACAGCGGGGTTTCCGCGCCTGTCGATGTTCTTAGTATGGCCGCTGCTCGCCGCACTCTGGGGCTTTGGCGCGTGGCTGGGCTGGAGACGCTACCGGTGATCAACCAGGTTCGCGAATTGCGCAATGGCCAGGGTTGGTCCCAGGCCGAGCTGGGTGAACGCCTGGGCGTATCCCGGCAGACGGTGAACGCCATCGAAACCGGCCGCTACGACCCCAGCCTGCCCCTGGCCTTCAAGATCGCCCGGCTGTTCGAACGCCCCATCGAAACCATCTTCCAGGCGCCCGACGCATGAGTAGTCTTGCACCGTTAGAGGCCTATCGCCTGGCCGTCGAACAGCAGGGTTTCGTCCGCGACGCCGCCCAACAGCAGGCGGCCGAATACTTGCAGCACTGTTACGAAGCCCTGCACCGCGGCGACTTGCCCCAGGGTGTCTATCTCTGGGGCCCGGTCGGGCGTGGCAAAACCTGGCTGATGGACAGCTTCCATGACTCGCTGCAGGTGCCGGCACGGCGCCAACACTTTCACCATTTCATGGGTTGGGTGCATCGCCGCCTGTTCGAGCTGACCGGCACTGCCGAGCCGCTGCGGGTATTGGCGCGGGAGCTGGCCAAAGAAATCCGCGTGCTGTGCTTCGACGAGTTGTTCGTCAGTGATATTGGCGACGCCATGCTACTGGGTGGGCTCTTCCGCTCGCTGTTCGACGAGGGCGTGGTATTGGTCGCTACCTCCAATCAGCCGCCGGAGCAGTTGTATGCCGGCGGCCATAACCGTGAGCGGTTTCTGCCGGCCATCGAAGCGCTGCAACAGCACATGCGCGTCGTGGAGGTAAATGGCGAGCAGGATCACCGCCAGCACCCTGGCAAGTTACGGCAACGCTATTGGATTCGTCAGGCAGACGAGCAAAGCGCCCTGCCCGCGGTGTTCGCCTCGTTGAGCGAGGGCGCGCCTGCCAGCAGCGAGCCGCTGGCCATCAACCACCGGATGATCAGTGTAAGGTGCCACAGCACGACCATCCTGTACTGCAGCTTCGAGCAGCTTTGTGAGCAGCCCCTCTCCGCTCAGGATTTCATCCTCCTGTGTGATCGCTTCAAGGCTATTTTGCTCGGTGATGTGCCCCCCCTCAGCGCCGAGCAGCAGCCGGCCAAGATCGCCCGCGGCACCGAAGACGCCGCCGAACGGGTGGTCGCCGGCGACCGGCAGTTACCCGCCCTGTCGGTTCACGACAACGCCGTGCGCCGCTTCATTGCCTTGGTAGACGAATGCTACGACCGCCGCGTGCCGCTCTATCTGGAGGCCTCGGTCGCGCTGGATGAGTTGTATACCGAGGGCTATCTGGGCTTCGCGTTTCGCCGCACCCTGAGCCGCCTGCAGGAAATGCAGCTCGAACGCTTCGGCTGATGACAGCCGCCCAGGAAACATTCCTGGGCTTGCGCGTCACTCAGCCGGGTCGCTTGGTAGCAGGCCGAGAAACGCCTGGATCTGAGCCTTCTTGGCGATGGCATCCTGGTAGCCCAGCTCGATCAGCTCGCTGCAATAACCGGGCTCGAACAGCAGGTAGCTGAGCACCCCGCCACCGCCGTCGCGGGTCGCGCCAGGCCCACGCAGGAACAGGCGCAGCGCCGCTGGCATTTCACGCCGATGCCGCGCAGCGATCACGTCCAGCGGTTGGCTCGGGGAAATCACCAATACCTCTACCGGCGTCAGCCCATAGGTGCGGCTGCGCTGCTCGGCCGGCACCAAACGGCCAAGCTGGTTGAGTCGCCCCAGCAGCTCAATATCGCTTTCCACATTGTCGATAAAGGTGCTGTTGAGCATGTGCCCGGCAATCTGCGCCAGGCTCGGCTGCGCCCCGACAGGCGCCGGAGTCGGTGCGCCGGTCTGATTGTTCACCGGATTACCACTCACTCCGACTACCAGCACCTTGGTTGCGCCCAGGTGCAGCGCCGGGCTGATCGGCGCCATCTGCCGTACCGCGCCGTCGCCAAAGTATTCGCGGTTGATTTTTACCGGCTCGAAGATCAGAGGAATCGCCGTACTGGCCAAAAGATGCGGCAACGCCAAGCGGGTCGGCACACCAACACGGCGATGCCGGAACCAGGGATCGATTGCCGCGCGCCCCTGGTAGAACGTCACCGCCTGGGCCGATTCGTAACCGAACGCGGTGACCGCCACAGCGCGCAGCTGGCGGTGGCGGATGGCTGCCGCGATACCGGAAAAATCCAGCTCACGGTCGAGCAGCTTGGCCAGCGGCGAACTGTCGAGCAGCGCTACCGGCACCTGCTTGCCGAGGCCAAGCATGTTGTGGCCGATGAAGCGGCTGGCCTGGCGCAGCACGCCCGGCCAATCGCTACGATACACCTGGTCGGTATGAAAGCTGCGCCACACGCTGCTCAGGCGCTTCACCGCCTCGCGAAAATGCAGCGCGCCGCAGGCCAGGCTTACGGCGTTGATGGCCCCCGCCGAGGTGCCGACGATGACCGGAAAGGGATTGTGCGATGAGTCAGCCGGCAACAGATCGGCAATCGCCGCTAATACCCCGACCTGGTAGGCAGCACGTGCGCCCCCGCCTGAGAGAATCAGCCCGGTAGTGGCCGGGCGGCCAACAGCATCCTGCTTCATTGCTTCGATTCCGGGTCGGGATGGGTCAGTAAAGCTTAGGCTCGCCTTCTGGGCGGGTCTTGAAGCGGCGGTGCGCCCACAGGTACTGAGCCGGGCACGTGGCGATTGCCTGCTCGACCCACCTGTTGACGCGCAGGCAATCGGCCTCCTCGTTCTCACCGGGGAAGTCGGTCAGTGGCGCATGGATGGTCAGGCGATAGCCCTGGCCATCCGGAAGGCGCTGCTGGGTGAATGGCAGCACGATGGCGCGCCCCAGACGCGCGAACTTGGTGGTCGCGGTAACGGTCGCCGCCTGGATGCCGAACAGCGGCGCGAACAGGCTCTGCTTGCGGCCGTAATCCTGATCGGGCGCGTACCAGATCGCCCGCCCGGCGCGCAGCACCTTGATCATCGCCCTCACGTCCTCGCGCTCAATGGCCGAGGCATCCAGGTTGTGACGTTCACGGCCACGGCGCTGCACGAAATCGAATACCGGGTTGCGGTGTTCGCGGTACATGCCATCGATGGTGTGCACTTGGCCAAGCAAGGCCGCGCCGATTTCCAGGGTGGTGAAGTGGATCGCCATGAGGATCACGCCCTGGCCTTGCGCCTGGGCCTGCTGCAGATGCTCGATGCCTTCGATATGCGCCAGGCGCGCGAGCTTTTCCCGCGGCCACCACCAGCTCATGGCCATCTCGAAGAAGGCGATACCGGTAGAGGCGAAATTTTCCTTCAGCAGACTCTCGCGCTCGGCGGCGGACATCTGCGGAAAGCACAGCTCAAGGTTGCGCGTGGCAATGCGCCGGCGCGAGCCAGCGACGAGGTACATCAACCAGCCAAGACCGCGGCCCAGGCGCAGCAAGGCGCCATAGGGCAGCTGCACGGTCAGCCACAACAAGCCCAGCCCGGCCCACAATGGCCAGAAGCGCGGATGAAGGAATGTGCGACGAAAAACGGGACGATCCATTGACGATCCTGGATGGCGTTCAAGGCCGCCTAGTCTAACAGCTCGCTCGCCGCTCTCGGCAGTGCTCAGCGCTGCCAGTCGATCTGCAGGGTTTCGTCGGCCACCATGCGCTGCATGTGGTCAGCCACCACCGGTTCGAGGCGATCGAGCGTGGCTGCGTCCGGCGCGTCGATGACCACCGTCAGGCCACCCTCGAAACGGGTCAGGGTAAGGCGCGCCGGATCGAAGACGATCTCGCCGCGCTGTTCGTCGAAGCTCACCTGGAATTTGTGGCTCCAGTGCCGGCACAGGCGGGTCAGGCAGCGCTGCCCCTGTTCGGTGGTGACCGTTGCGCGGGATTCGGGCATGGCAGCGTTCCTGATGCGGTTGTGGGTGCCAGGAATCTATCACGCCGTTTTGCTACACGGCATACGCCATTACCGATGCAACCAATCGAAAACCCTGGACTTGCATGGCGGCGGAGGCAGCGTCAGGATCATACCCCAGCCAATAACAATATCCGTCCATCTGGGCAGGAGAACACCATGCAAGAAGTCGTCATCGTCGCTGCAACCCGTACCGCCATCGGCAGTTTTCAGGGGGCGCTGGCGGATGTGCCGGCCACCGAACTGGGTGCTGCGGTGATCCGCCGCCTGCTTGAGCAGACCGGCCTGGACGGCGCACAGGTCGATGAAGTGATTCTTGGCCATGTGCTCACTGCCGGCGCCGGGCAGAACACCGCGCGCCAGGCTGCGATCCAGGCCGGCCTGCCCCACGCGGTGCCCGCGCTGACACTCAACAAGGTCTGCGGTTCCGGGCTCAAGGCCCTGCACCTCGGCGCCCAGGCGATCCGTTGCGGCGACGCCGAAGTGATCATCGCCGGCGGCATGGAGAACATGAGCCTGGCGCCCTACGTGCTGCCCAAGGCTCGCACCGGGCTGCGCATGGGCCACGGGCAACTGGTCGACACGATGATCAGCGACGGCCTGTGGGACGCCTTCAACGACTATCACATGGGCATCACCGCCGAGAACCTGGTGGAGAAATACGCCATCAGCCGCAAAGAGCAGGACGCCTTTGCCGCCGCCTCCCAGCAGAAGGCAATCGCCGCCATCGAGGCCGGGCGCTTCGCCGACGAAATCACCCCGATCCTGATCCCGCAGCGCAAGGGTGAGCCCGTCGCCTTCGCCACCGACGAACAGCCGCGCGCCGGCACCACGGCCGAAACCCTGGGCAAGCTCAAGCCTGCATTCAAGAAGGACGGCAGCGTCACCGCCGGCAACGCATCGAGCCTCAACGACGGCGCCGCTGCGGTGCTGTTGATGAGCGCGAGCAAGGCCCAGGCACTGGGCCTGCCGGTGCTGGCGCGCATCAAGGCCTATGCCAATGCCGGCGTCGACCCGGCGATCATGGGCATCGGCCCGGTATCGGCCACCCGCCGCAGCCTCGACAAAGCCGGCTGGACGCTTGACCAGCTGGACCTGATCGAAGCCAACGAAGCCTTCGCCGCCCAGGCCCTGTCGGTCGGCAAGGAGCTGGGCTGGGACGCCTCGAAGGTCAACGTCAACGGCGGCGCCATCGCCCTTGGCCACCCGATTGGCGCCTCGGGCTGCCGGGTATTGGTAACCCTGCTCCACGAGATGCTCAAGCGTGACGCCAAGAAAGGCCTGGCGACCCTGTGCATCGGCGGTGGCCAGGGCGTGGCGCTGCTGCTCGAACGCAGCTGAAAACAATGCGGCCCAGCCAATGGCTGGGCCTGCCCTTTCAGGCCCCGTTCGCGATACGATCAGGCTCCCTCCCGATGAAGCTGCCCATGAGCGACCTCCCACCTCTGCACTACCTGTTCGCCGAATGCCGCAAAAGCTGCCCGCAACGGCCAGATGTCACCTCTATCGTGCTGTTCGCGCTGCTTAGCGAAGACGACGAAGTGGTCTATCTGGAACTGCGCTACACCGACTTCGCCAGCGGCCAGTTTGAAGGTGATCACCTGTGGCTGTCGCTCGAAGAAGCGCTCGACGGCACCTTTGAAGATTACGGCATCAGCGAAGATGACTGGCGGCGACTGTCCGTCCGGGAAATCGCCCGTATCGACCGCACCATCGAGTGACGGCCACCGACGGATCGCGCCGCGACGACGGGCGCCGTTAGCCGCGGCAACTGTCCCACAGCTTCATGATCTGGCTGACCGCGGCATCCAGTGCCGCATGGCCGATGCCGTCCCGGGCCAGGGTGGACAGCCCCAGCAGGAAGCTGTCGAACGCCGAGGTCAGTGCCTGGATATCGGTATCAGCGGCAAGCTCGCCTTCGCCGATTGCCCGTTCGATACAGGCACGTAGGCCGTTGCGCGTCCGCTCGCGGACTGCACCGAGCAGCGAGTGCCCCTGCTCCGGCGTGCACACGCCGATGACCCCCAGGGCCACCATGCAGCCCCGTGGATGCCCCACCTCGCATTGCATCCTGGCCGAACGGCGTAATGTCAGTTCGACGGCATCGCGCGCCGCCAAGGTGCTGTCGAAGAGACCATCAGTCACCCTGCCGTGGGTGCTCATGTAGCGTTCCACCACTTCCTCGAACAGCGCCTCCTTGGAACCGAAGGCGGCATAAAAACTGGGTGCGGAGATGCCGCCGCCAATCGCGGCCTTGAGCTGGCTCAGGGATGTGGCCTGGTAGCCATGCTCCCAGAACAGGTGCATTGCCTGGTCGACTGCGGCATCGCGGTCGAATGTGCGGGGGCGCCCCATCTGTGCCATCTGCTTCCTCCTGCCTGACGATATAGATACTAGTCGATACAAAAGTTATTGACCATCGGATGCCGACCATCCTACATTTGTACCGACCGATACATATATGAGCACCCACCTATGACGACCTTCACGAAACCCGACACCCTCCCCGTGTCCGCGCTGCTCGCCCTGGCGATGACCGGCTTTATCTGCATCCTCACCGAAACCCTACCGGCGGGCCTGCTACCGCAGATCAGTGCCGGCCTCGACGTCTCGCCTGCCCTGGCCGGCCAGCTGGTGACGCTCTATGCGCTGGGCTCGTTACTGGCAGCGATTCCGCTGACCATCGCCACCCAGGGCTGGCGACGACGCAACGTGCTGCTGCTGGCGATCGTCGGCTTTCTGCTGTTCAACTCGATCACAGCTTGGTCGTCCGATTACGCGCTGACGCTGGTCGCACGCTTTTTCGCCGGTATGGCGGCAGGCTTGGCCTGGAGCCTGATAGCCGGCTACGCCCGGCGCATGGTCGCCCCGCACCAGCAGGGTCGCGCTTTGGCGCTGGCCATGGTCGGCACGCCCATCGCGCTGTCGCTGGGCGTGCCCATCGGCACCTGGCTCGGCGGCGTGGTGGGCTGGCGCACCGCGTTCGGCTTGATGTCGCTATTGAGCATCGTGTTGATCGTCTGGGTACTGGCCAAGGTGCCGGACTACCCCGGCCAGGCGCGCACCCAGCGTGTACCCCTGCGCGCCGTGCTGCTGACGCCTGGCGTGCGTCCGGTGCTGGCCGTGGTGCTGACCTGGATGCTCGCCCACAACATGCTCTACACCTACATTGCGCCCTTTATCGCCCCTGCCGGGCTGGCCAGCCAGGTCGATGTCGTGCTGCTGGCCTTCGGTGTTGCCGCGCTGATCGGCATCTGGATCACCGGCCGCCTGGTCGATCACCATCTGCGCCAGGCGGTGCTCACCAGCCTCGCCACCTTCGCGCTGGTTGCCTTGCTGTTCGGTCTCTACGCCGAATCGCCTGCGGTGTTGTACGCCGGTGTGTTCGTCTGGGGGCTGACCTTCGGCGGCGCCGCGACGCTGTTGCAGACCGCCTTGGCCGATGCCGCCGGCTCCGGTGCCGACGTGGCCATGTCGATGAACGTGGTGATCTGGAACAGCGCCATCGCCGCAGCAGGCCTCAGTGGCGGGCTGCTACTTGGGCAGTTCGGCGTGGGCGTGTTCCCATGGGCGATGCTGGCGCTGCTGTTGATCGCCCTGTGGGTCGCCTCGGCGGCCAGCAGACACGGTTTCCCTGCCGGCCAGCGGCGCAGCGACGTGCTGGTCGCCGGCCACTGATCCAACCTTCCGCAACCAGGAGATAGCCCATGTCCCACTCGAATCGCCAATCCGTTCTCGTCCTCGGTGGCAGCCGCGGTATCGGCGCCGCCATCGTGCGCCGCTTCGCCGGCGACGGCGCGCAGGTCACCTTCACCTACGCCAGTTCGGCAGCGCCTGCTCTTGAGCTCGCAAAAGAGACCGGCAGCACCGCCCTGCAACTGGACAGCGCCGACCGTCAGGCCCTCACGTCGGCCAT
Source organism: Phytopseudomonas punonensis (assembly GCF_900142655.1). GTDB lineage: Bacteria > Pseudomonadota > Gammaproteobacteria > Pseudomonadales > Pseudomonadaceae > Aquipseudomonas > Aquipseudomonas punonensis. The sequence goes on along the minus strand of NZ_FRBQ01000003.1, from coordinate 520,627 downwards.
CGAGGGCCTTGGCGCCATCGACGTGCTGGTGATCAATGCCGGTATCTTCGTCGCCGGCGACCCGCTGGAGCTGGATGCCGATGCCATCGACAAGCTTTTCACCATCAACATCAACGCGCCTTATCACGCCGCGGTGAGTGCAGCGCGGCAGATGCCGGACGGCGGGCGGATCATCCTGATCGGCTCGACCAATGCCGACCGCGTACCGATGCAAGGCATGGCCGCCTACGGCGCCAGCAAGGCGGCGTTGAGTGGCATGGTCAAGGGGCTGGCAAGGGACTTCGGCGCCCGCGGCATCACCGTGAACGTGGTGCAACCGGGACCGACCGACACCGACATGAACCCCGCCGATGGACCGCTGAACGAGCTGATGCACAGCTTCATGGCGATCAAGCGTCATGCCAGCAGCGACGAGATCGCCGGCATGGTGGCCTGGCTGGCTGGCAGCGAAGCCGGCCTGGTGACCGGCGCGGCGCTGACCATCGATGGCGGCTTTGGCGCCTGACGGCCTTTTAGAAAACGAACCTCAGGTCACCCGCTCAGCCACCGGCAGTTTGGCGATGGCTTCGCGGGTTTCCCGATCCTGGGCGTCGCGCCAGGTGCGGAATGCATCAAGCTCGCCGCCCCAGGTCTTCATCACCCAGGCCAGTACCGCCAGGTCGTCGATCAGGCCCAGACCGGGAATGAAGTCGGGAAGAGCATCGAGCGGCGACACGAAATAAATAAGACCGGCGACGATGGCCACCAGGGCCTGCGGGTTGATCGCCCGGTAACTGCCGCGCCACCAGGCCACGCACAGCTCCTGCAGCAGGCCCAGATCGCTTCGCAGCGATGACAGGCTGCGCGCGCCGCCGCCACTCTTGCGGGTTACCGCCAGCAGCAATGCTGGAAGACGACCGCGCTTGAGAAAGCGCTGCGCGATGGGCAGGTAACGGGCGAAATTCCAAGGTGCTTTCATGACCACTCCTCGTCAGCCCGCATAGCTGCTGGGCTGTCTGTGGTTATCCACTAGAGCTGTGGATAACCTTGTGAACAGTTATGGGATTAGCTTACCAAACGCCCTTGCCATGCGGCCTTGCCACAGATCGGACATTTTTTATCCAGCAGATAAAAACCTGCTAAATCAATCAGTTAAAAAAATCAAAAGATTTCGTAAAAAACCTGACCGGGCGAATAAGAACCTTTGTCGGCATGTGCATAACCACAGTGTCAAGGCCTTGCATTCAGCTCCATTTGCGATTAGGCAACTGCCAGAAACAACAACGCCCCGGCAAGCGGGGCGTTGTTTGAGGCGGCTAACGCTTACTTGGCTGGCGCGGCTTCAGGAGCGGCCTGCTCTTGAGCAGCCTTGTCCTTGATCGCGATCAGCTCAAGGTCGAACACCAGTACCGAGTTGGCCGGAATGGCCGGGCTCGGGCTCTGGGCGCCGTAGGCCAGTTCGGCGGGGATGTACAGTTTGACCTTCTCGCCAACGTGCATCAGTTGCAGGCCTTCGACCCAACCCGGAATCACGCCGCCAACCGGCAGGTCGATCGGAGTGCCGCGCTCGATGGAGCTGTCGAATACGGTGCCGTCAGTCAGCTTGCCTTCGTAGTGAACGGTAACCACGTCGTCAGCCTTGGGCTGAGGGCCGTCGGCTTTTTTGACCACTTCGTACTGAAGGCCGGAAGCGGTGGTGGTGACACCGTCACGCTTGCCGTTCTCTTCCAGGAACTTCTTGCCAGCGGCAGAAGCTTCTTCGTTCATCTTGGTCATGCGCTCTTCGGCACGTTTTTGCAGAGAGGCGAACGCCTCGATCAGCTCTTCGTCCTTCAGGCGCTGCTCTTTCTTGCCGATGGCATCTTCGATGCCGGTGGCAACGGCGTTTGGATCCAGGTCGTCCATACCTTCCTGAGCCAGGCTTTTGCCCATGTTCAGACCGATACCGTAGGACGCCTTCTGCGCCGGGGTTTCCAGTTTTACGTCGCTGGTTTGCGAGTCACAACCGGCGAGCACCAGGCCCACCAGGGCGATCGCTGCTGCCAAACGATGCTGTTTCATGCTGATTCCTTGTCCGCTGCGCCCTAGGGGCTATCGAGTGAAGGCGCGAGCTTAGGGTGTGTGAGTGTATCAACGCAAGCCGCGGCGCCTGGAATTACCCAGGCAGATCACGCGTACTCTGCGAGAAGTGGCGAGCGGCGGCAAAAACACCGACCGAAACGTCCAGCACGTGCCAACACAGCGACGTAACTGACTAGCCGGTAAGAGTTTTTCTAAGGGCAGAAGTTCAGTGGTGGCCGGCGAAACAGGGCTCACGCGAGCGCTGATCGCGCTCGTGCCACCCGCGAGGCGGACTCGCGCCCAAGCACGCGACTGATGCGCTGCCCTGCCTCGATCAAGCGGGGTAGATCGACCCCAGTCTCGATACCGAGGCCCTGCAGCAGATACAGCACATCCTCGCTGGCCACATTGCCGGTCGCGCCCTTGGCATAGGGGCAGCCGCCAAGGCCGGCGACCGAGCTGTCGAACACCGCGATGCCCTCCAGCAGGCTGGCGTAGATATTCGCCAGCGCTTGCCCGTAGGTGTCATGGAAATGCCCGGCCAGACGCTCACGCGGCACCTCGCGGCCTACCACCTCGAACAGGTGACGTACCGCACCGGCGGTCCCCACACCAATGGTGTCGCCCAGGGATACCTCGTAGCAGCCCATCGCCTGCAGCTCGCGGGAGACGAGCGCCACCTGCCGGGCCGAGATGGCGCCGTCGTAGGGGCAGCCAAGCACGCAGGACACATAGCCGCGTACCCGAACACCGTGCTGCCGAGCCGCGTCCATCACCGGTTCGAAGCGATTCAGGCTCTCGGCAATCGAGCAATTGATATTGCGCTGTGAAAAGGACTCGGACGCCGCGGCGAACACCGCGACTTCCCTTACCCCAGCGGCCAGAGCCGCCTCCAGCCCCTGCAGGTTGGGAGTCAATGCCGCATAGGTGACGCCGGAGCGCTGCTCGATGCCGGCGAATACCTCGGCGCTGCCGGCCATCTGCGGCACCCATTTGGGCGAAACGAAACTGCCGACTTCTATATAACCAAGTCCAGCCGCGCTCAGGTCATCGACCAGGCGCACCTTGTCAGCAACGCTTATCGGCTGCTTCTCGTTCTGCAGGCCATCACGCGGGCCGACTTCCACCAGACGAACATGGCTGGGCAGGCTCATAGCTGCACCTCCAGTTCGACCAGCACCGCGCCTTCGCCGATCAGGTCGCCCTCGGCGCAGTGAATGGCTTTGATGACACCTGCCTGGGGCGCGCGAATGCTGTGCTCCATCTTCATGGCTTCCAGCACCACCAGGGCAGCGCCCGCCTCGACCTGCTGCCCCGGCGCAGCCAGTACCCGCACGATGCTGCCGTTCATGGGCGCGGTAAGCCCGCCCTGGTGGGCAGCGCTGGCCTCAGCGGCGGCAAGCGGATCGAAACGACGCACGGCCAGCCACTCCACGCCCCAACGCAGATACAGGGTGTCGCCCTGGCGCACGGCGGCTCTGGGCGCCTCGCTCATGGGGGCCACCCGCAGGCGGTGCGTGGCCTCGCCACAGGTCAGGGTCATCGGTGTGCCGGCTGGCGACACACTGCGCCAGGCGTTACGCGCCACCCAGGGCGAGTGCGGATCGTCGGCTCGCTGCCTGTCGTTATCGGTGGCCAGCAGGGCCGCCCCAACCTGCTGCCAGAAGGCATCCGGCAGTTCCTGCGCTGGCGGCAACAATTGCGCCTGGTGCCGCTCGATAAAGCTGGTGTCCAGCTCGGCGGCAGCGAACGCCGGATGGGCGAGGACACGCTGCAGAAACGCCAGGTTGGTCTTGAAGCCGCCGACTACGGTTTCACCCAGCATGGCCAGCAGACGCTGGCGAGCTTCCTCGCGGTTTTCGCCCCAGGCGATCAGCTTGGCCAGCATCGGGTCGTAGAACGGCGACACCTCATCGCCCTGCTCCACGCCGCTGTCGACCCGCCGCCCAGGCCCGGCTGCCGGCTCACGGTACAAATCGAGATGCCCACTGGCCGGCAGGAAACCGCCTTCCGGATCCTCGGCATACAGGCGCACTTCTATCGCATGCCCCTTGAGCGGTACCTGCTCCTGGCGAATCGGCAGCGGCTCGCCACGGGCTACGCGGATCTGCCAGGCCACCAGATCGAGGCCGGTGATCGCCTCGGTCACCGGGTGCTCGACCTGCAGGCGGGTGTTCATCTCCATGAAGAAGAACTCGCCGCGGGCATCGAGCAGAAACTCGACGGTGCCAGCGCCCACATAGCCGATGGCCTGGGCAGCTCGTACGGCAGCCTCGCCCATAGCCCGGCGCAGCTCGGGTGACAGGCCGGGCGCCGGCGCCTCTTCGACCACCTTCTGGTGGCGGCGCTGGATCGAGCAATCCCGTTCGTTGAGGTACAGGCAGTTGCCATGCTGATCGGCAAATACCTGAATCTCCACGTGGCGTGGCTGCAGCACGTACTTCTCCACCAGCATGCGCCCGTCACCGAACGCCGACAGCGCTTCGCGCTGTGCCGAGGCCAATGCGTCGGCCAGATCCGCCTCGCGCTCGACGATCTTCATGCCCTTGCCGCCGCCGCCAGCCGTCGCCTTGAGCAGCACCGGGTAGCCGATCTGCTCGGCAGCCACCCGGAAGGTTTCCAGATCCTGGGCAGCACCGTGATAACCCGGCACCAGCGGCACGCCGGCCTCCTCCATCAGCGCCTTGGCCGCCGATTTGCTGCCCATGGCATCAATGGCGCTGGCCGGCGGGCCGAGAAAGATCAGCCCGGCCGCTTCGAGCTTGCGGGCGAAGGTGGCGTTCTCGGACAGAAAGCCGTAACCGGGGTGGATGGCTTCGGCGCCGCTGGCCCTGGCGGCCTCGATGATCTTGTCCATCAGCAGGTAGCTGTCAGCCGGTTTTGCACCACCCAGATCGATGGCGACATCCGCCTCGCGCACGTGCCGGGCGCTGTGGTCGATGGCGCTGTGTACTGCCACCGTGGTCAGCCCCAGGGCCTTGGCGGTACGCATGATGCGGCAGGCGATTTCGCCACGGTTGGCGATCAGCAATGTGGTGATGGTTTTCATGACTGGGCCTGCCAGGCAGGTGTGCGTTTTTGCAGAAAGGCGTTGAGGCCCTCCTGCCCTTCGTCGCTGATGCGGATGCCGGCAATCACGCTTTCCGTGCGCTGGCGCAGGGCGTCGCTGAGCACGCCGCTGCCGACACCCTGCAACAGCGCCTTGGTCTCCCGCATGGCCTGAGGGCTGTTGAGCAGCAGCGTGGCGATCCACTGTTCCACTTCGCTCTCCAGCTCGGCCACCGGATAACACTCGGCCAGCAGGCCCAACTCCCGTGCGCGCTCTCCATCGAAGCGCTCGGCACTCAGGGCATAGCGGCGCGCCGCGCGCTCGCCGATGGCCTGCACCACATAGGGGCTGATCACTGCGGGCGCCAGGCCGATGCGTACTTCGGAGAGGCTGAACGACGCCTCGCAGGCGCCGATGGCGATATCGCAGCAGGCCGTGAGCCCGACCGCCCCACCAAACGCGGCGCCCTGCACCACCGCGAGCGTCGGGCACGGCAGGTGGTAGAGCTGGTTCATCAATTCGCCGAGCTGGTGGGCATCGCGCAGGTTGGCGGCATAGTCGAGCGCGGCCGAGGCCTGCATCCAGGCCAGGTCTGCGCCAGCACTGAAGTGCTTGCCGCGCCCACGCAGGATCAGAAAACGCACGCTGTCATCAGCGGCCACCTGGCGTAGCGCCTGGATCAGCTCCTTGATCATCTCGGCGTTGAAGGCGTTGTGCTTGTCCGCGCGGTTCAGCCACAGGGTGGCGACGCCGCGCGAATCGGTCTGCAGTTCGATTGTGGTGAAGTCGGTCATCGGTCTGTCCTCGGCCGGTGCTACATGCGGAACACGCCGAAGCGTGTCGGCTCGATGGGCGCATTCAGGCTGGCGGAAATCGCCAGGGCCAGTACATCGCGGGTTTGCGCCGGGTCGATCACCCCGTCATCCCACAACCGGGCGCTGGAATAGAAGGCGTGGGCCTGGCGCTCGTACTGCTCGACGATGGGCTGTTTGAGGCGCTGTTCGTCTTCGGCGGAAAACACCTGGCCGGCGCGCTGTGCCTGCTCGTGCTTGACCTGCACCAGCACCCCGGCCGCCTGTTGCGCACCCATCACGCCGATCCTGGCGTTGGGCCACATCCACAGAAAACGCGGGTCGTAAGCCCGGCCACACATGCCGTAGTTGCCGGCGCCAAAGCTGCCACCGATGATCACCGTGCACTTCGGCACCTGGGCGCAGGCCACCGCGGTCACCAGCTTGGCGCCGTGCTTGGCGATACCGCCCTCCTCGTACTTCTTGCCGACCATGAAACCGGTGATGTTCTGCAAAAACAGCAACGGGATGCCGCGCTGGCAGGCCAGTTCGATGAAATGCGCGCCCTTCTGGGCGGCCTCGGCGAAGAGGATGCCGTTGTTGGCCAGGATGGCGATCGGGTAACCGTGGAGGTGGGCGAAACCACAGACCAGGGTAGCGCCGAACAGCGCCTTGAATTCATCGAACTGCGAGTCGTCGACGATCCGCGCGATCACCTCGCGCACGTCGAACGGTTGCTTGGCGTCGGCAGGAATCACGCCGTACAACTCATCGGCGGCATAGCGCGGCGCAATTGGCGTATGCACCTGCAACTGGCCGAGTTTGCGCCAGTTGAGGTTGGCCACGCAGCGCCTGGCCAGGGCCAGGGCGTGTTCGTCGTTCTCGGCGTAATGGTCGGCTACGCCGCTGGTCTTGCAATGCACGTCGGCGCCGCCCAGTTCCTCGGCGCTGACCACCTCGCCGGTGGCGGCTTTGACCAGCGGCGGGCCGGCAAGAAAGATGGTCGCCTGTTCGCGCACCATGATGGTTTCGTCGCTCATCGCCGGTACATAGGCGCCACCGGCGGTGCACGAGCCCATGACCACGGCGATCTGCGCGATGCCCTGGGCGCTCATGTTGGCCTGGTTGAAGAAGATCCGCCCGAAGTGCTCGCGATCCGGAAACACCTCGTCCTGACGAGGCAGGTTGGCACCGCCCGAATCGACCAGGTAGAGGCACGGCAGGCGGTTTTCACTGGCGATGGCCTGGGCGCGCAGGTGCTTCTTGACGGTCAATGGGTAGTAACTGCCGCCCTTCACCGTGGCATCGTTGGCGATGACCATGCACTCAACGCCCTCGATGCGGCCGATACCGGCAATCACCCCGGCAGCCGCGACCTCTTCGTCGTAAACCTGGTAGGCGGCCAGCGCGCCGATTTCCAGAAACGGCGAGCCAGGGTCGAGCAGCCGTTCGATGCGCTCGCGCGGCAGCAACTTGCCCTTGCCGGTATGTCGCGCCTGGGCCTTGGCGCCACCGCCCTCACGGGTCTGCGCGAGCAAGGCCCGCAGTTCTTCGACCTGGGAGAGCATCGCCTCGCGGTTAGCGGCGTATTCGCTGGAGCGGGTGTTAAGTTGGGTAAGCAGAGTTGCCATGACGCGGCTCCGACTGACGAACACCTTTGAAAGCTATCTGCGTTTTTAAAGGTGTCCGGTAACAGGAAAACGAAGGGCTCTGATCAAGCCGTTTCGTTGAACAACTCGCGGCCGATCAGCATGCGGCGAATTTCACTGGTGCCGGCGCCGATCTCGTAGAGCTTGGCGTCGCGCCACAGGCGGCCGACCGGAAATTCGTTGATATAGCCATTGCCGCCGAGAATCTGGATCGCCTCACCGGCCAGCCAGGTGGCTTTTTCGGCAGCGTAGAGAATCACCCCGGCGCAGTCCTTGCGAACCTGGCGCACGTGCTCGCTGCCCAGCGCATCGAGCTGCTTGCCGACCGCGTAGAGATAGGCGCGGCAAGCCTGCTGGGTGGTGTACATGTCGGCAAGCTTGCCCTGGATCAGCTGGAACTCGCCGATGCTCTGGCCGAACTGCTTACGGTCGTGGATATAGGGCACCACCACGTCCATGGCGGCCTGCATCAAGCCCAGCGGGCCGCCGGAGAGCACCGCGCGTTCGTAATCCAGGCCGCTCATCAGCACCCGCGCGCCTTCGCCAACGCCGCCGAGGATATTTTCTGCGGGCACTTCGACGTCCTGGAACACCAGCTCGCCGGTGTGCGAGCCGCGCATGCCGAGCTTGTCGAGCTTCTGGGCGACGCTGAAGCCGGGCGCGCCCTTCTCGACGATGAACGCGGTCATGCCCTTGGCACCAGCAGCTGGATCGGTCTTGGCGTAGACCACCAGCACGTCGCAGTCCGGGCCGTTGGTGATCCACATCTTGCTGCCGTTGAGCAGGTAATGGTCGCCCTTGCGGTCGGCGCGCAGCTTCATCGACACCACGTCGGAACCGGCGTTGGGCTCGCTCATCGCCAGGGCACCGATATGCTCGCCACTGATCAGCCTGGGCAGGAAGCGGCGCTTCTGCGCCTCGCTGCCGTTGCGGTTGATCTGGTTCACGCAGAGGTTGGAATGGGCACCGTAGGACAGGCCGATGCCGCCAGCGGCGCGGGAGATTTCTTCCATGGCCACTATGTGCGCCAGGTAACCCATGCCGGCGCCGCCGTACTCCTCGCTGACGGTCAGGCCGAGCAAGCCCATGTCGCCGAACTTGCGCCACAGGTCCATGGGGAATTGGTCACTGCGGTCAGCCTCGGCGGCGCGCGGGGCGATTTCCTTGGCGGCGAAGCCGGCGACCGCGTCGCGCAGCATGTCGATTTCCTCGCCGAGGAAGAAATTCAGGCCTGGCAGGTTAACGCTCATGTAACGGCTCTCCATTCTTGTAATTGTCGGATGCAGTGACGGCGACTCAGGAAGCGGCAGGCAGCTCCTTCATGGCATTCAGGCAACGCTGCTCGGCGGTATCCAGCTCCTGTTGCATCTGCTGGATATCGAGCATCTGCCGGGCGAGCTGCTCGCGGCGCTCGGTAATCTTCGCCAGAAAATAGTCGAGCTGTTTGCGGTTGCCGCTAGGGTCGTAAAGGTCGATCAGTTCCTTGCATTCGGCCAGCGAGAAGCCGATGCGCTTGCCGCGCAAGATCAGCATCAGCGTGACCCGGTCACGGGCACTGTAGATGCGTTCCTGGCCACGCCGCTCGGGCGCGAGCATGCCCTGCTCCTCGTAGAAACGAATGGTGCGGGTGGTAACGCCCAGCTCCTGGGCCAGATCGGAAATGCTGTGGGAAATGCTCATGGTGCGGCTTTCTATTGGAGTGACCTTTACGTAAACGTAAGCCTGCAATCGGAGAGCTGTCAAATAGATAAGTTGTGATGTTAGGTGGGAGCGTTAAAAAGGCATGACCGCTGCGGTCATGCCTCTGGGATGAATCAGGGCTGCGGCTTGCCGTCCCACGGTTCGCCATCGAGGGGGCGCTTGCGGGCCAACTCGGCTTCGTCAAGCCCTTCGCCAGCGCCAATATCTTCTTCGCCAACCACGCTCAGATCGCGATCAGCCGGCTTGTCGTCGCCGCGCTCGCGCGGAGAGCGTGCGCCGGTATCGTCGATCAGGTTTTCCGGGCTGAGGTCATCGAGGCTGACACCATCTTCATGGCGCCCTTCCTTGAGAGTTTCACCACCGCTCTGCCCGGCTTCGCGCACGCGCTCACCCGGATATTCATGCTGCACTTCATCTGTCGGGCGACGATCACCGATGCGGCCCTGACGCTCATCGCGGCTCTCGCTGAAGTCCAGTTGCTCGATCGAGCCCATGCGGTCCTCGGTATCGTCGATCTCGCGAGGCGTGATGGGTTGCTTGTCTGTGCTCATGATGGTCTCCGCTGTAGGTTCTATCTGGTGGACTCGCCCCACAGCGGGAAAATTCAGGGAAAGTGACGGGCGCCAGCAGCACCATTCAGCCCTCGCCCACCAATTGCTCCAGTGCTTCTTCGATCACGCTGATGCTGGTAGGACGAACCAGCCGAGTGACCTCGACGCCATCACGCAACAGCACCAGAGTCGGCCACAGTTTGACCCGAAAGGAACGGCCGAGCGGGCGGCCACTGCCGTCTTCGATTTTCAGGTGTTTAACTTCGGGATAGTCGCCCAGCACTTTCTCCACTAAAGGCTGGGCCGCCTGACAATGGCCGCACCAGTCGGTGCCGAACTCGATGAGGGTCAGGCCTGGCATCGCCTGCACATCGGCTGACGTCGGCGCCTTAGCACTGTAGGGATTGCTCATGAGATCTCCTTGTCGATGGCACAAACAAAACCGCCCCGCTCAAGCGGGGCGGTCAGGGATTGGCAGCGTATCAGACGCTGTCGCTGAGCTTCTTGGCGACCGGCTTTACCCGCTGGGCGATCTCGCCCTCGATGCGGCTAACGGTATCACTGATGCGGTCCACGTCAGGGCGCATCGAGCGGGCGTCCTCCATGATGCTTTTGAGGCGGCAATGGCCACTCAGACCACGGGCGACCAGCATGCCGCCAAACGCCGCACGTACCAGCCCCAGCACGCCACCGCGCTTGAGGCCGCCGCGAGCCATGGCGATACCGCTACCAATGGAAAGCGCACGCTCCCAACCCTGGACATTACTGCCGTCTTGTTTATCGAATGTGGACATAGCGTTCGCTCCGGTCAGTGATTGATTCCTAACCGACTGGCTAAAGCGGCCCGGCGTTCGAGTGTGCCGACAGGCGGATGACTGGTATCGCCCTGACGAAGACGGCCGCCCGCGGGCAGCCGTCTGGTACGAAGCTCATTGCTTGACGCCGTGCCGCAACCGGATTCAGACCATGAAGGAAATGGCGCCGGTGATCACGGCCACAAAGGTAATGACTAGCGAGAGAATGACTGCCCACTTCACGGTAGCTTTCTGGAAATCGCCGATGTCCTTGTCGACCATGCCGACCAGCAACAGGGTGGAGGCCACCAACGGGCTCATCAGGTGCACCGGCTGGCCGAGAATGGACGCCCGGGCGATCTCCAGCGGGCTGATGCCATAGGCCGCTGCCGCCTTGGCGAGAATTGGCACCACGCCGAAGTAGTAGGCATCGTTGGACAGCACGAAGGTCAGCGGCATGCTGGTGATCGCTACCACCAGCGGGAACAGGTGCCCCCAGGACGGCGGGATCATGTCGACGATGCTTTGCGCCAGCGCATCGACCATCTTGGTGCCCGAGAAGATGCCGGCGAACACGCCGGCAGCGAACACCAGCAGCACCACGGTCATGGCGTTGCCGGCATGGGAAAGGATGCGCTCTTTCTGGATGTCGAGCTGCGGGTAGTTGACCATCAGGGCGATCACGAAGCCGATCAGGAACAGCACCGCGGCGTGGGCTATGCCCATGACCAGCGCGGTCATCACCGCGACCACCAGCAGCAGGTTGATCCACACGAAGCGCGGGCGCTTGTAGGGCTGATCGCCGAGGATTTCCTTGATGTAGCAGTCGCCACCACCGGTCTGCAGCTCGGTATTGCCGATGCGACCACGCTCCTTGCGACCGAGAATGTAGGCGATCAGCACCACACAAGCAGCGCCGGCAGCCATAGTTGGCAGCAGCGGGATGAAGTACTCGGAAGCATCCAGACCCAGCGCAGCGATAGCACGGGTGGCGGGACCGCCCCACGGCGTCATGCCGCTCATGATGCTCAGTGAGAGCATCGACACCGTGGCGAGAATCATCGGGTTCATACCGATGCGCCGATACAGCGGCAACATTGCCGCGCAGGTGATCATGTAAGTCGTGGTGCCATCGCCATCCAGCGCGACAGTCAGCGACAGCAGCGCGGTGCCGACCGCGATTTTCACCGGGTCGCCGTTGACCTTCTTCAAGATGACCCGAATCAGCGGGTCAAACAGCCCGGTATCGATCATGATTCCGAAAAACAGAATCGCGAACAGCAGCAAGGCTGCCGAAGGCGCGACCATTTTCAGGCCATCGAGAATCATCTTGCCGGTGGAATCGCCGAAACCGCCGGCAATGGCGAAGACGATAGGAATGAAGGTAAGTGCAACGATGGGCGACATGCGTTTAGACATGATCATGTAGGTGAACACGACCACCATCGCCAACCCGAGTAGAGCGAGCATCTGAATTCTCTCTTGTATTGTTATTGAGACGAGCATCGGCTGCCGCGTCGGTACAACCGGCGCAGCAGAATGTTGCGTGGGCTTTACTTCAGTGGCGACTCCGTGTGGGCAGCAGCCGGCCAGCCGGGCTGTGTCTCGCCGCCTGGTGGTTGGGGACGTTCGTTAAGGACGGCGTGCAGCGTCCTACGATCACAGGCGCCCTCAGACAGCGACACCACCACGGTGGCCACCGCGTTGCTGGCCAGGCTGGTAAGCGCGCGCGCTTCGGACATGAAGCGGTCGATACCGATCAGCAGCGCCAGGCCGGCGAGCGGCAGGTCATGCATGACCGACAGCGTCGACGCCAGTGCGACGAAGCCACTACCGGTCACGCCGGCGGCGCCCTTCGAAGACAGCAACATGACGGCGAGCATGGTGAGAACTTGCGTGAGAGACAGATCGATATTGCAGGCCTGGGCGATGAACACCGCCGCCAGCGACAGGTAGATCGCCGTGCCGTCGAGGTTGAACGAATAGCCGGTTGGCAGCACCAGACCGACCACCGACTTGCGGCAACCCAGCGCCTGGAGTTTTTCCAGCATGCGCGGCAATACCGGCTCGGTCGACGAGGTACCGAGCACCACCAGGAACTCTTCACGGAAGTAGCGCAGCAGCTTCCACAGGCTGAAGCCGTACATGCGGCACAGGCCGCCAAGTACCACGAACACGAAGAATGCGCAGGCGACATACAGCGTCATGATCAGCTTGGCCAGCGAACCCAGCGAGGTAATGCCGTACTGACCGACCGTGAAGGCGATGGCACCAAAGGCACCGATCGGCGCGAAACGCATCAGGTAGGAAAAGATCTTGAAGACCATCTTCGATGCGGCTTCGAGCACATCCAGCACTGGTTTGCCCGCCTCGCCGATAGACGACAGGGCAAAGCCGGACAACACGGCGATAAACAGCACCGGCAGCACCTCACCCTCGGCGAAGGCACTCATGAAGGTGTTGGGGATGATGTGCATGAAGAACTCGACCACACCGAGCTTCGCTGCAGAGGCCGTGTACTGAGAAAGGCCCTCGGTATTGAGCTTGCTGGGGTCGACGTTCATGCCGACGCCCGGCTGGAACAGGTAAACCGCACACAGGCCGATCAGCAGGCTGAGCACCGTCAAGCAGAGGAATAGGCCCAGTGTCTTGCCCATCAGGCGGCCCAGCGCACTCTTCTCGGTCATGCCGGCAATGCCGGTGACGATGGTGCAGAACACCACCGGCGCGATCATCATTTTCACCAGTTTGATGAATGCATCGCCGAGAGGTTTGAGGGCGGTGGCTTGCTGCGCCCAGAAGTGGCCAACGAGCACACCGAGCAGCACGGCGCAGAGAATCTGGAAATATAACGATCTGACGACTTTCATCAGGCATCACCCATTTATAGAAATTGTTCGGATGCGCAAATTTTCGTTCGAGCCGGGTATTCAACCGGCCAGACGTTGCCCTTCCGGGGCGTGTACTTCTCCGGAAAACAGCCGCCGAGCGGTCCGCACCACGGAGGCGCGAATCGTCTTGCCGTTTTCACCCACGTACGCCAACGCGACGTCGATCGACCCGCTTGGGTGCTCGATGCGTACGTGGTTCAGGCGCTCTGCGTTGTCATCAAGCCCGAGCATGTCGGCCGCCACGGTGTGCGGGCTGACGCAGGCAGTCGCCAGGCCGATCGAACCGGTGATCGCCAGGGCGCGGTGACAGTTGTGAGGCATGAAATACCGCACCTGGATGGTTCCGCCGGATGAGGCAGGCGCCAGCAAGACGGGTTTCGGAATGACTTTGTCAGTGACGTCGCCAAGGCCCATGGCCAGGCCCGCCTGCAGGCGGATCGACTCGAGGCGGGCGAGAAAAACCTTGTCGGCATCCAGTTCGGCAGGCGACTCACAGCCGGTCTTGCCAAGACTGGCGGCGTCGATCAGTACCATTGGCATGGCCATGTCGATGCAGGTGGTTTGCACGCCATCGAACCGATCGCGGGTGTTGCCAGTTGGGAACAGCTTGCCGGTTTTGCTGCCGGCAGCGTCCAGAAAGGTCAGTTCGATTGGCGCCGCGACACCTGGCACACCATCGATACGGGTATTGCCCGCATAGGTCACAGCGCCGCCAGGGGTCTGTACCTTCGAGCACACGAAGGTGCCGGTATTGAGGTTGCGGATGCGCACTTCAGTCGTGCGAGGGCCGGCCTTCACGAGGCCGTGCTCAATGGCGAACGGGCCGACTGCACAGAGCATGTTGCCGCAGTTGGGCGCCGTATCGACGCGGCGCTCGGACACCATTACCTGCACGAACAGATAATCGACGTCCGCATCCGGGTGGCTGGATGCACTGACGATGGCGACCTTGCTGGTTTGCGGGCTGCCGCCGCCAATCCCGTCGATCTCGAGCTCATGCCCTGCCCCCATGACCGATAGCAATACTTCATTTCGCTCGTCAATCGACTCAGGCAAGTCGCTGGCAAGGAAAACGGGCCCTTTGGAGGTGCCTCCGCGCATGAGCACACAGGGGATTCGCATGACTTTTTCTCTTGTACTGATCAATCAGGCCGATTGATGCCTTGAGCAAAAGAGTCACACGCACTGACAATTCCATCAAATGCAAATATTTCAGAATTTAATGCGCAAAACGCATCAAAGAATTCCGTGTCGAGCTGCGCGCTAAGCGCTTTACCATACGAAAATCATCTAAATAGCATTGAAGATCTTGATACTTCGGGTAAACCGAAGACAAGTGAGCATTCTTAAAACTGCTATCCCCGAATACGTCGTTGTCGCCAAATGACGCTGATCCGATAAGCAAACCAGGCTGCCCGCTGACAAAAAATCGGCAAGGTTCCGCTCAAAAAAAGCGCCACCCTGGGGCAGCGCTGTTCATGAGTGCAACTTCGCCAGTCGATGTCGCGACGGATCACGCTGGCTTGTCGGTGCCCAGTGCGGTATAGCCGGGCCACTGCTTGAGCAGAGTCTCGACGAACTGCTCAGCGGCCGGTGACAGCGAGGAACCATGGCGCCGAACCAGGCCTAGGGTGCGACTTATCACAGGGTCTACCAAGGGCCGCTGCACCAATATCGGGTGATCCTCGGCGGGCATTGCCAGGCTCGGCATGGCGGCAATACCCAAGCCTGCCTCGACCATCCCCAGCGACGTGGACAAATGCTGCACTTCGTAGAACCAGCTAGGCCGCCAGTCGAGATGCGACAGGCCATGGTCGAGCAGCACGCGGTTACCGCTCAAGCGACCGACACCGATCAACCGGTAATCACTCAACTCACGCCACGCCACCTGTGGCTGCTCGGCCAACGGGTGATCACGTCGGCAAGCCAACACGAACGGCTCGTTGACCAGCGGCGTGAAGTCGATTTCGGCGTGCTGGCCACTGAGCATGTTGATGCCGAAATCCGCCTCGCCACGCAGCACCGCTTCCAGGCCTTCGTGGGCACTCAGGTCAAGAATGCGGATGCGGATCTTCGGGTACTGGCGGTTGAAATCACGGATCACGGTGGGCAGGAAGTAGAACGCCGCGGTCGGGATGCACGCCAAGGTCACCTGCCCGGACTGACGCTCGGCCAGCTCGCGGATGCCCAGAATGGATCGCTCGAAATCGTCGAGCAGGCGCCGTGCCTTTGGCAGGAAGTCACGGCCTACGGCAGTCAGGCTAACGCGCCGGGTGGTGCGATCCAGCAGCTGAGTGCCCAAGCCCTCCTCCAGCTTTTGCATGCGTCGGGTAAGGGCCGGTTGCGAGAGATGGATGGCGTTGGCCGCTTCGTGGAAATTGCCGAACTCGGCAATTTTTACAAAAGCTCGCAGGTCTTGAAGCTCGTAATTCATGCAAGAAACCTATCAATCAGTATTTTTATTTTTCAGCGCAGATTAGTGCATTTAACAACATCCCGCGACCTGCAGCCAATGTAAGGTCACTGCTCACGCATTAATGCAAGAATACTATCAATACAAGAAATATATGCAATTTACAAAACAAACTGCGATGACCACCATTTAATAAAAGCAAGAATAAGAGCATTTATTGCACTGGAGGCATCATGCAATCCATTCCCTGCGTGCTTATGCGCGGCGGT
Organism: Phytopseudomonas punonensis; assembly: GCF_900142655.1. Lineage (GTDB taxonomy): Bacteria > Pseudomonadota > Gammaproteobacteria > Pseudomonadales > Pseudomonadaceae > Aquipseudomonas > Aquipseudomonas punonensis. Next base: position 504,479 of record NZ_FRBQ01000003.1, on the reverse strand, counting down.
ACCTCTCGCGGCCCGGTTTTTCTGGCCAACCACCTGCCCTCCGATATCGCCCTGCGCGACGAGTTGCTCCTCAATGTGATGGGTTCTGGCCACGAGCTGGAAATCGACGGCATTGGCGGTGGCAGCCCGCAGACCAGCAAAGTGGCAATCGTCAGCACCTCAGATCACCCCGACGCAGATGTCGACTACCTGTTCGTACAGGTAATGGTCACTCAGCGCCGCGTCGATACCGCGCCTAACTGCGGCAACATGCTCTGTGCCGTTGGCCCGTTCGCCATCGAACATGGCTTGGTCAACGCCAGTGCGCCCGTCACCCGCGTGCGTATTCGCAACCTCAATACCAACACCCTGGTCGACTCGGAAGTGCAGACGCCCAAAGGCAAGGTACGCTACGAGGGCGATACCAGCATCGACGGCGTGCCGGGTAGCGCAGCCCCAATCAAGCTGACCTTCCTTGATGCCTCCGGCGCCAAAACCGGAAAATTGCTGCCTACCGGCAACGTTCGTGACTGTTTCGATGGCGTCGAGGTGACCTGCATCGACATGGCCATGCCCATGGTGCTCATGCACGCCGAAGCGCTGGGCAAGACCGGTTACGAAACCCCAGACGAGCTGGATGCCGACACGGCGCTGCTCGAACGCCTGGAGCGCATTCGCCTGCAGGCCGGCGCTGCCATGGGCCTGGGCGACGTCAGCCAGATGGTGATTCCCAAGCCGGTGCTGCTCGCCCCACCGCGCAAGGGCGGCACCCTATCGACCCGCTACTTTATGCCCCACAACTGCCACCGCTCGATCGCTGCCACCGGCGCCATCGGTCTGGCCAGCGCCTGCGCCCTGCCCGGCAGCGTGGCGTTCGACATCGCTCCTATCACAGGCGCGGCGCTGGTACGCCTGGAACATCCGGGCGGCGAGATCGAAGTGTCGCTGGCCCCCGGCGAAGACGCGCAACCGCACAACATGCAGGCCTCCCTGATTCGCACCGCACGCCGCCTGTTCGCCGGCGACGTGTACGTGCCGCAGGCCCTGAGAGGCACACCCCGCAAGAACTGACACCAACCAACGCTGCACCACGAGTGAACAATAATGACAACAAAGAACCTGTTTCACGTCGCCGTCGCACCAGCTTTCGTTATGGCCTCCTTGCCCATGGCCGTCAACACGGCGCTGGCCGATGATTTCATCGAAGACAGCAAGGCCAACCTGGAACTGCGCAACTTCTACCTCAACCGTGACTTCCGCGACGGCCCGGGGCAGAACAAGCGCGAAGAATGGGCCCAGGGCTTCATCCTCAACATGGAGTCCGGCTACACCAGCGGCACCGTCGGCGTCGGCCTCGACGCCCTGGCCATGCTCGGCGTCAAGCTCGACTCCTCGCCCGATCGTGCCGGTACCGATCTGCTGCCACGCGACAGCGATGGGCGCCCCGAAGACGACTACAGCAAGCTCGGTCTGACCGCCAAGGTGCGCGTCGCCGACAGCATACTCAAGGTCGGCACCCTGATGCCGAAGATGCCCACCCTGCAGTTCAGCAACGCCCGCCTGCTGCCCCAGACCTTCGAAGGCTGGCAGTTGCAGAGCAAGGACATCGAGCGCCTGACCGCCTCCTTCGGGCAGATCTCCCGCGTGGTGCAGCGCGACGTGTCGGGCTCCGAGAAGCTGGCCCTGAACAACAAGAACAACCGTTTTGGCGGCAGCCCGGACAGCGACCATCTGCGCTTCGTCAGCCTCGACTACGCCCTGACGCCCAACACCCAGATCAGCTACCACCAGGGCGAACTCACCGACATCTATCGCCAGCACTTCCTCGGCCTGCAGCACACCCTGCCCCTCGGCCCGGGCAAGCTGAAGAGCGACCTGCGCTACTTCAACAACAGCGAAAGCGGCAAGGCGCGCGCCGGCAATATCGACAACCAGGTGTACAACGCCATGTTCACCTACAGCCTGGCGGGTCATGCACTGGGCCTGGCCTATCAGCAGATGCGCGGCGACGACGGTTTCACCTACGTCGACGGTGCCACGCCCTACCTGACCAACTTCGTGCAGATCAACGACTTCGCCGGCCCCGACGAGCGCTCCTGGCAGGTTCGCTACGACTACGACTTCAGCAAGGTAGGCATCCCCGGCCTGACCTTCATGACCCGTTACGTACGTGGCAGCGGCTTCGATCTGGCCAACGGCGACACTGGCGCCGAATGGGAACGCAACACCGACCTGGCCTACGCGTTCAGCCAGGGCCCGCTGAAGAACCTGACGGTCACTTGGCGCAACGCAGCCTACCGCGCCAACTTCACCCGGGGAATCGATGAAAACCGCCTGATTCTGAGCTACGCCCTACCGATCTGGTAATCCGCCGGCTCACCTGCAAATAACTCCAATAAAGGTATAACCCAATGAAATTCATGAAGAACCGCTTTCTCCTGCCACTCGCCGGAGCCCTGCTGCTGACCGGCATGCAAGCGGCTCACGCCGACCAGCCGAGCCGCCCCGAGTGCATCGCACCAAGCAAGCCGGGCGGCGGCTTCGACCTGACCTGCAAACTGGCTCAGGCCGGCCTGAAGGACAACCAGATCCTCAAGTCGCCGATGCGCGTGACCTACATGCCGGGCGGCATTGGCGCCGTGGCCTACAACGCCGTGGTCGCCAACCGCCGCAACGAGCCCGGCACGCTGGTGGCCTTCTCCGGCGCCTCGCTGCTCAATCTGGCACTGGGCAAATACGGCCGTTTTGACGAAGACGCCGTGCAATGGCTGACCACCATCGGCACCGACTACGGCACCCTGGCGGTACGCGATGACTCGCCGTACAAGAACCTCGACGACGTCGTGAAGGCGCTCAAGAAAGACCCGAAAAGCATCGTCGTTGGCGGCGGTGGCAGCATCGGCGGTCAGGGCTGGATGAAGATCGCCCTGCTGGCCAAGGCTGCCGGCATCAACCCGAGCGAGCTGCGCTACGCGGCGTTCGAAGGCGGCTCCGAACACTACATGGCGCTGATGGGCAAGCACGTCGATCTGGTCACTGGCAGCGCCAGCGAGATCGCTTCGCAGAAAGGCAACAACATCCGCACCCTGGCGGTATTCAGCGAAGAACGCTTGCCAGGCGATCTGGCCGAGATTCCTACCGCCCGCGAGCAGGGTTACGAAATCCAGTGGCCGCTGATCCGTGGCTATTTCGTCGGCCCGGACGTACCCAAGGAGCAGGTGCAGTGGTGGCGTGAGTCGTTCGCCAAGCTGGAGTCCTCCCCTGAATTCGAGCGCTACATGGTCGACCGTGACGTACTGCCGATGTACGTGAGCGGCGACGAGCTGCAAGCCCTTGTGAAAAAGCAGGTTGCCGAGTACCGCGAGCTGGGCCGCGAGTTCGGTCTGGTCGAATAACCCTTCCGGGAGAGCCGTCCGGCTCTCCCCTCTGGAGCATCCCATGCAAGACCGTATCTTTGCCGGCGTCAGCCTGCTGCTGTGCATCGGCCTGGCGCTGACGGCCTGGAGCTACCACGCGCCCTTCTCATACGAGCCGGTCGGGCCGCGCGCCTTTCCGCTGCTGCTCATCGTGCTGATCGCCCTGGGCGCCCTGTACCTGCTCATCAAGCCATCGCACGCTAGCCAGGAAGCCAGCGAACCGGCCCTGGATCGCCACGTGATACGCAAGATCGTGCTGTGCGTCGTCGCCCTGTTGATCTATGCCGCGCTGTTCGAATTGGCCGGTTTCATCGTCGCCAGCACCGCTTTCGCCATCGCCATGGCGCGCCTGTACGAAGGCACCTGGAAGGCCAGCCTGACGTCCGGCGTGCTGCTCGCCATCGGCCTGTACGTACTGTTCGACAAAGCCCTCGATGTTCCGCTGCCACTCGGCCTGCTTAACGGCCTGGAGTTCTGATTCATGGAAACCTTCGCTTACCTGGGCCAAGGCTTCGGCGTAGCCCTGAGCCCCTATAACCTTTTCACCGCCCTGTGCGGCACGCTGATCGGCACCGTCGTTGGCCTGCTGCCGGGCCTGGGCCCGATCAACGGCGTGGCGCTGCTGATTCCAATCGCCTTCGCCCTCGGCCTGCCGCCGGAAACCGCACTGATCCTGCTTGCGGCCGTGTACCTGGGCTGTGAGTACGGCGGCCGTATTTCCTCCATTCTGCTGAACATCCCGGGCGAAGCCTCGGCGGTGATGACCACTCTGGACGGCTACCCACTGGCCCGTCAGGGCAAGGCTGGCGTGGCGCTGTCGATCTCGGCCTGGAGCTCCTTCGTCGGTGGCCTGATGGCGACCTGCGGGGTGGTGATCTTCGCCCCGCTGCTGGCCAAGTGGGCGGTGGCTTTCGGCCCGGCCGAATACTTCGTGCTGATGGTGTTCGCCATCGTCTGCCTGGCGGGCATGGCCGGCAACAAACCCATGAAGACCGCCATCGCGGCCTGCATCGGCCTTCTGCTGTCTTGCGTGGGCGTCGACTCCAACAGTGGCGTGTACCGTTTCACCTTCGGCAGCCTCGGCCTGGCCGACGGCATCCAGTTCGTGGTGCTGGTACTCGGCCTGTTCTCGGTCAGTGAAATTCTCGTTTTGCTCGAACGCACCCACCACGGCCAGAAGGCTCTAGATACCAGCGGCCGCATGCTGTTCAACGTCAAGGAAGGCTTGTCGGTTCTGGCTACCAACCTGCGCAGCGGCGCCACGGGTTTCGTCATGGGCGTTCTGCCTGGCGCCGGCGCGACCCTGGCCAGCGCTGTCTCCTATATGGCCGAGAAGCGTCTGGCCGTGAAGGACAACAAGTTCGGTAACGGCGACCTACGCGGCCTGGCAGCTCCGGAAACCGCCAACAGCGCCGCGGCCTGCGGCTCCATGGTGCCGATGCTGACCTTGGGCGTTCCCGGCTCGGGCACCACCGCGGTGATGCTCGGCGCGCTGACGTTGTACAACATCACCCCGGGACCGTTGCTGTTCCAGCACCAGCCGGACATCGTCTGGGGCCTGATCGCCTCGCTGTTCGTGGCCAACGTCATGCTGATCATCATCAACGTGCCGATGATCAAGGTTTTCACCAAGATTCTCGCCGTGCCGTACTGGGCACTGGTGCCGGCCATCGCCATCATCACTTCGATCGGGGTGTACGCGGTCCACGCCACCACCTTCGACCTGTTTCTGATGATCGGCATCGGTGTATTTGGCTACATTTTGCGCAAGATGGACTTCCCGCTGTCGGCGATCCTGCTGGGCTTCATCCTCGGCGGATTGATGGAGCAAAATCTGCGCCGCGCCCTGTCGATCTCCAACGGCGACCTGAGCATCCTGTGGAGCAGCTCGATCACCCTGGCGGTATGGGCGCTGGTGGCATTGATGATAGCCTTGCCCTTCTGGCGTATCTGGCGCGCTCGCCGCAAGGCAGCGGCACCGAGTGCCAGCTGATACTTCACCGAATCAGGCTCCCGCGGGAGCCTGAACCGTTTTTGGAGCCGCCATGCATATCGTCATTCCCGATGATTACCAGAACGTCATTCGCACGCTCGACTGCTACGCCACCCTGAACGGCCACCAGGTCAGCCTCTACCACGATGCCGTGGACGACGTGCAACTGCTCGCCGAGCGTTTTGCCGACGCAGACGCCTTGGTGCTGACCCGCGAGCGCACCCGTATAGATGAAGCGCTGCTGAGCCGCCTGCCCAACCTCAAGCTGATCAGCCAGACCGGCAAGGTCTCCAACCACCTGGATGTCGAAGCCTGCACCCGCCATGGCGTGGCGGTAATGGAAGGCCGCGGCTCACCGATTGCACCGGCAGAACTGACGTGGGCGTTGATCATCAATGCGCGGCGCCAGCTGTTACCGGCCATGCAGGCGATGTACGAAGGCCAATGGCAGGTCAACCTCGGCCAGCGCCTGGCCGGCCAAACCCTGGGCATCTGGGGCTACGGCAAGATCGGCCAGCGCCTGGCGCGCTATGCCCAGGCCTTCGAGATGCCCGTGCTGGTGTGGGGTAGCGAAGCATCACGCCAGGCCGCCATCGCTGACGGTCATCAGGCCGCATCATCGCGCGACGCTTTTTTCGCCGAAGCCGATGTAGTCACCCTGCACTTGCGCTTGGCACCAAGCACCCGGCACCTGGTGACCGCTGCCGACTTGGCGCGGATGAAACCCCGCGCATTGCTGGTTAACACCAGCCGCGCCGAACTGATCGCACCGGGCGCGTTGCTCGAGGCCTTGAACAATGGCCGACCTGGCTTCGCGGCGCTGGATGTATTCGAGCAGGAGCCTCTGGTCGACACCAATCACCCGCTTCTGCAGCATCCTGGTGTGCTGTGCACGCCGCATCTGGGGTATGTCGAGCGCGAGGGCTACGAGCTGTATTTCGGCGATGCCTTCGCCAACGTCAGGGCATTTTTTTGCGGCGACGACTGCACGCTGGTCAACCCGGAAGTGCGGGCAGGTCAATGATAGGAAGGACGCGCCGCGAAGGCGCGTCGGTTTCCAGGCAAGGCTTACGCATCGCTGCCTACAACTTGGCGACGTCAGTTACCCATGCTGAAAAGCTAGCATAGCGCCATGATGTCGATATGCCTTGAATCATCTAACTCAATATTGATACAGCCCGCTTAAATTGCCCTTTTATATATAGAAGGCGCTTCAGCATCCCTGATAGCAACTCAGCGAACTGATACTACTGCGCCACTATCGGCACCCATCAGAAATAATTAGCGCCTTCGGCTTCCACATTAACCTCAATGTCTTCCGGCAGCCGCCAGAAGCCATAAAGCATGGGGCAACAGGGCCTGCGGACCGATGGAAACGTGCTTGGAGGGTATCGAATCGGGCAATGGCGCTGACTAAACAAATAAATACGTTCACCCTTCACCATTTAAAAGCGTCCTTCAAAAAAGCAGGGCGCTTAATGAAGTGCAAAAAGCCAGCTTATAGATCAGTTTTAATAAATACATGCTCAATTACCGTGACAAAGTTATAGCCACTGCTAAAAACCCGATAGCGACATTTATATTAAGCCTCGGCACGAACATTGCGTTGCACCTATATGAATAGAGCCTGCATTAATGTGCCTGTCATGGGACGAGCGCAGTGTTATTGGAGTTGGTGGCAGCTTGAGGCCGTGTATCAGAAGGCAATCAGTGGAAGAGGAAAGTCTGTCAATCCGCCTCGACTTACAGGATCCGCCGCACCGCTTTGCAGCGTCGCAGCCGCACACGAGCCAACAAGATGCACAGGAAAGTTCAGAGTTTTTTTCTCGTGCTGCAAACGCTCACTTTCAGGGGCCACGGGGAACTTCTTACGAGAGCCGACAACCAATGACTCATGAAAAATGACCGCAAGTCAATGTGATAGGTAGCTGACATCCCCATGCCAGACCCTCTGATCGCAATGCCGAGCGGCTCTCCACATCAAGCGATAGACCCCGGGAAGGGATTTGGCACCATGAAACTCACCAAGATACTGACGGCTTCACTAGCAGGTACGCTGTCTACAGCCAGCTGGGCAATCGACCCACAACATATCAACCTGGCTGGGTTCGAGTTCACGCCAACCCTGAATGTCGGCGAAAGCTACGACAGCAACTACCGAGGCCTGAACAAGGCCCGCTCCTCCTGGGTGACCAGCATCAATCCGAAATTCCTGCTCAGCGCCGAGACCCGCAACACCGGCTACCAGCTCGAATACGAAATCGACGACCAGAACTACCATTCTGACGACAAGGCCAGCCATACCGATCAGCACCTGCGTTTTCGCAGCATCATGGAATTCAACTCGCGCAACCGCCTGCGCTGGAATCTGGGCTATCACCGCGTCGAGGAAACCACTGACGTGAGAGACCCCGACAGGGACGAAAACGATAAGTACGATCGCAGCGTAGCCGGCGCCGTGTACACCTACGGCACGCTAACCGGGCTCAACCAGATCGACTTCGGCGTCAACTACGAGTCCATCCGCTATCGCAACAGCGGTGACCTGAACGAAGACCAAGACCGCGACAGCACCATGCTGAACACCGTCTGGTACCACCGCCTGGGTGGCAGCACCCGCTCGCTGGTCGAGCTGCGCCACACCGTCAACGAATACGTGCTCAGTGACAGCGACCGTGACAGCACCGACGACGCCGTGCTGTTCGGCGCCACCTGGGATGCCACCGCCAAGACCTCCGGTACCGTGCGCCTGGGTGCCCAGCGTAAGAATTTCGACAGCAGCAGCCGTGAGGACTACACCAGCCCCATGTGGGAAGTTGGTCTGAAGTGGGAACCGCGCACCTACTCCATCGTCAAACTCGACACGCGTCGCTCCTTCGACGAAGGCGAAGATGGTGCGAGTACCGTTCAGGACACCACCACACGCCTTGGCTGGGAGCACGAATGGTCTGCCTTCATCAGTTCGGAGCTGTTCTACCGCTACTCCGAGCGCGACTACAAGGCAACCGAACGCAAGGATGACCGTACCGGCTATGGCCTGGAGTTGACCTACTCCCCGCTGCGCTGGGCTGATGTATCGCTGGGTTACCGCCACACCGAAAACGATTCGAGCGTGCGGGAAAAATCCTACGACCGGAACATCTATCAGCTGTCGTTGAGCTTGAGCCTCTAACACCCGGGCTCCTCAGCAGGGTGACGACATAGTCGTCACCACCCCTATCAACCTTTTCCCGTTTGTCTTAGCAGGCGAGCGGCGGGCGTCCCTTTTCCAGCGCCTGATGAACTAGCAACTACAAGGAGTATGCGGATGTCAGTCCACCATCTGTTCAAAGCCTTCTCGCTGCTGCTGATGCTCGCATTCGCAGCTGGCGCACAGGCCAACCCGCAGTATCGGCTGAGTTCTGGCGACGTGATCAAGATCAGTGTCTTCGGCGAGCCGGATCTGTCTTTCGAGGAAATCCGCCTCAATGATGCGGGCACTTTCTCCTACCCGTTCCTGGGGGCGATCGAGGCCAGCGACAAAACTGCAGCCGACATCGAACGAATCCTCACCGAACGCCTGAAGGCTGACGGCTACCTCGTCGACCCGCGCGTCTCGGTCGCTGTCACCACCTACCGCGAGTTCTACATCAGCGGCGAAGTGAAAGCTCCAGGCGGCTACCCCTATCAACCCGGCCTGACCCTGGACCGTGCCATCGCACTGGCCGGCGGTCTGACCGAACGGGCATCGACCAAACGCATCACCATCGCCCGAGGCACCGGTGAAGCCCGCGCCTCGGAAAAAGCCACGCTCGACACCCTCGTCAAGCCGGGTGACACCATCACCATCGATCAAGGGTTCTTCTGAATATGAACAGTCCTGCACGAACGATCCGACAGTGGCAGCCATCGCCCTCGGAAGCAGATAGCGATTACATCGACCTGCGGCGCATCTGGAATGCCGTGTGGATGCGCAAGTGGGCGATTGCCCTGTTCGTGGTGGTGGTGACCCTGATCACCGCCGTCGCCGTGTCCCGCATGACGCCGATCTACCGCGCTGTCGCCTCGGTGATGATCGAGACCAAGGGCACCCAACTGGTGTCCTTCCAGCAGGTCACCGACACCACCGGTGCGGTCAACGAATACCTGCAGACCCAGCTCGGCCTGATCAGAAGCCGCGTGGTGGCCGAGAAGGTGGTGCGTGAGCTGAACCTCACCGAGCATCCGGACTTCGACCCGCGTCAGCAGCCGCAGCCGCTGATCAACTTCAGCGCCATCACCAATGGCGTGCAGAGTGTCCTGTCGTACACCGGCCTTGTAGATGAGCCAAAGCCGTCCGAGCCGATGAGCGAAGGCGAGCTGATGGATATCGTCACCAAGATTCTGATGGATCGCACCACCATCTGGGTCGAAGGCAAAAGCCAGCTGGTCAACATTTCCGTCGACCTGCCGGATCGCCTGACCGCTGCATCCATCGCCAACTCCTTGGCCCGCAACTACATCGACAGCCAGCTCGACGCGCAGATGGAAATGTCGCTGCAGGCCACCACCTGGATGAACACCCGCCTCACCGAGCTGCGCAGCTCGCTGCAGGAAGCTGAAAACCGCCTGCAGGCTTACCGCGAAGCCGAAGGCCTGGTGGACGTCAACGGCGTTGCCACCATCAGCAACAACGAACTGTCGCTGACTGGCGATCGCATGATCGACGCGCGTCGCCAGCGTGCCGAGGCAGAAAGCCAATACCGTCAGGTGCAGTCCATGGGCAGCGGCGACTGGCGCCGCCTGGCCAGCGTGCCGGCTGTGCTTGGCAACCCGCTGATCCAGCAGTTCAAGTCTGAAGAGGCCCGCGCTCGCGCCAAGGTCGAAGAACTGTCGCGTCGCTATGGTGACCGTCACCCGGCCATGCTCGCAGCCAAGTCTGACCTCAGCGCTGCTTCGGCAAGCCTGCGTGCTCAGGTCGAGCAGGTAGTGGCCAGCATCGAGCGTAACTACCAGCTGGCCGTGGCCAACGAGAACTCGCTGAACGCTTCGTTCGACAAGAACAAAGAGCAGATTCAGGACATCTCGCGCAAAGAGTTCAAGGTGCGTGAGCTGACCCGCGATGTGGAAAGCAACCGTTCGCTTTACGAGACCTTCATGACCCGTCTGCGCGAAACCGCAGCCACTCAGGACGTCAACTCGAGCAACGCGCGCATCATCGACCAGGCTGTCGCCCCACTGCAGCCGGCCGCGCCTAACCAGAAACTGCTGATCGTTCTGGCTGCTGGTCTGGCTCTGGTGTTCGCTGTTGCGCTGGCCATCGTTCGCGACATTCTGAACAACACCTTCAAGAGCGCCGACGATGTCGAGACCAAGCTGAACCTGCCGGTACTGGGCATCGTTCCGCTGATCGCCAACAACTCCAAGTACACCGCCGCGCACCTGTTCGAGCATGGCGAGGACCAACGCTTCTGCGAGTCGATCCGCACCATTCGTACCAGCCTGATGCTGGCCGACACCACGCGCTCGCAGAAAGTACTGGTCGTCACTTCCTCGTCGCCAGGCGAAGGCAAGAGCACCCTGGTGGCCAACATGGCGTTCGCCCTCAGCCAGCTGCAGCGCGTGCTGCTGATCGACGCCGACCTGCGCCGCCCGACCCTGGCCAAGAGCTTCGATTTCCCGATCGGCACACCTGGCCTGGCCAACCTGATCACTGGCAGCGCCAAGGTCGAAGAGTGCATCCACAACATGGGCACCAACCTCGACATGCTGCCGGCCGGTGCAGTACCGCCGAACCCGCTGGAGCTGCTTGCCTCGCCGCGCTTCGCTAAGTTCCTGGAGATGATCAAGGAGCGTTACGACCACATCATCATCGACTCGCCGCCCAGCCAGGCGGTGAGCGATGCGGTGCTGCTGTCGACCTTCGCAGACTCGGTGATTTACGTGGTCAAGGCAGACGGCACACCTATCCCACTGGCCCAGCGTGGCGTTGGTCATCTGCTGCAGAGCGGTGCCTCGGTAATGGGTGTGGTGCTCAACCAAGTGGACGTGGAAAAAGCGGCTCGCTCCGGCGAATACAGCGGCTACTACGATCACTATGGCTACAGCGACCGCAAGGCCTGATTGCCGCCATGACAGATAACCAGCGCACGACAGCAGGAGGTGTCTGATGATCGATCTGCATTGCCACCTGCTGCCGGGCATCGACGACGGCCCGGCAGACCTGCCGACCGCGCTGGACATGGCCCGTATGTCAGTCGCCAACGGCATCAGCCATGTGGTCTGCACACCACATATTCACATCGGCCGCTACGAGAACGACAGCGACAGCATCGGCGAGGCCTGCAGCCGCTTTAATGCTGCCCTGCAGGACGCAGGCATCGACCTGAAGGTCGGCGCCGCTGCCGAGGTACGTTTCTCTGGCGAGCTGATGCCCCGCGTACTGGATGGCAGCATTCCGTTTCTCGGCCAGTGGGAAGGCAAGAAGGTGCTGCTGCTGGAATTTCCCCACGGGGAGATGCCATTTGGCGCCGAACGCCTGACCCAATGGCTGCTGGACAAGGGCATTGTGCCGATCATTGCGCACCCCGAGCGCAACAAGGCGCTGATGAACAATCCGAGCAAACTCAAGCCATTTATCGAGCAAGGTTGCCTGCTGCAAGTGACCGCTGCCTCTGCCGCTGGTCGATTTGGCGAACGCGCAATGCACCTGGCTCACGAACTGCTGAGCAATCGTGTGGTCAGCATTATGGCGACTGATGCCCACAACCTGGATCACCGCCCTCCCCTATTACAAGAAGGTCTCCTGCAAGCCGCCCGGATCCTGGGCGAGAGAGAGGCCGAACGTCTGGTCATCGACACGCCCTGGCGCATCGCACACCAGCATTTCGCTTAGTTGACTGCCTGTTAACGCGTGCCTGTCGGTTCAGGCCGCAGGATTCGTATTTGTTGGAGGTTGGAAAACCATGCGTCGAGAGTTCAGTTTCAGGGCGCAACCCTTTCAGCAGGCGCTGATGCGCTGCACGACCCTGGGCACGCCCGCCGTAGATTTAGCCAAGGACATGTCGCCTCTCGTGCGTTCTCCGGAGGCCACTTACTTCATCGAAGATTTGCACGAGGATCGCCGCAAATGATTTCCAAACGGATAAATCCTGCTGAGAACCGCCGGGGGCTAACGTTCTGGGGCCAATGGACCTGCGCCATTACCCTGGTCAGCATGTTGCTCTGCTACCTGGTCGTACAGCGCTACGGTGATGTACCTACCGAGTACCGCCTGCTGATCGTCCTCACGGTTCTGGGTTCGGTGCCTGCTTATGGCCTGCTGCGCGTGTACCACAAGCGCCTTGGCTATCTGACCGGTCTGGCCCATCTGCTGGCCGGCTGGCTGACACTTCTTGCGGGCTTGTTGTTCATCGCCTACTTCAGCCAGAGCCTGGATCGTTTCTCCTTCGAGATCATGCGTGAATGGGCGCTGCTGGGCTTCCTGGCCCAGGCCATAGCCTTCATCCCTCTGCGCTACTTCGCTCGCCTGCATTCGGAGAAGCTGCGCAACGAGCGCGTGTCGCTGATCATCGGTTCCGGTGAGAAAGCCCACGAGCTGGCCGAGCGCCTGAGCGCCTCGAACCGTGTGCCGCTGGTTGGCCTGATCGCTTCCAGCGACGATGCGCAAACGCAGGACGGCCGCTTCCCGATTCTCGGCAAGCTGCAGGAGCTGCGTGAAATCACCGAGCAGCACGGCGTGCGTCGCGTGTACATCGCCCTGACCCTGGACGAGATCTCGCACATCGAGAAGCTGTACATCGACCTGCTGGACATGAGCGTCGACGTGGTCTGGGTACCGGATTTCGGCAGCATGCCGCTGCTCAACCAGTCGATCTCGCAGATCGAGCAGCTGCCGGCCATATACCTCAACGAAAGCCCGATCAGCTCGCACCCGGCGGCGGTATTCAGCAAGGAGCTGATGGACCGCACCATCGCCTTCCTGGCCCTGGTCGCACTGAGCCCGGTGTTCCTGGTTGCGGCGATAGCCGTGAAGCTCTCCTCGCCAGGCCCGGTGTTCTTCCTGCAGCCGCGCCATGGCTGGAACGGCGGCGTGATCCTGGTGTGGAAATTCCGCTCGATGCGCATGCATGACGACCAGAAGGTCAAGCAGGCGACCCGCGAAGACCCACGCATCACCCCAGTTGGCCGCTTCCTGCGTCGTACTTCGATCGACGAGCTGCCGCAGCTGGTCAACGTGCTGCGCGGCGAGATGTCCCTCGTTGGCCCGCGCCCGCACGCCGTGGCCCACAACAACTACTACAGCGACAAGATTCTTGCCTACATGGCACGTCACCGCCTCAAGCCGGGTATCACCGGCCTGGCCCAGGTAACCGGTCACCGTGGTGAAACCGAAACCCTGGAAAAAATGCAGCAGCGCGTGGAGAAGGACCTGGCCTACATCAACAACTGGTCGTTGTGGCTGGACATCAAGATCCTGGTGAAGACGCCTTTCACCCTGTTCTCTCGCGACATTTATTGAACGCGCCCCACTTGGCGCACGTAACGATTAACGCTCACTCAAGGAAAGTTTATCCATGAATATCACTGTCGTTGGAACCGGCTACGTCGGCCTCGTCACCGGCGCTTGTATCGCCGAGATGGGCAACACGGTTGTCTGCGTGGATGTCGATCCGAAAAAGATCGAGAACCTCAAGAAAGGCATCCTGCCGATTTACGAACCGGGTCTGGAAACTGTGGTTGAAGAGAACTTCGAGGCCGGTCGCCTGCTGTTCACCACCCAGCTGCCAGAAGCAATGGAACAGTCGGACATCATCTTCATCGCCGTTGGCACCCCGCCCGGCGAAGACGGCTCGGCAGACCTGCGCTACGTGCTGGAAGTCGCTCGCCAAGTCGGCAGCCTGATGACCCGCCATACCACCGTGATCAACAAATCCACCGTGCCGGTCGGCACCGCTGACCTGGTGCGCGCCGAGATCCTCGAGCAGCTCGAGCTGCGCGGCAAGGACATCAGCTTCGACGTGGTCTCCAACCCGGAATTTCTCAAGGAAGGCGCAGCTGTCGACGACTTCATGCACCCGGATCGCATCATCATCGGTACCGACAGCGAGCGCGCCCGCAAAGCGATGAGCGAGCTGTACGCGCCATTCATCCGCAATAACCCGCGCATCAAATTCATGGGCGTGCGCGATGCGGAGATGACCAAGTACGCTGCCAACGCCATGCTGGCCACGAAGATCTCGTTCATGAACGAAATCGCCAGCCTTTGCGACCGTCTGGATGTGGATATCGAAAACGTCCGTCTGGGCATCGGCTCCGACCAGCGTATCGGCTACCACTTCATCTACGCCGGCTGCGGCTACGGTGGTTCGTGCTTCCCGAAAGACGTCAAGGCGCTGATCAGCATCGCCCACCAGAACGATTTCGAGCCCAAGCTGCTGCAAGCGGTCGAAGCGCGTAACGAGCAGCAGAAGCAATCGCTGTTCAACAAACTCGCAGCGCACTTCGAAGGCGACCTCAAGGGCCGTACCTTCGCCGTCTGGGGCCTGGCGTTCAAACCCGGTACTGACGACATGCGCGAAGCGCCGAGCGTGGTGCTGATCAATAGCCTGATCAACGCTGGCGCCAAAGTGAAAGCCTTCGACCCGGTCGCCCGTGAAACAGCGGTGCCCGAGTTCCCCGAGCACTGGTTCAGCGAAGGTCGCCTGCAGATCGTCGACGGTCAGTACGAAGCCGCCATTGATGCCGACGCGCTGGTACTGGTTACAGAGTGGAAACCGTTCCGTCGTCCGGACTTCAAGGCCCTGAAGAAGCTGCTCAAGCAGCCAGTGATCATCGACGGTCGCAATCAGTACGACCTCAGCCAGGTCGAACGCGAAGGCTTCGACTATTACGGCATCGGCCGCAAATTAGTGAACGGCTGAGCCGCCGCTGACATGGACGTCATCATTCACACACATTTGGCCCATCCAGCTCTGCGTGCGCGTTCTACGCGCATGCAGACGCAACGCGCAGAGACCCGCTCTGCGCCGGGCCACGCTGTTTCACACCTTGCCTCTCACTGCCCGCCACCTGTCAGCACCCGCCGCGGTGCCCAATCAGGTGTGCGAAGCGGTGTCTGCTGTCTGGCGAGTGGCATGCGAGACCTGCATGCGGTGATCGGCTCCACCTTTTTCAAGAGACCGGTTTCGATCCTATGACCGAACAATTACCGACTATCGTCGTCATCGGCTACAACCGCCCCAAGAGCCTCAGCCGTTTGCTGGGTTCGTTGATCGCGGCGCAGTACCCCGAAGGTAACGTGCGCCTGGTGATCAGCCTCGACAACTCCGGCAACCCGGAGCCGCGCAAAGTCGCCGAAGCTTTCGACTGGCCCCACGGCGAGAAGCGCATCATCGCTCACCCTCAGCGCCTCGGCCTGCGCCAGCACGTATTGAGCTGCGGTGACCTGACCGAGCAATACGGCGACGTGATCATCCTCGAAGACGATCTGTTCGTTTCGCCATTCTTCTACGACTACACCAGCAAGGCGCTGCAGGCCTATGCCGACGATGCCGGCGTGGCCGGGATCAGCCTGTACAGCGTGCAGTTCAGCCAGACCGTCGACCTGCCCTTCATGCCAGTCGACGATGGCGATTCGCACGTACACTTCATCCAGATGGCCGCTTCCTGGGGCCAGGCGTGGTCGCGCCGGCACTGGCAGGGATTCCGCCAGTGGCTGGAAAGTAACGGCACCGACATCAGCCATATCGACGGCATTCCGGCGGATATCCGCGGCTGGCCTGAGTCCTCGTGGCTCAAGCTTTACACCGCGTACATCATTTCCCGGGATCTGTACTTCGTGTACCCGTTCCGCTCGCTGACCACCAACTTCGGCGACCCGGGCCAGCACTTCAACATCGCCTCGTCGCGCTTCCAGGTGCCGATTCAGCAAAAAGCGGTGGACTACAAGTTCGCTCGCCGCGAGGACAGTCTGTCGGTCTACGACGCCTATTGCGAGCTGCTGCCGGCGTGCATCAAGCGCCGCAATCCGCTGCTGGCCGACTACGACTTCACCGTCAACCTGTACGGCAGCAAGACCTGCAAAGGCCTGCAATTGACCCGTACAAACGCCCGTGGGCTGCACAATTTCGCCCTTTCCATGAAGCCCATGGAACTGAGCATCCTGCACAACATCGAAGGTGAGGGCCTAGCCCTGATCGAATCGGCCGACCTCGCCAGTGCCAGCCAGTCGCAGCAAAAGGCGGAGTACGACATCTACCGATTCTTTTACAAGTTTCCGTCGGTACGGATCATTTTTCTCGGCGTCATGGAGCGTCTGCAGTTGCTGCTCAAGCGCGCCTGATCACCGACCGTACGCAGCAATTTATTAGCTACAGCTCTCTTATCAATTGGACATCGCAGGTATTGCAATGGAACAGAAAAAAGCACTCATCACCGGTATCACAGGTCAGGACGGTTCCTACCTCGCCGAATTCCTGCTGGAAAAAGGCTACCAGGTGCATGGCATCAAACGCCGCGCGTCGTCCTTCAACACCCAGCGTGTGGATCACATCTATCAGGATCCGCATGTCGACAACCAGAACTTCATCCTCCACTACGGCGACCTGAGCGACTCGTCGAACCTGACCCGCATCATCCAGGAAGTACAGCCTGACGAGGTCTACAACCTCGGTGCACAATCCCACGTAGCGGTCAGCTTCGAAGCGCCGGAATACACCGCTGACGTCGATGCCATGGGTACCCTGCGCATCCTTGAAGCCATCCGCCTGCTGGGCCTGGAAAAGAAAACCCGTTTCTATCAGGCCTCCACCTCCGAGCTGTACGGCCTGGTGCAGGAAATTCCGCAGAAGGAAACCACCCCCTTCTACCCGCGCTCGCCTTATGCGGTCGCCAAGATGTACGCCTACTGGATCACCGTTAACTACCGCGAAGCCTATGGCATGTACGCGTGCAACGGCATCCTGTTCAACCACGAGTCGCCGCGCCGTGGCGAAACCTTCGTGACCCGCAAGATCACCCGCGGCATGGCCAACATCGCCCAGGGCCTCGAGCCTTGCCTGTACATGGGTAACATCGATTCGCTGCGTGACTGGGGCCACGCCAAAGACTACGTGCGCATGCAGTGGATGATGTTGCAACAGGAGCAACCGGACGACTTCGTGATCGCCACCGGCGTGCAGTACTCGGTGCGTGAATTCATCACCTGGTCGGCTGCCGAGCTCGGTATTCACCTGCGCTTCGAGGGCACCGGCGTTGACGAGCAAGGCATCGTCGAGCGCATCGAAGGCGACAACGCTCCGGCGCTGAAAGTCGGCGACGTGATCGTACGTATCGACCCGCGTTACTTCCGCCCTGCCGAAGTCGACACCCTGCTGGGCGACCCGACCAAGGCCAAGACCAAACTGGGCTGGACGCCGGAAATCACCGTGCAGGAAATGTGCGCCGAGATGGTTCGCGAAGACCTCAAGGTCGCTCAGCGCCACGCGCTGCTGCGCGAGCACGGCCACGAGCTGCCGGTCTCCGTGGAGAACTGAGCATGAGCGCGCTTCTTGATCAGCGCGTCTTCGTCGCCGGCCATCGTGGGATGGTCGGTTCGGCGATCGTGCGCCACCTGCAGAGCCTGGGCTACCAGAGCATCATCACGGCGCCTCGCGAAAGCGTCGACCTGGTTGATGCGGCGAGCGTGAAGCGTTTCTTCGCCGAGCAGCGCATCGACCAGGTTTACCTGGCCGCGGCGAAGGTCGGCGGCATCCACGCCAACAACCAGTACCCGGCCGACTTCATTTATCAGAACCTGATGATCGAAGCCAACGTCATCAACGCGGCCCACGAGGCTGGCGTGCAGAAGCTGCTGTCGCTGGGCAGCTCGTGCATCTATCCGAAACATGCCGAGCAGCCGATGCGTGAAGAAGCGCTGCTGACCGGTGTGCTGGAGCCGACCAACGAGCCGTACGCGGTCGCCAAGATCGCCGGGATCAAGCTGTGCGAAAGCTACAACCGCCAGCATGGTCGCGACTACCGCAGCGTGATGCCGACCAATCTGTACGGCCCGCACGACAACTACCACCCGGAAAACAGCCACGTTATCCCTGCCCTGCTGCGCCGCTTCCATGAAGCGACCCTGCGTGGCGACGATGAAGTGGTGATCTGGGGCAGCGGTACGCCGATGCGCGAGTTCCTGCACGTCGACGACATGGCTGCGGCCAGCGTCCACGTGATGAATCTGGATGAGGCGACCTATGGGGCGCACACCCAGCCAATGCTCTCGCACATCAACGTCGGTACCGGCCAGGACTGCACCATTCGCGAGCTGGCCGAAACCATCGCGCGGGTCACCGAGTTCCAGGGTCGCTTGACCTTCGACAGCAGCAAGCCTGACGGCACGCCGCGCAAGCTGATGGACGTATCGCGCCTGGCCAAGCTTGGCTGGACGGCGAGCATCGATCTGGAAACCGGCCTGCGCGACGCCTATCGCTGGTTCGTCGAGCACATCGACGATGTACGCAGCTGATGTTCCTGCCAGCCGAAACCTTCGAGACCGTGGTCGCCAGCACGCCGCTGGTGTCTATCGATCTGCTGGTGCGTAACGCGGCGGGCGAGCTGCTGCTGGGCGAGCGGCTCAACCGCCCCGCCCAAGGCAGCTGGTTCGCCCCAGGCGGGCGCATCCTGAAGAACGAAACGCTGGACGCTGCATTTGCGCGCCTGACCCGGGAAGAACTGGGCCAGGCGTTCAGCCGCGATCAAGGCAAGCTGCTCGGCGTGTACGAGCACTTCTATGACGACAGCGTATTCGGCGCCGCGCCGGATACCCACTACGTGGTCATTGCCTACGCGCTGGAGCTGGATGCAGCCCAAGAACTGCAGCCACCGAGCGTGCAGCACGGTCGCTACCGCTGGTGGCCGATCGATGAGATGCGCGATGAACCGCGCATCCACAGCAACACCCGCGATTACTTGCAGGCGCTGTACTAGATACCTCGCAAGCCACGCCTACGCGGCGCCGCTTGCGAACCACGACAATTTCGATATGGGAAGGCGAGCTTGTTCAAGCAACTCCTGGCATACCGCAATCTGCTGCTGATCTTGTTTGTCCTGAACTCGGCCTGTTTCTTTCTGACCGACGACAAGAAGGCTGGCATCCCCTACCTGCGCGAGCTGTGGCTGCTCGGCATCCTGGGTTGCTCGGCGGCGCTGTTCCTGGTCTGGAAGCGCATCTACCAGTCCAAGACCAGCCTGTGGATCATCTTCATGGGGCTGGTGTTGCCGGTCGTCTCGGCGATCATGGCGGAGCTCAACTTCGACCAACCGTTCATTTATGGCCTGCTCGAAGAGCGTCGTAGCTTCGCCTACCTGGTGTTCTTCCCCGCGCTGTACCTGATGATCAAGACATCGCCGACCCAGAAGCACCTGGAGACCTTCTTCCTGTACTCGGGCCTGGCCTGCGCCTTCGTCGGCTACTGCTACTTCTTCAAGATCATCCCGGAAAACAGCGGTGTGTCCTTTACCATGGACGCCAAGGACGCCGGCAGTGCGCTGCTGCGCCCTGATCGCTACCGCATCGGCTCGAGCTACGTGACGATCTGCGCGTTCATGCTGATGTACAGCATGAAGGATCGCATCTCGCTGCCGAAGGTCTTCACCCTACTGTTCTTCGCCTCGTACCTGTGGCTGGTACTGCAGACTCGCCAGACCATGATCATCTGGTGCTTGGCTGGTCTGTGGATCTTCCGCGACCGTCTCGACTCGCTGCTCAAACTGGGCCTGTTGGCCGCGACCATCCTGGTGGCCTCGTTCGCCATATTCCCCGAGTTCTACTACGAGCAGTTCGACAAGTTCCAGGCACTGCTGGACGAAGCCACCACGGGCCCAGGCGTGCGTGACAACACCACGGCGATCATTCTCGGCGCGGTGGCGGACAACATGTACATCGGCATGGGCTCGCTGTCGCTGCAGTGGAAAGGCGGCTTTGGAGCGCTCTACAACGAGCATTTCTACCTGTCGGACGTGGGCATCGTCGGCGTGTACTACCGCTACGGTTTCCTCACCCCGCTGATCGCGCTGATCTTCTACTTCGGCTACCTGCGCGTCATGAAGCGATGCCCCGATAAGGGCCCGCTGCTCAGCGCCTTCCAGCTGATCTTCTGGTTCCAGATGCTCAACATGTTCCTGTCCAACTCGATGATGTATGGCGGCGATGTTCTGGGCATCGGTGCCGCCTGTTTCCTGTACTTCTCCCGCGCCTATGCCGCGCAAGAATCCCCGACTCGTGAGATCAGAGGCACACGCCATGACCCAATTCAGTATCGTAACCATCAACTGGAATAACCTGGCGGGGCTCAAGCAGACCTACGAGAGTGTGGCTGCCCAGACCTACCGCAACTTCCGCTGGATCGTCGTCGACGGTGCCTCCACCGATGGCGGCGCCGAGTGGCTGGCGACAATCGACGAGCCCTACGCCGAGATCACTTCAGAGCGCGACAAGGGCCTCTACGACGCCATGAACAAGGGCCTGATCAAGGGATCGGCGACCGAGGGTTACACCCTGTTTCTGAACAGCGGCGACTTCTTCTACGACGAAAACGTGTTGCAGAAGGTTGCCGATGCTATTGAACGAGCGCCCGCCAAGCCGCGCTACGTGTACGGCGACTATCACCTGCAGGATGCCACCGGGCGTCTGACGCCGGCCAAAGCGAAGAAGATCGAGCACCTGGTGCTGGGCATGCCATCGAGCCACCAGGCCATGTATTTCGAGAACGAGCGCCTGCGCCACGTGCGCTTCCGGGACGATTTCAAGCTCTCGGCGGACTACTGCATGATCGTTGAATTCCTCCAGGGCCAGGATCACAAACGCGACGTGCTGAAGATCGATTCGCCGCTGTGCATTTTCGACACCACCGGGGTTTCCACCAGCCGCCGCTTCGACGCGCTGAAGGAAGACATGCGCATTCGTCGGGAGGTCATGAAACTATCGCCGTTGCACAGTATCTCTTTGTATGTCCTGCACTACGTGCATACCCACAGCAAATTGCTGAAAGCGGCTTTGGGCAAATGAATCGCGAGCAACAAGAGTCGTTGCCCGTCCGTGATACGCGCAAGAAGCACGAAGAGGTGTTGATGAAGGCCTTTGACATCGAGTTCTACGCTGGCACCAAGGATCGCCTGATCGAGGACTTGGTTGAGCACAGCACCGACAAGTACAGCTATATCGTGACGCCCAACGTCAACCATGTGGTGCAGCTGGAAACCGACCGCGACCTCAAGCGCGCTTATGCCGTGGCCCGCCACCGCATCTGCGACAGCCGCGTGTTGTTGCCCCTGCTGCGCATGCTCAAGGTGCCGGTCGAGGATGCCATCCCAGGCAGCACCCTGACCGCCGACCTGATGAATATCGCTGACGAGCGCGCCTGGAACGTTACCATCATCGGCTGCGAAGACGATGACATCGCGCGTCTGCGCGAGCGCTTCGCGCACGTCACCTTCCATCACCACAATCCGCCGATGGGCTTCATCGACAGTGACGAAGCGGTGCAGGCTTGCCTGTCGTTCGTCGTCGACCACCCATCCAATCTGGTGGTGTTGTCGGTGGGTTGCCCGCGCCAGGAAATCCTCGCGCACAAGATCTTTGAAACCGATCAGGCAGTCGGCATTGGCCTGTGCGTCGGCGCTTCGATCAATTTTCTGTCCGGCAAGCTGCAGCGCGCCCCGATGTGGATGCAACGCTACTCGCTGGAATGGCTACACCGTGCTTATACCGAACCTCGCCGACTGGTAGGCCGTTACGCGCGTGACGCGTTCCTGATCCTGCCGATCCTGCTCAGGGAATTCAAACTTCGGCAATCACTCTTCATGGGAGGAGCTCCACGATGATTCCTGTCATTCTTTCCGGCGGTAATGGCTCGCGCCTGTGGCCGCTCTCGCGTCAACTCAACCCCAAGCAGTTCCTGCCCATTGCTGATGACTCGCTGTCCATGTTGCAGGCGACCATTCGCCGCCTAGACGGCCTCAAGGTCAGCCAGCCGTACCTGATCTGCAACGAGGAGCACCGTTTCCTCGCCGCCGAGCAGCTGCGAACCTTGGGTATCGACAACGCCAGCATTCTGCTCGAGCCGGTTGGCCGTAACACCGCGCCAGCCGTTGCTCTGGCTGCAATCAAGGCACTGGAAAAAGAGCACGACCCGGTGCTGCTGATTCTCGCTGCCGACCACCTGATCAAGGACGTCGACGCGTTCCACCGCGCCGTCGAAACCGCACTGCCCTTCGCCCAGGCCGGCAAGCTGGTGACCTTTGGCATCGTGCCGACCCACGCCGAAACCGGTTACGGTTACCTGCAGAAAGGTGAAGCGGCTGGTGAAGGCGGCTTCCGCGTGCAGCAGTTCGTCGAAAAACCCGACAGCGAAACCGCTGAGCGCTACCTGGCCTCCGGTGAACACTTCTGGAATAGCGGCATGTTCATGTTCCGCGCCAGCCGTTACCTGGAAGAACTGCAACGCTGGCAGCCGGAGATTCTCGAAGCCTGCCGCCGCGCCACTGCGCAGAGCGAAGAAGACATGCACTTCGTGCGCATCGGCAAAGAGCAATTCGCCGCCTGCCCCGAAGACTCCATCGACTATGCCGTGATGGAAAAAACCGAAGACGCAGTGATGGTTCCCCTCGACGCCGGCTGGAGCGATATCGGTTCCTGGTCTGCCCTGTGGGACGTCAGCGACAAAGACGCCGACGGCAACGTGCACAAAGGCGATGTGCTCAGCCACGACAGCCGCAACAACTACGTGCACGCCGACTACCGCCTGGTGACCACCGTGGGCGTCGAAGACCTGATCATCGTCGAGACCAAAGACACCATCATGGTCGCGCACAAGGACAAGGCCCAGGAGGTCAAGCGCATCGTCGAGAAGCTCAAGCAGGAAGAGCGTGGCGAATACCTCAACAACCGCGAGGTTTATCGTCCGTGGGGTATGTACGACTCCATCGACAATGGTGCGCGTTATCAGGTCAAGCGCATCACCGTGAAGCCGGGTGCCAAGCTGTCGGTGCAAATGCACCACCACCGTGCCGAGCACTGGATCGTGGTCAGCGGCACGGCTCAGGTGACCAATGGCGACGAGACCTACATGGTCACCGAAAACCAGTCGACCTACATCCCGATTGGCCAGATTCATGCATTGGAAAACCCGGGCATGATCCCGCTGGAACTGATCGAAGTGCAGTCCGGTACTTATCTGGGCGAAGACGACATCATCCGCTTCTCCGACAACTATGGTCGCGTCAAGGAACTCAAGGTTTCCGCTGCCTGATACCAGGCCAGCGCCGTTGCTATCCGAGACCGGTGCTGGCCACGCTCACCGGGGCCCTGCTGGGCCCCGCCGCCGGGTGGTTCGCCACCCCTCCACTGGTATCGCCAGTTCACGACCGATGAGGCAAGGAGCGCCTTTCATTTCGCCGCTAAATGGATTTTTACAAGAACAAGCAAAGCGCGAAGCCCATGTGAACAGACTCCGGATAACTTTTTTACTTTCCGAAAACGAGGCTCGCCCGTGAAAACTTCTCAACTCCTGTACGACCCAGTTATTCACAAACTGAAGTTGCTGGAAGAAGATGATGTGACACCGCTGCTCGACGAGCTGACAACCCCCGAGAAACCCACCATCGTTGGTTTTCTCAACCAGCATGGTTACAACCTGATCCAGCAGGACAAGCGCGCCCGTCGCCACTTCCTGCAGGTCAACTACCTGCTGCGTGACGGTATCGGTATCAAACTGGCCTGCTCGCTCAACGGCTTGGAGCCCGGCGCCAACCTCAACGGCACCGACTTCATTCCGGCCCTTATCGATCACGCCCTGCAAAGCGAGCAAAGCGAGCGTTATCAGTTGTTCGCCATGGGCACCTGCGAACCGTGGACCGAAGAAGGCGCCAACGCGCTGTTTGGTGACCGCGACTTCCACGCCATCGACGGTTTCCAGCCGACTGAGCGCTATCTCGAGTTCGTCGAGGAGCACCTTGAGCCTGGCAAGATTCCGCTGATCGTGATGGGCATGGGTATGCCACGTCAGGAAGAAGTGGCGGTCAAGCTGCAGCGCCAGCTCAAGCGCCCTGCCCTGATGGTCTGCGGCGGCGCGATTCTGGATTTTGCAGCCCAGCGTTTCAACCGCGCCCCTGCAGCGTTTCGCAAGATCGGCATGGAGTGGGCCTACCGCCTGCTGATGGAGCCGCGCCGGCTGTTCGCCCGCTATGTCATTGGCATTCCGCAGTTCTTCTACTACATCGTGCGCAATGGCCGCGACAGCCAGGTGGCTATCAGAGAGCAAGGCGCTTACGACCGTAAATCCTGAGGTCGACGACTGCAGAACTAAAACGCCCGGACGAGTAATCGTCCGGGCGTTTTTTGTGCTACGCGGAATCTCAGGAAAGTTACCCTTGGCACTGGACTGGCAAGTACGTGGTCGTTTCCGATGGCTTGGCACTTTCCGTTATCCCGCCGCCTGGCCGGATGGGTTTCGCCCCTTACGGGCGCCTCACTTTCTTTGCTTGTGCAAAGAAAGTGAGCAAAGAAACACACCCCTACATACGGCCCCGGCTGCGCCGGGGTTCCCTCGCTCCATCACCACTCCAGGGGCACGCCGCGAAGGGCCATCCCTGGCCCATCACGGCTCTCGCGACATCCATGTCGCTCAACCCCTTACGTCGTGATTCCACTCGGCCTCCTGAAGGGGACCATGTCGCGAGCTTGCGACATCTGCGCAAGATCAAAGTCGGTTGCGTTTGGCTTTTGCCCTTAAGGCGCGATCTCACAGACGACGCCCAAGTCCCCTTCAGGAGGCCGAGTGGAGGTGTTGCGTAGGGGAACGAGCCGCATGGATGCGGCGAGAGGCTTAATGGGCCAGGGATGGCCCATTAAGCCGGCCCCCGGAGCGGCGCCGGAGCGAGGGAAGTTGAGCGAAGCGAAACCCGGATGTCGGGGTGCCCTTCTTTGGCACACCTTTCTTGGGCAAGCAAGAAAGGTGTGGCGCCCGTAAGGGGCGCAACACAAAGGTTCAGTAAACGCGGTAATGGATAGTGCGAAGCCAGTATTTAATATGCATACAAACTTGCCAGTCCTGCATCAACCAGGCGTTCCCCTACAGAACGAGGAGCCTTTATCTGGCACGCTGGAAAAGGCGACGCAGCGGATGCTGCATCGCCCTTATCCGTTTAACGCCCTGCTGCCACCGCAACCGGCTTCTCGCTGCGTACGCTGCGGCCCTGCTCGATCAGCGCGAACACTTCGTTCCACATGGCCTGGGTACGGCCCTTGAGCTCCGCAGAATGGGCGTTCAGGCGATCAGACAGCGCCTGCATCTGCACCGGATCAGTGAGGTTGTCGAGAGCACGGTTCAGCTCTTCGTCGCTCAGGTTGATGTCCAGCACGCCTTCGGAGAAACCGTAGTCGGCGAACAGCATCTGGTACTTGTGGCTCCAGCCGGTGGCGAGCGACGGCACGCCCTGAGACAGCGCGCTGACCAGGCCGTGGAAGCGGCTACCCAGGGTACCGCGGCAAGCGCCGAGGATGCCCTTGATGGCCAGAGGATCGGTTTCACGCAAGATCGGCAGGCCGCCTACCGCTTTGGAAACCTGCTCGGCCAGGCGCGCATCGCCCTCGCCTTCATGGATCAGTAGAAACGGCTTGGCGCCACGTTCTACAAGTGCCTTGGCAGCGCGTTCCAGGAACGGCGCATAGCCCTTGGCGATGCTGTCATTGGTTTTGTCCAGCATGCGGCAGTTGGGCACCAGGCAGATCTGATGCACCTCGGGGTCGAAATAGTCCGGCACCGGGCCTGAGATCAGGTTGGTGAAGTCCGGCGCGATCTTAATGTTGTCGCGCTCACCAACGATCTCGGTGAGGTAGTCGTAGGAGATCTGCTCGCGGGCAAAGATCAGGTCGCAGTTGTCGACGAAGGCCTTCACCGCTTCACGGCTACGCGGGTCGCGGAACGGCCCGAACGCCTGCGGCAGCAGAATGACCTTGGAGCCCTGCTTCTTCCAGCGTTTGCTGGAGCGCGCCAGCTCTTCGGAGAGGTCCGGCCCCCACTGGTCGCTGTAGGCGAAACCGGCAGCGTCCAGCACCACATTGATGTCCTTGTCGAGCACGATGCCGTACTGCTCGCGGATACCGGCCGGCACCAGCCCTGCCAGGTCACCGAAGGGGATGCCTTTGCGCCACAGCCAGGCCTTCTGATACAGCCCCAGAGACGCACGGTTGAAATAAGGATAAGGGCTATTGGCCCGGCCTGGCTCCATCACTACCTTGGCAGCGGGCAGGTTCTTGCGCACTTGCTGCAGGGCAGCGTGCAGCATCAGTGCAGCCCCCTTGTTGACGAAACCGGCTTTGCGAATCTCGACGTACATATCACGTTCTCCTGAATTCACGAATCAACTGGGGCACGCTAATGAACACGTGCAGGAAAATACTCTTGGTCATCATGATGAACAGCGGCCGCGTCTTGCGTGACAGCAGCAAGCTCACGTAACCGGCGATGGAATAGGAAATCAGCGTCGCCCACGCGGAGCCGACCACACCGTGGCTTCTGATCAAGAAGTAATTGAGCACGATGTTGCTGAGCGCGCCGAGACCCTGGGTGACCAGGGAAAAGATGAAGGCTTCTTCGATGATGATCCACTTGCTGAACAGCGCGCGCATGAACACGAAGGTAGCGGCGAAGATATGTACAGCCAGCACCGGCCCGGCATCGGCGTACTGCTGACCGTACAACAGATTGACGATCCAGTCGGAGAGGAAGAACACCACCACGGCCAGCGCGAAGGCCATGAAGAACAGCACGTCCAGCGCCACCTGCATGAAGCGGTTGTAGCCGGCGGTGTCGCTCTTGTGCAGATCGATCATCTTAGGAAAGACCGAAGCCATGAGAATGGTCGGGATCAGGTACCAGGCCTCGGACAGGCGCGAGGCCGCCGAATACACACCCACGGCGTATTCGCCGAGCATGTACTGCAACATGATCTGGTCGACCTTCAGGTAGATCACCGCCGACAGCGAGCCCAAAAAGATCAGGAAGCTTTTCTTGAGCAGTTGCTTGCCCAGCGGCCAGGAAAAATCGAAGCGGAAATCGCGCTTGAGCATCACCGCGTAGCAGACAAGGATCACCGAGGTGATCATCACCACCACCACGTGGGCAAGGGCGATGTACACCAGGCCGGCGCCTGCGACGGCCAGAATCATCTTCAGACCATTGCCACCGAGCTGACCGACGAAGCCGGCCACCGCCGCATACTTGGCTTGTACCCGCGCCTGGAACCAGTCGATGAGCATCTCGAACGGGGTGAAGAACAGCGCCAAGGCGGTGAACAGCAGCACCAGAAAATTCTGGTCGTTGCCGAACAGGTAGGTGCCCATCATGATCACGAAGGCGATCACCGAGCAGCCCACTTTGATCATGAACACCGTGGAGAGAATCTGGTCCTCGTTGTCCGGGTTGCTGCGTAGCTCCTTGACCACCAGGCCAGTGAGCCCCAGGTGCACGACGATGCTGAGCAAGCCCAGCAACGCCAGCGCGTAGTTGAGGTAACCGAAGTCCTCGGGGCCCAGATAGCGCGCCAGTACTACGGTGGTCGCCAGGCCGATGGCCAGCATCAAGAACTTCTCGGCCAGCATCCAGCCGGAATTGAGGAGGTACTTCATGCCCTCCTGGACACGCGAGGCACTCATCGAGCAGGCGACTCCAGGCGCATGTAACTGCGGGCTTCCTCCAGCGAGAGTTTCTGCGAGTACGGCACCAGGCCCGTGTCGGCGGCATAGCCCAAGGAAATGAACATCACGATGCGCTCATCTGGATCCAGCTTGAGCAGCTTGGCGGCGGCCTCTTCGCGCTCGGGAATATCCGGCCAGTTGATCGAGCAGGACGACACGCCCTGGGTCTCCAGCGCGAACATGAAGGACATCGCGGCCAGCGCGCCGTCGATGTAGATCACGTGCCGGTCACGCACGTGCGGGTAGGCACGCAGGCGGCCAACCACGGCGACGATGGCCGGGAAGTTGTGATCGAAACCAGCCACGCCCATCGGCAGGCGTGACGCCTGGGCCACGGACGCTGGATCATCGAACACCACGAAGCGATACGGTTGGCGGTTACAGGCACTCGGCGACTGCACAGCGACTTCCACGGCCTTGTCGATCACTTCACGCGGTACTGGGCGATCCTGCTGGTACCAACGTACCGAGCGGCGCTTCATGGCCAACTGACGCATGGCGGTGAAGTCGACGCTCGGCGCGCTCACGTCGGCTGCGAACGGCACACGCTCGGCATCCGGGTTGCGCAGGGTTTCCGGCGAGCCACTGGGGCGCTCGAACCGCGCGAATTTCTCACGAGCGCGGTTGAGCACCGGGTGATCGCCAGTCACGGAGAAGTATTCGGCGAGCACGTCATGGGCCCAGCTGACTTCGTCGCGATCGACGTTGCCGTTGAGCGATGCGATGTAGCTGTCGACCGTATCGTTGATGTAGTCGAGGGCGAACACTTGACGCCGCGGCTGCATGATTAGGCCTTTCTCGATGCGGTGCACGGCACGGCGCAGAAAGTAGTTCACCGGCTCGGCACCGGAGAGGTTCTGCTCATGCTGCAGATGGCCGACTACCACCGCATAGGCTTCCCGGTCGAACGCCGAGGAGAAGAACGAGTAATGGAAACGACGCAACATGGCCGAGCGCGACAGCGCCCGGATCCAGCCCATGGCGAGTCTCTTCTGCAAGGTCTTGAGGTTATCGATACTGTCCCGCGGCAAGACCTTCTTGAGGGATTCCTTCAACATTTTCATAGGCTGTGATTACCGTTCAATGGTTAATATCTCCCCCACAATCGCCGTAACGGTACGGCGACACTTAATTGATGGACGCTGGCAGTTCTAAGAACCTGTTCAAAGTCTGCTGCGCGTCGGCACTGCGGCGTTAAAAACAGGCTCGGACTGCTCATTTACAGCTCGTAAACTCCGCGTCCTCGCCTGTTTTCGTCTTGCATTGCTCTAGCTCGCGAGACTTTGAACAGGCTCTAAGCCGAACCACAGGCATCTGCACACCAGCCAATGCTTATCGAGGCGGTGCAGGCTGCAGCATCCCCTTCCTTTGGCAACCACCCGTCTGGCGTCTGTCTACTCGCGAGAGTGCAGAGCGAAAACGGTATCTGGTGCTGCAACGGTTCGACATCCAACCCGGTGCTTCGAGGGTGTTGGAGGCGGCGCTCTGGGGTGCCGCTAATCGTTGTCAGGGTTTAGGACTACGGAGCAACGCTTTGATTCCACATCCGCATGCTTTGCGTGAAAAAAGTTGCTGAGAGCCCGGCGCAGTGCACCTGAGCGATGCACCGGCAGCGCTCGCGCACTGCCAGAAAGCACTACAGAAAGACCTCAGCCCTGCACGGCCAGCATGTCGCCAAGGGTCTCGCTCAACTCACGCATGGAGAACGGCTTGGCGATGCTTCTGAGTTCCGGCGCTAGCGCCAGCTGACCCACATCGGCTGCCGCAGCGACTAGCAGCACGGCCAAAGCAGGCTGCCGACGCGCTGCCGCTTCGGCCAACTGAATACCGCTCGTGCCAGGCAGGCTGACGTCGGTAATTAGCAGGTCGAATGCTTCAGCATCCAGCAATTCGAGCGCGGCCTGCGGGGCGGCCGCATTGACCAGCTGATAGCCACGCTCGGAGGCGACCTCGGCAACCAGCAGGCATACCGATGAATCGCCCTCGACGAGCAGAATGCGCGCCTGCGGCCCACTACGCGGCAACCCACTCACCGGTTCCTGGCTTGCCATGCCCGGCTTATCGACGACCGGTAGGTACAGACGCACAGTGGTACCGATGGCCGGCTCGCTATGAATAGTCACCTGCCCGCCACTCTGCCGCGCGAAGCCGTGCACCATGGAAAGCCCCAAACCACTGCCCTGCCCGACGGACTTGGTGGTGAAGAACGGATCGAAGACCCGCTCCAGGGTGTCGCTGCTCATGCCCTCACCGGTATCGGCCAGGGCGATCAGCAGATAACGCCCTGGCAGCAGATCAGGCAGTGCCGCGCAGGTCTCCGCCGTCAGGTCGACGACCGAGGTATGCAGGTCGATGCGCCCGCCATCGGGCATGGCATCACGGGCGTTGACGGCCAGGTTGAGAATCGCGCTCTCCAGCTGCCGCGCATCGGCCAGCACACGCACTGCGCCATGCTGGTAGTCGCCACGCAGCTTGATGCCTTCGCTGACCGAGCGGCGGATCAAACCTTCCAGCGACTCCAGCAACGGCCCTACCTCGATGGGCAGCGCTTCCAGCGGTTGGCGATGGGAAAGGGTCAGCAGCCGCTGCGTCAGCGCACTGGCGCGGTCGGCGGAAATGCTGGCAGCCTCGATGAAACGCGGCAAGTCAGCGAAACGCCCCGCCGCGACATGCCGTTTCATAATATCCAGCGCGCCGATAACGCCGGTGAGCATGTTATTGAAGTCGTGCGCCACACCGTCGATCACCGACTCCACCGCATCCATACGCTGGCTTTGTTGCAACGCCAGCACCTCTTCACGGGAGCGCAGTTCGGGGCTGTCGGCCGCATTGCGGTCGAGCAGCATCAGCAAGCCGCTGCACAACGCGCGCGAGGTGAAGGGTCGTTCAACGATCAGGGAGCCAGGTAGCGCCACGTCACCATCGACAGTGGCTGCGCCCAGCAACAGGATCGGAACACTCACCTGCCGCAGGCCTGTTAGCAGGGATTCAGCGCAGCCGGCGAGCACCCGCTCGTCGAGCAGTACAGCGTCTATATCGTCGGTAAGCGTAGTGAGCAGCGCTTCAGCGCTGCCGCAAAAGACATGGGTCGCATCAAGAGGCGTAAGCAGTGGCAACAGTTCACTGGCTTGCTCGCTGCAGATCAGGATGCGCATGCCGAACAACCCCCTCGAATCTCTGCGCCTGCATACCCAAAAGACGTTATTTGGTAAGTGCTGAAGTACAAGCGAACGACCGCCAGCAACCTGACCTTCACGGCCAATGAAATGGGCCTCTCAGTATTCACCGAGGTACGCCCTACTGCTTCATCCATGGGATTTCTGCTCTGATAACCGAGTTCGCCGGAGCGCATTGCGGCGCCATTTGGCGTGCGCAACGTTCGACCTTTACGGCGTGTAGGCGTTCAGCAGATAAAAGCAGGAAAAGAGTGCGCTGCCGGCAGCAGCGAGAGGCAGGTGAAGAGATCAGCTCGGACCGATCAGTTCCTTGACCTTGGCGATGACCAGATTGATGTCGAACGGTTTGTCGAATACTGCCGCGAACAGCTCGGGGCTGGCGCGCCCAACACTGCCCTGAGCGCCACTCATCAGAATGATCGGCAACTCAGCGAGACCCGCCTTGGCCCGAATTGCACGGGCGAACTCCAGACCATCCATCACCGGCATCATGAAGTCGGTGATGACCAGCTCGGGGCGCTCGCGGTCGAGCACCTCGAGGCCGCGGCGACCGTTGCTCGCCTTCACCACCATGTAACCTTCATCTTCCATGGCATAGCCGAGAATATCCGCTATCAGGTATTCGTCGTCGACTATCAGGATGGTTGTCATAGGTTTTCTGCTCGGTCAGGCACACATGGCTCAGGCGTCCTGCGCAGGGACGGCATTGCCTGACAGCGCACCAGCCGCATGTCTGAAGGCCTTGCTGAGTTCAATACCATGATCACTGATGACCACTTCCAGGAGCGAGGGATCGTAACGGCTGTCCCTCATCTTAAGGATGGACAGAAGGCGCTTTAGTTCAGCATCTTTTTCCACGAAACGCATGAGGATCAGGTTGTCGACGATGCTCGACAGCTCCGGTGCCGGGGCGTTGATCTCGGCGGCGAACAGGTCGCGCATTTCCCAGGTCGCGAACACGGTAACGCCCATCGCCCGCAGCTGGCTCATCAGCGCGCTGAAGAACTCGATAAGCCGTGCGCTGCCAGTGGCAACGCGGGCCATGCCGCCAAGGCTGTCGATATGCAGACGCTTGATGCCCTTCTCACGCACAGCCTTGATGACCCGTGCACCCAAACCGTCGAGCAGCCCCTCGGTAGTGGGCTGCCACATGATGTGCAACGCGCCACACTCCTCGAGCACCTCCAGGTCGATGCCCAGCGCCTTGGCCTTGAGGCGCAGACGCTGCGGCGTTTCGTAGAAACCGAAATGCAGGCCCGGTTCTTCCACCGTCGATTGGGCGAGGAAGTTCAAACCGAGGGTGGTCTTGCCAACGCCTGCAGGGCCCATGATCAGCGTCACCGACGAAGCGGACAAACCACCACCGATCAAACCATCCAGGCTTGGTATGCCGCTGGGGACATGCTCCAGGGTGATGCTGTCAGGCTGGCTCGGGTGGCTGTACAGGCTCTCCAGACGCGGGTGAACGACCAGCCCGTCATCGGTGATTTCGCATTCGTGCAGGCCGGACAAGGCGCCGCTGCCGCGGGTCTTGCGCAGGTGGATACGGCGCACCGACCTGGCGCCGAACAGCTCTTCACCCAGCTCGATCACGCCATCGACCATAGTGTGCTCGGGGCTGCCGTCGTCCAGCCGCGAGCTGGTCAGGAACAGCACCGTGCAACCGGCAAAGGCCGCGTGCCCCTGCAGCTCGGAGATGAATTTTTTGGTGTCGATCTGGTTCTCTGCCTTGGAGCGGGCGTTAAGCAGACCATCGACGATCAGCAGCGTGGCTTTCTGACGGCTGATTTCGCGCCGCAGCAGCTTGACGACCTCATCGAGGCCCTCGTTCTCTAAGGTATCGAATGCGCTGACGAACTGGATTTCCGCACCGACCTTGGACGGGTCGAAGAAGGTCATCGTGGAAAGGAATTGAAAGAGCCTTTCATGAGATTCGGCCAGCAGCGTGGCGACCAGTACCCGGCCGCCTTCGCGCACGTGATTGAACGCGACCTGGTTGGCGAGAATCGTCTTGCCAGAGCCGGGGCGCCCCTGAACGATATAGGATGCACCGGCCACCAGACCGCCCTTCAATAGAGCGTCAAGACCCTCGATCCCACTTTGCAGGCGTTGTAGCTGTTCCAAGATCTGGCGTGCCTCAGTCGAAATTACGCAAATATGGTCTGGGCTGGAAAACTCACTGCCCAAACGCCGTAGCGCTGGCTGAAAAAATGATTGGCGATACTAGCATGTTATTCCTGCGTATCTGCCGCCTGAGTGGAGCATGCCGGCAGGTAGAGCTGCATGGTGGTTCCCTGCCCTGCTGCACTATCGATCTGTACGCTGCCGCCTGCCTGGCGGGCAAAACCGTAGACCTGGCTGAGGCCCAAGCCAGTGCCCTTGCCAATTTCCTTGGTGGTGAAGAAAGGCTCGAACAAGCGCGCACGAATGGCTGGGTCGATACCGCAGCCCTGATCAGTAACAGTGATCAGCACGAACTCGCCTTGCAGCCCGGCAACGTCCCCGTTCAGGCGTTGGTTACTCGCCTCCAACCTCACCACGCCGCTACCGCTCATCGCATCGCGCGCATTGAGGATAAGGTTAAGCAGCGCCATTTCCAGCTCGCTCGGATCCAACTGCACGGGGTGCAAATCATCCGCCACCTGCATATGCAGCGACATGTGCTTGGGCAGCGCCTGGCTGATAAAGGTGGCGGCCGCGTCGAGCAGTTCGTTGAGGTTCACCTGGCAGCAGAGCTTGGGCTCGCTGCGGGCGAAGGTCAGGAGATTGCGGGTCATCTGCGCACCACGCTCACCAGCGGTCTGGATATTGTCGAGCAGGCTGGCCAAGCGCGCGGGATCCGTGGTGCGGCTGGCCAGCTTGGCGGCGCTGAGGATGATGGTCAGCAGGTTGTTGAAGTCGTGGGCCATACCGCCACTCAGCTGGCCAAGGGCCTCCAGCTTCTGCGCCTGGAACAGCTGAGCACGCAACGCGTCATAGCGGCCTTCGGCTTCGTGGCGGTCGGTGATATCGCGGGTGATCTTGGCCAGGCCGATGATGTCGCCCTGTTCATTGCGAATCGCATCGATGACCACCAAGGCCCAGAACCGAGTGCCGTCCTTGCGCACTCGCCAGCCTTCATCCTGGGCGCGGCCTTCACGCATCGCGCGGCCGAGCAGGTACTCGGGCTTGCCTGCGCCGCGATCCTCATCGGTGTAGAACATCGACAGATGCTGGCCAATCGCCTCGGACGCATCATAGCCCTTGATGCGTGACGCACCGGCATTCCACGACACCACGTAGCCCGCGGGGTCGAGCATAAAGATGGCGTAATCGACCACCGCCTGGACCAGCATTTCGTAATGCCGCTCGGTCAAGGTGCTTGGTGAGAGAGGCGCTAACTGGCTGTTCATGGTGGCCCGTTCAAAGCGGCAATGGGGGTGCAGTGTAGTCCGCGACCGGCGCCGAGTGACAGTGCGTTGTACCATCCGCCCATCCCGTGGCGATTGCCAGATGACGGGCGGCCTGATATCTGTATAAAAAACCAGTACCCTGCCTACCCTCATGTCCCTAGCCGCTGACCCGCGTTTCTACTATCTGCACAACTTTCGCAAGGCGCTAGCCTGGATCGGCGAGCGGCATGCCGATCTGCTCGACGCCCGCGAACAGGCTTTTCTGCATGCGTTCGACGCCCTCGAATGGTCAGCTCAGGCCTTGCTGGTGCGCATC
Source organism: Phytopseudomonas punonensis (assembly GCF_900142655.1). Taxonomy (GTDB): domain Bacteria; phylum Pseudomonadota; class Gammaproteobacteria; order Pseudomonadales; family Pseudomonadaceae; genus Aquipseudomonas; species Aquipseudomonas punonensis. The sequence continues at coordinate 469,505 of NZ_FRBQ01000003.1, read as the reverse complement.
ATCATGCGCAAGGGCGTGCATTTTCGCGCCAGCAAGCTCAATTACCAGGAGATTGGTTGCTGCCGCCAGGCCGCCGCACCACTGCTTGCAAATGGCTGGGTCGTCGACGACGCGCCGCTGCAACTCGACGAAGTGCTGGGATTGCTACGCAAGGATGAAATCGTTGCCAGCTTCGCCGCCCAGCTCAGCGACCGGCGCGCCCGCAAGGACGACCTGGCCCTGCAGCTCGCCGAGCACTTCGAGGACAGCAGGCCGTTCGCCAGTTGGTGCCCAACACTCGACGACGCGCTTTACAGCCTGACCATCGATGACCTGAGCGAGCGCCTGCGCCTGATGTTCTTTGGCAATCTGCGCCAGGAGTGGTCGGAGTTCGTGCTCGCCGACCTGGGCATCTTCCGTTATGAAAGCGTCGACTTTCCGGCGGACTCACGGGCGCTGCGTTGCCGTGCAGACGTCGACGACTACCTGCATCTGCAGCGCTGCCGCGAGGTATTCGAAGCCGGCGAGGCCAGCACTGAGTTGCTCGCGCTGATCGACAGCCGCCACTACGCCAACCCATATATCGCCGAACGCCGCGCGAAGCTGTTGTTTCGCATCGGTCAGCATCTGGAACGCTGCACCGAGTTCGAGCTGGCCTTGCAGGTGTATGCCGATAGCGGTTACGGCGCAGCGCGGCAGCGGCGCATTCGCGTGCTGGAGCGCACCTTGCGCTATCAGGAAGCCTTCAAGCTGGCCAGCCAGGCGCTCAGCGAACCAAGCAGCGACGGCGAACTGCAGCTGGCCGAACGTGCGCTGGTGCGGCTGTCCCGACAGTTGGGTTTGCCCGTCGCAAAACGCAGCAAGGCAGCAGCTCCAGCGCGCCTGGATCTGCACCTGCCGAAAGCCCCCATGCTGGCAGTCGAGCGGTTGGTGCAACAGCACCTGCAGTGCAGCGACGCGCCGGTACATTATGTCGAAAACACGCTGATCTGCAGCCTGTTCGGCCTGCTCTGCTGGCCGGCGATATTCGCCGCCGTGCCTGGGGCGTTCTTTCACCCGTTCCAGCATGGCCCAGCGGATTTGCTTACCGCCGAATTCTATTCGCGCCGCCGCGCGCTGTTTGCCGATTGCCTCGCGCAACTCGATGACGACCGCTACCGCGACAGCATTCGCCAGACCTATCACGCCAAGTTCGGCATCCAGTCGCCGTTCGTGCATTGGGGCGTGCTCAACGCAACACTGCTAGAGCAGGCGCTGGACTGCCTGCCGGCCGCGCACCTGCAGGCCTGGTTTCGCCGCCTGCTCGGTGATATCCAGGCCAACCGCTCCGGCATGCCCGACCTGATCCAGTTCTGGCCCGAAGAAAAACGCTACCGCATGATCGAGGTCAAAGGCCCAGGCGATCGTCTGCAGGACAACCAGCGCCGCTGGCTGGCGTTCTGCGCCGAGCACGGCATGCCGGTGGATGTCTGTTACGTGCAGTGGGCCGACGCGTGAGCTACCGCGTGGCGGTGCGCGCCCTGTGCGAGTTCACCGCCAAATGCGGCGACCTCGATCTGCGCTTCACGCCCTCGCCAACCGCCCAGGAAGGCATGGCCGGCCACGCCACGGTGGTCGCCCGGCGCGGCGAGCACTACGAGGCCGAAGTGCCACTGGCCGGGAAGTTCGCCTCGCTGCAGGTGCGCGGTAGGGCTGACGGTTTCGATCCGTCGAGCAACCTGCTCGAGGAGATAAAGACCCACCGCGGCGACATCAGCCGTATTCCGGAAAACCACCGCCAGCTGCACTGGGCACAGGCACGGGTCTACGGCTGGCTGCTCTGCCAGAGCCGCGCCCTCGGGCAGATCGACCTCGCCGTGGTGTACTTCAATGTGCTCACCCAGAAGGAAAGCGTGTTCCGCGAAACCCGAACGGCTGCAGAGCTGCAGGCCTTCTTCGAGGAGCTGTGCCGGCGCTTCATTACCTGGGCCGAGCAGGAGCAGGCGCACCGCCTAGCCCGTGACGCTGCACTGACCGAGCTGCGCTTTCCACACCGTGAGTTTCGCCTGGGCCAGCGGCAACTGGCCGAATCCGTTTACCGCGCCGCACGTGATGGTCATTGCCTGATGGCGCAGGCCACCACCGGCATCGGCAAGACCCTGGGCACGCTGTTTCCGCAGCTCAAGGCATTTCCGGAGAAAGCGCTGGATCGGCTGTTCTTTCTGACTGCCAAGACCCCAGGCCGGCAACTGGCGCTGCATGCCCTGGATATTCTGCGCGGCGAGTCACTGCCGCTGCGTGTGCTGGAGCACGTGGCGCGAGACAAAGCCTGCGAGCACCCGGACAAGGCCTGCCATGGCGAGTCCTGCCCGCTCGCTCGGGGCTTTTACGACCGCTTGCCCGCTGCGCGCCAGGCGGCGGTCGAGCGCATCTGGCTGGATCAGGCTGCGGTACGCGAAATCGCCCTGCAGCATGAGGTCTGCCCCTACTACCTCAGCCAGGAACTGACGCGCTGGGCCGACGTGGTGGTGTGCGATTACAACTATTACTTCGACCTCAGCGCCCTGCTCTACAGCCTGACGCTGATCAACGAATGGCGAGTGACGCTGCTGGTCGACGAAGCCCACAACCTGATCGAACGCGCCCGACGCATGTACAGCGCCGAACTCGACCAGGCGCGTTTCGAAGCCATGCGCAGCACTGCACCCAAGGGCCTGAATGCGGTGCTGTCGCGCATCAGCCGACATTGGAAGCAATTGCACAAGGAGCAGAGTAAGGAGTACCAGACTTACCCGCAGCCGCCGAACCTGCTGCTCCTGTCGTTACAAAAAGCAGTCAGCGCGCTCACCGATCACCTGACCGATCAGCCCACCGGCAACGACGGCGAGCTGCTGCAGTTCTACCTTGACGCCATGGCCTTCTGCCGCCTGGCCGAAGCCTTCGGACCGCATTCGCTATTCGATATCAGCCGCAAGGAAGACCTGCGCGAGCGCAGCCGTTCGGTGCTGTGCCTGCGCAATATCGTGCCGGCGCCGTTCCTGGCGCCGCGCTTCGAGGACAGCCACAGCACCACGCTGTTTTCCGCCACCCTGAGCCCGGCGCGCTATTACGCCGACCTGCTCGGCTTGCCAGAGGCGACGCCCTGGGTGGATGTCGAGTCGCCGTTCCAGGCCGCACAACTGCAGGTGCAGGCAGTCAGCAACCTGTCGACCCGCTACCAGCACCGAGAGCGCTCGTTGGCGCCAATCGTCGCGCTGATGGCGCGACAATTCACCGAGCGCCCAGGCAACTACCTGGCGTTCTTCAGCAGCTACGCCTACCTGCAACAGGTGCTGGAATTGTTCGACCGTGAGCACCCGCAGCTCGAACGCTGGGTACAAGCGCGGCAGATGGACGAGGCCGAGCGCCAGCAATTTCTCGAGCGCTTCACGCCCGACGGCCGAGGCATCGGTTTCGCGGTGCTCGGTGGCGTGTTCGGCGAAGGCATCGACCTGCCGGGCAATCGACTGATCGGCGCCTTTATCGCCACGCTGGGGCTGCCGCAGATCAACCCGATCAACGAGCAGATCAAGCTGCGCATGGCCGAGATGTTCGGCAGCGGTTACGACTACACCTACCTGTACCCCGGCCTGCAAAAGGTCGTGCAGGCCGCCGGCCGGGTGATTCGCACTCCACAGGACAGTGGCGTGGTGCACCTGATGGACGACCGCTTCACCCTGCCCGAAGTACGCGCCCTGCTACCGGGCTGGTGGCAGGTGGAGCGCAGTCGGGTGCCACAAACGCCAGTTCTGCCGCCCATAGTTCGGCGATCGGCACCGACACAACAGCCGGCATCAACCGAACGTCTGTCTACCCTCACCCAACGCGGTCTTTTCGACCCGCCGTGCTGAAAGACCACCGGCAGCGCTTTGCCACCGGCGGCAAAGCGCTGCCTGCCGAGCTTCAGCAGCATAGAAAATATATTTAAATATCAGACACTTATTTTATTTAAGCGCACTGGCACAAGCCTTGCTGAGCTAGAAGCTCACGACAAGGAGGCCCGCCATGAGCATCATCGGTTCGCTCAACCCCTACACGATGGCCACGTCCCTTCAGCGCACCCGCGCCGAGGAACTGGACTTCAAGAAAAGCAGCGATGCAGCGCTGCTCATCGAGCCCGGCAAGCCGCGGGAAAATGAGCGTGTCGCACCTGCGTTCAAAAGCGCTGAGTCGAACGCCCACCAGCAGGCATACGACGAAGCATTCGCGCGGATGCTGGTCACCCTCAACAGCTCGTCCGCCCAGGCAAGTGAAGACACCACGCAGAGCCTGGACGACATCGTCGCCAGCAACGAAAGCAAAGGCGCGCCCAAGCAGAGCGCCGTCGACGAGTTCATGGCCTACATGAACATGACGCCGGCCGAGAAGATGCGCGACAAGATCCTCAAGGAGGTCGGCATGACCGAGGAAGAACTCGAGAACATGCCGCCTGAGCAACGTGCCGCCGCAGAGCGCGAAATTGCCGAGAAGATGCAGACGCTCCAAGAGCTGAAGGCCGCGCAGGATGAGCAAGGCACCCTGCACGAACACGCCTGATCAGCGTAGGCGTTCGACCATCTGCGCGACTACGCCGAGCATGTCGCCCGCCAGCTTCATCGAGCGCTGGCCATTCCAGCCGGTCGTCGGGTTCGGCGTGTCGTCGTGGTCCTTGAAGGGCATCTCCAGGGTGAACGAGAGGCAATCGAATTCCTGCCCCACTGAGTTGCAGGCCAGCGCCAAGTTGGCTTTGCCAGGGGCGCTGCGCGGGTAACCGAAGCGGGTCTGAAACTCGGCGCCGCTGTCCACCAGGCGTTTACGGAACTCGCTTTCCAAGGCATCCAGGCGCGGCGTGAAGCCGGGGTTGCCCTCGCAGCCGGCGGTGAACACGTGGGGAATTTCCTCGTCGCCGTGGATATCCAGAAACAGGTCCACCCCAATCTCGCGCATCGCCTGCTGGACGAAGAAGACCTCCGGGCTGCGCTCGGGGCTTGCCGTTTGCCAGGCCCGGTTCAGGTCCTGCCCCGCCGCGTTGGTACGCAAGTGGCCGCGGAAGGCGCCATCGGGATTCATATTCGGCACCAGATACAGATCGGCCTGCTGGAGCAACTCATCCAGCTCGCTGTCGGCCGCGTCTGCGAGGCGCTCGATGATGCCTTCCATGAACCACTCTGCCATGTGCTCGCCCGGATGTTGCTGGGCGATGATCCACACCTTTCGCGTCGCGCTGGCATGGCGGTGCACGCGCAGCAGTTCGATATCGCGGCCCTCGATGCTGCGCCCGCAGGCCTGCAGTTCGACACCCGGCAATGCCAGCGCCCTGGCAATCAGCGAGGCATGGCGCTCACGGCTATAGGGCTCGAAGTAGGCGAACCAGATCTGCTCATGCTCGGGCTCCAGGCCGAAGTTCAGTGCGCCATTCTCGAAGCGGCTGGGCACCCGGAACCAGGTCTTCTGATCATATGAGGCGGCCGCGTTGTAACCCGTCCAGGCGTGGCTGTAGGCGGACTGCCCAGCGTTGGTGATGCTGAAGTCGTGGCGCGCGCCCGGCGTCAGGCCGTCGACATGGAAATGAAACCACTGGAAGTGATCGCTATTAAGATCCTTGCGCATGGCCAGCAACACCTTGTGCGGGTTGCTGGCGTCCTGCACGAGGATGTTGCCGCTGTCGAAATCCGAGCTGATCTTCATGGCTTGTTCTCGTTGCTGTATTCACGGTGGCCGCAGCATCGCAGTTTCCTGCCGCCGAGGAAATGCGCAGGAACGATTGCAGCTCGCAGTGCTGCAGCTCACACTGGCGCCTCACTTTTGCTGATAGCCGGAGCCGCCGTGTCCCTAGTCGATGATCAACAACGCCAGCGCGTACTGGACGCCGCCGAGTCACTGGACTGCACGGTCTATCGCCCGGACGAGGACGACCTGGACGCCGAGGAAGAGGACCTGGGCGATGCCAAGGTACTGTTCACCGGCCCGTTCGAGCCGCCCCAGGACTGGGACGCCGCCGAGCGCGAGGATTACTTCGACGGTACCGACCCGGCACTGTTCGTCACCGCGCTGATCGCCTGCGAAGCCAAGCCCGGTTCCAAGGCCTTCTTCGCGCCCCAGGCCGGCGACCTGCTGGCCGCCATGAACGCCGGCAAGGTGGATATGTACTTCGTCTGCGAGCGACTGGATGACGAGAACGGCAGCAGCTTCGTGTTGATTCGTGATGAAGACACTGACTGAGTCACACGTATCACAGGCATAAAAAAACGGGCCCGATGGGCCCGTTTTCATGTGCAGCAGCGAATCAGCTACGAATCAGGTGATCGAATGCGCTCAGCGAAGCCTTGGCGCCCTCGCCCACAGCGATGACGATCTGCTTGTATGGCACGGTGGTCACGTCGCCAGCGGCGAAGATACCGGGCAGCGAGGTTTCGCCACGGGCATCGACGATGATCTCGCCGCGGTCCGACAGCTCCACCGAGCCCTTGAGCCACTCAGAGTTCGGCAGCAGGCCGATCTGCACGAAGATGCCTTCGAGCTCTACCGAGACGAACTCATCGGAGTTGCGATCCTTGTAGACCAGGCCGGTAACCTTCTGGCCGTCGCCTTTCACTTCGCTGGTCAGGGCGCTGGTGATCACCTTGACGTTGGGCAGGCTGTAGAGTTTCTTCTGCAGCACGGCATCAGCACGCAGTTTGCTGTCGTACTCGAGCAAGGTGACTTCGGAGACGATACCGGCCAAGTCAATGGCAGCTTCCACGCCGGAGTTACCCCCACCAACCACCGCTACGCGCTTGCCCTTGAACAGCGGGCCGTCGCAATGCGGGCAGTAGGCCACACCCTTGTTGCGGTATTCCTTCTCGCCCGGCACGTTCATCTCTCTCCAGCGTGCGCCGGTAGACAGAATCACGGTCTTGGCTTTCAGGCTGGCACCGCTCTCGAACTTCACTTCATGCAGGCCACCAGCACTGGACGCCGGAATCAGCGCGCTTGCACGCTGCAGGTTCATGATGTCGACTTCGTACTGCTTGACGTGCTCTTCCAGGGCGCGGGCCAATTTCGGGCCTTCGGTTTCCTGGACCGAGATGAAGTTCTCGATGGCCATGGTGTCCAGCACCTGACCGCCGAAACGCTCGGCGGCAACACCAGTGCGGATGCCTTTACGGGCTGCATAAATGGCTGCCGCAGCGCCAGCCGGGCCACCACCGATGACCAGCACATCAAAGGCTTCTTTCGCCTTCAGCTTCTCGGCATCACGAGCCGACGCGCCGGTGTCGATCTTGGCGAGGATCTGCTCGGCTTCCATACGGCCCTGGCCGAACAGTTCGCCGTTCAGGTAGATGCTCGGCACCGACATGATCTGTCGGGACTCGACTTCATCCTGGAACAGCGCGCCGTCGATGGCGACGTGGCGGATGTTCGGGTTGAGCACGGCCATCAGGTTCAGCGCCTGGACCACGTCCGGGCAATTCTGGCAGGACAGCGAGAAGTAGGTCTCGAAGTTGAATTCGCCTTCGAGGTTCTGGATCTGCTCGATCACCTCGGCCGCGAGCTTCGACGGGTGGCCACCGACTTGCAGCAGGGCCAGCACCAGCGAGGTGAACTCGTGGCCCATCGGCAGGCCGGCAAAACGCAGGCTGATGTTGCCGTTCGGGCGATTCAGCGCGAACGATGGCTTGCGTGCATCGTTGCCATCGGTCTTCAGGGTGATCTTTTCGGTCAAGCTGACGATGTCGTCGAGCAGGCCTTTGAGCTCCTGAGATTTGTCGCTGTCATCGAGGGACGCGATGATCTCGAACGGCTGGCTGACCTTTTCCAGGTACGCCTTCAACTGGGATTTAAGGGTTGCGTCCAACATATACGAGTCCTCAATGACGAAATTCGGGCAATAAAACGCCCGGACGGGTTACGCCCGGGCGTTCGGGCGCGCTTCCAGAATCAGCGGTTGATTTGGTCAGCGCGGAAAACGGATGGGGAAACGTAGCGAGCGGTGTCGAAGCAAGGCGAAATCAGGCTCGGGCGAGGAGTTTACGAGCTGTAAATGACGAGCCCGAGCCTGGTTCCAACGCCGCATCGACGACGCGCAGTAGTTTCCCGGCCGTTTTTAGATTTTGCCGACCAGGTCCAGGGATGGAGCCAGAGTCTGCGCACCTTCTTTCCACTTGGCTGGGCACACTTCGCCCGGGTGGGCAGCGGTGTACTGGGCGGCCTGCAGCTTGCGCAGGGTCTCGGCCACGTCACGAGCGATCTCGTTGGAGTGGATTTCGACGGTCTTGATCTGGCCTTCCGGGTTGATCACGAAGGTACCGCGCAGTGCCAGACCTTCTTCAGCGATGTGTACGCCGAAGGCGTTGGTCAGCTGGTGAGTCGGGTCGCCGATCAGCGGGAAGCGAGCTTTGCCGACGGCAGGCGAAGTTTCGTGCCATACCTTATGGGAGAAGTGGGTGTCGGTGGTGACGATGTACACCTCGGCACCGGCCTTCTGGAAGGCTTCGTAGTTGTTGGCAGCGTCTTCAATCTCGGTCGGGCAGTTGAAGGTGAAGGCTGCCGGCATGAAGATCAGTACCGACCACTTGCCTTTCAGGCTTTCTTCGGTGACTTCGATGAATTTGCCGTTGTGGAAAGCGTTGACCTTGAACGGCTGAACTTGAGTGTTGATCAAAGACATCTGTGAACTCCTTGGAGGGTTGAAAAATTTACAGGAGGGATAGTAGCCCCATATGGCTCAGAGAGCCCATTGATTGAAACCATCAGTCCAATTAGCTGAGTCAATCGAGCCATATAAAAAGCCTTTTAAAACAGTAATCTGAAAATTTCCTGCTCAGCAATGGGCGAGCGTTCAGCACTACCGCGAGCGACCAATGAACAGCTTTCAGACCACCTACCGTTGCGACAGCAATTCTGCCCACCGGGTTCGCCCCATGCTACCGCGGCTATGCGCACTCGTGCTTGCTCTCGTCGGCAGTTACAGCACAGCCGAGGAGCGTGAGCTGCGCTTCTCGGTTACCGAAAGCGGCGTAATGCCGATGGTGCTCATCCGCAACGGTGCAGCGGTCGACGGCATCCTCCATGACCTTGCCATACGCCTGGCCGAAAAAGTCGACCGCCGCGCCGAGCTTCAGGTTATGCCGCGCATGCGGGTGCATCGCGCCTTGCTGAATCAGGAGATCGACGTGCGCTGCTACGTCAATCCGGCCTGGCTCGACAGGCCTTATCCAGGCTATGCGTGGAGCGTACCGTTCATGCTGCAGCGTGATCTGCTGGTCAGCCGCTCTGCGCAATCCATCGCACCGGAGCACCTTGCCAAACAACCAATTGGCACAGTGCTGGGCTTTCACTATCCGACACTGGACGCCTTGTTCACCGCTGGGCAGTTGCAGCGCGACGACGCGCGCACCCAGGGGCTGGTACTCAGAAAGCTGGCAGCCGGACGTTACGATTATGCGGTCACCAACGAGCTGGCCTTGCTGTGGTTCAACCGCGACCGTAAAGAGGCCGACAAACTGCACGAAGTGCATGAGCTGACCCACGTCGAGGTCGCCTGCCTGGTTCGCGATGGGCCTGACATCCCCACCAGAGCGCTGCTCGAGGCGATGCGGCAGATGCAGGACAATGGTGAGTTCACTGCGATTCTCCAGCGTTATCGTTAAATCGCAGTGCAGCCCAGCAATTGGTTTTCTCGGTCTGGCAATGCGTGAATAATGCCCCGCCTGTTTCGCTGCTTCCTAATGAGGTAAACCATGAGTGGCTCCGCCCACGCCGCCCCACGCCTGAGTGCTGGGGCGATCCTGCTGATCGAACTGGCCCTGGCGCTTGGCGGCTTCGCCATCGGCACCAGCGAATTTTCCATCATGGGCCTGATGCCCAACGTGGCCCAGGATCTGGGCGTCAGCGAGCCTCAGGTCGGCCATGTGATCAGCGCCTACGCCCTGGGCGTGGTGGTGGGCGCGCCAGTCCTTGCGCTGCTAGGTTCGCGCCTGCTGCGCAAGCACCTGTTGCTGCTGCTGATGGGCGTGTTCGCCGTCGGTAACCTGGCTAGCGCCCTGGCGCCTGATTACCTGACACTCATGGTGTTTCGCTTCTTCGCCGGCCTGCCCCACGGCGCCTATTTTGGTGTCGCTATGCTGGTCGCCGCGTCGATGGCAGCGCCGCATAAACGCGCCAAGGCGGTGAGCCGCGTGCTGATGGGCCTGAGCGTGGCCATTCTGATCGGCAACCCGCTTGCCACCTGGCTGGGCCAGAGCGTCAGCTGGCGCTATGCCTTCGCGCTGGTCAGCATAATTGCCCTGGCGACCGTAGCGATGATCGCCCTGCTCTTGCCGGTGGACCGCAGCGAAGTGCGCAGCAGCCCAATCAGCGAATTGCGCGCCTTCAACCGCGCGCCAATCTGGCTGGCGCTGGGTATCGGCTCAATTGGTTTTGCCGGCATGTTCTGCGTGTTCAGCTACATGGCGCCGACGCTGCTGGAAGTCACTCGGGTCAGCCCGGGCATGATTCCGGTGGCTATGGCGATATTCGGCGTCGGCTGCATTCTCGGCAACATGGCCGGCGGCTGGCTGTTCGACCGTCTGCAGTTCAAGTCAGTCGCGTGGATTCTGCTGTGGAGCGCGCTGGTGCTGCTGGTGCTGCCGGCTGCAACTGAGTCGATCTGGACGGTGCTACCGGCGGTTCTCGCCCTGGGCACCATCGCGGCGCTGTCGCCGGCCTTGCAGACCCATTTGATGGACGTGGCCACCGGCGCTCAAACGCTGGCCGCGGCCTCCAACCACGCCGCCTTCAACATCGCCAACGCCTTGGGCCCATGGCTGGGCGGCCTGGCGATCAGCGCGGGATTCGGCTGGACATCGACCGGCTATATAGGCGCGGCGACCGCACTTGCGGGCCTGCTGGTGTTCGCCTGGGCGTGGAAGGTACAGCAAGCCCGAGCAGCGGTTTAACCCGAGCTGACGTCCGGCAACGGCTGCACGGCATCAGCTTTGCGCCAGGCATGCAATTGCGTGGCGCTCTTGTCGGAAAACAGCCAGCCGGTGCGCGCGCCAACCAGAGTGCTGACTGCATGCTGGCGGCCCATCGGCAGATGCCGAGCCACGAACAAGGCGCTGTCGCGCAGCATCGCCAGCACCGTACTGTTGGACTGAAACAGCGGCGTCAGCAGGCGGCTCGCCTGGCGGTAGTAACGCAAATGGCCGCGGCGCACTACGCCATAGGCGGCAAAGCAGGCAGGCACATCCACCGTCCGCTCGTAGCCAGTCACACCTAGCGCATCGCTCAGTGCCACGGCATCGACCAGCGCCATATTAGCGCCCTGCCCCAACTGCGGGCTCATGGCATGGGCGCAATCGCCGATGGCCAGCACGCGGCCGTCGTGCCACTGCTGCATGCGCACATCGGCGTAACTCGCCAGCATCAGTCGCTCGGGCGTGTCGATGGCCTGCAGAAAAGCTTCGGCCGGTCCACCTGCCAGCTCTCGCACAGAATCCTTCCAGGCATCCAGGCCTGCCTGCTGCCAGGCGCCATGGCTGGCCACCGGCAGGCTCCAGAACAGGCTGCTCAGCTTGGTTTGCCGCTCGTTATGAGTCACGCCGGTGGGCATGATGCCGAACATCTGTGAGCAGCCTCGGTACCACTGGCGCAAGTCCGTCGAGTCGCTGCCCTCCGGGGTCGGCACGATGCTCCACAGCGCCCCCCATGGATAGGTTTTGGCCCACTGGCGCACTCTCATCTGCGCACGCAGTTGCGAGCGAGTACCGTCGGCCAGAATCAGTGCGCCGTGCTCGCCGAGCACGGCTTCGTTGCCTTTGCCATCGTCGGTAAACAACCGCACATGGGTAGGCGACTGCACGAAACGGCTGATGGACATACCGGTGCGGATATTCACCCCGGCCGCGCGCGCCGCGTTCAGCAAGGCCGTCATCAGCACGCCACGGTGAATGCCAAGGCCAAAGGAGTCGGGCTGCCAGTGCTCGTAGCGCGTATCGAGGATCACCCGCTGTGCGCAGGCGGAGGTGCCGAACAAACGGCTGATCGGCGCGCCAAGCCCGGCGCACTCATCGAGCAGCCCCAAACGGCGCAGCGCCGCCAGGCCGGAGGGCTGCAGCAAGATGCCGGCGCCGACCGGTTGCAGCTCGGCAACGCGCTCATAGAGGGTGACCGCCCAGCCTTGCCGGGCAAGCAGGATGGCGCTGGCCAGACCTGCCGTGCCGGCGCCGACGATGGCAATGGGTAAATCCTTCACGGGCACTTCCTGTGCGGTATCTAGTGAAGGGCGATTCTACCTCGCCTGCTCGGGCAGAATGTCGAAGCCGCCACGGTTCTGGCTGACAACGCGCAGATTGGCGGTGCCGCCGGCCTCGACCTTGACCGCCACTTCACGCTTGAGGCGGCCCTTGCCGCACAACGTGGTGTCGTCGGGATCGGTGCCGATACCCACCACTCGATTGCCTGCCGGGACCTGGAAGCTGCCCTGCTCACCGACCGCAATGCGCGCCGCGACCTTGCGATCGATCAACACCGCAACGTAGCAGCCGCCACCCATCAGCCCCAGGTCACGGGTGACCACCACTTCACCGCCACCCTGCACGGGCGTCTGGTAGGCCAGCAGGCGGTCGGCGGGAATCGCCGTAACCTTGTCAGGGTCAGCCTGGTAGGACGAACAACCAGCCAGGGCCAGCAGAGGCAGTACGGCAAAGATCAGACGCATGGGTTCTCTCCAGAGAATCGCGATTAAGTGCCGGTATGACCAGCACACTGCTATGACAGTGCCATAAATCCTGGAGTTACTCACCGGGATATTTGCGCCGTCGGCTACTGCTGCCGTGGCAGGTTGCCCTTGCGGTACTCATCAGGTGAGACGCCCATCAACCGACGGAACATGCCGATGAACGCCGAGGCGCTGCTGTAGCCCAGATCCAGCGCAATGCTTTCCACGGTATGGCCACGCTCCAGCTGCGCCAATGCCGCCACCACACGCAAGCGCTGCCGCCATTGCGCGAAGGACATGCCAAGGTCGCGCTGGCAACGGCGCATCAACGTGCGCTCGGTGGTGTTGGCCTGACTGGCCAGTTGCGCCAGCGAGCGAGTATCGGCCGGGTTGGCGGTCAACTGCTGCAACACCGGTTCCAGCAGCGGATCACTGGAGCTGGGCAGGTAACTACCGACCTTGGGCGCCCTGGCCAACTTGTCGAGCAGCAACTGCAGCTGGCGCTCATTCTCGGCGAACCGCGAAGCATCAGGCGGCGATTCGCGCAGGTCGTCAAGCAAGGCACGCACCAGCGGCGTCAGACTCAATGCACAGGGGTCGGCAGGCAACGCTGTGCAGTGCTCAGGCGCGACATACACCGAACAGTGACAGGCTTCGTGGCGATTGAAACCGATATGCTCGAAGTCCGGCGGTAGCCAGATGCCGTATTGCGGCGGAGCCAGGTAATGCCGTCCCGCCACTTCGATTTCCATCACACCGCTGAAGGCATAGACGAACTCGCCCCAGGCATGTCGATGGCGTGGATAAGTGCCATGCGCCGGCATGTGGGCGCATCGGAAAAACAACGGGGCCGGCAATGCGTCGCTGAAAGGAGGAATCTGTAGCCTGAGAGTGTTCATCGCTCTGGCGGATAACCGCTATGCGTTGTCGGGTTTGGACTATATCAGTAGAAATTGCCAGCACCATAATGGTGATTCATCCAACTGGCAGATTCCCTTCATGGAAACGCGCAAGAACATCGACGGGCTGGCTGGCGGCTTGATGGTTGGCCTGTGCATGATCTGGGGCATGCAGCAGGTGGTGCTCAAGGCTGCCGCCGATGACGTGGCGCCAGTCTTGATGCTGGCCTTGCGGTCGGGCATCGCTGCGCTGCTGGTGGCCATGCTGATGCTGTGGCGCCGCGACGGGCTTGGCGTGCGCGCCGGCAACTGGCGGCCGGGGCTGGTGGTCGGTTCGCTGTTCGCGATCGAGTTCATGTTGGTTGGCGAGGGGCTGCGCCACACCAGCGCCTCGCACATGGTGATCTTCCTTTATACGGCGCCGATTTTCGCGGCGCTGGGGCTGCAATGGCGGCTGCCTGCCGAACGCCTCAAGCCATTGCAATGGCTGGGTATCGGCATCGCGTTCATCGGTATCGTGGTGTCGTTCGCCGGGCGCTCTGGCGGTGTGGAAACGCAGGACACCGGCCGCCAGCTGTACGGCGATTTTCTAGGTTTGCTTGGCGCCATGGCCTGGGGCGCAACCACCGTAGTGGTGCGCTGCTCGCGGCTATCCAACGCGCCGGTCACACAAACGCTGTTCTACCAACTGCTCGGCGGCTTCGTACTGCTGATTCTGGTCTGCGTCGTGACCGACCAGCTGCGTTTCAACCCTACGCCGATCGCCATCGGCGGGCTGATTTTCCAGGCGCTGCTGGTGTCGTTCGCGAGTTTCCTGGCCTGGTTCTGGCTGCTGCGCAACTACCTGGCATCGCGACTCGGCGTGCTGTCGTTCATGACCCCGATGTTCGGCATCGTGTTCGGCGTGGTGCTGCTCGGCGAGCCAGTGGAAGCCAACTTCGTCATCGGCGCCCTGCTGGTGCTGTGCGGCATTCTGCTGGTCAGCGGCTACGAGTGGCTGAGCCAGTTGCTCAAGCGGCGGGCGCGATAAGGATCGAGTGCAGCGCTAGGCATCATCATGGGACCGGCCGGACGCCTAGGCCATGCCCGCCATTTTTCGCGCGCATGGCGCGCTCCCACTAACGCCGCTTCGCTCAGGCGTTCTGAAAACGCTTCACCAGTCTGGCTTGTAGCTTCTCCAGCTCGGCCGGCTCGGCCTTGCCGCTGGCGTGATTCTGCAGCCCTTGATCGGCGAAACGCGGAATCACGTGCATGTGGATGTGGAACACCGTCTGCCCGGCTGGCGCGCCGTTGAACTGAGCGATCTGTACGCCATCGGGCTGCAGCTCGTCGGCCAACACGCGAGCCACCTTCTGCACCGCCTGGGTCAGTTTGCTCAGGCTGTCCGCATCTATTTCCAGCAGATTGCGGGCCTTGGCGCGCTTGGGGATCACCAGGGTGTGGCCGAACGACTGCGGGAATAGATCCAGGAACGCCAGCACGTCGTCGTCTTCATACAGCTTGTAGCAAGACATCTCGCCGCGAATGATCTTGGCGAAGATGTTCTGCGGATCGTAATCGCCGTAAAGGCTCATGGGCTTCTCCATCGCGTTATGAACGTGCTCGCACCATACCGGCTAGGCCGGCTGGTGCGAAATATCTGCACAAGAACCTGGTTACGAGCTAGCGCCAGGCAAGGCAAAAACAGCCGAGGAAGCGCAGTGTACGAGCTGTACATGAGCATTACTCGCTTCGCTCGCCCTTCGGGCCGCGCTAAAGCGCGTTAGCCGCTCGCGGCTTTCCGAGGCTGTTTTTAACGCCGCCTGGCCGACGCGCAGCAGATCGTAGGCAGGTTCTCAGCGGCCCTTGCGCAGCAGCACCAACCCAATGACCACACCGACGCAGCATAGGGAAATCAGGTAGTAGGCCGGGCCCAGCGGGCTCCACTTGACCAGCAGCGACACGGCCACTGGCGTCAGGCCACCGAAGACCGCGTAGGACATGTTGTAGGAGAACGACAGGCCGCTGAAGCGCACCGGTGCAGGGAACGCATGCACCATCACGAACGGCACCGCGCCGATGGTACCGACGAACAGGCCAACCAGCGCATACAGCGGGAACAGCCACTGCGGGTTGGCGAACAGACCGCTGTAGAAGAACCAGGCGCAAATTGCCAGCGCGCTGCAGCCGACCACCAGCACCCGGCCGGCGCCAATGCGGTCGCACAAAGCGCCGCTGATGATGCAACCGATGCTGAGCATGACGATGGCCAGGCTGTTGGCCTTCAGCGAGGTCACGGCATCGAAGCCGTAGAAGGTCTGCAGGAAGGTCGGCGTCATCAGGATCGCCACCACGATGCCGGCCGACAGCAGCCAGGTCAGCAGTGCGGAAATCACCACGCTGCCGCGATGGTCACGTATCACGGTTTTCAGCGGCAGTTCCGCGGCCAAGGCCTTGCGCTGCTGCATTTCGGTGAACACCGGGGTTTCGTGCAGCCACTGGCGCAGGTACATGGCGAACAGGCCGAACACGCCGCCGATCAGAAACGGCACACGCCAAGCCCAGTCGAGCACTTGCTCGGCGGTGAACACACTGTTGATCAGCGTGGCCATCAGCGAGCCGAGCAGAATGCCGGTGGTCAGACCGCAGGTCAGAGTACCGCAGGCGTAGCCGATATGCCGCGCCGGTACGTGCTCGGATACAAACACCCAGGCGCCCGGAACCTCACCACCAATCGCCGCACCCTGGATGATGCGCATGAGCAGCAACATCAGCGGTGCGAGGATGCCGATCTGCGCATAGGTCGGCAGCAGACCCATGATCAGCGTGGGTACCGCCATCATCAGGATGCTCAGGGTGAACATGCGCTTGCGGCCGATCAGGTCGCCGAAATGCGCCATGATGATGCCGCCCAGCGGACGAGCCAGGTAGCCGGCGGCAAAGATGCCGAAGGTCTGCAGCATGCGCAGCCAGTCGGGCATGTCCGGTGGGAAGAACAGCTTGCCAACGATGGTGGCGAAGAACACGTAAATGATGAAATCGTAGAATTCCAGCGCGCCGCCAAGCGCGGACAGGGACAAGGTCTTGTAATCACTACGGGTCAATGGCCGGCCAGGTGCCGACGAGGCTGCAGATTGCATGGAGGGAATTCTCGGAAGTCTACGGAGCCCCACGGGGCTGGGCCTGCGGGGCGCTCACGATAGCAAATTCGCGGCCCTAAGGCAGCGGCAAAGCCCAGCAGAATCAGGGCTTACAATGAAATTGTGTACATGTATTTCAGCTTATAGACAGGTTGCGATGGAGAAAATGGGCCAGCGCTGGGTCATACCCGCAGTTCACATTCGTTAGCTCCCTCATTAAGGAACCTCATGGATTGGCTTCACCTGCTCGTTCTGTCGCTCATTCAGGGCATCACTGAATTCATCCCCGTCTCGTCCTCCGCGCACCTGATTCTGCCGTCGCAGCTATTGGGCTGGCCTGATCAGGGCCAGGCGTTCGACGTCGCCGTGCACGTCGGCACGCTGATGGCGGTAGTACTCGCCTTCCGCCAGCAGATCGCCGCTATCGTCAGCGGCTGGCTGGGCCATGTACTGCACCGCCGCGCTAGCCCGGAAAGCCGCATGGGCTGGATGATCATCCTGGCAACCATCCCAGCGGCCGTGGCCGGGCTGGTGTTCGAATCAGCGATCGAGCAGTACACCCGCTCGATGCTGGTGATCGGCACCGCCACCATCGTCTTCGGCCTGGTGCTCTGGTGGGCCGATGCCAAAGGCAGGCGTGACACCGACATGAGTCGCATGACCTGGCGCCACGCGCTGCTAATCGGCCTGGCGCAGATGCTCGCCCTGATTCCCGGCACCTCGCGCTCGGGCATCACCATGACCGCCGCACTGATGCTCGGCTTCGACCGCAAGAGCGCGGCGAGCTTTTCCTTCCTGATGTCGATTCCGTTGATTCTCGCCGCCGGCAGCCTCAAGGCCGTGCACCTGATCCAGGAAGGCAACGGCGCACACTGGGGCGATATGGCCTGGGGCATCGGCCTGTCGTTCGTCTCGGCGTTCCTGTGCATCAAGCTGTTTTTGGCGGCACTAGATCGCGTCGGCATGCTGCCGTATGTGATTTACCGGCTGATTCTCGGTACATTCCTGCTGTTCGTAGCCCTGTAACCTGGGCGTCTTGCCGCTATCGGCAGTGCTGGCATAACTGTCATCCAAGGACACCCCGTTCGGGGCAAGCCGTATCTCGGTTTATAAAGGATATGTTCATGCACCCATTGGCACTGCTAGCCGCCCCGCTGCTTCTCGTCTGTGCCCTTGCGGCGCAGGCCGATGCCTCACCACCTTGCCCGGTAAACGATATAGCGGATGACCCGCATGGTGTCGGCGTGGTGCGCGACAAAGCCGAGTCGGGTGATCTGTGCGCCCAATTCAACCTTGGTTATTACCACTACACGCACCAGTCATATGAGGCAGCCGAGCGGATGTACGCCCTCGCGGCCGATCAAGGCAACGCGCGCGCAGCGTTCGAGATCGCCATGATGTACCGCGACAACTTGCTTGAGGACAACGCAGGGCAGCGCCGACAGTGGCTGGAAAAATCTGCCGCGTTAGGTGCTGACTTGGCACAGATCGAGCTCGGTATCGATCACTGGGAACAGCGCGAAAACAACGACCAGCTCTATCAAGCCATGCATTGGTTCGAGCAAGCGGCAATTCAGGGAAACACCCAGGGCCAATATCTGCTTGGCGAAGGTTACTGGGTGGATCGCGGCATTGAGGGCTTCGCCGCTGATGATCAGTTGGCGATACGCTACGGCGGCAACGACGAACTGGGTGCGTATTGGGTCTGCAAGGCTGCCGAGCAAGGCAATGCGGATGCTCAATTCGCAATCTCCGAAGCCTACAGCATCGGCCGAGGCGTGCCCGCTAGCAGCATTCAGCGTCACCTGTGGCTTACCAAGGCTGGTGAGAATGGTCACGAAGAAGCGCTGACCTGGCTGGATGAAAGCGGTACGGCCTGGTACACCCGATTGGAAACCTGGGCAAAACGCCAAATGAGTGATGAAGTCGCGACCTGTCCTGCGCTGCCATCCAAGCAAGAAAGCGACGAAGCCGGACTGACCGCTATTGAAGCGAGCTAAGGGCTAACGTTAGCGGCGTGGGCGTTACCATCTCCTACAGCCACCAAAAGGCGCGCCAGCTAAATGCGCTCTCCGTATCGTCGGACACCCCCGCAGACGGCGCACAAGGTAGCAAACGGCAAGGCACGCTTATTGCCTTACTCTCGTATTCGTTCCGAGAAGGCGTGCCTACCCATGCTGCACTCCCACCTGACCACCCTGCATGCCGTCGTGCTGGCTCTAGACACCCTTTGCCAGCAGGACGACTGCGCTACCAGCCATCTACTGGCCGGCAGCGGTATCAATCCAGCTGATCTACAACGCCCGGAAATGCGCATCAGCATCGCCCAGGAGCGTCAGGTATTTCGCAATGCCATCGGCAAGCGCCAGGACCTTGGCCTGCTGCTCGGTCGGCGCATGCATGTGTCGTCCTATGGTTTGCTCGGTTTCAGCTTGCTGTCTGCCGCAACGCTGGGCGAAGCACTTGAAGTGGCTTTCAGCTTTCCCGCACTGCTCGGTACGCTCTTCGATCTACGCTTGCGCCGCGATGGCGATCACGCCTGGATCGAGGCCAGCCATTACCGCGACACGCCCGAATTGGAAACCTTCAACACCGAGTTCTGCCTGGCTTCGCTGAAGCTGATCTGCGATGACCTGCTCGGCCGCCCCCTGCCTCTTGAGGCCGCGCGTTTCACCCACAAAGCGCCGCGCTACCAACGCCAATACAGCCGGGGTTTCGCCTGCACGGTGCACTTCAATGCCGCCGACAACGCCATCGTTTTCGACAGCCATTGGCTGGATAGACGCCTGCCCCTGGCAGACCCGGTCACCCACCGCGACACGCTGGAGCGCTGCCGCCAACTGAACCGCGAATTCATCTCCCACCTGGCGCTGATATCGCGCGTGCGCCAGCTGCTCGCCAAGCAGTTGCCGACAGCGCCCGGCCTGGACGGGCTGGCGCGCCAGCTGCGCTGTTCAGCGCGAACCTTGCGCCGCCAGTTGCAGGACGTTGGCACCAGCTACCAGACCCTGTTAGATGAACTGCGCTTCGAACAAGCGCGGCGCCTACTGGAGCATGAGCGGCTGCCCATCGCGCGGATCGCCGAAGAGCTCGGTTATAGCGAAACTGCCAGCTTCCGGCATGCCTTCCAGCGCTGGAGCGGCACGTCTCCCAGCCGCTATCGACGCCCTGCCCACGCCTGACCGGCGCTCCTGACGTGGCCATTACACACGTCCACACGGGCTTGCCAATACGCACCGATACGGATCGCTGCTGCGTCATTTCGTGGCCACATCTATCCCCTTTTGGCCGTTGCGCTCATTTCACCAAACCCCGTTCCGGACGAAGAATGCAGGCATCCCAGTTGGAGAGCCGAGCATGCGTACGATCTACAGCGATGACCATCACTTGCACCATGGGCGCTGCGAAATCATCGACGGGGAGCTCAAGCCCTGCTTCGAGATGCCCTCACGGGCCGACCACGTGCTGGCCAGGGTGCGCCAGCAGCAACTCGGTGACGTCAGCGCACCACTGGACTTCGGCAGAGCGCCGATCGAGCGCATTCACGACCGCGACTACCTGAGCTTTTTCGAGGGTGCCTGGGCGCGCTGGGCAGCCATGGACCGCGACGGCGACCTGATGCCCTTCACCTGGCCCGCCCGTACCCTGCGCAGCGTGGTACCGGACAACCTGCATGGGCAACTGGGTTATTACAGTTTCGATGGTGGCGCGCCGATCACTGCAGGCACCTGGCAAGCCGCTTGGAGTGCCGCGCAGGTCGCCCTCACCGGGCAGAAACTGATCAGCCAGGGCGCCAAAGCCGCATTCGCGCTGTGCCGCCCGCCAGGTCACCACGCTGCAGCCGACCTGATGGGCGGCTACTGCTACCTGAACAATGCTGCTATCGCCGCCCAGGCCTTTCTGGACGAAGGCTACCAACGGGTCGCCATCCTCGACGTGGACTATCACCACGGCAACGGCACCCAGTCGATCTTCTACGAGCGCAGCGACGTGCTGTTCGTGTCCATCCACGGTGACCCGTCCTTCGAATTCCCGTTTTTTCTCGGTTATCACGACGAAATCGGCGAAGGCGCGGGCAAGGGTTTCAACTTCAACCTGCCGTTGGCCGCCGGCAGTGGCTGGGATCGCTGGAGCGCCGCCCTGGAACAGGCCTGCGCACGCGTCGCCGAGTACGCGCCCGATGTGATCGTGGTGTCGCTAGGCGTCGACACCTTCAAGGAAGACCCGATTTCCCAGTTCAAACTCGACAGCCCCGACTACCTGCGCATGGGCGAACGCATCGCCCGCCTAGGCAAGCCCACCCTGTTCGTGATGGAAGGGGGCTATGCCGTCGAGGAGATCGGCGTCAACGCAGTGAACGTTCTGGAAGGTTTCGAGGGCGCCTGAGCCTACTGCCGATAATTACGAAAATTCGGAGCACATAACGATGAAAAATCTCCACCGTCTGTTCGGCGCCACCGTCTGCGGCGCAGCGTTACTGGCCGGCAGCGCCATGGCCGAAGCCCGCGAGCTGCGCGTGTACAACTGGGCTGACTACATTCTTCCGCAAACCCTCAAGGACTTCGAGCAGAAGAGCGGCGTCAAGCTGACCTGGGACACCTTCGAAACCAACGAGGCACTGGAAGCCAAGCTGCTCACCGGCAACTCGGGCTATGACCTGGTGGTGCCGTCGAACATGTTTCTCGATACCCAGATCAAGGCTGGCGTCTTCCAGAAGCTCGACAAGAGCAAGCTGCCCAATTGGAAACACCTTGACCCGGCGCTGCTCAAGCTGTTGGAAACCAACGATCCCGGAAACCAGTACGGCGTACCGTACATGTACGGCACCGTGCTGATCGGCTACAACCCGGACAAGGTCAAGGCCGCGCTCGGCGACGACGCACCCGTGAACAGCTGGGACCTGGTGTTCAAGCCCGAGAACATGGAAAAGCTCAAGCAATGCGGCGTGACCATGCTCGATGCGCCCAACGAGATTCTGCCCATCGCTCTGCATTATCTGGGCCTGCCACCGAACAGCACCAACCCAGATGATTATGAAAAGGCCACCGAGTTGTTGATGAAGGTGCGCCCCTACGTGACCTACTTCCACTCGGCCAAGTACATGACCGACATCGCCAACGGCGACATCTGCGTGGCCATCGGCTACTCGGGCAGCTTCTACCAGTTCGCCAACCGCGCCAAGGAAGCCGGCAACGGCGTCAAGGTCGAGTGGCGCTTGCCCAAGGAAGGCGCGCCCATCTGGTTCGACACCTTCGCCATCCCCAAGAGCGCCAAGAACGTCGAGGAAGCCCATGAATTCCTCAACAACCTGCTCGACCCGAAGGTGATCGCACCGATCAGCGACTTCCTCGGTTATCCCAACCCGAACAAGGATTCCATGCCGCTGGTAAACAAGGCGATCAGCGAGAACGCCGACCTGACGCCGACGCCCGAAGCGCAGAAAACCCTCTACAGCGTCGAGCCTCTGCCACAAAAGATCGAACGCATACGCACCCGCGCCTGGACCAAGATCAAGAGCGGCAGCTAAGCCTTCCATTCCCAAAGACCCCGCGCCTGACGCGGGGTCTGCATTTACGGTGCCCCGCTGCGGCCCAGTTGTCTGAACCTGCCAGCCGTGCGACCGCTCACATGCACTGAACCGCCAAACTACTCTGAAGAACAAGTGCCCAACGACCGCTGACTCAGCCGGCCCCTGCTGGCAACACAAACAAATCTCTAATGCCAATAGTTTTCATTAGCGTAATTTTGTCGCTAGAGTGGCAACCCTGCCCGGGGTCATCGAGCCCGGAGATGTGACTGGTCAAGCCATACGAGGATAGAGATGTTCAATCGGATCCGCTTGCACACCCTGCTTGCCGCCCTTCTTGTATCCCTGCTGCCGCAATTGGCCGCCGCCGAAGGAAAACTCAAGGTCGTGACCACCTTCACCGTGCTCGCCGACATGGCCCGTCAGGTGGCCGGCGACACAGCCGAAGTTGAATCGATCACCAAGCCCGGCGCCGAAATCCACAATTACCAACCAACGCCGGGCGATATTCTCAAGGCCCGCGATGCGCAACTGATTCTGCGTAACGGCATGAATCTGGAGCTGTGGTTTGAGCGCTTTCTGCAACGTATGCAAGGCGTGCCTGCAGTAACCCTCAGCGATGGCGTGGAGCCCATGGGTATCGCTGAAGGCCCGTACAGCGGCAAGCCCAACCCCCATGCGTGGATGTCGCCCGATGCGGCGATGATCTACATCGACAATATCCGCGATGCGCTGGTCGAACACGACGCCGCCAACGCCGAGACCTACAAGGCCAACGCTGAAGCCTACAAGGCGCGCATTCAGGCAACCATTGCACCGATTCGCGAGCGCCTGCAGACGATTCCCGAAAACCGCCGCTGGCTGGTCTCCAGCGAAGGCGCGTTCAGCTACCTGGCGCGCGACTTCGGCTTGAAGGAGCTGTACCTGTGGCCAATCAACGCTGATCAGCAAGGCACGCCGCAACAGGTGCGCAAGGTGATCGACGCGGTACGCGCCAACAAGATTCCCGCGGTGTTCAGCGAAAGCACCGTCTCCGCCTCGCCGGCCCAGCAAGTCGCCCGCGAGACTGGCGCCAAGTACGGCGGAGTTTTGTTCGTCGACTCGCTCAGCGAACCGGATGGCCCGGTGCCGACCTACCTCGACCTGCTGCGCGTCACCTCGCAAACCATCGCTGACGGGCTGGCCGAATAATGCCAAACGCCCTGCACGAAGAGGACAGCATCAACGGCATTCGCGTCGATGGCATCAGCGTTACCTACCGCAACGGCCACACGGCCTTGCGCAATGCCAGCTTCGGCAGCCCGGGCGGCAGCATCACCGCGCTGGTGGGGGTCAATGGCAGCGGCAAGTCGACGCTATTCAAGGCCATCATGGGCTTCGTGAAGCTGGCCCAGGGCAGCATCAGCGTGCTGGGCATGCCGGTAAACGCTGCGCTGAAACGCAACCTGATCGCCTACGTGCCGCAGAGCGAAGATGTCGACTGGAACTTCCCGGTACTGGTCGAAGACGTGGTGATGATGGGCCGCTACGGCCACATGGGCATGCTGCGCCGGCCCAAGGCCAGTGACCGCGAGGCGGTCGACGCCGCCCTGGCCAGGGTCGGCATGGGCGAACTGCGCAAACGGCAGATAGGCGAGCTGTCCGGCGGCCAGAAGAAGCGCGTGTTCCTGGCCCGCGCCCTGGCCCAGAACTCACGGGTGATTCTGCTCGACGAGCCGTTCACCGGCGTCGACGTGAAAACCGAAGATGCCATCGTGCGGCTGCTTGGCGAGCTGCGCGACGAAGGCCGAGTGATGCTGGTGTCGACCCACAACCTGGGCAGCGTACCGGAGTTCTGCGACCGCACCGTGCTGCTGGCGCGCACCGTGCTCGCCTACGGGCCGACCCAGCAAGTGTTCACCCGCGAGAACCTGGAGCGCACCTTCGGCGGTGTGCTGCGCCACTTCGAGCTGCCCGGTGAGGGGCACGACCGCAAATCGCCGCTGATCGGCATCATCACTGATGATGAGCGCCCGCTGGTGCTGTACGACGGCAAATCGACGATCCGTGGCCGCGTCGATCAGGAAAAGGATCAGTAGCGATCATGCACGTTCTGCTCGAACCTTTTTCCTACGGCTACATGGTCAATGCCATGTGGGTCTCGACTCTGGTCGGCGTGGTCTGCGCGCTGCTATCGGTGTACCTGATGCTCAAGGGCTGGTCGCTGATCGGCGATGCCCTGGCCCATTCCATCGTGCCTGGCGTGGCCGGCGCTTATATGCTCGGTTTGCCCTTCGCTCTTGGTGCCTTCGGCGCTGGCACGCTGGCGGCGAGCGCCATGCTGTTTCTCAACCAGCGCAGCAAGCTCAAGGAAGATGTGATCATCGGTTTGATCTTTTCCTCGTTCTTCGGCCTTGGGCTGTTCATGGTGTCGCTGTCGCCCACCTCGGTGAACATCCAGACCATCGTGCTCGGCAACATTCTCGCCATCACGCCGGGCGACACCCTGCAGCTGCTGCTGATCGCCGGCATTACCCTGGCCGTGCTGGCACTGCGCTGGAAGGACCTGATGGTGGTGTTCTTCGACGAGCACCACGCCCGCTCCATAGGCCTCAGCCCAACGCGCTTGAAGGCGATCTTCTTTATCCTGCTGTCCGCTTGCACGGTGGCGGCGATGCAAACGGTCGGCGCGTTTCTGGTCATCGCCATGGTCGTGACGCCAGGCGCCACGGCTTATTTGCTTAGCGACCGCTTCGAGCGGCTGCTGCTGATCGCTGCCTGTATCGGTGGCCTGAGCTGCTTCATCGGCGCCTACGCCAGCTACTTTCTCGATGGCGCCACCGGGGCAATCATCATCGTGCTACAAACCTGCGTGTTCTTGGTGGCGTTCGTCTTCGCGCCCAAGCATGGCCTGCTCGCCGCCCGCCGCCGCGCCGCTCAAGCCCGGTTGGAGATATGACCATGGAGATGCTGCTGCAACCGCTGCAAATCGACTTCATGCAATACGCTCTGCTGATCGCCGTGCTGGTGGCAATACCTGCCGCGCTGCTGTCGTGCTTTCTGGTGCTCAAGGGCTGGGCGCTAATGGGCGACGCCACTGCACACGCAGTATTTCCCGGCGTGGTTATCGCCTATATCGTCGGCCTGCCCTACTCGCTTGGCGCCTTCGTGGCCGGCATGCTGTGCGCGGTCGCCTCGGGCTATCTCAAGGAAAACAGCCGGATCAAACAGGACACCCTGATGGGAGTGGTGTTTTCCGGAATGTTCGGCTTCGGCCTGCTGCTGTACACGCAGATTCACAGCGACGTGCATCTGGACCACATCCTGTTTGGCGATATGCTCGGCATCGGCTGGGCCGACCTGCTGGAAAGCGGCCTGATCGCCTTGGCGGTCACCGCCTTTATCGGTCTGAAATGGCGTGACCTGCTGTTGCACGCCTTCGACCCAGTGCAGGCACGCACCGTCGGTCTGCCGGTGCGCGTGCTGCATTACGGGCTGCTGGCGGTAATGTCGTTGACCATCGTCGGCGCCCTCAAAGCCATCGGCATCGTGCTCACCGTGGCGCTGCTGATCGCGCCTGGCGCTATCGCCTTTCTGCTCACCCGCACCATGGGCGCCATGCTCTTCACCGCAGTCAGCATCGCCGCGGGCGCTGCGCTAAGCGGTGTGTACCTGAGCTTCTTTATCGACAGCGCACCGGGGCCGACCATCGTGGTACTGCTCAGCGCGCTGTTTGTGGTGGTGTTCATCTACGCCAACAGGCGTGAGCACAGGAGCGCCGCGCAACTGTAGAATCGCCGCGCCTCCACTTTCGAACATGCGGTGTCACGTTCAAACCCCGCTTGACTCTGCTGGTGGCGTGCCTGTCACTGACCGCCTGCAGCACGCCCACGCCCCCGCCGCGTCCAAAGGCGCCGACGAGTTCGCCCGACAATTCGCTCGCCTCGCCATGCAGGCAACCTATCTCATAGGCCGGGAGAACAACCTGTGATGTCGACGGCTGCCCGAGCGACTGATTAAAAATCATCAAACCAACATGGCATACCACATACCAATAGTTTACGCTCGGTACACACCAAAAATAGCAATAAGCCAGCACGCAAATCAGCACGTAGTCTCGCGTCCTTTCTGACTGCTTCACCTGAAAAACAACATCCCTTGCCCGAGCAGGAACCATCGTGAACATCAAACAAAAGCTTACTTGGGGCTTTGCCGCCATCGCCTGCGTGCCCGTGGTGCTGGTCGCCATCGTGGTTGTCATCAACCTGCGCGAGCAGGCCCAGGACGATTTTCTCGACAGCAGCAGCCGGGAGATTCGCCAGATCGACAATGCGATGAACCAGTTCTTCGACGCCATCGCCCAGAACGTCGAATACCTGGCCAAGAGCGACCTACTGCGAAACACCGAGAACCTGAAGAACTACACCGCAGCCGACGCTGCCCAGATGCCACTGCCGGCCAGCAACCAGGTCCTGCTGTACGGGCTCAATCAGTTCGCCACCAGCCACCCGACCACCGCTTACCTGCAGGTGGGCCACCAGGATGGCGGCTACCTGGTGTGGCCGGACGACCCCAAGCTCAACAGCTACGACCCGCGCCAACGCCCCTGGTACAAGGCCGCCATGGCTGCGCCCGGCAAGATCGTGCGCACCCCGGCCTACTACTGGGCGCCCGATGACGTGGTGCTGATGGGTACCGTGCACACCATCGACAACGCCCAGGGCCAGCCGCTGGGCGCCATCGGCCTGGACGTGTCGCTCAAGCAGCTCACCGACCTGGTCAAACAGATAAAACTCGGTGACAGCGGTTATCTGATGCTGCTGGAAAGCAGCGGCAGTGTGCTGGTCGACCCGCGCGATGCGGCGCACAACTTCAAGCGACTGGATGAGCTCGGTGACGGCTACCGCGAGTTGGCTGGCGTGAAGAGTGGCTTCGCCGAGGTTGAGCTCGACGGCGTTACCTACATGGCCAACGTCTGGTCGTCGGAGAAGCTGGGCTGGCGCTTTATCGGTCTCATCGAGCGCAGCGAAGTGATGGCCAAGGCCACCAGCCTGACCTGGCAGATCGGCGTGATCGCTGCGGTGCTGGCCGTGCTGTTCGCCATCGTCGGCGCCAGCTTCGCCGGGCTGATCGTCAAACCGATCCGCAGCGTGGCCGGTGGCCTGGAAGGCATCGCCCAGGGCGAAGGCGACCTGACCCGCAACCTCGACGTGCGCGGCAACGACGAAACTGCCCTGCTGGCGCGCTGGTTTAACCAGTTCCTGGGGGCCATCCGCACCCTGGTACAGCGCATTGGCAGCGCCTCGGCGGACCTGCAGACCGCCTCGGACGCCACCACCCGCGTCGCCCTGGATATGAACGATGCGGCCGTGCGCCAGCGCGAGGCCGTGGAACTGGTGTCCACCGCCTTCAACGAGATGGTCGCCACCGCCAACGAAGTGGCCCGCTCCTGCAGCCAGGCGGCCAGCTCGGCGGACTCCGGCCAGCGCCAGGTGCATGGCGGCCAGTTGCAGATCGACGAAGCCACCGGCAGCGTCACCCAGCTCAGCGAGAACCTGCAGAAATCCGCCCAGGCCATGCAGGTGCTCGAGCAGGACAGCAAGAACATCAACGCCATCCTCGACACCATCCGCTCGATCGCAGAGCAGACCAACCTGCTGGCCCTCAACGCCGCCATCGAAGCAGCGCGCGCCGGTGAACAGGGCCGCGGCTTTGCGGTGGTCGCCGACGAAGTACGCGCGCTGGCCAAGCGTACCGCCGACTCCACCGGAGAAATCGACAGCCTGCTCGGCGGCCTGGCCAAACGCACCCAGGACGTGACCAAGCAGATGCAAAGCAGCCTGAGCATGTCGCAGCAAAGCGTGGAGCGCATCCAGCAGGCTCGCGACAGCTTTGAGCAGATCCGCGCCTCGGTGGATGAAATCCGCGATCAGAACAACCAGATCGCCACCGCTGCCGAAGAGCAACATCATGTGGCCGAGGACATCAACCGGCACATCACGCAAATCCATACCGATGCCCAACTGGTCGAGGAGCTGGCCCAGTCGGCACGTAGCGACTCGCAACGCCTGGAAATCCTGTCTGGCGAACTCAACGGCCTGGTTCGCCGCTTCAGAACCTGATTCTTCCCTTCCTCATATCCCCGCCATCAACGCCCGCCGGTCACGCAAAAAACGTGACTGGCGGGCGCTCAAGTTTGCGCTCGCCACGCCGATTCAGTGATCAGAACAAATCGAAATACTGCGTACTTCTGCCTGTTTCAAAGCTAAAAACTCGACAAGAACGCTTTACGACCCTGCAGGAATCACCCCGTGAACATCAAACAGAAACTTACCTGGGCCTTCGCGGCCGTCGCCTGCGTGCCCGTCGTTCTGGTCGCCGTTGTGGTGGCGATCAACTTGCGCACCCAGGCGCAAAACGACTTCCTGGACAGCAGCGGTCGCGAAATCCGCCAGATCGAAAACGCCATGAATCAGTTCTTCGACGCCATCGCGCAGAACGTCGAGTACCTGGCCAAGCAACCTGTCGTCCGCAACGCCGGCGAGCTGAAGAACTACTCCGGCGCCGATGCGGCGCAGATTCCGCAGACCGATGAGGGCAAGGTATTTTTGGAGATGTTCGGCCAGTTCGCCGCCAGCCACCCGAGCACTGCCTACCTGTCGATCGGCAAGGCAGACGGCGGCTACGCCTCCTGGCCCGACGACGCCAAGCTGAGCGGCTATGACCCGCGCGTACGCCCCTGGTACAAGGCCGCCATGGCCTCACCGGGCAAGACCGTGCGCACGGCCGCCTACTACTGGGCGCCGGACGACGTGGTGCTGATGGGCACCGTGCATACCATCGATAATCAGCAGGGTCAGCCAGTCGGCGTACTGGGTCTGGACGTTTCGCTCAAGCAGCTCACCGAGCTGGTCAAGCAGATCAAACTTGGCGAAAGCGGCTACCTGATGCTGCTCGAAAGCAACGGCAACGTGCTGGTCGACCCGCGCACCCCGGAACATAACTTCAAGTTGATCAGCGAGCTGGGTGACGGCTACGCGGAGCTAGCCAGCGTCGAGAGCGGCCTGGTCGAAGTCGAGCTTGGTGGTGTGTCCTACATGGCCAACGTCTGGTCCTCGAAAACCCTCGGCTGGCGCTTCATCGGCCTGATCGAGCGCAACGAAGTCATGGCCCAGGCCACCAGCCTGACCTGGCAGATTGGCGTGATCGCTGCAGTGCTGGCCGTGTTGTTCGCCATCGTCGGCGCCAGCTTCGCCGGGTTGATCGTTAAACCGATTCGCAGCGTGGCCGGCGGCCTGGAAGGTATCGCTCAGGGTGAAGGCGACCTGACCCGTAACCTCGACGTGCGCGGCAACGATGAAACTGCCCTGCTGGCGCGCTGGTTCAACCAGTTCCTCGGCGCCATCCGCACCCTGGTACAACGCATCGGCAGTGCCTCGGCGGACCTGCAGACCGCATCGGATGCCAGCACCCGCGTGGCCCGTGACATGAACGATGCTGCCGGCCGTCAGCGTGAAGCCGTGGAGCTGGTTTCCACCGCTTTCAACGAGATGGTCGCCACCGCCAACGAAGTGGCCCGCTCGTGCAGCCACGCCGCCAGTTCGGCGGACTCCGGCCAGCGCCAGGTGCATGACGGCCAACTGCAGATCGACGAAGCCACCGGCAGCGTCACCCAGCTCAGCGAAAACCTGCAGAAATCCGCCCAGGCCATGCAGGTGCTCGAGCAGGACAGCAAGAACATCAACGCGATTCTCGACACCATTCGCTCGATCGCCGAGCAGACCAACCTGCTGGCGCTCAACGCGGCCATCGAGGCGGCGCGGGCTGGCGAGCAGGGTCGTGGCTTTGCGGTGGTGGCCGATGAAGTGCGCGCGCTGGCCAAACGCACCGCGGATTCGACCGGCGAGATCGACGGCTTGCTCGGCGGGCTGGCCCGCCGCACACAAGAAGTGACCAAACAGATGCAGAGCAGCCTGAGCATGTCGCTGACAAGCGTGGAGCGCATCCAGCAGGCCCGCGACAGCTTCGAGCATATCCGCGCCTCGGTGGACGAGATTCGCGATCAGAACAATCAGATCGCCACCGCTGCTGAAGAACAGCACCACGTGGCCGAGGACATAAACCGGCACATCGCGCAGATCCACACCGATGCCCAACTGGTCGAAGAACTGGCCCATTCGGCGCGCACCGACTCGCAACGCCTGGAGTCGCTATCAGGTGAGCTGAACGGTCTGGTCGGTCGCTTCCGTACCTGACTCGCGCACCGAGGCGCAAGCTCCCGGCTTGCACCTCGGCTAGCCAACAAGCCCGCTGGAAGCGCCAAAGCCCTGCAGACTCTGCAGGGCTTTGGCGTTGCCGGCTACCGACGTATCAGCGGGGGAATTCGGCCTCTGCAGCATTTAACTCCTGCATTGCCTCATCGAGCTTGGCCTGGCGCTTGGCGATTTTTTCAGGGTCGCCGCCCAGCTCAGCATCACGCAGGTCAGCCTCACGCTCACGTATCTCATCGCGGGCCTTGTCGATCCTGGCTTGCAGCTCGCGCATCAATTCTTTGTCCGAGCAGTTCTCGCGCACGCCATCCAGCGCTGTACTTAGCCCTTTGGCTTTATCAGTAAGACCTTCGGCCCAGGCAGCCTGCAGCTGTTTTTCGATTTTCTCGGCCTTTGCTTCGCAAAACGGATTGGCAGATGAGTCGGCCAGAGCCGGCAAAGCGGCCACGCACAACAGGCAGGGAATCAGGGCTTTCATCAACGCGCTCCATTTACCGCAGACAGCTGCGCCGGACGGCGTGCCGCGCATACAGACCACGGATTACCGCGATGATTTCACGGCCGTCGCAAACAGCGCTGAAACGCCGACCGGCAGGCGCTTTGCAGGAACTTCGTCTAGCCTCACCTGCCGATCTAATAAGAAGCTGAACAATGCAGTTCGGCGTTGCAGAGGAGTTGATGAAATGCCCGATGCTCAAGGCAAGGTTCGTTACGCAGTAGTCGGTGGCGGCTGGATTTCTCAAGGTGCATTCATGCCCGGCGTAGGCCAGACCGACAACTCGGTGATCACCGCACTGGTGACCGGCGACCCGATCAAGGCCGACAAGCTGGCAGCGCTCTACAACATCAAGAGCTATCGCTACGAGGAGTTCCCCGCCCTGCTCGCCTCGGGCGAAATCGACGCCATCTACCTGGCCACCCCAAATTTTCGCCACCGCGAGTTCGCCGAGCCGGCGCTCGACGCCGGCATCCACGTGCTGCTGGAAAAGCCCATGGCCACCAGCCAGGAAGACTGCCAGGCCATTACCGCAGCGGCCGAACGCTCGGGCGCCAAGCTGATGATAGCCTACCGCCTGCACTTCGAACCTGGCACCGTGGAGATGATTCACCGCGTTCGCGCCGGTGATATCGGCGACCCTCGGCTGTTCAACGCCACCTTCACGCAGACCGTCGATCCAGCCAACCACCGCATGCAGAGCGGCTACTGGGCCGGGCCGGTGACCGACATGGGGCCATATCCGATCAACGCCGTGCGCAACCTGTTCGACGACGAGCCCCTGGAAGTGCGCGCCGTGGCCGTGCAAACACCGGGACGCGAAATCAACACGCCAGACACGGTCGCTGTGACCATGCGCTTTGCCGACGAGCGCATGGCCACATTCACCGTCAGCTACAGCCTGCCCTACACCGAGCGTTTTCAGGTGCTCGGCAGCAAGGGTGAATTCGAAGCCTCTCCCTGCTTCGGCTTTGGCGAAGGCACGGCGGTCAGTTACCGCGCCACCATCGGCGGCAAGACCACTGAGCACGAGCATCCAGTGGTCGACCAGTTCGCCGGTGAAACCCAGTACTTCTCCGACTGCATCCTGCAGAACCGTGAGCCGGAGCCGGACGGCGATGAAGGTTGGCGCGACGTGCGCGTGCTCGAAGCCATCGAACGCGCCCTGGAAACCGGCCGACCACAACGCCTCGACCCGCTGCCCAAGCGCCCTGGCGTCAGTGTCGAGCAGGCTCGCCGCCTACCGCTGGCCAAAGTGCCAGAGTACGTCAACACCAGCGAACCGGTGAGCTGAGGCTTATCGAGCAGCCAACAAAAAGGGACGCCGAAGCGTCCCTTTTTGCATGCCGCTAGTGCGTGCGGCTTACAGCTGCACCACGTCGAATTCGACGTCGGTGGCAACGTCGGCATCGTAGTCCACATCACTGCGCTCGAAGCCGAACAGGTTGAGGAACTGCTTCTTGTAACCGGCATAGTCGGTCATTTCGAACAGGTTCTCGGTAGTCACCTGTGGCCACATGGCCTTGCAGGCGTCCTGTACGTCGTCGCGCAGCTCCCAGTCGTCCAGGCGCAGGCGGGCTTTTTCGTCGACCTCGGCCGGGGCGCCATCGGCGCGGTACAGGCGGTCACGGAACAGGCGGTCGAGCTGGTCCTGGGTGCCTTCGTGGACGCCCTTCTCCTGCATGATCTTGAAGACCATCGACAGGTACAGCGGCATCACCGGAATCGCCGAGCTGGCCTGGGTGACCACCGACTTGAGCACCGCCACGTTGGCGCCACCTTTGACTTCATCGGCCAGTTTCTGGTCCAGGCGCAGAGCGGTTTCGTCCAGATCCTGCTTGGCCTTGCCCAGCGCGCCGTGCCAGTAGATCGGCCAGGTGATTTCAGTGCCGATGTAGCTGAAGGCCACGGTACGCGCACCTTCGGCCAACACGTCGGCGCCAGCCAGGGCGTCGATCCACAGCTGCCAGTCCTGGCCGCCCATGACGGTCACGGTGTCGGCAACTTCCTGCTCGCTGGCCGGCTCGATGGACGCCTCGATGATGGTGTCCTTGTTGGTGTCGATGGCGGTCGACTTGTATGGCTGGCCGATGGGCTTGAGCGCCGAACGGATCACTTCACCGCTCTGCGGCAGCTTGCGCACCGGCGAAGCCAGGGAGTAGACGATCAGGTCGACCTTGCCGCCCATCTCGTTCTTGATCAGCTCGATGACCTTGGCGCGGGCTTCATCGGAGAACGCATCGCCGTTGATCGACTTGCTGTACAGGCCCTCGGCCTTGGCGAACTTGTCGAACGCTGCCGAGTTGTACCAGCCAGCGGTGCCGGCCTTGGTTTCGGTTCCCGGCTTCTCGAAGAATACGCCCAGGGTATCGGCGCCAAAACCGAAGGCGGCAGTGATGCGCGCAGCCAGGCCGTAGCCGCTGGAAGCACCGATCACCAGAACCTTTTTCGGACCGTCATTACGCACGCCCAGTTTGCGTGTCGCCTCGATCTGCTCGGCCACGTTGCGCTCGCAACCCAGCGGGTGGGTGGTGGTACAGATGAAGCCACGAACTTTAGGGTGAATAATCAACGCGTTTACCTCGTCATCGTTTTTTGGGCAGGCGACAGTTTACTGTCGATTAGTCGCCGGAGAAAAAGGAGATTAGACCTATTGGTCGCTCCAAAAGCCAGCCAGGCCACATTTTGCCGGCCAGTCTTGTTGTCGCAGTGCTGTTCGGTGCCAGGTCGAACGCAGCGAAACCCCGCAACGCGGCAGCGGTCAGATCCCCGGCACTGGCCTTCGCGACGGCGATTCCTTACCATCGCAAGCCTTCCAGTTCTAAGAGCCTGTTCAAAGTCTTGCGAGCTAGAGCAATGCAAGGGCTAGGCGCCCCCGCAAAAACAGGCGAGGACGCGGAGTTTACGAGCTGTAAATGAGCAGTCCGAGCCTGTTTTTAACGCCGCAGTGCCGACGCGCAGCAGACTTTGAACAGGTTCTAAGGCCGCACAGGCCGTATTACGCCCCGCCTGCTGCCGGGTGTCCGTCTTGCTCGATTCAGGTAACCCATGAAAATCGCCCGTCTGCGCGCCGATGTCCTGGCCGGTCTCACGTCCTCGTTCGCGCTGGTGCCCGAGTGCATCGCCTTCGCCCTGGTGGCCCAGGTCAACCCGTTGATGGGGCTGTATGGCGCCTTCTTCATCTGCCTGATCACCGCCCTGTTCGGCGGCCGCCCCGGGATGATCTCCGGCGCGGCCGGATCCATGGCCGTGGTGATCGTCGCGCTGGTGGTGCAACACGGCGTCGAGTACCTGCTGGCCACTGTGCTACTTGGCGGTTTGATCATGCTGGCCTTCGGCTTGCTGCGCCTGGGCAAGCTGGTGCGCATGGTGCCGCACCCGGTGATGCTCGGCTTCGTCAACGGCCTGGCCATCGTCATCGCCACCGCGCAGTTGGAGCACTTCCAGCGTGGCGGCCAGTGGATCGAGGGCAACGAGCTGTACCTGATGATCGGCCTGGTGGCGCTGACCATGGCCATCGTCTATATCCTGCCGCGCCTGACCAAAGCCATTCCGCCGGCCTTGGCGGCAATCCTTACCGTCGGGCTGCTGACCTACTTCCTGCACCTGCCCACCCACACCCTGGGTGACATGGCCAAGATCGCCGGCAACCTGCCGGTGCCGGCGCTGCCGCAGATTCCCTGGACCCTGGAAACCCTGAAGATCATCCTGCCCTACGCGGTATTGATGGCCATGGTCGGTCTGCTGGAAACCCTGCTGACCCTCAACCTCACCGATGAAATCACCGAAAGCCGAGGCCACCCGGATCGCGAATGCGTGGCCTTGGGCGCGGCCAATATCGCCTCGGGCATGTGTGGCGGCATGGGCGGCTGCGCGATGATCGGCCAGACCATGATCAACCTCAGCTCCGGCGGCCGCGGCCGGCTGTCCGGCATCGTCGCCGGGGTGATGATTCTGCTCTACATCCTGTTCCTGTCACCGCTGATCGAGTTGATTCCCCTCGCCGCCCTGGTCGGCGTGATGTTCGTGGTCGCCCAGCAGACTTTCGCCTGGGCCTCGCTGCGGGTGCTCGGCAAGGTGCCGCTCAACGACGTGCTGGTGATTATCGCCGTGACCATCATCACCGTGCTCACCGACCTCGCGGTGGCGGTGTCCTGCGGCATCGTCATCGCCGCACTGAACTTCGCCTGGCAACACGCCCGCGAACTGCACGCCGAAACCCGCCTGGAAGCCGACGGCAGCAAACTCTACCTGCCACGCGGCACCCTGTTCTTCGCCTCCACCACGCAGTTTCTCAACCAGTTCGACACCGCCAACGACCCCGAGCAGGTTACCGTGGACTGTCGCCACCTGAGCTTCGTCGACTACTCGGCCATCGCTGCCCTGATGACCCTGCGCGAACGCTACAGCAAGGCCGGCAAACACCTGCGCGTGGTGCACCTGTCCGAACGCTGCAAACAGCTGCTCAAGCGGGCAGGCATGCAGCCGGTTTGATTGCCGAGCAACAGGCATTCACCTCCTCAGGTCACTCCAGGGAAGACAGACGCATGAAGAAACTGATTGCCGCGATGATCGTCGCCAGCCTTGCTGGCTGTGCCTCCTACTACCAACCGGCACAGCCTGCAAGGGTGATGTGGGAGCCCACCCGGCACGCCAAAACCGACGTCGATACGGCGCTGAAGCAATGCGACTTCATCGACAACATGAGTGCCGGCGTGCAAAAGATTCAAGAGCAAGCCATGTGCATGCGTGACATGGGCTTCGAGCCAGACTTTTCCAGCTATAACGCGAATAACTGCTATGGCAATGCCCCGGCCGGCTGCATCGTTTATTGGCCACAAGGGATGGCTAAGCCGCAACCCGTGAAGGCCAAGACAGCGCCTACTGGGAACTGAATCTTGAGTGCCTAAGACATTGGCCGCAGTGAGTCCAGATCAGGCATCAACGCTGGAGCGTGGGTGCCAGCCCAATACAAGGACCGTTGAAATGAAGAAAGCCGCCCTTCTCATGCTGATTGCAGTCAGCTCGGCTGCCAATGCGATCACCCCGCTGGAAACGCGGTACCCGCAAGAAACCGTGACGCTTAACTACTTTATGGAAGCCTGCTCCGTGGTTGGTGAAACGGCCAATGGCCTCATTCATCATTTCGACTGCGAGTCTTATCTCTATGCAGTCATGGATACCCAACGGGAACTGAACCCGTCGCTGAAACCAGAGCAGCGAGCCTGCATGCCTGGGACTCTCGCGCCCTGGCAGTTGTACGAGCGCATCGGGCCAGATGTTCCTGAGAGTGAATGGAACAAGCCAGCAGCACCGGCAATTCTTCGTGTGCTGCGTCAGGCATATCCGTGTGGCGCCAGCACTGTTTCAGCGCCGCAATCCACCTCCTGCAAGGCTGCCAACAACGAAAGCGAGATGCATGAGTGCTTGACCGTCGAATTGAAAAAATCTGATGAAGAGCTAAATGCCGCGTACCAGAAACTCCTGTCGCGCTATGAAGCCACTGGTGCTCCAGCCAATGCACAGGGGCAAACGCAAGGTGGCTATCTAAAAGAGGCGCAGAGAGGCTGGATCAAGCTGCGCGACGCAAGCTGTGACTTCGAGACGCATGAATCACGCACAGGGAGTGGCTTCGGTACCATCTACACGGCCTGCCTGCTGGAGCAGACGCAAAAGCGGGTCGAGTACCTCAACTGGTTTATTGGGCATCCTTGAGCCCGGCGCATAATTCACCAGATGTACCAGGCCGCCGAGCGCGAGCAGGCCAAAGCTCTCTTACCAACGCAAGGCTGTGCCCCGTGCTAATAAAGCCATACCTCCTGCCACCGCTCCAGTTCATGCTCATTGGCCCCGGCGTGGGCGCATTGACGCTTTTGTTACTCGCCGGTGGAAATGCTCTAGAGCTGAACAGCCTATTTCTGCTGTTCGCCTATGGCATCGGAGTGATTCCAGCAGCTCTGGCGGGCGTTCTCTATGTGGCGATCTGGAGTACGAAAGCTTTTTTCGGATTGCTGACTATCCGAGAGTTTGGTGCGCTACTGGGCGCCATATGCGGTTTGGCAGCGCAGGCCACATTTGTGACCGTCACGTCTGGCACACCATTGCTCAAGTCGCCCAGCATCTACCTAGTAGCGCTGGCAGCTGGCGCGGCCTGTGGGTGCCTGGCTGCGCGAGTTCGAAATGAGGCCTGCACAGCAAGTGATAGCAATTGATTGCCACATAACACGCACGCCACGCCGCAATTGGCGAGCGAAAGGATTTCAACGCCTGCGCGACGTCTGCCGCGGCTGCAGTGCATCAAGCGCCGGAGCATTGTCGCGAGCCCAGTCGTAGATCATCTCGATAGGCTCGACCAGACGCTGGCCCAGTTCAGTAAGCGAGTAATCCACCGATGGCGGCACGCTGTCGTAAACCTGTCGGTTGATCAGGCCGCTGGCTTCCAGTTCACGCAAGGTCTGCACCAGCATTTTCTTGGAGATACCGGGCAGGCTGCGATGCAGCACGCCTGTTCGGGCGGTACCGCCGTGGCGGGCATGCAAGGTGTGCAGGATCATGCTCGTCCACTTGGTAGCGAACAGTTCCAGTACGCGCCGCGGTGCGCAGTCTTCACGCCATAGTTCATCGGGAGTGCCGGTTTGCATCGGGGTGGTTACCTTTTGGTGCCGTCTTGGTTTGAGTGCGCAGCCTCGATATGGTGCCAAGCCTCGTTCTACGGAGGAATATGTTATGGCAAATCACGCACTGGTCGTTGGCGTCAGCGGTATCGTCGGTAGCGCCACATCGCGCCTGCTGGCCGACCAGGGTTGGCAAGTCACCGGCCTGGCTCGTAACCCCAAGGCTGCTGACAACATCACCCCGCTGGCTGCCGACCTGCTCGACCCAGCCTCCCTGGCAAGCGCCCTCGAAGGCTTGAAGCCGACCCATGTGTACCTGACGACCTGGGCGCGCCAGGCCACCGAAGCGGAGAACATCCGCGTCAACTCGGCGATGATCCGTAATGTGCTGGACGCTCTGCGCCCGACTGGCAGCGTCAAGCACGTCGCCCTGGTCACGGGCCTCAAGCATTACCTCGGCCCATTCGAGGCTTACGGCAAAGGCGTCCTGCCGCAAACGCCGTTCCGCGAAGAGCAAGGCCGTCTGGATGTGGAGAACTTCTACTACGCCCAGGAAGACGAAGTGTTCGCCGCCGCCGAACGCGACGGTTTCACCTGGAGCGTGCACCGCCCGCACACCATCACCGGCGTGGCGGTCGGCAACGCGATGAACATGGCGACTACCCTCGCCGTCTACGCCTCGGTATGCCGCGCAACCGGCCGCCCGTTCCGCTTCCCCGGCTCGGCCGTGCAATGGAACAGCCTCACCGATATGACTGACGCTCGCCAACTGGCCAAGCAACTGCACTGGGCCTCGACCACACCAGCGGCTGCCAACCAGGCGCTCAACATCGTAAACGGTGACGTATTCCGCTGGAGCTGGATGTGGCAACGCATCGCGGACTGGTTCGGCATCGAAGCCGCCCCATTCGATGGTCAGCCTGCACCGCTTGAAGAACAAATGGCCGGTGACGCCGCCACCTGGCTCGATCTCGTCGCCAAACATGATCTGGCCGAAGCCGACATCACGCGCCTGACTTCGCCGTGGCACACAGACGCCGACCTCGGCCGCCCCATCGAAGTGGTCACCGACATGTCGAAAAGCCGCAAGCTAGGCTTTGTCGACTACCAGGCCAGCGACGGTGCGTTCTTCGCGGTATTCGAGCAATTGCGTGCAGCCAAGCTGATTCCATAAGCACCACAACCTTCCCCTATTGGGAGCTCGCCCATGAGCTCCCAACTTCAACTCCCCTTCCCCTCCCGTCAAAAACACGCGACTACCGCTATCGGATGGCTTGCGTGACACCTAGCAGATTGGCTAACGTCGGCCTCGTTGATAGCGATAAGCCATATCCTTGCCGCACGCTTTATGAAGCAACCTGTTAATCGGTGCTTCATGGCGTAACAGCAAGGCAGTCAGGGAAATGACTTCTGCCGGCAAACGCCGCAGACAGGGAAGTTACGAGATGGCCAGACGTCGCAAGACCTCCGTATTCGAAGATCTAATCTCTATCGCCAGCCGCCTGCCCTGGTGGCTCAGCGTCCTGCTGGCGCTGCTTAGCTGGTATTGGCTGCATGACTACGCGACTAGTACCCCGCCACGCTTGACCGACCCGGCCCAATTCTCAGGCCATCTGACTGGCGCAGTTTTTCGCGGCTGGGCAACGGCGTTCCAGTACATCATTCCCGCTGCCTGCATATTCGGCGCCATCGCTTCGGTTTTCGGCCGTATCCGCCGCCGCAAACTGCTCGCTGAAGTCGCCGCTGCAACGCTCAGCGGGCGCACGCTGGAAAACATCTCCTGGCAGGAATTCGAGAGGCTGGTTGGTGAGGCCCTGCACCAGCAGGGTTACGGCATCACCGAAACCGGGGGCAACGGGCCGGATGGCGGCGTTGATCTGATCCTGCGTAGCCCTCACGGCGAGCGTTATATCGTCCAGTGCAAACAGTGGCGCGCTATCAAGGTTGGTGTGCCGGTCATCCGTGAGTTCCTCGGCGCGATGGTTGCCCACGGCGCTGTCGGCGGCTTCGTCGTCACAGCAGGCAGCTTTACTGCTGAAGCAAAGGATTTCGCCAGCGGCCGCAACATTCGGCTGGTAGATGGCGTTGAACTGAAGAAATGGATTGCAGCGGCCAAGCGAGCGCCGATTCAGCCTTCGCCTAAAGCAGCTTCGCTCAAGCCGCAAATAAATGCCGTGATCACCATACCCGAGACGCCCAACTGCCCGGTTTGCAGTTCGACCATGCTCAGACGCGTGGCAAAACGAGGACCGAACATTGGTCGTGAGTTCTGGGGGTGTACTAACTGGCCAGGCTGCAGAGGAATCATTGCAAACCGTAACTAACCTTACTTTCAAGCTGAAATAATCGCAGGAATGTGTTTATGGACGAAAAAATATTAAAAATAACAAGAAATCTAAAAGTAGGAGCCCTAGATGCAGAAGCAGACACTGACCTACTAAACAAGTGCTTTATAGATAATGGGTATTTAGATCAAATTATGGATGTCGACTCTCCGGCGTCCATAATACTTGGCCGAACAGGATCAGGAAAAAGCGCACTTTTATATAAAATATCCAAAACGGCACAAAAGCATGTCCAGCTTGACCCCAACGACATATCAATACGCTTCTTAGAAAGCTCCGACATCGTTCAGTTTTTCGATGCTTTGGGTGTCAGTCTTGATTTATTTTATAGATTACTATGGCGCCATGTTCTCACGGTTGAATTCCTAAAACTCCGCTACGACATCAAGTCAGAAAGCGACAGCAGAACATTTCTGGATGGCTTATTTAGTGCTTTCAATAGAGACACAACAAAAAGAAAGGCAATAGAATACTTCAATGAATGGGGCAACAAATTTTGGCTCGACACTGATGAACATTTGAAAGAGATAACCAGGAAACTAGAAAGCGATACGAAAAATTCAATAGGCGTTAAATACTCAGGAATCAACCTTACCTCCGACGGGGCGCTTCGACTTTCCGAGCAAGAAAAAATAGAAATAAAACAGAGAGCAACCCAAGTTGTCAGCAGCTTACAAATCAGAAAGCTCAACGAAGTCCTAGACTTACTAGCAGAGCATTCCTTCTCAGACCCCCAAAAGAAATTCTTCATCTTAATAGACAAACTAGATGAAGAATGGGCAAGCACAGAAACTCGCGTAAGATTCATAAGAGCTTTGATTGAAGAGATAAAAACCTTTAGAAAAATCCGCCAGGTGAAAATTGTCGCCGCGTTGAGAAAGGACTTACTAGATCAAGTTTTTGATCAAACCCGCGACTCGGGCTTTCAGCAAGAAAAATATGAATCTTACTTGTTGACTCTAAAGTGGTCTCCGGAAGACCTAACACAGCTTATTGAGAAAAGAATAAATGAGGTTTTCAAAAGCCAATACACAAAGCAACTGATCAACATTAGCGATATCTTTCCAAAAGTCCGAAAAGGTGGAGGCCAAACATCTATAAATTTCATTTTAGAAAGAACATTAAGAAGACCTAGAGATGCGCTACAGTTCATAAACGAATGTTTTGCGATAGCCTACGATCGTGAAAGAGTCTCTTGGAGAGCGTTGTTAGCTGCAGAAGCACAGTATTCAGAAAAGCGCCTAAAGTCTCTAAAGGAAGAATGGGGCGACGTATTCCCAAACTTCGAGGATACAATTGAGATACTACGAAACATCAAAGCAACATTTACGAAATCATCAATAAAAGAGACTTCTCTTGAAGAGGTAATGATCAACCTAAGTGACGGTGACTCTCGCGACATATGTGTTGCCGTAGTAAAAAAATATTACGAACCCAACAGCAACATTAAAGAGTCCGACTTACTAATATCCATGTTTTCCTGCCTATATAGGGTTGGTGCAATTGCCCTCAAAACCAGCTCTGCAGATACTTATATCTGGTCTTACATTGATCAGTCATCCGCAACCCGAGGAGAAATAAAGAGAGCCGAGCACTTCAAAGTACACAAAATGCTATACCGCTCGCTGGATATAATCGTCGAGCAACATGAGATTTTCGATCACGAAAGCATCGATTAGTCCAAAAAGCAACATTCTACAATCTGGATATCAGCGTCGTTAGAACGCCAGAGTTCCAAGGCGTACTTACATTATTCCCGACCAACATAAGTTGGTGCTTTTATGGGTTGGCACCGCAAGTTAACTAGCCATCTGCAGTGCCGAGCTTGGGCTAAAGATCGCTCTCCCGGCCCGCCGCTTCGTCAACCTGAACCAACCCGCCCGTTGCCGCCCTAAGCAGTACCGCTGCAGGGAAAGGGAACGGGCTGGCGTGGCCGGCTGGCAGCGTAATCGGGTTTGGGGATTTGGGCGTATTGCCCTATCCTCGCGCCCCTTCGAATAAGACGACCAAAGGAAGACGCCCGTGTCTGCGTTGCTCGATGCCTTCTCCGGCCTGCTCTGGACCTACCTTGCCATCCCTATGCTGCTGCTCAGCGGCGTTTACCTGACCTACGTGTGTCGTGGTGTGCAGCTGCGGATGATCCCCGAAATGTTCCGGGTCATCCTTGAGCGCAACCAGGGCGACAAGGAGGCGATTTCCTCCTTCAAGGCGTTCACCATTTCTGCCGCATCACGGGTCGGTACCGGCAACATCGCCGGAGTGGCCACGGCCATTGCCCTTGGTGGGCCAGGTGCGGTGTTCTGGATGTGGCTGGTGGCACTACTCGGCGGCGCCACGGCATTCGTGGAGTCGACCCTGGGCCAGCTGTACAAGTCCGAAAAGCATTACCGCTACCACGGCGGGCCTGCCTATTACATTCAGCGCGCTCTGGGCTGGCGCTGGCTGGCGATCACCTTTGCGGTGATGATCAGCATTACCTACGGCCTGGTGTTCAACTCGGTGCAGGCCAACTCGATCATCGACGTGATGCAGACCTCGCTCGGCGGCGAAGACGGCAACCCGAACCTGAGCTGGATACTCGGCGGCGTGCTGACGGTGCTGACCGGCGCGATCATCTTTGGCGGCGTGCAGATCATTTCCAAGGTTTCGGTAACGGTGGTGCCGGTGATGGCCGTGATGTACCTGTCGCTCGGCACCCTGGTAATAGTGCTGAACATCGGCCAGGTGCCGGCGATGATCGGCGAGATCTTCGCCCATGCGTTCGGCCTGCGCGAAATCGCCAGTGGCGGCGTCGGCGCGGCGATGATGATGGGCATGCGCCGCGGCTTGTTCTCCAACGAGGCCGGCATGGGCTCGGTGCCTAACGCGAGCGCCACGGCATCGGTGTCACACCCGGTCAAGCAGGGCCTGGTACAAACTCTGGGCGTGTATTTCGACACCATGGTGATTTGCACCATGACGGCGATCATCGTTCTGCTGGCCGACCCTAGTCACGCCTACGGCGACAGCACCATGGGCGCCAGCTTGACGCAGTGGGCGCTGGCCGAGCAGCTGGGCAACTGGGCGCTGCACTTCCTGACCCTGGCCATCCTACTGTTCGCCTTCACCTCGGTGATCGGTAATTACTACTACGGCGAATCCAATATCCAGTACATGTTCGGCAGCAAACTGCTACTCAACCTGTTTAGATTGGCGGTGATGGCCTTTGTGATGATCGGCTCGGTGGTGCAGATGTCCGTGGTGTGGTCCATGGCGGACGTATTCATGCCGCTGTTGGCACTCACCAACCTGATCGCCATCGTGCCGCTGGCCGGTACCGTCGCCCGCCTCCTCAAACATTACCGCGAGCAGCGTCAGCGTGGCGTGGAACCGGTGTTCCATCGCGACGATATGCCGGACTTGAAGAACGTCGAATGCTGGGACGGCACCGACCACATCACCTGCGCCGAAACCTACAGCGACTCAGCGGGCAAAGCGCTGAAGAATTAGGCGCTGCCTGCTTTGCGCTGATCACACCACAGCACACATATCAAGAAACGCCGACCTGCACAGGTCGGCGTTTTGCTATCCGGGACAAGGTAAATGGCCAGTGGATTACACCGCCCGGGCGCTGAGCAGGCGAAGACCTAGGCCGATGAACAGCGCGCCGCTTATCCGCTTGATA
This sequence comes from Phytopseudomonas punonensis, assembly GCF_900142655.1. Taxonomy (GTDB): domain Bacteria; phylum Pseudomonadota; class Gammaproteobacteria; order Pseudomonadales; family Pseudomonadaceae; genus Aquipseudomonas; species Aquipseudomonas punonensis. The sequence continues at coordinate 425,934 of NZ_FRBQ01000003.1, read as the reverse complement.
AGCGCCACCCAATACGCCGCGCTGAGGCGCTTGCTGAAGCGAAAAGCGGTGTAGCAGTAGACCGAGTGCACGCTGATCACCACTGCGGCGATGGTCAGGTACATCACAATGAACTGCACCGGCACGGAACGATCCGCCTGCAGAAACTGCGGCAGGAATGCGCAGAGAAAGATCATCGCCTTGGGGTTGCTGACCGAGACCAGAAAGGCCTCGCCGGCGATACGCCATTTCGCCACCGGGCTGCCAGGCACCGCCGCAACGGGCGTATTGGCAGCCACGTTAGAGCCGAACAGCTGGCGCACACCCAGGTAGATCAGGTAGCTGGCGCCAAGGATTTTCAGGGCCAGAAACGCCGATGGCATGGCGACCAGCAGCGCGCCCACACCGAGTGCAACCCCAGTGACCACCAGCAGCTGGGCAGTCAGGTTGCCAACCAGGGTCGCACCCATGGCAGCCGGCCCGTGGCGCAGCGCATTGCGCACCACCAGCAGCACGTTCGGCCCTGGTGTCGCCGTGGTGGCCAGGTAGGCCAGGAAAAAGGTGAACCAGAGATGCAGGGCCATGCTGGCGGCTCGTATGGGGGCGCGAACCTGAGCCTAGCAGTAAGCGGATGTTTCCGGCACTAGCCCACTCAGCATTTTCTATAGGTGCCAATGGTGCTCGCAGTGCAGACGCCCTGCTCTGCCCTTCACGCCAGCTCGGAGCCGCCCATGCCTGGAGTGACGCCGGCACGCTCATCCAGCCAGGCGAGCAACGCAGGCACCTCCAGTGGTCGCGAGATATAGAAGCCCTGCGCTTCCTGGCAGCCCCAATCGCGAATCACCTTGAGGGTGTGTTCGGTTTCGATACCTTCGGCGACCACGCGCTGGCCCAGCTCTCTGGCCAGACTGATCAACGCCCGCACGATGTTCCAGTCCTTCTTACCCGGCTGCAGGTCGTCCATGAACGAGCGGTCGAGCTTGACCGTATCGGCCGGGATATCACGCAGATACGACCAGTTGCTGTAGCCACTGCCGAAATCGTCGATGGCGATTTCCACGCCCATCGCCTTGAGCCGCTCGATCTGGGTGATCACCACGGAGAAGTCGCCGACCAGCGCGCTTTCGGTGAACTCCACTTCCAGGCAGGAGCCATGCAGCTCGCTACGCGCCAGCAGGCGGACGATCTCGTCGGTCAAATGATCGTTGTTGAGGTCTGCGGCCGAGACGTTGATCGCCACTTTCAGATCCAGGCCATTGTTGCGCCAGAGTTCGATCTGACTGATCGCCTCGTTGATGACCCAAAAGCTTACCGCGTGGATCAGCGGGGTTTTCTCGGCCAGGGGAATGAACTCGGCGGGGCTGACTTCGCCCAGGGTCGGGTGGGTCCAGCGCAGCAACGCTTCGACGGACAGGCACTCGCCGCTATGCAGGTCGACGCGCGGCTGGAATACCAGGCGTAGTTGATCGTCGGCACGCACTGCGTCAGCCAGGTCATTGAGCAGGCGCGTGCTGCGCTGCTGAACGGCGTCCATCTGCTCGTCGTAGTGGGTCCAGCCGCGCCCCGAAGTGCGTGCTTCGTCGGCCGCGCAGACGATCAGGCGCATCCAGTCTGCGGGCACCTTGCCGCCTTCCATGCGCAGCACACCGATGCCGATCTGCGGTAATACCGGCAACTCGTGGCAATGGATGGGCTTGGCGAAGGCTTCGATGAGTGTGGCGAATACCGCCGGTGCCTGCTCCACCTGATTGCCGGGTACGGCGCAGGCAAAGCGCAGCGCGCTGATCTTGTACAGCTCCCAGCTGGCCGGCAGCAGGCTACGCAGGGTGTTCTTCACCGACAGGGTGAAATCGGTCAGAAACTGAAAGCCCAACGACTTGAGTATGTCGTTGAGCTGGGTCGGCGACACCAGCTCGATGGCCATGGCCAACGGGCTGTCGCCGCTGTCGATGGCGTCGTTGATGTCTTCATCGAGCTTGGCATGGTTGTACAACCCGGTGGTGCCGTCGATAAACGCCGCAGTGCGCATTTCATCAAGACGGGTCACGGCCAGGCGAGCGATCTGCTCGAGCATGGCCTGATCCGCGGCGGACATCGCCGGGCGCGGTTTGGTATCGATCACGCAGAGGTTGCCGAGCACCAGGCCGCCTTCGAGCACCAACGGCACGCCAGCGTAATAGCGGATGCCAGGTTCGCCAGTAACCAGGTTGTTGTAGCGAAAACGCGCGTCAAGCTGGGCATCGCACACTTCGAGCCCTTCACCGCTGGCCACGCTATACGCACAAAAGGAATCGGCACGCGGGGTTTCCGGCCGGTCGACACCAAAGCGGGCACGGAACCACTGACGCTTGCGGTCGACGATGGTGATCAGGCAAATCGGGGTGTTGAAGTACAGCGCGGCGATCTTCACCACTTCATCGAGAAACGAGTCGCTATTGCTTTCGATGAAACACGGATGCTCGTCGATAAGCCGCTGTCGGCTCAACTCGTTCAACGGCAAGGGTGGGTATGGAGCCAGCATCGTTCTTCTCTCGGGTTGTTGCGCGTAAAAACGGGTGCCGGAATCCCTTTCGCAGACGTGCCGGCTAATGATAACTAAATGACATCACAACCAATAGAGAGTTGCGTAAATCTTACGTACCGCTGGGCCGTTAAGAACCATGCGCATCATCTTTATCTGCTTAAGCGCCGGCATTTGCAGATATCAGACATCAGTCAAGGTACGGAACCTATCCAGCAAGTAGACTGCGCGCCTCTCAACATGGATGTTCACGAGGTTTTCATGAGGCGTTATCGCCTGTTGTTCGGCTGTGCGCTGTTGGCTGCGCTCGGCTGTAGTGCCGGCCAGGTGCAAAGTTTGTCTGGCGGCGCGTCCCAGTGGCCGCCCTACAGCTATCAGGATGATGCTGGTCAGGCGCAAGGCATAGCGGTAGAGATCATGCGTCAGGCCGCGGCGCAGAGCGGACAACAGGTGGACTTCGTGTTCTACCCCGCCACTCGCCTGAATCGGTTGCTCGACGAGGGCCGCCTGGACCTCAACTACGCCGACTCGCCGCAATGGAATTCGCTGGAGGCAACTGAACAATTCGTCTATTCCCAGCCGTATCTGCAGGTTCGCGAGTACCTGTATTTTCTCGACAATCACCCGGCTCGGCATTTGCCCTTGGAGCAACTGCGTGGGCTGCGTATCGGCGTGGTACGCGGTTACACCTATCACCGCCTGACCGCAGCCTTGAACAGCGGCAGGCTGAGTACACTGGAAACCTCGCGAGAACGTGCCCTGCTCGACTTGCTGATGCTCGGTCGGGTCGATGCCATCGCCCTGGTCGATGACGTGTTTGGCGACCAGCTGGCAGCACGCGGTCTGGATCCTGATCGTTTCGCTCGTGGCGCCAAGCTCAGCGACGCACCACTGGTGATCAAGCTGCAGCGCCAGCATGCCGACCAGTTGCCAGCGCTGAACGCGGCGCTGCAGGCGCTGGTGCAAAGCGGCGAGGTCGAGCGAATCCGCCGCAGCCATCTGCGCACGCCAGCCATCCAGCCCGGCCGGGCAACTGCAGAGCGCTGAACGTAATTACCTCAGCGTTCTGGCCGGGCTGCCAGCGCAAGTCGCAGAAAAACTGGGAATAGGCTGAACGCGCCGCCGCTTCGGCCCCTCTTAGCTATCAGACAAGAATCTTTCTGCTCTTCACTTAAGCGCTCGCCTTGATGATATGGACCAGTTGACCAAGCCAGCCACTGACCCAGCCGCTACCGAGCGACTGGGCTTTCTTGCCAACGGCGGAAAAATTGGCGAACTGTTGCGCAGCCTCGACGGCAACACTTCACCGCTGGGTGCACCCTCTGATTGGTCGCCAAGCCTGAAAACGCTGATGAGTACTGTGCTGCCGGTCAAAGCGCAGATCGTGCTGTTCTGGGGCCCCGAGTATGTGGCGCTTTATAACGATGCCTATGCGCCGACCATCGGCAACAAACACCCGCGCGCATTGGGTCGCCCGGCAGTGGAGAACTGGTTCGAACTGTGGGAGGACCTCGAACCGCTGTTGCGTGGTGTACGCGAAACCGGCGAAACCTTTGCCGCCAAGGATCGCCCGTTCTACATCGAGCGCCACGGGCGCGGCGAAGCGGTGTACTTCGATGTGTCCTACTCGGCAGTGCCTGAAGCAGACGGCTCAGTCGGTGGCATATTGTGCGTAGTTAACGAAACCACAGAGCGGGTGCAGTTCGAACGCCGCCAGGCGTTTTTACTTGAGCTCGGCCAAGCGCTGCCATCGATCACCGAACCGGATCAGGTCGAAGCACTGGTGCTGCGCAGGTTGGCCGAAGAGCTGAATGCACCCAGGGTGTTCTTTGCCGAAAACCTCGATGCCAATCTCTCGCCTGCCCTTCAGCAGAGTGGCGCGCAGGCAACGCCGCTACAACGCTACAACGCCGAACAGAACGCGTTGCTGCTGGCCGGGCGCCCGCTGATCGAGCAAGGCACGGAGAACTCACCTGCTGTTGCTGCCCTCCACGCGCCAGTGGTGCGCCACGGCGCACTCGACGCGGTGTTGGTGATCGAGCACGACAGCGACTACGAGTTTTCCGACTTCGAAGTCCAATTGGCGCAAGAGACGGCCAAATTGGCCTGGGCGTGGATCACCCATGCGCGCGCCGAAGTGGCGCTGCGCCTGAGCTCCACACAGCTGTCGGCGATGTTCGACCAAGCCGGCGCGGGCATTGCCGTGTGCGACGCCGGCATGAACCTGGTGCGCGTCAATGATCACTATTGCGAGATTGTCGGCCGCAGCCGCGAACAGCTGATCGGCCAGAGCCTGTACGAGCTGGCCGAGTCCGGCGAAAGCGCTTCGGTCGCCTCCGCCTGCGAATACAGCCTGCGCAATGGCCGCCCGTTCGAGAACACCCGCTGCCACAGCCGTCCAGATGGCAGCGTGGTATGGGTGCAGAATCACGTGACGCCGCTGCTGGATGACCAGCAGCGCGTTGCCGGCACTATCTGCGTGTGCGTCGACATCAGCGAACGAGTGCGCGCCGAAGTCGAGCTTCGTGAGCTGAACGAGTCCCTCGAAGATCGTGTGGCCACCATGGTCGCGCAGCGCGAAGCGGCCGTCGCGCAGCTCCACGAAGCGCACAAGATGGAGATGGTCGGCCAGCTAACAGGCGGCATCGCCCACGACTTCAATAATCTGCTGACGCCCATCATGTCGTCGCTGGAGCTGATTCGCCGGCGCCTGCCTGACGAGCGCTGCGCCAAGCTGGCCGATGGCGCGCTGCAGGCCGCCGACCGCGCACGCATTCTGGTCGGCAGGCTGCTCACCTTCGCACGCCGGCAAACACTCAAGCCGCAGCCTGTGGCGCTGTGCACGCTGATTCGCAACATGCGTGATCTGATCCAGCGCTCGCTCGGACCGATGATCGAGGTGGTCATCGAGATTCCGGAGCGCATGCCTACCGTCTTCATCGACCCGCACCAGCTGGAGCTGGCGGTGCTCAACCTTGCCGTGAATGCCCGCGATGCCATGGGCGAAAGCGGCCGCCTGCGCATCGTCGCCGAGCTGAATGAACTGACAGGCAACGATTGCCCAGGCCTGGGGGCTGGCCAATATGCACGCCTGGTGGTGAGTGATTCAGGCTGCGGGATGGACGACGAAACACTGCGCCGCTGCGCCGAGCCGTTCTACTCCACCAAGGGAGTGGGCAAAGGCACCGGCCTTGGCCTGTCGATGGTGCAAGGTTTGCTGGTGCAATCGGGCGGCGGTTTCGCCATCGACTCAACCCCAGGCAAAGGCACCCGGGTCAGCCTGTGGCTGCCGACCACCGACGCACCAGTAGCCTGCGAAAACCCCGAGTTTGATGAAGAGGTACCACGCGCGCCACGGCCAACCCATATTCTGCTGGTCGATGACGAAACCCTGGTGCGCGATACCACCAGCCTGCAGCTGCACGAGCTGGGCTACGAGGTGACGGAAGTGGACTGCGCGGCAGCCGCGCTGAAGCTCATCGACGAAGGCTTACGCCCGGATGCGCTGGTGACTGATCACATCATGGAAAACAAAACCGGCGCGCAGCTCGCTCAGGAACTGCGCCAGCGGATGCCGGATCTGCCAGTGCTGATCATCACTGGCTACGCCAACCTGACGCCCAGCCAGATCAGCAGCTTCGAGGTGTTGGCCAAACCCTTCCGCCGCCGCGACCTGGCCGACCGCCTGGCGCAATTGCTGAGCCCTGGCGCGCCGACCGACTCGGTGTGAGTCGGCTCCCATCATCAGGCCAGGCTAACAGCCTCGCGTTGCGCGCCAATCGCGCCCCGCTCCTGCAGGGCGAGCTGACCGCGTACACGCATTACCAACTGCGATATGCCGCGCGAACTGGATAGCTCGTGGTGCGGTATGTCTGCGATACGGATCAACAGCCGATGATCATCCGGGGCACGGAGTTCGATGGTGGCAGTGCCGTCGGGGCCGATCGTGCAACGACAGTTCAGGGGCAGAAAGGCGGATTCGATAATCTGCCGTTGTTCGAGAATGGACATCATCGTGCGTTACCTCTAGGTGGCGGAGCGGCTGGCGAAAACGTTTACACACCAAGCGCCCTGCATCGATTTATTGTGTGCCACTGGCAGCAGAATTAATTCGATGCATCAGCAGTGCCAGATATTTTATTCAAGCAAATCAATTACCACTCTTATATAAATCATGCACCTTGCAACAAGCGGCTTATTTATCAGGGCATTCTGCACGAAAGACCTACCTCTACAAGTATTGCGCGTGTACAAGGCTATTTATCGATAGCCCAAGACCGCCTGTCTTCTACGTCGAACGAAAGAGAACAAATTTGCTTCGTACTCATGAGGCTTGTTCTCACACTGACAATCACAATCGAGGAAACTTAACATGGCTCATAGCAACCCCGGCAACTTTGCCAACGATCCAGCCAAAGCATCCGAAGCGGGCCGCAAAGGCGGTAAACAGAGCGGCGGCAATTTTGCCAATGACCGCCAGAAGGCCGCAGAAGCAGGTCGCAAGGGTGGCCAGAACAGCCACGGTGGCGGAAGCAAGCGCGCCTCTTGAAGCCGGCAGCAACCACAAGGCCCGAATCATTCGGGCCTTGTGGTATTTGCGCTTTATTAATGCTGGGTGAGAAACTTCTGATAAAAAACCTGTGCAGATACTTAGACGGTCGTTCATCAAGCACAACCACTCACCATTCCTTACATGTACAAAACCATATAAGCGTACAACTTTATACGACTCACTATAAGTTCGTGAGCGAAGCACTATTTGAATACACCCCATCTCCTTCTGAATCTATGCAATTCATTTACCGTGCGTACTGATCACCGCCATCACGGCGAAGAAATAGGTTTGCGTACCACAAACAGTAAATCATGCCCCTGTGCATTTATATGGCGCGGTAACGCACAGCGATCCAATACAGCGCGCCGGCTCCCCAGCACAGTGAAGCCTCCAATAAAGGAGGTGAACCATGAAACCTGAAAATACCCACCAGAGCCGCATCGACTGGGTACTGCTGTTTCTGCGCGTCAGTGCCAGCCTGCTGCTGCTCGTAGTGCACGGCCTGCCAAAGCTGCTCAACCTGCAAACCGAGATGACAAAGATCGAAGACCCGCTGGGCCTGGGCCCGGTCGTGACCCTTAGCTTTGCGGTATTCGCCGAAGTGCTCTGCCCGCTACTGATCGCCCTGGGGCTGTTCACGCGCCTGGCCTGTTTGCCGATCCTCGCGGTGCTGGGGGTATCGCTGGCTCTGGTACACCCGGAATGGAGCCTGGCCGACGGGCAGTTCGCCTGGCTATTGGCGATCATCTTCGTCACGCTGCTTATCGGCGGTGCCGGCCACCTCGCGCTGGGCCGCAACCTGCGTTGGCAATGACGAGCGCCGTCAGGTAAATCCATCACAGACCGCGAGGTTTCAACCCGGCAAGCGTGACCCACACCAAGAGCGCCTCGTCACCACTCTGTAACAAAACTGAAATATGCCTAGAATGCGCTTATCGGTCATGCGCTCGGAGAAGCGCAAACCCAGAAACAGCCCGAACTTTCTGCCATTTCAGCAACCTATGCACATCGCAAATGACAGTTGGGAACCTCATGATCAAAACCACCAAACCCCGCGCCACCGTGATCTGCCAGCAGCAGGACAAAGTGCTGCTGGTGCGCAAGGCCGACGCGAAATGGACGCTGCCCGGTGGCAAGATCGAAGCCCATGAACGGCCGGCACAAGCTGCCCTGCGTGAGCTGTGCGAGGAAACCGGGCTGGATAGCACGGCGCTGGAGTTTCTGGCCCTGCACGAGTTCGACAACCGCCCCCATCACGTCTTTCGCGCCACGGTGCCCGAGTACCTGGCCGCGCAGCCGCAGAACGAAATCGCCGATTGCCGCTGGTTTTCGGCCGTCGACCTGGACAAGGCGATCAAGAAATCGGCGCGCAAGCTGCTCCAGCTGTACTTCGCAGGCAGCGAAGGCAAGCCAGCCTGACAGCCTTCGGCAGCGCGCTCAGCCGAGCTTGTCGCCCTCGATCATCTCGTGGATGCGGTTGGCGATTGCCTGCATGGTGAACGGCTTCGTCAGCAGACGCATGCCCGGCTCCAGGTGACCGTTGCCGATCACCGAGTTCTCGGCGTAACCGGTAATGAACAGCACCTTGAGCTCGGGCCGCTCCACGCGCGCCAGGTCGGCAAGCTGACGGCCATTCATGCCACCCGGCAGGCCAACATCGGTAACCAGTAGATCGACGCGCGCATCGGACTGCAGAATCTTCAGGCCAGACGGGCCATCACCGGCCTCGACCGTGGTGTAGCCCAGCCCCTCGAGCACTTCGACCACCAGCATACGGATCGCCGGTTCGTCATCGACGACCATCACCGTTTCACGGCCCGCGGGCTGGTCGCCGTTTTCTGGCTCGACCGGCTCGATATCGGCTTCATCGCCGTCGTACAGACGCGGCAAATACAGGCACATGGTGGTGCCCTGGCCCACCTCGGAATAGATGCACACCTGCCCGCCGGACTGGCGCACGAAACCGTACACCATCGACAGTCCAAGGCCCGTGCCCTCGCCCAGCGGCTTGGTGGTGAAGAACGGCTCGAAGGCGTGCTCGATCACCTCTTCGCTCATGCCGGTGCCGGTATCCGTCACGCACAGCGACACATACTGGCCGGGCGGCACGTTGCGGCCACGAGCGGCGTAATCATCGATCCACTTGTTGCCGGTCTCGATGGTCAGGCGACCGCCTTGCGGCATCGCATCCCGGGCATTGAGGCACAGGTTGAGCAAGGCGTTTTCCAGCTGCGGGCCGTCGATGAAGCTCGACCACAAGCCTGCGGCCAGCACCACTTCGGTGGTGATATGCGGCCCCACGCTGCGGCGCACCAACTCTTCCATGCCGCTGACCAGCCGGTTGACATTGGTCGGTTTAGGGTCAAGCGTCTGCCGACGGGAAAACGCCAGCAGCCGGTGAGTCAGTGACGAAGCGCGGCGCGCAGCACTCTGGGCAGCGCTGACGTAGCGGTCAAGATCGCCCAGGCGGCCCTGGCCGAGGCGCATCTGCAACAGCTCCAGCGAACCACTGATGCTGGTCAGCAGGTTGTTGAAATCGTGGGCGATGCCGCCGGTAAGTTGGCCGACCGCCTCCATCTTCTGCGACTGGCGCAAGGCATCCTCGACAACGTGCAGGCGCTGCTGCTCCTGCAGCCGCTCGGTGATGTCGTAGACGAACTGGTATGCGCCGATCTGCCGGCCTTCGCTGTCATTGAGGCGGCTGAAATGCATCTCGTAGTGGCGCGTGCCGTACTCGGTATCGAGCGGCACGACCACCTCGAACTCCTCGCCGGCGAGGGCGCGCTGCCAAGGTGCAAGAACGCTTTCCAGGTGCTGCGGCTGGTTGGCTAGGGCCTCCTTGAGGCTCTCGCCGATTTGCGGACGGGTGCCGAAGACCCGCTCGTACTCGCGCATGCCCGAGCCGTTAATGGCGATCCAGCGGTAATCGAAGCCCATGATGAAGATCAGCGCATCGGCGCCATCCACCACGCCGGCCAGTACGCGGCGCGCTTCGTTGGCGTCGCGCACCCGCGCTTCCAGGGTTTCATTGAGCTGGCGCAGCGACTCCTCAGCCTGCTTGCGCTGAGTGATGTCCTGAAACAGCACGGCAACCTGCTTGCGGCTCGCCGGGCCGACGCGAAAGGCGCTGATCTCCAGATGCCGCCCGGTGGCGATCAGCTCCTGCTCGAAGCGAATCGACTGCCCGGTATGCAGCACATGGGCGTAGCGCTCGACCCAGCTGTCCGCCTCCTCACCGACCATCTCGCGCAGCTTCTGGCCGACCACGTTGCGAATGCCCGCGTGCTCGGCATAGGCCGGGTTGGCCTCGATGTGGATGTAGTCGCTGAGCGGCCCGTGGGGACCATCGAAGAACTCGATGACGCAGAAGCCTTCGTCCATGGTGTTGAACAGGAACTCGTAACGCTCACGTTCCTGAGCGAAGGCGTGCTCGACACGGCGCTGCTCGGCGATGTCGATTTCCTGGATGAACAAGCACTCGACATTGCCCTCGGCATCGAACTTCGGCTGGTAGCTGAAATCCAGCTGCTGGCCAGGCTTGCCGGGCACCTCGAAATTGCGCGCGCGCACTGCCCGCCCACGCCGGAAGGCCTCTTCGAGCAAGTCGATAAAACGTCGCGGCATCCGCTCGGCCAGCACCTCACGGGCCGGCCGGCCGAGCACATCGCCGAGGCCGAGCAGGCGCTGATACGCGGGGTTGAGGTGTTCGAAACGCAGATCGGCGCCGCGCAGCACTGCCATGGCCGCCGGCGCCTGCTGGAAAATCTGCTGAAACGGCTTGTCGCCCGCCTCGGCCGCAATGGCCAGGCTGGCCTTGAGCCGGGAGTTTTCTGCCTCGAGTGCATGCAAGCGCTGCCGAAGTGCTTCGGCGTCATCTGATATCACGATAGGAACCGAACAGGCAGGAAAATGGGGGGCCAAGCGAAGCGCCATTGAAGCCTGTATGGCAGCTTTTGGCTACCGAAGTGCCATTTATATTCGCGGCCCTGCAGCCGCCCTGTACAGGCGAACTTAGGCTCGCCCCAAGCTCCCGCGCAGGCCAGCAGACCGTACGCCACTCAAGCAGCGTACGGGCGGCGTTTCATGCCAGTTTGAAGCGATTGACCTGCGCTTGTAGATCCGCACCGAGGCGCGCCAGGTCGATGCTGGCTGCCGAGGTTTCCTCGGTAGCGGCGGACGATTGCTCGGCCACATCGCGGATGCTCGAGACGCTGCGGTTGATCTCTTCGGCGACCGAACTCTGCTGCTCGGCGGCGGTGGCGATCTGCTGGTTCATCTGCTGAATTTCCGACACTGCCGCATTGATCGCATTGAGCGCGTCATTGGCATGCTTGGCGGCTTCTACGGTGCTCTCCGCCTGGGTGCAGCTGTGGCCCATCATCGCCACGGCTTTTTCTGCGCCGCTCTGCAGGTTACCGATCAGCCCTTCAATCTGCTGGGTGGACTCCTGGGTGCGGCGTGCCAGGGCACGTACTTCGTCCGCCACCACGGCGAAACCACGGCCAGATTCACCGGCACGGGCCGCTTCGATAGCGGCGTTGAGCGCCAGCAGGTTGGTCTGTTCGGCGATGCCCTTGATCACGTCGAGCACGGTGCCGATATTGCCGCTGTCGTGCTTGAGTGCTTCGATGGCGTGGGCCGAATCCTCGATGGAAATAGCCAGCGTCTCGATGCGCGACACCGCCTGCTGTACCGTCCGCTGGCCCTGCTGGGCCTGTTCGTCGGCATTGCTGGCAAAGGTGGCGGCCGACTCGGCATTGCGCGCGACATCGAGCACGGTGGCGGTCATCTCGTTCATCGCGGTGGCCACCTGCTCGGTTTCCATGCGCTGCTGGGAGACCCCGGCGCTGGTCTGCTCTGTCACTGCGGAAAGCTCTTCAGCAGCGGTAGCCAGTTGCGCCACGCCGTTGCCCAGGCGACCCAGCAGATCGCGCAGGCTCAGGGTCATGTCCTGCATGGCCTGCATCAGCTGGCCCAGCTCGTCGTGACGATCCGGCACGATATCGGCGGACAGGTCACCATTGGCCACCTGACGCGCCACACCAACTACACGCTGCAGCGGCCCGACGATCATTCGGGTGATCACCAGCGCGCACAGCACGCCTAATACGAAGGCGATCGCGGCAGCGCCGAACAGCATGCTCCTGGCGCGACTGGCATCGCTATTGAGCAGATTCAGCTGCATTTCCAGAGACTTTTCTGATGATTCAGCAACCTCGCGCGCCCGCTGATTCATGTCCTGTTCGGTAGCGGTGTAACCGCCAATCGCCTTGCGGGTATTAGAGAATTGTTCGTTATAAGCCTTCAACTGAACCAGCGCGGCCTCGATATCTGCCTGGTCAGCCGGGTTGCTGAGCTGACGATTCAGGGTGTGTCCCTTCTGTTCCAGCGAGGCGAAGTGCTGCTGCAACTGGGTGGCGGACTTCTCGTCATTGCGCAGCAGGAAGTTCTTTTCCTGGCGGCGAGCCTCTAGCAGCTCCATCGCCATGGAGTTGGCCTGATTGGCCTGATCCAGTACGTCGATGCTGACTTGATCACCGGTCGAGCGGATCTGTTCGGTGGCGGCCTTACGCAGCCGCTCCTCCAGAACCGAGAAACGCTCGAGAGCAGCACGTGCAGCGGCTTCCATTGCAGCCTGTGCGTTTTTGTTGGCGTCGGTGGCTTGTTTGAGGCTCAGCAGCTTTTCACGGTAGCCCTGCAAGTCATCCTGCACGGAGCGCATCATCGCTTTCGTTTCGGGGTAGAGCATCTTGCCTTCGCTGACCTTCGCCTGTTGCTCGGTCTCTTCGGTCAGAGCAATAGCCTGTTGCATGTACTGGTCATCGTCACGCAGCAGGAAGTTCTTTTCCTGCTGGCGAGCCTGATTGAGCTTCGCATCGATGCTGCTCACGCCCAGCAGAATGTCGATGCGCTGTAACGTGGTTTGCAGGGCAGAATGGCCGACCCAGACGATAGCCAGGGTAATGAGCAGAACCAGACCGAAACCACTGAACAGTTTCTTTCTGACGCTCATGTTGAGCAGTAGGTTTCCAACAGGCATGGGTAACTTCCCCCGATAAATGCAATAAGGCCAAAAAGATCGAGGTCACGCGCGCCCAAAAGAACGCACCAACTCCAATGCCGGAGCCATTGCGGCGGTTTTCTACGGCATGACCCACCTATCGGCGGGCAGACCGGAAACTGTAAGTTTTGTAAGCAGCAATAACCAGCGCTCGCTGAAGTCATGGTGCTTACGGCCACAACAAAGGTGCGCAAGGACAGAAAATCGCGAGCGGTGGCCCTGCGTTAGCAGCCAGCTCAATACACGATGGGGTGCGTGGCGCGGCTGGAAAGCTAGCGCCAGTCATTGAGAGGAAGGATCAGAGCCCGAGGTAGGGGCCGCGTGATCGCTCGGCAGGAGGCAAGCCGGTCAGTGTCCGGGAAGCGAGGCGCGTACTTTTTCCAGCAGCTCGTTCATCTTGAACGGCTTGGTCAGCAGCGCCATGCCGTCATCCAAGAACACCTGGCGGTTGATGGCCTTTTCGGCGTAGCCGGTCATGAAAAGAATCGGCAGCTCATTGCGTAGGGCTCTCGCCCGCTCAGCCAGCTCTCGACCATTCATGCGCGGCAAGCCGACGTCGGTTAACAGCAGGTCGATGGGCGCCGCGCTTTGCAGGTGAGCAAGCGCGGTTTCCACATCCGCTGCCTGGGTGCAGCGATAGCCGGCCTCTTCCAGTACCTCGGCGACAAAAATACGCACCGAGTGCACGTCCTCGACGATCAGTACATGCTCACCCGCGCCGCGATGGTCACCGTGCTCGGCAACGCTCTGCTCCAGCAACGGCTCGCTACTGACCGGCAGCATGATGGTCACTTCGGTGCCGCGCCCCGGCGCGCTGCGAATGCCGGCATGGCCACCGGACTGACGAGCGAAGCCATAGATGGTCGACAGCCCAAGGCCGGTGCCGTGGCCCACGGGCTTGGTGGTGAAGAACGGGTCGAACACCTTGTCGATCAGCGCGTGCTCGATGCCGCTGCCGTCATCGCGTACCGACAGGGCGATGTAGGCGCCGTCGGCCAGATTCGGGTCGCCGCTGGAGTGCGCGGTATAGGTAGTGACCCAGATATGTCCACCGCGCGGCAGCGCATCACGGGCGTTGATGACCAAATTGAGCACCGCACTTTCCAGCTGGCTAGGGTCGACCAGCGCGATGGACGGTTTGCCGTTGAGCTCCAGGGTCAGGGAAATCTGCTCGCCGATGGTGCGCATCAGCAGTTCTTCGAGCGAGCGTATGCGCTCGTTGACGTCGACGGCGCGATTATCCAGCGGCTGTTTGCGTGCGAAGGCCAGCAAGCGGTGAGTCAGCGCTGCGGCGCTCATCGCCGAATTCAGCGCAGCATCGGTATAGAGCTGCACCCGATCGAGGCGCTGCTCGGCCACGCGCTTCTGGATCAGCTCCAGGCTGGTGATGATGCCGGTGAGCATGTTGTTGAAGTCGTGGGCGATACCGCCGGTGAGGTTGCCCAGCGCTTCCATCTTCTGCATCTGCAACAGCTGCGCTTCGGTACGCGCGCGCTCGGCAACCTCGTGAGCCAGCTGGTTGGTGGCATCGTCGAGCTGGGCCTTTTGCAGACGCTCGCGGCGGCGATGCTCGGTGACGTCCTCGACGAACACCAGGCTCAACCCAGACGCCCGATACGGTGACACCTGCCACTCGGTTTCCCGCGCTTCGCCGTGCACCTGCATGGTCAGCGAGCCCTTCCAGCGCTCGCCAGCCACCAGGCGTACGCGCAGTTCATCGAGCATCGCCGCCTGATCATCGGCAAAACAACCACGCAGCGCTTGGCCTGCGATCTCGCCCTGAATCAGCTGGGCGAAAGCATGGTTGCATTCGTGCACCGCCAGATCGGCATCGAGCACGGCGATCGGCGCGGTGACGTTGACGAAGATCTCCCGGAAGCGCGCCTCACTGGCGCGCAGGGCGACTTCGGTATCACGCACGCGCAATAGCGTGCGAAGCGTGGCCAGCAGCACGTCGGGGTCGACCGGGTGGACAAGATAGGCGTCGGCGCCGGCTTCGAGACCGGTGACGATATCGCCAGTCTGGATCGACGCTGCCGACACATGAATCACCGGCAACAGCGCAGTGGCGGTCTCGGCGCGCAGCAGGCGCACGATATCGAAGCCGCTCATGTCCGGCAGGTTCACATCGAGAATCAGCCCGTCAATCGGCTCGCTGTGGATCAGCGCCAGGCCGTCGGTGCCGGTACCAGCCTCCAGCACCCGATAGCCATGGCGCTCCAGGCGCCGGCGCAGGGCGTAGCGAGTGGCGGCGTTGTCATCGACGATCAGCAGCAGGCTGTCAGTTTTCATCGGCAACCTCTGCCGCAATGGCCAGCGGAATGATTACGTAAAACATCGAACCAACGCCGGGCTCGCTCTGCACGCCGACTTCGCCGCCGAGCAGCGCCGCAAACCGTTTGCACAGCGACAACCCGAGGCCAGTGCCACGCAGGCGTTTCTGCAACGGCGAGTCGATCTGCGAGAAATCTTCGAACAACGTGCCGTGTAACTCGGCGGCGATACCAATGCCGGTGTCGCTGACCGCGAAGCGCACGCGGTCGGTGCCCTCCAGCTGCGCCGATACTCGCACTTCACCGCGGGCGGTGAACTTCAGCGAGTTGGAGATAAAGTTACGCAGAATCTGCGCGAGCTTCTTGTCGTCGGTATACAGGCGCGGCAGGCCGACCGGCTCTTCGAAAATCAGGTCCACCGCGCTGGCATCGACGATGGGCCGAAACATGCCACGCAGCGCCGAGAACAGGTCGAACATATCGAACCAGGCCGGGGAAATGCTGATGCGCCCCGCCTCGATCTTGGCCAAATCGAGCAGGTCATCGACCATGTCGCTCAGCTCGCGGGCCGCGGTGCTGACGAACGCCACCTGGCGATGTTGCTCGTCGCTCAGTGGGCCGTCCAGCTCATCGCTGAGCAGGCTGGTGATGCTCAGAATCGAGCCCAGCGGCGTGCGAAATTCATGGCTCATGTACGACAGGAAGCGGCTCTTCAGGTCCGAGGCTTCGCGCAGTTCCTCGGCCTGGTTGTCGAGTTCGGCATACAGGGCGAGTACACCCTGATTGGTTTCGTCGAGCTCGTCACGCAGCGCGGCGCTTTCCTGCTGCAAGCGAGCGATCAGCGCGACCTGCTCGGCGTGGGTGAGGTTTTCCGACTCAGCCATGGCTGGCCTCCAGAGCGATGACCACGACCGTGACATCGTCACGGCCACGGCAGAAGTCTCGGTGCAGCACGGCAGCGATCACTGCGGGATGACGATAGGCGAGGCCCGGGTAGTCGGCCAGGCTCCAGCGCGACTGCAGCCCATCGCTGTGCATGATCAGCAACTGGCCGGTCACCTGCTCGAAGTCGAACGGCTGCGCCTTGCGGTACTGCGCGCCGACGATGCCAGGGTGCGAGGCGAGCCCGCGGGTTTTGCCCGCGCTTATCAGGCTGGCCGAGATGTTGCCGATGCCGACGAAACGCAGGTTGCCGGTGTCGAGGCGCGCCTGGGCAATGGCCACCGCGCCGCCACGGCTGCCGTGCATGGCGCGGTGCAGGTCTTCGATCAACAGCAGAGGGTCGTTAAACGGCCCGTAGGCAAACGCCTGCGTGCCCGCCAGGGCGGCCTGTTCGGCTTCCTCGCCATGGCCCAGGCCATCGATTACCAAGGCGCTGATAGCGTTCTCGCCCAATGCCACGTGCCAGGCATCGCCACACGCCGGGTCGCCATTGAGTGAATGCTGGCTGACGCCAATCGGCAGATCCGGCTTTTTAGCAGTGCGCGGGTAGAAGCGCGCGAGCAACACCGCGCCGCGGGAGTCGGCATAGGCATCGAAAACGTCCGCCTGACGAGTGATGGCGCCCAGGCCGATGCCCTGGGTGCCGCCAGTGGAATAACCGTCAGTCAGGCAGGCATCGAGGTCGAAGCCCGCAGCACGGTCCACGGCGATGACCTCAATACCGGCGCCATTGCTGCGCGGCAGCACCCGTAGGTGCAGTTCACCGCGCTCGGCATGCTTGAGCAGGTTGCTGGCCAGTTCGGTGACCACCAGCGCGACGCGCCCGGCATCCACCTCATCGAAGACCTGCGCTTCGGCCAGCTTCTGCGCGGTACGCCGGGCGTAGCCGACCTGGCTGTTGTCGTCGATGGGCAGTACCTGGGTCACGCTGCCACTGATGTTCATGTCCATCGGGTGATCGTGATCCTCGTGCCCTCGCCAGGCGCGGTGTCGAGTTCGAACTCGTCGACCAGACGCTTGGCGCCGGTGAGGCCGAGCCCCAGGCCGCCACCGGAGGTCCAGCCATCGGTCATGGCCAGTTTGAGGTCGGCAATACCGGGGCCTTCGTCACGAAAGGTAAGGCGCAGGCCGACGCGGGTGCTGTCATCGAGCACTTGCCAGTCCATGTCACCGCCGCCGCCGTAGACCATGGTGTTACGCGCAAGCTCGCTGACGGCGGTTACCAGTTTGGTCAAGTCGATCAGCCGCATGCCGCACTCGGTGGCCAGCTTGCGGGTGGTCTGGCGAGCCAATACCACGTCCTGCTCGATGGCGATCGGTTGGGTACCGCTGCTGCGCACGATCATCGCCGCGCCACTCGCTCGCGTAACAACTGCATACCACGCTCGACGTTCAGCGCAGTGCTCACGCCCGGCAGGGTCATGCCCAGCTCGACGAGGGTGATCGCTACCGCCGGCTGCATGCCGACGAGCATGGTTTCGGCGTCCATGATGCGCGACAGGCCGGAAATAGTGCCGATCATCCGGCCGATGAACGAGTCGACCATGTCCAGCGCAGAGATATCGATCAGCACGCCACGGGCCGAGGTTTTGCTGATCAGCTGAGCCAGGTCGTCCTGCAAGGTCAGCGCGAGTTGATCATGCATGTCAACCTGAATGGTCACCAGCAGAAACTCGCCCATCCGTAGAATCGGGATGCGCTCCATGGGCTCAACCCGCTTTTTCGAGGTTAACGCCCAGGCGGCTCAGCGCCAGTTTCAAAGCGTCCGCCAGGTTGGCCTTGGTCACTACGCCCTGCAGGTCGAGGCCCAGGTGCACGATGGTCTGAGCGATCTGCGGCCGCACGCCGCTGATGATGCAGTCAGCCCCCATCAGGCGGATGGCGGTAACGGTTTTCAACAGATGCTGAGCAACCAGGGTATCGACGGTCGGCACGCCGGTGATGTCGATAATGGCGATTTCCGAGCCGGTATCGACGATGCGCTGCAGCAAAGACTCCATCACTACTTGAGTACGTTGCGAATCGAGGGTGCCGATCATCGGCAGCGCCAGCACGCCATCCCACAGTTTGACCACCGGAGTGGACAGTTCCAGCAGTTCTTCCTGCTGACGCTTGATCACCGCCTCACGCGAGCGCTGGAAGGTGCGGATGGTGTGCATGGCCAGGTTGTCGAACAACTCGGAAACGTCCAGCACCTGCTGCGCCTGCTCTTCGGGCTGGTCGCGGTAGTGGCGTTGCAGCAGCGCGAACAGCGGGCCCTTGAGGGCGAAGATGAAATTGGCGGTCTGGTGCGAGTCATGACCAAGCAGCGCGCGGCTGGCCGACAGGCGCTCGAGGAACTGGCGCACCGCTTCCCAACCGGGGGTGGCGATGTTCGAGCCGTTCTCGCTTTCCAGCGCATTGAGGGTCAGTTGCAGGAATTCGGAGGTCTGCTGCTGCAGATCCTGTTCCTTCAGGTTGCGGGTCGAACCGCTGGCCTCCAGGCCCCTGTTCCACTCAGCCAGCAGTTGCGCCTGATTGGTCTTGATCGCCTGGATGGTGCCGGTCTGCAGTGCTGCCATGAGCCATAACTCCTAATAAGGATACAGGCCGATTTCACAACCGGCGTGAAACAGTGACATTAGAGGTAGAACAATAGTTGGAGCGGGTTTCAGGCGCGCATAGTAAGGGGAAATGCAGCGTGTAAAGAAGCAAAAACCGCCGTCAAAGTGACATCACCCGCAGTGCCACTGACGGGCGGCTAAAACGCCCTTTTACAGGACGCCGCGAGAACTTGTACAAGCGGCTCTAACGCGCATGCTTTGGGGCGTGCGTACAAGCTGCCCAACGGTCACGAAACATGGCAGCATGAAATCATTAGCGCCCTTATACTGGCGTCACTCCAATGACATGGAAAACACCCATGCGCCTCGACACACTGACACTCAAGACCCGCCTGATCATCGCAGTGGCCATTCCCTGCATCGCCTTGATCCTCGTAGCCGTAACCAGCCTCAATAGCATGTCGAACATGCAGAAAGAGGCCAGTGCGCTCTATCTCAATACCTCCGCCCCCATGCGTGCGATGGCCGAAGCGGCCTCGCGAATCCCGCGCATGCGTGTGGGTATTGACATGATGCTGCTGCAGGACACCGCCCTGCGTGACGAGCGCGGAGTCAAAACGCGGGTGCAAGAGGCGCTCAACGAGGATATCCCCGGCATGCGTGACGCCATGCGCCACGCTGTCGAGGCGCAGGTCAACCCAGAGCGCCGCGCCCAGGCGCAGCGCCTGCTGGACCAATTCGAGACCATGGTCAGCGCCGAACTCACGCCGATGCTGCAGGCGCTGGACGCCGGCGACATGCCCAAGGCGCAGCAGATCTACCGCGACCAATACGCCAAGAGCTACGGTGTGATGCGCGCGGGCGCCAACGAACTGCTCGATACCCTGCTCAAACAGGCCGAACAGCAGAACCAGGCTAGCGTCGACAACTATGAGCAGGGCCGCGTGCAGCAGCTGACGATCAGCCTGCTGGGCCTGCTAGTGTCCTTCGTCGCCTCCTGGCTGATCGTCACCAACCTGCGCCGCCGGGTATCGCTGTTGCAAAGCAGCCTGGGCAACGCCGCCGACAACCTGGCCTTGAATGCCCGTATCGAACTAACCGGCAGCGACGAGCTGAGCGATATCGCGCAGAGCTTCAACCGCTTTCTGGCCCGCGTGCACGGCATCATGCAGCAGCTGGCCGGCAACTCGCGGGAGCTGTCGAACATGGCCCGTGAAGTTGCCGAGCGTGCTCAGTTGACGCAAAGCAACTGCACGGCGCAGAGCGACCGCACCGTACAGGTCGCTACCGCGATCCACGAGTTGGGTTCGACCGTCAACGAAATTGCCGGCAACGCCGAGAACGCTGCCCGCGTGGCCCGCGAAGCCACCGACCACGCCAATGCCGGCAGCGAAGTTGTCGATCAGGCCAACCGGCAGATCGACTCGCTCAGCGGCGAGCTGGAGCAAACTGCCAAGGTGGTCGGCGCACTGGCCGGGCAGATCGAAGCGATCAGCGCCACCCTGGGCACCATCCGCAGCATTTCCGAGCAGACCAACCTTCTGGCTCTGAACGCTGCCATCGAAGCCGCCCGTGCCGGCGAGCAAGGCCGTGGCTTCGCTGTGGTCGCCGATGAAGTGCGCACCCTGGCCAGCCGCTCCGGCGCCTCGACCGAAGAGATCCAGAAGGTCATCGACCGCCTGCAAGCCGAATCCCGGTCGGCGGTCGAAGCCATGGCCAAGGGCCGCCAGCAGAGCGAGCGTGTGGTCGAATATGCCGGCAAGGCCTCCGAAGCGCTGGCGCAGATCAACGGCCATATCAGCCAGATCAGCGACCAGAACATTCAGGTCGCTACCGCCACCGAAGAGCAATCCTGCGTGGTCGAGGAAATCAACCGCAACGTCGAGCAGATCAACCAGTTCACCCAGGAAACCACGGTGATCGCCGATCAGCTGAACGACGCCAGCAGCAACCTGCAAAGCCTGTCGCGTCAGCTCGACGAGCTGGTGGGCAACTTCAAGCTGTAATCCTTGCGCCGCCAGCATCACGCTGGCGGCGTATCTTCAAAGCCTTGCCGTGCTTGTCGATGACAGCAGGCGCGCGCCCAGCACCACCGCCCCACCCAGATACGCCACGCCGCTCCAGGCTGCCATCAGAATCCCGCCGAAACGCTGATCCTCCAGCTGCTCGAAGCCAAACGCGCCCAGGCACAGTTCAGCCGGGTAGATGAGCTTTGGCGCCATGATCAGCACCACGCCGAGCATGGTCATGTGCACGAACGTCAGGAAAAAACCGAACAGCGCGGCCACCAGGCCACGCCGTGACTGACTGGCGAAACCAAGCAGCCACACGCCCAGCCCGACCGCAAGAAAGCTCAACTGCTGAGCGACGAACGCCCACACGTTAAGCGCTGCAGCCTCGTGCAGCTGCGGCGCATGCCAGCCCCACACAACCAGCATTTCGGCGGCGAACACCACAATGCTCCAGATGCCGATATGGCGCATGCCATCAACCCGCAACCCCGAACGCGCCAGGCCAATGGCGAGCAGCGGTGCAGCGAGCGCCACCACACCGAGGTGCAGCAGCATATGGGCGGAGAACGCAGTGCGGCTCATTGCTGGCAAAGGCCCCAGCCAGCAGGCACCGAGCATCAGGAAACCGAGAATCAGTGGCCAGTTACGCCCGCGGCGAGGCGCACTGGTTTGCGAATCAGCCATCACGCGCATCTGCCATCGCGCGGGAAATCTCCTGCACCGCTTGAGCGGCCGTCATCTGGAGGGAAATCAGGCCGGCCAGTTCACCGTCAGGGTTCATCAGGTAAATGGCGCCGGTGTGATCGAGCATGTAGGTATCGCCCATCGGCACCTTCCTGAAATACACCGCATAGGCATCGGCAACCTGGCGGATCTGCGCGGCGCTGCCGGTCAGGCCGAGAATACGGTCGTCAAAGAAAGTGGTGTAGGCCGCCAACACCTGCGGCGTGTCACGCTCGGGATCGAGGCTGATAAACAGCGGCTGCACCTGATCGCCCTGTTCGCCAAGGCCATCGAGCACCTTGCTGATCTGTACCAGTGTGGTTGGGCAGATATCGGCACAACGGGTAAAGCCGAAGAACATCAGCAGCCATCTGCCGGCAAAGGTCTGCTCGCTCACTGCCTGCCCCTGCTCATTGATCAACTCGAACGGCCCGCCAATCTGCTCGCCCGGCTGCAGAGCTGCGGCGACCGGCGTGCGCGCCGGCCATAGCTGATAGGACAACGGCAGCGCCGCCAGCAATAGGAGTATGCCGATAGCGCTGGCGATCAGGGTGCGTTTCACGCGTGCGGCCTCCTCGTCGGCTGCCGGCAGCGCCACGCTGCCGGCTCTCTGCTACTGACTACGACCAGCCAGACAGAGTGCCCACAGATAAAGGTAACGGCGCGTCTCCAGGCGCGCGCCTCAGACCTTGGCCGACGAAGACAGCTGCAACCACACCGAAAACAACCCCAGCCCCGCCCAGAAGATGGTGAACAGCCAGGGCGAACGCAGCGAAAAGCGCAGCGATTTGAAGTAGCGTTCCTCGCTGGACTCATGCTCGCTGAACAGCGGCGACTCGTCATAGGCGTGGCCGAACTTGGGTTCGCTGCGCAGCAGTTGCTCCTGCTTGAAGTGCCAGTGGCCGATGATCGCCGACGACGCCCTGATGCCAGGCCAGGCATTCAGCGAGCTGACGATACCGAGCAATGCCAGCAAGGTTGGCACCACCAGCGTGAACAAATCGCCCCAGCCCGGGTTGGTGTTGGCCATCGACGATGCATAAGCAATGACCAGAAAGGACTGCGCCGCCAGATAGGCGTTGGTACGGTCAGCCAGCAGGTTGGTTTCGTAGTGGATTTCCCGGCGGTAGAAATCCAGACGCTCTTTGGGCGTGCCGAACATCAGTGAGTCGGAGACTTCGGTAGTTTCAGCCGAAAGTTCGGGATCTGCGGTGGTGATGATTCTGGACAAGTAGGCGCTACCAGGTACGGCGGTGAAAAGAACGCTGCGGTGCCGCGGCGAGTTGTGGATCGCAGCGACACCGAGAGTGGTTAGCGCTTGGCTTCGGTGTCCGGCGCTTCGGAGCGGGTCAGAAACGCTTCGGTCAGTTGCGGCAGGTGATCCTTAATCCACTCGGCCATCGCTACTTCCTGGGGCAGGATGGTTTCGCAGACACGCTGGGTTTCCTTGTCACCGGTCGCCTTGGCGGCGGCGATCAACACTGTGTAGGAAGCGATTTCCAGGTTCTCGAAGACATAGCCACTCATGGCGCCCTTGATGACTTCATCGCTCATGACCGAGCCGCCAACGGCCTGGCCAAAAGCAGTGAGCTTGCCGGCAATATCCTTGAGCATCGAAGGTTTTTCACCGAGGCGTTCCAAGCAGCCTTCCAGCAATTCACGCTGGCCTCTGGTTTCCTCAATGTGCTGCTCGATACGGGTTTTCAGCTGCGGGTAATGCTCGAGACGCGATGCCTGCGCTTTGAGCATTTGCTCGGCCTGCTGCTCCATCGCATGGGCGTCGCGCAGCCAGCTCAACAGGTTTTCAGTTTTGGTCGCCATGGTTATTCGCTCCCGGGTTGTTTGTCGATTCATTATTGGGAACGACGCTGCGCGCAATACGTTCGTTATTAAGGACGAGCGGTTATTGAACAAGCGAACAATTACCCGCACACCAGACACATGGCCTTCTCTAAACAACAAACACGCTCACAACCCACAACATGCACAACTTCTACAGCAATAAATAAAGCTATACAAAGCTCAGATCATATATAGGTAATTGCACAAGTTAATGTTACAGATTACGCGGCATTATTTTATTCCCGGCAATAAAAAGCCCCGCTAATGCGGGGCTCGATACAGCCTATGCGCTCAGGCCGTAGGGCGCTGGCGGCGATCCAGATTGCGGCGCGTCCACATCAGCTTGGCAGCGGTCGGACTTACCGGTGCACCAGTGAACGTAGGCAGCTTGCGGCGTACCCAGCGGGCGCCAGCGCCCTTCCAGGAGATCTCCCCGCTAACCAGCTTTTGGTCGCGCTCCAGCTCGTGCGCCAAGGCATGCAGCTCGGCCTGGTCGACCACCGTGTGGCGGTCGATGGCGCGAATAAGTTGAGTAGCGCCACCCTTGGCAACTGTCAGTAGAAATTTTCCGTCCGGGCGCGGCGTCAAAGTGATTTCATGATCGGGCAGCGCAGACGCAAGCACTTCAATAGCAACAGCAGTCATCGGAAAACTCCCTTGGTGAATGACGATTTAACGTCATCTGCTATTGCACACTGCATGCCAACAAAAAGAACTTACGAAACACTTATAAACTGGGCCTTTCGGTCAGCTTTTCCAACAATCGATATTGCAAAGTGCAAGATGCAACTTGAACGGCGCCGCATTTTGCATGCCATCAAAATACAACTACACATCAAACACCCTGCCGCCTATACAAAGAGCTAACCCCCAGTAAATTTACAATGCTTACGAAATTAACGGAGGATTCTCCTACATCTATGGAGAGCCCGCTGAGGCTGTTAATTAGCTGCGGAAGGGGGAACCGCCTTACGACGGTTCCCGATGGATTCACGGGCGCAGAATCACCTTGCGGCAATCGTCTTCCTGCTTGTCGAACAGGCGATAACCTTCTGCAGCATCGGAAAGATTCATGCGATGGCTAATGATTACCTCTGGCTGCAGCACTCCGCTCTGAATGCGTTCGAGCAGATCAGGCAGCAAACCGTGCACATGGGTCTGGCCCATCTTGAAGGTCAGGCCCTTGTCGAAGGCATCGCCAAACATGAAGCCGTGAATGAAGCCTGCGTACACGCCCGGCACACTCACAGTGCCGCCGCGCCGTACCGCAGCGATGCACTGGCGCAACGCCTTGCCACTGCTGCCCTCGAGCTTTAGTTGAGTGAGCAGGGTTTCTGTGGCGCTACCTTTGGCCTCGAAGCCGACCGCATCGATGGCAGCGTCCACACCGCGATAACCTTCGGTCTGCTCGATGATCGCCTCGGCCGGATCATCCACCTTATCGAAGTTGATAGGTACTGCCCCGTAGGTGGCGCGGGCGTATTCCAATCGATAGGGCTGGTTGTCGACCATGAATATCTGCTTGGCACCGAGCATCCGCGCACAGGCCGCCGCCATCAGCCCCACCGGGCCAGCGCCGTAGATCGCCACGCGGCTGCCTTCCTTCACCCCACCATTGATCACCGACTGGTAGCCGGTCGGCAGAATGTCGGTGAGAAACAGCACGCGCTCGTCATCGAGCTCATCGGGGATCTTGAATGGGCCGGCATTGGCCTTGGGCACGCGCACCAGCTCGGCCTGGCCGCCGGGCATGCCGCCATACAGGTGGCTGTAACCGAACAGCGCGGCGCCGGAGGGAATCTGCTTCTTGTTGAGAATGGCACCGCGGCCATCGTTGGTGGTTTCGCAGGCGGCATGCAGGTTCATGTCGCAGAAGAAGCAACTGCCGCAGGCGATCACGAACGGCACGATCACTCGGTCGCCTTTGCTCACGGCGGTAACAGCGCTGCCGACTTCTTCGACGATGCCCATGAATTCGTGGCCGAACACGTCGCCGTGTTTCACCTGCGGGATCTTGCCGCGGTACAGGTGCAGGTCCGAGCCGCAGATGGCCGTGGCGGTCACCCGCAGGATGATATCGTCCGATTCCTGGATGACGGGGTCGGCTACGTTGTCGACGCGAACGTCGTGGCTGCCGTGATAGGTCAATGCGCGCATGCTGCTCTCCAGAACGAGGGTTTGAGTGCCTGTCCTAGAGTCCGAGGAAATGCCGAGTCCTTTGGTTCAGCCGCCGGGATGAGTGGCCGCTTACGCTTGTGGGCAGGGCCTTTGCAGGATTTCGAGAGCCCTGGCGACGCGCTCGGCGAGTGAGCCACGCAGCTCGTGATAGGCCCAGCCACGGGCCTGTAACTCGTCGCGATACCAGGCCTGCTGACGGCGACGAAAGGTTTCGTCCTGGCGGGTGCCGTCCTGCACGAAGGGAAAATCGTCCGCACATAGAAAGATATGTTGGTAAGGCCGCTCGGCCAGGCGCTGCAGCTCGGGCTCGGCACACCCGAACATCGCGTCGCTGTAGAAAAGCGTGGTCAGCGGCGAGGTATCGCAGACCAGATAGCGATTGGCGCGTTCGGCAGCGGCGTTCTCGCGGGCGACCTGAGTGCGACCGATATGCAGCAGGTCGTCGTATTCGAGCGCGCCGCTCCGAGCCTCCCAGCACTCGCGCCCGTACTCGGCGACATGCACGCTGCCCAGCGCCCCCGCCAGAGCTTCGGCCAGGCTACTCTTGCCGGTGGACTCGCCGCCCAGCAGCACGATGCGCTCGACGAAATCGGCATACACCGGCGGCGCGAGAAACGCCTTGAGGCCGTGGGGATCCTCACGCAAGCGGTTGCCCGAGATAGGCACGGCAGTGCGTGCCTGATCGACACAGACATGCTGCACCGGGTGACCGAAGCACGCGGCCAGGTGCGCGGCGAAGCCATCGCCATAGCTTTCGCTGGTGAACACCGCATCCACCGTCGTGCCGAGCACCGACTGACACAGCTCGGCGACGAACTGGCGCTGCTCAACCTCGGGAGCATCGTTGTGCGGCAGATCGGGCAGCACCCGGCCCTCGCCGCGGCAGGTCTCGATGCTTGATTGAGTGATCACCAGCGCCGGCACGTCGGGGAAACGAGCCTGCAACCAACGGGCGCGCCGCTGCGCATCACAGCCCGGCAATTCCGGCAGCGAATAGCAGAGCAGATACAGCTGCTCGCAGTGCGCGAGCGCTTCGTCGATCAACCGTTCATGGCCAAGGTGCAACGGCGAGAACTTGCCGACCACCAGGCCGCGTCGAAAGGTTTTGCTCATTTCAAACCGCCTGCTGCGCCGGCTGCTCACAGGCGACTTGAGCCTGAGCCTCACGGCGCCAGCGATACAGGCCATACCAGGCATTGCACCAGAACAGGCAATACAGCCCGGCAGTCAGGTACAGCTCGCGGGAGGCGAACAACGGCACCGCCAGGGTGTTGACGAGCAGCCAGCCGTACCAGGTCTCCAGGCGCCGACGCATCAACAAGAACTGCGCCAGCACGCTGAAGGTCAGCACCAGAGAATCCATCAATGGCGCGTAGGCATCGGTGAAGTGATGCAGCAGCAGGCCGTAGCCGGCGGCCACGACAATCGCCAGGCCCAGATACGCAAACAGCGTCGGTAACGGCGTCCGGCTGATCGGCAACGCAGCGCCAGCATTACCGCGCTGCCACGCCCACCAACCCATAGCGCTGGTGACAATGAAAAAGCTCTGCAGCGTGACATCCGCATATAGCTGCACAGTGAAGAACAACCAGCCGAACAGCAGACACCCGACGATGCCCACCGACCAGGTATGCACACTGTTGCGCGCCGCCAACAGCACAGCTATCAGGTTGGCGAAATTGGCGACCATTTCCAAAGTAGTAGGCATCAACGGATCCTTGTCAGGGCAGCCATGTGGCCTGTCAATCGGGTCAGGAAAAAGTGGGCGGCATGCGGGTGGCCGATGCCGGCGCGCAGCATAGCGCAATGCCCCGTATGTTCGAATGCGCCCGCGGCCTGGCTTGCTAGTATTGCGCCTGGCAAACCTGGCGCTGGAGCGCACATGAATGATGACCAGCAAACACCTCGCACTCGGCCATATGCGTTTTCAGGCAAGGCACCGACCCTCGCGGATGTAGCCAAGGTCGCGGGGGTTTCGCCGATCACCGTGTCGCGCACCCTCAACCAACCGGAGATCGTGCGCGCCGAATTGCGCGAAAAGGTCTTCCGTGCCGTGCAGCTGACCGGCTACGTGCCGGCCATGCTGGCCAACGCCGACGCGCAGCGCAGCCGGCTGATTTCCCTCCTGGTGCCGACCGTGGCCAATTCGATTTTCGCGGAAACGGTGCAGACGCTGATCGACACACTCACCGAAGCCGGCCACGAAACCCTGATCGGCCTGACCAACTACAGCGCCGAACGCGAAGAACAGTTACTCGATACCATTCTGCGCCGCCGCCCGGACGGCATCGTGCTGACTGGCACCCTGCACACCAAAGCCAGCCGCACGCGTTTGTCACGCTCGGGCATCCCTATTGTCGAATCCTGGGACCTGGCGCCGCGGCCGCTGGACATGCTGGTGGGCTTTTCCCATGAGGCGGTCGGCGTGGCCACCGCGCGCTACCTGACCGGTAAGGGCTACCGCCGCTTCGCCGTGGTGACCCTGGATGACCCGCGTGGCCACCGCCGCTGCGAGAGCCTGATCGGCGAACTGGCGAGCCAGGGCATTGCCGAGGTGCCTCGCGTGGTGTTGCCGCCACCAGCAACGGTCAACCTTGGCCGCGAAGGACTACATCGCGTGCTCGCCGCCGGTGGGCATCCCGAAGTGCTGGTGTGCAGCTCCGATACCTTGGCACATGGCGTATTGGTGGAAGCAGCCGAACGAGGGATTCGCGTGCCAGACGATCTGGCGGTGATGGGCTTTGGCGACCTGAATATCGCCGCGCACTTGCATCCATCGCTATCTACAGTCCGCATCAACGGCGCCGAGATCGGCCTGCAGGCCGCCCGCGCCTTGCTGCAGCGCCTCGACCATCCACACGAGGAACCGGTGAAGGTGCACATCGATACCGGCTTCAGCATCGTCGAGCGGCAGAGTGCGTGAGGGCCGCCCCATATTTCCAGCCCCGACTTAACTGCTTGGCTGGTGAGTGGCGTTAGCTGCCTTTTGTAGGGTGGACGACGCTTCACCTACGCGGCCCGACCCGTCCACCGCTCGGCATCGCAATGGTGGATGAAAAGAGCGTCATCCACCCTACCTAGCTGATCCACCACAGGTAAAGCAGGGATGGCTGCTTTCGCCTGGAAGTCGCCCTGTAGCTCCACCCGATCCCTTGAATGATTACCTAATCAGCTTAACGTCCGGACTCACGCCAGTGATTTAGATCTTCTGGCGACCCCAACAAGAACGTCAAGCGAGGTAATCCGCGTGAATGAACACACCCTCCCCCATGGCTGCGCAGACCAGGATCAGATCGCCTGGATTCGCGTTGCGTCGGTCTTTCTGCCTCTGGCCAATCCGATCAGCGATGCCAAGGTGCTCACCGGCCGGCAGAAGCCGATGACCGAGATCGCCATGCTGTTCGTGGAGATCGAAAGCAAGGACGGCCACCGCGGCCTGGGCTTCAGCTACTCGAAACGCGCCGGTGGCCCCGGCCAGTTCGCCCATGCTCAGGAAATCGCCCCGGCGCTGGTCGGCGAAAATCCCAGCGACATCCAGAAGCTGTGGACCAAGCTGTGCTGGGCCGGCGCCTCGGTGGGCCGAAGCGGCCTGTCGACCCAGGCCATCGGCGCCTTCGACGTGGCCCTGTGGGACATGAAAGCCAAGCGCGCGAACCTGTCCCTGGCCCGCCTGCTGGGCGCCCAGCGCGACTCGGTGCGCTGCTACAACACCTCGGGAGGCTTCCTGCACACGCCGCTGGATCAGCTGAAGGTCAATACCGATCTGTCCCGCGAGAAAGGCATCGGCGGCATCAAGCTGAAGGTCGGCCAGCCCGACTCGGCTCTCGACCTGCACCGCGTCAGCACCATTCGCCAGCATCTGGGCGACGACTTCCCGTTGATGGTCGACGCCAATCAGCAATGGGATCGCCCCACCGCCCAGCGCATGTGCCGCAAGTTTGAGGAATTCAACTTGGTGTGGATCGAGGAGCCACTCGATTGCTACGACGCCGAAGGCCACGCCGCCCTGGCTGCCGCATTCGACACGCCGATTGCCACCGGCGAAATGCTCACCAGCGTGGCCGAGCACGCCGAGTTCATCAAAACCCGCGGCGCCGACTATCTGATGCCGGATGCACCTCGCGTAGGCGGCATCACCCCATTCCTGAAAATCGCCGCGATGGCTGAACACGCCGGGTTGATGCTCGCGCCGCACTTCGCCATGGAGCTGCATGTGCACCTCGCTGCCACCTACCCAACCGAGCCGTGGGT
Organism: Phytopseudomonas punonensis; assembly: GCF_900142655.1. Classification (GTDB taxonomy): domain Bacteria; phylum Pseudomonadota; class Gammaproteobacteria; order Pseudomonadales; family Pseudomonadaceae; genus Aquipseudomonas; species Aquipseudomonas punonensis. The sequence goes on along the minus strand of NZ_FRBQ01000003.1, from coordinate 396,054 downwards.
CGAGCATTTCGAATGGCTTGAGCCACTGTTCAACGAGCGCCTGGAAACGTGTGATGGCCGCATGCTTGTGCCCAATCGCCCAGGCCTGGGTCTCTCGCTTAGCGAAAGAGTGACCGGCTGGACCGCGCAACAGGCGGAGTTTGGCCAGCGCGGCTAAGCTTCAATCTGGATGACCCACTACCGGCCCCGTGCCGGTAGCTGTGTTGTAGAAGAAGTAATTGACGCCATTTTTTTGTGTAACCACTCTTTAACGGTAATAGCCGAGGCACTACACTCCGCGCCCTCGCGGTGGAACATCCGTTAAATCGCGTGGAACGTCGGCGAACAGAGCGTCCTTTGTTAAAGGTTCTGCGCTTCTGGTCGAAGTAATGGAAATCCAAGGATTATTTCTCTGTCAGGAGCTGCGCATGCAGTCGTTAAAGTCGCTGTACGATTCCATCGAGATGCACTTTTTCGATACCTTGACCAAGAAGCTGTCCAGCCTGTTTCTGCTTGTTATCGTCAGCGGTTTGCTGGTCTGGGTGGCCCTCAGCCTGCGTGCCGACATCGTACAATTGCTGCACGGCGCACAACTCGACCCGGCCCTGCTCAAGCAGGTCGAAGGCAAGCTCGATACCCTTGGCACCGCCCTGACGCTCAGCGCCCTCTTCACGCTGTGCATGGTCAGCTTCATGGTCTGGTACTTCCGCCACCTGATCGTGCGCCCGGTCGACAACATGACCCGCGCCCTGGAAGAAATCGCCAGCGGTGAAGGTGACCTGTCCCGCGATCTGCCGCTGCTGACCCATGACGAAATCCGTACCCTGGCCAGCACCTGTAACCGCTTTCTGGCCAAGCAGCGCGAAATCATCAGCAATGTGCAGGCATTGACCGTGCAGATCGCCGTCGAATCTGCCCGCTCGCTGAAGAACATCAGCGACTCCAGCGACAGCGCTACCCACCAGGCGCGCTTCGCCAATGAAGTGATGAGCGAGAGCAACATCGCCGTCGGCCGCATCGATGAGGTGTCGCAGCAGACCCAGGCGATCTCCGCGACCACCGCGCACAACCTCGGTATGGCGCAGGACTCCTACGCAGAACTCTTGGAAGTCACCGGCAACATCAGCTCCATTTCCACCAGCCTCAACGAATTCAGCACCCTGGTCTCGGCGCTCAACGAGCGTTCCTCGAACATCAAATCGGTGGTCGGGCTGATCCAGCAGATTTCCTCGCAGACCAACCTGCTGGCCCTCAACGCGGCCATCGAAGCGGCGCGTGCCGGGGAAAGCGGTCGTGGTTTCGCCGTGGTCGCCGATGAAGTGCGCACCCTGGCGCAGAACGTCAGCCGCGCCACCGGTGATATCTCGCAGAACATCGACGCCATGCTCAAGGAAGTCAGCACTACCCACGAGCAGACCGCGCGCATCAGCCAGAGCGCCCGGGAAACCCAGGTAGTGGTCGAGCGTGCCACTGGCCACTTCGAGGCGATGATCGGCGACTTCGAGTCGACCACCAGCAAGCTGGCCGAGATCGCCGAGCATATCCAGCAGGTCGCCGATGCCAACACCGGCATCAATGACCGCGTAACCCAGATCCACGCCGACAGCCAGGCCATCGACCAGCGCATGCAGAGTTCGGCAACCGCCACGCGTGATCTGTCTGGCGTCGCTGAGCGAGTGCAGGAGTTGCTGGGTCGCTTCGTGCTCGGTCACGGTGAACTGGACGCTGCCATCACCCGCGCGACCCAGTGCCGCGACGCGCTGCAAACCCGCCTTGCGACGCTGCAACGCGAAGGCGTGAACCTGTTCGACCAGAACTACAAGCTGATCGCCAACACCGACCCGAAGCAGTACCTGACCGGTTATACCGAGCGTTTCGCGCAGATCTGCCAGGAAGAGATCGACAAACTGACCAAGGGCACGCCCGGCGGTATCGTCACCTTTATCGTCGACAACAAGGGCTATTGCCCGGTGAACAACAGCTGGGTGTCGAAGGCACCTACCGGCAACCGCGCCGTCGACCTGCCGGTATGCCGCAACAAGCGCATGTTCTCCGATCCAGTTGGCCTGCGCGCTGCCAGCAACACCCAACGCTTCCTGCTGCAGACCTACCTGCGCGATACCGGCGAGATCATGACCGAGATCGACGTGCCGTTCTTCTTCGAGGGACGCCACTGGGGCAACATGCGCATGGGCTTCGACGCCTCGCGCCTGCTAGGTAAATCCTGACTCTTTGCCGGCTAGGTGTCGCGCGACCTGACGCAGCTGCCGCTAGCCCCTCCCCTAAGACCAGTTTCGCTCTGGCATGAAAAAGCCCCGTATCGACGGGGCTTTTTCATTGGCTGCCTGGCTCACGGATGCAGCTCGTCCAGGTTGCGCCGCGACCACATCATCTTGGCGGCGGTCGGGTTCACCGGAGCGCCGGTAAAGGTCGGCAGCTTGCGGGTCACCCACTGGGCGCCAGTACCTTTCCAGTTCACCTGACCGCTGACCAGCTTGCGATCACGAAGAATTTCACGCTGCAGCGCCCGTGCGCCCTCTGCGGTATCGATGGACGCCTTGTCGACGGCTTTGAGAAAGATCTCTTCGCCCTCTCGGCTGATGGTCAGTAGATACATGCCATCCGGGCGTGGCGTGATGGAAACGGTGTGATTGGGCAATGCGCTGCTCAAATGATCGATAGCGGCAGTATTCATGGGTAGATCCTTTATTGGCTAAGCAGGCTTTTAGTTATCGTGCGTCCATAAAAGGAGTGCATCACATATGCCAACTTTATTTAAAAAAACACGCGCCATTTTGCTGGAGATCGAGCCGCTTACGCTTGAACACTTCATTGCACTTTGCATGAAGTGGCAGATAGGCACGGGCATCGCGCATGTTGTGATGCAACCGCCTATATCCATATCGCGCATATATGCCGCAACACCGACCATCTATTCAGGCGAACTTAATGAGTGATGGTCACTTCGTAATAGGACAGCGCCTTGCGCCGTAGCACGTCGATAACAGCAGACTTGTCTGCCGTCCTCTTTATAGGCGATACGGCCAGGCAGTTTGCATCACCACCGGCAAGGCCCGGCATCTCGAGCCTTGCCACGACAGGAGCCCCACCATGAGCGACCCAATCCTGCTGTTCTGGCTCGGCGCATTCGTCGTCATCGCCTTTGTTGACCTGGTGACAATCATGAATCTCTGGCGCAGCGAGAAGAGCTTCAATACCCGATTGATGTGGGCACTGCTGATCGTTCTTGTGCCAGTCATTGGTTTGATCATCTGGGGCTTTGCCGGCCCGCGCGGTATGCCAAAGCCGCCTACTTCGCCTGAACAAAGCAAATAGCCAGCCCTGTTTATAATTGACAATGACCGTTGATCCGCCACTATTGCCGGTATTAAAGGAGTAATACCGAGAGCAATTATTGTGGCCGCAATGAGATTCCTGGACGCAGCAGCATTGCTGTACAACTATTTTCAGCCTTTTGTTGTACACGTGTCTTTGCAGTCGCCATTTACTATGTGCGTAATACTCAAGGAAAGTGATTCAGCTACTTCAATTGAGGTCAGTGACATCCCGTGCAAAACATCACTAACCCCGACCGAAGTGTTTGCCATCATTGAGCTGATAGAAAACCGCATCCGCAGTGAGAAGCCCGAACTGTTCAGGCTCCACTGCGTGAACAAGATGCGCCGCACCTGACCTCATACCTCGGATGCGCGCCGGCGTTCCTGATGCACCGCATCGAGCAACACCACCAACTCAGCGGCCGATGGCACGGTACGCCCGCCTAGCTCGTCCTGCACGGAGGCTTGCACGCTTGTGGTCTTGAGCCCGAAATTGTTCAGAGCCGAGGCCAGTATCTGATCATCCAAGCCCTGTTGATCGAGCACCCGCAGCAGGCTATCCCAGACATCACGCAGATCGGCCTGATGGTCACGTCCGTCTGGCCAGGCGTGGCCCACACGCGGCTCCGGGTGCATTTCCGCCACGGTAACTTCGCCTTCGTAGGCACGCACCCAACCACCTTTCTCGGCCACTCGGCCATCGCGTGAAGCGCGGTGCCAAGCCGCTTGCGCCAGCACTGGCGAGGTGGTTGCACATTGCAGTTCATCGTCGAGATAAATTCTGAATTCGCCCATGGTGTTCTCCCGCATGGTGGTTATTGGCTGTCTCTAAATTCGATCCGGGTGAGGCCCATAGATTCCGGTTTTCTGCAGTGCAAACGCCCGAAATACGCGCTTTCGAAGCATCCGGACACAGTCCATCAATTGTTCGAACTCGCAGGCCGATCGAGGCCTCGTAACTATCAGGGGCGTGCATCTAAAGGCCTGTTCACTCAGCCAAAAGGGACTCTCCAATGAGCCAGAAACCTATCGACCAGACACCACCGAACAGCCCTGCCAAGGACGTGGAAGGCGAAGACGTCAACGTGGTGAAAAAGGAAAACCAGCGCCCCGGCGAAAAGACCGAAGCGGTCGACCGGGCGATTACGCCGACCTCGATCAAGACCAAGGAGCAGGAAGCGGAAAAGATTCGTCAGGCATCCGAACAGGCCAGACGCAAACTCGACGATTGAGCGACACCGCTATCGCTGGCTGGCCATATCGTCGGTCGATCAGCGCATTTACTGAATCAGTAGCAACCGAACGCAATAAGATGCGGCCCACAGCGGGCGTACTGCAGGCCGCAACAGGTTATGGCAGCGGGTTGCCGCCGGTAACCCCAAAGGTTTCACCCGTGATGTAGCTCGACTCCTGGGAAGCCAGCAACACATACAACGGTGCACATTCGGCAGGCTGGCCCGGGCGCTTCATCGGCACTTGGGAGCCGAAAGTCGGGATCTTCTCGTGCGGCTGACCATCGGTGGGCTGCAGCACTGTCCAGATCGGCCCCGGCGCGACCGCGTTGACGCGAATGCCCTGTTCGATCACTTGGCTCGACAGCGCCTTGGTGAAGGCGACGATGGCAGCCTTGGTGGAGGCGTAATCAAGCAGCGTGCCGGACGGATCATAGGACTGGATCGACGCCGTGTTGATGATCGCCGCCCCCGGTGGCATATACGCCACGGCTGCCTTGCAGAGCCAGAACATGGCGTAGACATTGGTCTTGAAGGTGTGGTCGAACTGCTCGGTAGTGATCTCCGAAATATGCTTCTGGGTGATCTGCTTGCCGGCCACGTTGACCAGAATGTCCAGACCGCCAAGTGCACTGACGGCATCGCGTACCAGCGATACGCAAAAGGCTTCGTCTTTCAGGTCGCCGGGAATGGCCACCGCACGACGCCCCTCGGCCTCGATCAGCTTGATCACTTCCTGGGCGTCCGGCTCTTCCTCGGGCAAGTAGTTGAGCACGATGTCCGCACCTTCGCGGGCATAGGCGATGGCTGCGGCGCGGCCGATGCCGGAGTCGGCGCCGGTGATCAGCGCCTTGCGCCCGGCCAGGCGCCCGAAGCCGACGTAGCTCTCTTCGCCATGGTCCGGTTCGGGGGTCATTTTCAGATCCAGGCCTGGCTCGGTCTGGCGCTGTGCGGGAAATTCAGGTTGCGGGTACTGGGTCAACGGGTTCTGCATCGCGAACTGGTTGGTGGTGTTGCGGGTCATCGGATTCTCCTGCTGGTTGCTGGTGGATTCACGGTTGCCGCCACGTTTGAAGCGCAATCGCCGCAGGTAAAATCACCTGCGTTCCAAGTTGGGAGGAAAGCCCGCCGCTTGAAGTTCAACCCGTCCGAGCAGTGGGCAGAAACCGCTCTATCTCGAGGATTGCCCCGCCGTTTCGCTTGTTCAAACAAGCGCGACGGTTGGAGCATTGTTGAAGCCGATCAACGCTGCGCGGCGATCAACATCGTCCGCTGCGGGCGCGCATCGCCGAACGCCACCGCGCTGCTCAGCCTCAGCCTCAGCCTCACCGGAATCGATTTGGCCGCAGGTACCTTGCTGCGCTCGGCGTGGTGCCACAGCGGCACCAGCGGATTGCACTCTGGGTAGTAAGCCGCGCAGCAGCCCTGGGGAATGTCGTAAGCGAGAATCTGCAGCGGCCCGACGCGTCGCTCGACCTCGGGCTCCACCGCCGTGGTCACATCCACCCAATCACCGCCCGCCAGCCCCAGGCGCACGATATCGTAGGTGTACGTGGTGGTTACCGAGCGAGTGCCATGCACGCCGCGGAAGCGATCGTCGATGTAAAGGAAAGCTGTCAAAGCATGGACATACACAAACTTGGCGGCAGCCTTGGGCTCACGCTAAATTTATGATGTCCATGGATATGCAGAGGTGAAGAGTATTCGAACAGTTCGCATACGAAAAAACCGCAGCCAACGAACCTGATTACAGGCCATCTCCGCATCGAAGCTGAGCTGTCGGCAATGGGCAAGCGTGGTGTCTACACTGGGTCGCTCGACTAATGCGCAAGGAGCTCGATCAAGAAGGCGTTAAAGGCTGGTCTCCAGCAGTCGCCACGCCCTACTCATTGCTGCATCGATAATACGCTTTGGATCGCTCAATCGTCACTGAATTTCCAACATGCCTTAGGTGCGAATCGTGCAGGGCTGGCTGTGTTCCGTGTCTGCCGATTCCTCATTGAGGGAAGAGGTAGATTAAGGCGTTTACTGCGGGTATGAGGTTTTTAGTCTAGGTTTTAGCGGTGACAGCTTCTGCACCTCGATGACCAAGCAGATAACCGAACTGCTTACCACGGACGATCCGATAATGCGCGTGATGCAGAATTTAACCTTGCCTTACACTGTTTGGTGGTGGGTCACGGCTGCATTTCTTATGTGCATTACGGGGTTAACCAATGCAGCCCCCTTTACCGACAGTACAGTAACACCGGACACACCTTCGACCAGAGCAGAGCCCATTGCTCTGACGCATATTCTAGAACGTGCCGAAGAAGATCAGCAGCGAGTGGACTGGGCAAAGCGTCTGCTGGCCTCGCCTGACCCGGTTGAGCACTTAAGTGTTTCGCTCAATGACATTGCTCGACCAGTTCACGCCAAACAGCAGACTTCACACAGCGTCTTATATGGTGAATTGCCCGTAATGCGCATTGAGAGCCTGGCTCGACATTGGCATTTCGATGCTCGTCGCCTAGAGCGCTGGGAAATGGAGGCGCGCCGCGCATTTGGCCCCTACTCCGGCAGTGCGCTGCAATTGGCTCAGCGCCGCTCCGTCTGGGCATCTACTCAGGCTGCGGGGTTGCTAGACGAGCTACCTCCAGTTCTCTCCGATCGCATCGATAGCATACTGATGCAGATCACGGCTGCCGAGTCCGGTCTAAGCGATGAACTTGCTCGGCAGTTCGCGCTCATGCAGCAAGCAAGTGACCTCAAAGCCCTTATCGAAGCAGGTAGCAACGAGGTGGCTGCAGCACTTGATGATTTGGATCGGCGTTTGTTAAGAGTTGATGTAGCGCCTCTATGGCAGGGCTTTGGGCCTCGTACAGAAGAAGCTTCAAGTTGGTCTGCCATATGGCGAGGCCTGGAGATAGAAGAACAATTCGCGCGCGACTACCACTCGGCTGGTACTCGCAATCAGCAGGCTCTCACGCTGCTGCAGATTCTGCTGCTCCCGCTAATTTTATGGCTGGTCGTCCGTAGCCGTCGCACGATGCCCCAAAAGCAAGAAGTGCATCACATGGCACGTGCATTACGACGGCCTTTCTCAACCTGGCTGCTGCTATGCATGCTTGCCGTCTTGGTAATAGAGCCAGATGCTCCGTTGTTAGCTCAAGAAGCCGCGCTGCTGGTAGCGCTAATACCCGTCCTACGGTTGTTGCCCAGTGGTGTACTGCGCGCGCTTGGAATGTGGCCATATATTGCTATCGCGATGTACGGCCTTGATCGCCTTGGAATTGTGACTGCGGGCGATACCGAGATCTATCGAACTTACCTTCTTGCAATGACTGGCCTTGCACTGATGCTCACCCTCTGGTTGTTGTGGCATGCAGCCCCATCAGCCCAGAAGCGTGATAGTCGATTGCAACGAATAATGCGCCCCATTGGCTGGGCAGCGTCAGCAATGCTGATGGTAGCCGTTGCCGCCAACATCCTCGGGAATATTTCATTGGCCGAGACGCTGACCAGTGGCGTAATCGATAGCGGATACATGGCCCTGTTGCTCTATGCAGGTGTGTCCGCCTGTGTGGGACTGTTTCGTGCCTTGCTAGGGCAACCCGAACTTGCCAATCGTCATTTTGTGCTGCATCAGGAAGTGGCTTTGCAATCGGCATTCACTCGCCTATTGATGTTTGGCGCAGCAATTGGCTGGCTCTTATACAGCATGGATAGATTCCGCGTGCTGCGACCGCTTTATAGCGTGAGTAGTGCAGTCATGGAGTTTGGCATTGAGGTGGGAGAGGTTTCGGTAAACCTTGGTGATTTGCTGGTATTTATGCTGTCGGCCTGGCTCGCCTTGTGGGCGGCTCGTGTCGTACGCCGACTGCTTCGTGCAGAACTACCCAACCATGCCAAGTTGCCAAGAGGAGTCGGCAATAGCATTGCATCGCTTAGTTACTACGCCGTTCTGCTATTCGGCTTGTTGGTGTCACTGTCTGCGGCAGGGTTCAAGGTCAGTCAACTGGCCTTGATATTCGGCGCATTGGGTGTTGGCATAGGATTCGGATTACAGAACGTGGTGAACAACTTCGTGTCCGGTCTGGTGCTTATGTTCGAACGGCCGATCCAACCTGGAGACCTAGTCGATGCGGCTGGAACGGCTGGTACGGTGCGCGAGATCAGCTTACGCTCAACCATAATTCGAACGGCCGATGGTGCAGATGTGGTCGTACCTAACGGAATGCTACTCAATTGTAACCTTACCAACTGGACTATGTTTGATAAAAGTCGCCGCATTGAAATACCGGTACACGTCGCCTACGGTTCTGCTCCATTGATGGTCATGAGCGTCTTGAGTAATGCCTTGCGTGAAGTGCCAGGTGTGGCAGAACAACCTGCTCCCCTGGTCATGATGACCGGCTACGGTGACGGCGCCCTAAACTTCACCATAAGCGCATGGACGCACGATATAAGCATCTGGGCAAAGCTACGTGGCGAGATACTTACTCGACTACTGGCAGCTTTACAACAGGCAGGCATCTCGGTGCCTTACAGACTGGTAGATGTAAATCTGCATAACGTGCAAGAGCAAAAACCACTGCAGCCGTCAACTTAATGATGTAAGGGTGATTCAAACAACTTTATCCGTAGCACATTTGAATTCGTTTCAACATCAAAAGGTGTGACCATTTTTCTCGCGTTCTTCAACGACGACAGCCGGTACTAGTTTCAAACTTCTATGCTGCTCCAAAACCAGTGCTTTGTGCTTCGAGGTGGTCACCGGGCTTGGATAGTTTGAAACGATGGTTTCTATGGTTTCCATCTGACGCAAGAGGCAGAATACTCAGGTCGTGGTCATGGCAAAAATCAGCACAAAGGATCAGCAGGCCTTATTTGGGCTTGTGCTGTTTATCGGCATTCCCCTATTCGTCTTCCAAAAAGTATCTGAAGCGGGTGCCTGGCCGGCTCTGCTCGGCACAACAGTTTCAGCTGCCGCCCTTTATCTACTCTATCGATATCGTAAGCGCGCAAACCGCCTGAAGTATTTGCGCAGTCGCTACGGCGACGAGGCGACGGTGCAGGCGATATTCAATGGGAACATCTGGGATGGCATGACGCAGTCGCAACTCATCGACTCGATTAGCGCCCCAAGCGCTATCGATCAGAAATATCTGAAAACTAAAATGCGTGAGGTCTGGAAATATCGCCTTCAAGGCAAGAACCGCTACGGATTGCGTATCACCATTGACGATAGCGTCGTCAATGGCTGGGAATCAAAGGGCTGAGTCGCACAGGGAATCTAGTTTATGCGACCCAGGGGGCTCTATCTAACACCTTGGTTCCTCAAGGATCTGGATCAACGACGCAAGGATGCAAAGCATGCTGTACCACACCCTCAAGTACGGTATTTGCCCGGACGAACTCGTCCGAGTTCTAGGACTGGCGATGGACAAACACCGCCACACCCTCCTGGCAGTACCAAGGGACATTAGAAACCTCAACGCCCCTCTGGAGAAGCTTCTTGGCGCCATGACTGCAAAGCAGCTTCTCAATGAACACGAGGTAACGGTTCTCAGGCATGGCGGAGAAAGAACGATCCATCTTGTCTCGCTATGCGGCTGCAGTTCGTTTCAGACGGGCTCGATAGTTCTGCCCTGGTTACCGCCGGACAATGTTGTCAAAGCGCGGGACAGATACCCAAACGCAGACACATACTTCATCCCGGGCGATGGCCCAGGCGCACCTTACCGGGCGCTTGGTAGAGATGAACTATCGCGGTATCTGGCGACTTACCCCAACTCGAAAGCGATCTGAGAGAGGCCAGATCGCCTGCAGCTCGGCATGACGCGCCAGGTGTATCTCAGTTGGAGCTTGTGAGCATGCCCGGTTCATCGAAGGCTCGCGCTTCTATCGCCTCGAACCGACTGCTGTTACGTCCAGATTGTTTGGCGGCATAGAGCGCCTTGTCTGCCACGCTGAGCAATTGGGCAGCGCTGAACAGCAGCTCCGATGGGTTGGCTGATGCTTGATTCAGCAGGCTCCAGCCGGCGCTCTGTGCATCGAAACTCGCCACACCCACTGACACAGTCACAACGCCAAGCTCACTCGTGGCATGCGCAATGTTCAAGGCGCGTACATTTTCGATGACCTTGTCGGCAACCCGGCATGCGCCATCACGCGTGGTTTCGGGCAGCACGATCGCGAACTCCTCGCCCCCATACCGTGCCGCCAGATCCATGGGGCGCTCTGCACAGCGTGCAAGCACGCGCGCGACAGCGCTCAGGCATTCATCGCCCATAAGATGGCCGTAATGGTCGTTGTAGCGCTTGAAGAAATCGATATCGAGCAGTAACAGCGAAAACGCACGTTGCGTGCGCAGTACCGACTGCCATTCGCGCTCGATCGACTGATCCAGCGCACGTCTGTTGGCCAATCCGGTCATGCCGTCGGTCTGCGCCTGGCGGTTCAATCGGTCCATTGCCAGCTTCAGATGAAGATGGGTTTTGACCCGCGCGGCGACGATGGCAGGGCGGATTGGCTTGCCGATGAAATCCACGGCGCCGAGCTCCAGCCCCTCCTCCTCCATGCTCGCTTCGGTATGGGCGGTGACGAAGATCACTGGAATGTTGCTGGTCGATGGGTCGCCCTTGAGAATGCGGCAGACCTCAAAGCCGCTGATGCCTGGCATCTGCGCATCAAGCAGTATCAGGTCGGGCTGCTGCTGACGAGCCAACTCAACAGCAGCGTCGCCCTGGGTCGCGAACAGAACCTGACCAAGCCCCGAGATGGCCTTGCTGACGGCTCGGACGGCAGAAACATCATCGTCAACTATCAATATCGTAGTAGCGCGCTCCATCGTTTTAACGCTCCTTGGTCTTGGCGCGGGCCTGGTTTAGCAACACCAGCGCCGACGCGTAATCCAGATTGTCGACTGCCTGCCACATCTCGGCCACTTGAGAATCACCCGCCATCTCGCGAATGGCACTGGCTGCATGGGCAAAGGTTTCCAATGCAGCCATGTCGCGGTTGCGCAATTGTTCTTCAAGCACGGCAAGCGCCCGGTGCGCCTGGGCTTGATCGGTATCGTCCGCTGGCAACGAGGGTGCCATCTCGCGGAACTGGCGGGTGTGACCCTCCAGCTCGGTATAGGCAGCCAACAGCGCCTCGAGCGCAGGCTTCGTAACGGCATCGGCCGCCCCCTCACGCAGTAGCTGCTCTGCATTTCCCGCGCGAGTGGCGAGGTCCTTGGCACCCAGCAACGCCGCGGTTCCCCGTAGCTTGTGCAAGCGCGCCGCCAGCTCTTGGGGAGGCTGCGATAGGAGGCGGCGGTCAGCTAGCTCCACGAAGTCCGCGAAGAAACGCTTCAGCGAGGACTGGAACAGCGCCTGATCATCTCCCAGCCGATGTGCGACATCCTGGCCATCAATTCCCTCAATAATGGGCCAATCGTCCGGGCCTTTGTTTGGCGAAGACAGCGGCAGCACCGATAACGGACGCCCACGCTTGCGCTCGACGGCAAGGCGCAGGGCACGGATCAGGGCAGAAGGTTCCAGAGGCTTGGTCAGGAAATCATCCATGCCTGCCGCCTGGGCCTGCTGACGTTCCTCGGCCATGGCGCCGGCCGTCAAGGCGAGCACAGGCAGAAGAGTCAGCCCAAGATCGCTGCGTAGCCTGCGGGTTGCTTCATAGCCATCCATTTCGGGCATCTGCACATCCATCAGTACGGCATCGAAATGATCGGGCAGCCGCTCGAGACGCTCAAGGGCCTCACGACCATTGCCGCATGTCTGCACCTGGGCACCTTGCTGGGCAAGCAGCAAGCTGGCGACCTCGAGATTGATGGCGCTGTCGTCGACCAGCAGTACCTGCATGCCCTCCAGCCAGCGAGCGACAGAAGTATCGAACTCGCTGGCGTGATTGATCCGCGTGGTGTCGCCATCGCAATACGCCAGGCACTCGTTGGCGGCATTGAACAAACGCGCACCGTCCAAGGGACTGGGTACTACTCGCTGCCAAGGCTCTAAGGGTTCGCTTTGCATGGCGGATTGATGCGCGTGCTCAACCAGCAGTAGAGGCAGTCGCTCGCAGCCAGAACGCTGCAGCACCTGCCGCAATACCCGTGCCTGGCCGAGTGAGGCGAGTAAGACGTCTGGAAGGCGATGCTCCTGTGTACAAGGCCGCTCCAGCAGCGCCTGCAAATCGGTCGGACCAGCTACATCAGTCGTGCGCCAACCAAGACCTTTGGCAAGCCGAGTAAGCTTTTGAGCCTCATCGAGACCATCACCGAGCAGCCATACATCGAGCGCTTTATCTGATCGGGCGTGCTCGTCCGACTCATTCGTTATTTGCAAAGGCAAATCGACAGTGAACTCGCTACCGGCCCCCAACTGGCTGCGAACCCCGACTCGCCCGCCCATCTGCTCGGCAAGGCCGCGCACGACCGACAGACCCAGGCCGGTTCCGCCGAACCGCCTGGTAGTGGAGGCATCAGCCTGAGTGAAGGGTGAGAACAGTTGCTCGGCAACGTCCTCGGCGATACCGCAGCCGGTGTCAGCGACCCCGATGTGCAGCCAACAGGCTGCATCGGGCTGCTGATCACAGCCCAGAGTGACTTTCACACTGCCAGTGGTGGTGAACTTGAGCGCATTGCCGATCAGGTTCATGAGGATCTGGTTGATTCGTAGCGCATCACCAAGCAGTGAGCCTGGCAGTGGCCCGACCGTTTCGACGGTAAACTGCAGCCCCTTGAATTCGGCCTGAGGGGTGAAGAGCTGGACGAGGTCATCCATCACCTGGCCAGGGCTGAATGGCGCATTTTCCAGCTTCATCGCACCCGCTTCGATTTTCGCGATATCGAGAATGTCGTTGATGATGCCCAGCAGCGATCGCCCAGCGATCTGCAATTTTCCAAGCAGCATGCGCTGCTGGTCATCCAGCGGTGTGTTCTGCAGCAGATGGGCCACACCGATTACCGCATTCATCGGTGTGCGGATTTCGTGGCTCATATTGGCCAGAAACAGGCTCTTGGCGGCGTTGGCGGCTTCTGCCTGAGCTTTGGCTGCGTGCAGTTGCTCGCTGCTCTGCAGCCGCTCGGTTACGTCTTGAGCGATGCCCAGATAGCCGCTGAGCTCGCCCGACTCCATGCGGATTGGCGTCACGACCATCGACACGGGGACCTGTGAGCCGTCCTTGCGGACATAGGTCCACTGGCGTGTTTCAGCGCCTTCCTTATCAGGCTTGTATCGAAACACATCTACCCCTTCCAGGGAGTCGCCATATTCTGCCGTGAGCTCTTCTACGCGCGCCTCTATTTCGGACTGAAGATGGAAGTCGAGAACGCTCTTGCGGCCGATGGTTTCTTCCGCACTGTAGCCAAGCAACAGTTGCGCACCACGGTTGAAGACGATGATTTCGCCCTGCACATCGGTCGCGATGATCGACACTTCCGAGGATGCGTCCAGCACCGTTTGCAACAGCCCGGCCACCCGAGACAGTTCGGCCGTGCGCTCACTAACCTGCTGTTCCAGCTCGGCATTGAATTCCATCAGGTAGCGCTGCACGCGCTTGCTGTCGCTGATGTCGTGCATCATCTTGGCCGCGCCCAGGATTCGACCATCAGCCTCCCTGATGAAGCTGCAGGTGATGGTCACGTCGATCAACCGCCCGGACTTGTGCAAACGCTGGGTTTCCAGCGGCGCCCCGCGATCACCCCGACCAACGCGTTCGAGTAACTCTTCATCCTCGGCGAGCCGCGCTGCAGGTACCAGCAACGGCGCCAGCGGCCTGCCCAGTACCTCTGCCTCGTCATACCCGAACATCACCTCTGCGGCGCGGTTCCACGTAATGATGCGGCCATCGAGAGCTTCACCTATGATGGCATCGCTGGAGTTCTCCACGATCGTGGCCAGGCGCCCTTGCTCAGCAGCTACTTGCTGCTTGCGTTGGCGAGCGACCAGCAAGGTGCCGACCAGGCCGGTCAACAGAATGCTGGCCAGCAGGCCAATCAGAAAAAAGCGGCCCGGTGGCGTAGGGTCGACAGCTTCGACGAAAAGCGGGTGAGCGCTTACCTCGAGCCGCCAGAGACGGCCATAGACTTCGCGCTCAAGCGAGCGGGTATGCAACAACTCAGGCTCAGGGCCGTCTTCCAGAGTTTCGTAGATCAGCTGCTCGCCGGTGGAGGCGACATCGTAGAGCTTCAGATGCAGGCGGTGGTCAGGCAGGTTGAGGTTTCCCATCACCTCGCGCATGACCAAAGGAGCATAGGTCCAACCAATAACCATGGCTTCTCGCTGCGATTCCGGCGGTATTTCCGGCGTGCTGTAAACCGGCAGCAAAAACAGGAAAGAGCTGAGCTTTTGGCCCGAATCCTGAAGCAGAGTTATAGGACCTGAGAGAGTCGCTTGCCCTGTCCGCATCGAGCCAACTGCTGCAATGCGTCGGACAGTTTCCGAAGCAACATCCAGCCCTATTGCCTGTACATTGCGCTCAAGTGGGTCAATAAACTGAATGATGAAGCGCTCTCCATCATGCTTTTGGAACTGCTTAACGCTGAATTCAGGTTGTCCTTCAACCCGAATTTTTTTGACGTAGTCGGCTTCGTTTTCAGCCGCGACACGACGAATAAACCCAAAACCACGAGCCCCTGGGTACTCCTTATCCAAATTGCGACCTTGGCTATAGCGCCGCATGATGCTAGTGCTGACATTGTTCGCATCGAGCATATGCACCGCACCGCGCATACCGCGGAGCCGATATTCGTAAACGCGTAGCCTGGCGAACAAATCAATTTCGACCTCTCGACTTACATCCGCCAGCGCACGCTCCACATGTTTCTCAATTTCCTTGTCTTGCTCGCGCTCGACTAACCAACTGATCGTTACACCAAGCATCAGCACAAAGGCCATCCAGAAGGTGATGCGTGCCGGCGAGAAGACTTTCATGGGCTGGGGCTCTTGGCGTGTCGGGTAGTTTGACGATGATTGGGAGGCTTTGCCTACGCGGTTCTAGACTTTGAAGCGCGCCACCGTCCCCTGCAGATCGAGCGCCAGATCCGACAGCGCACGACTCGCCAGGCTGGCTTGCTCCGATCCCGCCGAGTTCTGCAAAGAGAGGTCGCGGATATTGACCAGGTTGCGGTCGACTTCCCGCGCCACATGGGTTTGCTCCTCGGTCGCACTGGCGATCACCAGATTGCGCTCGGTGATATTGGCAACCGACTCGATGATCTGCTCCAGAGCGGATCCAGCGCTCTGAGCCACATCCTGACTCTGTTTGGCGAGGCCATTGCAGGTCTCCATTGAGCTAACCGCTTTGGCTGTATCCATTTCGATATCGCCGATCATGGTCTCGATCTCACGCGTGGACTGCTCGGTTTTATGGGCAAGCGCGCGTACCTCGTCGGCCACCACCGCAAAGCCGCGGCCGGCCTCGCCTGCGCGAGCGGCCTCAATGGCCGCGTTGAGCGCCAGCAGGTTGGTCTGTTCGGCGATGCTGCGGATGACATCGAGCACCTTGCTGATGCCGTTTATCTTGCTGGCCAGCACGTCGACGTTCGACGATGTCGAGTCAACGTTTTCAGCCAACTGCGTAATAGTCGACAGCGTCAGATGAATACGCTCATCGCCGAACTTGGCGACGCGATCAGACTCCTGGGAACTCTTCGATGCACTCGCCGCGTTATGCGCAACCTCCTCGACCGCACTGCTCATCTGGGTAACGGCGGTAGCAGCCTGATCGATTTCAAGGCTCTGCTGGTGAAGATTGCGCGCAGAGCTTTCTGTAACCGTGGACAGTTGTTCTGCCGCCGAGGCCAATTGACTTGATGCCTGGGCAATCTGGCCAATGGTACCGTGCAAGCGTGCTTGCATACTCTGGAGCGCTTTGAGCAGCCGCGCGAGCTCGTCATTGCCTTCGGACTCGATGTGCACCGTCAGGTCGCCCTCAGCCACCGAGTCTGCGACCTGCACGGCATCGGCCAACGGCCGGACGATGCTACGGGTCAACATCGTCGCCAGTAAGACGGTAGCGATCGCGGCCAGCGCCATCGCCATCACGGTTCCGTGCTGTGCAACGCTGTAAGCGTCACTCGAGGCCCTGGCAGCAGCCGCAGCGCCGACGCGATTAAGCGCGATCAGCTCGTTCAGGGCGGCGATCATTTCGTCGGCTCGCTGGTTCAAGCCGGAATAGACGATGGACATTGCAGCTGAGCGGTCGCTTTCTGCAAGATCCCTGGTCAGTTGCTGCTGCAACTCGAGGTACGCCTGTTCGGCCATTTCGAAGCGCTGAAATTGCTGTTCCTCCTCTGCGGAGCTGACAAGCGCCCGGTAACCAGACTGGGCCTTTTGCAGTTCTTCGCGCAGCGCCTGTGCAGTAGCGAAGCCGCTTTGCAGTTGCTGCTGATCTTGGCTCAGCAGCAACCTTAGGGTGGCGGCACGAAGTCGCAAGATATCCTCCGAAACGTCACCCAATGCATTGAGGCTGGGTACCCAGTTCTGCTCGACCTCGCTGGATCGCTCATGCATGACCGACATCTGCATGAGCGCGAAACCACCCAGGATAAAGACCAGAAGCGCAATAACCGAAAAGCCCAGTGCAGCCCGTGGAGCGATGGAAATCGATCTTGAGTTCATCATCTAATACTCGTGGTAATGGGTGGTTCTGCTGGTACTACGGGTAAATCGGTATCGCGCTACGGATCACCGAGGCGCTGACGAATCGCTTCGATATCGGAGATCAGGGGATCCAGGATTGCGACAAGCTCAGGATCAAAATGCAAACCTGACTGCTCATGGATATGAGCGAGCGCCCGCTCGACTGGCCATGCGGACTTGTAGGGGCGCTCCATACGCAGCGCGTCATAGACGTCGCAGAGCGCCACGATGCGGGCACTCAGTGGTATCTGCTCGCCCTGCAGCCGATTGGGGTAGCCACTGCCATCCCATTTCTCGTGATGATTGAGCGCAATTTCCGCGGCCATCCGGGTGAGCGCCGAGGGATGATCATCATTGAGTATCGAAAACCCTATGAGTGGGTGCTCATTCATGATCAGCCGCTCCTGCTCGGTCAGAGCGCCCGGTTTGAGCAAGATGCTGTCGGGAATGCCGATCTTGCCCACGTCATGCATGGGGGCTGCCTGGCGAAGCAACTCGATCCAGGCCTCATCCATGCCAATTACGCTGGCGACAAGAGCGGAGGTTTCACCGATCCGGTTGATGTGATTGCCCGTCTCGTTGTCACGATAAGCTGCGGCTCGGGTGAGCGTACGGATTACCGCGCCATAACTCTCGTCGAGCTGCGCCGTACGTTCACGCACTCGGTCCTCAAGCCCGGCCTTGGCGCTCAACAAGGCTGTTCGCGCCTCGCTCAGCGCCAGGTTGCTGCCTACACGCAGGATGATTTCAGGCAGATCGACAGGTTTGTCGATGTAATCGTTGGCGCCCAGTTCCAGACCGGTACGGCGGTTCTCGGCATCCCCCAGTGCAGTGATGATCATGATCGGGCTGGCACTACGGTCCCGATCCGCAAGCTGACGAAGGATCTCGAAGCCGTTCGGCGCCGGCATGTCGATATCCAGCAACAGCAAATTCCAGGGATTCTTCTTCAGCCAGTCCAAGGCAACGGCCGAATCCGAAAAGCTGATGGTGTTGCGCAGGCCGAATGCCTTTAGGCTCGACTCCAGCAGACGTACATTGGCAACCACATCGTCAACGATTACGACACGACAATGGCTGAAGTTCTTAGAGAGCACCGCCTACCTCCTTGTTAGTCAGGGCATCGACCAGTTGCTGGAGCTCCAGCCCATCGATCGGTACCGACAGCAGCCCATTCGCGCCGAGGGCCACCATCTGCCTGACTTGATCCTCCTTGCAGAGTAGAACAACTGGCACACTCGAGAGCTGCGGCGTGCGGCGGATCTCGCTCAACAACTCGGCCGCATCCAGGCCGCTCAGATCGCCACTGATAAGCACCAAATCCGGGCGCTCGCGTAACAGTGCCTTGAGCAGATGCTGCCCGCGATCGAACTGCTCGACCGTGATGCCCTGCAATGCGCTGTGTACCGCCTCGATGTTGGTCTTGTCCTGATCGCCGAGATAGACACGTATCGCCCTGGCTCGCTCCGGCACGCTTTCGATGTAGAGAGGCAGCTCGATCCAGAACTGGCTGCCCACACCGACCTGACTGTGGAAGCCAAGTTCGCCGCCCATCAACCGAGCATAGTCCCTGCAGATGGATAGACCGATTCCAGTACCCGGTATCGAGGTCTTCTCCTGCCCAAGGCGCTGAAACGGCTCGAACAGGTGTTCGTGGTGCTGCGGCGCAATGCCCGGCCCTGTATCACTGACGGTCATCCGCACGGTGCTGTCGCGCAGGCTGCAGGCAAGGCTAACGGTGCCCTGACGGCTGTACTTGATGGCGTTGGATAGCAGGTTGAGCAACACCTGACGCAGGCGGCGCACATCGGCCCTCACGTGGAGTGCTTCAGCTGGCAGGTCCAGGTGCTGAGTCAAGCCATGGGCGGCCATATCCAGTGTCACAAGCTCGGCGCACTCATGCATCAATGCAGCAGCGTCGACCTTGCGCATATCGAGACGAAGCTGTTCACCTTCAGCTGTCGACCAGTCGAGAATGTCGCCCAGTACCTGATTAAGGTGGCGACTGGCGAGGAGTATCTCTTCCAGATAATCCTGGTCACCGTGCTCTGCCCGGGTACTTCCCTTCATGCGGATCAGCTGTGCAAAACCCTGTATCGCATTGAGTGGGGTTCGCAGCTCATGGCTCATGCTGGAGATGAAGCGCGATTTCGCCAGATTGCCCTGCTCAGCATCCTGGTTGGCACTGGCCAGGCGGGACGAGCTGCACTCAAGCTTTTCGCCCATCACCAGCACATTATCGATGATCCCCTGTAGCTCGACGATATTCGTGTCGGGCCGCGCCGGACGCCATTTACCAGCACCAATGTCCTGCAGCATCGAGTCGATGCCGAGGATCGGGGTATTCAGCTTGTCGCTTAGGATGCGGATTCGTCCCCACATCAGGGCGAAAAACACCAGATAGAACGCGACCAGACCAGCGATCAGCAGATACCCGATGGATCTGTACTGGCCGGCCAGTGTGTTGGTTTGCTGGAAGACCTGTTGTTCCTCGACAACGGTCAGAAGTTGCCAGTTCGTCGCTTTGATAGTGGCCCATGCCGCCAGGTGCTCGTGACCACTTAGCGATATGGACACCACCCCGCTCTCACGGTCAGCCATCGCTTTTGCTAACGGCCGGGTATCGGCTCGCTCGAGCAAGTTGAACGCATCGGGGATAAACAAAGGCTCATCCGACGATGTGGTATCTGTCCTGACGCCCTGTAATCCAAGGTCAGTCTTGCCGTCTTCGGAGAGCGCAATCACACCCATGTGCTTATCAACGATCAGGGTATAGCCGCCCCAAGGCATATCCAGGCTATTGAGATGTTCGAGCAGTTTATCGATGGTGATGTCCAGCCCTACCACGCCTTTGAGAAAATCTCGCAGGAAGACCGGTGCGATTGCCGACAATATCCAGCCCTGTCCGGCCGGATCGAGATAAACGTCAGTCCAAGTGGGTTGCCGCTGAGGATTGTGCGTTTCGGTCGCCAGATAATAGAAGTTGAAAGAAGGAATCACCGTGCCTGGAGGGAACTGGTGCAACGTATCGATCCACGGGTAACTACGGCTGTAGCTATCCCAGCTGTTGAAGTAGATGCTCGATACCAGATCGTTATTGCGAACGGTTTCGCGCATGAACGGATCCAGCTGCGCCAGACCGGCGACCTTGCGCAAATCCTGCTTCGCCAGTGGCGTGGCACTGGAGTAGAACGAGGCAGAACCACCGTCGTCGTACTCGCTGTAGCGAACGCCATTAGCGCTTTCGCCAAGTTTGGCAGGAGGTAACGCCTGAGTGGAGCGCAACGCATCTTGCGCGAGGGAGGCATAGGTATCTGCCAGCTTGGCGATGTGACTGAGCTCGCCTTGTAGGATTTGCGTTTCTTGAGCGGAGGATGCCTTGAGGTTATCGAGTACCACTGATCGCAAGTTGGCAATCTGAGCATCGCGGATCGAGGCGTTGGTGTGCAAATAAGCCGCAATAAGCAGCGTTTCCACCAATAGGAGTGGGATCAATGCCGTTTGAACGAAAAGGCTCCATATCCAGCGGCGGATACTCACCTTTGCCCCACTTTTCATGGCACACGCTCCGCCTAGCTGCAGCCGAACAGACGTAATGCCAATATAGTGGCACTTCCGATATTTTCTCACACCTAGCGAATAGTAGTAGGCCTGACTCAAATCAATAGAAGGTAGCGACATGCACGTTGCTGCAAGGGGCTTCCTTGTGGATCGCTATTCCGAGCACTAGGAATCGGCTGATTCGGGCTAACGGCCCTGTGGTCTGGTGAGCCATTAGTGAGCGGGTGTGTCAGGCGCAGGCAAGCGAAACGGCGTGCTGCCGCTGCGCTGGCGAGGTTTCAAGGCCATGCAAAAAGGCACCTGCGAGAGGTGCCTTTTTCGAGTCGGCTGGCTTACTTGTTGCCGGTCAGCGCGGAGTAGCTGGTCATCAGGTTGCGGTAGTCCGGGATGTGGTCCGAGCAGATCTTCGCCAGGCCTTCCACATCGTTACGCCAGTCGCGGTGCAGCTCGCAGGCCACGGCGAACCAGTTCATCAGTTGGGCGCCGGCGGCGGTCATGCGCTGCCAGGCAGAGTCACGGCTGATCTGGTTGAAGGTGCCCGAAGCATCAGTGACCACGAACACATCGAAGCCTTCTTCGATGGCCGCCAATGCCGGGAACGCCACGCACACTTCAGTTACTACGCCGGCGATGATCAGTTGCTTCTTGCCGGTGGCCTTGATGGCTTTGACGAAATCTTCGTTGTCCCAGGCATTGATCTGGCCAGGGCGAGCGATGTACGGCGCGTCCGGGAACATCTCTTTCAGCTCGGGCACCAGCGGGCCGTTGGGGCCGGTTTCGAAGCTGGTGGTGAGGATGGTCGGCAAGTCGAAGAATTTGGCGATATCGGCCAGGGCCAGCACGTTGTTCTTGAACTTGTCCGGGTCGATGTCACGTACCAGCGACAGCAGACCGGCCTGGTGATCGACCAGCAGAACGGCGGCGTTGTCTTTGTCCAGGCGGTTGTAGGCGATGGAGTTGGTCATGGTGCGATCCTCTTTCTTGGGTGGTTGCCGATTCATTCGGCTGATTCGTTTGGGTGGCTTGCAGTTGTCGCTGCATGTGGGAAAGATTAAATTCGACACCCATCTCGCACCAGACGGCAAAAATCGCCTCTAGCGTTCCATTTACAGAACGGTAAACCCATGGAAGATTTGAACACGCTCTACTACTTCACCCAGGTGGTGGAACATGGCGGCTTCGCCCCGGCCGGTCGTGCGCTGGACATTCCCAAGTCCAAACTCAGCCGGCGCATCGCCCTGCTCGAAGAGCGTCTGGGTGTGCGCCTGCTGCAGCGCACCAGTCGGCATTGCTCGCTGACTGAGATTGGCCAGGAGTACTACCAGCGCTGCGTGGCCATGCGCGTGGAGGCCGAAGGCGCTGCCGAGGTGATCGAGCGCAACCGCAGCGAACCGCGCGGCCTAGTGCGCCTGGCCTGCCCGACCACCCTGCTCAATTCCTGGGTCGGGCCGATGCTGACCCGCTTCATGCTGCGTTACCCGGCGGTGGAGCTATTCATCGAGAGCACCAACAGGCGCGTCGACGTGCTCCACGAAGGCTTCGACATCGCCCTGCGTGTGCGCTTCCCGCCGCTGGAAAATACCGACATGGTGATGAAGGTGCTGGGCAACAGCCGCCAGTGCCTGGTCGGCCGCCCGGACTTTCTCAAGCAATTGCCAAAAGGTTTTCAGCCCGCTGACCTGAGCGCGCTGCCGAGCCTGCATTGGGGTGGCTCGCAGCGTGAGTACCAGTGGGAACTGTTCGGCCCGGGCGACGGCAAGCTGCTCATCCCCCACCGCCCGCGCATGGTCACCGACGACCTCATCGCCCTGCGCCACGGCACGCTGGCCGGCGTCGGCATCGCCCACGTACCACGGGTGGCGGTGCGCGAGGATCTCGACGCCGGCGCCCTGGTGGAAATGCTGCCGGGCTGGGAACCCAAATGCGGCATCGTCCACGCCATCTTCCCGTCACGCCGTGGCCTGCTGCCGTCGGTGCGCACGCTCATCGACTTTCTGGCGGAGGAGTTTGGGCAGAGCGATATGGCGTAAGTCAGTAGCCATGGCTTGCTCTGCTAAAGGGTGGACAAGTCGAGTGGCAACAAGGCGCGCCATCCCGATCCACCCTTCGCTACCGCTCTCTTAAACGCCTGGGTGAAGCTGCGCAGCCGCGAGGCCGAACACCGCCGCCAGCGCGATCAGCAGAACCAGATTGAGGAGTATCCGCCGCCCCTTGGAAAAGCCGAAAAATTCCTTGGCGACAATTCCTGCAAACACCATCGCCACCGCCACAAACGCTGGCATGGACACCAACCAGTCGGCGACTCGGCTGTTCATCAGCAACGCACTGTCCGGGTAAAGCCCCTGACTGATGGCCATGTAACCGGGCCTTGCCTCGACAAGCCCCCAGTACGCCGCCACGGTAATCAGCTGAAGCACAAGCAGGATCAGGTTGCAGAAGGTCTTCAGGCGGGGGAAGCGCCCCACGTCACGGCTGTGCACAGAGTGCCCTCCCGTTCTGGGTCTTGCCCATCATGTCCTTGATCACGCCACGAATCTTGGTGTCAGCCAGTTGCCCACCTTTGGACTCGACCTTGATGCGGCTGAGCGAGAACGTGGACTCGTTGTTCGCATCGAAGATGGTGAAATTCACGTCGATGGTACCGCTGAATGCCAGCGTGCCCTTCAATTCCACCTCGCCCAACTTGCCGACTAGCGAAGAGCGGCTGCACAACCAGACGTGCTTGGTGGTATCGATCTTCATCCACGCCGTTTCAATATGCCCGGCGATCAACGTGCCGCTGTTGCCACCTATTTCGAGACCGGAGGCAATGCCAAAAGTCTGCGGCTGGTCGCTGCTGGAACGTCTTAGCTGGATATAAACGCCACTGAACAGGCTGAAACCAATACTGGTCTTGGGCAGTGCTGCGCCAATACCGCTGGCCAGTATTTTCATTTCCATCACATGCTCCTTATGTGTACGCAGGTCGGTGACGATGTTGCTGAACAAGCATGACGAAGCAACACGCAATCCACCGTGAATGACCACGCACAAAAGAAATAAATCCCTGGTGCGCCGCTCAATCCACGATCACATTCGTAGAGCCGTGGATGACCATGCTGCGCCTGATACGATTCGCCCATGAACCACCTCACCTGCATTCAGACTCTGCTCAGCACTGACGAACATCGCTGGCGAATACTGCAGCACCTGCGCGACCTGCACCTTCCGGATGGCTGGGTGGCCGCGGGCTTCCTACGCAGTGCTGTCTGGGATCGCCTGCACGAGCGGACGCATTCACCCTTGCCGCCTGACATCGATGTGATCTGGTTCGATACGGACAGGGCGTCGCAAGAGCAAGACAGTCAGCTCGAAGCCCAATTGCAGCGCGTCGACAACACGCTGAACTGGTCGGTGAAAAACCAGGCACGCATGCACCTGCGCAATGGTGATCGACCTTATGAATCAGCGACGGATGCAATGACGTACTGGCCCGAGACCGCAACGGCAGTCGCGGTGCGCCTCAATGCCAACGACGAACTGCAGATTGCCGCGCCATTTGGCCTGGAAGACCTGTTCGACCTCGTGGTACGGCCAGCCGGAAAGTTTCGAGACGAGAAAAGGCATCTGTTTCTGGAGCGCCTGCAAAGCAAACAGTGGCTAGCCAGATGGCCTGATCTGACCGTGATCGACTAAACCAGCCTTACCAGGCAAGCCGCTTGGGTCGAGCGCAGCGTTACCGAGGGCAAGGTCGACGCGCCTGCCCATGGGCCTGGCCGTAGGGTGGACAACGCTTTTATTGTCCACCGTTCCAGCACCGCGATGTTGGCTGGGTTAAGC
The DNA here is from genome assembly GCF_900142655.1 of Phytopseudomonas punonensis. GTDB lineage: Bacteria > Pseudomonadota > Gammaproteobacteria > Pseudomonadales > Pseudomonadaceae > Aquipseudomonas > Aquipseudomonas punonensis. Next base: position 371,499 of record NZ_FRBQ01000003.1, on the reverse strand, counting down.
GTCAGTCCCCTAGCCGGGGTCATGTGACGGCTAGCGACAGCGACCAAGCGCAGCGACCAGTTCAGCTTCCACATCGCCTTCGCGGGCGTCTTTCTGAAACACCGCGCAGGTCGCCGTGCCGGCATCCGTAGTGCAGCGGTACACCGCAATCACGCTGCCCGGCCCTACCCCGGTATGACCGCTGAGAACCAGGCCACCCTCGACGGCGCCCTGCATCAAGCCCAGGGCATAACCCGCTACCAGCCACGGGCGCCCTGCAAGGGGGCCACCCAATATGCGGCGCTTCTGCATCTCGACCAGCAGCGTTTCCGGTAGCAAGCCTGTGCCCAACAGCCGGTCCAGCAGTAACGCTGCATCGGACACACGGCCAACCAACAGGCCGTGATAAACCCAGCCGGGGTGATAAGCGGCGGCACTGCCCATATCGACGCCGCGCAAATCCGCCGGCGTCTTGGCCAGGCGAACAGCGGGCACACCAAGAGGCTGCAATACCCGCTGCTCGATGGCCCGCTCCAGCGTGGTGCCGGTGAGTGTCTCGATCAGCCGAGCGATATACAGATAGCCGACATTGGAATAACCCCAACCGACTCCAGGCTGATAACGCAGACGCGTCGCGTCGAGGCGCTCAAGCATTTCGTTGGCTGACCACGGCTCATCGCCACGGGCAACGGCGGCGTGGTAGTCGGCCAGTTCGCCATAATCGGCCAGACCCGATTCATGCCTGAGCAGTTGCCGCAAGGTGAAGGGGTCAGCGGGCAAGACCTCGTCCAACGCCAGCAGCCCATCACGCACCAGAGTCAGCGCCGTGGCGGCGAGCACGGTCTTACCAAAGCTCCACCATGGCACGATCTGCTCCGACCGGGCCGTAGCGAGAAGCTGGCTATTGATAACCAGTGAATTGGAAAGTGCTGACATCACCTGTCTCCGTGGGTTGGCGAAGCGTCCTGAGCGAAGCGGCGCAAGGTGCAGCAGTTAGTTTTATCGGCCTGTAAACTGGCAGGAAGTAGGAAAAAGCGGACAGTGCGTAGCGTTTATTTTGTAGGAGGGGCTTTTTAGGGCGCAAAGAGCTCGGGGCTAAAGCCCCTCCTACGGATTATGCAAGCGGCTGCTCTCGCTACTTTCCGTCAAGTCGGTGAATCAAACACACTGAGCCGGCCCTGAGCATCGCAATTCCACGACCGGCTGAACGCCTGCATCAGCCCTCCACCTGACTCCACTGCTTGCTCAGGCGCTTGTCCGACACCGCCATCTTCGTGCCCAGTTGCTGGGCCCAGAGGGATACGCGGTACTCTTCGAGCATCCATCGGTACAGGGTCAGGTTGGGGTCACGCTTACCTTCCTGCAGGTGCTTGCCGAGGCGCGCCTGGTACTGCTCCCAATAGCCGGCCAGCTCGCCGCTCCACACGCGGTCGCGTTGCAGTTGCGCGGCGATCTTGTCGAAGCGTTGTTCGATGGCCTTGAGGTAGCGTGGCACTTCCTTGAGCCATTCGGCCGGGGTTTCGCGCACGAAGCCGGGATAGACGAGATTGCCCAGCTGCGCCTTGATGTCGTTGAGCGCCACGGCCTGGGCCAGGTCGATCTTGCCCTTGAAGCGCTTCTGCAGGCCGTGCCACAGCTTGAGAATGTCCAGGGTAAGGCGCGCCAGCTTCTCGGCGTGCTCGGTCCAGGCGCCGCGCTTCTTCTCGGCCAGGGCGGCCAGGGCTGCGCCATCACGGGGCAGCGGCTGTTCGCCGTCGAGGATGCAGCTGTCCAGGCTGGCCAGCAGTATGTCTTCGACCAGTGCATCGACGCGGCCCAAGTCGCGGTGCAGCAGGCCCAGCTCAGTCAGCCCAGGCAATTTGCCGCGCAGGAACTTGGCGGGCTCGGCCAGCTGTTGCAGCAACAGGCGCTGCAGGGCGCGACGGTGTTGGAACTCGGCTTCGGCCTGGGTCGGGAAGCGCCCTTCCTTGACCACAGCACCTTCTTCCACCAGCGCCGGGAACACCGTCATCGACAACCCGGCAACCTTCTGCTGAGTCTTCTCGGCAACCTGGGCGAAGCCCTTGGCTTCAACCGGCTTCTGCACCTTGTCGGTTTGCGGGATGGCCAGCGCGGCCTGGCTGGCCTCGGCGAAACGCGCAGTCAGCTCGGCCAGGTCGCGGCCTTCGCCGAGCGGCTTGCCGTGGGTATCGACCACCTCGATGTTCATCTTCAGGTGGCTTTCCAGCTGGCGGGTCGCCTCGACCCACGCCTCGCTGTCGATCCGTGCGCCGGTCATGCGTTGCAGTTCACGGGCCAGGCTTTCTGGCAGGCTGCCCTGGCCGAAGGTGAGTTTGCTCAGGGCGGCGCCGACGAAGTCCGGCACCGGCACGAAGTTCTTGCGGATGGCCTTGGGCAGGCCACGCACCAGGTCGATGGCCTTGGCCTCGATCAGCCCCGGCACCAGCCACTCCAGGCGCTCGCCCGGCAGCTGCGGCAACAGCGGCGCCGGCACGCGTAGGGTCACGCCGTCGCGTGGGTGGTTGGGCTCGAAGTGATAAGTCAGCGGCAACTGCAGCTCACCGATATGCAGGGTGTCCGGGTACTGCGCGGCGGTGACTTCCAGCGCCTCGCGGGCCAGCACGTCCTCCTCGCGCATCATCAGCAGTTGCGGGTCCTTGGCGCTCTCGCGCTTGTACCAGCTCTCGAAGGTGGCGGTCTGGTAGATGTCCGCGGGAATGCGCGCCTCGTAGTAGGCGAACAGGGTTTCCTCGTCGGCGAGAATGTCGCGGCGACGCGCCTTGGCTTCCAGCTCGTCGAGTTTTTCCAGCAGTACGCGGTTGGCGTTCAGGCACTTGGCGCGGCTGTTGATTTCGCCACGCACCAGCCCTTCACGAATAAACAGCTCACGGGACGCCACAGGGTCGATGGGCCCGTAATGCACCGGGCGACGACCGACCACGATCATGCCGTACAGGGTGACCTGCTCATACGCCACCACCTGGCCGCGCTTCTTCTCCCAGTGCGGCTCGAAGTGGTTCTTCTTGATCAGGTGGCCGGCCAGGGGCTCGATCCAGTCCGGCTCGATCTTCGCCACCTGGCGGGCGAACAGCTTGGTGGTTTCGACCAGCTCGGCGGCCATGATCCAGTTGGGCTTCTTGCGGCCGATCACCGACGACGGATGCACCCAGAAGCGTCGCTGCCGAGCACCGAGGAAGTCGCCCTCCTCGGCTTTCTGGCCGATCTGGCTGAGCAGGCCGCTGAGAATCGCCTTGTGCACGGCCGCGTAACCCTTGGCGCGCTGCGCGGCTTCGCTGGCTTCGGCCTGCTCGCGCAGGATCACGTTGACCTTGGTGTCGGTGGTCGCCTGCACCTGGGCCTGCGCAGGCTTGCCGCCGTCCGCCGCCTGAGCGCCAGCCTTGCCGGGCGCCAGCTGCAGATCCTTGGCGAGCAGCACCAGCTGGCGATGGGCATCGCGCCATTCGCGCAGGCGCATGTAGTTGAGGAAGTTCTTCTTGCACCAACTGCGCAGCGGGTTGGAGCCCAGCTCCTGGCGCTTTTCCTCGAAGCCACGCCACAGGTTGATCAGCGCGGCGAAATCCGAATCCACGTCCTTCCACTGCGCGTGGGCCTGGTCGGCCGCCTGCTGGCGATCCATCGGCCGCTCGCGCGGGTCCTGCACCGACAGCGCGCTGGCGACGATCAACAGTTCCGGCAGGCTGCCGAGCTTGGCCGCTTCGAGCACCATGCGGCCCAGGCGCGGGTCGATGGGCAGGCGCGCCAGCTGGCGACCCAGTGGCGTCAGCTGGCCTTCTCGATTGACCGCCGAAAGCTCTTGCAGCAGGTTGAAACCATCGCTGATGGCCTTGCCATCCGGTGGTTCGATAAAGGGGAAATCCTCGATACTGCCCAGGCGCAGATGGAGCATCTGTAGGATCACCGCCGCCAGATTGGTGCGCAGGATTTCCGGATCGGTGAAGCTCGGCCGGCCGAGGAAATCCTCCTCGCTGTACAGGCGCACGCAGATGCCCGGCTCGACCCGCCCGCAACGGCCCTTGCGCTGGTTGGCGCTGGCCTGGGAGATGGCCTCGATGGGCAGGCGCTGCACCTTGGCGCGGTAGCTGTAGCGGCTGATGCGCGCCGTGCCGCTGTCGATCACGTAGCGAATGCCGGGTACCGTCAGCGAGGTTTCCGCCACGTTGGTGGCCAGCACGATCTTGCGCCCGGCCATGGGCGCGAAGATCTTCTGCTGCTCGGCCGGCGTCAGCCGCGCATACAGCGGCAGCACTTCGGTAAAGCGCAGGTTGGCCTTGCGCAGTACCTCGGCAGCATCGCGAATCTCGCGCTCGCCGGGCAGGAAGATCAGCACATCGCCGGGGCGCTGGCCGACGCTCTTCTCATGGGCGGCGATCTCGTCCAGCGCAGCGAGAATGGCCTGGTCGACGGTCAGGTCGTCGAGCAGGCTTTCGCCCTCTTCGTCCACCTCGGCGGCCAGCGGGCGGTACCAGGTTTCCACCGGATAGGTGCGCCCGGAAACCTCGACGATGGGTGCATCCGGCAGCCCGTCGCCACCGAAGTGCTTGGAAAAGCGCTCCAGGTCGATGGTCGCCGAGGTGATGATCACCTTGAGATCGGGGCGGCGCGGCAGCAGGGTTTTCAGATACCCCAGGAGAAAATCGATATTGAGGCTGCGTTCGTGGGCCTCGTCGACGATAATGGTGTCGTACTTTTCCAGGTAGCGGTCGTGCTGGGTCTCGGCGAGCAGAATGCCGTCGGTCATCAGCTTGATCAGCGAACTGTCCTTGCTCTGATCCTCGAAGCGCACCTGGTAGCCGACCAGCTCACCGAGCGGTGTGCCGATCTCCTCGGCCACCCGCGTGGCCACGCTGCGCGCCGCCAAACGCCGTGGTTGGGTATGACCGATCAGGCCGTGCTGGCCCCGGCCGATTTCCAGGCAGATCTTCGGCAGCTGAGTGGTCTTGCCCGAGCCGGTTTCGCCGGCGATCACTAATACCTGATGCTTTTCCAGCGCTGCCTTGATCTCGTCGCGCTTGGCGGCAATCGGCAAGGCGTCGTCATAACGCATCACTGGCACGCTCAAGCGCCGCGCCTCGACCTTGGCGCACGACGCCTGCAAACGCTCCAGCCACTGCGCCTGCTTGGCCTCGTCGGGCTTTTTCTGCAGCTCGTACAACTGCCGACGCAGACGATGGCGGTCGGCGATCATGGCGTGGTCGAGGTTCTTCTGCAGGGCGGCGATATCGAAGGGGGCGTCGGTCATCAGGCTCGGGGCGGGTCGCGGAAAAGCGGCGATTGTCGCAGATTCCGGGGGGTGGGGTGCAGGGTGGGCTGTCGATGGAAATTGAGGAAAGAGTAAGTTAGCGAAGGATGGCTTTTAGAACCTGTCGGCTTGGAGCAGAAAATAAATCTGCCCAATCCGTACCCGTTTTCACCCATTTCATCAAACCAGCATCATTGCCATAACTAGTGATAGCATTTAGCCTTATAGGAAACGATAGCTAGGCTGCCATTCATTTTAATCACGGCGACATCCAAAGGAGAAACTCCTCACTTGAGGATGAATCTCATAACTCCAGAACGAAGTCACATACAAAGGGAATTGTCATGGCTAACACTTATAATATCTACAAAGTCAAACCAACCAAACTGGACCAACTAAAGGAAAAATTAACATCCGTTGGGCTAGTAGAGCAAAAAACGCTACAAAAGGACGGATACTCAAAAACATTTTACTTTTCAGAAAAAGTAGAAGGTAATGAAGTTTGGTGGTGGAAGACATACCGCGACTTCTTCAACAAAGACGTAGAAGAGCCAAAAAATATTTTTAACTTCGCAGTATTAATTTGTATAAACACTTTAGAACCCGAGAAGATATTTGCCGTCAGCTTAGGCAAATCACACTTTTACCTCTCAAAATTCATACAACTAGATTTTGGTATTGATCTCGCTCTACATATGGCTGATGAGAGCTCGATACTGCTCAAGAAAAGCCGGTATTTTACTGGCACAAAAAGGCAAGACGTATCTTCATACCAACAATTCCAAATAAATAACTATGAAGCCGGAGAATCTGTAGATCACATAAAACTGAAGGCCGCAAATAAAACATTATGGGGTAAACGCAATATAATTTTTGCTGACTCTATCCAGATGGACATGGACAAGCAACCCATGCACCTCCCTGAAATATTCAAAATAATTGAAGCCAGTTTCAAGGATGATCAAATAATACATCTTCCGAAACTAGAATCGGCCAACTCTGATATAGCAGACGATCTAGACACCTAAACTTTTAATCATCTGAAAAACGGTGAAGGGAGCGTGGACATCGATCAGTTCCATGTAAGCGGTGTATCCATATGCTTTAACTTTCATGACTATGACTATGTCATCAAGGCAAAGAGTAGTGAGGGGAGAATCGTAAGCAAGCCCCTAGGCAACACTTTGGAAATTGAAGGCATCTCGGAATTCCTAGCTGAAAACCCCGACATTGACGATATAAACAATGTAACAGTGCAGTTTAAAAGCGAGGATACAGGGCGCTTTACTAGAAGCCTAAAAGAGCTTCTGGACATACCTATCACGTGGGATGAGCAGCAATATTTTTTGAAAAACGGCGAATGGTTCTTTTTCAACCAAGTCTTCATGGATTACCTGAAACGCTCTCTTAGCACTATTGATATAATTATAGAAGAACAACTGATTGAGGCAGACTTCATTACTTGGCAAACTAACAAGCGAGCGAATCAACAAAACGGAGATGACAAAGTTGACTATCGCGAAGCATATTTCAATCAAAAAATATGTAACGATCGCGGATATACACTTTTAGACCGTGAGTTAACAGCTATTCGCTCGCTAGATCAAAAAAGAAGAGATTATCAAATTGAAATAGCAGACCTCTATTATAAAGGCGAAATAATTTCCGTAAAGATCTCAAAAAAGAAGCCCGAGTTAATCTACAACATTGAGCAATCGAAAGACTCAATAACCCTCATCAAAAACAACAAAATAAAGTTCAACAAGAAGCTGACTTCGGCGGCGCTTTGGTTTGTATTCGAAGAAGACGTTAAAAACATCACAGATGTAAACTCTATCCAATTCCTACTAGCAGTCGAAGCCTGGAAGAAATTAGTTAGCGGATACGCGCTTAAGCCCAAAATCTATATATCACGCCACATTAAATAAAGAACCCACCTCTTCAAATATCATCGAGTGCTACGGCTCAATGCGACGTTAATTGCGGTCTGCCGCCTATTTATTTTCGTTAGTACTGCGCGCCTGATGAACAGCTCTCCCAGCGCCATTGTCTCAAAGCTAGGCGCCAGCCGAACGGCGCTGGGCTTCCTTCCTGGCAGGGCGATACGATGCCGATCAACCTCGATAGCAATCGATGACGAGAGAATGGCTTTGCGGCTCAAAGACGCCTGTTGTTTGGGGCGTCAGAAGGCAGCAAGACCAATCTTCAAGAAGTGGCAGCTTGGCTAAGAACGTTGTGACGTGCGATTGCGCAAAGGTTGCCATCGAACTCGATGGGGCGCCGTTCATCTCCACCGAATGCCATTGCAACAGTTGCCGGGAAGCGGCGGCACGTCTTGAGCAGCTGCCGCTTGCGCGGCCAATGCTGGAGCGCAATGCAGGCACGCAGTTTGTGCTCTATCGCAAAGACAGGATCCAAATCCTGCGCGGCCGGGATCTTCTGGAGGCTTTCCGGCTCGGGCCTAAAGCTCCAACGCGCCGCGTAATCAGCCGGTGCTGCAACAGCCCGATCTTTCTCGAATTCCAGAGCGGCCACTGGCTCAGCCTTTATTCGAGTCTCTGGCCCGCAGAGACACGGCCAACGCCGCAGCTGCGCACCATGACCCGCGACAGAAGAGACCAACTGGCGCTCGATGAGAGTGTTCCAGCGGGCACGCTTCAGACCTGGCGATTCTATGCAAAGCTGTTGGCCGCGTGGATTGCCATGGGATTCAAATCCCCCAGGATCTGCATTGGCGAGGAAGCTGAGCGCGAGAAAACAACCAGAAAATAATCTGCGCCTTTTTAGAACCAATTACGCCTCGCCAATGCGCAACATGCTCGCCATCACCCACGAAGCCAACGTGCTGGGCCAGAGCCAAGCCTGAGCGAGCACTGGGTCAGTTGCCTGGCCCGACCCGCTGCACAAGCACTTCTTGCTGGGTGTACATATCCGTCAGCACCACTTCGCCATCGGTGAGATCCGGAGTGATCATCACCGAGCGAATCAACCGCACCGACTGCCCTTCTCGCGCTTGAATATTCTCGAACGCCACCACGATCGACTTGTTACGCCAGTGCCCGACATCGAAGCCACCGGCCGCGATGAACTGGCCGATATCACGCTGATCGTTGAAGGCCGATGCCGGCAATACCAACGGCTGATCCTTTAGGAACACCTCGTAGTACTGGTGGCTGCCCGCCGGGAAGTTACGCACGATCACATGCTCGATGCGCCAGTGGTAAACCGAGTTCTCGTACACCACCTTGCGCTCCATCGGCTTGCCGGTGCAGGCCGTGAGCACTGGCAGAAGCATGGCGCTAAGGCAGAGGCCGAGCTTATGCAGCATGAGGGTCGGGTCCAGGAAAGGCAGCGGCACTGGCCAGAATGTAAGGCTAACGCCATTCACCCTGGCAGTGGTTCGCTGGTTTCGCTATTGCGGGAAGGCCGTGTGCGCAGTGACTGCGCTGTCAGGCATCGCTATCAGCAGTGGCGGCCGGTTCTTTCGGCTTCTGCTGAGCTCGACGCATCTGGCTGCGCTGGCGTCTGGCCTGCTGCTTGGCATGCAGTGCCTGGGCCGCCGTCACCGTGCCAGCTGCCTGGCCATCCAAGTCCAGGCGCGGGGCATCTTCGATCATGCTAGCCCAGTAGCGACCGCCCCGGCACCAGGATGCCAAGCCAAGCTTGAGCTGCTCCTGGGATATGCCCAGCTTCTCCAGGTGCTGCTCGGCATCCTTGAGAATGCCTTCCTTGAGCGGAACCTTGGGGGCGGGATTGACCGGGAAGGCCAGCGGGAAGTGCTTCTGCAAACGCCAGATCGCCTCCAGCGCAGGGTCCTGCTCCTGAGTCTTTTTTGGCGAGGCAGGCTGGCGCTTGCGCGGCTTGGCAGGCTCGGTTTTCACCTGCTGCTTTTCAGCTCGCAGGCGGTCGCGTAGATCAGCTAATTGCTCAAAACCCATCGTTCAGTTAACAACTTCGTGGTTGATTGTCGGCGCAAGCTTATCCCATGCCGTCTTACAAGACAGCCTGCTGCGCACTTTGATTTTCAGCACCTCACATCTTGCATGGCACCCTGGGAATAAATTCCGTTAAGGTCGCCCGCTTGATCTGGTTTCGGAAGCCCCTTCATGAAGTCGCTGTTTCGCTTAGAGGATTTGGAATTCAGCCAGGCACAACTGCGCCTGGTGGTGGTTTTCGTCGTATCGCTCTATGCCCTGATCATGTATCCGCTGGGGCTGCTCGATGCCGAACTGCTGAAGGCGGTTCTGGTTAGCGGAACGGTGTTCACGCTGCTGTCGCTGCTAATGCTCGCCCACCTCTGGTTCTTGCCACAGCCCATGGTGTGGCGCAGGGTTGCCGCCATGCTGCTGGACAATCTGGGCGCCTGCGCGGTGATGATTCTCGGGCAGGAAACCTTGCTACCCACGTTCTGCGTCCTTTTGAGCATGACGGTTGGCAATGGCGTGCGCTTTGGCCGGCCCTATCTGATTCTCGCTACAACCTTCGGCCTTGCCTCTATCGCGCTGATTGCGGCCTTCATGCCCTTCCTGCAGGAGCACCCGGCGGTTCTGGTGATGATGGTGCTGAGCATGCTGGTGCTGCCCACCTTCAGCTACTTCCTGCTGGGGCGTTTGCAGGAGGCCATGGCGGCCGCCAAGCGTGCCGACCAGGACAAGTCGCGCTTTCTGGCGCAGGCCAGCCATGACCTGCGCCAACCCATTCACGCGATCGGCTTGTTCACCACGTGCCTGCGGGGCACCCCGCTCAATGCCGAGCAACATCAGTTGATCGATAGCGTCGACCGCTCCCTGCTAAGCGTCGAGCAGCTTTTCCGCTCGCTGCTCGACATCTACACGCTCGATCAGCAGCAGGTCTTGCCGCGCAATCAGCCGCTGGATCTGCATCGACTGTTAGCCGACCTGAAGAAGCAGAACAGCGAAGCCGCGCGCTGGGCCGGGGTGGATATCCGCATACGTGGCGCCGCCACGCTGACCTACAGCGACCCGGCGCTACTCAGCACCCTGCTGCAAAACCTGATCTCCAATGCGATCAAATACGCGCCGGGTAGCCCGTTACTCATTGCCTGCCGCCGGCGTGGTTCGACCCTCACCCTGCAACTGCATGATCGTGGCCCGGGCATTGCCCCGGAGCATCTGCCGCACCTGTTCGAAGAGTTCTATCGCGTACGCCAGGAGCGAGATCGGGATGTCGAAGGCATTGGCCTGGGCTTGAGCATCGTCAAACGCATCGCCACCCTCCTCGACTTGCGCATCAGTGTCGCCTCGCGAGTCGGCCATGGCACCTCGATCACCCTGGAAGGCCTGCCGGAAGTCATGCCTCACGGGGCGACCGCTGCGCTGCCAGCAGCCGAGCCTGTCGCCCACCTAGAAGGCATTCATGTGCTGCTCATCGAGGATGACCGTAGCGTGCTGGAGGCAATGGCTAAATTGCTGCGCTCCTGGGGATGCAAGGTGACCGCTATCGACAGCCCGCCCACTGAAGCGTTGCCCTGCGATGTGGTGGTAACGGATTTCGATTTGGGCCGTGAAGCCACAGGCGTTGAGTGCCTGGCGCAGCTCGAAAAGTGGCATGGCCGCTCGTTACCGGCGTTGATCCTCACGGGTCACGCCCCGGAAAAGATCAGATCAGCGTTACCGGACCCGAGCATACCGCTGCTGTCGAAACCAGTGCGCTCAACCGAGTTGCAGCGCGTTATCGCCGAACTGGCTGAGCGCTAGGCCACCGCACCTGACCTAGGCACCTCGATTCTGCGCACCTAGCCCATGCCGGGCGCCCAGCGCCGCGGCGGCCGCACGCGAGCTCACGCCAAGCGCACTCAGCAGCGCAGAGACATGAATGCGCACGGTAAAGGGGGAGATACGCAGCACCTGTGCGATCTCCTTGTTGCTCAGCCCAGCCGTGATGAGCTGCAGCACCTCGAATTGCCGTGCAGTGAGCGACGAGAAATGGTCGGCGGTGGCAGGTGGCTCATAGGCGGTGAAACGGCCCTGGGGCGCGCAGCGAACCACACGCTCGCCATTCAACGCGGCCGTCAACGCCTCGGCGACCTCGTGGGGAGGCAGCGATTTGCCGATAAAGGCGCTGGCCCCCTGGCTCATGATGCGCTCGACCACCAGCGGGTCTTCGCACATCGACACCACCAGCAGTAGCGAAGTGGGGAACTCCTGGCGCCAGTCCGCGATAGAGGCCCACTGGTTATCGCTCGAATACATCAGGTCCAGAAAAATGCCCGTAGGAAGCTGCGACCGAGCCAGCGTCAAGGCCTCATCCAGCGTCGCCGCCTCTTTGATCGAGGCGTCCGGTCGTGCCTGTGCTAGCAGCCGCACCAGTCCATCACGAAAAAGCGGGTGATCGTCAGCGACGATGAAAAGATCATGGGGCATCTGCGGTGAACATCCGGGTGTCTGTGATCGACACGATACCGCATCGCTCCCTGCATCGCAGCCTGGCCGTAGCTGGCGCAATGGTGCAGCGCAATACCTTAGATGCTCAGGATTTCGCTAGCAGGGAGCCGATTGGTGGTCTTCATTTCCCGCAGGGAGAGGTTGGAGCGAATACTGGAGACACCTGGCAGTGCCCTCAGCACTTTCTCGACGAACCGGCTGTAACTATCCAGATCGCGTGCCACCACCTGAAGCAGGAAGTCGGCCTCGCCAGTAGTGTTGTGGCAACTGAGCACCTGCGGCGCGGAGGCGATGATGCTTTCAAACTTGGCGGTCGCCTCTTCGCTGTGATCGGTGCAGGAAATCTGCACGAAGGCCATGACTCCAAGCCCTAATTTTTTACGGTTGAGAATGGCTTGGTATCCCTCGATAACGCCACATTCCTCAAGGCGCTTTTGTCTGCGCCAACAGGAGGCTTCGCTAAGGGCAACTTGTTGCGCGAGCTTCACGTTCGACAACCTGCCGTCACGCTGCAGCCGATCACAGATTGCAATGTCTACTTTATCAATGCCAGTCGGCATGGAAATTCCTTTCATATAAAAACGTATTAATGAAGGATCATTTCAATAACCGCGAATTGTCAATCTTATTCTGAAAGGTAATTTCAGGGCGTTTATTCATAATGAATGCAAGTTTCCATCACGCAACAATGCGGCGCAGTAGTCCGTACCGGTAATAAGCCGGTGTCCTTCCTAGCTATTGCGTACCAAGTGGTGCCGAACTGAAGTCCTAGCGATTGTTCAATCAGAGGTGCTCCATGAAAGCCGTTGTCTACGAAGCCTTTTCTCAGCCGCCGCGCGTAATGACGGTCGCTGATCCCAGCGCAGAACGCCACGGCGTGGTCATTCAGGTCAAAGGCACGGGCGTGTGCCGCAGCGACTGGCATGGCTGGAAAGGCCATGACCCGGATATCCAGTTGCCGCACGTGCCGGGGCACGAGCTGGCCGGCGTCGTGGCGGAAGTCGGCCGTGATGTGACCAAGTGGAAAGTAGGCGACCGGGTAACCGTGCCTTTCGTAGGTGGTTGCGGCGCCTGCCCCGAGTGCAACAGCGGTAATCAACAGGTCTGCCACACGCAGTTCCAGCCAGGTTTTACCCATTGGGGTTCGTTCGCGGAGTATGTGGGCATCCACCAGGCCGACCTGAATCTGGTCGCACTGCCCGAGCACATGGACTACGCAACCGCCGCCAGCCTGGGTTGCCGTTTCGTCACCTCATTTCGCGCGGTCGTCGACCAAGGCAAAGTCAGCGCCGGCCAGTGGGTAGCGGTGCACGGGTGCGGCGGTGTGGGCCTATCGGCCGTGATGATCGCCCAAGCCATTGGCGCCAATGTCATCGCTATCGACATCGCCGACGACAAGCTGGCACTGGCTCGTGCCCTAGGGGCCGTGGCGACGGTGAACGCGACCCAGGTGGCGGACGTAACCGAGGCAGTCATGGAGATTACCCACGGGGGCGCCCACGTATCGCTCGATGCGTTGGGGCACCCAACCACCTGCTTCAACTCCATCAACAACTTGCGCCGTCGTGGCAGGCACGTCCAGGTCGGCCTGATGCTCGCTGACCACGCCACGCCGGCGATCCCGATGAGCAAGGTCATCGCCCACGAGCTGGAGATTTACGGCAGCCACGGCATGCAAGCGCACCGCTATGACGCCATGTTCGAGATGATTGCGTCCGGCAAACTGGCGCCCGAGAAGCTGGTCGGCAAAACCATCAGCCTGGAGCAGTCCATCGACGCGCTGGTGAATATGGATCGCTTCGAGACCACTGGCGTTACAGTGGTGACGCAGTTCTAGAGTTTGCTGTGGCCTTCCAGCTGACACCCTAACGAAAAAGGGACGGATTTATTTAATCCGTCCCTTTTCAATTAACGCCTTTTTAGGTCACTGGTGCCACTACTACCCTCGACCGCCACGCAAACCCCAACACCATCAACAACCCCAGCCCTGCCATCGCCGCTCCGGCCAGCGAGATAGCCGGATAACCGAGCCCGGCGTTGATCACTACGCCACCGACAGCGGCACCTACGGCATTGCCCAGGTTGAAGGCGCCGATATTCACCGCCGAAGCAAGATTGGGCGCCGCCTTAGCCGCCTCCATCACGCGCATCTGCAGTGGCGGCACGATGGCGAAGCTAGCGATGCCCCAGATGAGAATGGCCACCGCGGCTGGCAGCGGCCAACGCATCAGCACGGTAAAGGCCAGCAGCACCAGGATCAGCGCACTCAGCGAGGCGATCAGGGTGCGGTCGATGGAGCGATCCGCCGCCTTGCCGCCCCACATGTTGCCAAGCGTCAGGCCCACACCGTAGAGCACCAGCATGGCGGTGATAAAGCCGGTGGACGCGTGGGTCTGTGTGCTGAGAATCGGCGCGATGTAGGTGAACACGGTGAACATCGCACTGGAGCCGACCACGGTCAGGGCCAGCGCGGCGAGCACCGGGCCACGGCCGAGCACGCGGATTTCAGCGAGTACGCCATCGCTCTTCGGCAGCTCGACGTTCGGCAAGGCGAACCACAGCGCGAGCATGGTGATCACGCCCAGGCCGGAGATGCCCCAGAACGCCGTGCGCCAGCCAAGCAACTCACCGAACCAGGCAGCCAGCGGCACGCCGCCGATGGTCGCCAGGGTCAAGCCCATGAACATCGCCGCGACCGCGCCGGCCCGTTTGTCCGGCGCAACCAGGCTGGCAGCTACCACCGAGCCAACGCCAAAGAAGGCGCCGTGGTTGAGCGAGGTGACCACACGGGCGATCAGCAGGCTGGTGTAGTCGGTGGCCAGGGCGGACATCAGGTTGCCGAGGGTGAAGATGGCCATCAGCCCGATCAGCAGGTAGCGCCGGGGAATCTTGCCGGTGGTAAGAGTCATCAGCGGCGCGCCGATCAGCACACCGATGGCATAGGCGCTGACCAGCAGGCCGGCGGCGGGAATCGACACGCCAAGATCACTGGCGATGCCGGGCAACATGCCCATGGGGGCGAACTCGGTAACGCCGATGCCGAACGCACCGGTGGCGAGCGCGACGAGGGGTGGATTGATACGCATGAGAGGCTCCTTATCTATGCCGCAAATGCTACGATCCCGACCCCAATGGCGGTAGACCGCATTTCTGGCAAACACCTTTGCTGCAGAGGCACAAATGGACGTAGGCGGCCGATCAGGCGAGATGGAAGTGCTGGTGCGCGTGGCGCAGGAAGGCAGCCTGTCGGCAGCGGCGCGTACGCTGGGCATGACGCCCTCGGCGGTCAGCCGCATCATCGCCCGCACCGAACTGCGCCTGGGCACCCGCCTGCTGCTGCGCACCACCCGGGCAATCACCTTCACGGCTGAAGGCGAGGCGTATCTGCGTGGCGCCCGGCGCATTCTCGCGGACCTGGCGGAAGTCGAAGACGCCATCGCCGACCAGAGCGTGCCCAAGGGCCGCCTGCGGGTCAGCGCTGCGCTCGGTCATGGTCGGCAGGCCATCGTGCCGCTGGTGGCGGCCTTCAGCGCGCGCTATCCGAACATCGTCGTCGACCTGACTCTCGGCGATGAGGTGGTGGACATTCTTGGCGGCCAGGCCGACGTAGCAGTGCGTTTCGGCCCCCTGCCGGACAGCCCACTGACCGCTCGCAAGATCGGCGACACCGGCCAAGTGGTGGTGGCCTCGCCCGACTACCTGGCGCGTCACGGCACGCCCCAGGCGCCGGAAGACCTGCTGCAGCACAACTGCCTGCGCTTCAACTTCCGCCGCGCCGAGCCCAACTGGCCCTTCGTGCGCGACGGCGAGGTGTTCTCCCTGAAGGTATGCGGCAACATCGAATGCAGCAGCGGCGAAGCACTGGCGCAGTTGGCCCGCGTCGGTGCCGGCATCGCCCGTATCGGCGCCTTCACGGTCAACGAGGACATCGGGCGCGGCGATCTGGTGCAACTGCTCGAAGCCTACAACCCCGGCGAGCGGGAACCGATCCACGCGGTATTCGTCGGCGGCCCGACGATGCCGGCGCGGGTGCGGCTGTTCGTGGATTTTCTGATCGAGCATCACCGCCTATAAGGGGTTCATGAGGGCTCTTCGGCGGGTGCTGGTGAAGCCAGCAGCAAACCGGGCTTGGCAGGTAAACCAAGCTGATATGATCGCCCCCATTAGTCTCATGCACACACCATCCGTGCCTGCCATGGAACCCGGAACGAAGCGCTGAACAATGAAAGATCTCGACAACTACAAAGCCATTGCCGACAGCATCGCCACGCTGCTTTTTCCTCATGCGGAAGTGGTCATTCACGACCTGGCCAGCCAGACGGTTGTGCACATCGCCAACAATATCTCCAAGCGCACACTCGGCGACGATTCGGCCCTTGAGGACATCGCGGGCGACCTCGCCTCAGCGTCCAATCTCGGCCCATACGAGAAGCTGAACTGGAACGGCCAGAAAATCCGCTCGATCAGCAGTGTGCTGCGCAACGACCAAGGCCAGCCCAAAGCGCTAATGTGCATCAACCTCAACCTGTCGGTACTCGAGCAGGCGCGTGAAGCACTCGATGCGTTCTTCCAGGTGAGCCGCATCATTGCCCAACCGGACACCCTCTTCCGGGATGACTGGCAGGAGCGGATCAACACCTTTCTTCACAGCTGGCTGCGCGACAGGCAACTGGCCCTCGGCACACTGAGCCAGAAGCACAAGAAGGAGCTGATCGAGGCGCTTTTCAACGAAGGTGCTTTTGATGGGCGTAGCGCAACGGACTACATCGCCAACGTACTGAACATGGGCCGGGCGACGGTCTACAAATACCTCAAGGCCCTGCGCGCCACCTGAGGCGGGCGAGTCATGGCAGAGACTGCAGCGCACAGCGCGCGATTTGCGCGTCCTGAATGGCGACCCCGGTCAGGTCGACGAGGGTTATTTCATCGTCATTCGCACGTCCGCTAATTCGCCCATCCAGCAAGGCGCCGATTTCACTCAACCTTCCTTCCTCGATCAGCCCGGCCTTCAAGGCATGGGACACCTCGCCGTACTGCCGGCATTGAACGATCGAGTCGACGATGATGCGATCTGCACGCGCGACCAGCAGCGGGTCGAGCTCCTGCTTACCGGGCGCATCCGCGCCGACTGCAGTGATATGCGTGCCCGGCCTGACCCACTTGTTGTCGATAAGCGCTTGTCGCGATGGCGTTGCACACACGATCAGGTTGGCACCTTGCGCCACCTCTCGCGGATCGACGGTGGTGTGAACCTCGAATCCGAGCGCGCTTGCGAAGGCTTTATAAGACGCCAGAGCAACCTCGCTGCGCCCCCAGACAATTACCCTGCGGCACGCGGTAACCGGCAGCAGCTGTTCGAGCTGCATGCGCGCCTGCATCCCCGTACCGAGAATGCCAATGGCATGCACCTCTCGCGGCGCGAGAAGCCGTGCCGCGATACGCCCAGCCAGCGCCGTGCGCATGCAGGTGAGCCAGCCTTCATCCTGCAACAGCGCGATCGGCTGGCCGTTGCTTGCCGACAGCACCAGCATCAGCCCGTCATTGCTCGCCAGCCCCTTGCCGGGGTTGTCGTAGAAGCCGGTTGAAATCTTGACGGTGAAAGTTTCGCTGCCCTCCATGAAGGCGGATTTAACGCAGCAATCACCATTGGCGCCGGTGAACGCAAAGCTCTGCACGGGCGGTACCTGCACCGTCCCATTGGAGAACGCGACGAAGCCTTCTTCGATCCACTGCACCGCCAGGTCGAGATCGATATGGGCAACGATTTGCTGCTTGTCGACGATCCTCACGCCAGCGCGCCGAGGATTTTTTCGAGGGTGATGTTGCGACCACAGATCACCACGGCAACGCGCTTGCCGCGCAACTCTGGTGCGAGCTTTTTCATCGCGGCCATGGCAACGCCGGCGGCGCCTTCGATGATCCAGCGTTCGGTTGCCGCAACATCGCGCATTGCCTCTTTGATCTCCTGCTCGGAAACCAGCACGGCGCGATCGATCAGATGCTGGCACAGCGGAAAGGTAATGCTGCCCGGCTCGACACCGCCGGCGGTACCGTCGGACAGGGTCTCGCCCTCCTCCATGTCGATAATCGCTCCGGCCTCCAGCGACTTCTGCAGCGTCGGGGCACTGGCAGGCCAGCAGGCGATGATCTGGGTTGCCGGGCTCAGGCGGTCGAGCGCGGTGCCGATGCCTGAAATCATCCCGCCGCCACCAACCGCGACGAAGACCGCATCCAGCTGCTCGGCCTGCTCATACAGCTCCATGCCGATGGTGCCCTGACCGGCGATCACCTGGGCGTCGTTGTAGGGGGAAACGAACGGCTTGCCCTGCTGCTCGGCCTGGCGGGCGGCTTCCAGCTCGACACTCAGCGGGTCCGTATCCAGGCTTACCACCTCTGCGCCCTGGGCACGTATGGCATCGAGTTTGACGCGCGAAGCCGTCGCAGTGGTGTAGACGGTGACAGGCACGCCGAGCGTCCTGCCGGCCAGCGCAAGCGCCTGGCCATGGTTACCGGACGATGCCGTGATCACGCCCGTTTTGCGCTGCGCTTCCGGCAGCAGGCGAATCTTGTTGCTGGCACCGCGAAACTTGAACGACCCGGTGTGCTGCAGGTGCTCGCACTTGAGGTAAACCTCGCAGCCTGTCATCGAGGACAACGCCGCACTGTGAACGAGCGGCGTTACCGCCACCTCCGGACGCAGCGCGACATGCGCCTCGCTGATCGCCGCGAAAAGCTGCTGCAGGTAGGTATCGTCGAGTGGCATCTGGAACCTCTAGTGTCGGAGATGATGATGCGGAAATCGGCTCTGGTAGGGGTATGCGGGTTAACAAGCCATGCATGGCGACTTGTGACCGCGGAGGCCCAAAATCAGAGCGATACAAAATATTTGTCTATATTAGATTTTTATTCCATATCCAGCAAGGTCATCAATCGCTGATGGCGGACAGGTCGGGCCGCGCAGGTGAAGCGCCAGCTACGCACCCTGACCCACCCTACTGAGAGCACCAGATGATGAGAGGAAGTCAGCTACGCGCGCCCAAAAGCCAGGCGACTAGCTGAGCAAGAAGAGGAAGATGCAGAGGATGGCGATCGACAGGACTGCGAGGGTCACGAAGCCGATGAAGGTAGGCAGGAAATACAGGTAGCTGTTGGTGTCTCTGTAACGGCCATCTGTCAATAGCTTCAATATCCATAATCCGAACAGCCGGAAACCGCGTTCGATCAGCCCACCAAGGTAGCCCAGAATCTCATCCATGCTGCCCTGCCTGTTCAGCGATTCAGGAACAGCACGAACAGCAGATACAACCCGAACGTCACTACCGGAATCAGATGCCAGAGGTTGGACAGCCACGGCGCCGAGCTGAGGTAGCCGACCACCAAAAGGCCGGCGGTGGCCAGCGATATGCCAGGGAGCAACAGCATCAGGCTCGACAGCAGGCGGTCCTGAAAGGGCGTCAACTCGCTGTTGTTGGCGATGGCCGCGCCGGAGAACACCACGATCAGGCCTTGCAGGCCTGCGAAGAAGAGCTGGGCGAACACGCCGATGATCAATGCCGTGAGCGACATGGGTTCGATTCCTTTCATTCACCCGGTTGCAGGTTGGCCAGCAGCTTGCCGGTGAGCGCATATAACTGCTGTTTTTCCTCGTCACTGAGGGCGGCCAGAACGCCTTGCAGGTTAGCAACATGAGCGGCGAGCATGCTGTCGATCAGTTCAAAGCCAGCGGCTGTCAGCGCCACCAGAATGCCGCGGCGATCGCTCGGGTGCTTGCGCCGCTCGATCAACCCGGCCTTTTCCAGGCGGTCGATGCGGCTGGTCATGCCGCCGGAGGAAATCATCGCGCTTTCGTACAACGCTGTGGGCATCAGCGCATAGGGCTCGCCAGAGCGACGAAGCGTAGCGAGCACGTCGAACTCACCGGCCTGCAGTCCGTGACTGGCGAAGAACGGCAGTAGGTGGTCGCGGCTGATCACCTGGCTCAGCTCGCCTAGTCGCCCAATCACGGCCATGGCAAAACCATCCACATCCGGACGTTGTTCACGCCACTGCTCGGTGGCCAGGTGTGCTCGATCTCGCATGTCGACCTCAATTTATCTTGCCATCAAGATACTTTTCAAAAAGAATGTTTGCATCTTAGCGTAACCCGTCAGAGGAGACACCTGCATGGCAGGCACGCAGCATCGACCCGTTTTGGCCCTGGCCCTGCTATTCACCATCGGCGCGCTAATGGGGCTCACCAGTATTCTGGTCAAGTTGGCCGGCAACGTCGGCTGGCAGCCGATGGCCTACCTGCTGTGGGGCCTGATCGGCGGCGGTCTGCTGTTATTGCTGTTCGCCTGGTGGCGTGGCGAGCGGCCTGGCATGAGCCTGCCGCAACAACGCTATTACCTGGCATCGGGCCTGCTCAGCATCGCGCTGCCGAACGCCCTGCTGTTCAGCTCAATCGGCCATGTTGGTGCCGGCTTCGCCTCGATGTGCCTGGCTTTCCCGCCCCTGTTCACCTACTTGCTGGCCCTGGTGCTGCGCATGGAGGCGCTCAGTCGTATCCGCCTGGTAGGTATCTGCATCGGCCTGTCCGGCAGCCTGTTGCTGGCCCTCGACAAGCTGCACGGCGGCGACAGCCCGGCGCTATGGGTGGTGGCCGCACTTTGCGTGCCAGTGTTCCTGGCGTTGGGCAATATCTACCGCGCCCGTTACTGGCCCATTGGCGCCGCGCCTTTGTCGCTGGCGCCCGGCATGCTGCTGGGTGGCGCGCTGCTGCTGGGGCTGACGGCCCTGTTTGGCGTGGACTTCTCGCCGAACCTAAGCAGCACCATGGGCGTCGGCCTGATGCTGGTGCAGATGCTGTTGTTCGCGGCGGTCTACGCGCTGTTCTTCATCCTCCAGAAGCTGGCGGGTACCGTATTTCTCAGCCAGATCGGCTCGGTAGCAGCGATCACCGGCGCGGCCATGGCCATTGGTCTGCTTGGCGAACAAGGCAGCCTGAGCCTGGCGCTGTCAGCCCTGTGCATCGTGGTCGGCGTACTACTGGTGGCCTGGCGCGGCGCTCAGGAGAACGCGCAATGAAAAAGCAAACCCTGTTGCTGCTGGCGATCATTCTGCTGGGCCTGAACCTGCGCCCCGTACTTGCGGCCGTGGGCCCGCTGCTCGACCGCATTCAGCTGGATACGCACCTGGGGCACGTGGGCGCCAGCCTGCTGACCAGCCTGCCAATCGTGATCATGGGCCTCGGCGCCCTGGCGGCGACCTTCTTGCGCGGAAGGCTCGGCGAACGCCGCGGCATCTGGCTCGGCACCCTGCTGATCGCCGTCGCCTGCCTGGCACGTGGACTGCTGCCGCAGGCCACGCCGCTGCTGATCAGCGCACTACTGGCCGGCGCCGGTATCGCCTTCGTGCAGGCACTGCTACCGGGGTTGATCAAGGCGCGTTTCAGCCATGACGCCGGCCGCCTGATCGGCTTCTACAGCTGCGCGATCATGGGCGGCGCGGCTTTCGGTGCGGCGCTGACGCCGTGGCTCGCGCAGTGGCTGGGCTGGTCATGGGCACTGGCGACTTGGGCCGTGCCGGCCATCGTCGCCTGCCTGGTGTGGAACCGCGCCGCGCCAGCCGACGAACCCGCTGCCGCCCAAGCAGCCGCGCCGCTCAACCCCTGGCGCTCGCCGCGCGCCTGGCTGCTGATGGCCTTCTTCGGGGTCGGCACCGCCGGCTATACGCTAGTGCTGGCCTGGCTGCCGCCCTACTACACCTCGCTGGGCTGGAGCGCCGAGGCCAGCGGCCTGTTGCTGGCCGCCCTGACGCTCTGTGAAGTCGCCGCCGGCCTGCTGGCCTCAAGCCTGCTGGCGCGCTGCCCGGATCGCCGCGTGCTGCTGGGCGTCGTGCTGGTTTGCCTGCTGCTTGGGCTGATCGCCCTGGTGCTGGCGCCACTAGCGCTGGTAGTACCGATTTGCGTGCTGATCGGCATCGGTATCGGCGCGCTGTTTCCGCTGTCGCTGGTGGTCGCTCAGGATCATCTCGACGACCCACGCCAGACTGGCGACCTGCTGGCCTTCGTGCAGGGCGGCGGCTACCTGATCGCCGCCACCTCACCGCTGCTCGCCGGCCTGCTGCGCCAATACGCCAACGACCTGCGTCTGAGTTGGCTGATGATGGCCGCTGCCACGCTGGTACTGATGCTCATGGCGACGCGTTTCAAACCGGGTAGCGGTAGGTTTCATACGCGAGGCGGCTGAGCGCCGCCTGCGGCATAATCGAAACAATGAGTGATCGAACGCCGCGCCTGTCTGAACGCGCAGCTCTCTTCTGTTTCGAGGTTACAGATGTCGCTACACCGCATTGGCTTCCCTTGTCAGTACCGCCACCCCGACCAGAGCCTGCCGGCAGGTGAGCTGAAAACCATCGAGGCGGCGTTCAATCCGCGCACCACAACGTTGCGGTGGATGGAAAGCGTCGCCACGCCTGTGGCATACGCCAAGCTGACCGAGATCGTCGAGCACAACCTGCAAGCTCAGCTGCGCCTGCTCGCCTATGTGGTGACGCTGCCAAAACCGTTGCAGATGCTGCGTTTGAGCAGCGACCTGCTGCCGTTCTATAGCCACCCGAAGGTAGCCGCCTTCTATCAGCAACCCGAGATGCAGCAGCGCCTGATCGAGGGTTTTGCGGCGATTGGTGAAGTGGCGCGCGCGGCCAATATTCGCCTGTCGATGCACCCTGGCCAGTATTGCGTGCTGGGCTCGGATCGCCCGGACGTGGTGGAAAACAGCCTCGCCGAGTTCGAGTACCACGCCGACATGATCCGCATGATGGGTTACGGGCGGACCTTTCAGGACTTCAAGTGCAATCTGCATATCGCCGGCAAGCTGGGTGGCGACGGTATTCGTGCGGTGTGGCCGCGGTTGTCCCATGAAGCGCGCCAGTGCATCACCTTCGAGAACGACGAGAAGACCTACGGCGTAGATGCCTGCCTGGGGCTGGCCGATCTCGCGCCCGTAGTGCTCGACGTACACCACTGCTGGATTCACGAGGACGACTACATCGATCCGCACAGCGAACGCGTGGCGCGGATCATCGAAAGCTGGCGCGGTGTACGCCCGACCATGCACCTTTCGCAGCCTCAGGAACGCCTGCAGGAACTCGGGCTGAGCGCCGAGCAGAAACTTGAGATGCCCGAGGTACTCAAGGTCGCGCCCAAGCGCGAGCTGTACGGCCACAGCGCGCGGATGTGGAACCACTGGACCAACGAGTACGTGCTGCAGTTTCTAGATCGCTTCGACATCATGTTCGAAGCCAAGGACAAGAATGTGGCAACTATCGAGTTTTACGAGCGGTATCTGAAAGACGCCTGACTTGTAGCCTGGCGTTGGACGCAGCGAGACCCAGGTTGATTCCCGGGTTTCGCTGCGCTCAACGCCAGGCTACGGAATCGAACAGCTCGATCCCCACAACGCAAAAGGCCCTGCGATGCAGGGCCTTTTGCTACGGCGCGAAGGGTTACTTCTTGCCGAGTTTCTTCAGCTCTTCGTCGCGCAGTTCGCGGCGCAGGATCTTGCCGACGTTGGTGGTCGGCAGGCTTTCGCGGAACTCGACCTGCTTGGGTCGTTTGTAGCCGGTGAGGTTGTCGTGCATGTGCTGCATGACCTGCTCTTTGGTCAGGGTCATGCCCGGTTTGACCACCACGAACACCTTGATCGACTCGCCCGAACGCTCGTCCGGCACACCGATGGCCGCGCACTGCAGCACGCCAGGCAGGGTCACCAGCACTTCTTCGAGCTCGTTCGGGTAGACGTTGAAGCCGGACACCAGAATCATGTCCTTCTTGCGGTCGACGATACGGATGTAGCCGTCGGGCTGGATGATGCCGATGTCGCCGGTCTTGAACCAGCCGTTGGCGTCGATCACTTCATCGGTGGCTTCCTGGCGCTGCCAGTAGCCCTTCATCACCTGCGGGCCCTTGATGCACAGCTCGCCGGTTTCGCCCAAATCAAGGTCATTGCCCTGATCATCGATCACCTTGAACAGGGTAGACGGTGCCGGAATACCGATGGTACCCAGCTGGTTGTGGGTTACCGGGTTGACCGACGCTACCGGGCTGGTCTCGGTCAAGCCGTAGCCTTCGCAAATCGCGCAGCCGGTAACCTGTTTCCAGCGCTCGGCGGCCGCCTGCTGCAGCGCCATGCCACCGGACAGGGTGACCTTGAGCTTGGAGAAGTCGAGTTTCTGGAAACCCTCGTTATTGCTCAGCGCCACGAACAGGGTGTTGAGGCCGACGAAACCACTGAACTTGAACTTGGACAGGTCCTTGATCATGGTCGGCAGATCACGCGGGTTGGTGATCAGCAGGTTGTGGTTGCCGCAATGCATCATCGCCATGCAGTGAAAGGTGAAGGCGTAGATGTGATAAAGCGGCAACGGCGCGACCAGAATCTCGCTGCCCTCGTTGAGGTTGGAACCCATCAGCTCGCGGCACTGCAACATGTTGGCGATCAGGTTGCGGTGCGTGAGCATCGCGCCCTTGGCCACGCCGGTAGTGCCACCGGTGTACTGCAGCACGGCAACATCCTGCGCGTCTGGGCTGGCCTCGTTGATCGCCTTGCCACGGCCTTGGCTCAGAGCATCGGTGAATTTGACGGCGCTCGGCAGGTTATAGGCCGGCACCATCTTCTTCACGTACTTGACAACGGCATTGACCAACAGACGCTTGAGCGGCGATAGCATATCGCCGACCTCGGTGACGATCACGGTCTTCACGTCGGTCTTGGGCACAACCTGCTCGGCCAGGTGCGCCATGTTCGCCAGGCACACCAGCGCCTTGGCGCCGGAATCCTTGAACTGGTGTTCCATTTCCCGTGCGGTGTACAGCGGGTTGGTGTTGACCACCACCAGGCCGGCACGCATGGCGCCGAACACCACGACCGGATATTGCAGAACGTTGGGCAGTTGCACGGCGATGCGGTCGCCGGGCTTGAGATCGGTGTGCTGCTGCAGATAGGCCGCGAAGTGGCCGGACTGCTCGTACATCTCACCATAGGTGAGGGTCTTGCCCAGGTTGGTAAACGCGGGCTTGTCGGCAAAACGCTGGCAGGACTGCTTCAGTACCGCTTGAACGTTGGGGTACTGGTCGGGATCGATCTCGGCCGCGATCCCCTCGGGATATTTGTCCGTCCAGAAGTTTTCGGTCATGGACACCCACTCCTAAGCAACAGCTTGTCTTCACCGCGTATGCGGTTGTTTGTTGTATGTATGCCTGGCAGTTCGCCTCTGTGAGGCGCAAAGCGGGGCCGAGAGTAGCAGAGTTGCCAGATACCGACCAGAGCTCGAAAAGGCCGATCAGTATTGAAAGTGACCGATATAAAAGAATAAGTCACAAAGCATTTTACTGCCGCTGATTGACGGGCAGAATTCATCGTCAGCTGACAGGCAACGCCCATGATAGACGCCTGCGGCCTTTTTTGCCGGTTCGGATTGGCAATGGGAGAAGTGATGTAAAACCTGGAAGGCGGCGCGTCGTGACGGCAATACAAGCTTTTGTAGCCAGGCTACGAATTTGAGACGACGCTATCTGCCACGAAGCAAAAGGCCCCGCAATGCAGGGCCCTCGTGGTTGAGTCATGCCGCTGACTAAGTCCTGCCAAGCTTCTTCAACTCTTCGTCGCGCAGCTCGCGGCGTAGGATCTTGCCAACGTTGGTCATGGGCAGGGAGTCGCGGAAAACGATATGCCGCGGCACTTTGTAGCCGGTGAAGTTCTCCTTGCAGTAGGCCTTGAGCTCTTCGGCGGTGAGGCTCTCATCGCGCTTGACCACGAATAGCTTCACCGCCTCCCCGGATTTTTCGTCCGGCACACCGATGGCTGCACAACTGGCCACCTTGCTGTGGGCCATCACCACGTCCTCGATCTCGTTAGGGTACACGTTGAAGCCAGAGACAATGATCATGTCCTTCTTGCGGTCGACGATCCGCACGAATCCGTCTTCGTCGATTACCGCGATGTCGCCGGACTTGAACCAGCCTTCAGCGTCCAGCACCTCGGCGGTGGCGTCGGGACGATTCCAGTAACCCTTCATCACCTGTGGGCCCTTGATGCACAGCTCGCCCCGCTCGCCCAGCGGCAGCTCGTTGCCGTCATCATCGATGACCTTGAACGCCGTGCCCGGCACCGGAATGCCGACGGTGCCCAAGCGCGCCAAGTCGCCACTGGGGTTGGCGCTGGCGATTGGCGAGGTTTCGGTGAGCCCGTAGCCTTCCACCACTGTGCAGCCGGTCAGGTGTTTCCAGCGCTCGGCGGTGGTCTTGACCAGCGCCGTGCCGCCTGAGTTGGTGACTTTGAGGTGGCTGAAGTCGAGCTTGTCGAAATCCGGGTGATCCATCAGTGCCACGAACAGGGTGTTGAGACCCAGCAGTGCGGAAAACTGCCACTTGCCCAGTTCCTTGACGAAACCGGGGATATCGCGTGGGTTGGTGATCAGCACGTTGTGGTTGCCGTTGACCATCATGCACATGCAATTCATGGTGAAGGCATAGATGTGGTACAGCGGCAGCGGCGCGATCATCACTTCTTGACCGGGCTTCATCAGCGGCGTGCCATCGGGGCCGTGCTGCAACATGCAGGCATTGGCCTGCAGCATGTTGGCGATCAGGTTTGCGTGGGTAAGCATGGTGCCCTTGGCCACGCCGGTGGTGCCGCCTGTGTACTGCAGCACGGCGATATCGTCCTGGCCGGCGGTGAGCGGGCGCGCCGTAAGGCTAGCGCCATCGCGAAGCACCTGTTTGAACGACAGCGCCTGGGGCAGATAGTAGGGAGGCACCATCTTCTTGACCTTATTCACCACGGTGTTGATGAGCCAGCCCTTGAGCGTAGGCAGCATATCGCCCATGCGCGCTTCGATCAGGTATTCGATCTCGCTGTCGGGCAGCACTTCCTGCACCAGTTTGCCGAACATGTTCAGGTACACCAGGGCACGCACCCCGGCGTCCTTGAACTGATGGCGCATTTCGCGGGAGGTATACAGCGGGTTGGTGTTGACCACGATCAGCCCAGCACGCATCGCCCCGAACACGGCAATCGGGTACTGCAGCACATTGGGCATCTGCACGGCGATGCGGTCGCCGGGCTTGAGGTTGGTGTGCTTCTGCAGGTAGGCGGCAAACGCGCCGGACAGTTTGTCCAGCTCGCCGTAGGTCAGCGTTCTGCCCAGATTGCTGAATGCGGGCCGGTCGGCGAAGGTCTTGCAGGAGCGTTCGAACACCTCGAGCACCGACTGATAAGCCGTCATGTCGATGTCGTTGGCCACGCCGGGGGCGCGTTTGTCGTTCCAGAAATCGGGCTGCATTGTTGTTATCCCTTGTTTTCCGACGGTGATATCACCCGGACGAACTTAGCAGCCGGCCACAGCCTGGCAAAGCCACAATCAATACCGTGAATTTCAGTACCTGCAGGGTCTACAATGCAGAGCATTCGCAGGCTCAAGGGAATCGCCATGCAGCACCGCAGCTTCTGGCTCGACAGCAGTGATGGCGTGCCTCTGTACGCCAACCACTGGTGCCCCGCGCACGAGCCCAAGGCAGTGGTGATGCTCGCCCATGGCATGGCCGAACACAGCGGCCGCTATGCCCGTTTCGCTGAGGCGCTGGTAGCTGCAGGTTTCGAGTTCTACGCGATCGACCAGCGCGGCCATGGGCAAACCGCGCAGCATGGCCTGCTTGGCCAGTTTGCCGATGAAAATGGCTGGGGCCATGTGGTCGGCGACCTGTCCACGCTCAACCACCATATTCGCCACCAGCGGCCGCACACGCCGATTTTCCTGCTCGGACACAGCATGGGCAGCTTTATCGCCATCGCGTACCTGATGCACCACAGCAGCAGCGTGCAGGGCGCCATTCTTGGCGGCTCCAATTACGGCAGGCTCAGCGCGTACCAGGCCGCCGCACTGGTCGCCCGTTTCGAGCGCTGGCGCCAGGGTGCGACCGGGCGCAGCGCGCTGATCGAGTGGCTGTCGTTCGGCACCTTCAACAAGGCTTTCAAGCCTGTACGCACGCCGTTCGACTGGCTGAGCCGTGACAGCGAGGAAGTCGACCGTTACATTGCTGACCCTTTGTGCGGTTTCCGTTGTACCAACGGGTTGTGGCTCGACCTGCTGCATGGCCTGCAGCAGATCACGCCGCAGGCCGCGTTGAAGCAAATTGCGCCGCAGTTGCCGATTCTGATCATCGGCGGCGACAGCGACCCGGTCAGCCAGGGCAATGGCCTGCAACGCCTGGCCAACGCGCTGGCTCAAGCAGGACATACCCGCACGACACTCAAATGCTATTCACAGGCCCGCCACGAACTACTCAACGAGCTGAACCGTGACGAGGTCACCCGCGACCTGATCGACTGGCTGGAACAGACGCTCTCGCAGCCCCAGCAGCGACCATTACATTCTCAGGAACCCCATCCATGACGCAAAGCAGCAACACGCCTTACGAAGCCCTCGAAGTCGGCCAGACCGCTACCTACAGCAAGACCGTGGAAGAACGCGACATCCTGCTGTTCGCCGCCGTTTCCGGTGACCACAACCCGGTACACCTGGACGCCGAATACGCTGCCACCACCATGTTCAAGGAGCGCATCGCCCACGGCATGTTCAGCGGCGCACTGATCAGCGCCGCCGTGGCCTGCACCCTGCCCGGCCCCGGCACCATCTACGTAGGCCAGCAGATGAGCTTCCAGAAGCCGGTCAAACTCGGCGACACCCTGACCGTGCGCCTGGAAATTCTCGAGAAACTGCCGAAATTCCGCGTACGCATCGCCACCCGCGTGTTCAACCAGAACGAAGAACTGGTGGTCGACGGCGAAGCTGAAATCATCGCGCCACGTAAAGCCTTTACTGTCGAGCTGGCGACCCTGCCGCCGATCAGCATCGGTTAACAGGTTGTTGAAAAACTACCTGCGTTGCCATGGCTTGAGTTTTTCAAGCGCCTGCTCGGTTCCTGTCACCCCGTAGGAAGGGGGAAACCCATCCTACGGTTATCAGGCAACGGTCCTTCGGCCTGCGCCTCCCCGTCTTCCACTGGAGCACACCATGTCCCTGTCCATGCATTCCATTTCCATCCCGGTATTCACCCGTCAGCTGACCAATCTGTCGACCATTCTCGGCATCGCTGCGGCCAACGCCGAAACCCGCAAGATCGAACAGAGCGTGCTGCTCGGCTCACGCCTGGCGCCGGATATGTTCCCGCTGAGCCGCCAGGTGCAGATCGCCTGCGACACCGTCAAAGCTGGCGCTGCCCTGCTGGCCGGCGTCGAAGCGCCGAGCCATGCCGATGACGAAACCAGCTTCGCCGACCTGCAAGCGCGCATTGCCAAGACGCTGGAGTTCGTGCAGGGCATCAGCGCCGCGCAGCTCGACGGTAGCGAAGACCGCACCGTGACCCTCAAGCGCCGAGACAAGGAAACCCACTTTCAGGGCCAGGCCTTTCTGCTCGATCACGTGCTGCCGAACCTGTACTTCCACATCACCACCACCTACGCAATCCTGCGTCACAATGGCGTGGAACTGGGCAAGCGCGACTTCCTCGGCACCCGCTGAGCGCTCTCGCGGTCTTCTGTAACCCCTGTGAAGCCACTGCTACAAGGCGCAAGCGGCCCGTCGTAGGGTGGACGACGCCTCATCCGTCCACCGCTCTGCGATCGCAATGGTGGATGAAAAGAGCGTCATCCACCCTACATATAGCGAACGGCTGCACCCGCCAAATAGCAGGCAAAAGCGTATTGAGTCGCCCCGTGACCTCTTGGTGCATGCCCTGTCGGCATCGCACCAAGACAGGTCAAACCTGTTCATTTCACACAACGATAATCCGCATAAAAGCTTAAAAAGCTTTTCTCATTGTGCACATCGCACAACCCGCTCTGTACGTGCTGCCGAACCGATCAGTTGGCACGTCGCCTGCTATAGCCATGACTTCCCTAACCTTGTGGAGCCTGGCAATGACTCACCCCACTACCGATAGCGACTACCCCTTGAGCGAAGTGCCGGCCGGCGCACGCAAGGGGCTGTTCTCCACCACCATCCTGCTGTTCGGCTTCACCTTCTTCACTGCCACCATGTTCGCCGGCGGTAAGATCGGCATGGCGTTCGATTTCAAGACGCTGATCTGGGCCGCGGTGGTCGGCAACCTGCTACTCGGCACCTACGCCGCCATTCTTGGCCTGATCGCCTGCCGCAGCGGCCTCAACTCGGTGCTGATGGGGCGTTTCTGCTTCGGCGAAGTGGGCAGCAAGCTCTCCGACGTGCTGCTCGGATTCACCCAGATCGGGTGGTACGCCTGGGGCACGGCGACCATCGCCATCGTGCTGGTGAAGATTCTCGGCCTACCCGAAGGCCTGACTATCCCGCTGATGGTGATTTTCGGCTTCGGTTTCTGCCTCACCGCTTTCATCGGCTACAAAGGTCTGGACCTGCTTTCGCGCATCGCCGTGCCGGCTATGTTGGTGCTGCTGGTCGTCTCACTGTGGATCGCCACCCGTGACATCGGCGGCCTGGCTGGCCTGCTGGCGGTCGAACCCAAGGAGACCATGAGCATGAGCGTGGCCATCACCCTGGTGTTCGGTACCTTCGTCAGCGGCGCGACGCAAGCCACCAACTGGACCCGCTTTGCCAAGAGCGGCCGCGTTGCGGTGCTGTCGAGCCTGTTCGGTTTCTTCATCGGCAACGGCCTGATGATCGTCGCCGGCGCCTACGGCGCCATCGTCTACCAGCAACCGGACATCGTCGAAGTGCTGGTGCTGCAAGGCCTGTCCATGGCAGCCGTGGTGATGCTGTTCCTCAACCTGTGGACCACCCAGGACAACACCATCTACAACTTCGCCGCCGCTGGCTGCAACCTGCTGCGCACCGAGCGCCGCAAGACGGTAACGATCGCGGGCGCCGGCATCGGCACCCTGTTGGCCATCGGCGGTATGTACGAAATGCTGATTCCCTTCCTGATCCTGCTCGGCTCGATCATCCCGCCAATTGGTGGCGTGATCATGGCGGACTACTTCTACGGCCATAAGAGCCGCTACCCGCTGCTCGCCGAAGCCCGCCTGCCGAAATTCAACTGGGTCGGCCTCGGCGCCTACGGCACCGGCGCGCTGTGCGCCTACCTGTCGCCCTGGGTCGCGCCGCTGGTCGGTATCGCCGTCGCCGCGTTGGCGTACATCGTTCTGTTCGAAGCGAAAAAAGTCTTCGCCACCCGTGGCCAGGTCGCTCGCGCATGACCCTGAGCCTTGCCGATGTCCTCGCCTTGCCTGGCCTGCAGGAACTGCGTCTGCGCGCCGGCCACGCGGCACTGGATAATCCGGTGCGCTGGCCCTATGTGGCCGAGAACGAGGATATCGCCGACTGGGTGATGGGCGGCGAGCTGGTGTTCGTCACCGGCATCAACCATCCCCGTGATGAAGCCAACCTGCTGCTTCTCGTGCGCCAGGCGGTCGAGCGGGCCACCGCAGGGCTGGTGATCCTCACCGGCGCCGAATTCATCCAGGCGATACCGCCAGCGGTGATCACTGAGGCCGAGCGCCTGGGTCTGCCGCTGCTGGAGCAGCCCTACGGGCTGAAGATGGTGGTGGTCACCCAGGCCATCGGCACGGCACTGGTGCAACAGCAAATGATCGGCAGCTCGCGCCAGCACGTGCTGGAGCAACTGTTGGAAGGCGATTACCAGTCCCTGGACGTGCTGCTGCAGCGCGCTGCCAGCCTGGATTTGCCGCTGAGCGTGCCGCGCCAGGTCGCCCTGCTACGCCTGCAGAACAGCGAGCAACTGTTCGATGGTGAGGCAGCGACCAGCGGCGAGCGCCTGCTGCGCGACAACCGCCAGTGCCTGCAGCAGCGTCTCGAACAGTGCCTGCAACAATTGGGCGACGCCCTGCCGCTGATCAGCCAAGGCGAACACTGGATCGCCCTGCTGCCCTGCATTGGCAGCCAGGACGAGCAACGCAACCGCAAAGTCTTAATGGCCCTGCTCAGCGAGCTGGATGAACGCCTTCAGCCGCAGCGCCTGTTTCTCGGCCTGAGCAGTGGCAATCATCCCCCCAAACACTTCGCCCGGGCGATCGGTCAGGCCCGTCAGGCACTGGTCGCTGCCCAGGCCTTTCCCGAACGCTTGGGGCTGTGCAGCTTCAACGAACTGGGCGTGATCGAGCTGCTCGCCGCGATACGCGACCGCAGCCTGCTCGAGCGCTTCGTCGAGCGTACCCTGGGTCCGCTGATCGGCGATGATTCACGCCACGAGCCGGTGCTGATGCCAACCCTGGAAGCCTGGTTCTTCGAGAACGCCAACCTCGCCCTGGCCGCGCAACGCCTCGGCGTACACCGCAACACCCTGAGCTACCGTGTACAGCGTATCGAAGCGCTGACCGGTTGCTCGTTCGATGATCCTCACGACCGGCTGAACATCAGCATCGCCCTGCTGATCCGTCGCCTGTCGTCTCATAGCCTGCCAAGGAGTACCCCATGAACATCGTCAACGCCCGCCTGCGTGGCCGCGAAGGTCTTTTCCACATCGCCCTGGACGGCTCGCAGATTGCCGCCATCAGCGAGCAGCCGGCGATGGTCAGCGCCAGCGCAGGCGATCTCGACGCCGCCAACAACCTGGTGGTCGCCCCCTTCGTCGAGCCGCACATTCACCTCGACGCCACCCTGACCGCCGGCGAGCCGGCCTGGAACATGAGCGGTACGCTGTTCGAGGGCATCGAGCGCTGGGCCGAGCGCAAGGCGCTCGTCACCCATGAAGACACCAAGACCCGCGCCAAGAAGACCATCGACATGCTGGTCGATCACGGTATCCAGCACGTGCGCACCCACGTCGACGTCACCGACCCGACCCTGGCTGCGCTTAAAGCGATGATCGAGGTGCGCGAGGAAACCCGTCACCTGATCGACCTGCAGATCGTCGCCTTTCCTCAGGAGGGCATCGAGTCCTACGCGGGTGGTCGCACGCTGATGGAGCAGGCTGTGGCGCTGGGTGCTGATGTGGTGGGCGGCATTCCACACTTCGAGAACACCCGTGATCAGGGCGTCAGCTCTATCAAATTCCTGATGGACCTGGCCGAGCGCACCGGCTGCCTGGTGGACGTGCACTGCGACGAAACCGACGACCCGCAGTCGCGCTTTCTCGAAGTGCTGGCCGAAGAGGCCCGGGTGCGCGGCATGGGCGAACGGGTCACCGCCAGCCACACCACCGCCATGGGCTCCTACGACAACGCTTACTGCTCCAAGCTGTTTCGCCTGCTGAAGCAGTCGAAGATCAACTTCATCTCCTGCCCCACCGAGAGCATTCACCTGCAGGGCCGTTTCGATAACTACCCGAAACGCCGCGGCTTGACTCGTGTGGCGGAGATCGACCGCGCCGGCATGAACATCTGCTTCGGCCAGGATTCCATCGTCGATCCCTGGTATCCGCTGGGCAATGGCAACATCCTGCGCGTCCTCGAAGCCGGGCTGCATATCTGCCATATGCTTGGCTACGAAGACCTCAAGCGCAGCCTCGACCTGATCACTGACAACAGCGCCCGCACCCTGCACCTGGGTGAGCGCTACGGCGTGGAAGTGGGTCGTCCGGCCAACCTGCTGATCCTCTCGGCGCCCGACGATTACGAGATGATCCGTACACAGGGTTACGCCCTGGTATCGGTACGCAACGGTGAAGTGCTAATGCGCCGCACACCGGCACAGATAGAGCGCGCCTGATCAGGTGCATTTGGCCGTAGGGTGGATGACGCTTTTTTCATCCACCATTGCGTCAGTCCAAGCGGTGGACAAGCTTCGCGTTGTCCACCCTACGAACTGACGCTAAAACGTGGGAGGGGCTTTAGCCGCGACACCCCCATGAAGACCTCGCGGCTGAAGCCGCTCCTACAACTGCGAAAGCGCCCTACTCCACCCGCACGCTGGCGGTCATGCCAGCGCTGAGTTGGACGCTCTCAGGCATGGCATCAAGCTTGATGCGCACCGGAATGCGCTGGGCCAAGCGCACCCAGTTGAAGGTCGGTTCGACATTGGCCAGCAACTGGCCGTCCGGGCTGGCATTGCGGTCGGTGATGCCGCGGCTGATGCCTTCCACCTGACCACGAATCTCCTGCTCACCGCCCATCAACCAGACTTCCACCGGCGCGCCGACCTGAATGCGTGGCAGCTTGGTTTCCTCGAAATAGGCCTGCACGTAGAACGAGCCGGTATCGACCAGGGCCATCACCGCCTGCCCGGCCGTCACGTAGTTGCCTTGGGCCAGCCTCAGGTTGGTGATCTGGCCGTCGCGCGGCGCGCGCACTTCGCTGCGCTCCAGATTGAGCTGGGCGATGCGAAGGTCGGCCTGGGCCTCGCGGTATTCACTGCGCGCCATCTCGGCATTGATCTGCGCGTTCTCGCGCAGCTCGGCACTGATCGCCTGGCTGCCCAGCTGCGCACGGCGCGAGGCTTCGTGCTCGCGCAGGCTGAGCTGCTGCTTGCGGATGTCGACCACGGCCTGGGCCTTTTCCAACGCGGCCTGGTAGCGGTCACGGTCGATGGTCATCAGCAGATCGCCGGCCTTCACCTGCTGATTGTCATGCACCTTGAGTTCGAGCACCCAGCCGGAAACGTCCGGGGCGATGGTCACCACATCGGCGCGCACGCGGGCGTCGCGGGTCCACGGCGAATACATGTAGTGCTGCCAGATCCAGGCGCCAGCAAAGATCGCCGCTACCACCACAGCCAGGGTAATGCCGACGCGAATGGTCGAACGCATGCTTTTCTCCTCAAGTCGCCAGGACGGCAATAACCGCCGCCAGGACGCAAACAAACAGGGCGCAGTCGAACAAGGCCTCGTGCCAGATCCACTGCGCCAGTCCAACGCGCTGCAGGCCCAGGCGTACCACGCCGGTGAGCAGCAGCGCCAAAACCGCGTAAGCCGCCATGGGGCTCAGCAATACGCCGCCCAGCGACCATTCATGTAAACCCATTTGCTTCTCCCTCCAGAACCAGTGTACGACCTGCTGCGCGTCGGCCCTGCTGCGTTAAAAACAGGCTCAGACTGCTCATTTACCGCTTGTAAACTCCGCGTCTTCGCCTGTTTTTGCCTTGCAGGGCTCTAGCTCGCTAGGCCCTACACAGGTTCTGAGCTGACACCAGTGGCGCCAGCCGTTCTGCAATTGCAACAGCGCCGCTTCGGCCAGGCGCTTGTCGATGCTCGGCGTGCAGGCGCGCAGGGCTTCCTGCAGCTCGGCCACTGGCGTATTCAGGTCATCCTCGCGGCCGGGTGCCGGGCCTCGCTCCAGGGCGTCATCGAGGCGCTGCAGAAAGCGCCGCTGCGAACGGGCCAGGCCGGCGTCGGCTTTGGCCAGACAGGCACGCAGGTGCAGCAACTCGTCGCCAAGGTCGAGCCCGGCGACACCTTCGTCCCAACGGCTGCGCGCCTGATCAGGGCGCGCCGGGTAGTGCCGCGCCAGCTGCAGCAAGCGATCAGCCATACGCCCGCCAAACCAGTTTTCCGCCCGACCGAGATCACGGCGGGTGAGCCGGCCGAGGTCGACCAGCATGGCATGCACCAGGCGCCGGCCATGCCACACCGGGTTGCGCAGCACCACCAGCCGGAAGGCCATCACCGCGACGCCGACGCCCATCAACAAGCCTGGCGCTTCGTTGAGAAAGAACTCCACGTTGTAACCCACGCCTGGAGCCGGCAGGCACAGCACGATGAAGTGCAGGCAAAAAGCAGTCGAGGTGGCGGCAATCGGCGGCTTGGCCATGCCCAGCACGCCAAAGAACAGTGGCACGCCAAGTACCATAAAAAGCATCACGAAACCGTCGATCTGCGGCATCAGAATCTGCCCGACGAAGAACGCCACCGGTAGTGCGTAGAGGATGCCGCGCAAGAACATCATGCCGATCTGCGGCGCTGCCTCCAGGCGGGCAAACAGGCTGCACACCACACAGGCCAGCAGCATGGCGCCGACTGCGTGGGTCCAGCCGGTGGCCAGCCAGAAACTCGCCAGGGTCAGGAATGCCAGGGCACTGCGAGAACCGAATACCAGCGCGCTCTGCCAGTCGTAGTGCCAGGACAGCGCCCGTGGTGCATCCACCGGCGCCTTGCCCTGCTCGACGGCGAGCAGCGCGCGGCTGGCGTCCTCGATGCGCAGCAACAGCACCGCCATGCGCTCCAGACAAAGCTGCTGGCCGCCGTTGAACTCGTCGTCCTCAGCAGCCTGACGCAAACGCTCGATCAGTTGTGGGCGGTCGCTCGCCTCATGCTGCAGGCGCTCATCCACTTCCTGCAGCCAAGGCGCCACGGCTTGCGCTTCGTGGCTGCTCAGCTGCCGCCACTGGCGCGCCACGCCGCGCGCCAGGCGCAGTACACCAAGCAGATCGCGGCTCAGCACTCGCAGCGCGATGGCACGCTGGCGACCGCGCTCACCCTCGAACCAGGCGTGCTCGCGCTGAGCATCCACGGCAACGATACGTGACAAGGCTTCGAGCAGCCCCTGGCGCGCCTCCTCCTCGCCGGTCAACGCCTGGCGCGCCGCCTTGAGGCCAGTCTGCCAGGCGTCGCGGGCCTGCTGAGCGAGCTGACGCTCGACCCGCTGTGGCCAAAGCAGCGCGCTGCTCAGGGTGGCGCAGACGATACCCAGGCAGATTTCCGTGGAACGGGCGATGGCTTCATCGAAGATCACCTGGGGCTTGCCAATCGCCGGCAGACCGATGATCGCCACCGTGTAACCGGCCAGCACGAAGGCATAGGACCAGGCGCTGCGCAGCATGGTCGAGGCTGCCGTGCATAGGCCCAGCCAGAGCGCGAACGCCAGCACGAACAGCAGCGGCATCTGCGCGAACAGCGCCATCATCACCACCGCCATGAAGGTGCCAACCAGGGTGCCCAGCAGGCGCGCCAGGCCCTTCTGCACCACCATGCCGGAGAGTGGCTGGGCGACGATAAAGGCAGTCATGAACGCCCACTGCGGCTGCTCGAGGCCTAAACGCAGGGCGAGCCAGAGCGCCAGACCGCCGCCAAGCAGGGTCTTGATCGCAAACTGAAGGGCTTGAGTGCTCGGCGCAATGAACGCCAGCAAAGAATCACGCACGATGCTTACCTGAAAACGTCTCAGCTCTGAACATAGCCGCAGCCAAAGGGTTCCGCCTCCGTGCAGGGGGCAAATTATTAGCTAGCTAAGCATATACTGTCCAGCAATCGACCAACGCTCAAGCCCGTGCAAACGCAAAAACGCAGACGAAAAAAAGGGCGACCGAAGTCGCCCCAATGCCTTGCGTGCTCGTTAGCCCGGATATCACTGCGGCTTTTTCTTGCTCGCATCCTTCCAGACGAAATACGTGAACCCGAAGCCAAACAGAATCATCAGTCCGACAGTGCCGATACCGGCCAGAACCACCACATCTAAGAACATGCTGCCTCCTTGCACCTGTTGTCTCTCGGGTATGGGACTACGTTAACAGCCACGCGCTGCCCGCCATTGACCCAGGTCAAGGGTGGAGCCGCAGCGTGTGCAGATAGGGTTCAGATGGTGACCCGGATCAACGGAATACATACAGCAGAGCGCTGCTGGCATTTGGGAGAGGCTGCAACAGAGAAAAGGCGCAGTAGCGAACCGAGTAGGAAACCGCTCAGCGTTTCTTCGGTTTGCTCTTGGACTTCTTCTTGCCCTTGGGCAACGGCAGCGCCTGCTCGAAGGCGTTGCGCATATCTTCGAGCTTCTTGTCGTGCAGGTCGTGGATGCGTTTGTCGCGCTCGGCGGCGAAATCGATCAGTTTCACATCATTGCTCATAGCGGCGCCCGGATCAGACGAAACGTAAGGTTCAGGCGTGGCGCGCAAGGCTTGCGCGTTTTCGCCACCTGATGCTGCCAATGATGCTGCGTCTGGCCGCTCATGACCAGTAGCGAGCCGTGTTCGAGCTGCAGCGAATGTTCGATACGGCTGTGGCCCTTGCGACGCAGATCGAAACGCCGCTCACCGCCCAGGCTCAATGACGCTACCAAAGGCTCGACGCCCAGCTCTCGCTCATCGTCGCTGTGCCAGCCCATGGAGTCCTGGCCGTCGCGGTAGTAGTTGAGCAGCGCGCCATTGAGCGGCTGTCCCAGCGCATTGACCAGGCGATTGCGAATCTCGGCGAGTAAAGGTGCCCAGGGCAACGGCTGGTGGGTCATACCGGAATAACGATAACTGGCTTCACTGTCGCCATACCAGGCGAGCAGGCGAGGCACCGGATGGCGACGGCCGAATAGCAGCACTTCGGGTTGTTGCCAGGGCGTTTGCTCGACCAGCGTTTGCAGCCAGTGATCGGCCGTGGCGCGGTCGATCCAGGCTGGTAAGTAACTGAGCTCGGCATCCGGCAGCTGCAGCCCTGCGTGATCGAACAGGCCAGCCTGCGGAGTTTCCACGTGCGTCAAACTTCTACGTCCACCCAAAGACCCTGTCGCGGCAATTGATCGATGGCTGGCTCATCCGCCTCATCGACCTCGCCTTCGGCCAGCTCGGCCGCGGTATAGCCACGCCGCTGCCGACGGCGCTGCTCTTCACGCAGTCGCTCTTCGACTTCCTGCGGATGGCGCTTGTCGAGGCCGACCGCATCCTCCTGAGCCGTTTCGGCGGTTGGGGTTACCGGAGCGATTTCCGGGCGCGACTTGACCACGTCCTGCTGGGCAGTGACCGGAACCAGGCTGTGGGGAATCGGCGGCAACATAGGTGACCTCTCTTTGCAGCTTTATCGGCAGCGTAGCGGGCGACTTTATGGCTGCGTTACTACACTGTCTGACCGGACGCGCGTCGGTAAGTGCCAAAACAGGCGTGATGCACCTTTGGTCAGGCCTGGCACTGCGGTAACATAGCCGGCTTTTTTACAGGTGGAGACAGGCAGCATGGCGGAGTATCAACCGGGGCAACGCTGGATCAGCGACAGCGAAGCGGAACTGGGCTTGGGCACCATCCTCATGCAGGACGGCCGCATGCTCACCGTGCTCTACCCCGCCACCGGCGAAACCCGCCAGTACGCCGCGCGTAACGCGCCGCTGACCCGCGTACGCTTCTCGCCGGGCGACGAGATCACCCACTTCGAAGGTTGGAAACTGACCGTACGCGAAGTCGACGATGTCGATGGCCTGCTGGTCTACCACGGCCTCGACGCCAAGAACCAGGCTGTCACCCTGCCGGAAACCCAGCTGTCCAACTTCATCCAGTTCCGCCTGGCCAGCGACCGCCTGTTCGCCGGACAGATCGACCCGCTGCCGTGGTTCTCGCTGCGTTATCGCACCCTGGAGTTCACCAGCAAGCAGGTGCAGTCCTCGCTGTGGGGCTTGGGCGGCGTACGTGCGCAACCTATCGCTCACCAGTTGCACATCGCCCGTGAAGTGGCCGACCGTATCGCCCCGCGCGTACTGCTGGCCGACGAAGTGGGTCTCGGCAAGACCATCGAAGCAGGCCTGGTTATCCATCGCCAGCTGCTCTCCGGGCGCGCCAACCGCGTGCTGATCTTGGTGCCGGAAAACCTGCAGCACCAGTGGCTGGTGGAAATGCGCCGCCGCTTCAACCTGGAAGTGGCGCTGTTCGATGCCGAACGCTTTATCGAAAGCGATGCCAGTAACCCGTTCGAAGACGCGCAACTGGCACTGGTCGCCCTCGAGTGGCTGTGCGAAGACGAAAAGGCTCAGGACGCACTATTCGCAGCCGGCTGGGACCTGATGGTCGTCGACGAAGCCCACCACCTAGTCTGGCACCCGGAAAAGGCCAGCCGCGAATACAGCCTGGTCGAGCAACTGGCCGAAGTCATCCCTGGTGTACTGCTGCTAACCGCCACCCCTGAACAGCTTGGCCAGGACAGCCACTTCGCGCGCCTGCGCCTGCTCGACCCGAATCGCTTCCATGACCTGCAAGCCTTCCGCGCCGAGAGCGCCAGCTACCAACCGGTGGCCGAGGCGGTGCAGGAACTGCTTGACCAGGGCCAGCTGAGCGCCCAGGCCCGCGACGCCATCGGCAGCTTCCTGGGCGATGAAAGCCGCGAACTGCTCGACGCCGCCGACGGTGGCGACACCGACGCCCGCGCCCGCCTGGTACGCGAACTGCTCGACCGCCACGGCACCGGCCGTCTGCTGTTCCGCAACACCCGCGCCGCCGTGCAGGGCTTCCCCGAGCGCGAGCTGCACGCTTACCCGCTGCCGAGCCCGGACGAGTACATGGAGCTGCCGCTGGGCGAGCATGCAGAGCTGTACCCGGAAGTCAGCTATCAGGGCCAGGCCGATATCGAGGAAGACCAACGGTGGTGGCGCTTCGACCCGCGCGTCGAATGGCTGATCGACACCCTGAAGATGCTCAAGAAATTCAAGGTACTGGTGATCTGCGCCCACGCCGAAACCGCCATGGACCTGGAAGATGCCCTGCGCGTGCGCTCCGGCATCCCGGCCACCGTGTTCCACGAGGGCATGAGCATCCTCGAGCGTGACCGCGCCGCTGCCTACTTCGCCGATGAAGAATTCGGTGCCCAGGTACTGATCTGTTCGGAAATCGGCTCCGAAGGCCGCAACTTCCAGTTTGCCCACCACCTGGTACTGTTCGATCTGCCGGCCCACCCGGACCTGCTCGAGCAACGTATCGGTCGCCTCGACCGGATCGGCCAGAAGCACAAGATCCAGCTGCACGTGCCGTACCTGGAAAACAGCCCGCAGGAGCGTCTGTTCCAGTGGTACCACGGGGCGCTGAATGCCTTCCTGGCCACTTGCCCGACCGGCAACGCCCTGCAGCACCAGTTCGGCAGCCGCCTGCTACCAATGCTGGAAAATGCCGACGACGGCCAGTGGCAGGCGCTTATCGACGAAGCCACCACCGAACGCCAGCGCCTGGAAGGCGAGCTGCACGCCGGTCGCGACCGCCTGCTGGAGCTCAACTCCGGCGGCGCCGGTGAAGGCGAAGCGCTGGTCGAGGCGATCCTCGAGCAGGACGATCAGTTCGCCCTGCCGATGTACATGGAGCAGCTGTTCGACGCCTTTGGTATCGACAGCGAAGACCATTCGGACAACGCACTGATCCTGCGCCCCAGCGAGAAGATGCTCGACGCCAGCTTCCCGCTCGGCGACGACGAAGGCGTGACCATCACCTACGACCGCGACCTGGCACTGTCCCGTGAGGACATGCAGTTCCTCACCTGGGAACACCCCATGGTGCAGGGCGGCATGGACTTGGTGCGCTCTGGCTCGATGGGCAACACCTCGGTGGCACTGATCAAGAACAAGGCGCTCAAGCCTGGCACCGTGCTGCTGGAGCTGCTGTATGTCAGCGAAGTGGTCGCGCCGCGCAGCCTGCAACTCGGCCGCTATCTGCCGCCGGCTGCGCTGCGTTGCCTGCTCGACGGCAATGGCAACGACCTGGCCTCGAAGGTCTCGTTCGAGACTCTCAACGACCAACTCGAAGCCGTGCCACGCGCCAGCGCCAACAAGTTCGTACAGGCCCAACGCGATGCACTGACGCCGAAGATCGCCGCCGGTGAAACAAAGATCTCGCCGCGCCACGTCGAACGCGTCACCGAAGCCAAACGCCGTCTGGCTGCGGAGCTGGACGAAGAGCTGGCCCGACTGACTGCCCTGCAAGCGGTCAACCCGAGCGTGCGTGACAGCGAGCTGGAGGCGCTGCGCGAGCAGCGCGAGCAAGGCCTGGCCATGCTAGACAAGGCCGCCCTGCGCCTGGAAGCTATTCGAGTGTTGGTTGCGGGTTGAGATAAAACCAGTTATCCCGCCAAACCATTGATGGGTTTCACCCATCCTAGAAGGCCTAGGGTTTTATCTACGCGGCCCGCCCCATCCTACAAAATGTAGGATGGGTGCAACCCATCAAATGGCGATAAGCCTCACCTTGGATTCTTTGACTGGCTGCGCCTAAATAGCCTTGTGGGAGCGGGCCATGCCCGCGAAGCCGCCGCGCGCATGGCGCGCTCCCACTGAATCACCCCACGGCTCTCTGGCGCGCTTTCCTAGCCTATCTAGCTCAGCCCCTCTTCAGAAAAAATCCCTTACACCATCTGCAACCGCTGCTTGCGCGTCGGCGCCGGGTAGGCGCTGTCGATCATCTGCAGGTCGTCAGCGCTGAGCTGCAGCTCGGCGGCCGCGGCGTTTTCGGCCAGGTGCCGGGGGTCACTGGCCTTGGGGATCACCAGCACATTGGGCTGGCGTAGCGCCCAGGCCAGGGCGACCTGGGCGGTGGTCACGCCGTGCCGCTGCGCGACGCGTTGCAGCGCTGCATCCGCCAGTAACGCACCGCCCTGCCCCAGCGGACAGTAGGCCATCAACGGCATGTTCTGGCGCTGCTGCCATGGCAACAGCTCGAACTCCACACCACGTTCCTCGGGGTTGTAGAGCACCTGATTGGTCGCACAGGCCGGCTCGACGAGTTCTTGCAGATCATCCAGATCGAAATTGGACACGCCCCAGCGGCCGATCTTGCCTTGCTCACGCAGGCGCTCGAAGGCTTCGACCGTTTCGTCCAACGGGTGCTGGCCACGCCAGTGCAGCAGATAGAGATCGATATGCTCGGTGCCCAGGCGCCTGAGGCTGCGTTCACAGGCCGCGGCGACGTCCGTGCGGCTGGCGTTGTGCGGGTAGACCTTGCTGACCAGAAACACCTGATCGCGCTTGCCGGCCATCGCTTCGCCGACGACCTCTTCTGCGCCGCCTTCGCCGTACATCTCAGCAGTGTCGATCAAGCACAAACCGCGCTCGATGCCTTCGCGTAGCGCGGCGACTTCGCCTTTGCGCCGATCGCGGTTTTCACCCATGCGCCAGGTACCCTGGCCTATCACCGGCACCTGAACGCCGGCCAATTCGAGTGTGCGCATCATGCTTCCTCCTGTGATTGCATCCTGACCTGCCCATATAGCCCAGGTTCAGGCCCATGATCCAAACATAGGCGTATGTAAAGACTGGCTTTTTTTGACCGATCGCTCGGACAGCGCGCGCTTGAGCGGCTACGCTGTGGGGACAGGACAAGCCAGGGCCAATTAACGATGGGCGCACTATGGCGATCCGACTCCGCACCGCCTGTCCGCGAACACAAAGTCGCGACCGCGGTGCCGCGCAAACCCCAGCCCGGCAAGCATCGCGTGCGCTGGCTGGTTGGCTCGACGCTGTTGCTCGGGCTCATAGGTATCACGGGGCTTGTGGTCTTTGAGCTGCGCACCGCCCACTTCCAATCCAGTGAACTGAGCCGCTATGCCGCCACGCTGACGTTCGCGCTAGAAGACGGCCCCAGCGACGCCATCGTCTACCCCGGCAACGGCCCCTTCGATCAGCGCCAGGGCTACAGCCGCCTGCCGACTTTCATCGAACGCCTGCAAAGTCGCGGCTTCGAGGTGCTGCAGCAAAGCCGCTTCTCGCCCGCGCTGACCGACTACGCCGAACGCGGCTTCTTCCCGCCTTTCGCCGAGAAAGCGCAAACCGGTGTGAACATCGAGGATTGCCGCGGTACGCCCTTCTACACCATGCGCAACCCGCGCCAGCGGTACACCAGTTTCGCCGCCATTCCGCCATTGGTGATCGGCAGCCTGCTGTTCATCGAGGACCGCCAATTGCTGGCCGCAGAACCCGCCGAAGCCAACCCGGCGGTGGACTGGCCGCGCTTCGTGATGGCGGCGCTGTCTCAGGTCGGCAAGTACGCTGGCATGCAGGATCAGTCCGCTGGCGGCAGCACTCTGGCCACCCAACTGGAGAAGTACCGCCACTCGCCGGACGGCATCACCCACGCACCGGCCGAGAAGCTGCGGCAGATGGTGTCCGCCAGCGTACGTGCTTATCAGGGGGGGCCAAAGACCCTCGAAGCCCGGCAGAACATCGTGCGCGACTACCTCAACAGCGTGCCGCTCTCGGCCGCACCAGGCCACGGCGAGGTGCATGGCCTGGCCGACGGCCTGCGCATCTGGTACGGCGCCGACTTCATCACCACCAACCGCCTGCTCGATCCCGCCAATGCCAGCGATGCCAACCTGGCCGAACGAGGCATAGCACTGCGCCAGGTGCTGTCGCTGATGATCGCCCAACGTCGG
The DNA here is from genome assembly GCF_900142655.1 of Phytopseudomonas punonensis. Classification (GTDB taxonomy): domain Bacteria; phylum Pseudomonadota; class Gammaproteobacteria; order Pseudomonadales; family Pseudomonadaceae; genus Aquipseudomonas; species Aquipseudomonas punonensis. Next base: position 327,836 of record NZ_FRBQ01000003.1, on the reverse strand, counting down.
CCTTCGTACTATTTGTCCCAGGGGCGTGCAGAGCTGGCTGCGCTGGTCGACAGTCACCTGCGCCTGCTCGCCGATGGCGGCGTGCTGGATGCGAAGTTACGCGATTCAGCGCTGGCCCAGCAGGTGAAATACCGCGACTGGCAGACCGATCCCAACCTGCAACGCATCGACAGCGACAAAGGCATCAGCATGGCGAGGGCGCGGCTGGCCGGGCTGCTAAACGTCTCCTACTACGAGCTCGACAGGCTCGATCTGGAGGCTCGCTCCAGCCTCAATTCGGATCTGCAGCAGCAGGTCAGCCTCTATCTGGAGCAGCTCGCCGACCCTGCGTTTGCCGAAAGCGTGGGCCTGTTCGGCGACCGCCTTCTGTCGCCGAACAAGACTGGCGACGTTAGCTACAGCTTCACCCTCCTAGAGCGCACGCCGAACGGCAATCAGGTGCGCGTGCAGACCGACAATACCCACCAGCCCTTCGATATCAACGAGAGCAGCAAACTGGAACTGGGCTCTACCGCCAAGCTACGGGTGATGGCGACCTACCTAGAGGTGATCGCCGAGCTGCATGGCCGGCTGGCCGGCATGAGCCCCGCGCAACTGCGCGGCCAGGACATCGCCGATCAGGATCTGCTCAGTCGCTGGGCCGTCGACTACCTGCTGCGCAATCCGGGCGCCGACCTGGCCAGCATGCTCGACGCCGCCCTGGAACGTCGCTATTCGGCCAGCCCAGCGGAGCGCTTCTTTACCGGCGGCGGCTTACATACCTTTGGCAACTTCCGACGCGAGGACGACGGCAGGCTGCCCACCCTGCGTGAGTCGCTGCGCGAATCGATCAACCTGCCCTTCGTGCGCCTGATGCGCGACCTGGTGCGCTATAGCACCTACCAAGCGCCAGGCAACAGCGCCGAGCTGCTCAAGGATGATAAGGATCCACGACGCCAGGAATACCTGAGCCGCTTCGCCGACCGCGAGGGCACCACCTTCATGTTGCGCTTCTGGCGCAAGTATCAGGGCCAGTCCGCCCAGGAACGCCTGGACACCTTTATCGGCGGCCTGCGCCTGACCGACACGCGCCTGGCGGCGGTGCACCGCTACCTGATGCCCGAGGTCGATCAGGCCACCTTTGGCAACTTCATCAAGGCTCATCTGCCGGGCGTGCGGATCAGCGACAAGCGTATCGACGAGCTCTACCGGCGCTATGGCCCTGGCGCCTTCAACCTGCCGGACCAAGGCTATATCGCCCGCGTACATCCGCTGGAGCTGTGGCTGCTGAAATACCTGATCGACCACCCGCAGACCTCGTTCACCGACGCGGTGACCGCCAGCGCCGAGCAGCGCCAGGAGGTCTACGGCTGGCTGTTCAAGAGCCGCCACAAGAGCGCCCGAGATAGCCGCATTCGCATCATGCTGGAGGTCGAAGCCTTCTTGGATATTCACCAGCGTTGGCAGAACCTCGGCTACCCGTTCGAGTACCTGGTACCGTCCTTGGCCACCGCCTTGGGCAGCTCGGGCGACCGCCCTGCTGCCCTGGCCGAGCTGATCGGTATCATCCAGAACGACGGTATTCGCCTGCCCACAGTGCGTATCGACAGCCTGCACTTCGCGGGCGGAACGCCTTATGAAACACGCCTGGGACACGTGCTCGAATCGGGCAAACGGGTGATGGCCCCGGAGGTCGCCGTAGCGCTGCGCGAGGCCTTATCACAGGTAGTGGATGGCGGTACCGCGCGGCGCTTGCAGGGCGCCTTTACCCTGGCCGACGGCAGCCCACTGATCCTCGGCGGCAAGACCGGCACCGGCGACAACCGCATGACCAGCGTCGGTCGCGGCGGCCAAGTGATCAGCTCGCGGGTACAGAACCGCACCGCAACCTTCGTATTCTTTCTCGGCCCCGATCACTTCGGCACCCTCACCGCGTTCGTACCCGGCCGCGCCGCCGAGAACTTCCGCTTCACCTCGGCTCTGCCGGTGCAGGTACTCAAGGGTATGCAACCGATCCTGGCGCCCTACCTGCAAACCGGCACCCGCACGCAATGTGCGCCGCCACCGCAGCAACAGATGGCGCAGGTGATGCACTAGAGCCTGATGTAAAAGAATAGGTCGACACACACCTGTGGGAGCGGGCCATGCCCGCGAAAAAGTCACGGGCATGGCCCGTTTCCACAGGTACAGCAACGATGCCCGCTTGTGCCTTGTTCACGCCTGGCGCTATTGCCAACGAACCCTAGCGCTTCTGCCTCAGATACAACGCCTCCACCTTCTCCCGTGCCCACGGCGTTTTGCGCAGGAAGGTCAGGCTCGACTTGATGCTCGGGTCGCTCTTGAAGCAGCGGATATCTATGCGTTGGGCCAGGCCGTCCCAGCCATAGTGCTCTACCAGCTCGGTAAGAATGGCCTGCAAAGTGATACCGTGCAGCGGGTCTTTGGATGGGGTCATGGCGGGCTCCTGATGGCTGGGCGGCAAGCTTACCAGCAGGCACCAACGAAAAGGCCCGGACAATGTCCGGGCCTTTGTTCAACAGCCTACGCAGGTACGATCAGAGATGCGCGTCCTGGTACTCCTTCTCGGCCTCGTCGAAGCGCTTGACCATGGTCGGCGTTGCCGGGCGACCGATCTTGCTGAACACCACGATGGCCAGGGTAGCGAGAATGAAGCCTGGGATGATTTCGTACAGACCCAGCCCGATGAAGTTCTTCCACACCACCACGGTTACCGCACCGACCACCATACCGGCCAACGCGCCGTTACGGGTCATGCCTTTCCAGACCAGCGAAAGAATCACCACCGGACCGAAGGCCGCACCGAAACCGGCCCACGCGTAAGACACCAGGCCCAGCACTTTGCTATCCGGATTGGAGGCAATACCGATGGCCACCAACGCGATCAACAGCACCATGCCACGACCGACCCAGACCAGTTCGGTCTGACTGGCATCCTTGCGCAGGAATGCCTTGTAGAAGTCTTCGGTCAGGGCACTGGAGGACACCAGCAGCTGACAGCTCAGGGTGCTCATCACCGCCGCCAGGATGGCAGACAGGATCAGGCCGGCAACCCAGGGATTGAAGAGAATCTTGGTTAACTCGATGAACACGCGTTCGCTATTCTCGGTAACCGGGCCGGCCAGCGCCGGGTTGTTGGCGAAGTAGGCGATACCGAAGAACCCAACGGCTACCGCACCACCCAGGCTGAGGATCATCCAGGTCATACCGATGCGGCGGGCAGCCGGAATCGACTTCACCGAATCAGCAGCCATGAAGCGCACCAGAATGTGCGGCTGGCCGAAATAGCCCAGCCCCCAGGCCAGCAACGAGATGATGGCAACGAAGGACAGGCCGCGGAACATGTCGAAATTGGCCGGATTGGCCTGCTCGATGGTCACCATGGCAGCATCGAAATCGCCAAGAGCGAGGATGACGAATACCGGGGTGATCAGCAGCGCGAAAATCATCAGCGTTGCCTGCACGGTGTCAGTCCAGCTCACGGCAAGGAAGCCGCCTACAAATACATAGAGGATGGTCGCCGCCGCACCGACCCAAAGCGCCGTGTCGTAGCTCAGGCCGAAGGTGGATTCGAACAGACGCGCACCTGCCACCACGCCCGAGGCGCAATAGATGGTGAAGAACACCAGGATCACCAGCGCCGAGAAGATGCGCAGCAGCTTGCTGTTGTCTTCGAAACGGTGGGTGAAGAAGTCCGGCAGGGTCAGCGCATTGTTGTTGTGCTCGGTGTGCACACGCAGGCGGCCAGCCACGAATAGCCAGTTCAGCCAGGCACCGAGGATCAGGCCAATGGCGATCCAACTTTCCGAGATACCGGCGATGAAAATGGCGCCCGGCAGGCCCATCAGCAGCCAGCCGCTCATGTCCGAGGCACCGGCGGACAGCGCAGTGACGAAACTGCCGAGACTGCGGCCGCCGAGGATGTAGTCGGAGAAGTTCTTGGTCGCACGGTAGGCAATGAAACCAATCAGCACCATGGCCAGGATATAGACCACGAAGGTGACCAGCATGGGAGTACTTGCAGTCATTGGGGAATGCCCCTCTCGTTTGTTTTTATTCGAACCGGGATTACCGATCCAGTTGGCACATCACGACTACGGTCGTGCTCCAGGTACGCCACTCTTATGGTGGCGTTACCGATTCGGGGCAAAGGCCCCCAATAGCAAAACGGGCAGAAATCTCATCGACTCCCACCCGTTGTCTGTTACTCGTCGCCCAGCGACAGCAGTGAGGCATTACCGCCCACCGCCGTGGTGTTCACCGAGGTGGTGCGCTCGTTGACGAAGCGCAAAAGGTAGCTCGGGCCACCGGCTTTCGGGCCGGTGCCGGACAGGCCGCAGCCGCCGAACGGCTGTACGCCGACCACCGCACCGATCTGGTTGCGGTTCACGTACAGGTTGCCGACACGCGCCAGGGCTTCGATGCGGGCGGCAGTTTCCTCGTTTCGGCTGTGAATGCCAAGGGTCAATCCATAGCCGGTGGCGTTGATCGCAGCCACGACCTTCTCCAGGTCGCCGGCGTCGTAGCGCACCACGTGTAGCACCGGGCCGAACTGCTCCTTCTTGAGTTCGTGAATGCCGCCGATCTCGAAGGCTACCGGGGCGATGAAGTGACCGTTCAGATCAGCACGCAACGAGGCTTCGGCAATCAGCTTGCCCTCGCCCTTGAGCTGGTTGATGTGCGCCAGCAGGCCTTCGCGGGCCTCGGCATCGATCACCGGGCCAATATCGTTTTCACGCAGGTGAGTCGGGCCGATCTTCAGTTCGGCCATGGCGCCTTTGAGCAGATCGATCACCCGGTCGGCAATATCGCGCTGCACGTACAGCACGCGCAGGGCCGAACAACGCTGGCCGGCACTGGTGAAAGCCGAACCGACGGCATCCTTGACCACCTGCTCGGGCAGCGCGGTGGAGTCGACGATCATCGCATTCTGGCCACCGGTCTCGGCGATCAGGGTGGCGATCATGCCGTCCTTCTCAGCCAGCTGGCGGTTGATGATGCGGGCGGTATCAGTGGAACCGGTGAAGCACACGCCAGCGACACGCGGGTCACGGCAAAACACCCCGCCCAGGGTCGCGCCGTCACCCGGCAGAAAGGCGATCACGTCCTTAGGCAGGCCGGCTTCGAACATCAGTTCCAGGGCGCGGGCGGCAATCAGGCTAGTCTGCTCGGCCGGCTTGGCCAGCACCACGTTGCCGGCCACCAGCGCGGCGCTGATCTGGCCGAGGTAGATGGCCAGCGGGAAGTTCCACGGGCTCACGCAGACGAAGATGCCGCGGCCTTCATGGAACAGCTCGTTGCGCTCGCCGGTCGGGCCCTTGAGTTCTTCACGGCCCAATTTCAAGCGTGCCTGCTGGGCGTAGTAACGGCAGAAGTCCACCGCCTCGCGCACTTCGTCGATACCGTCCTGCATGGATTTGCCGGCTTCCACGGTGCACAGTGCCATGAGTTCGGGGCGATGTTTCTCCAGCAGGTCAGCAAGGCGCTCGAGCACGCTGGCACGGGCGTCGATGGTGGTGGCATTCCAGCTCGGCCAGGCAGCGCTCAGGCCATCCAGCGCCTGGGCGGCCTGGGCGGCGGTGGCGAACTGGGCGGTGCCGACCCGCTTGTTCAGATCAAAGGGGCAACGAACCTCCTGGGCGGTGCCGCTCAGGGTCTGGCCGTTGATCACCGGCGCGGCCTGCCACTGGCGATCCAGTTGTGGCCGGTAGGCATTTTCGAGTTCGGTCAGCGATTTCTGGATGTTCATGTTGATGCCCTGGGAGTTTTTCCGGGTGGCCCCGTACAGCGCAGGCGGCAGCGGGATTTTGTTATTGGCGAGGCTGGCGAACTTACGCAGCTGGGTGACCGGGTGATCGATCAGCGACTCGACCGGCACGCTCGGGTCGACCAGCTGGTGCACGAACGACGAGTTGGCGCCGTTCTCCAGCAGGCGCCGCACCAGGTACGGCAGCAGGTCCTTGTGGGCGCCGACCGGTGCGTAGATGCGCACGGTCTTGCGGTGCTTCTCCAGCACGGTGTCGTACAGCGCATCGCCCATGCCGTGCAGGCGCTGGAACTCGAACTCGCGCGGCGAAGACTGCTCGGCGGCCATAGCCAGGATGCAGCTGACGGTGTGGGCGTTGTGGCTGGCGAACTGCGGGTAGATGACGCCGCGGGTGAAGTCGCTGAGCAGGTAGCGCGCGCAGGCCAGATAGGAGGTATCTGTGCCTTCCTTGCGGGTGAACACCGGGTAGCCGTCGAGGCCCCATACTTGGCACTGCTTGATCTCGCTGTCCCAGTAGGCGCCCTTGACCAGGCGCAGCGGCATCTTCTCACCGAGTTCTTTGCCCAGCAGGGTCAGCCACACCAGTACCGGCAGACAGCGCTTGGAGTAGGCCTGGATGACCAGACCGAACTCGCCCCAGCCTGCCACGGCCGGGTCACGCAGCAGTTTCTCGTACAGCTCCAGAGACAGCTCAAGGCGATCCGCCTCTTCGGCGTCCACCGAGATACCGACATTGAGCTTGCGGGCGCGGATGGCCAGCTCGCGCACGTTGGCGAACAGCTCGCTGAGCACGCGCTCGCGCTGGGCCGTTTCATAACGCGGGTGCAGCGCGGACAGCTTGATCGAGATCGACGGCTTCGGGCCTGGGCCGACCTGCGGCTCGGCGCCGACGGTGTCGATGGCCTTGCGGTAGTCGGCCATGTATTTCTCGGCGTCTTCGGCGGTCAGCGCCGCTTCGCCAAGCATGTCGAAGGAATAGGTGTAGCCCTTCTCGCGCTCCGGGCGACCGTTCTTCAGCGCTTCGCTGATGGTGCGGCCGAGCACGAACTGCTTGCCCATGAGCTTCATGGCCTGGTTCATCGCCGCGCGAATCACCGGTTCGCCGGAGCGCTGGATCAGGCGGCCGAGCACCTTCTTCGGGCGCCCGTCCGCGGCTTGCGGGTCGACCACCTTGCCGGTCATCACCAGGCCCCAGGCCGCGAAGTTGACCAGCACGTTGTCGCTCTTGCCCAAGTGCCGCTCCCACTCGGCGGCGCTGAGCTTGTCGCGGATCAGCGCATCGGCAGTGGCGGCATCTGGCACGCGCAGCAGCGCTTCGGCCAGGCACATCAGCATCAGGCCTTCCTGGGTATCCAGGCTGTACTGGCGCAGCAGCGCATCTAGGGTGTCGACCGCATTGTCGCGACCACGCACATCTTGAATCAGGCTGCGCGCCTGCTGACGAATGCTGTCGATGCCCGCAGCGCCAGGGTCGGCCAGCTGCAGCAGCTCCTCGAGGTATGCGGCTTCGTCAACGTTGTAGTTGGCACTGATGGCGGGGAAAAAATCGGCGGACTTTTCTGCGCAGATTCGCGACAGGAACTCCGGCTGCAAGACCTGGCTGGCTTTGAACATCACGCCCATCCTCTTGTAGGGATTATGTATGGGGTACCCCTGCTTTGGGTCTAGCCCAGATACGAGGATCTGGCGATCACAGGCTTGCAGAAGCGGATGGCGGAATTTAGAGGCAGATGGACTTCGGTTTCTTGCGAAAACCTCTGGAGTTTTTGCGAAAACCTCCAGACCACAGGTAAACGGCCACGGCCGCGTATTGGCTGCTTGCCCGCACCGCTGAGGCCAGTTCCTGGCAAGCGAGCAAAGGGTAAAAACCGTTGTTGCGGATGGCCAGGCGTGAACGCCTCACTGCCCAGAGAAAGCAGGCTTGGGCGATTTTTACGTTTATTTTATGCCTTGCCGACAGAGCTGAATGGAGACTTTACGGGCATCGATCCAACAATGCTTTCGTCGCCATTTCGGCATCGCAGGCACGGATCATGACTGAATTTCTCTTCGTTTTTGGCTTGGCCATTGCGCTGGCATGGCCACTGGGTAGCTACCTGGCGGCCGTTATGCGCGGTGCGCCGATGCGCGGGGATCGGCTGTTTGCGTGGGTGGAGCGCCCGCTGTATCGACTGCTCGGTGTAAACCCCGCTCATGGCATGGGCTGGAAGACCTACGCCGGCGCCTTTCTGCTGAGCAACCTGATTCTCGGCCTGCTGGTCTGGCTGATGCTGATGACCCAGCAGTGGCTGCCGCTCAACCCCAACGCGGTGCCCAATATGCGCTGGGATCTGGCGCTGCACACCGCCGTTTCATTTCTCACCAACACCAACCAGCAGCATTATTCCGGGCAGGCGCAGCTTTCCTACCTGGCGCAAATGAGCGCCATCGTCGGCCTGCAGGTGATCACCCCGATGATGGGCCTGGCGCTGGTGGTGGCGACGCTGCGTGGCCTGTTTGGCGGGCGCCGGCAGGTTGGCAAGGATGAGGCTGCCGATGTTGGCAACTTCTGGGCTGACCTTATCCGCCCGACGGTGCGCCTGTTCCTGCCGCTGTGCCTGGTACTTTCGGTATTGCTGACCTGGCAAGGGGTGCCGGCCACCCTGGATGGCGGGCCGCTGGCGAAACCGCTGGATGGCGCCGCGCAGATGAGCGAGCAGAAGATCCCGCTCGGCCCGGTCGCCGCCATGGTCGCGACCAAGCAGTTGGGTACCAACGGTGGTGGCTGGTACGGCCCCAATAGCGCCGCGCCGCTGGAGAATCCGACGCCGCTGAGCAACCTGCTGGAGACGCTGGCCATCATTCTGCTGCCGATCAGCGTGGTGTTCATGGTCGGCAGCCTGACCGGCCGAGCCAAGCTCAGCGCCCTTATCTTCGGCTGCATGCTGAGCATGTCGCTGATGTCGGCTGGTATCGCGCTGTGGTCCGAGGGGCATTCGGCGACCAGCAGCGACAGTGCCTTGCTGGAAGGCAAGGAAGTACGCTTCGGCGCCGACGCCTCGGCGCTCTGGGCAGCGCTGACCACCCAGACCAGCAACGGCTCGGTCAACGCCATGCATGATTCCCTGGCGCCGCTGACCGGCATGGTAACCATCGCCAACATGCTGGTGAACGCGATCTGGGGCGGCGTGGGCTGTGGCCTGCAGCAGTTTCTCGTGTACCTGCTGCTGAGCGTGTTCCTGGCAGGCCTGATGACCGGCCGTACGCCTGAACTGCTGGGCCGCAAGATCGAGGCGCCGGAAGTGAAGTGCCTGGCCGTGCTGATCCTGTTGCAGCCGCTGGTGGTTCTTGGCTTCACCGCGCTCACGCTGCTACTGCCGGATCTGGCCAGCAACTCCAACCCCGGCGCCCATGCGATCAGCCAGGTGCTCTACGAGTACACCTCGGCCTTCGCCAACAACGGTTCGGGTTTCGAGGGGCTGGGCGATGCCACCTACTGGTGGAACCTCACTTGCGTGGTGGCGCTGATTCTCGGCCGCTACCCGGCGCTGATCCTGCCGCTGATCATCGCCGCGATGCTGGCGCGCAAACGGGTGACGCCGGAAGGCCCGGGCACCCTGCAGATCGAGACGCCGACCTTCGCGCTCACACTGATGGCCATCATCGCCATCCTCACCCTGCTGCAATTCATGCCCGTGCTGGTACTGGGGCCCGTGGCCGACCACCTGCAGTTCATCACCCGTTGAGGCTGATTTACATGACTCAGATAACCCAACATTCCGCTGCGGCCAAACGCCCGGCGCTGCTCGACAGCGCTGGCATGAAGGGCGCCGCGCTGGCCGCCTTCGCTAAGCTCGCTCCGAATAACGCGTTCAGGAACCCGGTGATGGCCGTGGTCTGGGCCGGCACGCTGCTGTGCGCCGTGCTGACCCTGATGGGCAAGAGCACGCCCGCCATTGGCTGGAGCGTAACCTTGCTGCTGCTGGTCACGGTGCTGTTCGCCAACTTCGCCGAGGCGGTAGCCGAGGCCCGCGGGCGCGGCCAGGCCGATTCGCTGCGCAAGGCCCGCAAGGATCTGGTCGCCCTTCGCCTGAAGAGCCTGAGCGAGCGCGGTGCGCCGCAGCGCATCGCCGCCAGCGAACTGCGCCCGGGCGATCTGGTGATCGTTACGCAGGGCGAGATCATTCCCGCCGATGGCGAGATCATCGAGGGGCTGGCGAGCATCAACGAGTCGGCGGTTACCGGTGAATCCGCGCCGGTGCTGCGTGAGGCTGGCACCGACCGCTCCGGGGTGATCGGCGGCACCAAGGTGCTGTCCGACCAGATCATCGTCGAGGTCACCGCCCAGCCGGGCGACAGCTTCCTGGACCGCATGATCGCCCTGGTCGAAGGCGCCAACCGGCAGAAGACGCCCAACGAAATCGCCCTGGGCCTGCTGCTGACCACCATGACCCTGACCTTTCTGATCGTGGTCATCACGCTGCCCGCCATCGCCGCCTCCGTCGGCATCAGGATCGATCCGCTGCTGCTGATCGCACTCTTGGTGTGCCTGATCCCGACCACCATCGGCGGCCTGTTGCCGGCCATCGGCATCGCCGGCATGAACCGCGCGCTGTCCGCCAACCTGCTGGCCAAGTCCGGCAAGGCTGTGGAGGTCGCCGGCGACGTCGACGTGCTGCTGCTCGACAAGACCGGGACCATCACCCACGGCGACCGCCAGGCCACGCAGTTCCATGCGCTGCCGGGCATGCAGCTTGGGCGTCTGCAGGAAGCCGCGCTGCTGTCGTCGCTGGCCGACCCGACCCCGGAAGGCAAATCCATCGTCAAGCTGGCGCGGCAAAACGGCGTCAACGCTGAAGCGCCGAAGGACGCCACCTTCATTCCCTTCAGCGCCCAGACTCGCCTGTCCGGCCTCGATATGGTCGACGGTCGGGTGATCCGTAAGGGCGCCATCGATGCCATTCGCCGCCGTGTGCTGGCGGTGTCCGGCTCGGTGCCGCCGCAACTGCAGGAACTGGTCGATCAGGTCGCGCGCAAGGGTGCCACACCGCTGGTGGTCGCTGATGGGCGCCAGGTGCTGGGCGTGATCGAGCTCAGCGACGTGGTCAAGCACGGCATCAGGGAGAAGTTCGCCAAGCTGCGCGCCATGGGTATTCGCACCGTGATGATCACCGGCGACAACCCGCTGACCGCGGCGGCCATCGCTGCCGAGGCGGGCGTCGATGACTACATTGCCGAGGCCCGCCCGGAAGACAAGCTGGCGCGCATTCGCCAGGAGCAGGAGCGCGGCCACCTGGTGGCCATGGTCGGCGACGGCACCAACGACGCGCCGGCGCTGGCTCAGGCGGATGTCGGCCTGGCCATGAACTCCGGCACCCAGGCCGCCAAGGAGGCAGGCAACATGGTCGACCTGGATTCCGATCCGGCCAAGCTGCTGGCCGTGGTGGAGGTGGGCAAGCAGCAATTGATCACCCGCGGCGCGCTGACCACCTTTTCGCTGGCCAACGACGTGTCCAAGTATTTCGCCATCCTGCCAGCGCTGTTCGCCGGGGCGATTCCGGCCCTGGCCGGGCTCAACCTGATGCAGCTGTCCAGCCCGACCAATGCGGTGCTGTCGGCGCTGATCTTCAATGCGCTGATCATTCCGCTGTTGATTCCGCTGGCCATGCGCGGTGTGCGCGTGCGCGCCGCCAATGCCACGGCGCTGCTGCGCCGCAACATGCTGGTCTACGGCATCGGTGGGGTGTTGCTGCCGTTTCCGGCCATCAAACTGATCGACATGCTGCTGTCGGCAACCATCGGCGTATAGACGACTACATTGGGTGAACGAGATGACCAACCAAACGACTATGCCCCAGGGCAATCTGCTGCGTCCGGCCTGCGTCCTGGCGCTGATCAGCCTGCTGGGCTTCGGCCTGAGCTATTCGCTGCTCGCCACCGGCATCGGCAACGGCCTGTTTCCCGAGCAGGCGAACGGCAACCTCATCGAGGGCAACGGTACCGTCATCGGTTCCGAATGGGTGGCGCAGCCCTTCACCAGCCCCGGCTATTTCCAGGCACGAGCCTCGGCCGCCAGCTATGATCCGATGGCCATGGCCGGCAGCAACCAGGCGCGCAGCAACCCGGCGCTGCGCCAACGCATCGACGAGCAGCGAGCCGCCATTGCTGCCCGGGAAGGCGTCGAGCTGGGCGCCGTACCGGGCGATCTGCTCACCCAGTCCGGCGGCGGCATCGATCCGCACATCAGCCCGGAAGCGGCGCAGATCCAGGTCGCCCGAGTGGCGCGCGAGCGCGGCATGTCGCCAGGCGAGGTGCAAACCCTGGTGGGTGCCTACACCGAGGGCCAGCAATGGGGGCTGTTCGGTGAGCCCAGGGTCAATGTGCTGTTGCTCAACCTGGCACTCGACGAAGCCCACAACAGGTAGCCGGTATGCAGGAAAACCGTGAAGCACGCGCCGATGCCCTGGCCGGTGAGCTACGCCGCCAGGACAGCGGCCACCTGACCCTGTTTCTCGGCGCGGCGCCTGGCGTGGGCAAGACCTACGCCATGCTGTCCCGCGCCCGGGAGCTGGGTCGGCAAGGCGTCGACCTGGTGATCGGCGTGGTGGAAACCCATGGGCGCAGTGAAACGGCGGCGCTGATCGACGGCCATGAGCTAATCCCGCGTCGGCAGATCGAGTACCAGGGCCACCGGCTGGACGAGATGGACCTGGATGCCATCGTGCAGCGCCAGCCCCGTATCGTGCTGGTCGACGAACTGGCCCATCGCAACGCACCCGGCAGCCGCCACGAACGGCGCTGGCAGGACGTTCTGGAACTGCTGGACAAGGGCATCGACGTCTACAGTACGGTGAACATCCAGCACCTGGAAAGCCTCAACGACATCGTGCACCGCATCACCGGCATCCGGGTCAGCGAGACAGTGCCCGATGCGGTGCTCGACCGGCTGCGCGACATCCGCCTGGTCGACCTGCCGCCGGGCGAGCTGATCGAGCGGCTGCACCAGGGCAAGATCTACCTGCCGGAGATGGCCGAACAGGCGCTGCAGCGTTTCTTCGCGGCGCCCAACCTGGCGGCGCTGCGCGAGCTGGCCATGCAGACGGCGGCCGACCATATCGAAGACCACCTGCGCGAAGCCCAGACGGCCCAGGGCATCAGCGGGCTGGCCTTGCGCCGGCGGGTGCTGATCGCCATCGACGGCAGCGGCAACTCGGAGTACCTGGTGCGGGCTGGCCGGCGGCTTGCCGAACGCCGCGACGCGCCCTGGAGCGTGGTCACCGTGCAGCGCGCCGGGCGCCTCGCCCCTCAGAGGCAGGCCGAACTGGACCGCGCCTTCGCCCTGGCGCGCAACCTGGGCGCCGATACCCAGGTGCTACATGGCAACGCCATCGCCGACACGCTGCTCGACCATGCCGCCCATGATGGGGTGTCCACCCTGGTGGTCGGGCGCAGCCGCGAGCGGCCCATCGCCCGCATGTTCAACCGCACCCTGACCCAGCGCCTGCTGCAGCACGGCGCCCATTATGAGCTGGTGATCCTCAGTTCCCCGCACGCGCGCGCTCAGGCGCGGGCCCGCTGGCGGCCTGTTGCCCCAGCGCGCTGGCTGTCCTATCGGGATGCGCTGTACGCCAGCCTCTGCGCCTTAGCGGCGACGGGATTTGGATGGCTGGCAGAGCAGTGGGTCGGCCTGACGGATCTGTCGATGATCTTCATCGTCGCCGTGGTCGTGGTGGCGGCGCGCACCCGCATGTCGGCGGCGATTCTGGCAGCCATCCTGTGCTTTCTGGCCTACAACTTCTTCTTTATCGAGCCCCGTTACACGCTGATCATCGCCGCGCCCTGGGGCATCACCACGGTGGTGCTGTTCCTGCTCACCGCGCTGGTAGCCGGGCGGCTCGCCTCGCAACTGCGCATGCAAGTGCTGACCTTGCGCGCCGCCAACAACCAGGCCTCGGTGCTGCAGCACCTGGGCCGGCAACTGAGCGCCGCCGCCGATCTGGATCAGGTGCTGCAGGCCGGGCGCAGCACTCTGGAGCGCGCCTTCGGGGCGACGGCCATGTTGCAGGTCGGCGCCTCTCAGATCTCCCCACACGGCTTGCAGCTCGCCCAGTTGGACAGGGCCGCTGCCGATTGGGCCTTGAGCCACGGGCAACCAGCTGGCCGCCACACGCAAACCCTGGCCGGCGCTGCCTGGTGGTTCATACCGCTGTTGGGTAACGATCAGGCAATCGGCGTCGTCGGTTTGCAGGAAAACACCGAGCAACGGCAACTGAGCACCGAAAACCGCCGCCTTGCCGAAGCTATCTGTACCGACATCGCCCAGGCCGCGCTGCGTACCACGCTGGTGGCGGAGCTAGAAGCGGCGCGGGTCAACAATGAAACCGAACGCCTACGCTCGGCCTTGCTCTCGTCGGTTTCCCACGACCTGCGCTCGCCACTGGCCGCGATGATGGGTTCGGCCGGTAGCCTGATCAGCTATTCGGCAGCGATGAATGAGGAAGATCGCCTCAGCCTGTTGCAGACCATCCAGCAGGAGGGCGAGCGCCTCGACCGTTACATCCAGAACCTGCTGGACATGACGCGCCTGGGCCACGAGGGCCTGACCCTGCAGCGCAGCTGGATCGGCGTCGACGAGCTGGTCGGCTCAGCGACCGGCCGCCTGCGCCGTTATCGCCCGCAGGTGGTGGTCGACCTGCAGCTGGACGCCGACTTGCCGCCGCTATGGGTACACCCGGCGCTGGTCGAGCAGAGCCTGTTCAACGTGCTGGAGAACGCCGCCAAGTTCTCGCCGGCCGGCGCAAGCATCCAGGTATTCGCCAGGCAGGTCGACGGCCACCTGCAGCTGGACGTACAGGACCGCGGCCCGGGTATCGCCGAAGAGGAGCGCGGGCGGATCTTCGATATGTTCTACAGCATCGAGCGCGGTGACTGCGGCAAGCAGGGAACCGGCCTGGGGCTGACCATCGCCCAGGGCATGATCGGCGCCCACGGCGGCAGCGTCAGCGCCTTCTCCGGCGAAGGCGACCAAGGTACGCTGATCCGCCTGAGCATCCCGCTGACCGAGCCGGACAGTCCACTAAAGGCAATCGATGATGGCGATTGAACCCTCCTCTAGCCAGACACGCATCCTGATCATCGACGATGAGCCGCAGATCAGGCGGCTGCTCGACATCAGCCTGCGTGCCCAGGGCTACGAAGTCCGTCAGGCGGAAGATGGCCACTCAGGCCTGCAGAGCCTGGCACAGGACAACGCCGACCTGATCCTGCTGGACATAGGCCTGCCGGACATGGACGGTCATCAAGTGCTGAAACAGCTACGCGAATGGAGCGCGGTGCCCGTCATCATGCTCACGGTGCGCGATGCCGAAACGGAAAAGGTGGCTGCCCTGGACGCCGGAGCCAACGACTACGTGACCAAGCCGTTCGGCACCCGCGAACTGATGGCGCGTATTCGCGTGCTACTGCGTCACAGCGACACACAAAAAAGTGTGGCCACTGTCTACGATGATGGCGTGCTGCATATAGACCTGGGCCGGCGGGATGTGCTGCTGCGCGGCGAGCGTCTGCAATTGGCGCGCAAGGAATATGCGCTGCTGGCCTTGCTGGTGAAGAACAGCGACCGAGTGGTTACACAGCCGCAGATCTTGCGCGAGATCTGGGGCAAGGCGCACGACGACGATCTGCACTACGTACGGGTGCTGGTCGGCAAACTGCGCCAGCGCCTTGGGGACAACGCCGCCTCGCCGCGCTGGCTGGCGACCGAGCCCGGAGTGGGCTTGCGATTCATCTCGCAGGCACTCTGACCAGGCGTGCGGCCTTTAATGCTGGCAGAACCCTGGACCTCATCACGGCTTCAAAGCGGCGCGCGTAGCGGTCGAGCGCGCAAGCTGCCAGACCGACCGGACGGCGTGCCCTGCTCAGCCACTACACGTCAACGCTCAGCGAGAGGCCTCAGGCAGTCAGACGCGTCAACGCTTCGCGGTACTTGTCGGCGGTCTTCTGGGCGACATCAGCCGGCACGGCCGGGGCCGGTGGCTCCTTGTTCCAGCCGGTGGACTCCAGCCAGTTGCGCACGAACTGCTTGTCGAAGCTCGGCGGGTTGGTGCCTTCGGCGTAGCTGTCGGCAGGCCAGAAGCGGCTGGAGTCAGGCGTCAGCACTTCGTCCATCAGGGTCAGGGCGCCGTTTTCATCGAGGCCGAATTCGAACTTGGTGTCGGCGATGATGATGCCGCGGGTGGCGGCGTATTCCACAGCCGCAACGTACAGAGCAATGGAGGTGTCGCGCACCTTGGCAGCCAGTTCGGTACCAATGATCGCCTCGCACTGGGCGAAGCTGATGTTCTCATCATGGTCGCCTACGGCGGCCTTGGTCGACGGGGTGAAGATCGGTTGCGGCAGCTTAGCCGCTTCCTTCAAACCAGCGGGCAGCTGAATGCCGCACACGGTGCCGCTCTTCTGGTACTCCTTCCAGCCGGAACCGACGATATAGCCGCGCACGATGGCTTCCACAGCAACCGGCTTGAGGCGTTTGGCAACCACCGCGCGGCCCTCGACCAGCGGCAGCTCGGCAGCCGGCACCACGTCTTCGACGCGGTCACCCGTGAAGTGGTTGGGCACCACATGAGCGAGCTTGTCGAACCAGAAGTTGGAGATGGCGGTAAGAATCTTGCCCTTGTCCGGAATCGGCTGTTCGAGAATCACGTCGAAGGCCGACAGGCGATCGGTGGCGACCATCAGCATGCGCTTGTCGTCGATCTCGTAGAGGTCGCGGACTTTGCCCGAATAGATTTTTTTCAGGCTCAGGGAAGGTGTGGTCATGTCGAGATTCCGCCTTGTCGCATGAAAGTCGCGCCGCGCTGCGTCAAGGCTGACGATCCACGGCTATGAAAGTCGGCAGGGAAACGCCCTGCCTGTGAAAAGAAAAGGCGAAACCCCATGAGGTTTCGCCTATCGCCAACCACGTGCCAGGAATGCCTAGCCGAGGTTCTCCTGGATCATGTCCAGCACCTTGCGGGCCACATCGGCCGGCGCCACGGTATTGATGTCTTTCTCGACGGTCACCTGCACGGTGTCACCCACGGCAGTCAGGCGTACCTGATAGCGCTCGGCGCGTGCTTCGATGGCCTCTTTGTCTTCCGAGCCGCCGAACATGCGCTTGAACAGGCCAGGCTTCTCGTTGCTACGTTGCGGGCCTTCGGCCAGGTTGACGTAGTAGACGCCCAGGGTGCGGTTGATGTCGTCGACGCGCAGGTCAGCCATACGCAGCGAGCGGCCAACCCCGGACCAGGCGCGGTCGAAGTCGGTGCTCAGGTTCAGCACCGGGTTGCCGTTGCCATCCTGGGACAGTGCTACACGGTTCGGTGCGTCGAAGTCGCGGCCGGCCAGCAGCGAAACCGAACCACCCTGCTCTGTGCTGCGGGTCAGGCTCGCCTGCAGTTCGTCGAGCAGTGCGGCGTCGAGGGTCTTATTGACGCTACGTTCGGTGAACGGTACGTCGGTGCTGCTGCCAGCGGGACGCTGCGCAGTGACCACGAAGATTTCGCTGGTATTGCGCTGCACGCCTGGCTCGAGGCGCACGTGCACACGAGTTTCAGTGTTGCTGTCGAGGCCACCGACGCGGCCGGTCAGGCGGCTCTGCATGCTGCTGGACAGGGCATCGAAGCGCTGCCAGTCGGTGCTGAATTCGCCGGTTTGCGGGCGTTCGTCGACGATGCGGAAGCCGCCGTCTTCGAAGAACTGGCGCGCGCCTGGCCAGACTTCAGCCGGTACGCGCTGGGCGACCAGCCAGCTGGAGTCGCCGCTGTTCTGCATGCTGAATTCGCTGACGTTATCGCTGACGGCGAGCGCCTGCGGACGCGGCACTTCGTATTCGCCCTTGGCGTCGCTGTCGCGAATCTGCTGGGGAACCGGCAACAGAGGATCAAGGCGCTTGGCCTCGACGTCGGCTGGCAGCTTCATCGGCGCCGTCTGCCGTGCGGTCAGGTAGTCACTGCCGCGGTCGCGGAAGTAGCCATTTTCGCCCCAGATCCAGCCACAGCCACCTGTGCTGGTGATGATCAGAGCAAGTGCGGAAAGTCCGGCCAGTCGCTTCATGCGTCGTAATTCCTCGATTAGACCAATACACCGGACTGGCGCAGGGCCTGACGCAGCGGTTCGTGACAACGGGGGCTCAACCAGGTCAGCGGCAAGCGAATGCCGTCGGCCATCATGCCCATTTCATTCAGGGCCCACTTCACCGGAATCGGATTGGCTTCGATGAACAGGTTTTTGTGCAGGGGCATCATACGGTCGTTGATGGCCCGGGCAATCGCCGCTTCGCCGCGCATGGCTGCCGAGCACATATCGCTCATCGCCCGCGGCGCCACGTTGGCGGTCACCGAAATATTTCCTTTGCCGCCGAGCAGGATCAGTTCGACTGCAGTCGGATCGTCGCCGGAGTACAGGTGAAAGTTCGAGCTGACGCGGTCGAGGATGTCACGGGCACGCTGCAGGTCGCCAGTGGCTTCCTTGATGCCGATGATGTTGTCGACCTTGGAAAGGCGCTCGACGGTCTCCGGCAGCATGTCGCAGGCGGTACGGCCCGGCACGTTATAGAGAATCTGCGGGATTGCCACGGCTTCGGCGATATGGCGGAAGTGCAGGTACAGGCCTTCCTGGGTCGGCCGGTTGTAGTACGGCGTGACCAGCAGGCAGGCATCAGCACCGGCAGTCTTGGCGTTCTGGGTCAGCTCGACCGCTTCACGGGTGGAGTTTGCGCCAGTGCCGGCGATGACCGGGATGCGCCCGGCGACCTGATCCACCACACGGCGGATGACTTCGATGTGCTCGTTGACATCGAGCGTCGCCGACTCGCCGGTAGTGCCGACCGCGACGATGGCATGGGTGCCCTCTTGCAGGTGGAAGTCCACCAGTTTGCTCAGGGCATCCCAATCGAGATTACCCTGTGCATCCATGGGCGTGACCAGTGCCACCATACTGCCCGCAATCATGCAACCGCTCCTGCCAAAAAAGAGAGCGGTAATGGTACTGGCGCCACCAGCCTTGCACAAGCGACCAAGTGGCTGTGATTGCTGGCATTACGCGCGCCCGACCGCATCTGGTCATTCCCCTGGCGGGCGCTTTTCGCTACCCTGCGAGTTTGTTTGGCGCTGTCTATAGCGCCGAGCGTTCAACGTTTAGGAAGGCTGCATGTCCACCCCCCCAGTTCGCGAACAATTTCTCGTCATCAGCGCACTTGGCAGCAACGCCATGGAGCTGACCAACGTGCTGTGCCGAGCCAGCCATGAAAACCGCTGCGCGGTGATCAGCACGCGCCTGAGCCGCCACGGCGAGCTCAGCGCACTGGTGCTGCAGATCTCCGGAAACTGGGATGCCCTGGCTCGCCTCGAGACAGGCCTGCCGGCGCTGGCCAAGAAGCACGAGTTCACCGCCAACGTGATCCGCAGTGCCGCTCAGGAAGTGCGCCCGCAGGCACTGCCTTATGTTGCCTACGTAAGCTCGGTGTACCGCCCGGACATCCTCAACGAGCTGTGCCAGTTCTTCATCGACCACCGTGTCGAGCTGGAAGCCCTGACCTGCGATACCTACCAGGCACCGCAGACCGGCGGCACCATGCTCAACGCCACGTTGACCGTCACCCTGCCAGCCGGCACCCAGATCAGCTGGTTGCGCGACCAGTTCCTCGACTTCGCCGACGCGCTGAATCTGGATGCCCTGATCGAACCCTGGCGCCCGCAGAATCCATAAGGAGTCTAACCATGGCCATCGCTATCGATTCCCCTGTTCCCGATTTCAGCGCTCCGGCAACGGGCGGTGACTTCAACCTGGCGGCTTACAAAGGCAAGCATCTGGTGATCTATTTCTACCCGAAGGACAACACCCCAGGCTGCACCACTCAGGGCCAGGGGTTTCGTGATGCCAACGAGGCGTTCGCCGCCGCCAATACGGTGATCGTCGGTGTTTCCCGCGACAGCCTGAAGACCCACGAGAACTTCAAGGCCAAGCAGGGCTTTCCCTTCGAGCTGATCTCTGACAAGGACGAAAGCGTCTGCGGCCTGTTCGACGTGATCAAGCTCAAGAAGCTCTACGGAAAGGAATACCTGGGTATCGACCGCAGCACCTTCCTGATCGACAAGGCTGGCGTACTGCGCCAGGAATGGCGGGGAGTGAAAGTGCCTGGCCATGTCGACGAAGTGCTAGCCGCAGCACAAGCGCTGAACAAAGCCTGATACACATAAAAAATGCCGCTCTTGAGCGGCATTTTTCATTCAGTGCGCTGCACGCGCATCACGCCTTGCGCAACCAGTAGCGAAACACCTCGCCCTCGACTTCTTCGCGCAACAACTCGTGCCCGGCCAGGCGTGCAAAGGCACGAAAGTCGCGCTGCGACCCGGCATCCGTGGCCGACACCTTGAGCACCTCACCGCTGGCCAGCGCATTGAGCGCCACCTTGGCCTTGAGCAGCGGCAGCGGGCAGTTCAGCCCACAGGCGTCCAGCTGGGCCTGATGCTCACCCTGCCAACCCGACACATCACTCATAACACCCTCCATTTTCCAGGCGACAGCATAACCCAAGGCCCGTCGGCGCTGGTCAGGCAAGTGCCTGCCCAGCTACAGTACCGCACTGATCAAACAAGAGCCTTGTGCATGAATGTTCTGCGCCCCACCCTGCTGACGCTCGCCTGCTTGCTGGCACAACCGGCCATGGCCAGCGACCTGCCCTCCCTCGGCGACGCCAGCTCCGCCATGGTGTCCCCGCAACAGGAATACCAGTTGGGCCGCGCCTGGCTGAGCATCGTCCGTGGTCAGGTCAGTCAACTGTCGGATCCGCAGCTCAAGGACTTCGTAGAAAGCAGCGTCTACCGTCTGGCCGAGACCAGCCAGGTGCAGGACCGTCGCCTCGAGTTCGTATTACTCAACAGCCCGCAGATCAACGCCTTCGCCGCCCCCGGCGGGATCATCGGCGTCAACGGCGGCCTGTTCCTTTACGCGCAGACCGAAGGCGAATACGCCTCGGTACTGGCCCACGAACTCGCTCACTTGTCGCAACGCCACTTCGCCCGAGGCCTGGAAGCCCAGCAGCGCATGCAATTGCCGGTGATGGCCGCCATGCTCGCCGGTATCGTTGCCGCAGCTGCTGGCGCCGGTGACGCGGGCATCGCCGCTATCGCATCGACACAAGCGGCGGCAATTCAGGAACAACGCCGCTTTTCCCGCCAGAACGAGCAGGAGGCCGACCGTATCGGCCTGGTGAACCTGGAGAAAGCCGGCTACGACCCACGCTCGATGCCGAGCATGTTCGAACGCCTGATGCGCCAGTATCGCTACGACCGCATGCCACCGGAATTTCTGCTCACTCATCCGGTTTCCGAGTCGCGTATCGCCGATACCCGTAACCGCGCCGAGCAATTTCCCGGTGGCGGCACCGAAGACAGCCTGCGATACCAGCTGATGCGCGCACGCGTGCAACTGACTTATGAAGAAACGCCCGGCATTGCTGCCAAGCGCCTCCGTGCTCAGCTCGATGAAAACCCAGACATGGATGCCGCGCGCTACGGCCTAGCCATCGCCCTGATCAAAGGCAGCCAGTTCGACGAAGCACGTGATGTGCTGGCGCCGCTGCTGCAGAAAGCGCCGAACGACATCATCTACAACCTGGCGCAGATCAGCCTGGACTCGGCTGCAAACCGCCTGCCCGCCACCGAGCAACGCGTTACCCGCATGCTCGACCTGTACCCCAACAATTATCCGCTAAACCAGGCGCGAATCGACCTGCTGCTCAAGCAGCGCAAGGTTCCGGCCGCCGAACAGGCGCTCAACGACCTGCTTAAACGACGCATGAAAGATCCGGATGTCTGGTATCAGGTGGCGGAAGTCCGCGGGCTGGGCGGCAATACCATTGGCCTGCACCAGGCCCGTGCCGAATACTTCGCACTGGTCGGCGACTTCAATCAGGCGATCGAGCAACTCGACTTCGCCAAGCGTCGCGCAGCCAACAACTTCCAGGTGGCGTCGCGCATTGATGCACGCCAGAAGGAATTGATCGAAGAGAAGCGGATGACCGAGGAAATGCTGCGCGGTTAATGACGCAGCGCGCGGCCCGAAACGCTACCGGCTGATTAGCGTTTCGGGCTCGGCGATCAGGCGTTGCCGGCCAGTTTCAGGCGGGCAGCCTGGGTGAAGTCCAGCATGCGCTGGAGCGGCTTGATAGCGCGCGGAATCAACGCCGGATCCACAAACACCTCGTTGCTACCTTCGCGCAGGCACTGCAGCGTGCGCTGCAGCGTGTTCATGGCCATCCACGGGCAGTTGGCGCAGCTACGGCAGGCCGCGCCGTTACCAGCGG
The DNA here is from genome assembly GCF_900142655.1 of Phytopseudomonas punonensis. GTDB lineage: Bacteria > Pseudomonadota > Gammaproteobacteria > Pseudomonadales > Pseudomonadaceae > Aquipseudomonas > Aquipseudomonas punonensis. The sequence goes on along the minus strand of NZ_FRBQ01000003.1, from coordinate 305,748 downwards.
TAGGCGCCGCCACGAATTCCTTATCCGGGCACAGCTGCTGCATCTTGTAGAAGATGCCGCGGTCGGTCGCGACGATAAAGGTCTTGTTCGGCATGCGCTGGGCGGCGGCGATCAGCTGGCTGGTCGAACCGACCGCATCAGCCAGATCGATCACCGCCGTCGGTGACTCGGGGTGCACCAACACCGCAGCCTCGGGGTACAGCGCCTTCATCTCTTCCAGCTGCCGCGCCTTGAACTCTTCGTGAACGATGCAGGCACCGTCCCAGAGCAGCATATCGGCGCCGGTCTTGTTCTGGATATATAGACCAAGGTGCTGATCCGGCGCCCAGATGATGCTCTCGCCGTTGTCCATCAGGTGCTCGACGATCTCCACAGCGCAACTGGATGTCACCACCCAGTCAGCACGCGCTTTCACGGCGGCCGAGGTATTGGCGTACACCACCACGGTGCGCTGCGGATGCTGATCACAGAACGTCGCGAACTCATCGACCGGGCAACCCAGATCCAGAGAGCAGGTCGCCTCCAGCGTCGGCATCAGCACACGCTTTTCCGGATTGAGGATCTTGGCGGTCTCGCCCATGAACTTGACGCCGGCGACCAGCACGGTCTGCGCCGAATGCTGATTGCCGAAGCGCGCCATCTCCAGAGAGTCGGACACGCAGCCGCCGGTTTCTTCGGCCAGCGCCTGCAGCACGGGGTCGCAGTAATAGTGGGCAACCAGAACGGCATTCTGGCGCTTCAGTTCTTTCGCAATCTCATCACGGTAGAACGCTTCCTGCTCAGCCGTCAGCGTCTCTGGCTGCTTGGCATCGAGGTGAGCCTGGACAAGAAGTCGTTCGGCAATCTGCGTCATGTCATCAGGCCCTATCGAGGTCTATCTGCACGGGACGAGGAGTATACCGCCAGACGCCCTGCGCCGGTCGGTCCTCGCACTGCCGCTGCGCGCCAAACGAAGGGCGGCGCGGGCTATGTGCGGGCGCGCATGGTAAGGGCATCAGCGAAGTTTTTTCAATCTCGCCCGCTTGCTGGCGCGACACCGGTTGATCGCAGCGATAATCCACCGCATCATCAGCGCCACGGATGCTGTCATCGGCCACCGATGAACAGCGCAGCCACCCTTTATTACCTGACATGCACAAGCGGCAATACGCCTGGGCATGAATGAAACGATCACCCTGAGAAATTAACGGACATACGCGCGCCCCGCAGTGGCCGTTCAGCGATTGAGGATGTCATGGCTTACGAAAACATCGAATGGGACAAGCTGGGTTTCGACTACATCAAGACCGACCAGCGTTACCTGTCGCACTGGCGCGACGGTGAGTGGGACCAGGGCAAGCTGACCGAAGACAACGTGCTGCACATCAGCGAAGGCTCGACTGCCCTGCACTACGGCCAGCAGTGCTTCGAAGGTCTCAAGGCCTACCGCTGCAAAGACGGCTCGATCAACCTGTTCCGCCCTGATCAGAACGCCCTGCGCATGCAGCGTAGCTGCGCACGCCTGCTGATGCCGGCGCCGTCGAACGAGCAGTTCATCGAAGCCTGCAAACAGGTGGTCAAGGCCAACGAACGCTTCATCCCGCCATATGGCTCGGGTGGCGCGCTGTATCTGCGCCCGTTCGTGATTGGCGTTGGTGACAACATCGGCGTGCGCACCGCACCCGAGTTCATCTTCTCGGTGTTCTGCATCCCGGTCGGCCCGTACTTCAAGGGCGGCATGAAGCCGAACAACTTCGTGATTTCCAGCTACGACCGCGCCGCACCTCAGGGCACCGGTGCAGCCAAGGTCGGTGGTAACTACGCAGCCAGCCTGATGCCTGGTTCGCAGGCCAAGAAGAACAACTTCGCCGACTGCATCTACCTCGATCCGCAGACCCACACCAAAATCGAGGAAGTGGGCTCGGCGAACTTCTTCGCCATTACCCATAACGACGAGTTCGTTACCCCTAAATCGCCATCGGTATTGCCGGGTATCACTCGCCTATCGCTGATCGAACTGGCCCAGCGCCGCCTCGGCCTGAAAGTCATCGAAGGCGATGTGCTCATCGATAACCTGAGCGACTTCAAGGAGGCCGGCGCCTGCGGCACCGCAGCAGTGATCACGCCGATCGGCGGCATCGAGTACAACGGCAAGCTGCATGTGTTCTACAGCGAGACCGAAGTAGGCCCGGTGGTCAGCCGCCTGTATGCCGAACTCACTGGCGTTCAGGCCGGTGACGTCGAGGCGCCGGAAGGCTGGATCGTCAAGGTGTAAATCAGCTTGCTGGCAGCTCTCAAGAGCTGCCAGCTCAGCCTTGCGACAACGGAAACTAAAAAGCCCGAACATCTCTAGAGATTCGGGCTTTTTAATGCGCCTTCGCCTGGAAGGCTTGATGTGGTGGGTCGTGTAGGATTCGAACCTACGACCAATTGGTTAAAAGCCAACTGCTCTACCAACTGAGCTAACGACCCGTGGTGCGAGCGGCATGATACTGATTTTATTCAGGAATTCAACACCCGCCAAAAAATTTTTTACTGATAGCGCGTTGGATCAGCCATACCAGCGGCGGCGAACCCGGCCGCCCGCAACCGGCAGCTGTCGCACTTGCCACAGGCTCGGCCATCAGCGTCCGCAAGGTAGCAGGACACGGTGAGCCCGTAATCCACACCCAGACGCGAACCTGCCTGCACGATCTCGGCCTTGCTCATCATCTGCAACGGAGCCTGGATGCGAAGGGACTGGCCTTCCACGCCCATCTTGGTGGCCAGGTTGGCCATGCGCTCAAAGGCCTCTACGAATTCTGGCCGGCAGTCCGGGTAACCCGAATAGTCGACAGCGTTGACGCCAATGAAGATGTCCTGCGCGCCCAGCACCTCGGCCCAACCCAGGGCCAGCGACAGAAACACGGTATTGCGAGCGGGCACGTAGGTAACCGGAATACCCGTGGTCGGAGCTTGCGGTACGTCGATGCTGTCGTCGGTCAACGCTGAGCCACCGATACCACCGAGGTTCATGCCAATGACCTTGTGCTCGACCACACCCAACTGACGCGCGACACGCTCGGCCGCCTGCAGCTCGGAGCGGTGCCGTTGCCCGTAGTCGAAACTCATGCTGTAGCAGCTGTAGCCCTGCTCTTTCGCCATCGCCACGACGGTGGCCGAATCGAGACCACCCGACAGCAGGATGACCGCTTTCTTTTCACTCATGTCAGTGCCCCGGCTCGTCGTTCCAAAGAATCTTGTGCAGCTGCAACTGCATGCGTACCGGCAGGTTGTCGGCAATCACCCACTCGGCCAACTGTCGGCCACTGACCTGCCCGTGACTGGGTGAGAACAATACCTCGTCCACACGCTCAGCCAGGCCGTACTGGATGACCTTGCTCACTGACCAGTCGTAATCTTCGCGCGAGCAGATCACGAACTTGACCTGATCATGCGGTTGCAGATGCTCGATATTCTCGTAGCGATTGCGCCCCATCTCGGCCGAGCCCGGTGTTTTCAGATCCACGACCTTGCTGACCCGCGGATCCACAGCCGAAACGTCAAGGGCACCACTGGTTTCCAGGGAAACCTCGTAGCCGGCGTCGCAAAGCTTTTCGAGCAAGGGGATGCAATTTGGCTGCGCCAGCGGCTCGCCGCCGGTGACGCAGATATACCGCGGCCGGTAGCTCGCTACTCGCTCGAGGATGGTCTCCAGGCTGAGCAACTCACCACCGCTGAATGCGTAGGCGGTATCGCAGTATTGACAGCGCAGGGGGCAGCCAGTCAGGCGTACGAATACCGTTGGCAAGCCAGCGGTACGCGCTTCCCCCTGCAGCGAGAAGAAAATCTCGGTAATGCGCAGGGTATCTTTCATATGGGCCACGGGCGTGACGGCGAAACAGGCCATCCGCCTCCGTTGCGAAAAAGGACGGCGATTCTAAACGAAAAGAATGCCGGGCAGGCATCTTTGGACTTAACGGCGACAGAACGCATAGCCCTCACAAATCGCAGACACAAAAAACCCGCGGCAAGCGCGGGTTTCTCTGACGAAGGCAAAACTAGCGGATACGTTGCAAATCGCGCTGCGCCAGCTGGGCTGCAGAGGTGCCTGGGTACTGCGCAATGACCTGCTGCAGAATACCTTTGGCCTTGTCGTTATTACCCATGCGAATTTCTACATCGGCCAGCTTGTACAGCGAATCCGGTACTTTGGAGTGCTGCGGGTAGGCCTGACTGACCTTGGCGAATGCCTGGCCAGCGCCTTGCAGATCGCCTTTGGCAAGGTTTACCTCACCCAACCAGTATTGAGCGTTACCCGCGTACTGGCTATTGGGATAACGACGCAGAAAGGCGGCAAAAGCCTGACTGGCTTTGTCGAAGTCCTTTGCTTTGATCAGATCGAAAGCTGCGTCGTAGAACAGCTTTTCCTTCGCAGGATCACCAGGCTCGCTGGAGGCTTGCGCCTGCCCTGCGTCACCTGAACCTGCGGATGCGCCACCGGCACCATTACTGGCACCCGCGGCTGAAGAATTCTGGGTGGCGGCTACGCCAGCGGCGGCCCCACTACTCAGACGTTTGTCGAGGTCCTGATAACGCTCCAGACCTTCCTGTTTCAAACGCTGAATATCGTTCTGCTGCTCTTCGAGCATGCCACGCAGTTGCGCAATTTCCTGCTGCATCTGCTGGAGCTGACTGAACAGCATGCCCTGCGCTGTAGATGGAGTTTGCACTCCACCTCCAGCGTAGGCGCCGGACGTGCCGCCACCGCCTGCCGGATAACCACTACCGTTGCCGGTACTGCCATCCTGAACGGGAACCTGAGCCCAAGCCGCAAGCGGCAGGCTCAGAGCCAAAACGGTTACTACACGTCGGCACGTTCGCATATCGAATTACTTACGCAGTTCGACGCGACGGTTCTGAGCCCAGGATTGCTCGTCGTTGCCAGTGGCAACAGGACGCTCTTCACCGTAGGAAACAACTTCCAGCTGAGCTGGGGAAACGCCCTGCAGAACCAGGTAGCGTTGAACGGCCTTGGCACGACGCTCGCCCAGAGCCATGTTGTATTCGCGGGTACCGCGCTCGTCAGCGTGGCCTTCCAGGACGACGCGAGCGCCATTGCCTTTCAGATCCTTGGCGTGAACGTCCAGAGCGCGCATGGCTTCCGGCTTCAGGTCAGAGCTGTCGTATTCGAAGTAGAAAGTGGTGATAGCGCGCAGAGCGGCTTCTTCACTCAGGCTACCGTCAACAGCGCCGGTGTTTGCACCGTAGCCAGCGTTCGGATCTACAGCGCCTTCGCCAGCGGTGTCACCGCCTTTGGAGGAACAGCCAACAGCCACGGCGAGAGCCAGGCTCAGTGCAGCAAACTTGCCAAATTTCAGCATTTCCATGTGTAACTCCTAATGAACCCCAGTGTGTTAAGCATCAAACAGGTAAAGCACCGCGCATCAGTTCAGGAAGGGGGACCAGGATGGCTCTCGAACTTCGCCTTGAGCGGTAGGTAGAGGGAGCCTAACGCGACCATTAGTGGACGCTAACATCAGGACTCCCCGCCCCTGCTGGCGGGTAGCGTAGATTACCATGGTGCCATTGGGCGCAACAGTAGGCGACTCATCCAAACTTGTGTCTGAAAGAATTCGCAGATTGCCCCGCTCAAGGTCCTGAGCCGCTACCTTGAACACGGTGTAACCATCCTGGCGATGAATCATTACCAGGGTTTTTTCGTCGGCGGACAATTTAGGGTTGGCATTGTAGTTACCGACGAAGGTCACTCGATCGACCGCACCAGAATTGATGTTGGTCTTATAAATCTGTGGTTTGCCGGAACGGTCGGAGGTGAAATAGATGGTTTGGCCATCCTTACCCCAGAACGGTTCGGTATCAATAGCCGAATGGTTGGTAATGCGGCGCAGGTTACGCGACCCCATATCCATTACATAGATTTCCGGGTTGCCATCACGCGACAGCGTGAAGGCGAGCTTGGTGCCATCCGGCGACCAGGCCGGAGCGCCGTTCAGGCCTTCGAAGTTGGTGACCTGTTCACGACGGCCAGTATCAATGTGCTGCACGAAGATACGTGGGCGCTTTTGCTCGAACGATACATAGGCGATGCGCTTGCCATCGGACGCGAAAGACGGCGACAGGATCGGCTCACGAGATTGCAGCAGGGTAACTGCGCGGGCGCCGTCATAGTCGGAGCGCTGCAGGGTGTAACGGGTGTTGTTTACACCGAAACGCTCTGCAGTGACGTACAACATACGAGTGGAGAACGCACCTTTGACGCCGGTGAGTTTCTCGAACGACTGGTCAGCGATGTGGTGAGCCATATCGCGCAACTGATCAGTACCGCCCCCCACAGTGCCGGTCAGCACTTGTTGTTCGGTTGCCACGTTGAACAGGGCGAACTGCACTTGCAGTCGCGCACCGTTGGGCACGATGTTACCGACCAGTACGTATTGTGCACCGAGCGCTTTCCAGTCGCGGTAGATCACTTCGCTGCCCTGAGTTGGCAGGCTGATCATGTTCTGGCGCGGGATCGGCTCGAATACGCCGGAGTTGCGCAGATCGTTACCGACTATGGTGGAAATGTCTTCCGGCAGCACATTGCCGCCCTGCCAGCCGAACGGCACCACGGCGATTGGAATCGCTCGATCAGCGCCGCTGCTAACCAGAATGTTCTTTTCCTGCGCGATCGCCACGGAGGCCACACAGAGGAGCATCAGTAGAGAGCTTCTAAGAATCTTGATCACAACGCTAAGTCCTCAGGGGTGAAGGTCATCTTGAATGAGCGATAAGGATTGAAGTCCGCAGCGCTCAGACCCTGCATTTCAACTAGACGACCAATATTCTTGACCGCCGCTACCGCCGAACTGTCAAATGGTCCGTTACCACTCGAGCTGGCAATGCTCACGTTGGTAATGGTGCCATCGGGCAACATATTTATCTGCAAAACGACCCGCATGCTGCTATTGGCACCTGGTGGTCGCGACCAACCCTCCGCAGCACGCATACGAATAAGGTCATCGAAGTTACCTGCCGTCTGATCACCCTGCGTTTCAGCCAGTGCCTGCTGACGCTCGGTATCGTCGGAAAGCAGCTCGGCCAATGCCGCCGCTTTCTTGTCCTCTACCGCTTTACGCTCTGCTGCCTGCGCTGCCTTTTTCTTGGCATCTTCGGCGGCTTTCTTTTTAGCGGCATCGGCTGCTGCTTTTTTCTTCGCCTCTTCGGCTGCCTTTTTCTTGGCGTCCTCAGCGGCTTTCTTCTTCGCCTCGGCTTCGGCGGCCTTCTTCTTGTCGGCCTCCAGCGCAGCTTTCGCCTTGGCTACATCAGCGAGCCTCTTCTGCTCGGCAGCCTTGGCTGCGGCATCTGCTTCGGCCTTCTTGGCTGCATCGGCTTTTTGAGCCTCTTCCGCTTTCTTTTGTTCCGCCGCTTTAGCAGCCTGCTGCTTCTGCGCTTCAGCCTTGGCCTGTGCTGCCGCCTCGGCCTTCTTCTGCTCGAGCTGCTCGGTCTCGTATTGCGGCGCAGCGGTCTTCTTGGCCTCGCCAGCAATCTTCTGATTGGTCTGGGTAGTGGCCTGACTCTGCGACTTCAGTTGGTACAGGGTAGCCTGCACAATCGGTTTTGCTGGCGGCAGGTCGGGCGCGAAGGCGAAGCTGACGAACAGCATGCCGAACATCAGCACGTGCAGCCCTACGGCCCAGACCACCGGCCAGAACAGGCTTTCCGAAGGTGAGCGTTCACGCTGCTGCATCAGGGCGCCTCGGTGATCAGGCCGACGTTACCAACGCCTGCCTGCTGCAGACCGCCCATGGCGGACATCACGGTGCCGTAGTCGACGGCCTTGTCGCCACGCACGAACACCTGTACCTGCTTACCCTGGCTACGTGTCTGGTTGATGATCGCAGTCACGGCGCGGGTCATCTCTTCCAGCGTCAGCGCGCGATCCTGAACGGTGTCGGTATCCACTTCGGTGCCCATGTTCCAGTAATAGGACTTATCGGACTTGATGGAGATCGTCAGCACCTTGGAGTCATTGTCCTGGGGCAGCACTTCACTGCTGACCTGCGGCAGGTCGACCTTGACCCCCTGGTTGAGCATCGGCGCCGTCACCATGAAGATGACCAGCAGCACCAACATCACGTCGATGTAGGGCACCACGTTCATCTCGGCGACGGGCTTGCGTCTGTTGCGAATTCTGGCTCTGGCCATGGTTTTAAAACCTGTATTGAGTGCGCCGGAAGCTTATTCTTCGCTGCTGTGTACTTTGCGGTGCAGGATCGCCTGGAATTCGTCGGCGAACATGTAGTAGCGCGAGATCAGCATTTCACCGCGGGCAGAGAAGCGGTTGTAGGCGATAACGGCAGGAATCGCCGCGAACAGGCCGATGGCTGTAGCGATCAGCGCCTCGGCAATGCCGGGAGCAACGGTCGCGAGCGTCGCCTGCTGCACCTGAGCCAGGCCGCGAAAGGAGTTCATGATCCCCCAAACGGTACCGAACAGGCCGATGTACGGACTGGTGGAGCCGACGGTGGCGAGGAACGGCAAGCTCTGCTCGAGCTTCTCTTCCTCACGGGAGATAGCAACTCGCATGGAGCGCGCCACGCCGTCCATCACGGCATCGGGATCCATACCCGGCTGCTGACGCAGACGAGAGAACTCCTTGAAACCGGCGCGAAAGATCTGCTCCAGGCCCGAATCAGGATCCGGGTTGCTGCCAGCCTGGCGATAGAGCTTGGACAGGTCGATACCCGACCAGAAACGCTCCTCGAAGTTATCCAGCGAGCGCTTGGCGCTGCGCAGGAAATTACTGCGCTGGAAAATCATCACCCACGACATGACCGATGCGGCCACCAGGGTGAGCATTACCAACTGCACCACCAGGCTGGCGTTGCTGATCAGACTCCACATCGACATGTGGTCAACGGCATTTGCGTTGGCTTCCACGCTTAATCTCCTGCAGTAGATGTACCGGCACCGCCCTGCTCGGCGAACGCTGTTCGCAGAGGCAAGGGCATGGCCCGGGGTTTGAAATTATCGGCGCGCACACAGGCCACCAGAAACTGCCCTTCACAGAGCAGCGCATTATCCGCAACCCGCCTCACCTGTTGACGAAAGCGTAGGCTGGCACGGTTCAACTCAAGCACTTCAGCACTGACAGACAACTCGTCATCCAATCGCGCCGGCGCGTGATAGCGCGCCTCGCTGGAATGGACAACGAACAACAGCCCCTCACCGGCCAGCGTCGACTGGGCAAAACCCAATTCGCGCAGCCTCTCGGTGCGAGCCCGCTCCATGAACTTGAGGTAGTTGACGTAATAAACGACTCCGCCAGCATCGGTATCTTCGTAATAGACACGACAGCGATGGGCGAACGGCTGAACTCCGTTTTGCGCGCGCATACTCTAGTGCCAGCCCCGTGTCTTGCCAATCAGGCAGGCAAGTATTTTTTTCATTGCCCTTCTCCATCGGTGAACAGGTCAAGCGTAGGTCGCTCGTCCATGCGTTTCGGTAGGTTGAGGCCGAAGTGCAAATAGGCATGCCGGGTAACCACACGGCCTCGCGGCGTGCGCATGATGTACCCCTGCTGAATAAGGTAGGGCTCGAGCACATCTTCGATGGTGTGGCGTTCTTCGCTAATGGCTGCAGCGAGGCTGTCAACGCCGACTGGGCCGCCATCGAATTTCTCGATCATGGTCAACAGCAGGCGGCGATCCTGATGATCGAAACCGCGCTCGTCGACATCCAGCAGGTTCAACGCCAAGTCGGCAATCTGCCGGGTGATATCGCCCTGCCCGCGTACTTCCGCGAAGTCGCGCACACGGCGCAGCAAGCGGTTGGCGATACGCGGCGTGCCGCGAGCCCGGCGAGCAATCTCGAACGCGCCCTCTGGCTCGATGGGTAAACCTAGGATGCCGGCCGCGCGCATGATAATGGTGGCCAGGTCTTCGGTGTTATAAAACTCAAGGCGCTGCACGATACCAAAGCGATCGCGCAGCGGATTGGTCAGCATGCCTGCTCGAGTGGTCGCGCCAACGAGGGTAAACGGCGGTAGGTCGAGCTTGATCGAGCGGGCGGCGGGCCCCTCGCCGATCATGATGTCGAGCTGAAAATCTTCCATCGCCGGATACAGCACTTCTTCCACTATGGGTGAAAGGCGGTGGATCTCGTCGATAAACAACACATCGCCAGGCTCAAGATTGGTTAGCAGCGCGGCCAGATCACCCGGCCGCTCGAGCACTGGACCCGAGGTACTCTTGATGGAAACGTTCATTTCCTGGGCGATGATATTGGCCAGGGTGGTTTTGCCCAGACCCGGCGGGCCGAAGATCAGCGTGTGATCGAGAGATTCCTTGCGGCCGCGGGCTGCCTGGATGAACAACTCCATCTGCTCGCGCACGACGGGCTGACCAATGTATTCGGCCAGTTTCAGCGGGCGAATGGCGCGGTCGACCTGCTCTTCGCGGTCGCGACCACTTGCCGTGACCAGCCTGTCTGCTTCGAGCATTTACAGCATTCCCTTCAGCGCGCGACGAATCATGTCTTCACTACTCAACCCATCTTCTTTGATCGCCGAAACGGCACGGCTGGCTTCCTGAGGTTTGTAACCCAGAGAGATAAGTGCGCTGACCGCATCATTCTCCGCGTTTGAGACTGCGCCCCCTGCGCGAGGTTCAACCACTAGTGGCGCCATGCCAGGTACCGCCTCCCAAGCTTTGAAACGATCCTTGAGCTCTACCAGCAGCCGCTCAGCGGTTTTCTTGCCAACACCTGGAATCTTCACCAACGCAGCCGTGTCCTGTACCTGCACGCAACGCACCAGTTCGTCCACTTCCAAGCCGGACATCAACGCCAGCGCCAACTTGGGCCCCACCCCATTGAGGCGAATCAACTCGCGAAATAGCTGACGCTCACGCTTCTCGAAAAAGCCATACAGCAGGTGAGCATCTTCACGCACCACCAGATGGGTATGCAGCGTCAGCGGCTCACCCACGGGGGGCAAACGGTACAACGTGGTCATGGGGACTTCCAGCTCATAGCCCAGACCATTCACATCCAGAATCAAATGTGGCGGCTGCTTTTCCGCCAGGGTGCCGCGTAAACGTCCGATCACCGGCGCATTCCTCAAGTAGAAGGTTCAATACTGTTCGGCGTCACGTGCGCAGCCATGCAAACAGCAGAGCGCATGACAGCTACTTATAAACGAAGCCGCCCACCACGCCGTTTGGCGCTGGCCAGCCCATGGGGAATCAGGCTCTGTCGATGATGGGCATGACACAGAGCGATACCCAGCGCATCCGAAGCGTCGATCTGCGGCTTCTGCACCAGCTTGAGCAGATGCATGACCATCATCTGCACCTGCTCTTTATCGGCACCGCCCGTGCCGACCACCGCCTGCTTGACCTGGGTTGCGGTGTACTCACTGATTTCCAGACCGGCTTCCATGGCAGCGACGATAGCGGCGCCGCGGGCCTGGCCGAGTTTCAGCGCCGAATCCGCGTTACGCGCCATAAAGACCTGCTCAATGCCCATGGTCACCGGCCCGAAGGTGCTGATCACCTCACTGACGCCGCGAAAGACGATCTGCAGGCGCTCCGGCAGCGGCCCGTTGCCCGTTCGAATACAGCCTGACGCCACATATTCACAGGTGCGCCCGGTATCGCGAATCACGCCGTAACCGGTAATGCGGGAGCCGGGGTCGATTCCCAGAATCAGCGTCATGCCTTTTATCCACCAGTGGCTTGCGTCGCCACACTGTCTATTTATCCAGGCGCGAGTATAGGGTCGTCAATGCCGCGCCGTCATCCTCGGGATTCCAGAGCAGGCTCACAGCGAGGCGTTTATGCGAACCCGTACGCTGGACATAAAAAAGCCGGAAGCGCCTCAAGCGACTTCCGGCTTCGGTACCTTTTATATGGATCAGCCGAGCTGTTCCATGATCTCGTCCGAGACTTCGGCGTTGTGGTAGACGTTCTGCACGTCGTCCAGGTCTTCGAGCATGTCGATGAGCTTGAAGACTTTTTGCGCGGTTTCCAGATCGGTAATCGGCGCAATGATCGAGGGGATCATGGCAATCTCCGCCTCCTCGGCCTTGAAACCGGCCGCAGCCAAGGCTTCGTTGACGGCGTGGAATTCGGTAAAGCTGGTCGACACTAAAGCGGCGCCCTCCTCGCCCATCTCCACATCATCGGCGCCTGCTTCCAGGGCCGCTTCCATCAGCGCATCCTCATCAACGGAGGCGAAGCTGATCTGCCCCTTGCGGTCGAACATATAGGCGACAGAGCCATCGGTGCCAAGGTTGCCACCGCACTTGGTGAACGCATGACGCACTTCGGCAGCGGTACGATTGCGGTTATCGGTCATCACCTCGACGATAATCGCCACGCCACTAGGCGCGTAACCTTCGTAACTGAACTCGACGACGTTATCGGCTTCGTTGTTGCCAGCACCACGGGCGATGGCGCGATCAATCACGTCGCGCGACATGTTGTTGGTCAGCGCTTTGTCGACAGCCAAACGCAGGCGCGGGTTGTCCGCCGGAATCGGCCCGCCGTGCTTGGCAGCGACGGTCAGCTCACGAATCAGCTTGGTGAAGATCTTGCCGCGCTTGGCGTCCTGGCGACCTTTGCGGTGCTTGATGTTGGCCCATTTGGAATGACCGGCCATATTCAACTCCAACTTTTTGCTTGGTTACGAAGGTGTGAGAGTTCGAGTCTCTCCGTCCAATAACGAAGAAGCCTGGATAACCAGGCTTCTTGTGTCGGCTTATTCGGCCTTGGGTTGCTCGCGCAGACGGATGTGCAATTCGCGCAGCGACTTGCCATCCACCACACCCGGCGCCTGAGTCATGACGCAGGCCGCGCTCTGGGTTTTCGGGAAGGCGATCACTTCACGAATCGAGCTGGCGCCGGTCATCAGCATTACCAGACGGTCAAGGCCGAAGGCCAGGCCACCATGGGGCGGCGCACCATACTTCAGCGCGTCGAGCAGGAAGCCGAACTTCTCCTGCTGCTCGTCTTCGCTAATGCCCAGCACACGGAATACGGTCTGCTGCATGGCCTTGTCGTGAATACGGATCGAACCACCACCCAGCTCAGTGCCGTTTAGCACCAGATCGTAGGCACGAGACAGGGCGTCGGCCGGGTTGGCTTCCAGCTCGGCCGGGCTGCACTTCGGCGAGGTGAACGGGTGGTGCATGGCGGTCAGGCTGCCATCGTCGTTCTCTTCGAACATCGGGAAGTCGACAACCCACAGCGGCGCCCACTCGGCAGTCAGCAGGTTCAGATCATGGCCGAGCTTGATGCGCAGCGCACCCAGGGCATCGTTAACGATCTTGGCCTTGTCGGCGCCGAAGAACACGATGTCACCGTCAACGGCGCCAACGCGGTCGAGGATGGTGTTGAGGTTCGGCTCGGCGATGTTCTTGACGATCGGCGACTGCAGACCTTCAACACCCTTGGCGCGCTCGTTGACCTTGATGTAGGCCAGGCCCTTGGCCCCGTAGTTGCCGACGAACTTGGTGTAGTCGTCGATCTGCTTGCGCGGCATGCTCGCCCCACCCGGAACGCGCAACGCAGCTACACGGCCTTTCGGGTCGTTGGCCGGGCCGGAGAAGACCTTGAAGTCGACATCCTTGAGCTGATCGGCCACGTCAACCAGCTCCATCGGAATACGCAGGTCCGGCTTGTCGGAGCCGAAACGACGCATGGCTTCGGCCAGGGTCATGTGCGGCAGCTCACCGAACTCGACGCCCAGCACTTCCTTGAACAGGTTGCGAATCATGGTCTCGGTGAGGTGCATGATTTCGGCTTCATCGAGGAAGCTGGTCTCGATGTCGATCTGGGTGAACTCCGGCTGACGGTCGGCGCGCAGATCTTCGTCGCGGAAGCACTTGGCAATCTGGTAGTAACGGTCGAAACCGGCAACCATCAGCAGTTGTTTGAACAGCTGCGGCGACTGCGGCAGCGCGAAGAAGCTACCCGCGTGGGTACGGCTCGGCACCAGATAGTCGCGCGCGCCTTCCGGCGTAGCGCGAGTGAGGATCGGCGTTTCCACGTCGAGGAAGCCGTTCTCGTCCAGATAGCGACGGATGCTCGAGGTGATGCGCGAACGCAGCTTGAGCTTCTCGGCCATTTCCGGACGGCGCAGGTCGATGAAGCGATAGCGCAGGCGAGTTTCTTCGCCGACGTCGGAGTATTCGTTGAGCGGGAACGGCGGGGTTTCCGCTTCGTTCAGCACTTCCAGCTCATAGCCCAGCACTTCGATGGCACCGCTGGCCATGTTGGCGTTGACCGCACCGGCCGGACGCAGGCGTACCTTGCCGGTGATCTTGACCACGTACTCGCTGCGCACACGGTCAGCCTTGGCGAAGGTATCGGCACGATCCGGGTCGAAGACCACCTGAGCCAGACCTTCACGGTCACGGATATCAAGGAAGATCACGCCACCGTGGTCACGGCGACGGTGAACCCATCCGCAAAGGGAGATTTCCTGGCCATCCAGGCTTTCGTTCAACTGGCCGCAATAGTGACTGCGCATCATGATCGGGTTCGCTTCTCTGATCGGTTCTGAATTCGTCGACATCGCCTGCCATTTAGGCAAAGCAGCTGAGCCGCACGCGTGAAAAGGGCGAAATTATATAGCCTTTATTGACAGGGTGCAGCACGTGATATGCGCCAGCGCCGCTGCAAAAGAGCGGAACAAGGCCGACAGTGATTGATTCCAAGCATGACCGTCATTGAGACGAACCCGGAGCATGTGACGAACGGCCATGATAGGATTTTCGTCATCGACTCTTAACCCATTGGCCAATCAGGAGAGTAACCATGGAAATCAATATCGGAATTGCCGAACAGGATCGCGCCTCCATCGCTGAAGGCCTGTCGCGCCTGCTCGCTGACACCTACACCCTGTATCTGAAGACCCATAACTTCCACTGGAACGTTACCGGGCCGATGTTCAACACCCTGCACCTGATGTTCGAAGGCCAATACACCGAACTTGCTCTGGCTGTCGATCAGATTGCCGAGCGCATTCGCGCCCTGGGCTTCCCGGCGCCAGGCACCTATGCGGCCTATGCTCGTCTTTCCTCAATCAAGGAAGAGGAAGGCATTCCAACTGCTGAAGAAATGATCAAGCTGCTGGTGCAAGGCCAGGAATCCGTGGTGCGTACCGCGCGTGGCATCTTCCCGTTGCTGGACAAAGTCAGCGACGAGCCGACTGCGGATCTGCTGACTCAGCGCATGCAGGTTCACGAAAAAACCGCGTGGATGCTGCGCAGCCTTCTGGCTGCCTGATCGCGCTGAAAAATGGCCGCCTGCAGGGCGGCCATTGTTTTTCTACACTACCAGCGTCATGCAAAAAACCTCCGCCACGCTGTTGATTTGAGATACCCCCTCCTTTGCTGTTAAATACGCCCCGTGCTGTCACCCAATTTCTTGGGCAGGCGCATAGGCTGGCCCTCCCGAACTTTCATCGCCCTTACGTCACGGCAAATCGCGTGGAGCCAGCTCTTCCTGGTGATCCTTTATCTAGTGAGTGCGTTGAATATGTTGAAAATCGTCCACCTGCTGGTGGGGCTCTCAGCCCTGCTGTTATCAGTAGCCCCCGGCCTGAGCGACGGCCTCCAGCCGTTCCTGCAATACCCTGATGCTCTAAGCTTGGCACTCTTTGGCTTTCTTAACCTGCTGCTGGCCACACAGTTCCCCCTGTGGCACAACAACGTGCGGCAGCACTTTCAGAACCTCGCGTGCGCACTGCTGATCCTCGGCACCTTGCTGCAAGCACTGATCCTGCTTGCTCCGCTGCCGTTGATCGCCGAGCAACCTGCCTTGCTGTTCAGCTTATCGATCATTGCCCTTGCAGTTGCCTTGCACCTGGCCACCAACCTGCGCTTCGACAGAAAGAAGGCGGCTGTCCAGCAGGACCTGGGTGATCGCGAGACCGGTACGGTCAAGTGGTTCAACACCTCCAAGGGCTTCGGCTTTATTTCCCGCGATGCTGGCGAAGATATTTTCGTGCACTTTCGCGCGATCCGCGGCGAAGGCCACCGCGTACTGGTCGAAGGCCAGCGCGTGGAGTTCTCCGTGATGCAGCGCGACAAGGGCCTGCAGGCTGAAGACGTGATCGCAGCATTGCCTACCCGACGCTGACAAATGTGCCAACAAAAAGCCCCGGTCAGTGCCGGGGCTTTTTTCTGCGCGCAATATCAGTAGTGAGGCGGCGGCGCCTCATCCTGACTAGAGCCGAATGGACTGACTTCTTCCTGACGTTTGGCCAGCGCCTGCATCTGTAATTGCAGGCGCTCGATCAGCTTCTGCTGCTGCACCAAGGCATCATTGAGCGCCTGAATGGTGTCATCCTGAAAAGCCTGACGACTTTCCAGCTCGACGATGCGCTCTTCAAGCTCCTTCATCTATATGTCTCCAACCCGAAACTGGCTCGGCATCACCGCGCCCAAGCGCTCACGAAGCGCAACTATCTGCGCTGGCTCATAGGGCTCCGCCGGATGACGCCCCCACACAGGGGCAGGCCAGGCATCATCTTCGCGATAACGCACGATCACATGCATATGCAGCTGACTAACGACGTTACCCAGTGTGGCGACGTTGATCTTGTCGGCCTTGAAGGCATCTTTGAGCACCTCAGCCAGCAGAGCCGTTTCCGCCCACAACGCCTGCTGATCCTCGGCATTGAGCTGGAACAACTCAATCACATCTTCACGCTTAGGCACCAGGATGAACCAAGGGTAGCGGGCGTCATTACTCAGTAGCACACGACTCAGGGGCAAATCGCCCATCACGGACGTGTCCTGCTGCAGACGCGAATCCAGAACGAACATTCAAAGCACCACCTGATAGCAATGAGTCATCCCGACTGGGATGGCTAGACTGAGCTGCAAGGATACCGGGCAAGCTTATGAAAATTAACCCCAAACGAGGAGCACCAAAAAGGTGCGAAGCACGTTTCGGATGCTCGGAATACGCACCATATTGTTTCCCGAAGTAAACATCACAAGTAGCGGGAAACAAGCAATTAGCATTCATTATCAACCGCACGAGCACATAGATAGCTAACTACTAAAAAGCCAACTAAGCAGCGCGCAGAAAAATAAATTATTAGGTCGACAATCTGTATTTTCTTTGCCCTCTCTTACCAAATCAGCCAGTTATTCTGCGCTGACGTGATTTTGAGCACGCCTTTTGCTTTAAAGCCGACAACGCTCCTTTACAGGGCTCCTGCGGTAACGCTTTGAGCCCCGATATAGAGCTGGAAATCGTTGGATGGCACTTTGCGAATGGGCTTTACCTGATAGCGACGCGCCTTTAGCGCTCAGCGACAGGTACGTCAGAAGAAACGAAATGGATAGATCGAAACTATCGCCATTACAAAGCGCCGTGCTATAAGTTCCATCCGACACAAAAAGAAATAGAGCTGCTCGCCATAACAACCTTATTGAGCAGCGGTAGTACTCTTCTAAACCAAAGGAGCAAATCACGATGCGAGTGATGAAGTGGAGCGTAATCGCCCTGGCAGTAGCCGCGGGCACCTCTCAAATGGCAGTGGCTTCGGAGCAGTCCGAATCCAAGGGTTTCGTTGAAGACAGCACCCTGTCGCTCCTGGCGCGCAGCATGTACTACAACCGTGATGCTCGTAACGGTGCCTCTCGTGGAGCCAAAGATAACGGGTATTCGGAAGAGTGGGGTGCCAGCGCACGCGCCATTTACGAATCTGGCTTTACTCAAGGCACTGTAGGTTTCGGCGTCAACGCTTATGCTGGAGCCCTTTGGCAGCTGGACACTGGCGGTGGCCGTCGCGGCCTTGGCATGTTCCCTGAGAACGAAGGCAAGGATCTGAGTATCGCCAATGCCGCAGTGAAAGCACGCTTCTCCAGCACCACTCTGACCTATGGCTCGCAAATGCCAGCCCTGCCGGTCCTCGCTTACGATGATGGCCGCCTGCTGCCAGAAACCTTCGAAGGCACCATGATCACCAGCAAAGAGATCGAAGGTCTCGAGCTGAACGCCGGTCGCTTCACTGCACAAAACGCGATGAACCAGTCCGGTCGTGACAGCTACAGCGATGGCGTTCTGAAATCCATCAATGTGGCAGGTGGTTCTTACGCCTTTACCAAGGACTTCAGCGCGGCTCTGTACTACAGCGACCTGGAAGACCATTACAAACGTAAATACGCAAACCTGAACTACAACCTGCCGCTCACTGAAGAACAAGCTCTGGGCTTCGACTTCAACATCTACAAAAGCGATTACGACAACAAGTTCAACGGCGGTGGTGACAACACCATTTGGAGCCTGCAGGCCAAGTACAGCGTTGGCGCACACGCCTTTATCCTGGCTCACCAGCGCAACACTGGTGACCGCGGCTTCGATTACGGCGTAGGTGATGGCGGCGGCGCGATCTTCGTGGCCAACAGCTTCCTGTCCGACTTCAACCAGGAAGATGAGCGCAGCTGGCAAGCCAGCTACGAGCTGGACTTCGCCACCTATGGCGTACCAGGCCTGAGCTTCAAAACCGCTTACATCTGGGCTGACAACATCAAAACAGGCGAAAGCAACGACGGTAAAGAACACGAGTTCTTTAACCAGGTTAAATATACCGTTCAAAACGGCCCGGCCAAGGATCTTTCCTTCCGCCTCCGCGGCTCGGTTCTGCGCGCCAACTCGGACGTCAACGACCAAAACGTCGCCGACACCAACGAAGTTCGCTTCTACGTGAACTACCCGCTCAGCGTTCTGTAATCGCGCGCAAGCCTGATAGCAGTTCAGAAAACCCGGCTTCGGCCGGGTTTTTTTATTGCGTACTGAAAAACCAGCCTGTGCCGCATTCACGCCGATAGATCACCGTGAAGTAGCCAATTAGAAAGACCTCCCCAACAGTATTCGCTCAACAATCGCAGCTCTCATCAGCTACAAGCATCTCGCATCCTGTACGCCACCAGCCACGCGCCGTACAATGCCAAGCCATAAAATCCCCTTTGCAACCGACAGAACGGCCCATCATGCGTACCAGTCAGTTCCTGCTTTCGACCCTCAAAGAAACGCCCTCCGACGCCGTCGTCATCAGCCATCAGCTGATGCTGCGCGCAGGCATGATCCGCAAGCTTGCCTCTGGCCTGTACACCTGGCTGCCGATGGGCCTACTCACCTTGCGCAAGGTCGAGAAAATCGTGCGCGAGGAGATGGATGCTGCCGGTGCTCTGGAAGTGCTGATGCCCGCCATTCAGCCCGCCGAGCTGTGGCAGGAGTCGGGGCGCTGGGTGCAATATGGCCCCGAGTTGCTGCGCGTGAAAGACCGCCACGACCGTGAATTCTGCGTAGGCCCGACCCACGAAGAAGTCATCACCGATCTGGCCCGCAACGAGCTGAACAGCTACAAGCAGCTGCCGTTGAACATGTACCAGATCCAGACCAAATTCCGCGATGAAATCCGCCCGCGCTTCGGCTTGATGCGTGGCCGTGAGTTCATCATGAAGGACGCCTACTCCTTCCATGCCGACCAGGCTTCCCTGCAGCAGACCTACGACCGCATGCACCAGGCCTACTGCAATATCTTCACCCGCCTGGGCCTGAACTTCCGGCCGGTAGTGGCTGACAACGGCTCCATCGGTGGCGCCGGCTCACACGAGTTCCACGTGCTGGCCGAATCCGGCGAAGACGACATCGTGTTCAGCAACGCCTCTGACTACGCCGCCAATATCGAGAAGGCAGAAGCCATTCCTCGTGAGTCCGCCCGCCAGGCGGCGACAGAAGAACTGCGCCTGGTCGATACCCCGAACGCAAAAACCATCCAGCAGCTGGTGGATGGTTACAACCTGCCCATCGAGCGCACCATCAAGACGCTGATCGTGCATGCCGAAGAAGAAGGCAAACTGATCGCACTGATCGTTCGTGGCGATCACGAGCTGAACGAGATCAAGGCTGCCAACCAGCCAGGCGTTGCCAGCCCGCTGGTCATGGCTTCGGATGCCGAGCTGCGCGATGCCATCGGTGCCGGCGCAGGCTCGCTGGGCCCGCTGAATCTTCCGCTGCCAATCATCATCGACCGCTCTGTAGAGCTGATGAGTGATTTCGCTATCGGCGCCAATATCGATGACAAGCACTACTTCGGCGTCAACTGGGAACGCGACCTACCAGTACCGACCGTTGCCGACCTGCGCAACGTCGTGGCAGGCGACCCAAGCCCGGACGGCAAGGGCACTCTGGAGATCAAACGCGGCATCGAAGTTGGCCACATCTTCCAGCTCGGCACCAAGTACAGCGAAGCGATGAACTGCCAGGTACTGGGCGAAAACGGCAAACCTGTCGTGCTGAGCATGGGCTGCTACGGCATCGGCGTATCCCGCGTGGTTGCCGCCGCCATCGAGCAGAACAGCGACGAGCGCGGCATCATCTGGAACGACGCCCTGGCGCCTTTCCAGATCGCCCTGATTCCGTTGCGCTACGAAACCGACGCAGTACGCGAGGCGACCGACAAGCTCTACGCCGAACTGACCGCAGCGGGCTTCGAAGTTTTGCTCGATGACCGTGACAAAAAGACCAGTCCGGGCATCAAATTCGCAGACATGGAATTGATCGGTATCCCGCATCGCATCGTGGTCAGCGACCGCGGCCTGGCCGAAGGCAATCTGGAGTACAAGAGCCGCCTGGAAACAGAGGCCCAGCCAGTTGCCGTCAACGATATCCTGCCGTTCATCCAGAACCGTATCAGCCGCTGACCCGCCAAAGAGCCGTCATGTTCAAGCGAAGCACCTTACGCCTTCTCGGCGCCACCACTTGTGGCGCATTCTTTCTTGCTGGCTGCGCCAATCACTTGCCGCAGCGCAGCGAGCATGAAGAACGCATCGAACGCAAACTGTTGAGTCACAGCCTGCAGATCGATGTGGGGCAACCTGAAGTACTGGAGTTGCCACAGCGGCGGGTGCGCGTGCATGAGCAAAAGGTTTTCGAAGTAACGCCGTTCGAAGTCACCCGGCATTACGACCGCTACACGCCGTACCAGCCGTGGCGCGAAATCTACGAAGTACCACTGGGAGCCGTTGCCATCGTTGGTGGTATCGGCGCCAACGTGCTCAACGTAGTGGCGCTCGGACGCATCCCGGATACGGCAACCAAGGACTGGATCAGTTACGGCGTGGCCGGAATCAACCCGTTCATGAACGTCGAATCCAATGGCCGCTCTCAGCAGAACTTGGCCAGCATCGACGAAAAGCGCCAGGACACCCGGACAGACTATTCCAGCCTGCCTTGGGCCGAACGCCCGGTGATGATCAAAGCGGGCAATCAAAGCCACGAGCTACTCACCGACCGCAACGGCGTGCTGCGCCTCAACCTGCTCGACGGCCCATTCGCCGACCAGGACATCGCCCGCGTCGGCACCTTGCTGCTGACCGTGACCGACGAGCAGGACGCAACCAGCGCCGAGGCGACCTTGATGGTCAGCCGCACGCTGCGCGGCAAGCTACGTGAAGCCCATGACCTGATTTACGACGACCTTGAAGGTGCGGATGTCGAGCAATGGGTACATCGCGTAAAACGGCTGTCCGAACTAGGTCTCGAAGAAGAGGCCAGCGAGCTCGAACAGAGCTTGATCGAACTGACCCGTAACGACCCGGAACTGCAGGCGGAATTTCTCCGTTCACTGACTCAGAATGCTGGCAGACTCGCCGCAGACCCAGGCGAGGACTGAGCGTCTAGCGCTGTACCACGAAGCCCTGGGCGCCCTGAAGAGGGCGCTCCTGTAGGCTCAACGACACCACACGAGCGCCAGGTGGGCCCAGCTCCAGCCACTTTGCCAGCGAACTCACAGCGCCTTCCTCACCTTCGAAAAAAACCTCAACGCGACCGTCGGGCAGATTGCGCACCCAGCCTGACAGCTGCAAACGCCTCGCTTCCATAGCAGTGCTCTGACGAAAGCCGACGCCCTGCACACGCCCTTCAACGTAGGCGTGCTGACAGACAACAGTCATCGAATCAGCCCTCTTGCCGCAGCGCCGCCAGGCGCGCCTTGAGGCCTTCGGCATTCTGCTCGCCGAGCAGCCGCTCACGTACCTTGCCGTGATCGTCGACGATATAGGTCACCGGCAGCGCATCGCTAGGCGGCAGCCCGTAGCGCTCGGCCGGATCCTTCGCCAGTACCGTGAACTCAATGCCCAGCGCCTTGGCCGACTTGCTGAGCTCCTCGCCCTGCAAACCATCGAAATTAACGCCGAATACGCCGACCGACTGTTTTTCCAGCTCGGGCGCCAAAGCGTTCAACTCGGGAATCTCGGAGCGACAGGGGCCGCACCACTCGGCCCAATAATTGATAACCAGCCACTGGCCTTCAAGGCGCTCAACCGCTACCTTCTGCCCATGCTGATCGACGCCTACGTCATCCCCGCAACCCGCCAGTAGCGCGCCGGCGATGAGCACCATCATGATCCGAATGCCTGACTGGAATCGCTTTACCATGGAAACGGTCCTCATACCGATAAGGTTGCTATGACACTGGATGCCTTGCAGCTCGACGTACCCGAAGCACTTCAGACCGATTCGATCAACCTGACAGAGCTTGGTGAATGCCTCAGAGCAGCTCGGCATGAGCAGCCCGAAACAGGCCTGCAAACGGTGCTCGACCTGCTTGTGCGCGTCAACCGCAGCGCGATGACCTTACTCGAAAGGCAGCGGGCGCTGCAAAATTTCAGCGATGAATACCGTCACTACGCTGCGCCGAGTGGAAACCCTGCAGCAACAGCGCAAACGCTGCAGCTATGTAACGAGCTGGCCATCGGTTACAAACGCCTCCTGCTGCAAATCCTGCAAGGTCATAAACCGTCTCGCCCACACCTGACTTGGTGCCTTTACATGGCCCAGCACTTCGTTGCGCAGACGCTGCTACGCCACCATCAGCAGAACCTTGAGCCTGAGCCAAGCCTGTGGCGCGACAGCCACCTGCTCTACTGGCTGGGCGAGCAGCACGACTGCCTTGATGAGCCGGTGGCAGCCGCGTTCTCACCAACACCTGCAGACACCTTGCGCGGGCTCTATAAACAATCACTGTTGCTGGCGCTGAGCAATCCGCCACACCTGCACCCGGGTGAGAGCCAACGACTGTTCGCCGCCCTGGCACCTTTGGCCGCCCTCGCACGCTTGCTGCCCTGGGATGCAGAGGACAAATCCGATGGCCCACTAATCGACCTGCAACAGGCGCAGCCCTGCCTGACCTACCAGCAACGCCCCCAAGAGGGCCACGACACCCTGCGTCGACTGGAACTCGGTGCGTTGCTGGTAGCTCTCGATGAGCCGGCGCCGCTGCGCAGCAAGGACGAGCGCGAGCTGCTCGAACGCGTGCACCACCACTGGCTCGGTAACGACCAGCGCCGCCACCCGCGCGCACCCCAACAGACAGAGTGCCGCCTGGCCATCGGCATTACCGCCATCCACGCCCAGCTTCTCGAGCAACGCCCGCAATGTACGCAAGGGCAGATTCTCGACATCGGCCCGGGTGGCGCTCGCCTGCTATGCCCCTCGCACGCCGCACATAGCCTGCCGATCGGGCAGCTGGTGCTGCTGATTGCCGATAGTGACATCCTGGGATTGGTCTGCTGGCGCCACCTGAACAGCGAGGGGCTTCATCTCGGGCTTCGCTATCTCAAGGGGCTCGCACAGCCAACCTGGCTCAGACGCGCGCCGAGCAGCCAGCCACACTTGGGCATTCTGCAAAGCACGCCAAAACCGCGCGAGGGTTGGCATCATGGTCTGTGGGTGCCGCACAACCAGTTCGCCGATGGCGAAAACCTCTGGCTGCAGCTACCCAACGCGGTCAGCCAGAACAGCCTGCAGCTGCCACCGTGCAACCTGGCCAGCGCAACGGTAAGCCGTCACCCGCTGGAACTGCCCTAGATGAGAAACAGGTCACGCGTGGTGGTGGCCTGGCGCACAGTTTGATCGCCGCCGGCCTCTTTATAATTCCCTGCTAATGTCCTTTGCCAGCCAGGGAACCCTCATGCCCAACGCCCATGACACGCTGATCGGCCAAGTACCGGAGCACCTCGTAAAGAGCGCACACCTGCAACTGACTGAATACGATGGGCGGGTAGCCGAATTCAACGTCGCAGCCTGGCTGCATTTGCCAGGCCACGCCAATAGCCTGGTATCCCTGCAGGTTCGTTACCGCGACGGTCAGCACGTGCGCTCGGTCAACCTGGACCATGCCAAGGTTGGTGCTCAAGGCAAGATCCTGCTATCCGGGATTGCGCGCCTGCCGGTCACTCA
This sequence comes from Phytopseudomonas punonensis, assembly GCF_900142655.1. GTDB lineage: Bacteria > Pseudomonadota > Gammaproteobacteria > Pseudomonadales > Pseudomonadaceae > Aquipseudomonas > Aquipseudomonas punonensis. The sequence continues at coordinate 281,521 of NZ_FRBQ01000003.1, read as the reverse complement.
GCGCATAGAGGACATGCAGATACGCCTGCGCTGCGCATTGCCGAGCATAGAAGTAAAGGTCGAAGAACTATTCGTGCAGGCCGTCGAGCCAGCCATCGCGCAGGCGCAGTTCAGTCAGGCGAACACCTGACTGGCTTCGACTCGCGCCTCGACCTCGGCTAGCTGAACCTTATCGGCTACCCGAGGCTCATCGCATGTCGCCACCAGAGACTCCGGCCAGCGGCTGAAGCGCAGACCAGTGAGCCGATTCAAATTCTCCAAAGCGCGACTGCTGTCACGTGCATGAAGCATGACGACTTTTGCTGACAGCTTGGCCATTGCAGGTACTCTCACGGGCGCGATATCGACTGAACATGATGATAGCCAGAATCGTGCCATCATACTGGCGCCAATGATCAGGCGAAACAGGGCATTTCAGAATATGGCAGCGCAAATGGGAACGCCCACGGTCACCATCAACTGCCAGAAGCTGTCACTTTTTGTCAGTGCCCTGCCCCTCAAACCAATTCGCCAGGCTGTCACCAAACAGCAAGGTCTGCTCATCGTGCAGGCGCTGCAGCGCCACACGTAACGCCGGGTACCAGGGTTCATCCAGCTCGTCGGGCAATTGGCTGAGATGCGGCAACGGCCAGGGGCTGCGCTCGATCAGTTGCTGAAGTGAGTAATGGGACAGGTCCCGGCTGAGCATCCAGCTGTCGCCGCCCGTACAGGCGACTAGGCGCTGATCTTCGAGAAAGCTCAGCACCTCCTCCCATTCATGCTCTGGCAGCAGCCAGCCCTGACGCTGAACATCACGGTGCCGCACCATCAGCCCTGAACGCTGGCGCGCATGGAACACCCGCAAGATGCCCAATAACACCAGCGCCCTGGGCATTCCGCGCTTGCGCCATTGCAGGGAGACGCCGAGGTTGCACACCAACTCGGCACCGAGCAGCACGATAAGCCACGACAGAAACACCCACAGCAGAAACAGCGGCACCGTCGCGAAAGCGCCGTAGATCAGCTGGTAGCCGGGAAAGAAGCGCACGTACAGGCCGAAAATCGCCTTGGCCAGCTCCAGCAGCACCGCGGTAAACACACCACCCCAGAAGGCGTGCCGGAACGGTACGCGCGCATTGGGAACGGCGGCATAAAGCAGGGTGAAGGCCGCCACGCTGAATAGCAGCGGCGTGAAGCGCAGCAGCGTCTTGGCACCAACCACTGCGTCCGGCCCGCTGAGTAGTGACAACGACGCTACGTAAGTGCTGATGGCAAAACCTGCCCCCAGCAGCATCGGCCCAAGACTGAGAATGGCCCAGTACAACAGAAACGTGGCGATACCGCGGCGTGGCTGACGAACTCGCCAGATGGTGTTGAACGTACGCTCGACGGTTACCAGCATCCAGAAAGCAGTAACCGCCAGCACACCGACGCCGATCCAGGTCAGCTGACGCGCCTGGGTGGTGAAGTCACGCAGGTACTCCTGCAGCGCCTCGCCAGCCGACGGCACGAAGTTGTGGAAGATGAACGCCTGAATCTGCTCGCCAGTGCCCTGGAAAGCCGGCACTGCGGACAGCATGGCGAAGGTGACCGTCATCATCGGCACCACAGCGAACAGCGTGGTGTAAGTCAGCGCAGCCGCATTGTCGGCACCGCGATTGTCGAAGAACCGTTGCCAAAGGAATCGCCAGAATTCAAGCCAATCGTGCAGACGCTGCTGCATACCCACCTCTCAAGGGCAGTTCGAAACAGGCGCATCATCGTCAGACCAACGCCAGAGGCTGCGCCGGTAATGCAGACGAGCGGGAAAAGGTGTAGCGACGCATAACAGACGCCCGGCCGGCACTTAGGTTCGCCTCCGTTGCCGCACCCCGTTCAGCACTGAGCGCTGACGCGGTTAGAATAGCCGCCATCTGCCGCCAGAAGCGACGCCTGTCATGACTGATCTGACCCTTTATCACAATCCGCGCTGCTCCAAATCACGTGCCGCCCTGCAGCTGCTCGAAGAGAGGGGCTTGCAAGCGACCGTGATGCACTACCTCGATACCCCGCCCACTGCTGCCCAGCTGCGCGACCTGCTGAGTAAACTCGGCATAGCTGCGCGGCAGCTGCTGCGCAGCGGTGAAGACGAGTACCGTGAACTGAACCTGGCCAACGCCGCGCTTGGCGACGCAGAGCTGATCGAGGCCATGGCCGCTCACCCGCGCCTGATCGAGCGGCCGATTCTAGTCGCCGGCGACCGCGCCGTGATCGGTCGCCCACCGGAAAACATCCTGGAGCTGCTGCCATGACCACGCCCTACATTCTGGTGCTCTACTACAGCCGCCATGGCGCGACAGCCGAAATGGCTCGCCATATCGCCCGCGGCGTCGAGATGCAGGGTTTGGAAGCGAGGCTGCGCAGCGTGCCGTCCGTTTCAGCCGAGTGCGAAGCAGTGGCCGACAGCATTCCGGCAGAAGGCGCGCCCTACGCAACGATCGACGACCTGAAGAACTGCGCGGGCCTGGCGCTGGGCAGTCCTACCCGTTTTGGCAATATGGCAGCGCCGATGAAGTACTTCCTCGACGGCACCAGCAACCTGTGGCTCACCGGCAGCCTGGTGGGCAAACCAGCTGGCGTATTCACCTCGACCGCCAGCCTGCACGGAGGTCAGGAAAGCACGCTGCTGTCGATGCTACTGCCGCTGCTGCACCACGGCATGCTGGTCGCCGGCCTGCCCTACAGCGAGTCCGCACTGGTCGAAACCCGCGGCGGCGGCACGCCATACGGCGCCAGCCATCATGCTGGCCCAGACGGCAAGCGAGCCCTCGATGAACACGAAATCACACTATGCCGCGCCCTGGGCCAACGCTTGGCGAGCCTCGCTCAGAAACTGGGAAGTGACCGTGGCTAAAGCCGCCAGCCCCTTACCGAGCGTGGACTGGCTGCTGCCCCGCCTGCGCTTCTGCCGCTACTTGAGCCTGGCAAGCTTTGTGGCCCTGGCGGCGTTGCTGCTGATCTGGAACCTGGGCTATGCGGCAGTGCCCAGTTCGCTGCTCTGGGCCGTGCTCGCTTTTCAGCTGCTGCCACTGCTACTTCTGGCGCCCGGCATCATCGGCGGTCATCCGCGCACGCATTCGTGGGCCTGTTTCGTGGTCAACCTGTATTTCATTCAGGGCGTGCTGGCCGCGTTCGACCCATCCAAGCAGATGTTCGGCTGGCTGGAGATCGCGCTCAGCCTGACGCTGTTCACCAGCGCACTGCTCTACACACGCTGGTGCGCGCAGTACCAACGTATTGGCAGCGCTAACGAGAACACCGGAGACTGATTACCAGTCCAGCGTTTCTTTCAGGAAGGGAATGGTCAACTTGCGCTTTTCCTGCAGCGAGGCCTGGTCCAGGCGCTCGAGCAGTTCGAACAAGGCGCTCATGCTGCGCTCGCCACGGGTGAGGATGAAACGGCCTACTTCGTCGCTCATGTGCAGGCCGCGACGTGAAGCACGCAGTTGCAGGGCGCGCAGCTTGTCTTCATCGGACAGTGACTGCAGCTGAAACACCAGCGCCAGGGTCAAGCGCGACTTGAGGTCAGGCAGCTTGATCGGCAGCTCGCGAGGCGATGCATCCGCGGCCAGCAACAGGCGGCGGCCACTGTCACGCAGACGATTGAACAGGTGGAACAGCGCCTCTTCCCAGGCGCGCTGCCCGGCGGCGGCGTCCAGGTCATCCAGGCACACCAACTCGAACTGCTCGAGGTTATCCAGAATCGCCGGGCCGTACTGCACCACTTCGCCCAGCGGCAGGTAGACGGCACGCTCGCCGAGTTGCTCGAAGCGCAGGCAGGCAGCCTGCAGCAAATGGCTGCGCCCAACGCCCTCGCCACCCCACAGATAGATCAGGCTTTCCGTCCAGCCAGCGTCGGCTTCGCACAGACGCTCCACATACCCAAGGGCGGCGGCATTGGCGCCCGGGTAGTAATTGGCGAAGGTGGCGTCATCTCGCAGACGCACACCCAGGGGCAATTGAATCGGCTTCATGCTGGAGAGAAGGCTCGTCGGAGCCTGATCGGTGCTCTGGATAAGAGAAGGTGGCGAAGTTTATACCCTTGGCCGCCTCCTGTCATTGCCGCACTTTTCAAGGTAATACAAGGGTTTAGCCATTAGCCGCAGGCCCGCTCTATGAGCGTGCCTTACGGCTGTTCTTGGCCGGAACCGGGCTCTGCCCGGCATACGCCTCGGACTGTTTGTACAACCCGTGCACGTGGCGCAGCAGCACCATGATCACCGCCGCCACCGGTAGCGCCACGAGGATGCCGGTAAAGCCGAACAGCTGCCCGCCCGCCATGATGGCGAAGATCACCGCCACCGGATGCAGACCGATGCGGTCACCGACCAGCAACGGCGTCAGCAGCATGCCCTCGAGCAGCTGGCCGACCACGAACACCCCAGCAATTGCCAGCAGTGGATAGGGATCGCCGCCGAACTGGAATACTCCAGCCAAGAGCGCACTACCGATGCCGACCACCACGCCCAGATAAGGCACGATACTCGCCAGCCCAGCGAGCACACCGATCAACAACCCAAGCTCGAGGCCGATGGCCATCAGGCCGACCGCATACATAGCGCCCAGCGCCAGCATCACCAACAGTTGCCCACGTAGGAAGGCGCCCAGCACCTCGTGGCATTCGCCAACCAGCTTCACCACAACGCCTTCATTGTCACGCGGCACCAGGCCGCGCAGCTTGCCCACCAGTAGATCCCAGTCGCGCATCAGGTAGAAGCTGACCACCGGAATCAGCAGCAGGTTGGCCACCCAGGCCATCAACGCCAAGCTCGAAGCCGTAACCTGAGAGAGGATCAGCCCGGCGATGTCAGTCGTCTGGCCCAGATGCCCGGACAAGGCCTTTTTCAGTTGATCGAAGCGCCAGAAGCCTTCGTTCAAACCGAGCTTTACCTGGATCCACGGCAGTGCCTGGTTCTGCACCCAGTCGAGCATCTGCGGCAGTAATTCATAGAGGCGCACCAGTTGCTTGCCGAGCATCGGCACCAACACCAGCAAGGCCAATGCCATCAGCAACGTGAACAAGCTGAACACTACGATCACGCCCCATGTGCGCGACAGCTTCAGGCGCTCCAGCCTATCGACGAGAGGATCACCGATATAGGCAATCAGAATCCCGATCAGAAACGGCGAAAGAATCGGATGCAGCACATACAGGAAACCGCCCAGCACCAGCACGGCAGCAATCCACAGCCAGCGAGACGAAACGGGCATGCTCGATCCTCGGAAGGAAATAACGGTTCAGGGCGCAATCGAAAACGACCTCAAGCCAAAGGCTTGAGGTCGTCGAAAGCGAAGCGGCTCAGCTGGCGGGCAGTCTACCAGCGAAAATACAGGACATCGCCACGCACTTTGCTCTCGGCAGCAGGCGGCGCTGCCTGAGGCTCGACAGGTGCCTGATTGGCATCCACAGGCGCCGTCGGCTCTGCGGGTGTCGGTGCAGGTGTTTCTGCAGCGAGTTCGGCTGCCGACACTTCATGCAGCTGCAACAGCGCAAGCTGGGTACGCAGTTGCTCGGCGCTGGCGCTGACTTTGTAGATCAATCGATCAGCCTCCACCGACTGCAGCTGTGCGCCGAAAGGCTCCAGTACGCGTTGCAGCTCCGCATAGCGCGACAGGTCCGCGCCGATGATCTCTACCGTCTGCGCCGAACTAGCGCCCGGCGCCACCACGAATCGCGGCGCCAGGCGCTCGCTCACCGCCAGCAGCACGGCATCGGCCAACGCGGCCTGATCAGCCCCTTCGGCCTTGCCCTGTTCGCGATCTTCCCCCAGCCACAGCTGCCAGGTGGCCTGCCATTTACCATCCGCTTCGCTGGCACGTACGGCCAGTAATGCGTCCGCGCCGTAACGCTCGGATGCCGAGCGCAGCTCGCCTGGATCCTTGGCGCCTAAGGCCTCCTTGGTCGCAACCAACTGCTCGCTGAGATCGGCCAGCGGTAGGCGCAATGGCAAACCGCGATGCTGGGCCGCCTCGCGCAAAGGCTCAGCAGCAGCCTGGCCGTCACCGACGATGTTGCCGCCGTCGAGCGTTTCATTCAGCCACCAGGCCAGAATGGCCGGACGGTTGACGCCCCACAGCGGCAAGCCGGCTTGGCGCAGGGAGCGGTCGGTAGACACGGCATCGAAGTCGACCACCAGGTGATCACCTTCATACCCGTACTGGCTGATGATCTGCTGAGGGTCCTTGCGCAACTCGGCCAGCGCGCTGCCTTTGACGGCTTCGGGCTTGCCGGTCAGGCGCAGCACCAGCGTATCGACGGCGCGCTGTAATGCAGCATCGCGCTCCTCGGGTTGCTGGCTGGCGACCGTCTCGCGCACCTGATAAAGGTCGCTGACCGTCGCTGCCAGGGTCGGCAGGCTCAGCAGTGACAGACACAGAAGCAGGGGGCGGAAGGTCGGGCGCATGAAGGACTCTCGGCTGGGAAAAGACGGCGCACGGCAATCGAACCGTGGCGCTATACCTTAGGGGCTGTTGCCATGGCATCGCAAGCCGCCCTGCTATCACAGACGGGTGTGCGCCTTTGTGTGACTCGCTCAGCCCGGCCAGGTTTCCTGGGGAGTGAGTACCGGCGCCACGCCTGGCTGCAAACGCGAGTCGGCGCAGTGGCTGGCCGCTGCCGGGCAAGCCTGATAAAATCGCGCGCCTTCGCAGAACGGCCCTGACGGGCCGACGCTATTCCGACTTTCCCCTTCCAAAGGCCTGGATCTATGAGCAAGCAACCCTCCATCAGCTACAAGGACGCAGGTGTGGATATCGACGCGGGCGAAGCCCTGGTCGAGCGCATCAAGGGCGTAGCCAAGCGCACTGCCCGTCCTGAAGTCATGGGTGGCCTGGGTGGCTTCGGCGCCCTGTGCGAGATCCCGGCCGGCTACAAGCAACCGGTTCTGGTCAGCGGCACCGACGGCGTCGGCACCAAGCTGCGTCTGGCGCTGAACCTCAACAAGCACGACAGCATCGGCCAGGACCTGGTCGCCATGTGCGTCAACGACTTGGTGGTCTGTGGCGCCGAGCCGCTGTTCTTCCTCGACTACTACGCCACCGGCAAGCTCAACGTTGACGTTGCGGCCACCGTGGTCACTGGCATCGGCGCGGGTTGCGAACTGGCGGGTTGCTCGCTGGTTGGCGGTGAAACCGCTGAAATGCCCGGCATGTATGAAGGCGAAGATTACGATCTGGCCGGCTTCTGCGTTGGCGTGGTCGAGAAGGCCGAGATCATCGACGGCTCCAAGGTCGCCACTGGCGATGCACTGATCGCACTGCCCTCCTCCGGCCCGCACTCCAACGGTTACTCGCTGATCCGCAAGATTCTCGAAGTCTCCGGTACCGATATCGAAAAGACCGAGCTCGATGGTAAGCCGCTGGCCGACCTGCTGATGGCGCCGACGCGCATCTACGTCAAACCGCTGCTCAAACTGATCAAGGACACCGGCGCGGTCAAGGCCATGGCTCACATCACCGGCGGCGGCCTGCTCGACAACATCCCACGCGTACTGCCGGACAACGCTCAGGCAGTTGTTGACGTAGCCAGCTGGCAGCGCCCGGTGGTATTCGACTTCCTGCAGGAAAAAGGCAACGTCGACGAGCATGAAATGCACCGCGTGCTGAACTGCGGCGTTGGCATGGTCATCTGCGTCGCTCAGGATCAGGTCGACGTCGCCCTGCAAACCCTGCGTGCCGCTGGCGAGCAGCCTTGGGTGATCGGCCAGATCGCCGAAGCCGCAGCAGGCGCCGAACGCGTGGTACTGAACAACCTGAAAAGCCACTGATGCCGCAACCCTGCAATGTGGTGGTGCTGCTGTCGGGTACCGGCAGCAATCTTCAGGCGCTGATCGATAGCCTTGACGATGGCACTGACAATGGTAAAAGTCCGGCACGTATCGCCGCGGTGATCGCCAACCGCAGCGATGCCTTCGGGCTGCAGCGTGCGCGGGACGCGGGCATCGCGACCCGCGTGCTCGAACACGGCGACTACGATGGCCGCGACGCCTTTGATGAGGCGTTGATGCAGGCCATCGATGCCTTCGCGCCACAGCTGGTGGTGCTCGCCGGCTTCATGCGCATCCTCACGCCAGGGTTCGTTCGCCACTACCATGGCCGCCTGCTGAACATTCACCCGTCGCTGCTTCCTCGCCATAAAGGTCTGCATACCCATCAACGCGCTCTGGACGCCGGAGACGCCGAGCATGGCTGCAGCGTGCACTTCGTGACCGAGGAACTCGATGGTGGCCCTCTGGTCGTACAGGCTGTAATCCCGGTACATTCGCAGGACACGGCCGGCAGCCTGGCGCAACGGGTTCACGTGCAGGAGCATCAGATTTATCCGCTCGCCGTACGCTGGTTCGCCAAAGGTCGTTTGCGCCTCGGTGAGTCAGGCCCGCTGCTCGACGGTAATCCATTGCCGGCCACCGGCTATCTCATCAACAGCAAGGAGACTCCATGCGCCGCGCCCTAATGTTAGCCCTGGCGTTGTTCAGCCTGCCTGTCCTCGCCGTAGAACCAAAGCCCTTCTCCGCCAGCTACACCGCCGACTGGAAACAGGTGCCGGTCAGTGGCTCGGCCGAACGCAGCCTGCAAAAGCTCGATGACGGTCGCTGGCAATTGGTCTTCAAGGCCTCCATGCTGGTTGCCGGGCTGACCGAGCAGAGCACCTTCACTGTCGACGGCGATACCTTCCTGCCACAGAGCTACAAGTTCGAGCGCAACGGCCTGGGCAAGAGCAAGGACGTCGAGTTCGATTTCGACTGGTCGCAGAAGCAGGTAATCGGCAGCGATCGTGGCAATCCGGTGCGCTTCCCTCTGAACCGTGGCATGCAGGACAAATCCACCTATCAGATCGCCCTGCAACACGACGTGGCTGCCGGCGAAAAAAGCATGAGCTACCAGGTGGTCGATGGCGACGAGGTCGAAACCTACGACTTCCGCGTGCTCGGCGAAGAAGTGGTACGCACCGCCGCTGGCCTGATCGACGCCATCAAGGTCGAGCGCGTACGCGACCCAACACAAAGCAGCCGCAAGACCATCCTCTGGTTCGCCAAGGACTGGGACTACCTGCTGGTGCGTTTGCACCAGGTCGAGAAAGACGGCAAGGAATACCAGATCATGCTCAAGTCGGGTACGGTCGACGGCAAGAACGTCGAAGGACGTCGCGACTGATCAGCCTGCTACACACCAGAAAAACCGGGGCCTGCCCCGGTTTTTTTATGCCTGCGATTCAGCCCTGCGCTAAAGAAAGTTATGCATAAGCGAAGCGCCTCGGAACTTGTAACCAATTAATACAGTCACAAAATATGTCGTTGCTTAGCAGCCTAAGCACGAGCGCAACCGCCTTGCGCAGCATTTGTCCGGCAATACTGGAGAAATAAAATGAGCGTACTAGTAGTGACCGAGCGTGACGAACACCATATGTCCCACGAAGCCCAGGCTGAAGGTCTGCGTGTATGGGATGTGTACCAGAACGATCAGTTGGTCGGCATCTTCCCGTCCGAAGAGGAAGCGGTCGCGTATCAGGCGGAGCTGGAAGCCCATGACCATGAGGCTGCCCACTCGGAATAAAACCGGAATCCAATGAAAAAGCCCGCTTGATGCGGGCTTTTTCATTGCTGACTGTTTACCACATCAGGTCGTCTGGCACCTGATAGGCCGCGTACGGATCGTCTTCATCCGGCGCCTCGGTCGGCGTGTTGAGCAGCAGCACGCGCTGCGGGTCACGCTCCTGAATCCGCAAGGCTGCCTCACGCGGGATCACTTCGTAACCACCGCCATGGCGCACGATGGCCAGCGAGCCGCGGCTGAGCTTGTCGCGCATCAGCGCATTAACCGGCAGGCGCTTGACCTTTTTGTCGTCGACGAAGTTGTAGTAATCCTCGGTGGTCAGCTTGGGTAGGCGCGACGCCTCGATCAATTGCTTGATCTGCGCCGAACGGGCCTTTTGCTCAGCCTTTTCCTGCTGCTGGCGATTGAGTTCCTGATCCCGCGCAGCCTTCTCGGCCTTGGCTTGCTGGGCCGCCAACTGGCTGCTGTTGTCTTCTTCGGCTTGGCCTTTCTTCACCATCCGCTGCTGCTTGTGCTGTTGCTTGCTGGCCTGTTTGACCTGCTTCTCGTTGACCAGCCCAGCCTTGAGCAACTGGTCACGTAGTGAAATCGCCATAACCTACCTATCCGCAGACAATTAATGAGATGGGCATGCCCATCGGATTTCGTCGAGGCAGCTGCGCCATCCGGCTCAGCTGCCGCGCTGCTTCTCGATTTTCTTGGCCTCGCCCCACAGGGCATCAAGCTCGTCCAGGGTGCAATTCTCGATGGGCCGGCCCGCTTCGCGCAATGCCTGCTCGATAAACCGGAAGCGCCGCTCGAATTTAGCGTTGGCGGCGCGCAGCGCGGCCTCGGGATCGACCTTGAGGTGGCGCGCCAGATTGGTAGCGCTAAATAGCAGATCACCGATTTCCTCGGTGACTGCCTCATGGTCGTTTTCGCTGATCGCTTCGAGCACCTCATCCAGCTCTTCGCGCACCTTGTCGAGCACCGGCAGTGCATCCGGCCAATCGAAGCCGACCCTGGCAGCACGACCTTGCAGCTTTTTGGCCCGACTCAGGGCGGGCAGCACGTTAGGCACATCGTCGAGCAGCGAAAGCTGCTGCGGCGCTGCCGCGCGTTCGGCACGCTCTTCAGCCTTGATGGCTTCCCAGCGTTCCTTGACCGCCGCCTCGCTCAGCCGTGGCTGATCGACAGGGCCATACAGATCGCCATCAGGAAATACATGGGGGTGACGACGCACCAACTTGCGGGTGATGCCATCGACCACGGCAGCGAAATCGAAGCGCCCCTCTTCCTTGGCCATCTGGCTGTAATAGACGACTTGAAAAAGCAGATCGCCAAGCTCGCCTGGCAGCTCGTCGAAGGCCTCACGCTCGATGGCGTCGGCGACCTCGTAAGCCTCTTCAAGGGTGTGCGGCACGATGCTGGCGTAGGACTGCTGCAAATCCCAGGGGCAGCCATGTTGCGGGTCACGCAAGCGGGCCATGAGGTTGAGCAAATCGGTGAGTTGATACATGACGGTGTCCAGTCGATACAGGGCGTGAGGCGCAATTGCGCCTCACGCCCTGCTAGCAGCTCAAGGCGCCCGGTGGCGACGCGCTTCGATGATGTTAGGCAACTGCGAGATACGGCCCAGCAGGCGGCCCAACGCGTCCAGCCCCGGAATTTCCACGGTCAGCGACATTGAGGCCGTGTTGTCTTCCTTGTTGGAGCGGGTATTGACCGCCAGCACGTTGAGCTTCTCGTTGAGCAGCATCTGCGTCACATCGCGCAACAGGCCGGAACGGTCGTAGGCGCGGATGATGATATCCACCGGATAGGTCTGCACCGGCACCGGGCCCCAGCTGACCTGGATGATTCGCTCGGGCTCGCGCCCGCCGAGCTGCAGCACCGCCGCACAGTCCTGGCGATGAATGCTGACGCCACGGCCGAGAGTGATGTAGCCGACGATAGGGTCGCCCGGCAGTGGCTGGCAGCAGCCGGCCATCTGCGTCATCAGGTTGCCCACGCCCTGAATCTGAATATCGCCACGCTTGCCCGGCTTGAAGCCTTGGGCCTTGCGCGGGATCAGCTCAAGCTGCTCGTTGCCACGCTCCGGCTCGACCAGTTGCTGGGCCAGGTTGACCAACTGCGCCAGGCGCAGATCCCCCGCGCCCAGCGAGGCGAACATGTCTTCGGCGGTCTTGAGATTGGCCTTCTCGGCAAGCTTCTCGAAGTCCACCGCCGGCAGCGCAACCCGCGCCAGCTCGCGCTCGAGCATGACCTTGCCGGCGGCGACATTCTGGTCGCGATCCTGCAGCTTGAACCAGTGCACGATCTTCGCCCGCGCCCGCGAGGTGGTCACGTAACCCAGGTTGGAGTTCAGCCAGTCACGGCTCGGCGTGCCCTGCTTGCTGGTGATGATCTCGACCTGCTCGCCGGTCTGCAGGCTGTAGGTGAGCGGCACGATCCGCCCATTGATCTTGGCGCCACGGCAGTTATGGCCGATTTCGGTGTGCACGCGGTAGGCAAAGTCCAGCGGTGTAGCGCCCTTTGGCAGGTCGATGGCGTGGCCGTCAGGGGTGAATACATAAACCCGATCCGGCTCGATATCGACGCGCAGCTGTTCGGCTAGCCCGCCAATGTCGCCCAGCTCCTCATGCCACTCCAGTACCTGACGCAGCCAGGAGATCTTTTCTTCGTAATGGCTGCTAGCGCCCGATTTGACGTCTGTGCCCTTATAGCGCCAGTGGGCGCAGACGCCGAGCTCGGCTTCTTCGTGCATGTTCGAGGTTCGAATCTGCACCTCCAGCACCTTGCCCTCGGGGCCAAGCACCGCAGTGTGCAGCGAGCGGTAGCCGTTTTCCTTGGGGTTGGCGATGTAGTCGTCGAACTCTTTGGGAATGTGTCGCCACAGCGTGTGCACGATACCCAGCGCGGTGTAGCAGTCGCGCACGGCCGGCACCAGCACGCGTACCGCGCGCACGTCGTAGATCTGGCTGAACTGCAGACCTTTGCGCTGCATTTTGCGCCAGATCGAATAAATGTGTTTCGCCCGGCCGCTGATGTCGGCCTTGATCCCGGTAGCCTCGAGCTCGTCGCGCAGCTGCTCCATCACTTCATTGATGTAGTGCTCACGATCCAGGCGGCGCTCGTGCAACAGGTTGGCAATCTGCTTGTACTGCTCGGGCTCCAAGTAGCGGAAGGACAAATCCTCCAGCTCCCATTTGATATGGCCGATGCCCAGGCGATGCGCCAGCGGCGCGTAGATATCGAAGACTTCGCGGGCGACGCGCTGGCGGCGCTCTTCGTCGGTGTCTTTCACCGCACGGATCGCGCAGGTTCGTTCAGCCAGTTTGATCAGCGCGACACGTACGTCGTCGACCATCGCCACCAGCATTTTGCGCAGGTTATCGACCTGGGCTTGGGAGCCCAGCACCAGGGATTCACCACGCGGGTTGAGACTGGCGCTGATGGCCGCCATGCGCAGCACACCTTCGATCAGCTTGGCCACCACCGGCCCGAAGCGCTGGCGCACATCAGCCAGGGGAATCTTGCCTTCGCGCACGCCGCGATAGATGACCGCAGCGACCAGCGAATCCTGATCGAGCTTGAGATCAGCGAGGATCTCGGCGATTTCCAATCCGGCACCGAAGCTGGAGTAGCCTTCGGTCCACAGATTCTGCGCCGCATTGGCCTGCTGCTCGGCCGCTCGGGCGAACTCGCAGGCAGCGCGCAGGGCATCACGATCGAGTGCGGGGTCGACACTCGTAACGTGCTCCAGCCAGGCCTCGAGATTGATACTGCCATCATCGTTGATGGGCTGGTGCGCTCTAACCTGAACCATCTATTACCTTCCCTTTCACGGGGCACGCCCCGCTAAATGTCGCCGGGCTTCTGCGAGCCGGTCGGTATGACCACATCAGCGCAATTCCTGTGCGCCACTGAACTTGATTCTGGTATCTCAACGCTCGAACAGCGCCATCGCTTCCACGTGGGCCGTCTGCGGAAACATGTCCAGAATACCGGCTTTTTTCAACCGGTAGCCTTGCTGCAACAATTCGCCACTGTCACGCGCCAGGGTCGTCGGGTTGCACGATACATAGACCAGGCGACTGGCGCCAAGACTGGCCATTTGCTGCACCACCTGCAGCGCGCCGTCGCGCGGCGGGTCGAGCACGATGGCATCGAAACCGCCTGCAGCCCAGCCGGCATCGGCCAGCGAGTTGGACAGGTCAGCCTGATGAAAGTGCGCATTGCTCAGGCCGTTGCTTCGCGCGTTATCCGCGGCGCGCGCGACCATCGCTTGCACGCCTTCCACGGCAATCACTTCACGCGCCTGCTGGGCCAGCGGCAAGGCGAAGTTGCCCAGCCCGCAGAACAGGTCCAGCACCCGCTCATCTTTACCAGGCGCTAACCATTGCAACGCCTGGGCGACCATCGCTTCGTTGACGGCAGCGTTGACCTGCACGAAATCGCCTGGGCGATAGGCCAGCTGCAGATTCCAACTGTCGAGAGGATAGCCGAGCTGCTGCGTAGCGTCCGCCGGCTGCGGCTCACCCTCGCCTTGCAGCCACAGCTGCGCGTGATGCACCGAGCAGAATGCCTCCAAGCTGGCCAGATCCACATCGTTCAGTGCTTCGGTGTGGCGCACCAGCACCGCGCTGGCGGTACCCTGGAACAGCTCGACATGGCCAATCGAGCGAGGCGACTGCAGGCCACTCAGGGCAGCGGGCAGCGCTCGCAGAATCGGCTGCAAGGGGTCGACCAGCACTGGGCATTCGCCAATGGCGATGATGTCTTGGCTGGCTGCCGCGCGGAAACCGACTTCCAGACGCTTTTGCCGCATGTCCCAACGCACGGCGATACGTGCCCGGCGCCGATACGCGAATTCGGGGCTGGCCAGCGGCTCGGCCCAGGTTTCCGGCTGCACGCCACCGAGGCGCTGCAGCTGCTCGGCGACCATGCGCTGCTTGAGCGCCAGCTGCTCGGCATGGGGGATGTGCTGCACGCTACAGCCGCCGCAGATGCGCGCATGCACGCAGGGTTCCTGACGGCGTTCGGGGCTGGCCTGGAACACCCGTTCGGCACGAGCGTCGATCACCTTGCTGCGCGCATCGAGCACGCGGGCCTCAACCTCTTCGCCCGGCAGCCCGCCGCTGACGAACCAGGTGCGCCCGTCGAGAAAAGCGATGCCACGGCCATCATTGGCCAGGCGCTCGATCTTCAGGCGCTGCTTCTTGCCCACCGGCACCACGGGCGCACGCGTGCCGCCGCTCGGCTGAAAGCGCAGGCCGCCATTCTTGCGAGCCATCAGTTCTCCGGGGCGTCGTATACACCGGTGGAAAGGTAGCGGTCGCCGCGATCACAGATGATGGCAACCAGTACCGCATTCTCCAGTTCCTGAGACAGGCGCAGCATGGCCGCCACCGAACCACCGGACGACACGCCGCAGAAGATGCCCTCTTCACGGGCCATGCGGCGCATCACGTCCTCGGCTTCGGCCTGGGCCATGTCGACGATGCG
Source organism: Phytopseudomonas punonensis (assembly GCF_900142655.1). Taxonomy (GTDB): domain Bacteria; phylum Pseudomonadota; class Gammaproteobacteria; order Pseudomonadales; family Pseudomonadaceae; genus Aquipseudomonas; species Aquipseudomonas punonensis. The sequence continues at coordinate 266,464 of NZ_FRBQ01000003.1, read as the reverse complement.
GTCGACGCGCTCGGAGTCGAAGATCTTCGGCAGGTACTCTTGCGGCCAACGGCGGATGCCCGGAATCGCCGCACCTTCCATCGGCTGCAGGCCGACGATCTGCACCTCCGGATTCTGCTCCTTGAGGTAATGCGACACGCCCATGATGGTGCCGGTAGTGCCCATGGAGCTAATGAAATGGGTAATCTGCCCGCCGGTCTGGCGCCAGATTTCCGGGCCGGTGCCCGTGTAATGGGCGACCGGGTTGTCGCCGTTGGCGAATTGGTCGAGCACCTTGCCACGGCCATCGGCCTGCATGGCCAACGCGAGGTCGCGGGCGCCTTCCATGCCTTCCTCCTTGCTGACCAGAATCAGCTCGGCGCCGTAGGCGGTCATCGCCGCCTTGCGCTCGGCACTGGAGTTGTCCGGCATGATCAGGATCATCTTGTAACCCTTGATCGCTGCGGCCATGGCCAGGGCGATGCCGGTGTTGCCGGAGGTCGCCTCGATCAGCGTGTCGCCGGGCTGGATATCACCACGCAGTTCGGCGCGGGTGATCATCGACAGCGCCGGGCGATCTTTCACCGAGCCGGCCGGATTGTTGCCTTCGAGCTTCACCAGCAGGGTGTTGCTGGTATTGCCCGGCAGGCGTTGCAGGCGAACCAGGGGCGTGTTGCCGACGCATTCGGCGATCGTAGGGTATTGCGGGGTCATGGCGTCGATCGGGTCCAGACGGCTGCAGGGGGCGGTCATGATACCGGCAAATGGGCGCAACCCCTACTCCCCGCTGCGCGCGACAACCGGGCGTCACATCGCGACCCGCTCGCGCCAGAGCCCGCATTCATCGGCCTTTGCGGTCAGCACACAGGAGCCGGCTAACCAGGCGATCTAAGCTGATAACCGATTCATCTAACGCCGCATGATGCCGGCAATGATCGGCGTGCCGCTGAGCGGATCACTCATCAGCGTGCAGCGCACGTCGTAGAGCTGCTCGACCACATCAGGCGTGACGATGACGCTCGGCGCACCCTCGGCGACGATCTGCCCGGCTTTCATTGCCACCAGATGGTCAGCGTAACGGCAGGCACTGGACAGGTCGTGCACCACCATGACCACGGTCTTGCCTGCCGCGGCGAGGTCGCGAATCAGCTCGAAGACTTCGATCTGATGGCCGAGATCCAGCGCCGAGGTCGGCTCGTCGAGCAGCAACAGTGGCGTCTGCTGGGCCACCGCCATGGCGATCCAGGCGCGCTGGCGCTGGCCGCCGGACATCGACTCCAGCGGGCGCTCGGCCAGAGCCTGCAGGTCAGCCACGCGCAGCGCTTCGTCGACGATCGCCTGATCCTCCGCCGACCATTGACGCAGCAGGCTCTGGTGCGGCTGGCGGCCGAAGCGAATCAGCTCGGAGACGGTCAGCCCGTCCGGCGCGCTGGCGTCCTGGGGCAGCAGCGCCAGTTGCCGGGCGACCTGTTTGGACGGCAGGCTGCCGATCGCCTTGCCGTTGAGCATCACCGCGCCGGCCGTGGGTTTGTGCAGACGCGACAGCCCCGCCAGCAGCGTAGACTTGCCACAGCCATTGGGGCCAACGATGGCGGTGACCTGCCCCGGCGGGATGCGCAGGGACAAGTCGTCGATGATCGCCGCCTGCGGGTAACCCAGGCTCAGACGCTCGGCCTGCAGGGTGACCACGGCCTCGGGCCTGGTGGCGAACAGATAGGAGGTGGTCATGGGTTCAGCTCCACAGCAGCCGCGCGTGGGCGGCCTTTCAGGTCAGTTTGCGCGACGGCTGGCGCAACAGGATCCACAGCAGGTAAGGCCCGCCGACCACCGCGGTGATCACCCCGACGGGAATCTCGATGGGCGCCAGCCACGTGCGCCCGACCCAGTCGGCGACGGTCATCAGCAGCGCACCGGCAAGCGCCGAACACAGCACCGGCACCCCGCGATGGCCGCTCAGGTAACGGGCCATCTCTGGTGCCGCGAGGGCCACCAGCCCGACTGGGCCAGCGACCGCCACGGCCAGCGCAGTGAGCAGCACCGTAATGATCAACGTCCAGAGGCGCATGGCCTTGAGGCGTACGCCAAGGCCCACTGCCACGCTGTCGGAAAAGCGCATCAGCTCCAGGCGCTGGGCTAGGTACTTGACCAGCGGCAGGCTCAACAGCAGGCCGCCCCCCAGCAGCCACACCGCTTGGGCGGGGCGCGCGTTGAGGCTGCCAACCGTCCAGGGATAGGCGACGTTGGCGGCGTCGATATCGGCTCGCGCCAGCATCAGGTTGGTCAGCGCGCCGAACACCGCGCCCACGGCGATGCCGACCACGATGAAGCGATAACCCCGGGCACCCGCGCCGGCACTCAAGCCAAACGCCAATACAGCGGCGGTGGTCGCGCCGGTAAGCGCCAGCGCAGAAGGTGCCAGGGTCGTGGGTACAGCGACGATCGAGGCAACGGCAAAGGCCGTGGCGCCGTCGTCGATACCGATCACACCCGGCGTGGCCAGACGATTGCGTGCCAGGGTTTGCAGCAGGCAACCACCGATGCCGAATGCCGCCCCCGTCAACAGGCCGGCGACCAGGCGCTGCAGGCGCAACTCCTGAACCAGAAATACGTGCATGGGCTCACCCTGGCCAAACGCAGCGGCCAACGCCGTCCACGGCGACAGACCGGCGGCACCGGATGCCAGGCTGATAGCGGTGATGATCACGATGGCCAGCGTAAGGCCCAGCGCGGCGAGCACGCCTCGGCGATTGAGCAGCACGCGCAGCGAGCCGAGCGCCAGCAACCAGTAGCCATGGGGCGCGCTGAGTGAGGGTGATGCTTTCATAGGGTCGGCAACCTGTGGCTGCGCACCACCGTGATCAGCACTGGCGCACCGATCAGCGCGGTCACCACACCAATCGGCAGTTCGTAGGGGCTGACCAGCAGGCGCGATAGGATATCGGCGAACAGCACGATGATCGGTCCCAGTAATAGTGACAAACCGATGGTTCGGCGGATGTCCGGCCCCACCAGGCGGCGCGCCACGAAGGGCACCACCAGGCCGACGAAGGCCATGGGCCCGGCCGCCGCCGTGGCGGTACCGACCAGCACGGCGACGCCGAGCAAGGCGCCCAGGCGGGTCAGACCAGGATGATGACCGAGCCCGGTGGCCATCTTCTCGCCGAGGGCCAGGGCCGCCAGTGGACGAATCAGCGGCGCCAGCAGCAACAGGCCGGGGGCGCTCCAGGCCAGCACGTCCTGGGGGCGACCGGTCAGAGCACCGATGATCCAGAAGCGGATCTCGTCGGCGCTGCGCTGGTCGTGCAGCAGAATCAGCGTACTGATCGCAGTGAGAATGCCCGAGAACGCGGCACCGGCCAGCACCAGGCGCACCGGGTCGTCACCAACGCCGCGCACCTGGGTGACCAGCAATACCAGCAAGCAACCGGCCATGGCGCCTGCGATGGCCACACCAAGGTTCAGGGTCGCCGCGCTGGCGCCCAGGCTGATCGCCACCACCACGGCGAAGGACGCTCCGGCGCTAACGCCGAGCAGACCGGGCTCAGCCAGCGGGTTGCGGGTGGCCGCTTGCAGCACCACGCCCGCAGCGCCCAAGGCGACTCCGACCAGCACGCCCAGCAGCGTGCGCGGCAGGCGCAGTTCGAACAGCACAAAGCGAGCTTCATCATCCACAGCGCCAGCGAGCGCCGACAGGCTGCGCAGGATGCCCACCTCCCCCGCCCCGATCAGCAGGCTGGCGAGGCACAACAACGCCAGCGCCGCGCTCACCCATGCCAACGCGCCGGCCAGCGTCAGGCGAGCAGGTTTCGCAACACGGCTCATTGCGCGGCGATGGCCTTTTCCACGTCATCGAGAACCACATTAGCGGCCAACGGCCCACTGCCGCTGCTCCAGATCTGCCCGTCGACGCTCTGCACATGACCGCTGCTGACCGCCTTGAGGCGCGCGAACGCCGGCTGCTGGCGCGCTTGCTCCAAGGCCTTGTCGCCGTCGGCGTTGAGGGTGGCGAGAAACAACCAGTCGGCGTCGATTCGCGACAGATTTTCCAGGCTCAGGGCATCGCTGTGCGGCTTCTTAGTCAGCTCCGCCGCCATCGCCGTGCCCTTGAAACCGAGCTGACTGAGCAGTTGACCGACGAACAGGTGCTGGGACATCACGCCCGGCCCCTGTGGGCTCCAGCGCACTACGGAAGCAACTTGCCCCGGTTCGATCTTGCCCTTGACTGCATCGATACGCGCGTCGACCGCCGCGATAGCAGCCTTGGCTTCACTACTTTTGCCCAGCGCCTCGCCATAGAACTCGACGTTGTTGCGCCAGTCTTCAAACGAGTTGCCCTTGGGCACCACGGTCGGCGCGATCAGGCTAAGTTTCTGGTACTGATCCCTGCTGAGTTCCGGCGAAGCCAGAATCAGATCCGGTTGCAGGGCGAACACCGATTCCAGATTGGTTTCCCGCGCGGTACCGACGATCTTGATGTCGCCCGCCTTGCTCTTCAGGTATGCAGATACATCGCTGCCGCCGCGCGTGGCAACGCTCCCCAACGGCGTCACACCAACGGAAAGCGCCACATCCAGCGCATTCTCACCGAGGGTGACTACACGCTGTGGCGTGCTCGCCAGCTTGATCTCACCGTAGGCGGTATCAAGGGTGCGCGACTCGGCCAGTGCACTGCCCAGTGGCAACAGAGCAAACAGGCCAGATAGCGCCAGCAGGCGTGAGCATCGGGATAGGCTAGCGATCATCGGAATATCCTTTGTTTAATGTGAAACCAACAGCCGTGGTACAGCAAAAGGCGGCACTCTCTATTTGCGCATGACTGCCGTTCCGCACTCAGGCACCAGGCTCAGCGCTACTGCCTTGGCCGCCAGCCATTCATCGAGCCTGCCAGCTGCCTGTGCGTCGGTTTTCTCGGCTCGCATCGGGAGTGCGTATCCGGCCCACATCAGCATCTGCAACGCCTGCAGCAAGACACCAGGCTCATTGGAGAAAGCGGGCAAACAGCGCAACTCGGAAAATGACGTAGGGCCCGCCAGCAATTGGCGGAGCAATGGGGTAAAGATCGCCTCCGGCCCAGGAACAACGCCGATTGGCGTGGCAAATGACAGCCCTCCCGCCGCGGGCATCGAATCCAGTGCCATAAAGCAAACGCGATCCAATTCCAGAAGATGCTGCTCGGCATTCAGGGCGCTGGGCTGGCGCTGAAACATATCCAGACGTTGATGCTGGTTACGCGCCAAGTCCTTGACCGTTTCACGCAAAGCGGTCGACGACAAGCCAGTGAGAACAGGCTGAATGTTGCCAGGTATGGACAGGCTATCCATGTTCTCGAGGCAGTCAGCACTACCGATGTAAGTCAGCTCGGCCTGAGCAACGACTCGATGCACATCGGCGCAATGTTGTGGCCGCCAGAAATCTGTCAGGAAGTCGTGTGCCAGGTAGGTCACGTGCTCCTTTTCCAGTGCAGCCAACTCATCTTTGAGACCTGGATTGTCCTCAAAGGCACCGGCGCCGTTATTCGCCAGGCAACGCAGAAGCTCGACGCCCTGGCGAACAGCATTGGTCGAGTCACCGGGCGTGGCCAACGACACTTCATGCAGGACTTTCTGAATAGCGGTCAGCCGCGTGGCACCGGGGTGACACATATAGTGCAGATAGAACAGCCCACCGGGCTTCAGAAAGCGGTAAAGCGATTTCAGAATGCTGGCCTGGGCCTGGGGCGGTAACCAGGACCAGGTGCCATGGCACGCGATGAAATCGAATGGTTGCTGCTCCTGACCAGCAAAATCGCTAAAGCTGGCTTCGACGAACTGCACATTCGTCAGCCCAACGCGCTGTGCAGCCTGCCGAGCAAGTGCGATATGCCCGCTGTTGAAATCCACGCCAATGAACTCGCCAAGCGGGTTACTCGCAGCTGCAACCAGCAAATTGATACCCGCGCCACAGCCTAGCTCGCAGTATCGATAGGGTTGCGTGATATCCGGGGCGCTACACGCCAGACTGGTTGCGATGTAGCTCATCCACACCGGTTGCATTTCCTTGTGAAAATGCAACGGATAGGGAACATCGATCACATAGCCCTCACGGCGGCTCATTGCAGACTCCAGATTCAAGAAAAACGCACCTCAACCTAACGTCGAAGCCCAGCCGCTCCCGTGTAATGACGGCGGGCTGGGCCAGATCATGTCGAGCGATCAGAAACGGCTAGTGAACCCTACATAGAAGGTGCGCGGGTCACCGTCGCCATAGTCGTCATCGGTTTTCACCGCGTCATTGAAAACGTTCTTTATCCCGGCTCGCAGCGTCAGGCTCTTGTTGACGGCGTAGTTGCCCCCCAGGTCCACGGTGGTATTGGCCTCGGCAAAGCTGTCCGCCCCGCTCGCGGACGGCCGGTACAACTGCTTGCCCAGGTACTGCGCGGAGAGGTAGGTGGAAAGCTGATTGTCGACCTGCCATTCGAGCAGCGCGTTGGCAGTCCACTTCGGAGTCATCAGCAGCGCTTCGCCCGTCGTGGTGTTTTCCGACTCGATCATGTAGGTCGCGTTACCGCTGAACGACACCGCAGTGGCAACCGGCATACCGAATGACAATTCCACGCCACTGGTTTTGGCTTCCTCGATGTTGTACTGCTGGGTGTACCAGATGCCATTGACCTCCCCTAGGAAGCCGTTTTGCATCATGTCCTTGATTTTACTGGTGAAGTAAGTGGCTTCGAAGCGGTAATCGTTCTCGTCGAAGGCAACACCCAATTCATAGTTGGTGCTGATCTCGGGCTCGAGATCCGGGTTGCCGACCATGAAGCACTGCCCGCCCATGTAGCCGAGCGGAGCAAGCGACGTGCAACCCATGCCCATCGATGAAGTGCCCGAACTCAGGGAACGCTCCTTCAAGTTCGGCGCGCGGAAGCCCTTGGAAACGCCACCCTTGATGGTCCAGGCGTCAGCCGGGTGATAGACCAGATAGGCACGAGGGCTGGTGTGGGCGCTGAAGCCGTCGGTGCGATCGGTGCGCAGGCCCAGGGTCAGAGTCAGGTTGTCACGCAGGAACACCTGATTCTCGGCGAAGAGCGCCCACGCCCAGCCTTCAGGATTTTTTTCCGCGGTCAGTGCCTCTGTCTGGCCAGGCGGAATGAAGGCCGCGATATTGCCGATGTTGCCTGGGTTCTCGACCTCCTCTTCTTTATATTGCAGGCCGGCGGTCAGCCATTGGCTGACGCCCAGTTCGAACGGCACGTCGAACTTGAAATCCGCCACTGCTTCCTTGGATTTCGCCCCCGCGTTGTCGCTCTGCGCCGGGTCGGCCTTGTTCTCGAACGTATTGACGTACAGGTCGAGCTTGGTGCCCACCTCACCGAAACGCCCTTCATGGCCAATGCCAAAACCTCGGCTGACCATTTTCGAGGAGCCGAATGTCTCGTTGGTGTCACCAGCGGCCTCGCGGGCCTCGACATCATCGAAAGACCGCGCACGCTCCTCGCCTGCCGAGGCATCGATACTGAAGCTGTGGTCTTGCGAAGCTTGCCAGTTGAGTTTGGCGTTGACGTTCTTCGATAGCGCGCCGGTCGAGCCCGTGGCGCCGGAGTCCGACTCACGGTCAGTGAAGCTGCCCCCCAGCCGCAAACCTAGGCTTTCGGTCAGAGGACCGCTGACGTTGACGCCGATTTGCGAGGTATCACCTGAGTCGCTGGGTTGCGGACGGCTGTAGTTGGAGGTGATCGAACCACCCCATTCGGGCGAGACCTTGCGGGTGATGATATTGATCACCCCGCCCATGGCTTCCGAGCCGTACAGCGATGACATGGCGCCGCGTACCACCTCAATGCGCTCGATGGATTCAGGCGACAGCCAGTCGAGATCCTGCGGGATGGTATCGGGGCGATGGCCGAGGAGCTGCGAACTGCCGACGCGCTTGCCGTCGACCAGAATCAGGGTGTATCGGTCCGGCATGCCACGGAAGGAAATTTTCGAACCCGCCCCGGTGGCCGAATAACCGCCGGTAACACCGGGCAGCGTGCCCAGCACCTCGGCGATACTGGCCATCGGCTTACGCTCGATATCCTCACGCGTAACGACGCTGATGCTGGCCGGCGCATCACGCAAATCCACTTCGGTACCGGCTGCAGTGACCACGGTGGAGCTGAGCTCCATCGGCAAGCTCTGGCTCGCATCCAGATGCAGAGCAGACGCCTCGTCCGCAGGCTCATTATCGGCCGTTTGTGCATAGGTAGCCGGCGCGCTGAACGCCAGCATGATGGCTGTGGCCAGCAGACTCGGTTTGTACTTCGGATTCATCGACGTCCCCATACCGCATATGTCAGGCCCTAACGGGCAAAAACGGCGGTAATGGATCCCTGAAGGCTCGCGCTAGAGGCCTCCCGCCGTGATAACGGCGCAAATGATATTTAATGCCATATGAGAGTAAACATCATTTACAGTCTATACACTTTGCTCCTGCACCTCGGCAGCTGGCAGCAGCAGATGCATCTGCAACCCGCTACCAGGCGGGCTTTGCGCCCACAGGCGGCCGCCCTGCAGGGCAATGGCACTGCGCGCGATGCTCAGGCCAAGACCGAAACCGCCATCACCGGGACGGGCGCTGTCGAGCCGCGCAAAGGGTTCGAAGATGGTTTCTAGGTAGCGCTCCTCGATACCGGGGCCGTCATCGCCCAGGCACAGGTGCCAGCAATCGTCTTCGCGCGCGCCGGTCAGGCGCACCAGCCCAGCGGGCGGTGAGTGGCGAATGGCGTTACGCAGCAGGTTTTCCAGAGCCTGAGCCAGACTGGTCAGGTTGGCGTACACGGTGCAGTCCTCATCGACCTCGAAGAGCAGGCGCTCGCCGGACCAGCCAGCCTCGAAGCAGGCATCCTCGACCAGCATGTCCCAGAGTTGCAGCACACGGATCGGCTCGCGGGCGAACTGCGGGCGTTCGGAATCCAGCCAGGCCAGCTCCAGAGAGTTTTCCACCAGGTTCTGCATGATGGTGATTTCACGATCGAGCCGCTGGCGCAGCACCTGCGGGTCGCTTTCGCCATCACTGGCCACACGCAGGCGGCTCAGCGGCGTGCGCAACTCGTGGGACAGGTCACGCAGCAAGCGCCGCTGATACACCACGGTGCCCTGCAGCCGCTCAGCCATGTGGTCGAAGGCGCGTCCCAGCTCACCCAACTCGTCTTGACGGGAAGCCACCGGTGCACCGACCCGCGCGCTCAAGTCGCCGGCGCTCAGGCTGTTGGCCTGGCGCCGCAAGATCACCAGCGGTGCGATAAGCCAGCGATACAGCAGGGTGCCCAGCAGAATGGCCAGGCAGGCGGGCAGCACACTACGCAGGAAGAAATCCCATAGCGAGCTGTCGTTACGAGGGTCCAGCCGCGGCGGTAGCTCCATCACCAGGCGTCCGTTGCCATCGCTGAAGGGCACGTAAAAGACCGGCTGGCCACCAGGCCGGCCGACCTTTTGATCGAGCCGGCGCACAAAGCTAAGGCGCAGCGCCTCCTCCTCGTTTAGTGGGGTCGACGACAACGATCGATGCTTTGCGTCCACCGCCACGACCCAGACCTGCTCACGCTGATAGAGGTCTTGCAGAAACTCGTCCATACCGGTTCGGCCTCGCTCACGCCAGGCCGTTTCCGCCTCGCGGGCGAACCCGCTGAGCTCCTGCCGGCTGTTGGCGGAGAGCGTGGACATCGACTCGTACACCCGTTGTTCCAGGTCCAGGTGCATGCTGACGGTCAGCAGGCAGAACAGCGCCAAGCCGACTATCAGTTTCCAGAACAGCGAATGCCAACCCGGCACCTCAGGATTCCCGGGCCGTCAGCACATAACCCTTGCCCCACACCGATTCCAGGCGCTTGCCGTTGTAGCCAAGACCCTTGAGCTTGCGGCGCACGTTACTCACATGCATGTCCAGGCTACGGTCATGCTGGGAATAACCGCGGTGCAGCACATGCTGGTAAAGAAAGGCCTTGCTGAGCACCTCCTCGGCATGCCGGGAAAATGTTTCCAGCAGACGATATTCGGTCGAGGTGAGCATCGCCCATTGCCCGCCCAGGCAAACGTCGCAGCGATCTTCATCGAAGGCCAGCGCATCGGCCTGCAGCGGCGGCTGCCCGCGGCGCTCGTAGGCGACCCGACGCAGAATGGCCTCGATGCGCACGCTGAGCTCGCCCAGGCTGAACGGCTTGGGCAGGTAATCGTCGGCGCCGCGGCTGAAGCCAGCGATGCGATCCTGTTCGGCGCCCAGCGCAGACATCAGAATGACCGGTACATGGCGCTGCTGGCGCAAGCGCTGCAGCACGTCTAGACCGTTGCTGCCGGGCAGCAGGATATCCATGAGAATCAGGTCGAAATGCTGCTCCTGAGCCAGGCGCAGACCGTTGCTGCCGTCATGGCTGACAGTCACATCGAAGCCGCAGCCCTGCAGGTGCGCCTGCAGATGGGAGGCCAAGGCGGGGTCGTCTTCGACCGCGAGAATACGAGTAGCGGTGGTGGCTGGAAGCGTCATGGCAATGTGGCTCTAAAAAGCGAATGCGAGTGATTCTACCTATTGCCTGAGCGCCCGTAACCCGCCTTACGACGGGCAAGCGTCGCCCCGTCGGAATCGCTACACTGCCTGGCATCGTCGAAAAGGGGCATTGCGTGTTCAAGGATATCGGCATCAAGGGCCGGGTACTGATGCTTACCCTGCTGCCCACCAGCCTGCTGGCGGTGGTACTGGGCGGCTACTTCATCTGGATGCAACTCTCCGGGCTGCAGGCGCAACTGCTGCAACGCGGGCACATGATCGCCGAGCAACTGGCACCGCTGGCCGCCCCCGCCCTACTGCATAGCGACAGGGCGCTGTTGCAGCGCATCGCCACAGAGGCACTTGAACAACCAGACGTGCGCGCCGTGACCTTTCTGAGCACGCAGAGCGACCGCCTGGCCCACGCTGGCCCGAGCATGCTCAACGAGCGCCCGGTCATTGACAGCAATACCGTGGACATCGCCGAACATAGCAGCCAGGACGCCACCCGTTTCCTGTTGCCGGTCATGGCCCAACACCTGACGCTCAGTGGCCAGGAGCGTAGCGCCTCAGAAAGCGAGTCGATCGGCTGGGTGGAGCTGGAACTGTCGCACCACAACACCCTCATCAGCGGTTACCGCAGCCTGCTCACCAGCCTGCTGCTGGTGGTCACCGGGCTGATCATCACGGGCCTCTTGGCGCTACGCATGAGCCGCAGCATCAACGACCCGCTGCTGCGCATCAAGCAAGGTGTCGCCCTGCTCAAGGACGGCCATCTGGAAACCCGCCTGCCACCGCTGGGCAGCCACGAACTGGACGAACTGGCATCGGGCATCAACCGCATGGCCGAATCGCTGCAGGCTGCCCAGGAGGAAATGCAGCACAGCATCGACCAGGTCACCGAGGACCTGCGCCAGAACATGGAAAACGTCGAGGTGCAGAACATCGAGCTGGACTTCGCCCGTAAGGAAGCACTGGAGGCGAGCCGCATCAAGTCAGAATTCCTGGCCAACATGAGCCACGAGATCCGCACTCCACTCAATGGCATTCTCGGCTTTACCAATCTGCTGCAGAAGAGCGAGCTCAGCCCGCGCCAGCAGGATTATCTGAGCACCATCGAACAATCCGCCGACAGCCTGCTGAGCATCATCAATGAGGTGCTCGACTTCTCGAAAATCGAGGCTGGCAAGCTGGTGCTGGAGAACATCCCCTTCAATCTGCGCGACCTGCTGCAGGACACCCTGACCATCCTCGCGCCGACCGCACACGAGAAGAAGCTCGAGCTGCTCTCGCTGGTATACCGCGACACACCGGTGTGGCTGTCGGGTGATCCGCTGCGCCTCAAGCAGGTGCTGACCAATCTGGTCAGCAACGCGATCAAGTTCACCCGCGAAGGCAGCATCGTTATCCGCGCCATGCTCGAGGAAGAAACAGCAGACCGCGCGCAGCTGCGCATCAGCGTGCGTGACACCGGCATCGGGCTGGCCGAGGAAGATTTGCGCGCCCTGTTCCAGGCATTCAGCCAAGCCGACAACTCGATGACCCGCCAGGCCGGCGGCACAGGCCTGGGCCTAGTTATTTCCAAGCGCCTGATCGAGCAGATGGGTGGCGAGATCGGTGTGGACAGCACGCCCGGCGAAGGCTCGGAATTCTGGATCAGCCTCAACCTGCCCAAGGCGCGCAGCGAAGCTGACGAGCAACCTCGCGCGCTGGCTGGCCGCCGTGTGGCGATGCTCGAAAGCAGCGAGCTGGCCCGTCAGGCTTTACAACACCAGCTGGAAGATTGCGGTTTGCAGGTCAGCGTATTCAGCGACCTCAATAGTCTGTGCGACGCCGTCGAGTCGGCTGCCGGCTCTGCCCAGGCATTCAGTTGCGCGGTTCTCGGCGTGACCAGCGATGACCTCGCGCCTGCGGAACTGGACAAGCGCGTCTGGGACCTCGACAACCTGGGCTGCAAGAGTGTGGTGTTCTGCCCAACCACCGAACAGACGCTCTATCAGAACAGCGTGCCCGACTAGCACAGCCAGCTGCAGGCCAAACCGGCCTGCACTCGCCGGCTGCAGCGCACCCTCGTCGAACTGATCGCGCCGCGCCAGGCACGCCAGCAGGTACGCCACAACCTGACCCGCTCGCCGGCCATCCTGTGCGTCGACGACAACGCCGCCAACCTGCTGCTAGTGCAAACCCTGCTCGATGACATGGGCGCCAAAGTCACCGTCGCCAGCAGCGGTTTCGACGCCCTGGCAATCACTCAGGAGCAGGATTTCGACCTGGTGTTCATGGACGTGCAGATGCCCGGCATGGACGGCCGCCAGACCACCGAGGCGATCCGTCAGTGGGAGCATGACCACGGCCGCTCGCCGATGCCCATCGTCGCCCTGACCGCTCATGCCTTGGCCAACGAGAAACGCACGCTGCTGCAAAGCGGCATGGATGATTACCTCACCAAGCCCATCAGTGAGCGGCAGCTGGCCCAGGTGGTACTCAAATGGACCGGCCTGGCGCTGTACAGCAACAACCAGGAGCCACAGCCGGAAACCACTGCACCGGCCACCGCCGTGCTGGATAAAGAAGAAGGTTTGCGCCTGGCTGCCGGCAAGGCCGATCTGGCCGCCGACATGCTCAGCATGTTGCTAGCCGGGCTGCCGGGCGACCTGCAGGCCATCCGTCAGGCACGTGCCGATGGCGACCGCAACGCCTTGATCGAACGCATTCACCGCCTGCACGGCGCCACCCGCTACTGCGGCGTACCGCAGCTGCGCGCCGCCTGCCAGTACAGCGAAACCCAGCTCAAGCAGGATCAGCCGATTCGTGGCAGCGGCCTGGATGAACTCGAGCAGGCGATAGAACGCTTAAGCCAAGAGGCGCAGCCGTGACGCCGCAGCCTATCTGCACTGCGCAACTGCCGTTGAGCAAACGCCTCAAAGCCGGCACCAGCCGTGCTCATGACAGCGTCGATGCGCTGGTCATGAGTGTTCGGCCCTTTGCGAGTCTGGAGTGCTACGGTTACTTCCTACGCCTGCAGCACGACTTTCATGGCGCTCTCAATGCGCTGTACGACGATATCGAGCTCAATCGCCTGCTACCGGGCTTGAGCGAGCTGCCACGCTTCGACGCGGTGTGCGCCGATCTTGCCGATCTGCAGCTGCAGATCCCGCCAGCCCCCCAAGCCGTAGCGCCGAGAAGTACCTATGCCGCCTTGGGCTGGCTGTACTGCAGCGAAGGCTCCAACCTGGGCGCCGCGTTTCTGTTCAAGGATACCCAGCAGATCGGCCTCACGGCTGAAAACGGTGCCCGTCACCTAGCTCCTCACCCAGATGGCCGCGCTCTGCACTGGCGCCAGTTCGTTGCCCTGCTCGATGGCCTGGAGCTGAGCGAGGCGCAGCGCGAAGAAGCAGTCAGTGGCGCAGTTGCCGCGTTCGACTTCTACCGAGCAGCCTTACGCGACATCTTCCCCGCCACCTGATGCTCCAGCACGACGCCTGGCTAACCACTGGCGTCGTCGCCCCGCCCGCTGCTGCCGCGGCCTGTTAGAATGCGCTCCTCATCCGGAGGATCCATGGCCGAACACGATTTTCGCTACAACCTGCTCAACCCCGAACACACCCTGATCGAGTGCCGCGCCCTGGCTCCCGGCCGCTATCAAGTCACTGGCAACGGCGGCTCGATCAAAGGTAACGACACTTTGGTCGTCAGCCTCAAAGGCAGCCGCGACCTGAGCATGCGCCTGCAAGTCGACAAAGTTCGCCACCTGATCAACCCGCCTGGCCAATGGGTCGCGGTCGCTCATGGACCGGCCTTCACCGAGCTGTCGATCTTCAACTGGGAAGTGACCTGCGACAGCTGCGGCAAGCAACTGGACTTCGAATTCGCGGTCGACACTGCGCTGGGTAAAAAAGCCCAGACGCCGGCCGCAGATGCGCGCCTTGCAGAGCTCGGCTGGCGCAAACAGCAGGACAAGCACCTGTGCCCTGCGTGTATTAAAAAGGAGGCTTGATGAAACCGCTTCTCGCCCTTGGCTTGCTCACCGCAGCCCTGGCTGGTTGCGCGGAAAAACCCGTGCAGCTGGAAAACGAGCGCACCTACCGCGTGGAATGGATCGGCGAACGCCCGCTGATCGACAATAGTCACCTGACCATCATCCTCGGCGAAGATGGCCGCGCCTACGGCAACGCTGGCTGCAACCACTGGTTCGCCAGCTACACGCGCGATGGTGAAAAACTGAGTTTCAGCGAAGCCGGCAGCACCCGCAAAATGTGCGCACCGGCTCTGATGGAACAGGAAAATCGCTTTCTGCAGAGCCTCACCAAGGTCGAACGCTGGGACATCTCGCCACTGGATCAGCTGCGCCTGTGGCCAGCCAGCGGCAAACCGATCCGGCTGTGGCCTGACGAGTAAGGCCATCGCGAAACGCTGTTGGCGCCCGGCTTCGCTTATCCAGCAGCGCGGGCGCGCAACAAGCTGCGTTACGCCAGCGCTTTCGCCTAGAGCTCACGCGGCAGGAACAGATCCAGCTGTTCATGCTTGCCGCGCAAATCCTGCAAACGCACGCCCACACCAAGCAGCCGCACCGATCGATTACCCCGCGCATGGGCACTGGTCATCAATACGCGGTAACTCTCCAGGTCGCGGCCAGCGCCGGTCTGCTCCATCGTGGTCTGGGTGAAGTCGTGGAACTTGACCTTGACGAATGGCTTACCCGCCCGATAGCTGCTGTCCAGGCGCGTCATGCGACGCTCCAACTCTTCCAGCAACGCCGGCAACTGCGCCAGGCAAGCGTCAAGGTCCGGTAGATCCTGATCGTAGGTGTTCTCCACGCTCATCGATTGTCGGCGGCTGTCGGTCTGCACCACACGCTCATCGATGCCATGCGCCAAGTTCCAAAGCCGCTCACCGAAACTGCCGAACTCGCGCATCAGGCGCAGCTTGTTCCACTCGCGCAGATCACTACAGGTACGCACGCCCAGCCGCGTGAGCTTGTCCGCAGTAACCTTGCCCACGCCGTGCAGCTTGTTGACGGGCAGCTCCGCTACGAAGTCCTCGACCTGATCCGGGGTGATCACGAAGATGCCATTGGGTTTGCGCCAGTCGCTGGCGATCTTGGCCAGAAACTTGTTCGGCGCCACACCCGCAGACACGGTGATATGCAGGTCACTGGAAACGCGCCGGCGAATGTCCTGGGCGATACGCGTGGCACTGCCGCCAAAGTGCTCGCAATTGGAGACGTCCAGAAAGGCTTCATCCAGCGACAGCGGCTCAATCTGATCGGTGTAGTCGCGAAAGATCGCATGAATGTCCCGCGATACGGCGCGGTACACCTCAAAACGCGGTTTGACGATCAGCAAGTCCGGGCACAGCTTCAATGCGTGCCCCGAGGCCATGGCCGAGCGCACACCATAGGCGCGCGCCTCATAATTGCAGGTCGCAATCACCCCGCGCCGATCGGCCGAGCCGCCCACTGCCATCGGTTTGTCAGCCAACGCGGGGTTGTCGCGCATTTCGACCGAGGCATAGAACGCGTCGCAATCGACGTGAATGATCTTTCGCTGCGCCATAAGCCTGACAATGAATGCTGGCCGACTGCGGCTGCAATCGGTGATGGGGGAGAAGACGGGCACTTTACTGTACATAACAACAGCCTTCCAGCCCGATCTCGCCCGCTCATCGCCTACCTGCTGCGGTAATAAAAGCGCCACAAAATGGCTTGAAAGGCCCGCATGGCAGGGCCTGAAGCGCTTTCAAAAGTTCTGCCTGCGGTGCTAACCGATTGAACGGAAAACAGTTTTTTCTGCGATAGGCGTTGACAGCGGGCCTCAGATGAATAGAATGGCGACCGCGGGATGGAGCAGTCTGGTAGCTCGTCGGGCTCATAACCCGAAGGTCGTCGGTTCAAATCCGGCTCCCGCAACCAGATACTCAAAAAGGCCAC
>NZ_FRBQ01000003.1:0-249749 GCF_900142655.1 Phytopseudomonas punonensis | reverse complement strand
CGCGGGATGGAGCAGTCTGGTAGCTCGTCGGGCTCATAACCCGAAGGTCGTCGGTTCAAATCCGGCTCCCGCAACCACCTTCGAAACAAAAGCCCCGACAGTTCGCTGTCGGGGCTTTTGTTTATGGGCGCGAAAAAATCGACACTCGTTATGACGCTTCCCGCTGGTGGCCTAATCTTTCGAGGTGCCTGTCATAGACACCTTGAAGCGCTTCGCTCAAGCTCATACATTGTTTGATACAAAACGGAACTTGGATTCCGCCTTTCCATCTGAGCCGCACTGCCCAAGAGGTATCCGATGCGCGCCAGCTCCGACGCTACTGCTCCACCTTCCCTGCCCAAATCTCAACTCTTGCTCTGGCGCCAGCGCCTGGATCGATACCGCCAGCCATTGGGGCTGAGCGTCGCTCTGGCACTGTTCGTGATCGCCTTGCTCGCCTGCCGTCATCTGCTCAATGAGCTGGACCCAAGCGCGCTGCACGAATCTATCCTGGCTGTGCCCAAGGTCAATCTGTTCGGTGCTGTCGGCCTGACCATCGCAGGCTTTATCGCCCTGCTCGGCTATGAATGGTCGGCCAGCCGCTATGCGGCCGTCAGCCTTCCCGGCCGAACGCTGGCCACCGGCGGTTTCTGTGCGTTCGCCATCGGCAACGCCGTTGGTCTGTCGATGCTTTCGGGTGGCTCGATCCGCTATCGGCTGTATTCGCGGCATGGCATCGGCGGCGTCGAGATCGCTCGCATGACGGTATTCGCCAGCCTTTCGCTTGGTTGCGCCCTGCCGATACTCGCCTCGCTCGCCGCATTGGCTGACCCTGCCGATGCGGCCGCTGCACTGCGCCTGCCGCAACCGGCGCTGGTGACTATCAGCCTGGTCATATTGGCCATTGGCGCTGCGGTGCTGCTGAAGCTACACCGCGCCCGCCTCAAAGAGCGCCCTGCTCCGGACTGCGTGACCGTGCGTGTGAGCCGGCACCTGCTGCGTATGCCCGATGCAAAGCTGACGCTGCTGCAAGTACTAATCACGCTGATAGATGTCAGCGCCGCAGCCGGTGTGCTGTACCTGCTGCTGCCCGAGGCGCCGCCCTTCACCACGTTCCTGCTGGTTTACCTGATCGCTCTGGCAGCTGGCGTGCTCAGCCACGTGCCGGGCGGCGTCGGTGTGTTCGAGGCCATACTACTCGCCGCCTTTGCCAGTGAGCTGGGTGCAGCGCCTTTGGCTGCTGCGCTGCTGCTGTATCGCCTCATCTATATAGTGCTGCCGCTCTTGGTGGCCTGCCTGCTGTTGCTGGGCATGGAGCTGCGCCGCCTGATCAGTGCGCGCCAGGCCATTCGTGCTGCCAGCGGCCTGGCTGCGCCGATCCTCGCGTTGCTGGTGTTCATTTCCGGCATGGTGCTGCTGTTCTCCGGTGCTACTCCGAGCCTGGACGAACGCCTGGAGATCCTCGATTTCCTGATCCCCCATCGACTGATCGATGCCTCGCACTTTGGTGCCAGCCTGATCGGCCTACTATGCCTGCTGCTGGCCCAAGGCCTGCGCCGCCGCCTCTCGGCTGCCTGGGCGATGACCCTGGTGCTGCTTATCACTGGTGCGATTCTTTCGCTGCTAAAGGGCTTCGACTGGGAAGAAGCCCTACTGCTGAGCATCACCGCCGGCCTGCTCGCGCTGTTTCGCCCGTACTTCTACCGACCCAGCCGGCTGATGGAACTGCCCTTCTCGCCCTGGCATCTGGCGGCCAGCGCTTGCGTGCTCGGCGCCTCGATCTGGCTGCTGTTCTTCGCCTATCAGGACGTACCCTATGAAAACCAGCTGTGGTGGCAATTCGCGGTAAACGCCGATGCGCCACGCGGCTTGCGCGCGTCACTGGGCTGCGTGCTGCTACTGAGCGTGGTGTTTCTGGCCTGGTTGCTGCGCGCCGCACCACCGGCCATCACCTTGCCGAGCAACGAAGAGCTGGACCGCGCTGCACGCATCCTGAAGGCTTCCGGTCAGGCCGACGGCGGTCTCGCGCTAACGGGTGACAAGGCGCTGTTGGTGCATCCCGAAGGCGACGCTTTTCTGATGTACTCGCGCCGTGCGCGCAGCATGATCGCGCTGTTCGACCCGATCGGTACCGCGCAGCGTCGCGCCGAGCTGGTGTGGCAATTCCGCGACTTGTGCGACCGCCACCACACCCGCCCGGTGTTCTACCAGGTGCGGGCCGAGAACCTGCCGCTGTATATGGACATCGGCCTGACCGCCATCAAGCTTGGCGAAGAAGCGCGCGTCGACCTGAACCGCTTCGACCTGGAAAACACCGGCAAGGCCATGAAGGACTTGCGCTACACCTGGAACCGCGGCCAACGCGACGGGCTGCTGCTGGAGTTCTACGAGCCCGGCCAGGCGCCACTCGAAGAGCTGCGCGGTATCTCCGATGCATGGCTGGGTGGCAAGCAGATGCGTGAGAAAGGCTTCTCTCTGGGCCGCTTCGACCCGGCATACCTGCGCCACTTCCGCATCGTCGTCGCCCGGGTCGAGGGCCGCGCCGTGGCGTTCGCCAACCTGCTGGAAACCGACAGCCGCGACTTGGCAACGCTGGATCTGATGCGCGTGCTGCCAGATGCGCCGAAGCTGACCATGGAATTCCTCATGCTCGGCCTGATCCTGCACTTCAAGGCCGCCGGCTTCGCACGCTTCAGCCTCGGCATGGTGCCGCTCTCAGGCCTGCAACCGCGCCGTGGCGCGCCGCTGACGCAGCGCCTTGGTGCGCTGGTGTTCAAGCGCGGTGAGGCGTTCTACAACTTCCAGGGCCTGCGCCGCTTCAAGGATAAATTCCAGCCGGACTGGGAGCCCCGCTACATGGCCGTACCAGCCGGGCTCGACCCGCTGGTGGCACTGACCGACACCGCCGCGCTGATCGCCGGTGGCTTTACCGGACTGGTGAAACGCTGATGACCCGTACTGCCAAACGTCTGTTACCGATCCTTGCCCTGCTGCTGGCACTAGTTGCCGGCGGCCTTTACTGCTGGCTGCGCCCACCTGCCGCAGCGAGCCTGGCGCATCACCCGCTGGCTTCGGGCAGCGAACTGCTGGTGGCCACGCCTGGCGGCAAGGTGCACCGCCGTGTGCTGCTGGTGTTGCCGAATGATCAGCTGCTCGGTGACGAAGAACTGCTGGAACTGGCGCAGTCCAACCACGCCGTGGTCGGCCAGTTCCCGGCCTCGCAGCAGAGCTGTGAAGCGCAGACGCAGAACCTGCAAGAAGCCACCAAGCAAATAGGCGGGCCGCTGAACCTGCTGGCCGGCAGCGACAACGCCGCCATGCTCGCCTGGCGCTGGCTCGCCACGCAGAACGACGACAAGGCGCAGGCGATCTCGGTCGGCTTCTCGCTGGAGAAACCCGACTGCACAAGCCCTCCCCCGGCAACCAGTGCCCATGGTCACTGGCTGGCCGTGTGGAACGACAATCCGGATGACGCCACCGCCCTGTTCGTGCGCCAGCAGAAAAATGCCGAAACCCTGATCGGCGATTACGACACCGCGCCCAAAGCGCTGCTGATCGCCCAGGTGCGCCGTCTGCTGCAGGGAGCCAGCGACGATCTGCCAGTGGTCGAGGTGCCGTCCACGCCACCTGGCGATACCGTGAGCCTGTTCTACTCCGGCGACGGTGGCTGGCGCGACCTGGACAAAGCCGTAGCCGAGCAGATGGCCGAACGCGGCTACCCGGTGGTCGGCGTCGATACTCTGCGTTATTTCTGGCAGCGCAAGAGCCCGGACCAGGCCGCCAGTGACCTATCGGAAATGATGCACGAGTACCGCGAGAAGTGGCATGCAAAGCGTTTCGTGCTGATCGGCTATTCGTTCGGCGCCGACGTGATGCCAGCGCTCTACAACCGCCTGCCCGACAGCGACAAGAAGCAGGTCGATGCCGTGCTGCTGCTGGCCCTGGCGCGCAGCGGCGCATTCGAGATTCGGGTAGAAGGCTGGCTCGGCAAGGACGCCGACGAAGCGGCAACCGGTCCGGAGCTGATCAAGCTACCGGCCGCAAAAGTACTCTGCGTCTACGGCACCGAAGAAGCACCGGAAAGCGGTTGCACCCAACAGCAGACGGTGGGTGAGAAGCTGGAGCTGCCGGGCGGCCATCATTACGATGAAGACTACCCAGCACTGGCCGAGCGCCTGATCGCCGCGATCAAGAAGCGCCAACAGGTAGTTCAATAAACGTAGCGGCTGCCGGTGATACAACCGGCAGCCGCCTCGCGCAACTAGACCAAGAAGTAAAACGCCCCGCCAATCACTACGGCTTAATACAGCAGCATGGTCGGGCAGTAGCCCATGATGTCCCACGCGCCCAGCCCAGCGATTGCCGCCAATGGCGTATTGGCCGGTAGCGGGAATGTCCAGAACCAATGCAGCTGCAGGCGAATACGGCGAGAGAAATCAGCATCGCACAGGCACATCCTGTCGGCAGTGCTGGAAAAGTGCCTCGCACGCCGCTAGAATTGCGCACTTTTTGACCAGAGGCGCGCAAAGCGCCCGGCCCGTCTTAGCCCTGAGGTTCACCTGCATGACCACCACCGCCACCCCCAAAGTTGGGTTCGTTTCCCTTGGCTGTCCGAAAGCCCTGGTCGATTCCGAACGCATCCTGACCCAACTGCGCATGGAAGGTTATGAAGTGGTGCCGACCTATCAGGACGCCGACGTGGTGGTGGTCAACACCTGCGGCTTTATCGACAGCGCCAAGGCCGAGTCCCTGGAAGTGATCGGTGAAGCCATCAAGGAAAACGGCAAGGTCATCGTCACCGGCTGCATGGGCGTCGAAGAAGGCAGCATCCGTGACGTGCACCCCAGCGTGCTATCGGTCACCGGCCCGCAGCAGTACGAGCAGGTGGTCAACGCCGTACATGAAGTGGTGCCACCCCGTAAGGATCACAACCCGCTGATCGACTTGGTGCCGCCCCAGGGCATCAAGCTCACTCCGCGCCACTACGCCTACCTGAAGATTTCCGAAGGCTGCAACCACAGCTGCAGCTTCTGCATCATCCCGTCGATGCGCGGCAAACTGGTCAGCCGTCCGGTGGGCGACGTGCTGGGCGAGGCCGAGCGCTTGGTCAAGGCCGGGGTCAAGGAGCTGCTGGTGATCAGCCAGGACACCAGCGCCTACGGCGTCGACCTCAAATACAAGACCGACTTCTGGAACGGCCAGCCGGTCAAGACGCGCATGAAAGAGCTCTGCGAAGCACTCTCCAGCATGGGCGTGTGGGTGCGCCTGCACTACGTGTACCCGTACCCCAACGTCGATGACATCATCCCGCTGATGGCCGCCGGCAAGCTGCTGCCGTATCTGGACATCCCCTTCCAGCACGCCAGCCCGCGCGTCCTCAAGCTGATGAAGCGCCCGGCCTTCGAAGACCGCACCCTGGCGCGCATCAAGTCCTGGCGCGAACAGTGCCCGGACCTGACCATCCGCTCGACCTTTATCGTCGGCTTCCCCGGCGAAACCGAGGAAGACTTCCAGTACCTGCTCGACTGGCTGACCGAAGCCCAGCTCGACCGCGTCGGCTGCTTCCAGTACTCGCCGGTCGAAGGCGCGCCCGCCAACGACCTGGACGTCGACATCGTGCCCGATGACGTCAAACAGGATCGCTGGGACCGCTTCATGGCCCATCAACAGGCCATCAGCACCGCCCGCCTGCAACTGAAGATCGGCCGCGAAATGGACGTACTGATCGACGAAGTCGACGATCAGGGCGCCGTCGCCCGCTCCTGGGCCGACGCCCCGGAAATCGACGGCAGCGTATTTATCGAAGGCACCGACTTCCAGCCGGGCGACAAGGTGCGCGTGCGCATCGTCGATGCCGATGAGTACGATATGTGGGCTGAGCGGATTTAAGCCCCTCGCCTCAGCAAACGCCCACTGCGTCGCCTGACCCAGTGGGCGTTTTTGTATTGGCGCCGATGGACATGGATGGTACAGGCCGAGTAATGTCTTGCCAGCACCAACCAGGCGCTGACGGTCCATAGCCCGGTGCCGAAACGCCAAACGCTCAAAGCGGATCTGAGCTGTGAGAAAACACGGAATGTTGCCCGCCTCCCCCTTTCGCACCGCCAAGCGGCATGGCTTAGCTCCAAGCCCGACCGCCCTTTTCGTTTTGCTTATTACCTGCTGCCCAGCCCTGGCTGTTGCCGCCAAGCCGAATATGGCAGGCGATTACGTGGGCAAGGTCGAAAACGCCGGCAAGCTGGACAAGGTCGTCACCACCTTGCGCTGGAGCGGCAAAGAAACCCTTTCAGGCACCTATGTAATTACCGACCAGGATGGCGAAACCAAAGGCCGCTTGAGGGACTGCAAGCGCCTGCATAGCCAGCTTCTGAAATGCGTGTGGATAGACAAATACGGCTACGGCAATCTCGAACTCAACTTCGATGACCGCTTCACGGAGTTTTATGGCGAGTGGAGTTATTTTGGTGGTGGGGAGCGGTATGTGTGGGATGGTGCCAAGAGCCCTTGAGGTAGCCAGCGTAGCCTTGATTCTTTGTTAAAAATTTTAGACCGCGCCTTGAGTTGATGGGTCAAAAGCGTCTTCCATCCTCCTCGAGAAAGCTCCCTTAACCGGCCACAGTGGCATATATGATTTTTCAGATATCAGAAGATCACAAACACAGCGAAAAACGCAAAGCAATATTCGCCGCGCTATTGGTGATTGGCATAGTTGCAGGCGCGATCTGGATATTTACTACCAGCGAGAACCTCTATCCCAAAGCACTATCTGCAATCGTTGCTCTTTTGCTCGCCAGACATTTACCGGGCGCTTATAAAAATATAATAAATCATGACTTATCGTGTCCAACAGTAACCATCAGTATGCCTCAAATCAAAATCGAGATATCACACAAAGGCACCGTCATTAGCATACCGTTATCGGATGTAGAAAGTCTTAGGATTCAGAGTATTAAAGGAAAGATTAAATCTCTACTCCTAAACACTAAATCTTTCAGCGACCTACGGTTCGAAGGGTATGAAAATTTAGCAGCGATGGCTGAGCTTCTCAAGAAACACACGCCGACAGGGAAAGTTAAAATCGCCACATGGTATCACCGATAATAATTGCGTTAAAACCGTTCACCTTGTTTACCTGTGCAGGCGAAAGCCCACCCCTTAACCAAGCGTTAGGCTTACAAGAAAAGCCAATCCACTCAGACCTCAAGGAAGAAAATGAAATACATTATCCTCATGGTCGTCGCTTTTGGCGGCTACTACGCCTACAAAAACTATGCAGTAGAAAACATCACAGTGGACAGCTAT
This sequence comes from Phytopseudomonas punonensis, assembly GCF_900142655.1. Taxonomy (GTDB): domain Bacteria; phylum Pseudomonadota; class Gammaproteobacteria; order Pseudomonadales; family Pseudomonadaceae; genus Aquipseudomonas; species Aquipseudomonas punonensis. The sequence continues at coordinate 242,468 of NZ_FRBQ01000003.1, read as the reverse complement.
CAGGCTCTACTCAAGGAAGTAGAGACAACAGAGGTAACTCTAGAAGAGGTGAAAGTTGGCTCAAACATGCTCGCCGACTTTTTCTGCAATGACGCCGGATTTCAAAAAAGCGGAGGCTCTAGCGTTACCGCCTGCATGAACAAACTCAATAACTACCGCGAAATCTGTGAGTCGCGCATCTTTGATAATGCACCCGCTCTCTTCACCACCAAAGAGCAAGTAAAAGCCACTGCCAAAAGCTATGCCGCCTGTACTGGCAGCACCGGTTAGCCTAACAAATGTTAAGCGATCTTAAATCCGCCAGATACTTTAAGAAGATGTACTCAAGCAAACTCAGATTGAGCCGTAGAGTTCTAAGAATGGAGCGGCGCGCAGCATTAATTCTCAGCACCTTCCTTAATAACCCAAGCCCCACGGAGCTTTCAGAACTAACCTCTGGATTGGAATGGCTGCTCACTTGGAAGCTGAAGACAGCTAGGACACCAGATTTTCTTTGGTGCGATGGCGTTGATGAAATTACTCTAAAAAGAACAGGAAAGTATAAATTTCAAATAACAGCAAAAGCATGGATAGGTCCTGAAGCCAATGTAGAAATCATCAGCAAGAAAAGTCTTACAGGAGCACTAGAGCTAAGACCCTCAGGAAAAGCATTCAAAAGCTACAATTTCAAACTGAACTACAACAGCCAAATGATCACACTAACAAAAAGATAGCAAACAGTTAAACCGTTCATCTCGCTCACAAAGATTAGCCGCAACCCTCTTTTAAACGAAAGCTATGCACATGACTGAATACACCACCACAATGACAATTCTTGCTCCTGAACTGTTAATCCTTGCTGCTGGATTTTCTTTATTTGGAATCGCAATACTGACAATCTCAAGAAGACAGCGCTCAGTCAGCGTTTTTTTAGCATCCGTACTCCTCATGTTTTGCGCAGCTATAAAAGTCATAAAATTCTTAATAATGGCATTTATCCCCATGCAATGCCCCAATGGTCAGTGCAATCCAACTGAACTCAACCAACAAATCCTAAACACCTCAACACTAGCAGAACCTTATTTATTTTTAGCCGCAGCCATTTGCATGGTCATTTATACCCACCCTAAACGCTATAAATAATATACAACCACATAACAATCACCTCAAGTCATCCACTTCGCTTTCCAATATGACTAAACCCATCCCCTTAACCAAATGCTAGAGACCTCTTATGAAATATACTGAACTGCTAAGCATCCCAATCCGCGTCCTTGGGATTTACATTTTCTATTCAGCCGCCCTTGTCATGATGCGCCAATATTTTTTGCTGACCCAAGCAGCGCCCACAAATAGCGAGGACTACCAAACTTACGCAATCATCGCCATACTTGAAGTAAGCCTCATACCAGTCACGGCCTTGGCACTGATTAAATTTCCATTGACAATTTCCAAACTTCTCACACCCACGAGCACTGAAGGTACATTAAATACAAACATCACAGCAGAACAACTACAATCAGCAGCACTTTGCATACTAGGCATTTACATCCTGTCCAAGAACATCTCCGACCTAATCTTCAATACTGCTGGCTCATTAGCTACATTGGGCAGCCTCCAGAATATCCTGGCAGAATCAGCGAGCTCCTGATAAACGAACTCATTACAGTCGTTGAAATAATCATCGGTATAGCGCTCTGCATAAAAGCAGACGGGATTAACCTTTTGATAAAGCGCATGAGAACCGCTGGAGTAGCCACCCCTTTTAAGTAGAGGTTCGAACCACTTATCTTGTTCGCTGGCTAAAGCCGGCCCTCAAACATCTAGTAGCCACTCGTGCGATACAGGATTTGCGGCCCGGTATTTCGCTCAGAGCGGGCGCATCCGGCGCCGCTTGGCTCCAGCGGTAGTCAAGTAGGGTGGACACTGCGAAGCTTGTCCGCCTCACTCAGCAATGGCCCCACCATTAAGACCTAACATCGCCTATGAAATACATCGTATTTATCAGTGAACAATGCTGCTCCGACGGCCTCTACACGGGGCCGGTCGCGCCGCACGATGCGGACTATTTCACCCGCGGCGTGATCCCTCATCTGCAGCCGCTGAGCGATGAGGAGTATCTCGACGGGCCCGCAGCGATACTGCAAACCGGTGCTCGCTACAGTTACCTACTCAGCGGTGAAGACCTCTACTGGTGCGTGGAGTGGCAACCGGGCCTCGTCGTGGTGAAGTTCTCGCCCGATGCCAGCATGGCCTGGACAGCGTTGCGCTCGCCGGTGCCCAATTTCGGCGGCCGTGTTGCCCTGGAAGTGGATACGCTCCAATACGATGAAGACGAAGAGAACCATCAATACAATCTGGTTTTCAGAAGCTGGGACGCGCAGTTCGACGAGGATCATAGAGCCTGGGGCGCCTTTGAACCCGCATCGCCTAGCGAAGAAGCTGCGTTCAACGCAGCCATAAAGCACGCGAACATGTTGTCGAAACAGGATCAATGCAATGACGAGAAACATCGTGATCGCCTGATGAGTTTCACTGCCCGCTGTGGCGAAGGCATCCGGGTAAAGTGTTAGTGCCATGCTAAAGCGCTCCAAGCAAGCACCGTGCGGACATGCCGGCGAACCGACAAGCAGCCCTTCTAATACCGGCCGGAAAGATCCCCGGGCGTTGGGAGCATGCCTGACCTACAACCTATTCAACTTGGCTGCACTTTCTCTATTCTTCAGAGAAGCGCTGATCATCCGCGGCGACGGCCCCGGCGGTTTTGGTGAGTTGATTCTCAAGTTACTTATGTCGCAAATGGCGCTTGCGCTGCTGACGTTGGGGTTGATCACCTCCTTCAAGGTATACCGCGCCGATAAGTGTGGTTGGCGGTCGATCACGGCCTGTGTCATGGCAACCTCTATCCTGCTGGGCTTCTCCGCAATCGCGGTCATGGAAGCCTGCATGGATGATCGCGGGCATTGTCGAAACTGGCACTGGTATAGCGAGCCCTGACGGGTAAACAGTCGACAACCCGGTAGCGCTGCCCTCTGCGCTGCCTCGAGTTCCCCCGCCAAGCGACCGCGCTGTCTTACTTTGTCCAACCTTTGCGCTCATGGATGCATACGATTCGCGCCTGCAAACGATTCGTAAGGACTATTCCATGCACGCGCCCTTCCCTCGCCGCCCTGTCGGCACGCTGATTCGCCTGGCGACGCTCTGTCTGGCCACTGGGAGCACTCTTGCCCATGCAGAGCCCCTTGAACTGGACGAGATGGTGGTGACCGCCTCCGGCTTCGCCCAAAACCTGGAAGACGCGCCAGCCTCGGTCACCGTGATCACGGGTGACGACCTGCGCAAGCGCTCGGTGCAGAACCTGGCCGATGCCGTGCGTGATGTGGAAGGCGTGGTGGTCAACGGGGGTGCCAACGAGACCGACATCCAGATCCGCGGCATGCCGGGTGACTACATGTTGATTCTGGTCGATGGCAAACGCCAGAGCGGGCGCGATTCGCGGGTCAATGGCAACCGTGGTTACGAGCAGAGCTTCGTACCGCCAGCTGCGGCCATCGAACGTATCGAGGTGGTGCGCGGGCCGATGTCTTCGCTGTACGGCTCCGATGCCATCGGCGGGGTGATCAACATCATCACCCGCAAGGTGTCGCCCGAGTGGGGCGGCAATGTGTCCTACGACTATTCGGCGCGCCCGAACAGCGACCAGGGCAATGCCCGCAACACCCAGTTCTATCTCAATGGCCCGCTGGTCAACGAGGTGCTGGGCCTGCAGGTGTGGGGCAACTACCTCGACCGCCAGGCCGATGACGACGTTGAAGCCAATGAAGGTTTCGCCAGGTCCGACAATAAGAGCCTGACCGCGCGCCTGGCCCTAACGCCGACCGAGAACCACGACTTCCTGCTCGAAGCGGGCGCCTCACGCCTGAAGAACGGCGATGGGCTGAGCGCCAACTGGTCGACCCGGGAGCAGAAGAACAACCGCGATCACTGGTCGCTGACCCACGAGGGTCGCTGGGGCTGGGCCGACTCGACACTCTCGTTCGCCGAGGAAACCACCAGCCGCGAAGGCAAGGCCACGCCGGCCCAGGCCGATGTGTTCGGGCGCAAGCCGGAGATCCGCAACCGCGTGCTGGACGGCAAACTGGTGATCCCGACCGACCACCACGTCACCACCGCCGGCGTGCAGTGGAACGAAGCCACCTTGACCGACTGGAACCAAGCCAACCGCGGCACCGCTCGCGAGCGCAAGAACGAGGAATACTCGGTAGTGCAGAAAGCCCTGTTCGCCGAAGACGAATGGTCGATCACCGACGATTTCGCCCTGACCACCGGCGTGCGCCTGGACCACCACGAGCAGTACGGCAGCCACGTTAACCCTCGTGTCTATGGCGTATGGCACCTGACCAACGAATGGACGCTGAAAGGCGGCGTGGCCCGCGGCTTCAAGGCGCCGGAACTGCGCGCGGTGATCGACGATTACGCGGTGGTGCGCCGCAACCGCTTCGTGCAATTCGGTAACTCGAATCTCAAGCCCGAGAGCAGCACCAACTATGAGCTGAGTGCGATGTGGTCGAACCGTGACGACCTGTCGGCCGGCGCTACGCTGTTCTACAACGATTTCAAGGACAAGCTCTCCACCGTCACCACCACCGAACAGTGGCAGGGCCTGACCGTGATGGAGCGGGTCAACGTGGACCAGGCAGTGATCCGTGGCCTGGAGCTGAGCGGTAGCTGGCAAGCGCTCAGCAATGTGGCGATAAAGGGTAACTTCACCTACCTGGATTCCGAGCAGAAGAGCGGCGTCGAAAAAGGCCGGCCCCTGTCGCTGATCCCCAAGCGCAAAGCGAGCCTGCGTGCCGACTGGGACATCAGTGACCGGGCCCTAGCCTGGGCCGCGACCAACTACAGCGGCGAAGAGTATGGCGCCACGCTGACCGGCCAATCGTCCCGCGCCTACACCACTGCCGACATCGGGGGTTCGTACAAGCTTACCGAGTCGCTGACGCTCAATTCGGCGATCTACAACATGGGCAACAAGCGCCTGAATGACGAGGACGACGGCACGGTCAATTACGGCCGCACCTATTGGCTCGGTGCGTCGCTGGACTTCTGATGACCTGATCGTGGGAACGATCACAAGGGGAGCTAGGATGTTGGGGGAGCGCGCCGTGCACGCGAATCGCGGGCGTGGACTGGGCGCCCCCGCCCGCTCCCACAGGGTATCGCCGAACCGCTGCCACCGCTTTGTAACTTTCCAGATGAGTAGGCCGGGCGGCGATCCGCTTCAGCCCGGCAACCGTTACGGCCCCACGACCGCTGTCGCCTCCGGCGCGTCTTGCCTGCTCATCTCATCGGCTTGCCGGCCCAGGTACCAGCCAAGCGCCCCCCAGAGCAACGCACATCCCGCCCCAACCAGCGCCACCAGCACCGCGCCCTGGCCAAGCAGATCCAGAAAGCTCTTCACCCAGCCGCTGAGCGCATCGCCGGCGCGGTAGACCACGGTGTCGATAAAGTTCTTCGCCTTGTATTTGCTTTCCGCGTCCAGCGGGGCGAAGAGCATTTCCCGGCCAGGCCGCACGAAGGCGTATTCGCCGATGCGCCGCACGATCATCAACGCGGCGAGCATGGCGAAGGTCGGCGCCAGGGCGAGGCCGATAAAGCCCACGCCGACCAGCAGCGGCACGATGGCCAGCAGCACCCGCACGCCCAGTTTCTGGGCGATACGCCCGGTGATGAACAGCTGCGACAGCAAGGCGCCGGCCTGCACGATCACGTCAATGATGCCGAACACGCGGATCTGCGCATCGCGGTCCGGGAAGCGTTCAGCCACCAGGCGCGCCTGTTCGAAGTACAGAAAGGTGGTCACCGTGGCGAGCAGCACCACGAAGGCGGCGATGGCCAGTAAGTAAGACGACTGCAGCACCCGCGTCAGGCCGCTGAACGGGTTGCCGGCCACCGGCTTGCGCGAGATCTCGGCTTTCACGGCGCCGGGGCGCCCCGCGCCGCCGACTTCTCGCCAACGCATCAGTGGCGCCTTGAGGGCCAAGGCGATGCCCAGCAGTACGCCGGCCAGCAGCACCAGGCCGCTTTCACCGACCAAACCGACCAATAACGCGCTCATGGCAGGCCCGACCAGGCCGCCGACGCTGGCACCGGCGGCGATAAAGGCGAACAGTCGCTTGGCCTGCTGGCTGTCGAACACGTCGGCCATCAGGCTCCAGGCCACCGACACCACGAACAGGTTGTAGACCGAGATCCACACGTAGAACGTCCGCGCCAGCCAGACGTTCTCTTCGCTCATCTGAAACAGCACCGCGAAGGCCAGCAGGTTCAGGCAGAAGAAGCCGTACACCCAGCTGACGAAGTGAATGCGCGGTACCCGTGAGCTGAGCCAGGCGAACAGCGGCACGGCCACCAGCATCACCACGAAGGTGGCGGTGAACAGCCATTGCAGGTTCTCGACCCCGGCCATGATGCCCATCGACTCGCGGATGGGCCGCAGCATGAAATAGCCGGAGAACAGGCAGAAGAACAGCGCGAAGCCGGCCAGTGCCGGCCCCAGCTCGTGGCGCTCGGCGTTGATGGCGGCGCCAAGGCGCCGCACCAGAATTGTGGAAAACATGATGGGCGCTCCTGGCGGTTGGTCAGCGGTAGGTCACGCCGGTCAGTTTCTCGGCGATCGTCCACAGGCGTGCAGCGGCCTCGGCGTCCTGAGCGACTGCAGGCACCGTAGCGAGGCCCAGCGGCCCGCGCTTTTCTTCCTCGCCGGTCGGGCCGTAATAGGCGCCGCCCTGGGCCTGATGCGCGGTGGCGGCATACAGCGTCGGCAGTGCGCCCTGGGCAGCGGAGTGGTACTCGTCACGATCCTTGGCCCAGTTGCGGCCAAACTCGCTGTCCAGCCCCGGCCCACGGGCGATCAGCTCGGTCACGGCCACGCCTGGGTGCGCGGCGATGCTCTGGATGCCCCAGCCCTGCTGCTCACTGCGGCGCTGCAGCTCGAAGGCGAACATCAGCGTTGCCAGCTTGGACTGCGCATAGGAGGCGTAGGGGTTGTAGGCCCGCTCGGACTGCAGGTCATCGAAGTCGATGTTGCCACGCAACACCGCGATGCTCGACAGGGTGACCACCCGTGGCGCAGTGCTTTTGCGCAGCAGCGGCAGCACGTGGCCGGTCAGCGCGAAATGGCCCACGTAATTGGTGGCCAGCTGCAGCTCATGACCATCGGCCGAGGTTCGGCGCTCCGGCGGCGCCATGACTGCGGCGTTGTTGATCAGCCCATCGAGGCGCGGCAGCTTGGCATTGAGGCGCTCGCCGAGCGCTTTCACCGAAGCCAGATCGGCCAGGTCGACCTCCTCGAACTGCACCTGGGCACCGCGGATTTCCTCCTTGATGCGCGCCATGGCCTCCCTGCCACGCTGCGGATTGCGAGCGGCGATCACCACTTCGGCGCCGGCGGCGGCCAGGGCCTTGGCGTCTTCGAAGCCCATGCCGCTGGTGCCGCCAGTGACCAGAAAGATGCGCCCGCTCTGCGACGGCATGTCAGCCAGGCTCCAGTCCGGCTTGGGTACGGTTTGCTCAGCGGAAGCCGTGCCCGCCTCGAGGGCGAAGCCCAGGGTCAGGCTGAGGGTCGCCAGCCATTTGCGCCAGACGGCGCCGGGGCTGGCCAGGGTGTCGGTTGATACGGTGGTAGTTGTCATTGTTCGGTCCTCTCGTCGGTGGAGTCCGACGGATCGCGACAGCGCGGCCCGTCAACGCGATTCATTGTTCAACGGGCAGCACGCCACGATAAGCCGTATAAAACTGGACGCTGTGTACGCTCAGCCGTACGATCAGAGCATCCCGTTCGAGAGTCATCGCCATGCGCCAGCCCAACCTGACGGATGTCGCTCTGTTCGCCGCCGTGGTCGAAGCCGGCGGCTTTCGGGTAGCCGCGCAGAGACGCGGCATGCCGGCCTCGTCGATCAGCGATTGCGTACGCCGCCTGGAAAGCGATCTCGGCGTGCGCCTGCTCAACCGCACCACCCGCAGCGTGTACCCCACCGAAGTGGGCGCGCGCCTGCTGGAGCGGCTGCGCCCGGCCCTCGATGAAATCGACGCGGCCTTCAGCGACCTCGACGATGAAGCCAAGCAGCCGGTCGGCACCCTGCGCCTCAACGTGCCGGTGCCCATCGCCCGCTTCGTGCTGCCGCGCCTGATTCCCGCTTTTCTCGAACGCTACCCCGGCGTTAGCGTGGAAGTGGCCATGGACAACACCTTTATCGACGTGGTCGCTTCCGGCTTTGATGCCGGCGTGCGCTACGAGGAAAGCCTGGCCAAGGACATGATCGCCGTGCCCATCGGGCCACGCCGGCAGCGCTTCGTGGCCGGCGCAGCACCAGGCTACCTGCAGCGCCACGGTACGCCGCAGCACCCACGCGAACTGCTCGAACACCGCCTGATCGGCCACCGTTTCGAGAGCGGCAAGCTGGGCGTCTGGGAGCTGGAGAAGGATGGCGAGATCGTCCGCGTGCCGCCCCAGGGGCCGCTTTTGTCCTCCTCCCAGGATCTGGAAGTGGGCGCCGCCGTGGCGGGTGTCGGAATCATCTACACCTTCGAGGAATACCTCGGCCCGCTGTTCGAACAGGGCACGCTGGTGCCGGTGCTGCCGGACTGGTGGCAAGGCTTCGACGGCCCGTACCTGTACTACAACGACCGTCGCCACGTGCCCTCGCCGCTGCGCGCTTTCGTGGATTTTCTCAAGGCCGAGAATGGGAGCTGAGCCGCGCCGCTGGGCTGCGGTATCGCCACACCGACAGCTCGGCTTATCATGCCGGCCATGATCAAAGACCCGTTCCAACGCCTGAACCTCGACCGTGAGGTGCTCAGCGTCAGCCAGCTCAACAACCGCGCTCGCCTGCTGCTCGAAGATGTCTTCGGCGGCATCTGGGTGGAGGGCGAGATTTCCAACCTCGCGCGCCCGGCCTCCGGCCACATCTACTTCACCCTGAAGGACAGCCAGGCCCAGGTGCGCTGCGCGCTGTTCCGGCAGAACGCGGCCAAGGTACGCCAGGCACTGCGCGATGGCCTGGCGGTCAAGGTGCGCGGCAAGGTCTCGCTGTTCGAGGGCCGTGGCGACTATCAGCTGATTCTCGACTCCGTGGAGCCAGCCGGCGACGGTGCCCTGCGCCTGGCATTCGAGGCGTTGAAGGAAAAGCTCAGCGCTGAAGGCCTGTTCGCGGCCGAACGTAAGCGCCCGCTGCCCGCTCATCCACGGCGGATCGGCATTATCAGCTCGCCAACCGGCGCGGTGATTCGCGACATCATCAGCGTGTTCCGCCGCCGTGCGCCGCAGGTCGAGCTAAGCCTGATTCCCACCGCCGTGCAGGGCCGCGAGGCGACCGCGCAGATCGTTCGCGCCTTGAAACTGGCCGATGCCCAGGGTTTCGATGCGTTGATCCTGGCCCGCGGCGGTGGCTCCCTGGAAGATCTCTGGTGCTTCAACGAAGAGGCCGTGGCCCGCGCAGTGGCGGCCTGCGTAACGCCCATCGTCAGCGCGGTCGGCCATGAAACCGATGTGTCGATCAGCGATTTCGTCGCTGACGTGCGCGCCCCCACGCCATCGGCTGCCGCCGAGCTGTTGGCGCCTTCCAGCAACGACCTGACCCAGCGTGTCAGCGTGCTGCAACGACGCCTGACCCTGGCGATGAACAGCCGCCTGGCCCGTGAACGCATGCGCCTCGACGGCCTGACCCGGCGCATGCGCCACCCCGGCGAACGGCTGCGCCAGCAGGCCCAGCGCCTCGATGATCTGGACATGCGCCTGCGCCGCGCCTTCGCCCAGCGGCTCAATCAGCGCAGCCACAAACTGGCGCAACTCGAAGCCCGCCTGGCCGGTCAACACCCTGGGCGCCATCTCAAGTTGCTACGCCAGCGTCTAGACAGCCTGGCCGAACGCCTGCCACGGGCAATGAAAGAAGGACTGAAAGCACGCCGCCTACTGTTGCAAAGCCAGATGCAGACGCTGCACGTGGTCAGCCCGCTGGCAACGCTGGGGCGCGGTTACAGCATTCTGCTAGACGACCGTGGCCGGGCGATTCGTAGCGCTGCCGCCACCCAGCCAGGGCAACGCCTCAAGGCGCGCCTGGGTGAAGGCGAACTGGAGGTGCGCGTCGAAGACAATCACCTCGCGCCCGTCACGTTGTCGTTGCTGGATTGATAAGGAAACTCCATGCGTTCACTGATACTGCTGCTCACCCTGTGCCTCGCCCTGCCCGCCCACGCCGAAGGCTTTATCAGCCGCCTGCTGAACAAGCCGGTGCCCGGCGGCGTGGCAGTGGTCGACCTGGGCAGTGGCGCCAGCGCGCCGAGCGCCACCTATCAGGGCAAACCGGTGCTGGTGGTTAAAGAGGACGGGCAGCGCTGGATCGCCATCGTCGGCATTCCGCTCACCGTCAAACCAGGCACCCAGCAGATCGAATCCGCCGGCCAGCGCCTGAGCTTCCAGGTGGGAAGCAAGAAATACGTCGAGCAGCGCATCACCATCAAGAACCAGCAGCAGGTCAACCCGAACGCCAAGAACCTTGCGCGCATCGAAAAGGAGCTGGCCGAGCAGACCCGCGCCTACCAGCAATTCAGCCCAGGCCAGCCGAGCAACCTGCTGTTCGACAAGCCGGTCAACGGCCCGCTGTCGAGCCCCTTCGGCCTGCGCCGCTTCTTCAATGGCGAAGAGCGCAACCCGCACTCCGGCCTGGATTTCGCCGCCAACCGCGGCACGCCGATCAAGGCGCCGGCGGCCGGCACGGTGATCCTGGTCGGCGACTACTTCTTCAATGGCAAGACGGTGTTCGTCGATCACGGCCAGGGGCTGATCAGCATGTTCTGCCACCTTTCGGAGATCGGCGTGAAGGTCGGCGACGAGCTGCCCCGCGGCGGCGTGCTCGGCAAGGTCGGCGCCACCGGCCGCGCGACCGGCCCGCACCTGCACTGGAACGTCAGCCTCAACGATGCGCGGGTCGACCCGGCGATCTTCATTGGCGCGTTCAAGCCTTGAGGCTAAGAACCTGTTCAAAGTCTGCTGCGCGTCGGCACTGCAGCGTTAAAAACAGGCTCGGACTGCTCATTTACAGCTCGTAAACTCCGCGTCCTCGCCTGTTTTTGCGGGGCCGCCTAGGCCTTGCATTGCTCTAGCTCGCGAGACTTTGAACAGACTCTAAGGAGCTAGGCGGCGTCCCCGTTCGCGTCTACGCTGAGCGGCAGTCGCCCGACCTTCCCGAGGAGCCCTGATGATCACCGTCCACCACCTGAACAACTCGCGCTCGCAGCGCATCCTCTGGCTGCTCGAAGAGCTGGGCGTCGAGTACCAGATCAAGCGCTACGAGCGTGACCCACAAACCCTGCTTGCTCCGCCCGAGCTGCGCGCCGTGCACCCGCTGGGCAAGTCGCCGGTGGTCACCGACGGCGAGCTGACCCTGGCCGAGTCCGGCGCCATCATCGACTACCTCGCCAACCGCTACGGCCCGCACCTGCTGCCCGCGGCCGAAAGCCCCGAACGCCTGCGCTGCAATTACTGGCTGCACTACGCCGAAGGCTCGGCCATGTCGCCGCTGCTGCTCAAGCTGGTGTTCGACAAGGTGGAAAGCAGCCCGATGCCCTTCTTCATTAAACCCATCGCCCGCGGCATCGCCCAGAAGGTCAAGAACGCCTTCGTCGCTCCGCAACTCAAGCTGCACCTGGACTATCTCGAAGGCGAGCTGGGAGAGAGCACCTGGTTCGCCGGCGAGCAGTTCAGCGCAGCCGATATCCAGATGAGCTTCCCCCTGGAAGCCGCTGCCGCGCGTGCCGGCCTGGACGCCAGTCGCCCGCGCCTGATGGCCTTTCTCGAACGCATCCACGCCCGACCCGCCTACCGGCGCGCCCTGGAAAAAGGCGGCGAGTACGCCTACGCCAAGTGAGGCGCTGATCGGCGCGCGGCAACACGTGCCGATCTGCCATGACCATCACCGTGGAGCCCAGCCGCATCCTCGCTCGAAACGTGCCCCTCAGCTAAGCCAATAGTTACCGAAGATGCGCAGATGCCCGTCGGCAATCCGGGTTTGCTAAGGTACGCGCCCCATCGCTCGGCGCGCCAGCGATGGGGGTCATGAATCGAGCGAGAGACGCGATGAAAGAACAGTACCAGGCCACCCTCGCGTGGCTGCAGCAATACCCCGAACTGCATACCCTGATCAGCCTGTGCCTGCTGCTGCTCGGCGCCTGGATCGCCAACTGGGTGGTCAAGCGCATTCTGGTGCGCGGTCTGTATCGCGCGCTGCGTTCGACCAGCATCGGCCAGGACAAGGTACTGGGCGACTCCCATGTGGTGCGCCGCCTGGCCAACATCGTGCCGGCGCTGATCCTCACCAGTGGCATCAAGGTGATTCCGCATTTGCCCGAAGCCGTGGTGACGGTGGTGCAGAACGTTTGCAGCGCGTTCATCATCCTCACCATCGCCCTGGCCATCGGTGGCGTGCTGAACCTAATCAACATGCTCTACCAGCGCCGCCCGAACGCGCACCTGAAGCCCATCAAGGGTTATATCCAGGTGGTGACCATCGTCATCTACGCCATCGCGGCGATCCTAATGGTTGCTGCGCTGATCGACCGCTCGCCGCTGATCCTGCTCTCCGGTCTCGGCGCCATGGCCGCGGTGCTGATGCTGATTTTCCAGGACACCCTGCTGTCGCTAGTGGCCAGCGTGCAGATTTCCTCCAGCGACATCATCCGCGTCGGCGACTGGATCGAGATGCCCCAGCTCAACGCCGACGGCGACGTGATCGATATCGCCCTGCACACGGTCAAGGTGCAGAATTTCGACAAGACCATCACCACCATCCCGACCAAGCGCTTTATCAGCGACCCCTTCAAGAACTGGCGCGGCATGCAGGAATCCGGCGGGCGGCGCATCAAACGCTGCCTGTACCTGGACCAGACCAGCGTGCGCTTTCTCAGCCCGGACGAGATCGCCCGCCTGCAACGCTTCCTGCTGCTCGGCCAGTACCTGAGCAGCAAGCAGAGCGAGTTGATGAGCTGGAACACAGAACTGGCCGATGCAGCCCAGGAACCGGCCAATACCCGACGGGTGACCAACATCGGCACCTTCCGCGCCTACGTCGAGCTGTACCTGCGCCAGCACCGCGGCATCAACCAGAACATGACCCTTTTGGTGCGCCAGCTGCAGCCCACCGCCGATGGGCTGCCGCTGGAGCTGTACTGCTTCACCAACACCGTGGCATGGGCAGCTTACGAGGGGTATCAGTCGGACATCTTTGACCACCTGCTGGCGATCCTCCCAGAGTTCGGCCTGCGGGTATTCCAGCACCCGAGCGGGGCGGACATGCGCGAGTTGCGCCCCAACGTGCACGCACCAGCGCAATCAGTAGGCGCCGCGCAACCAAAAAGCTAAAAATTCAATTAAGCAGCAATAAAAAACCACCAAAGCACAAGCCTTGGTGGTTTTCACCAATTTTAAAGACAGGCTTGCCAGCTTTCTCCTCAGTGGTTAGGGTTGGCTCCATGACTATCTCCCAGACCCTCATTCTGCTTCGGCAACACGCCAATCTCTGTCTGGTCGCTCAGCGACTGCGCTAGGGTCTGCCGGCCCCCTCTCTTGCGTTTCGCTTCTCTCTTTTTCAGCACGGCCCATGCGGGCCCTCGCCTTCAGGATTGATTCATGAGCATGCTCAAAGACCCGTCGCAAAAGTACCGCCCGTTCACCCAGATCCAGATCCCGGACCGTACCTGGCCGGACAAGATCATCGATAAGGCGCCGATCTGGCTGTCCACCGACCTTCGTGACGGCAACCAGTCGCTGATCGAGCCGATGGATGCCGAGAAGAAGATGCGTTTCTTCAAGTGCCTGGTGCAGGTCGGCCTGAAGGAAATCGAAGTGGGCTTCCCGTCCGCCTCGCAGACCGACTTCGACTTCGTACGCGAATTGATCGAAGGCGGCCACATCCCGGACGACGTGACCATCCAGGTGCTGACCCAGGCCCGTGACGACCTTATCGAACGCACCTTCGAGTCCCTCAAGGGCGCCAAGAAGGCCATCGTTCACTACTACAACGCCTGCGCGCCGAGCTTCCGCAAGATCGTCTTCAACCAGGACAAGGCTGGCGTGAAAGCCATCGCCGTGGCCGCCGGCACTACCATCAAGCGCCTGGCCGCAGCCGCACCGGAAACCCAGTGGGGCTTCGAGTATTCGCCGGAAGTGTTCAGCAGCACCGAAATCGACTTCGCGGTCGAGGTGTGCAACGCGGTGATCGACGTGTTCCAGCCGACCCCGGCCAACCCGCTGATCCTCAACCTGCCGGCCACCATCGAGTGCGCCACGCCGAACAACTACGCCGACCAGATCGAATGGTTCGGTCGCAACGTGAACAAGCGCGACAGCGTGCTGATCAGCGTGCACACCCACAATGACCGTGGCACTGGTGTGGCCGCTTCGGAACTGGCCGTGATGGCCGGTGCTGATCGCGTCGAAGGCTGCCTGTTCGGTAATGGCGAGCGTACCGGCAACGTCTGCCTGGTGACCCTGGCGCTGAACCTCTACACCCAGGGCGTCAACCCGCAGTTGGACTTCTCCGACATCGACGCGGTGCGCAAGGTGGTCGAGGACTGCAACCAGATTCCGGTACACCCGCGCCATCCGTACGTGGGCGACCTGGTGCACACCGCCTTCTCCGGCTCCCACCAGGATGCCATCCGCAAGGGCTTCGCCCAGCAGCAGGAAGGCGCTCTGTGGGAAGTGCCGTACCTGCCGATCGATCCGGCCGACATCGGCCGTGATTACGAAGCGGTAATCCGCGTGAACAGCCAGTCCGGTAAGGGCGGCATCACCTTCCTGCTCGAGCAGGAATACGGCATCAACCTGCCGCGCCGCATGCAGATCGAGTTCAGCCAGGTGGTGCAGAAGGAAACCGACCGCCTCGGCCTGGAGATGACCGCGTCGCAGATCCACAAGCTGCTCGACAGCGAGTACCTCAAGGCCGTCTCGCCTTACGAGCTGAAGGGTCATCGTCTGGAAGAAGAGAACGGCGAAAGCCGCGTCGAGGCGAAGGTGCAGGTCAACGGCCAGGAACAGCGCTGGAGCGGTTCGGGTAAAGGCGCGCTGGAAGCCCTGGCCTCAAGCCTGCCGGTCGCTGTCGAGGTGATGGACTACCACGAGCACGCCATCGGTGGCGGTGCCAACGCCAAGGCCGCCTGCTATATCGAAATCCGTCTCGACGGCCAGCGCCCGCTGCACGGCATCGGTATCGACGAGAACATTACCACGGCGAGCTTCCGCGCCCTGTTCAGCGCCCTGAACCGCGCCGTCAAACAGGCCGAGGAAAAGACCCAGGCCGCGTGACACTCAGCCTGCGGTAAACGACAAAGGGACGCTTAGGCGTCCCTTTGTCGTTTCTGAGACCAGGTAGCCTGGCGTTGAGCGCAGCGATACCCAGGGCAATGTCCCGGGTGTCGCTGCGCTCGACCCGGACCACGGATTGCCTATCGAGCCTTCACCGGCTTCATCTGCTTCTGCAGGGTATTGCCATTGAAGAACGCCGGCGCCTGCCAGCGGGCGATGAACATCAGCACTAGGCCGAGCAGCAGCACCACCACGGCGATCACGAACACCAGGCCGAGGCCACCGATGTGCGAGCCGCTGCCAAAGTCCGGCGACATGCTGTCCAGGGTGGTTTGCCAGAAGATGATCGACAGCATCACCGCGCCCACCAGCGGGCATAAGCCGCGCATGAAGAAGTGCCGGGCACTATCGAACAGGCTGTGGCGGAAGTACCAAACGCAGGCGAAGGCGGTCAGCGCGTAGTAGAAGCAGATCATCATGCCTAGCGCGGTGATGGTGTCGGCCAGCACGTTTTCGCTCAGAGTGCGCATGGTCACGTAGAACACCGCGGTGGCGAGGCCGGCGGCGATGGTCGCGTAGCGCGGCGTTTGCGAAAGCGGGTGCACGCTGGCGAAGCGCTTTGGCACCGCGCGGTAATAACCCATCGCGAGCAACGTACGCGCTGGCGATATGAAGGTCGACTGCAGCGACGCCGCGGTGCTGGCCAGCACGGCAATGGACATCAGGATCGCCAGCGGGCCCATCACCGGACCTGCCAGGTGGGCGAAGACGTTCTCCTGAATCTGCGCGTTGCCCAGCCCCAGGCCGGTGTCGCCGGTGCCAGCGAACTGCAGGGTGGCAGCGGCAGTGAACAGGTACAGGGCGAGAATCAGCAGCACGGTCAGGGTCGCCGCGCGCCCTGGCACCTTCTCGCTGCCAACCGATTCTTCACTGACGGTCAGGCACACATCCCAGCCCCAGAAAATGAAAATCGACAGCGACAAGCCCGCCGCGAACGCGGAGAACGAATCGATGTTGAAGGGGTTGAACCACTCGGGATGGAAGACCACTGGCGAGCTGTCCGGCGCCGCTGCAAAGGCGGCAATGGAAAAACCGATCAGCACCACCAACTGCAGCGCCACCAGGGTGTACTGCACGCCCATGGTCATGCCGATGCCCCGGCAACAAACCCACACCGCCATGGCGATGAACACGCAGCAGGTGATGATGTTCACCAGCAGGTTGCGGGTCAGGTCGGCGATCCAGTCCAGCCCGGTCAGCTGGGCGAGAAATAGGTAGAAGAAATCCACCGCAATGCCGGCCAGGTTGGACAGTACGATAGTGGTAGCGGTGACCAGCCCCCAACCGCCGATCCAGCCGATCATCGGCCCGAAAGCACGTGCTGACCAGGTAAACGAAGTGCCGCTGTCCGGCTCCGCGGCATTCAGCTCGCGGTAACCCAGCGCCACCAGCAGCATCGGCAAAAAGCCTACGATAAATACCGCTGGCAGGTAAACGCCGACCTCACGCACGGTCGGGCCCAGTGCGCCGGTCAGGGTATAAACCGGCGCGATGGTGGAAATACCCAGCACCACGCAGGCCAGCAACCCGACCTTGCCCTGGGCCAGGCCCTTGCCGGACACCACGGCAGCCGCACCGGCAGCTGGGGTCGCCTGCACGCTCGACGCTGCTGCGCCTGTGTAATCACTCATAAGCCTCTGCCATCGTCTTGGAATTGTTTCCGAACGTGGTCAGGATCTGCCGCGCCGAGCAAAAGGCCGGCGCCCCGGCTGGGTTTGCCAGCCGGCTGGTTACAACGGTGTGCTGTGACGCCAGAGCGAGATCCCGACCCATTCAGGTCAGAGCCCCCGGAACCCAGGCGGGTTCAGGGGGGATTCAGCGGGTACTACGTGCCGCGGCGTAAGCCTGGCAGGCGTCGCGGAAGGCTTCGAAAAGCTTCAGCGACTCGGGGTTTTCGGTGAAACGCCACTCCGGGTGCCATTGCACGCCGATCAGGAAGCCTGCTGAGTCAGGAATCGATACGGCTTCAACGAGACCATCCGGCGCTAGCGCTTCGACACGCAGACGCTCGGCCAGGCGGTCGACGCCCTGGCTGTGCAGCGAGTTGACCTGAAACTGCGCCGGCAGGCCGATACGCTCGAACACACCACCAGCCTGCACCGCCACCGCATGCTGCGGCGCGTACTGCTCGGCGACCGAGTCGCGCTGCGGCTCACGGTGATCCATATAGCCCGGCAGATCCTGCACACGCTGGTGCAGGGTGCCGCCCAAGCTCACGTTGAGCTCCTGGAAGCCGCGGCAGATGCAGAACACCGGCACGCCTTTCTCGATTGCCAGGCGCAGCAACGGCAAGGTGTTAGCGTCGCGGCTCGGGTCGTGCTGGGTGCCCTCCAGGCTTGGCGTGCCCTGGTAATGGTGCGGCTCCACGTTGGACGGCGAGCCGGTGAACAGAATGCCGTCCAGTTGCTCAAGCAACTGGTGCGGGTCACTCGGCTTGCCGCGCGCAGGCAGAACCACCGGCAGGCCAGCGTAGGCAGCCGCTTCGACGTACTTGTCGCCGACCGTGTGCGAATCGTATTTACCAAGCATCTGCCGGCAGGCAGTCACACCGATCAGGGGCATGCGGGTCATGGTCTTCTCTCCGGAAAAGCCTGCCGACGATCACGCCGGCAGGCACAGCATCAGATACCCAGCCGATCACGCAGCTGGTAGTACACGGCGCCTAAGGCGGTAAATGGCACGCGCAGCAGCCGCCCACCCGGGAACGGGTAATGCGGCAGGCCGGCAAACGCATCGAAGCGCTCGGCCTGGCCACGCAGCGCCTCGGCCAGCACCTTGCCGGCCAGGTGCGTGTAGGTCACGCCATGGCCGCTGCAACCCTGGGAGTAGTAGATGTTGTCGCCAATGCGGCCGACCTGAGGCAGGCGCGACAGAGTCAGCAGGAAGTTGCCGGTCCAGGTGTAATCGATCTTCACGTCTTTGAGCTGCGGAAAGGTCTTGAGCAGCTTGGGGCGGATGATCGCTTCGATATCTGCCGGGTCACGGGCGCCGTAGACCACGCCACCGCCGAAGATCAGGCGTTTGTCGGCGCTGAGGCGGTAGTAGTCGAGCAGGTAGTTGCAGTCTTCCACGCAGTAATCTTGCGGCAGCAGGCTGCGTGCCATCTCATCGGACAGCGGCTCGGTGGTCAGCACCTGGGTGCCGCAGGGCATCGACTTGGCCGCCAGTTCCGGCATCAAACCGCCCAGATAGGCGTTACCCGCCACCACCACGAACTTGGCCTTCACCTGCCCATTCGGCGTGTGCACCACAGGCTGCGGGCCACGGTCGATACGCGTCGCCGGGCTCTGCTCGTAAATCGAGCCACCCAGCGAGGTGACCGCTGCGGCTTCGCCGAGGGCCAGGTTGAGCGGATGGATATGCCCACCGCTCATGTCCAGCATGCCGCCGACATAGCGCTCGGTGCCGACCACTTCACGGATGCGGCGCTCGTCCATCAGCTCTAGCTGGGTATGGCCGTAGCGCTCCCACAGCTTCTTCTGAGCCTCGAGATGGCCCATCTGCTTGCCCGTGATGGCAGCGAATACACCGCCATCTTTCAGGTCGCACTGAATGTTGTACTTGGCAATGCGCTCACGAATGATGCGCCCGCCTTCGAAGGCCATCTCGCCGAGCAACTGTGCCTGACGCGCGCCGACCTGCTTTTCGATGACATCGATATCGCGGCTGTAGCTGTTGACGATCTGCCCGCCGTTACGGCCCGAGGCGCCGAAACCGACTTTGGCGGCTTCCAGCACGGTGACGCGAAAACCGTTTTCCAGCAGGAACAGCGCGGTGGAAAGGCCGGTGTAACCGGCGCCGATGACGCACACATCCGTCTCGACGACTTCGTTGAGCGCTGGGTAATCGACCCGCGGGTTACGCGAGGCGGCGTAGTAACTGTCGACGTGTTGAGTCATGTGAAACTCCTTAACTCCAATGCTCCGCCTTGGGGCAAATCCATCCGAGACCAAGCGAGGTCGTTTTTTAACCTCAAAGTTTGATCCAGGTCGCCTTGAGTTCGGTGTACTTGTCAAAGGCATGCAGCGACTTGTCGCGGCCATTGCCCGATTGCTTGAAGCCACCAAACGGCGCGGTCATGTCGCCGCCGTCGTACTGGTTGACCCACACGCTGCCAGCACGCAGCGCACGAGCGGTGCGGTGGGCTCGGGAGATGTCGCGTGTCCATACGGCAGCTGCCAGGCCATAGGGCGTGTCGTTGGCGATGCGGATGGCTTCTTCGTCGCTGTCGAAGGTGATCACCGACAGCACCGGCCCGAAGATCTCTTCGCGAGCGATGCGCATGGCGTTGTTCACACCCGCGAAGATGGTCGGCTGCACGTAGCTGCCACCGGTCTCCTGCAGGGCGCGCTCACCACCGGTGAGAATCTCTGCGCCCTCCTCGCGCCCGGACTCGATGAAACCGAGCACGGTAGCCAGGTGGCCGTCATCGACCAGTGCCCCGACACGGGTGTCCGGCTCCAGGGCATGACCGGGCTTCCACTTCTGCAGCGCCTCGACCACCATCGGCAGGAAGCGCTCCTTGATCGAGCTTTCCACCAGCAGGCGCGAGCCGGCGACGCAGACTTCGCCCTGGTTGAAGGCGATGGCGGTAGCGGCTGCATCGGCTGCGGCCTGCAGATCCGGTGCATCGGCGAAGACGATGTTCGGACTCTTGCCGCCGGCCTCCAGCCACACGCGCTTCATGTTCGACTCACCGGAATAGATCATCAGTTGCTTGGCGATCTTGGTGGAGCCGGTGAACACGATGGTGTCGACGTCCATGTGCAGGGCCAGGGCCTTGCCCACGGTGTGGCCGTAACCCGGCAGCACGTTGAACACGCCGGCTGGAATACCGGCTTCCAACGCCAGCTGGGCGACGCGGATGGCGGTCAGCGGCGACTTCTCGGAAGGCTTTAGGATCACCGAGTTGCCGCAAGCCAGGGCCGGGCCGAGCTTCCAGCTGGACATAAGCAGCGGGAAGTTCCACGGCACGATAGCTGCCACCACACCGACCGCTTCACGGGTCACCAGGCCAAGCTGGTCGTGAGGCGTAGGCGCGACTTCGTCATACAGCTTGTCGATGGCCTCGGCGCTCCAGCGGATAGCATTGGCTGCGCCGGGTACGTCGATGCTCAGCGAATCACCGATCGGCTTGCCCATGTCGAGGGTTTCCAGCAGCGCCAGCTCCTCGGCATTGGCCAGCAGCTTATCGGCAAAGGCGATCAGCACACGCTTGCGTTGCGCCGGGGCAAGTTTTGCCCAGTCACCACGCTCGAAAACCTCGCGAGCGGCCTTGACGGCAAGCTCGGCGTCTTCGGCCATGCAGCTGGCCACAGTGGCCAGCTGACGACCGTCCACCGGGCTGATGCTGTCGAAAGTCGCACCGCCTAAGGCATCGCGATACGTGCCATCGATGAAGGCACGACCTTCGATACGCAGGCTCTGGTAACGCTGCTCCCAATCCTGGCGAGTCATGGTTGTCATGTTCTTCACTCCATCAGACGGTATGCAGGTACCAGTTGTATTCGAGGTCGGAAATGGTGGTCTCGAACTCATGCATTTCCGCTTCCTTACAGGCGACGAAGATGTCGATGTATTCGGGGCGGATGTACTTGTTCATCACTTCGCTTTCGTCCAGCTGACGTAGGGCGTCACGCAGGTTGTTCGGCAGGCTCTGCTCGAGCTGCTCGTACGAGTTGCCCTCGATGGGCGCGCACGGTTCCAGCTTGTTGGTCAGACCGTGGTGAATACCGGCGAGGATCGAAGCCATCATCAGGTACGGGTTGGCGTCGGCACCGGCTACGCGGTGTTCGATGCGGATCGCGTCGCTGCTGCCAGTCGGTACACGTACCGCCACAGTGCGGTTGTCCATCCCCCAGCTTGGCGCGTTCGGCACGTAGAACTGTGCGCCGAAGCGGCGGTAGGAGTTGACGTTCGGGCACAGGAAGGCCATCGACGCTGGCATGGTGTCGAGAATCCCGGCAATGGCATTGCGCAGCGGCGCATGGTGCTCAGGATCGTCGGTGGCGAAGATGTTCTGGCCGGTTTTCTTGTCGAGCAGCGAGATGTGCACGTGCAGACCGTTACCCGCCTGGCCAGGATAAGGCTTGGCCATAAAGGTCGAGTCCATCTCGTGGTCGTAGGCGATATTCTTGATCAGGCGCTTGAGCAGCACGGCATAGTCGCAGGCCTTGATGGCGTCCTCGACGTGGTGCAGGTTGACCTCGAACTGAGCCGGGGCACTTTCCTTGACGATGGCGTCGGCCGGCAGGTCTTGTTCCTTGGCGGCTTCGAGCATGTCCTGCAGGCAGTCGACATACTCGTCGAGATCGTCGATCAGGTAGACCTGAGTGGAGATCGGGCGCTTACCGGAAATCGGCGAACGCGGCGGCTGCGGACGGCCGTTCACGTTCTCCTGGTCGATCAGGTAGAACTCCAGCTCGAAAGCGGCGCAGATGGTCAGGCCCAGCTCGTCGAACTTCTCAACTATCTGGCGCAGCACTTCACGGGGGTCGGCGAAGAACGGCGCGCCGTCCAGCTCGTGCATGGTCATCAGCAGTTGCGCTGTTGGGCGCTTCTGCCACGGCTCTTTGCACAGGGTGTCGGGGATCGGATAGCAGATCCGGTCAGAGTCGCCGATATCCAGGCCCAGGCCGGTGCTTTCCACCGTGGAACCGTTGATGTCCAGAGCGAACAGCGAAGCCGGCAGGTTGATGCCTTTTTCATAGACCTTGTGCAGGCTAGCGCGCTCGACGCGCTTGCCACGCACGATGCCGTTCATGTCGGTGATCAGCAGGTCGACGTACTGAATCTCCGGGTGATCCTTGAGGAAAGTGTTCGCTTCGTTGAGCTGAACGACACGTGGGGAAACCGAAGTCATGGGAAATACATCCTTTCGCATCGGCGCGCCCGCGGAAGACATCTCACGAGCCTTTGCGCCTCATTATTCTGGGTATCCGCTAGCGGATTTGATTCTAGGCAACGCCTTGAGTATAAGTGGGCGCACACGCAACCGATACTAGCAGCAGAGCAATTTATGATTGCATCCACGCAATATCAGGTCAGCCACGTCGATCTTGCTCTGGTGCTCGCCCTGGTGCGCGGACGCTCTCTAGCGCGGGCCGCAGAGCAATTGCAGGTGGATGTATCGACAGTCTTTCGTGCTATCCGCAAGCTGGAAGCCAGCCTCGGCATCGCGCTGTTCGAGAAAAGCCGCCGCGGCTACATGCCAACCCAGAGTGCCCAGGCACTGGCCGAGCAGGCCGAGCGCGCCGAACAGGCACTGGAAGCGGCGCGTATCGCCCTGCAGCACGGCGAAAAGGTCATCAGCGGCACTGTACGCCTGACCTGCACCGACGCCGTGCTGCAGAACCTACTGCTGCCCAGCCTGGCGGAGCTAATGCCGCGCTACCCGGCGCTATCCCTGGAGCTGGCGACCACCAACACCTTCGCCAACCTCAGCCGCCGCGATGCCGATATCGCCCTGCGCCTGTCCAACGCGCCGCCCGAACACCTGGTAGGCCGGCAGCTCGGCCATACCGCCTATTACATCTTCGGCCGCCCGGAGCATCGTGAGGCATTCCAGCAGTCGCCTACATCGGT
This sequence comes from Phytopseudomonas punonensis, assembly GCF_900142655.1. Lineage (GTDB taxonomy): Bacteria > Pseudomonadota > Gammaproteobacteria > Pseudomonadales > Pseudomonadaceae > Aquipseudomonas > Aquipseudomonas punonensis. The sequence goes on along the minus strand of NZ_FRBQ01000003.1, from coordinate 219,484 downwards.
ACCCTGGATCGCGCCCGACGACTCGATGCCCGACCACATCACCGTGGCCTGGCGCCAGCAGGTACACCCCAGCCTGGTGCCGCGCCACCGCTGCAACAGCATGTCTGCCGTCGCCACGCTGGTGCAGGCCGGCATGGGTGTCGCCGCCCTGCCCGACTTCATGGCCCGTAGCCTCGATGACGTGGAGCGCCTGAGCGACGCCCTGCTCGCCTGCGACACCGATCTTTGGTTGCTGACCCGACCGGACTGCCTGGCACTGCGCTCGGTACAGACGCTGTTCGACGAGCTGACCCCGCGGCTGCGCGCACGCATCAACAGCCGGTAGCCTCTGCAGAACCAGATCGCTCATACAGCGCGTGATTCACCTGCACATATGCATGCGCGGGAACCATCTAGCGGGCGGTACTTTCTTAACAGGCCACGGAGGATCAGGACAGACAGCGACAGGATTGTGCAATCCACCCGACCCGGGCCTGCACTACGCTTATCCACTGCCGCGGCCACAAGCCGCTGATTCACAACAGACAGGAATTGCCCATGACCACCATTCTCGGCTATGCCGCTCAGGACTCCAGCAAACCTCTCGCGCCCCATCGCTTTCAGCGCCGCGCCGTCGGTACCCACGACGTGCAGATCGATATCCTCTACTGCGGCGTTTGCCACTCCGACCTGCACACCGCGCGCAACGAGTGGAAGAACACCCTCTACCCGTCGGTACCGGGCCACGAGATCGTCGGCAAGGTCACCGCAGTGGGCAGCGCGGTAACGACCTTCAAGGTCGGTGATCTGGCCGGCGTCGGCTGCATGGTCGACAGCTGCCAGAGCTGTTCGTCCTGCTCCGAAGGGCTGGAGCAGTATTGCGAGAACGGCTTCACCGGCACCTACAACGGCCCGGTATTCGGTGGCGAGAACACCTTTGGCGGTTACTCCGACGCTATCGTCGTCGACCAGAAATTCGTCCTGCGCATCAGCCACACCGACAACCTGGCCGCCGTTGCCCCGCTGCTGTGCGCCGGTATTACCACCTACTCACCGCTGCGCCAGTGGAACGTCAAGCCGGGCGACAAGGTGGGTATCGTCGGCCTCGGTGGCCTCGGCCACATGGGCGTGAAGATCGCTGCCGCCATGGGCGCTCATGTGGTGCTGTTCACCACCTCGCCGAACAAGCGTGAAGACGCCCTGCGCCTCGGCGCGGCCGAAGTCGTGGTATCGAAGAACGCCGACGAGATGGCCGCCCACGCCAACAGCTTCGATTTCATCCTCAACACCGTCGCCGCGCCGCACAACCTGGATGCCTTCCTCGGGCTGCTCAAGCGCGATGCCACCATGACCCTGGTCGGCGCACCGGACTCGCCGCACCCGTCGCCGGAAGTCTTCGGGCTGATCTTCAAGCGCCGCCGCCTGGCCGGCTCGTTGATCGGCGGCATCGCCGAGACCCAGGAGATGCTGGATTTCTGCGCCGAACACGGCATCGTTTCGGAAATCGAGATGATCGATATCCAGAACATCAACGAAGCCTACGAGCGCATGCTCAAGAGTGATGTGAAGTACCGCTTCGTGATCGACATGGCCTCCCTGGCCAAGGATCAGAACGCCGCGTAACGTCGGCGCCTGATGGCACACCGGCCCGGTCTCGCTCGCGCGAACCGGGCCGGTGGCGTTTCTGGCTCAGCGAAACTCGAACGGATCGGCATCTTGATGCGCCGGGAAACGCTCGCGGTAGGCGGCCAGGGCGGCGGCGTCGAGGCGCTGGCGGAATACGCCTGCCCTATCGCCGGCATCGAGCAGGCTGTCGCCCTGGAAATCCAGTACCTGGGAATCGCCGCTGTAGGGATGGCCCTTGCCGTCCACGCCGATGCGATTGACCGCTGCCACGTAGCAAAGGTTTTCGATGGCACGCGCCGGTAGCAGGCGGTTCCAGTGCAGGCGGCGCGCTGCCGGCCAGTTGGCGGTGTAGAGCAGCAGGTCGGTGCCTTCGGCATCGCGGCTCCATACCGGGAAGCGCAGGTCGTAGCAGATCAGCGGGCGCACCCGCCAACCCTTGACCTCGAACACAGCCTGGCGCTCGCCGGCGGCATAGTGCTGGTGTTCACCGGCCATGCGAAACAGGTGGCGCTTGTCGTAGTGGGCCAGCGAACCATCCGGCCGCGCCCACAGCAGGCGATTGCGGTAGCTGCCATCGGCGGCCTGGATGATCAGGCTACCGGTGATCACCGCATTGAAACGCTGCGCCTGCTCGCTGAGCCACTGGCTGGTGGGCCCGCCTTCCGGCTCGGCCAGCTCGGCGGACTGCATGGAAAAGCCGGTGCTGAACATCTCCGGCAGGATCACCAGGTCGGCGCCCGCAGCCTGCTGCAGCTGCGTCTCGAAGTGGCTGCGGTTGGCCGCCGGGTCGTGCCAGGCCAGGTCACTCTGGATCAGCGCCAGTTCGAGGTGGTCTTGCTTGCTCATCGATAGCCCTCCCATGAGGCTAGGTGGTGGACAACGCTTCGCGGTTGCCCACCCTACACGGCTATATCGCGCTGAGTTTTTCAGCTGCCTGGCGCAGGGTGTCTTCACGCTTGGCGAAGCAGAAGCGCACCAGACGCTGTGCGGGGTCCGGCCGCTCACTGAACACCGACACCGGGATCGCCGCCACGCCATGCTCACGGGTCAGCCATTGGGCCATGGCCACGTCGTCCAGATCCGGGCGAATCGCCGAGTAGTCGGCCAACTGAAAATAGGTGCCCGGCGTACGCGTGAAGGTAAAGCGCGAACCGGCCAGCAGGTCGCAGAACAGGTCGCGCTTGGCCTGGTAGAACGCCGGCAGCTCGGCCAAATGTTCCGGGCATGCGGCCATGAAGTCGGCCAATGCGTACTGCAGCGGCGTCACCCCGCAGAAGCTGACGTACTGGTGCACCTTGCGCAACTCGGCGCTCAACGCCGGCGGCGCCACCACGTAGCCGGTCTTCCAGCCAGTCACGTGGTAGGTCTTGCCGAACGAGCTGACCACGAAGGCCCGGGCATACAGCTCGTCATGGGCCAGTACGCTGGCGTGCTGACGGCCGTCGAACACCAGGTGTTCGTAGACTTCGTCGCTGACGATATGGATGTCGCGGTCGCGGATCAGCGCGGCCAGGCGGTCCAGCTCGTCGCGGCCTATCAGCGCGCCGCTGGGGTTGTGCGGCGTGTTGAGGATGATCAACCGGGTACGCGGGCTCAGCGCTGCTTCCAGGCGCTGCCAGTCGATGGCGAAATTACCCGCGGCAAGCGGCACATGAACGCAGTGCCCGCCGGCCAGCGTCACGCTGGGGTCGTAGCTGTCGTAACAGGGGTCGAAGACGATCGCCTCGTCACCCGGATGAATCAGCGCCTGAATCGCGCAGAAGATCGCCTGGGTGGCGCCCGGCGTGACGGTCACCTCGCTGTCCGCACTGACCTTGCGACCGTACAGCCGCTCGATCTTCAGGGCGATCTGCTCGCGCAACGCCGGCAGGCCGGTCATCGGTGCGTACTGGTTGTGCCCGGCCGCCACGTGCCGGGCCAGTGCCTCGCGTAGCGCTTCGGGGCCATCGAAATCCGGGAAGCCCTGGGACAGGTTGATGGCGCCGGTCTGGGCCGCCAGCTGGGACATGGTAGTGAAGATGGTGGTGCCGACAGCGGGCAACTTGCTGGTGAACATCGGGGGCGACCTAGGCAGTTGAGGCAGACGCCGAGGATAGCCGATGGCGCGAAGCCCACGCACCCGGTAATAATCGCAGGCCAACCGATGAGAAGCCCATGAACGTCGAAGATCTGCGCCTGTTCGTCACCACTCTGGACGCCGGCAGCTTCACCGCTGCCGCCGACACCCTCGGGGTGACCAAGCAGTACGTCAGCCGCCGTGTCGCCGCCCTCGAAGCGCTGCTCGGCGTGCGCCTGCTCAACCGCACCACGCGCCGCCTGCAGGCCACCGAACTGGGCCTGCTGCTGTACGACAAGGCCACGACAATTCTCGCCGACCTGCGCGATGCCCAGGAGCTGGTCTCGGCACAGGGCGCTTCCCTGCGCGGCACCTTGCGGGTCAGCGCGCCGATGACCTTCGCCACCCTGCACCTGAGCCAGGTGCTGCCGCTGTTCATGCAGCAGCACCCGCACATCAACCTGGAGATCGACCTCAACGACCGCGCCGTCGACCTGCTCGCCGATGGCTACGACATGTCGATCCGTATCGGCACCCTGGAAGACTCCAGCCTGATCGCCAAGCGCCTGACCGACATGCAGACCATCCTCTGCGCCAGCCCCGATTACCTCAAGAAACACGGCACGCCGGCCAACCTCGATGAACTGCAGCAGCATGCCTGCCTGCTCTACGGCCACAGCCGCCACGTGGAATGGCGCCTGCGCGAGGCCGGCAAACCCCGGAACCTGAGCATGCGCGGCCAGTTGCGCGCCAACAACGGCGAGCTGATCCGCGATGCGGCCGTGGAGGGCATGGGCATCGCCTACCTGCCCACTTTTATTGTCGGCCAGGCCCTGGAGAGCGGCGCGTTACTGCCAATACTCGAAGCGCACTGGCCAGCGCCCGCCGCGGTGTATGCGGTGTACCCGCAGCACCGACAATCCGCCCGCGCCGTGCAGGTGTTCTCGGATTTCATCAAGCAGCAGATCGAGCATCTGAGCGCCTGACTCCGTCAACCTGAATAGGACAATAAGTCCAATTTCAGCCAGTTAATCAATCCAACGATAGTCAGTACTATCTCCTCCATGCCGCCGATAAAGGTAGCGACCCTCAACAGGAGAATCATCATGCTGGCTATCCGTAAATCGACCGATCGTGGCCACGCCAACCATGGCTGGCTCAACTCCTTCCACACCTTCTCGTTCGCCAGTTACAACAACCCGAAAGAGCGTGGCTTCTCGGACCTGCTGGTGATCAACGACGACACCGTCAGCGCCGGCCAGGGCTTCGGCGAGCATCCGCACCGCAACATGGAGATCTTCTCCTACGTGCTGCAAGGCGCTCTGGAACACAAGGACAGCCTGGGCACCGGCTCGGTGATCCGCCCTGGCGACGTACAGTTGATGAGCGCCGGTACCGGCGTGTCGCACAGCGAATTCAACCACTCGCGCAGCGAGCCGGTGCACTTTCTGCAGATCTGGATCGTGCCGAGCGAGCGTCAGGCCGAACCGCGCTACCAGCAGGAGCACTTCAGCGAGGCGCAAAAACGCGGCCGCCTGCAGCTGATCATCTCGCCGGACGGCGCCGATGGCTCGCTGAGCGTGCGCCAGAACGCGCGGGTGTATGCCGGGCTGTTCGACGGTGAGGAGCAGGCTCACCTGCAACTGGATGAAAACCGCTACGCCTACGTTCACGTGGCCCGCGGCAGCGTTCAGCTCAACGGCGAGCAGCTACAGGCCGGTGATGGCGTAAGGCTGCGCGACGTGCGCGACCTGCGCCTGAGCAATGGCCAGCAGGCCGAGGTACTGGTGTTCGACCTGCGCCCCAACGAGCTGCCGTCGTTGTACTGACAGCCACGCCGTAACCTGGCGCGCAACGCAGCGATACCTGGGATTGACCTCAGGTGTCGCTGCTGCTTTTCGTAGCCTGTCGCTGAACGAAGCGATGCGCGGGGAACGATGTTCAGCCTTGCTGGCTCGGCACAGCGGAAACGTTTTCCTGGGTTTCGCTACGCTCTACGTCAGGATACCCAGGCAATTCGATGAGCCCCTAGGCGCTTATATTCGCCTGCCTTAGAATGAGCCTCCGCCGCCCGCCGGCCATCTGCTCAGTCGAAAATCCCATGCGCTGGTTGCTCGCCTTTACCCTATTCTCGCTGGCCCTGGCCGGCCAAGCCGCCACCGCACCCGTCTCCCCTGTAACGACCGTCGACAAGATTCTGGTGGAGAAATCCCAGCGTCGGCTGCAGCTGATCAGCCAGGGCAAAACGCTGAAGTCGTACCGGATTTCTTTGGGCAAACAGCCGGTCGGCGCCAAGCTGCGCGAGGGCGATCTGCGCACGCCGGAAGGTTTTTACTGGATCGACTGGCGGCGCAAGAGTGAGAAGTACAATCTGTCCATGCACATCTCCTACCCTAACGCGCGCGACCAGGCGCAGGCGAAAGCCGCGGGCGTAAAACCGGGCAGCATGATCATGATCCACGGCACGCCGCTAGACGATGAATACCCGGAATGGTTCTTCCACACCCTGGACTGGACCGAAGGCTGCATCGCTATGAAAAACGCCGACATGCGCGAAGTATGGACGCTGGTGAAAGACGGCACGCTGATCGAGATTCGCCCCTGACGATTTACCCAGGAGCGATGTGCCGGCGAGAAGCAGTCGTCAGAACTGCATGTCGGACAAGCGCCATACTTCAAAAGCTGGCACTTCGTAGGGATGGGCTTTGCGCATCGCCTTGACGGCGTTGTGAATCAGCTCGTCAGCGACGACCAGCTCGACTTTCCACTCGGCAACCGTTGCCAGCTCGCCACTTTTGCCAATAAACGGCTTGCTGCCTTCCAGTGGACGAAATTGACCACGCCCCTGGGTTTGCCAGCAGCAGTGTTCGTAGCCGGCAGCGCGCCCTGCACCCTCTGCGAATACGGCCATTTTCACACTTTCCAGATGGCTCTCTGGAACGTAGAAACAAAATTTGTACATCAACTACTCCACTGCAAGTCGCTGAAAACAATGCGCTAATCATGCCATAGGATGATGGCACATTGCCTAGCAAGATTCGTGATACAGCCAACATTGCTGAAATATTCAGACTTATCTGAGAGGTCGCCGTTTCGGAGCGTCTCCTGCTGTGCGAGTCGCCGGCTAATACCTGCAGACTAGCCGGTGTGATTCAAAAACCCAGGCGCCGCGTCTCAAAACCGACGATCTGAAGCAACACTGACTCAACGGCCTCCCAAATAAAAACGCCAGGCAATGCCTGGCGTTTTTGGTGCTGCGAGTAGATCGATCAGTCGACCCAAACACGTGCGTTGCGGAACATGCGCATCCAGCCGCCGTCTTCCTGCCACTCATCCGGGCGCCAGGAGTTCTGCACGGCGCGGAACACGCGCTCCGGGTGCGGCATCATGATGGTCACGCGGCCGTCGCGGCTGGTCAGACCGGTGATCCCGCGCGGCGAGCCGTTGGGGTTGGCCGGGTAGGCTTCGGTGACCTTGCCGTGGTTGTCGATGAAACGCAGCGCCACAGTGCCGGACAGGTCGGCTTCGAGCAGAGCTTCTTCACTTTCGAACTCGGCATGGCCTTCACCGTGAGCGATGGCGATCGGCATGCGCGAACCAGCCATGCCACGCAGGAAGATCGAAGCCGATTCCTGCACCTGGACCATGGCCACGCGCGCTTCGAACTGCTCGGAGCGGTTGCGCACGAAGTGCGGCCAGAACTCGGTGCCCGGGATCAGCTCACTTAGGTTGGAGAGCATCTGGCAACCGTTGCACACGCCAAGGGTGAAGCTGTCCTTGCGCTCGAAGAAACCCTGGAAGGCATCGCGGGCACGGGCGTTGAACAAGGCCGACTTGGCCCAGCCTTCACCGGCGCCAAGCACGTCACCGTAGGAGAAGCCGCCGCAGGCAACCAGGCCCTTGAAGTCGTTGAGGTCAACACGACCGGCGAGGATATCGCTCATGTGCACGTCCAGCGCGGCGAAGCCGGCGCGGTCGAAGGCCGCGGCCATTTCCACCTGACCGTTGACGCCCTGCTCACGCAGCACGGCGATCTGCGGGCGCACACCTTTCTTGATGTACGGCGCTGCGATGTTGTCGTTGACGTCGAAGCCCAGCTTGATCGACAGGCCAGGGTTGTCTTCCTCCAGCAGCGCGTCGAACTCCTGATCCGCGCAGTCGGCGTTGTCACGCAGACGCTGAATGCGGTGGCTGGTTTCCGACCACTGACGCTGCAGCAGACGACGCTGGCCAGTGAACACCGGCTGGTCGTTGAAGCTGATCGCCACGTCGCCGTTGTTGACCGGCTTGCCGATCACCGCGACGCAGTCGTCCAGGCCAGCGGCGCTGAACTGGGCGAGTACGTCCGGGGTGGCGTCCTGGCGAACCTGAATCACCGCACCCAGCTCTTCGTTGAACAGGAAGGCCGCGAGTTCTTCACGGCTCTCGACCAGGCCGTCAAGTTGCAGGCTGAGGCCACAATGACCGGCGAAGGCCATTTCCAGCACGCTGACCAGCAGGCCACCGTCGGAGCGGTCGTGGTAAGCCAGCAGGTGACCGTCGGCGTTGAGGCCCTGGATCACCGCGAAGAAGGCTTTGAGGTCTTCGGCATCATCGACGTCCGGCGCCTGGCGGCCGAGCTTGCTGTACACCTGGGCGAGGATCGAGGCGCCCATGCGGTTCTGGCCACGGCCCAGATCGATCAGGATCAGATCGGTCTCGCCCTTGTCCATGCGCAGCTCGGGGGTCAGGGTCTTGCGCACGTCGGCGACTGGCGCGAAACCGGTGACGATCAGCGACAGCGGCGAGGTGACGCTCTTCTCGGTACCCTCCTCGCTCCACTTGGTCTTCATCGACATGGAATCCTTGCCGACCGGAATGGTCAGGCCCAGCTCGGGGCACAGCTCCATGCCGACGGCTTTGACGGTGTCGTACAGGCGGGCGTCTTCACCTGGGTGACCGGCAGCGGACATCCAGTTGGCCGACAGTTTGATGTCGGAGAGTTTCTCGATGTGCGACGCGGCGATGTTGGTGATGGTTTCACCAATCGCCATACGCCCGGAAGCCGGCGCGTCGAGCAGCGCCAGCGGGGTGCGCTCGCCCATCGCCATGGCTTCACCGGTGTACACGTCGAAGCTGGTGGCGGTGACGGCAACGTCGGCCACCGGCACCTGCCACGGGCCGACCATCTGATCACGGGCAACCAGGCCGGTGATGGTGCGGTCGCCGATGGTGATAAGGAAGCTCTTGCTGGCCACGGCCGGGTGGCGCAGAACGCGCTCGGCGGCTTCGCGGATGTCCAGGGTGCTGGGGTCGAAATCATCGCCCAGTTCGGCTTCACGGGTGACCGAACGGTGCATGCGCGGCGGCTTGCCGAGCAGCACTTCGAGCGGCATGTCCACCGGGGTGTTGCCGAAATGGCTGTCGGTCACGGTCAGGTGCGGCTCTTCGGTGGCTTCACCCACCACCGCGAACGGGCAACGCTCGCGCTCGCAGATGGCCTGGAAGCGCTCGAAGTCCTCCGCGCTGACGGCCAGCACGTAACGCTCCTGGGACTCGTTGCTCCAGATCTCGTGCGGGGCCATGCCCGGCTCGTCGTTCGGCACGTTGCGCAGCTCGAAGCGGCCACCGCGGCCACCGTCGTTGACCAGTTCCGGGAAGGCGTTGGAGATACCACCGGCGCCGACGTCATGGATAAAGGCGATCGGGTTGGCGTCGCCCAGCTGCCAGCAACGGTCGATGACCTCCTGGCAGCGGCGTTCCATTTCCGGGTTCTCGCGCTGCACCGAAGCGAAATCCAGGTCCGCCGAGCTGGCACCGGTCGCCACCGACGAAGCGGCGCCGCCGCCCAGGCCGATCAGCATCGCCGGGCCGCCGAGCACGATCAGCTTGGCGCCGACGGTGATCTCGGCCTTCTGCACGTGGTCTTCACGGATGTTGCCCATACCGCCGGCGAGCATGATCGGCTTGTGGTAGCCGCGCACTTCGTCGCCATGGGGGGTGCTGATCGATTGCTCGAAGGTACGGAAGTAGCCGGTCAGCGCCGGCCGGCCGAATTCGTTGTTGAACGCGGCGCCGCCCAGCGGGCCTTCGATCATGATGTCCAGCGGCGTGACGATCCGCTCGGGCTTGCCGTAGGCCTGCTCCCAGGGCTGTTCGAAGCCGGGGATGTTCAGGTTGGAAACGGTGAACCCAGTCAGGCCAGCTTTAGGCTTGGCACCGCGACCGGTGGCGCCTTCGTCGCGAATCTCGCCGCCGGAGCCGGTGGAAGCACCGGAGAACGGCGAGATGGCAGTCGGGTGGTTGTGGGTCTCCACCTTCATCAGGATGTGCACCGGCTCCTGCACCGCGCCGTACTGGCGGGTTTCGGGATTGGGGAAGAAGCGCCCGGCGGTATGGCCGACGATCACCGAGGCGTTGTCCTTATAAGCGGACAGCACGTTCTCGCTGTGCATCTGGTAGGTGTTCTTGATCATGCCGAACAGCGATTTTTCCTGGCTCTCGCCGTCGATGTCCCAGCTGGCATTGAAGATCTTGTGGCGGCAGTGCTCGGAGTTGGCCTGGGCGAACATCATCAGTTCGATGTCGTGCGGGTTGCGCTTCAAGCCCTGGAAGGCATTGACCAGGTAATCGATCTCGTCTTCGGCCAGGGCCAGGCCCAGCTCGACGTTGGCCTTCTCCAGCGCGGCGCGACCGCCGCCGAGGATGTCCACGGCGGTCAGCGGCTTGGGCTCGGCATGGCTGAACAGCTTGGCAGCGTCCTGCAGGTTGCTCAGCACTAGCTGGGTCATGCGGTCATGCAGTAATGCGGCGACTTGCTGCACCTCGGCGTCGCTCAGCTCACCGGATACGTAGTAGGCAATGCCCCGCTCCAGGCGGCGAATCTTTTCCAGACCGCAGTTGCGGGCGATGTCGCTGGCCTTGCTCGACCACGGCGAGATGGTGCCGAAGCGCGGGATGGTCAGTAGCAGGCGACCGCTGGGCTCCTGCACTGGCACACTCGGGCCGTACTTGAGCAGACGGGCCAGTACCTGCTCTTCGTCGGCACTCAGGGCACCGTCGACGTCGGCAAAGTGGGCGAACTCGGCATACAGGCCGGTCACAGCAGGCACTTTACTGGTCAGTTGCTCGAGCAATTTACCGTGGCGAAAAGCGGAAAGGGCGGGAGCGCCGCGCAGGATCAGCATCAGGGGACAGCCTCTGGGAAGGGGGTGTGCTTTGAGGGCGCATATTCTAGCCTAAAGCGGCGAGCGCGGCACGCCCGCTCATGCCCTGTTCGCCCATGGCCGCTGTCTTACGGTCGCAGCCAACCACTGCTGGCAAAAGCTTTTTTGCCTAGCAGAGCGCAGTTGCGCTGTCCAGATATGGAACGGCACGGCGTTGGCGTATACTGCGCCGATGCCCTCTCCTTACCTGATTGGCAAGCGTTACGCCGGCTGGCTGTCGGCGATCGGATTACTCCTTATGCTCAGCGGCTGCGCGGAACCTCCGAGCAGCCTGGAGCGGATCAAGGAGGAAGGCGTGCTGCGCGTGATAACGCGAAACAGCCCGGCCACCTACTTTCAGGACCGCAACGGCGAGACCGGCTTCGAATACGAGCTGGTCAAACGTTTCGCCGATGACCTCGACGTAAAACTGGAAATCCAGACTGCCGACAACCTCGACGACCTGTTCGCCCGCCTCGGCCAGCCTAACGGCCCGGTATTGGCAGCCGCCGGCCTGGTAGAAAGTGCAGGCCGTCAGCAGAGCGCACGCTTCTCCATTCCTTATCTGGAAGTGACGCCGCAGATCGTTTACCGCAACGGTCAGCGCCGCCCTAGCCGCCTAGCGGATCTGATCGGCAAGCGGATTCTGGTGCTCAAGGGCAGCAGCCATGCCGAACAACTCGCCGCGCTGAAAGCCGAAGAGCCTGACCTGCAATATGAAGAGTCGGCCGATGTCGAGGTAGTCGACCTGCTGCGTATGGTCGACGAAGGCGAAATCGACCTGACCCTGGTCGACTCCAACGAGCTGGCGATGAACCAGGTGTATTTCCCCAACGTGCGCGTTGGCTTCGACCTTGGCGATTCGCGTAATCTGGGCTGGGCCGTAGCTCCGGGCGAAGACAACAGCCTGCTCGAACAGGTCGACGGTTTCCTGCGACGCTCCCAGGACAACGGCAGCCTGCAGCGCCTCAAGGAACGTTATTACGGCCACGTCGACGTACTCGGTTACGTCGGCGCCTACACCTTTGCCCAGCACCTGCAGCAACGTTTGCCGCGCTACGAAAAACACTTCCGCAAGGCCGCCAAGGAAAACGATCTGGACTGGCGCCTGCTCGCCGCCGTCGGCTATCAGGAGTCGCTCTGGCAACCGGGCGCCACCTCCAAGACCGGCGTGCGTGGCCTGATGATGCTGACCCTGCGTACCGCCCAGGCGATGGGCGTAGCCGACCGCCTCAATCCGCAGCAAAGCATTCAGGGTGGCGCCAAGTACCTGGTTCATGTGAAGGAACAGCTGCCGGACAGCATTCAGGAGCCGGATCGCACCTGGTTTGCCCTCGCCTCCTACAACATCGGCGGCGGTCACCTGGAAGATGCCCGCAAGTTGGCAGAAGCCGACGGCCTCGACCCCAACAAGTGGCTCGATGTGCAGAAAACCCTGCCACGCCTGTCGCAAAAGCAGTGGTACAGCAAAACCCGTTACGGTTACGCCCGCGGCGGTGAGCCTGTGCACTTCGTGCGCAACATCCGTCGTTACTACGACATCCTCACCTGGGTAACCCAACCACAGCTCGAAGGTAGCCAGGTTGCCGAGAGCGGCCTGCACGTTCCCGGCGTTGGCAAGGACCATCCAGAGCAGCAGGAAAAAGCGCCGCTCTAAGCCCTTGCCAACGCCGGGAACGCGTGGCTACCAAACGTCTTTCATCACCTCGATAAAAGCGCGCAACGAGGCCGATCAGGCCCCCATAAACTGGGCCAAAGCTACTCAGCGAGTAACGGTCTGATTACCCATGGCGCAGAAACTTTGCGCCTGCTTCTTGGCCGGCAACGCCCGCAGTTGGCTTGAGCACTGCGCCTGGCTTGAAGAACGGCTGACACTCAGCACCGAGTCATCATCAATGCTGACCAGATAAGGCTGGTTGTAGCGCGGGCCGTCGTACCAGCCACTAATCTGCAGGTCACTGTAGGTGCAGCGATAACGCATATGCCCGGTGAAGCCCTTGAATTTATCGCTCCGGAAAATATGGTGATACTGCTGCCAATCGCGCTCACGTTGCCCCTTGCGCACGGCATCGAGGCAGCCCTGCAACTCGGTGATTTCCGGCTCGTTCAGGAAAATGCTCTGGGCCAGATTTGAGCCATCCAGATGCACGGTGGCCACCAGATAAACCTGCCGCTCCTCCGCCTGGGCAGACGCGCCCAACAGCACTGCTGCCAGCGCAAACATCCCTGCTTTGATCAATATTAATGCTCCTGAAGTATTGTCATAGGCGTGTAGGACGCTCTGGCCCCATAGCACCATGTCGTTAAACAGACTATCCGCGCCGCGCCTTGAAAAACGCCTTCAACACCGCCCCGCACTCCTCCGCTAGCACCCCGCCCTCGACCAGCACACGGTGGTTGAGGAAAGCCTGATCGAAGAACTGGCCGCGGCTCACTGCCATGCCTGCACGCGGCTCGCTGGCGCCGAAGACTATACGCTGTACCCGCGAGTGAACGATAAGCCCCGCGCACATGGCACAGGGCTCCAAGGTCACGTAGAGGGTGCTGCCCGGCAGGCGGTAGTTGGCGACGGCCTGGGCGGCGGCGCGTATGGCGACCATTTCGGCATGGGCACTGGGATCTGAGGTTGAAATCGGGCAGTTGAAGCCGCGGCCGATCACTTCGCCGTCCTGCACCAGCACGGCGCCGACCGGCACTTCGCCGCGTAGAGCCCCTTCGGCAGCCAGCTCCAGCGCTTCGCGCATAAAGCGCTCGTCGCGACTGCGGTCGATGATCAGCGGGGCTCTCAATTTAACGCTCTCAAAACAGGGCACTCAAATCAGGCGATCTCGATGGCGGCCATCAGGCCGGTTTCCATATGGTCGATGACGTGGCAGTGGAACATCCACACGCCGGGGTTATCGGCCACGAAGGCGATGCGCGCAGTCTCGTTCTTGCCGAGCAGGAAGGTGTCGGTGTAGTACGGCTCGATCTTGCGGCGGTTGGAGTCCAGCACCTTGAAGATCAACCCGTGCAGGTGGATCGGGTGCTGGTACTGGGCCATGTTGCGCAGTACGAAGATGTAGTGGCCGTCCTTTTTCAGCTTGGCGATAGGCCGGTCGGCGCAGGTCTTGTCGTTAATGTCCCAGGCCTGGCCGTTGATCTGCCAATACTTGTAGCGGCCGGCCGCCTCATCGGCAGGCGACGCAAGGGACGCCGCCCATTCGAAGTTGAAGCGCAGGGTTTCGGCTCGTTCCACATCCGGCTCGGCTACCGGGTTTGGTGGCAGCGCGGGCGGCCACTCGGCGGAGGGTTCGCTACTGGCGACGGGCTTGATGGTGGCCAGGCGCAGCGGCCCGTTACGCAGCGACAGCTCTTCGCTGCCAGCCGCCGGCACCTTGAGCGCCAGGTCAATACGCATGCCCGGGCCCAGCCAGTACTCCTTGCCCAGCGGGCGCGGCTGGATCGGGTTACCGTCCAGGGCGTAGATCCGCGCCTCGCCGCCGGAGAGGTTGAGGCGATAGGTGATGGTGCTGTCGACGTTGATCAGGCGCAGGCGTACCACCTGACCGGTGGGCAGCTCCAGGGTTGGTAGCGATACACCGTTGATGGTCGACAAGCGTCCACGGGTGCCTTCACGGGCAGCCTCACGGGGTACGCTGAACGCAGTGAAGGCGCCCTCTTCGTCCACGTGCCAGCTCTTCAGGCACAGCGTGCGATCGTGCTGGAAACCGGTCGGGTCACGCTCTTCGATGATCAGCGGGCCAACCAGACCGCGGCCCAGTTGTTTCGCGCTGGATTCATGGGGGTGATACCAGTAGCTGCCGGCGTCCGGGGTAACGAAGCGGTAATCGAAGAACTCACCCGGCAATACCGGCGCCTGGGACACATAGGGCACACCGTCCATCTCCAGTGGCAGGCGGATGCCATGCCAATGGATGGTGGTGGGCTCGGGCAGGTGATTGATGAAGCGCACGCGCAGCTCGTCGCCTTGCCGGCAACGCAGCTCCACACCCGGTGCCTGGCCGCCAAAGGTCCAGGCGGGCGTGACATGGCCAGGCACCAGTTCGATATCGTGGGGCGCGGCGATCAGCTCGTAGTCGTGGGTCTTGCGGTCGAACGGCCGCCCCAGCCAATAACGCGCGCCGCCAGCGCCAAGGCCAACGACACCAAGGCCGACCAGACCGCCCAAAACCTGTCTACGGGTGAAACTCATGGAGCCTGCTCCTGAAGCGGGACTGCGGTAACGCTAATCAGGTAATTTCGGGGCGCCTCTGCGGGCGCTGGAGAGCTGCGAACGATACACCTTGAGCGCCGGGGCGTTAAGCCGCGACACCGTGACATCGCGCCTCGCCCATGCTCAGGAACGCCGGTAAGCGCGGGTGGTCAGTAAATAAACCGGCAGGCCCGAGACCAGCACGATCAGCGCGGCATAAGGCGCAGCGCCGGCGTATTCGAGGTTGCCGGTGTGCGACCAGACCTTGGTAGCCAGTGTTTCCAGGCCGGTCGGGCCGAGAATCAACGTGGCAGTCAGCTCTTTCATGCAGTCGAGAAATACCAGCACGAAGCCGGCACCAATGGCCGGCGAGATGATCGGCAAGGTCACCCGCAGAAAGGTGGCAATCGGCGTGTGCCCCAGCGTGCGTGCAGCCTCTTCCAGCTGCGGCGAGGCCTTTTCAAGCGCCACGCGAATCGGCCCCTGGGCCATCGGCATGAACAGCAGCGCATAGGCCAGCAGCAGCAGGATGCTCGTCTGGTACAGCGCCGGTACGTAGCCGAGGGCGAAGAACACCAGCGACAAGGCGATCACCAAACCCGGCAAGGCGTGCAGCAGATACGGCAGGCGATCGGCGAGCGTTGCCATACGCCCGTAATAGCGCACTACCACCAGACACACCGGCAACGCCAGCAGGCAACTGAACAAGGCGCCGCCAAAGGAATAGGTCAGCGACGACCACAGCGTCTCGGCGATTTCCACCACCGGGAAGCTGGCCGAGCTGCCTTCGACGATCCAGAACCCCAGCATCACCAGCGGCACGCCGCAGCCGATGGCCACCAGCGCCAGCAGCATCAACTGAGCGGGTACGCTCCAGCGGCCCAGGCGAACCCTCGCTGCGCTGCGCGCTACACCCTGGCCGGTACGCGCAAAGCCACGCCCGCGCAGGCGGAACTCGCCCCACAAGAGCAACATGCACAGCCCCAGCAGCAGCGCCGACAGCATTGCCGCGTTGCTGCCGCTGAACTCAAGCTCGAACTGCTGGTAAATGGCGGTGGTGAAGGTCTGATAGCGCATGATGGATGGCGCGCCGAACTCGACCAGCATATGCACCGCCACCAGCAAACTGGTGGCCATCAGCACCGGGCGCAGCAGTGGCAGCGTGACCCGCCAAAACACCTGGCGGCGACTGCAGCCAAGCATCCGCGCCGACTCTTCCATGGCCGGGTCAAGGTTGCGCAGCACTGCCACCACCGGCAGGTAGATCAGCGGGTACTTGGACAGGATCATCACCAGCACGGTGCCGCCCAGGCCCTCGAACAGCGGGCTGATCGACACCCAGGTAAAGCCGCTGACGAACGAGGGAATGGCGAACGGCAGGCACAGCAGCACGTTCCAGTGCCGGCGCCAGCGCAGGTCACTGCGTTCCACCAGCCAGGCCAGGGCGAGGCCAAGCAGCGCACAGCCCAGAGTCACCAGCACCATCAGTTTCAGGGTGTTAGCCAACAGGCCGAACACGAATGGTCGCCACAGCAGCGCGAAGGCTTCATGGGGCCCGACCTGGGCCGCCCGCACCACCACGAAGAACAGCGGCAGCGCGGCGAGCAGCAGCAGCGCCAGCACGGGAAGCTGCAGCCAGATCGGTGGTGCCTTGCGACGACGCGTGCTGACGGTAACCGCAGGCAGCGGCAATTCTGGCGTAACCGCCTGAGGCTGCATGATCAGTTCATACCCACTTCGCGTTGCAACTCCAGAGCATCCTCGGCCAGGCCGATCTGCGCAGCGGTGATGGCCGGCGGCTTGAGCTGGTCATAGGGTTTGAGCAGCGGATCGGCCGCCACCTTGGGGTTGACCGGGTATTCGGCGGACTGGGTGAGCACGGCCTTCTGGCCCTCCTCGCTGATCATGAAGGCAAGAAGCTGCTGCGCCTCTTTCGGGTGCTTGCTGGCCTTGACCACTGCGGCACCAGACACACTCGACAGACCGCCGGCATCACCATCGGCGAAGTAATGCAGCTTGGACTTCAGCTCGCCCTTCTCTTTCTTCAGCGCCGTCCAGTAATAACTGTTGACCAGCGCAGCGCCGACCTCGCCGTTCTCCACCGCCTTCATGGCGATCACGTTATTGGTGTAGGTGCTACCGAAGGCCTTGAGGCCGGTCAGCCATTCTTCGGCGGCTTCGCGGCCGTTGAGGCGGATGACCGCGGCGGTCTGGCCGAGGAACTCACCGCTGCTCGGCACGAAGGCGATCTTGCCAGCCCACTCGGGGTCAGCCACTTCCAGCACGCTCTTCGGCAACTCGGCCTCGGTGACCAGATCCGGGTTGTAGGCCAGCACGCGCACGCG
Source organism: Phytopseudomonas punonensis (assembly GCF_900142655.1). Classification (GTDB taxonomy): domain Bacteria; phylum Pseudomonadota; class Gammaproteobacteria; order Pseudomonadales; family Pseudomonadaceae; genus Aquipseudomonas; species Aquipseudomonas punonensis. The sequence goes on along the minus strand of NZ_FRBQ01000003.1, from coordinate 202,099 downwards.
CGAAGTGATGCCGATCCAGTTGCCGTTGTCGTCGGAGAACTTGGCATCGATCTGCTTGAGGGTGCTGTCATCGACTTTGGCCAACAGGCCCTGGCTGCCGAGCTTGATCAGCGGCGGTGCTTCTTCGGTGTAGATGATGTCGGCCGGCGAGCGCTCGCCTTCCTCGGCGATCTGGTTGGCCAGTTGGCCGCCACCACCCTTGCGAATAAGCACCTTGATGCCGGTCTTCTTCTCGAACGCTGCTGCCACGGCCTTGCCGGTGGCTTCGTGCTGGCCGTTGTACAGCGTCAGGGTTACCGCGTCATCAGCCTGCACACCGGTGGCGAACAGCAGGGAAGACAACACACCCGCGGCGATCGCCCGCGCCAGACCCATTACTCGATGAGCAGACATTGACCCTTTCCTCAAACGAAAAATTGCCGGGAGCGACTCTGACATCGCCCGTGATAGCCCGCAGGCTTTCCACCATTAGAAGGCCGACACAAAAAGTTACCCGCGATTATACGGGCCAACTGCGGCTGATTCTCAAGAAAATCCACCGCGACGAGCACCTGCAATCAGGGTGCGTTTTTTCAAGCGACTTGACGATGCTGCTGGGCGAGCCCACCGGTAAGGGCTCACTGCGCGAGCAATCCATGGGCCTGGAAGAGAACGCAAGCGCCAGGCGCTCGAGGGGCGGCCGACAGGGTATACGCCTGGCTAGAGGTTTGCGGCTAGACTCGGGCCCAAATCGCCTGCACCCAGAGCCCTTTCATGCCCCGTATCAGCAAGACCCCATCCGCTCCCCTCTCCTCGACTTCGCTGGAGGGAAGAATCAAGGCGCGCTACGAAGCGATGTCCGCGGTGGAGCAGAAGCTCTCCGACGTCATCCTGGCCTCTCCGGGCCAGTTGGCCATGCAGACGGCTACCGAACTGGCCGGCCATGCGGGTGTATCGAAGGCCACCACCACGCGTTTTTTCCGCACGCTGGGCTACACCTCCTATGACGAAGCACGTCGCGAGGCACGTGAGTCGCGCGGTAGTGGTTCGCCGCTCTATCTGCAGGACCGAGGGCGCAGCGAGAGCAGCTCTGACGATCTCATCCAGCATCATCTGGATCAGGAGATTGCCAATATCTATGAGACCTACCAGTCGCTGAATCGCAAAGAACTCCTCGATGCGGCCCAAGCCATCGCCGGCGCCAGACGTGTCGTCATCATCGGTTTCCGGCATAGCCAAACCATCGCCCACATGTTTCGCAGCAACCTGATCCAGGTACGCGGCGACATCATGCTGCTGCCTTCCCCTGGAGACAGCCTCGCCGAATACCTCGCATCGCTTGGCAAGGATGACCTGGCCATCTGCATCGGCCTGCGCCGACGCATGCCGGCGCTGGAAGCGAGCATGGTGGCGATGTCCGAGCTTGGCGTTCGCATGCTCTACCTGGCAGATGTGCTGGCCGGCAGCCCTGCCCGCCTGGCCACCTGGATCGTTCGCTGCCATACCGAAAGTACGCTGATGTTCGACAGTAACGCCGGTGTCGCCGCCATTACCAACCTGCTTTGCTCCCTGGTGGGCAAGGAGCTGAGTGGCAGCAAGGCATCGCACCTGGAAAGAACGGAGCTACTTCACCAACGACTCGATGAACTGGAAAGCGGCCGATAGCGCACCAACAAAGAGCGCGCCATCCCAAATCAGGGCGATTGACGCCATGCCGCACCCAAAAAAGAAACATGAATTTCATAAATTAATAAACTGAAACCACTGTTCCATAAGGTTAAATCCAAGCCTCCTCCTGCCTTTTGAAATCCTGGCACACTTCCTGCGATAGCCCCTTGGCCCCCACGACCCAAGGCGCTCATCATGAAGACGTTCACTTCCCGTTTTGCCCTGACATTCGCCGCCCTGACCCTGGGCTTCGGCATCGCCTGCTCCGCCAGCGCTGACACCCTCGATGAGGTGAAGGCCAAGGGCAAATTGGTGGTCGCCATCGACCCCACCTTCGCGCCTTACGAATACACCGACGACGCTGGCAACATCGTTGGCTACGCCCCCGAGATCATGAAGCACGTGGCGGCCAGGCTGGGCGTCCAGCTCGAGTATCAGAAGATGGCCTTCAGCGGCATCATCCCGGCACTCATCGCCGGCTCGGTGGATGCAGAAGGCTCTTCGCTCAACGTCACCGCCGAGCGCGCCGACAAGGTGCTGTTCACTGTGCCGTTCGGCAAGAGCGTGAATGCCGTACTGGTCCGTGCCGACGAGCAGCGCATCGCGGCCAAGCCGCTGACGGTCGAGTCACTCGCCGGCCTGACGGCCGCCGTCAAGACCACGACCGCTCCAGAGCAGCTACTCAAGCAATTCAACACCGAACTGAAGGCCAAGGGGCTGGAAACGATCAAGATCGTCAGCGTGGACAGTGTCGACCAGACGCTGGCGACACTGATGACACGCCGCGCCGATTTCGTGTTCGACGACATCACCGTGCTCGGCGGCCTTGCGCAAAAGCTGCCGGGCAAGTTGAAACAGGTTGGCGAGCTCGGAGACAGCCAATGGATCAGCTGGGCGACCCGAAAGGATGACGAACGCCTGAACCAACTCATCAGCGACGAAATTCTTGCCCTCAAGGCGTCTGGAGAACTGCAGAAGCTGCAACAGCAATACCTCGGCGTGACGTTTGAACTGCCGTCCACCGACTTCATCCCAACCAAGTGAGCCCTCCCATGCCTTGCCAACATAACCACGTGCACGTCCCCGCCGGCCATGGCCGTACTTTTGAGGTACGAGCAGGCCAGTACATCCAGGTGGTTGATTCCGAGGGGCAGCAGGCCGCTGACTTCGTCGCAGTCGTCCATGAAAACACGGCCGAGTACCTGTCTCCCGTTCACACCCGGCGGCGGCTTGGCTCACTGTTCTTCAAGGTGGGCCACTGCCTCTACTCCAATAACGACGAGCCATTGCTTGAAGTGCTGGCAGATACCGTCGGCGTACATGACGCCAACGTGCCGGCCTGTGACGCCACTCGCTTCAGCGTCGATTTCGGCGTGGAGGGCCACCGCAACTGCCTCGACAACATGCACGAGGGCCTGGTCGATTATGGCGTGCTGGCGGTGAACGTTCCGGAGCCCTTCAACCTGTTTCAAAACGGCCCGGTGACCGCCGACGGCCGCATGCAGGTCACCGATCCGATCAGCCGCCCGAACGATTATGTCGTCTTCAAGGCGTTGAAGAACCTGGTCTGCGCGGTCTCCTCCTGCCCTCAGGACATCATCCCGGGCAATGGCCTGCAAGTGACCCCCATCGACATTCGCATCACTGACGACGTGCCCGCTCACGCCGCCCGAGGATAAGAACATGCTCATCATGAAAGAACACATCCTGGATCGGGCGCCGTTACCCATGTGCCGGGTCGACGTGGCTGCGGGATGCGCTGGCGCCATCGCGGTGAAACGCGGCCAGCTGCTGCGCATCGAAGCGCTGGACGACGGTGCCGTGGCCAGCCTGTTCGGCTTCAGCGAAGCCGATCCCATGGTGCACCTTTCGGTTCACCACACCCGCGTATTCAGCAACTCCTACGTGCTCGGCTCGGGCATGCGTCTGGTCAACAATCGCCGCCGTCCCGTCATGGTGCTGGGCAAGGACAGCATCGGTAAACATGACCTGCTGCTGCCCGCCTCGACGACCGCGTTCCTTCGCAGCCGGGGCTACGCCGGGACCGGCTGCGTCGAGTCGCTGCAGGCTGAACTCGCTCGCCTGGGCCGCGCACAACCGAAACTGCCGGACCCGATCAACCTGTTCATGCACGTGGCGCTGGAACGAGACGGCAGCATTCATCCGAAACCCAGCACCGTCAAAGCAGGCGACAAGATCACCTGCCGCGTCGTTCAGGACATGCTGTTCGTGGTATCGACCTGCTGCACCGGTATTGCGGGTAACGACCAGCCCGGCGCGGTCGCGATGTCGGTGGCCGAAAACCTGAGCGACTTCCCGGAGTAACCCGTGTTTGCACAGATGTCGAAGGCCGTTCCAGAGTTGGCCACCGGGCTGATGGCCACGCTGGAGCTGACGATCACCGCGGCGATCATCAGCTTTCTGTTCGGCCATGTGATCTGGTGGCTGCGCGAGCAGCGTTTTCTGCTGCTGCGCAGTGCGGCCAGACTGTACGTCAGCCTGATGCGCGGTACGCCCTCCATCGTGCAACTGTTTCTGGTGTTCTTCTCACTGCCGCTGATCGGCCTGGGCGGCAAGCCATTGCTCGCCGCCATCCTGGCGATCGGGCTCAATAGCGCGGCCTACACTGCCGAGATACTGCGCGCCAATTACGCAGCCGTGCCGCGCGGCCAGCGCGAGGCCGCCAGAGTGTCGGGGCTGACACGTTTTCAGTGCTGGCGCTATGTGCTGGCACCGCAGGCACTGCGCGGTAGCCTGCCGGCGCTGGTCAACGAGTTCACCCTGATCGTCAAGACCACACCGTTGGCCTCGGTTATTGCCGTGACCGAATTGACCTACGCCGGGCAATTGATCATTGCCAGAACTTACGAAGCGACGCCCGTGATGTTGCCCATCGTGCTTGGCTACCTGCTGATCTGCTGGCCGATTCTTTTGCTGGCCCGTCGCCTGCAAACACGGCTCGACAGGGCGAGGGCCAACTGATGGATTTCACCGTTATCGGGCAATACGCCGCACCGCTGCTGAATGGCCTGCTCTACAGCCTGGTGCTGTCGCTGATCGCCGCGCTGATGGCGCTCGGCTTTGCCGCATTGCTGACCTGGACCGAGCTGCGCAGCTCCAGCCGTGCCTTGAAGACAGCGGGCCGCCTTTACTGCGACTTCATCCTCGGCCTGCCGCTGCTGGTGCTGATCTACGTGCTGTTCTTCATCCTGCCTGAATACGGCATCACGCTGTCATCGCCTGCAGTTGGAGTAACCGCCCTGAGCCTTTACTACGGGCCTTACCTGGCACAGGTGCTGGGGGCCGCTTTCGCGTCCATCCCGCGCGGGCAGTTCGAGGCCTGCCGCGTGCTGGGGCTGTCACGCTGGAGCACCTTACGAGACGTGGCCCTGCAGCAAGCGTTGCCCGTCGCCATCCCTCCGGCTACCGGACTGCTCATCGGCCTGGTTAAAGACTCGGCGCTGCTGTCCATCGTCTCCGTGGAGGAGTTCATGTACGCCGCCAAGCAGGCCATTTCGCAAAGTTACGCCCCCCTGGAAATCTACCTGGCCGTAGCGCTGTGCTACTGGCTGGTCACACTGGCGATCGACGCAGCGGCGGGCTCGGTTGAGCGCCGCCTGACACGTCACCGCCCCGCCTAACTATTTAGCGAGCCATCAGCATGACTACTTCATCCACCATCATTCCCGCCGGTCACGGCAAGGCTGTACGCCTGCGCGCCGGCCAGTCGGTACAGGTCATCAACACTTACGGTACGCAGGTTGTCGACTGCTGGGCATGGAATGCCTACGACCTCGACGAATGCATGTGCATGGAAGCGACGCGCGTCTACAACCAGCACCTCAATCCGGTGGTCGGCGACAGCTTCGTCACCAGCGAGCGCCACCCGATTCTCACCCTGGTCGAGGACACCTCGCCGGGCGTTCACGACACCTTCATGGCAGCCTGCGACCGGCGCCGCTATGAGCTGCTGGGCTGCACGCACTATCACCGCAACTGTGCGGACAACCTGTTCGAAGGCATGCTGGAACTGGGCGTCACCCCGCCGCGCCGCAATCTCGCCTCGTTCAACATCTTCATGAACATCCGCGTACAGCCGGACAACATCCATCTGCAGACCCTGCCAACCGTTACCCGCCCTGGCGACTCCATCACCCTGCGCGCGGAGATGGACTGCTTCGTCGCCTTCTCAGCCTGCCCGCAAGACATCGTCAGCATTCAAGGTGCGGGCGACAACACGCCGAAGGATGCCGAACTGCGTGTTCTGGACACCCCGTTTCCCGATATCCCCGTACGCGGCCCCTGGGTTCCAGCACACCTCTGAGTCGGGCGCTTATTTGCGTACCTTCGCGCAGGCAACGCGCCATTATCCGGCATGCAGAACGAGCAGTTAACAAGTCAGGCTCGAAAACCTACCAAAAGTAAGTTACCAGTAGTAGGTAATCCCTACTGGAGGTAATGCCCATGCACGCCCTGATCGTTTTCACCCATCCGACCCCATACTCGCTCACCCACGCCGTTGCTGCGCAGCTTGCCGATGGCGTGCGCAGCTCGGCGCCTACACACTCGGTGGCGCTCGCCGACCTGACGGCCGAGGGCTTCGACCCGACTTATGGCGAGGCAGACATCGCCCTGTTCCAGAAACGCGGCCCGGTGCCGGCCGATGTCGCCGCCGAGCACGCCCGTCTCGAACGGGCTGACGCGCTGGTGCTGGTCTACCCGATCTACTGGTGGTCCTTCCCGGGCCAGCTCAAGGGCTGGATCGACCGCGTGTTCACCAGCGGCTGGGCCTATGAGGAGGCCGAGAACGGCAAGCTGGTAAAGAAGCTGCAGCGCCTCCCCGTCCACCTGGTGGCCATTGGTGGTGCGGACGCCGGCACCTTCACACGCCACGCTTACGGGCAGGCGATGAAGACGCAGATCGAGCACGGAATCTTCGATTACTGCGGCGCCCCGGTGGCTTCATCGCACCTTCTGCTGGCATCGGACCCGGGCTATCCCGAGGCGCATCTGGAGACGGCACGGGCGATAGGCCGTAAGCTGTTCGCCGAGCCATCCTGAACCACCCGGAGTATCGATGAGTCCGCAGCACAACCAATCGCCACGTCGCCGCCTGCCACGAGAGGAGCGCACGCGCCAGCTCCTCGAAGTGGCGTGGCAGTTGATCGGCAACGAGGGTACGGACGCCCTGACGCTGGGCAGGCTGGCCGAGGCCGCGGGCGTGACCAAGCCGGTGGTGTATGACCATTTCGGTACCCGCAATGGGCTGTTGGCGGCGCTGTACCAGGATTACGACGAGCGCCAGACGCAACTCTTCGACGCAGCCATCGAAGCTGCTGCCGCAAACCTGCAGGACAAGAGCCGCGTCATCGCCGCCAGCTACGTCAATTGCGTGCTGACCCAGGGGCGGGAAATATCCGATGTCGTGGCAGCCCTCAACGGCTCCCCCGAACTGGCAGCCGTGAAAAAGCAGTACCAGCATGCCTTCATCGAAAAATGCGCCACGATTCTGGCCCCCTTCTGCACGCCCAGCGGTATATCAGCCGCCAGCCTGTGGGCCATGCTCGGCGCCGCCGACTCGCTCAGCGACGCCGCGGTGGCCGGCGATATCAGTGAAGCGCAGGCACGGGATGAACTGCAGGCGATCATTCTCGGGATGGTTGAGCGCAGCCAGTGACACCCGCAAGGCTCGGCTAGAGGACATTGATCGACGCTGAACCCTGCCGATTTGCAGCTTGCCAAAACAGCACTGCAGCAGTTTCCTACGAGGACGACTAAACCTTGGCCAATTGAGAGACCGTGGATGATCGATTTCAATAACAAAAGCTTTTTCAAACTCAAGCAGAACGACGAATATGCCCAACGCGTCAGCGCCCTGCTGCTTGAAAACGAACAGGTCATCGACTCCTACAAATCCCTGCGCGACGGCGTGGTATTCACCAACAAGCGCATCATCGCCGTGAACGTGCAGGGCCTTACCGGCAGCAAGAAGGACTTCACCTCCCTGCCCTACAAGAACATCGTCGCCTACTCGATCGAAACCTCCGGCACCTTCGATCTGGACGCTGAACTGGAGATCCATTTCTCCTCGCTCGGCAAAGTGAAATTCGAGTTCACCGGCAAGACGGCAATCGTGGAAATTTCCAAGCTCATCTCGGCGCATGTCTTCGGCTGACGCTGACGCCTAACGACGAGCCGGATAGCAACGAATAAATGAAAAAGGCGCGAATCGACTAACGATTCGCGCCTTTTTCATGGGTGATGCATTTAGAAACGGCCCCGCCTCGCAGGACGATAGCAGCCCTGAACACCACCCGAACGCTAAAAAACGCTCAGGCGACGCTGCACCCACTTACCAGTTGTAACTCACCTTGGCGGTGATTTCGCGGCCAGAGTTGTAGTAGTTCGCACTACCGCGACCGACCACGTGCTGCTCGTCGAAGAGGTTGTTGAGGTTGATGGCCAGGTCTGTGCCCTTGGCGATCTGGTAGTTGAACGCGGCATCAAATACCGTGGTGCCTTTGCTCTCGCCGTTGTCGTTGAGATCGTTGAAGTAATAGGACCCTACATAACGGGCGCCCAGACCGACACTGACGTCCGTTCCCGGCACGCTGTAGTAACTCCAGAGCGAGGCCGAATGTTTCGGAGCGGTAACCAACCTGTTGCCCTTGATCGATACGACATCATAGGCCGCGCCGTTCCATACCTGCAGCGCACCGCGCAGCACCTCGGTGTCCATGTAGGTGTAGCCACCCACCAGGCTCAGGTTATCGGTCAACTCGGCCTTGGCCTCCAGCTCGAGGCCACGCACACGCTGCTCACCCACGGTCTGCTGGTCGATAACACCGTTCTGTTGCACGTCCGCTGTGGCGACATCTTCCTGAGTCAGCTCATAGACTGCGGCAGAGAACAGCGCATTGATCGCTGTCGGCGAATACTTCACTCCGACCTCATATTGCGTGCCGCGCTCTGGAGTAGTGCCCACCTCAGGAGGAGCGACGGACTCGACCATGCTGATGTAGGTGGAGACTTCGTCAGTGACGATATAGGTCAATGCACCACGGAGGGAGTTTTCCGAGTAGTGATCAGACGCCTTGCTTGCAGCTAGGTGGTCGGTTTCCGAAACGTCCATGGAGTCGTTGCGCATACCGAACGTGACAATGAAACGCTCGTAGAACGACAGATTCTGCTGCAGGAATACGGACTTGACCTTGTTGTCTCGGTCCTTGTTCTCATAAATGATCGGTGCAGAAACGCCGGTATACCGCGGATTGGCTACATCAATTGGATCTGCCGAACCATATACGGAAACTCCCTTGCTCGAGGCGTCGAGATACTCGACACCCACGATGCTGCTGCTATCGATGTTCTCGAAGCGCGCATCATATTGCAGGATGACGTTGCCATTGAACTGTTTGGCTTCACTGTCATAACCCAGGTAGCCGCGGTCAACTACCGTTCCGGTATGCCCGGCCGCATCACTGATATAGGCGTAGCCGTACTCATCGGACAAATCGCTATAGCGCAGGTTACTGCTCAACGTGAAGCCATTGTCAAAGTTGTGGCTGAAGCTGCCACTGATGTTCGTGCGCTCGACATCATGGAAGTTGTAGGTCGGCTCGCCAAAGAACTCGTCGCGATCATACTCCCTGTCCATCGGGTAACCGCCGCTGTTCGGCGTGCTGTCCTGGCGCAGGTGATCCACCACCAGGGTGGCCGAGGTAAAAGCCGTCGGCGCCCAGGTCAGTCCCCCCATGACGAAGTTGTTATCGTCTTGTGAGTGGTCATATTCCCGATCGCTGTCCTGAAACTTACCGGTGAATCGATACGCGAGCGTCTGATCCGCATTCAGCGAATCACCGACGTCGATACCGGTCTCCTTGTGATTGAAGGAACCGTAGCTCGCATAGACTTGCCCGAACTTGTCGAAACGCGGCTTCTTGGTCACGAAGTTCACCGAGCCACCTGGATCGGCCGGGCCAAACAACGTCGAGTTGGCCCCACGCAATACTTCGACACGCTCGTAGGCGAACGAATCCTCACGCACGCCGCGCATCGAGCCCAGGGTCAGACCGTCGCGGTAAGTCGTGGCATTGAAACCCCTAATCTGGAAGTAGTCGTTGCGATCGTCGGTGCTGTAGTAGTCGGCAATAACGCCCGGCGTGTACTTCAACACTTCTTCAGTCGTACTGGCACCGCGCTGCTCGATTTCCTTCTGCGTGATAACGGAAACCGACGCTGGCGTATTGAAGGACGTTGGTCGCCACCTTGCCACCCACCCAAAGCTCCTGAGCGACTACCGAAGTGCTGTCGTCGCTGGCTGCCGCCTGCGAGTTGACGATGATCGGCGCGAGGCGATAGGCCTCCTCTTCACTGATGGTGGTGGCCTCCTGAGCACTCACACTCAGGGGCACGCCAACCAGAGGAGCGCAGAACAGAGCGGCCGTAGCAGTCCGCTGCCAGGACACGGTTGCGGGAATGGCCCTGGGTTTGCAATGAGTCATGCTCAAGATCCTTGATTGTTGGAAGGCCCCTGCCGTTAGCATCATTCCGCGCCGCCGCAAAAAGCCAGTAGAGGTCATACAACAATCATATTCGAAAATCTTTATCACAACGATAGTCATTACTAACAAAGTTCCCGACTGTTACATAAAAGATTTGAACGGCTGATCCAGAGCGGAGGGGGCCATCTGGAGAGGCCATATCGTCGCGACACTGCCGACAACGTCGCCTGCCCATTTCGGGCTTGGGATGCAAAAAGCCCGCGACCAAGCAGGCTTCATGTTCGCGCCCCTAAGCCTTAGGGTCAGTACAGAGCCTAGGCGCAGGCCCGCCGAGCGCCCCGAATCAACCGCCTGATTCGCGTTGAGTCTGCCTCGCGCGCCCTGTCGCGACCGGATGATGGAACGAAATCAAAATGCCACCAGTCGTAGAGATTGCAGAAACCTGAAGATCGGCCGACACGATCCCATGAGAGCAGCGTTTAGCCCTGCTCTGTCCAGGCTGGAAAGGATGATCCGCTCGGTTATTTATCTGGTCTATTTTCAGAGCGTCGCCTGATGAACAAAACACTGCTCGCCGTGCGGGCGTTAATGTCCGTGCCCAAGGACAACCCTGGCCTGGTCAAGGCGCAATACATTGCGCTGGCTCGCCAATTGCCGATGATGTATTTCATCCTGCTGGTCAACACCCTGATGCTGGCGGGCACCCACTTTGCGGTCGCACCGCGCTGGCTGGTGGTCTATTGCCCGTTGATCATGACGTTGTTCGGCGTGATCCGTGCTGTGGAATGGGTACGCACACGCGGGCAGGCGCGCAGCCCGGCGCAGATGCTGAAAGAGCTGAAACGCACCAATATGCTCGCGCCCTTCGTAGCCGTGGCGTTCACCGCCTGGTCGCTGGCGCTGTTCCCCTATGGCGACGGCTACACCCAGGCGCATGTCGCCTTTTATATGGCGATCACCGTCATCGGCTGCATTTTCTGCATGATGCACCTGCTGCCAGCCGCCCTGGCCACCACGGCGGTGGTCAACACGGCCTTCGTGGTGTTCTTCGCGTCCACCAACATCATGACCTTCGTGGCCACAGCGATCGACGTGCTGCTGGTGTCCATCGCCATGCTGATCATCCTCAAGGCGCAATACGCCGACTTCACCCGGCTGGTGAACATGCAGGCGCAAACGGCAAAACTCAGCGAGGAAAACCTGCACCTGGCCAACCAGGACAGCCTGACCGGACTGGCTAACCGACGGCAGTTTTTTTCGCGCCTCGACACGCAGCTGTCCCGCGCCAGCAAGCAGCAGACTCGCCTGGCCGTGGGGCTGATCGACCTGGATGGCTTCAAGCCGGTCAACGATCTCTATGGCCATAGCGTGGGCGACAGGCTGCTCTATCAGGTCGGCCAGCGCCTGACGGGGCTGCTCGACGAAGGTGTTCACCTGGCCCGGCTGGGCGGCGACGAGTTTGCCCTGATCATCACGCAGGCCATGAGCGACGATCAGTTACGGGCGTTTGGCGAGAAAATCTGCGCCAGCCTGCGCGAGCCGTTCCTGCTGGTGGACATCCCGATTCAGATCAGTGGGTCACTGGGCATCGCAACCTTCCCGGATCAGGCATCCAGCGCCATGCAGGTTTATGAATACGCCGACTATGCCCTGTATCAGAGCAAGCGCCAGCGCCCTGGAACGGTCTGCCTGTTCAGCGCCGACCATCGCCAGCAGCTCAATCGCGAAGGCTTGACCGAACAGGCACTGCGCAGGGCCGATCTGGATCGTGAGTTTCACGTGGTGTTCCAGCCCATCGTGGATATTCAGACTGAGCAAACCGTCGCCTTCGAGGCACTGGCACGTTGGGAAAGCCCCGAACTGGGTAACGTGTCGCCCTGTGAATTCATCCCGATTGCCGAGCGCGCTGGCCTGGTCAATCGCCTCACGCTGCCGTTGCTGAGCAAGGCGCTGGAGGCCGCTACGAGCTGGCCTGCGGGCATGCGCCTGTCCTTCAACCTGTCCGCCCATGACTGTGGCTCGGAAGACGCCGCCCAGCAGATCGTCGAGCTGATCAGAAGCAGCCGCTTCCCCCCGGCCTGCCTCGATCTGGAAATCACCGAAACCGCGGCCATCCAGGACCTGCCGCAGACTCAGCGGACCATCAGCCGGTTGCGCGAACTGGACTGCGGTATTTCCCTCGACGACTTCGGCACCGGCTATTCCAGCCTGAGCCACATCCACGCGCTGTCGCTAACCAAACTCAAGGTTGACCGAACCTTCGTCACCGACATCCACCTCGACCCGGCCAGCTTCAAGATCGTCAAGTCGCTGGTTGCCTTGTGCCAAGACATGCAGTTGGAATGCATCGTCGAAGGCGTGGAGACCGCAGCAGAACTCGCCGCCCTGAAAAACCTCGGCTGCACCTGGGCCCAGGGCTATCTGTTCGCCAAACCCATGCCTGCCAGCGAAATCGGCGCCTGGCTGGAAGGCGAGCAGTTGGCCAAGGCGCAGGCGGTTTGATGCGCTGGTAGGGCGAGGCGCAACGCATGCCCACGTTCTGAGAACCGTGTGTACGCGAACTGAATGTGCAAAACCCAAAAACCCCAAAAGCCCGCATTACGCGGGCTTTTGGTTTTCTGACCACTTACTACCGGCCTAGGCCGGACGTGGGATCACTCCCACTCAATGGTCGCTGGCGGCTTGCTCGACACGTCGTAGGTGACGCGGGAGATACCGTCGATTTCGTTGATGATCCGGCCGCTTACGGTCTCCAGCAGCTCATAGGGCAGGTGCGCCCAGCGTGCGGTCATGAAGTCCACGGTTTCCACGGCGCGCAGGGCGACGACCCAGGCGTAGCGACGGCCGTCACCGACCACGCCAACCGATTTGACCGGCTGGAAAACTACGAAAGCCTGGCTGGTCTTGTGGTACCAGTCGGCCTTGCGCAGCTCTTCGATGAAGATGTGGTCGGCGCGACGCAGGATGTCCGCGTATTCCTTCTTCACTTCACCGAGGATGCGCACGCCCAGGCCCGGGCCCGGGAAGGGGTGGCGGTAGACCATGTCGTACGGCAGGCCCAGTTCGAGGCCGATCTTGCGCACTTCGTCCTTGAACAGTTCGCGCAGCGGCTCGACCAGCTTGAGGTTCATTTCCTCAGGCAAGCCACCGACGTTGTGGTGCGACTTGATCACGTGGGCCTTACCGCTCTTGGCGCCAGCCGACTCGATCACGTCCGGGTAGATGGTGCCCTGGGCGAGGAACTGGATGTTGTCCAGTTTGCTGGCTTCGGCATCGAACACATCGATGAAGGTGCGGCCGATGATCTTGCGCTTCTTCTCCGGGTCGGCTTCGCCGGCCAGGTTGTCGAGGAATTGCTTCTCGGCGTCGGCGCGGATCACTTTGACGCCCATGTTCTCCTTGAACATGGCCATCACCTGGTCGCCTTCGTGCAGGCGCAGCAGGCCGTTGTCGACGAACACACAGGTCAGCTGGTCACCGATTGCACGATGCAGTAGCGCAGCAACCACGGAGCTGTCGACGCCGCCGGACAGGCCCAGCAGCACGTTGGCCGAACCGACTTGCTCACGCACCTGGGCGATGGCGTCTTCAACGATGTTGGAGGGCGTCCACAGGGCTTCGCAGCCGCAGATATCCTGCACGAAGCGAGTGAGGATGCGACCGCCCTGCTTTGTGTGAGTCACTTCCGGGTGGAACTGCACGCCGTAGTAACCACGCGCGTCATCGAACATGCCGGCAATCGGGCAGCTCGGGGTGCTGGCCAGGACGTTGAACTGGGCAGGCATCTGGATGACTTTGTCACCGTGGCTCATCCACACGTCCAGGCCCAGCACGCCGTCGGCGTCGACATGGTCTTCGATGCCGTCAAGCAGGCGGCTCTTGCCGACTACATCGACGCGGGCGTAACCGAACTCGCGCAGGTCCGAGCCGGCAACCTTGCCGCCCAGTTGCTCGGCCATGGTCTGCATGCCGTAGCAGATGCCCAGCAATGGTACGCCGAGTTCGAAAACCGCCTGTGGCGCGCGTGGGCTGTTGGCTTCGTGAACCGACTCGGGGCCACCGGCGAGAATGATGCCACGTGGGGCGAAGGCACGGATGTCCTCTTCGGACATGTCCCAGGGGTGCAGTTCGCAGAACACGCCGATCTCGCGCACACGGCGGGCAATCAGCTGGGTGTACTGGGAACCGAAGTCGAGGATCAGGATACGGTGAGCGTGAATGTCGAGGGCCATGACTCTGTTCTCGTCAGGTGGAAGCAGAAACAACGCGGGGCTGTCGATACAGCCCCGTTGAAGATGATGCTGGGAATCAACCTACCCGGTAGTTCGGGGCCTCTTTAGTGATCTGCACGTCGTGGACGTGAGATTCGGCCATGCCGGCACCGGTGATACGCACGAACTCAGGCTTGGTGCGCATCTCTTCGATGGTCGCGCAACCGGTGTAACCCATGGAGGCACGCAGGCCGCCCATCAGCTGATGGACGATGGAGCCCATGGCGCCCTTGTAGGCCACACGGCCTTCGATGCCTTCCGGTACCAGTTTCTCGGCACCGGCCGAGGAGTCCTGGAAGTAGCGATCCGAAGAACCCTGAGCCTGGGACATGGCGCCCAGCGAACCCATGCCGCGGTAGGCCTTGTAGGATCGGCCTTGGAACAGCTCGATCTCGCCCGGCGCTTCTTCGGTACCGGCCAGCATGGAGCCGATCATCACGGCAGAGGCGCCAGCGACGATGGCCTTGGACAGATCACCAGAGAAGCGGATACCACCGTCGGCGATCAGCGGGATACCAGTGCCTTCCAACGCAGCAGCGACATTGGCCACAGCGGAGATTTGCGGTACGCCGACACCAGCGACAATACGGGTGGTGCAGATCGAGCCTGGGCCGATACCGACTTTCACAGCGTCAGCACCTGCTTCGGCCAGGGCCAGAGCAGCAGCGCCGGTGGCGATGTTGCCGCCGATCACCTGGATATCCGGGAAGTTCTGTTTGACCCAACGTACGCGCTCGATCACGCCTTTGGAGTGACCGTGGGCGGTATCTACGATGATCACGTCGACGCCAGCATGGGCCAGCGCGGCAACGCGGTCGCCGGTATCGGCACCGGTGCCAACAGCCGCACCAACGCGCAGACGACCTTGGTCGTCCTTGCTGGCCAGCGGGTAGGCTTTGGCTTTCTCGATGTCCTTGACGGTCATCATGCCTTTAAGCGTGAAGGCGTCGTCGACGATCAGCACTTTCTCGATGCGGTGCTTGTGCAGCACTTCGCGAACGGCTTCCTTGGCGGCGCCTTCCTTGACAGTGACGAGGCGCTCTTTAGGCGTCATCACTTCGCGGACGGTAGCGTCCAGGCGGGTCTCGAAACGTACGTCACGGGAGGTGACGATACCGACGAGGTCGCCGTTGCTGAGCACAGGGACGCCGGAGATGTTGTTCTGGCGAGTCAGCTCGAACAAATCACGCACAGTGGCATCAGCCTCGATGGTGATCGGGTCCTTGACCACACCCGACTCGAACTTCTTGACCTTGCGCACTTCAGCAGCCTGCTGATCGATGGTCATGTTCTTGTGGATGATGCCGATGCCACCTTCCTGCGCCATGGCGATGGCCAGGCGGGCTTCGGTGACAGTATCCATGGCTGCGGAAAGCAGCGGGATATTCAGCTCGATGCCGCGGGTTAGGCGAGTCTTGAGGCTTACGTCCTTCGGCAGAACGTCGGAAAAACCGGGAATAAGAAGAACGTCGTCGAAGGTAAGGGCTTCTTGACTGATACGCAGCATGGCGGGGGCTCCCAGGCGGGAAAATTGGAAGCGCGCCATTATACCGAGTCAGCCCCTGTCACTCAATGTAAAGAATAGGGATAGACCATTCGGCATTTAACATCAGTGATTCTCAACGCCAGGGGAACCGATGCGCGTTTGTGCAGCCTGAACTATCTCAGGCTCAAGGAAGAGCTCCCCCTTCTCCACCGATCTCACTACTTCAGGTGAGGCTCGGCGCTTCGCTCAAGCCTCTACCACGGCCACCGGGTAGCCTAGGCGCTCGGCGAACTCTTCAAGAAAACTCGAGGTGAAGCGCGCCTGCGCCCAGCCATTGAAGATGAAGCCCAGATTGGAAAACCCGCAGGGTTGCAGGAATAGAAAACCGTTGATGTCATCTTCATGCCCACACAGCGGGCAGGTGAAGTTATCGGTTTCGCCGGGCATCCATTCGTCCAGGCTCTCAAACAACGCTTCGCCAACTTCCTGCCGACACTCCGAGCAACCGGCTTCCTCGAGAAAACCTTCAGTTGGCGTGTAGATGCAACGCCGGTAGATCACTTCCAGGCCGTTGATCGGCTGACCGAACGGAAGCCACTCGGCAGCTTCCACCACCCTGCTCGCCCCACGCGCGATGGCGTACGCCATACCACTGCGCCCGCAGGTGGTGGGAAGTGCTTCGACAATATCGCGCTTGGCCAGCCAGCGCAGGATCTGCTGCGCCTTACGCTCGTGGCCAGGAAAACTGGAAATGCGCGGAACGATGATGCTTTGCGTGGGCATAGCGACTCTTCGAGTGCCTGAAAACCGCGCAGCTTAGAGGCAGCCGCCAGCCGGCCACAAGTCGGCCGGGACTGACGATTCTATGCCTTCGCGGCTCAGGAGCACGCCAGGGTGCGAGCCTCGCGGCGATCGACATAGCGCTCACGCAGCTTGTCGTAGGCCAGGTTGTAGCCCAGGGTGTACGGCAGGAAGAACAGGATCAGGCCGATGTCCAGGAAGAACGCTGCGACCAGGCTGATCGACAGCCACCACGCCGCCAGCGGTACCAGCACCAGGATCAGGCCGGCCTCGAACAACAGCGCATGGCTGATCCGTGCCCACAGGCCACGCTCGAACCCCATGCGCCGTTGCGCGGCATCGAACAGGATGTTGAAGACCATGTTCCAGAGCATGGCGATGGCCGAGAACATCAGGGTCAGCGCGCCCATATGCGCCAGCGACTTGCCCATCGCCCAGGCCAGCAGCGGCGCGCACACCACCACGGCGATCAGTTCGAACAAGGTGGCGTGCAACACGCGTTCCTTCATGGAACGCCGGGCAACTGTGTTTGACTGCTTCATATCAGGCTCGCTAGATGATCTCGAATGGCGCTATTCTCATCGGCAAAACTGCCAGATAGAAATTAACAGCCATCGGCTAAACCGATATGAACCTCTCACCCGAATCCCTCCAGGCCTTTGCCCAGGCCGCCGCCACCGGCTCATTCAGCGCCGCAGCCAGGCGCCTGGGCAAAAGCCAGTCGACGATTAGCGAGGCGATTTCGCGTCTGGAAGTCGACCTTGACGTCATCCTGTTCGTGCGCGGCGCTCGGCAACTGACCCTGACCGAAGCCGGCAGCAGCCTGCTTAGCCGCGTGCAGGACGTACTGGCCGCCTCGGATCGCCTCCTGCGCCAGGCCAGCCAGTTGGCGGCGGGCCTGGAGCCCAAGCTGACCCTGGTGCTTTCCGATGCCTACCAGGCCAGCCAGTACCAGGCGCGCCTGAGCGAGCTGGACGAGCGCTACCCGGATCTGGAGTTCGAGTGTTTCTTCGCCGAACACGCCGATGTGCTGGATCTGGTCGGCCAGGGCCGCGCCCACCTGGGCCTGCTTGCCGCCCAGGCCAGCTACCCGCCCGAGCTGGCCCATGCGAGCCTGGCCGACGCGGCAGACTTCGCCCTGTTCGTCGCCAAGGGCCACCCGCTCGGCCAACTGCCTCGCGTCACCCTGGAAGACCTGGTGCACTGGCGCGTGCTGCGCCTGAGCAGCGTGGCAGACCATCCTGGCGAACTGGACGATCTGCCTGGCAGCGGCGGGCGCTGCTGGTCGGCACCGGACTACCTGTTGCTACTGGAAATGGCGGGACTGGGTTTCGGCTGGGCGGCCCTGCCCCGCCAGCTGGTGCAGAGCCACGGCGGTGATAGCCTGTATGAGCTGAAGGTCAATGGCTGGCCTAAACAGGTGCCTGTGGACGTCGTCTGGTCTCGCGCACGGCCCCTGGGCCCGGCAGCGGCCTGGTTACTGGACCGGCTGTTGAATACCTGAGCTGCGGCCACAGGGCACTGAAACCCTGGGTCATTTCAGGACGGCATTGACTGCCGGCAACAGCCCGAGCAGCCAAATGATGGCGTGATCTTCATCATCCAGCGGCAAGGTTTCTCCGTTGACGCGCAGCCTATGATCGGCACCAAAACTCAGTTCGCTTTCCAGGGTCTCCTGCTCCTGCCAAACGACCCCGGCAGCCAAAGGAGACTCGATCCAGTGCCGAATCAACTCATTTCTCATGAGCGTTTTATCAGCAGGAGCAGCGAGAGCGCCTCTTGGGCTCGCCTGTACGACCGCTTCAGCCGCTTCGAGCAAGGCTGCCTTGGAGAATGACAGCTGCGCCGAAAACACCGGCACCAGAGTGAAATTCACGGATTTTTCTCGGACTGTGGCCGGCGAATCGCTCTGGCGGCTGGGCATGAGGCCTAGCGAGGCACCACCACCACTATTGCCTGCCAGCGTTCGCCAAGAAAAGCGCTGCAACGCCAGCGACGGCTGCTCTTCGACTACTCGCACCAGAGAATCTGCAAATTGCTGACGCGTGGCAGGATCACGCTCTTGCCCGGCGGGCTCACCAGGCTGCAGATAGATCTCCAGCACTTGCCGTATTTCGTTGACGCGCAGGCGCTCAGCAGAAAGCTGTGCGGAGATCAGGCCGATCGAGTTCTGGCCGATTTTCAGCGACTCGCCAGAGTCGACTTCAAGCGACACGTCCAGAGACGGTGCCTGTTCACTGGTGCGCAGGGTGAATTGCGCCTGTCGTGCCGTCAGGGGAACCGGGCCGAACGGGGAATCCAGTAGCTGGCGCAGCTCGCCAACTTTGATGCGCACCTCGCCCAGCGGCCAGCCCAGCTCACCTTTGCGCAACGCTGCATCGAGGGTGACATTCTTGGTGGCCAGTGCGACCTCACCCTGTGGATTGACGATACGCAGCGACTCGAGTTGTGCCTGCAAGGGAAAATCGCTCGCGCCCGGCTGCTGGGTGCCACTGATGGAAATGGTTGAGGCTTCCAGGCGCTGGCCAGACGGCAGCGAACCATTTAGCGCAGGCAACTCAACTCGATAATCAAGCGAGCCATCGAAGTTCAACACTGCTGCCCCACCAATAGCGGCAGCTGGGTCACTCAAAGGTAACTGCGCGAGCAAGCCGGTGCTATGAGGCAGATCGACCTCACCGGCAGCCAGCACAGGTTCTAACTGGCCGGCAGCCAGGCGCTGCCAGGGAAACGGGCCGTGCCCGAAATGCCCCTCGACTTCCACGGGAGGCTGACCCGCTGCACCAGGCAATCCGGAAACCTGCAGGCTAAAGCGGCTGCTGAACAATGAGCGGTTGTAGTCCTTGAGCACGACCGTGGTACCAGTACCGGTATTGGCACGTGCCATCGCTTGCTGCATCGCGCTCTGCAGGCGTTCGCCAGCATTCCACGCGGCGAACGTCCAGGCGCCAACCAAAAACACACTGGTGGCCGCGAGAAAAACTATTTTTTTCTTCATGCGTATGAGTCCTGATGCATGAGGCAACTGCCTACAAAGCAGCAACCGAGGCTGGATCCGACCTGCCGTCATTGAGGCCAACAGCGCACGGTGATTTCCACCCTGTCTGCACACGCACCTGAGCCGCGGCTTTGCTAGAGTGGGCGCCCCGTCAAGGAGAAGAGCATGATCACCTGTTATTTGCGCTACATCATCGACCCGTACCAACTGACCGAGTTCGAGCACTACGCAAAATTGTGGATACCGCTGGTGGAGAAGTTCGGCGGCCAGCATCACGGTTACTTC
Source organism: Phytopseudomonas punonensis (assembly GCF_900142655.1). Classification (GTDB taxonomy): domain Bacteria; phylum Pseudomonadota; class Gammaproteobacteria; order Pseudomonadales; family Pseudomonadaceae; genus Aquipseudomonas; species Aquipseudomonas punonensis. The sequence goes on along the minus strand of NZ_FRBQ01000003.1, from coordinate 182,107 downwards.
CTGCCATCCGAGGGCGCCAACAACGTTGCGTTGGCGCTGTTCAGCTTTCCCAGCCTGACGGCCTACGAGGAGTACCGCGAGCGCTCGATGCAGGATGAGGAATGCCAGGCCGCCTTCGCCTACGCCCAGCAGAACCGCTGCATCCTCAGCTACGAGCGCAGCTTTATGCGCCCCGTTGGCGTAGAGCCCCGTTAACGATCATTGGGTTTCTGGAAACTTGTATCCGCTGAACCGACTGCAGTAAGGCCAAAAGCAGACATTCAGCGATACTGTGAGAACGGCTTTAGCCGCGAGATTTTTCGCGGGCATGGCCCGCTCCCACAGGTGGGGGACCTTACGACCGCTTTCGCCAGTTACAGGCATTACATGCGGAATTACGGTGAATGCCCGTAAATAGATTCTAAGCCCTACAGCTCACCGGCGTAACACACCGGCGAGCTGCTGGCGCCCTGCCGCTCCAGTTCATCCTCGAGAAAATCCTGCAGCACTTTGGCATTGTTGTGCTGCCTGTCGCGAGCGGCATACAGCAGCGTCAGCGTGCCGGCTGCGGCGCGGGAAAGCAGGCTTTGCCAGTGTTCGGGATGGGCAGCCAGCTCACGGCGATAGCCCTCGCGAAAGGTGTCAAAGGCCTCGGCGCGGTGTGCGAACTGGCGGCGCAGCTCGGCAGATGGCGCCGCCTCGCGCAGCCATTGGTCATGGTGCAATTGATCCTTGGGCAGGCCCCGTGGCCATAGCCGGTCGACCAGCACCCGGTAGCCATCACTCTCCTCATGCGGCTCGTACACCCGCTTGCAGCAAATCATCGCTGGCCTCCTTGAGATTGCCCTACGGCATCGGTAACGTGGCCGCTCGCCAGACGGAGAGCCCCATGCCCATCAGCCGCAAATTCTTAGTGTTCACCCTGTTGCCGCTGTTCGCCAGTTGCGCGGTGTATACGGGAAAAACCGTGCCCCCCGAGAAAGCCGAGACTCGCCTACAAGGCGAGTTGACCCGCGAGAACGGCCAGCTGTGGCTCAAGCCCTGTCAGGATCCGCGTCGCTTTGCAGTCATGGAGGGCAATACGACCATCACTCAGGACGCCAGCGAGCTGCTCGGAACCGGCCACTCCGCACTGTTCGCCGATCTGCGTGGCGCCATGGGTTCGACCCAAGTCAGCGGCGCCGACGGCGCGATGCAGGTTAGCCGCGTGTACCGCCTGCAGCCCGAAGGCCATGGTTGCGACGACCCCAATTTCAAACGCACGGTGCTGCGCGCCAGCGGCCAGGAGCCGCTCTGGAGTGTGAACGTAAGCAATAAGGGAATGGTGCTCAGCGGCCCGGATCGTGAGCCACTGGCGCTGCCCTATATGGAAGAGCAGTTGCCTGAGGGAAGGATCAACCTGACCAGCGAAGCCAATGGCGAGCGCGTTGAGCTATGGCTCGCACCGCAACGCTGCGTGGACAGCATGAGTGGCGCGGTGCAGCACATGAGCGCCCAGCTGCGCCTCAATGGCAAACTGATGCGCGGCTGCGCTTCGTTCGGCGGTGCGCGCAACGACTAGCGAATAAGGCGTGCCGGCAGGTGCATCCGTTACAGCAGGATGCCCTTGTCGCGGGCCCGCTCATGGCAAAACTGCAGCACCTGGCGGCGCTCGTCATTTTCCATGCGGCCCCAGCGGGTGATCTCGTCGACATTGCGCTGGCAACCGATGCAGATGTCTTCTTCGTCCAGCGCACATACATGCACGCAGGGCGAGGCGACTGGGCGTTCTAGGGTTTGCATCAGTCGTCCTGCTCGGCCAGTTCGGCGGCGTAGCGCTTGGCGTTGTGCACGTAATGGGCGGCGCCGGCTTCGAGCATCTTCTTCTGCGGCTCGGTGAGCTCGCGTACCACCTTGCCGGGCGAGCCGACCACCAACGAGCCGTCTGGAATTTCCTTGCCCTCGGCGATCAGCGCATTGGCGCCGATGATGCAATGCTTGCCGATACGCGCGCCATTGAGCACCACGGCATTGATGCCGACCAGGCTGTAATCGCCCACCGTACAGCCGTGCAGCATGGCGTTATGGCCAACGGTCACGCCGGTGCCCAGGGTCAGCGGCGAGCCCGGATCGGTGTGCATTACCGCACCGTCCTGCACGTTGCTGTTCTCGCCGATATGGATCAGCTCGTTGTCACCGCGCAACACCGCGCCGAACCAGACGCTGGCGCCTTCATCCAGGCGCACGTTACCAATCACCGTGGCGCTGGGGGCGATCCAGCTTTGCGGGTGCTGTTCGACGCGGGCGTTGCCCAGGCGATATTTCATGGCAGAAGTCTCGGAGCGCGGCTCACTTGAGGTGAATGTAGTGCTCGGGCGGACGGCGCATGTCGATACCGGCGTCGTAAACCAGGTTGACCAGCTCAACCAGCATGATCGCCGTCAGCCCCCAGATCTTGTACTCGCCATAGCGATAGCTAGGCACGTACCAGCTGTGCCCGAGGTAATCGATACGGTGGGTGACCTCGCGAGGATCATCGCGAAAGAACGCCAGCGGCACATTGAACACGGCGGCGATCTCGGCATCGTTGGCCTGGTAATCGACGAAATCCGGCACCACACCGACATAGGGCGTGACCTGAATGCCATGCCGGGACACCAGCGTGCCGAGCGGGCCGACGATCTCGACCAGGCCAGGCGGCAGGCCGATTTCTTCCTCGGCCTCACGCAGGGCGGTTTCGATCAGGTCGTTATCTTCAGGGTCGCGGCGGCCGCCGGGAAAGGCGACTTCGCCGCCATGGGTGGACAAGCCGCTAGCGCGCAGCGTGAGCACCACTTCGGGCTCATCGCTACGGGTGATGGGCACCAGCACCGCGGCTTCGGGAAAACCCTCCTGGGTTTCCATGATGCGTGGGCTGTAACCACGAACGCGTTGGAGTAACTCGTCCAGCATGACCATTCTCGGAATTCTTCTGCGCCGGATAATGGCATGAAAGCGCGGCGCTGCCCAACCCCACGCTGCCTGAGTCAGCGCAGGGCCATTGCATCAGCTCTTGAGGCGATAACCCGTTTTGAAAATCCACCCAACGGTGAGAATACAAGCGAGCAGAAACCCCAGAATCATGCCCAAACTGACCATCACATTGACGTCTGACACGCCGTAGAAGCTCCAGCGAAACGCGCTGATCAGGTACACCACCGGGTTGAACAGGGTCACCGTCTGCCACACCGGCGGCAGCATGCTGATCGAGTAGAAGCTGCCGCCGAGAAAGGTCAGCGGCGTGACGATCAGCGCCGGGACGATCTGCAGCTTTTCCCAGCCATCGGCCCACACCCCGATGATGAAGCCGAACAGGCTGAAGGTCAGCGCCGTGAGTACCAGAAAGGCCAGCATCCAGACAGGATGAAGAATCTCGAAATCGACGAACAGCCGTGCCGTGGCGAGGATGATCAGACCGAGCACGATGGACTTGGTGGCCGCCGCCCCGACGTAACCGACGAGAATCTCCAGGTAGGAAATCGGCGCCGACAGCACCTCGTAGATGGTGCCCGAATACTTGGGCATATAGATGCCGAACGAGGCGTTGGAAATGCTCTCGGTGAGCAGCGCCAGCATGATCAGGCCGGGGATGATGAAGGCGCCGTAGCTGACGCCATGTACCTGGGTCATGCTCGAACCGATGGCCGAGCCGAACACCACGAAGTACAGCGAGGTGGTGATCACCGGGGTGGCGATGCTCTGCAGCAGGGTGCGCCAGGTGCGCGCCAGCTCGAACAGGTAGATGGCGCGGATCGCGTAGAAATTCATGGCTGCTCCTTCACCAGGCTGACGAAAATATCTTCCAGCGAGCTCTCGCTGGACTGCAGATCCTTGAAGGCGATGCCATGCTGGGCCAGGGCCTGCAGCAGCTCGGCAATACCGGTGTCCTCCTGCTGGCCGTCGAAGCTGTAGACCAGCTCATAGCCGTCGTCGCGCAGTTGCAGATCGTCGCGTTGCAACGCAGACGGCAGTTCGCTCAGCGGCTGCTGCAGGTGCAGGGTCAGCTGCTTCTTGCCGAGCTGACGCATAAGGGTGTCCTTGTCCTGCACCAGGATGATCTCGCCCTTGCGGATCACGCCGATGCGGTCGGCCATCTCCTCCGCCTCTTCGATGTAATGGGTGGTGAGAATGATGGTCACGCCACGCTCGCGCAGCTTGCGAACCATTTCCCACATGTTGCGGCGCAACTCGACGTCGACGCCTGCGGTCGGCTCGTCGAGAAACAGAATCTCCGGCTCATGGGACAACGCCTTGGCGATCATCACCCGACGCTTCATGCCGCCGGACAATTCAAAAATCCGCGCGTCCTTCTTTTCCCACAGCGACAAATCGCGCAGCAGTTGTTCGATGTATGCGTTATCCGGCGCCTTGCCAAACAGGCCACGGCTGAAACGCACCGCGGCCCACACGCTCTCGAAGCCTTCGTTGAACAGCTCCTGGGGCACCAGGCCGATCTTCGAGCGTGCCGCGCGGTAGTCACGCAGAATGTCATGACCGGCGACTGTCACCGAGCCGCTGCCGGGATTGACGATGCCGCAGATGATGCTGATCAGCGTGGTCTTGCCGGCGCCATTGGGGCCCAGTAGTGCGAAAATCTCGCCCTTGCGGATATCCAGATCGATGGATTTGAGCGCCGGGTGGCCGGACGCGTAGGTCTTGTTCAACTGCTGAATGGAAATGACCGGTTGCACGATACGCCTCGATCCTGAAAACAGCGGGCCATTGTAAAGAATTGTTGCCTTGCCCGCTCAACCGCCTGACTTCGGTGAGCATGCCGATACGAGATCGGGCGCCGCCTGCACGCGCCACAAGCACCGACCGCGCGCGTGGAGGGTCAGGCTACTATTCGCCAAATTCGGAACACGGGCACGACAACCGAGTCCGATACACGGCACACTCATGCACCTCACCGCGAACCCTTCACACACAAGGATCATGCAATGGCTTTCAAACACCTGATTGGCGGCGCCGCTCTGCTCGCCCTGCTCGCCGGCTGCAGTTCGACCGACACGGCACCCACCCAGGCCTCGAAACCCGCCAACAGCAACGGCAAATGCAGTGCCGAAGCCGCACAGAACTTCCTTGGCCAGGTCGCCAGCGCCGAAATCGTCGAACAGGCCCGCGCGCAATCCGGCGCACGCACCGCCCGCGTGCTGTCGCCTGGCGATATGGTCACCCTGGACTACGACTCCCAGCGCCTGAACATCGACATCACCGAAGCCGAAGTCATCGAGCGCATCGCCTGCGGCTGATTCGCCACAGCACCTTTCATCTGCGGCACAATCGGGCCACTTCCATCTCACCAAGGATTGGATCTGGCCCATGCAGATCGATGAGGAACTGACGCTCAAGAAGCTGGAAATATTCCTGGCGTTCATGCGCAGCGGCAACTTGGCCCGTGCAGCCAGCGAACTCGACACCAGTAACGTCAGCGTGCACCGCGCCATCCACTCGCTGGAAAACGCGCTGCGTTGCCCGCTGTTCAAGCACCAGGGGCGCAACCTGATTCCGCTGGAAAGCGCCTACGTGCTGGAAGAAAAAGCCCAGAAGCTGATTCAGGACGCCCAGGAAATGGTGCGCCTGGCCCGCGAAGCTGCAGGTTTCGGGGCCGAACGCTTCAAGCTCGGCGCGCTTTACTCGCTGACGGTGAAAACCGTGCCGCAACTGATCATGGGCCTCAAGCTACGACGCAGCGAGCTCAATATCGACCTGATCCTCGGCTCCAATGTCGACCTGATGTACAAGCTCAAGAACATGGAGCTGGACGCCATTCTGGTCGCCCTCGATGACATCAACCCGCACTCCGACTGCGAGCAATTGCAGCTGTTTTCCGATGACATTTTCCTGGCCGTACCGGTGGACTCTCCGTTCGCCGAGCAAGCGGAAGTGGATCTGGCCGACCTGCGCGAATCGACATTCATCACGCTGACCCAGGGCTTCGCCACCCATCAGGATGGTGTGCGCGTGTTCGAGCAGGCGGGCTTCGAACCCAACGTGGCGATGCAAGTGAACGACATCTTCACGCTGCTCAGCATGGTCAGCTCGGGGGTTGGCTACGCCTTGCTGCCGGGGCGCATCGCGGCGGTGTACGAGAACCGCGTGAAGCTGATTCCCTTGCAGGCCAAGTATCATCTGCAGCAGCACATTGGGGTGGTGTTTCTCAAGGCCAGGGAGCGTGACCCGAACCTGTTGGCACTGCTCGCCGAATGCCGGATGTACAGCCGCCAGGGTTGAAATCGCCGGTTCGGCGCCCTGGCCACAGCATCGACCTGAATGAAAAAAGCCCGCCATAACGGCGGGCAAACAGCATTAACCCATCAAACCACGCATCAGGAAGTACAACAGAGACGGCCCAAGCAGGCAGCCCAGCGCAGTGTAGAAGGCCGCGGTCAGGCAACCGTAAGGCACAAGTTTCGGATCGGTGGCAGCCAAGCCGCCGGCTACGCCGCTGGAGGTGCCCATCAGGCCGCCGAAGATCACCGCGCTACGCGGGTTGTTCAGGCCGATATAGGGAGCGATGAAGGGCGTGGCCACCATCACCAGAATCGCCTTGATCAGGCCAGCGGCAATGGACAGCGCCATCACGTCGGAGCTGGCGCCAATCGCTGCCCCGGTCACCGGGCCGACGATATAGGTGACCGCCCCAGTACCGATGGTGGTCAGGCTGACCACGTCGGTATAACCGAAGGCCATGGCCACTGCCACGCCAGCAATGAAGGACGTGAACACCCCGACGAACAGCGCCAGCACCCCGGCGACACCGGCACGCTTGAGCTCCTCGACACTGACACCGAAGCCGGTGGCGACGATGGCGAAGTCGCGCAGCATGGCGCCGCCTAGCAGGCCGATACCGGCGAACAGCGGAATGTCTACCAGGCCTTTCTGGCCGCCGGTGTAGGCGCCACCGATATAGGACAGCAGCAGCCCGAGCAGAATGGCGATGGCCGAGCCGTGCAGGCGACCCTTGGTGAATTTGTTGGAAATCCAGTACGACACCCACATGGTGATGCCGATGATGGCGAAGCCGCTGAGCAGGCTGTACCCGGTAATGACCTTCATCAAAGATTCGTACATGGCAGTCACCGGGGCGCTTTGGTCAGGGAAGAAGCTGCGTCTGCCTCAGGCTTCTTTTGCCCGATGCGACTCAATGCAGGAACCAGTGCGAAGCCGATAGCGACGGCGGCGGTACCGGCAAGAATCGCCATTGGCCCACCTTTGAGGGCACCGTAGACGTTCTGCTGGGCGGCCATGGCGACCACAATGGGAATGTAGATTGCGCTCCAGAACTCGACGCCCTGCTCCGATTTGCCGGTGAACAGGCCGCGCTTGTTCAGGTAACTGCCCAGGAAGATCAGCAGCATCATGGCGATGCCGACACCGCCGACGTTGGCGGGTACGCCGATGAGTTTGCCCAGCAGCTCTCCGATGAAGATGCCTGCCAGGGTGCAGAACGCCAGAAAGGCGACACCGTAGATGATCATTGTTGTTGTCCTCGTTTTACGTTCGAAGTTGTTGTTTTTGTGCTTCGGTAAACGCTACGGCTCAGCGGTCGCGGCTCACCTCCTGACGCAACATGGCGTCGAGTGTATCCAGGCGCGCGCCGGTAAAGGCGACTGCCTGCCCAGATTCGAATACGCGGCGGGCAAGGCCGGTCAGCACGCTGCCTGGAGGCAGTTCCAGGTGCAGCCGTATGCCGCGCTCATAGGCGGTGACGAGCGTGGCCTGCCAGTCGACGACGCGGCTCATGTTCAGCGCCAGGTCATCGCGCAGGGTTTCGGCATCACGGATCAGGCGCGCCGTGCTGCCGCTCAGATAGCGCACCTGAGGCGCGCTCAGCTCGACCTTGGCGAATGCGCCAGCCAACTCCCGAGCCGGAGCATCGAGCAGTTCACAGTGCGACGGCACGCTCATGGCTAGGCGTTTCGCAGCGCCGGCACCGAGGGCGCTAGCACGTTCGGCGACCTTTGCCATGGCGGTATCGCTACCGGCGATCACCAGTTGGGTTTCGGCATTGATATTGGCCAGGTACACCGGGACTTCGGCGTCGGCCAGCAGGCGTTCGATACTGCTCTGGTCGAGGCCGAGGATAGCGGTCATACCGTAGCCATCGGGGTAAGCGCGCTGCATCAGTTCGCCACGCAGGGCGACCAGACGCACCGCGTCGGCAAAGTCCAGCGCGCCAGCCACCACGGCGGCGGCATAGGCGCCGATGGAAAGTCCGGCGACCATATCGGGCTGATGGCCTCGCTCGTTCAGCAAGCGCGCGGCCGCTACGCCGGCAATCAGCAGGCACAACTGCACGGCGCGAGTGTTTTGCAAGGCTTCGGCCGAATCCAGCAGGCGCACGTCTTCGCCCAGCGCAGCGCTCGCCTGCTCGATGCAGGCCTGCACCACAGGCACATCAGGCAAGGCATGCAGCATGCCGGGCTGCTGCGCACCTTGGCCCGGAAAGGCCCACAGCGTACTCATGCCGCCACCTGTTGCAACTGCCACGGATCGCTGACCAGCAGCGGACCGCCCTGGGTTTTCAGCAGGACGCACGGCGTCTCGCCGGCCCACTCGCGCAGCGCCACGGCGCCATAGGGTGTTTCCAGCTGCAGGTCGATACGACCCGGTGCTTCGTCCAACAGGCGGCACATGGACCGCGCCCAGGCGCGCGGCAGGTGCTGGGGTGCACGCAGCGACAGATCGAGATCACTCTCTGGATGCGCGGCGGCGATGCCGCTGGCCAGTTCGAACCCCAGGCTGCCGGTCACCCCCCAGGCCAGGCCCAGGGCATCGAGGCGCGGCGCCAGTTGGCTCAGTGCCCGCAGCGCCGGCCAATGAGGCTGTGCATGACTGCGCCAGCGCCCTGCCCTGGCGATCGCCTGGGGGCTGACCAGACGGCTGATGTCGCTCAGGCGCATCCAGGCGGCATAGCGTTGTTCACGCGCAGCACCACGGATACCCATCGCGACCCAGCCGGGCTCGGCCGGCGCACGGCGCACCACCACCGGCACATGCCCGCCCAGGGCGGCGCGAGCCCAGGCCGGCGCCTCCTGCGGCAGGTGCTCAGGAAGCAAGCCCCAGAGCAGGTCATGTGGACGGGGTGTGGAGTGCATCGGTATTTCCTCTGTAGGGCGGGTGCAACCCACCATTTCACGTCATTGAGAGTTGCCGGGTTTCACCCGCCCTACGTTTCACCACTGCGCGCGCAAAGCCTCGCGCACCTGGCTAGAAGCCGCGCGATTGGCGGCACCCAGGCGGTTGCGTAGATCACGCGGGCTGGCAGCGATATCGGCCAGGGCGCGACCCAGCGCGTCCTTCACATGCGCGAGATCGGCCTCTGTCGGCTGCGCGGCCTGCTCTACATCGAGCACATCGGCGAGCAGCCCAAGCGAGGCATAGTTGTCCAGATCGTAGGCCATCGGAGGTACCGTGGCGGCCAGAGCCTCCAGCTCATCGACGCTGCGCAGGGTGATGCGCGCGGCGGCGGCCTTGCCCATGGCATGCACCATCACCCCGGCGTCACGCAGGGCGATCAGGCGGTTGGCCTGGTAGCCGTGGGCGAGAAAGGCGCCGGACATGGCCTTGCCCACCAGCAAGGCGATCAGCACATGGCCGGCCAGGCGGGCACGGGCATAGGCGTCCACCGCGCCGGCCAGCGCCTGATGGATGCCGTAGGCTTCCTCGCGACGGCCATAGGCCTGGCTCGGTACGTCGACGATGGCGATCAGCGCGCGCTTGTGCGCCTTGTCGCGATCCGCCTCGATGGCTTCATCCACGGCCTTGGCCAGGCCCCAGCCTTCGAGCAGGCCAACCTCGCCGTTGCGGGCGCGGGGGAATGGGTTGTTGGCATCGGCGATCACCGCCAGATAGCGCACCGCCTGGCCGGCCAGTTCGCCATCGGCAATACGCAGAGAGGCAGGCAAACCCTGTTGCGGCTGAGCATCGCCAGCCAGGGCCTGGAACCAGTGCAGGCCGCGTTGTTCCTGTGCAGTTGTCATGTTCATGCTCCCTGGTAGGCGTTGCGCACGGCAGCGGCATCGGCCTGGACAGTGGTGTCGACGGCGCGCAGACGCTCAAGGAACCACGCGTGACGACGGCTACGCTCCTGGGTCGGCTTGCCCTTGGCGAACAGCCCATGCAGCTGCCTGCGAATGGCCTCGACGTCATCGGCTACATAGCCATCCACCAGACCGCTGGCGTGGCGCTGCTCGCCGCCGGTGAGGCTCCAGATAAAGGGACGGTCGCGCGAGTCGTATTCGTCCAGCCCGGCTTCCTGCTCGATCACCTGCGGGCCGTTGAGACCCAGCCGCGCCTCGCGGGTCACCAGCAGGTAGCTGCACAGCCCAGCGGCAATGGACATGCCGCCAAAGCAGCCGACCGGGCCGGCGACCAGACCGATCACCGGCTGGTATTGGCGCAGCTCGACGATGGCGGCCTGGATCTCGGCGATGGCCGCCAGGCCCAGGTTGGCTTCCTGCAGGCGTACGCCGCCGGTTTCCAACAGCAGCACGGCGCGGGTCGGCGTGCCATTGCGGTTGTCTTCAGCGGCCAACTCCAGAGCGCCGGCGATCTTCGCCCCGCCCACCTCCCCCAGGCTGCCGCCCTGGAATGCGCCTTCGATGGCGATCACCACCGCAGGTTGGCCATCGATCAGCCCCTTGGCCACCACCACGCCGTCATCGGCCTGGGGGACGATGCCCTGCTTGGGCAGCCAGGGCGACATAAGCCGGGCGAAAGGATCGAGCAACTCGCGGAAGCTGCCGGCATCGAGCAGGGCGCGAGCGCGCTCACGGGCACCGAGTTCGGTAAAGCTGCGTTGCGCCAGCAGGCGCGCAATGTTCTGCTCAACCATGGTTGAGTTCCTCCAGGCCTTGTTCCAGGCGCAGCCGTACTACGCCGGGCGTGGCGCCGAAATCGTGGATGGCGATGTTCAGCGCCGGTACTGGTTGCTCAGCGAACATGCGCTCGAACAAGAGCTGCCAGCGCGATGCGCTGCCGTTGACCGAGGTCACCACCTGGATCGCCAGGGTGCCGACCTGGCCGGGTTCGAGCAGCACTTCCAGGTCGCCGGAGCCAACGCAGCCCACCAGCGCGCGGCCCTTGGCCGGTTGCCCCGCAGGAAATTGAAAAGACAGGGTTTCCATTTCACAGACTCCCAAGCTGCGCCGGCAGGCCATGCTGCAGGCGGTCGAGGAACAAGGTGGCAGCGAGCAGATCGGCAGCGCCGCCAGGCGAGGCGCGCAGGCGCAGCATGTCGCGTTCAAGATCACGCAGCAGACGGCGACCGTCGAGGCTGGCGCAACCGCCAGCGGCGAGCACCGCACGGGCGCCGCTCTGCATGCAGGTCAGCCCGGCCATGCCGGCGCGGTAGAGTACGCAGGTGTCGGCCAGTTGGGTCATGATCGCGAGCAGCGCATCCAGACGAGCGTTCTGCTCCCCTGCCCCGGCGGCGCGGCTGCGCGCCAGTTGCGGCAGCGCCTGCTGGATCACTGCGGGGAAACCTAGCTGCGCTTCCTCGCGTGCGCCGTGCACGCCGTACAGGCGGCAGACCTGGGCGCCATGGCTATCGCCAGTGACAGGCGCGGCGCGGTCGTTGAGCAAAGCCAAGCGCGCGGCGCGCAGCGCAACTTGGGGTGGCGCCAGAGTGCTGGTATCAAGCGCAGCAGCGGCGCTGAGCAGCCCCAGTGCCCAGATTGCTCCGCGATGGGTGTTGACGCCGCTGGTGACGCGCAGCATCTCCTGCTCACCTTCGCGACCGATGCGGCCGACGTCCTCACGCAGTGCCTGGTCGATGGCGCCGCGTTGCTGCGCGGCCTCGGCCATGGCCTTGAAGCTTGGCCACAGGGCCAGCGCCGAAGCGTGCATCAGGCCCAGGTGCAGATCGGTGTGCGCGCCTTTACCACGACGGTCGACCAGGCCCGGCTTGGGCGACAGATCGGCCTCGTCGATCAGTGCGTCGACTGCCAGGTCGGCCAGCCAATCCCCTAATGAAAGCTGGGGCTGAATTGCAGTGAGTGCATTCATCACCAGCTCCTGAACTTGGCGGGCGGGTTGTACAGGCCGCCCGACCACTCGACCAGCTCGGCGATGCTCTTGGCCGCCAGCAGTTCGCGGCTGGCGTCGGCGCGACGGATGCCGAGGTCTTCGGGCAGGGCGATGAGGCCTTCGCGGCGCATGCGTGCGGTGTCTTTCGGGTCGTGGCGCAGGCCGATGGCGGTGACGCCAGCGACCGCAGCGATCATCGCCTGGCGCTCTTTCAGCGAGCGCGCCTTGTACAGGTAGGCGATGCCCTCCTCGGTGAGCAGGTGGGTGACGTCGTCGCCGTAGATCATGATCGGCGCCAGCGGCATGCCGGCCTTCTTCGCCACGTCGACGGCATCGAGCTGCTCGACGAAGGTGGGTTTGCCGCCTTCCTGGAAGGTTTCGACCATCTGCACCACCAGCTTCTTACCGCGCTCGAGCATGGTCACCGGGGCTTCACCACCGGGCATGGCCATGTCCAGCCAGGCCGGGGTCGGATGCCGCCGCCCGCGCGGGTCGTGGCCCATGTTCGGTGCGCCGCCAAACCCGGCCAGGCGGCCACGGGTAACAGTCGAGGAATGACCATCGCCGTCCACCTGCAAGGTGGCGCCGATAAACAGGTCGACCGCGTACTGCCCAGCCAACTGGCACATCATGCGGTTGGAGCGCATCGAGCCGTCGCGGCCGGTGAAGAAAACGTCCGGGCGCTGAGCGATATAGCCTTCCATGCCCAGCTCGGTGCCGAAGCAGTGCACGCTTTCCACCCAGCCGGTCTCGATGGCCGGGATCAGCGTCGGGTGCGGGTTGAGCGTCCAGTTGCGGCAGATCTTGCCCTTCAGGCCCAGCGATTCGCCGTAAGTTGGCAGGATCAGCTCGATGGCGGCGGTGTTGAAACCGATGCCGTGGTTAAGGGACTGGACGTTGTGTTTCTCGTAGATGCCGCGGATCGCCATCATTGCCATCAGCACGTGCACCGACGTGATGTGGCGTGGGTCGCGGGTGAACAGCGGCTCGATGTAGAACGGCTTGTCCGCCACCACCACGAAATCGACCCAGGAAGCGGGGATGTCCACGCGCGGCAGCTCGTCGACGATCTCGTTGACCTGGAAGATCACGATGCCGTCAGAGAAGGCCGTGGGCTCGACCAGCGCCGGGGTGTCCTCGGTGCTCGGGCCGGTGTAGATGTTGCCATGGCGGTCGGCCTGGAAGCCGGCGACCAGCGCGACATTGGGGATCAGATCCACCAGCAGGCGCGAGTACAGCTCGATGTAGGTATGGATGGCGCCGACTTCCATCTGCCCGTCTTCGAGCAGTTGGCCGATACGCAGGCTCTGCGGCCCGGCGAAGGAGAAGTCGAGCTTACGCGCGATGCCGCGTTCGAACAGATCGAGATGCTCGGCGCGGCTGACGCTGGGCATGATCATGTGCAGGTCGTGCAGACGGCCAGGGTCGGCCTTGGCCAGCGAGCGGGAGAGGAAGTCCGCCTGCTTCTGGTTGTTGCCTTCGAGCACCACGCGATCGCCGGGGGCGATTAGCGCTTCGAGCGCGGCGACTATCTGGTCGCTGGGCAACACCACGCCATCGGCGAGATTGCGCACCTGATCGAGTCGCCGGGCTTTTTCAGCGCGACGACGCGACCACTGCGGCGGTGGGGATATTGTTGTTGTCATTAAAGACTCCACGAGTTCCGCTGTCGTGGAGCTACAGTAGGAGTGCAGGTCAAGCCCATCAATCAAGCGCGGCGTCACATCATTACGCTCAGGTTAACGATGCTCGCCGGTTAACGCCGACTGGCAGACCGGGCATACTGCGCCACTGTTCTTATGCAGCCCGGCTCACCATGCGTATTCACGTCTCTTTCATCGATCGCGTTGGCATCACCCAGGAGGTGCTCGCGCTGCTCGGTGGCCGCAATCTCAACCTCGATGCTGTCGAGATGGTGCCGCCCAACGTCTATATCGATGCGCCGACGCTCAGCGCGGCGGTGCTGGATGAGCTGCGCGAGGCGCTGTTCAAGGTCCGCGGCGTGCAGGCGGTGACTGTGGTGGACATCCTGCCGGGGCAACGCCGACGCCTACAGCTCGATGCTCTGCTGGCGGCGATGAGTGACCCGGTTTTGGCCGTCGACGGGCACGGCCGTGTTTTGCTGGCCAACCCGGCGCTGATCGCTTTGTGCGGCCGCGAGCCGGAGGGTGAGACGCTTGGCGAGCTATTCGCCGAACCGGGCTTGCATCAAGCGCTGCTCGATCAGCATTTCCGTCTGCCATTGCGCGAAGTGAAACTGAACGGCCAGGCGTTATTGCTCGACGCGGCGCCCATCAGTGAAACAGCCGATAGCGGGCAACTAGCTGGCGCACTGCTGACGCTGTACGAGCCCAGCCGTATCGGTGCCCGCCTGGCGGCGCTGCATCATGATCATGCTGAAGGCTTCGATTCGCTGCTTGGCGACTCGACACCGATCCGCACGCTGAAAGCACGCGCGCAGAGAGTGGCGACGCTGGATGCGCCGCTACTGATTCATGGCGAAACCGGCACCGGTAAAGAACTGGTAGCGCGCGCCTGTCATGCCTTGAGCCCGCGCCATAGCGCGCCCTTTCTTGCCTTGAACTGCGCCGCGCTGCCGGAAAGCCTGGCCGAGAGCGAGCTGTTCGGTTACGCGCCCGGCGCCTTCACCGGTGCGCAGCGTGGTGGCAAGCCTGGTTTGTTGGAGCTGGCCAATCAAGGCACGGTGTTTCTCGATGAAATTGGCGAGATGTCGCCCTATCTGCAGGCCAAGTTGTTGCGTTTTCTTAGCGATGGCACTTTCCGCCGCGTCGGCGGTGACCGCGAGGAGCGCGTCAATGTGCGCATCATCAGCGCCACGCACCGTGACCTGGAGCGGATGGTGGCCGAAGGTGAGTTTCGCGAGGACCTGTTCTACCGGCTGAACGTGCTGAACCTAGAGGTGCCGCCGCTTCGCGAGCGCGGTCAGGACATCGTGCTGCTGGCTCGGCATTTTATGCAGCAAGCCTGTGCACAGATTCAACGAACTCAATGTCGACTGACGCCCGAGACCTACCCTGCTCTGCTCGGCAATCGCTGGCCGGGCAACGTGCGCCAGCTGCAGAACGTGATCTTTCGTGCGGCAGCGATCTGCGAAAGCAACTTGGT
Organism: Phytopseudomonas punonensis; assembly: GCF_900142655.1. Lineage (GTDB taxonomy): Bacteria > Pseudomonadota > Gammaproteobacteria > Pseudomonadales > Pseudomonadaceae > Aquipseudomonas > Aquipseudomonas punonensis. Next base: position 166,951 of record NZ_FRBQ01000003.1, on the reverse strand, counting down.
GCAGATCGATGATCTGGACATCGCTAGCACTGCAGTCGCGCAGCAGACGGGAGGGGAAGTTGGCAGCCTGGAGGCGGCTGTGTCGACATTCGAAAAGGGCTTGCTGGAAAAACTCTACGCCAGTCATCCCTCGACTCGGCAACTGGCGGCACGCTTGCAAACCTCGCATAGCGCCATTGCCACGCGCCTGCGTAAATACGGAATCAAGGGTAATCGTTAGTTGAGTGGGCGGGTGCTCCCGGCCTAAGCCAGAAACACCCACACCAGCGTCATTGATGCTTATTGCGCAGCGCCACCGCCGGCACCACCCGCGCCGCCAGCACCGCTACCTGCACCGCCGCCATCACCAGCCCCGGTGCCCGCACCGCCAGTGCCGCCGCCATTGGTGCCAGTGCCTGTACCGCCTGGCATTGGGTCGGAGCCTGCGCCGGTTCCATTGCCTGTACCAGTTCCGGTACCTGGCGTAGTTGTGCCGTTATTGGTTCCTGGATTTGTGGTTCCACCCGGAAGCGTGTTGCCGTCATCAGTGCCCAGACCTGGATCATCTGTCGGCACTGCGGGAGCGGATGGGGTGGCAGGGCCAGTAGGCGCTGGGGCAGTCGAATCCGCGACCGCATGCAGAACGGCACCGGCCAGCAGGCCACTGAATACGAGGGCAGAAATTTTCATCTTGTTCATTGTCGTCACCTTTCTCCAGTTGGTGTGGAAGCTCTCTCGTTTTCATCGATGAAAACGAACGCTCCCTACACCCGACTGGCCACGGCTCAACAATGTTCGTCCATCAGGATGGACGGTCGCTTTCCTGCAACATTCCGACAAATTCGGCGATCCAGGGCTCTGCATCGCTCTCGGGAGTGACACTTTCGCTGGCGTCGATACGCAGCATCGGCAGCACCTCACGAACACCCAATTCGCCATACAGCTCACGGGCCTGTTCACCACCGGCGCAATACGTATCGCCATAACTCGAATCGCCCAACGCAATCACACCACCAGGCAAGTCACTCCAGGCTGGCAACTGGTCGCGGATGCTGTGATAAAGCGGCTGCAGGTTGTCCGGCAGCTCGCCCATGCCGGTGGTCGAAGTCACGACCAGAAAAGCATCGGGCGCGAATGCCTTCACCTCATCGAGGGTTGCACGCGGGTTGTGCCACGCGTCGAGCCCAGCCTGTCTGAACAGCAACTCGGCGTGCCGGGCTACCTCTTCAGCTGTGCCATAAACCGAACCTGAAAGAATCGCGACTTTCATGGAAACTCCGTCAATTACTAATGCGCGCCATTATGCCGCATCGCAGCAGGAGCTGCCCCACACAGCCTTGAGGCACGGCTAACGAAGCGCCTCTGATAGACTGAGGAAAATCGACGGGGACGCATGTGATGATCAATGCCAACTTGCTGCAGCTGGTGGTTGAAGCCTCGAACGACGGCATCGTGGTCGCGGAACAGGAAGGCGAGGACCATATTCTCATTTACGCCAACCCGGCGTTCGAAGCCCTCACCGGTTACAGCAGTGAAGAAATCCTCTATCAGGACTGCCGTTTCCTGCAAGGCGAAGAACGCAGCCAGCTCGCGGCAGCGCTGCTGCGCAAGGCCATCCACAGCCGACAGCCATGCCGCGAAGTGATCCGCAACTATCGCAAGGACGGCACCACGTTCTGGAACGAGTTGTCGATCACCCCCGTATTCAATGAAACCGATCAACTGACCTACTTCATCGGCATTCAGAAAAACGTCAGCGAGCACGTGGCCAATCAGGAGCGTGTCAAAGCCCTGGAAAGCGAGGTGCAAACCTTGCGCGCCGAGCTGGCAGAGTTGAAAAAGCGCGGGTAGCGGTAACTAAATACCTGTCGAGTTGTCACAAGGGTGCCCCACCACCTTGCGCAGAAGGCGCTATGCAAGACTCCTCGCTGTTAACGCCCCTCGAAATGGAGTTCATCCAGCAGCTCATGGACAGCAACCCCGCCCCGGCAGACCCCGATAAAGGTTTGCAGGTCGATGTCGCACGCCAAACTGCCGAGCTGCTTGCCAGCTGCGCCGCTAAAGACCAACTGACTATCGAGGCGCACATCGCCAATCAGCGTTTGTCGTTCACACCTCATCTGGTGACCGATGCGCAGAACACGCCGCATCTGGAACTGGGCATCCCGCAGATATTCGAGGAAGGCTCCTTCCACCGCGCCTGGCGTTTGCCGTTGGACCCGCCGCAGCCATTGCTGCGACGAGATGGTCAGCCGAGCAGCTTGGTTGTCCATGAACTATCGCTGACCGGCCTGCGTGTCGAGCAAACCGTCCAGGCCTCGCCACCGGAACGCTTCAGTCTCGGCCTGGATATCGACGACATCGAGCCAGTCACTCTGCAGGGCAGCCTGGTGCGAGTCACTGATGACGGCCTGCTCGCCTACGAGTTGACGCTGGACGAAGACACCAGCGAGCGCCTGCAAAACCACCTGTATCAACAACACCGCAAGCTATTTCCCCAGGCTCACAGCCTCTGACAGAAGCGGCTTCAGGTATCCAGTCGCCCCGCCAGAAATTGCCGCAAACGACGGCGTATCAGGCGCCCCTCACTGCCCAGGCACGCGATAGGCGAACCCCGGAAACTGTCTTCGAGCAGATCAGCGCCCTCACCCACCACTGCCACCGGGCATTCAAGGCTTAGGGACAGGCGTTCAAGTATCTGCGGGGTATCGGCGCCTGGCGCCTGATTGGAGAACACCACCACGGCAACGGGCTGCATCTTGGCGCACACCTGTGGCAGCTCTTCCAGCGTCTGGCCGATGCCAAGCACATGCACGGCAGCATCAACCGGATTGACCAGCAAGCCGGTGACCAACAACTCCAGTTCACGGCAGCGCCCTGGCAAGGCAACTAGCAGCAGACGGCTGCCTGGCTGGTCGCGCAGGTTGTGCAGGCGCTGCATGACGCGCCCACGCAGAAAGGTATCGAAGAACAGCCACTCGCTGCCGTAACCAGGCCGCCCGTAGCGCAGCAGCAAACGCTGCCAGAGCGGCATGATGATGTCCTGGAAGGTCACCGAAAGCGGGTAGCTGGAAAACACCTGGCCGTAAACCCGATCCACCTCGGCCTCATCGAATGCCTGCACGGCGGCCAGCAATCGACTTTGCCATTGCGCCCATTCACCCGAGGTCGCCGACTCATAGGTCGGCGTCACGCTTACCTGGCTGCTTTCGTTGCGCGCAAGAATCCGCCCAACCTTACTGACTGGCACGCCGCGCTCGATCCACGCCAGAACGCTGCGCACCGTATCGACATCTGCCGGTGAATAGAGCCGGTGGCCACTTTCAGTGCGCACTGGCTGAATGAGGCCATAACGCCGCTCCCAGGCACGCAGCGTCACAGGGTTCACACCCGTCAACCGCGCAACCTCACGGATCGGGAACAGGTCCTCTTCCTTGAAGGCGTTGACGTTGAAAGGTGCGGAACCAACCAGATCGGACATAGAAAAAACCGTTGCAGAGGTCAGGATTTCACAAGTCTACTCCAGCTCGGGCTACCATTGACTTTACTTGTACAAGCCCTGTACAGACGTTAAGAGCCCGGCTTTCTTGCTCCTTAACGCATCCTGACTGTCAGGTGAGGTGCAAAGTTGAGGTGAAAATCCTTTCATCAGGCCATGCACAGGCTTCTTGCCGACGAACGGCAGCTAGCGCCCTGCCGGCGTAGATGGCGGCACCTAGCCACTTTCATCGGTATTGCGCTGAACATATCTAGCTAATTTGCAAGAAATAGGAATAATCCTTGCTGCAACCACGACGCGGCTCACCACCCCGAGCTGCGTCTTTCGCCTGGCCTTACCCTGGCCATGTGTTCAGCAGGAGATACACGATGTCTACCGAACCGGTCACCCTGATGGTGGCGCGCCGCGTTGCCAGCGAGCGCTATAACGATTTCATGATCTGGCTGCGTGAAGGCGAGCTACTGGCTACCGACTTTCCCGGCTACCTCGGCTCCGGCGTGCTGGCTCCTCCGCCAGGCGACGATGAGTTTCAGATGATCTTCCGCTTTACCGACGAGCACACTATGGCCGCGTGGGAGCACTCTGCTTCGCGCCGCGCCTGGCTGGAGCGCGGTAAAGGTCTGTTCGCACAACCCCATGAACACCGCGCCCTGGGTATCGACGCCTGGTTTGGCAGTGGCCTGCGCCAGCCGCCGCGATGGAAGCAGACAGTCGCCATCTGGCTGGCGTTCTTTCCGGTTTCGCTGTGCTTCAACCTAGTATTTGGCACCTTGCTGGCGGACATCCCGCTGGTGACCCGCGTACTGCTCAGCACCCTGGCGCTGACGCCGCTGATGACGTATCTGTTCATTCCGCTGGTTACCCGCCTGCTCGCCCCGTGGCTGCAAGGCACCCGCAGCGCTGCACTGCCGCGCAGAGCGAGCCCGTCCACCAGCAGCTGAACATCGGCGCTGTCACCAACGAAGGTGATGGCGCGGCTATTTCCCGCAAAGTTCGAAGGGTTGTACAGGTTGTACAGCTGCTATAAGGTTGTACAACTTGGCTGACCGGCGTTTAAAGCGGCGCCTCCTCCGTTAACTTGCGGTCGACTTCCATGAGCGTCAGCAACGCCCCGATCCTGATCACCGGCGCCAGCCAGCGCGTCGGCCTGCATTGCGCCGAGCGCCTGCTCGACGACGGCCATTCTGTGATCGTGACCTTTCGCGGCGAGAAGCCTGCCCTGCAGCGCCTGCGTGATCGTGGCGTGCTGACCCTGCAAGCCGACTTTAGCGATGAAGCCAGCATCATGGCGTTTATCGACGTATTGAAAAGCCATACCGACAGCCTGCGCGCGATCGTGCACAACGCCTCGGCCTGGTTCGCCGAAGCGCCTGGCGAAGAAGCTGCTGCCTTTCAACAGCTGTTCACCGTGCACATGCTTGCTCCCTATCTGATCAACCTGCACTGCGCCGAGCTGCTGCAGCGCAGCGAGAGGGCTGACATCATCCATATCAGCGATGACGTGGTACGCAAGGGCAGCGGCAACCGGCCCGCCTACTGTGCCAGTAAAGCCGGCCTGGATAGCCTGACCCTGTCGTTCGCCGCACGCTTCGCGCCTGGCATCAAGGTCAACGGCATCGCCCCGGCGCTGCTGATGTTCAATGACGATGACGACGCCGAATACCGAACCAAGGCCCTGAACAAATCCGCGCTGGGCTTCGAGCCCGGCCCAGGCGTGATCTACCAGAGCCTGCGCTACCTGCTGGACACGCCCTATATCACTGGCACCACCCTGACCGTGAACGGCGGCCGCCACCTCAAGTGAAGCGCCGCGAGGATAATGACGATGAACCCATTACTGCCCAACCATTACCGTGAAATCCTCCTCGGCCTCGGTGAAGACCCCGAGCGCGAAGGCCTGCTGGATACCCCGAAGCGCGCTGCCAAAGCCATGCAGTACCTGTGCAATGGCTACGAGAAGAGCCTGGAAGAAGTCGTCAACGGCGCGCTGTTCAGCTCCGACAACGACGAGATGGTGATCGTCAAGGACGTCGAGCTTTACTCGCTCTGCGAACACCACCTACTGCCGTTCATTGGCAAGGCGCACGTCGCCTACATCCCCACCGGCAAGGTGCTGGGGCTGTCGAAGATCGCCCGCATTGTCGACATGTACGCACGTCGCCTGCAGATTCAGGAAAACCTCACCCGGCAGATCGCCAACGCCATCGAGCAAGTGACCAAGGCCGCCGGCGTGGCCGTGGTGATCGAGGCCCAGCACATGTGCATGATGATGCGCGGCGTTGAGAAGCAGAATTCGGTGATGAGTACCTCGGTGATGCTCGGCGCCTTCCGCGAGTCCTACAATACTCGCCATGAATTCCTGCAACTGATCGGACGGAGCAAGTAAGCATGCCCAGACTGGAACCCGGCATGGCGCGCATCCGCGTCAAGGATCTGCGCCTGCGCACCTTCATCGGTATCAAAGAAGAGGAAATCAACAACAAGCAGGACGTGTTGATCAACCTGACCATCCTCTACCCGGCCGTCGACGCGGTGCGTGACAACGACATCGACCACGCGCTCAACTACCGCACCATCACCAAGGCCATCATCGGCCACGTGGAGGGCAATCGCTTTGCCCTCCTCGAGCGCCTGACCCAGGAAATCCTTGACTTAGTGATGGTCAACGAGGCCGTGCGCTACGCCGAAGTAGAAGTCGATAAACCCCACGCCCTGCGCTTCGCCGAATCAGTGTCGATCACCCTCGCAGGCCACCGCTGATCCGCACTCTTAGACAGGCAGCCCGTTGCCGAGCTGCCTGCCGGCTTCTATCATCGCGCCATCCCTCCCGGAGAGAAACGCCATGAACGATCAACAACGTCTCGAACTGGAAGCTGCCGCCTACCGCCGCTTGGTGCAGCATCTGCGCGAACGCCCGGATGTGCAGAACATCGACCTGATGAACCTGGCCGGCTTCTGCCGCAACTGCCTGTCCAAGTGGTACAAGGCCGCTGCCGACGACCTGGATATCGCCATCACCCCGGATCAAGCCCGTGAAGACGTCTACGGCATGCCTTACGCCGAGTGGAAGGCCAAGTACCAGACCGAAGCCAGCGCCGAACAGAAGGCTGCCTTCAACGCCAAGAACCCGAAAGGATCCGCATGAGCCACCTGAACGACTTCCGCGCCCGCCTGAGCGGTGAACACTTCGCCTTCGCCGAAACCCTGGCGTACATCGCCGAGCACTACGACTATCAGCCCTGTACCTTTCGCAACGGCGACGTGGAAAACGCAGCTGGCCAAAACGAAGGATCGTGCAAGACCCTCGGCCTTGCCCTGCTCGAAAGCCTGAGCGATGAGGAAGCCTTGCAGTGCTTCGGCGAACACTACCGCAGCGTACTGGCCACTCCCGAAGGCAGTGACCACGGCAATATCCGCGCGCTGATAAAAACCGGCCTGGCTGGCGTCACGTTCGAACAGCAACCGCTGACCCGCAAGGCCTAAGCTTTCGCGAATCCTGGCTGGGCATTCGCCCGGCCAGCTCCGCCGCTCTGCCTGGCAGATCGGCGGCAGCCTCGACAATCATCACGCCCACACAAAAACCGCCCTGAAGCGAGATTGCCAAAGGCAGTCGGTTGATAGGTCGTGGGTGATGTTTGCAGAGAAATCACACGCCGCAGCCCTGGCGAATGCAGGGCTGCGGCGTGGATTGGAACCGCTAGCCGTTACAGCAGCTTGCGATCCTTGCCAGCAGCGATGCGCAAGCGCAGGGCATTGAGTTTGATGAAGCCCGCCGCGTCGGCCTGGTTGTAGGCGCCGCCGTCTTCTTCGAAGGTGGCGATGTTGGCATCGAACAGTGAGTCATCGGACTTGCGGCCGGTGACGATGACATTGCCTTTGTACAGCTTCAGGCGAACCACGCCATTCACGCTGGCCTGGGAGGCGTCGATCATCTGTTGCAGCATCAGACGCTCAGGGCTCCACCAGAAACCGTTGTAGATCAGGCTGGCGTACTTGGGCATCAGCTCGTCTTTCAGGTGAGCGACTTCGCGGTCAAGGGTGATCGACTCGATGGCGCGGTGCGCCTTGAGCATGATGGTGCCGCCCGGTGTTTCGTAGCAACCGCGGGACTTCATGCCCACGTAACGGTTCTCGACGATGTCCAGACGACCGATGCCGTTCTCGCCACCAATGCGGTTCAGTTCGGCCAGCACGGTAGCCGGGCTCATTTCCTTGCCGTCGATGGCAACGATGTCACCAGCCTTGTAGGTCAGCTCGATGTAGGTCGGGGTATCCGGCGCCGCTTCCGGCGACTTGGTCCAACGCCACATGTCTTCTTCGTGCTCGGTCCAGGTGTCTTCCAGCACGCCGCCTTCATAGGAGATGTGCAGCAGGTTGGCATCCATGGAGTATGGCGACTTCTTCTTGCCGTGACGCTCAATCGGGATCGCGTGCTTCTCGGCGTAATCCATCAGCTTCTCGCGCGACAGCAAGTCCCACTCGCGCCATGGAGCGATGACTTTCACGCCTGGCTTGAGTGCATAGGCGCCCAGCTCGAAACGAACTTGGTCGTTGCCCTTGCCGGTAGCGCCGTGGGAGATGGCGTCAGCGCCAGTCTCGTTGGCGATTTCGATCAGGCGCTTGGCGATCAGCGGACGAGCGATGGAAGTACCCAGCAGGTACTCGCCTTCGTAAACGGTGTTGGCGCGGAACATCGGGTACACGAAATCGCGAACGAACTCTTCGCGCAGGTCATCGATGTAGATTTCCTTGACGCCCATGGCCTTGGCCTTGGCGCGGGCCGGCTCGACCTCTTCGCCCTGACCGAGATCGGCGGTGAAGGTCACCACTTCACAGTTATAGGTATCTTGCAGCCATTTGAGGATCACCGAGGTGTCCAGGCCACCGGAATAGGCCAGAACTACCTTTTTGACGTCCGCCATGCCATCCACTCCACGGGTTGTTCGAAAAGCCCGTGATTCTACTGCCCATGGGCGGCAATTTACAGGGGTGCGACAGGCCGTGGCGTCAAGGCGACAGGATCAGGACGTGGCGGCCGGCGTGGAAGGCACTGGCGGCGGCGCTTGTTCGGCAGGCTGCGCTGAAGCTTCGGGCACTTTGTCCAAGCGCACGGATACCCGGCGATTCTTGTCGCGATTGGCTGCCGTGTTGTTGGGTGCAAGCGGATAACGCTCGCCGTGGAAGCGCATGATGATGCGCTCATCGGGCACGCCGTTGGCCTTGAGATAGTCCATCACCGCGAGCGCACGGCGGCGCGACAGGTCGCGATTGGTCAGGCGATTACCGCTGTTGTCAGAGTGCCCATCGAGTTCGATGCGGTTGACCGTGGGATCGGCCCTCATGAAATCGAGAATGATCTCCAGCTTGGCCTTGGCCATCGCATCGAGCTCGGTGCCGCCGCCGGGAAAGCCGATATTGGATTGGCGCACCTGATCAAAATTGACCGGCAGCAACTTGGCGGTGCAATTGAGGTAATCATCGTACGCCTTGCGAAAGCGCACGGGCAGCAACCGCACTTCCAGGCTCTCGCCACCCACCGAAGTACGGTGGCGCACCAGCGGGCTGCGCCCTTCGAGCAAACCGGTAAGCAAGCGCCCGGCCTGTTCCTGGCTACTGTTGAACGGCACTTCACCGTTGGCGACATTGACGACGCCAAGGTTGATGTCGCCGCGCCCCGGCTGCCAGGGCGCCGCAGCAGCCAACAAAATGGCCGAGCCATTGCCCAACCAGCGCTCGCGCGCCTGCAAGCGGAAAGTGGCCTGCTCACCCGCGCGGCGCACGAACTCGCCGGAACCAAAGTCGGTCACGGGCTGACTCAGGCGACACTCGAACTTATCGCCGGCCACCTGCCATTCGACCTTCTCCAGGCGAGTCTGGAAGCTGATCGCGGCCGCAGACAGGCTCACGCCCGCGCTGACGATCAATCCGATGAGAAGGAAAAGAGGCTGTCGCACAGCAAGCTCCGGGTAAATACAACGTACCCTTCTGGTATCGGTGGCCGCCGGGAAAACTTGAGCGAACCGTCGGCCTATCTGCGACGTGCCCCCGTCAGCCTTTTCCGGTAGCATTCCGGGCATGTTTCGCCCCGCCTGGAAGCCTCAATGACCGACCGCATCACCCTGCTGCGTCCTGACGACTGGCACATCCACTTGCGCGACGGTGCAGTATTGCCGCACACCGTCGCCGATGTTGCCCGCACCTTCGCCCGCGCGATCATCATGCCCAACCTGGTCCCCCCGGTGCGCAATGCCGCCGAGGCGCAAGGCTATCGCCAGCGCATCCTCGACGCGCGGCCAGCCGGCAGCAGGTTCGAACCGCTGATGGTGCTGTACCTCACCGATCGCACCACCGCTGAAGATATCCGTGCGGCCAAGGCCAGTGGCGTCGTCTATGCAGCGAAGATGTACCCGGCAGGTGCGACCACCAACTCCGATTCGGGCGTCACCAGCCTGGACAACATCACCGGCGCGCTGGAAGCCCTCGCTGAAACGGGCCTGCCGCTGCTGGTGCACGGTGAAGTGACCCGTTCGGAAATCGACGTATTCGATCGCGAAAAGGCCTTCATCGACGAGCACATGCGTCGTGTTGTCGAGCGTTTCCCGACTTTGAAAGTGGTGTTCGAACACATCACCACCGCCGATGCCGCGCAGTTCGTCAAGGAAGCACCGGCCAACGTCGGGGCGACCATCACCGCCCAGCATCTGCTGTATAACCGCAACCACATGTTGGTTGGCGGCATTCGCCCGCACTTCTATTGCCTGCCGATTCTCAAGCGCAATACCCATCAGCAAGCACTTCTCGATGCCGCCACCAGCGGCAACCCGAAATTCTTCCTCGGTACCGACTCGGCGCCACACGCCAAGCACGCCAAGGAAAATGCCTGCGGCTGCGCCGGTTGCTATACCGCTTACGCCGCCATCGAGCTGTACGCCGAAGCCTTCGAAGACCGTGGCGCGCTGGACAAGCTGGAAGGCTTTGCCAGCAAATTCGGCGCTGACTTCTATGGCCTGCCACGCAATACCGACACCATTACCCTGGTGCGCGAAGCCTGGGTCGCTCCGGCGAGTCTACCGTTTGGCGAGCAGACGGTAATTCCCCTGCGCGCAGGTGAAAGCCTGCGCTGGCGCTTGCTGGAGGCGGGTCAATGAGCGAAGAACTGTACGAAGACGATCAGGAACAACAGAGCAGCGGCGGCCCGCGCCATCCCATGGCAGCACGTTTTCGCGGCTACCTGCCGGTGGTTGTGGATGTCGAGACCGGCGGTTTCAACAGCGCCACTGACGCCCTGCTGGAAATCGCCGCGACCACCATCGGCATGGACGAAGGCGGCTTCCTGTATCCCGATCACACGCATTTCTTCCGGGTCGAGCCGTTCGAGGGCGCCAATATCGAACAGGCGGCGCTGGATTTTACCGGCATCAAGCTCGACCATCCGCTGCGCATGGCGGTAAGCGAGGAGCATGCGCTGACCGAAATATTCCGTGGCCTGCGCAAATCCCTGAAGGCCAACGGCTGCAAGCGCGCCATTCTGGTCGGCCACAACAGCAGCTTCGACCTGGGCTTTCTCAACGCCGCGGTCGCCCGCTGTGACCTCAAGCGCAATCCTTTCCACCCCTTCTCCAGCTTCGACACCGCCAGCCTCGCCGGCCTCGCCTATGGGCAGACCGTGTTGGCCAAGGCGTGCCAGGCCGCCGGCATCGAGTTCGACGGCCGTGAAGCCCACTCCGCCCGCTACGACACCGAGAAGACTGCCGAGCTGTTCTGCGGCATCGTCAATCGCTGGAAGGAAATGGGCGGCTGGGAAGACTTCGACGAGTGAATGCCATGAAAAAATATCAGATCTTCATCGATGGGCAGGCTGGCACCACCGGCCTGCAGATTCGTCAGCGCCTGGCAGACCACCCGCAGATCGAAGTGGTCACCATCGACCACGACAAACGTCGCGATGTTGAGGCCAAGCTCGAACTGATGCGCTCGGTCGACGTGACCGTGTTGTGCCTGCCCGACGACGCCGCCAAGGAAACCGCTGCCCAGGCCCGTGAAGTTGGCTCCCGCGTGCTGGACGCCAGCTCCGCGCACCGTACCGCCAGCGACTGGGTATTCGGCATGGCTGAACTGGCCAAGGGCCAACGCGAGGCCATCGCCAAGGCCGCTGCGGTGAGTAACCCGGGCTGCTACGCCACAGGCGCCATCCTGCTGCTGCGTCCGCTGATCGATGCCGGCCTGTTGGCCGCGGATCGCGAGCTGTGCATCAATGCCGTGTCCGGCTACACCGGTGGCGGCACCAAGATGGTCGAACGCTACGAGGGCGAAGGCGCGCCGGTCTACGCCGCCTACGGTCTGGGCTTCGATCACAAGCACATCCCGGAAATCCAGCATTGGACCGGCTTGAACGCTCGCCCGATCTTCCAGCCGGCGGTTGGTAGCTACGACCAAGGCATGCTGGTGATGATCCCGCTGCAAGGCAGCAACGGCGCCGAGCTGCACAAAGCCCTGAGCGCCTATTACCAGGGTGAGCAGTTCGTCCAGGTGCTACCGTACAACGAAATCCCCGCCGACTCGGCGCCGTTCATTACCCCGCACGGGTTGAACGGCAGCAACCGCGCCGAGCTGCAGGTATTCGGCGCAGGCAGCGGCAACCAGGCGCTGCTGGTGGCCAAGCTCGATAACCTCGGCAAGGGCGCATCAGGCGCTGCAGTGCAGAACCTGAACATCATGCTCGGCCTGGAAGAAGGGCTCTGCACGCAAATTGTGTGAGCACTGCCCCACCCATAAAAAACCGGCTCATAAGCCGGTTTTTTATGGGCCATCGTTTGGCACACATAAACGCTAGACGAACCGATGGATGCACCCGAAACGCCGCTCATCGAAAGTTGAGAAATTGTGCCAATCAAGAGCCGGTTTATCTTTGACACGCATTCTCATTAACATTAGTATCCTTCGCTATCAGTCTCAGCCAAACGACGGGCCAAGCCTATGTACGTCTGCCTCTGCGAAGGTGTCACCGACGGTCAGATCCGCGAAGCAATCTACGAAGGTTGCTGCAGCTACCGTGAAGTCCGTGAAACGTTGGGCGTTGCCAGTCAGTGCGGCAAATGTGCCTGCCTCGCCAAGCAGGTGGTGCGCGAAACACTGGGTGAAGTGCAGCAAAGTCAGGTTGCGATGGCGTACCCAGCAAATTTTATCGCTGCCTGAATTAACCGATTTCAGAGAACCGGATCTAGCATCCGGTTTTTTTATGCCCAAAATTCAATGAGTTAGCGCCAAGACGCACAACTTAAACACTCTCATTTATATTTATTTTCACTTATATTTCAATAACTTACGTTTGACAGCTGTATCTTGCAAGCCCAGAATTCGCCATCGGTTACTTAATTCCAGGCAGGACGGGCATCATCATGAAAGGCGATAAGACAGTAATTCAGCACTTGAACAAGATCCTCGGCAACGAGCTGGTCGCGATCAACCAGTACTTTCTGCACGCCCGCATGTATGAAGACTGGGGCCTGACCAAGCTGGGCAAGCATGAGTACCACGAGTCCATCGACGAGATGAAACACGCGGACAAGCTCATCAAGCGCATCCTGTTCCTCGAAGGCCTGCCGAACCTGCAGGATCTGGGCAAGATCCTGATCGGCGAGAACACCCAGGAAATGCTCGAGTGCGACCTGAAGATCGAGCACAAGGCGCACATCGATCTGAAAGCAGCCATCGCCTACTGCGAAAGCGTCGGAGACTACGCCAGCCGCGAACTGCTCGAAGACATCCTCGAATCCGAGGAAGAACACATCGACTGGCTGGAAACCCAACTGAGCCTGATCAAGGCAGTTGGTCTGCAGAACTACCTGCAGTCGCAGATGGACGAATAATCGTCGGCTGCAACGAAAAACGGGAGCCAAGGCTCCCGTTTTTTTATGCTTGTACTTGTGCTCAGGGCATTAAAAAAAACCGGATCGCCTAAAGGCGCTCCGGATTTTTGAGCGCGGATTCAAGGAGCTTGCGAGCTAGAGCCATGCAAGGCGAAAGTAAGCGAAAAAGCGGAATGTACTCTTGTACATGAGCATTTTGAGCTTTCTTTCAACGCAGCAGGGCCGACGCGCAGCTGCTCACCCGATCACTTCTCGACGAAGGCGCGCTCGATCAGATAGTCACCCGGCTCGCGCATACGCGGCGAAATCTTCAGGCCGAAGCTGTCGAGCACTTCGCTGGTTTCGTCGAGCATGCTTGGGCTGCCGCAGATCATCGCGCGGTCGTCCTGCGGGTTGATCGGCGGCAGGCCGATGTCAGCGAACAGTTTGCCGCTGCGCATCAGGTCGGTCAGGCGGCCCTGATTCTCGAACGGCTCGCGAGTCACGGTCGGGTAATAGATCAGTTTTTCTTTCAGCGCGTCGCCGAAGAACTCGTTCTGCGGCAGGTGCTCGGTGATGAACTCGCGGTAAGCCACTTCGTTGACGTAGCGAACACCGTGAACCAGGATCACCTTCTCGAAACGCTCGTAGGTTTCCGGGTCCTGAATCACGCTCATGAACGGCGCCAGGCCAGTGCCAGTGCTGAGCAGGTACAGGTGTTTGCCGGGGTTGAGGTCATCAAGCACCAGCGTGCCGGTGGGCTTCTTGCTGATGATGACTTCGTCACCTTCTTTCAGGTGCTGCAGCTGCGAGGTCAGCGGACCATCGGGCACCTTGATGCTGAAGAACTCCAGGTGCTCTTCCCAGTTCGGGCTGGCAATGGAATAGGCACGCATGAGCGGACGGCCATTTTCCTGCTGCAAGCCGATCATCACGAACTGGCCATTCTCGAAGCGCAGGCCCGGATCGCGGGTGCACTTGAAGCTGAACAGCGTGTCATTCCAGTGGTGAACACTGAGAACGCGTTCGTGGTTCATGTTGCTCATGTATGGGCTCCTGAAAACTTCCGGCACGCTGGTTCGTAAGCGCAATTGCGCGGCATTCTAATCGCGGCCAGAATATCTGTTAAATGAATTATCAAGATATAGGTTATCGGTTATATAGATATGCGATTTACTCTACGTCAACTTCAAGTATTCGTCGCCGTCGCCCAGCAGGAGAGCGTGTCAAAGGCCGCTACCCTCCTCTCCCTGTCGCAATCTGCCGCCAGCACATCGATCAGCGAACTGGAGCGACAATCGAGCTGCCAGTTGTTTGATCGCGCTGGCAAACGCCTGAGCCTCAACGCCTTGGGCCGCCAGTTACTGCCACAAGCGGTCGCGCTACTCGACCAAGCCAAGGAAATCGAAGACCTTCTGAACGGTAAATCTGGATTCGGTTCGCTCGCCGTCGGCGCGACGCTGACCATCGGCAACTACCTAGCGACGCTGCTGATCGGCGGCTTCATGAAAGTGCACCCGGAAAGCCAGGTGAAACTGCACGTGCAAAACACCGCGCATATCGTGCAGCAGGTGGCTCACTATGAAATTGACCTGGGTCTAATCGAGGGCGACTGCAACCACCCGGATATCGAAGTGCAGAGCTGGGTCGAGGACGAGCTGGTGGTGTTCTGCGCGCCGCAACATCCCTTGGCGCAGCGTGGCCATGCCGGTATCCGAGAGTTGAGCGGCGAAGACTGGATTCTTCGCGAACAAGGCTCGGGCACGCGCCTGACTTTCGACCAGGCCATGCGGCATCACTCCGACGCCCTTAATGTGCGCCTCGAACTGGAACATACGGAAGCGATCAAACGCGCCGTGGAGTCCGGCCTGGGTATCAGCTGCATCTCACGACTGGCACTACGCGATGCATTTCGCCGTGGCAGCCTGGTGCCGGTGGAAACGCCGGATCTGGACCTGCGCCGCCAGTTCTACTTCATCTGGCACAGGCAGAAGTACCAGACAGCGGCGATGCGCGAGTTCCTCGACATGTGCCGGGCGCTGACCGCCGGCATCCGCCGTAGCGATGAGATAGTGCTACCCGAAGTGCGCTAGGGTCTGCTGACCCTAGCCAAGCAGGATAATCGCCCAGACGCTGGCGATCAGCGTCAGCGACACCAGTTGCGCGGCACTGCCCATGTCCTTGGCGGTTTTGGACAGCGGATGCAGGTCGAGGGAGATACGGTCGATAGCGGCTTCGACTGCCGAGTTGAGCAGCTCGACGATCAGAGCCAGCAGGCACGCAGCGATCATCAGCGCCCGCTCGCCACGGCTCACATCGAGCAACAGCGCAACAGGAATCAGCACCACATTGAGCAGCACCAACTGGCGGAATGCCGCTTCACCGGTAAAGGCGGCGCGCAGGCCGTCGAGCGAATAGCTCGCAGCATTGAAGATACGTTTTAAACCGGTTTGTCCTTTGAAAGGCGACATGGGCAGTGAACCGCGATTGGAAAGGCCAGCAGGGTACGCGAGAGCATCGTGAAAATCTCGTGAAACCCGCGGCCAAAAGCAGCGATTGCCTCAGGCAGCCGGTACGGACTCGAGCTGCTGCAGCAGCAATGCTGCCTGGGTGCGGGTGCGCACGCCCAGCTTGCGGAAGATAGCCGTCACGTGGGCCTTCACCGTCGCCTCGGAAACGCTCAGCTCATAGGCGATCTGCTTGTTCAGCAGGCCTTCGCAGACCATGGTCAGTACGCGGAACTGCTGGGGCGTCAGGCTGGCCAGACCGGCGCTGGCGGCTTTGGCCTCGCTGGACAGACTAGCTGCTTCCTCGCTCTGCGGCGGCCACCAGACCTCGCCTTCCAGCACTTGGCGAACGGCCTGCTGAATCACTTCCAGCGAGCTCGACTTTGGAATGAAACCGCTGGCGCCAAATTCGCGAGAGCGCAGCACTACGGCAGCCTCTTCCTGAGCAGAGATCATCACCACCGGAATTTGCGGGTACTGACCACGCAGCAGTACCAGGCCCGAAAAGCCGTAGGCACCTGGCATGTTGAGGTCGAGCAGCACCAGATCCCAGTCGGTTTTCTCGGCCAGCCGGGCTTCGAGCTCGGCGATGCTGGCCACCTCGACCAGCCGCACGCCCGCACCAAGGCCCATCGTCAGGGCTTGCTGTAGCGCACTGCGAAACAGGGGGTGATCATCAGCTATCAGGATTTCGTAAGCGGCCATGGCAGATCCTGTTCTTTTTATAGGCATACCGCGCTGCAAGCCCCATCTGCCTGACAGCGTAACGTACGGCGCCGACAAGCATGCCCAGCGCAGGCGGGGTGGTCAAGCGCAGCGCTTTGCGGCAAAGTCTGCGCCCTTTTGCAGGGAGCTCATAACCATGCCCAATCACGCACTGCGCGCCGATCTGCTAATGCTGCTGACAGCGATGATCTGGGGCTCGTCCTTCGTCGCCCAGCGGCTGGGCATGGACGCAATCGGCCCGTTCCTTTACAGCGGCCTGCGTTTCGCCCTAGCGGTGATCGTCCTGCTGCCCGTGGTCATGCTGCTGCGCCGCAGCGCGCGCCCGGCATCGCCCATCAGTAAACCCGTATTGTTTGGCGGCTGCGTGATGGGCGCGGTATTGGCCCTTGGCATCAATCTGCAGCAGGTCGGCCTGTTGTTCACCAGCGTAACCAACTCAGGCTTCATCACCGGCCTGTACGTGATCGTGGTGCCGCTACTTGGGCTGTTACTGGGCCACAAGACCGGCCTCGGTATCTGGCTGGGTGCCTCCCTGGCAGTAGTCGGCATGTTCCTACTCAGCGTGGGCGACGGTTTCCGTATCGCCTCCGGTGACTTGCTGCAGTTGGCCGGCGCATTCGTATGGGGCATCCACGTGCTGCTGGTGAGCTTTTTCGCTGGCCGTCATGACGCCCTGATACTGGCTCTGGTGCAGTTCGTCACCTGCGCGCTGATCAGCCTGGCCTTGGCACTGATATTCGAACCGCTTCCCGGCACAGAGATTACGCAGGCGCTGCCAGCGATTCTGTATGGCGGGATTCTTGGCGTTGGGGTGGGTTTCACCTTGCAGGTCATCGCCCAGAAACACGCCATCGCTTCCCACGCGGCGATCATTCTTTCCCTGGAGGCCGTGTTCGCGGCGATCGCCGGTGCGCTGCTGCTCAGTGAGTCACTCTCGGGACGTGGCTACGTTGGTTGCGCGCTGATGTTCGCCGGCATGCTGCTGGCGCAGCTGTGGCCAAAACCGGCAGCTGTTACAGAAAGGCCTTGAGGCGTTCATGCAACTCGTTCGACAGGTCCACCGCGCGGGGCGCCTTGGAAGTCAGGTAGTGCTCGCTGAACACATCGAGATAGGCATTCAGCGCATCGGCTGCACGCTCATCGCCAGCCAGCTCCAGGCACATTGCCGCAACCTCGGCAGTGCATAGGTGATCATCGCGCTTCGAGCGCCTTAGCCGGTATCGCGACAGCGTCTCCGGCTGCAAGCTGAGCACCGGCAGGCTATCGAGATAGGGGCTCTTGCGAAACATCTTGCGCGCCTGCGTCCAGGTGGCATCGAGCAGTACGAAAAGCGGGCGCTTGCCCTGCGGCACATCGACTTCAGTCACCACACGCTCTGGCTCGGCATACTCGCCAGGGAATACCAGGTACGGTTGCCATTGCTCCTCAGCAAGCAACGCAGGTAACGCGGCATCGACTTCGGTGCGCGACCAGCCAAAGGCCGAGGTATCGGCAACCACATCGGCGATCAACCAACCGGTGTTGCTCGGTTTCAGCGCCTCGACGTCATGCATCACCAGGCACACGCCTGAGTTGGCCGAAACCTTAGGTTTCCACGCGCACAGGCAATGGCTAGCAGCCAGACGACAGTCCGGGCAACGTGCGGCCCGCGAGCCGCGAGCCAGAAACGGTTTGACGCTACGGGCCAGGCGCGCAGCGCGCAACGCGTGAACGGCATGGCTCATGGGCGCACGCCCGTGCGGGTGAACATCACGCAATCGAAAACAGAGACAAACATATCTGGCCGCAGTTGCACCGGAATAAGGGCGCGTAGTCTAGCAAGTACCGCGCGCCCAGATGCCGTTCAATGCGCTCTGCGAGTGGGCGGCAAGCTTGATAAGATCCGTCATCGCCTGTCGACTTCATTCACCAGAACGAACATAAACGGACGAGCCCGGTCTATTACCGCTCACTGCCCTCAGGAGTCTGCCAATGCAGCGCATCGCCCTTTCCGTTCTCCTCGCCAGCCTGCTCCTGCCAGCCGCCCACGCCGCCTCGCTCAAAGGCTACGAGCTCACCCAAACCCTGGAAAAAGTGGCCAAGGAAAGCAGCGCCGGCACGCCGCGCGCCATCAATGAAGACATTCTTGACCGTGGCTACACCGTGGAAGGCAACGAGCTGATCAATCACCTCAGCGTTCGCCCTGCCCACGCCACGCAGATGCGCAGCAACCCCGATACCGTCCGCGCGCAACTGGCCAACAGCGTGTGCAGCAACCCAGGCTTTCGCAAGCTCTTGGTCAGCGGCGCAGTACTGCGCTACGAGTTCAGCGAAATCCAGAGCAACCGCCCGATTACCACCGAGCGCTTCGGCAAGGCCGATTGCCGCCTGTAAGCATGTTCGGTACGTAACGCCAGGCTGCATTGACGCATAGAAGGAGTAGCGCAATGGATGACCACGTAAACGGCAAACTCGCTACCACAGAGCATGACGGTGACACGACACTGGCTGCCGAGCTGGACGCCCTGGCTGCCCGGATAACGCCAGCAGGCAGCGCCAATGTTGCGTTGTACCGGGAAATGCTCGCCACCATCGCACGCATGGCCCAAGCGGATCGCAACCGCTGGGACGCCAAGATCATGTTGCAGACCGTTCGCGAACTCGAGCGGGCGTTCGCCATGCTCGATCGCTTCCGCCATCGTCGCAAGGTCACCGTGTTCGGCTCGGCGCGCACCCAGCCTGGCCATCCGGTCTACACACTGGCTCGCGAACTTGGCAGCACCCTGGCCCGCCACGAGCTGATGGTAATCACCGGAGCCGGCGGCGGCATCATGGCGGCCGCCCACGAAGGCGCGGGTCGCGACAACAGTCTGGGGTTCAATATCACCCTGCCCTTCGAGCAATCGGCCAACGCGGTCATGAAAGGCAGCGACAACTTGCTGTCCTTCCATTTCTTCTTTCTGCGCAAACTGTTCTTTGTCAAGGAAGCCG
This sequence comes from Phytopseudomonas punonensis, assembly GCF_900142655.1. Lineage (GTDB taxonomy): Bacteria > Pseudomonadota > Gammaproteobacteria > Pseudomonadales > Pseudomonadaceae > Aquipseudomonas > Aquipseudomonas punonensis. The sequence goes on along the minus strand of NZ_FRBQ01000003.1, from coordinate 147,422 downwards.
ACGCGCTGGTGCTCTGCCCCGGCGGTTTTGGCACCCTGGATGAGGCCTTGGAAGTCATCACCCTGATCCAGACCGGCAAGAGTCCGCTGGTACCCGTGGTTCTGCTCGACGAGCCGGGCGGTACCTTCTGGCTGGGCCTGCTCGATTACATCCAGCAGAATCTGGACAGCAACGGCTACATCCTTTCCAGTGACATGAACCTGATGCGCCTGGTGCACGACGCCGAATCAGCAGCCCAGGAAATTGATCGTTTCTACGCCAATTACCATTCCAGCCGCTGGCTGAAAGAACTGTTCGTGGTGCGCATGCGTCATGCGCTTACTGACGACGCCGTCTCCCAGTTGAACCTGCAGTTCAGTGACCTGTGTAAAAACGGCGATATCGAACAGCTTCAAAGCGGCGACGAGTACACGGACGGCCCCGAACTGCACAAATTGCCACGCTTGGTTTTCGCATTCAGTGGTCGTAACGCTGGGCGGCTACGTGAGTTGCTCGATGTGATCAATCAGCCGGAACACTGGCTGAGTTGAAGATCGCGCTCACTGGCAAGCTGCGCTAGAAGGTTTCAGCGAGCTGTGTTTGAAATAGCGGCGTTTGAGAGAGCCGTAAAGAAAGGCAAGCCTTGCACATGAATGCACAGGGTTTACAGACTCAGTCATCGAAGCCGCCGCGTAACAGCTGCCCGACCAGATCCATCGGATAACCGCGATAAACCAGAAAACGCATCTGCTTGGCCCGTTCACGGGCATCGGCAGGTAGCTGCCCGGCAAACTTGCGTTGCCAGGTTTGCTGCAAACCATCACGCCAATCAATACCGCTGTCGCGCAGCGCCTGGTCAATATCCGCTCTGGCAAGGCCACGCTGAGACAGGTCATCACGAATACGCTGCGGGCCGAAGCCCGAGCGTGCGCGATAGCTGATGAAGCTTTCCAGATAACGCGCTTCGGATAACAACCCCTCCTCGCTCAAGCGATCAAGGGCTGCTTCGATATGCTCATCGCTGGCTCCGCGTTGACGCAGCTTGCGCGCCAGCTCGACACGACCATGCTCACGGCGCGCCAGCAAATCCATGGCGGCATGGCGAACCGCTTGCAGGTTATCCAGGATCAAGGCCACAAACTGGAATCAAAGGTCGATTTCAGCGTCAACTTCAGCGCCAGAATTAGCCTTGACCGTCGGGCTGACAACCAGCAGTTTCTCGCGGATCTGACCTTCGATCTCACGGGCCACTTCGACGTTGTCTTCCAAGAACTTGGCGGCATTGGCCTTGCCCTGACCGATCTTGTTGCCCTTGTAGCTGTACCAGGCACCGGACTTCTCCACCAGGCCCTGCTGCACGCCGAGGTCGATGATTTCGCCGTTGCGGTAGATACCCTTGCCGTAAAGAATCTGGAACTCGGCCTGACGGAAAGGCGGCGCAACCTTGTTCTTGACCACTTTCACGCGGGTTTCGCTGCCGACCACTTCGTCGCCTTCCTTCACCGCGCCGGTGCGGCGGATGTCGAGGCGAACCGAGGCGTAGAATTTCAGGGCGTTACCACCGGTGGTGGTTTCCGGGCTGCCGAACATCACGCCGATCTTCATACGAATCTGGTTGATGAAGATCACCAGGCAATTGGCGTTCTTGATGTTACCGGTGATCTTGCGCAACGCCTGGGACATCAGACGGGCTTGCAGGCCGACGTGCATGTCGCCCATCTCGCCTTCGATTTCGGCCTTCGGTACCAGAGCAGCCACGGAGTCGACGATGATCACGTCGATGGCGTTAGAGCGCACCAGCATGTCGGTGATTTCCAGCGCCTGTTCACCGGTATCCGGCTGCGAAACCAGCAGGTCGTCGACATTGACGCCCAGCTTACCGGCGTAATCCGGATCGAGTGCGTGCTCGGCGTCGACGAACGCACAAGTAGCACCTGCCTTTTGGGCTTCGGCGATGACCTGCAGGGTCAGCGTGGTTTTACCCGAGGATTCCGGGCCGTAGATTTCGACGATACGGCCTTTTGGCAGGCCGCCAATGCCCAGCGCGATGTCCAGGCCCAGGGAACCGGTGGAGATGGCCGGAATGGCCTGGCGATCATGATCGCCCATGCGCATGACCGCGCCCTTGCCGAACTGTTTCTCGATCTGGCCCAGGGCAGCCGCCAACGCGCGCTTCTTGTTCTCGTCCATTGTATTCCTCACGTGATCAGAAGGGCCTGACGGCCAATAACTGTATAAGTAGACAGTATTATTCCACAGGGTTCGGCACTCGCCTACCCCGCAGCAGGATTTTCTTCTACCAGTAGTCGCAATAGCCCCTGCAGTGCGGCTTCCACGGTTTGCCGACGCACCGCATCGCGGTCACCGGCGAACTGGAAGCGCCGGCTGTACAGCCTGTCGCCATCGCCCCAGGCGATCCATACGGTGCCCACCGGTTTGGCCTCACTACCACCGCCTGGCCCTGCCACACCGCTGACAGCCGTGGCATAGCGAGAACCGCTTTGTGCCTGCGCGCCACGCACCATCGCCTCGACCACCTCACGACTGACCGCGCCTACCGTGCCGAAGTGCGCTTCGGGCACGCCCAGCTGGCGGGTTTTCTGGGTATTGGAATAGGTCACGAAGCCAGCCTCGAACCAGGCCGAACTGCCTGCAACACGGGTAATGGCCTCGGCGATGCCCCCACCGGTGCAGGACTCGGCAGTGGTGACCTGGGCGCCCTTGGCCAGCAGCGCCTGGCCGAGACGGGCGGCGAGCCTGGTGATGGACCGTTCATCGATATTCATCTGCGCTCCGGGGTTAAAGCGGGAGGGGTCGATACCGTACACTACGCGCTTTTGCGATTCAGCCGGACACTCGACACGATGAGCCAAAGCGACCTCAGTTCTCACACCCCGATGATGCAGCAGTACTGGAGGCTGAAGAATCAGCACCCGGATCAGCTGATGTTCTATCGCATGGGTGACTTCTACGAGATTTTCTACGAGGACGCGAAGAAAGCCGCCAAGTTGCTGGACATCACCCTGACCGCCCGTGGCCAGTCTGCCGGCCAGGCAATTCCGATGTGCGGCATTCCTTACCACGCAGCCGAAGGTTACCTGGCCAAGCTGGTCAAGCTGGGTGAGTCGGTAGTCATCTGCGAGCAGATTGGCGACCCGGCCACCAGCAAAGGCCCGGTTGAACGCCAGGTGGTGCGCATCATCACGCCCGGAACCGTCAGCGATGAAGCGCTGCTCGACGAACACCGCGACAACCTGCTGGCGGCCGTGCTCGGCGATGAACGCCTGTTCGGCCTTGCCGTGCTGGATATCACCAGCGGCCGTTTCAGCGTGATGGAAATCAATGGTTGGGAAAACCTGCTGGCGGAGCTCGAGCGCCTCAACCCGGCCGAGCTGCTGATTCCCGATGACTGGCCGCAAGGCTTGCCGGCCGAGAAACGCCGTGGCTCGCGTCGCCGCGCGCCCTGGGACTTCGAGCGAGATACTGCGCAGAAGAGCCTGTGCCAGCAGTTCGGCACCCAAGACCTGAAAGGCTTCGGTTGCGAAAGCCTGACCCTGGCCATCGGTGCCGCCGGTTGTCTCTTGGCCTACGCCAAGGAAACCCAGCGCACTGCCCTGCCCCACCTGCGCAGCCTGCGTCACGAACGCATTGATGACACGGTGATCCTCGACGGTGCCAGCCGCCGTAATCTCGAGTTGGACGTCAACCTGGCCGGCGGTCGCGACAACACCCTGCAATCGGTGGTCGATCGCTGTCAGACCGCCATGGGCAGCCGCCTGCTCGGCCGCTGGCTAAATCGTCCACTGCGCGACCGCGCTGTGCTCGAAGCGCGCCAGGAATCGATCGCCTGCCTGCTGGATCGCTATCGCTTCGAGACCTTGCAGCCGCAGCTCAAGGAAATCGGCGACCTTGAGCGCATCCTCGCCCGTATCGGCCTGCGTAATGCCCGCCCACGCGACCTTGCCCGCTTGCGCGATGCGTTGGGCGCGCTGCCACAGCTGCAGCAAGCCATGGCGCAGCTCGAATGTGCGCATCTGGTGTCACTGGCAGCGACCATCAGCACCTACCCGGAGCTGGCAGAGCTGCTGTCGCGGGCGATCATCGATAACCCGCCAGCGGTAATCCGCGATGGCGGCGTGCTGAAAACCGGCTACGACGCCGAGCTGGACGAGCTGCAGTCGCTGAGCGAGAACGCCGGCCAGTACCTGATGGATCTGGAAACCCGCGAGAAAGCCCGCACTGGCCTGGCCAACCTCAAGGTCGGCTACAACCGCGTGCATGGCTATTTTATCGAACTGCCAAGCAAACAGGCCGAGTCGGCACCAGCGGATTACATTCGCCGGCAGACGCTTAAAGGTGCCGAACGCTTTATCACCCCTGAACTCAAGGAGTTCGAGGACAAGGCGCTGTCGGCCAAGAGCCGCTCCCTGGCGCGTGAAAAGCAGCTGTATGAAGAATTGCTCGAGCGGCTGATCGGCCACCTCGGCCCGTTGCAGGACAGCGCCGGCGCCCTGGCCGAGCTGGACGTGCTGAGCAACCTGGCCGAACGCGCCCTAAATCTGGACCTCAACCGCCCGCGCTTCGTCGACGAGCCGTGCATGCTCATCGAGCAAGGCCGCCACCCGGTGGTCGAGCAGGTGCTGACCACGCCGTTCGTGGCCAACGATCTGAAGCTCGACAACGCCACGCGAATGCTGATCATCACCGGCCCGAACATGGGCGGTAAGTCCACCTATATGCGCCAGACCGCCTTGATCGTGCTGCTCGCCCATATCGGCAGCTTCGTTCCGGCGGCGCGCTGCGAGCTGTCGATGGTAGACCGCATCTTCACGCGTATCGGCTCCAGCGATGACCTGGCCGGCGGCCGCTCGACCTTTATGGTCGAGATGAGCGAAACGGCCAACATCCTGCACAACGCCAGCGACCGCAGTCTGGTGCTGATGGATGAAGTGGGTCGCGGTACCAGTACCTTCGACGGCCTGTCCCTGGCCTGGGCCGCGGCCGAACAACTCGCTAACCTGCGCGCCTACACGCTGTTCGCCACGCATTATTTCGAGCTGACCGTGCTGCCGGAAAGCCAGCCGGAGGTCGCCAACGTGCACCTCAACGCCACCGAGCACAACGAACGCATCGTGTTCCTGCACCACGTGCTGCCAGGCCCGGCGAGCCAGAGTTATGGCCTGGCGGTAGCACAGCTGGCGGGCGTACCCAATGCGGTGATTCTGCGTGCGCGCGAGCATCTGGCACGCCTGGAAACCACCAGCCTGCCCCACGACCTGCCACCGCAAGGAGTGGGACAATCGGCCGCGCCCATGCAGAGCGATCTGTTCGCGAGCCTGCCGCACCCTGTGCTGGAAGAGCTGCAGAAGGTCAATCCGGACGACCTCAGCCCGCGCAAAGCACTCGAACTGTTATATGCATGGAAGGCGCGGGTCTAACGCCAGCGCCAACTAGCTGATAGAATCCCGCGCGCTCCGGGAGCGCTGCGGCTTTTAGCCTGGCCTGCCAGCCCAATTCCAGAGCCTGAGAGCGGCTGAATCAAGAACCGCTCGCTGCCGTAGCCCGAGGAGAAAACTAGAAATGACCTTCGTCGTCACCGACAACTGCATCAAGTGCAAGTACACCGACTGCGTGGAAGTCTGTCCGGTGGACTGCTTCTACGAGGGCCCGAACTTCCTGGTGATCCACCCGGACGAGTGCATCGACTGTGCACTGTGCGAGCCCGAGTGCCCGGCGCAAGCGATCTTCTCCGAAGACGAGATTCCCGATGGCATGCAGGAATACATCGAGCTCAACGCCGACCTGGCTGAAATCTGGCCAAACATCACCGAGCGCAAAGAAGCACTGCCCGATGCTGAAGAGTGGGATGGCGTGAAAGACAAGCTGCAGCACCTAGAGCGCTAAGCCTGGGCCAGACGGTGCAGACCGTCGCTAGAGATGCCGTCACCTGAAAGGGTCACGGCATTTTTTATGGCCGGCAGTCAGCGGCTAAAGAAGATGACCGCGAGCTGCGGCATCGGTATATCGGGAAAACTGGGGGACTGGCACTTTTCTCCAGACAAAAAAAAGGGGCGGTTTAACCCGCCCACTCTTTTGTCCCTATTCCCTTAAACTCCCAACTCATCATCCTGATGAATCGCATCCCGCGATGTCCTGGTCATTATCCTTAACGACCTGTGCTTGTCCCTGAGCACGGTTCAGATATTAGCGCTTTGAGGATTACCTACAACGGCACTACTGAGCCTGAAGAACATCGCAACAGCGTTATCTTTTTTAAATAAAAACTTAAAATTCATACACTTAAAATAAATAAAAGTAGATAAGTCAGTATCCAAGCGCCGAAGCGACACCATTGCTTACAGCAGTTGTAAGCAATGGCTTACAAAAGCGATGAAGAAAAGTAGCTGAACGACAGCAGCGCCTAGGAAATCGGAGTGCGCTGCACAGACAAGGCGGGGTTTATACGGCGGCGGCCAGCGGATGGAAGCTGAAGTAATAGCGCAGCGCCTCGACCATTTCGACGTAATCGGCGGGCGGCGTCTCCAAAGCGAAGCCGGAGTCAAAACTGCCTGGCGTGACATCTTCCTGGCACCACAGGCAAGTTGCGCTGAAATCGATATGCCGGATGCCGTCGCAGCCTGGAATTTTCAGGCGCATGTCGAAGCAGCCGCCGACCAGCACCGGCAACTGGCTGATCAGCATCAGGCCGTCCGCCGACACATTGCCCAAATAACCGATCGGCTTGTCGGTAAAGGCATTGAAGACGTTCAAGTAGTACGGCAACTGATGCCGCTCGATATGGCGATTAGCGTTCATAGTGGCAGATGGCTATGCATGTGTGTCGAGTATGCAGCCTGCCTGAGGAACTAACCAGCGCTCAATGACAGCGGCCTGACAACCGGCTATTGAGCTGAGCGCGTGCAGCGTCCAGCTCCTCGTCGCTGTAGTAATGCCGCTCGCCATTGCTACCTGGCTGATAATAACGCCGCCCCTCGGGCATTTCGGCAAGTGCGGTACGCAGCTGCGCACACTCTTTGTTCAACTGCGCCCGCTGCTGCCGACGCGCCTCGGCAGCCTGGGCCTGTTCGTCGCGGCGGGCCTGATAGTAACGTTCGGCATCCTGTGCCCGCTGCTGGGCAGCCGCGTCAGGTGCCGCGGCCGGAGGGCGTACCTCGACAGCCTGTGCATTTGGTGCCTGTGGCTGCTGGGCGTAATGCACCCGCCCCTGCTCATCGACCCAGCGGTAAACCTGGCCAAAGGCCAGGCACGGCAGTAATAGCAGCCCCAGCCATGCGCGCATCAACTTAATCTCTACCGGAGCGCGCGGTCAGAGCCGACCGGCAGGCGAGACCTTGGCAGGTTCGGCAACACTCTGGTGGCCAAGCAGGCGCAGGGTTTCCAGGCGCGCGCGCGCACGGAACGCATACTCGCTGGTCGGGTAGCGGCCGATGATGAACTGGTAGGTCTGCGCCGCATCGAGGTACAGATTCTGGCGCTCCAGACACTGGCCACGCAGCAGCGAGATTTCCGGCTGTATATAGCTACGCGAACGGCTCACCCGCTCGGCCTGCGACAGGTAGAGCAAGGCGTCTTCACAGTCGCCCCGATCATAGGCCTGATACGCCTTGTTCAAATGGTGATCGAGTGACATGCGAGTACACCCGCCCATCACCAGTACGCAGCACAACAGCAACAGAATACGCATGGGTTTCTCCTCCAATGAGCAGCGTATCGGCGCGGCCCGCAAAAACTGAACACTCGCAACATGCTGCATTGCGTTCGGTGGCGAACGAAGCGGCGGTGATCCTCTAGGCTGATACAGGTCAACGCAGATCATCTGGCGATGGGCTGCAATGCAGGCTACTTACCCAGCGAGGTCGACCCCATGAAACTCGAAAAACTACTGGTCGTGATCGACGCCAGCCAACCCAGCCACCCTGCCCTGGAACGCGCCGCCTGGCTGGTACGCAGAACCCAGGCACAGCTACACGTGGTGCTGGTCGAGTATAGCGCCGCCCTGGACGGCAGCATGCTGGAAAACAGCCTACAAAACAGAGCCAGAGATGCGCTGCTTGAGCAACGCGGCAATTGGCTACAAGAGTTGCTGGCACCGCTGCAAACCGAAGGCCTGCACGTGCAGCAGGATGTTCGCTGGGGTAAACGCCTGCATGAAACCGTGCTCGAGGTAGCTGAGCAGTTGAAGCCGGACCTGGTGCTCAAATCCGCCGCTCACAACAATCTGCTGCGTCGCCTGCTGCTGACCGACAGCTGCTGGCAGTTGATGCGCCATTGCCCGTTCCCACTGTGGCTGGTGCATCACGCCGAGTGGCGCGGCAACAACATCTGCACCGCGGTCGATCCGCTACACAAAGACGACAAACCTGCCGCCCTCGACCATCACCTGATAAGCACCAGCCAAGCTCTCTCCACGGCCCTAGGCATGCATGCCGATATAGTGCACTGCCATGCGCCGCTGCCGCGCACCCTGCTCAACAACACCGAGTTGCTGGCCACCTATCAGCAGTACGTCAATGACGATGCCCAGCAGCATCACCAGGCCTTCGACAAATTGGTTCGCGACCACCAAATCGCCCCGGACGCCGCCCATTTGCTTGAAGGCGCACCGGAAAACATGCTGCCGCGCTTCGTGCGCAAGCACGAGATCGATCTGCTGGTAATGGGCGCCATCGCGCGCGGCCGGCTGGATACCATTCTGATTGGTCATACGGCCGAGCGACTGCTCGAGTCGGTGGACTGCGACCTGCTAGTGGTCAAGCTGCCGGCTGAAAAGTAGTGCAGCGGAACAATGACTACAGCGCAGCGGCGTAGTAGCCTCGCGGTCTGCTTCAATCAAGGAGTCCGCGCATGACCGTTCGCCGCACCAAAATCGTTGCCACCCTTGGCCCTGCCAGCAATTCCCCGGAAATGCTGGAACAGTTGATCCTCGCTGGGCTGGATGTCGCCCGTCTGAACTTCTCCCACGGCTCGCCAGAAGATCACAAGGCTCGCGCCAAGCTGGTTCGCGATATCGCTGCCAAGCACGGCCGCCACGTGGCACTGCTGGGCGACCTGCAAGGCCCGAAGATCCGTATCGCCAAGTTCGCCAACAAGCGTATCGAGCTGAAAGTCGGTGACCGTTTCACCTTCTCCACCAGCCATCCGCTGACCGAAGGCAACCAGGACGTGGTTGGCATCGACTACCCGGATCTGGTCAAAGATTGTGGTGTTGGTGACGAACTGCTGCTCGACGATGGCCGTGTGGTCATGCGTGTCGAAAGCACCACTGCCGACACCCTCAATTGCGTCGTACTGATCGGCGGCCCGCTGTCCGATCACAAAGGCATCAACCGCCGCGGCGGTGGTCTGACGGCGCCAGCCCTGACCGAGAAAGACAAGGCTGACATCAAGCTCGCTGCTGAAATGGATCTGGACTACCTGGCCGTTTCCTTCCCGCGCGACGCTGCCGACATGGAATACGCCCGCCAACTGCGTGACGAGTCCGGCGGCAAAGCCTGGCTGGTCGCCAAGATCGAACGCGCCGAAGCGGTCGCTGACGATGAAACCCTCGACGGCCTGATCAAGGCCAGCGACGTGGTGATGGTGGCCCGTGGTGACCTGGGTGTGGAAATCGGCGACGCCGAACTGGTGGGCATTCAGAAGAAGATCATCCTGCACGCACGCCGCCACAACAAGGCGGTGATCGTTGCGACCCAGATGATGGAGTCGATGATCCAGAACCCGATGCCGACCCGCGCTGAAGTCTCCGACGTAGCCAACGCCGTGCTCGACTACACCGATGCCGTCATGCTCTCGGCTGAAAGCGCCGCCGGTGCTTATCCTCTGGAAGCCGTGCAAGCCATGGCGCGCATCTGCGTCGGCGCCGAGCGTCATCCTACCGGCAAGAGCTCCAGCCACCGCATCGGCAAGACCTTCGAGCGTTGCGACGAGAGCATCGCCCTAGCCGCCATGTACACGGCCAACCACTTCCCGGGCGTGAAGGCGATCATCGCCCTGACCGAGAGCGGTTACACGCCGCTTATCATGTCGCGCATCCGCTCCTCAGTGCCGATCTACTCGTTCTCCCCGCACCGCGATACTCAGGCGCGCTCGGCGATGTTCCGTGGCGTTTACACCATCCCGTTCGACCCAGCGGCACTGCCACCAGGCGAAGTCAGCCAGGCAGCGGTAGACGAGCTACTCAAGCGCGGGCTCGTCGAGCAAGGCGATTGGGTCATCCTGACGAAGGGCGACAGCTACCACACCATCGGTGGCACCAACGGCATGAAGATTCTGCACGTCGGTGATGCGTTGGTCTAACGACTGACCGCTGCAAACGAAAGGCCCGCGTATAACGCGGGCCTTTTTGTTTACGCGGCGATATTCATGCCCGTGGCAGAAACAGATCGGTAAGCACTTGGCGGCGAGGCAGGCCAGCGAGATAAAGCCGCCGCGAAATAGCCTCCACCGCATCGGGCCGTCCACAGAGCAAAGCCACTGTCTGCCGTGAGGTAGGCCGCAGGGTTGCCAGAAAATCGCTCAACGCAGCGCCTTCTATCAGCTCAATATGCAGCTGCGGGTGGCGCTCGGCCAGCTCACGCAGCGGGCCTGCCAGATAATGTTCCTGGCTGGAACTGGCCACATGCACCAGGCGGATCGGCCCCAGGTGCTCCTGGCGCAGCGCCTCACGCAAGACAGCGTACAACGGCGCTAAACCGGTTCCGGCGCCGAGCAGCCAGAGCGGCTTTTCCTGCCAGTCGGGATCGTAGTGGAGCGCGCCGCCACTGAGCGCGCCCAAGCGCAGACTATCGCCAACCTGCAGAAGCCGAGCCGCATCACAGAATGCGCCGGGCCGACTGCAATCGACGTGAAACTCCAGGCTGGCGTCTTCGCCCGGCAGGCTGGCGAATGAATAAGGTCGGGCGATGCCATCTGCCGTCCACAACAGCAGATGCTGGCCGGCACGGTAGCGCAGCGGCTGTTGCGGCAGCAGCCTCAGGCGCAGCACGCGCTCGCTCAACAGGTCGCAAGCCTGCACCTGCGCGGGTAGCGCATCTTTGCGCGGATCGAAAACTTCCAGCTGTAGCGGTCCGCTCACGCGGCATTGGCACGCCAGGCGCCAGCCTTGTTCGCGGCGCGTGGCGTCGAGCGCATCGGGCTTGGCATCCTCGGGCTCCCCCGCTACGCAGCGCACCAGGCAGGCCTGACAACTGCCGGCGCGACAACTGTGTGGCACGGCCACGCCAGCGGCGAGCAAGGCGTCGAGCAGATTGCTGGCAGCGGCGACGTCCCAGTGACGCTCACCGACCTGCAATTCAGGCATCAGCCAGTTCCCAGGTCGATGCGCTGCGGTTACGGCCGCTGCGTTTGGCCTGGTAGAGCGCCTGGTCGGCACGGTGTAGGGCTTCGTCGAGATCGTCGTACATGGACACCAGGGTCATTCCTACGGAAAGGCTGAGGTTGGGCACCTTAACATTAACCGGCTGACACTCACTGAACGCCACGCGCAGGCGCTCGCAGCAGGCCTGGAACGATACGGCATCGGTATCGGGGATCAGCAGCACGAACTCCTCGCCGCCATAGCGAGCGATCACGTCACCGTCACGCAGGCAGGCGCTGGCGACACCGGCGAATGCCTGCAGTACACGGTCGCCCGCAGCGTGGCCGTAACGGTCATTGATACTTTTGAAGTGGTCGAGATCAATCAGTGCAAGCCCATGCTGGCGCGCCGGCGTCAGCGCTTCCAGCGCCTGGGCAGCCATGCGCAGGAAGTGGCGGCGGTTGAACAAGCCGGTGAGTTCGTCGGTGGCCACCATGTCTTCGAGCTGGCGCATCATGCCGCGCAGTGTGTCTTGATGCGCCTGCAGTGCAAATCGGCGCTTGCGCATGCGCTGACGCATCTGCTGCATGTACCAAGCAAACAGGTTAAGCCAAGCGAGTACCAGACCGAGGACACAGGTCTGCAGCACGACAAGGCCGACATCACGCGTGGTGCCCGCCTGAAACTCATAGAAATTGATGGCCAGAAAACCGAGGAAGCCCAGGCAGGCGCACCGAAAGAACACCCTGGTTTGCAGCTGGAACAGCCCGAACAGCATCGACATCGGATAGACCACCAGCAGGCTGCCACGACCCTTGTCTAGCATGGCGACCAACACCGTGGTCAGGCCAAGGGCGACCAGCACTTGCGCCTCGGTCAGGCTTGGATCGCTTAGACGCTGATTACGGCCACTGAGGAACATGCCGAGAAACAGTAGCTGGCTGGCAACCATGGCGCCCAGCAGCATCGCTACCGAGCTACCGGCGACTTGAAATAGATCGCAAAAACTCGCGACCACAACGATTGAAGAGATCGCCAGATAAGTGCCCACGGCCATGCTGAAGCGCTTGAGCAACAGGCGCTGCAGAGTCTTTTGGTTCAGTGAGTTGTTGCTGGAAGTCATGGGCTCCCTCCCATACTGGCAACTGGCCTCCACTCTAACCGTGGCCAATAAAAAAGCCTAGTGATTATGTGGAGTTATCGCGACTGCCCAACGGGTGTCCCAGGTCCCGCCCCCGCGGTATACTGCCGCGCCTTTTAGAACCTGTAGATGATCGAACGGCACGGCAGAAAGCCGGCGCCAGATCAGCATGATGTGCTGCATGCATGGCGCCCGATGGCACCCTTGCAGCAGGATTATGCGGTAGATCATCGACAGGCTCTTTTGAACGAGCCGGCTATGATCCGGCATTTAAAGTTCCTGCCCTACAAGGGAGCGCCCCGCATGACCGTGATCAAGCAAGACGATCTGATCCAGAGCGTCGCCGACGCCCTGCAGTTCATTTCCTATTACCACCCCGTCGACTTCATCCAGGCGATGCACGAAGCCTATCTGAAGGAAGAGTCGCCGGCCGCGCGCGACTCCATGGCGCAGATCCTCATCAACTCGCGCATGTGCGCCACCGGCCACCGCCCGATCTGCCAGGATACCGGCATCGTTACCGTGTTCGTCAAAGTCGGTATGGACGTGCGCTGGGACGGCGCCACCATGAGCCTGGACGACATGATCAACGAAGGCGTACGCCGCGCCTACAACCTGCCGGAAAACGTCCTACGCGCCTCGATCCTGGCCGACCCGGCCGGTGCCCGCAAGAACACCAAGGACAACACCCCGGCCGTTATCCACTACTCCATCGTCCCTGGCGACAAGGTGGAAGTGGACGTTGCAGCCAAGGGCGGCGGCTCCGAGAACAAGTCGAAAATGGCCATGCTCAACCCGTCCGACTCGATCGTCGACTGGGTGCTCAAGACTGTACCGACCATGGGTGCTGGTTGGTGCCCGCCCGGCATGCTCGGCATCGGCATCGGCGGTACTGCCGAAAAGGCCGCGGTGATGGCCAAGGAAGTGCTCATGGAGCACATCGACATTCATGAGCTGCAGGCTCGCGGCCCGCAGAACAAGATCGAAGAAATGCGTCTGGAGCTGTTCGAGAAGGTCAACCAGCTGGGCATCGGCGCCCAGGGCCTGGGCGGCCTGACCACCGTGCTCGACGTGAAGATCATGGATTACCCGACCCACGCTGCCTCCCTGCCGGTGTGCATGATCCCCAACTGCGCCGCCACCCGTCACGCCCATTTCGTGCTCGATGGCAGCGGCCCGGCCGAGCTGGAAGCGCCGCCCCTGGACGCCTACCCGGAAATCGTCTGGGAAGCCGGCCCGTCGGCTCGCCGTGTCGACCTCGACAGCCTGACCCCGGAAGACGTGCAAAGCTGGAAGCCGGGCGAAACCATCCTGCTTAACGGCAAGATGCTCACCGGTCGCGACGCCGCGCACAAGCGCATGGTCGAGATGCTCAACAAAGGTGAACAGCTGCCTGTCGACCTGAAAGGCCGCTTCATCTATTACGTTGGCCCGGTCGACCCGATCGGCGACGAAGTGGTAGGCCCAGCCGGCCCGACCACCGCTACGCGGATGGACAAGTTCACCCGGCAGATCCTCGAGCAGACCGGCCTGTTGGGCATGATCGGCAAATCCGAGCGCGGCCCGACCGCCATCGAAGCGATCAAGGACAACAAGGCCGTCTACCTGATGGCCGTCGGCGGCGCCGCCTACCTGGTGGCCCAGGCGATCAAGAAGTCCAAAGTGCTGGCGTTCGCCGAACTGGGCATGGAAGCGATCTACGAGTTCGAGGTCAAGGACATGCCGGTTACCGTGGCGGTCGACAGTAACGGCGAGTCGGTACACATCACCGGCCCGGCGATCTGGAACAAGAAGATCGCCGAAAGCCTGGCGGTGGAAGTGCAATAAGCATCTCCCTGCAGTAAACAAAAGCCCGGCCTAGCGCCGGGCTTTTGCGTTCTGGGGAGGGCGAGGTTTCGGTCGTCCCCTGAGTGGGCTCAACCATCCCCGGGTATCGCTGCGCTCGACCCGGGCTACGACAGCCGTCAGAACTCCAGGGTGCTGGAGAGCTGCACCTGGCGCGGCTCGCCGACGGAGACGTTGAGGGTGTTCACCGACGAGCTGTAGTAGGTCTTGTCGAATAGGTTCTTCACGTTGAGCTGCAGCTTGAGCTTGTTGTCGCCCAGACGGGTGTCGTAGCTGGTGAACGCGTCGGCCACGGTGTAGGACGGCAGGGTGAAATTGTTGGCCGCATCGCCCTCCCGATCACTTACGTAACGAGCCCCCACACCGGCGCGCACGCGGTCGCCGCCAAATAGCTGGCCGAAGTCATACACGCCGTACAGGGATGCAGTGTGTCGGGCCACGTTATGCAGGCCGTTGCCCTTGAGCTCTGGGTCCTTGGTGACTTCGGCATCGGTAAAGGCATAGGTGCCAATCAGGCTGAGGTCGTCGGTCAATTGGCCGGTCACGTCCAGTTCGAGACCGCGGGAGCGCACTTCGCCAGCACCGGTGGCGAAGGTTTCGGAAACGCCATTGACCTGTACGGTCTGGGTTACCAGCACGTTCTCTTTGACGATATCGAACAAAGCCAGGGTACCGGTGATACGCCCAGGCCTATCCAGTTTGGCGCCGATTTCCCAGCTCTTGCCCTCCTCCGGCTGCACACCGTTGATGGACGCGCCGCCAGTCAATGGCGCGATGGTCGAGTTGGGTTTGAATGACTCGGTGTAACCGCCGTACAGCGACAGCTCATCGTTAAGCTTGTACACCAGCCCGACCCGCGGCACCCAGACCTGGCCGTCGATATCGGTGTTCTTGTTGAAAGGGCGACCACGACCAGCAAGCTGGTCGTAGAGCTGGTAACGGGCACCGGCAATGAAGATCCACTGATCGTTGAGGTGCACCGAGTCCTGGAAGAACGCGGACTGGGTGACCACACGATCAGTCTGGTCGCTGTCCCTGGCGTCTACGGTCGTGGGCACCGGGTCGAGCCCATAAATTGGCGCGTTGTAGTCGAGGCGGCGCGTGGTCGTCTGGCGAATCAGGTCTTCACGGTAGAACTTGCGGTACTCATGATCCACACCCATCAATAAATCATGCTGCATACCGCCAAGCATCACCTTGCCGTCCAGATCGAAGGTGGCGAAGTGCGAGGTGCTAACGGCCCCGCGGGTACCGTCCAGGCGTCGGCCAACAGTCCCGTTGGCGGTATTTACGCTGGTGACCCGCGCCTGGTAATCGTCATAGGTGTCGCGGTTGTAGCTGTAGGCGAAGTGCGCTTTCCAATCTTCGTTGAGCTGGTGAGAAAGGTCGAAGATGCTCAGGTTGGAACGACCTTCGGTGACGTTATAGGGCTCGTCCAGACGACGTTCGCTGGGAATGTCGAGCGGCTTGCCATTGACGAACACCGTCCCGCGATCAAACGGCACCGAATACTCACGATACTCGTGGCTGAGGGTCACCGTGGTGTCCTCGCCGTACCAGGCCAGCGAGGGCGCGAAGGTCTTGTCGCGGTTGTGGCCAAAGTCGCGCCAGTAATCGGCATCGTCATAATCGGCGACCAGCCGGTAGGCCAGCCCGCTTTCGCCCAGCGGGCCGGTCACGTCCAGGGTGCCACCGCTGCCGTTCTTGCCGTGGCCGTAGGTCGAGGCGCGACCGGTGATGGCGCGGTAGCTCTCTAGCTGCGGCTTCTTGCTCACCACATTGATCACGCCGCCCGGATCGAGAATGCCATAGAGCATCGACGACGGCCCCTTGAGCACTTCGACGCGCTCGGCGGTGGCGGTGAAATTGCGACCCTGGATGGTGCGCATGCCGTCACGCAGGATCGAGCCGTCGCGGTTGTCGCCGAAGCCGCGCTTCATCACCGCATCCAGGGTGCTGCCCAAGGTATTGGCCTGGGTGATGCCGCTGACATTGACCAACGCATCATCGAGGTTCTGCGGTTGCTGATCCTGCAGCGCCTGCGCCGGCACCACGGCAACGGCCTGGGGGATCTCCAGCAGTGGCGTGTCGCTGCGCGTCAGCGAGGTGGTTTCCGGCGGCTGGTAGCTGTAGCTTGGCGTGCGCTGCGACTGGATATTCACCGCGCCCAGATTCACCGCGCCGTCAGCGGGCAGCGCCTGCAAGGTCACGGTGTCGGCGCCTGCTCGGCCGAAGGTGAAACCGGAGCCGGCCAGCAAGCGACTTAGCGCCTGCTCGGCACTCATGCGTCCCTGCACGGCCGGGGCTTGCACGGCGTAAGGGGCTTCGTCGGTGTACACCACATTGAGGCCAGTGGTGCGGCTAAAGGCGTCAAGCGCTTGCGGAAGCGGCTGAGCGGCGATGGCGAAGTCGTAGGTCGCGGCCTGATCGCCAGCAGCCTGAGCCATAACGACTGGCGCGAGGGGCAACAGCGACGTGCCCAGCAGCCAGGTGGCCAGGCCGAGGTGTTTAAGGGAGGCATCCTGCCGGCGCTTGATGCGGTGGTTCATGATTTTCTTCATCCTGGGCTGGCTATCAGTGCGAAAAAGTCGCATTCACAGCACTACACGAATGCCGCGCGGCCATACCTCACCCCGGAATGAAAATATTTTTCAGCGCAGGATGATCAAGCGGCCCAGCAGCTTGTGCTGCTCGAAGCCGACCACGCCCTGCAATGCATCGAGAATCGCCTGGGGGTCCTGGCTGGCGAAGCTGCCGCTGACCCTGCGCTCGCGCAATTCATCGTTGAGCAGCACGATGCGCCCCGGGTGGTAACGGCGCAGTTCATCGAGCACCTCGCCGAGCGGTGCGCGGTAGAAGCTCAGGCGCCCATCGCGCCAGGCCACGAGCGCCTCGGCATCTACCGCATGCAGCTGGCCGCTGACACCATCGGCAAAACTCAGCTGCTGATTGGCAGTAAGCACTCGCGGTGCATCGAGTGGGCCACCGCGTACAGCCACCCTACCCTGCTGCACCGAAACCCGCGCGCCCTCGCCCAGGCGCCGCACCTCGAAACGCGTGCCGAGCACCCGCGCCTCGCCACCGGCAGCGGCAACGGTAAAGGGAATCTCGCCCGGCACCACGCTGAAGTAAGCCGCCCCACGGCGCAGTTCGACGTGCCGCTCACCCGCGCTGTAGCGCACGGCGATGGCGCTGTCGGCGTCCAGCAACACGCTCGATCCGTCGCTTAGCGTCACCGTGCGCACCTCACCCGGCGCCGAGACCATATCCGCGCCCAAGTCATCGACCCAACGCAGCGGCTGCCAGCCGCCGGCCCACACCACCAGCAGCAGGCAGGCGGCCATTGCCAGCGCCGAGGCCCAGTAAGGGCGCTTGCTTGCAGGGGGACGCAGGTACTGCTGCAGCACGGAGGCTTCTTCATCGGCCAATTGCTGAGCCGCCGGGCGGCTCAGGTGCCAGAGCGCCTGCATGCGCACGAAGGTGTCGACATGCTCGGGGGTGGCAGCCAGCCAACCCTCGAAAGCCATCTGCACGGCATCGCCCGGCTGCCCTTGCAAACGGCCGAGCCACAGCCAGGCGTCCTGCTCGACGCGCGACAGCGACTCTTCGTGCTCAAAGGTGGGCTGGCTCATGACACGTCACTTCCGTGTGAAGGGGCGGCCGGCGCTTCACCGACGCTGGCCTTGCAGACTTGCAGGGCGCGCATCATATGTTTTTCCACGGCACTCTGCGAAAGCCCCATGCTGCGAGCGATCTGCCCGTAGGTCTGGCCGTGAATGCGGTTGAGCAGAAAAATATGCCGCGTGCGCTCCGGCAACGCCCGCAAGGCGGTCTCGACACGCCGCAGATCGCTGCCCGCCTCTAATGCCGCATCCAGTGAAATGCTCGAATCGCCCCGCTGCTCAGGCAACAGGCCCGCCTCGTTACGGGTGCGTGCGCCCTCGCTGCGCAAATGGTCGATGGCCAGGTTGTGGGCGCTACGGATCAGGTAGCTGCCCATATCTTCGAGTGGCGCGCTGGGCCGGCGCCAGAAGCGCAGAAACAGCTCCTGCACCAGATCCGCCGCAGTCGCCCGACAGCCGACACGCCGGCGCAATACCGCCTCCATCTGTTCGCGACGGGCGAGAAAGGTGCGCAGAAACGCATCACGTTGCACCGGCTCCGTAAAGGACGAGTCGGGCTGGAGAGGTTCGGGCGTGGACGGGAGGTCGACCATGTAAACGGGCTGCTCGTGGCGATACGGACAGAAGCGAGGCGGCGAGACGGTGAATGATAATGCTTATCAACAAATACTGATAGCCGTACGACAGGCGGAACGATCAAGCACGGCATGCAGCCTAAGCCACACGCGCCCACAGGAGTTGCCCATGACCTTTTCCATCGTTGCCCGCTGCCCGCACACTGGCCAATTCGGCGTTGCCGCTGCCACCGCCATGCCCGCCGTGGGCAAACTGCTCAGCCACGCCGCTGCTGGCGCAGGTGCTGTGGCGACCCAGGCCCAGGTCAACCCGTACCTGGGGCTCGACGGCCTGGCGCTGCTGCGCGCTGAGCATTCGGCATCCGCCGCCCTGAAGAGGCTGATGGAAACCGACCCGTGCATGCAGCTGCGCCAGCTGGCGCTGATCGACCGTAACGGCGACAGCGTGTGCTGGACGGGTAGCGAGTGCATTCCATGGGCAGGCTCGCTGTCTGGCGAGCAGTTTTCCGTGCAGGGCAATCGCCTGGCCGGCCCGCAGGTGCTCAATGCCGTCGCTGATGCCTTTCGCCGCGGCGAGGACCGCCCTCTGGTCGAGCGCCTGATCGACGCCCTGGAAGCCGGCGATGACCGCGGGGGGGATCGTGAAGGCGAATCCTCGGCGGTCATCTATATCGTCGACCGCGAGGAATATCCGTTGTGGGACATCCGCGTCGACCATCACCGCGACCCGGTTGCCGAACTGTGGCGCCTGCACGCCGTGTTCGCCCGCGAGGTGCTGCCGGAAATTCTCGCCATGCCGACCCGCGAAAACCCCGCTGGCAAGGCCGCCGAAGATTCGGTCTGAGAACCAGCCATTAGTAGCCCGGGCGAGCGCAGCACCACCCGGGCACCTTCCTCCTGCACCTCCCGATTTATCGGCGGGCAGGTTAATGTGTGGGACGTCCATCATCACGGAAACCATCATGAGCAAGCGCGCACTGATCCTGATCGACATCCAGCACGACTACTTCGCTGACGGCAAATGGCCGCTGCATGGCATGGGCACAGCCGCAGGCAATGCTGCACTCATTCTGGCTGCCGCCCGCGCTGCAGGTGACACGGTAGTGCATGTACACCACGAGTTCGAAAGCGCCGATGCGCCATTCTTTGCTCCTGGCTCACCGGGTGCGCAGATCCACGGCGAAGTGAAGCCGCTGGCTGGCGAGACGGTAGTGCTCAAGCACAATGTCAATGCGTTTCTCGGCACCGACCTCAAGGCGCTGCTGGACAAAGCCGGCGTTGAAAACGTCACCCTGGTCGGCGCCATGAGCCATATGTGCATCGACGCTGCCGCCCGCGCCAGCGCGGACTTCGGCTACGCCACCACGGTGATTCACGATGCCTGCGCGACCCGCGATCAGGAGTTCGAAGGCAAACAGGTGCCCGCCGCACAGGTGCAGGCCGCCTATATGGCCGCCCTGGCGTTCGCCTATGCGACCGTGGTGTCGACCGAGAAGTACCTGGCGGGCTGAATAGCTCCTCGACCAAGCCCGAGATGCCAGTCTGTAGGATGGGTCGGGCCGCGTAGGTGCCAACCCATCGGCAAATTGATGGGTTGCCACCCATCCTACGTGCTTAGCCTGCACTTGAGCGCAGCGATACCCAGGGCAATCGCTCCCGGGTATCGCTGTGCTCAACGCCGGGCTACCGACGGCAAAGAGCGCAAAAGCGCGCGTCGCCTTAGGCCAGTTCTTTGCGCAACTGGCGCGCCGCCGCGACCATATTGACCAGCGCCGCCTCGGTCTCCGGCCAGCCGCGCGTTTTCAGACCGCAGTCCGGGTTCACCCATAGCCGCTCGGCCGGGATGCGCTGCACCGCTTTGCGCATCAGCTTGACCATCTCGGCGGTGTCCGGCACCCGCGGTGAGTGAATGTCGTAGACGCCCGGGCCGATCTCGTTGGGGTACTCGAAGGCCTCGAACGCCTGCAGCAGCTCCATGTCCGAGCGCGAGGTCTCGATGGTAATCACGTCCGCATCCATGGCGGCGATGGACTCGATCACGTCATTGAATTCGCTGTAGCACATGTGGGTATGGATCTGGGTTTCGTCGCGCACGCCGCTGGCACACAGGCGGAACGATTCGGTCGCCCAGTCCAGGTAGTGCTGCCACTCGGCCTGGCGCAGCGGCAGGCCCTCGCGGAATGCGGCCTCGTCGATCTGGATGACCTTGATACCGGCCGCTTCCAGGTCCACCACCTCGTCACGCAATGCCAGGGCCAGCTGGCGGGCCTGCACTTCGCGGCTGACGTCCTCGCGGGGGAACGACCACATCAACATGGTCACCGGGCCGGTCAGCATTCCCTTCATCACCTTGCCGGTGAGGCTCTGGGCATAGCGGATCCACTCCACGGTCATGGCTTTCGGGCGGCTCAGGTCGCCGTAGATGATCGCCGGTTTGACGCAACGCGAGCCGTAGCTCTGCACCCAGCCGAAGCGGGTGAACAGGTAGCCGTCGAGCTGCTCGGCGAAGTACTCGACCATATCGTTGCGCTCGGCCTCGCCATGCACCAGCACGTCGAGTCCCAGACGCTCCTGAATTTCTACCGCATGGCGGATCTCGCTGTGCATGGCATCGGTGTAATCACCGGGCGACAGTTTGCCCTGCTTGAACGCCTGGCGGGCCAGGCGGATCGCCGAGGTTTGCGGAAAGGAGCCAATGGTGGTGGTCGGAAATGGCGGCAGGGCCAGGCCAATGCGCTGCCTGGCGATACGCTGGGCGAAGGGCGAGCGCCGCTGGCTGTCGCTGGCTTTCACCGCGGCCAGGCGTGCCTGCACCTGAGGCTTGTGGATGCGTGGCGACGCCGCCCGGCTGGCCTGCACGGCGCGGCTCTCGGCCAATGCCTTGCGCACTTCGGGGGCGTCGGGCTGATTGACGGCCCGCGCCAGCAGCGCCACTTCGGCGCACTTCTGGGTGGCGAAGGCCAGCCAGCCTTTAAGCTCGGCATCCAGCCCCTCTTCACGCTCCAGGTCGACCGGGCTGTGCAGCAGCGAGCAGGACGGCGCCACCCACAGGCGTTCGCCAAGGCGGCTGTGGGCATGACCGATAACCGCCAGGGCCTTTTCCAGATCGCAGCGCCACACGTTGCGGCCATTGACCATGCCCAGGGACAGCACCTTGTAGGCCGGCAGGCGATCGAGAATGGTCGGGTACTGCTCTGGCGCGCGCACCAGGTCGATATGCAGGCCGTCCACCGGCAGGTTGGCGGCCAGACCGAGGTTCTCTTCCAGGCCACCGAAGTAGGTGGCGATCAGCTTCTTCAGCGGCTCACGCTGCAGGCTGTTGTAAGCGCGCTCGAAGGCGTTCTTCCAATCCTGAGGCAAGTCGAGCACCAGAATCGGCTCGTCGATCTGCACCCACTCCACCCCCTGCTCGACAAGGCGCTGGAAGATCTGCCCGTAGAGCGGCAGCAGGCGCTCGAGCAAGTCCAGTTTGTCGAAGCCCTGGGCATCGCCCTTGAGCTTGCCCAGCCATAGGTAGGTCAACGGGCCGATCACCACCGGCTTGACGGTATGGCCGAGGGCATGGGCTTCGGCCACTTCCTCGAACAGCTGCTCCCAGCTCAAGGCGAACTGCTGGTCAGGGGTGAACTCGGGCACCAGGTAGTGGTAGTTGGTATCGAACCACTTCGTCATCTCCTGCGCATGGGCACCGCCGCAGCAAGTATCACCACTAACGCCACGGGCCATGGCGAACAACGTCTCCAGGGTCGGCTTGCCGCTGGCCGGGCGGAAGCGCTCGGGAATCACCCCGAAGGTCAGGGAATGGGCCAGCACCCCGTCATACCAGGCGAAGTCGCCGACCGGCAGCAGGTCGATGCCGGCATCCTTCTGCACCTGCCAGTGGCGGGCACGCAACTCCCGGCCCACGGCGCGCAAGCCGGTCTCGTCCAGCTCACCTTTCCAGAAGGCCTCCTGGGCTTTCTTCAGTTCACGGTCACGTCCGATTCGGGGGAATCCGAGGCTGTGTGCCAAGGCCATGGCGATCTCTCCAATGCATAAATGATGGCGTGCATTGTCGAGGCGCCTTTCGAGTGAAACAAACTCAATCGACTAACATTAAAAACAAATTTTACTCACGTTGGTACCGCGCGGCTCATCCTGGCCATCCACTTGAGACCTCAGCCGGAGTCGGGCAAGCTGGCCTCTGCGCCTTGGATCCAACCGGCATGCCTGAGCTTCCCGACGACCCCGCCCAGACCGAACGCACCCGCGAAACCGTGCTGCGCTATCACTACAGCTGGAAGTACCGCGACCTCGACGCGGTGATGGCACTCTATCATCCCGAGATCGAGTACCACGATTTCTTCCTCAACCGCAGCATGGGCCTGGCCGAGCTACGCGACTACGTGCTCGGCACCATGCCACGCCACCCGGACGAGGCGCTGGAACACACCGACCGCATCCGCATCGACGGCCACACCGCGTTCATCCAGTACCGCACCACGCTGCATGGCGGCGAGGGGCTGGTGTCGTTTCGCACTGCCGAAGCGATCACCGTGCGCGACGGGCTGATCTGGCGGGTCAACGAATATGCTTCGCTGGTGCACGAAGGCCCCGATGCTCGGGCGCCGACCCAGCGCAGCGCGGCGATCAGCAAGCTGGGCCTGTCGACCCGGCAATTGGGCTTCATGGCCCAGGACCTGCAAGACTATTTCCAGCGCCGCCAACCCTTTCTCGACCCGGCCCTGAGCCTGCAACAGGTGGCCACTGCCACCGGCTACAGCCGCAACCAGATTTCCTACCTGCTCAACCAGGTGCTCGGCCAAAGCTTCTACCGCTACGTCAACCAGGCCCGCCTGCAGCACCTGCTCGAACACTTGCAGGCCGGCAGCGATCTGCGGCGTATGGACGAACTGGCCTTCGAGGCCGGCTTCAACTCCCTGACCGCCTTCTACAGCACCTTTCGCCGCCACACCGGCCTTTCGCCCAAGGCTTATTTGAAAGACATGTACGCGCGGGCACGCGCGCAAGACAACGCCTGATCAGGCTTCTAGTCTTGCCCCATACATCTTGTGTGGAAGCGGTGCATGAACGACTGGCGCAACATCAGCCTTTGGATGGATCAGCTGGATGAGCCGCTGACGCCGCGCCCATCGCTGCAAGGCGATATTCAGGCCGACGTGGCGATCATCGGCGCCGGCTACACCGGGCTGTGGACGGCCTACTACCTCAAGCGCCAGGCGCCCGAGCTACGCATTGTCATCGTCGAGGCGAAGATCGCCGGCTTCGGCGCTTCCGGTCGCAACGGCGGCTGGCTGATGGGCAACCTGCTAGGTGAGGATCGCCTGCTCGCCGGCCTCACCCCGCAGGCACGGCGGGAATCCTACGACCTGCTGCACGGCATTCCCGACGAGGTCGGCCAGGTGCTGGAGCGCGAAGGCATCGACTGCGACTACCGCAAGGGCGGCGTGCTGTACTGCGCGGCCCGCTACCCGGAGCAGGAACTGCGCCTGCGCGAGTACCTGCGCGGCTACCGCGAAGAGGGGCTGAACGAGGACGATTACCGCTGGCTGCCCGCCGAAGAGCTGGCCCAGCAACTACGCATTCCCGGTGCCTATGGCGCGATTCACACGCCGCATTGCGCGACCATCCAGCCGGCCCGTTTGGTACGCGGCTTGGCACGCTGCGTCGAAGCCATGGGCGTCAGCATTTTTGAAGGCACCCCTGCCCTGAGCTGGCAGGCCGGCACCGTACGATGCGAATCAGGTGAAGTGCGCGCCGACTGGATCGTGCCTGCTGTGGAGGGTTACGCAGCCAACCTGCCGCCGCTCGGCCGCCACCAGATTCCGGTGCAGAGCCTGATAGTCGCCACCGAACCGCTGCCTGCCTCGACCTGGGCGGAAATCGGCCTGGAGCGCGGCCAGGCGTTCAGCGAAGCCAGCCGCCAGGTTACCTACGGCCAGCGCAGCCGCGACGACCGGCTGATCTTTGGCGCCCGCGGCGGTTATCGCTTCGGTAGCAAGCTGCGGGGCGACTTCAACCTTAACGATGAAGAACGTGGCCTGCGCCGCTACCTGTTCAGCGAGCTGTTCCCGCAGTTGCGTAACGTGCGCATCACCCACGCCTGGGGCGGCAACCTGGGCATGGGGCGGCGCTTTCATCCGCACATGCTTTGCGACCGCGGCAACGGCATCGCCCTGTCCGGCGGCTACGGCGGCGAAGGCGTCGGCGCCAGCAACCTCGGTGGGCGCACCCTGGCCGACCTGATTCTCGGCCACAGCACCGCGCTCACCCGCCAGCCCTGGGTGCGCCACGATACACGGGTGCAGGACCTGCCGCGCTGGGAGCCTGAGCCGTGCCGCTGGCTGGGTTACAACGCGATCATCCGCAGCTTCGTGCGCGAAGACAAATTGCTCGCCGACCCATCCAGCCGGCCCTGGCAGCGCTATATGGCGCAGCGCATCGCCAGCCTGATGGAAGGCTTCATGAAGTGAACGTTGTCTCCCACATTATTTAAGGTTTGAAGTCATGAACATCACCCACTTCCGCGACACCGCCAGCGCCTCCCTCGAGGAACACAACCCGGTCGCCGTACCGCTCAGCGAGCCCGCCGCCGTCACCTCGGTGACCTGCGTGGAGCGCGACGATGGTGTGGAAACCGGCATCTGGGAATGCACGCCCGGGCGCTGGCGCCGGCAGATCGTGCAGCAGGAGTTCTGTCACTTCATCGCAGGGCGCTGCACCTTTATTCCCGACGTGGGCGAGCCCATCGAGATCAAAGCCGGCGACGCCATCCTGTTTCCGGCCAACACCACAGGCGTGTGGGACATACAAGAAACGCTGCGCAAGACCTATGTACTGATTTTCTGACTGCTGCCTCCACAACATCGACAACAACAGTTGAGGTCTCCCATGCTGAAAACGCTTATCCCGCTGATGCTCGTCGCCTCGGTCAGCCAGGCGGCGCAGGACGTGCGCATCTACAACTGGACCGACTACATCGCTCCCGACACGCTGAAGAGCTTTCAGCAGGCCAGCGGCGTGACGCCCCACTACGACGTCTACGACAGCAACGAAACCCTCGACGCCAAGCTGATGGCCGGCCGCTCCGGCTATGACGTGGTGTTCCCCTCCAACCACTTCATGGCCCGGCAGATCCAGGGCGGCGCGCTCAATGAACTGGACAAGAGCCAGTTACCGGGCTGGAAGAATCTCAACCCGACACTGCTCAAGGCCCTGGAAGGCAACGATCCGGGCAACAAGCATGGTTTCCCCTACCTGTGGGGCAGCACCGGCATCGGCTACAACGTCGAGAAGGTCAAGGCGGTGCTCGGCAGCGACGTGCCGCTGGACTCCTGGGACCTGATCTTCAAGCCCGAGCTGATGGCCAAGCTGAGCAAATGCGGCGTGGCGATTCTCGACAATGGCCCGGAGATGCTGCCCATCGCCCTGCACTACCTGGGCCTGCCACACCACAGCCAGAAGCCCGAGGACTACAAGAAGGCCGAAGCGCTGCTGATGGAGATGCGAGAGAACGTCGCCTACTTCCATTCCTCCAAGTACGTCGGTGAGCTGGCCAATGGCGACGTGTGCATGGCGGTCGGCTTCTCCGGCGACATCATGCAGGCCAGCGCCCGCGCCAAGGCGGCTGGCAACGGCGTGAACATTGCCTACGTGATTCCCAAGGAAGGCGCGCCGATGTGGTTCGACATGGTCGCCATGCCCAAGGACGCGCCCAATGAAAAAGCCGCCTACGCCTTCATGAACTACCTGCTCGAGCCAGAGGTGATCGCCGGCATCAGCGATTACGTGCACTACGCCAACGGCAACAGCCAGGCCGACGGTCTGGTAGACCCGGCGCTCAAGGCCGATACCACCGTCTATCCGCCCGACGACGTGATGGAAAAGCTCTACGCCCTGGAAGCCATGCCGCTGAACATCGACCGCATCCGCACGCGGATCTGGACGAAAGTGAAGAGCGGCACCTGACGCAGCTGCGAAGGGCTGGCGCCCGCGATGGGCGCCAGCCCGGCAGTCAGATCCACAGATCGTTGACCGCCGTGCGCTCCCCGCCTTCGGCCCCGGTATTCAGCACGCCGCGCGGCTCGATCAGCAGCAACTTCACCTCGGCTTCGGCATACGGCTTGTGCTCCACGCCCCTGGGCACCACGTACAGCTCACCAGTGCCCAGGGTTACCGAGCCGTCACGAAAATCCAGGCGCAACTGGCCGTCGAGAACCAGAAAGGCTTCGTCGGTTTCGGCATGGGCATGCCAGATGAAATCGCCCTGCAGGCGCGCCACCTTGAACTGGTAGTCGTTCATTTCCGCGACCACGCGAGGCGACCATTGCTCGGCGATCAGGTCGAGCTTGCGGATCAGGTTGATGGATTGTCTGGCAGACGAAACTGGCTGGTTCATGGAGCGCTCCTCGGTTGGTTTTCACCACTCTAGCGAGGGGCCCAGGCGCGATCTTGTACGATCCTGCAACTTCACCATGCTCAGCCAGCGGGCCGGGGACAGGCCGAAGCCGGCCACGAAATGCCGGGTCATATGGCTCTGGTCGAAGAACCCGGCGATCAGCGCCGCATCGGCCAGGCCGATGCCCGACAAGGCCAGTTCACGGCAGCGCGCCAGGCGGCGCATTGGCACGTAGCGGTAGGGACTGGTGCCGAACAGCGCGCGAAAGTCCCGCGACAGGCTCCAGCGATCCCGCCCGCTGACATGCTCCAGCTCGTCCAGGGTAATGCTCGCGCCGTTGCGACTGTGGATGTACTCGCGCGCCCGCTGCGTGGCGGGGTAATCGAAGGCGCGGCGACCGCGGGGCTTGCCGGCAACCGCCTGCAGGGCGTGGGCCAGGTCGTAGATGGCATCGTCTTCTTCCAGCGACTCCAGCGGGTTGTCCATCGCCTGCATGAACGACTCGGTAGCGCTGCGCAGGCGCGGGTCATCGCTCAAGCCGCCAACCACGAAGGGCAGCGGCTTGCCGCCAAGTACCTGCTGGATCAGCACCGGGTCGATGTACAACATGCGGTAATGAAAGCCGGCCTCGGTGCCGGCCATGCCGTCGTGCAGCTCATCCGGGTGTAGCACTAAGGTGCCGCCGGGCAGGCTGTGGCGCATGGCGCGCCGATAACGAAAGCTCTGTACGCCGGCCAAGGTGCGGCCGATGGCGTAGGAGTCATGGCGATGCAGGTCGTAGCCGTGGCCGCTGAAATACGCCTCGATGCGCTCGACTCGCCCCGGCGCATGGCTACGCAGCACCCAGTCGCTGCGGCTTGTCGATTTGCCCATATCGTCGTTCTCCGTGCGGCCGCCAAGCAGGCGACACGGTAAACCGTCGTGCGTAAAAAAGCCCGCTCAACAAGCCCTCTGCAGCTAATTGGGTTAGCTCACCGCGACCACTGCGGGTCCGTAGTAAAGGCGATGGTCAGCCAACGGTTGGGACCTTCGTCGCCGATGGCCTGGCCGATGACGTCGCGCATGGAGTCCCACTCGTCGAGGGTTTGTGCCGGCCAGTCGAGCGGCACGATGAAGTACAGCTCGATCTGCCGGGCACGGCCGACTCGCGCAACATAGGCCTGGTGGCTGATGAAACCGTACTGCTCGACGATGCCCTGGGCAACGTCATCCACGTGCTGCTTGAGCGCAGGCGGGGTGACCAGCAGGATATCCGCCAGCGCCTGGCGGATGGTCGCCAGCGGCATGGGCAGGATCACCAGGCAGATCAACGCCAGCACCGCCGGGTCGATGTACGGGCCGAGCCAGGCGTAGCGCGTCTGCTCGATCAAGTAGCCGACGACGAAGGCAATCAGCAGGGCCAGGGAAATGCACCCGGACATCACCCAGCCTTTGGCGTCGAGGGCGAGGAAATCCGAGCGGATGCGCCGGTTGGCGCGAAACTCGTAGCTGGCGAACGCGAAGCAGATCAGCGTTGAGATACCGGCGTACAGCGCCGCCAGGCCGAACGCCAGCGGCGTGCCGCCGGACAGCAGATTGGCCACGGCGTTGATCAGCGCGTAGGCCACCACCCCACACAGCAGCGTGCCGTTGAGGGCCAGCGCCATCGGTTCCAGGTGCCAAAAGCCCTTGTTGAAACGCTCGGCCAGCCGGCGGCTGGCTTCGCTTTGCGAGGTATGCCGACGAATCAGCGTGGAGACCACCAGCGCCAGGCCGCTCATGCTGGCGTCGGCCAGAGAGTAAACACCGTCGAAGACGATGGAGAACGACCCGGACAGCAGGCCGATGACGATCCCGAAGCCCGCTACTAAAAGCGTCATGGCAATCGAGCCGCGCAGGATGCCCTGCTCCGTATTCATGGCCATCTGCGCCCTCCTCGGCGGGCAAAGCTGCAAGGGTACTGCTACACGGCAGCCCTTGCAGCCGCCTTACTCATACCAACGTGTTGAGCGGCTTATGCAGGTTACGGCGCCCGAAGGTCAGCATGATCATCACCAGCGCACAGCCGATCAGGATCGCGCCCGAGGACAAGACGAAGATACTGAAGCGGTCGTTGCCTTCGATGAACAGGCTCAGCAAGGTCGGTGCTGCCGCGGCCGACGCTACCTGCACCATGCCAACGATCTTGGTCAGGCGCCCAGTTGGGTCGTGGGTCACCACCGACGACATGTAGTACGACAGTGCCAGGTTCCAGCCGAAATTCATCAGGAACACGGCGATCGCCATGTCCGAAGCCGTGTGGATGCGCGTGGCAAACATGTAGATCGCACCGAGTACCGCCAGCGAGCCGAGCAAGATCATCGGCATGCGGCCCAGGTGGCGACCCGCAATGCTCGGCAACGCTGCACCTGGCAGGCCGCCAAGCAAACCGATGCTGATCGCCCAGCCAATGTCCACAGGCGCAATACCGGCTTCACTGGCGATGCCTTCGACGAAGCCCCACAGCGAGTAGATCGACAGCTGCAGGAACAGCATGCCGAGCAGCGAGCAGACGCCGATCAGGGTAAGGCCTGACAGCAGCGGTTCACTGGAGACGATCTTGTCTTCCTCACTCTGTTTGGTCGGCAGGCAGAAGCACACCAGGCAGAGCAGCACGAACCAGGCTACCAGGTAGTAGATCGCCCCCGAGAAACCCTTCCACTCGGCGACTATCGGCAGAACCACCGCGCTGCTGGAGAACAGTGCGGTCTGCACGAACAGCAGGATGCCAAAGGAGCGATCTGGCCCGTTCATGCGGCCCAGGCAATAGATGGCGTAGGAGTACAGGATGCCTGAGCAGATACCGGAGATGCAGCGCAGCGCCAGCAGCATGTCGAACGCTGTGACACTGGCGGTGGCGGCGTTGGCGAACAGCAGCACGAGGGCCGTGCTCAGAGCGATGGTGCGTGGCCCGAGAAAGCGCAGCATCGGCACGTACAACAAAGTGCCGACAAGGGAGCCGCACATCTCGGCGGACATGGTCCAGCTCTGCTGGACCAGGGTCATGCTCATACGCTCGGTCAGCAGGCCGATGAAGATCGGCTGCACGCCGATGACGATGATCGAAGCCGCGGCAATGAAGATGCACGCGGCGCGAATTATGTTTTGGTTGCTGGTGTTCATGGTCGTTACCTGCTGGCTAGGCCACCAAGTGACCTGCCGCTTCAGTGAAAATCGGAAATGGCGAAAAGGGAAGCCGATCAAGCGATTCGGTAGCAGTGAATGGCGACTTGGTCAGCGGCGGGATAAACCACCTTGCCGATCAGCGCGCTGCGGGTCAGCCAGTCCAGCCGCCCACTCGCCACCTGAAAGCGCGGCGAACAGGTGCACTGGTATTCGTGCTCATCGACCGGCCAGATGCCCTGCGCGTCCAGCTCACGGGCCTTATCGCTGAGCACGATCACACCGATGTTGTGGATGTTGATCAGCTCGCCGCGGTCGCTGAGCAGGCTGTAGCGGGCATCCAGCTCACCCACGCCATCGCTGCGCTGCAGGTAGAAGTCGGCGCCGCCGGCGAGTACTTCGCCGCGTACGTCCAAGCCTTCGAAATGCCCGCCAAGGATCCGAAAGTTGCTGCGCTGGCCATCCGTGCAGGCACCTAGTGCATCCCCCGCGGCAATCACCACGTAGAGGCTCATTACCCATTCCAGAGTCGGCACGCCGAGCCCGGTTTGCGCTGTGGTCTTCATCACGCACTCCTGTGCCCCGAGGGGCGTCTATGGCTCGGTTTCAGTAGCGGTAGGTGAAATACAGTTCGAGGGCGCTGAACTGATCGTCATCGCCAAACGCCTGCTTGGCTGCCGACTTGGCCTGTACCCAGTTGTACGAGAGCGAGCTGTAGAAACGCTCGTTGGGCGTCCAGTCGAGGTACACCACGGTCTCGTCAGCGAAGCGCCGGTCGTCCACCGCGGCCCCGCGGAAGTTCTTTTCGTCGAGCCAGAACTGGTAGTGGATGGCGCCAAGCGTGAGGGTGTCGGTCAGGCGGTTCTTGATGGAGAACTGCTGCACCCGTTCGTTGCTGTTGAACAGCAGGTAGTTGCCCACCACGTCGCCGACCAGCCAGCTGCTCCAATCCACGAAGCCCTTGCTGAGCGGATCCCAGGCTTTCTGGGTGTTGTCAGTCAGGTCGTCGTCACCGGAGAACACCGCGTAGCGATAGCCGAGTGTCGGGGTCAAAGGCAGATCCTGGAACTGGTAGTCGGCTTGCGCGTACCAGGCATCAGCGTCGAATTTCTGCTTGGAGTCGCCACCGCGCTGTACGGCGTACTCGCCATTGAGAGTAAGGTTCGGTAAGCCCGGCAGATGGCCGCGCAAGGCGCGAACGTTGAAGACCTCCATGCCGTCGCGGCGCACCGCGTTGCTGCTCTTGC
This sequence comes from Phytopseudomonas punonensis, assembly GCF_900142655.1. Lineage (GTDB taxonomy): Bacteria > Pseudomonadota > Gammaproteobacteria > Pseudomonadales > Pseudomonadaceae > Aquipseudomonas > Aquipseudomonas punonensis. The sequence goes on along the minus strand of NZ_FRBQ01000003.1, from coordinate 116,156 downwards.
TGGCTTCGGTATCGACTTTCATGGCCATCGCGCCAACGGTCACTTGGCCGTCGAGGTCGTAGTCCAGGTTGGCGCCGGTCATGCGGTAGTCACCGTAGTGATCGTCGGTGCGCAAGGTGAACGCCTGGGCCTTCACCGGGCCGTGGCTCCAGTCAAGGATCGCCGAATCCTTGAAGGCGCTGCGCGGGCCAAGCCAGTAGGCGCCGTCGTCGAACAGGTCAAGGTTACCGTCCATGACGATGAATCCGCTGCCGATGATGTAGTTCTGCCGGCCGGCGGTGAACTTCCAGTCGCCCGCTCGCACGCCGGCGTAGAGTTCTTCGGTGGCAACTCGGCCGTCGGAGCTGCGCGAGGTGCCGCCGGCATCGCCGTCGCCAAAGGTGCTGGCGCCAATTACCGAACCACCCGCTAGCAGGCTGACGGTGTCGCTGAGCGAGTAATCGAGGGTAATGCCGGGTTTGAGGTAGAACTCCTGCCAGCCAATCTTGGTGCCGTCGTTCTCGCCGCTGCGGGCGTCGACGCGACCGGCGCCGAAGTTGACACCGCGGGTGGTGACGGAGGCGCCGCCAACCGTCAGGTTGAGTTCACCTTTGAGGTTCTCGTGCTCGAACTGATAACCCGCCAGGGCCGATTGGCTGGCCAGCGGAAAGCCGAGTGCGAGCAGCACGCAGGGAAAGCGCTTGGACGTGTACATATGAAGCTCCTGTGTATTTTTTTTGTATTACAGGGCAGCGAGAGGTGGCCAAATCGACCACCGATTACCTGACGCAGCAGGCAGGAGCACCGGCTAACCAGCGCTCTTGGATCTTGTACTTATTGAATCCGCGTTGAATCAGCCGCGCAGGTGGGCGGTGATGGTTCGCAGCATTTGCACGGTGTCGATATCCAGCTCGGTGACCGCATCGGGCAGCGACGACTGCTTGACGATTACCACTTCGGAGTCGAAGTCGACGAACAGGTACTGGCCATGGATACCGCTGGCCATGATGGCCGGGCTGTGGTCGTTGAAGACGTACCACTGGCTGCGGTAGGAGGCGCCGGGCGTCCAGTCGGAGAAGTCCTTGTGCACGCCGTAGATGGCCGGGTCCGAGCCCTTGGCGATGGCCTCGATCACTGCGTTGTCGATGACCTGCTTGCCGTCGACCTTGCCGCCATTGCCGAGCATCAGGCCGAAGCGGCCCATGTCGCGCAGGGTGGCGTTGAAGCCGGCACCGGCGACGCTGCGGCCCCATGGGTCAGCCATGAAGTAGGCATCGCGCTCGCAACCCAGCTGTTGCCATACCGCCTGCAGCTGCTCGGCGCAGGCCACACCGCTGGCACGTTCCATCACCCAGGCCAGCACTTCGGTGGTGGCGGTCACGTAGTGGAACAGGCCGCCATGCTCACAGCGCTTACGCAGTGACGGCAGGTACTGGTACAGCGACTCGTACCCGGCGTACTCGGGTAGCGCCGGCTTGAAGCCGCAGGCGTAGCCGTACTGGGAGCTTTCCGAAGCTGGATCGTCATACATCTCGGTGTAGTGAACGCCAACGGCCATATCGAACAGGTGGCGCACGGTGGCGTCGCCAAAAGCGCTGCCGGCGAGCTCAGGGACGTAGTGCTCGGTCAGTGCCTCGGTATTGAGCACGCCGTCGTGGATCAGTTGCTCGCCGAGCACGCCGATCAGCGATTTGGTGACCGAGAACATGATGTGGCGGTCGCTGGCGACCTGGCCATTGAAGTAGTTCTCGTAAACCACCCGGCCCTTGTGCAGCACCAGGAAGCCGTCGGTTTTGCTGGCACGCAGGTTGTCGAGCACGCTGACGGTGCGCCCGCAGGTGCTTTCAAAACTCAGACCTTCGAGCTCGACCGGGGCATGGGCCAGCACCGAGCTCGGCCGCGAACCGGCGGCGACATCGATGGTCGGGCGCAGGCGCGCCAAGTTGCGAAAGCCCCAACGGTTGAAAGGCGGCGACATCCAGTTGGCCCAGGTCACGCGCTTTTCCGGCTCGGCAGGAAAACCCTGCATCAGTACGGGCTCTTGTTGTTTTTGGTCGTACATCTCGCTGACTTCCATATTTCGGGAAATCAGGGAGCGGTCGAGAATCTGGTTCATCTGAATAATCCTGGAAATGGCCCTGCGTGCGGCAGGTACGGGAAAATAATTAATCCTATTAATTTATTTAGTCAATAAAATATTTTCCCAAGAAAACCTAGCCAGCTATCATTGCCACACCTCATAAATGCCCAGGAGCGACGGTGAGCGGATTACGCGAACGTCAGAAGGAATTACGCCGCACGGCAATCTCGGCAGCGGCCGTGGCGCTTTTTCAACGCCAGGGCTTCCGCGAGACCACGGTCGAGCAGATCGCCCGGGATGCCGGCGTCTCGGCACCCACGGTGTTCAAGTATTTCGGCAGCAAGCACGAGATCATCCTGGAGATGATCAAGGAGTCTGATCGCCGCGCTCTGGTGGATGTGCGCAAGCGCATCCGCGAGTTCGACGACCCCGTCGATGCGCTCTGCCATCTCGAACACCTGCTGGTCGGCTACGCCCTGGAGGTGCTGCCTGCCGCACTCTGGCGCGAGCTGCTACCGCTGGTGCTGGTGGGCGGCAACAGCGGCCTGCCCGAGGCCTACCGACAGATGAACCGTGGCCTGCAGGGCGAGATCGCCAATGTGCTGCGCGAGTTACAGGAGGCCGGCAAGCTGCGCGCCGACCTGGACGTGGAGCTGGCCGCGTTTCTGCTCAACGACTATTCCCACCTGCAACTGCTGCGCCTGACCGCCAATGACCAGATGGACCGCCAGAGCCACATGGCCAACGTGCGCAACACCACGCGCCTGATCTTCGAGGGCATGCGCGCGTAGCCGTGATGGCCTTCAGACTTCATTAAGGTTCGGCCCCGATAGTGTCTCCAACGCCTAGCCGCTGGAGCGCTGTCGATGATCGATACCCAATGGAACCTTGCCCTGCCGCTGCACATTGGCCCGTATGCCGGGCGCGATCTGTCGCTGTCGCTGGTGCCGCAACAACACGCTGATCGTGAATCGCTGGAGTGGTTCGTGCGCGAGTGCTTCGCCACTGTGCACCACGCCGACATCCGCCATTTCATGCCTACCCTGATGGCCCTGCGCGATTCGCACGGGACCTTCTGCGCTGCCGCCGGCGTGCGCACCGCCGACAGCGGCGCGCTGTTTCTCGAGCAGTACCTGCAGCAGCCGATCGAGCGCGTGGTGTCGCGGCTCGCAGGTGCCCCGGTGGAGCGCCAGCACATCGTCGAGGTCGGCAATCTGGCCGCGCGCAGTGGCGGCAGCGCGCGGCTGATCATCGTGGTGATGACCTGGCTGCTGGCCCATCGCAAGCTCGACTGGGTGGTCTTTACCGGTGCCGCTTCGCTGATCAACAGCTTCCAGCGTCTGGGCCTTAACCCGCTGTTGCTCGGTGATGCCGACCCGCAGCGCCTGGGTAGCGAACAGCACAGTTGGGGCAGTTACTACGCCCGGCGCCCGCAGGTGTTCGCCGGCAGCATCCGCGCTGGTCTCGCCCATCTGCAGGTCAGCGGCATGGCCGCGCGCCTGGGTTTGCCGGCCTGCCTGGAGCACAGCCATGCAGCCTGAGCTGAGTGACTTCAAGGCGCTGTTGCTGCTTCACGCCCATTGCCAACCGTCGCGTCCGGCGTTGCGCGATGACACCGAGAGCATCGACTACGCGCAGCTGTGGAGCGAGATCGAAACGCGCAAGGCGCTGCTGCTCGCCCAACCGGGCAAGACCTTCGCACTGATCATGGATAACAGCCCACAGATGGCGCTCTGGGACCTGGCGGCACTGTTCGCCGGCATCCCCTGCGTGACCCTGCCGCCATTCTTCACCTGGGCGCAGACAGCCCACTGCCTAGCGCAGAGTGGCGTCGACCTGCTGCTCACCGACGCCCCGCTGACTGACCAACTGATCGAAGCGGGCTTTCGCCAGGCCGGCGGCTTCTGGTCCCGGGAACTGCCTGGCCGTGAGCGGCTGCCGAGCGGCACCGCAAAAGTCACCTACACCTCGGGTACCACCGGCACGCCGAAGGGCGTTTGCCTGAGCGCCGAGGCCTTGCTGCGCGTCGCCTATGAGCTGCACGCCGCCAGCCGCCCGGCGGCGCCAAAACAGTATTTGGCGGTGTTGCCGCTGGCGGTGCTGCTGGAAAACCTTGGCGTGTACGCGGCTCTGCTGGCCGGCGCCAGCGTCACCCTATTGCCCCAGCAGAGCCTGGGCATCGAGGGCGCAACGCGAGTCGACTGGCCGCGCCTGCTCGGCCAGCTGGTACGCCAGCAGACCCAGAGCCTGATCCTGGTACCGCAGCTGCTGCTCGGCCTGATCATCGCCCTCGAACATGGGCAGCTGGAAGCCAGCCAATTTCATTTCGTGGCGGTCGGTGGCGCGCGGGTCAGCGACGAGTTGCTCGAGCGCGCGGCACAGCTGAACCTGCCGCTCTACCAGGGCTACGGGCTGTCCGAATGCGCCTCGGTGGTGTGCCTCAACACCCCGGCTTACAACCGCATCGGCAGCGTTGGCCGCCCGCTGCCCCACGTCGAGGTACGCATCGCCGAAGACGGTGAAGTGTGGGTGCGCGGCTCGGCGCTGCTGGGTTATCTGGGTGAAGCGCCATTCACTGGCGACTGGCTGCCCACCGGCGATATCGGCGTGCTCGATGCCGACGGTTACCTGTTTCTCAAAGGCCGCAAGAAGCATCAGTTCACCACCAGTTTCGGCCGCAACGTCAATCCTGACTGGGTCGAGGCAGAGCTCACTCAACGCGGGGTGATCGCCCAAGCATTCGTGCACGGCGAGGCCATGGATCACAACATCGCCCTGCTCTGGCCCGTCGATCCGGATTGCAGCGACGAGGCCCTGGAGCACAGTGTCGCCTGGGCCAACATCGAGCTGCCCGACTACGCCCGAGTGCACCAATGGCAGCGCCTGTCCGAACCCTTCACTCCTGCGAATGGCCTGCTCACCAGCAACGGCCGACTACGCCGCGAGGCCATCCTGGCCCGCCATGCCTACCGCTTTTCAACCCCCGTTGCCCCAAAGGAGCAGCCATGAGTTTCTTCGACGAACTGCAGCAAGCGACCGCCGTAGAGCGCCAGGCGCTATTCACTACACCGGTGATCCGCGATGCGATGGCCGGCCAGGTCAGCCTGCAGGCCTACCGCGCCTTCCTGACCCAGGCTTACTACCACGTGCGCCACACCGTGCCGCTGATGATGGCCTGCGGTGCCCGCCTGCCCTCGCGTCTGGAATGGCTACGTGCTGCAGTGTGCGAATACATCGAGGAGGAATACGGCCACGAACAGTGGATCCTCAACGACATCCGCGCCTGCGGCGGTGATGCCGAGCAGGTGCGTGACGGCCAGCCGTCATTACCCATCGAGCTGATGGTGAGTTTTCTCTATGACCTGATCGCCCGCGGCAACCCCGTTGGCCTGTTCGGCATGGTCAACGTCCTCGAAGGCACCAGTATCGCCTTGGCAACCCAGGCCGCCGAGGCGATACGTGAAGGCCTGCAGTTGCCACCTAGCGCGTTCAGCTACCTGGCCTCCCACGGCTCGCTCGACATCGGCCATATGGATACCTACCGCGGCCTGATGGACCGCCTCGACGACCCTGCCGACCAGGCAGCGGTGATTCACGCCAGCAAGGTGGTGTACCAGCTCTACACCGACATGTTCCGCGGCCTGCCGCGCCTGGAAACGGAACAGCGCCGGGAGTTCAGCCATGCAGCTGTCTGATTGCCGTGTAGTGCTGACCGGCGCCAGCGGCGGCATCGGCCAGGCGCTGGCCGAACAACTGTGCGCCGAAGGTGCCCAGGTGATTGCGGTAACCCGCCAGCCGCACGCACTGGAAGCCCTGCAGCGCCTCTACCCGCAGCGCATCCACAGCGTGCAGGCCGACCTGCGCAGCAGTACCGGGCGCCAAGCCGTGCTCGATGCGGCGCGGCGCCTGGGCGGCATCAACTTGCTGCTCAACGCCGCCGGCGTAAACCAGTTCGCGCTGTTCGAGCAGGTCGATGATGAGCAGATCGACGACCTTCTGGCACTCAACCTAGTGGCCACCCTGCAACTGACCCGCGCCCTGCTGCCGACCCTGCGCAACCAGCCCCACGCGCTGATCGTCAACGTCGGCTCCACCTTCGGCTCCATCGGCTATCCGGGTTACGCGGTGTACTGCGCCAGCAAATTCGCCCTGCGCGGCTTCTCCGAAGCGTTGCGCCGCGAGCTCGCCGACACCGAAGTCGATGTGCTCTACGTGGCGCCGCGGGCCACCCGCACCGGCATGAACAGTACAGCCGCCATGGCCCTCAACGAGGCGCTCAACAGCAAGGTCGACGAGCCCCAGCGGGTGGCCTGGCAGGTAACGAGCGCCATCGAGCGCAACCTTGCCGAGCTGTACCTGGGCTGGCCGGAAAAACTACTGGTACGCCTCAACGGCCTGCTGCCAGGCCTGGTCGACCGGGCGATCCGCAAACAACTGCCGACCATTCGTCGTTTCACCCATTCCTCCGAGACGCCCCCACAATGAAAAGAACCCTGACTCACCTCGCCATTGTCCTCGCAGCCCTGAGCATCCACACCGGCGCCTGGGCGCTGGATGCCGCCGGCACTCAGCAGTTGCAGGCCATCCAGCAACGCTGGGCGCAGATCCAGTACGACACCCCGCAAGAGCGCAAGGTGGCCGAGTTCGAGAAGCTGGCCGAGCAGGCCGAGGCGTTCACCGCGGCCGAGCCGAAAGCTGCCGAGGCGTGGATCTGGAAAGGCATCGTCACCAGCAGCTGGGCCGGCGCCCAGGGCGGCCTCGGGGCCTTGAGCAAGGCCAAGCAGTCGCGCACTGACCTGGAAAAAGCCCTGCAACTCGACCCCGACGCCCTGCAAGGCTCGGCCTACACCAGCCTGGCCGCCCTGTATGATCGCGTGCCCGGCTGGCCCATCGGTTTCGGCGACGCACAAAAGGCCGATGAGTTGCTCAGGCAGGCGCTGCTGATCAACCCGGACGGCATCGACAGCCTGTATTTCTGGGGCGATCATCTGGCCCGTGAAGGCAAGTATGTCGAAGCCAAGGCAGCACTGCTCAAAGCTCAGCAAGCCGCGCCGCGCCCCGGTCGCGAGCTGGCCGACAAGGGCCGTCAGCGCGAAATCGCTGCTTTACTGGAGGAGGTCGAGCACAAGCTCGACTGATCGCAACCGCCTGACCGAGGACACCCATGCGACTGCTTCTGGTGGAAGACGATCTGCCGCTCGGCGAGGGCCTGCGTGCCGGGCTGCAGGCCGAGGGCTACACCGTCGACTGGCTGCATGACGGTACCAGCGCCGTACACGCGCTGCTCAGCGAAACCTTCGACCTGGTGGTCCTCGACCTCGGCCTGCCGCGCCTGAGCGGCATCGAGGTGCTGCAGCAACTGCGCAAGAGCGGCTCGCACCTGCCGGTGCTGATTCTCACCGCTCGGGACGAAACCCGCGACCGCATCGCCGGTCTGGATGCCGGCGCCGACGACTACCTCGCCAAGCCTTTCGACCTCAACGAACTCAAGGCGCGCATCCGTGCCCTGCTACGCCGCAGTGCCGGCCGTGGTCAGGCGCTGGTCGAGCACGCCGGCATCAGCCTCAACCCGGCGAATCAACAGGTGCATTTTCAGGGCAACCCGGTAGCGCTGACGCCCAAGGAATACCTTCTGCTTCACGAGCTGCTTGCTCATCCGGGTAAGGTGTTCACCCGCGAGCGCCTGGTGCAGCTGCTCTACGGCTGGGACGAAGAAGCGGAAAGCAACACCCTGGAAGTGCACATCTCGCACTTGCGCAAGAAACTGTTCAGCGAGCTGATCAGAACCGTGCGCGGCATCGGCTATCTGGTGGAGACCTGAGATGACTTCGTTGCGTCGCCGCACCCTGGTGCTGGTTCTCGGCCTGTTGCTGCTCGGCACCCTGACCATCAGCCTCTACAACTTTCACGACAGCCGCCACGAAATCGGCGAGATCTACGATGCACAGCTGGCGCAGAGCGCGCGGCTGCTGCAGGGCGCCATCCATGCCCAACTGCCCGACGAGCAGCGCCAGGCGCTTTACAAAGCCTTCAACGCCGCCCTGAGCCAGGCTGGCAGCCACCGCCTCGGCCACCCCTACGAGGGCAAGATGGCCTTTCAGGTGTGGGACAAAGAAGGCCGCAGCCTGATCCGCTCCTCCAGTGCACCGGCATTCGAGCGGCCGGTCACTACGCCCGGTTTTTCCGACCAGACCCTCTACGAGGTCAACTGGCACGGCTTCCTGCTGCCCGATGACCGCCATGGCCTGCTGATCTGGGTGGGCGAACGCGAAGACGTGCGCCAAGACCTGGTCAACCGCATAGTGCGCCACACCCTGATTCCCAACCTGATCGGCGTCGTGGTGCTCTCCGTGCTGATCTGGTTGGCGATTGGCTGGGGCCTGCGGCCCTTGCAGAACATGGCGCAGATCATCCGCAAACGTCACGGCGGCTCTCTTGAACCGCTGCAACTGACGCCCCTGCCCCGTGAGTTGGAGCCCATGCAGGCGGCGCTCAATCGGCTGCTGTCGCAGATCGAGCAGTTGCTGCAGCGCGAACGGCGCTTTATCGGTGATGCCGCCCACGAAATGCGCACGCCCCTGGCGACCTTGCGCATCCACGCGCAGAACGCGCTGCAGGCCGACGAGAACGAGCCACGGGACAAGGCCCTGAACCATCTGGTTGGCGGCGTTGACCGCCTGACCCGGGTGGTCAACCAATTGCTGACCCTTGCCCGAGTCGAGCCGGAAATCGCCCGCCAGGCCTGGCAACCCGTCGACCTGGAAAGCACCGCTCGCGAGACGCTGGTAGAGCTCACCCCGTGGATGCTCGGCAGGGGCCTGGAGCTGGCCCTGGACGTGAAGCCCGGCAGCTACCTGATTCACGGCAATGCGCAGTTGGTCGCAATTGCCCTGCAGAATCTGGTCACCAACGCCGCCAACTTCTCGCCGCAAGGCGCCGAGGTGGAGGTAACCCTCGCGGCCGACGACGAACAGCAGATCAGCCTCAGCGTGCGAGATCACGGCCCGGGCATCGACGAACAGAAAATGGAGCGCCTGTTCGAGCGCTTCTACAGCCGTGATAACCCTGGCGGCGCGGGCCTGGGCCTGTCCATCGTGGAAATGATCGCCAGTCATTTGGGCGGCAGCATCACCCTCAGCAACCACACGGACGGCGGCCTGCTCGCCACGCTGGCTCTGCCACGTGCGCCACTGGCAACCGACAGCGACACCGTCATACCACCCCATAACCACGGCCAGGCAAGGTTGCCAGGCCAATAGCCCATAGAGGTCAGCATGAGCAGTACAAGCAACAACGACGCAGCACAGGCGACATCGCCCCGCTACAGCGCCACCAGTCGCCACTTGCACTGGCTGATGGCCGCGCTGGTGGTACTGGCTTACGTGCTAATCACCAGCCGAGGCCTGTTCGAGAAAGGCAGCGACCCGCGGCTGTTCGTGGTGCAGGGCCACTTCTGGGTCGGCATCGCGGTATTCGCCTTGGTGCTGCCGCGCCTGCTCGCCCGCTTCGCCAACCCGACGCCGGCAATCGTACCCGCGCTCAATCCGCTGACCCGGCTGGCCTCCAAGGTCACCCATATCGCCCTGTACACCTTCCTGTTGCTGCAACCGCTGATGGGCATGCTGGTGGTGTTTCTCGAACGCGGCGGCATTCCCCTCGGCGGGCTGGTGCTGCCCTCGCCCTTCGAGATGAACCAGCACCTGGCCCATCGCATCGAAGACCTGCACATCACGGTCGGCACCGCGTTCTATTACGTGATCGCCCTGCATATCGCCGCCGTGCTCTGGCACCATTTCGCGCGCCGCGACAATGTGCTCAAACGCATGCTGTAGCGGACAATCGGGCACATAGCAAAGCGCCAGCTTTACCTGGTCAAATCAAAAAATACGCATTCTTTATGCGCCACTAGTTGTGTCCGAAGCGATTTTCGAGGTAAATCGCCTCCAGATTTTTCGGGTGACGCAATTGAGGGCTGTTCCGCTGGCTAAAAAACATACAACCAAGGGCTGACTCAGCCTTGGTTTGCCAGCTGCTCCGCCGTCCATGACAAGCGTTATCGACCACAACTGCACGCTGCCGGGAAGCCCGGCGGCGTGCCTTGGCATTTGAACGGGTTGAGAGCATGGCAGGCATCACACACCGCTTTAGCACTCACCCCACGATTGCCGGCTGTATCGCAGGCTGCTCGGTATCGTTCGTCGGGCCGACAGCTACCATGCAACGCACTGATCAACACTTGCACGCGTTGCCTGGAATAACCCACCTCTCCCCATGAGCCAGACGTAACCCTCCATGTTCGAATTATTCAGCGGGCTTGATGCCTGGTTGGCGCTGAGCCTGGCACTTGCCCTGCTCTTCGTCCTTACCTTCGAATTCATCAACGGTTTCCATGACACGGCCAACGCCGTGGCCACCGTCATCTATACCAAGGCCATGCCACCAAACCTGGCGGTGGTCATGTCGGGTATTTTCAACTTCCTCGGTGTGCTGCTTGGCGGCGTCGGTGTGGCCTATGCCATCGTCCACCTGCTGCCGGTGGAGCTGTTGATCAACGTCAACACCAGCCGCGGCCTGATCATGGTGTTCTCGCTGCTGGCCGCGGCCATCACCTGGAACCTGGGCACCTGGTATTTCGGCATCCCGGCGTCCAGCTCGCACACCCTGATCGGCTCGATCCTCGGCGTCGGCCTGGCCAACGCGCTGCTCACCGACATTCCTCTGGGTGACGGCGTGAACTGGCAGAAGGCGATCGATATCGGCCTGTCGCTGGTGTTCTCGCCGGTCGCCGGTTTCGTGGTCGCCGCCCTGCTGTTCCTGGCGCTCAAGTACTGGATGCCGACACCCAAGGTGCACAGCACGCCGGTGGTACGCAAGGAAACCAAGGGCAAGAACAAGCCGCCGTTCTGGAACCGCCTGGTGCTGATCGTTTCGGCCATGGCGGTGAGCTTCGTGCATGGTTCCAACGACGGTCAGAAAGGCATCGGCCTGATCATGCTGGTACTGATTGGTATCGTGCCGGCCAAGTTCGTGCTCGACCTGAACAGCACCACCTACCAGATTTCCCGGACCCGCGATGCGGCCGTTCACCTGGGCGAGTTCTACCAGCGTAACGCGCCGACCCTCAGCGAGTACCTGGCCCTGGGGCAGGCCGCCAACACCGAGCTGCCCAAGCAGTTCCGCTGTGATCCCAAGCTCACCGAGCCGACCATCAACGGCCTGCTGCGCACCCTCGATGGCGTCAACGACTACCGCGACCTCGACGAACAAGCGCGAATCGACATCCGCCGCTACCTGCTGTGCCTCGACGACTCGGCCAAGAAGGTCGGCAAGCTGCCGGACCTGCCGGCCCGTGAGAAGGCCGACCTCGACAAGCTGCGCAAGGACCTGACCGCCACCACCGAGTACGCGCCCTTTTGGGTGATCCTTGCCGTGGCCCTGGCCCTGGGTATCGGCACCATGGTCGGCTGGAAGCGCGTGGTGAAAACCGTCGGCGAAAAGATTGGCAAGCAGGGCATGACCTATGCCCAGGGCATGAGCGCGCAGATCACCGCGGCCTGCGCCATCGGCCTGGCCAACGTCTACAGCCTGCCGGTATCGACCACCCACGTGTTGTCATCGGGCGTGGCCGGCACCATGGTCGCCAACCGCAGCGGCCTGCAGGGCAGCACCATCAGCAACATCCTCTTGGCCTGGGTGCTCACCCTGCCCACCTCGATGGCCCTGGCCGCCGGCCTGTTCTACGTCTCGACGCTGATCTTCGGCTGATCGAATAGCAAGGCACCCGTCCCGGGTGCCTCGTTCCTTCTCCAATCGTTACTTGCAGCTCCAGCGCATGCTCTGCGCCAAGATATGCGGGTGGCTGTCGATCGGTTCCCACTCGTCCAGAAACACAAAATCGTGCCGCTGGTAGAACTGCACGGCGCGGGCGTTCTCGGGGGCGACTTCGAGAAACAGCGCCTCCAGGCCCAGCTCCACCGCGTGTGCCTTCACGGCCGCCACCAGCCCGTCCGCCGCGCCTGAACTGCGAGCCGCCGGCTCGATCCACATGGCGATCAGCTCATAACGAGCAGGGTCACGAAAGCCCGCGCCCACCAGGCCGACCGGCCGTCCCTCGTCGAATGCCAGCCAGAACCGCGTCCTCTCGCCCGCCGCTCGCGCCTGCCATAGGGCGTCGCTGTCGGCCGCCGCCGTCTGGTAACTCACGCCAAAGGCGGTCGGCGTGTCCAGAAGTGCGGCGAGGCGGATCTGTTTCAGTAGCTTCCAGTCGTCCTTGTGGGTGGCGCGGATATCCATGGGTCTTCCGATTCTTCCTGATTGAAATTCCGATTAGCCAGGCGCTTCACATCGGGCAACCTGCTGGCAGACCTACAATGCCGTACCGACGGGCATCACTGCCAGCAAAAGGTACCAACCGACGCAGCCTTAGGGAACGGGGAATTCTATGAAGCACAGCCTCAAACAACTGGCGATTGCGCTGGCCGTCATCCTCGCGGCGTTGGGTGCCTTGTTCGTCGCCATTGCGTACTGGGCCGTGCCGACCGCCCAGGTGCGCAACGAGTCGGCCGAGGCCGTGCAGGTAGTAGCGCAGTGGCGAGATCAAAGCCGCGATCTGGGCTCGATCCGACCTGAGCAAACCGTGGCGTTCAAGGTGCCTGGCGAGGGCGGCATCAGGTTCCATGTCACTTATGCCAATGGCCGCCAGGTGACCAGCCGGGAGATGTATTACACCCTGACCACCACCGTACTGGCGGTGGTCAGCGAGCAGGCCGTCAGCGTCGATAGCGAGCTGGGCCTGGCGAGCGCTGACCAGGATCCACGCGAGGCGCCTAGCCAGAAATGGTAACGCACAGCCCGGCGATACTCAGCCCAGCGAGTCCAGCCCCAGCTCACGCGCACACTCGGCCAGCGAGCGGCATTGGGTCTCGGCGTACAGCGCCAGTTCGTCGTGCACCGTGGCGCCAAGGGCGGCGTGGAAAGCCTGCTGGTTGGAGGTGGCGTCGTAGCTGACCTGGGCATCGTCGCCGAGGTTGGACTGGAAGATGCCCGCAGCGCTGACCGGCAGGAAATCCTCGTAGACCAGCGGCTCGAAATGCACGTGGCCGGCATCGATCAGTGCGTCCAGGCTGCGCGGCCTGGCCTGATCCTGGCGCGCGACCTTGCCGGCCTCGGTGACGAAGTAGCGGAAGTAGGCCAGGCCCTCGCGGCGCATCGCCGGGTAGCTGTCCGGGAAGGCTTCGAAGCGTTGTTCGAGCAGATCGGCGTAGCGCTGGGCATTGGCTTCGTTGGGGAATTCGCCCAGATCCTCGCGTGCATCGTTGAGCAGCCTGTCGTACAGCGCACGGCCGCTGGGCGTCAGCGCTGCACCGCGCTGCTCGATCTCGCCAAAGCGCGCGGTATGGCTGCCGGTCGCATCGGACTGGCCAACGAAGGCCACGCGTTCCTGCAGGGCCTTGAAGCTGGTCTGGCGTAGCAGGATCGGGCACTGGCGTCGGGGCGGCCCCTCGACCACTGCCTTGGGCGTGATGCCGCGCTTGGGCATGGCCGCCTGCACTTCATCGATGTCCAGCGTGCGCGGCGTCAGGTGGTTGATATGCGGCCCCTTGAAGGCCACCACGTCGGCGATCAGGCGGTGCTGGCCGTGCAGCCGGTCGTACTCGGCGGCGGTGACGGTGGCCTGGGTGTGCCAGCGGAAGGTCTCCAGCGCCTCTTTGACGAACTCATCGGCGTCGGCGGCATTCAGGCCGCCCTGGGCCTCGCACTGCTCGATCAGCGCCCGGGCGCGTGGGGTGAAGATGTCACGCTTGGCGAGAATCTCGGCGGCCAGGGTACGCAGCGCTTGGTCCTCGATCAGCTCCAGGCGCAGCAGCGAGGTGAACACGCGAAACGGGCTGACCTGCAGCTCGGCCTCATGCACGGCGCGAAAGGCGGTGGAATGCACCGGCACGCCGGCCGAGCTGAGGTCGTAGTAGCCGACCGGCTGCATGCCCATGGCCGCGAACAGGCGGCGGATGGTCGACAGCTCCGCGGCGGTGCCGACGCGGATCGCGCCATGACGCTCCATGGCCAGGCGCTCGATTTCCCCAGTCCATTCCAGCTGCTGCTTCAGTGCGGCAGAGCCTGCCAGGGCCTGGGCGTTGGTGTCTGCCACCAGGTCGAGAAGGTCGCCATACAGTGGCACTTCGGCGCGGTACATGGCGGACATGGCGCTGGAAAACTGCGCACGGATTTGCGAGGGGTCGACGAATCCTGAAGCGTTCATAGCAGGCGAATCTCCTGTCGCACTTGTTAGTTGGCCATGGCGGTAATCGCCGGCCTGAAAGTAGGCGAATACACTCAGCCGAGGTTGGCCAGGCAGTCTTCGATAATATCCAGGCCCTGTTCGAACAGCGCCGGCTCGATGGTCAGCGGTGCCAGCAGGCGCACGATATGGCGATTCTTGCCGCTGGGCATCAGCAACAGCCCCTTGGCCCGGGCGGCCTCCAGTAGTTCGGCCAGTTGCGCGCTGCCGGGCTGGCCGTCACGGGTGACCAGCTCGATACCGCGCATCGCGCCCACCCCGGTGAGGCGGCCCAGATACGGCGACAGGCCCTTGGCGCGCCACTGCTCGTAGCGGCGCAGCAGCGCCTGTTCCTGGGCTTCGCCCCAGGTGGCCAGGTTGGCGTCGGTCATCTGCCGCAGGCTGGCCAGGGCCGCTGCACAGGCGATGGGGTTGCCCGAGTAGGTGCCGCCCAGGCCGCCCTTGGGCAGCGCGCCCATCAGTTCGGGGCGGCCGACCACCGCGCCCAGCGGCAGGCCGCCGGCGATGCTCTTGCCGAGCAGCAGCAGGTCGGGCTCGATGCCCAGGCGGGTGAAGGCGAAGCGCTGCCCGGTACGGCCGAAGCCGGACTGGATTTCATCGAGCATCAGCAGCACGCCGTGCTCGTCGCACCAGCGGCGCAGGCGTTTGGCGAACTCCGCATCCAGGGCCAGAAAACCGCCCTCGCCCTGCACCGGCTCGATGATGAAACAGGCGACATCGTTGACGTCCACCTCGACGTTGAACAGCCGCTCGATGGCCTTGAAGGCCTCGTCCGCACTCACCCCGGTATCCTCGCTCGGGTACGGCACGTGATAGACCGGACCGGGCAGCACGCCGACCTTCTGCTTGTAGGGCGCCACCTTGCCGTTGAGGTTGAGGGTGGCCAGGGTGCGGCCGTGGAAGCCGCCGTCGAAGGCGATAACCACCGTTCGGCCGGTGGCCGCGCGCACCACCTTCAGGGCGTTTTCGGCAGCCTCGGCGCCGCTGTTGGTGAGCATGCCCGCCAGCGGATAGCTGACCGGCACGAAGGCCGCGAGGGCGTCCATCAGCTGGCAATAGCCCTGATGCGGCACGGCGTTGAAGGTCGAATGGGTCAGCCGCCCGGCCTGCTCGGTGATGGCGCTGACCACCTGCGGGTTGCAGTGCCCGAGGTTGAGCACGCCGATACCACCGACGAAGTCGATGTACGAGCGGCCCTCGGTGTCCCACACCTGGGCGTTCAGGCCATGGGACAACGTGATGGGATGCACCACGGAAAGGGACGAGCTGATGGGCGACGCACTCATGGATTACCTACTTGGGCCGCCGTCACCGCGGCGCGATGACAGGCGGCAGTGCCTGGAAACGAGATGCGCCTATCAAAGCGAGTCAGGCGGGCCGGCCACAAGCGAAATAAAGTGCTGCCGTCATTCCTTAAATTCAGGAACTGGCTGAGCGCCGCCCGTGCCGGCCCTGGCCTTTTCCAGAATCCAGCCGATCAGCGCCCTGACCTTGGGCACCTCGGCGGACTGCTCGGCGAAGGCGATGAAGTGCGCACCCTGACTGGGTTTGTAATGCTGCCAGGGGATCACCAGCTTGCCTTCCTGCAGCTCGTCCAGCACCAGAAAGCGTGGCACCAGGGCCACGCCACAGCCGGACTCGGCGGCGCGGATGCACATGTAGAAGGTGTCGAAGCGCGGCCCGTGGTAGCTGTTCTCGGTGCTGATGCCCTGCTCCTCGAACCACTCGTGCCAGGCGCCGGGCCGCGAGGTGCACTGCAGCAGCACCAGGCTGGTCAGGTCGCCGGCATCGAGCAGCGGCTCCTCGGGCAACAGGTCCGGCGCGCACACCGGAATCACGTCTTCGCCGAACAGCTCGATGCACGTGGCGCCCGGCCAGGAGCCGGTGCCATAGAAGAACGCCACGTCGGCCTTGGCCTGCACCAGGTCGAAGGGCTCCAGCTCGTTCTTGATGTCCAGGTGGATATTCGGGTGGCGCTTCGAGAAACCCTTGAGGTTGGGCACCAGCCAGCGCGCCCCGAAGGTCGGCTGGGTGGCGACCTTGAGCACCTCGGTCTCGCCGCCGTAGGAGAGGATGTAGCGACTGGAGATGTCCACCTGGGTGAGGATCTTGTTCACCTCGGCCAAGTACAGCTCGCCGGCCGGCGCCAGTTGCAAACGGCGGCGCACCCGATGGAACAGCGGATGCTGGAGCATGTCCTCGAGCTGCGCCACCTGCTTGCTCACCGCGCTCTGGGTCAGGTGCAGCTCCTGGGCGGCGCGGGTGAAGCTCAGGTGCCTGGCCGCGGCCTCGAAACATTGCAGGGCGGTCATGGTCGGCAGCAGGCGTTTGGACATGGGCTTCTCGGGGTCAGACGGGGCGACTTGATTCCATGACGGAATGATATGGTGCGTAAACGTCGTTTGTTGAGTACAGGTTCGGGATTAATACTGATCCTTATCCCGGATTTCAACTTCACGACTCAGGAGATCGCCATGGTCAACCAGCTACTCGAACGTCTCGGTGTCAGCGCCAGCGCCTACCAGAACGGCAGTCATGCGGTTTACACCCCGATCGACGGCAGCCAGATCGGCAGCCTGAACCTTGAGGGCGCCGACGCCGTACGGGCCAAGATCACCGCTGGCCACGACGCCTTCCTGGCCTGGCGCAAGATGCCGGCACCGCGCCGCGGCGAGCTGGTGCGCCTGTTCGGCGAAGTGCTGCGCGAACACAAGGCCGACCTCGGCGAGCTGGTGTCCATCGAAGCCGGCAAGATCACCCAGGAAGGCCTGGGCGAAGTGCAGGAAATGATCGACATCTGCGACTTTGCCGTCGGTCTGTCGCGCCAGCTCTACGGCCTGACCATCGCCTCCGAGCGGCCCGGCCACCATATGCGTGAAACCTGGCACCCGCTGGGCGTGGTCGGCGTGATCAGCGCCTTCAACTTCCCGGTCGCGGTGTGGGCGTGGAACACCACCCTGGCCCTGGTGGCCGGCAACGCGGTGATCTGGAAGCCCTCGGAAAAGACCCCGCTGACCGCCCTCGCCTCCCAGGCGCTGCTGGACAAGGCCCTCGCCCGCTTCGGCAACGACGCCCCGCAAGGCCTGGCGCAGCTGGTGATCGGTGATCGTGAAGCCGGCGAAGTGCTGGTCGACGACCCGCGCGTGCCGCTGATCAGCGCCACCGGCAGCACCCGCATGGGCCGCGAAGTCGCCCCGCGCGTCGCCGCCCGCTTCGGCCGCAGCATTCTGGAACTGGGCGGCAACAACGCCATGATCCTCACACCCAGCGCCGACCTCGATTTGGCCGTGCGCGGCATCCTGTTCAGCGCCGTTGGCACCGCCGGCCAGCGCTGCACCACCCTGCGCCGCCTGATCGTCCATCGCTCGATCAAGGACGAGGTGGTCGCCCGCGCCAAAGCCGCCTACGCCAAGGTGCGCATCGGCGACCCGCGCCAGGGCAACCTGGTCGGCCCGCTGATCGACAAGCAGGCCTTCAGCGCCATGCAGGACGCCCTGGCCAAGGCCCGCGACGAAGGCGGCCAGGTGTTCGGTGGCGAACGCCAGCTGGCCGACACCTTCCCCAACGGCTACTACGTGAGCCCTGCCATCGTCGAGATGCCGGGCCAGACCGCAGTGGTGCGCCATGAGACCTTCGCGCCGATCCTCTACGTGCTCGCCTACGACGACTTCGAAGAAGCGCTGCGCCTGAACAATGAAGTGCCTCAGGGCCTGTCCTCGTGCATCTTCACCACCGACGTGCGCGAGGCCGAAGCCTTCCAAGGCGCGGCCGGCAGCGACTGCGGCATCGCCAACGTCAACATCGGCACCAGCGGTGCGGAGATCGGCGGAGCCTTCGGCGGCGAGAAGGAAACCGGTGGCGGTCGCGAGTCCGGCTCCGATGCCTGGAAGGCCTACATGCGCCGCCAGACCAATACCGTCAACTACTCCCGCGAACTGCCGCTGGCCCAGGGCATCGTGTTCGACTGATTGGCGAGCATTACCCGACACTGTGAGAGTGGGCAGGGAGGCCTAGTCCATGCCCATGATTTCGCGGGCATGGCCCGCTCCCACAGGACTCGCGTCGATCCGCAATTGCGATACACCAACCTGAACGTTTTATGGATAGGCTCCAGCCCGCGCACGGAGCCATAGGGCAGACCGGTGTCGCACCCGCCACCGATATCTGGAGAGGAACGCGTGATGAGTGGCTTCCAGCAACAGTGTCTCTGGGAAGTGGCGACGCCGGCACCGATTGACGCCGGCGCTCTGGCTGGTGAGGTAAAGGTCGATGTCTGCGTGATCGGCGGCGGAATCACCGGGCTGTCGGCGGCGCTGCAGTTGCTCGAAGCGGGCAAGCGCGTGTGCGTGCTGGAGGCCTTCGAGGTCGGCCATGGCGGTTCGGGGCGCAACGTCGGGCTGGTCAACGCCGGCACCTGGATCAAGCCCGACGATGTGGAAGCGACGCTGGGCGAAAAGGTCGGCGGCCGCCTCAACAAGGTGCTGGGTGAGGCGCCGGCCAAGGTATTCGAGGCCATCGAGCGTTACCAGATCGACTGCCAGGCACGCCATGAAGGCACCCTGCACATGGCCCACAACGCCGCCGGCCTGGAAGACCTCAAGGCCCGCGAGTCGCAGTGGCGCCGCCGTGGCGCCGATGTCGAGCTGCTGACCGGCGCGACCTGTGTGGAGCATTGCGGCACCGAAAAGATCACCGGCGCTCTGCTGGACCGTCGCGCCGGCACCATCAACCCCATGGGCTACACCAAGGGCCTCGCCGCCGCTGTGTTGCGCCTGGGCGGCACCCTGCATCAGCAATCGCCGGTCACCGAGTTGCACAGGCAGGCCGATGGCTGGCTGGTGCGCACCGCCCTGGGCACGGTCACAGCCGAGAAGGTGGTGATTTCCACCGGCGCCTACACCGAGGGCGACTGGACCGAGGTGCAGCGCAACTTCTTCCGCGGCTATTACTACCAGGTCGCCTCGAAGCCGTTGAGCGGCGCGGCGGCCGACGCCGTGCTGCCCCACGGCCAGGGTTCGTGGGACACCCGCACGGTGCTCAGCAGCATCCGTCGTGATGATCAGGGCCGCCTGCTGCTGGGCAGCATGGGCAAGTCGAACAACAAGCCGGACTGGTTCGTGCGCAGCTGGGCAGACCGCATCCAGGGGCATTACTTCCCGCAGCTCGGCAAGGTCGACTGGGAAATGCACTGGACCGGTTGCATCGACTTCACCCCGGATCACCTGATGAAGCTGTTCGAGCCGGCGCCTGGCGTGGTCGCGGTGACCGGCTATAACGGCCGCGGCAACACCACCGGCACCGTAGTCGGCCACGCCCTGGCCGACTACCTGCTCAAGAGCGACACGGGCGTGCTGCCCATTCCGCTGTCGCGGATGAAAGCGTTGCGCAGCGCCGGGCTACGCGCTTGCTACTACGAAGCGGGCTTCTCGCTGTACCACGCCGGCCAGTGCCTGCGCGTGATCCTTTAACCGGAGCCGACAATACTGCCGATCCCGAACGTGTTTCGGCACTAGTTACTCGATGGCGGCATTTGATTACCTCAACGCAAAGGGCCGCAGCGCATGCTTGCGGCCCTTTGGATCAACCTGAAATCAACACAGCCTGCGCCTCAAGGTCGGCCAGAATAGCCTGGTGATCCAAACATGCGTGCCGCGACTCGATTATCCAGAGTGGATTGGTCGCCATGCACTGAGGCAGACAGTTTTACCTACGTGCCTCTGAAGCCTGTTACCGGGCGGATTTGCGGACTCAACCGCTTCCGAACCGAAGTACCCAACCTCTCCAGGCTTTTTTTCAGTATCTTCGCCTGATCAAGTTGCAGCCTCTTATCCTCCCCAGAGCCCTCGCATGTGCCTAAATCTCGTCTGATTTCCTCTGGAGGCGGCTTCTGCCTCGCCGTGTTGCTCGGCCTGCTGATGGTGTTTCTGCTCGATCCACTGCCGGTACAGAAAGTCCGCAATGCGGTTTTCGACCAGTATCAGCGCTGGCAGCCTCGTGATTACCAACAGGCGCCGGTGCGGATCGTCGATCTGGATGAGGAAAGCCTCAGGCGTATCGGCCAATGGCCCTGGTCTCGTACCCAAGTCGCGACCATGGTGGATAAGCTCGAGCAAGCTGGCGCTGCGGCAATCGTGTTCGACGTACTGTTCGCTGAGCCTGATCGCACATCACCCGCGCAACTGCTGCGCAACAACAGCCTGCCAGCCGACCTGGCCGCCGGGTTAGCCGCCCTGCCAGACCATGACACGCAGTTCGCTGAGGTACTCAAGCGCAGCAACACCGTGCTCGGCTTTGCCGCTGAGCGCAGCGCTACAGCAGGCGGGCCACCGCTGAGCCGCTTCGGCATGGTGCTGCAAGGCGATTCGCCGCTGCCATTCGTACCCGCGTTCAGAGGCGCCAGCCGCCCCTTAACGGAGCTGGAAAAAGCCGCTCGCGGTATTGGCGCCATGACCTTCAAACCGGATGCCGACGGCGTGGTTCGCCGCGTACCGCTGTTCGTGTCAGTGGCGGATGAGTTGCGCCCATCGCTGGTGGCCGAAGCCCTGCGCGTTTCCCAGCGCACAGGACGCTACCGAATCATCAGCAGCCAGGCCGGTGTACAGCGCGTAGATATCGGCCAGCTACAGATTCCGACGGCAATCAGCGGCGAACTCTGGGTGTATTTCTCTCGCCCGCAACAGAGCCGCAGCATTCCGGCCTGGCAGGTGCTGGACGGTTCGGCGCCGCCTCTGGCGGGCAGCATCATCATGATCGGCACCTCCGCCCAGGGCTTGCAGGACCTGCGCTTCAGCCCGTTGGGCGGGATCATTCCCGGGGTCGAGGTTCATGCCCAGGCGCTGGAGCAGGTGCTCACCGACACCTTGTTGAATCGGACGAATTGGGCGCTGGCAGTGGAGGTGCTCACCCTGCTGCTCTGCGGCCTCCTGTTGGGAGTGCTGGCGTTGAAGCTGCCGGCCCTGCCGTCGGCTGTGCTTATGGTGCTGCTGGTTACGCTGCTCAATGCCGGCGCTTGGTATGGCTTCGTGGCGCATCGGCTGCTGCTGGATCTGTTCACGCCGTCGATCGGCCTGCTACTCGTCTACGGCGCTGCCAGTATCGTGCGGCATATGGCGGCCGAGCGTGAGCAGCGCTGGGTGCATGCAGCGTTCTCGCGCTATGTCTCCCCCAACCTGGTCAGCCATCTGGTAGCGCACCCGGAACGGCTGACGCTCGGTGGGCAACGGCAAATGTGCAGCTTCGTGTTCACCGATATCACCGGGTTCACCTCGATGATGGAGCGCCGCACGCCCGAGGCGGCGGTCAGCCTGCTCAATGATTACCTGGAGCAGGTCATCGGTATCGCGTTCCGGCATGAGGGCACGCTGGATCGAATCGTTGGCGATGCTGTGGCGATCATGTTTTCCGCGCCCATCCCGCAGGCCGATCATCAGCAACGCGCGCTGTCCTGCGCACTGGAAATCAATCGCTTCGCGCAGTCTTATGTCGCTTCTTTGCATGAACAAGGCATCGAGTTCGGCCACACGCGCATCGGCGTGCACAGCGGCGACGTGGTGGTGGGTAACTTTGGCGGCTCGACGATCTTCGATTACCGCGCGCTCGGCGACCCGGTGAACACCACCTCGCGCCTGGAGAGTTTGAACCGGCAGATCGGCACACTGCTGTGCGTATCAGAGGCGATTCGCGAGAGCTGTCCGCAGGTAGAAATGCGCCCCGTTGGCGAGGTGCTGCTCAAGGGCAAGGCCGAGGCCGTGCAGGTGTTCGAGCCACTGGAGGCGATGGTGATGCCCGTCGCTGGCCGCGACGAGCCTTATGAGGCCGCCTACCGTCTGCTGGAAGCCGGTGATCTGGAAGCGTTGGCAGCGTTCGAGCACCTCAGCGCACAGCGCCCGTGGGATGGGCTGGCCGCCTTCCACGCCAAGCGCCTGCTGGCGGGCGAGAATGGCGCTCGCTTTGTGATGACGCAAAAGTAAAAACGCTGAAACAGCTAGCGTATGGTGACTTCGACCCGGCGGTTGGCAGGCTCCGGCGTGTTGTCCGGGGTTTTCACCAAGAGGTTGCCTTCACCATGGGAGGTGACCACCAGCTCCAGCGCCTGCAAGCCGTTTTCATGCAACTGCCGGGCAATGGCGCGGGCGCGCAGCAGCCCTAGATCTTCGTTGTCTATCTTGCTACCGACGGTATCGGTATGGCCGATCACTGAAACCGCAGACGGCCCGCGGTCGCGAACGGTTTGCAGCACTTCGGTAATTTCCGCCTGAGACTTCGCCGTCAGCTTGGCGCCGCCGGTTCTGAAATACAGCAGGTAGCTTTTCGGCAACGCCGGTTGAGCAGCGCGTGCAGCGGAGAAATCCTTCTCGAGCCTGGGCTGATCCACCTGGAACGGCATGGCGCTGCTGCCATCGAGATTGACCGCATGGTCTTTCTGGTCGACGCGGGTCAGGCCCTTGTTGGTTCGTACCTCGATGGCGCCGGTCGTGCCATCAGGGCTTTCGACCAGCACCACGTAGGATTTCGAGGCACATCCGCTACCCAGCAGGGCGAACAGAAGAAGCGCGATAGCGTGCGTAAATTTTGAGGACATGCCGTATCCGAACTCAGTCAACCTTGACGAGGAAATGGGTGCCACGCACGCCAATGGTGCCGGTCGGGGTGTTAATCTGCACGGCCTCGGGCTTGAGCTTGGCGATGGTGCCGGAGATGTAATCGAGCGTGCCGTGGGTGATCTTGGCAGTGAGCTTCAGGTCGTCCTGGGCAGGGTCAAACAGGAACTCGTCGAGGGTCAATTCGCTGTTGGGGCCGAACGACATAACCGTGTTGTCCTTCAGGGTCACGCCCATTGAGCCTGCCGGACCAGTTTTTACAACGCTTCCGACGTACAATGGCGTACCGATCGTCGCTGATTGCGTTGTGCCAGCTATGCTGACAGTAGCCTCACCCTGTACCTTCATCACGTAACCTATTGATGTGGCTGGTTCGAGAGCGAGCGCCGCCGAGGTTACCAATGCGCAGGCGAGTGGCCAAATCGTGAAACGAGCACGAGCAAACACAGTAATCCCCTTTTTCATTCTTTTCCCCGAGATGAAGTGAACGCCGCTCATTCAGGCTGCAGCACCGCTGCTTAGCTGGATGGGTGAGTTGTACTCGGTGGAATCCTAGCGCAGGTTGCAGCATGTCATCCGGGCAAATCAAGCCACGATTCAGACTACGGTTCAGAAGCAGAAGCCTGGTGCTCGGCACCTTCCTGCTTTTGCAACTGGTGCCGCTGCTCGCCATGACCCTGGGCGCCCCGCCGCTCGTGGTTCTTTGCCTGTTCATCGGCATTTTGCTGTGCACAATGCCGCTGATCCTGGGCGGTATGGAAAGCCTCGACCGCACCATCAAGGCGCTGGTTCGGGACACCCAAAAAATCCGCCAGATGGATTTCTCCGGCGAACTGCCGCCGACCTCGCTGTTCGCCGAGATCGAAATACTCAATCGCAACCACATCGAGATGAAAGCTGCCCTGCAAAGCCAGACCCAGGCGCTGCAGGCCTCTCAGCTCAAACTCGCCAGCTTGGTCGAGAATGGCTTGCTGCTTTCGTCCGAGCGCGACCGTGATGCGCTGCTGCGCCATATCCTGTTGCAGGGCAAGCGCATCTGTAATGCCCAGGCCGCCACCATGTACCTCAAAACGGAGCACAACACCCTACGCTTCGCGCTGCGCTCCATGGACGATGAGCTGCCGACCTTCGAAATCCCCCTTTACGACCCGCAAACAGGCCTACCCAACGAACGGCATGTGTCGACCTACACCGCGCTGCACAACGAAACCGTGGTGATCGACGATGTGTATGGTGAAAGCCGTTTCGACCTTAGCGGTACGCGCGCTTTCGATAGCGAATCGGGCTTTCACACCGTCTCCATGCTGACCGTGCCGCTGGCGCCACGCGGCGGCGAAGTGATCGGCGTGCTGCAGTTCATGAACGCCCTGGATGTCGAGACCGGCGAGGTGATCGCCTTCTCACCGCAAGTGATGTCGTTCATTGCCGCACTGGCTTCGCAGGCAGCCGTTGCCCTCGAAAACCACAACCTGATGGATTCGCAGCGTGCGTTGATCGACGGCATGATCGAAATTCTCGCTGGCGCGATTGACGCCAAGAGCCCGTACACCGGGGCGCACTGCGAACGCGTGCCGGAGCTGGCAATGATGCTTGCCGAAGCGGCCAGCAACGTGAGCGAAGGGCCGCTGGCGAACTTCTGCTTCAGCACCCCGGACGAATGGCGTGAGTTTCGTATCGGCGCCTGGCTGCATGACTGCGGCAAGATCACCACGCCTGAACACGTCGTCGACAAAGCCACCAAGCTGGAAACCATCTACAACCGCATCCACGAAGTGCGCATGCGCTTCGAGGTGCTGCTGCGCGATGGGCAGATCACGCGCCTACAGCAGGTGATTGACGGGCGCGACCGCGCACAAGCCGATGCCGAATACCAAGCCCTCGCCAGGGCACTGCACGATGAGTTTGCGTTCATTGCCGGCTGCAACATTGGCGCCGAACTGATGAACCCCGAGCATGTGGGCGCTCTGCACTCCGCGGGAGAGCGAACCTGGCTGCGCCATTTCGATGATCGCCTGGGACTGTCTCAAGCCGAACTGATGCGCGTTGCCGAACTGCCCGTGGCGCAACTCCCAGCACTTGAGCGGCTGCTGGCGGACAAACCGCAGCACATCTTTCCGCGCCCCGAGACCAAGGAATTCGACCCCAAGTACGGCTTCCAGATCAGCGTGCCGGAACACCTCTACAACCATGGCGAGCTCTACAACCTGAGCATCAGCCGAGGCACGCTGACTCCCGAAGAGCGCTTCAAGATCAACGAGCACATCATCCAGACCATCGTCATGCTGGAAAACCTGCCGCTGCCCTCGAACCTCAAGCGCGTGCCGGAATATGCCGGCACCCACCACGAAACCCTGCTCGGCACCGGCTACCCGCGCAAGCTCGACAAGAGCCAGCTGTCCATCCCGGCGCGCATCATGGCCATCGCCGATATCTTCGAAGCGCTGACCGCCTCAGACCGCCCGTACAAGCAGGCCAAGACCTTGTCGGAATCCATCGAGATCCTCGCCGGCCTGCGCGACAAAGGGCATATCGATGCTGACCTGTTCGCTCTGTTCCTGCGCAGCGAACTACCGATGCGCTACGCCGAACGCCACCTGCACCCCGACCAGATCGACGCCATCGACATCGATCGTTTCGTGCCGGGAATCCGGTCGGCGGGGCAACAGGCTGCTGGCACGCTAGCCGATTGAAGTTCTGGCTTCAATCAATTGCTCCACCGTCCTCAAAACGTGACACGGCGACCAGCAGCGCCTGGATCGACGCGATGACGATATTCGCGTGGCTACCGGCACCGAAGCGCGAGCCGGCCACACCCGGCCAGGCCACCTCGACCAGCGCCATAGCCTGGGCTCCAGCGCCGCCACCCAAGCTGCGCTCTTCGTAGCTGTCGACGCGGATCGGCAAGCCGAGTGCGGCCACCGCGGCATCGATGGGGCCGTTGCCGATACCTCCCAGTCTCTGTTGCTGGCCGTTGGGCAGCTCAACCTGCAGCACGATGCCCTGACCTGCGCTGTCCTCGAACAACTGGTGACCGATATAGACCAGGCAGCCACCGGCACGCGCCGCTGCCAGGTAGCTGCGCTGGAACAGCTCCCAGAGTTCGGTGCAGGTCAATGCGGTCTCGCTGCTGTCCGCCATCTTTTGCACGATGGCGCTGAATTCCACCTGCATCCGTCTCAGTATCGTCACGCCAAGGTCGCGCTGCAGCAAGTAAGCGATCCCGCCTTTGCCCGACTGGCTGTTGACCCGCACGATGCTGTCGTAGGTACGGCCCAGATCCTTCGGATCGATCGGCAGGTAAGGCGTCCGAAGACCGGCTAGCAGGCCGCCTATTTATATGTGAATATCCGCATATTCGTTTTTCCAAATTAAAGCAAACAACCATGCTAACCCCTCCCGAAGCTTTCAAATGCCTGGCAGACGATACTCGTGCTCGGGCCACTCTTCTCATCGCTGAGCAGGGAGAACTCTGCGTATGCGAACTGATGTGCGCCTTGCAAGACAATCAGTCCAAGATCAGCCGTCATTTGGCGCAACTACGAACAGCAGGCCTGCTACTTGATCGCCGACAGGGACAATGGGTGTACTACCGTCTCAACCCCGGCCTCCCAGCATGGTTCAACGAGGTGCTTCGCATTACGTCTGAAGGCAACACTGCCTGGCTGAGCGACTGCACGGCTCGTCTGGGCAAGATGGCTGGGCGCCCCGAGCGTGCCGCCAGTTGCTGCTAATTCTTGCCGGGAGCCTTTGAAATGGTCGTCGCAGCTGCTGTATTCGTCTTCACCCTTATTCTGGTCATCTGGCAACCCCGCGGCCTGGGCGTCGGCTGGAGCGCAACGATTGGCGCCGCCCTGGCCCTGGCGGTTGGTGCGGTATCGTTTCAGGACATCCCGACTGTCTGGGCAGTGGTATGGAACGCGACCGCAACATTCATCGCGATCATCATCATTAGCCTGTTGTTGGATGAGGCCGGTTTCTTCGAGTGGGCGGCATTGCACGTAGCCCGCTGGGCAAATGGCAATGGCCGACGACTGTTCGCCTTCACCGTGTTACTGGGAGCCGCCGTTTCGGCACTTTTCGCTAATGACGGTGCCGCACTGATCCTCACCCCGATCGTTATTTCGCTTTTGGTGGCGCTGCGCTTCTCGGCCGGCGCCACATTGGCCTTTGTCATGGCCGCGGGCTTCATTGCAGACACCGCGAGTTTGCCGCTGGTGGTCTCCAACTTGGTCAATATCGTTTCTGCAGACTTCTTCAAGCTGGGCTTTGCCGAATATGCCTCCGTCATGGTGCCGGTCACCGTGGCCAGCGTAGCGTCGACGTTACTCGTACTGCTCCTGTACTTCCGCCGTGATGTGCCAGCCTCCTATTCGCTGGCCGATCTGAAAGATCCTCGATCCGCAGTGCGGGATCGCAGCACCTTCATCTGTGGCTGGTGGGTGCTCGGTCTTCTGCTGCTCGGCCTATTTGCGCTGGAGCCTATGGGCGTACCGATCAGCGCCGTCGCCGCTGTATGTGCAGCGATCCTGTTTGCGGTTGCATCCAGAGGGCATGTGATCTCCACTCGCGGGGTATTGCGCGAGGCGCCTTGGCAGATCGTGATCTTCTCATTAGGCATGTACCTGGTCGTTTACGGGCTGAGTAATGCAGGTCTCACGAGCCACCTCACAGCCGTGCTGAACCGCCTTGGCGAACACGGGATCTGGGCTGCGGCGATTGGCACCGGACTGCTGTCGGCCCTGCTGTCATCGGTCATGAACAACATGCCCAGCGTTCTGATCGGCGCGCTGTCCATCGATGCGAGTACCAGCGCCGGCTTAGTACGCGAGGCGATGATCTACGCCAACGTGATCGGCTGCGATCTCGGCCCGAAGATCACGCCCATTGGTAGCTTGGCCACCTTGCTGTGGCTGCATGTCCTCCAGCGTAAAGGTATCCGCATCACCTGGGGTTACTACTTCAAGGTTGGCGCCTTGCTCACTTTCCCCGTTCTGTTCATCACCCTTTCTGCGCTCGCCTTGCGGTTGAGCTTTTGAGCCCACCAATGACGATAGGAGTTAGCATGCGAGTTCTATTCATGTGCACGGCCAACAGTTGCCGGAGCATCCTCTCTGAAGCGATGTTCAACCACATCGCGCCCCAGGGATTCGAGGCTGTGAGTGCCGGTAGTTTCCCCAAGGGGCAAGTGTTGCCCCGCAGCCTGCAAACGCTGCAAGAGGCGGGCATCTCTACCGCTGGCTTGAGTAGCAAGGGTAACGACGCGTTCGAGGCGAACCCGCCCGATATCGTCATCACCGTCTGCGATAAGGCAGCTGGTGAGGCATGCCCGGTGTACTTCGGCCCAGCGCTCAAATCGCATTGGGGACTGGAAGATCCTTCCGATGTGCAGGGTGAGGAAACCGAGATTTCAGCTGCCTTCAATGCGACGCTCGCGCAAATCGAACGACGTTGCCGCGCCTTCCTGGAACTGCCTTTCGCCGAATTGAGCCGTGACGAACTGAAGCGCGAGCTGGATCGTATTGGCCAACTCTGAGGGTTCCATCCATGACCGCTGAACTCCCCAACGTCGAACACGACCTGATCGGCCAATTCTCCAAACGAATCGAAGCCAGCCAGCACAAGCCGCGAATCCTGTTGCTCCATGGGTCCACCCGTGAGCGCAGTTTCAGCCGGCTGTTGAGCGAAGAAGCTGCGCGGCTGCTTCAGCACTTTGGCGCAGAGACTCGCATCTTCGATCCATCGGGCCTTCCACTGCCTGATGACGCGCCGGTTGAGCATCCCAAGGTGCAGGAACTACGTGATCTTGTGATGTGGTCCGAGGGGCAGGTCTGGTGCTCACCGGAGCGACACGGCGCCATGTCAGCGGTATTCAAGGCTCAGATCGACTGGATTCCGCTAGCGCTGGGTGCGGTCAGGCCCAGCCAGGGCAAGACACTCGCCGTTATGCAGGTATGTGGTGGCTCGCAGTCGTTCAACGTGGTCAACCAACTGCGCGTCCTGGGTCGGTGGATGAGGATGTTCACCATCCCCAATCAGTCCTCGATACCAAAGGCGTTCATGGAGTTCGACGCTGATGATCGAATGAAACCGTCTGCCTACTACGACCGCGTGGTCGACGTGATGGAGGAGCTGATGAGGTTCACTCTGCTGCTGCGTGATCAGAAAGACTTCCTTGTGGATCGCTATTCCGAGCGCAAAGAATCGGCTGAACAGCTATCTGCCCGCGTTAACCAACGTTCAATCTGAGGTGCGGGATCATGATCAATGTGAGGGTGGCATCCGCAGCGGATGCTGAAACAATCCAGGCAATCTATGCACCTGTGGTGCTCGGCAGCGCTATCTCGTTCGAAGAGGTGCCCCCTTCAGTAGAGGACATGCGGGGGCGGATACTGGCGACCCTTGAGACTTATCCTTATTTGGTGGCCGAGCAAGAAGGCACTGTGATCGGCTATGCCTACGCAAGCCAGCACCGTGCCCGAGCAGCGTACCGCTGGGCCGTCGATGTGACGGTGTACATCGCCGAAAACGCGCGCCGTAAGGGTGTGGGACGGCGGCTGTACGAAACCCTGTTACCGATGCTCAAAGGGATGGGATACCGCTCCATCTATGCGGGGATTGCCCTGCCAAACGAAGGCAGCGTCGGCCTTCATGAGCGGCTTGGTTTCCGGCATATCGGCACGTTTCCCCAGGTGGGCTACAAGCACGGAGCTTGGCACGACGTGGGTTACTGGCTTCTCGAACAGGGCGACCGCTCAGTATCGCCTCAGGAGCCCACCGGCTTTACTGACTACCTGCCGGAACGTGAGCGGCGCTTCACTTTGTGAGACCAGGCAGCGGCCCATTACTGGCAAAGCCAGGGCTAGCAGCTGCGGACCGATATCGACCGGCATTCGCTTATCCGCTCGGGTAACGAGAACGCCTGACCGAACGAGCGGTACCGGCCAAGGAACAGCGCCTATCGCTGCCCGAAGCGCTCGCGGTAAAACGACGGCGCCAGGCCAACCACCTTGCGAAACGCTACGCGAAAGCTTTCCACCGACGCGAACCCACAACGCTCGGCAATCTGTTCGCTGTTCAGGCCCGTGCTTTCCAAGAGCGAACGAGCCTGGGCCATGCGCGCATGCTGCAACCAGCTCTTGGGCGTCATGCCGGTCGCGTCGCTGAAGCGCCGTAGAAACGTGCGCTCGCTCATCAAGGCCCTGGCCGCCAGTTGGCTCACCGTCAGGGGTTCGCCCAGGTGCTGTCGCGCCCATTCAAGCACCGCGGCCAGATTCTCCCTTGGCGCCTGCGCAACCGGAGCGGGGATGAACTGGGCCTGCCCGCCGGAACGCTGCGGGGCCATTACCAGGCGGCGCGCCACGCTATTGGCAATATGGGCGCCGAAGTCTCGCTCCACCAGATGCAGGCAAGCGTCGATGCCGGCTGCGCTACCGGCCGAGGTGATGACCTGGCCGCTGTCGACGTAGAGCACCGCAGGGTCGACATCGATATCGGGAAAGCGGGCTGCCAGTTCATCGGTATAGCGCCAATGCGTCGTGGCTCGCTGGCCATCGAGTAGCCCGGTAGCCGCCAGCACGAACACGCCCGAACAGATCGACAGCAGCCGCGCGCCTCTGCTGTGAGCCATGCGCAGCGCATCAATCAGCGGCTGAGGCGGTTGCTCGTTACGATCACGCCACCCCGGGACGATGATCGTACGCGCCTCGCCTAGTGCTTCAAGACCAGCATCGGCGGTTACCTGAATACCGCCCAGCGCGCGCATCGGCCCCGGGTCCACGGCGACGATGCGATGCCGATACCAGGTGAAATCGAACTCCGGCCGCGACAAGCCAAAGATCTCCACGGCAATGCCGAATTCGAAGGTGCATAGGCCGTCGTAGGCGAGCACGGCCACCAGACCTGGGTCGCTATTCATTTGGCGAAAAATTACCAGTCAATGTCGAATCAGCCACTGTAGCGCGCCCGGTGCGGTAACTAAAGTGGGCACTCGATTACCCAGGAGCTACCACCATGACAAGCCTGATCAGCGAAATCCCCGCCGCCTCCTGTGCCGAAGCACAGGCGCACTTCGGCAATCGACTGCGTTTCGAAACCGACTGTTCGGATGTCCATCGCAGCCAGCAAAGCGGTGATGTCGACTACGTGCTGGTGGATGTGCGCGGCCCCGAGGCCTATGCCGTCGGCCATGTTCCGGGCGCCATCAATCTCCCCACGCGAACCATGACGGCCGAGCGACTGGCAGCCTTCAGCCCTTCGACGCTATTTGTCGTCTACTGCGCCGGCCCACACTGCAACGGCGTCCACCGCGCGGCCCTGCGTCTGGCAAGCCTTGGTTACGCGGTAAAGGAAATGCTCGGCGGCGTGACCGGCTGGCTAGACGAGGGTTTGGCTCTGGTTGGCGATGACGCCACGCAATTTGCGCCCGCCTCCGCCATCTCCTGCGCATGCTGAGCCCTGCCGAGGCGGTTCGAGCGGCCGAACCGAGGGACGTGCCCGCGCTGCTCGAATTGATGCGCGAACTGGCCGAGTTCGAGGATTACCTCGATGACTTCAAGATCGATGAGCAGGCACTACTTAGCCGCGCTTTCGGCCCGCACGCGCAGTGCGAGGTACTGGTCGCTGACCTCGATGGCAACGTGGCGGGCTATGCCGTGGTGCTGGAAATCCCCTTCACCTTCGATCTGCGCCCCACTCTGCTACTCAAGGAGTTGTATATTCGCGAGCGGCATCGCCGCACAGGGTTGGGCCAGGCACTGATGCAGCGCGTCGCCATGCTGGCGCAACGCAAAGGTGCGAGACGGCTCAAATGGGATGTGCTGCGGGGAAACGAGCGAGCGCAAGCGTTCTATGGCCGACTGGGCGGCAAGCCGGACAGTAAATGGGTGGCCTACAGGATGGACAGGCAGGCCATCGAACGACTGGTCGACGCTGCACAGAGCGTCAGCCCAAGCCGTCATTGAAAACTGACAGCCCGCACCTGACTTGCTCAGCGCGCGGGCTGCCTCATACGCCCATGCGTCCGGTGAAGCGTCGAGCGATGTACGCCGAGCTTACTGGCGGCATCGCTGACCGAGCAGCCCTGTTCGATCATCTGGCGGGCGAGACGTATCTGCTCGTCAGTCAGGCAGGGCTTGGCGTCGAACTGCATGCCCCGCGCCGTTGCCACTAACCCAGGGCTCGGTGATCTCCAGCAGATCCCGCGTGCTACGCGCCAGGCGGTCGAGCCGGGTGACCATCAGCGTGTCGCCGGGCTGGATGGCGTCCAGCAGGCTGGTATCGAGAATGATCAGGTGCGGCGACTGGATCGCTGCCACAGGCCCCTGGCGCCTGTGGCGGCTTCCAGCACGGTGAACGACTGGGTAGCGAGATTGCTCCGCAGCAGCTTGCGAACCGGTTTTTCGTCGTCAATCAGCAGAATGCGCGGCGACTCAATCATCGGCGCCTCCCGCCATGTCGACGCGGCAGGCCAGTGACAGAGGCTGGGGGATGGCATGGAGATGATTCATCGCTCGCTCCTCGGATAGAAAATCCCGAGGTGTGAAAAGTCGTTGGGAAGTGAGCGAATTATCGAGGGCGAAAAACCATCAGGCGCGTAAAAAACCGTATTTTTCTTAGTTTTGCAACGAGCTAGCAGGCGCACCAATTGCGAGTGTGAAAGCGTTTTTGCGGCGGAGAAGCCAGCTTGGTGCGGCGGTTATCTGCCTGCTGACAGGCACGTTTGGGCCCTTCGTTCAGACAGACAGCAGCTGCGCGCACGGGTCAGCCCCGTGCGCTTTCGGCAGTGCTTTATGACGCTGTTGATCCTGCTCGGCGTCGAGCTGGCCTCGCGGCCATTCTTCTGAGGCGCTTATTGGCGAACTACCTCAGCGCCTTTCAGGGTGTCAGCGATGCCCCGTACGATCGCTTCAACGTCCGCCGAGCCCACGATCAGGGGCGGCAAAAGCCGGATGGTCTTGCCGCGTGTCACATTGATAAGCAGCCCGTGATCGCGGGCTGCCAGTGCTACCAAATCGGGGATCGGCTTCTGTAGCTCGATGCCGATCATCAGGCCCAGGCCGCGAACGGCCACGACCTCCGGATGGCCGTTCAGCACCTCACGCAACCGCTCGAGCAGGTGCTGCCCCTGTTCACGTGCGTTCTGCACCAGGCCTTGCTGTACGATGATGTCCACCACCGTACAGGCTGCGCGACAGGCCAGTGGGTTGCCGCCAAAGGTGCTGCCGTGGCTGCCGGGCGTAAACAGGTCGGCAGCGCTGGCCTTTGCCAGGCAGGCACCGATGGGCACGCCGTTGCCCAGGCCTTTGGCCAGCGTGATGACGTCCGGCACGATGCCTTCGTGCTGAAAGGCGAACCATTGCCCGGTGCGGCCCATGCCGGTCTGGATTTCATCGAGCATCAACAACCAGTTGCGCCGCGTGCAATGCTCGCGCAGCGCTTGCAGATAACCCTTCGGCGCCACCTGTACACCGCCCTCGCCCTGCACCGGCTCGACCAGCACGGCAGCGATGCGATGGCCATGCTGTGTACAGATGCGTTCGAAGGCTGGCAGATCGCCGAATGGAACCTTGACGAAATCCCCTGGCAAGGCGCCGTACGCCAGGCGCACGGCAGGGCCATCACTAGCGGCCAAGGTCCCCAGCGTGCGCCCGTGAAAGGCGTTTTCCATCACCACTACCAGCGGCTGCTCAATGCCTTTGCGCCAGCCATGCAGCCGCGCCAGCTTGAGGGCCGTCTCGTTGGCTTCCGCCCCGGAGTTGTTGAAAAACGCCCGGTCCAGGCCTGACAGGCGGGTGAGCTTTTGCGCAAGGCGTTGCTGCCAGTCGATGCTGTACAGATTGGAGGTATGCAACAGCAGGCCCGCCTGCTCACTGATAGCGGCGACCAGCAAAGGGTGGGAGTGGCCGACGTTGGTTACCGCAACGCCAGCCACGGCATCCAGATACTCACGACCGGCCTGATCCCAGAGTCGCGCGCCCAGGCCACGGACGAAACTAAGGGCCAGGGGCTTGTAGGTGGACATCAGGCAGTCGGGGGTCATGACGTAACGCTCCAGAAGTCATCAGGTGGTTTTTGCAGTATCGTTAGCCACCCATACTGGATAAACACCGTAATCCTTCAATCATTTTTAACCAGGACTTGATAATGGACTTGTTCCAGGCGATGTCGGTGTACGTCAAAGTCGTGGAAACCGGCAGCATGACCGCCGCCGCTCAGGAATGTGAGATTTCCACCACCATGGTCGGGAACCACCTGCGGGCGCTGGAGCAACGTCTGGGCGTGAGCTTGCTCAAGCGCACCACCAGGCGCCAACGGCTGACGGAGTTCGGTACGGCCTATTATCAGCGCTGCCTGGAAGTGTTGGGCCTGGTGGCCGCTTCCGAACGCCTGGCCGAACAGGCCCAGGACGAACCTTCAGGAACCTTGCGCATCACCGCGCCGCTGACCTTCGGCTCGGAAGTGCTGGCACCGGCGCTGTGCGAGTTCTCGCTGCAGTATCCCAAGGTCAAGTTGGACCTGGTGCTCAGCAACCTGCGGGTGGACCTGCTCGACAGCGGTTTCGATGCGGCCATCCGCATGGGCAACATGCAGGACAACGCCCGCCTGATCGCAAGGCCCCTGCAGGACTACACCATGACCCTCTGCGCCTCGCCGGAGTACCTGGCACGCCGTGGCGTACCCCTGACGCCGCAAGACCTACAAGCGCACAATTGCCTAACCTTCGCCTACCCCGCCGGCGATGACTGGAGTGGCGTAGACAAGCACTGGCGGCTGATGGGGCCGGAAGGTGAAGTCACGGTGGAGATAAGCGGCACGATGGTGATGAACAGCTCGGCAGCGCTGTACCGAAGCGCCACGGTGGGCGGCGGCATCGTCATGCTGCCCGATGCCTATGCCGAACAAGATTTGCGTGATGGCCGGATGGTTGCCCTGCTGCCGGAGTACCAGCTACCCAGCAGACCGATGCACCTGATCTACTCGCCCGATCGCTATCAGTTGCCCAAGCTGCGCCGCTTTGTCGACTTTGCGATGGCACGCTGGGGAGCATTGGAGCTGCCTGGCCAGCTCGGCCCATCCGCGCTTCGAGTCTCAAAAAGTACTGGCACGCCCTAGCGTGTCGACTTCACATTGCCGTGGCGAATTTCCTTAGACGGCGAGTTGCCGAAGTACGCCGTGTAGCACTTGCTGAAATGACTCGGCGAAACGAAGCCACAAGCGACGCTGACGTCCAGCACCGGCAGGTCCGAGTGCTGCAGCAACCGGCGGCCTTCGGTGATACGCAGCTCCAGGTAATAACGGGCGGGCGTGGTGCCCAGCTGCTGCTGGAAAAGCCGCTCCAGCTGGCGGCGTGAGCGGCCGGAATAACTGGCCAACTGATCGGTGCTCAGCGGCTCTTCGATGTTCGCGCTCATCAGGTTGATTACCGTGCGCAGCGGCTCGCTCATCTTCGCGTGCAGGGTCGGCTTGACCCTTTTGTAGCGCGACTCTTCGAACGCCAGGATGCCGACGATGCCTTCGGCCAACGCGCTGCCATGTAGCGTGCTGATCCATTCAAGCACCATATGAAAGGCCCCGGTCGGGCTCGCCGCAGTTAGCCGATTGCGGTCGACCATAAAGCTCTCCGAGGTCACTTGGCTGTGCCGGGCAATCTCCGCCAGTGCAGCGCGGTGTTCGGGGTGAATCGCAGATTTGTAGCCATCGAGCAGTCCCGCATGCCCAAGAAACCAGGCGCCGCTCCACAGCCCGGCCAGGGCCACCTGTTTGTCATCTGCGCTGCGCAGCAATTGCTTGAGCGCAGCATTCGGGCGCAGCGGCGTGCGCAAGCCGGCGCACACCACCAGCAAATCAAGCTCGGCGAGGTCCTTGCCGGTCAACTCGGCATCCGGGCAGATGACGATTCCCAGATCACTGGTCACCGCCTGGCCATCCAGACTGAAGGTGCGCGTGACGAACAGGCCAGCACTGATCAGGTTGGCCGTGACCAGAACATCCAGCGCCTGCGTGAACGCTGGTAGAGAGAAGTGCTCGTGCAACAGGAAGCCCACGCGGGTCTGGCGTAACGCACCGCCCTTGGGCGCCACGAATCGTAGATTCTGCCCCTGCAATGCCTCGCTAAAACTTCGTCTATCTGCCAATTTGCGCACCTGTCAGCCAGTTACGTTGCGGCTCAGCGACCGAAGCTCGGATTGTGTCAGCTAGCGGCGAACTTGGGGCTGCCATTTGGCTCTGAAACACTTCAGAAATTTGATTAGCCAGCGAGGGCATCGCCTGTGAGCAATCGGAATGTTCGAATCGTAGGGCAGCATCTGCTTTCGGATAATTGGTACGTACTGAAGAAGATCGATTTCGAGCTGCAGCGCCGCGACGGCACCTGGCAGCCGCAGACCCGCGAAGTGTATGACCGCGGCAACGGCGCAACCATCGGCCTCTACAACCTGGCCAAACGCACGGTAATCCTGACCCGTCAATTTCGCATCCCGGCATTCGTCAACGAGCATGACGGCTACCTGATCGAGGCGGCAGCAGGCCTGCTGGACAACGCCAGCCCCGAAGAACGCATCCGCGCCGAAGCCGAAGAAGAAACCGGCTACCGCGTTAAATCGGTGCGCAAGATCTACGACGCCTTCATGAGCCCGGGCTCGGTCACCGAGCGCCTGCATTTTTTCGTCGGTGAATATCAGCCCGAAGATCGCGTCAACGATGGCGGTGGCCTGGCTGAGGAAGGCGAAGATATCGAAGTGCTGGAGCTACCCTTCACCGAAGCCCTGGCGATGATCGAAGACGGCCGCATCATGGATGGCAAAACGATCATTCTGCTGCAGTACCTGAAGGCGCTGATGCCAGTCGCGCCCCTGATGATCCTGATCGCCGGCGCCGATGACGAAGTACAGACCAGCGCGGCCAGGCTGCTGCAGGCCGGACACCTGCCGGTTATGGAAAACTGGCCGGCGCAGGACGATTCAACGGTGGATACCGAGCGCTACCGGCAACTGCTGCTCAGCCGCTGCGATGCACTGCTGCGTGTGGCGGGGCCGTCCAGCAAAGCGGATCGGCTGGTGGCGTTGGCTGAGGAGAAAGGGCTTGTGGTTTACCACAACCTGGATGTGATACCGGGCATGCAAGCGGTCCATTTTTAACTCGCTTGATACTTAGCCAGGGCTGGTCGCAGGCTGGCGAGGCGGACAAGCGAGAGGTGGGCTAAGAGCCTGTTCACGATCTTTATGCGCATGAAGCGGCAGCTACAAAGCAGCCTTTCGTAGGGTGGACGACGCTTCACCCGTCCACCGCTCCGCAATCGCAATGGTGGATGAAAAGAGCGTCATCCACCCTACATAGCTGGTCGAAGCGGCCGCCGGCCTGCTCGACAACGCCAGACCGTAGGATGGGTGAAACCCATCCTACGGTCTGTTCATTATCTTTCAGCCCAGGTTCGTCGATTTTGGCAGCTAAGTGGTAGTAGCGGCCTTTCGTAGGGTGGACGACGCTTCATCCGTCCACCGCTCCGCAATCGCAATGGTGGATGAAAAGAGCGTCATCCACCCTACATAGCTATTCATGATCTTTATGCACATGAAGTGGCAACTACAAGGCAGAAGCGGGCATCGATGCAGTACCTGTGGGAGCGGGCCATGCCCGCGAATTCAAGGGCATGGCCCGTTCCCACACGATTGAGTAATGGCTGAGTTCGCGGATTCACTTTCAAACTCAGTGAAATTCAACCATTAGACCGTGAACAGGTTCTACGCAAAGCGCCGTGATCGATAAGGGCCGTGGGGCCTCCCTTCCCCGTGAACAAATCGCCGATCAGGTTTCCACGCTGTCATTGGGGAAGGTGCGCGGCTTTTCCTGCTCGGGCTTCTCCTGCTGTTCGCTCTCCTCCTTGGCACCCTCCTCCGGCTTGCCGAGCATTTCGTTGGTGGATTTCTGCACCTCGTCGATCTGCTCGTTGAAGGCGTTGACGGTATCGCTGACCGCTTCGCGGGCGATTTCCTGCACGGCCTGCTCGGCCTTCTCGGTGAGTTTCTGTGCCGACTCTTCGGCCATTTCGCAGCCGGCCAGGGTCAGGCCGATCACTGCAACCAGTGCCAGTGCAGAGAGGGGTGATGGGTTCATGGCGTATCTCCAGTGAAAAGCCCCGGCGGCGCCGGGGCGTCTGACGTCAGTGAGGGGTCTTTTCAGCGTCGAGAGCCGGCGGGTCGTTGCGGGTTTTCCACAGCGACAGCAGCACGCCACCGATCAGCAGGCCGAGCGTCACGCTCAGGGAAATTACC
The DNA here is from genome assembly GCF_900142655.1 of Phytopseudomonas punonensis. Lineage (GTDB taxonomy): Bacteria > Pseudomonadota > Gammaproteobacteria > Pseudomonadales > Pseudomonadaceae > Aquipseudomonas > Aquipseudomonas punonensis. The sequence goes on along the minus strand of NZ_FRBQ01000003.1, from coordinate 77,930 downwards.
GGCGGCGTCTTGCCGATAATGCCGACCAGGAAGATCTTCGCGCCGATGAACACCAGCACCAGAGCCAGGGCGTACTTGAGGTACGCGAAGCGGTGGATCATCGCCGCCAGGGCGAAGTACAGCGCGCGCAGGCCCAGGATCGCGAAGATGTTCGAGGTGTAGACGATGAACGGGTCCTGGGTGATGGCGAAGATCGCCGGCACGCTGTCGATAGCGAACACCAGGTCAGCACACTCGATCAGCACCAGCGCCAGGAACAGCGGCGTAGCCCAGCGCACCATGTTGCCGTCCGCATCCGGCTGGCGCACGAAGAAGCGGCCTTCGTGCAAACGGTCGGTAACCCGCATGTGTTTGCGCAGGAACTTGACCATGCCGTTTTCGGCGAGGTCGGGGTGGTCGTCGACCTTGCTGAATAGCATCTTCACGCCGCTCAGCAGCAGGAACGCGCCGAACACGTAGAGAATCCAGCTGAACTGAGCGATCAGCGCAGCGCCCAGGCCGATCATCAACGCACGCAGCACGATGACCCCGAGGATGCCCCAGAACAGCACTTCATGCTGGTACTTACGCGGGATGGCCAGGAAGCTGAAGATCATCGCCATCAGGAACACGTTGTCCATCGACAGCGACTTCTCGATCAGGAAGCCGGTGTAGAAGTCCATGCCGGCGGTGTCACCTTTGACGTTCCACACCCACAGGCCGAACAGCAGGCCTGCGGTGATGTAGCCGGCGGACAACAACAGGCTTTCCTTGACGCCGATTTCGCGATGCTCACGGTGAAGCACCCCGAGGTCGAAGACCAGCAGGCTGATGACGATGGTGATGAAGACGAGCCACAACCAGGTGGCGGTGCCGAGGAAGTCGGCCATTAAGAACGGTACTAGGGTGCTCATGAGCCCCTCCTAAGTCAGAGTTGTACAAACTGCAACTCCGACATGGCAGCCTGTTAGCTGTCAGAGGGGCCCGGCGTCGCAGCGCCAATCTAGCAGGCGCCGCTAGGTTCTCAAGTGCCGACTCGTTGCAAATTATAACGAGCCAAAAACCTGGAAAATCAGTTGAAAGTTCGCAGAAAAGTTCCGCTCATGACGATAAAAACTGCCTCGCGCATTAGCCGCAACAGCGTTCGATTGCTACGCCGGCGCCCAGGCACTACCGCGCAGCCGGCTGGCATCCTTGGCCGGTGGCAGGCCGAAAAAGCGTGCGTAATCACGGCTGAACTGCGACGGGCTTTCGTAGCCCACTCGATAGCCAGCACCGGCTGCATCGAGCGCCTCGGCGACCATCAGGCGACGGGCTTCCTGCAAACGCAGGTGGGTACGAAATTCCAACGGGCTCGTGCCCGTGACGGCCTTGAAGTGGGCGTGAAAGGTGGAGCGACTCATGCCGGCGATATCGGCTAGATCATCGATTCGGCAGGCTTCTCTGTAGTGGCTGCGTAACCAGACGATGGCCTTGGCGATCTGGCTCAGGCGGCTATCGGCCCTGGCCACCTGCCGCACCATGGCGCTGCTGCTACCGGTCAGCAGCCGGTAGAGAATCTCGCGCACGGTTAACGGCGCCAATTCAGCCGCGTCATCTGGAGCGTCAAGCAGCCCTACGAGCCTGGCGGCGGCGTCGAGCAGCGCTGGTGTGGTTTCGCCGAGCTGAATACCGGCAGCGGGCGCCCGGTCTTTGTCATCAGCGGGATAGCGCAGAGCGAGATCGCTCAGCGTCGGCATGTCCAGATCCACCACCAGGCACAGGTAGGGCATCTCCTCACTCGCCTCGATCACCGCGCCCATCACCGGAATGTCCACGGAGGCGACCAGGTAATTGGCCGCATCGTAGATGTAGGTCGTGGCGCCCGCCGTCACCCGCTTGCGACCCTGGACGATCAGGCAAAGCGTTGGCTCATACACCACCGGCATCGGCACAGTTGGCGTGCACGAGCGAACCAGACTGACGCCGGGGATTGGCGTCGGGTGAATGCCGTCCATAGGCGTATGGCGGCCGATGATCTGTACCAGCTTCTGCAGCGAATCCATGGCTATTTCCCGGCTAATCGAGGTTTTACAAAGCATTTCAGGGGATGATCGGATAAGTATCCAGGACGATCCTGCTATGACCGCGGGCTGAGGCAAGGGCAGACTGATTCACGTCGGATCGGCAATCGCGTCAGTGGAGCGCCATCATGCCCCACTCTTGCAACCGCCGACCACTACCAGTCACTCAGACGATCAGGCACTCGAGCGTAAGCAGTGATAACGCCCGCCGATCATCCAGAAAGAGGATTTCACCCATGCGTACTGCAACCTTGCGCGCTACCCGCGCCGCTACCCTGAGCTGCGCGTTACTGCTCAGCACTCTGCTGCCAAGCCTGGTACAGGCCAACACAGAGAGAGACTTAGAAGCTCGCAACAAACAGACGGTCAGCGAAGCCTTCGACCGCTGGGCAGCCGGCGGCAGCAGCTTTTTCAGCGACATGCTGACCCCGGATGTGGTCTGGACAATCAAGGGTTCAGGCCCCAGTGCCGGCGTGTATCGCGGCGTGGATCAGTTTGTCGATCAGGCGGTGCGGCCGTTCGTGTCGCGCCTATCCACACCGATTCGCCCGGTCAGCAAACAAGTCTGGGCCGATGGCGACCACGTGATAATCCAGTGGGATGGCACCGGCGTGGCGCGCGACGGCCAGCCTTACAGCAACAGCTACGCATGGATATTCCGCATGCGTGAAGACAAGGCCTACGAGGTGACCGCTTACCTCGACCTGACGCCGTACGACGACGTGCTACAGCGCATTCCGGCTCCAGCCCAATGACGGTCGCCGCGCGAAAAAAAACCATCACCTGCAGCGCGGGCGCCCTGCTGCTGGGCGCACTGCAACTGCTGACGCCGACCACAGCGCTCGCTTCGAGCCAGGCGGCCACCAGCAGCAAAACTCAACAGGAGGAACGCCAGATGACTGTGCATCCCTACGTGGGCATGTGGGTCACCGACGACGGGCAGATCCGCCACGAACTGTTGCCCGACAACCGCTACGACGAAGCGCGTGGCACGAGGGAAAGTGCCTATCAGGGTCGTTACGAGGTTAACGGTACGCATATCGATTACTGGGACGACACCGGTTTCACCGCCGACGGCGAGTTCGTCGACCGCAATACGCTGCACCACGGTGGCATGATCTTCCGCCGTCGTTAGCGCGATGCGGGCCGCCTCGGCATCGGGGCGACCCGCGCCGTTCAGCCGGCGCTGTCGATCAGCAACTCGGGCTCGTGGCTGACCGGGAAATTCATCGAGCGGGCGATAAAGCACATTTCATGGGCCTGGTGATGCAGCGCGCGGGCCTTTTCCAGATCGCTACCGGCGGCCAGGGTCACCCTGGGCCGCAGTACCACCGAGGTGAACTGCCCGGCACCATCGGCCTGTTCGAGCATCGCGCCCTGGGCGTTGTCCTCGTAGGCGGTCACCACTATGCCAGCCCCGGCGCACAGCCCCAGATACCAGAGCTTGTGGCAGGCGGAAAGAGAAGCAACCAGCAACTCTTCCGGATTCCAGCGTGCTGGATCACCGCGAAAACTCGGATCGGAGGAACCGTCTATAGGCGCCTTGCCCTGCGCCTCGATGCTATGCGCTCGGCTGTAGCCGCGATGGGACGCGGTGCCGCTGCCCTCGTTGCCCGTCCAGGTCACGCGCACGTCGTAGTGATGCTGCTTTTCCGCCATTTGATGTCCCTCGAATGATCGCAATCTGCTCGGCGAGCGTAGCGTTTTCGCGCGCCCACCGGTTGTACGTTTCGCTGATTTTCGGCAGCGCAAGGCGCTCTGTTTGCTCTTCGATCAAGGGGGAATGCATGACGACAAAAGCACTGACATTGCATCAGTACGGAGCTTGCACGATGGAGCAGTTAGCGGGCGCCGGCTTGGATGATCAGCGCCCGATAACCGCAGCGTCTCGGGGCGGACAAGCGCCCCGAGACGTCTGCATCACTGGTCGCGCGTCACACGCCAGATGGTGTTGGACAGGTCATCGGCGATGATCAGCGCACCTTTCGGGTCGACCGTCACGCCCACCGGGCGGCCGCGGGTCTTGCCATCGTCGCCACGGAAACCGGTGGCGAAGTCGATGGGCTCACCGGCTGGGCGGCCATCGGCGAACGGCACGAAGATCACCTTGTAGCCCACCGGGTTGTCGCGGTTCCAGCTGCCGTGCTCACCGACGAACACGCCGTTGGCGAACTGCTCGCCCATCTCTGGGATGGAGAAGTCGACGCCCAGCGCGGCCACGTGGGAGCCGAGGGCGTAGTCCGGCTTGATGGTGATGTCGACCATTTCCGGCTTGTGCGGCTGCACGCGGGTGTCGGCATTCGGGCCCCAGTAGGCGTACGGCCAGCCGTAGAACTTGCCCTCCTGCACCGAGGTCAGGTAATCCGGCACCAGATCCGGGCCCAGCTCGTCACGCTCATTGACCACCGCCCACAGCTGCCCGGTTTCCGGCTGAATGGTCAGTGCGGTCGGGTTGCGCAGGCCGGTCGCATAGGACTTGTGCATGCCGCTCGCGGCGTCGATCTGCCAGACCAGCGCGCGGTCGGCCTCGACCTCCATGCCGCGCTCGCCGATGTTGCTGTTCGAGCCGATGCCGACGTACAGGTAACGGCCATCGGGGCTGATGGTCATCGCCTTGGTCCAGTGGTGGTTGATCGCTGATGGCAGGTCGATGACCTTGGTCGGCGCGCCGCTGGCCTGGGTCTGGCCGTCCTGGTAGTCGAAGCGCACCACGGCGTCCTGGTTGGCCACGTACAGGTTGCCCTCGTGGAAGGCCAGGCCGTATGGAGCGTTGAGGTTCTCGGCGAATACCGACTGAGTTTCGTAAGTGCCGTCACCGTCGGCGTCGCGCAACAGGGTCAGGCGATTGCCACCTTTGACCTTGGTGTTGCCCTGGGCCTTGATGTAGCTGGCGATCACATCCTTGGGTTTGAGTTTGGCGGCGTTACCACCACGGCCTTCGGCGACGAGAATGTCGCCGTTGGGCAGTACCAGCGTCTGGCGCGGAATCTTCAGGTCTGTGGCGATTGCCGTCACGCTGAAACCGTCCGGTACGGTAGGCACCTTATCGCCCCATTCGGCCGGTTCGGCGATCTTCATGCTCGGCAACAGGCCGCGTTGCGGCTCGGGCAGTTTCGGGTTCGGGCCGCGCTCGATGGTGGTCTCCGCTTCGCCGCCGCATGCACTCAGCAGCAGCGCCATGCTCAAGGTGGTCAGTGCGCCTGCAGTTTTCATCGGGCACCTCCCGAACGCAGGTTACTCAGCCCCAACCAGGCGGTGATCACCGCCAGCACGCTGACGATTACCGACAGTACCAAGCCGGACGGCATGACTGCCCAGGCGTCCTTGGCGTGCTCGAAGGCGTTAACCAACCCGAGCACCCAGGTGACGAGCAGCAGCACGAGATACATCACCGGACGCCCGGCCTTGCGGTCGGCGCGGATCAGGTTTGCCAGGGCGAACAGCAAGGCCAGGCCGGCGAACAACAACCCGCCAGCGATCAGCCAGGCCGCGAAGTTGGTCCACTGAATCTGGAAGCTGTTGTAGTAGGCGATATCACTCAGCAACGCGCCGAGAAACAGGGGGACGGTTCCGGCCAGCAAGATCGCGTGTAGCGGGCTTGGTGTGCAGCGGTAGTCGGGTTGGGTGGTAACGGTCACGGCGGCTCCTTATCGTTCAGCGACCCAGGACTGGCGCTCGATGCGGATGCACCGGCCCATCTGGCTCGCGCTGACTGCGCCTAGGGAAGATTGCCCTGCCGGAACGTTAGTTCACTTCCATTTCCAGACGGAAATATCTTGAAAGATCCGCTGTGCTCGGCACCGCCAAGCCAACGAGCGCCATAAATGGCTGCCAGTACTGTTGGATCATCGGGGTGCAGCAGGAACGCTCCCGCAAAGCGCCACCGCGAGAACGCGGATGGCGCCTTACAGGCGGATCAACCAAGCAGTCCTTTGAAGAACCGCGAGGCGTTTTCGTCGAGGGTGGCGATGTCGTAACCGCCCTCCTGCACCACCACACACGGCAGGCCGAGGGCGCGGATGCGCCGGCCCAGTTCCTCGAAGCCGGCGTGGCTGACCGCGACCTTGGACTGCGGGTCGTTCTCGTAGATATCGAAGCCCAGCGACAGCACCAGCACCTGCGGCGCGAAGGCGCTGATCGCATGTTCGGCCTGGCCCAGACAGGCGAAGAAGTCCGCCTCGGAAGCGCCATGAGCCATCGGCAGGTTGAGGTTATAACCCTTGCCGGCCCCTGCGCCCTGCTCGTCCTCGAAGCCAGCCACCACCGGGTAGAAATTGGTCGGGTCGCCATGGATGGAGACGTATTGCACGTCATCGCGCTCGTAGAAGATTTCCTGGATGCCCTGGCCATGGTGCATGTCGGTGTCGAGGATGGTGACCCGCTCGAAACTGGCGTGCAGCACCTGGGCAGCGATGGCGGCATTGTTGAGAAAGCAGAAGCCCCCGGCCGCCTCGGCCCGCGCATGGTGACCCGGCGGGCGACACAGCGCATAGGCCTGGGGCTCGCCATCACGTACCGCCAGGGCGGCGGCGATGGCGGCTTGGGCCGACCAGTAAGCGGCCGTCCAGGTGTGCTCGCCGATCGGGCAGCTGCCGTCGGCCAGGTAGCGCGCGGTCTTGCCGAGAATGCCGCGCAGCGGGTTGTTCTCGCGGATGAAGATGTTCGACATCACCTCGTCGCCCCAGTCCTCGTCGACCTCGTGCCACTGGGCGTAGGCGCTTTGCAGGTAGTCCAGGTAGGCATCGCTGTGCACCGCGCGCAGCGGCGCCAGGCCGTGATCAGCCGGCTCGATGATCGCGAAGCCAAGCTGGCGGGCCATGGCCAGCAACGGGTCGATACGGGCCGGAATTTCCTGAGGCTCGCGCATCTGCCCACGGGACAGGTAGCTGCGCGGGTGATGCAAGCGTTGCTGAGGGTGGAAGAAGGTTTTCATGGCGATTATCCGTAGTCGTGGCTGAAGGGCGCTCGCCCGCCAGCGATTCAGTAACCCAGTCCGGGATCGACTTGATGATTCAGGGGCAGGCCAGCGTGCAGGCGCTGCAGGTTGTCGGCGATCTGCCGGGCGATGCAGGCATCGGATGCAGCAGACGCCATATGCGGGGTGACCCACACGCCGGGCGTCTGCCAGAGCGGCGAGTCGCGGTGCAGCGGCTCGCTGGCGAACACGTCCAGCAAGGCACCGCGCAGCTGGCCGCTGGCCAATGCATCGAGCAGATCGGCCTCGACCAGGTGCTCGCCGCGGCCGCAGTTGATCAGCGCCGCGCCCGGGGCCATATGGGCGAACAGTTCATGATTGAGTAGGCCGCGCGTGGTGGCTGTCAGCGGCAAGAGGTTGACGAGCAGGTCCAGGCCCTCGAGAAAGCCGGGCAACGCCTCGGCGCCAGCAAAGGTGGCGATGCCCTGCAGTTCGCGCGATGTGCGCGCCCAGCCGCGCACCCCATAGCCGGCCTCGGCCAGCCGCGCGGCCACCGGCGTGCCAATGGCGCCCAGGCCCATGACCCCGACATTAAAATCTCGTGCAGCGCACTGCACCGGCCGCTGCCATTGCCGGCTCGCGCGACCGTTGAGCACCTGGTCGAAACCGCGGTGAAAATGCAGCACGCCCCAGTGCACGTACTCGGCCATGCCCTGCGAGTGATCGGGATCGACCACCCGACACACGGGAAGCCCGGCAGGCCTGGAGTGGTCGTGTTCCAGGTGGTCGACGCCCGAGCCGATCGAGTGGATCAACCGCAAGGCCGGCAAGCGACCCAGGCTGCCTTCGGCGGGGTACCAGCAGGCCGCGACCTGTGCCCGTTCGGCACCCGGCTCATCGGGGCGCAGCACCCTGAGTTCGGGGGCATGGCGGGCGAACACCTCGGCAAGCCAGTCTTCGAGTGGCCGCTCACGGCACAGCAATACGACACTGGGCAGGGTTTCAGCGGCACCAGTCATCGCGCTGCTCCTCGATCAGGCTCACGGCGGCTTGCCAGGCCAGATCGATGATGCCGTCGATGCCATCGCGGGCGAACTGAGCCGCGGTATGCCGACAGACTTCCTCACTGGGGATATTCAGCGCCACGCCTGCCGACATCGCCTGGACCTGCGCCTGGCAGGCGCGCTCCAGGAAATAGATCTCGTGAAAGGCATGCGCCACGCTCTGCCCTCCGGCCAGCAGGCCGTGGTTACGCAGGATCATCGCCTTGTGGCTGCCCAGGTCCGCCACCAGACGCACGCGTTCTTCCAGCGACAGGGCGATGCCTTCGTAGGTGTGATACGCCAGGTTGCCGTAGAACTTCAGCGCATGTTGAGTCAGCGGCAGCAGGCCGTCGCGCTGGGCCGCCACGGCCATGCCGGCAGCGGTGTGGGTGTGCACGATGCAGCACATGTCCGGGCGGGCTTCGTGAATCGCCGAATGAATGACGAAACCGGCAGCATTCACCCGCCGCTCGCCGCTCAGGCGATCCACGACATTGCCCTGCAGGTCGATCAGCACCAGATCGCTGGCGCGCATCTTCTCGAATGCCACGCCATAGCGATTGATCAGGAAGTGATGCTCCGGCCCCGGCACCCGCAGGGTAATGTGAGTGTCGATCAGGTCGGTCATGCGGTAGTAGGCGACCAGCCGGTACAGGGCGGCCAGGTCGCAACGCGCCTGCCATTCGGCATCGCTGATGATCTCGGGCTTGCTCATGGGGTCACGACCTCCGGGTTGGACAGGCTAGGGTTGCGGCGCTCCTCGGCACGCAGGCGCGACAGGCCGACCACACCGACCAGCGACATCAGGGCGAGCACGCTGAAGAACAGCGCCAGCGGCAGCCACTGCCCGGCGAACTGCCCGGCCAGGTAGGTGCCAATCAGCGGCGTGAGGCCACCGGTCAGGCCGCTGCCCAGTTGATAGGCGATGGAAATACCCGAGTAACGCACCTGGGCGGCAAAGGCCTCGGCCATGTAACCGGCGATCGCCGAATACAGCGCCGCCAGCAGCAGCACGGCCAGGGCGATACCGGCGGTCATGTAGACCAGGTTGCCGGTCTGCACGAGCAGGAACATCGGGTACGGCACCAGCATGCACAGTGCCGCCACCCACTTCAGGAAGCGCCCCTCACCGAAGCGTTCTGCCAGCAGTGCCGAGCACGGCTGGGAAAGGAACTGCAGGATGGTTACCAGGAACAGGCAGTCGAGAATGGTCGACTTGGAGATGCCCTGGTACTGGGTCACGTAGGTGATCATGAAGGTATTGGTGAAGAAGAAGCCGCCCGAGCCGATGGTCACCGCCGCTGCGGCGAACAGGATCTGCCGCCAGTTATGACGCAGCACGTCCTTCACCGGGCTCTTGGAGGTCTGCTTCTGCTCTTTGACCTTGGTGAACTCCGGCGACTCAGGCACACCGAATCGAATCACCAGGCCCACCAGCATCAGCACGCCACTGAGCAGAAACGGCACCCGCCAGCCCCAGCTCATCAGCGCTTCGGGCTCCATCTCGCTGATCGCGCGAAAGGCGATCAGCGCCAGCAGCAGACCCGCCGGGCTACCCAGCTGGGCGAAAGACGCAAAGAATACCTTGCGGCCCTTGGGAGCGTGCTCGCTGGCCATCAGCACCGCGCCGCCCCACTCGCCGCCGACCGAAATACCCTGCAGGAAACGCAGCGCTACCAGGCCGATTGGCCCCCAGATGCCGGCCTGGGCGTAGGTTGGCAGCAGGCCGATACAGGTGGTGGCCACGCCCATCAATACCATGGTGAACAACAGCATCTTCTTGCGGCCCAGGCGGTCACCCAGGTGGCCGAAGACCATGCCGGCGAAAGGCCGGGCGATGAAACCCACGGCAAAGGTGGCGAAGGCCGCCATGGTGCTCAGCATCGCGTTGTCGCTGGGAAAGAACAGCTGCCCAAGCACCAGCGCAGCGGCGAAAGCGTAGATGTAGAAATCGTAGAATTCGATGGTGGTGCCGATGAAGGCGGCGGCCGCGGCACGACGCGGCGTGGATGTAGGGGTGGTCATCGCAAGCTCCCGGATTCGTTTTTATAGGCAGGAGAAAAAGCACATCCCGGTAGGGATCGGTCGCACTCTGGCGGTGCATTGTCAGATCATGCCCCCGACCCTATGCTAAGCAAAGCTTCTAATTTCAATACTCAAGTATAAGTAAAACGGATACTTAAACGCCTATGAATGCTGGCTACCGCCACGCCGAAGCACGCCGTTTTCTCAACGACCGACTGGACTGGAACCTGCTACGCACCTTTCTGGTGATCGGCCAGGAAGGCAGCATCAGCCGCGCCGCTGCGCGCCTGCATCTGAGCCAGCCGGCCGTCAGCCAGGCGCTCAAGCGTCTTGAGGAGCAGCTGGAAAGCGCCCTGGTAATTCGCAGCGGGCCACGAATCGCGCTGTCCAAAGCTGGCGAGGAAGTCATGCAGATCGCCGCCGAGTTGTACGGTACGGTGTCGCGCTTGGGCCCGGCGCTCGACGCACCGGAGGAAACCGTCGCCGGCAAGATCCGCATCCTGATGATCAGCCGCATCGAGTCGCGCTTCTACGACGACTTCCTGGCGAATTTCCACGTCGATTACCCGCGGGTCGAATTCGAGTTCGACGTGTTGCGCAGCTCCGACGTGGTCAGCGCGCTACTGCAGAAGACCGCCTCGTTCGGGCTCAGCCTGTGCCGCACGCCGCAGCCGCGCTTGGAACAACGGGTGCTGCTCAAGCAGCGCTACGCGTTCTTCTGCGGCAAGCGCCATGCCTTGTTCGGCCGCAAACACCTGAAGCTGGCCGACCTGAAAAGCGAAAATTTCGTGAGCTTCACCAGCGATCAGATAGGCGGCAACCTGTCGCCGCTGACCATCTTCCGCGACCAGCAGGGCTTTACCGGGCGTATTGTGGCCTCCTCGTCGAGCCTCGACGAGATCCGCCGCCTGGTCGCTGCTGGCTACGGCATCGGCTGCCTGCCGGAACACATCGTCACCAAGGACGTGCAGGCCGGCGAGGTATGGCGCCTGCCGCCGGCCGAGGGCGTTATCGACGTGGACGTGTACCTGCTGTGGAATCGCGACCAGAAACGCACCCATGCCGAGGCGGTGTTTCTAGAGCGCTTCGAGCAGGCGCTGCTGGCCACCGACGTGCGCAACAGGTTCTGAGAGCCTGTTCATGATCTTTCAGTCCAGGTTCGCTGATTTCGGCAACAACGTGGCGCAAGAGGCCGTTCGCGAACTCGTGGGAGGGGCTTTAGCCCCGAGCTCTTTACGCCTAGCTAGGCACAATCGAGGCTAACGCCTCTCCCACAAAAGCTTCGCCCACCGGCCGCTTTTGCCTTGTACCTGCCGCTTCAGGCACATAAAGATCGTGAAGAGGTTGTGAGGCGAGCGGCGCTAGGGCCGCCCGCGAGGGATTCAGTCCGCTGACGGCTCGCCGTAGCGCCAGCGAATGAAGTTGTGCAGGGCCAACAGGCCGCAGATGATCACAAACGGAATCAGCAGCACGCCGGCGACAATCGAGCCCCACCAGGCCACGCCGCTCTGCCAGGTCTGGCCCTTGCCGGCCGCCACGAAGGCCAGGCGGGTATCCACTTCGCCAAAGCGTGCATCCGGGTTGAGCACCTGCACCTGCAGCTGGTAATCACCGGGCTGCATGGGAATGCGCGCCACCGCGCGGGTGATCTGGTCGCTGCCGTAGCTGGTCAGTTCCTCGCCCAGCGAACCCTGCCCTTCGGACACCAGTTCGCCGGCCGGGGTGAGCAGCTTCCAGGCCAGGGTCAGCGGCGCCGGCGGGTACTCGACCCACTGCTCGTTCTCCCAGATCGGCCCGCCAGACAGCTTGCGCACAGTGAACAGTGGCAACTCGGCGGTGGAGAACACCACGGCCAGGGTGTCGAATTCCAGGGTACGGGTCTCTACCGGCAGCTCGACGGTTTCGCCCTGGTCGAGACGCACCGGGGCGTCCAGCGGCAACGTGGTCGCCCAGACGAAGAACAGCCGGAACGCGACGACCAGCACCAACAGACTTAGACCCAGCCCACCCCAGAGAAAGGTTTTGCTCTTGTGACTCAATGCTCGACTCCTACCGACCGCAGCGAAAACAGAAGCGCAAGGCTACTCGATAAGCCTGTGTGGATTCACCTGCGCCAATGCGTCGCACCTCGCCACGTCACGGCAAATGGGCCAGGCCACAAAAAAGCTTCTTGAATAGTGCCCGCTGATGTTAACTGCCGCTCTTCACCGGACAACGCAACGGACGCCACAAGGGAAAGCCATGTTCAAACGGAGCGCGCGCTATCTGCTGCTGGTTGGTCTGTATGCGCTAGCGAGCGTTTTTCTTTATCTGGACAGCCGTTCGGCCTTCTACCTGAAAGACGAAGAGCTGATTTACCTGGTGCTGCTGATCATCGGCACGTTTGTCGTGGTTCTGCCGGCCCTGCTGCTGTTGCTGATTGGCATGGTTCGCCGCGAACCGCGGCCAACCTGGATGGCGCGTAAGTACCGGCTCGTCGGCCTGCTGGCGTGCCTGGGCCTGGTGGTGCAGGCGATTCCCACACTGAAGCACAGCTACTACAAGCACCACTATGGCCTCAGCGAGCAATGGCTCTGGTCCGAAGGCAGTGAAAATTTCAACGTGCTGGCCATGCGCGGCAGAACGTTCTGCCAACTGAGCACCAACACGAACGTACGCTTCGCCGACGTAAATGCCGACGGTTTCGCCGATATGGTGCTCGGTGGCGCCCCCGACATGCTCTACAACCCGCCAGCAGACATATTCGAGAACTGCCCCAGCCTCGGCGGCTAGGCCTTGCCCTGGCAATCGCTCATTGCGGCAAGCAGTGACGAATGGCCTCGATGGCCGCCTCGACATCTTCGAGCTTGGTATAGCGCCCCAGGCTCAGGCGGATGCTGCGATACGCTTGGCTAGCGTCCAGCCCCAGCGCCAGCAGCACGTGCGATGGCGCGCTGCTGGCCGAATTGCACGCCGACGTCGACGAGAACGCCAGGCTGCGGCTCAGGTTCTCGACATTGAACCAGGGATGATCGATGCACAGGTTCAGCGTGTGTGGCACTCGTTGCCTGGCACACCCGTTGAGGCGCACGCCCGGCAGGCTCAGCAGGCCCTCGCGAAGCTGCGCGCCGAGCCCGGCGATACGACGGTTTTCCTCTTCCATCAGCTCGCCGGCCAGGGCGAACGCGCTGCCCATGCCGACGATCTGGTGGGTAGCCAGGGTGCCGGAGCGCAGACCCTGCTCATGACCGCCACCATGAATCTGCGCCTGAATCAGCCCGCGCGCGCGTTCACCCACGTAGAGCGCGCCGATGCCTTTGGGGCCGTAGCTCTTGTGCGCCGAGAACGACATCAGGTCCACCGCCAGGCTGGCCAGGTCGATCGCCACCTTGCCGGTGGCCTGGGCGGCATCCACATGAAACAGCGCACCGCGCTGACGCACCCGTTCGCCAATCGTGGCGATATCGGTGAGGGTGCCCAGTTCGTTGTTGACGCACATCAGCGACACCAGCAGGGTATCTTCACGCAGTGCAGCCGCGACGGCCTCGGGTTGAATCAAACCGTCTGCATCTGGCTGCAGCCAGGTCACCTCGAAGCCTTCGCTTTCCAGTTGCCGGGCGGTATCCAGCACGGCCTTGTGTTCCAGGTTGCTGGTCACGATATGCCGGCGACCCTGCGCCGCAGCTGCCACACCCTTGAGCGCCAGGTTATTGGACTCGGTCGCGCCGGATGTCCACACCAGATTGTCGGCATTGGCGCCGACCAGTTCGGCAACTTGCCGGCGCGCCTTTTCCACGGCATGGCGCGCGCGCTGGCCGTACGAATGCGACGCCGACGCCGGGTTGCCAAAGGTGCTATCGCGCCCCATGTGGGCCAGCATGTCCTGGATTACGCCATCGTCGATAGGCGTGGTGGCGGCATAGTCGAAATAGCGCTCGGTCATGGGATAACGGCCATTGTGGATCGAAAGAAGTGCCGCCTGCGACGGCGGATCAGAGCGAATATGCTAAGAGAACGGCCAGGGAAATAGCTTGATATTTGGCGGCCTGAGGCCATCAAATAAGCAACTAATTTCCGGAAAAAAGCTTATTACTGGAAAATATTTCCAAGATTATCCGCTTACGTGCTTTGCTTATTCCCCAATCATCTTAACGAGCCAGATCATGGACAAGTTCGATCACGCCATCCTCGGTCTTTTGCAGCACGACTGCACCCTTGCGCTGGGTGAACTGGCCGAGCGTGTAGGCCTGAGCAACACGGCCTGCTGGCGACGCATCCAGAAACTTGAAGAGACCAAAGTGATCCGTGCCCGAGTGGCGCTGCTCGACCCACGCCAGATCGGCGTGCCGGTCACGGTATTCGCCTTCGTACGTACCAACCAGCACAACGCCGACTGGCTCAAGCAGTTCCACCACAAGGTGGCGGCTATCGACGAGGTGGTGGATTTCTACCGGCTGGCCGGCGTAACCGACTACCTACTGCGCGTGGTGGTGCCGGATATCGAAGGCTACGACGCCGTTTACAAGCGGCTGATCGAGATTCCCGGCATCGCCGACATCAGCTCCAGCTTCGCCATGGAGCGCATCAAGTCCACCACTGCCCTGCCCTTACCCGCCGGCTTCTAGCGCTGGTGAAAAGCACGCCAATGGTTTCTGCTGAGTTACCTATGTAAGGCGGCCTGCTTTTAAAGCAGGCCGCCTCCAGGCTATGAAGTCGCTGCCCCTGACAGCGGTGGCGTGCGCGGCGGGATCTGCCGTTTGTTGCCGGTCGCCTCATACGCCGAGGCCAATTGCAGCAGCACGTTGTCGTCGTAGGCGCGGCCGGCGAAGGTCAAGCCGACTGGCATGCCGATATCGGCCATCACGCCCATCGGCACGGTGACGGTGGGAACGCCCTGGTGGCGGATGGCGAGGTTGCCGTTGGCGACCCAGATGCCGTTGCTCCAGGCGATATCGGCGGATACCGGATTGACGTCCGCGTCCGCCGGGCCGACATCGGCCACCGCCGGGAAGATCACCGCGTCGAGCTGCAGGCTGTCCATCCAGTCTTCCAGATCCAGCTTGCGGGTCCGCTCCAGCGCGCGCATGCCGTCCGGCATACTGGCGACTTCGTTCCACGGCGTGATGCCGCGCTGGGCCACGCGCACGTACTCGTCCATACCGACGGCCAGATCATCTTCACGGTTAGGCAGCGTGCCTGGGTCGTGGGGGAAAATCTGTGGGCCATCGACGTCGGCCAGGCGATTGAGTTTCGGGTCGCCATTGGCGCGCAGAAAATCATCGAAAGCCCAGGCCGTCAGCTCACCCAGTTCATCGAGCAGAAACTGGTGCGGCACCCTGCCACGGTTGTAAACGGTCGGCGCGCCAGGGCGGTCGCCCTCGCAGTTGGAAATCAGCGGGAAGTCCACTTCGATCACCGTCGCGCCTGCGCTTTCCAGCGCGGCGCGGGCCAGCTCCCACAGCGCGATCACCGAAGCACGGGTGTGGATGCGCTGCCCGGTGGGGCCACCAATGCCAGGCTTTTCGCTAGAGCCGGCCAACTCGTCTTTGTTGATGTACATGCGTGGCACGCCCAGGCGTTTGCCTTTCAAGGCATCCGGCTTGGCGGCCAGTTCCAGATAGGACGCCGGGCGCACCTCGGACGGCTTGGGCAACGGCACCCACGGCTGCAGGCGCCACAGATCGCCACGGGTATCGGCGTCATCGGCGACGACTACGTCCAGCACTTCGAGCAGGTCGGTCATGCTGCGGGCGTAGGGCACCACCACGTCCATGGTCGGCGTCAGTGGCCAGTTGCCGCGCACCGAGATCACCCCGCGCGATGGCGTGTAGGCGCACAGGCCGTTGTTCGAGGCAGGGCCACGACCGCTCGACCAGGTTTCCTCGGCCAGGCCGAACGCGGAAAAACTCGCCGCCGTCGCGGTGCCGGCGCCGTTGGAAGAACCCGAGGCGAACGGAGCGGTGAGGTAGTTGGCGTTGTACGGGCTTTCCGCACGGCCATAAACACCGCGCTGCATGCCGCCATTGGCCATCGGCGGCATATTGGTCTTGCCCAGGCAGATGGCGCCGGCAGCACGCAGGCGCTCGATGGTGAAGGCGTCGCGCTGGGCAACCAGGTCCTTGAAGGCCGGGCTGCCGGAAGCAGCAGTCAAGCCCTTGACCAGGTAGCTGTCCTTGGCGGTGTAGGGAATGCCGTCCAGCGGGCTCAGCAGTTCGCCACGGGCGCGCCGCGCATCGGAGGCCTCTGCTTCCTTCAGTGCATCTGGGTTGCGCACCACCACGGCGTTGAGCGCCGTGGCAGTGCCCACGCCATCGTAAGCGTCGATGCGCGCCAAGTAGGCCTTCACCAGCTCGACCGCCGTGGTGCGGCCGGCCTCGAGCGCGGCACGCAGCTCGGCGATGGAGACTTCGGTTACTTCGATCATGTCATCCCCCATTCCACTCAGGCGTGGTTCAGATACCAGCGCCAGTCCTGCTCGCCGACCTCGGCCATGAACTGACGGTACTCGGTTTTCTTGATCGCCAGGAACACCTTGAAAAACTCCTCGCCCAGAGCTTCGCGAGCCCAGGTCGACCCTTCCAGAGCGCGCAGCGCAGTGAGCCAGTCGGTGGGCAGGAACTCGGTGGCCTGCTCGTAGCCGTTGCCGACGATGGCAGCACCCGGGTCGATCTGCTCACGGATGCCGTGGTGGATGCCGGCGAGAATCGCCGCGGCGGCCAGATACGGGTTGGCGTCGGCGCCGCAAATGCGGTGCTCGATATGACGGCTGACCGCCGGGCCGCCCGGCACGCGGAACGACACGGTGCGGTTGTTCACGCCCCAGCTCTTGGCCAATGGCGCGTAGCTGTTGGCCTGGAAGCGACGGAACGAGTTGGCGTTAGGGCAGAAGATCGCCAGGGAATCGAGCAGTGTGACCATCATGCCGCCGATGGAGTGGCGCAGCAGCGGCGTGCCCTGCGGGTCTTCACTGGCGTACAGGTTGTTGCCCTGCTCGTCGGCCAGGCTGACGTGCATGTGCATGCCGCTGCCGGCCAGGTCGCCGAACGGCTTGGCCATGAAGCAGGCCTGCAAGCCGTGCTTGTTGGCCACACCTTTGACCAGGCGCTTGTAGCGAATGCCCTCGTCGACGGCCTGCAGCGCGTCGAAGCGGTGCTCCAGGGTCAGCTCGAGCTGGCCCGGTGCGTACTCGGAAATCGCCGTGCGCACCGGCAGCCCTTGCGCTTCGCAAGCCGCGTAGAGATCGTCGAGGAACGGCTGTACCTGCTCCAGCTCGTACACGCCGTACACCTGCGGCGCTTCCGGGCGCACGCCATTCATCTGCACTGCCGGTTGCGGGCGGCCGTTGGCATCGCGCTGCTTGTCGAGCAGGTAGAACTCCAGCTCCACGGCCATCACGGGGTGGAAGCCGTCGGCCTTGAGGCGGTCGATCACCCGCACCAGGGCATGGCGCGGGTCGGCGGGCGCTGCAGGCAACCCCTGGGTCGGGTGCATGCTCACCTGCAACTGTCCGGTGGGCGTGCTGCGCCAGGGCTGCAAGGTCAGGCTGCCGGGCAGCGGGTAGGTCCAGCAATCGGCGTCGGCGACTTCCCAGACCAGGCCGGTGGCTTCGACGTCTTCACCCTGAACGGTCAGGGCCAGGATCGAGCTGGGCAGCGGGCGACCGTTCTGGTAGATCGCCAGCAGCTCTTCACGGTGCAGCAGCTTGCCGCGCGGAATGCCGTTGGCGTCGATCAGCATCAGCTCGATGCTGCGCACCTCGGGGTGGGCGGCGAGGAAATCGCGGGCTTCCTGAATGTCGGCGAATTGCATGATCAGTACTCGAAAAGGATGACGGAAACACCGGCGCGATCATCGTGATCGCACCGGTCTACGGAGTTAGGCACGGGCACCGGGAATCACCAGCAGCTCGCTCAGCCCTGCATCGAGGGTGGTGATCAGCTTGTCGACGTCGGCGGCGGTGGTTTCCGGGGTGCAAAGGGTCATGTTATGAAACGGCGTGATAAGAATGCCGCGGTTGATCAGGTACAGGTGCAGGGCCATCTGCAGGCTGTCGTGGAAAGCAGCTTCGGCCTCAGCACCGGTTTTCGGCGAGGTGGCGCAGAACTGGAATTCGCAGCGCGCGCCCAGCTCGGTGACCGACCAGTTCAGGCCATGCTTGCTGACCAGCCCACGCAGGCCGTCAGCCAGGCGTGCGGCCAACGGCAGCATGTGCTCGTAAGCCGCCTGCGTCATCACCTCTTCGAGGTTCACGCGCATGCAGTGCATCGCTAGGGCATTGGCCGACAGCGTGGTGCCCATGCCGCTGTGGCCATGGCCACTGCTGGTTTCACTGGCGTGCTGCTGGGCCAGGCGCATGGCCTGGGCCATTTCGTGGCTGCAACCATACACCGAGCAGGGTACGCCGCCGGCAATCGGCTTGCCGAGGGTGATGAAGTCCGGCTTGAGGTTCCAGGCGCGGGTGCAGCCGCCAGGGCCGGTGGAGATGGTGTGGGTTTCGTCGATGATCAGCAGGCTGCCGTATTTCTTGCTCAGCTCGCGGACCTTGTCCATGAAGCCCGGCTCAGGCAGCACCATGCCGATGTTGGTCATCGCCGGCTCGCAGAGAATCGCCGCCACGTCGCCCTTGGCAAGGGCTGTTTCCAGTGCGACGACATCGTTGAACGGCACGGCGCGGCTGGTCTTGGCCAGATTGCGGGCCTGGCCGATCAGGCCGCCACGGTGCACGGTACGGCCTTCCTTGCAGCGCACCATCACGTCGTCGACGGTGCCGTGGTAGCAGCCGTCGAACACCAGCAATACCTTGCGGTTGGTGATGGCACGGGCCCAACGAATCACGAAACGGTTGGCGTCGGTGGCAGTGGTCGCCATCTGCCAGAACGGCAGGCCGAAGCGCTCGGCGAGCAGTTCACCGGCGATGATCGCGTCTTCGCCCGGCAGCATGGTGGTCAGGCCGTTGGCGCCCTGCTCCGCGAGAGCCTTGGCGATGGGGTCCGGCGAGTGCCCGAACATGCTGCCGGTGTCGCCGAGACAGAAGTCGATGTACTCGTGGCCGTCGACGTCATAGAAGCGCGCCCCCTTGGCACGGCTGACGAACAGCGAGCTGGGCATCGACCAGTCGTTCATCCAGTGCATCGGCACGCCGCCGAACAGCGACTTGCGCGCGCGCTTGGCCAGCTCGATGGATTTCGGGTTGCGCTGCAGGAAAACCTCGCGCTCACGGGCTGCGAAGGTTTCGACGGCTTTATCATTGATGCCACTCTGGAACATGGTAAGGCTCCTAATTGTTCTCAATTGGGTCGGCGCAACAATCAGTTGCCGGCCGACACACCACAGTCGATGGCCAGGTCCGCGCCGGTGATCGAGCGGGTGCTGCTCTGGCAGAGGAAGAACACCAGATCGGCCACTTCGCCGGGCTGGATGAAACGGGCGGCTTCGCCTTGCGGGTACTTGGCGAGCAGGTCCTGGTAGTAGGCGCTCATGTCGCCATTGCCGTAGCGCTCGGCCTGGAACTTGAGCATCGGGGTTTCCACATCCCCCGGTGACACGCTGTTGCAGCGCACGCCATCGGGGGCCAGATCCAACGCCAGCGCCTTGGTCATGACCGTTACCGCGCCTTTGCTCGCGCAGTACGCGGCGGCGTTGCGGTTGCCCTGGCGACCGGCGTCGCTGGAGATGTTGACGATGGCGCCCTTGCTCTCACGCAGCGCCGGGATGCTGGCCGAGCACATGAAGAAGGTGGCCTTGAGGTTCACGTCCAGCACGATGTCGAAGTCTTCTTCGCTGAACGACTCCACCGGGCCTTCGCGCCACACACCAGCGCAGTTGACCAGGGCGTCCAGGCGGCCGGTGCTGGCGAGCAGCGCGGCAACCACTTCGCGGCAGGCGCCAGGCTTGCGGATGTCGGCGGCATGCGCACCGACCACTTTGCCGGCGGCCTGCAGGCCGGCCAGGCCAGTGGCGTCCAGGTCGGTACCGAACACCCGCCAGCCGCTGGCGCTGAAACGCTCACACATGGCCTGGCCAATTCCGCCAAGAGCACCGGTAATCAGTACGACAGGTTGCATCAGGTTCACTCCTCGGCTCTGCAAGCCGCCTAGTAATCGGTTGAAAGGTTGCGCGTTCAGGGCGCCTTGTTCTCGATCAGGGCGTTGCCACCGTCGATGGTCAGCGTCTCGCCGGTGATGTAGCTGGCCTCCGGTGAAGCCAGGAAAGCTACTGCGGCAGCGACTTCTTCGGGATGCCCCGCGCGGCCCACCGGCACGTAGGCGGCGGCGCGTTGTTCTTCCGGCTGGCTGGCGCCGGTGGCGATCCAGCCCGGTGCCACGCAGTTGACGGTGATGCCCTGCCCGGCTACTTCCAGCGCCAGCGACAGGTTGAGGCCGACCATGCCGGCCTTGGCCGCGCTGTAACCGGCCTCACCGGGGTTGCCGACACGGGTGCCGGTCACCGAACTGACATGCACCACGCGGCCATAACCGCGCTGCTGCATGCCCGGCAGCACGGCGCGGGTAAGCAGGAAGGCGGTGGTCAGATTTCGCGAGATCGACAGGTTCCAGATGTCGAGGCTCATCTTCGAGACTTCGACGAAGGGCTCGGGGCTGCCCTGCATGGCCATGCCGGCGTTATTGACGAGGATGTCGATCTGGCCCCAGCAAGCCTCGGCCCAATCGGCGAACGCTTGCACCTGGGCTTCGTCAGTCAGGTCGACCGCACGGCCTTCGGCTTCGAAGCCAGCGGCGCGCAACTCGGCCACCCGCTCGGCGATGCGCGCACTGCTGGCGGTAACGATCAGTTTCACACCAGCCGCGCCGAGCCGGCGCGCGATAGCCATGCCGATGCCGCTTTCGCTGCCTGCACCGCTGACCAACGCGACCTGGCCTGCCATTGCCTTGAACATATCCACCTCAAGAAACATGCTTCGATGAGCTGGATGCTAAGCGCATAAATCTGATACAAAAAGACAACTGTTATCAGGAAATCTGACAACCATGGTTTTCACCAGCGAATCGCTTCGGGTCTTTCTTGCCGTCATCGACCAGGGTTCTTTTTCCGCCGCAGCCCGCATGCTGGGCCGCGTGCCTTCGGCCGTGAACATGGCGATTTCGCAGCTGGAGGCCGAGGTCGATCTGGAGCTGTTCGACCGATCAACCCGCAAGGCGCTGCCCACGGCGGCCGCCCGCGCCCTAGAGCCCCAGGCCCGGCAAGTGGTTAGCCAGCTGAACCTGCTCGACGCCCACGCCCTGCAACTGCACAAGGGCCTGGAGAGGCGGCTGGTGATCGCCATGGCACCGGAGCTGCAGACTGGCGCCTGGAGTCGACCGCTGACCACCCTGGCGCGGGAATTTCCGACCTTGGAAGTCGAGATCCGCTCGGCCGCGCAAACCGACGCAGTGCGCATGATTCATGACGGCAGCGCGCACGTGGCGCTGATGTTCGAGCGCCCCGGCATCGACGAGCGCGAAGCCTTCGCCGAGGCCGGCAGCCAACTGCTCACGGCGGTGGCGGCACCGGGCTATCCGTTCAACAGTGAAGGCACGCGGCTGGACGCCGGGCAGATGGCCGACACCCGACAGATAGTGGTAGCCAGTGACGACCCCAAAGCCTCGGAGCCGCAGATCGTGCTATCCCACCGGGTGTGGCTGACCGACAGCTACATGGCCACCCTTGATCTGGTGCAGGCCGGCATGGGCTGGGCCTATCTGCCCCATCCGCTGGTGCAGCCGATGATCGACTCGGGCGTGTTGGCCGCGGTGAAGTTCGACAACATGGCCAGCCAGATCCGCCTGTGGGTCGATGTGATCTGGTACAAGAGCCGCCCGCTGGGCCTGGGAGCGCGTCGCTACCTGCAACTGCTGCGCGAGCAGGTCGAGGCTGGGCCGGCGCGTTCATAAGGGTGTGACGGGCAACAGATCGGCAAATTAAAGCGCGGCCAGTACCACGCGATTGCGGCCCTGGCCCTTGGCGGCGTAGAGCGCACGGTCGGCGGCCGCGACCATCTCATCGACCGTGGCGAAGTCATCGCCCGGAATGCCTGCGACTACGCCAATACTCACGGTGACCTGATCATAAGCGGACTGGCGGTGCTCGATGCCCAGGCGCTGCACCGCCGCACGCACCTGCTCGGCCATCGCCACTGCCGGCTGGGCTTCCAGTTGCGGCATAACGATGGCCATCTCCTCGCCGCCATAGCGGGCCACTAGGTCGCCCTCACGGCGCATCAGGGCACGCATGGCTCTGCTGACTTCGATCAGCGCCTGGTCACCGCGCTGGTGGCCGTAGGCGTCGTTGTAGCCCTTGAAGAAATCCACATCGACCAATGCGAAAGCCAGCGGCGTACCATCGCTGCGGGCCCGCTGGAACACGCTGGCCAGATAACCATCGAGGTGTCGTCGGTTGGCCAGGCCGGTCAGGCCGTCTTCGGTGGCAAGGGTCTTCAGTGTGCTGTTGGCAGTGGCCAGTGACTGATGTGCGGCATGTAGCTCGACCGCCATGGCCGACTGCCGGCCCAGCGCGCGCAGCACCAGCAAGCCCATGATGCCGACGCCCAGCACAGCGGCCAAAGCAAAACCCCACATCGCCCAGGCGCGCTGTTTCCAGGCGGCCAGCGCTGCCTCTTCGGGCATCGCCACCGCCACTAGCACCGGGTACTTGGGGCTGGCGTCGAAACCATAGATGCGCCGCACGCCGTCGACGATGGCGGTCAGCGTCACCGAGCCCTTGTCGATGCCCTGGTTGATCGCCTTGAGCATCGGGCTCTGGGAAATATTGGTCAGATACGTCTGCGCGTCGCTCTCGGAACGAGCGAGGATGGTGCCATCGCGCTTGGCGAGCACCACGATGCCCTGCTCGCCGAGCGGCAGAGAACGATACAGGGTACGGAACCGCTCGACACTGAGCGTGGCCAGGGCGACGCCCAGAAAGGTGCCGTCATCGTCATAGATGCCCTTCGACAAGGTGATGACCCACTGCCCGGTAGTTTTGCCCTTCACCGGCTGACCGATATACAGCTCGTTGCCAGAGCCCTGCTGGTGGTGCTGAAAATAGACGCGATCGGCGTTGTTGTACGACTGGGTTTCGCCATTGGTGGCCAGAAAGTACTGACCGCTGGCGTCGGACATATACAGGCCGTCCAGCTCACCCAGTTCACTTATCTGGGCTCTGGCCACCTGGTTCAGCTCGCGAATGTTGGCCTCGCCATGCCCACCGGAGTGGTGCATGGAGATCAGCGCGGTCAGCACGGTATCGGCAACGCGAAAGGTCGACTCAGCCTGGCTGTTCAGCGCAGCCGCCAGGGTCTGCATGGCCTCCGTGCTCTTGGCCATGGCCTGGGCCTTGTCCCAGCGCACGTGCAGGGCGGTCGACAGCAACAGTACGCTGCACACGAAAATCACTGCGGCAATCAGCAGGCCACGTGGGTTACCGGCTCCCGAAGGCAGGTCGAACTGTCGCCGACCGGAATCATGCACGTCTGGTTCTCCCCGCTCGCTGCCGCGCCATCACATCGCCTCTGCTGCCCTGAAGGTCGTCGCGGCCCTGCCTTTCGATGCATGGCCGGGCGCGCACAGCGTACGCACAGATGAGCGCGGCGCCCAGCCCCCTGCGCGGGTATTGTCGACCTCGATCATGTTTGGCCCGAATTGGCTTCACGCCCACGGTTTTCGAACCAGTCGGCATAAAAGCTGTTAGCGACCAGATGGTGGTTGTGGTGCGGTGCGCCATCGCGCCACCACACCGGGCCACGCTCACCCAGGGCGACCTTGGCTGCCTGCACCTGGGCGCGTGCACGCTTTAGCGCTGCGGTATCGTCTGCCGCCTTGACGAGGCGCCGAGCCTCCATGAGCTCATTGACCAGGGCCTGGCGCCGCGACTCGCTCAACGCGGGATTGGACAGGCGCACAGTCGGCCCCTGACGAGCAGATAGCGGCCGTCGGGCGTGGTCAGCGCTGCAGCGCCGTGGCGACTCATCTGGCGGATCCGCCGCGGCCTGAACTCACCCGCGCGGTGCTGTTATGGTCGTACATGGGCCCTCGCCGTTGATCGCTGTCTGTCCCGAAATCGACCTTTAGAGGCGGCGCGGAAGTTTAGCCCGCTGCCGAATCAGGCGAGACAGGCGCGGCCTGCAGCCGTAAGCTTGGCGCCCTGTCCCGCTACCTGGCCGGGCGCCCCCGCATGCCAGCAGCCACTCGAAGCCTTGCGTATGAAAACCACCACCGATCTCGCCTCCCCCGAATCCGCTGTCAACGACGTTGCATCGCCCGTCCAGGCCCATGGCTTTTTGCTGCCGATCGTCGGCGCCGCTGCCTTCTCGCATCTGCTCAACGACATGATCCAGGCGGTGATGCCGGCGGTTTACCCGATGCTCAAGACCCAGTTCTCGCTGAGCTTCGCGCAGATCGGCTGGATCGGCCTGGTGTACCAGATCACCGCCTCGCTGCTGCAGCCGTGGATCGGCATGTACACCGACAAGCACCCCAAACCCTACCTGTTGCCCTCGGGCATGGTGATGACCTTTATCGGCATCGCCCTGCTCGCCTTTGCCAGCAGCTACGAGATGCTGTTGCTATCGGCGGCAGTAGTCGGCGTCGGCTCGGCAACCTTCCACCCTGAAGCTTCGCGTATCGCGCGAATGGCCTCCGGCGGGCGTTTCGGCACCGCGCAATCGACCTTCCAGGTCGGCGGCAACTCGGGCTCGGCCTTGGGGCCTCTGTTAGCAGCCGCCATCGTCATCCCCTACGGCCAGCATGCCATCGCCTGGTTCATGCTCGCCGCCGCCCTGGCGATCTTCGTGCTTTGCCGCCTGACGATCTGGAGCGTGCATCATGGCCAGGCGAAACTGAAAAACCTGGCCAGCAAGCAAACGGCCGGTCTGAACCGCGCCCAGGTGATCCAGGCCATCGCGGTGATCTGCGTGCTGATGTTCGCCAAGTTCGTGTACATCGCGGCGTTCACCAATTTCTTCACCTTCTACCTGATCGAGCGCTTCGCCATGAGCGTTCAGCAGAGCCAGATCTACCTGTTCATATTCCTCGCCGCGGTGGCGTTCGGCACCTTCGCCGGCGGCCCGGTGGGCGACCGTATCGGCCGCAAGGCAGTGATCTGGATTTCCTTCATGGGTGTGGCGCCCTTCGCCCTTGCCCTGCCCTACGTCGGCGCTACGGCAACAGCGGTGCTGGCGATCCTGATCGGCCTGGTGATGTCCTCAGCCTTCGCCGCCCTGGTGGTCTATGCCCAGGAAGCGGTGCCGGGGCGCGTGGGCATGGTCTCCGGATTGATGTTCGGCCTGATGTTCGGCATTGGCGGCATCGGTGCTGCGGTACTCGGCGAGCTGGCCGACGTGCACGGCATCGTTTGGGTTTATCACTTGGTGTCGTTCCTGCCACTGCTGGGCCTGGCCACCGCGCTGCTGCCGCGCACCGGGCAGCTCAAACCGCAGGCTCCAGTAGCGACTCCAACAGGTCGCTAAACCGACGTCTGCGGCTCAACACTGCCTTTCCTAGTGCAGGTAGCCGCGCGCATTCACTCCGACCTCGACGAATCCGGCGCGCTCGTAGAGCAGCCAGGCGGGGTTGTCACCTCGCACATGCAGGCTCAGCGTCTCGAAGCCTGCCTGCCGCGCCGCCTCGATGTAGGCCTCGACCAGCATCTGGCCAATCTTTTGTAAGCCTTATCTAGGACGGGACACCGCCCACAAAAAAGCCAGTCGTATGACTGGCTTTTTTGCATCAGGCAAGCGCGTTACTCGGGCTGGTCAGCGCCTTCATCGTATTGCGAT
The DNA here is from genome assembly GCF_900142655.1 of Phytopseudomonas punonensis. Lineage (GTDB taxonomy): Bacteria > Pseudomonadota > Gammaproteobacteria > Pseudomonadales > Pseudomonadaceae > Aquipseudomonas > Aquipseudomonas punonensis. The sequence continues at coordinate 52,154 of NZ_FRBQ01000003.1, read as the reverse complement.
CCGTCTTGCGAATCGTAAGCCGATGGGTCGTCACCCAGGCCACCGCCCATGCCGCCGGTCTTGGACATCACCAGGGTGACGAACTCCTCGACGGTCATGTCCTGACCGTTGAAGGTCACCTTGTTGTCGGCGTAATGCAGCGAGGATTGCAAGGTATCGCCTTCCAGGGTCAGCAGGCCGGTGCCAAGCGCCATGCCGCTGCCCATCTCGGTCATCATTGTCGCCTGCTCTTCGATGGCCTTGGCATCGGTAACGCCTTCAAGTGCGGCCTGGATGCGCACGCCATCGCCGATCACCGCCTTGGCAACCGAAAGCTTGGCCTCGAGTTTCGCGATGGTCTGCCTGGCCAGTTCGTCAGGCGCCAGCTCGAAGGACTCCGGTTTGTCCAGATCCAGCACCACACGCAGCGAAGCCTGGCCATGGACCGTGGTGAGGGTGAGGTTGTCCAGCGCCAACTGTGGCTTGCCGGCGAGCAGCTTCTCAAGATCGGCCTTCATGCGCGTTTCTTCATCGGCAGAGAAGTCGAGTTCTGGCGCTTCCTCACCCAAGGCCTGGGCCTGCTGAATCGGGGTCAGCTTGTCCTGATAAAGCTTGATCAGCGACTGTAACGCAGCGCTGTCGAAGTTCTTGATCGCCCACAACGTGCGCAGGCTACCGATGTCCTTGCCATCATAGCTGACCATGCCGATGTCATAGCCAATCTGCCCGTTGAGCGAGGTACCGCTCTCCTGCAGGCTGCCGACCTGGGCGAGGTCCTTGATCAGTACAGCAGGCTTGTCGCCCACTTTGATCTGCGCGGTGGCCAGCTTGATGCTGCTGTCACCCACATAGAAATCACCGCTGCCCAGGTGCTGCTCGCTGCTCACGGTCAGATTGCGCAGGTCGACCTGCATGGGCGTGTCATCGGTAGTGTTGAGCAGCAGGCTGTCCATGCCGCCACTGACCTGTACCTGCTTGGCATTCTTGCTGGCTTCGATATCCAGGGTCATGCCGGAAAACTTGACTGTGGAGGTTGGCGACGGCGCGAAATCCAGCGGTGTGAGCACCATAGTGCCCTGGGTCGAGCCGTCGTAACCCAGAACGCCTGTACCGGTTAGAGGCGCAGCGCCCTTGGCGGCATCGAACCACCTCTGGGTCAGTTCGTTGGGCTCCAGCTGGTAGCTGCTGGCTGCCATGACCGGCCACAGGTTCAGGCGCATGAGCCGCGAGGCCGGCAGCGGGCCGTGCTCGATGTTATCCACCAGCAGAATCTCGATATGCCGTGGCTCGCCGTCTTTAGCCGGTGCGTCCAGGGAGAAGCGGTAGTGCGCAGTACTGCTGAACAAGCGAGTTTCCAGTGACACCAGTTCGAACTTGGTGGAAACGCCCGTACCCAGCAGCGCGTCGGCACCCTGCTTGTTGGCCTCATCGATAAGGTTGTTCAGCACACCGGGCAACTGGGTGCCGGTGTACCAGGCGCCTGCTGTGCTGAGGGCGCCAACGGCAACCAGGCTTACTGCTACTGCTGCTAATTTGTTCATCGTCTGCTCAATGCATATCCATGATGGGAATGTTCGGCCTTCCTGGCCTGGCGCAAGGCGCGCGGTGCTGCGAAAGGCGGCGGCAATCTTAGCACCGCAGCGCTTGTGGCTCTGTGCGATTGCTCGCTATTTCTCACTGGATCAGCCCGTCGCGGACGTTAAAAATAGGCAGACATGTCACTCATCGGCAGGACGGTGATTACCAACAACTTGTGCTGAATCCTTCTGCCTGGCGTGCAGTCATATCTCACCAGTAGGGCGCGGAATCATCTGCGCTCAATGCCGGCCGGCTACTGGCCATGACCGAGGTGCGCAAATGGCTACACAAAGTGAAATGGTGCTGGAGCAGGCCATATTGGCCATGTTGGGCGCCTGCATCGACCTGGGTTACGACGTCGACAAACTGGCAAAGAAGGCCCAGGTGCTGGTTATGGACAACAGCAAGTACAACTACGTCGAGCAGCCGCTGCCCTCGACACCTCACGAAGCCATCGAGCGCGCGCTGTCGACGGTGAAAAGCGCACCTCGGATCTGAGGTGAGAACCTGCTCACGATCTTTATGTGCATGAAGCGGCAGCTATAAGGCAGAAGCGGACATCGGGCGCTGCTGCTTTTGTAGGAGGGGCTTTAGCCCGAGCTCTATTAGGATGCAAAGAGCTCGCGGCTAAAGCCGCTCCCACGGATCGCAGAAAGTCCGCTTTTGCCTTGTAGCAGCCTCTTTCATAACGCCTAAAAAGATCGTGAACCGATCCTAAAAGTATCCGCCATCAAGGATCGATCTTACGCCGCCCCCACGAGAACGGCGCCAGCACCCAGAACACTGCGTAGGCCAGCAGGCGCGTGCATACCCGCACCACCAGCGGCGCCGGCCGCCAATTCGGTTCGGCAACGAAAGCGCCCTCCGGGCGAAAGTGCGCCAATGGCCGGGTCAGAAAAGCTTGCCATAGACCATGCCGCGCAATCGCCACGCTCAGGTTTTCGGGGAGAAAGAACCCCGAATGACCGTAAGTCGCGGCACGCACATTGAGCGTGGATTTCGCCAGATACCCCACCTTCCCGCCCGGCCCGGCGCCGGGAATGACGTACTGGGCGAAGGGCACGGCGCGATCCTGACCGCCAACATGATTGAGCACCGCCTCCACTCGACCGTCAGCGATCAACCGATCCCAGTCGAAATCAGGGCGCACGATGCTCGCCGCGGTGATGATGCGGCCGAACTTAAGGTCGGCGAACCCGGGGTTTTCCAGCACGCGGGACAACAGCAGCGTGCCGAAACTGTGGGCTATGATGTCCGGCCTATCGGGCAGCCGGCTCTTTTGCGCTTCTTCGATGGCGATGCGCATGCGCTCACCCAGGCGCCTGGCGAGGCGTTCGTGCAGCCAGCGGGCGAATACGTCGATGGTCGCCCAGCCGTATTTGTAGATCAGCACCGGCGCTGAATAGCTGAGGCGATTGGCGATCTCCCAACTGAAAGCCTCCTGCCACTTGGCACGGCTGTTCATGCCGTGGATGACGATCACCCAGCGAATATCGCGACTGACCTCACCGACCAGCCGGTAATAAAGCACGCTGATCGGCTCACAGCCCTCGGCCTGGTAATCCGTCTGGCAGTACGGGCACGCATCAAGGATCGCGCCGAGTGGCAACAGCCGCTCACAATCGCCCATGGGGCAACGGTAGGCGTTGATCCGCTGTGCACCGCCGCTGGCAATCAGCGCCTCGAAGTGGCGCTGCAGAGCCGGATCCTCGGCGTCAGCGCCTACAGCCTGAGCGAATTGCACCAGAGAGAATTCGAGTTCGACGCCCTGCTCCAGGCGCCTTTCTATCTCGGCCTGCCAGTGGCCCGTGGCTAGATGATTCATGGCGCGCCGTTGTACGCCCAGAGTAGCTCGACGATACGTACGATGTCCTCGCGTTTGCACTGCGCCCAGATGCGGAGCCGCCCTTCACGGCCATACACCTGCACCGCGATACGTCGGCTAGTGCCGTGTTCCTCGGCGGCGAAATGCAGCATGCCCTGGGCACGGTCGAACTGACCAGTGTCCACTGCCTGCAGCACCATGCGAACCGGCTCCACGGCTTCGATGCCGCCCTCGGCCAGGGTCGAGGCCATCTCCACATAGCCACCGTCGAGTTCGAAACGGGTCGAATGCACGCCCTTGCCTTTGCTCGCCGCGACTTTTACCGCTTGGTTGAGGGGAATCTGTTGCAGGTGCGCGTCCGGGCAACCAATCGCCGTCAGGGTCAGGCGCACATCCTGAAAGACCGCCTTATGATCGATCTCCGGGTTACGGTGAATCAGCACTGCACAATAAGCATCAACGAAGCGCCATTCGAAGCGCACCACGCTGCGGTCGAGGCGCTGCCGGTAAGCGTCGAAGCGATAATGCTCCAACCCTTCTTCGAGAGAGAAATCCTTGGGTTTGAAACGATTCCAGCCGGCTTTGCCTTGATGCCAGACCATCGACAGGCCCGCGTCGGTCAGCGCGATGTGCTTGAGTTCAAGTGCTTGTGGAAAGTCCAGGCTGGCGCTGGCGTTCAGCACGCTGGCGTGGACGCTCGCCGCAATACCGCCGGCGAGTACCGCCGGCTCAATCAGCGGCGGCTCGATCAGGTAAAGATGCTGATCGCCCCAACCTTCGACTTCCGCCAGCCAGGCTTCGAGCTTTTCCTGAGTCAGCTCGTCGGCATCGATGGCGGCGTCCAGATTGGCGGCAAAGTCTTCCTTGGTCGCGCCAATCTTGACGTTGGTGCCGCGCAACAGCTCCCTGATGAAGGCATTGCCCTGGGAAACGATGACGCGGCGCACCAATTCCTTGAGTTGCGGTTTGCTTAGCAGATCCGTGCCCATGCCCTCTCCTGATGATGCAACGCGTCACGCCGGTCGGTTGGCACCCAACACAACATAGCTATACGCCATCATACTGCGTGGAGAGGATTTTGGCGCTGCGCCCGTGCTACGCGATCACCTGCCTGCCCGCCAGCACCGCTCTGGCGGGCGTCGCCTCACCAAGCGCGCTCACCACATCGAGCCGTTCGAGCTGCTCGGCCGAGAGACTGATCGCCAGCGCACCGAGGTTATCGGTGGCCTGCGCCAGAGAACGCGGGCCGATCATCGGCACCGAGCCGTGGCTGCCGGCCCAGGCGATGGCGACCTCGCCCGGCGTGGCGCCCAGCTCCTCGGCGATGGCCAGCACCGTATCGAGAATCTGCGTGCGCTGCGGCGAGTTCTCGGCCTGAAATACCCGCCCGCCTAGGCCCTCGGCCCGGCCCTTCTCGCCCTGCCGATATTTGCCGGTGAGCATGCCGCCACCCAGTGGCGACCAGGTGAGCATACCCAAACCCAGCGCGCGGCAGGCCTGGAACAAATCCGCCTCGGGCTCACGATGCACCAGGCTGTGCTCGAACTGCGCAGCGGCGATGGGCAGCGAGCGCGTCAGCTCCGCCAGCGTAGCGATATGGGCCAGGCGCCAGGCCGGGAAGTTGGACAGCCCGGCGTAGAGGATCTTGCCGGCGCGAGCCAGGTCGTCGAGCCCGCGAATCAGCTCCTCGGCCGGCGTCACGCCATCAGGATGGTGCACCCAGTAAAGGTCGATGCGGTCGGTCTTCAGGCGCTTCAGGCTGGCCTCGACGGAAGCGACCATCGCCTTGCGGCTGTTACCAGTCACCAGGCGGTTGGCGTTGGGCACTGCGCCGCTGGTGTACTTGCTGGCGAGCAGGAAATCCTCGCGGCGCCCTTGCAGCAGCGTGCCGAGCAGCGCTTCGGACTGGCCGAACTGATAAACGTCCGCGGTATCGATGAAATTGCCGCCGGCTTCGGCGTAGGCATTGAAAATACTCGTGCAGGTATCCGGGTCGGCGCCATGGCCCCACCCCGTGCCGAAGTTGCCCGTACCCAGTGCCAATTGGGAAACCTGCAAGCCCGTATTGCCGAACGCTGCGTATTTCATGGTCTGCTCCATTGTCGTCATCGCCGCCAGGCGGCACTGTTCGAGGTCGGTTGTGTTTAGTGCTCAGGGCGCCGTTGCACCACCAGGCTGCCCACGGAAATCTGCACGGCCTGATCATTCTGGTTCAGGGTGGTGGTGCGCAGTTTGACCAGTCCCTGGGAGGGCCTGGATTTGGAAGGCCGTACTTCCAGGACTTCGAGTTCGACTCGCAGCTCATCGCCGGGCCTCACCGGCAGCGGCCAGCGCAGTTCATCGAAGCCGGCACCGATAATGCCGCCCGCGAGCTTCAACTCGCAGTCCACGAGCAGGCGCATGGTCATCGAGGCGGTGTGCCAGCCGCTGGCAGCCAGCGATCCGAAAAGCGACTCGCGCGCGGCCTCGTTATCGAGGTGAAAGGGCTGAGGATCGAACTCGCTGGCAAACGCCTTGATAGCATTTTCTTCTACCCGCGCTCGGGTGTTGCCCTTGAAGCATTGCCCTGGTGCGAGGTCGTCGAGGTAGTGAATGGTCATTGCAGCCTCCGTTTCAGCCCGCCGCCGCAGCGACATTGGATGGTGGTGAGATCAGCCTTGCTCATCCGCAGCGACAGCAAGAAGCTGCGCGCGGCACACGTTGATGATTTCATCGGCCAGCGCGGAGTCGTCCGGGCAGGCTCGCGACAACACAATCGCGCCAACCGCCTGAGCCAACTGACCGATCAGCGTGGCGCGCTGCTCCTGGCTCGCATCGCCATCCGTTCCACTTTCGTTACGCGCCAGCGTTGCCAGCAAGCTGTCGATGCCGTCGGCGAAGATCGACTTGAGGTTCTCCGCCTGGCGCGCCGCATCGCCGCCAAGAGCGGCAAGCGTACAACCGGCATCGCGAGAATCACGGTGCTTGCGCGACACGTAAAAATCGAAGAACTGCGCGGCATCTGCCGCCTGGGTGAGTTCGAGCGTTTTCGAGATACCGCAAGCCGCCGACTCCGCCACCAAATCGGCCTTGGAGCCAAAGTGCTTGTAGAAACCACCATGGGTAAAGCCAGCGGCGGCCATCAGATCGGCCACGCCAACGCCGTCATAACCGCGCTCACGAAACAGGTGCGAAGCCGTTTCCACGATCAATGCCCGGTTCGCCTGCGCCTGGGCTTTGCTCACTCGCATAGCGGGATGCCTCCTGAAGTCGTGTCGGTTAACTGACCGCCACTATACATAGATGCCGATCATAATCAAAAGGCATTGACAGGAAAGATTACGATCATCATCTTAATGGCACGCCGACGCCACCGCTTTTAACAGCCGCCGACGCCCACTCCCACTATCGAGCAGATCACCATGACCCAACTCTCTACCGTACTCATCACCGGCGCCTCGTCCGGAATCGGCGCCGTTTACGCAGAACGCTTCGCCCAGCGCGGCCATGACCTGGTGCTGGTCGCTCGCGACGGGGCGCGCCTGGAATCACTGGCCAGCCGCCTGCGTACCGAGCATGGGGTTGCCGTGGATATCCTCCGTGCCGACCTGACCCAGGCCGATGACATCAGGCTCGTCGAAGCGCGGCTGCGTGACGATGCCAGCATCGGTGTGCTCATCAACAACGCAGGCATCGCGCAATCAGGCAGCTTCGTCGAGCAGACTGGGGACGCAATCGAGCGGCTGATCACCCTCAACACCACCGCGCTGGCACGCCTTGCCAACGCCATCGCGCCGCGCCTGGCGCAAGCGGGTGAAGGCAGCATCGTCAATATCGGCTCGGTGGTCGGCCTGGCGCCGGAACTGGGTATGACGGTATATGGCGCGAGCAAGGCGTTCGTGCTGTTTCTGTCCCAGGGGCTGAGCCTGGAGCTGAACCCCAAAGGCGTCTATGTGCAGGCGGTATTGCCGGCCGCGACGCGCACCGAGATCTGGGAGCGTGCGGGCATCGACACCAACGCCATCCCGGAAATGATGGACGTCAACGAGTTGGTCGATGCAGCGCTGGGCGGCTTCGACAAGCGTGAGCCCGTGACCATCCCGCCTCTGCACGATGACTCCGCCTGGGGCACACTCCAGGCCGCGCGGCAAGCGCTGCTCGGCGGCATCAAGCAATCCCACGCGGCCGAGCGCTACCGCTCGGTCGGCGCGCACTGAGGCTGACGCCATGCCGTCGAATAGAGGCACCTGGGTGCTTATCACCGGCGCGTCGAGCGGCCTCGGCGAGGAATTCGCCAGGCAATACGCGGCGCTTGGCCATAACCTGATACTCGTTGCCAGGCGGTTGGAGCGGCTTGAGGTGCTGGCGGATTCATTGCGCCAGCAGCACCGCATTGACGCGCTGGTCGAGCAGGTAGACCTCACCGACATCGCAGCCGTGGGCCGCTTGCATCAACGTTTGACTGAAGAGCGCGGCATCGAGGTCGATGTACTGATCAACAACGCAGGCCATGGTTTGCAGGGGCCGTTTCTGGACAGTCAGCCTGAGGCGGCTCTGTCGATGATCCAGTTGGACATTGCCAGCCTCACCGCCATGACCCACCTCTTCGGCCAGGACATGCGCCGCCGCAAACGCGGCAAGATCCTGCAGGTCGCCAGCATTCTCGCTTACCAGGGCGTCGAGAGCTTCGCGGTCTACTCGGCGGCCAAAGCCTACGTGCTGCGCTTTAGCGAGGCATTGCACCGGGAGTTCAAACGCGACGGCGTGACCGTCACGGCGCTGTGCCCGGGCCTGACCGACACCGGCTTCGCCAGTACCGCTCAGCAGCGCATCACGCCCATGCTGAGGGCCGTGATGATGGAGACGCCGCCAGTGGTGCGCGCTGGTATTCGCGCCATGAATAATGGCCGTATCAGCACAGTGCCTGGTGTTGCCAACAAGCTGAATGTCGTGTTCATGTGGGCAACCCCGCGCTGGCTTCATCAGGCCGTTCTGGCCCGAATAATGACTGCGTAATCGAGTTGTTGGCTGTGTTCGCTAGCCAGATATCGCCATAACCCCAGCTTCACCCAATTTGCAGAGCCGCTGATGACCCAGCGGCCACTCAACCCCTGATGGAGTGATTTATGTCCGACGACGTTCTGTTCAGCCCCTTCAAGCTCAAGGGCCTGGAACTTGCCAACCGTATCGTCATGGCGCCGATGACCCGCGCCATGGCCCCGGAAGGCATTCCCGGTCCGCAACATGCCGAGTATTACCGCCGCCGCGCTGCCGGTGGTGTCGGCCTGATTCTCACCGAGGGCACGGTGATTGATCGCCCTGCCTCGCGCAACATGTCGGGTATTCCGTTCTTCCACGGCGCCGCAGCGTTGGCCGGCTGGGCTGAAGTCGCCAAGGCTGTTCACGCCGCTGGCGGGCTTATCGGGCCGCAGGTCTGGCACACCGGTTCGACACGCGGCCAGGGCGGTTGGGAGCCTGAAGCGCCGGTCGAAAGCCCATCGGGGCTGGTTGGCCCGGATGATAAACGCGGCGTGGCGATGAGCCTGGAAGATATCGCCGACACCGTAGCCGCCTTTGCCAGCGCCGCAGCCGACGCCAAGCGTCTGGGCTTCGATACCGTGGAGCTGCATGGCGCCCACGGTTACCTGATCGACCAGTTCTTCTGGCCTGGCACCAATACCCGTACTGACGCCTTTGGCGGTGCGACCATCGCCGAGCGCTCGCGCTTCGCTGCCGAAGCGGTACGCGCCGTGCGTGCAGCAGTCGGTGCAGACTTCCCGCTGATCCTGCGGGTCAGCCAGTGGAAGCAGCAGGACTACGCCGCGCGCCTGGCCACCTCGCCAGAGCAGATGACCGAATGGCTAGCGCCGCTGGTGGATGCTGGCGTGGACATTCTGCATTGCTCGCAGCGCCGTTTCTGGGAGCCGGAATTCCCGGAAATCGACGGCACCGAAGGCCTGAACTTCGCCGGCTGGGCGAAAAAACTGACCGGCGCAGCGACCATCAGTGTCGGCTCGGTCGGCCTGGATGGCGACTTCTTCGGCGCCTTCGGCGGCAAGGGCTCTGGGGCCGCGGTGCTGGACAACCTGCATCAGCGCATGGAGCGTGAAGAGTTCGACCTGATCGCTGTGGGCCGCGTACTGATCTCCGACGCCGAGTGGGCCAACAAGGCCCGCAACGGTGAGCCGCTGCCAGGCTTCGACGCTGCCGATCTCGCCACATTGGCGTGATGATTTGCGCACAGCTGTGCGCATGAAACAGGGCGGGCGTGGGGATCAACTCTCCGCGCCCTGCCCGCCTCTGCCCATGCGGCAATTGACCACGCCAAGCATCCGCGCCAAACCTTACCGTGGTGGTAAAGTTCGGCCCCATGAAATTCGTACGCGCTGAACGGTCATTGATTGCATGGATGCTGTACGCCAGCGTTCTGTTCAGTCTGTTCGTCTGCGGTATTCATCACGGGCAAATGAGTGGCCTGGCCCTCAGCGGCCTGAACAGTGGCTACTGCGCCTTTGGCAGCGATCACGCCCAGATCTACGACGACAGCAACTCCAGCCAGTCTCAGCAAATGAGCGCGCAGTTCAGCTGCCCACTGTGCTCCTCCACGTCCCTGGCCATTGCCCTCAACACCGCCTCGTGGAACATCGGCTACCTTCAGTCGGCCACACCGTCGCCGATTCTCGAACACAGCCTGGCGCAACCGCCACCGCGCTACCTGCGGCCCTCCCTGAATCCTCGCGCCTCCCCTTCCCGCTTCCTCGCCGTGTGACCCAATCAGCCTGACTCCGTCGGTCTGCGCGTTCGTGCAGCCGCGAATCAGCGTCACTTATTTGCGTGGAAACACCTCCATGAAAACCACACACATCGCTCTGCTGCCAGCAGTGCGCCGCTCGGCGCCTCACGTAATGCTGTCCTGCCTGTTCACCGCCGCGCCACTGACCTTGGCCATCGCCGATACCCGCAGTGCTGGCGACTCCATCGTCACGCTGGGCGCAGTCAGCGTGGTCGGTGAGCAAACCGGTCCGCTGGCCAGCCGCAACATACTCAGTTCGGTTGACGTACTGGGCGCCGACATCCTCGAAAAGCAGCCCGTGCAATATAGCTGGGAGCTGTTCAGCCGCGCACCCGGCGTGATGCTCACGCAGTTCAACCAGGGCACCACCTCCGGCAAGCTGTCGTTTCGCGGCTTTAATGGCGAAGGTGAAGTAAACGCGGTCAAACTGCTGGTCGACGGCATTCCCAGCAACACCAACGACGGCAACATGCCCTTTATCGATATGGTGTTCCCGCTGGAGATCGACAGCATCGAAGTGGTACGCGGCACCAATGATCCACGCTACGGGCTGCACAACATTGCCGGCAACGCCAGCATCAACACCCGCCAGGGCGGCAACGACGGCAAGCTGCGCCTGCGCTATGGCAGCTTCGATACCCGCGAGCTGCAGCTGGTCAAAGGCGTCGAGGATGGCAACTGGAGCCAGAACTATTCGTTCAGCTATCAGGGCAGCGGCGGTTACCGGGATCACGCCGACGCCGAGCGCATGAGTTTCTCGGGCAAGTGGTTCTACACCGCCGACAACGATGCCTGGCGCGCCGGTTTGATCGCCCGGCACTACAAGGCCGATGCCGACGAGGCCGGCTACCTGAGCCGCGCCGACTCACGAAACCGGCCGCGCCAGTCGTACGCCAACAACGCCACCGATACTGGCGAGCGCGAGATGAACCAGCTCAGCCTGCACCTCGATGCCACCCTCTCTGACACCTTGAGCCTGGCCACCAAGGCTTATGTGAACACGTTCGAGGATCGCCGTTGGACGCAGTACTGGCGCACCTCATCGCAACAGGAACGCTACGCCGACGAAACCCAGTACGGCGCGCTGAGCAGCCTGACCTGGCGGCCGGAGGTGGAGCACCTGCATGCTTTCGCGCTCGAGAGCGGCGCCGAGGTACAGCGCCAGGAGAACGAAAGCCTGCGCTATCGAACTCAGCAACGCAGTCGCGTAACGCAGACCCGCGATCAGCAATTCGACCTGAATGTTTACGGCGCCTACCTGCAGGCGGTGATCGAGCCGACCGACACGCTGAAGATCATCCCGGCGTATCGCGTCGACAAGCTCTACGGCGACTACCGCAACGAGCTGACCGGCGAACAGGCCGACGTCAACGACTATGGCTTGATCAAACAGCCGAAGATCAGCGTCGTCTATTCGCCGTGGCAACAGGCGAGCTTCTACGCCAATTGGGGGCGCAGCTACCAGGTCGGTGTTGGCTCGGCGGCCTATCGCCTGGCCAGCCAGAGCGACGACCTGAAACCGTCGATCAACGATGGCTGGGAAACCGGCATCAAGTTCAGGCCGACCGCGTGGTTGGATGGACGCATCGCTTATTGGGAACAGGAGGCCTCGGACGAGGTGCAGCGCAAGCTCAACGATGCGGTGGGCGACGCCGAGAACGTCGGGCAGACCCTGCGCAAGGGCTGGGATTTGCAGGTCAACCTGTACCCGACCGAGGCCAGCAGTATCTGGCTGTCCTACTCGCGGCAATTCTCCGAGATTCTAAAACCCAACCCCAATCTGCCGGCCAGCAAGGGCAAGGAGATGGATCACGTCCCTCATCACCTGTATGCCGCAGGCACCACCTATCAGCTGACGCCCGCACTGCAGCTATCGGCCTGGGCCAATGCGCAAAGCGACTACTACCTGGAGCGCACCAACAGCACGGGTAAATACGGTGACTATGTGCTGCTCAACCTGGGTGCGGTTTATCAGGTCACGCCGACGCTAAGTGTCGACCTGCAAGCCAAGAACATCACCGACCGTTACTACGAATACGCCTGGTATGACGACAGCGCTGGTGTACAGCAATCATTGCATGCCGCGGGCGATGGTCGGGCGCTGTATGCGGGGCTGACGCTGGACTTCTGATAGATAAGCGGAACCACGATGTCACCGCTATACCCTAGGGCGTGGCGGTGAGATTACTGTTCCTCGTCGCGCAACTGGCTGCTCAGCCTGTCGCAACTGGCGGACCACTGCGTCAACCAATCCGGCAGCGCTGGCGATTGCTCCGGCAAGCCCAGCTCCAGGGCGAACTCTCCCGGCGCCACATTGCCTTTGCGGCCGCGAAAAAGCCCACGCATGATCACCACGCCGACCACGCGGCCATCTTTGACGAAGCGGTGTTCGACGAAACTCCACTTCTCATCCCAACCCAGCATGCGGGTGTGGATTTCGAAGGCTTCGAACAGCTTCAGCTCACGGCGAAACTTGCCCCATACATCGCCGACGATGGGCAGTGCCTTGTGCCGCAAGGCCACCCGAAACGCGCCGCTGCGCAGCACATAATCCATACGACCGACATCGGAAAGCGTGAAGTAACGGCCATTGGTGACATGCCGGTTGAAGTCCAGATCCAGCGGCCACACGCGCATGCGCACCACCGTGGTGTCGAACGCGGAGACCGGTTTGCGCCAGGGGCGGCGAAGAAGCATCAGAAGGAGACGAAACCAGAGATTCACGGAAGCGGCCTGTATCAGCGAAAAGGTTCCACTTTATACAGGGCGCGACAAACTCAGGTAGCTGCTAAACAACCTTTTGCGAGGGGATTTACGCACTGTGAGCGTGCCAGTGATGATGTAAACAGTTCAGCTGCCGGGCGAGCTTTGCGAATCATCCCGAGAGTTTTCCCGTAATGGATCGGTAGGTTTCGAAACGCTCTGCCTCCCAGGCTCCAGTCGCCGCTTCACTTGGGCGATGAAGTCGAGCATCACCGCCTGCACGAGTACGCTATTTCCCAGCTGCGCGGTACTCAAGTGCCGTTGCCCTAGGCACTGCCCGTCACTGGCCAGCGCCTTGAAGCATATTCCGGTCGGGCCTCTTTCGAGTTCGAGCTGGCAGCCGGTTTCCGTCATGAATCTGCTGATGTATTTGTCCATATCCTTGTGAGACGGATACATGCAGAACAGTTCGTATAGTCTTCCGACCACTCGTCAGGGTGGCCCGAAAGGCGCTGCGGCGGGCTATCCCGCCACATTGGCTTGCTGCGTCAGCCTACGCCAGTCGGCCCGTCGATGACCTGGCGCACCTTGCGCGCCAGCTCGTTGGGCACGTAGGGCTTGGAGATCACGTCGAACTCACTGCCACCCGCGTCGGTGCGCTCAAGCGAGTTTTCCGCATAGCCGGTGGTCAGCAGCACCTTGAGCCCCGGTTTGCGACGCCGCGCCTCGCGCGCCAGCATCACGCCATTCATACCGCCCGGCATGATCAGGTCGGTGAACAGCAGATCGTATTCGGCCACATCCAGCCTGAGCAGCGCTTCGCGGGCGTTAAGGGCGATCTCGGCGACATAGCCGTAATCCTCCAGCACCATGCGGGCGAGGTCGGCAACGTCCGGGCGATCTTCCACCACCAGCACGCGCTCGGTGCCGTTACGCTCGTTGGTGCGTTCCTTCGCCGGGCTGTGGACCACCTGACTGTCATCGGCCGGGAAGTACAGGCGCAGCGTGGTGCCCACGCCCTCCTCTGAATAGATGCGCACGGCGCCACCGGATTGCTTGACGAAGCCATAGACCATCGACAGGCCAAGCCCGGAACCCTTGCCTTCATCCTTGGTGGTGAAGAACGGGTCCATCACGCGGCTGCTCACGCTATCGGACATGCCCATGCCGTTATCGGTGATCGCCACGCTGACGTAACGGCCGGGCATCAAGCCGTCATAGGACATGCTCGCTAGCTCTTCGACAGTGACGTTCTTGGTTTCGATATGCACCACGGGCTGTTCGCGACCTTCCAGTGCGTCGCGGGCGTTGATCAGGATATTGAGAAACGCCACCTCGGCCTGAGTCGGGTCGATCCGGCAGTTCCACAGCGCTTTATCCAGCGTCAGGCGCAGATTTGCGTGCCCCAGGGTGCGCTCGCCGAGCTCCTGGAAGCCATGGATCATGCCATTGAGGTTGACTACCCGGCCTTCGAGCTTCTGCTTACGCGAGAACGCCAGCAATTGCTGAGTAAGCGTGGCCGCACGGTCCGCCGCATTGCGGGCATTGTTCACGCAACGCAGGATGCGGTTCTGGTCGTATTCGGGCTTGCTGGCGGTGCGCTCAAGCACTTCCAGGTAACCGATCATCACCTGCAGCAGGTTGTTGAAATCGTGGGCGATGCCGCCGGTGAGCTGGCCGAGCGCTTCCATCTTCTGCGCCTGGCGCAGCCCTTCCTCGGCATCGCGGCGGCGGCTGATATCGAGCTGCGAGGCGAAGAAATAGATCAGCTCGCCGGCATCGTTATAAACCGGCGAGACGAACAGCGCGTTCCAGAAGGTCGAACCATCCTTGCGGTAGTTGATCAGCTCGACCGATATGTCGCGGCGCGCGGCAATCGCTTCACGCACCTGAGTGACAACCGAGCGATCGGTTTCCGGCCCCTGCAGAAAGCGGCAGTTGCTACCGACGATTTCCTCGGCCTCATAACCGGTCATTTCCAGAAAGGCGTTATTGGCAAAGATGATCGGGTTGTCGTCACGGTTAGGGTCAGTGACGATCATCGGCATGCGGGTAGTTTCCACCGCGGCGAAGAAGATGTTCTTGCCCGAGCCCGAAATATCCCCTGACGAGGAATTATCGACCCGGAAGTTCTGCTTGCCACCTGTTGGCATCGGCTCACCTATAGAGCTGCGGGCGGGGCCGCATGAGCTGGCCCCTGTGCAATATTCGAGCAGCGAAGCGGCGAGAAGTTCTACAAGCGATTGAGGCTGTACAACTACAATCAAAAAGATCGCAGCTGATCCCTGCCGGAACCGAATAGGATCAGCGCAAATTTGCGCAAATGTTTTCTGGGTCTGCCGTGCCCACTGATGGCACACTTGCCACCTCACTCGCATCGCCAGCGCAAGGTCTCCCCGTGTCATTCATCCTCGACGATTTCGACTGGGCCACGACCGCGCTCGGCGCTCAGCAAAGCTGGCCGGTCGAACTGCGCACCACCTGGGCGATCATGCGCACCAGCAGTTTCGCCATGTGCGCGACCTGGGGGCCTGAGCGAACGCTGATCTACAACGATGCCTACATCGCATTGCTCGGTGAACGCCACCCCGGTGCGATAGGACGTCCCATCGAAGAAGTCTGGCTCGACGTCTGGCCAACCGTCGGCCCGATGGTCGACCAGGTATTAGCGGGCAACCCCGTGCACCAGCAGAACATGCACCTGCTGACCACCCGCAATGGCTACCCCGAAGACACCTACTGGACCTTCTCTTACAGCCCGCTGACCGACGCCAGCGGGGCGGTCGCCGGCTTCCTCAACGTGGCCATCGAAACCACCCAGCTGGTCACCATTCAGCAGCCGGCCATCGCCAACGCCGAACGGGTGCAACTGGCGCTGGCGGCAGGCGCGATCATCGGTACCTGGTTTTGGGACCTACCGACCAACCGCTTCACGGTCGATGAAGCCTTCGCCCGCAACTTCGGCCTCGACCCAGCCCTGGGCCGCGAAGGCCTCAGCCTGCAACAAGTGGTGGCGACGGTTCACCCCGAAGATATCGACAGCCTGCACGCGGCCATCAACGATGTGATCTCCCGTGGTGGCCCGTATGCGCACCAGTACCGCGTGCGCCGTGCCGATGGCCGCTACTACTGGCTGGAGGCCAACGGCCGCGTCGAACTGGCAGCCGATGGCACTGGCCTGAGCTTTCCTGGCGTGCTGATCAACGTCGAAGACCGCCGCGCCATCGAAGGTGAACGCGACCGTGCCATCGCGCGGGTCATGGCGCTCAATGCCGAACTCGAACAGAAGGTCATCGCCCAGACCTTCGAGCGCGGGCGCACCTGGCAGATCACTCCGGACCTGCTCGGCGTGCTCAACCACGAGGGTTACTTCGAATCGACCAATCCGGCCTGGCAGGTGACCCTTGGCTGGTCCGAGGAAGAGCTGGCCAACACTCACTTTCTCGACTTCGTGCACCCCAAGGACAAAGCCGGTACCCACAACGTGTGGCAGAACTTCAAGCAGGCCGGCGAACCGGCGCTGGGGCTGGAACATCGCTTTCGCTGCAAGAACGGCGAATGGCGCTGGCTGTCCTGGGTAGCCGTGCCCGATGGCCGCAAGACCTACTGCTCGGCGCGCGATATCACCCGCGAAAAGCTCAACCGCGCCGAACTACGCAAGCGCACCGCCGAGCGCGACCGCCTGTGGGAAAGCACCAACGACCTGATGGGCTCAGCCGGTATCGACGGTTACTTCAAGACCATCAACCCGGCCTGGACGCAGCTGCTGGGCTGGGATAGCGAGCACTTGCTGAAAACCCCGTTCCTCGATCTGGTGGTCGAAGATGACTGGGCCGATGTACTGGGCCTCATGGAGCGCCTCGCCAAGGGCGAAAAAGTCAGTGGCTTCACCAGCCGCTTGCGCAGCAAGAGCGGTGAAACGCGCTCGTTCCTGTGGAACGCCGCACCGGACTCGGCAGGCCGGGTGTTCCACTTCGTCGGCCGCGACGTCACCGCCCAGCACATGGCCGAAGAATCCCTGCGCCAGTCACAGAAGATGGAAGCCATCGGCCAGCTCACCGGCGGCCTGGCCCATGACTTCAATAACCTGCTCGCCGGCATCTCCGGCTCCCTGGAGTTGATGCACCTGCGCATCGAGCAGGGGCGCTTCCACGAACTGAGCAAGTACATGAGTTCCGCGGAAACCGCAGCCCGCCGCGCCGCATCGCTGACCCATCGCTTGCTGGCCTTCTCGCGCCGACAGACGCTGCTGCCCAAGCCCACCGACGCCAACGGGCTGATCGCCGGCATGCTGGAAATGATCCAGCGCACCGTCGGCCCTGGCATCCGCCTGGAAAGCGACCTGCAGGCCAACCTGTGGACGGCGCTGGTGGATGCCTCGCAGCTTGAAAACACCCTACTCAACCTGTGCATCAACGCCCGTGACGCCATGCCAGGCGGCGGCGTGATCAAGGCCTGCACCCAGAACCTGTGGATCGATGCCGCCCGTGGTATGACGCTCAACCTGCCCGAAGGCGAGTACCTGAGCCTGGCGGTAAGCGACGATGGCGTCGGCATGCCGCCGCAGATCGTCGCACGCGCGGTGGAGCCCTTCTTCACCACCAAGCCGATTGGCGAAGGCACCGGCCTGGGGCTGTCGATGGCTTATGGCTTCGCCAAGCAGTCGGGCGGGCAGATGCGCATCGTCTCGGTGGTCGGTGAAGGCACGACGGTGACGCTGTACCTGCCCCGCCACGCGGGCGTGCCGGAAGCCGATACCGCACCAGGCGCTGCAACAGGCCTG
Organism: Phytopseudomonas punonensis; assembly: GCF_900142655.1. Classification (GTDB taxonomy): domain Bacteria; phylum Pseudomonadota; class Gammaproteobacteria; order Pseudomonadales; family Pseudomonadaceae; genus Aquipseudomonas; species Aquipseudomonas punonensis. Next base: position 34,514 of record NZ_FRBQ01000003.1, on the reverse strand, counting down.
GAGCCCGTGCCCCAACGACAAGGCAAGACGGTGCTGGTGGTCGACGACGAGCCGACCATTCGCCTGCTGGTCACCGATGTTCTGGAGGAGCTTGGCTTGAATGTCATCGAGGCCAGTGACAGTGCTGCTGGCCTCGCGCTGTTGCAGTCGGATGTCACCATAGACCTGCTGATCAGCGATGTCGGTCTGCCCGGCGGCATGAACGGCCGCCAGATGGCCGACGCCGGGCTGTTGGTCAGGAGGGCTATGCCGGTACTGCTGATCACCGGTTACGCAGAAAACTCGCTGCTCACCGACGGCCAACTGGCGCCCGGCATCGCGGTGCTGACCAAACCCTTTGGCCTCGATGCTCTGGCATCAAGGGTGCGCGAACTGCTCGCCGACTGACCCGCCACACAACGCGGCGGGTCGGTAGGATCACGCCAGGGCTTCTTCGTAATCCTTGACGTACTGGCTGGCGAGGCTGGTCTTCTGCTGGTCGGTGAGCATCTTGCCGGCCTGCTGGAAGAAGGTGTGTTCCTCATCCTCAAGGTGGTGGAATATCTTGTCCTTGAGCTTGCGAGCCGTGGCGATCCACGACGGGCTGGAAGGGTCGGTTTCTTCCAGGGTTTCCAGCAATTCGTCCATCTCGTGATGCTCGGCCACACCATGGCGAGACAAGTCGACGCCGGCATCGTGCTTCATCAGCGGCGAGTAGAAAAACCGCTCCTCGGCCCGCGCATGAGCCAGCAACTCGTCCTTCAGTTCCTGGTAATACTGGGCACGCTCGGGCGAATCGCCGGTGGTGGCGACCAGCGCCTCGGCCATCGCCCGCTGACGATCATGGCTTTCTCGCAACGCTTCAAAAATCTGCATGGGGTTTCCTCATCGGCTAACGCTATTCGCGGCCTTGCAAGGCCATCTGCAGGTTGTGACCGAGGCGGAGAAAAGCTGGTTCAACCATTTACCGAGCCGCCCGTGCCGTTACAAAACGGTCGGACTGCGCTTACCAAACGGCCTTGCCTCCCATAAGTGCGCAGCGCATCATGCCGCCACTCCTTCTGCGGTACCTCCTGATGCCCCATCGCCCTGCTCCGTTTCCTGACGACGAAGAAGAGCGCGTGCTCTCGCTCGAACACCTCGACATTCTCGACTCAGCTCCCGAGCAGGGTTTCGATGATGTCGTGCTGTTGGCGACCACCCTGTGCGATACGCCGATTGCGCTGGTTTCGCTGGTCGATCGGGAACGGCAATGGTTCAAGGCGTGTGTCGGCCTGGATGTTCGCGAAACCCATCGCGACCTGGCGTTCTGCGCCCATGCGATTCTCGAGCCCGACGACATACTGGTGGTCGAGAATGCCCTCGAGGATCCGCGCTTTCAGCACAGCGTCCTGGTGCTCGGCGAGCCGCACATCCGCTTTTATGCCGGCGCCCCGATTCGCACTGACTCGGGTCACCCGCTGGGCACCGTGTGCGTGATCGACACGCGCCCACGGGCTCTCGCCGAGCCGCAACGCCAGGCGTTGCAGGCGCTGGCCAGGCAGACGGCGGCGCTGCTGCAACTGCGCCTGCTGGAGTTGCAGCGCGAGCGCCACGCCAGTGAGCTGCTCGATGAGCTGGAGCAGGCCCAGGCGCGCCACCGCGAGGCCGAAGAATCACTGCGCCATGCCCGCCGCGTGTCATCGCTGGGCATGCTGACCGCGAGCATCGCCCACGACGTCAACAACCTGCTGCAGGTGCTTAGCAGCAGCCTGCAAATGGCTCAGCTGCGCTCACGCAGGCCAGCCGACGTGAAGCGTTTCGCGCAGACCGGTCTGCAGGCCGTGGAGCAAGGCGGCAAGCTGATTCGCCAGCTGCTCGCCAACGTCCGCCAGGACGGCCCAGAACTGGCGTGCATCGACATCAGTGAGCGTCTCGATGGAGCCCGCGAGCTGCTGGCCGGCACCTTGGGTAGCGACATCAACCTGAGCTTCGACCTTGCGGCCCGAGACGTGGGCGTGATGTGCGACGAAGTGCAGCTGCAGGCCGTGGTGCTCAATCTGCTCAGCAACGCCCGTGACGCCATGCAGGGCCGTGGCCAGGTGCTGATCAGCACGCACCTGGAACAGCTCGCTGGTGACGCGCAGTTGAGTGACGGCAACTACCTGGTGCTAAGCGTCAAGGACGATGGCCCGGGCATGTCTGCGGAGCTCGCGACCAAGGTATTCGATCCGTTTTTCACCACCAAGCAAGCCGGCAAAGGCACCGGGCTCGGCCTGGCCCAGGCCCGCGAGTTCGCCAACCACACTGGCGGTGACGTACGGGTGGAAACGGCGCCAGGCGTTGGCACCACCATGCGCCTGTACCTGCGCGTGCTGGGGCGGATCAGCGTCGTCGATCGAGCAGATTGACGATCAGGCGATCGGCCCAGCCCCATACGCGCTGACGCACGCGCATCCAGAACGGCCGCGCCTGCCACATCTGCAAATCCACCTCGCGGCTCTGCGCGAAATCGGTCTCGAAGCTCTGCTGCACGGCCGCGGTGAAGGCTGCGTCCAGCGTCTCGACGTTGGCATCGAGGTTGAAGCGCAGGTTCCAGTGGTCGAAGTTGCAGGAACCGACGCTGGTCCAGTCATCGACCAGCACCATCTTCAGGTGCAGAAAACGCGGGCGGAATTCGAAGATGCGCACGCCGGCCTTGAGCAGCCGCGGGTAGTAACGCTGCCCGGCAAAGCGCACCGGCGGGTTGTCGGTATGCCGACCGCTGAGTAGCAGGCGCACGTCGACGCCACGCCCGGCCGCCTTGCGCAAGGCGCGGCGCACCCGCCAGGTGGGCAGAAAATACGGTGTGGCCAGCCACACTCGATGCTGAGCGCCATTGAGCGCACGCACCAGCGACTGCAGGATGTCGCGGTGCTGGCGGGCATCGGCATAGGCCACCCGGCCCCAGCCTGGCCCTTCTTTTGGCAAGTGTGGCAACGGCTGACGATGCGGGGTCAGATACGGACGCCAGGCGAAGCGCGAATTGTTGGCCTGCCATTGGCGGTCGAACAGTTGCAACCAGTCGTCCACCAGCGGCCCTGCAATTTCCACCATCACTTCATGCCAGGCGCTTTCGGGCTCGCCAGGCGTCCAGAAATCATCGGTAGAACCTGTGCCGCCGACAAAGGCGACCTCGCTGTCGACCACCAGCAATTTGCGGTGATCGCGGTACAGGTTGCGCACCCCGCGCCGCCAGCGCAATGGGTTGTACCAGCGCAGTTGCACGCCGGCATCGAGCATACGCTGCCGATCGGTTGCGCTGAGCGCCTGGCAACCAAAGGCATCGAACAGGCAGCGCACCTCCACGCCACGCTCGGCCGCCTCGCACAGCGCGCGCAGCAACGCGTCGGTGCAGGCGCTGCTGCACACCAGATACTGTTCGAGTTCGACGGTTTCACGGGCGGCGTCGATACAGGCGATCATCCGCGGGAAAAACGCCGGGCCGTCGTTTAGCAAGGTGAACTGATTACCCTGGCGCCAGGGATAGACCTGACCAGGCATCAGTCGCTCACACACAAAAGATGGGAAAAACGGCGCATGGCGGCTCGTCGACAACGGGGATGCGCCAAGATAGCCGGCGCCGTGCGCCTTGCAAAGAGCGGCACCTGTCAGGAGTTAGCGCGGCAGCTGATAGTCCTCGGGGCCGAGCAGATCGAGCCCGCATTCCAGGTTCTCGATCCAGTACAGAAATGCGCTGATGATTTCCCGCCCCACGAATGGCCGGCCATGCTGCGGCACGATCATCTCCACGTCCATGTCGCGCACCATGCCTGCCCACAGCCGGCAGGCCTTGTTGCTGGCCATGTAGCGACGATGAAACCCGAGCATGCTCGGCACGTGGGCGGCGAAATCCTCGACGGGGCCGGCGTCATCGAGCATCGAGGCGCCCATATCGCCGGAAAAGAGGATCTTGCTCAGCGGGTCATAGAGCTGGAAATTGCCCACCGAATGCAGGAAGTGCGCGGGCACGGCCTTGAGGGTGCAACGCCCGAGGGCGAACGACTGGCCGCGGTCAGGCAGCGCTATGATGCGGTCATAGGTGTTGATGCCGCGGCTCAGGGCCAGGTAGTTGGCGGTCAGGTGCGGCAGAAAGCGCGCCCACAGCTTGGAACAGATGACCTGCGCTTTGGTGTGCAGCAGCCACTTGTCCAGCGAGGCGATGATGTCCGGGTCCTGATGCGAGGCGAAGATATAGGTCAGCTCCTGCAGCGGAATGTGCTTGGACAGCTCCATCGACAAAGGCATGTAGGTCAGGTCGCCGCCGGGGTCGAGCAGCAGGTACTGATCGTGGTCGATGATCAGGAACTGGTTGGACTGCACGCCCTCGCCGCTGACCAGGTCGTCGAACATCATGCAGGTGTGGGTGCCGTTGTCGAACAGCAAGATGGGGTCGCGGCGCATACCGGCACACTCGTCAGCCAAAGTGGCAGAGCTTAGAGAGCGGGCAGCTGGCGCGAGCTGATGTGGATCAGGGAAAGCGCGGTCAGTCGTAATGCCCGCACATGCGGCACCGCCGCCGCACCATCACCCCAGTGCAACTCGGGCAACCGCCGTTCAACGTGCCGCGCCGCCACTGCCAGATCTGCACCAGGCGCCTTGCCGCCAAAGCCGCCCCGAAGGCCGGCAGCAGGATCATCCAGGGCGAGATAGCCTTCGCCCAGACCGTGGCCGCGCCGCCCTGCTGCGAGAGCAGCACCAGCCCAAACATGGCCACCATACCGCCAACGATAAGAATGAAAGGCAAGCCGAGGTTTCTGATGAAGAACATAGGGTGCGCGCGCTCGAAAAGCTGAGAGGCGCACATGGTAAGAGAGGCGCCTGCACGCTGCATCCCTGGATTGATGTGCTGTTGCCACCTGATATGGCTGTCACACAAGCATCACCGAACCTTCACAGGCGTGACACCCGCTCTGCCTAGCCTGAGCCTGTTTCCTGAGTTTGCTCAGGTCTGCAGGCTAATTCCGGTTCGTGCGCAGCAAGGCTGCCCGACCCGCAACGGAGGTAAGGCATGACCCAGAACGCCATGGCACCCGAGCGCAGCAGCACTCCCCGTCGCCTGCAGGCCGAGCGCCTGACCACCGCGCGCGCCCTGCGCGAGGCACAGGCCCTGCGCTTTCGCGTATTCAGCGCCGAATTCGATGCCAAGCTCCAAGGCGCCGAGCTGGGCCTGGACATGGATGACTACGACATGCACTGCCAGCACATCGGCGTGCGTGACCTGAACAGCGGCGCGCTGGTCGCCACCACACGCCTGCTCGATCACCAGGCCGCTGCTGGTCTCGGGCGCTTCTACAGCGAAGAGGAATTCGCCCTGCATGGCCTGCGCCACCTGCAAGGCCCGGTACTGGAGATCGGCCGCACCTGCGTCGATGCCGCCTACCGCAACGGCGGCACCATCGCCGTGCTGTGGGCCGAACTGGCCGAAGTGCTCAACGAGGGCGGCTACCGCTACCTGATGGGCTGCGCCAGCATTCCCATGCAGGACGGCGGCATCCAGGCCCAGGCGATCATGCAGCGCCTACGCGAACGTCATCTATGCACCGAAAACCTGCGCGCCGAACCGAAAACACCGCTGCCTGCGCTGGAGATTTCCGCCAACGTGATCGCCGAGATGCCGCCGCTGCTCAAGGCCTATATGCGCCTGGGCGCCAAGGTGTGCGGCGAGCCGTGTTGGGACAAGGATTTCCAGGTCGCCGACGTGTTCATCCTGCTCAAGCGCGACGAGCTGTGCCCGCGCTACGCCAAGCATTTCAAAGCGGCAGTCTGATCGGCCGCTTGCCCACTGCTCCCCGGCGCGGTAGAAATGCCTCGCCGGGCGCTGCCCGTTTCAGCGCCCTATCCTCTTATGTCCAGGCCGAAAAACCCATGAATAAACTGCGTCTGTACCTGCGCCTGACCCGCCTCGTGGCAGTGCTCGGCGTCGGTGCGCTGCTGGCAGCTTTTCTGGTACCGGTCGAACGCCTGACTCGCCGCGACTTGCTGGGCCTACGCCAGCGCCTGACTCGCTGGTTTCTTGCTCGCCTCGGCAATGCGCTGCCCTTTCGCGTCAGCGTGCATGGGCAGGTACCGCAAAAGCCGATGCTGTGGCTGAGCAATCACATCTCCTGGACGGACATTCCGCTGATCGGCATGCTCGCGCCGCTGTCGTTCCTGTCCAAGGCTGAAGTGCGCACCTGGCCGCTGGCCGGCTGGCTGGCACACAAGGCGGGCACCCTGTTCATCCGCCGCGGCGCTGGTGACGGCGGCCTGCTCAATCAGCAACTGGGCCGCCACCTCAACGGCGGCCGCCACCTACTGATCTTCCCCGAAGGCACCACCTGCGACGGCGCCGCGCTGCGCACCTTCCATGGCCGCCTGCTGAGCAGCGCCATCGAAAGCGGCATCGACCTGCAGCCTGTCGCCATTCGCTATCTGCGCGATGGCCAGCGCTGCAACGTGGCGCCCTTTATTGGCGACGACGACATGCTTTCGCACCTGTTGCGGCTGATGAACAGCGATGTGGCCGAAGTGGAAATCCAACTGCTCGAACCGATTGCCAGCAACTCGGGCAACCGCAACGAACTGGCCCGCCGTGCGCAGGCGGCGGTTAGCGAAGCGTTGTATGGGGCGCAGCAGCAGGAAACTCAGGCTGCGGCTTAGGGCCGGCTCAAGATCTTTTGGGAACTCATTTTCCGCGGCGCAAGGGCGACAAGACAAAAGCGCAATCCCAGCGACCGCGTGGGAGCGGCTTTAGCCGCGAGATCTTTGTTTGTCTTGATAAACAGCTCGTGGCTAAAGCCACTCCTACAAAATTATTCCGCTCACCAGCGGCTTCGGCCACCGCCCCATGGAATTACGGCGAGACCGCTCAAGCCCGCCGCAACTGCGGACTATCCGTCTGCAACCAACGCCGGAAGATCGGCTCGGCCAGGAACAGCACCAGAAACAACCGCACCACCTGCATCGCCGTCACCAGCGGTACAGCCAGCTGCAGGGTCTCGGCCGTCAGGCTCATCTCGGCAATACCACCGGGCATCATGCCCAGGGTCAGGGACTGAATATCCAGCCCGCTTGCCCAGCCAATCGACACTGCACCGACGAACGCCACCAACATCATCACCAAGGTGGTGATCAGGGTACGGGCCAGAAATGACGGGGCATAACGGAAGAACGCGCGGTTGAAAAAGCAGCCCAGGGCGCTGCCGATCATCAACTGGCCGACCTGGCTGGCGCCGGCTGGCAGCGTGCTGCTCAGGTCGAAGCCAATGCTGGCGGCGGCGCTGACCAGCAGCGGCCCGAATAGCCATGGGTTGGGCTGGCGGTAGCGCTGCAGCAACCAGCCAGCTGCCGCGGCTACCGGCATGATCAGCGCCAGCCACGGCCAATCGGCATGCGCGCTGTGCAGGTGAACCTCACCATCGCCGAGCAGAAACTTGAACACCGCCGGCACCAGCAGCACCACGGCCACCACCCGTAGGCTTTGCGCTGCCGCAACGCGAGTCAGTTCGGCGCCGTTGCGGGCACCGAGGTTGACCATTTCACTCGAGCCACCCGGCATGCTGGAAAAATACGCTGTGGCCATGCTTTCGCCGGTACGGCGCATAAACCACACGCCAGCGATGCTGCTGAGCACGGTGATCAGCGCGCCAATGATGATCGGCAGCATGTGCCCGGCGATTTGCGCGACCAACGCCGGTGTGAAGTGCAGGCCGATGCCGATACCGATGATCCACTGGCCGAACTTGCGCCCGCCCGGCAACGGCTGCAACTGCAAGGTCGTGGCGCAGCGCACGATGATCACCGCGACCAGCGAGCCGATCATCCAAGGCAGTGGCCAGCCGATAAATGTGGCGATCACTGCGCCGAGCACGCCGATCAGGGGCGTTGCCAGATGGTTGGTCCAGTGGGTCTTGAACATTGCGTCCCCTTCGGTACGTGCACCAGCAGCGTGGTGATTGATCCAGATCGAGGTGGTCGCGGAAAACGAGAGCATTCTTGTGCGGTGTTTTTTATCGCTACGTTGTTCACAGCCTGTCGAGCGCAGCGGCATGAATCGAGAAAACTTGCCGCCGGCCTCGTGGTTCGACGGCACCATTATTGATCTTTGAGGTAATAAAAAACAATCCAAAATTGAAAACCCACGGCCACAGACATCTTTCCGTGGCGCGGATTACGTAGCAGAATGCAGCGCCTGCCGAGAGGTTCGGCAGGCGCATTACCCCGCACAGGAATCGACGCTCACTGCCATGGCCCAGGACAACACCCCTTCGGCGGTACTCACTGCCCTGCAGAAGCGCGTCGCCCGCGAGGTGATCGCCTACGTGCGCCGTGAGCGGCTGCCCATTGGCCACCACCTAGTCGAATCGCATTTGGCGCAAACGCTGAACACCTCGCGCACCCCGGTAAAGTTCGTGCTCAACCACCTCGCCGAGCGCGGCATGCTCAAGCACGACCGCAACCGCGGCTTCTTCCTCGCCCAGGCCGCCGACGAGCTCAATGAGCTGGTGCAGGAAATCGCCGAGGCCGAGGAGGACTCTGTCTATCGCCGCTTCGTCGCCCTGCGCCTGTCGCGGCAGTTGCCCGAGCAGTTCACCGAGATCGAGCTGATGCGTCAGTTCGACGTGTCACGAGCCGAGTTGCGCGCCGCCCTACTGCGCATGCAGCAAGAAGGCTGGGCCGAGCAGCGCAGCGGCCAGGGCTGGAAGATGCTGCCGGTGATCGACTCGATCGAGGCCTACGAAGAAAGCTTCGCCTTTCGCTCGATTATCGAGCCTGCCGGGCTGCTGTCACCGACCTTCCAGATCGACCGCGAACTATTGGCGGACTGCCGCAAGCAGCAGACATTTATCGCCGAGGGTGGCTACCTGAGCATGACTATCGAGGAGCTCTACGAAGCTAACTCGCGCTTCCACGAGATCATCGCAGGGTTTTCCGGCAACCGTTTTCTGTTGCAGTCGCTCAAGCGCCTGGACCGCCTGCGGCGCCTGGTCGAATACCGAGTCGATGTGTCCCGCGAGCATCGCCGCGCTCAGGTCGAGCAACACCTGGAGATTCTCGACCTGATCGAACAGGGCGACCGCCTCGCCGCCGCCGACCGCATGCGCGCGCACCTGGAAGGCGCGCGACGCAAGAAGGTCGATGCGGCGCTGTTCGAGAGATTGCAGAACGCGTCAGAGCAGCACTGAAGTTCTGCGGGCAGCTCGCGAAGTGAGAACGATGCAGCGGCGCTATCCGCCGCGCTGCTCCCGGGCGAAGGCCATCAGCTCGGGATAGAAGGCGCTGAAATCCTCGCTCAGCGGCTCGTAGAGACGGCGCAGCTCGTCGAGCCCGCCGTCCAGCAACCCTGGCCGTGACAGGCGCCGCGACATACCGGCGATCACCTGCCCCAGCACCTCGAATTCCTCGTAACTGCCCAACCAGTCCTGCGCCGCCATGCGTGGCGCGATGTGCTGCAGGCTGCCGGGCAATTGCGGCTCGGCGGCCAGCACACGATAAACGCGGTCGGTGAACCGCTGCAGCGGCTGGTCGCTGTAGCGCTGCCAGTCGCGGGCCAGGCAATGATCGAAGAACAGGTCGAGAAAGATCCCGGCCACACGCCGACGCTCGGCGGGAAAGCGTGCCCGCGCCCGGGCCTGCAGCGGGTGGCTGTCGGTGAAGGCATCGATGCGCCGGTGCAGGGAAATGCCCGCCTCAATGGCGGCCGGCCACTGCCCAGCCAGCGGCCCTTTGACGAAATCGCCGTACAGGCTGCCAAGCAGTTCGGCGGGCGCATCGCCGCCCAGGTGAAGGTGTGCGAGGTAATTCATGACACTCAGCTTAAAGCCTTGATTGGCTGGCCGCGAGTGGCGCGCCATCACGCCGCTCGATATGCACTATCTGCTTGAACGATCTGTATATCGCCAAGTCTCGATATAAAGTTCGCCCCATCGCGATATGCCGTTGCAGCTACACAGGAGAGCCGATGAACCCCGAAGAGATGGACCTGGACGAAGTGATCAAGGCGCTGGCCCACCCGGTGCGCCGCGACATCCTGCGCTGGCTGAAAGAGCCTGAAGCACACTTCGTGCAGCCCGATCACTCGTTCGACATCGGCGTGTGCGCCGGCAAGTTCGACCAAACCACCGGGCTCTCGCAATCCACGGTTTCGGCGCATCTGGCCACGCTGCTGCGCGCTGGCCTGGTGACCAGCCGCAAGGTCGGCCAATGGAATTTCTTCAAGCGCAACGATGCGGCCATCGCGGCCTTTATCGAGCGGATTACCCGCGATCTCTGACCTGGCGCGATCGCTACGCGAACCTGTTAACCCGTCCATCAACCTGTACCGAGCGAATGTTTCGAGGATCTAGGCAATGACCACACTGTTCGACCCCATCAAGATCGGCGATCTGGAACTCGCCAACCGCGTCATCATGGCGCCGCTGACCCGTTGCCGCGCCGACGAAGGCCGCGTACCGAATGCCCTGATGGCCGAGTACTACGTACAGCGCGCCTCGGCTGGCCTGATCATCAGCGAAGCCACCTCGGTCACGCCCATGGGCGTGGGCTACCCGAACACCCCCGGCATCTGGTCCGACGACCAGGTGCGTGGCTGGAGCAACGTCACCAAGGCCGTGCACGCCAACGGCGGCAAGATCGTTCTGCAACTTTGGCACGTCGGCCGTATTTCCGACCCGGTCTACCTGGACGGTGAACTGCCGGTAGCACCGAGCGCCATCAAACCAGCTGGCCACGTCAGCCTGATTCGCCCGATGAAGGACTTCGTGACCCCACGCGCTCTGGAAAGCGAAGAAATCGCCGACGTCGTCGAGGCTTATCGTCAGGGCGCCGAGAACGCCAAGGCTGCCGGATTCGACGGCGTGGAAATCCACTCGGCCAACGGTTACCTGCTCGACCAGTTCCTGCAGGACAGCACCAACAAGCGCACCGACAACTACGGTGGCAGCCTGGAAAACCGTGCGCGTCTGCTGCTGGAAGTCACCGATGCGGTGCTGAGCGTGTGGGAGCCGGGCCGCGTCGGCGTGCACCTGGCGCCGCGTGCCGACAGCCACGATATGGGCGACTCCAACCGCGCCGAAACCTTCACCTTTGTTGCTCGTGAGCTGGGCAAGCGCAACATCGCCTTCCTCTGTGCCCGTGAGCACGAAGCCGACGACAGCCTGTCGCCAAGCCTGAAAGAAGCATTCGGCGGCGTATTCATCGCCAACGAAGGCTTCACCAAGGATCAGGCAAACGCCTGGCTGGCCAGCGGCAAGGCCGACGCCGTCGCATTTGGCGTGCCTTTCATCGCGAACCCGGACCTACCCGAGCGCCTGCGCCAGAACGCACCGCTCAACGAGCCGAACAAGGAAACCTTCTACGGCTCCGGCCCAGTCGGCTACATCGACTATCCGCGCCTGTAACGTTCCTTAGCGCCAACAAAAAGCCCGCGTAACCGCGGGCTTTTTCGTATCGATGGATTGGGCTGATCAACGAGCGTCGATCTGCTGTTGCAGGTTCTGAATCTGCGCCTGCAGGGTGTTGACGCTACGGGTGGTCTGCGCGCGGAAGGCATCGAACTCGGCGGTGCTGCTGCCGCTGTTGCTGGCCGCCGGGCGATTGTCCAACTCGCTTTTGAGCACCAGCATGTCCTGCTCCAGGCGCTCGACGGCGGCATTGGAGTTGCCGGTTTTCTTCAGTGCGTCGATTTCGCCGGACAGGGTCTTGACCTGAGCTGCCAGCTTGCCAGCATCGCCCTGGCTGCTTTTCAGCGAAGCCAGCTCGGTTTTCAGGGTCGCCAGTTCGCTTTTCAGCGAGTCCTGGCTGCTGCCAATGGTCTTCAGGCTGTCGCCATATTTACCAGCATCGCCCTGTTGGGCCTTGAGGTCGGCGACCAGTTGCTCGATGCGTTTGTCCTGCCCGCTTTGCTGGCCACCTGCGGCCTGCTGCTGCTTGGTCAGTTCGGCAACCTTGCTCTCCAGCTGACGCACTTGCAGTTTCAGCGCCTCGCTGCCGCTGGTGGAGCTGGACTCGGCCGCCACCACCTTGCCGGTAATGTCCTGAATGCGCCCGGCCGCTTCTTCGCTGATGCGCGCGAAGCTTTCCTGGGTCGCCACCAGCTGCTGCTCCATCAGGCTGATCTGCTGGAAGCTCCACCAACCGAGGCCGGCCAGAGCGATGCTCAGCGCACCGACCAGCGCCCACAGCGGCCCGGTGCTCGCCGCGCGCGGTGCCTTGGCGGCACGCGGCGCAGCACCTGCGCGGGCGTAAGGCTGCGGCTCGGGCCCGAATTCGTCGTCATCGCGGCGGTCCGGGGTCAGGCTGGGTACGTCATCGAATTCGTCGTGGGCATCGTTACGCATGTAGAGAACCTTGGGGAAACCACGGTGGAGGCAAAGTGCCGCGCAGTATACCGATTCGCAGGTGGCACTTGGGTGTCGTAGTGCCCGCAATCGACGAGTGATCGACGCGGCGTATTGCGCACACAGACCCGGCGCAGGGCGCTCAGGTTCCCTACTGGCCAGCGGTGTGGGTCAGGCTCACCGCAATTTAGCTCTGCGCCTTCCACCAGCGGCAGAACTCATCCAGAGCCGGCCAAAGGCTATGGCCCGCTTCGTAGTCCAGGTGCTGGCGCGCCTGGCTGATATCGAGGGAAAAGTCGCGGCTCATCACATCCACCGCCAGACGAGTCAACGCCGGCTCGGGGCGACCGGGCAACAGGCTGCATACGCCCTCGCTGACGCTGGCCAGGCTGCGCGCCAGGCCGACCGGAACATGCCGGGTGACCTGCGGCAACTCCAACTGGCGCAGCACGTAGTTGACCACGTCCCACAGCGGTAGCGGTGCGCCATCGCTGATGTTGTAGGCCTTGCCGAGCGCCGGGGCGCCGGCCAGCAAGGCGCCGAACAGCGCGTCGTTGAGGTTGTGCACGCTGGTGAAGTCGACCTTGTTCAGGCCGTTACCGATGATCGACAGGCGTTTTTTGCGCTGCATGGCGATCATCCGCGGGAAGATGCTCACATCTCCAGCTCCGGTAACGAAGCGCGGCCGCAGCGCCAGCACTTCCAGGCCGAATTCCTGGGCGCCGAACAGGCGCTGCTCGGCGAGAAACTTGGTGCGCGCGTAATGGCTGGAGAAGCGCTTGGGCACCTGCTCTTCGCGCAGGCCGAGGTGATCGCGGCCATCGAAATAGATCGACGGCGAGGACAGATGCACAAGGCGGCGCACGCCACGCTTGAGGCAGGCCTCGATAACGTTCTCGGTAAGCACCACGTTGCCCTGGTGAAAGTACTCGTAGCGTCCCCATACGCCGACGGCTCCGGCGCAGTGCACCACGGCCTCGACGTCGCTGCACAGGGCGAGCGCCAGCTCGGGATCGCTGAGGTCGCCGGGCATGAACTGTGCGCCCCGGCGGATCAGGTGCTCGAACGCCTCCTCACGGCGGCCGGTAACGCGCACGTCCAGGCCCTGCTCAAGGGCGAACCGGGCAAACCGCCCGCCAATGAAACCGCTTGCTCCGGTGACCAGAATCTTCATCGCGCCCTCCGCTCGCTGCTGGGCGCACTATAAGTGCGTCTTGCAGCTGGCGACAGCTGTGCTCATGCCGGTGCCACCAGATAATTGCCGGCATGCCGCTGTAGGTGCCGGGTCAGCTGATCGAGCAGGTCGCCGCCGTTACGCCAGTGATGCCAGTACAACTGCACATCGATGGGCCGCTCCGGGAGCAGCTCGACCAACTCGCCGCGTGCCATCGCCTCGACCATCTGCGGCTCAGGCACCATGCCCCAACCCAGGCCTTCAGCAGTCAGGCGCAGGAAGCCTTCGGACGATGGACACAGGTGATGCAGAAAACTGCCCGACAGCCCGAGCTCGCTGAGGTAACGGTGCTGCAGTTGGTCATCCGGGCCGAACACGATGGCTGGCACCTGAGCGATACGCTCGACATTCACCCCGCCTGGAAAATGCCGGGCGATAAATGCCGGGCTGGCCATGGCCCGGTAACGCATGGCGCCTAGCGCCAAGCTGCGCGCGCCGGACACCGGCCGCTCCGCAGCACATACGCAGGCGGCCACGTCGCCAGCACGCATGCGCTTGAGACCCACTTCCTGATCCTCGACCACCAGCTCCAACAGCACCCGATGGCTGGCGCAGAACTCCGCCACCGCCCTGGCCCACCAGGTTGCCAGGCTGTCAGCGTTCACCGCGATTCGCAGGCGCTGGGTTTCACCGTCAGCCTCCAAGCTTGGCACCTGCTGCTGCAGATCGCGCTCGAGCAAACGCACCTGCTGCACATGATTGAGCAGCCGCCGCCCGACATCGGTCGGCGTCGGCGGCATCGCCCGCAGCAGCACCGGCTGACCGATGCGCGCCTCGAGCAATTTGATGCGCTGGGACACTGCCGACTGTGACAAGCCCAGCACCTGGGCGCCGCGCTCGAAGCCCGCCTGTTCGACCACCGCCGCAAGAGCGGCCAGCAACTTGTAATCCAGCAATCGATTTTCCTAATGAGCGATCAGCAATATTGCTTTTTCTTATACAAGCATTCGCCGCAGACTGATAGATATCCCACCCCCTTCTGAACCTCGATCTCGCAAGGAAAACCGCCATGTGGCAGAGCTACACCAATGGCCTGGCAATCACCGCCGGGCTGATCGTCGCCCTTGGCGCCCAGAATGCCTTCGTGCTCGCGCAAAGCCTGCGGCGCGAACACCACCTGCCGGTTGCGCTGCTGTGCATCGTCTGTGACGCGTTGCTGATCAGCGCCGGTGTGTTCGGCCTGGCGACTCTGCTGCTGCAAAGCGAACTGCTGCTCGGCATCGCGCGCTGGGGCGGTGCGGCGTTTCTATTCTGGTATGGCGCTCAGGCGCTACTGCGGGCCTGCCGGCCGGCTGGATTGCAGGTCGAAGGTGGTGCACCGCGTTCATTGCGTGCGGTCATGCTGGCAACCCTGGCGGTCACCCTGCTCAACCCCCACGTTTACCTGGACACCGTGCTGCTGATCGGCTCGCTCGGTGCTCAGCAAGCCGTGCCGCCGGCCTATGCTGCTGGTGCCGCCAGCGCCTCGATGGCGTGGTTCCTGTGCCTGGCCCTCGGCGCGGCATGGCTCGCGCCCTGGCTGGCTCGCCCGCTGACCTGGCGGATCATCGACCTGGTGGTGGCAACGATGATGTTCGCCATTGCCTGGCAACTGGTCGCCAACCCGCTGTAACGCCCGGATGCCCATGCGCTAGGTGCTATGCTGGCGCGTTCCAGACAATGAACGGAGCGGCAGTGGAAACAGGCGTCTTTCTCATGGTCATCGCCGCCGCGGCTCTGCACGCCGGCTGGAACGCGCTGCTCAAAATCGGTCTGGATCGCTTTCTTACCGCCTCGCTGATCCAGATTGGCGCCGGTATCGTCGCCCTCTTCGCCCTGCCCTTCGTAGCCCTGCCGGAAGTAGCAGCCTGGCCGTGGATTATCCTCTCGGCGCTGCTGCACATCGGCTACAACCTGTTCTTGAGCCGCGCCTACCAGCATGGCGATCTTGGCCAGGTGTATCCGATTTCTCGCGGCAGCTCGCCGCTGCTGGTCGCTGCGCTGTCGGTGCTGCTGCTCGGTGAGGTGCTGCCGGCCGGACAATGGCTGGGGCTTGGCGTGCTGGTCGGCGGCATCTGGCTGATGGCGCTACGCGGCGGTACCGGCAAGACAGGCAGCGACCTGCTGATCAACGCCCTGCTGACCGCACTGTTCATCGCCGCCTATACGCTCGCCGACGCCAGCGGCGCCCGCGCCAATGGCGATCCGCTGTCGTATTCAGCGTGGCTGTTCGCCGTCAACGGCTTGGTGATGGCGCTGGTGATCCTCGGGCAGCGCGGCCCACGCGTTGTATCGATGCTCGGCCCTTACTGGCGCGCCGGCCTGCTCGGCGGCGCGATGTCGATGCTGGCCTACAGCATCGCTATCTGGGCCATGACCCAGGCGCCGGTGGCGCTGGTTTCGGCGCTGCGCGAAACCAGCGTGGTATTCGCGTTGCTGATCGGCCGCCTGTTGCTGAAAGAAAGCCTGCCACCGCTGCGCGCCCTGGCCTGCCTGATCATCGTCGCGGGTGTCGCCTTGATGAAGCTGGCCTGAAGTTGTGACGGTTGAAAACAGCGCAACAGCTCTGGCAACCCTATCCCGCACAGTTGCTGCGTGGTTATGCCGTAGCCCCGGTGCTATGATCCCAGCCCTGCGTCGCAAAGGATAAAAATCCGCCGACGCTTGTTTGGCCGCCCGTGATCGGCCTTGCGCTCATCGCAACAGACCTGATTAGGAGAATAGACATGGCTTTCGAATTGCCGCCGCTGCCTTATGCACACGATGCCCTGCAGCCGCACATCTCCAAGGAAACCCTGGAGTACCACCACGACAAGCACCACAACACCTATGTCGTGAACCTGAACAACCTGGTGCCTGGCACCGAGTTCGAAGGCAAGAGCCTGGAAGAAATCGTCAAGGCCTCCTCCGGCGGCATCTTCAACAACGCCGCTCAAGTATGGAACCACACCTTCTACTGGAACTGCCTGAGCCCTAACGGTGGAGGTCAACCGACTGGCGAGCTGGCTGCGGCCATCGACAAAGCCTTCGGTTC
The DNA here is from genome assembly GCF_900142655.1 of Phytopseudomonas punonensis. Lineage (GTDB taxonomy): Bacteria > Pseudomonadota > Gammaproteobacteria > Pseudomonadales > Pseudomonadaceae > Aquipseudomonas > Aquipseudomonas punonensis. The sequence goes on along the minus strand of NZ_FRBQ01000003.1, from coordinate 17,950 downwards.
CTTCGACAAGTTCAAGGAAGAGTTCAGCAAGGTCACCATCGGCACCTTCGGTTCCGGCTGGGGCTGGCTGGTGAAGAAAGCTGACGGTTCCCTGGCCCTGGCCAGCACCATCGGCGCCGGCTGCCCGCTGACCAGCGGCGACACCCCGCTGCTGACCTGCGACGTCTGGGAGCACGCTTACTACATCGACTACCGCAACGTACGTCCGAAGTATGTCGAGGCGTTCTGGAACCTGGTCAACTGGGACTTCGTAGCGAAGAACTTCGCTGCCTGAGCCCTGCGCCAGCGAATAAAGATGCCCTCCTGATGCGAATCAGGGGGGCATTTTTTTATCCGTCGTAATGTGACGACAGCGACGAGCGGCGCTCAAGACTTGGTGGTTTTTTCCGAAACAGAGCAGGTATTGCTATCTCAGGTGCGACAAGATTGGGCGCCGCACGCATGCGGCCTTTGACTGCCAACGCGACTTTGCCAATACTCAACTCCAATCCGGCGCCGGGTATCGCACAAGGAACTGCCATTTGAAGCTGGAACTCAAGCACAGCTTGTCCGTGAAACTGCTGCGCGTGGTGCTGTTGTCCGCGCTTGCCGTGGGCGTGGTGCTCAGCGTCGGTCAGATCGTGTTCGACATGTACAAGACCCGGCACTCCATCACCAGTGACTCGCAGCGCATTCTCGGTATGTTCCGCGACCCCTCCACCCAGGCGGTCTACAGCCTGGACCGCGAAATGGGCATGCAGGTGGTCGAAGGCCTGTTCCGACACGATTCGGTACGCCAGGCCTCCATCGGCCATCCAGGCGAACAGATGCTCGCAGAGAAAAGCCGCCCACTCGCTGACCTGCCGATGCGCTGGCTGACCGACCCGATTCTTGGCGAAGAGCAGCACTTCAGCACCCGCCTGGTTGGCCGCGAGCCGTATAACGAATACTACGGCGACCTGAACATCACCCTGGACACAGCGCTGTACGGGGAAAGCTTTATCACCAACTCGGTGATCATCTTCATCTCCGGCGTGCTGCGCGCGCTGGCCATGGGCCTGGTGCTGTACCTGGTTTATTACTGGCTGCTGACCAAGCCGCTGGGCATGATCATCCAGCACCTGAGCAGCATCAACCCGGATCGGCCCAGCGAGCACAAACTGCCGATGCTCGCCGGCAATGAAAAGAACGAGCTCGGCCTGTGGATCAATACGGCCAACGGGCTGCTCGCCTCGATCGAACGCAATACTCACTTGCGCCGCGAGGCGGAAAACAGCCTGCAGCGCATGTCGCAGTACGACTTCCTCACCAGCCTCCCCAACCGCCTGCAACTGCAGCAGCAACTCGAGCAGATTCTCGACGACTCCGGCCGCATGCAGCGGCGCGTGGCCGTGCTGTGCGTCGGCCTAGATGACTTCAAGGGCATCAACGAACAGTTCAGCTACCAGACTGGCGACCAACTGCTGCTGGCACTGTCTGACCGCCTACGCAGCCACAGTGGCCGCCTTGGCGCCCTAGCCCGCCTCGGCGGCGATCAGTTTGCTCTGGTGCAGGCTGATATCGAACAACCTTACGAAGCCGCCGAACTGGCGCAGAGCGTGCTCGATGACCTCGAGACGCCCTTCACCCTTGACGATCATCAGGTGCAGCTACGCGCCACCATCGGCATCACCCTGTTCCCGGAAGATGGCGACAGCCCCGAGAAGCTGCTGCAGAAAGCCGAACAGACCATGACACTGGCCAAGAGCCGCTCGCGCAACCGCTACCAGTTCTATATCGCCAGCGTGGACAGCGAAATGCGCCGCCGCCGCGAACTGGAAAAAGACCTGCGTGACGCGCTGGCACTGAACCAACTGCACGTGGTTTACCAACCGCAGATCAGCTACCGCGACCACAGCGTGGTCGGTGTCGAAGCGCTGCTACGCTGGCAGCATCCGACCCACGGTTTCGTCGGCCCGGATCTATTCATTCCACTGGCCGAGCAGAACGGCAGCATCATCGCCATCGGCGAATGGGTGCTGGATCAGACCTGCCGCCAGCTGCGCGAATGGCACGATCAGGGCTATGGCGACCTGCGCATGGCGGTGAACCTTTCGACCGTGCAGCTGCACCACGCCGAGCTGCCGCGGGTGGTCAACAACCTGATGCAGATGTACCGCCTGCCCGCACGCAGCCTGGAGCTGGAAGTTACCGAAACCGGCCTGATGGAAGACATCACCACCGCGGCCCAGCACCTGCTGAGCCTGCGCCGCTCGGGCGCGCTGATCGCCATCGATGATTTCGGCACCGGCTACTCCTCGCTCAGCTACCTGAAGAGTTTGCCGCTGGACAAGATCAAGATCGACAAGAGCTTCGTGCAAGACCTGCTCGAAGATGAAGACGATGCCACCATCGTTCGCGCCATCATCCAGCTAGGCAAAAGCCTGGGCATGCAGGTCATCGCCGAAGGCGTGGAAACCGCCGAGCAGGAAGCTTACATCATCGCCCAGGGCTGCCACGAAGGTCAGGGCTACTACTACAGCCGGCCCATTCCGGCGCGTGAGCTGACCCAGTACCTCAAGCAGGCCAGTCGCTCGCAGCGGCTGAGCAACCCCGCCACGCTGTAATCCCCTCTGACCCAATCACGCGAAACCGCGCGATTGGGTGCTGGCACATCGACCCTTTGCTTAAAATGCAAATCTTTCGCATTATGTTGCAGCTCGCGTGGAGCACCACGCGCACTCCCCATAAACACGCAAAGGATTTCGTCATGATTCGTATGCCCCTGGCCTCTGCCAGCCTGCTGACCATCGCCATAGCCCTGGCGGGCTGCGGTGAAGACAAGGCGCCTGCCAACCAAGCCGCCGCTCCGGCTGCGCAAGCGACCAACAGCAGTGCACCAGCAGCAGCCGGCGCCTTCGACGAAGCCGCTGCACAGGCCGTGGTCAAGCACTACGCCGACATCGCCTCGGCGGTTTTCGATGACGCTGCCAGCACTGCCAAGAAGCTGCAGAGCGCCGTTGACGCCCTGATCGCCAACCCGAACGACGCGACTCTGAAAGCCGCCCGTGAAGCCTGGTTGGCTGCACGTGTGCCTTACATGCAGAGCGAAGTGTTCCGCTTCGGCAACACTATCGTCGACGACTGGGAGGGCCAGGTTAACGCATGGCCCCTGGACGAAGGCCTGATCGACTACGTCGACGCCGACTACCAGCACGCCCTGGGCAACCCGGGCGCCAGCGCCAACATCATCGCCCACACCGAAATTCAGGTCGGCGAAGACAAGGTCGACGTCACCGAAATCACTCCGGACCTGCTCGCCAGCCTGAACGAGCTGGGCGGCTCCGAAGCCAACGTCGCCACCGGCTACCACGCCATCGAATTCCTGCTCTGGGGCCAGGATCTGCACGGCACCGGCCCAGGTGCTGGCGAGCGCCCGGCCACCGATTACGTGCTCGGTGAAGGCGCCACTGGCGGCCACAACGAGCGTCGTCGTGCCTACCTGAAAGCCGCCACCGACCTGCTGGTCGCTGACCTCGACGAAATGGCTGGCCAGTGGAAAGCCGGCGTGGCCGACAACTACCGCGCTACCCTGGAAGGCGAGTCCGCCGAAAACGGCCTGCGCAAGATGCTCTTCGGCATGGGCAGCCTGTCCCTCGGCGAACTGGCTGGTGAGCGCATGAAGGTCGCCCTGGAAGCCAACTCCACCGAAGACGAGCATGACTGCTTCAGCGACAACACCCACAATTCGCACTTCTACAACGGCAAAGGCATTCGCAACGTCTACTTGGGCGAATACAAGAAGGTCGACGGCACCACCATGACCGGCCCAAGCCTGTCTTCGCTGGTGGCCAAGGCCGACGCCGCGACCGACAGCACCGTAAAGGCTGATCTGGAAGCCACCGAAGCCAAGCTGCAGGCACTGGTTGACAGCGCCGAGAAGAAAAACGTGCACTTCGACCAGCTGATCGCTGCCGACAACGCCGAAGGCCAGCAACTGGTGCGCGACGCCATCGCCGCCCTGGTCAAGCAGACCGGTGCCATCGAGCAAGCCGCCGGCAAACTGGGCATCAATGACCTGAACCCGGACACCGCTGATCACGAGTTCTGATCGACGCGCTGACCGAGCAACGAACGAGCCGGTGCGAATTTCGCACCGGCTTTTTTGTACCTGGCGAAGTACCACGTCGCAAGCACAGGAGGTGTTCATGAACCCCACACCCTACCTAGTCGTCACTGCCCACCGAAGCGAATACCCAGACCCCATCAGCTTCGAAGCCGGTGCACTGCTCCAGCTCGGCGAACGCTACGAAGGTCCCGAAGACTGGCAGGACTGGTATTTCTGCCGCACCGACGCCCACCCCGGCGGCTGGATGCCGCTGACGATTCTGAAACCACTCGGTGCTGGCAGCGCACGCGCGCTGGAGGGTTACACAGCAAGGGAGCTGGATACCGAGGTGAACGAGCAGCTCATCGCCAGTCGCCGCCTCAATGGCTGGCTATGGTGCCGACGCGAGAGCAGCGGTGAAACCGGCTGGGTGCCTGAGCAAACCCTGGCCGCGCCTGTTGATTGAACGCAAATCCATCTTATTTAAACTCGCGCAGACTGCTAAGATTCACGCCCTCGATTTCTGCCCTCCGGGATCCACCCATGTCCGCGTCACCCGGTCGCTTGCTGCCGCTGTTGCTTCTGGCTCTGGGTCTGAGCGCCTGCGATAAGTCGCCCACTTTCACTGCAGCCGAGCCTGGCGAAGCACTCTCCGGCGGCGCTGCAACGGTCACCCGCAGTGATCGCGTCGCGTTTTCGCTGCCGTCCCCCAACCTTGCAGCCGAGCGGCGCCTGAACTTCAGCGTGGGCAACAGCTTCTTTCGCAACCCCTGGGTGATCGCGCCTTCCACTACTACGGCGCGCGATGGCCTCGGCCCGTTGTTCAACACCAACGCCTGCCAGAACTGCCACATCCGCGATGGCCGTGGCCACCCGCCCGAGCCAGGCAGCATCAATGCCGTGTCGATGCTGGTGCGCCTGTCGATTCCTGCCGGTAGCGCCGACCAGGCCACGCTAGAACGCCAGGGTGTACTGCCCGAGCCCAACTACGGCGGCCAACTGCAAGACATGGCCAACCCCGGCGTGGCGCCTGAAGGCAAGGTGCGCGTCGAGTACAGCACCGAGCAGGTGCAATTCGCCGATGGCTACAGCATCGAGTTGCGCAAACCGCAGTTGAACATTACCCAGCTCGGTTACGGCCCGATGCACCCGGATACCTTGTTCTCGGCGCGCGTCGCTCCGCCAATGATCGGCCTCGGGCTGCTCGAAGCGATCCCCGAAGTGGCGATCCTCGCCAACGCCGACCCCCATGATCGCAACGGCGATGGCATCAAGGGCAAGCCCAACCGAGTATGGGACGACGCACGTCAGCAAACCGTACTTGGTCGCTTCGGCTGGAAGGCCGGGCAGCCGACGCTCAATCAGCAGAATGCCCACGCCTTTCTGCAAGATATGGGGCTGACCAGCAACCTGCTACCCACCGACGGCTGCACCGAGGCGCAGACCGCCTGCCGCCAGGCGCCCCACGGCGGCCAGCCGGAAGTCAGCGACAACATCATGGACATGGTGCTGTTCTACACCCGCAACCTGGCCGTGCCGGCGCGCCGCAATGTCGACGACGCCCAGGTGCTGGCCGGCAAGACGCTGTTCCACCGCGCCGGCTGCCAGGGCTGCCACACGCCGAGTTTCGTCACCGCCGCCGACGCCGCCGAACCGGAACTGGCAAACCAGACCATTCGCCCTTATACCGACCTGCTGCTGCACGATATGGGCGATGGCCTGGCCGATGACCGCGACGAGTTTCTTGCTAACGGTCGCCAATGGCGCACCGCGCCGCTGTGGGGCATCGGCCTGACCGAGACGGTCAGCGGCCACACCCAGTTTCTGCATGATGGCCGGGCGCGCAATCTGCTCGAAGCCATCGCCTGGCATGGCGGTGAAGCCGAAGCGGCTAAACAGCAGGTACTGCAATTTTCCAGCGAGGAGCGCACCGCGCTTCTGGCCTTTCTGAACTCACTGTAATGGAGCTGCGCATGATCCGTTCTCCGCTGACCATCGCCCTGTTGGGCCTGACTCTGGCTGCGTGCTCCCCGGCCGACCCGCAGGCCACCACCAGCTCGGCGCTGGCCGAAGGTGTGCTGCTGCCAGCCCACACCACCTGGAAAGAGGCGGATGTCGCCCTGGCAGGCAGCGCCAAGGCGTTCTGCGCCGGCCAGGAAGATCTGCCTACAGCCCGCCAGGCGTTCCTGACTGCGCAAAGCGCCTGGGCCAGCCTGCAGCCTCTGGCGGTTGGGCCGCTGGCCGAAGGCAACCGCGCCTGGCAGGTGCAGTTCTGGCCGGACAAAAAGAACTTGGTAGCCCGCCAGGTCGAGGCGCTGGTCAAGGCCAAGCCGCAGCTCGGTGCAGCCGACCTGGAAAAGGCCAGCGTCGTTGTGCAGGGGCTTACCGCGTATGAGTACCTGATGTTCGACCCCGAGATCGACCTGCAGAACACCGAGCAGAAAGCTCGCTACTGCCCATTACTGGTCGCCGTCGGTGTACATCAGCAAACACTGGCCACCACCGTGCTGGAGCAGTGGCAAGGCGAGAATGGTGCACTCGCGCTGTTTCGCACCTTCCCCAACGAACGTTACGCCGAAGCAGGTGAAGCGATCTCCGATCTGCTGCGCACGCAAGTCAGCGCCATCGATGGTTTGAAGAAGAAGCTCGGTGCACCGCTGGGCCGGCAGAGCAAAGGCGTGCCGCAGCCTTACCAGGCCGAAGCGTGGCGCAGTCAGGCCAGCCTGAGCAACCTGGGCGCCACACTGAGCGGCGCCGAACAGCTATGGCATGGCGCCAAAAATGACGGCCTGCAAACTCTGCTCGGCAGCGATCAGGACGATCTCAAGAAACGTATCGACGCCGCCTACGCCGAAAGCCGCAAACAACTCGCCGGCCTGAAACGCCCGCTCGGCGAACTGCTCGCCGATGACGCCGGCCGCCAGACCCTGAACGCCTTCTACGACAGCCTCAACGTGCTGCACCGCCTGCACGAAGGCGAGCTGGCGCGGGCGCTGGGCATCCAGCTGGGTTTCAACGCCCACGACGGAGACTGACCGATGAGCATGAAACGCCGGGCGTTTCTCGGCCTGAGCGCCACGTTGCTGGCGGCTGGTGCCGTTGGTGGCTGGAAGCTGACCCACACCGGCCACCAGCCGCTGCTGCTGTCGGCACGCAACGATGAAGGCGGCAAGCATTACGCGGTTGGCTACCACCTCGATGGCGAGCGCGCTTTCACCACCCTGGTCAATGAGCGCTGCCACGATGTGGTTCCCCATCCCAGCCTGCCGATGGCGCTGTTCGTGGGTCGCAGGCCGAGCACCGAAAGCTACCTGATCGATACCCGCAGCGGCAGATTGCTGCAGACGCTACACAGCGAGAAGGATCGGCATTTCTACGGCCACGCGGTGTTTCACAAGGATGGTGAATGGCTGTACGCCACTGAGAACGACACCCGCGATCCTGGCCGTGGCGTGATTGGCGCCTATCGCCTGGAAGGCGAAAGCCTGGTGCACCGCGATGAGCTCTCCAGCCACGGCCTGGGCCCACACCAGTTGCTGTGGATGCCCAACGGCGAAACCCTGGTAGTCGCCAACGGCGGCATCCGCACCGAGGCGGAAAGCCGGGTGGAAATGAACCTCAATGCCATGGAAGCCAGCCTGGTGCTGATGGGCCGCGACGGCACCCTGCACAGCAAGGAACAGCTGCCCGAACCGATGAACAGCGTGCGCCACCTGGCCGTGGCGAGCGACGGCACCATCGTCAGCGGCCAGCAGTACATGGGCGACCCCATGGACGCGGTACCGTTGGTGGCGATCAAGCGCCCGGGCCAGCCGTTCCAGCACTTCCCGATGGCCGATGCGCAGCGCCAGATGATGAGCCAGTACACCGCCAGCGTGGCGGTGCACAGCGATTTGCGCTTGCTGGCGATGACCGCGCCACGTGGCAATCGGCTGTTCATCTGGGATCTGGACAGCGGCGCCGTACGCCTGGACGCCGCCCTGCCCGACTGCGCCGGCGTTGGTGCGGTGGAAAATGGCTTCGTGGTCAGCGCCGGCATCGGCCGCTGTCGCCTCTACGACTGCCGTAGTGAACGCATCGCCATGCAGCCCCTGGAGCTACCGGCCGGCTTCTGGGACAACCACCTGCGCCTGGCCTGACGGGCAGGAAGGTGGCGGAAGCGGCCGTTAACGACCTCGTGGGAGGGGCTTTAGCCGCGAGCTCTTTACGCCTAGTTAGGCAAAATCGAGGCTAAAGCCTCTCCCACAAAATCCCTACTCACCGTCCGCTATCGCCTTAAAGCAACCCCAACTGCTCGGCCCTCGGCTCGCTATCGGTGTACGGCGGCAGCGGTGGCAAGCCGGGCAGGCGCTCGCTCAACAGTTCGTGAAAACGTAGCGCCTGGGCGGCGGCAAGGTGGTTGTCCGGCGTATGCAGGAATACGTAGGGCGTCAGCCCCTGCTCGACCCAGGCAGCGACCTTTTCTACCCACGGCTCGAGAAACGGCTGATTGGCCGCCAGATCCGGCCCGCCGATAAACCGCAATTGTGGGCTGTCACTGAACGCCGCCGGGCGAATCGGCAGACGCGGCTTTTTCGACTGCGCGTGCAGCACCGCGGGGTCTCGGGAGGTGCAGTTGAACAGCGCACGGGAATCCAGGCAGATGCGCTCGACACCGCGCTCGTGCAGCAGTCGGTTAAGCGCACGCTCATCCTCGCCCTTGTCGAAGAACGCCGCGTGGCGCACTTCAACGGCCAGCCGCCGGTGGGCGAATTCGTCTAGCCACACCGCCAGCTCACCCAGACGCGACGGCCCGAACATCGCCGGCAACTGCAGCCACAAAGGCGCTACACGCTCACCAAGCGGCGCCAACAGATCGAGAAATGCCCGGGTGCTATCGAGCTGATCGCGCAGGTCGCCTTCGTGACTAATGTCCTTGTGGACTTTGGCACAAAAGCGGAAATGCTCCGGCATCCGCGTTACCCAGCGGCTGAGCTTTTCCTCGTTCGGCCGGGCGTAGAAGGTGGTATTGCCCTCCACCGCATTGAACACACGGCAGTAGTGCTCAACGCTGTCGCTCATGTTCAGGTCGGCGGGATAGAAGCTACCGCGCCAGGACGCATCGTTCCAGGATGGACAACCGAGAAAATAGGGAAGCATCACGAACCGCTGATCATTGAAAGGCGACTATTGTGCCTTGTGCGCGGCGAGAGAGGCAGACCGGAAGTCGCTCAGAGCCTGTTCAAAGGCTCGCGAGCTAGAGCAATGCAAGGCGAAAACAGGCGAGGACGCGGAATTTACGAGCTGTAAATGAGCAGTCCGAGCCTGTTTTCAACGCCGCAGTGCCGACGCGCAGCAGACTTTGAACAGGTTCTTAGGCGTACAGATCGAGGCCCAAGACCTGTTGGGCATCCACATCACGGGCAAACGCCGCGGTGGTGCTGTAGCTGGCGATTGCCTGAGCAGCGCGATTGCTCATGGCGGGCTGGTAGGTGGTGTCGAGCGCTTGTACAGGATAGCTGTCGGTGCTTGCACTGCTTTGCTGCACACGGCGAATTTGCGGAGTCTGCTCGAAGCCTTGGGTAGCTGCAGTAGGTGCCGGCTGCTCGCGCTTTACTTCCGTTTCCCGGTTCGCCTCACGATAGGGCGTGACCGCAGTCCCCGAGCGGGGGCCACGATCTGACGAATAGGGCGCGATGTTACCGTCGATACGCATCAATGAAGGCTCGGCAGGAAGGCGTGCGGAAGTACTGGCAATTTAGCTGCGCAGTGAGGCATTAGCAATCGATGCCGAGAAGTTGACGACAAAAGGACGTCCCTTTCATCGCCATCAATCAGAAACCTGCCGGCGGCGGCATTTTCGGCGTCGCGACCTGATCTCGCAGATAGATCGGCTGAGCCTGATCGGCCAACACAGCTTCACCACGCGCCCAGGCGAAACGCGCCAGGCTCAGCAGATCTTCTGCATGGGGCAACATGCTGCCCTCCTGCGCGCTGACCGGCCCGGCTATACGCGCCGCGAAGGTGCCCCAGCCCGTGCCGGCGCCGAACCATTCACCACTCGCATCTTCCGGCAGTTGCGCCAGCTCTGGAGCCAGCACCGCTTCACGACTGACCAGGCGCATTTCGCCTGCCTCGGCGCGATAGCAACCCCAATAAACTTCATCCATCCGCGCATCTATGGCCGCCGCGACTTGACTGGCGCCGTGTTCGCGCTGCGCGCGCTGCGCCAGCACTGCCAGGTTGGAAACCGGCAGCACCGGGCGATCCAGTGCAAACGCCAGCCCCTGCACCACGCCGATGGCGATGCGCACGCCAGTGAATGCACCTGGGCCACGACCAAAGGCGATAGCGTCCAGCGCCGACAGCGCAACGCCCCGCTCTTCGAGCAGCGCCTTGATCATCGGCAGCAGCTTCTGGGCGTGCAGACGCGGGATGACCTCGTAATGGCTGGTCACGCGGCCGTCATTCAGTAAGGCAACGGAACAGGCTTCGGTGGCGGTATCGAGGGCCAGCAGAGTGGTCATGGCGATCTGAGAGGTGGCTGAGCGGGCGGGCATTAAAACGGTTTGGGCCATTTTTTTCCAGCACAGCGGGTCGAGCGCAGACGAGGATTAAAAGCCGACGCCAGGACAGACGCCGGCAAGTCAGCGGATCATCGATCCACTGATGGGCTTACCACTTCTCGATAACCTCCTTGGCATCCCAGGCCTTAAGCGGCTCTTTCGACCAACTGCCATAACCGGCGTTGGGGAACACGATCCACTCGGTGCCCCACTTTGCCGATTCGGCTTCGGCAGTGGCGCGCTGCTCAGCCACCGGAGTCTTGCGGAAGCGCGCATCGAAGTCGTGCAGGGTATCGCCGAGCAACATCACGATACGGTAGTCCTTGGCGACCAGCGCACGACGCTCGACCTTGGGCGGCCCGAGCAGCAGCACGCTTTCTGCGCTGACCTGTGGCAGCTCGAGCTTCTTCAGGGCTTTGACGGTGTAGTCCTTCTGCTCCTCGGAACGGTCGGAGACGTAGCGGATGACCACACCGAGCTTGTCGGCATGTTCGAGGAATTTCTTGGCACCCGGAATCAGTACCGGGTTACCGTCGCGCTCCCATGGCAGCCAGGTGTCCCAGCCGTCATAGTTGTGGCAATTGGCGAGGTCGCGGGCCAGCAGCGCGGAGTTGTCGATCACCGTTTCATCCACATCGGTGACGATGGCCAGCTTGGAGGGATCCTTTGCAGCAGCTACGGCTGCATCGAGCTTCTCAGTGGCGATGTTGTAGGCCTGCATCTGCAAGGCGCGAACTTCCGCAGATTGCTGCTGATAACGCAGCGCCATGGTGAACTGGTCAACCGAGCATTCGCCCTTCTTTTCGGGGGCGCCGTCGGCCAATGCGACGGATGCAGTCAGTGCCGATACCAGGGCGATGGGCAAGCAGGCAAATCTTCTGTTCTGGGTCATGGAATTCACTCTGATGGAGGGTGGTTGTAGCCGCCTTTCTCGAAGTTCTTCGTGACGGTCGATCAAACCAGCAGGCGCAACGGCGCACCAGCTGGAATTCGGGGCATGCCAGATAGCGATAAAGAAGCCCGATAGTAACCAAACGGCCGCGGTCGTAGCTGCCTGCCAGCGACCGGAACCTAGCTCGCGAACGCTCTGGCATGCCCAGAAACGACAACGGCCCGCAAGCGGGCCGTTGTGTGGGAAGGTCAGATCAGCTCAGCGCTGCCAGTACCTTGGCGGTGATCTGCTCGACCGAGCCGACGCCAGCAATGGCGCTGTACTTCGGCGTGCCTTCAGCGGCCGACAACTTCTGGTAGAAATCCACCAGAGGCTTGGTCTGCGAATGGTAGACCGACAGACGATGGCGCACGGTGGCTTCCTTGTCGTCATCGCGCTGGATCAGGTCTTCACCGGTTTCGTCGTCCTTGCCGGCGACTTTCGGTGGGTTGTGCTCGGTGTGGTACACGCGACCGGAGTTCGGGTGTACGCGGCGACCGGCGATACGGCCGACGATCTCTTCGTCGTCGACGGCGATTTCCACCACGTGGTCGATCTGCACGCCAGCATCCTTCAGAGCCTGGGCCTGCGGAATGGTGCGCGGGAAACCGTCGAACAGGAAGCCGTTGGCACAATCAGGCTGCGCGATGCGCTCTTTGACGAGGTTGATGATCAGCTCATCGGAAACCAGACCGCCGGCGTCCATCACGCTTTTTGCTGCCACGCCGAGCTCGGTGCCGGCCTTGACGGCTGCACGCAGCATGTCGCCCGTGGAGATTTGGGGAATCGAGAATTTCTTGGTGATGAAACCTGCCTGAGTACCTTTGCCGGCACCGGGCGCCCCCAACAGAATCACGCGCATCGATGTGCTCCTCAAGTTCTTAGTAGTGATGGTGGACTCGCCTTGCGGGGCCAATCTCAACGGGTTTCGGCAGCCCGGCCAGGTGCCGAACTGTCAGAAGGTCGATCAAGATACACAGCGCTCCAATGCCGCACAAGCCGTCGAAAGCCGCAGCAGCAGGCGATCAACCGCTGATTTGCCGTTACGCTGTCACAGCTTGCGCGCTGTGGTGACGAGGGCGCTATCCAACCAAAGTCGAAAGCGCCCTTACAACTAACAGATAACTGATATATCGCTATTTTTAAGCGCTTTTAGCCACACAATCGCTTACTCATTCATTCACCCGGCGATATCTGTCAGCCAGTGTTGCGAAGCCCTGCGGCAATCCCCGCGACGCTGACCAGCAGTGCCTGCTCCAGAGCGCTTCCCGCCTCGTGCTCACGCTGCCTGGAACGGGCCAGCAACTCGGCCTGCAAGAGGTGCAACGGGTCCAGGTAGGTGTTACGCACGGTAATAAATTCCAGCGTTTCCGGGCTGTGCGCGAGCAGCTTCGATTGCCCGGTTAGGCCGAGTACGACGTCACTCGCCTGCGACAATAGGTCGCGTAAATGCGCACCCAGAGAATGCAGCTCACTCACCACCAAACGCTCGTCATACAGCCTGGCAATCGACTCATCAGCTTTGGCCAGCACCATCTCAAGCATGTCGATCCGGGTGCGGAAAAACGGCCATTGCTCGCGCATCTCGCGCAGCAAATCACCTTCACCGCGCTCCAGCGCATTACGCAAGGCTGCTTCCCAGCCGAGCCAAGCGGGCAGCATCAGGCGCGTCTGCGTCCAGGCGAAAATCCACGGGATCGCCCGCAGGCTTTCTACCCCACCCTCGCGGCGCTTGGCCGGTCGGCTACCCAACGGCAACCGACCAAGCTCCTGCTCGGGCGTGGCCTGGCGGAAGTACTCGACGAATTGCGGATGCTCGCGCACCACGCTGCGGTAGGTCGCCACACCATCTGCAGCCAGCTTATCCATCTGCTCGCGCCAGGCCGGCTGCGGTACCGGCGGCGGCAGCAAGGTGGCTTCCAATACGGCAGCCAGATAGAGATTGAGGTTTTGCTCGGCGATGTCCGGCATGCCGAACTTGAAGCGAATCATCTCGCCCTGTTCGGTGGTGCGCAAGCGCCCGTTCACCGAACCGGGCGGCTGCGACAGAATGGCCTCGTGAGCCGGGCCGCCGCCGCGCCCCACGGTACCGCCACGGCCGTGGAACAGTAGCAGCTCGACCTGATGCTCCCGGCAGATCTGCACCAGGCTCTCCTGGGCTCGATACTGCGCCCAGGCGGCCGCGGTGGTGCCGGCATCCTTGGCGGAATCCGAGTAGCCGATCATCACTTCCTGCGGCCCGTGCAGGCCGGCGCGGTAGCCCGGTAGGCCGAGCAGTCGTTCGATGGCGATGGCGGCGTTATCCAAGTCCGCCAGGGTTTCGAACAACGGCACCACACGCATCGGCCGGCGCAACCCGGCTTCCTTGAGCAGCAACTGCACCGCGAGCACATCCGAGGCGGCGCCAGCCATGGAGATCACGTAGGAGCCCAGAGAAGCGGCTGGCGCGGCGGCGACTTCACGACAGGTATCCAGCACTTCGGCCGTCTCGCCAGAGGGGCGGAAGTCGGCCGGCAACAACGGCCGACGGCTGCTCAATTCGGCCTGCAGAAACTCCAGGCGCTGCTCTTCATCCCAGGTGTCGTAGCGGCCAAGACCGAGGTAATCGGTGATTTCCCCCATCGCCGACGCATGCCGGGTGGAATCCTGGCGCACATCGAGGCGCACCAGAAACAAGCCAAAAGTGCTGACCCGGCGCAGGAAATCGAGCAACGGGCCATCAGCGATCACACCCATGCCGCAGTCGTGCAGCGAGCGATAGCAGAGCTGCAGTGGCCCGCGCAGATCGGCATTGTCGTGCAGCACCTGAGCCGGCGCGCTGACCGGGCCGGCAAGCGATTCATGGGCCCAGGTGCGGGTGGCACGCAACCGCTCGCGCAACTGTTTGAGCACCGCGCGATATGGCTCGGCGCTGTCACCCGTGCGAGCACGCAACTCATCGTTGGCCTGCTGCATGGAGAGTTCGGCAGCCAGGCTGTCGATGTCGCGCAGGTACAAATCGGCTGCCATCCAACGCGCCAGCAGCAGCACCTCGCGCGTGACCTTGGCGGTGACATTGGGATTGCCGTCGCGGTCGCCGCCCATCCACGAGGCGAAGCGAATCGGCGCCGCATCCAGCGGCAGGCGCAGACCGGTCTCCCGCTGCAGGGCCTGATCAGCCTTGCGCATCACCGACGGCAACGCGTACCACAGGGAATTCTCGATTACCGCGAAGCCCCACTTGGCCTCGTCAACAGGAGTGGGCCGCACACGACGGATTTCCTCGGTGTGCCAGGCCTCGGCGATCAGCCGCTGCAGCCGGCTGGTAATGGAGTCGCGCTCGGCAACCGACAGGTCACGGTGATCCTGCTCGGCCAGCTCTGCAGAGATGGCGTCGTACTTCTGAATCAGCGTACGCCGCGCGACCTCCGTGGGATGTGCGGTGAGCACCAGTTCGATATCCAGCCGGCCAACCTGGCGGGCCAGCGCCTCGCGGTCGTGGCCGTTGGCACGCAAACGCTGCAGCAGCTCATCGAACACGCGATCCTCGAACGGTTGCGCCTCGCCCACATCGCGGCGGCGCACGCGGTGATATTGCTCGGCGATATTGGCCAGGTTGAGAAACTGGTTGAAGGCGCGGGCCACCGGCAGCAGCTCGTCATCGTGCAGCCCGTCGAGGGTATCGCTGAGCTGCCGGGCGCCATCTGCAGAGCCCTGGCGCGCGGCCTTGGCACCCTTGCGGATACGCTCGATCTTGTCGAGAAACGCCTCGCCGTATTGGTCGCGGATGGTACCGCCGAGCAGCTCACCAAGCTGGTGAACGTCCTCGCGTAGACGTGCATCGATTTGCGTCATACCAGTCTCCCTGCGCCTCTGCGTGAACATCCAGATTGCCCAGCCGCGAGGCCGCTGACAAGCCGGCATGTGACTAAAGCAGCAGGTGCACAGCCGCCGGAACGCCGCAGGCCGGCGCCTGTCTCTAGGAAACACTCCCGTTTTCGAGGTACCTATGAAGATCCGCCAGCTCGTCCAGCAATGGGAACAGAACGCCACCGGCCGCCTGAGCAGCACGCCCTATCAGGTGCATCTGGATCTCGACGCCGCCGCGCGCCTGGCAGCGCTGAACCATATGTACCCCAAGCGCCGCCCCGAGGAATTGCTGGCCGAATTGCTGGCCGCCGCGCTGGAAGATCTCGAAGCCAGCCTGCCCTACGTGCAGGGCACTCAGGTGGTAGCCACCGATGAAGAAGGCAACCCGGTTTACGAGGATGTCGAGCCCGCAATAGGAAAAGCTGAAAATCTATTTAAAGCTGCATAGCAAATAGCCTTGCGGCCATTTCACCGAACCGTCGAGCCATAGAGACAGTCACAGTCTACGAATACATTTAGCCAAGCAGGAGATGCCTTATGGAAACTTTCAGGGAAATGCTCAACCGATGGGAATCCAAGGCAAAGGAAGCCAGTGAGAGGGTTGAATACACTCTGACTCTGGGCAAACAAGATTTAATTAAAATCAAAGCCTTTGCGGAAGCGTACGGACTTGATGAGGCCACTATTACCGAAAGCCTGTTGCAATCCGCCATTAAAGAAGCAGAGCAGGCAATTCCTTATGTGAAGGGCTCACAGATTATCAGGATTGAAGAAGGTGAAAATGTTTATGAAGATGCCGGCAAGACACCTGCATACGTAGAAGCTGAGCAGAAATTATCCAAATCCATTTGATATGCGGACGAGCCTCAGCTGAGGCTCTGAACCCAAAGTTACTGAGAGCCGTACTCGGTTAGTATTTAACTTGGGCTATCAGCCCCTCAAATGTTAAGACTCTTAGAGTCGACTAGATCTGTTTTGTAGTTCCGGCCCGCATTGGCCCACTTAATCTGACTTTGCGGCTTCGGCCTTAGCATCTGTCATCGCTTCAATTTTCCTTAACTCCCGTAGATATAACGACTCATACGATTTGAATTTCCTCATTCGAAGCTTATTCAAAGGGGTAGTTCCTGACAACCTATTCAACGCTGCAAATGCTTTCACAAAAATACCCCCATAAACCAAAGCATCATCTTGATTTGGAAAAGAAGTATTACCAAGCCTAAGCACTAGTCTTGCATGAAAACTAAAATCCGGATCATTTAGGCTCGCAAAATAATGATAAAAATCATCTTCACCTTGATCAGCGAGCCCCTTAATAATTTCAAAACTCTTACTAGGATTATCAAAAGCAGCCTGTATAAATTCGGCAACCCCTCCCTTAAGCACCAAGCCTTCAAAGAACACATCTAAACATTGTCGTACGTAAGAGTTATTCGGCCATTGAAATATCTCATCCTTATCACTCACCCCATATCTTGGATAAATCTCAGAGAAGAATTTATCTATGACCCCCTTTATTTCGACTTCACGCCCAAGACCACAATAGAGAAAGGCAACCGAATCTAAATCTTCTAACGAAAACTTATCGAGCCCCACAGCGATAGCATGCTCGAAAGCCTGCATAACTTCTACTTCATTATCTAAAAAAGATGAATTATAAATCTTCCACGCATCACGAAGAAGAGCCACGTCATTGTCATGAAGAATCTTCTTCTCAATTTCTTCGACAACTTCTCTCAACAAATCTTCGTCAGCATAACCTTTCTTAACAAGATTTATGATCGCCAAATCAAACTCACTACACCTTATAAACCCATACTCTTGCAAAAACGAAGTTTTTTCAGCCTCTATTTGAGCGGCTTCAGTATCTTCACTTCCAGGCTCCGAGCCCAGTATGTGCGAAGTTCGCGAATTCCCGTGGGAGAGGATAAAGTCCAAGCTTACCTTTGATCTTCGCTCACCGTAGATGGCTAAAACTGCTAAAGGCAATATCCTACACGCCTGCTCAACCACGAGATCTTGGCTGCCTTTCAAATTCTCGCTGAGCAAACTTGCAAATAACTCAATTTTCTTGAGCAAGCGAATATTATTTATATTAAGAAACTCGCAATTTTGGCTAATCATTTTAAGCAAAGGAGTACTTGCACCAAAAATCAGACCAACCGAATCTTTAGTTGACGGACTATACAAAACCTCGTAATCAAAAACTTTTTCGCTGAAGTGAATCGCCCCGGCTTTCCTAGACACTTTCCAAGCTCTGGAAATAGCGCTTTTCAAAATCCACTGGCGATAGCTGCATAGCGCTGCTGTGCCGGCGTTTAGGGTTATAAAACATCTCGATGTAATCGAACACATCAGCGCGTGCTTCTTCACGGGTGCCGTAGGTTTTCCGTCTGATGCGTTCTCGCTTCAGCAATTGGAAAAAGCTTTCTGCCACGGCGTTGTCGTGACAGTTACCGCGTCGGCTCATGCTGCTAATCAGGTTGTTGGCCTTGAGGAAACTTTGCCAGTCCAGGCTACTGAACTGACTGCCCTGGTCTGAGTGGATCATCACTTCCT
>NZ_FRBQ01000006.1:79270-236987 GCF_900142655.1 Phytopseudomonas punonensis | reverse complement strand
AGGCGTACTTCAGCCGGACTCCTTGGCAAAGTACGCGGCGGCCTTTTTTAGGATGTCTCGCTCTTCGGTCACTCGCTTGAGCTCAGCACGCAGACGACGCAGTTCGGCCTGCTGATCGTCCTCTTGCTGCCGCTTTTCCTGCGGCTTGCTGTAGCGCTTGATCCAGGCATACAGGCTGTGCACCGACATACCTAACCGCGCTGCCACTTCGGCTACAGGAAGGCCACGCTCGGTCACTTGCTTGACCGCTTCGATTTTGAATTCTTCGGGGTAACGCTGGTTGCTCATGGCACCTCCTAGTGGGCCTCATTATGAGGCTTGGAGGTGTCTACGAAACTAGGGGCGATTCAAAGGTGAAAAACTCATCACTCTTATCTAGTGAGCCTTCATTTAGGATAAGGATAATGGAGCAGTATTTGGACTCACTCAAATTCGAAACCAAACCTAAAACATCTCTTGCTGACAGAGAGTTACCTCGACGTTCAAAATCATCAATGCAGATAATAGTCTCTGCCACCAAAGAATATTGAACTGAATCAATCACTCCGCTAAAGCTTCCTACAAATGGAATCTTCGCTTCCTTCCCAAAACTAAAAATTTTTCTCAGCCCACCACCTGCATCGCTAAAATCTAGCTTCTTTAAATTTTCGATGACAGAATTTTTGCTGGTGACATCATTAGCCTTAGCAGATGGCACTGTATTTTCAAAAATCGAACGTTTCAACTCCGCTAGTGAGTTAATACCAAACAATGAGACGTATGAGTAATTAGCACGACCAAAATTTGATCTATGCTTCTTAATTATGGAGTTCCAGAAATAGGTCTTACCAGTCCCCCACTCCCCTTTCAAGACAATTGCAGACCCCACTTTTCTGACAGCGAAATCATGTAGTGCTTTTTCAACCTGGATAACTGACATGACTCAATTCCTTTTAGCTTTGTCATCATCTTTTATGAAAACAGGGTATTCTTTGGGATGCTGGACAAGAATGTAACTTACAAATTTCTGCTTCAACGCCTCATTTAAAGCACTTTGAAAATCAGCGATAGAATAAAGAGGCGACTCATCAACAAGCAAAGAACGCCAATGAATATTGGCATCAACATCAGCCATCGTTAAAAGGCTTTCAATAGCTCTGTGTGCCATGTTCCCGACACCTGGACGCACAACAAAGCTTTGCCTAATGTACTCATCATCTACTTCTGTATTTTCCTCAATCTCGCACGTATTCAATATAGAAAGAGTTTTAGGAGAAAATTTGTAATTTTTCTCGCCATTGAAATCAAGAAGATAAACCTCTTCCATTCTTGCTTTCCACGTCTCTACATTTTCATCGCTACGATGCATTCCATCTTTCTTTAATTTAAAATATAGACCCACACCTTCCCCTAGCTGATAACTCACGTCACCCGCAAGGAGACTCATCAAGCTATTGGACATAGCAGAAAAAAAATCAACACGATAATTCTTATTGAATCGCTTGAACAACGAAATATCAAATAGCATCCAAAAGCCGTGATATTTCCAAGCAAACAAAACAGGGAGCCCAAGTATTTCACCATACTTGAGCAGTTTATCCCTGTCCTTTGCTCTGAGTGTGAGGTTTTCTTCTTTCTTAGTTTTGACCTCAATGAGAACTCTGTACTGATTATTTGTCGTATTGAAAACTGCTAGTAAATCGGGAACCTGATAGGTTTCACGGGAAGACCTTGGAATTTGTTGCTGATCGAGTTTATGGACAAGCGAACACTTCCCAAGCCAGCTACAGATGACAGCGAATTCATCCTCAGCCGGTAGCCCTAGGTCGAGACGCTTCACACGCTGTATGACCTCTTCGGGGTTCTCCCAACCGCTTTGTTCAAGTGCTTCATGAAGAACACGACTCCGATCCATCAGCATCACCTCATCCATGTGTAAAGTCCTCATCATCACCTAAGCCGAATCCTGTACAGGCGTTTTAACATCGAACGCTCAGATGCACCACGGATGGGGGCTCCTACGGTCATACGAAACCCAAGATAGTTAGAGTGCCGACCGATAGCTAATAACTATCAAAGCCAGTAATTCGATAATTCGCATTTCGACTTTTGTCCGATATCCGAGGATGCCGGCCCGACGCCGCGCTTTCTTGAACTGGCTCGCCATTACCGGCAAGAGCTGGAAAACAAGCAGCCACCGAGCAATCCCTGATCATTTGGTCAAGTGTGCGCAGACCACGAACGGCGGGGCCTGCGACACATTTTTGGCGACACCACACTGACAGTACGCAGTTTTTTTCTGAACGTTTCTTACCCTCTCCAACTCACAGGACTATGCCGTATTGACCACTGGTCGCCGGAGAAAAACTATCTCAGCTGCTACCGCTCCTGAGCTCCGCACGGCAGGTAACCACAGTGGAAACCGACTGTTTTGCCAGGTATTGACCAATGGAGTTGCACACCATGACCACTAAAACTGCCCCAAATGCTCGTACTCAACTGGCCAGCTGGAAGGTCGCTGCGCTGGCCATTGGCAGCAGCCTGCTGCTGGCCGGTTGTGCGGGTAACCCACCAAGCGAACAAATGGCTGTGACCAAATCTGCGGTCAACGAAGCCGTTAGCTCCGGCGGTACCGAGTTCGCTGCGGTAGAAACCAAATCTGCGCAGGACAAGCTCAAGCAAGCCGAGCTGGAACTGGTCGAGAAGAACTACGAAGAAGCCAAGCGTCTGGCCGAGCAGGCTGAGTGGGACGCTCGCGTAGCGACCCGCAAAACCCAGGCTGCCAAGGCTGACAAGGCGCTGAAAGATGCTCAGCAGGGTATAGAGGAACTGCGTCAGGAAGGTATGCGTGGCGCCGAGCAGATCCGTCCACAGGGTCAGCAGCAGTAACGCCTCACGACAGCTTTCGCCAATTCATAGAAGGATGAACGATCATGCGTAATCAAGTAATGATTCCTGCCCTGCTGGCCCTGAGCGTCGGCCTCGCTGCTTGCGCCTCCAAGCCCAACGTCAACCTGGAGCAGGCGCGCAGCAGCTACTCCAGCCTGCAGACCAACCCTGAGTCGGTCAAAGTAGCGGCCCTGGAAACCAAGGACGCAGGCGAAGCGCTGGAGCGTGCTGAGAAAGCCTACCGCGAGAAAGAAGACGAGAAGCGCGTCGACCAGCTGTCCTACCTGGCCAACAAGCGCATCGAACTCGCTGAGCAGACCATCGCCCTCCGCACCACCGAGCAGAACCTGGAGCAGACCGGCGCTCAGCGTGCCCAGGCTCGTCTGGAAGCCCGTGATGCACAGATCAAGCAGCTGCAGGATAGCCTGAACGCCAAGCAAACCGAGCGCGGCACCCTGGTGACTTTTGGTGACGTGCTGTTCGACCTGGATCGCTCCGAGCTCAAGCCAGGCGGCATGCACAACATCACCAAACTTGCGCAGTTCCTGCAGGAAAACCCGGACCGCAAGGTGATCGTTGAAGGCTACACCGACAGCACCGGTTCGGCTCAGTACAACCAGAGCCTGTCCGAGCGTCGCGCCAACTCGGTTCGCGCTGCGCTGATCAGCCAAGGTGTTGGCCCAGAGCGCATCGTCGCTCAGGGTTATGGCAAGGAATACCCGGTCGCCAGCAACAGCGATTCGTCCGGCCGCGCCATGAATCGTCGTGTGGAAGTGACCATTTCCAACGACAGCAAGCCGGTTGCTCCTCGCTCGTCGATGAGCAACTAAGCCACTGGCTCGCTGAGGAAGCCTGCCCCGCAAGGGCGCAGGCCACTCGCAAGACAACCCCCGCTCAGGCGGGGTTTGTCGTTTCAGGGATTGCAGCGCACTGCTCGCTTGGCGTCGTCAACCAGCACACCACTGAGCCCCTTCTGCTGCAGATCGAACAGCACCAGCACACCATCAATGCACTGCGCCACCTGATCGGCTGGTTTCAGGCTGACTCGATAATCCTCACCGGGAACGGTCTTGAGCATGGTGAATTCGGCGAGCAGCAAGGCGTCTTCAGGCTTGGCGAAATGCAGGTAACCGTAGAAGCCGAGCACCGCGACGGTGCCGGCAATGCTGCCGATGGCGGTAATAATCAGGGGAATAGGGTTGCGCTCTGTCATGCGGCATCTCGGCAGCGAGCCGTCCCCATGGGGCGGCTCGATGAAATAGAGATCAGTCGCGCCGCCGCCACTTCCCGAGCCTGTTACTCAGAGAATGTTGGCGTAGTCGGCTTCGATCCGATCCAGGCTCAGGTGGTTGAGGAAGTTGGAAAAGCACATCCAGGCCGACAGCGAGTTGAGGTCGCGAAACTGCTGCGGCAGGTACTTGGGCGGGCTCACCAATCCTTCATCGACCAACTGGCTTAGCGTACGCATATCTTCAAGCGTGGTCTTGCCACAGAACAATAAAGGGATCTGTTCGAGCTTGCCTTTGCGCACCGCGAGCTGGATGTAGTTGTAGATCATGATGAAGCCCTTCAGGTACGACAGGTCCTTAGTGAAGGGCAAGCCGTCCGGCGCCGAGCCGCGGAACGCGCGGCTGGCATTGCTGTAACTGTCTTCCAGGCTGAAACCCTGCTCGCGGTAGAAATCGCAGACCTGCAGAAAATCGGCGCCCTGCTCGGCCATGTGGATGGCACGGGTGCGGTTGGTGAGTTTGCGCAGGCGGCTGGGGTAGGACGCGAAGGCGATCACCTCCATCAGAATCGCCAGACCTTCCTGAGTGACCGTCGACGAGGGTGGGCCTTTGGCCAGGAAGGTACACACCGGCTGATTCTGCCCGTTGAGCGTGGTGGCCACGTGCACCAGGCCTTCGTGGACTTCCAGTGCCTTGACGTCGCGCTCGTTGAACATCGCGTCGGTACGGATCTTGATGTAGTCGGCGCCCGCCGCTGCGTCAGCAAGAATGCCGTCTGACTCGAACACCCGGATGGTGTTCTCGCTCTCGCCGAACACCAGGTTCAGACGGCTTTGCAGCATGGCGACGGCATCTTTGGCACTCAGCGTCTTGGGTTCATCCTTGAGGTCGCCGCGCTTGTCGATGTTGTTCAGGTAGCCGGAAAACATCAGGCCCAGATCAGCCAGGGTCGGGTCGCCAGCATGGAAGGCATCGGACGCCGCGCCATATAGCTCCTGGGAAATCAGCCCGAAATCTGACGTGCCGCGGGCCTCCAGCATGCGGATGACCATCCGATACTCGCGACACATGCGCCGCATGATCTGCCCCACCGGATTGAACTGGCCGAGCTGACGAGTGATGTCACGCTCGATGTTCTGGAACTCCAGCTTCTTGGCAGCCGGGTCGAATGCCAGCGGGCGACTGTCGTAATAGGCGCGATCAATGGCCGGCAGTTCACGGCCTTTGTGCTTGAGAAAGGTCTGGCGAATGGAGTCGTCCCATTTCACGGCATCGAGCACGCGGATCGGCGTCTGCGCCTCGACGATGCGATCGGACAGCGCGCGCACCACCAGTTGGTATCCGTCGAGTGCTATGTGGCTGTTCATGGGTTTCCTCTTTGCATGACTGGCATGGGCGACGTCGACTCAGGGTGTACTGCGCTGATAGCGCGCCACTTCCACGAATACATCGGAGTTGGCCGGATCATTGAGGTAGGCGAACACCTGCTCCAGCGTGCTGGTCACCAGCACACCTTCGCCTTGGGGCATTTGCACGTCGCTACCCTTGAGCTCGCCACTGGCGATGGCCTGCTGAATGCGCCCGACATCAAGATTGAACAGTACCAGCTCGCCACTCTGGGTCAGCTCGAAACCGCCGATGGCGAAGTTCGCGCCCATACGCTTGGGCACCCCGGCCGACAGATACCAGCGCCGCCCGTGGTGGGCGACGGTGAAGCTGTAGCTTTGCACGCTGGGCACGTTGTCGGGGTTATCGACGTAGGTCTCGGCCTTGTACAGATTGGAACCCGAGCGGCTGATGTCTAGGTAGCGCAGCTCGCCCCACTCATCGGTGCGCGACCACACCCCAAGCAGCGGAACCGGGGCAGCCTCGTTGGCCGGAATCGGCTCCTTGAAGGTCACCAGGCAACCACTCAACAGCAGAAACGACAGCACCATAGATGCGCGCCAGGCTTTCATCATGCTCTCCTTGAGACAATCGTGGGGCTGCCACCGGCTGATAGTCCATTCCACTGGCGCAGCGCGTCAAGCAACCGCGAGGGATACTCACTGACAGGATAGGCGCTGAATCACGGGCAATAAAAAGCCGCCCGGAGGCGGCTCTAGTATTAGCGTTATTCGGGACGCATATGCGGGAACAGAATCACGTCGCGAATCGACGGCGAATTCGTCAGCAACATCACCAGACGGTCGATACCGATGCCTTCACCAGCAGTCGGCGGCATGCCGTATTCGAGGGCGCGAACGAAGTCAGCGTCGAAGTGCATGGCTTCATCGTCACCGGCGTCCTTGTCAGCGACCTGCTGCAGGAAGCGCGCGGCCTGGTCTTCGGCGTCGTTGAGCTCGGAGTAGGCGTTGGCGATCTCGCGGCCACCGATGAACAGCTCGAAACGGTCGGTCACGCTCGGATCATCGTCACTGCGCCGGGCCAGCGGCGAGACCTCGAACGGGTAGCGGGTGATGAAGTGCGGCTGCTCCAGCTTGTGCTCGACCAGCTCTTCGAAAATCATTACCTGCAGCTTGCCCAGGCCTTCGAAGCCAAGCACCTTGGCACCGGCCTTCTTGGCGATAGCACGGGCCTTGTCGAGGTCCTGCAGGTCGGCCGCGGTGATTTCCGGGTTGTACTTGAGGATCGAGTCGAACACCGACAGGCGCACGAACGGCTCGCCGAAATGGAACACCTTGTCGCCATAGGGCACGTCGGTGCTACCGAGAATGCTCTGGGCCAGCTCGCGGAACAGCTCCTCGGTCAGGTCCATGTTGTCTTCGTAATCGGCGTAGGCCTGGTAGAACTCGAGCATGGTGAACTCGGGGTTGTGCCGGGTCGAAACGCCTTCGTTACGGAAGTTGCGGTTGATCTCGAAGACTTTCTCAAAGCCGCCGACCACCAGCCGCTTGAGGTACAACTCCGGCGCGATGCGCAGGAACATGGCCATATCCAGGGCGTTGTGATGGGTTTCGAACGGCTTCGCCGCAGCGCCACCGGGGATGGTCTGCAGCATTGGGGTTTCCACTTCGAGGAAGTTGCGCTCGGCGAGGAAACGACGGATGTGAGCGATCACCTGGGAACGCACGCGGAAGGTCTCACGAACCTCTTCGTTGACGATCAGGTCGACGTAGCGCTGGCGATAGCGCTGCTCGGTGTCGGTCAGGCCGTGGTGCTTGTCCGGCAGCGGGCGCAGCGACTTGGTCAGCAGGCGCACGTCGGTCATCTCGACGTACAGGTCGCCCTTGCCGCTACGGGCCAGGGTGCCGACAGCCGCGATGATGTCGCCCATGTCCCAGGTCTTGACCGCTGCCAGGGTTTCTTCCGGCAGGGTCTTGCGGTTGACGTAGACCTGGATGCGCGCGCTCATGTCCTGAATGACCATGAACGAGCCACGGTTGAGCATTATGCGACCGGCAACCTTGACCGGAATGGCAGCGGCTTCGAGCTCTTCCTTGGTCTTGTCCGCGTACTGCTTCTGCAGGTCGGCGCAGAGGTCGTCGCGACGGAAGTCGTTGGGGAAGGCGTTGCCCTGCTCACGGATGGCCGCAAGCTTTTCCTTGCGCTGGGCAATCAGCTTGTTCTCTTCCTGTTGCAGTTGCTGCTGGTCGGGTTGTTGGTCGCTCATGTTCGTCGGGATTCCATCACGGGGTAGTCGCCGCCCTGCTCAGGGCGGAACCGAAAGGTATTACAGGCCTTGTTTCAAGCTGGCTTCGAGGTACACGTCGATGTCGCCATCGAGGACCTTGTTGCAGTCGCTACGTTCGACGCCAGTACGCAGGTCCTTGATGCGCGAATCATCGAGCACGTAGGAGCGGATCTGATGACCCCAGCCGATATCCGACTTGGTGTCTTCCAGCGCTTGGGAAGCAGCGTTGCGTTTCTGCATTTCCTGCTCGTACAACCGGGCCCGCAGCATTTTCATCGCGGTGTCCTTGTTGGCGTGCTGGGAACGTTCGTTCTGGCAGGCCACCACGGTGTTGGTTGGCACGTGGGTGATACGTACCGCCGAGTCGGTGGTGTTGACGTGCTGACCACCGGCACCGGAGGAGCGGTAGGTATCGATACGCAGGTCGGCCGGGTTGATCTCGATTTCGACCTTATCGTCGATCTCGGGCGACACGAATACCGCCGAGAACGACGTGTGGCGACGGGCGCCGGAATCGAACGGGCTCTTGCGTACCAGGCGGTGCACACCAATCTCAGTGCGCAGCCAGCCAAAGGCGTACTCGCCCTTGATGTGTACGGTGGCGCCCTTGATACCGGCGACTTCACCTTCGGACAGCTCGACGATCTCGGCGCTGAAACCGCGCTTGTCGGCCCAGCGCAGGTACATGCGCAGCAGGATGTTGGCCC
The DNA here is from genome assembly GCF_900142655.1 of Phytopseudomonas punonensis. Taxonomy (GTDB): domain Bacteria; phylum Pseudomonadota; class Gammaproteobacteria; order Pseudomonadales; family Pseudomonadaceae; genus Aquipseudomonas; species Aquipseudomonas punonensis. Next base: position 228,549 of record NZ_FRBQ01000006.1, on the reverse strand, counting down.
AGTCCTGGGCCTCGGTACCGCCTGAGCCGGCCTGGATATCCAGGTAGCAGTTGTTCGGGTCCATCTCATGACTGAACATGCGACGGAATTCCAACTGCTCGAGAATGCCACTCAGGCGCTCGACTTCGGCGGCGACGTCATCGACGGCGCCCTGGTCGTTTTCTTCGACGGCCATTTCCAGCAGGTCGCGCGAATCGGCCAGGCTACCAGTCAGGTCATCGATGGTTTCGACGATCTGCGCCAGAGTGGAGCGCTCACGGCCCAGGCTCTGTGCGTATTCGGGCTTATTCCAGACGTTCGGGTCTTCGAGTTCGCGGTTTACTTCGACGAGACGATCATGCTTGTGATCGTAGTCAAAGATACCCCCGAATAGTCTGGGTGCGCTCGGACAGGTCCTTGATGCTGTTAAGGATCGGGTTGATTTCCATGGCTGGCGGCACTCACAGGTAAAACTTCGGAAAAGCCGCGGAGTATACCCGACTCAGGTTATTCTGGCAGCACGCCGGCCACCTGTAGACAGATGGCCTTCTATAATCGAACCAGCCGCCCGAAATCCCGCCTAGGATGCCCTCCCCCATGCTCCGCACCCACAGCCTGCGCAGCCACTACGCCCTGCTCACCGTATTGCTGGTCTGCCTGCTCAGCCTGCTGCTTGGCACCCTGATCAGCCGGGACTCCAGCCAGCGTATCCGCCAGGCGATCGGCCGGGATCTGGCCGAAATTTCCTACACCATGGTCGACCGTCTGGATCGTGACATGCAGAGCCGCGCCAACATGCTGCAGGTGATCGGCAGCCTCGACGCCCTGCGCCAGCAGGGCAATATCGGTGAAGTACGGCGCCTGCTCGACGAGCTGCAGGGCAAGTTCCCGAGCATCGCATGGATCGGTTTTACCGATACCCAGGGCCAGGTGCTGGCCTCCAGCAACGGCATTCTCGAAGGCGCCAGCATCGCCCAGCGGCCGGTCTTTCTCGAAGGCAGCAAGGGCCTGTTCATAGGCGATGTTCACGAAGCCGTGCTGCTGGCCAAGCTGCTGCCCAATCCGACCGGCGAAGCGATGAAGTTCGTCGATATCAGCCTGCCAATCGTTGATGACGACGGCAGGCTGATCGGCGTGCTCGCCTCGCACCTGTCGTGGTCGTGGGCCGACGAGGTGCGCCAGTCGATTCTCAAGCCCATCGAGGACAGTAGCCAGATCGAATTCTTCGTGATCGGCCGTGACCGCACCGTATTGCTCGGCCCTCGCGAGATGGTCGGCCAGCGGCTGCACCTACCGATGATGCAAGAGTTGTCCAACCAGCGCAGCGAGTGGGCCGTGCAACAATGGCCCGATGGCGAGCAATACCTTACCGGCATGACGGCCAGCCAGGGTTATCTGGATTACCCAGGTCTGGGCTGGATGGTCGTAGCCCGCCAGAATCTGCAGCAAGCCGAAGCGCCAGTGCAGGCCATGCACCTCACCATTCTCAGCTGGAGCGTGGTGCTGGCCGTGCTGTTCGCTGCCTGCGGTTGGCTGCTGGCCAGCTACGTGACTCGCCCGCTGCGCACCATCGCCCACGCCGCCGACCGCCTCGCCAATGGCGAAATCACCGTAATTCCAGAGATCGGCAGCCCCCGTGAAATTGCCCGGCTCAGCCGCTCCATCCGCCATCTGGTGGAAAGCCTTACACATCAGCATGCCGAACTCGACGCCCTGGAAAACCGCGCCCACCATGATCCGCTGACCGGCCTGCCCAACCGCGCAGCACTGGCCCGCTTCCTGCCCCGCGCGCAGCAACGCAATCAGGGCACGCAGGATGGCCTGGCTGTGCTCTATCTGGATCTCGATGGGTTCAAACCGGTCAACGACCGCTACGGCCACGCGGCCGGCGATCAGGTGCTGCGCGAGGCAGCGTCACGCATGCGCGGCTGCCTGCGCAACGGTGACCTGGTGGTACGCCTGGGCGGCGACGAGTTTCTGATGATTCTGCAGGTGGCTGCAGACGATGCACCAGCGCAGGCTCAGCAGATTGCCGAACGCACTATCCAGGCACTGGCTGCGGTGATGCACTGGGAAGGCCAGCAATTGCACATCGGCTGCAGCATCGGCGGCGCGCTCTGGCCGCAGGACGATGCCAGCCTGGAGCAAGTGGTCGAGCTGGCCGATCAGGCCCTGTATCGCGCCAAGCAGACGGGACGTGGGCGCGTTGTGTTACATGGCGAGCCGTCGCCCGACGACTGACGGGCATGCAAAAAGACGGTCGTTAAGACAGATTGCTGGTGTCGTTGACCAGGCCAACCTGATCACGGCCGGCCTGCTTGGCCATGTACAGCCCCTGGTCGGCGAGGTTGACCAGTTGCAACGAGGTCTGGCCGACCCGCGGCACCAGCGTCGCAACGCCCAGGCTGGCGGTCAGCACGGCGCCAGGCTCGGGCTTGTGGTGGGGAATGGCCAGATCGGTAACGGCGCGGCGCACCTTCTCGGCGAGCAGGCGTGCGCCACCGGCCGACGTGCTGGGCAGCACCATTGCGAACTCCTCACCCCCGTAGCGCGCCGCCAGGTCGGTGGAGCGGCTGCAGCTGTTGCGCAGTGCAGTCGCCACCTGACGCAGCGCATCGTCACCCGCCACATGGCCGAAATGGTCGTTGAAGCTCTTGAAGAAATCGACGTCGATCATCAGCAGCGACATTGGGGTTTGCTCGCGCGTGGCGCGGCGCCATTCCATTTCCAGGTATTCGTCGAAGTGACGACGGTTGGAAAGCCCGGTCAGGCCATCGGAGTTCATCAAGCGCTGCAGCACCAGATTGGTTTCCAGCAGCTGCTGCTGGCTTTCGCGTAGCGCGCGGTAAGCCTCATCGCGCTGCTGCAGCGCCATATAGGAGCGCGAGTGATAACGGATGCGCGCCACCAGCTCAATGGTGTCGGGCAGCTTGACCAGATAATCGTTGGCGCCCGCAGCGAATGCCGTGCTTTTCACCGTGGCGTCATCCTTGGTGGACAGCACGATGATCGGCACATCGCGCAGCGCCGGGCGCGCGCGGTATTCGCCGAGCAGCGTAATGCCGTCGACACCGGGCATCACCAGATCCTGAAGAATTACCGTCGGGCGCAATTGCTCTGCAATGGCGATGGCCTGGGTCGGCTCTGAGCAATAGTGGAAGTCGATGCCCTCTTCGCCCAGCAGCTCACGGCGCACCGCCTCACCGATCATGGCTTGGTCGTCGACCAGCAATACCATCACCGCGCCGTCCTTGCGTGAACCACGTTCTTCCATGGAGTGAGGTGGGGTATGCATGTTGGTCTCCAGACCGTTTGAGCGCGAGTCTCTATGAGGGTTGGTAAGTTTATCAGCCAAACAGCTCGACGATACGAGGTGCGATGCCCTCTAGCGCAAGTATTTCCTGGGCAGCCTGCAGCTCGGCCGCCGCCTTGGGCATGCCATATACCGCGCAGCTGGCCTGGTTCTGAGCGATGGTGACAAAACCGCGATTGCGCATGTTCTTCAAACCTTGAGCGCCGTCGCGGCCCATGCCGGTGAGTAGCACGCCAACGGCCTCCCCCGTCCAGTGCTCGACCAGGCTGTCAAAGAACACATCGATGGAGGGCCGATAGACATGGCTGCGCGGCTCTTCGGTGTAGGTCAGTGTGCCGTTGCGCTGCAGGCGCATATGGTTGTTGGTGCCTGCCAGCAGTACCACGCCCGGTTGCGGCTGTTCACCATCGTGGGCCAGACGAACCGGCATGGCCGACTCGCCCGACAGCCAGTCGGCCATGCCGGCAGCGAATACCTCGTCGACATGCTGCACCAGCATCACCGCGGCATCGAGGTCGCGCGGCAGTTGCTTGAGCAGTGCTGCCAGCGCTGCTGGCCCACCTGCAGAGGCGCCGATGGCGACCAGCCGACGTGTCGCCAATGCAGCAGGTGCGGCTATCGCAGCACCCGGTTTGCGGCTGCTACTCTGGCCGATCAGCCAGCCGATGTTTTGAATCTTGCGCAGCAACACCGCGGCTTCGCTACTCTGCCCACCGAGCGAAGGCGTGTTGACGGCGTCCAGAGCGCCATGGCCCATGGCCTCGAAAACACGATTGACGTATTGCTCGATATCCACCGACACGATCAGCACCGCGCAGGGCGTCTGCGCCATGATCTGGCGCGTCGCCTCGACACCATCCATCACCGGCATCAGCAGATCCATCAGCACCAGATCTGGCAGATCTGCCTGGCAACGTTCAACCCCCTCAGCACCGTTAGCAGCCACCCAGACGATGCGATGCGATGGCTCCGCGGCCAACGCACGGCGCAGGGCTTCGACAGCCAGCGGCATGTCATTGACGATCCCAATCCTCATTCGTGCGGCTCCCCAATCAGGTCAACCACGGCGTCTAACAGCGCCTCGTCATGGAAACTGGCCTTGGCAAGATAATAGTCAGCCCCTGCATCCAGACCACGCCTGCGGTCTTCTTCGCGATCTTTATAAGAAACCACCATCACCGGCAGCGACTGCAGGCGGCTGTCGCGGCGCACCAGGGTGACCAGCTCGATGCCGTCCATGCGCGGCATGTCGATATCGGTTATCAGCAGGTCAAAGTGCTCGGCACGCAGTGCGTTCCAGCCATCCATTCCATCCACCGCCACAGCGACGTCATAGCCACGCGACAACAGCAGCTTGCGCTCCAGCTCGCGCACGGTGAGCGAGTCGTCGACCACCAGCACGCGCTTGCGCTTGTTGCCGGCCAATTGCCGGGCGTTGCGATCGACCCGTTCCAGGCGCCCGCTGCCGAGCAGCTTGCTCACCGACATCAGCATGTCTTCGACATCGAGAATCAGCACCGGCGTACCGTCGGCCAGCAGAGCACCTGCCGATACGTCCTGCACCTTGCCCAGGCGCGGGTCCAGCGGCATCACCACCAGAGTGCGCTCACCAATAAAGCGCTCGACCACCAGACCGAACAGGCTGTCACGGTCGCGAATCAGCACCACGGGAATGCCGTTGTCACTGGGCTTGCCTTCCGGGCGCTGGAGAATCTGGCTGGCGGCGATCAGGCCGACATGCTGCCCTTCGCTCCAGAAATGCTGACGCCCTTCAAGCTGGACGATGTCCTCGGCCTGCAGACGGGTCATCCGCTCGATATGCGCCAGCGGCAGCGCGTAGGCTTCGCCGCCCACCTCGACCACCAAGCTGCGCACGACCGACAATGTCAGCGGCACTTCCAGGTAGAAGGACGAGCCCTGCCCTTGGCGCTGCTGCATGCGCACGCCGCCGCGCAGCTGGCGAATCATGTGTTGCACGGCGTCCAGGCCCACACCGCGGCCGGACACCTCGGTGACCTGATCACGCATGCTGAAACCAGGCAGGAAAAGGAAGGCGAGCAGCTCGTCTTCGGTCAGCTGCTCGCCGGTCTGCTCGGTGGCAAAACCACGACTGATCACCGCACTGCGCAGCTTCTCAAGGTCGACGCCACCACCGTCATCACGCAACTCCAGCAAGAGCATGCCGGCATGGTGGCGCGCACGAATAAGAATCTGCCCTTCAGCTGGTTTGCCACGCGCCAGGCGCTTTTCTGGTGCCTCGATGCCGTGGTCCAAAGCATTGCGTAACAAATGAGTCAGTGGCGCTTCCAGACGCTCCAGCACGTCACGGTCGACCTGAGTGCCTTCGCCCTCCACCACCAGCCGAACCTGTTTGCCGAGTGCGCGGGAGAGATCACGCAGCATGCGCTCCTGGCCGGCCAACACATCAGCGAACGGGCGCATACGCGAAGCCAGTGCAGCGTCATAGAGCGACTGCGCGCGCTGGCCACCCTGCCAGCCGAAATCGTCGAGGTCGGTCATTTGCTGGGCCAACAGTTGCTGGCATTCGCCGAGCGCCTGGCGGGTTTCCAGCAACATGGCTTCGGCCTGAGCATCGATGCCGTCTTTGGGCATCGCCTCGCGAGCGACATCCAGTGCCCGCCGCGCCGTGGCCTGCAAGCGCTTGAGGCGCTGCAAACCGTCGCCCAGCGGTTTGATGCGCTGGAACTCGACCAGCGATTTGCTGGAGATATCCAGCAGATGATCGAGCCGCTCGGCACTGACCCGCAGGATTCGCGCCCTGCCCTCACCCGCCAGCTCGTTGACCTCTGCTCTGGCTGGCAGAGGCGCAACTGTCGGTTCGGCGGTGGGTTGCGCAACGACCTCCACCTCTGGCGGGGCATCAGCCTCGGCTGGAGCAGGCGCCTGAACTACTGGCGTAGGGGGAACAGGGAGACCGCGCGCCAAGGCACCAAGGCGCGCCACCAGCGAGTCGACTCCAGGGTTGGCTACACCGGGCTGCGCCGGGGCCGAGCCCAGGCTGAGCAGGATATCCGCGCCCTGCAGCAACGCATCGATATGCTCGGGGCTCAGCAACAGCCGGCCTTCCTGGGCTTCGACCAGGCAATCTTCCATCACGTGGGCGACTTTTACGCCGGCGTCGAGCCCGACGATACGCGCCGCACCTTTGAGCGAATGGGCAGCACGCATACAGGCCTCGAGGCTGCCGGCATGCCGCGGGTCGCGCTCGAGTACCAGCAGGCCGTTGTTGAGCACCTGGGTCTGGGCTTCGGCCTCGAGCTTGAACAGCTCCAGCAGCGACGCATCGCGCATCTGATCGGGCGTCATCCAAGGCTCCTGGCAATGGTTTGCTGCAGGATCTGCTCATCGAGCAGTGTCACGCTACGGCCCTTCCACTGCAGTACGCCCGCGGCAAAGCGGCGACCGACCGGCACACTGCCGTTGCCTGCCTCGACGATCTGCTGCACGGCAATCGCTTCGATGCCCTCGACCTCATCGACAGGAATGACCACCGGGCCATCCGCCAGGTTGAAGATCAGCATGCGCGGCACTACACGCCGCTCGCTGACGGCTTCGCCGGCATCGATCCCCAGCATCTCACTGAGAGAAAAGCACGCCACCAGGGCGCCGCGCACGTTGGTTACCCCAATCAGCCCGACGGAGCGCTGGTGCGGTAGCGAATGAATTGGCGTGCTGGCGGCAACCTCGCTCAGTACGCGGGTCGGCAATGCCAACCAGGCATCGCCAAGACGAAACAGCAGCAAGGAACGGCGCTCGCCAGTGTCCTGCTCGATCCACTCATCCGGCTGGCTGTCGTCGCGCTGCAGTGCAAAACGGTCGAGCAAGCGGGTGGCCAGCTCGGCGTGCACTTCACAGTTGCGGCAGTGAACATGCCGGACCAGGCGTTCGCAAGACTTGTCGCCCTGCACGCCGATACGGTTCCAGCAGTCGTCGACAGCGTCGCGCTCGACATCACTGAGCGGCAGCAGACTATCGTTCATCACGGCTCACTCCACGGCCTGCGCGCTGTTGCAGACGCCTGGCGCCGGCCATGTCGCCGCGAGCTGCGAGCAGCGCTGATAGGTGCGCCAGGGCCTCGGCATGCGTAGGCGCCAGATACAGGGTCTTACGGTAGTAATCCTGGGCATCGCCGCTGCGCCCAGCAACGTCGCTGAGCAGTCCCAGCCAGTAGAAGGCCTGGGCGGTCGGCCCGTGGGCTGCGAGGTAACGCTCGCACGCGGCGCGGGCCTCGTCGCTGCGCCCGGCATTGGCGAGCACGGCGATTTCATCCAGCGAGGTATCGGCGGTGACCGCTGGCGCAGCTACTGGCGCCGGCGCACGACGCACAGGTACCGGTGCTGCCGCTGCTGCAGGCCGTGGGCGTGTCGTGATACTCGGCACCATCGGGCTTGGCGCACTGGCCGGCCGCGGCGCCTGCCGACGGAACACGAACGCCAGCGGAATATTCAGTGCCTGCATGCCGACTTGGCTGAACAGGCTCGCCTCGGCAGGCCCGATGAACAGCGCGCCGTCCTCACGCATCAGGCGCTGCAGCACGGCGGCCACCGCATGCTGCGTCGGGCGGTCGAAGTAGATCAGCAGGTTTCGGCAGAACACGAAGTCATAGGGCGCCTCGCCTGCCAGCAGGCCGGGCGCCAACAGGTTACCGGCGAGCAGGCGCACCTTGCGTCGCACCTCGCCGCGCAGCTCGAAGCCTTCGGGCGTTTCGCTGAAATGGCGGTCGCGAAAGCTCAGGTCATCACCGCGAAAGGAGTTACGGCCGTAAATCGCCCGCCCAGCACGCTGCAAGTTGACCTCGCTGATGTCCATGGCATCGATACGAAAGCCGTCGCCAGGCAGCCCGGCATCGAGCAGCGCCATGGCGATCGAATACGGTTCCTCGCCCGTCGAGCACGGCAGGCTGAGAATGCGCAACGGCCGGGCGCCAGCCAGCTGTTTGCTGCGCTCACGAGCCAGGTTGGCCAGCGCGATGAAGGATTCCGGGTAGCGGAAGAACCAGGTCTCCGGTACCACCACGGCCTCGACCAACGCCTGCTGCTCGCTGGCCGATGCCTGTACCTTCAGCCAATAGGCGTCCTCGTCGGCACAGCCGAGGGCGACGACGCGCTGGCGAACCGCCCGATCGATCACTACCTGGCCGACGGATTCGGCATCCAGACCGATCAGGCCATGCAACAACTGCTCGAAGCGGGCGCTCATTGATCGCCCTCCGCTGCCGCGTACAACAACTCGCGTACGGAATCGTCAAGCAGATCGGCTACGCGCACCCATTGCACCAAGCCCTGCTCGGACTTCAGTACCGGCCCCAGGTAACGCACATCTGGCAGGATGACGCCGCTATCCACGAAGGCTTCGGCAGGGCTGCGCAAGGTGTCGCTGGCCTGTTCGAGAATCAGCCCGAGCAAGCGAACTGGCCCGCTGGCACGAGGCTGATAGCGCACCACCACCAGCCGCGTGCTGGTACGCACGACTGCCGGCTGGCCGAGTGCCTGGGCGGTGAGATCGATAACCGGCACAGGTGTGCCGCGAAACACGAAAATTCCGGCGACCCAGCCCGGTGCGGAGGGGATGCTCTTGCAACGGCGCAGCGGCAGCACCTCGACCACTTCCTGCACGTCCAGCGCGTAGCGATCGCCACCCATGCTGAACAACAGGAACAGTTGCCCCGGGCTGCGCCGCCCCGGCGAAGGCCTGCCGGCTTCGATCACAGCGTCAAACCTTGAAGCGGCTGACGCCGGTACGCAGACCGTTCGCCACGAGGTTAAGGTCATCGATGGAAGCGCTGGCCTGGCGCAGCGACTCGACCGTCTGCGACGACGCCTCGCTGAGCTGCACCAATGCCTGGTTGATCTGCTCGGCACCGGTGGACTGCGCCTGCATACCTTCGTTGACCATCAGCACGCGCGGCGCCAAGGCCTGCACCTGATGGATGATCTGCGCCAGTTGCTCACCAACCTGCCCCACCTCGGCGATACCGCGGCGCACCTCTTCGGAGAAGCGGTCCATGCCCATAACCCCGGCAGAAACTGCGGACTGAATCTCGCGCACCATCTGCTCGATGTCGTAGGTGGCAACCGCGGTCTGGTCAGCCAGACGACGAACTTCGGTAGCGACAACCGCGAAACCACGGCCGTATTCGCCGGCCTTCTCGGCCTCGATGGCGGCGTTGAGCGACAGCAGGTTGGTCTGGTCCGCCACTTTGACGATGGTGGTGACCACGTGGTTGATGTTGCCGGCCTTCTCGTTGAGGATCGCCAGCTTGGCGTTGACCAGATCGGCAGCGTTCATCACCTGGTGCATGGTGTCTTCCATGCGCGCCAGGCCCAACTGCCCGGCGCCAGCCAGGGTCGAGGTCTGCTCGGCGGCGCCGGAAACTTCGGTCATGGTGCGCACCAGATCGCGCGAGGTGGCGGCGATTTCTCGCGAGGTGGCGCCGATTTCAGTGGTAGTGGCGGCGGTCTCGGTGGCCGTGGCCTGCTGCTGTTTGGAAGTGGCGGCGATCTCGGTGACCGAGGTGGTGACCTGCACGGCGGAACGCTGCGCCTGGGAGACCAATGCCTTGATCTCTTCGGCCATGCCGTTGAAACCGGTTTCGATGGCGCCGAACTCGTCGCGACGCCCCAGATTCAAGCGTGTCGTGAAATCGCCGCTAGCCATGGTTTGCAAAGTTTGCACGACCTGTTGCACTGGCCGGGTGATTGCCTGCATAAGGAAATAACCACATACGAATGCGGCGATGATCGCCAACACTACGGAAATCGCCATCCCCAACTCGGCCTGATTGACTGAAGAGACGATATCGCTTCCCTCGCTGTAGGCGACGTCGCGGTTGAGTTCGATCATCGAGGTCAGCTGGCCGCGTCCTACATTCCAGGTGTCGGTCAACAAGCCGTTCAACTCCACGCGCGCCTCGGCCTGACGGCCCTGCTCATACATGGCCAGAACCTCGGCCTGCTGTTGAGTGAACAGTTCGCGAGTCTTCTCGAATGCATCAAGCGCGGTGCGGTCACCTTCCTCGCGAACAGTGGCGCGGTACTCGGTCAGGGACGCAGCCAGTTTGTCGCTGGCGCCCTGAACCAGTTTTTTGTCTGCCGCGGTAAGCGTGTGCGCCTCGCGCAGGCTGACCTGCACGATGGTCTGGTGGAACATGTCGGTCCAGGCGCTGCGCACCTGGGTAATCTGGAACATGCCCGGCATGGCATCTTCCAGCAGACGGGTTGCACCGCCCTCGACCTTGAGCAAGCGCTCGAAGGAGGCAAAGGCCATCAGCAACATGATTGCGATGATGACCGCAAAACTTGCCTGGATACGCTGGCGAACAGTCCAGTTCTTCACATTCAACCCCATCTGCCGATATTCCTGATCTAGCCGAAGGGCGGCGCCCGCAGCTCATGCTGCCGGACTCTATGGACGTTGCGGCTGCAGCGCAAGTGAGACCGAGCCTCTTTACTGTAGAACAGGCTTTGGTGTGGCGGAACAAGAGTTGGGGGCAGCTGCCCGCGGTTAGCAAACCATCGGGCAGCGCGGCGGGCGAGGTTACTGCAGGTCCTGGCGAACCTGGGCTTCGAGCTCGGTCTTGAGGGCGGGATCGAGCTTGAGGTGGCGGGCCAGTTCGTCCAGGTAGGCGCGCTCCATGAAGTGCTCTTCGTCGACCATCAGCACACTGGCCACGTACATTTCCGCGGCCATTTCCGGGGTACTGGCGGCACGCGCCACATCGGCCGGATCCAGGGGCTTGTTCAGCTCGGCGTGCAGCCAGCGCTGGGTTTCACTGTCGCTGGCCAGTTTGCTGAATTCGCCTTCGATCAACTCGCGCTCGCGCTCGTCGACATGCCCGTCGGCCTTGGCCGCCGCCACCAGGGCTTTGAGAATGCTCTGGCTGTGCAACTCCACTTCGGCCGCTGGCAGACGATCAATCGTCTGAGGCTCGCCCTTGGGCGCGCCCGCCTGCTTGGCCTGCCAGTTGCCGTAGGCCTTGTAGGCGATCACACCGAGCGCGGCCAGGCCGCCATAGATCGCCACCTTGCCACCGACCTTGCGTACTCGCTTGTTGCCCAGCAGCATGGCCAAAGCGGCACCGCCGCCTGCACCTTTGAGCATAGAACCGATACCGCCATTGTCGCTCTTACCAGCGCTACCAGCACTGCCACCAAGCAGGCCGCCCAGTGCACCACCAAGCCCGGAGGAAGACTTGCCGGCGGTTTTCTGTTGCAGCAATTCCTGCCCGGACTTCAGCAGTTGGTCGAGCAAGCCGCGCGTATTCATGGAGTTCTCCAATGGTTCAGGAACGGACGAATCTACTGGGAAGCCGGGCCGTCGTCGGTTACAGATTGCGTCAAGATATTGCGCGAACGACCGTGTAAGCCCAGTCAATAGACCGGTCGAAATCCGGCCCCGTTCAAACCTGAATCAGCAGGCTGTTTAAAAACGTGGGCGAGGCAGCCAGCGAAATACCGATGGCGGCCCCGCAAAAACAGGCGAGAAACGCAGCGTAGCGAAGTAACAGCCAACGGCTGTCCCGTAGGGTGAGCGCAGCGAATCAAGCGGCCGGGGTCGCGGGCGACTGTACTTTTGTACATGAGCATGACTCGCTTCGCTCGCCCTTCGGGCCGCGCTATAGCGCGTTAGTCGCAAGCGGCTTTCCAAGCTTGTTTTCAACGCAGCGATGGCAACGCACGACTGCATGGATGCAGGAAGTAGAGCGACGCAGGACGCCAAAGCCGAGGTAGTTTTTAACGGTCGGCTAGCGCGGCGCCAGGTGGGAGATCAGTAACTGCACCGACTCCTGGCCGCGGAACTCGTTGACGTCCAGCTTGTAGGCCAGCTCGACCCAACGCACGGTTGGGTTGGGCCATACCTCGCGGTCTACGCCAAAGGCAATGCCGTCGAGCTGAACGCTGCCGCACTCGCTCTTGAGCACCACTTTGAGGTGACGCTCGCCGACGATGCGCTGCTGCACCAGCTGGAAGGCGCCGTGGAACAGCGGCTCGGGGAAATGCTGGCCCCAGGGGCCGGCGTTGCGCAGTTCGCGGGCCAGGGGCAGGTTGAATTCGTCGATGCTCAGCACGCCATCGGAGAGCAGGCGGCCGGTCAGGTCGTCCTCGCAGAGCTGGCGACGCACCTCGTCGTCGAAGGCCTTGGCGAAGGTCTCGAAATGCTCGGCTGGCAATGACAGGCCAGCCGCCATAGCGTGACCGCCGAACTTGCTGATCAAACCCGGATGACGCGACGCCACGGCGTCCAGCGCATCGCGGATGTGAAAGCCCGGCACCGAGCGCGCCGAGCCCTTGAGCATGCCCTCGCCGGCATCGGCGAAGGCGATGGTCGGGCGGTGATAGCGCTCCTTCAGGCGTGAGGCGAGGATGCCGATCACACCCTGGTGCCAGTCGGCCTCGAACAGACAGAGGCCGAACGGCAGGTTTTCCACCGGCAGGTCCTTGAGCTGGGCCAGGGCCTCGCGCTGCATGCCCTGCTCGATGGCCTTGCGATCCTGGTTGAGCTGGTCGAGCTGCACGGCCATGTCGCGGGCCAGGGCTTCGTCCTCACAGAGCAGGCATTCGATGCCCAGGCTCATGTCGTCGAGGCGCCCCGCCGCGTTCAGGCGCGGGCCGAGAATGAAACCCAGATCGGTGGAAGTGATACGGGCGTGCTGCTTGCCGGCCACCTCCAGCAGGGCGCGCAGCCCGGGGCGTGCACGACCGGCACGAATACGCGCCAGGCCCTGATGCACCAGAATGCGGTTGTTGGCGTCCAGTGGCACCACGTCGGCGACGCTGCCCAGGGCCACCAGATCGAGCAGCTCGCCCAGGTTCGGCTCGGGGCGCTCGGCGCTGAACCAGCCCAATTCGCGCAGCCGCGCGCGCAGCGCCAGCAGCACGTAGAAGATCACCCCGACGCCAGCCAGCGACTTGCTCGGAAAACTGCAGCCTGGCTGGTTGGGATTGACGATGGCATCGGCCGCCGGCAACTCGTTGCTCGGCAGGTGATGGTCGGTGACCAGCACCTTCAGCCCGGCAGCCTTGGCAGCCGCCACGCCCTCGATACTGGAAATGCCGTTGTCGACGGTGATCAGCAATTCGGGCTCGCGGGTCAGCGCCACGGCGACGATTTCCGGGGTCAGCCCATAGCCGTACTCGAAGCGATTCGGCACCAGATAATCGACATGGGCGGCGCCCAGCATGCGCAGCCCGAGCATGCCGACGGTACTGGCGGTGGCGCCATCGGCATCGAAGTCGCCGACGATCAGCATCCGCTGGCCCTGGCGCAAACCCTCGACCAGCAGTTCAACCGCCGCCTCGATGCCCTTGAGCTCGGTGAACGGAATCAAACGCGCCAGGCCCTTTTCCAGCTCCACTGCCGAGAGTACCCCGCGAGCGGCATAAAGGCGGGTCAACAGGGGCGGCAGGTTGCCCAGGTCGGGCAAGGAAGCAGGAAGCGGGCGGGACTCGATACGCATGGAGGTGGTTTTCTACTCGTACGGTTACACAGGATCAGTGTCCGGCCCAAAGCCAGACAAGGCTTACATCAGTTGCTCTGCGCGCGCTCGCCGGCCAGCCATTCCACCGGGATTTCGTGCTGGCCGCGCTCGTCGGTAACGAACAATTCGCCGTCGCTGATCATTACGCTCCAGCTCAGCGAGCGCGGCAGATCCTGGGACAGTTCAGCCAGGGCTTCCTGACCCAGGGAGACGACGTTGATGTTCTTCAGGCTGCGCACCGGGTCCAGGCACTTGGTCTGCCAGACGCGCAGGTTGCCGTAAGCCACCAGGCTGAATTTTTCGGTACGGCGCGAGCACCAGGTGATGCGCTCGCTGTCCGGCTGGCCGACTTCGATCCAGTGCAGCACACGACCATCGAGGCTTTTTTCCCATAGCGCCGGCTCGTCGACATCGGAAAGGCCACGGCCGAAGGCCAGGTTTTCCTGATAGAACAGCGTATAGGCGATCAGCCGCGCTGCCAGCCGCTCCTCGGTTTCCGAGGGATGGCGGGCCACGGTAAACCGCAGACTTTCGTAGATGCTGCGATCGATATCGGTGAGATTGAGATCGATCTTGTAGGTTGTGGACGGCTGGGCCATGGCGCGCTTCTTGGTATGCAGAAAAGTGCGCCAGTCTATCAGGCCGGCCGAGAGCGTGGGCAGAGCACCGCCCAAAGGAGGCGCTCTGCCCACGCTCAGGCGGTCAGGAATCGCTCTTCCAGTCCGGGTAGCGACGCTCTGCCGGCGCTGGCGGGAAGTACTGGTACAGCCAGGTCTCGCTGAGCACTTCCTTGTTGTCGACGCGGCGCAGGTAGGCACGCATGTTCACCGGCTCGACGCTGTCGCTGGTGGGGAACCAGTCGAACTGCGCGCGGAAGCCTTCGACCTCCGGGTACAGGGCAAGAATGCTGAAATCCTTGACCTCGCCGTGGGAGGCTTCGACCACCACTTCGACCTGCGCCTTGGCATCCATCTTCGCCAGCGGGCCGCCGCCGAAGTCGATGGCGAAACGTCGTGCCCACTGCTTCGGCCAATGCTCGCCCGGCGCCCAGCCAAGGGTGAAACCGCCCATACCGGAACGCGTGGCATGCACCTGAGCCAGTGTCGGCTTCACCGGCGGCAACGCCGCCCAATGCAGCTTGTAGCCAAAGTTCAGCGAGGTACCGGGCTCGATCGGCTGTTTGGGATTCCAGAAGCAGACGATGTTGTCCATGGTCTCGCCGGTGGTGGGGATCTCCAGCAAATCGATGCTGCCCTCGCCCCACTGGGTGGTCGGCTCCACCCACAGGCTCGGACGACGGCTGTACCAGACCACGGTGTCCTGATAAGACTTGAAGTCGTGGTCGTACTGCACCAGGCCGAACCCTTTCGGGTTGGTGTCGGCGAAAGCGTTGAACTGCAGCTTTGCCGGGTTGTTCAGCGGCCGGCAGACCCACTCGCCGTTGCCGCGCCACATCGACAGGCGATCGCTGTCATGAATCGCCGTGGCGATGAAATCGCAGCGGTTGCGCTCATGGCCACCGCAGGCAAACATGCTGGTCATCGGCGAGATACCCAGCTGCTTGATGGTCTTGCGGGCGTTGATATGGGCGTCGATATCCATCACCACGCGGTCTTCCAGGCAGTCGATATCGAAGCGGAAGGCGCCTGTTGCGCTTGGCGAGTCGAGCAGCGCGTAGAGCACGAAACGGGTGGCGTCCTTGTCGGGCGTCTCGAACCAGAACTCGGTGAAGTCGGGGAATTCTTCCGGCTTGTCGCTGAAGGTATCGATGGCCATGCCGCGCGCCGACAGGCCGTACTGGCCGGTGTTATCAACCGCGCGGAAGTAACTGGCACCGAGGAAAGAGACGATATCGTACTTGGCGATGTTCGGCTGCTTGAACACCTTGAGGCCGGCGAAGCCCAGGTCACCCTTGAGCTGCGACACATCCACGCCGCTCTTGCCGTAGTCGAACAGATCGGGACGGAAATGCACCTCGCGAGCCTGGCGGCTCTTAGGGTCGACGGCGTGCATGCGCACCGGTTGACGAAAGCCCATGCCGACGTGGAAGAACTGCACATCAAGCTGGCCGTCCAGTTCATTCCACAGCGAGTGCGCCGGGTCGTACTGGATGGCGTTGAACTGTTGCGGCGTCAGCTCGGCGAGAGTCTTGGGTAGCACCTCGGCGGTACTTTTATAAGCCCGGCCGGCCATACTCTTGGCGCGCGCCTGCAGTTGTTTGAAATCGAACGATTCGGCCTCGCCGTCGGCGGTTTCCGCGAAGCTGCGCAAGCTGAACAGGCCAGCCGGCAAACCACTGACGGCAGCTAGCATCATGGAGGCTTTCAGAAGGTTACGTCTGTGCATGGGCGCCCCTGAATTAGGTAAGGAATCTAGGCACCGCCCCTAAAGGGCGATGGAAAAATACCTACAACAGATAGCCCTACCCGCCACATGGTTCCGCGCTGAATGTGCAACCGGCGGTAAACACCGCCAGCGGCACAAGCGAAACGCTAACAGGCCATTGAAAAACGTAGGCGAGGCAGCCAGTGCAAGGCCTGGGCGGCCCCACAAAAACAGCCGAAACGTAGCGCAGCGAAGTAACAGCCGAAGGCTGGCCCGAAGAGCGAACGAAGTGAGTCAAAAGCGGAGTGTACGAGTTGCACATGAGCATTTTGACTGGGCTCGCACACGAGGCTGTTTTTAACGCAGCAATGGCAACGTAGGTAGTTTTTCAACGGCCTGCTAACGCGCCGCCTTCAGCAGCGTGCGGATGGCTTTGCGGTCACGCTTGCTGTCGCGCTTGTCGAGCAGATCGAGAAAGGCGAAGGAGTCGAGGCCGTTGAGCGTGGTCTTCGGGCTGACGATCTTGCGCTTCGGGTTGGCGCCATGTTCAAGCAGCACCTTTACCAACACCGGCTCGTTATAGAGGATGGCGCCATTGAGCGCCGACAGCCCCATCTGATCAGCCTCATCGACGGGGCAACCGGCTTTCAGCGCTTCATTCATCTGCGCCAGCGCCATGCCCTTGCGCTCGTCTGATTCGCCGTAGGCAGCCGCCATCAGTGTCAGAGTCGGCGCCTGCATGCTGGCATTGCCAAGCACGCAACCGCGCTCGTCCATCACCTGTAGGCCATGGTCTTTCTGTACATCTTCAGCGTGAGCCAACCCCGCTGCCAACAGGCACAACGCCAGAACACGGACAGGCAGCTGGAAAAACGTAGGCGAGGCAGGCAAGACAAGGCGAAGAAGGCCGAAAAAGCGGAGTTTACTGATGTAAATGAGCATTTTGAGGCCTTCTTCAACGCGGTATTGCCAACGGAGGTAGTTTTTCAGCTGTCTGTCAAAGTGCATAGCGTTTCTCCAAGGTGCTATAGCCCATGCCTACACCTTTATTGACCTTGAGCTGCACGGCGACCCGCTCCTTGAGTGCCTCTACGTGGCTGATCACGCCGATCATCTTGCCGCTGGCGTTGAGGTTGTCCAGCGCGTCGAGAGCCACTTCCAGAGTTTCGCCGTCCAGGGTGCCAAAGCCTTCGTCGAGAAACAGCGAGTCGATGCGCGTCTTGTGGCTGACCAGATCGGACAGCGCCAGGGCCAGGGCCAGGCTGACCAGAAAGCTCTCGCCTCCAGACAAGGTGCGCGTGTCGCGCGCCACATCGCCCTGCCAGGTATCGACCACCTCCAACTCCAGTTCGCCGAGGGATTTGCGCGCCAGCTGGTAACGGCCATGCAGGCGCTGTAGCTGACCATTGGCAAGATGCACCAGATGGCCGAGGGTCAGGCCCTGGGCGAAGCGCCGGAACTTGGCGCCATCGGACGAGCCGATCAGGCTGTTGAGCTGCTGCCAGCTGTCGTATTCGAGCTGTTGCGCGGCGATGGCCGCGAACAGCGCCTGCTGGTTGAGCCGGCGCTGGTCATCGCCCTGCAGCTGCCCGCGAATCTCACCCTGGCGCTGGCCGAGTTGCTTCAAGGTTGTTTGCAGACTCTGCAGGTATTCATCCAGATAGTCGGCGCTGTGTTCGGTCTGCGGCTCGGCACGCAGCGCGGTCAGTTGTGCCTGAGCCGAAGCATGCAACGCCCGCGCTTCGGTCTGGGCTTTTTCCAGGCGCTGCTTGAGCGCCTGTAATTGCTCGCGCTGCGCATCATCGAGAGAGGCGCTAAGAAACTCGCGTTCATCGCTGAACGGGCTGCTCGCCAACGCCGCCTGCCACTGCGCCACCGTAGCCTGCTCGGCCTCGCGCAGAGCAATCTCGCGCTTAGCAAAGCCTTCCAGGGTGATGCGCAGCTCCAGACAGCGACGCTCTGCTCTCTGCCACCCGGCCTCGGCGGATTCGAGCTGCGCTGCCGCCTCGTCGAGTGGTTGGGCGACGATGGGTTCACCGCCCGCCTCGTGCCAGCGCGCTCGCCACTGCTTTGCGCACTTGTCGGCCTCGCTGGCCTGATGCAGCAATGCGGGCTGCTGTTGCGCCAGTGCCTGCCGCCGTCGCCCAGCCTCGTGCCAGCGCTCGGCATCGGCCTTGCGCGCCGCCAGCCAGCTCGCGCCATCCTCGGGTAACGGATGACCAAAGGCGGCGAGTTGCGTCGTTAACTCGGCCGCGACCTGCCCGTGATGCTGGCGCTGCGCCGCAAGCTGTTCATCCAGCGCTTTCTGCGCCGCCAGGGCAAGATCGCGGTCGTGCTCGACAGCGCCCAGTTGCTGCTGGGCCGCCACGTGTTTCTGGCTGCTGATCGTGGCGTCCTGGCGTGCGCGTTCAAGCTCCTGTTTGAGGCTGTCGAGCTGCTTCAGGGTCGCGTCGACTTCGACACGCTCGGAGATCTGCCGCGTTTGCGCAGCGGCGAGCGACGACTCGTCATCGGGTAATGGCTCGAGCACCTCGCCCTGGCGCTGCCAGGCAGCCGCTAGCGCGTCGAGCTGGCGCTGCAGGTCCTGCTCCTGCTCACGGCTTTGCGTCACCTGGCTCTCCAGCGCAGCGACCTGGTTGCCCAGGTTCTGACCCTGCTCGGTCAATGCCTCGAGGGTCTGCCGCGCCTCATCGCGCTCGCGCTGCGTGGCCGAAACATCCAGTGCCTGATAGGCGGCGATGGCCGGGTGCTCGGTGGAGCCGCAAAGCGGGCACGCCTCATCAGCCTGCAGCTGCGCACGATAAGCCTCCAGCGCCTGAATACGCTGCTCCTGCTCAAGCAATTTGTCCTGATCGCTCAGCCGCTGTTTCACCTCGCGGTAGCGCTCGCGCAGGGCCGTGCGTTGCGCTTCGCGCTCACCCAGGCCTTGCATCTGCTTGCTGAGATTGGTGGTAACGAGCTGCAATTTCTGGGTGAGTTGGGCGCGCCGTTCGGCCAACTGCGCGAGTTGCTCCAGCGCACTGCCGCGGGCATGCACCTGCTGCCAGTGAGTACGCCAGTCGCTTTCGCTGCGACCAGCCAGCGCGGCTTGCCAACGCCCTTGCACTTCGGCAACCCGCTGTTCGGCATCGACCTTGGCCTGGGCCACGGCCTGCATCGACTGCGCGAGGCTGTTCAGCTTGAGCTCAAACTGCTGGAGCTGATCGGCGCCCGCCTGCTGCCTGGCCTGCAACCCAGCAATCGCCTGATTGGCCTGATCGCGCACCTCGAAGGCGCGCTGCCAGCCGCTGAGTTGGGCGCTCAGGCGCTCATGCTCAGCCGAGGCCTGCAACTGCGTATCGAGGGCACGACACTCGTCGTCCAGGCGCTGCAACGCCTGGTGTTTTTCCAGGGCAACCGCTGCGCTAGCCTTGGCGGCCTGGTGCAGATTTTCGCGCAGCCGCTGTTCGGCCTCGGCAAGTTGCTGTCGATGGGCGCGCTGTTCCTCTTCACTGGCTGCCAGTGCCCGAGCGGCCTCACGTCGCGCCTGATAAACCGGTTGCAGGCGCTGCGCAGGCTCGCTGCTATGCAAACGTTTCAGCTCACCAGCGGCATCCTGTTCGGCCTGGGTGGCCACCTCGACCTGAGTTGCCGCCGCGGTAGCCTGCGTTTCAGCGCGCGCCAGGTCGGTCAGCCACTGGCGCTGTCGACCGGCCTCGACGAAGGCTGTTTGTGTCGTGCCCTCCTCGACCGCCAACTGCGCCGCTTCGTCGGCGAGCGCCTGGCGCTGCCCGTCATCCAGCAACTCGACGCCCTCGGCACGCGCACGCAGCTGGTCGAGGCCGGTTTTCACCTCGCGGGTATGCTCGAATACACGCTGGGAAATCAGCCCATAGATATCAGTGCCTGTCAGTTCTTCGAGCAGCTCTGCGCGCTGGTTGGCGGAGGCTTCCAGAAACGCCGCGAAGCCGCCCTGGGCCAGCAGCATCGACTTGGTGAAACGGCCAAAATCCAGGCCGGTCAGACGCTCCACTTCTTTGGGCTTTTCGCTGAGTTTGTCGGTGATGATCTCGCCGTCCAGCTTTGCCAGCTCAGCCTTGGCGCCCTGCAGCGCGCCATCGGCCTTGTCGCGGGCGCGGCGCTGGCTCCAAAAGGCGCGGTAGCCTTGGCCCTTCACCTCGAACTCGACCTCGGCCAGGCACTCGGCCGTATGCCGGGTCATCAGCTCGTTCTCACCGCCGACCTTGTCCATACGCGGGGTGCGGTGATACAGCGCCAGGCAGATGGCATCGAGCAGCGTGGTCTTGCCCGCGCCGGTCGGCCCGGTGATGGCGAACAGGCCATTGCTGGCGAACGGCTCGGTGGTGAAATCGATCTTCCACTCGCCCTTCAGCGAGTTGAGGTTCTTCAGGCGCAGGCTGAGGATTTTCATGGAAAGGTGGTTTGGCTCGATTCAAAGGCAGGCGGCTATTGTGGCACTGTTGCCGGCTGACGTGGATGAGGCCGCGCCCTGACGCGCGTGGTAACAAAAACCTGCGGTTACATCCCGGGCGCGCGGGTAACGTGTGAGGCCCGCTCATTAGGAGAGAAATCTGCCATGGCCCGTCCTGTTCATCATCTGCTCGGTGGTATCGCACTCAGTCTCGCCACCCTCAGCGCCCAGGCCGCCGATGCCCTGCCCCAGGCACAATGGCCGTTCACCGCAGAAACACGTGCCACCCTCGACGAGCCGTGGGCCATGACCTTCCTGCCCGACGGCACGCTGCTGGTCACAGAGAAACGTGGTGCGCTCAAGCATATCGATCCCAAGACCGGCAAGAGCCACGACATCGCCGGTGTGCCGCAAGTGGCCTACGGCGGCCAAGGTGGCTTTGGCGACGTGATCCTGCACCCGGACTTCGCCAACAATCACTATGTCTATATCAGCTATGCCGAAGCTGGTGACGGCGATACCCGTGGCGCCGCAGTAGCGCGTGCCAAGCTGCAGCTCAATGAAGATGGCGGCGGCGCGCTGACCGAGCTGAGCGTGATCTGGCAGCAAACACCAAAAGTCAGTGGCAGCGGCCACTACGGCCATCGCCTGGCCTTCGGCCCTGACGGCAAGCTGTGGATCACCTCCAGCGAGCGGCAAAAATTCACTCCGGCGCAAGACATGAAAGCCAACCTCGGCAAGCTCGTGCGCCTCAACGATGACGGCAGCCTGCCGGGCGACAATCCCTTCACCGATCAGGGTGGCGTGGCCGCACAGGTGTGGTCGCTGGGCCACCGCAACATGCTTGGCATCGCCTTCGCGGCCGATGGCAAGCTGTGGGTACACGAGATGGGCCCAGCCGGTGGCGATGAGCTGAACCTGATCAAGCGCGGCGAAAACTACGGCTACCCGGAGGTTTCCAACGGCGATCACTACGGCGGCAAGCCGATCCCCGATCACGACACCCGCCCGGAATTCGAAGCACCGAAGATCACCTGGAACCCGGTCATTTCCCCAGCTGGCTTCGTGATCTATCAGGGTGAGCGTTTTCCTGGCTGGAACGGCGCGGGGTTGATCGGTGGACTTTCTTCCCAGTCGCTGGTGCGCGTGGCGTTCGACGGCGACAACGCCCGCGAGGCCGAGCGTTACGACATGGGCGCGCGGATCCGCGAAGTGGAGCAAGGCCCGGATGGCAGCGTGTGGCTGTTGGAAGACGGCAGCGGTGGTCGGCTGCTGGAGTTGCTGCCCAAATAATCGGGTTCCTGGGTATCGCTTTGCTCAACCCGGGCTACATGGGGCCACAAAAAAACCGCAGCCAGGCTGCGGTTTTTTATGGCCGATATTCGCCTCAGTAGACGAAGGTCAGTACCACGTTGAACACCAGCGCCGCCACGAAACCGATGGGCGCGGCCTTGAACAGTAGCTGCGGGAACAGCGTGGCGCGGCTCTGCTCCGAGGTGCACGAGCCGAGGATCAGGCTGCCACCCGAGGAGAACGGCGAAATCGATGTGGCTTGAGCACCGACCACGATGGCGATGAACAGCACCATCGGCTCCAACCCCATGGCCTGGGCGATGGGCAGCACCATCGGGAACAGCGCTGGCGTAACCACACCCAGGGTGCTGGAGAACAGCGACATGAACGCCGCGACCGCGCCAAATACCACCGGCACCAGAATCGGCGGAATGCTGCCGCCAATCCACGACGACAGCAGGTCGATGGTGCCGGCCTTGATTGCCACCGAGATCAGCATGCCCACACCGCAGATCATGATCAGCGTGCCCCAGGGCACCGAGGCCATGGCCTTGCGCTCGTCGCCCAGCTTGAGCAGCAGGGCGATGACCGAGAAGATGCTGGCGATCAGGCCAATATCCATCTTCGAGTTGATGAAGGTGATGGTGCCGTTATCCGGCAGCGCGATATGGGCAATGGGTGCGGCCAGCACGATGGCCATCATCGCCAAGGTCAGCCAAAGGGTGATTTTCTGCTCACGCTTGAGCGCGGCGGGCGCACTGGCCTCGAAAACCGAGGCCTTCATGGCGCGACCTTCACGGGTCAGGAACACGAAAACACTGATCACCAGCAAGGGGATGACCAGGGTGCTCAGGAAAATGCCGGTGGCGTTGATGAAGGCATCGTTGTCGCTTATACCGGCGTTGGTCATCAAGCCACGAAAGATGATGCCGCTCTGGCTGGACATGAAGTTGGCACCGCTCAAGGCGCCATAGTTCACGGCCATGCCGCCGACGATCAGGCCCATGCCGGTGCGCTGGCAGAGCAGCAGGGTGATCGGCGCCATGAACGCCAGCACCGTGTAGTAACCGGCGCCCATCGCGGCGATCACAGTGGCCGTGAAGAACACCGCGAACGGCAGCAATTGTGGCACCCGCCGGCAGTGGTAGATCAGATGCTCGGCGAGTTTCTCCAGGGTGCCGTTGACCGTGGCGAAACTGTAGAACAGGCAGACGGAGAAGATCACGAAGAAGATCTTCAACGGCCACATGCCGATGACATCGGACGGGCTCAGCCCCATGCCGAAGCAGCCGATCAGGTAGGCGAAAGCAATGGCGAAAAGACCGATGTTGATCTTGGTTTTGTAGCCGAGTGCGACGGCAGCGACGATGGCCGCGACGACGAGCATGCTCATCATGATGAAGGCTTCCTGTTGTTGTTCGAATGGGATCAGCGGTTGTTGGAGAAACCGAAAAGGCGCACTGGGTTGGCGACCAGAACCTGATGACGCTCGGCCGCATCCGGCAACAGCGCCTCGATCAATTCGAACTGCTCGGCATAGTCTGTCCGATCTTCGAACTGGGTGTTGGGCCAATCGCTGCCCCACAGAAAACGCTCACTGCCGCCGGCCGCCTCACGTACCTGCGCCAACACGGCAGAGGACTGCACCGGGTCGGTGTTGCTGCGGTAGGCAGCCGACAACTTCAGCCATACACGCGAGTCGCCCAGTAACTGCAGAAACGCCTGGTGGCCGGGGTTCTGTGCATCGATACCGCCGGTGGGCAGGCCGAAATGGTCGATGACCACGTTGACGCCCGTGGCGACGATGGCTGGCACGACTTGCGCCAGATCCTCAATGCCACGCTGGATTTCCACCTGCCAGCCACGACGGGCCAGGCGCGCGAACAAGTGGTTCCACGCCGGGCCCGTGTAGTCCTGCAGCCCCTTGCCGATCAGGTTCAGGCGAATGCCCACCACGCCTGCGGCGGCGAGTTCGTCCAGCTCTGCGTCGCTAACGGCCAAATCGACAACCGCCACGGCGCGCAGGCGCTCGGGATAGCGGCGCAGTGCCTCGACCATGAAGCTGTTATCCGTACCGAGGAAGCTCGGCTGAATCAGCACGCCATGGGACAGTCCATGGGCGTCCAGATGGGCGAGGTATTGCTCGACCAGCGCGTCGTAGGCGGGGCTGTAACGACGGTTGGCGACCATCGGCAGATCCTGGCGGAAGATATGCGCATGGGTGTCGATGCCGGTAATGGCAGGGCTGGAAGTGCTCATTGAGGCGTACCTGATCGATTGTTGTGAAGGCCAGCATCAGGGGCTGACCCTTGTTATCACGACATGTATTCATATATATGAATAGTTGACCATATATTCGACTCAGCCATTCTGTCAATCGATCTGCCGGTGGTAGAGTGGCGCCAGCCTGCAACCGGACACCAAGACGCGATGACCCTCGGATACGATGAACGCCTGCCGCTCTACCAACGACTGCGCGAAGAAATGCTCGCCAAGATCGCCGCTGGCGAGTGGTCGCCTGGTGCGCCAATACCCACCGAAGCAGAGCTGACCAAGCTCTACGGTGTAGCCATCGGCACGGTACGCAAGGCGGTGGATACGCTGGTGAACGAGGGGCTGCTGCTGCGCAGCCAAGGCCGTGGCACCTTCGTACGGCGACCGAATTTCGATGCCTCGCTGGCGCGTTTCTTTCGCCAGGTGAATGCCCGTGGTGGCCAGGAAATCCCAACCAGCCGGATTCTCTCCAAGGCGCTGCAAAAGCCCTCCAAGGAGATCGCCAAGGCCCTCGCCCTGAAAAGTGGTGAGCAGGTGCTGCACATGGAGCGCCTGCGGGTGGTTGAAGACCGCACTCTGTTTCACGAGGAAATCTGGCTGCCCGCCTCGCGTTTCGGCGTGCTGATGGATATCGACTCGGCCACCTTTGGCGACCTGCTCTACCCCTTCTACGAGAAGCAGTGCGGCCAATGCATCGCCTCGGCGCGGGAAACGCTTACGGTCGGCTCGGCCGACGCGCAGATAGCAGACTCGCTGGCCATCGGCCAGGGGGCCCCTATCGTGGTGATCGAACGCACCGCCCTGGGCTATGACCGCAGCCCGCTGGAATACCGCCTGTCGCGCGCTGCGGCGGCCAATTTCCGCTATCAGATCGATATCTGCTGATTCGACCGAATCGCCCTTCCGCTCGACCACAACCGCTGCCTCGCTCTGCGCCTTTTTGGCGCGTAGCGGGCCGCTTTCAGGCTGTAGCCCAATGGGCGTCCGACATCCGAAATCCCCGAACCAGAGCTTTTCTCGGCCAAGGCGTTAAAAAACATCAAGCCCGCATCTTTTCGATTTACGTCGTGCCATCTAAGTGCTATCAGGTGCTAAAAGATCGCTGCTGTTTCGCACCGGCAGCCAATATAAGAACAACATTGCCAGGAATGCCGCCATGAACAGCTTGCGTCGTTTGCCGATCAATCGTCGTCTATGGCTCATCATCGTAATGCCGGTGCTGATGCTGATATTGCTCGGCGCCTACATGCTCAACCAGATCAGCGTTGGCCTGTACGCCGGCAAAGCCGAGAAGACTCAGCACGTGGTGCAGACGGCCGTGGGCATTCTCAAGTATTACCAGAGCCTGGAAGCCGGCGGCACACTGAGCCGTGAGCAGGCGCAGAAGCAGGCGATCGAGGTGATCCGCGGCATGCGCTACGGCGGCCAGGAGTACTTCTGGATCAACGACCAGACGCCGACCATGATCATGCACCCCACCAACGCCAAGCTCGAGGGGCAGAACCTGTCGGCCATCAAGGACCCGGATGGCAAGGCACTGTTCAACGACATGGTGACCATCACCCGAAGCCAGGGCGCCGGGCCGATCAACTATCGCTGGCCGAAACCGGGCGCCAGCGAGCCGGTGCCGAAGATTTCCTACGTCGAGCTGTTCCAGCCGTGGGGCTGGATCATCGGCTCGGGCGTTTACGTCGACGACGTGCAGGCCGAGTTCAAATCCCAGGCGCTCAAGGCGCTGGCCATCGGCGTGCCGGCCACCCTGCTGCTGATCGCCCTGGTGGTAATGATTTCGCGCAGCATCGCCGTGCCGCTGCAGCAAGCGGTCACCGCCATGGCCAATATCGCCAGCGGCGAAGGCGACCTGACCCACAAGCTCGATGACCAGGGCCGCGACGAACTGGCCGCACTGGCCGGGCACTTCAACGCTTTCACCGGCAAGATGCGCCAGGTGATTCGCCAACTGCTCGACTCCGCCTCCTCGCTCGACCAGGCCGCCCACTCGCTCGGCGACATCTCCAACGCAGCACAGAGGCACAGTCAGCAGCAGGCCCAGCAGATGGAGCTGGTCGCTACCGCGGTCAACGAAGTTACCTACGGCGTGCAGGATGTAGCCAAAAACGCCGAACACGCCTCCAGCGAAGTGCGCACCGCCGAAGAGCAGGCGCGCCAGGGCCAGCACAATATCGACGCCAGCCTGAAGCAGATCGACCAGCTGTCCGCCACCATCGACAAGGCCGTGGCAGTGATCGAATCGCTGGCCAGCGAAAGCACGCAGATCGGCGGCGTGCTGGAAGTGATCCGCTCGATTGCCGAGCAGACCAACCTGCTGGCATTGAACGCCGCCATCGAGGCCGCCCGTGCTGGCGAGCAGGGTCGCGGTTTCGCCGTGGTTGCTGACGAGGTGCGCCTGCTGGCCCAGCGCACGCAGAAATCCACTGCGGAAATTCAGGGCATGATCGAGCGCCTGCAGGGCAACTCCCAGGCCGCGGTGAAAGCTATCAGCGACAGCAGCCAGGCCTCGCGCCTGACTGTCGAGCAGGCCAGCCAGGCCGGTGAAAGCCTGGCGCAGATCGCCCAATCACTGCGCAACCTGACCGGCCTCAACGCCTCAATCGCCAGCGCCACGCTGCAGCAGTCCCACGTGGTCGACGACATCAACCAGAACGTCACCGAGACCGCCGCCCTGGCCCACAGCACTGCCGAGTCGGCCGATCAGTCGAGCGCTGCCAGCCAGCATCTCAAACAACTGGCCGAGCAACTCGGTCGTTTGCTGGGGCAGTTCCGCATCTGAAGCATGCCCGGCCTGAACGCCTCCACCTCGCACGCGTTCCGGCCGGATCCTGCAGCCTCGCCGCATACCGGCGCCCCAGTCGAACGGCGGGCCATAGAGGCCCGCTATAGCATCAATTAGCCAGCACAAAATGCTTGCTTTGCGCCATGGAAAGATTAGCCTCAGCGCTCCCCGGCTCACGCCTCCTGCAAGCGCGCTGATCGGTTCTATCGAGCCGGCTTTCTCTCTCCCATAGGTACGCCCAAGATGTCGCAACCACTAACGATCGCCCAGCGCCTGGCCATGGGTTTCGGGCTGGTATTGTCGTTGATGATTCTGGTCGCCCTGGTCGGTATCCAGCGCGTTCAGGTGATCGACAGCAGCCTCAGCGAAGTCAACGACGGCGCCAGCCTAAAGCAGCGCTATGCGATCAACTTCCGCGGCAGCGTGCACGATCGTGCCATCGCTATCCGTGATCTGGTCCTGGCCCGCGAGCCCGCCGCGCTGAACGAACAACTGCAGAACATCGAGCGTCTCAACGCCTTCTACCAGCAATCGGCTGCTCCGCTGGACAAGCTGGTCGCTGCCAGCACCGCGAGCGCCGAGGAACAGCGCCAGCTCAGCCAGATCAAGGCCATTGAAAACACCGCCCGCCAACTGACCCAGCAACTGATCAGCCAGCGTCAGAGTGGCGATATCGAGGGCGCGCACACGCTGCTGTCGCGGGACGTGGCGGCCGCCTATACCGAATGGCTCAAACGCATCAACGCCTTTATCGACCTGCAGGAAAAGGACATCACCACCAGCCTGGATGGCGTGCGTGAAACCGCGGGCGGCTTCGGCCTCCTGATCGTGACCGTTACCAGCGTGGCGATCCTGCTCAGCGTGGTCATCTCGCTGCTGATCATCCGGCGCCTGCGCTCGACGCTCGGCGCCGAGCCCCACCAGGTGGCCGAGGTCATCCAGCGCCTGGCCGGTGGCGCCCTCGATCAGCGCATCGAGACCCGCTACCCGAACAGCGTGATGGGCGCGGTCAAGGACATGAGCGCGCGCCTCGGCGATACCATCGCCCAGGTGCGCAGCGCCGCCAACGAGCTGAATCTGGCTTCCGATCAGTTGCGCGCCACCTCGGCCAGCAACAACCGTCAGTTGCAGGCGCAGTCCGAAGAAGCCGAGCAGATGGCCGCGGCCATCAACCAGATGGCGGCGACGGTCAACGAAGTGGCCGGTTATGCCGGCACCGCGGCCTCGGCTACCCGCAACGCCGATAGCGAAGTGGAAACCGGCAGCCAGTTGGTGACCCAGGGCGGCCAGGCGATTCAGGAGCTGGCCAAGGTGCTCGACACGGCTGCCGAGCAGGTCGAGCAACTGGCCCACGACAGCAGCAACATCGAGACAATCATCGCGGTGATCACCGCGATCGCCGATCAGACCAATCTGCTGGCCCTCAACGCAGCCATCGAGGCTGCTCGCGCGGGCGAACATGGCCGCGGCTTTGCCGTGGTAGCCGACGAGGTGCGCTCGCTGGCCAACCGCACACAAACCTCGACCCGGGAAATCAGCAGTATGATCGAACAACTGCAGGCCGGCGCCAGCGGCGCCGCGCAGATCATGCAGACCAGCAGCGAGATGGCCCGCAAGACCGTCGCGCAGACCGCCGAGACCGAGCAGGCGCTGGGCCGGATTCGCCAGGAAGTCGGCGCGATCAAGGACATGAACGCGCAGATCGCCAGCGCCGCTCAGCAGCAGAGCCTGGTGGCCGAAGACGTCAACCAGAACATCAGCCGCATTCACGCCAGCACGGTGCAGACCACGGCCGGCTCCACCCAGGTGTCGGCGGCCAGTGAGGAACTGTCGTCGCTGGCACGTCGGCTGATCGAGCGGGTGAGCTTCTTCAGGGCCTGAGAATCTGTTCATGACCTTTATGAGCATGAAGCGACAGCTACAAGGCAGAAGCGGACATCGGTGCTTTACCTGTGGGAGCGGGCCATGCCCGCGAAAAATCACGGGCATGGCCCGCTCCCACAAATACTCTGCCGATGGCCGCTCGCGCCACTTGGCTGCCAAAATCGACGAACCTGGGCTGAAAGATCATAAAACGGCTCTGAGTCAGGCCGAGTCGTCGCGCAACTCCGCCAGCACCTTGCCGTAAAGCCCTTGCAGGCGCTGCGTCTGCTCAGGCTCCAGGGTTTCGCTGGCGAGGCGCTGTTCGAACACCTGCTCGGGCGTCAGTTCGTCGAGCATGCCCTGCTCGCCCTGCAGGCTAGCGACCGCACTGCCGCGGGCACGGCGGATGCGCAGCACTTCCACCGGCAAGCCTTCGCACAGTGCGGCGATGCGCACCTGCAGGTCGCTCAGGTAATCGTCCATCTCCACCTGCACTTCCAGCCACACCGGGCGCTCGGCGCTGCCTTCGCGCGCCACTTCGGCCAGCGCTGCCGGCAGGGTTTTCAACGAGCCGCGCACCGATTGCAGAGCCTGGAAGCGCGGCACCGGCAAGGCGCGCACCTCGCGCAAGCCGCCTTCACCCACATCCACCAGCAGCACTTCCTTCTGCTGGCGGGCTTCGTCGAAGCTCAGCGGAATCGGCGAGCCGCTGTAGCGGATATGCTCCAGGCCAGCGACCTTCTGCGGCCGGTGAATATGGCCCAGGGCGATGTAATCGACCGCCGGGAAGGATGAAGTCGGGAAGGCTTCCAGCGCACCGACGTAGATCTCGCGCACCGACTCACTGGCGCTGGCGCCGACGGTGGTCAGGTGGCCGGTGGCGATGATCGGCAGCGCCGCGCCGAGCTCTTCGCGGTGTGCCAGGGCCAGTTCGTAGAGCGCCTGGTAATGAGCGTGAATGGCTTGCTGCAGCGACAGTTGCTTGTCCGCCGCACTCTGCCCTGCTTCGCTGCGCAGCACATCGCGTGGGCGGATAAAGGGGATGGCGCAGAGCAGCGCCGCAGGCCGGCCATCGGCGCCATCGAGCACCAGCAGCTGCTCATCCAGGTGCGCACCGACGCCGGGAATCACCCGGGTGCCGAGCTGCGCCAGCAGGGTACGGCTCTCGCCGAGCATGGCCACCGAATCATGGTTGCCGCCGAGCACTACCAGCTGGCAACCGGTTTCGCGCAGGGCCACCACGAAGTGGTTGTACTGCTCGCGGGCATAACTGGGCGGCGAGCCGGTGTCGAAAATATCCCCGGCGACCAGCACCGTCTGCACCTCATGCGCGCG
Source organism: Phytopseudomonas punonensis (assembly GCF_900142655.1). Classification (GTDB taxonomy): domain Bacteria; phylum Pseudomonadota; class Gammaproteobacteria; order Pseudomonadales; family Pseudomonadaceae; genus Aquipseudomonas; species Aquipseudomonas punonensis. The sequence continues at coordinate 198,464 of NZ_FRBQ01000006.1, read as the reverse complement.
CACCTGCTCGATCAGCCAGGCGCAAAACGCCTGGTGCTCGGCCTGGCGCGTCTTGCCCATGAAATGCTGGCCCAGGTGCCAGTCGGAGGTGTGCAGAAGGCGCATGCGCAGCGAAATCCCGTGGGTGAAAAATCCGCTCACCATGCCTTCTCAACGCTGCCAAGGCAATGGTCTGACCTGCGCAAACAGACCGGAACACAGCGTGTTTGCTGAGCGGCTGGGCGATTGTCGGCAGATGTACCGGCAGGCCGACGCCGTACAGCGCGGTTCGAACAGAACGGGTTTCTGTGTTACACAACCAGTCCGTTTTCAGAGGAGACTGCCTGCCATGCCGCCGAAACCGCCCATCGAACTGCTGATCTGCGACTGCGACGGCGTCCTGATCGACAGCGAGATCATCGCCGAGCACCATCTGCACACAGCACTGGCAGAGTACTACCCGGCTCACGAGCTGGAGGTGGTACTGGCTGGCACCTTCGGCTTGCAGACCCGCGACATCATGGCCCGTGCCGAAGCGCATTTCGGCAAGCCGCTGCCCGAAGGATTTCTGGAAAAGAACCGCGCCATCACCAAGGCGCTGATCCGCGAGCAGGTAAAGCCGATTCCTGGTGTGCGCGAAGCGCTGCTGCAGATCGACCTGCCCCTGGCCGTGGCCTCCAACAGCCACGCCGACGCGGTAGCCTTCGCCCTGCAGCGCTGCGACTTGGTCGACCGGGTCAACGTCGGCGCGTTTAGTGCCGATCAGGTCGAACGACCAAAACCGGCACCGGATCTCTACCTGCTGGCCGCCGAGCGTGCGGGCGTCGACCCGAGCCGCTGCCTGGTGGTCGAGGACAGCGCCACCGGCGCCACCGCCGCGCTCACCGCCGGTATGCAGGTGATCGGTTTTCTCGGTGCCAGCCACATTCCGCCCGAGCATGGCGAGGCACTGCGCCAGCTGGGCGTGCACCACCTGATCGGGCGTATGAGTGAGCTGCCGGCGCTGGTAGAGCGCCTGCGCCACGGCAGTGACTAGAAACTGGCCTTAGAACCTGTTCAGGATCTTTCAGCCCAGGTTCTTCGATTTTGGCAGCTAAGTGGCGGGAGCGGCCGTAGGGTGGACAACGCTCTTTTTGTCCACCATCGCAATCGCAGAGCGGTGGACGGATAAAGCGTCGTCCACCCTACGAAGGGCAGCTTCTGCCTTGTAGCTGCAAATTCATGCTCATAAAGATCATGAACAGGTTCTTAGGCTTGGGCACCGTTACGCCGCAACCACTCGTCCACCACATCGCCCATGGTTCGCGGCGCGCCACTGCGAATCCAGGCCATGAACGGCCGGTCGAAACGAAAGTCGACGCCACACTGCTCAGTCATGAAACGACGAACCTTCCGGGTGTTGCGGTAATCATTGCTCACGGGCGTATCGCGGGTGATGGTGCCGCCGTGCCAATCAAAAGCCATGGTGCTTTCCTTGCCGATGGAGTCGGCTGTCACAGTAATAGCCACCCGATCAGCGCGCCAGCCATGACCACCAACCACGGCGGCAACTTGCCAGCCATCAGCGCCACCAGGGCGAGCAGCACCAGGGCGAAGTCCAGCAGATTGCCGACGGCGGATGTACCCACCGGGTGATAGAGCGTGGCCAACAACAGACCAACCACTCCAGCATTCACCCCCGCCAGTGCCGCCTGCAAGCGCGGCCGGGTGCGCAGATGGGCCCAGAATGGCAGCACGCCGACCAGCAGCAGAAATGACGGCGCGAAGATCGCCACCAGGCAAAGCAGGCCGCCCAGCGGGCCGGCCATGGCCGTGCCGAGAAAGGCTGCGAAGGTGAACAGCGGGCCGGGCACGGCCTGAGTGCCGCCGTAGCCGGCCAGGAACAGGTCGTTGCTCAGCAGGCCGCCTGGCACCAGCTCAGCCTGCAGCAGAGGCAGCATCACGTGGCCACCGCCGAACACCAGAGCGCCAGTTCGGTAGAACACCTCGAACATACTCAGCAGAGGACTGTTCAGCAGATGAGCCAAGAGCGGCAGGCCAACCAGCAGCAGCGCAAAGAGCGCCAGCCAAAGCGCACCGGCCCGGCGGCTGATGGCAATCGGTAGCGAATCGGCCAGGGTTTGCGCCTTGGCATCAAGCAAGGCGACGCCCACCAGACCGGCGCCAACAATCACCACCAGTTGCCCGACTGCGCCCGGCACCAGCAGCGCAAAACCCGCAGCCACCGCCATCAGCACGCGGCGTGGCGCATCCGGGCACAACGCTCGCGACATGCCCCACACCGCCTGGGCAACGATGGCTGCAGCAACGATCTTCAAACCATGCAACGCGCCAGAAGCCAGCCCATCGCCCTGCCCGGCCAGGCCGTAGGCGAATGCCATCAGCAAGAGTGCCGACGGCAGGGTGAAACCGAGCCATGCGGCCAGCGCGCCGCGGTAACCGGCTTGCGACAGACCAATCGCCATACCGACCTTGCTGCTGGCGGCGCCCGGCATGAACTGGGCGATGGCGATCAGTTCGGCGTATGCCGCCTCGCTCAACCAGCCGCGGCGGCTGACGAATTCCTGGCGGAAATAGCCGAGATGAGCGACCGGCCCACCGAACGAGGTGAGCCCCAGGCGTAGAAAAACCAAAAAGATCGACCAGAGCCGGCGGTCGTTGATTGGGGTATCGAACATTCAGCATCTCGATAGGTCAGGTGAAGGCAACGCGGACGCGCAGCCGGCAAGCGCACCAATGTGCCCTGTCGCCATGACTTTTTAAAGACGCTGCATCACGCGCTAGCTGCGTTTCAGCGAACGGCTCATGGCCTTGGCCATATCCTGATCGACCTGGTGGCGCCAGTCACGGTCGCGGTCGCTTTCCGGCTGCAGACGCCGCTCGATACCGGCGTTGGCGCTGGCCTGGCATTGCTGGAAGCCGTCATCCCAGCCGGTGGCGTACTGCTTATCGGCCAGGTACTGCGGCACGTTCTTGCGAAACGCACCGAGTGCCTTGGCCGCGCTGTCGCCGCTGGCGCAACCATCGGCATAGCCCGAAGCGAAGGCCGGTGGGTAGCCCTGGGCGAGCAGGTAGTCGCGCGTGCTCTGACAACCGCCAAGCAGCGGCAGCAGCATTGCCAGAAACAGCAGGCCCCTGGTGGCCATGGTGATCACCTCGCTACTCGTTGAGTGCGTTGAACAACTTGTCGCGCAGTGCGCAGTAGGCCCACGGGCTGGTACTGCAGGCGCCGCTGGCCAGGGCCTGGCCGAAGCGCGTCAGATCGACCTCGCGCACGTAGCGCTCGGCATCCTCGAAACGCTCCTGGCCGCCGAAACCTGCGCCGCGCATTTCGGCAATTGCCTGCTGCTTGCTCCAGCCCTGATAGACGATGCGGTACATCGCGGCGATCAGGCCGGTACGGTTCTGCCCGTGCTTGCAATGGATCAGCACCGGGCCAAGTACCTGCGCCTCGCGGATGCTGCGCAGCGCCTGCAGTACGTCGGCATCATCGACGCGGTCGGCGTGCAGCGGCTGATGGATCAGGCGGATGCCGGGATCGCTCAGCCACTCGGAATCGCTGCGCTGATAGAAATTGATCACCGTGGCGATCTTCAAGCGCTGCAGCTCGCCCTGCTGAACAGAGTTGGGCAGCGCGCTGCGATACAGATCGGGCTGCATGCGATAGAGATTGAAGGTTTTGTCCACCGGTGTGGCCCACTGCGATTCGGTGGCAGCGCTTTGCATGGCACTCCAGGCAGGCATACAAGGTGCGCCGAGCAGCAGCGCGAGCAGTAGAACGCGAGAGGTCATCGTCTTCATGCGGCGCGCTCCTGGCCGATTGCCGGCAATGGCAAGGCTGGCTGTGGCGCGCTGCGGTACAGCAGCACGCGGTAGCCCACCACGGCGATCACCCAGTCGAGCAGCAGCGTCCACAGGTTGTGGGACAGAAAATGCGCACCCTGCGCCATCCGCCCGAGCGACAACACGCAGCCCAGCGTCAGGGCGAAACCCAATGCCCAGCGGGCCAGGCGTGGGCGTCGGTCACGCAGCGCGAAATACAGCGCCAACAAGGCGAAACCGGTAGAAGCGTGACCGCCCGGCCAGCAGCGCCCGGGCTTGTCGGTTGCCGGGCGCTCGCCGATCAGCGGGCTGAAGGCTTCGTGGCCGCCGAACTGGGTGAGGCTCCACGGGCATTGCACAGCGGTGAGCGTCTTGAGCGGCGGCACGATACTGGTCGACAGCCCCAGTGCCAGCACCAGATAGCCCAGCTCGCGGCGCCAGCTTCGCAGCCTTACCGGCAGCAAGCTGACCAGAAAGGCCGCGATGCAGGCGACGCCCAGGCAGATGACCATGATCTTGACCTGGTCATGCAGCACGTTTTCCAGCCAGGAACTGCTGCCGCCGATAAAGCCCCTGGCCGGGTCGTAGAACTGCTCGGCCAGAGCGAAATCCAGCGGTTTGGGGTCGAGCACCAGCAGCAGCGCCATCAGGCCCAGCGGGATACCAGACCACAGCCGGAAGTTGAACGGGCGCGACGGCAGCGGTGAACGGCTCGATTGCATGGCGTACTCCTCGACAACCGGCTTCATGGATGGCTGGCAACAGTGGCCGAGTGGCTGGGGTGCCAGCTCAGCAGATCGTGGGTGAAGTTATGGCTGGCGCCCTGGTAATAGGCGATATCGCGCTCTACCAGCCGGTCACTCTTGGCTGCGACCTGTTCACGGCTGATACCGAGGGCATCGTCGTGGCGGCGCATGGCGCGTTTGGGGCTGAGAATCGCCAGGTCCTGGCCGTCGAACAGGCCCAGGTGCTGGTAGTTGCCGATCAGCGCGCGACCAGCCGGGGCGTCGTCGCGCAGCACGTTGTGGCCAAAGAAGGTCGAGGTGTAGTCGAAGCCCATCAGCCCGAGCAACGTCGGCGCAATATCGATCTGGCTGGTAAGCCGGGTGACCTCGGCGGGTGTGACGATGCCAGGCCCGTAAATGAACATCGGGATGTGATAGTTGGCCACCGGCAGGTCTTCCTTGCCGGCGCTACCGGCGGTGTGGTCGGCCACGAACACGAACAGGGTATTGGCGAACCACGGCTTGCTCTTGGCCTCGGCCAGGAAGCGGCCAATGGCGTAGTCGGTGTACTTCAACGCGCCTTCGCGGCCCCTGCCAGACGGGATGTCGATACGCCCTTCCGGGTAGGTGTACGGGCGATGGTTGGAGGTGGTCATCAGCTGCAGGAAGAACGGCTTGCCGGCAGCGTGGTCGGCATCGGCGACACGCAGTGTCTGCGTATAAAGATCCTCGTCACTCATGCCCCAGGCGTTCTGGAAGGTCATCTCGTCGCTGGCGACGCTGCTCTGGTCGACGATCCGGTAGCCGTTGCCGCCGAAGAAGGCATTCATGTTATCGAAGTAACCACGGCCGCCATACATGAACACGCTGTCGTAGCCCTTGTCCTTGAACTGCTGGCCGAGGCTGGCGTAACCCGACTCGCGGCCGATGCGCTTGACGATCGAGCGCCCCGGCGTTGGCGGCATCGACAGGGTGATCGCTTCCAGGCCGCGGTCGGTGCGCGTGCCCGTGGCATACAGGTTGCTGAAGAACAGGCTCTGTTTGCTCAGCGCATCGAGGTTGGGTGTCAGGCCGCGGGGATCACCGAAGGCGCCGAGGTAGCGCGCACTGAGGCTCTCGACGGTGACCAGCACCACGTTGTGGCGCTGCTCCGGGCCCGGATTGTCGACTACCCGGCGGATATCCTCGGGGTCGTCGTTGACGAAGCGCGTGTTGCTTTCGGCCACTTCCTGGCGCAGCAGCGAGCCAACCTGCTCAGCGGGCAAGGTGGCGTAGAACTTCATATAGTCCAGCTCGTTGTTGCGAAACGCCGCGAAGAACTGGAACGGGCCATTGCTGGCCAGCTCGTTCTGGTAGGCATTACCGCCCAACCCGCGAGGGAAGTTCTGGTTGACCGCCAGAGTTCCCAGCAGTGCGCCGGCAAACAGCAGGCCCCAGGCGCCCAGGGCGGTCTTGTGCGGCATCAGCGGTGCACTCAGCGCTTTGCTGACCGGTTTCCTCAAGGCCACAGCCAGGAACACCGCGGCAAGCGCCAGTGCGGCGATCAGCGGATACACCGGGTACGACTCGAGGATGTTGTTGATCACCTCCTCCGAGTACACCAGGTAATCCACGGCGATGAAGTTGAAGCGCACGCCGAACTCGTCCCAGAACAACCATTCGGCGGTTGCGGTGAACAGCATCACGAACAGGCTGATGCCGAGCAGCAGGTGCAGAAACACGCGGTGGCCGCGGCGCTTCCACAACCGATGCGGGCAGATGAGCAGGTAGAGCGCCAGCGGCAGCGTGGCATACAGCAAAAAGGTCGCATCGTAGGCCAGCCCCACCGCGAAGATGCGCACGATCTCGACGCCGCTAGCGCCTGCATCACCCCAGTGAGCAATCAGCAGCGCGCCGCGGGTGAGCAGAAAGACGCTCGCCCAGGAGAGCAGGACAATCGACAAGTAACGTAGTTGGGCGTATCGAAGCTGTGGCATCGTATGATCCTGGCTGGATGAACGAGCTCAGTCTCGCGATGGCCCCGTGAGGGCTTCGTCATGGCCATGTGAAAAAAACGTCAATCCCCGTGAAGAGAGCGTTGCATGCGCATTCTGGTAATCGAAGACAACCGCGACATCCTGGCCAATATCCTCGATTACCTGCAGCTCAAGGGGTACACGGCCGATTGTGCCCAGGACGGCCTCAGCGGCCTGCACTTAGCAACGCAGGGGCACTACGACCTGATCGTGCTGGACATCATGTTGCCCGGCCTGGACGGCTACCAGCTATGCCGCCGCCTGCGCGAAGAGGCGCGCAGCAGCATCCCGATCCTCATGCTCACCGCACGCGATGCCCTGGAGGACCGCCTGCAGGGCCTGAGCGCCGGCGCCGACGACTACCTGGTCAAACCTTTCGCGCTGTCCGAGCTGGTTGCACGGATCGAAGCCATTTTGCGCCGTTCTCAGGGCAATCGCCGGCGTTTGCTGGAAGTCGCCGACTTGGCCTATGACCTCGACATGCTCAGCGTGACCCGCGCCGGCGTGCCGATCAGACTCAACCCGCTGGGCATGAAGCTGCTTATGATCCTGATGCAGCGCTCGCCCGCCGTGGTGCGCCGCGAGGCGCTGGAAGAAGCCCTGTGGGGTGACGACTGCCCGGACAGCGACAGCCTGCGCAGCCATATCCATCAGTTGCGTCAGGCCATCGACAAACCTTTCGCCACGGCGCTGCTGCACACTGTGCACGGCGTGGGCTACCGCCTGGCGGCCAACCCCGATGCAAAATAAGCAACCGTTTCGCCGACGCATCCTGATCGCCTTCGCGACCATGACCATCCTGGTCAGCGGGGTGTTTTCCCTGAGCATCGTGGCCATCGTGCACCTGATCGAGGAGCATCTGGTGTCCGAAGAACTCGCCCTCGAACTGGGCGTGGTGGTGCAACAGGATTTGAAGAGCGGCCAGGCGCCACGCCTGGATTCGCGCACGCGCTTCTTCGCCTCGAACTACCCGCAGTACGCCATTCCGCAGCGTTATGCCGACCTGCCGGAAGGCTTCAGCGAGCAGTTGGAGGGCGAACGGGCGTTCTACATCTTCACCGAAATCATCAACGGCGACCGCTACCTGCTGGTGCAGGAGCAGAGCGACTTCGAGAAACGCGAGCAGGTGCTGTTCAACGTCGTGCTGGCGGGCTTTCTGCTGTCGGTGCTCGGCGCCCTGGTGCTGGGCTGGCTGATGTCCGAGCGGGTGATGCGCCCGGTCAGCAAACTGGCCAATCAGGTGCGCCACCGCGACCAGCTGCTGCCCTTGGCGCCGGCCCTGGCACCGGAGTACCCGGACGATGAAGTGGGCCAGTTGGCCGCTGCGTTCGACAGCACCCTGGGCCGCCTGCGCCAGTCGCTGGAGCGCGAGCGACTGTTCACCAGTGACGTCAGCCACGAGCTGCGCACGCCGCTGATGGTCATCGCCAGCTCCTGCGAGCTGCTTTCCCAGGTTGATCTGGAACCAACGCAGCGCAAGCAGGTGCAGCGCATCGAACGTGCCAGCGCGGAAATGCAGGATCTGGTGCAGACCTTCCTGCAGTTGGCCCGCGTGAAAGGCAACGAAACCCTGTTCGCCGGCAGCGCCAGCCTGCAGCAGATCGCCGACGAGCAGGTGGAGACCTGGGCCCCGCTGATGCGCGAAAAGGGCCTGGACTTCCAGGTCGACGTACAGGCGCTGCATGAGGGTGTCTACAACCCGACCCTGCTGCGCACGGTGATGGCCAACCTGCTACGCAACGCCCTGCACTACACCGAAAGCGGTTTCGTGAAACTGACCCTGCAGCAGAACGGCTTTCGAGTCGAGGACAGCGGCGTGGGCATACCCGAGCAGCACCACGAGCATATTTTCGACCCCTTCGTGCGTGGCGAGCAGGCCCGTGGTGAGGGCCTGGGGCTGGGTCTGTCGCTGGTCAAGCGGATCTGCGCCCATCAGGGCTGGCAAATCAGCGTGCACAGCCTGCCGGTGGCGGGCAGTTGCTTTGAAGTGACCTTCCAGGCCGCCAGCTGACGTTTTTTTCACGTTTGTTTGACGGGTTCATCAGAACCCGCCTCCTAACATCGAGGCACTCTCCCAGAGGTGCCTCGTCATGTCCAAACCCCGCTCCATCGAACTGGCCTTCTCCGGCAAATACGACCGGCAACATGCCCAGAGTTACCTGCACAAGCACCAGGACGGCCTGGCCAGGCGCCTTTCGCACTGGCGCGACGTCCAGGTCGGGCGCAGTGCCCTGCGTCTCGCGGGGGACCCCAATCTGGTACTCGACCTGCCCTGCGGCGCGGGCCGCTTCTGGCCGATGCTCGCCGAACACCCGAATCGGGTGATCCTGGCCGCCGACAACTCCGCGGATATGCTCGCCACCGCCCTCGCCGCCCAGCCGCCCGAGGTCGTCAACCGAGTAAAAACCTTCAAGACCTCAGCCTTCGATATCGCCCTAGGCGATAACTCGGTGGACTGCATGTTCTGCATTCGCCTGCTGCATCACTTCCAATCGGCAGAGCACCGTCTGGCGGCGCTACGCGAATTCCACCGGGTTACCCGCGATACCGTGATCGTCTCGCTGTGGGTCGATGGCAACTACAAGGCCTGGCGTCGCAACCGCCTGGAGAAGCGCCGCGGCAGTGGTGAAAATCGCTTCGTGGTGCGCCGTGAGGAGATCGAGTCCGAGTTTCTCGATGCAGGTTTTCAGGTGCTCGGCCACCGCGACTTCTTACCCGGCTATGCCATGTGGCGCACCTATGTACTGCGCAAATGTGAGGTGCGGTGATGGCGACGGTGATCGGCTATCGATCGGCAGTGCAGGCCAGTCCCTTCGAGCGCTGGTGGCAATGCCGAGGCGCCTGGGTGGAACCGCTCAACAAGCGCCGCGATGGTGAAAGCGGCGTGCAACTGTTGCTGCCACGCAACCCTTCGCACCCGGCGCTGTACAGCAAACGCCAAACCGGCCACCTGTATCGCAGCCTGCGCCACCCCCTGGGCCGCCCGACCATCCTGCGCGAGCTACATGCCTATCAGGCATTCGCTAAATTGGGCGTCAGCGTGCCAAAGCTCGTTTATGGCTCGGCCAGAAAGCATGAAGGCCAGTGGCAGGCGCTGCTGATTACCCAGGCGCTGACGGGTTTTATCAGCCTGGAGCAGTGGTACGAAGCAGAGCGGAGCCCCGAACATTCAGCCTGCATGCTGAATGCGTTGGCCGGTGCCCTGGCACGCATGCACAAGGGCCGCTGGCAGCATGGCTGCTGCTATGCCAAGCATGTCTTCATCAGAATCAACGAAGTTGACGGCAGTTCACCCAGCGCCGAAATCACCCTGCTCGACCTGGAGAAAAGCCGCCGCCGCTGGCGCACCGCCGATGCCTCCCGGCATGACATGCGCCAGTTGAAACGTCATTGCGGGGCGATGCCTGAGGGGGATTGGCAGCTGCTGATGCAGGCCTACACGGCGGCGTTAGCCGCTTAGAACCTGTTCACGATCTTTCGACTCGACCTCAGCGCGTTGACTGCAAAGTGGCATAAGCGAACGCGGGCCCCTAACTGTGGGAGCGGGCCATGCCCGCGAAAAATCACGGGCATGGCCTAGGCGTCCCTGCCCGCTCCCATAGGTAAAGCACTAATGGCCGCTTCTGCCTTGTAGCAACCTCTTTCAATGTCGCCTAAAAAGATCGTGAACAGACTCTCAGGGCGAACACGAGCTCAGCCGAGCGCTTCACGGGCAAGCTCGCGCCTGCCCGGCTGTGCCTCGTGCAGATACCGGGTAAAGGTATCCTTCGGCCGTTCGAGCCCATGAATCGCTAACGTTCTCGATGCCATGCCACGGTGATTGCTGCCGTGGGTGAGCAGGTGCAGCAACACCTCTTCGACCGACAACTGGCCAAGGTCGCCATCGGTGAAGCGAAAGGCGATAACGCGCTGCAGTTCTTCGGCTGTGGCGCGTTCTGCGAAGGCGACGAGCCAGGCATCGTTGTGCGCGATGCGCGCCTTGAGCTCGTCGAATGAGGGAGTCTCACGGGTATTGTCGCCGCTGTAGTGCTCCGCCTCACCGGACAGGCGGCTGATAAACAGGCTGTCGACGACCGTGATGTGGTTGAGGATGCGCACGAAGAACTCCGCATCGTTCTGGGGAAGCAGATGCTGTTGGCGCTCGCCCAACGCGAGCAGCTCGGCATTCGCCCATAGTTTGTATTTGAAGGCATCGGCGAACAGCATCTTGCGACTCCTTGGCATCGGTATCGGTTGAAGAGGAAGCGGTCCAGCTTACGCCGCCGCGGATCTATAGCTGTTCTGCATATGTTCTGAGGGCCAAGGCCGCCTCAACCGGCGCAGCCTGAAGCAAGCAGTGCGGAGCAGCGACCGAGACAACGCGAATAGCGGGGAGCTCGCGTTGTATAAGAGCGCAAGAAGATGACGGAACGAGCCTGTCTTCCGTCGCTTGAAGATAGAGCACTGGTGTTGAAATGGATTTCAGTTTCGGCAGCACATTGACGGTATGGATGGCCCTCATCCTGGCGGAAAAAGCAGCGGGCGATAATTGGCTGACTGCCGATGCCAAGGCTGAACAGAGCGCCTTGCTTGAATAGCGACCAAGCAACAAGTAATCGAGAACTGCAATTGGCGCTCGTCTGGGTGACACGGTCTTGGCCAGCCGCCAAAGTGCGGTGATAGCCGGGCGCGGGCTTACGGCAAAGGTGCTGCAAAGAATCAAGCCAGTCAGGCCAGGTGGCTGCGCGGCCGCAATCGATATGGCGATAGGCCCGGAGAACGATTCCCCAAGAAGCATGAATGCCTCGCCCTTGGGCAACGATGAGATAACCAGGCGCTCCAACGCCTCGTAACCCAAGGCTTCGGTAGCGGGATAGCGAACCACTCGGATATCGAAAGTGAGGCCGAGTTGATCGATGAGCGGTAGGAACAGCGAACCGGTTCCATCCATACCGGGAAGCAGCACCAGTATCGGAGCACAACCGTTGCGCCTCACATCACCCAATCCTTGACCACCATATGGGTCTTCACCTTGAACACGCCCGGCAGGTTTTCGATTTCGCCGCGCACTTCGGCAAGGCGCTCCATGGACGCCGCCTCGATGTAGATCAGCATATCCGTCTCGCCGCTGATGCCCGAGCAGCGCCGTACTTCCGGGAAGGCGCGCATGCGCTCGACGTAGTGCTCGCAGCGCCCGCCTTTGTAGAACAGCTCCAGATAGGCCTTGACCACCACCGCATCAGGCTCAGCGATGCGGGCGTGGTAACCCTGGATGACGCCGCTGGCTTCCAACTGGCGGATGCGCTCGCTCACGGCCGAGCGTGACAGGTTGACCTGGCGGGCCACCTCGGTGACGGTCAGGCGCGCGTCGGCGCACAGCAGGGCGATGATGCGTTGATCGAACTTATCCACTGAAGCTCTCTGCAAACAGGATGACGGCCATTGCCGCCGTTTCGTCGGTGATCGGCGACGCTTCGCCAGCAGCCGCCAAAGCGAAGCGGCCTTACCATGGCGATACGGCCGGCAGGCGCTCTGCCAGGGGCCGCGTCAGGAGCGAGAGCATACAACATGAGCCGATTGAACAAGGAACTGGGGCTGCTGCAGGGTGTGGGTTTGCTGAGCACTTCGCTGCTCGGCACCGGGGTCTTCGTGATTCCCGCGCTGGCCGCTACGGCCGCTGGCGAGATTTCGCTATGGGCCTGGCTGCTGCTGATCGTGCTGATTCTGCCGATGGCCTTCACCTTCGCCCAGCTCGGCCGCCATTACCCCCATGCCGGCGGCGCGCCGCACCTGATCGGCCGTGCATTCGGCGCGCCCATGGAGCGCACCAGCGCCTGGCTGTTTCTGGCGGTGATTCCGGTGGGCCTGCCGGCGGCGTTGAATATCGCCAGCGGCTTCTGGCATGCGCTGTTCGCGCTGAGCGACCTGGCGATCCTCGCCATCCAGCTGGCAACCCTGGGCATCATTCTGCTACTCGGCCAGCGCCCCGCCCGCACCTCCGGCAGCGTGCAGATCGTCATCGCCCTGGCCATCGTCGCCACCATCGCGCTGATCTGGTTCAAGGGCGACCTGCCCCACGCCGAGCAACCGCTGCTGCCGCCGTTGGCCGGCAACTGGCAATTACTGCCCGTGGCCTTGGGGGTGATGTTCTGGTGCTTCGTCGGCATCGAGGCCTTCACCCACCTGGGCGAGGAATTCAAGAATCCGCAGCGCGACTTCCCTCTGGCGCTGGTGCTCGGTGTGCTGCTCGCCGGGCTGGTGTACTGGGCCTGTTCGGTGGCGGTGCTGAGCTTCCATGCCTACGGCGACGCGCGCACCGATGCCGCCTCGCTGCCGCTGATGCTCGACGTGCTGCTCGGCGATCAGGCCCGCTGGCTCAGTGCGAGCATCGGTTACCTGGCCTGTTTCGCCTCGATGAACGTGTACATCCAGGGCTTCTCGCGGCTGATCTGGAGCCTGGCCGATGAAGGCAAGCTGCCGCGCGCCCTGGCCGTTCGCAATGCCAATGGCGTACCGGCCAGGGCGTTGCTTCTGGTAGTGCTCAGCTGCGCCCTCAGCGCCACCCTGATCTGGGCCCTGGCCCTGCCGCTGGACCAGTTGATCCGCTACGCCAACGGCAACTTCATCGTCATCTACCTGCTCAGCATGGCAGCCGGCTGGCTGTTGCTGCAGGGCCTGTGGCGTTGGCTGGCAGGCCTCAGCACGCTGCTGTGCCTGGGCCTGCTGCTGACCCTGGGGCTCGATGCGCTGTACGCCATCGGTTTACTGGCCGGCCTGCTGCTCATTGATCGCCTGCAGCTGTCGCGCCGCGCTGGCCTGTCAGCGCTGCCACCAGCGCAGTAACTGCCAGCGCCAGCGCGCCGGCGGAAACTCACCGTGCCAGCCCAGGCGTACGCCGAGACGCTGGCGCAAGCGCCAGAACGGCAGATGTTTGGCACCGGCCATCTCCTCGGCCTGGCGCAGGCTCTCACGGGCCTGGGCCGGATCGCTGGTCGCAGCGGCCTGCGCCAGCTTGAACAGCGCCCGGTAATAGTCGCGCATGGAGGCGTCCTGCAGGCTCTCGATCAGGGCATTCAGCTCGGCCTGGTCGCCCGCCAGCGCGGCATCGACCGCCAGCCAGACGCGCCCATCGGTACCTGACGGATAACGCTCCAGCGACAGACGCGACACCTCGGCCGCCAGTGCATCCATGCCGCGCAAACGATAGGCCAGCGCCAGGTTGTCCAGGGCCCAGGCGGGCGTGTCCGGCCGGCGCCAGTCGTTCAGGGTGTCGAACATCAGGCGATAGCGCTTGCTCTCGATCAGCGCATAACTGGCAGCGCCCCATACATCGGCGCTTTCCGCCAACGCCTGGCGGCAGCGCTTGAGGGTGGAGCCCAGCAGGATGCGGTTGGCGTGCCGGTGACCGCCCAGCAAGCGGAACATGGCGCACTTGGCGGCATGTTTGGGATCGTTGCGCAGTGCCTTGTTGAAGGCGGCCGACAGGGTCAGGTTGCTGAGCATGTCGTGGGTACGCCAGCCCAGCCAGGTTTCCACGGCAGCGCTGTGCAGTTCGCCCGCCGCCACGCCGGCATCCAGCACTTGGCGCAGCACCGGTTCGCGCACGGCGAAGCCGGCGACATCCTGCTCCCAATTGGTCTCGCCCGCCGGGTCGCTGGCCAGTACTGTCAGCGCGCGCTGCAGCAGCGCCTTGTCGCCGTTGCCCCTGGCCAGGGGCAGCACACGCCGCCAGGCAGCGACCGTATCGCCCGTCTCGAGCAGGGCATCCAGGCGTTCCAGGGCAGTATCCGCACCCTGCAATTCGCGCAGCAGGTCGAAGGTATTGAACGCCGCAAAGCCGTAGCGCGCATCCAGTGCCCAGGCCTGCTCGAAGGCCGGCAGCGCGTCGGCCTTGTCGCCGTTGAGCAATAGCGCGTGGCCAAGGAAACCATGGGCCATGGCCAGCCGCGGCTCCAGGCGCACCATCTCGCGAGCCGCCGCGATGTAGGCCGGATACTGGCCATCCTCGTCGTGCCAGTCGGCCAGCTGCCGCCAGCCATCGTAGTAGTCCGGATGTTGTACCAGCAGCGCGCGCAGCGCCTCGATGGCCCCGGCATCCCCTTCGGCGCGCAAGGCTCGCGGGCCATACAGGGCCATTTCCACGGGTGGCTTGCCTTCCCAGCAGGGTGCGGCGAGCAGTTCGCGAACCTCGGCGAAGCGTTCGCCTTCCATCAGCAGTTGCAGCAGACGGTCGTTGATCGCGCGGCTGCGCGGGCTGTAAGCCAGCGCCGCACGCAGGGCGTTCTCCCGCGTCTCGCGGTCGGTCTCCAGATCGGCCAGGGCCAACCAGGCGTCGACATCGCCAGGACGGTTTTCCACCAGTTGCCTGGTCAGTTGCAGCGGCCGCTCTGCGGCCTGCAATTGCTCGGCGTAGTACTTGAGCTGATTCCACGCCCATTCGTGGCCGGGCTCGGCTCGCAGTACTCGTTCGGCCTGGTCGGCGGCCTCCGCGAACGCATCGCGCCGCCCCAGCACATAGGCCAGGTAGGCGCGCAGCTCGGTGTCCTCGGGCACTTGCGCGACCACCCGGCGCAACTGCTGCTCGGCCTCGTCGAGGCGCTCGCCCTGCTCCAGCAGGCAGTCGACGTGCAGGCTTACCGTGGGCGTCCACAGCGGGTTGATACGGAAGCTGTCCTGCAGAGCCTGGCAGCAGGCATCCAGGTCGCCCTGTTGCTTGTGCAGACGGGCCAGCTCCAGCGACAGCCGTGGCAGCAGCGGGAAGCGCTCGATGGCCCGGCCGAGGGTGTCGGCTGCCGCCGGGTACTGCTCCATGCGCGCCTGCTGACGGGCGACCACCACCCACAGGTGCCAAAGATCCTCGCGCTGGCCGAGGGCCTCGCGCAACTGATCGAGCAGCACCTGGGGCTCGAGCAGGCGCTGGGCCTGCTGTTCATAGGCCAGCCAGCCATCACCGAAGGTCACCTGGCGGGTCAGCTCGGCATGGATAGCCGCCAGCGTGTCGACGGCCTGCTGATGGCTTTCGCAAGTATCGAGCAGCATGTTGCTGGCGTATTCGTTGTCGACGAACAGGCCCAGGGCCCTCTGGAACGCGTCGCGGGCGGCCTCGCGCTGGCCGTCCTGCAGCAGCACGAAACCATGGGTAGAGTGGAAATAGGTGTTCTGCGCATCGACCAGCCCGGCCTGCCGGCAGACTTCCAGTGCCTCGTCGCGCCGCCCCTGGCGGGCCAGGCATCCAGCCAGCTCACGCAGCGTCCAGGCGTGTTCCGGGTGATTGTCCAGCAGGCGCCGCAGTGCCTGCTCGGTAGCCGGCAGAGAGCGCCGCTTGGCACGCTCGACCTGCAGCTCGGCGATGCCCAGATGATGCGGATACTCGGTCGCCAGTGCTTCGACATAGGCGTCGGCAGCCTCACTGCCCTCCCCCTGCTCCAGCAGCGTCACACACAAGCGGTGCGCCCCTACCGCCAGGGGCTCGAGCGTGGCGGCCTCGCGTGCCCAGGCAAGGGTCTGGCGCGGCTCGTCCATGCGCCGCATGCCAGCCTGCACCGCCGCACGCAACCACGCCGCTCGCCGGCACAATGGCTCGGCCTGGGTGAGCAGTGCCTGGCAGCCCTGGGCATCGCCGTTACGCCCGAGGTGCTCGGCCAGGCCGAGCAGCAACTCGCCATCTGCCGGACGCCAGGCCAGTGCCTGCTCCAGCAGCGCCTGTGCCTCGTAGGGGCGCTGCATTTCCTCCAGGGTTTCGCTGAGGGTCAGGCTCGGCGCTGCCGCCAAGCGGCCCAGCCGCGCCTGGCGCCGTTCGAGGAACTGCAGGCCCTCGGCGGTTCTGCCCAGCGCACGCAGGGCGCGGAAGTACTGCACGGCATAGCCCTCGTGGGAGGCGTGCAGGCAGGCCGCCAGGCGATACAGTTCGCAGGCTTCCTCGCGGCGATCTTCGCCCCAGCGCAGGCTGGCCAGGGTGTTCCAGGCCCGCGCCTGGGTGGGCGTCTGCAGCAGCACCCGCTGGATAATGCCGGCCACCTGGTCGTGGCAACGGCCGTCCTCGCTGAGCAGCTCGGCGTAACGCACGCTGATGGTCGGCTCGTTCCAGCGCGCCTGGCAGTGCCCACCCAGCCACTCGAGCTGCACGCCGCGTGGCTGCAGCTGGGCAAGAGATGTGGCCTTGGAGAGGATCAGGTTGGCATCGTCGGGAAACTGCACGAGCAGCGCCTCGGTGCCCCGCAGCACTTCGCGCTCCTGGCCGTCGTACCAGCCCAGCGAACGCTGCGCCTGCCAGGTCAGCCGATGCTCCGGGCTCAGGGCTTGCAAGGCCTGGTAGGCCGCCAGCGCCTCGTCACGTCGATGCACTTCCAGGGCGCTGGTGAAGCGGTAGTAGATATCCCACAGCTCACGGTCCGGCAGGCTAAGGCCGTCCAGACGCGCTGCCTGCTCGGCCGGCAACAGCAGCATGCCGCGCGGCCCGGAAGCGCGTTGCGACTCGAACAGCAGCTCGGCCAGGCTCTCGCCATGGTGAGGCTGCGCCGGGTCACGCACCAGCAGCGTACCGCGCGGCTCGTCGTAACCAACCAGTGCCTGCAGGTGCCCGCTGCCGGTGTATTGCAGGGTCAGGGTAAAGGGAATGCCGCGGTCGAGCAGCGCACGGCTGCTGGCCCAGTCCGCGGTGAACTCCACGGCCAGGTAGCCGTTGCGCTCGGCCCAGGCGCGCTCGGCCTGGTGCGTGGTGCCGTCGTAGCAGATATCCTCTGCGACCTCGAGATGCTCGACGCTCTTGCCCCAGTAATCGGAAATCGCCGTCAGGGTCGCCGGCACGCAGGTCATGTGGTGCTGGCGCACGAAGGGCACGGGCAGCAGCACGCGGCGCCCGGTGGGGCTGGCCAGGTGCGCCTGGATCTTCTCGTAGAAACCGCCGCCGGCCTTCTCGGCCAACTGCCGGCCGGCGGCATGATCGCCCTGCAGGCAGGCGATGTCGCAGCGGCGCGCGGCGATCCAGTCGCTGGAGCTGCGCTCCTCAATGCACTGCAGCGTCTGCATGTGGTCGAGCCAGGTGCTGGCCTCGTCGAGTTCTTCGCGCTCGATCAGCAGGTTGACCAGGTGCGCGCAGATCGCCGCGCTCTCCATTTCCCGGGCGCCGCGGCGCAGCAGCTGCAGCGCCGCTTCGGTCTGCCCCAGTTGCAGCTGCAGGCCGGCCGCCTGGGTCAGCGCCGAGCGAAAGTCCGGCTGCCGGGCCAACACCTGCTCGCACAGCGCCAGGGCCTCTTCGCGGCGATCTTCCAGCTCCAGACCATGACTGCGCTCGACCAGCAGCCACAGGTCATCGTCGCCATGCTGGCAGGCCTGTTCGTAGAGGGCCTGGGCGGTTTCGAAGTCGCGCAGCGAAGCGTACAGGTAGGCCTTGAACGACAGCCATTCGGCCCGTAGCGCCGTATCAGTCGGCAGCCAGTCGCCAAAGCCCTGCAGCAGGCGCCAGGCCCGGTAATGCCCGCGCCGGGCCATCTGCATGCGCAGGAAACGCAAACGCGCCGGAGCCGACTGCGGGTAGCGACGGTAAGCCAGCCAGGTCAGCACGTCGGCCAGCCGCGGCGCACCGATGTGCCCGGCCAGGCGCGCCATGCAGCCCATGGCCTCGGCGCCCTGCCAGTAACGCGGGTCGCCCTGCTCACTGGCCAGGGCATAGGCCTGCAGGTGCAGGCCGCGGTCGATCAGCGCCTCCACGCGCTCCAGCAGCGCTGGCGAAGGAAGCTGAGCATTGGGGTTGAAAACGGACATGGAGCGCCCTTCCCTGGTCATCGAGTGTCAGCCGGCACTCTATTGCGGCGCGTTACTCACGACAAGGCCGCCACGCTGCACCTGTGACGGCCTGCTCGGGTACAATTACCGGCCGCCGCCAACTCGCTGTTAAAGGACCTCCCATGCCGATCCGTCACTGCATCGTCCACCTGATCGACAAGAAGCCCGATGGCACGCCCGCCGTGCTGCACGCCCGCGACAGCGAACTGGCCGCCTCCCAGGCCATCGAGAACATGCTGGCCGACCTCAACGACAGCTACAACGCCAAGCAGGGCAAGGCCTGGGGCTTCTTCCACGAGGAATCCGGCGCCTACCCGTTCAGCGGCTGGCTGAAGACCTACCTGGAAGACGGCGAGGATTTCACCGCCTTCAGCCGCCAGGCCGTCGAGCATCTGCAGAAACTGATGGAAGAGTCCAACCTGTCTACCGGTGGCCACGTGCTGTTCGCCCACTACCAGCAGGGCATGACCGACTACCTGGCCATCGCCCTGTTGCACCACAGCGAAGGCGTGGCAGTCAACGACGCACTCGACGTGACGCCGGCCAAGCACCTGGACCTCGGCCAACTGCACCTGGCCGCGCGCATCAACATCAGCGAATGGCGCAACAACAAGCAGTCCAAGCAGTACATCTCGTTCATCAAGGGCAAGAACGGCAAGAAGGTCTCGGAGTACTTCCGCGACTTCATCGGCTGCCAGGAAGGCGTCGACTCGCCCAGCGAAACCCGCACCCTGCTCAAGGCTTTCAGCGACTTCGTCGAGAGCGAAGACCTGCCGGAAGAACAGGCTCGGGCGAAAACCGATACTCTGGTCGACTACGCCACCAGCCAGGCCAAGATGGGCGAGCCGATGACCCTGGAAGAGCTCTCCGGGCTGATCGACGAGGAGCGCCCCAAGGCCTTCTACGACCATATCCGCAACAAGGATTACGGCCTGTCGCCGGAAATCCCCGCGGATAAACGCACCCTGAGCCAGTTCCGCCGCTTCACCGGCCGCGCCGAAGGCCTGTCGATCAGCTTCGAGGCTCACCTGCTGGGTTCCAAGATCGAGTACGACGAAGCCTCCGACACCCTGACCATTCGCAACCTGCCCACCCAGCTGACCGACCAGTTGAAGCGCCGTAAAGACTGACTAACCTGAGTAGAGGACTGCAGCATGAAACGGATTTTGCTGATTCTCGCGGTACTAGCGACCTGGCAACAATGGGATCGCATCGAGCCGATGCTGTTCGGCAAGCCGCAGCAGGTGGCCGGCCAGGGTGAGGTAATTCTCTACTCCACCAGTTGGTGCGGCTACTGCGCCAAGACCCGCGAGTTTCTCGGCGAACGCGGCATTCCCTACACCGAAATGGACATCGAAAAGTCCCCCGAAGCGCGCCGTGCCTACGACGCCCTGGGCGGCCGCGGTGTGCCGGTGTTGAAGGTCAACGGCACGGTGATCCACGGCTACAACCCGCAGGGGATTCTGGCGGCGTATTGAGGCAGGCAGGTTGTTGCCCTCGAAAGGTCATCCAGCGCTGCGCTGCCCACCTGAACGGCACACCTTGCTCCGCAGTCATAACAAGCACCTCGGCCAACCCTCTCAAGGTGCGTGATGCGTTTGATACCCGGACTGAACAGCGATGCACAGGTGCTGATAGCCGGCGCCAGCCGAGGTATTGGCCTGGCGCTATGTACCGCCCTGCTCGAACGCGATGACGTGGCCCAGGTCTGGGCGGTGGCGCGACAAGCCAGCACTTCTGTAGAGCTGGAAAAGCTTGCCGAACGCCATGGCCATCGCTTGGAACGACTCGACTGCGACGCCCGCGATGAGCAATCCCTCGAAGCCCTGGCTCGCGAAATACACCAGGAATGCAATCACCTGCATCTGGTCATCAGCACCCTGGGCATCCTCCATCAGGACGGTGCCAAAGCCGAAAAGGCCCTCTCGCAACTGACCCTGACAGGCCTGCAGGCGACCTTCGCGACCAACGCCTTCGCACCGATTCTGCTGCTCAAGCACCTGCTCCCTTTATTGCGTAAACACCCCGCCACCTTCGCCGCCCTCTCGGCGCGCGTCGGCTCCATCGGCGATAACCGCCTGGGTGGCTGGTACAGCTACCGCGCCAGCAAAGCGGCGCTCAACCAGTTGCTGCACACGGCCAGCATCGAACTGAAACGCCTGAACCCCGCCTCCACCGTCCTGACCATCCACCCTGGCACCACCGACACAGAATTGTCCCAACCCTTCCAAGCGAATGTGCCAGAAGGCCAGTTGTTCGAACCGGCATTTTCAGCGGATCGCATTCTGGAAGTGGTAGGCGCACACGGGCCGGATGACAGCGGGAGCTTCTGGGCGTGGGATAACCGGCCGATTGTTTGGTAAATGGGTTTATTCAGAAATAACGATCAACGCCAATGCTTGTGCGTGGCGGCTACCGGACAAAAGCGAACAGCCTCACTCGCACTGAGCTGGTTTCCCTGAGGCGCGAAGCATCTACGAAACTCTGGACGTTTCAAAAACCATACTTAGGGCTCGCATATAAAACGACGTAGTACTGTGTTCAACACCGTGTTTTGGTTCGCCATTCTCTAGTGATGCAATAAGATGGCTACCAACAGCAAGACACACTATGTGGGCGCCTCTGTCGAAAAGGATATTTCGTGTTAAGGAAGATACTCACCCTTCTTTGTAGCGCTCTGCCAATAACAGGTAACGCCACCCAAGAAGCTCAGTTCTGGAATTGGTTTGTTGAGAACGAATCTGCACTTTTCAGCTTCACATCTCCTACCGACCCTTTGCTCAATGACCTGACCCGCCAATTGACTCAGGTTAACGCAGACCTGGCATTCGAATTCAGCCTAGTGGCTCAAGATGGCAGGCGCGAATTCGTTATCAGTGCGAATGGATTAAAGGAAGCATTCCCAGCCGTTGAAACGCTTTATGCGGCCGCGCCGACGCTAGAGCGCTGGGATATCATTAAGTACCGTCCTCGGCGAAATCCCGTTCATACGCTCTCAATTGGAGGTCGCGAGTTCGACCCTTCCAAGGTGAATTGTTTACTGGTTAAGGATGGGGCAAAGATTGGTATCGTGATCATGTACGACGATTACGAACAGGAAAACAAGCTATTCGTACAGGCATCCTATCTATTGCTTGATGAAGCTCTGGGAGAGTACGCCGTTGAGATGCAGGTTGGTTTTGTCGACATACGAAGTAGAGAGGATAGCTGGATCGCCCAATCCTTCCCCTTAACCGAGCTTGCATCGGAATTTGATGCCGCGAAGATGCGGCTCGCCGGCCAGATCGAGTAATACCCTGGACGCTGATTGGCTGGGAGGCGCGCTACCCAAAGCCTAAGGCAATCGGCCAAGAGCGGGCAGTAATCGAATCATTACGAGCACCCCATCGACTGCTCAAGGTCACGCACTCGCTGGCGGACTTTGAACAGTGGATGGGATCAGGCGCAAACAGCCAGCCGAAGGATTGCAAGATCGGCCGACAATGCTGCAGCCGGCGTCACTCCTTGGTCAGGTCAACCAGCGGCGTCTGTCGCACTTCAGTCTTGCGCCCATCCTGAATCTCGCTCACCTGCTTCAAGGCCTTGTCCACCGCTGGCTTATCCGCCAGCAGGCTGTAGCGGATCTGGAACTGCTTGTGTTCCTTCGGCGCGATGGTCGGCACCAGGTTCAGCGGGCGCTGATAACGACGGTTGTAGGAAAAACTGGTGCCGGGCTCCAGCCCGGTGACATAGCCCTGGCCCTGGGTATCGGTGTTTTTCCACAGCGAGAACACTGGCAGGGTCTGGGTATTGAAGCCGACTGAAACGCCCAGGCTGCCGGACTTGTTGTGCAGCACGGTCAGGGTGTCGCCCTTGGCGTCAGCGTAGGGCACCACGTTGTAGACCGTTTCGTCGTAGTCCTTGGTGGGCGCGCGATAGGTTTGCCAGTCGGCCAGCTCGCCCTTGGCCTTGTCGTTGAACGGCGATACCTGCTTCACGGGCGCAGCGAAACGCGCACCTTGCTCCAGGAACGGCGTGCTGAAGTTGCTGTGGTACAGCGCCTGGTATTCCTTCGGGTAGTCACCGTTGTTGGTCAGGGTGTCGTTGAGGGCAAAGGTCACGCTGCCGGGTTCAGTGACCAGCTCGGTGGCCACGGAGAAGTCGACTTTCTTGAATGCCTGCTCTTTCAGCTCGCCACGCAAGGTGATCGCGTAGGGCGGCTGTTCATCGATGTGCAGGGTGACCTTGCTGGCCGGAATGTTCGCGGCCCGGCCATGCAGGGTCAGTAGTTCGCCGTTATCCATGCCGGGATGGCCAACCCACTCGTAGCCGCAGCGGGTGACCAGCTCGTTGAAGCCTTCCAGCCAGCCAAGGCCACCGCGGCCATTGAGTTCGATGAAGGCCGGGTTTACCACTTCCTTGACCGGCGAGTCCCAGCCCATACGTACATCGCCGACCGAGGCCTGCAGAACGTTCATGCCTCGCGTGGGCACCACGGAAAGCTTCATGGTGCCGTTGTCGATATCGACGATGCTGACGCCCTCCTGCCGGCCGCCGTGCAAGGTACGCAGGGTAACGCTAAAGGGTTTGTCGGTTTTGACGCCGAGTTGCTGACTGGTGATCTGCCAGTTCTGAGCGGGCTTGTCGGTGTCGAGCAGAACGTAATCCCAGGCCATGGCGTGGGAAGCAGCGGAAAATGCGCCGAGCGCAACGAAGAATTTGATAGGGGTCATGACTGCAGCCTTTCTTGGAGTTTTGTGGTTTTTTTATAAACTTGATGAAACGTTTCAGCAAGCTGAAAAAACCAACCTGACTCCGACGCGCTTGGCAGCGAGTGCGGGCAAACTCGGTAATTGCGCTGATAACGGCAACTGCTGTCCACAACAGGTTCCTATCAACCAGAAGCAGACTGCCAATGTGTCCACCAAATCCGGGGCGATTCAGCGGGCAGTGACCCCAATAAATATGTTCCTTTTGCATGCGTGAAGGGTCGCGGTGTCCGCACGGCGCCAGCGCCCCACTACGTCAGGTCATGAAGGTCTTTGCTGGTGGCCGGGTTAATGGCAAATTCCGAGAAGCGGACAACAAGCCCGCTTCGTTCCGGGGTACAGGCCGTGGGGCCAACCTGGTAAGTATTGGCAACCGGGAACGGAGCCAACCGCAGCAGCGGCCAGAAGCTGCCGTCGCGGGACGCCTGGATACGCATCGCGCCATTGAAAAGCGTGACGCGGATATAGAAGTCCTCCAATTCCTTGAACGGCTGCGAGACCGACCAATCCGATTTCCCATCGGTGACGACGGTGCTTAGAAACGCCTGCCCATCGGTGAACTCCACCCCCGTCTTTACCCAACGTTTCTCGTCGATCCGCACCATCAGGCCTGCCTGGTCGTACAAGGAACGGAATTCGCCCTGAATGCGGATTGTCGCCGTGAATTCGTCGGCAGTGGCAATGCCCAGGAAATGCCCCGTATCGCGGGTAAATCCATAATGGGTCTCTCGCCAAAAATCCGTTTTTTGATCGGTTGTTATCGTCAGGTTGTGTTCCGAAACCTCTGAAGTGGCGGGACGATTCAGCCATTCGCCACGTCTAAAATCGATATTCATACGCAGGCTCCATGCGAGACGAGATAAGAAGCATTGATACCGACCGCTCGAAAAAGCGATCAGCAAAGCCATGCAACGTCGGCCGAACCCTGCACCTCAGGCAAGACTCGCTGCCGACATTGATCTGGTAGGGCTTCAGACTCGAGGGACGGGGACTTCGTTTCCCCGTTCTGGACGGGAAGCGGTTTAGATGCACCGCCTGGAACGGGTGCCATAGAGTGGCTGGCGTATTGGTTTTCTGGCTGATAGCTGCCAAAACCAATCCAGCTCTTTTACACGATGCCCATCGGAGGGCTACACAGCCAGTCACTCAGTGACGACGCCCACCTACCCCATCACTCTCATGTCGCCATTGCCGTGGGCTGACCCCGAACCAGCGGCGGAAGGCGCGGGAGAAGGCGCTGACTTCCGAGTAGCCGAGCAGCGGCGCCAGGTTGGAGATGGGCAATTGGTGCTGGCGCAGGTAGTGGGTGGCGAGTTCGCAGCGCACTTTGTCGACCATCGTGGAGAAAGTCAGGCCCAGGTCGCGCAAGCGGCGCTGCAACGACCAGCTACTCATGCCCAGTTGTTCGGCGGCCACTTCCAGTACCGGCTCGCCCATCAGCAATTGCTGGCGAATCTGCTCGCGCACGTCATCGGCCAGGTCACGCGCACCGCGCCCGCTGAGGTTGCTGAGTTGGCTGAGCGAGTCCTGCATCACCAGCAGCAGTATGGGGTCGCCCTGGGGCATGGCGCGGTCCAGGCCGCGTTTGGGGATGACCAGAGAATTGAACGGCTGCTCGAAGTACACCGGTGCATCGAAGACTTTGCAGTGCTCGTGCCAGTGCTCGGGGCGTGGGTGTTCAAAGTGCACCGCGCGCGGTGCCCACTGCGGGCCGAGCACATGGCGCACTAGATTGAGTGCCATGCCCAGGGTCAACTCGGCGTCCTGGCGGCGGCAGAGGATCGCTCCGTGGCGCACCTGATAGTCGAAGCGGTAGCACTCGCCCTCGTCCACCAGGCGGATCAGGCTGTTGCGCTGGTGCAACGGAAAGGCGCGGGCGAAGTTGATCAGTGCCTGCTCGACGGTTGCCGAACACAGGCCGATATAACCGAGCAGCCCCAAGGCTTGCGGTTTGAACTGCTGACCGTAGTACAGCCCGAAGTTGTCGCAGCCCGATTGGCGCGACGCCTCCTCCAGCACCTGGCAGTAATTGGGCAAGGCCAGGCTCAACGTAGGGTGGCGCAGGGATTCGGGATCGATGCCGGAAACGCCAAGAACACGATCCGGATCGCCGCCATGCTTTTCGATAAAGCCGCACAGGCCACTGGCTGCTGCAGCCAATACGCCATTGTTGCTTGGCCCGCCAGCTGTAAAAGACAAACCGGCAGAAAGGTCGGGCTGGACGAAAACGGAGCTCATGGCGCCTCCTTGGTGACAATTTATGTCTGAAAGCAAGAAATACGCCGGTTGTTGAACGACCCACCAGGAACCGCTGCCCGTGGGTATCTGCGCATCGCGTCTCGAAAACGCAAGATCGAGAAAGCCCCAAAACGAGTCATTTGGAAACACCCGCACCGAAACGACGCAGAGCATTTGACTCGCCGCGACATTGCCCGAGCGGCCCTGCAAATTTGACTTTGCAGAACAGCCAGCCTCGCCTAGGGTCAAGTCGGCCACATGAATTCGTCTCATAGTTCAATGCGAGCCCCGGTCGTGCTCGCGACCCGCCCCTGAAAACTACAAGAACTCGCAATGGGAGAACGTCAATGATCTATGCCAAACCCGGTACCGCAGGCGCCGTCGTCACCCTGAAATCGCGCTACGGCAACTACATCGGCGGCGAGTTCGTCGCGCCGGTCGGTGGTCAGTACTTCACCAATACCAGCCCGGTGGATGCCTCGACCATCGGTGAATTCCCGCGCTCGGACGCCAAGGACATCGACAAGGCCCTGGACGCCGCCCACGTTGCCGCCGATGCCTGGGGCAAGACCTCAGTGCAGGATCGCGCACTGGTCCTCTTGAAGATCGCCGACCGCATCGAAGCCAATCTCGAGCTGCTCGCCGTCGCCGAAACCTGGGACAACGGCAAGGCCGTGCGCGAGACCCTGAACGCCGACGTGCCGCTGGCCGCCGACCACTTCCGCTACTTCGCCGGCTGCATCCGCGCCCAGGAAGGCACTGCCGCCGAAATCAACGAGCACACCGCCTCCTACCACTTCCACGAGCCGCTGGGCGTGGTCGGGCAGATCATCCCCTGGAACTTCCCGCTGCTGATGGCCGCCTGGAAGCTGGCCCCGGCCCTGGCCGCCGGCAACTGCGTGGTATTGAAACCAGCCGAACAGACGCCGCTGTCGATCACCCTGCTGGCAGAGATCATCGGCGACCTGCTGCCGCCGGGCGTGCTCAACATCGTCCAGGGCTTCGGCCGTGAAGCCGGCGAGGCGCTGGCCACCAGCACACGCATCGCCAAGATCGCCTTTACCGGCTCCACCCCAGTCGGCTCGCACATCATGAAATGCGCCGCCGCCAACATCATTCCCAGCACCGTGGAGCTGGGCGGCAAGAGCCCGAACGTGTTCTTCGAAGACATCATGCAGGCCGAGCCGGCGTTCATCGAAAAGGCGGCCGAAGGCCTGGTGCTGGCCTTCTTCAACCAGGGCGAGGTGTGCACCTGCCCGTCGCGGGCGCTGGTGCAGGAGTCGATCTTCGAGCCGTTCATGAACGAGGTGATGAAGAAGATCAAAGCCATCAAGCGCGGCAACCCGCTGGACACCGACACTATGGTCGGCGCCCAGGCCTCGCAGCAGCAGTACGACAAGATCCTCAGCTACCTGGAGATCGCCCAGCAGGAAGGCGCCGAGCTGCTTACCGGCGGCGCGACCGAGAAGCTGGAGGGCGACCTGGCCAGCGGTTATTACATCCAGCCGACCCTGCTCAAGGGCACCAACAAGATGCGTGTGTTCCAGGAAGAAATCTTCGGCCCGGTGGTGGGCGTGACCACCTTCAAGGACGAAGCCGAAGCCCTGGCCATCGCCAACGACACCGAGTTCGGCCTGGGCGCCGGCGTGTGGACGCGCGACATCAACCGCGCCTACCGCATGGGCCGCGGCATCAAGGCCGGCCGCGTATGGACCAACTGCTACCACCTGTACCCGGCGCACGCTGCCTTTGGCGGCTATAAAAAGTCCGGGGTCGGGCGCGAAACCCACAAGATGATGCTCGACCACTATCAGCAGACCAAGAACCTGCTGATCAGCTACGACATCAACCCGCTGGGCTTCTTCTGAAACTGCCGAATGCCATCGAACGCAGCCAACTAACGCGACGCCCCGCCTTCTGACGGCGGGGCGTGCAGGAGTCCCCAAAATGTCCAAAGAGACAATCGCCACACCCTCGCAAGGCGGTGTGGAAACCGAAGCGGTCAGCGCCGACTACTTCGCCAACCGGCAACTGAAACAAGGCGCCGCCGGCTGGATCCTGTTGATCGGCCTGGGCGTGGCCTACGTGATTTCCGGCGACTACGCCGGCTGGAACTTCGGCCTGGCGCAAGGTGGCTGGGGCGGCATGTTCATCGCCACGCTGCTGATGGCGACCATGTACCTGTGCATGTGCTTCTCGCTGGCCGAACTGTCCTCAATGATTCCTACTGCCGGCGGCGGCTACGGCTTTACCCGTACGGCGTTCGGCCCCTGGGGCGGCTTCCTCACCGGTACGGCGATCCTCATCGAATACGCCATAGCACCGGCGGCCATCGCCTGCTTTATCGGCGCCTATTGCGAATCGCTGTTCGGCGTCGGCGGCTGGATCATCTATCTGGTGTTCTACGTGGTGTTCATCAGCATTCACATCCTCGGCGCTGGTGAGGCGCTGAAGCTGATGTTCGCTATCACCGCCGTAGCGGCCATCGCCCTGGGCGTGTACATCGTGGCCATGATGCCGCACTTTCAGGTCGCCAATCTGTTCGACATCCCGGCAACCGAAGCCACTGGCGCCAGCAGCTTCCTGCCATTCGGCTACCTCGGGATCTGGGCCGCCCTGCCCTACGGCATCTGGTTCTTTCTGGCGGTCGAAGGCGTGCCGCTGGCTGCCGAAGAAACCAAGGATCCCAAGCGTGACCTGCCCCGCGGCCTGATCGGCGCGGTGCTGGTGCTGCTGGTATTCGCCGGGCTGATTCTGCTGGTCGGCCCAGGCGCCGCCGGTGCCCAGTCGCTGGTGGCTTCGGGTAACCCGTTGGTCGAATCGCTGGTCAAGGTCTACGGCGGTTCCACCTGGATGAGTCAGTTTGTCAACCTGGTCGGCCTGGCCGGTCTGATCGCCAGTTTCTTCTCGATCATCTACGCCTACTCGCGGCAGATCTTCGCCCTGTCGCGCGCCGGCTACCTGCCACGCAGCCTGTCACTGACCAACCGCAACAAGGCGCCGGTCATGGCCCTGATCGTACCGGGCATCATCGGCTTCGGCCTGTCGCTGACCGGCCAGGGTGACCTGCTGATTCTGGTGGCGGTATTCGGCGCCACGCTGTCCTACGTACTGATGATGGCGGCGCACATCACCCTGCGCAGCCGTCGTCCCGACATGCCACGCCCCTATCGCACCCCCGGCGGCGTGCTGACCTCGTCGGTGGCGCTGGTGCTGGCTGCCGTGGCGCTGGTGGCCTGCTTCCTGGTCGACCTGCGGGTCGTGATCGGTGCGGCAGTCATCTACGCTCTGTTCATTGCCTACTTCGCGCTGTACAGCCGTCACCACCTGGTGTCCGGCACGCCGGAGGAAGAGTTCGCGGCGATTCAAGCTGCCGAGCAGTCACTGCGTTAACCCCTTGCAGCGGCCGCTGAAAAGCGGCCGCGACAGGAGACATGATTCATGGCTGGATTCACTCACACAATCGCCCACATGACCTGGCGCTTCGACAGCCTGCGCGAACTGATGGCCAAGGCCAGCCCGGCGCGCTCCGGCGATTACCTGGCCGAGGTCGCCGCGCAGAGCGATGCCGAGCGTGCTGCAGCGCAGATGGCCCTGGCCGAGGTGCCGCTCAGGCACTTCCTGCAGGAAGCGTTGATTCCCTATGAAAAGGACGAAGTCACCCGGCTGATCATCGACACCTTTGATGCCGATGCCTTCGCCCCGGTCAGCCACCTGACCGTGGGCGGCCTGCGCGACTGGCTGCTCAGCGATGCCGCCGACGAAACCAGCCTGACCTCCCTGGCACCGGGGCTGACCCCAGAAATGGCCGCGGCAGTGTCGAAGATCATGCGCGTGCAGGATCTGGTGTTGGTCGCCCAGAAGACTCGCGTGGTAACCAAATTCCGCAACACCATGGGCCTGCGCGGGCGGATGTCCACGCGCCTGCAGCCCAACCACCCGACCGACGACCCGGCAGGCATCGCCGCCAGCATTCTCGACGGCCTGCTGTACGGCAACGGCGATGCGATGATCGGCATCAACCCGGCCACCGACAGCGCCAGCTCGATTCGCGCGTTGGTGGACATGCTCGACGCGATCATTCAGCGCTACGAAATCCCCACCCAGTCCTGCGTGCTGACCCACGTCACCAGCTCCATCGCCGCCATCGAACGTGGCGCGCCGCTGGACCTGGTGTTCCAGTCGATCGCCGGCACCGAGGCGGCCAACGCCAGTTTCGGCGTGACCCTCAAGGTACTGCAGGAAGGCTACGAAGCCGGCCTGAGCCTCAAGCGCGGCACCTTGGGCAACAACCTCATGTACTTCGAGACCGGCCAGGGCAGCGCGCTGTCGGCCAACGCCAATCATGGCGTCGACCAGCAGACCTGCGAAACCCGCGCCTATGCCGTGGCCCGGCACTTCAACCCGTTTCTGGTCAACACCGTGGTCGGTTTCATCGGCCCGGAGTACCTGTACAACGGCAAGCAGATCATCCGCGCTGGCCTGGAAGATCACTTCTGCGGCAAGCTCCTAGGCGTACCGATGGGCTGCGATATCTGCTACACCAACCATGCCGAAGCCGACCAGGACGACATGGACACCCTGCTGACTCTGCTCGGCACCGCCGGCATCAATTTCATCATGGGCATTCCCGGTTCGGATGACGTGATGCTCAACTACCAGACCACCTCGTTTCACGACGCCCTGTACGCACGCAAGGTGCTCGGCCTGCACGCGGCGCCGGAGTTCGAAGCCTGGCTGGCGCGCATGGGTATCTTCCAGCAACAGGGTGGCCGCCTGAGCATGGGCAACGAGCTGCCGCCGGCGTTTCGCCAGGCCCTGGCACAACTGGCTTGAGAGGTCGCCATGTCCGATAAGTCCCCCGCCACCGAGAACCCCTGGCAACAGTTGCGCCAGCTGACCCCGGCGCGCATCGCCCTGGGGCGTGCAGGCACCAGCCTGCCCACCGCCGCACAACTGGATTTCCAGTTCGCCCATGCCCAGGCCCGCGATGCCGTGCACCTGCCCTTCGACCATCAAGGCCTGTGCGAAGAGCTGCAGGGCCGCGGCCTGGATACCCTGCTGCTGCACAGCGCGGCAGCCGACCGGCACACCTACCTGCAGCGCCCAGACCTGGGCCGACGCCTGGACGAAGAGTCCGCCAGCGCCCTGGATGATTACGCGAGGGAAAACGGTCGCGGTTACGACCTGGCCATCGTCATCGCCGATGGCCTGTCGTCCCTGGCCGTGCGCCGCCACAGCCTGCCGTTTCTGGAAAAGCTGCTGGAGCAGACTACCGAAGAAGGCTGGAAACTGGCGCCCATCACCCTGGTGCAGCAGGGCCGGGTCGCGGTTGCCGATGAAGTGGGCGAGCGCCTGGGCGCCAAGATGACCGTGATCCTGATCGGCGAACGCCCGGGCCTGAGCTCGCCGGACAGCCTGGGCCTGTACTTCACCTACGCACCGCGGGTCGGCCTCAACGACGCCTACCGCAACTGCATCTCCAACGTGCGGCTGGAGGGCCTGAGCTACGGCATGGCGGCCTTCCGTCTGCTGTACCTGATGCGCGAAGCCTGCCGCCGCCAGCTGTCGGGCGTGGATCTGAAAGACGAAGCCGAAGTGCCGACTCTGGAAGATGCCGGGCCGGGGAATTTCCTGCTGCCGGATCAGCGATGAAGCAATAGGTCGTAGCCGTAGGATGGGTCGGGCCGCGTAGGTGAAACCCATCGGCGATTGATGGGTTTCACCCATCCTAAGCGGCCCGCCCCATCCTACGGCCTGTCCCCCAAACCTCTCGCGGCTAAAGCCGTTCCCACGCCTGGTACCTTTGTGGGAGCGGCTTTAGCCGCGATCTTTATCGAGCTCAACGCGCTTCGATGCGGAACCCCAGGCGCGGAAAGTGCACATGCACGACGCCAGCGCGATCATCTTCACGGCGCAGGATCAGCTCCTCGGAGCCAGCAAACAGCAGTTCACCCTCGACCGCTTCTACCCCATAGTCGATAGCCGAAATCGCCACCCGCTGGCCGGCTGCGAAGCCATTCGGCTCACTGAACACCTCAGCGGGCAGCGGCGCAGGCGTGGCCGTGCGCGCCACATCGATCGCAGCTTCACCACTGATCTCCTCGGACTTGCCGTGCCCAAACGCCAGAACCCGGTCCAGCCAGGCCGCAACATCCGGGTAACCATCGACCAGCGGCGAGGTCACCGGCGTTGCGCGCAGGAACCACAGTGGATGCGCCATGGCGATATCGGCCAGGCTTGGCTCGCCGAACAGGTACTGGCCGCCGCTGGCCTGTAGCTGAGCCTGCAGCCGCGCCATGAACACGGGCCACTGGTGTTTGGCTTGCTCGGCCGGCAGCCGGCTGGCCTGGCCACCCGAGAACAGCTTGCTGCGGTCGGCGATAAAGGTCTGCACGAACTCCGGCCGCGCCTTGGCGAAACGCAGGGCCATGGACTCGGGCTGGAACACCAGGCTCACCGCATGCTGGAACACCACCGAATCGGCCCACTGGGCGAAGGTGGCAATGGCGAATGCCTGGGCGCCCGGCAACAAGGCCGGCTGCGGCTGATAGGCCTCCAGGCGGCAGGCGATCAGGGCGCTGTCGCAATAGATGTCCGCGCCGATCTGCAGCACCGGCGTCTTGCGGTAGCCACCAGTCAGCGCGGTGAGGTCCGGCTTGGGCATCACCGGCGGAATCTGCACCGAACGCCAGGCCAGGTGCTTGAAGCCCAGCAGCAGGCGGGCCTTTTCGGCGAAAGGCGAGGTGGGATAGTGGTGCAGGATCAACTCAGACATGGGAGACCTCCGTGGACGGATTGGTCTCGCAGCTTACCCCAGCCTGCGCTCGCTCAGCGTGATGGCAACTCATCAAGCACATGCATCAGGCTGCCGGTGGCCACCAGGGCCTCCTTGGCGCCCTTGCCGAGCCGTTTGATCGCCCGTTCACGGCGCAAGGCATCGCCCTTGCTACTACAGCTTTCGCTGTACACAAGCGCCACTGCCGGGCTGGAGAAGAAGAATCGGGCGCCTTTGCCGCATTGGTGCTGGGCAAACCGCCGCTGCGGATCATCGCTGATGCCGCAGTAGAGCGCGCCATTGGCGGCGCGCACGAGGTAGACGAACCAGGTTTTGTCGGCGCTGACGCTCATCGCGCGATCAGGCGAACCACTCACGGGCCGAGCGCCACACGCACATACCCACGAAGTACGCCGAGGACAGGCCCCACAGCACCAGCAGCCAAACAGGCTGCGCCGGGAACTGCAGGATCAGGCCGGCACAGGCGAACATCCACACCATGGTCACGGCGATGTTCAGCGGCATGAACTGCTTGACCCGGAACGGGTGCAGGAACTTCATGCGGGTCAGGGTCAGGCCGGCCAGCACCATGATCACCGCGAAGGTAACCCAGGGTTCGAAGTCCAGCAGGTAGAGGTACACCACCACCACGTTCCACGCCGCCGGGAAGCCGACGAAGTAGTTGTCCTTGCTCTTCATGTTGACGTTGCAGAAGCAGAACAGCGACGACAGCAGGATGATGCCCACCGACAGCAGCAGCGTGTACTCGGGCAGCGGAATGAAGCGATAGACGAAGATCGCCGGGATAAACACGTAGGTGAGGTAATCGATCACCAGGTCGAGGGTGGAGCCGTCGAAATGCGGCAGCACCACTTTCACGTCGTATTTGCGCGCCAGGGTACCGTCCAGGCCATCGACCAGCAGCGCCAGGCCCAGCCACATCAGGCAGCTTTCCGCCCGCCCCTCGATCAATGCAAGCAACGCCAGCATACCGAGGATGACTCCGCTCGCGGTTACCGCGTGCACACTCCAGGCCTTGGCTTTACGGGGGGATAGGGACATAACACTCATGATCGAAATACTCTGGCGGACGGGCTTTCAGTCGATGAACCAGGCCTTTACATGCACTCGGCCATTCATCGATGAACTTCTGACCGGAGAGCGTACCACTCCGTTCAGCCGCGCGCTTCTCCGCCGTGCTGCTCGTCTGACGCACGGGCGGCCTGAAACTGCCGCAGACCGCCTCGCGCCTGCTTGCGCACCGTGTTCTTGAGCAGCGGTGTCCAGCCGATCAGCATGCCCTGGAAGCCCAGTGCCTGAGCGGCCCAGCGCCACATGTCGAAGTGGTCGCGGTGCTCGACAATCAGCCCGTCACGAATCACGAACGAGGCGTGGATGCGGTTGACCACCGTGCGCCCGGTCTGCGGGAACAGGTAAGTGGCTACCCAGTTGGCGCTACCGCCGCTGGCATCGGCCTGCACATCGCTGAAGGTCAGGGAAAACTTCTTGGCGCGGGAGGTGAGCATGCGCCACATGTCGCGAGCATCATCGCCATTCAACTCGCCGAAGGCCGGGTCGCTGAAACGCACGTCCGGCGCGTAGCAGCGCGCCATCTCCTCGGCGTCGAGGCACTGGAATGCCTCGTAGAAACGGGTGATCAATTGGGCATTTTCTGTGGACATGGCATGGCCTCCTGGCAGTGGGCCGCAGTATCGCCCGGGCCGCGCGTGACCGCCATGGGCAAATGAGTCACACAATCACCATATCCGCGGTATCACCGAGCAAAAACGCACGATTGCGTTCGGCGCAGGCACGCAGGTAATCGGCCACCAGGGTGATGCGCTTGAGCTTGCGCAGGTCTTCGCGGTAGTAGAGCCAGAACTGCCGGGTGACCTTTACCTGATCAGGCAGTACCTCGATTAGCCGGGCATCCGGGCCGGCCAGAAAGCACGGCAGGATCGCCAGCGCCCTACCCTGCAAGGTCGCCAGGTACTGGGCCACCACGCTGGTGCTACGCAGCGCGCTGCTGGCATTGGGCACGATGCTTTCTAGATAGAGGAGCTCCGGGCTGAATGCCAGGTCATCGACGTAAGTGATGAACGAGTGCCGGCTCAGGTCGTCCACGCCGTGGATCGGCGGGTGCTTCTGCAGGTACTCGGGCGTCGCATAGAGCTTCAGGGCGTAGTCGCACAGTCTGGAACAGACATAAGGCCCGCGCTCCGGGCGTTCCAGGGTGATGGCGATGTCCGCCTCGCGCCGCGACAGGCTGATGAAGTGCGGCACCGGCAGCAGGTCGATGGCGATGTTCGGGTAGATGTCCTGGAAGCCGCCAAGCTGGGGCGCCACGAAATAGCTGCCAAAGCCCTCGGTCGAGCCGATGCGCACGTGGCCCGAAAGCGCCAGGCTGGCGCCCGACACCTGTTCGCAAGCCGTCTGCAGGGTGCTTTCCAGCGCCTCGGCGTAGCCCAGCAGATGCTGTCCCTCCGTGGTCAGCACGAAGCCGCTGGCCCGCGAGCGCTCGAACAACAAAGTGCCCAGCGCCTTCTCCAGCGCCCCGATACGCCGTGACACGGTGCTGTAGTCCACGCCCAGACGCCGGGCCGCGCTGCTGGCGGTTCGGGTACGGGCGACTTCGAGGAAGAACTTCAGGTCGTCCCAATTCATCTGGCCGGCCGACATCATGCTTTTTTGCATAATGAACCTGTCTTTTTAGGCGATCCATCGGAAAGTTTGCATACCTATACTCCAGCGAGGCAGTTCATTCCAGCTGCCGACAGTTCCAAGTTCCTACGACAAAAACAACAGCAGGCAACTCATGAACGACTCACACGCGCAAGGGCCGGCTGCCGGCCGCAAGCACTATCGTATCGCTGGCCTGGCCAGCATGGCGGGCACCACCATCGAGTGGTACGACTTCTTCCTCTACGGCACCGCCGCCGCGCTGGTCTTCAACAAGCTGTTCTTCCCCACCCTCGACCCGATCACCGGCGTGCTGGCGGCGTTCGCTACCTACGCGGTGGGTTTTATCGGCCGGCCACTGGGCGGCATCATCTTCGGCCACTTCGGTGATCGCATCGGCCGCAAGTCGATGTTAATGCTCACGCTGTTGATGATGGGCATCCCGACCATCGCCATCGGCCTGCTACCCACCTACGAGCAGATCGGCTACTGGGCTGCGGCGCTGCTGGTGGTCATGCGCTTTCTGCAGGGCATGGCCGTGGGCGGTGAATGGGGCGGCGCGGTATTGATGGCCGTCGAGCACGCCCCCGAAGGCAAGAAGGGCTTCTATGGCAGCCTGCCGCAGACCGGCGTCGGCGCAGGCCTGGTGCTCTCCACCCTGGCCATGGGCGCGGTCGCCACGCTGCCCGAGGAGCAGATGCTCAGCTGGGGCTGGCGCCTGCCGTTCCTGGCCAGCGTGGTGCTGCTGGCGGTGGGTTGGCTGATCCGCGTGAAGGTCGCCGAGTCACCGGACTTCGAGAAGCTCAAGCAGCAGAACCGTCGCGTCAACCTGCCGCTGATGGAAGTGGTGCGTAAACACCCGCGCGCCACCCTGACCATCATCGGCGCGCGCACGGCCGAAAACGCCTGGTTCTACATGGCGGTCACCTTCGCCCTCGCCTACGCCGCCAACCAGCTGCAGATTCCCCGGGCCGACGTGCTGCACGCCATCACGGCCGGTGCTGCGCTGTCGCTGGCGACCATGCCGTTCTGCGGCTGGCTGTCCGATCGCGTCGGCCAGAAGCGCCTGTACTTCACCGGGCTGCTGTTGCTGTGCGCCTTCGTCTACCCGTTCTTCGCCATGCTCGGCACCCGCGAACCGGTGCTGGTGTGGTGGGCCATGGTGCTGGCGGTGGGCGTGGTGTTCCCAATTCTGTATGCCCCCGAACCGCTGTTGTTCGCCCGCCAGTTCCCGGCCGAGATTCGCTACAGCGGCATCTCGCTGTCGGTGCAACTGGCCGGCGTACTCGGTGGCGGCTTCGCACCGATGATCGCCACCAGCCTGTTGGCTGCCGCCGACGGCAGCCCGCGCTACGTGATCGCCTACCTGATCGGCATGGGCATCGTCGCGCTGTTCTGTACCGCGCTGATGCGCAGCGACCCGCCCCGTGTGCAGGTTGAGCGCAGCGCAGCGAATGACCCACGCCCAGCTCCATTGCGCGCCCGCTGATTTCCAGACAAAGGATCGAAACATGACCACTACCGTGAAACTGCTGATCAACGGCGAATTCGTCGAGTCGCGCACCGAGCAATGGCGCGATGTCGTCAACCCGGCAACCCAGGAGGTGCTGGCTCGGGTGCCATTCGCCACCGGCGAGGAAATCGACGCCGCCGTGGCCAGCGCCAGCCAGGCGTTCAAGACCTGGCGCAAGATCCCAATCGGCGCCCGTGCGCGGATCTTCCTCAAGTACCAGCAACTGATCCGCGAAAACATGAAGGAGCTGGCGGCCATTCTTACCGCCGAACAGGGCAAGACCCTCGCCGACGCCGAGGGCGATGTGTTCCGTGGCCTGGAAGTGGTGGAACACGCCGCCGGCATCGGCAATCTGCAACTGGGTGAGCTGGCCAACAACGTGGCCGGCGGCGTGGACACCTACACCCTGCTGCAGCCGCTGGGCGTGTGTGCCGGCATCACCCCCTTCAATTTCCCGGCAATGATCCCGTTGTGGATGTTCCCGATGGCCATCGCCACCGGCAACACCTTCGTGCTGAAACCTTCGGAACAGGACCCGATGGTCACCATGCGCCTGTGTGAACTGGCGCTGGAGGCCGGCGTACCGCCTGGCGTGCTCAATGTGGTGCACGGCGGCGAAGCGGCGGTGAACGCGATCTGCGATCACCCGGACATCAAAGCGGTGTCTTTCGTCGGCTCGACGCGGATCGGCACCCACGTCTACAACCGCGCCAGCCAGGCCGGCAAACGCGTGCAATGCATGATGGGCGCGAAGAACCACGCCATCGTGCTGCCCGATGCGCACAAGGAGCAGACCCTGAACAACCTGGCCGGCGCCGCGTTCGGCGCTGCCGGGCAGCGCTGCATGGCCCTGTCGGTGGTGATTCTGGTCGGTGAAGCGCAAGGCTGGCTACCGGACCTGGTAGCCAAGGCCGAAACGCTCAAGGTCGGCGGCGGCATGGAGAGCGGCACCGATGTCGGCCCGCTGATCTCCTGCGCGGCGCTGGACCGGGTCAGCAGCCTGATCGAGCGCGGCAAGAGCGAAGGTGCCCGCCTGGTGCTCGATGGCCGCAACCCGGCGGTGGCCGGCTACGAGCGCGGCAACTTCGTCGGGCCGACCATCTTCGATGGGGTGACGCCGCAGATGAGCATCTACCGCGAGGAGATCTTCGGCCCGGTGCTGTGCGTGGTACACGCCGCCACCCTGGATGAGGCCATCGCGCTGATCAACGCCAACCCCAATGGCAACGGCACGGCGATTTTCACCCGTTCCGGCGCTGCAGCCCGGCATTTCCAGGAGGAAATCGACGTTGGCCAGGTGGGCATCAACGTACCGATTCCGGTCCCGGTGCCGATGTTCTCGTTCACCGGATCGCGGGCCTCGAAGCTCGGCGACCTCGGCCCGTACGGCAAGCAGGTGGTGCAGTTCTATACCCAGACCAAGACCGTGACCCAACGCTGGTTCGACGAAGGTGACGTCGGCGGCGCGGTGAACACCACCATCACCCTGAAGTGAGGCGACGACCATGAATATCGGATTCATCGGCCTGGGCAACATGGGTGCGCCCATGGCCCACAACCTGCTCAAGGCAGGCCACACGCTGCGCGTATTCGACCTCTCCACCGGCGCGGTCGCAGCCCTGGTGGACGCCGGCGCCACCAGTGCCGAGACCGC
Source organism: Phytopseudomonas punonensis (assembly GCF_900142655.1). Classification (GTDB taxonomy): domain Bacteria; phylum Pseudomonadota; class Gammaproteobacteria; order Pseudomonadales; family Pseudomonadaceae; genus Aquipseudomonas; species Aquipseudomonas punonensis. The sequence continues at coordinate 160,550 of NZ_FRBQ01000006.1, read as the reverse complement.
CTGCGGCGTGCTGCAGGACGCGGAGATGGTGATCACCATGCTGCCCGCCTCGGCCCATGTGAAAGCGGTCTATCTCGGCGATGACGGCCTGCTGGCCAAGGTAACGCCGGGTGTGCTGCTGATCGACTGCTCGACCATCGACCCGCTGGCCGCCCGGGAAGTCGCCAAGGCGGCCATTGCCCACGGCAACCCGATGCTCGATGCACCGGTGTCTGGCGGCACCGGCGGTGCGGCGGCGGCCACCCTGACCTTCATGGTCGGCGGCGCCGAGGCGGACTTTGCCAAGGCGCAGCCGATCCTGGCAGCCATGGGCCGCAACATCGTGCACTGCGGCGGCAGCGGTAACGGCCAGGTGGCGAAGGTGGCCAACAACATGCTGCTGGGCATCTCGATGATCGGCGTTGCCGAGGCCATGGCGCTGGGGGTATCGCTGGGCATCGATGCCAAGGTGCTGGCGAACATCATCAACACCTCCAGCGGGCGCTGCTGGAGCTCGGACACCAACAACCCCTACCCCGGCGTGCTCGACAACGTGCCGGCATCGCGCGGTTACAGCGGCGGCTTCGGCACCGACCTGATGCTCAAGGATTTAGGCCTGGCCACCGACGCGGCGCGGCAGATCAAACAACCAGTGATTCTCGGCGCCCTCGCCCAACAGCTCTACCAGCGCTTCAGCTGCGACGGGCACGGTGGGCTGGATTTCTCGGCGATCATCAACGCCTATCTGGGGCCGCAGGACAAGTCGTAAGGCTCAGGGGCCAATAGGCCGAATCTGCTTCTCACCCGAAAAGGTTCTTCGAATTTTCGCGAGGAGAATGCGCTCGGCACCGAGGTGGGTATGGCGCATTGGCTTACGACTATCCAACATTGCGCCTCCTGCACCTTTGTGTCGCGCTCCTTACGGGCGCAACACTTCTGATGGGAACAAGGCGCGAGCTTGCACGATTTCCAAAAGCTCAGCTCGAAAACGCCTGCGTTTGCTCTTGGGCTGCGGTCGCACAGGCGACGACCAAGTCCCCTTCAGGAGGCCGAGTGTAATCGCTGTGTAAGGGGTTGAGCGGCATGGATGCCGCGAGAGCTGCGATGGGCCAGGGATGGCCCATCGCAGCGTGCCCCTGAAACAGTGATGGAGCGAGGGAACCCCGGCGCAGCCGGGGCCGAATGATGGGGTGCCCTTCTCTTTGGTTACTTTCTCTTGGGCAAGCAAGAGAAAGTGACTCGCCCGTAAGCGGCGAAACCCATCAGGCAAGGCGATGTGTTAATGGAGAGTGCCAGGTCATCGACAGCGAACAATTTTTCCAGTCTGGCGTTAACCCGCCCGCTCACCAAAAGAAGAACAAAAAAACGCCGGGGCATGAGCCCCGGCGTTTTTTATCGGCGTTTCCGGCAAAGCGCAGACCAATGTCTGCGCTTTGCCCAACCATTCTCAGTGCAGAATCTGCCCCAGGAACAGCTTGGTACGCTCGTTCTGCGGATTGTCGAAGAAGGCGTTCGGCTCGGCCTGCTCGACGATCTCGCCCTTGTCCATGAAGATCACGCGGTCGGCTACGGTACGGGCGAAGCCCATCTCGTGGGTCACGCAGAGCATGGTCATGCCGTCCTGAGCCAGACCGATCATGGTATCGAGTACTTCCTTGACCATTTCCGGGTCGAGTGCCGAGGTTGGCTCATCGAACAGCATGATTTTCGGCTTCATGCACAGGGCGCGGGCAATCGCCACACGCTGCTGCTGACCACCGGACAGTTGCCCCGGGAACTTGTGAGCCTGTTCCGGGATGCGTACGCGCTCGAGGAAGTGCATGGCGATTTCTTCGGCCTTGCGCTTGGGCATCTTGCGAACCCACATCGGCGCCAGCGTGCAGTTCTGCAGTACGGTGAGGTGCGGGAACAGGTTGAAGTGCTGGAACACCATGCCCACTTCGCGGCGCACGGTTTCGATGTCCTTGAGGTCACGGGTCAGCTCTGTGCCATCGACCACGATGCGGCCGGCCTGGTGTTCTTCCAGGCGGTTGATGCAACGAATGGTGGTCGACTTGCCCGAACCCGACGGGCCGCACAGCACGATACGCTCGCCCTGGCGCACGTCCAGGTTGATGTCCTTGAGTACGTGGAACTGGCCGTACCACTTGTTCACGCCCTGCAGCTGAATGATCGGCTCAGCGCTGGGTTGCTTGTTTGCTTCGCTCATCTAAGTGACTCCTAACGCTTGTGGCCAGTGTCCAGCTTCCGCTCCAGATGGAGGGAATAACGGGACATACCGAAACAGAAAATCCAGAAAATCAGGGCGGCGAACACATAGCCCTCGGTCGCCATACCCAGCCACGCTGGGTCGGCAGCTGCCTGCTTGACGCTGTTGAGCAAGTCGAACAGACCGATGATGATCACCAGGCTGGTGTCCTTGAACAGGGCGATGAAGGTGTTGACGATGCCCGGAATCACCAGCTTGAGCGCTTGCGGCAGGATCACCAGCCCCATCATCCGCCAGTAACCCAGGCCCATGGCGCCGGCTGCTTCGTATTGCCCCTTGGGAATCGCCTGCAGACCACCACGCACCACTTCGGCAATGTACGCCGACTGGAACAGGATCACCCCGATCAGTGCACGCATCAGCTTGTCGAAGCTCATGCCCTCGGGCAGGAACAGCGGCAGCATCACCGAGGACATGAACAGTACGGTAATCAGCGGCACACCACGCCAGAACTCGATGAAGGTCACGCAGACCACCTTCACCGCCGGCATGTTGGAACGCCGCCCCAGTGCCAGCAGGATGCCCAGCGGCAACGCACCGGCGATACCGACGGCAGCGATCACCAGGGTCAGCATCAGGCCGCCCCAACGGCTGGTCGCCACGGTGTCCAGACCAAACACGCCACCGTGTAGCAGGCACCAGGCGACGATCGGGTAGATCACCAGAAAGCCGATGCCGTAAACAGCCTTGCGCGGGAACTTGGAAATGAACAGCGGCGCTGCACCAACGATTGCCAGCACGGCGGTCAGGTCCACGCGCCAGCGCAGTTCGCTGGGGTAGAAGCCGTACATGAACTGACTGAAGCGCGACTGGATGAACACCCAGCAGGCGCCCTCCTTGGTGCAGTCAGCCCGGGTGGTACCCACCCAGTTGGCGTCGAAGAGCGCCCACTTGAGCAGCGGCGGCACCATCAGCCAGATGAGGTAGATGGCGAAAAGAGTCAGCAGCGTATTGAGCCAGCTGGAGAACAGGTTGCTGCGCATCCAGGCGACCACACCAACGCTGGAGCTGGGTGGGTTTGAAAGTATGTGTGCTCATTGCGCTAGGTCCTCACCGCTCGATCAGCGCGATGCGCTTGTTGTACCAGTTCATCAGCAGGGAAATGCTGATACTGATCGCCAGGTAGACGCTCATGGTGATCGCAATCACCTCGATGGCCTGGCCTGTCTGGTTGAGTACCGTACCGGCAAACAGCGACACCATGTCCGGGTAACCGATGCCGGCAGCCAGGGACGAGTTTTTCGCCAGGTTCAGGTATTGGCTGGTCAGCGGCGGAATGATCACGCGCATGGCTTGCGGGATGATCACCTTGCGCAGCGTCGGGCCGGGGCGCAGACCCAGGGAGCGGGCAGCTTCGGTCTGGCCGTGGCTGACCGAGTTGATCCCGGAACGCACGTTTTCGGCGATAAACGCCGCGGTGTAGACGGTCAGCGCGATGGTCAGTGCCAGCAGCTCGGGAATCATGACCCAGCCGCCAACGAAGTTGAAGCCTTTGAGCTCTGGTACGGACCAGTGCAGCGGGCTACCGAAGACCAGGGCGAACAAGGTCGGGATGACAATGGCCAGACCCAGGCCGACCCAGAACTTGTGGAACGGCTGCCCAGTGGCCTCGAAGCGCTTATTGGCCCAGCGGGTCATCATCACGATGGCCACGAGGGTCACGAACAGGCCGACCACGAACGGCCAGAATCCACCGGTCGCCTCGGCCGCCGGCATGTTCAGGCCACGGTTGCTGAGGAAGAAGCTGTCGCCGACGCTGATGCTGGCACGCGGCCCTGGCAACGGCAGCAACACGGCGAAGTACCAGAAGAGAATCTGCAGCAACGGCGGGATGTTACGGAAGATCTCGATGTATACGGTCGCCAGCTTGCTGATCATCCAGTTCGGCGACAGACGCGCGACACCGATGACGAAGCCGAGGAAGGTAGCCAGCACGATGCCGATGAACGACACCAGCAGGGTATTGAGCAGGCCGATCACGAAGACGCGGGCATAGCTGTCCGCTTCGGTGTAGCTGATCAGGTGCTGAGCGATGCCAAAGCCGGCACTGCGCTCGAGAAAGTCGAAGCCCGAGGTGATACCCCGGTGTTGCAGGTTGGTCTGCGTATTGCTGAACAGGAACCAGCCCATTGCGACCACGGCCACAACGGTAATGATCTGGAATAGCCAAGCGCGCACACGTGGATCGCTAAGGGAGAACCCCTGCGGTGCGCCAATGTTTTTCTGCATGGGAATGCCCCAGGTATAACGGAACGAAAATCGCCCGGCAGTGCACTGCCGGGCGACAGGTCAATCAACGCACTGGTGGTGCGTAGTGCAGACCGCCTTTGTTCCACAGAGCGTTGAGGCCACGCTCGATTTTCAGCTCGCTGCCCTTGCCGATGTTGCGCTCGAACACTTCGCCGTAGTTACCGACCTGCTTGACGATCTGGACAACCCAGTCTTTCGGCAGTTTCAGGTCTTTACCGTACTCACCGTCAGCACCCAGCATACGGGCTACGTCAGGGTTCTTGGTTTCCTTGGCCATGGCTTCGACGTTCTTGGAGTCGACGCCCAGCTCTTCAGCGTTGAGCATGGCGAACAGGGTCCACTTGACGATAGCCATCCAATCTTCGTCGCCACGACGAACCAGCGGGCCCAGCGGCTCCTTGGAGATCACTTCTGGCAGTACAACCCAGTCAGTCGGCGCGCCCAGTTTGATGCGCTGTGCGTACAGCTGCGACTGGTCGGAGGTCAGCACGTCGCAACGGCCAGCCTCCAGCGACTTGGCGCTTTCGTCGGAGGTGTCGAAAGTGATCGGGGTGTATTTAAGGCCGTTCGAGCGGAAGTAGTCAGAGACGTTCAGCTCGGTGGTGGTGCCTGCCTGGATACAGATGGTCGCGCCATCCAGTTCCTTGGCGCTGGCAACGCCCAGCTTCTTGTTAACCAGGAAGCCGATACCGTCGTAATAAGTAACGCCGGTGAATACCAGGCCCATGCCGCCGTCGCGCGAGCTGGTCCAAGTGGTGTTGCGCGACAGAACGTCGACTTCACCAGACTGAATGGCGGTGAAGCGCTCTTTGGCGGTCAGCGGGCTGTATTTGACTTTGCTGGCGTCGCCCAGAACTGCTGCGGCAACACCGCGGCAGATGTCGACGTCGATGCCCTGGTAGTTACCCTTCGCATCCGGCACCGAGAAACCCGGCAGGCCGTCACTGACGCCACACTGTACAAAGCCCTTCTTCTTCACTGCGTCCAGGGTAGCACCGGCGTGAGCCATGCCTGCTGCGCCAAGAACGGCGGCGGCGGTCAACATCGCCAGGGTGGTTTTAACCATCTTCATTGAACATTCTCCGGTTGCTTTTGTTGTGTTGGAGTCTCAGCCCGATCGCCGTACCCTTTTGGGGCATGTCGTCACTGTAGGCAGCAACAGTGTAGACCGGTGACCTGACCTCGGTGCGACTACCGTGACCTATTCGAAAGTGGGTCTTCGATATTTGCACCAGCCCGTTGGTGAACAGGCCCGAGACGGATCGCGAATTTGCACATCGACGGGCATGCAGCGCCCGGCGAACCTTTTGGAAACCCCATCAAATCGGCTTTCCCGTCTGCTCCGCGGTTCAGGGCGGTGTTACCGCACTGGCCCGACGACATCAGTCAGGTGTTTTATAGCAAAGGCCATACCAGACGCCTTCTTTAACCGCGAGATAGGCGGGTCAAGGGGGGAAAGTTGTAATCTTGCGACATCTAGTTCACGGATCAATACAGTGACGGAAAACAGTCGCGCACCAAAACAATGCGAAAGCCCCAAAACGGAGCAACACATGGATACCACATTGATACTGCAGCCCACACTTGCCCCAGATGCGTGCGTAATCTGGCTGCACGGTCTGGGTGCAGACCGCTTCGACTTTCAGCCTGTCGCCCAAGCGCTGCAACAGTCGCTGCGCAGTACGCGCTTCGTGCTGCCCCAGGCGCCGACGCGCCCGGTGACCATCAATGGTGGCTGGGAGATGCCCAGCTGGTACGACATTCTGGCCATGAGCCCGGCCCGCGCGATCGATCGCGAGCAGCTCGAGCAGTCGGCTCAGCAGGTGATCGACCTGATCGAAGCGCAACGCGCTGACGGTATCGACCCGTCGCGCATCTTCCTGGCCGGTTTTTCCCAGGGCGGCGCCGTGGTGCTGCATACCGCGTTCCTGCGCTGGCCAGGGCCGCTTGGCGGCGTGTTGGCGCTGTCCACTTACGCACCGAGCTTCGCGGACGACAGCCAGCTGAGCGAACTGCAACGGGCGATACCCGTGATGTGCCTTCACGGCAGTCAGGATGGCGTGGTGCTACCGAGCATGGGGCGTGCCGCCCATGACTGGCTGCACGACAAAGGGGTCGCCGTGACATGGCAAGAATATCCGATGGCCCACGAAGTGTTACCGCAGGAGATCCAGGACGTGGCGGCCTGGCTCGCAGCGCGTCTGTAACGAGGGTTTTGCCGGCGCGGCTGTGACGGCCTTCACAGTCCCCACGCCGCCGGTCGTCAGCGCGTCGCAAGACGATTGTCAGCCCGGATGCCGAGAGATACTGTCAGGGCAATGAGACCTGTTGCGTTCATCATGAATGTGGTCATCGACCCAGGGAGCGTTGGCGATGCTTATCGTTAAGCGTTTCAAGCAAGGATGCTGATGCCATGAAGGCAGCCCAGTGGCAAACCGATCTGCAGCAGATTCGCCAGCTGCGCCTGTTCGACAACGTTGCGCTCGGCGGCCTCAACCGGCTGCTCGATGCCTTTCGTTGCTGCGAACTGGAATCGGGCGAAGTGCTGCTCTCGCCCTTCGATCGCAACCAGTACCTTTATATAGTCGTCACCGGCAGCCTCAAGGTATACCTGGGCTCGCTGGACAACCAGCCGGTTACCGCACTGGGGCCCGGCGACTGCGCTGGCGAGATCAGCTTCATCGATAATGAACACCCCAGCGCCTACGTGGTGGCCACCGAGCCCAGCAGTGTGCTGCGCCTGCACCGTGATGACCTCAACTCGCTGTTCCAGCAATCACCACAGATGATGCACAACCTGCTCAAGGTGCTTTGCGAGCGCGTGCGCCAGGGCAACCAGAAACTGATCAACAGCGAGCAGAACGCCAACGTCGACAAACTGACCGGCGCCTTCAACCGTCGCTGGCTGGAGCACGTGTTCGAGCGCGAGCGCGCCCGCTGCCTGATCGACAAACAACCGCTGTGCCTGCTGATGCTCGACGTCGACCACTTCAAGGATTACAACGACCAGCACGGCCATTTGGCCGGTGACTACGCACTGTGCCTGGTTGCCCACACGCTGCGCCGCCAGCTACGAACGCGCGACAGCCTGGTGCGTTTCGGCGGGGAAGAGTTCGTGGTGCTGCTGCCCGAGCTGTTGCTGCAGCAGGCCATCGATGTGGCCGAGCGCCTGCGCGAGAGCCTGGAGCGCATCGGCTCCTTCTATTCTCCGCTCGGCGCTCAGCCGGGCGTGACCATCTCCCTAGGCCTGACCCAGATGACCAAGCGCGACAGCCTGGCCAGCCTGATTGCCCGGGCTGATCAGGCCTTGTACCGGGCCAAGAACAGCGGCCGCAATCGGCTCTGTCACTGAACTGCCGTCAGCGCGTGACAAACTGACGACCTCCGCCTATCTGGAAAACCTTCATGCGCAAGCGCCTGCTCATCATCCCGATTGTTCTGGGTCTTGCCGCCGCGGTGTTCTTCACGTTACCAAGCGTGCTCGACCGACGCATGAACAGCGTCGAATCGCCAGCGCCCTACCCGGCCGGCCATAGCGCCACGCGCCTACACAACACCCTGTTTATCGCCGACCTGCACGATGACGCCCTACTCTGGGAGCGTGATCTGCTAAAACGCTACAGCTACGGCCACTCGGACCTGCCGCGGATGCTCGACGGGCGCGTTGGTCTGCAGGTGTTTTCCACGGTCACCAAATCGCCTCGCGGCTTGAACTACGAAAGCAACGGCGCCGACAGCGACACCATCACCCTGCTCGCCATGGCCCAGCGCTGGCCACGGGCAACCTGGAGCAGCTTGTTGCAGCGCGCCCTGTACCAAGCCGAGAAACTGCACGAAGCGGCCTCCGGCAGCGAGGGTCGGCTGGTACAGATCAAAACACGCAAGGATCTGCTCGATTTTCTGCAGGCTTGGAATAAAGACCCGCAGCGAGTCGCCACCCTCTTGGCCACCGAAGGCCTGCATCCGCTGGAAGGCCGGCTGGAGAATCTCGATCGTCTCTATGACGCAGGTTTTCGCATGGCCGGGCTGACTCACTTCTTTGATAACGAGGTCGGTGGCTCGGCCCATGGCCTGAACAAAGGTGGGCTGACGCCATTCGGGCGGCAGGTCATCACGCGGCTAGAAGAAAAATCCATGCTGATCGACCTGGCTCACGCCTCGCGCCCACTGATGGACGATGTGCTGGCCATGGCCACGCGCCCACTGCTGGTGTCCCATGGCGGTGTCGAAGGCACCTGCCCAGGCACCCGCAACCTCAGCGACCGACATATCCGCGCCATTGCCGCGACCGGTGGGGTGATCGGCATCGGCTACTGGGACACCGCCGTCTGCGCCACTTCAGTGGCCGCCATCGTCAAGGCGATTCGTTACAGCGCAGACCTGGTGGGCATCGAACACGTGGCCCTTGGCTCCGACTTCAACGGCACCATTCACGCGCCCTTCGACGTCACAGGCCTGGCGCAACTGACCGAAGGTCTGCTCGGCGCCGGCTTCAGCCGCGACGACATCGCCGCAATCATGGGCGGCAACGTCCAGCGCCTGCTGCTCGCCAGCCTGCCGACACACTGATCGCCAGCCGCCATAGGCGCCGGTGGCAGGGTACTCCCTGCCCGCCGCGTCTTGCTTTACACTGGCCGGCGTTCATTCCTTAATCAATCGACGAGATGACCGTGCTCAAAGCACTCAAAAAAATATTCGGCAAAGCCGAAAATGAGCCACACAGCTCAATCTCCCCGACCCTCGAAGCCGCTTCCCCTCCCGCCGCAGCTCCCCATGAGGAGCGCCAGCCGCGCCCGCCCAAAGAAGCCGCCAGCGCCGAGCAGAAGCCGCCGAGCAAACCCGCCAAGCCGCGCCGCGAGCGCGCGCCCAAGCCAGTCGATACCTGGAAGCTTGAGGATTTCAAGGTCGAGCCTGCACCTGGCAAGACTCGCTTCCACGACTTCAAGCTGTCGCCGCAACTGATGCACGCCATCCATGATTTGGGCTTCCCCTACTGCACACCGATCCAGGCCGGCGTACTGGGTTACACCCTCAAGGGCCGAGACGCCATCGGGCGGGCGCAGACCGGTACCGGCAAAACCGCCGCGTTCCTGATCTCGATCATCACCCAGTTGCAGCAGACGCCGCCGCCCAAAGACCGCTACATGGGCGAACCACGCGCGCTGATCATCGCGCCAACCCGCGAGCTGGTGGTGCAGATCGCCAAGGACGCGCAAGAGCTGACCAAGTACAGCGACCTGAACGTGATGAGCTTCGTTGGGGGTATGGACTTCGACAAGCAGCTCAAGAGTCTGGAATCGCGCTTCTGCGACATCCTGGTCGCCACGCCTGGCCGCCTGCTGGACTTCAACCAGCGCGGCGAAGTGCACCTGGACATGGTCGAGGTGATGGTGCTCGACGAAGCCGACCGCATGCTCGACATGGGCTTCATCCCCCAGGTTCGCCAGATCATCCGCCAGACGCCGATGAAGGGCGAGCGCCAGACCCTGCTGTTCTCGGCCACCTTCACCGAAGACGTGATGAACCTGGCCAAGCAATGGACCACCGACCCGGCCATCGTCGAAATCGAGCCGGAAAACGTCGCCAGCGACACGGTCGAGCAGCACGTCTACGCCGTCGCCTCGGCAGACAAGTACAAGCTGCTCTACAACCTGATCACCCAGAACGACTGGACTCGGGTGATGGTCTTCGCCAACCGCAAGGACGAAGTGCGGCGCATCGAAGAACGCCTGACCCGCGACGGAATCAGCGCCGTGCAGATGTCCGGTGACATTCCCCAGCACAAGCGCATCCGCGCCCTGGAAGGCTTTCGCGAAGGCAAGATCCGCGTCATGGTCGCCACCGATGTGGCCGGCCGCGGTATCCACGTCGACGGCATCAGCCACGTGATCAACTTCACCCTGCCGGAAGACCCGGACGACTACGTGCACCGCATCGGCCGTACCGGCCGCGCGGGCGCCAGCGGCACCTCGATCAGCTTTGCCGGTGAAGACGATGCCTACGCTCTGCCGCCAATCGAGGAACTGATTGGCCGTAAGATCCAGTGCGAAATGCCGTCGGACGAGCTGCTCCAAGCCGTACCGCGCAAGAACTGACAACCACGTTAGCACGCCAGGGCGCCCACTCGCCCTGGCCGAACAGCCTCACCAGCGCCCTGCCCCAGACGGGCCGACAGGACGTCACGCCAGCGGGGACGCACCCATGACTCTGAAAATCGACAGCAGTGACCTGAGCCGCGCCGTGCAAGCCGGCGTTCTACAGCCTGGACAGGATCAGGCGCTGCTGGAGTTTCTGCGCCAGGCGCCCAGCGAGCGCCCCAGCTTCCAGCTCTCCCACATCGCCTATTACTTCGGCGCGCTGCTGATCATGGGTGCCATGGGCTGGCTGATGACCGAAGCCTGGATGAGCATCGGCGACGGGGCGCTGCTGGTGATCAGTTCGGCCTACCTGCTGCTGTTCCTGCTCGGCGGACGCAGCCTGTGGTGCCGCGGCCAGCCGATTCCCGGCGGCCTGCTGGGCGCCGTGGCAGTGAGCCTCACGCCACTGGTGGTGTTCGCCGGGCAACGGCTGTTCGGCACCTGGCCCATGGACGACGCCCAGTCGGACTACGTCGACTACTACCGCTACGTACAGGGCGGCTGGCTGGTGATGGAAGTGGCGACCGTGCTGGTCGGCCTGCTGGTACTGCGCCTGCTGCCCTTCCCGTTCATCGTCATGCCGATCGCCGTGGCGCTGTGGTTCATGTCGATGGACCTGAGCGAACTGCTGCATGGCGAATATTTCAGCTGGGAGCAGCGACGCGACGTATCGCTGTGGTTCGGCCTGGTGATCCTGCTAGCCAGCTTGCTGGTGGACGGGCGCAGCAAACAGGATTTCGCCTTCTGGGGTTATCTGGCAGGGCTGAGCGCCTTCTGGGGCGGCCTGAGTCTGATGGACAGCGGCAGCGAGTTCGGCAAGCTGCTGTACTGCCTGATCAACCTGGGCCTGATCGGCCTCGCCGTACTACTGCGACGCCCACTGTTCATGGTCTTCGGCGCCCTGGGCGTGGCCGGTTATCTCGGCTACCTGGCCCACGACGTGTTCGAGGACTCGCTGCTGTTCCCGGTGGTGGTCAGCCTGATCGGTCTTGGCGTGATGGGCCTCGGGCTGCTCTATCAGAAACGCCGGGAGGCGATGAGCAACGCGCTGCGTCGCCAGCTACCCGCCGGCCTGCTGGCGCTGCTGCCGGCACTGCGCCGCTGAGCGATCAGAGCCTGTTCACGATTTCGCGAGCTAGAGCGTTACAAGGCCTAGGCGGCCCCACAAAAACAAGCGAGGAAGCGGACTGGGCTCGCACGCGAGTTTACGAGCTGTAAATGAGCATTACTCGCTCCGCTCGCCCCTTCGGGGCCGCACTAAAGTGCGTTAGCCGCAAGCGGCTTTCCGACTGGGCTGGCAATCCAGCTTGTTTTTAACGCAGGAGCGCCGACGCGCAGCAGATCGTGAACAGGCTCTTAGCTCGGGCGGTAGCGCTCCCAAAGCATCTCGAACTCGCGGCGGTACTCGGCGACCAGATGAGGATCGTCGGTCACCAGCAGGTTTTCCTCGTTGCTGGTGCTGGCGCTGCGCGTCCAGTTGAAGCTGCCGTTGAGCAGCAGGCGACCGTCGAACAGGGCGAACTTGTGGTGCATGTGAAACGGGCTGTTGTCGATGCGCAGCGGCACGCCCGAATCGATCAGCTGCTGGACATCACTGCCGGCGTCGAAGCGTTTCTCGTTGTCACTGATGATGCGCACGGCAAGGCCACGGCGGTGCACAGCGATCAGCTCGTCGCTGAGCTGGTCATCGGAAATGGTGTACACGCACACGTCCACCGATTCCTTGGCCTGGCGGCACAGGTCACGGATGCGCTGGCGGCAGCTTTCGCCGGGGCTGAAATGCGCACTGCTCTGGCCGCGCAGCGGTGAACAGCGCACTTCCAGGGTCTTGATCACCTGCTCCAGCCATTTCAGGGCCGACATGGCATTGCCCGGGTCGGTGATCAGCTCGCGCACCAGATCAAAGGCGCGGTTGCGCATGTAACGCACCTGATCGGGTGTCAGATCATTGCCCAGCTCGCGCAGCTCGTCGCGCTCCTCGTTGCTGAGTTTGAGGTCTACGAGGCTGTCACGCAGGTGCTGGTCGAGGCGATTGAAATCCATTTTTAACCCTGTCGAGTCCGTTTTCGGGTGCGACGTTTCTGGCCGCCGCGTTGCCATGAGGCATACAGACCGCCGCACAGCGCGCCGGTCAGGTGATATTCGAACGACACACCCTGCTGGGGCAGCAACCCGTAGAAGAAGCCGCCGTAGAGCACCAGCGCCAGGGCGGCCAATAGCAGGTCGGCAAGGCTGCGGCGAAACCAGGCGCGGCCCAGCAGCAGGCCCCACAAACCGAACAACCAGCCGCTGGAGCCGACATGGATGCCCGGACGGCCGAACAGCCAGACCAACACCCCACTGGCAACGATGATGAACAGGCTGGCGCGGATGAACTCTCCGCGCGACTCCAGCAGCGCCAGGGCGCCCAGTACCATGAAGCCGCTGAGGTTACCGAACAGGTGCAGCCAGCTGCCGTGCAACCAGGGCGCCAGCAGGATGCCTGGCAGTGCCTGGAGCTCCCGGGGGATCAGCCCGAAGCGATTGAGGCTGTAACCGTCCAGGCTATTGATCAGTTGCAGCACGACCATCACCGCGGCGATGCCGAACAGCAGCTTCAGGCGCGGCAACAGCCAGAGCGTCACGGCGCCTCGCCGCCCTGCCCCATCATCCGGGCGATCTCACGCAGCTGCTGGGCCATGTCGCCCATGCGCTTGTGGGTACCCAGGTCGATGTCGATCTTCTTGTCCATGGCGTTGATCAGCGGCACCACGCCGTCCTGCAGGCCATCGGCAAGCCGTTCGAGCAGCGCCTGCACGCCAGGTTGCGGTTGCGCCTGCACGGCCACCTCCACCTTCGGCTGCACTTCGCGCAGGCGCTCCAGGCCAGCCAGCAGCTCTTGCCAGGGCACGGCTGCAGGTGCTGCAGGCTCACTGCGAGCCAGGCCGCGCACGCCCTCGACCAGGTCATTGAGCTGGGCCACCACGCGGGCGCCGATGTCCGAGTCGCTGCCGCCCATGGCCTTGTTGCGCATGAAGTCGCGCTTGATCTGCGTCCAGCGCTCGAGCTGCTCGGGCGTCTGGTTGCCACGCAGCTCGGCGAGCTTGAGCAGGTTTTCCTCGGCGCCGGTGGTGAGTAGCTGCGATTCGCCCTGGTAGTGGTCGGCGATCAGTTGCAGCAGCTCGGCGTCGTTCATTACCGAGCTGATCTTCTCGGCCATCTTGTTCATGTTGCGGTAGCTGCCCTGCAGCTTGAACGGTGGCTCGGTGCGGTAGCTGTCGGCCTGGGCGGCACTGACGATGTATTGCTGGTTGACCCGGCCGACTACGTCGCGCACCTGCATCAGGCGCTGCAGGGTGGCGACGATCTCGTTGATCTCGGCGCCGCTGTAGCTGTGCGACAGCTCGTTGGCGGAGAACGGCTTGCCCTCGGCCTTGGCAACGAAACGGTAAACGTCGGCCATCTCGCGGGTGGCCAGCGGCGCCAGCACCGGGTTGGAGGTCAGGCTGTTCTCGATGTAGGACAGCGCAAAGGCTTCCTGCATGCCGCCCAGGGTATCGCCCAGGTTGTAGATGTCGGCACGGTTGGCGAGCATGTCGGGGATCTTGAACACATCGCCGGACTCGGTGTACGGGTTGCCGCTCATCACCACGCAGAACTTCTTGCCACGCATGTCGTAGGTCTTGGTGTGGCCCTTCCACACGCCCTCGATGCGCCGCGTGCCGTCGCACAGCGAGATGAACTTCTGCAGGAACTCCGGGTGGGTATGCTGGATGTCATCGACATAGAGCATCACGTTGTTGCCCATTTCCAGCGCCAGGTTGAGCTTTTCCAGCTCCTGGCGCGAGGTGGCATCCGGCGCCTGGGCCGGGTCGATGGAGCGCACCACGTGGCCGAGGGCCGGGCCGTTGATCTTCATGAAGATCAGGCCGAGGCGATGGGCCACGTACTCCATCAGCGTGGTCTTGCCGTAGCCGGGCGGCGAGATGAGCATCAGCAGGCCCATCAGGTCGGTGCGTTTGTTCTCCCCGGCGGTGCCCATTTGCTTGGCCAGGTTGTCGCCGATAAAGCCCAGGTAAACATCGTTGATCAGCTTGTTGCGCACGAACGACGACAGCGGCCGTGGCTTGAACTCGCTCAGGCGCAGCGCCGTACGCTCGCGGTTGACCACCTCCTGGCGCAGGCTCTGGTAGCGCTGCAGCTCGGGCAGGAAGGTTTCGCGGTGGTGGCGCAGGCGCTGGAAGAAATCGTGCAGGGCAAAATTCAGGGTACCGTCCTGAATGCGCGGGTGATCGCCGAGCAGCCCCTCGACGCGCACCTGCAGGTCCGCCTCGGTAACCCGCAGCGGCACGTCGCTGTCGATCAGCCCAAGGGCCACAGCCTCGGCAACGTACGCCTGCAGATGTTCCCGGTCCTGCTGCGCGCAATAGGCCTGCAGCCAGTTCTCGGCCAACGCCCAGCGCTGGTCCGGGCGCCCGCGCAGGCGCTCCTGGGCCTGCAGGTAGCCCTCCCACATATGGGCGGCCTCCAGGTGCTGACGCAGGCCATCGAACAGCTCGCGGGCATATTTGCTGACCACGAACTCGATGCGCGGGGCGGCCAGTTCTTCCACCAGGTACTCGGCCGCCTCACGCTGCAGGGCAGCGTCGAACGGCATCGGGTGGCGGACGAGAAAACCGTGCAGCGCCTTGAGCACGTCCTCGCGCAGCTGGCGGATACCCTCGTCACGGCCGAACAGCTGGCGGATGTTGGCACAGGTACGGGCACGCTCCGGCCAGTGGGCAGCCTCCGCGTCTTCGCGCCAGCGGTTCCAGAAGAACAGCGCCAGGCCGCGGGCCCGTGGCGAATAGATCAACAGACCAGCCGCCTCGCGCAGCGTCAGCAGGCGCAGCAGAATGGCCATGGCGTCCTGATCATGGATGCCCTTCTGGTAACCCTCCTTGTAACGCGGCGCGGCAAATTCGCGGATGCGCTTGATCAACTCGTCGGGCTGGCTCATGTGCGCCTTGAGCTGATCCAGGCTCAGGCCGTCGCTATTGCGTAGCGCAGCGTCGAGCACCAGGCCGGCCAGGTATTCGCCGCGATACAGCGCCGCCGATTCGGACTCCAGGCTGACCTGCCAGTAATCGCGCAGGCCCTCGAGCCCGGCATCGTGCAGCGGCTCGAGGAAATCGGTACCGGTCAGGTGCAGGAACAAGCCGTCGCCACGCGGCAACAGGGTCAGGTCGAGTTCCTGGGTGTTAACCGCGAAACGGTGGCGCGGCCCCAGCTTGATGACGTCACCACCGGCCTCGAACAGTTCGCTCTTGTCGCGCAGCGCACGCACTGCCTGGTCGCGAGCGGCCTTGAGGCGCGCCTCGACGTCATCGGCCTTGACGCTGTCCTTGAGCTCGCGCAGGCGCTCGGCCAGTTCGCGCAGCTTGAGAATCAGCGGGTCGGCGGCGAAGAAGGCGTTGAGCTCCTGAGCCTCGGTAAGCTTGGCGGTGCGTCGACCAAGGCTGTCGAGAATCCGCCGCGCGGCGTCGAGCAGGCCCTGGGCCTTGCGCTGGCGTTCGTCGAGCAGGCTCTGCTTGTGCGCCTCGAAGGTTTCCAGCAACTCCTCGCGCTTGGCCAGGATGTCGCCGAGAAACTGCTCGTGATCGCCGAACTGGCTCTCCAGCTCCTCGAGCTGTACCAACAACCGCGACAACTGCTCGTCGCAGCGCTCGGGATCCTGGGCCAACGCCAGGGCATTGGTGATGCTCTGGCTGAACAGCTTGAACTGGGCGCCGAACTGCGCCACGGTTTCCGCCGACCCCAGGCCCTTGCGGCGCTGCTCGGCGCGCGCCTTGGCCTGGTTGAGCTTGGCATACACCTCGGAAATGGCGTCGACGATGCGCGTGCGCTCGGTGGCATCGTCGATCTGCAGCGAGGCCATCAGGCCGGACAGCATGTCCAGATTGCCAGCCATCTCGTGGAGGCTGGCCAGCGGCTCGGCCAGTTGCGCGACGCTCTCGGCCTTCTGCGCCTGCTCGTCGAGCAGTTGCAGGTTGTGGTGATAGGGCTGCAGCGCGGCGTCGCCGGCGAGAAAGCGCGAGGTGGCCGCGGCGGTCTGGTCGCGGGCCTCGAGCAGCGCGGTTTCCATGGTGTCGATGCGCGCCACGTCGATGTAGCGATAGTCGCGGATGGTCAGCAGCTGGCCACGCTGGGCGGTGATCGCATTGAGCGCTTCGACGTATTGCTCGACCTTGTCCCAGGTATCCGAACGCACGCTTTCGAGCAGCGCCTTCTGCCGGTTTTCGGCCTCGGCCATGGCCGCGGCGGACTGCTGGCGAATGCTCTCGACCTTCTCGAACTCGTCGAGCACCAGCTCGCCGGTGGCAGCGATCTCGCGCAGCAGCGGCGCCAGCTCGGCGCATTGCGGGTCGCTCAGCCAGTGGTAGATATCGAACAGCCGGCGAGTGTTCTGGCACAGCAGGCTGTAGCGCGCCACCGACACTTCACGGCTGTCGATCTCGCGGCTGAGGTTGAACAGGTCGGACACCCCGCGCACCAGCTCGGCATTGCCGATGCGCCCGAAGAAGCCGCTACGCGCCGGTTGGCGGGCGGCGTATTCCTCGCTCTCGAACGGTGTCTGCCAGACCTGCATGGGGTGGATGCGCGTCGGCTCGTCGCCCTCGGCGGAGAAGATCACCATGCGGCCGTCTTCGAGGCGCGCATAGCCGTGGCCGAAGATCGGGTTCTGCAGCTGGCGGGTGACCATGTTATAGGTCAGCAGCACCGCCCGGCCTTCGCCCGGGTGGTAGAAGATGTACTGCACGTCCTCGCCGTTGGGCGACCGCACCGAGCGCTTGAAGCGCATGCCGGCCATCGATTGCTCGAAGGTCTTGTGCTCGCCGTTCTGCAGGTAGTAACCGCCGGGGAAGATGATGCCGTGGTCTTCGGGCAACTGTACACAGGCCAGGCCGATGGCATCGATGCGCTCGACCTTGCGGGTCAGGCGGTTGAACACCAGGTAGCGCCATTGCTCTTCACGGTACGGCAGCACCTTGAGCAGGATCAGGCTGCCCAGGGCGGCATATTCGATCTGCGCATCGTCCAGCGACTGGGTCTTGTCCATCACCTCTTCGCGGTAGATGCCCTGGCCGCTTTCGGTGTTGTTCTCGACCTTGATGGTCAGGTCGCCGCCAACCGTCTCGACGAACACCGTGTCGAGGATGTTCAGGTGCGGATGGCGGCCATTGACCGTCATCTCGCGGGTGGTTTTCTGCCACTCGAAATCGAAGGGTGCGGGCAGCGCGATATCGCGCTCGCCACGGTTGTCGATGTAGTGCACCTGTTTGCCGTCGAGCGACAGCGACCAGCGGAACACGCGGATGTCGGTGATCCGTTCGCCGATCTGGAAGCTGGCCAGCAGCTTGCCGTCGCGGATCGCCAGCTGCAGCAGGCGGGTGTTCTTGTAGTAGGTGTACAGCTCGTTGAAGTCGTTGACGAAGCCGCTCTGGCTCAGGAAGGTGCCATCCAGGGCGATCGACTCGGCCTCAAAGCCCTCACTGCCTTCGACCAGGCGATAGAGCGAGAACACGTCGGCGACCGCGGTTTCCTTCTTCAGGCCCAGGAACACGTTGTAGCCAAACAGCAACCAGTCACCGACCTGCACGATGTCGCGGGCGATGCAGTTGTTCTCGGTACGGATGCGCACCCGGCCAATGACTTCCATCTGGCTGCTGCCGAACTCCTGCAAGCGCTGCTCGTTGAGCGCTTCGGTGCTGCGCCGCAGGCGCAAACCCTGCTCCTGCAGACGCTTGTGCAGCACCTCGTAGGCGCCGCCTTCGGCAACGGCCTTGTCGAGAATGTCCTGTTGGGTGTTTTCGGCCTGGGCGTCCGACATCATGGTCTTCCTGAATCTGCGCGGTCTGCAAGCAAGGCCCCGTCATGCACGGGGCCGACACTGATGAGGCGGTGCTCAGGCACCGATCTTGCGGGCGATTTCGGCGAGTTTCTCGCGCATCGCGGGGTCGAGCTCATCGGGCTTGATGCGGGCGATGATGCGCGTCAGTACGCGGATCTCGTCGTCATCGATCACGCCATCGCGCTCGGCGATGTCCAGCAGCGAGCCCAGCTCGGCGGCGTCCAGGCGGCCGTCATCGGCAAAGCACTGGATGCTGCGAAAGGTCATTTCCAGGTGATCTCTAGATTGCGACATGCCACTTTCCTTGTAGTTGGGGCAGGCCTGATGGCCTGAAAGCGCGGGCGCAGCCCGCACCGAATCGCGAAACAGGCGCCAGCCGGAGCGGCTGGCGCCTGGCACCGTCGCTTACACCGCGTCGCTGTCGCTCACCGCAGCCGGCTTGGCTTCGGCGGCGCGGCCCTGCAGCAGACGCGCGAGCACGTCCTGCACCACCGGGCTCTTGCCGACCACGCCCTCGATGGCCTTGCCCACGGAAAGGGACTTGGCGAACGAGTTGAAGAAGTCGCCTTCCCCGCCGACGATCTCGATCTTCGCCTTGGCCAGCGCGGTGGCCAGCACCTCGGCCTGATCCTTGGCAATTTCCTTGTTGGCGGCGATGGCGGCCATGGCCTCCTCGAAGCTCTTCTCCAGCTGCATGCGGAATTCTTCGTGCTGGCGGGCGTTGTCGCTGAGCGCGTCCAGCGCGCCGAACTTCTTGCCCAGGCCTTCGGCCTCGGCGTTCAGACGCTCCAGCAGCACCTGTGCCTCGGCCATACCCAGATCCTGGGTCGCCTTGGCCTTGGCCGCGCCGAGTTGCTCTTCGCCGCGCGCCTGGGCGCCGAGCTTCTCTTCCAGCACCTTGGCATCGGCCAGGCCGTCCTTCTCCTTGGCGGCGGCCTGCGCTTCGGTGACACGCGCCTGGGCCAGGCCCTTCTCCTGCTCGCCCTTGGCTTCGGCGATCAGACGCTCAGCCTGCACGCGCGCCTCGGCGAGGCCTTCCTTCTCCTTGGCCGCGGCGGTGACTTCACGTACCCGCGCGTCGGCCAGGCCGGGCGCAGCGCGCTCGGCTTCGATACCTTCGGCCAGCTTCTTCTTGGCCTCGGCGCTCTTGGCCGCGGCCTCCAGTTCGGCCTGGGCGAGGTTGTTGATTTCCACCGCCTTGTGCTTGGAACGGGTTTCGTCGGCTTCGGCCTGTTTGACCTGGCGCACCAGCTCCTGCTCGGCCTCGGCCTGGGCATTGAGCACGGTGACCTGCTTCATGCGCTCGGCTTCGGATATCTCACGGACTTCCTTGATGCGCTCTTCTTCCTGGGCCACGGTCTTCTCCACCGCGACGCGCTCGCGCACCACGCTGGCGATGTTCTTGCGCTCTTCTTCCAGCGCCTTTTCCTTCTCGATGCGCTGCAGCTCGACTTCGCGCTCGCGGGCCACCACTTCCAGATCCTTGGCACGGGTGACTTTCTCCACCTCGATGACCACGGCACGCTGGCGGTTCTGCTGGGCCACTTCCACTTCGCGCTGGTGGTTCTCGGCGCGAATATCCAGCTCCTGTTGAGTCTGGATGCGGGCCTGCTCGGCCTTCAGGCGTTCTTCTTCCTTGACCTTGAGGGTCTCGGCCTGCTCACGCGCCTGGATGGTCTCGATCTCGCGCTTCTGGCGCGCTTCGGCATCGGCTTGCTGACGCTCGAGGGCCAGTGTCGCCTCGCGGGTCTCGACGTTCTTTTTCTTGATCGCCAGCTCTTCGTTGCGCTCCAGGTCATTGGTGATGACGTTCTGCGCGGCAGTCAGCTGGGTGATCTTGCGGATACCCTCGGCATCGAGAATGTTGCTTGGGTCCAGCGATGCCTTGGAGGTCTGCTCCAGGTAGTCGATGGCCACGTCTTCAAGCACGTAGCCGTTGAGGTCGTTGCCGATCACCTCGACGATGCGGTCGCGGAACTCCTGGCGGTTCTCGAACAGCTGGACGAAGTCGAATTGCTTGCCGACGGTCTTCAGGGCTTCGGAGAACTTGGCGTTGAACAGCTCGTTCACCGCCGCACGATCGGAGGCACGCTCGACGCCGATGGCCTTGGCCACCTTGAGCACGTCTTCCTGGGTCTCGTTGACGCGCAGGTAGAACGCCACGGTGATGTCGGCGCGCATGTTGTCGCGGCAGATCAGCCCGTCCTTGGCCCGGCGGTCGACTTCCAGGGTGATCAGGGAGATCTTCATGAACTCCTTGAGGTGGATGACCGGGTACACCAGCGCGCCGGTGAAATGCACCTTGGGCGTAGACGACATGTCGTTGACGATCAGAGCGGTGCCTTGCGGAACCTTGATGTAGAAGGCCTTGAACAAGGCCAGCAGGCCGACGATCAGCAGGACGACCAGGCCGACCCCGACCAGCACGGGTATCAGCGACGGTGGAAGGTTATACATTGCGCTCAATCTCCTTTGATGCGAATGGAACCGGCTCAGAACCTGAGTCCAAGTCTCGTCCGTGAAAACCCTGCGCGGTGCAGCGGCTCACCACACTGACAGCCAGAGGCCGCCGGGGAGGCGCGCACCCGCGTGCGGAACAGGCGAGGAGGCGCAGTTTACAATCTGTAACAGCGCTTTCCGAGCCCGTTGTGCACGCTACAGCGAGGGTAGGCAGCAGACTTTGACCGGGTTCTCAGATACCCCGGAACTCTTCTTCGGTTATCACCCGGTAGGCGTGCTGCGCCTCCAGGTATTCCAGTAAAACGACACGGTCGCCGCGTTTGAAACCTTGCTGCTCCTCAGCCCTGACCCGCAGGATCAGCCCCGCACCACCATCTTCGAGCAGCGCTTCGCCATGGCTGGCCGTCACCCGACCACTGCGCACCACGGCGGTTTGCCCGAGCACGCTCTTACTGCTGGTCACTTCCAACTTGAGAAACAACGGGCGCAGCGGTGCGCACAGCAGCCGCGTCGGCGCCACGGCCAATATCAGAGCCAGAACGGCGATTACCACGCCCAACGGATAACGCAGCCACTCAAGCGGCAGCAAGCTGAGCAACCAGAGGTCGACGAAGTAGCTGATGAACCAGGCGAAAAAGAACAGCAGGGTCAGTACCAGGGTAAGCGGTACGTCACGCAGCTTGAGTTTGGACAGGAGCGCTGCCGCCGGACCTTCCAGTGCGGAGTCGGCTTCGACGTCGAGCACGTCGACCTCAATCAGGCCAAACGCGACGATGACCCAGTACACCACCGCCAGGCAAAGCAGGAAGCTGAAGATGACCGTGGGAAACGCCAGCGAGACCTGCAGGAAGATTTCCATGATTTCCTATCCCTGAAAAACATGGCGGAGCCTGTCGGCCCCACCCTATGACGCATCAAGGCCGCCCGTGAATCAGGGCTTGGCCTTGCCCTTGAGGCGTGCCAGCACGCTGTCGGCGCTGCTCTGGTCAGCGACGATACCGGCGGCGCGCAGCTTGGCATCCAGCGACTCGTCGGGATTGGAGGCCTGAGCCAGCTCGGCCGCCGCTTCCATCTTCGCCGCACGCTCGGCCTGCTGCTGCTTGATACGCTCCAGCGACTCGACGGCGGTATGCAGCTTGGCTTGCGAACCACCATAGCGCTGGGCGACGGCCATCTGCGCCTTCTGCACGCTTTCGGTGGCCTTCACGGTATCCACCTGCTGCTTCAGCCGCTTGATATTGGCCTCAGCCTGGCTGACTGCAGTACGCAACTGGGCGACGCTGGCCGCATAGTTGTCCGCTTGCTCGCGCTCGCTGTTCAGCTCGATTTCCAGATTGGCGATTTTGCCGGCCACTTCGCCAGCCAGGTCTTCCTTGCCGGTTTCCAGCGCCTTGACCGCGTACTCTTCGTACTCGGCGATCTTGGCGGCCGACTTGCTGGCGCGCTCGGAGGCCAGCTTCTGCTTGGCCATGATTTCAGCCAGCGCCTCCTTGGATTTACGCAGCTCGATATCGGCGTCGCGAATTTCCTGATCGAGGATGCGCAAGGCCTGACCATCGACCAGCGCCTCACCCATTTCATTGGCACCGCCGCGCAGCGCCGTCAGCAATTTGCTCCAGACGTTCATGGGCATGTCTCCTTATGCACTGGCCTTGAGGAAATCTTCGTAGGCTTCGGTAGCCTTGATCACGTTATCCGCCAGCGTTTCGATCTCGAGCACCACATTGGGCAGGATCGACGAGGCGCTGAGCGCACCGAACATGGTGTAGCAAGCCTGCCCGTCCGGCAGGGTTTCCAGCCCTACGCAAGACAGCGGGAACAGCTTGTGGCTGCGCAGCACTTCTTCGTTGAAGGCGGCCGTGTCGCGCACGTCGCTGGCAGGCCAGAGCAGCGCTTCGACCACGATCTGATCACCGAACACGGCGATGAACAGCGGCAGATCACCATATTCCTTCATGGTCACGTGCAAACTGGCGTCGGCACCCTGGATCAGCTCGATAGCCGCGCGGCCATCG
This sequence comes from Phytopseudomonas punonensis, assembly GCF_900142655.1. Taxonomy (GTDB): domain Bacteria; phylum Pseudomonadota; class Gammaproteobacteria; order Pseudomonadales; family Pseudomonadaceae; genus Aquipseudomonas; species Aquipseudomonas punonensis. Next base: position 137,570 of record NZ_FRBQ01000006.1, on the reverse strand, counting down.
ACAAACGGCTCTGTCGCCGACAGCGCGTCGAACAACGTTTGTGCAGTCCAAACCTGAGGCATGCTCACCCCCTCCTCCATTGAAGCCAGCTCCGGCTGGGGCTGGCGCAGTTTCCTTTCGAGTGCCGAGAGCCTTTGGGCATGCTCGGGCAGAATCCAGACTTCCTTCTTCACCAACCCCTGCTCGCGCAGACGCTGACGGAAAAGACGCTGGTAGTGCGCAGATGATTTGTTTTCCATGTGGCGCAGCCTAGAACATCACATGTGAGAACTCAATACATCACATGTAATTTCTTAGAGAGCTGTGATCGGGGTCTTGCAGGCCAGGCACCGATGGCCTGAAAAGAGGGAGTCAGCTGCAGAACTTTAGCCGAGAAAACGGGACAAATTCGCCGACTGCGTCGCAGAGCATAGAGATTGAATCCTAGATAGACGCCATCAATGGGCCAGCCTTGGCAAACCGCAGCGAGCCGGTATCATGCGCCACTTTTTAGGAATGCCGCATGCCGTTTCGCAGCCTTCTCGCACTGCTGTGCCTCACCCTTTGCACGTCGTTAGCCGCCGCACCGCCCCAGAGCTTCAGCCAGGCCAAGAAGATTGGCTGGAGCCTATACGAACGCCAGTCAGTGGAGTTTTATTGTGGCTGCAGCTTCAAGGGCAACCGCGTAGACCTGAAAAGCTGCGGCTATACACCGCGCAAGAACGCCAACCGCGCCGCGCGCATAGAATGGGAACATATCGTTCCGGCCTGGCAGATCGGCCATCAACGCCAATGCTGGCAGCACGGCGGGCGCAAGAACTGCAGCAAGAACGACAGCGTTTACCGCCGCGCCGAAGCCGACCTGCACAACCTGGTGCCGGCGATTGGCGAGGTCAATGGCGATCGCAGCAATTACGACTTCGGCTGGTTGCCGCAACAGCCCAATCAATACGGCGCCTGCCCGACGGTGGTCGATTTCAAAGCCCGTAAGGTCATGCCTCGCCAGCAGATTCGCGGCATGATCGCCCGCACCTACCTGTACATGAGCGACCGCTATCAGCTGCGCCTGTCGAAGCAGAACCGCCAGCTGTTCACCGCCTGGAACAAGACCTACCCCGCCGAAAAATGGGAGCGCCAGCGCAACCAGCTGGTCGGCTGCGTGATGGGTTGGGGCAACCCTTATGTTGGCCAGCTGGACAAGCGGCTTTGCCAGCAAGCGCCGATGGCGGCGGTCAATCGACGGTAGAGCCTTTAGGCGAAAGCGCTGTGATGGATTGGCGAGCTAAAGCCCACCTTGTGCCCTCACCAGATGAAGGTAATTAAGGAAGCGCGCCATCGGCGCGAATCGCGGGTATGGCCCGCTCCCACAGGAGCCAGCTGATAACCCCCTTAAAACAAGAAAGGCCGGCACCTCACGGTGACCGGCCTTTCGAGCTGCAGCGCTACCGCTTACAGCGGCTTGCCGCGGTTACCGTGAGCGGCAACGAATTGCTGCACGGCCGCCAGGTCATTGGCCAGCACGGTGCAACGCTCGTCACGCTCGAACAGGTCGGCTAGGTGCGGCGGCAGCGCTGGCGACAGGTTCACAGCTGACTTCTCGATGGCCTCCGGGAACTTGACCGGGTGAGCGGTACCCAGCACCACCATCGGCACGGCCAGGCTGCGACGACACTCGCGCGCGGCACGCACGCCAATGGCGGTATGCGGGTCGAGCAGCTCGCCAGTGGCGGCGTACACCTCGGCGATGGTCTGGCAGGTCTGCTCATCGCTCACCGCGAGGGAGTCGAACAGCTTGCGCGCTTCGTTCCAGCGGTCATCTTCGACGGTGAAACCGCCGGTCTGGCGGAATTCGGTCATCAGCGCGGCGATCGACGGGCCGTTGCGGCCGTGCAGGTCGAACAGCAGGCGCTCGAAGTTCGACGACACCATGATGTCCATCGACGGCGACAGGGTCGGGTACAGATCGCCCTTGGCGTACCCATTGCCGCTCATGAAACGATGCAGGATGTCGTTGCGGTTGGTGGCGACGATCAACTGGCTGATCGGCAGGCCCATATTACGCGCCAAGTAACCGGCGAAGATATCGCCGAAGTTGCCGGTCGGCACCGAGAAGGCTACCGAACGCGCCGGCCCGCCAAGCTGCAGGGCGGCGTGGAAGTAGTAAACGATCTGGGCCATGATCCGCGCCCAGTTAATCGAGTTGACCGCTACCAGGCGGGTGCCCTTGAGGAAACCCTGATCGGCGAAGCTGGCCTTGACCATCTCCTGACAGTCATCGAAGTTACCCTCGATGGCGATGTTGTGGATGTTATCGCCCAGGATGGTGGTCATCTGCCGACGCTGCACTTCGGACACTCGATTGTGCGGGTGCATGATGAAGATGTCGACGTTGTCGCAGGCCTTACAGCCTTCGATGGCGGCCGAGCCGGTATCACCACTGGTGGCACCCATGATCACCACACGCTCGTTGCGTTTGGCCAACACGTAATCGAGCAGGCGGCCGAGCAGCTGCAGGGCGAAATCCTTGAACGCTAGGGTCGGGCCGTGGAACAGCTCCAGAACCCACTCGTTGCCATTGAGCTGACGCAGCGGCGCAACGGCCGAGTGCTCGAACACGCCATAGGTGTCTTCGAGGATCTTCTTGAAATCGGCATCCGGAATGCTGCCGGTGACGAACGGGCGCATGACCCGGAACGCCAACTCGTGATACGGCAGGCCCGCCCAGGAAGCGATCTCTTCCTGAGTGAAGCGCGGCAAGTTTTCCGGCACGTACAGGCCGCCATCTGTGGCCAGGCCGGCCAGCAGGACGTCTTCGAAATTCAGGGCCGGTGCTTGGCCGCGAGTGCTGATATAGCGCATGGTCTGCAAACCTTCGGTTTGGGCGTCACGCCGCGAATGACCGCGGCGCGCGACTGAATTAGCTGAGTTGTTCGACGCGGATGCGCACCACATTGCCGACGACGTCGGCCAGCGCTTCCAGGGCAGAGATGGCGTCGTTCATGCGCTGCTCGGCAACGCGATGGGTGACCAGAATCATCGGCACCAGACCGTCCTGCTCCTCGACTTCCTTCTGCATGATCGATTCGATGTTGATGCCGCGCTCCGAGAGGATGCTCGCCACCTGAGCCAGCACGCCGGGGCGATCCTTGGCCTGAATGCGCAAGTAGTAAGCGCTTTCACAGTCGGTGATCGGCAGAATCGGGTGATCGGACAGCGAATCCGGCTGGAAAGCCAGGTGCGGTACGCGGTTGGTCGGGTCGGTGGTCAACACACGCACCACATCGACCAGGTCAGCGACGACAGCCGAGGCGGTCGCTTCCATGCCGGCACCGGCGCCGTAGAACAGCGTGCTGCCAGCGGCATCACCATTGACCATCACGGCGTTCATCACGCCGTTGACGTTGGCGATCAGGCGGTCGGCCGGGATCAGCGTCGGGTGCACGCGCAGCTCGATACCAGCGTCGGTACGGCGCGCCACACCCAAGTGCTTGATGCGATAACCCAGCGCCTCGGCATAGTTGACGTCGGCAGTGGTCAGTTTGGTGATGCCTTCGGTGTAGGCCTTGTCGAACTGCAGCGGGATACCAAAGGCGATGGAGGCCAGAATGGTCAGTTTGTGAGCGGCGTCGATGCCTTCGACGTCAAAGGTCGGATCGGCTTCGGCGTAACCCAGCGCCTGGGCTTCGGCCAACACGTCTTCGAAGGTGCGCCCCTTCTCGCGCATTTCACTGAGGATGAAATTGCCGGTGCCGTTGATGATCCCCGCCAGCCAGTTGATGCGGTTGGCCGACAGGCCTTCACGAATCGCCTTGATCACCGGAATGCCGCCTGCCACCGCCGCCTCGAACGCGACGATCACACCCTTTTCGCGGGCGCGGGCAAAAATTTCGTTGCCGTGTACGGCGATCAGCGCCTTGTTGGCGGTGACCACGTGCTTGCCGTTATCGATGGCCTTGAGGACCAGCTCACGGGCGACGCTGTAGCCACCGATGAGCTCAACGACGATATCGATCTCGGGGTTGCTGGCCACCGCGAAGACATCGTCGGTCATGGTAATGCCGGTCGACTGGTACTGAGGCTTGGGTGTACGGGTGGCAATCTGCGCCACCTCGATGCCACGCCCGGCACGACGCGCGATTTCCTCGGCGTTGCGCTTGAGCACATTCACGGTACCGCCACCGACGGTACCCAGCCCACAGATGCCTACTTTGACCGGATTCACACTAGACTCCCAACTGCACTGCGTAAAACGGCCGACGCGAGCGCCGGCCGTAGAAAAGAGCCGCACATTACGAAGCGGCTGTCTGATAGTCAATCTAGCCGGATCACTTGGCTTCCAGGGCCAGTTTCGCCAGCTGCGCCGCCGGCTGATAGCCGGGGATCATCTTGCCGTTTTCCAGAATGATCGCCGGCGTGCCATTGACGCCGATCATCTGCCCAAGCTGGTATTGCTGGGCGACCGGGTTGTCACAGGAAGCCTGGGCAATCGATTCGCGGGCCTTGGCCTTGTTCATCGCCGCCTGGCGATCCTTCGAGCACCAGACGCTGGCAAGATCCTTGGCGCCCTTGCTGCCCATACCCTGACGCGGGAAGGCCAGATAACGCACCTCGACACCCGCTTTGTTCAGCTCGGCCACTTCGCTGTGCAGCTTCTGGCAGTAAGCACAGTCGGTGTCGGTGAACACCGTGATATGGGTCTTTGGCTCTTTGGGCGCGAACACCACCATGTCCTTGGCAGGAATGGCGTTGATCTGCTTGGCAATCGCTTTGCCTTCTTCAGCCTCGGTGAGGTTCACCGCCTGGCCGTCCTTGAACTGGAACAGGTAGCCCTGCATCACGAACTGGCCGTCAGCGCTGGCGTACAGCTGGCGACCGCCTTTGAGCTGCACCTGATAGACGCCCGGCATCGGGCTTTCGGCGATGGCCTCGATCGGCAGATCCGGCTGGATCGACAGCAGGTTCTTGCGGATCGCCTGATCCGGGTCGGCAGCGTGGCCGAGAGTACTGACCAGACCAAGGGCCATGGCCGCGAAAATGCGGGTCACACGCATGGTTACTCCTATCGAGCGACGGGGTGACAAGGGAAGAGCGAAGACTACCATAACCAGGCCCCGCGACTGCGGACGACAAACGCAAAGCGTGAACCGGCGCCGGCCATTCAGCCGCGCGGATGATGCTGCGCATGCAGCGCCTGCAAACGCGCCCGCGCGACATGGGTATAAATCTGCGTGGTGGACAGGTCACTGTGGCCGAGCAGCATCTGCACCACGCGCAAATCCGCACCATGGTTGAGCAGATGGGTCGCGAAGGCATGCCGCAGGGTATGGGGCGACAGCGACTTGGCGATCCCCGCTACCTTGGCCTGATGCTTGATGCGGTGCCAGAAGGTCTGCCGGGTCATCTGCTCACCACGCAGGCTGGGAAACAGCACATCCGCTGGCCGGCCGGCCAACAGCGCCGGGCGCGCCTCGCGACAATAACGCTCGACCCAACCGATGGCCTCCTCGCCCATCGGCACCAGACGCTCCTTGCTGCCCTTGCCGAACACGCGCAACACTCCCTGACGCAAGTTGACCTGTTCGAGCGTCAGACCGATCAGCTCACTGACCCGCAGCCCACAGGCATACAGCACCTCGAGCATGGCGCGATCACGCAGGCCAATCGGGTCGTCCAGATCAGGGGCTGCCAGTAGCGCTTCGACATCCGCCTCGGAGAGCGATTTGGGCAAGGGCCGACCGAGCTGCGGCATATCCACCTGCAGCGTGGGGTCGGTATCGATAATTCCTTCGCGCAGCAGAAAGCGGTAAAAGCCACGCATGCCGGAAATCAGTCGCGCCGTGGAGCGCGCCTTGTAACCCTCATTCATCCGCCATGCGAGATGATCGAGCAGTACCTCACGCCCGACCGACTGCAGCTCGACGCCGCGCGCCTGCAGCCAGCCATTGAGCAACGCCAGATCACTGCGATAGGCCGACTGAGTATGGGCGGAAAGCCCCTTTTCCAGCCACAAGGCCTCGATGAAACGCTCGATTAGCGGATGGTCGACAGCGGACATGGGGGTCAGCTCTGCTTCAGGTAAATAGTCATGGCGCAGGGGCTCGCAGGATTTATCTGTGGGAGCGCGCCATGCGCGCGATTCGCAGGCATGGACGCCCCCGCCCGCTCCCACATTAGATCGCGAAACGACATCTGGTACTGGCTCACCAAACGCCAGAAACGAAAAAAGCAGCCGAGGCTGCTTTTTTCGTGGGAAAAGCTGGATTAAACCAGTTTTTCCTTGATGCGTGCTGCCTTGCCGGACAGGTCGCGGAGGTAGTACAGCTTGGCTTTGCGAACGTCACCACGACGCTTGACGGCCAGGCTGTCAACCAGCGGGCTGTAGGTCTGGAAAGTACGCTCAACGCCAACGCCGCTGGAGATCTTGCGCACAGTGAAGGCGCTGTTCAGACCGCGGTTACGCTTGGCGATTACTACGCCCTCGAACGCCTGCAGACGCTGGCGGTCACCTTCCTTTACTTTTACCTGGACGATTACGGTGTCGCCCGGGGCAAAGGTCGGGATCTCTTTGCTCATCTGCTCAGCTTCGAGTTGCTGAATGATTTTGTTGGTCATGCTGCGCTCCTAAGACGGGCCGTCAGGCCGGCCATCGATATTTAGTTATCGTCCCGCTGGCGGATGTATTCCTCCAGCAGCTTTTTCTCTTCTCCAGAAAGCGAGCGGCTATCCAGAAGATCGACACGGCGTTCCCAGGTGCGCCCCAGGGACTGCTGCAAACGCCAGCGCCGGATGTGTTCGTGGTTACCGCCAAGCAGCACCTCAGGAACACGTTTATCCGCATACACCTCCGGACGGGTGTAGTGCGGGCAGTCGAGCAAGCCATCCGTAAAGGAGTCTTCCTCGGCCGAATCTGCATGACCCAATGCACCAGGCAAAAGGCGCGTTACCGCATCGATCAGCACCATGGCCGGCAGCTCACCGCCGGACAGGACGTAGTCGCCAATCGACCATTCCTCGTCGACGTGCGTTTCGATGAAACGCTCGTCGACGCCTTCGTAGCGGCCGGCGATAAGGATCAAACGCTCCTCTTTCGCCAGCTCGCGTACCGCCGCCTGCGTCAGCGGGCGACCTTGTGGCGAGAGGTAGATCACCTTCGCCTGGCCGCCGCTGGCCTGCCTGGCATCAGCCAAGGCATCTTCAAGCGGCTTGATCTTCATCACCATGCCAGGACCACCACCGAAGGGGCGGTCGTCAACGGTGTGATGACGATCGGTGGTGTAACTGCGTGGGTTCCAGCAGGTGAGCTGCAACAGCTCCTGCCTGACCGCACGGCTGGTAATGCCGTAATCGCCGATGGCGGCGAACATTTCCGGGAACAGCGTAATGACGTCAACGCGCAAGCTAGGCATAGCGCTTAGAAGTCCGCATCCCAGTCGACCTGCATCTCTCCAGCTTCGAGATTGATCGACAACACACACTGCTGCGTATAAGGCAGCAGGCGCTCACGATCATCGAGGCTGTCAGCGCACGGCTTGACCACCATCACATCGTTGGCACCGGTCTCGAACAGATGATCGACCTTGCCGAGCAATTGCCCTACTTGATCGATAACCTTCAGACCTTCCAGCTGATACCAGTAGAACTCGCCGTCTTCCAGCTCCGGTAGCTGGCTGCGGGGAACGCAGATCTCAAACCCCGCGTAGGTACGCGCCACTTCACGATCATCGAGCCCCTTCAGCCTGGCGACCAGAACCTTGCCCTGCAAGCGTCCACCAGCCAGTTCAACCTGCCTCACCTCGCTATCGCGCCGTAGCGTCCAGCGAGGGTAATCGAGCACGTTATCCACCGGGTCGGTAAAGGAAAAAACCTTCACCTCACCTTTGACGCCATGCACCGAGACAATCTTGCCAAGAACCATCAAGTCCTCGGCGGGAGCTGGCGTCGTGCTCATAAAGTGCTTAGGCGGCAGCCTTGGCAGCTTCTTTCAGCAGCTGAGCAACGCGCTCAGACGGCTGTGCGCCCTGGCTCAGCCAGTAAGTAGCGCGCTCTTGATTCACGGACAGCTTAACTTCAGCACCCGAAGCGATCGGGTTGAAGAAACCGATACGCTCAACGAAGCGACCGTCGCGCGCATTGCGGCTGTTGGTCACGGTCAGGTGATAGAAGGGGCGCTTTTTGGAGCCGCCACGAGCGAGACGAATAGTTACCATGTGAACATCGTTCCTGTAGTCGGTGCTAACTTGAGGCACACATCAAAAATGGGCCTAGGCCCGAAAGGCCGCATATTCTAAGGATTATGCGGCTGTTTGCAAATCTCTTTTTCCGCCGGCCGTCGATAAGCCCGCGCAGAGCCATCAGAACTTCGGCATACCGCCGCCTGGCATCATGCTGCCCATGCCACGCATCATCTTGGCCATGCCACCTTTGGCGCTGAATTTCTTCATCATCTTCTGCATCTGCTTGTGCTGCTTGATCAACCGCCCGATATCCTGCACCTGCGTGCCGGACCCCATGGCGATACGCCGCTTGCGCGAGCCGCTGATGATATCAGGGTCACGGCGTTCGGCCGGGGTCATCGAGTTGATGATCGCTTCCATCTGCTTGAACTGCTTCTCTGCCGCGCCCTGGGCACCGCCCATTTGCGACAGATTGACACCACCCATTTGCGGCAGCTTGTCCATCAGGCCACCAAGGCCGCCCATGCTTTTCATCTGCACGAGCTGGTCACGGAAGTCTTCGAGATCGAAACCTTTGCCCTTCTTGAGCTTCTTGGTGAGCTTCTCGGCCTTTTCCCGATCGAGAGTCTGCTCTGCCTGCTCGATGAGGCTGAGCACGTCACCCATGCCGAGGATACGCGAGGCGATCCGCTCAGGATGGAACGGCTCGAGCGCTTCGCTCTTCTCGCCCATACCGATGAACTTGATCGGTTTGCCGGTGATGGCGCGCACCGACAATGCAGCACCGCCACGGGCGTCGCCGTCGACCTTGGTGAGCACCACGCCGGTGAGCGGCAGCGCATCGTTGAAGGCCTTGGCGGTGTTGGCGGCGTCCTGACCGGTCATAGCATCGACCACGAACAGGGTTTCCACCGGCTTGACTGCGGCGTGCAGCGCCTGGATCTCGGCCATCATCTCGGCATCGATAGCCAGACGACCGGCGGTATCCACCAGTACGACGTCGATGTACTTGAGCTTGGCTTCGCGAATCGCCGCTTCGGCGATGGCGACCGGCTTCTGGGTAATATCGGACGGGAAAAACGTCACGCCGATATCGCTCGCCAGAGTTTCCAGCTGCTTGATCGCAGCAGGACGGTAAACGTCCGCGGACACCACCATCACGCTCTTCTTCTTGCGCTCCTTGAGCAGGCGCGCCAGCTTGCCAACGGTGGTGGTCTTACCCGCGCCCTGCAGACCGGCCATCAACACCACCGCCGGCGGCGTGGTGCTCAGGTCGAGGTCTTCGTTGGCCGCGCCCATGAGGCTTTCCAGCTCCAGGCGCACGATCTTCACGAAGGCCTGACCAGGCGTCAGGCTTTTCGATACTTCGGTACCTACAGCGCGATCCTTGACGCGGGCGACGAAATCCTTGACCACGGGCAGCGCCACGTCGGCCTCGAGCAACGCCATGCGCACTTCGCGCAGGGTGTCCTTGATATTGTCCTCGGTCAGCTTGGCCTTGCCAGTGACGCTGCGCAGGGTCTGCGAGAGGCGATCGGTTAAATTTTCGAACATGCGCGTTCCTTTCGGGCCGTCTGGCCGGGATGGGCTGGCAGCAAACAGCTGATTATAACGAAGACTGGGCGGCTTTCGAGGCTTCTTTGTCGGCGCCCCTGCGACATATGAGACCTGATACCACTTGCAGTCTTTTTGCGTCCCCCGTTGTGTGCCACACTCGGCGCCTTTCAGGCTCTCGTCATCCAGGATCTATGCACCCTCTGTTGCCCAGTCTCGCCGCAGCCATCCTCTATTTTGGCGCCGCCGGTTACCAAGGCCTGCATTTGGCCCGCCGCAGCCAGCCCAGCAAAGCTGTTTTGCTGGTGGTGGGCGTAGTCGCCCTGCTATTCCACGGCGGCAGCCTGTTCATGCAAATGCATGACAGCACCGGGCTCAACCTGGACTTTTTCAACACCTCGAGCCTGATCGCCTTCACGGTGATCGCGCTTATCCTGCTGGCCTGTCAGCGCATGCCAGTGCACAACCTGCTGCTGTTCCTCTTTCCGCTTGGCGGGCTGACCATGCTGTGCGCGCAATTCATGCCCAGCGGCACCAGCCAGCCGATCGAAGAAGGCCCAGGCATCCTCGCCCATATCCTGCTGTCGATCGTGGCCTACGGCATGCTGACCATCGCCATGTTCCAGTCGCTGCTGCTGCTGGTGCAGGACCGTCAGCTCAAGAACAAGCATCCATCCGGGCTGATTCGCAACTTCCCTCCACTACAGACAATGGAAAGCCTGCTGTTCGGCTTCCTGTGGAGCGGCTGGGCACTGCTGTCGCTGTCGCTGCTTTCCGGCGCGCTGTTCATCGACAACCTGTTCACCCAGCATCTGGTGCACAAGACCATCCTGTCGTGCTTCGCCTGGATTGTTTTCGCCTTGCTGCTTTGGGGCCGCCACCAGCTTGGCTGGCGTGGACACAAGGCGATCCGCTGGACGCTGGCCGGGTTCTGCCTGCTGATGCTGGCTTTTTTCGGCAGCAAGCTGGTTCGCGAATTCATACTCCACATCTGAGCCGTGGACACGCCCTCTCCGCTTTTCCAGCTAGCCCTGCTACTCAGCCTGCTGGGCTGCGCCGCGTTTTTCATCTGCGCACGAACCGTGCTGTTCGGCCTGAACCGCTACCGCCTGCGCCATCGCGCGCGCCAGGGTCATCGTGCTGCTGCACGGCTGATCGCCCTGCTCGATCAGCCACAACGTCTTTCGGCCACCCTGCGTATCGGCACCATATGCAGCACCATGGCGGCATCGGTCACGGCTACGCTGTTGGCCTTGCGCCACGGCACGACCGGAACATTGGCACCGTCGCCGTTCATTCTGACGCTGGCCGTGCTGATGCTCGCCCACCCGCTTGGCCGAGTGCTGGCGATTATGCCGCCACCGCTGTTCGCCTACCCGGCAAGCTGGCCGCTCACCCTAGTAAGCAGCGCGTTGTCGCCCCTGACTCGCCTGCTGCTGGTGATCGGCCAGGCATTGCGCCGCGCTATTGGCAAGCCGGCTGAAGGTAACGAGCCCCACGACGCGCCCAGCCTGACGGAGCTGCGTGCTGCGCTGCAGGCCGACGATCTACCGTTGCCGGACGAGCGACGCGCAATGCTGCTGGGCGTGCTCGAACTGGACAATGTCAGCGTCGACGACATCATGATCCCGCGCCACGAGATCACTGGCATCGACCTGCTGAGCAGTACCCCGCTGCTCGAGCAGATCCGCGCCGCCTCGCACACCCGCCTGCCCGTGTATCGCAACAACCTCAACCAGACCGAAGGCATCCTGCACATGCGCCGCCTCGCCGGGCGTAGCGAGCTGAATGAAGCGACGCTGCTACAGGCCTGCGACGCGCCCTACTTCGTGCCGCAAAGCACCACGCTGGCCAATCAACTGGTGAGCTTTCAGCAGCACAAATACCGCACCGCGGTGGTGGTCGATGAATATGGGGAAGCCATGGGAATCGTCACCGTGGAAGATATTCTCGAAGAAATCGTCGGTGACCTGAGCTCGGTGGAAACTGCCCACCCTCGCGAATTTCACTCGCTGGGCGATGGCACCTGGTCGATCCAGGGCAGCGCTTATCTGCGTGAAGTGAACAGGGCATTGGGCTGGCAATTACCGGTAGATGGGCCGAAGACGGTCAATGGCCTGGTGACCGAGCTGCTGGAGAACATCCCGGATTGCGCGGTATGCCTGCAGGTTGGCCGCTACCGGCTGGAGATCGTCCAGGCCAGCGGCAGCCGGGTGCTAGAGGTGCGGGCCTGGGAAGCACAGCAGCACTGAGGCCGCTGGTGCCGAGAAGCTGTTCACGGCCGCCCGTAACCGAGAGCTCGCGTTCCTCACGAGCGACGGGAAAAAGCAAAAGCGGTCGGTGAGCATTGTAGGAGTGGCTTTAGCCACGAGCTTTTTATCAAAGCAAACAAAGAGCTCGCGGCTAAAGCCACTCCTACAAAAGTATTCCGCTCACCAGCCGCTCCCGCCACTTTGCGGCCGTTGCGCCAGTGGACAGGAACCGAAGCGTTACAGCTCGACCTTGACCGCCTGCGCCGATCGCAACGCCTTGGCGCGCGCCGCGTCCAGCGACTCGTCGCGGGCCAGGGCAACGCCCATACGGCGCTGACCGCTGACTTCCGGCTTGCCGAACAGACGCAATGCAGTATCCGGCTCGGTGAGAGCTGCGCCCAGGCTGCCAAAGCTGACCTGCTTGGACTCGCCTTCGACCAGAATCACCGCCGAGGCGGATGGGCCGAACTGGCGGATCGCCGGGATCGGCAGGCCGAGAATGGCCCGGGCATGCAGAGCGAACTCGGAGAGATCCTGAGAGATCAGGGTGACCAGACCGGTGTCATGAGGGCGCGGGGAAATTTCGCAGAACCACACCTGATCGCCTTTGACGAACAGCTCGACGCCGAACAGGCCACGGCCACCGAGAGACCCGGTCACGGCCAGGGCGATGCGCTCGGCCTCGGCACGTGCGGCCGGGCTCATCGCCTGGGGCTGCCAGGATTCCTGATAGTCGCCTTTCTCCTGACGGTGACCGACCGGTGCACAGAAGGTGGTGCCGCCGACGTGGCGCACGGTCAGCAGGGTGATTTCGTAATCGAAGTCGATGAACCCCTCGACGATTACCCGGCCTTTGCCAGCACGACCGCCAGCCTGGGCGTAATCCCAGGCCTTCTGCACGTCATCAGCGCCCTTGAGTACCGACTGGCCCTTGCCCGACGAACTCATGATCGGCTTGACCACGCAGGGGAAACCAATGGCGCTGACCGCAGCCTGGAACTCCTCGAGGGAATCGGCGAACTGATACGGCGAAGTCGGCACGCCCAGCTCTTCGGCAGCCAGGCGGCGGATGCCTTCGCGGTTCATGGTCAGCTGCGCAGCGCGGGCGCTAGGGATCACCGTGTAGCCTTCGTTTTCCAGCTCGACCAGCGTGGCGGTGGCGATCGCTTCGATCTCCGGCACGATGTAGTGCGGTTTCTCCTGCTCGATCACCGCACGCAGCGCAGCACCGTCGAGCATGTTGATCACGTGGCTGCGGTGCGCCACCTGCATGGCCGGAGCATTGGCGTAGCGATCGACAGCAATCACTTCGACGCCGAGGCGCTGCAGCTCGATGACCACTTCCTTGCCGAGCTCGCCCGAGCCACACAGCAACACGCGGGTCGCGCTGGGCGACAGGGGGGTTCCGATACGGGGCATAACAGGATCCTTGGGTAGCAGGAGAATTCAGGCGGGGATTTTAATCTCGCCGCGCCGCGACCGCGAATTAAATCGGCGAGCCCGCCGAATCAGCGTTATGGGTGACTGCAATGCATCGGCACCGCAAGGGCCATCATTGACCGCACGAATTGCCCTGAATCAGCACAACGGCACTGCCCCTCGACTACGCTAAAGGTGTAGGCCAGCACTGCATCCGCCACATCGCAGCCACGGCCAGCACCACTCTGCGAGGAGGCACCGCCATGGACGCTTTCCACATCATGATCGTGCTGCTGATCAGCGGCTTTCTGCTGCTGGGCATCGGCTTCAACAACCGCGAACAGGAATGGGGCATCTGGCTGACAGGCGTCGGCGCGCTTTCGATGTTCGCGCCCCTGTTCTTCAAGGTATTTATCGAGTTCAACTGAGCCGGCGCTGCCGCTCAGTCCGCCTCGGTTTGCCAGCGCTGTGCAGCGGTCTGGTCGCTCTCGCGGCCTTCGACCCAGCGCGGGCCGCCCGCGGTGTCTTCCTTTTTCCAAAACGGCGCGCGGGTCTTCAGGTAATCCATGATGAACTCGCAGGCCTGAAAGGCAGCCTGCCGGTGAGCGCTGGCCACGCCGACGAAGACAATCGGCTCGCCCGGCTCCAGCCGCCCTACGCGATGAATCACCTCGACGCCAAGCAGCGGCCATCGCGCGCGCGCCTGGGTTTCAATTCCGGCCAAGGCCTTTTCGGTCATCCCAGGAAAATGCTCGAGAAACATCCCCGCCACGTCCTGCCCGTCATTGAAATCGCGCACGTAGCCGACGAAGCACGCCACCGCACCGACGCCGGTATTGGCGGCATGCACGGCATTGGTCTCCTGCCCCGGATCGAACACGGCCTGCTGTACGCGAATACCCATCTCAGCCTCCGGTGACCGTGGGGAAGAACGCTACCGCATCGCCATCAACCAGCGGTTCGCTCAACGCGCACAGTTCTTCATTGCGGGCACACATCAGCCCGCGCTCGGCGAGCACCTCCCAAACGCCGCCACGGGCCAGCAGGTGCTGGCGCAGCTCATCAAGGGTGGCGAAGCCGGCTGGCAACTCTTCGGAGTCCAGCCCGAGGGTTTCGCGGTAGCGGGCAAAGTACTGCACGCGGATCATCGCTCGCCCTCGTCTGCCAAGAAATGACCACTCTTGCCGCCAACCTTTTCCAGCAGGCGCACCTGCTCGATGACCATGCCGCGATCCACGGCCTTACACATGTCGTAGATCGTTAGTGCAGCAACGCTGGCAGCGGTCAGCGCTTCCATTTCCACGCCGGTCTGCCCGGTGAGTTTGCAGCGCGCGCGAATCAGCACGGCATCGCTACCGTCAGCCTGCAGCTCGACCTTGACGCTGGTGAGCATCAGCGGATGGCAGAGGGGGATCAGATCAGAGGTTTTTTTCGCAGCCTGAATACCGGCGATACGTGCCACGGCAAATACGTCGCCTTTTGGGTGTTCGCCCTCGACGATCATCTGTAACGTGGTGGGCAGCATGCGAACGCGCGCTTCGGCCACCGCTTCGCGAACGGTCTGCGCCTTGTCGCTGACGTCGACCATATTGGCGCGCCCTTGAGAGTCGAGATGGGTCAGCACGGGCAATCTCCAAGTAGAAAACCTGGCGATTGTAGGCCCCGCACCGGCCCCTGCAAACCGCGGCTATCACAATGAATGCCCGGAGCCGCCAGGCGGCTCCGGGCAGGTTGCTACATGTGGCTTTCCGCGTACTCGGCAAGGATCGAGCGTGGTACACCCTGCAGGGTGATATGCACGCCGTGTTCGAAGCCCTTGAAGCGCTCGGTGAGGTAGGTCAGGCCCGAACTGGGCGCTGACAGGTACGGGGTGTCGATCTGCGCCAGGTTGCCCAGGCAGATCACTTTGGAGCCATTACCGGCGCGGGTGATGATGGTCTTCATCTGGTGCGGGGTGAGGTTCTGGCATTCGTCGATGAGGATCAGGCTCTGCTGGAAGCTGCGCCCGCGAATGTAGTTCAGCGATTTGAACTGCAACGGCACCTTTTGCAGGATGTAGTCGACACTGCCGTGGGTATTTTCGTCGTCCATGTGCAGGGCTTCGAGGTTGTCGGTGATGGCGCCCAGCCACGGCTCCATCTTCTCCGCTTCGGTACCCGGCAAGAAGCCGATTTCCTGATCCAGCCCCTGCACCGAGCGCGTAGCGATGATGCGCCGATAGCGCTTGCTGACCATGGTCTGCTCGATGGCTGCTGCCAGCGCCAGAATGGTTTTGCCGGAGCCGGCGGCACCGGTCAGGTTGACCAAGTGGATATCCGGATCGAGCAGTGCGTAGAGCGCCAGCGCCTGGTGGATGTCTCGCGGTTTGAGCCCCCAGGCTTCCTGGTGCAGCAGCGGCTCCTGATGCAGGTCGAGAATCAGCAGCTCGTGACCATCCACTTCCTTGACCCAACCGACGAAGCCTTGCTCGTCGATGATGAATTCGTTGACGTTCACCGCCGGCAGATCTTCGCTGAGCTGCACGCGGTGCCAGGTGCGCCCATGGCCCTGACGGGTATCGACCTTGGCGACGCGATCCCAGAAGGAGCCTTCGACGTCGTGGTATCCCTTGGACAACAGGGACACATCGTCGACCAGCTGGTCGGTGTGGTAATCCTCGGAATCCAGGCCACAACCACGGGCCTTCAGGCGCATGTTGATGTCTTTGGTCACCAGCACCACGGAGGTGCCCGGGCGCCGCGACTTGAGCTCGACCAGCTGGTTGATGATCTTGTTGTCGTTGAGGTCTTCCGGCAGCCAGGTAACCGGCGCCGCACTCTTGCTCATGAGAATCGACAGGAAGCCACAGGGGCCGCTCTTGTCACGCTGAATCGGTACACCGTGCTCGACCTCCTCGGGCGTGGCGCCATCGAGAATCTTGTCGATCAGGCGGATCGCCTGGCGGCATTCGGCAGCGACGCCCTGCTTGCCAGTTTTCAGCTTGTCGAGTTCCTCCAGCACCGTCATCGGGATGGCGACATGGTGTTCCTGGAAATTGAGCAACGCGTTGGGATCGTGAATCAGGACATTGGTGTCGAGGGCGTACAAGGTTGGGGCGGTGGGCTTGATGCGTCCGTGGTCATCCATACTCGTCACCTTTTGTCGGATCCAGCGACGGAATGCCGGGACGGCGCTCCGCCACACAGGGCCACCGACTCCCCGGTGAGGGGAGATGCAAACGAATGAGGGCCGAGGGCCGCCACCTGTCTGCAGGGTTCGGCGGTCTTTCAAAGCGTGGTCTGCGCGGGCCGATCATCATGCTCGGTTCGCTGCAAATCACAGTTCGTTGATACTCCAAAAAATGTGACAGGCAAACGATCTTTTCAGTTTTTTTATTTTTATTTTTCAGGTTGACGAATGACCTTGGCAGCCACGCCCAAGCGCCACTAGAGTCATAAGTCAGCCTCTGCCATATCCTCGTTCCCAGCGCCCCGCGGTGCTGATCGAATCGGCTAGAATCGCCGTTCCGCCGAAGGAGACGACTCATGCTGATGGTGATTTCACCCGCCAAGACCCTCGATTACGACACCGCGCCGGTGACGTCGCGCTTCACCCAACCCGAATTTCTCGACCACTCCCAGGAGTTGGTCTCACAGCTGCGTGATTTCTCGCCAGCACAGATCGCCGAGTTGATGCACCTGTCCGACAAGCTCGCTGGCCTCAATGCCGCGCGTTTCGGCAGCTGGACGCCCGAGTTCACCCTGCAAAACGCCAAGCAGGCGCTGCTGGCCTTCAAGGGCGACGTGTACACCGGCCTCGACGCGGAAAGCTTCAAGGAAGCCGATTTCGACTTCGCCCAGCAGCACCTGCGCATGCTCTCCGGCCTGTATGGTCTGCTGCGCCCGCTCGACCTGATGATGCCTTACCGCTTGGAGATGGGCACCAAGCTGGCCAATGCCCGCGGCAAGGACCTCTACGCGTTCTGGGGCGAGCACATCAGCGAGTGGCTGAACGAGGCGCTGCAGGCCCAGGGCGACGACGTGCTGCTCAACCTGGCGTCCAACGAATACTTCGGCGCGGTGCAACGTAAGGTGCTCAAGGCGCGCATCATCGATACCGAGTTCAAGGACCTGAAGAATGGCCAGTACAAAATCATCAGTTTCTACGCCAAGAAAGCCCGCGGCCTGATGGCCCGCCACGTTATCAAGGAACGCGTGACAGATCCGCAGCACCTCAAGGATTTCGACGATCAGGGCTACCGCTTCTCGGCAAAGGACTCGACCGCCAACAAGCTGGTGTTCCTGCGCGACCACGCGCCGGAGTAAGCACTGCAGAAACATCCGCCAACCCCTGCGCACGTGCCGATACATCCGCCCTTGTGTAGGATTGGCGAACATTCGACGTTCAAGGCCCAGCCATGATTTTCGGCGCGATTCTGGTTCTCAGCTGGTTCATCCTGCTGATCCGCTACCCGGCCAAAGCTCTCCCCATCTCACTTGCCGCCCTGCTTGGTCTGGGCCTGGTGGCGAGCTGGGTGCTGTGGCAGGAAAGCCGCGAAAATCGCTACCTGGCGCACCTTGAGTTGCGCCTGAGTTACGCGCCTGACAGTTGCCCCGCTGATCGCCCACTGAGCCTGCACCTGCATAACGGCAGTGAGGCTGCGATGCAGGAACTGCGCTGGCAGGTTACCGCTTACCGGCCGGGTGACAGTGTCAACCTGGCGCAGGGGCTGTTCGAAGCGCCACGCTACAGCGGCCCAGGTGAACTGTTGCCGGGCGCTGACTGGCAAAGCTGCATGCCGCTGCCTACCCTGCGTAGCGGCTACCGCGCCAGCACCCTGGAATTCCGCGCCGAACAGCTGCAGGGCACCTTTAGCCGCTAAGCCCGCCCTTCAATCCAGCAGAGAACAATCATAAGGATTACCCATGAGCCAACCCACGGTTCTGATCACTGGCTGCTCCAGCGGTATCGGTCGAGCGCTGGCCGATACCTTTGCACAGCATGGCTATCAGGTCTGGGCGAGCGCCCGTAAAAGTGAAGACGTGGCGCGCCTGAGTGATGCCGGCTTCAACGCCGTGCAACTGGACGTGAACGACGAGGCGGGCGTCGAGCAGTTGGCGACGCAACTCAAGGAGCGTATCGGTGGCCTGGACGTGCTGATCAACAATGCCGGCTACGGCGCTATGGGCCCGCTGCTCGACGGTGGCGCCGAAGCGCTGCGCAAGCAGTTCGAAACCAACGTGTTCTCTCTGCTCAACGTGACCCGTGCACTGTTTCCCCTGCTGCGCCAGAACAAGGGGCTGGTGATCAATATCGGCAGCGTCTCGGCTGTTTTAGTCACCCCGTTTGCCGGCGCCTACTGCGCCTCGAAGGCCTCCGTGCATGCGCTTAGCGACGCCCTGCGGCTTGAGCTAGCGCCGTTCGGTGTAGGGGTGATGGAAGTGCAACCGGGTGCAATCGAATCGAGCTTTGGCGCCCATGCCAGTCAACAGGCAGAACAGTTGATCGGTGAACGTTCCCCGTGGTGGCCGATGCGTGACGGCATCCGCGCCCGCGCCACCGCCTCCCAGGACAACCCGACGCCTGCCAGCCATGTAGCCCGCAACGTCTACGCGGCCGTCGCAGGTGCCAAGCGCCCGCGCATAGTGCGCCTCGGCAACGGTAGCCGCGCACTGCCGCTGCTCGCCGCCCTACTCCCCGGCGCGCTGCTCGACCGGATACTGAGCCGGCGCTTCGGCCTGCACCGCAACTTGTAGAACCCTGCGTCAGAGGCGAGACTCCAAGCTCTACAGCCACCGCCGAGTTGCACCACCATGCCGCCCTCTTCTCAGCCCGTAGCCATGCTTCGCTACGCCCTCGTCGGCGTGGTGGTGGCTGTGGTACTCAACCTGCTGCTGCGCAGCTTCGTCAAACTCGGCGGCGTGCTCGCCACGCTGGTGATCGCCGCCAGCATTGCGGCGCTGATGGCACTGCTGTTCGCCTGGCAACAGCGCCGCCCGCCAACGCGCGGTGAACGGCGCCGCCTGGTGTGGCTGTATGGCGGCATGCTCGCGCTGCTGTATGCCGGCCTGCTGGCCATGATGAGCCTGCAGGACGAGCCCAGCCCCATGGGCGTGCTGATCTTCATCCTTCATTACTTGGCCTATCCAGTATTCGCTCAGATGCTGTTCTCAGAGCGAATTTTCAAACGCGCATCCTGATCATGGGGCACTTGCCGGCAAAACGTCGCTCTACACTCGGTAACCAAACCTGACTGGAGAACCGATGAGAAGCAGCCGGCACATCAAAACCCAGGAGCGACGCATCATCGTGGTGTTGCTCGTGGCGTTGCTGACCGTGCAGGTGGTCATCTACCTGGTCAGCACTCGCACCAATCGCAATATCGTCGAAGAAACCATCAGCAATAGCCTGCACACCACCACCCAGGTGGTCGACGAATTGCTCGAGCTGCGCCAGCGGCAACTGGCCCAGGGCGCTGCCGTGCTGGCCTCTGACTACGGCCTCAAGGAAGCCATCGCCACCGGCGAGCGCTCGACCATCGAATCCATGCTGCTCAACCACGGCAGGCGGCTGAAGGCCGACTTCGCGCTGCTCAACACCCTGGATCGACAGTTGATCGCCAGCGTGCCCAAAGAACTGCAACAAGCCGACATTGCGCCGCTGCTCAAAGCCGCCGCGCTATCGACCAACCCCGAGGCGCAACCGGTCACCCTGCTGCGTAGCCAAAGCGGCGTGCTTTACCAGCTCATTCACAGCGTGGTGAACATGCCGACGCCACAGGCCGAGCTGACCCTGGGCTTCGCCATCGACGACGAGTTGGCAGAGTCGCTCAAGCAGGTCACCGACACCGACCTGGTGTTTCTGTCCCGCGGGCAGAACGGTGCCTGGCAGCTGCATGGCAATACCCTGCACAGCAGCTTCGAGCGTTTGCTGAGTAACCCGGCGGCGCTGGTCGATGGCGCCATGTGGACGCTGCAGGACGACAGCGACGAATACCTGATGCGCTCGGTGGCGCTGAACCGCCTCAATGTTCAGGAGGCCAGCGAGGTACTGCTGATTGCCGGCAAATCACTGGGCCAGAACATGGCTGCCTACGAGCGTATCGAGCGTTTTCAGCGCTATCTGCTGCTGGCCAGCCTGGTGTTCTCGGCGCTGGTAGTAGTGCTGATCGGCCGGCATCTGCTGCGGCCGCTCAACACCTTGGCCCATCAGGACCCTCTGACCGAGCTGCCGAACCGCCGCGTGTTCGATCACAGCGTCGCCAGTGCGCTGGCCAAAAGCCGCACGGCGTCGTTCGCGCTGATGATGATCGACCTCGACCACTTCAAGCAGATCAATGATCGCTACGGCCACGCCGCAGGCGATGAAGTGCTCAAGGTCAGCGCCAGCCGTCTGCGTGGCCTGCTACGCAGCATCGACATGCCGGCCCGCCTGGGCGGCGACGAGTTCGCCGCGCTGCTGCCGGGGCTGGACAGAGCCGCCGCCATTCGGCTCGGGCAGCGCATCGAGGACGAGCTCGGCGAGCCCATCGCCTACAACGGGCAAACCCTGCAGGTCGGTATCAGTATCGGTATCGCCATCGCCCCCGAAGACGGCACCACCGCCAGCGAGCTGCTGCGCATGGCCGATGCCGAGATGTACGCCGACAAGGCGCAGCGCGAGAACGCCCCGGTCTGAAAGGTCGAACGCACGCGGCACTGCGCCGGTCGCTACTGAGGTCACCCTCAGTTAACGGATGCATTCATGGAGTACCTCGACTGGCTGCAATGGCCAGCCATGCTGATCACCGTCGTCGCGGCCTGGCTGGTCGCGTCCAAACAACGGCGCCGTCGCAACCTGGGCTTCT
This sequence comes from Phytopseudomonas punonensis, assembly GCF_900142655.1. Taxonomy (GTDB): domain Bacteria; phylum Pseudomonadota; class Gammaproteobacteria; order Pseudomonadales; family Pseudomonadaceae; genus Aquipseudomonas; species Aquipseudomonas punonensis. The sequence goes on along the minus strand of NZ_FRBQ01000006.1, from coordinate 116,367 downwards.
GGGTGTTCATGGCAAGCAACCTGCTGTGGATAGTCTGGGGGCTTTATAGCCACGCTTATGCGCTGATCGTGCTGCAGCTGTGTCTGGGTGCGATGAACATTCGCGGCGCCCTGAAAACCGAAACCGACGGCGTCTGAACGGCCGGCGCAGTGCTGCCATTCGCGGGCGAGCTGTGAGACCATCGGCGGCTTTCCATCGTTTCCATCCTGCCATGCCAAACCTTGCCCCAGACTGCAGAGAACACGCCTGATGCCCGATATCCTGCACCTGCAGCAGGCCGACTGGCGCGGCGACTTCGAGGACGGCGCGCTGCGTCGTGGCCAGGATTACGCCAACCGTGGCCTGAGCCGCCTGCTCAGCCTCAAGGATCACAGCCTGCTCGCCAGTTGCCTGGGCAGCGGCGAGCGCCCCTATCAGCAGCGCATCACCTTGCATGCCTACGGCAAAGGCTGGGGCGTGACCGGCCATTGCAGCTGCCCGGTGGGCTTCAACTGCAAGCATGTGGCGGCTGCTCTGCTCACGCTTGAGGCGCGCCAGCGCGTCGGTGATGACCTGGGCACCTTGATCGTCACCGAAAAACCGGTGGACGAAACACGGCTGGAAGACGTGCGCCCACTGCCGGTGCTGACTCTGGGCAGCCACGTACGCGTGCACTTCGATGCGCGCAAGGGCCGCATGCTCGAGCAAACCCAGCACCGAGCTGCTTTGGCGTTCGATTACAGGGGCCACACGGCGGTCGGCAAGACGGCCAAGGATCTGCTGATCCGCCTTGGCCCAAACCAGCAGTTGCGCATCATCCGCGACGCAGCGCGTGAAGCCGAACTGCGCCGCCGTTTGGAAGATGGCGGCCTGCGCATCGCCCTGAGGCAAAGCGAAGCCCTCGCCCAGCACCCTGGCGAGCATTTCGAGTTGCAGGGTGATGCGGCCTGGCTGACGTTCATGCAGCAGCAGATCCCGGCGCTGCGCGAGGAAGGCTGGCGCATCGAAATCCAGCCCGACTTCCATTACAACCTGGCCGAGATCGACGATTGGTACGCCGACGTCGATGAGGTGCCTGAACAGGGCTGGTTCGACCTGGAGCTTGGCATCGAGGTGGAAGGCCAGCGCATCAGCCTGCTACCAGTGCTGCTGCAGGCCATCCGCCGCTCGCCCTGGCTGCTTTCCGGCGATGCTCTGGCGCAGCGCCAGGATGAAGAGCTGCTGCTGGTCAGCCTGCCGCATAGCCAACATCGCGTCGCCCTGCCCTATGCGCGGCTCAAGCCGCTGCTGGCCGCACTGGGCGAGCTGTTCATCGGTGATGCTGAAGAGATTGGCACACGCGTGCGCCTGGCACGTGCCGATGCCGCGCGCCTGAATACCCTGCAGCAAGGCCCGGCGCTGAACTGGAAAGGCGGCGTAGAACTACGCGACTTCGCCAGGCGCCTGCAATACACCACGCAACAAGACGTGAGCGCCCCCGATGCCCTAAACGCACAGCTGCGCCCTTACCAGCTGCAGGGCCTCGGCTGGATGCAGGCGCTGGGCGAGCTGGAAGTCGGCGGCGTGCTGGCCGACGACATGGGCCTGGGCAAGACTCTGCAGACCCTGGCGCACATCCTGCTGGAGAAGCAGAACGGGCGCCTGCAGCAGCCGGCCCTGATCGTCATGCCCACCAGCCTGATTCCCAACTGGCAGGACGAAGCCGCGCGCTTCGCGCCCACCCTCAAGGTGCTGGCCCTGCATGGCAGCAAGCGGCGCAGCGGGTTCAAGCTGATCACCGAGCACGACATCGTGCTCACCACCTATGCCCTGCTGCCACGCGACCTCAAGGCGCTGACCGCGCAGCGCTTCCACCTGCTGATTCTCGACGAAGCCCAGAGCATCAAGAATCCACGCAGCAAGGCCACCCTCGCTGCCGGGCAGATCATCGCCCGCCAGCGACTGTGCCTGAGTGGTACGCCGCTGGAAAACAACCTGGGCGAGCTGTGGTCGCTGTTCAACTTCCTGATGCCCGGCTGGCTCGGCGACTCCAAACGCTTCACCCGCGACTACCGCACGCCCATCGAAAAACACGGCAGCGAGCAGCGCCTGGCGCACCTGCGCGGGCGCATCAAACCCTTCGTGCTGCGCCGCAAGAAGGAGCAGGTCGCCCGCGAGCTGCCGCCCAAGACCGAAATCACCCAGTGGGTAGAACTGACCCCGGCGCAACGCGACCGCTATGAAATTTTGCGCCTGGCCATGGACCGCAAGGTGCGCGAGGAAATCACCCGCCAGGGCCTGGCGCGCAGCCAGATCGTGATCCTCGAAGCGCTGCTGCGTTTACGTCAGGTGTGCTGCGACCTGCGCCTGCTCGACGACACACCGGCCGAACTCACCAGTAATGACTCCGGCAAGCTCAGCAGCCTCCTCGATATGCTCGAAGCGCTGGTTGGCGAAGGCCGCCGCGTGCTGCTGTTTTCCCAGTTCACCTCGATGCTGGCGTTGATCGAGAGCGAATTGCAGGCACGCAGCATCGGCTACGCCAAGCTCACCGGCAGCACCCGCGATCGGCGCACGCCCGTGGAGCAATTCCAGGCCGGGCAATTTCCGGTCTTTCTGATCAGCCTCAAGGCCGGCGGCTCCGGGCTGAACCTGACGGCTGCCGACACAGTGATCCACTTCGATCCCTGGTGGAACCCGGCAGCCGAAGCCCAGGCCAGCGACCGTGCCTACCGGATCGGCCAGGACAAACCGGTGTTCGTCTACAAACTGATCGCCCGCGGCAGCGTGGAAGAAAAGATTCAGCAACTGCAGCAGGCCAAGGCCAACCTGGCCCATGGCCTGCTCGAAGAAGGTGGCAGCCAGAGCAGCTGGCAACTCAGCGAAGACGACCTGCAGGCCCTCTTCGCACCGCTGGCCGACTAAACGCCATTAGCGCTCGGAGTAGTTGTCGCCGACCACTTCGCCCGTGGAATCGATAGCCTTGCTGGAGGGGAACTTGTACGACGCGAAACGCACCGCCAGCACCGACAGCGCCAGAAAGAAGATCCCGCCACACAGATACAGCAAGCCGATATCCGGCGCTTTATGATGGGATACGTCACCGATCAAGTAGCGGGTCAGCGCAGTGATGGCGATGTACAGCAGAAAACGGATCGGCAGGTGGTTGGTCTTGAAGTAGATGCCAACCATCGCACCCAGCTCGAGGTAAATGAACAGCAACAGGATGTCATCCACGCTGGCTGTGCCCTTCTCTACCATCCCCAGAAAAGCAGCAACCGATGCCCATGCGGTCGCGGCGCCAATGGCGAACAGGCCCAGGTAATGGAAGCCCTCGACGAACAGATTACCGATCGAGTTCGCGCCCTTGTGCATCCGCTTGCGGCTATCGTCCACCCACTTCATAACGTTCCCCTTTCCAATTGATGCAGCCAGGCGCCTTCATCATGACGCGCCCGCATGACATTCCCATGCAGGAACGAGACCAGCGAACCGGCTGCGATGGCACACAGAAGCGTGCCGCCCCATGAAAGGCACATAAGCAGCCACGGGGCCGCCGCGACAGGATGCCGCGCATTGCCATCAATCAGGTTTACGCTGTTCAAACGCAACGCAGTTCATTATGCTTGCCACAACTGGATGCATGAACAGTATTTTTAATTATCAGCGTGAAGGCGTAGAGGTGATGAATGGCCGTCGAAGTGGTGTACCGCAGCAGTCGCGACCCGGAGCGTTTGTTTATGGATAAGGCCGAAGCAGATCGTCATGACAAGATGTTGGAGCTGGCCGAGCTGCTCAGCGAGGCACTGCACAAAGCCGTACCGTCGCTCAGCGAAAACCAGAGCGAAGAGTTGGGCATCTACATGGCGAGAAATCGCGATGTGTTCGCCAAGGCCTTCAAGAACCAGCCCGATGCCCTCGCTGAATTAGGCAGCCAACCGCAGGCAGAGTGAGCGGCTGACGCTACCGCTAACATCTCTTCGCTTTTCAGCGCTGGACGGCCAGCTCGCGCGCAGTTAAAACAAGGTCACCCCTCAGGAGGTGACCATGAGCGCGCGCGATCACTGTCTGGCCTGCTTGAACACCGAACAGCCGGCGCTTTTTGAAGCTGCCCTTTGGGTCGCTGCCGAACACGACCCGGCTGTACAGCCCGCCCAAGTCATGCACGAGCTTGAAGGCCTGAAGCATCAGATCGATGCAGGCCTGCCCAGCGTACCGCCAAAGGAGCTCGCGCAACCCATGTTGCGACGGCTCAGCGAGCTGCATTTCCAGGAAGATGACGAAAGCCCGTTGCGCCCGCACGCCGCGCTCTTGCACAAGGTGCTGCAGCGACGTCGCGGCCAGCCATTGAGCATCGCCCTGATAGCACTGGAGCTGGCGCGCCGCCTGCAGATTCCGCTGCAAGGCGTGAGTTTTCCAGGCTATTTCCTGCTGCGCGTACCCGGTGCCGACCACCTGCTCGATCCCTGTGGCGGTCGCCGGCTCTACCCGCGTGACTGCCGTGAGTTGCTGCTGCGTTATCTCGGCCCCAAAGCCCAACTGAGCGCCGAGCACATGCAGGCCAGCGATGCCCGCAGCATGATCGTGCGCCTGTCACGCAACCTGCGCCATCTGCACACTGGTGCCGAGGATTATCTCAGCGCACTCAAGGACGCCGAGCGCGTACTGCAACTGGCGCCGCCCGATGCCAATGATCATCTGGTCAGAGCAGATCTCTACCAGCACCTGGATTGCGCTCACGCCGAGCGTTTCGATGTGCAGCGGGCGCTGCTGCTGTGCGATGACCCCGCCCTGCGCATGAAGCTGGGTGAGCGCTTGCGCCAATCCGGTGCGCAGCCGGCACTTCATTGAAACTTCTGAAGTAGATTACGGAAAATGCCCACCAATCGTATCGATTTAGATACACCGTATCCAATACGACACAGCGATAGTCACCTGCGACATTCACCGGTTTGATGTGCAATACAGGGGGCTGCCCGTCAAAACCGTATTGGAATCAATACAAGCGCCTCAGCAGACAATAGATAAAAAACATAAGTCATTGATTTATAAGGATAAATATAACTGGCACTTACCTTGCTACTTATCTCCCCAATAGCCGCGCCCGCAAGATGGGCACACAGACAAAAGAGGGAGTCCCCATGAGCGAATTGCGTTTTACCGTCGAACACGAATGGCTGCGCCAAGAGGCCGACGGCCTGGTCACCGTAGGGATCACCGCCTACGCTCAAGACGCACTGGGTGACGTGGTATTCGTTCAACTGCCCGAGCTGCAAGCCTATGCCGCTGGCGACGAAGTAGCCGTACTGGAGTCTGTGAAAGCAGCCAGCAACATCGGCATGCCGCTCGACGGTGAAGTGGTCGAAGTGAATGCCGATCTCGAAGCCAGCCCTGAGCTGGTCAATGCCGAGCCGTTGGGCCAAGGCTGGTTCTTCCGCTTCCGCCCAACTGACGCCAGTGCACTGGCCGGCCTGCTCGATCAGAACGCCTACGAGCGCCTGCTCAACGCCAAAGCCGACGCTTGAGAGAAAACCATGACCGAATTGACCACCCGTAACGAATTCATCGCCCGCCATATCGGCCCGCCTGAGCAAGACACCGCTGCCATGCTGGAAACCCTCGGTTTCAGCGACCTCGACGCGCTGACCGCCAGCGTGATTCCGGGCAGCATCAAGGGCACCAGCGTACTGCCGGCCGGCGACGGCCAGAGCGAAGCCGATGCCCTGGCCGCCATCAAGGCCATCGCCGCCAAGAACCAGCTGTTTCGCAATTACATCGGCCAGGGTTACTACGGCACCCACACGCCGTCACCGATCCTGCGCAACCTGCTGGAAAACCCGGCCTGGTACACCGCCTATACGCCGTACCAACCAGAAATTTCCCAGGGCCGCCTGGAGTCGCTGCTCAACTTCCAGACCCTGATCAGCGACCTTACCGGCCTGCCGATCGCCAACGCCTCACTGCTCGACGAAGGCACCGCTGCCGCAGAAGCCATGACCTTCTGCAAGCGCCTGTCGAAGAACAAGGCCGCCAACGCCTTCTTCGCCTCCCAGCACTGCCATCCGCAGACCCTCGACGTGCTGCGCACCCGCGCCGAGCCGTTGGGTATAGAGGTGGTGGTTGGTGACGAAGCCACTATCGACGACGCCAGCGCCTTCTTTGGCGCTCTGCTGCAGTACCCGGCGAGCAATGGCGACATCTTCGATTACCGCGAAGTGGTCGAGCGCTTCCACGGCGCCAACGCTCTGGTCGCCGTCGCCGCCGACCTGCTGGCCCTGACCCTGCTGCAAGCGCCGGGCGAGTTCGGTGCTGACGTCGCCCTGGGCAGCGCCCAGCGCTTTGGCGTGCCACTGGGTTTCGGTGGCCCACACGCGGCCTACTTCGCTACCCGTGACGCATTCAAGCGTGACATACCGGGCCGCCTGGTCGGTATGTCGGTGGACCGCTTTGGCAACCCGGCCCTGCGCCTGGCCATGCAAACCCGGGAGCAACACATTCGCCGCGAGAAGGCCACGAGCAACATCTGCACCGCTCAGGTACTGCTGGCCAACATTGCCGCCATGTACGCCGTGTACCACGGCCCTCAAGGGCTGACGCAGATCGCCAAACGTGTCCATCAGTTGACGCTGATCTTCGCGCGCGGCGCGCAGAGCCTCGGCCTGCAGGTCGAACAGCAGGCATTCTTCGATACCCTGACCTTGCGCACTGGCGCGCAGACCGTCGCCTTGCACGAAAAAGCTCGCGCAGCCGGCATCAACCTGCGCGAAGTGGATGCCGAGCGTGTCGGCCTGTCGTTTGACGAAACCACTACTCAGGCGGATATCGAACAACTCTGGACACTGTTCGCAGACGGCAAGGCCTTACCGGATTTCGCAGCACTCTCCAGCACTACCGACAGCGGCCTGCCTGCCGCCCTGCTACGTCAATCGGCGATTCTCGAGCACCCGGTATTCAACCGCTACCACTCGGAAACCGAGTTGATGCGCTACCTGCGCAAGCTCGCCGACAAAGACCTGGCGCTGGATCGCAGCATGATCCCGCTGGGTTCGTGCACCATGAAACTCAACGCCGCCAGCGAGATGATTCCGGTCACCTGGGCGGAGTTCGGCAACTTGCACCCATTCGCACCTGCCGAGCAGAGCGCCGGCTATCAGGAGCTGACTGACGAGTTGGAAGCCATGCTCTGCGCCGCCACCGGCTACGACGCTGTATCGCTGCAGCCCAACGCTGGCTCCCAGGGTGAATACGCCGGCCTGCTGGCGATCCGCGCCTACCACCAGAGTCGCGGCGACGATAAGCGCGATATCTGCCTGATCCCGCAATCGGCTCACGGCACCAACCCGGCGACCGCACACATGGCCGGTATGCGCGTGGTAGTCACCGCCTGCGACGCCCGCGGCAACGTCGACATCGACGACCTGCGCGCCAAAGCCGAGCAGCATCGCGATCAGCTGGCAGCGATCATGATCACCTACCCGTCCACCCACGGTGTGTTCGAGGAAGGCATCCGCGAGATCTGTGCCATCGTTCATGACAACGGCGGCCAGGTGTATATCGATGGCGCCAACATGAACGCCATGGTTGGCCTCTGCGCCCCCGGCAAGTTTGGCGGCGACGTATCGCACCTCAACCTGCACAAAACCTTCTGCATTCCCCACGGCGGTGGTGGCCCGGGCGTTGGCCCGATTGGTGTGAAATCCCACCTAGCACCGTTCCTGCCCGGCCACGCGCATATGCAGCGCAAAGAAGGTGCAGTCAGTGCCGCGCCTTTTGGCAGCGCAAGCATTCTGCCAATCACCTGGATGTACATCCGTATGATGGGCGGCACTGGCCTGCGCCTGGCCTCGCAGATGGCGATTCTCAATGCCAACTACATCGCCCGCCGCCTGGAGGAACACTATCCGGTGCTGTACAGCGGTGAAGGCGGCTTGGTGGCGCACGAGTGCATTCTCGACCTGCGCCCGCTCAAGGACAGCAGCTGCATCAGCGTCGACGACGTAGCCAAGCGCCTTATCGACTTCGGCTTCCACGCACCGACCATGTCCTTCCCGGTGGCCGGCACGCTGATGATCGAGCCGACCGAAAGCGAATCCAAGCAGGAGCTGGATCGCTTCTGTGACGCCATGATCGCCATCCGCGAAGAGATCCGTGCAGTCGAGCGCGGCGAACTGAACGCCGACGACAACCCGCTGAAAAATGCCCCGCACACCGCTGCCGAGTTGGTGGGTGAGTGGACGCATCCGTACAGCCGTGAACAGGCGGTCTTCCCGACTCGCAACCTGATCGATGGCAAGTACTGGCCGCCGGTAGGCCGGGTTGACAACGTGTTCGGCGACCGCAATCTGGTCTGCGCCTGCCCGCCCATCGAGGCCTATCAGGACGCCTGATTGCCCATCGGCTGCCGGCGCCACCGGCAGCTGCCCTCTTCGTTTTGCCCGCACGCTGCGGCGGGCCGCTCACAGCCTATACAGGAGAGCGCAATGACCACTGAAACTCTGGCGAAAACGCCGCTTCACGCGCTGCACCTCGAACTGGGCGCGCGCATGGTGCCGTTCGCTGGCTACGAGATGCCGGTGCAATATCCGCTCGGCGTGATGAAAGAGCACCTGCACACCCGCGAAGCCGCCGGCTTGTTCGATGTCTCGCACATGGGACAGATCATCCTGCGCGGTGCTGGCGCCGCCAAGGCACTGGAAAGCCTGGTACCCGTCGACATCATCGACCTGCCAGTCGACATGCAGCGCTACGCCATGTTCACCGACACCAACGGCGGCATTCTCGATGACCTGATGGTCGCCAACCTGGGTAACGACACGCTGTTTCTGGTGGTCAACGCGGCCTGCAAGCATCAGGACCTGATGCACCTGCAGCAGCACATAGCCAATCAGTGCCAGATCGAATCACGCTTCGAACGCGCACTGCTGGCCCTGCAGGGCCCCAAGGCAGTCGATGTGCTCACCCGCCTGGCGCCTGAAGTCGCTAAGATGACCTTCATGCAATTTCAGGCCGTGCGCCTGCTCGGCGTGGACTGTTACGTCAGCCGTTCGGGCTACACCGGCGAGGATGGCTACGAGATCTCCGTGCCTGCCGCCCATGCAGAAATCCTGGCGCGTAGCCTGCTCGCCGAGCCGGAAGTACAGGCAATCGGCCTGGGCGCCCGTGATTCGCTGCGTCTGGAAGCCGGCCTGTGTCTGTACGGCCACGACATGAGCACCGACACCACGCCGATCGAAGCGAGCCTGGTATGGGCGATCTCGAAAGCACGCCGCGCCGACGGCACACGCCCCGGCGGCTTTCCAGGCGCAGAGCGGATCTTCGCCCAGAAACGCGATGGCGTCGCCCGCAAACGCGTCGGCTTGCTGCCTCAGGAGCGCACGCCGGTACGCGAGGGCGCAGAGCTGGTGAATGCTGAAGGCGAGATCATCGGTCAGGTGTGCAGCGGCGGCTTCGGCCCTAGCCTGGGCGCGCCGCTGGCGATGGGCTACGTGCAGAGCAGTCACGCGTCCGTAGATACGGAGGTATGGGCACTGGTACGCGGCAAGCGCGTCGCCATGAAAGTCGCCAAGACGCCATTCGTGGCGCAGCGTTACTACCGGGGTTAATCGCTGGCCGGGCGGTAGCCGTTACCGCCCGGTCTGGCCGATCAACCTGCGTCCAGACAATGGCGTCGGTTGCTGAAAGCTTCGCGGCGCATATCGCGCACATCCAGTGAAATGCTCTCGACCTCTGGCAAACGCTCCACCAGCTTGCGCACGATGGCCATCGACAGGGCTTTCTTCTGCTCGTCCGTACGACCGGCCAGCAAGTAGAAGATCACATGCACAAAGTCACTCTGATTGCCGCCGACACTGTAGTGATCGTAAAGACTCAGGCGTACCTTCACCTCCCCTTCCTTGAATAATCCCGTGCCCATCGCAGTGTCGTGAACCAATGCCACGAGCGCACCGGGCTCAAGAATCTTTTCGAGTGAACGAGCACCTTCAATAAGGCAATGCGGCATGAAAATCTCTCACTTTTTTAGCTGATATACGTTATCGCACAACATTTATTGAGAGGCGAGTGCATTGGCTAGCCTACATCATCCACCTCAAACAGCAGCGAAAATGCGCTACCGATATAACCCAAAAGCCCATAGCTGTGAGGCTTAGGCTATAGCTCCGTTGCCGGGTAAACGGGATATTCAGCACGGTGTGGGAACTTTTCATCAGCGTGCGTTGACAAGGCGATTCGGAGCTGTCGATAATCCCCGCCAATGTTGTATGACAACAAACCTTATAAAAACAAAAAAGGTCGCACCATGAAGACATTCGCCTTCACGTCACCCGCACATTTTCTCTGGGCCACAGCGCCCTGCCCGACGCATTCATTTCAATACCTGCGCGCCACTTATTCGCCGATGGCTAGGGCCTGAGGCAGAGTCCTGCGTGAACGCACGCAGGTCTGCGCCCCGCAAGGGGCATTCCACACCGACCTCAAGGCATGTCGATCACTGATTGGCACTGGGCGGTCTGTTCAAAAATCGGGAGCACAACAACAATGACAGCACGCAAAATCATCTCGCTGGGCCTGATCGGAGCCGGAACCATGGCCCTCGCCATGCCATTCGCGGCCCATGCCGAAGGTTTTGTAGAGGATGCCAAGGTCAACCTCAACCTGCGCAACTACTACTTCAACCGCAACTTCCTCAACCACACGGGCCCCCAAGTCCAGGGCGATGACCAAGGTCAGAGAGCTGAGTGGGCGCAGAGTTTTATCTTGGACGCACGCTCCGGCTACACGGCGGGCACCGTCGGTTTCGGACTCGACGTGTTGGGTATGTACGCCGTCAAGCTGGATGGCGGCAAAGGGACAATCAACAGCGAGTTGTTCCCGACTCATGGCACGGGCAACGATGCTCACTCTGCAGGTGATTTCGGCCGCACAGCGGTAGCTGCCAAAGCCAAAATCTCCAAAACCGAGCTGAAAGTTGGCGAATGGTTTGCCGTACTGCCAATACTGCGCGCCGATGATGGCCGCTCCCTGCCGCAGACTTTCAAGGGTGGCCAGCTCACGGTCAACGAAATTGAAGGCCTGTCCCTGTATGGCGGTCGCTTCAATGGCAACAGCGCGCGTAACGATGCCAGCCTAGAGCGTATGTCCTACTCCGGATTCAAAACCAACGCTTTCGACTTCGCCGGTGGTGAATTCAAGTTCAACGAAAAACGCACCATGATTGGCTTGTGGCGCGCTGAGCTGAACGACATCTACCAACAGAATTACCTGCAGTTGACCCACAGCCAACCAGTCGGCGATTGGGTACTGGGTGCCAACCTCGGTTATGTCGACAGTAAAGACGAAGGCTCGTCCAAAGCGGGCAAGCTGGATAACAAGGTCTATCAGGGAAGCTTCTCCGCCAAGACAGGCATGAACACCTTTACCGTGAACTACCAGAAGCTAAGTGGTGACAGCCGCTTCATCAAAGTCGATGGCACAAGCGGCGGCCTGCTGGTCAACGATGGTTTCACCAGCGCTTTTGACGGCGTGGATGAGCGCTCTTGGGCGATTCGTCACGACTACAGCTTCGCCGCTCTGGGCGTTCCTGGCCTGAGCCTGATGAACCGTTACACCAAAGGCGACAACATCCGCGCAAGCGCCACCCGTGACGACGCTGAAGAGTGGAGCCGTGAAACCGAACTGGCTTATACCCTGCAAGATGGCGTGCTGAAAAATCTGAACATTCGCGTGCGTAACTCCAGCCTTCGTCGTGATGTTGGCCAGGACATGAGCGAAAACCGTCTGATCATCAACTACCCGTTGTCGATCCTGTAACACCGCATCGCATCGCCGACTCCAGTGGCATATTTGGCCCGTCCTCGTGACGGGCTTTTTTATGTGCCCGCAAAAGCTCGATTCGTGGCTGGCAATTGCTTTGATTTACACTGCCGCGCCCTGCCGACCGATAGCACTGCCCATGACTCCAGCCAATCTCGCCCTGCTGCACCACCACCTGAGCGACGCCTTGAGCGCACCACCGAGCGAGGCCCGCCGCCTGTTCCACGGGCGTGGGCGCTGCTGGGAGGGGCTAGAGCACATCACGGTCGATTGGCTGCAGGGCATCATGCTGGTGTGCCTGTTCCGGGAGCCTGCGGGCGAGGAGCTTAATGCGTTGCAAGTCATGCTGCAGCAACTCAGCGAGTCGCCGACGTGGCGCAGCAGCAACGCCAAAAGCTTGCTGCTGCAACAGCGCTACCTGCCCGACAGCCCAATGCTGTGTATGGCTGGCGAGCTACCCGAAGAGTGGGTGATCGTTGAGGACGGCCAGCGCTTCTTGCTCGACCTGGGCCGCAAGCAAAACACCGGGCTGTTTCTCGACATGCGACTGGGGCGCCGCTGGGTACGCGACAATGCCAGGGGCAAAAGGGTGCTCAACCTGTTCGCCTACACCTGCGGCTTTTCTGTCTCGGCACTCGCTGGCGGTGCCGAGCACGTGGTCAATCTGGACATGGCCAAGGCCGCTCTGAGCCGAGGCCGCGACAATCACCGCCTGAACGAGCATGATCTCAGCCGGGTCAGCTTTCTTGGCCACGAGCTGTTCAAGTCGTGGGGCAAGGTCAAACGCCACGGCCCCTACGACCTGATCATCATTGACCCGCCGTCGTTCCAGAAAGGCAGCTTTGCGTTGACGCGCGACTATCAGAAGATCCTGCGCAAGCTGCCGGAACTACTGGGCCCCGAAGGCTGCGTGCTGGCTTGCGTCAACGATCCCACTGTCGGCAGTGATTTTTTGATCTCCGGTATGGCCAGCGAAGCCCCCGAGCTGCGCTTCGAGAGGCGCCTGGAAAACCCACCGGAGTTTCCCGACGCCAACCCTGAAGGCGGGCTCAAGGCCTTGCTGTTCAGGCGCGGTTGAACCAGTCCCACAGGCCCAAGGAGAATCCTGAAAACAGGTTGATGCCCAGTGCCGACTTGATCAGGTACAGGAACAGCAGGCCAAGCGCCAGGGAAACCATCAGGAACAGGCTGACCCCCAGGGCCTTGGCGGTCAGCGACAGCTCCTGCTGGGCTCGGCTCAGGTCACGCTTGTTGCGCCCGGCCAGGAACACGAAATAGTAGCGCCAGCGCCACAGTTTAAGGGTGCCGCGCAGGTCCAGCGGATGGCGGCCCCACTGCCGCGCGCCAAAGGCCACCTTGAGTGCAGCGAGCTGCTCGGCGGTGAAGGAATCACGGAGATCCTCGGGCAAGCGGTCCTTGAGACCGGCAATGAAAGCGTCTTGCTCGTTCACGGTTATATCTCCCACTCTCAGAATTCGGCGTACACACATTGCTTACGCGTAACGAAAACGGGCCCCGTCATCATTGATGACGGGGCCCGCTCGATTCGCTCGTCAAAGCTTAGCGCGAGGCAAATGCCGCACAGAAACCACTGACGTTGTCGACGCCACAGATGTGATTGACCGAGGTCATCAGCATCTGGCTTGGCGTGGCCTGGAAGTCCACCGACATCATCACGCTCAGCGCGGTGATGGTGACGATGGAGAACACGAACAGCTTGCGTGCCCAGACCTTGTCATCGACGGCCTTGTAACCCGACACCCCCATCCACAACCAGTAGGCACCGCTGACTGCTGCTACCACGAAGTAGCTGTAGCCCGCGTAACCGCTGATGGTCAACATCAGGGTGGCGACCAGGAACGCGGCGATGTACAGGACGATGCTGCGCTTGGCAGCAGGAACGCCCTTGATCACCGGCAACACCGGAATGTTGGCGGCCTGGTAGTCATTGAAACGGAAAATGGCGATAGCGTACGAGTGGGGCATCTGCCAGAGGCTGAAGATCAGCAGCAGAATTGCTGCCCCCATGTCGAACTCGTTGCTTACAGCGCAATAGCCCACAACAGGCGGAGCGGCGCCCGACAGACTGCCAACCAGGGTTCCATAAACCGAATTGCGCTTGAGGTACAGGCTGTACAGCCCGACGTAGACGACAAAGCCCATGAGGACCAAGGCGACTGCAAGCAAATTCGTAGCTTTATAGAGCAAGGCAACGCCTGCAATCCCCAGGATGCAGGCGTAAACGATGGCATGAGTCGGCGGAACCAGGCCTTTTACCAGCACCCTGTTCTTGGTCCGCTCCATCTTTTCATCGATGTCCATATCGATGTAGTTGTTGAACACGCAACCGGAAGCAATCACCAGAGCGACGCCGAGTGCTGTTGCCAGGAACAGCATCAGGTCGATATCCCCCTTCGAAGCCAGGAAGAAACCACCGGCGACGGAAATCATGTTCCCGAAGACGATGCCCGGCTTGGTCAGGAGCAGGTATTGCTTGAACATCAGGCTGCTCTCTTTTAGTTGGCCATCATGTAGTAGTGCATGCTCCAGATGATCCAGATAGAGAGCGCTACGACGATGATGGTGATCAGGATGGTGAACACGAATGCCACCGTGTTCCAACGCTGCGCGGAGGACGTGTTCATGTGCAGGAAGTACACAAGGTGCACGTAGATCTGCACGACCGCGAAGGCAACGATGGTGAACAACGTGGCCGCTTTCGACATGACGGGGTTCATCACGATCGCGAACGGGATCACGGTGAGGATGATCGACAGCACGAAGCCGACGACGTAATCCTTGGTGCTGCCGTGGCTCGCGCCAGCGGCAGAGTGGTGATCATGAGCCATTACAGAGCCCCCATCAGGTAAACAACGGTAAACACGCAGATCCAGACCACATCGAGGAAGTGCCAGAACAGGCTCAGGCAGCTCAGGCGGGTCTGGGTGACCGGAGTCAGGCCGCGGCTGGCGACCTGGTGCATCATCACAGCCATCCACACCAGGCCGGCACTGACGTGCAGACCGTGGGTGCCGACGAGGGTGAAGAATGCCGACCAGTAAGCGCTGACCTGCGGCGCAGCACCTTCATGGATCAGGTGGTGGAACTCGTACAACTCGATCGAGATGAACACCAGGCCGAACAGGAAGGTCGCGGCAAGCCAGGACAGCACTTTGCCTTTGTCGCCACGGTACATGGCCAGCATGGCCATGCCGTAGGTGATGCTGGAGAACAACAGGGCGAATGTTTCGACCAGAACGAGTTTCAGGTCGATCAGATCCTTCGGAGTAGGACCGCCGGCGTACGCGGTGCTGAGCACCGCGAAGCCTGCAAAGATACTCGCGAACAGGATGCAGTCGGTCATCAGGTAAATCCAGAACCCGAAGACCTTCATTTCACCCGCGTCGTGGTGATGCTCGTGCTCATGATCATCGTCATGAGCGGCGTGGTTGCTCAAAACTTCACTGGACATGGTTTACGCCTGCTTAGCCTTTGCTTGAATGTGTGCATTCTCGATGCGCTCGATCTCATCGGGCTGCACGTAGTAATCGACGTCTGTGTTGTAGCTGTTGCGAATCAGAACGGCGAAGGTACCTACGAAGCTCAATGCAGCCAGCCACCAGATATGCCAGATCAGGGCGAAGCCAAAGCCCAGAGCGCCAATGGACATGATCAGGCCAACACCGGTGTTCTTCGGCATGTGGATCGGCGAGTACTTGGTCGGCGCAGGCTTGAGGCCATCGCGCTTCTGCTCGTGGAACTCGTCGATACGATCACCGCGCGGAGTAACAGCGAAGTTGTAGAACGGCGGTGGCGAAGAAGTGGACCACTCCAAGGTACGCGCGTCCCATGGGTCGCCCGTCACGTCGGCCAGCTCTTTGCGCTTGATGATCGACACAGCGAACTGGATCAAGGTGCACAGGATACCGATACCGATCATCACCGCGCCGACCACGGCCACGTACAGCCACGGCTCCCACTCTGGGTTGGTGGTGCTGTTCAGACGACGGGTCATGCCCATGAAGCCCAGCACGTAGAGCGGCATGAACGCGAAGTAGAAGCCGACGATCCAGAACCAGAACGATGCCTTGCCCCAGCCTTCGTGCAGCTTGAAGCCGAACGCTTTCGGGAACCAGAAGGTGATACCGGCCATGTAGCCGAATACCGCACCGCCGATGATCACGTTGTGGAAGTGGGCGATCAGGAACAGGCTGTTGTGCAGCAGGAAGTCAGCACCTGGAACGGCCAGCAGTACGCCGGTCATACCACCAATGGAGAAGGTGATGATGAAGCCCAGGGTCCACAGGATCGGCGAAGTGAACTCCAGACGACCGCGGTACATGGTGAACAGCCAGGTGAAGATCTTCACACCGGTCGGGATGGCGATGATCATCGTCGCGATACCGAAGAAGGCGTTGACGCTGGCCCCAGAGCCCATGGTGAAGAAGTGGTGCAGCCATACCACGAACGACAGCACGGTGATTGCCACGGTGGCCCAGACCATCGAGGCGTAGCCGAACAGACGCTTGCGAGCGAACACCGAAGTGACTTCGGAGAATACACCGAAAGCCGGCAGGATCAGGATGTACACCTCAGGGTGGCCCCAGGCCCACAGGAGGTTGACGTACATCATCGGGTTGCCACCAGCTTCGTTAGTGAAGAAGTGGAAATCCAGGTAGCGGTCCAGAGTCAGCATGCCGAGCACGGCAGTCAGAATCGGGAACGCGCCGCAGATGATCACGCTGGTGCACAGGATGGTCCAGGTGAAGATCGGCATTTTCATCAGGGTCATGCCAGGGGCACGCATCTTGATGATGGTCACGAAGAAGTTGACACCGGTGAGCAGCGTACCGATACCGGATATCTGCAGCGCCCATATGTAGTAGTCAACCCCGACTCCCGGACTGTACTCGATGCCCGACAACGGCGGGTACGCGACCCAGCCAGTCATGGCGAACTCACCGACGAACAGCGATACGTTGGTCAGCAGCACGCCAACCACGAACAGCCAGAAGCTCAGCGAGTTGAGGAACGGGAAAGCAACGTCGCGCGCACCGATCTGCAGCGGCGTGACGATGTTCATCAGACCGACCACCAGTGGCATGGCCACGAAGAAGATCATGATCGTACCGTGAGCGGTAAAGATCTGATCGTAGTGGTGTGGCGGCAGATAGCCTTCCGAGCCACCCGTGGCGATAGCCAACTGGGTACGCATCATGATTGCGTCAGCGAAGCCGCGCAGCAGCATGACCAATGCGACGAGAATGTACATCACGCCGATTTTCTTGTGGTCGACCGAGGTCAGCCATTCAGTCCACAGGTAGCCCCATTTCTTGAAGTAGGTCAGCGCGGCAACCAGCCCGAGACCACCCAGAGCCACCGCGATCATGGTGATTACAAGGATGGGCTCGTGCAGGGGTATTGCATCTAGTGTCAGCTTTCCGAACATCGTTTATTCCTCCGCACCTGAAGCGTGCGCGGCTTCGCTCACAGGGTTGCTCTTGTAATCGATGTACTGGCCGAGGATCTGCCGGAACAGGCCTGGCTGAGCATTGAAGTACTCGACTGGGTTGTTTTCACTCGCCTTGGACAGCATTTTGTAGTTGCCATTGAAGTCCAGCGTGTTCGGCGACTGTTTGACCTTGGCCACCCACTGCTCGAACTCTTCGTTGCTGGTCGCGTGAGTCTGGAACTTCATGCCCGAGAAACCATGACCGCTGTAGTTGCCCGACAGGCCGAAGAACTCGCCTGGCTCGTTGGCAATCAGGTGCAGCTGGGTGCGCATGCCGCCCATCGCGTAGACCATGCCGCCGAGCTGCGGGATGAAGAAGGTGTTCATCACGGTCTGCGAAGTGATCTGGAAGCTGATCGGCGTGTTGGCCGGAATGTACAGCTCATTGACGGTAGCGATGCCCTGCTCCGGATAGATGAACAGCCATTTCCAGTCCAGCGCTACCACTTCCACGGTCAGCGGTTTGACCTCGGACTCGATAGGCTTGTACGGATCGAGCGAGTGGGTGGTTTTCCAGGTGATCACCGCGAGCACGATGATGATCACGCAAGGGACGCCCCAAACGATGGCCTCGATCTTGTGCGAGTGAGCCCACTCAGGCGCGTAAGTCGCGTCCTTGTTCGAGGAGCGATAGCGCCATGCGAACAGAATGGTCATGAAAATGACGGGTACCACCACGATCAGCATCAGCAGAGTGGCGGTAATGATCAGGTTACGCTGCTCGATACCGATTTGGCCTTTCGAATCGAAAAGAACCCAGTCGCAGCCACTCAGGGAGACGGCCACGACAATCGTCAGAAGCGTGCGGAACAAGCGGTGGTACTTCTCTTCTCTCATTTCACGACCTTCAGCAAAGTGATATCCCACATAGCGTTCTGTTCAGCCTGGCACCCAATACCGCCGGGCATGTCAGGAAAACGATGCGCTCAGGCACCGAAATCGTTTCAACATCGAAACTACTAAACGGAGGGGGCGACATTTTCGGTTACGCAGCCAAAAAAACCAACCGCATAACGACGATGGGCCTACAAATAGTCTGGGTGTGTATTTCGCCCAGCCTGCCCCAGCCCTGGAACACCGGCTGCAACCCTGCAACCGGCAACTGCTCGCTAAACTCGCAAAGCCCCACCTCATAGACCCTGTAGCCCGGGAGCAAGTCACAGCTCGCAGGCCAAGCGCCAATTAAAGGATGAGTTGAGACTTATGATAGTGGCTCATGCCTGCGCAGTTACGCGGCAATATGTCGCACAGCAATAACCCTAAAAATCACAAGGATTACTGTGACAGGTCAAGAACCTTCTTTCGATTGCCAATCGCAGTAGCAGCCCACCGCCATGGTGTTGGCTGCCGAAACACTGCGATTGGCCGACAACGCATCAAGAATCGGCTCGACGAAACTGTTCGAGGAGTTGCACACCAGCCCCTCGCTGTAGGGGCCGGCATACGCCAGGTTACCCTTCTGATCCCAGATGGCGATGGCCGGGCTGGCCGGAATCGACTCCATGCCTTCGAGCTTGTCGAGTGGCGTCAGCTTGCCACGCAGAAACGGTAGCATCTCACCCTCGCTGCCCGGCTTCTGCACGCTGTAAAACTCGACCCCGGAAAACCGATACAGGCCGATAAGGTAATTGAGGTGGGCGTCGGTTTCCTTATGGCACGGGCACTGGGGATCCCAGAAATGCACCACACGGATCTTGCCCGGTCCGGCCAGCTCGGCGGGTAACTTGAGGCCGCCGCCCTGAAAGAACACGGCTTGCTGCTCCTGATCACCGAAGGGGCGCAGGTAAGCAACGCCAAAGCGCCCCCACACCCAGGCACCGATGGCCAGCATGACGGCCAACGCCAGCAGGCACAGGATCAGCAGAAAGCGTTTGGAGGGAGCAGTCTGTTCCTGGCTCATCACTCAGGCTCGCGGTTGTACTTGAGGCGAAACTGCTTTTCCATTTCCTTACAGCTATCGGTAGCGAAGGAGCGCGAGGTCGGCGTTGCCGACGGGTCATTGGCCTTGACCCAGCAGGCCTGAATGGCGCGCTGCTCGTTGGCCTGGATGTCAGCGGTCTGCTCGCGGGTGATGGCGTAGATGATGATGCCGAACACCAGCACGATGAAACCGAGGCCGAGCAGAGTCAGCCACAGACAGCCGCCGCGCTTGCCGCTGTCAGACTGTTCGATGGAGTGATTACGTGCCTTATCGTCGCTCATGATCTAGCCCTGCCTGAGAGGGGGCGAAACATAGCATTTTTGCCCTACCGGAGGCAGGGGCCAAAGAGCACACAGGAAAGGTATGGGTATCGCCCTCCCCTGCCCCCGGACTGTCAAAAGCCTATTTCTGCGGGCTTTGCAGCGCCACGCTGCGATTCTCGCGGCGATCACTCGACATACCCAGTTACGCGCCAATACGAACGGCGCTCACTTGCCGCCGCGGCCCGCCAACCGCGGCATCGATCTCCAATCTGGCAGCCACAACAAAAGCGGGCACGGCCACAGGGTAAATTTCTGGTCAAACCTATTGTGGTGAACTTCACTCATACCTGTGAGGGCTGAATTGAATGGCACCTGCCGCACAATCCAGACTGATCAGCTCTCGGGTATCTCATGCCGGCACGATGCTGGAGTCAGAGGAGAAGAGTCATGATCAATCACATTTGGGGGCTGCTGGCCAATCCGGGCCGCGAGTGGCGCAACATCGACCGGGAAAAGGAAAGCATCACCAACCTTTATGCCCGCCACGTTCTGCTGATGGCACTCATCCCCGTGGTCAGTGCTTTTATCGGTACAACCCAGATCGGCTGGCACCTGGGCGGTGAAGCCTACAAGGTGGCAGTGCCGACCGCCGCAGCGCTGGGGATCGTGTTCTACATCCTGATGCTGATCGGCGTGGCCATCATGGGTAACGTCATCCACTGGATGTCCGACTCCTTCGCCAGTCGCCCGAGCCGTAGCCGCTGCATCATCTTCGCAGGCTACGTGGCCACGCCGCTGTTCATCGCCGGTCTCGCCCTGCTCTATCCGAAGGCCTGGCTGCTGCTGATGGTCGGCATCGTCGCGCTGGCCTACAGTGCACGCTTGCTGTACGTGGGCATGCCAGCGTTCCTGCGCATTCCGGTCAACGAGGGGCTGACCATCTCCGGCGGCACCCTGGCAATCGGCGTCTTGGTGCTGGAGCTGCTGCTGGCCCTGACCGTCGCGCTGTGGGGCCTGGGCTTCAATGACTATGCAGTGAGCTGGTCGCTGTTCCGCTAACCGGCTGCCCCATAGAAAAAAACCCGCCATCGGCGGGTTTTTCTATTTATGCACATACCTCAGGGTCTGTACGAAAGTCTCCGAGCGAAGGTCAGGCGAGGCAAAAATCGGTGAGGCCGCGGAGTTTACGAGCTGTAAATGAGCAGGCCGAAGCGATTTTTAACGAAGCATCACCGAGCGCAGGTACTTTCGCACAGAGCCTCAGAGGAACCAGCGGTACTCGCGGGCATTGATGTGCTCCATGAACGCCAGGTGATCCTGTCGTTTGTTTTCGCAGTACACCATCACGAACTCCTCACCCAGCCCGGCATTGACCTCCGGGTGATGGCGCATCTGCGCCACCGCCGCGAGCATGTCCATAGGAAAGTCGATGCCGCTCTGACGGTTCTCGCTCAACGGTGCGATAGGCTCGGCGCGCTGCTCGAGACCATGCTCCATGGCGCCCAGAATCGCCGCCAGCACCAGATAAGGGTTGGCGTCGGCACCGGCCAGGCGATGCTCGATGCGCAGGTTGCGGGCATCCGAATCGGGGATGCGTACACAGGCGTCACGGTCCTCGTAGCCCCAGCTGGCACGGCTGGCAGCGTTCACCCGTGAGCCATAGCGGCGATAGGCGTTGTGGTGCGGGGCAAAAATCGGCATGCAGTGCGGCAGCCAGTCCAGGCAACCGGCCACTGCATGGCGCAGAGGCGTGCCGCCGTCGAGCGCCAGCAGGTTATTGCCCTGTTCATCGTACAGACTGACATGCACGTGCATGCCACTGCCTGGCGCATCCAGATAGGGCTTACTCATGAAGCTCGACCGGTGACCATGCTTGAGCGCCACGCCGCGGGTCAGGCGGGTGAACAACGCCGCCCAGTCGGCGGCCTGCAGACCATCCTCACAGTGGCCGAAGTTGATCTCGAATTGCCCGGGGCCGATCTCCGCAGTGATCACGTTGGCGTCGATACCCTGCTCATTGGCCACCTCAACAATCTCGTGGAGTACCGGGGAGAAGCGCGACAGGCGCTCGATATGCAGGTTGGGCTGATCGTCCTCATCACCACACAGCGGATCGCGGGGGTATTGCGGCAAGCCGTCCTTCAGGGCGCGGTCGAACAGGTAGAACTCCAGTTCGAAGGCCACAACCGGCCGAATCCCCTTGGCCGCCAGGCGCGCCAGCACCCGTGCCAGCACTTCCCGGGGCTCGAACTCGATGGGCGAATCGGTGCCATCGGAGCTAATCAGCATTTGCCCTAGTGGCTGCTGTTCCCAGCGCACCGGCCTGAGCGTGCCGGGAATCAGCCGCCGTATGGCGTCCGGGTCGCCGTCATTGAAGCAGTAGTCGCCGATCTCGTGCAGCCCGCCCTGGGCACCGAGCAGCACGCAGTTCTGCGGCAGCTTGAGCAGGCTGCCGGCGGCGACTTTTTCCAGCATGTCGATGGGGTAACGCTTGCCATAGAAATGCCCGGGAATATCCAGGCAGATCAGGTCGACGTAACGCACGTCGGGGTGGGCGGCGCGAAAGGCGCGGACTTCGTCGGACAAACTCTTGAAGGTCATGTGAGATTTCCTGTGCCCGCCTAGCGGAACACCCAGAGTACCCGTGCGGGCTGATCGGTAAGGTTGGCGTAACGAAACTGGCTGTGCGGCGGCAACTGGAAGCTGTCATTGGGCCCGAGCGTAACGGGGTCCGGCTGGTCATCCAGCCAGATGCTCAACTGGCCTTCGAGCACGAAGCCGCCCTGTTCCGAGCTGTCGTTCAGGTGCCCGTCACCGCTGGTCGCGCCAGGCGCCAGGTGACTTTCCAGCATCGAAAAGCCCGCTGACATGCTCGGCGACGCCAGCACATCGGTGATGCCGCCGGCGTAATACAGCGTGCGCCGCTCACCGGGCCGGGTGACCCACGACAGCGCCCGCGGCTTTTCCAGGCTGTAGAAATAGGTGGTCGATACGCCGAGCGCTTCGCTGATGGCGGTCAGATCCGCCACGGTCGGCTTCGACAGTCCACGCTCGACCTGGGACAGGAAGCCCACCGAGCGGCCGATGCGCGCGGCCAGCTCGCCAAGCGTAAGGTTCTTGTGCTTGCGCAGGTCGCGGATGAGGATCGCGAGGCCTTCGATTTCTTCCTGCATGTCCATGCCGGTGGAGCCCTTCATAAATAGTCCCGCAGCCGATACCAGGCCTTGCCTGCCGCCTCTAGCGGCGCGGCCAGCCACGAGGCGCCAGGGAAAGGTGGATTATCGATGCGCTGATACAACCCCAATAATCGCTCGTCGCCGGCAATTGCGTCGGTTACGGCGCGTGCCGCGGCCAGGGTCGGCAGCACGCCGTGCCCGGAAAAACCTTGCAGCCAGTAACGCTGCCCCTGGCGACCGACATCCGGCGTGCGCCTCAAGGTAACGTCGATATGCCCGCCCCAGCCGTAATCGATGGCCACGCCTTTGAGCTGGGGAAACACACGCTCCAGATAAGGCCGCGTAGCCGCTGGAATATCCCTCGGCAAACCGCCCAGGTACGTGCAGCCGCCACCGAAGAGCAGGCGGTTGTCCGGGGTCAGGCGGAAATAGTCGGGCACGAACTGGTTGTCGATCACGCAGCTGTTATGGGGCAGCAGCGAACTTGCCAACTGCGGGTCGAGCACCGAGGTCGCCACCTGATAGGAGCCCACTGGCAGTACGCGCCGCGACAAAGGTCTATCCAGGTCATTGAGGTAGGCGTTGCAGGCCAGCACCAATACATCGGCGCGCACCTCCCCGTGGCAGGTACGCACCCGATAACCTTCGAGCAAGGTTTCGTAAGCGAGGGCGCGACTCTGCTCGAAGATACGCCCGCCGGCCTGCTCGATGGCTGTGGCCAGCCCCTGGGCCAGCTTGAGCGGGTCGAGATGGGCACCCCTGGCATCGTGCAGCGCCGCCACGTAGCGCGGGCTGTCGACCCACTCGCGCAGCTCCGCGCCCTCGATCAGACGCAGATCGCGGTAGCCCCACTTATGCACGGCCTCCTGCTGCGCCTCACGCAACTGGGCGACGCGGCGCGGCAGCACCGCCGTCCATAAACTGCCAACGCGGTAGTCGATATCGAAGCCATGACGCGCCGGCAATTCGCGCAGCTCATCTGCGGCCCAGCACATGCTGTCCCACAGCTGGCGGGCGCCCTGCAGGCCAAGGGCTTTTTCCAGCGGCGGCATATCGCACGACCAGCCCAGCAGCGCTTGCCCGCCATTGCGGCCCGAGGCTGCCCAGGCCACGCGGCTGGCTTCCAGCACGACCACACGCTTGCCACTCTGTGCTAGCCGCAACGCGCAGTGCAGGCCGCTGAAGCCGGCGCCAACGATCAGCACATCGCAGTCGAGGTTGCCTTCAAGACGCGAGCGTTGGGGGATCGAGCCCGGGTAGCAGCCTGCATAGTAAGTAGCGAGGTGCGCGGAGGATTGCATGAACATGCGATGAAATTATCGGATAATTATTTCATGAAAAAATACACTAGTATTTTCATGCCACCAAGAGAGATCTGCTCGCCGGGCATTTGCCTCAGTGGAAGCGAACCGTTTGCAGGCAGCCCGGTCGAACCTCGACAACAATCGAAGCACTGACGGCTCACTGACCGCTATTGGCCATGAAGCAAGAGTCGTCTATCCGGAGCCCAACATGATCCAACTGTCCGCCCTGACCACTCCCCTGCTGCTCGCCAGCCTCATCGCCCTGCTCGCAGGCTGCGCCAACCGTGACGAAACCAAGACGCCTGCGGACCAGGGCACAACCTCTACCGTGTCACCCGAACAGCAGGCCGTCGACGGCGACATCCAGCGCCTGACCGAGCTGGCACAGCGCGGTGATCTGGACAGCCAGTTCAAGCTCGGCAGTTTCTACTTCGTTGGCAAGCCGCAAAAGGATCTCAAACAAGCCGAGTACTGGTGGAAGCAGGCAGCCGATCGCGGCCACGCCGAAGCAGCCGTCAGCCTGGCCTACCTCTACACCGGCCGTGACAACCCGGAGTTTCGCAACTCGCCAGCCATGCTCAAATACCTGAACCAGTCCGCCAGCAGCGGCAACCCGATGGCCCAGCACATTCTCGGTAACCTCTACCTGCGCGGTATCGATGGTGTGCAGCGTGATCCCAACCAGGCGCGTCGCCTGTTCCAGAGCGCCTGCAAGCAGAACTTCGCCGCCAGCTGCAAGGCACTGGACAGCGCACCAGGCGCCTGAGCCCCCGCTTTTACGACAGGGATGTGATTGAAAGATGAGCCGCGACGAAATCAGCAAATTCCTCAGCTACGTGCTGCGCCATGAACCGCAGGCCATTGGCTTGCAGCTGGACAGCGAAGGCTGGACCGATATCGATGCGCTGATCGCAGGCGCTGCACGCAGCGGCCGCTCGCTGGATATCGAAACCATCAAGGAAGTGGTGACCAGTAGCGACAAGAAGCGCTTCAGCCTGTCCACCGATGACCGTCTTATCCGCGCGGCCCAGGGCCACTCGAGCGCCCAGGTACGGCTGCAACACACGCAGAAGCAACCGCCCGAATGCCTCTACCACGGCACGGCCAGCCGCTTTCTGGAATCAATCGAGGTCCAGGGTCTGATCGCCGGGACGCGCCATCACGTGCACCTGTCCCAGGAAGTGCCGACAGCCCTGCAGGTCGGCCAACGTTACGGCAGCCCGGTGATTCTCGAGGTGGACGCACTGCGCATGCACGCCCAGGGGTTCGAATTCTTCCAGGCCGACAATGGCGTGTGGCTGACCCAAGCGGTGCCCGCCGAGTTTCTCAAGCGGGCCTGACTGGCTCACGCCAGCGCTTGCAAGGCCTCATCCAAGGCCGCGATCAACAAATCGGCATGGCTTTGCTCGAAGGCCAGCAACGGCCGGATCTTCAGGATGTTCTCCAGTGGCCCGGCCGCGCTGATCAGCACACCCCGCTCGCGCATACCGTTGACCACCCGCTTGGCCTGCGTAGCCGCAGGAGCTTTGCTG
This sequence comes from Phytopseudomonas punonensis, assembly GCF_900142655.1. Taxonomy (GTDB): domain Bacteria; phylum Pseudomonadota; class Gammaproteobacteria; order Pseudomonadales; family Pseudomonadaceae; genus Aquipseudomonas; species Aquipseudomonas punonensis. Next base: position 90,890 of record NZ_FRBQ01000006.1, on the reverse strand, counting down.
GTACGGTCGCTGACCAGCTCGACACCGATAAACATCCCGGCGCCACGCACATCGCCGATCAGCGCATGGCGCTGCGCCAACTGGCGAATGCCGGCCAGCAGGTAATCACCGATCTGCGCCGAGCGCTGCTGCAGGCCTTCGTCGCGGATCACGTCCAGCACCGCCTGGCCGGCTGCGCAGGACACCGGGTTGCCGCCAAAAGTATTGAAGTAGCGCATGCTGCGGCCGAACGGTTCGAGCACCTCCGGGCGCACTACCACGCCAGCAATCGGCTGGCCGTTGCCCATGGGCTTGCCGAGGCTGACCAGGTCCGGCTGCACGCCATGGCGCTGAAAGCCCCACATGTGTGAGCCGGTGCGGGCAAAGCCGCACTGCACTTCATCGGCGATATACAGCAGCCCCTCGGCCCTGGCGATGGCGACCGCTTCGGCGATGCAGCCTTCAGGCTCTGCAAAGATGCCGTCGCTGGCGAAGATGCCATCGATGAGCAGCGCTGCCGGTTTGATGCCATGGGCACGTAGATCGGCGATGGCGGCGCGCACGTCGTCGGCGAACAGCTTGCTGGCCTCGGGCCCGAGGCGATAGATATCCGGGGCGCGCACGCTACGGGCATGGGCAGGAAGCTGGATGCTGGCGCCGAGTGACGGCGACAGCTCGGCAATATCGCCGGTCACCCCGTGGTAGGCGAACCGGGTGATGATCATGCCCGTACCGCCGGTGTAATGCCTGGCGATGCGCAGCGCCAGGTCGTTGGCCTCGCTGCCGGTGCAGGTGAACATTACCTGCTCCAGCCCGGCCGGAAAGGTCGCCAGCAGCTGCTCGGCGTAATCGAGAATGCCTTCCTGCAGATACCGAGTGTGGGTATTGAGCACCGCCGCCTGCTCGGCAATCGCCTGCACCACGCGCGGGTGGCAATGGCCGATGGAAGCGACATTGTTGTAGGCATCCAGATAGGCGCGGCCGCTTTCGTCGTATAGCCACACACCCTCGCCGCGTACCGTATGCAACGGGCGTTCGTAGAACAACCGATAGGCCGGGCCAAGCAGCCGCTCACGGCGCTCGATCAAGCTTTTTTCCTTTTCGCTCAAGTGCGCTGCATCGGCAGCGCTGAATCCGTTGATCATGCTCATGGCTGCAGCGCTCCCCGACAGGCCTGATGAATGCGCGCGCGCGTCGTATCGCTGGAAATGGCCGCCAGGCCGCGCAGGCTGGCGCTAGCCTGGGGCACGTTGCGCAGGATGTAGTCGCGGTTTTCCGGGTGCAGGCTGGCGCGCCAGGCGGTGATAGCGATGGTCATCACCAGCCGGGTGGCGATCAGCTCGCCAAGGATCTCCAGCTCCTCTTCCCGCAGCAGACTGCGTCGATGGTAGGCCGCCACGAAGTCCAGCGCGGGCGCCAACACGTCACCGTCATGCCCCACCTGATAGGCCGCTGCCACACCCACCTCATTGATCAGTGGCGCATGCACCATGTCGCCGAAATCAAGAATGTTCAGCACACGCTCGGGCTGCTGCGGGTCGACGATCACGTTGTGCGGGTTGAGGTCGTTGTGGATCACTTGCCGCCGCAGCGCCGGATAACGCGGCAACGCGCGGACCTCGAAGGCATCCAGCGCCTCGCTCGCTAGCGCTCTGAGGGGCTCGTCATCAATATGCACCAGCAGCGGTCGCAACCGAGCGGCCTGCTGCATGTCCCAGAGCAGTTCATGCCCGGAGGCCGGGTGCTGATATCCGGCCAGCGCGATATCGAGCCGCGCCATGGCGTCGCCGAGATTGCGCCGCAGACTCGCACCGGACTGCTTGACCTGATGCAGCGGCTGCCCATCGACGAACGACAACAAGCGCACCAGCATCTGCTGGCCGTCGACATCGACCGCTGCCTGATAACGGCCATCGCGCGCGGCATACACGCGCTGCACCGGCAACTCGGGGTCGGCGTGCTGAATCTGCAGCAGCGCCTGGTTCTGAAAATCCACCACCTGGGGGTTTTCCAGCGGGTGGGAAATCTTCAATAGATAGGAGGAGCCATCCGCGCAGGCGAGCTGGAAATTCAGATCGCGCTCACCAGCCAACGGGCGGATGGCGCCCAGCACGCCAAAGCACTCGCTGGCGATGACACCGGCACGCATCGCGCTGACTCGCGCCGGCTGCGCCTGCAACAAGGGGTCATACACAACCTGGGTATTCAGCGACATCCCAACACTCCCGTGGACTAGTGAACGCCCAGCAACTCAGCTCGCCGGGCATCGGTTGATTACTTGCTGGCCCAGGCGTTGAAGCGCTGTTCCAGATCCTCGCCATGGTCGATCCAAAACTCGATATCCATGGCCCGTGCGTTCTTCAAGTTCTGCGGCGCCGTCGGCAAGCTGCTTTGAATCGCCGGATCGATCAGCGCGGTGGTGTGCGTATTGGTCGGGCCGTAGGGAATGCCCTCAGCGTAGATTTTTTGCAGCTGCGGCGTGCTAGCCATGGCGATGAATTTCTCGGCCAGCTCCTTGCTCTTGCTGCCTTTGACGATGGCCCAGTGATCGAGGTCGTAGAGGCTGCCGTTCCATTGCATGACAAAGTCGCGGCCCTCCTTCTGCGCCGTGGTCACGCGGCCGTTGTAGGCCGAGGTCATGACCACGTCACCGGCGGCCAGCCACTGCAGCGGTTGCGCGCCAGCTTCCCACCACTGGATGTTCGACTTGATCTGATCGAGCTTGCGGAACGCCCGCTCGACGCCCTCATCAGTGCCCAGCACCTTATACAGATCGGCCTGCGTCACGCCGTCAGCAAGCAGGGCGAACTCCAGAGTGAACTTGGCGCCGCGGCGCAGGCCGCGCTTGCCCGGGAATTTCTGCACATCCCAGAAATCCGCCCAGCCCGCCGGGACGCCCTTGAACTTGCTGCTGTCGTAGGTCAGTACCGTCGACCAGATGAAGATCCCAGCGCCGCACTCGCTCACCGCCTCCGGGATGAAATCCTCGCGCTTGCCAATCTTCGCCCAGTCCAACGGCTCGAACAGGCCTTCGCTGCAACCACGGATTAATTCCGGGGTCTCCACTTCGACGACGTCCCAGGAGACCTGCCCGGTATCGGCCATGACCTTGATCTTGGCCATTTCGCCGTTATAGGCCGAGGCTTCAATGGTGACCTTTTCGCGCTCTTCGAACGGTTTGTAGAAGGCTTTTTCCTGAACCACCTTGTTGTCACCACCGAAGGAAACCACGGCGAGTTTCTCAGCGGCTTGCAAGCTGGCGGCGCTGCATGTGATGGCAAGCAATAATGCAGTTTTCTTGAACATTGAGGAGTGCTCCTGGCAGGGCCGAGGCTCTGATTGAGTAAGGGCAGCTTCAAGGAAGAAACACCGATGCTTTACTGAATTAGGCACCTGGGGTGGAGCGAGAGCCTGGCGCTGTAGGTCTGACAGGATTCATCAGGTCATCTGATTATTGTTATTGGCTTGCACGGCAAAACCATTAAAACACCCACAACTTTATGATGCATCATGTTTTTAATTGAGCCATGATCCATCCAGGCAGTTGTGCCTGAGCACGCTTTCTATTCCGGGAGATACGCAATGAGCGATCAGAAAACTCTGCTGCTGACCGGCGCCAGCCGTGGCATCGGCCATGCCACGGTCAAGCATTTCAACGCGGCCGGCTGGCGGGTATTTACCGCCTCGCGGCATGACTGGGTGGCTGAATGCCCGTGGGCGGAAGGCAAGCTCAACCATATTCACCTGGACCTCGAAGACATCGAGCACCTGGAGGAGAGCCTGCCATTGATCCGTGAGAAGCTTGGCGGGCGCCTGGATGCACTGGTCAACAATGCTGGCATATCTCCCAAAGGCGAGGGTGGCGAACGCCTCGGCGTGCTGGGCAGCGACTACGCGACCTGGATGAAGGTCTTCAACGTCAACCTGTTTTCCACCGCCTTACTCGCCCGCGGACTGTTCGAGGATCTGAAAGCAGCACAAGGCAGTATCATCAACGTCACCTCCATCGCCGGCTCCCGGGTTCACCCGTTCGCTGGTTCGGCCTATGCGGCGTCCAAAGCCGGGCTGGCGGCGCTGACCCGCGAGATGGCCCATGAGTTCGGCTGCCACGGCGTGCGCGTCAATGCCATCGCGCCGGGTGAGATCGACACCTCGATTCTGTCCTCCGGCACCGAGCTGATTGTCGAGCGCGACATCCCCATGCACCGCCTGGGCAAGCCCGAGGAGGTCGCTTCGCTGGTGTACTTTCTGTGTACCTCGGGTGCGACCTACGTCAACGGCGCGGAAATTCACGTAAACGGTGGCCAGCACGTCTGAGGCGCCGCGAGGTAGAATCGCCGCGCCAGCGCCCCGGAAACCACTGCCATGAAATACCCCATCGACGGTCTCAGCCACTCCTACCTCGGCAGTGGCGTTTACGCCTTGCTGCGTGAAGCCCTGATCACCGGCCGCTTCCAGCCAGATGACCGGCTACGCATCCGCGACCTGGCCGAGCAGCTCGGTACCAGCGTCACGCCGGTACGCGATGCGATTCTGCAGCTGGCGAAAGAGAAAGCGTTGATTCTGAAAACCCCGCGCGACATCCGGGTGCCGGTGCTGACCCAGGCGCAGTATGGGGAAATCCGCAGTATCCGCCTGGCGCTCGAAGGGCTGGCGGCAGAAACCGCAGCGGCCAAGGTCACGCCCGAGCAGTTGCAGATGCTCGAACGCAATATCCGCGACAACCTGGAGGCGGTGCACAGCGGCGACCTGATCGCAGCGCTGAAGCTCAACCAGGCCTTTCACTTTGCCCTCGCCGAGATTGCCGACATGCCGCTGCTGCGCGACGTACTCGACAGCCTGTGGATGCGCACCGGTCCGCTGATTGCACTGGCCTATGGCGATTTCAACGAGCGCATCGCCATCGAACATCACTGGGAAGTTTTTCATGCCCTGCAGAACGGTGACGGCGCTGCCGCACGTCAGGCGATCTGCACCGACATTCTCGATGGCAATGGCAAGATGATGGAATTCATTGCCCGGCGCGAGGCCGCGCTGGCCTGAGGAGCCCGGTGCGCTTGTGGCGCACCGGGTGACGCTCAAGGGTAGAAACCGCGGTCGGGCTTGTGGCCCGGCGCGTATAAGCGAAAGCCGCTTGCACGGCTCGCCTATTCGGTCAGAACTTGCTCACGATCTAGCGAGCTAGAGCCCTGCAAGGCCTAGGCGGCCCCGCAAAAACAGGCGAGGAAGCGGCCGGGGTCACGGCCGACTGTACTGGTGTACATGAGCATTACTCGCTGCACTCGCCCCTTCGGGGTCGCACTAAAGTGCGTTAGCCGCAAGCGGCTTTCCGACTGGGCTGGCAATCCAGCCTGTTTTTAACGCCGCAGGGCCGACGCGCAGTAGATCGTGAGCATGTTCTCAGAGCGGGGTGATCAGCTCACCACGCTCGATGAAAGCGTCGAGATTATCGAACACCAGATTCTCCATGGCCAGCCGGGTTTCCTCGGTGGCGCTACCGACGTGGGGCAGCAGCACCACATTGGGCATATCGAACAGCGCCTCGGGCACCCGCGGCTCGTCCTCGAATACATCAAGCCCCGCGCCGCCCAGCATACCCGCCTGCAGCGCCGCGACCAATGCAGACTCATCCACCACGCTACCGCGCGAGATATTCACCAGAATGCCTTCTGCGCCCAAGGCCGCTAGCACTTCGGCGTTGATCAGGTGGTGGGTCGAAGCCCCACCTGGGCAAGCCAGCACCAGGAAGTCGGCCCAGCTCGCCAACGCTTTGAGATCGGCCTCATAACCATAATCAGTGGTCGGATCGGGACGGCGATTATGGTAGCGGATTTCCATGTCGAACCCGGCTGCACGCTTGGCGATGTCTTTGCCGATCCGGCCAAAGCCGACGATGCCCAGCTTCTTGCCACTGACCTTGCGGGTCAGCGGATACTGGCCGTTGAGCCACTTGCCCTGGCGCACGTGACGGTCGCAGGCGGCGAACTGCCGTGCAGTGTCGATCACCAGGCCAATGGCGGTATCGGCCACGCACTCGTTGAGCACGTCCGGCGTGGTGCTGATGACGATGCCCCGCGCTTTGGCGTCATCGACAGCGATCGAGTCGTAGCCGACACCGAAGCTGCAGATGGCCTTGAGATTGGGCATCTGCGCCAGTTGCTGGGCCGAGCAGCCGTAGCGGGCGGAGGTGACCACAATATCGATCTCGGCACCACGCTCTGCCAGCACGTTGGGCTGCTCCCAGAGGCGGATCAGTTGATAGTCGCGCTGCAGACGCTCGTTGAAACGTGCCGGAAAACGACCGACCTGAAGCACATTGGGACGACTCATGCAGCTCTCCTGTGAGGCTCAGTAAAGGATGGATCATACCTGCCACTGCCGACGCAGAAACGCGGCAGCGGTAAATGCTTGTACGGTTATCGATCAGGTCACTGGCGCCGGGTTGAACAGCACCAGATCGTTATGCAGACGATGCTTCTCCGCCCACGTCTGCTGCTTGCCGCTGGCGACATCCAGATAGAGCTGGAAGATATGCCAGCCCATTTCCTCGAGGCTCATGCGCCCGGAAGTGATCTGCCCGGCGTCTACGTCGATCAGGTCCGGCCAACGCTCGGCCAGCTGTGTGCGGGTCGCCACCTTGATCACCGGCACCATGGATAGCCCATAAGGCGTGCCGCGCCCGGTGGTGAAGATGTGCAGGTTCATGCCGGCGGCCAGCTGCAGGGTGCCGCAGATGAAGTCGCTGGCTGGCGTGGCGCAGAACCACAGGCCTTTACCGCGAATCCGCTCGCCTGGCGCGACCACGCCGGCAATCGGGCTGTTGCCGGACTTGGCGATGGAGCCCATGGCCTTCTCGACGATGTTGTTCAAGCCGCCTTTCTTGTTGCCCGGCGTGGTGTTGGCGCTGCGGTCGGCCATGCCACGTTTCAGGTAACGGTCGTACCAGTCCATCTCGCGAATCAGTGCATCGGCAACCTCAACGCTGGCCGCACGCGGCGTCAGCAGGTGAATGCCGTCACGTACTTCGGTGTTCTCGGAGAACATCACGGTGGCGCCGGCGCGCACCAGCAAGTCAGCCGCCACGCCCAGGGCCGGGTTAGCGGTAATACCGGAGAAGGCGTCACTGCCGCCGCACTGCATGCCGACCACCAGCTCGCTGGCAGGCACAGTTTCACGTCGACGTTGATCGAGTACCGTCAGGCGCGTTTCGATCATCGCCATGATCTCTTCGACCATGCCGGTGAAGCCGGTGCTGGAATCCTGCAAGCGGAAGAGCCACTCCTCCTCGTTCATGCCGTTGGTGAGTTGGTCGCCGTCCATCAACTGGTTGGCCTGCAGCTTTTCACAGCCGAGGCTGATCACCAGTGCCTGGCCACCGAGGTTGGGGTTGCGGCTGATGTTGTAAAGGGTGCGGATCGGCACCACCGCATCCGGCGCGTTGATCGCCACGCCGCAGCCGTAGCTGTGTGACAGCGGCACCACGTCGTCGACGTTAGGATACTTAGGCAGAATTTCCTTGCGCACACGCTCGACGCAGTGGTCGAGCACACCTACCACGCACTGCACGGTGGTAGTCACGCCGAGAATGTTGCGCGTGCCGACGGTGCCATCCGGATTGCGGAAGCCTTCGAAGGTATAGCCTTCCAGTGGCTCGGGCGCCGGCGACTTGATGGTCGCCTTCGGCAAATTGTCCAGCACCGGCGGATCGGGCATGCGCAGCACCTGCTCGGTCACCCAGGTGCCGGCGGCGATGGGTTTGAGCGCATAGCCGATCACCTCGCCGTAGCGCACCACAGTTCCGCCTTCGGGAATCGCCACCAGCGATACCTTGTGGCTCTGCGGAATGCCTTCCAGCGCTTCCAAACCATCGGCGAAATGACCGCCCGCTGCCACACCCTGCTCATTGACCACCACGCCGACATTATCGTCGGGGTGCAGGCGGATGTAACGCGGAGAGTCCTGATGTTGAATGAGATCCATGGAGGCTAATCCTTTTATTGTTCTGAAATTGCTCTCAGCCAGACCTGCCAGTGGCAGGCCCGGCCGCATACTGGCTCAGGTGGCCGGCGTAGGCGAAGCCGGGTCACTGATTGCCTGGCCGTGTTCATCTTTGAGCACCACGCGCTGAATCTTGCCGACGATGAACAGGTAGCTGAACACCGCCACCAAGGCGTTGGCACCAACGTAAACCAGCGCCCATTTGAACGAGCCGGTAGCACTGATGATGTAGCCGATGACGATCGGTGTGGTGATCGAGGCAATATTGCCGAAGGTATTGAACAGGCCACCGGACAGACCGGCGATCTGCTTCGGCGAAGTATCCGATACCACGGCCCAGCCAAGGGCGCCGAGACCTTTACCAAAGAATGCAAGGGTCATGAAGCCGACGACCATCCACTCGGCCGACACGTAGTTGCACAGCACCATGCTGGTCGAGAGCAGCAACCCGAAGATGATAGGCAGCTTGCGCGCCAGGGTCAGGCTGTAGCCGCGACGCAGCAGCCAGTCGGAGATCACCCCACCAAGCACGCCACCAAAGAACCCCATGATGGCCGGCAAGGAAGCGATGAAGCCAGCCTTGAGAATGGTCATACCGCGCTCCTGCACCAGGTACACGGGGAACCAGGTGAGGAAGAAATAGGTGATGCCATTGATGCAGTACTGGCCCAGATAGACACCGACCATCATGCGATTGGTCAGCAGCTGGGTGATGTAATTCCACTTCGGCCCGCCACTGCTGCCCTTCGCCTGATCCATATCGACCAGGCCGCCGTTGTTGGCGATGTGTTCGACCTCGGCAGCGCTGACGCGCGGGTGCTCCTTGGGGTTGTAGATGGTTTTCATCCACACGCCAGCGAAGATGATGCCGAGCACGCCCATGACAACGAACACATGCTCCCAGCCGTAGGTGTAGACGATCCAGCCCATCAACGGCGCGAACAGCGCGGTGGCGAAATACTGTGCCGAGTTGAAGATCGCCGATGCGGTACCGCGCTCTGCCGTCGGGAACCAGGCCGCGACGATGCGCGCGTTACCCGGGAATGAAGGCGCTTCGGCAAAACCGACCATGAAACGCAGCACGAACAGAGTCACCACGGCCCAGGCCACCGGCATCATGCCGACGAAGCCCTGCAGCAAAGTGAACAGCGACCAGATGAAGATGCCCGCAGCGTAAACACGCTTGGAGCCGAAACGGTCTAGCAGCCAGCCACCTGGGATCTGCCCGATCACATAGGCCCAGCCGAATGCGGAGAAGATATAGCCGAGCGTGATCGCATCGATGCCCAGATCCTTTTGCATACTGGAGCCGGCGATCGAAATGGTGGCGCGGTCGGCGTAGTTGATCGTGGTTACCAGAAACAGCATCAGCAGAATCAGGTACCGGACGTGGGTTTTCTTTGTCTCTCCCATGGAGATGTCACCTCAAATTTTATTTTTATTGCTGACAGGCACGCACAGACGCGCCAGCCGCCAATTGGCGCGGTCATGAAATCTAAAACGGTGTGTAGAGCTGGCTTGTTAGCTCGTGGCGGCAGCCGTAGCGACACCCGGATAGAGTCTCGAAACGTTGGGCGCAAGCGAATACATACTGAGGCTGCCCGCACTGGGGCAAGGAATGGACGTGCGGATACTGTTTTTCACGGCTTTATTATCCTTATTGCTGAAGGTGCCCCGCTAGCCGTGGCGCAACCCGTGATTGCGCAATCAATCCAGCAAAGAACGAGGCACGAACCAGTTCGTTACAAGGACGACTTTACTATGATTGCGCAATCATTCAAGTCATTTTGTTACCGGTCGTCAGTTGTCTGACAAGAAATCAGGTTGTCGCTCGTTCGACCAGCGTGAAGCCAGTATCCAGGCGCACCGGTGCGTGCCCGTCGCCGTCATGAAACCGCTGCAGCAAAGCGCTGGCTACCAGCTTGCCCATACGCCCGCCGTCCACATTCACGGTCGAGAGCGCCGGATGCAGGTGCGCTGCGCTGGAGAGATCGCCAAACCCCATGACCGCCAACTGGCCGGGCACATCGATGCCGCGGCTGGCCGCTTCGGCGAGGATGCCCTGAGCTACGGTATCGGAACTGCAGACGATCACCTGCGGCTCATGCCCGTCGGAGAGCAACTGACGCAGCCCTTCTCTGCCGCTTTGCAAAGTGGCCGGCGCGGTGAGAATCGCCATCGGCACCTCTTCGATGCCCAGCGCCTTGAGCTGATTGACCACGCTGCTGCTGCGCTTGAGCGCTCGAGAATCGTCCACCGAGACGATGGCGAAACGTCGATAGCCCTTGCCATGCAGCTGGCTGGCAATCGCCTGGCCAACCTTTTCATGAGAGAAGCCCACCTGCATATCAATGGGCGAGGCGCCTAGATCCCAGGCTTCCACCACCGGAATGCCCGCAGCCTGCAAACGCAGCCGGCTCTCTTCGGTGTGCAGTGTGCCAGTCAGCACGATGCCATCGGGGCGCCGACCGAGCACGGCGCCGAGCAAACGCTCTTCCTGCTCAGCGGAATAACCGGTGAGGCCGATCATGGTCTGGTAGCCGGCGGCGGTCAGGTGATCCATAAGCGATTGCACCGTCTCGGCGAAGATCGAGTGGGCGATGGTCGGCACGAAGATGGCGACAAGCCGGCTCTTGTTCGACGCCAGTCCGCCCGCCAGCATATTTGGCACGTAGCCGGTAACCCGCACCGCTTCGAGGACTTTCTTGCGGGCATCCTCGCTGACCACCTCAGGGCGGTTCAGCGCACGCGACACGGTGATCGGCGAAACGCCAGCCACCTTGGCCACATCGATCAGCGTCACGCTCGCCCCCTTGCTCGGTAGCGTGGAAGATGAAGCGCGAGAAGATTTCTTTGCCATGACGGGCCGCAGGTTGCGTGAGTGATCGCACATCTTAACCAGCCGCTCTGGCAGTAACTAGAGAGCCCGCAGTAATCGACTGCTACTCCGCTAAACGCAAAAAGCCCGGGCGCGAGGCCCGGGCTTTTGAGTGCTTTGAAAGCGAAGCGCTTACTGGGCGCCTTGTTTCTTGATCAACGCAGCCAGCTTCTCGTACTCGGCTGGCAGCAGATCGGTCAACGGAGCGCGCACCGGGCCAGCGTCATAACCGGCGATCTTCGCGCCCGCCTTGACGATGCTCACTGCGTAACCGGATTTCAGGTTGCGGATATCCAGGTAAGGCAGGAAAAAGTCGTCGATGATCTTGGCGACGGTGACGTGATCTTCCTTGGCAATCGCGTGGTAGAAGTCCATCGCGGTTTTCGGGATGAAGTTGAACACCGCCGAGGAATAAACAGGCACACCCAGTGCCTTGTAGGCAGCGGCGTAGACCTCAGCGGTAGGCAGACCACCCAGATAGGTGAAGCGATCACCCAGACGACGACGGATGGAAACCATCAGTTCGATATCGCCCAGGCCGTCTTTGTAACCGATCAGGTTCGGGCAACGCTCGGCCAGCTGCTCCAGCAGCGGAGCGGTCAGGCGGCAGACGTTGCGGTTGTAAACGACCACACCGATCTTCACCGACTTACATACTTGTTCAACGTGGGCAGCAACACCTTCCTGCGAGGCTTCGGTCAGGTAGTGCGGCAGTAGCAGCAGGCCTTTGGCGCCCAGGCGCTCGGCTTCCTGTGCGTACTGAAT
>NZ_FRBQ01000006.1:0-79160 GCF_900142655.1 Phytopseudomonas punonensis | reverse complement strand
GCGCCGTAGGGAGCCAGCCACTCGAGGCGACGTACGTAGCCGGCCGGGTTGAATTCGCCTTGGGCATCGAAATCGGTCAGCGGGAAGGACAGCAGGCCGGAGGAGAGGACGGTTTTTAATTCTTGTGGAGTCATTCTTCTTACACCCTTGATGAGGACATGGAGGCCGTTATCGGCAACTGAAGTCATACGTTATCGTACAACTATAAAATTGCCAAGCCTTCTCGATTCGTTTTAGCCGTCCCCGGTGAGGTAATAGCGTTTTTGTGTAGTGCACAAGGATGCGCTGAGCACTCCAAATTCTGTGGAAGCGCGCTACATCCTGAGCACCGCCTACTTCCGATGACCACAAATGGGATGTGTCGGGCCACGCAGATATCCATCGCGGGCATGACCCGCCCCCACTCAGGACCACCCCACCGACGTCGATGCCGCAAAACAACGGGGCACAGTAGGATGGATGAAACCCATCACCTTTGATGGTTTCACCTACGCAGCCCGCCCAACCCTAAGGGCGCCCTACCCCGCTTCTCTCCATTACGCCTTCGCCAGCATGCGAAAAGGCCGCTGTAAACAGCGGCCTTTTCGAGAGACGGATGCAGGCGCTTATTGCGCGCCTTGCGCCTTGATCAGCGCAGCCAGCTTCTCGTACTCATCCGGCAGCAGGTCGGTCAGCGGAGCGCGAACCGGGCCTGCGTCGTAACCGGAGATCTTCGCACCAGCCTTGACGATGCTGACCGCGTAACCGGCTTTACGATTACGGATGTCCAGGTACGGCAGGAAGAAGTCGTCGATGATCTTGCCGACGGTGGCGTGATCATCCTTGGCAATGGCGTGGTAAAAGTCCATCGCGGTTTTCGGGATGAAGTTGAATACCGCCGAGGAGTAGACCGGTACGCCCAGCGCCTTATAGGCAGCGGCGTAGACTTCAGCGGTCGGCAAGCCGCCCAGGTAGCTGAAACGGTCACCCAGACGACGACGGATGGAAACCATCAGTTCGATATCGCCCAAACCATCCTTGTAACCGATCAGGTTCGGGCAACGCTCGGCCAGTTGCTCGAGCAAGGTAGCGTTCAGGCGGCAGACGTTGCGGTTGTAGACAACCACACCGATCTTCACCGACTTGCACACTTGCTCAACGTGAGCAGCAACACCTTCCTGCGAAGCTTCGGTCAGGTAGTGCGGCAGCAGCAGCAGGCCTTTGGCGCCCAGGCGCTCGGCTTCCTGTGCGTACTGAATGGCCTGGCGAGTGGAACCACCGACACCCGCAAGGATTGGCACGCTGCCGGCGCAGGTGTCGACGGCAGTCTTGATGACGGACGAGTACTCGTCAGCAGCCAGGGAGAAGAATTCACCCGTACCACCAGCGGCGAACAGAGCAGTGGCGCCGTAGGGAGCCAGCCACTCGAGGCGACGTACGTAGCCGGCCGGGTTGAATTCGCCTTGGGCATCGAAATCGGTCAGCGGGAAGGACAGCAGACCGGAGGAGAGGACAGTTTTTAATTCTTGTGGAGTCATTCTTTCGAACCCTGTAGCGCAAGTGAATGTATGAGGCAGCCTTGGCTGCTTCGAGATACGTTATCGTACGACAATAAGTAAAACCATCCCCTGCGATTACCTTTTGCAGCTTCGGGAGCCATATCTGGCATCTCTAGATAAGGTAAGCGGTCAGCAATGAACCGATGACTGATCAGTCATTTATCGGCTATCTCGCTGCCGTCTAAAACAGGCAGCCGCTCAAGCTCGTGGGATACCACAACAACCCCGGAGTTTTTTTCGGCATCGCGTTGACAGCGCAATCGGAGGCTGTTGATAATCCTCTCACGTCATACGACAACCGATAACAAGCTCTCCATAAAAACAAACTAGAGACCGCTTTGATGACTACCACTTCCAATGCGCAACCGCCCTTCCATCGCCTGCTGCTCACGGGTGCGGCAGGCGGATTGGGCAAAGTGTTGCGCGAGCGCCTGCAGCCCCTGACCCAGATTCTGCGTCTCTCGGACATCGCCGAAATGGCACCCGCCGAAGGCCCGCACATCGAAATACAGCTCTGCGATCTGGCAGACAAACATGCCGTTCATCAGTTGGTCGAAGGCGTCGACGCGATCCTGCACTTTGGCGGCGTGTCGGTAGAGCGTCCGTTCGAGGAAATTCTCGGCCCGAACATCAGCGGTGTTTTCCATATCTACGAAGCAGCACGTCGCCATGGCGTAAAACGTGTGATTTTCGCCAGCTCCAACCATGTCATCGGCTTCCACAAGCAGACCGACACCATCGACGCCAATTGTGCACGCCGCCCTGATGGTTACTACGGCCTGTCGAAGTCCTATGGCGAAGACATGGCAAGCTTCTACTTCGATCGCTACGGCATCGAGACCGTCAGCATCCGCATCGGCTCTTCGTTCACCGAGCCGCTGAACCGTCGCATGATGAGCACCTGGCTGAGCTACGACGACCTGGTGCAATTGATCGAACGCAGCCTCACCACCCCCAACGTTGGCCATACAGTGGTCTACGGCGCCTCGGCGAACAAGAATGTGTGGTGGGACAACAGCCATGCTGCTCACCTGGGCTTCGAGCCCAAGGACACGTCTGAAGTATTTCGCGACAAGGTCGAGGCGCAGCCACCCGTGGCCGCCGATGACCCGAATGCGCTCTATCAAGGTGGTGCCTTTACGGCGGCCGGCCCGTTCGGCGACGAATAAGCCTGTAGCCTGCCGTCGATAACAATAACAAGAGGTCGGACATGCCCATGCAAGCCGAACTGATTTTCGATGCCCGCAACTCGGTTGGCGAAAGCCCGGTCTGGAGTTCGCGGGATCAGGCCCTGTACTGGGCCGATATTCCCAATAAGCGCCTGTATCGCTGGAACCTGGCCGATGCCACCACGCAAAGCTGGGAAGCAGACGAAATGCTCGCCTGTATCGCCAGGCGCGCCGATGGTAGCTGGATCGCAGGCATGGAAAGCGGCATTTTCCAGCTGACCGCCGGTGACGATGGCCGCCTGACGGGCGAACGCCTTGTCGGCGTCGGCCATGCCCGCGAGAACATGCGTTTCAACGACGGCCGCTGCGATCGCCAAGGGCGCTTCTGGACCGGCACTATGCTGATGGACATGGCCGCTGGCGCCAGCGTCGGTGCTTTGTATCGCTACGACGGCGCCTGGCAGACTACCCTCCCCGTGCTGCTCGACGAGCTGATCGTGCCCAACGGCCTGGGTTTTAGCCCGGACGGCCGCACCATGTACCTGTCTGACTCGCACCCCTCGGCGCAGGCCATCTGGGCATTCGACTACGACATCGACAACGGCACGCCGCACAACCGCCGCCTGTTCGTCGATATGAACGAGTACCCCGGTCGCCCCGATGGCGCCGCGGTGGATGCCGATGGCTGCTATTGGATCTGCGGCAATGATGCCGGCCTGATTCACCGCTTCACGCCGGCAGGTCGCCTCGACCGCTCGCTGGAAGTACCCGTGAAGAAGCCGACCATGTGCGCCTTCGGCGGCCCCAACCTCGACACCTTGTACGTCACTTCGATTCGCCCGGGCGGCAACTTGGACGATCAACCTCTGGCCGGTGGCGTTTTTGCGCTGCTGCCAGGCGTGAATGGCCTTGAGGAGACCCCCTTTCAGCCCTGAATGACCATAACCCGGGGAGCCACCGGCCCCCCGGAACGCCACAACGCGACAACGCGACAAACCAACAACAACAAAACGGAGCTTCACATGAACTTCAAGCGCAAGTTACTGATCGCCGCACTCCCTCTGGCAATGGGCCTGTCCACTCTGGTACAGGCCGATATCACCCTGAAGATCGCTGAGATCCACCCAGCCGGTTACCCCACCGTGGTAGCCATGGAAAACCTCGGCAAGAAGCTCGACACCGCCACCAATGGCGAAATCAAATCGCGCATGTTCGCCGGTGGCGTACTGGGTTCCGAGAAGGAAGTGATCGAACAGACCCAGATCGGTGCAGTGCAACTGACCCGTGTCAGCCTGGGCTCAGTGGGTTCGGTGGTGCCGACCACCAACGTATTCAACATGCCGTTCGTGTTCCGCGATATCGACCATATGCGCAAGGTGGTGGACGGTGAAATCGGTCAGGAAATTCTCGACGCTATCACCAACTCCGACTTCAATATGGTCGGCCTGGCGTGGATGGAAGCCGGTAGTCGCAGCCTCTACACCAAGAAGCCAGTGCGCAAGATCGAAGACCTCAAGGGCATGAAGATCCGTGTGATCGGCAACCCGCTGTTCATCGACACCCTCAACGCCATGGGCGCCAACGGCATCGCCATGGACACCGGTGAAATCTTCAGCGCCCTGCAGAGTGGCGTGATCGACGGTGCCGAGAACAACTCGCCGACCCTGCTCGAGCACAACCACTTCCGCGAAGCCAAGTACTACACCCAGACGCATCACCTGATCCTGCCTGAGCCGCTGCTGATGTCGAAAACCACCTGGGAGAAACTGACCCCAGAGCAGCAGGTTCTGGTCAAGAAGCTCGCCAAGGAAGCTCAGCTCGAAGAGCGTGATCTGTGGGTCGCCAAGGAAAACGCGTCCAACGACAAGCTCAAGGCCGAAGGAGTCGAGTTCATCGAAGTCGACACCAAGCCTTTCTACGACGCGACCGCTCCAGTTCGTGAGAAGTACGGTGCCCAGTTTACCGACCTGATCAAGCGCATCGAAGCCGTCAAGTAATCCTCTCGCGCAAGCGTACGGAGCCGGTGTTCTGCCGGCTCCACACCATCCGGTGAGTCTCATGAAAAATCTGGTTCTAGGCGTCAACGACGCCATTTATCGTGCTTGCATCATCGTTGCCAGCCTGGCAATCGTGATCATGGCCACGATCATCCCTTGGGGCGTTTTCAGTCGCTACGCACTGGGACAGGGCTTAGGCTGGCCCGAGCCAATCAGCGTAATGCTGATGGGCATATTCACCTTTATCGGTGCTGCCGCTGGCTACCGGGCCAGTGCACACATGGCGGTGACTTCGCTGACTGATCGCCTGCCGCAAAGCCTGGAGCCGTTGTTCACGCTGTTCGTGCGCCTGGCAATGGGCGCTATCGCGCTATTCATGCTGATCTGGGGTTACAAGCTGTGCCTGGCAACCTGGAACCAGTACCTCAGTACCCTGCCCTCGGTGCGTGTCGGCATTAGCTATATGCCGATTCCGGTGGGCGGCTTCATCACACTGCTGTTCGTCATCGAACAATTGCTCTACGGCGATCAGAACAAGCGTCGCGTCGTCGATTTCGAAGCAGTTGAAGAAGCTAAGGAGGCTGTGTAATGGATGCCCTCATTCTGGTAGGCAGCTTCATCGTCCTGATTCTACTGCGTGTTCCCGTTGCCTATTCGCTGGGTATTTCTGCGCTGATCGGCGCCTGGTGGATCGATATCCCGCTGCACGCGGTGATGATCCAGATCGCCGGTGGCGTCAACAAATTCTCCCTGCTGGCCATTCCATTCTTCGTGCTGGCAGGCGCGATCATGGCCGAAGGAGGCATGGCCCGGCGCCTGGTGGCCTTCGCCGGAGTTCTGGTCGGCTTCGTCCGCGGCGGCCTGTCACTGGTCAACATCACCGCATCGACCTTCTTTGGCGCAATCTCCGGCTCGTCCTTGGCCGACACCGCTTCGGTGGGTTCGGTATTGATTCCGGAAATGGAAAGGAAAGGCTATCCGCGCGAGTTTGCCACTGCCGTAACCGTATCCGGTTCGGTACAGGCGCTGCTCACACCGCCCAGCCATAACTCGGTGATCTACTCGCTGGCCGCTGGCGGCACCGTGTCCATCGCCGCGCTGTTCATGGCTGGCATTGGCCCGGGCCTGCTGATGAGTGCCACCATGGCCGCGCTGTGCTTGTGGTTCGCCAAGAAGCGCAATTACCCGAAAGGCGAAGTGATCCCACTGCGCCAGGCTATCAAGATCTGCGTCGAAGCCCTGTGGGGCCTGATGACCATGGCCATCATCCTCGGCGGTATTCTCTCGGGAGTGTTCACCGCCACCGAGTCCGCTGCCGTGGCAGTGATTTGGGCATTCTTCGTAACCATGTTCATCTACCGCGACTACAAGTGGCATGAGCTGCCGAAGATGCTGCACCGCACCGTGCGCACACTGTCGATCGTGATGATCCTCATCGCCTTCGCCGCCGCGTTCGGTTACATCATGACCCTGATGCAGATTCCATCAAAGATCACCACCGCGTTCCTGGCCTTTTCGGACAACCGCTACGTGATCCTGATGTGCATCAACTTCATGCTGCTGGTGCTCGGCACGCTGATGGACATGGCGCCGCTGATCCTGATTCTCACGCCGATCCTGCTGCCAGTCGTTACCTCGTTCGGTGTCGACCCAGTGCACTTCGGCATGATCATGCTGGTCAACCTGGGCATCGGTCTGATCACTCCGCCGGTTGGCGCGGTACTGTTCGTCGGCGCCGCCATCGGCAAGGTAACCATCGAAGCCACCGTCAAGGCGCTGCTGCCGTTCTACGCTGCACTGTTCGTGGTTCTGATGCTGGTGACCTACGTTCCGGCCATCTCGCTGTGGCTGCCTAGCGTCGTACTCTGATACTGCTCCACCCGCGGCGGGTCGCGTGCATTACGCGATCCGCCGTTTTTTTTAGCGCAACTAGAACGATCACCGAACCGTCAGGCGCTCAAGGCTTAACTCGATACGGAAATTGCCCATGAACTCCCCTGCCCTGTTTCCCCGCCACATCGCCGTCATGATTCTGGCGTTGCTGGCCTGTTCCTTCGCCGGCAACCACATTGCCGCGCGTATCGCCTTCGACAACGAGACCGGCCTATTACTGGCGATTCTCTGCCGCTCGGGCGTGACCATGCTGGTGCTGTTAGGCATCGTGCTCTGGCAGCGCCAGGCCCTGCAGATGCCGCCTGGCGCATGGCGCTGGCAGTTACTGCTGGGCCTGCTGATCGCTACCCAGAGTATTTGTTTGTACACCGCGGTGGCGCGCATTCCAGTGGCGCTGGCGCTGTTGATCGGCAATACCTTTCCGATCCTGCTCGCCCTGCTTACCTGGGCACTCGGTGGCTCGGCACCCACGCGGCGCACAGTGATGCTGATGGGGCTGATTCTGCTCGGTCTGGTCTTCGCCCTGGACTTGCCGGCACGCCTGAGCGCCAGCGAACCCGCTGGCGCTGACTGGGTACTGGGCGTCAGCGTGTCATTCGTGGCGGCGTGCGTATTCGCCTGTGCGCTGTGGATCACCGACCACAAGCTGTCGAACTTGCGCGGCTCGGTGCGCAGCATGCTGACCTTGATGATCGTGTTTAGCAGCATGGTGCTGGCAGGCAGCGCCGACCTGATTCCGGGTGGCATGAACCTGCCAGCTAACTCTACCGGCTGGACGGCCTTGGGCGCCTTGGTGCTGCTCTACGGGATCGCCTTCTGCATGCTATTTGTCACCGTACCGCGCCTGAACATGGCCAAGAACGCCCCGGTGATGAACATGGAGCCTATCGCCACGCTGCTGTTTGGCTGGCTACTGCTGGATCAGGTACTCAGCGGTATGCAGATGATCGGCGGCGCGATCGTGCTGACTGGGATTGTGTTGCTGACGTATCGCAAGGACACCTGAGCATCTATTTACGATCAGATGCGCGTTGGCCCTGCAGAAGTGAAAAAGGGCCTGGGTGCTCATCTACGAAGGTAGATCAGCACCCAGGCCCCCTCAGGGCATTACAGCTCTCAGGCTTGCTTGGCAGCCACTTCGGCCGACTCATGAGC
Source organism: Phytopseudomonas punonensis (assembly GCF_900142655.1). Classification (GTDB taxonomy): domain Bacteria; phylum Pseudomonadota; class Gammaproteobacteria; order Pseudomonadales; family Pseudomonadaceae; genus Aquipseudomonas; species Aquipseudomonas punonensis. The sequence goes on along the minus strand of NZ_FRBQ01000006.1, from coordinate 71,408 downwards.
CTGACGCAGGCGCTCGCGGCTGTTGGTCAGGTGCAAGCGCATGGCCGCACGCGCAGCATCGGAGTCCTGACGGGCGATGGCTTCGAAGATCTGCTCGTGCTCACGCTCCAGGCGCGCCATGTAATGGGCATGATCGTCATGAGCGATACGCGCCGAATTGAGCCGGGTACGCGGAATGATGCTGGTACCCAGGTGGCTCATGATGTCGGTGAAGTAACGGTTGCCGGTGGCGTGGGCGATCTGCAGGTGAAACTGAAAATCGGACGATACCGCGTCGCTTTCGTGGGCAGCGCCCTCGTTAAGCGCGTCGAGCGCCTGGCGCATAGAGGCCAGTTGCTCGGGCGTGCGACGCTGGGCAGCCAGGCCAGCCGATTCCACTTCCAGGCTGATGCGCAGCTCCAGTACGGCCAACACTTCACGCAGGGTGACGATGGTCGCCGGGTCGATACGGAAACCACCCGGGTTCGGCGTATCCAGCACGAAGGTGCCGATACCGTGACGGGTTTCTACCAGGCCAGACGCCTGCAGCCGCGACAGTGCTTCACGCACCACGGTGCGGCTAACACCCTGCTCTTCCATGATCGCCGACTCGGTCGGCAATTTGTCACCACGCTTGATCACCCCATCGCGAATGCGCTGGGACAACTCCGCGACCAGCTCCTGGGCCAGGCTGCGATGCTTGCGCCGCGCACGTGGCTGCGTGTTTTGAGTTTCCATAGAGGTCATATCGTCTGGGTGGCCAAAGCGCATCATATATCAGGGAGTTGTATGATGACACGTTCTTCGTTTATCTCCGCCTAACCGCTCGCTAACTGCCCAGGTACGCCCTATGCCGCCCCCCACCTTGCATCTGCAAGACAGCCTTACCCAACTCACTCTCGCACCCGGCACTGGCGGCGCCATCGCCAACTGGTCGGTGACGCAAAACGGCCAGCCGCTGCTACGCCACGCTGACGAGCACGCCTTGCTGGCAGGAACACCACGCCTGCTCGGCTGCTACCCGCTGGCGCCTTGGTCCAATCGCATCACTGGAGGCGGCTTCGACAACCCCGAAGGTTGGCTGGCTCTCCAAGCAAACGCGGAGAACTCGCCACTGCCGATCCACGGCAGCGCCTGGCAGCAGCCCTGGCAAGTTGTCGAGCACAGCGAAAGCTCGGCGCTGTTGCGTCTCGACAGTCAGGTGCCGTTCGCCTACACCGCCGAGCAACGCTTCGAACTCAAGGACGGCCTGTTGAGTATTCGCCTGCAGGTCACTCACCGTGCAGACACGCCGACGTGGCATGGCCTTGGCCTGCACCCGTACTTCCCGCGTACCGCGCACACGAGGCTGCAAGCCCGCGCCGAGAAGGTCTGGCAGTGCGATGAAAACAGCTTGCCCACGGGGCTGAGTGACTTGCCTGAGCAATGGAATTTTCAACGCGAACGAGCGCTGCCGTCGGCGCATACCGACAACGCCTTTATAGGCTGGAACGGCCAGGCACGCATCGTCGAACCCGATGCCGGCTACAGCCTGGAGATCAGCAGTGAGCAAGCCATCTACCTGCTGTTTTGCCCGGAAGGCAAACCGTTCTTCTGCTTCGAACCGGTGAGCCACGCGGTCAACGCCCACCACCAGCCCGGCAAACCTGGCTTGGTACTACTGCACAAGAATCAGAGCCACAGCCTGACGCTAAACCTGCGTTATCAGCCTTTATGCTGATAACGCGCACTGTTATTGAAGTGCGACCACGCTGGACTTTACACGGCGGCTGGTGATAATCACCCACCTGCCCCGTGTTCAGCCGCACGTGCGAATAACCTGAACTATACAAAGGGCATGTGCTTCAAAAAGATGTGGCGACCGTATCAGTAAGACCGCCCGGCCTTACGTTGTCGTCCACTTCTCAATTAGAAACTTATGGATATTATCGTGACGAAAGACGAACTGCGCGCCGAACTCGAGCGCCAGGCGCAGCGTTACAAGGATGTATACGGCGGTGAAGTCATCACATACGCCGCCCAACCGGATCCGGAACGCAAGCCTTGGCGCAAAAAAGCCAGCCTGCTTGATCAGGCCTTCGATAAAGAAATCGAAAAAATAGAAAAAGATCTGTCCAGCAAAGCCGAAGCCAGAGCCGAAAGCGCCTGATCGTGCCCGGCATGGCCGGGCCTAGCGTTTTCTGGACGTAGACTTGCTGCCCAGCAAAGATCCCAGTAAGCCGCGAACCAGTTGCCGACCGAGTTGATTGGCAACTTGGCGCATTGCGCTTTTCACTGCTTGAGTCGCCAAGCCACCGAGAAACTCGCCCGCTACGCTGGCGGTTGAAGGCGGTTGTTTGCCAGCTTGCACCTGCTCGCTCGCCTGGGTCGCCCGTGCGGTGAGCATTTCGTACGCCGACTCGCGATCAAACGGTTTGTCATAGCGGCCAGCCAACGGTGACTGGCGAATCAACGCAGCGCGCTCCGCTTCGGCCAATGGCCCGATGCGCGATTGCGGTGGGGCGATGGCAACGCGCTGCACCATGGCCGGCGTGCCCTTGTCTTCCAGCGTGCCCACCAGCGCCTCGCCGATACCTAGCTCAGTCAGCACCGACAGACAATCGAACGCTGGATTGGGCCTGAAGCCGTCGGCCACCGCACGCAGCGCCTTCTGCTCACGAGTGGTGAACGCGCGTAGACCATGCTGGATGCGCAAGCCAAGCTGGGCCAGTACGTCATCCGGCAGATCGCCCGGCGACTGGGTAACGAAATATACACCCACGCCTTTGGAGCGGATCAGCCGTACCACCTGTTCCAGGCGGGTCTGCAAGGCCTTTGGCGTATCGGCAAACAACAGGTGGGCCTCATCGAAAAACAGTGCGAGCACAGGTTTGTCGGCATCGCCACGCTCCGGCAACTGCTCGAACAACTCGGCCAGTAGCCACAGCAGGAACGTCGCATAGACCTTGGGCGCTTCATGGACCAGGCGGCTGGCGTCAAGCAGATGAATGCGCCCGCGGCCATCGCGATCCGGCTGCAGAATGTCTTCGAGCTCTAACGCCGGCTCACCGAACAGCGCATCGCCGCCCTGTTGCTCCAGGCTGGCCAGGCGCCTTAGTAGCGCCTGGGCGGAGGTGTTGGTGAACAACGCGCTATCGGCACCCAATACCTCGGGCTGCTCCTTCAGGTGGGTCAGCAGTGCTTTCAGATCCTTGAGGTCGAGCAGCAGCAAGCCTTCACGGTCAGCCACTTTGAACGCCGCGTACAGCGCCGCCTGCTGGCTGTCAGTGAGCTCCAGTAGCGCGCCGAGCAGCAGCGGCCCCATCTCACTCAACGTAGTGCGCAGCGGATGACCACTCTGCCCATGCACATCCCACAGGCTGACTGGATAGGCCGTCGGGCTGTGCGCCAGCCAGGGCATGCTGGTGATGCGTTCAGCCACTTTGCCCTGAGGCGAACCAGGCGCGCCCAGGCCACACAAATCACCCTTCACATCAGCGGCGAACACCGCGACGCCGGCATCGCTGAAGTTCTCGATCAGACGTTGCAGGGTCACCGTTTTACCGGTGCCCGTAGCGCCCGCGATCAGGCCGTGACGGTTGGCCAGGCGCAACGACTGGCTGACCGCTTCGCCGTCACCACCTGCGCCCAGAACGAATTGCTGATTCAACGCCATACCAACGCCCTCTGGATTAAAGCTTTAAGCCCCTGCTGCCGACATAACCGCCAGGCCGCGACCGATTCAGCCTTGACTAGCTCGCCTGCCCTACTCGCCAACTGGCGACGCCCTCCAAGACTGGTTCCAGTGACTATCGGACGCAAGATGCCATGACGAGAAACCTGCAGTTCAGCCACAAGATTCTGCTGGCCGCCACCCTGGTGGTGACGGTCGCCTTTGCCCTGTTCAGCCTCTACAACGACAGCCGTCAGCGTAGCAGCATCGAGACATCGCTCCAGAGCAACCTCAGCCAGGCCAGCAATGCCGCAGCCGGTAACATCGAAAGCTGGCTGTCGGGGCGCATTCTGCTGGTCGAAAGCCTGGCGCAGAACCTGGAGCTGGCCATCGCCGGTGGCGGTCTGCAAGAGGTCATCTCGCGCCCGGTCTACAAAGCTGCGTTTCTTTCCACCTATATCGGCGTGCAGAGCGACGGCCGCTTCCTGTCCAGCCCGCCGACGCAGATGGCCGCAGGCTACGATCCGCGCACTCGCCCTTGGTACAAGGACACCGCCCAGGCCAACCGCACCCTGCTTACCGCGCCCTACGTCGATCAGATCACCAACACCCTGGTGATATCGCCCATCGCGCCGGTGCGTGGCCCGGACGGCAAGCCGTTCGGCATGGCCGGCGGCGACGTCAGCCTGGACACGCTGGTGAAGATCATCAACTCCATCGACCTGGGCGACCTGGGTTATGCGTTTCTGGTCAGCAAAGATGGCACCGTATTGGTTCACCCCCAGGCCGACTTGGTGATGAAGAACCTGCGCGACCTCTACCCCAACGCAACCATCGGCCTGGACAGCAAGCTCATCGAAGTCACACAAGACGGTCAGGATCGCTTGCTGACCTTCGCGCCGGTCAAAGGCTTGCCGGATGTGCAGTGGTACGTCGGCCTGTCGATCGACAAGAACCTGGCCTACGCGGCGCTTGATGAATTCCGCCTGTCAGCCGCCATCGCCACGCTGATTGCCGTGGCCCTGATCATCGCCCTGCTCGGCGTGCTGATCCGTGTACTGATGCAGCCGCTGACCACCATGGGCAAGGCCATGGAGGACATCGCTCGTGGTGAGGGCGACCTGACCAAGCGCCTGGCCATTCAGTCCCACGATGAATTCGGCGCGCTGGCCAGCTCGTTCAACCGCTTCGTCGAGCGTATCCACGCGTCCATTCGTGAAGTGTCCTCAGCGACCGCCCAGGTCAACGAGGTCGCCAAGCTGGTGGTCAACGCCTCAAACTCGTCCATCGTCAACTCCGACGAGCAGGCCAGCCGCACCAACAGCGTAGCCGCAGCAATCAACGAGCTCGGCGCCGCCGCCCAAGAAATCGCCCGCAACGCCGCAGACGCCTCCAACCAGGCATCCGACGCCCGCCTCCAGGCCGAAGACGGCGGCAAAGTGGTGCAGCAGGCGATCAACGCCATGACCGACCTGTCAGGCAAGGTCGTCGATGCCCGGGGCAAGATCGAAATGCTCGCTGGGAAAACCGCCGATATCGGGCAGATTCTCGAAGTGATCAAGAGCATCTCCCAGCAGACCAACCTGTTGGCGCTCAACGCGGCCATCGAGGCTGCCCGTGCTGGTGAAGCCGGACGAGGCTTTGCGGTGGTTGCCGATGAAGTGCGCAATCTGGCTCATCGCACCCAGGAATCGGCTCAGGAAATCGACAAGATGATCGAGGAACTGCAGGTCGGTTCACGCGAGTCGGTCACCACCATGACCGAAAGCCAGCGCTACAGTGAACAGAGCGTAGAAGTCGCCAACCAGGCCGGCGAGCGTCTGGGCAGCGTGACCCTGCGCATCGGCGAAATCGACGGTATGAACCAGTCCGTGGCCACCGCCACCGAAGAACAGACGTCAGTAATCGAGGCGCTGAACATGGACATCACCGAGATCAACACCCTCAATCAGGAAGGCGTGGAAAACCTGCAGGCCACGCTGCGCGCCTGCGCGGATCTGGAGCAGCAGGCCGCGCGCCTCAAGCACCTGGTCGACAGTTTCCGGATCTGAAACCGGAACAAAGAAAAAGGGCGCCACTGGCGCCCTTTTTTCATTTATCCGAGCGTTGCTGCTCGCGCTGGGTTCGTTGCCACAAGGCCTCGGCACCTTCGAACTCGGTACCGTCCTCGTCGCTCAGCGTATCAGGGTCGTACCGTCGCACGCAGCCTTCGCCGAGCGTGGGTGGCGGCTTGGCGGCGCCGGGTTGTGGCCTATCGTCGTCATCCATCGCAGAGCCCCTGTTCGGCCGGGATCAGTCGAACACCACCGTCTTGTTGTTGTGCACCAACACTCGGTCTTCCAAGTGATAGCGCAGACCACGGGAAAGCACCATCTTTTCTACGTCCTTGCCCAGGCGAACCATCTCTTCGATGGTCTCGCGGTGGCTGACGCGCACCACGTCCTGCTCGATGATCGGGCCGGCATCCAGCTCTTCGGTCACGTAGTGAGAGGTCGCACCAATCAACTTTACACCACGCAGGGAGGCCTGATGGTAAGGCTTGGCACCGACGAAGGACGGCAGGAAGCTGTGGTGAATGTTGATCACCCGCTGCGCATAGTCCTGACACAATTTCGGCGGCAGAATCTGCATGTAGCGCGCCAGCACGATGACGTCGGCACGATGCTCTTCGACCAGACGCGCGACCTCATCGAACGCCGGCTGCTTGTTTTGCGGATCAACCGGCACGTGGATGAACGGGATGCCGTGCCACTCGACCATGCTGCGCAGGTCGTCATGGTTGGAAATCACGCAGGGAATATCGCAATCCAGCTCATTGCTGTGCCAGCGGTGCAGCAGGTCGGCCAAGCAGTGGGATTCGCGGCTGGCCATCAGCACAACGCGTTTCTTTTGCGCCGAATCGGTGATGCGCCACTCCATGGAGAATTCCCGGGCGATCGGCGAGAACGCTTGATTGAAGCCGTCCAGATCGAAAGGCAACGAATCGGCACGGATCTCATGGCGCATGAAAAACCAGCCGCTCTGCGTGTCCGAATGGTGGCTCGCTTCGGTGATCCAGCCGTTGTAGGTCGCCAGAAAGTTGCTGACCTTGGCAACGATGCCGGTGCGGTCAGGGCAGGCGATTACCAGCCGAAAAGTGCGCATGAACAACTCCAGAGAATTAGCGAAGGCGCGCATTTTAGCCACACTAACGAAAAACTGCAGTACCTCTGCAAGCGGCGCATTTCCGGCACTCGGACTGCCACCCATGGGTGGATGAAAATGCACCGGCACTTACGGTTATGCGTTCACGCTCACGCGAACAAACCCAGCCCGCCATCGACAATTTCAAAGCGCAAATAAACACACTAAATAGCCGAGGCGACGTGCAACTTATTTAATTGAAGTTCGTCTGTTTAGTACGCAGCTATTTACTTGCAACTAAGCGCTGTCTACTATTAGCAACACTTGATTCCCCCTGCACGCATCAAAGGTAAAACACATGTCGCTGATCACCGAATACCGCACCCTCGAAGAAAACATCAAAGAAATGCAAGAGCGCCTGAAAAGCCTGTCGCAAGATGACAAGCTGAAAAAGGAACTGGAATTCGAAGGCAAGCTGCGTACGCTGATGGGTGAATATCAGAAGTCGCTGCGCGACATCATCGCCCTGCTGGATCCAGAAGCCAAAGTTGGCAAGGCTCAGCGCACTGCAGGTAAAGCCGCTGCTACCGGTAGCAAGCGTGCTCGCAAAGTTAAGCAGTACAAAAACCCGAACACTGGCGAAGTCATCGAAACCAAAGGTGGCAACCACAAGACGCTGAAAGAGTGGAAAGCCAAGTGGGGCGGCGACGTCGTTGAAGGCTGGGCCACTCTGCTGGGCTGATGCCAAGCCGGGGGCGGTAAGTCCATGAAGAACGCCAGCATTGCTGGCGTTTTTTATGGCCGTCTATTCGAATCAGCTAGATAGAAAGATTGCATTGGCGCGCCAGGCGATTTAACGCATGGCACGCATATCTATATCCCTTCTTTTTGTAGTCCATATCGATTGCGCAATTGATTCGCGTGTTCGCCCCAGGCTTGCAACGTCGCTCGCTGGTTATCTGTCGCCTTGGCGAGATACACCGCCATGTCTGCCTCGAAACTCGCCAGTGTGTTGGGCGCCCCAAACTCAATCCCGGTAAGACGCTGCTGGCAGAAGGCATGCCAGCGCTGCTGTTCTTCACCGCTCAATGTGTCCGGAAAGTTTCGGGCCCGGTAACGAAACAGCAATTCAGGCAGACGCGCATCATCGAATGGCCAGGACTGCGCCATCAATTGTGCCGGGTCACTGTTACGGACCTGTTCGCACAGCCGGCGATCACGATCGCCAATAAAGCCGTCGTACAACTGTTGCTCTGGATCCATAACTGCCGTGAAACTTTCTTCCTCATATACCTGCGGCAATTTGTCTCGCCATTGTTCCTGACTGCCTGCCAGCCGTTGTGCCCGCATCAGGTAATCGGCCTTGTCCAATTGCAGGCGTTGGCAATCTTCCTCGCGCAAAACACCGAGCGGCGCGACCACCGGACAGCGATTGATGTGGATGAGCTTGAGCGGCACAGGTTGTTCGCCTTCAGCCAACTCATCGCGCCGGGTATACAAGCGGCGACGCAAGGTGTCGGCATCTTCTTCCAGCAATGGCGCAGCATCGAGGTGCAGGTCGCAAACGATCAGGGCATTGCGATTGCGCGGATGCCAGGCCAATGGCAACACCACGGACAAATAATGTCGCGCACCGGAAAAACGCCCGGACACATGCACCAACGGCTGCAACAAGCGAATCTGATCGAGCACCTGCTGCTTGCTCCGTAGCCCGTACAGATAGTCGTAGAGTTTCGGCTGGCGCTCGCGAATCAGACGCGCCAGCGCGATAGTCGCGCGCACATCGGAAAGCGCGTCGTGGGCCTGGCCGTGAGCGATCCCATTGGCAGCGGTAAGCCGCTCGAGCTTGAGGCTGACGCCATGCTCATCCTGCGGCCATTCGATACCTTCGGGGCGCAGCGCATAGGCAGTGCGCACCATATCGATCAGGTCCCATCGGCTGTTGCCGCCCTGCCACTCACGGGCGTAAGGGTCGAAGAAGTTGCGGTACAGGCTGTAGCGCGTCACTTCATCATCGAAGCGCAAACTGTTGTAACCGACGCCGCAGGTGCCCGGCCGTGCCAACTCGGCATGCACGCGCGTCATGAACTCTGCTTCACCCAGGCCTTCACGCGCCAGACGATCCGGGCCAATGCCGGTGATCATGCAGGCGGCTGGATGGGGCAGGATATCGTCGCTGGGCTGGCAATAGAGATTGAGCGGCGCCTCGATCTCGTTGAGCTGCTCATCAGTGCGGATTCCGGCGACCTGCAGCGGCCGATCCCGCCGCGGGTCGATACCAGTGGTTTCGTAGTCGTACCAGAACAGGCTGGAAGGCACGGCGGACTCCTGTGACGAATTGAGTGGCGCAGTCTAGGTTACGGCTCCATCACAAACCACGACTGTGTCCCAAAAGCTCGATCCTCCTCACTGCCGCCGAGAAAGGCAATGAATTGGCCCTTGTGAGCGATTTGGCCAACCATTAACATCAGGAAACAATCTCGTTTACGCTCACAAGGATGAATCATGAGTGACGCTATCTCCAATCCCTATGCAGTCCCTTCCAGTCAATTGCAGGAAGCACCGAGTGGCGACCAGGCGCTGAGTATCGAGCAGGCCCTGAGCCGGGGTTACGACTTCACCATTAGCGGTCTGCTCAGCGAAGCATGGCAGCTGACTAAAGGAACCAAGGGCATCATCATCGGTGGCTTTGTAGTCTTCTATCTGGCGATTTTCGTCGCCTCTTTCATCATTGGTGGTGTGCTGGGCATCTTCAGCATGTTCAGCGAAAACCTGGTGTTGATCATCATCAGCCAATTGCTGACCACGATCTTTGCCTCCGCAGTGAGCTACCCATTCATTGCCGGACTGAACATGATCGGTATCCGCCGTGCAGCCGGCCAGCCGTTTAGTTTCAACGAGATATTCAGCCACTTTGGCCGCACCCTGCCGCTGCTCGGCGTTGCCGTGCTGATGATGCTACTGATTTACCTCGGCATGATTCTGCTGCTGATCCCGGGCATTTATCTGGCAGTCGCCTACATGCTGGCGATCCCACTGGTAGTAGAGCGTGGCCTGTCGCCGTGGCAAGCCATGGAAGCCTCTCGTAAAGCCATCACTCAACACTGGTTCAAAGTGTTCGGTCTGTTCCTGTTGCTCGGCCTGATCGTATCGATCAGCGCCATCCCGCTGCTCATCGGCCTGGTCTGGACCATTCCGCTGTTCGTGGTGGCAATGGGCGTGCTGTATCGCACCATTTTTGGTGTACTCCCCGTCGCACGCTAAGCACACTTGCACTGGCCGCGTTGACGCGGCCTGGTTGCTTCCTGCCCCGCTGCTGGCTAGCATCGGGCTTTGCTCATACGACGTGACGATGCCACCTTCCCAATCCCTCCCCTCTGCGCGATCACCGCAGGCAGTGCTGGACACTCGCTATCAGGTGGAAACGCCGGAAGGTATCGACCTCGCCCTGCGCCCCGCCGGTCTGGTGCCACGAGCATTGGCCTTTACCATCGATCTGCTGATCCGCGGCGCCATCCTTGCCGTGGTTTATCTGACGCTGGGCCTATTCGGCCAGTTGGGTATGGGCCTGGCGACCATTGCGCTGTTTCTGGTGACCTGGTGGTACATGGTGCTGTTCGAAGTATTCAACCAGGGACGCTCGCCAGGTAAACAGGTTCTCGGGCTGCGCGTGGTACACGATGACGGCACCCCAATCGGTTGGCCGGCATCCATCACCCGCAACCTGCTGCGTTTCGTCGATCTGCTGCCCTTCGCCTATACCCTGGGCATCATCAGCTGCCTGAGCAACCGCGCCTTCAAACGCCTCGGCGACATCGCCGCCGGCACATTGGTGGTCTACCGCGAGCAGCCCATCGAGCGGCCCAACCTGCCACAGGCCGAAGCGCTGCCGGCGCCCTTCCCGCTCGACTTCGCTGAACAACGCGCCGTGCTAGCTTTCGCCGAGCGTGGTGAAGGCCTGTCGACCGCACGCCGCGCGGAACTGGCGAGCATTCTCGCCGAGCCGCTGCAGGTCGACGCCAGCCAGGCCGAAGACCGCATTAACGGCATCGCTCGCGGCTTGTTGGGCTCGACATGAAGCAGAGTGTTTTCGAGAGCCGTCATCAGCCGCAGTGGCATGCCTTCGCCGAACAGCTCAAGCGCCTTGAAGCCGGTGGCCGCGACGCGGAAAAGAGCCGTACTTTCGCGGCCGAGTACCGCCGCCTGTGTCAGCACCTGGCATTGGCCAGGGCCCGCGGCTACAGCAACCATTTGATCGAAGAGCTGCAGCAGCTGGCCCTGCGCGGCCATCAGCAGTTCTATCGCCATCGCAGCGCCATCGGCCCGCAGTTGATTGGCTTCATACTGGCCGGGTTTCCTCGCCTGGTGCGTGAAGAATGGCGCTTGGTAACCATCGCCAGCCTGCTGTTCTTTGGCAGCCTGGCGTTGATGGGCACCCTCGTTTATCTGTTTCCGGATCTCGTCTACAGCGTCATGGACCCCAGCCGCGTCAGCGAGATGGAGAGCATGTACGACCCCGACACCACACGGCTGGGGCGCTTTGGCGAGCGTGACTCGGGCGATGACTGGATGATGTTCGGCTTCTACATCATGAACAACATCGGCATCGCCTTTCAGACCTTCGCCAGCGGCTTGCTGTTTGGCGTTGGCAGCCTGTTCTTCCTACTGTTCAACGGACTGATGATCGGCGCGGTGGCCGGCTACCTGACGCAACTCGGTTACAGCGAAACCTTCTGGTCGTTCGTGATCGGCCATGGCGCGTTCGAACTGACCGCCATTGCTCTAGCCGGCGCGGCGGGCCTCAAGCTTGGCTGGGCGCTGCTGGCGCCGGGGCGCCTGCCACGAGGTGAGGCACTGCGCCTGGCGGCGCTCAAGGCCGTGAGATTGCTCGGCGGCGCCGCGCTGTTTCTGCTGATCGCAGCCTTTATCGAAGCCTACTGGTCGTCCATGACCTTCTCGACGCCCACTGTGAAGTACTGGGTGGGCGCAGGCCTGTGGGCGCTGGTGCTGGCCTATCTGTGCCTGGCTGGCAGGAGGCACCATGCGCCTGACTGATGCCAGCGTGGCGATTCGCCCGCGCACGCCCTGGGAGGCGATGGATCTCGGCGTACTGATGGCCAGGAGACATCGGCGCCTGCTGATGGCGGGTTGGGCCGCCGTTACCCTGCCGACGTTTGCCGTGCTGTGTGCCGTGCTGTGGCAATACCCGTCCTGGGCGATGTTCGTGTTCTGGTGGCTGAAGCCGGCTTACGAGCGGCTGCCGCTGTACATCCTGTCGCGCTCGCTGTTCGGCGATACACCAACACTCAAGCAAGCGCTGAAGGCCTTTCCCGGCCTGCTCAAACCGCAATTGCTGGCCAGCCTGACCTGGCGCCGCCTCAGCCCGACACGCAGTTTCGACCTGCCAGTGCTGCAGCTCGAAGGGTTAAAGGGCAAGGAGCGCACCCAGCGCCTCAACGTGCTCGGTCAACGTGACTCTGGCGCGGCCACCTGGCTCACCGTGGTCGGCATGCACCTGGAGACGGCCCTGTGGATCGGGATCGGCAGCTTGGTCTACCTGCTCATTCCGACGCAGGTTTCCACCGAATGGGACTGGCAGAGCCTGATCAACGCTGACACGGGCGACTGGCTGTGGCTGGAGCATCTGTCCAACCTTGGCTACGCGCTGCTGCTGATCCTGTGGGGGCCGATCTACGTCGCCTGCGGTTTCAGCCTTTACCTGAACCGGCGTACTGCCTTGGAAGGCTGGGATATCGAGCTGACCTTCCGGCGTCTGCGCCAGCGCCTGACCGGCGTCGCCTACGCGCTGCTACTTGGGTTCGGCGTCCTGTTGGTACAGACGCCGACACCGGCATTCGCTGCCGAAACGCTCGCCAGCTGCCCGCTGCCGAGTGAAGACCCGAATGGCCCGGACGCCGCGCGCATGCTCGCCCAGCCGCTGACCAGCCAGGCCTCCAGACAAGCGGCGTTGGAGATTCTTGACGAGCCACCCTTCGAGAACCGCGAAACGGTGACCCGCTGGCGCTTTGGTGATGACGTCGAAAAAACCGAAGACGCAAACAAGCCACCCTCCGAGTCGTTGCAGAAGTTCTTCGACATGCTCGAAAGCTGGAGCGCCCTGAAAAGCTTGGCGCTGTTCTTCGAGGCCGCGCTGTGGGCATTGGTCATCGGCCTGATCGCCCTGGTGCTATGGCGCTACCGCGAATGGCTGAGCACATTCGCTGGCCGCACACGCTTCAAGCTGCCACAAAAGAGTGAATCCCCGGACCAGTTGTTCGGCCTCGACGTAGTGCCCGAAAGCCTGCCGGACGATATCGCAAGCAGCGCCGAGCGCCTCTGGCAACAAGACCCGCGCGCCGCGCTGGGCCTGCTTTACCGCGCGCTACTCAGCCGCCTGATCCACGACCACAAGCTACCGCTCAAGAATTCCCACACCGAAGCCGAAGTGCTGCCGCTGGTCGACGGTCTCGACGACCCGGAGCTAAGCAACTTCAGCCACACCCTGACCCGCCACTGGCAGAACCTCGCCTACGGCCATCGCCTGCCACCTGCGCAGCTCTGCCCGGTGCTGTGCAATGACTGGCGGCGCCTGGTCGAACAGGGAGGTCGCCGATGAGCCGCACCCTGCGTTTCGGCCTTGGCGCCCTGCTGGTGCTGGCACTCGGGCTGCTGGGCAGTTACCTGCTGCTGCACGCCGAACCCTATGAAGAGGTGATCACCCACGGGCCATCGCCGGAAGCACGTGCCAACCCGTACTTGGCAGCCGAACAGTTTTTGCGCAAGCAGGGGCTGAACGTAACCCGCGCCGACAACCTCAGCGGCCTCGACACCCTGCCCAGCCGTGGCCACACCCTGCTGCTACTCGCCAACCGCAGTAACCTGACGCCGCGCCAGAACGAGCGCCTGCTGGAGTGGACGTCGCGCGGCGGCCACCTGTTATTCATCGCCGAGCGCATGTGGGATGAAGAGCAAGGCAAGAGCGGTGACCTGCTGCTCGACGGTCTGAATGTGCAGCAGTATCCGGTCGAGAAACTCGACGAGGAGGAAGCCGAAGAGAACGCCGATGACGCCGCTGATGAGCAGGAATCGGCAACGGACAGTGAGGAAGATCAGCAAGAACCGGCCGATGCTTACCCGGAACTGACCAAGTTGTATCTGGAAAACGAACAGGCGCCGGCCTATATCGGTTTCGATACCGACTTTCACCTCTACGATGCCAACAACCTGGCTCACGTCTGGGCCAACAGCGCCGAAGCCACGCACCTACTGCAGATCTATCACGGTGACGGGCTGATCAGCATCGTCACCGACGCCTGGATCTGGCAGAACGCCAACCTGGGCACCTACGACAACGCCTGGCTGCTCTGGTACCTGAGCCAGGACAGCGACGTGACCCTGGTTTACAACGCCGACCGCGACAACTTGCTGACCCTGCTAAAGCGCCACTTCACCCCAGCACTGCTGGCCCTCGGCCTGCTATTGGTGCTGACCCTGTGGCACGTCGGCCAGCGCAGCGGGCCTTTGCTGCAGCCGCAACAGGCCAGCCGCCGGCAGTTGCAGGAGCACCTGCGCGCTGCCGCCGATTTTCTGCTGCGCCATGGCGGCCAACAACGCCTGCTAAGCAACCTGCAGCAGGACATCCTGCGCCGCGCCCGGCGTCGCCACCCTGGTTTCGAACGCCTCGCCGTGGCCGATCAGTGGCAGATTCTCGGCCGCCTCAGCCGTCAGCCTTCAACAGTCATCAGCCAGGCCATGCGCCCCTTGGGCCAGAAACGCCTGTCCGCCAGCGACTTCACCCGCCAGGTCGCCCACCTGCAAACACTCAGGAATGCACTATGAGCGAAAATACGCCCGACCAGCCGAGCAGTCCGATCAGCGAAGAAGCCACCGCGCCAGCAGCAGCCCCGGCGGCCAGCAACATCGCCCAGCAGCGCCAACGTGCCAGCCAGTTGGCCCAGGGCCTACGCCAGGAACTGCAAAAGGCAGTGATCGGCCAGACGGCCGTGATCGACGACGTGCTCACCGCCTTGATCGCCGGCGGCCACGTGCTGCTCGAAGGCGTCCCCGGCCTCGGCAAAACCCTGCTGGTTCGCGCCCTGGCGCGCTGCTTCGGCGGCGAGTTTGCGCGCATTCAGTTCACCCCGGATCTGATGCCAAGCGACATCACCGGCCACGCCGTGTACGACCTGCAAAGCGAGCAGTTCAAGCTGCGCAAGGGGCCGATCTTCACCAACCTGCTGCTCGCCGACGAGATCAACCGCGCACCGGCCAAAACTCAGGCTGCCCTGCTGGAAGTCATGCAGGAGCGCCAGGTGACACTCGAAGGCCGCCCGCTGGCCGTGCCGCTGCCGTTCATGGTGCTGGCCACCCAGAACCCCATCGAGCAGGAAGGCACCTACCCGCTGCCGGAAGCCGAGCTCGACCGCTTCATGCTCAAGCTGCACATGGATTATCCCGAGCAGGACGAAGAGCTGAACATGGTGCGCCAGGTAACCCGCTCGCCGAAGGCCGACATGCTCGAGGTGACGCCGCTGCGCACGCTGCTGCAGGCCAAGGACGTGCTGATCATGCAGAAGATCGCCAGCGACCTGCCGCTCGACGATCAGGTGCTCGACTACGCTGTGCGCCTGGCCCGAGCCACGCGCAGCTGGCCGGGCCTGGCCATAGGTGCCGGCCCGCGTGCTTCGATCGCTCTGGTTCGTGGCGCCCGCGCCCGCGCCCTGCTGCGCGGTGGCGACTTCGTGCTGCCCGATGACATCAAGGGCTGCGCCCTGGCCGTGCTGCGCCATCGCGTGCGCCTGTCGCCGGAACTGGACATCGAAGGGCTGTCGGTCGATCAGGTTCTACTGCAGCTGCTCGACCAGGTGCCAGCGCCCCGTCTATGACCGACTCGAACCGGGATAAAGCGGCATGAAGCCCTCTTCCACCCTGCTGCGCCTGCTGGCCGCGCTGCTCGTGGTCGCTATCGTGCTCGGCGCGCTGGACGCGCTATCAGTGGCCGTACCCGAGCGCCTCGTTACGCTGTGGTGGGGCGCCCTGCTGCTGCTCACTGTGGCAGCCCTGGTCGACGCCCTGCGCCTATACCGCCAGCCCTCGCCACGCCTGCAACGGCATCTGCCGGGCAACCTGCCGCTGGGCCGCTGGAGCGACGTGCGCCTGAGCGCCGAGCATGGCTATACGCGAGCGCTGCATATCGGCGTGTTCGACCATGTGCCGCAGGACATGGCTGTCGAGCACATGCCGCAGCAGGTCGAACTGCGCCCCGGCGAACACACCACCTTCACCTACCGGGTGCGCCCGCTGGTGCGCGGCCACTTCGTGTTCCCGCGCTGCGAAGTCGGCTTGCCCAGCCCGCTGCGCCTATGGCAGTCGCGTCGCTACCTCGACATTAGCGATGAAACCCGCGTTTACCCAGACTTCGCCCGCCTTTATGGCGCGCAGTTGATGGCCGTAGACGACTGGATCAGCCAGTTGGGTGTGCGCCAGCGCCAGCGCCGCGGCCTGGGCCAGGAATTTCATCAGTTGCGCGAGTTTCGCGACGGCGACACGCTGCGGCAGATCGACTGGAAAGCCACCGCCCGCAAGCGCACGCCCATCGCCCGCGAGTACCAAGACGAACGTGACCAGCAGATTCTGTTTCTGCTCGACTGCGGCCGGCGCATGCGCAGCCAGGACGGCGAGCTGTCGCACTTCGATCACGCACTCAATGCCAGCCTTTTGCTGAGCTACGTCGCCTTGCGCCAGGGCGATGCCGTGGGGCTGATGACCTTTGCCAGCGAGCAGCGCCGCTACCTGCCGCCGGTCAAGGGCCAGGCTCAGGTCAACGTATTGCTCAACGCCGTGTATGACTTGCAGAGCACTCAGCGTCCGGCCGACTACAGCGATGCAGTGGACGCCCTGCTCAAGCGCCAGAGCCGCCGCGCCCTGGTGGTGCTGATCACCAACCTGCGCGATGAAGATGACGAGGATCTGCTGGCCGCCGTGAAGCGCCTCGAACGCCGCCACCGCGTATTGATCGCCAGCCTGCGTGAGGATGTACTCGATAACCTGCGGCACACCCAGGTGAGCGACTACGAGTCCGCCTTGAATTACTGCGGCGCCGTGGATTACCTGAACGCGCGCAACACCCTTCACGAGCGCCTGGCAGCCCACAACGTGCCAGTGCTCGACGCCCGCCCTGGCGAACTGGGCCCGGAGCTGGTCAACCGCTACCTGGCCTGGAAGAAGGCTGGCGTACTCTAGAACCTGTTCACGGTCTTTTAGGCGACATCAAAGAGGCTGCAAAAAGGCGGAAGCGGACGTTCCCAGCGTAGGGTGGACAACGCTCTTTTTGTCCACCATTGCGCTCGCAGAGCGGTGGACGGATGAAGCGTCGTCCACCCTACGAAAGGCCGCTCCCTCCACATTGCAGTCAAGCGCTGAAGTGGGGCCGATAGATCGTGAACAGGCTTTTGTGCCGAGCGCTCCGTTCGCCCGGCTGCCGTTACTTTGTTACCGGCTACTGCCCAGCGGGGCGCCATTCCTTATACTGCGCCCAATCGTTTATGCCTCTGGAGCCTACGCCTGTGAACTTCTCGTCCTGGACACCCAAGGAGCGCCTGATTTCCGGTGCTTTCTTCGCCGTGGCCATTGGCTGCCTGCTGTACGGCTTCACCTCGGGTGTGCCGCCGCTGAGCAGCGAGTTCTTTTCGATGTTCGCGGTGGTATCGCTGGTAATCGGCCTGGCCCTGACGCCGCAGTTCATGCTGCAGCCACTGCGCGAAAGCCTAGGTGCCAACCTGTCGAAGCCGCTGCGTGTGGCGCTCGGTTTCTTCTGCGCCTTCCAGCTGATCGCGGTCATGCGGGTGATTGTCGGCTGAGCCGGCCTTAGAGCCTGTTCACGATCTAGCGAGCTAGAGCGATACAAGGCAAAAGCAAGCGAGGAAGCGGAGTTTACAAGTGGTAAATGAGCATTCCGACTGGGCTGGCAATCCAGCTTGTTTTTAACGCAGGAGCGCCGACGCGCAGCAGATCGTGAACAGGCTCTTACAACGGAGAGACCGTCACCTGTACGTCAGGGTCATGATCGCCACCGCCAAGAATTACCCCACGCAGCGGCGAAACATCACCGAAATCACGCCCCCAGGCCAGGGTGATGTGCTCCAGCGCCGGCAGCAGATTGTTGGTTGGATCGAAGTCCACCCAGCCATTGCTCGGGCAATACACCGATACCCAAGCGTGAGACGCATCGGCACCGATCAGCCGCGCCTGCCCAGGCGGCGGCTGGGTCAGCAAGTAGCCACTGACATAACGTGCCGCCAGCCCTCGGGAACGCAGGCAGGCGAGCATCAGGTGGGCAAAATCCTGACAGACCCCGCGCCGCTGCTCGAGCACGGTGAGCAGCGGTGTGGCCACCTGGGTGGCGCCCGCATCGAAGGCGAATTCGTCGTAGATCTTCTGCATCAGCGCCTGCACCGCCAGCAGCAGTGGCTGCTCGGGTGCAAAACAGACATCGGCGAAATCTTCGAACGCTGTACCAACGCCAACATAGGGTGAGGCGAATCGGTAACGCGCGGCGTCGAGTGCTTCGGCCTGCCACGCCTGGCGTCGATAACTCAGTGCCTGGCGCACCTCAGGCCAGGGCGGCGAAGCCTGCAGATCGATGGCGCTGCGCGCCAGCACCTCGACGGTCAACTCAGCGCGCACGTGCAGCGCCGCGTGCGGCCGCTCGAACGCCATGCGCGTCAGCGGATTGCCAAATACATCGCTGCCATCCAGGCGCAGGCAAGGCTCTGGGCTGACCTGCAATGTGCGCGTCAGGCAGCATTGCCAGGCACAGTCGCGCGGCCACAAGTGCGCCAATTGCTGCGCCAGCGAGACCGGCGCAGCGTAGCGGTAGTGGGTGTCGTGCAATACCTGATAACGCCTGCTCATGACGACCGGGTTCCCTGACTGGCGGCAACGTGGGCAAAAAAGCGCAGGCTAAGTTGCTCGGACACCATGCCGGTAGCCTGGCGGATGGCGTCGAGCAACTCGGCCAGACCATCGAACACCGCGCGAATGCCACTGGCACCGAATAGTGGGCTTTCCAGGCTGTGCAGGTCGACGGCGCTGAGCTGCCGTTCGAGTTTTGCCAGCGCAGAAATGTCCGCCAGCTCGAAGTGCTCGGCCAGGCGTTTCAGGGCGCGCTGCAACAGGCGTAACTGGTAAACCACGGCATGCGGGTTGCGCTCATCGAGCAGCAACAGGTCGAGCACCGGAATGAG
Source organism: Phytopseudomonas punonensis (assembly GCF_900142655.1). Taxonomy (GTDB): domain Bacteria; phylum Pseudomonadota; class Gammaproteobacteria; order Pseudomonadales; family Pseudomonadaceae; genus Aquipseudomonas; species Aquipseudomonas punonensis. The sequence goes on along the minus strand of NZ_FRBQ01000006.1, from coordinate 52,409 downwards.
CTGCGCCGAGGCCATGTAACGCGTGCGATAGGTGATTGAGCTATTACCCAGCTCCAGCAGCCAGTCCAGCGCCGAGGCATCATCGCTGGTGCCGGTGCGCAGAAAGCCGCCGATGCTGTCGCAGAGAAATTGCAGGCGTTCGATGCAGCGGCCAATCATCAGAAAGCGCCAGCCATCGTCACGCGTCATGTCATCGAGGGCGAAGCCGGACAGCGCGGCCAGCGAGATCATCAGGCCGTTGAGCACATCCAGCAGTTGCCCGAGATCATCTTCGCCGCCCTCCAGGCGCTGCATATCGCGCTGCAGCTCCACCAGAGCCTGCCAGTTGGCCTGGGAAAGCTTGCCGCGCACGCTGCCGGCGGTCCATTGCAGGCGCTGCAGATTGACGCGCAGGCTGGCCGGCCATTCGGCGCCGAGCAACGCCTCACGCAGGCGCGCATCCAGGCTGCCGTGGTTTTCACCGGGAAGCGTACCAAGGCCATGTGCGAGCTTGAGCATGGCGTCCAACGCCTGCGGGTCATCATCGTCATCGACGTAGCGACCGAGCATGATGCGCAGCAGCCGCGCGTTGTCTTCGCAGCGCTCGCTGTAGCGGCCGAACCAGAACAGGTTTTCCACCACCCGTGAGGGCAGATACGGGTCGCTGCGCACCAAGTCGGCAGCCCCCAACGCTCGCGTGCCCTGCCATTGCTCACCGGGCACCTGGCGCTCGCCGAGCACCCAGGTGTCCTTGCTCACACCACCGCGCTGCATGGACAACACGTCGGTATCTGCCTGCCTAGCAACACGGGTCAGGCCGCCGGGCATGACTCGATAGCCATCACTACCCGCGACGGCGAACACTCGAATGCCGATCGATTGAGCTTGCAGTTCACCACCTAGCCAGACTGGGGCTTGCGACAATTGCGCGGGCGCCTGGGCCACATAGGCTTCAGGCTGCTGACGCAGGCAGCGCGCCAGATCGGCTTGCTGCTGATGGTCCAGACTGGCGCCCTGTACTGCTGCGAAGGGCTGCGCCTGTGAACAGCCGCGAATCAGCCAGTGCGGTAAATCTTGCAGTACCTCGTCCAGCACTGATGGTTCACCGCACCAGGCGCTGTCGATGCCCTTTAGCAGCAGTGGCTCGCCCAGCAGTTTTTCGCTGATCGCCGGCAAAAACCCGGAAAGCCCAGGCGCCTCCAGCAGGCCACAACCCAGCGCGTTGGCCATCAGCACGCGGCCCTGACGCACCACTTCCAGCAAACCGGGCACGCCAAGGGTAGAGTCGCTGCGCAGCTCCAGGGGATCACAGAAATCATCATCCAGCCGGCGCAGCACCGCGTGTACCCGCTGCAGCCCGGCCAGGGTCTTGAGATAGAGCGTGGCATCGCGCACGGTCAGGTCGCTGCCTTCAACCAACGGATAACCCAGCTGGCGCGCCAAATAAAGGTGCTCGAAATAGCTCTCGTTGAAACGTCCAGCGGTGAGCACAACCACTAGCGGCGTTTCGCCCGCGGCAGGCGCCTGGCTGGTCAGGGTGTCCTGCAGGGTGCGGAAGAAGGCGGCCAGATGCTGCACGCCAAGGTCGCGATACAACTCGGGGAAAGCACGCGAGATGATCTGCCGGTTCTCCAGCGCAAAACCCGCACCGGACGGTGCCTGGGTACGGTCCGCGGTAACTCGCCAACTGCCGTCCGCCGAGCGGGCCAGATCCACCGCATAGAGGTGCAGGTAGGTGCTGCCGGTTGGCTGCATGCCCTGGCATGGCCACAGAAAGCTCTCGTGACCGAACACCAGTTCCGGCGGCAGCAAGCCATCGGCAAGCAGCTGCTGCGGCCCATAGAGATCGGCTAGCACCTTGTCGAGCAATGCGGCGCGCTGCGCCACACCGGCAGCAATCGTCTGCCATTCATCCGCCGGTATCAGCGCGGGCAGTAAATCCAGTTCCCAGGGCCGGTCAGTGCCTTCAGGGTCGGCATAGACGTTGTAGGTCACGCCGTTGGCCTGGATCTGCCGCGTCACCATGGCCTGGCGCTGCTGCAGTTGAGCTGGCTGGCTGCGCCGCAGCTGATTCAGCACCGGGCGCCAGTGCGCTCGAACCTGGCCGTGGCTGTCGAGCAACTCGTCGTAGGCGGCCGCATCAGGCGAATAACCGGCAAGCAAGTCGGGCATGGGGGTCCTAATGAAATCCATCGAGGGCGCAGCAAGATCGCGCGCCTTGCAAGCGTAGCTGCTGGCATCGGTCAGCAGGCAATTAACAGGTGAAGAGTGCCATCGCAGGCAGTCGTCTGCCCAGCCACAGCAGGGTTCGGCGAGCAAGATATGCGCCAGCGCTGTGATTTGACAGGCATTAGCGGCACAACCAGGCGGGCCGAGGCAGCGGGCCGCTCGCTAAACGCACCTTAGCCAGCGCATCGCGCTTCCGTTACCATCGCCACACTCAGTAGCGAGACGCGGCATGTATATCTATCGATTGGTTCTGATTCTGGTAGTCGGTATCTACCTGTTCTCGCCTGCCATCATGGACTGGTGGATCGACCCCAACGGCGCCTGGTACCGGCCTTACATGCTATGGCTGATCCTGATCGTGGTGACCTTTATCCTGCAGAGCCAGCGTGATGCCGATGAGCTCTGAGTCGATGCGAAATCGCCCGGCATCCGCCGCTTCCCCTGACTCGCAGAGCCGCCGTAAATGCCGATGAGTTTTAGCCTCAGCGGGCTGATGCTGATCAGCGCCGCCTACCTGCTCGTGTTGTTCGCCGTCGCCTGGTGCGCCGACCGCGGCCTGATTCCGCGCCGCTTCATTCGCCACCCATTGACCTACACCCTGTCGCTCGGCGTTTACGCCAGCGCCTGGGCGTTCTATGGCAGCGTCGGCCTCGCCTACCAATATGGTTACGGCTTCCTGGCCAGCTATCTTGGGGTGACCGGCGCCTTCCTGCTCGCGCCGGTGCTGCTCTACCCCATCCTACGCATCACCCGCACCTATCAGCTGTCGTCGCTGGCCGATCTGTTCGCCTTCCGCTTTCGCAGTACCTGGGCCGGCGCGCTGAGTACGCTGTGCATGCTGATCGCCGTGCTGCCATTGCTGGCCCTGCAGATCCAGGCGGTTACCGACGCCATCGGCATCCTCACCCGCGAGCCGGTGCAGCCGCAGATTGCGCTGGCGTTCTGCGGGCTGTTCATTCTGGTGACCATCCTGTTCGGCGCCCGCCACCTGGCCACCCGGGAGAAACACGAAGGCCTGGTTTTCGCCATCGCCTTCGAGTCGGTAGTCAAGCTAGTGGCCATGGGCGCCATCGGCCTGTATGCGCTGTACGCGGTATTCGACGGCCCGCGCGAGCTGGAGCAATGGCTGGTGCTCAATCAGGCAGCGCTGGCCAGCCTGCACACGCCGCTGCAGGAAGGCCCGTGGCGCACCCTGCTGCTGGTGTTCTTCGCCTCGGCCATCGTCATGCCGCACATGTACCACATGACCTTTACCGAGAACCTCAACCCGCGCGCACTGGTCAGCGCCAGCTGGGGTCTACCGCTGTTTCTGCTGCTAATGAGCCTGGCCGTTCCGCTGGTGCTGTGGGCCGGCCTGCGTCTTGGCTCGACCACCAGCCCCGAGTACTTCACGCTCGGCCTGGGCCTTGCCGTCGACAGCCCGGCACTGGTACTGACCGCTTACATCGGCGGCCTGTCAGCCTCCAGCGGGCTGATCATCGTCACGACGCTGGCGCTGTCCGGCATGCTGCTCAACCACGTGGTGCTGCCGCTCTACCAGCCGCCGGCCGAAGGCAATATCTACCGCTGGCTGAAATGGACGCGGCGCGCGCTGATCGTCGCCATCATTCTGGCCAGTTACGGCTTCTACAACCTGCTCGATTCCAAGCAGGAGCTGGCCAATCTGGGCATCGTTTCCTTCGTCGCCACCCTGCAGTTCCTGCCTGGCGTGCTCTCGGTGCTGTACTGGCCGACCGCCAACCGCCGCGGCTTCATCGCCGGGCTCTTGGCCGGCATTGCGGTATGGGCGGTGAGCATGCTGCTGCCGCTGCTCGGCACCCTGCCCGGCCTGTATGTGCCGATTCTGGATCTGGTATACGTGCTGGATGACAGCAGCTGGCACATGGCGGCCATCGCCTCGCTGGCGACCAACGTGCTGGTGTTCACCCTGGTCTCAGTGTTCACCGACGCCAGTACCGAGGAAATCAGCGCCGCCGAAGCCTGCGCGGTGGATAACGTGCGCCGGCCGCAGCGCCGTGAACTGCTGGCGCTGTCGCCGCAGGAGTTCGCCATTCAGCTGGCCAAGCCGCTGGGTGCGAAAACCGCCCAGCGTGAAGTCGAACAGGCGCTGCGCGACCTGCAATTACCGTTCGACGAGAGACGCCCCTACGCCCTGCGCCGCCTGCGTGACCGCCTGGAAGCCAACCTGTCCGGCCTGATGGGCCCCAGCGTCGCCCAGGACATCATCGAATCCTTCCTGCCCTATAAAGCCGGCAGCGAAAGTTACGTGACCGAAGACATTCACTTCATCGAGAGCCGCCTTGAGGATTACCACTCGCGCCTCACGGGCCTCGCCGCCGAACTCGACACCCTGCGCCGCTACCACCGCCAGACCCTGCAGGAGCTGCCGATGGGCGTCTGCTCGCTGGCCAAGGATCACGAGATCCTGATGTGGAACAAGGCCATGGAAGAGCTCACCGAAATTCCTGCGCAGCGCATCGTCGGCTCGCGCCTGTCGACCCTCAGCGAGCCGTGGCGCGAACTGCTGCAGAGCTTTATCGAGAACCCCGACGAACACCTGCACAAGCAGCGCCTGGCGCTCGACGGCCAGACCCGCTGGCTGAACCTGCACAAGGCGGCGATCGACGAGCCCCTGGCGCCCGGTAACAGCGGCCTTGTGCTGTTGGTCGAGGACCTGACCGAAACCCAGATGCTCGAAGACAAGCTGGTGCACTCCGAACGCCTAGCCAGCATTGGCCGCCTGGCGGCCGGCGTGGCTCACGAGATTGGTAACCCGATCACCGGCATCGCCTGCCTGGCGCAGAACCTGCGCGAAGAACGCGAGGCCGACCCCGAGCTGACCGAAATCAGCGGGCAGATTCTCGAACAGACCAAGCGGGTCACGCGCATCGTCCACTCGCTGATGAACTTTGCCCACTCCGGCAGTCATCAGCAGGCCGAAGAGCCGGTATGCCTGGCCGAGATCGCCCAGGAAGCCATCGGCTTGTTGGCCCTCAACCGACGCAGCGTCGACGTACAGTTCTTCAACCTGTGCGACCCCGCGCACCGCGCAGTCGGTGATCCGCAACGTCTCGCCCAAGTACTGATCAACCTGCTGAGCAACGCCCGCGACGCATCGCCCGAAGGCGGCGCGATCCGTGTGCGCAGTGAAGCGTCAGAACACACCGTCGACCTGCTCGTCGAGGACGAAGGCAGTGGGATTCCCAAGGGCGTGATGGATCAGCTCTTCGAGCCGTTCTTCACCACCAAGGATCCAGGCAAGGGAACCGGACTCGGCCTCGCGCTGGTCTATTCCATCGTGGAAGAGCATTATGGCCAGATAACAATCGACAGCCCGATCGACCTTGAGCAGCAACGTGGCACCCGTATCCGGGTGACGCTGCCGCGACACATCGAGGCAATGCCACTGGCAAACTAAATTCCGAAGAACCGCATTCCCGGGTATGCGCGGCCCAGTTTGGCTGCAGCACCAGGAAGCAGGTTCCGAGACCGTCGAGAGAATTCGTTTACATGCCTCATATCCTGATCGTCGAAGACGAAACCATTATCCGCTCTGCCTTGCGCCGCCTGCTCGAACGCAACCAGTACCTGGTCAGTGAAGCCGGGTCGGTGCAGGAAGCCCAAGAACGCTTCGATATTCCTGGCTTCGATCTGGTGGTCAGCGACCTGCGCCTGCCGGGCGCGCCGGGCACCGAATTGATCAAGCTCGCCAAGGGCGCGCCAGTGTTGATCATGACCAGCTACGCGAGCCTGCGCTCGGCGGTCGACTCGATGAAAATGGGCGCTGTCGATTACATCGCCAAACCCTTCGACCATGACGAGATGTTGCAAGCGGTCGCGCGCATCCTGCGTGATCGCGAAACCCTTCGCAGCCAAGCCGGCGGTGCGCCTGCACCAGCCCGCAGCGCAGAGAAAGGCGACAAGGCGGCCAATGGCGAGATCGGCATCATCGGCTCCAGCCCGGCGATGCTGGAGCTGTACAGCAAGATCCGCAAAGTTGCTCCTACCGACTCCAATGTCCTGGTGCAGGGTGAGTCCGGCACTGGCAAGGAGCTGGTCGCCCGCGCACTGCACAACCTGTCGAAACGCGCCAAGGCGCCGCTGATTTCGGTCAACTGCGCAGCGATCCCGGAAACCCTGATCGAGTCCGAACTGTTCGGCCATGAAAAAGGCGCGTTCACCGGCGCCAGCGCCAGCCGCGCGGGTCTGGTGGAAGCAGCCGACGGCGGCACGCTGTTTCTCGATGAAATCGGCGAGCTGCCGCTGGAAGCCCAGGCACGCCTGCTGCGCGTACTGCAGGAAGGCGAGATTCGCCGCGTCGGCTCGGTGCAGTCGCAGAAAGTCGACGTGCGCCTGATCGCGGCAACTCACCGCGACCTGAAAACCCTCTCGAAAACCGGCCAGTTCCGTGAAGACCTTTATTACCGCCTGCACGTCATCGCTCTGAAATTGCCGCCGCTGCGTGAGCGTGGTGCTGACGTGCTGGAAATCGCCCGCGCCTTTCTCGCTCGCCAATCGGCTCGTGCGGGCCGCACCGACCTGCACTTTGGCCCCGATGCCGAACAGGCGATTCATCATTACAGCTGGCCGGGCAACGTGCGCGAGCTGGAGAACGCCATCGAGCGCTCGGTGATCCTCTGCGACGGCAGCACCATCAACGCCGACCTGCTGGGCATCGACATCGAGCTCGAAGACCTCGACGACGACGTGTTCATGGGCCTGGCTACGCAGAGCGGCGCGGTCAATGCCACCAGCCAGGATCCCAGTGAGGACCTGTCACTGGAAGACTACTTCCAGCACTTCGTCCTTGAGCATCAAGATCACATGACCGAGACCGAGCTGGCGCGCAAGCTGGGCATCAGCCGCAAATGCCTGTGGGAACGTCGACAGCGCCTGGGCATTCCACGCCGCAAATCAGGCGTTGCCAGCGACTGAAGCGCAGGCCCGCGGGAAGGCTCTAGAGCGGGTGTTACCGCCAAGAGCGACAGCACGTAACAAAGCCGGGGTTTACGGTAACGGAATCCCGGCTTTTTTATGCCCGCAGAACAAGATAAAAACTCAAGATATTGATTTTAAAGATAAAAATAAAACTGGCACGCACAATGCTTTATGACACGCACAACAACAATAACAAGCGTGAACCCAAGACAATAAAAATAAGACGTAACGACTCCAGCACAATAAGAACAAGACCGCAGGAGGCGCAGCTAACTGATTATTTTGGAGAGGATTGCCTCTTCGGCTCCAGACAGACAAAAACAATAAATGTCGACAGACAGCACCGAATCAGGTGAGGTCTAGAGCCCAAGGCAGCGTCAGCATCCAAAGTAATCCGTTTGCTCTTGCTCTCGATAACGGGAGGTTTTCCGGACACGATGGAATCCGGAACAGGCGATCCAACAAAAACAATAAGCCTGCATAACAAGAACGACGTATAGCAACATTTATGGGGGAGCTTCGGCTCCCCCAGTAGCTTCCCGCCCCGGCCTGCCTCTTCTCCACCCCGCTTACACCCATCCGCGACTAAATGCTAGAATCCGCGCTATTTCTGCGCCTTTCAATTATTCTGGCCGCTCAATTCGCCATACAGTGCCCTCCATGCTGAAAAAGCTGTTCAAGTCCTTCCGCTCCCCGCTGCGCCGTGCGCATCAGCCTCACAGCACGCCGCACGTGCTGAATAACAACCAGCACCCGATCCAACGCGGGCAGATCAGCCGCTACGCAATCAGCGTTGTCGAGCGCCTGCAAAACGCAGGCTACGAGGCCTATCTGGTTGGTGGCTGCGTTCGTGACTTGCTGCTGGGTATCGAGCCCAAGGACTTCGATGTCGCCACCAGCGCCACGCCGGAACAAGTCAGGGGCGAGTTCCGCAACGCCCGGGTGATCGGCCGTCGCTTCAAGCTGGTGCACGTGCACTTCGGTCGCGAGATCATCGAAACCGCCACCTTCCGCGCCAATCACCCCGAAGGTGACGACGAAGAAGACAGCAACCAGTCTTCGCGTAACGAAAGCGGCCGCATCTTGCGTGACAATGTGTACGGCACTCTGGAAGACGACGCCCAGCGCCGCGACTTCACCATCAATGCGCTGTACTACGACCCGGTTTCCGAGCGGATCCTCGACTACGCCAATGGCATGCACGACATCCGCAACAACCTGGTACGGCTGATCGGCAACCCCACGCAGCGCTATCAGGAAGACCCGGTGCGCATGCTCCGCGCCGTGCGTTTCGCCGCCAAGCTGGACTTCGATATCGAGAAACACAGCGCCGACCCGATCCACGACCTGGCCCATCTTCTGGGCGGCATCCCGGCGGCGCGCCTGTTCGACGAAGTGCTCAAGCTGTTTCTCAGCGGTTACGCCATCTACACCTATGACCTGCTGCTCGATTACGGCCTGTTCGGCCAGCTGTTCCCGGCCAGTGCCGCAGCGCTGCGCCAGAACCCGGAATACACCGACACGCTGATTCGCAATGCGCTGGACAACACCGACCTGCGCATCCAGCAGGGCAAACCGGTCACACCTGCATTCCTGTTCGCCGCGCTGCTCTGGCCTGCGCTGCCCGCTCGGGTGATTCGCCTGCAGGAACGCGGCATGCCGGCGATTCCTGCCATGCAGGAAGCCGCCCACGAGCTGATCGCCGAACAGTGCCAGCGCATCGCCGTACCGAAGCGCTTCACCATGCCGATCCGCGAGATCTGGGACATGCAGGAGCGCCTGCCACGCCGTAGCGGCAAGCGCGCCGATCTGCTGCTGGAGAACCCACGCTTCCGCGCCGGTTACGACTTCCTGCTGCTGCGCGAAAGTGCTGGCGAGGAAACCGGCGGCCTCGGCGAGTGGTGGACCGACTATCAAGACGCCAGCGACAGCGATCGCCGCGTGATGATCCGCAACCTGTCCAGCAAGGACGATGCTGCTGGTGCCACTGGCGCCCCACGCAAGCGTCGGCGTAGCGGCGGTGCCAAGCGCAAGCGTAATCCCCAGGGCGGCGGTGCTGGCGAGTAACTGATGGAACGCGCTTATATCGGTCTGGGCAGTAATCTCGCCGAACCCGCGGAGCAGCTGCGCCAGGCGCTCGCTTCGCTGGCACAGTTGCCAGCTACGCGCTTGGTGAGTGTTTCCTCCCTCTATGTCAGCGACTCGCTGCTGCCCGGCCAGCCTCGCTATACCAATGCCGTCGCGGCGCTGGATACCGATCTGCAAGCCCTGGCTCTGCTTGACGCTCTCCAAGCCATCGAGCTGGGTCAGGGCCGGGAGCGGCATGAGCGCTGGGGGCCGCGCACCCTCGATCTAGATATTCTGCTATTCGGCAATAGGCAGATCGATGAGCCGCGCCTGCGCGTGCCGCATTCCCAGATGCACCTGCGCGCGTTCGTCCTCTATCCCCTGGCGGAGATCGCCGCCGACCTCCAGTTGCCGGACGGCAGCCCGCTCAGCACGCTATTGGCGGCCTGCCCTTTCGAGGGCCTGGAACGTCTCACGCCCTGACGCCAACGGCCGTGCCCCTGACGGTAACGGCGTAACAGCGCGGTAACACATTCGATTGACTTGGGCCCGTGCCATCGGGACTATAGCCACCCATTGCCCCGTACCGGAGCAGAAAAGGCCGATACAGGCCACATTGAAGCAGCCCCGCTGCCCCTTCGATGCCAGAAAGAACCTGCTCCACGAGAGCCTGTAATCAGGCCCGCACAGGTTCCGAGTGAGGACACGTTCATGCCTGATGTAACCCTGACCACCCTGCGAGCACTGAAGCAGAAGGGTGAGAAAATCACCATGCTGACCTGCTACGACGCCACCTTCGCCGATGCCTGCTGCAAGGCCGGTGTCGAAGTGCTGTTGATCGGCGACTCGCTGGGCATGGTACTGCAGGGGCATGACAGCACCCTGCCGGTGAGCATGGCCGATACCGTCTACCACACCGCCTGCGTTAAACGCGGCAATGCTGGCGCGCTGATCGTCGCCGACCTGCCGTTCATGGCCAACGCCACCGTTGAGCAGACCCTGCACAACGCCGGCCTGCTGATGCAGGCCGGCGCCCACGTGATCAAGGTCGAAGGCGCTGCCTGGCTGGCCGAGTCGATCACCAAACTGGCAGAACGCGGTGTGCCGGTGTGCGCGCACATGGGCCTGACACCTCAGGCCGTGAACATCCTTGGTGGCTACAAGGTGCAGGGCCGCGAGCACAACCAGGCGCGCCAGATGGTCGCGGACGCCATCGCCCTGGAACAGGCCGGCGCCGCCATGCTGCTGCTCGAATGTGTACCAAGCGACTTGGCTGGAGAGATCAGCCGCGCCGTGAAAGTGCCGGTAATCGGCATTGGCGCAGGCCCCGACACCGATGGTCAGGTGCTGGTGCTGCACGACATGCTCGGCCTGTCGCTGAGCGGCCGAGTGGCCAAGTTCGTGAAGAACTTCATGAGTGGTCAGCCGAGTATTCAGGATGCCCTCGCCGCCTACGTAAAAGAGGTGAAAGCAGTCAGCTTCCCTGCCGCCGAGCACGGTTTTTCCGCATGAACACCATCAACACCGTTCGTGAATTGCGCGCTGCCGTTGCCCAGGCGCGCGCCGAAGGCAAAAAGATCGGCCTGGTGCCAACCATGGGCAATCTGCACGCAGGCCACGCCGCTCTGGTGGAAAAGGCCGCGCAACATGCCGACTTCGTGGTCGCCAGCATCTTCGTCAACCCGATGCAGTTCGGCCCGGCCGAAGACCTCGACAAGTACCCACGCACCCTGCAGGCCGACCAGCAGCGCTTGATCGACGCCGGCTGCCATCTGCTGTTTCACCCGAACGTCGAGGAGATGTACCCCGGCGGCATGGGCGAGCAGACGCGCGTTAGCGTGCCGGGTGTATCCGAAGGCCTGTGCGGCGCCAGTCGCCCCGGGCATTTCGAGGGCGTGGCGACCGTGGTGACCAAGCTGTTCAACATGGTGCAGCCTGATCTTGCTGTGTTCGGCCAGAAGGATTTCCAGCAACTGGCGGTGATCCGCACGCTGGTGCGCGACCTGAACATGCCGATCCAGATCATTGGTGAGCCCACGGTGCGCGCCGAGAGCGGCCTGGCCCTGTCGTCGCGTAACGGTTACCTGAGCGATGAGCAGCGTGCTACCGCTACCGTGCTGTACCGCTCGCTGCAGCAGATCGCCGCGGCCATTCAGGCAGGCGAACGCGACCTGCCCAAATTGATCGCCGTTGCACAGCAACAGCACACTGATGCAGGGCTACGCGCCGATTACCTGGAAGTCCGTGAAGCGCAGAGTCTGCGTACCGTCAGCCCTGGTGATCGCGAATTGGTGGTGCTGGTAGCGGCCTATTTGGGTAACACCCGACTGATCGATAACCTGAGCTTCACCTTGGATCAGGGATACTGATATACCGCAGCACGCCTACACTGAAAGCCCGGACAATCAACCGGGCTTTTTAGTATGCAGAACACACCGTTGAAGCCTGCCCACCCAATGCCCCAACAAGGATGCCCCATGGCGTACCACCGTCAGCCGCTCGATGTTCTCGCCCTCCCCACCTGGCAGGCGCTGCAACAGCATCGTCAGGCCATGCAACACTTCAGCATGCGCGATGCCTTCGCGGGCAACCCAAAGCGCTTCGAGCAATTTTCGCTGAGCGGTTGCGGCCTGTTTCTCGACTACTCGAAGAACCTGGCCAGTGACGAGACCATCACGCTGCTGATGGCACTGGCACGCGAAGTCGGCCTGGAGCAGTCGATCCGCGCCATGTTCGACGGCGAGAAACTCAACGCCTCGGAAGGCCGCCCGGCGCTGCATACCGCCCTGCGCCGGCCGCTGGGCGACAAGGTGCTGGTCGACGGCGTCGATGTGATGCCCCATGTGCAACGTGTGCTGCAGCAGATGACCGAACTGGTCGGGCGCATCCACAACGGCTTGTGGCGCGGCTTCACCGAGAAGCCGATCACCGATGTGGTGAACATTGGCATCGGTGGCTCGTTCCTCGGCCCGCAGCTGGTTTCCGAGGCGCTGCTGCCGTTCGCCCAGCGCGGTGTGCGCTGTCATTACCTGGCCAATATCGACGGCAGTGAATTCCATGAGCTGTCGGCCAAGCTGCAGGCGGAAACCACCCTGTTCATCGTATCGTCGAAATCCTTCGGCACCCTGGAAACCCTGAAGAACGCCCAGGCGGCGCGCGGCTGGTACCTGGCCCAGGGCGGCTCGGAGGCCGAGCTGTATCGCCACTTCATCGCCGTATCGAGCAACCGCGAAGCCGCGGTGGCATTCGGTATCCGCGAAGAAAACATCTTCCCGATGTGGGATTGGGTTGGCGGCCGTTATTCGCTGTGGTCGGCCATTGGTCTGCCAATTGCCCTGTCCATCGGCATGTCCAACTTCAAGGAGCTGCTGGCCGGCGCCTACAGCATGGACATGCACTTCAAGACCGCTCCGTTCGAACAGAACATGCCGGTGCTGCTGGCCCTGCTCGGCATCTGGTACGGCAATTTCTGGGATGCCCAGAGCCAGGCGATCCTACCGTACGACCACTACCTGCGTAATATCACCAAGCACCTGCAGCAGCTGGATATGGAATCCAACGGCAAGAGCGTGCGCCAGGATGGCAGCCCCGTCAGCGGCTCGACCGGGCCGGTGATCTGGGGCGGCGTGGGCTGTAACGGCCAGCACGCATATCACCAGTTGCTGCACCAGGGCACCGGGCTGATTCCGGCGGACTTTATCGTGCCGGTGGTGAGCTTCAACCCGGTCGCCGACCATCATCAGTGGCTGTACGCCAACTGCTTGTCGCAAAGCCAGGCACTGATGCTCGGCAAATCCCGCGAGGAAGCCGAAGCCGAGCTGCGCGCCAAGGGCATGAGCGAAGACGACGTGCAGCGCCTGGCGCCGCACAAGGTCATCCCCGGTAACCGGCCGAGCAATACCCTGGTGCTAGAACGCATCAGCCCGCGTCGCTTAGGTGCGCTGGTCGCCCTGTACGAGCACAAGGTATTCACCCAGAGCGCTATCTGGGGCATCAATGCCTTCGATCAGTGGGGCGTGGAACTCGGCAAGGAGCTCGGTAAGGGCGTGTATTCGCGCATGGTCGGCAGCGAGCAGAGCAGCGCCGAAGACGGCTCCACCCAGGGGCTGATCAACTACTTCCGCGGTCGCCATCGCGGTTGATCCCTGTTGCGGGCGCCCATTGCCGGGCGCCCGCAATACGTTGAACCACTCTTGATCTCGCCCTAAAACTTGGCTGCTACCCTTGATGTCTACCGGGCATCTCTAAAAACGTTGGCGAGGCAGTCAGCGCAAGGCAAAAACAGGTGAAAAAGCGACCGGGGTCGCGCTCGACTTTACGTATTGTAAATGAGCATTTTGATTGGACTCGCATCCGAGCCTGTTTTTAACGCCGCGCTGACAACGCAGATAGTTTTTAGAGGTGCCCATGCGGACATAACAACAAAGGTACCCGCCATGTCTCTACCCCATCGCTATCCCGTCAGCGACGCCGCCCGCCAACACACCCACCTCGACGACGCTGCTTACCAGCGTCTCTATCGCCAATCGGTCGACGACCCACAGACCTTCTGGAGCGAACAGGCCAAGGCCTTCCTCGACTGGTTCAAACCCTGGGATGAAGTCTCCAGCGGCACCCTAAGCAAAGGCGACGCTCGCTGGTTTTCCGGTGGCCAGCTGAACATCAGCCATAACTGCATCGACCGCCATCTGGCCAAACGTGGCGACCAAGTTGCGTTGATCTGGGAAGGCGACGACCCGAAGGACTCCGCAAGCATCACTTACAAGCAGCTGCACGAGCAGGTTTGCCGGCTGGCCAACGTGCTCAAAAAACGCGGCGTGAAGAAAGGCGACCGCGTGTGCATCTACATGCCGATGATCCCGGAGGCCGCCTACGCGATGCTGGCCTGCACGCGCATCGGCGCGGTGCATTCGGTAGTGTTCGGCGGCTTCTCGCCGGATGCCCTGCGCGACCGCATTCTCGATGCAGACTGCCGTACGGTGGTCACTGCCGATGAAGCGGTGCGCGGCGGCAAGCTTATCCCGCTCAAGGGCAACGTCGACAAGGCGCTGAAGAGCTGCCCGGATGTGTCCAGTGTGGTGGTGGTCGAGCGCACCGGCAACAAGATCGACTGGAACGACAAGCGCGACCTCTGGTACCACCAAGCCGTGCAGCAAGTGGCGGCCGACTGCCCTGCCGAGCCGATGGACGCAGAGGATCCGCTGTTCATCCTCTACACCTCCGGCAGCACCGGCAAACCCAAGGGCGTGCTACACAGCACCGCTGGCTACCTGCTGCAGGCAGCGATGACCCACAAGTACGTGTTCGACTACCACGACGGCGATATCTACTGGTGCACCGCCGATGTCGGCTGGGTCACCGGGCACAGCTACATCGTCTACGGCCCGCTGGCCAACGGCGCCACCAGCCTGATCTTCGAGGGCGTGCCCAACTACCCGGACACCTCGCGCTTCTGGCAGGTGATCGACAAACACCAGGTGAACATCTTCTACACCGCGCCGACCGCCCTGCGCGCGCTGATGCGCGAAGGTGAGGCGCCGGTGAAGAAAACCTCGCGCAGCAGCCTGCGCCTGCTTGGCAGCGTCGGCGAGCCGATCAACCCGGAAGCCTGGGAGTGGTACTTCAAGGTGGTCGGCGAGGGGCGCTGCCCCGTCGTCGACACCTGGTGGCAGACCGAGACCGGCGCCATCATGATCACCCCACTGCCTGGCGCCACCGACCTCAAACCCGGCTCGGCGACCCGCCCGTTCTTCGGCGTGCAACCGGTGCTGCTCGACGAGCAAGGCAAGGAAATCGATGGCCCCGGCGCCGGTGTGCTGGCGATCAAGGCCAGCTGGCCCAGCCAGATCCGCAGCGTGTATGGCGACCACCAGCGCATGCTGGAAACCTACTTCACCGCTTACCCCGGTTATTACTTCAGCGGCGACGGCGCGCGCCGCGACGAGGACGGTTACTGGTGGATCACCGGGCGTATCGACGACGTGATCAACGTCTCCGGCCACCGTATCGGCACCGCCGAAGTGGAAAGTGCCCTGGTGCTGCACGACGCTGTGGCCGAGGCTGCGGTGGTCGGCTACCCCCATGACGTCAAAGGCCAGGGTATTTACGCCTTTGTCACCACCATGAACGGCGTGGAGCCCAGCGACGAGCTGAAGAAAGAGCTGCTCAGCCTGGTCGGCAAGGAAATCGGCAGCTTCGCCAAACCGGAGTTGATTCAGTGGGCGCCGGGTCTGCCGAAGACCCGCTCGGGCAAGATCATGCGCCGCATTCTGCGCAAGATCGCCTGCAACGAGCTGGACAGCCTCGGTGATACCTCGACCCTGGCCGACCCGAGCGTGGTCGACAGCCTGATCGAACAACGCCTCAACAGCTGACGGCCTACCCATGGCACTGCACCTGCGGGGCCATGGGCGCTCTTGCCTTGGCCCCGCCAAGCGCTGAAACTGCGCGTCATGGAAATTCTACGCCGTCAGATCGAAAAACAAGTGCACAGCCTTACCGGCGCCTCGCTGGGCGTACTCGACCTGGATCAGCCGCGCGGCGATGCCGGCCTGTTCGGCCCCGAGTCGATGGTGTGGGAGGTGCATGCCGACTTCACCTCGATGATGGTCGGCGGCATTTCCGCCCTGCTCCTGCAGATGCTCCATCCGCTGGCCCTGGCCGGCGTGTGGGATCACTCGACATTCCGCCAGGACATGCTCGGCCGCCTGCGCCGTACCAGCCTGTTTATCGCCGGCACCAGTTACGGCGGCCTGCACGATGCCGAGCAGTTGATCGACAAGGTGCGCCGCATCCACCTGCAGGTGGTCGGCCAGGCATTGGATGGCCGCCCCTACGCTGCCACCGATCCTGGCTTGCTGACCTGGGTGCACGTCTCCGAAGTCAGCCAGTTCCTCGCCGGCTACCTGCGCTACTTGGACCCAGAGTTGCCAGTCGATGAGCAGGATCGCTACTACCGCGAGGTGGCGTTGATTGCCGAACGCCTCGGCGCGCAGGACGTGCCCAAGTCGAGCCAGGCCATCAGCGAGTATCTCGAACGCATGCGCCCGCAGTTGCTGTGCGATGAGCGCACCCGCGAAGTGGTCAGGCTGCTGTATACCGCGCCGATGCCGAGCATGCTGGCCAAGCCTTTTGGTAGCCTGATGATGCAGGCTGGTGTCGACCTGCTGCCGGACTGGGCCAGCGAGCTGCTCGGCGAACACCAGGCTGCCTGGCGCCGACCACTGATCCGCAGCGGCGTGCGCGGCACCGGCACAGTGCTGCGCTGGGCCGTGCGCAACAGCGCTGCGCAGCGTGCGCACCGCCGGGTAATGCCCTGATGGACATGGCCGCAGACGGGCAATCTCGATCCGCACAGCTGCAGAAGCTGGCAGTTTTTTTGATAAACTGCCGGCCTTCCTTTTTCCGAGACGCCGTGCGTGCCTTCTCTTGACCAGGCGCTG
This sequence comes from Phytopseudomonas punonensis, assembly GCF_900142655.1. Taxonomy (GTDB): domain Bacteria; phylum Pseudomonadota; class Gammaproteobacteria; order Pseudomonadales; family Pseudomonadaceae; genus Aquipseudomonas; species Aquipseudomonas punonensis. Next base: position 35,754 of record NZ_FRBQ01000006.1, on the reverse strand, counting down.
CGCGCCGCCCTCGCCGCCCGCGAAAACCTCATCAGCGAACTGCATGCCCAAGGCACCGATTGCTATCGGCTGTTCCACGGCAGCCAGGAAGGCGCCGGTGGCCTGACCGTCGACCGCTACGGCCAGCAGCTGATGGTGCAGAGTTTTCACCAGACGCTGAGCCGCGACGAGCTGCTCGCCCTGCACGAACAGGTCAACGACACCCTCGGCTTCGTGACGTTGCTGGTCTACAACGACCGCTCCAAAGGCAACTCGCGGGTCGACCGCAGTGACTCGGTATACGAGCCAGACGAGCAGGCGCTAGTCGATTTGGTCGGCCGGGAATGGGGCCTGAACTATCGCGTGCGCGGCCGTCATGCCGGGCAGGACCCGCTGCTGTTTCTCGACCTGCGCAACGCCCGCGGCTGGATACAGCGCCATAGCGCCGGCAAGAGCTTGCTCAACCTGTTCGCCTACACCTGCGGCGTGGGCCTCAATGCCGCGGCCGGTGGCGCCAGCGAAGTGGTCAACCTCGACTTCGCCGAAGGCAACCTCGCGGTCGGCCGCGAGAACAGCGCGCTCAACCCGGAGCTGCCAGCCATGCAGTTCGTGCAGTCCGATTACTTCCCGGCAATTCGTCAGTGGGCCGGCCTGCCCATCGCTGCCCGTCGTGGGCAGAAGCTGCCGAGTTACCCACGCCTCGAACAGCGCCAGTTCGACCTGGTGCTTCTCGACCCACCCGCCTGGGCCAAGAGCGCCTTTGGCACCGTCGACCTGCTGCGCGATTACCAAAGCCTGCTCAAGCCGGCGATTCTCGCTACCGCCGAAGACGGCACCCTGGTGTGCTGCAACAACCTGGCGAAAGTACCGATGGACGAGTGGCGCGAGCAGGTGCTGCGCTGCGCCAGCAAACTGGGCCGCCCGGTACGCGAGCATGAGCAGCTGCTGCCTGCGGCAGACTTTCCCTCGACCGATGGCAACCCGCCGCTGAAGACCCTCGTCCTGCATTTCTAATTGGCAGCGGCTTTCCGTGGAACCAGGGCTCCGTGCCATAATCCAAGGCACTCCTGCCAGGAAGATGAAGCGAAACCATGCCCAAAGGATTGCGCCGCGCCGCCACTGCCCTGCTTAGTGCCCTGGGCCTCTACAGCCTGATCGGCTTTCTGATCCTGCCGGGCGTTGCCCTGCGCATCGCCAATCAGCAGCTGGAGAACTACGCCACCCAGCCCGCTCGACTGGATCGCCTGCAGCTCAATCCCTTCACTCTGGAAGTGGACGCATGGGGCCTGCACCTCGGCGAGCCCGGCAAGGAGCAGGTGGCGTTCGAACACCTGGCCGTCAATCTGCAAATCGACAGCCTGTGGAGCGGCGCTCTGCACCTGGCCGACGTCACCCTGGTCAAGCCGCACACCGAAGTACGTTTCAGTAAGGACGGCACCCTGAATCTGGCACAGCTGTTCAAGCTGCCGCCCAGCGAGCCCAAGCCCAAGCCCGAGGAGCCGAGCGAGCCATTTCCCCTGCGCATCGACCGCATCGAACTGGCCGGCGGCAACCTGCTTTTTCAGGACCTGCGCCCACAGGATCCTATCGACATCCACTACGACAATCTGAACCTCGAGCTGCACAACCTAAGCACCCTGCCCGACGACAATGCCGACATGACCCTCGTGGCTACCGGCCCGGCAGGCGGGCGTATCGATTGGAGCGGCGAGCTGAGCCTGAGCCCGATCAGCTCCAACGGCAGCCTGAAAATCACCAACGAACCGATGCAGGCGTTCTGGCCCTATGTGCGTGACGCTCTACCGCTGGTGCTGGAAAAAGGCGTCGTCAGTCTGGAAGCCGACTACCAGCTGAACCTGCGTGACGGCACCGATCTGCGACTGAGCAACGCGCAGGTCAAAGTCGCACCGTTCGCCATGAAAGCGCCAGACGGCAAGCCGCTGGTGAAACTGGATTCGCTGGAAGTCAGCGAAACGTCTCTCGATCTGGCCAAGCAGAAGGTCGTGATCGGCAAGGTGCGCGGGCAAAAGCTCGAAGCCTGGGCCGCCCGCGAAGCCGACGGCGAACTCGACTGGCAGAAGCTTTTTGCCGGCGAAGCCAAGCAGACGCCTAAGCGAGCTCCAGCAGCAGAAGCCAATGAGCCCGAGCCCGCCAAAGAGGGCGGTGAACCAAAGCCTGCGGCGAAACCAGAGGCCAAGCCCTGGCAGGTGCAGGTCAAAGATGTGCAACTGCGCGATTACCACGCACACCTCGTTGACCGGGTACCGAGTGAAGCGGTCAACGTCGAGCTTGGCCCGCTCAATCTGGACATGCAGAACTTCGACAGCATGGGCACCTCGCCCTTCTCGCTCAAGCTGGATACCGCGGTCGGCAAACAAGGTTCGCTGCAGGCCGAAGGCCAGGTACAGCTGAGCCCGACCACCGCCAACCTTAAGGTTGCGACGCGCTCTATCGACATGCGAGTGGCGCAGGCGTACATCAGCCCGTTCGTGCATCTGGAGTTGCGTAGCGGTTTGCTGAGCAGCGACCTTGATGTCGCGCTTACTGCCACCGAGCCGCTGGCGCTGCGCGTGCAGGGCAAGGCGCAGGTGACCCAGCTGCATACTCTGGACACCCTCAAGGATCGCGACCTGCTGCGCTGGAAGCAGCTGAACCTGGGCGGCATCGATTACCGGCATGGCGAGCGCCTGGATATCGAACGGGTCGATCTGCAACAGCCCTACGCGCGCTTCGTGATCAACGAAGACCTGACCACCAACGTCAACGAGCTGATCGTCAAACAACCGGCTGGCAATGCCTCGCAGGCGAATTCGTCGGCCGCGGCGTCTACGGACAAACCGCTGGCGATACGCATCGGCGAGGTCAGCCTCAAGGACGGTTCGGCCAACTTCGCCGACTTCAGCCTGCGGCCCAACTTCGCCACTGCCGTGCAGCAACTCAATGGCCGCATCGGCACTCTGGACAGCACCAGTAGCAAGCCTGCGCCAGTGGATATCAGCGGCAAGGTCGACCGCTACGCGCCGGTCACCATCAAGGGCAGCCTGACGCCGTTCGATCCGATGCAGAGCCTGGATATCGCCACCCAGTTCAAGCAGGTCGAGCTGACCACCCTGACGCCCTACTCCGGCAAATTCGCCGGCTATCGGATCCGCAAGGGCCGCCTGAATCTGGATCTGCACTACCGCATCAACAACGGCAAGCTCAACGCCGAGAACAAGGTTTTGGTCGAGCAGCTGCAGCTTGGCGAAAAGGTCGACAGCCCGGATGCGGTGGATCTGCCGATTCGCCTGGCGGTCGCACTGCTCAAGGACACCCAGGGGCGCATTTCCCTGGAGCTGCCGTTGCAGGGCGACCTCAATGACCCGCAGTTCAGCGTCATGCCGATCGTCTGGCAAACCCTGCGAAACCTCGTGCTGCGTACCGCTCAGGCACCATTCAAGTTCATTGGCGGCCTGGTCAGTGGCGGCAGCAACATGGACCTGAGCACGATCGTGTTCGCCCCCGGCAGCGCCGAGTTGGACGACCAGGCGCGTAAAGCGCTGGACACTCTGGCCAGCGCCCTGAAAGAGCGCCCGGCCCTGCGCCTGGAGATCGAAGGTTCGAGCGCGCAGAGCAGTGACGGCCCGCTGCTCGCCGAAAAACGCTTGGAGCGTGAGTACCAGGATTATCTGTATCGCATCATGCAGCGCCGTGGTGACAAGGTGCCGGCCAGTGCCGAAGAGCTGACGGTACCTGAGGACGAAAAAGCGCCGCTGCTCGAAGGCATCTACCGCGCCCGCCTGAAGCAGCAGCCACCGGCCGAATGGGCCAAGCTGAGCGACGAAGAACGCACCGCGAAATTGCATGCGGCGGTACTGGCGTCGTGGAGCGACAGCCGGGGCCTGCAGCGCCAGCTAGCGCAGGAACGTGCTGCTGCGATCAAGGCCTATCTGGTGGACAGCGGCAAACTGGCGGACGAGCGCATCTACCTGCTCGACGTCAATCTGGGTCAGGCTGAGGCCGATGGCCGCGTGGCCACCCCCCTTCACCTGGGCAGCGAGTGATGAATATGAAACGACTGAGTCTGCTGTTGGTGCTATGCGCCAGCCCACTACTGAGCCACGCCGATACGCTACGCTGCGGCAGCAAGCTGGTTAACCTGGGGGATCGCACCTTCGAGGTGATGCAAAAATGCGGCGAGCCGGCATTTCGAGATCCGGTCGGCTACACGGTTGGCCCGTACAACCGACGTGAAACGAACATCGAGGAATGGGCCTACGAGCCCAGTAACGGCATGTTCACCATCCTGACCTTCGAGGGCAATCGGCTGACGCGCATCGAGCGCAAACGCCCGCAATGATCATGATCAAGACACTGATTTCCTGCGCCCTGCTCATGCTGCTGGCTGGCACCGTCAATGCCGAGACCTGGCGTTGCGACCGAGCAATCGCCAGCACCGGCGACACCACGGCCGAAGTACAGGCCAAATGCGGCGAGCCGAACAACCGCGCCTTCGTCGGTTACAAGGAGGAAACCGACCGCTACGGCTTCACCCATGAAGTGCAGATCGAAGAATGGAATTACGGCCCGCGCAATGGCATGAATTACTTCCTGCGCTTCGTGGGCAATCGTCTGGAGCGGATCGACAGCAAGCGTGGCGACTAGCCTGCTTCTTGTCAGGTAGGCGACGACAGGCTGTCGTCGCCGCAGAGCTCTTGGAACCTGTTCAAAGTCTTCCAGCCCAGCTTCGCCGCTTATGGCAGCTAAGTGGCGGTAGCAGCCGTAGGGTGGACAACGCTCTTTTTGTCCACCATTGCAATCGCAGAGCGGTGGACGGATAAAGCGTCGTCCACCCTACGAAGGGCAGCTTTTGCCTTGTAGCAGCCTCTTTCATACCGTCTAAAAAGATCGTAAACCGGTTCTTAGCCGCGGGCGGCTTTGACCGCCTGGATGTAGGGTTCAGCATTGCGCTGATCCTGGATCAGGGCGATAAAGTCATTGCCGTCGGCGTCCTTGGCATTCAGGTCATAACCGGCCTCGACGAAGAAGCCCAGGAAACGCTCGAAGTCGTGGTCGCGCAGACCGCGGTAGGCTTTCACCAGTTTGTGCAGCGACGGCGGTGTGGCATCGGCCGGTTCCACGGCGAGAAACAGCTTGATCTGCTCATCACTGATGTCGTCGCCAATCACCTGCTTCTTGTCTTTACGCATCGCTCACTCCAGCTAACCAGACTACATGGGGCCGGCAGTGTAACCCTGGCATCAAAAGCGCTCAACGCAGAGCACGCCTCAGGTGACAGCGCATCGGCTAGCAGCCAGGAGGCCCGAGCGGTACGCGACCTAAGTCAACAACCCGTCTCGCTACGCGGCTCTATACTGGCGGCAACCCGCCAGGAAGCCACGCCATGCCTACCTTGTTCGCTGCTTGCCGCCAGAGCCTGCGCAGTGGCTATTCCTGGGCCAGCCTGCGCGGCGATCTGGCCGCAGGCCTCACGGTAGGCATCATCGCCATTCCGCTGGCGATGGCATTGGCAATCGCTGTCGGTGTGGCACCACAGCATGGCCTCTATACGGTACTGGTCGCGGCCCCGCTGATCGCCCTGTGTGGCGGCTCGCGCTTCAATATTTCCGGCCCCACTGCCGCCTTCGTGGTGATTCTGCTGCCGATCACTCAGCAATTCGGCATCGGCGGTCTGCTGCTCTGTACGGTGATGGCCGGACTGATTCTGATCGTTCTGGGACTGCTCAAGGCCGGCCGCCTGATCGAATTCGTGCCCTATCCGGTCACGCTGGGTTTCACCGCCGGGATCGGCATCGTCATCGCCACGCTGCAAATCAAAGATCTATTCGGCCTGCAGCTAACCGCGCAGCCAAGCCATTACGTGCAGCAAGTGCAGTTGCTGATTCAGGCGTTGCCCGGCATCCGGCTCGGCGACAGCCTGGTGGCGTTGGCCTGCCTTGGCGTGCTGCTGGTGTGGCCGAGGCTGGTGCCACGGGTGCCTGGTCACCTGGTCGCACTGACGGTCGGCGCGTTACTGGGCTTGCTGCTGGAACATAGCGGCCTGTCGGTGGCGACGCTTGGTGAGCGCTTTAGCTATAGCGTCGAAGGCGTCAGCTACCCGGGCATTCCACCCTTCCTGCCCACCTTCGCCTGGCCCTGGCAATTGCCAGGTGCCGATGGCCAGCCGTTGGTGCTGTCGTTCGAGCTGATCCGCCAGTTGCTGGCGCCGGCCTTTGCCATCGCCATGCTTGGCGCCATCGAGTCGCTGCTCTGCGCGGTGGTCGCCGACGGCATGACCGGCAGCAAGCACGACCCCAACGCCGAGTTACTCGGCCAGGGCATTGGCAATCTGGTCGCGCCGTTGTTCGGGGGGATCACCGCGACCGCAGCCATCGCCCGCAGCGCCGCCAACGTCAGAGCCGGCGCACGCTCGCCTTTGGCGGCGATCATCCATGCCGGCGTGGTGCTGGCGGCGATCCTGTTTCTCGCGCCGCTGTTCAGCTACCTGCCGATGGCGGCGCTGGCCGCCCTGTTGCTGATGGTGGCGTGGAACATGAGCGAAGCTCACCATGTGGCCCATACCCTGCGCATCGCGCCACGCAGCGACGTGCTGGTGCTGCTGACCTGCCTGCTGCTCACAGTGCTGTTCGACATGGTGCTGGCGGTGGGCGTCGGCCTGCTGCTGGCCGCCGGGCTGTTCATCAAGCGCATGAGTGAACTGACCGATGCCCGCAGCCTACCGCGGCACAGCCATCAGGCGCTGAGTGATCTGCCGGAGCACACGCTGGCCTTCGCCATTCGCGGCCCGCTGTTCTTTGGCGCAGCCGAGCGCACGCTGGGCGCCCTGCGCCGCCTCGATCCGCATATCCGGGTGGTGATTCTCGACGTCAGCGCCGTGCCGATGCTCGACATGACGGCGCTCGCAGCGCTGCAAGGCATCGTGCTGGAGTACCGCAAGCACGGCATCTCCCTGATCGTCAGCGGCGCCTCGCCGTCACTGCGCCTGAAGCTGCGCCGCGCCGGCCTGCAGAACGCCCATGGCCGACTCAGCTACGCCCGCGACCTGTCGCGAGCCCGGGCGATCTGCGAAAGCTGGCAAAACTAGGTTTTAAAGCCCTTTGACGGCATAGATGCCTGGCGCATTGCGCCAGTAACCCTTGTAGTCCATGCCGTAACCGAAGATGTAGCGGTCGATGCACGGCAGGCCCACGTAGTCAGCCTTGAGATCAGTCCGCGCCTTACGGTCGTGGTCTTTGTCGATCAGCACGGCGGTATGCACTTTGGCAGCGCCAGCGTGATGGCAGAAGTCGATGATTGCGCCCAGGGTATGCCCCTCGTCGAGGATGTCATCGATGATCAGTACGTCGCGATCAATAAACGACACTTCCGGCTTGGCTTTCCAGAACAGCTCACCGCCGCTGGTCTGGTTGCGGTAGCGGCTGGCGTGCAGGTAGGACGCTTCCAGCGGGAAGTCGAGCTGGGTCAGCAGCTTGCCGGAGAAGATCAGCCCGCCATTCATCACGCAGAACACCACCGGGTTGCGCTCAGCCAGTTCGGCGTTGATGGCCGCGGCGACGCGGGTGATGGCGGCCTCGACTTCGGCTTCGCTGTACAGGCAGTCGGCTTCGGCCATTACCTGGCGGATGTGGGCGAGATCGGCAGACATATCGTGTCCTCGTAGGCAGGTGCAGTTGGCACCGCATGGATGGCCCCGGCGCAGGCGCTGATCACCGGGTCAGAAAAAGGCGGCAAAGTTACGCACCCGGCCTACGCGGCGCAAGCATGACTCCGGATGTTCGACAAATGGCATGGCCATTGCGCGCCGATGGTAAAAAGTTCCACCGCTACAGCGCCCACTTTGCGACGCAATGCTTTAATCTAGCGTGTTTTTTGCCCATTTTTGCCGGAGACCCCGCAATGCCAGTCCTCGAAATCCGCCACCCGCTGATTCGCCACAAAATCGGCCTCATGCGCCGAGCGGATATCAGCACCAAGAATTTCCGCGAACTGGCCCAGGAAGTGGGCGCCCTGCTCACTTACGAGGCGACCAAGGATCTGCGCCTGGAAAGCTACGAAATCGAAGGTTGGGCCGGCCCCGTGCAGGTCGAGAAGATCTCCGGCAAGAAGATCACCGTAGTGCCGATCCTGCGCGCCGGCATCGGCATGCTCGATGGCGTGCTCAGCCTGATCCCAGGCGCCAAGGTCAGCGCCGTCGGCGTGGCGCGCAATGAAGAAACCCTGCAGGCGCACACCTACCTGGAAAAACTGGTGCCGGAAATCAACGAGCGCCTGGCGATGATTATCGACCCAATGCTGGCTACCGGCGCCTCCATGGTCGCCACCATCGATCTGCTGAAGAAAGCCGGCTGCAAGGAAATCCGCGCCATGGTGCTGGTCGCCGCGCCAGAGGGCATCAAGGCCGTGAACGACGCGCACCCGGATGTGCAGATCTACACCGCGTCCATCGATCAGTGCCTCAACGAACACGGCTACATCATTCCTGGGCTGGGTGATGCGGGCGACAAGATCTTCGGCACCAAGCAGAAGGACGCCTGATCGATGCGCGACGAATTCAACGACCCGTTGTGGCGGCAGGTGCTGTCCGGCGCGCAGATGCTATTCGTGGCCTTTGGCGCCCTGGTGCTGATGCCGCTGATCACCGGTCTCGACCCCAACGTGGCGCTGTTCACGGCAGGTTTGGGCACGCTGCTGTTCCAGATCGTCACCGGTCGCCAGGTCCCGGTTTTCCTGGCCTCAAGCTTCGCGTTCATCACCCCGATCATCCTTGCCAAGGGCCAGTTCGGCCTGGCGGAAACCATGGGCGGCGTGGTCGCGGCGGGCTTCGTCTATACCTTTCTCGGCCTGGCCGTGAAGATCAAGGGCACCGGTTTCATCGACCGCCTGCTGCCGCCGGTGGTAATCGGCCCGGTAATCATCTCCATCGGCCTGGCCATGGCGCCGATCGCCGCCAACATGGCTATGGGCAAGGCCGGCGACGGTAGCGTGCTGCTGCCCTACAGCACGGCGATGTGGATCTCCATGCCGACCCTGCTGACCACCCTGATCGTCGCCGTGTTCGGGCGCGGCATCTTCCGCCTGGTGCCGATCATCTCCGGCATCCTGGTGGGCTTCGCCCTGTCGATCTACTTTGGCGCCCTTGACCTCAGCCACGTGGGCACCGCGCCCTGGCTGGCCGTGCCGGCGTTCACCGCACCGGAGTTCAACTGGCAGGCGATCCTGTTCATCGTGCCGGTTGCTCTGGCACCGGCCATCGAGCACATCGGCGGCGTGATCGCCGTGGGTAGCGTGACTGGCAAGAACTACCTGAAGAAGCCGGGCCTGCACCGCACCTTGCTCGGCGACGGCCTGGCCACCTCCGCAGCCGGCCTGTTCGGTGGCCCGCCCAACACCACCTACGCCGAAGTCACCGGCGCGGTGATGCTGACCAAGGCTTACAACCCGAAAATCATGACCTGGGCGGCGATCTTCGCCATTACCCTAGCCTTCATCGGCAAGTTCGGCGCCATCCTACAAAGCATTCCGGTGCCGGTAATGGGCGGCATTCTGTGCCTGCTGTTCGGCTCCATCGCTGCAGTGGGCATGAACACCCTGATCCGCCACAGCGTCGACCTGAGCGAAGCGCGCAACCTGGTAATCGTTTCGGTGACCCTGGTGTTCGGTATCGGTGGCGTGCTGATCGGCACCGGCGACGGCCCGGACGACTTCGGCCTCAAGGGCATCGCCCTATGTGCCATTGTCGCCATCCTGCTGAACTTGATCCTGCCGGGTAATGACGGCTGGAAGAAGAAGAGCGCCGACGACGCGCCCGACATCTGAGAATCTGTTAATGATTTTTCGGCTCGACTTCAGCGTTTTGACTGCGAAGTGGCGGAAGCGGCCGTTCGTTCCAATAGGGTGAACTGATGATTACTTGTGGGAGCGGGCCATGCCTGCGAAAGAATCACGGGCATGGCCCGTTCCCACAGGTAAAGCAACGATGTCCGCTTTTGCCTTGTAGCAGCCTTTTATGTCACCGAAAAAGATCGTGAACAGGGTCTGAGAGGGAAAGAAAAATGCCCGGCACTAGCCGGGCATTTTTTTACACGCTTTGCGGCGCTCGCTCACAGAGCCGCTTGAGCGCTGCCACCCAGCTCGGGTGGCAGTTCAGGCAGGGCACCAGCTCCAGGCTCTCGCCCCCCGCCTCCTGGAATTGCTCACGGCCACGGTCACCAATTTCCTCCAGGGTCTCGATGCAATCGGCGACGAAGGCCGGGCACATCACCAGCAGCTTTTTCACGCCCTGGGCGGCCAGTTCGTCGAGGCGCGCCTCGGTATAGGGCTCGATCCATTTGTCCTTGCCCAGGCGCGACTGGAACGACACCGACCACTGCTCAGGCCGCAGCCCCATGCGCGTGGCAAAGGCTTCGGCGCTGCGCATGCACTGGGCCCGGTAGCAGGTGGCGAGCACCTGTGGCGACGCCGTGCGGCAACAGTCCGGCCCGCGCAGGCAATGATTGCTCGGGTCAAGCTTGCGCAGGTGGCGCTCCGGCAAACCGTGGAAGCTCAGCAGCAGGTGATCGAAGTCTTTTTCCAGGTAAGGCCGCGCGCTGTCGGCCAGGGCCTCGATGTAATCCGGGTCCTGGAAGAACGGCGGCAGAATCGAGAAGCGAATCGGCAGCTTGCGCTCGCGCACCACCCGCTTGGCTTCTTCGATCACCGTAGTGGTGGTGCTGTCAGCGAACTGCGGGTAAAGCGGCGCCAGGGTGACCTGGGTGATGCCCTGTCCGGCCAGGCGCGTCAGCACGGTATCCAGTGACGGTTCGCCGTAGCGCATAGCCAACTCAACCGGACCCTCGGTCCACTGGCTCTTCATCGCCTCCTGCAGGCGCTTGCTGAGCACCACCAAGGGCGAGCCCTCCGGCCACCAGATCGATGCATAGGCATGGGCCGACTGCACCGGGCGGCGAATCAGAATCAGCGAGACCAGCAAGCGACGCACTGGCCACGGCAGGTCGACTACGTAAGGGTCCATCAGAAACTGATTGAGATAACTGCGTACATCGGCGACCTCGGTGGAAGCCGGCGAGCCGAGGTTGACCAGCAGTAAGGCGTGATCGGTCATGCAATATCCCTTGAAGGTGTCGCGGTCAGATCCAGCGGACCGCGCACGAGTATTAGTGAAGGCTCAACAGGTCGACCAGCGCTACGTCTAGGCGGGTGAAGCGAAACTCGAAGCCCGCCTCCTGTGCCCTGACCGGCAACGCATGCTGGCCGCCCAGCAGCAACAGCGACATCTCGCCCAGCCCCGCACGCAAAGCAAAACCCGGCAATGGCACGATGGTCGGCCGGTGCACGGCGTGGCCAAGCTCGCTGGCGAACTCGACGTTGCGCACCGGGTGCGGCGCGCACGCATTATAAGGACCGCGCGCTTGCTCGTGCTGCAACAGAAAATCAATCAGGGCGATTTGATCGGCGATATGAATCCACGGCATCCATTGGCGTCCACTGCCGATGCGCCCGCCCAGGCCGAAGCGAAATGGCGTCACCATGCGCTTGAGAATTCCGCCCTCTTTGGCCAGTACCAGCCCCGTACGCAACAAGATCACGCGAATGCCCATGGCTTCGGTCTGCTGCGCGGTATCTTCCCAGGCTACGCACAGCTGCGCCGCAAAGTCCGCACCTGATGGCGCCTGCTCATCGACGATGTGCTCGCCGCTGTCGCCGTACCAGCCCACCGCCGAACCAGACAGCAACACCGCCGGTTTCTGCTCGCGAGTCTGCAGCCAGGCCAGCAAGCGCTCGGTCAGGCCGATGCGACTCTCCCACAGCAGCTGCTTGCGCGCCTTGCTCCACGGGCGGTCAGCAATCGGGGCGCCCGCCAGGTTGACCACCGCATCGAGCGGCGCGTCGCCAATATCCTCAAGGCGCGAGACGCCTCGCACGGCAGTGCCGCAGAGCACCGGCACCTGCTCGGGGCGCCGGCTCCATACGGTCAACTGATGGCCCTGGGCGGCCCACTGGTGGCAGAGCGCCTGGCCAATCAGGCCGGTACCGCCGGTGATCAGGATATGCATAGCAGACTCCTCGTTATTCTGGTCTAAGAACCTGTTCACGATCTCGCGAGCTAGAGCCATACAAGGCCTAGGCGGCCCCACAAAAACAGGCGAGGAAGCAGAGTTTACGAGCTGTAAATGAGCATTACTCGCTTCGCTCGCCCCTTCGGGGCCGCACTAAAGTGCGTTAACCGCAAGCGGCTTTCCGAGCCTGTTTTTAACGCAGTAGGGCCGACGCGCAGCAGATCGTGAACAGGTTCTAAGGGTTCGACACGACCTGCGCCACCTTGCTCAAGAACAATCCGCGCCCCGCCTGCCGCCGACAGAAACGAGGAGAAACTATTGCCGGTCGCACCTATTCTGAAGAGTAGATGCCCTGGCTGCAGATACTGACGAACATGCCATAAGCTTATGCGGACTGTACATTGTATGAGTGAAGTTCGAGGCGTAGCCTGAGGCCCAGCGAGTCGCCCACCGCAGTCACGGCGGCTCGACAGCAGGTGAGGTAACCATGACCAACAACGCTCCCATCGCCATTATCGGCACCGGTATCGCCGGCCTTTCCGCCGCCGAAGCGCTAAACGCCGCCGGCTATCCGGTGCAATTGTTCGACAAGAGTCGCGGCAGCGGCGGCCGCATGGCCAGCAAGCGCAGCGACGCCGGCGCCCTGGACCTCGGCGCCCAGTATTTCACCGCTCGTGATCGCCGCTTCGCTGCCGCTGTCGCCCAGTGGCAAGCCCGTGGCTGGGTCGAGCCCTGGACGCCCAACCTCTACCAATACGCCAACGGCGTGCTCAGCCCGTCTGCCGACGAGCAGGTGCGCTGGGTTGGTGCGCCGCGCATGAGCGCCATCACCCGCGCCATGCTCGGCGCCCTGCCGGTGAAGTTCTCGTGCCGCATCACCGAAGTCTTTCGCGGCGAGCAGCACTGGCATCTGCTCGATGCCGATGGCGAAAGCCACGGCCCGTTCAGTCAGGTGATCATTGCCACACCGGCCCCGCAAGCCAGTGCATTGCTGGCCACCGCGCCGAAACTGGCCGGCACCGTAGCAAGCGTCAGCATGGAGCCAACCTGGGCAGTCGCGCTGGCGTTTGCGGAGCCACTGCAAACGCCGGTAGAGGGCTGCTTCGTGCAGGACGACGTGCTCGACTGGACAGCGCGCAACCGCAGTAAGCCCGGCCGCGATGCCACACCTGACACCTGGGTGCTGCACGCCAGCAGCAGTTGGAGCAGGCAACACCTGGATCTGTCCAAGGAGCAGGTTATCGAGCACTTACATGGCGCGTTCGCGGAAATGATCGGCTGCGCGGTGCCGGCCCCGGTGTTCAGCCTCGCTCATCGCTGGCTGTATGCGCGGCCTGCCGCAGCTCACCAGCTGGGCGCCCTCGCTGATGCCGGCCTGGGCCTCTACGTATGCGGCGACTGGTGCCTTTCCGGCCGAGTGGAAGGCGCCTGGCTCAGCGGCCAGGAAGCGGCCCGCAAACTGATCGCGCATAACCAATGAACGGTGAAAAGCATCGCCTCACCCCGCGCAAACTGCTCCTGTCCAAATGGACGGCAGCGAAACCGCAGAACCGCGAAAAACACTTTATGGTCACCGAGCTGTTCTGTGACGAGGACGGCAACGTACTGGAGGTGGAGCTGCAGGCGGTACTCAGCAAACGCTGCCAGCGCCTCGACTGGCGTGACCTGCAGAACACCGAAAGCTGGCACATGGGCTGGCGTTGAACCCTTGGCCATCTGGCTGACTCTATGATGAAAGCCCTGTACATGAAATTTGACTTGTACAAGATCGGGCTTAAGATGAAATAACCCTGTACATAACCGAATCCTTGTACAAGGTCATTTTTGAAGGTGTGCCATGCCAGTCAGCCAGCTCCACCGCATAAAACCCAAGTTAGGCATCAGCGCCTGCCTGCTTGGCGCCGAGGTTCGCTACAACGGTGGCCACAAAGCTTCAAGGCTGTGCCTGGATCAACTGAGCGAATATTTCGAATTCGTCCCGTACTGCCCCGAGGTCGCCATCGGCCTGGGCACCCCACGCGAGCCCATCCGCTTGGTCGGCGACCCTGCCGCGCCACGTGCCGTCGGCACCGTACACCCGGATCAGGATCACACCGCTGCGCTGGCCTCCTACGGTGAACAAGTGGCAACAGAGCTGCCGGCGATCAGCGGCTACATCGTTATGCAGCAATCGCCGTCCTGCGGGCTGGAGCGCGTCAAGGTCTATCAGGACAACGGCCACCCGAGCGAGCCGAAGGGCCGTGGCATCTTTACCCGTGTGCTCACCGACAGGCATCCGAACCTGCCCATCGAGGAAGAAGGCCGGCTCAATGATCCGGTGCTGCGCGAGAATTTCCTTACCCGCGTATTCACCTATTCCCAGTGGCAAGCACTGTGCGAATCCGGCCTTACCCGCGGTGGGCTGATCGAGTTCCACGCCCGCCACAAGTACCTGCTGATGGCCACCGATCCGCTACGTTACAAGCGCCTGGGCCGAATGCTGAGCGACCTCTCCGCGCAAGATCTCGACGAACTGGCCACTCGCTACATCGCCGAACTGATGATCGCCCTCAAGCGCTGCGCCACCCGCGGCACCCACAGCAACGTGCTGCAGCACCTGAGCGGCTACCTCAAGAGCGCGCTGAGCAGCGAGGAAAAGCAGGAAATGCAGCAGCTGATCGGCCAGTACCGCAAGGGCATCATTCCGCTGGTGGTGCCGCTGACCCTGCTCAAGCACCACTTTCGCCTGCACCCTGATCGCTACATCGCCCAGCAGGTTTACCTGCAGCCGCACCCGGAAAACCTCAGCCTGCGAAACGCGCTATGAACCGGTTGAACGCCAACGAGCAAGGCACCGGCACAACCCAAGAGCTGATTGCCAATGGCTACCTGCCGATTCGCGACGTGGCGGGCATTACCGGGGTCAACCCGGTTACCCTGCGCGCTTGGGAGCGCCGCTACGGCCTGATCGTGCCGCATCGCACCGCGAAGGGGCATCGCCTGTATTCCCCGGAACAGGTGCAAACCATCAAGACAGTACTTGGCTGGCTCAATCGCGGCGTTTCAGTCGGCCAGGTGAAAGGTCTGCTGCGGGCAGACCAGCCACTGCCGGCTGATCAGGCATCGCAGTGGCAGGAAAAACGCGAGCGCCTGTGCGATGCGGTCCACGCGCTGGACGAACGTCAGCTCGACGAGCGCTTCAACGCGGAGCTCGCGTTGTACCCGGTACAGATTCTTTGCCAGCACCTGCTGTTACCCCTGCTGGTCACCCTGGAAGCGCGCTGGCCGCAGCGCCCCGGCGCGACCACCGAACGGCTGTTCTTGCACAGCTGGCTGCGTAGCAAACTCGGCGCGCGGGTCTACCACGACAATCGCCAGCATCAGGGCCAGCCGCTGATGCTGATCAACCTCTGCCAGGCGCCAATGTCGCCGCAGCTGTGGCTATGCGCTTGGTTGATCGGCACTGCAGGCTGCCCGGTCGATGCCTTCGACGGGCCGATTCCAATCACCGAACTGCCGTTGGCCATCAGCCGCCGTCGCCCACGAGCACTGCTGCTGTTCTGTGAATCGGGCTCCAACACCAGCGCCCAGTCATCGCTGCAGCACTGGCTGGGCGACCACGGCGTGCCCTGCATCCTGATCGGTATCGAGGATCAGCAGGAGGCCGAAAGACTCATTGCCCATGCGCCCGCTGAAGCGGATGTCACCGTCGTCGCCGACCCGCTGGCGGCGCTGCAAACCCTCGCAGATCGCCATCTGCTCGAATAGGACGCCTCATGCTGCAACTGATGTGGTTTCGCACCGACCTGCGTGTCACCGATAACAGTGCGCTGAGCGCTGCCATGCAGGCCGGCCCGACGGTCGCGGTATTCCTGCTTAGCCCGGCCCAATGGCAGCAGCACGATGACGCCGCGTGCAAGGTGGATTTCTGGTTGCGCAACCTCGCCGAGCTGAGCCAGGAGCTGAAGCGCCTCAACGTACCGCTGCTGGTTCGCGAGGCCGATGAGTGGGGCGCGGCGCCAAAGGTACTCGGCAAGCTGGCCCAAGAACTGAACGCCACCGCCGTGCATGTGAACGAGGAATATGGCGTCAACGAAAGCCGCCGCGACCAGGCCGTCTCCAGCGCAATGGACAAGCTCGGCATCAACCTTCACAGCCATCTCGACCGCCTGCTGTTCAAACCGGGCAGCGTGCTAACGCGCACCGGCAACTACTTCAAGGTCTACAGCCAGTTTCGCGGCGTCTGTTATCAGCGCCTGCACACGGCGTTGCCGAAACTGGTGGCGCTGCCCAAAGCGCAAAACGAACTGAAAATAGCGGCTGACCCGATACCCGAAAACATTGCTGGCTTCGATACCCCAAGCCAGCACCTGCTCGTTGCCTGGCCGGCGGGTGAACAGGCCGCACGGGAGCGGTTGCAGCGCTTTGCTGACGAGTGGATAGAGGACTACCAGGATAACCGCGACTTCCCTGCCCGCCCCGGCACCAGCCAGCTTTCGGCCTACCTGGCCGCCGGCGTGGTGTCGCCGCGCCAGTGCCTGCATGCGGCGCTGAACGCCAACGGCGGCGAGTTCGAAAGCGGCAACCAGGGCGCAGTCACCTGGGTCAATGAGCTGCTGTGGCGAGAGTTCTACACCCATATTCTGGTCGGCTATCCGCACGTTTCCATGGGCCGTGCCTTCCGCCCGGAAACCGAAGCGCTGCCCTGGCGCAACTCCAGCAAGGATCTGCAAGCCTGGCAGGAAGGTCGTACCGGTATTCCGATTATCGATGCGGCCATGCGCCAGTTGCTGGAAACCGGCTGGATGCACAACCGCCTGCGCATGGTGGTGGCGATGTACCTGACCAAGAACCTGCTGATTGACTGGCGTGAAGGCGAACGCTTCTTCATGCGCCACCTGATCGACGGTGACTTGGCCGCCAACAACGGCGGCTGGCAGTGGAGCGCCTCGACCGGCACCGACTCGGTGCCCTACTTCCGCATCTTCAACCCGATCAGCCAATCGCAGCGCTTCGATCCGGATGGCCGCTTCATCCGCCAGTGGCTGCCCGAACTGGCGGCGTTGAGCGACAAGGCGATTCACGATCCGCATGCCGGCAGCAAAGGGCAAGCCAGCCTGTTTGGCGGCGGCGTGGACTACCCGAAGCCCATCGTCGATCTGCGCGCCAGCCGCCAGCGTGCGCTGGACGCCTTCAAGAACCTGCCGCCTGCCAGCGAACTGGCATGAGTGCCTTCAGCAAACGCATCTGGCTGACCGGTGCCAGCAGCGGCATCGGCCATGCCCTGGCCGAGCGCTTGCTGAACGACGGCCATCGCCTGGCGCTGAGCGCTCGCCGCGAAGAACCTTTGCTGGCGCTCGCCGAGCGTTTTCCCGGCAAGGTGCTGGTGCTGCCGGGCGACCTTGGTGAGGTCAGCGAAGTGGACGCGATTGCCTCGCAGCTCAACGAGCACTGGGGCGCGCTGGACTGCGCGATACTCAATGCCGGCGTGTACGAACATGTCGACGCCAGCAATTTCGAAGCCGATACACTGGCCCGGGTCATGCGTGGCAACCTGTTCTCGGCCAGCCACTGCATCGTTGCCGCACTGCCGCTGCTGCGCCGTGGCCAATCGGCACATCTGGTTGGCGTCAGCAGCGCGGTCACCTACCTGCCACTGGCGGGCGCCGGCGCCTATGGCGCCTCCAAGGCCGCGCTGCGCTATCTACTCGAATCACTGCGGGTCGACCTGGCCCAGGAAGGTATCGCGGTGACTGTAGTCACGCCGGGCTTCGTCGATACTGCGCACTCGGAAAATAGCGGCTATTACACACCGATGCGCTGGTCAGCACGCAAGGCCGCCCGGCATATCGCCAAACGGCTGGACGCCCGCCCGCTGGAAATCGCCTTTCCTGGCCCGTTCATCGCCGCGCTTGGTCTGCTCAGTCGCCTGCCCGCGCGCCTGCAATTGGCTATTGGCAGGCGCCTAGCGCGCAGCGAACGGGACACGCCCTGACACGGCCACGGCTTGCAACCGCGTCACGCTCACGGCACCATCGGCGTCTTGTTTGCTGCCGCCAGGCAGACCTGACTGGATGTTGCTCAGTGCCTAAAACCTCGCTAAACGCCCTGCTATTTATCTGCGGCTGGCTCGCTTGCCTGCTCGGTGGCGGGCCTTGGCTATGGGTCGTTGCGGTGGTGCTATTGGTTCATCTGCTGCACATCGGCAGTTGGCAGCGCGAAGGCAAACTGCTGATGAGCGTGTTTCTGTTCGGCAGCGCGGTGGATAGCTTCCTGCTGCAACTGGGTGTGTTCGACTTCGGCGAGCCGCGTCAGCTGGTTCCGTTGAACCAAGCACTGACGTGGCTCTTGCTCGGCACCACCCTTTGCCACTGCCTGGCCTGGACGGCGCGGCCGCTGTGGCGCGCCAGCCTGATTGGCGCCGGCTTTGCCCTGCTCTCTTACGGCGCCAGCACCTGGCTGAACGTGATGAGCCTGCCCTACGGCAACACCGCCACGTTGACGTTACTGGCCGCGATCTGGGCGGCTGGGCTGCCGGTGCTGCACGGCTTCGCCAGGCTGTATAGCGCAGATCGCCACCCTGCTTGAATTCACTGCGCAACACCGCGGCTGGCGTAAACTAGCGCGATGAGTAACGAACGACATATCCCCCATACCCAGCTCAATGAACAGGCGCAGGTCACTTGCAGTACCTGCGCGGCCTGCTGCTGCCAGCTGGAAGTGATGCTGATCACCGATACCGGCGTGCCCGAGCGCTTTATCGATAGCGACGATTGGGGCGGTGAAGTGATGCGCCGCCTCGACGACGGCTGGTGCGCGGCACTGGATCGCGACACCATGCGCTGCACCATCTACGAAGTGCGGCCGCTGATCTGCCGCGAGTTTGAAATGGGCTCGCCGGAATGCCTAGAAGAGCGCAGCGGCATCGACACCATCTATCGCTGATCTGGCGCCCAAAAGCAGCGCATAAAAAAACCGGGCCAAGGCCCGGTTTTTTTAAGACTCGACTACTGCTTAGTAGTTGAAGCGGTAGTGCAGCGAGTATGCCTCTACACCATCGTTAGGCTGTTTGATGCCGGCGTTGGAATAGTGGATTGCGCGAATGCCCACTTCATGGCCACCGGCGAAACGCAGGCCGGCACCAATGCGATCTTCGAACTGGAACGAAGAACCCAGATCATTGGATTCAAGTTTGGTATTGGAGAATGCTGCTACCCCGATACCCGCCTCCAGGTAAGGTTTGACGGTTTGCCCAGCGAACTCGTAAACGAATACCGGCGCAAAGGAAACACTGTGGTTGGTGGACGTATCATCCCCCTGCCAGTAGGTGTAACCGGCATCCCAATAACCGCCCAAGTGGCCAACACTGCTTTCGAACCAACGGCTGTTGAAATCGAACTGAGCCCCCAGGCGATAAACCATGGTGGAGTCGCCCGTCTGCCCCACGGAAACACTCAAACCCGCAGCCTGAATGGCTGTAACCGAACCAAGAGACAACGCAACTGCAGCGACCAAGCCAACCAGCTTCTTCATCGATACATCCTTTTATAGGGACTTATTAGTTTTTAAGTGGGCATGCTGAAAGCTACAGTTACAGACTTTAGACAAGTTCCCTTGGTTCTAGAAATATTTACTAACCCAACGGTTAATTAATCGAAGGCAGCCCAGCCACCGGTTCGGCGCTGCCCCACAGGCGTGGCAACACCTGCTGCATGGCCAAAGGATCGCCGCTGCACCAGAAGTGGTCTGCACAGCGCGGCCCTGCGGCCAGCAGGTCGCGACTGACCAACAGCCGTTGCAGTTGCCGGGCGACAGCGGCGCCGGTATCTATCAGGCTGATCGACGGATCCAACCACTGTTCGAGCAGCGGCCTCAGGAAGGGGTAGTGAGTGCAACCGAGAATCAGCGTGTCGCAGCCCTCGGCCAGCAACGGCTCGACATAGCCGCGCAGCAGCAGGTGCAGTGCTGGATCGTTAAGATCCCCTGCTTCGATCAGCTCAACTAACCCAGGACAAGGCTGGGTAACCACTCGAACGTCGCTGGCGAACTGATCCAGCAGCGCCGCGAAGCGGGCACTTTTCAGGGTTCCAGTGGTGGCCAACACACCGACTACACCGGAGCGCGTGGCTGCAGCAGCCGGCTTGACTGCGGGCTCCATCGCCACGATCGGCAACTGCGGGTACAGCGTACGCAGCTCAGCGACGCCCGCTACGGTTGCGGTGTTGCACGCCAGCACCAGCGCCTTGGCGCCTTTGGCGAGCAAGAAAGCCGCGATTACCCGACAACGCTCGCGGATGTACTCCGGGCTCTTTTCGCCATAAGGCACATGCCCGCTGTCG
The DNA here is from genome assembly GCF_900142655.1 of Phytopseudomonas punonensis. Lineage (GTDB taxonomy): Bacteria > Pseudomonadota > Gammaproteobacteria > Pseudomonadales > Pseudomonadaceae > Aquipseudomonas > Aquipseudomonas punonensis. The sequence goes on along the minus strand of NZ_FRBQ01000006.1, from coordinate 15,401 downwards.
GCTACATACAGCAGCGCCTCGTCTGGCAGCAGCACGCGAATCTCGCGCAATACCGTGAGGCCACCGACACCGGAATCGAACACCCCGATTGGCGCGTCACGCATGGGCGGCGCTTCCGCACACAGCGCAAGCGGGGTCGCGCTTGACCCGCAGTTCACGAAAGCGCGAACCGAAGGCATCGATCAGCAGCAACCGTCCGACCAGCGCCTCGCCAAAGCCGGCCAGCAGCTTCAAGGCCTCGAGTGCCTGCAGGCTGCCGACCAGGCCAACCAACGGCCCGACGACACCGGCTTCGCTGCAAGTCAGCTCGGCTTCGCTGCCGTGGCCATACAAGCAGTGATAACAGGGGCTATCGTCACGGCGCGGGTCGAACACCGAAAGCTGCCCTTCCAGGCGGATCGCTGCACCGCTGACCAGTGGCCGCCGCGCGGCCACGCAGGCGGCATTGACGGCCTCACGGGTGGTGAAGTTGTCCGAGCAGTCGAGCACCAGGTCTACCGCCGTCACGGCCGCTGCAAGCGAATCCGCATCCAGCGCCTGACGGTAGGCACGTAGGGTGATTTCAGGGTTAATCGCCGCCAGCCGAGCCAGCGCCGAGTCGACTTTGCTTTGGCCGATATTCGTCGTGTCGTGGGCGATCTGCCGTTGCAGGTTGCTCAAGTCGACTCTGTCGAAATCCGCCAGGTGCAGTTCACCCACGCCGGCCGCGGCCAGATACAGCGCCACTGGCGAGCCGAGACCGCCGAGGCCGACGATCAGCACGCGGCTGGCTTTGAGGCGCAACTGGCCGTCTACATCGATCTGCGAGAGCAGAATCTGCCGACTGTAGCGCAGCAGTTCCTCGTCGCTCAGGTGTTCATTCATGTGGCCATCGTCCCAGGCTGATGCGCTCATGATCGGCGAGATCGCGGCGACTGTGAACCTCGACGAAGCCGCGCTGGTTCAACAGCTCGCGTACCGCCTCAGCCTGATCAAATCCATGTTCAAGCAGCAGCCAGCCAGGCGCCGCCAGATACGCCGGCCCCCCAGTGATGATCAGGCGAATGTCGTCCAGCCCGTCAGCACCCGATACCAGCGCACTGCTCGGCTCGAAACGCACGTCGCCCTCACCCAGGTGATGATCATCGCTGGCGATATAGGGCGGATTGCTGACGATCAGCCCGTACCGCTCGCCTCCCAGTGCATCGAACCAGTGGCTCACCTTGAACACGGCATTGTGCAACCCCAGGCGCGCGCGATTGCCCTCAGCCAGCGCCACGGCCTCGCCCACCCGGTCAACGCCGGTGACCTGCCAGGACGGCCGTTCGCTTGCCAACGCCAGGGCGATGGCGCCGCTGCCGGTGCCGAGATCGAGCACCCGAGCCGGACCGCCGGGCAGCAGCGTCAGCGAGGTTTCCACCAGTAACTCGGTATCCGGGCGTGGAATCAGGGTGTGCGGGGCGACGTCCAGATCCAGGCTCCAGAAGCCCTGGCGGCCAAGAATGTAGGCGACTGGCTCACCGTTACGCCGACGTGCCAGGCTGCTTGCGAACCGCGCCGCTGCCTCGGCGTCCACTTCACGGTCGGCCCAGGTGCGCAGGTAGCTGCGCGGCTTGCCCAGGGCATCGGCCAGCAGGAGCTCGGCGTCCAGCCGCGGGCTGGGCGAGTCAGGCAGTTCGGCGGTACGAAGCAGGGATTCGATGCTGGCCATATCTATATTGTCGAGTGGATCGGGCGCGTAGCCCGCACGTTATCGATTCGTCGCGCGGGGCTGATGGCGGATGAAAGGCATCATCCTCTTGGGTGCTATTTAGTCGCTCAACGCGGCCAGCTGATCGGCCTGGTATTCGGCGAGCAGCGGCTCGATCACCGCATCGACGCTACCGGCGATCACTTCGTTGAGCGAATACAGGGTCAGGTTGATGCGGTGATCGGTCACCCGGCCCTGGGGGAAGTTGTAGGTGCGGATGCGTTCGGAGCGATCGCCGGAGCCGACCAGCAGCTTGCGCGTGTCGGAGATTTCCTTGTGCGCGGCGGCGTCCTGCTGATCCTTGAGCTTGGCCGACAGCCAGGCCATGGCCTTGGCTCGGTTCTTGTGTTGCGAGCGCTCTTCCTGACACTCGACCACGGTGCCGGTGGGAATGTGAGTGATGCGGATCGCCGAGTCGGTGGTGTTGACGTGCTGACCGCCAGCGCCCGATGAGCGATAGGTGTCGACGCGCAAATCCGCCGGGTTGATCTCGATGGCCATTTGCTCGTCCGGCTCGGGCAACACCGCAACGGTGCAGGCCGACGTATGAATACGCCCCTGGGACTCGGTTTCCGGCACACGCTGTACGCGGTGCGCACCGGACTCGAACTTGAGCTTGCCGAATACGTTTTCGCCTTCGACCCGGGCGATCACTTCCTTGAAGCCGCCGTGCTCGCCCTCGTTGGCGGACAGTACCTCGACGCGCCAGCCCTGCTTTTCGGCATAGCGCGAATACATGCGAAACAGATCACCGGCAAAGATCGCCGCCTCGTCACCGCCAGTACCGGCACGCACCTCGAGAAACACGTTACGGCCGTCATTGGGATCCTTCGGCAGCAGCATGCGCTGCAGGCTGTCTTCCAGCTCAAGTAGGCGGGCCTTGGCAGTGTCGACTTCTTCCTCGGCCATCTCGCGCATGTCCGGGTCGCTGTCCTTGAGCAGCGCCTGGGCGCCGTCGAGGTCAGCCTGCACCTTGCGGAATTCGCGAAACGCGGCGATCACCGGCTCGATCTCGGCGTATTCCTTGGAGTAGGCGCGAAACTGGGTCTGGTTGGTGATCACCTCGGCATCGCCAAGCAGCGCCGTGACTTCTTCGAAACGGTCGTGCAACAGATCGAGTTTATTGATCAGCGAAGCTTTCATTACATGCCTTCTATTTATTGACCAAGCCGGACGACGTGCCTTCTTCCAGAGCGAACAGCTCCTGAGCCACGCCCAGCGCGTCGATGCGCCCGGTGGCGGAGAACTTCTTCAATTGCACGCTGGGTGCGTGCAGCAGCTTGTTGGTCAAGCCCCGAGCCAGCTGAGCCAGCACTTCTTCGGCGGCGGCGCCGTTGGCGAGCATGCGTTGGGCACGGGCCAGTTCATCGTCACGCAGGCGTTCGGCCTGTTGGCGGTATGCCCTGAGCACATCAACCGCGGCCAGCTCACGCAGGCGCACCATGAAATCATCAGCGCCGACCGCCACCAGTTCTTCAGCTGCCTGCGCCGCGCCCTGACGGCTCTTGAGGTTTTCCGCGATGACTTCATGCAGGTCGTCGACGGTATACAGATAGACGTCATCAAGCTCGCCGACTTCGGGCTCGATATCCCGCGGCACGGCGATATCGACCATGAAGATCGGTTTGTGCTTGCGCTGTTTGAGGGCGCTTTCCACCGCGCCCTTGCCGAGAATCGGCAGCTGGCTGGCAGTGGAGCTGATGACGATATCGCTGTGCACCAGCTCCTGAGGAATGTCGGAGAGCAGTACGGCATGGGCGCCAAATTGCTCGGCCAGGCTGCTGGCACGCTCCAGGGTGCGGTTGGCGACGACGATGCGCTTGATGCCCTGATCGTGAAGATGGCGAGCCACCAGGCTGATGGTCTCGCCAGCGCCGATCAGCAGCGCCTGGCTGCGGTGCAGGTCGGCGAAGATCTGTTTGGCCAGGCTGACGGCGGCGAAAGCGACCGACACCGGGTTCTCGCCAATCGCGGTATCGGTACGCACCTGCTTGGCGGTGCTGAAGGTGGCCTGGAACAACCGCCCGAGCAACGGCCCGAGGGTACCGGCCTCGCGGGCAACGGCAAAAGCAGACTTCATCTGGCCGAGAATCTGCGGTTCGCCAAGCACCATGGAGTCGAGGCCGGAGGCCACGCGCATCATGTGACGAACTGCCGCATCATCTTCGTGGATATAAGCGCAGGCACGCAGTTCATCGACGCTCAAATGATGATAATCGGCCAACCAGCTGAGCACAGCATCGACGCCCGGGCCATCCTGTTCGAGGTAGAGCTCGCTGCGATTGCAGGTCGACAGGATCGCCGCTTCACGACTTGGCGTATGGCGGCAAAGCAGCTGCAGGGCCTCTACGAGCTGCTCGGGAGTAAAAGCCACGCGCTCGCGAACATCCACCGAAGCGGTCTTGTGGTTGATACCGAGAGCAATAAAGGCCATGCACGTCGCTGACAGGGGGTTGGAAGCGGGCAATTGTCCTACTTCGGTCGATGCAGAACAACCATCGCACCTTGCATGGCGTCGATAGCCAGACGTGATGACAGCTAATGAGAATGACTTCGCCAGCGCTGGGATGCTGCGCCTGGCATTCGATGCAACCCGCTCAGCCTTCGACAGTCCAACCCCACATCGCCAGGACACACGGGCTGCCCATGGGCTTGCCCAACGGCTTGTGTCATGATGGCCAAAACCGCAGGTTAGTCGCATTTCTCCCTATGAATAGACCCATCGCGTTGCTCACCGCCCTGGCCCTGCTGGGCGGTTGTCAGACTTTTGCGCCGTCCGCACCGGATGGCAACGTTCCCGTGGAAGAACCGGGTACCGAGGCAACCGCCAAGGCGCCGGAAACCTACGGCTCGTTCAGTCAGGAAACCCTGCTGTCGCTGCTGACCGCCGAACTCGCCGGCCAGCGCAACCGCTTCGACATTGCCCTGAGCAACTATGTGCAGCAGGCCGACGCGACCCAGGATGCCGGCGTTGCCGAACGCGGCTTCCGCATCGCCGAGTACCTGGGCGCCGAGCAGGAAGCCCTGGATACCTCGTTGGTCTGGGCCAAGAATGCTCCGGACGACGTTGACGCCCAGCGCGCCGCCGCCGTGCAACTGGCCCGTGCCGGTCGCTACGACGAAGCCATGACTTATATGGAGCGCGTGCGCCAGCGTCAGGGCAACACGCACTTCGACTTCCTCGCCCTCTCCGCAGCCGAGACCGACCCGGATACCCGCGCAGGTCTGCTGCAAAGCTTCGACCGCCTGCTCGGCAAGTACCCGAACGACGGCCAACTGCTGTTCGGCAAAGCCTTGCTGCTGCAACAGGATGGCCGCGCTGAAGAAGCGCTGAAGCTGCTCGAATCCAGCGAAGCCAAGCAGGACGAATCGGCACCGTTACTGCTGCGTGCGCGCTTGCTGCAAAGCCTGGGTCGCGGCCAGGAAGCGCTGCCGCTGCTCAAGAAAGGCATGGAACGCAACCCAGGCGACAAACGTCTGCGTCTGACCTACGCCCGTCAGCTGGTCGAACTGGGCCGCATGGATGAAGCCCGCGGCGAGTTCTCGTCGCTGCTGCAGCAATTCCCTGAAGATGACGATCTGCGCTTCTCTCTGGCACTGGTGTGCCTGGAAGCTGAAGCCTGGCGCGAGGCCATCGTCTATTTGGAAGAACTGGTTCAGCGCGACGCCCATGTCGACCCGGCGCAATACAATCTGGGCCGTGCTCACGAAGCACTCGGTGAAGTGAATGAAGCCCTGCTCGCCTATTCGATGGTTGGCGGCGGCAACGACTACCTGCCCGCCCAGGCGCGCATGACCGATCTGCTGGTTGCCAACGGCCGCGGCGCGGAAGCCTCCAAGCACCTGGCCGAAGCCCGCGATAGCGAGCCGGAATACGCGCTGCAGCTGTACCTGATCGAAGCCGAGTCGCTGTCCAAACAAGACAAGCCCGACCAGGCCTGGGACCTTATCCAGCAGGCGCTCAAGCAATACCCGGGCGACATCAACCTGCTCTACACCCGCGCCATGCTCGCAGAGCCACGCGGCGACCTGAAGCAGCTGGAGCGCGACCTGCGCCTGATCCTCGAGCGCGAGCCGGACAACGCCATGGCCCTCAACGCCCTGGGCTACACCCTCGTTGACCGCACCGATCGCCACCAGGAAGGCCTGCAGCTGATCCAGAAAGCTCACGATCTCAACCCTGAAGATCCGGCGATTCTCGACAGCCTCGGCTGGGCCAACTTCCGCCTCGGCAACCTCGCCGAAGCAGAGAAGTGGCTGCGCCAGGCGTTCGAACGCTTCCCGGATCACGAAGTCGCCGCTCACCTGGGCGAAGCGTTGTGGGCACAAGGCAAGCAGCGCGAAGCCAGAACGATCTGGCGCGATGCTCTCAAGGAGCAGCCTGACAGTGAAATTCTGCGCAGCACCGTGCAGCGCCTGACCGGATCGGAGAAACCCTGATGTCGCTTCGCCCCCTTTTCGCACTCGCCCTCCTCGCCTTGCTGGCGGGCTGCTCCGGCCTGTCGACCCGCGAGGCGGTGCAACAGGGACTGGGTGATTCTGCTCGCTGGCAAGCGCACAAGCAGCAGATCAGCACGCTCGATGGCTGGCAGATCAACGGCAAAGTCGGCATCCGTGCACCACGTGATTCGGGCAGCGGCACACTGTTCTGGCTGCAACGCCAGGATTACGCAGACATTCGCCTGTCTGGCCCACTAGGGCGCGGTGCTGCACGCCTGACCGGTCGCCCCGGCAACATCGAACTGGAAGTAGCCAACCAGGGCCGCTATCAAGCCAGTTCACCGGAGGAACTGCTGCAAGAGCAGCTTGGCCTCAACCTGCCAGTTTCGCACCTGCTGTGGTGGATTCGCGGCCTGCCCGCGCCAGACAGCAAGAGCCGCCTGACTCTCGACGCTGACAGCCGCCTGGCGCAGCTGAGCCAGGATGGCTGGGAAGTCAGCTACACCCGCTATACCGAGCAAGACGGCTACTGGCTGCCCGAGCGCCTGCGCCTCGAAGGCCATGACCTGCAGGTGACGCTGGTGATCAAGGACTGGCAACCGCGTCACCTCGGCCAGTAATCCAGCTCCAGCCCTCCGCGCGCGATGCATTCCCGCATCGCGCGTTTTTCCCGTGCTGTAGCCTGCGGTTGAGCGCAGCGATACCCAGGACCAAATTCCCGGGTGTTGCTGCGCTCGACCCAGGTTACGGGCTGCGCTAGCCTGCGCGACTCTCTTACTCCCTCTTGCCAGCCATTGCCGCCATGACCACAGACGCCATCCCCGCTCACGCCGAACTGCTTCTGCCGGCTCCGGCCAAGCTCAACCTGATGCTGCACATTCTCGGCCGCCGCGACGACGGCTATCACGAGCTGCAGACCCTGTTTCAGTTTCTTGATCACGGTGACGAGCTTGGCTTTAGCCTGCGCGAGGATGGCGTCATTCGCCTGCACACCGAAATCGACGGCGTACCTCACGACAGCAACCTGATCGTGCGTGCCGCCAGGCAATTGCAGGACCAAAGCGGCACGCAACTGGGCGCGGACATCTGGCTGAAAAAACGCCTGCCGATGGGCGGTGGTATTGGTGGCGGCAGCTCGGATGCCGCCACCACGTTGCTCGGCCTCGTCCACCTGTGGGACCTCGACTGGAACGAAGATCGCCTGGCGGCGCTGGGCCTGGGCCTGGGTGCTGACGTACCGGTATTCGTGCGCGGCCGTGCGGCATTCGCCGAAGGCGTTGGCGAGAAACTGACCCCGGTCGAGCTGCCGGAGCCCTGGTTTCTCGTTGCCGTGCCGCAAGTGCTTGTCAGTACAGCAGAAGTTTTCTCCGACGCCGAGTTGACACGCGATACGCCGCCCATTAAAGTTCGCAGCCTTCTTGAGGGGGGTGGTCGTAATGACTGCCAGCCGGTCGTCGAGAAGCGTTACCCAGCTGTTCGTAACGCGCTGATCTTGCTGAACAAATTTGTTCCAACAAGATTGACCGGTACTGGAGCTTGTGTGTTTGGGAGCTTCCCAAACAAGGACGATGCTGATAAAGTCGCCCGCCAACTTCCAGCCACACTGCCAAGTTTTGTTGCACAGGGTGCCAACGTTTCAATGTTGCATCGCAAGCTGCAAGAACTGGTCAGGAAGTGAATGCGTAGCATCGGTTATACGTTACAGGGGCGTCGCCAAGCGGTAAGGCACCAGGTTTTGATCCTGGCATGCGTTGGTTCGAATCCAGCCGCCCCTGCCATAACCACCCAAGGGTGGCTCGTAGTACCGAATTGAGCAGCATTGCGTCACACACGATACAGGGGCGTCGCCAAGCGGTAAGGCACCAGGTTTTGATCCTGGCATGCGTTGGTTCGAATCCAGCCGCCCCTGCCATTTTTACTCATCCAGGTTACCCTCAGCCGACAGGTACTGCGCGTGTCCAAGATGATGGTCTTTACGGGGAACGCTAACCCCGATCTGGCGCGACGCATCGTTCGTCAGCTGCACATCCCCCTCGGTGATGCCTCGGTCGGAAAATTCTCCGACGGCGAAATCATGATTGAAATCAACGAAAACGTCCGCGGTAAAGACGTATTCCTGATTCAACCGACGTGCGCGCCAACCAATGACAACCTAATGGAACTGGTGGTGATGGCAGATGCCTTCCGCCGCTCCTCAGCGACTCGAATCACTGCAGTCATCCCCTACTTCGGCTATGCCCGCCAGGATCGCCGTCCGCGCTCCGCTCGTGTGGCAATCAGCGCCAAAGTCGTGGCCGACATGCTCACCGTTGTAGGCATCGACCGGGTTCTCACCGTCGACCTGCACGCTGACCAGATTCAAGGCTTCTTCGATATTCCCGTCGACAACATCTACGGCTCGCCCGTACTGGTTGATGACATCGAAGATCAACGCTTCGAAAATCTGATGATCGTCTCACCGGACATTGGCGGTGTGGTGCGTGCTCGCGCCGTAGCCAAATCCCTGGGTGTCGATCTGGCGATCATCGACAAGCGCCGTGAAAAAGCCAACCACTCCGAAGTGATGCACATCATTGGTGACGTGGAAGGTCGTACCTGCATCCTGGTCGACGACATGGTCGACACCGCCGGCACCCTGTGCCACGCGGCCAAGGCTCTGAAGGAACACGGTGCTGCCAAGGTTTATGCTTATGCCACGCACCCAGTGCTGTCGGGTCGTGCCATCGAGAACATAGAAAATTCGGTACTCTACGAGCTGGTGGTGACCAACACCATCCCGCTATCTGCTGCCGCCCAATCGTGTTCGCGTATTCGCCAACTGGACATCGCGCCGGTTGTCGCTGAAGCGGTGCGCCGCATCAGCAATGAAGAATCGATCAGCGCCATGTTCCGCTAACCCGGAACAGCCCTGACGAAACATGCCTGGCCAGTTGGCCAGGCTTTTCACTGAACCGCCCCGTCGCTGGTCGCAAGCGTAACGGGCGGTTTGGTTATTTTGGAGAAGTGAAATGACTGCTGAATTTACTCTGAATGCCGAAGCGCGTTCCGACCTGGGGAAAGGTGCGAGCCGCCGCCTGCGTCGTAACGCCAGCCTGGTTCCTGCCGTAATCTACGGTGGAGAAAAAGCCCCTGTTTCCATCAGTCTGGTTGCTAAAGATTTCGCCAAGCTGCTGGAAAACGAAGCGGCATTCAGCCACGTGCTGAACCTGACCGTTGATGGCAAGAAAGAAAACGTTCTGATCAAAGCCCTGCAGCGCCACCCGGCCAAAGGCTTCGTTCTGCACGCTGACTTCATCCGCGTGATCGCTGGCCAGAAACTGACCGCACACGTACCGCTGCACTTCATCAACGAAGCCTCTTCGGTTGGCGTCAAAAAAGGCGGCGGCGAAGTGCTGCACGCTACCAACGAAGTTGAAGTTTCCTGCCTGCCGAAAGACCTGCCGGAATTCATCGAAGTCGACATGGCTAACGTCGAAGTTGACCAGACCGTTCACCTGTCCGACATCAAACTGCCGAAAGGCGTTGAGCTGGTTGCTCTGGCCCACGGCAGCGATCTGCCGGTTGCCAGCATCCACCTGCCGCGCGTTCGTGTGGAAGAAGACAGCGAAGGCGAAAGCACCGCCGAGTAATCTCGCGGCGCTCCACACTCAGGTGTGGGCCTAGCTTTAGGGAAGGGCTCCTGTATGACTGCCGTACAACTGATCGTTGGCCTGGGTAACCCGGGCCCCGAATACGACCAGACCCGGCACAATGCAGGGGCCCTTTTCGTTGAGCGCCTGGCGGACAGCCAGCGCGTGGATCTCAGCGTAGATCGCAAGTATTTCGGCCTGGTGGGCAAGTTCAATCACCAGGGTCGCGAAGTTCGTCTGCTCATCCCCACCACCTTCATGAACCGCAGCGGCCAGTCCGTGGCGGCGTTGGCGAATTTCTTCAAGCTCAAGCCCGAAGAAATCCTGGTGGCCCACGACGAACTCGACATGCCTCCCGGCGTCGCCAAACTCAAACAGGGTGGCGGGCACGGCGGGCATAACGGGCTGCGCGACATCATCGCGCAACTCGGCAACCAGAATAATTTCCACCGCCTGCGGCTTGGCATCGGCCATCCCGGGCATGCCAGCATGGTCTCCAACTTCGTGCTCGGTCGCGCACCGCGTGGCGAACAGGAGCTGCTGGATACCAGCATCGGCTTCGCGCTCGACGTCCTCCCGGAAATCCTTGCCGGTGACTGGACAGTAGCGATGCGCAAGCTGCACAGCCAGAAAGCCACACTCTAATTTCAGCTACCGCCATTGGCGCGAGGGATACACCATGGGATTCAATTGCGGCATCGTCGGCCTGCCCAACGTCGGCAAGTCCACCCTGTTCAATGCCCTCACCAAGTCCGGCATCGCTGCTGAGAACTTCCCGTTCTGCACCATCGAGCCGAACAGCGGTATCGTGCCGATGCCCGACCCGCGCCTCGATGCCTTGTCGGCCATCGTCAAGCCAGAGAAAGTCATCCCCACCACCATGGAATTCGTCGATATCGCGGGCCTCGTTGCCGGCGCCTCGAAAGGTGAAGGCCTGGGCAACAAGTTCCTCGCCAACATCCGCGAGACCGACGCCATCGCCCACGTGGTGCGCTGCTTCGAAGACGAGAACGTCATCCACGTCGCCAACAGCGTCGACCCCAAGCGTGACATCGAGATCATCGACCTCGAACTGATCATGGCCGACCTCGACAGCTGCGAGAAACAACTGCAGCGCGTTACCCGCACCGCCAAGGGCGGCGACAAGGAAGCCGTGGCGCAGAAAGCGCTGCTGGAAAAACTCATCCCGCACTTCACCGAAGGCAAGCCGGCACGCAGCCTGCTGAAAAACCTGGGTGACGACGAGAAGCGTCTGGCCAAGACCTTCCACCTGCTGACCACCAAGCCAGTGATGTACATCGCCAACGTTGCCGAAGACGGTTTCGAGAACAACCCGCTGCTCGACGTGGTGCAAGCCATTGCCGACGAAGAAGGCGCCATCGTCGTGCCGGTGTGCAACAAGATCGAAGCCGAGATCGCCGAACTGGACGATCTGGAAGAAATGCAGATGTTCCTCGAAACCATGGGCATGACCGAGCCGGGCCTGAACCGCGTGATCCGCGCTGGCTACGACCTGCTCAACCTGCAGACCTACTTCACCGCTGGCGTGAAAGAAGTCCGCGCCTGGACCGTCAAGGTCGGCGCCACCGCGCCACAGTCGGCTGCCGCGATCCACACCGACTTCGAGAAAGGCTTCATCCGCGCCGAAGTCATCGCCTATGACGACTTCATCCAGTTCAAAGGTGAAGCCGGTGCCAAGGAAGCTGGTAAATGGCGCCTGGAAGGCAAGGAATACATCGTCAAGGACGGCGACGTGATGCACTTCCGCTTCAACGTCTAAGCCTTTGCCGTAATGAACGAAGCCGCGTGAATAACGCGGCTTCGTCGTTTCTGCAGTACCGTATTGTCCATAGCATATTGCTATGAGGCCATTTGCCATCACCGCCCTATGCTTTGCGCGCCGCGGCAGTATACTGGCCCTGCCCTCCTCTGCAGGCGCTGTACCGTGAAACCCGACCATGAGTGTTCTGCCCCGGGATCGTCGTCCGCCAGCACCGCATCCGCGCGCTTCGATGCGCTGCTGCGCCTTGCCAGGCGTCTATCCGGCTTAAGTATCTGCGGCGTCGCCACCTTTGCCGGCGGCGATGAGCCGATACAGCTCGAGCCCGCACCGCCCAGCAGCATTGAAGAAGCCCTGTCGCCGCTGATTGCACACGCTCGGATTAGCCAATCACCCCTGTTGATCCAAGAAACAACGCCCTGCCCGGAGCCCCTGATCTGCTTTGCCGGCTACCCGTTGCGCGCTGATACCGGTGAATGCCTCGGCGTGCTCTACCTCGCCGGCACTACGCCACGAAGTATCGACGCCGACCTTCAGCTATCGCTGCAGGACATCGCTGATAGCGTCGCCCAGATAATCATCCAGGCCCAAGCCAAGACTGAAGAAACGCTCCTTGCACTGGCCATCCAGGGCAGCGGTACGGGGATCTGGGACCGCGACCTGAGCACTGGCAGAATTCACTACTCCGCGGCCTGGAAATCCATGCTCGGCTATGCCGCCAATGAAGTCAGCAACCGTATCGAAGATGCCTTCGCGCGCATTCACCCTGACGAACTCGAACAGGTGACGCAGTCGATGCAGGCGCACATAAGTGGCCAGACCGAGCAATATCAGGTTGAGCATCGCCTGCGCTGCCAGGACGGCACTTACAAATGGGTAAACAGCCGAGGCAAGGTAGTCAGCCGCGACGCAGCAGGCAACGCCCTGCGCATGCTCGGCATCACGACCGACATCAGCAAAGTGCGCTCGCTGTCCGAACGCCTGCAACACAACATTGAGCTGATCACCCAACTGACCGACCAGGTTCCCGGCGTGGTTTTCCAGTTCTGTAGCCAAGCGGACGGCACTGGCCACTTCACTTACCTCAGCGCCGGCGTTCGCGACCTGTTCGAAGTAACCCCGGAACAGCTGCAGCAGAACCCAACACTCCTCGACAGCTGCGTACACCCGGATGACCTCGAGGTGTTCAACCAGTCTCGCGCACACGCCCTGAGCGAGGCCTGCATCTGGCACATCGAATACCGGGTGCAACTGCCCAGACAAGGCCTACGCTGGCACCTGGGCGAAGCACGGCCGCAGTGCAAAGCGGATGGCAGCATCATTTGGCACGGCATGGTCACCGACATCACCGAGCGCAAGCACGTCGAGCGCGAACTGCACGAATTCGCCTCCATGGACGCTCTCACCCAGCTCGCCAACCGGCGCGTGTTCATGGCCTACCTGAAAACTGAGCAAGCTCGCATCCAGCGCCGCGACGTCAGCGTCTCGAGCCTGCTGATGTGCGACCTGGACCACTTCAAGCTGGTCAACGACAAATGGGGCCACGGCATCGGCGACCGCGCCCTGCGCCATTTCAGCGATATTCTGCGCGCCCAGCTACGCACCAGCGACTTAGCCGGCCGCATCGGCGGCGAAGAGTTCGCCGTACTGCTCAGCGGCGCGGGCAGCTTCCCTGCGCGCGACTTCGCCTGCCGCGTGCAACACGCCCTCGCCAGTCAGCCACTACGCGTCGACAACCAGGAAATTCACCTGACCCTGAGCATCGGCATTACCCAGCTCGCCCAACAAGACCCAACCCCGGACAACGCCCTGAGCCGCGCCGACACCGCGCTCTATCGCGCCAAACAGAATGGCCGCAACCGCGTGGAGATCACTTAAGGGAGGGGCAGCGAGAGAGAAACCGAGGCAAACGGCTAAGCATTTGAAAGTTCGTAAATTTATTCTGCATCAGGGCTTGACACTCCCCCGACAGATGCGGAAAATGCGCGCCACTCGGCTACGTAGCTCAGCTGGTTAGAGCATAGCATTCATAATGCTGGGGTCCGGGGTTCAAGTCCCTGCGTAGCCACCAAACAAATCAAGGGTTTACCGAAAGGTAAGCCCTTTTTTGTTTGGTGGCTACGGCGTGTCCACTACGATCAATCGACCCAAGGGTTTATGACGCTAACCCCCAGGTGATCGAAGTGCCGAACATTACGCGTAGCAACAGGCGCATCGTATAAAGCCGCAATGGCAGCGATCTGGGCATCGACCATATCTGACACTCTTCCCTTCGCCTCACTGGCTGCAGCCAAACTGGCATAGCGAATCGCCGCATCGGTATCGAACGGCAGAATTCGCCCCGCAAAATCCTCATCAAACATCAGCTTCGCCAGATCGGCGAAAGCAGTCTTGCGCTTTCCATCAGGCAGTCGAGCGATTCCATAGAGGATTTCAGCCACGGTGATGGAGCTTATATAGAGCTGCCCTGCAGGCTGCTGGTCGATCCATGACAGAACTTCTAACGCTGGCTTGGCTTTCATCAGCTCAGAAAGCACGTTGGTGTCAATCAGGATCATTCGTCGAAGCTCGCAGCACTGGCTTTAGTGCTTCGCTCAGGCACTTCAAGGTCAGCACCACCCACTGCAGAAAAACGAGCATGGATGCGACTACCCAAACCACCTTTCTTATCTTGCTTGGTCAGCGCTTGGCGAATGATCAGTCTCGCCTCTTCTTCCATGGAACGCCCGTGGCTAGCAGCAACAACGCGCAGCATGGCCTTGAGGTCATCATCCAGATTTCGAATAGTGATAGTTGCCATGGAGCCCTCCAAATGAAATCAATGCAGTCATTGCTATCATACGTGCATGCATGTAGACATGCATACATGTTTACAGGCCAATGGCGTAGCTGCTCTGCTGCAGCGGCGACAGCCGAAGGGCCGAGGCCAAGTGATCAGGCGACAAATGTGCATAGCGCATGGTCATCGCAATAGACGAATGCCCCAGGATGCGCTGCAGGCTGAGAATATCCCCTCCCCCCATCATGTAATGGCTGGCGAACGTGTGCCGCAGGATGTGGGTTAGCTGCCCCGGTGTGTGGAAACCGCAACGCTGGTACGCACTACGGAAAGCAGCCCTGCAGGGCATGAATAGCCGGCCAGATCCTGGCATCGCAACCGATAGCGCAGCTTCCTCAACTTCCTTGGGAATCGACACAGACCGGGACTTACGGTTCTTCGTCCGGTGGAAGTGCGCCTTGCCGCCGAACAGGCTGGCGCGACTCAGACTCTCGGCTTCATCCCAACGTGCGCCAGTAGCCAAGCAGATCAGGGCGACAGGATAGGTATGGTTGTTCGTGGACGTGCGGCACTCATCAAGCAACAGGCCGACTTGATCCAGGGTCAGAAACGTCAGCTCGGTCTGGTCGGTCTTGATCTGGCGGATCTTGGCCAGCGGGTTGATTCCGTGCCATGTGCCTAGACGGATCAGCTCGGAGAAAACCGCAGATAGATAGCGCTGCTCATGATTGACGGTATGTAGTGGTCAACCCATCCCGGACAGTGGGTTAAGTTTTTCTTCGGCCACCGCAGGTGGCAGTCCGTCGTTGTACTGATGCGGCCTGATCCAGTTGTAACGGTGCATCAGGTAATGACTGATGTCCCGTTGAGCTTCCTGGGCTGTTAGGTAACCGGTTGGTGGGATCCACTCTGACTTCAGACTGCGGAACAACCGTTCCATCGGTGAATTGTCCCAGCAGTTACCTCGACGGCTCATGCTCTGTTCCATCCGATATCGCCATAGCCGCTGCCGGAAAAGGCGGCTGGCGTACTGACTACCCTGAT
>NZ_FRBQ01000007.1 GCF_900142655.1 Phytopseudomonas punonensis | reverse complement strand
ATCGCATCGTTGGCGAAAGGCAGCGAATCTCCCAGCGAATAGAACACGCCGTAGATGTTGTTGAATACCACGTACGAGAAGGTCACCAGGGTCATGCCTGCAAGCAGGAATGCCACCAGGAACTCTTCGAGGTTATTCCAGACACGAGCGACAGCGTGCATGGGAATCTCTCCGTTGTTAGAGCGGTCGCGAAGCGACGCAAGGGACAGCGACACCGCGGGCCAGGCAGCCAGGCTGCGGCCTTGAACCATCAGTGGTCGGAAAAGCGGGCAACGCCGCCGCTCAGGCGGCGTTGCCAGTGGCCCAGGATATGGACCGGGTCAGCCTTAGTTGGCCTGGTTGGAGGCTTCGGCAGCCTTGATCAGGTCGGCACCGATCTCGCCTTCGAACTTCTTCCATACCGGACGCATGGCTTCACGCCACTCTTCACGCTGCTCGGGCGTCAGGGTAACGATTTCGGTGGTGCCGGCATCGAGGATGCGCTGCTTGTCTTTCTGATTCAGCGCTTCGGCCTGCTTGTTCACTTCGACGGTGACTTCGGCGAGGATCGCGGTCAGCTCGGTGCGGATATCTTCCGGCAGGCCGTCCCAGAACTTGGTGTTGGTGATCACCATGTAGTCCAGTACACCGTGGTCGGACTCGGTGATGAACTTCTGCACTTCATGCATCTTCTGGCTGTAAATGTTCGAGTACGGGTTTTCCGCACCGTTGACTACGCCAGTCTGCAGGCCCTGGTAAACCTCGGCGAAGCTCATCTTGCGCGGCGCTGCACGCAGGGCTTTGAACTGCTCATCCAGTACGGCGGAAGCCTGTACGCGGAACTTCAGGCCGCGCGCATCTTTCGGCTCGACCAGTTTCTTGTTGGCCGACAACTGCTTCATGCCGTTGTGCCAGTAGCCAAGGCCGGTGATGCCTTTGCTTTCCATGCTGGTCAGCAGGGATTTGCCTTCAGGGCTTTGCTGGAAACGGTCGACTGCGTTGATGTCGTTGAACAGGAACGGCAGATCGAAAATCTGGATCTGCTTGGTGTAATGCTCGAACTTGGCCAGCGACGGGGCGATGATCTGCACGTCACCCAGCAGCAGCGCTTCCATTTCCTTGCCGTCGCCGAACAGCGAGGAGTTCGGGTAAACCTGCACGGTTACCTTGCCGGCCATACGCTCTTCGACGAGCTTCTTGAACAGCATGGCACCCTGGCCTTTCGGCGTGTGCTCGGCAACCACGTGGGAAAACTTGATGGTGATCGGATCGGCGGCCTGGGCCAGGCCGGCGATGCTCAGGGACAGGGCACAGACCAGTGCCTTGGCAGTAAATTTGAACATGCGATGCTTCCTCTTGTTGTTGGATATCTAGCCCTGCTGGGGGCTGAAACGAGCGGACAAGAGCAAGTCGAGGATTGCCGTAAGAAGCGGCAGGATCGGTTGGCTGCGATTAGGCCTGGACTTGTACTTGTTCTTCGCTGGTTAGAAATATAGCAAGTGCTGTGCCAGCCTGCGACGAAAGCGCGCAGGACAGCTTTGCGTTGTTCGCAAAGCCTTGTGGGGTGGGCTCGCTTGATTTCGCCAGGAAATGATGCTGGTCATGGCGACTGTCGGCTTTCACGGGAGGTTGGCAGGGATGATGAGTGCTCGGCAATAATCCGCCTATTCAGTCGGCGTCGTCTGGCGAGCTACCGCCAGCGTCCGCGAAATTCAGCCCATGTTTACGTAATTTATCGTGCAGGGTCTTGCGAGGCATGCCGAGGGCTTCTGCCAGGCTACGTAATGATCCGTGATTGCGGGTCAGCTCGGCAGCGATCAAAGCGCGTTCGAAGGCCTCGACCTGTTCACTGAGGCTGCCAGTCAATGGGGCGCTGTGCGGCTGGCTGTTAATTGTCAACTCCAGGCCCAGATCCAGCCCGAGGGCGAAGCGCTCGCCGGCATTCTGCAACTCACGCACGTTGCCAGGCCACGGGTGACGCAACAGCATGGCGCGCTGGCCAGGTTGCAACTCGCGCTGCGGCAGGCCATGGCGGGCGCTGGCGGTATTGGCGAAGTGTTGGAACAGCACCAGGATATCCTCGCCGCGTTCGCGCAGCGGCGGGATGCGTAGCGGCGCGACATTGAGGCGGTAATACAGGTCGGCGCGGAAGCGGCCCTGATCGGCGGCGGTGCGCAGGTCTTCCTTGGTGGCGGCGATCACGCGGATGTCCAAGGGAATCAACTGGTTGCCGCCCAGGCGCTCGACCACCCGTTCCTGCAGCAGGCGCAGCAGCTTGACCTGCACGTCCAGGGTCATGCTCTCTATCTCGTCGAGGAACAGGGTGCCACCATTGGCGAACTCGAACTTGCCGATACGCCGTTTCTGCGCGCCGGTGAAGGCGCCGGGCTCATGGCCGAACAGCTCGCTTTCCACCACGGATTCAGCCAGGGCACCGGCGTTGATCGCCACGAAAGGGCCGTCGCGGCGGCTGGACAGGTCGTGCAGAGCGCGAGCGACGACTTCCTTGCCGGCCCCGGTTTCGCCGAGGATCAGCACGTCGGTGCTGATTCCGGCCAGGGAGCCGATCTGTTCGCGCAGGCGCTGAATGGCTGGTGAGTTGCCGACCAGGCGGCCGGACAGTTGCTGGCGGTCGGCCAGTGCCAGGCGCAAGCTGCGGTTATCCAGCACCAGCCGGCGCAGGGCCAGGGCGCGACGCACGCTTTCCAGCAGGTCTTCGCTGGCGAAGGGCTTTTCCAGAAAGTCATAGGCTCCGGCGCGCATGGCCTGCACGGCCAGGGGCACGTCGCCGTGGCCGGTGATCAGCAGTACCGGCAGGTCGGGATCCTGTTCGTGCAGTTGCTTGAGTAGCTCCAGCCCATCGACGCCGGGCATGCGGATATCGCTGACCACCACGCCTGGCCAATCGCGCTCGATGCGTTCGGCCAGGCCCTTGGCATCGGCCAGGATAGCGACCTTGAGGCCAGCCAGATCCAGCGTCTGGCTGAGAGCCTGTCGCAGGTGCGGGTCGTCGTCGATCAGCAGAACCTGAGTGTGGGCGTCGATGATGCTCATACGGTGATGTCCTCGGGCGGCTGGATGTTCACGCCGTTTTCGGCGGTGCGCAGGCGCAGGATCAGGTGTGCGCCACCTTGGGAATGGTTGGCGAACAGCAGTTCGCCGCCCAGGGCGCGCATCAGGGTGTCACAGATCGCCAAGCCGAGGCCGAGGCCCTGGGCGCTGGTCTTGGTGGTGAAGAAAGGTTCGCGGGCATGGGCCAGGGCGCTTTCCGAGAAACCGGGACCATTGTCACGCAGATGTAGCTCGAGCTGGTCGCCCTGCAGCTCCGTGCTGATCCAGATACGCCGCGGTTGCGGGCGCTCGCCCAGGGCGTCCAGGGCGTTGGCCACCAGGTTGCTGAGCACCTGGCGCAGGCGCGTTTCGCCGGCCTGTACCCACAGCGTGGCGTCGGGCAGGTCGCGAATCAGCTCGACATCCATGGCCCGTCGGCGCTTGGCCAGCAGCGCCAGGGCATCGTCGATGGCCGGTTGCAGGGCCACGCTTTCTGGTGCATGACGGTCGCGGCGGGCGAAGGCGCGCAGGTGGGCGATGATCGAGGCCATGCGCTCGGTGAGCTGGCTGATCAGCTTGAGGTTGCCGCGAGCATCCTCGGTGCGCTGATGGTCGAGCAGCACGCCGGCGTTTTCCGCGTAGCTGCGGATGGCCGCCAGTGGCTGATTGAGCTCATGGCTGATGCTCGCACTCATGGTGCCCAGGGCGGTGAGCTTGCTGGCCTGGACCAGTTCGTCTTGGGCCTGGACCAGCTCCTGCTGGGCCTGTTCACGCTCCAGCACCTCCTGCTTGAGACGGCTGTTGAGGCGTTCCAGATCCTGGGTGCGCTCTTGCACGCGCTGCTCCAGTTCCTGACGTGCGCGGGTGCTCAGGGCAATGCGGTCGAGGTAATGGCGGCGGCGCTGCATCAGCAGACCGAGCAGCAGAATCAGCACCAGCAGCGCACCGCCGCCGATGGCCACCACGGTGCGCACCGAGCGGTCGAGCACCACCCGTGGAGCGAGAATACTGACGCTCCAGCCGGTTTCGTCGAGTACCCGGCTCTGTGTCAGCCAGGCCTCGGGGTCCAGCTGCAGGGGTGGCGGTGACTGGGTCGGGTAGGGCTGGATGGCCGCGATGGAAGCGCGCTCGGCCTTGTCCAGCGGGCGGCTGGCGTGAAATCGCCAGTCTGGACGTGAGGTCAGGATCACCACGCCGTTGTTGTCGGTCACCAGCAGCTGTTCCGGGGTGTTGCCCCATAAGCTCTCGGTGTGGTCGAGGTCGACCTTGATGACCATCACGCCGATCTTCTGGTTATCGTCGTAAACGGCGGAAGCGAAATAGTAGCCGCGCTTGCCGGAGGTGGTGCCGAGGCCGAAGAAGCGGCCCAGGCGGCCGGCCAGGGCTTCCTGGAAGTAGGGGCGGAAGGCGAAGTTGCCACGCACGAAGGTGTCCTGCTGATCCCAGTTGGAGGCGGCCAGGGTTTCGCCCTTGGGGTTCATCAGGTAGATGACGTCGGCACCGGTCTGCTGGCGCACCCGCTTGAGCAGCTGGTTGGCTGCCGCCTGCGCCGCTTCGTCGCCGGGCGTGGCCAGCACGGTGCGCAGGCCCGGTAGGTCGCCGAGAATCGGCGGCAACACTTCATAGCGGCGCAGGGTGCCCAGCAGGTTGGCCACGTACAGATCGAGGGTCTGGCGGTTCTGTTCGGTCAGCTGAGTGCGGTAATAGCGTTCGGCGACGTACTGCAGCGGCCACAGCAACGGCGCCAGCAACAGGGCCAGCAAGGCCAGGCTGCGCCAGCGGGGGCGTTTGGGAATGGTGCTGGGAGTCGTGTTCATGAAGTCGGCGCCGGAAAGACCGGGGCATTATGACCGCATACGCCTGGCGCCAGGTAGCCCGGCTCGAATGCTGCGATGTAGGGCAAGGCCCCGGTATCGCTGCGCTCAATCCGGGCTACAGGCTCAGGTCAGCGCGGGCTGCTCAGGCACTGCAGCAGGCCGTCGTGCCAGTCCGGCAGGCGTACGCCCCAGTCACGTTCCAGGCGCGTGCAGTCGAGCCGCGAGTTGAGCGGGCGCTGGGCGGGCGTTGGATAGTCGCGGGTGGCGATGGCGGTTAGCTGGGCAACGGGCTTGCCTTGCGCCAGCAGCTGTGCGGCGATGGCTTTGGTAAAGCCGAACCAGGAGGTCTCGCCCCGGGCGGTGAAGTGATAAACACCCCAGGCTGCGGTTTGCGCAGTCTGCCAGCGTTCGATCAACTGCCCGGTCGCGGCGGCGATACTGCCGGCCCAGGTTGGCGCGCCGATCTGATCGGCCACCACGCTGAGCTGTTCGCGTTCCTGCAACAGGCGCTGCATGGTCAGCAGGAAGTTGCGCCCGTGCAGCGAATACACCCAGCTGGTGCGCAGGACCAGGTGCTTGCCGCCCACCGCGGTAATCGCCTGCTCACCGGCCAGCTTGCTGTGGCCGTAGACGCCGAGCGGATTGGGAGCATCGTCTTCTTCATAGGCAGTGGTTTTGCTGCCGTCGAAGACGTAGTCGGTGGAGTAGTGGATCAAGGGTACGTCGAGCACGGCGGCCTCTTCGGCAAGCACGCCTGGGGCGATAGCATTGATCGCAAAGGCCGCCTCTGGCTCGCTTTCCGCGGCATCGACCGCCGTGTGTGCCGCGGCATTGATGATCAGCTCCGGGCGCAGATGGCGCACGGCTTCACGCAGGCGCATGGTGTCGGAGAGGTCGAGCTGCTCGCGGCCGAGCACGATAAGTTCGTGACTTTGGCTGAGCAACAACTGCAACTCACGGCTCACCTGGCCATGCTGACCGAGCAGGAGAATCTTCATGGGAACAGCTCGGCATCGTCGAAGAGTTTGCCCTGTTGATCCTTCTCTGAAAGCTTGGGTTCGCTTTGCAGCTGCCAGTCGATGGCCAGTTTTGGGTCGTCCCAGCGGATACAGCGCTCATGAGCCGGCGCGTAGTAGTCGGTGGTCTTGTAGAGGAATTCGGCGAACTCGCTGAGCACCACGAAGCCATGGGCAAAGCCTTCGGGTACCCACATCTGCCGCTTGTTGTCGGCAGAAAGATGGGCGCCAACCCACTGGCCAAAGGTCGGCGACTGACGGCGCAGATCCACGACGACGTCATATACCTCACCAGCCGAGACGCGCACCAATTTGCCCTGGGCCTGCTGCACCTGGTAGTGCAGGCCACGCAGCACACCACGTTGCGAGCGCGAGTGGTTGTCTTGAACGAAATTCGGATTCAGGCCCGTCGCGTCGGTAAAAGCCCTGGCGTTGAAGCTCTCGTAGAAGAAGCCCCGCTCATCACCGAACACCTTGGGTTGCAGTATGAGTACGTCGGGGATGCTGGTTTGAATGATTTGCATCAGTTCTCCTCGGCCAGGCTGAACAGGTACTGGCCATAACCGGTTTTGCCGAATGCCTTGGCCTGAGCGAGCAGGCGATCGCGGTCGATCCAGCCTTGCCCGTAGGCGATCTCTTCCAGGCAGGCGACTTTCAGCCCCTGGCGGTGTTCGATGGTTTGTACATATTGCGAGGCTTCCAGCAAGCTGTCGTGAGTGCCGGTATCGAGCCAGGCGAAGCCGCGGCCGAAGCGTTCCACGCGCAGGTCGCCGCGCTGCAGGTAGGCATTGTTGACGTCGGTGATCTCCAGCTCGCCGCGTGGCGAGGGTTTGACCGCTTTGGCGATCTCGATCACGTCGTTATCGTAGAAGTACAGGCCGGTGACGGCATAGCTGGAGCGCGGCTGGGTCGGCTTTTCCTCGATGGAAATCGCCTGACCCTGAGCATCGAACTCCACCACGCCGAAACGCTCTGGGTCGCGAACCCAGTAACCGAATACCGTGGCGCCCTTGTCTGCGGCTGCAGCACGCAACAGCTTTTCGGTGAAGTGCTGACCGTGGAAAATATTGTCGCCGAGGATCAGGCACACCGAGTCGTCGCCGATGAACTCTTCGCCAATGATGAAGGCGCGGGCCAGGCCATCCGGTTCGGGCTGTTCGGCGTAGCTCAGCTGCAGACCGAACTGGCTGCCGTCGCCGAGCAGTTTCTTGAACTGCGGCAGGTCATGGGGCGTGGAAATGATCAGGATCTCGCGGATGCCGGCGAGCATCAGCACCGACAGCGGGTAGTAGATCATCGGCTTGTCGTAGATCGGCAGTAGCTGCTTGGATAGGCCCAGGGTGATCGGGTGCAAGCGGGTGCCGGAGCCACCGGCGAGAATGATGCCTTTCACTGTTGTTGCTCCTTGGGGGCGCCGAGTCGTTCGCGCTGATAGCTGCCGTCCTGTACGCGGCGGCACCAGTCGAGGTTGTCCAGGTACCAGCGTACGGTTTTGCGCAGGCCGCTGGAGAAGGTCTCTTCCGGCGTCCAGCCCAGTTCACGTTCGATCTTGCTGGCGTCGATGGCGTAGCGCAGGTCATGACCGGGGCGGTCGGTGACGAAGGTGACTTGCTCACGGTAGGAGCCTGCCGTACGGGGTTGCAGCTCGTCGAGAAGGTCGCAGATGGCATGCACCACATCGAGGTTCTTCTGCTCGTTGTGGCCGCCGATGTTGTAGGTCTCGCCGACCTGGCCACGGGTCACCACCTGCAGCAAGGCACGGGCATGATCCTCGACGAACAGCCAGTCGCGTACCTGCTGGCCGTTGCCGTACACCGGCAGCGCCTTGCCATCCAGGGCATTGAGGATCACCAGCGGGATCAGCTTTTCCGGGAAGTGATACGGGCCGTAGTTGTTCGAGCAGTTGGTCAGCAGCACCGGCAAGCCATAGGTTCGCTGCCAGGCACGCACCAGATGGTCCGAGGCCGCTTTGCTGGCCGAGTAGGGCGAGCTGGGTGCGTAGGGCGTGGTTTCGGTGAACAGGTCGTCGGCGCCATGCAGATCGCCGTATACCTCGTCGGTGGAAATATGGTGGAAGCGGAACGCCTGGCGACGGGGCTCATCCAGCGTCGACCAGTAGGCGCGGGTGGCTTCGAGCAACGCATAGGTGCCGACGATATTGGTCTGGATGAATGCCGCCGGGCCATCGATGGAGCGGTCGACGTGGGACTCGGCGGCCAGGTGCATGATGGCGTCGGGCTGGAAGCTTTGTAGCGCCTCGCTTACCGCAGGCTGATCGCCAATGTCCGCTTGCAGGAAGCGATAGCGCGGGCTGTTCTCGACCTCGCGCAGCGATTCCAGGTTGCCGGCGTAGGTCAGCTTGTCGAGGTTGAGCACCTCATGATCGGTGTCGTTGATCAGGTGACGGATCAAAGCCGAGCCGATGAAGCCGGCGCCGCCGGTAACGAGAATGCGCATGTGAAAGGTGCCTGGCCATTAAAAAGTGAAGTATGCCCGCCCGAGCGCTTTTGCGTACAGCGCCAGCCCTGACCAGTCAGGGCTGGCGGCTTACAGCCTTGCGCTGGAAAAGGTGTCGCAGGCACTAACCTTGCCGCCTTCGAACCCGGTAGTGAACCAGTGCACACGCTGCGCCGAGGTGCCGTGGGTGAAGGAGTCCGGGACCACGTGGCCGCGCGCCTGTTGCTGCAGACGATCATCGCCGATGGCATTGGCGGCGTTCAGGGCTTCTTCCAGGTCGCCAGGTTCGAGCCAGTCGAGGCGCTGCTGGGCGTGGTGCGCCCAGATGCCAGCCAGGCAGTCGGCCTGCAGTTCCTGGCGCACCAGCAGGCCGTTGGCGCCTTCCAGAATTTCACCGCGCTGGCGGGCTGCATCGATCTTGGCGGAAACGCCCAGCAGCGTCTGCACGTGGTGACCGACCTCATGGGCGATCACATAGGCCTGGGCGAAATCGCCGGCCGCGCCATAGCGCTGTTCCAGATCACGAAAGAAGCTCAGGTCCAGATAGACCTGTTTATCGCCCGGGCAATAGAACGGGCCGACCGCCGAGTTGGCAAAACCGCAGGCGGAGTTCACCCCGCCATCGAACAGCACCAGTTTCGGGTCCTGGTACTGGCGACTGTTGGCCTGGAAGATCGTGCGCCAGGTGTCTTCGGTGTCGCCGAGTACCGCGCGCACGAACTCCGACTGCTCGTCGTTGGCAGCAGGGCGATCCGTCTGGGTCGTCGTGTAGCCGCCTGATTGCCCGGCCAGTTGGCCGAGAATCTGCAACGGGTCCTGGCCCATCAGCAAGCCCACCACCACCACGATGGCGATGCCGCCGAGGCTCAGGCCGCGCCCGCCGCCAAAGCGCATGCCGCCACCGCCGCCGCGTGCATCCACCACGTTGTCACTACGGCGAGCTCGTTTCCAGCGCATGGCGATATCCTTTCAGTGGGGGCTAATCAGTTGCCCGGATAACTACTGACCACGCTTTCGCCGCCTTGTGCGTCCAATCCAATCACCTGATAGGCATCGCGGATATTGCCGCGCTCCATGCCCGGCGCACCGGTGGGCATGCCGGGGGCGGCGATGCCGAGCAGATCGGGGCGTTCACGCAGTTTGAGGATATCGGCGGCGGGCACATGACCTTCGACGAATTTGCCGTCGATCACCCCGGTATGGCACGAGCCCAGGCGCTCGGGCACGCCGAGACGTTCCTTGACCCCGTGCATGTCGGTCTCGACATGGTCGTTGACCGTGAAACCGTTGGCCTGCAAGTGGCTGATCCAGCCCTTGCAACAGCCGCAGTTGGCATCGCGGTGTACATCGATGGTCAGCGGCTCGGCGGCCTGGGCGAAGCCGGCGAACAGGCCGGCGACAAGAAGCAGTGGGCGCATGCTGGAAATCCTCGGCGTGTTTTCGCGAGCATAGCGCCGCCAGCAGGTGTTTATCTATTCGATAGGCTCGTAGGGCAGCCCCACGTAGTTTTCGGCGATGCTGGTGCGCCCCGCCTCGGAACCCACGAAGTAATCCAGTTCGGTCTGGCGCATACGTGCGGTGAAGGCATCGGTATCCGGGAAGTTGTGCAGCAGGCCGGTCATCCACCAGGAGAAACGCTCGGCTTTCCAGATCCGCCGCAGGCAGATCGCCGAGTAGCGTTCCAGTAGCTCGTTTCGGCCTTCGCGGTAGACCTTGAGCAGGATGCGGTACAGCGTGCTGACGTCGCTGGCCGCCAGGTTGAGGCCCTTGGCGCCGGTCGGTGGCACGATATGAGCGGCGTCGCCAAGCAGGAACAGCTTGCCGTACTGCATGGGCTCGACTACGAAGCTGCGCAGCGGCGCGATGCTTTTCTCGATGGATGGCCCGGTGACCAGATTGGCCGCCGTGTCGGCCGGCAGACGCGCTTTCAGCTCACTCCAGAAGCGCTCGTCGGGCCAATCTTCGACCTTCTCGTCGGCGTCGACCTGCACGTAATAACGGGTGCGCGTCGGCGAGCGCATGCTGCACAGCGCGAAGCCGCGCGGGTGGCTGGCGTAGATCAGCTCCTCGGCCACCGGGGGGGTGTCGGCCAGCACGCCGAGCCAACCGAAGGGGTAGACGCGCTCGAACACCTTGAGGGTGTCGGCGGGGATCGATTGCCGGGACACGCCATGGTAGCCGTCGCAACCGGCGATGTAGTCGCAGTCCAGGCGCTGTGCCTGGCCATCTTTATGGTAAGTGAGGTAAGGCGCGCCGTCCTTGAGGTTGTGCAGTTGTACGTCACTGACCTCGTAGTGGGTCACGCCGCCAGTCGCCTCGCGGGCCTCCATCAGGTCGCGGGTGACTTCGGTCTGGCCGTAGATCATCACCGTCTTGCCGCCGGTCAGGCTCTTGAGGTCGATGCGCTCGCGGCGGCCGTCGAAAGCCAGTTCGAAACCGTCGTGCACCAGGCCTTCGCGGTCCATACGGGCACCGACGCCGGCTTCGCGCAGCAGGTCGGTCATGCCCTGTTCGAGCACCCCGGCGCGAATACGGCCGAGCACGTAGTCGGGGCTCTGGCGTTCGAGAATCACGGTGTCGATGCCAGCTTTGTGCAGTAGTTGGCCGAGCAGCAGGCCGGAGGGGCCGGCCCCGATAATGGCGACGGAAGTTTTCATTTGTTGTCCTCGATATTGTTGTGTGGACCTTTGTGCTTGTATTTTTGATTGGTGTAGGCCGGCGGATAAGGCAAATTCACGTCGTTTACTTGGACTTTCATAAACTCCGTTCGCCTATCGGCCATTTTCCTCGGGAGCCCGTCATGAGCCAGCAGCAGATCGCCGTACCGGTATTCAAGCTGTATGGCGATGCCCTGGAGTGGCCAACGCCCGACCTGCTGCACTGCGAGTCGATTCCCAAGCGCAGCCGCCTGCACGACTGGGTGATCGAGCCTCATCGCCACCCGGATCTGCTGCAGCTGCTGTATCTGCGCCAGGGCTCGGCGCTGATCGAAGTGGAAGGCGTGCAGTCGCGCATCGACGATGCGGCGCTGCAGGTGTTGCCGCCCCTGTGCGTGCACGGCTTTCAGTTTTCCGATGACGTGGACGGCTACGTGCTGACCCTGGCGGCGCCGCTGGTGGCACAGCTGGAGGCCCATCTCGGTGCCCAGCACCCGGTGTTCAGTGCACCGGCGCTGTACCCGGTGGGTGATGATCAGGGCTATCTGGATACCCTGTTCGACGCCATCGACCGCGAGTACGGGCAGAGCGCACCCGCCCGCAACCTGCTGCTGCAGTCGCTGGTCGGCGTGCTCGCCGTCTGGCTGGGCCGCCAGGTGCTGGTGCGTCAGGCGGCCGACCGTCCGGTGCGTGGCGAGCAGCATCTGGCCGCTTTCAATCGCCTGGTGGAGCAGCATTTTCGCGAGCAGCTGTCGGTCGAGGAATACGCCCGGCGCCTGGGCATCACCACCGCACACCTCAACACCATGACCCGCCGCTACGCCGGGCAGAGCGCTCAGGCGCTGGTGCATCAGCGCCAGTTGCTGGAGGCCAAGCGCCTGCTGGTGTATTCGTCGATGACTCTCAGCCAGATCGCCGATGCGCTGCAGTTTTCCGAACCGGCGTATTTCTCGCGTTTCTTCAAACGCCTGACCGGCCAGACGCCCAGCGCCTTTCGGCAGCAGCGCTGACTGGCCTATGCTCTGCCCATGTGCCAGGAGGACTGCGCCATGCTCTACGCCCGTCTCTATCTCGTCGTGCAAGTGTTGCTGCTCGCCGGTTTCGGCATCGCCTATTTTCTGCGGCCGCAGGAGATGGGCGCGGTCAGCGGCATGCTGTTGATGGAATCCGCCGCGGTGACCGATGTACGCGCTTTTTACGGCGCGCTGCAGATCGGCCTGGCGGTGTTTCTGGGGCTGGCCCTATCGCGCCATGAGCTGACCCGCCCGGCCCTGACGCTGTTGCTGGTGCTCTACAGCAGCCTGGCGCTGGGGCGCATCGCCGGCCTGTGGCTCGATGGTGGCGCGCAGCAGACCTTCAACCTGTGGGCAATTCTCTTCGAGGTGGTGTCCGCGGGGCTTGCCGGTTGGGCGCTACGCCGTTGGTCAGCGGTATGATTGGGCGCTTCAGAAAGGCGACGAGGGCGTGATGTACAAATCCGGACAGCGGGTACTGGCAGCGTTGCGGCAGATGATCGCTTCGGGCGAGCTGGCGGCCGGTGAGCGTATCGCCGAGATCCCTACCGCAGAGCGGCTGCAGGTCTCACGCACGCCGATCCGCATCGCCTTTCGCACCCTCGAGCAGGAAGGCCTGTTGTGCAAGGCGCCGGGCCGTGGCTACACGGTGCGGGCGGTGACCGATGAGGACATCGCCGGCGCGGTCGAGGTCCGTGGTGTGCTGGAGGGGCTGGCCGCACGCCAGGCGGCCGAGCGCGGGCTGTCCGATGCTATTCGCAGTCGCTTGCATGCCTGCCTGGTGGAAGGCGATCGGCTGTTCGACAAGGGCCATGTGGTGATGGAGGAGCTGGAGATCTACCACGACCTCAACAAGCGCTTTCACCAGGCAATCATCGAGGCCAGCGGCAACAGTGCCATTGCCGTGGCGCTGTCGCGCAACGATCACCTGCCATTCGCCTCGGTCAGCTCCCTGGCCGTGGACGGCAATGACATGCCCCGCGAATACCGGCGCTTCAGTTTCGCCCACATGCAGCATCACGCTGTTTACGACGCCTTGATCAACGGCCAGGGCGCCCGCGCCGAAGGCATCATGCGTGAGCACGCCAATGCCACCCTGCGCTACGCCCGAGCCATGCAGGGGGGCGGCGAGGCGGCGATGACCGTATTGCGCGATGGCTGAGGTGCAGATTCGTCGTGCACTGGGCAGCGATGCCGAGGCGATCAGCCGGCTTATCGTGCAGACCCTGCGGCTCAGCAATGCCCAGGATTATTCACCTGAGGTGATCGAGCGGGTAGCGGCCAACTTCGACGCTGCTGGCGTGCGTCCACTGCTGGCCTCGCGGCAGGTATTCGTGGCGCTCGATGAAGAGTGCGTGGTCGGCACCGCGAGCCTGGCGGGGGATGTGGTCAGGTCGGTGTTCGTGCTGCCCGAGAGGCAGGGCCACGGCGTTGGCAAGGCGCTGATGAGGCATGTCGAAGGAGTGGCCCGTGCCGCTGGCGTGGGGCAATTGCGGGTGCCTGCCTCGCTGACGGCGGTGCCGTTCTATACCGCTCTTGGCTATGCCGTGATTCGCGAAGTCGTCGAAGGGGATGAACGCACTCTGGTGATGGCCCGCCAGCTCGACCGCTGATTTCGTTCCGTTTATCTGGATATCTGCTCCGTATCTGTGGGAGCGGGCGGGGACGCCCAGTCCATGCCCGCGATTTTTTCGCGCGCATGGCGCGCTCCCACATTCGTCAGGTGCATCCCGCCTATTGCTCAGATATCCAACACCAGCCGCGCACTTTTCGCCCTTGAACAGCAGGGCGTGAATTGATCATTGGCGGCCTGTTCATCCTCGGTGAGAAACAGGTCGCGGTGATCCGGTTCGCCGTCGAGTACACGGGTCAGGCAGGTGCCACAGATGCCTTGCTCGCAGGACACGGGTATTTCCACGCCGATGTCGCGCAGCACTTCCACCACGCTGACGCCGTCCGGTACCTGCAGCACCTCGCCGCTGCTGGCCAGCTGAATCTCGAAGCTGGTCTTCGGCTGGTCGTCGGCCTCGGCGCTGAAGTACTCGCGGTGCAGGTTGTCATTCGCCCAGCCCAGGTCGCGGGCGCTGCCCAGCACGTGTTCCATGAAACCGCCCGGGCCGCACACGTACAGGTGGGCGTGCGGGTCCGCCGGGCCGATCAGCGCGGCGGTGTCCGGGCGCTTGCCTGGCTCGCCGTCATCGAAGTGCAGGTGCACGCGGTCGGCGAACGGCGCCTGGCGCAAGCGCTCGACGAACGCCGCTTGCTGCGCTGAACGGGCGAAATAGTGCAGGGTGAAATCGCCGCCGGTGTGGCTCAGGCGTTCGGCCATGCACAGGATCGGCGTGATACCGATGCCACCGGCCATCAGCATATGGCGCTTGGCATCGTGCTGCAGCGGGAACAGGTTGCGTGGCTCGCTGATGCTCAGCCGGACGCCCTGCCGCAAGCCATGCATGGCGGTGGAGCCGCCACGCGAATCGGCACTGCGCAGCACGGCGATCTGGTAACGGTGCCGCTCCTCGGGGTGGTTGCACAGCGAGTATTGGCGGATCAGCCCGTCCGGCAGGTGCACATCGATATGCGCACCGGCGCTGAAGGCGGGCAGGGGTTCGCCATCTTCGCGGGCCAGCTCGAAGCCGAGAATGTCCTGGGCCTGCTGCTCGATGGATGTGACGATGACGTCGATCATGGTGGCGCTCTCGTGAAAGGCTTGCGCTCGCTGCACGGGCGGCGAGCGGTGCAGTCGCTGAATCAGCCGACCTGGCGGACGTCGATTTTCTGGGCGGCGAGGGCCTGCTCTTCGGCAAGCAGGCGCTCAATGATCCGGCGTGACTGCACGCCGCCAGCGTCGATATTGAGCTTGAGCAACTGCCGTTCGGGCTGCCAGAGCAGGTTGCGCTGCTGGCGTTCGAGCATCTCCAGGTCTTCGCTGAAAATCTTGCCCTGGCCTTCACGGATGCTGTCGGTCAGCGCCTGGTCCTCGGGCTTGAAGCTGCGCGCCATGCCCCAGAAGTACCAGATCGAGGTCTCGCTTTCCGGGGTGATGAAGTCGACCACGATGCTCGCCGCCTTGGCATCGGCCGGCGCTTCGTAGCCGCCATGGCCGGCGTGGGCCACGCCGACCTCGATCATCACGTGGCTGGGCGGGTTGAAGCGGCAGATCTGCCAGCGATCCACCGGCACGTCGTCGGCCAGGCCGTTGCCGCGCAGCGCCATGCGCCAGAAGGGCGGGGCCATGATGTTTTCCATATGCCGGCTGGTGATCACCTCGTCGCCTTCGACCTTGGTGACCGGCGGCGCTTCGTCGATTTCCTTCTGGCCGATGCTCGAGGCATGCACGTAGGTCTCGTGGGTCAGGTCCATCAGGTTGTCGATCATCAGGCGGTAATCGCAGTTGATATGAAACAGACCGCCGCCGTAGGCCCATTCGGGGTTTTCCGCCCATTCCAAGTGGTGGATGGTGGCGGGGTCGGCCAGCGCCTGATCGCCCGTCCATACCCAGATGAAGCCATAGCGCTCCACCGCCGCGAAGGCGCGGATGCCCGGGAAGCCACGCACGCGCTGACCCGGCATGGCCACGGTCTTGCCTTCGCAGCCCATCTCCAGGCCGTGGTAGCCACAAATCAGGTTGCCGTTCTCGACATAACCGAGCGACAGCGGCGCGCCGCGGTGTGGGCAGAAGTCCTCGAGGGCTACCACCTGCCCTTCGGCGCCGCGGTAGAAGACGATCTTTTCCCCGCAGATCTGCCGGCCCAGAGGCTTTTCGGCGATCTCGTCGGGTGTGCAGGCTACATACCAGGCATTTTTCGGGTACATGACGACCTCGGTTCTTGTTGGTGTTATTGGATCCAATGGTTGGTTTTTAATCAGGCTAATGTCAATGCCTGGGGTGGGAAATAGTTAATAAAATAAACTGTCCGATCAGCGAACATTATATTTGTCGGCGTCAGTTCAGGCTGGCTCAGGCATTCAGCACGGCGGCCCGGATCGAGAGGCTTGGCAGGGCTGTGCCGCGACACCTGCATGGATTGAATATTGGATCCATTTCTGCAAGCTTGGCACCAGCTGTTCCCATAAAAACAATCAAGGATCTGCGCCGATGAAACCCTGTTTCCCGCTTTCGGCTGCCGACTGCGGCATGCCTCGCCTTTACCTGTTCACTGCCGTGGGAGGTGCGCGATGAGCGATCTCAGGCACGTCGTTGACCAGGGGCCGATGCGCGGCTTTCAATGGGTCGCCATCGCCGTTTGCGTCGTGCTCAACATGATCGACGGCTTCGATGTGCTAGTGATGGCCTTCACCGCCTCGTCGGTGGCCGCCGACTGGTCGTTGGGCGGCGCGCAACTGGGCATGTTGCTCAGTGCCGGGCTGCTCGGCATGGCGGCCGGCTCGCTGTTCATCGCACCCTGGGCCGACCGCATCGGCCGGCGCCCGTTGATCCTGCTGTGCCTGGTGATTTCCGGTAGCGGCATGCTGCTCTCGGCACTCAGCCAGACGCCCACCCAGCTGGCGCTGTTGCGCGGCCTGACCGGGCTGGGCATCGGCGGCATTCTGGCCAGCAGTAACGTGATCGCCAGCGAATACGCCAGCAAGCGCTGGCGCGGCCTGGCGGTCAGCCTGCAATCCACCGGTTATGCCCTGGGCGCCACCTTCGGCGGCCTGTTGGCGGTGTGGCTGCTGTCGCATTGGGGCTGGCGTTCGGTGTTCTTCGCCGGCGGGCTGATGACCTTCGCTGCCATCGTGCCGGTGCTGCTGTGGTTGCCCGAGTCCCTGGACTTTCTGCTCTCCAGGCAGCCGGACAAGGCGCTGGAGCGGGTGAACCGCCTGGCCGCCAAGCTGGATCGGCCGAGCCTTACTGCGCTGCCGGCCTTGCCGGTCGGTGACCACGCCAACAGTGGCGCCTTCGCGCGGCTGTTCGATGCCGAGCAACGGCGCAGCACGCTACTGATCTGGGTGCTGTTCTTCCTGGTGATGTTCGGCTTCTACTTCATCATGAGCTGGACGCCGAAGCTGCTCACCCAGTCCGGCCTGTCGGTGCAGCAGGGCGTCACCGGTGGAGTGCTGCTGAGCATCGGCGGCATCTTCGGCGCGACCTTGCTGGGCTTGTTGTCAGCGCGGTTTTCCCTGGCGCGGGTGCTGGCCGGCTTCATGCTGATCACCGCCGTGCTGCTGGTGGTGTTCACCAGTCTCGGCTCCTCGTTCAGCGCGGCACTGGGTATGGGCCTGCTGATCGGGCTGTTCTCCAATGGCTGCGTCGCCGGGCTGTATGCGCTGTCGCCGCTGATCTACGGCGCGTCGGTGCGGGCTACCGGGGTGGGCTGGGCGATTGGTATCGGGCGTGGCGGGGCGATTCTGTCGCCGACCGTGGCCGGTTTGATGCTCGATGACGGCTGGCAGCCGCTGCAGCTGTATACCTGGTTCGCCTTGGTGTTCGTCGCCGCAGCGGTGCTGTTGTTGACCTTGCTGCCGGCGCAGAAGCCGCAGCAGATGACGCCGGCTCAGGCCTGAACCGACAAGGGCGCGAGGCGGGTGCCTCGCGCCCGCTCGTTCACCAGAGCGCCAGGGTGTAGTCGATGTGCAGGCGGGTCTGGTTCTCGTCGCGGAAGGCTGCGCCGGCGGCGAAGTCATTGCGGTAGATGGAATGCCGGGCCTTCAGCCCGACGCCCTTGAACGTGCCGCTCTGGATCACGTAGCCGATCTCCATCTGCAGTTCACGCTCCTTGAGGTCGGCGCCGCCCAGGGTCGGCAGCTCGATGTTGTCGCCACGCAGGTAACGCAGGCGCGTCTTCAGGCCGGGCACGCCAGCAGCGGCGAAGTCGTAATCGTAGATCGCCTGCCAGGTACGCTCCTTGGGATTGAGAAAGTCCGAGCTCATGGCCATTTCGCTGATCACCATCGACTCGGTGCCGGAGATGTAGGGCTTGGCCGTGTCGCCGCTCTGGTGCATGTAGCCCAGGGTGAAACGATGGCCATCGAGGCTGTAGGCGAACTGCGCGGCGAGGTTGCGGTTATCCACCTTGCCGGCCTTGGCGCTGCCATCCTCGTTGCTGATGAAGGCGCGCAGGTCGGTGCTCAGCACGCCGGGGCCGACCGGCAGCTCGTGCAGCAGGCCGAGGTATTCCTGGCGATACAGATCGGCGACCGTGGTGTGGTAGGCCCGCAGCTTCAGGCCCTTGCTGAGCTGATAGTCGCCACCGAAGAAGGCTGCGTGGGAGCTTTCTGCCGCCGGGTTGAAGCGTCGGTTCGGCGAGGCCACCGTCATCGCCTGGTAGTTGCTGGAGTCGCGGCGGTTGATGCGGTCGAGATAACCGGCATTCAGGGTCAGATCCTCGATGTCCATGGACTGCAGGTAGGCGCCGCGGAAGCTCTGCGGCAGCAGGCGCGCCGGGCTGGCGACGATGGAGGGCAGGAACGGCGAAACATCGCCGACCTTCAACACGCTCTTGCCAGCGCGGAGCTTGGCGGTCGGCGCCAGGCGCGAATATTCGTCGGCGGCCCGCCCGCTGCTGGCGGAAACCGGCAGCAGTTCGGTGCCGCTGCGCCCGGGTGAGGAGTCCAGCTTGACGCCCAGCAGGCCGGTGACGTCCAGGCCGAAACCAACGGCGCCCGGCGTGTAGCCCGACTCCATCTTGAGGATGAAGCCCTGAGCCCATTCGCGGGCCGCCGACTTGGCGCCATCGTCCTTGTAGTCGCGATCCATGTAGTAGTTGCGGGTGGTCAGCTTGGCGCTGCTGTCTTCGACGAAGCCGTCGGCCAGGGCATGGCCGGCCATCAGGCCGGGAGCCAACAGCAGGCCGGCCAATGAGCTGCGGCGAAAGAAAATGGAGTCGAGCGCCCGATGGGTGTGCATGTCGTTGTCCTTTTATTGTTGTTCTTCGCCCCGCCGATGGGGGCGGTGGATGCAGCGCTGTTAGCGTTGCAGTGGGGCGAGAATGGAAAGGCAATGACGGCTGGTCAATGTGCTCTGTTCGATAATCGAACGTTAAAATTATTAATTATTTTTAGGGTTAATAAAGATCTTCAGTTAAGTGATTGATGCCATTCGATTAATGCCGGATTCACTCGTCTAACAGAATTACTTTCGTTATCCATTATCTTTGTTAATCTTTTTTCAGGCTTCGCGGCCTGTCCCTTTCGGTGCACCGCGAGCGACCACAACAACAATAAAATCGAGGGTTCCCCATGGATACGTCATCGCGTCGTTCGACGCTGACCGTCACGCTGTGTTTCATCGTCGCGCTTATCGAAGGCCTGGATCTGCAATCGGCGGGCATCGCCGCTGCGGGGATTCGCCAGGCGTTCGAGCTTGATCAGAAGATGATGGGCTGGATGTTCAGCGCCAGCATCATCGGCCTGCTGCCCGGAGCGTTCTTCGGCGGCTGGCTGGCCGACCGCATCGGCCGCAAGCGGGTACTGATCGGCGCGGTGATTCTGTTTGGTATCTTTTCCCTGTGGACGGCCTATGTATCCAGCGTCAATGGCCTGTTGCTGGCACGCTTGATGACCGGCCTGGGTCTCGGTGCCGCCTTGCCGAACCTGATCGCCCTGTGCGCCGAGGCCGTCGAGGAACGCCGCCGCGGCACGGCCATCAGCATCATGTATTGCGGGGTGCCGCTGGGCGGCGCCATCGCGGCGGTGGTGGGCATGCTCGGTGGTGAAAGCTGGCAGACGGTGTTTATCGTCGGTGGCGT
This sequence comes from Phytopseudomonas punonensis, assembly GCF_900142655.1. Taxonomy (GTDB): domain Bacteria; phylum Pseudomonadota; class Gammaproteobacteria; order Pseudomonadales; family Pseudomonadaceae; genus Aquipseudomonas; species Aquipseudomonas punonensis. The sequence goes on along the minus strand of NZ_FRBQ01000007.1, from coordinate 203,173 downwards.
GGCGCCCTTGCTGGTCGCGCCGCTGCTGATCTTCGCGCTGCCCGAATCGCGCGACTTCCGCGAGCAGCACCAGGGCGCCGCGCCGGTTCGCGAGTCCACCGTGCGGGCGTTGTTCGGTGGCGGCCGGGCGGGCGCCACGCTGGCGTTGTGGGTCAGCTACTTCTTCACCCTCACGGTGATGTACATGCTGCTCAACTGGCTGCCGTCGCTTTTGCTCGCACAGGGCTTCAGCAAGCCCCAGGCCGGCACCATTCAGATGCTGTTCAACATCGGCGGTGCCATTGGCTCGCTGCTTGGCGGGCTACTGCTGGATCGCCGCGGTCGCACCGGTGTGGTGCTGTTCGCCTATGGCGGTGTGCTGGCCTCTTTGGCTGGCCTGGGTTTCGCCTCGGGCATGCTGGCCATGGCGATTGCCGGTTTCGCGGCTGGCTTGTTCATCATCGCCGCGCAGCTGGTGCTCTATGCGTTGGCACCGCCGGCCTATCCGACCTCGGTGCGCGCCACTGGCGTGGGTGCTGCGGTAGCCGTCGGGCGCCTGGGTTCGGTATCCGGCCCGTTGGCGGCCGGGCAGATTCTCGCCGCGGGCGCCGGCACCGCAGGCGTGTTGCTGGCGGCATCGCCAGGCCTGGTGATCGCTGCGCTGGTGGTGCTCGGCATGAGCCGCCGGCGTGCTGCTGAAGCGCCGGCCACCTCGACGACGTCGCACTGACGGAGGCGGGCGCATGAGAGACGGTGCGGCGGCCTTGCGCCGTCGCACTTGCCTGCGCACTTTTCAGCAGGCAATAAAAAACCCGCCGAAGCGGGCTTTTACTGACCAATGCCAACATCCTGTCGGCTGCCATCCTAGCTATGGTCACGTCATCCATGACCCTGAGCACGTCCTGTGCTGCAGGTATGGGCATAGATTACGGCCCTGACCGGGGTGTCACCAGAGCGAACCGGCGCGCCGTCATGTAAGCCTTTGGCTATAGCGAAACGGCAGCGCGAACTGTTCGAGGGTTTTCGGCCCCTCGAGCGAGAGGCGTTCAAGCGCCTATGTCCGAATTTGGCGCAGATGGTGATTTTGCTTAATAGTTAATTGACATAACTATTTTTCAGGATTAGCTTCTGTTCATCGACAACCAAAACAAGAGCACACCCCCATGAGCAAGTACGAAGGCCGCTGGCAAACCGTGAAGGTCGATGTCGAAGAAGGCATCGCCTGGGTCACTCTCAACCGTCCTGAAAAACGCAACGCCATGAGCCCGACCCTCAACCGTGAGATGGTCGATGTTCTCGAGGTGCTGGAGCAGGATGCCGAGGCTCGCGTACTGGTGCTGACCGGCGCTGGCGAGTCCTGGACCGCAGGCATGGACCTCAAGGAATACTTCCGCGAAGTGGACGCCGGCCCGGAAATTCTTCAGGAGAAGATCCGCCGTGAAGCCTCGCAGTGGCAGTGGAAACTGCTGCGCATGTACGCCAAGCCGACCATCGCCATGGTCAACGGCTGGTGCTTCGGTGGTGGCTTCAGCCCGCTGGTGGCCTGTGACCTGGCGATCTGCGCCGACGAGGCGACCTTCGGTCTCTCGGAAATCAACTGGGGCATCCCGCCGGGCAACCTGGTCAGCAAGGCCATGGCCGACACCGTGGGCCACCGTCAGTCGCTGTACTACATCATGACCGGCAAGACCTTCGACGGTAAGAAAGCCGCCGAGATGGGCCTGGTCAACGAAAGCGTGCCGCTGGCGCAGCTGCGTGAAACCACCATCGAGCTGGCGCGTAACCTGCTGGACAAGAACCCGGTGGTACTGCGCGCCGCCAAGCATGGCTTCAAGCGTTGCCGCGAGCTGACCTGGGAGCAGAACGAGGATTACCTGTACGCCAAGCTCGACCAGTCGCGTCTGCTCGACGAAGAAGGCGGCCGCGAGCAGGGCATGAAGCAGTTCCTCGACGACAAGACCATCAAGCCCGGTCTGCAGGCTTACAAGCGCTGATCGCTGGCCTTTTGTTGCGCGGCGTCCGCCATGGCGCCGCGAGCGTTTCCTACAAAGACAACAATGAGGAATCACCATGCTGGACGTGCCCCTGCTGATCGGTGGCCAGTCGTGCCCCGCCCGTGATGGACGTACCTTCGAACGCCACAACCCGGTAACCGGTGAAGTGGTCTCCCGGGTCGCCGCCGCTACCGTGGAAGATGCCGATGCGGCCGTCGCGGCGGCCCAGGCTGCTTTTCCGGCCTGGGCTGCGCTGGCGCCCAACGAGCGGCGTACCCGCCTGCTCAAGGCGGCCGAGCAGATGCAGGCGCGCGCTGGTGAGTTCATCGCCGCTGCTGGGGAAACCGGGGCGATGGCCAACTGGTACGGTTTCAACGTGCACCTGGCGGGCAACATGCTGCGCGAGGCGGCGTCGCTGACCACCCAGATCCATGGCGAGGTGATTCCTTCCGACGTTCCCGGCAGTTTTGCCATGGCGCTGCGCCAGCCCTGCGGTGTGGTGCTCGGTATCGCGCCATGGAACGCTCCGGTGATCCTCGCCACCCGCGCCATCGCCATGCCGCTGGCCTGTGGCAATACCGTGGTGCTCAAGGCCTCCGAGCTCAGCCCGGCAGTGCATCGGCTGATCGGCCAGGTGCTGCAGGATGCCGGCCTGGGTGATGGCGTGGTCAACGTGATCAGTAACGCACCCGCCGATGCAGCAGTGATCGTCGAGCGGCTGATCGCCAACCCGGCGGTACGGCGGGTCAACTTCACCGGCTCGACCAAGGTCGGGCGCATCGTCGGCGAACTGTCGGCGCGGCATCTCAAACCGGCGCTGTTGGAACTCGGTGGCAAGGCGCCGTTGCTGGTGCTCGATGATGCCGATCTGGACGCCGCCGTCGAGGCTGCGGCATTCGGTGCCTACTTCAACCAGGGGCAGATCTGCATGTCCACCGAGCGCCTGGTGGTCGATAGCAAGGTCGCCGATGCTTTCGTCGCCAAGCTGGCCGCCAAGGTGGCTACCCTGCGCGCTGGTAACCCGGCCAGCAGCGAGTCGGTGCTCGGTTCGCTGGTCGACGTGGCGGCCGGCGAGCGAATCAAGGCCCTGGTCGACGACGCCGTCGGCAAGGGCGCGAAGCTGGTCGCCGGTGGCCAGGTCGAGGGCAGCATTATGCAGGCGACCTTGCTCGACCACGTCACGCCGGCCATGCGCCTGTACGCCGAGGAGTCCTTCGGCCCGGTGGCCGTGGTGCTGCGCGGCAACGGTGACGAGGAGCTGCTGCGCCTGGCCAACGACTCCGAATTCGGCCTGTCGTCGGCGATCTTCAGCCGCGATACCACTCGCGCGCTGGCTTTGGCGCAGCGCGTCGAGTCGGGCATCTGCCATATCAACGGACCGACCGTGCACGACGAAGCGCAGATGCCCTTCGGCGGCGTCAAGGCCAGTGGTTACGGCAGCTTTGGCGGCAAGTCGGCCATCGAGCAGTTCACCCAGTTGCGCTGGGTGACCCTGCAGAACGGCCCGCGGCATTACCCGATCTAGCAGGCCGTTGAAAAACGTAGACGAGGCCGCCGATGCGAGGCAAAAACAGGCGAAAAGCGGAGTTTACGAATAGTAAATGAGCATTTTGAGCCTGGTTTTAACGAAGGAGCGGCAACGCAGGTAGTTTTTCAACAGCCTGCTAGCCCAGCGTTTGTGACATTCCTGCGTGTGCCGGCTGCCTCGATCCCGAGGCGGTACGGTGCTGCGTGACAACAAGAACAACAGGGGCGATTCAGTCGCCTGCGTGGAGAAGCCAAGTGAACTCCGATACCGGACCGCGTTATCGCCAGGTGTCCATCGGCCGCCCGGCCGTTGAGGTCAGCGAACGTCAGGGTGTGTTGCACATGCGCTCGCTGGAACCGCTGGCGCCCTTGCCGCCACGTTTGCTCGACCGCCTGGTGCATTGGGCCGAGGTGCGCGGGCAGCAAACCTTTCTGGCCGTGCGCGGCGAGAACGGCGAGTGGCAGCACACCAGTTATGCGGGGATGCTCGACGCCGTGCGCGCCATTGCTCAATGCCTGCTGGGCTTTGGCCTGAGCGCCGAGCGGCCCCTGGCTATTCTCTCCGGCAATGGCCTGCAGCATCTGCAGATCGCCCTCGGCGCCATGTACGCCGGCATTCCCTATTGCCCGGTGTCGCCGGCCTATTCGCTGCTCTCCCAGGACCACGCCAAGCTGCGCCATGTCTGCGACCTGCTGCAGCCGGGGCTGGTGTTCGTCGACCACGCCGCGCCGTTCCAGCGTGCCATCGACGCGGTAATGGCCGCCGATGTGCCGGTGATCACCGTGCACGGTGAGGTGGAGGGTCGACCTAATATCGATTTCGCCAGCCTTCTGGCAGAGCCTGGTGGTGCAGAAGCCGAAGCAGCCTTTGCGGCCACCGGCCCGGATAGCATCGCCAAGTTCCTTTTCACCTCCGGTTCGACCAAGCTGCCCAAGGCGGTGATCACCACCCAGCGCATGCTCTGCGCCAACCAGCAGATGCTGCTGCAGACCTTCCCGGTATTCGGTGAAGAGCCGCCGGTGCTGGTCGACTGGCTACCGTGGAACCACACTTTCGGCGGCAGCCACAACCTGGGCATCGTGCTGTACAACGGCGGCACCTTCTATTTGGACGACGGCAAGCCGACGCCCCAGGGCATGGCCGAAACCCTGCGCAACCTGCGCGAGATCTCGCCGACCGCCTACCTGACCGTGCCCAAGGGCTGGGAAGAGCTGGTCAACGCCCTGGAGCAGGACGCGGCGCTGCGCGAAAGCTTCTTCGCGCGCATCAAGCTGTTCTTCTTTGCCGCCGCGGGTCTGTCGCAGAGCATCTGGGATCGCCTCGACCGCATTGCCGAGCAACATTGCGGCGAGCGCATCCGCATGATGGCCGGGCTGGGCATGACCGAGGCGTCACCGTCGTGCACCTTCACCACCGGGCCGCTATCCATGGCCGGCTACGTCGGCCTGCCGGCGCCGGGCTGCGAAGTGCGCCTGGTGCCGGTCGACGGCAAGCTGGAAGGGCGTTTTCGTGGGCCGCACATCATGCCGGGCTACTGGCGTGCCGAGCAGCAGACCGCCGAGGTGTTCGACGAGGACGGCTTCTACTGCTCCGGTGACGCGCTGAAGTTGGCCGACCCGAGCGATCCACAACTGGGCCTGATGTTCGACGGGCGCATCGCCGAGGACTTCAAGCTGTCGTCCGGGGTGTTCGTCAGCGTCGGCCCGCTGCGCAATCGCGCCGTGCTCGAAGGCTCGCCTTACGTGCAGGACGTGGTGGTCGCCGCGCCGGATCGCGAATGCCTGGGGCTCCTGGTATTCCCGCGCCTGCACGAGTGCCGGCAATTGGCCGGGCTTGCAGCCGGTGCCACTGACGCCGAAGTTCTTGCCAGCGCGCCGGTGCGCGGCTGGTTCGCCGATTGGCTGCAACGCCTCAACCGCGAGGCCACCGGCAATGCCACGCGCCTGGAATGGATCGCCCTGATGAGCCATGCGCCGTCCATCGACCGCGGCGAGATCACCGACAAGGGCTCGATCAACCAGCGCGCCGTGCTGCAGTGGCGCGCTGAACAGGTCGAAGCACTGTACCGCGGCCGTGACGAAACGATCCTGCGGGCCGAGACGCGGCCATGACGGGCGGCCAGTACAGCGCCTTCGAGGATGTGGCGATCATCGAAGCAGTGCGTACGCCCTGGAGTGACCTGAACGGGCCGCTGGCCCAGGTATCGCCCATCGACCTGGGCATCAAGGTAGGTCGCGCCGTGCTGGCCCGCGCCGGGCTCGATCCGGCAGCGGTGGACGGCGTGTTCGCCGGCTCCATGGCCCAGGCCAGTTTTGACGCTTATATGCTGCCGCGGCATATCGGCCTGTACAGCGGCGTGCCGCAGCAGGTGCCGGCGCTGGCTGTACAGCGCATCTGCGGCACCGGCCTGGAGTTGCTGCGCCAAGGGGCCATGCACCTGCAGTCTGGCGGGCAGCTGGCGCTGTGCGTGGGCAGCGAGTCGATGTCGCGCAACCCGATTGCCGCCTATGAGCACCGGGCGGGCTTTCGCCTCGGCGCGTCGGTCGGTTTCAAGGATTTTCTCTGGGAAGCGCTGTTCGATCCGGCGCCAGGCGTTGACATGATCGCCACCGCCGAGCGCCTGGCCCGTGAGTACGGGATCAGCCGCGAGCAGGTTGACGCCTATGCCCTAAGCAGTCACCAGCGCGCTCTGCAGGACCGCGACAGCGGCTGGCTGTGCGAGGAGATCGTCGCCGTGGGCAACGAGCGCTTCGAATTGGACGGCTATCAGGCGCGGGGTATTCAGCTGCCCAGGCGGATTGCCGAGGTGGCGCAGGACACTCATCCACGACCCACCGATGCCGAGGCGCTGGCGCGGCTGAACGCCATTCACTCAGGCGGCGTGCAGACCGCGGGTAACAGCTGCGCAGTGGTCGATGGTGCGGCGGCAGCGCTCGTCGGCCGAGCCTCCGACTGCACGCGCCCGTCCTTGGCGCTGCTGTGTGCCTCGAGCGTGATCGGCGTAGCGCCAGAGATCATGGGCATCGGCCCCGTACCGGCCATTCATCTGCTGCTGCAACGCAGCGGCTTACGGCTCGAAGAGATCGGTCTGTTGGAAATCAACGAAGCCCAGGGCGCCCAGGTGCTGGCGGTCAGCCAGGCTCTGGAGCTGGACCCTACGCAGTTGAATCAGCGCGGCGGCTCCATCGCCCTGGGCCATCCGCTGGCGGCTACTGGCCTGCGCTTGGTGATGACCCTGGCGCGCCAGCTGCGCGAGGCCAATCTGCGTTACGGCATCGCCGCGGCCTGCATCGGTGGCGGACAGGGCATGGCGCTGCTGATCGAGAATCCGGGCTACCAGGCCTAAGTCTGCCCTACAGGGAGGTTGACCATGTGGCATTACAAGGCGCCGCTGCGCGATATGCGTTTCGTCCTCGAACATTGGTTGCAGGCGCCTGCGGCCTGGTCTGAGCAGCCGGCGTTCACTGACCTCGACCTGCCGCTGGCGTTGCAGGTGCTGGAAGAGGCTGCACGTTTCAGTTCCGGCGTGCTGGCGCCGCTCAACGCCAGTGGTGATCGGCAAGGCTGCAGCTGGCACAACGGCGAAGTGACCACGCCAGATGGCTTCGCCGACGCTTACCAGGCCTATGTGGAAGGCGGCTGGCCCGCGCTGGCCTGCGATCCCGCCCACGGCGGCCAGGGCCTGCCGCAGCTGCTGGATGCGGCGCTGCAGGAAATGCTCTACGCCAGCAACCACGGCTGGGCGATGTACACCGGCATCGCCCACGGCGCCTACCTGTGTCTGGATGCCCACGCCCCGCAGTCGCTCAAGGAGCGCTACCTGCCCGCCATCGTCAGCGGCGAAATCCTGCCGACCATGTGCCTCACCGAACCCCAGGCCGGCAGCGATGTAGGCCTGCTGCGTTGCCACGCCGAACCTCAGGACGACGGCAGCTATCGTCTTACCGGCAGCAAGCTGTTCATCTCCGGCGGCGAGCACGACCTCACCGCAGACATCCTGCACCTGGTGCTCGCGCGTCTGCCGGATGCGCCGGCGGGCACCCGCGGCATCTCGCTGTTTCTGGTGCCCAAGCGGTTGGACGATGGTACGCGTAACGCCGTGCGCTGCGACGGAATCGAGCACAAGATGGGCATCAAGGGCAGCGCCACCTGCTCGCTGAGTTTCAACGGTGCTCAAGGTTGGCTGATCGGCGAGGCCGATCGTGGCCTCGCGGCGCTGTTCGTGATGATGAACTCGGCGCGACTGTACGTTGGTTTGCAGGGCCTCGGGCATGCCGAGGCGGCCTCGCAGAATGCGCTGGATTACGCCCGGGAGCGCCGGCAGATGCGTGCGCCAGGCAGACCGGAAGGCGTTGCCGCGGCGCCTGCCGACCCCATTCATTACCACCCGGCCATGCGTCTGGCGTTGCTGCGTTTGCGTACGGTCAGCCAGGGCTTGCGGGTTATCGGCTACTGGGGCGCGCACCTGCTCGATCAGGCCGAGTATGCCAACAGCGAACCAGCCCGCCAGCAGGCCACTCGCCTGGCCGGGCTGCTGACGCCAGTGATCAAGGCGTTCTTCACCGACCAGGGTTTTTACCTGGCCAGCGAGGCGCTGCAGGTGTTTGGCGGCTACGGCTACATTGGCGAGTACGGCATCGAGCAAACCCTGCGCGACAGCCGTATCGCGATGATCTACGAGGGCAGCAACGAGATTCAGGCCAACGATCTGCTGCTGCGCAAGGTGCTGGGCGATGGCAGCGTGGCGTTGGGTGAGCTGCTGGCGTTGTTCGAGCAGGAAGCGTCAGCGGGCGGCGAGTATGCCGACCAGCTAAGTGCGCTATCCGCGAAGTTGCGTTTCTTGGTGAGCGGCATCTTCAACCACGCCGAGGGTGACGCCGAATACCCGTACCGCATCGCCGGCGATTTTCTGCACCTGCTCGGCTGGGCGCTGCTGGCCTATGCCTGGGCGCGTTCGGCGCGCCTGGCAAATGCGCTGCTGGCGAATGATCCCTGGTATCAGGAGAAGCTCGACAGCGCTGCGTTCTTCTTCAGCTATTTGATGCCGGAGATCGAGCTGCGCATCGCCCGGATCGACACTGCTCGGGCGCCGCTGACGTTTCTGGATTGACGGGGCTCTAGGTCCGTAGATGTGTGGCGTGCAGGGGAATGGCAAAAACGTGGCGAGAGCGGACATCGGACGCTGCTGCTTTTGTGGGAGGGGCTTTAGCCGCGATTGTGCCTGTCTAGGCGTAAAGAGCTCGCGGCTAAAGCCGCTCCTACGCAACCGCTGAGTGTCCGCTTCTGCCTTAGAGCAGCAACCAAGCCACTCCCGCCACCTCTCACAAGACGCCTTAACGCGTGACCTTGTGCAGCAACCGCAGCAACTGCGCACGCTCGTCTTCGTCGAGTGCGGAGGTGGCTTCTTCGTCGCTGGCTATGGCAATCGCTTTCAACTGCCCAAGCAGGGCGATGCCCGCTTTGGTAAGAAATACGCCATAGGCGCGCTTGTCCTGCACGCCGCGCACGCGCTGGGCCAGGCCACGGCTCTCCAGCTTGTTGAGCAGCGGCACCAGTTGCGGTGGTTCGATGGCCAGCTGGCGGGCGAGGTCGGCTTGCATGAGCCCGGGCTCGCTTTCGATGATGACCATGGCGGTGAACTGCGCAGGGCGCAGGTCATGTTCGGCGAGCTTGCCGACTAGGTGCTGAAATACTTTCAGCTGGGCACGGCGCAGCGCGTAGCCCACCAAAGTGTCCAGCCAGCTGTCGGGCAGGGCAGCGCCTCCGGGTGTGGCCTGGGGCGAGGTGTCCATCTGGCTGGAGGTGTTGCTCATGGAAAGGGCTTCTTCAGTTAAGCGAATTAAGCATTTTGCACGTAGGCAGGTGAACTGACCAGCGCAGGCATCTTCAGTGGTCGAGCGAGAGTTGCTAGCGGGTGCGTTGCTCGTAGCGGGCTGTGCCGCGGAGTCACGCGCGTTTCTTGACGCCAGGCGCGTTGCCGTGCGCGCGATTGAGCTTCTCCGCGCTGAGCCGGCGCTGGCCTTCGCCGTCGACCCAGCCGGCTTCCCAGGCAGCAGCAGGAATGCTGTCTGCGAATGGCAGGGTGTCGGAAGCGTGCCCAGCCAGCCCGGCCATATAGCCTTGCTGATAAGCCTTGGTCAGGCTTTCCAGGCTCCAGTGCTGGTCGTTGTCACGGTGGCTCATGAGAGAGGTTCGCAAAGAGTGCTTGCAAACCATGCTAGCCAAATCTGCAGGCCCGAACCGGGCCGTCGGTCTCGGATTTAAGACCATTGGTTTTTTTTGTGACGCAGTTGTCGCAGGCCAGGCGAACCTGGCCCCGTTTCACACGGCCAGAGCGAGGATGCTGGCCTGATAGGCGGCGGCGAAACTGTCGAAATCGCCATCTTCATGTACTTCAAGTTCGGCCTGCTCCTGCAGCGAGCGTTGCGCGATCTGCTCGAACTCGGCTTGCTGCTCGGCGCTCAGCGGTTGGCCGCGGAAATGCTCGGCGTGGCGCTTGCTCTGGCGCAGGGAGAATGCCGCAAAGCTTTCGCCTTTCTGCAGCTCGGCCAGTACCTGTGCCGACGGCGTCAGGCTGGCGTTGTCGACTTTCGCACGCTGGGCCTGCAGGGCGCTGGCGTGCTCGTCATGGCCCTGGCCGGCGTCGAGCAGTTTGGCGATGGCTTCGATGCCGTCGAGCAGTTCGTGAGCCCAGGTCTGCAGCACCACCGGTACGCCCTGGCGAGACAGGTGCAAGCCTGGGCGACGGCCTTCCTTGACCACCTTGAGGAAGTTGTCCGAGCAACTGCCGCATTCGCCATTGCTCAGCTGCGGGCTGTCCTGCAGGGCGCAATAGAGCAGGAAGGCATCGAGGAAGCGCGATTCGGCGAGGTCGATGCCCATCGGCAGGAACGGGTTGATGTCCAGGCAACGCGCTTCGACGTACTGCACGCCGCGCGCCATCAGCGCCTGGATCGGCCGCTCGCCGCTATAGGTCACGCGTTTGGGGCGGATGTTGGAGTAGTACTCGTTTTCGATCTGCAGCACGTTGGTATTGAGCTGCAGCCACTCGCCGTCCTTTTTGGTGCCGATGTTCACGTAAGGCGGGTAGGGCGTGCCGACTGCCTGGCGCAGGCTGTCGGTGTAGCTGGCCAGATCGTTGTAGCAAGGCGTCAGCCCGGCCTGGGCTTCGCTCTGGTAACCCAGGTCGCTCATGCGCAGGCTGGTGGCGTAGGGCAGGTACAGGGTGTCGGCGTCGAGCTCCTGCAACTGGTGCGGGCGGCCACGCATGAAGTTCTTGTCCAGCGCCGGCGAGGCGCCGAACAGGTACATCAGCAGCCAGCTGTAGCGGCGGAAGTTGCGGATCAGCGCGATGTAGCGCGACGACTGATAGTCGCGGGCGCTGCGCGTGTCGCCTTCGGCTTGCTGCAGCACGGCCCACAGCTGCTCCGGCAGGGAGAAGTTGTAGTGAATTCCAGCGATGCACTGCATGGTCTTGCCGTAACGCAGGGCCAGGCCCTTGCGGTACACGTATTTGAGCTGACCGATATGCGAATGGCCGTAACGGGCGATCGGAATCGTCTCTTCATCCGGCAGTGGGCCGGGCATCGACGGGCTCCAAAGGTATTCGCCGTCGAGTTTGCTGTACACGAAACGGTGGATGCGATCGAGCTCGGCCAGCGTATCGCTCGGGTCGGTAGCCGTACCGGTAATGAACTCGAGTAGCGACTCGGAATAGTCTGTGGTGATCTGCCCATTGGTGAGCGCCGAACCCAGGGCGACAGGATGCTCGCTCAGCGCGAGTTGGCCACCTTCATCGACACGCAGGCATTCGCGCTCGATGCCGTGCATGCACTGGGACAGCAGGGACTGGTTGGCATGCTCGCCGAGCAGGGCCAGACGGCGGGAGAACAGGTCGCTCAAGATTGCATTCCTTCACGCAGCGGTCGCCCCAATATGGGGGTGGACGCTGGACTCTACAAGGGGCGAATTGCTGACGTTGGTCGTCTGGCGAAGAGGACGTGCATTCTAGCGACATGCACCCGACAGGCGAAGCACCAGGCGCTGACGGCTTGAGGAGTCGGCGACGCGTGGCGTGGCTCTCTTAGAGGCAGGCGAAGGTGGCCTGGGCCTTGGCCACCAGCTTGTCGTGCTGGTGCACTTCGGCTTCGATCACCTGGGTGCGGCGGCCGGCGTGGATGACCCAGGCGCGACAGCTCAGATCACCCTCGGTGACGCCACGGATGTAGTTGACCTTGCACTCCAGGGTCACGCTGCTCGGCTCGCCGTCGCTCAGGCTGTGGCTGGCCTGGCCCATGGCGGTGTCGATCAGCGAGAACAGCGCGCCGCCGTGCAGCTTGCCGTGCAGGTTGCGCAGGCCGTCGTGCATGCTCAGCGCGATGATCGCCTCGCCGGCCTCGGCCTTGACGATCTGCAGGCCGAGCAGGCGCCCGAAGGCGCTGCTCTTGCCGATTTCGTCCGCGGATTGGCTCATCGCTTACTTCCTCAGCTGCTTGGCGTTGGCGAACAGCGAAGCCATGGCTGCATTGGCCGGAGCCGGTTTTTCCTGGCCGGAATGGCGTTCACTGCGTGGCGCCTGGCCACCTTTGCCGCCGCCCTGGCGGGCACCGCCACGGGGGCCATCGACTTTCTCGCCGGGCGTGTCGCTCATGCGCATCGACAGGGCGATGCGGTTGCGCGGAATGTCCACTTCCATGACCTTGACCTTGACCACGTCGCCGGCCTTGACCGCTTCGTGCGGGTCCTTGATGAATTTCTCGGACAGCGCCGAGATGTGCACGAGGCCGTCCTGGTGTACGCCGATATCGACGAAGGCGCCGAAGTTGGTCACGTTGGTGACCACACCTTCGAGGATCATCCCCAGTTCGAGGTCTTTCAGGTTTTCCACGCCTTCCTGGAACTCGGCGGTCTTGAACTCCGGGCGCGGGTCGCGGCCGGGCTTTTCCAGCTCGCTGAGAATGTCGCCGACTGTCACCAGGCCGAAGGTCTCGTCGGTGAACTTCTTCGGATCCAGGCGCTTGAGAAAGCCCGCATCACCGATCAGCGAGCGGATATCGCGGCCGGTGTCGACGGCGATGCGCTGTACCAGCGGGTAGGTTTCCGGGTGAACCGCGGAGGCGTCCAGCGGGTTGTCGCCATTCATCACGCGCAGGAAGCCGGCAGCCTGTTCGAAGGTCTTGTCGCCCAGGCGCGGGACTTTCTTCAGCGCGTCACGGGTCTTGAACGCGCCGTGTGCGTCACGGTGAGCGACGATGTTCTGTGCCAGGGTAGCGTTGAGGCCAGAAATCCGCGCGAGCAGGGCGCTGGAGGCGGTGTTGACGTCCACGCCCACGGCGTTCACGCAGTCTTCCACCACGGCATCCAGGCTGCGCGCCAGCTTGAGTTGGGACACGTCGTGCTGGTATTGGCCGACGCCGATGGATTTCGGGTCGATCTTCACCAGCTCGGCCAGCGGATCCTGCAGGCGGCGGGCGATGGAGACCGCACCGCGCAGCGAGACGTCCAGATCCGGGAATTCCTTGGCAGCCAGTTCCGAGGCCGAGTACACCGAGGCGCCGGCTTCGCTGACCATGATCTTGGTCATCTTCAGGCCCGGGTACTTTTTGATCAGCTCGATGGCCAGCTTGTCGGTCTCGCGGCTGGCGGTGCCGTTGCCGATGGCAATCAGGTCGACGCCATGCTTGGCGCACAGCTTGGCCAGCACGTTGAGGGTGCCGTCCCAGTCGTTACGCGGCGCGTGCGGGTACACGGTGGCGGTGTCCAGCACCTTGCCGGTGGCGTCGACCACGGCGACCTTGCAGCCGGTGCGCAGGCCCGGGTCGAGGCCCAGGGTCGCGCGCGGCCCTGCCGGTGCAGCCAGCAGCAGGTCGTGCAGGTTGCGGGCGAACACGCTGATCGCCTCGTCTTCGGCGGCTTCGCGCAGTTCGCCGAGCAGGTCGGTTTCCAGGTGGGTGTAGAGCTTGACCTTCCAGGTCCAGCGCACCACTTCGCCCAGCCACTTGTCGGCGGCGCGGCCCTGATTGGAAATGCCGAAACGCTCGGCGATCATGCCTTCGCACGGGTGCAAGGTGCCGGGCAGCTCTTCACCGACCCTGAGGCTGGCGCTGAGGATGCCCTCGTTGCGGCCACGGAAAATCGCCAGGGCGCGGTGCGACGGGGCGCCCTTGAGCTTTTCGTCATGCTCGAAGTAGTCGCGGAACTTGGCGCCTTCGTTTTCCTTGCCGGCGATGACCCGGGCGCTAAGCGTGGCGTTGTCCTTGAGGTAGCCGCGCAGGTTGCTGAGCAGGCTGGCGTCTTCGGCGAAGCGCTCCATGAGGATGTACTTGGCGCCTTCGAGCACCGCCTTGGTGTCGGCGAAGCCCTTCTCGGCATCGATGAAACGTGCCGCTTCAGTCTCCGGCGTCAGGCTCGGGTCATTGAACAAGGCATCGGCCAGCTCGCCGAGGCCGGCTTCCAGGGCGATCTGGCCCTTGGTGCGGCGCTTCTGTTTGTACGGCAGGTAGAGGTCTTCGAGACGCGTCTTGGTGTCGGCGAGGTTGATTTCGCGGGTCAGCTCGGGCGTCAGTTTGCCCTGCTCCTCAATGCTGGCCAGGATGCTGGCGCGGCGATCGTCGAGCTCGCGCAGGTAGCGCAGGCGTTCTTCTAGGTTGCGCAGCTGGGTATCGTCGAGGCTGCCGGTGACTTCCTTGCGGTAGCGTGCGATGAACGGCACGGTGGAGCCTTCGTCGAGCAGTGCGACAGCGGCGGCGACCTGTTGCGGGCGTACGCCCAGTTCTTCGGCGATACGGTTGTTGATGCTGAGCATAGAAGACATGAACCTGACTCAAAACGATGAATAACCGGCCTCGTTCATGATGAGCCGGACGATAAAGCGGCGCATTATAGCCACGCAAAGATGCGCTCAGGCCAGCCGCCATGGCCGCCGTCAGACCGCGAATCTGGTTGAAGTGCGCCAACCCAGCGAAAAATCTGCTAACAATGGACAATACGTGGTCTATACGGCCTCTGAGCCATAATGCCGCCGTTAAGCCGTGCGCAACGCGTCGCGGACTCTCGGTCAAGGAGCCTCTATGAGCAGCACTGCAGTACAACCGGTCGAAGGCGAGAAGATCCTGATTGTCGATGACGACGCCCGCCTGCGGCGTCTGCTCGAGCGTTTCTTCGATGAGCAGGGCTATCGCGTTCGTGCCGTGGAAAACGTCGAACAGATGGACCGCCTGTTGTCGCGCGAGCTGTTCAACCTGGTGGTACTCGACCTGATGCTGCCGGGCGAAGACGGCATGAGTGCCTGCCGTCGCCTGCGCGCGTCGAACAACCAGGTGCCGATCATCATGCTCACCGCCAAGGGCGATGAGGGCAGCCGTATCCAGGGTCTGGAAATCGGTGCCGACGATTACCTGGCCAAGCCGTTCAACCCGCGTGAACTGCTGGCGCGGATCAAGGCTGTACTGCGCCGCCAGGCACCAGTCGTACCAGGCGCGCCAGGCAGCGAAGATGAGAGCGTCACCTTTGGCGACTACGAGCTTTCCCTGGCGACTCGCGAGCTGAAGAAGGGCGACGAAGTGCACATGCTCACCACCGGTGAATTCGCTGTGCTCAAGGCGCTGGTGCAACATGCCCGCGAGCCGCTGACCCGCGACAAGCTGATGAATCTGGCCCGTGGCCGTGAGTGGGATGCGCTGGAGCGCTCCATCGACGTGCAGATTTCCCGCCTGCGCCGGCTGATCGAGCCGGATCCGTCCAAGCCGCGTTACATCCAGACCGTCTGGGGCGTGGGATATGTGTTCGTGCCGGATGGCAACAAATAACGTCGATCCACGACTAGCGAGGGCTGGCAACCAATGTCAGCCCTTGTTCGTTTAGCCTCCCGCTTCTCGCGCTCTGCCCGGCTCCTGTTTCTATGAAAGCTCCACTCTGGTTCCCGCAAAGCTTCTTCTCGCGCACCCTCTGGCTGGTGCTGATCGTCGTGCTGTTTTCCAAGGCGCTGACCCTCGTTTATCTGATGATGAACGAGGACGTGCTGGTGGATCGTCAGTACAGCCACGGCGCGGCACTTACCCTGCGCGCCTATTGGGCGGCGGACCCCGAAGATCGCGCCAATATCGCCGAGGCGGCTGGCCTCAAACGGGTGACGCGCGCCGAAGTGCCGGCCAGCGAAGAGCACTGGCCATACAGCGAAATTTTCCAGCGTCAGATGCAGTCCGAGCTGGGGCCGGATACCGAAACCCGGGTGCGCGCCAAGAGCCCGCCGGCATTGTGGGTGCATGCACCGACGCTCGGTGAGGACTGGATCCGTGTGCCACTCTACCCACACCCGCTACGTGGCCAGCGCATCTGGAGCGTACTGGGCTGGTTCCTGGGTATCGGCCTGCTGTCCACCGCGGCGGCGTGGATTTTCGTGCGTCAGCTCAGCGCGCCGCTCAAGCGCCTGGTCTTTGCCGCTCGGCAGTTTGGCCAGGGGCGTAGCGTGCGTCTGCCAGTGGGCGACACGCCGAGCGAAATGGCCGAGGTGTATCGCGCGTTCAACCAGATGGCCGAGGACGTCGAGCAGGCCGGTCGTGAACGCGAGCTGATGCTGGCGGGGGTTTCTCACGACCTGCGCACGCCGTTGACTCGATTGCGCTTGTCTCTGGAGTTTCTCGACCACGACTCGGAGCTGACCGACGACATGGTGCGCGACATCGAGGACATGGACGCCATTCTCGATCAGTTCCTGGCCTTCATCCGCGATGGCCGTGACGAGCCGGTCGAAGAGCTGAATCTGCCCGACTTGATTCGCGAAGTGGTCGCGCCCTACAACCAGAAACACGAGCAGGTACGTTTGTTCGTGGAGCCCGTGCCGGCCGTTCCACTGCGCCGGGTGTCGATCAAGCGGCTGATCGTCAACCTGATCGAGAACGCCCTGCGCTATGGCGGTGGCGCCGTGGAGATCGTCCTGTCGGTTGCTGATGATCACAGTGCGCCTTATGTGGTGCTCAGCGTGTTGGACCGTGGCGCGGGTATCGACCCGAGCGAGCTGGGCAACATCATCAATCCGTTCATTCGGGGTGACAGCGCCCGCGGCGGCAAAGGTGCCGGGCTGGGCTTGGCCATCGTCAAGCGCATCGCCGCGCTGCATGGCGGTAGCGTAGAGTTGCGCAACCGTTCCGGTGGTGGCCTGGAAGCCCGTATCTGCCTGCCTCTGGGATTATTGTTGCCACGCGACGCCGCTTGATACTGGGCTAGGCTGTTACTCCATGCAGGCACCTGTACAGCCCTCGATGGCTGCTTCATGCTGTGCTGGCATCGTGATATGAGGTTCGTATGCCCCGCACTGCCGAGCGCCTGCCGTTCTGGACATGGTGGTTGCCGCTTCCGGCGTTCCATCTGGCCACCCAGCTTTCCCTGACCACCCAGCTCGAAAGCGGGGTGGGCATTCTATATTTGCCGTTTGCTCTGGGTCTGGTGCTGGCGCTCTGGTGGGGGCCGAGAGTGTTGGGCGCGCTATACGCTAACGCGGTGCTCTCTACGCCATTGTGGGGGTTGGACTGGCACCTGGCGCCAGTCTATGCATTGCCGGAAACCCTGGGTGTAGCCTGCTGCTACCTGTTGCTGCGTTGGCGGCCATTTGATGCCGCCCTGCCAAACATCAACCACGTGTTGCGTTTCATCTCGCTTGGCATTCTGCTGCCAGTGGCGCTGACTTGCCTGCTGTTGATGGTGTGCCGGGTGCTGCTCAACGGGCTTGCGGTGCAGGACGTACCGCAACTGGCGCTGACTCTCTGGTTGGCCGACACCCTGACGGCGCTGGTGATTTCCATCCCTCTGCTGACCTACCTGAGCCCTCTGTTACGCCGCCGCGGTTGGCTGATGCCGGTTGAGGGCCTGCTGGCGCCGCTGCTGGATGTGCCCGCTGCGCTGCGCAAAATGCCGTCGCGTTATGCACTGTTGCTCGTGCTGGCCTGCCTGCCGCTGTTGCTGGAGCTGCTACCCGCCCAGTTGAAACTGCCGGCAGTCGGCCTGCTGATGCTCAGCTTGGCGCTGGTCTGGGGCTTTGCAGGTGCCATGGGCGGCGCTGCGATGAGCGTGCTGACCATTCTGGCATTGCCCTGGGCTCACACGATCATGGCGGGCAGCAGTTGGATCGATCCGCAGCGTCTGGAGCTGCATTTCGGCATTCTGCTGTTCGTCCTGGCGGCGCTGCTGATCGGCCGCAGCCTTACTGATCTGCGCATGGCGCTCATTCACAGCGCAGCAGTGCAGCGGCAACTGACCCTGGCCCATTCGGCGCTGGATGCCAGCCCGCTGGGCGTGCTGATCGCCGATGCGCGTCAGGCGGATTTGCCGCTCATCTACTGCAACCCCGCGTTCGAGCAGATTACCGGGCGTGAGGCTCGGCAAACCTTGGGCCTGAGCCTGCTCGACCTGCTGCGTGGCGAGAAGCGCCATGAAGGTTTGCATGTGCTGGAAAGTGCCATCCGTCGAGGTGTTCCCGGTAATGCGGTGCTGCGCCTACAGCGTCAGGACGGCGAAACGTTCTGGAGCGATGTGATTCTGGCGCCCATGCGCGACGACGAGGGCATCAGCCACTTCATCGTCATGCAGCAGGATGTCAGCACCCGCGAGCAACTGGCGCAGGACGCGGTGCGCCAGAGCGAGGCGCTGCAGCAGCAGAGCTATCTGTTCACCCAGACGGAGAATATCGCCGACCTGGGCGGCTGGTCGCTGAACATGCGCGACATGAGCATGTACTGGAGTGCCGGCTGCTTCGCCATCTACGAGCTGGATCCGAAAAGCGGCGCGCCGACTTTCGAGGAATCGCTGAGCCAGTTCGATGCCGCCGGCCGGGAGCTGATCGGTCGTACCTTGCAGCAGATGTACAAGGGCGGCGATCAGTTCGATATCGAAGTTCGCGCCAGCACCGCCAAGGGCCGTACGCGTTGGGTACGCCTGCTTGGCGTTGCCGAGCGCGATGGCGGCGAGCTGGTGCGCGTATACGGCGCCGCGCAGGACATCACCGCGCGGCGGCGCACCGAGCAGCAACTGCGTGAGCGAGATGATCGCCTGCGCCTGTTCTTCGAGGCGCCGCTGATCGGCATGGCGTTGATCACGCCGACCTTTGGCTGGTCGGAGGTCAACCTCAAGCTGTGCAGCATTCTCGGGCTCAGTCGCGAACAACTGCTGGAGTCCAGCTGGGCCAGCATCAGCACCCCGGAGGATCTGGATGCCGAGCAGCCGCTGCTCGACGAAGTGCTGAGCGGCAGCCGCGAAGGCTTCGAGCGTGATCGCAACTTCCTGCGTGCCGATGGCAGCCAGGTGCCCACGCGCCTGCACCTGCGCGCAGTGCGACGTAACAACGGTGGCGTCAGTATGTTCCTGCTGCTGGTCGAGGACATCAGCGCCCGCTATGAAGCCGAGGCCCGTTACCGCACCGTCGTCGAACACGCGCCCGAGGCGATCATGCTGTACAGCGTGGAGGGCGGCATGGTCGATTTCAACGGCAACGCGCTGCGCCTGTTCGGTTATTCGCGCGAGGAGCTGCTCAACCGTCGGCCCTTCGAACTGAGCCCGGAGCGGCAAGCGGACGGCCGGCTATCGATCGAGGCTGCCAAGCACTATCTAGACGCAGCTCTGGCGGGGGAGGTGCCGGTGTTCGAGTGGCTGCACCGCGATAACCGTGGCCGGCAGTTCCCTTGTGAAGTACGGCTGGTGCGTTTGCCCGGTGAGCCCACGCTGATTCGCTGCAGCGTGACGGACATCTCCGAGCGCCAGCGTTACCAGCGCGAAATCGAACGTCTGGCCTACAGTGACGAGCTGACCGGCCTGCCCAATCGCCGCCTGATGCTCGACCGCCTGCAGCACGCCATGGATCGTGAAGTCCGTCAGGGCAGCCTGGGTGCGCTGCTGTTCATCGACCTCGATCATTTCAAGACGGTCAACGACAGCCTCGGCCATCTGGTCGGCGACAACCTATTGCGCGAAGTGACGAGACGCTTGGAGGTCCAGCTGCGCAACGAGGACACCCTGGCGCGTATGGGTGGTGACGAGTTCGTGGTGCTGCTCGAAGGCCTGGATGCAAATGAGCAGCTGGCTGGCGAGCAGGCTGCGATGGTGGGCGAACGCCTGCTCAAGAGCCTCGAGCAGCCCTGCGTGATCGACGGCCATGAGCTGTCGATGAGTGCCAGCATCGGCATCGCCCTGCATCCGTTCGGCGAGCAGAACGCCGCCGACGTGCTCAAACAGGCCGACACTGCCATGTACCGCGCCAAGCAGGCCGGGCGTAATGCCCTGCATTTCTTCGCGCCAGAGATGCAGGCCGCCATCGACCAGCGCCTGCAGCTGCAGGGCGAGTTGCGTCAGGCGATCGCCCGGGATCAGTTGTACCTGGTGTTCCAGCCGCAACTGCGGCTCAGCGATGGCCAGCTCATGGGCGCCGAAGTGCTGGTGCGCTGGGCGCATCCGGAGAAAGGCGAAATCTTTCCCGGCCAGTTCATTCCTCTGGCGGAAGAAACCGGGCTGATCGAAGACATTGGCAACTGGGTGCTGGAGCGCGCATGCGCCACGCTGCAAGGCTGGTTGCCGCAACATCCAGACCTGGTGCTGGCGGTAAATCTAAGCCCCCGTGAACTGCGCAGCCGCAATTGTGTCGAGCGGATACGCGATTGCCTGCAGCGCTACGAGGTGCCGGCCTCTGCCCTGGAACTGGAACTCACCGAGGGCGTATTGCTCGAGGATGTCGAGCAGTGCATCGCCAACATGCAGGCGCTCAAAACCCTCGGTGTACGCTTCTCCATTGATGATTTCGGCACCGGTTATTCGTCCCTGACTTACCTCAAACGCCTGCCTCTGGATCGCCTGAAGATCGACCGCAGCTTCACCCAGGATCTTGGCATAGGCGGCAACGGCAGCAACGTGCTGCTGGTGGAAACCATTCTGATGATCGCCCGCAACCTGGATCTGGAGTGCGTAGCCGAAGGCATCGAAACGCCGGAACAGCTTGAGCATCTGAAAGCGTTGGGCTGCGAGTTCGGCCAGGGGTATCTGCTGGACAGGCCGCTGGTTGAGGCGGATTTCCTTAAGCGACTGCTGCAGGCCTAGTGGTGATGGCTCACCAGCTCAGCGTGTTGCCCTTGAGGGTGGCGGTGCGGCCATAGGGCCAGGCGAAGTTGGCGTCGCCGTGGCCGCTGGGCAGCTCGCCATACAGCGGGATATCGAACGGCGCCAGATACTCGCCGATGATTTCGTCGATGCTGTGCTGCACGCCGCGCCGTGGGCAGTCGGTGAAGCTACCCAGGCACACTGCGGCCGGGCGGCGTTCGCCGAAGCTTTCGAACAGCTGCCATAAGCTGCGCTCCAGGCGGTAGTAGGGCTCGCCGACGTCCTCGAGAATCAGAATGGCGTTAGCGGGCAACTGCATACCGGCTACGGTACCGCAGCCACTGGCCAGCGCCGTGAGGTTGCCGCCAACCAGCGGCCCCTCAACTGGTGTTTCAGGGCCGCTGATATGGCGTACCGGCAAAGGCTGGCTGCGGTCCTGCAGCAGGTCCCACAGCGCGCGCATCGACGCCAGCCGTTCACGCTGCCCGGTTGGCGCGGCCAGCGCCTGCAGGCCGAGGGCGGTGGCTACCGGGCCGTGGATGCCGGGCAGATCATGGCGGGCGAAGGCATCGAGCAGGATCGACAGATCCGAGTAGCCAATCAACGGCCGCGGGCTGGCGCTCTGCAGCAGCGTCCAGTCGATGCCCGGTAGCAGTTGTGCGCAGCCATAGCCGCCGCGCAGGCACCATACAGCGTCGATATCCTGCAAGCTGAAGGCTTCGTGCAAATCATCCAGGCGCTGCGCCTGCGTGCCGGCCAGGTAGCGATGACGAGCGCGCACATTGCGGCCCAGATGATAGTCGATGCCCTGCACGTCAAGCTGCGCCAGGGTGGCGTCGAAAACCTCGTCGGCAATCGCCGAGGCGGGTGCGATCAGGGCCACGCGGCCGGTGAAGGCGTTACTCATCCTTTGCCCTTGGTACGTGTCAGGTTGGGGCCGCCGTTCTTTTCCAGGAACTGGATGATCATCCCGGCAACGTCCTTGCCGGTGGTCACCTCAATGCCTTCCAGGCCCGGCGAGGAGTTCACCTCCATCACCAGCGGGCCGTGGTTGGAACGCAGGATGTCGACGCCAGCCACTGACAGGCCCATGACCTTGGCGGCGCGGATGGCGGTCATGCGTTCTTCCGGGGTGATCTTGATCAGGCTGGCGGTGCCGCCGCGGTGCAGGTTGGAGCGGAATTCGCCGGGCTTGGCCTGGCGCTTCATGGCCGCGATGACCTTGTCACCAACCACGAAGCAGCGGATGTCGGCGCCGCCGGCTTCCTTGATGTATTCCTGCACCATGATGTTCTGCTTGAGGCCCATGAAGGCCTCGATCACCGACTCGGCGGCCTTTTCGGTTTCACACAGCACCACGCCGATGCCCTGGGTGCCTTCGAGCACTTTGATCACTAGCGGCGCGCCGTTGACCATGTGGATCAGGTCGGGAATGTCGTCCGGTGAGTGGGCGAAGCCGGTCACTGGCAGGCCGACGCCACGCCGCGACAGCAGCTGCAGCGAGCGCAGCTTGTCACGGGAGCGGGCGATGGCTACCGACTCGTTGAGCGGCACCACGCCCATCATCTCGAACTGGCGCAGCACCGCGCAGCCATAGAAGGTCACCGAGGCGCCGATACGCGGGATCACCGCGTCGAAGCCTTCCAGCGGTTTGCCGCGGTAGTGGATCTGCGGCTTGTGGCTGGCGATGTTCATGTAGGCGCGCAGGGTGTCGATCACCACCATTTCATGGCCGCGCTGTTGCCCAGCCTCGACCAAGCGACGCGTGGAATACAGGCGCGGATTGCGCGACAGCACAGCGATTTTCATTGGGCACCGGTCGGGTCGGGAAGCACGGGTTTGTCTTGAACGTAAGTAAGCGCCGGATTGACCACCAGTTGGCCGTCCACCAGCGCTTTGGATCCGAGCAACATGCGATAGCGCATGGTTTTGCGGCTGGCCAGGGTGAACTCCACCGGCCACTGTAGATCGCCCAACATCAGGCTGGTGCGGATCACGTAGCGGCTCTGCGCCTGGCCATTGGAGCTTTTGATCGTTTTCAGGGCCACCAGGCGCGCCTCGCAACGATGGCGGCGCTGCACCTGGGTGCCGATATAGGCGGTGAAGCGCACCCATTGCTCACCGTCGCGCTCGAACGGCTGAATATCGCTGGCGTGCAGGCTCGAGGTGCTGGCGCCGGTGTCGATCTTGGCGCGCAGGCCGACGATGCCGAGTTCAGGCAGGTTCACCCACTCGCGCAGGCCGATCACGTTGAGGTGGTCGAATGTCTTCAAGAAAGCTGTCCGTTTCTACTTAGGTCGCGTATCTGGCGCGCATGGTACTGAAAATCCGCCGCGCTGCACGTCCGTCAATGCGTCATCGTCGCAGGCGCCCACGCCGCGTCGGCGATCTCGGGCAAACCTCGGAATTGCGGCTTGGCGAACAGGTAGCCCTGCATCAGATCGATACCGATGGAGGCGAGGAAGTCCCGCTCGCCCGGCGTTTCGATCCCTTCGGCGATCACCCTTACACCCAGATCATTACAGATAGACAGGATGCCGCGCGCGATGGCCTGGCGCGCCGTGTCCTGATCGACGTCGCGAATCAGTGCCATGTCCAGTTTGATCAGGTCGGGCTGAAAGTCCGCAAGCAAGGTGAGGCCCGAATGGCCGGCACCGAAGTCGTCGATGGCGGTCTTGAAACCGAACTCCTGATATTGGCGCAGGATGTTGGTCAGGTGCTTGCTGTCGGCCATGTGATCGCTTTCCAGGGTTTCGAAGATCAGCTTGTCGAGCGGAAAGTCATGCTGGCGCGCGGCCTCCAGGGTGCTACGAATACACAGCTCCGGGCGGTACACGGCATTAGGCAGGAAGTTGATCGACAGGTAGCTGTTCATACCCAGCTGTTTGGCTTCGGCAATCGCCTGGGTGCGGCAGCGCTGATCGAACCGATAGCGGTTGTCGTCATTGACGCGATCGAGCACTGAAAGTGCACCTTCACCTGCCGGGCCACGCACCAGAGCCTCGTGGGCGAACACCTGGCGGCTGCGCACATCGATGATTGGCTGGAAGGCGAAATGAAAGTCGAAATCCAAGCCCGTGCTGCCCTGGCAGCCGCGGCATTTTTCAGGATGGGTAAGATCGCTGGGAAAGTGGGTCACCGCTGCTCCAGAATGAGGGTCGCTCGGGCTTGTATGCATCGGACAATGCGCACAGGCTGGAGTGACAATGAATTGTGATGATAGCCAGCAATGAGTGAGGTAAGGGTGGCAAAGCAGGATACCGATGACAAGGTAAGGTTAGACAAGTGGCTATGGGCTGCGCGCTTCTATAAAACCCGGGCGTTGGCCAAGGCAGCGATCGAAGGCGGCAAGGTGCATTGCCGTGGCGAGCGCTGCAAGCCAGGCAAGGAACCCAAGGTCGGTGATGAGTACGTGATTCGTACCGGTTTCGAGGAGCGCACGGTGATCGTTCAAGCACTATCAGTGGTGCGCCGTGGCGCTCCCGAAGCGCAAGCGCTGTATGCCGAAACCGGCGAGAGCATCGTGCGGCGTGAGAAGGCTGCCGAACAGCGCAAGGCTGGCGCCCTGGGTGTGCAGACCGACGGCCGACCGAGCAAGAAGCAACGCCGGCAGTTGTTCTATCTGCGCGGCGGCTCAGGGGAGTGGGTGGAGTAGGGTTGCCTACAACGTCGGCAGCCCGGCGGCAGTCAGCGCCCGCTGATTAACGCGAAGGTGCCGATAACCGGCAACCGCGCCAAAGCGCGCATCAAAGGTGCGCTGGTGCGCTCGATGAGTGCGCTGGCCCGATAGGCCAATGGCGTGTAGCAGCTCCAGGCGATGCCCAGCACGCTGAGCAGCACGCCGCCGACAAAGGCGTCCGCGCCCCAGTGGGCACCGGCGACCAGGCGCGGCAACATGCCGATCACCGCCACGGCCCATACCAGCAGGCGGCGCCAGCCGCTGACGAAGAAGCTGCAGAACATCGCCCAAATCATCAGTACCGAGGCGTGGTCGCCCGGGAAACTGCGGCTGGCGCTGTCCTTTAGATTCCAGCGCTCTTCCCAGGCCGGGAACATCTCGGTCAGCCGCGCGCTGCCTTCAATCTGCAGCGATGGGCTCGCATGTTGCCAGCCCATGTACTCGACCAGGTCGGAAAAGCCCACGCGCATCAGCAGCATGACGGTCAGCGCGACCAGAAACGCATACAGACCGGTGCGTACCCCGTTGGCCGGGAAGATCAGTCCGGCGCGCAGCATGATCGCCAGCATCACCACGCCGACGCCGGCATCCACCGGGCGCATGCTGCCGATGGCCCAGATATGCGCCCACAGGCCGGCGGCATGCACCGGATCGTTGAGCAGGTGGAACAGCCATACATCGAACTGATTCCAGTACACGCGAGTGACCGGCCACAGCCAACTGGCAAACAGCACGGCGATAAGCAGATGGCTGATGAGCAGGGCGCGTGGGCGCCATTGGGTATTGAAAGCGAGGTGCATGGAGGTGGCTCGAAGAAAACCGCCGATTCTAGGCAGCTAGCGGGCCAGGATGGGCGCTATCGAGGCTTTGTTCAGTCGACGTTCAGCTGCTGCGCGCCTGCCGTTCTTCGCGTGCAGCTTGGTCGGCGCCGCGTTTGCGCCTAAAATTGCCGACCCCCAGGCCAGTGGGCACGCCCCTGGCCTGTCTTGCATCCATCAGCAGGCGAGCCGTTATGTCCGACTTCACCCAACGCTTTATTTTTGATGACACCGATGTGCGCGGTGAACTGGTCGGGCTGACCGGCAGCTATCAGCAGGTGCTCGCCAAGCACGACTACCCGCGCCCGGTGGCCCACCTGCTCGGCGAATTACTGGCTGCCGCATCGCTGCTGGTCGGCACCTTGAAGTTCGACGGCCTGCTAGTGCTGCAGGTGCGCTCCGACGGCCCAGTGCCGCTGCTGATGGTGGAATGTTCCAGTGAAGGCGATGTGCGCGGCATAGCTCGTTACGATGCCGAGCGTATCGCCGAGGGCGACGGGTTGCCGCAGCTGATGCCCGAAGGCGTGATGGCGATGACCGTCGATCCCAAACAGGGCCAGCGTTATCAGGGCATCGTTTCGCTGGACGGCGACACCCTTGCCGATTGCCTGAGCAACTACTTCGCTACTTCAGAACAGCTGGCCACGCGCTTCTGGCTGTGCGCCGATGGCCTGCGCGCCCGCGGTTTCCTGCTCCAGCAACTGCCGGCCGATCGCCTGCCCGATGATGAAGAGCGCGCCGCCAGCTGGGAGCACCTGGTCACCCTCGCCAACACCCTGCAGAACGAGGAGTTGCTGGGGCTGGATAACGAAACCGTGCTGCATCGCCTGTACCACGAAGAGGCGGTTCGCCTGTTCGAGCCACGCGGCATTCGCTTCCGTTGTAGCTGCTCCCGTGAACGCTCAGCCAAAGCGCTGGTCAGTTTAGGGCAGGCCGATGCCGAGCTGCTGGTCAGCGAGCATAACGGCCGCGTGGAAATCGACTGCCAATTCTGCAACGAACGCTACGGCTTCGACGCCGCTGACATCGCTCAGCTGTTCGCTGGCGGAGGCAGTCAGCGGCCCTCCGACACCCGTCACTGAGGGCTGCCAGCAACGCGCAGGCTGTTCTGATTGGGGGCTGCACCAGCGGCCCGCTTTTCTGGCATAATCCGCGCACTTTTTTAGCTGTAGTCCTGCTCCGTGCATGGCTACAAACGTTTGGAAGACTCGGCCGTTCGGCCGACGGGGACTCAAATGACGCAAGCCAACAACGCTGTGTACACCGACATCAGCACTGCTCAACTGGTCGAAGAAGCCCTTCGTCGCGGCGAAGGCGAACTGGCGTCCACCGGTGCTCTGGTTGTACGCACCGGCCACCGTACCGGGCGTTCTCCGGTCGACCGCTTCATCGTCGATGAGCCGAGCACTTCGGCCGACATCGGCTGGGGCCCGATCAACCGCAAGTTTCCAGCCGACAAGTTCGATGCCCTGTGGGATCGCGTTCAGGCGTTCTCCGATGCCCAGGACAGCTTCGTTTCCCACGTTCATGTAGGCTCTGCCGAAGCTCACTACCTGCCCGTCAAGATGACCACTGCCACTGCCTGGCAGAACCTCTTCGGCCGTCAGCTGTTCATCGAGCCGACTCAATACAACCCGTCCGGCAAGCAGGAGTGGCAAGTTCTCAACGTCGCCAACTTCGAATGCGTGCCTGAGCGTGACGGTACCAACTCCGACGGCTGCGTGATCATCAACTTCGCGCAGAAGAAGGTACTGATCGCTGGCATGCGTTACGCCGGTGAGATGAAAAAAGCCATGTTCAGCGTGCAGAACTTCCTGCTGCCGGCCGCCGACGTGCTGCCGATGCACTGCGCTGCCAACATCGGTGAAGAAGGCGACGTGACCCTGTTCTTCGGTCTGTCCGGCACCGGCAAAACCACTCTGTCCGCCGACGAAAGCCGTTACCTGATCGGTGACGACGAGCACGGCTGGGGCACTGGCGTGGTGTTCAACATCGAAGGCGGTTGCTATGCCAAGTGCATCGACCTCTCCGAGAAGAACGAGCCGGTGATCTGGAAAGCCATCAAGTTCGGCACCGTGCTGGAAAACGTGGTGCTCGACGAGCAGCGCAAGCCGGATTACACCGACGACAGCCTGACCCAGAACAGCCGTGCTGCTTACCCGCTGGAATTCGTTGAAAAACGCAGCGAGAAGAACCTCGGCGGCGAGCCGAACGCGGTGATCTTCCTGACTTGCGACCTGACTGGCGTGCTGCCACCGGTGTCGATCCTCAACGAAGAGCAAGCGGCTTACCACTTCCTCTCCGGTTACACCGCCCTGGTCGGTTCCACCGAAATGGGTTCGGGCAGCGGCATCAAGTCGACCTTCTCCACCTGCTTCGGCGCACCGTTCTTCCCGCGTCCGGCTGGTGTTTACGCCGAGCTGCTGATCAAGCGTATCCAGGCCTTCGGCTCCAAGGTCTACCTGGTCAACACCGGCTGGACTGGCGGCGGCTACGGCGTCGGCAAGCGTTTCAACATCCCGACCACTCGTGGTGTGATCGCAGCGATCCAGAGCGGCGCGTTGATCGGTACCGAAACCGAGCACCTGCCGATCATCAACCTGAACGTGCCGAAAGCCGTTCCTGGCGTCGAGACCAACCTGCTCAACCCGCGCAACACCTGGGCTGACAAGGCTGCCTACGACGAGGCCGCCAAAGGCCTGGCCAAGCTGTTCATCGACAACTTCACCAAGTTCGAAGTGAGCGACGCCATCAAGCAAGCCGGCCCGCAACTGTAAGTTGACCCGCGCTCGCTGACAAAGCCGCCTTCGGGCGGCTTTTTCATTTATGGTGCAACACTTCTCGCGGCCCCCAGGCGGCTGTGCGCTGTGAAACGCCTGCCACACAGGTTACGGTTATTGGCCATTCAGCGGTCAACGGAGTGACAGCTCATGTCCACGCTCAAACGTGTCTTCGGTTTCGACCAACTGCGCCCTGGCCAGGAAGCGGTGATCAGCGCCGTGCTCGCCGGCCGCTCGGCGGCGGCGATTTTTCCCACCGGCTCGGGCAAATCCCTGTGCTACCAGTTGCCGGCCTTGCACCTGCCGCACCTGACGGTGGTGGTCTCCCCGCTGTTGGCGCTGATGCAGGACCAACTGGCCTTTCTGCATCGCCATGGCATCAGTGCGGCCAGCATCGATTCGGCGCAAAGCCGTGAGCAGGTCAGCGAGACCATGGCCAAGGCCAAGTCCGGCGAGCTAAAAATCCTGATGATTTCGGTCGAGCGCCTGAAGAACGAGCGCTTTCGCAACTTCATCAGTGAAGTGCCGATTTCCCTACTGGTGGTCGACGAGGCCCACTGCATTTCCGAGTGGGGGCACAACTTCCGCCCGGATTACCTGAAGCTTCCGGACTATCAGCGCCAGTTCGGCATCTCTCAGGTGCTGCTGCTCACCGCCACGGCGACGCCGCCGGTGATTGCCGACATGCAGAAGAAATTCGCCATCGCCGCAGATGATGTAGTCACCACCGGCTTCTACCGCCCCAACTTGAATCTGCTGGTCGAGCCCGTGGTGGGGCGCGACAAGCAGCGGCGCCTCGAACAATGGCTGGGTGCCAAGCAGGGTGAACCCAGCATCGTCTACGTCACCCAGCAGAAGACTGCCGAGCAGGTCGCCGAGCAGCTGAGCCAGCAGGGCTTGTCCGTCAGCGCCTACCACGCCGGCATGGGTCACGAGATTCGCGAGGCGATCCAGCGCCGCTTCATGGCTGGTGAGCTGAGCTGCATCGTCGCCACCATCGCTTTCGGCATGGGCATCGACAAGCGCGACATCCGCAACGTGGTGCATTTCGACCTGCCCAAGTCGGTGGAAAACTACAGCCAGGAAATCGGCCGCGCCGGCCGCGATGGCGAGGCCTCCGATTGCCTGGTGCTGGCCAACCGCGACAGCCTCAACGTGCTGGAGAACTTCGTCTACGGCGACACGCCGGAGCTGAGCGGCATCGTGCGGGTACTCGAGGAGATTCGCGGCAACAGCAGTGGCGGGCAGTGGGAAATGACCGTTAATGCGCTGAGCGATCACAGCAATATCCGCCAGTTGCCGCTCAAGACCCTGCTGGTGCAACTGGAACTGCGCGGCATCATCGCGCCGCGCTATGCCTATTTCGCCGAATATCGTTTCAAGTACCTGATCGAGCCCGAGGCCTTGCTGGGCAAGTTCGAAGGCGAGCGGCGGCAGTTCATCGAAGCCATCGTCAGTGCGTCTACGCGGGCGCGCACCTGGTGCACCGTGGATTTCGACGCGCTGTACAACGGGCATCAGGCGCAGCGCGCACGGGTGGTCAAGGCGCTGGATTACCTGCAGGAGCGCGGCTGGATCGAGTTGGAAAGCAAGCAGATGACCGACGTGTATGCCGTGCTGCAGCCGGATTTCGACAGCCAGGCGCTGGCGGCCGAGCTGCACGCCTACTTCGTGGTCCAGGAGGGTAGCGAGATCCGCCGTATCCAGGCCATGCTCGAGCTGTTCGCCAGCGAGCACTGCCTGAGCCGCCGCCTGGCCGTCTACTTTGGCGATGAACAGGCGCCGCAGCAGTGCGGGCATTGCTCGGTGTGCCGAGGTCAGGTTGCCCATCTACCTGAGCCGCCCGTACTGACACCGCTGGCAAGTCTGGATCGTGAGGCGTTGTGCGGTGCATTCATCAACAAATACCGGGGTGCCCGCGGCGCTGAATTGCCAGGTAACGAATGCCTGGCACGCTTTCTATGCGGCATCAGCGTGCCGCTGTTTACCCGTCTCAAGGCCCGGCAGATCAAGGGTTTCGCCGCCCTGGAGGACTACCCTTACGGCGAGATTCGCGCCTGGCTGGCCGGCCGCTGAGGGCATGCCGGCGGGCAGCCGTGGTTGCGTGGGCCATACTGCAACGCTTCGCCGCCCGGACCTTTCGCCATGACTGTTTCCATGCCCCAGCGCCTGGCCCGCGCAATCAATGCGCAGCCCGCGGAGCTGACCGCTGCGTTGGCGGGCTTTGCGTTGTTCTTCTGCCTGTTCTGCGGCTACTTCATGCTGCGGCCGATTCGCGAGTCGATGGGGATTCAGGCCGGGGTGGAAAACCTGCAGTGGCTGTTCACCGCCACCTTCGTGGTCATGCTCCTGGCAGTGCCACTGTTCGCCTGGCTGAATTCTCGGGTGCCACGCATCCAGTTCATCGATTGGGTGTACGGCTTCTTCTGCCTGAATCTACTGGCCTTTGCCGTGGCCTTCAGCGCCACGAACGAGAGCTTGTGGATGGCGCGGGTGTTCTATGTGTGGATCTCGGTCTACAACCTGTTCGTGGTCTCGGTGGCCTGGAGCCTGATGGCCGATGTGTTCGACGCGCCCCAGGCCAAGCGCCTGTTTGCCTTTATCGCAGCGGGCGCCAGCGTTGGTGGCCTGGCCGGTCCGGCGCTGAGCACGCTGCTGGTCGGTCGCATCGACGCCGGCGGCCTGGTGTTGTTGGCAGCCATGCTGTTGGCCGGCGCGCTGGCGCTCAAGCATTACCTAATGCTCTGGCGCGAGATAGCCGGGGCAGGGCGCCCGGGCGCCAGCCAGGCCGAGAGCCCCCGGCGACCAGTAGCAGGCAATCCGTTCAGCGGCATGACTCGGGTGTTCAAGTCTTCATACTTGCTGGGGATTTGCGCGTTCGTCATCCTACTCGCCACGGTTACCACCTTTCTGTATTTCGAGCAGGCGCGCCTGGTCGCCGAGCTTTTCCCTGATCGCGACGCCCAGGTGCGGGTTTTCGGGTTGATCGACTTCGTGGTGCAGGCCGGTGCGCTGCTGGCCCAGCTGTTCATTACCGGTCGCGTCGCCCAGCGTTTGGGTGTGCGCAGCTTGCTGGCCGCGGTGCCGATGCTGATGTGCGTGGGCTTTCTCGCCCTGGCCCAGGCGCCGACCTTTGCGGTGCTGGCCGGGCTGATGATCGTGCGGCGTATCGGTGAATACGCTTTCGTGCGCCCGGGGCGGGAAATGCTTTTCGCGCCGCTGGATGCCGAGAGCAAGTACAAGGCGAAGAACTTCATCGACACGGTGGTTTACCGCGGTGGCGATGCGCTCAGCGGCTGGGCGAAGAGCCTGATCGACATGCTTGGCTACGGCGTGGCGCTGATCGCGGTGATCGGCGCAGTCTGCGCCGCGCTCTGGGGGCTGCTGGGCTGGTACCTGGGCGGTCGCGCGGACCGCGGCGAAACCGACAGGTCATCGCCACAGGCAGACAGTGACGAGGCTCGGTTCAGGCGTTGATCAGCGTGCGCGCTTCGCTGAAGCAGGCTTCTGCCAGGGGCGAGCGAGGTGCACCGCGGCGCATGATCAGGCCCAGCGGTGCCAGGGTGTGGGCGTCTTCGATGGGCGTGAGGATCAGCTCGTTGGTGAATTCGGCCAGGCCGTTCTGCAGCGGCATAATCGAGCAGCACAGGCCGGCGCTGACCGCCTGCAGCAGCTGGTGAACGGCGTCGGTTTCCAGCTTGGGCAGGGGTGTCAGGCCGCGGGAGCGGAAGCAATGGTCGATGGATTGGCGAAAGTGCATGCCTGCCGACAGCAAACCCAGCGGCAGGTCGATCAGGCTTTCCCAGCGCAGGGTAGTCTCCGTGAACTGGAAATGCCGGCGGTCGTAGAGCAGGCCCATGCGCGTGGCGGCCAGTTCCAGGCTGTCGAAGTGCTCGCGGTCCAGACGGTCGAGGTAGGAAAGGCCCAGGTCCAGCTGATTGCTGCCCAGGCGCTCGAGAATCTGGTCGCTGCTCAGGGCGAACAGCTGGAAGCGCAGCCCCGGGTGCTGCTCGGCGAACAGGCGCACCAGTTCCATCGGGTCGAAGCCTGACAGCGGCACCACGCCAAGGCGCAGGGTGCCGACCAGTTGGCCACGGCAGGCGGCAGCCTCGGCATACAAGCCATCATGGGCGGCCATCAGGCTGCGCGCCCAAGCCAACACGCGCTCACCTTCGGCGCTGAACCCCTCGAAGCGCTGCCCTCGGCGCACCAGCTCCAGGCCCAGTTCGTTTTCCAGATTGCGCAGGCGCATCGACAGCGTTGGCTGGGTGACGTGACAACGGGCAGCGGCCTGGCCGAAGTGGCGGGTTTCGTCGAGGGCGATCAGAAACTTGAGCTGCTTGATATCCATGGGCGCTCTATCGGGGCGTAGGCGGTGCCTGATTGGCGGGCTGCATCGAAAATTCTAGCAGCCGAGTCAGGAGACGACGGTGTCGTCCTGTGTCTGCGTGTGGCGCTCGCCAACCCAGTATTCGACCAGTTCGCGCAGCTGTGAAAGCTCCACGGGTTTGGCCATGTGGCCGTCCATGCCGGCCTGGCGGGCGCGTTCCTTGTGTTCGCTGAGGATATGCGCGGTCAACGCGACCACTGGCGTGCGCGGGCGGCGCTCGGCGATCTCCCAGGCGCGCAGCTGTTCGGTAGCCGAAAAACCGTCCATCACCGGCATCTCGCAATCCATCAGTACCAGGTCATAGCGTTGGGCCTTCATGGCATTCAAGGCTTCTTCACCATTGCTCGCCGTATCAGGCTGCAGGTTGAGCTTGCCGAGCATGCCGCGAATCACCTTGGTGGAAATGCTGTTGTCTTCGGCGACCAGAATGCGGAAGTCGCCGGGCACTTCCAGCGCTGCCGGGCTGGCAATCACCGGTGCATCCGGGCCGCGTTGACGCTGGGCCAGCTCGTCGGCCAGGGTGGCCTTGAGCGTGTAGCCGGCCACCGGCTTGGCGAGGATGCGCTTGATGCCGGCGTTGCGGGCGATGATCTTGCTCGGCGCATGGCTGATGCCGGTAAGCATGATGATCAGAATGTCGTTGTTGAGGCTCGGGTCTTCCTTGATCTTGGCGGCCAGTTGCATGCCGCTCATGCCCGGCATGTCCTGGTCGAGCAGCACCACGTCGAAGTATTCGCGCATGTGCGCGCGGGTGCGCAGCAACGCCAGCGCCTCCTTGCCAGACGGCACGCTGCTGACGTTCATGCCCCAGGCGTTGCACTGCTGCAGCAGCACCTTGCGGCAAGTGTCGTTGTCGTCGACCACCAGCAGGCGGGTGCCTTGCAGAGTGCCGTCGATATCGGTGCTCGGTTGCTGCAGGCGGGCGTCGTCCAGCGGCAGGGTCAGCCACAGGGTCGAGCCCTGATTACCGCCGCTCTGGATACCGAACTCACCGCCCATCAGTAGAATCAGCTGGCGGGCGATGATCAGCCCGAGGCGGCTGCCCAGGCGGGTGGCCGACAGGAAATCGCGGCTCTGCAACTCGGTGTTGAGCAGCGCGTCGCGCTCGGCGGCATCCAGTGGATGGCCGCTGTCCTGCACGGCGAAGCGCAGGCGCGGCTGTTCACCGCTGGTATCGAGGGCGACCACCAGCAGGATCTCGCCCTCGCTGGTCTGCTTGAAGGCGTTGTCGAGCAGGCTGAGGAGAATCTGCCGCAGGCGCGTCGGGTCGCCGCTGACGATGCGCGGTACCTGGGGCTGGATAAAGCTGATCAGCTCGATCTTCTGCAGCTCGGCCTTGGCGCGGAAGATGTCGAGGCAATCTTCGGTCAGGGCGTTGAGGTCGAACTGCACATCGTCCAGCTCGATCTGCCCGGATTCCAGCTTGGAAATGTCGAGAATTTCGTTGATCAGGTTGAGCAGCTCGTTGCCGGAACTGTGGATGGTCTGCACGTAGTCGCGTTGCTTTGCCGACAGCGGTGTGCCGAGCAGCAGCTCGGTCATGCCCAGCACGCCATTCATGGGCGTGCGAATCTCATGGCTGATCTTGGCCAGGAATTCGGCCTTGGCTTTCAGCTCGGCGTCGTTGGCGGCCAGGGCGGTGCGCGCACGTGAGGCGGCGCGCTGCAGGTGGCGCTGATGCTCGGCCAGGGCGGCGCTCAGCACCACGCCGCTGAGGGTGGCGATGGTGAACACACCGATGACCAGCCAGCCGGGGTCGAGCTGGTCGAAGCCGAACAGGATAGGGATGAACAGGCCAAAGCCGACGTTGAACACCACCATGGCCACGACCAGCAGCCGCGCCGACTGATAACCGTTGTGCCAATGCACGCCACTGACCAGCAGCACGGCAAGGGTGCCGAGAAACACCATCAGATAAACAACCGCGCTGTACCAGAGCAGGCCAGTGGCCAGAATGGTCAGGCCCAGCAGCAGGGTCAGCAGCGCATGGCCTTTCAGGACCAGGTTGAGTTTGCTGCCGTGCATTGGCGTTTTGCGGAAGAAGCCGAGCACGAACGCGGAGAGGCAGAACGCTGCGATCAGCGCGCTGGTGTCAGCGATCAGCGACTGGTTATAGCCCAGGCTTGGCACCCAGGCGGCGAGCAGCCCCAGGTTGGCAGCGGCGCAAACCGCCAGGCCGCCATGCAGGCCGGCGAGCCACAAGCTGCACACCGAGCGCATGTAGGCGAAGCGGATCAGGTTGTAGATCACCACCAGCAGCAGAGCGCCGAGCAGTGCGCCGAACAGGTAAGCCGGTCTTTCCAGACTGACCAGCTCGGCTTCGTCGATGACCTTGAACCAGGCCATCAGCGGATGGTTGGAGGTCATCCGCACGTAGACTTCCCGCGCCTGCCCGTCGTTGGGCAGCGACATCAGGTAGGCACGCGAGGGCAGCGGGCGCGAGCTCATCGGCATCGATTCGCCGCTGTGCACGCTTTGCTCGACCAACGGGCCACGCAGCAGGTAGTAATCGAGGTATTGCACGCGCGGCGCGAACAGCCAAAGCCAGTAAGGGGCCTGATGCTCGGGCACATCGAAACGCAGCCAGACGGCTCGCTGGCTGGGCGGATAGGTAAAGGCGAGGTTGTCTAAAGGCAGGAACTGATTGCGGCGGCTGCGCACGTCGTCCAGATCCATCTGTGCGCTGTCGTCGATAAATACCGACCAACCAGTGGCATAAGGCGTAGCCACACGCGGCGCTGCGCTGCTCGACAGGCAAGCGCCAGCCAGCAGCAGGCTGACGAGTAAACCTATGGCGATCCTGAGCCGACGCACGTGGCAGTCCTTTTGGTTGTAACGGTCGGATTATAGTCAGCCGATGTCGGGCAGACTATGACGCTGAAGCCTTAATCCTTACAGCCAGGCCGCCGCGGTTGAGCGGCGGCCTGCGGTATTGCCGATAGTGGGCCTGGCTAGATGCCGCCATCTTGTTACATCAGTTGTCGCCACGCTCGCGGGCGATGGCCCGGTAGCCGATGTCATTGCGGTGGAACATGCCGTTCCAGCGAATTTTCTCGGCCAGGCGATATGCCTGCTTCTGAGCATCGGCAACGCTGGCACCGATGGCGGTGGCGCACAGTACGCGGCCGCCGGCCGTGACGACCTTGCCGTCCTTCAGTGCAGTGCCAGCATGGAATACTTTGCCTTCAAGCTGAGCGGCGTCGTCGAGCCCTTCGATCACGTCGCCCTTGGCGTAGTCGCCCGGGTAACCACCGGCAGCCAGCACCACACCAACGGTCGGGCGCGGATCCCAGGTCGCTTCGACCTTGTCCAGCGCTTTGGCCAAAGCAGCCTCGACCAGCAAGACCAGGCTCGACTCCAGGCGCACCATGATCGGCTGGGTTTCCGGGTCGCCAAAACGGCAGTTGAACTCGATGACTTTCGGCTTGCCGGCCTTGTCGATCATCAGGCCTGCGTACAGGAAGCCGGTGTAAACGTTGCCTTCGGCCGCCATGCCACGCACGGTCGGGTAGATGACTTCGTCCATAACGCGCTTGTGCACGTCGGCGGTGACCACTGGCGCCGGCGAGTAAGCGCCCATGCCGCCGGTGTTTGGGCCGCTGTCGGCATCGCCAACGCGTTTGTGGTCCTGGCTGGTGGCCATCGGCAGCACGTTCTGGCCGTCGACCATGACGATAAAGCTGGCTTCTTCGCCATCGAGGAATTCTTCGATCACCACGCGCGAGCCGGCGTCACCGAAAGCATTGCCGGCGAGCATGTCGCGCACGGCGTCTTCGGCTTCCTGCAGAGTCATGGCGACGATTACGCCTTTTCCTGCAGCCAGGCCGTCGGCCTTGATCACGATTGGCGCGCCTATCTCGCGCAGGTAAGCCAGAGCCGGCTCGACCTCGGTGAAGTTCTGGTAGTCGGCGGTCGGGATGTTCTGGCGGGCCAGGAAGTCCTTGGTGAAGGCCTTGGATCCTTCCAGCTGGGCGGCGGCGGCGGTCGGGCCGAAGATGTCCAGGTCGCGCGAGCGGAACAGGTCGACCACGCCTTTGACCAGCGGCGCTTCGGGGCCAACGATGGTCAGTTGCACGTTCTTCTCGGCAAAATCGGCCAGTGCCTGGATGTCCAGCACGTCGATGGCGACGTTTTCACACTTGTTCTCGGTGGCGGTGCCGGCGTTGCCCGGTGCGATGAATACTTTCTCGACGCGTTTGTCCTGCGCCACTTTCCAGGCCAGGGCGTGTTCACGACCGCCGCTGCCGATGATCAATACGTTCATGTCTCTCTCCTAGTGGAGGCGGGCCGAGTGCCCTTTCGGTGGATAAGCGAAGCGTTATCCACCCTACAAAGTCCGAGTGCGGTCGGTTTTAGTGCCTGAAATGGCGCATTCCGGTGAAGACCATGGCAATACCGGCTTCGTCGGCAGCGGCGATCACCTCGTTGTCGCGCATCGAGCCGCCGGGCTGGATCACCGCGGTGATGCCGGCCTTGGCGGCGTTGTCGATGCCGTCGCGGAACGGGAAAAAGGCATCCGAGGCCATTACCGCGCCCGGTACCGGTAGGCCTGCGTGCTCGGCCTTGATGCCGGCGATGCGCGCGGAGTTGACGCGGCTCATCTGGCCAGCGCCGACACCGATGGTCTGGCGGTTCTTGGCGTAAACGATGGCGTTGGATTTGACGAACTTGGCTACTTTCCAGGCGAAGATCAGGTCATGGATTTCCTGCTCGCTTGGCGCGCGCTGGGTGACGATCTTCAGGTCATCGGCGCTGATCATGCCGATATCGCGGCTCTGTACCAGCAGGCCGCCGTTGACGCGCTTGTAGTCCCAGCCCGGCGCACGGGTAGCTGGCCACTCGCCGCACTCGAGCAGGCGCACGTTGGCTTTGGCAGCGACCACTTCACGGGCGGCGGCGCTGATTTTCGGCGCGATGATCACTTCGACGAACTGACGCTCGACGATGGCCTTGGCGGTTTCAGCGTCCAGCTCGCGGTTGAAGGCGATGATGCCGCCGAACGCCGATTCGGTATCGGTGGCGTAGGCCAGATCGTAGGCCTTGCGGATGCCACCTTCGTCGTCCGGCACCACGGCAACGCCGCACGGGTTGGCGTGCTTGACGATCACGCAGGCCGGCTTGACGAAGCTCTTCACGCATTCCAGCGCGGCGTCGGTGTCGGCTACGTTGTTGAACGACAGTTCCTTGCCCTGCAACTGCACGGCGGTGGCCACGCAGGCTTCGTCGGCATGCTCGACGTAGAACGCCGCTTGCTGGTGCGGGTTTTCGCCGTAGCGCATGTCTTGCGCCTTGATGAACTGCGTGGTGAAGGTGCGCGGGAACAGGCTGCGCTCTTCGGTGGACAGGGTGTCGCGGCCCTGGTCGATGGTGCCCAGGTAGTTGGCGATCATGCCGTCGTAGGAGGCGGTGTGCTCGAAGGCCTTGAGGGCCAGGTCGAAGCGCTGGGCATAGCACAGGCCACCGATTTTCAGGGAGTCGATGACGGCTTTGTAGTCGCCGGCATTGACTACGATGGCCACATCTTTGTGGTTCTTCGCAGCCGAACGCACCATGGTCGGCCCACCGATATCGATGTTCTCGATGGCGTCAGCCAGGTCGCAGCCCGGCTTGGCAACGGTGGCGGCGAAGGGGTACAGGTTGACGGCCACCAGGTCGATCGGCTTGATGCCGTGCTCGTCCATCACCGCGCCGTCGAGGGCGCGACGGCCAAGGATGCCACCGTGGATTTTCGGGTGCAGGGTCTTCACCCGGCCATCCATCATTTCCGGGAAGCCGGTGTAGTCGGCCACTTCCACTGCTGCCACGCCGTTGTCCTTGAGCAGCTTGTAGGTGCCGCCAGTGGAGAGAATTTCCACGTTGAGGGCGACGAGCTCGCGGGCGAATTCGAGGATGCCGGTCTTGTCGGAAACGCTGATCAGCGCACGGCGGACGGGGAGGCGGGT
Source organism: Phytopseudomonas punonensis (assembly GCF_900142655.1). Lineage (GTDB taxonomy): Bacteria > Pseudomonadota > Gammaproteobacteria > Pseudomonadales > Pseudomonadaceae > Aquipseudomonas > Aquipseudomonas punonensis. The sequence continues at coordinate 164,987 of NZ_FRBQ01000007.1, read as the reverse complement.
GGTCTGGTCGGTCATTACAGGATCCATCAGCAGGGGAATCAGTAAAAAGGGCGGCTCATCAGAGCCGCCCTTCTTCAGGATTTCGGTGATTTACAGCAGATCGTACTGCTTGAGTTTTTTGCGCAGGGTACCGCGGTTCAGGCCCAGCAGTTCGGAGGCTTTGGTCTGGTTGCCCTTCACGTAATTCATGACGGTCTCCAGCAGTGGGGCTTCCACCTCGGTGAGCACCAGGTTGTAGACGTCGGTGACGTCCGCTCCCTCAAGGTGAGCGAAGTAGTTGTGCAGGGCTTTCTCGACGCTGCCGCGCAGGGTCTGGCCTTCTTCGCTCGGGGTATTGAGGTGCTGTTTCAAACTGGCGTTGTCGCTCACGGGTGTAATCCCACTTCCAAAAGTCTCGGTCAACATTGTCATGCGGCAGCCTCTTTTTCGTCGTTGTAGCGCTCACCGAAGAACTGGCGAACGCTCGCACATTGCGCCTCCTGACTGTCCAGACGATTGAACTGGGCACGGAATTCGCGGGCGCCGGGCAGCGTCGCGAGGTACCAGCCCACATGCTTGCGAGCGATACGCACGCCCATCACATCGCCATAGAAGGCGTGCAGGGCAGCGAGGTGCTCGAGCAGAATGCGTTCAATCTCGGCCAGCGCAGGGGCCGGGCAATGTGCTCCGGTGCGCAGGTAATGCTCTATTTCTCTGAAAATCCACGGGCGGCCCTGGGCCGCCCGGCCGATCAGCAGGCCATCGGCGCCGGTAGCGGCCAACACATGGGCGGCCTTTGCCGGTGAGTCGATGTCGCCATTGGCCAGTACCGGAATCGATACGGCCTGCTTGATCGCGGCGATGGTGTCGTACTCGGCTTCGCCGGTGTACAGATCGGCGCGGGTACGGCCATGCACGGCCAGGGCGACGATGCCGCACTGCTCGGCGATCCGCGCGACTTCGACGCCATTCTTGTTCTGCCGGTCCCAGCCGGTGCGAATCTTCAGCGTGACCGGCACATCGACCGCAGCGACTACCGCCTCGAGAATCGCCTGCACCAGCGGCTGATCCTTGAGCAGGGCGGAACCTGCTGCCTTGTTGCAGACCTTCTTGGCCGGGCAACCCATGTTGATGTCGATGATCTGGGCGCCCAGCTGCACATTGGCGCGGGCTGCCTCGGCGAGCATCTGCGGATCGCCACCGGCGATCTGCACCGAACGTGGCTCCGGATCACCAGCGTGAATCATCCGCAGGCTCGACTTGCGCGTATTCCACAGGCGTACATCGCTGGTGACCATCTCCGACACAACCATGCCGGCGCCGAGGCGCCGACAGAGCTGCCGGAATGGCTGATCGGTGACGCCGGCCATGGGGGCCAGGATCAGTCGATTGGGCAATGTATAGGGGCCGATGCTTAGCGCCGACATAGGGCTTCCCTGCTCAAGAGACGTGCTGTTGAGACCAGTAGGAGGGTGCGAAAGGGGGGAGATCATACCCGCTCTGAATGACCGGATAAAGGTGGTTTTGAACAAAATCTGAACAGTTGGGGTGCGCTGCCCGGTCGCATCGGCGACCGGGTGCATTGCAGACGGCTTAGGGGGGATATGCCGTTTATCAGCTACCCGGCTTCACTCCGGCGAGTGAAAGTTGAGGCTGTAGTTCACCGCGCGGGCGCCTGGGTCGAGGATATCCAGCGCAATGTGGATCGGCGTTTGCGGCGGCATTTCCGCCTGGCCTGCCAGTTCACCGGCCAGGTATTCGCTGGGTTTGAAGCGGCGGCTGGCGATCAGCTGGCCGTTGATATCGGCGAAACGCATCTCCAGCAGGGGAAATGGCTGCGAGAACGGTGCGCGATTGTAGAGGATCGCGTCCACCACCAGTGCGCCGCTGAATTCGGGGTGGCTGCGCACCACCAGGTTGCTGCTCTTGATCTGATCGATATCGACCTTGGACGGCAGGCTGCAACCGAGCGTCGGGCAGATCTGCTCGAGCCAGGGGCGGTACTGATCCTGGCGGGCCAGTTCGGCGTAGTGATAGATCACGTATTGCCCAGCCAGCGCGGTGGCGGCCAGCAGGTTGAGCAGGCCCCAGCCAATCCAGCGGCCCCAGGGTTTGCGCGGTGGGCGCCAGTCGAGCTGCAGCGGTTCTTCTTCTAGCTCGAAAAGTGGCTCTTCGCGCAGGCTAGGTTCGGCGCGGGAGCGGATTTTCTGTGCTTTTGAGGGTGCGGCTGGCGGTGTTTCTGGCTCGTCGTCTTCGTGTGCGTCAATAACCGGATCGGGTTCAGGCTCGTCATCGCGCTGGGCGTTCAGGCTGAATGGAGGCTCGTCGTCTTCACGGCTTGCGATGACTGGCTTCGTGGGCGCGAGCACATCACGCAGGCCAGGCGTCTTGGGCAGCGGCGGCACCTGTTCCGGCGGCTGGGTGCTGGTTGGCGGTTTGCCGAAATCGATAGTGGGTGCCTGGCGCTCGGCGAGTGGCTCAAGCTCCAGTTTGCTGACCGGCGGGTCGTCGCGCAGCAGGGCCTCGGCCCAGCGTTCGTCCTCGGCGGGCTCGTCATCATCGGCCAGTTCGTCGAAGCGCGGCGTCTGCCGTGTCGGCAGGTCGAGTTCGAGGAACTGACGAGACAGCTGCTGTTCCTGAGCTTCGAGCTTGGCCAGTTCTTCGTCGAGGTCCAGATCATCGAGATCCAGGTCGTCATGAATCCACAGCGTGCCGTCATTAGGCTTGCCGAGCGGCTTGGCGGGCGCTGGAGGAACCGCTGCAAAGCTCGGTGCAGGTGCAGGTGCAGGTGCAGGTGCAGGTGCAGGTGCAGGTGGCTTGGGGGCTGCAGGAGCGGCCGCGCGCATGTCCGGAATGTGATGGCCCTGCTCGCGTAACTGGCGAGCTGCGTTGAACACCTGCAGGCAGGCGCCGCAGCGCACCGAACCCTGGGCGACAGCGAGCTGTGCCAGGTTCACACGGAAACTGGTGCTGCAGTTCGGGCACTGGGTGACGAAGCTTTCGGTCATGCGGAGTCCGGCGGCCGTTGGGCGGCAAAAACGGGGCGATAGTCTAACCCAACAGATTGCAAAAGCTGCATTAAGTGCCGTGCCTGCAATGCGGGCGTCGGCTTTGCTGCTCGCTGCTACAGGAAGCAGCTGGCGATGCAGCTGCTTTTTGGCGAGCTGTTAGCGACGAACACCGCTGATGCGCACCCAGCCATCCTGGGTCGCAGTCGGGTCGAGGTCGAAGTCGGCCTCGTAGGCAGCGCGAACTTCCTCGGCCTGCTCGGCGAGAATTCCCGATAGCGCCAGGCGGCCGCCGCTCTTCACCAGGCGGGTGATCTGCGGCGCCAGGCTGACCAGCGGGCCGGCGAGAATGTTGGCGACTACCACGTCAGCTGGCTCCTGAGGCAGGTCGGCTGGCAGGTAAACCGGGAAGCGTTCATCGGCGATGCCGTTGCGCTGCGCATTGTCGCGCGAGGCTTCCAGGGCCTGCGGGTCGATGTCGGTCCCTACCGCCCTCGGCGCGCCGAGCAGCAGCGCGGCAATGGCCAGAATTCCCGAGCCGCAGCCAAAGTCGAGCACGCTGCAGCCTTCCAGCGCCTGGCCGTCGAGCCACTGCAGGCACAGCGAGGTGGTCGGGTGAGTGCCGGTGCCGAATGCCAGGCCCGGGTCGAGCAGCAGGTTGACGGCATCCGGCTCCGGCGCTTCGTGCCAGCTCGGCACGATCCACAGGCGCTGGCCGAAACGCATCGGCGCGAAGCCGTCCATCCAGCTGCGTTCCCAATCCTGATCTTCGATGCGCTCGATATGGTGTTCCGGCAAGTCGCCGCCGGTCAGCAGTCGCAGGTGTGCGACCAAAGCGTCAGCGTCGGTATCGGCTTCGAACAGCGCCAGCAGGTGGGTGTGGCTCCACAGCGGCGTGGTACCCAGATCGGGCTCGAAGATCGGCTGGTCTTCGGCGTCCATGAAGGTCACGGAAACCGCGCCGACTTCCAGCAGGGCGTCTTCGTAGGTTTCCGCCTGCTCTGGGGTGATGGCGAGACGAACTTGTAACCAGGGCATCGGGAAACCTCGAAGACGTGACATTGAACCTTTATGGCGGCGGCAAGCTTACTTGAGGTGCCTCGGCCACGCCAGCCGCGAGCCCGGCACGCTGCAAGCCGCGGTAGGCGAGATGGCAGGAGCCAGCGCCGAGCAACGCGGGCAGCAGCAGGTTGATGAGCGGAATCGGCGCGATGAGCAGGATCAGCAGGCCGAACGCGGTCATGGCACCACGCTGTTGATGAACCGCCTGCAGCTGTTCGCTGCCGTTGGCCAGGCCCGACAGCGCAGCAGGTACCAGAAAACGCACATTCAGGTAGGCCAGCAACAGGAGCAGCAGCACGCCATTGAGCAGTGGTATCAGCAGGCACAGCAGGGAGCCGATGCTCAAACCCAGCCAGGGCCCGAGGTGATAGCGTGCCCCGGTCAAGCGTTGTGCCGGTTGGGCTTGGCGCTGTGCCAGTGGCGGATAGTGGCGCAAGGCTCGCTCGCGCAGGCTGCCCATCAGCACCCAGCGCAGCGCCAGGCGAATACTCAGCACGATCAGGCCGATGTAGAGCGTGCCGATCATCAGCAGCGTCAGCAGGCCGGCATACACGACCAGTATCCCGAGCGCTGGAGCGATCGATGCCATGCCGCTCACGCTGGCGGCACCTGCGCCGCCGATGCTGGGCACGAAGCCGAGAATGGCCGCGCCCATGACGATGAATAGTGACAGCAGGCCGGCCGCTTGAGCGATGACCTCGAATTGGGTGTAGAAAAGCCAGGTCCACAGGGCGAATGCCAGAAAGCACAAGCCGCAGGAGCGCGTGAGGACGCCGAGCTGGAGACTGCTTCGAAAGGCGAGAGCGAGGCAGGTGAAGGCTTCGCCGAAAGCGCTGGCGACGGACTGGCAGCGACTCTTGAGAGACATCCTGTCTACCTGAATAGATGAAAAAAGGGCCGCTTTGCGCGGCCCTTTTTCTTAGTGCTTGTCCATGCCCAGTTTCTTTTCGAGGTAGTGGATGTTGATCCCACCCTCGCAGAAACCTTTGTCACAGACCAGATCACGGTGCAGCGGCACGTTGGTCTTGATGCCGTCGATGACGATCTCGTCCAGTGCGTTGCGCATGCGCGCCATGGCTTCGTCGCGCGTCACACCGTAGGTGATCAGCTTGCCGATCAGCGAGTCGTAGTTCGGCGGTACCGAGTAGCCGCTGTACAGGTGCGAGTCGACACGTACGCCAAAACCGCCCGGAGCGTGGAAATGCTTCACCTTGCCGGGGCAGGGCATGAAGTTATCCGGGTCTTCGGCGTTGATACGGCACTCCAGGGCGTGGCCCAGCAGCTTGATGTCTTCCTGCTTGTACGACAGCTTGTTGCCCGCGGCGATGCTGAGCATCTCCTTGACGATGTCGATGCCGGTGACCATTTCGGTAACCGGGTGCTCGACCTGGACGCGGGTGTTCATCTCGATGAAGTAGAAACGGCCGTCTTCATAAAGGAACTCGAAGGTGCCGGCACCGCGGTAGCCGATTTCGATACAGGCATCGACGCAGCGCTTGAGCACTTCGGCGCGGGCCTTCTCGTCGATCTGCGGAGCCGGGGCTTCTTCCAGAACCTTCTGGTGACGGCGCTGCAGCGAGCAGTCACGGTCATAGAGGTGGATGGCGTTGCCCTGTCCGTCGGACAGAACCTGAACTTCCACGTGACGCGGATTGCCGAGGAACTTCTCGAGGTAGACCATCGGGTTGCCGAACACCGAGCCCGCTTCGCTGCGGGTAAGGCGTGCCGACTTGATCAGGTCTTCTTCTTTCCAGACCACGCGCATGCCGCGACCACCGCCGCCGCCAGCGGCTTTGATGATCACCGGGTAGCCGACTTCACGAGCGATGCGCAGCGATTCTGCTTCATCTTCCGGCAGCGGGCCGTCGGAGCCTGGAACGACCGGTACGCCGGCCTTGATCATGGCGTCCTTGGCCGACACCTTGTCGCCCATCAGGCGGATGGTGTCAGCTTTCGGGCCGATGAAGGCGAACCCGGAGTTTTCCACCTGTTCGGCGAAGTCGGCGTTCTCCGCGAGGAAGCCGTAGCCCGGGTGGATGGCGGTGGCACCAGTGAGCTCCGCGGCACTGATGATCGCCGGGATGTTCAGGTACGACAGGTTGCCCGGCGCCGGACCGATGCACACCGATTCGTCGGCCAGGGCCAGGTGCATCAGCTCGCGGTCGGCAGTGGAGTGCACGGCCACGGTCTTGATGCCCAATTCCTTGCAGGCACGCAGGATGCGCAGGGCGATCTCGCCACGGTTGGCGATCAGAACTTTTTCCAGCTTCTGCATTACGGGTTCCCCGTGCATCAGACGATGGTGAACAGCGGTTGATCGTATTCCACCGGCTGGCCGTTCTCGCCCAGGATGGATTCGATCGTGCCGCTGGTTTCGGCCTCGATATGGTTCATCATCTTCATCGCTTCGACGATGCAGAGGATGTCGCCTTTCTTCACGGTCGAGCCCACTTCAACGAAGTTGCCCGAAGTCGGCGAAGCGGCGCGGTAGAAGGTACCAACCATTGGCGAGCGAACTACGGTGCCGTTCAGTTTGGCAGCGGCAGGCGCGGCATCAGCGGCAGCAGCAACCGGTGCGGCGGCTGCAGCGACCGGAGCAGGAGCCGGTGCGTAGACTGGCTGGGCGTAGGCCGGTTGCTTGCCATGACGGCTGATGCGTACGGACTCTTCGCCCTCTTTGATTTCCAGCTCGTCGATGCCGGACTCTTCCAGCAGCTCGATCAGTTTTTTGACTTTGCGAATATCCATAGGTGTTCAACTCCCAGTCTGGTCAGGGTCGTTCAAGTTTGCGGAACCGTCGTGCAAAGGCGCCGGTATCAGGTGTTTTTGCTCGCCAGTTGCTCCAGCGATGCTTCGAGAGCCAGTCGGTAGCCAGTAGCACCGAGACCGCAGATCACGCCTACCGCCACATCGGAAAAGTAGGAGTGGTGCCGGAAAGGCTCACGCTTGTGCACGTTGGACAGGTGCACTTCGATGAATGGGATGCTCACCGCCAGCAATGCGTCACGTAACGCGACGCTGGTGTGGGTGAAGGCCGCCGGGTTAATGATGATGAAGTCGACGCCTTCGCCGCGCGCAGCATGAATGCGCTCGATCAATTCGTACTCGGCATTGCTCTGCAGGTGCAGCAGATGATGACCAGCCTCGCGAGCGCGCTGCTCGAGGTCGAGGTTGATCTGCTCCAGCGTGGTGGCGCCATAGGTACCAGGCTCGCGAGTGCCGAGCAGGTTCAGATTGGGGCCGTGCAAAACCAGCAGCGTCGACATGATCCGGGCTTCCTTCTTTTTAGCTGCGCGGACTCTGCCAGAATTGTCGTAGGACTGTCTAGTTTTTGGGAGTAGTCAGCACGATCCAAGCAGGGTTGGCTGGATATGTGACCGAATTGCCTAAAAACGTTCTCGTGCCTTGTTCAGGCGTTCGGAAAAGCGTTCGGCGTCGATCTCGCCAACTACGCGCAGATCGTGCATTTCCTTACCGTTGGCGTCGAACAGCTGAATCGCAGGCGGGCCGAACAACTTATAGCGATCAAGCACGGCGCGTTGCGCGGCGGTGCTGTCGGTCATATCGAAGCGCACCAAGTGGTAGTCGCTCAGTTGTGGGCCGATCTGGGTGGAGTTGAACACTTCGCGTTCGATTTTCTTGCAGCTGATGCACCAGTCGGCGTACCAGTCGAGCAACAGCGGTTGGCCGCTGCTCTTGGCTTGCGCCAGGGCGGCGTCCAGGTCGGCGGGGGTGCTGACGGTTTGCCAGCTACCAGCGCTCGCGGTGTTCGCCTGGCCAGCAGTGAAGCCGCTGCCGAGCGGGCGCAGCGGGTCGTCACGGCCTTGCAGAGCGCCTGTCCACGCGGCGAGTGCGTAAACCAGCAACGCCAAACCAACCAGTTGCGCGAGTTTGCCCCAGGCGTTTTTCGGGGTGAACTCCAGGGCGCCGAGAAACAGCGCAACGCCCGCGGCCAGCAGCCCCCACAGCGCCAGGGACAGTTCGCCTGGCAGCACGCGCTCAAGCAGCCACACCGAGACCCCGAGCAGCATCACGCCAAAGGCGTTGCGTACGGCGACCATCCAGGTGCCGGACTTGGGCAGCAGTGCACCACCGCCAGCTGCGAAAATCACCAGCGGTGTGCCCATGCCCAGCCCCAGCGCGAACAGCTGCAGGGCGCCGCCGGCGGCATCGCCAGTGCTGCTGATATATAGAAGCAGCGCAGTGAAGGGCGCAGTGATGCAAGGCGAGACGATCAGGCTGGACAGCACGCCCAGAGTCGCAGCGCCGGCGATGGTACCGCCCTGGGTTTGCGCCGCCTTGCGATCCAGGCGCTCACGCACGAAGGCCGGCAGGCGCAACTCGAAGACGCCAAACATGGCCACCGCGAACAGCGCGAAGAACAGGGCGAACGGCACCAGAATCCACGGCGACTGCAGCATCGCCTGCAGGTTGAGCTTGGCGCCGAACAGGCCCATCAGAGCGCCAAGCGCTGCGTAGCAGGCGGCCATCGGCAGCACGTAGGCCAGCGACAGCACCAAGCCGCGACCTTTGCTCGGCCGGCCTCGCAGCACCACGCCGGAGAGGATCGGCAGCATCGGCAGCACGCAAGGCGTGAAAGTCAGGGTCAGGCCGGCGGCGAACATCAGTGCCAGGTCGGTCCAGCTCCAGGTGGTTTTTCCGGTGACGGGAGTGGTGGCGCTTTCAGCCTGGGCGGCAACACCGCCGTTGATGCCCAGCATCTCGGTTTCCGGCGGATAGCACAGGCCCTTGTCAGCGCAGCCCTGGTAGGTGACGGCGAGGTTGAGCGGCTTGTTATCCGGGTTGTTCAGCGGCACTTCGACGTCCAGCACTTCGTAGAACACCTGCACGTCGCCAAAGTACTGATCGTTCTTGTGCAGCCCTTCCGGCACGTCGACCGGCTTGCCGGCCAGTTCGCCGGGTTCGACCTTGAACTTGAACTGGTGGCGGTACAGGTAATAGCCCTCGGCCGCGACGAAGCGCACCGTTGCCGAGGTCGGCGAGCTGCTGACCAGGCTGAGCTTGAAGGCCTCGCGCACCGGCAGGAAATCCGTGCTGTTATTCAACGCTTGGCCGAGCGGCGCGGCGTTCGGGCGACTGTCGAAAACGCCCGCGCTGGCAGGCAGAACGACGAGCATCAGCAGCAGGCAAAGGAAACGTGGCATGGGCATCTCGTGGGGCATCTATCGCGCCATGATAGCTGAGCCAGCGAACCATGCCATGAGGCGCGCTGTAAGTGGTGGTTGCGCCTGGCGGATGGTGCGCGCCTCCGGAGCGGTTGCTGCGACACAAGGCCGCGTAGGTGGCTGCCTTCATCGCGTCATGCGCAGGTGCTGCGATTCGCGCGCATGGCGCGCTCCCACAACCGCGCGGCCTCGCGGCATAACCTTGTGGGAACGGGCCATGCCCGTGACTCAGCGGGCATGGACTGCGCATCCCACCTGCTCCCCACATTGGATTAAGGACGCTTTTGATGGGTTAGCACCCATCCTACGGGCTACGGGCTACGGGATGAGGCGTAGGATGGGTGAAACCCATCGAAACCGCTTATTGATGGGGTGGTACCTACGCGGCCCGACCCATCCTACGAAGGGCGGCCATTTCTCTGTCGCGCCTACACCCGAAACGCCTGCACCGCCTGATCGAGCTGCCCGCTGAGTGCCTGCAGTTCTACGCTCTGCGCACGGCCATGGCCGATGCGCTGCAGGTTGTCGCCACCCAACTGGTGGATGCGTTCGCTGTGATCGCGGATCTCGCTGACCGCGCTGCCCTGATAAGCCGTGGCCTCGGCGATTCGCGCGGCCATGCTAGCGATAGTGCCGATGGCGCCGACGATCTCGTCCAGTGCCCCGTCGGCGGTGCGCGCCTGTTCGGCGGTCGCTTCGGCATGTTCGACCTGGCTGCGCATGGCCTGCACCGAGTCGTTGGCTGCCTGCTGCAGGCGGCTGATCACTTGCTGAATCTCTGCGGTGGCCGAGCTGGTACGCAGCGACAGTGAACGCACTTCGTCCGCCACCACGGCAAAACCTCGGCCTGCTTCACCGGCGCGAGCGGCCTCGATGGCGGCGTTGAGTGCCAGCAGATTGGTCTGCTCGGCAATGCTGCGAATCACCGTCAGCACGCTGCCGATGGTGGCGGTTTCGGTGGCCAGGTGCTCGATGGCCTGGGCGTTGCCTTGCACTTCCTCGACCAGCGCGTGCAGGCCTTTCAGGCTACCGCCGATCACCTGCTGACCTTGAGTGAGAGCGCGGTCGGCATCGCGGCCGGCGTTGGCTGTCTGGCTGGCGTCGTCGGCCACTTGCAAGATGGTCGCCTCCAGCTCGCCCAGTGCATCACGGATCTGCGCCGTGTCGCTGGCCTGACGTTCGGCGCCGTCGTGCAGACCGCTGCTCAGGTCGGCCAAGGTATGGCTGGATGCCGACACCTGGGCGGCGTGCTGGTGAATGGTGCCAACCAGCTCGACCAAATAGCGACGCAGGCGATTGAGCGACTCCTCGATGTCGCGCAGTTCGCGCGTGTTGGTGTCCAGGCGGACTTCGCGGCTGAAATCGCCAGCGGCCCAGGCTGAAAGCGCCGGCACCAGGCGTTCCAGCAGGCGGCTGAGACGGCGCTGCAGGGTGTCGATGAGCAGCGCGATAAGCAGAATCAACCCGACCATGATGCCGAGGATAAGGCGCACTTCGCCCTGAATACGACCATGTTCGGCGCGTACCTTAGGCTCCAGAGCCGTGAAGGATTGCTGCACCGCATCAAGCCGCGTGCGGGTGGTGGATGCCAGCTGTGTACGCTGTTCGATCAGTGTACGGGTGCGCGCCAGTTCCGCGGGGTAGCGGCTCAGCAAACTATCGAATTCACGCTTCAGGATAATGCCGCGATCTTGCGTGTCGTTCTGCTGACTGTCGCTGTCCAGGCCCATCAATGACGCAAAGGCATCGCCGCCGGAAGTCGCCTGGTCCGCGACGCCGAGCAATGGCAGATCATTGATTGCTTTGGCCTGGGCTTGCAGCGCCTGCATCTCGCGCTCCACGTCCAATGCCAGTTCGCTGCGCCCGCTGCTGACCAGTTTGGCGCGTGCCAGCGCCAGACGCGTCAGGTGCTGAGATGCCTCGAATAACGGGCCACGGTAAGCGCTGGCGGCATCTGCCTGACCCTCATCGGTATAGCGGGAGAGCCCTGATAAAGCATCGGCGATTTCCCGTTCTGCCTGGATCAACAGCCCCTGCGGGTCGCCAGACAGCTTGCCGGCGGCCAGCAGTTGCTCGGCAGCGAACGCCTGCAACTCGCCCAGGCTGCCTCCTAGATCACCGGCGAGGTTGCCTGGCAGTTCATCGACCTTTGCCTGTAGCGCTTCCAGGTTCTGGATCGCGGCGCTGTGGCGCAGCGCATCGCCGCTTTCTAGGTAGCCGAGAATATTGCCTGCCGCTTCACGTTGAAATTGTTGAGAGAGTTCCAGGTACTGCTCCATCAGCACATAGGGGCGTTCCAATGCCCGCTGCGACCACCACAAGGTGCAGGCCAGCGCGATGCCGATGCCGACCAGCAGGAGGGTGTTGAGATTGGTAAGGGATTTGAGGCGCATGATGCTGAGTCGATGTCCGAGCGGTGCTGGCACTGCGCCATGCAGTGCGGCGTTGTCGGTACGGTATTGCGCCTTTGTGACAGCGTTGTTACGCGAATGGCTGTGCCGCGTTACTGACGCCAGACAACCGACATGCGGTCGCTGGCGCCAGTGTGAATCTTTCAGCCATAGACCTCGACACGGTTACGGCCGCCATTCTTGGCGCGGTACAGCGCTTCATCCGCGCGCTGCGACAGGTGCTTGCTGTCCAGGTCGTCGACGACCTCGGCGATACCGCAGCTGAAGGTACAGCTGAGGTCGTGCGGGTGGGCGGGGTAGTGGATTTCGGCGAAGCGCGCACGCACTTCGTCCAGCACTTTGGCTGCTGTGCGGGCATCAGTGTTGGGCATCACCACGGCGAATTCCTCACCGCCATAGCGGCCGATGCTGTCGCTCTTGCGCAGGCGTTGCTTGAGGAATAGCGCCAGGCTCTTGATCACCCGGTCACCCATGGGGTGGCCGTAGTTGTCGTTGACCTTCTTGAAGAAATCGATATCGATCATCGCGAAGCTCAGCGGCTGCTCGTCGCGCTGTGCGCGAAAGCGTGCGTCTTCGAGCAGTTGCAGGGTGTGGGTGTGGTTGAACAGCCCGGTGAGGCTGTCGCGCACCATGCGCGCTTTCAGGCTGCGTGCGCGGTCAGCGCGGTTGCGCACGGTGGCGATCAGGTGGCGCGGCTTGATCGGTTTGGTGAGGAAGTCGTCGCCGCCTTCGCTCATCGCATCGAGCTGTTTGTCGAGATCGTCCTCGGCGGACAAGTAGATGATCGGCACGCTGACGTAACGGTCGTTGTGGCGGATTACCTGGGCCAGTTCGGTGCCGTTACAGGCCGGCATATACATGTCGAGGATGATCAGGTCCGGCTGGAATTCGGCCAGCTCGTCCATCGCCTGGATCGGCTCGGTCAGGGTGCGGGTGACGATGCCGGCACTGTTGAGCACGCGCTCGGTGTGCGTGGCCTGGGCGCGGGAGTCGTCGACGATCAGCACGCGGTAGGGCTCGTACTGGGCCACGTGGGTCAGTACTTCGATGCGCTCCAGCAGGCTGGAGGCGTCCATCGAGCCGGTGAAGAACTCGCGGCCACCAGCACGCACTGCCGCTAGGCGCGTCGGTGTATCGGTTTCTTCGTGGCTGTAGAACAGCACCGGGATCTTTTCCTGCAGGCCTTCCTGCACTGCCTGGGCGAGCTGCAGGCCATTGCCGGTGCCAGCGAAGTCGATTTCCATGACGATGGCCGCCGGGTGGCGTTCGAGCATCGCGGCGCGAAAGGCGTTGGCGGTATCCAGTGGCTTGGCATTCATGCCGAAGAAGTCGAGCTGCTGCGCCAGGCGCTCGGCGCGCTCCAGATGCTGCAGGGCCAGGTACACCGGCTTACGCAGCGGCGGCAGGGTGGTTTGTTCGAAGCGGTCGCCGTGGCGCAGGCCGGTGCGCGAGAGGCGTTGCATCAACTGGTTGAGCTCGCTGATCACCTCGCTGTTGAGGCGCCCGCGGTTGGCATTGACGACGTTCAGGCAGGCGACGATGCGCTTGCCCAGCTCGCGGTGTTCGACCTGCTCGAAGCGCTCGGCGTAACGCTGCAGGAGCTGCGCGGCCTCCTGCAGCTCCTGCATGCCGGTTTCGTTCCACTCTCCGCGCTGCAGGCGCTGCCAGACCTCGAGTACCTGGCGAGCCTGGTGAATTACGCGCTGGGCAAAATGCTGTTTGAGCCGATCACGGCTGGGATCTTCTTGCTCGCTCATGGCCTTTCAGTCTGCATGGGGGTCGTAGCCTGCCGTGTGATGGCCTCATGCTATCACTGGGCGGTTATTTTGCCATTCCCTTGGCGTCAATGTTGTGAGTCGTCTCGCACCCTGGCCAATGGTAGCTGCAGGCACCGCGCTGCGAGCATGATTGCGGCCTGTTACGTCGTGAACAGCTTGCTGCGCTGCGCAGCGGGGCAGCCTTCCCTTATAGTTGCAGCGTAGTCTCCATGGAGGCCAGGCGGAGCAAGTATTAGCGCAACCCTGCCAAGGCCCCGCGGTCGAAGCCCTGTACGTCGTTGATCAAAGGATAATCGCCATGCTCGATTGGAAGAACCGCACCACCGGCACTGCTCATGCCGATGACGGTGCCAGCACCGGATCTCGCCGTCGCCTTGGCGGCGGCCTCGGTCGTGTCATCGCCAGCCTGCTGGGTATCTATCTGCTGGTGGCGCTGGTCGTCGGCTGGTACTGGAGCCAGGAGCCGGATCTGTTCCCGGTGCAGCAGCGCGTGCAGGCTGCAGCCGATAGTGCCAATCGCCAGGTGGTGACCGGCTATACCAGCGTGGAAACCCTCAAGCAGGTCGCCGAGACACTGCTCGACAAGCCGGGCGGCTACCTGGCCAATGACCTGGCGCCGCCAGGCTTGTGGCTCGACAACATGCCGAGCTGGGAATATGGCGTGGTGGTGCAGGTGCGTGATTTCTCCCGCGCGTTGCGCAAGGACTTCGCCCGTTCGCAGTCGCAATCCACTGAGGATGGCGATCTGGCTCGCGCCGAGCCGAACTTCAACTTCGACAATCGTAGCTGGGCGCTGCCGTCGACCGAGTCCAAGTACCGCGAAGGTATCGACTCGCTCGACCGCTACCTCGCTCGTCTGTCCGAGCCAGGCCAGAGCGGTGCGCGCTTCTATACCCGTGCCGACAACCTGAACAATTGGTTTGGCGATGTCGCTACACGCCTCGGTTCGCTGTCCCAGCGCCTGTCCGCCAGCGTCGGGCAGGTGCGCCTTAACAGCGACGTGAACGAGAACACCGAGCTGGCTCAAGGCCAGGTGCCGGAAGTGACCGAGCGCACCTACGAAACCCCATGGCTGCAGATCGACAACGTGTTCTACGAGGCCCGTGGCCAGGCCTGGGCGTTGTCGCACCTGCTGCGCGCCATTGAGATCGACTTCGCCGACGTGCTGGCCAAGAAGAACGCCACCGTCAGCGTGCGGCAGATCATCCGTGAGCTGGAGGCCGCCCAGGCTACGCTGTGGAGCCCGATGGTGCTCAACGGCAGTGGCTACGGCATCCTCGCCAACCACTCGCTGGTCATGGCCAACTACATCTCGCGCGCCAACGCCGCGGTGATCGATCTGCGTCAGCTGCTCTCCCAGGGCTGACCCGTGGCTATCGCTGAAACCGAGGTGGCGCACCGCGCTGCCTCGGATGCCGAGCCCATCGCCTGGGTCGACGAACACGACAATCTGCTTGGTGCACTGCCTCGCGCCGAGCTGCGCAGCCACGGCCTGATCGGCCGCGGCACCTTTATCCTGCTGTTCAATTCTGCCGGTGAGCTGTGCGTGCATCGGCGCACCCTGAGCAAGGCGGTGTATCCCGGTTATTGGGATATCGCCGCGGGCGGCATGGTGGTGGCGGGCGAAGAGTACGCGCAGTCGGCCGAGCGCGAGCTGGCCGAAGAACTGGGCATCCGTGATGTTGTGCTGCGTGACCACGGTCGGTTCTTTTTCGATCAGCCGGAGAATCGCATCTGGTGCGCGGTGTTTTCGACGGTGTCCGATGCGCCGCTGATCCTGCAACCCGAAGAAGTGCTCGAAGCGCGCTTCATGACGGTGGAGGCCGCGCAGCGCGATACTCAATGCAAACCTTACTGCCCCGACTCGCTGGTGGCCTTGCAGCACTACCTCGCCAATCACTAGTAGCGCGTAGTCGCCAATCCATCTGGGGTTGGCGCATTTCGCTTCTTAGCATCGCCGGCCTTTGTCGTTACACTGCGCCGCTTCGCCAATTCACTGAGGAAAAACGCGGTGGCCAAGAAAGCCTCTTCATTCGCCGGCCTCGGTGGCCTGGTGTTTTCCACGGACGCGGGTCGGCATTGCCCGGACTGCTCGCAGCCGGTGGATGCCTGCACCTGTTCGCGCGCGGTGATTCCCGAGGGCGATGGCATTGCCCGGGTGCGCCGCGAGACTAAGGGCCGTGGCGGCAAGACGGTGACCACCATCAGCGGCGTGCCGCTAGCCGAAGAGCCGCTCAAGGAGCTGGCCTCGGTGCTCAAGAAGCGCTGCGGCTGCGGCGGCTCGCTCAAGGATGGCGTCATCGAGATTCAGGGCGATCACGTCGAACTGCTGCTCGCCGAGCTGCTCAAACGTGGCTTCAAGGCCAAGAAATCCGGTGGCTGAACGCCGCTGATCAGGCAACTATTTATCCATTGCTCGGCCACTGCACCGCCGAGCAATCGTCATTTCCAGGCTCTATGCTCGCTCGACTATTCGACAGCATCAGCCCATCCGCTACAGGGGAACCTCGATGGCCGCACGACGCACACGCAAGGACGATGGAAGCCAATGGACAGTGGGCGACAGCCGCAGTGTCTACGGTATCCGTCACTGGGGCGCCGGTTATTTCTCGATCAACGACGCGGGTCGTGTCGAAGTGCGCCCCAACGGGCCGGACAGCACGCCCATCGACCTCTATGAGCAGGTCGACGAGCTGCGCCAAAGCGGCCTGTCGCTGCCTTTGCTGGTGCGCTTCCCGGACATTCTGCAAGACCGCGTACGCAAGCTGACCGGCGCCTTCGACGCCAGCATCGCGCGCCTGGAATACAACAACCGTTACACCGCGCTGTACCCGATCAAGGTCAACCAGCAGGAGGCGGTGGTGGAAAACATCATCGCCACGGAGAACGTCTCCATCGGCCTGGAAGCCGGCTCCAAGCCCGAGCTGCTGGCGGTGCTGGCGCTGGCGCCGAAGGGCGGCACTATCGTTTGCAACGGCTACAAAGACCGCGAGTTCATTCGCCTGGCGCTGATCGGCCAGAAGCTCGGCCACAACGTGTTCATCGTCATCGAGAAGGAATCGGAAGTTTCCCTGGTGATCGAGGAGGCCGCTGAACTCAAGGTCGCGCCGCAGATCGGTCTGCGCGTGCGCCTGTCGTCCCTGGCGTCGAGTAAGTGGGCCGACACCGGCGGCGAGAAGTCCAAGTTCGGTCTGTCCGCCGCGCAGTTGCTGTCGGTGGTCGAGCGCTTCCGCAAGGCTGGCCTGGATCAGGGCATCCGCCTGCTGCACTTCCATATGGGCTCGCAGATCGCCAACATCGCCGACTACCGCAAGGGTTTCCGCGAAGCCATCCGTTATTACGGTGAGCTGCGCGCGCTTGGTCTGCCTGTCGACCACATCGATGTCGGCGGCGGCCTGGGGGTCGACTACGACGGCACTCACTCGCGCAACGCCAGCTCGATCAACTACGACATGGAAGACTACGCCGACGCAGTAGTCGATATGCTCAAGGAATTCTGCGACCGCCAGGAAATCCCTCATCCGCACATTTTCTCGGAGAGTGGCCGGGCAATGACCGCGCACCACGCCGTGCTGCTGGTGCAGGTCACCGACGTCGAACGCCACAACGACGAAGTGCCGGAGATCGACCACAGCATCGAGCACCCGGAAGTGCTGCAGGTGCTGATCGACCTGCTTGATGACAGCGACCCGGAAATGGTCGCCGAAACCTACTGGCGCGCCACCCACTACGTCAGCGAAGCAGCCGGGCAATACTCCGCCGGCAAGCTCGACCTGCCGCAGAAGGCCCTGGCCGAGCAGTGCTACTTCTCGATCTGCCGTCGCCTGTACAACCAGTTGAAGGCGCGCCAGCGTTCGCACCGCCAGGTGCTCGACGAGCTCAACGACAAGTTGGCCGACAAGTACATCTGCAACTTCTCGGTATTCCAGAGCCTGCCGGATACCTGGGCCATCGGCCAGATCCTGCCGATTCTGCCGCTCAATCGTCTGGACGAAGAGCCGCTGCGCCGCGCCGTGCTGCAGGACCTGACCTGCGACTCGGACGGCAAGATCAACCAGTACGTCGACGAGCAGTCCATCGAAACCAGTCTGCCGGTTCACGAGCTACGCGACGGTGAAGACTACGTGCTGGGCATCTTCCTGGTCGGTGCCTATCAGGAAATTCTCGGCGACATGCACAACCTGTTCGGTGACACCGACTCGGTGAACATCTACCAGAACCAGGATGGCAGCATCTACCACGCCGGTATCGAGACCCACGACACCATCGAGGATATGCTGCGCTACGTGCACCTGTCGCCCGAGGAGTTGATGACCCACTACCGCGACAAGGTGGCTAGCGCCAAGATCAATGCCCGCGAGCGCACCCAGTTCCTCGACGCCCTGCGTCTGGGCCTGACCCGCTCTTCGTACCTGTCGTACTGAGTGCATCGGCGGCTTGCAGCCCACGCAAGCCGCCGGGCGCTCTGCTGATCGCCACGTGGCGGGAGCGCTCCCGTCGAGGAGAGGCCATGAAGCGCTTCGCGACTTTGCTACTGCTGGCCCTGCCGCTGTTGGCCCAGGCCAGTGACGACCCGCTGCAGGCCGAGCGCTGGAAAACCCGCCCGCTGATCGTGCTCGCCGCCAGTGCCGATGATCCGTTGCTGGCACGTGTGCAGGCTGCCTTGCAGGAGCCTGCCAACCGCGAAGCGTTCGTCGAACGCGACATGGTGCTCTACACCGTGATCGGCAGGCAGGGGCAGCGCAACGGCCAGCCTCTGGAAACCATCGCCACCAAGCGCCTGCTGCTGGCGCTGGATGCCGGCAACGCCCGGCCCCAGGTGATTCTGGTCGGCAAGGATGGCGGCAAGAAGATCCAGCAGGGCGCCAATGCCGATCTGCAGGCGATCTTCCGGACCATCGACCGCATGCCCATGCGGCAGAACGAATAGCCTGAACGCTCACGACATGGATCAATGACTTTGTAGTGTCTTGGTTCTATTGAGCAGGCCAGGTGCCTAGTAATCTGGCGTCCATTCGATAGCGAGGACGCCACCATGTCTGACTCCATCATCCTGCGCACCGTGCAGGATCGCGCCCAGTGTCTGGCCTGCTTCGCGGTGATGCGCGAGCTGCGCCCCCATCTCCCTGACGCCGACACATTCGTCGCCCAAGTACAGCGCCAGGCCTCCCAGGGCTATCGCCTGCTCGCTGCCTGGCGAGGCGACCAGGTGGTCGGCCTGGCTGGCTACCGGCTGCAGGAAAACACCCTGTATGGGCGCTTCGTGTATATCGATGACCTAATCGTGCTGCCCAGTGAGCAGCGTGGCGGCGTCGGTTGCCTGCTGATCGACGCGGTGCGCCGCGAAGCCATCGCTGGCGGCTATACCCATCTGGTGCTCGACACCGCCTTGGGCAATGCCTTCGGCCAGCGCTTCTATTACCGCCAAGGTCTGCTGGCGCGGGGCATGCATTTCGTCGAAGCGCTGCCGCAGGTGGCGGCATGAAGCGCATCCTGCTGCTCGAATGCAGCCCCCACCAGCAACAAGCCAGCGGTAGCCAGCTGGCGCGCCGGCTGATCGCTACGCGCTGGCCACGGGCCGAATTGATCGAGCGCGATCTGGTCGGCGAGCCGTTACCGCCGCTCGGGGCTGACTACGCCGCCGCCTTGACCGGCAATGCACCCTTCGACGCCCCGGGCTTCGCTTGCTCCGAAGCACTGATCGCCGAGCTGGAGAGCAGCGACTGCCTGATCATCGTCACGCCGATGCACAACTTCACGGTGCCGGCCGCGCTCAAGCTATGGATCGACTATGTGCTGCGGATTCACCGCAGCTTTGCCGCCACGCCCGAGGGCAAGGTTGGTTTGCTGCAGGACCGACCGACCCTGGTGCTCGTCAGCGCCGGCGGCTTCTATCAGGGCGTGCGGGCGCGGCAGGCGGATTTTCTTACCGCCTACCTGCGCCACGTATTGAGCACCCTGGGTATTACCGAGGTTGCGTTCGTCCCGCTGCAGGGCCTTGCCCATGGCGATGCCGCGGTCCAGGCCGCCCTCGATGACGCGTTGCTCCAGTTGCAACGTACCACCAGTTTCTATTTCGATTGCGCCACGGAGATTGCCTCATGAGTACTTTGCGCCTGCCTTACAGCCAACTGTCGCCGGAGGCCTACAAGGGCCTGTTGACCACCAAGAAAGCCCTGGCCTCCAGCAGCCTTGGCCTGCCACTGATCGAGCTGGTCAACCTGCGCATTTCGCAAATCAATGGCTGCGCGTTTTGCCTGGAGATGCACGCCAAGGCGCTGCGTGAAGGCGGCACGCCTCAGGTGAAGCTCGACAGCCTGGCCGGCTGGCGCATCAGTGCGCAGTTCAGCGAGGCCGAGCGCGCGGCGCTGGCCTGGGCCGAATCACTGACCGATATCGCCCGCACCCATGCGCCGGATGAAGTGTTCGAGCCGCTCAAGGCACATTTCAGCGACGCGCAGATCAGCGACCTGACCTTCGCCATCTCGCTGATGAATGCCTTCAATCGGCTGGCGATTGGGATGCGCCAGTAGCGAATTCTTGATGGGCAGCCTGGGGCGAGCGCAGCGACAACTGGGGCCATCAACCTGGGTATCGCTGCGCTCAACCCAGGCTACGGGAGTAGTCGGCATCTATCTAATTGTGGGAGCGGGCCATGCCCGCGGAAATTTCGGGTATTAGCGGCTTTCTTGTAGGGTGGACGACGCTTCACCTACGCGGCCCGACCCGTCCACCGTTCTGCAATAGCAGTGGTGGATGAAAAGAGCGTCATCCACCCTACGTTAGGTGAGGTTACTTCAGCTACTCGCCCGATCCGCCAACAGGCTGCGGTCGAACACGAACACCCCCTCGGCCTGTTCGGTCAGCTCCCACAATTGCTGGGGGCGGCCCATTTTCGGGAAGTTCTTTTCGCCGGTGTCGCGGATCCAGCCGGCGTCCTTCATCTTTTCCAGGCGCTTGCGCAGCGAGGTGTTGTTGATCGTCGTGCCCAGGCACGCCTGGGCGGCGTTCAGGGCATCGAGCACGGTAAAGCGCGGCGCAGCCAGGTACAGCGGCAGGCTGGTGTAGACGGATTTACTGGCCAGGCGCTCGACGCTTAAACGCACCAGCCGCCCGTGGTCGAAGGGCAGGCCGAGACGCCCGTCCAGCACTTCGTTGAGCGGGGCGAAACGCAGGCCGTCGTCGGCGGTTTCGGTGTCAGGAGGCAACAGGGCCAGGTAATAGGTGCTCATCGACCAGCCGCGCGGGTCGCGCTCGGCGCTGCCTTCGGTGCCAACCTGTTCAAGATGGCGTGGCAGCACTTGTGCCTTATCGCGCAGCACACGATGGGCAGCCGCTTCCAGGTTGGCGTCGCGGGTGCTGCCATTGACGATCACTCCCGGCAGCGCCCACTGGCCCTTGAACGGCTCGCGCTCGCGGCGGTGCAGCAGCACGTGCAACTGGCGGCTCTCGGCATCCATGCGCAGAGCGATCAGATCCACGCTGGCTAGTACCTCGACAGAACTCAAACGGACCTCCTGTAAATCGTCATCTCGCTTTGGATCTCCGGCAACTGCCAGGCCTCGGGGATCGCCTGCCCGGCGGCGATCATCGCCCGAATCGCGCTGCTGTGCACGGTCATCTCCTCGTCGGCGACCAGCAGGCCGAAGCGCTGGCGCAGCTCGGCGGCGCGGTGGAAGGTCGCCAGCCGGGTGAGATTGTCTTCACCGATCACCAGCGCCAGGCGCTCGTTCGGCAGGCCATACCGTTCAGCCAGTTGGCTGAGCAGATCGTAGCTGTAGATCACCCGGCCATCGGCGCCGAGCTCACGCTCCAGACGGCAGCAGCGTACCCGATCACCGAAGCGCGCGGCCAGGCGCTCGACCCAGGCGCAACGCAGGTCGAAGTCGGCCATGCGTTTGCCATCGGCGTGTCGGTAGCTCGGCACCACCAGCACCTGATCGCAGCTGTCGAGCACGCGGCGGATCACGCTGGCGTGGCCGGCATGGGGTGGGTCGAAGGCGCCGCCGTAGATCGCCAGCGCGAACCGCTGCGGCGTTGGCTGGTCACGGCCTGCGGCGAAGCGCTGGAGCGGTGATGGCAGCATCGTGAATCTCCTTGCAGATGGGAGTTGACACACATAATACACCTGGTGGAATATGTTTCCACCCCGCAGTGATGCGGCTCCATGAGCAGGAGATGTCAGATGAAGATCGCCACGTTCGATGTTGATGCGCAAAAGGGCTTCACGGGCCTGTGCCCCGCTGAGTTGCCGGTGCCCGGCGGTCATGAGATTGCCGCGCCGCTCAACGACATGGCGCGTCGCGGCACCCTGCGCCTGGGCAGCAAGGATGCCCACACGCCACAGGCTCTGTGGGTGGTCGAGGGCCACGACAAGATGCTGCAGCCCCTGAGCCATGCCAACGCCGACCTGACCTGGGTCAGCCACTGCGTACCAGGCACTGCCGGCTTCGAGCTGCTCGATGAGCTGCCCGCGCCAATCGACTATGACTTCTTCGTCTGGAAAGGTGTCGAACCCGATCTGCACCCCTACGGCGCCTGCTACCACGACCTGGCCGGCAAGCGCAGCACGGGTGTCATCGAATACCTGAAAGTCGCCGGCGTGGAGGCCGTGGTGGTCGGCGGTCTGGCACTGGACTTCTGCGTGAAGAACACCGCGCTGCAACTGCGTAGCGCTGGCCTTGAGGTGTTGCTGTATCTTCCGGCGTGCCGGGCCATTTCCGAAGCCGGCGCGACGCAAGCCATCGAACAGATGCGCGCGCAGGGCATCATCATCTGCGCCGATAGCGGAGCGCTCGATAGCGAGCTGGCCCGCCTCGAGGAGAGTGACCATGAGTGAGAGCGTATTTGCCCCCAGCATCATCCAGAACCTGCTGGACACCGATTTCTACAAGCTGACCATGATGCAGGCCGTGCTGCACAACTACCCCAACGCCGAAGTCGAGTGGGAGTTTCGCTGCCGCAGCAACGAGGACCTGACGCCCTACCTGGCCGAGATCCGTTACCAGATCGAACAGCTGGTCAACACCTCGATCACCGCTGATCAGCTGGCCTATCTGGAGAAGATCCCGTTCATCAAACCGGACTTCATCCGCTTCCTCAGCCTGTTCCGTTTCAACATGCGCTATGTGCACGTCGGCACCGACGACGCCGGCCAGCTGGCGATTCGAGTGCGCGGCCCGTGGCTGCACGTGATCCTCTACGAGATCCCACTGCTGGCCATCGTTTCCGAGGTGCGCAACCGCTATCGCTACCGCGAAGTGGTGATCGAGCAGGTGCGCGAGCAGTTGTACCGCAAGCTCGACTGGCTCAAGGGCGAAGCCACTGCCGATGAGCTGGCGGGCTTCCAGATGGCCGATTTTGGCACCCGCCGGCGCTTCTCCTACCGCGTGCAGGAGGAGGTGGTGAACATCCTCAAGCACGACTTCCCGGGCCGTTTCGTCGGCACCAGCAACGTGCACCTGGCCCGCGAGCTGGAACTGCGCCCTCTGGGCACCATGGCCCACGAATGGTTCATGGCGCACCAGCAGCTCGGCCCACGGCTGATCGACAGCCAGAAGGCAGCGCTGGAGTGCTGGGTCAAGGAGTACCGCGGCCTGCTGGGGATCGCCCTGACCGACACCATCGGCATGGACAGCTTCCTCGGCGACTTCGATCTGTACTTCGCCAAGCTGTTCGACGGCCTGCGCCACGACTCCGGCGACCCGCTGGTCTGGGCGGAAAAGGCCATCGCTCACTACCAAAAACTGGGCATCGACCCGATGACCAAGACGCTGATCTTCTCCGACGGTCTGACCCTGCCCAAGGCACTTGAACTGTACCGCGCGCTGCATGATCGCATTCATGTCAGCTTCGGCATCGGCACCAACCTGACCTGCGATATTCCGGGCGTGGAGCCGATGAACATCGTCATCAAGATGATCGACTGCAACGGCCAGCCGGTGGCGAAGATTTCCGATACGCCCGGTAAGACCCAGTGCCGCGACCCGAACTTCGTCACCTATCTGAAACACGTATTCCGTACCGATGCCAATCAGGGAGCCTCCTCATGAGCAACCGCCAAGCTGAAATCGCCAAAGCCCTGGGCGTGATCGCCCCGTTCACCTCGGATGCCGACGTTGACGCCGAGATCGCCAAACGTATCGCCTTCATCAAGGACACCCTGACCGCCTCGCGCACCAAGGTGCTGGTGCTCGGCATCAGCGGCGGCGTGGATTCCTCGGTGGCTGGCCGCCTGGCGCAGCTGACTGTGGAGCAACTGCGCGGTGAGACGGGCGATCAGACCTACCGCTTTATCGCCATTCGCCTACCGCACAACGTGCAACACGACGAGTCCGACGCCCAGGCCGCGCTGGCCTTTATCGCCGCGGATGAAGTGCAGACCATCGACATCGCCCCGGCGGTCTCCGGCCTCGCCGCGCAGATCCCCGAGCTAGGCGGGCTGACCTCGGCACGCCGCGACTTCGTGCTCGGCAATACCAAGGCGCGCATGCGCATGCTGGCCCAGTACACCGTGGCCAACGCCCGCAACGGCCTGGTGATCGGCACCGACCACGCCGCCGAAGCGGTGATGGGCTTCTTCACCAAGTTCGGTGACGGCGCTTGCGACCTGGCCCCGCTCAGCGGCCTGGTCAAAGGGCAGGTACGGCGCATCGCCGAACGCCTCGGCGCGCCGGCCGCGGTGTTCTCCAAGGTGCCGACCGCCGACTTGGAAGACGAACGCCCGGGCATCCCGGACGAGCAGGTACACGGCGTCAGCTACGACGACATCGACGCCTTCCTGCAGGAAAAGCCGGTCAGCGACAGCGCCTATCAGGCCATCGTGCAGACCTACGACAAGACCCAGCACAAGCGCGAATTGCCGCTGGTGCCTTGATCGGCAGCCAACAAAAAGCCCGCGATTCAGCGGGCTTTTTCCATATCTGAATGGCGATGAGAGCGGGATCAACTGCCCGGCGCCGCAATCCACTGATCACGCCGCGCCAGCCGCCAGGCCAGCGCACCCAGAGCCAGCCCACGCAATGCCATGAAGGTCAGAAAGGCGATCCACAAGCCGTGGTTGCCGAAGCCCTGCAGCGCCAAGGCGACCGGCAGGCCGATGGCCAGGGCGACGAGCATGGCGTTGCGCATCTCGCGGGCGCGGGTGGCGCCGATAAACAGGCCGTCGAGCAGGTAGCTCCACACCGCGAACAACGGTAGCAGGGCGAGATAGGGCAGGTAGTGGTCGGCGGTTTCGCGCACCGCGGCAATATCCGTCTGCAGGTTGATAAACAGGTGGCCGCCAAATGCGAACGCCAGCGCGAATACCAGGCTGGCCAGCAGCGACCAGATACCGGCGACGATCAGGCTGCGCCTGAGCGCCAAACGATCCCGCGCGCCGATGGCGTGGCCGCATAGCGCCTCGACCGCATGGGCCAGGCCATCCAGTGCGTAGGCAGTTATCAACAGGCCGTTGAGCAACAAGGCGTTGGCAGCCACCGTGGCGTCGCCGAGGCGCGTGCCTTGAATGGTGATCATCAGGAACACCGCCTGCAGCGCCAGCGAGCGCAGGAAAATGTCGCGGTTCACCGCCAGCAGCGCGCGCCAGCTCTGCCACCGGGCCATCGCCGCCCAGCGCGTGCCGCCGGGATGGCGGCGCAGGGCACGCCGGGCCAGCGCCAGGCCGACCAGCAGGCCGCCCCATTCGGCCAGCACCGCAGCGCGAGCGGCGCCTACCACTTCCCAGTGCAGGCCAAGTACGAACCATAGCGACAGCACGATGTTCAGCAGGTTGGTGACCAGCAGCATCACCAGCGGCGCGCGGGCGTTCTGGGCGCCGAGCAGCCAGC
Source organism: Phytopseudomonas punonensis (assembly GCF_900142655.1). Taxonomy (GTDB): domain Bacteria; phylum Pseudomonadota; class Gammaproteobacteria; order Pseudomonadales; family Pseudomonadaceae; genus Aquipseudomonas; species Aquipseudomonas punonensis. Next base: position 139,735 of record NZ_FRBQ01000007.1, on the reverse strand, counting down.
CGATCAGCGCGTAGTTGGCCAGCGCTGCCGGTAGGCCAAGCAGGCGCGTGTGCAGAAAATCCCGGGTCAGGCCGTCGAGTTCGGCCGACGGGTTCATCAGCTCCAGCGCCAGGCCACTGAAGGGTATGGCCAGTGCGCCAACCACCAGCGCCAGCAGTGCCGCAAGCAGCAGGCCCTGCACCAGCACCTGGCGTAGCGCGCCACCATCGCCGCGGCCACAGGCCTGGGCGGCGAAGCCGGTGGTGCCCATGCGCAAGAAGCCAAGTACTCCGACGATCAGGATGTACAAACTGCTGCCCACCGCCACGGCGCCCAGTTGATGGGCATGGGGCAGGTGGCCGACCACCGCGGTATCGACCAGCGCCACCAGTGGCACGGACAGGTTGGAAAGAATCATCGGCGCCGCCAGCGCCCAGACCTTGCGGTGGGTTGGCGCGTGGCGCCAGGCATCACGAAACATGAGAGGCTTCCTTAGTGTCGCGCATTATAGAGGCGCTGGCGATGGCTGCGTATGGCATGCGCGTCATCGTTCTGGGATAGTTGCGACACTCAGCTTCACCGCAAAGCGGCCCGTGCGTTCACAAGATGCCTGGGCTGTGCTGGCGCCCGCGGGCGCCGTCCCCGTGCCGACCCCGGCACCCTGGCGAACCATCCGCTCGCCGCTGGATCTGCTGCGCGCCTCAAGCCGCATGCGCTTACAACAACTAGAACCACGATCCAACCAAGGATGCCCTATGAAACTCACTCGCTTACTGGCGGCTGTGGCCGCAACCGCTGCACTGTCCGCCGGCTTCGCGGCCCAGGCGCGCGAATATTCCGTTTCCACCGTTCTGTCGGATGCCTTCCCCTGGGGGCAGGCTGCGCAGAAATGGGCCGAGCTGGTCAACGAGCGCTCTGAAGGGCGTATTACCTTGCGCGTCTACCCGAACGCGCAACTGGTCGCTGGCGACCAGACCAAGGAGTTCTCGGCCATGCGCTCTGGGCTGATCGATATGGCCGTGGGCTCGACCATCAACTGGTCGCCCCAGGTGCCGGAGCTGAACCTGTTCTCCCTGCCCTTCCTGATGAAGGACAACGCCGACCTCGACGCCATCACCCAGGGAGAGGCCGGCAAGCTGTCGTTCGCCGCCATCGAGCAGCGCGGCATCGTGCCGCTGGCCTGGGGCGAGAACGGCTTCCGTGAAGTCTCCAACTCCCGCAAGCCAGTGCGTGCGCCGGCTGACCTGGCTGGCCTGAAGATCCGCGTGGTCGGCTCGCCGCTGTTCCAGGACACCTTCAGTGCACTGGGTGCCAATCCCACGCAGATGAGCTGGGCCGACGCCAAGCCGGCGTTGACCACTGGCGCGGTCGACGGCCAGGAGAACCCGCTGTCGGTGTTCGACGTGGCGCGTGTCGACCAGGTCGGCCAGAAGTACCTGACCCTGTGGCACTACATGGCCGACCCGCTGATCTTCGCGGTCAACCAGCGCGTATGGAAAACGCTGCCCGAGGAAGACCGCGAGCTGCTGCGCCAGGCCGCTCTGGATGCCGGCAAGTGGGAAGTGGAACTGTCGCGCAGCCAGCAGGCCAAGCGCCTGGAAGACATCCGCAGCCGTGGCGTGGAAGTGGTCGAGCTCAATGATGCCGAGCGCCAGGCGTTCGTCGACGCCACCCGCAGCGTGCACGAGAAGTGGGCGCCGAAGATCGGCGACAAGCTGCTCGACGCGGCCCGCAGCGCCATCGCCAAGCCCTGATCGAGTCAAGGGAGCCGGCAGTGGCTCCCGCTTTTTGCGAGAACACCCATGAGCAAGCAAGTCGACGCGCCACTCGAGCGCTGGCTCGCCACCCTGGCGCTGGTGATCATCAGCCTGATCAGCTTGGCCAACGTGGTGGTGCGCTATTTCACCGATGCCTCCTTCGCCTTCACCGAGGAGCTGTCGGTGTTCCTGCTGGTTATCCTGACCTTCGCCGGCGCCTCGGTGGCGCTGCGCCGCAACCGGCACATTCGTATCGGCTTTCTAGAACGCCTGTGCCCGCGGCTGCGCACGCCATTGATCATCGGCCAGTGGCTGGTGGCGACCCTGGTGCTGGGGCTAGTGCTGTGGTTCGGCGGGCAGTTCGCCCTTGAGGAATACCAGTGGCAATCGGAGTCGCCGGGTCTGGGTCTGCCGAACTGGTGGTACGTGGTGTGGCTGCCGCTGCTTGCCGTGCTGATGTTCGTGCGCCTATGCCAGATGACCCTAGAGCGGCTGCGCGGGAGCGACCACGATGAGCCCTGATCTCTGGCTGATCGCCAGTTTCCTTGTTCTGCTGTTGCTCGGCGTGCCGGTGGCGTTCGCCCTTGGCCTGTCCGGCGCCATCGGCATCATCGCCGGGCTGTCGCCGGACATGCTCGCCACCCTGGGCACCAATACCTACAACGGCGTGGCCAAGTACCCGCTGATCGCCATTCCGCTGTTCATCCTCACCGGCCTGGTGTTCGAGAAGGCCGGCGTGGCACTACGCCTGGTGCGCTTTGCCCAGGCAATGATCGGCCCCCGCCATGGCGGCCTGGCGATGGTGGCGGTACTGGTCTGCCTGATCATGGGCGGCATGAGCGGCTCCGGCCCGGCGGACGCCGCAGCGGTGGCCATGGTGATGTTGCCGAGCATGACCAAAGCGGGTTACCCCAAGCCGTTTTCGGCGACCCTGATCGCCGCTTCGGCCTCGACCGCCATTCTGATTCCGCCGTCGATCGCGCTGATTCTGTATTCGATCGTGGTGCCGGGCGTCGACCTGCGGGCGCTGTTCGCCGCCGGTCTGTTCCCGGGCATTGTGGCGGGCATCGTGTTGCTGCTGCCGGCCTGGCTGCTGTCGCGCCGCTACGGCTGGGAGGCGCCTGAAGGCACCGAACGGCCACCGCTGTGGCCGAGTTTCAAGCAGGCATTGCCGGCGTTGTTCGCGCCGATCCTGATTCTCGGCGGCCTGCGCAGCGGCCTGTTCACGCCGACCGAAGCCGCCGTGGTCGGTGTCGCCTATGGCGTGCTGGTCGGTCTGTTCGTCACCCGTGAACTGCAGTGGAGCAACCTGTGGCGCCTGTGCGGGGAGGCCGCGGTGATCTCCGGCGTGGTGATGCTGATCATCGCCCTGGCCGGCATCTTCGCCTGGGCCGGCACCATGCTCGGCACCTTCCGCCATATGGCCGAATGGCTGATCTCGCTCTCCGATAACGGCACGGTGCTGCTGGTGCTGGTGATGATCGCCGTGTTGCTGGCCGGCATGCTGCTCGACGCCATCTCGATCTACCTGATCCTGATGCCCATCCTCATCCCGGTGATGCAGCACTTCGGCTGGAACCCGGTGTGGTTCGGCATCCTGCTGGCGATGAACATCGCCATAGGCCAGTTCACCCCGCCGGTTGCGATCAACCTAATGGTCACCACCGAAGTGGCGAAGATCCGCCTGGAGCAGACTATCGGCTGGGCCCTGCTGTTCGTGCTGGTGATGGGCTGCGCCCTGGTTCTGGTCGCGGTATTCCCGGAAATTGCGTTGTGGTTGCCACGCGTGTTGGGCTACACGGTGGATTGACGCGGTGGGCAGCAGGCGCTGCGCCCCGTGTGCCGTGCAAACGGCTGACGGCTGTCTTTTGTTGAAAATAATTATCAGCGGCGATATGTTCGCAACCCGTTTCTTCTGCACGAGATCCTCCGAGTGCGCCCGCCCCGCGACAGCGATGCCCACGACGGCCAGTTCCAGCGCCATGCCGGTGAGCTGCTGCGTTTCCTGACGCGGCAGGTCAAGTGCAGCGAACTGGCAGCTGACCTGCGCCAGGAAACCTGGCTGCGCTTCCAGCGCCGCGGCAGTGACGAGGTGGGCAACTTGCGTGCCTTTCTGTATCGCATCGCCCGCAATCTGGTCATCGATCACCAGCGCCAGCTGCAGGCGCGGCCGGTACAGGAAGACGTCTCGGTGGAGCTCGCCTCCGAGCAGCCCGGCCCCGAGCAGATCGTGGGTGACGGGCAGCAGCTCGGCCGGCTGCAGAGTATCCTTGAGGACTTGCCGCCCCACCTGCGCCAGGCGCTGCTGTGGAATCGCCTCGACGGCCTGACGCAAAAGGAGATCGGCCAGCGCCTTGGAGTTTCCGAAAGCATGGCCGGGCGCTATATCCTCAAGGCTCTCGAACACTGCCAGCAGAAAATGGATTGGATGCCGTGACCGCCGACGCTTCGCTTCTCGCCCAGGCCAGGGAATGGCAGGTGCTGCTGCATTCCGGGTGCGCCACGGCGGCCGATCACCTGGCTGCCAAAACCTGGCGCGAACGCTCGCCGGCTCACGAACAGGCTGCGCGTGAGGTGGATCGGCTCTGGGCATTGCTGGGCCAGGTGCAGCAGCCGGCGACTGTGCAGCCCATCGCCGCGCAGGCCCAGCGGCCGACGCGCCGCCGTCGCGCGTTGCGCTGGAGCGTACCGCTGGCCAGTGCCGCGCTCTTGCTGCTGGCCCTGTGGCTGCCCCAGGGCGTCTGGCTGGGCTGGTACGCCGATGTGGCGACAGCGCCCGGCGAAGTGCGCACCCTCGAACTGGACGACGGTTCGATCCTCACGCTCAATGGCGCCACGGCGCTGGACTGGACGCTCCGCGAAGGTCGCCGCGAAGTGCGCCTGTACCGCGGTGAGGTGGATTTGCAGGTCGCCAAGGATGCCAGCCGGCCGTTCATCGTCGAGGCGGGGGCGGCGCGGATTCGGGTGACCGGCACGCGTTTCGATGTCGATTACGATGGTCGCGACGTGGTGCTGGCCGTGACCGAAGGGCAGGTGCAGGCCAGCGATGCAACGGATCAGCCGCTGCCGGTAGGCGCCAACCAGCAGGTGCGCTGGAGCGGCGATCACCTGCAGGCGGTGCAGCCACTGGATGCCCGTCAGCAGCTGGCCTGGCAGCGGGGCAAGCTGGTGTTCCGCGCCCAGCCGCTGAGCGAGGTGTTCGCCGCGCTCGAGCGCAGCCAGCGCCAGCGGGTGATCTTTCTCGATGACAGCGTGCGCGAGCTCAAGGTAACCGGCGTGTTCGCCCATGACGACCCCCAGGCCGTGCTGCGCGCCATCGAGAGTGCCCTGCCGGTACGCCTGGTGCGCCTGCCCGGTTTGCTGCTGGTCAGCCGCGCCTGATTCGCCGCCGCGTGATTCGCGGTATTGGCGGGCGCTGGAAAATAATCGCGGGCGCGGTTCAGAAACATGCGGGTGCTTCGTCTTCCTCTCTGCAAATGCGACTTCTTCGCATGAACTTATGCAGAACACAGGAAATCCAGCATGCGCCTGATGTGTACTCCTCTCTGGCAAGCCATCGCCACCGCCCACCTGCTGCTCGCTGCCACCAGCGCCTCGGCCCTGGAGTTCGACCTCCCGGCTCAGCCGCTCGATGCGGCGCTGACCGACTTCGCCGAGCAGGCCAACGTGCGCCTGCTCTACGATGCCAGCCTGACCCCCGGTGAGCGTCAGGCGCCGGCCCTCAAGGGTGACTACTCGGTAGACGAAGGCCTGCAGCGGCTGTTGCAGGGCAGTGGCCTGAGCTACCTGATTGGCGCCGACGGCACGGTCAGCCTGGTGCTGCTGAGCAGCGACGCCAACTCACTGCAGCTCGACGCCACCACCGTCAGCGGCCAGGCCGATGGGCGCCTCGATCTGCCGGTCGAGTACGCCGGTGGCCAGGTCGCCCGCGGCGCGCGGATCGGCATGCTGGGCAATCAGGATATGCAGGATGTGCCGTTCAGCGCGGCCAGCTACACCAACGAACTGATTCAGAGTCGTCAGGCGCGAAGTCTTGGTGAGGTGCTGGCCAGTGACCCGGCGATTCGCCAGTCCAATGGGTTCGGCAACTTTTCCCAGGTGTTCGTGGTGCGCGGCTTCCAGCTGTATAGCGACGAGATCGCCTTCAATGGCCTGTACGGGATTTTGCCGCGGCAGATCATATCCACCGAGGCGGTCGAGCGGGTTGAGGTGTTCAAAGGTGCCAATGCCTTTCTCAATGGCGTAGCGCCGGGTGGCAGTGGTGTAGGCGGGACGATCAACGTGATCTCCAAGCGCGCCGAGGATAAGCCGAACCGCAGTATCACCCTGGATTACGCAAGCGACTCGCGTGCGGGCGGGCACGTCGATGTGGGGCAGCGTTTTGGCGAGGACAACCGCTTCGGGGTGCGCGTCAACCTGGCCAAGCGCGACGGCGAAACGGCAGTCGATGGCGAACATTCACATTTCAGCCTGGCTACCATCGGCCTCGATTACCGGGGCGAACGCCTGCGCCTGTCTACGGACTTCGGTTACCAGAAGCAGCGCATCAACGAAGGACGTGCGGTGATCAACCTGGCGACCTCGACGGCGGGGCTGGGCGGCAAGCTGCCCAAAGCACCGGACTCGGATGCCAACTACGCGCAGCCCTGGAGTTGGTCGCAGCTGGAAGATACCTATGGCATGTTCAACGCCGAATATGACCTCAGTGACAACTGGACGGCGTATCTCGCCGGTGGCGGTAAATACACCCGCGAGAATGGGGTGTATTCCTCGCTGTTTCTGGAATCGTCCAATGGTGATGGTCGGGTCGGGCGGCTCTATTCGCCGCTCGATCAAGAGACCTTTAGTTCAGTCGCCGGCCTGCGTGGACGTGTGCAGACTGGCACGATCAGCCATCAGCTGAATGTCGCCGTTAACGGTTTGTGGCAGGAAAAGCGTAATGCCTTCGAGTCGACCACTGCCGCCAATCGTCTTCCGGGTAACCTTTACGATCCCTTCCCAAGCCCCGAGCCGACAGCCAGTGTCAGTGGCGATCTCCATGATCCACGCAAGACTGCCAAGCTCACCACCCGCAGTGCTGCGGTATCCGACACGCTTGGCTTCATGGATGACCGTCTGCTGCTGACGCTTGGCCTGCGCCGACAGAGCCTGGCTTCCGACTCTTGGAACGCGAACAGCGGAGCTCGTGGTACGCCTTATGACGAGAGCATCACCACACCGGCCTACGGCGTGGTGTTCAAGGCCACTGACGCCGTATCGCTCTATGCCAACCGCATCGAATCCCTGCAGCAGGGGCCGACTGCGCCTACCTCGGCAAGCAATGCCGGAGCGACCTTTGCACCTTACCGTTCCAAGCAGATCGAGGCAGGCGTCAAGCTGGATTGGGGGGCGTTCGGTGGCAGCCTGGGCGTCTATCGCATCGAGCAGCCGCAAGGGATTACTCAGGGCGGAACGTTCAGTGTCGATGCCGAGCAGCGCAACCGCGGTGTCGAACTGAACATGTTTGGTGAGCCCCTTTCCGGGCTACGTGTGCTGGCCGGGGCGACGTGGATGGATACCGAATTACGTGGCACCGTCAACGGCCTCAATGACGGCAATCGTGCCGTCGGGGTGCCGAAGTTCCAGTTCAACGTTGGCGCCGATTGGGACGTGCCGGGAGTTTCCGGGTTAACCGTCAATGGCCTGCTGCTGCGCACGGGCGGCCAGTACATCGACTCTGCCAATAACCTGAGCATTCCCGCCTGGACTCGCGTCGATCTGGGCGCCCGCTATGCCATGAAACTGGATGAAGAGCGCCTGCTCACCTTGCGTGCGGGCCTTGAGAACGTCGCCGACAAGGCTTACTGGGCCTCCACCAACGGCGGCTACCTGACCCAGGGCGAGCCACGTACGTTGAAGGTCTCGGCCACCCTGGACTTCTGAGCGCAGGCTAACCAGCCCGGCGTATTGGCACGCCGGGCTGTTTAGGCTCAGAACGTCAGTCGCAACCCCAGCGTCGCATTACGCGGCGTGCCGTAGTAGGCCGACGAAGTGCCTGTGTAGTACGTCTTGTCGAGCAGGTTGTTGAGGTTGAGCGTTGCGCTCAATTGTTCGGTGAGCGGGTAGCGGGCCATCAGATCGACCACGGCGTAGCTTTCCTGGGTGAAGCGCACGCTGTTCGGGCCCGCGCCGTCGGTGTAGATCGCGTTCTGCCAGTTCACCCCGCCGCCGACGGTCAGGCCATTGCCGAGGTTGTCGATCAGGTAGCTGGTGAACAGCTTGGCGGTGTTCTGCGGGACTTCGGTGTTGAGTGCGCGGCCGTTGCTGTCCTGCACGATATTGCGCGAGAAGCTGGCGCTCAACTGCCAGTCGGGCAGCAGCTCGCCGCTCAGTTCCACTTCGAAGCCGCGGGTCTTGGTGCCGGACTCTGCACGGTAGAATTGGTCGCCATTGGGGGCGGACTCACCTGTGGCAACGGCGAAATTGTCCTGTTCGATCTGGTAAATCGCCGTGGAGAAGTTCAGGCGATCCTCGAAGAAGCCGGCCTTGATGCCCATTTCGTAGCCGACCCCCTCCAGCGGATCGATAAAGGCGCCGGGTGCCGTAAGGTTGTTTTGCGGTTTGAAGATGCTGGTGTAGCTGGTGTAGACCGACCAGGTATCGTCGAGGTCGTAGACCACGCCGGCGAAGGGCGTGAACACGCCGGTCTCCTTGCGTCGCGACACCTCGTCGTCCGGGCCATAGTTATCGGTCTTCTGCACGTTTTGCCAATCTGTGACGCGGCCGCCGAGAATCAGCGAGAGCTTGTCGGTGGCGCGCAGTCGGATGCTGCCGTAGGTGGATTCCTGGTGTTCGTTGTAATCGGTGCGGCCGGTGACCTCGAAGTCCGGCTGCGCCGGAGTCTTGCCGTCCCAGCCGTTGTAGGTGGGGATCGAGCCGAAGTACCAGAGCCGGTAGTTGTCTGCCTTGTAGCGGGTTTGCTGGCGGGCGTGGCCAATGATCAGATCATGGCGCTGGCCGAAAGCATCGAAGGCGCCGCGCAGGTTGAGGTCGATGCTGTCCTGCACTGGCGTAGCGGCCCAGCGGCCACCGTAGGTCTGGCCACCAGTTCCGGTCTGGCGATCCGGGAAGCTCCAGGCCGAGGCATGGCCGATCACCTCGTCGTATTCATAGCGCCCTCGGCTGAAAGTGGCCTTGGCTTTCCAGTCCTCGTTCAACTGGTGCTCAAGCGATGCGAAGCCGCTGGCGTAGTGGCGCTTGGAGTAGGCCCAGGCGGTGGCCGCCGAATCCGAACGTGACCAGTCGGTGTGCGAGCCATCGCTGTAGAACAGCGGCAAGCCGAAGCGTGCATGGTTGTTGGCGTCGTGGTGCTGCACATCGGCACCGACGCTGAGCAGGGTGTCGGGCGTGAGGTCGGCTTCGACGATGCCATAGATGACCTTGTGGCGTTCGTTGAGGCGGTCAATGTTCGAGCCGGCGTCACGGTAGGCAGCGACCATACGGGCCCGCACGCTGCCGCTCTCGTTGAGCGGGCCGCCGCTGTCCAGTTCGATGGCGTTATTGTCCCAGGAGCCGGCCTTGAGGCCGACGCTGCTCTTCCATTCGCTGGTCGGTCGTTTGCGTATCAGGTTGAGGGTCGCACCCGGCGTACCGACGCCATTGGTCAGGCCGGTAGCGCCACGAATCACTTCGATGCGGTCGTAGATCGCCAGGTCATTGCTCTGGAAGATCGACGCGTAGCCGCTGTTGAGCAACTGCTCGCCATCAATCTGGTAGTTCTCGACCCGGAAGCCGCGCGAGTAGATAGCGCTGCTGTCCGAGCCGCTATTGCCACCTTGATTTATGCTCAGGCCGGGCACCTGGCGCACCGCGTCGGTGAGTTGCGTGAGGTTCTGGTCATCCATGCGTTGGCGGCTCATCACGCTGACCGACTGCGGTGTTTCGCGCAGAGTCAGCGGCAACTTGGTGGCAGTGCTGGTCGAGCCTGTGGTGTAGGAACCGCTGCCATCGGTGGTGTCGCCGAGGCCGGCGCCGGTGATACTGGTGGCGCCGAGTTCCAGCGAGGCGCCGTGGTCTTGCTGGCGGGTGATGATCAGTGTGTTGCCGGCATGCTGGTAGCTCAGGCCGCTGCCGGCTAGCAGCCGTTGCAGCGCGACCATCGGCTCCAGCGTGCCATTTACCGCTGGGGCTTGCAGGTGGCCGGTCAGGCTGCTGTCCGCGGCGATGCTCAGGCCGGCGGCTTCGCCAAGCTGGCGCAGCGAAACGCTCAACGGCTGGGCCGGTAGGTTCAGCTCGACCGGGGCGGCGATTACCGGCGCGACCAGGGCGAAGCTGGCGACAGCCAGCATATTGCGCAGCGCGAATGAGTGGAGCATCGAGGCATCCTTTTCAGATACGGGAATGGGGGATGCCTGGATGACGATGCAGCGTAATTTTCCCTGATACGAGGCCGACGAACGGTCGTCAGCGCCGGCTCAGCTCGGTGTGCTGCGCGGTTTCGTTTACCTTCACCGGTGCGATATTTGGCAATGCATGGATGAAGTCCTCGACATCGCTGAGCTGCAGCACGGCGCTGATGCGTGGCGTCGGGTAGCCACCGGTTGCCTGGATGGGGCGCTGGCGATAACGCGACAGGCTGGCGGCGATTTCGCCGAGGTCGGCGTCTTCGAACACCAGGTTGCCGCGGGTAAAGGCCAGGGCGTTGCCAACGGCGATATCGACACGATGCAGATGGCCGGCGCGATCCACCTCGATCACCTGGCCGGCGCCGACCTGCCAGGTTTCGCCTGGCTGTTGGGTACTGGCCACTTCCACCAAACCATGGTCGACGCTGACCCGCAGCCGGTCCGGCAGGCGATTGACCACGAAGCGGGTGCCGCGCACGGTGATCTGCGCCAGGCTGCTGTCGATCACGAACGGCCGATACGGGTTGCGTGCCACGTCGAACATCGCCTCGCCCTGGCGCAAATCAACATGGCGCTGGCGCCAGCTGTAGTGCACGGCGATCTCGGTGGCGGCATTGAGCTGCAGCTCGCTGCCGTCGCGCAGGGTGATCTGCTGGCGCTCGCCAATCGGGGTCTGCACGGCGAGTGTTTGTGGGCTTTGCCGATAGCCGAGCCAGCCGGCGGCCGAGGCGAGCATCAGCAGCAAGGCACAAGCGCCGCGCCGCAAACCGCTGCGGCGCTCGCCGTGCTGGCGCTCCATGGCGCCGGCCAGCGCTTCGGTCTGGCGGGTATTGCCGAAATCGTTCCAGAGCGCCTCGAAGGCGTGGTATTCCTCGGCGTTCGCCGGGTCGGCGGCCAGCCAGCCGCTGAACTCTGGCTGCTGCGCCAGGCTGGCGTCGCTGCGGATGCGCAGGAACCAGGCGGCCGCCTGGGTGGTGGCGTCGCTCATGGCTGCAGCAGATCGCGGGCGCGACGCAGGTCGATCAGCGCGCGCATCATGTGCCGCTCGACCATGTTCAGGCTGATGCCCAGGCGCATGGCGATATCCGGTTGCGTGTAGCCCTCGATTCGCGCCATCCAGAACACCTGGGCGCAGCGCTCGGGCAGGCAATCGAGAATACGCTGCAGGGCTTTGAGGCGTTGCTGGATATCGAGCAGGTGTTCGCACGACGGCGCCACCTGGCCTGGCGCCACGTCTTCGGGATTCTGATCTTCGAGCGATTCCAGGCGCGATTCGCTGCGGTAGCAATCGATCAGCACCGAGTGGGCAACCCGGCGCAGATAGGCGTTGGGCTGCTCGACCGGCCGGCGGTGCTGGGCCAGGGCAAAGCGCAGCAGGGCGTCGTGCAACACATCGTAGGCGCGCTGCACGCAGCGGGTGCGCCGGCTCAGGCTGATCAGCAGGTCGCTGTAGGCCCAGCCGAGGTCGATGCCTTGCCAGTTGACCTGGGCAGGCTCGCGAGAAGCGGCAGTGCTGGCCTGGAACGCGGCAGTCGACACGGTAAGCCCTCTGGATGGCGGAAGCGGACAGAGGATAGGGACTTGTAAATGATTCGTAAATAGCAATTATTGTTATTTACATGATTGGCATCAGTGGCAGCTCACCGTGCTCGCCACTTCTGAAAGCCTGTTCACGATCTTTATGCCCCTGAAAAGCGAGAGCGGTCGTTCGCGTAGCTTGTAGGAGGGGCTTTAGCCCCGAGCTTTTTACGCTCCACACGCCGTGCGTGAGCTGTGGCTTGCTAGCATTATCGAGTTGTTCATACGTCCGGTTCCGCTCTGTCGAGCGGGTTTCTTTTGGCATCGCCCCAAAAGAAACCAAAAGGTCTAGCCCCGGCATCCGGCCCCAGCTTCGCTGGGGTTCCCTCGCTCCATCATTGTTCCGAGGGCCCGCCGCGAAGGGCCGTCCCTGGCCCATCGAGGCTCTCGCGACATCCATGTCGCTCAACCCTCTCTACAACAATTCCGCTCGGCCTCCTGAAGGGGCGATTGGTGTCGCCTGATAATTCTCTGGCATGAGGAACACCAAAAAGGCAAAGCGGCCGCTTCCGCCACTTAGCTACCAAAGTCGACGAACCAGGGCTGAAAGATTATCAACAGGTTCTGAGCGACGAACATCGGTCAGTTGAAGCTGTAGGAAACCCCGACGAACGCCCCGAAGCCTTCGCCTGGCGTGGAGCGCGCGGCGTCGGCGCCGTTGTCGTTATAGGCGGGCGTGACAGTGGCGGCGTAGCGTTTGTCGGTCAGGTTGCGCAGGTCCAGCCAGGTCTGCCAGTCGTCTTTCGGTGAGGCGTAGCCCAGGGTCGCGCCGAAAATCGCGTAGGCATCGGCGTAGTAGGAGTTGGCGTAATCCGTCGCCACCTTCGACGCGTACTGGGTGTTGAGGTCGGCGTAGAAACCGTTTGGCAGGCTGTAGCGCAGCTCGGCCTGGTAGTAGTGGCGGGGCAGGCCAGGCAGGCGGTTGTCGCCGAAGGCATCGTCGTCGCGATAGTGGAAGTCGCTAAAGGTGTAGGCCTGGCGCAAGGCCAGGGCACCCGCTGCGCCGCCGTCCCACAGCGGGCTGTCGAGGCCCAGCTCGATGCCCTGGTGGATGGTCGGGCTGGCGTTGGCCTCGGAGAACACGTTGCTCTCGACTGGCACGGTCAGCAGTTCGTTGCGTACCAGCGAGTAGTAATAGGCGGCATCCCACTGGCCCAGCACGGAGTCGCCACGGCCACCGATTTCAAAGGTGGTGGCGGTCTGGTTATCCAGCGAGATTGGTGCCCGCTGGCGCGCGCTGTACGGCTGGTTGCTGTTTGGGAAACGCAGCGGCGAACTCCAGAGCATCGACCAGGCGTGGGGCGGCTCGACCGAGCGGCTGATATTGCCGTACAGCTGTACTTCGGGGTTGAGCTGGTAGCGCAAGCCGATGCGCGGCGCGTAATCCCAGGTGTGTTCGCTGAGCTTGTCGTCGGTAGCTGGCCAGGTCACCTGCACTTCGCGGCGCGTGTAGATCAGCGCCAGGCCGCCCGTCAGCCACAGGTCGGGGGCCAGCTCGGTTTCGTTGCCGATATGCAGCACGTTGTCCGAACCCAGGTGCTCGTAGCCACGCATCAGGGTGCCGGCTGGGTAGCCGGTGCCGCCGACGCTGATCGGCAGCGCGGCATTTTCCTTGGACTTGCTGCTCGGCAGGTTGGTGGTGCTGCGCAAACCAACGGTGGTGGTGCTGTCGAGTCCGAACAGGCTGTGGCGACGGGTGTAGTTCAGGGTGCCACTGACGTCGCTGTAGTCCACGCGCACCCGGTAGGTGTTGCCGTTGGGCGAGCTGTTTTCGACGATATCCATCGGGTAGTGGTGATAGGCCAGGCCCGCTACCAGCGTCGAGTCGTCGTCGATCTGCCAGGTGGTCTTGTTGGCCAACCAGGTACTGCCGGGCTGGTCGCGGTGCGCGTCGATGCGCAGGTTGTTGGCAGCGGCTACGCGCGGATCATGCTTGATCTGCTCCTTGGTCAGGCGGCCTGGGACGTCATGCTCTGTTTCCCGATAACGCAGGTAGAAACGCGCCTCCAGGTTGTCGTTGAGGCGATAACCAACGTTCGCGGCGACGCCCTGGCCCTTGCCAGTCGAATGATCCTGATAACCGTCGTAATTGCTGTCGGTGACATTGATGTAATAGTCGACATCGCCCAGCACCTGGCCGGAGCTGATGCTGCGTTTCTGGTAACCGTGGCTGCCGGCTTCGTAGCGCAGCTGCAGCTTGTCGGCATCACGGCCAGTGCGGGTGATGTAGTCGATGGCGCCACCCAGGGCCAGCGAGCCTTTGTCGAACCCGTTGGCGCCGCGCAGCACCTCGGCGCGGCTGATCCACAGCGGCTCCAGCAGCTCATAGGGCGTGCCACCCGAGCCGGTCAGCGGTAAGCCGTCGAGCATGATGTGGTTGCCGCTGGCGTGGGAGCCGGTACCGCGGTTGATGCCCGAGCCGCGGATGGCGATCTTGATGCCCTCGTTACCCGGCGACTGCGCGTACACGCCCGGCTGGTAGGCCAGCACATCGGCATTGCCGGCCACGCGGCCCTGCTCGACGCGCTGCATGTCCACCAGATTGGTGCCGCCGGGTACCCGCTCGAGTTGCTCCTCGGCTGCCTGCTGCTCGGTCGGCGCCTGCTCGGTGATCTGTACGCCTTCGAGCTGCAGGCTGCCCGTCGCGGTCTCGGCATGGGCGACAGGCAGCGCTGCGCAGCCCAGCAGGCTGGCAGCCAGCAGGTGACGTGGGCGCAGGGCGTACGGGGGCAGGCAAGGCATTCGGCAGGTTCTCCGTGGAGCGGCATTTTCGATAGCGCGGGGTAGGACGGTGGCTCGTTGCGATAAGCCACGTCTGGCAGTTGGCAATCCGCTAACGGTGCCGGGGTTTTCGGGATAGAGGACGGGTTAACTTTCTAATTTGGCATATTAGGTTATGCCTAAATTGAATTTCCCTGTTGATCGTCAAGCCGATACCGTCTAAGGCCTTCCCTGTGACGCTGGCTGCAAAAGCCCGCCGAAGCACCTTATCCGCACGCTACCCGACCACGCGGCGCATGCACGACTCTCTTATGGAGGCGCCATGCCCATCTCTGTGCTCAACCGTCGTCAGCTGCTTGCCCTGGCGGGTACCGCCACCGCGGCGGCGTTCGCCAGCCGCTTTGCCTGGGCCGATACCAGTCATGCTGGCCACGGCGCCCATACCGGCCACGGCGCGCAACCGGTTGGCAGTGGCCTGGATCTGGACAGCGATCGCTGGGTATTGCCCGAGCCGCGCAAGATCAAGCTGGCCACCAACCTCAATGCCGTGTGCCTGGCACCCGTGGCGGTTGCCGACAGCCAGGGCATCTTCAAACGCCATAACCTGGAGGTCGAGTTCGTCAACTTCGGCAACTCCACCGAGGTGCTGCTCGAATCCATGGCCACTGGCAAGGCCGACGCCGCCACCGGCATGGCGTTGCGCTGGCTCAAGGCGCTGGAGCAGGGCTTCGACGTCAAGCTGACCGCCGGCACCCACGGCGGTTGCCTGCGCTTGCTGACCCTGGACGACGGCCCGAAAAGTTTCGAGGCGCTGAAGGGCACCACCATCGGCGTCACCGATATGGCCGCGGCGGACAAGAACTTCTTCTCGCTGATGCTCAAGCGCCATGGCGTCGACCCCGTGCGCGACGTGACCTGGCGGGTGTACCCCATCGACCTGCTCAGCGTCGCCCTGGAGAAGGGCGAGATCCAGGCCGCCAGCGGCTCCGATCCACTGATGTACCGGGTCAAGCAGCAGCCGGGCTTTGCCGAGTTGGCGACCAACATGATCGAGGAGTACGCCAACATGAGCTGCTGCGTGGTCGGGGTCAGCGGCGAGCTGGCGCGCAACGACACGCCGGTGGCAGCGGCCATCACCCACTCGATCCTGCAGGCCCATGCCTGGGCGTCGCGCAACCCCGATGCGGTGGCCGAGGAGTTTCTCAAGTTCGCCATCAACACGTCCAAGGAAGAGGTGCACGCCATCCTTACCGAGCACACCCACGGCTACTACTCGGTGGGAAATACCTTTGTGAAGGAGATCGCGGTGTACGCCCGCGACCTGAAGAACGTCGAGGTGCTGCGCCCGCGTACCGACCCCTTGGAATTCGCGGAGAGCATCCATGCCGACGTATTCGCTTGAGCAAAGCCAGGCGCAGCCGCGCGTAGCCACACCACTCTGGCGCGGCGGTCTGCTGGCCGCACTGGCGTGGATAGCCTTCGCCCTGTTCACCGCGTTCTACCCCGATGGCGGCAAGCCCTGGCCCTTTACCTGGGAGCTGGCGTACGTCGGCGCTGGTTTCGGCGTGCTGCTGGCGCTGCTCGGCATTCTGCCGGGGCCGTTCGGCCGGCTGGTGGAGCGCCTGCGCCCGGCAGGCGCCTGGCTGGCGGCCCTTCCCGTGCTGCTCGGTGTGTGGTTGCTGGTCACTGCCAAGGTGGTGCTGCTGCCGGTGCCGTTCTTCGCGCCGCCCCAGGCGCTGATCGAAGTGTTCGTCGATGACTGGTTTCGCCTTGGCGAAAGCCTGCTGCATTCGTTGTGGCTGCTGGTCAACGGCGTGGTAGTGGGCGGCCTCGCCGGTTTCATCGCTGGCGTGGCGATTGGCTGGTCGCATCGCATCGGCTATTGGGTTCATCCGGTGCTACGCATCCTCGGGCCGATTCCTTCCACCGCGCTGCTGCCGATCTGCTTCTTCTTTTTCCCTACCAGCTGGAGCGCCAGCGTATTCCTGATCGCCCTGGCGACCTGGTTCCCGGTCACGGTACTGACCTGGTCCGGCGTGGCCAGCGTCGATAAGGCGTACTACGAGGTGGCCCGTACCCTGGGCGCCAATTCGCGCTTTCTGGTCTGGCGAGTGGCGATTCCGGCCGCATTGCCTCATGTGTTCGTCGGCTTGTTCATGGGCCTGGGCGCTTCGTTCTCGGTGCTGGTGGTGGCCGAGATGATGGGCGTCAAGGCTGGCCTCGGCTGGTACCTACAGTGGGCCCAGGGCTGGGCCGCCTACGCCAACATGTATGCGGCGCTGCTGGTGATGGCGCTGCTTTGCTCAGGGCTGATCACGCTGCTGTTTATCGTCCGTGACCGCGTGTTGTCCTGGCAGAAGGGGGCGGTGAAATGGTGAACGTCGCAACCGCTCATCCGCTTCATGCTGCGGGAATGAGCCTGGATATCCGCAGCCTCAGCCATGCCTTCGACCTGGGCGACAGCCGCCTGCCGGTGCTCGACAAGGTCGACCTGCAACTGGCACCCGGCGAAAGCGTCGGCCTG
Source organism: Phytopseudomonas punonensis (assembly GCF_900142655.1). Taxonomy (GTDB): domain Bacteria; phylum Pseudomonadota; class Gammaproteobacteria; order Pseudomonadales; family Pseudomonadaceae; genus Aquipseudomonas; species Aquipseudomonas punonensis. Next base: position 122,792 of record NZ_FRBQ01000007.1, on the reverse strand, counting down.
CTCGGGCCGTCCGGTTGTGGCAAGTCGACCCTGCTGCGTCTGGTCGCCGGCCTGGAGAGCTTGCAGAGCGGCAGCCTGCTGGCCGACGGCGCCGCTCTTCCCGGGCCGCATCACTCGCGGGTGCTGGTGTTTCAGGACCCGACGCTCTATCCCTGGCGCAGTGTGTGGAACAACGTCGCCCTTGGTTTGCAGGCGCGCGGCCAGCTCCGGGAGCAGAAGCACCGCGTCGACGAAACGCTGCGCAAGGTTGGCTTGCTGGAATTTCGCGAGGCTTACCCGCGCCAGCTCTCCGGCGGCATGGCGCAGCGTGTGGCGCTGGCCCGCGCACTGATCAACGAGCCGCGGCTGCTGTTGCTCGACGAGCCACTGGGCAAGCTCGACTCGCTGACCCGCATCGCCATGCAGAGCGAGCTGATTCGCCTCTGGCAGCAGCAGGCTTACAGCTCACTGCTGGTTACCCACGATGTCGAGGAGGCGCTGCTGCTTTGCGACCGCGTGCTGGTGTTCTCGGCGCGGCCGGCGCGGGTGCTGGCCGAGCTCGAGGTCGAGCGCCCCTATCCGCGTCGCCGCGACGATCCGCGTCTGCTCGAGCTGCGTCATCACGCCTTGCAGTTGCTGGGGCAAGGCAGCGACTGGTGAGCATCCCCTTATGTTCTGTTGGAGCCGTTCAATGAAGATCCGCACCGGCCTGTCGGCCCTGCTGCTGTCCACTCTGTCGCTGACAGTCTCCGCCGCTGAGCTGACCATCGGCGACCAGCGTGGCAATGCGCGCGCCGTCATGGAGGCGGCCGGCGTACTCGACGGCCTGGACTATCAGATCCAGTGGCGCGAGTTTCCCAATGCCGCACCGCTGCTCGAAGCCTTGCGCGCCGGCCACCTCGATGGTGGCCTGGTCGGCGAGGCACCGCTGACCTTCGCCGCAGCGGCCGGGCTGGAGGCCAAGGCGATTCAGGCGGCGAGTTACCTGGGCAACGCGCTGATCATCGGCGGCAATGCTGATATCGCCTCGGTCGCCGACCTCAAGGGAAAGAAGATCGCCGCGGTCAAAGGTTCATCCGGCCAGGCGCTGGCGCTCAATGCCCTGGCGCGTGCCGGGCTGAAACCGAGCGACGTGACCTTCGTCAACACCACGCCCTCGGAGGCGACCCTGGCCTTGAGCAACGGCAGCGTCGATGCCGTCGCCACCTGGGAGCCCTACGTATCCTTTGCCGTGCAGCAGAGCGGCGCGAAGATTCTCGCCGACGGCAAGGACTACCCGAGCCTCAATTACCTGGTGGCCGCCAATGCGGCGTTGCAGAGCAAGCGTGCCGAGCTCGAGGATTTCGCCGCGCGGTTGGCCCAGGCGCGGGTATGGGGCGCGGCCCATCCCGAGCCCTACGCCAAGGCTATCGCCAGCCTGCTCAAGCTGCCCCAGGCAGTGGCGCTGGGCAAGGTGCAGCGTGAGGTAAACACGCCGGAGACCGACCTCGCCGCCGTGCGCGCGCTGCAGCAGGCGACCATCGACCTGTATCAGCGTGAAGGCCTGATCCCCAACAGCTTCCCGGCGGATAGCGTGATCGAAGCGAGCTTCTTCGCGGAGCAAACGCCATGATGCACCTGGCGCTGTACCTGGAGGCCGGTACTCACCAGGGTGGCTGGCGGCACCCGCATTCGGCCTCCACCGGCTCGGTCGACTGGCCGTTGTACAAGACCATTGCCCGGCGCGCCGAAGCGGCCTGCCTGGACATGTTGTTCGTGGCCGACAAACTGTCGATCGACGACAACTACGGCGGCCACTTTGCCGAAACGGTGCGCTACCGCCCGGTGGTGCGGCCCGAGCCGCTGACCCTGCTGTCCGCGCTGGCGGCGGTGACCGATCGCATTGGCGTGGGCGGCACGGTGTCGTCGTCCTACGCGCTGCCTTACAGCGCGGCGCGCATGCTGGCCAATATCGACCACATCAGCGGCGGCCGTGCGGCCTGGAATCTGGTGACCTCGGTCAGCGATGGCGAGGCGCGCAACTTCGGCCGTCAACAGCACTACGGCCATGCCGAGCGGTATGCCCGCGCTGGCGAGTTCATCGAGGTGGTGCAGAAACTCTGGGACAGCTGGGGCGACGAGGCGCTGCTGCTCGACGCGCAACAGGGCGTGTTCGCCGACCCGGATGCCTTCCATTACCTGCATCACCGCGGCGAGTTCTTCGATATCAAGGGTCCGATCAACATTCCGCGCCCACCCCAGGGCCAGCCAGTGCTGATCCAGGCCGGGGTGTCCGAGGCGTTTCTCGACCTGGCGGCGAAGAACGCCGAAGTGGTGTTCGTGGTGCATCCGCAATTGGAGCGCGCCAAGGCGTTCTACCGCTTGCTCAAGGACAAGGCGCGCAGCCATGGCCGCGACCCGGACACGCTTAAGATCCTGCCCGGCATCGTGCCGGTTGTGGGCGAAACCCATGCCGCGGCGCTGGCCAAGGATCGTCTGCTCAAGGAGCTGATTCGCCCCGAGGCGGGGTTGAGCTTCATGTCCGCCAGCATGAACCACGACCTGGCGCAGTACCCGCAGGATGGGCCGTTCCCGGATATCCGCGAGGCCATCACCGGGAGCAAGGGGCGTTTTCAATATGTGATCGAACAGGCCATCGAGCTGGGCCTGACGGTCGGGCAAACGGGCAAGCGCTACGCCGAGAGCCTCAACTTCTTCTCGCCGGTCGGCTCGCCCGAAGGCGTCGCCGAGCAGCTTGCCGAATGGTACCGAGCAGGTGCCTGCGACGGCTTCGTGATCCTGCCGCCCTACCTGGAAGCGCAAGGCGATCTGTTCCTCGAAGGCGTGGTGCCGGTCTTGCAGGCGTCGGGGTTGTTCCGTACCGAATATCCTGGCCAGACCCTGCGCGACACCCTCGGCCTGGCCCGGCCGGCGAGTCGGTTCGCCTGAGCGGGCCGATAGCCTTGGCCATTGCCCAGCGGTGACGATTCGCCGCCGCGCCTGCCTTCTTACACCGCGCCGTTGCTCCTAACGCAGCGAGCGTCTGCATAGCCCTTCATCCGATAACGCGCACGTTGCGCCGAGCCCGCGCAAGCCAGTCAGAACGCCGCAGTGACAGCTTGTCGCGCGGCATCCGGCCACGCTGGTAAGTCGGACAGGGAGGCGTAATCTGGAACTGATCAATTGATCCAGATCAAGGCGCCTTTCGCTTTGGCTGCCTGCTGCAACACTCATAACAAGAAGTCGATAACTAACTCTGATCGAGGGGCACGTCCATGTTCGGCCTAGAGGCTTTGGATCTCGCGCGCATCCAGTTCGCCTTCACCATTTCTTTCCACATCATCTTTCCGGCCATCACCATCGGCCTGGCCAGTTACCTGGCGGTGCTCGAAGGCCTGTGGCTGAAGACCGGGCAAACGGTATACCGCGACCTGTACCATTTCTGGGCGAAGATCTTCGCCGTCAACTTCGGTATGGGCGTGGTTTCCGGCCTGGTGATGGCCTACCAGTTCGGCACCAACTGGAGCGCCTTCTCGGACTTCGCCGGCTCGGTCACGGGGCCACTGCTGGCCTACGAAGTGCTCACCGCGTTCTTCCTCGAAGCCGGCTTTCTCGGCGTGATGCTGTTCGGCTGGAACCGCGTTGGGCCTGGGCTGCACTTCTTCTCGACGATCATGGTGGCGGTCGGCACGCTGATCTCGACCTTCTGGATTCTTGCTTCCAACAGCTGGATGCAGACGCCCCAGGGTTTCGAGATCGTCGATGGCCGGGTGATCCCGGTGGACTGGTTCGCGGTGGTCTTCAACCCGTCGTTCCCCTATCGCCTGGCGCATATGGCCACCGCCGCGTTTCTCGCCACCGCGTTCTTCGTCGGCGCTTCGGCGGCCTGGCACCTGCTGCGCGGCCGCGACACCCCGGCGATGCGCAAGATGTTCTCCATGGCCCTGTGGATGGCCCTGCTGGTCGCACCGATCCAGGCAGTGATCGGCGACTTCCACGGTCTTAACACGCTCAAGCATCAACCGGCGAAGATCGCCGCCATCGAAGGCCACTGGGACAACAGCTCCGGCGAGCCGACACCGCTGATCCTTTTCGGCTGGCCGGACATGGAGCGCGAGGAGACTCGCTTCAAGATCGAGGTGCCGTACCTCGGCAGCCTGATCCTCACCCACAGCCTGGACAAGCAGGTGCCGGCGCTCAAGGAATTCGCCAAGGAAGACCGGCCCAACTCGACCATCGTGTTCTGGTCGTTCCGGGTGATGGTCGCCATGGGCATGCTGATGATCTTGGCTGGCGTATGGAGCCTGTGGCTGCGCTGGCGCGGCCAGCTATTCCAGTCGCGGCCGTTCCTGTACTTCTGCCTGTGGATGGGGCCGTCCGGGCTGATCGCCATTCTCGCTGGCTGGTTCACCACCGAGATCGGCCGCCAGCCGTGGGTGGTCTACGGGCTGATGCGCACCGCCGATGGCGTGTCGATGCACAGCGCCGCGCAACTGGGCATCACCCTGGTGCTGTTCGTGGTCGTCTACTTCGCCGTGTTCGGCGCCGGCATGAGCTACGTGATGCGCCTGGTGCGCAAAGGGCCGGTCACTGGCGAAGGTGATCACCAAAACGAGGGTGGGCCAGGTACTCAGCACACACCTGCACGGCCACTCTCGGCGCCCAAAGAGGGACTGGATGACGGTGACCACGGCAACGCAGACGCGAACGGGAGGGCATGAGCATGGGTATCGATCTTTCAGTCATCTGGGCGGTGATCATCGTCTTTGGCGTGATGATGTACGTGATCATGGACGGCTTCGACCTGGGCATCGGCATCCTCTTTCCGTTCGTGCCGGACAAGAGCGAGCGCGACGTGATGATGAACACCGTGGCGCCCGTGTGGGACGGCAACGAAACCTGGCTGGTAATGGGCGGTGCGGGGCTGTTCGCCGCCTTCCCACTGGCCTACTCGGTGGTGCTCAGTGCCCTCTACCTGCCGCTGATGCTCATGCTGTTGGGGCTGGTGTTTCGCGGCGTGGCCTTCGAGTTTCGCTTCAAGGCCCGTGACCACAAACGGCACATCTGGGATAAAGCCTTTATCGGCGGCTCGGTCGCCGCGACCTTCTTCCAGGGCGTGGCACTGGGCGCGTTTATCGAAGGCATCCCGGTGGAAAACCGGGTGTTCGCCGGCGGCTCGCTGGACTGGCTGGCGCCGTTCCCGTTGTTCTGCGGCGTAGCGCTGCTCGCCGCCTACGCGCTGCTCGGCTGCACCTGGCTGATCATGAAAACCGAAGGGCGCCTGCAGGGGCAGATGCACAACATGGCCCGCCCGCTGGCGCTGCTGTTGCTGATCGTGATCGGCATCGTCAGCCTGTGGACGCCGCTGTCCCAGGCGAGCATCGCCGAGCGCTGGTTCACGGTGCCCAATCTGTTCTGGTTCGCCCCCGTGCCGCTGCTGGTACTGGCGAGTTTCTTCTACCTGCTGCGCTCGGTGGCCAACCACGACAACAGCAAGCCGTTCGTGCTGACCCTGGTGCTGATCTTCCTCGGCTACAGCGGCCTCGGCATCAGCCTGTGGCCGAACATAGTGCCCGGCTCGCTGACCATCTGGCAGGCCGCCGCGCCCCCGCAAAGCCAGGGCTTCGCACTGATCGGCGCGCTGTTCATCATCCCGTTCATCCTCGTCTACACCGCCTGGAGCTACTACGTATTCCGCGGCAAGGTCACACCGGATCAGGGGTACCACTGATGCTAGGCAAACCCACCGAGAAGAAACCCCTCTGGCAACGCATCGCCTGGCTGGCCGGCATCTGGACGGTCAGCGTGCTGAGCCTCGGGCTGGTGTCGTATCTGTTGCGGCTATTCATGAATGCGGCCGGGTTGAGTACGCCGTAGGGGAGGGGGCGTTCCTATGCTCTGCGTAGGAACACCTCTTGTGGCGCTCTGCGCCGCAAGAGGCGTAGCGTCCTACTGATGCATTCCCACGTTCAACGTGAGAACGATCTTCTGCTGAGTAATGGAGTCGAGTTCGGGCTTTGCGGCGCTTGGGTGAGTGACCCTAGAGCAGTGCAGAGGATCCTTCGTGCGTTATTTTTGTTTTAAACAGTAATTCTTATCAATATCATGCGCATTCAATTTCTCCCGCTTCTGATCGAGATGCGCAATGTCTGCCTCCATAAATTCTGTTCGTCGATGCCTTGCCCGCTCTATCTCTGCTGCCACGCTGGGCATTCCCGTTGCCGCCTTTTCCCTGGTTGTCGGTGCTGAAGAAAGCTCTCCCGAAACCATCGAGCTGCAGCCGCAAAGCATCATCGCTACCCCTCAAGACGAGCGCGCCAGTGACCCTGTGAAGGGCTATGTGGCTACCCGCAGTGTCAGCGGTACCAAAACCGATGTGCCGATCACGGAAATTCCCCAGTCGATCAGTGTGATAACCGCTGACCGCATTCGCGATCAGGGCTCGCTGACCGTGCAGGATGCCCTGCGTTATACCGCCGGCGTGCGCGGCGAGGCGTTCGGTCTCGACAGCCGTGTCGACTCCGTGATGGTGCGCGGCACTTCGCCTGCCATGTTCCTCGATGGCCTGCAGCAGGGCGTCGGTTACTACAACAACACGCGTGTTGACCCGTTCACTCTGGAGCGCATCGAGGTGCTCAAGGGCCCGTCGTCCATGCTCTATGGTCAAAGCCCGGTGGGTGGCCTGGTGAATATGGTCAGCAAGCGCCCACAGGCGGAACAGAAAACTCAGATTCAGGCGCAATACGGCACCTTCGACCGCAAGCAGCTGGCCATCGATACCACCGGCCCGCTGAATGAAGACGGCACCCTGCTGTACCGCGTGGTGGCGATCAAACGCGATTCGGGTTCGCAGGTGGATCACGTGCACGACAACCGTTCGCTGCTGATGCCGTCGCTGACCTGGAAGCCGAACGACGACATCGAATGGACCGTCTTGGCCAACGTGCAGAAGGACGATTCGGTATCTTCCTCGCAGTTTCTGCCCCACGAGGGCACGCTCTATAAAGGCCGCGGCGGCCGCCTGAGCAGCAGCACCTTCGCCGGTGAACCGGGCTTCGATGAGTACGACACCGAGCAGGTCGCGCTGACTTCCAATTTCTCCTGGCGCCTGGATGACACCTGGACTGTGCGCCAGAACCTGCGTTGGCAGAAGAGCAAAGCCAGCTACCAGACGGTTTATGGGTGGCCTTGGGTATACGAGGCGGACGGCCGCACGATCAATCGCGTATCGTCCATCTCCAAACCGGAAGTGAAAATGTGGACGGCCGATCACCAGGGTGAGGCCCGCTTCGATACGGGTGCGGTGCAACACACACTGCTGATCGGCACCGACTACCAGCATTCGGTGGCCAACGAAAAAGTTGGTGGAGGCGATCCGGGGGCACTCGACTTGTACAACCCGATCTACACGGGTTACGACGGTTCGGATATCACGTTGAGCGACAATCCGGAGCAGCGCGTGGTGCAGCAGGGCTTGTATGTCCAGGATCAGATTCGCTACGAAAACTGGTTGCTAACCTTGGGCCTGCGCAGGGACTGGGCAGACAACAAGACCGAAGGCAGCCGTGCGCAGAAGGATGACGCTACAACCGGTCGCGCTGGCCTGACCTACCTGTTCGACAACGGCGTTGCGCCGTACATCAGCTACAGCGAGTCGTTCCAGCCGGTGATCGGTTTGAACAACGGTTTGACGCCTTACAAACCGCTTGAAGGCGAACAGTGGGAAATGGGGATCAAGTACCAGCCGGTAGGTAGCAACAGCTTGTACACAGCGGCGGTTTTCGACCTGCGCGAAAAGAACCGTCAGATGTCTGACCCCAATGATCCGAACAACACCCTGCAAAGTGGCGAAACCCGCGTTCGCGGCCTTGAGTTGGAAGCGCAGGTTGAAGTTACCTCCAACTGGGATCTGATCGGCACCTACACCAAGCTCGATACCGAGACGCTGGAAGGCGAGGCGGTCAACAAGGGCAAGCGGATCGAGAGCGTGCCGGACAACATGGCCTCGGTCTGGAGCAAGCACCGCTTCAGTGTTGCCGGTATTCCGGGCTTCAGCGTCGGTGCTGGCGTGCGTTATGTTGGGGCGAGCTGGGATGGCCAGGACGACCTGAAAACCCCATCCACCACCCTGTTCGACGCCATGCTCGGCTACCAGTACCAGAACTGGGACTTCAGCGTGAACGCCACCAACCTCGCAGACGAAACCTACTACACCACCTGCCTGGCCCGTGGTGACTGCTTCACCGGCAACCGCCGCACCGTGACCGGTACCGTGGCTTACAACTTCTGATCCTTCGCTGTTCATCAACCCGGTACGCCACGATGGTGTACCGGGTGTCTTTTATTGATCGTTACTGCCCTGGCACCGCCAGCCAGTGACCAAGCGTCTTCTGATACGCGCCGGTAGCCTTGCTCAGGTGCAGCCACTGATCGACATAGCTTTTCCAGGTCATATCGTCGCGCGGCAGCAGGTAGGCCTTTTCGCCGTATTGCATGTAATTCGTCGGATTGACGGCGCAGAGGCCGGGCATGCGCTTCTGCTGATACAGGGCCTCGGATGAGTCGGTGATCATCACGTCGGCGCGCTTATCCAGCAGCTCCTGGAAGATGGTCTTGTTGTCGTGGAAGTTCAGCTGAGCCTCTGGCAGATAGGCTCGCGCGAAGGCTTCGTTAGTGCCGCCGGCCGGCTCGATCAGGCGTACCTCTGGCTTGTTGATCTGCTCGATGGTCTGGTAACGCGAAACGTCTTCACAGCGCACCAGCGGGATTTTTCCGTCCACATCCAGAGTGCTGCTGAAAAAGGCCTTCTTCTGGCGCTCCAGCGTCACCGAAATACCGCCCATGCCGATATCGCACTTACCCGCCACCATATCCGGCATCAGGGTTTTCCAGGTGGTCGGCACCCACTGCACCTTCACCCCCAGGCTTTGCGCGAGAGACTGTGCCATCTCGATATCGATGCCTTCGTACCCGCCGTCCTGGCGCAGAAAGGTGTAGGGCTTGTAATCGCCGGTGGTGCACACCGCCAATTGTCCCTTCTCCAGCACCTTGTCCAGGTGCGATGGCGATTCCTGAGCCTGGGCAAAACCCGACAGGCCGATAAGCAAGGTGGTGATGGCGCTGATTTTTAGATTTTTCATGGTGGATGAGGCTCGCGGTTGAGGGCGGGGTAAAGCGAGCGGACAAGGTAAGGACAAGAGCATGGCTGGAGCAAGGCCCAGAGAAGGGGGCGTGTTCTGCATCAGGTGCTCTGAAAAAGGCGGACAAGCTTCGCGTTGTCCACCAATCCGGCATCCATCAGGCGCTTGTGGGGGTGTCCTCGACAAGAGGGAACCAGCCCTTCGCCATCTGGATGACGCCCCACAGCTTGTCAGGGATCACCAGGTTCGGCACGAGCTTGGGGTCGAGCGCGGTGGCAATCTCGGCTGCTTTGCCTTGGCTTGCGAGTTCCACCCACGTTGGATTCATCACCAGGCCCTGGCCGACGGCGACCAGTGACAGGCCGACGTTCAGCGCTTGCTCCGCGTCCTCGGGCGTGCGGATAAGGCCCGCAGCAATCAGCGGCAGGCGCTTACCGACATGCTCGGCGAGCAGCTCGGCGGTCGTGCGCTCATGGCCTATTGGGCGGGCATGCGGGATGTTGAAGAGCGAGGCATGGAGGTAATCGATACCAGCCTCAATCAGTCTGTCGATCAGCACGAAGCTGTCGTCGATGCGCAGCCCGCATTCTTCCGATTCTTCCGGCGATATGCGGTAGCCCAGCAGGAACGGCTGCCTGGCGTGCTCGGCGATGACGCGCTGCACTTCCTGCACCACGGCCAAGGGGAAACGCATGCGGTTTTCAAGCGAGCCGCCCCACTGATCGTCGCGCTGGTTATACAGGGGCGAGAAGAAGTTCTGGATGAGGAAGCCATGCGCGCCATGCAGCTCGATGCCGTCGAAACCGGCCTCGATGGCGCGGCGAGCGGTTTCACCGAAGGCTTTGATGATCGTCTCGACTTCTGTTTCGCTCAGTGCATCGCTGGTCACTTCGGCGTTGTTGAATGGGCTCGGTGGCACCTTGAGTGCGCTGGCGCTGACTACGCGGCCATCGGGTACCAGGTTCGGCAAGGCTTTGTTGCCGGCGTGAAATATCTGCAGGATCGCCGGCGCACCACCGCTCTTGGCTGCCTCGGCGAGGCTGCGCAGGCTGGGGGTAAAGCTGTCATCGTAGCTGGCAAACTCGTCGGTGAAGCCGATGCCGTCTGGCGTTACGTGGGTGCAGCCGGTAATCACCAGGCCAACGCCTTTGACGCGAGCGCGGTAGTAGGCGAGCTCTTGTGCGGAGAGGGTGCCGTCGGGGTTTGCCGACCATGTGGTCATCGGTGCCATGACGACGCGGTTGCGCATGGTCAGGCCATTGTTGAAAGTCAGAGGCTGGAACAGCCTCGATTCGCTAGACGTCATAGCACTGCATCTCCGTGAGCTGAATAGGGCATCGTGGTTGGGGGGCAGTATCACGGCGAAGGGATGCTGGGCGGTTGCCGGAATCGTTTTGATTTTTGCCTGATTTGATGAGGATCGCTCGTTTGTCGAGTGGCTTGTTCGACGCGCTGCTAAGCTTTTTTCATCTAGGTCAATGGTGGGCGACCAATTTAATGGGGATTTAAATGACGCTTAAGGCTGGCGCGGGTATCGACAGACTTTCCGATTTGATTGCGGAAATTGCCCAATTTGATGGGGACTACGACACTGCGATTCCGACGCTGAAGATGCGCCGCTGCAGTTCCACTACTGAGCCTATGCCCTGTATCTACGGTCTGGGCCTGGCGCTGATCGTGCAGGGCGGCAAGCGGTTGATGCTGGGCGACGAGATATTCGACTACGGCCCAGGGCAAACGCTGATCACCACTGTGGACATGCCCGTGGTCGCCTATGTCACTCGCGCCAGTTCGGCAGAGCCTTTCCTCGGCATGTGGTTGCAACTGGATGCACGAATGATTGCCCAGGTGGCAGCGGAAATGGAGTTTGCGACGCCTATTCAGGCTTCAGCAGGGCGCGGAATATCCCTGGCAGCGCTGGATACTGGGCTGCAGGAGGCGTTGACCAGGCTGATCCGGCTACTGGCCGAGCCGGCGCTGATTTCCTCCATCGCACCGCTGATCCAGCAGGAGATCGTGGTTCGCTTGCTCATTGGCGGGCATGGCCCCAGCCTGCGCCGTCTGATTGCGGTGGGCTCGCCGAGCCAGCAAGTGGCCAAGGTCGTTGCCTGGCTCAAGCAGCATTACACCGAGAGCGTACCGATGGATGACTTGGCGGCTAGAGCACACATGAGCCCGTCGACATTTCGTCAGCATTTTCGTGCTGTGGTCGGCATGAGCCCCCTGCAGTATCTGAAAAACCTGCGCCTGCTCGATGCCCGGCAACTGATGCTCAATGAACACCTGGATGCCGGGAGCGCAGCTACCCGTGTCGGCTATGAGAGCGCCTCCCAGTTCAGCCGCGAGTACAGCCGTTTATTCGGCTACCCGCCGAACCGCGATATAAAGCGGGTGCGAGGGCTGAGAGAGGGCCATGCCTACTGAGAATACTGCGTGGTTGATCGCACTGCGGGGTTCTCATACTGGCCTCCTTTGCCTGAGGCTCGATGTTCGCCCTTTGCGATACCCTGCAACGCCGCTTCACCGCGCTGAAAAGCCATGCCGGGTTGCAGGCCGCGTTGGAGCGGGCCGAGCAGCTGGCAGTACGGCTCACCATTGCTCAACGTGACCTTCGACCCGACGGCTACGGGCGAGCTGGTCAGCTGCCGCCAGGCCTTTTGAAAGAGGCGGACAAGCTTCGTGTTGTCCGCCTTCGTGTCTTGCCGCGTATCTCAGGCCATCCTGTGGCTAGCCGTAACGATCAACTTAATGGCTCGCCTTTTTCAACCATTGCGGCCCACGCAGCTACGCTTGGGCGATTTTGCATCCGGGCGTACCATTCGCGAAGCGCTTCGCACTCCTCGGGGATCGATAGCTCCACGAGCGTCGAGAAAATCATGCCGCCGATCACGGCGATATCTGCCATGGAAAACGACGCCCCAGCAACGAATGGCTGGCTCTTCAATACCTCATTGAAATAGCGCATGCCTCGTACGGCCTTGTCGCGCATGCGCAGGCCCCATTCCTCATTCTGATAGAGCTCAACGTGTGGGCCCAGGCCCGGGGTGGCATGGTGAAAGTACACGCTCACGGCATCGAGAAACTCGATTTCGGCGCGCTTGGTCATCATGTGGATCAGACCTTTCTCAACGGCGGTTTTGCCGGTAAGCGTGGGTGAGCCGTCCAGGTCGTCCAGGTCGTCCAGATATTGGGTGATAGCCGTGCATTCCGCGATGCGGGTGCCGTCCTCCAGCTCCAGAACCGGAAGCGTGCCCGAGTAGTTTATCTCGAGAAACTCAGGCGTCTTGTGCTCACCTTTCCAGAGGTTGATCGACACGAAATCAACCTTTTGCAGAAGGCCTTTCTCTGCGAGCGCTATGCGAACTCGTGCCGGGTAGGGGCCGTTGTACCAGTCGTAGATTTTCATCGGCAATTGGCAGGCGTCGGCGTGAGGATGTGTAGTGTTCATATGAATACCTATCTATCAGTTGGTAGGCATATTTATAGGCGGTTTATACCTGCTGTCAATGCCTATCTATCAGTTGGCAGGTTTGTGGGTTGCGGTTAGCATTCCTGTCATCTTCCAACCGGTGAGGTGATGCGTGAGTGCAAACGCAAAAGAGGCCATCCTGGCTGCTGCCAAGCAGGCAGCGCAGTCCCATGGCTACAACGGACTGAATTTCCGTGACCTGGCGGCTGCAGTCGGTATCAAGAGCGCGAGCATCTACTACCACTTTCCCAGCAAGGCCGATCTCGGTTCTGCGGTAGCCAGGCGCTACTGGGAAGACACCGCAGCCGAACTGCAGGCGATGCTGGAAGGGGCTGACAGCCAGCTTGAATGCCTGCGACGGTATCCCTCGATTTTTCGAAGGGCGCTTGAGAGCGAGAACAGGTTGTGCCTCTGCAGCTTCATGGCCGCGGAGTACGAAGACCTTCCCTCGCAAGTGAAGAGCGAGGTGCAGGCGTTCGCCACCGTGAACGTGGCCTGGCTTTCCAAGGTGCTGCTCGCGGCCGGGCTCGGCGATCCTGCCGCGTGCGAGGAGCGAGCAAACGCTATTTTTGCTGCCGTTGCCGGTGCTCAGCTCATGGCCCGCAGCCGCGCCGATATCGAGTTGTTCGACTCGCTCATGGAGGGTTATCGGAAGTCTGGGCTTCTGCCGGCCTGAGTTGCAGGCATTGCAGCTGACACGGAACAGCCCCTGTCACGTGTAGCCTTGTGGGGTTGTTAGACTGCCCCTCTTTGCCGTCATTCAAAGGGTGTCCCATGTTCGCCATCAGCGAAACCCTTCAACACCGCTTCGCCGCCCTGCACTCCACCGCCGATTTCTGGTCGCTGCGCCATGTGCGGGAAACCACCGAGCGCTATTGGGTGCGGCGCAATGTGGCGCGGGCACCGTCGTTCTCGGACGATGCGGGCGCCATGCTCAGTGTGCGGGTGGCTGGGGTAGAAGCCTATGCGGCGACCAGCGATCTCAGCCAGGCCGGGTTGCAGGCGGCGCTCGACAAAGCCGAGGCGCTGGCGCGGCAATTGGCGGGGCGCAATCTGCTCGATCTGCATGAGCTGCCGGTGCCCCATGGGCAGGCCGATGACGTGATGCCTGGCTACCGGCGCAGCCTGGCCAGCCCGGCGCACTGGTACGAACTGCTGGCGGCCGAGTCGGCGCGGGTGCCGCGCGATGAAAGGCTGGTGGACTGGTACGCAGGGCTGACCTTTACCGCTACCGAGCAGATTTACCTGAACAGCGTCGGCGCCCGTTTGCGCCGCGCTCAGCATTACGTCTTCCCGCAACTGGGCGTTACCGCCAGCGATGGCGCCGACAGCCAGAGCCGCAGTTTCGGCGGCACCCACCTGGCGCGTCAGGGCGGTGCCGAGGTGATCGATGAACTGGGTGTGGTCGGCACCGCCAGCCGTATTGCCGACGAGGCGCTGCAACTGCTGCTGGCGCCCAATACGCCGAGCGGTCACCGTGATCTGCTGCTGATGCCGGACCAGATGATCCTGCAGATCCACGAGTCCATCGGTCATCCGCTGGAGCTCGATCGCATCCTGGGTGACGAGCGCAATTTCGCCGGCACCAGCTTTATCCGCCAGGAGGATTTCGGCCGCTATCAGTACGGCTCGCCGCTGCTCAACGTGACCTTCGACCCGACGGTATCGGGCGAGTTGGCCAGCTATCGGCATGACGACGACGGCACGCCGGCGCAGCGCGAATACCTGATCCGCGAGGGCGTGCTGCAGCGGCCGCTTGGCGGTGCGCTGTCGCAATGGCGCAGCGGGCTCGAAGGCGTGGCCAACAGCCGTGCCTGCAGCTGGAACCGCCCGACTCTCGACCGCATGGCCAACCTCAATGTCGAGCCCGGCACGCAGCGCCTGGAGCAGCTGATCGGCGGTATCGAGCGCGGCATTCTGATGAGTAACAACCGCTCCTGGTCGATCGATGATGCGCGCAACAAATTCCAGTTCGGCTGCGAGTGGGGCCGGCTGATCGAGAACGGTGAGCTCAAGGGCGTGGTGAAGAACCCCAACTACCGCGGCATCTCCGCGCAGTTCTGGCGCAACCTCAAGGCGGTGGGCGACGCCAGTACCTTCGAGGTGCTGGGCACGCCTTATTGCGGCAAGGGCGAACCGAACCAGGTGATCCGCGTCGGGCACGCCACGCCGGCGTGCGTGTTCGCCGATGTCGACGTATTTGGAGGGGCCGCCTGATGAACGCACGTCAGCATTTCGAGGCGCTGCTCGCGCACCTGAACGCCGAACTGCAGGCCGGCGAGGGCTTTACCCTGGAGTACCAGGCCGAGGCCTCGGACTTCATCCGCTTCAACCACGCCCGCGTGCGTCAGGCCGGCCAGGTGCAGCAGGTGTACGCCACCCTGGCGCTGTATCAGGGCGAGCGGCATGGCGACTTCGAACTGGCCCTGAGTGGGGTGATCGACGATGACCGCCCGCGCCTCGACCAGGCGTTGCAGCGCCTGCGTGCGGTATTGCCGACACTGGTCGATGACCCCTACCTGCGCCTGAACCGCGAGGCCTGGCGCAGCGAGACGGCGGCGGGCGAGGCAGTTCAGCAGAGCGATGCGGCCATCGCGCAGATCGTAGAGGCTTCGGCTGGGCTGGATCTGGTCGGCTTCTACGCTGCCGGGCCGCAATACCAGGGCTTTGCCAGTTCCTGGGGCGCTTTCGGCTGGCATGCAGCGAGCAGCTTCAATTTCGAATTCAGCCTGTTCCACGAGAATGGTCAGGCAGTGAAAAGCAGCTACGCCGGCGAGCGATGGGACACCCAGGCCTTTGCCCGCAAGCTGGCCTTCGCCCGCGAGCAACTGGAACACCTGGGCAAGCCCGCCCATGAGCTGAAGCCGGGTGCGTACCGCGCCTACCTGACCCCCGCGGCACTGGAGGAATTGTTCGGGCTGTTCGCCTGGGGCTTTTCTGCCGAAGCGCTGGCCACCGGCGGCAGCCCGCTGCAAAGGCTGTTCGCCGGCAGCGCCAGCCTGAGCGACAAGGTGACGCTCGACGAGCGCATCGAAGGCGGCCTGGCGCCAGCCTTCACCCGTGAGGGGCCGCGCCAGCCGCTGCGCCTGGTCAGCCAGGGCAAACCGGGCGAGCGCCTGGTCAGCTCGCGCAGCGCCGCCGAACATGGGTTGATCGCCAACGGCGCGGGCAGCGGCGAGTACCCGTTCTCGCTGCACCTGCACGGCGGCGAGCTGGAGGAGGGCGAGATCCTGCAGCGCCTCGGCACCGGGCTGTATATCGGCAACCTGTGGTACGCCAACTTCTCCGACCTGCCGGCCGGGCGCCTGACCGGCATGACCCGCTTCGCCACCTTCTGGGTCGAAGATGGCCGTATCCAGGCGCCCGTGGATACCATGCGCTTCGACGACTCGCTGTTCGACTTCCTAGGCGCGAACCTGGAAGCTCTGACCCGCGATCCAGAGCTGCTGCTGCCCAGCGGCACCTACGGCGCGCGGCAGACCAGCTCGATGGCGCTGCCCGGCGCCTTGCTGTCGCGGTTTACGCTGACATTGTGAGCGGCTGGTTATTCGAGAATTTCCTGGGTATCGCTGCGCTCAATCGCAGGCTACGAGGGCGCAACGCTCCGGTAGCCCGGCGTTGAGCGCAGCGATACCCGGGGAAACGACGTGGCATCTCAGATTTCATAAGGCGAGTGCGAGATTAATTAAGCCAGCGCCCCAACTTCTTTTTAGCTTGGGCGTGACTGTGAATGCGATTTTCTACAATCGCCTGTTCGCCGCGTGCGAGAGCAAGCAAAAGTTCCTGTCGCCGCCCATCGCGCTTTTTCGGTGGGATGTTCATTGACTCTCCGTGCCACTGCCTACTTCGTCGCCTTCAGCACCACGAACTTCGGCGTGGCCGCCACCTGCTCGACACCGCGGAACAGCCGCGACAGTTTGGTGTGATAACCCAGGTGGCGGTTGCCGACTATCCACAGTTCGCCACCGGTAACCAGCGCGCTGCGCGCCTGCTGGAACATGCGCCAGGCGAGGAAGTCGCCGACCACCTGCTGCTGGTGGAAGGGCGGGTTGCACAGCACCAGGTCCAGCGAGTCTTCGGCCTGCTCGGCCAGGCCATCATCGGCACGAATGGTCACCGGGCGTTCGCCTAGGGCCGCCCGCCAGTTCTCGGCGGCGGACTGCACTGCCATATAGGACTCGTCCACCAGTATCAGCTCGGCGCCAGGGCTGCTCATCGCATAGGCGATGCCCAACACGCCGTTGCCGCAGCCCAGGTCAGCCACCCGTCGATTATCCAGGTGGCGCGGCAGGTGCGGCAGAAAAGCACGGGTGCCGATATCCAGCCCCTCGCGGCAGAACAAGTTGGCGTGGTTGCTCAGCTCCAGCGCCGGTTTGTCTAGGCGGTAGCGGGTCGGGTAGGGCGACTGCGTTGCCGGCTTTGCCTCAGGTGTGGCATGCAGCAGACGGGCTTTTTTCACCGCCAGCGAGGCCTGCACCGTGCCGACATATTTCTCCAGCAGGTCACCAGCCGCGCGGGGCAGATGCTTGATCATCGCGCCGGCGATCACCTGGGCGCCTGGCGCGAGCCTGCCGTGCAGGCGGATCAGCTGTTCTTCCAGCAGCGCCAGGGTTTTCGGCACGCGGATCAGCACCACGTCGAATGGCCCGTTCATCGGCTCGCTGGCAGGGATGAAGGTCACCGCGTCTTCAGCTAGGCCGTTGCGCGCGAGGTTGAGGCGCAGCGCCAGGTAGCCGAGGTGCGAGTCGCCGCTGCTGGTTACCTGAGCACGCCCGGCCAGGGCACAGGCGAGGGCGCCGAAACTGTCGTTGAGCAACAGCACGCGTGCACCGTCCGGCAGGCTCTGCACCTGTTCGAGCAGGTAGGCATCGGCGGCATCGAAGGCCTGTAGCGGCATGCCGGGTTGTTCGGGCTGGCGCTGCAGCTCAAGGGTGGCGAACGGTGTGACGAAAGACGACGACATGCTGATCTCGTGATGGGCGTGGCGGGGCGCATTCTGCCACGCCGCGGGCATTGAATCTTCAAGCTGTGCAGTAGTTGGCGTTATTGCCGCTTGTTCCGCCGGGTACTATCGACAAGAATCGCGGCCCTGCACCACGGTCGCGTTTGCCTGAGCCGTCGCCGCAGCCCTCCAATAATAGTCGGACACCTGCGCGCTGCGCTGGGCATAGCCGACAGCGACCTCAACGAGGTCATCCGAAACCCCAATTTCCCCAGGTGCCTGCCTACGCATGCGCCTCTGTCTGCTATTGCCAAGGTGTTGCATGTTCAAGTCCGTTGTCACCCTCGCTCTGTCAGCCATGCTGCTGATCTGCACGCCGGTTTCCGCCGCCGAGCCCATCGTCATCAAGTTCTCTCACGTGGTCGCCGAAGACACTCCGAAAGGCCGCGGTGCGCTGCTTTTCAAGCAGCTCGTCGAACAGCGCCTGGGCGACAAGGTGAAGGTCGAGGTGTACCCGAACTCCACGCTGTTCGGTGATGCGGACGAGCTGCAGGCGCTGCGTGACGGCAAGGTGCAGATGCTGGCGCCGTCGCTATCCAAGTTTGATGCCTACACCAAGCAACTGCAGGTGTTCGACCTGCCGTTCCTGTTCGACGATCTGGAGGCAGTGAAACGCTTTCAGAAGCGTGAGAAGAGCCGCGAGCTGCTGCGCTCCATGGCGGGCTACGACATTTACGGGCTGGCGTACTGGAACAACGGCATGAAGCAGCTTTCCGCCACCCGCGCGTTGAAAGCACCGGCCGATGCCAAGGGTCTGAACTTCCGTATTCAGCCGTCGCCAGTGCTGGAGGCGCAGTTCGCCGAACTGGGCGCCACCACTAGCAAGATGGCCTTTAGCGAAACCCTGGCGGCGTTGCAGAAGGGCACCGTGCAAGGTGCGGAAAACCCTTGGTCGAACCTGGCCAGCCAGAAGCTCGACAGCGTGCAGCCGTTCATCACCGAGACCAACCATGGCTCGCTCAACTACATGCTGATCAGCAATTCCAAGTTCTGGATCAGCATTCCCTACCAGGTGCGCACGCAGCTGGAAGCGATCATCGAAGAAGTCAGCTTCAAGGTGAACCAGGACGCCGAGGAGCTGAACCGCAAGAGCCGCGAGCAGCTGGTCGCCGCCGGTCGCGCGCAGATCATCACCCTGACCCACGAGCAACGCGAAGCCTGGCGCGAAGCGATGCGCCCGGTGTGGCAGCGTTTCGAAACGGAGATTGGTGCTGATGTGCTGCGTGCCGCGCAGACGGTAAATCGGCGCTGAGCACCTCTGTCGGCTCGTCACGCAGTTCGTAGGGTGGACGACGCTTCACCTACGCGGCCCGACCCGTCCACCGCTGCAATCGCAATGGTGGATGAAAAAAGCGTCAGCTACGCGCCCCGATCCACCCTACAACTACGAAGCGCGCAGCTCCTCCAGTAGCAAACGCGCCGGCGATGACAGCGGCGAGCCACGCCGGCTGATCACGCCGTACGGCTCGCTGCGCAGCACCTGGGCCAGCTCCAGGCACGCGAGCTGGCCTGAGCGCGCCGCCGACTGGGCGGTTTCCCGTGGCATCAGCGCCACCAGGTTCGGGTCTTCCTGCAGCAGCATCAGGGTGGCGAAGGTCGACGCGGTTTCCAGTGGGTAGCGCGGAAACTCCAGTTCGGCATCGCTGAACGCCCGCTCCAGTACCAGGCGCATCGGCATGTTCGCCGGGAACACCACCCAGCTGTAGGTCGCCAGCTGTGCCAGGCTCAGGCCTGGCGTGCTCGCCAGTGGGTGCGCGGGATTCGCCACCACTTTCAGCTGCTCGTCATGCAGGCTCAGGCAGTCGTAATCATCCGGCCGGCGGCTCACGCTCGTCCGGCAGATCGCCAGATCCAGGCGGCCCTGGTCGATCAGGCTGAGCAGCCGCGCGCTGGTGTCTTCGACGATTTCCACCGACAGCTCCGGCTGCCGCGCGCGCAACCGCGACAGCGCGCGGGTCAGGTGCGGCACCGCACCCATGATCACCCCAACCACCAAACGCCCGCCCTGGCCCTGCAAGATGCCGAGCATCTCCTCGCGCAGGTGCGCTAGGTCGCTGTGGATCAGCCGCGCGTAGCGAATCGCACAACGCCCCAGATCATTGGCTTCCAGGCCCTGGCTGGTACGGGTGAACAGCCGCGTGCCGAATGCCGATTCGATTTCGTTGAGCGCCTTGGTCGCGCCCGGCTGGCTGATCGCCACGGCGTCGGCGGCCTTGTGCAGCGAGCCCTGTTCGTCGAGAGCGATCAGCAGGCGCAGCTGTTTCAGGCGCAGTCGGGATACCAGAGCGGGGAGGGATGCGAGCATGGTGATAACCATCAGTTATTGCTTGATCAGAGCCTGTCATTAGGCAGGCTGGCGCTGAGTTCGTAAAGTCTGCCCTGTACCCGTTCGGGCAAGACTGACAAGAGAGATAAGCCATGCGACTGATCCAGTTCGAAACCACCAGCGGCCAGCGTCAGGTTGGCGTTGTCGAAGGCGATGCCATCCGTACCGTGCGTGGCGTGGCCAGTACCCGCGAATTAGCGCTGGCGGCGATCCGTGCCGGGCGCAGCCTGCAGGCCGAGGTCGAGAGCCGCGGCAGTGAAGCCGGCCCTGCTTATGCCGAATTGCAGCAGGGCGGGCGCATCCTGCCGCCGCTGGATCACGAAGACTCCGCCCATTGCCTGATCAGCGGCACCGGCCTGACGCATCTGGGCAGCGCTTCGACCCGTGACAAGATGCACCAGCAGAAGGGCCAGGACGAAGCCACCCTGACCGACACCATGCGCATGTTCCGCTGGGGCTTGGAGGGCGGCAAGCCGGGCGCCGGCAAGGTCGGCGCGCAGCCGGAATGGTTCTACAAGGGCGATGGCAGCATCGTGGTGCGGCCCGGCGCCGAACTGCCAGTGCCGGTGTTCGCCGAAGACGGCGGCGAGGAGCCCGAGTTGGTCGGCCTGTATGTGATTGGTGACGACGGCAAGCCCTATCGCCTTGGCTACGCGCTGGGCAACGAATTCTCCGACCATGTGCTGGAGCGCCGCAGTTACCTGTACCTGGCGCACTCCAAGTTGCGCGCCTGCGCCTACGGGCCGGAGCTGCGCGTCGGTGCGCTGCCGGCGCACCTGGCCGGCACCAGCCGCATTCATCGTGGTGGAGAGGTCATCTGGGAGAAGGAGTTTCTCAGCGGTGAGGAGAACATGTGTCACAGCCTGGAGAACCTGGAGTTCCACCACTTCAAGTACCAGCAGTTCCTGCGCCCGGGCGATGTGCATGTGCATTACTTCGGCACCGCTACGCTGTCCTATGCCGACGGCATTCAGGCGCAGCCCGGCGATACGTTCGAAATCGAAATGAGCGAGTTTGGCGCACCTTTGCGCAACGGGCTGGTGGCGGCTGATGAGCCGCTCGAGCCGGGCGGCGTGACTGCACTTTAAGCAGCATTTCACCCCGGGGCCTCAAGGCCCCGCTTGGTTTTTGAATAGGAGGCATATTTCATGACCGTTAACGGCCATAACATTATCGGCGGCGCCTACAGCGCACTGGGCTCTGTGAAGCTGCAGAGCGTTGACGCCACCACTGGCGAAACACTGCCGTACGAGTTCGTCGAGGCCACTGCAGAAGAAGTCGACGCCGCTGCCGAAGCTGCAGCCGCTGCTTACCCTATTTACCGCAGCCTGCCAGCATCTAAACGCGCTGATTTCCTCGATGCTATCGCCGATGAGCTGGATGCCCTGGGTGACGAGTTCGTCGCCACCGTCTGCCGGGAAACTGCGCTGCCGAGCGGTCGTATCCAGGGCGAGCGTGGGCGTACCAGCGGGCAGATGCGTTTGTTCGCCAAGGTGCTGCGCCGTGGTGATTTCTTTGGCGCGCGTATTGACCGTGCATTACCGGATCGCCAGCCGCTGCCGCGCCCGGACATCCGCCAGTACCGTATCGGCCTGGGCCCGGTTGCAGTATTCGGCGCCAGCAACTTCCCGCTGGCGTTTTCGACTGCAGGCGGGGACACCGCGTCGGCCCTGGCTGCCGGCTGCCCGGTGGTGTTCAAGGCGCATCCTGGCCATATGGTTACCACCGCACAGGTCGGCGCGGCGCTGTTGCGTGCGGCCGAGAAAACCGGCATGCCCAAAGGCGTTTTCAACATGATCTACGGGGGCATCGTCGGTGCCGCACTGGTCAAGCATCCGGCGATCCAGGCCGTCGGCTTCACCGGTTCGCTACGTGGAGGCCGTGCCCTGTGCGATATGGCGGCGGCGCGCCCGCAGCCTATCCCGGTGTTCGCCGAGATGAGCAGCATCAACCCGGTCATCCTGCTGCCAGAAGCCCTCAAGGCGCGCGGCGAGCAGGTCGCTGGTGAGCTGGCCGCATCGGTGGTGCTCGGCGCTGGCCAGTTCTGCACCAACCCTGGCCTAGTGCTTGGTATTCGCTCGCCGGAGTTCAGTGCATTCCTGCACAGCCTGACCGCCAAGATGGCCGAGCAGCCGCCGCAGACGCTGCTCAATGCCGGCGGCCTGGAGAGTTATGGCAAAGGCCTGGCGGCGCTCGCTGCACACCCGGGCATCACTCACTTGAGTGGCGCCGCGCAGGAAGGTAGCCAGGCGCGCCCGCAGCTGTTCAAGGCAGATGTCAGCCTGCTGCTCAACGGTGATGAGCGATTGCAGGAAGAGGTTTTCGGCCCGACCACCATCGTTGTCGAGGTGGCGGACAAGGCCGAGCTGCTGGCCGCCATCAAGGGGCTGCATGGTCAGCTGACTGCCACGCTGATCACCGAGCCGGGCGATCTGCCCGGCAGCGAGGAGCTGTTTGCGCTGCTCGAGCAGAAGGTTGGCCGCGTGCTGTTCAATGGCTACCCGACCGGCGTGGAAGTCTGCGATGCCATGGTGCATGGCGGCCCGTACCCGGCGACTTCCGACGCCCGTGGCACCTCGGTCGGCACCCTGGCCATCGACCGCTTCCTGCGCCCGGTGTGCTATCAGAACTGTCCGGATGCCCTGCTGCCCGATGCGCTGAAAAACGCCAACCCGCTGGGCATCGCCCGCCTGGTGGATGGCGCCAGCAGCCGCGACGCGCTGTAAGCGCCCGCTGTGTCGCTAGAGAAAGCCGACCCTGAGGTCGGCTTTTTTATGGGCGGCGTTTTTCCCGGGTGTCGCTGCGCTCGACCCGGGCTACGAGGTTCAAAATCATGCACGCGGTTTATGTGGGAGCGCGCCATGCGCGCGAATCGCGGGCATGGACTAGGCGTCCCCGCCCGCTCCCACAAGATAGTGGTGCCAGCTCGTAGGGTGGATAACGCGAAGCTTATCCACCAATCACCTCGGAATCGCAGCCCCGCCAATCCCTGCCCATGCGTTGTCCCTGATCTTTACCGGTGTTTCCCGCGGCAGCTTTGCGCGACACTAGGCCCATGAGCCCAGACGGAGCCGCCGATGAGCAGCGAAGACAAATTCACCCGCCAGACCCTTCTCGACGTACAAACCCTGACGCCCAGCCTGTTCACCCTGCGCACCACCCGTGACGCGGGTTTTCGCTTTCGTGCCGGGCAGTTCGTGCGCTTGGGCGTAGAGAAGGCTGATGGTTCGGTGGTCTGGCGCGCCTATTCGCTGGTCTCGGCGCCCCATGACGAGCACCTGGAGTTCTTTTCCATCGTGGTGCCGGGCGGTGAATTCACCAGCGAGCTGAGCCGTCTGCGCGTCGGCGACACCCTGCTGGTGGAGAAGATGGCCACCGGTTACCTGACCCTGGATCGTTTCATCGATGGCCGCGATCTGTGGCTGCTGGGCAGCGGCACTGGTATCGCGCCCTTCCTGTCGATGCTGCAGGATTTCGAAATCTGGGAGCGCTTCGAGCGCATCGTACTGGTGTACAGCGCCCGCTCGGTCGCCGAGCTGGCCTATCAGGACATGATCCATGGCTTCTCCGAGCTGGAGCACCTGGCCGAATACACCCACAAGCTTACTTACCTGCCAGTGGTAACCCGTGAGCAGGCACCAGGCTGTCTGAATGCGCGGATCACTCAGTTGATCGAAAACGGCGAGCTGGAACGTGCCGCCGGTCTGGAACTGACCCCCGAACATTCACGGGTGATGATCTGCGGCAACCCGCAGATGATTGACGACATTCGCCAGTGCCTGAAAGCCCGCAATATGAACCTCAGCCTGACTCGCCGGCCGGGGCAAGTGGCGGTCGAGAATTACTGGTAAACCGCGCTTCTTGATCCTCTCCCGAGGCATGTAAAGCGCCGTTACAAACTCTGCGCTTTCAGTGTGACTCGCGCTCCAGTAGATTGCGTGGTCTGTTTTCCACTTCTCGGTCTTCATGGACAGCGACAGTAGACGATCGCCCTCGCCGGTATGGACGAGGGCGTTACTTCCCAAAGGTGGCGCCGCCCGGTGCCAGCCTCGCGTGCAGCAGCGTGCTGCGCATACTTCCCGTCAGTCGAGCCCTCACGAGCCTGCTTCACGCATGCGCGTCGCGTTCGGCTGCCTTCGTTTTCCCCTTGAGAGAGCTACACACTAAATGGAATGGATCGCTGATCCGACGGCCTGGTTAGGCCTGTTGACCCTGATCGTCCTGGAAATCGTTCTGGGCATCGACAACCTAGTGTTCATCGCCATCCTCGCCGACAAGCTGCCGCCCGAGCAGCGTGACCGTGCGCGGGTGATCGGCCTCAGCCTGGCCTTGATCATGCGCCTGGGCCTGCTGGCCAGCATGGCGTGGTTGGTGACGCTGACCGACCCGCTGATCGAGGTGTTCGGTAAGTCCTTCTCCGGGCGTGACCTGATCATGCTGTTCGGTGGTGTGTTCCTGCTGTTCAAAGCCACCATGGAGCTGCACGAACGCCTTGAAGGCCGCGTGCATCAGCAGAGTGGCCCGCGTGTCTATGCGAAGTTCTGGCCTGTAGTGGCGCAGATCATCGTGCTCGACGCGGTGTTCTCGCTGGATGCGGTGATCACTGCCGTCGGCATGGTCGAGCACCTGCAGGTGATGATGATCGCGGTGATTATCTCCATCGGCCTGATGATCGTCGCCAGCAAGCCGCTGACCGCGTTCGTCAACGCACGCCCGACGGTGATCATGCTGTGCCTGGGCTTTTTGATGATGATCGGTTTCAGCCTGACCGCTGAAGGCTTGGGCTTCCATATTCCGAAGGGTTACCTGTACGCCGCCATCGGCTTCTCGATCCTCATCGAGCTGTTCAACCAGGTCGCCCGTTCGCGCCGTAAACGCAGCCTGCAGGGCCAGCGTGGCCTGCGTGACCGTACCGCCCATGCGGTGATGCGCATGCTGGGCGGCAAGGTGCAGGCTGATGAAGTCGGTGACGAAATCGCCGACATGCTCGAAGGCAGCGAAGGCGAAGTGGCGCTGTTCGACCGCCGCGAGCGGGTGATGATCAGCGGCGTACTGAACATGGCCGAGATGTCGATCCAAAAGGTCATGACCGACCGTATGGAAGTCGACAGCATCAATCTCGACGACGACCCGGAGCGAATCCAGCAGGCGCTGCTCGATTCGCCGCATTCGCGCCTGGTGGTGACCCGCAACGACTCCCCTGAAGAGCCTCTGGGCTATATCCACAAGAAGGAGCTGTTCAAGGAATTGCTCAAGGGCCAGCAGCCGGACATCGAAAGCCTGGTGCGTGCGCCGATCAATCTGCCGGACAGCTCCAGCGTGCTCAGCGCCCTGGAGCAGATGCGCCAGGGTTCCACGCACGTGGCCTTCGTGGTCAACGAGTTCGGCGGTTTCGAAGGCTTGCTGACCCTGACCGATATTCTCGAGGCGATTGCCGGTGAACTACCGGATGCCAGCGAAGTGGATGGCCCGGACGTCGAGGAAGTGGAGGGCGGTTTCCGCGTCAACGGCGCGGTCAACCTGGCTGTGCTGCGTGATCGACTTGATTTCGCTGCCCGCCCGACAGACGACTACCAGACCCTCGCCGGCCTGGCGATGAGCCTGCTCGACCGCTTGCCGTTGATCGGCGACAAGGTTGAGTACCTGGGCTGGGAGCTGACCGTGATCGAGGTCAAGGAACGCCGGGTGACCCGCGTGCTGCTCAAGCCGGGCAGCGAAGCGGCTGCGTAACGGCGCGGTAGTGAAATGAAAACGGCGCCCCTTGGGGCGCCGTTTTCATGTCTGGCGTTTGCCGCTCATTCCTTGTGCTGCTGGTTTTTCAGCAGGTCACGAATTTCCGTCAGCAGCACTTCCTGGGGGCTCGGCGCCGGCGGCACCGAAGGCGCGGCGGCTTCTTCGCGCTTGAGGCGGTTGATCGCTTTGACGCCCATGAAGATGGCGAACGCGACGATCACGAAATCGAGAACCGTCTGGATGAAGCGGCCGTAGGCCAGCACCACGGCCGGGATATCGCCTTGCGCGGCCTTGAGCGTGATGGCCAGGTCGGAGAAGTCCACCCCGCCGATCAGCAGGCCCAGAGGCGGCATGATCACGTCGCCGACGAAGGACGAGACGATCTTGCCGAAGGCGGCGCCGATGATGATACCGACCGCCATGTCGACGACATTGCCCTTGACCGCGAACGCCTTGAATTCGTTGATGATGCTCATGTGCAACTCCCCTGGATTTGATTCGTGCGCTGAAGTGTAAATCACCGCTGCCTGTCTGCCATGTGCTGCCGCATGGCAGCACTAGGTTTGTGACCCTGATGGTGGGCAATTGTCCGAATTTATTACCGGGCAATGCCTGCAGAACAGTCAGTGGAACGCTCTATTTCAGGCCTTTACGCGGTACGACAACCCGTCATCAGGCACCTTGAGCGCCGTTGACAGAGATCAAAAGCCGGGCTTTTTCGCCCGACTAGAGTGCGCTCATTCATCTATCGGGAGCCTCTGTCATGCACATCGATTATTCAGCCCAATCCGAAATGTCGTCGCACCAGCGCGGCAATCCTGCCTATGCCGCGCTGGTCGAACAGCACGACGACGTCGACCGCCGTATCGCCCGTATCGAGAGCGGCCTGGAACGGCCCGAGGGGCTGAGCCTGGCTGCGCTGAAACTGCGCCGTTCCGGTTTGCGCGAGGACCTGGCGCGCCAGCAACGCAAGGCGCGTGGTGAGTGCTGCAACTGCGGCAACAACTGCGCCGGCTGATACAGCTCTTCGGGCAGTCGCGTGGGGGGGGACTAAGGTCAATGGATCACCACCCCAACAGAGAGGAGTGCCCCATGACTGCCGAACACAATCTGCGCGAGGAATTTCGTGAGTATGGCGACGCCCTGACCGAACGTCGCAAGAGCCATCCGGGGTTCGATGGTCTGGTCGGCCGCTATCAGGATCTGGACAAACGCATCCTCGACCTGGAGTCGGGCAACCAACCGTTCGATGACGAAACCCTGGGCCGCCTGCGCCGCGAGCGGGTGCTGCTCAAGGACAAGATCGTGCAGGAGCTGACTTCCGGCTGAGCCTCTGGCCGATGTTGAGCGCGGCGATGCTCTGAGTCTTACCCGCGGGCTCCTGGGTATCGCTTCGCTCAACGCCAGGCTACGGGCTGGCTTCTGTAGCCTGGGTTAGCGGCAGGCGTAACCCGCGTTCTCCATCTCTACTGGCAATCAGGCTTGCACCACAAAGCGCCGCAGCCCCGGCTCTTCCAGCTCTTTAGCCAACTCGCGCACCTTGTACGGCAGTTCACTCAACACCTGCGTGCAGAACCCATTACCCACTTCATCCTGCTCATAACAACACAGCAGCCACCGGCGCCCGTCGCTGACGGTCTGTTGCAGCAGCGCGCGGCCGATGCCCAGGCGGCGGTATTTCTTGAGCAGGAACAGGTCGGCGAACTCCATCTCGGCAACGCCCTGGTCGTCGCAGGCTTCCAGCAACAGAAAGCCGGCGATGAAGTCATCGACCAGAATCAGCCCGGCGCTCCAGCCGTCGTCCTGCCAGTAACGCTGCAGGTGCGCCTCGTGCACGTAGAAGCGGCCGTCGATCTCGATATCCTCCTGCTCCCAGTCGGACGACTCGTAGGCGTAGAACTGGTAGAGGTTGCGGATCAGCGGCAGATGTTCGGCGGTGGTGGGGATAAGCCTGATCGACATGCTGGGTACCTAGGGTCTGTTGACGTTTCAGCGCGAGCCGCGTTGCCACGAGAAGTCTCGCCAGGCAAGGCGGAGGACGCAGGGAATGGCGTCCCCTTTTCAAGTCCTCCAACGACGCATGGCGAGCTTTCTCGCGTAACCCGCAGGGCCGGGCCCGTTTTGTCGCGATGCGGCGTTTCTCGCCGGCTCATTTGGCCAGCCAAACTTCGCGGCTCGTGCCTTGCCTCGCGACAAAATGGGCTCCGGCGCGGCCGTGCGTGAAACGTCAACAGACCCTAGCAGATAAGCGCCGCATTATCGGCAAGCGCGCCGGCCGCTGATAGCCCGCATGCCGAAAGTCTGTAAATTTATCCAGTCTTTCGGTATCGTTTCGGCCTCGATTCATCAGGCAGGACGACTTCCATGGCCAAGGCCAAACGCTTGTACGGCTGCACCGAGTGCGGCGCGACCTTTCCCAAATGGGCCGGGCAATGCGGCGAATGCGGCGCCTGGAATACCCTGACCGAAACCATGATCGAAGCCGGTGGTGCGGCAGCGCCCAGTGGCCGAACGGGGTGGACCGGGCAGCAGGCGCAGTTGAAGACCCTGGCCGAAGTCAGCGTCGAGGAAGTTGCGCGCTTCTCCACCGCATCGGCCGAGCTCGATCGGGTACTGGGCGGCGGCCTGGTGGATGGCTCGGTGGTGCTGATCGGCGGCGATCCGGGTATCGGCAAATCGACCATCCTGCTGCAGACCCTGTGCAACGTCGCCCAGCGCTTCCCGGCGCTGTACGTCACCGGTGAGGAATCCCAGCAGCAGGTGGCGATGCGCGCCCGCCGTCTGGGCCTGCCGGAAGACAAGCTCAAGGTGATGACCGAAACCTGCATCGAAAGCATCATCGCCACCGCCCGCCACGAAAAGCCCAAGGTGATGGTGATCGACTCGATCCAGACCATCTTCACCGAACAGCTGCAATCCGCGCCCGGCGGCGTCGCCCAGGTGCGCGAAAGCGCGGCACTGCTGGTGCGGTTCGCCAAGCAGAGCGGCACGGCGATCTTCCTGGTCGGCCACGTGACCAAGGAAGGCTCGCTGGCCGGGCCGCGGGTGCTCGAACATATGGTCGACACCGTGCTGTATTTCGAGGGCGACCCCGATGGCCGCCTGCGTCTGCTGCGTGCGGTGAAGAACCGCTTCGGCGCGATCAACGAGCTGGGCGTGTTCGGCATGACCGACAAGGGCCTCAAGGAAGTCAGCAACCCCTCGGCGATCTTTCTCACCCGCGCCCAGGAGGAGGTGCCGGGCAGTATCGTCATGGCCACCTGGGAAGGTACCCGGCCAATGCTGGTGGAAGTGCAGGCGCTGGTCGACACCAGCCATATGGCCAACCCGCGCCGCGTCACCTTGGGCCTGGACCAGAACCGCCTGGCCATGCTGCTCGCCGTATTGCACCGTCATGGCGGCATTCCCACTTACGACCAGGACGTGTTTCTCAACGTGGTCGGCGGCGTGAAGGTACTAGAAACCGCCTCCGACCTGGCGCTGATGGCAGCGGTGATTTCCAGCCTGCGCAACCGGCCGCTGCCTCACGATCTGTTGGTGTTTGGTGAGGTTGGTTTGTCCGGCGAAATCCGCCCGGTGCCGAGCGGCCAGGAGCGTTTGAAGGAGGCCGCCAAGCACGGCTTCAAACGCGCCATCGTGCCCAAGGGCAATGCCCCGAAAGAGGCGCCGGCTGGTTTGCAGGTAGTCGCGGTGACGCGCCTGGAGCAAGCGCTCGACGCGCTGTTCGAGTGACTGCGGCGTTCTGCCGCTAGGGGCGCCTGGCAGCTATTGATCCGCGTCAATGGCGGGGTAGGGCGCTGGTCGCAGGATGAAGGCGTACCCACAGAGGAGACGCCATCATGCTGCTGTTCTACGACATCATCGCCAAAGCCAGTTTCTCGCAAGTGGACCGCCTGGGCATCGAGCGCAAGCGCCAGCCGCTTCTCGATGTGCTGCCACGCCTGGTGAAAGCCCGCCGCGCCCGCCGCCGCGAGGCCGATGCGGCCTGCTGCGATTTCAGTATCAGCCCCTGAGCATGCGATCACTGGCCCTCATGAGCTCGTATTGCCAGCCGCTTTTTTAGCGCGGCGTCGCCAGTAGACGGCGGCGCCGGCGATCATCAGCGTGAGTGCTGCCAGCGCGATTCGGTGTTCGCGTGCGGCTTGGCTGATGGCCTGGCCGCGCTCGATCCATTGCCGCTTGCGTGCGGCCTGGAAATCCGGCGTCTCGCAGGCGCCCACTCCGAACACGAAGGCCGGTGCTGGCGGCAGCCGTAAGGCGCCGTGCTCCACGTAACGGCGGTAATAGCTCTGTGCGCGTTGCGGGTCGACATTGATCAGCCAGTCGGTGGCGGCGCACAAGGTGCTGGCAAACGCCTGGCTGCGTTCCGGCGGCAGGTCAGCCGCACTGCTGGCCAGATCCGCCGCTATCCAGCGGTAATGGAAGCGTCGATAGGGTTCGGCGGCACTGGCATTCCAGCGCTGCACCTCTGCTGCCGATAGCAGGCCAGCCGTCGCAACCGGTCCAGCGTCTGGGACCACCTCTGCACTGTTGTAGCGTTCGGGGTAGTTGCCTGCGTAAACGTAGTTATCCGGCCCCAGTTCGTAGCCCAGCAGTTCCATGCCTTGGCGGCGAAGAATGCTGGCAGCCTGGAAATAGGCCTCGGCGCG
Organism: Phytopseudomonas punonensis; assembly: GCF_900142655.1. Lineage (GTDB taxonomy): Bacteria > Pseudomonadota > Gammaproteobacteria > Pseudomonadales > Pseudomonadaceae > Aquipseudomonas > Aquipseudomonas punonensis. Next base: position 92,515 of record NZ_FRBQ01000007.1, on the reverse strand, counting down.
GCCGATGTCGGTCCAGGCGCTTTGCGCGCGCTGGCGCGCCTGCTGATAGGCGCCTGCGGCCTGCCGTTGTTCGGCCTGGGCAAAGTAGCCACGCGCTTCGTCATAACGGCCGTCGCGCATCAGACGGCGTGCCAGCAGTTCTCGCAGGCGCAGAGCCGGCGGACGATCCCAGTAACTCCAGGGTTCGCCGTCGGCAGGCGCCGGGGCGCTGGTGACGTGGCTGTCGACGTAGCCTTTGAGTTCATCGGTGGTCAGTACGCGTTCGGCCACGGCAGCAGCGTCCTCCCAGTAAAGATCACCGCCGCGATAGAGCTGCTCGAAAGCCTGCAGGTAGTCACCACGCTCGAGGGCGAGAATCGCCGACTCACCTTCGATACGGCACCTGGGCTTCAGGGTTTCGTTCAGCCAGTCGCCGTTACGTCGCCAGCCCCAGTTCTCGTCTTCCGGAAAACCTTTGGCCGCCTCGGCATAAGCCTGGCTGGCGGCTTGGCTGTCACCTGCACGAAGCGCCATTTTGGCCCGCAGCCACCAGGCCAGGCCGCTACCGGCGGCGCGATCGAGAAAACGCTGAGCGGTGGTGTAATCCCCTTCGCGATAAGCGATGGCTGCGAGTCGGTCGGCATCGTCCAGTTGCTGGATGCCCGTCTGCTGAATCAGCCTCAGCAGGCGCTCTGCGGGAAGCGACGAAGATTGGATGCCGGCCAGCAGCATGGCGCTGAGCAACTGGCGCACCGCCTGCTGATGCAGCAGCGGCAGCAGGTGTTGGTCATCCAGAGCCGCGAGATCGGCGCCGACCTCGCGCAACGAGCTGGTGCCGGTTTCGGAGCCATGAATGGCCTGGCTGGCGTAAAGGACGATGGCCTGGCTCCAGGCATCCGCTTGCAAATGCAGCCGCGCCTCTTCGCCGAGGCTGGCAATGGCCAGTTCGAGCGGGTCGTCGAAACCTTCGATCGCCAACTGGCGCGTTTGCTCGAAGGCCGCGGCCGCTCGTTGCGGCAGGTCGGGCTCGCTAGCGTCGGTTGCCTCGCCGCTCATAAAGGCCAGGCTACGGCCCAGGGAATAGGCTGCCCAGGTGCTGCGCAACTTGCGTTGCTCTGCAGGCAAGGCCAGTACGCGCTGGAAGTACTCGGCGGCCTGCCGATGATCGCCCTGGGCGAAGGCCACGGCGCCAGCCGTGTACAGGCGCAGCTCGGCCGGCAGCTCGACGCCCTGGCTTTCCACTTCGGTCGCTGCGGTGAATGCACGCAACTGCTGAACGCGTTCGAAGAGGCCGTCCTGCAACTGTGCTTTCTCCACCTCATCACGCTGCATCGGCAGGCGGTCGTTGCTGCCCCAGTACTGAGGCAGTGTCGCTTCACTGGCCCCACCCAGACCGGGAATCGCCGTGCCAAGGTTGCGAATCTCTTGCGTGAAGCTGCCTTCGGGCAGCTGCGCCAGAGCATTTTGGCGATCATTGAGCAGCAGGTAGGGGAAATCCGGTCCGCAGGCGACGGCAGGGGACAGCGGCAGCAATAAGCCAAAACCGACACTCAGCAGTCGGCGTTGCCACTCAGGGTGAAACATGAATTGCTCCTTGGTCGAACAGGCTGCAGCGTGCCCAGCCCAGTGCCTGGCGTTGCCCTGCTGCGAGACGTGCGGGTTGTTTGCGAACGAATACCGGACCATTTTCGCTCTGCTCCAGGCGATAGTCTGCGACGGCGTCGGCTGCTTCGCAGTGGCTGCCAGCCAGGCTGACGCGCTCTGGTAGCCCTGCGTCGCGATTGCCGTTGCTCACCAGCGTCAACTCACGCAGAGGGCCGGCCTGGTTCACGTCCACAGTGATCACGGCGCTCAGGGGCTGCCCATGCATCACCGCTTGCAGAGTCGCCAACGGCCAGGCGCGGCGGTCACCCGGCAGCGGCAGGCGGAACCAGATGATGCCGTGCAGGTTTTCCGGACGGCGCTCGTGCAGGCTGGTCAGAAGGTTGGCAACTTGCTGCGGGTCGGCAAGCAGCTCACGGCGGCTTCCGCCGGCATCCAGCGGGGCTTCGCTCTCGACCTGGCGTGAGGCGTCGATCAAGGCGACGCCGTAGGCGGGCAGCGCCAGCATGAAGGGTTTTTCGCTGCGTTTGCCATAGGCCTCGGCCCAGCGCTGCGCCTGCTGTGGGGCGAACAAACCATCGCGTGGATCGTTGATGGCATGCACCTGCAGCACCGAGCTGTCGACCTGGCGCAGCAGGGCTTCCAGATCTGGGCTATTCAACCAGGTGGGCAGGGCGGTGATGCTCAGCGCGAGGCCGGCCGGCAACGTGGGGCGCAGTGCTGCCAGCAGGTCGGTGTAGGCAGGCAGCCGGGCGCTTGCGCAGTCGTGATCGATTTCCACACCCTGCACGTTGACTCCGCTGGCCTGCCATTCAGTCAGCAGGCTGTCCGTTTGGCTGAGAGTCTGCGCCTGATCTGGTTGCGGCAATTGCCCGTCGAGTCGTATCACCATCACCACCGGGCGACCATCGGCGATCAGTTGCTGCAGGTCGGGATAGGCCCTGGCCCAGCCCACCTTGGGGTGAAACTGCAAGGCGAGTACGCGGAGGGTGGTGAAGTCATTCCTGGTCTGAGCAAGTACCTGACGATGGGCGGGCTGCCATTGCCGTTGCCAGATGTAGACCTGCTGATCAAGCGGTGCTGACGCTGGCGGTGAGCAGGCAGCACAAAGCAGCGCCAGCAGCGACAGGCACAAACAGCAAAGGGATCGATGCATACGGTCGGTATCGTCGCGCAGCGGGGCGGCGCATACGATACGCCTCGCCCGAGTTTGCTGCGCGTTGATTTTGCCAAGCCAAGCCAAGCCAAGCCTTGCCAGGTCACCGGCTTGCCGAGTTGCCGCCTTTAGATGGGCGAAATCAGTTGTCGTCTTCGCAGAGCGCAGCCAGTTCGCGTTCGAGCATCTGCTCATCACCGAGGTTGAGCTCTACCAGGCGACGCAGATGGCTCATCGAGTCGAGGTCGATGTGGTGGCAGAGAAAGCCCAGCACGCGCTCTTCGCGATGCACCAGTTCGACCTGCATGCTCACCTGCAGATTGTCATCGAGGGCGATGCGCAGCAGGTAGTCCTGGCCGGTCTCGCCTTCCCAGTTCCAGGGGCGGCGTACCAGCACGCCACGGAACGAGATGTCGTGCAGTTCCACTTGCCAGCTCTGCTCGCCCTGCACGATTTCGGCGGGGGCGTCGAAGGCGATGCGCTGGAAGCGCCGACGTTCGTGGTTGTCACTCATGAAAACTGTCCTCTTTTAGTTTTGTCCACTATAGCCAAGCCGCGCCGTGGCGTCGCCGAATGCGCTCGACGGTGGCGTCAGGTTTGCGGCGACCAGCCGTACTCCATGGCGTGCTTGACCAGGTCGGCGGGCTTTTCGATATCGAGCTTGCGGCGAATGTTCAGCCGGTAGGTCTCCACGGTGCGCACGCTGATCGCCAGCTCGCGGGCCATGGCCTTGTTGTTCAGCCCCTGAGCCATCATCAGTAGCACTTGGCGCTCGCGCGGTGTCAGCTCGCCTTCTTCGGTGTCTTCCTGGGCCAGCTTGTGGGCCACGTCGCCGCTATAGAAGCGCCCGCCGACCGCCAGCACGTCGATGGCCGAGATGATGTCCTGGGATGGCGCCTCCTTGAGTACGTAGCCCGAGGCGCCCATGCGTAGCGAGCTGCTCACGTACTCCTGATTGTCGTACATGCTCAGAATCAGCACCTTGATGGCCGGGTGGCGCTTTTTGATGATGCCGGTCAGCTCCAGGCCGTTTATGTCCTTGAGGCCGATGTCCATCAGCAGGATATCCGGCTGTTCGCGGGCTACCAGTTCCAGCGCCTCGCTGCCGCTGCCGGCTTCGCCGGCGATCTCGAAATGCTCGACCATCGACAGCAGCGTGCGGATGCCTTCGCGTACCAGAATATGGTCGTCGACGAGGGCGATGCGGATGGTTTTCATGACTGGGTCCGGGATTGCTGCGCGTCGGCAGAGGGTAACAGGGCGATGGACAGAACGGTGCCGGACGAGCTAGACGCGATGCTGAAGTCCCCGCCAAAGTGCTCGACCCGCTCGCGGATGTTGCGCAGGCCAATGCCGCCGCTCTGTTCGGCCTGATAGGGGCTGAAGCCGCTGCCATCATCGCTGATGCGCAGGTTCACCTGACGATTGTTGCCGGTTAGCCGGATCGTAACCTGGCTAGCCGCGGCGTGGCGCTCGATGTTGGTCAGCGCTTCCTGGAGGATGCGAAACAGCGCCACATTCATGTCATCGCTCAGGCGCGTGTCGCCCAAACTGTTGTCGTAGGTCACGCGCAGCCCGCTGCGTTGCTCGAACTCGCTGGCCAGCTGGCCAATCGCCGAGGCCAGGCCGAGGGTGTCGAGCAGCGAGGGGTGCAGGTCGTGGGAGATGCGCCGCACTTCGCCAATCGCCCCGGCCAGGCGCTCAATGCCCTGGCGCAGGGTCTGCGCGGCGCTGGCCTTGCCCGCTTCCAGTTCATGACCGGCGAGCTCGAACTTGAACTTGATCGACACCAGCAGCTGGCTGATGCCATCGTGCAGCTCTCGGGACAGCCGCGAGCGTTCCTCTTCCTGGGAGTTGATGATGCGTTGGGTGAGCTGCTGCAGCTTGCGGTCAGCCAGGCGATGTTCGCTGACGTTGAGGGTCAGGCCGCTGGCAGACACCAGTAAAACGGCGATCAGCGCGACGATGGCGATGGCCAGCATGGTGGTGCGGATACCGCTGCCCACGTCGTGGCGAACCTGGGCGATGGCGTTGTCGACATCTTCCAGATAGATACCGGTGCCGAGCATCCAGCCCCAGCGCTCGAGCATGCTCACGTAGGCGAGCTTCTCGGCGACCTGGCCGGTGGACGGCTTCTGCCAGTCGTAACGCTGAAAACCGTCGCCCTCGGTAGCACTGCGGATCAGCGCCTGGATCACCAGCAGGCCGTGTGGGTCGGTCATGTTCCACAGATCTTTGCCTACCAGCGAGGCCTGGCGTGGGTGCATCAGACTTTTGCCGTTGCGGTCGTAGACGAAGAAATAGCCATCGCTGCCAAAGTTGATGCGCTCCAGCAGAGCAAGTACCTGGCGCTTGGTTTCCTCATCATCGCGGCCGCTGTCATACAGCGGCGCGATGGTGCTTAGGGCCATTTCCACGTAGTGCTTGAGCTCGGCTTGCTTACTGCCAAGGATGCTGTGTTCGATCAGCTGGGCCTGCTGGTTGCCCAGGCGCTGGTTCTGAATCAACACCAGTAGGCACACCACTGCCACGGCCAGCAGCATGGGCAAAAGACTCAGGGCGACGATCTTGTGCTTGAGTTGCATCGGGTCACTCCGGGGCGGTGCATCGCCGGTGCTCGGCGGCCATGTGGCAGGTGGAAGGCTGGGCGCGCAGCTGGCGCGGCGGGGCAGAGCATACACAAAGCTGCAGCCCTCGGCGGGCGGGATGTGCAGCGGATTGCGTAGTTCTACGTAGTCGCCCGTGGGTAGTTTTGCGAATTACTGCAAGCAGTACTTAGATGGATAGTTGCGAGGCTCTGGTAAAAGAGCACAACAATAACAATGAGTGTCGCAGGCCTTGTGCTGCGGCCGGAGATGTCCAATGACCAGAATGGCTAGCCATATCGCCTGGTTTGCGGTCGCGTTGCTGGGCGCATTCGCGCTGGGCACCGTGGCGCTGAACCGCGGCGAATCTATCAATGCCTTGTGGATCGTCGTCGCTGCCGTGGCGATCTATCTCGTCGTGTATCGCTACTACAGCCTGTTCATCGCCACCAAGGTGATGCAGCTCGACCCTACCCGTGCCACTCCAGCGGTGCTCAACAACGATGGCCTGGACTACGTCCCGACCAACAAGCACATCCTCTTCGGTCACCACTTTGCCGCCATCGCTGGCGCTGGCCCGCTGGTCGGCCCGGTACTCGCGGCGCAGATGGGTTACCTGCCTGGCACGCTCTGGCTGATTGCCGGTGTGGTGCTGGCCGGTGCTGTACAGGACTTCATGGTGCTGTTCATTTCCACCCGCCGTAACGGCCGCTCCCTGGGTGAGTTGGTACGCGAGGAAATGGGCCAGATCCCCGGTACCATTGCGCTGTTCGGCGCGTTCCTGATCATGATCATCATCCTCGCGGTGCTCTCGCTGATCGTCGTCAAGGCGCTGGCTGAAAGCCCGTGGGGCATGTTCACCGTGATGGCGACGATTCCCATCGCGATGTTCATGGGCATCTACATGCGCTACATCCGGCCCGGCCGCATCGGCGAGATTTCCCTGATCGGGGTGATCCTGCTGCTCGGCTCTATCTGGCTGGGTGGCGTGATCGCCGCTGACCCCGTGTGGGGCCCGGCCTTCACCTTTACCGGTGTGCAGATCACCTGGATGCTGATCGGCTACGGCTTCGTCGCGGCGGTGTTGCCGGTTTGGCTGATCCTGGCGCCGCGCGACTACCTGTCGACCTTCCTCAAGATCGGCACCATCATCGCCCTGGCCATCGGCATTCTGGTGGTCATGCCCGAGCTGAAAATGCCGGCACTGACCCAATTCACCGACGGCACCGGCCCGGTCTGGAAGGGCACCCTGTTCCCGTTCCTGTTCATCACCATCGCCTGTGGCGCGGTATCGGGCTTCCACGCGCTGATCAGCTCGGGCACCACGCCCAAGTTGATGGCCAACGAAACCCATGCCCGTTACATCGGTTACGGCGGCATGTTGATGGAATCCTTCGTGGCCATCATGGCCATGGTTGCTGCCTCGGTGATCGAGCCTGGCGTGTACTTCGCCATGAACAGCCCGGCGGCCCTGGTCGGTTCGGATGTTCAGTCGGTCGCAGCAGCGGTCAGCAGCTGGGGCTTCGTGATCACTCCGCAGGAGCTGGAGGCGGTCGCCCGAGACATCGGCGAAAACACCATCCTGGCCCGTGCTGGTGGTGCACCGACGCTCGCTGTAGGTATCGCGCAGATCCTGCACAGCGTGCTGCCAGGCGAGAACACTATGGCGTTCTGGTACCACTTCGCGATCCTCTTCGAGGCGCTGTTCATCCTCACCGCTGTGGACGCCGGTACCCGTGCCGGGCGCTTCATGCTGCAGGATCTGCTCGGCAACTTCGTACCGTCGCTGAAGAAAACCGAATCCTGGACTGCCAACGTCATCGCCACCGCAGGGTGCGTGGCGCTGTGGGGCTGGCTGCTGTATCAGGGCGTGATCGATCCGCTGGGTGGCATCAACACCCTGTGGCCGCTATTCGGCATCTCCAACCAGATGCTCGCCGGTATCGCGCTGATGCTCGGTACCGTGGTGCTGATCAAGATGAAGCGCGAGCGTTATGTGTGGGTCACGCTGATCCCGGCCACCTGGCTGCTGATCTGCACCACCACCGCTGGCCTGATCAAGCTGCTCGATCCGAACCCGGCCGTTGGCTTCCTGGCGCTGGCCAAGAAGTACCAGACTGCTGTGGATGCCGGTCAGGTTCTCGCTCCGGCCAAGGATATGGGCCAGATGCAGCACGTGATCTTTAACGCGTACACCAACGCCACACTCACCGTGCTTTTCCTGTTCGTGGTGCTGAGCGTGCTGTTCTATGCCGTCAAGGTGGGCCGCGCAGCCTGGCGCAAGGAGCTGCGCACCGATCAGGAAGCTCCATACCAGGAACTACCAGCTGACGCACCGGAGGTCGCCCGTGTTCAATGATCTCAGCCGCATGGGCAAGTACCTCGGCCAGGCTGCACGGATGCTGGTGGGCATGCCCGACTACGACACGTACGTCGAACACATGACCAAGAAACATCCGGACAAGCCGGTAATGAGCTACGAAGCCTTCTTCCGCGAGCGCCAGGAAGCGCGCTATGGTGGCGGCAAGGGGCGGCCCATTCGCTGTTGTTGATCTCTCTGGGCTGATTGCCTGGTTCAAGAACCACACGCCACGCCTAGCCGTGGCGTGTGTCATTCAGAGGAACGCTTTTTATGTCCTTCAACCCCATTCCGGTCACCGTGCTCAGCGGTTTCCTCGGCGCTGGTAAAACCACGCTGCTGCGCCACATCCTCAAGGCCGAGCACGGCCTGAAAATCGCCGTGATCGAAAACGAATACAGCGAGATGCCCATCGACAGCCAATTGCTCGGCACCGAGCCGGTACAGGTGATGACCCTGGCCAACGGCTGCGTGTGCTGCTCCATCCACGTCGAGCTGGAGAAGGCGTTGTTTGTGCTGCTCGAGAAGCTCGACAGTGGTGAGCTGACCTTTGATCGCCTGGTCATTGAATGCACCGGCCTCGCTGACCCGGCGCCCGTGGCACAGACCTTTTTCGCCACCGAAGAGCTCTGCGACCGTTACGTGCTGGACGGCATCATTACCTTGGTGGACGCCGCCAACGCCGAGCGCCATCTGCAGGAAATCATCGCTCAGGCCCAGGTTGGTTTTGCTGACCGCATCCTGCTTAGCAAGACCGATCTGGTCGATGTAGGCGCTCGCGACGCGCTTATCCAGCGCCTGCAGCGCATCAATCGTCGGGCACCGATTCGTATCGTCGAACACGGCCGTATCGATCTGGCCGAGCTGCTCGATGTGCGGGGCTTCAATCTGAATGCCGATATAGCGCCGAGCCTGCGCCCGGTATTGCCAGGCAAGAGCAGCGACCGAATATCCACATTGGTGCTCACGGGCGACAAGCCGCTGGATTTGGATCGGCTCAGTGGCTTTATGGAGACATTGCTCGAGGAACACGGCAATTCATTGCTGCGCTACAAAGGTGTGCTGAGCATTGCCGGTGAAGATCGCCGCATGGTGTTCCAGGGTGTGCTGCGGCTCTATGGTTTCGACTGGGACAGCGAGTGGGGCACTGACGAGAAGCGCGAAAGCGTGATCGTCTTCATCGGCGACAACCTGCCCGAAGAGGCAATTCGTCAGGGTTTTGCCGAGGTGAACGCCTGAGATTTCAACGTCGCTTGTGAAGAGCCGTAGGCTTTCCGCCAAGGATGGCGGGGCATAAAAAATGCCGGTCAGCGCAAACTGACCGGCATTTTTTGTACCCGGGAAACCTTACTCGTCGAGGAACGAGCGCAGGTGTTCGCTACGGGTCGGGTGACGCAGTTTGCGCAGCGCCTTGGCTTCGATCTGACGAATACGCTCACGGGTAACGTCGAACTGTTTGCCCACTTCCTCAAGGGTGTGGTCAGTGTTCATGTCGATACCGAAACGCATGCGCAACACCTTGGCTTCGCGGGCGGTCAGGCCGGAAAGCACTTCGCGAGTGGCTTCCTTGAGACTTTCCACGGTGGCTACGTCGATCGGGGACTGCATGGTGCTGTCCTCGATGAAGTCGCCCAGATGCGAATCTTCGTCATCGCCGATCGGGGTTTCCATGGAGATCGGCTCTTTGGCGATCTTCAATACCTTGCGGATCTTATCCTCAGGCATTTCCATGCGCTCACCCAGCTCTTCCGGAGTAGGCTCGCGGCCCATTTCCTGAAGCATCTGACGAGAGATGCGGTTGAGCTTGTTGATCGTCTCGATCATGTGCACCGGAATACGGATGGTGCGGGCCTGGTCGGCGATCGAGCGAGTGATCGCCTGACGGATCCACCAGGTGGCATAAGTCGAGAACTTGTAACCGCGACGGTATTCGAACTTGTCCACCGCCTTCATCAGGCCGATGTTGCCTTCCTGAATCAGGTCAAGGAACTGCAGACCACGGTTGGTGTACTTCTTGGCGATGGAAATGACCAGACGCAGGTTGGCCTCGACCATTTCTTTCTTGGCGCGACGAGCCTTGGCTTCACCGATCGACATGCGACGGTTGATGTCCTTGATCTCGGCCAGCGTCAGGTCGCTTTCTTCCTGCAGGGCGATCAGCTTCTGCTGGCAGCGCTGAATGTCAGCTTCCAGGTTACCAATGGCTTCGGCGTACTTGCCTTTGCCCTTGGCCAGGCTGGCAGCCCAATCCAGGTCTACTTCGTTGCCTGGGAACAGGCGCAGGAAGTCGGCACGCGGCATACGGGCATCACGAACGCACAGTTGCATGATGGCGCGTTCCTGGCCGCGCAGGCGGTCCAGGGCTTCACGTACACGTACTACCAGTGCGTCGTACTGCTTTGGCACCAGCTTGATCGGCATGAACAGCTCGGCGAGCAGGCGCAGTTCTTCGATCGCCTGCTTGCTGCTGCGGCCATGCTTCTTCAGCGCTTTCTTGGCGATTTCCAGCTGATCAGAGACCGCGGTGAAGCGGCGCAGGGCCTCTTCAGGATCCGGGCCGCCATCGCCTTCTTCTTCCTCGTCGTCGCTGTCGCCGTCTTCCTCGTCATCGTCCTTGTCTTCGGCCTTGTCGTCTGTAGACGCAGGAACCGGAGCCGCGGCTTCGGCAGGCACGCTACCGTCGTCCGGGTCGATGTAGCCACTGAGTACTTCGACCAGACGGCCGCCCTCAGTGGTGACGCGAGTGTATTCGGCGAGAATGCTGTCGACGGTGCCTGGGAAGTGGGCAACTGCGCCCATGACTTCACGGATACCTTCTTCGATCCGCTTGGCGATTTCGATTTCGCCTTCGCGGGTCAGCAGCTCCACGGTACCCATTTCACGCATGTACATGCGCACTGGGTCAGTGGTGCGGCCGATATCGGTCTCAACGGCAGCGAGTGCAGCAGCGGCTTCTTCAGCGGCTGCCTCGTCGGTGTCAGCATCGGCCAGCATCAGGGCGTCTGCATCCGGAGCACTCTCGTGTACCGGGATCCCCATGTCATTGATCATGCGGATGATGTCTTCCACCTGCTCAGGATCTGAAATATCCTCAGGCAGGTGGTCGTTGACCTCTGCGTAAGTCAGATACTTCTGCTCACGACCCAGGGTGATCAACTCTTTGATACGAGATTGCTGTTGCGCTTTTCCGGACATAACACCCTATCCATTTAAGGTCTTGGCGGGCTGAAAACAAGCCGAGGATTATACCTCAGCTCGGCGCTCAGGCGCCAGTTGGGGTCTTGCTGGGCGAGTTGAGGCTGCTGTAATGCTCGCGCAATAGCGCCTTTTCCTCGTCGGTGAGTTCGCTCAGGCTTTTCTGCATGATGCTGCGCAGAGCGGTTTCGCGTCGCTTTAGCGACTGGCTATGGGCAAGTGTAGTAATGGTGTCGAAAAACTGCCGTTCAAGGTTGTCCTGATCGATTAACCATTCTTTTTCTGCCAATACTTTCAGCAGGCGGCCCTGTTCGGTGCCGTGCCAGCGGGCAATCAATTGCAGCGAGCGCAGGCCCGGCTGCTTTTGCAGCGTGCCTACCAGGGCCACCAGCAATTGTGCGTATGTGTCGTCTTCGGCTGCGAAGTTGCTGACATCTTCAACTTTTTGCGCAAGCTCGGGGTGATGCAGCAGGCTGCGCAGCGCGCTGAGGTGTGGCGACTCGACGCTGACCGCCGTGCGCGGCGGTTGGTAGTCGTCGCGGCCCTTCTTGCTCCACTTGCCGCCCTCTTTTTTCCACTCGCCCTTGCCCTGTTTCCTGGCCGGTCGCTCGAATAGTTGTGCGGGCTGCTCTTCGTAACCTGGTGGTGCGTCGTAATAAGCGCTGTCCGGGATCGCTTCAAGCGCTGGGGCGTGATGATCGATGCCCTGATGGCTGGGTGCGACCTGCTGTTGGCGAGGCTGCGGTGCGGCCATCTGGCCCAGTGCGTTGGCGTCTAGCCCGGTGATCTGGGTCAGGCGTTGGCGCATCAGTGCGCGCAGCGTATTGCCAGGGATCTTTTCGATCAGCGGTGCTGCCAGGGTCACCAGGTGTGCCTTGCCTTCCAGAGAGCGCGGGTCGGCTTCTTCGCTTAGCTGTTGGAAAAAGTAATCGGCGAGGGGCTGGGCGTGCTGGTGAATGCGCGCCTGGAAGGCTTCGGTGCCTTCGCTGCGTACCAGGGTGTCCGGGTCTTCGCCGTCTGGCAGGAATAGAAAACGTGCGCGGCGGCCGTCCTGCAGGTTCGGCAGGGCTGCTTCCAGTGCGCGCCAGGCGGCGTTGCGGCCGGCCTGGTCGCCATCGAAGCAGAACAGTACGCTCGGCACCAGGCGGAAGATACGTTTGAGGTGCTCTTCGCTGGTTGCAGTGCCCAGGGTCGCCACGGCATTGCGCAGGCCCTGTTGGGCGAGGGCGATGACGTCCATATAGCCCTCGACCACCATGATCTCGTCGAGGTTGCGATTGTTCTTGCGCGCCTCATAAAGGCCGTAGAGTTCCTGGCCCTTATGGAAGACCGGCGTCTCGGGTGAATTCAGGTACTTGGGTTTGTCGTCTCCAAGCACTCGGCCACCAAAGGCAATCACTCGGCCGCGGCTGTCGTGAATGGGGAAGATCACCCGGTCACGAAAGCGGTCGTAGCGCTTGCCGCTTTCGGTGTTCTCTACCAGCAGGCCGGCGTCGATCATCGCCTTGTGTTGCAGGCTGTCGCCGGCCAGATGCTTGAGCAGGTTGTCCCAGCCGGGCGGCGCGAAACCGAGGCCGAAGTCCCGGGCGATTTCGCCGGACAGGCCGCGACCTTTCAGGTATTCGACTGCGGCACGGCGCTGCGGGTGGCTTTTCAGCGCCTGACGGTAGTAGTCGGCCGCCGCCTTGAGCAGGGCGTAAAGCGGCGAGTCGGTTGGTTGGCGTGGTTTGCCGCCGCCGCGTCCGTTGTCCTCGCGCGGCACTTCCATGCCGGCGCGCTTGGCCAGCTCCTCGACCGCCTGCGGAAACTCCGTCTGGTCGTGATCCATCACGAAGCCAAGGGCATTGCCGCCGGCGCCGCAACCGAAGCAGTAGTAGAACTGCTTGTCCGGGCTGACGGTGAAGGAGGGCGACTTTTCCTTGTGGAACGGGCAGCAGGCGCTGTAGTTCTTGCCGGTCTTCTTCAGTTGGATGCGCGAACTCACCACGTCGACGATGTCGGTGCGGTTGAGCAGGTCATCAATGAAGGATTGTGGAATCAGGCCGGCCATAGACGCTCGATGGTGTCTGAAAACAGTAGCGGCACAAACGCAAAAACTCCGCTAGTTCGCCAGTAGGCGACGCGGAGTCCTTGACGATGATACCCGGCGAGCCGGGCATCCAGGCGCTGCGTGTACGGTATTAGTACAGGCGAACGCTGCGGCGCTGTTCGCGCTGCACTTTCTTGGCGTGACGCTTAACAGCGGCAGCGGCTTTACGCTTACGCTCGGCGGTCGGCTTTTCGTAGAATTCGCGGCTACGAACTTCGGCCAGAACACCGGCTTTTTCGCAGGAGCGCTTGAAACGACGCAGAGCTACGTCGAAGGGTTCGTTCTCTTTAACTTTGACGGCTGGCATCCAGAGCTACCTTCTTTATTACCGGAGGTTTGTGAGTTCCGGCAAAGGCACGGAAAGATCACAGGTTTTTAAGGGTTGCGGATGTTACCGCCTCGTCAACCGGAATGCAAAGCCTCTGATCGAAAAGCACTGGTCTGAGCCGCTGAGCGGCGATTATCATGCCGGCCTTTACGCTCGGCAAGTGCTAATAAAGGCGAAACCATGCTGGTTCTGGGATTGGAAACTTCGTGCGACGAGACCGGTGTCGCGCTTTATGACAGTGAGCGCGGTCTGCTTGCCGATGCGCTGTTCAGTCAGATCGACCTGCACCGTGCCTATGGTGGCGTGGTGCCGGAGCTGGCCTCGCGAGACCACGTCAAGCGCATGCTGCCGCTGATTCGTGAGGTGCTGGGCGAGGCTGGCTGCGCCGCCACCGATATCGACGCCATCGCTTATACCGCCGGGCCGGGCCTGGTTGGTGCGCTGCTGGTCGGCGCCTCCTGCGCTCAGGCGCTGGCGTTCGCCTGGGATATTCCCGCCATTGGCGTGCACCACATGGAAGGCCACCTGTTGGCGCCCATGCTGGAGGCGACCCCGCCGACGTTCCCGTTCGTTGCCTTGTTGGTATCCGGCGGCCACACCCAGCTGGTGCGGGTCGATGGTATTGGCCAGTACCAGTTGCTCGGCGAGTCGCTGGACGATGCGGCAGGTGAGGCGTTCGACAAAACCGCCAAGCTGATGGGCCTGCGTTATCCCGGCGGCCCGGAAATCGCCCGACTAGCCGAGCGTGGCACGCCGGGGCGTTTCGTGTTCCCACGGCCGATGACCGATCGCCCGGGTCTGGATTTCAGCTTTAGCGGCCTGAAGACTTTCACCCTCAATACCTGGCAGCAGTGCTGTGCCAATGGTGATGACAGCGAGCAGACCCGTTGCGACGTGGCCCTGGCATTCCAGCAGGCGGTGGTAGAAACGCTGACCATCAAATGCCGCCGCGCCCTCAAGCAGACGGGCCTCAACAGCTTAGTGATCGCCGGTGGGGTAAGTGCCAACCGGGCGCTACGCACGTCGCTCGAAGACATGACGGCAGCGCTCAAGGGCAATGTCTTTTACGCACGCCCGGCATTCTGTACCGACAATGGCGCGATGATCGCCTACGCCGGTTGCCAACGTCTGTTGGCCGGGCAGCACGAGGGGTTGGCAATAAACGTGCAGGCCCGCTGGCCGATGGAGCAGTTGCCGGCGTTGTAAGGATTGGTTATGGGTATTGATGGATCACTTGTGGGAGCGGGCCTCGCCCGCGATTCACGCGCATGGCGCGCTCCCACAGGAGATTCGTGAATAGCCGCCCATTGTTTTCGCCTTCTCGAAACGGATCAGAACTGCCGTTCGCGGCCAGCCCACAGATCACGTAAATTGCGCCGGTGACGCCAGACGATCAGCCCGCTGAGCACGCACATCGGCAGCAGAGCAGCCGGTCGTTGCCAGGCCAGTAGCGGCAACGTCATCGGAGCAGCGGTCAGCGCCGCCAGCGAGCTGGTGCGGGTCAGGGTGAAGGTCAGCAGCCAGGTGCACAGCGCCAGCAGTGCCGCCGGCGGGTATAGCCCCAGCAGCATGCCGGCCGCAGTGGCGACACCCTTGCCGCCGCGGAAGCGAAAGTAGATCGGGTAGAGGTGGCCGACTACGGCCGCGAGGCCCAGCCAGGCCTGCTGTTGCAACGTGAAATCGAGGTGGGCAGCTATCAGTACTGGCAGCAAACCTTTGAACAGATCGCCGATCAGCGTGAGAATGGCCAGCCGTTTACCCGCCACCCTGAGCATATTGGTGGCGCCGGGATTACCCGAACCACTGGCGCGCGGATCTGCCAGGCCGGTCATGCGGCTGAGCAGGATAGCGAAGGACAAAGAGCCGAGCAGGTAGGCGAGGATCGCCAGTAACCAAAACATGGTATCCATTCCGCGCCGGGGGATGGCCGATTCTAAACGAGGTACGGCGAGCTTGTCGTGCCGTGGAGAGCATGCTTGGACACAGTGTTTATCGCAGGGCTGGAGGTCGACACCGTAATTGGTGCCTACGACTGGGAGCGCACCATTCGCCAATGCCTGCAGCTGGATCTGTGGCTGGGCTGGGACAACCGCCCCGCAGCCGAGGATGACGACCTGAGCAAGGCGCTGGATTACGCCTCGGTATCGGCGCGTATCCAGGCTTTTGCCAGCGAATCGCAGTTCATCCTGGTGGAAACCTTCGCCGAGCGCCTGGTGGCGCTGCTGATGAGCGAATTTTCCATTCCCTGGGTGCGCCTGCGCCTGACCAAACCAGGCGCCGTGCCGGCCGCCCGCGGCGGTGTTGGTGTGGAGATCGAGCGCGGATGTCGCTAACGCCAATCCTGCTCGGCCTGGGCAGCAATATCGAACGCGAAGCGCATCTGCTTGCCGGCCTCGATGCCCTGGTCGATATCGTCACCGATATGCGCTGTTCGCCGGTATTCGAGAGCCTGGCGGTGGGCATCAAGAGCGGGCCGTTCTTCAATCTGGTGATTTCCGGTCGTACCGCGCTGCCGCTGACCGAGCTGGACCGTCGCCTGAAATTCATCGAGGCGGATAACGGCCGCTACGCACCTGACCGCAAGGGCCTGCCGCTGGATATCGACGTACTGACGTACGGCGAGCTGGTCGGCAACTTCAATGGCCTGGTGCTGCCGCGGGCGGAAATCCTCAAGAATGCCTTCGTACTCAGGCCGTTGGCGCTGCTGGTGCCTGATGTCGAGCATCCCGGAATCGGGCGCAGTTTCGCTCAGTTGTGGGACGAGGCGCGGATCGAGCAGCAGCTGTGGCCGGTGGCCTTCCAGTGGCGTGGCGTCCAGCTGACGCCTGCCGAGTTGCTGCCGTCGCCCTAGCTGTTTTCTCTGTCTTGCTTGAAGGCTTTGAGCGCGTTAAGGCGCTCGCGGTTGAGGGCTTCGCCCAGTTCTGCGCCTTTGTAGCCGCGTTCCAGCAACGGCTGTACGGCTACTTCGCGGACCGCGCGCATGGCGTCTAGCAGATAAGCCGCCTGGTGATATTCTCGCTGTTCCAGCCCTTCACGACCGCGGGCATCCATTTCGCAGGCGGCGATGAACGCCTCGAAGCGTTGCGGGCGGCGGAACACGTCGAAGCGCTGCATCAGCTCCAGCAGCGTCGAGGCGCGCAACTCCAGCGCCCGATGGGCGTGGGTGTGAAATTCGCCTACCAGCTCGGCCAGCTCCTGGCACTCCTTGGGCACCTTGCACCGGCTGTTGACCGCCTGAATCAGCGGGATGCCGCGATGTTCATGGGCGATGTGGCGTGGCCAGTCCGCAGGGTCGGTCCTGCCCTTGCCTACATCATGCAGCAGGCAGGCCCAGCGCACGGGCAGTGGCTGCTGGTGTTCGGCGCATTGGCGCAGTACCGCCAGCACGTGAATGCCGGTGTCGATTTCCGGGTGGTGGGCCTCGGGCTGCGGCACGCCGAACAGCCGGTCGACCTCAGGCAGCATGGCTGCCAGGGCGCCGCAGTCGCGTAGCACCTGAACGAACACGTCCGGGCGCTGCTCCATCAGCGCGCGGGAAATTTCCTTCCAGCTGCGTTCCGGGGTCAACGCATCCAGCTCCCCGGATTCGGCCAACTGACGCATCAGTTCGAGGGTTTCCGGCGCTACGCTAAAGCCCAGCGGCGCGTAGCGTGCCGCGAAGCGTGCCACGCGCAACACGCGAAGCGGGTCTTCGGCGAAGGCTGGTGACACGTGGCGCAGTTGCCTGGCCTCCAGATCACCCTGGCCGCCGTAGGGGTCGATCAGCTTGCCCTGCTGATCTTCGGCAATGGCATTGATGGTCAGATCGCGGCGGATCAGGTCCTCTTCTAGCGTCACCTCGGGGCTGGCGTGAAAGGTGAAACCGCCGTAACCGCGACCGCTCTTGCGTTCGGTGCGGGCCAGGGCATACTCCTCGCCCGATTGCGGGTGCAGGAATACCGGGAAATCCGCCCCCACCGGGCGATAACCCTGTTCCAGCATGGATTCGGCGGTGGCACCAACCACCACCCAGTCGATCTCGGTCACCGGCCGGCCGAGCAGGCGATCGCGCACGGCGCCGCCGACTTTGTAGATGTGCATAGAAGTCTCCGTCATGCGCAGAGGATACCCGCTGCGCCGGAGCATGTCGCCGGACCTAGAGCGGTGGAATATGCAGGTCCAGGCGTGGAGGATCGCCGTCCGCCGCGCCGTCACTTCTGGGCGGCACGTGCTGGGTGGTGACGATGCGGTCGCCCTGCAGCGTCTGCAGGTGGATGTCGAACCCCCACAGGCGGTGCAGGTGCTTGAGCACTTCCTCGGTAGAACTGCCCAGCGGTTTGCGGTCGTGCTGGAAGTGACGCAGAGTCAGGGAGCGGTCGCCGCGGCGGTCGATGCTCCAGATCTGCACATTGGGTTCGCGATTGCCCAGGTTGTATTGGGCTGCCAGGGTTTCGCGGATGGTGCGATAGCCCGGTTCGTCATGGATGGCCGGCACGCTGAGTTCGTCTTTCTGGTCGTCGTCGAGAATGCTGAACAGCTTCAGGTCGCGGATCACCTTGGGCGACAGGTACTGCAGGATGAAGCTTTCGTCCTTGAAGCTGGTCATGGCGAATTTCAGGGTACTCAGCCAGTCACTGCCGGCAATGTCCGGGAACCAGTGACGATCCTCCTCGGTGGGTTCTTCGCAGATGCGGCGGATGTCCCGGTACATGGCAAAACCCAGGGCGTAGGGATTGATGCCGCTGTAATAGGGGCTGTCGAACGATGGCTGGAACACCACGCTGGTGTGCGACTGCAGAAACTCCATCATGAAGCCGTCAGTCACCAAGCCCTCGTCGTAAAGGTCGTTCATCAGCGTGTAGTGCCAGAAGGTCGCCCAACCTTCGTTCATCACCTGGGTCTGGCGCTGCGGATAGAAGTACTGGGCGATCTTGCGCACGATGCGGATCACTTCGCGCTGCCAGGGCTCCAGCAGCGGCGCATGTTTTTCCAGGAAGTAGAGGATGTTTTCCTGCGGCTCCGCCGGGAAGCGCTTGTTGTCGCCATCACCAGCCTTGCTCGCGCTTTTCGGGATGGTGCGCCACAGATCGTTGATCTGGCGCTGCAGATGCTCTTCGCGATCCTTCTGGCGGCGACGCTCCTCCTCGGCGGAGATGGGGTAGGGGCGTTTGTAGCGATCGACGCCGTAGTTCATTAGCGCATGGCAGGAGTCGATCAGGTCTTCCACGGCATCGATGCCGTGGCGCTCCTCGCATTGGGTGATGTACTGCTTGGCGAATACCAGGTAGTCGATGATCGAGCTGGCATCGGTCCAGGTGCGGAACAGGTAATTGCCCTTGAAGAAGCTGTTGTGCCCATAGCAGGCGTGGGCAATCACCAGCGCCTGCATGGTGATGGTGTTTTCTTCCATCAGGTAGGCAATGCACGGATCGGAGTTGATCACGATCTCGTAGGCCAGGCCCATCTGCCCGCGGCTGTAGGATTTCTCGGTACTGAGAAACTGTTTGCCGTATGACCAGTGGTGATAGCCCAAGGGCATGCCGACGGAGGCGTAGGCATCCATCATCTGCTCGGCGGTGATCACTTCGATCTGATTGGGGTAGGTGTCGAGCGCATAACGCTCGGCCAGTCGGCTGATTTCCCGGTCGTAGTCGCGAATCAGCTCGAAGGTCCATTCCGAGCCCGTGGACAAGGGTTGGCGCTTTTTGCTGCTGGCACTGCTCATGTCGAGAGCCTCCGCTGGAACAGTTCGCGGAACACGGGATAGATATCGCCGGCTGATACCAGTTGCTGCTGGGCGAAGGTCTCATCGTACGCCTCGGCAACCCGCTCGTATTCGAACCACAGCGCCTGATGCTCGCGCGGGGTGATTTCCACGTAGGTGAAGTACTGCACGAACGGCATGATCTGCTTGATCAGGATGTCGCGGCACACCGGCGAGTCGTCGTTCCAGTTGTCGCCGTCGGAAGCCTGGGCGCCATAGATGTTCCATTCGTTGGCCGGGTAACGCTCGGCCATGATCTCCTGCATCATCTTCAGTGCGCTGGAGACGATGGTGCCGCCGGTTTCCCGGGAATAGAAAAACTCTTCTTCATCGACTTCCTTGGCGCTGGTGTGGTGACGGATGAACACCACGTCGATCTTGTCGTAGTTACGCTTGAGGAACAGGTACAGGAGGATGAAGAAGCGCTTGGCGACGTCCTTGGTGGCCTGGGTCATGGAGCCGGACACGTCCATAAGGCAGAACATCACGGCCTTGGAGCTAGGGTTGGGGTGTTTGACCAGCAGGTTGTACTTGAGATCGAAGGTATCGAGAAACGGGATGCGGTGAATGCGTGCGCTGAGGCGTTCGATCTCGGCCTCGAGCAGCTGGATGTCGCTGAAGTTGTCCGGCTCCTCGCGGCGCAACCGTTCAAGTTCGGCCTTCGCTTCGCGCAGCTTGGCCCGGCTGCTGCCGGACAGGGCGATGCGCCGCGCATGGGCCGAGCGCAGGGTACGCACGATATTGATGCGTGACGGGTTGCCTTCGCTGCTGATGCCGGCGCGCACGGTCTTGAAGGTTTCCGCGCCGGTCAGGTGGCGCTTGACCAGGTTGGGCAGCTCCAGATCCTCGAACATGAAGTCCAAGAACTCTTCCTGGGTGATCTGGAACACGAATTCATCCATGCCCTCGCCGGAGTTGCTGGCCTTGCCGGCACCCTGGCCGCCGCCACCGCCCTGCGGGCGGGGAATCCGCTCACCGGCAACGAACTCCTTGTTGCCTGGATGTACGACAGTCTGCTTGCCGCCGCGGCCGTGGTGCAGCACCGGCTCGTCGATATCCCGGCCGGGAATGCTGATCTGCTCGCCGTGCTCCATGTCGGTAATGGAGCGGCGGCTGACGGCGTCCTCCACGGCCTTCTTGATGTGGTCGCGGTAACGACGAATGAACCGCTGGCGGTTCACCGTGCTCTTGTTCTTGCCATTGAGGCGACGGTCGATCACGTAGCTCATACAAGCCCTCCGGGCACCGCCCGCTCAGGCCACGGCGTGGGCCATGACCTGAACGGCAGGCCGCTTACTGCGATTTACGTACGCGCAGATACCACTCGGACAGCAGGCGCACCTGCTTCTCGGTATAGCCGCGTTCGACCATGCGTTTGACGAAGTCGTTGTGCTTCTGTTGATCCTCCTTGCTGGCCTTGGCATTGAAACTGATGACCGGCAGCAGATCCTCGGTGTTGGAGAACATCTTCTTCTCGATGACCACTCGCAGTTTCTCGTAGCTGAGCCAGGTCGGGTTCTTGCCATTGTTGTTGGCGCGGGCGCGCAGCACGAAGTTGACGATCTCGTTGCGGAAATCCTTCGGGTTGCTGATGCCGGCCGGCTTCTCGATTTTCTCCAGTTCCTCGTTGAGGGCCACGCGGTTGAGGATTTCACCGGTTTCCGGGTCGCGATACTCCTGATCCTGAATCCAGAAGTCGGCATACAGCACATAGCGGTCGAATATGTTCTGGCCATATTCGCTGTAGGACTCGAGATAAGCGGTCTGGATCTCCTTGCCGATGAATTCGATATAGCGCGGTGCCAGGTATTCCTTGATGAAGCGCAGATAGCGCTCGCGGGTTTCACCGGGGAACTGTTCCTGCTCGATCTGCTGCTCCAGCACGTAGAGCAGGTGCACCGGGTTGGCGGCAATCTCATGAGGGTCGAAGTTGAAGACCTTGGAGAGAATCTTGAAGGCGAAGCGGGTCGACAGGCCGTTCATGCCTTCGTCGACACCGGCCGAGTCGCGGTACTCCTGAATCGACTTGGCCTTGGGGTCGGTGTCCTTGAGGTTTTCGCCGTCGTACACGCGCATCTTCGAGTAGATGTTGGAGTTTTCCGGTTCCTTGAGGCGCGACAGGGTGGAGAACTGCGCGAGCATCTTCAGGGTGTCGGGTGCACAGTGGGCATTGGCCAGCGAGCTGCTGATCAGCAGCTTATCGTAGATCTTGATCTCGTCGCTGACACGCAGGCAGTACGGCACCTTGACGATGTAAATACGGTCGATGAAGGCTTCGTTGTTCTTGTTGTTGCGGAAGGTGTGCCATTCCGATTCGTTGGAGTGGGCCAGCAGGATGCCGTTATAGGGGATCGCGCCCAGGCCTTCGGTGCTGTTGTAGTTGCCTTCCTGGGTGGCAGTGAGCAGTGGATGCAGCACCTTGATCGGTGCCTTGAACATCTCGACGAATTCCATCAGGCCCTGGTTGGCCCGGCACAGCGCGCCCGAATAGCTGTAGGCATCGGCATCGTTCTGCGGGTATTCCTCGAGCTTGCGGATATCCACCTTGCCGACCAGGGCAGAGATGTCCTGGTTGTTCTCGTCACCGGGCTCGGTCTTGGCGATGGCAATCTGATTGAGGATCGACGGGTAGAGTTTAACCACCCGGAACTGGCTGATATCGCCGCCGAACTCGGCCAAGCGCTTGCTGGCCCAGGGCGACATGATGCTGCCGAGATAACGGCGGGAAATACCGTAATCCTCTTCAAGAATGGCGGCATCTTCTGCCGCGTTGAACAAGCCCAATGGTGATTCGAAGACCGGCGAGCCCTTGATGGCGTAGAAGGGCACTTTCTCCATAAGTTGTTTGAGCTTTTCAGCCAGGGACGATTTACCGCCACCGACCGGGCCCAGCAGATAAAGGATCTGTTTCTTCTCTTCCAGCCCTTGAGCTGCATGGCGGAAGTAGGAAACGATCTGTTCGATGCATTCTTCCATGCCATGGAAGTCGGCAAAGGCGGGGTAGCGGCGAATCACCTTGTTGGAAAAGATCCGCGACAGCCTTGGATTATGGGAGGTATCGAGCAGCTCCGGCTCGCCGATGGCCATCAGCAGGCGTTCGGAGGCGCTCGCGTAGGCACTGCGATCCTGTTTGCACAGTTCGAGGTACTCCTGCAGCGAGTACTCCTCCTGGCGGGTCGCCTCGAATCGTTGCTGGAAGTGACTGAAAATACTCATGACTTCACCTCGCTCGATACTTGGAGCCGGCCGGGATCGGTCGAGCGGGTACATGCAGACTCGGCGCTTGCGCTACCGAGATGAATCCCCCAACACCCCGTAGTCAGTCAGAACCTCAAGATCGGCCTGTCCGTGGCGTGGCAGGTTTAAGGACAGCCGCCATGCGCGCTGTGCATGGCGTATCGGCTGCCTTCTCCCACCTGACCCTGTGCTGCATGGCTCTGGCTGGCTGCTGAAGGTGATACCGATGGCCCGTTCGGCCGATTGGCCGGCTACCTGAATTGGGATGGCCTGAGGTAAGAATAGTTGGTTATCGCAGAGATCAAGGCGCAATCGCCGTGCGAAGCGCCATTGCGACGCTTCGCAGAGAACCAAACCCAGCATCGACGCGGGGATGGCGGCAAAAAATATTTATTCCAACGGGCCGGACTCGGTGTCTTGAGGATAAGTGGTGCGCCACAGCTCGAAGCCACCATCAAGGCTGTACACCTCGGAGAATCCCTGGCCGACCAAATAGGCCGCAGCGCCCTGGCTGGAGTTGCCGTGATAGCAGGTGACGATCACAGGGCCATCCATATCGGCCTTGGCGATGAAGTCCGGCAGGGAGTAGTTGTCCAGATGCAGGGAGCCGCTGATGTGCCCCGCAGCAAAGCTCTGTGGATCACGGATGTCGACCACCACTGCGCCACTCGTACGCAGTGCCTGGGCCTGCTCCGGGGGGATGCGTTTGAACTCGCTCATTCTGCCTCCTCGCTACAGTCGCAGCGATGGTATTCGCCGCTGTCGATATTCATCAGGGTCATGCTGCCGCCCCACACGCAGCCAGAATCCAGGGCGAATACTCCTGGCTCATCGCAGCGGCCTTCAAGGGAAGCCCAGTGGCCGAAGACTATCTTCTGGCCGCGTGTCTTGCGTTGCTTGTGGCTGAACCACGGCAGATAGCCGGCTGGCGCAGTGCCCAGGCCTTCCTTGCTTTTCAGGTCTAGGGTGCCATCTGCCTTGCAAAAGCGCATACGGGTGAAATAGTTGGTGATCACCCGCAGCCTGGTAATGCCCTGCAGTTCCTTGTCCCAGCGCGCCGGCTCGTTACCGTACATGCCGTCCAGAAACATTGGAAACAGTGCGTCGTCAGCCAGGGCGCTTTCTACTTCTGCCGCGCGCCGCAGCGCCTTGTGCATGTTCCACTGCGGGGGAATGCCGGCGTGGACCAGCGCCATGTCGCGTTGCTCATCGTAATGCAGCAGCTTCTGCTTGCGCAGCCAGTCGAGCAGCTCGTCGCGGTCTGGAGCTTCGAGGATTTCGTGCAGGGTGTCGCCGCGTTTCAGGCGTTCGATACTGCGCGATGCGGCAAGCAGATGCAGGTCGTGATTGCCCAGCACGCAGATCAGCGCATCGCGCATGCGATAGAGAAAACGCAGGGTTTCCAGCGACGCTGGGCCACGATTGACCAGGTCGCCGACCAGCCAGAGGCGGTCATGCGTGGGGTTGAAGGCGACACGTTCCAGTAGGCACTGCAGCGGTTTCAGGCAGCCCTGCAGATCACCGACGGCGTAAGTCGCCATCAGTGCAGGGCACCTGGAACGGCTAGGCGGAAAGGCGCGATCGGCGCATCGAAACGCTGGCCATCATCGGCCAGCATCTGATAACTGCCTTGCATCGTGCCGACCTGAGTGGCCAACAAGGTGCCGCTGCTGTAGCGATGTCTGTCACCGGGTGCGATCAACGGTTGCTCGCCGATAACACCTGCGCCGCGTACTTCCTGAACCTGGCCATTGCCATCGGTGATCACCCAGTGACGCGTCAGCAGTTGCGCTGGCAGATCACCGTTGTTGCTGATGGTGACGTCATAAGCGAAGGCGAAACGGTTCTGCTGGGGCTGTGACTGCTCCGGCAGGTAACGTGTGACGATGCTGACATCGATCTGGTAGCGAGAGTCGGACATGGGCACTCGATAAGTCAGGTGAGCGTAGGTTCTGGCTGCAGCGCGAGCTGGTCGGCCAGGCGCACGAAGGCGGCCAGGTCCAGTTGCTCCGGGCGCAAGCTGCCGTCGACGCCGGCAGCTTCGATTTCGCTGGCAGGCAGCAGCGCCTTGAGGGTGTTGCGCAAGGTTTTGCGACGCTGATTGAAGGCTTCGCGCACCACACGCTCGAGCAGGCGGTGATCTTTAGCCGGGTGCGGCAACACCTTGTGCGGGACCAGGCGCACGATGGCCGAGTCGACCTTGGGCGGTGGATTGAAGGCGCCGGGGCCGACATTGAACAGGTGTTCGACCTGGCAGTGGTACTGCACCATGATCGACAAGCGACCCCAGTCGCCGCCACCCGGGCCTGCGGCCAGACGCTCGACCACTTCCTTTTGCAGCATGAAGTGCATGTCGCGGATTAGGTGAGCGTTGCTCAGCAGGTGGAAAATCAGCGGCGTGGAGATGTTGTAAGGCAGATTACCGACCACCCTCAGGCTGTTGGGCGCTGCTTGCAGGCTGTTGAAGTCGAACTTCAAGGCATCGCCCTGATTCAGGCGAAAGCGCGGTTCGCCGGCGAACTTGGCTTGCAGAATCGGGATCAGGTCCAGATCGAGCTCGATCACATCGAGCTGCGCGCCGCTATTGAGCAGCCCTTCAGTCAGCGCGCCCTGGCCAGGGCCGATCTCCAGAATGTGCTCGCCTTCGCGCCCGTGAATGGCGCGCAGGATGCGATGAATCACCCCGGCGTCATGCAGGAAGTTTTGGCCAAAACGCTTGCGCGCGCGGTGTTGGTAAGGCTCGGACATCGGGAAAGCAGCTCCAGGCTTCAAGCTGCAAGCGTCAAGCAAGAGCGTAAAGCGATCAGGCGAAAACGCGCAGTTTAGCAGGGAACACCTGTCGAGCGTTGCCGCTCGCCGCTTATCACGTCCGGTTCACGGTCTATTGCAGCTCTGCGCCATTTCATAGGCCGTTTCTAGCGCGACTTGTAGGCTGCCACAGTCGATTTTGCCAGTGCCGGCAAGATCCAGCGCGGTGCCGTGATCGACCGAAGTGCGAATGATGGGCAAGCCCAACGTGACATTCACGGCAGCGCCAAACCCTTTGTACTTGAGCACCGGCAGCCCTTGGTCGTGGTACATGGCTAACACCGCGTCGCAGTGCTCCAGATGTTTGGGGGTAAACAGCGTGTCAGCAGGTAGCGGGCCGATCAGATTCAGGCCTTCTTCACGCAGTTGCTGCAGCGTCGGCTCGATTACCTCGATCTCCTCACGGCCCAGGTGACCACCTTCGCCAGCATGCGGGTTAAGGCCGCAGACCAGAATGCGCGGGACGGCGATACCGAATTTGTCGCGTAGGTCTGCGTGCAGGATGCGCGTCACGCGTTGTAGCCGTTCAGTGGTGATGGCGTCAGCCACGTCCTTGAGCGGCAGGTGCGTAGTAACCAGTGCAACGCGTAGGCCGCGTGTGGCCAGCATCATCACCACCTGTTCGGTGTGGGTCAGCTCGGCAAGAAACTCGGTGTGCCCGGAAAACGCGATGCCCGCTTCGTTGATGATGCCTTTATGTACCGGCGCGGTGATCAGGCCGGCAAAGTTGCCGTCCAGGCAGCCCTGACCAGCGCGGGTCAGGGTCTGCAGCACATAGGCTGCATTGGCCTGGTCCAGGTGGCCAGTCTCGACCGGTGTGCCGAGTGGGGTATCCCACACATACAGGCTGTTGGCAGGCGCTGGTTGCTTTGGCCAGTTGTCGGGGCCGGTTTCGATTAGGCGGATATCCAGCTCCAGCTCCTTTGCGCGCTCCTTCATCAGTGCCGTACTGGCGACGCAGATCAGCGCGTGCGCCTGCCGCTTTCTGGCTAGTAACAGGCAAAGATCGGGGCCGATGCCGGCGGGTTCTCCGGGCGTCAGGGCGAAGCGCAGGCAGTCTGACATGATCATCTCTCAAGAGTGGGCCGGGCAATTCTAGCAGGCGGTGCCTCCGGGTCGTCTCTGCTACAGCGATCTAGGTCCCTGATGTTTCAGCGTGACAGGCATGAAAAAGCCCGGCACTGGGCCGGGCTTCTCGGTGGTATCAGGCCGGATTACAGCTTGATTTCCACATAGGCTTCGTCACGGATCTGGCGTAGCCAGGTCTGCAGCTCTTCCTCGTACTTGCGATTGCGCAGCAGGTTGAGTGCTTGTTGCTCACGCATCTGCTCACTGCTGTCGGTGGCGCGGCGGCCCATGACTTGCAGAACGTGCCAGCCAAACTGGCTCTTGAACGGCTTGGAAACTTCACCGCTTGCCGTGTTGTTCATCACTTCACGGAATTCCGGTACCAGAGCGTTGGGGTCGATCCAGTTAAGGCTGCCACCGTTAAGTGCCGAGCCCGGGTCTTCGGAGAAGTTCTTCGCCAGCTCGGCAAAGTCTTCACCAGACTGGATGCGCTGATACAGGCGCTCGGCCAATACCTTGGCTTCGGCGTCGGTACGGATTTCGCTTGGCTTGATCAGGATGTGGCGTACGTTTACTTCTTCGCGCACGGCTGCTGCCTCGCCACCGCGCTTCTCCAGCACCTTGAGCAGGATAAAGCCGCCTGGAGTGCGAATCGGCTCGGTCACATCGCCAACGCTCATGGCGCTGATCATGCTGTCGAACGGCGGAGGCAGTTGCGCGGCCTTGCGCCAGCCCATGTCACCGCCATCGAGCGCGGTTTCACTGGCCGAGTTGGCGATCGCCAGTTTGGCGAAGTCGCCGCCCTGTCGGGCTTGCTGATAGATGTCCTGAGCACGACGCTCTGCAGCCTGCAGGGCTTCAGAGCTGGCGTCTTCCTGAATCGGGATGACGATGTTGGCCAGGTGAAACTCTTCGGAGAGCTGCATCTTGCCCAAGTCGGAGGCGAGGAAGTTTTTCACTTCCTGCTCGGTAACCTGGATGCGCTCAGCAACACGGCGCTGGCGCACACGGCTGATGATCATTTCGCGGGATATCTGGTCACGCGCATCGTTGAATGACAGACCGTCTTTGGCCAAAGCATCGCGGAACTGCTCGATGGTCATGCCGTTGCGTTGGGCAACGGTGGCCATGGCCTGGTTGAGCTCTTCATCGCTGATGCGAATGCCAGAGCGCTCGCCCATCTGCAACTGAATGTTCTCCAGGATCAGACGATCCAGTACCTGTTGAGTCAGTACATTGGCCGGCGGCACCTCGCCGCCGCGCTTGGCGATGGTCTGCTGAACGTCGCGAACGCGGGCGTCGAGTTGCGTTTGCATGATCACGTCGTTATCGACGATCGCGACCACACGGTTGAGAGGCTGTACATCGGCGTGTGCCGCGGTACCCAGAAACATCGCGCCCAACAGCAGCGGGCGCATGTACTCAGCGAGCTTGTTCTTCACGTTCACGATAACCTTGAATGCCTTGGTCGAGGAATGTCTCAACTTTGTTGCCAGTCACGCCACCCAGGCCTTTGAGGACGATCTGCAGGAAGATGCCAGTGTCGGCCTTGTCGTTGCGTGAGGGATTGAGACTGACCTCGTCGTAATCGATCCAGTAACGGTTGATAACGCGTAGTTTCCAGCAGCAGCTGTCGTACTCGAAACCACCGAAGGCTTCCAGGGTACGGTTGCGGCCGTAGTCGTACTGCCAGCGCGAGATCAGGCTCCACTGCGGGCCAACCGGCCAGATGACCGAGAAGTCATGCTGGCTGATCTTGTAGTAGTCCTTGATGAAGGTACTGCTGCCAGGCGTGCCGTAGTCGCTGCCATAGCTCCAAAGGCCCTTGCTCTCGTCGTAGTTGAGTGTGTCGTTACGATAACGGTAACCCGCGTTGACGATCTTGCGTGGGTTATCCGCAGGCTGGTAATGGAACATGGCGCTGCCCGAACGGGTGCTGCGGGTATCCGGATCCCAGTTGAAATCAGAGGTGAAGCGCCAGTCCTGGTTGTAGCGGTACATGTATTCGAGCGCGTAGGGCGACACGGAAGACTGAGCTTGGTCAAGGGTGCGGTAATCGATGCCGGGCATCTGCACCTTGCGGTCTTCGAAATAGAACGCCTGGCCGATACTGAAGCGCTGACGCTCGAAGCCGTTCGGCTCGATCCAGCGGCTGGTCACGCCAAGGGAGATCTTGTTCTCGTCGCCGATCCGATCCTTGCCACTAAAGCGGTTTTCACGCCACAGCGACGAGTAGCTGAAGGTGCTCTCGGTTGTGTCGAAGACCGGGATGTCGGTTTGATCTTCTTCCGGTACATAAAGGTAGAAGAGTCGCGGCTCCAGAGTCTGACGAGCTTCACGGCCAAACAGCGAAGTGTTGCGGTCGAAGTACAGGCCGCTGTCGACGCTGAACAGGCCGACGCCGCGGTTCTGCGTGCTGCTGTATTGTTCATCAGCCAGCAGCGTGCTCTTGCCTTGCTGATCAAGGTCCAGGTCGTAGCTGGTTTGCAGGTACTTGATCTGCGGCTTGATGTAGCCCCAGCTCCAGTCCAACGGCAAGCTGACACCCGGCTCGACATGCAGTCGAGTACCGTTAGCACGCGCCAGGCCTTGCACGTTGGCATCGTTCCACGGACCTTCGACGTTGCCATTCTGGTCGATGTAGTTACCACTGCGCAGGTCGCGATCAAAACGTACCAGCTCGCTACCATAGGTGAAGTTCAAACCACCTGGCTCAACCGGCAATTTACCGTCCAGAGTGATCTGCGGCAGGCGGTTGTAAGGCGTTACGGCAGTGATGGTGGCCAACTCATAGGCATGCGCATTGAGTTTCGCCGTGTAGCTGTCGCCACGCCAGGTAAGCGTACCGCGCTGGTCGACGTAATCAGAGGTCTCGACACCCAGGTCCGATTTCAGATCCTGGAAGTAGTAAGGATCGCTGATATCGGTGTAATCGACCTCTGCCAGCAGGCGGTCATTGAGCCCCTGCGTGTGCTGCCAACTGTACATCCAGCGCTGATCTTTATAGCCGGACTGCAGCTTGCGTTCATCTTCCTGGTCGTCGAGGTAACCGCCACCGACTTGGCCTTCGCTGTTTTGCGTCAGGTAGCGGTATTCGCCTTCTAGGAACAGGCCGCGTTTGGCCATATAGGTCGGGTAAAGCGTGGCATCGAAGTTCGGTGCCAGGTTGAAGTAGTAAGGCGTCTGCAGGCTAAGGCCGTTGCTGCCGGAAGTGCCGATGCTCGGCGGCAGGAAGCCAGATTGACGACGATCGTCGATCGGGAAGTAGATATACGGCGTGTAGAAAACCGGGAAATCCTTGACCCGCAGCGTGACGTTGGTCGCGGTGCCAAAGCCGGTGGCCGGGTTCAGGGTGATGTTGTTACCGGTCAGGTGCCAGGCGTTGCTGCCTGGTTCACAGCTGGTGTAGGTGCCATCTTTGAGGCGGATGATGGCGGTTTCTTCGCGCTTGGCGTAGGCCGCGCTGCCGCGTACATGGGCGGCGTGCATCACGTACTCGGCGTTATCGATTCGCGCCTCGCCGTTGTCGAGTTGCAGCTCGCCGCGATCACCAACCACCAGGGCGCCTTTGTCGCGTAGGCGGACGTTGCCGACCAGCTCGCCACGGTTTTCTGCCTGGTGCAGGTTGGCCTCGTCGGCTTCGACCTGCATACCGGCCTGGCGCACAACTACGTCACCTGCGAGGGTCGCGACCTGCTCGTCCTGCTGATAGCGCGAAGCCTTGGCCGATACGAACATCGGCGCTTCGCTCATCGGCGTGGTGTCGTTCATGCCTGGGCGAGTCGGTTCGATATAGGCGCCGGAACAGGCCGGGCCCATTTCCGCCAGCTGCGCGCTGGTCAGCTTCTCGCGAGGCACCCAGTCGAGGTGACTGTAATCGGCACTACGCGAGGCCAGTGCGCGACCACCGCTTTCTGTCACTTGCGTTGGCGCCGCCTTGGTATCAGGCTTGGCGGCCGTTGTCGCAGCCGTACCAGCGCTCACCGAGTTGGCACTGTGCGTCGGACGCGACGGCACATTGGCCACACCGGATTTCGGTGCACAGGCCCAACCGCCGGTAGGCGATGCCTGGCAATCGAACTGTTCGGCAGCGCTGGCGAATGGACTGGCGAAGGGCTGTAGGGCCAACAGGCCGCCCGTTACCAGAAGCGGGAATTTCTTACGAAAAGCGGGGTATTTTACTGCCATCTTGTTTTCCGGGCTTCCTGTGCGCTTTTGGCCCAGGGGCCGCACGCCTCTCGATGGGCTGAAAAAGATGCTGGATAATAAAGCATGACCCGCGCAACGGCTAGCGCCGTCGGAGACCCTTGTAATGCCTGATCAAGATGTACGTCTGCAATGCCTGCAACAGTGGCTCGAGCCGCAGATGCAAACGCTGTTCGCTGCCAACGGTTGGGGGGCGGTGCCACCTGCCACTCTGCAGCCTGCCAGCAGTGACGCCAGCTTTCGTCGATATTTTCGCTGGGAGGCCGCAGGCCGCAGCCTGATCGTGATGGATGCACCGCCGCCGCAAGAGAATTGCCGGCCATTCGTCGAAGTGGCGAATCTGCTGGCACGGGCCGATCTCAACGTTCCGCGCATCTATGCCGCGGACTTGGATCAAGGTTTTCTGCTGCTCAGTGATCTTGGTCGCCAGACCTATCTGGATGTAATCGACAGCGACAATGCCGACAGCCTGTTCGGCCCAGCCATCGATGCATTGCTGGCCTACCAGCAGTTGCCGATGGACACTCCGTTGCCGCACTACGATGACGCATTGCTGCGCCGCGAACTGCAGTTGTTCCCGGATTGGTATGTCGCCCGTGAGCTGGGGCTGACCTTCACTGCCGAGCAGCAGGCAGCCTGGCAGCGCGTTTGTACGCTGCTGATCGACAGCGCCCTGGCGCAGCCCAAGGTCTTGGTGCACCGCGACTACATGCCACGCAACTTGATGGTCAGCGAGCCCAACCCTGGCGTGCTGGACTTTCAGGATGCCGTCTACGGCCCGGTCACTTATGACATCACCAGCCTGTTCAAGGATGCATTCCTCAGCTGGCCAGAGCCTCGCGTACAGGGCTGGCGTGAAGGCTATTGGCATAAAGCCCGTGCAGCAGGCGTTCCGGTGCAAGCCGATTTGGCCGACTTTCTGCGCGCCAGCGATCTGATGGGCGTGCAGCGCCACCTCAAGGTGATCGGTATCTTCGCGCGTATTTGTCATCGCGATGGCAAGCCGCGCTACCTGGCGGACGTGCCGCGTTTCTTTGTTTATATAGAGGCAGTGCTCGCCAGGCGCCCTGAGCTCGCAGAGCTCGGCGAACTGATCGCGCAGCTCAAGCACGCCGCGGAGGCCGCTCGATGAAGGCGATGATTCTCGCCGCCGGCAAAGGCGAGCGGCTGCGGCCGCTGACCTTGCACACCCCCAAGCCATTGGTGCGTGCCGCTGGCGTGCCACTGATCGAATACCACGTGCGCGCACTCGCGCGCGCCGGTTTCAGCGAACTGGTGGTCAACCATGCCTGGCTCGGCCAGCAGATCGAGGACTATCTCGGCAGCGGCGAAGGCTTTGGCGTCAGCATTCGTTATTCTCCCGAAGGCGAGCCGCTGGAAACTGGCGGTGGGATTTTCAAGGCATTGCCGCTGCTCGGCGATGCTCCTTTCCTGATCGTGAATGGCGATATTTTCACCGATTACGATTTTTCCACGTTGCGCCGGCCATTGAGTGCGAAAGCTCATCTGGTCTTGGTGGACAACCCCGCTCATCACCCGCAGGGCGATTTCCGCCTGCATGATCACTTGATCGAGGATGGTGCGGCGGATGCGGCTAGCCTGACCTACAGCGGTATTGCGGTACTCAGCCCCGAGCTGTTCACCGGTTGCCAGCCTGGAGCATTCAAGCTCGCTCCGCTGCTACGCGATGCGATGCAAAGCAAGCAGGTGAGTGGTGAGCATTTCACTGGGCGCTGGGTGGATGTTGGTACCCACGAGCGCCTGGCCTACGTGGAAAATCTGCTGCAGGAAGCGCGCTGATATGTACTGGCCCCTGACGCTCATTGGTGCCCTGGCGGGGTTTGCTCTGGCCAGTATTCCCGGCTTGTTGTTGGGCGGCCTGCTTGGTCAGGTGCTGGATCGTCGGCTTGGCCTGCGGGGCTGGTCGGCCTTGGGCGAACGGCTGCGCGGTACGTCGGGTGTTCAAGATGAAATGCTGTTGTTTCTTATGTTGGGGCGCCTGGCCAAGAGCGACGGCGTAGTGCAGCAGGCACATATTCGTCAGGCCCGGGCTGAAATGCAGCGGCTGACCATGAGCGAGGCCGGCAGAGCGGCGGCCATCGAAGCTTTTGCTCGTGGCAAGACCGGCCAGGACAACCTGCGTGGCCCCTTGCTGCGCCGTCGTAGTGAGGCGCAGGAGCTGTTGCGCGCCTGCTGGCGTATGGCCTGGGCCGATGGCAAGGTCGGGCAGGCCGAGCGCGAGCAGATTTTGCTGTGGGGCAAATGGCTGGGTATCTCGGCCGAGGCCCAAGAAGCGCTCAGTGCCGCCTATTCGCCACGCCGTGGCCCGCCGGTAACGGCCGCCGATAGTTATCAACAGGCGATGCGCCTGCTAGGCGTGACCGCGGACAGCGATGCTCAGCAGGTCAAGAAGGCTTATCGTCGGCTGCTTAGCCGCCATCACCCGGACAAAATGGCCGGCAGCGGTGCGGCGCCCGACAAGGTGCGTGAAGCCACCGAAGCGACCCGCGAACTGCACAACGCCTATGCGCTGATTCGCCAGCGCCGCGGCTTTCGCTAAGCCGCTGCTATTTGGCGCCGCCGGCGTGCTTGTCCAGCCACCCTCGCAGGCGTCGAAATAGCTGCTCCTGAGCCACGTCGGGATTACCCGGCAGCGCATCCAGACTGATCTGCACCAGCGTTGGCTGCTTCTGCCGCTGACTCAGTTGCTTGCGCGCCAGCGCCGCCTGCCGTGCGGTGGCGCTGTCGCGGTAATAGAAGTCGCCGACTTTGGCAGTGAGCTGCCCCAGCAGATCGTTGAACGGCGCGTCGAAGCCTTCCGGCTGTCGAGTATCCACCAGCACCAGATGAGTGACATTGGCGGGCTTGCGCTCGGCAATGTAGCGCGCTGCCCAGTAGGCGCCGCTGCCGTGGCCAAGCAGCACCACGACCTTGGCTTGCTGCTGCCCGGCAAAGGCGATGCCGGCATCGATACGGGCGAATACCCGCTCGACGTGGGCCGCGCGTGCCGCTTCAGCGTCAGGCGCTGGTGCCTCGCTCGGTGGCGCAGGCGTGGCGGGCTCTGCGGGCTTTTCAGTCGGAGCCTCGGCAGCTTTGCCGTCGCCGCTTGCAGGTGGTTCGGCAATGCGTACTGGCAGATTCGCCCCCTGCGGATCCGGCAAGGTCAGGCTCAGGCTGTGCCAGCCGGCGTCCGGCAATTTGCGGCGTAGCGGGCCAATGGTAGGTGGTGCGTCGGCACTCTCTTCGTCGCCGGGAATCAGGATCACCGCGCCCATCGGCGCCGGATCATTGGCCGGTCGCCAGAGCGCCAGAAAAGGCGTGCCGGCGGCGTCGAGTTGCTGCTGCTCAGTGGCGGCCAGCTGGCGCTCCAGCGCCAGCGCTTCAAGGTCGCTACGCTCGGCCAGCGGCGCGCGCTGTTCGGCCTTGGCATCGGCCTTTTCACCATCCTTGGTGGGTGGGCTCTGTTCGGCGAACGCGCACACGGCGCCTGCCAGCAGTGTCAGGCATAGCGCGTAGTGTGGCAGGTTTTGAAAACGCGTCATTGCAGGGGCCGGCAGTTGTAGATAGAGCCCAGCCTAATCACTTGTCGTGGATTTGTCAGACTCTGATGTAGCTTAATGCGCGTTCGCCGCGCCGTTGCCTTTGCGGCATTTCTCTTTTTGGTGCCTGAGCATGATTCACCGTTGGCTGTTTCTCCTGATGCTGAGCGTGCCGGGTGCGCTGTGGGCGGACCAACCGCCAACACCGGCTGCAATCTTCGATGTCGCTCAGCAGCAATGGCTGACCGCCAACCCGGCACTGCGTGCCGGTGTGGTGCTGCAGCCGCCTTATGCGCAGCTTGACCGGCGCCTGCACCGCCTGACCGGTGCGAATGTGGAGATGATCAACACCCTGACAGCGCTGATGGGCGTGCAGGTGCGCTGGCGCACCTTCCAGACGAGCGAAGAGCTGGAGCAGGCGCTGCGCAACGA
This sequence comes from Phytopseudomonas punonensis, assembly GCF_900142655.1. GTDB lineage: Bacteria > Pseudomonadota > Gammaproteobacteria > Pseudomonadales > Pseudomonadaceae > Aquipseudomonas > Aquipseudomonas punonensis. The sequence continues at coordinate 58,189 of NZ_FRBQ01000007.1, read as the reverse complement.
TCAGATCGACCTGGCCTCGGGGCTTATCCAAACGCCGGCCGGGCTGCGGCGCTGGGTATTTTCCGATCCTTTTTTACGCGTCTCGCACTTGTTGATCGGCGAGCGTGATAGCGGTGGATCGGTGGATCTGGAGCAGCTCGACGGCCGCTCACCGGTCGCCCTGAAAGTTTCCGATGCGGTACTCGACTACCTGCGCGGCAGCTACCCCAAGCTCAAACTGGATATCGCCAACACCCCGCGTCAGGCGCTGCAGCGAGTCGTCAATCAGCAGGCCAGTTACGCGGTGCTCGATGAGGCGCAGCTGGGTCGTCTGTCACGTGAGCCGGAGTTCCTAGGCCTGGCCATCGTCGGTGATATCGGTTTTCCGCAATTGCTGCGCATCGCCACGCGACGTGATCAACCGCAATTGGCGGGCATCGTCGATGTCGCCCTGCGTAGCGTGTCGGCGCGCGAACTCGATGATCTGCACAACCGCTGGCTGCCGCCGAGCTATGTGCAGCAGGAAAGCTCGGCGAGCTTCTGGCGCACGATCAGCCTTCTGCTCTGCCTGTTGCTGATATTCGCGCTGGCCTTGGTGCTGTGGATGCGCCGCCAGCGAGATAATCTCGAATTCCGCTTGCTCGCCGCGCGCCATGAAGTCGAGTTGCGCGAAATCGCCCGCGACGCGCTTAGGTTGTCGCAGTTCTCCATCGACAACAGCACGGTCGGCATTCTCTGGGTCAACTGGGACAGCCACGTGCGCTACGCCAACCATGCCGCCGAGGCCATGCTGGGCTGCCACAGCGGCGGTCTGGTTGATCGGCCGCTGCGCGATTTCGAACCGGACATGAGCATGGATCGCTGGCTCAACCTGTGGCGCCTGGCGCGCAAGGGCGACGAAGGGCCGCCGAGCTTCGAGACCGAGTGCGTGCGCGCCGATGGCAGCCGCTTGCCGGTCGACGTTTCGCTGAGCTTTCTGCAGTACCGCGATACCGAATACCTGGTGGTCTTCATCACCGATGTGACCGAGCGCCGTCGCGCCCTGGCCGCCTTGCAGGAAAGCGAGGCGCGGCTGCAGGGCATCGCCTCCAACGTGCCGGGCGTGGTGTTTCGCCTGGAGCGGGCGCGGCCGGGCGATCCGGCGCTGTTCGCGTTTATCGGCGAGGGCAGTGAAAGCCTGGTCGGTTATCGGGCATCGACACTGCTGGCGCCCGATCACGGCTTGCGCAGCCTGGTACATCCGGACGACAAGGCCGACTACCACCGCGTGCAGGATCAGGCCTTCGACAGCGACAGTGACTGGCACTGGCAAGGCCGCATGCTCACCCACACCGGTGAGTCGCGCTGGGTCGACATCAAGGCAATGGCGCGGCGTCTGGCCGATGGCCGGGTGATCTGGGATGGCGTGGTCTGGGACATCAGCGACAACAAGCGCAACGAGCTGGCGCTGGCCGAATCCCAGGCGCGCCTGCGTGATCTGTCCGCGCACCTGGAAAGCGTGCGTGAAGAAGAAAAGGCCCGTATTGCCCGCGAGGTGCACGACGAACTCGGCCAGGTGCTGACCGTACTCAAGCTGGAAACCTCGATGTGCGAGCTGGGCTTCGCTGACCTCGACCCAGGCCTGCGCGAGCGCCTGGACAACATGAAGAAGCTGATCGCCAATTTGTTCCAGCTGGTGCGTGATGTCGCCACCGCCTTGCGCCCGCCGATTCTCGATGCCGGCATTGCCTCGGCCATCGAATGGCAGGCGCGGCGCTTCGAGGCGCGCACGCAGATCCCCTGCCTGGTGGAGGTGCCCGAGCATCTGCCGCCGCTGAGCGACGCCAAGGCCACCGGGCTGTTTCGCATCCTTCAGGAGTCACTGACCAACGTCATGCGCCACGCCGAAGCGCATACGGTGACGGTGCAGCTGGAGCTTCTCGGCGACAGCCTGCACCTGTCTATCAGCGACGACGGCCGCGGCTTCGATCCCGCGAGCGTGCGCGCCGACTCCTTCGGCCTGGTCGGTATGCGCGAGCGCGTATTGATGCTCGGCGGCCAATTGAGCCTCGACAGCCGGCCCGGCGAAGGTACTCTGTTGCGCGTACGGGTGCCGCTGAACGAGTGCGTGTCCGATGATTGAGAGGGTAAGTGCGTGATCCGAGTACTGGTAGCCGAAGACCACACCATCGTCCGTGAGGGCATCAAACAGCTGATCGGCATGGCCCGCGACCTGCTGGTAGTCGGCGAGGCGAGCAACGGCGAGCAGTTGCTGGAAACCCTGCGGCACACGCCTTGTGAGGTCGTGCTGCTGGATATCTCCATGCCTGGCGTCAACGGCCTGGAGGCGATTCCGCGGATTCGCGCCTTGAACCAGCCGCCGGCGATTCTGGTGCTGTCGATGCATGACGAGGCGCAGATGGCCGCCCGCGCGCTGAAGATCGGCGCCGCCGGTTACGCCACCAAGGACAGCGACCCGGCCCTGCTGCTCACCGCGATTCGCAAGGTCGCCGGTGGTGGGCGTTACATCGATCCCGATCTGGCCGACCGCATGGTCTTCGAGGTCGGCCTCACCGACTCGCGCCCGCCCCACGCGCTGCTGTCCGAGCGCGAATTCTCGGTGTTCGAGCGCCTGGTGCAGGGCGAGGGCGTCAACGAGATCGCTGCGCATCTGGCTCTAAGCAGCAAAACCATCAGTACCCACAAGGCACGGCTGATGCAAAAGCTCAACCTGCACTCGGTTGCGGATCTGGTGCGTTACGCGGTCGAGCACAAGTTGGTCTGAACGCGCTGCTTATCTATCCGCGACATGCCAGAAACTAGGCGAGCCGCTTCGTTTCGAGCGCTATCTATCAGCACTTATCCAGATACGACATCCGTGTAGGGCTCGCCCTACAGCCACCTTTCCGCCTGCCTTATAGCAAAGTGTCAGTACGCCCGATTTTCAGGTTCTAACCGCGGTTCTAGTCTCTGTTCACGGTAGAACAACAGGCAGGTGCGGTGATGGGCGACACTTCTTCGAGCGACATCCTGGTCAGCTTTCGTGGCGTGCAAAAGAGCTACGACGGCGAGAACCTGATCGTCAAAGATCTCAATCTGGATATTCGCAAGGGCGAGTTCCTGACCCTGCTCGGGCCGTCCGGCTCCGGCAAGACCACCAGCCTGATGATGCTGGCCGGCTTCGAGACGCCCACCGCCGGTGAGATCACTCTGGCCGGCAAGCGCCTGAACAACGTGCCGCCGCACAAGCGCGATATCGGCATGGTGTTCCAGAACTACGCATTGTTCCCGCACATGACGGTGGCCGAGAACCTGGCGTTCCCGCTCAGCGTGCGCGGCATGAGCAAGGCCGACGTTGGCGAGAAGGTCAAACGCTCGCTGTCGATGGTGCAGCTCGATGCCTTCGCCGGCCGTTATCCGGCGCAGCTCTCTGGTGGCCAGCAGCAGCGTGTGGCCCTGGCCCGCGCGCTGGTGTTCGAACCGCAGCTGGTGCTGATGGACGAACCGCTCGGCGCGCTGGACAAGCAACTGCGTGAACACATGCAGATGGAGATCAAGCACATCCATCAGCGCCTTGGCGTAACCGTGGTGTACGTGACCCATGACCAGAGCGAAGCGCTGACCATGTCCGATCGCGTGGCGGTTTTCCACCAGGGCGAGATTCAGCAGATCGCCGCGCCGCGCGACCTCTACGAGTCGCCAAGCAACACCTTCGTTGCGCAATTTATTGGTGAGAACAACCGCTTCGCTGGCCAGTTGGTCGAGCGCAATGGCGACAATTGCACAGTGCAACTGGCGCGCGGCGAGAAGGTTCAGGCCCTGGCCGTCAATGTCGGCCAGCCTGGCGATGCCGTAAGCCTGTCGATCCGTCCGGAGCGCATTCGCCTGAACAATGCGGCCGAGGGCTGCGACAACCGCTTCTCCGGCCGTGTCTCGGAATTCATCTACCTGGGCGACCACGTGCGCGTGCGCCTGGAGGTCTGCGGCAAAACCGACTTCTTCGTCAAACAGCCGATTGCCGAGCTCGATCCCGGGCTCGCGGTTGGTGATGTGATCCCGCTCGGCTGGCAGGTCGAGCACGTTCGCGCCCTTGATCCGCTGTCGGCGGAATGATCGGCGTTTTGCGCTTTACCACAGCACTTGGAGCCAACATAAAAATGTCGAAGCTATTCTCCCTTTCCGCGCTGACACTGGGCCTGGTTTGCGCTGCACAGGTTCACGCTGCAGACCTCACCGTCATCAACTTCGGTGGCGCCAACAAGGATGCCCAGGTCAAGGCCTACTACCAGCCGTGGGAAGCGGCCGGTAAAGGCAAGATCATCGCTGGCGAATACAACGGTGAAATGGCCAAGGTCAAAGCCATGGTCGACACCAACAGCGTTTCGTGGGATCTGGTCGAGGTTGAGTCCCCGGAGCTCGCCCGTGGTTGCGATGAGGATCTGTTCGAAGAAATCGACTACTCGGTAGTCGGCGACAAGAAGGCCCTGGTGCCGGGCGCGGCGTCGATGTGCGGCGTCGGCTTCTTCGTGTGGTCGACCGTGATGGCCTACAACGCCGACAAGCTCAGCACCGCGCCGACTAGCTGGGCAGATTTTTGGGACGTGAAGAAATTCCCGGGCAAGCGCGGCCTGCGTAAAGGCGCCAAGTACACCCTCGAGTTCGCTCTGATGGCTGACGGCGTTGCGCCGAAAGACGTCTACAAGGTGCTGGCGAGCAAAGACGGCCAGGAGCGCGCGTTCAAGAAACTCGACGAACTCAAACCTTACATCCAGTGGTGGGAAGCCGGCGCCCAGCCGCCGCAGTACCTCGCTTCCGGTGACGTGGTCATGAGCTCGGCCTACAACGGCCGTATCGCCGCCACCCAGAAGGAAGGCAGCAGCCTGAAAGTGGTGTGGGACGGTGGTATTTACGACTTCGACGCCTGGGCCATCCCGAAAGGCGCGAAGAACAAGGATGAGGCCATGAAATTCATCGCCTACACCCTGCAGGCCGAGAACCAGAAGACCTATTCGGAAAACATCGCCTACGGGCCGGTGAACCCGAAAGCCGTTGATCTGCTGGACGCCAAGGTCGCCGCCGACCTGCCGACCGCCCCGCAGAACATCGCCAACCAGGTCGCGATGGACGTGGCCTTCTGGGCTGACTTCGGCGAAGTGCTGGAGCAGCGTTTCAACTCTTGGGCTGCCAAGTAACGGCTCAGCGTAATGCGGTGAGCGCGCCCAGCGTTCACCTGTTGCAAGGAGCGCTCGCGTGCGGGCGCTCTGGCTTTATCCCCGAATTCTTATCCGCTTCACCGGAGTTATCCCCATGGCCCTAGCAGTGCCCCATGCCGAGGTCGCCGGCCCCTCGCTCAAGCAGCGTCTGGCGCGCGCTGAGCGAATGAATCGCTTGAAATCCCAGGCGCTGATCCTGCCGCTGGTGCTGTTTCTCGTCTTCACCTTCTTGGTGCCAATCGTGGCGCTGCTCAACCGCAGCGTGGATAACCCGGACGTGGTCGGCTCGCTGCCGCGCACCGTCGAAGCCATCGACAGCTGGGACGGCCGCGGCCTGCCCGAAGAGCCCGTCTACAAGGCGCTGGCACTGGACCTGGCCGAGGCCCGCGAACAGCAGAAGCTCGGCGACCTGTCGAAGCGCCTGAACATGGAACTGGCCGGTTACCGCAGCCTGCTGGCGAAGACCGGCCGTGCGCTGCCATTCGAAGCTGAGCCGGCTTCCTACAAGGATGCCCTGGAGTCCTTTGACGAGCGCTGGGGCGACCCTGCGTACTGGCAAGTGATCCGCCGCAACAGCAGTTCCTGGACCTCCTACTACCTGCTGGCCGCCCTGGATCATCGCGTTGACGACTCCGGCGCGGTAGTGAAGACCACGCCAGATCAGGCCATCTACCTGGATATTTTCGCCCGCACCTTCTGGATGGGCGCGGTGATCACCGCCATCTGCCTGGCGTTGGCCTATCCGCTGGCTTATCTGCTCGCCAACCTGCCGACTCGCCAGGGCAACCTGCTGATGATCATGGTGCTGCTGCCGTTCTGGACCTCGATCCTGGTGCGTGTCGCCGCCTGGATCGTGCTGTTGCAGTCGGGCGGGCTGATCAACTCGGCGCTGATCAAGCTGGGGTTGATCGACCAACCGCTGGAGCTGGTGTTCAACCGCGCCGGGGTGTACATCTCCATGGTGCACATCATGCTGCCGTTCATGATCCTGCCGATCTACAGCGTCATGAAGGGCATTTCGCCGACCTACATGCGCGCCGCGATTTCCCTGGGCTGCCACCCGTTCGCCAGCTTCTGGCGGGTGTACTTCCCGCAGACCCTGGCCGGTGTCGGCGCCGGTTGCCTGCTGGTGTTCATCCTGTCCATCGGCTACTACATCACGCCTGCGCTGCTCGGCAGCCCGAGCGATCAGATGGTCAGCTACTTCGTCGCCTTCTACACCAACACCACCATCAACTGGGGCATGGCCACCGCGCTTGGCGGCCTGCTGCTGGTCGCCACGCTACTGCTCTACGTGGTGTACAGCTGGCTGGTGGGTGCGGGTCGGTTGCGTCTGGGTTAATGAGCGGAGATTAGAAAAATGCTGAGTCCTTACATGTCTCCTGTTGAGCGCGCCTGGTACTACGGCTTGCGCCTGCTCTGCGGCCTGGTGCTGCTGTTTCTGGTGCTGCCGATCCTGGTGATCGTGCCGCTGTCGTTCAACTCCGGCACCTTCCTGATCTACCCGATGCAAGGCTTCTCGATGCGCTGGTACGAGGACTTCTTCGGCTCGGCCAGTTGGATGCGTGCGCTGAAGAACAGCATGATCATCGCCCCGGCAGCGACCGTGCTGGCCATGATCCTCGGCACCCTGGCCGCTATCGGTCTGACCCGCTCGGAGTTCCGTGGCAAGGCGCTGGTGATGAGCCTGCTGATCTCGCCGATGGTGGTGCCGGTGGTGATCGTCGGCGTCGCCAGCTACCTGTTCTTCGCACCGCTGGGCCTGGCCAACGGATACCTGTCGCTGATCGTGGTGCACGCAGTACTCGGCGTGCCCTTCGTGATCATCACCGTGTCGGCGACCCTGCAGGGCTTCAACTACAACCTGGTACGCGCTGCGGCCAGCCTCGGCGCCTCGCCGATCACTGCGTTCCGCCGGGTGACCCTGCCATTGATCGCACCGGGCGTGATATCCGGCGCACTGTTCGCCTTCGCCACCTCGTTCGACGAAGTGGTGGTCACCCTGTTCCTCGCCGGCCCCGAGCAGGTCACTCTGCCACGGCAGATGTTCAGCGGCATCCGTGAAAACCTCAGCCCGACCATCGCCGCCGCCGCGACTCTGCTGATCGGTTTTTCGATCTTGCTGCTGCTGACTTTGGAATGGCTGCGCGGGCGCAGTGAGAAAATGCGCACCCAGGTCAACGAATAACCCTTTTCACGGCTATGCCGTAACCGCCGCGCCCTTTGGGTTGCGGCGGTTTTTTTTAGCCGCCGTTTCCGGTCGCGGCCTGGCTCGTTGCCGGCCCCTTGTCATGCCTGTCGTCGTCAGCGAGTACACTGCCAGGTCTTCTGCCCGGTCCTGGAAAGCCCATGGATTTCAACGATCCCAGTTTTCGCGAATTGCTCGACGCGTTGCACGATGGTGTCTATATCACCGACGCCGACGGCATCACCCTCAAGGTCAACGGCGCCTACGAACGGCTGACCGGCTTGCGCAGCGAGGATGTGGTCGGCCAGCACATGCAGGCGCTAGTGGAGCAGGGCGTGATTTCCCAGTCGGTTTCCCTGCGGGTGCTCAAGGAGGGCAGGGCGCTGTCGCTGATGCAGAGCGTCAGTCAGGGCAAGCGTCTGCTGGTCAGCGGCACGCCGATTCTCGATGCCACGGGCCAGGTGCGCTATGTGGTCAGCACGGTGCGCGACATGACCGAGCTGTTGCGCATCAAGCACGAGCGTGACGAGCTGCAGCAACTCAAGGAGCTGCGCAGCAGCACGGCGAAGCTGCACGCCGGCCAGCGCGGCGATCTGCTCTACGCCTCGCCGGTGGCCGATCACCCGGCCTCCGGGCGCATCTTCGCCCAGGCACGGCAGGTCGCCGCCAGCGACGTGAAGGTGTTGTTGCAGGGCGAAACCGGAGTCGGCAAAACGCTGATCGCCCAGTACATCCACAAGAGCAGCCCACGCGCGGCCCAGCCGTTCCTGGCGCTCAACTGCGGCGCGCTGCCGGAGAACCTGATCGAGGCCGAACTGTTCGGCTACGTGGCGGGCGCCTTTACCGGCGCCGGCAGCAAGGGCAAGCGCGGCTTGCTCGAGCTGGCCCACCACGGCACGGTGTTTCTCGACGAGATCGGCGACCTGCCGCTGGCCCTGCAGGTCAAGCTGCTCAAGGTGATCGAGGAAAGCCGCTTCATCCCGGTGGGTGGTCTGGAGCTCAAGGAAGTGGACGTGCGCATCATCACCGCCACCCACCATGACCTACGCCAGATGGTCGCCGATGGGCGCTTTCGCGCCGATCTCTATTACCGTCTCAACGTGGTGCCCATCCATATTCCGGCGCTGCGCGAGCGGCCCGATGAGATCCAACCGCTGCTGGATTTCTACCTGGCCGAATTCAATGGCCGTTATGGCCGCGCGCTGACCTGGGGGTTGGAGGCGCTGGATGCGCTCACCGATTACGCCTGGCCCGGCAATATCCGAGAGCTGATTAATCTGGTCGAGCGCCTGGTGGTCACCTGCACGGGTGAGGCGGTGGAGCTGTTCGACCTGCCCGAGGAAATGCGCACGCCTGCGGCAGAGGCGGGCAATGAGAACCTGCCGCTGCGCAAGCAGGTCGAGCAACTCGAGCGACGGCTGATCCGCAAGGCCCTAGTGCAATACAAGACTACCCGCGAGGCCGCCAAGGCTCTCGGCCTCAGCCAGGCGACGCTGGTGCAGAAGATGAAGCGCTGGGAGCAAGGCTGATTGGAAAATGGATCAAGCAGGCTTTTTCGATCCATTTCCTAATCAAAACTGAGCGCCCCGAGCCTGTGGCAGATCGACGCAGCCCTTGCGCCGCAAGGGTTCCGCTCAACTGGCACAGGACTCGCTAAGACAGGCCCGAACCCGTCTAGTTTTCACAATGCACAAAAGGGCCCTGATGATGAGTACCGCTGCCTTCAAGATCGCCAATAAGCTGCTGACCGGCCAGGGCGCCGTCGAGCAACTGGCGCACGAATTGCCCCGCCTGAAAATAGACAATCCGCTGATCGTCACCGACGCCATCCTGATCAAGTCCGGCACCGTGGAGCATGTGCTCAAGCAGCTCGGCGAGCGCGCTTACGGCATTTTCGACGGCGTGGAGCCGGAGCCGGAGATCGCCATCGTCGAGGCCTGCGCCAAGGTTTTCCGCGACGGCGGCCATGACGGCCTGATCGGCGTCGGCGGCGGCAGCGCCATCGACATCGCCAAGGCCGTGGCCGGCTACGTCGGTCATGACGGCGCGCTGGAAGAGCTGTTCGGCGTCGATCAGGTCAAGCGCAAGGGGCCGCCGCTGATTGCCATCCCGACCACCGCCGGTACCGGCTCGGAAGTGACCAACGTGTCGATCCTTTCGGACAAGCAGGCGCAGCTGAAAAAGGGCATCGTCAGTGATTACCTGTTGCCCGACGTGGCCTTGGTCAGCCCGGTGATGACCCTGACCTGCCCGCGTAGCGTGACCGCCGCCAGCGGCGTCGATGCCCTGGTGCACGCCGTGGAATCCTACCTGTCTGTGAATGCCTCGCCGATCACTGACGCCCTGGCCATCGGCGCCATCAAGCTGATCGCCAAGGCGCTACCCAAGGCCTACGCCAATCCGGCCGACCTGAGGGCGCGCGAAGACATGGCCACCGCCAGCCTGATGGCCGGCATGGCCTTCGGTAACGCGGGTGTCGGCGCCGTGCACGCCCTGGCTTATCCGTTGGGCGGGCGCTTCAACATCGCTCATGGGGTCAGCAACGCCTTGCTGCTGCCCTACGTGATGGCTTGGAACAAACTGGCCTGCGTCGAGCGCATGGCCGAGATCGCCGCTGCTCTCGGCGTGCAGACTCATAGCCTGAGCGACAAGGCCGCCGCCGACCTGGCCGTCGAGGCCATGGCCGAGCTGTGCGCCAGCGTCGACATTCCCAAGGGCATGCGCAGCTTCAACGTGCCCGAGGACGCCATCCCAGCCATGGCCGAGGAGGCCAGCAAGATCGACCGCCTGATGCGCAACAACCCGCGGCGCCTGACCGCTGGCGACATTGAGCAGATCTACCGCGCTGCCTACTGATCCCTTTCACAACCGATGACCAACAGCCCCGGCCACGCTGGGGCTTGCTGCTTACAACTCTAATAAGATTGGTAATTCTCATGTCCGAACTGCATCAACAAGACCTGGGCGTCGAAGCCCCCTACTGGCCAATGGGGCCATTCAAGGTACGTCTGCCTTTCATTCACTACCGCTTCGAGCTCTCCGACTACATGCAAGGCTTGCTCATGTGCGCGGTGGACCTGGCGGCGATTCCGCTGATGACCGAATTCCTCGGCATGCCGTTCGAGGTGGCACTGGCGGTGGTCATGCTCAACGGCTTGCTGTACCTGACCCACCACCTGCTCGGCGACCCGGTGGTTCCGGGCTGGATCACCCCGGCGATCCCACTGCTAATGGCCTACTGCAGCCAGTTCCCGGAGGGCCCGGAGCGGGTGCATGCGCTGATTGCCTTCCAGTTGATGCTCGGGGTGTTCTCGATAGGCCTGGGCATGACGGGCATGGCGCGTAAGGTGGTGTCGCTGGTGCCCTCGGCGCTCAAGGCCGGCATCATCATGGGCGCCGGCCTCAGTGCGGTGGTCACCGTATTCAAGGAAGGCGGGCGCTTCGACGCCTTCCCCTGGACCATCTCCATCGCGGTCGGCATCGCTTTCTACCTGGTGTTTTCCCTGCACTTCCAGCAACTGAAGAAGCGCAGCCGCTTCTGGTGGAACTTCGCCAAGCTGGGCATCTTCCCGATCATCCTGCTGGCCGTGTTCGTCGCGCCGATCTTTGGCGAGGCGCCGTGGCCGAGCATCGAGTGGGGCATCAGCAAGCCGGACTTCGTCACCCTGTGGAACGAATACACCGTGTTCGGCCTCGGCATGCCGCCGTTGATGATGTTCGTCACCGCCATTCCCACCGTGTTCGCCGCCTACCTGGTGGTGTTTGGCGACGTGCTGGGCGCCAGGGCGATTCTCTCCGAGGCCGACCATATCCGCAGTGACGAGAAGGTTGACTTCAACCCCAACCGTTCGCACATGATCTTTGGCGGCCGCAACGCCCTGATGAGCATCCTCGGCCCGGACGTGGCTATGTGCGGCCCGCAGTGGTCGGCCATGCAGGTGGTGATCACCGAGCGTTTCAAGGGCGGCGCCCAGGCGATGAAGTCCATCTACGGCGGTGTCGGCTCGTTCCGCTGGGGCACCAATACCGGTCTGTTGCTGCTGCCGGTGGTCACCCTGCTGCAGCCGATTCTCGGCGTGGCACTGGCGCTGACCCTGCTGATCCAGGGCTACGTCAGCGTGCGTCTGGGGATCATGGAGGCGCGCAGCCAGCGTGACCTGGGCATCGCCGGGGTGATCGGCGCGGTGCTGGCGATCAAGGGCGCCGGTTGGGCCTTCGCTATAGGCGTCGGTCTGTGCGTGCTGATCTACGGCGCGCAGATGTTCCGCGGCGAGAACGATCAGACCTTTACCAAGGATCTGCCGCCGGGCGAGTAATCCCGGCGAGTGCTTGAGTCTGGGTAGCCCGAATCGAGCGCAGCGACACCCGGGACTGCCCTGGGTATCGCTGCGCTCAACCGCAGGTTACGCCGTGCCAGACTGAGGCATTTGCGCGCGCCGCCGTCAGGTGGCGCTGCCATCCGGCGCATCTGCCGCTACAATGCGCGCCACCGTGATTCAGCACTCAGAGGTGCGCCATGCAACCCTTCGCCATCGCCCCGTCGATCCTTTCCGCCAACTTCGCCCGCCTGGGTGAAGAAGTGGATAACGTACTCGCCGCTGGCGCCGACATCGTTCACTTTGATGTCATGGACAACCACTACGTGCCCAACCTGACCATCGGCCCGATGGTCTGCACGGCGCTGCGCAAACACGGCGTGACCGCGCCGATCGACGTGCACCTGATGGTCAGCCCGGTGGATCGCATCATCGGCGACTTCCTCGAGGCCGGCGCCACATACATCACCTTTCACCCCGAAGCCAGCCAGCACATCGACCGCTCCCTGCAGTTGATCAAGGATGGCGGCGCCAAGTGCGGCCTGGTGTTCAATCCGGCGACCTCGCTGGACGTGTTGAAGTACGTGATGGACAAGGTCGACATGATCCTCTTGATGAGCGTCAACCCCGGTTTCGGTGGCCAGAAGTTCATCCCCGGCACCCTCAACAAACTGCGTGAAGCCCGCTCGCTGATCGACGCCAGCGGCCGCGACATTCGCCTGGAAATCGACGGCGGCGTCAGCGCCACCAACATCCGCGAGATCGCCGAAGCGGGCGCTGACACCTTCGTCGCCGGCTCGGCGATCTTCAACCAGCCGGACTACAAAACCGTGATCGATGCCATGCGTGCCGAGCTGGCCCAGGTGCGTGGATGAAACCGCTGCGCGAACTGTGCGCCGGTGAACTGCCGCGTCTGGTGATGTTCGACCTGGACGGCACTCTGGTCGATTCAGTGCCGGACCTGGCCACCGCCGTCGATCGCATGCTGGTCGAACTGGGACGTGAGCCGGCTGGCGTCGAGCAGGTGCGCAAATGGGTCGGCAACGGGGTACGGGTTCTGGTGCGTCGCGCCCTGGCTGGCGGCCTGGACCACGCGGCGGTGGGCGAGGCTGAAACTGAAGAGGCGCTGGCGCGCTTTCTCGATATCTATGCCGATTGCCATGAGTTGATCACCCTGTATCCGGGCGTCCATGAGTTGCTGGAAGCGCTGAGCACGGCGGCCGTCGAGCTGGCGGTAGTGACCAACAAACCGGAGCGTTTCGTTGCCCCGTTGTTGGAACAGGTCGGTTTGGGCGGTTACTTTCGCTGGATCATCGGCGGCGACACCCTGCCGCAGCAAAAGCCCGATCCGGCCGCCTTGCTGCAGGTGATGCACCTGGCGGGCGTCAGCCAATCACAGGCGCTGTTCGTCGGTGACTCGCGCACTGATGTATTGGCCGCCCGTGCGGCTGGCGTGCCTTGCGTAGCGGTGAGCTACGGCTACAACCACGGTCGCCCGGTGGCCGAAGAAAAGCCGCAGTTGGTGGTCGACAGCCTCGCCGAGCTTCTCTAACGGCATTTGGTTGCCTGAACCGAGCGGCTGCGCTACCTTGGCCGCTCGTTGTTTCCCCCCTCTCTGAGATGCTCCCGTGGCGGTCACCTGCAAACTCTGGATGAAAGTCATCAAGGCCCTGGCCCGCTGGCGCTGGCGCGCCTGACATCCTCTGCCGCTCTGCGCGGCCCGTCTGCATCTGACCGATTTCTCATGCCACGAGGCTGATCATGATCCATGAAGAATTCCTGCGTTTAGCCGCTGAAGGCTACAACCGCATTCCGCTTGCCTGCGAAACCATCGCCGACTTCGACACGCCGCTGTCGATCTACCTGAAACTCGCCGACGCGCCTAACTCCTATCTGCTTGAGTCGGTGCAGGGCGGCGAGAAATGGGGTCGTTACTCGATCATTGGCCTGCCGGCGCGCACCGTGCTGCGGGTGCATGGCCATGAGGTGGAGATCACCACTGATGGCGTTGAAGTCGAGCGGCATGACTGCGCCGATCCCTTGGCTTTCGTCGAAGAGTTCAAGGCGCGCTACCGGGTGCCGACCATCGCCGGCTTGCCGCGCTTCAATGGCGGCCTGGTCGGCTACTTCGCCTACGACAGCGTGCGTTACGTCGAGCCCAAGCTGGCCGCCGGGGTGAACCCCGACGCGCTGGGCACGCCGGACATTCTGCTCAACGTTTCCGATGCCGTGGTGGTGTTCGACAACCTGGCCGGCAAGATGCACGCCATCGTCCTGGCCGACCCGGCCGAGACCGATGCCTTCGAGCGTGGTCAGAAGCAACTGCAGGACATCCTCCATAAGCTGCGTCAGCCGTTCACGCCGCGCCTGGGCGTGGATCTGAACAAGCCAGCGGGCGCCGAGCCGGCGTTCCGCTCCAGCTTCAGTCGCGAGGATTACGAGCGCTCGGTCGGCGCCATCAAGGATTACATCCTGGCCGGCGACTGTATGCAGGTGGTGATTTCCCAGCGCATGTCGATACCGTTCAAGGCCGCGCCCATCGACCTGTACCGCGCGCTGCGCTGCATCAATCCGACGCCGTACATGTACTTCTTCAACTTCGGCGACTTCCACGTGGTGGGCTCTTCGCCGGAAGTGCTGGTGCGCGTCGAGGACAACCTTGTCACCGTGCGGCCCATCGCCGGCACCCGCCCGCGGGGTGCCACCGAGGAGCAGGACCTGGCGCTGGAACACGACCTGCTGGCCGATGCCAAGGAAGTCGCCGAGCACCTGATGCTGATCGACCTGGGCCGTAACGACACCGGCCGCGTTTCGGAGATCGGTTCGGTGAAGCTGACCGAGAAGATGGTCATCGAGCGCTATTCCAATGTCATGCACATCGTCTCCAACGTCACCGGCGAGCTGAAGCAGGGCCTGACCTCGATGGACGCCTTGCGCGCCATTCTGCCGGCCGGCACCCTGTCCGGTGCGCCGAAGATCCGCGCCATGGAAATCATCGACGAGCTGGAGCCGGTTAAGCGCGGCGTCTACGGTGGTGCCGTCGGTTACTACGCCTGGAACGGCAATATGGACACCGCGATTGCGATTCGTACCGCAGTGATCAAGGACGGCGAGCTGCACGTGCAGGCCGGTGCCGGCATCGTCGCCGACTCGGTACCCGCGCTGGAGTGGGAAGAGACCCTCAACAAACGCCGCGCCATGTTCAAGGCCGTGGCCTTGGCGGAGCAGGGCTCGCTCTGATCCGTGCAGATAACAAAAAGGGCAGCTCAGGCTGCCCTTTTTGTTTTCGATTTCCCGGGTATCGCTGCGCTCCATCCAGGCTACAAAGAGCGCCCGTAGCCTGGTGTCGAGCGTAGCGATACCAGGAGCGATCTCAGCCTTCCAACTTTGCCAAGGCCGCTCCGGCATCCAGATAAGCCCCTGCCTGCTCGCGAATGCGCAGGGTGCCGTCCGCTGGCGCGGTGACCTGGGTTTCCATCTTCATGGCTTCCATCACCGCAATCACCTCGCCGGCTTTGACCTGGGCGCCGTCCTCGACCAGCCAGGCGTGCAGGTTGCCGGAGATCGGTGCTGCTACCAGGCCTTCTTCGGCAGCCGGTGGTGCTGCTTGAGGCGCGGCTTGGGTGTTGCCGCCCAGCGGCGCCAGACCTTGCAGCAGGGCGCCGGGCAGGCCCAGTTCGTGGCGCTTGCCGTCGATCTCGATAAAGGTGCGTAGCACCGTGTCACCGGCTACCGGAAGGGTGCGCGGTGCCAGGGTGATCTGCTCGGCGAAGTCGGTCTCGATCCAGCGCGTGTGCACGGCGAAGCCGCCGCCGGTGAAGTCCTCGTGGTCCATCACCGCGCGGTGGAAGGGCAGTACCGAGGCGATGCCCTCAATCTGGAACTCGGCCAGGGCGCGGCGGGCGCGGGCGATGGCCTGTTCGCGGGTGGCGCCAGTGACGATCAGCTTGGCCATCATCGAGTCGAATGTACCAGGCACGCTGGAGCCGCTTTCCACGCCGCTGTCCAGGCGCACGCCCGGGCCGCTCGGGGCGCGGAATTCGCTGATCTTGCCTGGGGTGGGCAAAAAGCCCTTGCCGGCATCCTCGGCGTTGATGCGGAACTCGAAGCTGTGGCCGCGCGGCGTCGGCGTTGTGCTGAAGGACAGCGGCAGGCCGTCGGCGACGCGTAGCTGCTCGATCACCAGGTCGACGCCGGCGGTTTCCTCGGTCACCGGATGCTCGACCTGCAGGCGGGTATTCACTTCCAGGAACGACAGGGTGCCATCGGCGCTGAGCAGGTATTCCACGGTGCCGGCGCCGACGTAGCCGGCCTTGGCGCAGATGGCGTGTGCGGACTGGTGAATGCGCTGGCGCTGCTCATCGGTGGTGAACGGTGCTGGCGCTTCTTCCACCAGCTTCTGGTTGCGGCGTTGCAGCGAGCAGTCGCGGGTGCCGACCACCACCACGTTGCCGTGGCTATCGGCGATCACCTGGGCTTCGATATGGCGCGGGCGGTCGAGGAACTGCTCGACGAAGCACTCGCCGCGACCGAAGGCGGCCTCGGCTTCACGCACCGCCGAGGCGTACAGTTCGGCCACTTCGTCCATGCGCCAGGCGACCTTCATGCCGCGCCCACCGCCGCCGAACGCGGCCTTGATGGCGATCGGCAGGCCGTGTTGCTCGGCGAAGGCCAGCACTTCGGCGGCGCTCTGCACCGGGCCGGGCGTGCCGGCCACCAGGGGCGCGCCGACCTGCTGGGCGAGTTTGCGGGCTTCGACCTTGTCGCCGAGTACGTCGATGGTTTGCGGGTTCGGGCCGATCCAGATCAGCCCGGCGTCTTGTACGGCACGGGCGAAGTCGGCGCGCTCGGAGAGAAAACCGTAGCCGGGGTGCACGGCATCGGCGCCGGCACGTTTGGCGATAGCCAGCAGTTTGTCGATGTTCAGGTAGGTGTCGGTCGGGCGCTCGCCGTCCAGCGCGTAGGCTTCGTCGGCATGGCGTACGTGCAGGGCGTCGATATCGGCATTGGCGTACACGGCCACGGAGCCCACACCGTAATCACGACAGGCGCGGGCGATGCGCACGGCAATTTCACCGCGGTTGGCGATCAGGACTTTTTTCATGATGGGTTCTTCGCATCGGCAGTAGGAAGGGAGGCCTCGGGCTCGAGCTCGACGAACGCCTCGGTCGGGTTGAAGCGGATCTGTGCGTTGATGGGGATTTGCCCGGCCAGATCCAAATGGTGGCTGGCCACGGCGGCGATCACCGGATAGCCGCCGGTCAGCGGATGGTCGGCGAGGAACAGCACCGGCTGGCCGCTGGCGGGCACCTGGATGGCGCCCAGTGAGGTGCCTTCACTGGGCAGTTCGGCAGGGTTGCAGCGCTCCAGCGGCACCTCGCCCTCGAGGCGAATACCGACCCGGTTGGATTGCGACGTGACGCGCCAGAGCTGACTGCTCAAACGCTCGATGGCCGCCGGGGTGAACCAGTCGCTGCGCGGGCCCATGACCACATCCAGGGTGATCACGTCCTTGGCGGTGGGCAGCGCGAACGCCGGGGCTTCGCTCGTCGATACGCTGCTGCCGGCGCTGGTCGCCTCGAAACCCAGACGGTCGCCGGCCTTGAGCGGCGGCGGGCCGACCTGGGCCAGGCTGTCGTAGGAGAGGCTGCCCAGCACCGGGGCCACCTGAAAACCGCCGCGAATCGCCAGGTAGCAGCGCAGCCCGGCCTGGGGCGCGCCGAGGCTGACGCGGTCGCCGTCGTCCAGTTCGATGGGTTGGTAATTACCGGGCTGCCATTGCAGGCCGCTGGCGGTGGTCACGGTGATGGGCGTCTGCGCACCGGTGATGGCGATGAGCGTGCGGCCATGGCAGACGAAGCTCAGGCCGCCAAGCACCACTTCCAGGCAGGCGAGGGCCGTGTCGTTGCCCACCGCGCGGTTGGCGGCGCGCAGGGCGCCACGGTCCAGCGCGCCGGACATCGACACGCCCTGGTCGGTATGGCCGGCGCGGCCCAGGTCCTGCAACACCGTTTGCAGGCCGGGGCTGAGGATTTCCAGGTGGGCACCGGCAGGCGGCTCGCTGGCCACCGCATGCTCATGGGCGGGCAGGCCCGCGGCCAGCAGCGGGCCGGCGTCCTGGAAGCGCACCTTGTAGCCAGGGCGCAGCAGGGCCGGCTCGTCGCGGCCTAGATCCCACATCTGCAAGGGCGTGACGCCGATGATCTGCCAGCCGCCAGGGCTGGCCTTGGGGTAGATGCCGCTGAAATTGCCGGCCAGGGCCACAGCGCCGGCTGGAATGCGGGTGCGCGGAGTCTGCCGGCGCGGCACCTGGAAGTCGGCGCCGCCGGTCAGGTAGCCGAAACCGGGGGCGAAGCCGCAGAAGGCCACTTCGTAATCGGCGCTGGTATGGCGGCGCACCACTTCTTCACGGCTGATGCCGAGCAGCCCGGCGACCTCGTCGAGGTCCTCGCCGTTGTAGTGCACGGGAATTTCCACGCGGCGGCTCTCGCGGGCGCTGCGCCGGCTCAGGTCGCGGCGGGCGAGATCGTCGATTAATGCCTGGCGGTCGACGGCGCTGGGCCGATACTGGATCAGCAGGGTACGGGCCGCCGGGACGATTTCCTCGACCCCGGCGATAGGCTCGGCCTGCAGCGCGTCGAACAGCGCCAGGGTTTCGTCGAGATCCTGTAGTTCGACGAGCAGCGTATCGAGGTTGGCTGGGAGAAAACGCACGGGCTCGTCCTATACGTGGTACGTGCTGTCAGGCACGTCGGTGATAAACATATGGCCCGGCGAATGGGTGATCGCGAAGGGCACGCCGGAGGCCATGACTGCTGCCTGGGGCGTCACGCCGCAGGCCCAGAACACCGGCACTTCGCCGGGCTCGATGCGCACCGCGTCGCCGAAATCCGGCGCCTGCAGGTCTTTGATGCCGAGCCGCTGCGGCTCGCCGATATGCACCGGGGCGCCGTGCACCGAGGGATAGCGCCCGGAAATGCCGGCCGCCTCGGCGACGCGATCCGCCGGGATCGGCCGCATCGACACCACCATCTCGCCGTGCAGACGGCCCGCCGGGCGGCAGGCGCGGTTGGTGCGGTACATCGGCACGTTGCAGCCGTCGGTGATATGCCGCACGTCGATGCCGGCTTCCTGCAGGCCAGTCTCGAAGGTGAAGCTGCAGCCGATCAGGAAGGTCACCATGTCGGCGTGTTCCGCCCAGGCGGCGGTGGCGTCGCTGACTTCCTCGGCCAGCTTGCCGTCACGCCAGATGCGGTACAGCGGCAGGTCGGTACGCAGGTCGGCGCCTTCGGCCAGTACCGTGTGCGGGCTGCCGGCGTCGCTCACGTCGAGCACCGGGCAGGCCTTGGGGTTGCGCTGGGCGTAGAGCAGAAAGTCATAGGCCCAGTCGCGGGGAAGGGCGATCAGGTTGGCCTGGGTCATGCCCGGCGCGATGCCGGCCGTGGGCGTGACACGGCCGTTGCGGTACTCGGTGCGGGCCTGGTGGGCGGCGGCAATAGCGGCCTGCTGGGCGCGTTGGATGGCGTTCATCGGGCGGCTCCGGCGAAGGCTTGCAGGGATACGCCAGACTTCTCCAGCAACTGACGCACCTCGCGAGCCATCTGAATGGCGCCTGGGCTGTCGCCGTGTACGCAGATGGAGTCGGCTTCGATGCGCGTGACACTGCCGTCGATGGCTTCGACCTCGCCGCTCTGTACCAGGTGCAGCATGCGCTGGGCCACCTGTTCGGCGTCGTGCAGCACGGCGCCTGCCTCGCGGCGCGACACCAGAGTGCCTTGCGGCGTATAGGCGCGGTCGGCGAAGGCTTCGGCGATGCAGGTCAGGCCTTCGCGGCGTGCCAGCTCGATCAACGGCGAACCGGCCAGGGCGACGAGCACCAGGCGGGCATCGACCGCGCGGATCGCCGCGATCACCGCCAAGGCCTGGCGGGTGTCGTGGGCGATGGTGTTGTACAGCGCGCCGTGGGGTTTCACGTAGCGCACCTTGGTGCCGGCAGCAGTTGCCAGGGCCTGCAGGGCGCCGATCTGGTAGATCACGTCGGCGGTCAGCTCGTCGCTGGCCACATCCATGTTGCGGCGGCCGAAACCGACCAAGTCCGGGTAGGCGACGTGGGCGCCGATGGTCACGCCCTTGGCCGCAGCCGCCTTGAGCGTGTGCAGGATGCCGGCCGGGTCGCCAGCGTGAAAGCCGCAGGCGACGTTGGCGCTGGTGACGATGTCGAGCATCGCAGCATCGTCGCCCATGGACCACTGGCCGAAGCTCTCGCCCAGGTCGCTGTTGAGGTCGATGGTTGGCATGTCGTTATCTCCTTACAGGTTCACGAAGGCCAGGATCGGGCCGACCGATTTGGCTGCCATATACCAGGTCAGTGCGCAGGTCACGGCGCCGAGGGCCAGCAGCCAGCGTGGGTAGTGATAGCCGCCCATCAGGTCACTGCGGCGCCAGCCCACGTAGACGAAAATGCTCAGGCCGATGGGCAGAATCAGACCGTTGAAGCCGCCAGCGAACAGCAGCAGTGCCGCCGGCGCGGTGCCCAGGGCTACATAGATGGCCAGCGAAACGGCGATGAACGCCACGGTGGCATGATTACGGCCACGTTCGCTGATATCTGGCATGAAGGCAGTGATGAACGACATTGACGTGTAGGCAGCACCGATCACGCTGGTAATCGCAGCGGCCCAGAGCACCAGGCCGAAGGCACGCAGACCGAGCTCGCCGGCGGCAGCCTGGAACGCCTGCGCAGCCGGGTTGGCGCCTTGGCCGGAGGTGTCGATGATCACGCCGCTGGCGGCCACGCCGAGAATCGCCAGGAACAGCACGTAGCGCATCACACCGGTTACCGCGATGCCGCTGAGCGCCGCCTTGGTGACTTCCTTGATGTGCTCCTCGCCAACCAGGCCGCGATCCAGCAGGCGGTGCGCGCCAGCGTAGGTGATATAGCCGCCTACGGTACCGCCGACGATGGTGGTGATGGTGGCGAAGTTGATCTGGTCTGGCCATACGGTCTGGCGCAGCGCTTCGCCCAGGGGCGGGTTGGAGGCGATGGCGACGAACAGGGTGAGCAGGATCATCAGCAGGCCCAGCACCACGATCAGCCGGTCGATGGCAAGGCCGGCACGTTTGGACAGGAAGATACCGATTGCCACTAGGGCGCTCAGCGCGCCGCCCCATTTCGGATCCAGGCCCATCAGTGCGTTGAGGCCCAGGCCCGCACCAGCGATGTTGCCGACGTTGAACACCAGGCCGCCAAAGATCACCAGTACCGCGAGTAGATAGCCGCTGCCGGGAATCGCCGCGTTGGCGATGTCCGAGGCGCGCATGCGGGTCAGGGTGACGATGCGCCAGACGTTCAACTGAACCACGAAGTCGATGAGGATCGACGCCAGGATGCCGAACGCGAAAGCCGCACCCATGTTGGCCGTGAAGGTGGCCGTCTGGGTAATAAAACCGGGGCCGATGGCCGAGGTGGCCATCAGGAAGATGGCTGCGATCAATGATGAGCGGCGTGAGCGCGCGAAGTCGGCGGTGGTCTGGGCCTGCATGGAACACTCCTGGGGCGAAGTAACGGGTGCAGGGTGTAAGGCAATGGGCATGCCACATTGCGATGAAATGGTGTGATCTGTTGATTCTAGATGGTTTTATTGTTCAACAATCTAATTTGTATTGATGATCTATTTGCACTGTTTTGTTACTTCGATACCCAGCGTTGTTTCACCATGGTGCGCAGGGTGACAGCATGGCCACTTGCCTGAAGCGTGCCGCTCGGTGACCATCGCTGCATTCGGCTCTATGAAGAGCCCGGCCCTGGCCTGGTGGAACGATGATGAACAACGACGTATCTGACAACCCGCGCACGCTCGGCGAGACGGTGACTGCGGAAATCCGCCGCAAGCTGGTCGAGGGCGAACTTGTGCCGGGGCAGCGGCTGTCCGAGGCGGCGCTCAGCGAGAGTCTGGACATCTCGCGCAATACCCTGCGCGAAGCCTTCCGCGTGCTGACCCAGGAAGGCCTGCTCAAGCACGAACCCAACCGCGGCGTATTCGTCTCGGTGCCGGACATGGCCTCGATCATCGAGATCTACCGGGCGCGGCGTTTCGTTGAATGCCAGGCGCTGGCCCAGGCTTATCCCAAGCACCCTGGGGTCAAGCGTATGCGCGGGGCGGTGCAGGCGGCGCAGCGCAGCGCCGAGGTGGCGGATTGGGGCGCGGTGGGTACGGCCAACATGGCCTTTCACGCGGCCATCGTCGAGCTGGCGGACAGCCAGCGCCTGAATACCTTCTACCGGCACCTATCCGCTGAACTGCGCCTGGTATTCGGATTGCTCAACGACGCCGAATTCCTGCATGCGCCCTACATCGACATGAACGCCTCGATTCTCGAACACCTCGAAGCCGGCCGCCCGCACGACGCTGCCAAGGCGCTGGACGCCTACCTGGTGCAGTCGGAACGCACCATCCTGGCCGCCTACGCGCGGCGTGGTTCCTGAGTTCTTTCCAGCGAATAACCGCCCTGGGCTTCGGCACACAGGCTGCCTTCGCCACCGGTATCGGCAGCCTTGGCGCAGCTGTCGATATAGGCCGCCAGGTGATGCAGCTCAATGAACTTGGGCGCCTTGGCGCTGCTGTCCAGTGTGGTAATGGGCAGGTTCAGGCGGCCGCTGGCGATGGCGCGGATGAAGTTGTCGGCGCTCAGGTGACGGAAATACACCGTGCGCACGCGGTCGATGGGCACCAGCACGTCGCCGTGGGTGCGGAATAGGAGCTCCAGCGTCTGGAGCGGCAGGTGCGGCTCAGGCTGAGTGTTCATGGTCGGCTCGGTATGGGGTCAGGTCTCGTTGTCCGGGTTCATGGGGCGCGCCATCATTCTTCGGTGAAGCGCGAGGATTTGAGGATGCCACCCACTAGGTGAATCTTGGTGACGTTGTCCTGGTGTATATGGATGGGTGGGTGGTTCTGGTTGACGCTGTCGAAGCGGTACATGCCGTCGCGCAGGTAGATGTATTCCTTGATCATCGCCTGGCCGTCCAGGGTGCGAACCATTACCTCGTCGCCGGCGTGAAACGGCTTGTTCGGCTCGATCAGCACGTATTCACCGTTCTTGATTCGTGGGTGCATGCTGTCGCCGTTCACCCTTAGGCCGTAGGCATTGGGGTCGTCACTGTGAATGCGCAGGTAGCCGTCGCCATGGCCGACGGGAAAGTCGATCTCCTCGAAGTAACCCTGAGTACCCAGTTGCGCGTGCCCCACCACCGGCACCGCGCCGACACGAGCGTGACCGACTGCCTGGGTGTCGGCAGGCGAGGCGTCGGGTAGCTCGTCGGTACCGGCCAGCTCAGCGAGGCTGACGCCCAGTGCCGGAGCGAGCAGCAGCAGATCCGCCAAGGCAGGCTCGCGCAGGTCGCTTTCGTAGTTGCCAATACGTGATTGGGATGACCAGCCGCAGGCTTCGGCCAACTGTTGCTGGCTGAGGCCTTTGCTCTTGCGTAGACGCTTGATGCGTTGCCCGAGGGTTTCCATTGCTCCACTCCGTTAATCACGATATGAAATATTTATAGCGCAGTTCTTTGCTTGAATAAAACACGTTATGTGATTATTTTTATTTTGGTCGACTACCGGCTGCGCTGGCAGGTGGCTGAGCGGGTCACGGGTTATTCGTGTGATCGTGACCTAGGTGTAATAGCGCCGCGGAATGCGGTAGAGGAGGAGTTGGATGATCTCTTACATCGATGAAGTATTGGAGCTGTGGGCCGAAGAGCGGCAGGGCGGAGGCAGTGAGAGCGGCTCCGGCATGGCGGGCAACGTGATTGCTTCGCTTATGGCATCACAAGGTGTGCTTAACCGTAGCGCCCGCGGCAGCCGCGTATTGGTGGATCGGGCAGCGGAGGTCGAGTGGATCGTCAACAAGCATCTGTCGCCCGAGCAGCGGCAAGTGGTCACTGCGCAATATTGCAATGGTGGGGCGAGCGCTGCGAAATGGGCGGCCTGTGGTTGTAGCCGGGCGCAGTTCTACCGACGATTGGGGCAGGCCCACCGGGCCATCGAATCACAGCTTCTGAAGCGCGCCGCCTGAGCGCGCTTTTCATTTCTACTGGCGGCAGCGCTCACTGCTGCGCATGTTTTCTCTCCAGAAAATGACGCTCAGCCAGCGGGCTTGAGGCGCCTCGGCGTGGGCTTTTCAGTGGCGCATCAATGCTGGATGCGATGCGTGTCCGTTTTTTCTCAGTGCGTTCACGCTGATCACCGCGCCACCCTTGAGGCCCTGAGAATCGGGGGTTATAAATTCATCACCGTCACAGAGGTGGGCGAGCAGTCAGCCAGCCTCATGACTTAATCAACAGCTACAGGCGCGTCGAGCCGCGCTGCAACACACCGACCTTCCTTAAACAATGCCCCGCCCATGCGGGGCATTGTCGTTTCAGGGGGCGGCATAACCTCAATGTCGTCGGGGCCGTCGGCCTCGGGGAGTACGATAACAATGACTGAATTCAGCAGCGCCGTGCTGTTCGGCGTGCTCGGCGAGCATCTCGCCGCGCTGATCGCTCCAATCAATGGCGAGGCTGCACTCGGCGCCTTGTGCGGGGCCCTGGTGTACTTCACCACTACGCAAAATCTGCCCATGTGGAACCGGTTGGCGTTCTTTCTGACGTCAGCCGTGATGGGGTACCTGTGTGCCCCGGCGATCACTGACTTCCAGCTGCACGGCATCCACCCCTTCGCTTATCCGGGCCCAGCCGGTTTTGCCGGCGCCGGCCTGGTGGTGACGTTGATGCTGGCGGCGATTCGCCGGCGTACCGGCGCCCTGCGCGACAAACCGCCCGGAGACCGAGATGCCTGACTCGGCCACCAGGCTGCACCTCGCAACAAGCGATACCCGAACCCGTACAACGGCGCACTCCGCGCCGCTGTACTCACCCTGGCCCGCCACCGTGCGGGCTTTTTCATGTCTGGAGGAAACACCATGGCTATCAAAACCTTTGACCAAATGGCCGCTGCCGGCGAATTTCCGCTGATTGGCTTCAATGCTGCCGGGCTGGGCAACAACCCCTATGTGGATCCCATCACCACGGCGCGGCTGGACACCCACTACCTTACCGTGGCGCCGCGCGGCCATCAGCCGGACTACATCAAGTCCTACGCTGGCAGCCTCGGCGGCAAACCCTTCGCTGTACGCTTGCCCTTCGCCGGTGAGCGCATCGCCATTCTCGATGGCGCTGGCGGCTTCACCTTGCGGCAGAGTTACGTGGAGGAAATCCGCAAGGCCATCCGCCATATCCACAGTTGGGGCGGCTTTTCGCTGCTCGACATGCACAACTACTGCCGCTGGTACGTGCGCGCCAACGGCCCGGTGAGTGGTCGCGTGGTGCAGTCGTGGGGCGGCGGGTTCGCCTTGTGGACCGCTATCGGTGCGCCGGATTGCCCGGTCAACTACACCCTGCTGGCGCGTATCTGGGCGGCCATTGCCCGAGAGCTGCGGGACGAGCCCGGGCTGTTTGGCTACGGCCTGATGAACGAGCCGCACAACATGGGTAGCGTGCCCGACGGCGGCGTCAACGTCGAAACCCTGTGGACCAACAACGTGCAGCGGCTGATCACCGCGGTGCGTGAGGTCGATCCGCGGCACTTCATTACCGTGGCCGGCAATTCGTTCGCCTCGGCCTTGTATTGGCCGCGTAGCTCCGACGCCCTCAAGAACCTGCAGGATCCTGGAGGCCGCCTGCTCTACGAGGCGCACCAGTACCCGGATAAGGAGGGTCAGGGTGGCGGCAAATGGACTCAGGGAGAGGAGTCCATTGCCTACCGGGAGCGCATCGCGGACTGGGCACCCTTTATCGACTGGCTCAAGGCCAACGGCAAGCGCGGCATCGCCGGCGAATTCGGTGGGCCGGATCATGTGCCCGGCATGCGCACCTACTTCACCGAATTGCACAAGTACTTCGACGCCAACCACATCCTGCGCTTCCAGTGGCTGGCTGGGCCTGGTGATGACGACGACAGTCCCAATGGCATGGACCGCAACGACGGCACCCTCAAGGCCAATACGCGTTCGTTGATGGCGCGCATCGGCAACACCACCACGGCCTACGGCCCACGCTGAAACAACCCACATGACCCGCTTCGGCGGGTCATTCTATTTGGAGAATTCCCATGGCCCGAATTACTGCCACCCAGGCGGGTGGCCAAAACGTACTCGCCTTTCTCGACATGCTCGCCTGGAGCGAAGGCACCTCGACCATTACCAGTAGCGACGACGGCTACAACGTGCTGGTTGGTGGCGCGCTGTTCGATGACTACAGCGCGCATCCACGCCGGCTGATCGAACTGCCGCGCTACGACATTCAATCCACGGCCGCTGGCCGTTATCAGTTCCTAGCGCGGACCTGGGATGCGATCGTCAGCCTCTACAACTTTCAAGGCCGCTTTACGCCACAGGCACAAGACTTGGCTGCGGTGAAGTTGCTCGATGAGTGTGGTGCACTTACCCATATTCAGGCTGGGCGAGCTGCCGAGGCGATCAACGCCGCGGCGCCCATCTGGGCCAGCCTGCCGGGCGCCGGCTACGGTCAGCGTGAGCACGATCTCGCTGCGCTGCTGCGCATCTATCGGCAAGAGCTCGCCGGCCAGGCGCGCGATCAGGATGACCTGCTGGCCATGTACATCGCCTCTGGCGGGGAGGTGGCCACATGAGCCTGCTAGCGCTGATTCCGGCCCGTTTGCGCCTGCCTATCACTGCTGTCCTGGCGCTGACGCTGTTATTCGGCGCCGCGAGCCTGGGCTGGGTGGTGCAAGGCTGGCGCATGGGTGAAAGCTTGGCCGAGCGCGACAAAACCCATGCCCAGACCCTCGGCCGCATCCAGAGCGCCGCCGCGCTTGAAACACAACGTGCCAATGACAAGCGCCTGATGCTCGAACAGCAGTTGCAGGCGTCCTCCCAGATCCGATACAGGAAACTTACCGATGCCGAAGATACTGCTGCGCGCCTGCGTGATCGTCTTGCTACTGCTGAACTACGGCTGTCAGTCCTCACCGCAACTTCAAGAAATGCCGACGCCGGTCACGACGCCCGGCTGTCCACCACCACCGCTGCCGGACGCCTGGTGGATGGCGCCGAGCGAGCCAACATTGACCGAGGAGCTGCTCAACAAATTGTCGCCATCACCGGGCGCGGTGACCGCGCCATCATCGCCTTAGGCATGTGCCAAGCGTACGTGCAGGCGATAAGCCAGGAGGGCTAACGGTGTCGTCTATGGATGGTTATCCGGCGCGGGCGGCGTTTCCGGCAGAAGAGTGGCTTGCTGAGCGGGCACCGTCAGTGTTGGCAGCCTGGCAGTGAAACAGGTGCCGTCCGCTTCGCTTGAGGTCACACCAATTGTGCCGTTATGCCCGCGCACGATTTCCGCTGCGATATACAGCCCCAAACCCAGCCCCTCTCGCTGCCCCTGCTCGGAGCGGGTGTAGGGCTGGAACAGTTTCGGCATCAGCTCGGGTTCTATTGGCACGCCGCGATTCCAGACGGAAATCACTAGGTGGCAAGCCTCGACGCTAATATTGACCTTGATGAGTCCACCACGCTCGCCGTGGGTTACCGCATTTGCCAGCAGGTTGGACAGCAGCTGGCACAGCCGTACCGGGTCGCAGCGATTGAGCGGCGCAACGGAGATCGACTGCTCGATGCTCGCCAGCGGATGGGCCGTAGCGATTTCGGCAATCACGCGCTGCAAATCGCTCTCTAGGGTTTCGACGATCTGCGGTTCTACGGGAATGCCGCTGCCCAGGCGGCCGCGAGCAAAGTCGAGGATATTTTCGATCAACGAGCCCATGCGCTTGGCGCTGCTCTGGATTGCCGTGGCGAGTCGGCGCTCCGGACGATCGATCAGTTTGGACTCCAGCATGTCGGCGCCCATCCTGATCGCGCTCAACGGCGTTCGTAGGTCGTGGCCGAGAACCGCAATCAACTGCTCGCGCAGATGCCCGGTTTTCTTTTCCATCGCCAACTCTTGCTGGCTCTCATCAACGGACGCCTGCATGTCCAGGTTCGCCGCAATCAATTGGGCGAAAAGTGTAAGCGTTTCGGTGATGACTGGTATATCGAGGTTGGCTGGTGCCGAGTCGATCGCACAGAGTGTTCCGAAAAAGTCTCCATTGGCCCTTACGATTGGAATCGATACGTAACTCTCCAGGCCATACAGCTTGGGTGTGTGATGCCTGGAAAACAGCGGATGTTCGCTGGCGTGAGCGAAGATCACCGGCGTGCGGTGCTGTCTGATCTCATTGCAGATGGTGGTCTCCAGCGCGAGCTCGTCGCCCGGCTTGAGGCCGAACGCTATCGAGTCATCGACCGCGCAAGTGACCCACTGTTTATCCGTTACCCGGGCCACTGCTGCGAAACGCATGCCTGTCACCTGTTTGACCATGCGCAAGATCATCGGAATCGCTTCGATCTTCGCGACGGCGCGCAGGTCGGGGCCAAAATTTATCGTCGACATTTCGGCCATTCCGATTGCAAAAAAGGCAGAGTACAGGAGTGGTTCAGGTGGCTCATCGAACTTTACAGTGAGGCCAGCACTGCGCCGTCGCGCCGCGACTAACGGTGACCGATAGCCGATCCGGCAGAGTGATATTGCACGCGCTAGCTTGCTGGGCTACTGTGCGGGCAGATAAACGCGAGACTTCCCCGTGAACGCAAGCAGCACCCTTCTGATGCGCCTCATCAAAGCCCACGCCCGCTGGCGTTGGCGCGCCTGATCTTTTCTATCCGGTCACGCCGGACGATTCTCTCTGCCTTGCTCGACCCCTGAATAGATATTCTCCCAGCATGAAAAACTGCGGGTACGAATGGGGCATCGAAAACTGGGCGATTGGCTGAAGAGCAGTAAATCAAAGGTTTAAAACATGCTGCTGATGATCGACAACTACGACTCCTTTACCTACAACGTGGTGCAGTACCTGGGCGAGCTGGGTGCCGACGTTCACGTTATCCGCAATGACGAGCTGACCATCGCGCAGATCGAGGCGTTGCAGCCCGAGCGCATTGTTGTGTCGCCAGGCCCATGCACGCCGACCGAAGCCGGTGTGTCTATCGAGGCTATCCTGCATTTTGCCGGCAAGCTGCCGATTCTTGGCGTTTGCCTCGGTCACCAGAGCATCGGCCAGGCCTACGGCGGCGACGTGGTGCGCGCCCGCCAGGTGATGCACGGCAAGACCAGCCCGGTGTTCCATGAGGACAAAGGCGTGTTCGCCGGCCTCAACAATCCACTGACCGTGACCCGCTACCACTCCCTGGTGGTCAAGCGCGACACGCTGCCGGATTGCCTGGAAGTCACAGCTTGGACGGCCAACGAAGACGGCTCCGTCGACGAGATCATGGGCTTGCGCCACAAGACCCTGAACGTCGAGGGCGTGCAGTTTCACCCCGAGTCGATCCTTACCGAGCAGGGCCACGAACTGTTCGCCAACTTCCTCAAGCAGGCCGGAGGCGTGCGCGCATGAACATCAAGGAAGCCCTCAACCGCATCGTCACCCAGCTGGACCTGAGCACCGAGGAAATGCGCGCAGTGATGCGCGAAATCATGACCGGTCAGTGCACCGACGCGCAGATCGGCGCGTTTCTGATGGGCATGCGCATGAAGAGCGAAACCATCGACGAGATCGTCGGCGCCGCCAGCGTGATGCGTGAACTGGCCGCACCTGTGGAGATCGCCGCCGAGCGCCTGGTCGACACCTGCGGCACCGGCGGCGACGGCATGAACATCTTCAACGTCTCCACTGCCGCCGCCTTCGTCGTCGCCGCAGCCGGCGGCAAGGTGGCCAAGCACGGTAACCGCGCGGTCTCAGGCAAGAGCGGCAGCGCCGATTTGCTCGAGGCTGCCGGCGTTTATCTGGGGCTCACCCCGGTGCAGGTGGCGCGCTGCGTCGAGACCGTCGGCGTCGGCTTCATGTTCGCGCCGTCTCATCATGGCGCGATGAAGCATGCCATTGGCCCACGCCGCGAGCTGGGCTTGCGCACGCTGTTCAACATGCTCGGTCCGATGACCAACCCGGCTGGCGCCAAGCACCAGGTGGTTGGCGTGTTCAGCCAGGCGTTGTGCCGCCCGATGGCCGAAGTGCTGCAGCGCCTCGGCAGCGAGCACGTACTGGTGGTGCATGCGCAGGATGGTCTCGACGAGATCAGCCTGGCGGCGCCGACCTTCGTCGCCGAACTGAAGAACGGCGTGGTCAGCGAGTACCGCATCCAGCCCGAAGATTTCGATATCAAGAGTCAGAGCCTGATCGGCCTCACCGTCGACGGTGTCGGGCAATCGCTGGAGCTGATCCGGGATGCCCTGGGCCGCCGCAAGACTGATGCCGGCCAGAAAGCCGCCGACATCATCGTGCTCAATGCCGGCGCGGCGCTTTATGCAGCTGACCATGCCGACAACCTGCAGGGTGGTATGAGCCTGGCCCATGACGCGCTGCACACCGGCTTGGCCCGGGAAAAGATGGAAGAACTGGTGTCCTTTACCGCGGTATTCAAACAGGAGAATGAAGGGTGAGCATTCCCACCGTTCTGGAAAAAATCCTCGCCCGCAAGGCCGAAGAAGTAGCAGCACGTCGTGCCGTGGTCAGCCTCGCCGAAGTCGAGCGTGAAGCCCGCGCCGCCGACGCTCCACGCAGTTTCGCCAATGCGCTGATCGAGAGAGCCAAAAGCAAACAACCTGCGGTGATCGCCGAGATCAAAAAGGCCTCGCCGAGCAAAGGCGTGATTCGCGAGAACTTTGTGCCGGCGGAAATCGCCCAGAGTTATCAGGATGGCGGCGCCACCTGCCTGTCGATCCTCACCGACATAGATTTTTTCCAGGGCGCCGACCGTTACCTGCAGGAAGCGCGCAGCGCCTCCTCGCTGCCGGTGATCCGCAAAGATTTCATGATCGACCCGTACCAGATCGTCGAGTCGCGGGCACTGGGCGCCGATTGCGTGCTGCTGATCGTTTCGGCACTGACCGATGCGCAGATGGCCGAGTTGGCGGCCACCGCCAAGGCGTTCAATCTAGACGTGCTGGCCGAAGTGCATGACGGTGACGAGCTGGAACGTGCGCTTAACGTGCTGGACACGCCGCTGATTGGCGTCAACAACCGCAATCTGCACACCTTCGAGGTGAGCCTGGAAACCACGCTGGATCTGCTGCCGCGCATTCCGCGCGACCGTATGGTGGTGACCGAGAGTGGCATCCTTAATCGCGCCGATGTCGAGCTGATGGAAATCAGCGAGGTGTACGCCTTCCTCGTTGGCGAAGCCTTTATGCGTGCGGAAAATCCGGGCGCTGAGCTTGGACGGTTGTTCTTCCCCGAGCGTAAGCGGTTCATCGGCAGCCCTGATGTCGACTGACTGATACGAAAAACGGCGCCCTCGAGGCGCCGTTTTCATTCACCGGGATTATTACAGCGACAGGCGCATCGACAGATCCACGGCCTTGACGTCTTTGGTCAGCGTGCCGATGGAGATGTAGTCCACGCCGGTCTCGGCAATGCCGCGCAGGGTGGTTTCGTTCACGCCGCCCGATGCTTCAAGTTTGGCGCGGCCGGCGGTGATGGTCACCGCACGGCGCATGTCATCCAGCGACAGCTCATCGAGCATGACGATATCTGCGCCAGCCGTCAGTGCCTGTTCCAGCTCGTCCAGATTCTCGACTTCCACTTCAACCGGCTTGCCTGGTGCGATGCTGCGCGCAGCGGAAACCGCCGCCGCAATGCCGCCGCAGGCCGCGATGTGGTTCTCCTTTATAAGGAAGGCGTCGAACAGCCCTATACGATGGTTGTGGCAGCCGCCCTGGGTGACCGCATACTTCTGCGCCAGGCGCAGGCCCGGTAGCGTCTTGCGGGTGTCGAGCAGCTTGACGCCCGTGCCTTCGACCAAGGCAGCGTAATGCTGGCAATGCGTGGCAACGGCCGACAGCGTCTGCAGAAAATTCAGCGCCGTGCGCTCACCGCTGAGCAGAGCCCGCGCCGGGCCTTCCAGATGGAACAGCGCCTGATTCGGCGCAGCCTGCTGACCATCTTCTACCTGCCAGTGCACGGCCACACGCGGGTCAAGCTGGCGAAACACTTCATTTACCCAGGCTGTGCCGCAGATCACCGCGCTCTCGCGGGTGATCACGCTAGCATGCGCCAGCCGCGATTCTGGAATCAGCTGAGCAGTGATGTCACCGCTGCCAATGTCTTCGCGCAGGCTGCGACGGACATTGGCCTCGACTTCGGCGCTGAGTTCGGTGAGCAGTAGGTTCGGCATGCAAGCCTCCGATTGGCTGAGGCGGCGATTATAAAGGCAGTGGCAGCTGCTGTTGCGTTCATCGGGTAAAAATGAACCCTGGGTGTAACGATCGGTCACATCTGCAGTCCCGGGAACAGCTTGCTCGATGGGCTGTGATGTATTTCATATCTGCAGGAAATTGCTTTGGCATCTCCAGCAGCATTCCGATATGTTTTAATACAGAAGTATTGACGTCATACCATTGACGTTGAAGCGGTGCTCGTATTCCTGTTTCAGTTTGCTTCACCAGCGCTCTGCGCAGGAGATCTTGATGAAGAACGATGCCAACGTAGTGCATCTGAACAAGATGGTATCTGAGGCGGCCCATCCGGCAGCTTCCAGGTTGCCTGCATCGCTCATTCAGGTTCGTGACCGCGCCGCTACCCAGCTCAAGCAAGCATTGCAGGCATTGTTCGACAATGCTGACGACACGCTTTTCGACATGGCCGATCGCGCCACCAGCAACGCTGAACAGAACGCCTTCTTCGAAGCCATGCGCGACCTTCGCCTCAAGCGCAAAGGGATCGAGCGTGGCTTTTTGCAACGTGTCTTCGAGTCGTTCGCCGGCCTCAACCAGCACGTAGTCGGTAAAGCGCCGACTCTCGATGCCGTTTCGTTCGACAGTCTGTCGCTGGTGCAAAACGACGAGCTCGAAGAAACCGTTGCCCTGGATTCCATGATTGCCAAGGTGCTGAGCCGTGATCACGTTGCGCTGACGCACCTGACTACGCGCCTCAATGCGGTGGTCAGCAAGAAGCTCGATGACAAATCCAATCCCCTTGGGCCGGTTTCGCTCAGCGAACTGTTCCTCGAGTCCTGCAGCGGGCTTGGCGTCGAGATCAAGGTCAAACTGATCATTCTCAAACTGTTCGAGAAGTACGTGCTCAGCGGCCTTGAGCAGCTTTATGCCGATGCCAACGCTGTGTTGGTCGAGGCTGGTGTGCTGCCGGAGCTCAAAGCAGTGGTGCCGCGTCGCAACGCTACCCCGAATCGACCTGAACGTAGTGAGCGCACTGAACAAGTTGACGGCTTCGAGCGCTCCACCAGTTTTGCCGACGACGATGTCCGCGAGGTGTTCAGCGCGCTGCAGGAACTGCTATCGCAGACCCGTGACGGCTTGGCGCCGCGCCGCCAGGCTCCCGCCAATGCGATGCCGATTTCCACCAACGATTTGATGCGCCTGCTTTCTCACCTGCAGCAGCGCGCTCCGATCCAGGCTCCGATGGATGTCGATCTGCGTTCCCAGCTCGAACACTTGCTTACACGTGCCAGCGCCAAGAGCGGTCGTGTTCGCGTAGTAGGCGAGGTCGATGAAGACGTCATCAATCTGGTGTCGATGTTGTTTGAGTTCATTCTCGACGACCGCAGCCTGCCTGATTCGCTTAAGGCACTGATCGCCCGTCTACAAATCCCAATGCTCAAGGTTGCGGTTCTCGACAAGACCTTCTTCAGCCGAGGTAGCCACCCGGCGCGCCGCCTACTCAATGAAATCGCCACCGCCGCACTTGGTTGGGGCGAGCACGACAGCAGCCAGCGTGACAGCCTGTACCAGAAGATCGAACAGGTTGTGCAGCGCCTGCTTAACGATTTTACTGACGATCCGGCGATCTTCTCCGAGCTGCTCGCCGACTTCCTGGCCTTCACCGGCGACGAGCGCCGTCGTAGCGAGCTGCTCGAGCAGCGTACTCGCGATGCTGAGGAAGGCAGCGCACGTGCCGAGATGGCCCGCCGTGAAGTGGAACAAGCGCTTAATGAACGTCTGCTCGGCAAGACCTTGCCGGAAGTAGTGGTGCGGTTGCTGCGTGAAGCCTGGAGCAAGGTCATGATGCTGACCTGCCTCAAGCACGGTACCGATTCCGAGCAGTGGCAGAGTTCGCTCGCTACCATGGACGAGCTGATCTGGAGTGTTGAGCCCCACGATAATCCCGAGGCGCGTCTGCGCTTGCTGGAATTGGTACCCGGGTTGCTCAAAGCTCTGCGTGAAGGAATGGCTAGCGCCGCGTTCGATCCGTTCTCCACCAGCGAATTTTTTAGTCAGCTCGAAGCGCTTCATGTCCAGGCTTTCCAGCGCTTCAAACGTGCGATACCTGATGTAGAGCGTGCTGCGCCTACTGAGTCGGACGAAGTGCAGCGGTCGGCGTTGTCCGCGGTTGGAATCGAGCTGCCGTTGCTTGATCTGCAGCTTGAGGAAGACAGCAGCATTTCGGCGATGGTAGAAGTTGTCGAAGAAATCGTTCTCGAGGCACCGGGGCAAACACGGATCGAGGAAGAAGAGCCTGTTATCGCCCTTGATGACGAAGCAATGCTGCATGTCGACGCCCTGCGGGTCGGGAGCTGGGTCGAGTTTCAGGAAGATGAGGAGCACAAGCTGCGTTGCAAGCTGGCAGCGATCATCAAGCCGACCGGCAAGTACATTTTCGTCAACCGCACCGGTATGAAAGTGCTCGAGAAAACCCGTGTGGGGCTTGCTCTGGAATTCCGTCGCAATGCAGTTCGCCTGCTCGATGATGCGCTGCTCTTCGACCGCGCCCTGGAGTCGGTGATCGGTAATCTGCGTCGCCTCAAGGGCGCCTGATACGGCTACGCTTCTCGATCCAATCCTCACGGCCCGCAAGGGCCGTGAGTCGTTCTGGGTCGTGGTGAAAGGCCGCGCGCCGTGCTGGTGACTTGCGCCGAAAGCTGAACAGCCCCTAGAGTGTGCGCTCGTTCGAGGAGCCCCTATGCGCAAGCAGCTCGAAGACGGCTGGTATCAAGGCATTCAGCACTGTCCTTCGCCCAACTTCAATGAGCGCCCGCAGGGTGAGATTTCCCTGTTGGTCATTCATAACATCAGCTTGCCTCCGGGCCAGTTTGGCACCGGTCAGGTGCAGGCGTTCTTCACCAACTGTCTGCAAGCCGATGCGCATCCTTATTTCGCGGGGATCGCCAGCATGACGGTTTCCGCGCATTTTCTGATCGAGCGCGATGGCCGTATTTTCCAGTTCGTGTCGTGCCTGGATCGGGCGTGGCATGCCGGTGTGTCCTGTTTCAAGGGGCGAGAGAACTGCAACGATTTTTCGCTGGGCATAGAGCTCGAAGGTACGGATCATTTACCGTTCACTGATGCGCAGTACGCTGCACTCATCGAGCTGACGCGAGCATTGCAGATGGCCTATCCGGCAGTCACCATCGAGCGCATTTGTGGGCATAGCGATATTGCGCCGGGCCGCAAGACCGACCCGGGGCCGGCATTCGATTGGGCGCGGCTGCGCTCTGCATTGATCAAAGATAAGGAGGCGTCATGAGTTTCCTGGTGTTGCTGCTGGTGCTCTGGGTCGAGAAGTTCTCTTCCTGGCGTCAGCGTGTCCAGCAGGACGAGCCCTGGCTGCGAGCCCTGTGGCGGATGGAGCGAGGCGGCACGACCAGTGATTCGCCGTGGCTGGCAATCGCGCTGCTGGTCGGCGTCCCGCTGCTGGTGCTAGCTCTAGTATTGAAGCTGCTGGCGCCGCTGGCTTACGGCTGGTTGCTGCTGCCTGTGCATTTGCTGGTGGTGATCTACAGCCTGGGCCGTGGTGATCTGCTTGCTGCACTGGGGCCATTCCGTGATAGCTGGCGGCGTGGCGATAGCGAGGCGGCTTATCTGGTGGCGCAGCGCGACCTCGGCGTGCAGGCCGAAGGTGAGGCGACCTTGCTGCCGAGTGTGCAGACCTACATGGTTTGGCAGGCGTACCAGAGTTTCTTCGCGGTGATCTTCTGGTACGTGCTGTTGGGGCCTCTTGCTGCGCTGGCCTATCGGCTGCTGGCGCTGCTGGTCGAGCATGGTCAGTCCGAGTCGCTGCGTGAGCGTGCCGGCCAATTGCGCCATGCCTTCGACTGGCTACCCGTGCGCGTGCTGGCGGCGAGCTTCGCGCTGGTGGGCAACTTCATTGCAGTCACCCGGGCTTTGCTGCACGAGGTGCTCAGCTGGGATATCTCGGCAGCGCAATTGGCTGCCGGTGCGGCGCGTGCCGCTGCAGAGACGCCAGAGCCGACGCCCGGTGAGCCGGGTGTGAAGACCTTAGATAGCCTGTGGCAGCTGTTGGTGCGTGCCGCCATTCTCTGGTACGCCGCCATAGCGCTGTGGACGTTGCTGTTTTAAGCGCTTAGTCGCAATGCCAGCCGAACAGTTGGCTGGCATTGCGACTGCTGGCGGACGCCAGTTCTTCGGGGGCTATCTCGAAAAGCGTGGCCAGCTCGCGGCATATATCTGGTAGATGAACCGGACTGTTACGCACATGTGGGTGCATCGCTGGCGCCATGTCCGGTGAGTCGGTTTCTAGCACCACCGCCTCCAACGGCAACCGCGCAATCACTTGGCGCAGGCGCCTTGCTTGGGGCCAGGTGGCTGCGCCGCCCAGGCCCAGCTTGAATCCCAGCTTCATATATTCCCGCGCTTCCTCGTAGCTGCCGGCGAAGGCATGGATAACGCCGGCACGGCGAAGCTTGTAGCGTTTCAGGGTGGCAATCACCTGGGCGTGCGCGCGCCGAACGTGCAGCAGCACTGGCAAGTCGATGCGCTCGGCTATCGCCAGCTGTGCTTCGAACAGCATCTGCTGACGTTGCCGATCCAGCTCCGGCAAGTAGTAATCCAGACCGAATTCGCCGACTGCGCAGAGCTTTCCGTGACCTTGAAGGCTGAGCAGCCATTGCTCCAGCCGTTCCACATCCTGCGCCTGGTGCTCGGCCAGATACACCGGATGCAGGCCGAATGCGGCGTACAACCCGTCGTGGGCCAGCACCTGATCCCACACGCGCTGCCAGTTGCCATGCTCGACACCCAATACCACCAGTTTCTCGACACCGAGCTCGCGCGCCCTGGCGAGCACGGCCTGCCGGTCCGCGTCGAAGTCGGGAAAGTCGAGGTGGGTGTGGGTATCGATCAATTGCATGTCGTGCTGCCAGATGAGTAAAAGGTGTATGCAAAGAGGTTTTGTACACCTGCGTTGCAACATTCTGTGAGTCATTCCGAGTGTTGGCCAGTCGAACGCTCAGGGACGGTGATTGTGGGGATCGCCGATAACAAAAGGGGCGGTCGTATGACGCGTCTTCGCAAGATACTCGCCTGGTGCTTCGCCAGTCTTCTGCTATTGATCGCAGCACTGATGTTGTTTCTGGTGTTGTTCGATTGGAATTTGCTCAAGCCCACGATTAATGCCCGCGTTTCCGAGGCGCTCAACCGACCCTTCGCGATAGAGGGCAACCTGGCCGTTACCTGGCAGCGCGAGCCCGGTGAGCCAGGGGTGCGCGCCTGGGTGCCGTGGCTCCATGTATCTGCCGAGCAGCTCCGCCTGGGTAATCCGGAATGGGCCAAAGGCGAGCATTTCATCAGTCTGGAACGGGTGGAAGCCAGTCTGTCGCCGCTGCCGTTGCTGTGGAAAACAGTCTCCATACCGCGCATTTATCTGACTGGCGCAGACGCCGCTCTGGAGCGACTGGCCGACGGGCGCGCCAACTGGACTTTCGATCTTGGCGCGCAGGAGCAACCTGAGCAGGAAGAGGCTTCGCCATGGGGGATGGACATCGGCACCATCGGCTTCGACAAGGCGCAGGTGAGCGTCAATGATCTGGTTTCGCAGGCCAGCGTGAATCTTCAGGTCGAGCCCCTGGGAGAGCCAATCGCCTTTGCAGAGATCGCAGGCAAGCCGGCCAGTCAGGCCGATGGCGATACTGCGCAGCCGCAGGACTATGCGTTCGCCTGGCAGGCCAAAGGGCGTTACAAGAACCAGGCACTCAGCGGCACCGGGCGCATTGGCGGATTGCTGGCGCTGCAGGATGCTGGCCTGCCATTTCCGGTGCAGGCCGATGTTCGCGCCGGCACCACGCGCGTGCAAGTGGCCGGCACGCTCACTGATCCGAA
The DNA here is from genome assembly GCF_900142655.1 of Phytopseudomonas punonensis. Taxonomy (GTDB): domain Bacteria; phylum Pseudomonadota; class Gammaproteobacteria; order Pseudomonadales; family Pseudomonadaceae; genus Aquipseudomonas; species Aquipseudomonas punonensis. The sequence goes on along the minus strand of NZ_FRBQ01000007.1, from coordinate 20,356 downwards.
AAATCTTGGCGCGCTTGATCTGCGCCTGCGGTTGTCCGGCGCCAGCCTCGGCAACCTCTATCCGCTAACCGGCGTCACGCTGCCAGATACACCTGCCTACTCCACCGATGGGCAACTGGTCGCCCAGCTACAGGATCCAGATGGGCCGCTGTTTCGCTATGAAAAATTCAATGGCCGCATCGGCGATAGCGATATTCATGGCGATCTCACCTTCGTGGCGCGAGAGCCGCGACCCAAGCTCTCTGGCACTCTGGTATCCAATCAGCTGCGCTTTGCCGACCTGGCGCCGCTGATCGGCGCCGACTCCAATGCTGAGAAGAAGCAGCGCGGCGCGGCCAGCGTTCAGCCGGCCGATAAGGTGCTGCCAGTCGAGGCGTTCAAAACCGAGCGCTGGCGGGATATGGATGCCGACGTGAGCTTCACCGGTAAACGCATTGTGCACAGCGAGCAGCTGCCGTTCACCGATCTGTTCACCCATGTGGTGCTCAACGACGGCAAGCTCGGCCTCGAACCGCTGCGCTTCGGCGTGGCGGGCGGCCGTCTGGATTCCACGTTTTATCTGGATGGCAGCGCCACGCCGCTGCGGGCGAACGCGCAGTTGAGTGCGCGCAATTTCCGCTTGCGCCAGTTGTTCCCGAATGTCGAGGTGATGCAGAGCAGCCTGGGCGCGCTGAATGGCGACGCCGCGCTGAGCGGTACCGGCAATTCGGTAGCTGCCTTGCTGGGTGGCGCTAATGGGCACGTCAAGCTGCTGATCAACGATGGACGGGTCAGTCGCAACCTGATGGAAATCGCCGGGCTTAATGTCGGCAACTATCTGGTTGGCCGCCTGTTCGGTGACAACGACGTGGAGATCAATTGTGCGGCTGCCAACCTCGCCATCAAGCAGGGTGTGATGAAGCCGCAGCTGATGGTGATCGATACCGAGAATGCCTTGATCGGCGTGGACGGTACCGTCAACTTCGGCACAGAACAGCTCGACCTGACCATCACGCCGGAATCCAAGGGGCTGCGTATTTTCTCGCTACGCTCGCCGCTGTATGTACGCGGCACCTTCAAGAACCCGAATCCGGGCGTGAAGGCTGGTCCGCTGGTTCTGCGTGGCGCCGGTATGCTTGCACTCGGTGCGCTAGTAGCGCCGGCTGCCGGCCTGGTTGCGCTGGTTGCGCCGAGTGGTGATCAGCCCAACGAGTGTGAGCCGCTGCTGCAGCAGTTGCGTCAGGAGCGATAGGGCGGTTCCCGCTGAATCGCGTCGCCGCCCGACCAGGCGAGGCTTTTCGAAGGCTGCCTGGCGCGGTTACGTCGTTAGGTTTTAGCTAAAACGGATTTTCAGTCCCCGTTCGATGGCATCCAATCCCGGTTGATAGGTGCCTTCGAGAGCGCTGAGCAAGCGTTCGAATACGCGCTCGGCAATGCGCTCGTGTTGCTGGGAGATGGCATTGACGCGCATCGGTAGAAAATCCAGCAACTGCGCATCACCGAATGTGCCGAGGCGTAGCGTGCGGGTATCCAGCTCCGGGTGTTCGTACAGCGCGTCGAGCACGCCCTCGAGCAATACATAGGCCGTGGTGACCAGCATATCCGGCAGGTTGCCGTTGGCCATCAGCTCACGCATCTGCCGATAACCCCAACTGCGACTGAACTGCTCACCATGGCTGACGCTGATCAGGCCATCGAAGCCGGCCAGCGCCTCACGAAACCCTTGCTCACGCGCCTGGCTGATCGGCAGTTCCGGGCGGGCGCCGATCATGGCGGCATGACGTTGGGCGGGTTGCAGCAGGCTCTTGGTCAGTTGCTCGCCGGCCTGGCGATCATCACTGACCACCGAATACAGCCGGCTGGGGTCCAGTGCGCGGTCGACGGCAATCACCGGCGTACCGGCGGCGACCAGCTGCTGGTAGTCGGTAGCATCCGGCGGCAGGCAGCTAGCGACGATCAGTGCATCACAGCGGCGTGAGCGAAACAGTTCGAGCAGTTGCCGCTCGCTATCTGGTTGATCGTCGGAGCTGGCGATCAGCAGCTGATAACCCGCCGCTCGCGCCCGTTGCTCGAGCAGCTTGGCCAGCCGGGCGTAACTGGGGTTTTCCAGATCCGGCAGGATGAACCCCAGACAGCGGCTTTCCCCGCGGCGCAGGCCGGCAGCTTGGGTGTTGGGACGATAGTCGTGCTTCTCCACCACCTCCAGCACGCGCTGGACGGTAGCCGCACTGATGCGGCGCTTGGCGGCCTGGCCGTTGATCACATAACTGGCGGTGGTCAGTGAAACGCCGGCCAGGCGGGCGATGTCGGTCAATTTCAACGGGGCGTTCCTCCTCTCGCAGGCTTCAAGGATTACCCATTATCAGGTAACGTGCCAGTGCTAGATGAAACGATTCAGCAAACAAGTCGACTAAGCTAACAAGAATGTCCGCCAAGCCCGTCTGCAGCCGGTCTTGCTTGAGGAGAAACATCATGCTCGAACTTCACCCTTCACAAATCCAGATGGGCCGACAGGCTGTCGACAAGCAGCAGGCGCTGGCCCTGCTTGCCGAGAGCCTGGTCGCCGACGGTCTGGTGGCGGCCGCTTACCTTGAGGGCATGCAGGCGCGCGAGCGCCAGGGCTCGACTTACCTGGGGCAGGGCATCGCCATTCCCCACGGCACGCCGGAAACGCGCGATCAGGTGTTCCAGACCGGCATGCGGCTGATCCAGTTTCCCGAGGGTGTGGATTGGGGCGATGGCCAGCGTGTGTACCTGGCTATCGCCATTGCCGCGCGTTCCGATGAGCACCTGCATTTGCTGCAACTGCTCACCCGGGCACTTGGGGAGGGCGACCTGAGCCAGGCGCTGCGTGAGGCCAAGGATGCCGACGCCATCCTTTCACTGCTGCAGGGCGCCGCGCCCGAGCTAGCTCTGGACGGACAGTTGGTGAGCCTCGGTGTTGACGCCGACGATCTCGACGAGTTGACCTGGCAAGGCGCGCGTTTGCTGAAGAAGGCCGGCTGCTCGGCTGCCGGTTTCGCCGCCAGTCTGGTGCAAGCCGAGCCGCTGCCACTGGGCAATGGGCTGTGGTGGCTGAGTAGCGAGCAAGGTGTCGAGCGGCCGGGCCTGGCGTTCGTCACCCCGGCGCAGCCGCTGCAACGTGGTGAGCAGCCGGTGGCTGGTCTGTTCTGCCTTGCCTGCCTGGGCGAAGGTCACCGCCAGGTGCTTGAGCGCCTGTGCGATCTGCTGATTGCCGGGCAGGGCGAGACGCTCACCCAGGCCACCAGCAGCCGCGGCGTGCTGGAAGCGCTGGGTGCTGAGTTGCCTGCCGACTGGCCGACGCTGCGCATTACCCTGGCCAACGCCCATGGTCTGCATGCCCGCCCTGCCAAAACGCTCAGCGAAATTGCCCAAGGCTTCGACGGCGAAGTTCGTGTTCGCCTGGCTGAAGGCGTTGCAACGACCGTCTCGGCCAAGAGCCTGAGCAAGCTGCTGGCCCTGGGCGCGCGTCGCGGTCAGGTGCTGGAGTTCAGCGCCGATCCGGCCATTGCCGAGCAGGCTTTGCCTGCCATCGAAACAGCAGTGCGCGCCGGACTTGGTGAGGAAGTCGAGCCGCTGCCTGAGCATGCCGAGAACACCGTCGAGCCGACCCCTGAAGCGCCGGTCACCGATACTGCCGTCGCGCCGGTCGCCGGCTCGCGCCTTCATGCTGTAGCGGCTTCGCCCGGTATCGCCAGTGGTCCGGCGTTCGTGCGGCGTATGCCGAAACTGGATTACCCCGAGCGTGGTGAGGGTGTTGCTGCAGAGCGCCAACGCCTTGATGACGCACTGCAGCACATCGATGGCGAAATCCAGCGCTTGGTCGAGAGCAGCGCCGAAGCCAGCATTCGAGAAATTTTCGTTACCCATCAGGCGATGCTGCGCGACCCGGCGCTGCGTGAAGATGTCGATGTACGCCTGGCCAGCGGAACCAGTGCCCAGGCGGCCTGGATCGGCGAGATCGAAGCGGCCGCGGCGCAGCAGGAATCCCTGCACGACGCTTTGCTGGCAGAGCGTGCAGCTGACCTTCGTGATGTCGGGCGCCGTGTGCTGGCGCATCTGTGTGGCGTCGAGGCGCCGCAGGAGCCGGTCGAGCCCTACATTCTGGTGATGGGCGAAGTCGGCCCGTCGGACGTGGCCAGTCTCGATCGCCAGCGAGTCGCCGGTATCGTCACCGCCCGTGGCGGCGCCACTGCTCATAGCGCGATCATCGCCCGGGCGCTGGGCATTCCCTGTGTGGTTGGCGCCGGCGAAAGCCTGTTGTTGTTGGAGCAAGGCAGCCGTCTGCTGCTCGACGGTGACCGTGGTCAACTGTGGGTCGAGCCGGACGAAGCGACCCTCGCCCAGGCCGAGCGTGAGCGTCAGGCCAGCGAGCAGCGCCGCGAGCGTGCCCATGGCGAGCGTATGCAGCCGGCCCGTACTCGCGATGGCCATACGATCGAGGTGGCGGTCAATATCGGCGCCAGTGGCGAGGCCGCGGGTGCGGTCGAGCTGGGTGCAGAAGCGGTGGGCCTGCTGCGTACCGAACTGGTCTTCATGGACCACTCTCAAGCGCCCGATGCGGCCACCCAGGAAGCCGAGTACCGGCGGGTCTTCGATGCCCTGCAGGGCCGCCCGCTGGTGGTGCGCACGCTGGATGTCGGCGGTGACAAGCCGCTGCCGTACTGGCCGATGCCCGAAGAAGAAAACCCTTTTCTCGGCGTGCGCGGCATTCGCCTGACCCTACAACGCCCGGAGATCATGGAAACCCAGCTGCGCGCCCTGCTGCAGGCTGCCGATGGGCGACCGCTGCGCATCATGTTCCCGATGGTCGGTCAGGTTGAAGAGTGGCGCGCCGCCCGGGAAATGGTCGAGAAGCTGCGCGGTGAAATTCCGCTCGGTGACCTGCAACTGGGCATCATGATCGAGGTGCCATCGGCGGCGCTGCTGGCGCCTGTGCTGGCCCGCGAAGTGGACTTCTTCAGCATCGGTACCAACGACCTGACCCAATACACCCTGGCCATCGACCGTGGCCACCCGACGCTTTCCGCTCAGGCCGACGGCGTGCACCCTTCGGTGCTGCGTCTGATCGGCATGACCGTCGAAGCGGCCCATGCCGAAGGCAAGTGGGTCGGGGTTTGCGGTGAACTGGCCGCTGACATGGTCGCCGTGCCTTTGTTGGTTGGCCTGGGTGTCGACGAGCTGAGCGTCGCCGCGCGCAGCATTCCGCTGGTCAAAGCGCGCGTGCGCGAACTGGATCTCCAGCATTGCCAGGCCCAGGCTCGCCAGGCGCTGTTGTTGCCTAGCGCGACGGCGGTGCGGGCACTCGTCGAGGAGGCGCACTGATGGCGCGGATTCTTACCCTGACTCTCAACCCGGCTCTGGACCTGACCGTCAGCCTCGACACCTTGCAGGCCGGCAACGTCAACCGCAGCCTGGGCATGACCACCCACGCGGCGGGCAAGGGGCTCAACGTCGCTCAGGTGCTCGCTGATCTTGGCCACAAGGTCACGGTCAGCGGGTTTCTCGGCCATGCCAATGCGGCGCCGTTCGAGCAATTGATTCACCGTCGCGGTTTCACCGATGCCTTCGTACGTGTACCCGGAGAGACGCGCAGCAACATCAAGCTCGCCGAGCGCGACGGCCGCATCACTGATCTGAACGGTCCGGGCCCCGAGGTGAGCGACGCGCATCAAGCGCAGTTGCTTGCCGAGCTGGAGGAGATCGCGGCTGGCCATGACGCCGTAGTGGTGGCTGGTAGTCTGCCCCGTGGTGTGACGGTCGAGTGGTTCACTGCCTTATTGCGTCGCCTGATCGCCTTTGGCCTACCGGTGGCTCTGGATACCAGCGGCGCTGCGCTACGAGCCGGGCTGGCGGCAAGCCCCTGGCTGATCAAACCCAACGAAGAAGAACTGGCCGAAGCCTGCGAGCTGGAGCATGCCTCGGCCGAACAGCTTAACAATGCGATTGGCACGTTGCGCCAGGCGGGTGTCGAGCACGTGTTGCTTTCGCGCGGCTCGCAAGGCGCTGACTGGTTCGGCCCCCATGGTGTGCTCAACGCCCAGCCGCCGCGTGTTGAAGTCGCCAGCACTGTCGGCGCCGGCGATTCGCTGCTCGCTGCCACGCTGCATGGTCTGCTAAGCGGCTGGCCCGCCGAGCGCACCCTGTGTTTGGCCACGGCGGTTGCAGCTCAGGCGGTGACGCAAATCGGTTTCGGTATTCACGATCGGCAACAGCTCGCCCGCCTGGAGGCGGCCGTGACTGTCACGTCGAAACAATAATTAGAGGTCGCTGCAATGAATGTGCTGATCGTTACTGCCTGCCCCAATGGGCAGGTCACCAGCGTACTGTGTTCCCGCTTGCTGCAGGCTGCTGCCGAACGCCTCGGCTGGACCACCCAGGTTGAGGTGCATGACGCCAAGGCCATTGGCTCGCCCCTGAGCGCCCCCGCCATTGATGCTGCAGAGCTGGTGCTAGTCGTCAAGACTGGCGAGCTGGATCTGCAGCGATTTGTCGGCAAGCGAGTGGTGCAGTCCACGCCGTCCGAGGCGCTGGCGGATCCGCAGCAGTTCTTGCTGGTTGCCGCCGAGCAGGCGCAAGTGCTCGAACAGGCCGCGCCTACCGCCGCTGCGACTTCGTCTGGCAAGCCGAAGCTGGTGGCGATTACCGCCTGCCCAACCGGCGTGGCCCACACATTTATGGCCGCCGAGGCGCTGCAACAGGCGGCCGAGCAGTTGGGCTATGACTTACAGGTGGAGACTCGCGGCTCGGTTGGTGCACGCAACCTGCTCGACGAGGCGAATATCGCAGCGGCCGACGTGGTGTTGCTGGCCACCGATATCGAGGTGGAAACCGACCGTTTCGCCGGCAAGAAGGTCTATCGCTGTGGCACGGGCATCGCCCTCAAACAGCCAAAGCAGACTTTGCAAAAGGCGCTTGCCGAAGGCGTTCTGCAACAGGGCGCGGGACAGGTGCAGAGCACCGAGAGCGGCAAGTCCGCGACCAAGAGCGGCCCCTACAAGCACCTGTTGACCGGGGTGTCCTTCATGCTGCCGATGGTGGTGGCGGGGGGCTTGCTGATCGCCCTGTCGTTCGTGTTCGGTATCGAGGCGTTCAAGCAGGAAGGCACGCTGCCAGCGGCGCTCATGAAGATCGGTGGCGATGCCGCCTTCGCACTGATGATTCCGGTGCTGGCCGGCTATATCGCCTATTCGATTGCCGACCGCCCCGGGCTTGCGCCCGGCATGATCGGTGGCATGCTTGCCAGCGCCCTGGGCACTGGTTTTCTCGGCGGCATCATCGCGGGGTTCCTGGCCGGTTATCTGGCCCTGGGCCTGAACCGCTGGCTGCGCCTTCCGCAGAGCATCGAGGCGCTCAAGCCGATTCTGCTGATTCCGTTGCTCGCCAGCCTGGCCACTGGCCTGGCGATGATCTACGTGGTGGGTACCCCGGTTGCCGGCATCATGGCGTCGCTGGAGACCTTCCTGCAGAACATGGGCACCACCAACGCGATCCTGCTCGGGCTGTTGCTCGGCGGCATGATGTGCGTGGACCTCGGTGGGCCGATCAACAAGGCCGCCTACGCATTCTCAGTCGGCCTGCTGGCCTCGCAGAGCTATGCGCCGATGGCAGCGACCATGGCCGCCGGCATGGTGCCGCCGATTGGCATGGCCATCGCCACCGTGCTGGCGCGTCGCAAGTTCAGCCAGACCGAGCGTGAGGCCGGCAAGGCCGCTGGTGTGTTGGGGTTGTGCTTCATTTCGGAGGGGGCGATCCCGTTCGCGGCCAAGGACCCGCTGCGTGTCATTCCGGCGAGCATCGCTGGCGGCGCATTGACCGGTGCTCTGTCGATGTACTTTGGCTGCAAGCTGATGGCACCGCACGGTGGTTTGTTCGTGCTGCTGATCCCCAACGCGATCAACCATGCGCTGCTGTATCTGCTGGCTATCGTGGCAGGCAGCTTGGTGACCGGCGTGGTCTATGCGCTGATCAAGCGCCCTGAAGTCGAAGCCCTGGCGGTTGCCGCCAAGGCTTGAAAGACAAACGGGGCATCTATTGATGCCCCCGTTTTTAGCGTGTACCGAAGACCACCATGGTCTTGCCTTTCACGAACACCAGGCCCTGTTCTTCCAGGGACTTGAGTACCCGACCAACCATCTCCCGCGAACAGCCAACGATACGGCCGATCTCCTGGCGGGTGATCTTGATCTGCATGCCGTCCGGGTGGGTCATCGCATCTGGCTGCTTGCACAGGTCGAGCAGGGTGCGCGCAACGCGGCCGGTAACGTCGAGAAACGCCAGGTCGCCGACCTTGCGAGTGGTGTTACGAAGGCGCTCGGCCATTTGCGAACCCAGGGCGAACATGATGTCCGGATCCTGCTGGGTTAGCTCGCGAAACTTGGCGTAGCTCAGCTCGGCTACTTCGCACTCGGTCTTCGCCCGCACCCACGCGCTACGTTCTTTCTCGGCGCCTTCCTTGCAGAACAGCCCCATCTCGCCAAAGAAATCGCCAGGGTTGAGGTAGGCGATGATCATCTCGCGGCCATCATCATCTTCGATCAGGATGGTGACCGAGCCTTTGACGATGAAATACAGCGTCTCACTGCGGTCGCCTGCATAGATGATGGTGCTTTTGGCGGTGTAACGGCGACGGTGGCAGTGTGAGAGAAGCTTGTCGAAGTTTTTGACCTTTGGCGTGAGAGTAATAGCAACCATGCCTGAAATTCCGAATAGATGAAAAAAGGCCTGTGACAGGCGTAATAGGTGACGCTGTCCAGCTCCGGAGTGCATTGCGTGGAACGCGGCTACCCGGGACGAATACCTTGTTCTTGTAAATCTAGAACGTCGTCGTACCTCAGTGATCAGATTGTGCCACTAAAACGGCATCATCATGCTCGGTGATACCTGCCAGCGGTCTGATTTGTGAGTTATGGCACGTTCTTGGCGGAACTCTAGCAGCATCTGTGGCACGCGGTGCAAATCCTGCCCTGTGATAAGCTGCCGGCTTTTTTACGGAGGAGCGGCAACGATGAAAGCTCGCGTTCAATGGGCAGGTGAAGCGCTGTTTCTAGGCGAGTCCGGCAGTGGCCATGCGGTGGTGATGGACGGGCCTCCCGAGAATGGCGGCCGCAACCTGGGCGTGCGCCCGATGGAAATGCTGTTGATCGGCCTGGGCGGCTGCAGCAACTTCGATGTGGTGAGCATTCTCAAGAAATCCCGCCAGCCAGTCGAAAGCTGCGAAGCGTTTCTCGAGGCCGAGCGTGCATCGGAAGATCCCAAGGTGTTCACCAAGATCCACCTGCACTTTGTGGTCAAAGGCCGCGACCTCAAGGAAGCACAGGTCAAGCGCGCGGTGGAGTTGTCTGCCGAGAAGTATTGCTCGGCCTCGATCATGCTCGGCCGCGCCGGCGTGGAAATCACCCACGATTACGAAATCGTCGAACTGGGTGCCTGAAGCTGACAGGGCGACTGACGCCGCCCCGCTAGTTGCACATCAGATGCGGTAGGTGGTTTTGGTCATGACTTTGGAAAGCAATCTCATGCCCAGCTTGACCGGCGCAGGGAAGCGCACGCCACCAGCGTCCAGCGCGTTGTTGGCATGTTCCATTTCATCACTGCGCATCTGCTGCAGGATTGCGCGGGACTTGCTGTCTTCCTCGGGAATCTGCTCCAAGTGCTCGTCCAGGTGTTTGACCACCTGGTCTTCAGTCGCGGCAACGAAGCCGAGGCTGACCCGGTCACTGACCAGACCAGCGACTGCACCGACGCCGAACGACAACCCGTAGAACATCGGGTTGAGCACGCTTGGATGGTTGCCCAGCTGGCGAATGCGTTGTTCGCACCAGGCCAGGTGGTCAATCTCTTCATCAGCGGCATGCTCCATGGCCTCGCGTACACGCGGCAGCTTGGCGGTCAATGCCTGGCCTTGGTACAGCGCCTGTGCGCACACTTCACCGGTATGGTTGATACGCATCAGCCCGGCGATATGGCGAGTTTGCTGAGCATTGAGCTCGGCTTCCCTCTCGACGATGGCAGGGGACGGGCGACTGGGTTGGCCGCTGAAGGGCAGCAATGTGCGCAGCGCCATATCGGCTTGCAACAGCAGGCGGTCGACGGGCGAATAATGGCGGTCGTTGGCCATGAGGTTTCTCCGGCGATGACAAGAGTCCGCAGTTTACCGCAAACCGCCTAAGTCGGTCGTAGAGCGTGTGAGCCGCTGACAAACGTGCGGCGTTTCTATCCTCGTGCATCGGTCTCTTGCTCGCGCTGCCCGGTTGGCAGGACTATTGGCCGCCGCTTGGGCATAAGGAGTTGCTGTGAAGAACGATATTCACGACCTGGGGTTGGTTCTCGATTCCAAGGTCAAGCTGGTGCTGATCGAATCCTGGGATGAACGGCGTGTGCTGGAAACCCTGACAGGGCTTGCGGTGCGCCGCGGCCTGAGCCTGTTTACCTGGTCGATCACCGACGGCTTGCAGCGCGGCGGGATTGCCGGCGAGGTCTTTGCTGAAAGCAACAGCCATGAGCCCGAGGCGGCCTTGCGACTGATCAAGGCCGATCCGCAGGCAAGCCTTTACGTGATGTGCGATCTGCATCCGTTCCTCGATGACAACCCAAAGCTGGTGCGGCTCCTCAAGGAAGTCGCCATGGCCGATGCCTCCCAGGCGCCGACCATCGTGCTGGTGTCTCACGCCTGCAAGCTGCCGCCGGAAGTGCAGCGTTACGCCGCGCGCCTCAATCTGGCGCTACCGAGTGAGGATGAGCTGCTGGCCATCGTCCGTGAAGAAGCCGCGCGCTGGAGCGAGCGCAATCGTAACCGCCGGGTGCGCACCGACAATCGTACGCTGCAGCAGGTCGTCAAGAATTTGCGCGGCATGAGCCACGCCGAGGCGAGGCTGCTGGCGCGCAACCTGATCTGCGACGACGGTGCGATCACCCAGGAAGACTTGCCGGAGTTGAACAAGGCCAAGTTCGAGTTGCTCGATCTCGATGGCGTGCTCAGCTACGAGCACGACACGGCGCGTTTCGCTGATGTTGGTGGGCTGGCAAATTTGAAGCGCTGGCTGGGCGAGCGCCAACGCGTGTTCTTCGCCGGTGAAGGCGTGGATATTCCCAAGGGGGTGCTGTTGGTCGGCGTGCAGGGGGCTGGCAAGAGCCTGGCGGCCAAGGCCGTCGCAGGGTTGTGGGGGCTGCCGCTGCTGCGTTTGGACTTTGGTTGCCTGTACAACAAGTTCTTTGGTGAAACCGAGCGCAATCTGCGGGAGGCGCTGGCGCTGGCAGAACAGATGTCGCCATGTGTGCTCTGGGTCGATGAAATCGAGAAAGGCTTGGCCAGCGGCGACCAGGACGGCGGCGTCAGCCAGCGCGTGCTGGGTACGCTGCTGACCTGGATGGCGGAGCGTAAGTCTTCAGTGTTCATGGTCGCCACCGCCAACGTGATCGACCGCTTGCCGCCGGAGCTGGTACGCAAGGGCCGTTTCGACGAGCTGTTTTTCGTCGACCTGCCTGAAGCTGATATCCGTGCAGAGATCTTTCGTATTCACCTGCAGCGCCGCGAACTTGAGCCTTCGTCATTCGATCTCGCGCAATTGGCGGACGCGTCCAATGGGTTCTCAGGTGCCGAGATCGAGCAGGTGGTGGTCAGCGCTTTGTATGCGGCTCAGGCGCAGCAGCAGTCGGTCGATCACTGCATGCTGCTGCGCGGCATTCAGGCCACGTCGCCGTTGTCGGTGATCATGGCCGAGCGACTGGGCGAGCTAAGGGCCTGGGCGCGTGGGCGGACGGTCAGCGCTAACTGACGCTCAAGTGCGGCCAAAGCGGCGATTGAGACGTGCCGCGAAGCGTCGCACCAACCACCGGGGAAATAGCCGGGGCGCCATCACCAGCAGGCGGTTGCGCCAACCCGGCACGATGATCGCGCGATTGCGCTCCAGCCCGCGTACGGCAATCAGCGCCACCTCTTCAGCGCTGAGCATCAACTTGCCGCGTTCCAATGAGCTCGTATCGAGCTGCGCATTGCGGAAGAAAGCGCTGTGCGTCGGCCCTGGGCAAAGCACCGAGACCTTCACGCCATGGCCGCGTAGCTCCTCGCGCAGCCCCTCGGAGAAATGCAGCACGTAAGCTTTGCTGGCGTAGTAGCTACTCATCCAGGGGCCCGGCTGGAATGCGGCAACAGAGGCAATATTGAGGATTTGCCCATGCCCTCGAGCAGCCATGACCGTGCCGATAGCGTGGCATAGGCGTGCAAGGGCTAGCACGTTGAGCTCCAGAAGTTGCTGCTCACGGCGCCAGTCCTGGGCGACGAAGGCGCCACCGCTGCCGATGCCCGCGTTGTTCACCAGCAGGTCGATGACCTGGCCGCTCTGCTCCAGTTCATGCAGCAGCCCTGACAGCTGCAGAGGTTCGCTGAGATCGCAGACGCGAAACAGCACATCCACGGAAAAGCGCTGCGTCAGTTCGTAGGCGATGCTTTCCAGCGCATCGCGTTTGCGCGCCACGAGAATCAAGTTACGCCCACGGCGGGCCAGCGCTTCGGCCAGTGCCAGGCCGATGCCGCTGGAGGCACCCGTAACCAGGGCATAACGTGACATCAGATCCTCCAGAACACTTCGCGGGCAGGTGTATAGCCTATCCGCAACCGGGCTGTCGGCGCTGCAACTGCATCGCCGTCAAAGCAAATAAAAGCTTTGGCCCTGCAGTGCTTAGCTGCCCTTCAAGAGCTCGCCGAACAGGCCGCCAAAGATGGCAAGCATCGCAAACCCGCTGAGAAACAGCATCAGCAGACTGCCAATGAGCAGGATCAGAAAGATGCCTGCCACCAGGTTGACGGCTAGGCTGTTGGGTGGCGGCGGCTGACCATAGCGGTTGCTGCCGGCGGGGCCAGGTACCACCAGCATGATGATCCAGAATACGCTGCTGATGACGGGCACCAGATTGAGTAGCCACAGCCAGCCGGTCCAGCCCATGTCATGCAGACGCTGCACACCGATTTGCGCACTGATCACCAGCATGCCGATGATCGCGCCGATCAACAGGATGCTACCGAGCGTTTCGGATGCCATCGTGATGGCGGAGATCCCGAGCATAATAGCGACAAATATGAACAGTAATCCCAGAGACCAGGCCAGATAGCGCATGCGGCCAATACGGCCTCTGAACGAGTTGATCTTCAGCTCGCCAACCTGACCCGCGTGAGTATTGATTTCGGCCTTTGGCGGTGAATAAGGCGTTTGCGGCGTTGCCGTGTTGCTCAACGCTGGTCTCGCTTGGGTGCTTTGCGGGTTGGCTGCCTGGCGGACGAGGTATTTTTCGATGATTACGCCGCAGGCCGAGCACTCCGCTGCCTTAATCTGCGGGTGGCCGCACTTCGGGCATGTCATGGTGCCCTGAGGTTGTACTGAGGGTTCGGCCTTCTGCGCTTTCTCTTCATCGGTTTCCAGCAGACTCAGGGCCGCCGACAGATCCGTCTCCTTGCGGGCTCGTGCGCCAGCGCGCTGCAGAACGTTGAGGTATTGCTCGGCCTGTGTTTCATCCAGATCTCGCTTGAGCGCAATGGGACCGCGACCGAACAAATTGTCGATGCGCGTGCGGTCACTCTTGAAGAGGCTGGCCAGGTTGCTCTTGACCTCCTCCAGGGAGGTGTCGGGCATCAGGCTGCCATCGAAGATGATCTTGTAGCGGGGCTGGCTCATGCGCGTCCTTGTCTGCACGGAGGGAAATGTTCGCCGACCCTAGCCCGCCGTCGAAGGCTCGACAAGTAGGCGTGGGTAGGTTTTCAGCGCAGCTGAGCGGTGGTTCTCAGCTTGCAGGCAGTCGCGACGCTGGTAGATCAGAAAGGTCGAACGACAACCAGGATGACGACGGCAATTAGTATCAGCACCGGCACTTCATTGAACCAACGATAAAACACGTGGCTGCGTTTGTTTTCGCCACGGGCCAGGCGCTTGTACATGGCGCCGCATACATGGTGATAACCCACCAGCAGTACCACCAACGTCAGCTTGGCGTGCATCCAGCCTTGGCTCATCCAGCCCGGTGCGAGCACCAGCAGGGCGACGCCCATCACCAGGGTGACGATCATCGCCGGCGTCATGATGCCGCGATAGAGCTTGCGTTCCATGATGCTGAAACGCTCACGGCTTGGAGCGTCTTCGCTCATGGCGTGGTACACGAACAGCCGAGGCAGATAGAACAGACCGGCAAACCAGCAGACCATGGCGACGATGTGCAGGGCTTTGATCCACAGATAAAGCATTGCCGTTCCTTTTCATTGATAGGGTTTGCGATACTAGTGCCCATTATCTCAATAGTCATCAAGACGGTTGGCCGCAGGCGGGGTGGGCCTTATCATCGAGTTCTTTGTCGAACATCCTTGAGGCACCCGATGCAGGTTTCCCCAACTTTTATGACCAAGCCTTTTAGCAGGGGTTGCCGTGTGACGGGCCTGCAGCGCTGATGGCAGGTTGGGAGGTTCGCCCCAGCAACCGCGCGAGTGAACGACGCCTGCGCGTTGCGCTGGTGGTTCTGCTAGTTGCGGTGCCGTTGGCCTTCTATGCGGGTAGCTGGTGGCAAGCCAAGACGATGAAGGATCAGGCGGATGCGTTCGGGGCGATGCAAGTGCATGTCGATGAGCAGGCGCGCGAGCTGGACGATCTGCGTCAGCGCATGGCGGTTATCAGCAGTGGCGAGCAGATTGCGCAGCAGTCTACCGAGCAGAGTCGCCTGACCATCAAGTTGCTCGAAGAGCAGAATTTCAAACAGCAACAGGAGTTGGCCTTCTACAAGGGCGTGCTGGCGCCGGACAGCAAGGTCAATGGTTTGCTGATTCGCAGCTTCGATATTCATCCGACGGAGTCGCCAAGCGTCTATCGCTTCAAGATCATGCTCAGTCGTGTTGGCAAGGACGACAAACCGCTGCAGGGCCGTTTACAGGTTTCGCTGGACGGGCGCCTGGCCGGCAAAGTCAAAAGTCTGCCACTGAGCCAGTTGAGCGGTGATTTGCCGGAGGGTTCGACCGAGCAGTCGATCCCCTTTGCCTTCAAGCACCTGCAGGCCATCCCCGAGGGTGGGCGCCAGGGTGAGCTGCGAATCCCTGAAGGGTTCGAGCCAAAACGTATACGTATCAAGGCTGATGTCGAGGGTGCCAAGCCTGTCGAGCGTCAAATCGAATGGACTGACGGATAGGTGATGAATCGCCATGTGGAATAAAGGTAAAGGCAAGGCAGATATGCAGCGCTTCACGGGCAAGACCAGCCTGATCGCTGCCGGTGCAGTATTTCGCGGTGACCTGGAGTTTCAGGGCGCTGTGCAGATCGACGGCAAGGTGCTTGGCGACATTCTCACCGAGGGAGGGTTGGTGCGGGTAAGCGTGGAGGGGGAGGTTGAAGGCGAGGTGCGTGCGCCCCATGTTGTGATCGACGGCGAAATCATCGGTGATGTTTACGCTAGCCAGCATGTTGAATTGGGCCCCAAGGCTCGAGTTCGCGGCAATCTTTACTATGGCCTTATGGAAATGGCCATGGGTGCGCAGGTCGAGGGCGGCCTGCGGCCCATCAAGGATCAGGACAGACCGTTGGAGCTGCCCGAGAGCGTGGATGACGCGCAATAGTTGACCGCTTTTCTCGGGTAAGCGGATAATGTAGCGCTATTACGCAGTATGGGCGCCTGGCGCCGGGAGATAGAACATGAGCGTCGAAACCTTCACCCCTGCCGCAGCAATGCAGTTCACGCACGGGGCGGCCAGCAAGGTTAAGAGCCTGGTTGATGAAGAGGGCAATCCACGCCTGAAGTTGCGCGTGTTCGTTACGGGAGGCGGTTGCTCCGGCTTCCAGTACGGGTTCACCTTTGATGAAGACGTAGCTGATGATGACACCATTATCGAGCGCGAAGGCGTTAGCCTGGTCGTCGACCCAATGAGCTTTCAATACCTGGTCGGCGCCGAAGTGGACTACCAGGAAGGCCTTGAAGGCTCGCGGTTCGTGATCAAGAACCCTAACGCGACTACTACTTGCGGTTGCGGCTCGTCTTTCTCGATCTAAGCAGCGCCCCTCATGAAAACGCCGCGCAGATGCGCGGCGTTTTTGTTTCTGCCAGATGTTCAGGCGGGGTAGATGGCGCCGAGCACGCGTAGCCCTCTGGCGCCGGTGACCTCTGGGCGGTTACCTGGGATGCCGTTGAGGCAACAGTGGGCCAGCCATGCAAATGCCATGGCTTCAACCCAGTCAGCGGGTACGCCGTGATCATCCGTGCGACTCACTTGTGTAGCCGGCAGGAGGCTTTGCAAGCGGGCCAGTAATGCTTTGTTACGGGCGCCGCCACCGCAGACCAGCAGTTGGCTGCAGTGTGGCTGAGCTTGCTGCAGCGAGGTGGCGATACTGGTGGCAGTCAGTTCGAGCAACGTGGCTTGTACATCCTCTGTCCGGTGAGCGGGCTGGGTTTTCAATTGCTGCTGCAGCCAGGGCAGATTAAACAGCTCGCGACCGGTGCTCTTCGGACCCGTGGCCTGAAAAAATGGATCCGTCAGTAATGCCTGGAGCAGTTCGGCTTGTACATGGCCACTTGCAGCCCATGCACCATCGTTGTCGTAGCTTTCGCCACGATGGTGATGAATCCAGGCGTCCATCAGCACGTTACCAGGTCCACAGTCGAAACCCTTTGCCGGCTTTCCCTTTTCAAGCAAGCTCAGATTGCTGAAGCCACCTACGTTGAGGATCGCTCTGGCAGCGCCAGGGCTTGCAAACAGAGCTTCATGGAAGGCAGGCACCAGCGGTGCACCCTGACCGCCGGCAGCTACGTCGCGGCGACGGAAGTCGCCCACTACCGTGATGCCAGTGAGCTCTGCCAACAACGCCGGGTTGGCGATCTGGATGGTGAAGCCACGCGCGGGCTCGTGGCGCACGGTCTGCCCGTGGCTGCCGATCGCACGAATGTCACCCGGCTGCAGATTTTGCTCGCGCAACAGGCTATGAACACCTTCGGCAACCAGCTGTGCCCACTGCTGCTCGGCTATTGCCGCGCGCGCGAGTTCGTCTGCGCCAGAACTGCAGAGTTCCAGCAGCTGCTGGCGGAGAGAGTCGGGAAGGGCTTGGTAGTGGTGGGCGAGCAACTGCGTGCGCTCGCCTTGTTCGACAAGGGCAATGTCCAGTCCATCGAGGCTGGTGCCGGACATCACACCGAGATAAAGCACCGGGTCAGCGCTTATTGAGGGCGAGCATGGTGGCTTTTTCCTGATCCATGCGGGCCATCAGCGGCTTGCTCACTTGCATGAAGCGCTGCTTTTCCTGGCGCGCGATAGGATCGGACATCGGCAGTTTCTGGCTAAGCGGGTCTACGTGAGTACCGTTGACCTGGAACTCATAATGCAAGTGCGGGCCGGTCGACAGGCCGGTCGTGCCGATATAACCAATGATCTGGCCCTGCTTGACACTGCCGCCGGTGCGTACGCCTTTGGCGAAACCTTGCATGTGCGCATAGAGCGTGCGGTAACGGCTGCCATGCTGCAGGACGATAGTGTTGCCATATCCGCCTTTACGGCCAGCCAGGATAACCTTGCCGTCTCCAGCCGCCTTGATCGGTGTGCCGCGTGGGGCTGCATAGTCGACGCCCTTGTGCGCGCGGATCTTGTTAAGGATCGGATGCTTGCGGCCGTTGGAGAAGCGCGAGCTGATGCGTGCGAAATCCACTGGGGTACGGATGAATGCCTTGCGCATGCTGTTACCGTCGGCATCGTAATAGCTGACGTTGCCCTGTTTGTCGGTGTAGCGCACTGCAGTGAAAGTCTTGCCGCGGTTGGTGAATCGCGCGGACAGGATATTACCGGTACCGACAGTCTTGTCGCCGATGACCTTGTCCTGATAGATAACTTCGAATTCGTCGCCTTCGCGAATATCCATGGCGAAGTCGATGTCGTAGCCAAAGATATTGGCCAGATCCATGGTCAGGTTGTGCGAGAGGCCAGCACGCTTGGCGGACACGAACAGCGAGCTGTTGATCACGCCGTGCGCGTAAGCGTCGCGGACATCAGGCTTTACCAGTTCACGCTTGAAGTCGTAACCCTTGTCCGTCTTGCTCAGGGTGACGCTTTCTAGGTCGCTGAGCTTGCTGTGCAGCCCCTCCAGCTGGCCATCTTCACTGAGCCGGAACTGCAGTTCCTGGCCTACATTCAGGCGGCTTAGCTGCTTGGCTTCCTTGCTGCTGTTGATCACGTCATGCACGGTATTGGCGCTCAGGCCAACCTTGCTGAATACCGTAGAAAGCGTGTCGCCGTTGCCTACGGTAACCGTTTTATTACGTGGGTCTTCGACGGGCGTTGCGGCAACCTCGGGCTCAGCACTCTGCTGGGCGTTTTGCGTATCCGCGCTCCCTTCTATCTGAGCAAAAGGCGAGTCGCTTTCTACTTGCTGGTCGGTGCTGTCTGCTGCTGTGTTCGGAAGGCCCTGAACCTGCTCTGAACCGTTGTCCATATCCAGGTTGAGGAAAGTTTTCTTTGCTTCTACTTCACGAGACGGGAATACAAGGAGTGCGAGACTAAGAAGGGCGGCGACGCCGCTTGCTGCGATGATGTGAGTTTTTGGATATAGCGGCGGCGCTTTAGTTGTAGAGGTCATAAGGCTGCTTTTTGAAGTGAAAAGATGAAAAGGATAAGAAGATACTGATGAATATGCAGTAACTGTATAAAATATAACCAAATCTGCCTTGAGGCAAGCCCGCAGGTGATGGCCGGTGCCTGGTGAGCGCGCTATTGGGTGGAACTTGTCATTTATAGCCGATCTTGTATGGTTGGTTCCCTTTTGAATCTGGTGGCTGTGAGTCCTATGAAGTCGGTTGAAGAGCAGCTCGCGCTGATCAAGCGCGGTGCAGAAGAAGTCCTAGTTGAAGCTGAGCTGATCGACAAGCTCAAGCGCGGTGAGCCGCTGCGTATCAAGGCAGGCTTCGACCCGACTGCGCCGGACCTGCACCTGGGGCATACCGTCCTCATTAATAAGCTGCGCCAATTTCAGGAGCTCGGGCATCAGGTGATCTTCCTGATCGGCGACTTCACTGGCATGATCGGCGACCCCAGCGGTAAAAGTGCTACGCGCCCACCGCTGACGCGCGAGCAGGTGCTGGAGAACGCCGAGACCTACAAGGCTCAGGTATTCAAGATCCTTGATCCCGCCAAGACCGAGGTGGCGTTCAACTCCGCCTGGATTAATGCGCTGACTCCGGCCGACTTCATTCGTCTCGCCTCGCAGTACACAGTGGCTCGCATGCTCGAGCGCGATGACTTCGATAAGCGCTACACCGGTAATCAGCCAATCGCCATCCATGAGTTCCTTTATCCGCTGGTGCAGGGCTACGACTCGGTGGCGCTGCGCGCCGATGTCGAGCTGGGAGGTACCGATCAGAAATTCAACCTTCTAATGGGGCGTGAGCTTCAGCGCGCGTACGGCCAGCCTTCCCAGTGCGTCGTCACCATGCCGCTGCTCGAGGGGTTGGATGGCGTCAAGAAGATGTCCAAGTCGCTGGGTAACTACATAGGTATCCAGGAAGCGCCGGGCGTGATGTACACCAAGCTGGTGTCCATGCCGGATGCGCTGATGTGGCGTTACTTCGAGCTGCTCAGCTTCCGATCCATGGAAGAGATCGAGCAGTTCAAGAAGGATGTCGAGGCGGGGGCCAATCCGCGCGACATCAAGATCAAGCTGGCTGAAGAGATCGTGGCGCGTTTCCATGGTGAAGAAGCCGCTGCTACAGCCCACCGCTCTACCGGGAACCGTATGAAGGAAGGCGAGCTTCCGGAAGACTTGCCGGAGATTGAGCTGGCCGCTTGCGAAGACATGCCGGTTGCAGCGCTCCTTAATAAGGCTGGGCTGGTGAAGAACTCGGCAGTCGCTCGCGACCTGCTGGGCTCGGGCGGTGTGCGTGTCGATGGACAGGTGGTTGATCGCTCCTTTATATGCAAGCTGGGCGCGACCCATGTTTTTCAGGCCGGTAAGAAGGCTTTTGCACGTATTACCCTGAAATCTGAATAAACCGTAAATAAGCCCTTGACCAGAAACTGTGGGGGCCTATAATGCGCACCACTTCCGGCGCAGCCTGATCTGAAAACTCCTTGTGGATCAACGAGTTAGACGAAAATAAAGGTTGCACGGACGGCGAATTCGAGTAGAATGCGCCGGCATCGACAGGGTGGTTTGAGTGGTTCTGTTGATGGTTCGGTCAGGTGTGATCGAAGGCGGTAAAAGAGGGTGTTGACAGCGGTTTGTAACGCTGTAGAATGCGCCTCCCGCTGGAGAGAAGATGATCTGGTCGGGCGCTGCAAGGTGTTGAGAAGAAAGAAAAAGTTCTTCAAAAACAACTTGACAGGAAATGAGGCTGCTGTAAGATGCGCGCCTCG
>NZ_FRBQ01000011.1 GCF_900142655.1 Phytopseudomonas punonensis | reverse complement strand
TTGAATTCTTCGGGGTAACGCTGGTTGCTCATGGCACCTCCTAGTGGGCCTCATTATGAGGCTTGGAGGTGTCTACGAAACTAGGGGCGATTCAATCTATTACTCTTTGTATATGCGTAAGCGCTGTGTCTATCAAAATTGCAACATGGTGGTTCGCCCTTGCCTTAATGCTTCCAATGATGGCGCTTGTATTTTATGCTCTAAAAAGAGTTTTAGATTTTGCAGAAAAAAACCCTCAAGCCGCCATCATGGATGGTGCTGAGTTTTTAGTTCACGAACAAATAATTCATGGAATAAAAGGTGATCGCCCAATTGATACAATCGTTACTGTCGATCATCAACCTGATATAGCCATTGATCCTCAAGATGCAGAAAACGAAGATCCTCCAATTACCTCCTCCCTTGAACAGGAGGGCAGATAATGGCTACGGCAAATTTCTATATGGTTTATATCAGGAAAAATTCTGATGCTACTCTTGAACAAATTGAAGATAAAATGAATCTTGCAAATGACTGGTATAGAGTTAACTCTGATTTGTGGATAGTCTATTCAACTAGTGATCCTGAGAAATGGTATAGCCGACTATCGCCACTTGTAAAAAAAGACGGCAATGTGTTTATTTGCAAGCTTGAAGTTAAAGACAGGCAAGGCTGGATGAATAGAACATTTTGGCGCTGGCTACGTCGTGAAAGTAAAATATAACAAGGCGCTCAAGTGTGTTCCGGCCTTTGGCCTCCACCGGACGCCCTAGAAAAAGGGGAAGATTTATTTATGGCGCAGGGCCGCTAGCCTAAAAGTAAATTTGTCCCCTTTTGCTTCAAGTTTGTGGTTTTACTGCGCAAAATTATTCCATGCGAATTGCTCGAAAAAGGGGGCGGATTTATTTATGGCACAGTGCTGTTGGTCTAAAATAAATCTGTTCCCTTTTCGTGTCGAAAGGCATATAAAAATGGTTCAATTCGCTCGCTCGGGATCGACTAAAATCGGAACCTTATCAAGCATTTAGAGTAGGCCAAATAGTAGAGTAAAAAATGATAGATAAAATACTGAAATTCATTGCGCCTTTTCTAGCGTCGCATTTACACAAGGGTCCAGTGTCTATTCATGGCGCATTAAAGGGAATGTCTTATGGACAGGCTGCTATTGCGTTTACGGTTTTTATAAATGACGCCGTCAATCAAAACTATTTTATGGCGGCTTTCACATTCATATTTCCAATCTTCATTGCTTTGGGGGCGGTCTTTGGGGTAATGGCCCAGCAAGAGAATAAAAACGGTAACCTTCTTGTCGTAGCAACCTTTGTATTTTTGCTCATAACCACTCTCCACTCAATCGCACTGTTCGTCTTTTTCTTTAGCTTCAACGCGTTTGCAGGCTTGGCATTCCTTCTTAGCTTTATTGCTATTTTTAATATTTTTGGTTTCGCCGCAAAAATCTACGGCGATCTATCAAAAGACTGAGGTAGTGCGGAGTGGCTCTAACGAAAAAAGGGCAGGTTTTTATGGTGCAGAGCCAGCAGGGCGTTAGAGTCATATGATTAGGCTTGTGTCCACAACTATGCCTCAGCCACATCCAGAGTTACTCTGGATGCCAACTCCCGCCTACACGATAGAGGCAATAGAAGTCGAATTAGCTTTATTTGAAGATGGTCATGTTGAGTTCTTAGTGCTCCAAATCGAGAATAAAGAATCTAGTCTGATTGCTCGCGACATATGGTGCTGCACGCTGGAGGATCTCATACATGAAACTAGCGTCTGCCACGGCGTGCCAGTGGACGCTTGGCACCTTGAGCCAACTTTTGAAGTTGGAAAAATAACTGAACTGCTCCTTGCTCTGGTTGAAGATCGCTCTCCGATACACGTGCCATTTATTAAGTCAGCCATCGCGTCACTTTAAGCTCCACACTCACTCATCGGATGATCGGCAAACGAAAAAACGCGGCCTAGCCGCAGTTTTCATTTCAGCGGGTGCAATTTTTTTCAATACGCCGGTTTGCTCGCTGCGTAACGTGCCTCACTCGATCAGCAGTGAGGTAGGCGTGATGATGAGTTTATATTTGTCCATGGCGGCGTTCGCGCTGGCCGCTTCCATTTCTCCCGGGCCGGTCAATCTGGTGTCGCTGAGCGCGGGTGCTCGTCATGGTTTGCGGGTGGCCATGGGGCATGTTGCTGGGGCGACCCTGGGCTTTACGTTGCTGCTGGTGCTGATCGGCCTGGGGCTGCATCAGTTGCTGGTGTTGTTGCCCTGGCTGACGGCGGCGATCCAGTGGGCTGGCGTGGCCTTTCTGCTTTATCTGGCCTGGCGCTTGGCGGTCGATAACGGCGCGTTGCACAGCGCTGATGGTGGGGCGGTTGCGTCTTTTGCTGGCGGCGCGTTGATGCAGTGGCTTAACCCCAAGGCGTGGCTGGCAGCGATTGCCGGTACTGGGGCCTTTGCCGCCGATGGTGATGCGGGGCGGGTATGGTTGTTTGCGGCGATCTACTGCGTGGTCTGTTATCTGTCGCTGGCTTGCTGGGCTATCGCCGGTACCTATTTGCAGCCGTATCTGCAGGCGCCGCAGCGGGTAAGGGTTTTCAATCGGGTGTTGGCGGGGTTGTTGGTGGCCAGTGCTGGGTATCTGGTGTTGGCGTAAGTCCGTTAGAGCCTGCGCATGATCTTTATGCTCGTGAAGCTGCAACTACAAGGCGGAAACGGACGGTCACCCGTGGGAGAGGCTTTAGCCTCGAGTTTTTTATTTAGGCAAACAAAGAGCTCGGGGCTGAAGCCCCTCCCACGAGATCGCGAACAGCACGGTAGGGCGTACTCGCGAAGCAGTACGCCGTTGCGGTGGTGTCAGGATCGGTATGAATTGGCGGATTGTTCGCTTCGCTCCTGAGTCCGCCCTACGAGTGAGAGCGCAAACAACACGGTAATGCTGGCGAACTCATTGTGGGAGCGGGCGGGGATGCCCAGTTCATGCCGTGATTTTTTCGCGGGCATGGCCCGCTCCCACAGGTAATCACCAGTCAATCCTATGGGAGCGACCGGCCGTCCCCGCCACTTAGCTGCCAAGGTCGACGAACCTGAGCTGAAAAATTATGAGCAGGTTCTTGGAGCGCCACAGAGCCGTAGCCCGCGGTTGAGCGTAGCGATACCCGGGGCACATTCGCGCGAGTGATTCCTGGGTATCGCTGCGCTCAACGCCAGGCTACGGGGTTGGCGCAGGCTACGGGTGGTTGTCGCTAGCCGCGGTATTGGCCGGGGGTAGCGGCGAGGAGTTGTTTGAAGGTGCGCTGAAAGTGCGCCTGGTCGGCGAAGCCGGCTTCCTGGGCGACTTCGGCCAGGGCTGCGCCGCTTTTCAGGCGGGCGTGGGCGAACTGGATGCGGCGGTTGAGCAGGTAGGCGTGGGGCGTCAGGCCGTAGCGCTGTTTGAAGCCGCGGATCAATTGCGACGGCGACAGTTGCGCTGTCTCGCACAGGGTGTCGAGACGCAGTGGCTCACCGCAGTGCTGCTCGATCAACTCGGCAGCCAGCTCCAGGCGCGGATTCAGGCTGTCGTCACGCTCGCCTTCGAGCGCCAGCCGCTGCAGAGCCAGGCCGAAGAATGCTTCGGCCTCGGCGCGCTTGTCGGCCGTGCCTGCCAATGGATCGAGCAGGCTGCGCCGCAATACCAGCAGGCCCTGATACAGCTCGGCATCGTCGCTGGCGATACAGGCGAAGCGCTGAAAATCGGCGGTTTCGGTCAGCCCCTGATCGCGCTGCAGCTCGCCCAGCCAATACGGGTCGACATACAGCATCAGATACGACCATTGCTGCCCGTCGATAGGGTTGCAGGCGTGCACGTCGCCGGGGTTCATCAGCACCACAGTGCCTTGGCTCACCTGACGATCCACCTCGCGGTTGCTGTAGGTGCTCTGGCCGCTGGTGATCGCGCCGATGGAAAAGAACGCGTGGCTATGTCGCCCGTAGCAAACCTGGCGGCCATCCTCGATGGAGCGCAACTCGATAAAGGGCAGGGCGGCGTCGCGCCAGAACTGGGGTGATGCGGGGCGAGCGTCCATGCGTTCTCCGTTCAACGCGGGTAGAGCGGCGGCAGCTGGCCGCCGTCCTGGCCGCTGTCCTGGGTTTTCTCCGCTGCCGGCAGCGCAACGATGGCCTGCCACAGCTGCTTGCCTTGCCAATTCTGACCGGCTTCGCTGTACAGCGCGCCATTTAGTCCGTCGAGGGCTTCGGAAAGCGGCGCAAAGCGGGCTGCCATGTCAGCCAGGGTTTCCGGTTGCTGGCGTGCCCAGGCATCGAGCGCTTGGCGTGTCGCCTGGCTGTCGTTGGCCAGGCAGGCACGCTTGAGGTCATCGAGCAGGGTGCGTGGGCTGGGGCCGACCTGGGCGCTGCGCTGCACGGCCGGCTGGCCGCGTGCATGCCACCACAGGCTGAAGCCGAGCAGGGTGGTCAGGGCGAGTAGCACCGTGCTCAGCTGCCATGGCCACAGCAGGGTGTCGTCGGCGGCGTTGCCGCGTGCACGTGGCTCTACGGGCTGGTCGACGCCAAGCGCTGGGTCTGCGGCCACATTCAGGGTGCGCCCCGGTAGGGTGCTGTGTTCCAGGCGATTCTCGTGGGTGTTCCACCACACCACGTCGACGGCCGGCAGCTCCAAGGTACCGGCCTTGCCTGCGACCAGCGCCTCACGTTCTTCACGGCTGCCGATCACACCGCGCTCGCTGTTTTGGTTGTTCAGCTGCGGCTGATCCGGGTAGCGGCGCAGGCCTTCGACCTTGGTCGCGGGCAGTGGCGGCAGCTGAGCGCTGGACAGGCCATCGGCCTTGACCATCAGGCTGCGGGTCAGCGAATCGCCGACCTTCACCTGGCCGGGCTCCGGGCTCCAGGCTTCGGCGAGGCTGAGGGCGCGGGCCGGCAGCCAGGGCGCGTCAGCCGGGTAGTCGGCTGGCTTGGCCTTCACCGTCAGGGGGATTTCCGGCGAGCGCACGCGGGTCACCTTGCCCGGCCGTGGCCCGAACGGCGTGTAGCCATTGCTGCTGCGGTCGGCCAGGGTGGCGCTGAATACTTGGCTGGGAATGGTCAGCTGCCCGCTTTTCTGCGGGAAGATGGCGTAGCGCAGTTCGATCACGCCGTGGCGTACGCCGCCGATGTCCTGCTCGTAGGTGCGTGGCTCGCCAAGCGACTCGACTCGCGCATCGGCAATTTCCAGCGGCGTCAGGCTGCTGTCGTCGTAGAGCGAAACCGAGTGGTAGATGCGCAGGGTCAGCACGCTTTGCGCCTGCACGTAGACGCTCTCATGATCCAGGCTGGCGTCGATGAATACCGGAGCCATTTGCTCGTCGGCATTCTGGCCCGTGGATTCGACCACATGCAGGCTGACCGGCTGGCTTTGCGAGTCGCCCAGGCGCAGCGGCGGAACGACCACGAAGCCGCTATGGCGTGGCTTGATGGTGACGATCCAGCGGGTACTGGCGCGCGCCTGGCCATCCAGCGTAGTCAGGCGGTTGACCTGGCGCGTGCCGAGCACGTCGAACAGCTCGTTGAGCGGCGTCAGGTCGGGCTTGCCGAACTCGGTGGCATCCGTCGATTCGAGGGTCAGGTCGAGGCTTTCGCCCAGGTTCAGCCGGCTGCGGTCGACGCTGGCGGTAAAGTCCTGCGCGCTGGCCTGAAATGCCAGCAAGCAGAAAAGCAGGGTGCAGAGCAGGCGGATCATCGGGTTTGTTCCTGACGCTGTTGCTGTTCATACC
Organism: Phytopseudomonas punonensis; assembly: GCF_900142655.1. Lineage (GTDB taxonomy): Bacteria > Pseudomonadota > Gammaproteobacteria > Pseudomonadales > Pseudomonadaceae > Aquipseudomonas > Aquipseudomonas punonensis. The sequence goes on along the minus strand of NZ_FRBQ01000011.1, from coordinate 125,487 downwards.
AGAATTTGCGGCGCAGCAATTCGCCCGGGTCGTCGGGAATCTGCCGCAGCCATTGTTCCAGAGCCTGGCGGCGCTCGCCATCGAGCGGCGCCTCGGCTTCAGGCGCATTGCCGCCGGTTGGCGCGGGCTCGCCGGCTTCGGCTTTTTCAGCCGGTTCGCTCGGCTGCCCCTGCTGGGCGGGTTTGTCTTCGCTTTGCTGTTGGTCTTCAGCCGTCGCTGGCTGTCCCTGGCTGTCCTGGCGCTCATCCTGGCTGGGAGCTGCGGACTGACCGGGTTGTTGTTGCTCCTCAGATTTGTCCTCGTCAGGCTGCTCGTCGGCCTCATTGGGCTGCTCGGCCTGTTTCTGTTCACGCTGGCGCAGCAGTTCCTCCACCAGTGCCTTGTTCTTGGCGGCCTGCTGCAGCTGCGGGTCGATCTCAAGGGCGCGCTCGTAGGCGTCGATGGCCGCTTCGAGTTCATTGCTGCGCGCCAGGGCATTGCCGCGGTTGTAGAGCGATCTGGCGCTGTCATCCCCGGCGAACTGTTCCGCCGCCGCGGCGTAATCGCCGGCCTCGTAGAGCGCCATGCCACGCCAGTGCGGATCTTCGAAGCGCTCGGCTGCTTCCTTGGCGCGCCCGGCTTCGAGCAGGCGCTGGCCCTGCTGATCGGCACGCAACCAGAGGTCATCGAAGCTCATGGCCATGCCGGATTGCGGGGTGCCGAGCAGCAACAGCGGCAGGCACAGCAGCCAACCGCGGCGCCCGGCGCAGGCGGCCAGCAGCAACAGCGGTAGCAGTAGCCAGTAACCCTGATCGGCCCAGCTGCTCAGCTGGGTCTTGTGGCCGTTGTCGCGCAGCTGCGTGGGGCCATCGAGCAGGCCGAGGCTGCGCAGGTCGCGATCATCGAGGCTGACGCTGCGGTACTGCGCGCCGATATCTCGAGCGAATTGCCGCAAGCCGGTGATATCCAGGCGCGGCATGAGGATGGCGCCTTGCTCGTCCTTCATGAACGTGCCGTCTTCCTGAACGATTGGCGCGCCTTCGCTGCTGCCTATACCAAGGATGCGCAGGCGGTTGCCGCGGTTGCCGAGTAGTTTGCCGATGGCGCCGCGTTCATCGTCGTCCAGGCTGCTGGTGATCAGCAGCAGGCGGCCCTGGCCCTGGGCGCCGCCCTTGAGCAAGTCGAGCGCCTTGGCCACTGCCAGATCGGCGCGCTTGCCCGGCTCGGGCATGATCGAGGGCTTGAGCGCTTCGAGCAGGTTGCGGCTGGTGCCCAGGTCATCGGACAGCGGCACCACGGTGTGTGCGCTGCCGGCGTACACCACGATGGCGGTCTGTGCGTCGCCGCGGGCCTGCAGCAGGTCGAGCAGTTTGCGGCGTGCCTGGGCCAGGCGGTTGGGGGAGGCGTCGCCTGCCAGCATCTGCGGCGTCAGTTCGAGTATCACTACCAACGGGTCTGCCGGCTTGGCGTCATTCTGTTCGACCCGCTGCCAGCTGGGGCCGACCAGTGCCAGCGTGGCCAGCAGCCAGGAGATAGCAAGGATCACCAGCGGCAGGCGGCTGCGCCGGCCTCGACCGCCGCGCAGCAGCGCCGCGTGAAAAGCCGGTGGCAGCAGTGATTGCCAACGGCCGCTGCGGGTTTCCCGGTGTGCTAGCAGCCACAGTAGCCAGGCGAGCAACGGCAGCAGCAACAGCCACCAGGGGCGCAGCAGGTGGGGCAGAAGTTCGCTCATGGCGCTTTGCGCCTCAGCCGTTGCGTGAGGGGCGCGGCCTGCTGGCGCAACTGCGGCCACAGGTTGCGCGCCACCAGGCCCAGACTGAGCAGCAGGGCAGCGGCCAGGGGCCAGGCGTAAAGGGCCTGGGCAGGGCGGGCCAGGGTCGGCTGCTGGGCGACGGGTTCGAGGCGGTCGAGGGTGGTTTCGATGGTTTTCAATTCGTCCTGATCGCGGGCGCGGAAGTATTCGCCGCCGGTGAGTTCGGCGATGGCGCGCAAGGTCGGCTCGTCCAGATCCACGCCCGGATTCAGCCCGAAGGCTGCGAAGTTGCCAGCCTGCTGCGGATCTGCACCAATGCCGATGGGGTAGATGGTCACGCCTTCTTCGGCGGCCAGGCGCGCGGCGGTCATCGGCTCGATCTGCCCGCCGTTGTTGGCGCCGTCGGTGATCAGTACCAGCACGCGGCTATCGGCGGGGCGCAGGCGCAAGCGTTTGACGGCCAGGCCGATGGCATCGCCGATTGCGGTGTTCTGCCCGGCGATGCCAATCACCGCTTCGTCGAGCCAGGTGTGTACGGTCTGCCGGTCGAAGGTCAGCGGCGCCTGCAGGTAAGCCTGGCTACCGAACAGGATCAGCCCGACCCGGTCGCCGGTACGGCCGTCGATGAATGTGCCGATCAGCGCTTTGACGAGGGTCAGGCGGCTGACGTCCTCATCTTCCAGGCGCATGTCGGCGTAATCCATGGAGCCTGACACATCCACGGCGATCAGCAGATCGCGCCCGCTGGCCGGCAGTGGCAAGGGCTCGCCAACCCATTCGGGGCGCGCGGCGGCGATCAACAACAGCAGCCAGAGCAGAGCGAAATGCATCTGCTTCTTCCAGGGCGGTAGCTGCAAGCGGGCACGGCGGCCAGAGAGGTTTTCCAGCTCGCCGAGAAAACTCACCTGTAGCGCCGCTTCGCCGCTGTCGGCAGCCGGCAGCCACAGGCGTAGCAGCCAGGGCAGCGGCGCGAGTACGAAGAGCCACGGCCAGGCGAACTCAAACATGCTTGCGGATCCAGATGGCGACAGCCTGGTGCAGGCCTTCGATGGCTTTGTCGTCGAGCGTGCATTGCGGCTTGTAGGCGCCCTCGACGAGGATCATCCAGCGCGTCAGCCCGGCGGCCGGGCAGCGGTTATCGAGAAATGCCAGCCAGGCGCGGCTGCTCAGGGTATGGCTGTGGCTGTCCGGGTAGCGCTCGCGGCACAGGCGCTTGAGCAGCCCGTTGAGCTGCTGCAGCCAGGGCCCGGCCGGGGTGCCGTCGTAGGGTTTGGCGAGGCGCTGCAATTCCTGCAGCGCCGCCTCGCGCAGCGGGTCAAGCGGTTGCTCCACCGCTTGCTTGCGCCGCGGTCTGGGCAGGCGCGGCAGCAGGCGCCAGGCTAGCCAGCCGAGCACCGGCAGCAGCAGTGCGAGCAGCCACCAGCCAGGCGCAGGCGGCCACCAGCCGATGGCATCGGGGGCGATCAGCGGTTCTAGCTGATCCAGCGGGTTCATACGGCTTTACCGGGGCGCAGGTTGTTCAGGTGCTCGTGCAGCTGATCGACCAGCTCGCTGGCGGTCGAAAGCGACAGCAGCGGCACGCCGAGCTTGTGCGCCAGACGTTGCCAGCGTGCCTGGCGCGCCTGGGCCTGGGCGCTATAGCTGTGTTGCAGGTTGGCGTCTTCGGTATCGACTTCCAGCTGGGCGTCACCTTCGGCGAAGCGCAGCAGACCGGAGGCGGGCAGGGCATGGTCGAGTGGATCGGAAATCGGCAGCAGCAACAGGTCGGTATGCCGGGCGAGCAACATCAGTTGCTGCTCGCTGCTATCGCTCAGGGTGCGCTCGTCGCAGAGAATTACCACCAGGCTACCGGGGCGCAGCACCTCGCGGGCACGGCGCAAGGCCAGGCCGAAGCTGTCACGGACCAGCGGTGTGTCGGCAGTCAGTGCCTGGTTGGCGCGGGCCAGGCGGCTGAGCAGTTGCAGCAGGCTTTGCTTGCTGCGCCGCGGTTTGATCTCGTGATTGTCCTGACTGCCGAATACCAGCCCGCCGATGCGGTCGTTGTGGCCCAGCGCGGCCCAGCCGATCAGCCCGGCCGCGCGGGCGGCGAGTACCGACTTGAACATCAGGCCCGAGCCGAAGAATAACTGACGGCTTTGCTCGACGAGCAGGTAGATGGGCCGCTCGCGTTCTTCGTGAAACAGCTTGGTGTGGGGCTCCTGGGTGCGTGCGGTCACGCGCCAATCGATGGTGCGCACGTCATCGCCCGCCTGATAAACCCGCACCTGATCGAAGTCAATACCGCGCCCGCGCAGCTTCGAATGGTGCAGGCCGATCAGCGGGCTGCGCCGCCCTGGCGTGGAGAACAGTTGCACCTCGCGCACGCGGTGGCGCATGTCGATCAGTTGCTTGAGATCGGTACGGATGCCCGCCTGCAGCTCAGGGTTATCCGCGTGCGGGAGCATCAGGCCACCGCGACCACGTCGAGAATGCGCTGCACCACGCGGTCCTGGTCGATGCCCGAGGCCTCGGCCTCGAAGGACAGGATGATGCGGTGGCGCAGCACGTCGAACAGCACGGCCTGGATGTCTTCAGGACTGACGAAATCGCGGCCGGCCAGCCAGGCGTGGGCGCGTGCACAGCGGTCCAGGGCGATGGAACCGCGTGGGCTGGAGCCGTGGGCGATCCACTCGGCCAGCTCGGCGTCGAACTTGCCGGGCGTGCGCGAGGCCATCACCAGCTGTACCAGGTATTCCTCCACCGCATCGGCCATATACAGGCCGAGGATTTCCTTGCGCGCGGAGAAGATCGCCTGCTGGCTGAGGCGGTGGTCCGGTTTGGCTTCGCCGTGCAGCGCTTCGCCGCGGGCCTGGGCGAGGATCTTGCGCTCCACGCTGGCGTCGGGGAAACCGATCTTCACGTGCATCAAGAAGCGGTCGAGCTGCGCTTCGGGCAGCGGGTAGGTGCCTTCCTGCTCGATCGGGTTCTGGGTGGCCATGACCAAAAACAGCGGCGACAGGTCGTAGGTGCTGCGGCCCACCGATACCTGGCGTTCGGCCATGGCCTCGAGCAGCGCCGACTGCACCTTGGCCGGCGCGCGGTTGATCTCGTCGGCGAGCACCAGGTTGTGGAAGATCGGCCCCTGCTGGAACACGAAGCTGCCGGTTTCCGGGCGATAGATTTCCGTGCCGGTAATGTCGGCAGGTAGCAGGTCGGGAGTGAACTGGATACGGTGGAACTCAGCCTCGATGCCTTCGGCCAGTTCCTTGATCGCCTTGGTCTTGGCCAGGCCGGGGGCGCCCTCGACCAGCATGTGGCCGTCGGCGAGCAGGGCGATCAGCAGGCGATCGATGAGCTTTTCCTGACCGAGAATCTGGCTGGCGAGAAAGTGGCGAAGAGCGAGCAGCGCGTCTCTATGTTCCATGGGGCTGTCCAGATACGAATCGCGAGCGACGAACCCCGCTCGGCAGGGCCGGCCATGATATCGAAGGCAGGGGCGTTAAGCCATGCGAGCCTGCTCGGGTCTGTGACCGGGTTGCCAGCCGCGACACCCTGATGCGCGGCTGGCACGGAGTCAGGCAATCCGGAACTGGTTGGCGCTGTGGTTGAGCGCTTCGACCTGGCGGGACAGGCCCTGGGTGTGCTCGCCCAGGCTCAGGCGCAGCATCTTGGTCTGGCCGGTGTGCAGGTTGATGTCCTCGACCTTGCTGGCGATTTCCTCGGTGCTGCCGGAAACCTGCTCGATGGCGACCACCACCTGGCTCATCTGCGCATTGAGCTGCTCCATGGAGTCGGTAATGCCCTCGATGGCGCTCGCCACCTCACCCGAACTGCGCTGGCCAGCTTCGGCCAGGCTCAGGCCGCTGGTCATCAATTGATCCATCTGCTGAGTCTGTTGCCGCAGTTCGTTGACGATGGCGGCAATGTCGGTGGTTGCCGACATGGTTTTCTGCGCCAAGGACCGGACCTCGTCGGCCACCACTGAGAAACCGCGGCCTGCTTCGCCGGCCCGTGCTGCCTCAATGGCGGCGTTGAGGGCCAGCAGGTTGGTCTGGTCAGCCAGGCCGTTGATTACGCCGATGATGCTGGTGACCTTGCCGCTGGACTGGGTGAGGGCGCTGACCTGGGCGTGAGTGTTCTGAATCAGCTGAGCCAGCTGATTCATGCTTGCGGCGCTGGCGTTGATCACGTTGCCGCCGTTTCGTGCTGCATCGTAGGCGCTTAGGGTAGCGTTGCCGACGTCGGCGGTGCGTTGCGCCATGTCGTTGAGCGTGGCGCTGATCTGCTGCGAAGCCGCCGCGGCCTGCTCAGTCTGCATTTCAACCTGTGTGCTGTTGTCGCCAAGCTGGCGCATGGAATCATCCAGGTGGGCGTGCAGGCGGTTGAGCTCGCCGTTGGCCTGTACCACCTGGGCGACGATGCGGCCGATGTCGCGGGTCATGCTGTTGGCAGCGTCGGCCAGCTGATTGAATTCGTCCTTGGTGTTGGTGCCGACCGGCAGCGTGCAGGTGAGATCGCCCGAGGCCACCTGGCTGAGCAGCCGGGTGACATTCTCCAGGCGCTTGACCAGGGTGCGCGAGGCTTGCAGCAGGGTCAGTGAGAGCAGGGCGGCGACGCCGGCGAAGCTCAGCCCCATCAACCAGAGCGAGGACACCCGTGCCTGCTTGGCGTCCTGGGCGCGCTGCAAGAGCAGGCCGTTTTGCAGATCGTCGGTCTGCGCCTTGACGCGGGCCTGCAGCTGTTCGCCGAGCTGGCTCAGCTGCGCATTGGTGGCGCCGAGCTGCTCGATGGTTTTCTGGGTGTCGGTGAAGGCCTGGCTGAACGACTTCACGGTCTTGCCGACCGGTGTATCAGCCCATTCCAGGTCGTCGATCTGCGCCTGCAGCTTCTTGATCGCCGTATGGGTCATTTCCGCGAACACCGGATCGCCGCTGGCCAGGTAATCGCGCTGGTTGCTCAGGGCGCTGCCGACTGCAGCCTTGATCATGTCGAAGCTGGTCGCTTCCAGCGCCTTGCTCTTTTCACTCATGGTCTTGCGCTGCCCTTCGAAGGGCGTCAGGCCAAGGGTCTGGTTAAGGCTCAGCAGGCGTCGCTGCTGGGCCACTTCCTGCTGCAGCACGGCCTGGATCTGCTGCGCGTATTCCAGCGTATGGGCATCGCCGAGCGTCTGGGCCTGAGCGGGCAGCCCGTCGGCCAGTGCCTGCAGTTCGTCCAGCCCGGCTGCGAAGGCCGCCTGGTTGTCGGGCGTCAGCTGCTGGCGCAGCGCGTTGCTGCGCCACCACTGGTTCATCAGCGTGGTGCTGGCGTTGACGTAGGCAGCTGCCTCTTCGCGCGCCTGCAGCGAGGTGTTGAGCCGCTGGCTGGCCCAGAACGAAGCAGCCATCAGCAGGGCCAAGCTGGCCAGGGTGATCAGGATCAGCAGACGAAGCTTCTGCTTCCAGGAAAGCAATAGGCGCATGGGACAGTCCGTTTGTATTGTTTTTATTGACGCCAGACTTTAGGCGTTGTGCCATCAGGGTGCAAGCGGTTGTATGACATCTGTTGAGGTGCGGGCTGGTTGAACGAAAATGTCGCGGTGCAGCAAGCGGTTGCATCGTTCGCCTCGTTAAGCTCGTCTGGCGCCTGTGACCGGTGCGTCATAAAGCATCTCGGGTAGCGTTTGCAGGTAGCCGGTCTAAGGTTGAACTACGCACGCAAACACGAATCGCACATACCAAGCCCATAGACGGAGCATAAAAATGGCGTTCTTCACCGCGGCCAGCAAAGCCGACTTCCAGCACCAACTGCAAGCGGCCCTGGCGCAGCACGTCAGTGAACAGGATCTGCCACAAGTGGCCCTGTTCGCTGAACAGTTCTTCGGCATCATCGCACTCGAAGAGCTGACTCAGCGGCGACTTTCCGATCTCGTTGGCTGCACGCTTTCCGCCTGGCGCCTGCTGGCCCAGTTCGATCCTGCCCAGCCCCAGGTTCGCGTATTCAACCCCGATTATGAAAAACACGGCTGGCAGAGCACCCATACCGGCATCGAGGTGCTGCATCCGGACATCCCGTTCCTGGTCGACTCCGTGCGGATCGAACTCAAGCGCCGTGGCTACAGCATCCATACCCTGCAGAACAGCGTGCTCAGCGTGCGCCGCGACGCCCAGGGCGCACTGCTCGAACTGCTGCCCAAGGGCACCACGGGCGAGGGCGTCAGCCTCGAGTCGCTGATGTTCCTGGAGATCAACCGTTGCGCCAGCAATGTCGAGATCAAGTCGCTGCAGAAGACCCTGCTCGAAGTCCTCGAGGAAGTACGCCTGAGCGTGGCCGACTTCCAGCCGATGAAGGCCAAGGCTCAGGAACTGCTGGGCAAGCTCGGTGACGGCACCTTTGGCCGTGGCGCCACCGACCCGGCCGAGCTCGACGAGATCAAGGTGTTTCTCGCCTGGCTGCAGGACAACCATTTCACCTTCCTCGGCTATGAGGAATTTACCGTCCACGACGCCGCTGATGGCGGTCATCTGGATTACGACGAAAGCTCGCTGCTCGGCCTGTCCAAGCGCCTGCGTAGCGGCCTGAGCAAGGACGAGCTGCACATCGAACCCTACGCGCTGGCCTACCTGCGCGAGCCGACGTTGCTGTCGTTCGCCAAAGCTGCGCAGCCGAGCCGCGTGCACCGCCCGGCGTACCCGGATTTCGTGTCGATCCGTGAAATCGATGCTTCTGGCAAGGTGGTCAAGGAGTGCCGCTTCCTCGGTATTTACACCTCCACGGCCTACAGCGAAAGCGTGCGCGATATCCCGTATATCCGCCGCAAGGTCGCCGAGGTCGAGAACCGTTCGGGCTTCATTTCCCAGGGCCACCTGAGCAAGGAGTTGGTCAAGGTTCTCGAAGTGTTGCCGCGCGACGACCTGTTCCAAACGCCAGTCGACGAGCTGGCCAGCACGGCGCTGTCGATCGTGCAGATTCAGGAACGCAACAAGGTGCGCCTGTTCCTGCGTTTCGACCCCTACGGCCGTTTCGTCTATGCGCTGGCTTATGTGCCGCGCGACATCTATTCCACCGAAACTCGCCTACGCATTCAGCAGGTGTTGGTCGACCGCCTGCAGGCCAGCGACTGCGAATTCTGGACCTACTTCTCCGAATCCGTACTGGCCCGTGTGCAATTCATCCTGCGGGTGGACCCGAAGAACAAGCTGGATATTGACCCGCAGCAGCTCGAGCGTGAAGTCGTTCAGGCCTGCCGCTCGTGGACCGATGATTACGCCGCTCTGGCCGTGGAGAACTTCGGCGAAGCCAAGGGCACTCGCGTGCTTACCGACTTCCCGAAAAGCTTCCCGGCCGGTTACCGCGAGCGTTTCGCGCCGCATTCGGCGGTAGTCGACATGCAGCACCTGCGCAGCCTCTCCGACGAGCGCCCGCTGGTGATGAGCTTCTACCAGCCATTGGTGCCGGGTGAGCGTCAGCTGCACTGCAAGCTGTACCACGCCGACACGCCGCTGGCGCTGTCTGACGTGCTGCCGGTGCTGGAAAACCTCGGTTTGCGCGTGCTGGGCGAATTCCCTTATCGCCTGCAGCACCAGAGCGGTCGCGAATTCTGGATTCACGATTTCGCCTTCACCTATCCCGAAGGCATGAAGCTCGACATCCAGCAGCTCAACGACACCCTGCAGGACGCCTTCGTGCACATCGTGCGCGGTAACGCCGAGAACGATTCTTTCAACCGCTTGGTGCTGACCGCCGGCCTGGCCTGGCGTGACGTGGCGCTGCTGCGTGCCTATGCCCGCTACCTGAAGCAGATTCGTCTGGGCTTCGACCTGGGTTACATCGCCAACACGCTGCTCAACCACGCCGACATCGCCCGCGAGCTGGTGCGTCTGTTCAAGACGCGCTTTTATCTCGCCCGCAAGCTGAGTGCCGATGACCTGAACGACAAGCAGCAGAAGCTTGAGCAGGCCATTCTCGGCGCACTGGACAACGTGGCGGTGCTCAACGAAGACCGCATCCTGCGTCGCTATCTGGACCTGATCAAAGCCACTCTGCGGACCAACTTCTACCAGCCAGATGCGCTGGGCGAGGTTAAGAACTACTTCAGCTTCAAGTTCAACCCGAGCGCGATTCCAGAACTGCCACGGCCGGTGCCGAAGTTCGAAATTTTCGTCTATTCGCCGCGCGTCGAAGGCGTGCACCTGCGCTTCGGCAACGTCGCCCGTGGTGGCCTGCGCTGGTCCGACCGTGAAGAGGACTTCCGTACCGAAGTGCTCGGCCTGGTCAAAGCCCAGCAGGTCAAGAACGCGGTGATCGTGCCGGTGGGCGCCAAAGGCGGTTTCGTGCCGCGGCGTTTGCCGATTGGCGGCGGTCGCGACGAAATCCAGGCCGAGGCCATCGCCTGCTACCGCATCTTCATCAGCGGCCTGCTGGATATCACCGATAACCTGAAAGAAGGCGAAGTAGCGCCGCCTGCCAACGTGGTTCGCCACGATGGCGATGATCCGTATCTGGTGGTCGCGGCGGACAAGGGCACTGCAACCTTCTCTGACATCGCCAACGGCATTGCCAACGAGTATGGCTTCTGGCTTGGCGATGCCTTCGCTTCGGGCGGCTCGGCCGGTTACGACCATAAAGGCATGGGCATCACCGCCAAGGGCGGCTGGGTCTCGGTGCAGCGTCACTTCCGCGAGCGCGGCATCGATGTGCAGAAAGACCTGACCACCGTGATCGGTATTGGTGATATGGCTGGCGACGTATTCGGCAACGGCTTGCTGCTGTCCGAGTCGCTGCAGATGGTTGCCGCGTTCAACCACCTGCATATCTTCATCGACCCGAATCCGGATGCGGCGCGCAGCTTCGTCGAGCGCAAGCGTCTGTTCGATCTGCCGCGTTCGAGCTGGGCCGACTATGACACCTCGCTGATTTCCCAAGGCGGCGGCATCTTCCTGCGCAGCGCTAAGAGCATCGCCATCAGCCCGGAAATGAAAGCCCGTTTCGACATCCAGGCTGACAAGCTGGCGCCTACCGAGCTGCTCAACGCGCTGCTCAAGGCACCGGTGGATCTGATCTGGAACGGTGGTATCGGCACCTACGTCAAATCCAGCCGCGAGAGCCATGCGGACGTCGGCGACAAGGCCAACGACCTGTTGCGCGTCGACGGTCGCGAGCTGCGTGCCAAGGTGGTGGGCGAGGGTGGCAACCTGGGCATGACCCAGCTTGGCCGTGTCGAATACGGCCTCAATGGCGGTGCCAGCAACACCGACTTTATCGACAACGCCGGTGGTGTGGATTGCTCCGACCACGAGGTGAACATCAAGATCCTGCTCAACGAGATCGTCACCGCCGGGGATATGACCGGCAAGCAGCGCAACACGCTGCTCGCCGAGATGACCGAGGACGTCGGCAATCTGGTACTGGGCAACAACTACAAGCAGACCCAGGCGCTGTCGCTGGCCGAGCGTCGTGCCCGGGAGCGTCAGGGTGAGTACAAGCGCCTGATGGCGGCGCTGGAAGCTTCCGGCAAACTGGATCGCGCTTTGGAGTTCCTGCCGAGCGAGGAAGAGCTCAACGAGCGCGCCACCAAGGGCCAGGGACTGACTCGCCCCGAGCTGTCGGTGCTGATCTCGTACAGCAAGATCGAGCTGCAGGAAGCGCTGATCAAGTCCGATCTCACCGATGACGAGTACCTGTCGCGCGAGATGGAAACCGCGTTTCCGGCGCGCCTGGCGCAGGAGTACGGCGAGGCCATGCGCCGCCACCGCCTCAAGCGCGAGATCGTCAGCACGCAGATCGCCAACGATCTTGTTAACCACATGGGCATCACCTTCGTGCAGCGCCTGAAGGAGTCCACCGGTGTGGGTTCGGCGCAGGTTGCTGCGGCTTATGTCGTGGTGCGCGATGTCTTCCATCTGCCGTTCTGGTGGCGTCAGATCGAGGCGCTCGATAACCAGGTGCCGGCCGATCTGCAGCTGACCATGATGGACGAGCTGATGCGTCTGGGCCGCCGCGCCACGCGCTGGTACCTGCGCAGCCGTCGCAACGACCTGGATGCGGCCCGTGATGTCGCCCATCTCGGCCCGCGTGTGAAGGCACTGGCCATGCGTCTGGACGAGCTGCTCGAAGGCCCGGCCCGTGACGAGTGGATGGCGCGCTACCAGACCTACGTCGAAGCGGGCGTGCCAGAGCTGTTGTCGCGCGTTGTCGCCGGCACCGGCCACCTGTACACGCTGCTGCCGATCATCGAGTCTGCCGACCTCACTGGTCGCGAGCCAACCGAGGTGGCGTCTGCTTACTTCGCGGTGTCCGATGCGCTGGATCTGTCGTGGTATCTGCAGCAGATCAGCAGCCTCAGCGTGGAAAGCAACTGGCAGGCCTTGGCCCGCGAGGCATTCCGTGACGACCTGGACGCGCAGCAGCGGGCGATCACCGTCTCCGTTCTGCAACTGGCCAACGGGCCGGAGTCGATCGAGGAGCGTGTCGAAGCCTGGCTCGACCAGAACCGTCGGTTGGTCGACCGCTGGAAAGCCATGCTCGCCGAGCTGCGTGCCGCCACCGGTAGCGATTACGCCATGTACGCGGTGGCCAATCGCGAACTGGGGGATCTGGCGCAAAGCCAGCTACCGGTGCTGCCGGCTTGATCTGAGCTAACTGCTGGAAACGAAAACGCCCCGACTTGTTCGGGGCGTTTTCTTTACTGCGCAGTAGTTATCGACGATCAGTGCGAATTGCCATAGGGGCAGAGCGTTGCTGCTGAGCCCAGATGGCAAAGCAGACAAGCACGGCCAGGGTCGTCAACAGCACGGCCGAGGAGCCCACTGTACCCAGATCCAGCCCGCCTTTGTCGGTGCTCTTGGTCAACACATCGCCCAGTGTGGCGCCAAGCGGGCGCGTCAGTACGAAGGCTACCCAGAACAGGGCTACTCGCGATAGTTGCGTGCGGTAGTACGCTGCTGCCACCACAGCCAGCAGGCTGCCGATCAACAACGTGCCACCAGCGAAGCCTAAACCCGAGTCGTCGGCCAGATAATCGCCCAGCGCTGTTCCGAGGGTGTTTGAAACCAGGATCGCTCCCCAATAGAAAAGCTCGGCCCTGCGCGAAACGATGTGTTCGACCGACAGGGATTTTTCGGTAAGGCGCCAGATCAGCAGCACGCCTGCCAGTAGAGAGATGAGAATCATCGAGCCACTGGCATAGCCGAGGCCGAGGGTTCGATCCATGAAGTCTGAAATGGTCGTGCCGGCCGTACTGGTCATCAGGATGACCGTCCAATAAAGCGCAGGCTTGTAACGTCGGACGCTCAGTTGGCCGAGCAAGGAGAGGATAAACAGGCTGATGAGCAGCAGGGAGCTCAACGCATAGCCGATGCCTAGTGTCATGGACAGCAGATCGCCTGCTGTCTCGCCGAGGGTCGTCGCGCAAATCTTCATGACCCAAAATGCCAGTGTGATCTGTGGAAGCTTATTCATAGCGGCCTCGCTCGGTCCGAGGAGTTCGGACATGAGGCTACTGTGCTGGGAGCTGCGTTATACCGGCGTCAAAAAACAATAAAAATTGCGTGAAGACCGCCGGTCATTAGTCTGCGTTGCGTTCGGCTGCGTATGCACATACTTCTGCCGGCTGGAGATGCAAGCGGTCTTGTATCTCCAGCACGGGCCGCGGAACTCAGTTGCCGGTTGAAGCCTGGGGCTTGGCGGTGGCCAGGCCATCGAGCAACGCCTTATGGAAGCGCTCGGGTTCCTGAATCTGCGGCGAGTGGCCAAGATCAGGGAAGGTCACCAGCGTCGCATCGGGAATACGCTCTGCAGTGGTCGGGCCCAGCGCCTTGTAGTCTCCCAGCTTGCTGCGCATCGCCTCGGGCGCCGCGTCCTTGCCGATGGCGGTGTTGTCCTGCTCGCCGATTAGCAGCAGGGTAGGCATTTTCAGTTGGGAGAATTCGTAGACCACCGGCTGGGTATAGACCATGTCGTAGGTCAGCGCCGAGTTCCAGGCGACGATCTTTTTGCCGTCACCATTGAACATGCCCGCCTGCATGTCGACCCAGCGATCGAACTCGGGGCGCCACTGGCCAGCGTAGTAGGTGTTCTTCTGGTAGTTGCGGCTGGCCTCGGCGGTGGTTTTCAGCTCGCGCTGGTACCACTGGTCGACGCTCAGGTAAGGCACGCCAAGAGTCTTCCAATCTTCCAGGCCGATCGGGTTGACCATCACCAGTTGCTCGACCTGATCGGGGTAGAGCAGGGCGTAGCGGGTGGCCAACATGCCGCCCATGGAGTGACCCATGATGGTCACCTTGTCGACGCCGATCTGTTTGAGCAATGCGTGGGTGTTACTAGCCAGTTGCTGAAAGCTGTATTGGTAACGCGTCGGCTTGCTGGACTTACAGAAACCAATCTGATCCGCCGCTATCACGCGGTAACCGGCGTCGCTTAGCGCCTTGATGCTGCCTTCCCAGGTTGCGGCGCAGAAGTTCTTGCCGTGCATCAGCAGTACCGTGCGGCCATTGGCGTTCTTGGGCTGCATGTCCATGTAGGCCATCTGCAACGAAACACCTTGCGATTCTAGGTTGAAGCGTTTGACTTCATGGGGGTAATCGAACCCCTGCAACTCGGCGCCATAGCGTGGTGTTTCGGCGGCAAGGGCAGGCAGGCTGCCTGCGATCAGCAAAGAAGCGAGGGCAATGCGCACGGCGATGCTCCAGATAAAGAGGGGAGCAAAGACTGACCCCAGGTCGCCGTGCGTGTCCCAGCGAAGTGGTTACAAAAGCTGTCGGTCAGCTTAACTCGCGCACATAGCGCAGCATGTCTGGGGCGCCTGCCTGCAGCAGACCTTCGCCCAGCGCACAGGCTTGCGGCGACTGTTTGGGCAGCAGCAGAAACTCGGGAGAGCCGGGCGTACGCAGCAAGCTCAGGCGCGCATAGGGCACCTCGTGCTCCATCAGCAGCTGCATAAAGCCGGCATCGCTCCAGGCTGCGCAGGGCATGGCCAGGGCATGGTAGCCCTGCTCCAGATCAAGCAGGCCTTGAGGGCTGATGCGGTAGTAAGTGACATGGGCTGGCAGAGTAATTTCCAGGCCGCGCAGCCGCGCATAAGCCACTGCGCTGGCAAAGGCTTCGGGATTCGAATCGCCTGCCCAGAACAGCCGTTCGCCACGCCACTGGGCATGAAACAGTTCGAGGCTTTGATGAGGGTATTCGGGCAGCGCCTTGCTCAGGTTCTTGAGGAAGTCGCGATAGCTGATGATACGGATATGCCTGCATGCGTCACTGGCGGCGTAATCCTCCAGGCTGCCGTAGCTGCCATCGCAGTGCACCAGGCTGTCTACGAGACGCAGATCGAGCTGCTCCAGATAACGGTGCTCGACCTCGATTAGATTGATCAGCGCCGCATGGGCGTCGGCCTTGTCTTCCTGCACCGGGCCTGACAATGCGCTACGCGGCAGATCCTTGAGGCGCTGCAGCGGCGGGCCGCCGAGCCAACAGATCGTGTCGCCAAAGGGCGGGATAGCGGAGAACGGCAGCTGCAGCTGGCTGGCACGCTCGAAGATCGGCTTGCAGCCACGGCCAAGCAAACCCACTCGCTGGGCCAATGCGGCCAGGCGTGAGGTTAGGGGGCTGGGCTGTTCAGGCAGGCTCATGGCAGCTCGCGTACGTCTGGGTGCCTGGCGCAGTGTGGCAGAGCCGGCAATGACTTGCACGACCCTCAGTACAGAATGTCCTCTGTGTGGCAGAAATGCCCGGCTGCTGGGCTCCGGCCGTTCGGTACTGTGTCAGAATCCGTTCATTCATTTGCAAGGAGCCTCCATGGCCAGCCTGGTTCTGGATATCGCGTTACCTGCAGACCGTCTGCAGGCGGTCTATCAAGGGCGTGCCAACCGCATTCAGGCGGTCAGCCGCGACGGTCGTCGGGTCAGTATTCCTGCCCATCATTTCCGGACGTTTCTGACCCACGCCGGTATCTATGGTTCATTCGAGCTGCAATTCAACGATGCCGGTGAACTGCTCAGCCTGCGCCGCTTGCCCTAAGAACCTGTTCACGACCTGCTTCGCGCCGGCGCTCCTACGTTGAAAACAAACTAGATTGCTAGCCTAGTCGGAAAGCCGCTTGCGGCTAACGCACCTTGGTGCGGCTCCGGAGGAGCGAGCAAAGCGAGTCATGCTCATTTACCAGTCGTAAACTCGCATGCGAGCCCAGTCCGTTCCTCGCGTGTTTTTGCGGGGGCGCCTAGTCGGGGGCGCCTGCCCTTGTATCGCTCTAGCTCGCGAGATCGTGAACAGGCTCTAACCCTCGCTACGCGGACACTTGGCCGGCTATAATTCGCGCCTTTCGATTTCGCCACTGCCGAGCTAAGCCTGCCCATGTACAACCTGGCCCGCGAGCTGCTGTTCAAACTGTCCCCGGAAACTTCCCACGAGCTGTCCATCGACCTGATCGGTGCGGCTGGTCGTTTGGGCCTGACCGGGCGCCTGACCAAGGCGCCGAGTAGCCTGCCGGTGACGGTGATGGGGCTGCAGTTCCCCAATCCAGTTGGCCTGGCTGCCGGGCTGGACAAGAACGGCGATGCCATCGACGGGTTTGCCGGGCTGGGTTTCGGGTTCGTCGAGATCGGTACGGTCACGCCGCGTCCGCAGCCGGGCAACCCCAAGCCGCGTCTGTTTCGCCTGCCTGAGGCCGAGGCGATCATCAATCGCATGGGGTTCAACAACCATGGCGTCGATCACATGCTGGCCCGCGTGCAGGCTGCCAAGTTTAGTGGCGTGCTGGGTATCAACATCGGCAAGAACTTCGATACGCCAGTCGAGCGGGCGGTGGACGATTACCTGATCTGCCTGGACAGGGTCTACGCCCACGCCAGCTACATTACGGTCAATGTCAGCTCGCCGAATACACCGGGGCTGCGCAGCCTGCAGTTTGGCGATTCGCTCAAGCAGCTGCTCGATGCCTTGCATAAACGTCAGAACGAGCTGGCGTTGAGCCATGGCCGACGCGTGCCGCTGGCGATCAAGATCGCGCCGGACATGACCGATGAAGAAACGGTGCAAGTGGCGGCGGCGCTGCTGGAAAGCGGCATGGATGCAGTCATCGCCACCAACACCACATTGAGCCGTGAAGGCGTCGAGAACCTGGCATTTGCCAATGAGGCCGGTGGGCTTTCCGGTGCTCCGGTTCGCGACAAGAGCACGCACACGGTCAGTGTGCTGGCAGGTGAGTTGCGCGGGCGCCTGCCGATCATTGCGGCGGGCGGCATTACCGAAGGGCGGCATGCCGCGCAGAAGATCGCAGCTGGTGCGAGCCTGGTGCAGATCTATTCGGGCTTCATCTATAAAGGGCCGGCATTGATTCGCGAGGCGGTGGACGCAATCGCCGCGGCGCGGCGCTGAATCACGGGCAATAAAAAGGGCTCCCTTAGGGAGCCCCTGGGCTCACGCCCGCCGCTCGGATGGAGCGTGCTTGGTGAAGTCGGTAGGTCCTTGGCTTTAGCCGACAGCTCGAAGTTCGTTGAGTCGATGAATACCGGCAGTGCCGGTCAAACCGTCCCAGTTGTCACCGCGGCCTTCACGCCAGCCATTGAGCCAGGCTTGACGCACGGACGGAAGAGTAAAAGGACACAGCTCGCGGGATTTACCACTGATACCGTACTGATAGCCGCGCAAAAATGCTTTTTCTAACGGATCACGCTTAAGTCTTCTCATAGGGTGTTGCCCTCACTTGTTGACTGTTATGTCCCGTAGACCTCTAGAAGGTCAGGCAGAAGGTCTGCCATGGAGTCCGCTGCCGGCGTCGCGAGCCTCCTGTGCCGTCATCGTTGCAACGACGGCCTGGGTAGATTTCTATCGAATGCACGACCCACTGTGAATGATCAATTTGTCATAAGGACGTAACGCTTTTGAGGGTGAAGCCATAAGCTCGATTGGCGATAGTCGCTGATCTGGCTGAAGCCCGCTCTGTTGGCGGGTTACGTGAACGCTGCTGGTGTTTTGCCATCGTGAATGGCTATCGATTGCAGCTGTAATTTATTCAGACGAAGGGTCGCATTGCGACTTCTTGTCACTTATTTTTGGTTGCGCCCACCACTGGGCCAAACCCATTACCGCCTTCGGGCACTGGATTTCTGATGTCGGACGATAACGAACTCTTCCTCACGTGCCCCAAGGGGCTCGAAGGCCTGTTGCTTGAGGAAGCCAAGGCACTGGGCCTGGGCGATGCCCGCGAGCACACCTCCGCAATTCGCGGCCTGGCCAGCATGGAAACGGCGTATCGCCTGTGCTTGTGGTCACGCCTGGCGAACCGCGTGCTGCTGGTGCTGGCGCGTTTTCCGGTGCGCGATGCGGAGACCCTTTATGAAGGTGTGCTCAATGTCGACTGGTTCGAGCACCTGGAGCCCAGTGGCAGCCTGGCAGTGGAGTTCAGTGGCAATGGTTCGGGCATCGACAACACCCATTTCGGTGCTTTAAAGGTCAAGGACGCTATCGTCGACAAACTGCGCCAGGCCGATGGCACTCGCCCGTCGGTGGACAAGCTCAATCCGGATTTGCGCGTGCACCTGCGCCTGGATCGCGGCGAAGCAATCCTTTCGCTGGATCTCTCCGGCCATAGCCTGCACCAACGCGGTTATCGCCTGCAGCAGGGCGCCGCGCCGTTGAAGGAAAACCTGGCGGCAGCCGTGCTGATTCGTGCCGGTTGGCCGCGCATTGCTGCCGAAGGCGGCGCGCTGGCTGACCCGATGTGCGGTGTGGGCACCTTCCTGGTCGAGGCGGCGATGATCGCTGCCGACATCGCGCCGAACCTGACGCGCGAGCAGTGGGGCTTCAGCAATTGGCTCGGCCATGTGCCAGCTACCTGGACTCGCCTGCGTACCGAGGCTGAAGAGCGTGCTGCGGCCGGTATGGCCAAGCCGCCATTGTGGATTCGCGGCTACGAAGCCGACCCGCGGCTGATTCAGCCTGCGCGTAATAACATTGACCGCGCGGGCCTTAGCGACTGGATCAAGGTTTATCAGGGCGAAGTGGCGACCTTCGAGCCGCGCCCGGATCAGAACCAGAAAGGCCTGGTCATCAGCAACCCGCCGTACGGCGAGCGCCTGGGTGACGAGGCGAGCCTGCTGTACCTCTACCAGAACCTTGGTGAGCGTCTGCGCCAGGCGTGCATGGGCTGGGAGGCGGCGGTGTTCACCGGTGCGCCCGATTTGGGCAAGCGCATGGGCATTCGCAGCCACAAGCAGTATTCGTTCTGGAACGGTGCATTGCCGTGCAAACTACTGCTGATCAAAGTACAGCCCGAGCAGTTCGTCACTGGCGAGCGCCGCACACCCGAGCAGCGTGAGCGCGAACGCGAGCAAAACGAGCTGCAGGCCGAGGCGCCGAAGCTCAATCGAAACGGCAATCCGATCAAGCCGGCACCGGCGCCCGTCGAGCAGGCACGCCTCAGCGAGGGCGGGCAGATGTTCGCCAATCGCCTGCAGAAAAATCTCAAGCAGCTTGGCAAGTGGGCGCGCCGCGAAGGCGTCGATTGCTACCGCCTCTACGATGCCGACATGCCCGAGTACTCCCTGGCCGTCGACCTGTACCACGACTGGGTACATGTGCAGGAATACGCCGCGCCCAAGTCGATTGACCCGGAAAAGGCCCAGGCGCGCCTGTTCGATGCACTGGCAGCGATTCCACAGGCCTTGGGTATCGACAAGAACAAGGTAGTGATCAAGCGCCGCGAGCGCCAGAGCGGCACCAAGCAGTACGAGCGTCAGGCTGCGCAAGGTCAGTTCATGGAAGTGAAGGAGGGCGGCATCAAGCTGCTGGTCAACCTGACCGATTACCTTGATACCGGACTGTTCCTCGACCACCGTCGGCTGCGCCTGCGCATACAGAAGGAAGCCGCAGGCAAGCGCTTCCTTAACCTGTTCTGCTACACCGCCACGGCCAGCGTGCATGCAGCCAAAGGCGGCGCGCGCAGCACCACCAGCGTCGATCTGTCGAAAACCTACTTGGACTGGGCGCGGCGCAACCTCTCGCTCAACGGTTTCTCGGACAAGAACCGTCTGGAGCAGGGCGACGTGATGAGCTGGCTGGCTGATGATCGTGGCGAGTACGACTTGATCTTCATCGATCCGCCGACCTTTTCGAACTCCAAGCGCATGGAAGGTGTGTTCGATGTGCAGCGTGATCACGTCCAGTTGCTGGACATGGCCATGGCGCGCTTAGCGCCCGGCGGCGTGCTGTACTTCTCAAACAACTTCCGCAAGTTCCTGCTCGATGAGCAGCTGCCGTCGCGTTATCAAGTCGAAGAAATCACCGCAGACACCCTCGATCCAGACTTCGCGCGCAACGCCAAGATCCACCGCGCCTGGAAGTTGATGGCCAAGTAAGTCTGTTACAGCCGAGCCTGGGTTGAGCGTAGCGATACCCAGGCTGGCTTCCCGGGTATCGCTGCGCTCGATGCGGGCTACCTTAGAATCTGTTCACGATCTGCTGCGCGTCGGCCCTAC
Source organism: Phytopseudomonas punonensis (assembly GCF_900142655.1). Taxonomy (GTDB): domain Bacteria; phylum Pseudomonadota; class Gammaproteobacteria; order Pseudomonadales; family Pseudomonadaceae; genus Aquipseudomonas; species Aquipseudomonas punonensis. Next base: position 105,330 of record NZ_FRBQ01000011.1, on the reverse strand, counting down.
TGCGTTAAAAACAGGCTCGGAATGCTCATTTACAGCTCGTAAACTCCGCTTCCTCGCCTGTTTTTGCCTTTTATGGCTCTAGCTCGCTAGATCGTGAACAGGTTCTTAGCGCTTATCGGGCGGTGTTTTTCGGCTGCTTATAAAGGTCGAGCAGTACCTGGTCGAGGATCACCGAGGCGCCCCAGGGTTTCGGGTCGTTGAGGATGGCGACCACTGCCCAGGTATTGCCGTTGCTGTCGCGGCTGAAGCCAGCGATGGCACGCACATTGTTGAGAGTGCCGGTCTTGATGTGTGCCTGGCCGGCCATTGGCGTGTTGCGCAAGCGTTTGCGCATGGTGCCGTCCAGCGCGACGATCGGCATCGAGCTGATGAACTCGGCGGCGTACGGGCTCTTCCAGGCTGCTTCCAGAATTTTGCCCATTTCCCGCGCGCTCAGGCGCTCTGCACGAGACAACCCAGAACCGTTTTCCATCACCAGCTGCGGCGCGGTGATGCCTTTGCGTGCCAGCCAGGCGCGGATTACCCGTTGCGCGGCATGGGCATCGTCGACATCGGCTTCGTTGCGGTTCTGCGCGCCGATGCTGAGGAACAGCTGCCGGGCCATGGTGTTGTTACTGTATTTGTTGATGTCGCGGATGATCTCCACCAGGTCCGGCGAGAAGGCGCGCGCCAGCAGAGTCGCGCTCTTCGGTACTTCGGCCTGGCGATCCTTACCGAGGATGGTGCCGCCCAGCTCACTGAAAATCGCCCGAACCGCACCAGCGGCATAGGCGGGGTGATCGAGCAGCGACAGGTAGGTCTGGGCGCTGCAGCCATCGGTCAACTGGCCGGTGACGATTACCCGAGTACCATCGAACTCCTTGACCGGGTTGTAGCGCACATCGGGCCAGGCTGGGCATTTGCCGGCTTTGAGTACCTTTACCTGGTTGTCCAGTTTCAAACCAGCCAGCGGCGGCTCGGCGGCCACAGTGACCTTGCCGTTCTCGGCGCGGGCGATGAAACGCAGCGCCTTGAGGTTGACCAGCAGCGAGTCGGGGGTGACCAGGTAAGGCTTGTTGGCATCGCCGCCGTCGTCATTGAAAGCGGGCAGATCCGGTTGCACGAAGTGGCTGCGGTCGAGCACCAGATCACCCGTCACCTGGCGCACGCCATTGGCGCGCAGGTCACGCAGCATCAGCCAGAGCTTTTCCATGTTCAGCTTGGGGTCGCCGCCACCCTTGAGGTACAGGTTGCCGTTGAGCACGCCGTCCTTGAGCTGGCCATCAGTGTAGAACTCGGTTTTCCATTGATAGGTCGGGCCGAGCAGTTCCAGTGCCGCGAAGGTGGTGACCAGCTTCATGGTCGATGCCGGATTCACCGACACGTCGGCGTTGAAAATGGTGCCATTGCCCGGCCCGCTGAGTGGCAGGGTGACTACCGACAGTGACTGCTGGCCAATCTTGTTGGCCTTCAGGCTTTTCGCCACGCTTTCCGGAAGGGTGGCATTGGTGGCTGCATAAGCGGGCAGGGTGGTTGGCAGAACGAGGCAGGCGAGGGCCAGAGGGCGGAGGATGCGCAGCCTCCGGACAGCGGGTACAACGGAAAATCGCATTACGAGCTCCCACAGCGGTTTGGGACAATGCCGCGCATTATGCCCTATGACCAGACCGCCAATGGCGGTGATTACAGGAATTTATGGCCGACGGTCAGCGGGTATGCGCATTGCCGATAGCGGCACCTTGGCGCTGGGATTTTTGTCGGTTGGCGGGCATCGTCGTCACTAAACTGGTAGAGTGCCGCGCGTTATCACTCTGCAAGGAATTTATACCCATGGCTACCAATCGTTCCCGTCGTCTGCGCAAGAAACTCTGTGTGGATGAGTTTCAGGAGCTGGGTTTCGAGCTGAACCTGAACTTCAAGGAAGACCTGAGCGACGAAGCCGTCGACGCCTTCCTCGATGCTTTCCTGAGCGACGCGATGACTGCCAACGGCCTGGGCTATGTTGGCGGCGATGACTACGGTCTGGTTTGCCTGGCCGAACGTGGCTCGGTCAGCGAAGAGCAACGTGCAGCTGTGGAAGCCTGGCTCAAGAGCCGTTCCGAGCTGGTCGATTTTAATGTCAGCCCGCTGCTCGATGTGTGGTACCCGGAAAAAGAGATCAACTCCGCTTCCTGATCCACTGAGGGCCTCATTCGAGGCCCTTTTCATTTGTCCTGCCGATCATCACCCTGGCGGTAACGCTTAGGCTTCTGGTGATTCGCGCGAGGGTAACTGCTCGTCCGCGATTGGCGGCTGTTGTTTTGCCGCACTGCGGTTATCCAGCCAGTGGCGCAGGCCATGCATCAGCAGGGCGATGAACAGTGTTAGCACGATACCCAGTGTGACGTTGAACAAGCGCACTTGCGGTAGATGCCAGTCCTTGGCCAGGCTCTCGGCCAAGAGCACGAAGCAAACCGTCGTTTGCAAAACGAACAGGCCATAGTGATTGGCCTGCAAGGCGCGGCTGAGCATGATCAGCGGCAGCATGATGGCGACCATCAACGGTGGGCTCTGCAGGCTGTGGCCGAACAGAATCAGCAAGCCCGCCGCGCTGAGGCTGGCCATACTCGCTTGCAGCGCGCGCACCAGGCTGCCTCTGAACTCCAGTTGCAAGGTGGTGACTACGGCCAGAGTCAACCAGTAACCACGCTGCAGATGCGCCAGGTTGACGATCACCCCCGCCAGTGACACGGCCACCGTGCAGCCCAGTGCATACAAGCCCCATTGCTGGCGTGATTGGCGCCCAGCGTGGCGGCGCAGCACCTTGAGCAGGCTGATCAGGCGCGGCATGTGCGGCCACATGCGCAGGCCGTGCAGGCCCCGTAGGCCGAATGCCAATAACATCACCCATAGCCCGCCGAGCATGAACAGCATGGCGATGGCGTTGGGGTTGTTCAGCATGCTGCTGCCGTATTGGCCTTGCCCCAGGCACAGGCATACGGTCAGGCCGATGCCCAGCTTGCCGGCCTCGGTGCCATAGCGCTGCAACCAGGCGAGTAGCAAACCGAAAGCGGCGAACAGCGACAGGCTGATCAGCGGATGGGTTGCGGACCAAAAGCCCAGCCCGGCGCTGCAGGCACCGAGGCCGGTGAGCAGCAGCATGCGCAACATGCCGAAGCGGTGCAGCGGGTTGGCCTGGGCCGCCTGGAAAGCGCCGACCGAGGCCCACAGGAACCCCGGGTGAGCGCTGAACAGGCCAAGCAGCAGTGGCAGTGCACAGCCCAGGCCCGCTACCACGGCTGGCCCCCAGGCGGGAGGCCCGGCGTGCCAGCTGAACAACTGCCTGAACACCTGGCGCATCCTCAGACCGGGCTCGAGCGGCCGGTCATTTCGCGCGCCATTTCCGTGGCATAGCTGTCGGTCATGCCGGCGATGAAGTCGATCATGCGCAGGAAGGAGCGATACAGCGGCCACTGCGGGTCGGGTGCGTTATGGCCCAGCAGGTCGAGGATGCGGCGGTTCTTGAACGACGGTGTACGGCCGCCGTGCTGTTCTAGGGCCGCCCCACAAAAGGCATTGAGGAGAATTTCCAGGGTGGTGTAGGCGCCGATCTCGTGCAGCGTTTTGCGTTTGTCCTGAAAGATCTTTTCCCGGGCCATCGCCTTGGCGGCCTGTACGCAGTTCTTGGCCGGGCCGTGCATGTGCTCGACCAAGTCCCCCTCCAGCGTGCCTGCCAGCAAGGCTGACTGCTGCTCGACGAACGCGTGGGCCGCCGAGTTGGTCAGGTGTTCGATGGCCTTGCCACGCAGGATCGCCAGTTTGCGCCGGCGCGAATCGTGCGGGCCGAGTTGCCGATAGGTTTCCGGCAGGTCATCACCGACCAGGTCGAGCAGCAGCGACTCCACTTCCGCGTAGTCGAGCAGCTCCATTTCCAGGCCGTCTTCGAGGTCGATCAGGCCATAGCAGATATCGTCTGCCGCCTCCATCAGATACACCAGTGGATGGCGCGCCCAGCGTTGCTCTTCGAGTTTCGGCAGGCCAAGTTTGCTGGCGATCTGTTCGAGCAGCGGCAGCTCGCTCTGGTAACAGCCGAACTTGTGCTTTTTATAGCCCAGGGCTTCGGCGTGCCGCGATGTCCATGGGTATTTGAGGTAAGCACCGAGGGTCGCGTAGGTCAGCCGCGTGCCACCATCGAACTGGTGGTATTCCAACTGGGTGAGTACCCGAAAGCCTTGAGCGTTGCCTTCGAAACTGAGAAAGTCGCCGCGCTCGGCATCGCTCATGGCGTCGAGCCAGCCGCGCCCGGCAGCCTGCTGAAACCAGTGACGGATCGCATCTTCGCCGGAATGGCCGAACGGCGGGTTGCCGATGTCGTGGGCGAGGCACGAGGACTGCACCACCATGCCCAGGTCGCTTGGCTCGCACCAGGCCGGCAGCTCGCTGCGCAGCATTTCGCCGACACGCATGCCCAGCGAGCGGCCTACGCAGCTAACTTCCAGCGAGTGAGTCAGGCGGGTATGGATGTGATCGTTGCTGGACACCGGATGCACCTGGGTTTTGCGGCCCAGGCGGCGAAATGCACCGGAGAAAATGATCCGGTCGTGATCCTTGTGGAAGGGGCTGCGGCCCAGTTCATCGGCACTGGGCGCCGGTTTGCCAAGACGTTCACGGGTGAGCAGGGTTTGCCAATCCAAGCGTGTTTCCTTTACCGGATACTGCGGGTCAAAGATGTGCGCTCTTGCCAGCGGAGCCGCACGGGCGGATGCCTGTAGCTTCCCTGTTCATTCGGGCAACTGCAAGGCCACATCCACTAAAGTCCACTGGCGTCGATGTCGACGAGCAGCAGGCGCGCGCCGTCATCGATGAACTGCCCGGCGGTCAGGCAATACTGGTTGGTCGTGGCGTCGCGGTAGGTGTTGGACAGGATCAGGCGGCGTTCGTCCCAGCCTTCGGCGAGCAACTGATAGAAGTAGGGGCGCCACGACCAGTTATGGCCCAGGTAGCGATCGTCGGCTTGCCACCTGCCATCACGCCATTCGAGGTTTGGTGTGATCTGGGTACCATGTCTGTCGCATTGGTACAGGCGCAGCAGCCACGGAAAAGAAGCCGGCGTTACCGCGGGCGCGAGCGATTGAGTGTCGCTTTTAAGCTGGGTGAACAGTTCGGCGAGTTGCCTGCGCAGCGCCATCAGACGCATGCGCTCGGCGAGCTTCTTCTGCACATAGGCGTCGCGCAACCTGGCGAAGTGCTCGACGAACGCGTTGCTATCAAAAAACTCGATTTCTGGCTTGGCGAACAGGTAACCCTGTACAAAACGGGCGCCGCATTCCAGTGCGAAATGCAGTTCGGCCTCGGTTTCCACGCCTTCGGCGATGATCCAGCAGCCAGTTTTTTCTGCCATCAGGGCCAGCGCCTTGACCACTTCTCCACTGGGCCCGCCACGGGCAGCCTCCTGAAACAGGCGCATGTCGAGTTTGAGAATATCGGGGCGCAGTGCGAGGACGCGGTCGAGCTGCGAATAGCCTGCACCAAAATCGTCGATGGCGATGCGCACTCCGGCTTCGCGGTAGCGAGCGGCCACGGCGGCAAGTCGTGAACTGGCACCGCCCAGCTCGGTGATCTCGAATACCACGCGCTGTGGGTCTATGCCGCTGCTTGCCAGTTGCTTGAGACTTGGCAGCGCCTGTTCGGGACGCAAGCGGCCGATCCAGCGAGGGGAGATATTGACGCTCAGAAACCAGTGGGCAGGGGCAGCATGAAAGCGCGCGAACGCCTGCTCGCGAATCGCCCGGTCTAGCCGGCGCAGCGCCGCAGGTGGTGTTTTCGGGTCGGCGAACAAGGGGCCAGCAGAATGCAGGCGCCCGTGCGCATCACGCAAGCGGGCCAGCGCCTCGACGCCAGCGATTTGCCCGTTGGCGGTATCGATGAAAGGTTGGAAGACGGCGACAGGTTGACCGTCGAGCACCAGGCACATCCTTAGTAGAGAGGGGCAGTAATGCCAGAACTAAGCCTGGCTTTTAACTGCTCTTTCAAGCAAGAACGTGGCCAGCTTCAGGATTTATCAGTCGCCGCTGATGGCTTTTCGCTTTCAGGTGCAGTCGAGCGCTTTCGTAGATCTGGAAAGGCCTCCAGTGCCATGCGTAACCAGCGGCGCCATTGACCGCCACGCATCCCTAGAACCGTCAGGGCAAAAACACCGCCCGTGATCCATATGGGTGCATTGCTCCCTTTGAGTTCCTGGCGCCAGTGAGTGCCGAAATCCTTGGCTTTTTGCAGAGGCTGCAGGATGACCAGGGCTTCATGGCGAATTTCCTGGCGATGCATTTCCAGGCGCAGGCGCAGCATGGTTTTGCGTAATTCCTGGGTTGAGGTCTTGTCGCTCATGGCAGTAATTGCTCCCGATCACGCGCCAATTCTTCGAGGCTGGCGCTGAATGGCGCAGGTGCATTGCGCATGCGCTGAACGAGATTCCAGCCGCAGCCGAACAGCCCCGCTGCGTAGAGCAGACAAAGGAGGCTGATAACGGGAATGCGGTGGGTGTCCCAGAAAAAGATCAGCAGGGCGGTCGACACGCCGATGATTAACATGAGGCCGAACAGTACACAGAGACCTGTCAGGATCAGCAGGGTGACGGTACGCGATTGCTGTTCCTTGAGCTCTTCGCTGAACAGCGCGACATGACCATGAACCAGCCCGAGCAGCGCACCGGCCAGGCGCCGCGGCGAAGGGCCGCGGCTGGGAGGTGCTGCTGTCTGGCTGTCATCCATGTGCTGTCCTGATCAACGTCGGCTAATGAGCATGCCGATCAGTATACCAATACCGGCGGCAATGCCGATGGTCTGCCAAGGATGGGTCTGCACATAGTCCTCGGTTGCGCCAACGGCGGCCTTGCCACGCTGCACGACGTTTTCCTCGGTGTTCTTCAGGGTCGAACGAGCGCGGCCCAGGCTGTCACGGATCTGCGCACGCAGTTCTTCTGCCTGATCACCGACCAGGCTGGCCGAGTGCTGCAGCAGGGTTTCGGTATCACGTACCAGTGCCTGGAACTCCTCGAGCAGCTCCTCTTTATTAGCGGGAGTGGCTGGGCGCGTAGGAAGTGGGCGGGCCATTGATCAATCTCCTGTAGGTATGAGGCGGTGTAAGGGGTTCGAGTGGTGGGCCAACGGCAGGTTCACTCTATCTGTCGTTCGCAGACGCTATCTCCAAGTTTTAGGGCATAGGCATTGCATTGGCGAGCTGCGTTGCCAGCCTAAATGCCTAGTCATGGTGCTTCTCGTGATTGCCAGCATTTAATTTGTGCGTCATTAACCATTTGATAATTAAAGAATAAGTTCGATTAGAGCGATGTTTTGGAGCGACAGGGAGACGCTCCGCCTTCGATAAGTGCGAGTTGCTGATTGAGTGCATGCCTCGTGTTGGTGCTTTTTGAAAGACTGACGTTCTCTTTTGGTGCTTTTCGCTCTGGAGTCTGTGCTTCGATGGAAAACCTCGACAGTGCCGTGCAAACCCTGATTCATGGATCCAACACGCTGTTCATCCTGATTGGCGCGATCATGGTGCTGGCCATGCACGCCGGCTTCGCCTTTCTGGAAGTCGGTACGGTGCGGCAGAAGAACCAAGTCAACGCTTTGTCGAAAATCCTTTCGGATTTCGCTATCTCCGCCGTGGCCTATTTCTTTGTCGGCTATTGGATCGCCTATGGCGTGAGTTTTTTGCACCCGGCAAGCGTCCTGATCGACGGCAACGGCTATGCGCTGGTGAAGTTCTTCTTCCTGCTGACCTTTGCGGCCGCGATCCCGGCGATCATCTCCGGCGGGATTGCAGAACGCGCGCGCTTCGGCCCGCAGCTGTGCGCCACGGCGTTGATTGTCGCCTTCGTCTATCCGTTTTTCGAAGGCATGATCTGGAACGGCAATTTCGGTTTTCAGGCCAGGCTGCAGGAGCAGTTTGGCGCGCCGTTCCATGACTTCGCCGGCTCCGTGGTGGTGCATGGCGTTGGCGGCTGGCTGGCATTTGCGGCCGTCATCTTGTTGGGTCGCCGTGATGGCCGCTACCGCGATGGTCGGCTGGTGGCCATGGCGCCATCGAGCATTCCGTTTCTGGCGCTGGGCTCATGGATCCTTATCATCGGCTGGTTCGGCTTCAACGTGATGAGTGCCCAGACCCTGGGCAGCATCAGCGGTCTGGTGGCAGTCAACACGTTGATGGCGATGGTTGGCGGCACCCTGGCGGCGCTGATCGTCGGACGCAACGACCCTGGTTTCCTGCACAACGGCCCCTTGGCTGGGCTGGTAGCCATCTGCGCCGGCTCCGATCTGATGCATCCGGTAGGTGCGTTGGTCACCGGCGCCATCGCCGGCGCGCTGTTCGTATGGGCTTTCACTGCGACCCAGGTTAAATGGAAGATCGATGATGTGCTCGGCGTCTGGCCGCTGCATGGCTTATGCGGTGTATGGGGTGGCATCGCCTGCGGCATCTTCGGCCAGCCATTGTGGGGTGGACTGGGTGGTGTAAGCCTTGGCAGCCAGCTGGTAGGCAGTCTGGCCGGCGTGGTTGTGGCGCTGCTCGGTGGTTTCGCTGTTTACGGGATACTCAAGATGCTGGTCGGCATCCGCCTGAGCCAGGAGCAGGAGTATTACGGCGCCGACCTGTCGATACACAAGATCGGTGCGGTGAGTCAGGACTAAGCGGGGAACCGTCCGGGCGATTGTCTGACGGCTAGCCCTAAACTTTTACCGGGGGCTGCCGTCAACCTTGAACACGCTCCGTTTCGGTGACTTGCCATGGCTATTTCCATCCCGCTGTCGACCAATACGACAGGCCGCTCGCCACAAATCGGCGGACAGCCCACCATTCGCAACGCGGCCGACGCTCAGGCCGCGCTATCCAACCGGCTCGCCGAGCGCCTTGGCCTGCCGCCAGGCTCGTTGAATGCCAAGCAGGACGACTTCTCCCCTGAGAAGGTCGCCGATCGCGTAATGGGCTTTGTCGAGCAGCGGCTGAAAAGTGAAGCCGCTTCCGGGGCTGACCCGGAGAAGTTACAGAAGCTTCTGGATCAGGCTCGCTCTGGCGTACAGAAAGGCTTTGATGAGGCGAGCAAGATTCTCGACGGTATGGGCTTGCTCAAGGACAAGGTCGCCGCGGATATCGACGACACCTTCAAACGCATCGAGCAGGGCTTCGCCGGCCTCGACAAGTTATATGGCGCGGCGCCGGCCACTGGTGGCAGCGGCGGCGTTACGCCAACCTCCAGTGATCGCTTCGCTGCCGTGGCAGAAAGCTTCGAGCTCAATATCACTACCCGTGACGGCGATCGCCTGCGCGTATCGGTTGCCCAGGCCTCTGCTGCCTGGTCACGTACCGAAGGCTCGGGCAGTCAGTCCGGCAGCCTGCAGATCGGCGGTTGGCAGGTGGAGGTCGAGGGCGAGCTGGATGATGAGGAAAAGGCCGCGCTGGGGAAACTCTTCAGCCAGGTTCAGGATCTGTCCAACTCCTTCTATTCGGGTGATATGGCCGGTGCTTTCGACCGCGCCATGGCGCTTGATATGGACAGCTCGCAGCTGGCCTCCATGTCGCTACGGCTAACCCAGACCAGCGTGCGTCAGGCTACCGACACCTATGGGTCGGTCTCCAATGAGGGCGGTCAGCCTGCCAGCGCTACCAATGGTGCGCTCACCGATTACGCTCAGGGTTTGCTCGACGCCCTGCGTACGGCCGATGCCTGGGTCAGCGATGGCAAGGGCTTGCTGCAGGATCTGCTCAAAGGCGGATTCTCGTTGGATGAGCGCTTTGATTCCGGTCGTTTGGAAAAGGCCGAGCAGGTAAATGGGCGTTTGCTCGACGGCCTGCAGGGGCTGTTGAACTCGACGCTCACGCCGCCAGGCAGCGAGGGTGGTGAGAAGGCCTAAGCCGGGGGAGGTGAGGTGCTAGAATACGGCCTTCATCACTTAACAGGCTCCTTCAACCATGCTGCCTGAATGCCAGTTGCTTGGCACCCTCGGCTGCCACCTGTGTGATTACGCAGAGGCCGTGTTGATGCCGTTCGTAGAAAACGGTCTGTTGGTCGAGCTTGTGGATATCGCTGAGGTGCCAGGATTGCTGGAGCGTTATGCTCTGGTCATTCCTGTGCTGCGGCGCACCGATACTGGCGCAGAGCTGCATTGGCCGTTCGATGCGCCGCAGGTTGCTTCTTTTCTGGGCTGACCGATTGCCACTAGAGCGATGAGCCTGGCGCTATTGCAGCCGGGCCACTTTTTTATTTTTGGAAATGGGGAGTCACGTCAATGAACATGGTGCTCGGCGATGCGTTGTCGCTGCTGTTGTTCCGCTTACACAACGGCCGCCTGCTGGGCATCAATCTGCTCAAGGTCAATGAGATCATCCCTTGCCCCGCATTGACCAAGATGCCCAGCCGCCATCCGCACGTTCGTGGCGTGGCAACGCTACGTGGCTCGGCGCTGACAGTCATCGACCTGGCCCGCGCGATTGGCGAGCGTGGCGGCGCTGACGATCAGGAAGGCTGCCTGATCGTTACCGAGCTGAGCCGTTCGCGGCAGGGCCTGCACGTGCACAGTGTCGAGCGTATCGTGCAGTGCTCAACCCGTGATGTTCGCCCGCCGCCTTCGGGCGCGGGTTCGCGTGCATTCATCACCGGCGTGACGCAGATCGAAGGCAAGATTGTGCAGATTCTCGACATCGAGAAGGTCTTGCATGAGATCGCTCCGGCGCCGCTCGAGGAAGTCAACGAAGAGCTGCTTAGCGTCGAAGAACGCCGCTTACTGCAAGGGCGGCGCGTACTGGTGGTCGATGATTCCCAAGTCGCCTTGCAACAGACGTTGATCACCCTGCGCAAGCTCGACCTCGATTGCCAGGCCGTGCGTAGCGCGGCGAGTGCCTTGGAGGTGCTGAACGCTGCGCGGCAGGAGGGGCGGCCGGTGGAGGTGCTGGTCTCCGACATTGAAATGCCTGAAATGGATGGCTATGCCCTCGTTCAGCAGATTCGCAAGGACGCCGTGCTCAGCGAAACTTACGTGCTGCTGCACACCTCGCTGGACAGCACCATGAACACCGAGAAGGCCCGTGCAGTAGGCGCCAACGACGTGTTGACCAAGTTTTCCAGCGTGGATCTCAGCAAGGCATTGTTGCTTGCATTTCAGCGTTTGAACGGCTGAGCCTACTCGATGCGCTGCTCGCCGGTGAACTGCAGGGTGATTTTGCAGCGCCGGCAGAAGTAGCGACGTCCCTTTGCCACCAGCGCATGGCGCTGCGCTGAGAACGGAAACTCACCTTGCGGGCACTGGCAGCGATAGATGAAGCGGCTAACCTGGCGGCGTTTCACGTCATAGCTGTGGCAGCGGTGCGGCGGTAGCTCGTAGACGCCGCGCATGATCAATTGCCATTCCTCGCCATGGGGCTGAATGCTCAGGCCAAATAGCTGATGAGCGATCAGGTGCGCCACTTCGTGGGCGACAGTCTGGCGTAGAAAGTCCTCTTGGTTCTCACGGTAAAGCTGCGGGTTGAAGCGCAGTTTGTTTTCGGTGAGATGTGCCACGCCAGCTTTCTGCCCGCGCAGCTTGAAGCTAACCTGCGGGCGTGTGAAAGGGCGTTTGAAAAAAATTTCTGCCTGCTGATAGCAGGCTTCGACGCGGGCGTGAATCTGGTCGGACATGGTCGCTACGAAGGCCGATAACTGGCGGCGATTATGCCGTAGATCAGCCTCTTCTGCAGGGCGAAGAGCCGAGTGGTAGACGCTCAGCGGTAGTAACGCTGCAAGGTTTCCATGGCGCTGTTGATGCGTTGCAGCTGCTGTGTGCAACCGCCGCGATCCGGGTGGTGCAGGCTGACCAGTTGGCGATAGCGCTGGCGGATGGCTGCCAGGTCGAGCGTGCCTTGCTGCTCGTCGAGCTCCAGGGTGGCTAACGCGTGCTGCTTGTCTTCGGCGCCTTGCAGGCGCATCCAGAAAGCGCCGAGCATCTTGTCGACGTCGTCCGCACCGGTATCGCGCAGATGGGTGAGGTCCAGGTAATAGTCGCGCAGCGGCTCGCGCTCACTCAGCGCGCTTTCGGTACCTTGATAAGGCAGCAAGCGAATGCACAGTGGGCTGATCTGTAAAGAAGCCTGGCGTTCTGCATGTAACTGATCACGCAGCCGGTACAGCGTGTGGAACAGCAGAAAGTGGCTGCGAAACAGTTCAAGCGTGTCGGTCGGCAGGCGCTCATCGCCGCCTTGCCAGCGACTCAGGCGCAGCAACAGCTCGTACTCCGATAGCCCTTCGGGCGCGGTACGTAGCAGGTCGAGCAGTTGTTGAGTGGGGGCGGTTTCTTCGGTCATTGGCTTACCTTAGACGATGCGCTGGCAAGTTGATAACCCGATAACGCCCGGTTTTGTCGATGCACCGACCGTTAGCCGTTTTGTAGCTGGGGCGCGCTTCGTTTTCTGGGTAAAATGCGCGCCTTCAGTACTTCTAGCGGATTCTTGCGCGCCATGGGCACCCTCTCGGTCAATCAGAACAAGCTGCAAAAACGCCTGCGTCGTCAGGCTGGCGAAGCCATCGCCGACTTCAACATGATCGAGGAGGGCGACAAGGTCATGGTTTGCCTGTCCGGCGGCAAGGACAGCTACACCATGCTCGACATCCTGCTGTATCTGCAGAAGGTCGCGCCGATCAATTTCGAAATCGTCGCCGTGAACATGGACCAGAAACAGCCGGGCTTTCCCGAGCACGTGCTGCCGGTTTATCTCGAATCCATTGGTGTGCCTTACCACATCGTCGAGAAAGACACTTATTCGGTGGTCAAGGAGAAGATCCCGGAAGGCAAGACTACCTGTTCGCTGTGCTCGCGCCTGCGCCGCGGCACGCTCTATACCTTCGCTGACGAGATTGGCGCCACCAAGATGGCCCTCGGTCACCATCGCGACGACATTCTCGAGACCTTCTTCCTCAATATGTTCTACGGCGGCACCCTCAAGGCCATGCCGCCCAAGCTGCGTGCCGACGATGGTCGCAACGTTGTGATTCGCCCGCTGGCTTATTGCAACGAGGCCGATATCGAGGCCTACAGCAAGCTCAAGGAATTCCCGATCATTCCGTGCAACCTGTGCGGTTCTCAGGAAAACCTGCAGCGCCAGGTCGTGAAAGACATGTTGCAGGAGTGGGAGCGCAAATCGCCGGGCCGCACCGAAATCATGTTCCGGGCGCTGCAGAACGTGGTGCCGTCGCAATTGGCTGACCGCAATCTGTTCGATTTCAACAGTCTGAAGATCGACGAGCAGGCCACGCCGCGCTTCCTGAATGTCATGAACCTGTAATCCGGAGCTGACCGCACACGATGCACGATTACCGATGGATGCACGAGTACTGCGTTAACCGCTTCGGCTCGCTTGAGGAGCTTGAGGCGCGTTTACCGCACCCTGTTTCCGACAAGAAACTGCGTGCGTTGAGTGATGATCGATATCTGTCGATCATGAGCCTGCGCATCTTTCGGGCGGGCCTGAAGCACAGCCTCGTGGATGCCAAGTGGCCGGCGTTCGAAGAGGTGTTTTTCGGTTTCGATCCGGAAAAAGTCGTGCTGATGGGCGGCGAGCGCCTGGAGCGTTTGATGCAGGACGCCCGGCTGATTCGGCATTTGGGCAAGCTCAAAAGCGTGCCACGCAACGCTCAGTTCATTCTCGATGTAGAGCGTGGTGCGCTTAGCGGCCCGGCTGCTGAGGTGAAGGCTACTACGCCCAAGCCCGGCTATGCCTTTGGTGCGTTGATCGCCGACTGGCCGGTTACCGATATCGTCGGCCTCTGGCACTGGCTGGCCAAGCAGGGCACCCAGCTCGGCGGGCTCTCAGCGCCACGATTTTTACGCATGGTCGGCAAAGACACCTTTATTCCCTCCGATGACATGGTCGCCGCGCTCAAGGCACAGAAGATCGTCGACAAGGTGCCCAGCAGTCAGCGCGACCGCGCAGCGGTTCAGGCAGCCTTCAATCAATGGCATGCGGAGAGTGGTCGGCCCATGTGCCAGCTTTCGGTGATGCTGGCTCATACGGTCAATCATTGATGCGTATTCAGCTGCAGCGCCTAGCGTCGGCGTTCATCGAGGCGCGGCGGATATTGATCATTACCGGTGCGGGCCTTTCGGCCGATTCGGGGCTGCCTACGTATCGTGGGCTTGGCGGTCTGTACAACGGCCATACCGATGAAGGTGTGCCAATCGAGGTGGCGCTGTCGGGTGAGATGCTGCGCCAGGATCCCGCCTTGTGCTGGAAATACCTCGCGCAGCTCGGTAGCGCTTGCCTGGCTGCGCAGCCGAACGCGGCCCACAACGCAATCGCCAGGTTGCAAGCCTTGAAGCCCGAGTGCTGGGTGCTTACTCAGAATATCGATGGTTATCACCGCCAGGCCGGTAGCCCAGAAGAGCGTCTGATCGAAATTCATGGCGAGCTGGCGCCGCTATATTGCCGGGCTTGCGGGGCAACCGACGAACGGCTGTCTGAGCGTCTCCAGCAACTACTGCCGCCTTTGTGCGAGGAGTGCGGTTGTGTGCTTCGCCCGCCCATTACCCTGTTTGGTGAGAGGTTGCCAACGGCTGCTGTCGAGCGCCTTTACGAGCAGCTGGGGCAAGGTTTCGACCTGGTGATCAGTGTCGGCACGAGTGCCAGCTTTCCTTATATAGTCGAGCCAGTGGTGCGAGCACGTCGGGCGGGCGGGGTGACCGTGGAGGTCAATTTGTCGCACTCAGAGGTCAGCAATCTGGTGGATTTCAGACTGGAGGAACGGGCCTTAGATGTTTTTCCGGAACTACTGAGTCACATCGCTGATCATAATATTTGCAAATGACCCCGTTAGTGGGCATAGTCGCGGCTATTCATTTTTCATGCCACGGTCGTGCCCATGCGCAAATGCTTCGCACCCCTCGTGCCTCTAGCACTCACAATGGTTCTCGCCGCCTGCGCTAACCATGGTTCTCAACTTCAGAGCGATGTACCAGCCCAGGCTTCTCTGCCTGCCAGGCCAGTAGTTAACGCGCCTGCTGTTGATCAGCACGCAGCCAGTGATGACGACGCCGTTGCCAGCTTCACCGGGCACGCCCCCTACGAGCTGCCGCAGCTGGCAGACAGCGTACTGGAGAAGGGTATTTCCCTGATTGGCACCCGTTATCGCTTCGGCGGCAATTCGGTGAAGACTGGTTTCGATTGCAGCGGTTTTATCGGCTACCTGTTCCGCGAAGAGCTGGGCATGGAGCTGCCGCGTTCGACGCGCGACATGATCAACATTGACGCGCCGCTGGTTGAGCGCAAAGCGCTGAAGCCTGGTGATCTGGTGTTCTTCAGTACTGCAGGTCGTGGCCGCGTAAGTCATGCCGGCATCTATCTGGGCGATGACCAGTTCATTCATTCCTCCAGCAGCCGCAGCGGTGGCGTACGTATCGACAGCCTGGATGATGGCTATTGGAAGCGTACGTTCATAGAAGCCAAGCGTGTGTTGGCGCTGGCGCCAACCGAACAGCTGGCCTCTCAGCACTGAGTAGCGCTGCCCAGTCGCATCGGCTGGGCAACAATTTGATAGTTTTCAAGCGAATGCAGCGTAAAGCTAAAGCTTGCGCTGCAGTTGTGAAAACGGCAGAGTAGGGCGCATTCAGGCTCCAGGATCGTCCGTCCATGACTGCCACCATCCGCATCGCCTTCCTGCTTGTCGTGGCATTGCTCAGTGCCTGCTCCAGTAGAGCTCCCGTACCTGCACCGCAACCCGTGGTTGTCGTGCCTGCACCTGGCGTTTACCAGGGCGGTGCCGACGACGTGCTATTTCGCGCATTGGGTCTGGTAGGTACGCCTTATCGTTATGGCGGCAACACGCCGGACAGCGGTTTCGATTGCAGTGGCCTGATTGGTTACGTTTACCGTGACGCTGCCGGCATCAGGCTGCCGCGCTCGACCCGTGAGCTGATCAGCATGCGCGCGCCAACTGTTGGTCGCGACGCACTGCGTAGCGGTGATCTGGTGTTCTTTGCCACCAATGGCGGCAGCAACGTCAGCCACGCCGGCATTTATGTTGGTGAAGGGCGCTTCGTACATGCGCCGTCCTCCGGCGGCACTGTGCGTCTCGACAGCCTTGCCAACAGCTACTGGCAGCGAGCCTATATTGAAGCCAAACGGGTATTTCCGGTCGAGCTGGCCAGCCACCCTTGATGTCGTCTGAGCGGCTCGCGCCTGAATGGCGCCGAGTCTTCGATTGACGCTTATGTTGCCAATCCTTACCCTTTGCGATCTGCTTCAGGTGCCCCTGGCCTTGGCCAAGTGGTGAAACTGGGAAGTCGGTGCGCTGCTGCCTAGCACGCAAAGCCGACGCTGCCCCCGCAACGGTAAACGAGTACAAGCACGCCACTGGCCACTGTATCGCTGATACGGGAAGGCGGCGTTGTCCGTCGCGTCCTCTTTGGATACGACGCTCGTGAGCCCGGAGACCGGCCTGTCGCTTTTCCTGGGTTGCGCGGTGGGCGCGGCCGGTGCGTGGCCGCGGCCAGCTCCTGCCTACTCCTGTGTGATCATTTTTGTTATCAGGCATAGCTTGTTTCTGTCTGAGCGTTTTACCTGCGCGTGCTTACCGGCCGGCGCTGAGGAGATCCCATGAGCGAGTCGAGCCCAACCCAGAGCCGTGAATCTGCCGAGCGCGATGCGCGCCACAACGCCCGCATGGCCCGCAAGAAAGCGCTGATGGATGAGAAGATCGCTCAAGCGCAGGACGAATACGGGCTGCTGCTGGTGCACAGCGGCAATGGCAAGGGCAAGAGCAGCTCGGCGTTCGGCATGGTTGCCCGTGCGCTGGGGCACGGCCTCAAGGTCGGCGTCGTGCAGTTCATCAAGGGCGGCATGGCCACTGGTGAGGAGCACTTCTTTCGTCGCTTCCCCGATGAAGTCAGCTACCACGTGATGGGCGAGGGTTACACCTGGGATACCCAGGATCGCCAGCGCGACATCGAGAAGGCTCGCCTGGCCTGGGATGTTGCCAGGCAGCTGCTGAACGATCCGACGATCGCCCTGGTGGTGCTCGATGAGCTGAATATCGCGCTCAAGCACGGTTACCTGGATGTGGACGTGGTGCTGCGGGATATCGAATCGCGCCCTGAGTTGCAGCACGTGGTGGTGACCGGCCGCGGAGCGCCGCCTGCGCTGCTCGACGCCGCGGATACCGTCACCGAGATGACGCTCGTCAAGCACGCCTTCAAGGCTGGCGTTAAGGCCCAGAAAGGCGTGGAATTTTGAGCCCAACTCTATCGCTCTCTCGCGCTGAGCCCCTTGCGCCGCGTCAGTGCCCGGCGCTGGTGATCGCAGCGCCTGCCTCGGGGCAGGGCAAGACCACTGTCACCGCCGCTCTGGCACGCCTGCATACGCGGCAGGGCAAGCGAGTACGGGTATTCAAATGCGGGCCGGACTTTCTCGACCCGATGATTCTCTCCCGCGCCAGTGGCAACCCGGTCTATCAGCTGGACTTGTGGATGGTTGGCGAGGACGAGAGCCGTCGCCTGCTCTGGGAGGCGGCTGGCGAGGCGGACCTGATTCTGATCGAAGGCGTGATGGGCCTGTTCGACGGTTCGCCGTCGGCTGCCGACCTGGCGCGCCGTTTTGGTGTGCCGGTGTTGGGAGTCATTGATGGCTCGGCCATGGCCCAGACGTTCGGCGCGTTGGCTGTCGGGCTGGCCAGCTACCAGCCTGACCTGCCGTTCTCCGGCGTACTCGGCAATCGCGTCAATCCGGGACGCCATAACGATCTGATCCGCGACAGCCTTCCGAGCTCGATCCGTTGGTATGGCTCGTTGCCACGCAGTGCGGCTATCGAATTGCCAAGTCGGCATCTTGGCCTGGTGCAGGCCGCCGAGCTTGCCGACCTAGACGTGCGTCTGGATACCGCGGCCGATGCGCTCTCGCAGACTGCGACCGTGACCCTGCCACCGCCGGTGACCTTCGCTGCGCCTTCGCTGTCGCCATTGCCGCCGCTGTTGGAGGGCGTGCGCATCGGTGTGGCCCGGGACTCATCCTTCGCCTTTATCTATCAGGCCAATCTCGATCTGCTAGAGCAAATGGGCGCGAGCCTTGTGTTCTTCAGTCCGTTGGCCGACGCGGCGCTGCCAGAGGTGGACAGTCTCTATCTGCCCGGCGGCTACCCGGAACTGCACCTGCAGGCGCTGGCCGCCAACGGATCAATGATCGCGGCGATCAAGGCACATCAGCAGGCCGGCAAGCCGATGCTCGCTGAGTGCGGCGGCATGCTGTATCTGCTCGAGTCGCTGAGTGATGCCGCGGGTGAACACGCCGAGCTGGCCGGACTGGTGCCTGGCCACGCGCAGATGCAGAAGCGCCTGGTCGCGCTGGCTCTGCAAAGCGTTGCGTTGCCAGAGGGCCTGCTGCGCGGCCACAGCTACCACCATTCGCGGCTCGAGTCGGTGCTTGAGCCATTGGTGCGTGGAGATTGCCCGAATGACAAACCTGTCAGCGAGGCGGTATTTCGTATTGGGCGACTGACTGCCTCTTATATCCATTTTTATCTGCCGTCGAACCCGGCAGCTGCAGCGGCGTTGTTGCAGCCATGAGTGAGCACGCGTTCAGCGCCGAAGAGCGTGTGGCGGTCTATCGAGCCATCGCCGAGCGCCGCGATATGCGCCATTTCAGCGGCGGCGAAATTGCCCCTGAGCTGCTCGCCAAGCTCCTCGAGGCCGCGCATCAGGCGCCTAGCGTTGGGCTGATGCAGCCTTGGCGATTTATCCGCATCACTCAGCCAGCGCTGCGGGAGGATATTTACCAATTAGTCGAGCGTGAGCGTCAGCTGACCGCCGAGGCGCTCGGTGAGCGCTCGGACGAGTTCATGCGCCTGAAGGTCGAAGGTGTTCGCGATTGCGCCGAGGTGCTGGTGGCGGCGCTGATGGAAGGTCGCGAAGCCTATGTGTTCGGCCGCCGTACGCTGCCGGAAATGGACATGGCGTCGCTGTCCTGCGCCATTCAGAACCTGTGGCTGGCGGCCCGCGCCGAAGGGCTGGGCATGGGCTGGGTATCGTTGTTCGATCCTGCGGCGCTGGCCGATTTGTTGGGTATGCCGCCTGGCAGCAAACCTGTGGCGGTGTTGTGCCTGGGGCCGGTGCCGGCGTTCTACCCGGCGCCGATGCTGGTTCAGGAGGGCTGGGCGCAGGTTCGGCCGCTGAGTGAACTGTTGTTTCAGGATCGTTGGGGCAACCATGAATAACGGGACACCTCGATGAGCCTGATCCTCAGCGCAATCGCTGGCGTGGTGCTGGATGCCGCGCTCGGTGAACCGAAGCGCTGGCACCCGCTGGTGGGCTTCGGCAAGTTGGCCAACCGCCTCGAACAGCGTTTCAATCCGTCCGGTGCGGGTTGGCGTAGCCACGGGGTCAGCGCATGGTGCCTTGCTGTCTTGCCGCTCACCCTGCTCACCGTGCTGTTGGTGCAGTTGCCCTGGATCGGTTGGCTGGTGCAGATCATCGCGCTGTATGCGGCCCTTGGCCTGCGCAGCCTCGATCAACATGCCCATCCGGTCGCTCAGGCGCTGCGCCTTGGCGATTTGCCCTTGGCGCGCCAGCGCGTCGGTTATGTGGTTAGCCGCCGTACGGAAGATCTGGACGCCACTGGCGTAGCGCGTGCCGGCACCGAGTCGGTGCTGGAGAACGGCAGTGACGCGGTGTTCGCCGCGCTGTTCTGGTTTCTCGTCGCCGGCGCACCGGGAGTCGTGCTGTATCGGCTGAGCAACACCCTGGATGCCATGTGGGGCTATCGCAACGAGCGCTTCGAGCGTTTCGGCTGGGCCGCTGCGAAGATCGACGATTTGCTCAACTACGTGCCGGCGCGCCTCGTCGCGGTGACCTATGCCTTGCTGGGGCGCACCACCACGGCAATACGCTGCTGGCAACGCCAGGCGCCGCAATGGGACAGCCCCAACGCCGGCCCGGTGATGGCCGCGGGCGCGGGTGCGCTTGGTGTGAGCTTGGGCGGTGCGGCTATTTATCACGGTGAGCTACACCAGCGTCCTGAACTGGGTGAGGGGCCGCAGCCCCATGCCCGTGATATCGAACGGGCGATGAATCTGGTCTGGGGTGGCGTGCTGCTCTGGCTGTTGGTGTTGCTGGTCGTGGAGGTGTGCGTTGCTTGAGCATGGCGGGCGCTTACGCCGAGCGGCACTGCAGTACGGCATTCCCCTGGGCGAATGGCTGGACCTCTCGACTGGCGTGGCGCCCTACGGATTGGCGCTGCCGGCGATCCCGGAGCAGGTGTGGAACCGCCTGCCGGAGCTCGATGATGGTCTTGAAGCGGCAGCATGCGACTACTATGGCGCCGCGCGGCTGTTGCCGGTGGCGGGCTCCCAGGCTGCTATCCAGTGCTTGCCTCGCCTGCGCACCGAGGCACGAGTTGGCATCGTCTCGCCGGCTTACGCGGAGCACGCTGCAGCCTGGCAGCGAGAAGGGCACCGCGTGCTGGAAATCAGCGAGGCAGGCGTCAACCGCGCGCTGGAGCGGCTCGACGTATTGCTGCTGGTTAATCCCAACAACCCCACTGGCCGACGTTTTTCGCCCGAGCAGCTGTACGCCTGGCATGCGCGGCTGGCCCAGCGTGGCGGCTGGCTAATCGTCGATGAAGCCTTTATCGACTGCTCGCCGGAGCAGAGCTTGGGGGCTCACGCCCATTTACCCGGGCTGATCGTGCTGCGCTCGTTTGGCAAGTTCTTTGGCATGGCAGGCGCGCGCCTGGGCTTCGTGTTGGCCAATGGCGCGCTGCTCGATGAACTCGAAGAGATGCTTGGGCCGTGGACGATCAGCGGCCCGACGCGCTGGCTGGCTACTCAGATGCTTATCGATCGGGCCGGGCAGAATGCCCAGCGTAAGCGGCTTATCCATGATGGTCAGCGCCTGGCCAATCTGCTGCGTGAACATGACCTGGCGCCTACTGGCGGCTGTGCGATGTTCCAGTGGATCGCCAGCGAGCATGCCGCGCTGCTGCATGAATTTCTGTCCTGCAACGGTATTTTCACCCGGCTGTTCGAGCGGCCGGCAAGCATCCGTTTTGGTTTGCCGCCAGACGAAGCAGGTTGGCAGCGCCTGCAGCGTTCATTGAAGGTGTTCGCCGAGGAGGCACGATGAGCCGTTGTGAATCCAGTGCCACGCTGATGGTGCAAGGCACCACCTCCGATGCCGGCAAGAGCACGCTGGTTACTGCACTGTGCCGCTGGCTGCGCCGCCAGGGCGTCAGCGTGGTGCCGTTCAAGCCGCAGAACATGGCGCTCAACAGCGCGGTAACCGCCGATGGTGGCGAGATCGGCCGCGCTCAGGCAGTGCAGGCCCAGGCGTGCGGCCTGCCTGCGCATACCGATATGAACCCGGTGTTGCTCAAGCCCAACAGCGACACCGGTGCCCAGGTGATCATCCACGGCCAGGCCATCGGCAACATGAATGCGGTGGCCTATCACGACTACAAACAGGTCGCCCGTGAGGCGGTGCTGGCTTCCCACAAGCGTTTGCGGGATGCACACCAGGTGGTCATGGTCGAGGGCGCTGGCTCGCCCGCCGAGATCAACCTGCGCGCCAATGACATCGCCAATATGGGCTTCGCCGAGGCGGTCGATTGCCCGGTGATTCTGGTCGCCGATATCGACAAGGGCGGCGTGTTCGCCCATCTGGTCGGCACCCTGGAGCTGCTGTCGCCAAGCGAGCAGGCGCGGCTCAAAGGTTTCGTGATCAACCGTTTTCGCGGCGATATCGCCTTGCTGCAACCGGGCCTGGATTGGCTCGAACAGCGTACCGGCAAGCCGGTGCTCGGCGTGCTGCCGTACCTGATGGATTTCCACCTAGAGGCCGAAGACGCCATCGACCGGCGCCAGGTGAGCAAGACCGAACAGGTACTCAAGGTGGTGGTGCCGGTGCTGCCGCGGATCAGCAATCACACCGACTTCGACCCGCTGCGCCTGCATCCGCAGGTTGAGCTGACCTTCGTCGGGCCTGGCGAAGTGATTCCGCCAGCCGACCTGATCATCCTGCCCGGCTCAAAAAGTGTACGTGCGGATCTGGCTTTCCTGCGCAGCGCGGGCTGGGCCGCTGCCATCGATCGGCACCTGCGTTATGGCGGCAAGCTCTTGGGTATCTGCGGCGGGCTGCAGATGCTCGGGCGTCGTGTCGAGGACCCGGATGGGCTGGAAGGACCTGCGGGCAGCAGCGAAGGCTTTGGCCTGCTGCAAATCGATACCGTGCTGGAGCCGCACAAACAGCTGCGCAACGTCAGCGGCCGGCTGTGCCTGGAAGACGCGCCAATCAGCGGTTATGAAATTCATGCTGGAGTGACTTCTGGCGCCGACTTGCAACGCGCCGCGGTTCAGCTCGATGACGGCCGTCCCGACGGTGCGTTGAGCGCCGATGGCCAGGTGATGGGCACTTACCTGCACGGCTTGTTCGAGTCTTCGGCTGCATGCTCGGCGCTGCTGCGTTGGGCCGGGCTGCAGGATGTGCAGGCGGTGGATTATCACGCCTTGCGCGAGCGCGATATCGAGCGCCTGGCCGATCTGGTCGAGGCCCATCTGGACCAGGCTGCGCTGCGAGCGCTATGCGGTCTGCCAGATGCTGCGGAGGCGAAATAAATGCACGAACTGATTCTCGGTGGTGCACGCTCCGGTAAGAGTCGCCTCGCCGAACGTCTGGCGACGGAGTCGGCCTTGCAGGTGACTTATGTCGCTACCAGCCAGCCGCTCGACGGTGAAATGAGCAGCCGTATCCGCCAGCACCGCGAACGGCGCCCGCAGCGTTGGGGGTTGATTGAAGAGCCGCTGGAGCTGGCTCGGGTGCTCGAAGAGCAGGCGGCGCAAGACCGTTGCCTGCTGGTCGACTGCCTGACGCTGTGGCTCACCAACTTGTTAATGCTCGACGATGGTGCCCGCCTGAATCAAGAGTGCGACGCGTTGCTGAGCCTTTTGCCAGCGCTGCCTGGCCGGCTGATTCTGGTCAGCAATGAAACCGGCCTTGGCGTGGTGCCGATGGGCGAGCTGACTCGCCGCTATGTCGACGAAGCCGGCCTGCTGCATCAGGCCATCGCCGAGCGCTGCCAGCGCGTCGTGTTCACCGTTGCCGGCTTGCCGATGATTCTCAAGGGAGACCCGTTATGACACTCGACTGGTGGCTCAACCCCACGCAGCCTCTGGATTCGGTTGCGCGCGACAAGGCGGCGGCACGTCAGGCGCAACTCACCAAACCGGCTGGCTCGCTTGGCGAACTGGAGCGCCTGGCCGTTCACCTAGCTGCGCTGCAGGGCCGCGAGCGGCCGCTGGTCGACAAGGTGTGGATCGCCATTTTCGCTGGCGATCACGGCGTAGTGGCCGAGGGCGTCTCGGCGTATCCGCAGGCGGTAACGGGGCAGATGCTGCGTAACTTCGTTGGCGGTGGTGCCGCAATCAGCGTGCTGGCTCGCCAGCTTGATGCTGCGCTGGAAGTGACCGACCTCGGGACCGCCGAGCCGCTGGAGCCGTTACCGGGTGTACGCCATCTGCAGGTTGGTGCGGGCACCGCAAACCTGATGCGTGAAGCGGCGATGACGCCGGCACAGGCGTTGATCGCAATGCAGGCCGGGCGCGATAGCGTGATCCGGGCCGCCGAGCAGCAGCATGAGCTGTTCATCGGCGGCGAAATGGGTATCGGCAATACCACGGCGGCCACCGCGTTGGCTTGCCTGCTGCTGGACTGTCCGGTGAGTGAACTGGTCGGGCCGGGCACTGGGCTGGCTGCTGCTGGTGTGGCGCACAAGACGCAAGTGATCGAGACGGCACTGGTACTGCATCGCGGTGCTGCCGATGAGCCAATGGAGGCGCTGCGCTGCCTGGGCGGTTTTGAAATCGGTGCGCTGACCGGAGCATATTTGGCTTGTGCGCAACAGGGTGTGGTGGCGCTGGTCGATGGCTTCATCTGTAGCGTCGCCGCCTTGCTGGCAGTACGTTTGAACCCGGCGTGTCGCGACTGGCTGCTGTTTTCCCACCAGAGCGCCGAGCCAGGCCATCAGCGCCTGCTCGCAGCGCTGCAGGCGACGCCGATCGTTAGCCTGGGCCTGCGCCTGGGCGAGGGTAGTGGTGCTGCGCTGGTAGTGCCGATGCTGCGCCTTGCCTGTGCGTTGCACAACGGCATGGCCACCTTCGCCGAGGCTTCGGTAGCGGATCGTCCGGCGTGATTCTGCATCTGTTGCGTCACGGCGAAACTGAGCAGGGCGGCGGCCTGCGCGGCAGCCTCGACGACGCACTGACTGAGGCAGGCTGGGCGCAGTTGCGCGGTGCGGTACACGCCGATGAAAGCTGGAACGCCGTGATCAGCTCGCCCCTGCAGCGCTGTGCGCGGTTTGCCGAGGAACTGGCCACGGCCCGCGAGTTGCCACTGCAGTTCGAAGCTGGCCTGCAGGAATTGCACTTTGGCGACTGGGAAGGGCGCAGCGCCGCCCAGTTAATGGAAACCGACGCCGATGATCTCGGTCGTTTCTGGGCCGATCCTTATACCTTCACGCCACCAGGCGGCGAGCCGCTGTTGACCTTTGAAGCTCGGGTGCTCGATGCACTGCAGCGCTTGCAGACCGAGTATCCCGCTCAGCAGTTGCTGGTGGTCACCCATGGCGGGGTGATGCGCTTGTTGCTGGCCAGAGCACGCGGTTTGCCTCGCGAGCAACTGCTGCAGGTCAGTGTTGTTCACGGCCAGCGTGTGCACCTGCAGGTCGACGAGCACAGCCTGCGGGAGCTCTCATGACGCCATTCTGGATCGCTCTGCAGTTTCTCACCCGTTTGCCTGTGCGCCTTTCAGGTATGCCCACGCCAGAGCAGACGGGCCGCTCGTTGCTCTGGTACCCGCTGGTGGGCGCCTTGATCGGCGGATTGTTGATAGGCGCCGCGCACCTAATCGAGGCTGCACCCATCGCTTTGCAGGCAGCCTTGCTGCTGAGCCTGTGGGTTGCCTTGACGGGCGCACTGCACCTGGACGGCCTGGCAGACAGCGCCGATGCCTGGATGGGTGGTTTCGGCGATCGCGAGCGCACCCTGGCGATCATGAAGGATCCGCGCAGCGGACCAATCGCCGTGGTGGTGTTGGTATTGCTGCTGCTGCTCAAGTTCGCCGCGCTACTTGCGCTACTGGAGCAGGGTGGTCACCTCATGCTCCTGCTGGCGCCGGTGCTTGGCCGTGGCGCACTGCTGGCCTTGTTTCTCAGCACGCCCTATGTCCGTGCTGGCGGCCTCGGTGAGGCACTGGCCGGCCATTTGCCGAGGTCTACCGGCATCGCTGTATCCGCCGTTACGGCGCTGGTGTGTCTGCTACTCGGTGGCATCTGGGCGATGCTGGCGGCCGTAGCCGTTTTCTTCTGGGCACGTCGCATGATGACGCAGCGCCTGGGTGGCACCACGGGCGATACCGCCGGTGCGCTGCTGGAAGTTCTGGAGTGTGCTGTGTTGCTGGCTTTGGCTGTGCAAATCGCCTAACTGCGGTTGCGTATATCTCCAATGTTTCGCTCATGTGCTGGATTTGCGGTTGTGCGCGTTGAATTGCGGGTATATACCTATATCCCATGTTACCTACCGAATGCCTCTGCACTCGCTTGCGTCGTGCCAGTCGTGGCGTCAGCAAGCTTTATGACGACGCGCTGAGTGGTGTCGGGCTCAACGTTGCCCAGTATTCTTTGCTCAGGCACCTGCAGCGTCTCAATCAGCCAAGCATCACTGATCTGGCGCAAGCCATGGGCCTGGAGCGCAGTACGCTTGGGCGAAATCTTCGGGTGTTGGAGGGGCGTAATCTTGTGATGCTGCAAGATGGCGCCGATCAGCGTAACCGTCTGGTGGCGATGACTGAGGCCGGAGAGCAGCTTGTTAGCGACGCACTTGACGCCTGGCAGGGCGTGCAGGTGCAACTGAAGCAGCGCGTGCAAACCCATCATCTGCAAGCGCTGGATGAGTTGCTTGCCAGCCTGGATCGACCATAAGGGCGTTAATCACCATTTCTACCCGTGTTGGATTTGATAACAAAAAGGACATGCAATGAGCTCGCTACAGCGCACGGGTATCTGTTTGATGGTGGGGGCGTCGTTGATCCTTGCCTTGTCTCTCGGCACTCGCCACGGATTTGGTCTGTTCCTGTCGCCGATGAGCGCGGATTTCGGCTGGGGGCGCGGTGTGTTCGCCTTCGCCATCGCCTTGCAGAACTTGATCTGGGGCATTGCACAGCCATTTACCGGTGCGCTGGCTGATCGCTTCGGCGCGCAGCGGGCGATCATCGTCGGTGGTGTGCTTTATGCAGCCGGGCTGGTGCTGATGGGGCTCGCGGACTCGCCGTTGTCACTGTCGCTGAGCGCCGGGCTGCTGATTGGTATCGGCCTGTCCGGCACTTCGTTCTCGGTAATTCTCGGCGTCGTCGGTCGTGCGGTGCCGCCGGAGAAACGCAGTATGGCCATGGGCATCGCCGCCGCTGCAGGCTCTTTCGGCCAGTTCGCCATGTTGCCGGGTACGCTGGGGTTGATTGGTTGGCTGGGCTGGTCGGCCGCATTGATCGCGCTGGGCATGATGGTCGCGCTGATCGTGCCGCTCGCCGTGATGGTCAAGGATCGGCCGCAAGTCTCCCACGGCCCTCAGCAGACCTTGGCTGAAGCGTTGCGTGAGGCGTGCAGCCACTCCGGCTTCTGGCTGCTGGCCTTAGGTTTTTTCGTTTGCGGCTTTCAGGTGGTATTCATTGGCGTGCACCTGCCTGCTTACCTGGTCGACCAGCATCTGCCAGCCATCGTCGGCACTACGGTGTTGGCGCTGGTGGGCTTGTTCAACGTGTTCGGCACGTACATCGCAGGCTGGTTGGGCGGGCGGCGTTCCAAGCCGCGCTTGCTCAGCGCCTTGTATCTGGCGCGCGGCGTGGTCATCACGCTGTTCATTACGGTGCCGCTGAGCGTATGGACGGCCTACGCCTTTGGTATCGCCATGGGGCTGCTGTGGTTGTCTACGGTGCCGCTGACCAATGGGACCGTGGCGACTATGTTCGGCGTCCGTAACCTGTCGATGCTCGGTGGCATCGTGTTTCTGTTTCACCAGTTGGGCTCTTTCCTTGGCGGCTGGCTCGGCGGTTACCTCTACGACCACACGGGCAGCTATGATCTGGTGTGGCAGATTTCCATCCTGCTCAGCGTGCTTGCCGCCGCGCTCAACTGGCCGGTTCGTGAGCAGCCCGTAGCGCGTTTGCAAGGAGCCCAGGCATGATGTTCAAACCTTTAACCGTAGTAGCCGTTGGCGCTGTTGGGCTGGCTCTGCTTACAGTTATCTTCTGGGCCTGGCGTACGGCTGGCCTAGCGATCATGCAGCTGGGCATGAACCTCTGCTGAGCGGTTACCGATAAGGAACGATTCGATGCGAATGTCATTGTTTGCCGTGCCCCTGGCCTTGCTGGCATTGAGCGGCAGCTTGCAGGCTGCCGAGTGCCCGGCACTGCTGCAAGGTGAGCTGCCCAAGCTGCGATCCAAGGACAAGATCGACCTGTGTGAACAGTTCGCCGGTAAGCCGCTGATGGTGGTCAATACCGCCAGCTTCTGCGGCTTCACCTCACAGTTCGAAGGGCTGGAGGCGCTCAACAAGCGTTATCGCGATCAGGGGCTGGAGATTCTTGGTGTGCCGTCCGACTCATTCAAACAGGAGTCCGACAACGCCGAGGAGACCGCCAAGGTCTGCTACGTGAATTACGGCGTGACCTTCACCATGAGCGAAACCCAGCCGGTCACTGGCGATAACGCCATCCCCTTGTTCAAGGAGCTGGCCAAGCAGACGGCAGCGCCA
The DNA here is from genome assembly GCF_900142655.1 of Phytopseudomonas punonensis. Taxonomy (GTDB): domain Bacteria; phylum Pseudomonadota; class Gammaproteobacteria; order Pseudomonadales; family Pseudomonadaceae; genus Aquipseudomonas; species Aquipseudomonas punonensis. Next base: position 77,570 of record NZ_FRBQ01000011.1, on the reverse strand, counting down.
CGCTGGAACTTCTTCAAGTACGTGGTCGATCGCAAAGGGCGGGTGGTAGCACGGTTTTCCAGCCTGACCAAACCGGATGATCCCGAGCTGATCGCCGCTATAGAGAAGGCGATTGCCTCAAAGCCTTGAGGCCAGAAGCAAAAAAATCGCGGCCAAGGCCGCGATTTTTTATGTGTGAAGAATGAGCCCAGCCGTTTGAAGTGACCGGGCTCTGCTTCGATTAGAAGCGATAGGTCAGGGATGCGCCGAGGCCGTGAGCGCTATTTTTGTAGGTGGCGTTGTAGCTGCCGCGCGCCGTGCTGCTGCGGCTGATGTCTACATCTTCTTCCTTGAGATAGGAGTAGGCGACGTCGATGGTCATATCCTCTGTCGGGCTCCAGCCAGCGCCCAGACTGAAGATAGTCCGGTCGCCAGAAGGGATACGTGGCGAGCGGTCGGTGTTGTTTGTGGGGGTCTGGTCAATGGCGAGGCCGGTGCGCAGTACCCACTGCGGGTTCACCTTGTAGGACAGGCCGACTGCGTGAGCCCAAGTGTCATGCCATTCCTGCTCTTCGACGATGGTGCCTAACGAGCCGGCAAAGGCGCCGCCGACACCTTCGTTCTCGATACGCAGCTCCTTGAAGCGGCTCCAGCGAGTCCAGGTGCTGCCGGCGTACAACGTCCAGGCATCGTTCAGTTCGTGGGTGAAGGACATGTCCACCGACTCGGGGGTGGTCACATCTAGCGAAGCGTCGTATTTGCCTGCCGAGGTAGCAATTGCGCCGCCCGGACCGGATACACGTGTGTCGCCTTCAAGTTCGTACTTGACCCTGGAGCGGTACGTCACACCAACGCGAGTGTGCGGTGTGAACTCATAAAGCACGCCGGCATTGAAGCCAACGGCCGTGTCGTCGCCCTTAACCTTGACCTTGCCGTCATTTGATCCAGCCGGGCCAAAGGGGTTGGTCAGCGAAGAACTCAGCTCACCTTCGATATGGTTGAACGTCGGGCCAAAGCCAACCGACAGCTTGTCGTTGAAGCGATAGCTGAGCGTGGGTTGTACGGTGATGACGCGTACATAGCTCTTGTCGGCAAAATAGCGGCCCTGGAAGCCATTCTCGTATTCCGTCGCCAGACCAAAGGGCACATACACGCCAACGCCGAACGCTACTTTTTCATCCAGCGGTTTTACGTAGTAACCCATTGGCACGCCAGTGGTCGGCACCATATCGCCGTCATTGCTACCACCGTTTGCGCCGCCGCCACCTGCAGCTGGTGCGGTCGTACTGCTGGTATTGCTGATTCGACTTTTGGCATGAATAGCGGCGACACCGAAGTTGACCTGCTCGCGCTGGATGCGCGCCATGCCAGCCGGGTTGCCAAATACGGTGCTGGCGTCGTCCGCGGCGGAAGAACGACCCGCGAACGACATGCCCATGCCAGAGATACTTTGCTCGTTCAAAGCAAAGCCGCTGGCCAGACCGTAGGTGGAGGTGGATGCGATGGCGATTGCCAAACCGGTTCTTAGGATTGTTTTACTCACGGGGTGCTCCATGGCAGGTTCGGGGAACTCTCGCTTGCTGACTGAGCTGCAATTCGGAAAGTTCAGGGTAAACACGATCCTTCGAGATTGATGCTATCCGTGAAACCCAGGATATAGAGCCTTTCGGTGCTTGGCACCTGTGACTCGACAGTCAGTTTTTCACGCGGTGCTCGCCAGCCCGAGAATGCAACGTTGCCAGGCACAAACGAATTCATTCGGCTTGCGATACGGCGCGAAAACCGCCTGCCAGATCAGCGCCTGAGCGCCGAGATCGTCAGCCGCTGGCAGTTCTTGCCCATGGTGCTCTATCAGCAGCCAGGCAATCGCTGTGGCGTAGCGCAGGTTGACGGTCAGCTCCAAGTGAGGCGCGCCGAGAAACGCGTGCTGGCTGGCCAGGCCGCGTACCAGGCTGGCGAGGTCGGGGTTGGCTGCCAGGCGATCATCCCAAAGGTGCTGATGATGGGACTGGGTGATTCGGTACAGCCCAAAGCCGCTGTGATTGTCCAAGGCTGCGCCCAGTGACGACTGACAGGCGGCGACGCCGAGCAGCAGGGCTTCGGCAGCAGTGGATTGTCTATTCAGATACAGCAGTGTCGGGCGAATGATTTGCTGATTAAGGTCACTGGCGGCGATTCCCATACGAGCCTCTGCATAGAGGTGGCCGGGTGGGGGAGGGTAACGAGAAACAGTTTCCAGGCTGGAAGCTGCATTTGAGCAACTTCAGCGAACCGATAAAACCCACCGGGAGCGGTGGGTTAGCCGCTCAAGTTGAAGCATAGTGGGATATTACTGCTGTAAAAGGCTGTTTTTAAATCAATTGAGGATCGAAGCGGTCGCGTATATACCTAATTGGAACTGCAGAGGCTCTCGTAGTGCCTTTGCTGTCCGTATTGACACCGCTTCGGTGGTTTCGGCAGTATCGGCCCACAACGTCTTGTCCGAGCAGTTCATGTCGCCCATTTCCCAGCCTTCGTTTTGTGTCTATAGCCTCGTCGCTACGGCGCAGTGCGTTTGCCTGGAAGCTGGCAAGTCGAAGAAACAGTCGCTCATTTGACCGGGGCGCGCTGTCCCGTCAGATGGGCTGACAGGACAGAGGCGCTAAGTCGAAGTATCCCTTCGCTACACTCCCTTCCCGGACTCCATCGACGGTGACCACACGGTCTACACCGAGGAGTCTCATGCATGTCTACGTTTTCTGGAGTCTGGGTTGCACTGGTAACGCCGTTTCGCGGTGGACAGGTGGATGTGCCGGCGCTGCGATCGCTGGCCACGCATCTGATAGAAGCTGGCGCGACCGGGCTGGTGGTCTGTGGTACCAGTGGAGAGGCAGCTGCTCTGGATGAGAGGGAGCAACTGACGGTGCTCGACGCCGTGCTGGAGGTGGTGCCAGCTGATCGCGTGGTGATGGGCCTGAGCGGCAATAACCAGGCCGCGGTGCTGGGCCGACTGCAGTGTATCCAGCGTCGCCCGTTGGCCGGCATTCTGGTGCCAGCGCCCTACTATGTAAGGCCCTCGCAGCAGGGCCTGCTGGCGTTCTTCCAGGCCATCGCCGACGCCTCGCAGCTGCCGATCATCCTTTACGACATTCCGTATCGCAGCGCCGTGAGCATGGAGCTGGAGACTATCCGCCAGTTGGCCCGGCACCCACGCATTGTGGCGATCAAGGATTGTGGCGGCGATATACGCAAGACCCAGATGCTGATCGAAGACGCTGTGCTCGATGTGCTCACTGGCGAAGATGAACAGATATTCGCCACCTTGTGCCTCGGCGGCAGCGGCGCCATTTCCGCGGCGGCGCATATTCGCACGGCTGACTTCGTCGACGTGGTCGCGCTGTTGCAGCAAGGCAATCTGCAGGCGGGGCGTGAGCGGTTTCGCCAATTGCTGCCGTGGATTCGCCTGGCGTTCAGCGAGCCCAACCCTGCGCCGGTCAAGGCCATGCTCGCCACGCAAGGGCTGATCGTCGACGAGTTGCGCGAGCCCATGCTGCGTTGTTCCGATGCACTGCGCGAGCGTCTGTGCAGCGAACTGCCATGAGCGCACAGCCGAGGTTCACGGGATATACTGCGCGGCAATCTTTACGGGAGAGCCGCGTGACCATCGAAATTGTCTGGATTCGAGACGACGCCAGCCTGGCAGCGCACTGCGCTGTCTGGCGCAAGCAGCCCTTCGTGGCGCTGGACACCGAGTTCATGCGCGTCGACACCTTCTACCCGATTGCCGGGCTGCTGCAGGTCAGCGAAGGCGAGCATGCTTACCTGATCGACCCGCTGTTGATCGGCGACTGGGCGCCATTCGCCGCATTGCTCGAAGATCAGCAGGTGGTCAAAGTGGTGCATGCCTGCAGCGAAGATCTGGAAGTGTTCCTGCGCCTGACGGGCAGCCTGCCAGCGCCGCTGTTCGACTCGCAGCTCGCGGCCGGCTACCTCAATCTCGGCTTCTCCATGGGCTACTCGCGCCTGGTGCAGGCGGTGCTGGATATCGAGCTGCCGAAGGGCGAGACCCGTTCGGACTGGCTGCAGCGCCCGCTGTCCGAAACCCAGGTCAGTTACGCGGCCGAAGACGTCGTGCACTTGGCCGAGCTGTATCGCCGCCTGCAAAACAAACTCTCGGCTGAGAAGAATGCCTGGATTCTCGAGGATGGCGCCGAGCTGATTGCCGGCCTGCGCCGCGAAACGCCGGTTGAAGAGGCGTACCGCGACGCCAAGTTGGCCTGGAAGCTGTCACGCGCACAGCTCGCGGTACTGCGCGAGCTGTGCATCTGGCGTGAGTGTCAGGCCAGGGCACGCAATCAGCCGCGCAACCGTATTCTGCGTGAGCATTCGCTGTGGCCGTTGGCCCGCCAGCAGCCAAGCGATCTGGTCGCTCTGGCGCGTATCGAAGACATGCACCCGAAGACTGTCCGCCAGGATGGCGAAACCATCCTGCAGTTGATTCGCGAGGCGGCTGCGCTGCCGCCAAGCGAGTGGCCACCGGCGATGCCTGAGCCCTTGCCGATCGAGGCCAGCGGGCTGCTCAAGAAGCTGCGTGCGATTGGTCAGCGTGAGGGCGAACGCCTGGAAATCGTGCCCGAACTGATGCTGCGCAAGAAGACGCTGGAGGCGCTGCTCAAAAGCGGCTACCCGAACGGGCCATACCGTTTGCCCGAGAGCCTGCGTGGCTGGCGTCGCGAATTGATGGGCCAGGCATTGCTCGACTGCCTGGCTGGCGAAGGAGAAGCTGCGTGAAACGTATCTGCTCGATTTACAGAAGTACGCGCAAGAACGAGATGTATCTCTACGTGCTGCGCGCGGATGCGCTAGCGCGCGTGCCCGAGCCACTGTTGAGCGCATTCGGCCCGCCCATCCATGCGTTCGACATGGTGCTGACGCCAGAGCGCACGCTGGCCCGCGAGGATATCGCCAAGGTGCTGGAGAACCTCGACAGTCAGGGTTATCACCTGCAGATGCCGCCACCGGAGGAAGATTACATCGAGCATCTTCCCGAAGAGCTGCTACGTCGTAACGATCCGGTCTGAGGGGGCATCAAATCATGCGGGTACTGATTGCCGAGCATGATCACGCCATCTATCGGCAATTGCTGCAGAGCGCCGCTCCTCAGCTCGAGCTGGTTGTTGGCGAGGGCAGTTCGCTCGTTGAACAGGCCGCCGGCTGCCCGGTGTGGCTGGGTGAACCCGGCCTGTTCGCCGAGCTGCTGCGTGTCGGCCATAAGCCAGCGTGGCTGCAGTCCACCTGGGCTGGTATCGCGCCGCTGCTGGCAGATGACCTGCCGAAGGATTATCAACTGACCCGCGCGGTCGGTGTGTTCGGGCAGATCATGGCCGAGTACGTGCTTTGTCATATGCTCGCCCACGAGCGCGAACTCTTCACTCGGCTGCAGGCCCAGCGTGAGCAGCGCTGGGACGGGCGAGTGCCGGGCAGCCTGGCTGGTCGCAAGGTGCTGATCGTCGGCACAGGTGAAATCGGCCTGGCAGTGGCGGGCTTTCTCAAGCCCTTCAACGTCGAGCTCACGGGCGTCGCCAGCAGCGCGCGAACGCTGCCGCCGTTCAACGAGGTGGCCGGGCTCGAGAGCCTGCCACGTCTGGTGTCGCAAGCCGATTACGTGATCAACCTGCTGCCCAATACGCCAGCGACACGCGATATCTATGACGCCGCGCTGCTCGCCAATTTCAAACCCACCGCAGTACTGATCAACGCCGGCCGTGGCACCTCCGTGGTCGATGAGGATCTGGTTGCGGCGCTGACGGAGGGCAAGTTGGGCGGGGCGGTGATCGATGTGTGCCGTGAGGAGCCGCTGCCTGTCGGCCACCCGTTCTGGACGGCTGACAACCTGCTGCTAACCGGCCACAGCGCCGCGCCGACGCTGCCGCATTTGCTGGTCGAGCTGTTCGTCAGCAATTTGCAGCGATACAGGGAAGGCCATGCCCTCAAAGGGCTGGTGAATTTCTCCCGCGGCTATTGAGTCACGCCGTCGCGCGTGGCTTGTGCTGTGCGGCCGGCAGACCTAGACTGCCGGCCTTTTCGCCCGCTACCTCCCGCCTGATCATGACTGCTCCCACATCACCGTTCTGGAAACACAAAACGCTTGAGCAACTCGACCTTCAGGAGTGGGAGTCGCTGTGCGATGGCTGTGGCCTTTGCTGTCTGCAAAAGCTTGAGGACGAAGACGATGGCGCGGTGTATTACACGCGCATCGCCTGCAAACTGCTCGACCTGCAAACCTGCCGCTGCAGCGATTACCCTAATCGCAAGACCTTTGTGCCAGACTGTATCCAGCTCACTCCCGCCCAGGCGGATCAGTTCCAGTGGCTGCCGCCAACCTGCGGCTATCGGCTGATCAGCGAGGGCAAGGACCTGCCGCACTGGCATCACTTGGTTTGCGGCGACCCAGATGCCGTACATCGCGAGCGCATCTCCCAGGCAGGGCGCATGCTCAGTGAAAACAGCGTGGCCGAAGATGACTGGGAAGAACATCTGATCTTTCGCGCTGGCTGATTGTCTGCGATGAGCCGTTAAGGCTCGTTTAAGCGCGCTAGTGTTTGATTGCCCTGTTGCGTCATATTCTTGCTGTGCTCAGATCCCCCGTTGCGTTCTGACGCGTCCGCCCTGGAGTCTCCTATATGTCGATTCGCTGCCTGCTGCTGTCCGCTGTTCTGTTGAGTACCGGCACGCCCGTCTGGGCGGCCGAAAAGGTCGATCTGGACTACAAGGTGAAATTCCTTCCCGATAGCGACGAGGCGCAGGTCAGCATCACCCTGGAAAAAGGCGAGCGTGTGCGCAGCCTCAACTTCAACCTCGGTGACGATGGCTACTACAGCGACTTCAAAGCCGATGGTGAGTGGAAGCCGGAGGGCGAGCAGCGTGGCCTGTGGGTGCCTAGCAAAGGCAAGAGCACCTTGAGCTACAAGGTGCGTATTAGCCATCCGCGTGGGGAAGGGCGTTTCGATGCACGAATGACCGAGGATTGGGCGCTGCTGCGTGGTGATGATCTGATCCCGAGCGCAGTACTTAACCAGGCCGACCATACCGATCTGGTCGCGCGCCTGGAGTTCGACCTGCCCAAAGGCTGGCGTAGCGTCGAAACCGGCTGGCCGCGGGTCGGCAAGAACAAGTTCCGTATCGACAACCCGCAGCGCAAGTTCGACCGGCCCACTGGCTGGATCGTCGCGGGCAAGATCGGCACTCGCCGCGCCAAACTGGGTGAGACCCAGGTCACCATCGCCGCACCCGTGGGCGAGGGCATGCGCCGGATGGATGCCCTGACTCTGCTGACGTTCGTTTGGCCGGAAATGCAGGCGGTGTTCCCGCGTGACCCGGCCAAGTTGCTGGTAGTCGGCGCTGGTGACCCTATGTGGCGCGGTGGCCTGTCTGCGCCCAATTCCTATTTCATGCATGCCGACCGTCCGCTGGTCAGCGAAAACGGCACCAGCTCACTGGTGCACGAGCTGGTGCACGTTTTCAGCCGGATCAGCGACACCGACAAGAGCGACTGGATCAGCGAAGGGATCGCCGAGTATTACGCCATCGAAGTGATGCGGCGTGCGGGCGGCCTTAGCGAAGATCGCTACCAGAAAGTGCGCGAGCACCTGATCAAGTGGAGCAAGCCGGTCAAATCCCTACGTACCGAAACCTCTACCGGGCCGGTCACCGCCCGCGCCGTTCTGCTGCTGCAGGAGCTCGACCGCGAGATTCGTCAGGCTACCAAAGATGGCCAACAGCGTTCCCTGGATGACGTTGCCCGTGGCCTGATGCGCATGGACAAGGCCAGCACCAAGGACTTCATCGAAATCACCGAAAACGTTATGGGTCGCAGCTCCAAGGTGCTGGATACGCGCCTACTGCGTTGAGTCTTTTAGCCAGGCTTGCAGGCCATAGCCCTGGTCTGCCGTTGCTAACTTATCTGAGTAATTGATCTATTTTGATGCGACAACGCCCAATCCGGTGCGGATGCCAGATTGGGCGTTTTGCTTTACAGGCCCGCCACTGCTGGTTTACGCGAGCTATCAATGAAGTCGATCTTTACTATTCTCGGGATCAAGTTTTTGATCAAAAAATCTTAAGTAACATGAGCTCCATACCCACTTACTTCCTCCCAAGGAGCTCACCATGAAAACTGAATTTATCGCCAGCCTGTTTATCGCCACCCTCGCCAGCGCTGCTTTTGCACTGCCACAGGGCCCAGTTGACGCAACTACTTCGCACTCGGTTGGTGCGCAGAAAGTCGCTGAAGATGGCTACCAGCGTATTGGTGGCAAGATTGCCGAAAACGGTTTTGAGCATGTCGGCGGCAAGCTGGTCGCTGAAGACGGTTACAAACGTACCGGTGGCAAAATCGCTGAAAACGGCTTCGAGCACGTTGGTGGCAAACTGATAGCTGAAGATGGTTACGAGCGTACTGGTGGAAAGATCGCCGAGAATGGTTTTGAACGCGTCGGTGGCAAGCTGGTAGCTGAAGACGGTTACGAGCGTACTGGTGGCAAGATCGCCGAAAACGGCTTCGAGCGCGTTGGCGGCAAACTGGTAGCTGAAGATGGTTACAGCCGCACTGGCGGCAAAGTTGCCGAGAACGGTTTTGAACGCGTCGGTGGCAAATTGGTAGCCGAAGACGGTTACGAGCGTACCGGTGGCAAAGTTCAGCCGGCCTGATTTGGCATGCTGCACCGGATGCCCGGCTTAGGCCGGGCTTTATTTTGCCCGCAACTCGCTCAGTACTTGGGGCCGGTCTTGGTGTTGTTGCCTTTGGCCAGGCGATCATAGAGGACGACGTTGACCGTCGCGGCCAGGTTCATGCAGCCCTGAGTCGGGATATAAATCACCTCCTGGCACCAGTCGCGTACGGCTTTGTCCAGCGAGCCATCTTCGGGGCCGAAGATATAGAAGGCGCGATCCGGGTGGGTGTAAGTCGGCAAGGGAAGGGCGCCATCCACCAGTTCCACGGCTACCGGTGTGCAGCCGAGCGGGATGACCTTTTGCAGGTCATCGATGCCAATCAAGGGAATATCCAGGTGCACGCGCTTGGTATCGGTGACAAAGTCCCGCGCGCGCTCGTAGCGCTTACCGGTATAGAAGACCGAGGCAACGCCGTAGCAACCGGCGGCGCGCATCACGGCGCCGACGTTCTCCGGTGACTTGGGGTTGTAAAGACCAATGCAGCTGTATCGTTTGTTGCCCACGGACAGGCCTCGCGCAAAATGGGCGGCATTATACGGCCTGTTCGCTCCTCAGGATTTTTTCTGCAGCAGATCAGCGAGGTTGGCAAATGCCTTGTGGGTGGTTTTCGGCCCCGATTGGCTGGCGGTCGAGCCTTCGCTGAAGTACTGCTGATCGGTGTAACGCGAATGTTCGTTGTCGTGACAAAACAGGCACAGCAGCTCCCAGTTGGAGCCGTCCTGAGGGTTGTTGTCGTGGTTGTGGTCGCGGTGGTGTACGGTCAGTTCGCTCAGGCGCTTGCCGGAAAACTCACGGGCGCAGCGGCCGCATACGTGCGGGTACATGCGCAGGGCTTTGTCGCGATAGCCTTCTTCGCGGCTACGCTGGGCGTCGGCGAGAATGCGGTCGAGTTTGGAGGTTGGCGTGGATGGGCTGCTCATGATCGATCCTTGGTAACCGGTTTTCGCAGTATATAGGCTGAGCCGAGCAATGAGTCTGCACTTTCCGCGCGCCGGCAATGCCCAACGCAGCATGTCCCTTTGTACAGAGGAGTACCAAACATGCGCACATCCAGCGTAATGCTGATCAGCCTGCTTTCATTGGCTGGCGTCACTCACGCCCAGCAGCAACAGTCGGCGCCGCCGCAGCCGGCAGGCGCCATTCAGACACCTCAAGTGCCAGATCCATCTAAGGTCGACCCGGATACGCCGCCGGTCATTCGTGATGGCCGTGACAACGACGAGTCCACCAAAGCTGCCGATGACGCCACCGAGCGTCAGGAAGAACTGACGCCCGAACAACCAGGCGAGCAAATTCCTGATTGACGACTTCCGCTGCTGACTCCGGCAGCCCGCTATCGACCTGCCACGTGCAGGTCGAGCACCTTGAACAGGAAGGCATATTCCAGCGCCACATCGCGGATGGCCTGATAGCGGCCGCTCATGCCGCCATGGCCGGCTTCCAGGTCGGTTTTAAGCAGCAGCAGGTTGTCATCGGTTTTCAATTCGCGCAGCCGCGCCACCCATTTGGCGGCTTCCCAGTACTGCACACGGCTGTCGTTGTAACCGGCAACGGCGAGGATGGCGGGATAGGCCTGCGCGCTGACGTTCTCGTAAGGTGCGTAACCCTTGATGCGCTCATGGACGGCCGGCTGATTGGGGTCACCCCATTCGTCGTACTCGGTCACCGTCAGCGGCAGATCCGGATTGAGCATGGTGTTGAGCACATCGACGAAAGGCACTTCGGCAATGGCGGCGGCAAACAGCTCTGGCCGTTGATTGAGCACCGCGCCGATCAACAAGCCGCCCGCACTGCCTCCGCTGATGGCCAGCTGCGAGGGGTTGGTGAAACCCTGGGCGATCAGCTGCTCTGCACAGGCGATGAAGTCACCGAAGCTGTTCTGTTTGTGCTCCAGTTTTCCCGCGCGGTACCAGGCTTCTCCCAGCTCTCCGCCGCCGCGCACGTGAGCGATTGCGAACACTACGCCGCGATCGAGCAGGCTCAGGCGCGCATGGGAAAACCACGGATCAAGGCTCTCGCCGTAGGCGCCATAGCCATATAGATAGAGGGGCGCCGCTTGCGCCAATGAGTCCCGGCGGGCCACCAGGCTGATCGGCACCTGAGTGCCGTCCGCCGCTGTCGCCCATAGCCGCTGGCTGATGTATGCATCGGCATCGAACTCGCCAAGCACCGGCGTTTCCTTGAGGATCTGCTGCGTGCCATCCGCCAGTTTCAACTGGCGCACCTGTGCCGGGCGGTTGAGCGCCTCGTAACGCAGGCGAATCACCGGGCTGCTGAACTCCAGGCTGTCCTGTACATACAGGCTGTATGCCGCATCCGGCAGGCTGACGCGATAACCAGCCAGCCCCTGCGGGCGTACGTCGATGACCGGCAGACCACCTTCACGCAAGCTGAGCACCAGTGCCGATTCGGCCAGGCTGACGCCTTCGAGCATGACGTGCTCGTTGTGCGCCACAAGTTCCTGCCAGTGGGCTCGCGTTGGTTGCTCCTGTGTTGCACTGTACAGCGCGAAATTGATGCCGGTCTGGTTGCTGCGAATCAGCCAGGCCCATTCGCCGTCGAGCTTGCCGTGGTCGGCGTAGTATTCGTGGCCGTCTTCACGCGGGGCCAGACATTGGAAGAGCTCTAGAGGCGCATCGGCATCCAGCACCCAGCACTCGCTGGTGGTCTTGCTGCCGAGCAGCAGTACCAGCTGGCGCTCTGAGCTGCTGCGGTAGCAGCTGAGGAAGAAACGCCCATCAGGCTCGTGAAAAACCTGGGTGCTCTGCGCTTCGCCCAGACGAAAACGATGCAGCGTGCCTGGGCGGTGCGTATCGTCCAGCTCGCCGTAAAAGAAAGTCTGGCTGTCATTGGCCCAGGTCATGCTGCCGTCGCAGTTCTCGAAGGGCAGCTCCGTGATTACGCCACTGCTCAGCTCTTTGACGAACAGGCGGTAGATCTCGTCGCCACTGGTATCCAGGCTGTAGGCGAGCCGCTGTTGATCGGGGCTGATGCTGAAGGCGCCCAGCGACAGGAAACCACCTGCAGCGATTTCATTGGGGTCGAGAAGCAGCTGTTCCGCGCTTTCGTCGATGTTCAGGCTGTCATCCGCGGGGCGTGGGCAGCGATAGTGGCGCGGGTATTCATCGCCAGCGGTGGTGCGCTGGTAATAAAGGTAATCGCCCCAAGGCGTCGGCAACGAGAGATCGGTCTCGCGAATACGGCTTTTTATTTCCTGAAACAGCCTCTCGCGCAGCGCGCTCTGATCGCTCAACTGGCTTTCCAGGTAAGCATTTTCGGCGCGCAAATGATCCAGTACCTCGTCGCTGTCGCGGGCTTCGAGCCAATGGTATGGATCGGCGCCAGCGGCCTTGCGGGCGATAGGGGCGTTGGTCATGGGAGTCTCCAAAGCGCGGGCGACGCCAGGCGGCATTTCTAAAAACGCGGTGGTTTTTGAAGTGGCCTAAAAGCGCCGAACCAGGGAAAAGCCGTTATCATAAGCGCCTTTGTGGCCAGGCAACTGCCGAAAATACGGATTTGCCCGTTCGAGCCCAGTCAAGCAAGGGAACCATCCCCCTCATGATCGAAAACGACTATCTCCTCGCCTGGGGCGCTTATGCGATTGCCGCATTGGGCTGCCTGCTGGTGTGGTTCAAGATTACCGGCTGGATGTGGCGCTACCTGCGTGAGCCGCTGCGGGTGCTGGTGGCGATCCTGCTGTTTTGCCCGACCATCGTCGACCCTGCCAAGGAGCTGTTCGCACCGGCTGTGGCGATCGTCGCCCTCGATCTGATTTTCAAGGTGGGCAGCAACGCCTGGCGTGCTGTGGCGGATCTGGCGATGTACGGGCTTATCGTGTTCGCCATCTATTTGGTGTTCGTGGCCATACGCTGGCCGTTCCTGAGCCGCGCCAAGACTCGCAAGGCCGCGCGTGAAGAACAGCAGGGCGATGACAGCGACCTGACCTTGCGCGAGCGTCTGCAGCAGGATCAGGAGCCAGAGTACAAGGCGCCACGGGGCAGCCGTAGTACTCGCGTCGAACCGCGTTTGTAAACCTGAGAGAGCGAGAGCCAGATCATGTGTGAGCTGCTCGGTATGAGTGCCAACGTCCCCACCGATATCGTTTTCAGCTTCACCGGGCTGATGCAGCGTGGCGGGCGTACCGGGCCGCATCGAGATGGCTGGGGCATCGGGTTCTACGAAGGGCGCGGCCTGCGTCTCTTCCAGGACCCGCGGGCGAGCAGCGAATCTGAAGTGGCGCAGCTGGTGCAGCGCTATCCGATCAAGAGCGAAGTGGTGATCGGGCATATCCGCCAGGCCAATGTCGGGCGCGTGTGCCTGGCCAACACCCATCCCTTTGTGCGTGAACTGTGGGGGCGCAACTGGTGTTTCGCCCACAACGGCCAACTGGCCGATTTCCGCCCGGCGCTGAGCTTCTACCGCGCCATTGGCGATACCGACAGCGAGTCGGCCTTCTGTGACCTGCTCAACCGCATTCGTACTGCCTTCCCGGAAGCTGTGCCGATCGAGGTGCTGTTGCCTGAACTTGTCGCAGCCTGTGCGGCCTATCGACAGCACGGCGTGTTCAACTGCCTGCTCAGTGACGGCGACTGGCTATTCAGCTTTTGCTCGACCAAGCTGGCGCACATCACCCGGCGCGCGCCCTTCGGCCCTGCACACCTGCGTGATGCCGACATGAGCGTGGATTTTCACGCCGAAACCACGCCCGATGACGTGGTTTCGGTGCTGGCCACCGAGCCGTTGACCGACAACGAAGCCTGGTCGGTCTATCAGCCTGGTGAATGGCGCCTGTGGCGCGCCGGCGAATGCATCGCCCAGGGCCAGAGCAACTGACTGACGTCCCGCGGGGCGACGAGGGAAGGATGATAAGAAGTTATCTGCGTCTGGCGTTGTTTGCTCTTGGCCTGCTGCTGGGCGTTCAGGTGCCCGGCTTCATCGATGATTACGCCAAGCGCGTCGAAGCCCACCGTCTTGAGTCCGAACAGAGTCTGAGCGGCTTTCGTGATACTGCCCGGCGCTTCTTCGACGGTAACCTGCAGCGCCTGGTCGGCCACTATCGCAATAGCAGCGATCCGGTAATGCAGAGCGATGCGCGCAGCGTCGGCCTGCTGGTCGAGCGCTCTGCGTTGCTCGAGAAAGAATCCCTGGCGATGCAAGGTCCCTGGTATGGCCAGGTCTGGCACCTGGCAACCGCTGCCGATGCGCAGTTGCTGGCAGAAACCCGGGCTGCCTACCGCTATCAGGTGCTGCTGGCGCCGGAGGCGATCGCCTGGGGTATCGCCTGCGCGCTGTTTATCGCCTGGGTAGTGGAAAGCATCCTGCTGTTGCTGGCTTTGCCATTTGGCCGTCGTCAGCGCCGCGTTGCGCCAGAGCGACAGACGCCGCGCATGCGTTGAAGTGGTTGCGTAGCCTGGGTTGAGCGAAGCGATACCCAGAGCCTTTCCCGGGTGTCGCTGCGCTCGACCCGGGCTACAGGTTGCAGCTACCTGGCCAGAAAGCGCATCCCGTCTTCCAGCCCCTGCAGAGTAAGCGGGAACATCTGGTCGTTGATCAACTCGCGAATGATGCCGGTCGACGTGGTGTAGTCCCAGGCTTCCCGCGGGTAGGGGTTGATCCAGATAAGCTTCTTGTAGGTTTCTATGAAGCGGCGAATCCACAGGTAACCCGCTTCCTCGTTCCAGTGCTCGACGCTGCCACCCGGCTGGGTGATCTCGTAGGGAGCCATGGCCGCGTCGCCGATAAACACCACCTTGTAGTCGGCGCCGTACTTGTGCAGCAGGTCGTGGGTGGACATGCGTTCGGCATTGCGGCGCAGGTTGTTCTTCCATACCGATTCGTACACGCAGTTATGGAAGTAGAAATACTCCATGTGCTTGAACTCGGTACGGCAGGCCGAGAACAGCTCCTCGCAGACCTTGACGTGGGCGTCCATGGAGCCGCCGATATCGAACAGCAGGAGCAGCTTGACCGTGTTGCGACGCTCCGGGCGCATCTGGATGTTCAAAAGGCCGCCGTCACGGGCGGTGTGGTCGATGGTGCCATCGAGGTCCAGTTCGTCCTGGGCGCCCTGGCGGGCGAACTTGCGCAGGCGGCGCAGGGCCACCTTGATATTGCGCGTGCCGATCTCCACCGAGTCGTCGAGGTTCTTGTACTCGCGCTGATCCCACACCTTGACCGCTTTGCCTTGGCGCTTGCCGGCATCGCCAACGCGGATGCCCTCCGGGTTGTAACCGCCCGATCCGAACGGGCTGGTGCCGCCGGTGCCGATCCACTTGTTGCCGCCGGCGTGGCGTTCCTTCTGTTCTTCCAGGCGTTTCTTGAACTCCTCGATCAGTTTGTCGAGGCCGCCAAGGGACTGGATTTGCGCGCGTTCCTCGTCGGTCAGCGAACGCTCGAATTCCTTGCGCAGCCATTCCTCGGGGATCAGCGCTTCGAGGTGCTGGTCGAGGTTCTGCAAACCATCGAAGTAGGCGGAGAAGGCACGGTCGAACTTGTCGAAATGACGCTCGTCCTTCACCAGAATGGCGCGAGCCAGGTAATAGAACTCGTCCATGTCGGCAAACACGACCTTGTGCTTGAGCGCATCGATCAGGTCGAGCAGTTCGCGCAGGGACACCGGCACCTTGGCCGCGCGCATTTCGTTGAACAGGTTGAGCAGCATGGCGCCCCCTCAGTTGTGATCATCGACGGGTAAACCGTCGTTGAGGCAGTACCAATCGGCCTTCGAGCGGGTGTAGATGTGCTTTTGCTCAAGGTTTTGCAATGGCGTATCCAGTGTGCCAAGCGCGACCGACACCCACTTCGGATAAGGCTGCTCGGCGAACCACTGCAAGTTTGAGCCACAGTGCTGACAAAAGGTGCGGCCTACGCCTGGCGATGAGGTGAAGGTGCTGACCGACTCTTCGCCTTGAGTGAAGCGAAAATGCTCGCGGCGCACGTTGCCGTAGGTGGCGAATGCCGCGCCGTGGCTCTTGCGGCACTGGCCGCAATGGCAATGGTTGGCCGATTTGATAGGCGCGTCGATCTGATATTTCACCACGCCGCACAGGCAGCTGCCGCTATGCATCAGCGATTACCGCGGCGTGCCATAAAGGCCAGGCGCTCAAGCAACTGCACATCCTGCTCATTCTTGACTAGGGCCCCGGCCAGCGGCGGGATGGCTTTGGTCGGGTCGCGCTCGCGCAGCACCGCTTCGCCGATGTTGTCGGCCATCAGCAGCTTGAGCCAGTCGACCAGTTCGCTGGTCGAGGGCTTCTTCTTCAGGCCTGGCACCTTGCGCACGTCGAAGAACACGTCCAGCGCTTCGGCCACCAGGCTGTTGCTGATGCCGGGGTAGTGCACGTCGACGATCTTCTGCAGGGTCTGGCGATCCGGGAAGGCGATGTAGTGAAAGAAGCAGCGGCGCAGGAAGGCGTCCGGCAGCTCCTTTTCGTTGTTCGAGGTGATGATGATGATCGGCCGGTGCTTGGCCTTGATGGTCTCGTCGGTCTCGTAAACGTAGAACTCCATCTTGTCGAGTTCCTGCAACAGGTCGTTGGGAAACTCGATGTCGGCCTTGTCGATCTCGTCGATCAGCAGCACCACGCGCTCGTCGGCCTCGAACGCCTCCCATAGCTTGCCCTTCTTGATGTAGTTGCGAACGTCGTGAACCTTGTCGGAGCTGAGCTGCGAGTCACGCAGACGGCTGACCGCGTCGTACTCGTAGAGGCCCTGGTGTGCCTTGGTGGTGGACTTGATGTGCCAGGTGATCAGCCGCGTGCCGAAGGATTCGGCCAGTTGCTCGGCGAGCAGGGTTTTGCCAGTGCCGGGCTCGCCCTTGACCAGCAGCGGGCGCTGCAGAGTGATGGCGGCGTTGACCGCAAGCTTGAGGTCATCGGTGGCGACATAGTGCTCGGTGCCTTCGAACTTCATCGGGAATCCTCACGCGGTGCAGGCGAATACGAAAGCGCCGACTATAGCGTGCCCGGCTCACGGCTGTGAACGTTGCCGGCGTATTCAGTCACTGAATGGACAGCTCACGGCTCTTCAGCGGCGTCGCGTTCGAAACCACTGTTGAAGGCCTGGATGAAGCCGTTGCGCAGGATGCCGATAAAGGCCTGGAAGGCGCTGATATCCTGCTGCTTGGTGCTGCCGCGCAGTTCCACGCGGGTGGCGATTTGATCGCGGGGCCGATTCTTGAGCACCTTTTCGCTACCGGCGACCACCGCTTCCCAGATCGAGCGGAAGAAGCCTTTGTTCTTGTTCTCGACATCCTGCTGCCAGTCGAACACCTCGACGTTGCGCAGTAGCGGTTTGATGTAGCCGCTGAGCTGGGAGTCTTCGGCAATCGCTTCGACCACGATATCGCCGGTGCCCGACTTGAAGTCGAATTTGCCGTAGGCGTTGGCCAGGTTATTCAGGCGTGGCAGCTCGATATCCGTGGCCCGCACGCGGAATTCGAAGTCTTGGAAGTTGTGATAAGGGTCGAACACCGCGCTGGCTTCCAGCGGCGCTTGATCCATCAGCTTGGCCTTGCCTTCGAAGCGCGCCACGCGGTCGCCCTGTTCGTCGGCCACGTTGGTCAGGTTATAGAAGCTGGCCTGGATGTCATTGGCCTTCAGTTTCACCCGCGGTGAGGTATTGAAGTTGTAAAAACCCAGGGTGCCATCGTTGATCCTTGCTTCGTTGAGGGTAATGGGCAGCAGCTTGTTCAATTGCTCGCGCCAGTCGGTGCCTTCACCAGTTTGCGAATCTTCGCTGCTTTTGCCGTCGACAAAGTTCACCTCGGGGCGCTCGAACACCACCCGGGCGACCACCGCATGATTCTCCAGCAGTTCGTTCCAGCTCACCGAAATGTCGATCTGCGGCGCGTCGATGAAGGGCACCGGCAGGTTCTGGGTCACCTTGACGATGCGCAGGCCATTGATTCGGTAGCCGCCGCGCCACAGTGCCACGTCGATGTCATCAATCTGGCCGCGGTAATCACCCATCTCGGCCAGCTTGTCATTCAGGTAATTGCGCACCATGTAGGGCAGGGCGACATGCACGACCAGCAGCAGGGTGAGCAGGCCGAGGCAGATCCACAGGGGCAGGCTGTAGCGACGTTTCATCGTGGGTGTCCGGTTACGCGGTGTGTGGAGTTGACTGCCGCCGATCTACCGGAGTTCGAACTTCCAGACGCTGGACGTGTTCTGGCTTGAGGCATAGGCTGACGGGCTCAGTCATGACAAGGAACCGATACACCATGAGCCGTATTTATGCAGACAACGCACAGGCTATCGGCAATACACCCCTGGTGATGATCAACCGCCTCGGGCCCAAGGGCGTGACTATTCTGGCCAAGATCGAGGGCCGCAACCCGGCTTACTCGGTGAAGTGCCGGATCGGCGCCAATATGGTCTGGGATGCCGAGTCTCGCGGCGTGCTCAAACCGGGCATGACCCTGGTCGAGCCGACCTCTGGCAACACCGGTATCGGCCTGGCGTTCGTCGCCGCCGCACGAGGCTACAAGCTGATGCTGACCATGCCGGCCTCTATGAGCCTGGAGCGCCGCAAGGTATTGAAGGCGCTGGGCGCCGAGCTGGTACTCACCGAGCCGGCCAAGGGCATGAAAGGGGCGATCGACAAGGCCGCCGAAATCGCCGCCTCCGATACCAGCAAATACTACATGCCGCAGCAATTCGAGAACCCGGCCAACCCGGCGATCCACGAGAAGACCACCGGCCCGGAAATCTGGAACGACACCGAGGGTGCCATCGATGTGCTGGTCTCCGGCGTTGGCACTGGCGGCACCATCACTGGTATCTCGCGGTACATTAAGCAGACGCAGGGCAAGGCGATCCTCTCCGTCGCGGTGGAGCCGGTTTCATCGCCGGTGATCACCCAGACCATAGCCGGTGATGAGGTCAAACCCAGCCCCCACAAGATTCAGGGCATTGGCGCCGGCTTCGTGCCGAAAAACCTCGACCTGTCGATTGTCGACCGCGTCGAGCAGGTGACCGACGAAGACGCCAAGGCCATGGCTCTGCGTCTGATGCGCGAGGAAGGGATTCTTTGTGGTATTTCCTGCGGCGCGGCGATGGCAGCGGCGGTACGCCTGGCCGAACAGCCGGATATGCAGGGCAAGACCCTCGTGGTGATCCTGCCGGACTCCGGCGAGCGCTACCTGACGAGCATGCTGTTCAGCGACCTGTTTACCGAGCAGGAGCTGCAGCAGTAGCTATTCAGCTTTTGTGGGAGCGCGTGTGGACGCCCAGTCCGTGCGCGCGATCACGGGCTCTAGCAGTCAGCTCTCACTGATGAGCAGCTAACTGCCGCGTACGCCTAAGTCGGCATCTTCGTCGTAGGACGAACCACTAGCCACAAAGCGATGGCAATCAGGATCCCTCCATACAGGTGCGCCCAGGACAGCGGCTCGTCGAGCAGCAGCGCGCCCCACAACACGCCGAATATCGGAATCAGAAAGGTGGTGGTCGAGGCCTTGATTGGCCCGATGTCGTTGAGCAAGCGGAAATACAGCACGTAGGCAAATGCGGTGCAGCCCAGCCCCAACCCCAGCAGTGACGACCATTCCAGCCAACCGCCCCAACTGGCTGGCGGCTGTATCGCCAGCGAGCCGCCGAACATTGGTAGCAGGAACAAGCTGGCGCCCAGTAGGCTGCCAAATGCGGTAAGTCGATTGTCCAGACCACCCGCTATCCAGCGGCGGGTTAGAAAACCGGCAAAGCCGTAACACACCGTAGCTAGCAGGCAGGCCAGGGCGCCTAGCAGCAGGCTAAGGTCCATCTCTGCCGGGCCGCTGCGGGTCAGTACGGCGACACCGAAAAGGCCGAGAGCGACACCCGCGGCCCGTGTCAGCGTCATCGCTTCGGCAAAAAACAGTGCTCCGATCAGCACCCCCATCAGTGGTGTGGTGGCATTGATGATTGCCGAATAGCCCGCCGGCAGCACCATCGCCGCCATGCTGTACATGGCCGAAGGAATACCTGCATTGATCACGCCGAGCATCAGGCAGAGGCCGAGCTTGCCGCGAAAGTCCCACTTCACCCGCATCAGCAGCAGGATCGCCAGCAGCCCGAGCATGGCTATCGAGGCGCGAAAGAAGGCCGTTGGCATGCTACCGATAACCGGCGCGACAACCCGCATGAACAGAAAACTGGCGCCCCAGATCGCAGCGAGCAACAAAAGGCGCAGCATGTCGGCAGGGCGCAAGGCAGGCTCCAGTCAATGAGAGAGGGCCGGCAGTGTTGCCGGATGATGCGAGCAAGGCAAGCCTGCAATTGGTTGATATCGGAGCCAGGAGGCAGGCCATCCGCGATACACGAGCCGTCGATCTTGAGGCGTAGCGCACGTGAAGGTTCCGCCAGGGTAAGGCAATGCCAATTCGGTTATCTCCGGGCACTCACTATTGTTTGAACAATCGCTTTGGCTGGCGGGTCGCACGTCAAGCCTGCCCGACCGTATAGTGCAGGCCCTGCGGTTTTGCGAATGCTAAGAAAGTTGAATTCGCCATGCCACGATTTGCTCAACCATCCCGATCCGGATGGCGGCGCCGGGTGTGCCAATGCTGAACAAGGAAAGGATCATGTCTACCAGCTGCACAGCAATCTCCCAACCTTCGCAGCTTTGCCGCCTCACCAAGGCCATGCTGCTATGCAGTTGCGCGGCGGCCGGTAACTCGCAGGCCCAGGAGGCATCTGGCAGCCTGGTGCTCGAACCCAGCGTGGTCAGCGGCTCACGCAGTGCGGCGCAAAGTTTTGACCTGCCGTTTTCGGTGGACAGCATCGATCGCGAGCAGATAGCTGATGGTCAGCTTGGGATCAACGCATCCGAAGCGTTGACACGGGTGCCGGGGCTGGTGGTGCAGAACCGCCAAAACTACGCGCAGGACTTGCAGATATCCTCCCGCGGCTTCGGCGCGCGCTCAGCTTTCGGCGTGCGTGGGCTGAAGTTGATCACCGACGGTATTCCTGCGAGTACGCCGGATGGCCAGGGCCAGGCAGCGACCTTCAACCTGGATACCGCCGACCGTATCGAAGTGCTGCGTGGCCCTGCCTCGACCTTGTATGGCAGCAATGCTGGTGGGGTGATCCAGATGTTTTCCCGTGATGGCATCGGCCGGCCGCGTATCGGCGCCGAGACGCTGATCGGTAGCGACGGCCTGACTCGCAATCACCTCACCGCCGAAGGCGAGGCAGATGGCGTCGGCTTCGTACTCGACGCCTCGCGGATGGACACCGACGGTTACCGCGACCACAGCTCGGCGCGCCGTGATCAGATCTTTGCCAAGCTCAATTTCAAGCCGGATGAAGACAGCAAGCTGGCGCTGATCTACAGCAGCCTGGAGCAGAATGGTACGCAGGATCCGCTGGGGCAGGAATGGGAGGCTTACAAAGCTGATCCGCGTTCGGTGGCGAGCAACGCCACTCGCTACAACACGCGAAAAAGCATCGACCATCAGCAACTTGGAGCGAATTATGAGCGGTATTTTGGTGATGCGACGCTGCAAGTGACCGCCTATGCGGGCAAGCGTCATGTCGTTCAATATCTTGCCATCCCCATAGAGCCAAGTCCTAGACCCGGTGTTGCGCCCATCAACCCTCAGGCCAATCCGGGTAACAGCGGTGGCGTGGTGGACTTCGAGCGAAAATTCCACGGTGGCAGTGTGCGCTGGCTTCAACCCATAGAAGGTGTGGCTGGAAATCTTGAGCTCGTCTACGGCCTTGACTACGACCAGAGTCGAGACGACCGCCAGGGTTACGAAAACTATGTAGGTACGCTGCCGGACGTGAATCGTGGTGTTAAAGGCAACCTGCGCCGCAATGAGGTGGACACTGTCACCAGCCTGGATCCCTACGCCCAGGCTACGTGGATCATCGGCAACTGGACGCTGCAGGGCGGCTTGCGCTACAGCACCGTCGAAGTGGATGTCGATGACAAGTACATAGTTGTCGGCAATGGCGATGACAGCGGCACCAAACGTTACGAAAAGGCCACCCCATCGGTCAACGTCGGTTATGCCTTCACGCCTGACCTGAACGGTTACGTCAGCGTCGGCAAGGGCTTCGAGACGCCAAGCCAAGCCGAGTTAGCCTATTCCCAAGGAAATTCCGGCTTCAACTATGGCCTGGAACCGTCTGAAAGTACCCAGTACGAAATCGGCTTAAAAGCTCGTATCGCCGGAGAAACCCGGATCAATGCCGCGATCTTCCAGATCAACACAGATGACGAGATCGCCGTGCTGGAAAATCGCGACGGGCGCACCAGTTACCAAAACGCCGGCAAGACTTTGCGGCGCGGTTTCGAACTGGGCGTCGACAGCCAGTTCGCCGAGCGATGGTCTGCCGCGCTGGCGTATACCTATCTGGCCGCAACGTACGATTCACGTTTCGCTGCTGGCAATAACATCATCGACAAGGGCAACAACCTGCCTGGCGTGCCACGCACCACATTGTTTGCAGAGGTTGCCTGGAAGCCAGTCGATGGCATCAGCACCGCTGTGGAAGGGTCATATCGCAGCAAGGTCTACGTTGAAGATACCAACATCCAGAAAGCTGCGCCGAGCTATGCAGTGTTCAACTGGCGCACCCGCTTCGAGCAGAACTTCGGGCCCTGGAAAACCCACCAGACTCTGCGCCTGGATAATCTGCTGGATAAGCAATATGTCGGTTCGGTGATCGTGGGCGACGGTAACAACCGTTATTACGAGGCTGCGCCCGGACGTTCTTGGTATGCGGGCGCAGGTGTGGAGTACCAATTTTAAGCGGCCACTGCAGCGGTGCTGCTGGCCGATGGGCAGGCTTGGTAGCGAGAGCCGCTGCCAGTTGCAAACTAAGCGACGTTCGGTAGCGACTTGCAATGCTTTGCGGCTGTTTTGCTCTCCACTACCGTGCAGCTTTCAGCTACTCTCAAGGCAAGTGGTCACCATAGCCGCGCGTAGTTCGAGGAAATCCTTATGAAAGCCTGGTTCGAAAAAGTCACTGCCCAGTTCACCGCTCTGTTTGCTCCGCGCATGCAGCCAATTCCGATCCGTAGCGAAGAGCAGCGTCGCTTGGCCGAAGAGCAACGCCGCCGACGTCGCTGATCGTTCCAGTCAGCTGATCAAGAGCGCCGCCCTGGCGCTCTTGGGCTTTTAAAGCGGCGAAGCTGCTTTCTCATTGCTGTCTAATCAGCTCTGCTCCTGCGTGCACGTACAACTTGCTTGTGCACCTTCTCCGCCGTCTCGTTCGAATCCTTCCTTGTCGGACGTTGTATTTCAATTACCCAATTCTTCTCGCCAGCTATCGCTCTGCTGTTGTTGCGGTAGATATCTGATCGATTTCCCCGCCTGTTGATTGCCAATAAGCCCGCGATTTATCAGGGGCTTTACTACGCGCGCGGCCTGGCCTCGAGTGACCGCCGCAACTGCAGGTTCGGGGCTCTGTTTGCAAAAGCGGTAGTGATGCAGCCTTCTCGATGCTCTCAAGTCATCGACCTGCTTGCCGACATTATGAAAAGCCCGTTCGGGTAAGCAGGGAAAGTAATGGCAAGGAGCCGGCTAGCACGGATGCCATATGCCTTTTCCTGTTTTTGATAATTGAGATATCAACCGCCTACCCATGCTGGCACTGTAGTTTTGCTGTGCTAGACATAGTGGAATGGAAAGGACGTACCCTTCACGTATTAAAGGATTACAGCCATGCGTCAGAATCTTCCGGTGACTCAAAGGGAAAGGACTTTTCCTGGCCATGAGCGGTTGATCTCCACTACCGACCTGAACAGCAAAATCACCTATTGCAACGATGCCTTCGTGGCTATCAGCGGCTTTACGCGTGAAGAGCTAATAGGTGAGCCGCACAATCTGGTACGTCATCCCGATATGCCGCCAGCTGTATTTGGCCATATGTGGGACACCATCAAGCAGGGCAAACCCTGGATGGGCATCGTCAAGAATCGCTCCAAGAATGGCGATTTCTATTGGGTTAGCGCCTATGTCACGCCGGTTTATGAGAATGGCAAGGTCGCAGGCTACGAGTCGGTCCGTTCTTTGCCCACCGAAGATCAGAAGCGCCGTGCGGAGAAGTTGTACGCCCGTTTGCGTAATGGCAAGTCGCCGGTGCCGGCGATCGAACACCTGACTTATGACCTGATCCGCTCCTGGCCGCTAATCATCGCGGCGTTGATTATCCTGGCGGCTCAGACGGCACTCTCCGGGGTATGGCTGGCGCTGCTGGTGATCGTGGTAATGACGGCGCTGGCCTCCTATCAGCTGTACAGCAAACGCGCGCTGATTCGGCGCACCCTTGATGAGCATCCCAAGGCTTTTACCAGCAGCCTGGTCGCGCTCACTTATAGTGACAACCGTGGCGCCCAGGCGCTACTCGACATGGCCATGATCAGCGAAGAAGCGCGGTTGCAGACGGCTCTGACGCGCCTTGAAGACGCCGGCGTCAACGTCAAGAAGCAGGCGGCCCAGGCTGCCGGCTATTCGCGCTCGGGCGCTGAAATGCTCGACCAGCAGCGCAGCGAGACCGATCAGTCGGCAACCGCGATCAATCAGATGGCGGCGACCATTCAGGAGGTCAGCCAGAACGTGCAAAGCACCAGCCATGCCGCCGAGGAGGCGGATCGGCTCGCAAAAGAAGGGCGGCAGCTCGCCGGTGGCAGCCTGGAGTCCATGCATCATATGGCCCAGGCAGTCGTGGATATCGGCCAGGCAGTGAACGATCTGGCCAACTCCACCCAATCGATCGGCAGCGTGGCCGACGTGATTACCTCGATTGCCGAGCAGACCAACTTGCTGGCACTCAACGCCGCTATCGAAGCAGCCCGTGCCGGCGAGCAGGGGCGGGGCTTCGCCGTGGTGGCCGACGAAGTGCGTTCGCTGGCCTCGCGCACCCGCGAATCGACCCAGCAGATTCACCAGATCATCGCCTCGCTGCGTGCCGGGGCCGAGCGGGCCGTCGCCACGGCCGGGCGCGGTGAAGAGATCTCCCGGGAAAGCGTGCAGAGTGTGGAAGCAGTGCGGATCGCGCTGGACGGCATCAGCGAATCGGTGAGTCGCATCAGCGGCATGAGTCAGCAGATCGCGGCAGCTTCCGAAGAGCAGGGACAGGTGGCTGACGACATCAGCCGGCAGATCACCCGTATCGCCCAGTTGTCCGAGCAGGGCGCCGAGCAGGCCCACCAGGGCGCTGCCATCGGCAAAGAGCTGGAAACCATGGCCGATTACCTGCACAGCCTGGCCGAGCGCTTCAACCGCTAGCCATACGTACACCGCTTCTCGGCTGCGCGGGTGTGCTATGGCACACTGCGCGGCCGAGGAGACCCGCCCATGTCACGCCCCCGCTGTTCCTGCTGCAAGCGCCCGGCAAGCCACTGCCTGTGCGCGCTGATCCCTGATCTGTCGAGCTGCACCGAAGTGCTCGTGCTGCAGCACCCCGATGAAGTCGACCATGCGCTCAATACAGCCAATCTCGCTGTGCTGGGTTTGCGCAATGCCAACTTGTGGGTGGGCGAAGTATTCGACGATTTGCCGGCCTGGTTGGCAGAGCCGGGCTATCGTGTGCGTTTGCTGTTTCCCGGTGATGAGGCGCAGCCGCTGACCTTGGCCAGCAGCGAAGAGGAGAGCCGCCCGATGCGCCTGGTCGTGCCAGATGGGACGTGGCGCAAGGCCCGCAAGCTCTTGCATCTGAATCCACTCTTGGCAGCGTTGCCGCGTGTGACTCTGCGAGATGTGCCGCCTTCACGCTATCGATTGCGCAAAGCACCGATGGAGGGATCGTTGTCGACGCTGGAGGCGATAGTTGCGGCATTGAACGTTCTTGAGGCCCCTAATGATTACGGGGAGCTGCTCAAACCGTTCGATGCTTTGATCGAGGGGCAGATCGCGGCGATGGGGGAGGAGACCTTCAGGCGTAACCACCTGCGTTAAGCGGATGCACCTGCGTGTATCTCTGTTCAGCCAAAGGTGCCATCACGGAAGTCGCGCAGCGCCTGTTCGATTTCTTCCCGGCTGTTCATCACGAACGGCCCGTACTGCACGATCGGCTCGTTCAACGGCTTGCCGGCAATCAGCAGAATGCAAGCGCCGCCTTCACTGCTCAAGAGCAACTCACCGTCATCATCGAGCCTGACCAGTCGACCTGCTTTGACCTCATGACTCTGCTGTGCCTGGATTTCGCCCTGGTACACATACAGCACAGCGCGGTGGCCAGCGGGTAGTTCGGGGCGTACCGCGCTGCCAGCAGGCAGGCGCAGGTCGTAGATATGCGGCTCGGTGCGTGGGCGCTGAACCGCGCCGGCCTGGCGAAACTCGGCTTCTACGAAGGTGCCGGCGATCACCACCGCCTCGACACCCTCAGCTGTGTGCAGGCGCGGAATCTGCGTGCTGGGAATGTCGCGATAGTCCGGGTCGGCCATTTTGCTGTCTGCGGGCAGGTTGAGCCACAGCTGGAAGCCGCGCATGGCGCCTTGTTCTTGCTCGGGCATCTCGCTGTGAATGATCCCGCGTGCGGCGGTCATCCATTGCACGTCGCCGCCTTGCAGCAAGCCTACATTGCCCATGTGGTCCTCATGACGCATACGGCCTTCAAGCATGTAGGTGATAGTTTCGAAGCCGCGGTGTGGATGGGGGGGGAACCCGGCGATGTAGTCATCGGCGTTGTCGGTGCTGAACTCGTCGAGCATCAGAAACGGATCGAAGCGCTCGATGCCGGCACCACCAATAACACGATTCAGGCGCACACCAGCGCCGTCAGAGGCCGGTTGGCCAGGTTGAACGGCAAGTACGCGACGTAGCTGGTTCATGCGATGTCTCCTGAAAAGCAATGAGCCTATGGTAGGCGAGCTGGTTCGGGAGATGGGTGGGAAAAGATCACGTCAATGATCGAGAAAATCGATCTGGTAGGCGGCGCCTTTTGGCGCCGCCTACTGCATCACTCGGCAATCTGCAATTTGCGCGACTCGGTGTAGAAGAAGCGCAGCTTCTCGTATTCGAACGGCGAATTGAGCTGGCCGTAGCGGAAGCTGGTAGTCGCACGCTGATCGATGCCCCTGATCACGATGATTTCGGGGTGGCTCTTGGTGATTTCGGCGACGTTGAGGTAGTTGATCTCCTGAGAGACCCCATAATCCACTACCAGGCCCGTGGTATCTCGCAGGTTGGAGGGGCCGAGGATCGGTAACATCAGGTAGGGGCCGGCAGGGGTGCCATAGAAGCCCAGGGTCTGGCCGAAATCCTCACTGTGTTTGGGCAGCCCCATCAGTGTGGCTGGATCCCACAGGCCGACCACACCCAGCGTGGTGTTGAACAGCAGGCGCGCAGTGGTGCTCAGGGCGCGCTCGCCCTTTAGCTGCAAGGCGCTGTTGACCAGGTTAGGGACGTCGCCAAGGTTGCTGAAAAAGTTGGTCACGCCCTTTTGCACGAAGCCTGGCGTGACGTAGCGATAACCGTCGACAACTGGCAAGAACACCCATTGATCGAAGCGATAGTTGAAGTGGTAGACGCGCCGGTTCCATGACTCCAGCGGATCCTGGATTTCCAGAGCCGAAAGCGTCGAGCGTTCGAATTCACGCTGGTTTAGGCCCGGGTTGAACTTGAGCTCCTTGAGCGGCTGCTTGAAGCCGTCGTCCTCGACGGTGGTTTGAGCGGAAACAGTGCCACAGCTCAGCATGGCAGCGAACAGCGCGAGAGTAGGGAAGGACTTAGCCACGGAAGAACTCCAACATGTCGTTGCTGTTGACGCGGTAATTGAGGTTGCCGCAGTGGCCGCCGTACGGGTACACGGTCAGGCGGTCGCCCATGGTGCGACGCAGGAAGCCAAGGTCACCTGGGCCCAGAATCACGTCATCGGCGTTGTGCATCACGGAGATTTTCGGGCTGTTCTTCAGGTAATCCTCGATGCCGTAAAGGCTGACCTCGTTGATCAGCTGGGTCATGCTGCCGCCGTCATAACGGGCGCGCCACATCGGGATCAGCTGCTCGGCCATGTAGCAGTCGAAATCGCACTGCAGCGCGCGGCGGAAGAACGGTGTGAGGCTGGTGCCCTCGCCAATCGGGTAGTCAACGGGCGTGATCAGGCCGCGGCGGTTGATCAGATCCGAGGTGAAGGCGATATCGGCAGCCGAGAAGCGGAACGAGGTGCCGATCAACATGGCCAGCTGCTCGTTGGTGAGGTGCTCCTTGGACTGCTGGAAGTCGTAGAGCAGGGCGTCGTTGATATCGACGTAACCCTTCTGCTGGAAGTAGCGGGTCAGTTTGGCCAGCACCAGCTCATAGAAGGTGGTGCGGTTGCTGATGCCTTTCACCTCGGTCTGGACCAGGCGATCCAGATTGGTTATCGAGGTGTACAGATTGACCGGCGGATTGAGCATCAGTACGCGCTTGAAGTTGAAGCTGCGGCGAGTTTCGTCCAGTTGGCTGACGAACGCCGCATGCAGGGCGCCGAGACTGTAACCGGTCAGGTAATAGTCGGTGACCTGCAGGCGCGGATGCTGGGCGCGTACGGCTTGCATGGCGCGGTACATGTCTTCGGCATCGTCACGGCTGATGCCCGGCGTGGCAAAGCGCGAGGCGGACGTCATGAAGTCGTAGCTGGTCGGCGATGACAGCTGCACAACGTGGTAGCCGGCCCCATAGAAAAGCTTCTTCAGGTATTCGGGCGTGCTGCTCGAGTAGGGCGCGCCGGTACCGGCGATGATGAAAATCAGCGGGGCAGGACCATCCTGCTCGGCCAACCGGTAGCTCATCTTGGTCACTGCCCAGAAGTTGTCGGGCAGCTGGAATTCACGCTCCGGGCGCAGGCGCACCTGGTAGTCGGCCTGCTTTATGTCCGCATCTTCCGGCAGCTTCGGGCGCAACTCCGGCGGCGTGGTTGCGATGGTCGCTTCGAACGGATTGGTCAGCGGGTAGCCGTAGGTCTGCGGGTCGATGTCAGCGGCCCATAGGGACGCGCTGAACAGCAGGGTGCCGAGCAAGGCTGCAAGACGTGAGGTGAAAGACATACAAGATCCCTTTGGAAGAGAACATTCTTTTCAGAGGTGGGGCCCACGAGCCCGTGCTTTCGGCGTCAGCCGCGATGACTAGGACAACCACCGTTGTATCAAAGTGCCATGGGAAATTTTGCCAGGTTGCCGAAGGGGTATACCAGATGGTGGATTTGCCGCCAACGGCCGAGTAGACGGGACTTCGCGGCGTATTCGACCATCGCTGATTTGCCGCTTGCATCCGTCTGCTGGGAGATTATGCTGGGCGCCGTTTTCAAGCCCTCTGGAGTGCAGCATGCCTCGTCGTCTGTCTATCGTTGCGTTGGTAATCGCCGCGCTTCTCTGCGTGATCGCCAGTTACGCGTTGCGCTATCTGCTTATGGAGGGTGATCAGTGGGTCGGCCGCTGTGTCGAAGACCCAACCAACCTGGCATGCCAGGTGCGCGCGACACTGGGTTGGATGATCCACCTGCGCATCATCGCCTGGGCTGCGCTGGGTTGTGCGCTGCTGTCATTCGTATTGCCGGGTGTCTGGGGCTGGCGCCTGGCGGTGCCTGGCCTGCTACTCGCCCTGCCGGCATTGGCGCTGTATACAGCCAGCCTGGCGGTGTTTGCAGTCGTATTGTCTTTGCTTCGTCTGGTCCGCAAACCCGCCCTGGCACTTCGCTGATCGAGCCTGACGCTGCGTGATGACGCAGCGTCAGGCAGGTCTGCTCAGTGCTGTCTGGAGCGCTGCAGGCTGCGCCACAGGGCAGCTGCCAACAAGGCGCTGGTGATCGCCCAGCCGATGGCTTGCAGGTTATCCAGCGTCTCTTCATAGAGCTGCGGCACGATGCCTGCGGCGATCAATACTGCCAGCAGGGCAATTTCTCGACGTGGCGCCGTGACCGGGCGTATCAGGTAAACCAGCGCCGGTAGCAGCAGTGCGGCGCTCGGGAAGCTGCGATAGCGCGCGTCGGTGACCATTGCCAGCATCATCACCGCACCGGCGAAGCCCGCCGCCGCCAACCACCAGCCTGCACGACGCTCCAGCCAGCTGAAAACCCCAGCACGCCAGCCTTGCGCCGTGGACAACGCCAACGCGGCGTGGGCCAGTACCAGCAGGTTGAGAGCGAGCAGGGCGCTAGCCCATAACCATTCACCGACGTAGCGGCTGGTAACCCAGGCCAACTCAGCCCACAGGCCGATACAGCCAGCGCCCAGTGCAGCCAGCAGTGGCAGCAAAACGGCGTTGCGTGTCGAACTCGGACGCCCGCCAACCAGCAGGCCGAAGGCTAGAACACCAGCGCTGATCGCAAGCCATAGCGGCCAGTGCGGCAGGTTGGAAACCGGCCCGGCGAGAATCGATTTGTCTTGGCGGTCCGCGTCGTATAGCCCCCAGAAGCCGCCGACAGCACCTTCACTGACGCGCTTCCAAGGTTGGTCGAAGGCCTCGATCAGGTTGTAGCGCCAGCCATGCTGCTCGGCCAGGGCGACAAAGCCTCGGATGAAGGTCGCCTGGTTGACGCGGCTGGGCACGGCGGTCTCGCGCTGACGGCCTTCGCTGGGCCAGCCGGTCTCGCCGATCATGATGTCCTTTGGCGCGAACTGCTTGCCGAACAGCTCGCGTACTTCGGTTACTTCATGCAGGGCCGCGTCGATGCCGGCAGGGTTGTCTTCCCAATAAGGCAGCAGGTGGATGGTGATGAAGTCCACCGCTGGGGCCACTTCGGGGTGCTTGAGCCAGAACTCCCAGACATCGGCGTACGTCACCGGCTGGGTGATTTCGGCTTTGACCTGGTTGATCAGCTCGACCAGTTGGCCGCCGGTGACTTCCTTGCGCAGCAGTGCCTCGTTGCCGACGATCACGGCTTCGACGACGTCCGGGTTTTCCTTGGCCAGTTTGATCAGGCCCTGGATTTCAATGGCCGTGTCATGTGGGTTGCGGCTGACCCAGGCGCCAGTGATCAGCTTCAGGCCGTGTTTGCGTGCCAGCTCTGGCAGCTTTTCCAGCCCGGTGACAGAGTAGGTGCGGATGCACTGGAAGCGCTCGGCGAGCAATGCCAGGTCGGTGTCCATCTGCTCGGGGTGAATTTGCAGAGGCAGGTCGAACGGCGATTGATCCTTGCCGAATGGCGTGTAGGACGCGCATTGCAGCTTGTGCGTCGGCGTTGCCGCGTCAGCCAGTACGACCGGCTTGCCGATGGTTTGCCAAAGGCTGCCCAGCGCGAGAAAACCGATGATGCAGGCACAGATATAAGGAAGCAGAGGAAAGCGGGCGGTGGCGGGCATGATCGAACACGCGTGGAAATGGAGACGCGCATCTTAGCGGCGAGCAAGTGCTTTAGATAGCTGCGAGATAGCCACGGAAAAAGTGGTTACAAAGCCAACCTTTGACAGCTCAGGCACGCGGACTAGTTTTCAACATGCGGCGTAAGGAGTGCCCGCGTCGCTCACCTCGAGATGAATCACTACAGGACGTTCGATCATGCTGAAAACTACCCTGCAAGCCCTGCTGTTCGCCACCATTGCTGGCATGTCGCTGTTGGCCACCGCTAACGAGACGACGAAGACGCCCGCCACCGAACCGGTCGCTCAGCAAGTTGCCGAACTCAACCCCATCAACCTCAATACCGCCGACGCCGAAACCCTTCAGCGTGAGCTCAGTGGTGTGGGCGCGGTGAAGGCGCAAGCCATCGTCGCCTACCGCGATACGCACGGCGAGTTTGCCTCGGTTGATGAGCTGCTCGAAGTCAAAGGTATTGGCGAAGCCTTGCTGGAGCGCAACCGCAGCAAGCTGACTGTCAACCAGTAAAGCCAGGCTCTTTCTTGCCGTGTCTCCTCCCAGAGCGCGGCTTTTTTATGACTGGCATTTAGCCTGTATGTAAGAAACTCATCAGCCATTTCCTGGCTCGCTTTCTGCTTACCATCATAATGCTGCGTCGACTCGGACAGTTGTTCTGACGCTTCCGGTAGTTGGCACCCTTGTTGCAATCACCCTTACAAAGCACACGCGGCGTCAAAAAACCGCGGTCAGTGGAGGAAGGGTTATGAGTCAGGGCGTCGCGTTCAATCGTCTAATGCTGGAAATGCGCTCCATGCAGGCTGAGGCCATGGTGCGTAAACCGGCTGTGGCCGAAGCCCAGGAAGCCGGTGCGCCGAGCTTCTCGGACATGCTCGGGCAAGCGGTGAACAAGGTCAGCGACACCCAGCAGGCTGCCAGCCAGCTCGCTACGGCCTTTGAAATGGGCCAGAGCGGGGTCGACCTGACCGACGTGATGATCGCATCGCAAAAATCCAGTGTTTCCTTCCAGGCCATGACTCAAGTGCGCAACAAGCTGGTTCAGGCGTACCAAGACATCATGCAGATGCCGGTTTAAGGGGTAGATTTCGATCATGGCCGACGCACTCGCCGTAAACGTACCCGCCACCGCTGCCAGCAGCGCGCCGAAGAAGCCGCTGTTCGGGCTGACCTTCCTGGAAAACCTGTCCGATATGCCAGTGCTGCGCCAGGCCGGCCTTTTGGTCGGGCTAGCAGCCAGCGTGGCGATCGGTTTTGCCGTGGTGTTGTGGTCGCAGCAGCCGGAATACAAGCCGCTATACGGCAGCCTCGACGGGATGGACGCCCGCGGCGTTATGGAAACCCTGACCACCGCCAATATCGACTACACCATGGAGCCGAACTCCGGCGCGCTGCTGATCAAGTCCCAAGACATGGCGCGTGCGCGCATTCTCCTGGCGTCAGCTGGCGTTGCGCCTACCGATACCAGTGTGGGTTTCGAGATTCTCGACAAGGAGCAGGGCCTCGGTACCAGTCAGTTCATGGAGGCCACCCGCTATCGTCGTGGCCTGGAAGGCGAGTTGGCGCGCACCGTATCGAGCCTGAACAACGTCAAGGCCGCTCGCGTGCATCTGGCCATCCCGAAAAGCTCAGTGTTTGTGCGTGATGAACGCAAGCCCAGCGCATCGGTACTGGTCGAGCTGTACTCGGGCCGCAACCTGGAGCCAAGCCAGGTGATGGCCATCGTCAATCTGGTCGCCAGCAGCGTGCCGGAAATGGACAAGGGTCAAGTTACTGTCGTTGACCAGAAGGGCAATCTGCTGTCCGATCAGCAGGAAATGTCCGAGCTGAGCATGGCTGGCAAGCAGTTCGATTACAGCCGCCGCATGGAAAGCCTGTTCACCCAGCGCGTGCACAACATTCTGCAGCCGGTGCTCGGCATGGGCCGCTACAAGGCTGAGGTCTCGGCAGACGTTGATTTCAGCGCCGTCGAGTCGACCTCGGAAACCTTCAACCCGGACCAGCCGGCACTGCGCAGTGAGCAGCAGGTCAACGAGCAACGCAGCAGTGGCAGCGGCCCGCAGGGCGTCCCGGGTGCGCTGAGCAATCAACCGCCTGGTCCGGCAACCGCGCCGCAGCAGACGGGTGGTGCAGCCGCGCCTGGTGGCCCGATTGCGCCTGGTCAGCCGCTGGTCGATGCCAACGGTCAGCAGATCATGGATCCGGCCACCGGCCAGCCGATGCTCGCACCGTACCCGGCTGACAAGCGTGACCAGTCGACCCGTAACTTCGAGCTCGACCGCTCGGTGAGCTATACCAAACAGCAGCAGGGGCGCCTGCGCCGGCTTTCTGTCGCGGTTGTCGTGGATGACCAGATGCGTGTCGATCCGGCCACCGGTGAAGCGACTCGCGTGCCGTGGACCAGCGATGACCTGGCACGCTTCACTCGCCTGGTGCAGGACTCGGTCGGTTTCGATGCCAGCCGTGGTGACAGCGTCAGCGTGATCAATACCCCGTTCAGCAGTGAGGCTGCTGAAGTGATCGAGGTGCCGTGGTATCAGAGCGAGCTGTTCCTGATGGCCATGGGCGGTCTCAAATCGCTGTTCCCGGCGCTACTGATCTTCCTGCTGGTGTGGTTCGTGCTCCGTCCGGTGCTCAACAACATCACCGGCGGTGGCAAAGGCAAGGATCTCGCTCTGGCTGGTGGCGGCCGCGATGGTGATGTGGATCTTGGCGAGATGGGCGGCCTTGATGGCTTGTCCTCTGATCGGGTAAGCCTCGGCGGGCCGCAGAGCATTATGTTGCCGAGCCCGAGCGAAGGGTATGATGCACAACTCAATGCGATCAAAAGTCTGGTCGCGGAAGATCCGGGCCGTGTCGCCCAGGTAGTCAAAGATTGGATCAACGCCGATGAGTGAGAATCGCACCGCCGCCAAGATGAGCAAGGTCGAGAAGGCCGCGATTCTTCTGCTCTCGCTCGGTGAAACCGACGCCGCCCAGGTGCTCCGCCATCTGGGCCCCAAGGAGGTCCAGCGCGTGGGCGTGGCCATGGCTGCCATGCGCAACATCCACCGCGAGCAGGTCGAGCAGGTTATGGGCGAGTTCGTCGAAACCGTCGGCGATCAAACCAGCCTCGGCGTCGGCGCTGACGGCTACATTCGCAAGATGCTCACCCAGGCTCTGGGCGAGGACAAAGCCGGCAACCTGATTGACCGTATTCTGCTCGGCGGCAGCACCAGCGGCCTGGATAGCCTGAAGTGGATGGAGCCGCGCGCGGTTGCGGACGTGATCCGCTACGAGCACCCGCAGATTCAGGCCATCGTGGTCGCCTATCTGGATCCTGATCAGGCCGGCGAAGTGCTCGGGCATTTCGACCACAAGGTGCGCCTGGACATCGTGCTGCGGGTATCCTCGTTGAATACCGTGCAGCCTGCAGCGCTCAAGGAACTCAACCTTATCCTCGAGAAACAGTTCTCCGGCAGCTCCAACACCACACGCGCCACCATGGGCGGCGTCAAGCGTGCTGCGGATATCATGAACTACCTCGACAGCTCGGTCGAAGGGCCACTGATGGACTCGATTCGCGAGATCGACGAAGACCTGTCGTCGCAGATCGAAGACCTGATGTTCGTGTTCGACAACCTGGCCGATGTCGACGACCGTGGCATCCAGGCGCTGCTGCGCGAGGTGTCGTCAGATGTGCTGGTGCTGGCGCTCAAGGGCGCGGACGAGGCGATCAAGGAGAAGGTTTTCAAGAACATGTCCAAACGTGCTGCAGAGCTGCTGCGTGATGATCTGGAAGCCAAAGGGCCGGTACGGGTCAGCGATGTTGAAACGGCGCAGAAGGAAATCCTTACTATCGCCCGGCGCATGGCCGAGGCCGGCGACATCGTTCTGGGCGGCAAAGGCGGCGAGGAGATGGTTTAAACCATGGCCGGCAAGGAACCAATGAGCGAGCTGATTCGCGCCAAGGACGTGCGCCGTGTCGATCGCTGGTCGCTGCCCAGCTTCGATGAGCACGACGAGTCGCAGGAGGAAGCCCCAGCGGTAGAGCCCGTCGCCGCCGAAGCGCCTCCGC
The DNA here is from genome assembly GCF_900142655.1 of Phytopseudomonas punonensis. Lineage (GTDB taxonomy): Bacteria > Pseudomonadota > Gammaproteobacteria > Pseudomonadales > Pseudomonadaceae > Aquipseudomonas > Aquipseudomonas punonensis. The sequence continues at coordinate 42,597 of NZ_FRBQ01000011.1, read as the reverse complement.
CACCTGCGCAGGAAAGCGAGGATGTGGCATTCGAAGATGTCAAACCCTTGACGCTCGATGAGCTCGAAGCCATCCGCCAGGATGCTTACAACGAAGGTTTCGCCACCGGCGAGAAGGACGGCTTCCGTGCCGGTCAGCTCAAGGCCAAGCAGGAAGCAGATACCGCCTTGGCTAGTCGGGTGGAGGCGCTTGAGCAGGTTATGCGCCATCTGTTCGAGCCGATTGCCGAGCAGGATCAGCAGCTCGAAGTCGCCCTTGTCACGCTAGTTGGCCAGATCACCCGTGAAGTGATTCAGCGCGAGCTCAGCGGCGACTCCAGTCAGATCCGCCAGGTGCTGCGCGAGGCACTCAAGCTGCTGCCCATGGGCGCGGAAAATATCCGTATCCACCTCAATCCGCAGGACTTCGAGCTGGTCAAATCGCTGCGCGACCGGCATGAAGAAAACTGGCGGATTCTCGAAGATGACTCGCTGCTACCTGGTGGCTGTCGGGTGGAGAGCGAACACAGCCGTATCGACGCCAGTGTCGAAACCAGGCTGAGCCAGGCGCTCAAGCAGCTGTTCGAGCAACAGCGTGAGCACGCCACCACGCCGCGTGCGGCGGATATGGTGATCGACCTGGATGACTCCAATGCGCCTTGAGCGCATCAGCTTCTCCCGCCGCATGGAAGGGTACGGCGATGCGGTAAAGCTGCCGACCCAGCCCATCGTCGAAGGGCGTCTGCTGCGCATGGTCGGCCTCACGCTCGAAGCCGAAGGCTTGCGGGCCGCGCTGGGCAGTCGCTGCCTGGTGATCAATGACGACAGCTATCACCCGGTGCAGGTCGAGGCCGAGGTGATGGGTTTTTCTTCCGGCAAAATCTACCTGATGCCTGTTGGCAGCCTTGCCGGCATCGCTCCGGGCGCGCGCGTAGTGCCGCTGCCCGACACCGGTCGCCTGCCCATGGGGATGTCGATGCTTGGCCGAGTGCTCGATGGCGCTGGCCGGGCGCTGGATGGCAAGGGCGGCATGAAAGCCGAAGACTGGGTACCAATGGATGGCCCGACCATCAACCCGCTCAAACGCCACCCGATCAGCCAGCCGTTGGACGTCGGCATTCGCAGCATCAATGGCCTGCTCACCGTCGGTCGCGGTCAACGCCTCGGCCTGTTCGCCGGTACCGGCGTGGGTAAGTCAGTATTGCTCGGCATGATGACGCGCTTCACCGAGGCCGAGATCATCGTGGTCGGCCTGATCGGCGAACGTGGTCGTGAGGTGAAGGAATTTATCGACGAAATTCTCGGTGCTGAGGGCATCAAGCGTTCGGTTGTAGTGGCGTCGCCAGCAGACGACGCGCCGCTGATGCGCCTGCGCGCTGCCATGTATTGCACGCGCATCGCCGAATATTTTCGCGACAAGGGTAAAAACGTCCTGCTTTTGATGGATTCGCTGACCCGTTTTGCCCAGGCGCAGCGGGAGATCGCCCTGGCCATCGGCGAGCCGCCTGCCACCAAAGGCTATCCGCCATCGGTATTCGCCAAGCTGCCCCGGCTTGTCGAGCGCGCCGGTAATGCCGAGGAGGGCGGTGGGTCGATCACAGCCTTCTACACTGTACTGTCCGAGGGTGATGATCAGCAGGATCCGATTGCCGACGCCGCTCGTGGTGTGCTCGACGGTCACTTCGTGCTGTCGCGGCGCCTGGCTGAAGAAGGTCACTATCCCGCCATCGATATCGAAGCGTCGATCAGCCGGGTCATGCCGCAGGTAGTCAGCCCGGAACACATGCGCAACGCCCAGCGTTTCAAGCAGCTGTGGTCGCGCTACCAGCAAAGTCGCGACCTGATCAGCGTTGGCGCCTACGTGCCGGGCGGCGATGCCGATACCGACCTGGCCATCGCTCGCCAGCCGGTGATGGTGCGCTATCTGCGCCAGGCCCTCGGTGAAAGCGAAAGCCTGGAGAGCAGCCGTGAGCTGCTGGGCGCGGTATTGAACCCCGCAGTGGCGCCTTAATTCATGGCTGCCAGCCGTGCCGCGCGCCTGGCGCCGGTCGTCGATATGGCCGAAAAGGCCGAACGCGAAGCCGCTGTGCAGCTCGGGCGTGCGCAGGGCATGTTGGGGCAGGCGCAAAGCAAATTGGCGGATCTGGAAAAGTACCTGCAGGGTTATCAGCAGCAATGGATCAGCGAAGGCCAGCACGGCGTGTCCGGCCAATGGCTGATGAACTACCAGCGCTTTTTGTCTCAGCTTGATGTGGCCATCGCCCAGCAGCAGCAAGCCGTGAACTGGCACCGCAACAATTTGGACAAGGTGCGCGAGGTCTGGCAGCAGCGTTATGCGCGCCTGGAGGGGCTGCGCAAACTGGTGCAGCGTTATATCGATGAAGCGCGAATCGCCGAGGATAAACGTGAACAAAAGCTGCTTGATGAGCTGTCTCAGCGGCTGCCGCGACGAGATTCCCACGAATGATGGTTGCCGCTGACGCGGGCTAATGCTAAATCTTCATAGGCCGGAATTCAGATCGCTGGAGAGCGCACTGGGCAGGGCAAGGAAAAACAGGTGAGACACCGCGCCACCACGTAGGTCAACAAGGTAACAGCTGCTCTAGCGAGCAGGTTCGACCATGCTGACCCGCCAAGGCGGGCTGCGGGTATCCCGGATATCAAGGAGTGTTTCATGCCCATCACCTCGGTGCCCTCGGAAGACGGGCAAGAGTTGACCATCACCATCCAGGGGCGCTTCGATTTCGGCGCCCATCAGGAGTTTCGACGAGCCTACGAGCGCGTTGATATCCGCCCCAAGCGTTATGCGGTTGATCTCAAGGGCACGACTTACCTAGATAGCTCAGCGCTCGGTATGTTGCTGCTGTTGCGCGACCATGCCGGCGGTGATCGTGCGCAGATTCGTCTGCTCAACTGTAATGCCGACGTTCGTAAGATTCTTTCCATTTCCAATTTCGAACAGCTTTTTCAGATCGACTGAGGCGCGATGAACGCCTCATCCCTCACCATCCTGATTGCCGAGGACAGCGCTACTGACCGCATGCTGCTGTCGACCATCGTCGGTCGTCAGGGCCATCGCGTGTTGGCAGCGGCCAATGGTCTGGAAGCGGTCGCGCTGTTCGAGTCGCAGCGGCCGCAACTGGTGTTGATGGATGCACTGATGCCGGTGATGGACGGTTTCGAGGCGGCCAGGCGGATCAAGGCCATGGCGGGTGAAGCCATGGTGCCAATCATCTTCCTAACTTCGCTCAGCGAAGAAGAAGCCTTGGTCAGCTGTCTGGAGGCGGGTGGCGATGACTTTCTCGCCAAGCCCTACAGCCGAGTAATCCTCGAAGCCAAGATCAAGGCGATGGACCGGATGCGCAGCCTGCATCAGGAAGTGCTGCGCCAGCGCGACCAGATTGCCCGGCACAACGAACACCTGCAAAACGAACAGCTAGTTGCCAAGGCGGTTTTCGACAAGGTGGCCCATTCCGGCTGCCTAGGCGCCGGCAACATTCGTTACCTGCAATCACCCTACGCGTTGTTCAATGGCGATCTCTTGCTCGCTGCCTTTCATCCCAGTGGGGACATGCACGTACTGCTCGGTGATTTCACCGGTCACGGCTTGCCGGCGGCTATCGGTGCGATGCCGCTGGCCGAAGTTTTCTACCGCATGACGGGCAAAGGCCATTCTCTCGTGGAGATTCTCCACGAAGGTAATGCCAAGCTGCGGCGCATCCTGCCTCGCGGTGTTTTCTGTTGCGCAACGCTTTTGAATATCAGTTTTCGACGCCGAGTCGTTGAGTTCTGGGGCGGCGGCTTGCCGGCTGGTTATGTATTGCGCCATGGCAGCGGCGAGCGGGTGCCACTGGTTTCGCGCCACCTGCCACTCGGTGTGCTCGATCCGGACAGCTTCCGCGATGACTATGAGTCTTACTCACTGGAGCTGGGGGATCGGGTATTCCTGTTGTCTGACGGCGTACTCGAGGCACAGAACGAGCACGATGAGCTGTTTGGCGAGAAGCGCCTGCTCGAGGTTCTGGATGTCAGTCGCGATCCTTCGACCCTTTTTGCCGACATTCAGCAGGCGCTGCAGAACTTTCACGGTGAGGCACGTGACGACGTCAGCCTGGTCGAGGTGACCATGGTCGAGGACGACGCTGTCATTCGCCCGCCGCTGTCGCCCGGCGAGCTGCGCGCTGGGCCCGAACACTGGTCGGCCCGCTACGATTTTCGCGGCTCCACGCTGCGCGATTTTTATCCACTACCGCACCTGCTCCAGCTCCTGCTTGAAGTACCTGGGTTACGCGGTAATGGCGGCAATCTCTATAGCGTGCTTTGCGAGCTTTACACCAATGCGCTTGAGCATGGCGTGCTGGCGCTGGATTCTTCGCTCAAGTGCGATGCTGCCGGCTTCGGCGAGTACTACCGATTGCGCGCTGAACGCCTCGATGCGCTACAAGATGGTTGCGTCAGTGTCGCCTTCGATGTTCGCCAGGAAGAGGGCGGTGGGCGGCTGATACTGACCGTCGAAGACAGTGGTGCAGGGTTCGATTCTGCGGCAGTGATGACGCACCAGCGCAAGGCGGGTGGTTTCAGTGGGCGTGGCATGGGCCTGATCCGGGAACTGAGCGAGCGCAGTGAGTGGTCCGCGGACGGGCGTCGGGTCAGTGTGGAGTTTTCCTGGGTCGCACAGGCATAATTCGCGGCTTTCGCGGTACGCTTGGAAACGGTGAACCGTTCTTCGCGGCAGTCCTGGAGCCAAGGGTGTCCGATAATCATCTAGATCGTGATGTGCTGAACTCCCTGCAGGAGATCATGGAAAACGAGTATCCCGTGCTGCTGGATACCTTCGTCACCGACTCCGAGGAGCGCTTGCGCCTGCTGTTGATCGCCGGGCAGGAGCAGGACGCTCAAGCCATGCGCCGTGCTGCACACAGTTTCAAAGGCAGCTGCAGCAACATGGGTGCCAAGGTGCTGGCAGACTCCTGTCGGGATCTGGAGGAGTTGGCCCGTCGCGGCGATCTTGCCGAGTCGGCGTTGCTGGTGGCGCGCATCGAGCGTGAGTTCGCCATCCTGCGCATTCTGTTGAAGTCAGAGCGTCAGCGCTTTCCCGCCAGTTAGCTGTTTTGCCTGAAGGTTGGCCCGACCCTTGCTTTGGTTAGGCAAACGTCATTATTCAAGCGGAGAGCATTCATGCCCGTTGCCCCTGATCTGTTGCTGACCCCTGCGGCTACCGCCAAGCCCAAGGCTGCGCCGGCCAATACCTCGCAGAACACGTCGCAACCGCGTAAGCAGGAGGCCTCCAGCTTCTCGCAGGTATACGCCAAAGAGCGCCAGGCCAAGGCCGCAGACCGTCAGGATGCTGCCGCCAAGAGCGCCCGCGACAGCAAAGCCGATCCGCAAGCGAGTGCCAGCGATCCGGCAACAGCCACCGCGGCAGAGCCTGCAGTTGCCGATAGCGGCAAGGATTTGCCTGAAGATCCTTCGCTCGCAGAGGATGCTGTCGATCCATTGGTGCTGCTGGGGCTGTTTCAGCCAGAAGTCGAGCCTGTAGCCGTCGAGCCGGAGGTTACTCCAGAGCAAGCTACGGCTGCCGTGGTATCTACGAGCCTGATCGGCTCAGGCCCTGCAAGCATGACCGAGGCCAGCTTCGATCCGGAAATCGATGCGCTCAATCAGCAGCCGGCAGTGCAGCTGGCGCTTGAAGTCGGTGCTCAGGAGAAGGCTGCTGCTCAGGCTACTACCACTCCAGGTGGCGCTGCAGCATCCTCATCGGCCAGCAGCGGTCAGGCCTTTGCCAGCGCCATGACGGCCATGGGCATGAAAACGACTGTGCAGGAGGGTGAGGCTGGTGACACGACAGCTTTACCGTCTTTCGAGCTTAGTACCGAGGCCCTCGAGGCGCTCAAGGAAAGTTCTGCCGACACCGCTCCGGAACAGTTTGTCAGCAAGCTTAGCGCGTTGAGTCAGGCGATTGGTCAGCAGGCTTCGCAGGTGGCTCGGGTTCCGGTGGTGCCTGGCCAGCCATTGGCCATGCAACAGGCTGGCTTCAGTGAAGGCGTCGTGGACAAAGTGATGTGGATGTCCAGCCAGAACCTCAAGTCTGCGGAAATTCAGCTCGACCCCGCTGAGCTCGGGCGTCTGGATGTGCGCATCAGTCTGAATCAGGATCAAACCCAGATCACCTTCGCCAGCGCCCACCCGAGCGTACGTGAAGCACTGGAAGGTCAGGTGCATCGCCTGCGTGAGATGTTCACCCAGCAAGGCATGAACCTGGCGGACGTGAACGTTTCCGATCAGTCCCAGGGCCGTGCCTGGCAGGGCCAGGAGGGCGATGGACGGGGGCGTGGTGGGCGTATGGCAGACGAGGGCAGCTCAGCCGGTGAGAGCGAAGAGCGGGTTATCGGCAGTGTCGAGATTCGTGATCCAGCCCAAGGCGCTGGTCGCGGTATGGTCGATTATTACGCCTGACGCTTCTCTCGCAAAAAACCTCTGATAAACGATGGCGCAATCCCGTTTACCGAGTGCTGCTCTAGACTTCGAATCACCCCGCCCGATGTGTCGAGCGGGGTGATTTCGTTTTATGGCACGGCCGCAAGCGGGTCAGGCATCACGCTTTCGCGTACCATGGCGCGCTTGGCGATTGCAGCCATGCTTGCGAGCTGGCATAACACTTGCTCTTAACCTATTGAAAGCGGAGGAATCTCCGCTACGTGACGGATTTTTGGCATGGCTAAGAAGAACGCGCCGCCCGCTGCTGCCGCTGAAGCTGGCAGCAAGCCGCCTGGCAAACTCAAGCTCATAATCGCGATAGTTCTGGCACTTTTGTTGGCCGTTGGGCTTTCGGTGGGCGGCACCTGGTTCTTTCTCAGCAAAGACAGCGCCAAGCCTGATGCAGAACACGAGCAAGCGGAGAATGCTGCGCCGATCAAACAGCCCGCGATCTACGAAGAGCTGACGCCTGCTTTCGTGGTCAATTTCACCCAGAACGGCAGGGCGCGTTACATGCAGGTCAGCGTTGCGCTGATGACCCGTGATCAGGCCGGCCTGGATGCGCTGAAGGTGCATATGCCAGTGTTGCGCAACAACCTGGTCATGCTGTTTTCCGGTCAAGATTTCGCCACTTTGATCACTCCGGTCGGCAAGGAAATGTTGCGTCAGCAGGCTACCGCCAGCGTGCAGCAACTGGCCGAGAAGGAGACGGGCAAGGTGGTTGTCGAGCAGGTGCTATTCACCAACCTCGTGTTGCAATAGGGCAGGAGTCCGCTAATGGCTGTACAAGACCTGCTGTCCCAGGACGAAATCGATGCGCTGCTGCACGGCGTCGATGATGGCCTGGTGGAAACCGAGGAGTTCGTCGAGCCTGGGAGCGTCAAGCAATACGACCTGACCAGCCAGGACCGCATCGTGCGTGGGCGCATGCCGACGCTGGAGATGATCAACGAGCGTTTCGCGCGTTATACGCGCATCAGCATGTTCAACCTGCTGCGTCGTTCTGCCGATGTGGCGGTTGGCGGCGTGCAGGTAATGAAATTCGGCGAATACGTGCACTCGCTGTACGTGCCGACCAGCCTCAATCTGGTGAAGATGAAACCGCTGCGTGGCACCGGGCTGTTCATTCTCGATGCGAAGCTGGTGTTCAAGCTGGTCGACAACTTCTTCGGTGGTGATGGTCGCCACGCAAAGATCGAAGGGCGTGAGTTCACTCCGACTGAACTGCGGGTTGTGCGCATGGTGCTCGATCAGGCGTTCGTCGACCTGCGCGAAGCCTGGGCGGCGGTGATGGACATCAACTTCGAGTACGTAGGCTCCGAGGTCAACCCGGCGCTGGCCAACATCGTCAGCCCCAGCGAAGTCATCGTGGTATCGACCTTTCACATCGAGCTCGATGGCGGCGGCGGTGACCTGCACGTCACCATGCCTTATTCGATGATTGAACCCATTCGCGAGATGCTCGATGCCGGCTTTCAGTCCGACGTCGACGATCAGGACGAGCGCTGGGTCAAGGCTCTGCGCGAAGACATTCTCGACGTCAGCGTACCGCTGAGCGCGACCGTTGCACGACGCCAGCTCAAAGTCCGCGACATCCTGCATATGCAACCTGGCGACGTGATTCCCGTCGAGCTGCCCGAGCACATGATCCTGCGCGCCAATGGCGTGCCGTCTTTCAAGGTCAAGCTCGGTTCGCACAAGGGCAACCTGTCGCTGCAGGTGCTCGATCCGGTCGATCGTCACCGCTAGCCCTACATTTTCGCTGCGCCGCGTGCGCAGCCAAGCCGATAAACGCCAGCCGAGGTTGAACGATGGCAGACGAGAACGAACAAACCAGCCCCGAGGAACAGGCGCTCGCTGACGAATGGGCGGCAGCGCTGTCCGAGTCCGGCGATGCGGACGGCCAGGACGACATCGATGCGATGTTGGCCGCCAGCGCGGCCAGCCAGCCATCGGCGCCACGTGCGCCCATGGAAGAGTTCGGCAGCATGCCCAAGGCCAATAATCCGGTCAGTCTGGACGGCCCGAACCTCGATGTGATTCTAGATATTCCCGTATCCATTTCCATGGAAGTGGGCAATGCCGATATAACCATTCGCAACTTGCTGCAGCTCAATCAGGGCTCGGTGATCGAGCTCGATCGTCTGGCTGGCGAGCCGCTCGATGTGCTGGTCAACGGCACCCTGATTGCTCACGGCGAAGTGGTGGTGGTCAACGAAAAATTCGGCATTCGCCTGACCGACGTGATCAGCCCCAGCGAACGTATAAAGAAGCTGCGTTGAAATCATGAACAGAATCCTGCTCGCGCTCCTGGCGCTGCCGTTCACCGCGCTCGCCGCCGAATCCGTCTCCCATGCACCTGCCGCCAGCGGTGGAATTGCAGGGCAGCTGGCGCAGTTGGTAATCGGCCTGCTGTTGGTGATCGGCCTGATTTTCCTGCTGGCCTGGATGGCGCGCCGCGTGCAGCGTCTGGGGCCCAACAACGGCAAGGTGATCAAGATCGTCGCCACCCAGGCCTTGAGCCCGCGTGACCGGTTGGTGCTGGTGCAGGTGGGTAACGAGCAGGTGCTGCTAGGGCTTACGCCTGGGCGAATCAACTCGTTACACGTGATGAGCGAGCCGGTTCACTTGCCTGACGGCGAGCCGGCTTCCACCGAGTTTTCCCAGCGCCTCATGGAGCTGCTGGGCAAGGATCAGAAGGACAAGTCCTGATGCTGCGACTTCTGCTGGTGCTGGTGTTTACGCTCGGCGCCTCGCTAGCCTTTGCCCAGGAGCCGCCGACGGCCAGCTCGCTGATCCAGCAGGGCAGTAACCCGTTGTCCATTCCGGCGATTACCCTGAGCACCGATGCCGAGGGGCAGCAGGAGTATTCGGTCAGCCTGCAGATTCTACTGATCATGACCGCGCTGAGCTTTATCCCAGCGTTCGTCATGCTGATGACCAGTTTTACGCGGATCATCATCGTATTCTCGATCCTGCGTCAGGCCATGGGCCTGCAGCAGACGCCGTCCAACCAGATTCTCATCGGCCTGGCACTGTTTCTGACCATGTTCATCATGGCGCCGGTATTCGACCAGATTAACCGCGAGGCGCTGCAGCCCTATCTGAATCAGCAGTTGCCGGCGCAGCAGGCAATCGAGCGGGCAGAAGTGCCGATCAAGAACTTCATGCTGGCGCAGACTCGTGAAAGCGATCTGGAGCTGTTCGTGCGGTTGTCCAAGCGTACCGATATCACCACGCCAGAAGCCGCCCCTTTGACCATTCTGGTGCCGGCGTTCGTGACCTCCGAGCTCAAGACCGCATTTCAGATCGGCTTCATGATCTTCATCCCGTTCCTGATCATCGACATGGTGGTGGCCAGTATCCTCATGGCCATGGGCATGATGATGCTGTCGCCGCTGATCATTTCGCTGCCATTCAAGATCATGCTGTTTGTGCTGATCGATGGATGGGCGTTGATCATGGGCACTCTGGCCAGCAGTTTCGGCACGTTATAGCGAGGCTCATATGACTCCTGAAGTTGCTGTCGACCTTTTCCGTGAAGGGCTGTGGCTGATCTGTCTGATGGTCGGCCTGCTGGTCATGCCCAGCCTGCTTGTGGGCTTGCTGGTGGCGATGTTCCAGGCGGCCACGCAGATCAACGAACAGACTCTGAGCTTTCTGCCACGCCTGCTGGTGATGCTGCTGACTCTGATCGTCGCTGGGCCGTGGATGGTGCAGCAGCTGATGGAGTACACGCAGAACCTGATCATGAACATTCCGCAACTGATCGGCTGAACCGATGTTCGAGCTGAGCGATGCGCAGATTGGCAGCTGGGTCAGCAGCTTCTTGCTGCCGCTGTTTCGCATCGCCGCCCTGTTGATGGTGATGCCGATCTTCGGCACGCAGCTGGTACCCACCCGAGTGCGGCTCTATCTCTCGCTGGCGATCAGCGTGGTGCTGGTGCCGACTCTGCCGTCAATGCCGCTGGTGGATTCGATCAGCCTTCAGTCGTTCATGCTGATCGCCCAGGAAATCCTCATCGGGGTGATGCTCGGCTTCATGCTGCAGTTGTTCTTTCACATCTTCGTGGTCGCCGGGCAGGTTCTGGCGATGCAGATGGGCCTGGGTTTCGCCTCCATGGTCGACCCGGCAAACGGCATTTCTGTGCCGGTGATTGGTCAGTACTTCACCATGCTGGTGACCTTGCTGTTTCTGGCCATGAATGGACACCTAGTGGTGTTCGAGGTGCTCGCCGAGAGTTTCGTGACCATGCCGCCGGGTTCCGGGCTGCAGGTCGAGCATTACTGGGAGCTGGCCACCAAACTCAGCTGGGTAATGGGCGCCGCGCTGATTCTGGTACTGCCGGCGGTCACCGCATTACTGGTGATCAACATCGCCTTTGGCGTGATGACCCGTGCGGCGCCGCAGCTGAACATCTTTTCCATCGGCTTTCCACTCACCCTGGTGCTGGGCATGGTGATCGTGTGGATTTCACTGGCCGATATTCTTTCGCACTACCAGGTGATCGCCAGCGAGGCGCTGATCATGCTGCGTGAGCTGGTGAGGGCTGCCTGATGGCCGAATCAGAAAGCGGTGCCGATAAAAGCGAGGAACCCACGGATAAACGCCGTCGGGAATCTCGCGAGAAAGGCCAGATTGCACGCTCAAAAGAGCTGAATACCGTTGCCATCATGCTGGCTGGGACGGGTGGACTACTGGCCACTGGCGGCTCGATTGGCAACGCGATGCTGGAGATCATGCGTGGTAATTTCGCCCTGCCGCGCGAAGTGTTGATGGATGAGCGCAGCATGGCCTTGTGGCTGGCTGCGTCCGGGCAGGTAGCGCTCGAGGCTCTGTTGCCGCTGCTTATCGTGTTGCTGGTGATGTCCATAGTCGGCCCCATCGCCTTGGGCGGTTGGCTGTTTTCAGCGAAGGCCATGGCGCCCAAGTTCAGCCGCATGAACCCGCTGGCTGGGCTCAAGCGGATGTTTTCGATGAAGTCGCTGATCGAGCTGGTCAAGGCGCTCGCCAAGTTCATCGTGATCCTGGTGGTGGCATTGGTGGTGCTCTCGATGGATCGCGCCGACCTGCTAGCCATCGCCAACGAGCCGATCGAGTCGGCCATCATGCACTCAGCCCAGGTCGTCGGCTGGAGCGCGCTGTGGATGTCCCTTGGCTTGATCCTGATTGCCGCCGTGGACGTGCCGTTCCAGCTCTGGGACAACAAGCAGAAGCTGATGATGACCAAGCAGGAGGTCAGGGACGAATACAAGGACAGTGAAGGTAAGCCTGAGGTCAAACAGCGGATTCGCCAGCTGCAGCACGAAATGACTCAGCGGCGCATGATGCAGGCCGTGCCCCAGGCCGACGTGGTGATTACCAACCCGACGCACTTTGCGGTTGCCTTGAAATATGACCCCGCTACCGGGCAGGCACCGATGCTGCTGGCCAAGGGCAGTGACTTCACGGCACTGAAGATTCGCGAGATCGCCGCCGAGCACAACGTACTGTTGCTGGAGTCCCCAGCGTTGGCGCGCTCGATCTACCACACCACCGAGCTCGATCAGGAAATCCCCGCCGGCTTGTACCTCGCGGTCGCTCAGGTACTGGCTTATGTCTACCAGATTCGTCAGCACCAGGCGGGCAAGGGCAAGCGACCTGCACCGCTCAAGGATCTACCAATCCCGCCTGATTTGCGGCGCGATTCCTGAGTGTGATGCAGCCTGAGGATCAGGCCGCATCAATGCAGCGTTTTACTCGATTACACCGCACGCGACGCGAGCGCCGCCACCGCCCAGCGGCTTGGGATGATCCGCGTGATTGTCACCGCCAGCGTGAACCATCAGCGAAAGCTCCTTGAGCTCATCCACGCTCTTGATGCGCGGAGCCAGAACCGGCTGGTTGGCTTTGCCATCGGCGGTGACCAGCAGCGCAGGCAGGTCGCCTTGGTGGCCGTCACCCCAGGGTAGGTCGTGCTTGCCAGTGTTCTTCGGGTCCCAGTGGCCGCCGGCCGCCTCGGCAGCGGACGGCTTGCCGTCCTTGGGCGCCGGATCACAGCTGGGTTTGCTGTGTACATGGAAGCCGTGTACGCCAGGCTCCAGGTCATGCAGCTGCGGGGTGAACACCACGCCATACGGGCTCTGGCTGATCACCACCTTGCCGACTGATGCGCCGACGCCATTAGCGTCCACGGCGTTGAGTTCGACCGTTTTGTCGGCGGCCTGCAGGCCTGCAGCGCAGCAACTGGCCAGTGCGGCCATCATCCAGCGTTTCATGGTGTTTCTCCTTTCTAGGTCATCGATGGGGAACCATTGCTCTTCTGGTGTGACTGGGGTTTACCGATGGGGTTCGTGTTTTTGTCCCGCTGCTGTTCCGAGTGCGCAGGCTCATTGGCATCGACGTCCCATGACGCGGGTGTTCTGAGGAGTTGGAGAGGTTCTTGCAACACCGGCTGCAGAGACGTCCTGGACGTCAAAAGATTGAATCAGTCGGGGTACCCACGTGGCACTAGATCGCGCACAAATGATTGGCGACGTTCGCAGCAACCTTTCGGGGTTGCGCAAGGGCAATCTCGGTATTCCGTTGTTGCTGCTGGTCATGCTCGCCATGGTCATGCTGCCGATCCCGCCGTTTTTGCTCGACGTGCTGTTCACCTTCAGTATCGCGCTGTCGATCGTCGTGCTGCTGGTGGCGATCTACGCGCTGCGGCCGCTGGATTTCGCCGTATTCCCGACCATCCTGCTGGCCGCGACGCTGCTGCGTCTGGCTCTCAACGTGGCTTCCACGCGGGTGGTGCTGCTCAATGGCCAGGATGGTCACGACGCCGCGGGCAAGGTGATCCAGGCCTTCGGTGAAGTGGTGATTGGCGGCAACTACGTGGTCGGTATCGTGGTGTTCGCGATCCTGATGATCATCAACTTCGTGGTCGTGACCAAAGGTGCGGGGCGTATTTCCGAGGTGAGCGCGCGCTTTACCCTCGACGCCATGCCCGGCAAGCAGATGGCTATCGATGCCGACCTCAATGCTGGCCTTATCGATCAGGTCGAAGCCAAGAAGCGCCGTAGCGAAGTGGCGCAGGAGGCTGACTTTTACGGCTCCATGGACGGTGCCAGCAAGTTCGTGCGTGGCGATGCCGTCGCCGGCCTGCTGATCCTGTTCATCAACCTCATCGGTGGCATCGCCATCGGCATGCTGCAGCACGGCCTGAGCTTCGCCGACGCCGGGCGTATCTACACACTGCTAACCATCGGTGACGGCCTGGTGGCGCAGATCCCGTCGCTGCTGCTGTCCACCGCCGCTGCGATCATGGTGACCCGTGTTTCCAGCTCTGAAGACATGGGTGCCCAGGTCAACCGCCAGATGTTCGCATCACCGCGCGCGCTGGCCGTTTCCGCCGCCATTATGATCGCCATGGGCCTGGTGCCCGGCATGCCGCATATGTCATTCATCAGCTTGGGCCTGGTCGCCGCTGGTGCGGCGTACTGGATCGCCAACAAGCAGCGCAAGACCAAGGAAGCCGAAGTCATTGAAGTGCAGCGCCAGCAGGAACTACTGCCGGCGCAGCGCGCCCAGGAGGTCAAGGAGCTGGGGTGGGATGACGTGGTGCCGGTGGATATGGTCGGTCTGGAAGTGGGTTACCGACTGATCCCTTTGGTCGACCGTAACCAGGGTGGGCAGCTGCTGGCGCGTATCAAAGGTGTGCGCAAGAAGCTCTCGCAGGAGATGGGTTTTCTGATGCCATCCGTACACATCCGCGACAACCTGGACCTGCAGCCCAATGCTTACCGCCTGACCTTAATGGGCGTCAGCGTTGCCGAAGCCGAGGTGTACCCGGATCGCGAACTGGCGATCAACCCCGGCCAGGTGTTCGGCACCCTTAATGGCGTGGCCGCCAAAGATCCGGCGTTTGGCCTGGAGGCTGTATGGATCGATCCGGGTCAGCGTGATCAGGCGCAATCGCTTGGTTATACCGTGGTGGACGCCAGCACTGTGGTGGCGACACACCTCAATCAGATCCTGCACAAACACGCCCATGAGCTGCTTGGCCATGAAGAGGTCCAGCAATTGATGCAATTGTTGGCGAAAAGCTCGCCAAAACTGGCCGAAGAGCTGGTTCCAGGGCTGATTTCCCTGTCGACCCTGCTCAAGGTCCTGCAGGCATTGCTGCAGGAGCAGGTGCCGGTGCGTGACATTCGCACCATCGCCGAAGCCATCGCCAACGTCGCACCACGGAGTCAAGATCCCGCCGCCATGGTTGCCGCGGTTCGCGTCTCGCTGGCCCGCGCAATCGTGCAAAACATCGTGGGACTAGAGCCGGAGCTGCCTGTGATCACCTTGGAGCCAAGGTTGGAACAGATATTGCTAAATAGTCTTCAGAAGGCCGGTCAAGGCTCCGAGGATGGCATCCTCCTGGAGCCTGGCATGGCCGAGAAGCTGCAACGTTCCCTGGTGGAAGCAGCGCAGCGTCAGGAGATGCTTGGCAAGCCGGTGATTCTGCTGGCCGCCGGGCCGGTTCGGGGAATGCTTTCACGTTTTGCCCGATTGGCCGTCCCGAGCATGCATGTTCTGGCGTACCAGGAAATTCCGGATAACAAGCAGGTCACCATCGTTGCGACGGTGGGGCAGAACTAATCGAGGGTACGGGCCATGCAGGTCAAACGCTTTTTCGCTGCTGATATGCGCCAAGCCATGAAACTGGTTCGCGATGAATTGGGCGCTGATGCGACCATCATCGGTAACCGTCGTGTGGCCGGTGGCGTAGAACTGACAGCCGCGCTCGATTATCAGGTTCAGCCCGCTCCGGCGCGGCAGGCCAATCCGGCGCTGGAAGCTGAGCTGCGCAAGACGCAGTCGCGCATTGCCTCCGCTCAGGCTGAGCTGACTACCCGTAGCCAGCTCGATGCTGGCAAGGATCGTCAGCTGTTCGCTGCCGCGCCAACAGCGCCGGCCGACAGTTTGGATGCAGTGCTGCAGCGTCAGCAGCAGAAGCCTGCTGCTGCGCCAGCTGACCAGTCTGCGTTGGAATCCATGCGTTCCGAATTGCATGGCTTGCGTGAGCTGATCGAGATGCAGATGGGTTCCATGGCCTGGGGCCAGTTGCAGGCTCGCCGTCCGCAACAGGCCACGCTGTGGCGTCGTCTGCAGCGTATGGGCCTGCCGGCAGAACTGGCGCGCACGCTGCTCGAACGCGTCGCTTCGCTGAGCGATCAGCGTCAAGCCTGGCGCATGGTGCTGGCGCACCTGGCTCACTCTATTCAAACGCCCAAGCAGGAACCGATGGAAGAGGGCGGCGTGATCGCTCTGGTCGGTCCGGCTGGTATGGGCAAGACCACCACCTTGGCCAAGCTCGCTGCGCGCTACGTACTCAAATACGGCGCTGCGAATATCGCCCTGGTAAGTATGGACAGCTATCGCATTGGCGCGCAGGAGCAGCTCAAGACCTTGGGCCGTATCCTGGGTGTTTCCGTGACCCACGTCGATCCAGGTCAGTCACTGACTCAGTCCCTGGCGCCGCTGGCGCGCAAGCGTGTGGTGCTGATCGATACTGCTGGTCTGCCTGCCAATGATCCGGCGCTGCGCATGCAGCTGGAAACGCTGGCCAGCCGTGGCGTCAACGCCCGTAATTATCTGGTTCTGGCAGCGACCAGCCAAGCGCAGGTGCTCAAGGCGGCTTACCATAGCTATAAGCGTTGTGGGTTGGCTGGCTGCATTCTGAGTAAACTGGACGAAGCCACCAGCATGGGTGAAGTATTGGGTCTGGCTATTGGCCACCGTCTGCCGGTAGCCTACCTGGCAGATGGCCCGCGCATCCCCGACGATGTGCACGTACCGCGTAGCCATCAGTTGGTCAGCCGTGCAGTGGGTCTGCAGGCTCCGGATGAGCCGAGCGAAGATACGATGGCCGACATGTTCGCCGGGCTCTACCAAGACCCCGCGCGGCGTGCAGGTTAAAACAGACAAGTGTGGCGAGGCGCTGGTCGTGCTCGCCGCAGCAGCGCACAATGGCCCTAGGGCCCAAAGTGAAGTTAGATAAGGTGTGTAAATAACATGGGTATGCATCCCGTACAGGTGATCGCGGTGACCGGCGGCAAAGGCGGCGTTGGCAAGACCAATGTGTCGGTGAATTTGTCACTGGCACTTGCCGATCTCGGTCGGCGCGTCATGCTCATGGATGCCGACTTGGGTTTGGCCAACGTCGACGTGCTGCTTGGCCTAACGGCCAAGCGCACTCTGGCTGACGTCATCGATGGCGAGTGCGACCTGCGCGATGTGGTGCTGCAGGGGCCGGGCGGCATTCGCATCGTACCTGCCGCCTCTGGTACGCAGTCCATGGTGCAGCTCACTCCCATGCAGCATGCAGGCCTGATCCAGGCGTTCAGCGATATCAGCGAAAACCTCGACGTGTTGATCGTCGACACTGCAGCCGGCATTGGCGACTCCGTTGTCAGTTTCGTGCGCGCTGCCCAGGAAGTACTAGTGGTTGTGTGCGACGAACCTACCTCGATTACCGACGCTTACGCACTGATCAAGCTGCTCAATCGTGACCACGGCATGAACCGCTTTCGGGTGCTGGCCAATATGGCGCACAGCCCGCAGGAAGGTCGCAATCTCTTTGCTAAGCTGACCAAGGTGACCGACCGTTTTCTGGATGTTGCGCTGCAGTACGTTGGCGCAGTGCCTTACGACGAATCGGTACGCAAGGCCGTACAGAAACAACGTGCGGTGTACGAGGCGTTCCCTCGCTCGAAGTGCGCACTGGCGTTCAAAGCGATTGCTCAGAAGGTCGATGCTTGGCCGTTACCGGCCAACCCGCGTGGCCATCTGGAGTTTTTCGTGGAGCGCCTGGTGCACCAACCGACTGCAGACACGGCTGTATGACGACAGCCTCTGGACTCCGAATGTACAGCAAGGCACAAGCACAAGATTCTCAGCATCAGTTGATCGAGCGCCATGCGCCGTTGGTAAAACGCATTGCCTACCACCTTTTGGCCCGACTGCCAGCCAACGTGCAGGTCGACGACCTGATTCAGGCCGGCATGATCGGCTTGCTCGAGGCGTCGCGTAAATACGACGCCGGCAAAGGCGCCAGTTTCGAAACGTTTGCGGGTATCCGTATTCGCGGTGCGATGCTTGACGAGGTGCGCAAAGGCGACTGGGCACCACGCTCTGTGCATCGCAATAGCCGCATGGTCAGTGATGCAATACGAAAAATTGAGGCCAGAACCGGTCGTGACGCTAAAGATCACGAGGTTGCTGCCGAACTCCAATTGAGTCTCGAAGATTACTACGGCATTCTTGGCGACACTTTGGGCAGCCGTTTGTTCAGCTTCGACGACCTGTTGCAGGAAGGAGAGGGTGGTGGCGGGCTGCAGGAAGACACGAGTTCTCTGCTTCACGGGCCTTCGCATGAACTGGAAGACAATCGTTTCCAGGCTGCATTGGCCGATGCCATCAGTAATTTGCCGGAGCGTGAGCGGCTAGTCCTGTCGCTGTATTACGACGAGGAGTTGAATCTCAAGGAAATCGGTGAGGTGCTGGGGGTTAGTGAGTCGCGAGTCAGCCAATTGCATAGTCAATGTGCCGCACGCTTACGGGCGCGGTTGGCTGAATGGCGCGCATAGGAATTTGTTCAGGGGTTGGAGTTGGTCGAGCCAACCGTTGTATGAGGTCGCAGGATTAGCAGGGCGCTGGACACACTGTGAACGCAGCAAAGCCGAGCGCAATAGTTTGCGGCGTTCTGCCAGGCCGGTTTCACGATTAATAAGCGCTGCACAAGGTTGTAGGCGTTTTAGGACTGTACGGAGGTCGACTTGGACAAGAACATGAAAATCCTCATCGTCGATGATTTCTCGACGATGCGACGGATCATCAAGAACCTCTTGCGTGATCTGGGGTTCACCAACACGGCAGAGGCTGACGACGGCGTCACGGCGTTGCCCATGCTGCAGAGTGGCAGTTTCGACTTTCTGGTAACTGACTGGAACATGCCCGGCATGACGGGCATTGACCTGCTGCGCGCCGTACGTGCCGATGAGCGACTCAAGCAGTTGCCGGTGCTGATGGTTACCGCAGAAGCCAAGCGTGATCAGATCATCGAGGCTGCACAAGCCGGTGTGAATGGCTACGTAGTCAAGCCATTCACTGCTCAGGTGCTCAAGGAAAAGATCGAAAAAATCTTCGAGCGAGTTAACGGCTGATGTCCGCCCCGAGGTTGTTATGGAACACGATGATTCTAAAGAGGTTGACCTCGAGTCGACCCTGAAAAGCAATGCCCGCCAACTGGTCGACAGCCTCGAGCAAGGTAATTTTGGCGAAGCAGTACAGCTTATCAACGAACTGAACAAAGCACGCGACCGGGGGCTTTACCTCGAAGTCGGCAAGCTCACCCGTGAGCTGCATAACGCAATCGTCAACTTTCAGCTCGATCCGAGGGTGCCGCACGCCAGCGAAATCTCGCAGATTTCCGATGCGACCGAGCGCCTGAACTATGTCGTGACCATGACCGAGCGCGCGGCCAACCGCACCATGGATCTGGTCGAGCAGAGTGCGCCGCTGGTCAACGACCTGAGCAGCGAAGCCGATTCGCTGAGCGAGGATTGGGGCCGCTTCATGCGCCGTGAGATGAGCGCTGAGGCGTTTCGTGAGCTGGCCAAACGCATCGAGCTGTTCCTGGCGCGCAGCCAGCGTGACACTAGCAAATTGTCCGGGCATCTCAACGACATTTTGTTGGCGCAGGATTTCCAGGACCTCACCGGTCAGGTAATCAAGCGAGTCACGCAGTTGGTGACCGAAGTCGAGAGCAATCTGCTGAAACTGGTGCTGATGGCCAGCCAGGTTGATCGTTTTGCTGGCATCGAGCACAGCCACGACGAGCTACGTGCCGAGCAAGAAAAAGAAAAAAATCCGTCCCGCGGTGAAGGTCCGCAGATTCATGCCGATAAGCGTGATGATGTCGCCTCCTCTCAAGACGACGTCGACGATTTACTGTCCAGTCTGGGATTCTAGGAGCACGTCATATGAGCTTCGGCGCCGATGAAGAAATCCTCCAGGATTTCCTGGTAGAGGCCGGCGAAATTCTCGAGCAATTGTCCGAGCAGTTGGTGGAGCTTGAAAGCCGCCCGGATGATATGAACCTGCTCAATGCAATTTTTCGGGGGTTTCACACGGTAAAAGGCGGTGCCGGTTTCCTGCAGCTCAATGAGCTGGTGGAATGCTGCCATATCGCCGAAAACGTGTTCGACATCCTGCGTAAGGGCGAGCGTCGGGTCGACGCCGAACTGATGGATGTGGTGCTCGAGGCGCTGGATGCCGTCAATGGCATGTTTACCGAAGTGCGCGAGCGTGTTGAGCTGACGCCAGCCTCTCCAGAATTGCTGGCTGCCCTCGCTCGCCTGGCCGAGCCTGGTGGTGCTGAGCCCGTGGCCGCGCCAGCCGCTGAGGTTGAGCCTGCAGTAGCTGTTGCTGAGTCCTCGGCGGATATCTCTGACAGCGAATTCGAGCAATTGCTCGATGCGTTGGGCGACGAGTCGCCGCCGCCAGCCAGTACTTCGAATGACGAAATCAGCGATGACGAATTCGAGTCGCTGCTCGATCAGCTGCATGGCAAAGGTCAGTTCTCGGCTCCTGAGGTGGCTGCACCAGCGACTGCTGCTCAGGCAGCTGCGTCAGCTCCTGCGGCTGGCGGTGGTGATGAAATCACCGATGACGAATTCGAAGCGCTGCTCGATCAGCTGCATGGCAAAGGGCAATTCGTTGCTCCCGCCGTGGAAGCGCCAGTGTCTGCTGCGCCTGCAGGGCCTGCTGCCGCGGCGGCGTCTGGTGACGAGATCACCGATGACGAATTCGAAGCCTTGCTCGACCAGTTGCATGGCAAAGGCAAGTTCGTCGAGCCAACGGCCATCGCACCTGTTGCGGCGGCTGCACCTGCGCCAAAAGCGAGTGCTCCAAAAACCGAACCTGTTAAAGCTGCTGCTCCGGCTCCTGTTGCGAAACCGGAGCCAGCCAAGGCCGCTGCAGCGCCTGCGCCGATAGCTCGGGAAGCTAGCAAGCCAGCCGCTGCGCCCGCCGCAGCTGCGCCGGCCAACGAAGCGGAAACCACCGTTCGCGTCGATACCGCACGTCTCGACGAAATCATGAACATGGTCGGCGAGTTGGTGCTGGTGCGTAACCGTCTGGTGCGCCTGGGCCTCAACAGTGGTGACGAGGCCATGTCCAAGGCCGTGTCCAACCTCGATGTGGTC
This sequence comes from Phytopseudomonas punonensis, assembly GCF_900142655.1. Lineage (GTDB taxonomy): Bacteria > Pseudomonadota > Gammaproteobacteria > Pseudomonadales > Pseudomonadaceae > Aquipseudomonas > Aquipseudomonas punonensis. The sequence goes on along the minus strand of NZ_FRBQ01000011.1, from coordinate 21,919 downwards.
ACGGCCGATCTGCAGACCTCGGTCATGAAGACCCGTATGCAGCCGATCAAGAAGGTATTCGGGCGTTTCCCGCGTTTGGTTCGTGACCTGGCGCGCCAGCTCAAGAAAGAAATCAACCTTGAGCTCGTTGGTGAAGAGACCGACCTGGATAAAAACCTCGTCGAGGCACTGGCCGACCCGCTGGTTCACTTGGTGCGTAATGCGGTCGACCACGGTGTGGAAGGCCCGGATGAGCGCGAAGCCGCTGGTAAGCCGCGCACTGGTCGTGTGGTGTTGTCTGCTGAGCAGGAAGGCGACCACATCCTGTTGATGATCACCGATGACGGCAAGGGAATGGATGCCGACGTGCTGCGCAGCAAGGCCGTGGAAAAGGGCCTGCTGGACAAGGACGCCGCTGACCGCTTGACCGATCTGGAATGCTACAACCTGATCTTCGCACCAGGTTTCTCGACCAAGACCGAGATTTCCGACGTGTCCGGTCGTGGTGTTGGCATGGACGTGGTGAAAACCAAGATTTCCCAGCTCAACGGCACGGTCAACGTGTTCTCGCAGAAGGGCCAGGGTTCGAAGATCGTCATTAAGGTGCCGCTTACCCTTGCGATCATGCCGACGCTGATGGTGATGCTGGGCAACCAGGCGTTCGCGTTCCCGCTGGTCAACGTCAACGAGATCTTCCACCTCGACCTGTCGCGAACCAACGTGGTCGACGGCCAGGAAGTGGTGATCGTGCGCGACAAGGCGCTGCCGCTGTTCTACCTCAAGCGCTGGCTGGTCAGTAAAGCTGCCCATGAAGAGCAGGGCGAAGGGCACGTGGTGATTCTTACCGTCGGCAATCAGCGCATCGGCTTTGTCGTCGATCAACTGGTGGGTCAGGAAGAAGTGGTGATCAAGCCGTTAGGCAAGATGCTGCAGGGCACGCCGGGTATGTCCGGTGCGACCATCACCGGTGATGGTCGTATTGCCCTGATTCTCGATGTACCGAGCATGCTCAAGCGCTACGCACGGCGTCTCTGATCGTCCGCAGCGCGGCTGCAGCCGCGCTGCTTAGGAGTGTTTATGGTTGTCAAGGTACTGGTGGTCGACGACTCCGGTTTTTTCCGGCGTAGAGTTTCGGAGATTCTCTCGTCTGACCCCAACATCACCGTGGTTGGTACGGCCACCAATGGTCGCGAAGCCATTGATCAGGCGCTGGCACTCAAGCCAGATGTGATCACCATGGACTACGAGATGCCGTTGATGGATGGCATCACGGCAGTGCGCAACATCATGCAGCGTTGCCCTACGCCAGTACTGATGTTCTCCTCGCTCACCCACGAAGGTGCCCGGGTTACTCTGGATGCACTGGATGCCGGTGCGGTGGACTTTCTGCCGAAAAACTTCGAGGACATCTCGCGTAACCCCGAGAAGGTCAAGCAGCTGCTCTGCGAAAAGGTCCATAGCATTTCGCGCAGCAACCGCCGGGGGATCGGCACGGCGTCCCTGACGCCGCCTGCCGGCGGTAGCCTGAGCCGACCTGCCGTTACTCCGAGTACGCCTGCTCCCGCTACACGTCCGCAGCCAAGCGTCAGCCACCCGCCGGTTGAGCGTCATGCGTCCACGGCAAGTGCTGCGCCCAAGCGCAAGGCGTACAAGCTGGTAGCAATCGGCACCTCGACAGGTGGCCCGGTTGCCTTGCAACGGGTGCTGACCCAGTTGCCGGCGAATTTCCCGACGCCCATCGTGTTGATCCAGCACATGCCTGCAGCCTTCACCAAGGCCTTTGCCGAGCGTTTGGACAAGCTGTGCAAGATCAACGTCAAGGAAGCCGAAGACGGTGACATCCTGCGCCCTGGCCTGGCCATTCTGGCGCCAGGCGGCAAGCAGATGATGATCGACGGGCGCGGCACCATCCGCATCCTGCCGGGTGACGAGCGCCTGAACTACAAGCCTTGTGTGGACATCACCTTCGGCTCGGCTGCCAAGTCGTACAGCGACAAGGTGCTGGCGGTAGTGCTGACCGGCATGGGCGCTGACGGGCGCGAAGGCGCTCGCCTGCTCAAGCAGGGCGGCAGCCAGATCTGGGCGCAGGATGAAGCCAGTTGCGTGATCTACGGCATGCCCATGGCAATCGTGAAGGCCAATCTGGCTGACGCGATCTATCCGCTCGATGATATCGGCCGCCATCTGGTCGAGGCCTGTCTCTGATGGATGTGCTGAGTCTGATCGGCGTCATCCTGGCTCTTGTCGCGATTCTTGGCGGCAATTACCTGGAAGGCGGTCATGTCTCGGCACTGCTCAACGGCCCAGCGGCTTTGATCGTGATCGGCGGCACTCTGGGCGCAGCCTTGTTGCAGACGCCGGTGGCCGTGTTCAAACGTGCCATGGTCATCCTGCGCTGGATCTTCATTCCGCCGCAGATCGACCTGGCAGGCGGTATTGATCGCGTGGTGAACTGGAGCATGACCGCGCGCAAGGAAGGTCTGTTGGGGCTGGAGGCTGTGGCTGACAGCGAGCCCGATCCTTATGCACGCAAGGGCTTGCAGCTGCTGGTCGACGGTGCTGAGCCCGAGGCCATTCGCAGTATTCTCGAAGTGGATCTGTATACGCAGGAAAGCCGCGATTTTCAGGCCGCCAAGTTCTTTGAGTGTATGGGCGGCTACGCCCCAACCATCGGTATCATCGGTGCGGTCATGGGCTTGATTCACGTAATGGGCAACCTGGCCGATCCAAGCCTGCTTGGCAGCGGCATTGCTGTTGCGTTTGTCGCCACCATCTACGGCGTGGCCATTGCCAACCTGCTGTTGTTGCCTGTTGGTGCCAAACTGAAGTCCATAGCCATGCGCCAATCGGCTTATCGGGAAATGCTCCTCGAGGGCATCCTGTCCATCGGTGAAGGTGAGAATCCACGGTCTATCGAGTTGAAGCTGCAAGGCTTCATGAACTGATCATGGCTCGTCGACGCCGTCACGAAGAACACGACAACCACGAGCGCTGGCTTGTTTCCTACGCGGATTTCATCACCTTGCTGTTCGCCTTTTTCGTGGTGATGTACTCGATCTCCTCGATCAATGAAGGCAAGTACAAGATCCTTTCGGAAACCCTTACCGGCGTGTTCAATCAGCCGGACCGAGCGATCAAGCCGATTCCTGTGGGTGACGAGCGCCCACGAACCACCGAGCCGGATCGCTCGATGGTCGATGAAGCCGCGCCGCAGCAGATTGCCGCATCGACCCTGGAGACCATTGCCGACGCCGTGCGTGATGCTTTTGGCGGGTTGCTGCAGAGCGATCAACTCAAAGTGCGTGGCAATGAGCTGTGGATCGAGATCGAACTGAGTTCCGGGCTGCTGTTTCCCAGTGGCGACGCGCTGCCCAATGACACGGCATTCGAAATCATCGAAAAGATTGCCAAGATTCTGGCTCCCTATGGCAATCCGGTGCACGTAGAAGGCTTTACCGACAACCAGCCGATCAGAACCGCGCAATTCCCGACCAACTGGGAACTGTCGGCGGCTCGCGCTGCGAGCATCGTACGCATGCTCGCCATGGACGGTGTCGATCCGTCGCGTATGGCGGCTGTAGGCTATGGTGAATTTCAACCGGTAGCCGATAACGCCACAGCAGAGGGGAGGGCGCGCAACCGGAGAGTTGTGCTGGTGGTATCGCGCAATCTCGATGTGCGGCGTAGTGTGAGTGGTGTGGGTAGTGCCAATGCTCAACCGGATGCCGCGATGCAGCGTGCTGGCACGCAACCTGCTACATCGCCTGCAGCACAGGCTCCAGCCGATGGCGCCGTCAATTCCCCGTCGCCTGCTCAATGATGCGGGCACTCAGTCTCGGCCAGATTCAAGCTGTTCCGGGAGGATGAAGAGTATGAGAGTTTGGGCTGTATCCAATCAGAAAGGCGGCGTGGGTAAAACCACTTCCACCATCGCCCTGGCAGGTCTTTTGGCCGACGCCGGCAAGCGCGTGGTGGTAGTCGACCTCGACCCGCACGGCTCGATGACCAGCTATTTCGGTCACGACCCTGACAGCCTCGAAAAAAGCAATTTCGATCTGTTTCAGCATCAGGGCAGCGTGCCTCAGGGGCTGCCAAAGCAGCTGCTGCTGCCGACCAGCCACGAACGGATTTCCCTGTTGCCGTCGAGCACCGCGCTAGCCACGCTGGAGCGCCAGTCACCTGGGCAGAGCGGCCTGGGGCTGGTAATTGCCAAGAGCCTGGCGCAGCTGTGGCAGGACTTCGATCACGCAGTCATCGACAGCCCGCCACTGCTCGGCGTGTTGATGGTCAACGCGCTGGCGGCCAGCCAGCAACTGGTGATCCCGGTGCAGACCGAGTTTCTAGCGGTCAAGGGCCTGGAACGCATGGTCAACACGCTGGCGATGATCAACCGCTCGCGCAAACAGGCGCTGCCGTACACCATCGTACCGACGCTGTTCGATCGCCGTACCCAGGCCTCGATGTCGACCCTGCGTCTGCTCAAGAACACCTATCCGGATCACCTGTGGCAAGCCTATATCCCAGTCGACACCCGTCTGCGCGATGCCAGTCGGGCAGGCCTGACGCCTTCGCAGTTCGATAACAACAGCCGTGGCACCATCGCTTACCGCGCATTGCTCAAGCATTTGCTCACGCAGCAGCCTGCATCTCAGGTGGCCTGAAAATGAATGCTGATTATTCTGCGCGAACCGGCTCAAGTCTGCCGCCCCTGCGGCCGATAGCTCATACAGAACTCTTCTGCAGGTTGCCTTCATGAGTCGCTCCACTGCCACCGCAACACGGCCCCAACTGGCGCTGCAGTCCTATCTCGACGGTCTGCTGCAGGACGCCGCGATCGAGCTCGAGCAGGAACTGGCTGAAAACAGCCTCGATGAATTCGAGGCTGCTGTGCTTGAGGAGCAGGTGCGTGACGCTCAGTTGACGCCGCGTGCCGAGGTGCCGGCTCTGGCCCTCGTTCAGCCGGTGGTGGAAGTTGTTAGCGAGCCGGCTGTTGAGGCTCTTGCGCCGACGATTGTCGAGCCGATTCCCCTGCCGCCGGTGGTCGAGCCGGTAGCGGATGTGCATCGCCCCGCGCCACAGATTTTCTCCTCGCAACCTGACGGCCGCCCGGATTGGGCTGAGGAGCCGTTTGAGTGCCTGCTGTTCGATGTGGCCGGTTTAACCCTTGCGGTGCCGCTGGTGTGCCTCGGCTCGATCTATCCATTGGCCGGGCAGGATCTGACACCTTTGTTTGGCCAACCGGACTGGTTTCTGGGCATACTGCCATCACAGTCTGGCAACCTGAAGGTGCTCGACACCGCGCGCTGGGTGATGCCAGATCGTTACCGTGATGATTTCCGCGAAGGGCTGCAATATGTGATTTCCGTCCAGGGCTATGAATGGGGGCTGGCCGTTCACCAGGTCAGCCGTTCGATCCGCCTGAACCCGGACGAAATCAAATGGCGCAGCCAGCGGTCGCAGCGGCCATGGCTGGCGGGTACCGTGATCGAACACATGTGTGCGCTGTTGGACGTTGCCGCATTGGCTGAACTGATCGCCAGCGGCGCGACCAAGCGCATGAGCAACGGACAGATACACTGATACCGGTCGACCGTGCGATAACACGTGCGACCACTTGAATAGCGGGACTCCCGCGCACCGCAACGCGCGGTCATTGACGAGGCTAGGCCATGAAGAAAAGCTCTGCACAAGGCGCTGAAGATCCGATCCTGCAGTGGGTCACGTTCCGTCTGGATAACGAAACCTACGGCATCAACGTGATGCAGGTGCAGGAAGTGCTGCGCTACACCGAGATCGCTCCGGTACCCGGTGCGCCGAGCTACGTGCTGGGGATCATCAACCTGCGCGGCAACGTGGTCACCGTGATCGACACGCGTCAGCGTTTTGGCCTGGATTCGTCCGACGTTAGCGACAACACCCGTATCGTCATCATCGAGGCGGACAAGCAGGTCGTAGGTATCTTGGTCGACAGCGTCGCCGAAGTGGTTTACCTGCGTCAGTCCGAAGTGGAAACCGCACCGAACGTCGGTAACGACGAGTCGGCCAAGTTCATCCAGGGCGTCTGCAACAAGAACGGCGAACTGCTGATTCTGGTCGAGCTGGACAAGATGATGAGCGAGGAGGAGTGGTCGGAGCTGGAGAGCATCTGACGTGCTCGAAGCTGCTCTGATAGTTCTGGCATTGGTCTGTGCCGGGTTGGTGGGTACCTGCGTGTGGCTCGCAGGGCGCTTGCGCCTGGCCAGTCAACTGCAGGCCGAGCGCGATGCTCAGCGCGACCAGCGTATCCGCGAGCTCGGCAAGCGGCTGGACACCTACCTGACCGGCAGCATTCGCATGGGCGAGGAGCTCCACGAGCTGCGCCGTACCGTGGCGCCGTTGCCGGACAAACTGACCCAGATCGAACAACGCGACCCCACCAGCCTGTCGTTCACCCAGGCTGCGCGCCTGGTTGGTATGGGCGCCAGTGCTGACGACCTGACCCAATCCTGTGGCCTCAGCAAGGCCGAAGCGGAACTGGTCGCCAAGCTGCACCAGGCGCGCCGCTCCTAAGCGTTCTTTTTATCCCTTCTAGTCTCGCACCTGGGTATCGCTTCGCTCCACCCAGGCTACGTGCAGATATCCTGGCCAAGGCAGTTTCGTGCGGGCGCGCTCCGTACCTGTAGCCCGGCGTTAAGCGAACCGATACCCGGGACAACAGCGGTCGGCTGGTGATCTAACGCTTACGGTTTTTACCTGCAGGGCCTTCGAGCAGCAGCGTGCCGTCCTTCGGCTTGCCGCGCGGGTCGAAGCCCGCGGGGAATTTGCCTTTCAGGTACCAGGCGAATGCGATGATTTCTGCGATACAGCGGTAAAGCTGTTCGGGGATGGCTTCGCCCAATTCCAGTCGTGCCAGCAAGCGTACCAGTTCGGCGTTCTCATAGATCGGCACATCGTGAGCGCGGGCGATGGCGAGGATCGCTTCGGCCAGCTCGTCATCGCCCTTGGCACTGAGGTTGGGCGCGTTCTGGCCGTCATAGGTGAGGGCGATGGCCTGGCGGGTGGGCTTATTGCTCATGCGGTTTCATCGACCCAGCGTTGTTCCAGTGAGGTTTTCGGACCTTGTGGTGGCGTGCCCTGGCTGCACACCAGGTCGCCAACGGTAAGGCCGGCAGCGACCAGACGCTCGCGCAGGTTGCCCAGTTCGCGGTCGATCAAGCCAGCAGTGCTGGATCGCTCGGCCCAAAGCTGGCTGGACAGGCTGCCGTGAGCCAGTTGCGCTTGTACCTGTAGCGGGCCGAGCGGATCCAGATCAAACGCCAGGTCGATACGCCAGAGCGCCTCCTTGGGATCCTGTTTGCCAGACGCCGCCGGCTCTTCATGTTGAATCTTCACCTGCAGCGGCACCAGTTCGTGTTGGTTGCGCATTGGCACTTCCATTTGCCAGGTGGTGAGTAGCTGGCCCTCAGGCCCGATCTGGCTCTGCGACAGGCTGGACAGCTGGTGCGTTTGCAGGCGCGAGATGGCTGCAGCCGCGAGCTTCAGTAGTCCCTCAAGGTCAGCTTCTTCGTCCAGCGATTGCAGCAGGCGGCTTGGCAGAGGAAAGCCTGTGGCCTGTTGACGGCCGCTGCTCTGGCCAATGTTGCCCAGCATATTGCGGGCGAACGCCGGCAGTGCCTGCGTCATGGCGGTGGCCGAGGCGGTCGCCGCTGCCAGAGGCGTGGCGCCAGGCAGCAAAGGCAGCAACTGACTCACCAGACGCAGCAGGTTGGCTTTGGTGTCGGTGCCCAGTCCGCCAGTCTGGCCTGCCAGCAGTTTGCTCTCGAGAAACAGCCCGCTGTTTTCCAGGGCCTTCATCAGGCTCTTGCCATTGCTCAGTTGCTCGCCGGTGGGCAGCCCAGCCAGCAGTTTGTCGATGCTGCCTTTGAGGCCGTCCGGCAGGCCGCTCTGGTCACCCATGCCTTTGAGGGCGGACATCAAACCCTCAAGAGAGCCCTGACGGCTTTGCTGATTGCCCAGTTGCTGGAGCAGGGCGAGTTGATCGAGGCGGCCGCTGAGCGGCAGGAAGGAGAGGGATTGATCACTCTGCACTCGCGCACTGAGCAGGCTGCCCAAAGGCAACTCGAGGCTGGTTTCCAGACTGAGTTTGCTGCCGGCCAATTGAGTGTTGAGCAAGTTGACCAGCACCTTGTAGACCGTCGTCTGGGCAACTTGCAGCGGCAATGCTTCACGGGACATAACTTTACCCTGCAGCAGGGTGCCGATAGGCAGTTGCTCGAGATCGATACTGGTCAGCGGCTTGTTGCCACCGGCTAGAACAGCCAGCGCCAGACGGGTATCGGACAGGGCAGTGACAGCCAGCGCGGTGCCTTGGGCTATTGGCTGCGGGCTCTGTGCTTGCACGGTGGCTTGGCGCCCGCCGTCGAGGGTCAGGCGCAGCATCAGCTGAAAGTTCTGTGCAACCTCTTTGGACGCGAGCACCTCGGCCTTGGCATTTTCGCCGGTGACCATCAGGCCTTCGAGAGGCTTGAGCAGCTTTACCGCCAGGTCGGCGGCATTAACTACCGGTCTGCTCGCCGCAGGTGTTGGTGAAATAGGGCGCGATCCACTGATCTCGGTCATTAAGTCTCATACTCTGGGCCCGAAGCACGCTGCGGGTGAGCAGGGCGGGCATGTATACTCGCGGCCAATCCGAACGTCCGCAAGAGTATAGCGGCCACAATCGTCTCGACTTGAACCAGGTGCCCGCGTTGTGAGCAGTCCCTTTCTCGAAGCAACTGCGCTGTCTTGCGAGCGGGACTGGCGCCTGCTGTTCGAGAACCTCGACATCAGCCTGGATGCCGGACATATGCTGCAGGTTTCCGGGCCCAATGGCAGCGGCAAAACCAGCCTGCTGCGCGTACTCGCCGGATTGAGACAGCCCACTTCCGGGCAAATTCGTTTGCAGGGCAAGCCGCTTGCCAGCCGCAATGGCGACTTGGCGAATGACCTGCTGTGGATCGGCCATGCCGCCGGCATCAAGGGGCTGTTAAGCGCCGAAGAAAACCTCGCCTGGTTGTGCGCTCTGCATCGTCCGGCGAGCCGCGAACAAATCTGGGGAGCCCTGGAGGCGATCGGGTTGCGCGGCTTCGAAGACGTGCCCTGTCACACGCTTTCAGCCGGCCAGCAGCGGCGCGTTGCATTGGCGCGGCTCTATCTCGATAGCCCGCCGTTGTGGATTCTCGACGAGCCATTCACGGCTCTCGACAAGCACGCCGTCAGCCAGCTCGAGGAGCATCTAGCCGCGCATTGCCGGAGCGGCGGTCTGGTGATCCTGACCACACACCATTCGTTGAGCTGCATGCCCGATGGCTATCGCGATCTTGATCTGGGACAGCATGCCGCATGAATAGCGTGTTTATGCTGCTGGTCATGCGCGAGGCGCGACTGCTGTGTCGGCGCCCTGCAGAGCTGGCCAATCCACTGGTGTTTTTCGCTATCGTCATCGCCCTGTTTCCACTGGCCGTCGGCCCGCAAACGCAATTGCTGCAGAGCCTCTCGCCCGGCCTGGTGTGGGTCGCGGCGCTGCTAGCGGTGCTGCTTTCCCTCGACGGCCTGTTTCGTAGCGACTTCGAAGATGGCTCCCTCGAACAATGGGTGCTGTCCTCCCACCCGCTGCCGCTGCTGGTGCTCGCTAAGGTCTCGGCCCACTGGCTTTTTTCCGGCCTGGCGCTGGTGCTGCTTTCCCCGTTGCTGGCGTTGATGCTTGGGCTGCCAGGGCGCTGCCTGCCGGTGCTGCTCGCATCCCTGTTGCTCGGCACGCCAGTCCTCAGTTTGCTGGGCGCTATCGGCGCCGCCCTCACGGTTGGGCTCAAGCGCGGCGGGCTGCTGCTGGCGCTACTTATTCTGCCTTTGTACATCCCGGTGCTGATTCTTGGCAGCGGAGCCTTGCAGGCGAGTCTGCAAGGGTTGCCTGTGGCCGGCCATTTGTTGTGGCTGGCCAGCCTCACCGCCCTGACGGTAACCCTGACACCCTTCGCCATTGCCGCCGGCCTGAGTATCAGCGTCAGCGAGTGATTGAACGTGCTACCGGGGATGGCCGCCGGCCCTTACCTCGGAGAATGATGAGTGACCTGATGAACTGGACATGGTTTCACAAGCTGGGCTCGCCCAAGTGGTTCTACGAAATCAGCGGTCGCTGGCTACCTGGGCTGGCAGTCGCCGCTGCGGTGCTGTTGGTCGTGGGCACGGTCTGGGGCCTGGCTTTCGCGCCGCCGGACTACCAGCAGGGCAACAGCTTTCGGATCATCTACATCCACGTGCCGGCCGCATTTTTGGCGCAGTCGATCTACGTGATGCTCGCCGTGGCCGGTGTGGTCCGCCTGGTGTGGAAGATGAAATTGGCCGATGTGGCCCTGCAGCAGGCCGCGCCCATTGGCGCCTGGATGACCGCCATCGCGTTGATCACCGGCGCCATCTGGGGCAAGCCGACCTGGGGCACCTACTGGATCTGGGATGCGCGCCTGACCTCGATGCTGATCCTGCTGTTCCTCTACTTCGGCGTCATCGCCCTCGGCCAGGCGATCAGCAACCGCGACAGCGCCGCCAAGGCCACCGCGGTGCTGGCGGTGGTCGGTGTGATCAACATCCCGATCATCAAGTACTCGGTGGAGTGGTGGAACACCCTGCATCAGCCGGCCACTTTCAGCGTGATCGAAAAACCAGCGATGCCGGTGCAGATGTGGCTGCCGCTGCTGATCATGGTGCTGGGCTTCTACTGCTTTTTCGCCGCGGTGCTGCTGATGCGCATGCGCCTCGAAGTGCTGCGCCGTGAAGCGCGCAGCAGCTGGGTGAAAACCGAAGTCCGCGCGCTGGTGGAGGGTAAACGATGAGTTTTGCTTCATTTGCCGACTTTTTCGCCATGGGCAACCACGGCGCTTATGTCTGGTCGGCTTACGGGATCTGCCTGGTCGTCCTGGTGCTCAATGTGCTGCTACCGCTGCAGGCCAAGCGCCGTTATCTGCAGGATGAGGCGCGTCGTATGCGCCGGGAGGAATCACGTTGAATGCTGTTCGCAAGAAGCGCCTGTTTATCGTGCTGGCCATCGTGGCCGGCGTCGGTATCGCCGTGGCGCTGGCCCTGAGCGCGCTGCAGCAGAACATCAACCTGTTCTACACACCGACGCAGATCGCCAACGGCGAAGCACCGCGCGATACCCGTATCCGCGCCGGCGGCATGGTGGAAAAAGGTTCGGTGAAGCGCTCCGGTGATTCGTTGCAGACCGATTTCGTGGTCACCGACTATGTGGCGCGGGTGACCATTCGCTTCCATGGCATCCTGCCGGATCTGTTCCGCGAAGGGCAGGGCATCGTCGCAATGGGCAAGGTCGATGAGAACGGCATCTTGCTCGCCGACGAAGTCTTGGCCAAGCACGACGAAAATTACATGCCGCCAGAGGTCAAGCAGGCTTTGGAACAGAGTGGTATGAGCAAGCAATACGGGAAGGCCGGGGAGGCCAAGCAATGATTCCCGAACTCGGCCACTTGGCAATGATTCTGGCTCTGTGCCTGGCACTGGTGCAGGCGACCCTACCGCTGATCGGCGCCTGGCGCGGCGACCGTCAGTGGATGAGCCTGGCGCAGCCGGCGGCCTGGGGGCAGTTCGCTTTTCTGGTGTTCGCCTTCGCTTGCCTGACGTACGCCTTCATGGTCGACGACTTCTCCGTAGCCTACGTGGCGCAGAACTCCAACACCGCACTGCCCTGGTACTACAAGTTCAGCGCCGTGTGGGGCGCTCACGAAGGCTCCCTGCTGCTCTGGGCGCTGATTCTCGGTGGCTGGACCTTTGCCGTGGCGATCTTCTCGCGGCAGTTGCCCGAGGAAATGCTCGCCCGCGTGCTGGGCGTGATGGGCATTATCAGCGTTGGCTTTCTGCTGTTCCTGATCGTCACCTCCAACCCGTTTACCCGCCTGCTGCCGAACGTGCCGGCTGATGGCCGCGACCTCAACCCGCTGCTGCAGGACTTCGGCCTGATCATTCACCCGCCGATGCTGTACATGGGCTACGTAGGTTTTTCGGTGGCCTTCGCTTTCGCCATCGCCGCACTGCTCGGCGGCAAGCTCGACGCCGCCTGGGCACGTTGGTCGCGGCCCTGGACCATCGTCGCTTGGGCGTTTCTCGGCATCGGTATCGCCCTGGGTTCCTGGTGGGCATATTACGAACTGGGCTGGGGCGGCTGGTGGTTCTGGGACCCGGTGGAAAACGCCTCGTTTATGCCGTGGCTGGTCGGCACCGCGCTGATCCATTCGCTGGCCGTCACCGAGAAGCGCGGCGTATTCAAGAGCTGGACAGTGTTGCTCGCCATTGCCGCGTTCTCACTCAGCCTGCTGGGTACCTTCTTGGTGCGCTCCGGCGTGTTGACCTCGGTACACGCGTTCGCCAGCGACCCGGAGCGCGGGGTGTTCATTCTCGCCTTCCTGCTGCTGGTGGTCGGCGGCTCACTGACCCTGTTCGCCCTGCGCGCGCCGGTGGTACGCAGCCAGGTCGGCTTTGGCCTGTGGTCGCGGGAAACGCTGTTGTTGGCCAACAACCTGATTCTGGTGGTCGCCGCTTCGATGATCCTGCTCGGCACCCTTTATCCGCTGGTGCTCGACGCCCTGAGCGGCGCCAAGCTGTCGGTCGGCCCGCCGTATTTCAATGCGCTGTTCGTACCCCTGATGGGCTTGCTGATGGCAGTGCTCGCGGTTGGCGTGCTGGTGCGCTGGAAGGACACGCCGCTGCGCTGGCTGATCGGCATGCTCACACCAGTGCTGGTCGCCAGCGTGGTATTGGCGTTGCTAGCCAGCCTGTTGTGGGGCGATTTTCACTGGGCGGTACTCGGTGTTTGCATGCTGGCCGCGTGGGTGGTTCTCGCCGGGCTGCGCGACATTCAGGATAAGACCCGTCACAAGGGCCTGTTCAAAGGCATGGCCAGCCTTGGTCGCAGCTACTGGGGCATGCAGTTGGCGCACCTGGGCCTGGCGGTGTGCGCGCTCGGCGTGATCCTCACCAGCCTCGGCAGTTTTGAGCGTGACATGCGCATGGCGCCTGGCGAGGCAGTGGAGCTGGGTGGCTACCGCTTCGTGTTCGAGGGTGCGGCGCATCACGAAGGGCCGAACTTCATTTCCGACCGCGGCACGGTACGGGTCTTCGAAGGCGAGCGGCAGATTGCCGTGCTGCACCCGGAAAAACGCCTGTACACCGTGCAGCAATCGGTAATGACCGAAGCCGGCATCGACGCCGGGCTGACCCGCGACCTGTTCGTGGCGCTCGGCGAGCCGCTGGAGCAGGGCGCCTGGGCGGTGCGCATCCATATCAAACCCTTCGTGCGCTGGATCTGGCTGGGCGCGATGATGATGGGCTTCGGCGGCTTTCTCGCTGCCGCCGACAAGCGCTATCGCATGAAGGTCAAAACCCGCGTGCGTGATGCGCTGGGCCTGCAGGAGGCACGTACATGAGACGGCTGATCTTGTTGCTACCGCTGGTGATCTTTCTCGGCGTGGCGGTATTTCTTTACCGTGGGCTGTTCCTCGACCCATCCGAGCTGCCATCGGCGCTGATCGACAAGCCATTCCCGGCATTCTCGTTGCCGGCGGTAGAGGGCGATGGGCTGGTCACCCAAGAGAACCTGCTCGGCAAGCCTTCGCTGGTCAACGTCTGGGCTACCTGGTGCGTGGCCTGCAAAGTCGAGCATCCGGTGCTCAACAAGTTGGCCGCCATGGGCGTGAACATTCATGGCGTCAACTACAAGGACGACAACGCGGCCGCGCAGAAATGGCTGAGCGAATTCCACGACCCGTACCAGCTCAATATCAGCGACCCCAAGGGCACCTTGGGCCTGGATCTCGGGGTGTACGGCGCGCCGGAGACGTTCTTCGTCGACGCCAGGGGCATCATTCGCCACAAGTTCGTCGGCGTGATAGACGAGGCGATCTGGCGCGAGAAGCTGGCGCCGCTGTACCAGCAGATGGTCGACGAGGCGCGCCAATGAAGCGCCTGCTGACCGGCCTGGCTCTGCTGCTGGCGCTGGGTGGCGTCGCCCACGCGGCCATCGACACCTACGAGTTCGCCAGCGAGGCAGAGCGCGCCCGTTACCGCCAGCTCACCGAGGAGCTGCGCTGCCCGAAATGCCAGAATCAGAACATCGCCGACTCCGACGCACCGATCGCCATGGATCTGCGTGCCGAGATCTATCGCATGCTCGAGGCGGGCGACAGCAACACGCAGATCATCGATTACCTGGTCGCCCGCTATGGCAACTTCGTGCTCTACAAGCCGCCGGTCACCGGCCGCACCCTGTTGCTCTGGTACGGCCCGGCAGCGCTGCTGGTCGGTGGCTTCGTGCTGCTCGGAGTGATCGTCCTGCGCCGCCGTAAGGCTGGCGGGGAGGTCTCCACCGGTTTGTCGAGCGATGAACAGCAACGTCTGGCGCAACTGCTTGAGCAGACGTCCGAGGATAAGAAGACCCCATGATCGAATTCTGGTTGTCCGCCGGCCTGCTGTGTCTGGTCGCCGTGAGTTTTCTCCTCATTCCGCTGCTACGCGGCCGCAAGGTGCAGGCCGAGGAAGACCGTACTGCGCTGAACGTCACCCTCTATCAAGAACGCGTGCGTGAGCTGGAGCAGCAACACCTGGCCGGTACTCTCGACGCTGCGCAGCTGCAGGCCGTGCGTGACGAGGCCGCACGTGAGTTGCTCGCCGATACCGAAGGCAGTGAGAGCCGGCAGGCTCGCCGCCTGGGCCGCGCGGTGCCGCTGATGGCTGTGGTTTTGGTGCCCGTTTTGGCCGTGTTGCTGTACCTGCAGTGGGGCGCCATCGACGAGGTCGAGCAGGCGCGTACCTTCGCCGGTGAGCCGCACAGCATCGAAGAGATGACCGTGCGCCTGGAGCAGGCAGTGAGGGACAATCCAAAATCGGCCGAGGGCTGGTATTTCCTCGCTCGCAGCTACATGGCTCAGCAGCGCGCGGCGGATGCTGCCCGTGCGTTCGAGGAGGCGGTCAAGGTGGCCGGTCGTGAGCCTGAGCTGCTCGGGCAATGGGCCCAGGCGCTGTATTTCGCCGCTGACAAGCAGTGGAGCCCGCAGCTGGATGCGCTGACCAGCGAGGCGTTAAAAGCTGACCCGGAGGAGGTGACCAGTCTCGGCCTGCTGGGTATCGCCGCCTATGAGGAGCAACGCTTCGCCGATGCCATTGGCTACTGGGAGCGCTTGGTGGCCATGTTGCCCGAGGGGGATCCTTCGCGTCAGGCGATTGCCGGCGGCATCGCCAGAGCTCGCGAGGAGCTCGATCCGCAAAACGGTGACAAGGCTGTACAAGCATCGCAGGTGGGCGGATTGCAGGTGCGCGTCGAGCTGGCGCCGGCGCTGCGTGACAAAGTGCAGCCGAGCGACGTAGTGTTCGTCTTCGCCCGCGCCGCTGCCGGGCCGCCGATGCCGTTGGCGGCCAAGCGTTTGACGGTGGCCGATCTGCCGGCCACGGTCAGCCTGTCCGACAGCGATGCGATGATGCCGCAACTGAAACTTTCCGCGTTCGACCAGGTTCAACTGGTAGCGCGCATTTCGCGCGCCGGCGATGCAAAGAGCGGCGAGTGGATCGGCCAGGGGCAACCGGTGGCCAGCAGCACCCAGGACGTGCAACGCCTGATCATCGATAGCGCTGACGGCACACAACCATGAACAGATTGATGACGGCTGCTCTGGCAGCAACTTTGTTGAGCCTTGCCGGCTGTACCTTGCACAGCCCGGCACCTGGTACGGGTGGTACTACTGGTAGCCCATCGGCCCCACCCGGCTCGCCTACGGTCACCAAATCCCACCCACGCTTCGCGCCGCCACCGGGCGTCTCCAGCCATTGGAATGGCACGCTTGGCGTGTATGAGATCGACTCCGAGCACGACACCTATTATCGCGAGCGCACCTTTTACCGCTGGCAGGATGGCTGGAGCTGGGCTGGCACCCTGCAAGGCCCTTGGGAGCCTGTGGACAGCACCGGTGTGCCACCTGCGCTGTATCGTCATCACGCTCAGTAAGCCTCGCCTCTCACCTTGTTTGGCGTGAGCCGCCCCGATCAAGTTAGGGGCGCCGCTCACGCTTCCAGAGATTTAAATTCCTATATCTATTTTTCCCTTTGGACGACCATCGGCCGCGCTGCGTGTTGCTCATTAGCCTGCCTTGCGATTATCGAACCACAGTTCGATAATCGCGCACATCATCCGGATGAGTGATAGAGCCATGTCAGAGTCCCGCTCCGCGTCCAGCCCCATGGCGCCGCCGATCATTGCCTCGCCAGCCAAGCGTATCGAAGCGTTTACCGGCGACCCGAATTTCATGACTTCTCTTGCGCGGGGATTGGCCGTGATTCATGCCTTTCAGGAGCGCAAGCGCCACCTGACCATCGCGCAGATCAGTCACCGCACTGAAATTCCCCGTGCCGCCGTGCGCCGCTGCCTGCATACCCTGATGAAGCTCGGTTACGTGACCACTGACGGGCGTGTGTACTCGCTGCTGCCCAAGGTTTTGACGCTGGGGCACGCGTATCTGTCTTCGACACCGATGGCCGTTACCGCCCAACCGATTCTTGACCGCATCAGCGAGCAGTTGCATGAAGCCTGTTCGATGGCCACCCTGGAAGGCGATGAGATTCTCTATATCGCTCGTTCGGCAACCCCGCAGCGGCTTATCTCCGTCGACCTCAGCGTGGGCAGCCGATTGCCGGCCTATTGCACGTCGATGGGCCGCATTCTGTTGGCTGCGCTGGATGATGCGGCGCTGGATGATTACCTGAGTCACGCCGACTTGCAGGTGAAAACCAGCCGCACTCTGCACACGCCCGATGACCTGCGCGCCAATATCGAAGAAATTCGTCGCCAGGGCTGGGTCATCATCGATCAGGAGCTGGAGGTCAGCCTGCGCTCCATCGCCGTGCCACTCAAGGATTCTGCCGGCCAAGTGCTGGCAGCGCTCAACGTAGGCACCCACGTGGGTCGCGTATCGCGCCAGGAGCTGGAAAGCCGCTTTCTGCCGATTCTGCTGGAAGCCAGCCACGAGCTGAGCACACGACTGTTCCAGTAGCGCTCTGAACACCCGGGTGTTGCTACGCTCGACCCGGGCTACCTAGCAGTGATCCCGGAACCGTAGCCTGGGTTGACCGAAGCGATACCCAGGAATAACGGGTCGTACAAGCTGCGCCATACCCACCCCGCGGTACGCCCATTCAACAACCTGATGATGGCTGGGAGCTGCCTGCGCCTTCGCTACACTCGAGCTGACTTTCATTGGCCAGCAGGGCAGGTTGGGTATGAGCAATCGCATGATGATCACGGGTGCCGGTTCTGGCTTGGGGCGTGAGCTCGCATTGCGCTGGGCACGTGAGGGCTGGCGCCTGGCGCTGTCGGACGTCAATGATGCCGGCCTTGCCGAAACCTTGCGTCTGGTGCGCGAGGTGGGTGGCGATGGCTTCACGATGCGCTGTGACGTGCGTGATTACAGTCAGCTGACCGCCCTGGCTCAGGCGTGCGAAGAGAAGTTCGGCGGCATCGATATCATCATCAACAACGCTGGTGTGGCCTCGGGCGGCTTCTTCGCCGAGCTGTCGCTCGAGGATTGGGACTGGCAGTTGGCGATCAACCTGATGGGCGTGGTCAAGGGCTGCAAGGCGTTCCTGCCGTTGCTCGAACGCAGCCGCGGGCGCATCGTCAACATCGCCTCCATGGCGGCGCTGATGCAGGGCCCGGGCATGAGCAACTACAACGTCGCCAAGGCCGGCGTGGTGGCGCTGTCGGAAAGCCTGCTGGCCGAACTCAAGCCGTTGCAGGTCGGTGTGCATGTGGTATGCCCATCGTTCTTCCAGACCAATCTGCTCGACTCGTTCCGCGGGCCAACGCCGGCGATGAAGGCGCAGGTCGGCAAGTTGCTGGAAAGCTCGCCGATCAATGCCGAGTTCATCGCCGACTACATCTTCAAGGCCGTCGCCGCTGGTGAGTTCATGATCCTGCCTCACGAGCAGGGCCGTCAGGCCTGGGCGCTCAAGCAGAAGAACCCACAGCTGCTCTACGACGAGATGACGTTGATGTGCGAGAAGATGCGCGCCAAGGCATCGGGGCAGCGCGAAGCGAAGACGCCATAAAGCTGTTCACGAGCTTTGGGTTTCTGGGCGCTTGTATCCTGTGAATCACCTTCAATAAGGCAAAAGCGGACATCGTTGCTTTACCTGTGGGAACGGGCGGAGCCGCCTAGTCCATGCCCGTGATTTTTTCGCGGGCATGGCCCGCTCCCACAGATAACCATCAGTTCGTAGGGTGGACGACGCTTTATCCGTCCACCGCTCTGCGATTGCAATGGTGGACAAAAAGAGCGTTGTCCACCCTACGCCTGCTTTCGCCACGTTGCGGTCATTGCAGATGGAGTTACGGCTGATGATCGTAAACAGGTTCTTAGGCCGTTGCATGGAGCGAGCCCGCGGTCACGCTTGCCCTAATCGAAGCGCACGAGTAGGGTTGCCGCCCTGGCTATACTTGGCCGTCTGATCAGGAATTTGTGTGAAACCCGTCTCCCGCGCTTTATTGCTGCTGGCTCTCGTTGCCGCCGCAGTGAACCTGCGCCCTGGCATTACCTCGCTGGCGCCACTTATCGAACGCATCGCTCAAGAGCTTTCGCTGAGCCGTGGCTTTATCAGCCTGACCACGGCTCTGCCGGTGCTGTGCATGGGCCTGCTGGCGCCGCTTGCACCCAGGCTGGCTGTACGCATCGGCCTGGAGCGCACCATCACCCTGTGCCTTGGCACCATTGCCCTTGCTCTGCTGCTACGCCTGATCAGCCATTCCAGCGTGATTCTGGTTGGTAGCGCCGTGTTGCTCGGTGCGGCCATCGCCATCGCGGGGCCGTTGCTTTCTGGTTTCATCAAGCTTCATTTCTCCGGCCGTATGGGGCAGGTGCTCGCCTGGTACTCACTGAGCATGGCCATTGGCGGCGCCATCGGTGTGGTGCTGACCATGCCGGTTGCCCAGCTTTTCGGTGATGACTGGAGTTATGGCCTGGCCATCTGGGCATTGCCTGCTGCGCTGGCAGTCGCCATCTGGTGCTTCCTGCCCAAGCAGCACGCTGCGCCGCTGAGTAGCGAAGATGCTTCTGCCAGTCTGCCCTGGCGTGAGGGCCGCGCGTGGTTGGTCAGTGCTTATTTCGCCCTGCAGGCCGGGCTGTTCTATGCCGTGGCAACCTGGACGGTTGCGCGCTATCAGGAAGCGGGCCTGCCGGCGATGCACAGCAACACGCTGTTCAGTCTGGCTATGTTGATGGGCTTGCCAAGCTCATTCCTGTTACCGCTGCTGGTGCAGCGTTTCAACCACTACTTGTTGATGGTCGCCTGCGGCAGCCTGACCCTGGTCAGCCTGAGCATGATCACCTTCCAGCCCACCTTCATCCCGGAGTTCTGGGCACTGACTTTGGGGTTCGGCATGAGCGGCTCATTTGCATTGTCGCTGCTGCTGCCCATCTACGAAGCCGGTTCACCCATGGCAGTGAGTCGCTGGACGGCAATGATGCAGGGCATGGGGTATAGCGTGGCCTGCCTGACGCCAGTGCTCAGCGGTCTGGCACGGGATATGGCGGGCACCTATCAGGTGCCCTTCATGGTGCTGACGGGGATGGCGGCAGTGATGGTGCTGCTCGCCTGGTTGATGAGAAAAGGCCCGCACCGGCCTTCGGTGTGAATACCTTGTAGCCTGGGTAAAGCGGAGCGAAACCAGGGAGCATCGGTACCGGATTGAATGATCCCCATCACTGTCCTGACTGACCGTTCTGCCCACAGCATTCCGTTGCCTCGCGCGCTGTGGTAGAAGGCTGCCAAGTTTTAGCGGAGTGCCCCCGTGGAATCGGAATCCATCGTCTACGGCAATATTCGTGACTGGCCGTCGGACAGTCCATCCGAGAGCCGCCTTCGACGTCTGCTCAATAAGCAGGTGCTCGACGCACTGCCCACTGGCGACGCCTGGCCGTTTCTCGGTCGCGAGATGTTCGCGTGCTGCCAGCAGCCGGGCAGTGGCCTGTATCAGACCCAGGTCATCCACTTCGGCGCCAGTTACCAGACCATCGAGTACGAGTGGAAGCTGTGGGTCGCGGAGTTCGAAGCGCTGCTCAAAAGGCTCTACTGGGCCAGCGCCGTGGTCCACCTGGAAACCGAACTGAGTGGCACCCATACGTTCCGTTGGGAGGCGGAGTCCGAGAGTGGTCTGCACAGTCCTCAGGACGGCCCCTTGCGCGTGCGATGCGCCTGGGAAAGGGAAGGAGGCTTGCGCGGGTAAATGCGTGCGAGTGGTCAGCCCGATTGGTGCTGGCGTCTGTCACGCTTGATCCCTCAGCCTTCGTGAGAGTGCGTGAGCGCTACTCGTCATCCTCCACCAGCCATTCCTTTGGTACATCACGCTTGAGCGCCAGTTGGCACTGCTGGCTCTCTGGGTCGAACACGATTACCGCTTCGCCTTTGTCCAGAGCATGACGCACGCGGGTTACCCGGGTTTCCAGCGGTGTGTCATCGCCGTTATCGGTGCCATCGCGGGTCACGAAATCTTCGATAAGGCGGGTGAGGGTATCTGCCTCAAGCAGATTGGCGGGGATCAGCACGGTTTTCTCCTGAGGCGCTGGCGGCCTCTGACCATTGAATGCATTGGCTCTGTTGGACGGCTCTTGCCAGGTTTTGATCACCTTTCGTATCCATCGCACGGCAATATTGCGGGCCAATCATCTGGTTTAACAACATTGCTGCACAGTCAACGACTTACATTCATCCGCCTTAAACGACGGCATCAAGCTTAGGGTGTAAATCACATTTTCAAGGCTGGTGGTTTTTTAGACTGTTCAAAAGCTGATCAGCGTGCTACAACCTTTTCCATCGAGTGACATAGCCGCTTGAAAACGAAGGGAAAAGTATGACCAAGTCGGAGCTGATCGAAAGAATCGTCACCCACCAGGGACAGCTTTCTAACAAAGATGTCGAACTGGCTATCAAGACCATGCTGGAACAGATGTCTCAAGCGCTGGCGACTGGCGATCGCATCGAAATCCGTGGCTTTGGCAGCTTCTCCCTCCACTACCGCGCCCCGCGCGTAGGCCGTAACCCCAAGACCGGGCAGTCGGTGCGTCTGGACGGCAAGTTCGTGCCGCACTTCAAGCCGGGCAAGGAATTGCGTGATCGGGTGAATGAAGAGGAGGAGTGACTACACTTTGACCTTGGCGCTGATGCAATCCTCCTCATTAAGCGGTGACATGAAATTTATTCATGCTTGCGAAATCATGAAAGCCGGCAAAATGTGTAGGCTTTTATACGGCGTGTCTTTGCCAGATTTCCAGCCGTTTCGGTTTTATTACAATCACTGAACAGTTATCCGCACTACTCGGCTGAGTTCCTTTAAATTTCACCAGCTTTAAGGGACTGACTCGTGCGGTACCTCTCTATTTTGCATCACGGCGCCGCAGCAAGCGTGACGGATTCTTATTCACCAGTCACAGGTGGATAATGAGCACGCGTTGCTGATCAACTACAGGCTCTTGAAGGCGCCTAAACTTATCCTGACAGCGGGAAGGGCTACGGTAGCTCTGTAGTGGTCAACCCCCCCCCCCCGACAGTGGGTTAAGTTTTTCTTCGGCCACCGCAGGTGGCAGTCCGTCGTTGTACTGATGCGGCCTGATCCAGTTGTAACGGTGCATCAGGTAATGACTGATGTCCCGTTGAGCTTCCGAAGCGGTCACGTAGCCTGTCGCCGGAATCCATTCGGATTTCAAGCTGCGGAACAGTCGTTCCATTGGCGAGTTGTCCCAACAGTTTCCCCGGCGACTCATGCTCTGTTCCATCCGATATCGCCATAGCCGCTGCCGGAAAAGGCGGCTGGCGTACTGACTACCCTGATCGGAATGAAACAGTACCTGCTGCGGTTTGCCTCGTTGCTCGTAGGCCA
>NZ_FRBQ01000005.1 GCF_900142655.1 Phytopseudomonas punonensis | reverse complement strand
TTTGAATTCTTCGGGGTAACGCTGGTTGCTCATGGCACCTCCTAGTGGGCCTCATTATGAGGCTTGGAGGTGTCTACGAAACTAGGGGCGATTCATTCTCTTCTGATCTAATCAGTGCTTCGGCCAGCGCCTCTTTGATGCTTCTAGTGGTGTCGGACATGACAGCCTCTAACGATTAAGCTAAGGGGCGGGCTTTAGCCCGTCCCAGCGAACGGAGTGAGCGATTTGAGTGCTGTAATGGACTCTCCCCGCGCCACTGTTCTATACCGAAACCGGTGTTGACTGAGATTGGGAGAGTCGCGATGAAGCATATTGCCGTTGATCTGGCCAAGTCCGTTTACCAAGTTGCCGAGAGTGTCCGTTCCGGCCAGGTGGTGCAGCGCAAGCGGCTGAACCGAGAGGCGTTCAGGCGATATATACAGGAGCAGCCCGAGCCGGTCGAGTGGGTGATGGAAGCCTGTGGCACGGCGCATTACTGGGGGCGCCTAGCGCAATCCTTGGGCCATCGGGTGAAGCTACTCCATGCGCGCTATGTCCGCCCTTACCGGCGGCGCAACAAAACCGACCGTAACGACTGCGATGCCATGCTGGAGGCAGCGCGCTGCACCGATATTTATCCCGTCCCGGTGAAACCTCACGAGCAGCAACTGTTGCAGCAGTTGCACGGGCTGCGCGAAACCTGGAAAAAAAGCCGTACCCAACGCATCAACCTGCTGCGCGGTATTTTGCGCGAAGCGGGCATCGAAGCCCCAGCGTCGACCGCCGCGTTTATCCGAGCCGCCCACGAGTTGGTCGACCGCCCAGAACTCGCGCCATTGAGCGCTCTACTGCACATCGTCCTGACGGAAATCAACCTGTACGAACAGTGCATGGCCGAGTGCGAGCAACAGCTCAAACGCGGCTTTGCTGGCAGCGCAGCGATGCCAGACACGCACGCCGGAAAAGTTGACGCAGTTACAGCGCTGGGTTGTTGAGACAGCAGCCCGCATTGGCCACAACAAAGCAGCCGTGGCGCTGGCCAACAAACTGGTGCGGATCTGCTGGGCGGTGTGGTGCCACGAGCGGCGCTTCAATGGCAATTGGTACAGCGTAAAACCCGCCTGACGGCGGGAGTAATCAGGAAGGCGTGATGGTTTTCTTGTGGTTGTGGTGAGCAGCAGCACTGTCGGAACAGGCGAGTCCTGCAGCGGAACAAGGCCGATAACAATGATGATCTTCGTGATCGATTGAACGCTTGGCCCCCGCTGCGCGAACTACAGAATGGCCAGGGCGCAAAAGCCCAAAACAGGCTAGATATACGAATGCAACCGCGCTGACGACAGGTGCAGAAGAAAAGCTTTGCTCACTACTTGTGGGGAGAGTCCATATACACTCGTTAGGCATGCGGTTTTCGATTCAGAACCGCTGCCCTTTATGTGGCTTGGCGATAACCTGCCATGAGTCGTCATGCAGCACTGTTCCCGGTTCTTCTGTTCGAAGAACTTTTATATAAATTCCGTGCTGCTCAAGTATATTTTTTAGGAGCCACATTTTCTTTATTGCTTCTTCGGCCTCTGGCTTGAACCAAGATATTGCCCTACGGTGTTCTATGTCATTTAAGGTTTCAGGTACTGGCAGGTTTTCATTAAACCATTTTAGAGCGATGCGCAATTCTCTGTGCTCTGAAACAGTAAGGTCACCCTCATCTCTTAGTGTATGGGCTGCCACCAAGGCTCCAGCGCTGTGCCCCGAATCATTGTCACTTTCAAACACCGCAAATCTGATGAGCACAATTGATGCCTAACGTTTGGTTAAGGGGCGGGCTTTAGCCCGTCCCAGTGAGCGAAGCGAACGGTTTGAATCGCTAGTTAGGTTTCTTCGTCATTGAATATTAGCCATGAATGACAGATGCCCTCATGATTTTCTGCTATGAAGAAAATCTCTAACTCTTTGGTGTCAAACTCACGGTATAGCCAGTGGCCTGGAATGGGGCCACGGACTACGTTGTACTCAAGCCCATATTTCACGAGCGGTTGCGAATTAAGAAATTGAGAGTTCAGAAGGATGCTCTCGCCTTGTTTCAAGCTCCAAAGCATGTTCAGGGCATCGATGTTCGTGACTGTGTCTTCTGCAACCGTTAGCAGGGAATTAGATAGAAGCTTTTTCTGAAGTCGCGCACTTCTAGCCATGAATAAACCTAACGATTAAGCTAAGGGGCGGCGGAACGCCGTCCCAGCGAATGAAATGAGCGAATTCAGCGTATTGTTAGGCGTTGAGTTATTTATTTTCCATGAGCTCTATACAGTGCTTTTCTGATTTCTTAAAAAAAGCCAAAACAAACACCAGGCCGCAGTTGCAATTGGTGCGCCTATTATAAATACAACCCACTGCCAAGCTGGCTTCGAGATCGACTTGTCGTTCATATAAATGATAAGGTCGGCCGATGCTTTCCCCATGCCCACGGTCAAGAAAAATAGGGTGAAAACTGAAAGCATCAGCAGTGAAAAGTGCCATATAAAATCTTTTGAGGTATTGCTCATGCAGGATCCTTATTTGCCTAACGTTTGGTTAAGGGGCGGGCTTTAGCCTGTCCCAGTGAGCGAAGCGAACGGTTTGAACCACTAGTTAGGTGACAGCTGGCATGCTTAGTACTACAACTGACGAGCCAAACGTGGCATCGAGAAATTTAGTGTTTGCAGCTAAGACTCGAAGGGCGGGTGGTAAGTCTGCGTAGCATAGCGGGCGCGTCGGTAGTGCCTGCAATTCATATCCGCCGAGCGCCTGTTTTTGGGGGCGGTGGATGTCAGACCAGTCATATGCGAAGAATCCACGTCTGGCGAATGCAACAAAGTCGTCAGGCCGTTTAATTTTTACCAATAGGATGCAATCACACGTTTCCGGTAGCGAATAAACGTCACTCTCCGCAGTGTCAGTTGAAGGCATTGCAGGATCAGGTATAGGTCCTTCACCTCCAGTGGTGAAGAGTCCCACTTGCCCAATTGCATCTACAGCCAGCCATGCGGCATCAATTCCCTGAATATCACACGAAGACATCATTGGCACCTAACGTTTGGTTAAGGGGCGGGCTTTAGCCCGTCCCAGTGAGCGAAGCGAACGGTTTGAACCAATTGTTAGAGAGCTTCTTCATGAGACTGCCACAAATTTTTTGTGCCAGAGCAATTCCCTCCGGTTTGTCAAAATAGAAGGCAGCTTGGACATGGCCATTCTTACCAATTGCAAAACAGTAAAGTGCTGGTAGGCGGTTATCTTCCGCTGATTCAGACAGGCGATATGAAAGCTTTAATGTTTTTTCGTCTGATACTTCTTTTATGTCAGATGCGTCTGGGGAGATTTCGGATTTTAGCCGTGCTAACCGAGCTTCTTTACTTTCATTATTATCGTTATTCCATATTTCAAACCAACTGGTAAAGCCCTTTCGCCACAATACTAGGCTGCCGTCCTCAACTCGTCTGTTAAGTTCAATAGGCAATACGGCACTCCACTCGCTAGTGAGTTGGTAGTGGCCGCTTACTATGGGGAAATCCGGGTGTAGATCCATGTTGTTCTCTAACGTTTGGTTAAGGGGCCGGCTTTAGCCGGTCCCGAGCGAGCGAAGCGAACGGCTTGAACCAGTAGTTAGGAAACCGCACGCATAACTTATAGGGATATGCCGTAGTAAGAGCTTGTTGCTTTTTCTGCTTCCCAAAGAGGTTTCACCCTTGGTGACTCAATGATTGACCTCATTCCGTTACACCACGATTTCCATACGACGGGGTCAATATAGCCAAGCTCATAATAAAGATGCTCTTCTCCGCAAAGATTGAAGTAATCAATTAGCGAGGATTCTTCTTCTGAGGTTAGTGGTGTATTGCTTTTGCCTATGATGCTGGCCAGATTTTCATTCATGCTGTCATAGCGGGCATTGAATTCTTTAAAGAGCTCACGAAATAGCTTAAGTTCTTCTAGGCGCTGCTTTTGGATGAAGTAGATAACTGACAGTACGGAGCCCGCAACTGTAGCGATGGATGTTATTGAGGTTTCAGTACATAAGACAAACGCTACTGCCCCGACCAGTATTGTGCCAAGAAGCCACCAGTAATTCCTGAATAGCCAGAATTTGAGTTTTACGCCGATACGCATTCGGTGTTCCTAACGTTTGGTTAAGGGGCGGGCTTTAGCCCGTCCCAGTGAGCGAAGCGAACGATTTGAACCACTTGTTAGGAGAGCTCTGGGCCGCTAAATTTCCCTGATGCTATGCATTCAAGAAAATTTCTTTTTTCTGACTTAAGAAGCTTACGTGGCGTATAGCCGTGTTCATCAGGTTCTCTTAACCATCTTGCCAGAGACCGGCTTGCAGAGTCTTTAAGAGCTTGGCGCTCTGCGTCAGTGAAATTGTGTTCTATATCATAAGATAAAGACTCAATTTCTTTTACTGCCCAGTCTTCGTCAAATCCTATGTCATCACTTGAAAAATTCAGAGTCCAAAGGTAATTCAAAAGGCAGTCTGCAAGATTTTGCATGAGTTCTCCTAACGTTTGGTTAAGGGGCGGGCTTTAGCCCGTCCCGAGTGAGCGAAGCGAACGACCTTGAACCACTAGTTATGTGCATTTCCGCGCAATAAAGATTACCGGATCGTAGATTTCGGAGGCTGGCCAGAATACCAACCCAAATGGTTCTGCCTCTATCATGATTCCGGGTTCATCCAGAGCCCATTCGTTAATCTGCTGCGGACTTTCAATGACTGCGTACACAATGCCGGGAGTTTTGCCGTGCTCCAGCGTTACAGAATCACCGATGTCTACTGTTTCGCCGCTGGCGTAATTCATATATCAGTGTTTCCGTACTCTGATTTAACTAAATGGACATAACGTTTGGTTAAGGGGCGGGCTTTAGCCCGTCCCAGTGAGCGAAGCGAGCGATTTGAACCACTAGTTAGACGGCAGTTGCAATGCTGCATAATGCTTCCGCTTCGGCGTTTCCAGAGTTTTCATGGATAAAAATAATGTCTTCGGTGATGCCGTGCTCGTTCGTAAGCCCCGCTACGAAATCTCTTTTTGTTTCGGCTGCGATTTGCTGAAGGCTGAACGCGATAGCTTTGGCGTGATTTTTAGTAATTGCTTCCAGATTTAAATCTAAGCCAATGTCCCGGTCGGGTAGATCTTGAGGGCTCATGTCCGGCGTTTTGGGATGCTGGAAGTTTACCAATTTTGGCTCTAATTCGTGTAAGCGTACTGCAAGATCTTTGAGCTCAATCAGCAAGGTTTTTTCGCACGCTGAAAGATCCGAGCCATCCACTCTTATGTACAGCCAGCGCATTACTTGATCTGCCTTCTAACGTTTGGTTAAGGGGCGGGCTTTAGCCCGTCCCAGTGAGCGAAGCGAACGATTTGAACCACTAGTTAGGCGTGTGGACTGCCAGCTTTCTCATAATTCTCAATGTATCGCTCAATGCTAAAAGCTGTGCCAGTCGGTATTAGCTTTCCAGTTTTACGCTCTACAAGCGTTGGGGCGTTACCAGCTAGAGCATATTTGGTATCGCTGGTTTCTAACCATAACTTGGACGTGTGGAAAATTGCCCAACCCCACGGCCTTTCGATAGTTTCGGATTCGACAATGATTATCTCATCGCCTTCAGGTAACCATTCAGGTTTTCCTGTAACGGCCTCTGCGACGAGTTTATGAGCTTGTTCTTTCGTGATCATGGCCAGAAAGCCTAACTATAAATAGACACCAACTGGTGCATAACTACCCAGGCGGGCGTGGTGTATAACATTCCTTGTTCCTCTCGCTATCCGTGTCTAGGTTGAGGTTTTCAGCGTTCCGATGACCGTATAAGGGAGTTATACACCATGGATGGACAGCCTCGATTGCTCGACCAATTGCGGGAGCAGATTCTGCGGAGACGCTACTCGATTCGTACGGCGCCTGTCTATTGCGAGCGGGCAAAGTGCTTATCCATGTTGCATTTCTGCGACATCAGCATAAAAGAAGCCCCGGAAATCCGGGGCTTTGCATTTGCAGTGACAACCTGTTGCCTCACCGCTTATTCAACCGCTGCGCCAACCGATCCCCGCCGAACTGAATAAAGCTGACCATCACCACCAGCACGACGATCACCGTCAGCATCACCTGCGTATCGAAACGCTGGTAGCCGTAGCGGTAGGCCAGATCGCCCAGGCCGCCTGCGCCTATGGCGCCGGCCATGGCGGAGGAGTTGATCATGGTGACTAGGGTGATGGTGAAGCCGCCGACGATGCCGGGCAGGGCTTCGGGCAGTAGCACGTGCCAGACGATATGCCGGCGGCGGCAGCCCATGGCCTGGGCGGCTTCGATCAGGCCGTGGTCGACTTCGCGCAGGCTGACTTCGGCGATACGGGCGAAGAACGGCGTGGCGGCGATGGTCAGGGGCACCACGGCGGCCCAGACGCCGTAGGTGGTGCCGACGATCAGGCGGGTGAAGGGGATCAGCGCGACCATCAGGATCAGGAAGGGGACGGAGCGGAACAGGTTGACGATGGCGCCGAGCACTCGGTTCAGCCGCGGCGCTTCGAAGATACCGCCTTTGCTGCTGGTGACCAGAAATACCGCCAGCGGAATGCCGGCCAGCAGGGCGAGCAGGGACGACACGCCGACCATCAGCAGGGTATCGAGCAGGCCTTGCCAGAGGCGTTCAAACAGCAGCGACATAACCCAGTACCTCCACGTGGTCGGCCAGCGAGCGGGCGTTTTCGATGAGTGTTTCGTGGCCAAGGGCGGATGGGCCAACGGACAGAATCAGGTGGCCCACGGCGTGGCCCTGGATCTGCTCCAGGCTGGCGTCGAGCAAGGTGGCGCGGCCGCCCAAGGCCACCCCCAGTGCCGGCAGGTCCGGTTCCAGGCCCGTGCCGGCAAAATGCAGGCGCAGCACCAGGTCGTCGCGCTCGCCGGGTGAGTCCTGCAAGCGCTGCTGCAGGCTCGCCGGCAGGGCGTGTTGCAGCGGGGCGAGCAGGGTGCGAGTGACTTCGTGGCGCGGCGCGCCGAACACCTGCCAGACCGGCCCTTGCTCGACCACCTCACCACGCTCCAGCACCACCACGCGGTCGCAGATCTCGCGGATCACCGCCATCTCGTGGGTGATCAGCACCACGGTCAGGCCCAGGCGCCGGTTGATCTCGCGCAGCAGGCCGAGAATGGCGTGGGTGGTTTCCGGATCCAGAGCGCTGGTGGCTTCGTCGCAGAGCAGAATCTGCGGGTCGTGCACCAGCGCACGGGCAATGCCCACGCGCTGTTTCTGACCGCCGGAGAGCTGCGCCGGGTAGGCGGTGTGTTTGTCCTGCAGGCCGACCAGTTCGAGTAGCTCGCGCACCTTGCGCTGGCGGGCATCTCGCGGCACGCCAGCGACCTTGAGCGGCAACTCGACGTTCTGCCACACGGTCTTGGCAGACATCAGGTTGAAGTGCTGGAAGATCATGCCGATGCGTCGGCGCATCGCTACCAAGGCGTCATCGTCATAGCCGGCGATGTCGCTGCCCTCGATCAGCACGCGGCCGCTGCTGGGCCGTTCCAGGCGATTGATGGTGCGCAGCAGCGAGGACTTGCCCGCGCCGCTACGGCCGATGATGCCGAACACTTCGCCGCGCTCGATCGACAGCTCGATATCGTGCAGTGCTTGCACCGGACCCTGGGCGCCCTCGTAGGTCTTGCCCAGCCGCTCGAAGCGCAGGTGCGCCTGGGCGACGCGGCTTGCTGCGGCGGCTTGCTGCAGATAGGGATCGAAACCACTCATGTCAGCTCTCCCAGCCAGCCTGGTAGAGCTTGCCGTGGGCCTTGTCGAGGGCGGCGCGCACAGCTGGGGAGTGCTGGTAGATGTCGATGAACTTGAGCAGGCGCGCGTCCTTGGCCTTGGCCGGCTGGGTAACGAACTGAATGATGTACTCGGGGTGATCCACGCCGTCGAACAGCAGGGCAGAACCTGGATCGAAGGTGTTGGCCAGGCGGATATAGGCCGGGTAGCCCTGCACCACATCGACCTCTTCATAGGCGCGCACCAGTTGCACGGCCTCCAGCTCGATGATGCGAATGTTTTTCGGGTTGGCGGTGATGTCCTGCTGGGTGGCCTTGTAGCCGACGCCGGGCTTGAGCTCGATCAGCCCGGCCTTTTGCAGCAGTTGCAGGCCGCGCCCGCCATTGACCGGATCATTGGCGATGGCCACCTTGGCGCCTTCCGGCAGGCTGGCGAAATCCTTGTACTGCTTGGAGTACAGGCCGACGTTGTTGATCACCCCGCGCGCCACCGGCACCAGGTCGTAGCCGCCCTCGGCCTTGGCGTTTTCCAGGAAGGGAATGTGCTGGAAGTAGTTCACGTCGATATCGCCATTGGCCAGGCTGACGTTGGGGGCGATCCAGTCAGTGAACTCGATCAGTTCCACCTCGAGGCCTTGCTTCTTGGCTTCGGCCACGGCGGCTTCCAGCGGCGGCGCGAAGGCCGCGGTGGTGCCGAGTTTGAGGGCTGGCTCGGCATGCGCCAGCGAGCTGGCCAGCAGGGCGCCGAGGGTCAGGGTTTTCAGCATTTTGATCATGATTAGCGTCCTTGTTGTGCTCAAAGCAGGCTCAGGGCGTTTGCGCTGAGGCCTCGCAGGTTGTGATAGCGGGTGGTTGCGCCTTGCAGGCGGGCCGGGTCGCGCCAGGCGGCGCCGGGGTGATTGGCGGGCAGCCGTGGGCCGTTGCCAAACAGCTTGTGGCGCAGGGCGCCGCCTTCGTAGGCGGTCTTGTAGCGGCCGCGCTGTTGCAGCTCGGGAACCACCAGGTCGATGAAGTCGGCGTAGCTTTCCGGGGTGACGATGCGCGTGAGGTTGAAGCCGTCCAAGCCGGTGGCGTCGATCCAGGCGATCAACTGGTCGGCAACCTGGGCGGGCGAGCCGATCACCAGCGGGTAGCGGCCGCCCAGCGCGTGTTGCTCCAGCAGGCGGCGCTTGGTCCAGCCGCTGAAGGTTTTCACTACCGATTCAATGGCGTTGGTCTTGCGCGCCTGAATAGGTTCGTCGAGGCCGAAGGCGGCGAGGTCGATCCCGGTGGAGCTGGAAAAGTGCGCGATACCGGCTTCCGGGCTGGCGTAGCGCAGGTACTCGGCGTGTTTGGCGCGCGCTTCGGCTTCAGTGGGCGCGACGATCACGCCGATGCCCATGAACACCTTGATGCCGTCGGCTTCACGCCCGGCAGAGAGGGCGCTGGCACGCACCTTGTCGACTTCGCTGCGCACCGCCTCGACGCCATTGCCGCCAATGAACACGCATTCGGCGTGCTGGCCGGCGAAGCGCGAGCCGCGCGCCGACGAGCCGGCCTGGAACAGCAGCGGCGTGCGTTGCGGCGAGGGCTGGCTGAGGTGGTAGCCGTCTACCTGATAGAACTCGCCGTGGTGACGCACCTTGTGCACCTTGCCGGGCTGGGCGTAGATGCGCCGCTCGCGGTCGGCGAGCACGGCGTCGTCCTGCCAGCTGCCTTCGAGCAGCTTGTAGAGCACTTCCAGGTATTCGTCGGCCAGGTCGTAGCGCCGGTCGTGCTCGACCTGCTGGCTAAGCCCCATGGCTTTCGCCGCGCTTTCCAGGTAGCCGGTGACGATGTTCCAGCCGACCCGGCCGCCGGTCAGGTGATCGAGGGTGGAGAGGCGCCGGGCGAAGGTGTAGGGCGCCTCGTAGCTGAGGTTGGCGGTTACCCCGAAGCCCAGGTGCTGGGTGACGCCGGCCATGGCCGACACCAGCAGCAGCGGGTCATTGACCGGCAGCTGGATGGCTTCCTGCAGGGGCAGGTCGATGCCGTTCTGGTAGACGTCGTAAACACCGAGGATGTCGGCGATGAACAGCCCGTCGAACAGCCCGCGTTCGAGCAGCTTGGCCAGGTCGGTCCAGTAGCTCAGGCTGTTGAAGTCGGTCGACCTGTCGCGCGGGTGCGTCCATAAACCGTGATGGATATGCCCGACGCAGTTCATGTTGAAGGCGTTGAGCAGGATCTGTTTGCTCATCAGATCGTCCCCCGGCGCGGCGGCAGGCGGCCGTTGAGATAGAAGTCGCCGATGGCGTGGTATTTCCAGCGCACCGGGTCGTGCAGGGTGTGGGTGCGGGCGTTGCGCCAGTGGCGGTCGAGGCCGTACTCGGCGAGGGTGGCGCGGCTGCCGGCCAGTTCCAGCAGTTTGCTGCCCAGCAGCAGCGAGGTTTCCGTGCTGATCGCCCGGGCTTCGGCGACGGCAATTGAGGCCGCAGCCACGCTGTCGGCATCCGGGGCGGCCTGGGCGCGGTCGACGAATTCACCGGCGCGCTCCAGCAACGCTTCGGTGGCGGCCAGGCGCACGCGCAGCTTGCCGATGTCCTGTTGGGTCAGCGGGTCGTCACTGGCCTTGTCGATGCCGGCGTCGATCCACGGCCGCGACTTGTGGCGTACGAAGTGCAGCAGGTCTTCGTAGGCGCCGCGGGCGATGCCGGTGTCGATGGCCGCGTGCAGCAGCTGGGCGAATGGGCCAACCGTGGTCCGGCGCTCGAAGGCGCTCTGGAACGGCACCACGTCTTCGGCAGCCACCGCCACGCCGTCGAACACCACGCTGCCGCTGCCGGTGGTGCGCTGGCCGAAGCCGCTCCAGTCATCGATCACTTTCAGGCCGCTGGCATGGCGTGGCACGAAGGCGAGAAAACCAACGCCGTTTTCGTCGATCGCCAGCGTCGGGATGCGCTGGGCGAAGAGGGCGCCGGTGCAGTAGAACTTGCGCCCATCGATGCGATAGCCCTCGGCCGTGCGGGTCAGACGGGTGTTGCGATCCAGCGCGGTCTTGGTGCCCAGCTCGGCCAAGGCGTTGCCAAAGCGCTGACCGGCCAGCACCTCGGTATACAGGCGGCGCTGCTGCAGTTCGCTGCCATTCACCCGCAGCACTTCCAGGGCATAGAAATGGTTCTGGGGGATTTGCCCCAGCGAGCCGTCCGCCTGAGCGATGCGGGCGATGACCTTGGCCAGGGTGACGCTGGAAACCCCAGCGCCACCAAAAGCTTTGGGCACGCTGATGCCGCCCAGACCGGACTGGCTGAATTGCTCCAGCTCGCCGTAGGGCAACTGGCGTTCGGCATCGCGCTCGGCGGCGCCGGTTGCGAATTGCTCGGCCAGGCGTTTGGCGGTGGCCAGTGCCTCGGCGTCGTTGCGGATGGTTACCGCTGCGGTTTTGAGAAGTGCGTTCATGGCTCAGATCCAGGAATGGCGGTTCGGGCGGTTGCCATTGAGGTGCCAGGCGCCGATGGCGTGGTACTTCCAGCGCACCGGGTCGTGCAGGGTGTGGGTGCGCGCATTGCGCCAATGACGGTCGAGGCCGAATTCGGCCAGGGTGGCGCGGCTGCCGGCCAGCTCCAGCAGCTTTTCGCTGGCTGCCAGGGAAATTTCGGTGGTCAGCGCCTTGGCTTCAGCGACTGCAATGGAAGCGCGTGCAGCCGCATCGGTGTCGATGGGCGCCGAAACCGTTTCATCGAGCACGCGCGCGGCTTTGTGCAGCAGCGCTTCGGCGGCGTGCAGCTCGATCTGCAGGCGGCCGATATCGGCGATCACGTACGGGTCGTCACCGGCGCGCTCGACCTTGGCATCGATCCACGGCCGCGCTTTGTCACGCACGAAGGCGATGGCATCGCGCAGGGCGCCGTCGGCGATGCCGAGGTCGATAGCCGCCTGGATCAGTTGGGAAAACGCGCCCTGAATGCTCGGTTTGTCGGCCAGCGGCCACAGCGGCACCAGGTTGCCTTCGTCGACTTGCACCTCATTGAGCAGCACGGTGCCACTGGCAGTGGTGCGCTGGCCGAAACCGGACCAGTCGTTGACGATGCGCAGGCCCGGGCGGCCGCGCTGGATAAAGGCCAACCACGGGCGGCCCTGATCGTCCAGCGCCTTGGCGGTGACCCAATGGGCGAACAGGGCGCCGGTGGAATAGAACTTTTCACCATTGAGCAGCTTGCGGCCATCGCGCTCGATCAGCCGCGCCTGAATATCCAGGGTGTGCTTGCTGCCGCGCTCGGGGCCGCCGTTGCCGATGCGCCAGCCGGCCAGCACGCTGGTGAACAGGCGCTGCTGTTGCTCGGGGCTGGCGACGGCATGCAGCAGGCCGATCAGGCCGAAGTGGTTCTGCGGGATCTGCCCCAGCGCCGGGTCCACGGCGCTGATGATGCGAAACACCTCGGCGATGGTTGCGTACGACAACTGCGGGCCGCCAAAGGCGCGTGGCACGGCGATGCTGCCCAGGCCGCTGGCGGTGAAGCGCTCTACCAGCTCCCAGGGCAAACGCCGCTCGCGGTCACGCTGAATAACGCCTGCTTCGGCGGCGCGGGCCAGGGCATGGGCGGCCTCCAGCGCTTCGGTATCGCTGGTGATAATGGCTGCGTGGTGTAAAGGCGGGGCGACGTCCTGGTCGGATGCGCTGTCCTCAAGGGTAATCGGACCTGTCATGTGAACCTCATCGTGTGGATGTGCACGCAGCGGCGCGGGGGTGGCGCGCTGCGGCGGGAAACGGGCGTGATCAGCTGTACAGCGAGGGTTGCGGGCCCTGGCCGCTGAGCAGCCAATGACCGAGATCGCGCACTTTGTAGTCAACGGGGTCGTGCAGGCTGTGCACCCGCACGTTGCGCCAGAAGCGGTCGAAGCCGTAGCGCGAGCTGGTGGCGCGGGCGCCCATGTTCTCGAAGATCTGGCTGGTGATATCCAGGGCGCCGCGTACCGCCACCACCTTGGCTTCGCTGATCGCCAGGGCGACGTCGGCGCGTTCGGCGGCGGTCAGTGCCGATTTCTCCCAGGCGCTCTGCAGGCGCGCGGCCGCGTGTTCGGCCAGTGGCACGGCGGCGCGGTAACGCAGCCAGAGTTCGCCATAACGCTGCTGGATGAACGGGTCGTCGCTGGCCTTGGCGACACCGGAAGCCGGCCAGGCGCGGCCTTGCTCGCGGGTATAGCGCAGCGCCGCATCCAGTGCCGCCTGGGCGTTGCCCAGGTACAGCTGGGTGAGAATGAGCTGCGACAGGCAGGCGCGCAGGGTGGTACGCGGGCTGGGACCGACTGGGCCGAGCAGTTCGCTACTGTCGACGAATACCTGCTCGAACTGCACGGTGCCGCTGTCGGTCTGGCGCTGGCCGAAGCCGTCCCAGTCGCTGTTAACGCTCAAACCGTCGCGCCCACCCGGCAGCACGATAAACACCCGATCTTCGCTGCGATTGCCACGCGGTGCGCTGATCACCAGCGCATCGGCGCCCAGCGCGCCTGAGCAAAATGACTTGCTGCCGTTGAGTTCGAAGTGCTCCTCGCGCGTGCTGAGCGCCAGGCCGGTATCGCGGCCATTGGTGGCGTTACCCCAGAACCAGTTTTCCTGCACGGTGCGGGTCAGCCAATGGCGCTGCTGCTCGGGGTTGCCAAACAGCTGGATGGTCGCCACTTGCAAATGCTGGAAGGCGAACAGGTGAGCCAGCGAACTGTCCGCCGCAGCCAGGTGGCGCACGATGCGGTAGATCTCCGGCCAGGCGACGCCTTGGCCACCAAATTGTTGCGGCACGGCGAGGGTCAGCAGGCCACTGCCGCGCAGCAGTTCGCGTTCTGCCGGCGCGCTGCCGCCGGCCTTATCGCGCTCCACGGCGCTAGTGGCCAACTGCTGCGCCAGGCGTTCGACCGTGGCGGTGCGGCTGCCGAAATCGGCCGGGAACAGATGCGCAGCGAACAGCGGCTGTTCCTGGGGGGCCAGGTGAAGGCGCGCTTCGCTGCTCATTTCGCCGGGCTCCAGATGGCTACCTTGCGGGCATCTACGGCTTTAGGCAGCAGGCCGGCGGCAAAGAACGCATCTGCGATCTTCTGTTGCTCGGCCAGGCTGCCTGGTTGCACCAGGCGAACCTGATAGCTGCGTTTGGCATTGGCTTTTTCGACCACCGCCGGGTCGAGGTTGCCCCACAGTGGGCCGAGGATTTCGGCCGCCTGGTGCGGGTTGGCGCGCAGCCAGTCACCGGTTTTCACCAGTTCGCTGAACACGCTCTGCAGCACTTGTGGATGCGCCTTGGCGAACGTGGCGCTGGTCAGGTAATAGCGCTGGTAGTCGGCCAGGCCCTCGCCATCAGCAAGGATGCGCGTAGGCAGTTGCTGCTGGGCGCCACTGATAAAGGGCTCCCAGGTCACCCAGGCATCCACCTTGCGATTTTCGAAGGCAGCGCGGCCATCGGCGGGCGTGAGGTAAGCCGGTTCGATATCGCTGAACTTCAGGCCAGCTTTGGCCAACGCGGCGATCAGCAGGTAGTGCACGCCAGCGGCTTTGGTGACGGCGACCTTCTTGCCCTTGAGGTCAGCCAGGTTTGTGATCGGCGAATCCTCGCGCACGACGATGGCCTGGGCATGGGGCGAGGGCGCTTCTTGGGCGAAGTAAGCAAGGTCGGCCCCGGCGGCCTGGGCGAACACCGGCACGGTGTCGGCGACGTCAGCCGAGAGGTCGATATTGCCGACGTTGAGGGCTTCGAGTAGCGGCTGGCCGCTGGGGAATTCGTGCCAGCTGACGGTGATGCCCTGTGCGGCCAGGGTCTTTTCCAGGCTGCCTTGTTGTTTGAGCAGGCTGATCAGCGTCGAGGACTTCTGATAACCGATACGCAGTTGTTCGGCAGCGCCCGCCAGTGGCGCGGTGGCCAGGCCGAGGCTCAGCAGCAAAGCGAGGAAAGGGCGGTGCAGGGCGTTTGGCAGTGACATGGCAGGGCCTCGACAAAAACGCGTGGCGGCCATGCAGGGGACGATCACACGTACTTCATGAATGAGCTAGAGAAGTCCGGTGATCCGGTGTCGAGAAGCTAATCGATATAAAAAATGGTTAATAAATATTTTTTTGGAATTAGCTTAGTCCGATGCTCGGTCGATTCGCATATGCAAAATAGTTACTACAAAGTGAAAAATAATTCTTTTTAGGGATTAACGTTGCTCTCGTAAATTAGCCGTCAGCCGACAGCGGACCACCGCATCGGGCCCGAATCAGGGGCTCTCTGCCAACGTCTTTGTGTCGGCGACCGTCGAGCTCCTGTGCCGTGCCCGTTCACAACAGCACACACCCAGCATTGGAGCATCGAGCATGAACAAGTCCACCCTGGCACTGGCCGTCTCCCTGGCCGCACTGGCCACCGAAGCGAGCGCCGCCGGCTTTATCGAAGACAGCAAGGCCAGCATCGGCCTGCGCAATTTCTATTACGACCTCAACACCAAGAACACCGCCAACAACAATGGCGAGGCGCAGGAGTGGGGGCAGGGTTTCATCTTCAACTACAGCTCGGGGTTCACCGAGGGCACCGTCGGCTTCGGCCTGGACGCCATCGGTTTGCTCGGTGTGAAGCTCGATTCCGGCGGCAAAGCGGGCAAGACAGGGCGTGATCGCACCCCAGGCCAACTGTTCCCGCTGGAGAGCGATGGCAGCGCGGTGGACGACTACAGCAAGGCCGGCGTGACCGCCAAGCTGCGTCTGTCGAAGACCGAAGCACGCATCGGCGCTCTGCAGCCCAAGCTGCCGGTGGTGACCTTCAACGATGGTCGTCTGCTGCCGCAAATCTTCCAGGGCGGGCAGATCACCTCCAGTGAAATCGATGGCCTGACCCTCACCGCCGGGCAGCTGGAAAGCACCAAGACCCGCAGCTCGACCGACGATATCGCCCTGCGTATCGCTGGCGCCTCGGGCGACGCTGACACAAACAAGTTCTACTTCGCCGGCGGCGACTGGAAGGCCACCAAAGACCTGATGCTGCAGTATTACTACGGCAACCTCGAAGACTTCTACAAACAGCACTTTCTCGGCCTGGTGCACAACTGGGCCATCGGGCCGGGCTCGCTGAAGAGTGACCTGCGCTACTTCGACAGCAACTCCGACGGCAAGAACGGCAGCGCAACGGGCCGTGCCGAGGGTTACACCAGCGCCGGCTACTACGGTAACGGCGTGACCTCCGGCGAGGTCGACAACCAGACCTGGAGTGCCTTGTTCACCTACACCCTGGGCAGCCATTCCGCTGGCCTGGGGTACCAGCAGGTCGAGGGCGACAGTGCCTTCCCGTTCCTCAACCAGGGTGGCGGCGCATCGTCGTACCTGATCACTGACCGCCAGCTCGGCAGGTTCGCCAGCGCCGGCGAGCGTACTTGGGTGGCTGAATACGCCTACGACTTCGCCAAGATCGGTGTGCCGGGCCTGAAAGCCAGCGTCGCCTATCTGAAGGGTGACAACGTCGACTCCGCCAGCGGCGACCTCAAGGAGTGGGAGCGTGATCTGCGCCTGGATTACACCCTGCTCGACGGGCCGCTCAAGGGCCTGGGCGTGTCCTGGCGCAACGCGACCCAGCGCGGCAACGTCGCGACTGACGCTGACGAGAATCGCCTGATCTTGAGCTACACCCTGACGCTGCTGTAACCGAACCAGCCCAAAGTCTGCTGCGCGTCGGCACTGCTGCGTTAAAAACAGGCTCGGAATGCTCATGTACAAAAATACAGTCGCCCGCGACTCCGACCGTTCCTCGCCTCTTTTTGCCTTGCATTGCTCTAGCTCGCGATCCTTTGGACAGGTTCCCCATTGATATTTCTGATCGGCCCGGCAACGACCTGGTCGGTCGTTCATGTGGAACAAGATCATGAAAAAAACCGCTTTGCGTGTCGGGCTCGCCGCCCTGTTTGCCGCCTGGCTGCCGGTTGCTGTGCATGCCGCGCCGCCGAAGGAAGTGCGCCTCGATTACGCCTATTACGCGCCCACCAGCCTGGTGCTCAAGCAGCAGGGACTGCTTGAAAAAGCGCTACAGCCGCAAGGCATCAGCGTGAAATGGGTATTCAGCCAGGGCAGCAACCGCTCGCTGGAATACCTCAACGGTGGCAGCACCGATTTCGCCTCCACCGCCGGCCTGGCCGCAGTGTTGAGTCGCGCCAATGGTGCACCGATCAAGACCATCTACGTGGCCAGCCGCCCGGAATGGACGGCGCTGGTGGTGCCGAAAGATTCGCCGATTCAGTCCGTGGCCGACCTCAAGGGCAAGAAGGTGGCGGCCACCAAAGGCACCGATCCTTTCCTGTTCCTGCTGCAGAGCTTGCAGAAAGCCGGCTTGAACAAGAACGACGTGGAAATCGTCCACCTGCAGCACCCGGATGGTCGCGTAGCCCTGGAACGCGGTGACGTGCAGGCCTGGGCCGGGCTCGACCCGCTGATGGCGTCGAGCGAATTGCAGGCCGGCTCGCGCCTGCTGTATCGCAACCGCGACTTCAACAGCTACAGCGTGCTCAGCGTGACCGAGGCTTTCGCCAAAGAGCAGCCGGAGTTGATCGAACAGGTGCTCGCGGCCTACGAGCAGGCGCGCCAGTGGGCTATTGCCAACCCGGATGCCTTGGCCCAGTTGCTCGCCGATGAAGCCAAATTGCCGCTGGAAGTGGCCAAGCTGCAGCTGTCGCGTACTGACTTCAGCAACTCGCAGCCCGGCACTGAGCACATCAAGGCACTCAAGTCGGCAGCGCCGATCCTGCTCGAAGAGGGGCTGGTACGCCCGGGCACCGACGTTGCCGGGGTGGTCGATCAACTGATCACACCGCAGCTGGCAGCCAAGGTTATCGCTCGCTCCGTGGCCAAGGCGGGTAACTGATCATGAAGGCGCTAAGCCTAGCCATCGCACGGGGCCTGCCCGCGTGGCGGCCCCGACTGAATGACCTGCGTGGTTGGGTGGTGCCACTGCTGTTGCTGGTGCTTTTGGAAGCTCTGGTGCGCATTGGCGTATTGCCTAGCCACCAGATGCCGGCGCCCAGCCAGGTAGCGCAAACGCTCTACCTGTTGGCGCAGAGCGGTGAGCTGTGGCGACATTTGAGTGCCAGCCTGCTGCGCGTTGGCGCCGGTTTCTTCATCGGCGCCGTGCTGGCGATCATCATCGGCACCTGGGTTGGCCTCAGTCGTCGGGCCGAGGCGTACCTGGAGCCGACCTTCCAGGCGCTACGGGCGATTCCCAGCCTGGCCTGGGTGCCGTTGCTGCTGCTCTGGCTGGGTATCGACGAGACGCCGAAGATTGTGTTGATCGCTCTGGGCGCATTCTTTCCGGTGTACCTGGCGCTGCTGGCGGGCATCCGCAATATCGACCGCAAGCTGGTGGAAGTCGGCCAGCTCTACGGGCTGCCGGCATTGACGCTGGTGCGCCGTACTCTCCTGCCGGCCGCGTTGCCGAGTCTGTTCACCGGGCTGCGTGGAGCGCTGAGCCTGAGCTGGATGTTCCTCGTCGCTGCCGAGCTGATCGCCGCAACCCGTGGCCTCGGTTATCTGCTTAGCGATGGTCGTGAAACCTCGCGGCCGGATCTGGTGATTGCCGCAATTCTGCTGCTGGCGCTGCTCGGCAAACTCAGCGACAGCCTGCTCAAGGCCTGGGAAAACCGGGCACTGCGCTGGCGTGACAGTTACCAAGGTGGGGAGGGCGGAGCATGAGCGCGTTGCTGCAATTACGGAACATTCACAAGGCGTTTGCCGATGTGCGCGTGCTCGAAGACGTAAGCCTCAGCCTTGGCGCTGGTGAGGTGGTCAGCCTGCTTGGCCCCAGTGGCTGCGGCAAAAGCACCTTGCTGCGCATCGCGGCTGGGCTGGATCGCGAATACCAGGGCGACATGCAGCTCGACCGTCAGCTTGAGCGCGTACGCGGTAATGGCATTGGCGTGGTGTTTCAGGAGCCGCGGCTGATGCCCTGGCTCAGCGTGGCGCAGAACGTCGGCTTTGCCGACGGCTGGATCGCCGATGACAAGTGGGTGCAGCAACTGCTGCGCGATGTCGGCCTGCAGGGACGTGGTGACGCCTTGCCCAAGCAGCTGTCCGGTGGCCAGGCGCAGCGTGTGGCTATCGCCCGTGCGCTGTACGGCAAACCGCAGGTGTTGTTGCTGGACGAGCCGTTCAGTGCGGTGGATGCCTTCACACGGATGAAACTGCAGGATCTGGTCGCCGACCTGGCGACTCGCTACGAGATCGCCGTGCTGCTGGTCACCCATGATCTGGACGAGGCGTTCTACCTGAGCGATAGGGTGCTGATTCTTGGCGGCACGCCCAGCCGTTTACAGCGTGAACTGGCAGTGCCGCTGGCGCGCCCGCGGGATCGTCGCTCGCCACAGTTGGCGCAGCTGCGAAGCGAAGCATTGACCGAGTTGTACCATTCCCACGCGCTATAAGCGGTTGTCCACTATCTATCTAGGCATGCGCATGGGCAGATACAAGGCAAAAGCGGTCGCTCCCTGCGTAGGGTGGACAACGCTCTTTTTGTCCACCATTGCGATCGCAGAGCGGTGGACGGGTCGGGCCGCGTAGGTGAAGCGTCGTCCACCCTACGAAAGGCCGCTTCCGCCACGTTGCAGTCAAAATAGATCAAGCCCGGCATGCAGGTCGTGAGCAGGCGCTAAGCGCCCGCGTTTGGAGGCGGGGGGTTTAGGCGTCACATCACGCAGTGGCTTCCGTCGTATCACTGCGAACACTTCTGCACATCGCCACTTCACTTGAACGGCGCGTACATAAGCGATCAGACCGTCGCGCGTCTGTTCCATGGCATGACAGCCAGTAGTCTGGCCATGCCGCACCAGCCGGTCACACCAGCAAACATCAATCCGCCACCGACAAACGCAGACAGGCCGAAGAAGCCTGGGGCCACCAATAGGCCCAGCAGAACGCCGGTCAGCACCAGCGCGCCGGCAGTGATCTGCACCTGCCGCATGATTTCTATCGGTTGTGAGCGATCAAGAAACGTAGGCTGACCCGCCTGTCGCCATGCGTCGATGCCGCCGCCGAGGATATAGGCGGGTGCATCGCCTGCCGCGTCACCGAGCTGCACCGCATTGGCAGCGGTGCGCATGCCAGACTTGCAATGGAAGATGATCGGGCCTCCGTCATGGGGTAGATCATTGATCCGATCGAGCGGTATGTTCATTGCGCCCGGGATACGCTCGCGCGAATGTTCGTCGGCGCTGCGAATGTCGACCAGGCGTGCACCGTCGTCGATAGCCGCTTGTGTCTCAACAGGGGAAAGGGTCTTGAGCGTCATCGCATCAATCCTGGCAGTAGAGCTGATAGAGGGTGGCGAGCAGTGTTTCTATGCGGGTGTCGGCGATGGCGTACCAGATCGTCTGGCTTTCACGCCGATAGGTGACGAGGCCTTCGTCGCGCATCTTGGCAAGGTGCTGAGAGCAAGCCGATTGCGACAGGCCGACATCGCGGGCCAGGTCGCCGACCGTCACCTCGCCATGTTCGACCAGCTTGCAAAGCAGCATCAGTCGCCGCGTATTGCCGATCGCCTTCAGTGTGCCGGCGACCTGTGCGGCTTTCGTCTCGAACGTCGCCAGATCCATAGGTGCTTTAAGCATCGCTCACCTCTAAATTAGATATTGCTTGTTTAGCATTCTCTAAAATACATTCGCAAGCGCTAACGGAGGAAATCATGAGCCAACCCTTCATCGAGGCGTTTTTCGACGAGCCGACCCATACGATCAGCTACCTAGTGGGTGACCCCGCGACACGTATAGCGGCGGTAATCGATCCGGTACTCGACTTCGATATGGCCAGTGGCGTCGCGGACACAGGCTCGGCCGAGCGGATCGTCACCTTCGCCAGCGACCATGACTGGCGGATCGAGATGGTGCTGGAAACACACGCGCACGCTGACCACCTTTCTGCTGCTCCATTTATCGCTGCGCATACCGGCGCATGGATCGGTATCGGCGCGCATATCCGCGACGTGCAAAAAATTTTCCGTCCCGTGTTCGCGATGGACGATCTCAAGACCGATGGTTCGGACTTCGACAGGCTATTCGAAGATGGCGACCTCTTTGCTATCGGCATCCTGCAGGTGGAGGTGCTCCACGTCCCGGGGCATACGCCAGCCGATGTGGCCTATCGCGTTGGCGATACAGCCTTCGTAGGCGACACGCTGTTCATGCCCGACTACGGAACCGCCCGTGCCGACTTCCCCGGTGGGAGTGCGCGTACGCTCTACCGCTCGATTCGCCGGCTGCTGGCGCTGCCTGATTCGACGCGCCTGTTTTTATGCCACGACTACAAGGCCCCGGGCCGTGATGACTATCGTTGGGAGACGACGGTGGGCGAGCAGCGCCGGTCGAGCGTGCATGTCCATGACGGCGTGAGCGAGGACGATTTCGTTGCGATGCGTGAGCAACGCGACGCCCGCCTTTCAGTACCGAAGCTGCTTCTGCCCTCGATTCAGGTCAACATCCGCGCCGGGCATTTCGTCGAAGCCGAGGCAAACGGCGTGAGCTATTTGCGTATTCCGGTCAAATGGAAAGATGGGCGCGGGTAGGGCGTTAGTGCAATCAGCTGCGGCGTTGCTCTCGAACAACCGCGTGGCTGGCGCTGGCCATAGCTGGCGCAGCTACACGGTGAGGCGCTAACCGAACGCCTTAAAACAAGAGGCGCCCGCCGGGGAGGCGGGCGCTTCGGTGTTACACCACGCCAGTAGCTTTCGGCGTATCGGTGCGGCTGCCCCATTCGGTCCAGGAACCGTCATACAGGGCGCCTTCCGGCAGCCCGGCAACTTCCAGGCCGAGCAGCAATACCGCCGCGGTAACGCCGCTGCCGCAGCTGGTGATTACCGGTTTCTTCCCGTCGACACCGGCTGCGCTGAACAAGGTGCGTAGGGTCTCCGCTGGCTGCAGCGTGTGATCGCTGCGCAAAAGCCGGCTATAGGGCAGGTTCTGGCTGCCGGGGATATGCCCGGAGGCGACGCCCGGGCGCGCTTCGGCGGTGCTGCCATCGAAGCGGTTGGCGGCGCGGGCGTCGAGGATCAGCGTGTCGTCGCGCTCGATGGCCTCCAGCACGTCGCCCAAGCCACGGACCTTGCGGGCGTGCACGTTGACCAGGAAGGTGCGCTCGCGAGCGACCGACGGTTCGCCAGCTTCGGTGGCGCGCTGTTCGGCCAGCCACTTGGGCAGCCCGCCATCGAGAACCGCGACGTCCTGGTGGCCGAAATAACGAAACAGCCACCAAGCGCGGGCTGCGGAGAACAGCCCCTTCTGGTCGTAAACCACAACGCGGGTGTCGTTGCCCACGCCTTCGGCGCCGGCCAGCCGCGCGAAACGGCCCT
Source organism: Phytopseudomonas punonensis (assembly GCF_900142655.1). Lineage (GTDB taxonomy): Bacteria > Pseudomonadota > Gammaproteobacteria > Pseudomonadales > Pseudomonadaceae > Aquipseudomonas > Aquipseudomonas punonensis. Next base: position 253,923 of record NZ_FRBQ01000005.1, on the reverse strand, counting down.
GGGACGGCAGGGTGTGGGGCAGCGGGGTGTCGGGGTCGGAAAATGCGTCGATATCGAAGAAGCGGGCGCCGGGAATATGCGCCTTGAGGTATTCCTCGCGGCCATTTTTTCCTTCATTGGGCAGGTAGGTGCTGGCGTCGAACAGCACTACGTCCGCGGCATTACCTTCGCTGGCGAGCCAATCGGTTGTTACCAGGGGGCCAAATGTCATCCTTCGTCTCCTTGCGTAGCATTGGCGTTCATCCTGCCAGCTTGACGGGCGCGGTGCAGCCTTTGGCGACCTGCTGTTACAAACCGATTTCGCCTATGCATAGAACGCTCGCGCCAAGGCTGCGCTACTCAGTGGTGGCGCGCTGCAGGCGCTCGTGCACAGCGGCCCAGGCGGCGCCCTGCGGCGGCAGGGCGATATGCAGGTGACGCAGCTGCTGGGCATCGAGCTGGTAGAGCGCTGCGTACAAGCCGGCAGCGTAGCGTTCGGGATCGGCGCTCAGGTCGATGGCCGGGCCGCGAGTTGGCCGCGGCTGGCCGCACCAGATCCAGCCGCAGTCCGCGGCATCCAGCGCCGCCTCGGGAATCTCCACGAAGGTGCTGGCCAAGGTGCCTGGGGCATAGTGACGGCGGTGCTGGCCCGGAGCACGCAGGCCGCCATCGCGGGTTTCCAGATTTTGTCCGAGTACCTGCTGCAGGCGCTCCTGGTCGAGCATGCCGTGGCGTAGTAGGCGCAGGCTATCGCCGGGCAGCAGGGCAACGATGCTCGACTCCAGACCAACCTGGCAGGCGCCGCCGTCGAGGATCAACAGCTCGCTGTCGGCGAACTGCCAGGCGACGTGGGCGGCGCTGGTCGGGCTGATCGACATGTAGCGGTTGGCCGAAGGCGCCACAAGCCCGCCATCGAAGGCCTGCAGCAAGGAACGAGCACCCGGATGGGCCGGCACGCGCAGAGCGACACTGTCCTGACCGGCAGTGACGCTGCGCAGCACATCGTCCCGCGCTGGCAGCACCAGGGTCAGTGGCCCAGGCCAGAAGGCATCCATAAGAAGTTTGGCCTGAGGTGGAATCTCGCTGACCCAGTCGGCAGCCTGGCTGGCATCGGCCAGGTGAACGATCAACGGATTGCTGTCCGGGCGCCCCTTGAGTTGGAACACCTTGGCCACGGCGTCGCCGTTGCGGGCGTCAGCCGCCAAGCCGTAGACGGTTTCAGTCGGCATTGCGACCAGTTCGCCGCTCTGCAGCTGCCGGGCGCAGCGTTCAATGTCGTGGGTGATCGTGGGCATGGGTAACAAGCTTGCTCGTGGTATTCGTGTGGCCACCACTATGGGCGGGCGCGGCGATTCTAAAATTTCTCACCGCTGTTTGGCAGGCGATTTCGGCACCCTGGACATCAGTCGCGGAAGAACACCTGTACCAGGTGATAGCCGAACTGGCTCTTGATCGGGCCGTGCACTTCGCGCAGCGGTTTCTTGAAGATCACCTGATCGATCACCCGCACCATCTGCCCTGGCCGCACCTCGCCCAGGTCGCCGCCTTTCTTGCCGGACGGGCAGGTCGAGTGCTTGCGCGCCAGCACATCGAACGCCTCGCCGCCGGCGATACGCTTCTTCAGAGCCGCGGCTTCAGCTTCGGTCTTGACCAGGATGTGGCGGGCCATTGCCTTTGCCATGACAGGTTCCTCATTTATCGGGCGCATATTGTGCCAGTATTTGCAGCGCCATCTAAATGGCGTCATTTATGCGGTCTTTTCTGGCCGATTTATCAAAGAATTTTGGCTAACGTAATAGCTTCAGTCGACGGGAATGCTGCTCATGGATCTCCAAGCAATGTTGAAAATCCTCTCCAGCCAGGACGGCTCGGACCTGTACCTGTCGACCGGCGCGCCGCCCTGCGCCAAGTTCAACGGCGTGCTCAAGGCACTTAGCGGCGAGCCGCTGAAGGCCGGCGCCGTAGCGGAAATCGCCGATGGGGTGATGGATGCCGCTCAGCGCGAAGAGTTCGAGCGTGAGTTGGAGATGAACCTGGCGATTTCCATCAATGGCGTCGGGCGCTTTCGGATCAACATCTTCAAGCAGCGCAACGAGGTGTCCATCGTCGCGCGCAATATCAAGCTCGACATTCCGCGCTTCGAGGATCTAAAACTGCCCGAAGTGCTGCTCAAGACGGTGATGGAAAAGCGCGGCCTGGTGCTGTTTGTCGGCGGCACTGGCTCAGGTAAATCGACGTCGCTGGCCGCGCTGATCGACTACCGCAATCGCAACAGCGGTGGGCACATCATCACCATCGAGGATCCGGTGGAGTACGTGCACCGGCACAAGAAGTCGATCATCAATCAGCGCGAAGTCGGTGTGGATACGCGCAGCTTCCACGCTGCGCTGAAGAACACCCTGCGCCAGGCGCCGGATGTGATTCTGATCGGCGAGATCCGCGACCGGGAAACCATGGAGCATGCCCTGGCGTTTGCCGACACCGGCCACCTGGCGATCTCCACCCTGCACGCGAACAATGCCAACCAGGCGCTGGACCGCATCATCAACTTCTTCCCCGAAGATCGGCGTCCGCAGTTGCTCAACGACCTAGGTAACAACCTCAAGGCTTTCGTTTCCCAGCGCCTGGTGAAAACCACCGACGGTAAGCGTAGGGCGGCCGTCGAAGTGCTGCTCGGTACGCCGACCATCCGCGACCTGATCAAGCGCAACGAGTTTGCCGAGATCAAGGAGATCATGGAAAAGTCCAAGAACCTCGGCATGCAGACTTTCGACCAAGCGTTGATCGACCTGGTCAACGAAGGCGCCATCGACGAGGAGGAGGCGGTCAAGAACGCCGACTCGGCCAACAACGTGCGCCTCAAGCTCAAGCTCTATCGGGAGAATCCAGCTGTACCTGCGCCCGCGGCCCAGCCAGCGGCTCCGGCGGCCGAGGTTCGCGCAGCGAAGCCAGCCGAGGCCGCAGACTGGGGCCTGGAACTGAAGCTGGAAGATATCGAGGAAGAGACACCGTCCGAGGACCCGGGCCGCCACGGCATCTGATTCAGGCTCTGTACTGTATGGGCGAAATCGCGCCGCGCTGTGCGTGGCGCGCATGCCGGGATGACCGTAGATTGCAGGACGGATCAGATTTCTGGAGCAGGGCATGCGCGTAGCCGTACTGACATTCGATGGTTTCAACGAGCTTGACTCGTTTATCGCCAGTGCCTTGTTCAATCGCCTGCGCGAGCATGGCTGGCAGGCGCATATCACCTGCCCGAGCGAGCAGGTAACCTCCATGAACGGCGTGCTGGTGCAGGCTCAACAGCCGCTCGAGTTCGCCCGCGAAGCGGATGTGGTGCTTTTCGGCAGCGGCATCAAGACCCGCGAGGTCGCCCAGGACGCAAGCATCCTCGAGCGCCTGCAGCTCGATCCGCGCAGGCAGCTGATCGGCGCTCAGTGCTCGGGAACGCTGCTTATGGCCAAGCTGGGTTTGCTGCAGGCGATGCCGGCCTGTACCGACCTGACCACCAAGCCCTGGGTGATCGAGGCGGGTGTCGACGTGCTGAACCAACCCTTCTTCGCCCGTGGCAACATGGCCACAGCGGGCGGCTGTCTGGCTGCGCCGTACCTGGCCGCCTGGGCCATCACTCGGCTCGCGGGTGAGCAGGTGAGTTCAGAGGTGCTGCACTACGTGGCGCCAGTCGGAGAAAAAGAGGCATTCGTCGAGCGGGCAATGAATGTGATCCGCCCTTATCTGCCGGCGAGCACTGCTTAAATCCGCTCGCGTTTCTCTTGGGTTTCGATGATCGCCAGTAGATCATCAATCGTACTTTCCAGATAACGACCCGCGCGGTAGTCAGCCTGGATTGCTTCGCCGCCGTCGACGACTGCCTGCGGTTGCTCGACGAAACGGCCGATTAGCTCGAACTCTTCGTTCAATACCAGCACCAGCGGAATAGAGATGCGCTCCAGCTCCAGCCGCGTTTTCAGCGCATGCTCGGCGCGGGCCTTGGAGATGATCGCCAGGCTCACCTTCGGTTGCAGGCGCTGCAGGTGCGCCATCGCCGCCAGGTTGAGTTGGCAATCCGGGCACCACATTTCGCCGGCGGCCAGTAGGTGATAGCGGCCCTTGATAGCAGCCAGGCGTTGCTGAGTATTTGCGCTGAGGGCGTCGGCGCGGCCGAGCTGCGCTTCGGCGGTTTGTACCGTCTCGATTTCGGTGGGCAGGCCGCGGCTGGCGAAGGCGGAGAAAGGCTCGCCGATGGCGAACAAGTCCTGGTAACTGGGCATTGGCGTGCTCCTGTGGGCGGTGGCGCAGTCCAGCAGAAAAGCAACCGTGCGGCAATCGTGTTGGTTATCGGTTTGGCACGTAGCGTTCGATAATGCGCTGCAGGCTGCCATCACTTCGCATGGTTTCCAACGTGTCGTGCACGGTTTTGACCAGTTGCGGGTCGCACTGCAGCGAGCAGGCGATGTACATGTCCTGGGGCGCGAGCAGGGCGCTCATTGCCAGTTCAGGACCGCTGTCCCATTGATGACGGCCTTCCAGATCGGTGGTGAACCAGGCATCCACACGGCCACGCCTGACCAGCTGGATCGGCCGGTCGCCAAGCTTAAGGGCATAAAGCTGGTCGCTTGCGAAGCCGGCTCGGCGCAGAATCTCTTCCTGTGCCGAGCCCAGGCCGACGGCCACCAGGCGATATCGCTGGCGCGCTTCTTCGAGGCTGGAGACTGGGTTATCGAGGGTGAAGAAGGCGCGGTACAGCGGCTGAATATTCGCTACCCAGGTGTAGAGGGCTTCTCTTTCCGTGGTTCTGGACAAGGGAACGATCAGTGCATCGCTTAGCTCTTGCGTGCGTCTCTGTGCCCTGGGCCATGGCATGTTTTGTACCGCTACACCATAACCGGCGCGTTGCAGCGCCATGATGGCGATATCGCCGGTAATGCCGTGGCCATCGTCTCCATGCAGGGCCAACGGTGGGGCGTCCGGCATAAACAGCTGGATAGTGCGCGGTTCGGCAACTGCCGAGCAGCACAGCAGCAATGGCAACAGGCAGGCGAGAAGGCGCAACGTGGGCATCCCTTGGCGTTATGCCATGAGTATAGGAACTGCCTGGCGGGATATCTGTGAACTACTGGTTATTGGCCAGCAAAAGCGACGAGTTGCTCGATGGTACGGGCAGGGCTGGCAATCGCCCGGGGGGCTGGCCCGGGCGATAGGTCGGTCAGTGCTGCAGTTGCGGCAGGTCGCGATACAGCTCCAGCGCCTGAGGATTGGCCAGGGCATCGGTGTTCTTCACCGGTTGGCCGTGCACCACGTTGCGCACCGCCAATTCGACGATCTTGCCGCTGATGGTGCGCGGAATGTCGGCTACTGCAACGATGCGCGCCGGCACATGGCGCGGCGTGGTGTTGGCGCGGATCACCTGGCAGATCTGTTTGTGCAGCGCTTCGTCGAGCGTCACGCCGTCGCGCAGGCGCACGAACAGCACCACGCGCACATCGCCTTCCCACTCCTGGCCGATGGCGATGGATTCCAGTACCTGCTCGACCTTTTCCACCTGACGGTAGATCTCTGCAGTGCCGATGCGCACGCCGCCGGGGTTGAGTACCGCGTCCGAGCGACCGTGGATGATCAGCCCGCCATGGGGCGTTTCTTCGGCGTAGTCGCCATGTGCCCAGACGCCGGGAAAGGTATCGAAGTAGGCGCTGCGGAATTTCTCGCCGTCCGCATCATTCCAGAAGCCCACCGGCATCGAGGTGAAGTGCTTCGCGCAGACCAGCTCACCTTTCTCGCCGATCACCGCCTGGCCGGCGTCATCCCACACCTGCACGTCCATACCCAGGCCCTTGCACTGGATTTCCCCGCGGTACACCGCCGCCACCGGGTTGCCGAGGGCGAAGCAGGAGACGATATCGGTACCGCCGGAAATGGACGACAGGCAGACATCGGCCTTGATGTCGCGGTACACGTAATCGAAGCTTTCGTGGGCCAGGGGCGAGCCGGTGGAGAGGATTGCCTTGAGGCGGCTCAGTTCGTGGGTTTCGCGAGGCTTGGCACCGGCCTTTTCCAAGGCGGCGATGAACTTGGCGCTGGTGCCGAACACACTGATGTCCTCGGCGTCGATCAGGTCGATCAGCCGTGTCGGCTCCGGGTGGAAGGGCGAGCCGTCATACAGCACCAGGGTAGCGCCGAGGGCCAGGCCGGAAACCAGCCAGTTCCACATCATCCAGCCACAGGTGGTGTAGTAGAACAGGGTGTCTTCGGCCGTCACATCGCTGTGCAGGCCAAGCTCCTTGACGTGCTGCAGCAGCGTGCCGCCGGCGCCATGGACGATGCATTTGGGCACGCCGGTGGTGCCGCTGGAGTAGAGAATATACAGCGGGTGATCGAAGGGCACGGCGGTGAACTGCGGCTCGCCCTCGGCCTTGTAGAAGTCTTGCCAGAGAGTAGTTAGAGCAACTGACTTGTAATCAGTAGGTCTGGCCTCTGTTCGCGCATAAGGCACCACGACCAACTGCTCCAGGCTGGGCAGGTGCGAGAGAACCTCGTTGAGCTTATCCGTCAAATCCAACGTTTTGCCGGCGTAGCGATAACCGGCGCAGGCGATCAGCACCTTGGGTTCGATCTGGCCAAAACGGTCGATGACTCCTTGAGTGCCGAACTCCGGCGAGCAGCTCGACCAGGTGGCACCCAGGCTCGCGGTGGCGAGCATGCCGACCAGGGTCTGCCAGGTGTTGGGCATAAAGGCCGCGACCCGGTCGCCAATGCCCACGCCAGCCGCGCGTAGGCTGCGCTGCAAGCCGGCAACATGGGTAGCCAGTTGTGCGTAGGTGAGCTGCTCGCGGCTGCCGTCTTCGCCGATGGCGACGATGGCCGGATGCTCGTCACGGCGACGCAGCAGGTGTTCAGCGAAGTTCAGGGTAGCACCGGGAAACCAGTGGGCGCTGGGCATCGCCGGGCCTTCTTCGAGCACCGCCTTTGGCGCCTGGTCGAAGCGGATATCGAAGACCTCGACTATGGCCTGCCAGAACGCTTCGCGCTCACTTACGCTCCAGGCGTGCAGCGCCGGGTAATCGGCCAGTTCCAGGCCGTGGCGCTGGTTGATGAAGCGGCGAAAGCCATCCATGCGGGTGGCGGCGATGCGAGAAGCGGAGGGTGTCCAGAGTGGCGTGTTCATCGGTACATCCAGTCAGGCGAGAAAATAGAAGCAGCCGGCGATAACCACGCCGGAGTAGATCAGGGCAATCAGGCAGTAGCCCATGATGTCGCGGGCGCCCAGGCCGACGATGCCGAGCAGGGGCAGTGCCCAGAATGGCTGAATCATGTTGGTCCAGGCGTCGCCCCAGGCGATGGCCATGGCGGTGACCGCCGGCTCGACGCCCAGTGCCTGCCCGGCGGGCAGCATGATCGGGCCTTGTACGGCCCACTGGCCGCCGCCGGACGGCACGAATACGTTGACTACCCCGGCGCTGAGAAACGCCAGCAGCGGAAAGCTGCGCGGCGAGGAGCCGTCGATGAACAACTGGCTGATCTGCCCGGCCAGCGACACGCCATCGGCGCTGGCACCGGTCATCATGCCCATGATGCCGGCGTAGAAGGGGAACAGCAGCACGATGCCGCCGATGCCGCGCACGCTGATGTCCACGGCGCGCATGTAGCGTTCCGGGCTACCGTGCAACAGCAGGCCGAGAAACAGGAACAAGCCAATCACGGTGTTCAGGTCCAGGGCCAGGCCCTTGTCCATGAAGTGGCCCACGTAGAACAGCGCGGCCATGGCCACCAGGGCTAGGCCCAGCAGGCGGCTGTCGTCCAGGCGCTGAGCCGGGGTGTTGCGTTCAGGCACTTCGGCCTGGGGCTCACGCAGCAGCTCGGGGTCGGCCACCTTGGTCTGCGCAGGCGCCGGGTGCATGGCGCGGTTGAGCAGCGGCAGGCCGATCACCAGAAAGGCGATGATGGTCAGGTTGAGCGGTGTGAACAGAGTCAGCGCCACGCCGATCGGCGCATCGATCACGCCACCACTGACCTTGACCACGTCGGGCCCACCGCCGGCCAGCGCCAGGGGAATGGAGCCGGACAGGCCGCCGTGCCAGACCAGAAAGCCCGAATAGGCCGAGGCGACCAGCAGTGGGTAATCCACACCCTTGACCTGACGGGCCAGGGCGCGCGCCATCACCGCGCCGATCACCAGGCCGAAGCCCCAGTTGATCCAGCAGCCGGCCAGGGCGATCAGGCTGACCGTCACGATGGCCTGGGCGGGCGTGCGCGGAATGGCTGCCAGCCGATCCAGCAGGCGCCGCACCGGTGGTGCGCTGGCCAGGGCGTGGCCGGTGACGAACACTAGGGCCATCTGCATGGCGAAGGCCAGCAGCGCCCAGAAGCCGACGTTCCAGTGACGCACCATAGCCGGCAGGCTCTGCTCGGTGCTGTACATGGCCAGCGCCAGGACGAACAGGGTGAGCAGGGCGGAAAACACGAAGGACGATGGCAGGTAGCGTTGAACCAGCTGCACGCTCCAGTAGGTAATGCGATTGAACATGGGGTGACCTCTTATTGTTGTTGTGTGCCGCCAGCGTGGGCCTGGCTTGCAGCCCAGTCTAGCGCGGTTACTGCGCCAGCCAGCCGCCGTCCATGTTCCAGGCCGCACCGCGCACCTGGGTGGCGGCATCGCTGCACAGGAACAGGGCCAGTTCACCGAGCTGCTTGGGCGTCACGAACTCCAGCGACGGCTGTTTCTCGGCCAGCAGATTACGACGCTCGCCTTCGCTGTCACCGCTTTCGGCGGCGCGCGCATCGATCTGCGCCTGCACCAGCGGCGTCAGCACCCAGCCAGGGCATATCGCGTTGCAGGTGATGCCGGTGGTGGCGGTTTCCAGCGCCACCGATTTGCTGAAGCCGATAAGCCCATGCTTTGCGGCCACGTAGGCGCTCTTGCCGGCTGAGGCCGCCAGGCCATGGGCCGAGGCGATATTGATGATGCGCCCCCAGTTGCGCTGGCGCATGCCGGGCAGCGCCAGGCGGGTGGTGTGAAAGGCCGAGGACAGGTTGATGGCGATGATCGCGTCCCAGCGTTCCGGGGCGAAGGTTTCCACCGGTGAAACGTGCTGGATACCGGCGTTGTTGACCAGAATGTCGATGGCGCCGAACTCGCCCTCGGCGTAGGCGATCATCGCCTCGATCTGCTGCGGGTCGCTCATGTCTGCGGGGTGGTGAAGCACCTTGCCGCCAGACGCGGCCACGGCCTCGACAGCCGCCTGGGCGTCGCCGAAGCCATTGAGCAGCAGGTCTGCACCCGCTTCTGCCAGCACCTGGGCGATGCCCAGGCCGATGCCGCTGGTGGAGCCGGTGACCAGTGCGGTCTTGCCTTTGAGGTTCATAACAACTCCTTGGGTGCGCAGCGAGGCGCACCTGTCACGAAAACTAGACGATGCCGGTGGTGTAGAACACGCCGATCACAAAGAACACGGCGAGTGTCTTGATAATGGTGATGCCGAAAATGTCTTTGTAAGCTTCGCGGTGCGTCAGCCCGGTGACTGCCAGCAGGGTGATCACCGCGCCGTTATGGGGCAGGGTATCCATGCCGCCGCTGGCCATGGAGGCGACACGGTGCATGACTTCCAGCGGAATGTTGGCGGCGTTGGCCGCGGCGATGAAACTGTCGGACATCGCCGCCAGGGCGATGCTCATGCCGCCTGACGCCGAGCCGGTGATACCGGCCAGCAGGGTGACGGTCACCGCCTCGTTGACCAGTGGGTTGGGGATGCCCTTGAGCGCATCGGCGAGAATCAGGAAGCCTGGCAACGAGGCAATCACCGCACCGAACCCGTACTCCGAAGCGGTATTCATCGCCGCCAGCAGCGAGCCGCCCACGGCGCTCTTGGTGCCTTCGGCGAGTTTCTCGCGAATGACCCCGAAGGCGCTGATCAGCACCAGCACAATGCCCAGCAGCAGCGCCGCCTGTACCGCCCAGATGGCGGTCAGTTTGCTGACGTCGGTCTGCAGCGGTGCGGCCATACCGGCCAGTTGCAGGCTGTGGGTCTTGCCGTAGAACTCGGGAATCCAGTGGGTGAACAGCAGGTTGGCAACGCCCACCAGAACCAGCGGCGCGATGGCCAGCCAGGGGCTCGGCAGCTTGATGTCGTCCGGGGTTTCCGGCTCGTTGCGCAGTTCGGTGCCGTAACCTTCGCCAGCACGTACCGCCTTGTTCAACTGGCGGCGCAGGTAGAGCATGCCCATGCCGAGCACGAACAGGCTGCCGATCAACCCCAACCAGGGCGCGGCCCAGGCGGTGGTATTGAAGAAGGTAGTGGGAATGATGTTCTGGATCTGCGGCGTGCCGGGCAGGGCGTCCATGGTGAAGCTGAACGCGCCAAGGGCGATGGTCGCCGGAATCAGGCGCTTGGGAATGTTGCTCTGGCGGAACATCTCGGCCGCGAACGGGTACACCGCGAACACCACCACGAACAGCGATACACCGCCGTAGGTGAGCAGGGCGCAGACCAATACGATCACCAGCATCGCCTGGCCGGTGCCCAGGAGGCGAATGGCGGCGGCGACGATCGAGCGCGAGAAGCCGGACAGCTCGATCAGCTTGCCGAACACGGCGCCGAGCAGGAATACCGGAAAATAGAGCTTGATGAAACCGACCATCTTCTCCATGAACACCCCGGTGAACGCGGGTGCCACAGCGCTTGGATCGGTGAGCAGTACGGCACCGAGCGCGGCGATGGGGGCGAAGAGGATGACGCTGTAGCCACGGTATGCAGCCAGCATCAGTAGAGCGAGTGCAGCGAGGGCGATGATGACACTCATCGACTATCTCCTGACCCTGCAGCACGGCGAATCGACAGGCTGCCGTAGCCATTCGAGTAACTCGCACAGGCGCTGTGGGCGCTTTTGTTTTTGTTGTCGGCGGCGGGTAAGCCCGCAGCCAGGCAATAGCGAGTTCTGTGCCAGTTTTATAACTTATTGAATTTCAATGAGTTTACTTAAAATCTTGTTGGCTGAATATTGATTCGTCCCGATTTTGGGACGGAAATTGATTCCCGCGCTCGCCACACTGGTATCTGCTGCATTCCTGAAAGTGAGATAAGTCCCGTTTTCAGGACTGCAGGCCAAGCTCCAGCATCTTGCGGTACAAGGTGGATCGCCCCAAACCCAGGCGTTGCGCGGCTTGCGGCACATCCCCGGCGGTTATGGCCAGTGCCTTGCGGATCAGCTCGCGCTCGAAGCCGGCCCGGGCCTGATGGAAGTCTTCGATCTGCCCGTCGTCCGCGGCTGCTCGCTGGGCTTCTGGCAGCGCCTGTAATGTACCGATTGCCGCCGCCACCGTGGCACGGTCGAGTAGCGTTTCATCGCTGAGCAGGCAGGCGCGCTCCAGCACGTTGTGCAGCTCACGCACGTTGCCGGGCCAGGCGTGGCGACCTAGCAGCGCCATGGCTTCGGGGTGCAGTTCGTGGCGTCCCTGCAACGCATCGAAGATCGCTTCGCACAGCGCCGGCAAATCCTCCAGGCGTTCGCGCAGGGGCGGCACGGCAATGGTCAGCACGTTGAGCCGGTAGTACAGGTCGGCGCGGAAGGTACCTTTGCGCACCGCGGCTTCCAGGTCGATGGAGGTGGCAGCAATCAACCGAACATCGCTGCGTAGCACCTCGTTGGAGCCCACCGGCTCGAACTCCTTCTCCTGCAGCACGCGCAGCAGCTTGCTCTGCAGCGGCAACGGCATATCGCCGATCTCGTCGAGAAACAGCGTGCCGCCGTGGGCGATCTGCAGCTTGCCGGCGCGACCCTTGCGGTCTGCGCCGGTGAAGGCGCCGGGTGCGGTGCCGAAGAACTCCGCTTCGAGCAGGGTTTCCGGGATAGCAGCGGTGTTCAGACTGACGAAGGGTTTGCTGGCCCGCGGCGAGGCATTGTGGATGGCGTGGGCAAGCAGCTCCTTGCCGGTGCCGGTCTCGCCCAGCAGCAACACCGCCGAATCGCTGGTGGCGCTACGCCGCGCCAGGCGCTTGACCTCCAGGCTGCGGGGGCTGGTGCCGATGAACTGGGCGAAGCTGTATTTGGCCTGACGCGACTTGAGCTGCGAGCGGGTCGACGCCAGTTCCTGCTGCATGCTCTGGTAGCGGGCCAGCAAGGGCGACAGCGATTGCAGTTCGTCGAACAGGGCAAAACCGATGGCGCCGATCACCTGGCCTGCATCGTCGTGAATCGGCAAGCGCATGACCACCAGTGGCTCGCGGGGCGTGTCCATCATGTCCAGCAAAATCGGCCGGCCGCTTTTCACCACGTCGCGCAACAGGCTGCCGGGAATCACACTTTCGCAGGGTCGGCCAATCGCTTCGCTGGCGCGTTGCAGGCCGAAGCGCTGGGCGTAGCGCTCGTTCATCCAGACGATATGGGCGTCGCGGTCGACGATGATGGTGCCTTCGCTGGATTGCTCGAAGATCTCGAACAGCGAACGGATGGCCGACTGGCGAATGTGAGGGTAGTTGCCTAGGTCCTGCATGGCGCGCTCGTCTGCGGGGTGAGCGGCGATCATAACGCGGCGCGGCACCCTTGCGGTGCCGCGCCGTTGTCATCAGGAGGCTTCGCCAGCCTTGCGCGGGGCTTTCGCGGCAGGCGCTTCGATCAGCCCGTCTGCGCGGAACATCGACTTGATGCCACGCACGGCCTGGCGGATACGATCCTGGTTTTCGATCAGCGCGAAGCGCACGTGGTCGTCGCCGTAGTCACCGAAGCCGATGCCCGGCGACACGCAGACCTTGGCCTCGGCCAGCAGCTTCTTGGCGAACTCCAGGGAGCCGAGGTGGGCGTAGGCTTCGGGAATCTTCGCCCACACGTACATCGAGGCCTTGGGATTCTCGACCATCCAGCCCAGCTCGTGCAGGCCCTTGACCAGCACGTTGCGGCGCTGGCGGTACTGCTCGGCGATATCCAGCACGCATTGCTGGTCGCCTTCCAGGGCGGCGATGGCCGCCACCTGCAGCGGCGTGAAGGTGCCGTAGTCGTGGTAGCTCTTGATCCGCCCCAGGGCGCTGACCAGCTCCGGATTACCGACCATGAAGCCGATCCGCCAGCCGGCCATGTTGTAGCTCTTGGACAGGGTAAAGAACTCCACGGCAATGTCCTTGGCGCCCGGCACCTGCATGACCGACGGGGCCTTCCAGCCGTCGTAGACGATGTCGGCGTAGGCCAGGTCGTGGATCACCAGCACGTTGTACTGTTTGGCCAGGGCCACCACGCGCTCGAAGAAGTCCAGCTCCACACACTGCGCGGTGGGGTTGGACGGAAAGCCGAGGATCATCATCTTCGGCTTGGGGATGCTCTCGCGGATCGCCCGTTCCAGCTCGATGAAGAAGTCCACCCCTGGCACCAGCGGCACTGAACGCACCTGAGCGCCGGCGATCACTGCACCGTAGATATGGATCGGGTAACTAGGATTGGGCACCAGCACCGTGTCGCCGTGATCCAGGGTGGCCAGCATCAGATGCGCCAGACCTTCCTTGGAGCCGATGGTGACGATGGCTTCGCTCTCCGGGTCGATGTCGACCTGATAGCGCTCCTGATACCAGCGCGAGATCGCCCGGCGCAGGCGCGGAATACCGCGGGAGGTGGAGTAGCCATGGGTGTCTTCACGCTGGGCGACCTGCACCAGCTTTTCCACGATATGCGGCGGCGTGGCGCCATCGGGGTTGCCCATGCTCAGGTCGATGATGTCCTCGCCACGGCGGCGAGCGGCCATCTTCAATTCAGCGGTGATGTTGAAAACGTAGGGGGGGAGACGATCGATGCGCGCAAAGCGGCGCGAAGCCTGTTCAGACATGCTTTCCTCGACAAACGTAAGCGCCCGGAACCGTCCGAGCGACGTAGGCCACTGCGGTGGCCTGGGCGGACAATAAGGCCCGCCACGGGCTTTGTCGAGAGGCTTGATCAGCACGGCAAGCGGTTTTCGTGGATTGCCTACCGGCCGCCACGAAACGATATCCTTGGCGCTGACTCGAACACCCACGCATCGTGCAGGCACCGGGCAGGCCGGTATTGCACCACAACAAGACAGAGAGCCTTATCAGATGACTCACCGCACTATCGCCACTGGCCTGTTCACGGCCAGCCTTGCCGTGACGCTGCCGGCCACTGCGATGACCGAGCAGCAATTCAACGATGCGGCAGCGCAGGTATTCGCGCCGCTGGTGGCCGAATACGACGTGCCGGGCCTGGCGGTCGGTGTTACCTGGCAGGGCAAGCATTACGTGTACACCAGGGGCCTGGCGAACCGCGAGGTTGGCATCGCGGTATCCCGGCAGACGCTGTTCGAGCTCGGTTCGCTGAGCAAGACCTTCAACGTGACCCTGGCGGCATTGGCCCAGGAGCGTGGGCTGCTGTCGCTGGATGATCAGGTCGGCGAGCGCCTGCCGGTGCTGAAGGCAACGCCGGTCGGTGCGTTGAGCCTGATGGATCTGGCTACCCATCAAAGCAATGGCCTGCCGCTGCAGGTGCCCGATGACATCAAGAGCGATAGCGCCCTGATGACCTGGCTGCGTCAATGGCAGCCGACGGCAGGCGCCGGGCATGAGCGTGCGTACTCCAACGTCAGCATTGGCCTGCTGGGGCGCATTTCCGCCAGCGCGTTCGGGCAGCCTTATGCCCAGGCGTTGCATGAGCAGGTACTGGCGCCGTTGGCGCTCGGCAGCACCTATGTCCAGATACCCGCAGCGCAGATGCAGCGCTACGCCTACGGTTATGCGCGGCAGACCAACAAGGCCATTCGGGTGAGCCCGGGCATGCTCGACGCGGAAGCCTACGGCGTGAAATCGAACATTGAAGATATGCTGCGCTTTGTCGATATCAACCTGGGGTCAACGGCGGTGCCCGAACCACTTGCCGCTGCCATCGCGACTACCCACGGTGGAGTGACGCAAAACGCCCAGTTCACCCAGGCGATGATCTGGGAGCGTTACCCGTGGCCGCTTTCACGTGAGCGCCTGCTGGCGGGCAATGCGCCGTCGATGGCCCTGGAAGCGCAGCCTGCTACTCGACTGGCTAAGCGAGAAAAAAGCGAGCAAGGCGTGCTGTTCGGCAAGACTGGCTCGACCAATGGCTTTGGTGGTTACGCGGCGTTTGTGCCGGATGAGCGCATCGGCGTGGTGATGCTGGCCAACCGTAACGTGCCGCTCGAAGCCCGAGTCGATGCGTCCTACAAGCTGCTGCAGCAGGTGCTGGAGGCTGATCGATAGGCTCAGGTGTTTTTCAAGCGCAGGAGCAGGGCGATCAGGACTTCGATATCGGCATCTGTAGTGCGCCAGGAGCTGACGCTCAGGCGAAAGGCTGGTCGGCCCTGCCAGATGGTGGCGCCGAACCAGACTTCGCCCGAATCCTGCGCGGCCTTGAGAATGGCCGCGGTCTGCTCGTCCGAATCGGCGCGCACCAGCACCTGATTGAGTCGCACGCGGTTGAGTACCTGATAACCGCCGTTGCGCAGTTCGGCCGCCAGATGACCCGCCTGGCGGATATGCTGATCAATCATGTCACGTAGGCCAGCGCGCCCCAGGTTCGCCAGTGCCGCCCAGATCGCCACGCCCCGTGCGCGCCGCGAGAATTCCAGCGTCAGGTTCTTCTGCGAATCCTTCGAGGCCATGGCGTAGGCGGCGTCGCTGTTCATTGCAGCAGCCAGGGCGTCACCGTCGCGGCAGATGGCCATTGCGCTGTCGTACGGCGTGTTCAGCCATTTGTGGCCATCGGTGGTCCAGCTGTCCGCAAGTTCCACGCCGTCGGCCAGCCCGGCCGATGACGAAGCCCGTGCCCACAGGCCGAAAGCCCCATCGACATGCACCCAGGCGCCGGCCGCCCTGGCCTTGGGGATCAGCTCGGCGAAACGGTCGAATTCGCCGGTATTGACCTCGCCGGCCTGCAGGATCAGCAAGGTACGCTCATCCAGCTTCGGGAGCCTGGCCGGATCGATGCGGCCGTGTTCGTCGATTGGCGCCAGTTGTAGCCGGCGCATGCCGAAGCCGAGCACGCGCAGGGCTTTCTTGACGGTGATATGGGCGGTTTCAGAAATCACCACGCGTATTTCCGGTGCACCGATCAAACCATCCTGATCGAAATCCCAACCTTGCCTGGCGAGCAGCGTACGCCGTGCTGCCGAGAGGCAGGCGAGGGTGCACGCCGTAGCGCTGGTGCCAAAGCCCACGGCGCTTTTGTTTGGCAGGCCAAGCGCCTCGCAGACCCAGCAGGCAGCGACCTTTTCCAGCTTGTCGGCGATGGGCGAACCGTCGAAGGATGACGCGCACTGATCCCAGGCCAGTACCAGGCGCTCGGCGGCAGCAGCGGCGGGCAGGGTGGCACCGATCACGAAGCCGAAATAGCGCGGGCCGTTACTGGTGACCGTGGCCGGTGAGCCCAGCTCGTCGAGGCTATGCAGCACCTGGGTGGCGGCTTGTCCGGTTTCTGGCAGCGGGGTATCAAAGTTTGTGAGCGCGGCGATGGCGCTCTCGTTGGGGTAAACACGGCGTTGCGCCAGCGAATCGTTATAAGCGATGGCGCGGCGGTCGGCATCGACCAGCAAGGCACGTTCTTCAGTAGGCATGCAGCGGCTCTCGGTGAGGTAGTAACGGATGGCTCACCTTATAGGCACAAGCGTCCATGAGGCAGATACAGCCCGCAGGCTGTTTTCCCCTACAGCGCGGCTGCCGATACAGCTGTATCCGGTACAGTTGCCGCGCGCGGGCCTGCATTTTCAGCGCGCATAAAAAAGCCCCGCACTGGGCGGGGCTTTCTAACGCAGGTGAAACCTTACGCTTGAACGACCGGGATGTTCGCGTTGGCCGCAGCCTCGCGGAACTCGGCGATCTGGTCGAAGCTCAGGTAGCGATAAACGTCGGCAGCCATGCTGTCGATGTTCTTCGCGTACTCCATGTACTCCTCGATGGTCGGCAGCTTGCCCAGGATGGACGCTACAGCGGCCAGTTCGGCAGAAGCCAGGTACACGTTGGCACCATCACCCAGACGGTTCGGGAAGTTACGGGTCGAAGTCGACACAACAGTCGAATTCGGCTCGACACGTGCCTGGTTACCCATGCACAGCGAGCAGCCCGGCATTTCCATGCGCGCGCCAGCCTTGCCGTAGATGCCGTAGTAGCCTTCTTCGGTGAGCTGGTGAGCGTCCATCTTGGTCGGCGGCGACAGCCACAGACGAGTCGGCAACTGGCCTTTTACCTGTTCCAGCAGCTTACCGGCAGCGCGGAAGTGACCGATGTTGGTCATGCACGAACCGATGAACACTTCGTCGATCTTCTCGCCCTGAACGGTCGACAGCAGACGCGCGTCGTCAGGATCGTTCGGCGCGCAGAGCACAGGCTCCTTGATGTCGGCCAGGTCGATTTCGATGACTTCGGCATACTCGGCGTCCTTGTCGGCGCTGAGCAGCACAGGGTTGGCCAGCCAGGCTTCCATCGCTTGAGCGCGACGCTCCATGGTGCGCGCATCGCCGTAGCCTTCGCTGATCATCCAGCGCAGCAGGGTGATGTTCGACTTCAGGTACTCGGCAATGGCTTTTTCCGGCAGCTTGATGGTGCAACCTGCAGCGGAACGCTCGGCAGAGGCGTCGGACAGTTCGAACGCTTGTTCGACTGTCAGCTCGTCCAGACCTTCGATTTCCAGGATGCGGCCGGAGAAGGCGTTGATCTTGCCTTTCTTCTCGACGGTCAGCAGGCCTTTCTGAATGCCGTAGTAAGGGATGGCATGAACCAGGTCACGCAGGGTGATGCCTGGGTTCAGCTTGCCCTTGAAACGCACCAGAACCGACTCCGGCATGTCCAGCGGCATAACGCCGGTGGCAGCGGCGAAGGCGACCAGGCCCGAACCGGCCGGGAAGGAGATGCCGATCGGGAAGCGGGTGTGCGAGTCACCACCGGTACCGACGGTGTCCGGCAGCAGCATGCGGTTCAGCCAGCTGTGGATGATGCCGTCACCAGGACGCAGCGACACGCCGCCACGGGTGCGGATGAAATCCGGCAGGGTGTGGTGGGTGGTGACGTCGATCGGCTTCGGATAGGCCGCGGTGTGACAGAACGACTGCATGACTAGGTCAGCGGAGAAGCCCAGGCACGCCAGGTCTTTCAGCTCGTCGCGGGTCATCGGGCCAGTGGTGTCCTGGGAGCCGACGGTGGTCATCTTCGGTTCGCAGTAGGTACCTGGACGCACGCCTTTGCCTTCCGGCAGACCGCAGGCCTTGCCGACCATCTTCTGGGCCAGGGTGTAGCCCTTGCCAGTGTCGACCGGCGCTTCCGGCAGTTTGAACAGGTCGGTTGGGCCCAGGCCCAGCTCGGCACGTGCTTTCTCGGTCAGGCCACGGCCGACGATCAGCGGAATACGGCCGCCAGCACGAACTTCGTCGAGCAGAACCGGCGTCTTCAGTTCGAAAGTGGTGATCACTTCGTCGCTGTTGTGTTTGCAGACCTTGCCCTGGTGCGGGTACAGGTCGATCACATCGCCCATGTTGATGTTCGACACGTCGAACTCGATCGGCAGGGCGCCTGCATCTTCCATGGTGTTGTAGAAGATCGGAGCGATCTTGGTGCCGAAGCAGAAGCCGCCAGCACGCTTGTTCGGCACGTACGGGATGTCGTCGCCGAAGAACCACAGCACCGAGTTGGTGGCGGATTTACGCGAAGAACCGGTACCAACTACGTCACCGACGTAGGCAACCGGGAAGCCGTCGCCGTACATCTGGGCGATCTGTTTCATCGGGCCGATGGAGCCTTGCACATCAGGCACGATGCCTTCACGGGCCATTTTCAGCATGGCCAGGGCGTGCAGCGGGATATCAGGACGCGACCAGGCATCCGGCGCCGGCGACAGGTCGTCGGTGTTGGTTTCGCCAGTGACCTTGAAAACGCGCAGGCTGATCTTGTCGGCCAGGGTCGGGCGTTTCTTGAACCACTCGCCATCGGCCCAGGACTGCAGCACACCTTTGGCGTGGGCATTGCCCGCCTTGGCTTTCTCGGCAACGTCGTGGAAGGCGTCGAACATCAGCAGGGTGTGCTTGAGCTGTTCGGCGGCAACGGCGCCCAGTTCGGCATCGTCCAGTAGTTCAACGAGGGTCGCGATGTTGTAGCCGCCCTGCATGGTGCCGAGCAGTTCGGTGGCGCGCTTCTTGTCGAGCAGAGGGGAGGTAGCTTCGCCCTTGGCGATAGCGGAGAGGAAACCGGCCTTTACATAGGCAGCTTCGTCGACGCCTGGCGGCACGCGGTTGGTGATCAGGTCGAGGAGGAATTCTTCTTCGCCGGCCGGCGGGTTCTTCAGCAGGTCAACGAGACCGGCGGTTTGTTCGGCGTTTAGCGGCTGGGGCACGATACCCTGGGCGGCACGCTCTGCTACGTGTTTGCGGTAGGCTTCAAGCACAGTTATTACCCTCATCAGTGGTCCCATATAGGGGGTCCGGGACGCATGCAGGAATGCATCAAACACATCCGCAGCTCAGCCTGATGGGCTGTGCGCGATGGTTTCAATGCTTCCATCCGGAAGCTGCTTTCAAAGTTTTACGCCTGCAGGACGTAGTTGATGAGGGGTTGGCATGGCCTGAGGGTGGCCACGCCAACATCGTACTGCAGGATCGACTGTGCTCGTGACGCTTTGAAAACAGCTTCCAACGGACATTGGCGCCTTTCGCAAGGCGCGCTGATTCTAGCGGAAGAATCCAGCAAAGTTAAGTGAAAGACCCATCTACCTCTGGGGTGATCCACATTAGACAAAGGGCTAAGATGCATTCCTTCCTGTCTGATGTATCGATGTAACGCATGCCCAACCAACGTATCAAGACGCCTTGCATAGGCCTTTGCTCCACGGTATTCGGTGATTCCGTGTGCCGCGGCTGCAAGCGCTTTCACCATGAGGTGATCAACTGGAACGGCTACAGCGACGAGGAAAAGCAGTCGGTGTGGCTGCGCCTGGAAATGTTGCTGGTGCAGGTGATGACCGCCAAATTGGAGGTTTTCGACGAGGACTTGCTGCTCAAACAGCTGCAGCAGCGGCAGATACGTTTCGTTCCTCAACAGTCGGCGTATTGCTGGGCCTATCAGCTGCTGGCGCGCGGAGCGCGGGTGATCTCGCAGCTCGAAGCCTACGGAATAGCGCTGCTGCCGGAGTTTCGCGACTGGGAGCTACCAGATCTACGTGACGCCATCGATCGCGAGTTCTTTCTGCTTTCCGAGGCGCATTTCGAGCGCTACATCGCTCCGCGCTTTCTCAAGGAAGGTATGGAGCTGCGCGTTTAGGCGGAAAACCCAGAGCCCCAATATGCAAAAGCCCGGCACTTGGCCGGGCTTTTTGCTGCTGAAGGGCAACCTGTCAGCGGTATTCGCACAGGTAAGCGGTGTCCTGCTCAACCTTGAGCTGAAACTTGCTGTCTGCGGGCACGGTGAAGCGGCTGCCGGCAGTGAAGGTTTCCCAGTGGTCGCTGCCCGGCAGCTTGACGGTCAGGGCGCCTGCGATCACATGCATGACTTCCAGTTGGCCCGTGCCGAACTCATACTCGCCTGCTGCCATCACGCCAATCGTGGCCGGGCCTTCTGCCATGCCGAACGCGATGGATTTGACGGTGCCGTCGAAATACTCGTTGACCTTGAACATGTGCATCCTCGTTAGGGGCAGAAATAAATGGCTGGCAAGTATGCCCAAGGCGTTTGACGGCGTCACGTGTTGCGCGTAGCGCCTCGCTCGACCATTACTAATGGCAGCAGACGCGCAGTGTTGCGTGCATCGTTTAGGGCGCGGTGCTGTTGGCCGTTGAAACCCATGCCGGCCAATTGCAGTGCCGCGTTAAGGCCAACCGGCCGCGGCAGTTGCCGTTCTTCGGCGAAGCGCCGCTTGAGGTTGAGGTGCGGCAGTGACTGAAGATGGCTGCTTAGACCGTGCCGCTGCCAATCCTGTCGCAGCTGCTGGCAGTCGTAATCGCCCCAGCTGCCCCAGCCGTGCAGGCGTGGGTGATGGGGCGCCAGCCAACGTTCGAACTGCGGCCAGACGACCGGCAGTGTGGCGGCAGAGTCGACATCTGCCTGGCTGATGTGGGTCAGCTGGCGGCAGAAACGGGTGAGGTTGGGGCGCCGTATCGGTTTCACGAAGCGTTGGAAATGGTCGATCTCATGACCGCCTGCGTTGACCAAGCTGGCACCTATCTCGATGATTTCCATATGCTCAACCGGCCAGCCACCTTCCTCAGTGGTGGCTTCCAGGTCGATGACCAGCCAGTAGCCCATAGCCGCTCCTTGTTCCAATGCCGTCACCCGCTCATCGTTAATGAGCTCAGACCGACAAGTGGTGTGAATCGTGCCATATACGAAATGCCATCATTGAGGTTGTGTCTTTGTCGCGCTGGCTATACTTGCGCACGGAAGGCCGTGGTTCTCTTCTCCAGTGAGATAGGTGAGTGTGCTTCATGGATGACTGCGTGGTGTTTTCAGATGACGAGCCGGCGGGTGGTGTAACAGAGCCGGCGTGGCGCATCCTTACCGTTGACGATGACCCAGACTTCCAGCGTGCGACCGCGTTTGCCATCAGTGCGATGGATATTCTGGGACGGCGTGTCGAGATTCAGCAGGCATTCAGCAATCGCGAAGCTGCCATGTTGCTCGCCGAGCAGCAGGATTTCGCCCTGGTGCTGCTCGATGTGGTCATGGAAACCGAAGATGCCGGCCTGCGCTTGGTCAAAACCCTGCGTGAAGTGATCGGCAATGCCGAGATCCGCATCGTGCTGCTTACCGGCGAGCCGGGCATGGCGCCCGTGCAGAACGTCATGCGTGATTACGACATCAACGACTACTGGTCAAAAAGTGAGCTGAGTGCCGAGCGTTTGCGTACGGTGCTCACCGCCGGGCTGCGCAGCTATTCGCAGCTCAAGGCCACGGCTCGTGCGCGTCGCGGTCTGCAGATGATCGTCGAATCCAGCAATGCGCTGTTTTGCTCGAAAAATACCCGCGAGTTGTCGGCCAAGATTCTTTCTGAAATTGCCTCCTTATTGGACCTGCAAGCCGAAGGCATCGTGTGCGTCAAGGCGCAGGACACAACGGCCGGAGAGTTGCCCGATGCCCATGTGATCAGCGCCAGTGGGCGCTTTTATAGTTCCATCGATGGCGACCTGAGTAGTCTGGGCGACGATGCCGTCGCCAGCGCCTTGCGCTGCTGCCTGCAAAAGCAGGCCACGCTGCGTTTCGACGACTGCACCGTGCTGTTCTTTCCGCGCTTCCAGGCCGGTGCGGATTACGCCTGCTACGTGGCGACGGAACGCACGCTGGACGATACCGAGCTGGAGCTGCTCGAAGTGTTCAGCGCCAGCATCAGCCGCGGCCTGTATAACGTCGCGCTGTTCAGCCGCCTGGAGGAGATGGCCTATCAAGACGACTTGCTGAAGATCCCCAATCGCAACGCGCTGATCCGCATGCTCGACATGACCTTGAGCAGCCCGAACAAGGCTGAGCGGGTACTGGTGTTGCTCGATATCGATAACTTCTCTGGCGCCAACACCGCGTTCGGTACCGGTTACGGAGATTTCATCCTTGGCCTGGTAGCCAACCGTTTGCGGGAAACGTTCGATGGCAACGTGCTGATCGCCCGGGTGCGTGACGATCTGTTTGCCGTGCTCGGCCCCGAGGAACAGGTACGTGCCGAAGACATCGTCGCGTTGTTCCGCCGCCCTAATCGCCCTTACGAGTTGGGCCAGGTGCACAGCCTGAGCAGCGTCACCCTTTACTTGCGCGACTTCGACGATACGGCCAGCGTCGCCCTGCAGGATGCAAGGCTGACGCTCAAACAGGCCAAGCAGCTCGGCCACGATCAGCATGTGGTGCATGACCGCCAACTGCAGAGCGCGCATGCCGAGTCGTTTCGCTTGTTGCTGGCGCTGCGTGACGCAGTGGCCAGCGACCTGATCAGCATCGAACTGCAACCCCAGGTCGATATGCGCAGCGGCGCGGTCACCGGCGTCGAGGCCCTGGCTCGCTGGTACCAGGCGGACGGCAAAGCCATACCGCCGCTGCAATTCATCCCGCTGGCCGAGGCCACCGGCTACATCCTGCCGCTGGGCGATCTGCTCATGCGCTTGTCCTTGCAGGCTGCCCGCCGCTTGGGCGAAGCTGGATACCGCGATATCCGGGTGGCCATCAACGTCTCGGCAACCCAGCTATTGCAGCGTGACTTCATCGAACGATTCACGCTGCATCTGGAAGCAGCCGGCGTGAGCGCCAGTCAGGTCGAGCTAGAAATCACCGAGTCGGTGGCCATGCGCTCGTTCGAGCAGGTGTGCGAGCAGCTGCTGGCACTGCGCGCCATGGGCGTGAAGGTCGCCATTGACGATTTCGGCACTGGGTTTTCGTCGCTCAGCTACTTGCGCCAATTGCCAGCCGATCGGTTGAAGATCGACCGCAGTTTTGTCGAGGAACTGCGCGCCAAAGACGATGGGCAGGGCATTGTCGAGGCCATCATCCAGATCGCGCGGCGCGTGGGTATGTCAGTGATTGCCGAGGGCGTGGAGGATCAGGAGCAGGTCGAGTGGCTGACGCAGCATGACTGCCTGGAGGCGCAAGGTTATCTGTTTGCCAGGCCCATGCCGCTTGAGCGGCTGCTGAGCTGGTTGGGCGAGCGTTCACCTCAGTGATCGGCAGCGGCATGGTCAGTTGGCGCAAGGCGCTTAAGCGTCCGCTGCCGCGTAATCTGGTGGTGCTGTTTCTTCCTTGGTCACTGCTGATCATCGTGCTCAGCTTTCTGCTTTATGACCGCATGCTCAGCGACCGCTTGGAACCCTTGCTCGAAGCGCAAACGGACAGTCTGAACGAGGGAGTTGCAGTGCTGGAGCGGCATTTGTCCAGCTTGCGTGGTGATCTGCAGTTTCTCAGCCAGCAGCCCTTGCTGACCCGCGCAGTCAGAGAGTCCTCCGATGATAGTTATGCCGCATTGAGCGAGCTGTTCGTGGAGTTCTCCAATAGCCGCGGGACTTACCAGCACATCCGCTGGCTCGATGAAACCGGCATGGAACGCATACGCATCGACAGCGATTCAGGAGCGGCAAGGCAGGTCGAAACGTCTGAGCTGCAGAATGATTCGGCGTCCTACTATTTCGTCGAGACCATGCACCTGTTCAGAGGCGATTCCTACCTGTCACGCTTTGACCTGGAGCGCCATTACCGGCCTGACGGATCGATCGAGACGCTGGTGCCGATCCTTCGGGCAGCGGTGCCTATTTTCAGCGAGCGCGGCGAGCGACGCGGCATTCTGATCCTCGATTACCGGGCCGAGCGCCTGTTGGAGCGGCTGCGGGAAACCTCGGTGGCTTACGGCGGCTCCTTGCAGTTATTGGATCACGAGGGTTACTGGATGCTCGGCGAGCGCCCAGAGCATGCCTGGGGTTTTTTGCTCGGCAAACCCGAGTTGACGCTGGCTAACCATCAACCCGCCAGCTGGCGGCAACTGCAAAATGAGCAGCGTGGCTCGTTCATCGATCCGGCCGGTTTCTGGGCCTATAACCACTTTCGGCCAAGCGATGCGGCATCGGTAACTACCAATGCGGCCGATCACTGGTTACTGCTGTCGCACTTGCCTGCCCAGAACCTCAGCGAATTGCGCTGGGAAGTGTTGTGGCGCGTTTTGTTGTTTTTTGGCTTATTGCAGGGCGTAGGACTTTTGATCGCGGTGCGGCGTGCTGTCGATGAAGCAGAGCGCCTGCGTGCCGAGCACGGGTTGCATGTCAGTAGCAGGGCGTTGGCGTCGAGTAACGAGCAGTTGCAACGTACGGTCGAACAACTTCAGCGCACTCGTCGCGCACTCTTGCAGGCGGAAAAGCTGTCGTCGCTGGGCACCATGGTCGCTGGTGTTGCCCATGAGCTGAATACCCCGATTGGGGCCGCAAGCGTGGCCGCTTCGACGCTGGAGAGAGCCAGTCAGGAGTTTCAGGTCTCGATGCGTGAGGGCCTCAAGCGCGCAACGCTCGAGCGTTTCGTGCAGCGCACTGATGATGGTTTGAACATCATCCTGATCAGCCTCGAACGGATGTCCCAGTTGACCCGCGCCTTTAAGCAACTGGCAACTGATCGCGCCAGCACCGAGCGAAGGCGCTTCAACTTGCGTGAGTTGGTCGATGAAGTGGTGCTGTTGTTACAGCCGAAAATACGCCAGGGAGCGCACCGTGTTGACGTGCAAATCGCCGCGGATCTGCAGCTCGACAGCTACCCGGGCCCGCTAGGGCAAATCTTGCAGAATCTCGTCGATAACGCGCTGATTCATGCCTTCGACCCTGGGGTGAAAGGTGTGGTTACCATTCGCGGGCAGATCGACGAGGCACAAAGGCAGTGCGTTGTCGAAGTTGCCGATGATGGTCGTGGCATGAGCGAAGAGCTGATGGGCAAGATATTCGATCCCTTCTTTACCACCCGCCGAGGGCTGGGTGGCACCGGTCTTGGGCTGCACATCACCCATCAATTGGCGGTGGATATTCTCGGTGCCGAGCTGGCCGTCGAAAGCGTTGAAGGGCAGGGCTCGCGCTTCAGCATCCGCCTCGACCTGAACTGACTGCCGGGGCTGCCGTCTTTTCACAGCGCAGGCTAGAATCGCCGCCGTTTGTCGCGTGCTCTTCGTTCGAGGTTCGTTCCATGCAATGCCGCTCCGGCTGTGGCGCCTGCTGTATTTCTCCCTCAATCACCTCACCCATACCTGGCATGCCTAATGGCAAGCTCGCCGGTGAGCGCTGTATAAACCTGAGCGAAGAGAACCTCTGCACGATATTCGGGCGCGCGGATCGTCCTGACGTGTGTTCAGCATTTTCGGCCGATTTCGATGTCTGCGGTAATAGCCGTGAAGAGGCCATCCACCTGTTGAACTGGCTGGAAGGCGCTACGGCAAAAGCTATCTGACGCCATACAAGCACGTCCCGGAGAATGAAATGTCGTTTACCCGTTTGTTGCTAGCAAGTACTGCCCTTTGTATCGCGTCTGCCGCCCACGCTGAAGACTGGCGCCTGGCAAAGGACGAGGAGGGCATCAAGGTTTACCTCAGTGAAGTCGCGGGTTCTCCCTACAAGGCCTACCGCGGCGTCACCCTGATCAAGACCGATGTCTCCAAACTCAGGGCGCTGCAAGAAGATGTAGTGGCCGCCTGCGCCTGGATTCACGAGTGCAAGGAGCAGCGACTGCTCAAGCACGAAGGTGACAAGAGCTGGACCTACACACGCTTCAACACGCCGTGGCCGGTAACGCCACGCGACTCGATCATCGAGGTGACGACCGAGCAGGGCGCTGACGGCAGCATTACCCGCAAGCTGCATGGTGTGCCGAACTATCAGCCCGAAGAAAAAGGTTATGTGCGTGTCGCCAACGTGGAAGGCAGCTGGACGATGACCCCCAAGCCCGATGGCATGGTCGAAGTCATTTACGAGGCTCATACCGACCCGGGCGGCAGCGTTCCTTCGTGGTTGTCCAACAAGTTTGTAGTCGAAGCACCCTTCAATACTCTCAAGGGAATGCGTGAAAAAGCTGAGCATTAATCGCGATATGCGACCAATAAAAAACCCGCCAATTGGCGGGTTTTTTATTAAAGCGTGACGATCAGTCGTCGCCGCTCATGATGCCGAAGATCTGCAACAGGCTGACGAACAGGTTGTAGATCGATACATACAGGCTAATGGTCGCCATGATGTAGTTACGCTCGCCACCGTGAATGATCGCGCTGGTCTGGAACAGGATGCAGGCCGAGGAGAACAGCACGAAACCAGCGCTGATTGCCAGTTGCAGGCCGCTGATCTGGAAGAAGAAGCTGGCCAGCATCGCGCCAATCAGTACGAAGAAGCCGGCGGTGATGAAGCCGCTCAGGAAGCTCATGTCCTTGCGAGTGGTCAGCACGTAAGCCGACAGACCGCAGAACACCAGAGCCGTCATCATGAACGCCGAACTGACAACCTCGGCACCGTTGGCCATGCCCAGGTAGCGGTTGAGGATTGGGCCCAGGGTGTACCCCATGAAACCTGTGAGGGCGAAGGTCGACAGAATGCCCCAGCCGGAGTCACGCAGCTTGGCAGTCAGGAAGAACAGGCCGTAGAAGCCAATCAACACGATGAAAATGTTCGGGTATGGGACATTGGCGCGTTGCGCCATGAATGCCACGATGCCACTGAATGCCAGGGTGAGAGCCAGCAAACCGTATGTGTTGCGCAGGACGCTGCTGACCGCGGTTTGTTCAACCCGTGAAGGGCTATGTGCGTAATCTTGTTCGCGCATGGCGACACTCCTAGTAAATGCTGATGGTCCGTGACCAAGGTCGAGAAGCATCTTAACAGAGCCTTGGGTGCTGCCAAGTCAGAGTGTTTGACAGTGTGTTGCGTTCCGGTAAGATGCCGCCCGCAACCTGAAAGGTTGCAAAGGGATGTTTCGGCAAGATGAAGCATCCGCGTCGACCTGGAGGGTTGGCAGAGCGGTTGAATGCAACGGTCTTGAAAACCGTCGAACGTTAATAGCGTTCCCAGGGTTCGAATCCCTGGCCCTCCACCACATACGAAAAAGCCTGGCGTTCGCCAGGCTTTTTTTTGCCTATATAAATGTGCGGCTGTGCTGATTGGACCGCGCTAAGACTTAGGTAAGGCTACGGTGAGTCAGTACTGTTTCAGTGCGGCCCTCACGCAAATGAAGCCGCACTGCAGGTGATCTCTGGTGCTGCCGACAGTCACGCTGCCGTGCGAATCAATATCCGAGCGTGCCTTTGAGGTCGGCATACACCGCGGTCATCAGGATCTTGTTTTGCATTTGCGCAGCAGTGAGGCGACGCGTTGCCACCAGGTTGCATTGCAGATCGAGGCAATCGACCTGCAAGCCCTCGGCAGAGGTTTCCGTAACGATGTGATAGCGTCCAGCGGTAACTGTCTTGAGCTGCTTGATGAGCATGTCCATCGGAAATCCCTCTGTATGGTTCGCGATCTGTAAATTCAGAGCTGCGCCTCAAGCGGTGCGTTCCGCATAAATTATTTTTAGGAAGCTTGCTGATTTAGTCAGCCATAACTTCGCGTAACGCGCCCAATAAGATGGCGCCATCTTCACGCCTGTCGCAATCGTGTTGTTGGCGCCGGTAAGTTGCCGTTCATCGCTAACTCACCTGTCAGGTTTTTTGATATGGTGCGGTTCTCTCAGGTAGTCGCCGTGCGGCGCTGGCGCAGGTACGAGGTGTTCGTTTGATTAAGGTATTGGTTGTTGATGATCACGACCTCGTTCGTACGGGTATTTCGCGCATGTTGGCCGACATCGACGGTTTGCAGGTCATTGGCCAGGCGTGCTCTGGTGAAGAAGCGCTGAAAAAGGTTCGCGAGCTCAAGCCCGACGTCGTGCTGATGGATGTGAAGATGCCCGGCATCGGTGGGCTTGAAGCCACCCGCAAGTTGATGCGCAGCCACCCTGACCTCAAGGTCGTTGCTGTTACCGTGTGTGAGGAAGACCCGTTCCCCACGCGCTTGCTGCAGGCCGGTGCCGCCGGTTATCTGACCAAAGGGGCAGGGCTTGATGAAATGGTTCAAGCCATTCGCATGGTCTTTGCCGGTCAGCGCTTCATCAGCCCGCAGATAGCCCAGCAATTGGCGCTGAAATCTTTTCAGCCGCAGAGCAGCAACTCGCCATTCGATCTGCTTTCCGAGCGTGAAATCCAGATCGCGCTGATGATCGCTGGTTGCCAGAAGGTACAGAGCATCTCCGACAAGCTATGCCTGTCGCCCAAGACAGTGAATACCTACCGTTATCGAATTTTTGAAAAGCTCTCGATCACCAGTGATGTGGAATTGGCATTGTTAGCTGTGCGCCATGGCATGGTCGATGCCACCAGCTGACGTGGCGCCCGTGTTCGATGCCAGTTCATTTCTCGCTACCTGCAGTGGTCGCCCCGGCGTGTACCGTATGTTCGACGCTAGCGGCAATCTGCTCTACGTCGGCAAAGCGAAGAATCTTAAGAACCGTCTCGCCAGCTATTTTCGCAAGACCGGTCTGGCCACCAAGACGTCAGCACTGGTCAGCAAGATCGCTCAAGTTGAAACCACCATTACCGGTAACGAAACGGAGGCGTTGCTGCTCGAGCAGACCCTGATCAAGCAGTGGCGCCCGCCGTACAACATTCTGCTGCGCGACGACAAATCCTACCCGTACGTGTTTTTGTCCGATGGCGACTTCCCGCGCCTGGATATCCATCGTGGCGCCAAGAATCGCAAAGGCCGCTATTTCGGCCCTTATCCCAGCGCCGGTGCGATCCGTGAAAGTTTGGCCCTGCTGCAGAAGACCTTTCTGGTTCGCCAGTGTGAGGACAGCTACTACCGCAACCGCACGCGACCTTGTCTGCAGTATCAGATCAAGCGCTGCAAGGCGCCTTGTGTCGGTTTGGTCGAGCCCGCTGAGTACGCCGAAGACGTACGTCATTCGGTGATGTTCCTGGAAGGGCGTAGCAACGCCTTGAACGCCGAGCTTTCCGCAAATATGCAGCAGGCTTCCGCTGAGCTGGATTTCGAGAGAGCCGCCGAACTACGCGACCAGATGGCATTGCTGCGCCGCGTGCAGGATCAGCAGAGCATGGAAGGCGGAACCGGGGACGTCGACATCATCGCTGCGATGGTCAACCCAGGCGGCGCATGCGTGCATTTGATCAGCGTGCGTGGCGGGCGAGTGCTGGGTAGCAAAAATTTCTTTCCCCAGGTGGCGATCGAGGAGGAGGCCAAGGACGTTCTCGTTGCCTTCCTCAGTCAGTATTACTTGGGCAGCCACGAGCGCGATTTGCCTACCGAGCTGATCGTCAACGCTCCGCACGAGGATTACCCGGTGCTGATCGCGGCGATTCAAGAGCTGCGCGGCCGTGAGATTGCTATCAGTCATCGCGTCCGCGCCACTCGTGCTCGTTGGCAGGCGCTGGCGGTCACCAATGCCGAGCAGGCGCTGGGTGCCCGCTTGGCCAATCGCGAACATATGGCAGGGCGCTTCGATGCCCTGGCCGAGGCGTTGGGCATGGACGAGGTGCCTCAGCGCTTAGAATGCTTCGATATCAGCCACTCAAGCGGTGAGGCTACAGTCGCCTCCTGTGTGGTTTTCGGCCCCGAGGGCCCGATCAAATCGGATTACCGGCGCTATAACATCGAGGGTGTGACTGGCGGCGATGACTATGCCGCCATGCACCAGGCGTTGACTCGGCGCTTCAGCAAGATCAAGCAGAACGAGGGTAAGCTGCCGGATATTCTGCTGGTCGATGGTGGCAAGGGGCAACTGGCGATGGCGCGCGAGGTGCTCACCGAGCTTGAAGTGCCTGAGTTGATTCTGCTGGGCGTGGCCAAAGGCACGACTCGCAAGCCCGGCCTGGAAACGCTGTACCTGAATGACGCTGCCCATGAGTTCACCTTGCCGGGCAATTCTCCGGCCCTGCATCTGATTCAGCAGATTCGCGATGAATCACACCGGTTCGCAATCACCGGGCACCGTGCGCGTCGCGGCAAAGCTCGGCGCACTTCGAGCCTCGAAGAGGTTGCCGGTGTCGGGCCTAAGCGGCGGCGTGAGCTGCTCAACCACTTCGGCGGGCTGCAGGAATTGTCTCGCGCGAGTACCGAAGAAATCGCTAAAGCTCCCGGTATCAGTAAAAAGCTCGCTGGTTTGATTTATGCCGCACTGCACAGCGAGTAGAATGCTGCCTCACCTAACCGTCCAGTTGAGCCGATGAATATCCCCAACCTCCTAACGGTGCTCCGCGTTCTGCTGATCCCGATCTTCATCCTTTTGTTTTATATGCCATTTTCCTGGAGCTATTGGGCTGCCAGTGCGGTATTCGCTTTCGCTGCCGTCACCGACTGGCTCGATGGCTACCTGGCTCGTCGTTGGGAGCAGAGCACGCCGTTTGGCGCTTTTCTTGACCCGGTAGCCGACAAACTGATGGTTGCCACGGCGTTGGTGCTGCTGGTTGCTGAGCATGCAAACCTGTGGTTGACACTGCCGGCGGCCATCATCATTGGTCGCGAGATCGTCGTTTCGGCCTTGCGCGAGTGGATGGCCGAGATTGGTGCCCGGGCGCATGTAGCCGTATCCAATCTTGGTAAGTGGAAGACTGCGGCGCAGATGGTGGCGCTGGTGATTCTTCTCGGTAATCCGCCGATGTTCGGTTTCTGGGTGCTGACGGGCTATGCGCTGCTGCTCGTCGCGGCAGCACTTACGCTTTGGTCAATGGCGCATTATCTGCTCGCTGCATGGCCGCATCTGAGCGTGACCGCCGAAAAGAAATAACTTTTTTGAATCAAAGGCTTGACTGGGCGTTTTGAAGATATAGAATGGCGCCCGTCGATAAGACAAGCGGGAATAGCTCAGTTGGTAGAGCACGACCTTGCCAAGGTCGGGGTCGCGAGTTCGAGTCTCGTTTCCCGCTCCAGTTTCAACGGGCCGTCACGTACGGCCCGTTCAGTTTAAGGCTGAGTAGCAGAGTGGTTATGCACCGGATTGCAAATCCGTGAACGCCGGTTCGATTCCGACCTCAGCCTCCAAACGCAAAGCCCCGTAGCCGTTGGTTACGGGGCTTTTTTGTGCGTAGAGAAAAGCGGTTGTTAGGGGGAGCGTTCTAAAGCTTTGGCGCCCTATTTGATGAATGAAGTGTCAGGCAGCCGCAAGATTGCATGCGGGCGGCGAGGATCGCGCCTAGCCTTACACCGCTTTAGATTTTGGGTAGTTCACTTGGTATCGAGTCAGCTCGTCCTTGCCGGGCTGGCGGTACGAAGTGCCTGGGCCGTCGATGGCGATATAGAACGTGTCTGACGAGGGATGCTTTGCAGCCACCTTGGAAACCGTATCAAGCGGGGTCCAGGGCAATACGACGGAGCCTTTCTTGAAGGAGGTGCAGCCGTTGATCGAGGCAAGGTAGAGCTTCTTTTCCGGCGCTCCTGGTGTGGCAACCGTTACTTCGCGCTCTTCAAGCAGCTTCTTGGCAACCGCTGCGCCAAGCAATCTGGCAATGGGGGCGGTGAGGTTGTCTATGTTGCCGGGCACTGCCACCAGAACATCGTCACTTCTGTTCATGGCCAGCCGTAGGACACGGGCGAACTCGTCCGCATAAATGCCATGCTTGAGCGTGTGATACATCATGATCCGCGTCCATACGTTGATGTTTGAAAAGTCAGGCTAGATCAGCATTTCATCAGCTGCAAATAGGCAGGCCCGAGTTTCCATTTGGGCGATGCCTAGCCTCTAGCGGGGTTAATCCCGCTACACCGTCAAGGTAATTACATGTGGCAGCCAAGGCGTATCGAGTGCCTTTTTTGCGGCATGACAGTGCTAGTGCATATTTGTTCCGCGCTTTCGATGATTTATGCCTGAATTTGCAACCTGTGTCTATTTTGTTTTTTGGTTGCACTCAGCGCACTCACTCAAGAAACTCGAGGCAAATAAAAGCCCCGCCATGTGCGGGGCTTGTTTGTCTAGATATAGCTAGCTTAGCGCGTACCGGTTTTGAGCCCGTCGATGTAGTCGATGTTGCTTTCGGCGGCTTTTTTGCCGGTCTTGGCGGCAGCCTGTGCTTCGGTTTTCAGTTTCGCCTCCAGCGCGTCGATCAGCAGTGTCTGTCTCGCCTGACCTTCCAGGTGGGCTTCGATAGCGCGGATGATCTCGGTGTTCATGCTGGTGTAGTTGTCATTGGCAAGATCTTCGATGCGTTTGCGCATGCCATCAGGCAAGCGAACGACGAACTTATCTGCGGTGCGGGCGTTGAAAACTGGTTTGCTCACGATTGGTTCCTCCATATCGGGTAATACTAGCTATTTGATGGTAGCTGTGGCGATAGTTCATTCGGCCAGACGATTGGTAGCGTACTAATTAGGTGCCATTGATCGACTCTGCTGGCTTGAGCGCGTGCGGCAGCAAAAAAAGTCATTATATCCTTTGTAATGTGGCATAGTGACATCGCTTGTCAACTCAAGTCCGGCATGGATGTCCGGCAGCGTGATGAATGCATCACTATCTGAATGAGAAGGAGCTCGTAATGACCGTGCATATCCCATTGTTAAAAATCGCGACTGATACCGGGCTCAGCGAGAGCCTCGTTTCAACCTGGGTCACTCATTCCCGGCCTTATCCGGATGGCAGTGGCTATCGCGTATTCTTCAAGGCCGAGACACCAGGCGATGTTCGGCAGCAGCTGCCACGTATTACCCCTACCAACATGCTGATCGTCTTGTCGATTTGATCGGTAGGCATGCTGTTTTTGGTTGGATGGTGCGTCGTTTCCTCTAGAGCTTATCTATGAGTCAGTTCGATGTTGCCTATACCAAGATGATTTCATATTCGGCGGCTTTTCATACTCATCGCGAGCATCGTTGCGCTAGCTTTGCGCAGGCGCAGGCACTGCCGTGCCGCGCTTCGCAAACATGAGGCCGCAGTCTTGAGCAGATCCACCGCGGGTCTTATCTAACATCTTGGGCCATGGCCTTTACGTTAACGACTCACAGGATGAGTCCGTTACAAGCGGCTGACGGCGACAGCCAAGTATCCAGCCGATAGACGGGACAAAATGACTCACTCCTGATTTTTTGCGCGAACTAGACTCCAGTGGTCATCAACGTAACGTGAGGAAGGAGTATTCAGGATGATGTCCGTTCTCGAGCAGCGTCATATTGTCGAGTGTGCGTTTTTGCCGTTGGCGTGCAGTTGCTCCATTGATGGCAGTGAGTCGGTGACGATTCAGATCAGGGATCCGGTTACGGCTCAGGTGTACCTGAATGTCACGGGAATCTCGCGATCAGAGCTGTCGACATCACGGCAGATCTCGCAACTGGTGATGCAGCTGCGCCAAGATCTGCGCACGTTGAATTGCGGCAGCGTTAAACGCCAAGCCTGAGCAGGTTGGTCAGATACAGTGAACTGCCTGGCCGAACTTGCGGCCTCAATTAGCAAGATTGATTGAGGAGGGCGATGAGATGGATGGCGGAAAATTCGATGGCTTGGATCTTGAACGTTTCAATGCATTGCTGGCTGAAGAGCTCGGGTTGACTGAAGACGAGCTACTGACCTGGATGCAGGAGGAGCGCGAGCGTGTTGGCGAGAGCGGCCAGTTGATCGGGCATGAGGTGACCTTCAAGTCAGATATGCCCTTTGATCTGCGCGCGCGGGTGCGCGGCATGGCCGGCGAATATGTGGCCCACACGGGTGTCATTCCGCTTGATGCATGAGTCTAGAAAGCAGATAGGCGGTAAAAAGCCTGAACTCTGGCGGCTGGCGGTATCTCCAAATATCGTCAATCACTGTTATGGAGCACTCGCTAATGGCACGTAAAACTTCGCTTGAGAGCGGCCTGGATCAGTTTCAACAGGAAAGCGCCAAGGAATTGAAGAAGCTTCTCGATCAAGCCAGCAAGGCGTTGGGTGATGCGGAGTCCTTTTCCGGCGACAAGGCTCATGAAGCTCGCGAGAAGGTTATTGCGCTGCTGAATGAGGCCAAAGGTTCGATCACTGAAAAAAGCCGTGAGGCTGTCGAATTGGGTCGCGAGACCATCGGTAATGCTCAGGATCGCATCGAAAGCAATCCTTGGACCTCGGTGGCGGTGGCTTCCGGCTTTGGTCTGCTGATCGGTCTGTTGGTTGGCCGCAGCAGCAAGTAAGGGATCAGGTCAGGCCGCGCTTCACAGCGCGGCCTGCCGCATTAATGCGGTTGTAGCTACTTATCGGTAGCTCAGCGTA
This sequence comes from Phytopseudomonas punonensis, assembly GCF_900142655.1. Classification (GTDB taxonomy): domain Bacteria; phylum Pseudomonadota; class Gammaproteobacteria; order Pseudomonadales; family Pseudomonadaceae; genus Aquipseudomonas; species Aquipseudomonas punonensis. Next base: position 219,269 of record NZ_FRBQ01000005.1, on the reverse strand, counting down.
CAGCCTCGTAGATCACTGATTTGCGAGGTTTTTTATTGCGCGCTTTAAACTTGCGGCGTTGCCTGGGGGTGTATATAGTCCTGCCCTCGCAGATTTCGCCGCCCCGATGGTGAAATTGGTAAACACAGCAGACTTAAAATCTGCCGGCCGCAAGGCCTTGCCGGTTCGATTCCGGCTCGGGGCACCATCTCCGCGTTGGCCTCTGCGAAGCCTGCGCTCCTTGTTTTTCTAATCATTAGTTTTCCATGATCGTGCCAGCCTGGCGCTTCGGGTTATACATGCACAGTGAAGCCAGCCTATTCCCCGAATTCACCCTTGCAGACTGCATTTTGCGGTGCATTCGTCCTGATGATATCGAGCGTGTGTATGCCGGGCTGTCTCACCCCCAGGTGATTGCTCACTACGGTGTTTCCTACGATAGCCTTTGCGCTACCCGCGAGCAGATGCAGTGGTACGAGAGCTTGCTCAGGGATAGAAGAGGAATATGGTGGGCCGTTGCCAGCCGCGATGGCGACCTGTTAATGGGCGCCTGCGGCTTCAATGACTGGAGCCACCAACATCACAGCGTCGACGTAGGCTATTGGTTGCTTCCTGATTACTGGCGGCGTGGTTTGCTAAGCCAGGCGCTGCCTGCGATTTTACGATATGCCTTCCGGCACATGAGCGTGCATCGCGTACATGCAGATATAGAACCGGAAAATATCGCCAGTTGCAGGCTGATCGAAGCGCAGGGTTTCACCCTCGAAGGCACGCTGCGCGACGTTGAGTGCAAGGATGGGCGCTATCTGAGCCTTCATCAATACAGCCTGCTCGCCACTGATGCGGCAGCACACGTGCTGCTCGACTGAGCGGCATGGATGACAAAAGCCCGCCGAGCTCGACGAGCTTCTGGTTCTTAGCCGTTTTAGAAGTGTGCCTTGACCAGTAGGCTGATAGCGCTCTGGTTGGTGCCGCCTAAAATGTCTTTGCTCAGCGAGCTGTCGTTGTCGATACCGTACTTGTGCTTCCAGTAGTCGTATTCCACGCCAACGTAGAATTTCTGACCCCAGCCCATGGCTTTGGCCAGGTCGTACTTGATCTGGGGGTTGATGTGCAGGTTGGCGTGATAGCTGTCGTCGTTGTCCACCACCCAGTCGATGAAACCATCGATCACCACATCGGACTTGCCGGCCGGGATCGTGTAGCTCCATGCCGGAGTGATCTGCCAGACGTTGCGACCGTCGCGTTTGCCATCCGGTCGGCGCAGGTAGGTGTTCAGCTGGAAGTAGTCAAAACCGGGAATTGCCAGATCCACTGCCGGCCCGAGCAGGTACGCGTCGACATCGTCTTCACCGAATTCATAGGTGGCTGCCAACAACACATCCTTGATCGGGCCGAACGATAGATCGGCTCCGCTGATCTTGCCGAACGACAAGCGGGGGCTGAGCTCGCCGTAGAACGTATGGCCATCACCGGCGCCATTGTTGGCTTCGGTGTTGTATTTGATGCCGTCGACGAACAGGAACAGATCCCCGAAGCTCCAGCCGCTTGAGTGCTCGAAAGTCAGCGTTTGCTGGCGTGGCGGGTCGATCTTGAAGTCGATACCGTTGAGGTAGGTCAGGCTGTTGTCCTGCCACAGCAGCAGGTCGGCCATGGCTTCGACAGGAGCCAGCAGGCTGCCCGCCAGGAGCAGGGAGGTAGCGGAGTGTTTCATGAGCGGTGTTCCAGAAAATACTGAGTAGGCTGTGCGCGGGACGGGCTGCAAGCGAGCGCTCTGCAACGGCCGTTCGCGGCTGCGCGCGGCGCGGGAGTCTACAGTATTTATGGGCACCCAATAGGCGGATTTGCGTGGCTAGTAATAGCTGAACGCCGCTTCCCCAGGACGAGAAAACGGCGCCGGTAGCGGAGGCTGCTACAGCAGCTGATCAGGCATCGAGCTGTTTGGCTGTTTCGACGCCAGATGCACTGAGCTTGATCGGATAGTGGATGGACAATTCACCGGCGTTTTCCGATAGGGCGCCATCGTGAATAAGCCCGTTTTGCTGCAGATGCTTGAGCATATCGGCGACAGCGTGCTCGCCTCGGAAGTTGTCCAGCACCTCTTTGCCGAGCCCGGCAGGGTGAGCGTGCAGCAGACGAGTGAGAACTTCTTTCTTCAGGTCATTGTCGATGGACATGCGAACCTCGCGTTGCGGTGGGTTTCACAGGTTGTGACTGCCCTGCTGCATAAACGTTTGAGGTGTTTACGTTGCTCCCGTTGTAAGCCGTGTGCGTCCTGCTAGACTGCTGCGGCGTCGATAACCCTCTCTCATTCAGGGACTTCCATGATCAAGAAATGCTTGTTTCCTGCCGCTGGCTACGGCACCCGTTTTCTCCCGGCAACCAAGGCCATGCCCAAGGAAATGCTGCCAATCGTGAACAAGCCGTTGATCCAGTACGGTGTGGAGGAAGCGCTGTCGGCCGGGCTTACCGAAATCGCCATGGTGACCGGTCGCGGCAAGCGTTCGCTGGAAGACCACTTCGACATCAGTTACGAGCTGGAAGAGCAGATCCGCAATACCGACAAGGAAAAGTACCTGGTCGGCATTCGCCGCCTGATCGACAACTGCACCTTCTCCTATACCCGCCAGGTGGAAATGAAGGGCCTGGGCCATGCCATCCTCAGCGGCCGCCCGCTGATCGGTGACGAGCCGTTCGCCGTGGTGCTGGCCGACGACCTGTGCCTGAACCTCGAAGGCGACAGCGTGCTGACCCAGATGGTCAAGCTGTACAACCAGTTCCGCTGCTCGATCGTGGCGGTGCAGGAAGTGCCGATGGACGAGATCCACAAGTACGGCGTGATCGCCGGCGAGATGATCCGCGACGACATCTTCCGGGTAAACAGCATGGTCGAGAAGCCCAAGTCCGAAGATGCACCGTCGAACCTGGCGATCATCGGTCGCTACATCCTGACCCCGGATATCTTCGAGCTGATCGAAAACACCGAGCCAGGCAAGGGTGGCGAGATCCAGATTACCGACGCGCTGATGAAGCAGGCCCAGGACGGCTGCGTGCTGGCTTACAAGTTCAAGGGCCAGCGCTTCGACTGCGGTGGCGCCGAGGGCTATATCGAGGCGACTAACTTCTGCTTCGAGCACCTGTACAAGACTGGCAAGGGCTAACGCCATTCGCTAGCGCAAGAAAACCGCCTTCTGGCGGTTTTCTTGTTTCAGCCCTCATTGATCGGTTTGGCGCCCGGACCCAGTGGCTGGCCATAGCTGAATTCGATCTGATGACCAGCCGGGTCACGTATGCCACAGTAATAGCCCACCGGATACGGTTCGTCGCGCTGTGCCCAGAGCAGGCACCCGGCTGCCTGGGCTTTGGCGACCATTGCATCGACTTCTTCGCGGCTCTGCAGGGCGAAGCCGAAGTGGCTGTAATCGTTGGCCGCTAACTGCCGCGCTTCGCCGCCAGGCATGATCACGAAGATGAACTCGCTCTCACGGCCGGGCTCGGCCATCCACACGATCTGCGAGCCCTTGCCAAGGCGACGGTGGATGACCCGCATGCCGCAGAAGTCTTCGTAGAAGTCGATGCAGGCCTGCAGGTCCGGTACGTGCAGGGCAAGGTGGGTAAGAATCGGGCGCATGGTCGTGCTCCTTTGTTAAGCCTCTAGACCCATCCGGCCGCCGACAAGTTTGCGCCATGTGCCAGGCGGGCAGGGCGTTGCGTTTGCGGTATGCTCTGCATCTGTTCAGGAGGCTGTTATGACCTACGATTTCGATCTGTTTGTAATCGGTGCTGGCTCCGGCGGCGTGCGTGCGGCGCGCTTCTCGGCGGGCTACGGCGCCCGGGTTGCCGTGGCGGAAAGCCGGTATCTGGGCGGCACCTGCGTCAATGTCGGCTGCGTGCCGAAAAAGCTGTTGGTCTATGGCGCGCAGTTTGCCGACGAGTTCGAGCATGCCGAAGGCTTTGGCTGGACGCCCGGCCAGGCCAGTTTCAGCTGGCCGACGCTGATCGCCAACAAGAACCGCGAAATCGAACGCCTCAATGGCATCTACCGCAAGCTGCTGGTGGGCAGCGGTGTGACCCTGCTCGAGGGCCATGCGCGCCTGCTCGACGAGCACCGGGTGGAGGTCGACGGCAAGACCTACAGCGCCGAGCGCATTCTGATCGCCACTGGCGGCTGGCCCCATATTCCAGAGATCCCGGGTCATGAGCACGCGATCAACTCCAACCAGGCGTTCTTCCTCGAAGAGCTGCCAGAGCGCGTGCTGGTGGTGGGCGGCGGTTATATCGCCGTGGAGTTCGCGTCGATTTTCAACGGCCTCGGCGCGCAGACCTCGCTGCTATACCGCGGCGACCTGTTCCTGCGCGGCTTCGACAATTCCCTGCGCACCCACCTGCATGAAGAACTGGGCAAGCGTGGCCTGGACGTGCAGTTCAATACCGATATCGCGCGTATCGACAAGCAGGCCGACGGCAGCCTCGAGGCCACCCTCAAGGATGGCCGCACGCTGCAGGCCGACTGCATCTTCTACGCCACCGGTCGCCGGCCGATGCTCGACAATCTGGGGCTAGAGAACACCTCCGTCAGCCTGGACGACAAGGGCTATATCAAGGTCGATGACGAGTACCAGACCACGGCGCCGTCGATCCTGGCCATCGGTGACGTGATCGGCCGCGTGCAGCTCACCCCCGTGGCGCTGGCCGAAGGCATGGCGGTGGCGCGTCGTCTGTTCAAGCCGGACGAGTACCGCAAGGTCGACTATCGGATGATCCCGACGGCGGTGTTCAGCCTGCCCAATATCGGCACCGTCGGGCTCAGCGAAGAGCAGGCGCGCGAGGCCGGGCACGAGGTGAAAATCTTCGAGAGCCGCTTCCGGCCGATGAAGCTGACGCTGACCGAAAGCGAAGAGCGTACGCTGATGAAACTGGTGGTCGATGCCAAGACGGATCGCGTGCTGGGCTGCCACATGGTCGGCCCCGATGCCGGCGAAATCGTTCAGGGCCTGGCTATTGCGTTGAAGGCCGGCGCGACCAAGCAGGTGTTCGACGAAACCATCGGCGTTCACCCAAGCTCGGCCGAAGAGTTCGTCACGCTGCGTACGCCGGTGAACTGACTTGTCGATGAGCCAGCTGTTCTATTTTTCGGACTTGTTCGGCGTGGCGGTATTCGCCATCACCGGCGCGCTGATGGCCGGGCGCAAGTCCATGGATCTGTTCGGCGTGCTGGTGATTGCCATCATCACTGCGCTTGGCGGCGGCACCCTGCGTGACGTGATTCTGGATAATCACCCGGTCAGCTGGATCCGTAACGACACCTACATCCTGGTCGCCACCGTGGCAGCGCTGGGCACGGTGATCTGGGTGCGCATGACCCGGCCGATTCACGAGAAAGGCCTGCTGATCGCCGATGCCTTCGGGTTGGCGGTGTTCACCGTGATCGGTACCGAAGTGGCGCTGCAGTACGCCATGCCGTCCAGCACGGCGGTGATCATGGGCATCATGACTGGCGTCGCTGGCGGCGTTATGCGTGACGTGATCTGCAACGAAATCCCGCTGATCTTCAAGAAGGAAATCTACGCCACCGCCTGCCTGGCCGGCGCGTTGACCTTCGTGCTGCTACGCATGCTGGACACCCCGCACTGGCTGGATACCGGGGTTGCCATGCTGGTTGTGCTGGTGATTCGCCTGGCGGCAATTCGCTGGCGTTTCTCGCTGCCTCGTTTTCACCTGCTCGACCGCGACTAGGGCCGTCTGGCCCTGGCGCCAACTCATCTGTATTGCCAAGGAAGGTAAATGCGACGTTTGCTCGTGTGTCTGTGTGTACTCAGTCTGGGCGTTAGTGCCAGTGAGGTGGTCAATGACGTGACCGGCCTCAATCCCATTGTTGTCGAGCGCATCGTCGTGCCGCACAGCGAGCAGGATATCGTCGATGCGCTGCGCAGCCACGTGGGGCCCGTCAGCATTGGCGGCGGGCGCTACAGCATGGGCGGGCAGACCGCTGCGGACGGCGCGCTGCAGCTGGATATGCGCAGCCTGGATAAAGTTCTCGAGTTCTCCCCGGAACGCCGTGAGATCCGAGTGCAGAGCGGCATCACCTGGCGCGCGATACTCGAATATATCGACCCGTATGACCTTTCCCCGCAGATCATGCAGTCCTACGCCAATTTCACGGTGGGCGGCTCGTTATCGGTTAACGTGCATGGCCGCTATGTGGGCGAGGGGCCCATCGTGGGCTCGGTAAAGGCCATCCGCGTGGTGCTCGCCGATGGCCGTGTGATTGACGCCACTCCAAACCACAATGCCGCGCTGTTCAATGGCGTGATCGGTGGCTACGGTGGGCTGGGGGTCATAGTCGAGGCCACCCTGGGTCTGGTCGAAAACACCCGAATTGCCCGCGAAAGTCAGGTGATGGCGCTGCAAGACTATCGGCCGTGGTTCTATCGCGAGATAGCCTCGCAGCCCGATCTGGTGATGCACAACGGCATTCTCTATCCCGATGACTTTTCCACGGTGCGCGCGGTTTCCTACCGGCGAACAGAAGCTGCACTGACCGAAACGGAGCGACTGAGCCCGGCACGGCAGGGCAGCCATCTGCAGCGAGCGGGGATTCGCCTGAGCGAATCCTCTTCAGGCATCAAACTGCGCGAGGCGGCGCTCGATCCACTGCTGTTCCGTAGCCCCAAGGTGCAATGGCGCAACCACGAGGCCAGCCTCGACGTGAGCGAGCTTGAGCCGATATCCGGGCCGGATTTCAGTTATGTACTGCAGGAGTACTTTGTGCCGCCAGCGCAGCTGGAACGGTTCGTTGGCGAACTGGCGCGCCTGACTCATCAGCATCAGGCCAAGCTGATCAACGTCTCCATTCGCCATGCCAAGGCCGATCCGCATACATTGCTGAGTTGGGCGCCCGGGGAAGTTTTCGCGTTGGTGCTCTATTACCGGCAAGGCACGACTGACAGCGAGCGGCAGAAAGCCGCGGCCTGGACGCGTGAGCTGATTGCCGCTGCCTTGCGCTGTGGCGGTCGGCATTACCTGCCATATCAGATTCACGCCAGCCGCGAGCAGTTTCTGCAGGGTTACCCGCGGGCAGCGGAGTACTTCGCGCTCAAACGTCAGCTGGATCCCAGCAACCGGTTTCGCAACCGGCTGTGGGATGCCTATTACCAACCCTGATCAGTGGCGCGCGGATGCGTCGCCAAGGAACTTGCTGAGAAATTGCTGGGTGCGTGCCTGCTTGGGTGCGCTGAACAGCTCGCGGGCGTCGCCCTGCTCGACAATGACGCCGCCGTCGATGAAGATCGCCCGGTTGGCCACGTCACGGGCGAAACTCATCTCGTGGGTAACGATGACCAGCGTGCGGTTTTCCTCGGCCAGGGCGCGGATGGTTGCCAGCACCTCGCCCACCAGTTCCGGGTCCAGTGCCGAGGTCGGTTCGTCGAAGAGGATCACGTCCGGTTCCATCGCCAGGGCGCGGGCAATCGCTACGCGTTGCTGCTGGCCACCGGACAAACGCTTGGGGAAAGCATCTTCCTTGCCCGCCAGGCCAACCTTGGCCAACAGCTGTCGGCCTCGCTCGGCTGCCGCTTCGCGTGGTTGCTTCTTCACTACCACCGGGCCTTCGATGACGTTTTCCAAGGCGCTACGGTGGGGGAACAGGTTGAAGTTCTGGAATACGAAACCGACCTGCTGGCGAAGCTTGCGAATCAGCCCCTGTTGCTGGCCCATCGGCTTGCCGGCATCGATCTCGATCTCGCCAACGCGGATGCTGCCGCCGTCAGGGGTTTCCAGGAGGTTCAGGCAGCGCAGCAGCGTAGTCTTGCCCGAGCCGCTGGGGCCGATGATGGCGACGACTTCGCCGGCGGCGATATCCAGGTCGATACCCTTGAGAACGGTCTGGCCCTTGAAGGATTTGCTCAGGTTGCGAACGGTGATCATGCTTGAGGCCATCAGTTGTCCGCCTCGTGGCGGTTGACGCGTGCTTCCAGACGATTTTGCAGGTGCGCCAGCAAGCTGGAGAGAATCCAGTAGATCACCGTCGCAGCGAGGTACATGGCGAAGACTTCGTAGGTGCGGGCGGTGATCAGCTGCGCCTGACGGAACAGTTCGGGTACCTGAATGGTGGCCGCCAGGGCGGTGTCCTTGACCAGCGAGATGAAGCTGTTGCCCAGCGGGGGCAGGGCGGTACGCATGGCCTGCGGCAGGATGGTGCGCAACATCGTCTGGCTTTTGCTCATGCCAATACTGGCGGCGGCTTCCCATTGCCCGCGGTCGATGGAGGCAATGGCCGCTCGCATGATCTCGGCGACATAGGCCGCCATGTTCAGGGAGAAGCCAATCAGCGCGGCGGTTAGCGGCTCCAGCTGCAGCCCCAGTTCAGGCAGGCCGAAGTAGATGATGAACAGCTGCACCAGCAGTGGAGTGCCGCGAAAGAACGAGATGTACACCCTGGCCAGCCAGCCCAGCGGCGCAATGGCGTAGAGCCTGACCAGAGCAAGCCCGAAGCCCAGCAGCATGCCGAAAAACATGCCGCCAAGGCTGAGGATGATCGTCCAGATTGCGCCCTTGAGTAGAAAGGGTAAGGAATCCAGCACCAGCTGGAATGTTTCCGGCGTCATTGAGTAACGTCAGCCTTGAACCATTTCTCGGAAAGTTGCTTCAAGGTGCCGTCGCTACGCAGTTTCTCGATGGCCTTGTTGATGGCCGCGAGCAGTTCAGGATTGCCTTTGCGTAGCGCAATCCCGGATTCCTGGCGGGAGAAGGCATCGCCGGCAACGGCCATGCGGTTGCCAGTCTTGGCGACCATTTCGAACGCGGCCAGGCGATCGACCAGAACCACGTCGATGCGACCTACGTTGAGGTCCTGGAACTTGGTCGGATCATCGTCATAGGTGCGGATATCGGCTTTGGGGGCGTTTTCTTTCAGCCACTTCTCGTAGTTGGTGCCCAGGCCGACACCAACTTTCTTGCCTGCCAGATCCGCAGCGCTCTTCACGCTGTCAGCATCGTTCTTGCGGGTCAGCGCCTGAATACCCGAGATGGTATAGGGCGTGGAGAAATCGTATTTTTTCTTGCGTTCATCGGAGATGGTGACTTGGTTGATCACCACATCGATGCGACCCGATTCCAGCGAGGCCAGAATGCCGTCCCACTTGGTGGGCTGGAAGCTGACCTTTACACCAAGCTCCTTGGCCAGAGCCGTCGCGAAGTCCACTTCAAAACCGGCGAGCTTGCCGCTTTCGTCCTGGAAGTTGAACGGCGGGTAGGTGCCTTCGAGGCCTACCTTGATGGTGCCGACATCCTTGATCTTCTGCAGATCATCGGCCGCATAAGCCTGACTTCCCAAACCGGCGAAAAGCGCCAGGCCGAGGCTGCCAATAAGGAGATTTCGTCGCAGTGTGGCAATGATCATGTTCGAGCCTCGGTGGGTGCATTGGGAGGTGCTTTGGGACGCGGCACTCTAAGGTTGATCGGGTAGTCGAGAAAATAATAAAAAATTATTTGTATATAGCGTTTAGAGAGTCAAGGACTGATACGCGAACAGTGCTGGAGCACCGCCGGTGTGCAGGAAAACGATCGGTTTGCCTTCTTCGAATGCGCCTTTCTGCACGCCGTCGAGCAGGCCAGCGAAGGCCTTGCCGGTGTACACGGGATCAAGCAGCAAACCCTGGCTGCTGGCCAGCAGGCGAATGGCGTCCAGCGTGCCGGTGTTGGGTTCGCCGTAGCGCGGGCCGTAATACTCGTCCCACAGCTCGATGGCCAGGTTCTCCGGCACCGGAATGCCGAGCAACTCGGCGGTGCGTTCGACCAGCCCCAACACCTTGGGCCGCTGCAGGTCGGCGGGGCGCGACACGGTGATACCCAGTACGCGCCAGTCGGGCAGTACATGGGCCAGCGACAGCGCAAGGCCGGCATGAGTAGCGCCACTGCCGGAGGCGAGCACCAGCGTGCCGCTTTCCAGGCCTTTGGCACTGACCTGTTCGGCGAACTCCAGGCCTGCCTTTACGTAACCCAGGGTGCCCAGCGCGTTGGAGCCACCGATTGGAATCACGTAAGGGCTCTTGCCGGTGGCGCGCAGGCGCTCGGCCTTGGCCATCAGCAACAGGTCCGGCTCGTCGAGGTTGTCGACCACTTCCACCCGCGTACCGAACAGATCCAGCAGCAGCCGATTACCGTTATGCAGGTAATTCTGTTCCTGAGTGTCGATGGGGTTTTCCAGCAGGGCGACGCAAGCAAGGCCGAGTTTTGCCGCCAGCGCAGCGGTTTGCCGAACGTGATTGGACTGGATGGCACCTGCGGTAATCAGCGTATCGGCGTGTTGAGCCAGTGCGTCGGCGCCGAGGTATTCGAGCTTACGCGCCTTGTTGCCGCCGAGCGCGAACAGGGTCAGGTCGTCACGTTTGACATAGATGTCGCGCTTCACGTGATGCGACAAGCGCAGCAGATGTTGCAGCGGCGTGGCATGGGGAACCAGTTCCAGGCGCTCGAAACGGTTCAGGGCTTCGCTGATCATGTTCATCAATCCGCAATAGAGGTGCTTTCACTGTAGAAGTGACCGCCCGAAACACAACAAGTGCGCGAGCTTCTACTTATTCTCAAAAGAAATATACGAATGAATTAAAAGTATTTTCAACGTATAACTGAGCGCCGTATCGTCAGCGCGCCGCACCTATCCGGTACGACCTCTTACTCCATGCCGCTGTCGACCCACTGGCAACTATCGAGAACAACACATGAAAAAAACGCTTCTGCTGGCTGCATTGGCCACCGTCCTGGCTACCCAGGCATTCGCTGCTGAAAAACTCACCGTAGCGGCAACCCCGGTTCCCCATGCCGAGATCCTCGAGTTGATCAAGCCGAAGCTGACCGAGGAAGGAATTGATCTGCAGATCAAGGTGTTCACCGATTACGTGCAGCCCAACCTGCAAGTTGAGCAGAAGCAACTCGATGCCAACTACTTCCAGACCAAGCCATACCTGGACAGCTTCAACGAAAGCCGCGGTACCCACCTGGTGATCGTCAAGGGCGTACACGTCGAGCCTTTCGGCGGTTATTCGCGTAAGTACAAGAGCCTGAAAGATCTGCCGGACGGCGCCACCATCGCCATCCCCAACGAAGCCAGCAACAGCGGCCGCGCCTTGCAACTGCTGCAACACGCCGGCCTGCTGACCCTGAAAGACCCGGCCAATATCCAGGCCACGCCGAAGGATCTGGCCAGCAACCCGCACAACTTCCAGTTCAAGCAGCTCGAAGCGGCCATGTTGCCGCGCGTGCTGGATCAGGTCGACCTGGCGCTGATCAACACCAACTACGCCCTTGAAGCCAAGCTCAACCCGAACAAGGATGCGCTGGTGCTGGAAAACAAGGATTCGCCGTACGTGAACTACCTGGTGGCCCGCCCAGACAACCAGAACAGCGACGCCATCAAGAAGCTGGCTGACGCACTGACCAGCCCCGAAGTGAAAGCCTTCATCGAGAAGAAGTACTCGGGGGCGGTAGTGCCTGCGTTCTAAGGCTCAGGCCTGCCGCACAAAACGCCGGTAGTGGTTTCGACCACTGCCGGCGTTTTCTTTTGTATGTGCAGGTACAGGCTGTTGATCTGCCATAAGCAAATGCGAAAAAGGTATTTAAATTTAATTTCTTATATCGATATAGTTCTGCCCATGCGTACCCGCCGGCTAACCGGCGCGCCGCACGACTGAATACAGGTGCCGAACACCTGCTTCTGAAGACGCGCCCCGTTGGCGCCCTTACCGTGTGGAGTTGCGCAAATGCCTGCCGTTTCCCTGAGTTCTGCCAATCACCAGCCAGCGCAGAATTTTGCAGTCCGCCCCTTTTCCGCTGCAGTCGGTGCCGAAATCATCGGCCTCGACCTCAGCCAGCCGTTGAACGATGCCGATTTCGCCCGCGTTCACCAGGCGCATCTCGACTACAACGTCGTGGTGTTCCGTGACCAGCGCATTACTCCGCAGCAGCAGATCGATTTCAGCTGTCGCTTCGGCGTCTTGCAGATCCACGTGCTCAAGCAGTTCCTGCTGGCCAACCACCCGGAAGTCTTCATCATTTCCAACATCGTCGAGAACGGTCAGCCGATCGGTCTGGGCGATGCCGGCAAGTTCTGGCACTCGGATCTGTCCTACAAGGAATTCCCCAGCCTGGGTTCCATGCTGCTCGCTCAGGAGCTACCGGAAGAGGGCGGCGACACGCTGTTCGCCAGCCAGCAACTGGCCTACGAAACACTGCCGGTCGAGCTGCGCCAGGCCATCGAGGGCAAACGTGCGGCGCATTCCTACACCGCCCGGTATGCAGATGAAGTGTTCAAGGGCATACGCCGCCCGACACTGACCGAAGCGCAGCTGGCCGAGGTCAAGGCCGTGGTTCATCCGGTGGTGCGCACCCACCCGGAAACAGGCCGCAAGGGCCTGTTCGTCAACGAGAACTTCACCACCCACATTCTCGACATTCCAGAGGACGAGAGCCGGCAGATCCTCGCCGAGCTCTACTCCCACAGCGCGAAGCCCGAATTCATCTACCGCCACCAGTGGCAGCCGAACGACATGGTGTTCTGGGACAACCGCGCGCTGATCCATCTGGCGACCGGCTGCCCGAGCCATCTGCGTCGGCGCATGCACCGCACGACGATCCAGGGTGATGTTCCTTTTTAAACGCCTCACCCCGCTGTAACCCTATTTCTGCACCTTTGACTGGAGCCTCGACATGTCGGCAGGTAAGCGCTTTCCCTTTATTCCCCGTTTCGGTCGTTTAGCCGGTGGCATCGCCCTGAGTCTGAGCCTGCTGGCAGGCAGCCTGGCGGCGCCGCAAGTCGCTCACGCCGAGGGGCAGATCCGCATCGCGGAGCAGTTCGGCATCGTTTATCTGCTGCTCAACGTGGTGCGTGATCAAGGGCTGATCGAGAAGCATGGCAAGGCCGAAGGCCTGGACATCAAGGTCGACTGGCAGCAGCTGTCCGGTGGCTCGGCGGTGAACGATGCACTGCTGTCCGGCGCCATCGATATCGCCGGTGCCGGCATTGGCCCGCTGCTGACCGTGTGGGATCGCACCCACGGCAAGCAGAACGTCAAGGGCGTGGCTTCGCTCGGCAACTTCCCGTACTACCTGCTGAGCAACAACCCCAAGGTCAAGACCATCGCCGACTTCACTGACAAGGATCGCATCGCCGTTCCGGCGGTGGGCGTGTCGGTGCAGTCGCGCTTCCTGCAATACGCCGCAGCTAAGCAGTGGGGCGACAAGCAATTCAACCGCCTGGATAAATACACCGTGGCGTTGCCGCATCCGGACGCCACGGCGTCCCTGAAATCGGGAGGCACCGAGCTGACCGGGCACTTCTCCAACCCGCCGTTCCAGAACCAGGCGCTGGAGAACCCGGACGTGCACGTAGTGCTCGACACCTACAAGCTGCTCGGCCCGAACTCGCCGACCGTGCTGTATTCCACCGAGAAATTCCGCAATGACAACCCCAAGACCTACAAGGCTTTTGTCGGTGCATTGGCCGAAGCGGCGGATTTCGCTCAGAAGGACAAGGGCGCGGCAGCGGACACCTACATTCGCGTCACCGGCGCCAAGATCAGCCGCGACGAGCTGCTGAAGATCATCGACAACGAGCAGTTCCAGTTCACCGTCACGCCCACCAACACCTATCCGCTGGCCGACTTCCTGCACCGCGTCGGCGCCATCAAAAATAAGCCGGCCAGCTGGCAGGACTACTTCTTCGAAGACGCCGCCATCGGCCAGGGAAGCTGAAAACCATGAACGCCCCTCTGCAAGGCCACACGGTCAGCACGTTGAATCCAGCCACCTTCGACACCGTTCTACAGGTGCAGAAGGTCAGCCTCGAATACCGCACCCCGCAGCGCGTCGTGCGCGCCACCCACGAGGTCAGCTTTGAGGTGGACCGTGCCGATCGTTTCGTGCTGCTCGGCCCATCCGGCTGCGGTAAATCCACGTTGCTCAAGGCGGTGGCCGGTTTCATCGAACCAGTCGCCGGCAGCATCCGCCTCGACGGCGCCCAGGTACGCGAACCGGGCCCGGATCGCATCGTGGTGTTTCAGGAGTTCGATCAACTGCCGCCATGGAAGACGGTAAAGCAGAACGTGATGTTCCCGCTGCTGGCCTCGCGAACCCTGGGCCGCAAGGACGCCGAGGAACGCGCTCTGCATTACCTGGAGAAGGTCGGCCTGGCCGGCTTCGCCGATGCCTATCCGCACACCCTGTCCGGCGGCATGAAGGCGAGGGTGGCTATCGCCCGGGCGCTGGCCATGCAGCCGAAGATCCTGCTGATGGACGAGCCCTTCGCCGCCCTCGATGCACTGACCCGTCGCAAGATGCAGGAGGAGTTGCTGGAGCTATGGGAGGAGGTGCGCTTCACCCTGTTGTTCGTCACCCATTCCATCGAAGAGGCGCTGATCGTCGGCAATCGCATTCTGCTGCTGTCGCCCCATCCCGGCCGAGTGCGGGCCGAGATCAACAGCCATCAGTTCGACCTGCACAGCCTCGGCGGTGTGGGCTTCCAGCAGACCGCGCAACGCATCCATCGCCTGCTGTTCGACGAGGAGGTCGACAGCGGCCAAGGCGTCGAGCTGGGCTTCCACGACATCCGCATCGCCTACTGAGGAGATTGAAACCATGAGTCTTTCCCCCGCACGGCGTGAGGAATACGAAATACCCCTGCAACCGTTGCCCGGCCTCAAGGTCGAGCGCGAGCTGTCCTTAGGGCAGCGCCTCTGGCAACAGGGCTGGCTGCGCAAGTCGGTGATCCTGCTGGGACTGGCGCTGATCTGGGAGCTCGCGGCTCGCTATCAGGGCAATGATCTGCTGCTGCCCAGCTTTCTGCAGACCGCACGCGCCTTTATCGAAGGCGTGGGCACTGGCGAGCTGGTGGAGAAGACTGCTATTTCCCTGTCGGTGCTGATCAAGGGTTACCTGATCGGTATCGGTATGGCCTTTCTGCTGACCACCCTGGCGGTGTCGACACAGCTGGGCCGTGATCTGCTTTCCACCCTGACCTCGATGTTCAACCCGCTGCCTGCCATCGCGCTGCTGCCGCTGTCGCTGCTGTGGTTCGGCCTGGGCGAGAACAGCCTGATCTTCGTGCTGGTGCACTCGGTGCTGTGGGCGCTGGCTCTCAATACCTACGCGGGTTTTCTCGGCGTTTCGGAAACCCAGCGCATGGCCGGCCGCAATTACGGCCTCAAGGGCCTGCGCTTCGTGCTGTTCATTTTGGTGCCTGCTGCGCTGCCGTCGATCCTTGCCGGCCTGAAGATCGGCTGGGCCTTCGCCTGGCGCACGCTGATCGCCGCCGAACTGGTGTTCGGTGCGTCCAGCGGCAAGGGCGGCCTGGGCTGGTACATCTTCCAGAACCGTAACGAGCTGTACACCGACAAGGTGTTCGCAGGTCTGGCCGCGGTGATCCTGATCGGCCTGCTGGTGGAGAACCTGGTGTTCGCCACGCTGGAACGCGTCACCGTCAAGCGTTGGGGGATGCAGCGCTGACCCGTAGGGTGGATCACGCTTCACCGATCCACCATCCACGACCGCAACGGTGGATGAAAAAACGTCATCCACCCTACAAAACTGAATCACATAACGAGAAGAGATGATGACCAACACTTTCAAACTCGGCCGTCTGGCCACCGCTCTGGGCCTGCTCGGCGCCCTGGCAACCCCGCTGGCCGCTCACGCGGAAGGCAAGATCAGCATCGCCCAGCAGTTCGGCATCGGTTACCTGGTGCTGCACGTGGTCAAGGACCAGCAACTGATCGAGAAACATGCCAAGGCTCAGGGCCTGGATGACATCGAGGTGGAGTGGCGGACCATCTCCGGTGCCACGGCGATGAACGAGGCGCTGCTGGCCGGCGCCATCGACGTGGTATCGGCAGGTGTACCGCCGATGCTCACCGTGTGGGATCGCACCCACGGCAAGCAGAACGTCAAGGCCGTCGCGTCGTTGGGTTCGCTGCCCAACTACCTGCTGAGCAATCGCGCCGAGGTCAAGACCCTGGATGATCTTGGCGACAAGGATCGCATCGCCGTGCCGGCTGCCGGTGTTGGCTTCCAGTCGCGCACCCTGCAGATCGAAACTGCCAAGCGCTACGGCAATGCCGACTTCCAGCGTTTCGACAAAATCTCCGTGAGCCTGCCGCACCCGGATGCCACCGTGGCACTGACCAAGGGTGGCTCGGAAATCACCGCGCATTTCTCCAGCCCGCCGTTCCAGTACCAGGCGCTGGAAAACCCGAACGTACACAAGCTGATCAGCAGCTACGACATCCTCGGCGGCCAGGCCACGTTCAACGTGCTGTACGCCACCGAGAAATTCCACGACCAGAACCCGAAGACCTACAAGGCCTTCTACGACGCGCTGGTCGAGGCTTCGCAGATCATCAAGGCCGACAAGGCGGCTGCAGCAGAGACCTACATCAAGGTCGAGAACTCCAAGCTGCCATTGGAGTTCGTGCGCAAGATCATCGAAGACCCGGAAAACGACTTCACCGTCTCGCCACAGCGCACCTTCATCTACGCCGAGAAGCTGCATGAACTGGGTGTGCTGAAGAACAAGGCCGCCTCCTGGAAGGATTACTTCTTCGAAGAAGCCTACGCCAATCCGGGTAGCTGATCAGCGTTGAACTGGATAGCGCCCTGGCTACTGGGCGCTCGACTTCTGGCAGCGTAGCGACTCGATGAATGGCTGGGGGAACGACAAGCAAGAGCTGTTTCTGCTTGGATTGTAAGCTCCCCATAGTTCATCAAAGGCGGCAAGGGGATCGACTGGCTCGCCTGCTGCCCCTCGGTTGTCATCAACAAAGCCCGCCTGGGAAATCAGGTGGGCTTTGTTGCAGACGAACGCGCCACTGGCGTTGACCAGGCCTTTGCTGGTGCGCGCCGGCATCAGTGCGACGCCTTCGAAGACTCGACTTCGAGAAAGGCGGCCGAGACCTTGAGGCCTTTGGCGGTCTTGCACGGTCAGTCCTTGCGATTGCGGCGCAACTCCTCCAGCAACTTGTGCTTGTCGCGCTCGCGCTTGGCAATTACGTCACGCTCGCTGCGGATCTGGGCATGGCTGAGCAGGGCAAAGATAAAGCTGCCACCGATGATGTTGCCGGCCAGGGTAGGCCCCGCAAACACCAGCCAGAAATCGCTCCAACTCACTTCACCGGCATACACCAGATAAGACACCTCTACCGAGCCGACCACGATATGGGTGAAGTCACCCAGTGCCATCAGGTAAGTGATCATCACGATAATGGCGATCTTGGCGCTTTCCATCGAGGCGATCATCCACACCATGGTGGCGATCATCCAGCCCGAAATGATGCCTTTGGCAAGCATCGTGGACACGTCGTTTTCCATCACCTTACGGCCGATTTCCAGAAACGCCAGGTCGGTCTGGGTATCGAAAATCGGCAGGCGCAGCATCACCCAAGCCACCAGCAGGGTGCCGGCTAGGTTTCCGCATAGCACCACGCCCCAAAGACGCAATAGTCGCCCGACATTGTTCAGGGTCAGCTTGCTCATCACCGGCAGCACGGCGGTCAGGGTGTTTTCCGTAAACAGTTGCTGACGGGCGAGTATCACCCCCAGAAAGCCTGCCGAATAACCGAGGCTGGCGATCACATGACTTTCATCGCTGGGGCCCAACCGAGAGCGGAACAAACCCATGGCCATCAGCGACAGGCCCATGGTCAGCCCGGCGGCCAGCGCCGACCACCATAATGCTGCGATGCTGCGCTCCAGTTCATGGTCGCCCTGAATCCTGATGGTTTCATGCAACACCGCCGCCCGCGGCGGCAGCTTCTCATCGATCTCGCGCTCTTCTTCGGCTGACAGGCCGGGTGTCTTGCCGTCTGCTTGTTCTTGCATACCAGTTACCTTCATGGGTGAAACGACGGAGGCCCGTCTGTCTGAGGATTCAGACCTGCGGCGCCCAGTGTCGTTCTGCCGTGATGAAGGCGTCCTTGCCTCGCGGCAAAATGGGCTACGGCGTAGCCGTGCGTGAAACGTCAACAGACCTCAGTGCGTAGTGGAATATGGTTATGGTAAAAGGATTCTTTTAAGGCATAAGGCCATCAGGCAGACTGCCGCCCTTATCTGCCCTCTCGTAAGGAAACCCCGGATCATGCTGAAGAAAATCCTGCTGGCGACTGCCGTCACCACGTCGCTGCTTGGCAGCGCTGTCGCATCGGCGGCGGACAAGCCGATTCTCAACGCCTCCTACGATGTCGCCCGCGAGCTGTTCGCCGAGATCAACCCCAAGTTCCAGGCTCACTGGAAGGCCGAGACCGGCAAGGATCTGAAGATCGACCAGTCGTTCGCCGGCACCTCGCGCCAGGCGCAGGACATCATTCAGGGCAAGAAAGTCGACACTGTGACCTTCAACCAGGTCACCGACGTGGACATCCTCGCCAAGCGTGGCCTGGTGCGTAAGGACTGGGCCGAGCAGTTCCCCAACCACAGCTCGCCGTACTACAGCACCACCGCCTTCCTGGTGCGCAAGGGCAATCCCAAAGGCATCAAGAACTGGGACGACCTGGCCCGCTCTGACGTGAAACTGGTGTTCCCCAACCCGAAAACCTCCGGCAACGCTCGCTACAGCTACCTGGGCGCCTGGCTGTATGCCAACGAGGCCTTCAAGGGCGATGAGGCGAAGATAAAGGAGTTCGTCGGCAAGGTGCTGCGTAACGTCGAGAACTTCCCCACTGGCGGCCGTGGCGCCACCGTGGCCTTCGCCCAGAATGGGCAGGGCGATGTGCTGCTGAGCTTCGAATCGGAAGTGGTGAATATCGCCAAGGGCGAAGAATTCAAATCCGGCGAGTTCGAAGTGGTGGTTCCGCCCGTCAGTGTGCTGGCCGAATTCCCGGTTGCGGTGGTCGACAAGGTAGTGGACGAGAAGGGCACCCGTGACGTGGCCAAGGCCTACCTGGACTTCCAGTACAGCAAGGACATCCAGAAGCTGCTGACCACCTACCACTACCGCGTGCAGGACAAGGAAGTAGCTGCCGAAACTGCTGGCCAGTTCCAGGAGCTGCGCCTGCTCAACCCCACCGATGTGCTCGGCACCTGGGACGAGATCACTGCCAAGCACTTCGATGGCAATGGTATCCTCGACCAGCTTCTGGCCGAAGGTCGTTGATTATCTAAGGCTCGGTTGATGACTTAGTGTCGTGGGAGCGGGCCATGCCCGCGAATGGTGGGCACGTACAAAGATTGCGGCGTAGCCACAATTGTTCGCGGGCATGGCCCGCTCCTACAAGGCAATTTCCACCGGCTACACCCGGTACTTTGTAGTTGTAAGGTGGACGACGTTTCATCCGTCCACCGTTCTACGATTGCTGCCTCAGCTACGGGCTGATCCGCATCCGCTGTATTCACAAACCGCCGACTTCCGGCGGTTTGTGCATTGAAGGACTTACGAGTGAGCAAGACCCCGATTTTCTTTCTGCAGAGCCCGTTGTTGCCAGGTTTTGGCCTGAGTTTCGGCTTTAGCGTCTTTTATCTGTCGCTGGTGATCCTGTTTCCGCTGTCCGCTTTGCTGCTGTACGTCAGCGACATGAGCTGGGCGCAGTACTGGCAGGCGATCAGCGATCCGCGCGTGGTGCAGAGTTACAAGGTGACCATCAGCGGCGCCTTTTACTCGACGGTGATCGCGTTGTTGATCGGCCTGTTGATCGCCTGGATCATCACCCGCTATGACTTCCCCGGGCGCCGTCTGGTCGATGCCCTGGTGGATCTGCCGTTCGCACTGCCCACCTCGGTGGCTGGCCTGACCCTGGCGACTCTGCTTGTGCCCAATGGTTGGCTCGGCCAGTATTTCGAGGCCGCAGGCATCAAGATGGCCTATGCCTACCCCGGCCTGGTGATCGCCATGGTTTTTACCAGCCTGCCGTTCGTGGTGCGTACCGTGCAGCCGGTTCTGCAAAGCCTGGGCAGCGAGTACGAAGAAGCGGCGCGCACCCTGGGCGCCAAGAAATGGCAAAGCTTCGTCTACGTGGTGCTACCGAGCCTGGCTCCGGCGCTGATCACGGGCGCGTCGCAGTCGTTCGTGCGCAGCCTGGGCGAGTTTGGCGCAGTGATCATGATCGCCGGGAACATTCCCTACAAAACCGAAGTGTCGTCGTTGATGATTTTCGTGCGCCTGCAGGAGTTCAACTACCCGGCAGCCGCGGCAATCGCCTCGGTCATCCTTCTGGCTTCGCTGTTCCTGCTGTTCACCTTGCAGGTGGTGCAGGGTCGGCTGTTCAAATGGCAGAGGCAAGGTCGATGAAAAAGCCTCAATCCTGGCATCAATGGTTGCTGATCGGCCTCGGCCTTGGCGCGGTAGCGCTGATGCTGGTGGTGCCGCTGGTGCTTATTTTCAGCAAGGCCCTGAGCGGTGGCTGGGCTATGCTGGTCGACAATCTTTCCCAGGACTACATGCAGCACGCCATTGGCCTGACCTTGCTGGTCGCCGCGCTGACCGTGCCGTTGAACCTGTGCTTCGGCATTCTGCTGGCTTGGTGCGTGACCCACTACGACTTCCGCGGCCGCAAGCTGCTGACCACTCTGGTGGACATTCCCTATGCCGTTTCGCCCGTGGTTGCAGGCCTCTGCTACCTGGTCGTCTACGGGCTGGAAACGGCGGTGGGCCAGTGGTTCTACGATAACGACATGCAGCTGATGTTCGCCTGGCCGGGTATCGTCATGGTCACGGTGTTCGTCACCGCGCCTTACGTGGCGCGCATCCTGATTCCAGTGATGCAGTCCCAGGGCAATGACGAAGAAACCTCGGCGCTGTGCCTGGGCGCCAATGGCTGGCAGATCTTCCGGCATATCACGCTGCCTAACATCAAGTGGGCGCTGCTGTATGGCGTGGTGGTCACCAACGCCCGCGCTGTGGGTGAGTTCGGGGCAGTGTCGGTAGTGTCCGGCACCATCCTCAACCAAACCCTGACCTTGCCGCTGCTGGTCGACCAGCTCAATAACGATTACAAGCCGGTGGCCGCCTTCACGGCCGCTGCCTTGCTGGCCTGCATGGCGCTGCTTACCCTGTTGCTCAAGACCTACATGGAATGGCGGCAGCGGGTGAATATGCAGCGCGCCGCCGACAGCTGATTAGGCTCTGTCCGAAAAGTACCTGCGTTCGGTGATGCTTCGTTAAAAGTCGGCTGGATTGCCAGCGCAGTCGGAATGCTCATTTATAGCTCGTGAACTCGGATGCGAGCCCAGTCCGTTCCTCACCGATTTTTGCCTCGCCTGACCTTCGCTCGCTGACTTTTCAGACCGACCCTAGCGCGCAATCTGGGTCAGGTGCCGGGCCAACGCCGCTTTGAAGGGCGGCAGGTTCTGCGCCAGCCGCAGGCCGGCATTGCGCAGCAGGCGGGTAGGTGCGCGGTCATCGGTGTACAGGCGCACCAGCAGACTGGTGGCCTGGTACAGCGGCCAGCTGGCACGCTGCTGAGCACTGGCGTACCGCTGCAATACCTCTGGCACGCCAATGTCCCTGCCGTTATGCAACGCGTCGAGCAGGCTATCTGCCAGGCGCTTCTGGCTCTGCAGACCCAAGTTGAAGCCGTGGGCCGTGACCGGATGCATACCCACCGCGGCATCACCGACCAGCGCGCTGCGCACGCCAGCGAAGCGCTCGGCATACACGCCTACCAGCGGATAAGTGATGCGCTCGCCAATCAGCTCCATGCGCCCAAGGCGCCCTTCAAAACGCTGCTCCATCTCACGGGAGAACGCCTGCGGATCGAGGCTCATCACCTCGTTCATTTGCCCAGGCGTTAGTGTCAGCACCGCCGAGGCAAGGTTGCCGTGCAATGGGAGCAGGGCGAGCGTTTGGCCGTAGCCAAACCATTCCCAGGCAACCTGTTCGTGGCTGCGCTCGTGGGCCATGCGGCAGACCAGCATGGTCTTGCCGAAATCCTCCATACGCGCACCAATCCCTAAACGACGGCGGGTTTCCGAGAAGCGGCTATCAGCCGCGACGATCAATCGTGCCTCGAGTGCCTTGCCGTCGCTCAGCCGCATCGACACGCCGCGAGCCGAGCAGCTCAGTTCGCTGATGGTGCGCTCGGTGATCAGCTCGAGGTCGCTGCATTCACTTATCGAGCAGTACGCCGCGCGGCGAATCGCCTGGTTGGGCACCAGCCAGCCCAAGCGTTCTTTGCCGACTGCTGTGGCGGTTATACGCAAAGCGTAGTGCGAAGGGCCGTTGAGCACTTGTGCGTCACGCAACGGAGAGATTTCATCAGGTGTGAATTGCTGCCAGATACCCAGTTTCTCTAGGATCTGCTGGGAGGCGCGAGTGAGCGCGATTTCTCGACCATCGAAGAACGGTGCCGCCAGTTCGGTTTCCTGCTGACGCTCAATGATCCGGATCGACAATCCCTGACCGGACAACGAACGAGCCAGGCACAGCCCGGCAGGCCCGGCCCCCACGATGACGACATCGGCTTTCATGGCCTTCTCCTCGCAAATTGACCAGTCGGCACTCTAGGTCAGCGCCTGCCGGCAAGCCTTGCTCAGGATCAGCCAAACGGCGCGATCACCAGAAACCGATGGGATGGCGCTCGTTGATGTAGTCCAGTGGCAGGGCGAAACCCTTGCGGAAGAAGTTGGCCAATCGGGTGTCGATGACTTTTTCATTCACCGAAGCCAGCAGCGATTCCTGGCGATGGATGTCGCCGCTGTCGGCGTAGAACTCCTCGTGCAACATGCGTTGCGCGGCGAGATTTGCGACCAGGCTGTAACTGCTCACAGGCTCTTCGCCTGGGCGGCTGACCGCCAGAATCAGGCGTGGTTTGTCGTGTTCCAGCACTAGGTCGACCACCACGTCGAGATCATGATTGCGCGCATAGCTCGCGGCCTCTTCGAACAATGGGCGCGCTTTTTCGCCCAGCGCCTGTACGAAAGCCTGGCGTATCGAATCGTCTCTTACATCATGCAGCTCATGGGTATCGTCCAGCTTGCGCAGGGTATTCACGTGTCGCCCCCTCAATTTCATCGGTTGTCAGAGCTGAGAAAAACAGCGCCCTCAGGGAGTTCAGCCGCCACGATCAAAGGTCGCCGCCAAATGCTTCGGAACTTGTGTGCCTCGCTCACTGCCATAGACACACAGTAACGATTGGGTAGGAGACTTTCGCGGTCATGCAAAACATCGAGCAGGCGGTCCATTTCCTGGAAAAGTACAACCTGGTACTGAGTACGGCAGAGTCGGCCACGGCCGGTCTGCTGGCCGCTACAGTGGCTGCCGTGCCCGGTTGCGACGGCGTGCTCGAGAGCGGTTTCGTGGTCTATTCGAAACGCGCCATGCAAAGCACGCTGGGCGTGAAGCCCGAGACCCTCGAGACCTTTGGCATGAATAGCGAAGAGGTCGCCCGCGAGATGGCGCTTGGCGTGCTGATGGCCAGTAGCGCCGACATCATCCTGGCGATTACCGGCGCCCCGACTGCTGACGACAAGCGCGATCAGGAAGTCTACGACGGCGCCATGTGTTTCGCCTGCGCCACGCGCCTGGCCGAGCACCAGGGTGTGACCAGCGAGACAGTGACCTTCCCCGGAGACAACAACGAACGGCGCGCCGCCGCCGCGCGTCATGCCTTGCTACGACTGCCTTATTACTACGAGCGGCTGCGTCAGACCTCCTGAGCCAGCCGTTCCAGCGACTTGAGCAACATTGACCATTCAAGGAAAAACCATGATCAAGAAATGCCTGTTCCCTGCCGCCGGTTATGGCACCCGCTTTCTCCCGGCGACCAAGGCCATGCCCAAGGAAATGCTGCCTGTGGTCAACACGCCGCTGATCCAGTACGGCGTCGAAGAAGCCCTCAACGCTGGCCTGACCGAGATCGCCATGGTCACCGGCCGCGGCAAGCGCTCCCTGGAAGACCATTTCGACATCAGCTACGAGCTGGAACATCAGATCCGTAATACCGACAAGGAAAAGTACCTGGTCGGCATCCGTCGCCTGATTGACAACTGCACCTTCTCCTACACCCGTCAGGTGGAAATGAAGGGCCTGGGCCACGCGATTCTCAGCGGCCGCCCGCTTATCGGCGACGAGCCGTTCGCCGTGGTGCTGGCCGATGACCTGTGCCTGAACATCGAAGGCGATGGTGTACTGACCCAGATGGTCAAGCTGTACAACCAGTTCCGCTGCTCGATCGTGGCGGTGCAGGAAGTACCGATGGACGAAATCCACAAGTACGGCGTGATCGCTGGCGAAACCATCCGTGACGACATCGTCCGTGTCAGCCACATGGTCGAGAAGCCGAAGGCCGAAGACGCACCGTCGAATCTGGCGATCATTGGTCGCTACATCCTGACCCCGGATATTTTCGAGCTGATCGAGAACACCGAGCCGGGCAAAGGCGGCGAGATCCAGATCACCGACGCGCTGATGCAGCAGGCCCAGCAAGGTTGCGTGCTGGCCTATAAATTCAAAGGCCGTCGTTTCGACTGCGGTGGTGCCGAGGGTTATATCGAGGCAACCAACTTCTGCTTCGAAAACCTCTACCGCGAAGGCCGTGGCTGATACGCCAAGCCGAACGAAAAACCGGGCCAAGTGCCCGGTTTTTTATTGCCTGCGCTTTGTTGACCTGGGCCACACGCCGATCACCATCTGCGGATACAATCGCCACAGCCCTGGCAGCTGCAAACAGATGGATCGGATCGCTGAGCGCAGGGTCGATTACAGAGCCCGATGCGCAGCGATCTCGCTTGGTCATTGCCCCACAAGTTGGCAAACTGCCTCCCTACCTTTTCAGCGCTCGCGCGCCGGTTGCCCGATGATCATCAACACTCTGGTTTTTCTCGCCACCCTCACCGCCATGGAAGGTGTGGCTTATTACGCTCACAAATACGTGATGCATGGCTGGGGCTGGGGCTGGCACCGTTCGCACCATGAGCCGCGTGAGGGCTGGTTCGAAAAGAACGATCTGTACGCCGTGGTGTTCGCCGGGCTAGCCATCGTGCTGATCGCCCTAGGCACTCAGGGCATGCACCCGCTGGAGTGGATCGGCGCTGGCATGACGGCTTACGGCCTGCTGTATTTCGTCGTGCATGATGGCCTGGTGCATCACCGCTGGCCGTTTCGTTTCGTGCCGCGCAGCGGCTACCTCAAGCGCCTGTACCAGGCGCATCTGATGCACCACGCGGTGGAGGGCAAGGAGCGCTGCGTGTCGTTCGGCTTTCTCTACGCGCCGACTACGGCGCGTCTGAAGGCGCAGTTGCGGGCGATGCACGATGGTCCGCTGCGCAAGACGGACACGGACGTTGCCACAGCTCCTGGGAGCGAGCAGGCCAGCGCGCGAAGCGACTCGTAACCGCGCGCCACAAGCCGATCGACACGGCGCCAATCTTCTCCGCCTTGGAGGTTGAAATGCGCTCGTCCCAGGCATGTTCGCCGGCTTCCAGTACCTTCATGCCGATCTGCCGATACACCGCAGCGGCTGTGGCCACCGCCCAGGCAGAGCGCCAGGGCAGGGCGGCAAGGCCCGCTTCGGCGCTCGCGTAGTACGGCTCGGCCAATTCCACCAGGCGCTGGCCCAGTACCGTGACGGCTGGGCGGTGAAGAATGCCGGCGACCTGATCGCGTGGCACATTCATCTCTTCCAGCCACTGCTCCGGCAGATAGCAACGGCCCACGGCGGCGTCATCGACGATGTCGCGGGCGATATTGGTCAGCTGGAACGCCAGACCAAGGTCGCAGGCGCGATCCAGTGTCGGCTCATCGCGGGCGCCCATCACGCGGGCCATCATCAGGCCCACCACGCCAGCGACGTGGTAGCAGTACTGCAGGGTGTCATCGATGCTCAGGTAGCGCCGCTCCAGCACATCCATCTCGAAGCCGGCCAGGTGCTCGAGGGCGTGCTGCTCGGGAATCTGGTGGGCGCGCACCACCTGGCGAAAGGCGGCGAATGCCGGGTCATTCAGCTCCTCACCGTTGTACACGGCGCGGGTCTGGGCCTTCAGGTGGGCGAGGCGTCGTTCGGCTTCTTCGCGGCTGATCGATACCGCGTCGTGGCCGGCGACCTGGCCGTCGATCACATCGTCGCAGTGCCGGCACCAGGCGTAGAGCATCACCGCGCCGCGCCGGGTGTGCTCGTCGAACAGTTTCGAGGCCGCGGCGAAGCTCTTCGAGCCCACCGCGATGCTCTGGTTGGCGTGCTCGATCAGCGCATCATCCTGCGCTGCCTTGCCCGTCATGGCTGCAAGTCCTCGATCATCAGGCCGGCGGTGGCTTTGGCCGAGCCGATAACTCCCGGCACGCCAGCGCCAGGATGGGTGCCGGCGCCGACCAAGTAGACGTTACTCAGTTGGGCGTCGCGGTTGTGCGGGCGGAACCAGGCGCTCTGCTGCAACACTGGCTCCAGCGAGAACGCCGAGCCCTGATACGCGTAAAGCTCGTCGCGAAAGTCATCCGGAGTGAAAATCCGGCAGGTCACCAGGTCTTCACGCAAGCCCGGCATGTAGTGTTCTTCCAGGTAAGCGAGGATGCGATCACGGTAGCGCGGGCCTTCGACCGACCAATCGATAGGCGCGTTGCCCAGGTGTGGTACCGGCGACAGCACGTAATGACTAGAGCAGCCTTCTGGCGCAAGGCTAGGGTCGGTCACGCAGGGCGCATGCAGATAGAGGGAGAAGTCTTCGGCCAGGGTCTGGCCCTTGAAGATCTCCTGGATCAGCTCGCGGTAGCGTGGCCCGAAGCACACCGTGTGGTGCTGCAGCTGCGGTTGTGGGCGTTTGAGGCCGAAGTGAATCACAAACAGCGAGTTGCTGAAGCGCTTGCCCTTCAGGCGCTTACCTTCCTGGCGCCCGCGCGGGTGGCCAGCCAGCAGCTTGTCGTAGGTGTGCACCACATCGCCGTTGGAGGCCACGCTGTCTGCGGCAAAATGGCGGCCGTCCTGCAGGCGCACGCCGGTGGCGCGATTACCGCTGGTGTCGATGGTGGCCACGTCCGCATTCAGCTCCAGCTTGCCACCCAAGTCCTCGAACAGCCTGACCATACCCTGCACCAGCGCGCCGGTGCCGCCCTTGGGAAACCAAACCCCCCATTCGCGTTCCAGCGCATGGATCAGTGTGTAGATCGACGAGGTGGCGAATGGGTTGCCGCCAACCAGTAGCGAGTGAAAGGAAAACGCCTGGCGCAATTTGTCGTGCTCGACGAAACTCGACACCATTGAGTAGACGCTACGCCACGCCTGCAGGCGGGCCAGTTGCGGGCCAACCTGCAGCATGTCGCGAAACGACAGGAAGGGCACTGCGCCGAGCTTAAGGTAGCCCTCTTTGAACACGGCTTTCGAGTAGGCGAGAAAGCGCTGGTAACCAGCCACATCCGCTGGATTCAGGGCGGCGATCTGGCGATCCAGATCGGCCTGATCATTGGCGTAGTCGAACTGCGTTCCGTCTTCCCAGCACAAGCGGTAGAACGGCGCGACCGGCAGCAGCTCCACGTAATCCTCGATCTTGCGGCCGCTGAGGGCGAACAGCTCTTCGATGGCACTGGGATCGGTGATCACCGTCGGGCCGGCATCGAAGGTGAAGCCCTGATCGCGATATACGTATGCGCGACCGCCCGGTTGATCACGTTTTTCCAGCAGGGTGGTCTGGATACCCGCGCTCTGTAGGCGAATGGCCAGGGCCAGCCCGCCGAAACCCGCGCCGATGACGATGGCAGTTTTCGCTTGGTTCATGAACGAGTCTCGAAATGTCTGGGGGCGTGGCGCATGGCCGCCCGCATGGCTTGATCAACGGGCACCGGCGGCTTGCCGATAAGAATGCGTGCGCGGTCGTACCAGGGGTTGCTGCCGGCGTAGAAACGCTCGATCAGCCCCGCAGGCAGTCCGTAGAAACGTTGCATCACCTGCCAGCGATCCTCTGGCCGACCGGCCAGGAACAGCATGCGGTTGAGCAGCCGGTAAAAGCCCTGGTTGCGCCATTCGCCACGGGCGTGCTCGCGCAAGTCGCAGGCCAGAGTCGTGGCGTCGCGCAGCTCATAGGCCACTAGCCAGTCGGCCAGGCGCACGGCATGGGGCAGGGAATAACCGGTGGTGCAGTGGAACAGTCCGGCCCGCAGCCCGGACAGTGGTTGGCCTGCCGCTTCATCCCAGAAGGCATCGAAATCGCCAGCGAGGGTGATGGGCAGAATGCCCTGTTCCTCACGCAGACATTCGGCCACCTGCCAGCCGTGCTGCCTTGCATAGGCGGCAATGTGCTCGCGAAGCTGCTCGGTGGTGGCGCGATGGTTATCGACATAATGGGTGTCTTCGATCAGCAGCGTGTCCGCCGAGAAGGGCAACACGTAGACGAAGCGATAGCCGTCGCCCTGGGGGACTCGCGCATCCATGATGATTGGCGCCGTCAGACCATGAGGCTGCTCGAGGCGCAGCAGTTGGCCGACGAAAGCCTGCTGGCCAAGCACCAGATTGCTGCTCTGCCGTGCGCCGCGGCCATCGATCACCGCACGTGCCTCTAAGCGCTCTCCGCTTTCCAGCAAAACGTTGGTCGTGCTGATCTCGCTGATGGTGCTGTTCAAGCACAGGGAGGAACCCAGCGCCGGGGTGACCACCTCGGCGAAATGCTCGCCGGTGATGCTCGCGTAGCCGCTGTTCATGGCGCGAGACAGGTAGGGGAAGTGCACCTGATAGTTTGCCCAGCGCTTGACCACCAGCGGCTCCAGCCAGCGATGCTGAGCTTCGCTCAGGTCACTATCGTGAAAAGACCAGGTGTGGTTGCTGCCCAGGCTCGACTGCTCTTCGATACACAGCACCTTCAAGTCCGGCCGCTGTTGCTGCAGGCGCCAGGCGATAAGGCCATTGGCGAGGCCGCCGCCGGCAAGAATCAGGTCATAGGTCATAGAGTGTGCGCCTGTGTTGTGGCGTGCTCGACCACCGCGGCCTCGACGATATCGGCAGCGCGTTTTACACCGCCAGCCTGCTGCAGATCCTCGATCAGCGGATCGAACCCGGGTAATGGTTTGGCGAGCAGCTCGCG
Source organism: Phytopseudomonas punonensis (assembly GCF_900142655.1). Lineage (GTDB taxonomy): Bacteria > Pseudomonadota > Gammaproteobacteria > Pseudomonadales > Pseudomonadaceae > Aquipseudomonas > Aquipseudomonas punonensis. The sequence continues at coordinate 190,313 of NZ_FRBQ01000005.1, read as the reverse complement.
CAACGCCGCCTCGATACGCGCCACGCTGGCACGTCGGCTGAGCTGGTGGCCGACGTTGCGGTAGGCGACACGGGCCGCGACACCCGGCTGGTCGAAGGCAATCGGCATTACCAGCATCGGCGTGCGGGCGGCAATTGCATCCATCACGGTATTCAGGCCGCCATGGGTAATCACCGCGTCGGCCTGTTCCAGTGCCCATTGTTGTGGTGCGAAATCGGTCACCCAGGTGGCGCCGCAGTCGATCAGTCGGCGTTCCTGAGCAGCGTCGAGCTTGCCGCAGTGGGCAATCAGCAGTTGGCAGTCGAGGCGCTTGCAGGCCTTGGCGATGCGCTCGAACAGCTTCACACGGTCGCCCTGCAAAGTACCCAGGCTGGCGAAAAAGAACGGCCGCTGCTTGTCGATGGGCCACTCGCCCTGCTTGGGCGTCAGCGGGCTGCGCAGCGGGCCGACCGCGTGGAAATTGGCTGGCAACTGGCTGCGCGGAAAGTCGAAACCGGATAGGGTCTGGCTGATCTGCGCCAGTGGCGACAGGCATTCATGCAGGGCGTTACGCGGCGGCACGCCCAGGCGTAGCGCAGCGTCGTTGATCACCTTGCCGAGCGGCTTCATCAGCCAGTCGTACACCTGGCTGCTGCCGCGGTACATATGCCCGCTGCGCTCGTCGGTAGCGTAGGCAAAGGGCATTACCGGCAACGGCAACCCGGGCTCGCGATTGACCGGCAGTGCGCAGGCGACGGACACGAATGGCAGGCCCAGGCTTTCGGCAACCAGCCCGCCGGCCGGCTCCATCTGGTCGCAGAGCAGGGCATCGACCCCGTTGTCCGCCAGCGCTTGCGGCAATTCGTTGCATAGCATGGCGGTGGTGCCCGCCATCTGTTTGATGATTCGTCGCAAGCCCCAAGGCGTGTCCGGGTGCGCCGCCTCATGCTGCGTGCGCTCCAGGCTGCCCGGCGGATGGCTGGTGGCGCCGACCGAACGAAAGCTGACCCGTGGATCGCTAAGCCAGTGAGCAGCGTCGGACTGATGAAAGAAGGTCACCCGATGGCCACGCTCGATCAACTCGATGGCGAGGGCCTGCAAGGCCTGGAAGTGACTGTAATAGGGCGGCGCGACAACGGCGAAGTGGGTCATGCTTGGCCCGTCAGTAGCGATGCGTGGCGAAGCGCGGCCAGGTTGGCCGAGCCGGTGCAGAAGCAGGCCGTGCGCAGTTGGCGGATAACGATCTGGAAGTGCTCGATCACCGCTTCGGTCGACAGCGTAGCGCCTGGCAGCGCGCCGGCAGCCTGGCCAACGATGTCGGCGCCCAGGCGGATGGCTTTGGCCGCATCGACACCGTCGCGGATACCGCCCGAGGCGATCAGTGTCGCCTGCGGCAAGGCTGCGCGTATCGACTGAACGGCGGTCGCGGTGGGAATGCCCCAGTCGGCGAAGGCCATGGCTACCGCGCGATCCGCCTCATTGGCAGCACGTTCGCCTTCCACGGCGGCCCAGCTTGTGCCGCCGGCGCCGGCTACGTCGATGACCTGCACGCCAGCCTCGATCAGCGAGCGGGCCACCGCTGCCGACAAGCCTGCACCGACTTCCTTGACGACCACCGGCACGTCCAGGCTGCAGGCAACGCGCTCGATCTGTTTCAGCACGCCACGCCAATCACGGTCGCCTTCGGCCTGCACGGCTTCCTGCAACGGGTTGAGGTGAATGATCAGGCCGTTGGCCTGCAACGCATCGATTGCGCGGCGGGCCAGGTCGAAGCCATCGGCTTCCAGCAACTGGGCGGCGCCGATATTGGATAACAGCACGATATCCGGAGCGAGGCGGCGCAGTTCGCGGGTCAGCCCCTGGTCATTGCCGGTCTGCAGGCTGACACGCTGGGAGCCGACGCCCATGGCAATGCCCAACTCCTGAGCGGCTTCGGCAAGGTGGCGGTTGATGGCTTCGGAGCGATTGGCGCCGCCAGTCATCGAGCTGATCAGCAGCGGCGCCTGGAGCGCAACGCCGAGCAAGGAGGTGCGTAAATCGATAGCCGCGTGGTCGAGCTCGGGCAGGGCGCAATGCTCGAAGTGCACCTCTGACCAGCCAGCACTGATATGCGACGCAGCCTTGTGCCGGTCCAGAACGATATCCAGATGATCATCCTTACGCCGACTGAGGTCGCTATTATTCATGCAGGCTCCATTGCGCCGGAATCATTTTTGAGTGCACGCGGTCTGTGCAGAACGGAATAATCGAATAGCATGTCGATCCAGCAGCCTTGTACAAGTCTTTGACAGACTGCTGGCGTGCAAGATTATCAGGCAACCGCACGCATTAGACGTTCCAACATTACAAATCGGCTTTGGTTACGGTCATTTCAGTGTCAGGATCGTACACCGCCGTGACCTTGCAGTGCTTGAAGGTATGTTCGGGTGCTGCAGGAATACAAAAGAAGAGAGTGAACGATGACGGCCTATGCGACTGCGACGATCGACAGCGGATTTACCGAACACCTGATGCAGCTGCGGGCGGCCATTGACGGCCGGCTCGATGAGCTGCTGCCAGCCGCCAGCAATGAGCGCGATCTGGTTGCCGCTGCCGTTCGCGATGGCGCGCTGGCGCCGGGCAAACGCATGCGTCCGCTGTTGCTACTGCTGGCCGCCAATGGCCTGTGCGCCAGCCAGCGTCATGCGCTGGATATGGCGTGCGCCATCGAGATGGTGCACGCCGCCTCGCTGATCCTCGATGACATGCCCTGCATGGACAACGCTCAGTTGCGCCGTGGCAAGCCGACCGTGCACCTGACGTTCGGCGAGGACATCGCCATCCTTGCCGCCGTGGCGTTGCTGTCGCGAGCATTCGGGGTCGTCGCATCGATCGAAGGGCTGCGCCCGCTGGTGCGCACGCAACTGGTGGAAATCCTCGCCAACACCGTGGGTTCGCAGGGGCTGGTGCAGGGGCAGTTGCAGGACTTGCGTGATGGCAAGCATGCGCGCAGCGAAGAAGAGATCGCCGCCACCAACAACCTCAAGACCGGTGTGCTGTTCAGCGCGATCATGGACATGGCCTACCTGATCAGCGATGCACCCAAACCGGTGCGCAGCGTGCTGCAGCGCTTCGCCATCGAACTGGGACATGCCGTGCAGCTCTATGATGACCTGCAGGACATCAACCCCAATAGCGACAAGGATCAGGGCAAGGATGACGGCAAGTCGACCTTGCTGGCTCTGTATGGCGAGCAGAAGGTGCGCGAGCGCCTTGATGAGCACCTGGCGCGCGCGCAGGTCTGTCTGGATGAAGCCTATGGCGGCGATGTGTACATCGGCCGCTTCTTGAGCATGTTGTTCGCCTGATTACTGCGGCAGCGCATCGAGGGCGCTCTGCAGCGCGGCGGCATCGCTGAAGCGCTGCTCGCGAATCACCTTGCCATCCTCCAGCTCCAGCCACTGCACGGTTTCCCGATCACCGTCATAACGACTGGCGACCCGGCCAGTCTGGTCGAGCATGATGCGGTACTTGGCCGAACGCATGGCCGGTACTGCAACCATCTTCGCTAGCGACGGCATCTTCTCGATATCCGCCACATAGACCACATGGCGACCATCCAGGAAACCTTCCGGCTTTTCTTCCAGCGCGCCATTGACTAGGCGGGCGGTGGACATGCTGCGCGCCACCAGCACCACCCGGGCGCTGTCATCCAGGGTGTAAGCCTTCTCGAATTGATCGAGCAGTGTCCAGCGCGTCGGCACTGGAGCATCGCCGCCTGCCCATGCAGATGAACAGACAACACTGAACAGCAGGATGCAAAGACGCTTCATGGTGGGCCGCTCTGTCGGAAAATTGGCAGCACAATAGAGCGCAGCGGCCGTGCTTGCCAAATTTTTTGCGTTCCCCTAGTGCTGAGGCTCAACAACGCGGCTGTTTTGCTCGGGCGACGCAAATCAGATGGGGGAGGCTACCTTTCGGCATAATTGTTAATTAGAATCGATCTCGTTATTGATCCTCATAACGGGTGTTTGGCATGGTCGGTTTGGCTGTATCGAGTGAGCGGGCTTTCCATAATCTCTACCGAGAACATCGCAGCTGGCTTGAGCAATGGTTGAGTCGGCGCATGGGTAACGGTTGGGATGCTGCCGACCTGAGCCAGGATGCCTTCATGCGCGTGCTGGCTGGTTCCCAATCGATCAGTGAGCTGCAAGAACCCCGTGCCTACCTGAAAACCATCGGCAAGCGCCTGCTGATCAACCTTTATAAGCGCCGCAGCCTGGAGCAGGCGTATGTGGATGCGCTCGCGCAACTGCCGGAAGCCTGCGCACCGTCACCGGAAGAACGCTGGCTGGTACTGGAAACCCTGCAGGCACTGGATGAACTGCTCGACGGGTTGCCCCACGTGGTACGCCGGGCGTTTCTGCTCAGCCAGCTCGAAGGGCTCGGTTACCGCGATATCGCCGAGCGCCTTGAGGTCTCCGAACGTAGCGTCAAACGCTATATGGTTCAGGCGTACGAGCACTGCCTTCTGGTCGAGTTGTGCTGAGCCGCGAAATCAGCGACGAAACCCGCCAGGTCGCACGTTCGGCGGCGCGCTGGTTGGCGTTGATCGAGTCTGGCGAGGCCAGCGAGCGCGATCACCAGGCCCTGCAGCGTTGGCGCGATGTGCATGCCAGCCACGAACATGCCTGGCAGAAGATCCAGGCTTTGCGTTCGCGCTTTGGTGGGCTGCCGCCAGAATTGGCGATGGCCAGCCTCGACCGCCCTGATCAAGGCCGACGACGCATGCTCAAAGGCATGCTGGGGTTTGCCGCGTTGGCGCCTGCTGCCTGGCTGGTCAGCCGCGAATTGCCTATCGATACCTGGCGTGCCGATGTGGCAACCCGCGTGGGTGAGCGGCAGCGGCTGACACTGGCAGATGGCAGCGTGCTGGATATCAATACCGATTCTGCGCTGAATCTCGATGCCGGCGCGCGTCGCCTCAGCCTGATACGGGGTGAGGTGGCCCTGCGTGTCGCTGGCAGCTCCCCATTCGTTATCGAGACAAGCCAGGGCAGGGCGACGCTCAGCGCGGGTGAAATCTGCGTACATCAGCAAAGCGATAGCTGCGAGTTCTCGGTGTTGGCTGGTTCGGTGCAATTGCAAACAAGTGCTTACGAGACGCAGGCTCTTCAGCCAGGGCAGCGGGTCACGTTACGCGCTGGGCGCATCCAGTCCACCCGGACTTTCGACACCAAGGCACTTGGCTGGCGTGACGGCGTGCTGATGGCTAACGACCAGCCGCTTGGCGACTTCCTGCGCGAGCTCGACCGTTACCGACCAGGACTCCTGCGCTGGTCGCCAGCGCTCGAGTCGCTGCGCGTCACCGGCAGTTTCCGCCTTGCCGATACCGATCAGATCCTCGATCTGCTGGCCGCCAGCCTGCCAGTCGACGTGCACAAGCGCACCCGTTACTGGGTCACCCTGGTGCCGCGCGAAAAAATTGCCTGAGGGCTGTCCCTTTTTTCTCGCTCGCCTGTCATGGGAAGTAGTGAATTAAAAAGAGAGCGTCTGCCATGCCATCCCTGACACGTCATCGGCCTCGTCTGGTGTCTTCGATTTCCTACTCCACCTTCTGCCTGAGCCTGATGCTTGGTCTGGGCAGCATCGCGCCGCTGAGCGCCGAGGCACAAACCGCTGAACGCAGCTACAGCGTGCCGAGCAGCAGTCTTGGCGAGGCCCTGAGCCGCTTCGCCAGCCAGGCTGGGGTAAGCCTGTCGGTAGATCCAGCGCTGGTCAGCGGCCGCAGCAGCCCGGGCCTTTCCGGCAGCTACAGCGTTGATGAGGGGTTCACTCGCCTGTTGCAGGGCAGCGGCCTGCGTCTGCAGCCAGTGGGCGACTCGGCCTACACCCTTGCGCCAACAGCCGACAGCGCTGATACGTTGGAAATTGCCCCGACGGCGATCACCGGCGTAACCATCCCCTCGGAAAGCCTGGAAGGCGAGCGCTACGCCGGCGGCCAAGTCGCACGCCGCAGCTCCCAGGGGCTTTTGGGCTCGCGGGACTTCATGGAGTCGCCGCTGAGCATGACCACCTATACCAGCGAAGCGGTGAAGAACACCCAGTCGCGCACCCTGGCCGACCTCACCGCCAGCGACCCGGCGGTACGCTCCACCAACCCGGCCGGTGGGCGCTTCGAGCAGTTCACCATCCGCGGCTTCAGCCTGTTCAACAGCGACGTGTCCTACGGCGGCCTGTACGGCATCATGCCGACGTACTCCATTGACATGGAAATGGCCGACCGCGTCGACATCCTTCGCGGCCCGACCCAACTGGTCAACGGCATCTCGCCACGCGGCAGCGTTGGCGGCGGCATCAACATCGTGCCCAAGCGCGCCACCGACAAGCCGATCACTGAGTTCACCGGCACCTATGCTTCGGACAGCCAGGTCGGTGGCGCGGTGGACGTAGGTCGCCGCTTCGGTGAGGACAACCGCTTCGGCATCCGCTTCAACGGTGTCAAGCAATCCGGCGATACCGAGTGGGATCACCAGAAGGTCAACCGCGAGATGGCCGTGGTTGGCCTCGACTTCCGCGACGAGCGCCTGCGTCTTTCCATGGATGTCGGGCATACCGAGCGCGATACCGATGCGCCGCAGGAGCGGGTGCTGGTTGGCGCCAATGCCCCGGTACCGAGGGCCGACGACGTGCGTCATAACTACGCGCAAGCCTGGACCAAGGCCGAGACTAGCGACACCTTCGGTGCACTGCGCGGCGAGTACGATATCGATGACTCACTGATGGTTTATGGCGCCGTTGGTGCGCGTAAGAGTAATCACGATTTCCTGCGTCACAACGTGTCGATCACCAATGCCGCCGGTGATTTCACCATCCAGCCCCGCGACTTCACCCGCGACGAAGACGTACGCACTGTCAACGCCGGTGTGCGCAAGTGGTTCCAGACCGGCCCGGTAAGCCACGAGGTCAATTTGGCTGCCGATTACTTCTCGATGGACTTCGAGAACGGCGGTGGGCGTTACGCGAACCGCCCGGGCAACCTCTACAACCCGGTCACTACGCCCGAACCGACCGTACGAACTCGGACTGACTCGAAGATCTACACCGAGAACCGCTTCAGCGGCGTCGCCTTGTCCGACACCATGGGTTTTTTTGAGGATCGGATGCTGCTGACTCTTGGGGCGCGCTGGCAGCGAGTGAAGGTCGACGACTGGGAAAATGGCATCAAGGGTGAAACGTCTTACGACGAGGAAAAATTCTCGCCGTCGGTTGGCGTGCTATTCAAAGCCACCGACCAGCTGTCGCTTTATGCCAATTACATGGAAGGCTTGAGCCAAGGCAAGATCGCACCGTCGACCTCCAACAACGAAGACGAAATCTTTGCGCCCTTCATCAGTCGCCAGCTCGAAGCCGGCGCCAAGTACGATATGGGCAAGTTCGCGCTGACCGCTGCAGTGTTTCGCATAAAGCAACCCGCTTACGAAACCGCTGCACCACAGCCTGGTCAGACCTTGGGCACCTTCGGCCCCAGTGGTAAGCGTGTGAACGATGGTATCGAGTTGAACGTGTTCGGCGAGCCCATCGATGGCTTCCGTCTGCTCGGAGGTGTGATGTACATCGACAGCAACCTGAAAGACACCAATAACGGCGGCGCCACCGACGGTAACCGCGCCCCTGCAACGCCCAAGTACAACGCCAACCTCGGCGCCGAGTGGGACGTACCGACGGTCAAGGGCTTAACCCTGACCGCCCGCAGCATGTACAGCAGCTCACAATATCTGGATCAGGCCAACACCAAGGAAATCGATTCCTGGACGCGCTATGACGTGGGCGCGCGATATGCCTTCAAGGTCAACGAGACTGACGTGACCCTGCGCGGCACCGTCGAGAACGTGGCCAATTCCCGGGACTGGATCTCCGCTGGCGCCTCCGACGACAGCGAGCCGGGCCTTACGCTCTCGACCCCACGCACCTTCGTGCTGTCGGCCACCCTCGGTTTCTGATTTATCCGTTGCACCTCCACAGCGAACGCCTGGTAACGGGCGTTCGCTGAACACAATAAAACCAACCATTCAGGGATGAAGCGGGACGCCTCGTAGAAGGCAGCCCGCATTCGGCGTGACCTGCCGTTACTGATATGCCGTTACTGATGAGTGCAGTGCTGACGACTTTCAACGGCTCCATCCGGAGCCTCGAACAGATAGAGGCGAGCACCATGCTTAGTGAACGTACCCTGCCGCTGGAGCGATTCAATCGCGATACGGCGCAAAGCAACAACGCGGATTACCTGGCACGCCAGGACCGCTTCGAATCCAATGTGCGCAGCTACCCGCGCAAGCTGCCCCTGGCCATCGCCAAGGCGCAGGGCGTGTGGGTGACCGATGTCGAGGGGCGCCGCTACCTCGATTGCCTGGCCGGGGCCGGAACCCTGGCGCTGGGCCACAACCATCCGGCCATCGTCGACAGCTTGTCGAGCTTTCTGGCCTCCGGGGTGCCGATGCATACCCTGGACCTGACCACACCGTTGAAGGACGCCTTCAGCGAAACCCTACTGGGCGTGCTGCCGGCCAACGGCTATTGCCTGCAGTTCTGCGGGCCATCCGGCGCCGATGCGGTGGAGGCCGCGCTCAAGCTGGCCAAGACCGTGACCCGGCGCAGCAATGTGATCGCCTTTTCCGGTGGTTACCATGGCATGACCCATGGCGCCCTGGCGGTGACCGGTAATACCGGCCCGAAGGATGCCGTGGCCTCGCTGATGCCCGGCGTGCAGTTCATGCCGTACCCCCACGAATACCGTTGCCCGCTGGGCATCGGCGGCGAGGCGGGTGTGCAGGCGCTGTCCCATTACTTCACCCAGTTCATCGAAGACGTCGAAAGCGGCGTCAGCCTGCCGGCGGCGGTGATCGTCGAGGCGGTGCAGGGCGAGGGCGGTGCCAACCCAGCGCCCAATGAGTGGCTGCGCACCTTGCGTGAGGTGACCCAACGCCACGGCATCCTGTTGATCGTCGATGAAGTACAGGCCGGCTTCGGCCGCACCGGGCGGATGTTCGCCTTCGAGCACGCCGGTATCGAGCCAGACATCATCGTCATGTCCAAAGCGGTCGGCGGCGGCCTGCCGCTGGCGGTGCTGGCCATCAAGCGCGAGTTCGACGCCTGGCAACCCGGTGCCCACACCGGCACCTTCCGTGGCAACCAGATGGCCATGGCCAGCGGCATGACCACCCTGCAGATCATCCAGCGCGACGAATTGGCCGAGCAGGCCCGTGTGCGCGGCGACTGGCTGAGGGCGCGCCTGAATGCATTACGCGAGCGTTATCCGGCCATCGGCCAGGTGCGCGGCCGCGGGCTGATGCTGGGCCTGGAAATCGTCGACGAGCGCCAGAGCCCTGACGCCCTGGGCGCCCGCCCCATGGACGCCGCGCTGTCTGCAGCCATCCAGAGCGAGTGCTTCAAGCAGGGCCTGCTGCTCGAACGCGGCGGGCGCCATGGCAGCGTGATTCGCCTGCTGCCACCGTTGATCATCGATGAGGCGCAGTGCGCCGAGGTGGTCGCCCGCTTCGAACGCGCGCTGGTCGCCGCTTTGGGAGGTGCCCGTGGCTGAGCAATCCGCACGCGCAACCCGTACCTACCCGGCCGCCTTCGAGGAAGCGGCCAGCGTCACCCGCATCGATTCGGTGCGCGGCAGCATGGCCCGGGTGATCAGCGAAATGGCCGCCACCCACGCCTTGCTCAATTGCCTGATCAAGGAATTCGCGCTGCCGGAAAACCGCGCCCGCTATGCCTGGCCGTCCCATGTGCGCGGCATCGCGCCGGCCAATTACCTGCGCGCGATGCAGGGCAAGGGCTTGCCTCTGCTGATCGATCTGCCGGGTAATTGCCAGTTTCTGGTGCTGGTGGATCGCCGTGACCCGCTCGGCAGCCAGCGTTACCTCAGTGACCTGTACAAGCGCGAGGGAGATGGCGACTGGCATTGCCCGCCGTTCGCCGAGTTCGCCGCGCATCTGCTCGAGGCCTGCCAGCAGCTGACCGGCTCGCGTAATGACGAATTGCTCGAACAGGTGATGCAGAGCCAGGGCGTGACCGCCGCCATCGTCGATCACGCCCTGCAGAGCGAGGGCAACGACCCGCTGCGCGACTACCTAGCCAGCGAGCAGGGCCTGTGGTTCGGTCACCCCAACCACCCGGCGCCCAAGGCCCGGCTATGGCCCGAGCACCTGGGCCAGCAGACCTACGCGCCGGAGTTCCGCGCACGGGTACCGCTGCATGTGCTCGAAGTCCCGCGTGACGGCTTGCTGCTGCGCGGCAATGGTCTGAGCGACGAGCAGGTGCTGGCCGGTTTCGCCGACCAGCGCCTGGCCCGCAGTGGGCGGGCGGTGATCGGCCTGCACCCGGTACAGGCCGAGTTGTTCCTGGCCGATCCGCGGGTCAAGGCACTGGTCGCTAGCGGCGAGATCGTCGACCTCGGCCAGAAAGGCCCGCTGGCCAGCCCGACCGCGTCGATGCGCACCTGGTACGGCGAAGGCCGCGATTACTTCCTCAAGGGTTCGCTGAACGTGCGCATCACCAACTGCGTGCGCAAGAACGCCTGGTACGAGCTGGACAGCGCGCTGTTCATCGACCGCCTGTTCAGCCGCTTGCAACGCGAGCACGGGGCGACCATCGGTGGTGCCACCCTGGTCAGCGAGCCGGGCGCGCTGAGCTGGGCGCCGGCCGGCAGCAGCTTTGATGACACGCACTGGTTCCGCGAGCAGACCGGCGCCATCCTGCGCGAGAACTTCTGCCGCCACGCCTCGCCGCAGTCCTGCCTGATGGCCGGCACGCTGTTCGCCCGCAACCTGCAGCTGCGCCCGCTGATTCACGGCTTCCTGCAACAACCGGGCGCTCGCAAGCCGAGTGACGACTACCTGCTGGCCTGGTTCGAGGCCTACCAGGCGTTGTTGCTGCGCCCGGTGCTGGCGCTGTTCTTCAACCATGGCGTGGTGCTCGAGCCGCACCTGCAGAACGCCGTGCTGGTGCACGACAACCGCTGGCCGGCGCAACTGCTGCTGCGCGACTTCGAAGGGGTGAAGCTCACCGACGACCTGGGTATGAATCATCTGGAAGCAGGCATCGCCGAGCGGGTTCGCCAGTCACTGACCTACACCCGCGAGCAGGGCTGGAAGCGCATCAGCTACTGCCTTTTCGTCAATAACCTGTCCGAGGCCATTCTGGCGCTGAGCTGGGAGCGACCGCACCTGGCCGCCGCCATGTGGCAGCGGGTCGAACGGCAGTTGCAGGCAATACGCAGCGAGCTGGTGCGCCCGGCGCCCGAGCTGGAGGCCTTGCTGGCCGGCGAGCCGATCGCCTGCAAGACCAACCTCAAGGTGCGCCTGTCGGCCCAGGCCGACCGGCATGCCGGTTACGTCAGGCTGGCGTGCCCGTGGGCAGAGGAGGTGAGCCATGGATAAGCTGCCCGCCAACGTACTGGATGCCATCGGACAGGCCCGCAGCCGCGCGGCCGATCCGCTGGCGGTATTCGTCTACGACCTCGACGCCTTGGCGCAGCACGTGCGCGAGGTGATGGCCGCGCTGCCGGCCGGTGTCGAGCTGTTCTACGCGATCAAGGCCAACAGCGAAGCGCCGATCCTGCGTACCCTGGCACCACTGGTGGATGGCTTCGAGATTTCCTCCGGTGGCGAGATCGAACGGCTGCAGGCGACGTCCAGCGACCGGCCCTTCGTGTTTTCCGGGCCCGGCAAGCTGGACTCCGACTTCCGCGCCGCACTGAGCCAGGGCGTGGCGGCCATTCATGTCGAGAGCCTGGGCGAAATCGAGCGCCTGCAACGCATCGCCGCCGAGCTGGGCAAGGTGCAGGCGGTGTTCATCCGCATCAACCCGGAGCTGCCGGCCACGCTGTCCAGCCGCCTGGCCATGGCCGGCACGGCGACGCCGTTCGGCCTGGACGAGGCAGAGGTGCCAGAGGCGGTCAAGCGGGTGGAGGCCAGCAGCCACCTGCGTCTGCAGGGTTTCCATGTGCATGCGATGTCCCACCAGCAGCAAGTCGAACGCCATGAGCAGCTGCTCGACCTGTACCTGGGGCGCTGGGCGCAGTGGAAGGCCCTGGCTACTCGGCCCGAGACCGTTACTCACTTGAACGTCGGCGGCGGCATTGGCGTGGACTACCTGAGCGGCGAGCGCTTCGACTGGCCACGCCTATGTCGTCACCTGCAGAGCCGGCTCGGGGCGTTGACGGATGCGCCAGTAGTGCGTTTCGAGCCGGGGCGTTTCATCAGTGCGTACTGCGGCTATTACGCCATCGAGGTGCTGGACAGCAAATCCAGCCACGGCCAGCACTTTCTGATCTGTCGCGGCGGTACCCACCAGTTCCGCCTGCCGGCCGCCCAGGGCCACGATCATCCGGTGATCCATCTACCGGCGGCAGGGCGCGAATCAAGCGGCGTGTCGCGGCCTTACAGCGTGGTCGGCCAGCTGTGCACGCCCAAGGACGTGCTCAGCCGTGGTCGGCAACTGGTCGATCCGGCCGTTGGCGACCTGCTGGTGCTGCCCATGGCCGGCGCGTACGGCTACAACATCTCCCACGCCGACTTTCTCTGTCATCCGCGCCCGGAGCAGGTGTTCGTCGGCCGAGGTGATGGCTGATGCTGGCGTCACGTCGCCTGGTGGTCGTGGCGGTGATTCTCGGCACCACCACCGTGAGCCTCAACAACACCTCGTTGAATCCGGCATTGCCGGCCTTCATCGAGGCGTTCGCGCTGGGCCCGGTCATGGCCACGTGGATCGTCGCAGCGTTCATGGTGAGCATGGGCATGACCATGCCGCTGACGGGGTACCTGGCCCAGCGCGTAGGTCGCAAGCCAATGTACCTGGGCGGTCTTGCGCTGTTTATCGGTGGCTCGCTGCTGGGCGCCATGGCCGGCTCGATCGCCTGGGTGATTGCTGCGCGTGTGGTGCAGGGCATCGCCAGCGGGCTGATGATTCCCCTGTCGCTGGCGATCATCTTTTCGGTTTACCCGAAAGGTGAGCGCGGCACGGTAACCGGCCTGTGGGGCGCGGCAGTAATGCTCGCCCCGGCGGTCGGGCCATTGTGCGGCAGCCTGGTGCTGCAGTGGTACGACTGGCGCGCGCTGTTCCTGGTCAACGTGCCCATCGGCCTGTTGGCCTTGGGCCTGGCCGTCAACGTGCTGCCGAAAAGCGAGGCGGGCGCCGCCAAGGCGTTCGACCTGAGCGGCTACCTGCTGGTCGCGATCGGTATCGGCGTGCTGATGATTACCGTGGGGCGGTTGCACGACCTGCAGGCGCTGCAGGATCCGTTCAACCTGCTCGGCCTGCTGCTGGCGGCGTTCTGCCTGGTGGCGTTCGTGCGGCACCAGTTGCGCCACCCGGCGCCCTTGCTGGAGCTGCGCGTCTTCGCCTTGAAGGGCTACCGCTCCAGCGTGGTGATCGCTGTGGTGCAATCCATCGGCATGTTCGAGTGCCTGGTGCTGGTGCCGCTGCTGGTGCAGATGGTGATGGGGCACAGCGCCATCTGGACCGGTATCGCGCTGCTCTGTACCGCCTTGTCGGCCAGTCTGTTCGGCCACTTCGGCGGCAAAGCGCTGGATCGTCACGGGCCGCGCGGCATCGTCTGCGCCGGTTTGCTGCTGACCGGCCTGGCGACCTTCGCCTTGGGCACCATCGACCACGATGTCGGCATGCTCGCCATCTGCCTGCTGATGGTGGTGCGCGGCGTCGGCTTGGGGCTGTCCTACATGCCGGTGACCACTGCCGGGCTGGACGTGCTGCCAGAGGCGCTGATCACCCAGGGCGCGGCGATGAACAACATCTCCCGGCGCCTGCTGTCGTCCCTGGCCATCGTGCTGGCGTCGTTGTGGCTCCAGGTTCGCCTTGGGAATGACTGGGGGTCGGCGCATGCCGGTACCGCCAGCGCCGTCGGTGAAGTGTTTATCGCGACCGCCGTGCTGATCCTCCTCGCCCTGCCATTCGCCTGGCGTTTTCCCCTTTCCAGTGACGGCGCCGAGCCCGGCTCGGCCCTGTCCGAACACCGTTCATGAGGTGTCTATCAATGTCTTCGTTTTCTCCCCTTCGTTCGCCCGAACTGATCGCCCATGCCCACGCGTGGCTGACCCCAGCCGACCCGCAGCGTTACCGCCAGGTATCGCAGCGGGTGGTTGGGCAACTGCTGCAAACCCTGCTTTACGAGGACATGCTGAGCTATCGCCAAGAGCCCCTGGGTGATGGCCAGCAGTGCTTCATCGTCGACGGCAAAGATGAGCAGGGCGCTGCGGTCGAGTACCGTTGCCAGGGCTTGCTCAGCGACAGCTTCGCCATCATCCGCCTCGACTCGGCCACCCTGCAGCGTATCGACGCCAGGGGCCAGGCCAGCCAGCCTGATCTGCACCAGGCCATCGCCGAGCTGCTCGGCGAGCTGGCCGACGGCCCGCACATGCCGCGCTTCATCCAGGAACTGGAGCAGACACTGCTCAAGGACCTGCAGTCGCGCAGCCAGGACTACCGGCCCGCTGCGGCGCCACACACCCTGGATGCCGACAGCCTGGAGCGGCACTTCATGGATGCCCACAGCTACCACCCGTGCTACAAGTCGCGCATCGGCTTTTCCCTGGATGACAACCGCCGTTATGGCCCGGAGTTCGGGCAGCCGCTAGCGGTGGTCTGGCTGGGCATCGCCCGCAGGCTGGGTTCGGTGAACCAGTCGCAAGGCATCGACCTGCAGCGCTTTCTTGAGGATGAATTCGGCGCCGGGCGCTGGGCCGAGATCGACCGGGCACTGGCCGAGCAGGGCCGCGCGCTCGCCGACTACTGGCCGATTCCCGTGCACCCCTGGCAGTGGGAGCAGGTCATCGTGCCGAACTTCCAGGCCGAGTTGGCCCGTGGCGAGTTGCTGTACCTGGGTACGTCCGGCCCGGATTACCGCCCCCAGCAGTCGATCCGCACCCTGGCCAACGTCGAGCAGCCCATGCGGCCCTACGTGAAGCTCGCCCTGAGCATGACCAACACCTCAAGCACGCGCATCCTGGCGCGGCACACGGTGCTCAACGGGCCGATCATCAATGACTGGCTGCAACGGCTGATCGCCAGTGACGCCACCGCCCAGAAACTGGGTTTCGTAGTTCTCGGCGAAGTGGCCGGGGTCAGTTTCGATTACGCCACGTTGCCCGCCATCCGCCAGAGCCAGACCTACGGCACCCTGGGCGCTATCTGGCGGGAAAACCTCAACCGTTACCTGAAGGCGGGCGAGCAGGGCGTGCCGTTCAATGGCCTGAGCCATGTCGAGAACCGCTATGGCGAGGGCGAGCAGCGCCCGTTCATCGATGCCTGGATCGCCGGGTACGGCCTGCACGCCTGGGTGCAGCAACTGCTGCGCGTCAGCGTGGCGCCCATCGTGCACATGTTGTATGCCGAGGGCATCGGCATGGAATCCCACGGCCAGAACATCGTACTGATCCACCGCGACGGCTGGCCCGAGCGTATCGCCCTGAAGGATTTCCACGACGGCGTGCGTTATTCGCCGGCGCACCTGGCTCGCCCGGAACTGGCGCCCGAGCTGGTGCCGCTGCCGGCGAGCCACGCCAAGCTGAACCGCAATTCGTTCATCCTCACCGACGACCTGAACGCGGTGCGCGATTTTTCCTGCGACGCGTTCTTCTTCATCTGCCTGGCCGAGATGGCGATCTTCCTGCGTCAGCACTATGGCCTGGACGAGGGCGAGTTCTGGCGCATGACCGCAGACGTGGTGCTCGACTACCAGCGCGAGCACCCGCAGCACGCCGCACGCTTCGATGCATTCGACGTGTTCGCCGCCGAATACGAGGTGGAGGAGCTGACCAAGCGCCGGCTGCTCGGCGATGGCGAGCGGCGCTTCAAGCGCGTGCCAAATCCCTTGCATATCCATGGGCCACGCACATGCTGAGAACCAACCGACTCAAGGGGCAGCTGGCTGCCGGCGAGGCGGTGCGCGGCTTGATCGCCTCGATTCCATCGGCGGCGTCCATCGAGCTGATCGCCGAGGCCGGCTACGACTTCGTGATCATCGACATGGAACACGTGCTGATCAACCCGGAAACCGTCGAGCACATGATCCGCACGGCCGAGAGCTATGCGCTCACGCCCCTGGTGCGGGTGCCAGACTTCGCGCCCAAGCGCATGCTGCGCCTGCTCGACGGCGGCGCTCAGGGCATCGTTCTGCCGCAGGTCGAGCGCCCCGAGGAGCTGAGTGCGGCGATCCGCGCCTGCAAGTATCACCCGCTGGGTGAGCGCAGCCTGAATGCCGGGCGCCCCGGCGCCTTCGGCAAGGCCAGCCTGGCCGAGTACGTCACCGAGGCCAACGCGCAGATCATGGTCGTGGCCATGGTCGAGAGCGTCGAGGGCGTGCGCCGCGCCGCGGAGCTGGCCGCCGTGCCGGGGCTGGACATGATTCTCGAAGGTGCTGCCGACCTGTCCCAGTCGTTCGGCACGCCCTGGCGGATCGAACAGCCGACGGTGCAGCAAGCGCTGCTCGATACCTGGCGCGCCGCCCAGGCAGCCGGCATCCCGTACTGCGCCATTCCACGCCAGCCCGACGACCACCTGCGGTGGCTCGAACGCGGCGTCAACACTTTCGTGCTGGGTGACGAACGCGGCATCGCGTTTCGCGCCCTCCAGGCCAAGCTGGCCGCCACCTCGACGCGAGGAAACTGATTCCATGACTCATACCAACCACTCGATTGCCGCTGACCTGGTGATGCAGGACCTGGTCGACTGCCTGCTGGCCGAAGATTTCTTCGGCGCCCTCGACGCCCACCTGATCGAGCCCATCGCCTGGCGTGCCGCGCACCCGGATTCGCAGTTGGCCGATCTGCAGGTACCGCACAAGATCTGGCACTGGCACTACGACGCCGCCGAACAACGCGGTCTGGCGGTCGCCCTGCGCGCGGGCATCACCCAGGCCTGGGAAAAGGTGCCCGGCACGCCGGTGCTGGACGTGCAGGGGCAGAGCACCCGGCAACTCACCCCGGATGCCTTCATGGCCCTGGCCCTGAAAGGCGTGAAAGTCGATGCAGTCGACAACGACAAGGGCATCGAGCTGTTCATGGACGTGCTGCGCACCAGCGTCGGGCAGACTGCGCTGTCCCTCGACCACCAGGTACCGACCGAAGGCCTGCTGGAAAAGGACGGCGCCGCGTTCTTCCTGGCCATGGAACAGTGGGGCTCGTTGCGCGACCGGCCGTTCCATCCCCTGGCCAAGGCCAAGCAGGGCCTGGATGACGAGCAATACCGCCAGTACCAGGCCGAGTTCGACCAGCCCCTGGCCCTCAACTGGGTCGCGGTGGCCAAAAGCTGCCTGACCTTTGGTGCCGGTATCGATGCTCTGGAGAGCTGTCAGCCGGCCCAGTTCATCCTTGAGCCCGAGCAACGGGCACAGCTCGACGCCGAGCTGCGCGCCCTGGGCATCGCCGAGAGTCACGTCGCTTTGCCCGTGCACCCCTGGCAGCTGGAGCAGGTACTGCCTGCACAGCTCGGCGCGGCCTTCGAGCGGGGCGAGTGCCGGCGCCTGAGCTTCCAGGAGGGTCGCTTCAATCCCACCTCGTCGCTGCGTTCGCTGGCCTGCGCCGCGGCGCCGGCCGATCACATCAAGCTGCCGATGGCGGTGTATTCCCTCGGTGCGTCGCGTTACCTGCCAGCGGTGAAAATGATCAACGGCGGATTGAGCGAGGCGCTGCTGCGCCAGGGCCGCGAGCGCGACGAGGTGCTGCGCGAGGCGCTGCACATCTGCGACGAAAGCAAATGGTGGGGCTACATGCCCGACGGCGGCACCTTGTTCGATGAGGCGCCGCGCCATCTCTCGGCCATGGTCCGCGGCTATCCGCCAGCGCTGCTCGCAGACCCCGCCAAGCGCCTGCTGCCCATGGCCGCGCTGGGTACGCCATTGCCCGACAGCGACCAGCATTTCTTCGACGATTGCATCCGCCAGCGTGGTCTGCCTGCCGGCCCGACGTCGGTACTGCAACTGTTCGGTGAACTGTGCACCTTGTTCTTCGACGTCAACCTGCGCATGTTCCGCCTCGGCATGCTCGGCGAGGTGCACGGCCAGAACGCCGTGCTGGTGTACGACGCCGGCACGGTCAGTGGGCTGCTGCTGCGTGATCACGACTCGCTGCGCCTGTACGTGCCCTGGCTGGAGCGCAACGGCATGCTCGACCCGCAGTACCGGATCAAGAAAGGTCATGCCCAGACGCTGTACCATGAGCGCCCCGAAGACTTGCTGTTCTGGCTGCAGACCCTGGGCATCCAGGTCAACCTGCGCGGTATCATCGATACCCTGGAGCGCGTTTACGACGTACCGGCTGTGCAGGCCTGGCGGGTGTTGCGTGATGCCCTGAGCGAGCGGATTGCCGCTGTACCGTTCGATGACGATGTGCGCGCCGTGCTGCGTGGCCAGTTGTTCGAGTCCGAGACCTGGCCGCAGAAACTCCTGCTGCGCCCGATGATCGAACGGGCCGGTGGGCCGGGCAGCATGCCGTTCGGCAAGGGGCTAGTCGTCAATCCATTACAAAGGATCGAGTTTGCAACCTAGTGGATCGTTGTCCAGGCGCACGTTGATGCGCCTTTCCCTGGCCGTTATCGCCGCCGGTGCAGTGCCTTTGGTCAAGGCCGGGCCTGCACCGCAGCGCATCATCACCTTGTTTCAAGGCGCCACCGACACTGCGGTGGCGCTTGGCATTCGGCCGGCCGGCGTGGTCGATTCGTGGAGCGAGAAGCCCATGTATCGCTACCTGCGCCCGGCGCTGGCAGGTGTGCCCCATGTTGGCCTGGAAACCCAGCCGAGCCTGGAGGACATTGCCTTGCTCACCCCGGACCTGATCGTCGCCTCGCGCTTTCGCCACGAGCGGGTCAAGGGGCTGCTCGAACAGCTGTGCCCGGTGGTGATGCTCGACGAGGTATTCGAATTCCGCCACACCCTGCGCGTGATGGGCGCCGCCACAGCGCGCGACGTCGAAGCGCAGGCTTTGCAAGCGCGTTGGGATGCACGTATCAGCGCCGTGCGCACGCGCCTGGCCACCAAGTTCGGCGCGCGCTGGCCACTCAGCGTATCGGTGCTGGACGTCCGTGAAGACCACGTGCGCAGCTACCTGCCCGACAGCTTCGCCGGCAGCGTGCTGGCCGAACTGGGCTTCGTGTGGAACCGCCAGAGCCGCGATGCCACCGGTGTTTCCATCAAGCTGCGCAGCCGCGAAAGCCTGCCGGTGGCCGACGCCGACGTGTTCTTCGTGTTCGGCCGTGCCGACAGCCCGGCAGTGCAGCGCAATTACCAGGCGATTACCCATCACCCGTTATGGCAACGCATGGCTGCACCCAAAGCTGGCCAAGTGTGGTGGGTGGATGGTGTGGCCTGGATATTTTCCGGCGGCATCCTCGGCGCCAACCGCATCCTCGATGACATCGAACGCACC
This sequence comes from Phytopseudomonas punonensis, assembly GCF_900142655.1. Lineage (GTDB taxonomy): Bacteria > Pseudomonadota > Gammaproteobacteria > Pseudomonadales > Pseudomonadaceae > Aquipseudomonas > Aquipseudomonas punonensis. The sequence continues at coordinate 170,907 of NZ_FRBQ01000005.1, read as the reverse complement.
CTGCTGCAGGACGCCGCGGCATGACGGCGTGGAGCAAACTGATCATCGCCTCGATCGTGCTGCTGGCTTGCTGCGTGCTGAGCTTGTCCACCGGCTCCAACTGGATCGCCCCGCACACCGTGTTCAACGCCTTGCTGCATGCCGACCCGCTGAACGTCGATCACCTGCTGGTCAACACCACCCGGCTGCCGCGCACGCTGATGGCAGTGGTGGTCGGCGCCAGCCTGGCGGTGGCCGGCGCGCTGATGCAGGCCATGACCCGCAACCCGCTGGCGTCGCCGGGGTTGTTCGGTATCAACGCCGGGGCGACCTTCGCGCTGATCGTCAGCCTGTCGCTGTTCTCCCTCGACTCGCCAGAGCAGTGGCTGTGGAGCTCCTTCTTCGGCGCCGCCGTGGCCGGTGCGCTGGTCTGGACGGTGGGCAATAGCGGGCAGGGCGCGCTCAACCCGCTGCGCATGGTACTCGCGGGGGCGGCGATCACCGCGCTGTTCACGGCATTCAGCCAGGCGCTGCTGGTCATTGACCAACAAGGTTTGGATACCGTGTTGTTCTGGCTGGCTGGTTCGCTCAGCGAGCGCAGCCTGGCCACCGCCGTGCCGCTGCTGATCTGCGCGCTGGTAGCGCTGCTGGTGGCCTGCCTGCTCGGCGCCCAGGTCAACGTGCTTAATGCCGGCGTACAGATCGCCATCGGCCTTGGTCAGCGCACCGGCCTGATCCGCCTGCAACTCGGCGTGCTGGTGGTGATGTTGGCCGGCAGCGCGGTGGCCCTGGCGGGCAGCATCGGTTTCATCGGTCTGATCGTGCCGCACATGGTGCGTCGCCTGGTCGGCATCGACCATCGGGTGATGTTGCCTGGCTGCGCGTTGCTCGGCGCCACGCTGCTGCTGGTCGCCGACATGCTCGCCCGGGTGGTGATCCTGCCCCAGGAAGTGCCGGTCGGGGTGATGACCGCATTGTTCGGCGCGCCGTTCTTTATCGCTCTGGCGCGCCGTGGAGGTCGCAATGCCTAGACCTCGCATCCTGCGCTGGCACGGTTTCTCTCGGCGTATCGAGGGCACCGGCGCGCTGCGCCTGCTACTGGCTGTGCTGTTCAGCCTTTTCGTGCTGGTTCTCGGCTTGTGTCTGGGCAAAGTCATGCTCTCGCCGCAGCGGGTCGCTGCCGTGCTGGCGGGTGAGGGCGGTGCCGGACTGAGCTTCATCGTCGAGCAACTGCGCCTGCCGCGCCTGCTGCTCGGCGCGCTGATCGGCGGTGCCCTGGCGGTGTCCGGTTTGATCCTGCAGGCCATCGTGCGCAACCCGCTTGCCTCGCCGGATTTGCTTGGGCTGTCCAGCGGCGCCAGTGCTGCGGCGGTGCTGTACCTGTCGGCCTTCGCGGCGACCTGGGGCATGGGCGGCCTGCCGCTGGCGGCGATGCTCGGCGCCGGTAGCGCCGCGCTAGCGGTCTACGGCCTGGCCTGGAAGCAGGGCACGTCACCGCTGCGCCTGGTGCTGATCGGCGTGGGTGTATCGGCCATGCTGGCTGCGGCCACCACCTTCATGCTGGTGTTCAGCCCGCTTAGCACCACCTTGTCGGCCTACGTGTGGCTGACCGGCAGCGTGTACGGCGCGGGCTGGCGAGAGGTCAAGGCGCTGGCGGGTGTGCTGCTGTGCCTGCTGCCGGTTCTGGTATTGCTGTCGCGCCATGTGGTGGTTCAGCAGCTGGATGAGGGGCTGGCCCGCGGCATCGGCGTGCGCGTGCAGTGGCTGCGCGCCGCACTTCTTGCCGTCAGCGTGGCCCTGGCCGGCTCGGCCATCGCCTGGGGCGGCGCCATGGCCTTCGTCGGCTTGATCGCGCCGCATATCGCTCGCCAACTGATCCCCATCGGTTTCGCCGCCCAGGCCTGCATGGCGGCGCTGGTCGGTGCCAACCTGGTGATGCTCGCCGACCTGGCCGGGCGCACCCTGTTCCTGCCGCTGGATTTGCCTGCCGGCATCTTCGTTGCCGTGTTCGGCACCCCGTATTTTCTTTATCTGCTGATCAAGCAGCGGCAGTGAGGACTCCTGAAATGACCGCCATCGCCAGCCGCAACCTGACCCTGGCCTACCAGCGCCAGACCATCATCGACAACCTCGATCTGGAATTGCCCCGCGGCCAGGTCTCGGTGCTGATCGGCAGCAACGGCTGCGGCAAGAGCACGCTGCTGAAAGCCTTCGCGCGGCTGCTCAAGCCCCAGTCCGGCACGGTGATCCTCAACGGCGCCGACATCCAGCGCAAACCAACCGCCGCCGTAGCGCGGGAGCTGGCGATCCTGCCGCAGATGCCGGTAGCGCCCGAGGGCATCAGCGTCCGTCAGCTGGTCGCCCTGGGACGTTACCCGTACCAGAGCTGGATGCAGCAGTGGTCGGCCGAAGATGAGGCCGTGGTGGCCCGCGCGCTGACCCGTACCGGCCTCGATGAGCTCGCCGACCGCCCGGTCGACGCGCTCTCCGGCGGCCAACGGCAGCGCGCCTGGATCGCCATGACTCTGGCCCAGGAAACCGAGTTGGTGCTGCTCGACGAGCCGACCACCTTTCTCGACCTGGCCCACCAGATCGAGGTGCTGGACCTGCTGCGCGAGCTCAATCGCCAGGAGGGCAAGACCATCGTCATGGTGCTGCACGACCTCAACCTGGCCTGTCGCTACGCCGACCACATGGTCGCCGTGCACCAGCGCACCGCCTACGCCCAGGGCAAGCCGGCGGACATCCTCAGCGAAGAACTGGTCAAGACCGTGTTCGACCTCGACTGCCGGATCATCCCCGACCCGTTCTTCCACACACCGCTGTGCATTCCCTTCGGCCGGGACATTCCACGATGAGCTTCAGCGACGCCGAATGGGCCAGCCTTTCCGGCGCGCTGCGGCTGCGCCGTGAAAGCGAACGGGATATTGAGCGCAGCCTACCGGCCGCCGAGCTGCTCGACACAAACACCTGCACAGCGCTGCTGGACAGGCTAGGCCCGGTGATTCTCTCGTCGTCACGGCGCATTACCGCCTCGCTGCTGGGCAAGCGTCAGTCGTTTCTGCTCACCGGCGCCTGCCTGTACGCCATGTCCGCCTATGACAAGGGACTTGAGCTGTCGCTGGACAACACCTTCATCGAATACGGCCACGATGACGGCCTGTGGACCTCGTCGCTGCCGCTGCGCAGCCTGGCCATCTCCCGGCCCGAACCCGGCGCGCGCGATGCCTGGCGCGAGGCGGTGGCCGGTGAGCTGTTCGCCGGCTTGCTGCAGCCGTTATGGGAGAGCTTCTACCGGCTCACCGGCGTGTCGCGACGCATCCTCTGGGAGAACACCGCGGTGCGCGTCTACTCGCTGTACGAGCGCCGCCTGGCCAAGCTCGACTGCGCCGAGACGCGCCAGCGCTGCGCCGAAGACTTTCGCTGGCTGACCGAGCAGGCTCCCGGCAGCCTTTTCGGCCTCGACTACAACCCGCTGCAGCATTTCAACCGACCATTGACGCTGCTCGATGACGGCGCGCGCGCCGTACGGTTCCGCCGCACCTGCTGCTTCTACTACCAGGCCAGCGACCCGGTGGAATATTGCTCCACCTGCCCACTGATCCGACCCAAGGCCCCGCGATGACTACCGAATCCGTTCCCGCTACATTGATCGACGCCTATCGCGGCATCGCCGCGTCAACCATCGGTCACGTGTTGCAGGAAGGACACATCCACGGCCTGCCGCCGCTGGTGGCCGATGTGCACATCGTCGGCCGAGTTACCACCGCGCAGATCCACGCGCCGGATGGCAGCGTGCTGCGCGATGCGCTGATCGCCAGCCAACCGGGCGACGTGCTGGTGGTCGCCAACAGCGGCGAGGCGACCTGCGCCTGCTGGGGCGAGCTGCGCACCCTCGCAGCGCGCATCAAGGGCCTGGCCGGAGTGGTGATCGACGGGCCGGTGACCGACGTGCGCGCGCTACGAACGCTGGGACTGCCTATCTTCTGCAGCGGCGTCAGCGCCTACACCACACGCCCGCTTGGCGAGCAAGGTGCGGTCAACGTTCCGGTGACGATACGCGGCGTGCGGGTGCAGCCGGGTGATCTGCTGGTCGCCGATGACGATGGGATTTATGTGCTGTCGCCCGAACAGGCCGGCGAATTGCTGGAGCGGCTGCAGAACAAGGAAGTGGCCGATGCGGCACGGCGTGCTGAGTTGCAGGCTCGGCTGGACCAGTTGGTGGGCTAGCGTCCACCCTACGACAACAGCCCCATTGACGGCTAACGCCTAACCTATGTGGGAGCGCGCCATGCGCGCGAAATCACGGGCATGGCCCGTTCCCACAGGTATGTGGTGTTTATCGAAGACTTTGGGCTGGGCGGCGGTCTGCGACAGCCCACCAATGCATCCTGTGATGCGACGTCCCCGCCCGTTCCCACTGTCTTTGACTGCCGCTATTTAGGTAAGCGCTTCAGCCTTCCGACTCGCCAGATAAGTACCCGCCGGCGGGCTGGCCGTGAAATGCTTCTGCAACCCATCTAAAATCGCCTGGGCCACGCGTTTCTGGTGCAGCGGGTCGCAGAGTTTGCGGCAATCGCCGGAGTTGGAGATGAAACCGGTCTCCACCAGAATCGACGGGATATCCGGTGATTTCAGCACCGCAAAGCCGGCCTGCTCGACGCGCTTCTGATGCACGCCAGCCACCTTGCCGACATTGTCGAGAACCGTCTTGCCCAACCCCAGACTGGTGCTGATGGTGGCGTTCAGCGACATGTCCAGCAGCACCCCGGCGAGCACCGGATCCTTGTTCTTCAGCGACAGCAGCTCGCGGGCGCCGAGGATATCGGCGCTGTTCTCCCGTTCGGCCATCCAGCGGGCGGTGGTCGAGGTGGCGCCGCTTTCCGAGAGGGCGAACACCGAAGCGCCCGAGGCGTTGCGCCGCGGCGCGGCGTCGGCATGCACGGAGATGAACAGGTCGGCGTTGTAGCGGCGGGCAACTTCCACGCGTTTGCGCAGCGGTATGAAAACGTCCTGATTGCGCACCAGCTGCGCACCAGCTGCGCCTTGAAACCACGCTGGCGATTGAGCTTATCGGCCAGCAGTCGGGCGATGGCCAGGGCCACGATCTTTTCCTGCTCGCCGTTGCCACCCACCGCACCAGGGTCCTTGCCGCCGTGCCCGGCATCAATCACCACGACCACATCGCGCTGCCCTGCAGTGGCAGCAGCAGTAACAGCGGCTGCCGGCTGCGCCTTGGCAATCTGCGGCGCCGCTATTGCAGCGCTGTGCAGATCGACCACCAGGCGATGCCCCTCGCTGCCAGAAGGGCCGAGCAGAAAGCTTTCCACTCGGGCTGGTTGCTTGAGATCGAGTACGATACGCGTACCCCCAGCCCGAGGGCCGCTGCGCACGGCGCCAAGGAGGCGGTTGCCAGCCGGCAATTCGTTCAAGCCTGCAAAGGTGCCGGTGTCCGCCAGATCGACGACCAGCCGGTCGGGCGCTTTCAACGTGAAAATCTGGTATTTCGCCGGGCCGCTCAATTCGAACACCAGCCTCAGCTTGTCGCCGTCATCCCAGGCGCGGGCATGCACGATTTTCTGCGTAGCGGAAGCGGCGACAGCCCAGGGCAGGGTGATACCTGCCAGAGCCAGGTGCAGGAGGTGACGCCTGTGCATGATGCTACGCTTCCGAAGTGGCGAGATTTTATATGTTATATTATTTCAGAGCGTGTCGTTATGTAAGTCTCGCCGTTTCTCGCTGGCCGTCTAAAAAATCTGTCTTCTGCACAAGCACGAACGCCACCTGGGAAGGAGGCGTTCGTTTCTCAAACCTGCCTCTGATAAGCAGCAGCGTTCGCCGAGCTCGACGCGCAGCTTTATCGTCGAGAAATGCCATCGTCTGTTGGCCGCAGAAATGACCCACGCGCCGAGAGTAATCGATCTTTGCGAGCGGCTGCAGATCAGCCGGCGCACCCTGCAAAACAGCTTTCACGCAGCCGCCGAGACCACGCCGCTCAATTACCTGCGCTCAGTGCCCCTCAATGGCGTGCGCCGCACCTTGATGACGACAAGGGCAGCGCAGCTGTCGATCGACGCGGCGGAGCAATGGGGCTTCCAGCACCTCAGCCATTTCGCTGCAGAGTACTACGAGCTGTTTGCCGAACTGCCGTCGCAGACCGCGCGCGCCGCCATTGCGGGTGTCGCCGGGCCTGAGCAAGCACCGCCATCCATCACCCGCCAGCATCGATAGCCCTTTGAGCCGGTCATAACCTGGACATGACCGTTCACGGAGCCGCTGATGAAGCGCCTGCGCGTCGCCACCTTCAATATCAATGGCATCACCGCTCGACTGCCCAACCTGCTGAGCTGACTGGAGCTCGAGAGCCCAGATGTGGTGTGCCTGCACTTAAGTACGCGGCGAGGCGCACCCCAGTGACAATGCGCCAGCCTGGATCCAGCTCGGCAGCCGCAAACGGCGAAGCACACGACGCCACGCTGAACCCTTATAGATGAGGGGAAGTCGTTATTTCATTTGGTAATAAGCAAAGACTTTTTTCAAAGTTGCAGCCTCGTCTGGTGACAAGGAAAATGCTCGATTGCGTAATTTTTTGATACAGGTCAAGGCCTTACTTTGAAGGTGCCTTTTTGAACATATCCCTCAGCGGTCAACTGGCCAGAACGCTCGCCGACAGCCAGCCTGGGTCTGACGAGCGCGACCGTGCCCGCGAGGGCCTGATCGATTACTTCGCCTGCCTGCTGCCCGTGCAGCTCGGCCTGATCCAGGACTCGGGCCTGGCGCCGCTGTGCGCGGTGTTTCCGGCTGCGCGCAGCACGGAAAATCATGCCCTGCAGCTGGGTTACATGAGCCACGCGCTGGATTTCGACGATTACCATGCGACCTTTCGCGGCCACCCGACCACCGTGGTGCTGTCGACGCTGTTGGCCTTGCTCGGGGATCAGCCGGGCTCGGCAGCCGAAGACTTTCTCGACGCCTATATCGTCGGTGTCGAACTGGCCGGCCGCCTGGGCAAGGCCATCGGTACGCGCCATTACGCAGCCGGGCTGCACAGCACCGCAACGCTGGGTGTGATCGCGGCGACTGGCGCCGCATGCCGGCTGCTGCGCCTGACGCACGAACAAACTGAAATCGCCCTTGGCCTGGCTGCTACCCAGGCCTCGGGCCTGCGCGCCCAGTTCGGCTCCGCGGCCAAGGCCCTGCACGCCGGCCTGGCCGCACGAGGTGCCGTCAACAGCGTCGAGTTGGCCCGTGCCGGTTTCGCCGCGCAGCGCCACGGCGTGCTGGAGGCATTCCTGGCCACCCTGGGTTATGGCGTCGAACGCCCCGGCGATCTCTTGGCCGGGTGGGGCGCACCCTGGCGGATCATCGCACCCGGCCTGGAGTTCAAGCGCTACCCCACCTGCGGCGGTACCCACAGCGCGGCGGAGGCGGCCTTCGTACTGCGCGAGCGGCTCGGCGCGGACCTGGATGCGCTGCAGCATATCGAGGTGAGCTTTCCGCCGGGCGCCGACACCGCGGCCAATATCACCGCCCCGGTCAATGGTGTGCAAGCGCGCTTCAGCCTTGAATACGTGATCGCCGATGCGCTGCTCAACGGCGCCATTTCCCTCCAGCGTTACGGCGAAGAACCGGTCGATACTCAGATCGCCGCGCTGGCCGCCAGGGTGCGGCGGGTACCGGACCCGACTGCGCCGGCCGACGAGCTCGACCCGGAACGCCGCTTTCACCGCGTCACCCTGTTCATGGTCGATGGCACGTCCCACAGCCACTGCGTGACCCGCCTGGAAACCGCCGCCGCGCCCACCGATGTGCTGGCCAAGCTGCGCACCAACCTTCGATCCCTGCCCGAGGCGCGCTTGGCCGCGATCAGCGCGGATCTGCAACTCGCTGACGATGCCGCCTTGCATCGCCTGGCTTCACTCATTAGCTGTCAGTAAGGATTCGTTATGTCCGTGCAACCCGCTTCAACCCGTCAATTACGCCTCGGCCTGTTCGTGCAGGCGCTGGGGCACCACGTGGGCGGCTGGCGTGCCGAGGGCGCGAAAGGCTCGCCCACCGACATCGACTGGTTCACCTGGATCGCCAAGAAGGCGGAAGAGGGCAAGTTCGACATGTTCTTCGTTGGCGACGCCCTGGCCACCAGCGTGCACCGCCTGCCGTCGACCATGTCGCGCCTGGAACCGCTGACGCTGCTCTCGGCCCTGGCCGTGCAGACCAAACACATCGGCCTGGCCGCCACCGCGTCCACCACCTTTGACGAGCCGTTCCACCTGGCGCGCGCGCTGTGTTCGGTGGACCACATCAGCCGTGGCCGTGGCGCCTGGAACGTGGTCACCTCGTTCTCCCTCGACGCGGCGCGCAACTTCAGCCGTGAAGACCTGCCGTCCCACGCCGACCGCTACGAAATGGCCCGCGAGTTCCTCGATGTGGCCTTCAAGCTGTGGGATGGCTGGGAAGAGGGCGCCATCGTCCGTGAAAAGAACACCGGCCGTTACTCGGACGAAAGCAAGATCCACGCGGCCAACCACAAGGGCAAGCACTTCCAGGTGCAGGGGCCGCTGAACATCGCCCGTTCGCCCCAGGGCCGTCCGGTGATCATCGAGGCCGGCTCGTCGCCTGCTGGCCAACAGTTGGCCGCGCAAACTGCCGAAGTGGTGTTCACCGCAGCGTCGTCGCTGGAAGAGGGCCAGGCCTTCTACCAGAGCCAGAAGCAGTTCGTGCGCGACGCCGGTCGCCAGCCCGACCACCTGCTGATTCTGCCGGGGGTGATGCCCATCGTCGGTCGCACCCGTGAAGAGGCCCAGGCAGTCTGGAACCAGCTCAACGAGCTGGTGGACATCGACAACGGCATCGAGCAACTGTCGGCGCGTTTCGGCGTGGACATGACCGCCTATCCGCTCGACGGCCCGGTGCCGGAAATCCCCGCTACCGAAGGCAGCCAGAGCCGCGTCAAGCTGCTTACCGAGCTGGCCGCCCGCGAGAACCTGACCCTGCGCCAACTGGCAGCAGTGGCTGCCGGCTCACGCGGTCACCGCGTGGTGGTCGGCACCGCCGAGGATATCGCCGATGACTTCCAGCACTGGCTGGAGCAGGGCGGCGCCGATGGTTTCAACATCATGCCGGCGGTGCTGCCCGACCAGCTCGAGCTGTTCGTCGAGCTGGTGATTCCAGAGCTGCAGCGCCGCGGCCTGTTCCGCACCGATTACCAATACAGCACGCTGCGGGAAAACCTCGGCCTGCCGTCTGTTGATGAAAACTTTGCCGCCGTTGCCCCGCTGGCAACCGAGAAGGAATAAGCCCATGAAACGTTCTGCACTGACCGCTGCCGCCTTCGCGCTGTTGCCTCTGACCGGCGCTTTCGCCGCCGACAAGGGCGTGCCCTTCAACGCCACCGCCAAGCCCGAGGCCGATGCCGCGCTGCATGACAGCCTGCCGGAAGCGATCAAGAAGCGTGGCAGCATCATCGCCGGTACCAACCCGAACACGCCGCCGACCACCTTCTACCAGGCCGACAACAAGACCCTGGCCGGGCGCGAGATCGACATCATCAGCGCGGTTGCCGATCGCCTGGGCGTGAAGCTGGACCTGCGTGACACCGGCGGCTTCGACAACATCATTCCGGGCCTGAAGTCCGGGCGTTACGACGCGGCGATCTCCAACATCGACGCCAATGCCAAGCGCCTGGAGCAGGTCGACTTCGTCGGCTACTACAACGCCTCCAAGCTGGCCCTGGTCGGCCGCGCGGATTCCGACAAGGGGCCGTTCAACAGCTTTGCCGAGCTGTGCGGCCAGACCGTCGGCGCCGGCGCCGGCACCTCCCAGGTGACCCGCCTGCAGCAGGCCAGCGAGGCCTGCGTGGCCGATGGCAAGCCAGCCATCAATGTGCCGATCTTCCCGGATCGCCCGGCCGGTGTTCAGGCGGTGATCAGCGGCCGCGTGCCGATGTTCTTCGGCCCATACGAAGGCCTGCGCTACCAGGCCAGCCAGGTGAAGGCGCTGAAACTGGCCGGTGAGATCACCATCGAGGACACCATCGTCTCTATCGCCCTGGCCAAGGATTCTCCGCTGGGCAAGCCGATCCAGGCAGCGCTGAACTCGCTGATCAAGGACGGCACCTACCAGCAGATCCTCGACAAATGGGAAATCGGCTTCGGCGCCGTCGAGTCCGCCGGCCTCAACGCAGAAAACCTCAAATGAGCCAACGGCCTGACGACGACATCGCCGGGCTGCGCATCGTCAAGCACCGTCACTGGGGACGCTGGTTCAGCGCCCTGATCGTGCTGTTGCTGCTGTCGCTGGTGGCCACTTCGATGGTCAACAACCCGCGTTTCGAATGGGACGTGGTGGCGCAGAACCTGACGGAAGAGTCGATCCTCGCCGGCGTGCTGATGACCATCGAACTGACGGTCATCTCGGTAGTGTTCGGCTTCGCCGGTGGCACGCTGCTGGCCCTCATGCGGCTGTCATCCAACCCGGTGCTGGTCAGCGTCAGCTGGGCCTACACCTGGTTCTTCCGCGCCGTGCCGATGCTGGTGCAGCTGTTTCTCTGGTACAACATTGCGGCGTTATATCCGCAGCTGTCGCTGAGCCTGCCGCTGGTGGGCGAGGTGTGGAGTGCGGAAACCAACGAGATCATCAGCCCGTTCAGCGCGGCGGTGCTGGCCCTGGTGATTCACCAGTCCGCGTACGCGGCGGAAATCATCCGCGCCGGCATCCAGAGCGTCGGCCAGGGCCAGCTCGAAGCCGCCAAGGCGCTCGGCTACCGGCCCGGGCAGATATTTCGCCAGACCGTACTGCCCCAGGCCATGCGCACCATCCTGCCGCCGGCCGGCAACGAGGTGATCGGCCAGCTGAAAACCACTGCGGTAGTGTCGGTGATCGCCCTGCAGGACGTGCTCTATTCGGCGCAGATCATCTATCAGCGCACCTATGAGGTGATCCCGCTGCTGCTGGTCGCCACCCTCTGGTACTTGGTGATGACCTCGGTGCTGTCGGTGCTCCAGCATTACATCGAAGTGTGGTTCAGCCGCGGCAATGCTCCGGCGCGCGGCAGTTGGCTGCGCCGCAACAAAGGCACGCAGGAGGCCGAATCATGAGCGAGTCAGTCCGCCTGCGTGGCGTACATAAGCAGTTTTCCGGCAACACGGTGCTGCACGGCATCGATCTGGATATCGCGGCCGGCTCGGTAACGGTGATTCTCGGGCCGTCCGGTTCGGGCAAGTCGACCTTGCTGCGCTGCATCAACCACCTGGAAAAGCTCGACGGCGGCACCATCCACGTCGGCGACACCCTGATCGGTTACTGCCGCAAGGGCCAGGCGCTCTACGAACTGCCGGAGAAGGCCGTCGCCCGGCAGCGTCAGCGCATCGGTATGGTGTTCCAGCAGTTCAACCTGTTCCCGCACCGCACGGTGCTGCAGAACATCGCCGACGCACCTATCCGCATCCTCGGCCAGAAACGCGCTGAGGTGGAAACTCAGGCCATGCAGCTGCTCGACCAGGTCGGCCTGGCGCACCGTGCACAAGCCTGGCCGCGCGAGCTGTCCGGCGGGCAACAGCAGCGCGTGGCGATCGCCCGGGCACTGGCCATGCAGCCCGAGGTGATGCTGTTCGACGAGCCGACCTCGGCGCTGGACCCCGAGCTGGTCGGTGAAGTGCTGCAGGTCATGAAGCAGTTGGCGCACTCGGGCATCACCATGCTGGTGGTCACCCATGAAATCGGCTTTGCCCGCGAGGTGGCGGACAACATCGTGTTCATGGACAACGGCAAGGTGGTGGAGGCGGGCGATGCACGGGCTTTGCTGGACAACCCGCAGCATCCACGGCTGCGCGAGTTCCTGGCCAGCGTGTTGTGAGGCGCTGACTGCCGGAGAGTCTGCTTGTCCATTAGGGTATTGGACATATCGGAGGGAGAGGGGAGAAGTAGCCCTCTCCAGTGATCGTGTCCAGCCAGTGCGCGAAGGGGCGGGACACGATAATCAAAAGGCGCTGGAACGTGCTCAGCAGCACATATGTGCTATTGAGCACCGTTTAGGCTGCTGATAGCTTTTTCGGTTTGTCTCTACGCCGCCGCAGCCAATTGATTTGCGCCGCGAGTACCAGGCGGAGGGCGTTCATTGCTATCAGATTAAGAGGCGCCTAATGGGTGAAATCAATTTGCAGCGTCGTTACCTCAAGACAATGACGCGCGTTACGACCGCAATGGTCGTTGCGTGGAGCGGGGCATTTGCGGGTTCATCGGCTGCAAGTGACACTTCATCGGGGGACTGCATTGCCGAGACCGACTTCCGTCAGGGCAGTACAGTCGAAACCCAGGCGCGAGCCAGCAATGCGCCGGACATTGTAGGCCACACCAAAACCGAAACCCTGGCTCGTCGGTCATTTGCGGATGCCAACCCTTTGGTTCAGGCGCAAACGACACTGATCGATAATGCACCGATCTTCACGGGTTACTCCTTCGTTGATCTGGTGGATGGCAAGATCATCAGATATGGCAACCAACACGGCAGCGGTGCCGCACTGGTCACCACGTACAATATCCCGCCACCGGCTGTACCGGTCGATTTCCAGCCGGGACAGACAGTCACGGTCAGTTACCTCAGCAAGACCGTCACTGCCGGACCGGGCGCAGAGACCGAAATCACCGAGAAACATACCTACATTGGTCGAGAGACCATCACGACCTCGCTGGGCACTTTCGATACGTGCAAGTTCACCAACGAGATTTCCTCAGGGGGCGCATCCAGCGAGGGTGGGAAAAATCTGGCTGTCATCGAGAGCTGGTTCGCCTCCGAGGGGCCTTATAGGGGCCGCATCATAAAAACCTTCGTTCCCGCGCGTGCGGGATTGCCGGATGTGACCACCGAAACGGTAAAGATCAGCTCCGATTCGAAGTAATTCACTTTAGGGGGAAGGATGCTCGTCACGGGGGCGCCCCCTGTTGCGCACCTGTGATCGACCAACCCCAGACATCTTTGGAGGAAAAGCCGGCAGTTGGGTCGGAATTACTCGCCCTATGCTTTAAACTTGCCGGTTGCCGAAAGAACCGTCATGGCCATAGCCATGAAGGGCTTTAAATCCTTCAAATATGTGTGGTGAAGATGAACAAGCCTTTCATTTCGCTGTGCCCTGAAATTACTCGGGCACATGCGCTGAAGCTGATGGACTGGTTGGAAGATGATCGCGTTACCTGCTACCTGAGCGATTCGCGTGATGTTTCCCGCACCATCGAACACACCATCGAGCGGACTCAACTGCCGATCCTGACCCATCTCTTTAACCGGGGCGGCCGCTTCTTCATGGCCTATGACCGGCACGACGAGCCGGTGGGCTTCGTCCGTCTGATCAAGACCGACAGGGAGTGCGAGATCGTCTTGGCCATCGGCGACAGCGAAAAGTGGGGACGCAACCTCGGCACCCGCACCATCCGCGAAGGTATGAAACTCGCCTTTCTCGATATGCGTGCCGATAAGCTCATCGCCAACATTCATCCCGAAAACCTGCGCTCGCAGAAAGCCTTTGAACGCAGCGGCTTCGAGCTGGAGAGCGAAACGCCGACCATGACGTCGTGGGCCATGACGGCGGGACGTTATCTGCAGCTGCTACGTGAAGATGCCTTCCATGATGCACCCGGGATCTACATCACCGAAATGGACAAGGCCAAACTCGACAACCTGATCGCGCTGGAGGACGGCCCAGTCGTCCAACTCGAACACGAGCTCGAACGCGCCGTTGTCGTCGAGCCGGATCAGGTGCCAGGCACTGTCATCACGATGAATTCCAGAGCCTTGGTGCAACTGGACGACGAAGAGATCGAAGTGGCCGTGGTTTACCCCGAAGACGCCAACAGCAGCGCCGGCAAACATTCAGTCTGTTCCGACCTCGGCGCCGCCATTCTGGGCTATCAGGAAGGCGACGCCATCGACTGGCGAATCGCTGGTCGTACTCGGCAGATCGAGATCAGGAAGGTGCTTTATCAGCCGGAGGCGGCGGGGGATTATCATCTTTAGTGGCGTGTACACGGCGAAGCTCGTTGAACAAGCGCGGAATCTCCCAAGGATGGGCTGCGCCTCTAGTGCCAGGTTGGACTGATCGCGGTTGGAAAGGCGTTCTGGGCTGGTTAGGTGGGCCGATGCTTTGACTAGCATGATAGATGCAGCAGGTGACGGCTGGGGCACTGTTCCTCACTGCTAGACCGAGCTGATCAAGCATATGGCTGGTCGATTAGTAGGGGCATGCGTCTTGCCTCTCACCACTTCTGTCATTAGCATCCGCAGCGCTAGATCTAAATTGCTTTAGCTCCCGCTGAACAGGCCTTCTGGAAATGGAGTTCCGCTTGCGATTAGTTACCAGCATTGCGCTTGTTCTAAGTCTGTCCGGCTGTTCATTTGTCGAGGAAGCATTCCTGTCGGCAGGTGAAAAGCTAAATCGGGCATTCCCACCCAGTCCGCAGGTTCGCGTAGCAGAGGAAACGCTACAGGACTTACTGAGCGCGAACGATTCCTTTGCTGTTCGCTATAAGGTGCTGCGTGAGATTCGCGGCCTGACCTGTAGCCAAGGCATGGAGATTTCCCGTTTTGACTCGGTCGAGAAGATCAAGACGCGTCCAGTGAGCCGTGAGTGCCTGAACGCTCAGGATGAAATCTTGCTGCGTTATCTGCAGGTGAAACAGATCGAAAGACGACTCAGCATGCCTGCATTGCGGCCAATGATAGAGCTCGGTGCTCCAGTGCTCATACCTTCTGGCGGCTCCGCAATGTCCGCTATTTCAGCGGCAGCAGCAGGTGTCGCAGTTCTCCAGGACGGCCGTGGCGGGATTCACTCGATAGAAATTCCAGGCGGGAAACTGATCGCTAAATTGGCAACAAATGGACGTTACAGCTTCAGTGAAGCTTTGCTTTCGCCTAATGGTAGAGTTCTTGCGATTTCAAGCGGTTCCAGAGAAGGTCTCAGCTTTTACGACACTGAGACTGCAGAGCTTCTGTGGCAGGATAATACGCTGCGCAGATTGCTGGTCTGGCTGCCCAGGATCTCTGCAGCTTTAGCGACCGACGCCAATGGTAAAACAGTGGTTGTCGACTTGTTGAATGGAACGTTCTCCGCCGACTCATCTCCGGCGGAGAGCCCGCAGTGGGGCTTTGAACTCAGTGATGGGTCAGTTGCTATTGGAGCTGGGCGATCCTTCTCATCGGTAGCCTACGAGCGAAGTGACAATGTCATTCAAGCTCGCGTTGTAAAAAGCTACGCATTGAAAAGCGGCTACGGAGTCAGCCCGTCAAAACCAACCCCCATCTTCTCAGGTCGTGCGTTGCTTTTCGTAGGTAATAAGGAGCTTTTAGCGGTTGATCTGCAGTCAGGGGAGGAGAGTGCCTGGAAGACCGGATCATTGTTAAGCAGTCGCTACGCCAAGCTCAGCGAGAACCAAATTCTGGTTGATTCGCTCTTCCGCAGTTCCGGAACGCAATCATGGGTTCTGAATCTCGAAGCCAAAACTATCGCTCCTGCAATGCTACCGTCCGAGGGCGTCGGCACGATTAGCGGGCTGGATGGACGACCTGGCTTTATTAGGCGGGGTGGGGGTGGAATCTGGTTTGGGCTCAAGGTTGAACAAGGGAAGGAAGAGAGTCTTCAAGCGTTCTTGGATAGCCGAAACCTTGAAGAGCAGATGCAAAAGCTCAACAGCATGAGCCCCCAAATGGGTTCCAGTTCAGCGTCAGTTTACGAAACGTCACCGCCGCCGCCCTTCGCTACCATCGCAAAGGATGCAGTGCTTGAAGGGGTCGGGGTCTATGAGTCAACGAATCCTTTACCGAAGGGTAAGGGGTCAGGAAACCGCCCAGGCATAGTCGACATTGCCGTGCGCCCAGTTAGCAAGCCGGTCATATTGGTGCTGAGCTCTTATGAGGCGGTCACGTGGAGAATCACGCAGGGCAGGGAGAATATCAAACTGATCCTGCTAAGCAGCTACTACCCGTCAACTGTCGAAGGTTCAGGGGATACACGCACTGTAGTGATGAACGCAGGACATGCCTATGATAGATCTAGCCCAAGTTTTGCTCGCTTGCGCCAAGCAGTGATGGCTCAGACGGGCAAGGATCTGCAGATATTCCAGGGAAGTTACAACGGCGCGAAGTTTTCGGTCGGCGGAAAGTAAGGTGGTAGTGGAGCGCCGTAAGGCGCTTCTTGTGAAAGGCGAACAGTGGAACATGTGCCCGGTGCTAGAGGTGCATACCTCTGTGGTGACTTCTCGAGCGCCCAGGCAGTTTGATCCGCGACGTCTAGAAATCATGACTCGTCTCTAAATTCGGTTCTAGCTCGTGATATTTAATTTAACATAATATACATTATGCGAAGTTATGGCTTTGCGATCCTGCGCCATTCCACAGTGCAATTCTCGTAACTCACTGGATCAATCCCAGCGTCAGCCCCTTCAATGTGGCTGCAGCTCGCGTCGAGCACTCCAGTTTGCGAAAGATGCTTTCCATGTGCGTGCGCACGGTGCTTGGGCTGATCGACAGCGTTCGTGCTACTTCTTTGTTGCTGGCACCACGGCTGATCTCACCGAGAACATCGCACTCACGAACGGTAAGCAACGAGCTCCGTGGCTGTGCGAGTCGTTGCCTGCCATTTGCGGCAGCGATCACCGCTTCGCAAATCTCGTTATCGAATGCACCTCGGTTGGCATCTTGTCTGAGGACGTTTTGCGCTTCCTGGTCGCTATGGGCTGGTCGCCAGGGTCTGTCGTTTTGCAGCGCAACCCAGGCATTAGCGGTCGCCAACAGCCGGTGCTCGGCATTCAACGTGTCACCTGATAATCCACGGTAGTACCCGCTGCCATCGAGCCGTTCGTATGCATGGGCGGCTATATCACCTGGCCGTGCGAGTTCGGGAATGCGCTTGCAGGCTTTCTGCGTCCAGTACGGTACCAAGTGCAGCCGCTCCGTTGCGCCATACGGCAACGGGCCCGGGCTGTTCCAGATATGGTTGGAGACTGCTGCGCGGCCAAGGCCGTGAATCAACGCGGCTTTACCGATCTCCGTGAGCATCGCTTCGCTCAGCCCCCACAAGCGCGCAGCTTCGACGGCTATGTGCGCGACCTGGCGCGAATGACCCGCCAGCCAGGGCAATTTCAAATCGATTACATCGCCCACCAGGCTCAGTGGTACCGCGTTTTGCGGCGTTTCCACGGCTGCTGATTCGGCCACGATTTCCAGTCGCGCCAACCAGTCTGCGGCGTTTTGCATGAGCAATTCGGCAAGCGCTGCCGGATAACGCCTGTTGCACTGGGCGCCGATCCAGTCGAGTGCTGAATCAAGGCCGTGGGTGCGGCTGAGAATTTCCAGGTCACCGGCCAGCACCACCTGATAGACGACTTCAGGGATTTGTCCGTGGGTCAGCCCAGCGGGCCGGCCGAAGCCGTCATAGGTTTCGAAGACCCGATACAGCGCTCCTTCTACGTCCGCGCCGAGCCCGAGCGTGCTGGCCACCTGCTCCGATACTTCGCAGTGCACCACGGCCAGGGAGCTCGCCTTGTGGACTGCGCGCATGTCATCGGCGCCCAGCGTGTGGTCGAGCATCGCGCGGCGCCCGTCGACATCGTTGCCCAGCAAATGTGTGAAGCCTTCGGCGTTGGCGGTACAGCCAGACCAGCGCAATAACGCGACATGCTCGGCAACAGCCAGGTGACCACCCTGCCCTGCACCGGCTTGCGCCAACTGCCTGGCCAGCCTGGCAACCCGCATGGAATGCCCCAGCGGCTGGCCCATGCTCAGGTCGCCCACTTGGGAAATGGCAGCCAACGCTGCGCCCGGAGAAACGAGAAGTGACGGAGCGTCGTTCACCAGAAAAGTCCTTGGATCGGATAAATGACCGATACCGGCCAGTCGGCTCGGGCAGCAGAATTTGAATCACACCCACACAGGAGTTTACGCAATGAAAACCGTCAAATCTCAAATCGCTGCAATCGCACTGGCCATCGTTACCAGTCTGACCCTTGGCACCAGCCACGCTGCCGACACCTCACCTTCGGTAGTGATCGTACACGGTGCGTTCGCCGATGGTTCCGACTGGGCCAAGGTGGTGCCGCTGCTGCAGGCCGAAGGCGTTACCGTCACCGTGGTGCAGAACCCCCTTACCTCCCTGGCTGACGACGTGGCTGCAACCCAGCGAGTGCTGAACAATCAGGATGGCAAGGTCGTACTGGTCGGCCACTCCTGGGGCGGCACGGTCATCACCGAAGCCGGTAACGACAAGAAGGTCAGCGCGTTGGTTTACGTGGCTGCGTTTGCACCGCAAGCCGGGCAAACCAGCGGCGAACAAGGTAAAGGAGCGCCGACGCCTCCTGGCATCAGCCAGCTGAAGGTCGATAGCAATGGCTATATCTACCTGACGGCCGAAGGCATGGCCAAGGACTTCGCTCAGGATCTGCCGGCAGCACAGACTGCCGTAATGACCGCAACCCAGGGGCCGATCAAAGCGTCCGCATTCGAAGACAAGGTTACGGCTGCCGCGTGGAAAACCAAGCCGTCCTGGTACCTGCTCGCAACCCAGGATCGGATGATTCACCCGGACGTTCAGCGCGCTGCCGCCAAGCGAATCGGTGCAACCTTGAGCGAGCTGAACACCAGCCACGTTCCGCAGCAATCCCAGCCTGCCGATGTCGCCCAGGTGATTCTCAAGGCCGTGCATAAGGTTGCTGCGCAGTGATTCAAGGCTGTAACCGATGAGCGAGCCGTTGTTATACGAGGCCTTCACCGCAAGCGGCTGCTCGCGGTGAAGGCCTCGTACAGGTTGGCTAGAGAATCAGGCTGCCGATGACAGCCAGAAGGAACGCGATGCTACCCAGCAGCGTTTCCATCACCGTCCAGGTTTTTAGTGTGGTCTTCTCGTCCATTTCCAGGAAGCGGCTGACCAGCCAGAACCCGGAGTCATTAACGTGAGACAGCACCGTCGCGCCACCAGCTATGGCCACCACGATAAAGCACAAGTCGAACTCGCTGAGCCCCGGTGTTGCGGCAACCATCGGCGCCACCAGCGCGGCTGTGGTGGTCAGTGCCACGGTGGCCGAACCTTGAGCAACGCGCAGCGCTGCAGAGATTACGAAGGCAGCGAGGATCACCGGCATGCCGGTGTCTGACAGCGTAGCGGCTAGTGCATCACCAATACCGCTGGTGCGCAGCACACCGCCAAACATGCCCCCTGCCCCAGTGACAAGAATGATCGAGCAGATCGGCCCCAGCGCACCTTCACAGACCTTTTCCAGGTGCTGACGGCTATGGCGGCCGCTGAAGGCGATCAAGGCAAACAGCACGGTGATCAACAGCGCCACCGGCGTTTTACCGAGCATGCGCAGGAACTGCACCCAGCTGCTGCCGCCATCCACGGCGCCCATGACCGTGAGGGTATTTAGGCCGGTATCCAGGAAGATCAGCACCAATGGCATTAGCAGAATGGTCAGCACCAGCGAAAATGCCGGCGGTGTAACGTTGATATCGCGCGGCACATCGGTCAGAAAGCTGGCCGGCAATTTCAGGTCGTAACGTTTGCCAGCCCACAGACCGAACAGATAGGCGCCGAAATACCAGGTTGGCAGCGCAATGACGGTACCGACGATAACCAACAGGCCGATGTTCGCGCCCAGCAGTTCTGCTGCAGCTACGGGCCCTGGATGCGGCGGCACCAGAGCGTGCATCGCGGCGAAGGCACCGGCGGCTGGTAGCGCGTACTTGAGCGTTGAGCCACCAAAGCGCTTGGCCACGCTGAAGATGATCGGCAGCATCACGATCAGACCGGCATCGAAGAAGATCGGAAAGCCGAACAGCAGGGAAGCAACACCCAGCGCGAATGGCGCACGGTGTTCGCCGAACTTGTTAATCAAGGTGTCTGCCAGCACCTGGGCGCCGCCGGTGATCTCCAGTAAACGCCCGATCATCGCACCCAGGCCGACCAGCAACGCAACGGCAGCCAGCGTAGTACCGAAGCCGCCGAGCAGTGTCGGCACTATCTTGTCGAAGGGAATCTGCGTAGCCAGTGCGGTGAAGATGCTCACCAGCAATAGACCGAGAAAGGCATGTAGGCGGAAGCGGATGATTAGCAGGAGCAGCAGCAGAACCGCGCCGGCGGCGATGGATAGCAGTGCCCCGGCACCCATGGTGGTCGCCTCATTCATGATGAGCGCCCTCCTCTCGGCTTGTCGCCGCCTGGTGATTGTGCGCTGCGGTGTAACGGTCAGCCTGATGAATCTCTTTCATGTCGCCTCCACTTGTGTTTGTTATGGGAGAAGCATGGGGTTGCACGGTTAGCGGTCGTTAGCGGCCCGCCACCAATCAGCGGCCTTGCGGCCCAGGGTATCGATGGATTCGCCGGCATCCAGGACCAACGTGGAGGGCTCGCCATAGGGCGGTTCCAGGGTGGCGAATTGGCTGTCGATAAGGCTGGCCGGCATGAAGTGACCCGGGCGGTTGCCGACGCGTTGCGCAGCCTCTTCACGGGACAGTTCGAGAAACACGAAGCCCAAACCGGGCACGGCTTCGCGCAGCCGGTCGCGGTACTTGCGTTTGAGTGACGAGCAGGTCAGTACGGGGTGGGCGTGGGTTTCCAGTGCGCTAACCAGTTCCTGACCCAGCCGGACCAGCCAATCGGCACGGTCATCGTCGTTGAGGGGAATGCCGGCGCTCATCTTCTTGATGTTGGCGGGCGGGTGAAATTGGTCACCTTCGATTAGGTAACCGCCGACATGCTTGGCGATTGATTCCCCGACGCAGCTCTTGCCACACCCGGATACGCCCATGACGACCAACGCGGTGATTGGTGTGTTCATATCGCAACTCCAGCAGAAGACAGCGCTATCTTTCGCGGATAAAGATATCCGCATGACGGCTGCTTCAATGTTGTACCTATTATTTTGCCGGTTACTTCTGCTCCAGGCGGCAAACGAATTACGCCGATTGCCAGGCACTTGAGACAGCGCTACCTTAACCATCAATTCTGGCCGATGACAACCCTGGCGATGAAATCTCCGACGCACAGCAGTTCCCGTACCCTTGGCATGCCAACCCTGGCGCAGGTCGCCGAGCGCGCCGGCGTGTCGACCATTACGGCATCTCGAGCTTTACGCGGTGTAACCACGGTGGGCGCGGAGCTGGTCGAGCGCGTGCGCAAGGCCGCTGATGAGCTGGGCTACGTGGCAAACCCCGCCGCCCGCATGCTGGCTTCGGCGCGTAGCACCTCGGTGGTGGTGTTGATTCCGTCGCTGTCCAACCAGTTGTTCATCGAGCCGCTGGAAGCCATCCATGAAGTGATGCGGCCACGCGGCATCGAGGTATTGATCGGCGATTACCACTATTGCCGCGACGAGGAGGAACGACTGGTACGCAACTACCTGCCGTACCGGCCGATGGGCATGCTGCTTACCGGCTTCGACCGCACCGAAGGCACACGACACCTGCTCAGTGCCAGCCGTATTCCCTGCGTGCACATGATGGAGCTGAGCGATGCCCCGGGTATCGCCAGCGTTGGTTTTTCCCAGCAGGCTGCCGGTGAAGCTGCCGCCGCACACCTGCTGCAGCAAGGGCGCAAGCGGCTCGCTTATGTGGCTGCCCAGCTGGACCCACGGGTGATGCAACGTGGCGAAGGGTTTCGCCGCGCCTTGCAGGCAGCGGGCGTCTATGACCCGGCCCTGGAGCTGCTGCACCCCCTGCCCTCGTCCATCGGCCTGGGTTGCCAGCTGTTCCGCGAGCTGATGCAGCGCCATCCGGATGTCGACGGCATCTTCTTCTGTAACGACGACTTGGCCCAGGGCGCGCTTTTCGAGGCGCAGCGCGCCGACCTGGCAGTGCCGGGCCGCGTGGCAATGGTCGGCTTCAATGATCTGCCAGCCTCGGCGCATACCGTGCCGCGGCTGTCGTCGATCCACACGCCGCGCACGGAAGTGGGCCGCGAGGCCGCCAACCTGCTGCTGAAGATGCTCGATGGCCGCCCCGCTGCACCCAGTATCGACCTGGGATTCGAGCTGCGGGTGCGCGAAAGCAGTTAGGCGCCGTCGTTCATCAAACCGCAATGCATGGGCGCGATGCTGAAGGCATGACACAGGGAAGTGTCGCCCCAAGAAAAAGCCCGGTCGATGCCGGGCTTTTCTCGTTCAGGGTTCGATCATTCGATCATTCGAGCGTCAGAGCGACGCGGCCACGATCTGGGCAGGCTTCCATGTAGCGATGCGACTCGGCGAACTCCTCGAAGGGGAACGTCTTGTCGATACGCGGCTTGAGCAGGCCATCGGCGGTGAGCATGTTGATGTGGTCCAGCGCGCGCTGTACGGCGGCGTGATCCTGCTCGATCCCCAGCTCCGAGTGCCCGGTGAAGTCCAGCACGCAATGACGGAAGAACTGCAGGTGCTTCTTGAACGCGGCGCAGGCCGGGAAAGCGGTGTCGTTACCGCCGTTCAGCCCATAGAGGATCAACTTGCCGCGGGTCGCTGCCACATCACCAAGCAACTTGAGCTGCTGGCCGGCGCAGTGGTCGAGAATCACCTCGGCACCCTTGCCTTCGGTGTAGCGCTCGACCTCAAGCACCAGATCCTGCTCTTCGGTGAAGATGATCTTGTCGGCGCCCAGTTCACGCAGGAACTCGCGGCTGCCCGAAACACTGGTCGAAACGATCACATTGGCACCCAGTGCCTTGGCCAGTTGCACCGACTGTGGCGCCAGGCAGTGGCAGGCTTCGGTGATCAGCACGTGCTGACCAGCCTTGAGCTTGGCCAGGTCGACCATGGCGAAATAGGCGAACAGCAGGCCGGTGTAATGGATGCTCGCTTCGACCGGGCTGAGCACGTCCGGGTAGCGGGTCAGCGCATAGCGTGGCACCACCACCACGTCACCCCAGGTCGGGTAACGGTTAGGCGTGTTGGCCGGGAATGCGGCCACCGGCGTGCCGACCGCGAGGTCGTCAACGCCCTCGCCCACGGCTTCTACGATACCGGCCAGCTCGGAGCCGACCCCGGAGGGTAGCGTGGCTTCTTCGGACGCCAGGTTCTGGCGCCACAGCACATCGCCCCAGCTGACGCCGAGCGCCTGGACACGTACCAGCACCTCACCGGCATTCGGAGTGGGTGTCGGCACTTCTTCGCACTGCAATACGCTGGCGTCGCCGAACTTGTGGAAACGGATCATGCGGGACATCGTCAACCTCAACTGATCGCGGATTGGGTCATTCACTGGATTGGACTTTATCTGCAGACCAGGGTGCACACCACCCGACACGAGTAATAGTCGTCATGCCTGGCAGTGATATAGGCCGGCGGAACGTGTGGATATGCCAATGATACCGGTGTCTTTCCCAATGCGCTCAAGTGCTCGTACTATTAGCGCACAAGGCTCTCACTAGCGTCCCGCTCTGGCAAGCCCGCACATTTGGAACCCGGATGAACCGCAACGACCTGCGCCGTCTCGATCTCAACCTGCTGATCGTCTTCGAAACACTGATGCACGAACGCAGCGTGACCCGTGCGGCAGAGAAGCTGTTTCTCGGCCAGCCGGCGATCAGCGCGGCGTTGTCGCGCCTGCGCAACCTGTTCGACGATCCGTTGTTCGTGCGTACCGGCCGCAGCATGGAGCCGACTGCCCGGGCCCAGGAAATCTTCGCCCTGCTCTCACCCGCGCTGGATTCGATCTCCACCGCCGTCAGCCGTGCATCGGAGTTCGACCCGGCCACCAGTACCGCGGTGTTTCGCGTTGGTCTCTCGGACGACGTCGAGTTCGCCCTGCTCCCTGCCCTGCTCCGTCGCCTGCGCTCCGAAGCGCCCAACGTGGTGCTGGTGGTCCGCCGCGCCAATTACCTGCTGATGCCCAATCTGCTCGCCTCGGGCGAAATCTCGGTCGGTGTCAGCTATACCGAAGAACTGCCCGCCAACGCCAAGCGCAAGACGCTGCGACGCAGCAAGCCGAAGCTACTGCGCGCCGATGCGATTCCCGGCAAGCTGAGCCTCGATGAGTACTGCGCCCGGCCCCACGCCATGGTGTCGTTTGCAGGCGACCTCAACGGCTTTATCGATGACCAGCTGGCGCGTTTCGAGCGCACCCGCAAGGTGGTGCTCGCCGTGCCCCAGTTCAACGGCCTGGGCACCCTGCTGGCCGGCACCGACCTAATTGCCGTAGTGCCCGACTACACTGCAGCCGCACTGACCGCTGTTGGAGGTCTACGCGCCGAAGACCTGCCCTTCGAGAGCGACAGCTTCGAGATGTCCATGGCTTGGCGCGGCGCCCAGGACAACGATCCCGCCGAGCGCTGGCTGCGCTCGCGCATCCAGATGTTCTTTGGTGATCCCGACAGCCTGGAATAGCGCTTGGAACTTGCATCCAGGCCTAGACCAAATAGATAGGTAGCTCTCTATTTATATTCCGATGGGTAATATCATCATTCTCGATGATATATATCTTCGCGGCGTTCGATTCGTTCCTGGATGTTGCTGAGACCAGACTCCGCCTCCATCACTACTGACACCCTGGCGGATCGTAATCATGGAACAGCCCAACACAAGGCTCTGGCAATTTCCTTTGGCCCTCACCGCAGCATTGGTGCTGGCGGCCTGTGGCAAGACCGAGGAAAGTGCACAGCAGATGCCTGTCCCCAAGGTCAGCGTGGCCGAAGTCATCCAGCAGCCCCTCAACGAGTGGGACGAATTCACCGGCCGCCTCGAAGCTCCGGAGTCGGTGCAGATCCGCCCGCGGGTCTCCGGCTTCATCGACAAGGTGAGCTTCAGCGAAGGATCGCTGGTGAAGAAAGGCGACCTGCTGTTCCAGATCGACCCGCGCCCATTCCAGGCTGAAGTCAAACGCCTCGAAGCCCAACTGCAGCAAGCCCGCTCCAACCAGATACGGGCCAGCAGCGAAGCCCAGCGTGGCGAGCGCCTGCGTGAAGGCAACGCGATTTCCACCGAGCTTGCCGATGCCCGCAAGAGCGCCGCCCAGGAAGCGCAGGCGGCAGTGGCCGGCATTCAGGCCGAGCTCGACAATGCCCGCCTGAACCTCAGCTTCACCCGGGTGACGGCGCCCATCGATGGTCGCGTCAGCCGGGCCGAAGTGACCGCTGGCAACCTGGTCACCGCCAGCGAATCGCTGCTCACCTCGCTGGTCTCGACCGACAAGGTGTATGCCTACTTCGATGCCGACGAGCGAGCCTTCCTCAAGTACACCGAGCTGGCTCGCCGCGCAGGCCATGACAGCCGCGGCAAGAGCCCGGTGTACCTGGGCCTGTCTAATGAAACCGGCAACCCGCACCTGGGCCAGCTGGACTTCCTCGACAACCAGGTCAACCCGCGCACCGGCACCATCCGCGGTCGCGCCGTGTTCGACAACCGTGACGGCCAGTTCACCCCGGGCCTGTATGCCCGTCTGAAGCTGGTTGGCAGCGACACCTACGATGCCATGCTCATCCAGGACGTCGCCGTCGGCACCGACCTGGGCAAGAAATTCGTGCTGGTGCTCGGTGCCGACAACAAGGTCGCCTACCGTTCCGTCGAGCTGGGACCGAAGCTCGAAGGCTTGCGCATCGTGCGCAGCGGCCTGGCCAAGGGTGATCGCGTAGTGGTCAACGGCCTGCAGCGCGCGATTCCAGGCAGCACCGTGGACCCGCAAGCCGTGCCGATGGCCGACGAGAAGACTCTGGCGACCCTGGAAAAGCAGCGCAAGGCAGTGGCCTCGGCGCGCAATGACGAACCCCTGAAGGTCAGCATCAAGTAACACCGGGCCTAGCCCTCCACCTTCCTACCCGAGAACCTGCTCGCACCACCTGTGGCGTGGGCAGGCTGGGCTGTGCCCGCATCACAAGGACATTAACGATGAACTTCTCGCAGTTCTTCATCCAGCGGCCGATCTTTGCCGCCGTGCTGTCGCTGATCATCCTGATCGGCGGCGCCATCTCGCTGTTCCAGCTGCCGATCAGCGAATACCCGGAAGTGGTACCACCCACCGTGGTGGTCACCGCCAACTTCCCCGGCGCCAACCCCAAGGTCATCGGCGAAACCGTTGCCTCGCCGCTGGAGCAGGCCATCGTCGGTGTCGAGGGCATGCTGTACATGTCCTCCCAGGCCAACAACGACGGGCGCATGACGCTGACCATCACCTTCGCCCTGGGCACCAATCTGGACACCGCCCAGGTGCAGGTGCAGAACCGCGTGACGCGCACCATGCCGACCCTGCCCACCGAGGTGCAGCGCCTCGGCGTGACGGTCGACAAGGCCTCACCGGACATGACCATGGTGGTCCACCTGACGTCGCCGGATAACAGCTACGACATGCTCTACCTGTCCAACTACGCCGCCCTCAACATCAAGGACGAGCTGTCGCGTCTGGATGGCGTCGGTGACGTGCGCCTGTTCGGCCTCGGCGATTACTCGATGCGCGTGTGGCTGGACCCGGACAAGGTCGCCTCGCGCGGGCTGACGGCGACCGACGTGGTCAACGCCATTCGCGAGCAGAACCGTCAGGTCGCCGCCGGCTCCCTGGGCGCGCCACCCGCTGCCAGTGACACCAGCTTCCAGCTGTCGATCAACACCCAGGGCCGCCTGGTCAGCGAGGAAGAGTTCGAGAACATCGTCATCCGTGCCGGCGAAAACGGTGAAATCACCCGCCTCAAGGACATCGCCCGAATCGAACTGGGCTCCGAGCAGTACGCCCTGCGCTCGCTGCTCAACAACCAGCCCGCCGTGGCCATGCCGATCTTCCAGCGCCCGGGCTCCAACGCCATCGCCATTTCCGATGCGGTGCGTGAGCGCATGGCCGAGCTGAAGCAGAGCTTCCCCCAGGGTGTGGACTACGAAATCGTCTACGACCCGACCATCTTCGTGCGCGGCTCCATCGAGGCGGTGGTGCATACCCTGCTCGAGGCCATCGTGCTGGTGGTGCTGGTGGTGATCCTGTTCCTGCAGACCTGGCGCGCCTCGATCATTCCCCTGGCCGCGGTACCGGTTTCGTTGATCGGCACCTTCGCAGTGATGCACATGTTCGGCTTCTCGCTCAACGCCCTGTCGTTGTTCGGCCTGGTACTGGCCATCGGCATCGTGGTGGATGACGCCATCGTGGTGGTGGAGAACGTCGAGCGCAACATCGGCCTCGGCAAGACGCCCGTGGAAGCCACCAAGCAGGCGATGAAGGAAGTTACCGGCCCCATCGTCGCCACGGCGCTGGTGCTCTGTGCGGTGTTCATCCCTACCGCATTCATCTCCGGGCTTACCGGGCAGTTCTATCAGCAGTTCGCGCTGACCATCGCCATCTCCACGGTGATCTCGGCGTTCAACTCGCTGACCCTGTCGCCGGCGCTGGCCGCGGTGCTGCTCAAGGGCCACCATGAGCCCAAGGATCGCTTCTCCCGTGGCCTGGACCGGCTGTTCGGCGGCTGGCTGTTCGCACCGTTCAACCGTGTGTTCGAGCGGGCCAGCAATGGTTACGTCGGCACCGTGCGCCGCGTATTGCGCGGTAGCGGCATTGCCCTGATCGTCTATGCCGGCCTGATGGGGCTGACCTACCTGGGCTTCGCCAGCACCCCGACCGGCTTCGTGCCACCGCAGGATAAACAGTACCTGGTCGCCTTCGCCCAGCTGCCGGATGCCGCCAGCCTGGATCGCAGCGAAGCGGTGATCAAGCGCATGTCCGATATCGCCGCCAAGCACCCCGGCGTGGCCAACACCGTGGCCTTCCCCGGATTGTCGATCAACGGTTTCACCAATAGCCCGAACAGCGGCATCGTGTTCGTCACCCTGAAGGACTTCGACCAGCGCAAGGACCCGTCGCTGAGCGCCAACGCCATCGCCGCGGAGCTCAACGGCCAGTTCGCCGGGATTCAGGAAGCCTATATCGCCATCTTCCCGCCACCACCGGTGAT
Organism: Phytopseudomonas punonensis; assembly: GCF_900142655.1. GTDB lineage: Bacteria > Pseudomonadota > Gammaproteobacteria > Pseudomonadales > Pseudomonadaceae > Aquipseudomonas > Aquipseudomonas punonensis. The sequence continues at coordinate 143,056 of NZ_FRBQ01000005.1, read as the reverse complement.
GGGCCTGGGCACCATCGGCGGCTTCCGTGTGCAGATTCAGGATCGCGCCAACCTGGGTTATGACGAGCTGTACAAGGAAACCCAGAACATCATCGCCAAGAGCCGCCAGGTGCCGGAACTGGCCGGGTTGTTCACCAGCTATCAGGTCAACGTGCCGCAGGTCGAAGCCAATATCGACCGTGAAAAGGCCAAGACCCACGGCGTGGCCATCGATGAGATCTTCGACACCATGCAGGTCTACCTCGGTTCGCTGTATGCCAACGACTTCAACCGCTTTGGCCGCACCTACCAGGTCAACGTACAGGCCGATCAGCAGTTCCGCCTGGAGGCCGAGCAGATTGGTCAGCTGAAGGTACGCAACAACCGCGGCGAGATGATCCCGCTGTCGACCTTCGTCAAGGTCAGCGACACCTCGGGCCCGGACCGGGTGATGCACTACAACGGCTTCATCACCGCCGAGATCAACGGCGCGGCAGCCCCCGGCTACAGCTCCGGCCAGGCCGAAGCGGCAATGGCCAAGTTGTTGAAGGAAGAGCTGCCCAACGGCATGAGCTTCGAGTGGACCGAGCTGACCTATCAGCAGATCCTTGCCGGCAATACCGCGCTGTTCGTGTTTCCGCTCTGCGTGCTGCTGGCCTTCCTGGTGCTGGCTGCCCAGTACGAAAGCTGGAGCCTGCCGCTGGCGGTGATCCTGATCGTGCCGATGACCCTGCTGTCGGCCATCGCCGGGGTAATCCTGGCAGGCGGTGACAACAACATCTTCACCCAGATCGGCTTGATCGTACTGGTGGGGCTGGCGTGCAAGAACGCGATCCTGATCGTCGAGTTCGCCAAGGAGCAGCAGGAGCACGGCCTGGATCGCGTCGCCGCGGTGCTGGAAGCCTGCCGCCTGCGCCTGCGGCCGATCCTGATGACCAGCTTCGCCTTCATCATGGGGGTGGTGCCGCTGGTGCTGTCCAGCGGTGCTGGTGCGGAAATGCGCCATGCCATGGGCGTTGCGGTATTCAGCGGCATGCTCGGCGTGACCTTCTTCGGTCTGCTGCTCACCCCGGTGTTCTACGTGCTGATCCGCGCCTTCGTGGAAAAACGCCAGGCGCGCAAACAGGCTCGTCTGCAGGAGGTACAGGCATGAATCCGCTGATCAACCTTTTGCCCCGCACCCTGGTGGTCTCGGCTCTGGCGCTGGCCATCAGCGCCTGCGCCGTCGGCCCGGACTACCAGGCGCCGCAGGACGCCAACGTGGTGTCCGCGCAAGCGACCCAAAACAGCTACGACACCGCCCGCTTCGAAGCACAGTGGTGGCAGCAGTTCGACGACCCGACCTTGAATCAGCTGGTCGAACAGTCCTTACAGGACAACCGCGAGCTGCGCGTGGCCTATGCCCGCCTGCGTGCCGCCCGCTCGATTCGTGATGACGTGGCCAACGACCGCCTGCCCACCGTCACCAGCCGGGCCAGCAGCGAGATCGGCAAGGGCCAGCAGCCCGGTGTGACCGAGCAGCGGGTCAATAGCGAACGCTATGACCTGGGCCTGGACATGGCCTGGGAGCTCGACCTGTTCGGGCGCATTCAGCGGCAGCTGGAGGCCAGCGAAGCGCAGATCGAAGTGGCCCAGGCCGACTATCAGCAACTGCAGGTCAGCCTCATAGCAGAGCTGGTCGATGCCTACGGCACCTTGCGTGGTGCCCAGCTGCGCGAAAGCATCGCTCGTTCCGATTTGAAAAATCAGCAGTCGTCGCGGGACATCATCGAGCGTCGCCGCGAAGTGGGCATGGGCAGCGAGCTCGATGTGCTGCGCTCCGATGCTCGCCTGGCCGCTACCGAGGCGACCCTGCCGCAACTGCAGGCGCAGCAGGTACGGGCGCGCAACCGCATCGCCACCCTGCTCGGCCAGCGACCGGAGCAGCTCAGCGTGGACCTGGCGCCGCGCCCGTTGCCGGCGATTGCCAAGGCGCTACCGATTGGCGACCCAACCGAGTTGCTGCGGCGTCGCCCTGATATCCGCGCCGCCGAGCGTGAGCTGGCGGCGGCCACTGCCCAGGTTGGCGTGGCCACCGCAGACCTGTTCCCGCGGGTCAGCCTGTCCGGCTTCCTCGGCTTTACTGCCGGGCGCGGCTCGCAGCTCGGCTCATCGGCGGCGCGAGCCTGGGGCGTGGCGCCGACCATCAGCTGGGCCGCGTTCGACTTGGGCAGCGTAAAAGCCCGTTTGCGCGGCGCCGAGGCAGATGCCGATGGCGCTCTGGCCGGCTACGAACAGCAGGTATTGCTGGCGTTGGAAGAGTCGGAAAACGCTTTCAGCGATTACGGCAAACGCCAGCAGCGCCTGCTTTCTCTGGTGCGCCAGTCGGAGGCCAGCCGCGCCGCCGCCGCTCAAGCCGCCCTGCAATACCGCGAAGGCAGCGCGGACTTTCTGGTGCTGCTCGATGCCGAGCGTGAACGCCTGGCCGCCGAAGACAGCCAGGCCCTGGCCGAGGTCGAGCTGTATCAGGGCATCGTCGCCATCTACAAGGCGCTGGGTGGCGGCTGGAGCCCAACCTCCTGAGTTTCCTTTTTCCCTCCCGGCCGCTTCGTCGGCCCTTGCCGCCCCACGCAGACACCCCTCTGCGTGGGTTTTTTTGGCTGCATGCTGGTGTTGTTGGAAAGGGCCATGCGCGTGATGTCGCGTCCATGACACGCTCTCACCGAGGGTGGTCAAGCACGGCCAGCCTCACCACCGCAAAAATGATGGATTGCATCGGAATCCTCGATTGCCCGACACGCCGCCTTCCGGTACAAACGGCACCTTGTCGTCACCGCCCCTTTTGGAGAACTCCATGTCCCGCCCCGCTCCGCTGTTGCTGCTGATCGCCCTGGCCAGCGCCTTGATGCTTGCCGGCGCGTTGATCGCCCAGCATGTATTCGGCTGGGAGCCGTGCACCCTGTGCGTGCAGATCCGTCTGTGGCTGTGCCTGACTGCCGTCATCGCCCTGCTGCTCAGCGCCGCATCGGCGGCCCGGCAGACCTGGCTGGCCGTGCTTTTGTGGCCCCTGTTGCTGGCCGCCAGCGGCATGGCACTGATCGACAACGCCCATGTCACGCTGATCGAAGTGGGCGTGATGGAAAGCTTCAGCTGCTCGCCCTTCCCGTTCTATTACCAGGTGCTGCCATTGCACGAGTACTGGCCTGGCGTGTTCATGAGCGGTGGCGTGTGCGGGATGAACGACTACAAAATTCTCGGCCTGCCTTTTACTGTCTGGACGCTGGCGAGCATCGCCGGGTTGTTCGCGCTGGTGCTGTTCACCCTGTGGCGCAGCATTCGCGGCAAACGCTGAACCCGTATGCGCAAGGTACTGGTAATCGGCTACGTGTGGCCGGAGCCACGCTCGTCCGCGGCGGGCAGCCGTATGCTCGAGCTGCTCGGGGTGTTTCGCAGCCAGGGCTGGCAGGTGACATTTGCCAGCGCCGCAGCGCTTTCCAGCCATCGTGCTGACCTCACCGATCTTGAAATCGAGGAAGTGGCTGTCGCGCTGAACTGCGACAGCTTCGATGCCTACGTGGCGGGGCAGCAGCCGGATCTGGTGTTGTTCGACCGTTTTTTCACCGAAGAACAATTCGGTTGGCGGGTCGAGCGCGCCTGGCCGGCAGCCCTGCGGGTGCTCGACACCAGCGACCTGCACTGCCTGCGCGATGCCCGCCATGCCTTGCACAAGGCCAACCAACAGTCCCGCAGCAGCGAAGCACAACGCCACCAGGTTGGCCCGGCGCTCGCCACGCGTGATGAACTCTACGCAGCCATGGCGGGCGCTGACATGGCCCAGCGTGAGGTGGCGTCGATCTACCGCTGCGACCTGACGCTGATGATCTCCGAGTTCGAGATGCAGCTGTTGCAGGAGCAATTCGGCGTGCCGGCAGCCCTACTGCATGACTGCGCGCTGATGCTGATTCCGCCAACCCTGAGTGAAGTGCCCTTCTCTGACCGCCAACACTTCCTGAGCATTGGCAATTTTCGCCATGCGCCCAATTGGGACGCCGTGCTGTGGCTCAAGCATGCCTTGTGGCCGCTGATTCGTGCCCGCTTGCCGCAAGCCCAGTTGCACGTCTACGGCGCCTATCCGCCACCCAAGGCCACGGCGCTGCATAACCCCAAGCAAGGCTTTCATGTGCTGGGCTGGGTCGACGATGCGCATCGGGTGATGGCCCAGGCTCGCGTCTGCCTGGCGCCGCTGCGTTTCGGCGCAGGGATCAAGGGCAAGCTCGCCGACGCCATGGCCTGCGGTACGCCTAGCGTGACCACGACGATTGGCAGCGAGGGTATGCACGGTGCGCATCCCTGGCCAGGCGCCGTCGTCGATGATGCTCAGGCGTTCGCCGATGCTGCAGTGACGCTGCATGAGGACTCAGCGGCCTGGTCGCAAGCCCACGCCAATGCTGCACCGCTGCTGCAGCAACGTTTCGATCGCCCGCGGCTGGCCAGCGAATTGGTCAACCGACTGGAGCGGTTGCTGGCCAGCCGCGAGCAGCACCGGCAACTGAACTTCGTGGGCGCCATGCTGCGGCATCACCAGCACAAGAGCACCCAATACATGTCCCAGTGGATCGCCGCCAAGAACGCCCGCGACAACTGAACAGTGCCGAGGTGGCATTTTGCCGGATATCCTGGCGCAGCTAGGACGGCCGTCACATATATGGCGCCATGATTGCAGTAGACTTCGCCTACACTCCTAAGCGGTACTGCGGGCGCTACTGCCAACCGGCGCCTGACCGTAAAAACAGTCGACAAGAATAAGGTCATCCACATGTTGAAAAAGATCGCCGTTGCGGCCGTCTATGCTCTGACGCTCGCCTCCTACACCGCCGTTGCCCAAGAAGGCACGCTGGTGATCAAGCTTTCCCATGTGGTCGCCGACGACACGCCCAAGGGCCAGGGCGCCCTGATGTTCCAGCGTCTGGTCGACCAGCGCCTGGAAGGCAAGGTGCGTGTCGAGGTTTACCCCAACTCTTCGCTGTACGGCGATGCCAACGAGCTGGAAGCGCTGCGCAATAACGAAGTGCAGATGCTCGCGCCGTCGCTGGCCAAGTTCGACCAATACACCAAGCAACTGCAGGTCTTCGATCTGCCGTTCATGTTCGACGATCTGGAAGCCGTGAACCGTTTCCAGAAGCGTGCTAAGGGGCGCCAGTTGCTGCGCTCCATGGAAGATAAGAACATCGTCGGCCTGGCCTATTGGCACAACGGCATGAAACAGATGTCGGCCACCAAGGCACTGCGCGCGCCAGGCGACGCCGCTGGCCTGAGCTTTCGTATTCAGAACTCCAAAGTGCTGGATGCGCAGTTCGCCCAGCTTGGCGCCACATCGGTGAAGATGCCATTCTCCGAGGTCTACAAAGGCCTGCAGAGTGGCCAGGTTCAGGGCGCCGAGAACCCTTGGTCGAACATCTACAGCCAGCGACTGCATGAGGTTCAGCCGTTCATCACCGAAACCAACCATGGCGTGCTCGACTACATGCTGATCAGCAACGCGCGCTTCTGGTACGGCATTCCTCACCAGATCCGCACCGAGCTGGAAGCGATCATCGATGAAGTCACGTTCGCGGTGAACCGCCAGGCCGAAGAGGCCAACCTGGCCGACCGTCGTCGTATCGAAGCCTCCGGCAAGAGCCAGATCATCACCCTCACCCCTGAGCAGCGTCAGGCTTGGCGTGAAGCCATGCGCCCGGTATGGCAGCAGTTCGAGGGCGAGATCGGCAGCGACGTGATCAAGGCTGCCCAGATCGTGAATCGCAAGCGCCACGACTGATCGCTGCAAACGAAGAGGCCCGCATAACGCGGGCCTCTTTCGTTTTGGTCGCTTTTAGTCCGTGGCCGTTTGAAGCGAATCCATAGTAGCCGCTCCCAGGTATCGCTGCGCCCAACGCCGGGTTAGTAGAACTCGACTATTGGGGCGCGTGCTGAGCCCCTTCGAACCACGCCAGCTTCTCGCGCAATAGCACCACTTCCCCCACGATCACCAGTGTCGGTGCATGCACCTCATGCCTTGCCACGAGGTCAGGCAGGTTGGCCAGCGTGCCGGTGAATACCCGCTGATTCTCCGTAGTGCCCTGCTGGATCAGTGCCGCTGGTGTGCTGGCGGCGCGGCCATGGGCGACCAACTGTTGGCAGATGGTAGGTAGGCCGACCAGCCCCATGTAGAACACCAACGTCTGACTCGAAGCGACCAGCTCCGACCAAGGCAGATCGGCGCTGCCATCCTTCAGATGCCCGGTGACGAAGCGCACTGACTGCGCGTGGTCACGGTGCGTGAGTGGAATCCCGGCATAAGCGGAACAACCGCTCGCCGCGGTGATGCCCGGCACCACCTGGAAGGGAATGCCATGGGCTGCGAGCTGTTCGATCTCTTCACCGCCGCGGCCAAAGATGAACGGATCACCACCTTTGAGGCGCAGCACCCGCTTACCGGACTTGGCCAGGTCGATCAGGCGCTGATTGATCTGCTCCTGCGGCACAGCATGGTCGGCGCGGCGCTTGCCGACATAGATGCGCTCGGCATCGCGGCGGCACAGCTCGACGATGGCCGGGGCGACCAGACGGTCGTAAAGCACCACATCGGCCTGCTGCATCAGACGCAGGGCGCGGAAGGTCAGCAGATCGGGATCACCCGGGCCGGCGCCGACCAGGTACACCTCACCCAGAGCTTGAGGCGCTGCGCCGTTGATCTTGTCTTCCAGCAACCGGCGGGCTTCACCGAGCTTGCCGGCGAACGCGCTTTCGGCAATCTGCCCCTGAAACACGTCTTCCCAGAACACGCGGCGCTGCTGAACGTCGGGAAACAGGCTTTTTACCTGGGCACGGAAAATCTTCGCCAGCCCGGCCAGTTGCCCGTAGGTAGCCGGAATCCAGGTTTCGATCTTGGCGCGAATCAGACGTGCCAGTACCGGCGCATCACCGCCACTGCTGACCGCAACGATAAGTGGCGAGCGGTCGACGATGGCGGGGAAGATCACGCTGCACAGCGCAGGCGCATCGACCACATTGACGGGAATGCCGATGGCTTGGGCATGCTCGGAAATCTGCGCATTGAGCGGCACGTCATCCGTGGCGGCGATGACCAGCGACACGCCGTTGAGGTCGTCAGCCTGATAGCCACGCAGTACCAGCTCCCCTGCTCCGTGCCCGACCAGTTCGCACAGCTCGCTGCCCACATCAGGCGATACCACCCGCAAGGTCGCGCCGGCATCGGCCAACAGCCGCGCTTTGCGCAAGGCGATTTCGCCACCGCCTACCACCAGCACGCGGCGGTTCTGCAATTTGTGGAACAGGGGAAGGAAGTCCATAACGGTGCCTGCTTCAAGTCGCCGGGGGCGGCGACGTGATGAAAATAAAGGCCCCGAGTATGACTCAGGGCCTGATTTATCACTTGGCTGCACCGTGGTCGGTGCAACTGCTGATCACTGCCTCAGGCGGCAGTCGCTTTGCGAAAATAGCAAAGGGTGGCGACCCGCTGGCATGAGATGCGCTGCCAGGCAGCGCAATCGATCAGATGACGTCGATACCACCCATGTAGGGCTTGAGTACCTCTGGGACGCGGATGGTGCCGTCTGCCTGCTGATAGTTTTCCAGCACTGCCACCAGCGTACGGCCCACTGCCAGGCCGGAGCCATTAAGGGTGTGCAGCAATTCCGGCTTGCCGGTTTCCGGGTTGCGGTAACGGGCTTGCATACGGCGGGCCTGGAAGTCGCCACAGTTGGAGCACGAGGAAATCTCGCGGTACTTGTCCTGGCTCGGCACCCAGACTTCCAGATCGTAGGTCTTGGTGGCGCTGAAGCCCATGTCGCCGGTGCACAGCGCCAGAACGCGGTACGGCAGCTCGAGCAGCTGCAGCACCTTCTCGGCGTGGCCGGTCAGTTCTTCCAGCGCTTCGAAGGATTTGCCCGGCTCGACCACGTGAACCATTTCGACCTTGTCGAACTGGTGCTGGCGGATCATGCCGCGGGTATCACGGCCCGACGCACCGGCCTCGCTGCGGAAGCACGGCGTGTGGGCGACGAACTTCAACGGCAGCTGCTTGGCATCGATGATTTCGCCCGCAACGATGTTGGTCAGCGACACTTCGGCGGTCGGAATCAGGTAGAAATCGGCCTCGCCTTCGCGGCTGATCTTGAACAGATCTTCCTCGAACTTGGGTAGCTGGCCGGTGCCCTGCAGCGCAGGCGCCTGTACCAGATACGGTGTATAGGCTTCCTCGTAACCGTGCTCGGCGGTGTGCAGGTTGATCATGAACTGCGCCAGAGCGCGGTGCAGGCGCGCGATCGGGCCGCGCAGCAGCGCAAAGCGGGCACCGGACAGCTTGGCGGCGGTCTCGAAATCCAGCCAGCCGTGCTGCTCGCCGAGGCTGACGTGATCCTGAACAGGGAAGTCGAAGGTCCTCGGAGTTCCCCAACGGCGCACTTCGACGTTGTCGTCTTCATCGGCGCCGACCGGCACGGACTCGTCCGGCAGGTTGGGAATGCTCAGCAGCAAGTTGTCGAGCTCGACCTGAATGGCGTCCAGCTCGCGCTTGCCCTCTTCCAGGTCACTGCCCATACGGTCGACCTCGGCCAGCAGCGGCGCGATGTCTTCGCCGCGCTGCTTGGCCTGGCCGATGGACTTGGATCGACTGTTGCGCTCTGCCTGTAATTGCTCGGTACGGGTCTGAACGGACTTGCGCTGGGCCTCAAGAGCTTCAACGCGGGTCACGTCCAGTTCATAGCCACGGGTGGCCAGGCGCTGGGCAATTTCGTGCAGTTGGCTGCGCACCAGTTTGGAATCGAGCATTTCAGGTTCTCATCGATCAGAATTTGGTTAACAGGAGGCCAGCCCAGGTTGCAAGCAGACCACCCACAACACTTACCGCCAAATAACCAATGGCCATTGGCGCCTGGCCGCTATCGAGAAGGCGCAGGGTGTCGAGGGAAAATGAAGAAAAGGTGGTAAAGCCACCCAGCACGCCCACGATCAACCCTGCTCTTACCGGCAGCGGCACTTCGGGACGTAGCAAAAACAGGCCATAGAGTACCCCGATCAGCAGGCAGCCGACGAGGTTGACGATCAGGGTCGCGCCGTAAAAATGCTGCGGCCAGTTGGCGCTTATCCAATTACCGATGAAAAACCGCGCCAGCGTGCCAAACGCACCGCCCAGCGCTACCGCCAATACCGTGAAAATCATGGTTTTCTCCGCTGCGTGGGGCTGTTGGCATCTTGGTTGGCCAGATGGGCCAGCTTATCGCGAATTTTCAGCTCCAGGCCACGCGGCACCGGGTCGTAGTACCGACGAGGCTGAATGTCTTCCGGAAAGTAATCTTCGCCGGCCGCATAGGCGTCGGGCTCGTCATGGGCGTAACGGTATTCGTCGCCGTAACCGAGCTCTTTCATCAGCTTGGTCGGCGCATTGCGCAGGTGCAGCGGCACCTCACGCGAGCCGTTCTCTGCCACATCACGTTTGGCGGCCTTGAACGCGTTGTAGACGGCGTTGCTCTTTGGCGCGCAGGCCAGATAGACGATGGCCTGGGCCACCGCCAGCTCACCTTCCGGGCTGCCCAGGCGCTCTTGAACGTCCCAGGCATTGAGGCACAGTGTCAATGCGCGTGGGTCGGCGTTGCCGATGTCCTCGCTGGCCATGCGCACCACGCGCCGGGCGATATATAACGGGTCGCAGCCGCCATCGAGCATGCGCGCGAACCAGTACAGCGCGCCATCCGGGCTGGAACCGCGCACCGACTTATGCAGTGCGGAAATCTGGTCGTAGAAGGCCTCGCCGCCTTTGTCGAAGCGCCGGCGAGTATCGCCGAGGAGGTCGAGTAGCAGTTCGGTGCTGATCTCGCCACCGTCATCGGCCAGGTCGGCAGCGTTCTCCAGAAAGTTGAGAAAGCGCCGGCCATCACCGTCTGCCGCGCTCTTGAGAATCTCGAAGCTCTCATCCGGCACAGTCAGGCGGCGCTCGCCCAACCCTTTGGTTTCGTTAAGCGCGCGGCCTACCAGCTTACGCAGGGCCGCATCGTCCAGGCTTTTCAGCACGTAGACGCGCGCGCGGGACAGCAAGGCGTTGTTGAGTTCGAACGAAGGATTCTCGGTGGTCGCGCCGATGAAGATCAGCGTGCCATCTTCCACATAAGGCAGGAAAGCATCCTGCTGTGACTTGTTGAAGCGATGCACTTCATCAACGAACAGGATGGTCCGGCGGCCGTACTGGGCGGCATGTTGCTGGGCGACTTCGACGGCCTGGCGGATTTCCTTGACCCCGGAAAGCACCGCCGAAATGGTCTCGAAGTGTGCATCAGTGACCTGAGCCAGCAAGCGCGCCAGGGTGGTCTTGCCGACCCCGGGCGGCCCCCAGAAGATCATCGAGTGCAGAGCGCCCTGCTCCAGCGCTTCGCGCAGCGGCTTGCCGCGGGCCAGCAGATGCTCTTGGCCGACGTATTCGTCCAGCGTGGTCGCCCTTAAACGGGCGGCCAGCGGCTGGGCGACGGGCGCGCTGCGAAACAGATCCACGACTACCTACTCTTTGATAACGTCCGCACCCGCAGGAATTTCGAAGCTGAACTGCTTGTCATCCAGGGGCTGATTCATCTTTACGCTCATGAACAGGATATTGGTGCGCTGGCCGATGCTGTCGATCAACTGCATGTCGTTCAACACGCCATTGCGGAAGGACAGACGCAGGCTGTCGAACAAGGTGTCCTTGGCCTTTGGCTTGAGGATGAAGTCGACCACGCTGCCACCTTCCTTGAAGGTGATCTCGAAGTTCTCGCGAATCTGCGACACATCACCGGAAAGCAGCAGTGCCGGGGTGTGGGTCAGGCGCTGATCGAGGGACTGAATGGTTACCTGCTCCAGATCCGGGTCATATAGCCAAACCTGCTTGCCATCGGAAACCAGCAACTGCTCCATTGGCTCGTCGGTGTGCCAGCGGAACAGGCCTGGGCGTTTGAGCGCCAACTCACCGGCGGTTTCCTGCAGCTGGGTGCCGCTGCCATCGAGCGACAGCTGGGAAAAGCGGGCGGTGATGGTCTGTGCCTGGTTGAGCAACTCGGTCAGACGCTTTACGGCGGCCTCATCGTCAGCATGGGCGAACAGGCTCGCGGTGGTGAGGACGGCGAGCAGCATCAGGCGAATCAGGCGCATGTGAATCCTCTGTCTGGGTTAATCGCGGCTCGAACCAGGTGCAATCACCTCGCGCGAACCGTTGGTATTCATTGGGGTGACGACGCCGGCCATTTCCATGGCTTCGATCATCCGCGCAGCGCGGTTGTAGCCGATCTTCAGTTTGCGCTGCACCGAGGAGATGGACGCTCGGCGGCTTTCCAGTACGAAGTTAACCGCTTCGTCGTACAGCGGATCCGACTCGCTGTCGTCGCCACCTTCAGAGCTGCCGCCACCGCCATCGAAGCCACCGCCGCCCTCTTCGGAGCCGGCGAGGATGTCTTCGTTGTAATCCGGTGCGCCACGTAGTTTCCAGGCTTCGACCACGCGATGCACTTCATCGTCGGACACGAACGCGCCGTGAACGCGGATCGGCAGGCTGGTGCCTGGTGGCATGTAGAGCATGTCACCGTGGCCAAGCAGCTGTTCGGCGCCGCCCTGGTCGATGATGGTACGCGAGTCGATCTTGCTCGATACCTGGAACGCCATACGGGTCGGAATGTTGGCCTTGATCAGACCGGTGATCACGTCCACCGACGGGCGCTGCGTGGCGAGAATCAGGTGAATACCGGCCGCACGCGCCTTCTGGGCGATACGGGCAATCAGCTCTTCGACCTTCTTGCCGACGATCATCATCATATCGGCGAATTCGTCGACGACCACGACGATGGTTGGCAACGTTTTCAGCAGCGGCGCTTCGTCTTCCATGCTTTCGCGGCGATACAGCGGATCCGACAGCGGCTCGCCTGCTTCGATGGCGTCCTTCACCTTGCGATTGAAGCCTGCCAGGTTACGCACGCCCATCTTCGACATCAGCTTGTAGCGGCGCTCCATCTCGGCAACGCTCCAACGCAGTGCGTTGGCCGCCTCCTTCATGTCGGTAACGACCGGGCAGAGCAAGTGCGGAATGCCTTCGTAGATCGACAACTCGAGCATTTTCGGGTCGATCATGATCATCTTGGCGTCTTCTGGCCCTGACTTGAACAGGATCGACAGAATCATCGCGTTCACACCCACCGACTTACCGGAACCGGTGGTACCGGCGACCAGCAAGTGAGGCATCTTCGCCAGGTCGGTAATCACCGGCTTGCCGCCGATGTCATGACCCAGGGCCAGGGTAACCGGCGATTTGGCGTCATCGTATTCAGGGGTCGACAGCACTTCTGAGAACCGCACGATCTGGCGGTTCTCGTTGGGGATTTCAATACCGACCGTGGTCTTGCCAGGAATGACTTCCACGACGCGCACGCTGGTCACGGCCAGCGAACGAGCAAGGTCTTTGGCCAGGTTGGCGATACGGCTGACTTTGACGCCCGCTGCAGGTTGAATTTCGTAGCGGGTAATCACCGGGCCGGGATGGATCGAGTCCACCGAGACTTCGACGCCGAACTCCTTGAGTTTGATTTCCAGCAGATGCCCAACGCCTGCCAGGGATTCGGGCGAGTATTCGATCTTTTTCGCTTCGGCTGGGTCGAGCAGCGAGATAGGTGGCAGTGTGCCTTCCACGGCGCTGTCGACGAACAGCGGCGCCTGCTTCTCTTTCTGCACACGCTTGCTCGGCTCAGGGGCCTTGGGTGCGATCGGTGCGGAGATAACCGGAGCCGGACGGCTTTCACGCTCGATCATGTGTTTGTTGAGCGACTCTTCGCGCTCGATCAGGCGCTCTTTGACCTTGGCCTGCTCGCGACGATCCTTGACTACTGGCGCTGCGACGTCATGGACACGCTCGTCCACTTCACGCAGCTGCGCGACCAGTTGTTTACGCTCCTGACGCGAACTCCACCAGCGATTGATGACGCTTTGCACCAGCTCCAGCAGATCCAGGGTGATCTTGCCGGTCAGATCCATTACCTTGAACCAGGACAGGTCGGTGAATACGGTCAGACCGAACAGGAACAGTGCGATAAACAACAGTGTGCTGCCCTGCACGTTGAGAGCCGCAACAGTCAGTTGCCCCAGGCTCTCGCCGAGTGCGCCGCCCGCCGAGGCTGGCATGCTGGCACCAGTCTGAAAATGGATATAGGCTAGCGCCGCACCAGACAGCACCAGGAAAACCAGGCCAATCAGGCGCCAGGAGAACAGCCAGCCGCTCCAGTGCCAGGGCTCGTGGCGCGCACGGAATACCTGCAGCGCCTTGATGCCCAGCAGCAACGGGAACAGATAGGCGAAATAGCCCAGTGCCATGAACAGCACATCGGCGAACCAGGCACCGGCGCGCCCAGCAGCGTTGTGAACCTGCTCCACATTGCTGGTATGGGTCCAACCCGGATCTGCCGGGTCGTAAGTGAGAAGCGCCATCCACACATAGAGACACAGCGCACCCAAGGCGATGAGTGCGCCTTCTTTAAGGCGATATGGCAATTGCTGACGCCAGGCTGGCGCCGGTGCTGTAGAGCTAGAATTCTTCAAAACGCATCTGTTCCTGCGCTGCTAGCGCGCCGAATGATCGGTGGAGGACGAAACGCCGATATTGTACGGCATGCCGGCTGGGCGTTGGGGAAGCTATCGCCTGGCTGGCTCCCGCTCGTCCCGTGCTTCGGTGTAGCATAGCTGCCACTATTCGTCCGTGCGGCTCAATTTGAGCATGCATTCTCTTTCGTGACAAAGGCTTATGAGGTGTTTTTATGAGCGAAGTCAAGCATTCCCGCCTGATTATCCTGGGCTCCGGACCAGCCGGCTACAGTGCTGCGGTGTACGCTGCTCGCGCCAACCTGAAGCCTGTCATCATCACCGGCATTCAACCTGGCGGTCAGCTCACCACCACCACCGAAGTCGACAACTGGCCCGGTGACGTCGAAGGCCTGACAGGCCCGGCCTTGATGGAGCGCATGCAAAAACATGCCGAGCGCTTCGACACCGAGATCATCTACGACCACATCCACACTGCCGAGTTGCAGAGTCGTCCATTCACCCTCAAGGGCGACAGTGGCACCTACACCTGTGACGCACTGATCATCGCCACCGGTGCCTCGGCTCAGTATCTGGGCCTGCCTTCCGAGGAAGCGTTCGCCGGCAAGGGCGTTTCCGCCTGCGCGACCTGCGATGGCTTCTTCTATCGCAACCAAGTGGTTGCCGTTATCGGCGGCGGCAACACCGCTGTCGAAGAAGCGCTGTACCTCTCCAACATCGCCAAGGAAGTGCACCTGGTGCACCGCCGCGACAAGCTGCGTTCGGAGAAAATTCTGCAGGACAAGCTGTTCGACAAAGTTGCCAACGGCAACATGCGCCTGCACTGGAATCACACACTCGATGAAGTGCTTGGCGACGCCACCGGTGTAACCGGTGCACGCCTGCGCAATACTCAGGACGGCACCACCACCGACCTGCCGCTGGCTGGCGTGTTCATCGCCATTGGCCACAAGCCCAATACCGATCTGTTCCAGGGCCAGCTGGAAATGCGCGATGGCTATCTGCTGATCAAAGGCGGCAATGAAGGCAATGCCACCGCTACCAGCATCGAAGGCGTGTTTGCCGCTGGCGACGTGGCGGATCACGTCTACCGCCAGGCCATCACCTCGGCCGGCGCCGGCTGCATGGCGGCTCTCGACGTCGAAAAATTCCTCGACGACAACTGATGGTTCAGGGCGGGGTAAAACCCGCCCTCCCCCGCTGCGGTCTCGCCAATGCTCACCTGGTTGCAACGCGACTCACTGACCTTCCCGCCACTCGACAAGGCCCTGCGCGAGCCTAATGGCCTGCTTGCGGCTGGCGGTGATTTGCGCGCCGAGCGCCTGATAGCGGCTTACCGTCACGGTTGCTTTCCGTGGTTCCAGGATGGTCAGCCAATCCTCTGGTGGTCGCCCGACCCGCGCACCGTGCTGCTTCCTGGCGAAGTGCACATGTCCCGCAGCCTACGCAAGGTCATCCGCCAGGGTCATTTTCGGGTGACGTTCGACCAAGCTTTCGCCGAGGTCATCCGCGCCTGCGCCGCGCCTCGCCCCTATGCCGATGGCACCTGGATCACCACACCCATGCAGCAAGCCTATATCGAGCTGCATGCAAAGGGCGTGGCGCATAGCGTGGAGGTCTGGCAGGACGAGCAATTGGTCGGTGGTCTTTACGGCCTGGCCATGGGCAAGCTGTTTTTCGGCGAGTCGATGTTCAGTCGTGCCGATAATGCTTCAAAAGTTGGCTTCGTGACGCTGGTCGAGCACCTAAAAGCCTGGGGCTTCGAGCTGATCGATTGCCAAATGCCGACTCAACATCTGCACAGCCTCGGCGCCCGAGCCATCAGTCGTGCGCAGTTTGCCGACTACCTGCAACGTTATCTCGATCAGCCCAGTGACGCTGACTGGTTGAGCACGCTGCAACCCGCAGATGGCTGATCGGCCACTTCTGGTAGAGCCTTATGGCATGGCATACACTCATTCGAGGCTAACCCTAGGGAGTCATCATGACTGAGCTGGCTCGCCTGAAGTTTTACGCCACACAACCGCACCCCTGCAGCTATCTGCTCGAAGAACAGGCTACCACGCTGTTTCTCGACCCCAGTCAGCCCATGGACGTCGGCGTCTATGCCGAGCTTTCCGAACTCGGCTTTCGTCGCAGTGGTGATCACCTCTACCGCCCGCATTGTCAACGCTGTACAGCATGTATCCCAGCGCGGATTCCGGTCGCCCGGTTCGCTCCAAACCGACAACAGCGGCGCATTTTCAAACGCAATGCATCGCTTGAGGTTCGCGCGGTAAGGCCTTCATTCAACGAAGAGTATTACCAGCTCTACGCACGCTACATCGAGCAGCGTCACGCCGATGGCGACATGTACCCACCCAGCCGAGAGCAGTTCTCGACCTTCCTGGTTCGTGACCTGCCCTTCTCATGCTTTTTCGAGTTTCGCGATAAAGGCCAGTTGCTGGCCATCGCCGTGACCGATGTTCTGCCCAACGGTTTATCGGCGGTTTACACCTTCTACGAGCCAGATGAAGAGCGCCGGAGCCTGGGGCGCTTTGCAATTCTCTGGCAGATCGATGAAGCCGTGCGCAGGGATCTGCAAGCCGTGTATCTCGGGTACTGGATCAAGAATTGCCGGAAGATGAACTACAAGACTCAATACCGGCCAATCGAGCTTTTCGTCAACCAGCGCTGGGTCGTCCTGACCTGACTTCGTCGGTTATCACCGTCTTTCGGTTGCGAAACAGAGACAGCCCCTTGGCGTCAACCCTGTTTTTCGGGCACAATGCTTGCCGCTTTTGCCTGGGGCCAGTTGCGCCGGGCCATTCTCTGGATACCGAGGGCTTTACTGCATGTCGAAAGAAGACAGCTTCGAAATGGAAGGCACTGTCGTCGACACCCTGCCCAACACCATGTTTCGCGTGGAGTTGGAAAATGGGCACGTCGTTACCGCGCACATCTCCGGAAAGATGCGCAAGAATTACATCCGCATTCTGACTGGTGACAAGGTCCGCGTAGAGCTGACCCCGTACGACCTGAGCAAGGGTCGCATCACCTATCGCGCCCGCTAACAGAGAAAGAGCTCAGCTCCCAGCTCTGTTTCAGTGGTACAAAAAAGCCCGGCGATTGCCGGGCTTTTTTGTGCTTTAGAACTGTAATGACAAAGGGCGCATCAAGCGCCCTTTGTCAGTTTCAGGCCATTTCCGCTGTTGTCTCGAAGTCGAACGTCAGCTCGCCATTCTCGAGATTCACATGCACCGTGCCGCCGTGCTCGGAGAGTTCGCCAAAGAGGATCTCCTCCGCTAGTGGTCGCTTGATGCGATCCTGAATGAGGCGAGCCATTGGCCGAGCCCCCATTTGTACGTCATAGCCCTGTTCTGCCAGCCAGTCACGCGCAGCATTGCTGACCTCGAGCATGACGCGTTTATCTTCGAGCTGCGCCTGCAGCTCGATGAGAAACTTGTCGACGATGCTCTTGATCGTTTCGTGACTGAGTCGGCCGAACTGGATGATTGTGTCCAGACGGTTGCGGAACTCCGGGGTAAAGCTCTTTTTGATGACTTCCATGGCATCGGACGAGTGATCCTGATACGTGAAGCCGATCGATGCCCGCGACGCAGTTTCGGCGCCGGCGTTGGTGGTCATGATCAGGATGACGTTGCGGAAATCCGCCTTACGCCCGTTGTTATCGGTGAGCGTGCCGTGATCCATGACCTGCAGCAGCAGGTTGAAGACTTCCGGATGCGCCTTCTCGATTTCATCGAGCAGGAGCACGCAATGCGGCTGTTTAGTGATCGCCTCGGTCAGCAAGCCACCCTGGTCGAAACCGACATAGCCGGGCGGCGCACCGATCAGACGCGAAACGGTATGACGCTCCATGTACTCGGACATATCGAAACGCACCAACTCAACACCCAGCGCCTTGGACAGCTGACGCGCCGCCTCGGTCTTGCCGACACCGGTCGGGCCGGCGAACAGGAACGAGCCAACCGGCTTGTCCGGCGCCTTGAGGCCTGCGCGCGACAGTTTGATGGCGGTGGCCAGCGAGTCGATGGCAGCGTCCTGGCCGAACACAGTCAACTTGAGGTCACGCTCCAGATTACGCAGCAATTCCTTGTCGGAGCTGCTGACGTGCTTTGGCGGAATGCGCGCGATCTTGGCGACGATGTCTTCGACCTGCGGAACGTCGATGCGCTTGAGGCGCTTGTCCTGCGGCTGCAGGCGCTGGAAGGCACCCGCCTCGTCGATCACATCAATGGCTTTGTCCGGCATGTGTCGATCATTGATGTAGCGCGAGGCCAGTTCTGCAGCGGCGCGTAGCGCTTCATCGCTGTATTCGATGTCATGGTGCTGCTCGAAGCGCCCTTTGAGGCCCTTGAGGATGCCAATGGTGTCTTCTACGGACGGCTCGACCACATCGACCTTCTGGAAGCGTCTCGCCAACGCACGATCCTTCTCGAAGATGCCGCGAAATTCCTGGAACGTGGTGGAGCCAATGCAACGGATCTCACCCGACGACAGTGCCGGCTTGAGCAGGTTGGAGGCATCCATTACGCCGCCTGACGCTGCACCTGCACCGATGATGGTGTGAATCTCATCGATGAACAGGATCGCGTGTGGGCGTTTGCGCAGCTCGGTCAACAGCGCCTTGAGGCGCTTTTCGAAGTCGCCACGGTACTTGGTGCCTGCGAGCAGTGCGCCCAGATCCAGGGAATAAACCACGGCTTCGGCGAGCAGATCAGGTACCTGATTGTCGACGATGCGCTTGGCCAGGCCCTCGGCGATTGCGGTCTTGCCGACACCGGCCTCACCGACCAGCAGTGGATTGTTCTTGCGACGACGCGCAAGAATCTGTGCGACACGCTCGACTTCGTGTTCGCGGCCAACCAACGGATCGATACGACCCTGGCGAGCCAGTTCGTTGAGATTGCTGGCATAGGCATCCAGCGGATTACTGGACGAAGACGACTCACCACCCTCTTCATCCGGCATTTCCTGCTCGGAATCTGGTGACGCGCCCTGTCCTGGCACCTTGGAAATGCCATGCGCGATGAAGTTGACCACGTCGATGCGCGCGACGCTCTGCTGCTTGAGCAGAAACACGGCCTGGCTTTCCTGCTCGCTGAAAATCGCCACCAGCACGTTAGCGCCGGTCACTTCACGCTTGCCGGAGCTTTGCACGTGGAATACCGCACGCTGCAGCACACGCTGGAAGCCCAGCGTCGGCTGAGTTTCGCGATCTTCGTCATGCTGGGGGATAAGCGGCGTGGTGGAGTCGATGAACTCCTGCAGATCGCTGCGCAGCTTGTCCAGACTGGCGCCACAGGCGCGCAGCACGCTGGCAGCTGCCTCATTGTCCAGAAGAGCCAGCAGGAGGTGCTCTACCGTCATGAATTCATGACGCTTTGCGCGTGCCTCCTTGAAGGCAAGATTGAGGGTGACTTCGAGCTCTCGATTTAACATAGCTTCACCTCATGCCCAAGGGCCGGCGTTAACCGTCCTTCTCGATTTCACAGAGTAATGGATGCTGGCTTTCCCGCGCGTACTGGTTGACTTGCGCGGCCTTGGTCTCGGCGATATCGCGGGTGTAGAGCCCGCAAACGGCGCGACCTTCAGTGTGCACGGTCAACATGATCTTGGTCGCCACCTCGCGATTGAGGTTGAAGAAGGTCTCAAGTATCTCGACCACGAAATCCATGGGGGTGTAGTCATCATTGAACAAGACCACCTTATAGAGCGGAGGCGCCTGCAATGCCGGCTTGGACTCCTCGACGGCCAAGCCTGAAGAGTCGTCCTCATGCGGTGCGGGTCGATCCTGATTGAATGTTAGTCGAATCTGGCTACTTGCATGCATGCTGGATAAAAGGTTCGTGGAGGTGAGTGGTGCGGGTCGCAAAAAGTCAGACCCGTTTATCGTCGTTTCGTGCGCTGCCTTGACTATCGGCAAAAGGGTGTTACAACCAACAGATACCCCTACGGGGCGAAAGGGCTTGCGCTTACAGGGAAACCCCGTGAGCGCTGGATCTAATGTGGATGATACTCCAGCAATGGGGTTCCTTGCAGAGGGATATCGGCATGCTAAGTGGTAAGGTCAAGTGGTTCAACAACGCCAAAGGCTACGGATTCATCCTGGCTGACGGCCGAGATGAGGACCTGTTCGCCCATTACTCGGCCATCCAGATGGATGGGTACAAAACCCTCAAGGCCGGCCAGGCCGTCAGCTTCGATATCATTCAGGGCCCCAAAGGTCTGCACGCCGTAAATATCAGCGCCGCACAGACCGCTAGCGAGGTCAGCGCACCGGCTGCAAGCAGAGCTCAGGCTGCCCCCGTCGAAGCCTGATATACCGTACCACTTACCAAAACCGGCTTTAAGGCCGGTTTTTTATGCCTCCAAAGCAGCTTTCGACGTCGCGCGGAAAGGCCTGCAAAAAGTCGGCAGCCTGTTCGATAGACGCCTGTGCGCAACTCGGCAGCCTGTTTTGATATACTCGGGCGCTGACTGAGTAGTCATAAGGGCGCATTTGCCTGGAGTACGGCTTCCAGCATCCGCCGCGCGGCCCTCTGAGGCGATCAGTATCGCTGTAGGTCGATTGCGGCACCCAACATCATCGGGATGGAACTTCGAATTCACATCATTGATGCCGCGCTGTGGCCAGAAGCCACCTCACCCGGATCAGTGCCGTGCAAGTTCAGTAAAGAGAGAGTTAAATCAAATATGACCACACGCTCGAAGATCATTTACACCCTCACCGACGAAGCCCCAGCGCTCGCGACCTACTCCCTGCTCCCCATCGTCAAAGCCTTCACCGCCTCTTCCGATATCGCCGTCGAGACCCGCGACATTTCGCTGGCTGGCCGTATCCTGGCGCTGTTCCCCGAGTATCTGACCGACGCGCAGAAACAGGGCGACCACCTTGCCGAGCTGGGCGCGCTGGCTACAACGCCAGAAGCCAACATCATCAAACTGCCGAACATCAGTGCCTCTGTGCCGCAGCTCAAGGCTGCCATCAAGGAACTGCAGAGCCAGGGTTATGCCCTGCCCGACTACCCGGATGCCGACGACAGCGAACAGGCCCGCGACATCCGCAGCCGCTACGACAAGGTCAAGGGCAGCGCCGTGAACCCGGTTCTGCGTGAAGGCAACTCCGATCGCCGCGCCCCGCTGTCGGTCAAGAACTACGCCCGCAAGCACCCGCACAAGATGGGCGCCTGGGCCGCCGACTCCAAGTCCCATGTGGCACACATGGAAAGCGGTGATTTCTACGGCAGCGAAAAAGCAGCCCTGATCGACGCTAAAGGCAGTGTGAAGATCGAACTGATCGGCGCCGACGGCAGCTCCACTGTGCTGAAAGAGAAAACCTCGGTTCTGGCTGACGAAGTCCTGGATTGCTCGGTGCTGAGCAAGAAGGCCCTACGCAGCTTCATCGCCGCTCAAATCGAAGACGCCAAGAAACAAGGCGTGCTGTTCTCGGTTCACCTGAAAGCCACCATGATGAAGGTCTCCGACCCGATCATCTTCGGCCAGATCGTCGCCGAGTTCTACAAGTCGGCACTGGACAAGCACGCTGCGGTCCTGCAGGAAGCCGGCCTGAACCTGAACAACGGTATTGGTGACCTGTACGCAGTCATCAAGAAGCTGCCAGCCGACAAGCAAGCTGAAATCGAAGCTGACATCAATGCCGTTTACGCCGCTCGTCCGGCGCTGGCGATGGTCAACTCCGACAAGGGCATCACCAACCTGCACGTGCCGAGCGACGTGATCGTCGACGCCTCGATGCCGGCGATGATTCGTGACTCTGGCCGCATGTGGAATACCGCTGGCGAGCTGCAAGATGCCAAGGCTGTGATCCCTGATCGTTGCTATGCCGGTATCTACCAGGCCGTGATCGAAGATTGCAAAGCCAATGGGGCTTTCAACCCGACCACCATGGGCAGCGTGCCGAACGTTGGTCTGATGGCGCAGAAAGCCGAAGAGTACGGCTCCCACGACAAGACCTTCCAGATCCAGGCCAACGGCGTGGTTCGCGTCAGCGATGCCAACGGCAAGGTGCTGATGGAGCAGAACGTTGAGGAAGGCGACATCTTCCGCATGTGCCAGACCAAAGACGCCCCGATCCAGGACTGGGTCAAGCTGGCGGTCAACCGCGCTCGCCTGAGCAACACCCCGGCGGTGTTCTGGCTGGACCCGGCTCGTGCTCACGACGCTGAAATGATCAAGAAGGTCGAGAAGTACCTGAAGGATCACGACACCAGTGGTTTGGACATCCGCATCCTCGCCCCTGTTGAAGCCATCAAGTTCTCCCTGGCTCGTATCCGCGACGGCAAGGACACCATCTCGGTGACCGGCAACGTACTACGTGACTACCTGACTGACCTGTTCCCGATCATGGAACTGGGCACCAGCGCCAAGATGCTGTCGATCGTCCCGCTGATGAACGGCGGTGGCCTGTTCGAAACCGGCGCCGGCGGTTCCGCGCCAAAGCACGTACAGCAACTGGTTGAAGAAAACTTCCTGCGCTGGGATTCGCTGGGTGAGTTCCTGGCTCTGGCTGCTTCCCTGGAGCACCTGGGCAACACCTACGACAACCCGAAAGCACTGGTGCTGAGCAAGACCCTGGATCAGGCCACCGGTCAGTTCCTCGACAACGACAAGTCGCCTGCGCGCAAGGTCGGTGGTATCGACAACCGTGGCAGCCACTTCTACCTGGCGCTGTACTGGGCTCAGGCTCTGGCAGCACAGAGCGAAGATGCCGCCCTGCAAGCGCAGTTCGCCCCGCTGGCCAAGGCACTGAGCGACAACGAAGCCAAGATCGTTGCCGAGCTGGGCGCCGTACAGGGCAAGCCAGCCGAAATCGGTGGCTACTACGCGCCGAACAAGGAGCTGACCGAAAAAGTCATGCGTCCGAGTGCGACCCTCAACGCAGCTCTGGCCTCGCTGGCTTAAGTAATGCGCTGATCTAGCGATACCGACAACCCCGGCCTTGCGCCGGGGTTGTCGTTTTCAGAATTCGAAAAGGAGTCAGCATGACCTGGCACGCACATGTCACCGTGGCCACCATCGTCGAACACGAGGGGCGCTTTCTGTTCGTCGAAGAGCTGAAAGGTGGCCGCCTGGTGCTCAACCAGCCCGCCGGCCACCTGGAACCGAAGGAAAGCCTGCAGCAGGCAGCCGTGCGCGAAACGCTCGAGGAGACCGGCTGCGACGTCGAGCTGACCGGCGTCACCGGCATCTACCTGTACACCGCGCCGAGCAACGGCGTGACCTATCAACGTATCTGCTTCGTCGCCGACCTGGTAGAGCACCATGCCGAGCGTGCACTGGACAGCGACATCAGCGGCATTCGCTGGCTCACATACGACGAACTGCTGGCCGAGCGCGACCGCCTGCGCAGCGAGCTGGTATTGCGCTGCCTGGATGACTACCTGGCGGGTGCCCGCTTCCCAGTGAGCCTCATCCACGACCCCATGTGAAAGCCGCTCGTGCGCGGCAGACTGAAACGCGCCGCGCATCCTGTTAGAATCTCGCCCCTTTGAAGCCTGTATTGATTCCGACCATGCAAGATCCAGCCTCCCAGCGCGTAATCGTCGGCATGTCCGGCGGCGTCGACTCCTCCGTCTCGGCCCTGCTGCTGCTCGAACAGGGCTATCAGGTCGAAGGTCTGTTCATGAAGAACTGGGACGAAGACGACGGCACCGAATATTGCACCGCCATGGACGACCTGGCCGATGCCCAAGCCGTGTGCGATCGCATCGGCATCAAGCTACACACCGCCAACTTTGCCGCCGAGTACTGGGACAACGTGTTCGAGCACTTCCTGGCCGAGTACAAGGCAGGCCGCACGCCCAACCCGGACATCCTGTGTAACCGCGAGATCAAGTTCAAGGCGTTCCTCGACTACGCCCTAATGCTCGGTGCCGACCTGATCGCCACCGGCCATTACGTGCAACGCCGCGATATCGACGGCCGCAGTGAACTGCTCAAGGGCCTCGATCCGAACAAGGATCAGAGCTACTTCCTGCATGCCGTAGGCGGTGAACAGATCGCCAAGACCTTGTTCCCGGTTGGCGAGCTGGAAAAACCGCAAGTTCGCGCAATCGCCGAAAAATACGAGCTGGCCACTGCCAAGAAAAAGGATTCCACCGGTATCTGTTTCATTGGTGAGCGCCGCTTCAGTGATTTCCTCAAACAGTACCTGCCGGCGCAGCCAGGCAATATCGAAACCACCGAAGGCGATGTGATCGGCAAGCACCACGGCCTGATGTATCACACCATCGGCCAGCGCCAGGGGCTGGGCATCGGCGGCCTCAAGGATGCCAGCGACGAGCCGTGGTATGTGCTGCACAAGGACCTGACTCGCAATGTGCTGGTGGTCGGCCAGGGTAATGAGCATCCGTGGCTGTTCTCCCGCGCCTTGCTCGCCTCGCAGATTTACTGGGTCAACCCCATCGAGCTGGATGCGCCGCGCCAACTGACCGCCAAGGTGCGCTATCGGCAGGCCGATCAGACCTGCACGCTGGAGCGTAGCGCCGACGGCTACCGCGCTACCTTCGATCAACCACAACGCGCTGTAACGCCTGGCCAGTCCGTAGTGTTTTATGAAGGCGATGTCTGCCTTGGCGGCGGCGTGATCGAAAGCGCCGAGCCTTGGAGCGAGGGCGCCCTACGATGAACCCTATTCAAGAACAGCTGATTGCACTCGGCGCAGTGTTTCAAGCTGCAGTAATGGTCGACAAGATCGCCAAGACCGGCCAAGCCGCCGAAAGCGAAGTAACTTGCCTGATCGGCAGCCTGCTGGTGCGTGACGCCAATGGCACGCTGGACGTATACGGCGGCGATGACTTGAACCTGCGCGAGGGCTACCGCGCCCTGGTCAGCGCCTTGGAGCGCGACCCTACCAGCCTGCAGCGTGAGCCGCTGCGCTATGCCCTTGCCCTGCTCGGCCTCGAGCGCCAACTCGACAAGCGCGGCGATCTGCTGCAGTTGATGGGCAACCGTCTGGACCAGATCCAGAGCCAGGCCGACCACTTCGGCATTGGCCACGAGAACGTCATCTCCTCGTGCGGCGCGTTGTATCAGGACACCATCAGCACCTTCAAGCAGCGCATCCAGGTGCAGGGCGACAGCCGCTTTCTGCAACAGCCGGCCAATGCCTCGAAAATACGCGCACTGTTGCTCGCCGGCATTCGCTCGGCGCGCCTGTGGCGTCAGCTCGGCGGGCATCGCTGGCAGCTGGTGTTCAGCCGCCGCAAATTGCTGCGCGAGCTGTACCCGATGCTGCGTGGCTGATTTTCACACCGACTCCATGTGCATCTCACTCGTCGAATGACTCGGCGGCTGCACTGAAAGCCGCCCCAATTCGTGTATGATATGCGCCCTTTTCATCGCCCGACCGTCCGAGAACGCCTCCCATGCAGCTTTCCTCGCTCACCGCGGTTTCGCCCGTAGATGGCCGCTATGCCGGCAAAACCAGCGCCCTGCGCCCCATTTTCAGCGAATACGGCCTGATTCGTTTCCGCGTCCAGGTTGAAGTCCGCTGGCTGCAGCGCCTCGCCGCCCATGAAGGCGTGAGCGAAGTCGCGCCCTTCTCTGCCGAAGCCAACGCGCTGCTCAACGAGCTGGCCGAGAACTTCGCGGTCGAGCACGCCGAACGCGTCAAGGAAATCGAGCGCACCACCAACCACGATGTCAAAGCCGTGGAGTATCTGCTCAAGGAACAAGCGGCCAAGCTGCCGGAACTGGACAAGGTCAGCGAGTTCATCCACTTCGCCTGCACCAGTGAGGACATCAACAACCTGTCCCACGCCCTGATGCTGCGCGAAGGCCGCGACAACGTGCTGCTGCCCTTGATGCGCCAGATCGCGACTGCCATCCGTGAGCTGTCGGTGAAATTCGCTGACGTGCCGATGCTGTCGCGCACCCACGGCCAACCGGCCTCGCCGACCACCCTGGGTAAAGAGCTGGCCAACGTCGTCTATCGACTTGAGCGTCAGATCGTGCAAATCGCTGCCGTGCCGCTGCTGGGCAAGATCAATGGTGCAGTGGGCAACTACAACGCTCACCTGTCGGCCTACCCGCAGATCGACTGGGAAGCCAATGCTCGCCAGTTCATCGAAGGTGACCTTGGCCTGCAGTGGAACCCCTACACCACGCAGATCGAGCCGCACGACTACATTGCCGAGTTGTTCGATGCCATCGCGCGCTTCAACACCATCCTCATCGACTTCGATCGTGATGTGTGGGGCTACATCTCCCTGGGTTACTTCAAGCAGAAGACCATCGCAGGAGAAATCGGCTCGTCGACCATGCCGCACAAGGTCAACCCGATCGACTTCGAAAACTCCGAAGGCAACCTCGGTATCGCCAACGCGCTGTTCCAGCACCTTGCCAGCAAGCTGCCGATCTCGCGCTGGCAGCGCGACCTGACCGACTCCACCGTACTGCGTAACCTCGGCGTTGGCTTCGCTCATAGCGTGATAGCCTACGAGGCAAGCCTCAAGGGAATCAGTAAGTTGGAGCTCAATGCTCAACGCATCTCTGAAGACCTGAACGCGTGCTGGGAAGTGCTCGCCGAGCCGATCCAGACCGTCATGCGTCGCTACGCCATCGAGAACCCCTACGAGAAGCTCAAAGAGCTGACCCGTGGTAAAGGCATCACCCCTGACGCCTTGCTCGCCTTCATCGATGGCCTGGATATGCCGCAACAGGCCAAGGAAGAGCTCAAGCAGCTCACGCCAGCTAACTACATCGGTAATGCCGTGGCTCAGGCCAAGCGCATCTAAACGGCCTTCGGCCCCAAGGACGCCCGGCTGAAGCCGGGCGTTTCTTTTTATACGCTTTAATAAATATCAAGGACTTACAGATGAATCCTGATGTTCCTCTTCAGCTATTGGGCGGCCTGAGCGCACGTGAATTTCTGCGCGACTACTGGCAGAAGAAGCCCCTGCTGGTGCGCCAGGCCATTAGCGATTTTGAAAGTCCCATTTCTCCGGACGAACTGGCCGGCTTGGCCCTAGAGGAAGAAGTCGAGTCGCGCCTGGTAATCGAGCATGGCGAGACGCCATGGGAAGTGCGCCGCGGCCCGTTCGCAGAGGACGCCTTCTCCGAGCTTCCCGAGCGCGACTGGACACTGCTGGTGCAAGCCGTCGATCAGTTCGTGCCTGAAGTCGCCGAGCTGTTGGAGCAATTCAAGTTCTTGCCCAAATGGCGTATCGACGACGTGATGATCAGCTTCGCCGCACCAGGTGGCGGAGTTGGTCCGCATTACGACAACTACGACGTGTTTCTCCTGCAGGCTCATGGTCGTCGCCGCTGGCAGATCGGCCAGATGTGCGACGCGCAGAGCCCGCTGCTGCCGGATCTGGACATGAAGATCCTGGCCCAATTTGATCAAACTGAAGAATGGGTGCTCGAGCCCGGCGATATGCTCTATCTGCCGCCGCTCCTGGCCCACTGTGGCACCGCCGAGGACGATTGCATGACTTATTCCGTGGGTTTCCGCGCACCCAGCGCGGCCGAAGTACTGACCCATTTCACTGATTTTCTTGGCCAGTTCCTGCCCGATGAAACGCGCTACAGCGACGCTGGCACTGCGCCGGTCAGTGACCCCAACGAAATCCAGCGCGACGCCCTGGATCGCCTCAAGGCGCTGCTCGCCGAGCACATGAGCGACGAGCGCCTGCTGATGACCTGGTTCGGCCAGTTCATGACAGAGCCGCGTTACCCGGAGCTGATCGCCGGCATCGAAATTGACGAAGACGGCTTCCTCGATCATCTGGAAGACGGCGCCGTGATGATCCGCAACCCCAGTGCGCGCATGGCCTGGTCGGAAGTCGGTGAAGATCTGGTGCTGTTCGCCAGCGGGCAGAGCCGCTTGGTTTCCGCTAGCCTGCGTGAGCTGTTGAAATTGATCTGCTCGGCCGACGCCCTGCATTTGGAAAATCTTGGCCCATGGATCGCCAATGACGAAGCTCGGGAATTGGTTCTCGAACTGACTAAACAAGGAAGTCTGGAGTTTGCTGCCGATGAATGACCTGCACGTACGCATCGCCGACTGGCACAAGGATTACGAAGAACTGCGCCGCATCCGCGAAACGGTATTCGTTGCTGAACAGGCAGTGCCGCCTGAATTGGAATGGGACGCCGAAGACAGTGATGCCGTGCATTTCCTCGCCTGCGAAGGCGATTACCCGATCGGCACGGCGCGTTTGCTTGCCGACGGCCAGATCGGCCGGGTGTCGGTGCTCAAGGACTGGCGCGGCCTCAAGGTCGGCGAAGCACTGCTGCAGGCGGTGATCGCCGAAGCGGAGAAACGTGGCCTGAATCAGCAAATGCTCAGCGCCCAGGTGCAGGCAACGCCGTTCTATGAAAAGCTGGGCTTCACTGTAGTGAGTGACGAATATCTAGAAGCAGGCATTCCCCACGTCGACATGGTGCGCAGCAGCTGATTCGAGCTGTGGCGCGCATGGATGCCACAGAGGTGAGCATGAACGATGAACACACGCCCGATGACAACGCGCTCGAGCTGATCGAGTTCGAGTCACCCGGGCGCTTCACCTCTCACAACCCGGACAGCCAGCTGCCAACGCCGGCTGCCTGGGAGCCCGCCCCCTTCGCACTCGGCAGCGAGCAGGCGCTCCAGCGCTTCAGCCTTCCCGATCAGGCGCGCAGTCATGCCCTTGCCTTGATGCAGCAGGCCAGGCGCACGCTATGCCTCTACAGCCCTGATCTCGACCCCTGGCTTTACAACCACAGCAGCATTGCCCAGGCATGCACGCAATTTGCGCTCAGCCACCGCAATAGCGAGCTGCGCATTCTGCTGCGTGACAGCAGCAGAGCCATCCGCGATGGGCACCGGCTGATCGGGTTATCGCGCAAGCTATCCAGCAGCGTGCAGATTCGCCGCTGCCACCCCGATTATCCCGTTCCCGATGGCGCCTTTCTGCTCGCTGACGATACTGGCCTACTGATGCGCCCCGAGCCGGATCAATTTGGCGGCTATGCGAAATACCAGGACGCCGCACGCGTGCGTCAACTGCAGCGGCAGTTCGATCAAACCTGGGACACAAGTATCACCGACCCTGACTTGCGGAGTTTCCTGTTATGAAGAGCTTTCTGCCATGAAGCGGCATGTTCTAGGTGCGGCCCTACTCGCGCTCAGCCTCTCGGCGCTGGCTGCCACCGAAGTCATCCCACTGAACTACCGAACCGCTGGCGATCTGCTGCCCGTGGTGCAGTCGGCGCTAGGCAACGAAGGGCGCGTCAGCGCGTATGGTAATCAGCTGATCGTCAATGCCTCGCCAGGCAAGATCGAGGAGGTTCGCGCCTTGCTCGGCCAACTCGATACCCAGCCCCGGCGCTTGCTGATCAGCGTGGACACCAGCGAATCGACCTATCGTGATGATCGCGGCTACAGCGTCGATGGCAGCGTCAGCGCCGGCAATGGCCGGGTCGAAATCGGCCGTGGCGAAGTCGGTGGCCGCGACCAGGCACGCATCATCCGCCGCAGCACTGACAGCCGCGGCGGCGGCACTCAGCAAGTGCAAACCAGCGAAGGCTATCCGGCACTGATCCAGGTCGGCCAAAGCGTACCAATCACCACCCGCAGTCGCGATGCTTATGGCCAGGTGTACAACAACACTGAATACCGCAATGTCACCCAGGGCTTCTACGTCACCGCCAGCCTTGCCGGTGAGGTTGTGCATCTGGACATCAGCAGCAACCGTGACCGGGTCAGTCAGCGACAACCCGGGGTGATCGACATCCAGCAAGCCGACACCCGAGTCAGCGGCCGAGTCGGTGAATGGATCAGTATTGGCGGCAGCAGCGAGCAGAGCCAGGCCGACAACAGTGGCATCCTGCGACGTTACTCGACCGAAGGCCGCGACGACATGAGCATGCGCGTGAAAGTCGAGGTGATCGACTGAAAGCCCCGTAAAAGGTGACTGTACGGTCGATCTAAGACTTATGTAGTACTCACAAAAAAACACTACAAAAACGATTGACGAACATTTTCGTCGGTCGCATGATGGCCTCGCTCCCGCTAATCAGGGGCTCTGGAAACGGAGTCTCCGGGTCGTATGCTTGCTTACCGCAAGATCGATTCGTGTTGTTAAGCCCACAAGGCAGTTCGACGAGATGGCGACTGGAACGAGGTTGTCCTGAGGGACGGGGAAGCGTTTCACGTATTGACTGCACAGTGCCAAGGGCGTCCACGGGCCTGCACGCATACCAGCTCGCCTATCCGGTGAGTGGCAGACGATACGCTTCGTCCACCCGGCCCAAGTGCCCTCCTCATTCCGGTTTCCTCTCAACGTCTGCGGTGAGCTCGCTCCGAGCACTGCGCCTGGACTGTGCGCGACGTTCGGCGCTCGACCAAACACACACTTGAAGGATTGACCATGTCAGCTTACGAAAACGACATCAAAGCCGTTGCCGCCCTGAAAGAAGCCGCTGGCAACAGCTGGAGCGCCATCAACCCGGAATCCGTCGCTCGCATGCGTGCCCAGAACCGTTTCAAGACTGGGCTGGACGTCGCCAAGTACACCGCCGCCATCATGCGCAAGGACATGGCCGAGTACGACGCCGACTCGTCCGTCTATACCCAGTCGCTCGGTTGCTGGCACGGTTTCATTGGCCAGCAGAAGCTGATCTCCATCAAGAAGCACCTGAAAACCACCAACAAGCGCTACCTCTACCTGTCCGGCTGGATGATCGCCGCGCTGCGCTCCGACTTCGGCCCGCTGCCGGATCAGTCGATGCACGAGAAAACCGCGGTCGCCGCGCTGATCGAGGAGCTCTACACCTTCCTGCGTCAGGCCGACGCCCGGGAGCTGGACCTGCTGTTCAGTGCACTGGATGAAGCACGTGATTCCGGTGATCGCGCCAAGCAAAGCGAAATCCAGGCGCAGATCGACAATTTTGAAACTCACGTGGTGCCGATCATCGCAGATATCGACGCGGGCTTCGGCAACCCGGAGGCGACCTACCTGCTGGCCAAGAAGATGATCGAAGCTGGCGCCTGCTGCATCCAGATCGAAAACCAGGTCTCCGACGAGAAGCAGTGCGGTCACCAGGACGGTAAGGTCACCGTTCCGCACGCCGATTTTCTCGCCAAGATCAACGCGGTGCGTTACGCCTTCCTTGAGCTTGGCGTGGATGACGGCGTAATCGTTGCCCGTACCGACTCCCTGGGCGCCGGCCTGACCAAGCAGATCGCTGTAACTAATGAGCCGGGCGACCTGGGCGACCAGTACAACTCATTCCTCGATTGCGAAGAAATCAGCGCAGCTGAGCTGAAGAACGGCGACGTGGTGATCAACCGCGAAGGCAAGCTGCTGCGTCCCAAGCGCCTGCCGTCCAACCTGTTCCAGTTCCGCAAGGGCACCGGCGAAGACCGCTGCGTTCTGGACAGCATCACCTCACTGCAGAACGGCGCCGACATGATCTGGATCGAGACCGAGAAGCCCCATGTTGGCCAGATCAAGGCGATGGTCGATCGCGTCCGCGAAGTCGTTCCCAATGCCAAGCTGGTCTACAACAATAGCCCTTCGTTCAACTGGACGCTGAGCTTCCGTCAGCAAGTGTTCGATGCGTTTGTCGCCGAGGGTAAGGACGTGTCGGCTTACGATCGTGCCAAGCTGATGAGCGTCGAGTACGACGAGACCGAACTGGCGCAGATCGCCGACGAGAAGATCCGCACCTTCCAGCGCGATGGTTCGGCCAACGCGGGGATCTTCCACCACCTCATCACCCTGCCGACCTACCACACCGCCGCGCTGTCCACCGACAACCTGGCCAAGGGGTACTTCGCCGATCAGGGCATGCTGGCTTATGTCAAAGGTGTGCAACGCCAGGAAATCCGTCAGGGCATTGCCTGCGTCAAACACCAGAACATGGCCGGCTCGGACATCGGTGACAACCACAAAGAGTATTTTGCCGGCGAGGCAGCGCTTAAAGCTGGCGGCAAAGACAACACGATGAACCAGTTTCACTGAATAGTGGCGCGCCGCTTGGCACATGCTTCAAGCGTTGAGCCCCGACGATGAGTGTTGGGGCTTTTTTATTTGTAAGTAAGACGTTTCGGCCCAGTGCGCCTTTTCACCAGCTTAAATAACACCGGCGAATCATTGGGGGGGAATAAATCTTCAAGTGATATTAATTCCCATTGAAGCGCCGCTTAGTTTTCACTACATGGAGCGCCATGCAATCAGCCAAGTTTCCCCGCTTGTTTGTAGCCCCTTGATTTTCCGCATTTTCTGAAACTAGGCTGATTTCAGCTTTGCGACCTTTTATTATTTTTTTGCGCTGAAAAATTTACTTACACCACATACAGGCATAACATTATGTGAATTGATTCAAGGTGCTGTATTGCCTTGCCATAACTTTAAATCGTGCGTTAAGCCGTTCCTTGCCTGAGGAGCCCCGGCATGCTGGAAGCAAGCAGTTCCCTGTCCCACAACTGGGCGTTGGCCGTTTTTTTGCTGGGCGTCGTTGGTCTCTGTGCCTTCATGATGGGTGTGTCCAGCCTGCTGGGTAGCAAGGCCTGGGGTCGCAGCAAGAACGAGCCCTTTGAATCGGGCATGCTCCCTACCGGTAGCGCACGTCTGCGCTTGTCCGCAAAATTCTATCTGGTCGCGATGCTCTTCGTGATCTTTGACGTCGAAGCCCTCTTTCTCTTCGCCTGGGCCGTCTCCGTTCGCGAAAGCGGCTGGGCCGGCTTTATCGAAGCAGCCATTTTCATAAACATTCTGTTGGCAGGTCTTGTCTACCTTTGGCGTATCGGTGCGCTGGATTGGGCACCCGAGAGTCGTAAGGCGCGGCAGGCGAAGCTGAAACAATGAGGCTTTGGCGATGCAATACAAACTCACTCGGATCGATCCGGATGCTCCCAACGAGCAATACCCGATCGGCAAGCAGGAGGTCGTTACCGACCAACAGCTAGAAGATGAAGTGCACAAGAACATCTACATGGGGAAACTCTCGGATGTTCTCAGTGGCGCGGTTAACTGGGGTCGCAAGAACTCCCTGTGGCCGTACAACTTCGGGCTGTCCTGCTGCTACGTGGAAATGACCACTGCCTTCACCGCACCGCACGACGTCGCGCGCTTCGGTGCCGAGGTGATCCGTGCCTCCCCGCGCCAGGCCGACTTCATGGTCATTGCCGGCACCTGCTTCATCAAGATGGCGCCGGTCATCCAGCGTCTCTACGAGCAGATGCTCGAACCCAAATGGGTCATTTCCATGGGCTCGTGCGCCAACTCTGGCGGCATGTACGACATCTACTCGGTCGTTCAGGGGGTCGACAAGTTCCTTCCCGTCGACGTCTACATTCCCGGTTGCCCGCCCCGCCCCGAGGCGTTCCTGCAAGGTTTGATGCTGCTGCAGGAATCCATCGGTCAGGAGCGCCGCCCGCTGTCCTGGGTTGTTGGCGATCAAGGCGTTTATCGCGCCGAGATGCCATCCCAGAAAGAACAGCGCCGCGAGCAGCGTATTGCGGTTACCAACCTGCGTTCCCCTGACGAAGTCTGAGTCCTGCTTCCTTAAATAAAAGCCGGACTCACTCTCACCGTTGACCGATAGCGATCGAGACCATGACTGCAGACACCATCGTGTCCATTGCGCCCTACAAGGCGGACGACCAAGACGTCGTCGTTGAGCTTCAATCCCGTTTTGGCGCCGACAGCTTCACGCTGCAGGCCACCCGCACCGGCATGCCGGTGATCTGGGTCGGCCGCGACAAGCTTGTCGAGGTCTTGCGCTTCCTGCGCCAGGCCACCCGACCTTACGTCATGCTGTATGACCTGCATGGCGTTGACGAGCGCCTGCGTACGCAGCGTCGTGGCCTGCCGGACGCCGACTTCACCGTGTTCTACCACCTCATGTCGCTGGAACGTAACAGCGACGTGATGATCAAGGTGGCCCTGCGCGAAGGCGACCTCAACCTGCCTTCCGTAACCGGTATCTGGCCAAACGCCAACTGGTACGAGCGTGAAGTCTGGGACCTGTACGGCATCCACTTCACCGGGCATCCGCATCTGACCCGCATCATGATGCCGCCGACCTGGGAAGGTCACCCGCTGCGCAAGGACTACCCGGCGCGCGCCACTGAATTCGACCCGTTCAGCCTCACCCTGGCCAAGCAACAGCTCGAGGAAGAAGCCGCACGTTTCAACCCCGAGGACTGGGGCATGAAACGCCAGAGCGAGAACGAGGACTACATGTTCCTCAACCTCGGCCCCAACCACCCTTCGGCACACGGTGCGTTCCGCATCATCCTGCAGCTCGACGGTGAAGAAATCGTCGATTGCGTGCCTGAAGTTGGCTACCACCACCGTGGTGCCGAGAAGATGGCTGAGCGCCAAAGCTGGCACAGTTTCATCCCCTACACCGACCGTATCGACTACCTCGGCGGGGTGATGAACAACCTGCCGTACGTGCTCTCGGTCGAGAAACTCGCCGGTATCAAGGTGCCGCAGAAGGTCGACACCATCCGCATCATGATGGCCGAGTTCTTCCGCATCACCAGCCACTTGCTATTCCTGGGTACCTATATCCAGGACGTCGGCGCCATGACGCCGGTGTTCTTCACCTTCACCGACCGCCAGCGTGCCTACAAGGTGATCGAGGCCATTACCGGTTTCCGCTTGCACCCGGCCTGGTACCGCATCGGCGGTGTCGCCCACGACCTGCCGCGCGGCTGGGAAAAACTGGTCAAGGAGTTCGTCGACTGGCTGCCCAAGCGCCTCGACGAGTACGAAAAAGCCGCGCTGCGTAACAGCATCCTCAAGGCCCGCACCATCGGTGTGGCGCAGTACAACACCAAGGAAGCCCTGGAATGGGGCACCACCGGTGCCGGCCTGCGTGCTACCGGTTGTGACTTCGACCTGCGCAAGGCTCGCCCCTACTCCGGCTACGAGAACTTCGAGTTCGAAGTGCCGTTGGCCGCCAATGGCGACGCCTATGACCGTTGCATGGTGCGTGTCGAGGAAATGCGCCAGAGCATCAAGATCATCGACCAGTGCATGCGCAACATGCCGGAAGGCCCGTACAAGGCGGATCACCCGCTGACCACGCCGCCGCCGAAAGAGCGCACGCTGCAACACATCGAGACGCTGATCACCCAC
Source organism: Phytopseudomonas punonensis (assembly GCF_900142655.1). Classification (GTDB taxonomy): domain Bacteria; phylum Pseudomonadota; class Gammaproteobacteria; order Pseudomonadales; family Pseudomonadaceae; genus Aquipseudomonas; species Aquipseudomonas punonensis. The sequence continues at coordinate 108,386 of NZ_FRBQ01000005.1, read as the reverse complement.
TTCCTGCAGGTTTCCTGGGGCCCGGTGATGCCAGCCAACGAAAGCTTCCAGATGATCGAAGCGACCAAGGGCATCAACAGCTATTACCTGACCAGCGATGGCAGCACCATGAGCTACCGCACCCGAATTCGTACGCCGAGCTTCCCGCACCTGCAGCAGATCCCTTCGGTGATCCGCGGCAGCATGGTCGCCGACCTGATTGCGTATCTGGGCAGTATCGACTTCGTTATGGCCGACGTGGATCGCTGAGGAGCACACCATGAGCATGATTCAGACTGACCGTTTCGCCCTCAGCGAAGCCGAGCGCTCGGCCATCGAGCACGAGATGCACCACTACGAGGACCCGCGCGCGGCGAGCATCGAAGCGCTGAAGATCGTCCAGAAGCAACGCGGCTGGGTGCCAGACGGCGCTGCCGATGCGATCGGCGCAATTCTCGGTATTCCGGCCAGCGACGTGGAGGGTGTTGCCACCTTCTATAGCCAGATTTTCCGCCAGCCCGTCGGCCGCCACATCATCCGTGTGTGCGACAGCATGACCTGCTTTATCGGCGGCCATGAAAACGTGCTCGGCAGCATCAAATCCGAGCTGGGCATCGTGCCCGGGCAGACTACCGCTGACGGTCGCTTCACCCTGCTGCCGGTGTGCTGCCTGGGCAACTGCGACAAGGCGCCGGCGCTGATGATCGACGACGAGACCTTTGGCGACGTACAACCCGAAAGCGTGGCGCAATTGCTGGAGAGTTTCCAATGACCAGTCGTAGCTCCAATCTGCTGACTTCCTTCGGCCCGGCCAACCGCATCGCCCGCAGCGAAGAGAGCCATCCGCTGACCTGGCGCCTGCGTGACGACGCCCAGCCCGTGTGGCTGGACGAATATCAGCAGAAGAACGGTTACGCCGCTGCGCGCAAGGCGCTGGCCGAAATGGCCCAGACCGACATCGTGCAGACCGTCAAGGATTCCGGCCTCAAGGGCCGCGGTGGTGCGGGCTTCCCCACCGGCGTGAAGTGGGGCCTGATGCCCAACGACGAATCCATGAGCATCCGCTACCTGCTGTGCAACGCGGACGAGATGGAGCCCAACACCTGGAAAGACCGCATGCTGATGGAACAGCTGCCGCACATGCTGGTGGAAGGCATGCTGATCAGCGCGCGCGCCCTGAAGGCGTATCGCGGCTATATCTTCCTGCGCGGCGAATACGTCGACGCGGCCGCCAATCTCAACCGCGCAATCGATGAAGCCAAGGCTGCCGGCCTGCTCGGCAAGAACATCCTGGGCAGCGGTTTCGATTTCGAATTGTTCGTGCACACCGGCGCCGGGCGTTACATCTGCGGTGAAGAAACCGCACTGATCAACTCCCTGGAAGGCCGCCGCGCCAACCCGCGCGCCAAGCCACCGTTCCCGGCCGCCGTGGGCGTGTGGGGCAAGCCGACCTGCGTCAACAACGTCGAGACCCTGTGCAACGTGCCGGCCATCGTCGCCAATGGCGTGGACTGGTACAAATCCCTGGCCCGTGAAGGCAGCGAAGACCACGGCACCAAGCTGATGGGCTTCTCCGGCAAGGTCAAGAACCCGGGGATCTGGGAACTGCCATTCGGCATCAGCGCCCGCGAACTGTTCGAAGACTACGCCGGCGGCATGCGCGACGGTTACACCCTCAAGGCCTGGCAGCCAGGCGGCGCTGGTACCGGCTTCCTGCTGCCCGAGCACCTCGAGGCCTCCATGTACGCCGCCGGCATCGCCAAGGTCGGCACCCGTATGGGTACCGGCCTGGCGCTGGCCATCGACAACACCGTGAACATGGTGTCGTTGCTGCGCAACATGGAGGAGTTCTTCGCCCGCGAGTCCTGCGGCTGGTGCACACCGTGCCGTGATGGCCTGCCGTGGAGCGTGAAGATTCTGCGTGCCCTGGAACACAAGCAAGGCACCCGCGAAGACATCGACACCCTCCTCGGCCTGGTCAACTTCCTCGGCCCTGGCAAGACCTTCTGCGCACACGCGCCGGGTGCCGTGGAGCCGCTGGGCAGCGCGATCAAGTATTTCCGTGAAGAGTTCGAAGCCGGTGTAGGCGCCGATGCGGCGCAGCCGCTGGTGGCGGCACACGCGGTATAGGCCTGCTGGCCGGACAAGTGGGCGTAGAGCGCCGTCCGGCCCGGGTCACAACAAAGAATTCCCTTAGCCCGTCCACCTCACGGTGGGCAAACGAAGACTGAAGAAAATGGCCACTATCCACGTAGACGGCAAAGATCTCGAAGTCGATGGTGCGGACAACCTGCTGCAGGCCTGTCTGTCCCTCGGTCTCGACATCCCCTACTTCTGCTGGCACCCGGCGCTTGGTAGCGTTGGTGCCTGCCGCCAGTGTGCGGTGAAGCAGTACACCGACGAGAACGACAAGCGCGGCCGCCTGGTCATGTCCTGCATGACGCCGGCCACCGACAATAGCTGGATCTCCATCGACGACGAAGAGGCCGTGGCCTTCCGCAAGAGCGTCGTCGAATGGCTGATGACCAACCACCCGCACGACTGCCCTGTGTGTGAGGAAGGCGGCCACTGCCACCTGCAGGACATGACGGTGATGACCGGCCACAACGCCCGTCGTTATCGCTTCACCAAGCGCACCCACCAGAACCAGCAGCTCGGCCCGTTCATCGCCCACGAGATGAACCGTTGCATCGCCTGCTACCGCTGCGTGCGCTACTACAAGGATTACGCCGGCGGCACTGACCTCGGCGTCTATGGCGCCCACGACAACGTGTATTTCGGTCGCGTTGAAGACGGCACCCTGGAGAGCGAGTTCTCCGGCAACCTGGTCGAGGTCTGCCCGACCGGCGTATTCACCGACAAGACTCACTCCGAGCGCTACAACCGCAAGTGGGACATGCAGTTCGCCCCGAGTATCTGCCACGGTTGCTCCAGCGGCTGTAACACCAGCCCAGGCGAGCGCTACGGCGAAGTACGCCGTATCGAGAACCGCTTCAACGGATCCGTGAACGGGTATTTCCTCTGCGACCGTGGCCGTTTCGGCTATGGCTACGTCAACCGTGAAGACCGTCCGCGTCAGCCGCTGATGGTCCTCAGCAAGATGAAGATGGGCCTGGACGCTGCGCTGGATCAGGCCGCTGCCCTGTTGAAAAACCGCAAGGTGATCGGCATCGGTTCGCCACGTGCCAGCCTGGAGGGCAACTTCGCCCTGCGCGAACTGGTCGGTGAAGGCAACTTCTACTCCGGCATCGCCGCCAACGAGCAGGCTAATATCCGCCTGATCCGCGATGTGCTGCAGAACGGCCCACTGCCGGTGCCGACCCTGCGCGATATCGAAAGCCACGACGCGGTATTCGTGCTCGGCGAGGACCTGACCCAGACCGCGGCGCGCGTCGCCCTGGCCCTGCGCCAGTCGGTCAAGGGCAAGGCCACCGAAATCGCTGCAGGTGCGAAGATCCAGGACTGGCACATGGCCGCGGTGCAGAACGTCGCCCAGCACGCGCTCAACCCGCTGTTCATCGCCAGTGTGACTGCTACTCGCCTCGACGATGTTGCCGAGCAGTGCGTACATGCCGCGCCGGACGACCTGGCGCGCATCGGTTTCGCCGTGGCTCACGCCATCGATCCGAGTGCACCAGCAGTCGAAGGCCTGGAAGCGGAAGCCGCCGAGTTGGTGCAACGCATCGCCGATGCGCTGCTGAATGCCAAGCGTCCGCTGATCGTCTCCGGTGCTTCGCTGGGCAATCGTGCGCTGATCGAGGCCGCTGCTAACATTGCCAGCGCCTTGAAGAACCGCGAGAAGAACGGCTCCATCAGCCTGGTGGTGCCGGAAGCCAACAGCATGGGCCTGGCCCTGCTGATGGGCGACAAATTCGCTGGCAACAACCTGGACGACGCCCTCGAAGCGCTCTCCTCCGGCCAGGCCGATGCAGTCGTGGTACTGGAGAACGACCTCTACCACCGCGCCGATGCTGCCCGTGTAGACGCCGCCCTGGCGGCCGCCAAGGTAGTGATCGTTGCCGATCACCAGAGCACCGCTACGACCGCCAAGGCGCACCTGCTGCTGCCGGCCGCCAGTTTCGCCGAAGGCGACGGCACCCTGGTCAGCCAGGAAGGCCGCGCCCAGCGCTTCTTCCAGGTCTATGATCCGTCCTACTACGACGCCAACATCCTGGTGCGCGAAGGCTGGCGCTGGCTGCACGCGCTGCACAGCACGCTGCACAACCGTGGCGTCGACTGGACCCAACTGGATCAGGTCACTGCCGCTTGCGCCGAGAGCAACGCACAGCTGGCCGGTATCCGCGATGCCGCGCCAAGCGCCTCGTTCCGCATCAAGGGTCTCAAGCTAGCTCGCGAGCCGCACCGCTACAGCGGCCGTACCGCCATGCGCGCCAACATCAGCGTGCACGAGCCGCGTCAGCCTCAGGACAAGGACAGTGCGTTCGCGTTCTCGATGGAAGGCTATTCGGGTAGCAAGGAAGATCGTCAGCAGATTCCATTCGCCTGGTCACCAGGCTGGAACTCGCCGCAAGCCTGGAACAAGTTCCAGGACGAAGTCGGTGGTCATCTGCGTGCAGGTGACCCTGGCGTACGCCTGATCGAAGCCAAAGGTGCAAGCCTTGGCTGGTTCAGCGCGCCAACCGCGTTCAACCCGGCTCAGGGCACATGGCAGTCAGTACCGCTGCACCACTTGTTCGGTAGCGAGGAAATGTCCTCGCGCGCCGCGCCGATCGCCGAACGCACGCCTGAAGCATACGTGGCATTGGCCAAGGATGAAGCGGATCGCCTCGGTGTCAACGACGGCGCCCTGCTGCAACTGAGCGTCAACGGCCAAGACCTGCGCTTGCCGCTGCGCGTCAGCGAAGAACTGGCTATCGGCCTGGTCGGCTTGCCAGTGGGTCTGTCGGGTATTCCGGCGGCCATCGCCGGTGCGCCCGTGACCAACATCGGGGAGGCCGCACAATGAGCTGGCTGACTCCCGGGTTGCTCGACATCATTCAGGAAGTGCTCAAGGCCATCGTCATTCTGCTGGCGGTGGTGATCACTGGCGCGCTGCTGAGCTTCGTCGAGCGCCGTCTGCTCGGCTGGTGGCAGGATCGTTACGGCCCCAACCGGGTTGGCCCGTTCGGTATGTTCCAGATCGCTGCCGACATGCTGAAGATGTTCTTCAAGGAAGACTGGACGCCGCCGTTCGCCGACAAGGTGATCTTCACCCTGGCACCGATCATCGCCATGGGCGCCATGCTGGTGGCCTTCGCGATCATCCCGATCACCCCGAACTGGGGCGTGGCGGATCTGAACATCGGCATCCTGTTCTTCTTCGCCATGGCCGGTCTGTCGGTCTATGCCGTGCTGTTCGCCGGCTGGTCGAGCAACAACAAGTTCGCCCTGCTCGGCAGCCTGCGCGCCTCGGCCCAGACCATCTCCTACGAGGTGTTCCTGGCCCTGGCATTGATGGGTATCGTCGCTCAGGTTGGCTCGTTCAACATGCGCGACATAGTCGATTACCAAGCGCAGAACCTGTGGTTCATCATTCCGCAGTTCTTCGGCTTCTGTACCTTCTTCATCGCTGGCGTGGCCGTGACTCACCGTCACCCGTTCGACCAGCCGGAAGCGGAGCAGGAACTGGCCGACGGCTACCACATCGAGTATGCCGGCATGAAATGGGGCATGTTCTTCGTCGGTGAGTACATCGGCATCGTGACCATTTCGGCGCTGCTGGTGACCCTGTTCTTCGGCGGCTGGCACGGCCCGTTCGGCATCCTGCCGCAGATCCCGTTCTTCTGGTTCGCGATCAAGACCTGCTTCTTCATCATGATCTTCATCCTGCTGCGCGCCTCGATTCCGCGCCCACGGTATGACCAGGTCATGGCCTTCAGCTGGAAGTTCTGTCTGCCGCTGACCCTGATCAACCTGCTGGTGACCGGCGCCGTCGTGCTGGCCACGGCCCAGTAAGGAGAGACGAAATGTTCAAATATATATGGGACGTGCTCGTCGGTACCGCGACCCAACTACGCAGCCTGGTCATGGTTTTCGGCCATGGCTTCCGCAAGCGCGACACCCTGCAATACCCGGAAGAACAGGTTTACCTGCCGCCACGTTATCGCGGCCGCATCGTACTGACCCGCGACCCAGACGGCGAAGAGCGCTGCGTAGCCTGCAACCTGTGCGCCGTGGCCTGCCCGGTGGGCTGCATCTCGCTGCAGAAGGCGGAAACCGAAGACGGTCGCTGGTACCCGGATTTCTTCCGCATCAACTTCTCGCGCTGCATCTTCTGCGGCCTGTGTGAAGAAGCCTGCCCGACCACCGCGATCCAGCTCACCCCGGATTTCGAGATGGGCGAGTTCAAGCGTCAGGACCTGGTGTACGAGAAGGAAGACCTGCTGATCTCCGGCCCTGGCAAGAACCCGGACTACAACTTCTACCGAGTGGCCGGCATGGCCATCGCCGGCAAGCCGAAAGGCGCCGCGCAGGACGAAGCCGAGCCGATCAACGTCAAGGGGTTGTTGCCATAATGGAATTCGCCTTCTACTTCTCTGCCGGGGTCGCGGTTGCAGCGACCCTCGGTGTGATCACCGGCAAGAACCCGGTACACGCCCTGCTCTACCTGATCATCTCGCTGCTCGCCGTATCCATGGTGTTCTTCAGCCTGGGCGCGCCCTTTGCCGGCGCCCTGGAGATCATTGTCTACGCTGGCGCCATCATGGTGCTGTTCGTGTTCGTGGTGATGATGCTCAACCTTGGCCCGGCCTCGGTCGAGCAGGAACGCACCTGGCTGACCCCGGGTATCTGGATCGGCCCGGCACTGCTCTCCGCCGTGCTGCTTGGGCAGCTGCTGTACGTGCTGTTCGCCGTACCGAGCGGCGCCACCATTGGCCACACCACGGTCGATGCCAAAGCCGTTGGCGTACACCTGTTCGGCCCTTATCTCTTGGCCGTCGAGTTGGCTTCCATGCTGCTGCTTGCCGCGCTGGTCGCCGCCTATCACCTGGGCCGCAACGACATCAAGGACGCTACCCCATGAACGGTATTCCAATGGAGCACGGCCTGGCGCTGGCCGGCGTGCTGTTCAGCCTCGGCCTGGTCGGCCTGATGGTGCGCCGCAACATCCTGTTCGTGCTGATGAGCCTGGAAGTGATGATGAACGCCGCCGCTCTGGCCTTCGTGGTCGCCGGCGCACGCTGGGCACAGGCTGACGGGCAGATCATGTTCATTCTGGTAATCGCTCTGGCAGCCGCCGAAGCGAGCATCGGTCTGGCGATCCTGCTGCAGCTGTACCGCCGCTTCCACACCCTCGATATCGACGCAGCCAGCGAGATGCGCGGATGAACGTCTTATTCCTGACCCTACTGTTCCCACTGATTGGCTGGTTCATCCTGGCCTTTTCCCGTGGCCGCCTGAGCGAAGGCGCTGCAGCCGTCGTCGGTGTCGGCTCGGTCGGCCTGTCGGCGCTGACCACCGCCTGGATCATGTGGCAATTCAACACTGCCCCGCCCGCAGGCGGCGTGTACACCCAGACCCTATGGCAGTGGATGAGCGTCGACGGCCTGGCGCCGAGCTTCACCCTGTATCTGGACGGCCTGTCGCTGACCATGCTCGGCGTGGTGACTGGCGTGGGCTTCCTGATCCACATGTTCGCCAGCTGGTACATGCGTGGTGAAGAGGGCTACTCGCGCTTCCTGTCCTACACCAACCTGTTCATCTTCAGCATGCTGTTGCTGGTGCTGGGCGACAACCTGATGACTCTGTTCTTCGGGTGGGAAGGCGTAGGGCTTTGCTCGTACCTGCTGATCGGCTTCTACTACAAGCACGTGCCCAACGGTAACGCGGCGCTGAAAGCCTTTATAGTCACCCGCATCGGCGACGTGTTCCTGATGATCGGCCTGTTCCTGCTGTTCCTCAACCTCGGCACCCTGAACATTCAGGAGCTGATGGTGCTGGCCCCGCAGAAGTACGCAGCCGGCGACACCTGGCTGTGGCTGGCGACTCTGATGCTGCTTGGTGGCGCGGTCGGTAAATCCGCCCAACTGCCGCTGCAGACCTGGCTGGCTGACGCGATGGCCGGCCCGACGCCGGTTTCAGCGCTGATCCACGCCGCTACCATGGTTACTGCCGGCGTCTACCTGATCGCCCGTACCAACGGCCTGTTCCTGCTGACCCCGGAGATTCTCGAGCTGGTCGGCATCGTCGGTGGCGTGACGCTGGTGCTGGCAGGTTTCGCGGCGCTGGTACAGACCGACATCAAGCGTATCCTCGCCTACTCGACCATGAGCCAGATCGGCTACATGTTCCTGGCCCTGGGCGTTGGTGCCTGGGACGCGGCGATCTTCCACCTGATGACCCACGCCTTCTTCAAGGCGCTGCTGTTCCTCGCCTCCGGCTCGGTGATCCATGCCTGCCACCACGAGCAGAACATCTTCAAGATGGGCGGCCTGTGGAAGAAGCTGCCACTAGCCTACGCCAGCTTTATCGTCGGTGGCTCGGCCCTGGCGGCGCTGCCGCTGATCACCGTGGGCTTCTATTCCAAGGACGAAATCCTCTGGGAAGCCTTCGCCAGCGGCAATTCCGGCCTGCTCTACGCCGGCCTGCTGGGCGCCTTCATGACCTCGATCTACACCTTCCGGCTGATCTTCATCGCCTTCCATGGCGAACAGAAGACCGACGCTCATGCCGGTCATGGCATCGCCCATAACCTGCCGCTGCTGGTGCTGATCGTGCTGTCGACCTTCATCGGCGCCTGGATCACCCCGCCGCTGGCTGGCGTGCTGCCAGAAAGCGCCGGCCATGCCGGTGGCGACGCCAAGCACAGCCTGGAAATCGTCTCGGGCTGCATCGCCCTGGCGGGCATCCTGCTGGCCGCCATGCTGTTCCTTGGCAAGCGCAGTTTCGTCAGCGCCGTCGCGAGCAGTGCGCCGGGTCGTTTCCTGTCGGCCTGGTGGTTCGCCGCGTGGGGCTTCGACTGGTTCTACAACAAGATTTTCGTGCAGCCGTACCTGTTCCTGTGCCGCGTGCTCGCCCGCGACCCCATCGATGGTGCCATCGGCATCATTCCGCGCCTGGCGCGTGGTGGTCATGGCGTGTTGAGCCGCAGCGAGACCGGGCATCTGCGCTGGTACGCCATTTCCATCGCCGGGGGCGCCGTGCTGGTGCTTGCCGCCGTGATGATGGCCTGACCGATGATCCCGAATACTTTTTCTAAGGAACCCCGTCAGTCATGATTCTGCCTTGGCTAATCCTGATCCCCTTTATCGGCGGCCTGCTGTGCTGGCAGGCGGAGCGCTTCGGCGGAACTCTGCCACGCTGGATCGCACTGCTGACCATGTCCCTGCTGTTCGTCCTTGGCCTATGGCTGTGGGCCACCGGCGACTTCAGCCTGGCGCCTGCGCCGGGCGCTGAGCCACGCTGGGCTCACGAGTTCCAGGTACGCTGGATCGAGCGTTTCGGCATCAGCATCCATCTAGCGATGGATGGCCTGTCGGTGCTGATGGTTACCCTGACCGGCCTGCTCGGCGTGCTCTCGGTACTCTGCTCGTGGAAAGAGATCCAGAACCGCGTCGGCTTCTTCCACCTCAACCTGATGTGGATCCTCGGCGGCGTGGTCGGCGTGTTCTTGGCCATCGACCTGTTCCTGTTCTTTTTCTTCTGGGAAATGATGCTGGTGCCGATGTATTTCCTCATCGCGCTCTGGGGTCATAGCGGCAGCCCTGGCAAGAGCCGCATCACCGCGGCCACCAAGTTCTTCATCTTCACCCAGGCCAGCGGTCTGGTGATGCTGGTGGCGATCCTCGGGCTGGTGTTCGTGCACTTCAACCAGACCGGCGTCTTCACCTTCAACTATGCGGACCTGCTCAAGACCGAGCTGTCCCATGGCACCGAATACCTGCTGATGCTGGGCTTCTTCATCGCCTTCGCGGTGAAGTTCCCGGTGGTGCCCTTCCACTCCTGGCTGCCCGATGCGCACGCTCAGGCGCCAACCGCGGGCTCTGTGGACCTGGCCGGTATCCTGCTGAAAACCGCGGCCTACGGCCTGCTGCGTTTCGCCCTGCCGCTGTTCCCCAATGCCTCGGCCGAGTTCGCGCCGATCGCCATGTACCTGGGCGTGTTCGCGATCATCTACGGCGCGCTGCTGTCCTTCGCACAGACCGACATCAAACGCCTGGTGGCCTATTCCAGTGTGTCGCACATGGGCTTCGTGCTGATCGCCATCTACTCCGGTAGCCAGATCGCTCTGCAGGGCGCGGTGGTGCAGATGATGGCTCACGGCCTGTCGGCCGCGGCGCTGTTCATCCTTTGTGGTCAGCTGTACGAGCGCCTGCACACCCGTGACATGCGCGAGATGGGCGGCATCTGGGCGCGTATGTCCTGGCTGCCAGCGTTGAGCCTGTTCTTCGCAGCCGCCGCGCTGGGTCTGCCGGGTACCGGCAACTTCGTCGGCGAGTTCCTGATCCTGATCGGCAGCTTCCCTACCGCACCCTGGGTCACCGTGGTCGCCGCGACCGGTCTGGTACTGGGCTCTGTTTACTCGCTGATCATGATTCACCGCGCGCATTTCGGCCCGGTGAAGAACGACAGCCCGCTGCCAGGCCTGCAATTTCGTGAACTGAGCATGGTGCTGTGCCTGGCCGTGCTGCTGATTCTGCTTGGCGTTTACCCGCAGCCGGTGCTCGACACCTCCGCCGCCAGCATGCAAGGCGTGCAGCAGTGGTTCAGCGGCGGCCTCAATCAACTCGCTTCGGGCCAGTAGACGTTATGGAACATCACGCTGTGGAATTCACCACCCAACACCTGATCGCCCTGCTGCCGCTGCTGGTCACTTGCGCCACCGTAGTCGTGGTGATGCTGGCCATCGCCTGGAAACGCAGCCATACGATGACCTTCGTGCTCTCGGTGATCGGCCTCAACGCGGCGCTGCTGTCGCTGCTGCCGACCATCGGTGTCACGCCGCTGCAGGTCACCCCATTGATGCAGATCGACACCTTCGCCTGCTACTACATGGCGCTGGTGCTGATCGCCACCTTGGCCTGCGTAACCCTGACCCACGCCTACCTGGGCGAGGCCAAGGTCAACGATGGCCAGACCAAGGGCTATCCGCGCAACCGCGAAGAGATGTACCTGTTGCTCCTGCTCTCCGCAGCCGGCGGCCTGGTCCTGGTCAGCACCGAGCATCTGGCCGGCCTGTTCATCGGCCTGGAGCTGCTCTCGGTGCCGACCTACGGGATGATCGCCTACGCCTACTTCAACAAGCGCTCGCTGGAAGCCGGCATCAAGTACATGGTGCTGTCGGCCGCCGGTAGCGCCTTCCTGCTGTTCGGCATGGCGCTGCTGTATGCCGACGCCGGCAGCCTGAGCTTCGCCCAGATCGGTGCCAGCCTGGCCGGTGCCAGCGGCAGCCAGCTGGTGCAGATCGGTATCGGCATGATGCTGATCGGCCTGGCGTTCAAGCTGTCGATGGTGCCGTTCCACCTGTGGACGCCGGACGTCTACGAAGGTGCCCCTGCCCCGGTGGCTGCGTTCCTGGCCACTGCCAGCAAGGTCGCGGTATTCGCCGTGCTGCTGCGCCTCTATCAGCTCTCCCCGGCTACCGCTGGAGGCTGGCTGAACGACCTGCTGACGGTCATCGCCATCGCCTCGATCCTGTTTGGCAACCTGCTGGCCCTGGTGCAGAACAACCTCAAGCGTCTGCTCGGTTATTCGTCCATCGCCCACTTCGGTTACCTGCTGGTGGCGCTGATCGCCAGCAAGGGCCTGGCCGTGGAAGCCATCGGCGTGTACATGGCCACCTACGTGCTGACCAGCCTGGGCGCGTTTGGCGTGATCACCCTGATGTCCACCCCCTACAACGGTCGTGACGCCGATGCGCTGTACGAATACCGCGGCCTGTTCTGGCGCCGCCCGTACCTGACTGCGGTGCTCACAGTGATGATGCTGTCGCTGGCCGGCATTCCGCTCACTGCTGGCTTCATCGGCAAGTTCTACGTGATCGCTGCGGGTGTGCAGGCACAGCTGTGGTGGCTGATCGGCGCGCTGATCCTGGGTAGCGCCATCGCGGTGTTCTACTACCTGCGCGTGATGGTCACCCTGTTCCTCAATGAGCCGAACCTGCAGCGCCACGATGCACCGTTCAACTGGGGCCAGCGTGCCGGCGGTATCATGCTGATGCTGGTGGCCGCCCTGGCCTTTATCCTCGGTGTGTACCCGCAGCCGCTGCTGGATCTGGTGCAACAAGCTGGCTTGGCCACTGCCGCGCTCTGATCCGGGTAGCGTCATGAAAAACGGCTGCCTCAGGGCAGCCGTTTTTGTTTGTGCATCACGCTTTGCCTACGCCAGATCAAGCGCGACTGTCATACCCAGACTACGAGGCACGGGCAGGCGTGCTTTTCGTAGCCGGCTGCTGAGCGAAGCGATGCGCAGGATGGGAGCCGAGGCGAGAACCTGGCTTGCACGGATACCGCTCCCGGGTTTCGCTTCGCTCTACCAAGGCTACGCAGGTTTACGATTGTGCGTGATAACGAAAAACGGCTGCACCCGGGCAGCCGTTTAGGGTGAAGCGAGAAATTATTCAGGCAATCTGACAGTCTTCTTGCCCGCCGCGAACAGGTTCCAGCTGGCGACGAACAGCGCGGCGATCAGCGGGCCCAGTACGAAGCCATTGAGCCCGAACAGCGCCATGCCACCGAGGGTGGAGATCAGGATCAGGTAGTCGGGCATGCGGGTGTCCTTGCCGACCAGAATCGGGCGCAGGATGTTGTCCACCAAACCAATCACCAGCACGCCGAACAAGGTCAGCACCACGCCCTGCCAGATGTCGCCACTAAGCAACAGGTAAACCGCCACGGGCGCCCAGACGATGCCGGCACCGGCCGCTGGCAGGAGCGACAGGAAGGCCATCAGCACGCCCCACAGCAGCGGGCTGGGAATGCCCAGTATCCAGAAGATCAAGCCGCCCAGCGTGCCCTGCACCGCCGCCACCACGATATTGCCTTTCACCGTGGCGCGAACTACACGGGTGAACTTGATTTGCAGGCGGCGCTTGGTGTTGTCGCCCAGCGGTACAGCCATGCGGATGTCACGGACCAGTTCCTGGCCGTCGCGCAGCAGGAAGAACAGCAGGTACAGCATGATGAAAAAGCTGATCACGAACTGGAAGGTACCCTGGCCAATGGCGAACACCTTCGTTGCCAGGTACTGGCTGCCGGCCGCGGCGCCGCTGGTGATGCTTTCCTGCAGATCATCCAGGTTGCCGACGCCGATACGATCAATCTGCTGTTGCAGGAACGGCGGCAGCATCTCCTTGGTACTGGTCACGTAGGCGCCGACATCCAGCTCGCCTGAGTCGATGCGCTGATAGAGGCTGGTGCCCTCGGCCACCACCGCCGAGGTGACGAAGATGACCGGCAAGATCGCGACCAGCAGGCAGACGAGCAAGGTCAACAGCGCGGACAGATTGCCGCGCCCGCCAATGCGCCGGGCCATGCGCTGCTGCAATGGCGCGAACACCACCGCCAGCGCCACTGCCCAGAACACCGCGCCGTAGAACGGCATGAGTATCCAGATGAAGGCAATCGTCACCAGAACGAGCAGGAGGATAAACGTTTTCTTTTCGAGGGAGGTTGTCGGCATGGAGAGGATCACGGCAAGTGGCTATTGTCCGTTAGTCTTCTGCGCTGCCGACAAAGTGCACTCTTAATCTGTTGTGAGCGTCCATGCTCACGCCGCAATCAGATACGGAACTGACGAACCAGGCTCTCCAGCCCCTGCCCCAACTGCGCCAGGCTGCGTGCAGTCTCGGCGCCCTGACGGGTCTCGTCGGCGACGCTGTCCACCGCAGTAGCGATCTGGTGCACGCTGCGGTTGATCTCCTCGGCCACGGCGGTCTGTTCTTCGGCTGCACTGGCGATCTGCGCGTTCATGGCGTTGATGGTGCCGATCAGCCCAGCGATGGCGTCCAGCGAGGCGCCGGCCTTGTTGGCCTGCTCACTGGTGATATCGCCGGCGTCACTGGACTGGCGCATGGAATTGACCGCCTCACGCGTGCCGCTTTGCAGACGGTCGATCATGCCTTGAATTTCCTGAGTGCTCTGTTGCGTGCGGCTGGCCAAAGCACGCACTTCGTCGGCGACCACAGCAAAACCGCGACCGGCTTCACCAGCACGTGCGGCCTCAATGGCGGCGTTGAGTGCCAGCAGGTTGGTCTGTTCGGCGATCGAGCGAATCACGTCGAGCACGCTGACGATGGAGTGAACGTCCTTCTGCAAGGTGTCCAGCGAGGTGCCGCTGCCGCGAATATCGCCAACTAGCGAATGAATGCGAGCGATGCTGCCATCGACCACCTGTTTGGCTGCCTGCCCTTCGCGGTCGGTCTGCTGCGCCGCTTCGGCAGCGCCTTGCGCGCTTTTAGCCACTTCATGGGCAGCAGCGGACATTTCATTGATGGCGGTAGCCACCTGATCAGTTTCCTGGCGTTGGCGCTCCATGGCCTGCTCGGAGCGTTGCGCCTGAGCGGCAACCTGGCCGACCAGTTCGGTGAGCTGGCCGGTCATCCCGGTGATCTGCCGCACCAGTCCATGAACCTTGTCGACGAAGCGGTTGAACGAGCCAGCTAGCTCGCCCAGCTCGTCGCGGCTGGTGACCGGCAGGCGTTTGGTCAAATCGCCTTCGCCAGCTGCGATATCGTCGAGGTTAGCTTTGATCTGCTGCAGCGGGCGCAAAAAGGTGTTGGCCAGGATGCCGCCCACCACGCCGAAGATAACCAACAACACCGCAGCGATTATCAGAATGCTGGTGATGATAGTGCTGACGCGCTGATCGATTTGCGCTCTTACTTCGGTGATCTGCGCCTCAACACCGTCCAGGTTCACCGCGGTGCCGAGTGCCATGTCCCATTTGGGCAGATAGTAGCTGTAGGCGAGCTTGGGCACTTGGATAGCTTCGTTGCCAGGCAGCGGCGAGGAATAGTTGACGTAGTTGCTGTTGTCCTTGGCAACGCGCACCAGCTCGCGGTTCACGTAGACGCCATTGACGTCACGCCGATCATTGAGGCTTTTGCCGACGTCCACCGGGCTGTCGCTGCGAAACAGCCGCACCACGTTGGAATCGTGGCCAAAGAAGTAGCCATCCTTACCGTATTTGATCTTTGACAGGACGGTGATGGCCTGCTTGCGGCTCTCCAGGTCTCCGTTCGGCGCGGCGTCATACAGGCTCTGCACGGCCCCCATGGCGATGGCGCTGTAGTTCTGCAGCTCGTTGCGTTTCTCATCGAGCAGGCGCTCGCGGGTTTCAGTGACTTCCTGCTCTGCCAACCCATAGAGAACCTTGGTGGCGGCGCCGCTGAGCACCAGGGCGAATAGCAGAACGGGAACCAGAGCCAACAGCACGACTTTGGACTTCAAGGTCAGGCGCATTTTTGTTTTCCTTATGACCAGGCAAAGCCAGAAGGTGGCTTCCACTCAGGTCATCGGCAGCCGCCTGCAAACCTTAAGAAGTTTGCCTGCTGACAGCGGAAGACTGTGCCTGTTACAGCACCATAGCTGCAATCCAGCCGAACACCAGCAACGGCAGGTTGTAGTGCAGGAAGGTGGGCAGCACGGTGTCCCAGATATGGTTATGCTGGCCATCGACATTCAGGCCGGCGGTAGGCCCAAGGGTCGAATCCGAAGCCGGCGAGCCCGCGTCGCCAATGGCGCCGGCGGTGCCGACGATGCAAACCGTGGCCAGCGGGCTGAAGCCTAGCTGTACGCACAACGGCACGAAGATCGCGGCAATGATCGGCACCGTGGAAAACGACGAGCCGATGCCCATGGTCACCAACAGGCCGACCAGCAACATCATCAGCACGCCAAAGCCCTTGCTGTCGCCGATCCAACCCGCGCTGGCATCCACCAGCCTCTGGATTTCACCGGTCTCGCGCATCACTTCGGCAAAGCCCGAGGCAGCGATCATGATGAAGCCGATCATGGCCATCATCTTCATACCTTCGGTGAACAGGTCGTCGGTCTCCTTCCAGCGCACGATACCTGAGGCGGAGAACACCACGAAACCAAGCAGTGCGCCAACGATCATCGAATCCAGCCATAGCTGCGCGCCAAACGCGATGGCCACCGCAACGCCGGCAACGATCAGGCTGCGCCGGTTGTAGGCGACATCAACACGCTCGGTTTGCTCGACCAGCGCAAGGTCGTAGTTGCGCTTACCGCGGTAGCTATAAAGCGCCAGCAGCAGACCAGTGACCATGCCCATGGCGGGAATCAGCATGGCATGGCTGACATTTACACCGGCTACGTCCACACCGCTGCGCACCACGTTGGCGAGTAGGATTTCGTTCAGGAAGATGTTGCCGAAGCCCACCGGCAGGAACATGTAAGGCGTGATCAAACCGAAGGTCAGCACGCAGGCGATAAGTCGGCGGTCGATCTGCAGCCGGGTGATCACATAGAGCAGCGGCGGTACCAGCAGTGGGATAAAGGCGATATGGATCGGCAGGATGTTCTGCGAAGAAATCGCCACCGTCAGCAGCAAGCCCACCAGCATCCATTTCAGCGCACCGCCGCCTCGCGAGTCCTGGCGGCCTACTATTACCAAAGCCTTGTCAGCCAGTGCATGGGCAAGGCCGGACTTGGCAATCGCCACCGCAAAAGCGCCCAGCAACGCATAGGACAGCGCAACGGTAGCGCCGCCGCCCAAGCCTTTGTTGAAGGCTGCCAGCGAGCCGTCCATACCCAGGCCGCCAATCATGCCGCCGGCGAGGGCCCCGATAATCAGCGCCACCACGACGTGCACCCGGCAAAGGCTGAGAATCAGCATGATGCCGACGGCGGCGATAACTGCGTTCATGAAAGGCTCCTCGAATCGCCACCAACGTGGCGCAATCGGGTGGCTCCCTAGGGCAAGATCCATAGGGTTACCGCCAAGGATGGCGGGCCACAAAAAGCGTCGCACTCTGCCGGAACCTGAACTGAGTGTCAAAAACGCTACCGGCGTGAAGGCAAGCAAGGTTCTAAGCCAATAGCACAAACGTCCTTTGCGGCTTTGACGCCGGACGTTAGCCTTACACCATTTATCAATGGAGGATGCACATGCTCGATATCGTTCTGGTCGCCGGCTCAAGCCGCCCTGACAGCCAATCTGCAAAAGTCGCCCACTTTCTGCGCCAACGCCTTATCGCTCTGGGCAAAACCAGCACCGAGCGGAGCCACGTTATCGACCTGGGTACCGGCCCCCTGCCCCTGTGGCCTGCTGAAGATCAGGGAGCGTGGGCGGATTACAGCCCACGGCTGCAACGTGCCGATGCGCTAGTCATCATCGCTCCCGAGTGGAACGGCATGGCCGGGCCGGCGATCAAGAATTTCTTCATCTATGCCAGCAAGGCCGAACTGGCCCACAAGCCGGGGCTGCTGGTGGGCGTTTCTTCAGGTATTGGCGGCGGCAGCCCGATTGCCGAACTGCGTAGCTCCAGCTACAAGAACTGCCGGATCAACTATCTGCCAGAGCACCTGATCATTCGCTCGGTGACCAAAGTGTTGAACGACGAACAACCGGCCGGCGAAGACGACAGCCGTATTCGTGCGCGAATCGATTACACGCTAGACATTCTGGCTCAGTACGGCGAAGCGCTGAAGCCGGTGCGTGCCAACATTGACCTGAGCGACCCGGCGTTTACCAACGGCATGTAATCCGCGAGCTACGCAGGCGCATCGCTCTACCCGATCCGCCTGCGTAGCCCGAGAAGAGCGAAGCGAAACTCGTGAGCCGTTGCTAGAAACGGTTATCGAGCACGCAACGGCAACTCGATTCTTACCTGCAGCCCACCCAGTTCACTGTCATGCAGCGACAAGGTGCCGTCCCACGCATCGACGATATCGCGCACGATGCCCAATCCCAGGCCATGGCCTGCGGTCTGCTCATCCAGACGAATGCCGCGGCTTAGCACCTCCTCGCGACGCTCGCTCTCGATTCCGGGGCCATCGTCATCGACGCTAAGCACGTAGGCATTGCCCGTGCGTTCAACAGTCAGGCGCACTTGGCTGTCGGTCCATTTGCAGGCGTTATCCAGCAGGTTGCCGAGCAGCTCCAAGAGATCCTCACGATCACGCGGCAGGCGCAGATCCGGCGGCGAAGCTTGCCAGCTGAGTTCGATGCCACTGTCGTGAATCATGCCGAGAGTGGCGAACAACCCTGGCAGTTCTTCCTGGCAATCGAAATGTGCGCCGGGCAGTGCTTCGCCGGCCAGCCGCGCACGGCCAAGCTCGCGGGCGATGCGCTGCTCGATCTGCTGCAGGTGCTCCAGCAGGTTGTCACGCAGCTCCGGAAGGGCACGCAGCTCGTCTCGGGATGCCAGGTTGACCAGTACCGCCAATGGCGTTTTCAGGGCATGCCCGAGATTGCCGAGGGCGTTACGCGAGCGCTTGAGGGTGTCTTCAGTGTGGGCCAGCAAGTGATTAATTTGCTCGACCAGCGGCTCCAGTTCTTCAGGCACCTGCTCGTCGAGTTCCGAGCGCTGTCCTTGCTGCAGCTGGGCGATCTGCACACGAGTCTGCTCTAGCGGGCGCAGCGCACGGCTGACCGCCAGACGCTGCAACAGCAGGATCAGCGCCAAGCCACCCAGGCCCAACCCCAACCCGATGCGCTGTACCCGTCGGAAACTGTCCAGTACCGGCGTGTAATCGCGGGCCACGGTAATGGTCAGGTTCTGCCCGAAACGCCGGTATTCGCCGCGAAACGATACCAGCACCTGGCCCTGCGGGCCGTCCTGCAATTCGGGCTGCAGGCCGTCCACATCGGCAGGTCGCAACTCGCTGTCCCACAGTGAACGCGAGCGCCAGCTCTTGTCGGCAAAATCGATACGGAAATACAGGCCTGAATAGGGCCGCTGGTAGGCTGCACTGAGCCGCGACTCCTCGAGCTGGATGCCGGATGGCCCACGCACCAGCGCGATCAACAGCGATTGCGCTTCCTCTTCGAGCCCGGTTTGAATGTAGCGCCGCAGGTTGCTATCGAATAGCCACAGGCAGGTTTGCGCGAGCAACAGGCCGATGATTAGCAGCACGCTGATCAGCCCCAGGCTCAGGCGTCGCTGAATCGACCTCAAGCGGCGCTACCGGTGAACCGATAGCCCTGCCCGCGGCGGGTTTCGATCACCTCGCGGCCGAGCTTGCGGCGCAGGTGATTGACGTGCACTTCGATAACGTTGGAGTCACGCTCGGTCTCGCCGTCGTAAAGGTGCTCGGCCAGGTGGCTTTTGGAGAGGATCTGCCCGGCATGCAGCATGAAGTAGCGCAGCAGGCGAAACTCCGCAGCAGTCAGTTCGATCTGCTGATCGCCTCGGCTGACGCACTGGCGGCTTTCATCCAGGTGCAAGCCGGCTGCCTGCAATTGCGGCTGGTTGGCCAGACCACGGGCACGGCGCAGCAGCGACTGAATGCGCAATTGCAGCTCTTCGGGATGAAACGGCTTGGTCAGATAATCATCGGCGCCGACTTTCAGGCCTTCGATCCGCTCTGCCCAGGAGCCGCGTGCGGTGAGGATCAGCACTGGGGTCACCAGGCCGCCCTGGCGCCATTCCTGCAACACCTCGAGCCCCGGCTTGCCAGGCAAGCCGAGGTCGAGAATGATCAGGTCATAGGGCTCACTGGCGCCCTGGTAGACGGCATCGCGGCCATCAGCGAGCCAATCCACGGCATATCCCTGGCGGGTCAGCGAGGCAGTCAGTTCATCAGCAAGCGGAACGTGGTCTTCAACCAGCAACAGGCGCATGTCAGTCGTCTACCTCATCCTTCAGGATCTTGCCGTCGTGGGCGTCGAGTTCCAGTTCGCGAACCACGCCCTCCCGGGTCAGCAGCTCGACTTCATAGACGAATACATCGTCCTCTTCCTCCAGCTCCGCTTCGAGCAGGGTCGCACCGGGGTAACGCTCCAGTGCTGCGCGCATGAGCTGGTCGAGCGGCAGGATCACGCCGCTCAAGCGCAGATCGCGGGCTTCGTCCTGATCGAGATCACGCGCGCTGGCGACGCAAGTCAGCGTCGCCAGCGTAACGATGCAGATGCCGCGCAAAATCGGGTTGCCTTTCATCAATCATCCTGATGGTTCTTGAGGACGGTGCCATTGGTTGCATCCAGTTCGACATCCCACTTCTGGTTCTGGGCGTCGCGGATTTCTACCTGATAGAGGTAGCGACCATATTCTTCCTCGAGTTCGGTATCGCCCAGTTTACCGCCGGGATGGGCAGCAAGGGCAGCCTCATTGAGCTTTTCGAATGACTGAATGGTACCGGCATCACGCAGTTTCAGCGCCTCGTCCGGGCCCAGATCACGGGCCTGAGCGATACCAGCGGTGGCGGTCAGAGCAGCAACGGCGAACAGTGCGGTCAATTTTTTCATGGTGATCTCCTGAGTGATCTTGTCTGGACGATGCTCAGGTTAAAAGGGTCGACTTAATTCAACCTGAAATTGCGCCACAGACCCGCGCAGGTCATAGCCCTATACTGACGCCTCTTCAGCGGAGGTCGGCATGAGTGCCATTCAGATCAAATTCCCAGCCCTCACACTCAAGGCCGGCCATCGCGCCCTGGCGCGCATTCGTGAGCGTGGCCTGCAGCCTGCCGATGTAGGCACCCTGCCTGGCGCAGCAGGCGGGCCCAAGGCGCTGGGCATTCAAGGGCTGGATATCGCCCTGTTCGGCGACTGGCTGGCCAGAGCGCCGCGCGAGCGCTCGCTGATCGGCGCCTCTATCGGTTCCTGGCGCTTCGCCAGTGCTTGCCTGCCGGAACCTGCGCAAGCGCTGCAGCGTCTTGGCGAGTTGTATACCGGCATGCGCTTCGCCAAGGGCGTGAGCATCCTCGACGTGACCCAGCGCTGCGTGCAGATGCTCGACGAGCTGCTGCAGCATCAGGATGCTGCGGTGCTCGACAACCCGCACTACCGCCTCAACATCATGGTGGTGAAAAGTCATGGCCGACTCGCCGCGGATGATCGACGCTCCCTGGGCATTGGGCTGTCTTCGGTGATCGGCAGCAACTTGCTCGGTCGCCCTCGCCTGGCTCGTCACTTCGAACGAGTGATTCTTCACGATGCGCGCATGGCGCCGCCGCTGCATCCGCTTACCGACTTTCCTTCGCGCTGCCTGCCGCTGGATGTTGGCAACCTGCGCCATGCTCTGCTGGCCTCTGGCTCGATTCCCTTCGTGATGCAGGGCGTACGTGACATTCCGGGCGTTGGCCCGGGCACCTATCGAGATGGCGGTTTGCTGGATTACCACCTGGACCTGCCCTACAGCGGTGATGACATCGTGCTGTACCCACACTTCACCGATCGCATCATCCCCGGCTGGTTCGACAAGGGCATGCCCTGGCGTCGCGGTGACGCAACACGCCTGCAGGACGTTCTGCTGCTTGCGCCCTCTCGCGACTACCTGGCCCGCTTGCCTTACGGAAAACTGCCGGACCGCAAGGACTTCTCCCGTTTTATCGGTGACGACACCGGACGCGAGCGCTACTGGCGCCAGGCCATGGAAGAAAGTCGACGCATGGGCGATGAGTTCCTTGAGCTGGCCGAGAAAGGTCGCCTGAGCGAGTGCCTGATGCCGCTCTAGAGCGTTCCGAGTAAGCCGAGACACGTATAAGGCTGGCCGTCAGAAAGCCGGCAACAACTGGTTTAACGAAGTTAAACGCCTGGTCCTATTAATAAAAAATCTGAACTTAGCGGAACTGATCACCACCGCTATTTTCCTATCTGGTGTTGATGCCATTTCATCTGGTTAGCCATGACAGCAACGCCAAGTGGCGTGTTGCAACCCTTGAAAACTTTGATGCTCGTCAACTTCACAACTTAATTTTCATTTTTTTCGAAAATTAATTTAATTGGATGTGACTTGGAGGGCTCATCGAATCATCAACAGCTAGGAACGTCAGCGTTAACGAGCTCGCTGACACTATGAATCATTGGGAAAACCTCGGAGAACCGACCCCATGAACGCTTCGCTGCGTTTCAATGATGCACTGCTGATCGCCGACCGCGCCTTTCAACCTTTTCACTGCGTGGCCTGGGCTCCACAGGATGGCACTGGCGTGCTGAGCCTGACTGTTGTGGACCGTACCAACACCCCGTTGATCGACCGTGCGCAACTCACCAGCAGCATTTACAGCGACCCGCAAGAACTGGCCAAGGCATTGAAAAAGTCCCGTGACGAGCTGAGCCGCAAAGGCTTCGACCTCGCTCCATGGACCATGCCGGCATAAGCACGGCGTTTTATTACTACGCCGATGTAAGTTGCCGCACCCGAGGGTGCGGCAACTTGTCCTAATCGCTACGCCCTCTTTAATCCGCCTGCTCCGCAGCTGTAAAACACTGAACTTCCGTCCTCGTTTGTCGGGCTAAGTGTTTATCTGTTGTAACGAGCTGACCGGCATGCACAACCTCGTTGAAGTATCCATCTCGGCAATTCAAATGATTGCACATCCCCTCGGTTTGCTTGTCTCTCCTGGTGCCCCGCTGGAGATTCAACGATGACCGCGCTGTTGAATGGCGAGTTGCCCAACGACTTGCACTACGTCGATGACCGGATCCCCGGCATTACCCGACGTAAACTGCGTGGCAAATTCTGTTACTTCGAGCCGGATGGCGAACGTATCCGCGGTGCGCAAGAGATCGCCCGCATCAACGCTTTGGCCATACCGCCCGCCTATGTCGACGTGTGGATCTGCCCAGATCCCAAGGGCCATCTGCAAGCTACCGGTCGCGACGCCCGGGGCCGCAAGCAGTACCGCTACCACCCGCGCTGGCGTGAAGTACGTGACAGCGACAAGTACGCCAACCTGCTGCTGTTCGGCAAAGCGCTGCCGAAGCTGCGCCAGACGATAGAGCAACATCTGTTGTTGCCCGAGCATGGGCGTGAAAAGGTCATGGCCACGGTGATTACACTGCTCGATAACACATTGATACGCATCGGTAACGTGCGCTATGCCAAGGAAAACCGTTCCTACGGGCTGACCACCCTGCGCAACCGCCACGTCGAAGTGCAAGGCAGCGCCATCCGCTTTCACTTCCGCGGCAAGAGCGGTATCGAACATGAGGTGGAAGTCAGTGACCGGCGTCTGGCACGCATCATCCGCCGTTGCCTGGAGCTACCCGGCCAGCACCTGTTCCAGTATCTGGATGCCCAAGGTGAACGTCATACCGTGACCTCCACGGACATCAACAACTACCTGCGCGAGCTGACCGGCGCGGACTTCACCGCCAAGGATTATCGCACCTGGGCCGGCAGCGCCTTGGCCCTGACGCTGCTGCGCGAGCTGGAGTGGCAGCCGGAGAGTTCAGGCAAGAAACACGTGGTCGCTATGGTCAAGCAGGTGTCCGAGGAGCTGCGCAACACGCCTGCCGTATGCCGCAAGTGCTACATCCACCCGGCGTTGATCGAGGCGTTTCACGCTGGCGAACTTGCCGACCTGCGTTTGGCGGCAGCCCGCAAAGGGCTGCGCAGTGAAGAGAGTCTGCTCATGCGCTTTCTCGAGAAACTTCCTACCACCTGAACAGTATTGGCATGGCGTGATTTGTGGGATCTATGTCCTTGCCGCCATCCGGCTTTCTACGCAAACTGGTCG
Organism: Phytopseudomonas punonensis; assembly: GCF_900142655.1. Taxonomy (GTDB): domain Bacteria; phylum Pseudomonadota; class Gammaproteobacteria; order Pseudomonadales; family Pseudomonadaceae; genus Aquipseudomonas; species Aquipseudomonas punonensis. Next base: position 84,816 of record NZ_FRBQ01000005.1, on the reverse strand, counting down.
CCTCTTCTTCGAGGCGCCGCCATGGATCACCCCAAATGTATCGCTGCGCTGATCTATCCCGGCTTCATGAGCCTGGACGTGGTAGGCCCCTTGCAGGTTTTCGCCTCCGCCAACGTCGAGCGTAATCGCCATGGGCTCGGCGATGCTTATCGGATCCTGATGCTCAGCGATGAGGCAGGCACCGTGCCGAGTTCCGCAGGCATGCGCTTCATTGCCGATGTTGCCTGGAGCGACGTCGCCCCTGCCATGCTGGATACCTTGCTGATTCCTGGTGGTATCGGCGAAACGCAGCAATGTGAGAATCAGCAGCTGTTGGCCTGGCTATACAATGCTGAACCGCAGATTCGTCGTCTCGGCTCGGTTTGTTCAGGTGCGTTGATTCTGGCCCGTACCGGCTTGCTCGTCGGCCAGCGCGTCACCACGCATTGGGCCGATATCGAAACGCTGCGCCAAGACGGCAAGCTGATCGTCGACAACGACTGCCTGCACACCTACGACCCAAACGCTATGGACGGCAGCGCTCACCTGTTCACCTCCGCAGGCGTCACCGCCGGTATCGATCTTGCGCTGGCACTCGTCGAAGCCGACCTGGGTCGCAGCCTAGCACTGGCCGTCGCTCGCCGCCTGGTGATGTTTCTGCGCCGCCCCGGTGGCCAGGCCCAGTTCAGCGCTCTGCTCGCACCCGAGCCAAGCCGTACACCACGCCTCGCCGAATTGCTGGAGTGGATTCCTGCCAACCTGGGCGCTGACCTGTCACTGGAGGCGCTGGCAAACAGGGCGAATATGGCGCCGCGAACCCTGTCTCGGGTGTTCGCCAAGGAACTGGGCACAGGGCCGGCAGCCTATGTGGAGCGCATCCGCCTGGAAGCGGCCCGCGCATTGCTGCAGGACGCCCAAGCCTCGATTAGTACCGTGGCCCGGCTAACCGGCTTCGGCCATCCGGAAAACCTGCGCCGGGTCTTTCACAAACACTTGTCCATCAGCCCCCAGCAATACGCCGAACGTTTCGGCCAGGAGATAACCCATGCTTGAACTGCGCCCGAACTGCGAATGCTGTAATTGCGACCTGCCCCCGGAATCCACGGAGGCGCGCATCTGTTCATTTGAATGCACCTACTGCAGCGACTGCGCATATACCTTCCTGGAAGGTCGCTGCCCGAATTGCTCGGGTGAGCTGGTGCGCCGCCCTATCCGCCCTGCCGCCAAGCTTGCCGCCAACCCGCCCTCGACCTTACGCGTATTCAAAACAGGAGGGTGCGATGCTACTGGTGCGTAACCGCGCGCTGCTGGCACGCTCACCCGCAGCGATTCGGCAGCCGGGCTAGGCGCCAAATACGGTTACTTGGTTGCGGCCATTGCGCTTGGAGTTGTACAGGGCCTGGTCGGCCCATTGGATGACCTGTTGGTGATCGTGGCTGGGCTCACTCAGGTCGGCTACGCCAAGGCTGATGGTGAAGGGAATCACCTGCCCTTCGTAGCTGACCTGCAAACGCTCGACGATCATCCTTAGGCGCTCGGCAAACACCCGCCCGCCAGCCGCATCGACATCCGGCAACAACACCACGAACTCTTCACCGCCATAGCGGCCAGCAATATCGGTGTCACGCAGTTGCTCGCGCAGCACCTTGGCCACATTCTGGATTACCGCGTCGCCAGCCTGATGACCGTAGGTGTCGTTAACCTTCTTGAAATGGTCGATATCGAAGATCACCAGCGAAGCCTTGCTGCCATAACGACGATGGCGAGCATGCTCGCGCTTGAGTTCTTCTTCCCAGTGGCCCCGGTTATTCAGGCCGGTGAGGCGATCGGTGCGCGACAGGTGCTTGAACTGATCGCTCATGGCCTGCAGCTGGCGCTTGTTCACCGCCACACCCGTCACGTCATAGATGATCAAACACAGGTGCTCGATCTTACTGTTGGTGGCTTGCAGCGGCATGATGGTGGTGTTCTGGTACATGAAATCTTCCAGCCCGGTGATCGGCTGGTAGTTCTTGAAGCGCACCAGGTACGGCCGCTGCTCCCAGATGGTGAACGCTGGCGTACCGAGCGTAACGACGTTTTCCACCTTGTTACGAAACCAGCGCTCCTCGACCTCCGGAAATAGCTCGAAGAACGAACGCTCTGCCGCATCGCGCGCGGTACGCCCGGAGTGGTTTTCCATAAAGCTGTTCCACACCTCGACGCGGTACTCGCGATCGAGCACGACAACACCGACATCGATGCTCTGCACGATGGCCAGCAACCAGTGGAAGTCGTTTAAATCCATATTCTCGGCCATGTCTTTTATTCCATCAGATAGGCGAGTTTGTTTGTCAGCAGCGACACCGAGTCCTCGGTGAACAGCAGCAACAGGTCGAAGTGGATGTCGTGACCTTCGATGCTGTAGCTCACCTCCACCGCCAGGGTCTTGCGCCAGCGCTGGCTATTGATGCGAATCAGCTCATCGATCGAAGCATGCTCACCAAGTATCTGCGGATGGCCCTGTGAAAACCCTACGTCCAGCTGCTGGGCGATACCGCTCAGGCAGGCACCGATGAGGATACTCGACATGTCCAGGAGCATCTCCATCGACGAATGATCCTGCTCCTGCCACTGCATGAGCTTGGCCATATCGGCCACTTCCGAATCATGGAAAATCAGCAATGCTTCACCGGAGATGCCTTCGCCGATATAGCCCTGACAGACCGCCGTCAGGCCATTGCCGCGCTGGGCATCGGTCAACGCCATGTGCAACTCGCTGACTTCCAGGATGTTCACGTTGGGAATCGGTAACTGCACGAACACGCCAAGTACTCGTGCCAGCAATGCAGCCGCGCGGCCCATCGCAACGTTGACTACTTCGCGAAAGGCATCGCGAAACGACACCTTGGGCTCGGGTAATACGATGGTGCTCGGTACATTGGTCGCAGCAGTGCGCAGAAAGCCAAGCTCATCGAGTGTCTGGCGCAGCAGTTCGGGGTCAGCAGGCTTTTTCAGGAACGCCAGGGCGCCTAGTTCCTTGACGCGCCGAATCGCTTCATCCTGCACGTCACCGGAAACCACGATGACCTTTTGCGCAATACCTTCAGCCTTGAGTGCGGCGAGCACCCCATAGCCATCAAGCACCGGCATGGTCAAGTCGAGCAGCAGCAGATCGAATTGCCCGGCACGCAGTTGCGCAAGCGCTTCCTCACCGTGAGCAGCCTGGCTGATCGTTACCGGCCAGTCTGCTGGCAGGGCGCGCAGCAACTGCTTGCGGGCCATGTTGGAGTCATCGCAGACGAGAAGAGATGCTGTAGGCATCGATACGCCTCAAGAGGTGGAACTGATCCGGCTCTGGCTGCGGTGATATGCCGGCAGCGACGCCATCCCTGGGTGCGTTACTGACACTTATAGCAGAGCGCCAGTAGGCTTTTGAGTGTTTTCTGCAGCTTCGCTGAATTGAAGCATTCTAAAGCGAACAAGGCGACCGAAGTCGCCTTGTTATCCCACTCACAGCGCTTAGTAGTACGCGTTTTCGCGGTTGCTGTGGTCGGTTACGTCACGCACACCTTTGAGCTCTGGAATGCGCTCGAGCAGGGTTTTCTCGATGCCTTCCTTGAGGGTCAGGTCGGCCTGGCCGCAGCCCTGGCAACCACCACCGAACTGCAGCACGGCAATGCCCTCGTCGACGACGTCGATCAAGGTGACCTGGCCGCCATGGCTGGCCAGACCGGGGTTGATCTCGGTCTGCAGGTAGTAGTTGATGCGCTCATTGAGCGGGCTGTCTTCGTTGACCATTGGCACCTTGGCGTTTGGCGCCTTGATGGTCAGCTGGCCGCCCATGCGGTCGGTGGCATAGTCGACCACGGCGTCTTCGAGAAACGGCTCGCTGACCGCGTCGATCCAGGCGGTGAAGCTGGCCAAACCGATAGCTTGGTCTTCCGGCTTCTGCTCACCCGGTTTGCAATAGGCGATGCAGGTTTCCGCGTACTGGGTACCGGGCTGGGTGATGAATACACGAATGCCGATGCCTGGAGTGTTCTGCTTGTTCAGCAGATCTGCCAGGTAATCATGGGCGGCATCGGTAATGGTAATAGTGCTCATGGCAACTCCTCACGGTCATGCGGCGAAGTGTACGCCAAATGACCGTCGCGAACAAAGTCCTACTATTTTACTCAGGATAGAGCTTGCAGCCGTCCACCCGCTTGCCGCTCGCTCAGCCAGGCCTTGGCACGGACGAAAAAGCGCTTTTCGATCAACTCGTAGCTGCCCCACGACGCCACTGCAATCAGTGGTATGCAGGCGACGATCACCACGTAGGGGTTCAGATCCAGTCGCACCTGCAGGTACCAGCCCAGGGACAGGATGATCACGTGCAGCAGATACACCGAATAAGAGCAGTCGCCCATCCGAGCCAGCAGGCGGTTGTCCTTGAACCATGGTTCCAAGGAGATGCAGGCGGCGACGATGAACGCGCTCGGCACGCCCCAGTGCAGCAGGCGCATGCTGGTGTCGAAGTGGTAGATGGCCAGCAATGAGCCGGCGATCACCAGCAAAGGCACCCAAAGCCCCTGGCGGATCCAGCCACGGCTATAAACCATGCCCAGTAGCACCCCGAACAGGAACTCGTAGACGATGCTGTTGCGGTAGAAGTTGCTCAGCCACGGCTGGGTGGCCATGAGGCCGAAGATCATCAGCATCACCGCTACGAAGGCCAGGCGCAGGCGCTGCGGCACCATGAAGGCCAGGGCGAACAGCAGGTAGAAGAACATCTCGTAGTTCAGGGTCCAGCCGACATTGAGCGTCGGGTAGAGCCCGAAACCACCCGGATTCTCGGCTGGAATGAACAGCAGTGAGAGCAGCAGGTGATGCAGATCGAACTGCTGCACCGGCATCACCGGGTTGGCGTAGAGGATGATCACCGCGGTGATCAGAGAGTAGAGCCAGTAGGCCGGCACGATACGCAGCGCGCGGTTGAGCATGAAGCGCCACGGGGTGATGGTCTTGCCCTGGGTAGACAGGTAAATCACCAGGCCGCTGATGACGAAGAAGATATCGACGCCCACAGCGCCTTTATCGGAAAACAGATGGCCCATGAAGCTTTCGGCCTTGAAATCGAAAAACACCTGCATGACATGGTGAAAGACCACTAACCAGGCCGCTAACGCCCGCAATGCCTGCACTGAAATCAGCATAGAACCGCCACTCTCCCTCTCGTTGAAACCGATACGGGGCAGCCCTGAATGGTCGGCTGCCACAGCGTCCGACCGCAGTAGCGAGAGAAAGATCGGGTCAATTGACGAGGCGCTGCGTAGCGGTCTCTAGATAGCGGGCAAGCACAAGCCCTCGCACGGGCAATAGGTTGCCAGCGCGAAGGCTCGTTACCCTAGAGAGGGCTACAGGTTCTGGTAGCGGTTCATGTCCAGCACGCCGGCTTCCAACGGATCATGCTCGCGGATGTGCGCAGTCAGGTCGTGGAAGTACTGCCAGAACTGCGGATGGGTACGGCGGATGCCCCAGCGTTCGACCACCTTGTCGAAGTCGGCCGGAGCCTTGACCCGTTCCAGCGCCGCAACGAAGTCGGCAACCTCACGCGCCGGCATCGAGAACATGAAGTTCGGGTAGCTGGTCATCACTTCGGGATACAGCGTCAGGGTATCGAGGTCTGCCTGGTAGCGCAGCTCCTCACCAAGCATGAACGCCACATTGCTGTGCGCGCGGTTGCGCAGCAGGCTGTAAACCTCACGACGACCGCCCCCTTCGACGCGCAGCAGCGTCGCTTCCGGCAGGCGATGAATGACCTTCAACTGCGAGGCGGGTTTGGATGCCAGGCGACTGAGCGCCTGTTCGGCCTGGCGCAGATCGGCCGGCAGCCCGTCGCGGTAGCAACGCTCGCCGCCACAGCGATTGATCGGATCGGGCCGCGCATTGAGCGTGGCGAAGCGCTGCAGCAGTTGTTCGGCAAACTGGCGTTTTGGATTGTCTTCGCTCAATGACAAACCGCTCGGCGTCTTGCGGTCCAGTGGGGAGTAGTCCATCCACGCTTTCAGCTTGCCGCTGTACTGGTACCAGTCGCCAAAGATCGCCTTGCGCGCGTCGGCAGGCATCAGGCGCAGGAAGTTCTGCTCGGCGCCGTTACGAATCAGGTCGAAGTACAGCCTGGTCTGCGCCTGATGCGAAACGTTGCCGAACACATCGAAATTGACCACCAACTGGTAATAGGTGCGTTCGAGCAGTGGGTAGTCCATCCACCACAGCGTCTGCGGGATTTCGCCGACCAAGCCTTTGCGCACCGAGGCGCTGTCATGCTGGCGGAAGATCGACAACAGGGCGTTGTCATTGCCACGCCAGATATCCGCCCACTGCGGCGCCGGCGCTTCGCTGTAACTCTCGGTGCGCAGCGCCTCGTAGGCATTGCGCTTGTCGCGGTAGCTGCGCCACAGGCCCAGCAAATCGCCGATTTCATCGAGCTGACCGGGCATCGCCAGTAGCGGCGTCGCCTCACCGCGATAGGCCGGGTCGGTGATGAACAGGTCGTGCTGCGGGTCCTGGAAGAACACCCAGAAATTGTCGCGAATCACATCGGTAGCAATCTGCCCGCGGCATACCGGCCCACGGATAAAGGTACGCACGAAATACTCGGCGTTATCGAGCATGAACTGGTAGCGCGCCTGGGCTGGTATCGCCTCGAAGGTTTCGAACGGGTTGGAACGGGTTGGAACGGTACTGTACGCCATAGCCAGGCAGCGAACTTAACTGCCACTCACTGGCGAAAAACAGGCTTTTGACCCGGGCCAATTTCTCGGCGCTCAGCGGGTAGGTGATGTGGGTCTTGTGGACGATCACGCCCTGGATCGGCATCAGCCGGTAATAAAAGGCAGTACCGGGATCGTCATTGGGGCGCCGCGTGGCGATGATGTCCACTGGCTGGCCGTTAGGCGTGCGCGAACGAACCAGCTGGAAGAAGTGCCCAGGCTCGCCGCCCTCGAAATCCAGATGAGCGAGAAACAGATGCTCGTAGAGCCAACGGCTGACCAGGCTCTGTTCGTTACCTGCGCCATTGAAGAACGCTTCCCACTGCATTATCTGTCGGGCTTCTGCGGCGCTGGGCTGCAGCGGCTGCTGATCGACCGGCGCGCCTTGTTGCAGCCAACGTTGCACGGTCTGGTAATCCTGCTCGGTAAGGCCGGTCACCGCGAACGGCATGCCGGCCATGGGATTTTTGCTCGCAAAGTCGGCGAATTCGCCGGGCAGCGCACATTGGTTGACCCTATCGATGCCGATGGCTAGGTCGTCCGGCAACTTGCTGTTGGCAGGCAATGGCGTTGCATGCCCCAATTCGAGCATGCGCGCCATCAGCGCAGCCTGACCGCCCTGCTGGTCCAGCACCGAATGAAAATCCTTGCGACGCCAAGCGGGCGCGCCATGGGCGTCCATGAACAACCGCGTGGTGTCCTGGGTATGAGTGCGCGTGCCGTCATAAACCGTGGCCTTGCTGGCGCCACGCTCGACGCCCTCGCCGCTGCCCAGATTGAGCTGGCATGGCGCGTCGTAGCAGGCGTGGCAAGCCACGCAGTTGTGCGTGAAGATCGGCTGGATATCGCGACTGTAGGACACGGCCTCGGCCGTTACCAACGGGCTGCTAAAGAACAAGCAAATACTCAACAGCAGCCGACGGTACATGGTGGCAATTCCACAAAAATAGCCGCGCATTCTAGCCGTCTCGCTTGTGCCATCGCTATGCCTGCATCCGTGGCTGAAGCTGTCGCAACATGAGCATAATTCATGCACAACCGCGCAGCGCAGAAATGGCTTCAGGGTTTGTTATCATCTGCGACCTTGTCGTAGCCTCCCGTTCAGAGCTTTCTCCATGCCTTTTTCAGATCGCAGCGCCCGCCTCCAAGCACTTCAGCACGCCCTCAAGGAACGCATCCTGATCCTCGATGGCGGCATGGGCACCATGATCCAGAGCTACAAGCTCGAAGAAGCCGACTACCGTGGCGAGCGCTTCGCCGACTGGTCAAGTGACGTAAAGGGCAACAACGACCTGCTGCTGCTCAGCCAGCCGCAGATCATCGCGGCGATCGAGAAGGCTTATCTGGATGCCGGCGCCGATATCCTGGAAACCAATACCTTCAACGCCACCCAGGTCTCCCAGGCCGATTACGGCATGCAGGAGCTGGCCTACGAGCTGAACCTCGCCGGTGCCCGCGTGGCCCGCGAAGTGGCTGATGCCAAGACTCTGGAAACCCCAGATCGCCCGCGTTTCGTTGCCGGCGTGCTGGGCCCGACCAGCCGCACCTGCTCGATCTCCCCGGACGTCAACGATCCCGGCTACCGCAACGTCACCTTCGACGAACTGGTAGAAAACTACACCGAAGCGACCCGCGGCCTGATCGAAGGCGGCGCCGACCTGATCCTGATCGAGACGATCTTCGACACGCTGAACGCCAAGGCGGCGATCTTCGCCGTGCAGCAAGTGTTCGACGAAGACAACGTCGAACTGCCAATCATGATCTCCGGCACCATCACTGACGCCTCCGGCCGTACGCTTTCCGGGCAAACCACCGAGGCGTTCTGGAACTCGGTTCGTCATGCCAAGCCGATTTCGGTGGGCCTGAACTGCGCGCTGGGCGCCAAGGACCTGCGCCCCTACCTGGAAGAATTGTCGACCAAGGCCGACACCTTCGTGTCTGCACACCCCAACGCTGGCCTGCCCAACGCCTTCGGCGAGTACGACGAGAGCCCGGCGGAAATGGCTGCGGTGGTCGAAGAATTCGCCGCCAGCGGTTTTCTCAACATCATCGGCGGCTGCTGCGGCACCACGCCGGCGCATATCCAGGCCATCGCCGAAGCCGTGGCCAAGTATCCGCCACGGGCGATTCCGGATATCCCCAAGGCCTGTCGCCTGTCGGGCCTGGAGCCCTTCACCATCGACCGCCAGTCGTTGTTCGTCAACGTCGGCGAGCGCACCAATATCACCGGTTCGGCCAGGTTCGCTCGGCTGATTCGTGAAGAAAATTACACCGAGGCCCTGGAAGTCGCCCTGCAGCAGGTGGAAGCCGGCGCCCAGGTGATCGACATCAACATGGATGAGGGCATGCTCGACTCGAAAGCTGCCATGGTCAGGTTCCTCAACCTGATCGCCGGTGAGCCGGACATCTCCCGGGTGCCGATCATGATCGACTCCTCCAAGTGGGAAGTGATCGAAGCGGGCCTCAAGTGCATCCAGGGCAAGGGCATCGTCAACTCGATTTCCATGAAGGAAGGCGTCGAGCAGTTCAAGCACCACGCCAAGCTGTGCAAACGCTACGGCGCCGCCGTGGTGGTGATGGCCTTCGACGAGGCCGGCCAGGCCGACACCGCCGCGCGCAAGCGCGAGATCTGCCAGCGCAGCTACGACATTCTGGTAAACGACGTGGGCTTCCCGCCGGAAGACATCATCTTCGACCCGAACATCTTCGCGGTCGCCACCGGCATCGAAGAGCACAACAACTACGCCGTGGACTTCATCGAAGCCTGCGCCTTCATTCGCGACAACCTGCCCTACGCCTTGAGCTCGGGCGGCGTGTCCAACGTGTCGTTCTCGTTCCGCGGCAACAACCCGGTGCGCGAAGCGATCCACTCGGTGTTCCTCTACTACGCGATCCAGAACGGCCTGACCATGGGCATCGTCAACGCCGGCCAGCTGGAGATCTATGACGAGATTCCCAAAGAGCTGCGCGACAAGGTCGAGGACGTGGTGCTCAACCGAACCCCGGGCGGTACCGATGCCCTGCTGGCCATCGCCGACAACTACCGGGGCGGCGGTGCCGTCAAGGAAGTAGAAAACGAAGAGTGGCGCTCGCTGCCGGTCGACAAGCGCCTCGAGCACGCCCTGGTCAAGGGCATCACCGCGTTCATCGTCGAAGACACCGAAGAATGCCGCCAGCAATGCGCGCGCCCCATCGAGGTCATCGAAGGTCCACTGATGAGCGGCATGAACATCGTTGGCGACCTGTTCGGCTCGGGCAAGATGTTCCTGCCCCAGGTGGTTAAATCCGCCCGGGTAATGAAGCAAGCAGTAGCCCACCTGATCCCGTTTATCGAAGCGGAAAAAGGCGACAAGCCGGAAGCCAAAGGCAAGATCCTCATGGCCACGGTCAAGGGCGACGTGCATGACATCGGCAAGAACATCGTCGGCGTGGTGCTGGGCTGTAACGGCTACGACATCGTCGATCTGGGCGTGATGGTGCCGGCGGAAAAGATCCTGCAGACCGCCATCGCCGAGAAGTGCGACATCATCGGCCTGTCCGGGCTGATCACTCCGTCCCTGGACGAGATGGTGCATGTGGCCAAGGAAATGCAGCGCCAGGGCTTTACCCTGCCGCTGATGATTGGCGGCGCCACCACCTCCAAGGCGCATACCGCGGTGAAGATCGACCCGCAGTACAAGAATGACGCGGTGATCTACGTCACCGACGCCTCGCGCGCTGTGGGTGTGGCCACCCAGTTGCTATCCAAGGAGCTCAAGCCCGACTTCGTGCAACGCACCCGCGACGAATACGTAACGGTGCGTGAGCGCACCTCGGCCCGTGCCTCGCGCACCGAGCGCCTGAGCTACGACAAGGCCATTGCCAACAAGCCGAAGTTCGACTGGGCGGGCTATACCGCGCCGCAGCCGAGCTTCACCGGCGTCAAGGTACTGGAAGATATCGACCTCAACGTACTGGCCGAGTACATCGACTGGACGCCATTCTTCATTTCCTGGGACCTGGCCGGCAAGTACCCGCGCATCCTCACCGATGAAGTGGTCGGCGAAGCGGCCACCAGCCTGTTCAACGACGCCAAGGTGATCCTGCGCAAGCTGATCGACGAGAAACTGATCAAGGCCCGCGCGGTATTTGGTTTCTGGCCCGCCAATCAGGTGCGTGACGACGATATCGAGGTGTACGGGGAAAACGGCGAGCAGCTCGCCACCCTGCACCACCTTCGCCAGCAGACCATCAAGCCGGACGGCAAACCGAACCTGTCGCTCGCCGACTTCGTCGCGCCGAAAAGCAGCGGCGTGACCGACTACGTGGGCGGTTTTATCACCACCGCTGGCATTGGTGCCGAGGAAGTAGCCAAAGCCTACGAGGCCAAGGGCGACGATTACAACGCGATCATGGTCAAGGCGCTGGCCGACCGCCTCGCCGAGGCCTGCGCCGAATGGCTGCACGAGCAGGTACGCAAACAGCACTGGGGCTATCAGCCGGACGAGCACCTGAGCAATGACGAGCTGATCAAGGAAGCCTACAAGGGCATCCGCCCTGCCCCTGGCTACCCGGCCTGCCCGGATCACACCGAGAAGGCCACGCTGTTCAAGTTGCTCGACCCCGAGGCCGACTACCACAAGGCCGGCAAGAGCGGCGTGTTCCTCACCGAGCACTACGCGATGTTCCCGGCGGCGGCAGTCAGTGGCTGGTACTTCGCCCACCCCGAGGCGCAGTACTTCGCCGTGGGCAAGGTCGACAAGGATCAGATCGAGCGCTACACCGAGCGCAAAGCGCAGGACATCGCCGTCAGCGAACGCTGGCTGGCCCCCAACCTGGGATATGACGAATGAGTGAGCAACCCTACCTGCTCGACGCGCTGGAAACCGCCGACATGCTGGTCATCGATGGCCTGCACGCCTTCGATTTCCAGCTCGACGACGAACTCCTCGACCAGGCCGACGCCGCTGCTGAAGCGGGCGAGCCGTTCGCCAGCGAAGCCGTGGTGCTGTCCATCGAGGTGCAGGACGGCCGCGAACGCAAACGCTGGCAGTTCAGTTACAACACGGTGATGGAAGCTGAGTACGAGGCTGGCGATGACAGCTGGCTAATCGACGGCCACCGTTTGATCTGTCTGGCCGCTCTCAGCGCCGAAGCTGACTAGCTCGGCAATTACCGAGTGACCTCTTGCTGATGAGCCTGGATACCCACCAATCCGTGTACCGGGAAAAGCTGATCGAGCATCTGTTCGTTGGTGAGATGCTCAAGCTTTCCTGGCTGAAGTACGGCGCAACGCTGGAAGTCTCTCACTCACTGCTTGACCGCTCGGGCCACGATATCGTGCTGGAAGCAAATGGCGTTGTCCGCCATATCCAGCTCAAGACCTCGGCAATTTCGGCACTCACTGCCAGTCAGAACATTCATCTCGATCTGGCACGCAAACCATCGGGCTGCGTGATCTGGATTCAATTCGACCCGAATAGTATGGCGCTGGGGCCATTTCTCTTCTTCGGCGGTTTGCCAGGCGAGCCACTTGCCGATCTACAAGCGTTCAAAGTCGCCAAGCACACCAAGGCCAACGTCCAAGGCGTCAAAGCTGAGCGACCGAATATTCGTGTCGTGCCGCGAGCGAGCTTCGCTCGGATCGAATCCATAGAGGCGTTATACGCCGAGCTGTTCGGCTCGCAGCAGCGATAAGCGGCTCACGGTCAGAAGCTCGCGTCAGGCAAGACTTACGACAAATCCGACGACGAACGACGCACCAGCTTGATCGAATGTTTGAGCGTCGGCTTGCGCGTCACGCTGATCGCCTTGCGCGTCACGGTATCGATGGTGATGTTCCAGAAACCGCTGCTGGGCACGGTGATCTTGGCCGGAAACTTGTCGAACGCACCGCCGTGATAGGTGTGGCGGCCGCCATTCTTGAAGCTGCGAAAGTTCGCATCGTTCATCAGGCGGATATTGCAGGGTTGCGAGCATTCGATGACGACCAGGTCGTCTTCGTTGAGGTGCTCGCGCTGGTGGATGTACTTCATCAGGCGCTCCTCGCGGGTTTCAGGGCGCTAGCATGACTCACCAGCCGTCTGACAGCAAAGCCCGTGACCGGTCGAGCCCCAGATACCTGGCAAGAATGCGCTGCCAGCTGCCGTCGCGATGCATCTCGGCAAAAGCGGTATTCATTTGCTGCGACAGCGCTTGAGCACCTTCGAGTTTGAGGCTGCCGGCAATATGACTGCGCGTGCTGCTCAGCGGCTTGCCCAATTGCAATGGAGGTTTGGCATCCATTTCGCGCCACAGATAAAGCGCACGCAGATCGATTTCGTACCAGGCTACTACCCGGCCGCTCTGCAGTAACTGGGCAGCCTGTTGTGGGTCAGTCACTTCCACCACACGTTGATCGCCCGTACGAATGCGGTTGATTTCATCGGCTCGCGGCGTGCCGCCCATCACAGCTACTGGGCCCGCCTGCAGGGCATCAGCCAGGGTATCGAACGGGTGATCGAGACTCACGAGTACGTAAGGTGTTGGTAGCACATCGAGCAACCAGACAAAGCCAGCCTCACGCTCGGGCGTACGGCCCAGGTTGAGAACGATTCCATGCGGATCGCCTTCCGCCTCGCTGAGCACGCGGCGCCAGGGCACGCTGCGAAAGATGCATTGCTGCGCTGTACGCGCACATAGCTCGTGCATCAGCTCACCAAACAACCCGGCACGCCTGGCAACGCCGTCGGCGAACGGCATCTGCCCCTGGCCTACATAAATGTTCAGCGGCTCGCCGCGCGCGCCAGTAGCGCTGCCCAGCGCACCTGCCAGCAATAGCATGCAGGCTGCGTAACGGCTACGGGCCATGACATCAGTTATGCGCACGCGCGAACCCCATTCGGTAGCTGAAGCCCAAAAAGACGTCGCGCAGTGTGCATCAGCAGTCGGCAATTGCCTATCAGCCCAATGCTGTATCCAAGAACATCATCACAGCAAATCCACCCATTAGCCCCAAAGTGGCCGGAGTCTGGTGGCCGTTGCGGTGTGTTTCGGGAATGATTTCGTGAGAAACCACGAATAGCATTGCGCCGGCAGCCAGGCCCAGACCAATCGGATACGCCAGCGCATAACTGCTGGACATCCCGACGCCGACCAACGCGCCTAGCGGTTCCATCAGCCCGGTGGCAGCAGCGATCAGTGCCGCGCGCAGTGCCGACATGCCAATGCTGCGCAGTGCCAGAGCCACCGCCAGGCCTTCGGGAATGTCCTGAATGGCGATCGCGGTCGCCAACGGAATGCCGACGTGCATATCGTCGCCTGCGAAGCCAACTCCAATGGCCATCCCTTCAGGTAGGTTGTGCAAGGTGATGGCGAACACGAACAGCCATACGCGGTTGAACCGCGTGGTCTCGGGCCCGTGAGTGCCGGTACTCTCATGCTCGTGAGGCGTGAAGTGATCGAGGCCCAGCATCAACAGCACGCCAAGCGCCAAACCGAGCACCACCGTTGCAGCGCCACGCATGCCGCTACCGGTCAGGTTCTCGGCGGCCTCGAGGCCCGGCAGGATCAGCGAGAAGGAACTTGCCGCCAGCATCATGCCTGCGGCGAAGCCCAGCATGCTGTCCTGGGTCTTTACGCTGATGCTCCCCAACGCCAGAGCAGTGAGCGCGCCTAAGGACGTGGCTGCAAAACCAGCGCCGCCGCCGTACAGCGCATACAGGATTCTCTGCGGGTGATCCTCATGGAATACGTTGAACAAGCTACTGATCAACAGCCACATCACCACCAACAGCGCCACCCCCAACCCGGCAGCGACCCAGGGCGATGCGCGGACATGGGAAAGCCAGGCCTGCAGAAAACTATTACGCGGGGAAAGCGTGTGCATAAAACCTCTGTGATCGGACCTTAAACGATGGCGGTAAACCAATACTCAATAACTGCGACAAGCCCACGCTCCCGAGCGTTTCACCTGAGCGCTGTTCGGCACTTCGAGGCACCGATATATAGCACTCGGCGCACGATAAACGCGAATGATTGATAGTTGCTTAGCTACATTTAAACAAAGCCAAAAGGCGCTCTGCAGAGTCAGATGCACCCAGAGGAAGAGCGCAGTTATGCATGCTTTCTCGCTTAGTACAAAAAGTTCTTTTCATATATTGAAACATCACTTTTGCGCATAAACCTGAACTGGTATCTTGCCCCGGCTCCGCACTAGGAGTGCGCGGCCGTGCGCGCAGATTTGCTGTAACAGGTCATCGAAGCAATGGGCGAGACGGTTTCATGGGTACTCGGCACAAAGGCAATATCCGCCTGCTGCTGATTTGTCCCGCACCGTTACACCGCAATAGCTTTATTGATCTGGCAAGCAGCCTGATAACAGGATTCCCATGTACGTATACGATCAGTACGACCAGAAAATCGTCGAGGACCGCGTCAAGCAGTTCCGCGATCAAACCCGCCGTTTCCTCAGTGGCGAACTGAGCGGCGAAGAATTCCGTCCGCTGCGGTTGCAGAACGGTCTGTACATCCAGCGTTTCGCGCCCATGCTGCGGGTCGCCGTGCCTTACGGCCTGCTCTCCTCCACTCAGGTGCGCATGCTGGCGAAGATCGCCCGCGACTACGACAAGGGCTACGCGCACATCAGTACCCGCCAGAACGTGCAGTTCAACTGGCCTGAGCTGGAAGACGTACCAGAGATTCTCGCCGAGCTGGCCACCGTGCAGATGCACGCCATCCAGACCAGCGGCAACTGCATCCGCAACACCACCACCGACCAGTTCGCCGGTGTTGCCAAGGACGAGCTGATTGATCCGCGCCCCTGGTGCGAGATTATCCGTCAGTGGTCGACCTTCCACCCGGAATTCAGCCACCTGCCGCGCAAGTTCAAGATTGCCGTCAACGGCGCCGCCGGCGACCGTGCAGCCATCGAAGTGCACGACATCGGCCTGGAAGCGGTGAAGAACGAGGCCGGTGAGCTGGGCTTCCGTGTCGCCGTCGGTGGCGGCCTCGGCCGTACGCCGATCGTTGGCAGCTTCATCAATGAATTCCTGCCCTGGCAACACCTGCTTTCCTACCTCGACGCCATCCTGCGCGTGTACAACCGCTATGGCCGTCGCGATAACAAGTACAAGGCGCGCATCAAGATCTTGGTCAAGGCGCTGACTCCAGAAGTGTTCGCCGAGCGTGTGAACGCCGAGTGGGAACATCTGAAAGACGGCCCAACCACCCTGACCGAGGCTGAAGTGGCGCGCGTTGCCGCGCACTTCGTCGACCCGGCGTACAAGGCGCTGCAGGATCAGGATGCGCTGCTCGCCAACCTCGATAGCGAGCACCCAGGCTTTGCCCGCTGGCGCCAGCGCAACACCTTCGCCCACAAGAAGCCGGGCTATGTTGCCGTCACCCTGTCGCTCAAACCGACCGGCGTCGCGCCAGGTGACGTGACCGACAAGCAGCTCGACGCCATTGCCGAGCTGGCCGACCGCTACAGTTTTGGCGAAGTGCGCAACAGCCATAACCAGAACATCATCCTCGCCGACGTTGAGCAGGAGCAGCTGTTCACCCTGTGGGGCGAGCTGCGCGAGCAGGGTTTCGCCACCCCGAACGTGGGCCTATTGACCGACATCATCTGCTGCCCGGGCGGCGACTTCTGCTCCCTGGCCAACGCCAAGTCGATCCCGGTGGCCGAAGCGATCCAGCGCCGCTTCGACAGCCTCGACTACCTGTTCGACATCGGTGATATCGACCTGAACATCTCCGGCTGCATGAACGCCTGTGGGCACCACCACGTGGGCCACATCGGCATTCTCGGCGTCGACAAGAAAGGCCAGGAGTTCTATCAGGTATCCCTCGGCGGCAGCGCCGGCCGTGATGCCAGCCTGGCGCAGATCCTCGGCCCATCCTTCGCCCAGGACGACATGCCGGACGTGATCGACAAGATCGTCAACGTCTATGTCGAGCAACGTACCGAAGAAGAGAGTTTCATCGACACCTTCCGCCGTATCGGTGTCGCCCCGTTCAAGGAGCGCGTATATGCAGCGAATCATTAAGAACGGCCAGATCGTCGACGAAAGCTGGCACCTGCTGCCCAAGGAAACCGCGTTCGAAGAGCTGTCCAACTGCGACGATCTGATCGTGCCATTGAACCTCTGGCTCGAACATGGCCATGCCTTGAAAGCACGCGATGGCGGCTTGGGCGTATGGCTGGATGCCGAGGAAGAGATCGAATCAATCGTCGATTCGCTCGACGCCTTTCAGGTCATCGCCCTGAACTTCCCGGCGTTCACCGACGGCCGTCACTCGTCATCCGCCTACCTGCTGCGCACCCGCTATGGTTTCAAGGGCGAGCTGCGCGCCATCGGCGACGTGCTGCGTGACCAGCTGTGGGCACTCAAGCGTTGCGGCTTCGATGCCTTCGCCCTGCGCGAAGACAAGGACGCCGAGGACGCACTGAAAGCCTTCGATGAGTTCTCCGAGGTCTACCAGGCCTCTGCGGACGAGCCGCAACCTCTGTTCAGACGCCGCGCCTAAGAACGAAAAAACCCGCCATAAGGCGGGTTTTTTATTGAGTTGGAAATCAATCCAGCCTGACCAGAACCCGGCCCACCTGCTCACCCTGCAGGATGCGCTCGATGGCGGCCGGCAACTCGCTCAGCCCCACCTCAGTCACCAGTGCTTCCAGATTCGGCAGCTTCCACTGCAGCGACAGCTTGTCCCACATCGAGGCCTTGACCACCAGCGGCAGCTCGACCGAGTCGACGCCCAGCAGGTTGACCCCGCGCAGGATGAACGGTAGCACGCTGGCCTGGAAGTCGACACCCGCGGTCAGCCCGCAGCAGGCCACGCTACCACCGTAACGGGTGGCCTTGAGCACGTTGAACAGAATATCGCCACCGACGGTATCGACTGCCCCGCTCCATTGCTCGCGCAGCAGCGGCCGATCGGTTCCGCTCTGCAACTCCAGCCGTGGCACCACCTGGGTTGCGCCCAGGCGCGTGAGCATATCGGCCTGCTGGGCTTTGCCGGTAGCGGCGCTGACCTGATAACCCAGGGTACTGAGCAACAACACGGCAATGCTGCCAACACCACCCGTGGCGCCGGTGACCAGCACCGGGCCGTTGTCGGGTTCCACGCCGGCCTGCTCGAGCTTGTCGACGCACAGCGCTGCGGTCAGGCCTGCGGTGCCGAGAATCATCGCCTCGCGCAGCGACAGTCCTTGCGGGCGCTTGATCGCCCAGCTTGCCGGGACACGAATGTACTGGCCAAAACCGCCAGCCGTGTTCATGCCCAGGTCATAGCCGGTGACGATCACTTCATCGCCTTCGGCGAATTCGGCCGCACTGGAATGCTCCACCACACCAGCCGCATCGATCCCCGGCGTATGCGGGTAATGCTTGCTGACTCCACGTTGGCCGCTGGCGGACAACGCATCCTTGAAATTCAGGGAGGAATAGCGAACGCGGATCAACAGCTCGCCAGCCGGCAAATCGGCCACATCACGCTCGACCACCTGCAACGCAAAATAGCCATCGGTATCAGGTGCTGCCTGCAGTGCAGTGAAATGGGTCATCCAAACCTCCTTGGTCCGCCGCGGCGGAGGGTGCGGGTTACCAGAAGCGTTGCTGGCTCAGACGGCCTAGCCAGGTCAGGGCAAAACGATCCAGCGCTACGCTGGCAGCCAGGCCGACACGCTCCTGCAGGGATTTCTTCTGTACATAGTGCAGCTGATAAAGATCGGCTTCGCGCGCGCGCTCGGCCAGGTATTCGTCGCTGGTCTTCAATTCGTCGACCAACTGCTTCTCCAGCGCTGCCATACCCAACCAGACCTCACCCGTGGCGATCTCGTCGATCTCCAGTTGCGGGCGGTAGCGGGCCACGAAATTCTTGAACAGCTCGTGGGTGGTTTCCAGGTCTTCCTGAAATTTCTCCCGGCCCTTTTCGGTGTTCTCGCCGAACACCGTCAGGGTGCGCTTGTATTCACCGGCGGTCAGCACCTCGAAGTCGATGTCGTGCTTTTTCAGCAGGCGGTTGACGTTGGGCAACTGGGCGACGACACCAATGGAGCCGAGGATGGCAAACGGGGCGGAAATGATCTTCTCGCCGATGCAGGCCATCATGTAGCCGCCGCTGGCCGCCACCTTGTCGATGCACACCGTGAGCGGCACGCCAGCCTGGCGGATACGTGCCAGTTGCGAAGAAGCCAGGCCGTAGCTGTGCACCATGCCGCCGCCGCTTTCCAGGCGCAGCACCACTTCATCCTGCGGGGTGGCAAGGGTCAGCAGCGCGGTGATCTCGTGGCGCAGGCCGTCGGTGGCCGAAGCCTTGATGTCACCATCGAAATCGAGCACGTAGACCCGCGACTTCTGCGCCGGTTGCCTCTTCGCCGCCTTGGCGGCTTTGGCTTCCTCCTTGCTCAACGCCTTCAACTGATCCTTGTCGAGGATCGACTGTTCGAGGCGCTGACGCAGCGCCTTGTAGAAATCATTGAGTTTGGTGACCTGCAACTGGCCGCCGCTGCGACGCCCACGACTGCGCAGCACGGCAACTGCTACCAGCACGACCAGGATGGCGACGACCAGGGTCACCGTCTTGGCCAGAAAACCTGCGTAATCAGCAAGAAACTCCACACACTTCCCCTTTAATCAATCGACAGTGCCACTCAGGTGGCCTGCAGCGCCCAGCATACCGAGGCTGCCCGGCAGCGACCAGCCAGAGGAACGGCTTTAAACCGCGCACCGTACGATTCAAACAAACGTATGAATTTTCGTTGACAGCCTCCGCCCATCCCTCCTACCCTCGCCTCACATTCAAGGTTCGTGGGTTGCAGCGTACGTGGGCAGCATCTACCTGATTCGACATGGCCAGGCCTCATTCGGTGCAGAGGATTATGATGTCCTCTCGTCACTCGGCAAGCGCCAGTCGGTATTGCTCGGCAGCTATCTTGTGCAGACCGGCTTGCAGCTGGACCGCGCTGTCAGCGGCAGCCTCATTCGGCAATCCCACACCGCCCGCTTGGTGCTCGAGCAATTCAGCGAGCCGCCTGCGCTGCACACTGACCCTGCCTTCAACGAATTCGATGCCGAAGGCGTGATTCGCGCCCTGCTCCCGGCCCTGCTGCCCCATGAGCCGCAGGCGCTGGAAATCATGCGCAACGCCGCGCACAACCGCGCCGAGTTTCAGCGTTTGTTCGTACGCTTGCTGGAAACCTGGATAGGCGGCGATTACGACGCCCCGGCCCTGCAAAGCTGGCAGGCGTTTCTCGACCAGGTGAACGGTGGCCTGCAACGCCTCCTCGCTCAGGCCGACGCCCATCAGCGCATCGCCGTATTCACCTCTGGCGGCACCATCACTGCACTGATTCATTTGCTGACCGGCATGCCGGTCGCCAACGCTTTTGCCATGAACTGGCAAATCGTCAACACGTCGCTAAGCTGCCTGAAGTTCCAGGGCGAGCAAGTGACCTTAGCTTCCTTCAACAGCCACGCTCATTTGCAGCTGTTGAATACGCCGTCACTCATCACTTACCGCTGAGCGACGGTCAACGTGCCCGCAAGGGCGCTGAACAATCCGAAAACACAAGGAAACCACCATGAGCGTCGCAGACATCGTCCAAACCATGAAAGCCAAGTTCAACCCCAGCGCCGCCGAAGGCCTGGACTTGGTTTTCCAGTTCAACATCGAAGATGCCGATAATCACTACCTGATCGTCAAAGACGGCACCTGCGACGTTAAACAGGGCGACAGCCCGGACGCCAGCGTCACCCTGATCATGGACAAGGAAACCTTCAAAGGCATCACCACCGGTGAAACCGACGGCATGCAGGCCTTCATGGCCGGCAAGCTGCGAGCCGAAGGCGACATGATGCTGGCACTGAAGCTGAGCGAACTGTTCCCAGTCTAAGGATCAGGCAGGCAGCTCGAACACCGAAACCGGAATCCGTGGATTCCGGTTTTTTTTGGCCCGCCGTGCCTGACTTGCTATCTGGATGGCAGTTGAAAACTGTGACAAGAGCTTCTCGCGGTCGCTTCCTGCCGCCCGGCGCATCAGCGGCCTTGATCCGCCATCAACAGCAACATAGATAGACGCGCTGCACGCTTGCCGCCACACACCGGGCTGATAGATTGGCCCGATCATCACCGCCAACGACAATTAGAAGGGAAAGGGATGACACTCACCGACCGGCCCGGCGCGATCCGCCAGGGCGAAGAACTCGATGCCAGCGCCATCGACGCTTACCTGAAAAGCCACCTGAGCGACTTGCGTGGTGAGCCGCAGATCAGCCAGTTTCCCGGTGGCGCGTCCAACCTGACCTACCTGCTGCGCTATGCCGACCGCGAGTTGGTGCTGCGCCGCCCGCCGTTCGGCAGCAAGGCCAAGTCAGCCCATGACATGGGCCGTGAATTTCGCATCCTCAACCAGCTCAGAAACGCCTTCCCCTATTGCCCCCAGGCCTTCGTGCACTGCACCGATGAGTCGGTGATCGGCGCCGAGTTCTACGTCATGCAGCGCCTGGATGGCATCATCCTGCGTGCCGACTTGCCTGCCGAACTGCAGCTATCGCCCGAACAGACCACGACGCTGTGCAAGAGCTTTATCGACCGCCTGGTCGAACTGCATCAAGTCGATTACCAAGCGTGCGGCCTAGCCGACCTAGGCAAACCGGATGGCTACGTTGCCCGGCAAATAAAGGGCTGGAGTGAGCGCTACGACAACGCGCGTACTCCCGACGCGCCCGGCTGGCAGGAGGTACGCACCTGGCTGGAAGAGAAGATGCCGGCCGATCATCCACGCCCGGCCATCGTCCACAACGACTACCGCTTCGACAACGTGATCCTCGACCCGCAGGACCCCATGCGCATCATGGGCGTGCTTGACTGGGAGCTGACGACCCTGGGTGACCCGCTGATGGATCTGGGCAATACCCTGGCCTACTGGATCGAGGCGGACGATCCGGCGCCCGTGCAGCTGATGCGCCGTCAGCCTAGCAATGCGCCGGGCATGCTGACCCGCCAGGCATTCGTCGATTACTACGCCGAACGTGCTGGCATCGAAATCAAGTGCTTCGATTTCTACTACATCTACGGGCTGTTCCGCCTGGCGGGCATCGTCCAGCAGATCTACTACCGCTACTACCACGGGCAGACCGCCGACAAGCGCTTCGCCTCTTTCGTGCAAATGAACGCGCTGCTGGAAAAGATGGCCCTCGGGGTCGTCGCGCGCTCATCGCTCTGAAACCAACACTCTACAGAGACCCACGCCATGTCCAAGACCCAGTTGTTCGACCTTGACGGCAAGATCGCCTTCGTTTCCGGGGCCAGCCGCGGTATCGGTGAAGCCATCGCCCACCTGCTCGCCCAGCAAGGCGCCGAGGTGATCGTCGCCAGCCGCAAGCTGGACGATTGCCAGACCGTGGCCGACGCTATCGTCGCCAAGGGCGGCAAGGCCGTGGCGATGGCCTGCCATATCGGCGAGATGGAGCAGATTCAGGCGGTATTCGCCGAGATTCGCCAGCGCTTCGGCCGCCTCGATATTCTGGTCAATAATGCGGCCACCAACCCGCAGTTCTGCAACGTGCTGGACACCGATCTGGGCGCCTTCCAGAAAACCGTCGACGTGAACATTCGCGGCTACTACTTCATGTCCATCGAAGGCGGCAAGCTGATGAAGGAGAACGGTGGCGGCAGCATCATCAACGTGGCGTCGATCAACGGCGTATCGCCCGGTGAGTTCCAAGGGATCTACTCGGTCACCAAGGCAGCGGTGATCAGCATGACCAAGGTCTTCGCCAAGGAGTGCGCGCAGTTCGGCATCCGCTGTAACGCCCTGCTGCCGGGCCTGACCGACACACGTTTTGCCTCGGCGCTGACCAAGAACGAAGCGATCCTCAACTTCGCGCTACAGCGCATCCCGCTCAAGCGCGTCGCCGAGCCGAGCGAAATGGCCGGTGCTGTGCTCTATCTCGCAAGCGATGCGTCGAGCTACACCACGGGCGTGGCGTTGAATGTCGATGGCGGTTTCCTATCCTGAAACCTGGCTGCGATCTTGAGGCTGACGACTCGTATTGCCATGAGTAAACGGTTTAAGGCAAAGCGGAAGGTGAGCAGTGCTTTTGTGGGAGAGGCTTTAGCCTCGATTGTGCCTGGCTAGGCTTAAAGAGCTCGCGGCTAAAGCCCCTCCCACGAGATCGCAAACGGCCGATATCGCTACGTTGCCGTCACTGCACATTGACGACCTCGAACTGCTCTAGAACTCTCAGCAACTCACTGCCAATCCTTGAGCGCCTGGTGGGCCGCCTCGTTCATCGGCTCGGCCAGCAGGCCGGTGGGCGTCAGGCTGACGTTGAATACCGCCTTGTCGGCCATCGGCAGATAGGTCACGCGGCGTGCCTGGGCATCGAACATGAACAGGTCATGCTGCCCCAGGCGCAGCCAGCGCCACAAATCGACGCCGTAGAGGCTTTGCGTCAGCTCGGCCTGGGTGTAACGCGCCTGGCTCTGCTGCTCAATGGACAGAAAGCGGCTGTTGAGCTTCTCCAGCCGATAGCCCGGTTCCAGGCCGATCAATGCAGCGAGTCCCTTCCATTGCAGCAGGCGCACATCCAGCTGCCAGAGATCACCTTCCAGATTGACGCTGCGCTGCACGCCATCTTCGAGGATATCGACCTGATAGACATTGGCCGTGCGGTGAAAGCTCAGGGTGAGCAGCGGCTTGTTGGCAGGTAATGGCTCGTAGCGGCTCAGGTCATAGGCGACCAACCCGACCAACACGGCAGCGGCGAGGAACACCAGCCCACAGGTGCCACGCAGCCAGGCGAGAAACCAGCGGCCGCCGAACATGATGCGCAGGGCGATGAACAGCACCAGCATTGCCAGCAGAGCCGTTGCCCAGGCGAGCGCGTTGTACTGCATGGAATCAATTCCTTGTAAGTGAAAATATCGGCATTATGCGCAGCGCATTCGTACGCGAATAGCGCCGCTGCCGAACAATCGGATACAGGTCGCCTTTTATGTCTTTCCCCTTCGAATTGGCCGTCGATCCCACGACGTTGCTGTTGCTCGCCCTCGTTGCGTTCATCGCCGGATTTATCGACGCCATCGCCGGTGGTGGCGGCCTGCTGACCATCCCCGCCCTGCTGACTACCGGCATGCCGCCGCATCTGGTGCTCGGTACCAGCAAACTGTGCGCGACCTTCGGCTCCGGTACCGCAAGCTACACCTTCTACCGGCGCAAGCTGTTCAGCCCGGAAAAATGGAAAAACGCGATGGTCGGCACTGCTATCGGCGCCATTGGCGGGGCATTGCTCGTGCACTGGATGCCCGCTGAATGGATCAACAAGATGCTGCCGGTTGTGGTGTTCGCCTGCGGCATCTATCTGCTGTTCGGCAAAACACCCGACGCACCGCTGGATGCCGACCAACCGATTGCAAAGCGCCGGCAATGGCCGCAAAGCATAGGCCTGGGTTTCTACGATGGTGTGGCAGGCCCTGGAACCGGGGCGTTCTGGACGGTCAGCACCCTGCTGCTCTACCCGCTCGACCTGGTGCGTGCCAGCGGCGTGGCGCGCTCGATGAATTTCATCAGTAACGCCTGCGCGCTGGCGGTATTCATCGTCGCCGGTCAGGTGGCCTGGGTGCTGGGCCTGTGCATGGGCTTTTCGTTGATGGCCGGGGCATTTCTGGGTGCGCGCACGGCAATTGGCGGCGGTTCGAAATTCATCCGCCCAGTGTTCATTCTGGTGGTGCTTGGTCTGACCACGCGCCTAGTCTGGCAACACTGGTTCAGCGCAGCCTAAACGCTGCGCCACGTACAGATCGATCAGGTAACGGGCGATCGAGCGCGAAGCAGGCAATGGCGGCAGTTCATGGATCGAGAACCAGCCTGCGTCCTCGATCTCCTCTTCCTGCAAAACGATCTCGCCACCGGCATAGTCGGCATGAAAACCCAGCATCAGCGAATGTGGGAAGGGCCAGTTCTGGCTGCCCTTGTAGCGGATGTTGCAGACCTCGACGCCGACCTCTTCACGCACTTCACGGGCCACACACTGCTCCACCGACTCACCTGGTTCGACGAAGCCGGCCAAAGTGCTGTACACGCCGGTAACGAAGCGCGGCGAACGAGCCAGCAGCACATCGTCACCACGGGTAACCAATACGATCATGCTCGGCGACAGACGCGGGTAGTGGCGCAGATTGCAACGTGGGCAATACATGGCACGCTCGCCAATGACCGGCTCCATCGCCGTGGCGCAGCCACCGCAGAAGCGGTTGTCACTGGCCCAAGTGCCGATCTGTGCGGCGTAACCGAACATCTGGAACAGCTCGGCGTCGCCTTCGAGCATCACCTGGCGCAGCCCCTGCCAATGGCAGCCTGGCAGTTCAGCCTTGCCATCCAACTCGAGCAGGTAAAGCGGCTCGCCACGAAAATGTCCAAGCCCATGCTCGGCGATTACTGGCAGCTCCTGCTTCTTCAACCACTCACGCGGAAATAGCAGGCCGTTGGCGTCGGCCAGAAAATGCTGACGATGATGGGCCAACACCATGCCGCCGCTTTGCTGACAGTCGAGCAGCTCCGGCAGCCAGCGCCCGGCGGCCATCAGGCAGCCACCTCCAGGCCCAATGCACGCACGCTTTCGGCAGCCAGATCGAGCACGCTCGGCTGGGCCAGGCCGGTGTCGGCCTCCAGATAATATTCCAGGCTGCTCAGCGCATCGGCCAAGACTTCCAGGCGCGCTTCGGCTGGCATTTGCGTGGCGTCGAGCATCTGCGTCTGGATGTAATCGGCGCAGGCGCCCACCAACAAGGCCGCGCGTTCCTGTTCGAGGAACCACAGGCCACCGCGTACGGCCTGCAGGCTGAACGGCACATTGGACAGGTGCATGCGATCGCCCGCCGACTCCAGGTACGCGGTGATCGCGCGCTTGGCCAATGCCAGGCCAGCACGCGCCTCATCAAGAACCACCACGCGTGCTTCAAACAATTGATGCTGCGCAAAGGTGCAGACTTCGGGTTCGACGCGCGGCGTGGTAACCCGCTGCCCGCGCTCCAAGGTCGCCACCATGCCTTCGACATACAGCACCGCATCGGCTAGGGCGATCAGTTGCTCTGGCTCGGTCGGCGCGCCTTCGCACCAGGCACTGACCGTCGGCAGTTGGTTGGCCAGCGAGTTGCCGGCCGAACTCAGGCCGACCATCGCCAACGTCTTGCTCAGCTTGCCGAGCAGTGCATGCAGACTGGTCAGGCCGTCTTCCTGCAAGGTGCCGCGCTCGCTGAGGTCGAGCAGGTCCTTGACGCTGGCCAGCTCCTCGCGAATCGCCGAACTCAGCGAACGCATCACCGCCTGGCCTGGACCGGACAGTCGCTGGTATTCCTCTTCGAGCAGATGATCGGTAAATGGCAGCTCGGTGATACCGAACAGCTCACGCACTTCGCCCGCTAGCGGGCCGCGGCCGGCGGAAAGCGCGACTAGGTAGAGAAGTTCCTTGAGCAGACTGCGTGGCGGCTCGTAGGAGCCGTTGACGAGGATCTGGCGAAGCTCGCGGTCGATGCGCGAGAACAGTTGCTTGCGCGACTTGCGTGGCAGCAGCTGCCCATCGTTCTGCGCCTCGAGTGCAGCAGCGGTGAGCCAACACAGGCGACCACGCGGCTCATTGGCGAACAGCCCGTCGAGGCGGCTCATGGCGCGGCCCATCAGCTTCATGCTGGCTGCCGGATTCTGCTCACGAATAAAGCCCAGCAGCCCAACCTGGTACATCTGTCGCAGGCGGCGACCTTCGCTTTCCTTGGCTGCAGCGTCGAGCGCCGGTGGCGCAACGCGCGGGCGGGCCTGGTCGAGGCGCACGCTGAAGAAGAAGCTTTCGGGCAATGGTGGCTGCTTGCAGGCCTGGCGCAGGTCATTGATCGCCGGCAGCAGCAGCTCGGGCATTTCCTGACGATGCACGTCCAGCCCTTCCAGGTAGCGGCGTAGCACGTGCAACGCATTGCTTAGCGCGGCCAGTTGCGCATCGCGCTCGGTGCCCACGCCGGCCGGGATATCGGTGGCCTGGTCGAGCACTTCCTGGGCGAGCAGCTCGGCACCGGCCAGCTCGATCAGATTGAGCGTGCCGCGTACCTGCTGCAGATTGTCGACGGCCTGTTGCAGCAGGCTGCCGTTATTGCGCTCGACGATGAACTGTTCGAGGCTCGCTTCGGCCTCTTCGATAGTGGCAAACAGTTCGTCGCGAACCAGCCCAAGTGACGATGCTCCAGAAACCATTCGCTAATGTGCCTCCCGCACAGGTGATAAAACCGCGCTCAATCAGCAAACTCGGGGTTCTGCTTACTCATATGGGCCGCCATCGCTACGCGCAGGTCAGCCGACTGCAGCATGGCGGCATTCCAGGTGGCGACGTACTCGAGGCCGTCGTCAACGCGATGATCACGCATGTAGCGGATCATCTCCTTGGTGCCACGCACGGCAACCGGCGATTTTGCGGCGATGGTTCGGGCAATGTCCAACACACCGGCCAGCAATGTGTCGTGGGTCTCGAATACGCGGTTAACCAGGCCGATTTCCCGCGCTTCGGCGGCGTCAACGACGCGGCCGGTGTAGGCCAGCTCGCGCAGCATGCCGTCGCCAATCAATCGCGGCAGGCGCTGCAGCGTACCGACGTCGGCGGCCATGCCGATGTCGATTTCCTTGATGGCGAACTGCACATCCGCGCTGCAGTAGCGCATGTCGCAGGCGCTGACCAAGTCGATGGCGCCGCCCAGGCAGTAGCCTTGAATAGCAGCCAGCACCGGCTTGCTGCACTGGTCGACAGCGTTGAACGAGGCCTGCAGTTCGAGAATCTTGCGGCGCAGGGTCTGCGCATTGCGGCCGACATCCTTGCCCAACTGGGTGCTGACCTGAGCCAGCAGGTTGAGGTCGATGCCCGAGGAGAAATGCTTGCCGGCGCCGGAGAGCACCACCACGCGAACTTCGTCGGTTTCATCTGCCCAGCGGAAGATATCGATGATTTCCGTCCAGAACGCCGCGTTCATCGCGTTGATCTTGTCCGGCCGGTCAATTACCACATGGGCGATTTTATCCTGCAATTCGACGCAAAAAGCCTGGTATTGCGGCATTAAAGTCATCCTTTTGACAGCAGCTCGAACCACGACGCGACAGCACTGGGTGCGAATCGCGCAACTATACCAAGCGGCGCCCGAAAGTCGATCATGACCGGCGTGACGCACCGCACGTCACGCCAAAGGCGCCAACCTCACCGGCTCACTTCTCGATGATGCAGTCCACCGTGTAATAGCTGCCCTGCTCGGCCTCATGACGCTGCAGCCCATGCACATCGGCGTCGAACCCTGGGAAGCGCTGTTCGAATGCCTGGGCGAAGCGCAGGTAGTCGATGATCGAGCGAGTTTCCGCGGTAAAGCGCTCGCCCGGCATGATCAGCGGAATGCCTGGCGGATAAGGCACCAGCATCACCGCAGCGATGCGGCCCTCGACATCATCGATCAGCACCTCTTCAACCTCGCCGCGTACCAGCTGGTTATAGGCATCGGCCGGTTTAAGGGCGATTTCCGGTAGCACGGTGTACATGCGCTTGAGGGATTTGGCGGTGGCGTTTTCGCGGTAACAGTCATGCAGCGCATCGCACAAATCACGCAGCCCCATGCCCTGATATCGGCTAGCGCCTTCACGTGCCACCGACGGCAGTACAGCAGTCAGCGGCAGGTTGGCGTCATAGCTGCGTTTGAACTCCAGCAGTTCGGTCAGCAGCGTGCTCCACTTGCCCTTGGTGATACCCATGGAGAACAGCACCAGGAACGAGTAGAGGCCGGTTTTCTCGACCACCAGGCCACGCTCCCAGAGAAACTTGCTGACTACAGCCGCCGGAATGCCGCGTTCATCGAGGCGCCCTCCTGCAGTCAGACCAGGCATCACCAGGGTCACCTTGATCGGGTCGAGCAGCACGTAATCTTCGGCAACATCACCAAAGCCATGCCAGTCGGCTTCGGGCTGCAGCAGCCAATCCGGCGTGGACACGCCATCGGCGCCGTCTGCCTGGGGCGGCTGCCAGATGCTGAACCACCAGTCCTCGCTGCTCAGGCTCTGGCCAAGGTTGGCCAGAGCGCGGCGAAAGCTCAGCGCTTCGTCGAAGGTTTCCTGAATCAGCGAGCGCCCGGCCGGGCCTTCCATCATCGCCGAGGCGACGTCCAGCGAGGCGATGATGCCGTACTGCGGCGACGTCGAGATATGCATCATGAAGGCTTCGTTGAAACGGTCGCGGTCGAGCTTGCGCCCGCCGGTGCCCGCGCCACCGTCCTGCACGTGAATCATCGATGCCTGGCTGAACGCCGCAAGCAGCTTGTGGGTCGAGTGGGTGGTGAACACCATTGGGCCGCCGGTCTCGCGGCTGGTGCCCATGCCGTAGCGCCCAGCATAGAACTCATGGAATGCGGCATAGGCGTACCAGGCTTCGTCGAAGTGCAGCACCTCGACCGAATTGCCCAGCGTGCGCTTGATCAGCTCGGCGTTATAGCAAAGCCCGTCATAAGTGGAGTTGGTCACCACCACCAGTTTGACCCTGGGCTCGCGACCACGGGCCAGCGGGCTGGCATCGATCTTGGCCTGGATCGACTCGCGGGTGAATTCGCTTAGCGGAATCGGCCCGATGATGCCCAGCTCGTTACGCTCCGGCGACAGGTACAGCGGAATCGCGCCGGTCATGATGATGGCGTGAAGAATCGACTTGTGGCAGTTGCGGTCGACCAGCACCAGATCATCACGCCCCACCATCGAATGCCAGACAATCTTGTTGGCGGTTGAGGTGCCGTTGATTACGAAGTAGGTGTGGTCAGCGCCAAAGTTGCGCGCGGCGCGCTCTTCCGCGGCAGCCAGCGGGCCGGTGTGGTCGAGCAGCGAACCGAGTTCGGGCACCGAGACCGACAGATCCGAGCGTAGGGTGTTCTCGCCGAAAAACTGGTGAAACGCCTGCCCGACCGGGCTTTTGCGATAGGCCACGCCACCACCGTGCCCCGGTGTGTGCCAGGAATAGTTGGACTGCGAGGTGTGCTGCACCAGCGCCTTGAAGAACGGCGGCAGCAGGCCGTCGAGGTAATTGCGGGCGGCGCGCGCCACCTGGCGAGCCAGAAACGGCACGGTGTCTTCGAACAGGTAGAGAATGCCGCGCAGTTGATTGAGGTCGGCCATGGCTTCGGCCGGCGCGTTCTCGATGGTGACCTGCTCGCCTAGGGCGAAGATCGGCAGTTGCGGGGCGCGGCGCCGGGCGATGCGGATCAGCTCGACCATGTCCTGCAGCAGGTGGCGGTTTTCCCCGGCGCCTTCGGCGGCAACCAGAATGCAGGCCAGGCCGTGGTGGGTCGAAGCCACGATGTGGCCTTCCGCCGAACTGGCGGTGGAGAGAATGGTGAAGCCATCCTGCTCCAGCTCGGCGGCAATGGCCCGCACCCGTTCGCCGGCCACGGTATCGGCCTTGATGTCACGATGAACGATGAGTACGGGGAATTTGAGGTCTTTGTACATCAGCTACACCTGAGGTCATGCGGGATCGGCCCGCTATGCCCTCAGGGTAGAGGCTCGCCCGATAGGACGGAACCCCTCGCAGACAGAGCTATACGAAAAGGTCGCAATTGACCGATCAGGAGGCGGATGTGCCCTGCTCTGCCGCTTCCATCTGCACCCACAAAGGCAGCGCGCCGGCAGCCTTCTCGATGGCAGCCATGCGTGCGGCATGGGCGGCCAAGTCCTCGGCGCTGGCGGCAAGCACTACGCCACGCGGGCGATCGGCCGGCAGGCGGCGGATCGGCGTTGGCTGCTGGCGGCCACTGCCATCGCCTTCGGAACCTTCACCGGCCAGAGACAGATTGGTCTGCCCACCGGTCATCGCCAGGTAGACGTCGGCGAGAATCTCCGAGTCGAGCAAGGCGCCGTGCAGCTCACGGCCGGAATTGTCTACGCCGTAGCGCTTGCACAGCGCGTCGAGGCTATTGCGCTGGCCCGGGTGACGTTCGCGAGCCATCTGCAGCGTATCGAGCACGTCGCAGTAGGCGGAAATATCAGAACGCTCGTGCTGACCGATCAGCGCAAATTCGTTGTTCAAAAAGCCCAGGTCGAACGGCGCGTTGTGGATGATCAGCTGCGCACCCTTGATGAACTCGTAGAAGTCGTCGGCGACATCCTTGAAGCGCGGTTTGTCCTTGAGGTCATCATTGGTGATGCCGTGCACCGCGATGGCGCCTTCATCGATATCGCGATCGGGCTGCAGGTAGATGTGGAAGTGCCGCCCGGTCAGACGCCGGCCATCGACCTCCACACAACCGATCTCGATGACCCGGTGGCCATCGTTTACCGGCATACCGGTGGTTTCAGTATCCAGTACGACTCTACGCACGCTTCATGCTCCTGATATCTTCGACGCCACGGTTGGCAAGCTGGTCCGCGCGCTCGTTGCCGGGGTGGCCGATGTGGCCACGCACCCATTGCCAGGTGACGTTATGACGGTTGACCTGCTCGTCCAGCTGCTGCCACAAGTCGGCGTTCTTCACCGGTTCTTTCGCGGCGGTTTTCCAGCCGCGCTTCTTCCAATTCGGCATCCACTCGTTGATGCCTTTCATGACGTACTGCGAGTCGGTGACCAGACGCACGTTGCACGGGCGCTTCAGCTCGGCCAGGCCGCGAATGGCGCCCATCAGTTCCATGCGGTTGTTGGTGGTCACGGCTTCGCCGCCCCACAGTTCTTTCTCGACACCCTGGAATACCAGCAATGCGCCCCAGCCACCGACGCCAGGATTGCCCTTGCAGGCACCATCGGTGTAAAGCTCAACTTGATCGGACATGCAGCGCCTTTATCTATGGTCTGATTTCGATGTGCGGTAAGCCAGTCATGCCCCTTCGCGATCGCGACGGCTGACCTTGGCTACCGGCATAGGCACCAGTTTGCCCATCGGCTCGCGACGGGACTGACGCAGCGGGCGCAGGCCGACCACCAGCTTGCGCGCCACCAATACGTAAAAACCGCCACCCGGCGATTGCCAGGCGCCGCCCCAGCGTTCCAGGGAGGCCAGCCGAGCCTGCCAGGCAGCGGAAGCAAGCGGCGGACGATAACATCCGAAGCGGCGTTTCTCCAGCGCGAAGCCCAGCAGGTTGAGCCAGTCGCCGAGGCGCCCGGGGGCTATGCAGCGGGCGTCGTGTAGCGCGTCATGAGCGAACAGATGGCGCACGCCCCAAGCGCTTATCGGGTTGATACCGACGATTAACAGATGGCCGCCCGGGCGCACGCTGCGCGCAGCCTCACGCAGCAAGCCGTGGGGCGACTGGCTGAAGTCCAGCCCATGCTGGAGCACCACCACATCGGCGGCGTGCTCGACCAGCGGCCAGGACTGCTCCTCGCAAACGATCTCCACTCCCGCGAATGGCGCGCCCAAGCGCACGCTGCGCTGAATCTGCTGAGTTTCCAACGAGGTTTCGGCGCACGGCCCGTAATGCACCAGGTAGCCGCCGAAAAACCGCGCCAGTTCTTCGTCGAGCAGGCGCTGCTCCTCTTCAAGAAGCAAGCGACCCAGCGGGCCGGTGAACCATTGCCGCGCCGCGCCGATCAACTGTAGCCAGTCAGCATCGGCCTGTGCGAAAGGGGTGTCGCTCATGGACGCTTACTCATGGAAAGTACCTGCATAGCCTTCTCGAACAATGACACCTAAGATGCACCTTTGTCCCCAGCTTGGCGACCACCTGATGATCAAGATCGAAGCCCTGAGTGCATTCTCCGACAACTATATCTGGCTGCTGCAGGACGCTCGTCACAAGCGTGTAGCCGTGGTAGACCCCGGTGACGCAGCGCCCGTACAGGCATGGCTGCAACAGCATGCGGACTGGACGCTGAGCGATATCCTGATAACCCATCACCATAACGATCACGTTGGCGGCGTCGAACAACTGCGCAGCGAAACTGGTGCGCACGTCTGTGGGCCGGCCAATGAGAACATCCCGGGCCGTGACCAGGCGCTGGTCGATGGCGACCGTATCGAAGTGCTTGGCCTGGCTCTACAAATAATCGAGGTGCCCGGCCATACGCTGGGGCATATCGCCTTTTATCAGCCCGATCATCACTGGCTGTTCTGCGGCGACACCCTGTTCGCCGCAGGTTGCGGGCGACTGTTCGAAGGCACGCCCGCGCAGATGCACCATTCGCTGCAGCGTCTGGCAGCGTTGCCTGACGCCACCCTTATTTACTGTGCCCATGAATACACCCTGAGCAACCTGCGCTTCGCCGTAGCGGTGGAGCCGACCAACCCGGCGATTGCCGAGCGCTTCAAGCAGGTTGAGGGGTGGCGTCAGCAAGGGCGTATCAGCCTGCCATCCGACCTCGCCACAGAGCGCGCCACCAACCCGTTTTTACGCGCGGCAGAAACATCGGTTAAAGAAATGATCGCCAGCCGTGAAGGACGCGCCATAAGCAGTGAAACAGAGGTTTTCGCGGCACTGCGCGCCTGGAAAGATCGCTTCTAAAGCGCCGACTGCCCCGCAAAATCCTGGTCAAAACTTGACCACCCCTGGATCGGTTTCTAGAATCCCCCGACTTTCGATCCAGGATACCCCCACCCGCCGATGCCTTCCTTTCGACCTAACTCATTGAATTCAAAGGCATTGGCCTTGCGCTACCCAGCGCTCGCCCTGGCTGTTTGTGCCGTGCTGAGCGGCTGCCAGAGCCTCGATCAACAGCAGGTCGATACCAGCCATACGGTGGACTTGAGCGGCAGAACGCCGCACCAGCCGCTCTGGATCGATGCCAGCGGCAAGGCCGAGCAGCCCAAGGATATCTGGGAGCGGGTCCGTTCCGGCTATCAGCTGCAGGACGCAATCGGCGTCAACCCACGGATCGAGCAGCAACGCCTGTGGTTTGCCAGCAACCCTTCGTTCGTCGAAAAATCCGGTGAGCGCAGCAACCCCTACATTCATTACATCGTCGAGCGCCTCCAGGAGCGCAACATGCCGATGGAGTTGGCGCTGTTGCCAATGATCGAGAGCGCCTACAACCCGTTTGCCTACTCGCCAGCCGATGCCGTCGGCCTGTGGCAGTTCATTCCGTCTACCGGGCGCAACTTCAACCTGCGACAAACCCGCTGGTACGACGGCCGCCGCGACGTTACTGCGTCTACCCAGGCCGCTATGGATTACCTGGCTCGCCTGCATGAGATGTTCAACGGCGACTGGCTGCTGGCCCTAGCTGCTTACAACGCTGGTGAAGGCCGGGTAAGCCGCGCCATCGAGCGCAACCAGAAACTTGGCCTGCCGACCGACTACTGGAACCTGTCGCTGCCCCAAGAAACCCAGAACTACGTGCCCAAGCTGCTGGCCCTGTCCCAAGTGATCATGGCACCGAGCGCTTACGGCGTAAGCCTCGCGCCAATCGCCAATGAGCCT
Source organism: Phytopseudomonas punonensis (assembly GCF_900142655.1). Taxonomy (GTDB): domain Bacteria; phylum Pseudomonadota; class Gammaproteobacteria; order Pseudomonadales; family Pseudomonadaceae; genus Aquipseudomonas; species Aquipseudomonas punonensis. Next base: position 50,727 of record NZ_FRBQ01000005.1, on the reverse strand, counting down.
TACTTCGAAGAGGTGGAGATCAAGCAGCGCATGGATCTGGCCCGCGTGGCGGTACTGGCCGAAGTGGACGAGGACGAACTGTACCTGCTCAACCCCGCCTTCAAAAAGCGCGTCACGGTCGATGGCCCGCAACACCTGCTGGTACCGACGCAGAAAGTCGAGCTGCTGACCGCCAACCTGTCGACGCTCAAACCCGAAGATCGTGGCCAACAGGAATACGTCGTGCGTGCCGGCGATAACCTGCAGGGCATCGCCAACCGTTACGAGCTGAGCGTTGCCAGCATCAAGGAATTCAACCAGCTCAGCGGCAGCACCCTGGCAGTTGGTCAGCACCTGAGCTTGCCGACCGCTATGCAGCCAGCAATCGACGAAGCGCCCCAGCGCACCGTCAATACGGCCGTGGCCTCGCGCAGTTACCAGGTCCGCAATGGCGATAACCTCTGGCAGATCGCCAAGGCTCACAACGTTGCGGTCAACGACATCCAGCGCTGGAATGGCCTGAAGGGCAATGCTCTGCGTGTAGGGCAAACCATCAAGCTGCAAGGCAACTCCAGCACCGCTAGCAAAGCGGTCGCTCAGCGCGACGACGTGACCTATTACAAGGTGCGCAAGGGTGATTCGCTGCACCTGATCGCCAAGCGTTTCAACGTACAGATGCAGAACCTGCAGAGCTGGAACCCGCGCACCGGGAAGGCGCTGAAACCCGGCCAAGTATTGACGCTTCGCCTGCCTAACTGACGCTCATTGCAACACACTTGATGTACACCGCCGGGGTCGGTCTTTTTCCTGTACAGACAAGCTGTTACTGTACGGAAACCTTGCTGCCCCGGATCGGATATTGCTCTTGAGACGCCCTCTCCTCTCGCTGTTTTTTGGCCTGGCCACCAGTTTCCCGGCCTTGGCAACGCTCAGCGAAAGCCATGGCTATGCGCAGTTCGGCGCGCTCAAGTATCCGGCAAGTTTCACCCACTTCGACTGGGTCAACCCGGAAGCTCCCAAAGGCGGCACGCTGCGCATCATGGCCGCAGGCAGCTTCGATACGCTCAACCCCTACACCTTCAAGGGCACCAGCCCGGTTGCTACCGCCAACTTTTTGCAGTACGGCGTTACTGAGCTGAACGAGCCGCTGATGATCGGCACCGGGCAGTACGACCCCTCCGGTGACGAGCCAGCCTCCAGTTACGGGCTTATCGCCAGCTCGGTGGAGTACAGCGAAGATCGCAGCTGGGTGGTGTTCAACCTGCGCCCGGAAGCACGCTTTCACGATGGCAAGCCCATCACCGCTTACGACGTGGCGTTCTCCTACCGGCTGCTGCTCAAGGAAGGCCACCCGCAATACCGCACCAGCCTGCAGGAAGTCAAAAGGGTCGATATCCTTAATCGCCACCGCGTGCGCTTCGTACTCAAGCGCTCAAACAACCCGCTATTGATTCTGCGTCTGGGCGAGCTGCCGGTGCTGCCGCAGCATTACTGGAAAGGCCGAGATTTCAAAGCGACGACCTTCGAACCGCCATTGGGCAGCGGATCGTATCGCATCACGCGGGTCAACCCGGGGCGCAGCCTTACCTTCGAAAGGGTCAAGGATTGGTGGGGCGCATCGCTGCCGGCCAACCGCGGCAAGTACAACTTCGACCGTGTCGAGGTGGACTTCTACCGCGACAGCCATGTGGCCTTCGAAGCTTTCAAGGCCGGTGAATTCGACTTCTATATCGAGCAACAGGCAAAGAACTGGGCCAACAACTACCGTTTCCCGGCAGTGACGCGCGGTGATGTGGTCCGCACGGAAATCCCCCACCAGATACCCACCCAGACCCAGGCGCTGTTCATGAACACCCGCCGCGCCGCGTTCGAGGACGTTCGTGTTCGCGAAGCGCTGGGCCTAATGTTCGACTTCGAGTGGACCAACCGCACGCTCTTCAACAGCTCCTACACCCGCGCGGCCAGCTACTACCCGAACAGCGATTTTTCCGCCAAGGGCAAGCCAGAGGGCGCCGAGTGGCTGCTGCTGTCGCCGTTTCGCGCGCAATTGCCGCCAAAGCTGTTTAGCGAACCCTTCAAGATGCCGGTCACCGATGGCCGTGGCATTCCTCGCGAAACCATGCGCCATGCCCTAGGTCTACTTGCCGAAGCAGGCTGGAAACCATCCGGCCAGCGACTGCTGAACGCCAAGGGCCAGCCGCTGCGCTTCGAGATTTTGCTAGTCAATCCGAACCTGGAGCGCATTCTTCAACCGTTTACCGAGAACCTGGCGAGCATCGGCATCCAGGCCAACCTGAGAACCGTGGACCGCGCCCAGTACAAGCAACGCCTGGATCAGTTCGAGTTCGACATGATCCTGCTGACCCTGCCGCAAACCCTGAGCCCTGGCCTGGAACAGTCGCTGTATTTCCACTCCAGCCAGGCCAGTGTGAAAGGCGGCAAGAATTACGCCGGCATCAACGACCCGGTCGTCGATGCCATGCTGGAAAAACTACTTTCTGCCCGCAGCCGCGACGAACAAGTGGCCGCTACCCGCGCCCTGGACCGAGTGATGCTCTGGCAGTACTACACCATTCCAAATTGGTACATCGACTATCACCGCCTGGCCTACCGCAACCGGTTCGCCTTCGTCGCCACGCCGCCCTACACGCTTGGGCTGCGCACCTGGTGGCTGAAACCCTCGGAGACCGCTCAATGACGCGCCCACTGCGTTCATTTCTCATCCACAGCAGTGCCCTGCTGCTGCTTGGCCTTGCCAGCCTGACCCAGGCAGCGCCGCAACATGCGTTGACGCTCTACGGTGAGCCAGCAAAGTACCCTGCCAACTTCAAGCACTTCGATTACGTCAATCCGGACGCGCCCAAGGGCGGCATCCTGCGCCTGCCCGGACTCAACGGTTTCGACAGCTTCAACCCATTCATCCCCAAGGGCAACGCCGCTGACCGCATTGGGCTGATTTACGACACCCTCACCTATCACTCGCCGGACGAGCCCTTCACCGAATACGGGCTGCTTGCCGAAAAGGTCGAAAAAGCGGCAGACGACAGCTACGTGCGGTTCTTCCTGAACCCCAAGGCACGCTTTCACGACGGTAAGCCGGTGACCGCCGAGGATGTGATCTTCACCTTCAACGAGCTACTCGAACATGGCGACCCCATGTACCGGCATTACTACGCCGACGTCGCCGAGGTGGTGGCCGAGAACGAGCGCACCGTGCGCTTCAACTTCAAGCACCCCGGTAACCGTGAGCTACCGTTGATTCTCGGCCAGCTACAAGTGTTGCCCAAGCACTGGTGGGCCACCCGCGACTTCTCCCGTGGCAGCCTGGAAATTCCGCTGGGCAGCGGCCCCTATCGTATTGCCGAGTTCTCGCCCAACAGCTCGATCCGCTTCGAGCGGGTGAAGGACTGGTGGGCCAAGGATCTGCCGGTTTCCCGCGGCCTGTACAACTTTGATGAAATCCGCATCGAGTACTTCCGCGACATGGCGGTCGCCCTGGAAGCCTTCAAGGCGGGCCAGTTCGACGTCAACCTCGAGTACTCAGCCAAGGACTGGGCCACCGGCTACAACTCGCCGGCGCTGCGTGCTGGTCGCTTCGTTCAGGAGGCCTTCCCCAATCGCAACCCGACCGGCATGCAGGGCTTCGTCTTCAACACCCGCAAGCCGATGTTCCAGGATCCCCGCGTACGGGAGGCCATCGCCCAGCTCTTCGACTTCGAGTGGGCTAACAAGCAGCTGTTCTACGGCGCCTACAAGCGCACTCACAGCTACTTCGAGAACTCGGAAATGGCATCCAGTGGTTTGCCCAGCGCAGCCGAGCTGAAGCTGCTCGAGCCGCTGCGCGGACAGATTCCCGACCAGGTGTTCACCGACACCTTCAAGCCACCCGTCAGCGACGGCAGCGGCATCATTCGTGACCAGGCGCGCCGCGCCTATCAGCTGCTCACCGAGGCGGGCTACCGCATCGAAAACGACAAGATGGTCGATGCCAACGGCAACCAGTTGGCGTTCGAGTTTCTCAATACCCAGGCCAATCTGGAGCGGGTGATTCTGCCGTTCAAACGCAACCTGGCAGAGCTGGGCATCGATCTGCAGATACGCCGCGTCGACGTTTCCCAGTACATCAATCGCCTGCGCTCGCGGGACTTCGACATGACTTCGGCGATCTGGCCGCAATCGAGCTCGCCCGGCAACGAGCAGCGCGAGTTCTGGCATTCCAGCAGCGCCGACAATCCAGGTAGCCGCAACCTGATCGGCCTGCGCGACCCAGCCATCGACAAGCTGGTCGAAGGGCTGATTCAGGCCGACTCCCGCGAATCGCTGATCACCCACACCCGCGCGCTGGACCGTGTACTGCTGTGGGGCAATTACGTGGTGCCCAATTACTACGTCGACACTTACCGGGTCGCCTACTGGAAGCGCTTCGGCCATCCGGAAAAATCGCCGCTGTACGACTACGGCCTGATGACCTGGTGGCAGGAGAAGCCTGTCGGCGAAGCCGTCAGCAGCGAAGATGCCCCCACCAAAGAGCAGGAAGAACGCTAAATGCTGGCTTATATCCTGCGGCGTCTGCTGCTCATCATTCCGACGCTGTTCGGCATTCTGGTGATCAATTTTGCGATCATCCAGGCCGCGCCAGGCGGCCCGGTCGAACAGATGATCGCCAAGCTCGAAGGCTTCGATGCGGCCTCCGGCGGTGCTACCGGGCGGATTTCCGGTGGTGGCGGCGAGGTCGCCACCGCTGGCTCCAACTACCGCGGCGCGCAAGGGCTCGACCCGGAGCTGATCGCTGAAATCGAGAAGATGTACGGCTTCGACAAGTCGGCGCCCGAGCGTTTCTGGATCATGGTCAAGAACTACGCGCAGCTGGATTTTGGCGACAGCTTCTTTCGCGACGCCAAGGTCATCGACCTGATCATGGAAAAGATGCCGGTCTCCATTTCCCTAGGGCTGTGGAGCACACTGATCATGTACCTGGTGTCCATCCCGCTGGGTATCGCCAAAGCCACCCGACATGGCAGCGCATTCGACGTATGGACCAGCTCGGCGATCATCATCGGCTACGCGATTCCCGCCTTTCTGTTCGCCATTCTGCTGATCGTGCTGTTCGCCGGCGGCAGCTATTGGGACTGGTTCCCGCTACGCGGCCTGACCTCGAGCAATTTCGATGAACTGAGCTTTAGTGGCAAGGTGATCGACTACTTCTGGCACCTGGCATTGCCGGTAACCGCCTTGGTGATCGGCAACTTCGCCACCCTCACCCTGCTCACCAAGAACAGCTTTCTCGACGAGATCAACAAGCAGTACGTGACCACTGCCAGGGCCAAGGGCCTCAGCAACGCTCGCGTGCTCTATGGCCACGTGTTCCGTAACGCCATGCTGCTGATCATCGCCGGCTTTCCCTCGGCCTTCATCGGCATCTTCTTCACCGGCTCGTTGCTGATCGAGGTGATTTTCTCCCTCGACGGCCTTGGCTTGCTTAGCTTCGAGGCGGCGATCAACCGCGACTATCCGGTGGTCTTCGGCACCCTGTTCATCTTCACCTTGCTGGGACTGGTCGTGAAACTGATCGGTGACATTACCTACACCCTGGTCGATCCGCGTATCGACTTTGAAAGCCGGGAGGCCTGAGCATGGCATTTTCCCCGCTCAATAGACGCCGTTTCGAACTGTTCAAAGCGCACAAGCGTGGCTGGTGGTCGCTGTGGATCTTTCTCGCCCTGTTCTTCGTGACCCTCGGCGCCGAGCTGATCGCCAATGACAAGCCGCTGGTGGTCAGCTATGACGGCGAGTATTACTTTCCGGTGCTCAAGCGCTACCCGGAAACCACTTTTGGTGGTGAGTTCCCGCTGCAGGCCAATTACAAAAGCCCGTATATCCGCGAGCTGATCGAGCAGAAAGACGGCTGGATGGTCTGGCCGTCGATTCCGTTCAGCTATTCGAGCATCAACTACGACCTCAAGGTTCCGGCCCCAGCGCCACCGTCCGCGGCCAACTGGCTGGGCACCGATGACCAGGGGCGTGATGTACTGGCTCGGGTCATCTACGGTTTCCGAGTTTCCGTGCTGTTTGCCCTGGCGTTGACGCTGGCTAGCTCGGTGATCGGCGTTGCCGCCGGGGCTTTGCAAGGCTTCTACGGTGGCTGGGTGGACCTCGCCGGGCAACGCTTTCTGGAGATCTGGTCCGGCCTGCCAGTGCTCTACCTGCTGATCATCCTGGCTAGCTTCGTGCAGCCCAACTTCTGGTGGCTGCTGGGCCTGATGCTGCTGTTCTCCTGGATGAGCCTGGTGGATGTGGTGCGTGCCGAGTTCCTGCGCGGCCGCAACCTGGAGTACGTGCGCGCGGCCCGAGCGCTGGGCATGCGCAATGGCGCGATCATGTTCAGGCACATTCTGCCCAACGCCATGGTCTCGACCATGACCTTTTTGCCGTTCATCGTCACGGGCGCCATCGGTACCCTCACCGCTCTGGATTTCCTGGGCTTCGGCCTGCCCGCCGGCGCGCCGTCACTCGGTGAGCTGGTCGCACAGGGCAAATCCAACCTGCAGGCGCCGTGGCTAGGCATCAGCGCCTTCGCCGTGCTCGCCATCATGCTGAGCTTGCTGGTGTTTATCGGCGAGGCTGCTCGCGATGCTTTCGACCCGAGGAAATGAAATGAGCCATCCCGATAACCTCGTCGAAATTCGTGACCTGTCCGTCTCCTTCGTCAGCGGCGACAACAAACGCCAGGTGGTCAACCACATCAGCTTCGATATTCGCCGTGGCGAGACTCTGGCGCTGGTTGGTGAAAGCGGCTCCGGTAAATCGGTCACCGCCCACTCGATCCTGCGGCTGCTGCCCTACCCACTCGCGCAGCACCCCAGCGGCACGATCAATTACAACGGTCAGGATCTGCTCAAACTGCCAGAGCGCAAATTGCGTGGCATCCGCGGTAACCGCATCGCCATGGTCTTTCAGGAGCCCATGACCTCGCTCAACCCGTTGCACAGCATAGAAAAGCAGATCAACGAGGTCCTGGGCCTGCACAAGGGTCTGCGTGGCAAGGCAGCCACGAGCCGTACACTGGAACTGCTGGAGCTGGTCGGCATTCCGGACCCACAAAAACGTCTTAAAGCCCTGCCCCACGAACTGTCAGGCGGCCAACGCCAGCGGGTGATGATTGCCATGGCACTGGCCAACGAGCCGGAGCTGCTGATCGCCGATGAACCAACCACGGCTCTGGATGTGACCGTGCAGTTGAAGATTCTGGAGCTCCTCAAGGATCTGCAGGCACGCCTCGGCATGGCCATGCTGATCATTAGCCACGACCTCAAGCTGGTACAGCGAATCGCTCAGCGGGTCTGTGTGATGCAAAACGGCGAGCTGGTCGAACAGGCGGACTGCGAAACGCTGTTCAACTCGCCGCAACACCCCTACACCTGCACCCTGCTCGCCGCCGAACCCAGTGGCGATCCGGTCAGCGCTCCAGCGGCCGATACGTTGCTCGCCGTTGAGGATCTGCGCGTCTGGTTTCCCATCAAGAAGGGCCTGCTACGCCGCACGGTCGACCATGTAAAAGCGGTCGATGGCATTAACTTCAGCCTGCAGCGTGGCCAGACCTTGGGCATCGTCGGTGAAAGCGGCTCGGGCAAGTCGACGCTGGGCCTGGCGATACTGCGCCTGATCGGCAGCCAGGGCGGCATCCGCTTTGGCGAGCACCATTTGGGCGGTATGTCGCAGAGCGAAGTGCGGCCGCTACGCCGCGAAATGCAGGTGGTCTTCCAGGATCCTTACGGTAGCCTCAGCCCACGCATGACGGTCGGCATGATCATCGGCGAGGGCCTGCGCATCCATCGTATCGGCAACGATGCAGAACAGGAGCAGGCGATCATCGACGCGCTGCTCGAAGTTGGTCTGGATCCGGAAAGTCGTCACCGCTATCCCCACGAGTTCTCTGGCGGCCAGCGACAACGAATCGCCATCGCTCGCGCGCTGGTACTCAAGCCAGAACTGATCCTGCTGGACGAGCCGACCTCGGCACTCGATCGCACCGTACAGCGTCAGGTCGTCGACCTGCTGCGTTCGCTGCAGGCTAAGTACAACCTGAGCTACCTGTTCATCAGTCATGACCTTGCGGTTGTGCGGGCGATCAGCCACCAGCTGATGGTCGTCAAGCATGGGCGCGTGGTCGAGCAAGGCGATGCCAAGACCATCTTCCAGGCGCCGCAGCACCCTTACACGCAGCAATTGCTGGAAGCCGCATTCCTGACGCCCGTCAGCCCACAAACCGCATAAGCCACTCCTCCAACCTGCGAAACCATCACGACGACGCAGGTTTCCCATCTATGGATGGCCACTCAGCGCAGCAAGATGCACAACTCCCGTAAAACGTTTGCTGCAGATACACAAAGGCCCCGAAATCGGGGCCTTTGTCATTCAAGCGGACATGTCTATCAGTAACGCTCGATATCGGCCTTGCTTTCCAGCTGCTTGCGGAATGCAGCGAAGTCCTGTTGACCGCTGCGTGAGGCGAGGAAGCGGCGGTACATGGCCTTTTCTTCGTCACTCAGGGCCTGCTCCGGCTCACTGACACCCTTGAGGCGAATCACCACGAAATCCCCATTGGCCAGCGCAATGCCACTGAACTCGGATTTTTCGTCAGTTGGCTTAGGCATGCGGAACAGCGCCTGAAGGACAGCAGGGTCGACACCATCCTGGTTACGCGTAGCGGCTTCTACCACTTGCCACTCAGCGCCTTCAGGCTTGGCCTTGCCGTCGCTCAGCTCGGTAACCAGTGCTTCGCCAGCAGCCTTGGCAGCCTCACTAGCGCGGGTTTTGGTCAGCTGCGCACGGATGCTGTCGCTTACCTGCTCAAGTCCCAGCTGTTGCGGTTTACGATGCTCTTTGACACGAATCACTACCAGGGTATTCGGGTCGAGTTCGATAGCACCGCTGTTGCTGCCGTCTTCCATCACTTCCTGGCTGAAAGCAGCCTGCAAAACCTGGCGGTTAGCAGCGATACCTTGACCACCCTGACGACCAAACGGCTCGCTGGTCTGCACTTTCAAGCCCAGCTCTTGAGCAGGCTGCGCCAAGTCCGAAGACTCGAAAGCGGCATCTTCAAGCTGCTTGGTGGCCTCGACAAAGCGCTGCTCGACACGTTGTGCTTTGAGATCGGTTTCCAGCTTTTCCTTCATGCTGGACAGAGTCGGCACTTCAGGTGCCTGAACGCCAAGCAGCTTGATCAGGTGCCAGCCGAATTCGGTGCGAACCGGTGCCGATACCTCATCTTTATTAAGAGCATAAAGTGCATCTTCAAAGGCCGGATCGTAAACGCCTTTGCCTGCATAACCCAGGTCGCCGCCTTCGCTGGCCGAACCAGGGTCTTGCGAGAACTCCTTGGCCAATGCAGCGAAGTCTTCGCCTTTCTGCAAACGCTTCTGGAGGTCTTCGATCTTGGCTTTGGCCTGCTCTTCGCTGACGTCGCCGCCCACTTCGATCAGGATGTGGGCAGCATCACGCTGCTCAGCCAGGTTGGAGATCTCCGAGTCGTAAGCAGCCTTTAGCTCTTCGTCAGTGACGGAAACCTGTGAGAAGAACGCATCCTTCTTCAGCTCAACGTATTCGAGCACAACCTGCTCCGGGCTCATGAACTGAGTCTGCTGAGCGTCGTAGTAGGCTTTCACGTCGTCATCGCTGACCTTCACCGTGGCCGGGTCAGCCTTGATGGTGCGGGTCGCAAAATCACGGGTCTGCTTCTCGAGGCGGGCGAATGCAGCCACCTCTTCATCGGTGACGAAACCGCTACCGGACAGACCAGCACGCAGCTGACCGATCAGCATTTCCTGCTTGAGCATCTGGCGGAACTGCATACGGGTATAACCGAGCTGGCGAATCACCTGATCGAAGCGATCAGCGTTGAAGCGCCCTTCCACCTGGAACTCAGGCGTCTGCACGATGACTTGGTCGAGAGCGGCCTGAGAGAAGGCGAACTTGGAGTCTTCGGCGCCTTTGATCAGCAAAGCGCGCTCGATCAGCCCCTTCAAGGAGGCTTCGCGCAGCAGCTTTTCATCCAGCAGGGCGGGATCGAAGTCCTTGCCTAGTTGCTGCAACAGCTGGCGACGCTGCATTTCCACAGCCTGGTTAAGCTCGTTCTGGCTGATTTTCTTGCCATTCACGTCAGCGGCGTTCTGGCTGTTGCCGGTACCGGTAATGATGGCGTCAACGCCGGTCAACGCCATGAGAACGACGATCAGGCCGATGATTGTCTTGGCAATCCAACCCTGTGAATTGTCCCTGATATTTTGCAGCATGCTTCCCCCAGAACGACCACGTACTAAAAATGGCCGCGCAGCGTGGGTAAAATCCGGATAGAAGAAAGGCGCATCCTGGGATGCGCCTTCTCGTAACGTGCGAAGCGGATCGGGATTAAAACTCTACAACCCCCGGCGTGACAGACCTGCTGGTCTTATTGCCGCCCCACAACCGAGCCGGGGTTAACCGACCCGGCGGGCAATAGCCCGAAGACGCTTAGTTGACGGCGTCTTTCAGCGCTTTACCAGCTTTGAAACCTGGGATCTTGGCAGCAGCGATGCTGATCGGCTTGCCAGTCTGCGGGTTACGGCCAGTGCGAGCAGCACGCTCTTTGACAGCAAAAGTACCGAAACCAACCAGTACAACGGAATCACCAGCCTTCAGAGCGCCAGTAACGGATTCAATCACTGCGTCCAGCGCACGGCCAGCAACAGCTTTCGGGATATCAGCAGATGCGGCGATGGCATCGATCAGTTCCGACTTGTTCACTCTAAGTCCCCTTAATTTCGGTTTAGGTTGTTTCTTGATTTTTAATGGAAGCGAATCGGGTGCTGAATGGCCTACCGACACGGTAAGAGCCGCTTTATATCAAGGGCTCCAAAAAAGTGTCAAGGAAGGCATCCGGCTAATGCGTGCTGATTCGCTCCTTGGAATCAGACTCGCGTTTTTCATCCTTTGCAACCAACTCAGGAGCCGCGTCTGGCAAGGGCTCCGGGGCGTATTGCAGCGCAATTTGCAGGACCTCGTCAATCCATTTAACCGGTTTAATCTGCAGGTCCTGCTTGATGTTCTCGGGAATCTCCTTGAGGTCGCGAACATTCTCTTGAGGAATGATCACCGTTTTGATTCCCCCACGATGCGCTGCGAGCAGTTTTTCCTTGAGGCCACCGATAGCCAGAACCTGGCCACGCAGGGTGATTTCACCGGTCATCGCGACATCCGCGCGCACCGGGATTTGCGTCAACGCAGACACCAGCGCCGTGCACATCCCGACGCCTGCACTCGGGCCATCTTTTGGCGTCGCGCCTTCGGGCATGTGAATGTGAATATCACGTTTTTCGTAGAAGTCCGGCGCCACACCCAGGCTTTTCGCACGGCTGCGGACCACTGTTTGCGCGGCCGTGATCGATTCGACCATCACATCACCGAGCGAGCCGGTCTTGATCAGGCTGCCCTTGCCAGGCACCACCGCGGCCTCGATTGTCAGCAGCTCACCACCCACCTGAGTCCAGGCCAAACCGGTCACCTGGCCGATCTGATCCTGCTGTTCGGCGAGCCCGTAGCGGTGCTTGCGCACGCCCAAAAACTCCTCGAGCGAGTCGGCAGTGACGACCACATGGAAGCGTTTTTCCTTGGCATGTTGCTTGACCGCGCGCCGGCACACTTTGGCCAATTGCCGCTCAAGACTACGCACGCCAGCTTCGCGGGTGTAGTAACGAATAATGTCACGGATCGCACTTTCCTCGAATTCCAGCTCGGTTTTCTTCAAGCCGTTGGCCTGAATCTGCTTCGGCGCGAGGTATTTGGTGGCGATATTGACCTTTTCGTCCTCGGTGTAACCCGGCAGACGTATCACCTCCATGCGGTCTAGCAGCGCGGCCGGAATATTCATGGAGTTGGCGGTGCACAAGAACATCACGTCAGAAAGGTCGTAATCGACCTCCAGATAGTGATCGTTGAAGTTGTGGTTTTGCTCGGGATCGAGCACTTCGAGCAATGCCGAAGCCGGATCACCACGCATGTCCTGGCCCATCTTGTCGATTTCATCGAGCAAGAACAGCGGGTTGCGAACCCCAACCTTGGTCATTTTCTGAATCAGGCGACCCGGCATGGAACCGATATAGGTACGGCGGTGACCGCGGATTTCCGCCTCGTCACGCACGCCGCCAAGCGCCATACGCACGAACTTGCGATTGGTCGCACTAGCGATCGACTCGGCCAGCGACGTCTTACCCACGCCAGGGGGGCCTACGAGACACAATACCGGCCCCTTGAGCTTCTTCACGCGCTTCTGCACGGCAAGATACTCAAGGATGCGTTCCTTGACCTCTTCGAGGCCGTAGTGATCGGCGTCGAGAATATTCTCGGCACGCGCCAGATCCAGGCGCACCTTGCTCTGAGCCTTCCACGGCACATTCACCAGCCAGTCGATATAAGAACGCACGACGGTGGCTTCGGCGGACATGGGCGACATCTGCTTGAGCTTGTTCAGCTCTGCCTGAGCCTTGCCGTAGGCTTCTTTGGTCAGCCCGGCATTCTCGATGCGGCGCTTGAGCTCATCGAGCTCGTTGTGGCCTTCCTCGCTGTCACCAAGTTCTTTCTGAATGGCCTTCATCTGCTCATTCAGGTAGTACTCGCGCTGGCTGCGCTCCATCTGCTTCTTGACGCGGCCACGGATGCGTTTCTCGACCTGCAGCAGGTCGATTTCCGCATCCAACAGGGCCAATACATGCTCGACCCGTGTTGGCAGGTCGACGATTTCGAGAATTTCCTGTTTTTGCTCGATCTTGAGCACCATGTGCGCAGCCATGGTATCGACCAACCGGCTGGGCTCATCGATGCTGTTGAGTGACGACAGCACTTCGGAAGGCACTTTCTTGCCGAGCTGTACGTACTGTTCGAACTGGCTCAGCAGGCTGCGAATGAATACTTCGCTCTCACGCTCCGGCGCCTCGACTTCGTCGAGCAGCTGCACTTCGGCGCTGCTGTAGCCATCGGCCTCGATGAACTGTTCGATTTCACCACGCTGCTCACCCTCGACTAACACCTTGACGGTGCCATCCGGCAGTTTGAGCAACTGCAGAACCGTGGCTACGGTACCGACTCGGTAGAGCCCTTCTTCACTCGGTTCATCGTCCGCGGGATCTTTCTGGGCGAGCAACAGAATCTGCTTCTCGCCATTCATCGCCGCTTCGAGCGCTTCGATGGATTTCTCCCGGCCCACGAAAAGCGGGATGACCATATGCGGATAGACCACAACATCGCGCAAAGGCAGGAGAGGCAATTCGATGGTTGTCTTCATGATTTTGAGCTCTACGGCGGCCTTGCGGCCGTAAACGGTGGGAATACCCTTGACCCTAAGATGGGGGTAGCCCCAGGAAAAAACAAGCGCTGCTATCGCCAAAAGCAAAGGGGCCCGCAGGCCCCTTGCTTTCAACATATGACAAACGCGTTACGCGTCTGGTGCAGCCTTGGCAGGCGGCTCGCTGTTTTCGTAGATCAGCAGCGGCTTGGAAGTACCATCAATAACGCTTTCATCAATGACCACCTTGCTGACGTCCGATTGCGACGGAATGTCATACATGGTGTCGAGCAATACGCCTTCAAGAATCGAACGCAGACCACGGGCACCGGTTTTACGTTCCAGCGCCTTGAGAGCAACGGCCTTGAGCGCGTCAGGACGGAATTCAAGATCCACCCCTTCCATCTCGAACAGCTTGCCGTACTGCTTGGTCAGTGCGTTCTTCGGCTCGGTGAGAATCTGCACCAACGCAGCCTCATCGAGCTCTTCCAGGGTTGCGATAACCGGCAGGCGGCCAACGAACTCGGGAATCAGGCCGAACTTGACTAGATCATCTGGCTCAATCTCACGCAGCGATTCACCGATCTTCTTATCGCCTTCCTTGCTGCGCACTTCGGCGCCGAAACCGATACCACCTTTGGTGGAGCGGTTCTGGATGACTTTCTCGATCCCGGCGAATGCACCACCACAGATAAACAGGATATTGCGCGTATCGACCTGCAGGAATTCCTGCTGCGGATGCTTACGACCACCTTGAGGCGGAACCGAGGCGACGGTACCCTCGATCAGCTTGAGCAGCGCCTGCTGCACGCCTTCACCGGAAACGTCACGGGTGATAGACGGGTTGTCAGACTTGCGAGAAATCTTGTCGATTTCGTCGATGTAGACGATGCCCATCTGGGCCTTCTCGACATCGTAGTCGCACTTCTGCAGCAGCTTCTGGATGATGTTTTCGACGTCCTCGCCCACATAACCCGCTTCGGTCAGCGTGGTAGCGTCAGCAATGGTGAACGGAACGTTAAGCAGACGAGCCAGGGTTTCAGCCAGCAACGTCTTGCCCGAACCAGTCGGACCGAGCAGCAGGATGTTGCTCTTGCCGAGCTCGACGTCATCCTTCTTCTCGCGCTGATTGAGGCGCTTGTAATGGTTGTAAACCGCGACCGCCAGAATCTTCTTCGCCCGCTCCTGACCGATCACGTACTGATCGAGGATCGAGCTGATTTCCTTGGGAGCCGGCAGTTTGTGCGCATTATTCTCGGCCTGGGCTTCCTGCACCTCCTCACGGATGATGTCATTGCACAGGTCGACGCACTCGTCGCAGATAAAGACGGAGGGTCCGGCAATCAACTTGCGCACTTCGTGCTGGCTTTTGCCGCAGAAGGAGCAATAAAGCAGCTTGCCGTTGTCTTCGCCATTGCGGGTGTCAGTCATTCGTTCGATCCAAATCCGATAGGCTTACACAGAAGATGAAGGCTCTTGCGGGCTTTTTCAAGCCCGCAGATGATCAGACTAGCCGATCAAATCCATTCTGAACGGATTGATTCAGGCTGGGCGCTGAGCGATGACTTGGTCAATCAGCCCGTACTCCAGAGCGGCTTCCGCGCTCAGGAAGTAGTCACGGTTGGTGTCACGGTCGATTTCTTCGAGCGTACGCCCACTGTGCTTGGCCATCAGGGTGTTGAGGCGCTCACGGATGAATAGAATTTCCTTGGCATGGATTTCGATATCCGACGCCTGGCCCTGAAAACCACCCAGCGGCTGGTGAATCATCACGCGCGAGTTCGGAAGGCAGTAACGCTTGCCAGCTGCACCAGCGGTCAACAGGAATGCGCCCATGCTGCAAGCCTGACCGATACAGGTGGTCGAAACATTCGGCTTGATGAATTGCATGGTGTCGTAGATCGACATACCAGCAGTTACCGAACCACCAGGCGAGTTGATGTACAGGTGAATGTCCTTGTCCGGGTTTTCCGCTTCAAGGAACAGCAGCTGCGCGCAGATCAGGTTAGCCATGTAGTCTTCGACCGGACCAACGAGGAAGATCACGCGTTCTTTGAGCAACCGCGAATAGATGTCATACGAGCGCTCGCCACGGGCGGACTGCTCGACAACCATAGGGATCAGACCGCCTGCGGCCTGAATGTTGGGCATTTGCTGCGTAAAAGGATTGTGCGACATATCCAGCACTCGCTCCCTAATAAAAGTCATGTCTCGAATACGCATAAGCCAGCGCTGAGGCTGGCTTATGGTGTGCTCGAACGAGGTGAAGAAATCAGGCGGCTTGTGGAGCTTCTGCCGGCTTGACTGCTTCTTCGTAAGAGACCGATTTGTCAGTCACATTGGCCTTCTGCAAAACAGTATCTACAACTTGCTCTTCCAGTACAACCGAACGCACTTCGTTCAGCTGCTGGTCGTTCTTGTAGTACCAAGCCACGACCTGCTCAGGCTCCTGGTAGGCCGAAGCCATTTCCTGGATCAGCTCACGGACGCGGGCGTCGTCTGGCTTGAGCTCGAACTGCTTGACCACTTCAGCGACGATCAGGCCCAGCGACACACGGCGCTTGGCTTGTTCTTCGAACAGCTCAGCCGGCAGCTGGTCAGGCTTGATGTTGCCGCCGAACTGTTGAACGGCCTGCACGCGCAGGTTGTTCACTTCGCTGGCGATCAGCGCCTTAGGCACTTCAACCGGGTTGGCGGTCAGCAGACCTTCCATGACCTGGTTCTTGATCTTGGATTTGATGGCCTGACGCAGTTCACGCTCCATGTTCTTGCGAACTTCGGCGCGGAAACCTTCGATGCCGCCTTCCTTGATACCGAACAGAGCGAAGAACTCGTCATTCAGCTCTGGCAGTTGCGGAGCAGAAACGCTGTTCACTTTAACGGTGAATTCAGCAGTTTTGCCGGCCAGGTCGAGGTTCTGATAATCCCCAGGGAAGGTCGGGTTGATAACGCGCTCTTCACCAGCTTTGGCACCAACCAGAGCGTCTTCAAAGCCAGGAATCATGCGGCCGGAGCCCAGCACCAGCTGAGTACCGGTGGCGGAACCACCAGCGAACGCTTCGCCGTCGATCTTGCCGACGAAATCGATATTCAATTGGTCGTCTTTTTCGGCAGCGCGCTCGACCGCTTCGAAACGGGTGTTCTGCTTGCGCAGAATATCCAGCATGTTGTCGACATCGGAGTCAGCCACTTCAGCCTGCTGACGCTCGATGGCGATAGTTTCGAGGCCGGCGACCTTGATTTCCGGGAACACTTCGAAGGTTGCAACGAATTCCAGATCCTTGCCCTTCTCCAGCACTTTCGGCTCGACCGAAGGCTGGCCAGCTGGTGCGAGCTTCTGCTCGGCAACTGCTTCATAGAAGGAAGACTGGATGACGTCGCCTACGGCTTCTTGACGTGCATCAGCTTCGAAACGCTGACGAATCACGCTCATCGGCACTTTGCCAGGACGGAAGCCAGGGATCTTGGCTTTCTGGGCAGTCTGCTGCAGACGCTTGTTGACCTGAGTCTCGATACGCTCGGCCGGCACAGTGATGCTCATGCGGCGCTCGAGAGCGGAAGTGCTTTCAACAGAAACTTGCATGGATATTCCTCGTTGCACAGACGTATGCCGGCCGCTTACCGGCCCCATTCAAGGGCATGCATTCTAGAGGGAGGTGTTGCAGAAGTCACCCTAGATGCAGGTGGCAAACGGGAGGGGCGCTAAAAGATGGTGCGGACGGAGAGACTCGAACTCTCACGCCTTGCGGCGCTGGAACCTAAATCCAGTGTGTCTACCAATTCCACCACGTCCGCGTGGTAATACTTTTTACAAACAAAAACGCCAGGCTTTAAGGGCCTGGCGCTTTCAGAATATGGGGTGGACGAAGGGGATCGAACCCTCGACACCAGGAGCCACAATCCTGTGCTCTACCAACTGAGCTACGCCCACCATATTGCTTTACTACTTACTTGTGCCGACTCACCTAGTGGCGCACCCGGCAGGACTCGAACCTGCGACCATCCGCTTAGAAGGCGGATGCTCTATCCAGCTGAGCTACGGGCACTTATCCATCCACCAGAGCAGACTTCAAGCTTCGGCTAGAGCGGCCACTTTCGTTGCTGCCTTTGCCGCTTTACCCTGTCACTTGCTGTGCTCGCCAAGTGGTGCGCATCTTATAGAGGCGCCCTTGGGCCGTCAACACCCAAATCTAAAAAAATTCAGCTAGATAAAGGAGTTACACCAAATCTGCGCTCTGCCGCCTTTGCCCTTCCTTAATGCCATGCGAGAATGCGCGTCCTTTTTTCTCCCTTTCGATGGTTAACCAAGCGCAATGACCGCACAACTGATAGATGGCAAAGCGATTGCCGCCAATATCCGCCAGCAGATCGCCCAGCGCGTCGCCGAACGACGCCAGCAAGGACTGCGCGCGCCCGGCCTGGCAGTGATCCTGGTCGGCAGCGATCCAGCCTCTCAGGTTTATGTCGCGCACAAGCGCAAGGATTGCGAAGAGGTCGGCTTCGTTTCCCGCGCCTATGACCTCAGTGCTGAAACCAGCCAGGACGACTTGCTGAGCCTGATCGACTCCCTGAATGAAGACGCCAGCATCGACGGCATTCTGGTTCAGCTGCCGCTGCCGGCCCACCTCGATTCATCGCTGCTGCTCGAGCGCATCCGCCCGGATAAAGATGTCGACGGCTTTCACCCCTACAACATCGGCCGCCTGGCTCAGCGCATGCCGCTGCTGCGCCCGTGCACACCGAAAGGCATCATGACCCTGCTGGCAAGCACCGGACAGGATCTGTATGGCATGCACGCCGTCGTAGTCGGCGCCTCGAATATCGTCGGCCGCCCGATGGCCATGGAATTGCTGCTCGGCGGCTGCACCGTGACCGTCACCCACCGATTCACCAAGGATCTGGCAGGTCACGTGGCGCAAGCCGACATCGTCGTGGTTGCCGCCGGCAAACCCGGGCTGGTCAAAGGCGAATGGATCAAGGAAGGCGCCATCGTCATCGACGTGGGCATCAACCGTCAGGCTGACGGTAAGCTGATTGGCGACGTGGTGTATGAAACCGCCCTGCCCCGCGCGGGCTGGATCACCCCGGTGCCCGGCGGTGTCGGCCCGATGACGCGTGCCTGCCTGTTGGAAAACACCCTGCATGCCGCGGAACACCTACACGCCTGACGACTCTGCAGCTACGAAAACGGCGCCATCGGGCGCCGTTTTCATTTTAGCTCAACACGCGCGTAGCGCCCTGGGGCTTGCGCACGAACCACAGCACTCGGCTGACGCCGCGGGTCACAGCTACATAACCGAGGCGCAAACTCTCGTCCGCCATCGCCTGGTCATAGCTGTTAGCGAAGAAGCCACAGTGCGCGTACAGCGCATTGCGAAGCGGATGCGGTGTGGTCGGCAAACAGTCGTCGACGATGATCGCCACTTCGGCCTGCAAGCCCTTGGCGCGGTGGATGGTGTAGGCCTTGACGGGGAGCTTGCGGTCGAGCCCGGCCTGGATGTCCTTCAAGGTGTCGTTGCGCCGCCCCAGCAACAGCACGGCGGTGCGCTCCCGGGAATCGATCGAGCGCGCATAGTCGCATTGCGCCACGATCTCCCTGTGCAGCTCGCCCATGTCGCGAGGGAGATCGAACGGCGTTACCAGTTTCACACCATGACTGCCCGGCGGCGCACTGCGGACCGCCGCCGTCGCCTTGTCCTGCTTGAAGGCCACGCCTGCAAGTATCGATTCGGCAGCGCGGATCACCGGCTCGATGGAGCGATAATTGGCTTGCAACATCAGCACCGCGCTTTTGCCCTTGCCTTTGCTCGGGAAGTGCCGGTCGAAGGCCATGAACAGCTCGGGCGAGCTGCCGCGCCAGCCGTAGATCGACTGCCAGTCATCCCCAATGGCCATCAGGCTTATAGCCGTCGCCGTATTGGCCAGGCGCCTGTGCAGGGCCTGCAGCCACTGCACGATCTGCGGCGAGACATCCTGGAACTCGTCGATCAAGAGATGCGAAAAGCCAGCGAGCGCCTCGGCTGACACACGTGCATCGCCGTCTTCGAGCATCTGCGTCAGCTGCTGAAAAGCGCCATTGAAGGTCATCAGACCTTGCTCACTGAAGCGCCGCTGCAATGCGCGCCAGTAAGCCTGCAACGCTAGCAGAAATACACGCTCCTGAGCCGAACAGGCCAACGCATCAACCGCCAGCTTCTCGATACGGATACCGATGCTCTCGATAAAACCCGCCTGGCCGTAGAACACCTCGAACAGCGGCGCCGCATGCAGTTCACCATTGAGTTTGAATGGTTGCATTGGCACCCTTGGCAAAGGCTTTTGCTCATCCGGCGCAGCCGAACCTAGCAGCTCGTGAACTTGCGAGCGAAACGCTGGATCTTCGGCGTAACAAGCCTGGTACACCTCTTTCAGCAGACGAATTTGCGCAATGCCCAAGCGCCCGCCAGCCAAAGGGTTATCGAGTTCGCCTGCCCCCTTGCCACCCAACTGCTCGAACCACCCAGGATTGCCCAGCGCCTGACGGGCCAGCAAGCCCATGGCCGAGTGGAAAGTACGCACGCATTGGCGCACTGCCTGCGCATCGACGGGTGACTGCCAGAACCCGAGCACCTTGAGCAGTCGCTCGCGCAATTCGGAGCAGGATGCGTTGGTAAAGGAAATCACCGTCAGGCGCTCGGGCTCGATATTCAGGTGGCAGAGCATGAACACAACACGCAGCACCAGAGTCGTCGACTTGCCGGAGCCAGCGCCAGCAAAGATACGTGTCAGTGGTTGGCGCCCGAGGATCATCGCCCACTGCTCATCGGAAGGCGCGCTGACCACATTAGCCGCAACCGCGCGCGCGACGGTGTCGCGCATGGCCTGCTCCTGAGCGGCGCTGATTTTCATCGCTGCAGCCGAGTAGATACCGGCGCTCGTGCGCCTAACGGGCTTTTTTGTTGCGGAGTTTGCGCCCTTCCCTGCGCGCTTTGCAGTTGCAGTTTTCTTTGCAGAGGTGGCTTTGCCTTTGGCTTTTGGTGCAGCTTTAAGGCGTTCGGCCGCGGCATGTTTTTCAGCCTCAAGATAAGCGGCAGTACGCGGAAAATAGCGAGCCAGCGTGGTCGAAAGCAGCAGTTTGTAACGCGTCAGCATGGTTTTCCCATAGCGAATTGGATGCAGGCTTCTGGAAAGGAAAAGGCCGCATCAGCGGCCTTTTCGTTGCGACACTCGCTTACTCGGCGAGTCGCCAGGTGGTGCCACCTTTGCCATCCTCAAGCACTACGCCCAGGGCGGTGATCTGATCACGGATGCGGTCGGATTCTGCCCAATTCTTATCCGCACGCGCCTGCAGGCGAGCGGCGATCAGCGCTTCCACTTCAGCGGCGTCGACCTTGCCTTCAGCACCGGCTTTGAGGAAAGCGTCCGGCTCCAGCTGCAGCACACCAAGCAAGCCACCCAACTCTTTGAGACGTGCGCCCAGCGCAGCAGCAGTTTGCAGATCGCTGTCACGCAGGCGGTTGACCTCACGTGCCAACTCGAACATCACCGAGCAGGCACCGGCAGTATTGAAATCGTCGTCCATTGCCGCACCGAAGCGCTCGACATAACTTTCGCCGCCAGCCGGCGCAGCCTCTGGTAAGCCTTTGAGCGCGTTGTAGAAGCGTTCCAGAGCAGCCTTGGATTCGCGCAGGTTGTCTTCGGAGTAGTTGATCGGGCTGCGGTAATGGCTGGCGATCAGCAGGTAACGCACAACTTCCGGGTGGTACTTTTCCAGCACCTCGCGGATGGTGAAGAAGTTGCCCAAGGACTTGGACATTTTCTCGCCATTGATGGTGATCATCCCGCAGTGCAGCCAGGAGTTGGCGTAAGGCTTGCCAGTGGCAGCCTCGCTCTGGGCGATCTCGTTCTCGTGGTGAGGAAACTCGAGGTCGTTACCGCCACCATGAATGTCGAACGACTCACCGAGGCAGCAGGTGGACATCACCGAGCACTCGATGTGCCAGCCCGGACGACCGTCGCCCCAAGGCGATGACCAGCTTGGCTCACCCGGCTTGGCGGCCTTCCAGAGAACGAAATCGAGCGGATCCTGCTTGGATTCGCCCGGCTCGATGCGCGCACCGATACGCAGATCTTCCACGCGGCGGCGCGACAGCTTGCCGTAACCTTCGAACTTGCCGACGCGGTAGTACACGTCACCGTTGCCGGGCGCATAGGCGTAGCCCTTGTCGATCAAGGTCTGAATCATCGCGTGCATGCCAGCGATATGATCGGTAGCACGCGGCTCCTGATCCGGCTTGAGGATGTTCAGGCGCGCTTCGTCTTCGTGCATCGCGTTGATCATTCGCTCGGTGAGCGCCTCGAAGGCCTCACCGTTCTCATTGGCGCGATTGATGATCTTGTCGTCGATGTCGGTGATGTTGCGCACATAGGTCAGGTCATAACCGCTATGGCGCAGCCAGCGCGTCACCACATCAAAGGCAACCATGCTGCGACCGTGGCCCAGGTGGCAGAAGTCGTAGACGGTCATGCCGCACACGTACATGCGCACCTGGTTGCCGACCAAGGGTTTGAAGACTTCCTTGCTCTTGCTCAGGGTGTTGTAGATGGAAAGCGCCATTACTGACCCCAGGAGTCACGCAGGGTGACGGTGCGGTTGAAGACCAGAGCGTCAGGTTTGGAGTCCTTGGCGTCCAGGCAGAAGTAGCCTTCGCGCTCGAACTGGAAGCGGTCTTCAACAGTAGCCTGAGCCAGCGACGGCTCGGCACGGCAACCCTTGAGCACCACCAGCGAATCCGGGTTGATGTTGTCGAGGAAGCTGCCACCCTGCTCGCCATCTTCACCGGTCTTCTCCGGATTGGCGGAGCGGAACAGCCGATCGTACAGACGCACTTCGCATTCGACGCTCTCGGCAGCCGGCACCCAATGGATCACACCTTTAACCTTGCGGCCTTCCGGGTTCTTGCCCAGGGTGTTCTCGTCATAGGAGCAACGCAGCTCGACGATGTTGCCGGCAGCGTCCTTGATGGCCTCGTCGGCGCGGATCACGTAGCTGCCGCGCAGGCGCACTTCACCACCGGGGATCAGGCGCTTGTAGCCGTCCGGTGGGGTTTCCTCGAAGTCACTGGCATCGATGTAGATCTCGCGGGAGAACGGCAGCGCGCGGGTGCCCATGTCCTGCTTGGGATGGCGCGCCAGCTCGAGGTTCTCGACCTTGCCTTCCGGGTAGTTGGTGATCACCACCTTGAGCGGCTTGAGCACGCACATGGCGCGCGAGGCGTTGGCGTCCAGGTCTTCGCGAATGGCGAATTCCAGCATACCAATATCTACCAGGCCGCCGGCACGGTTGACGCCGATCATGTCGCAGAAAGTGCGAATCGACGCAGGCGTATAGCCACGGCGGCGGTAGCCAGACAGGGTCGACATGCGCGGATCATCCCAGCCGTTGACGTGGTTCTCGTCAACCAACTGTTTGAGCTTGCGCTTGCTGGTGATGGTGTAGTTCAGGTTCAGACGAGCAAATTCGTACTGACGCGGCTGCGCCGGTACTGGCAGGTTGGCCAGGAACCACTCGTACAGCGGGCGGTGATCTTCGAACTCCAGGGTGCAAATGGAGTGGGTCACGCCTTCGATGGCATCGGACTGGCCATGGGTGAAGTCGTAGCTCGGGTAGATGCACCATTTGTCACCGGTCTGGTGGTGATGGGCATGGCGGATGCGATAGAGGATCGGGTCGCGCAGGTTCATGTTGCGCGAGGACATGTCGATCTTGGCACGCAGGGAACGGGCGCCATCCGGGAATTCGCCAGCCTTCATACGGGCGAACAGTTCGAGGTTCTCATCCACGCTGCGATCGCGGTACGGGCTGTTCTTGCCGGGCGTGTTCAGGGTGCCGCGGTATTCGCGGGCTTCGTCCGGGGTCAGGTCATCGACGTAGGCCTTGCCGGCCTTGATCAGCTCGATGGCCCAGTCATGCAACTGGTCGAAATAATTGGAGGCGTAGCGCTCTTCGCCGGCCCACTTGAAGCCCAGCCACTGGACGTCGGCCTTGATGGCATCGATGTATTCCTGATCTTCCTTGGCCGGGTTGGTGTCGTCGAAACGCAGGTTGCACTCGCCACCGAATTCCTGGGCCAGGCCGAAGTTCAGGCAGATCGACTTGGCATGGCCGATATGCAGGTAGCCGTTGGGCTCCGGCGGGAAGCGGGTGATGATCTTGGCGTGCTTGCCAGCGTCCAGGTCAGCCTGAACGAGGGGACGCAGGAAGTTGGCGGCTTTTTCGACGGTGGGCTTGCTCATGGTGTCCTTAGCGCGTGCGGATTGCGGCACAGGGTAGGCCGACTAAAACAAAGCGCTTATCATAGCCCAAGCTGTCAACCCCCTGACAGGCCTTGGTGCCTGCTCCTGACCTCCGGGCAATATAAATGTCCATCCCGAGCCAGGCGTAGCCCGCGATTTTCTCGATAGAGCGATAAACACATGATCAAGCTGCACACCAACCACGGCGTCATCACCCTCAACCTGTTCGAAGACAAGGCACCGGAAACCGTCGCCAACTTCAAGGAATACGTGAAGAGCGGCCATTACGACGGCACTGTGTTCCACCGCGTGATCGGCAACTTCATGATCCAGGGTGGTGGTTTCGAGCCAGGCATGAAGCAGAAGCCGACCCGCGCGCCGATCAAGAACGAAGCCAACAATGGCCTGAGCAACAAAACCGGCACCGTAGCCATGGCCCGTACCATGGAGCCGCATTCGGCCTCCGCGCAGTTCTTCATCAACGTTGCCGACAACACCTTCCTCGACCATAGCGCACAGACCGTACAGGGCTGGGGTTACGCGGTGTTCGGTGAAATGGTCGAAGGCCTGGACGTGGTCGAAGCCATCAAGGGCGTCTCCACCACCATGAAATCCGGCCACCAGGACGTACCGGCCGAAGACGTGATCATCGAGAAGGCCGAGATCGTCGAGTGATCCTGCTGATCTCCGACCTGCATCTTGAAGAGGAGCGCCCGGATATCAGCCGGGCGTTCTTGCATTTTCTCGACACTCGCGCACGCCAGGCCGAGGCGCTGTACATCCTTGGCGACTTTTTCGAAGTCTGGATTGGCGACGACGCCATGAGCCCCTTCCAGCACGGCATCGCCGCGGCGCTGCGGCGCTTGAGCGATGTCGGCACACGCATCTACCTGATGCACGGCAACCGTGACTTTCTGCTCGGCAAGGCGTTTTGCCGCGAGGCAGGCTGCACGCTGCTGAGCGATCCTCACGAAGTGCAGCTTGCTGGCGAGAAGGTGCTGCTGATGCACGGCGACAGCCTGTGCACGCTGGATGTTGGCTATCAGAAGATGCGCCGCCTGCTGCGCAATCCACTGAGCTTGTTCATTCTGCGCAACCTGCCGCTCGGTACACGTCACAAACTGGCGAGAAAACTGCGTTCGGAAAGCCGCTCGCAGACGCGCATGAAGGCCAGCGATATCGTCGACGTGACGCCTGGCGAAGTGCAGCGAGTGATGACACAGCATGGCGTGAAGACGCTGATCCATGGCCATACCCATCGCCCAGCCACGCACGACATGCAGATCGACGGCCAACCGACGCGACGAATCGTCCTCGGCGACTGGGATAAACAGGGCTGGGCCCTGCAGATCGATGAAAACGGCTTCAACCAGAGCGCCTTCGCCCTGGACTGAAACACCAGGGAGCACGGCGTTGAGCGAAGCGATACCCGGTAATTGCCCCGCTTAAGCCTGCGGAACGCCGCTGTGGAAGCGAAACTCGGCATCGGGCGATTCAATCAGCTCGCGCTCAACCGCCCTCACCCGTTCGATGGTCTGATCGACATCTGCCGCATCGCCATATTGGTAGGCCAATTTCAGATAACCCTGAAAGTGCCGCGCCTCGCTTTTAAGCAGGCCGAAGTAGAACTTGCCCAGTTCTTCATCCAGATGCGGCACCACTGCCTCGAAACGCTCGCAGCTACGTGCTTCGATAAAGGCACCGACCACCAGGGTATCGACCAGTTTGTAGGGTTCGTGGTTACGCGTGACCTTGCGCAGGCCCGAGGCATAGCGCGCGGCGGAAACCGGACGCAAGCCTATCTTGCGGCGCTTCATGATGCGCAGCACCTGCTCGTGGTGCACCAGTTCCTCGCGCGCCAAGCGCGACATCATGGTGATCAAGTCTGCGTGGCAGCTGTACTTGGCGATCAGGCTCAACGCCGTGCTGGCGGCTTTGAATTCACAGTTCTTGTGGTCAATCAGCATGATGTCCTGATTGGCCAGCGCAGCGTCGACCCACGCCTGGGGCGTGCGGCAGCCGAGAAACTCATGGATTTCCGGCAGGCCTGGCGTGGCGCTACGGCGGCCAGCAAAGGAAGACGGATCTGAAACTGTGACGGAAGATGACACGTGCATGGCCTACAAGCGACGAGATAAGAAAGAGCCCGAAACGCATACCTGCATGGCGAAAGAGCCAGGTGCGTCGAACATAGAGCCGCGCATTATAAAGCGGCTGGCGACAACCACCAGCCGAGCGGCTTGATACCGGTCAAGAACTTGAGGCGAGCGCGGCATCTATATTGATAACGACCTGTCGCCCGCAGAGGAACACGCCATGCAAGCCATCCGCAGCATTCTCGTGGTCATCGAGCCGCAACATGCCGAGAGCCTGGCACTCAAGCGTGCCAAGTTGATCGCCGGCGTCACGCAATCACACCTGCACCTGCTGGTTTGCGACGACAGCGAAGATCACAGCGGCCACTTGCGCCATCTGTGCAATGCGCTATTACAGGACGGCTACAGCGTCAGCGCGCAACAAGCCTGGCGTGGCAGCATGCATGAGACCGTCAGCCATGCTCAGCAAAGCGAAGGCTGCGGCTTGGTGATCAAACAGCACCGCCCTGACAATCCGCTGAAAAAGGCGCTGCTGACGCCTGACGACTGGAAACTGCTGCGCTACTGCCCAAGCCCGGTACTACTGGTGAAAACCCTGACGCCCTGGGTAAGCGGCAATGTGTTGGCGGCAGTGGACGTCGGCAATATCGATGGCGATCACCGCGCCCTGCACAATCTGATCATCGATCACGGCTACGACCTCGCCAATTTGGCCAAGGCCGAACTGCACGTGCTCAGCGCTCACCCAGCGCCGATGCTGACGGCGGTCGATCCGACCTTCCAGCTACGTGACACCATCGAAGAGCGCTACCGCCAGGAGTGCATGGTATTTCAGCAAACCTATGACATCGATGACGCTCACCTGCATATCGCCGAAGGCCCGGCAGATGTGCTGATTCCCCAGTACGCTCACGAGTTGCACGCGGCCGTCACGGTGATCGGTACGGTGGCGCGCACCGGGTTCAGCGGCGCGCTGATCGGCAATACCGCCGAGGTGATTCTGGATGCGCTGGAAAGTGATGTGCTGGTACTCAAGCCTGAGAGCATCATCGAGCACCTGGAACAACGCCTCGCCGAGGGCTGATCAATCGCGAAACGGCTGCCGAGGCTTGCTGCGCAACGGATCGAGCAAGCCAGACAGGCCGTTGTGATCGATCTCCTGCATCAGCGCCAGCAGCTGGCCGATCTCACCCTTGGGAAAGCCTTCACGGGCGAACCAGTTCAGATAATGCCCTGGCAAGTCCGCAATCAACCGGCCCTTGTACTTGCCGAAGGGCATTTCTCGACTCACCAGCAATTTCAGGTCTTCGGGTTTCATCGTTCGGCCGTAGCAGTTGCGTGGGCGGCGCATTATGCCGCAACCGCCAAGCGGTTGGGCCAACGCCTCAACTCGGGTAAGCTGCGCGCCGTTTACATTTGCAGGTACTCATCATGATTATCAAGGCACTGCGTCTGGGCCTCGGCCAACTGATCGTTCTTGGCGACCTCGCCACCCGCCCGGCCAAGATGAAGCGCACACCCGACGCTCAGGCAGCGGTCGAGCAGGCGGCCGTAGGTCTGGCGCTGTATCAGTTCAAGGCCTGCCCGTTCTGCGTGAAAATCCGCCGTAAGCTGCACGCACTCAATGTGCCCGTGGCACTGCGTGACGCGAAGAACGACGCCAAGGCGCGCGGCGAGCTAGAAAGCCAGGGCGGCAAGATTCAGGTGCCATGCCTGCGCATCGAAGAAAACGGTCAGAGCACCTGGCTGTACGAGTCCAAGGCCATCGCGGCCTATCTGGATAAGCATTTCGCAGCGTAAACCTGGCAAGCGAAGCCCTGGGACGATTGCTCAGGTTTGCGACAGCTCCCTGCACATCGCTGCGCTCAGTGACAGGCTACTCGCACTGACGCTAAAAATGCCGCAACCGGACACCACCCCGGTTGCGGCATTTCTTATTGTGCTACGGCAACCTTGCCCAGCATGCCTGCCTGGTAATGGCCAGCGATCAGGCAGCCAAAGTCAAAAGCACCGGCTCGGTTGAACGTCCATGTCACTTCACCTTGCTTGCCTGGCTGCACGTGTAGCATGTCCATGCTGGTGTGGGCCATGTTCGGCTGTTTGAGCATCATCGCGGCATGCTCATCCAGCTGCGTTTTATCGCCCAACACGAACTCGTGCAGCAACTGACCGTCGTTGTGCAGCACGAAACGCACCGTCTCGCCTTCATTGACCTCCACCTTGTCAGGTACGAAGCGCATCTGGTCGTTCATGCGGATCTCCACCGTACGCGTGACCTTAGCAGCGTCCCCAGGAATGCCCCAGGGTTTCTGCTCGGCGCTTTGCGTACCGTGACCGCCACCATGGCCTGTAGCATGTTCATGCTCGGCTGCGTTTAGCAGTGATGCCTGAAGAAGCGTGACAAGCGCCAGGGCGCTGATAAAGATTGTGGTCATTCGCATCGTAATTGCCTCATTGAATAGTCATCGGCGTGCCCGCACGCACGCATGCACCTGGCGGGCCACTGCTAGCCGCCAGGTGCCTGTTCGCAAGAAATGATTCAGCCGATGAAAACGCGAGGCGGACGATACGGGGTGTCGGCGATGTGTTCGATGAAATGCTCGTGCCAGACAGCCAGCGGCCGATCCAGCGGCAACTGCGTGGCAGAGAAAATAGCGGGACTCAAAGCAATCACGCCGACGCAAAACACACAGAGGCTGCAGGTAGCATGCCCTGGTGCTTTCTGCTCGCTGGGCGCCTGATGATGACTACAGGCAGCGCCGCATGAATCCATATCGCCTGAAAGATGCATGCGGTGCTCGTGCCCACCGACCGAAAGCGTCATACCCGCCTGCATACCAGCCGCGGCAATACCCTGCGCAGGCAAGGCCAGCGCCAGCAGACAGAGCAACAGAACACGCAGTGGGCGGGAAACCATCGGATACCGGGTACGCGATATGGAGGACAGCCCGATTATGCCCAAGTCCCGATCAATCGACTAATGCTGATGGCTGCGCCCAACATGGGATACATCCTTGTCGGCATGCAGGGTGTCGCTGGTGCTGAGCTGACGAATGATCTCGCAAGGCGAAGACTGCTGATCCGCCAGGCAACTGTTGCGCAGCTCGACCAACTGCTCTTGCAACGACTGCAGGCTGGCGATGCGCGCGTTGACGTGCTCGATATGAGCATCGATCAGCCCGTTGATGGCCTCGCAGTTTTCCGCCGGTTGACCGCGCAGGCTGAGCAGCTCGCGTATCTCGTCGAGCGTCATATCCAGGGTTCGGCAGTTGCGGATGAAGGTCAGCCGTTCAACGTGTTCCGGCCGGTACAGCCGGTAATTGCCATCGCTGCGTTGCGGTGCAGGCAGTAAACCCTCGCGTTCGTAATAACGGATGGTCTCAACCTGGCACCCGGTGACTGCCGCCAACTCGCCGATTTTCATGCTTGCCTCCTGATCTTCTTACCGAACGCTTGACCCTATAGTGGCTACAGGGTGTTCACTCTGCAACAGGTTATCTGGAGACGCCCCATGACCAACTGCTGCGATCACGACCACACCCAAAAGCCCACGCCGCCAAAAGACTCGTGCTGTGCCAGCGATGCTGCGCCAGCGTGCTGTGACTCCGGCAGCGCGCTGATCAGCCAGATCAGCGAGCCCGGAGCAGCGCACGCCGGCCCTGCCCTGGAGAGCAGCACCCTGCGCATCGAGCAAATGTGCTGCCCGACCGAGGAAGGGCTGATCCGCGGCAAGCTGCAGCAGCTGCGCGAAGTGCACGCCATGCAGTTCAACCTGCTCAACCGCACCCTGCACGTCGAGCATCAGGCAGGCACCGCCACTTTGATAGTCAAGGCCATCGCCAGCCTGGGGATGCAGGCACAGCCGCTGGCAGCGGAAACCCGCGTGCGCATCGAACAGATGGATTGCCCCACCGAAGAACGTCTGATTACCGACAAGCTCGCTCGGCAGCCGGGCATTGAGGCGCTGCAATTCAATCTGATGCAGCGCGTACTGACCATTCGCCACAGCCCCGACGCCCTTGAACCAGCGCTGCAGGCTATCCGCGAACTAGGCTTCACGCCGCAGCTGGAAGGTGATGGCAGCCAACCGGTCGCGCCGGAGCCAACCGAAAAGGGGCTGCCATGGCAGTTGATCGCTGCTGGTGTCGCGGCTTTCGTTGCCGAGTTGGTCCACTTCACCGACTCCGCACCAGAGTGGGTGGTCGCGCTGATCGCACTGGGCGCCATCCTTACCTGCGGGCTGGATGTCTACAAAAAGGGCTGGATCGCCCTGAAGAACTTCAACCTCAACATCAATGCGCTGATGAGTATTGCTGTCACCGGCGCAGTGCTGATCGGCCAATGGCCCGAGGCGGCGATGGTCATGGTGCTGTTCGCCATCGCCGAGCGGATCGAGGCGAAATCCCTGGACCGGGCACGCAACGCCATTCGCGGCCTGATGGCACTGACCCCCGAACAGGCCACCGTGCGCCAGCCTGATGGCAGCTGGCAGGCGCGGGAGGTGACTCAGGTCGCCATCGGCAGCGTGGTGCGGTTGCGCCCCGGTGAGCGTATCGGCCTGGATGGCCTGGTTACCGAGGGAAACTCGACGGTCGACCAATCGCCGATTACCGGCGAGAGCCTACCGGTCGAGAAAAGCGTGGGCGATACCCTGTTCGCCGGCACCATCAACCAGAGCGGCGCGCTGGAGTATCAGGTCAGCGCGGCGGCCAGCAACAGCGCTTTGTCGCGCATCATCAAAGCCGTGGAAGAGGCGCAAGGTGCGCGGGCGCCAACCCAGCGTTTCGTCGACCGCTTCGCGCGGATCTACACCCCGCTGGTATTCCTGCTCTCCCTGGCCGTGGCAGTAGTGCCGCCGCTGCTGATGAATGGTGACTGGTTTCAATGGGTTTATCGCGCGCTGGTACTGCTGGTAGTCGCCTGCCCGTGCGCGCTGGTGATCTCCACCCCGGTGAGCATCGTCAGCGGCCTGGCTGCGGCGGCGCGCAAGGGCATCCTGGTCAAAGGCGGCGTGCACCTGGAGAACGGCCGGCACATCACCCACCTGGCGCTGGACAAAACCGGCACCCTCACCCACGGCAAACCGGTACAAACCGACTACAAAGCCTTGGGCGGCGACGCCGACAGTTACCGAAAACTGGCGGCCAGCCTTGCCGCCCGCTCCGATCACCCGGTGTCCCTGGCAGTTGCCAACGCAGCCCAGGAGCAAGGCATCGCGATCGAAGACGTACAGAACTTCGAGGCGCTGCCCGGGCGCGGCGTGCGTGGTGTGATCGACGGCCAGCGCTATCAGTTGGGCAATCACCGCCTGCTCGAAGAGCTCGGCCTGTGTACCCCAGAAATCGAAGCAGAGCTTGATGAGCTCGAGCGCGGAGGCAAGACGGTCATTCTGCTCAGCGACGAGAGACGCGCCCTGGCGCTGTTCGCGGTCGCCGACACACTCAAGGACAGCAGCCGAGAAGCCATCGTCACGCTGCATGGCATGGGCATCAAGACCCTGATGCTCACTGGCGACAACCAGCACACCGCGCAGGCCATCGCCACTCAGGTAGGCATCGATGAAGCCCGCGGCGATCTGCTGCCCGCTGACAAACTGGCGACGGTCGAGAAATTACTGGCGCAAAAAGGCGTGGTGGCCATGGTCGGCGACGGCATCAACGACGCCCCTGCCCTGGCTCGCGCCAATGTGGGCTTCGCCATGGCGGCGATCGGTACCGACACGGCCATTGAAACCGCCGATGTGGCGATCATGGACGACGACCTGCGCAAGATTCCGGCCTTCATTCGCCTGTCTCAGCAGACGGCCGCGATTCTCAAGCAGAACATCGTGTTGGCGCTGGGTATCAAGGCGGTATTTCTGGGCTTAACCGTAAGCGGCCACGCGACCATGTGGATGGCGGTTTTCGCCGATGTGGGCGTGAGCCTGCTGGTCGTGTTCAACGGGCTGCGGCTGCTGCGCAAGTAACCGCAAAAGAAACCAGCAGGTGCAAGGGATTGAGTGGGAGCGGGCCATGCCCGCGAACAATTGCAGGCGTGACGCGCTCCCCAGGTTGGTCGTAGAGCCTAGGATGGCTACAGCCCATCAAAAACTGATGATGGTTTGACATGCGTGGCCCTTTCCATCCTAAGCACGGTAGGGCGCGCGCCATACGCGCAGCAGCTTCGCGGGCATGGCCCGCTCCCACAGGAATTGATTAGTCGTAGATGGGTCGGGCCGCGTAGGTCAGCCCCATCGAGACAAGCCGATCACCCCAACATGGCCACATGCTTCGGATGGCTGGCGACCCGCGCCAGCCAGGCATTGACTGCCGGATAGGCGCTCAGGTCGAAGCCGCCTTCGTGCGCCACGTGGGTATAGGCGTACAGTGCTATATCGGCGATGGAGTAGCGGTCGCCGACCAGATAAGGCGTCTGTTCCAGCTGGCGCTCCATCACCCGCAGCGCCTTGTGGCCGCGCACCTGACACACCTTGTACTCCTCGGCGCGCTCGGCCGGCATGCCTTCGAGCCACTGAATGCGCCGCGCTACGGCGATATACGGCTCATGGCTGTACTGCTCGAAGAACTGCCACTGCAGCACCTGAGTGCGCAGACGCGGCTCGGTCTGCAGAAATTCGCTGCCATCGGCGAGGAAATTGAGGATCGCGTTGGATTCCCACAGGCAGGTGCCGTCTTCCAGCTCCAGCACCGGAATCTTGCCGTTAGGGTTCTTGGCCAGAAATTCAGGGCTTTGCGTTTCGCCCTTGAAGATATCGATCGGTACCCACTCGAATGGTTTACCGAGCAGGGTCAGCATCAACTTGACCTTGTAGCAGTTGCCGGAACGGTAGTCGCCATAAACCTTGTACATGTTCACGTCCTCTTGTCCGATAGTCACGCCGCGTCTGCGGCCATTCCCTGACGCACCACCGCTGCCAGCCGGCGCAACCCTTCGCCGAGTCGCTCGGGCGCCACGTGGCTGAAGTTCAGCCGCAGGTAACCCGGTTCACAATCCGGGTCGATAAAGAACGGCTCGCCCGGCATGAATGCAACGTTCTGTGCCAGCGCCGCATCGAGCAGCAAACGCGTGTCCTGTGGTTGCTTGAGCTTGAGCCAGAAGAACAGACCGCCCTGAGGAATCTGCCAGTCAGCCAGCTCACTGAAGTGTTCGACGAGCGCCGCCTGCATGGCATCACGTCGCACACGATAGAAATCACGCAACTCAGCCAGATGCTTGCGATATTGCTCGGTGCCCAGCCATTGCAGCGCCTGCCATTGGCCGACGCGACTGGTGTGCAAATCCGCCGACTGCTTGAGGCGCAGCAGGTGCGGATAGAGGTCCGGCGTGGCGATCAGGTAACCGACCCGCAATCCCGGCAGCAGCGTCTTGGAGACGGTGCCGGTGTAGATCCAGCTTGCCTTGCGCAGGCGACTGACGATGGGCGTCGCGCTGCCGGCGTCGAACACCAGCTCGCGGTAAGGCTCGTCCTCGATCAAGGTCACTTCATAGCGGTCCAACAAGGCGGCTACGGCGTCGCGCTTTGCTTCGCTGTAGCGCACGGCGCTGGGGTTCTGGAAGGTAGGGATCAGGTAGGCGAACGCTGGGCGCTGGCGCTCCAGCTGCTCTTCAAGCGCCTGCAGCTGCGGGCCGTCAGCCTCTTGTGGCACGGCGATACAGTCCGCGCCGAACAACTGGAAAGCCTGCAACGCGGCCAGGTAGGTAGGCGCTTCGAGCAGAACCTTGGTACCCCGGTCGATGAACAGCTTGCTGGCCAGATCCAGCGCCTGTTGCGAGCCGCTGAGGATCAGAACCTGGCTGGCCTCGCAAGACACACCCAGTGTGCGCGCTTCGGCGGCAACGGCTTCACGCAGCGCCGGCTCCCCTTCGCTCATGCCGTACTGGCCCATACCCGCGGGCATCTGCGACCAATCGAGCTTAGGTAGCATCTCTTCGGCAGGCAGACCGCCGGCGAACGACATCACTTCCGGGCGCTGGGCGGCCGCGAGGATCTCGCGGATCAGGGAGCTTTTCAGGCGGGTGATGCGTTCGGAGAAGGCCATGGAGGTCACCGGGTGATAAGTCGCGAAAATTAAGTCAAACTGGTTGACCGAAAGTACGACGCCCGAGACATATACGTCAACATGATTGACCTTAAAAATTCAGCCTCTCAGCAAGCAGCCATGGAAGCGTTCTTTTTCGGCTATCAGGCGTTCACCGCCAAGGCCGATGAAATGCTCGCTCGCCGCGGCCTATCGCGGGTGCATCAGCGCATCCTGTTCTTTATCGCCCGCCATCCGGGTTTGAGCGTCACCCAATTGCTCGGCTACCTGGGCGTGAGCAAGCAGGCGTTGAGCATCCCGCTGCGCCAGCTGATGGAAATGCACCTGACACAGAGCGTCACGGCCGAGGACGACAAGCGCAAACGCCTGCTCGGCCTGACCTCCGAAGGCGCCAAGCTTGAGCGGGCCTTGCGCCGCGAGCAGGTCAAGCTGCTGCAGCGCGCCTTCGACGAAAGCGGTAAGCACGCGGTCGATGGATGGCTGGCAGTGAACAAGGCGCTTAGCGGTACAGGTCGCCTACCAGAGTGATTTTACCAAAACTGTACGGCTGCTTATTGCAACTGCTGTACCGCGACGGCTGCGCCAGACAGCGCTTATCGTGGCGGCTCAACAATGAGAACTCGCCATGACTCTGGAACTGCTGCTCGCCTTCGTAGCCTTCGCGTTCGTCACTTCGGTGACGCCTGGCCCCAACAACATGATGTTGCTCGCCTCGGGGGTGAACTTCGGGCTGCGCCGCAGCGTGCCGCATATGCTCGGTATCAGCCTCGGTTTCATGGTACTGGTGATGTGCGTAGGGTTCGGCCTGGGTCAGGTCTTCGAACAAGTGCCGGCGCTGTACACGGTGCTGCGCTATGTCGGGGCGGCCTACCTGCTCTATCTGGCCTGGAAGATTGCCGGTTCCGGCGCTCCGGACAGCACGGCGGGTGAACGCGGCAAGCCCTTCACCTTTCTCCAGGCTGCCGCCTTTCAGTGGGTCAATCCCAAGGCCTGGGTGATGGCCATCGGCGCCATCACCACCTACACGCCGCAGGAAAACTTTCTGGTCAACGTGCTGCTGATCGCCGGGCTGTTCGCGCTGGTCAACTGCCCGAGCGTGGGGCTGTGGACGGTGGCAGGTTCGCTGTTGCGCAACTGGCTGCGTAACCCTCGCGTACTGCGTGCTTTCAACATCGGCATGGCCGTGATGCTGGTGGCCTCGCTGTACCCGATCTTTGCCGACATGAAAGGAATCGTGTGATGCTCGAGAGCCGCCCTCGCCTGCGCCCACTGGCCGATACTTCTACCTCCGCCGTAGTCGCGGGCTTCGTCGGCATGCTCACTGGCTACACCAGCTCCCTGGTGCTGATGTTCCAGGCCGGCCAGGCAGCCGGGCTCAGTGCCGGGCAGATTTCCTCGTGGATCTGGGCGCTGTCGATTGGCATGGCCGTGACCTGCATCGGCTTGTCGCTACGCTACCGTGCACCGGTGATGGTCGCCTGGTCGACGCCCGGTGCGGCGCTGCTGATCACCAGCCTGCCTGGCGTGCCTTACAGCGAGGCAATTGGTGCCTACATCCTCTGCTCTGCGCTGATTCTGATTTGTGGCCTGACCGGTAGCTTCGACCGCATCATGCGGCGCATTCCCGGCTCCATCGCCGCGGCGTTACTGGCCGGTGTGCTGTTCAAGATTGCCCTGGAAATCTGCGTCGCAGCCGAGCAGCAGCCATTGTTGGTGATCGCCATGCTGCTCGCTTATCTGCTGGGTAAACGCTTGCTGCCGCGATACGCCGTGCTGGCAGCATTAATCGTTGGCTGTGTATTGGCCGGCGGGCTGGGGTTGATGAATTTCTCCGAGTTCGAGCTGCAACTGGCGACACCGGAGTGGACCACGCCGAGCTTTTCCCTCGCGGCGGCGATCAGCATCGGCATTCCGCTGTTCATCGTCGCCATGGCCTCGCAGAACCTGCCCGGCATGGCGGTGCTGCGCGCCAATGGCTATGACGTACCTGCCTCACCACTGCTCAACACCACCAGCCTGGTATCGATCGTGATGGCGCCCTTCGGCTCTCACGGCATCCATATGGCCGCGATCAGCGCGGCGATCTGCGCCGGCCCGGAAGCCCATGAGGATCCTCAGAAGCGCTACACCGCAGCAGTCTGGTGCGGCATCTTCTACGGCATCGCCGGGCTGTTGGGCGCCACCCTCGCCGCGCTGTTCGCAGCTCTGCCCAAGGCACTGATTCTGTCTGTAGCAGCCCTTGCCCTGTTCGCCTCGATCATCGGCGGGCTGACTCAGGCCATGAGCGAGCCCAAGGAACGCGAAGCGGCGCTGATCACATTTCTCGTTACTGCTTCGGGGATGAGCTTGTTCGGGGTCGGTTCGGCATTTTGGGGCATCGTGGCGGGCTTGCTGACGCTGGTGCTGCTCAATGCGGGAAAACGCGAGGCCTAAGGGCCATTGATATTTGGCGATACCGCCCGTTAGCGATCTTGTGAGAGGGGCCGGGCGGCGATCCGCTTTAGCCCCGAACTGTCTAATCCATCGAGGCCAAAGCCTCTCCCACGAAAGCTCCGTTCACCGTCCGCTTCGACCTTGAATCAGTCGCTACCCGGCGACATCTCCGCCCTCGGCCTTCAGCTGTTTGCCATGCGCCGCGTTCACCCACCAACCGAACGCCGCGGCGGTGAAGAACATGATGATGCTGTACAGCGCCGCGGGAATCGCCATGGTGCTGTTGTTGAGCAGTACGGGGCTCAGCGCCAGGGCGATGGCCAGGGTGCCATTGTGGATGCCGATCTCCATGCCGATGGCGATAGCTTGGCGCAAGCTGAGCTTGAGCAGGCGCGGCACGAAGTAGCCCACCGCCAGGCTCAGCAGATTGAACGTCAGCGCTGCGGCGCCCACCACCGGGGCGTAATCAAGCACCGTCTGCCAATCCTTGACCAGCGCCAGGATGATGATCAGCAGCAGGAACAGTGCCGAGATGATTTTCACCGGGTTTTCCATGCGCTGGGCAAAACCGGGAAAGCGGCTGCGCAGGAACATGCCGATGGCGACCGGCCCCAGCACGATGGCGAACACCTGCACCACCTTGGCGAACTGCAGCGGGATCGCCTGATCACCGTCCATGAAGTAAGCCAGCGACAGGTTGACGATAAAGGGCATTGTCAGCACCGCGACCACCGAGTTCACCGCGGTCAGGGTGATGTTCAGCGCCACGTCGCCATGGGCCAGGTGGCTGTAGAGGTTGGCCGAGGTGCCGCCAGGTGAGGCCGCAAGCAGCATCATGCCCACCGCCAGGGCGGGCGCCAGGCCGAACGCCTGAACCATGAAGAAACACGCCACCGGCAATAGCAGCAACTGGCAGAACAGCCCGATCAGCACCGGCTTGGGGTACTTCACCACCCGGGCGAAATCCGCCAGGGTCAGGGACAAACCCAGGCCGAGCATGATGATGCCCAGGGCCAGGGGAAGAAACACACTCAGCAAAGGACTTGCAGTCATCGCTACCTCGATGTGGTCAGACTTCCATGATCGTGATCCACACTGTAGCGGGCAATTGCCGCTTCGCGTGCGAATGCGCCGGCTAACCTTGCCCCATCAGTTCAATGGATCGGTAAACATTCGGCCACTGCGACATCCTTGTCCAATCGCTAGCCGAGGATTATCACCACAGCTTATTTCATCGGAGGCTACCCATGTCCACTCAGCTCAACCGTCAGTTTCTGCTCGCCAAACGCCCCAGCGGCATGGTCAGCCGCGATACGTTCGATTACGTGGAAAAGCCTGTCGGTGAGCCGGGCAACGGGCAGATTCTGGTCAAGAACCTCTACTTGTCGCTGGATCCGGCCATGCGCGGCTGGATGAACGAAGGCAAATCCTATATCGCTCCGGTTGGTCTGGGCGACGTGATGCGTGCGCTAGGCGTCGGTGAAGTCGTTGCATCCAACCACCCGGATTACAAAGCAGGTGATCACGTCAACGGCGCGCTTGGCGTACAGGACTATTTCCTTGGCGAGCCACGCGGTTTCTACAAGATCGATCCGACGCGCGCTCCGCTGCCGGTTTATCTGTCGGCCCTCGGCATGACCGGTATGACCGCCTACTTCGCGCTGCTCGATGTCGGCGCCCCTAAAGCCGGCGACACCGTGGTGCTCTCCGGTGCGGCCGGTGCAGTGGGTAGCATTGCCGGACAGATCGCCAAACTCAAAGGCTGCCGCGTGATCGGCATCGCCGGCGGCAAGGAGAAATGCGCCTACCTGACCGATGAGCTGGGCTTCGATGCCGCCATCGACTACAAAAGCGAAGATCTGCCTGAAGCGCTCAAACGCGAATGCCCGAAAGGCGTCGATGTGTATTTCGATAACGTCGGTGGCGACACGCTGGACGCAGTACTCGGCCGCCTGGCACCTAAGGCACGTATCGTCATCTGCGGCGCGATCAGTCAGTACAACAACAAGGAAGCGGTCAAGGGCCCGGCCAACTACCTGTCGCTGCTCGTCAACCGTGCACGCATGGAAGGCTTCGTGGTGATGGACCACGCGACCAACTTCGCCAGCGCTGCCGCGGAAATCGGTGGTTGGCTGGCCGAGGGCAAGATCAAGTCCAAGGAGCATATCGTCGAGGAGCTGGAAACCTTCCCGGAAACCCTGCTGAAACTGTTCAAGGGCGAGAACTTCGGCAAGCTGGTACTCAAGGTTTAACGCTACCAGGGCGGCCAGCAGGCCGCCCTTCCCCACGCATCACAGCGCCTCCCCTGCGGCTCCACAATCGGCCACACAGCCACCTTCACTCGGCAAAGATGGCCAGTCGCCATTAAACTGCTTGAGCCTGCCCTGCTTGTTCGGTTAGTTTCGCCGCCATGTGGCCCCATCGGGCCGCACGCCCTTTTGTGACGGAGCCAGGATGGAACTGTTTTTTACCGCGATCACCCTCGCTCTGGTTGGCGCGGTCTATTTTCTGGTGCAGCGTGCACGCAGCCCGTCAGGTTTGAGCCGTAAACCGATAATGGACTGGATGTCGCGTTTTGACGCGGCTACACCGGTCGAGCAGCATGAACTGGCCGAGGCACTGCTGATGCAGTCGGCACTGCTCGCAGAGCAGATGGATGTCGAGGTTTCCCTGAGCGAATTGCTCCCCGCCGATTGCGATCCCACCGCACTGATAGTGAGCTGGCAAGCGCAGCTGACTGTGGCCATTCCCGCACATGCACTGCTCAATACGCCAGCGCGCACGGTCGGTGCGCTGCTGCTGATTCGCGATGTGCAGCCCCAGCGCTTTCGCGAGCTGCTGGGCCAAGCACTCACCAACTAGCACGTGGGCGCTAGCAGGTACGCTCGCTAGAAGCTGCGCATCAAAATGATTGGCAAGGCAGTGAACAGCAGGGTAACCACGAACAATATCAGCAGCAGATCAAGGCTATAGAAGGTCACATCGCTCTCCAGGCGGACAGGCTTGGTGCCCGCATCAGGGTTACCCACGCCGCGTGAACTGCGGCTATACAGGTGAAGTGACCACTACCAGGCTGCTGCCTGCCACACGGGCGAGAGCCATCAGATCACCGCCATACAATAGCCCAGCCGCGGGCCATTTACATGCCAGCGTGCGACACACTGACGCATGCAAGCGACCACTGCCAGCAACCACCCTGCAATACCGCCATCAAGCTATTGATCGGAACTTCTGCGCCCTGAGGCCTACAGAAACCTGTATCGGCTTTATCAGGAGACCCCCCGAATGGAACAGTGGAATATCTGGTTGGATCGCGACGTATGGATCGCCATCGGCATCGTGGTGGCCGCGACTGCCGCTATCTATACCGTGCTGCGCGCGCTGGTCGGCATCGTTCACAAACGGCTCACCACCTGGTCCAAAGGCCAGGACGGCAACTGGCAGCATTTCGTCGCTGTGGTGATTGGGCGCACAAACCGCACATTGCTCTTGGCGTTCTCGCTGCTGCTCGCCCTGCGCCTCCCGGATTTGCCCGGCAGCTGGCAGGCGGCCCTCAGCCATACCTGGTTCGTGGCCCTGGCGTTGCAGATCGCGTTGTGGGTCGACACTGGCGTGCGCCTCTGGTCGCGCAGCCTGGTGATCGGCAAACATGGCGGCAGCGGCTACAACCCGGTGATGACCACCATCATCAGCATCATGGTGCTGATCGTCGTCTGGTCGGTGATGCTGCTGTCGATCCTCGCCAACCTGGGCGTCGACATCACCGCGCTGGTAGCCAGCCTGGGCGTTGGTGGTATCGCCGTGGCGCTAGCGGTGCAGACTGTACTGAGCGATGTGTTCGCCTCGCTGTCGATTGGCGTCGACAAGCCCTTCGAGATCGGCGACTTCGTTGTCTTCGGCGAAGTGGCTGGCAGCATCGAGCATATCGGCCTGAAGACCACACGCATCCGCAGCCTCAGCGGCGAGCAGGTGGTCTGCGCCAACGCCGACCTGCTGCGCCAGATCGTGCACAACTACAAGCGCATGGACACCCGGCGCATCGTGTTCAAGTTCGGCATCAGCTACGACACGCCGAGCGACAAGGTTCGCCAGGTTTCGGAGCGGGTTGGCGACATCATTCGCGCCACCCCACAAACCAAATTCGACCGCGCGCATTTCCTGGGTTTTGACGAGAGCCAGCTGACCTTCGAGGTGGTGTATATCGTGCAGAGCTCGGACTACAACCAGTACATGGACATCCAGCAGGAGATCAATCTGCAGTTGCTCGATGCGCTACGCGAACTGGATGTACGCTTCGCCCTGCCACGCCGTGATCTGCGCCTGGTCGGCGAGCGTATGCCGACGCTTAAAGTTGCAGGTGTGCCACAGCAGGCCGAACCTGAAGCGAACGATCAGGACCAGCGCCTGCCGCGTTTCAGCTGATTGCGCTTGAGTCAGCGGCAGCCGTTCAGGCGGTTGCAGTTGACCCGGTCGCGCTCGCCCTGGGAGCTGGACAACCGGCTGACCACATTCCAGCCGATGCGCCGGCTGGAACCGAACCACACCTGGCCGTCGGCGCTCACCCCGGTAAATATCTGCAAACGGCCGTAGGTGGTGCTGGTCTGCGCCCAGCTCAGCCTGCTGATCACGTCGAAGCCCCGCATCAGGGTGTCGTTGCCCCGCTGGACGATGCCGTAGTGGTTACCGAAGCGGTCCGTGCAATTGAGCAGCGTCGCGCTACGGGTGCAGCGCATGGCATCACCGGGCAGCGTAAAGGCGGCGTGGCTCGGCAAGGCCTGCATCATGAGTAACAGACAGGCCGCTAGCTTGATACTGCGCACACTGCACACCTCGCTTGCACTGAGTTCATGACTGCGTCCCAGGCGGGGCTAGGCGCCCCATATGCCACGCGAGCCCGACCGCAGCGCCGATGCCGATTGCGCTCAATGACCACCACAAGAGTTGTGGCGGCGCCTGCTCGGCGGGCAGAAAGCGACCGATCAGCACGTTGCTGAGCAGCGCCACCAAGCCACCCACGCCAGCGAAGAATCCATAGTAGGCCGCCAGCTGGCCGCGCCGCGCGTAGTGCGGCACGTGAGCCGACAGCAGCGGCAATACCATGAGACTGCCAAGGCTGAACAGGCCCGCCATCAGTTGCACCGCCAAATGATGGCCCAGCAGGCCGCTAAGCGGCTCGGCCAGTAGGCAATAGCTGACCGACATCAGGGCCAGGCCGATGCCCATGCTCTGTCCTTCGCTCATCCAGCGCTGGCGCAGGCTGCTAATTGGCATCTGCAGCAGCACGCCAACCAAAGCGGTGATCACGAACACCTGGGTAATCCACTGCTGGCCACCGCCATAGGCGTGGCTGTAGGCGGGAACCGCCAGATACAGCGGATGGAACAGCAGCGGATACGCCGCGGCCAGCAAGGCAAAACGCAGGAAGGGCCACTGCTGAAGCATGTTCAAGCACTGGCGCAACATGGTCACCGGCACTTCACCAGAGACCAGGTCCTTGAGGGGCAGAAAGCGCCACTGCACCAACGTCATGACCAGAAAAAGCCCGGCCGATACGCTGCCGGTCACCGAGAAATCAACGCTGATAAATAACAGACCGGCCAACGGGCCGATAAGCATACCGGCGGTGCTGGCCATGTTGTGCAGAGCGAACGCCTGCTTGCGCAGTTGTGGGTCCTGGCACTCATCCGCCAGATAGGCTTGCGCGCAAGGCGTGAACAGCGCACCGGCAAAACCGCTCAGGCAGGCGGCCAGAAGCAAAACCGTCAGGCTTTCAGAAAAGCCGAATACCGCGAACCCCACACAACGCACCCCGCAGCCAATCAGGATGGCGCGCCGGTAACCGATACGATCGCCCAGCAAGCCCCCGAGTAGGAACAGCCCCTGCTGGCTGAACACGCGAATACCGAGGACAAGTCCAACCGCCCAGCCAGCCAACCCGAGGTTTTCGCTCAGATGCCCAGCCAGATACGGCATCAGCATGTAGAAGCCGAAGTTGAACGTCAGACCGTTGAGGATCAGCACGCGTGCAGCCGGCGAAAGATCGATAAAGCGGGCCCAGATACTCAGCATTGAACGTGCTCGACTCCATCGGCCGGGGCATCTGCCATGTCCGGCAAAGCGGCTCTACAGGTATTTATGAAAGATGCCCCAGCGCAACCGCTGCTTGATCAGCCAAGCTATTTGAGGGCTTGGAGCGTAGATCTGAAAGTTCGGCATTATGCCGCAGATAGGTGCTGAACGTGCTCCTCGGCGACAGATAAGCACTGTCACAATCCGGCAATACGTGGACGGAAACGCACCTACTGAGCGAGGCGCTCAGAAACAAAAACCGGGCGACAGCCCGGTTTTTTTTATCGCTGCGAACGCCTCAAAGCCCAGTGAAGAAGGTGCCTTCTGGCGTGACCGACAGGTACTTGCGATAGAACTCCCTGTAGTTGCCGGCCGGGTCGATATCGCTGAACAGCTCCGGGTAGAACGCCTTCGCCAGGTATTGAATCGCCGCGAAGTCGGTAATGCTGCGCGAGGCGCCCTGGTAGACGCCATAAAGGCGTTTGCCCTTGGTGGCATCCAGGTTCTGCCAGCCCTCGCGCTGGGTGAAGCCGGCCAGCGTCGCGCGCGTCTGCTCCAGGCTGACGCCCTCACCGATCAGCAACGAGCCCGGCACCTTAGTGGACTCGGTACCGGCAATCAGCACTACCTGCGGATTGGACGCCAACACCTGCTCGGGATTAATCGGCCCCCACCACTGCACGAACGGCGCGGCAATGTTGTCGCCCTGCGCCAGGTCGATCATCGAGCCCCACATGTTCTTGCCGTACGTGAAGCTGTATTCGCTCGGCCCCTTGTTGCCGAACTCCACGTAGACGCGCGGCTTCGGCTTGCCGGCAGTGGCGATGCGCTTCTGTACATCCTCGATGGCCGTTTTGTAGAGGTCGGCG
Source organism: Phytopseudomonas punonensis (assembly GCF_900142655.1). GTDB lineage: Bacteria > Pseudomonadota > Gammaproteobacteria > Pseudomonadales > Pseudomonadaceae > Aquipseudomonas > Aquipseudomonas punonensis. The sequence goes on along the minus strand of NZ_FRBQ01000005.1, from coordinate 7,652 downwards.
ATTTCCTGGGCGCGTGCCTGGTGGCCGGTGATCTCACCGAAAACCAACGTGCTGGCCACATGGCGCTCGACGGTCTGTGCGTTGTAGTCGACGACCACGACGGGGATGCCGAGCTTTTCCAGTCGCTCGGCGTCGGCACCAAGCCCCTTGTACTGCCAGTCGGCGAGCACCACGACATCCGGGTTCAAGGCCAATACCTTCTCGATGGAGAAGCTCTGCACCTCGACTTCGCCGACATCGGCAATGTCCTTGATGGACGGGTCGTGTTTGACGTGCAGCGCCCAGTTCGATGGCCGCCAGCCCTCCCACGCCTCACGTGACAGGCCGACTACATCCTTGGCGCCGCGCTCGCCGGATACGGCCAGGTAATCCTCGAAGTAAAAACCAAGCATCACCCGCTTGGCAGGCGACTCGATGGTGACCTTACGGCCCAGCACGTCTTCGATCTGCTTGGGCGCCGCGATCGCGGAGAGGGAAATAGCTGAAGCAGTTACCAGTAGTGCCAACTGCGAAATGATGTTCATCAGTCTTCCGTTATGACCGGTTAGAGGGAAAAGCCGGCGCATACTAGAAGAGGACAGTAATAATAACAACTCGCATTTATATCGGGTGACGCGCCTAAAATAACGCAGTCGTTATTGTGAAAGACGGCTGAGAATCTGCTCGAAACGCTGCTTGGCACGCGTCGGCAGCGATGCGGGAATCTGCACGCCGCTAGCCTGGCTGTCACCCACCTGAATCAGCATCACCATGCCCATGGCCAGGTGCGGAATGCACTGAATGCCATATAAGCCCGGCGTGTCGAACTTCACCTCGATCTCTTCGTTGATCTTGCCCTTGAACGGCACGGCGCCTTCGGGCATCAAGCCCGGCGCGCTGGCGGCGTTGTGGCTCGGCTGGGTGGCGATGAACTTCACCGTGTCGCCCGGCGCGATGGCCAGGTAATCCGGCTCGTAGACCATGGCACCGCCGGCACCACGGTTGAGCATTTTCACTTCGTGCACCTCGGCCAGGGCCGCAGTGCAGAACAGGGCGGCCAGCAAAGCGGCGGCGTAGCGAATGGGCATGGCAGTCGTCCGTGTCAGGCCGGATAGAAGCGCAGGATGCGAGCGCCGTCGTCCGGGTCGGTCAGGTAGCGGGCGCGCACGCCGAAAGTGTCGCGCAGGCGTTCGGTGGTCAGCACCTCGTCGGGTTCGCCCAGTGCCACCAGCCGGCCACGTTCCATGACCCCGAGGCGGTCGCATTCCAGCGCCTGGTTGAGGTCATGCAGGGCGATCAGCGTGGTGACCGGCAGCGCCCGCACCAGGTTGAGAATCGACAGCTGGTGCTGGATATCCAGGTGATTGGTGGGCTCGTCGAGCAGCAGAATCTGTGGTTGCTGCGCCAGTGCGCGGGCAATGTGCACGCGCTGGCGCTCACCACCGGACAAGGTGCTCCAGGCATGCTCGCCCATGTCGGCCATATCCACGTCGACCAGCGCCTGCTTGACGATTCGCTGGTCATCGGCCGACCAGGGCTGCAACGCAGACAGCCAGGGCGTGCGTCCCAGTTCGACGGCGTCGCGTACCGTCACCGCATCGCTGGTGTCGGCCTGCTGCTCGACGAACGCCAGCTGCCGAGCCACTTCGCGGCGGCTTAGGCTGGTCAGGGGCTTGCCATGCAGGTGCACCTGGCCACTGCCCGGTGATCGAATACCCGAGAGCAGCTTGAGCAGGGTCGATTTTCCCGAGCCATTCGGGCCGATCAGTCCCAGGGTTTCACCCTGATGCACCTGCAGATCGACACCCGCAACGATGGCGCGGCCTTTCACCGACCAACCGAGCTCGTTGCATTGCAGCACGGCGTTCATCGCACTCGCCTCCCTCGTATCAAGATCACCGCAAAAGCAGGCGCGCCGACCAGGGCCGTGACCACGCCGATCGGCAATACCTGGCCCTTGATCGCGGTGCGTGACAGCACATCGGCAGCGATCAGGAATACTGCACCAATCAGCGCCGAAACCGGCACCAGCCGACCATGGCGCGAGCCGACCAGCAGCCGCGCAGCGTGGGGAATCACCAGGCCGACAAAGCCGATGGAGCCGACGATCGACACCATCACCGCGGTGACCAGCGCGGTGCCGGCGATCAGCGTGGCCTGCACGCGGCGCACCGGCACGCCGAGCGAGGCAGCCGACTCGGCGCCAAAGGTGAAGGCATCCAGCGCCCGGGTATGCAAGGTGATCAGCAATACGCCCGCCAGCGCCACCGGCACGGCGAGCACTACATCGTGCCAGTCCGCGCCGCTCAGGTTGCCGAGCAGCCAGAACATGATCCCCCGTGCCTGCTCGGCGCTGGCCGATTTGGTGATCAGAAACGAGGTCATGGCATTGAACAGCTGCGAGCCCGCGATACCAGCAAGAATGATCTGCGCGCTGCCGCTGATGGCGCCACCACCTGCGGCCCTGGCCAGCAGCGCGACCAGTGCGAAGGCCGCGATAGCGCCGATGAACGCCCCCATGGATAGCGACAACATGCCCGCGCCAAGCCCCAGCAGCGCCACAGAGACCGCTCCCGTGGAGGCACCGGCGGAAATACCCAGCAGGTAGGGATCGGCCAGCGGATTACGCAACAGCGCCTGCAGCACCACGCCTGAAACCGCCAGCCCGGCGCCACAGCTCGCCGCGACCAGGGCGCGCGTCAGCCGGTAATTCCAGACGATGCCCTCATCGATCGGATCGACGGCAAAGCCGCTGCCGAATAGCTTGTTGGCCAGCACCTGAAAGACCACCGAGGGCGCGATCTGCGTTTCCCCGAGCGCCACGCCGGCGATCACCGCCACACCCAGCAACAGCAGGCAGGCGACGGTCAGCAGCAACAGACGAGAGCCACGCGTGATCATCGTTTGATATCGAACCCGTCTACGGCCTTGGCCAGGGTTTCGATGCCACTGATCATGCGCAGCGAGGCCTGCATGCCGTCGGCATCGATGATCACGATACGGCCGTTCTTGACGGCATCCATGTGTTTGGCGACCGGGTCGTTACGCAGGAATTCGAGCTTCTTTTCCACGTCGTCGGCAGGAAAGCGGCGACGATCCATGCGTGCCAGCACCAGGACGCTCGGGTTGGCCTTGGCCAGGGTTTCCCAGCCGACCGTCGGCCACTCTTCGCTGGACTCGACCACGTTACGCAGGCCCAGCGACTTCATCATGTAATCGGCCACGCCCTTCTGGCCAGCCACGTAAGGGTCGAGCTCCATATCGGGGCTGGAGAACCAGAACAGCGCGGAGATATCCCTGGCCTTGCGCTGCTCGGCATCGGCGACGGCCTCTCCCAGGCGCGCTTGCAGATCGTTGACCAGCGCATCGCCTTTGTCCTGCACATCGAAAATCGCCGCCAGTTGGCGGATGCTTTTGTACAGGCTGTCGATCTGGAATGGCTGCAGGCGGGTGCCGTCGGAGCCAACCAGATTGTCCTTGCCTTCGCAGTCGGTCGGCATGATGTAGGTCGGAATGCTCAGGTCGTGAAACTGCTTGCGCGTGCCCACCACCCCCTGCTCACCGACCATCCATTCGAACTGTACGGCCACCAGGCCAGGGCGCTTGTTGATCACCGATTCGAAGCTCGGGTCGTTATCGGCCAAGCGCGGCACCTTGGCGTTCTGTGCCTCGAACTCGGGCAGCACGTGGCTGAACCACAGCGAAGTGCCAGCCATGCGCTCGCCCAGACCCAGCGAATAGAGAATTTCGGTGCCCGCCTGGCCAATGGTAACAGCGTTGCTGGGGGCTGCAGCAAAAGTCAGTTGCTGGCCACAGTTTTCCAGGGTCAGTGGGTAGTGCGTCGGGTTAGCAGCCAGCGCCAGGGAAGACAGGCCCAGAGCAGCGCCAAAAACGGCAAGGCGGGACACGAACATGCGGGTGATCTCCTAATCAACAAATACGCATAAACGGAGGTGCGTAGGCTGGAGAACACATCACGCTGCGCGGCCATGGCCGCACCTGTCCCCTTCGGGAAGTGAACACGGATGCCCCCTCCCGGACACCCCGCCGGCTGGTTCGATTACTGGCTCTTGCCCACGACCAAACGCGGATCAGACCCATGCCGGCAGGTCTCCTGACTGGTACGTCCATACAGCGCCGCGGCCTTCCCGGAAGCGATTCCAGTGACACGAATGCAGCGCTGCTCGGTACCTACAGTTGCGGGGGCAGTTCCGTTTGGCCACCAGAGGCGGCGACGGATTCCCTATTAATTCCTCGCGGAAACCGGCGGCGGCATCTTAAACGATTAAGTAAGCCGCCTGCAGCGCTTTGTCCGAGCGCGCGCATTTCTTTGCTCAGGACCAATCGCGCCATATAAAAAGCTCACTCATTATTGTTACAACATAACAAATTAGCAAGCGCATTCAGGTTCCCGTCAATAGCGGCGCCCTGCTTACTAAAAGCAGCCAGTAATGGGGATCGCGCCACGCCAAAGGTGAGTACGGCTCATAGGAAAAAGCCTCTGCAACGCGTTCGCTGCAGGAGCTTACGGACTCAGTTATAGCGATGTGTAGACAATCTGGTAGCTGATCGGCGTGCTCTGGCTACCGACCGGCAGTCACCCATCCATATTTCCTTTCCGCGGCATGTCGTAGGCGCGCAGATAAGTCTTACATCGTGTGCTCGTAGAGAATCGCTGCGCCTACGCCGATCAGTACCACGCCGCCAAGGATTTCGGCCTTTCGGCCAATCGCGGTGCCAATCAGTCGGCCGACCATGACGCCGATGGTGGCCATGGTCATGGTCGCCAGGCCGATGGCCAGTGCGGCAATCCAGATATTCACGTCGACGAACGCCAGGCCAACCCCAACCGCCAGTGCATCGATGCTGGTGGCAAACGCAGTGGTGGCGAGCACCCAGAAGGAATGGGATTTGGGTTTGTCTTCGGCATCGTCAGCCTCAGGTCGCAGGCCTGCGTAGATCATGTGCCCACCGAGCAGCAGCAACAGTGTGAAGGCGATCCAGTGATCCCACTCCGCGACGAAGCTGGTCGCGGCCTGGCCGATAAACCAGCCGATGATCGGGGTAATGGCTTCGATCACACCAAAAATAAGCCCGGTGCGCAGTGCATCGAGAAAACGAGGTTTATGCAGCGAAGCGCCCTTGCCGACAGCAGCGGCAAAAGCATCGGTAGACATGGCGAATGCCAGGAAAACGAGGGATAGGAGGCTCACGGTTACGTCTCGGTCGGGCTATGAGTCAATGACGGATACACGCGCCCGACTTAGGCACGTATCTGTCATTGGTCTCACCAACCGAAAGGTGTTCGTACCACGGCTGCTGCCGAGAATGTTGATACGAACGCTGCCGAGCGAACTTGGCAGCAGGCTACTCCCCAAAGAGGCCCGCACTTTACCCAAAAGTACGGGCCGAAAAAACCATTTTCTCTATGCGAGAATCAACAATCGATAGGCCACCGCGCTGCACAGATGCATGCGAGTAGCGTCAGCCGGATCAGCTAGCCACAGCACTGACGCTGGGCGAGCTTGAGGTTCAAGTCGCACTGCCAACCGCCTCTGCACGTAAGCGCCGGACGTAAATTATGCCCCAGGTCAGCCCCACTATCGCAGAAGCCAGCGAGCCGAGCAGCACGCCTAGCTTTGCAGCAGCCAACAGATTGGCGTCGCTGAATGCCAGATTAGCGATGAATATCGACATGGTGAAACCGATCCCGGCGAGCAGGCCGGTCAGCGCGACGCCGCGCCACGACATATCGGCCGGCAGGCGGCACAGGCCAAGTTTGACCATCAACCAGCTGAAGCTAACCACTCCGAGGGGCTTGCCGACCAGCAGCGCCACCGCGACGCCCGCCATCACCCAATGCGAGGTAGCTGACGACAGATCGGTACCGCTCAGGCTCACACCGGCGTTGGCCAGCGCGAACAGCGGCATCAAGCCAAAGGTGACCCACGGATGCAGCGCCAGTTGCACGCGCACCACTGGTGGCAGCACCTCACGCTGGGCCAGGCGCAACTCGCGCAGCGACTGTGCAGCCTCGTTGGACGCCACGGCGGTGCCGCGATCATCTTCGAGTTCTCGGGCGATCCGCCCCACCGCAGCGCGCGGCAATTCACGAGTCGGCAGGCACATCACCGGCGTCATCAGGCCAAGAACCACCCCGGCAAGCGTCGGGTGCGCACCGGTCACCAGCAGGCCGCCCCACATCAGTGCGCCCGGCAGCACATAGGCGAAGGCCGAACCGATGCCTATGCGCTGCAAACCCAGCACCGCCAGCGCGCCGACGCCGGCCAAGGCAAAGCCGCTGTAGTTGAGGCCGTCCGAATAGAACAAGGCGATCAAGATCACCGCGATCACGTCGTCGATCACCGCCAGGGTCAGCAGAAAGATGCGCACGCCGGAAGGAATCCCCTTGCCCAGCAAGGCCAGCAGGCCTACCGCGAAGGCGATATCGGTGGCGGCCGGGATCGCCCAGCCATGCAAACCGGCGCCATTAAGATTGAGGCTGGCGTAAATAAGGGCGGGCATGATCACGCCACCGCAGGCAGCGGCGATAGGCAATGACGCCTGGCGCAGATCGGCCAGGGCACCCTCATGCATCTCGCGGCGAATCTCCATACCGACGACCAGAAAGAACAGGGTCATCAAGCCGTCGTTGATCCAAAAATGCAGGGGCTGGGAAAACTCGAAGCTGCCGAAGCCGAATGATACGGATGCATGCCAGAGCGCGTGGTAACTGTCGGCGTAGGACGAATTAGCCCAGATCAACGCGACGGCAGTGGCCAAGAGCAGCACTACACCACTGAAGGCTTCGCGATGCAAAAGACTGCGAATGCAAGTGAAGGTATGCTCGGCCAAACGCTGGGCACGAGGAATATCCTGAAAAGACGGGCGTGATTTCATGGGCGAGCGAGCTCCGCGCGGCGGCCCGACCAACGCAACTAACCTGTATCACCGCACCATGTGGCTAACACCCGGCCGCCATCCTACACAGGTGATCAGGCCAGGCACCAGCCTTTCAGGCCTCTGCTCTGCGCATTTTTTCGCTGGCGCGCGCCACTCAAAAATTGGATGCATTTGGGGGCGCTCTTAGCTTTATTACCTACTTGGAATTGCCTGAGCCCGGCGCCCCATCGATGCGCCTATCGCATCAGTGCCCGGTTTTGATACACGTCCACTCGCGGGAGATGATGCACTGGAGCGCTGATACTTGCGGCGCCTGGTTCAGTCGCCGCTCCCTCCACCACCGTCGCCCCCACCGCCGCAGTCGCCTCCACCGTGACCACCACAGGAATCCCCATACACGCTGTCGTTACTGATCATGGCGCCGCTGGTGCCTCCCGAGCCGGAGGACTCGCCAGCGTCGCGTTTGCTGGAGCGCTTACGTTTCCCCGATGTGAAGAACAGGTAGAGCACGCGAAACGCTAGCGCTCCCAGCGCCGCCAAAAAGATCCAGAACATTACGTCACCAACCCAGTTGTTGTGGATGAGCATCGTTGCCTCCCACACCGTCCGTCACGCTGCGATCCTACGTCATTACCTGGCAACTCGGGAAATGGCACTCCGACTATTCGGATCGAAAGGTGAATCGCCCCGGCTTTCCTAGACACTTTCCAAGCTCTGGAAATAGCGCTTTTCAAAATCCACTGGCGATAGCTGCATAGCGCTGCTGTGCC
>NZ_FRBQ01000002.1:194917-690983 GCF_900142655.1 Phytopseudomonas punonensis | reverse complement strand
ACGCTGTATAGCACGGCGACCCACTGCTCGCTGGAGTACGCCATCAGGGCGCAGTAGCCCAGGCAGATGAGCAGCGCGAGGATGGCCATCAGCCGCTGGTTGGCAGGGTTGAACTGACGCACCAGCAGGTCGACGCCGATATGCGCGCCGATGCGCACGCCCCAGGCCAGGCCGACGAAGATCAGCCAGCCGAACATGGCCTTGGTCAGCGCCACGCTCCAGGTCATTTCTTGGGCAACGTAGAGAATGCTGTCGCCGATGGCGAACATCGCATCGTTGGCGAAAGGCAGCGAATCTCCCAGCGAATAGAACACGCCGTAGATGTTGTTGAATACCACGTACGAGAAGGTCACCAGGGTCATCGCGGCGAGAAGAAAGGCGATGGCGATTTCTTCGAGGCGACTCCACAGGCGCTGCAAAGCTTGCATCAGCGTTCTCCCGGAAAAGTTTTTGTAATTGTCGTGACCGACTCTAACCGCGGCCCGGCGAGGCGAATATTCACGATTGGCAAACGCGGCCTTCGGCCTGGGCGAATAGTCTGTCAAGGCAAAGGCTGGAGGCATCCGTACGGAAAAATCTAACGACTAGAAAGTGGCGATAGCGGACAGTCACCTCGTAGGGTGGACAACGCTCTTTTTGTCCACCATTGCGGTAGTGGAACGGTGGACAAGCTTCGCGTTGTCCACCCTACAAACTGAGCATCCGCTCTTGCCATGCCGCTGCCCTGCCAACGCCACCCTTAAACCAGCTCGGATATCTCGATCAGGTTCAGATCCGGATCACGCAGGTACACCGACCGGATCGGGCCGGTGGCACCAGTGCGCATCACCGGGCCCTCGATGATCGGCCAGCCGACCCGCTGCAAATGCGCGATCACCTGATCCAACGGCTGGCTGGCGAGAAAGCACAGGTCCAACGCTCCGGGTACCGGTAGGTGGGCCTTGGGCTCGAACTCCCGACCGCGCACATGCAGGTTGATCTTCTGGTTGCCGAAACAGAACGCCTGGCGGCCACTGCCGAAGGTTTCCAGGCGCATGCCCAGCACCTCCGTATAGAAATGCGTGGTCGCCTCGGCATCGGTTGCGGTGAGAACCAGATGATCCAGGTGGTCGAGCATGCCAGCCTCCTCTTTGCTTACTGACCGCCAGCGTTGGCCGCCTGTGCGGCCTCGATCAGATCGCTGCCGATCTTGCCTTCGTATTCTTTCCAGACCGGGCGCATCACCTCACGCCATTGCTGACGCTCTTCATCGCTCAGCACGATCAGCTCACGCTTGCCGTCTGCGAGAATCTGCTCTTTGTCACGCTCGTTCAGCGCCAGCGCCTGCTTGTTCACCTCGCTGGTGACCTCATCGATGATGCCTTTGAGCTCACTGCGGACATCGTCTGGCAGGCCGTTCCAGAACTTGGCGTTGGTGATCAGCATGTAATTGCCGACCGCATGGTTGGACTCGATCATGTACTTCTGCACCTCGTAGTGGCGCTGGCTGTAGATGTTCGACCAGGGGTTATCGGAGGCATTGATCACGCCGGTCTGCAGACCCTGATAGATCTCGGCGAAAGCCATCTTGCGCGGCACCGCACGCAGTGCGCTGATCTGCGCCGCCTGCAGATCCGAGGGCTGCACGCGAAACTTCATGCCGCGGGCGTCGCTCGGTACATGCAGCGGCTTGTTGGCGGTGAACTGGCGCATGCCGTTGAGCCAGTAGGCCAGGCCGAGAATGCCGTTGCTCTCGAAGCTGTGCAGCAACTCCTGGCCCTTTGGCGATTGCTCGAAACGCTGCGAGGCGGCGGCGTTGTCGAACAGGAACATCAGGTCGAAGATCTGCACCCGCGGCTGGTATTTCTCCAGCTTAACGGGGGCTGGCGCCAGCAATTGCACGTCCCCCAGCAGCAAGGCTTCCATCTCCTTGCCGTCGCCGAACAGCGAAGAGTTGGGATAGACCTCGACCCGCGCCTTGCCGGCCAGACGCTCCTTGACCAGCTTTTGCAGCATCAATGCGCCCTGCCCCTTGGGCGTCTGATCGGAGGCGACATGGGAAAACTTGATGACGATTTCCTCGGCCTGCGCGCCAGCACCGAAGGCCATGGCAGTGGAAAGCAGGACGCAGGACAGGCTGCGACGAAAGACGCGTGACATGAGGCGATCTCCTGTTGTTATTGGTACGGCGGGCCACCGCCCGGCCGGATGCCTTTGTTCACGGCGAACTCTACTGCAGCGCCGAACGCGACTACATTCTTGATTGACCAAGGCTGCCTTCGCCATTGCCGAAGGCAAGGTGATCGACCATCTGCCGGGCAATCAGCGACAGGCTGTCGTACTGGCGCACGCAGATATTCAGCTCACGCAGCGCCCAGGCATCCTCGATCGCCACCGCACGTACCGACATGCCTGGCAGGTAGGTGCGCACCGCCTGCTCCGGGAGCACGCCGATGCCCAGACCGGTGTGGATCATCCGGCAGATGGCTTCGAAGCTGCGAACCTGGATGCGCACCCGCAAATGCACACCGGCCTGCTGTGCAGCCTCGCTGAGCAGGGTGTGCAGCGAGGCCTCCTTCTGCAGGCCGATAAAGTCGTAGCCGACGGTCTCCGCCAGCGTCACCCGCTCCCGTGAGGCCAGCGGGTGCTCGTTCGGCACCACCAGTACCAGGCGGTCGCGGCGGTAGGGAAACACCTGCACGCCATCGGCCTGCACGTGGCCGGCGAAGATGCCGATATCGGTCAATCCTTCGCGCACCGCGTGGATGATCTCGCTACTGACCCGCTCTTCCAGGTCGATGCGAATCTGCGGGTGCTGGGCGCTGAAGGCCGCCAGGTCCTCGGGTAGAAAGGCGATCACCGCCGAGGTATTGGCGTGGATGCGCACATGGCCATTGATGCCCTCGCTGAACTCGCTGAGGTCGGCCTGCATGTGCTGGATATTGTCCAGCAGGTTACGCGCATGGTGCAGCAGGGCATCACCGGCGGGTGTCAGCGCCACCCCCTTTGGCTGGCGATACAGCAAGGGCGTACGCAGATGCGCCTCGAGGTCGCTGATGCGCTTGCTCACTGCCGCCAGCGCCAGGTGCTCGCGCTCGGCGGCGCGGGTCAGGCTACGCTCATCGGCGATGGCGACGAACAACTTGAGGGTAGTGAAATCCACGCGCATGGCAGGCTCCGCTTCGTGTTTGGCGAAAGATTGGCACCCATCATGAAAGCCATGTCAGGGCGCGGCCACCATAAGCCTTCGCGTAGCACGAAGCCAGACTTGACGATTGACTGATTGCGGCGGGCTGCTCCGTCGGCGATGCTCGGCGCCATCCACCCAAGTCATCGGGAATTCGCACATGTCTGCCGATTCAACTGCTGCACCCATGGCCCTGGCCGGCCTCAAGGTCATTGAAATGGGCCAACTGATCGCCGGTCCCTTCGCCAGCAAACTGCTCGGCGAATTCGGCGCTGAGGTGATCAAGATCGAGCCGCCGGGCGTCGGCGACCCGCTGCGCAAGTGGCGCAAGATCAAGGACGGCACCTCACTCTGGTGGCACGTACAGTCACGCAACAAACGCTCGCTGACCCTCGACCTGAAGCAGGCCGAAGCCCAGGACATCGTCCGTAAGCTGGTAGCCGAAGCCGACGTACTGGTGGAGAACTTCCGCCCCGGCACGCTGGAAGGTTGGGGTCTGGGCTATGACGCACTGAAGGCGATCAACCCGCGGCTGATCATGTTGCGCATCTCCGGCTACGGGCAGACCGGCCCCTATCGCGACCTTCCCGGTTTCGGCGTGATCGGCGAAGCCATGGGCGGCCTGCGCCACCTTTCCGGCTACCCCGGCCAGGCGCCGGTGCGAGTAGGCATCAGCATCGGCGACTCGCTGTCCTCGCTGTACGGCGTGATCGGCGTGTTGCTGGCCCTGCAGGAGCGGGCGCGCAGCGGCGAAGGCCAGGAAATCGACGTGGCGCTGTACGAGTCGGTGTTCGCCATGATGGAAAGCCTGGTGCCCGAATACGACGCCTTCGGCTATATCCGTGAACCAGCGGGCAGCGCCCTGCCCGGCATCACGCCGTCCAACTCCTACCCGTGCAACGATGGCAGCTACGTGCTGATCGCCGGCAATGGCGACAGCATCTACAAGCGCCTGATGAGCCTGATCGGCCGCGACGACCTGGGCAACGACCCGCGCCTGGCACAGAACGACGGGCGCAGCCAGCACGCCGAATTGATCGACAGCGCCATCGCCGAATGGACCGCCCAGCGTGGCCGCGATGAAGTGATCGAAGCGCTCAAGGCCGCCCGTGTGCCGGCCGGCTATCCCTACACCGCCGCCGATATCGTGCAGGACCCGCACTACCTGGCGCGACAGATGATCGAGACGGTGCAGACGCCCGTCGGCCCGCTGAAAGTGCCGGGCGTGCTGCCCAAGCTCAGCCGCACGCCGGGGCGCATCGGCGCTGGCGGCCCGCAGCTCGGCGAGCACAACGACGACATCCTGGCGGGACTCGGCCTCAGCGACGAACAGGTTGCCGGCCTGCGCGAGCGCGGGATTATCTGACGCCCATCATGGCCGGTCGCCTGGGTTGAGCAACGCGATACCCAGGAAACCTTCCCGGGTGTCGCTGCGCTCGACCCGGGCTACGCAACTTGAAGCTTGTGGCTTGCCGCTACATCGAGGATTTCCCATGACCAAACGCCTTTATATTCAGGACGTCGCCACCCGCGACGGTTTTCAGATCGAAGCGGCCTTCGTGCCCACCGATGCCAAGATTGCACTGATCGACAGGCTGTCGCACACCGGCCTGGCCAAGATAGAAGTCACCTCCTTCACCTCGCCCAAGGCCATCCCCAACCTGCGTGATGCCGAAGAAGTAATGCGCGGCATTCAGCGCGTGCCGGGCGTTGAATACACCGTGCTGGTGCCTAACGTGCGCGGCTGCGAGCGGGCGTTATCGTGCGCGGTGGACGAGATCAACCTGGTGATGTCGGCCAGCGACACCCACGGCCTGGCCAACCTGCGCATGACGCCGGAGCAGTCCCTGGCGCAGTTCGCCGAGATCATCGAGGTGACGCGCGGCAGCGGCGTATTTATCAACGCCTCGCTGTCGACCACCTTCGGCTGCCCCTTCGAGGGCGCGGTGCCGGAGGCGCGCGTGCATGAACTGACCCAGCGCCTGCTCGATCTTGGCGTGCAGGGCGTGACCCTCTGCGATACCACCGGTATGGCCGACCCGGCCCAGGTCGAGCGCATCTGCCGCGAGTCGCTGCAGCACTGGCCCGAGGCGGTATTCACCGCGCATTTCCACAATACCCGCGGCATGGGCCTGGCCAATGCCCTGGCGGCCCTGAATGCCGGCATCGAGCGCTTCGACGCATCGCTCGGCGGCCTCGGCGGCTGCCCCTACGCCCCAGGCGCCAGCGGCAATATCTGCACCGAGGACCTGGTGCACATGTTCCAGCGCATGGGCCTGGAGACGGGCGTGAATCTGGATGCACTGCTGGCCGCCGCGGCCACCCTGCCCGGCCTAATCGGCCACGACGTGCCCGGCGCGATCCTCAAGGCCGGCAAGTCGGACCGTCGTTATCCAAAGCCGAAATGGATGAGTGAAGCAGGCGCCTGATCGAACGACCGTAGCCTGCGGTCGAGCGCATCGATACCCAGGAAACCAGTGCCGGATATCGCTGCGCTCAACGCCGGGCTACTTCAGTGCCCGCCACCCGACTCTGCCGCGCCCTTGGCGGAAAACGGTGGTTTGGCCAGGTAGATGATCAGGATCAGGCCGAAGAACAGCCAGCCCATCAGGGTGAAATAGTCCACCGTGGATAGCATGTAGGCTTGGCTTTCCACCACCCGGTCGATCTGCAGGTAGGCCGACTGCGAGGCGCCGCCGAGCTGTTCCAGATAGTGCTGGCTAGCCGGATCGTAGGGCGTGACGTGCTCGGTCAGCTGGGCGTGATGGTAGATCTCCCGGCGATGCCAGATCCAGGTGGTCAGCGACGAGGCGAAGCTGCCGCCCAGCACGCGCAGGAAGGTGGCCAGACCGGAGCCGTCGGCGATGTCTTTCGGCGGCAGGCTGGAGAGCAGGATGCTGGTGGTGGGCATGAAGAACAGCGCGATCCCCAGGCCCATGAACACCTGCACCTCGGCAATATGCCGGTAATCCACCTCGGTGTTGAACGAGGCACGCATGAAGCAAGAGGCGCCGATCACCAGGAACGAGCCGCCGGCCAGCAGGCGCAGGTCGAACTTGTGCGCGTATTTGCCCACCAGCGGTGACAGGAACAACGGCAGAATGCCGATCGGCGCTGCCGCCAGCCCGGCCCAGATCGGCGTGTAGCCCAGCTGGGTCTGCAGCCACTGCGGCAGCAGCAGGTTGATGCCGAAGAACCCGGAGTAACCGAGCACCAGCGCCAGGGTGCCGAAGGTGAAGTTGCGGTACATGAACAGGCGCAGGTTGATGATCGGGTGCTGATCGGTCAGTTCCCAGATCACCAGCGCCACCAGGGAAACCACGGAAATGGCGGTGCCGATCTGGATAAAGGTCGACTCGAACCAGTCCAGGTCGTTGCCCTTGTCGAGCACCACCTGCAGCACGCCGACGCCCAGCACCAGGAGCATCAGCCCGATGTAGTCGATAGGCTGGTGCTGGGTGGTTTCCGGACGATTGCGCATCTGCGCCCAGACCACCAGGGTGGCGAGGATGCCGATCGGCACGTTGATGAAGAAGATCCACGGCCAACTGTAGCTGTCGGTGATCCAGCCGCCGGCAATCGGCCCGATGATCGGCGCCACCACCGTGACCATCGCCAGCAGCGCCAGGGCCATGCCGCGCTTGGCGCTGGGAAAGATCGCCAGGAGCAAGGTCTGCGCCATCGGGTACAGCGGCCCGGCGACTAGCCCCTGCAGGGCGCGGAACACCACCAGCTCGGGCATCGAGCGGGCGATGCCGCAGAGGAATGAGGTAATCACGAACAGCACTACGGCGGCGAGAAACAGCTTCACCTCGCCGAAGCGCCGCGCCAGCCAGCCGGTCAGCGGCAAGGCGATGGCGTTGCACACGGCGAACGACGTGATCACCCAGGTGCCCTGCTCCGAGCTGACCCCCAGGTTGCCGGAAATGGTCGGCAGGGCGACGTTGGCGATGGTGGTGTCGAGCACCTGCATGAAGGTCGCCAGGGAGATGCCGATGGTGGCCAGCAGCATGCTGGCCGGGCGGAAATTGGCGTCGCTCATGTCAGCCCTGCTTCGCCGGAGTGGCGTTCTGCGGACCGTTGTCGTGAATGATGCGTTCGATCAGCGCGTCAGCCTCGCCCAGCGGGGCGTCGTAAACGGCAGTGCTGAAGCGAGCGTCCTTGGGCATCTGGGTGGTCAGCTGGGCGCCGCTCTGGTCATGCAGGTCAACGGTCACGGTGGTGGACAGGCCGATGCGCAGCGGGTGTTTCTCCAGCGCCTCATCGTCGAGGCGAATACGCACCGGCAGGCGCTGCACGATCTTGATCCAGTTGCCGCTGGCGTTCTGTGCCGGCAGCAGCGAGAAGGCGCTGCCGGTACCCACGCCGAGGCTCTCGACGTGGCCCTGGTAGGTCACATCATCGCCGTACAGGTCGGCCTCGACGGTCACCGGCTGGCCGATGCGCATCTCGCGCAGCTGGGTTTCCTTGAAGTTGGCGTCGATCCACACCTCGTGCAGCGGCACCACCGCCATCAGCGCGGTGCCGGGCTGGATACGGCTGCCGACCTGCACCGAGCGCTGTGCCACGTAGCCGCTGACCGGCGCCACCAGGGTGCTACGGGCGTTGTTGAGGAAGGCCTGACGCAGCTGCGCGGCGGCGCTCTTCACGTCCGGGTGGGAGGCGATCACGGTGTCGTCGACCAGCGCCTTATTGGTGTCCAGCTGCTGCTCGGCGGAAGTCAGGGCGCTCTGCGCGCTGTTCAGGGTGTCCTGGGCGTGAGCCAGTTCCTCGCGGGAGATCGCGCCCTTGCCGGCCAGAGCCGCACGGCGCTGATAGTCGGCCTTGGCGCGCTGCACGTCGATCTTGCGTGCGGCGACCTGGGCCTTGTAGCTGTCGACATTGCTGAACAGCCCGCGCACCTGGCGCACGGTGCGTGCCAGGTTGGCCTCGGCGCTCTGCTGGGCGACCTGGGTGTCGGCCGGGTCGAGCCAAACCAGGGGCTGACCGGCTTCGACGTAATCGCCGTCGTCCACGGCGATGCGGGTGACGGTGCCGATGATCTGTGGGGTGATCTGCACCAGGTTGCCGCCCACGTAGGCGTCGTCGGTCTCTTCATAGAAGCGGCCGTACAGCTCGTGGTAGGCGAAGACGGCCGCGCTGCACAGCACGACGATGACGCCGAGGCCAATCAGCAGGCGTTTGCGCTTGCCCGAATTCGGGTTGGCGGAGGTGGCTTGAGAGTCGGTCATGGCGAGTACTCAGCGTGCGGAAGTGGATGGTTGAGCGGGCGCTTCGAAGCCACCGCCCAGGGCCTGCATCAGCAGCACCGAGGCGTCGATACGCTCGGCACGCAGGCTGGCCAGTTGTCGTTCGCTCTGCAGCAACTGCTGCTCGACGCTCAGGGCATCGAGGTAGTTGCCGATGCCGTCGGCGTAGCGCTGCATGGCGATGTCGTAGGAGCTGCGGGCGATGTCGCGGGCCCGCTGCTGCTGCACGATCTGCTGCTCCAGGGAGCGGATGCGGCTGATGCCGTCACCGATATCGCCCAGGGCGCCGACCAGAGTCTGGTTGTACTGGGCCACGGCCACGTCGTAATCGGCGTTGCGGCCGGCCAGTGCGGCGCGGCGTGCGCCACCGTCGAAGATCGGCAGGCTCAGCGCCGGGCCAACGCTAAAGAAGCGACTGGCGCCGCCGAACATGGCATCACCGAGCAGCGACTTGCTGCCCGCGGCAACGCTCAGGTTGAGGTTGGGATAGAAGTCAGCCTTGCTGGCATCGATGTCGCGGGTTGCTGCTTCGACACGCCAGCGCGCGGCGACCAGATCAGGGCGACGGCCGAGCAGTTCGGCAGGCACGTTGGCCGGCAAACTCATGGCATCTGGGGCGATCAACTGCGGGCGCGGCAGCGTGTCACCGCGGTCCGGCCCCTGGCCAAGCATCACCGCCAGACGAATGCGCGCGCTGTCGACCGTTTGCGTGGCAGCGGTCAGGCTGGCTTCGGCGGCGGCTTCCAGGCTCTGGGTCTGCTGCAATTGGTATTCGCTGTCGAGGCCGGCATCGACCCGGCTGCGGGCCAGGTCGAGCATGTCGCGGCTGCGCTTGAGGTCCTGCTCGGCAAGATCCTGGGTGGCGTAGGCAAGGCCGAGGTCGTTGTAGGCGCGGGTCACATCGGCGGCGAGGGTCAGGCGCGCACCCTGGCGATCCACCTCACTGGCACGGGCACGGCCCAGCGCCGCTTCCCAGGCGGCACGTTCGCCACCCCACAGATCGAAACGGTAGCCGCCTTCCAGCGACAGGCTGCGCAAGGTGCCGTAACGGCCGCCCTGCCCGCTGGGGTCGTCGACTCGTGCAGAGCGAGAGCGGGTGACGCTGGCATTGGCATCCAGGGTCGGCTGGCGCTGCGCATCGGCGGCCAGCACGGCGGCATTGGCCTGGCGCGCACGGGCATCGGCGACCTGCAGGTCGGGGTTGCTACGCAGGGCTTCTTCGATCAGCGCGTTGAGCTGCGGATCGCCCAGGCGGTTCCACCAGTCGCTGGCCGGCCAGGCCGCCGTCGACAGGTTGCCGGTGAAGGTCTGCCCTTGCAGGCTGGCGGCGTCGAGGGTGTGGCCTTCGGTGTGCAAGCCATCCTGAGAGGCACAGGCGGCCAGCAACAGGGCGCTGAAAAGCAGGGATAGAGGCGTACGCAACGGCATGGTGTTCATCATTCTCCTGGCAGCTCTGGCAAGGCATCGGCGGCCATCAGTATCTTTTTCATCAGGCGTTGGAATTCGTCGAGTTCGGCGCTAGTGAGGCAGCCGGTCAGCTCGTTGGTGGCGTCGGCGGCGATCTGCGGTACCCGCACACCTAGGGCATTGCCCGCATCGGTGAGGGTGAGGCGCACCTGGCGGCGATCCTCATGGCTGCGCTCGCGGGTGAGCAGGCCCTTCTGTTCCAGGCGGTCGAGCATGCGGGTCATCGCCCCGCTGTCGAGGTTGAGCAGGCGCACCAGGTCGGCCGGCGTGCTGGCACGGCTCTGGCTGATCAGCAGCACCACCTTGAACTGCGCGGCCGTCACGCCGTGATCCACCAGGTGGCGCTCGAGCATGCGGTCCTTGAGCTGATTGATCAGCGCGATCAGGTGGCCGGGTGAATGCTGCAGCGAAAACCGCTCGCGGTCGAAATGTGGCATCGGGAATTACCTGCCCAGGCAGTGAATGCCATGCAGATTACTGCCCAGGCAGCGATCAGCCCAATTACATTTCGTAATACTTGTTATCAATATTGGAAATACTTTGAAATATACGAGGACTCTGAAGTGACAGATTGAGCCGCTCATGGGTTCAGGGTTTTGTGCTGAATAGCGGGTTATGTAGCCTGGGTTGAGCGCAGCGATACCCGGGAAATCGCAGTTGGGTATGCAGATACAAAAAGGCCGCATCCTTGATGGATGCGGCCTCTGATGTCGCAGGATTAAGCGGTAGTTACTGCGCCTGATTGGACGCCTCGGCCGCCTTGATCAGGTCGGCGCCAATATCGCTTTCGAATTTCTTCCAGACCGGGCGCATGGCCTCGCGCCATTGCTCACGCTGCTCCGGGGTCAGTTGAATGATCTCGCTGGTGCCGGCCTTGATGATGTCGGCGCGAGCATTCTTGTTGAGGTCATCGGCCTGGCGGTTCACCTCGGCGGTGACCTCAACCATGATCTTGTCCAGCTCGCTACGCACATCTTCCGGCAGGCCGTTCCAGAACTTGGTGTTGGTGATCACCATGTAATCGATCAGGCCGTGGTTGGATTCGGTGAAGAACGGCTGCACCTCATGGACCTTCTGGCTGTAGTAGTTCGACCAGGTGTTCTCGGTGCCGTTGACCACGCCGGTCTGCAGACCCTGATAGACCTCGGCGAAGCTCATCTTGCGTGGTGCGGCGCGCAGCACCTTGAACTGCTCGTCGAGCACCGCCGACGCCTGCACCCGGAACTTCAGGCCGCGGGCATCCTTGGGCTCGTGCATCGCCTTGTTCGACGACAACTGCTTCAAGCCGTTGTGCCAATAGGCCAGGCCGGTGATGCCCTTGCCTTCCATGCTGGTCAGCAGCGCCTTGCCCTGCTCGCTGGCCTGGAAGCGGTCGACCGCCTCCATGTTGTCGAACAAAAACGGCAGATCATAGATTTGGATCGACTTGGCATAGTGCTCGAACTTGGCCAGCGACGGCGCCAGCAACTGCACGTCGCCAAGCAGCAGCGCCTCCATCTCCTTGCCATCACCGAACAGCGAGGAGTTCGGGTAGACCTCGACCTTGACCCGGCCGGGCAGGCGCTCTTCGGCCAGTTTCTTGAACATCAACGCGCCCTGCCCCTTGGGCG
The DNA here is from genome assembly GCF_900142655.1 of Phytopseudomonas punonensis. Taxonomy (GTDB): domain Bacteria; phylum Pseudomonadota; class Gammaproteobacteria; order Pseudomonadales; family Pseudomonadaceae; genus Aquipseudomonas; species Aquipseudomonas punonensis. The sequence continues at coordinate 679,491 of NZ_FRBQ01000002.1, read as the reverse complement.
TGTGGTCGGCGACCACGTGGGCGAACTTGATGCTGATCGGGTCGGCTGCATACGGCGTACCCACGACGGAGAGCGAGACAGCGCAGACCAGCGCCTTGAGAGAAAGCTTGAACATGGTGTACCTCATCTTGTTTTTGTTGGTAGGTAGAACTCTGTTTACAGCTGCGCCTGCCTCGGCGGAATTCAGCATTGCGCAAAGGCGCATTCGGCCGTGCCGAACGCGGGCCGGGAAGCGCTAATCAGCCCCGCCCGCGCGCTGAACGATGCGCTTCGCCCGGCCGACCACCGGTGCATCAATCATCTGCCCGTCGACCACGAACACCCCGTCGCCACCCGCGCCGGCCTGCAGCACTCGGCGCGCCCAATCGAGCTCTTCAGCCGAGGGCGCCATTGCCCCGTGCACCACGGCAACCTGACCGGGATGGATGCACAGCAGGCCGCCGAAGCCCATGTCGCGGGCATCGCGACTGGCACGGTCGAGGCCGGCCTGGTCCTGAATCGCCGGAAATACGCTATCCAGTGGTGCGGCCAGATTGGCCAGGCGGCTGTGCAGCAGAACGGCGTAGCGCGCCTGATCAAGCAGGCGCTCGGCGGCTGCGGTACCGCTGTTCAGGCCAAGATCCAGGCCCAGATCCAGGCCGCCGAAGGACAGCCGCTCGACCCCGGCGGCTGCGGCGATGGCCGGCAATTCATACAGGCCACGGGCACTTTCGATGATCGGCCAGACCGGCTTGCCGGCCTCGCCCACGCGGGCCACCTGGGCAGCGCTTTCAACCTTGGGCAGCAGTACGCCAATCACCCCGACATGGCGCAGGCAAAGCGCGATGTCCGCGGCATGCCCGGCGTGTTCGGGTGAATTGATGCGCACCAGCAGGCGCGCTTCAGGGTTGTCGGTCAGAAAACGGTCGAGGTTGTCTCGCGCTTCGACCTTGAGGCTTTCCTGCACCGCGTCCTCGAGGTCGACGATCACCGCGTCGGCACCGCTGGCCAGCGCCTTGGGAATGCGCTCGGGTCGCGAAGCGGGCACGAACAGCGCGGTCCGGATGATGGAGGTCGTCATGGCATCTGCTTCCTGACTTAAAGATCTTTAATGACTGATAGTGGACTAAGGCGCTATGTGATCCACCTGTGGGAGCCCGCCATGCGCGCGAATTTCGCGGGCATGGCCCGATCCCACAAAAAGCCCTTCTTCGCACCTGGCATTCAAACCGCCCCGCTCACTTTCAAACCGGCTATCTGCGCCTCGCCGTAGCCCAGCTCGGCGAGCAAGGCATCGGTGTGCTCACCGAGCGCCGGCACGGCATCCATGCGCGCACTGAAGGCGCTGTTGCTGCCCGGTGGCAGCAACGCGGGCAGGCTGCCGGCGGGGCTGTCGACCTGGCGCCAGCGGTCGCGGGCCTTGAGTTGTGGGTGGGCCCAGACGTCGGCCATATCATTGACGTGGGCATTGGCGATCTGCGCCTGCTCCAGCCGTTCGATCACCTGTTCGGCGCTCAGCGCGGCGAAGGTTTCAACGATGATCGCGCGTAGCGTTTCCCGATTGGCCGAACGCTTGAAGTTGGCGGAAAAGCGCTCGTCACTCGCCAGCTCGGGCTGCAGCAACACCCGCTCGCAGAACGCCTGCCACTCCCGTTCGTTCTGCAGACCGAGCATCACCGTGCCGCCGTCGCCGGCGGGAAATGGGCCGTAGGGATAGATGGTCGAGTGGGCGGCCCCGGCACGCGGCGGCGGCGTGGCACCGTCGTACGCGTAATACAGGGGATAGCCCATCCACTCGACCAGGCTCTCGAGCATGCTCACATCGATGCGGCTGCCCAGACCGGTCCTGCCGCGCAGCAGCAGGGCCGCCAGAATGTTGCTGTAGGCATACATGCCGGCGGCGATATCGGCGATGGAGCAGCCGGCCTTGGCCAGTTGGTCGTCACCGGCCCCGCCAGTGACCGACAGGAAGCCCCCTTCGCTCTGAATCAGCAGGTCGTAAGCCTTCTTCTTCTCGTAGCTGCCGCCTTCGCCGTAGCCGGAAATGTCGCAGACGATCAGCTTCGGGAAACGCTCATGCAACGTCTCGAACGACAGGCCCATACGTGCCGCCGCGCCTGGCGCGAGGTTCTGCACCAGTACGTCGGCCTTGGCCAGCAGGTGGTCGAGCACCTCACCGGCATCGTCCTGTTTGAGGTCGAGGGTCAGGCTTTCCTTGGAACGGTTGGTCCACACGAAGTGCGACGCCAGGCCATTGACCCGCTCGTCGTAACCGCGCGCGAAATCACCACTGCCGGGGCGCTCGACCTTGATCACCCGAGCGCCCATGTCGGCGAGCTGACGGGTGCAGAACGGCGCCGCGATGGCATGTTCCAGACTGACCACGGTGATGCCGTCCAATGGCCGGGGCTGCGTATTGTTATTCATGGCGGTTTTCCCGTTTCAATCGTGTAGTCAGGCCAGGTTGCTCAGGTCATCGATTTGCCGCAGGCGCCAAACCTTGGCAATCAACTCGCCCGCCTCATCGCTGCTGCGCTTGCCGGCGAAGGCCAGTAGGCGGCGGAACTTGTCTTCCAGCTCGGCGCGGCTGAGGGTGTTGCCCGGATCGCCCTTGGGCTCGTCGATAGCGCCGTGCAAGGTGCGGCCGTCGATGGTGACCACTTCGACCCGACCCAGCCAGCGCGCCGGATAGGCGCCGTCCACCTCGGGGTCGAGGCGCATGCTGACCTTGCTCCTGAATTCGCTGACGTCAGCATCGCTGAGCGACAGGTTCTCGAACTCGGTGAGCTGCGCCTTGCCATGCACGGCGATCAGGCCCAGCACGGTGCCCATGGAAAACTTGGCCTGGTGCACGGTCTGCGGCACCACAACACGCCCCAGCACATCGATGGCGCCCTGATGCACATGGGTGATCACCTGGGCGATGTCGCCATGCCGAAGGCCTTCGCGCTGCATCAGCTCCAGCAACGCATCGGCGGCCGGGTGGGTATGCCGGCACGAGGCGTGGAACTTGAACGAGGTTTCCGCCAGCGCCCAGCGGCTGCCGAGGCGATCCGACAGTTTGCTCGGATTGGCGTCGCTGGACATTCCGGCGGCCATGCCCTGCTCGCCCTCGAGGATGTTCTGTGCACCGGTCAGGCCCTGCTCGGTGAAATACGCAGCCAGCAGGCCGTCGGCAGCAGCCTTGGCGGTGTGCAGCTGCTTGGAGTCAGCAGCGTCGCGCAGGAACTCCCACAACCCGGCGGCCTGGGTGCCAGCATTGCCTAGCAGATGCACGAACTGCTTCTGGTCGAAGTTCAGCAACTTGCCCACGGCCACGGCGGCGGCCAGGGTGCCGACCGTCGCTGTAGTGTGGAAGATGCGGTAATGGGAACGACCGAGGAATTCACCGATGCGAATGCCCGCCTCGTAGCCGGCCACCGACGCCAACAACAGCTCGCGGCCGGTCTTGCCGAGATCCTGCGCGGCTGCCAGGGCCGCCGGAAATACCACGGTGGCCGGGTGCAGCACCGAGCTGTTGTGCAGGTCATCCTGTTCGACCAGATGGGACGACGCGCCATTGACCAGCGCCGCGAAGTACGCCGAAGTGCCGCGGCCATTGACCAGAATGCGTGCTGGGCCATCAGCCGGGCCCATTTTCTGCGCATAGGCTTCGAACAGCGGAATCGGCCGCGCGCCCTCGCTGGCCAGGGCCGAGCCGAGCCAGTCGAGGAACAGGTCTTCGGTGCGATCGAGCACGTAGTCAGGCAGATCGTCGTAACGCAACTCGGCGAGAAAACCTGCCAGGGCTTGGGTATGGCTCATGACAGGCTCCTCAGAAACTACGTGGCAGCTCGAGCAAATGCTCGGCCACGTACGACATGATCAGGTTGGTGGAGATCGGCGCCACCTGATACAGGCGGGTTTCGCGGAACTTGCGTTCGACGTCGTATTCATTGGCGAAGCCGAAGCCGCCGTGGGTCTGCAGGCAGGCATTCGCCGCTGCCCAAGAAGCCTCCGCTGCCAGGTACTTGGCCATGTTAGCGCTGGCCCCGGCGTTCTCGCCGCGGTCGTACTGTTCGCAGGCGCGCCAGCGCATCAGGTCGGCGGCCTCCACTTCGATATGCGCCTTGGCAATGGGGAACTGCACGCCCTGGTTCTGGCCGATGGGCCGGCCGAACACCACGCGATCACGGGCGTAGGCACTGGCCTTCTCGATGAACCAACGACCATCGCCGATGCACTCGGCAGCGATCAGCGTACGCTCGGCATTCAGGCCGTCGAGGATGTAGCGGAAGCCCTTGCCCTCTTCGCCGATCAAACTGCTGGCAGGAATTTCCAGGTTGTCGAAGAACAACTCGTTGGTCTCGTGGTTGACCATGTTGGCGATCGGCTGCACGGTCAGGCCATTACCGATGGCCTCACGCAGGTCGACCAAGAAGATCGACATGCCTTCGGATTTCTTCTTCACCTCAGCGAGCGGCGTGGTGCGCGCCAGCAGAATCATCAGGTCGGAATGCTGGATGCGCGAGATCCACACCTTCTGGCCGTTGATCACGTACTTGTCGCCTTGGCGCACGGCAGTGGTCTTGATCTTGGTGGTGTCGGTGCCGGTAGTGGGCTCGGTGACGCCCATCGATTGCAGGCGCAGTTCACCGCTGGCCAGCTTGGGTAGATAGAAGCTCTTTTGTGCCTCACTGCCATGGCGCAGTAGCGTGAACATGTTGTACATCTGACCATGCACGGTGCCGGAGTTGCCGCCGCAACGGTTCACCTCCTCGAGAATCACCGATGCTTCGGCCAGGCCCAGGCCAGAGCCGCCGTACTCTTCCGGGATCATCGCCGACAGCCAGCCGGCTTCGGTCATGGCACGGACGAAGGCCTCGGGAAAGCCCTTCTCCTCGTCGATCTTGCGCCAGTATTCGGCCGGGAATTCGGCGCACAGGCCACGTACGCCTTCGCGGATGAAATTCAGTTCTTCGTTCTGCTCCGGGGTCATCTCGATTCCTCGATTCTTGCTGTTGTCGCGGCCGATATCGGTGGATCGGTGAAGCGTGATCCACCCTACGTAGGCTCAATCATTCGAATTCCACGTCAGCCTGCTGGGCCATGCCGGCTCTGTTGCCAGCCCACAGCTGCGCCTTGCCCGGCGCGCTGATCCGTCCAGCCACTTCGAAGGGCTGTGGCGCGACCAGCGGGCGCAGGCCGCGATAGGCGAAGCGACGCAGGCGGGCCTGCGGGTTGGCACGGCAGAACGCGCGCAGGTTCAGGGTGGCGATCAGCGGGCCGTGCACCACCAGCCCGGCATAGCCTTCGGTGTCGGTGACATAGGGCCAGTCGTAATGAATGCGATGGCCGTTGAAGGTCACCGCGCTGTAGCGAAACAGCAGTGTTGGGCTGGGTACCACGCCCTCGCACCAGTCACCGCTCGGCAGCGCCTCACCAGCGCCGCTCTTGGGCGGGCTGGGTTCGCGGTAGACGATGTCCTGTTCCTCGCGGATCGCCAGCTCGCCGTCCTGAAGGTAGTCGTGCTGCACGGTGACGAACAGCAGCGCGCCAGTGCGGCCATGCTTCTCTTCGATATGCTTGATGGTCGACACGCGGGTGGCCTCGCCGCCGACCCGCAGGGGCGCGATGAATTCGAGGCGCCCGCCGGCCCACATGCGATTGCGGTTTTCCGCCGGCGGCAGGAAGCCACCGCGTGCCGGGTGGCCGTCACCACCCAGGCCGCTTTCGGCGATGGGGTCCTGGAAGAACGCCCAATGCCAGAGCGGCGGCAAGGCTTCGCCGTGAGCGGGCGTGTCTTCGCCCAAGGTCGCAGCGATGCGCTTGACCAGGTTGCGGCTCAGTTGATCGTGGGATTCTTCGGCGCGGCCGATCCAGGCGGAAAAAGCAGAGTCGCTCATGGTGGGTTCCAGCTGTTTTGTTATGTGCTGCCAGCATGCAATCCGTCAGTCGTTCCGAGAATCCTCATTTATTTAAACCAGCGTTCGGATATGCTGAACGCCGCTTCCGCTGCCTGACAGGATCACCATGCACTTCGATCTGCCGGATTTGCGTCTCTTCATCCATATCGCCGAGTCGCCCAGCCTGACCCAGGGCGCACGGCGCGCCTCACTGTCGCCCGCCGCAGCCAGCGCGCGTATCAAGGCGCTGGAAGGCCAGCTCGATACGCGCCTGCTCTATCGCGACAGCCGTGGCGTTGAGCTGACACCCTCCGGCCAGCGACTGCTGCAACACGCACGGTTGATCATGCGTCAGGTCGATTACCTGAAAAGCGAGTTCACCGAATACGGCAGTGATTCGGCCGGGCATATCCGCATCTTCGCCAACACGACCGCAGTGACCGAGTTTCTGCCCGAAATACTGGCTGGCTTCCTTGCAGAGCGCCCCGGCGTAACGGTGGATCTGCAGGAGCGCCTGAGCCGCGATATCGTCCGCGGCGTGCTCGACGGCGGTGCCGACCTGGGCATCATCGCCGGGCCGGTGGAAGCGGCCGGCCTGCAGGTGCTGCATTTCAGCACCGACCGCCTGGTGCTGGTGGTGCCGGACAACCACCCCCTGGCATGTCGCGATCAGGTCAGCTTGCGCGACACCCTGCAGTACCAGCACATCGGCCTGCACGACGGCAGCACACTGCTGACCTTTCTGCGTGAACACGTGGAAACCCTTGGCGGCACGCTGTCGCTGCGTATCCAGATGTCAGGCTTCGAAGCCATCTGCCGCATGGTCGAAGCTAACGTCGGCATCGGCATCATCCCCGAGTCCGCTGCCAGCCGGCACAGCCGCACCATGAAGCTGCACATCATCGAGCTTAACGAGCCCTGGGCCGTGCGCGAACGCAGCATGCTGGTACGCGACCTCGAAGCCCTGCCGGGTAGCGTGCGGGCGTTGATCGCCACGTTACTGCCGGAAAGTGCGGCAGTCTGATCCGACCTGGCGAGCCTGGAGACGCGAAACCCATCACAGCGGCGGCCGGCATTGCTGACAAAACGCCTCGATGCGCTCTAGAATCGCCGCCGCAGGAAGCACCCCGCACCCGTTCAGGGTCTGCGTCATGGATCGACTCTTCTAGCGCTTCGCCGCCCGCGCGAAGCCGTTCCATACGTCATCCCTCGTCGAAGTGCCCGGTTGATTCCTGCCTGTTACAGGCTTGCCCTGCCCACTTTGCAAACGAGATTCGTATGAACAAGATCATTACCGCTGGCCTCGCTGGCATGCTTGTGCTGCTCGCTGGCTGCGCCACGGAAAGCTCGCGCACCCTGGAAGTCGCCAAGGTCAACACCGCCAGCAGCCAGTACAGCGGCCCGCGCAGCCCGATCGCCGTTGGCAAGTTCGATAACCGCTCCAGCTACCTGCGCGGCATTTTCAGCGACAGCGTCGACCGCCTTGGCGGGCAGGCCAAGACCATCCTGATCACCCACCTGCAGCAGTCCAACCGCTTCAACGTGCTGGACCGCGACAACCTCAGCGAACTGCAGCAGGAGTCGGGTTTCTCCAAGCAGGCTCAGCAGATCAAGGGCGCCAACTTCGTGGTCACCGGTGACGTGACCGAGTTCGGCCGCAAGGAAGTCGGCGACCACCAGCTGTTCGGCATTCTGGGCCGCGGCAAACAGCAGATCGCCTATGCCAAGGTGAACCTCAACATCGTCGACGTCGCCACCTCCGAAGTGGTGTATTCCAGCCAGGGCGCCGGCGAATACGCCCTGTCGAACCGCGAGATCATCGGTTTCGGCGGCACCGCCAGCTATGACTCCACCCTCAACGGCAAGGTGCTCGACCTGGCGATTCGCGAGGCCGTCAACAAGTTGGTCAGCGGCGTCGACAGCGGCGCCTGGCGTCCGGTCAAGTGAGCGAGGAGCGAACGATGAAATTCCCACTTCTGCTTACCACCGTACTGGCCACCGCCCTGCTGGGCGGCTGCGCGCAGCAACCCAAGTCCCTCTACTACTGGGATGGCTACCAGCAGCAAGTTTACCAACGCTTCGAGAACACCACCGGCACCGAGGAGCAGATCGCCGCGCTGGAAGCCAGCGCCCAGAAGGCGCGCGCCGCTGACCGAACCCTGCCGCCGGGCTTCCATGCCCACCTCGGCATGCTGTACGCGGAGATCGGCAAGCCCGACCAGGTGCGCCAGCAATTCGAAACCGAGAAAGCCCTGTTCCCCGAGTCCGCGCAGTACATGGACTTCCTGATGCGCAATATGGCCAAGTGACCGACATGCCCCTACTGACTTCCCTCAGAACACTCGCGGCCCTGACCGCCATCGCCCTGCTGGCTGGTTGCGCCACCCAGCAGCCCTACGACTACAGCGCCTTCAAGGAAAGCAGCCCGGCTTCCATCCTGGTGCTGCCGCCGGTCAACAAATCTCCGGACATCAAGGCCACCTACAGCCTGTACTCGCTGATCACCGCGCCCCTGAGCGAGGCCGGCTACTACGTGCTGCCGGTAGCGGTGGTCAACGAGACCTTCAAGCAGAACGGTATGGCCAACGCCGAGGAAATCCGCGAAGTGCCGCCGCAGAAGCTCTACGAGATATTTGGCGCCGACACCGTGCTGTACATCGACGTGACCGAATACGGCAGCAGCTACAAGGTAATCAGCAGCGAGGTGGCGGTAGCCGCCAGCGCAACGCTGGTCGACCTGCGCACTGGCAAGGAGCTGTGGAAAGGCGTTGCCCGCGCCAGCAGCGCCGAACAGCAGCAGAACAGCGGCGGCGGCCTGGCGGGGATTCTGATCACCGCCCTGGTCAATCAGGTGATGAACAGCCTGAACGATCGCGGTCATGAGATCGCCGGCATCACCAGCGCCCGCCTGCTGAGCAGCAATCCGGTCAACGGCATTCTGCCCGGCCCCCGCGCGCGGCCCGTCAGCGCTCGCTGAGGCCCGTCAGACGAGCCCGGATCCCCAGGCTCGTTTCTTTCTAATCCTTGCCCACCCCATGTTCGCGTAGCTTGTTGGCGATGGTGGTGTGGGACACGCCCAAGCGCTTGCCGAGCAAGCGGCTACTGGGAAACTCGCCATGCAGCCGTTCCAGCACAGCTTTCTCGAAACGCCCGACAATGGCGTCCAGCCCACCCTCTAGCGAGAAATCGCCCAATGGCTGCGCCGCGCCATAACCTGGCAGGCGGATATGTTCGGGCTTGACCATCGCGCCCTCGCACAGTGATACCGCCTGGAACAGCACGTTCTCCAGCTGCCGCACGTTGCCTGGCCAGTGGTAGCGGCCGAGTTTCTCCAGGGCAACTGGTGCCAGGCCAGGTAGCGGACAGCCGATCTGCCGACTAGCGCGATCGAGAAAATGTTCGGCCAGCGGTTGCAGGCCATCCAGGCATTCACGCAGCGGCGGGATGTGCAGGCTGAGCACGTTGAGGCGGTGGTAGAGGTCTTCACGGAACTCGCCACGGGCGCACAGCTCGGAGAGGTCGACCTGGGTGGCGCAGGTCACCCGCACGTCCAGGTAAACCTCCTCGTCACTACCGATCCGCCGGAAGCAGCCATCCTGCAAAAAACGCAGCAGCTTGGCCTGCAGGCGCGGGCTCATTTCGCCGACGCCGTCGAGAAACAGCGTGCCGCCTGCGGTCAGCTCCAGCAGGCCCAGCTTGCCTTCGGCGCGAGCGCCTTCGAAGGCGCCGGGGCCGTAGCCGAACAGCTCGGTCTCGGCCATCGATTCCGGCAGCCCCGCACAGTTGAGCGCCATGAATGGTGACTGGCCGCGGGGGCTGGCCAGGTGGCAGGCGCGGGCCAGCAACTCCTTGCCGGTACCGGTCTCGCCCTCAATCAGCAGCGGTGCGTCTAATGGCGCCATTCGCCTTGCTTCACGCACTACGGCGGCCATCACTTTGGAGCTCTGGAAAATGCTGTCGAAGCCTCGCAGCTCCTGCTTGCGCACCTGATAGATACGCTCGCCAACGCGATCAGCGCGGTGCAGTGTGAGTACCGCGCCGGCCATGGCTTCGCTGTCGTCGTGCTCGCTCTGCAGCGGCGCGATATCGGCGAGAAACACGTCGCCGCAGACCTTCACCCGCAGCCCGTTGATGCGCGAACGATTGGCGCGCACCAGTTCCGGCAGATCGAAATCCTCGACGTAGCGCGACAGCGCAATGCCCGGCACCTCGTCCACCCGCACGCCAAGCAGGCCAGCGGCCGCCCGGTTGGCGGCGACGATACTGCCGCCCATATCGACTGACAGCACCGGAAACTCCAGGGCGCCGAGCAAGGCGTTGAGCTCAAGATGACGACGTTCGCTGGGCATCAGCCCCACGCGCTTGACGCCGAATACGCCGGTGATGGCCTCGAACTTGGCGCGCAGGGCCTGGAATTGCAGGTTGATCAGATTCGGGCAATGCAGATAGATGGCGTTGCCCTGCTCGCCGCCGACCTCACCACGGGCGACGTTAATGCCGTAGTCGACCAACAACTCGAGGATGTCGCGCAGGATGCCCACACGGTTCTGGCAATGGATCTTGATACGCATGACGGCCGCTCTTGTTATTTTCGTCAAGGTTTCTTGCCAGTCTAGAGGAAGCCGCCGAGCCAGGAACAGGCTTTCGCGCGGGTCGTAATGCTTTCTTTACGAAAAAGACCCATTACCTGCGCCCGCGCACCGCTGACGCCCGCGCGAAGCACGCCCGCCTGCGGCATGCTCAGGCCAGCCACGACCAGAACGGATGTGCAGGGAGATCGCCAGATGAAAGCCAGCCAGTACGTTGCCAGGCAGCCTGACGCGAACGGCTTCATTGACTACAACGAGGTCGAGCATCGCACCTGGCAGACGCTGATCGAGCGTCAGCTCAGGGTGATCGAGTCGCGGGCCTGCCAGGAATATCTGGACGGCATCGACAAGCTGGCCCTGCCCCGTGCGCGGATCCCCCAACTGGCGGACATCAACCGCGTGCTGCAAGCCAGCACTGGTTGGCAGGTCGCCCAGGTACCGGCGCTGATTCCCTTCCAGCGCTTCTTCGAGCTACTCGCCAACAAGCAATTTCCGGTGGCCACCTTTATCCGCACTGAAGCGGATCTGGACTACCTGCAGGAACCGGATATCTTCCATGAGATCTTCGGCCACTGCCCGCTGCTGACAGACCCTTGGTTCGCCGAATTCACCCACACTTACGGCCGCCTGGGCTTGGCTGCCAGCCCTCAAGAGCGGGTGTTTCTCGCCCGCCTGTATTGGATGACCATCGAATTCGGCCTGGTCGACACGCCTGCCGGTCGGCGCATCTACGGCGGCGGCATTCTCTCCTCGCCCAGGGAAGCGGTGTATTGTCTGTCCGGCGAGCCGGAGCACCAGCCGTTCGACCCGGTGGAGGCCATGCGCACGCCGTATCGCATCGATATCCTGCAGCCGTTGTACTTCGTGTTGCCGGACCTGCAACGGCTATTCGCCCTGGCGCAGCAGGACATCATGAGCCTGGTGCACGAGGCCATGGCGCTTGGCCTGCACGCGCCGAAATTCCCCCCCAAGGCGGCCTAAGAACAGCCGTAACGATCAACGTTCAGAGGAACCCCCATGACTGCACTGTCCAAAGCCACTTGCGAAGCCTGCAGCGCCGATGCGCCCAAAGTCAGCGAGGCCGAACTGGCGCAGCTGATCAAGGAAATCCCGGACTGGAACATCGAGGTTCGCGATGGCGTGATGCAGCTCGAGCGAGCCTACGCGTTTCGCACCTTCAAGCATGCGCTGGCGTTTACCAATGCAGTGGGCGAAATCGCCGAGACAGAGAACCACCACCCGTCGCTGCTCACCGAATGGGGCAAGGTCACCGTCACCTGGTGGAGCCACTCGATCAAGGGCCTGCACCGCAACGATTTCGTCATGGCGGCGCGTACCGACGAGCTGGCGAAAGCGGCCGATGTTCGCAAGTGACATGCCCTGTAAACGGGACAAAGTCGCTTCCATGCGCACCACGCTAGTGCCTTTCGTTGCCATCAAAAATGGGACGACCGTTCGTCGCTAAAAATATTCATTTAATATCAAATAGATAGAAACAATATCCGAGGATCACTGGCGCGCTTCCTGCTTGCCATCACCGGCATAGTTCCCTAGGGTTGTTCGCCATGTGGTCCTCTATTGCCCCTATCAGCTCGTTGCTGGGTGGGGTCGCGTTACTCCTCCTTGGCAATGGTCTGCTCAACACCCTACTGACCCTGCGTGGCGTTGCCGAAGGCTACTCCACCGGGATGCTCGGCCTGATCATGTCCGGGTACTTCGTCGGTTTTCTCCTCGGTACCTGGCTGGCTATTCCGCTGGTTCGTCGCGTTGGGCATATCCGTGCGTTTTCCTTTTGCGCCGCCCTCGCCGCGATCACCGCGCTGCTCCATGTGCTGATCGTCGACCCGTGGGTGTGGCTCGGCTTGCGGGTGCTCTACGGTCTGGCGCTGGTCAGCCTGTACATGGTCATAGAGAGTTGGCTCAACGCTCAGGTGCCCAACGACAAGCGCGGGCAGATGTTCGCGGTTTACATGGCGGTCAACCTGGGTGCCCTGGCTGCTGCTCAGCAGTTGCTGAACCTGGCCGACCCCGGTGAGTTCCTGCTCTTCGCCCTGGCGGCAATGCTGATCAGTGCGGCGCTGATGCCCATCACTCTAACCCGACAGCCGCAGCCCAGTGTGCCGGACACCCTGCATACCAACCTGCGCGCCATCGTCAGCATCGCACCGCTGTCGATTGCCGCAGCGGGTCTTTCCGGTCTGGCGCTCGGTGCGTTCTGGGGCATGGCGCCGGTGTATGCCAGCCTCAATGGCTTCGATGCCGCCGGAGTCGGCCTGATGATGAGCGCGACCATTCTCGGCGGCGCCCTGCTGCAGGTGCCGATCGGTCGCTTCTCCGATACCCACGACCGACGCTGGGTGCTGTTCTGGGTGGTCAGCGCTGCGGTGCTCGTCGCCCTGGCGATGAGCCTGCTACCTGCCGGTCGCCCGTTGCTGGCGCTGATGTTCCTGTTTGGCGGGCTGTCGTTCGCCATCTACCCCATCGCCGTGGCGCAATTGATCGACCAGTTGCACAGCGACGAGATCCTTTCCGGCTCCAGCAGCCTGCTGATGATCAATGGCGTTGGCTCCGTATGCGGGCCGCTGCTCGCCGGCCTGCTGATGCAATACAGCGGCGCCGCCGCGTTGCCACTGTATTTCGCGGCCACGCTGGGGCTGCTGGCGGCCTATACCTTTTATCGCCTGCGCCACGTCAGCGACCTGGTCACAGGTGAGCAGGCGCACTTCGTGCCGATGCTACGCACCAGCCATACCGTGCTGGAACTGATGCCGGACGCCCCTCCGGCAGACGATGACAGCGACCCGGACAACGATAACCCCGGCAGCGCGCAGGAGCGCGCGGCTACTTCGTCGTAGGCACACACACGCCTGCAGAACAGAGGCGCCAACCAGGCGCCCGCTTTACCCGTCGGCTGATGTCGGCGCTTGAACAGGGAGACAGCGCATGCTACTTGCAACCGATCTTGATGGAACCTTTCTCGCTGGCGATCCTGAGGATCGTCTCAGCCTTTACCAGACCATCGCCGCCCACCCGGAAATTCAGCTGGCCTACGTTACCGGTCGCAGCCTTGAAGCGGTCCTGCCGCTGCTGGCCGACCCGACCTTGCCACAACCGGACTTCATCATCGCCGACGTTGGCGCCACCTTCGTGCATGGCGACACTCTGCAACCCATTCAACAGCTGCAGAGCCAGGTCGATGCCCGCTGGCCGGGTGAAAGCCAGGTCGCTCAAGCCCTGGAAGGTTTCGGCCTAGAGCGTCAGGACGTGCCCCAGGCACGCCGCTGCTCCTACTTCTGCACGCCCGAACAGGCTGCCGACCCGGCTCTGGCCCTGGTCGCAGAAACGCTAGGTTGCGATCTGCTCTACTCCGCGGATCGCTACCTCGACTTTCTGCCCAAAGGCATTAACAAGGGCACCAGCCTTAAGGCGCTGGTCGACTGGCTGGGGATCGACGATGGCCAGGTATTGGCCTGTGGCGACACCCTCAATGACCTAAACATGCTCGACGGCACATACAAGGGCGTATGCGTTGGCGATTCCGAGCCGAATCTGCTCAAGGCCACCGAGCACCAGTCATGGATTCTGCAGGCGGACCGCCCAGGTTGCGGTGGCATTCTGCAGGCCTTCGTACATTTCGGCTTTCTCGGCGAACATGGCATCGCCGCGGAAAAACGCACGGCAACCAAACCGGGCCGGGCCGAACTGGTGATGGTCTATCACCGCCTGCCCTACGAAGAGCACCGCGTGGACGGCAAAGTACAGCGCCGCCGTCCAACCTCGCCCAACGGCATTATCCCCACGCTAATGAGCTTCTTCGGCGATTCGCGCCCTGGCTCCTGGGTCGCCTGGGCGGTTGACGAGGAAGGCGACGAGCCGTTCGAAACTCACACCACGGTGGACGCCGAGCGCTACCCGAAACTCACCGCCGCACGGGTAGCGCTGAGCAAGAGGGAAGTCGACATCTTCTACAAGCGCTTCTCCAAGGAAGCCTTCTGGCCGACGCTGCATACTTTCTGGGAACGTGCCCGCTTCGATGAAGATGACTGGCAGGTGTTTCTCAAGGTCAACCGAGCCTTCGCCGAGCGCACCGCCAAGGAAGCGGCGGAAGGCGCCATCGTCTGGCTGCACGACTACAACCTGTGGATGGTGCCGGGCTACCTGCGCGAACTGCGCCCGGACCTGCGAATCGCCTTCTTCCACCACACCTACTTCCCTTCGGCCGACGTATTCAACGTACTGCCGTGGCGCCGGCAGATCATCGGCAGCCTGCTGCAGTGCGACTACATCGGCTTCCATATCCCGCGTCAGGTAGAAAACTTCGTCGACGTGGCACGCGGCGTCACGCCGCTGCAAACGATCAGCCGACAGAACTGCGCACCGCGATTCATCACCTATGGTTGCGCCGTGGGCCTGGAGCGCATGACCACCGCCGTGGACACCGGCAGCCGCGTGGTCAAACTTGGCGCTCACCCGGTCGGCCTGGATATCGACCGGGTGCGCAACGCCCTTGCCCAGGAAAAAACTCGCGAGCAGATGGCCCATCTGCGCAGCGAGCTCAGTGGCATCAAGCTGGTGCTGTCCGTGGAGCGCCTGGATTACACCAAAGGCATCCTCGAAAAACTGCACGCCTACGAGCGGCTACTGGCGGACAACCCGGAGCTGCACAAGAAGATCACCCTCGTCAGCATCTGCGTACCGGCTGCGCGCGAGATGACAATCTACGACGAGCTGCAAGCGCAGATCGAGCAGGCGGTTGGTCGCATCAACGGCCGCTTCGCACGAATCGGCTGGACGCCGGTGCAGTTCTTCTTCCGCAGCTTTCCATTCGACGAGGTGGTGGCCTGGTACGCCATGGCCGACGTCATGTGGATCACCCCGCTGCGCGACGGCCTCAACCTGGTGGCCAAGGAGTTCGTCGCCACCCAAGGTCTGCTGGAAGGCCAGGGCGTATTGGCACTTTCGGAATTCGCCGGTGCCGCGGCGGAGCTCAAAGGCGCCCTTTTGACCAACCCGCATGACACGGCCGACCTGGCGCACACCTGCTACCTGGCGCTGAACATGCCCAAAGCCGAAGCCCGTGCGCGGATGCGTGAGCTGTTCGATATCGTTAACTACAACGATATCCGCCGCTGGGGCGACGAGTTCCTGGCAGGCGTGGCAGAGCCGGAGCCCGAGACAGTGCTGAAGCTGGCGGCAGGCTGAACCAAGGCAATATATCTGTGGGAGCGGGCCATGCCCGCGAAGCTTTTCGGGCGCATGGACTAGGCGTCCCCGCGCCCTCCCACAAATGCTGCTCTAGTTCAAAATCGCGAAGCGCTGCTCTGCGAGGCAGCCAACAACCAGCACCTGATATGCTGCGCGCCATTGCAAGTACGAGATGCGCAGCATGAAAGACATCCTGATCATCGGCATCGGCGCCGGTGACCCCGACTACCTCACCACCCAGGCGACCAAGGCGCTCAATCGCGCCGATGTGTTCTTTATCCTCGACAAGGGTGAAGCCAAGGACAAGCTGATCGCCTTGCGCCGCCTGATCCTTGATCGCTATATCGAGCCGGGCCGTAACTATCGCATCCTCGAAGCGACCAATCCCGAGCGCGAGCGCGATGTAGCCGACTACAACGCCAGTATCGACAGCCTGAATCGCGACAAACAGGCGGTGTTCGAGCAGTTGATCAGCCAATTGCAAGATGGCGAAATCGGCGCCTTTCTGGTCTGGGGCGACCCCTCGCTCTATGACAGCACCATCCGCATTCTCGACGGTGTGATCGAGGGCGGCATGCCTCTCGACTACGAAGTAATCCCCGGTATCACCAGCGTGCAGGCGCTCACCGCCCGCCACCGCATTCCCCTGAACCAAATCGGTC
Source organism: Phytopseudomonas punonensis (assembly GCF_900142655.1). Taxonomy (GTDB): domain Bacteria; phylum Pseudomonadota; class Gammaproteobacteria; order Pseudomonadales; family Pseudomonadaceae; genus Aquipseudomonas; species Aquipseudomonas punonensis. The sequence continues at coordinate 663,171 of NZ_FRBQ01000002.1, read as the reverse complement.
GTGCCGTGCAAATCACTACCGGCCGCCGCCTGCGCGAGGGCTGGCCAGAGGGCGTGGACAGCGTGGTAGTGATGCTCGACGCACAGGACAGCTTTCGCCACGTGATCAACGAAGACCTGCACATCTACTGGGGCGCTTATGTCGGCACGCCAGACGAGATTCTTATCGCCGGCAAGCTCGCTGATGTCGCTGAACACATCGCAGAAACCCGCGCCGCCGCACGCGAGGCAAACGGCTGGATCATGGACAGCTACCTGCTGCGCCGCGGTGGGCGCGAGGCCTGAGCGTAGTTGGCGATATCCCTGGGTATCGCTGCGCTCAACCACAGGCTACGTTTGGCGGTCGGCGGCCTGGCGTCGAGCGCAGCGACACTCAGGAAGCTTTATCAGCAGCGCTCGCGAAACAGTGCCTGATGTTCGCGGCACTGCTCGGCCGAGAGCATGAACACGCCATGGCCGCCACGGGCGAAGTCCAGCCAGGCGAAATCCACTTCGGGATACAGCGCCTCGACGTGCACCTGGCTGTTCCCAACCTCGACAATCAGCAGCCCTTTCTCGGTTAGGTGATCGGCTGCTTCCGCTAGCATCCGGCGCACCAGATCAAGACCGTCATCGCCACAGGCCAGGCCCATTTCCGGCTCGTGCTGATACTCAGCTGGCATGTCGGCGAAGTCTTCGGCATCGACATAAGGCGGGTTGGAGACGATCAGGTCGAAACGCTGCCCCGGCAGCCCGGCAAAACCGTCGCCCTGTACGGTGTACACGCGCTCTTCGAGGCCATGGCGTTCGATATTGCGGTTGGCCACTTCCAGCGCCTCGTAGGACAGATCGCCAAGCACCACTTCGGCGTCGAGAAACTCGTAAGCGCAGGCGATACCGATGCAGCCAGAACCGGTGCACAAGTCGAGAATCCGCGTCGGCTCACTCGCCAGCCACGGGCTGAAACGCTGCTCGATCAGCTCACCAATAGGTGAACGGGGCACCAACACGCGTTCGTCGACGATGAAGGGCAAGCCGCAGAACCAGGCTTCGCCGAGCAAATAGGCGGTGGGCACGCGATCCTCGATGCGGCGTTTGAGCAGGTCATGCAGATGCTGGTGCTCGTCGTCTTCGAGGCGGCAATCGAGGTAACCGTCGGCGATTTCCCAAGGCAGATGCAGGGCGCCGAGCACCAGCTGGCGAGCCTCATCCCAAGCGTTATCGGTGCCGTGCCCAAAGAACAGCTCTTCAGCCTGAAAACGGCTTACCGCCCAACGAATGTAATCACGCAAGGTACGCAGGCGAGTGTTCAGGGCTGGGCGGGCATCGGTCACGACAGGGCTCCGGGCAAAAGCCGACAGTTTAGCAGCCCTACCCCGGCAATCCAGCGCTACGCCTCATCTGCTCGACGATAAGCAGACATAAAGCGAGGAAAGCTGAAACGATTCATCTGCCCCACCCACATGACGCGGCAGCAATACAACCAACAGAGAGGTTCACAGCAACGTCATAGAGGCGGACAATGTGCACCGTTAACCGCGCCAGCAAGGAGTCGTACATGTCGTCCCACCCGCAAACGTTCTATCAGCTCACCGGTCGTGGCCACGCACCTGCCAACCTGAGCAATGCGACTCTACTGGTCATCGATGCCCAGGAAGAATATCGCAGCGGTGTGGTGCAGTTGCCAGGCCTGGACGCTGCCCTGGTTGAGATTGCCAAACTGCTGGACGCCGTACGGGCCCAGGGTGGAGCTATCGTGCATATCAAGCACCTGGGAATTCCGGGCGGCCTGCTCGACCCACGCGGCCCACGTGGCGACCACCTGCCGGAAGTCGCACCGCTGCCGGGTGAGATCGTCGTTGAGAAGCGCATGCCAAACGCCTTTTCCGGTACCGAGCTGCACGAGAAGCTGCAGTCGCTCGGCCATCTGGACCTGATCGTCTGTGGCTTCATGACTCACTCGAGCATCAGCACCACCATCCGCGCCACCAAGGATTACGGCTATCGCTGTACGGTGGTCGATGCCGCCTGCGCCACCCGCGACCTGCCGACGCCGGATGGCAAGGTGATCAGCGCTGCCGAGATGCACCGCGTGGAAATGATTGCCCTGGCCGACAACTTTGCCGCCTGGGTTCCAGACGCCAACGCCCTGTTGTAAGAACCAGTTCTACTGAGCCGCGCTGTTTGAACCCGCTACTACACTGCCAGTCATAGCGAGATGAGCCTTCAAGGAATTAGCGCATGAAGCACACCGACGGTTTCAACGCCAGCCATCTTCGTCCGCGACGCTCGTACAGCTGGCGGTTGCGCTTTGCCGCTGCGCTGACGGCAGTGTTCGCGGTACTGGGCATTCTTCTGATGATGGCGGGTACCGCGACGCTGTTGGGCCGCCCGCCGGCGCTGGGCAACCTCAATGATTCGACGGTCGACGCCAGCGTGCTGCTTGTGCTTGGCCTGGTACTGTTCTGGGGTGGAGTAGTGGGCTGGCGCAAATCCCGCCGACGCATGCGCCAGCGCCGCGCAGACCTGGCTATGTCCCCGCACCTGATGAAGAAACGCGACTGACCCGCCCTTCTCCGCTTGGTAAACTTGTCGCCCCCGGCGGAGGCTCCAATGCAAGACGATGACTTTTCCCTGTTCAAAGCCCAGCTGCAAGGCGTGAAGCCGATCAAGCATGATCGCGCGGACACCGGCAAGCCGAAGAGTGACCGTGCTCGCCTGGCAACCCTGCGCCAGGCTGCCACCCTGCGTACCGACACTATCAAGGTCGATGGCCTGTCTGATCAGTTCGTCATCGACGTGGGCGCTGAAGATGCGCTGTATTGGGTCGGCAACGGCGTGCAGGACGGCCAGATGCGCAAGCTCAAGCTCGGCCAGATTCCCTTCGATGGTAGCCTCGACCTGCACGGCATGAACGTGGAGAAGGCTCGCGATACTCTCTGGGAATTTCTCGCCGAGGCCACCAAGCTGGAAATTCGCTGCGTTCGTGTCACCCACGGCAAAGCCGTGCGCACCGATGGTCGCAAGCCGATGATAAAGAGCCATGTGAATACCTGGCTGCGTCAGCATCCGCAGGTACTGGGCTTCGCCTCGTGCATCGCCAAGCATGGCGGCAATGGCGCGGTTTACGTGATACTCAAACGCACCATGATGGATGGTCGCGACGAGTGACCACCAGGCGGTAACAGGCTCTTAAAGCCAAACGGCAGACAATAAAAAACCCGGCGCAAAGGCCGGGTTTTTCACCTCGCAAGCCTAACGATCAGACCGGCGCCTTGGCGCGGGACTTGTATTCGCCAGTACGGGTGTCGATCTCGATCCAGTCGCCGATTTCGCAGAAATCAGCCACTTTCACTTCGGTACCGTTGCTCAGCTTGGCTGGCTTCATCACCTTGCCGGAGGTGTCGCCACGAGCAGAACCTTCGGTGTAAGCCAGCTGACGCACGATGGTGGTCGGCAGGTCGACGGAGATTACTTTGCCTTCGAAGAACACAGCTTCGCAGACATCGTTCATGCCTTCTTCGATGAACGGCAGAACGCTTTCCAGGTCTTCGGCACGCAGCTCGTAAGAGTTGTATTCCGGATCCATGAATACGTAGTCGTCGCCGCTGATGTAAGACAGGTTCACTTCCTTGCGCTCAAGGATGACCGGCTCCATCTTGTCGTCGGCTTTGTAGACGGTTTCAGTCTTCGAGCCGTTCATCAGGTTCTTCAGCTTCATCTTGACGATGGCGCTGTTACGACCGGACTTGGTGAACTCGGCCTTTTGGATCAGCCATGGCTGGCCATCGATCAGGGCCACGCTGTTAGGCTTCATTTCTTGTGCGGTTTTCATACGAATATCCGGATCTGAATGGATTTACAAAATTCGAGGCCGCGTATCATAGCCAATTTCGGTAAAACTGCACCAGCGCTGCGGCAAGATCTGCACGTACCGCCTGGCGCCTGGCCCACTCCTGAGCATGTGCGGCAAGCTCAGCGTGGCACCTGAGCCAGGCATTCCAGCCATCGGCCATGGGCTTGCCGGCATTCCAGGCTCGCCACAGGGCCTGCAGCGCCGCACTGGCCTCGGCAGAAAACCCCTGGCAATACAGCGCCATGAACGCCTCCAGCTTGTCCCAATGTGCGCCTTCCTCCTGCGGGTAGATATGCCAGACGAGCGGTCGCCCGGCCCACTGCGCACGCACGAAGGAATCCTCACCGCGTACCAGATTCAGGTCACAGCACCAGAGCAACGCGTCGTATTGATCCTGCTGCATAAAAGGCAGCACCTGCACACGAAGTGCACCTCGCTCGACGGAAGTGCCGACTTCGGTGGCGTGACCTAGCCAGCCATGCAGATCGCCAAGAACTCTTCCCTCAGGAACCAGCAGGTGGCTGGGAGTGGCATCGTTTGCCAAGGCATCCAGCAAGCTGTGCAGCGCAGTATTCTCGTAGGCGAACAGAGAAATCAGCCGCGCACCGGTGGCAGGCCGTATGCCCATCGATTCGAGAAAGCGCTCGCGGACGCCAATGTCTCGTTGCAAGGCATCGCGGGCATCGAGGAGATCTCCCTCGCATAGCAGCCCGCCAGTGCCAGCGGTAAAACCGGGAAAGAAGAAGAACTTCTGCAAACCATTGCCTTGCATCGAAGGCAGACCATGGCAGCCCTCGATCCAGTCTTCGGCGCTCAGGTACTCCAGATTCAGCCAGAGCACCCGCGACGCACCCACGGACATCGCCTTCACATAATCGGCGGGCAACTCGCAGGCGAACGCCTCGATCACCACATCGGCCGGCTTAACAGCTTGCCAGATAGAATCCCAGCGAAGCACCTCAACGCCGTCCAAGTGCTGACAAACCGACTCTGCATTTGCGCGCGGGCAGATACGTGCCAGCGCAGCCAGATCATCGACCCACAGCCGCACCTCGGCGCCCTGCTCGGCCACCAGTTGCCGCGCCAGGCGCCAGGTCACGCCAATGTCGCCATAGTTGTCGACGACGCGGCAGAAAATGTCCCACTTCATCGCAGCATGTCCTTCACTGGGCCTCTGTCATTTCAGGCCTGAAGCCCGCCATTGACGGGCTCTCGAACACCTTGCTCGGCATCGCCCACGGGTTCGGCAACCTCGACACCGGGCACTACATCGGAAAGATCCTCCATACGCTCGTGCTCAAGCGCGCCCTGCACCAAATCTTCGGTTACCCGCAGCTCGGCACCGACCATCGAGGCCGGCGTGGCAGGCTCGAATGGTGCCACAGGCTGCGGCGCCGGGCGTAACTTGCGGCGCCAGAAAAACAGCAGCACGAGGCAGCCATTGAGCAGACTGAAGGCCAGAAAAAGCCCTGCGTCGCCATCGTGCTCCATAAGCGGGGAGATCATCAGCGGGCTGATGGCCGAGCCCAGCGAGTTGATCAGCAGCAGTCCCTGCACCATGCGCACCAGCGCCCCGGCCGGAGCCCGGTCCGCCGCATGGCTGACCGCCACAGGGTAGACGGCAAACACCCCGCCACCAAGCAGGAACAACAACACCATCAACAGCACTGGCGAGGACGGCAGAATCATGATCGCCAGAGAAATCAGCAGACAGAACAGGCTGAGTACGATCAGCACGCTCTGCCGATCATGCTGATCGGACCAGCGTCCGACCGGATACTGCAGCACCATGGCGCCAAGGATCACGCTGGCCATCATCTGGCCGACCTCGCTGACGCTCATGCCTATACGCTGCAGATACAGCGGCAACAGCGAATACACCGCCGCAATGGCGATACCCGAACCAAAGCAGCCAATCACTCCGGTTGGCGTCATGCGGATCAGTTGCTGCGGCAGCAGCGGTTCGACCTTCTCGACCAGCGGCGTAACCCGCGGAATGATGCCCATCGGCAATACCGATAACGAAGCCAGCAAGCCGGCCACCATAAAGGGCGCAGTTTCGCCCCAGGCATCTATCGCGCCCAGCTGCAGTTGGCCGAGCATGCCGGAGCCGTAGAGCGCCATCATGTACAGCGCCAGCAGGCGGCCACGTACCTTCTGGTCACCCGCCAGCAACATCCAGCTTTCCACGACGAGAAACACGCCGAGAATCGACCAGCCGGCTATCAGACGGAAAACGATCCAGGCCCACGGATCGAAAAACAGCCCCTGCAGCAGCACGCTGACGGCGGTCAACGAGGCGAAGCTGCTGTAGGCGCGGATATGGCCGATGCGCAGAATCAGGCGATCATTGAACAGTGCGCCCAGCGTCAAACCGATGAAGTAGGACGCGGAGACGATGCCGATCACCGTCGCCGACACCCCCGCCGCATCCAGGCGCAGCGTGGTCAGCGAAGAAATGAAGCCGTTGCCAATACTGATAATGAACAAACCGAGCAAAGGCCCAAGCGCCATGCCAAGTAGTTGCGACATAAAAACCTCGGAACGATGACGCCCCGCAGGCGCATCGGAAAAAGAATGCAATGATCGTTACGCGCAGCCCACACCGCACACACAAGAACGCCCGACGACAAGCGATGCTTGGCGGAGTAGCGGATGCTTTAGGGAAAGACGCCGTAGAAAACGGACGCCGAAGCCCAAAAGCCCGGCGGCTTTTGGTTTTTGATTTTGTTTGAAAGTGGCGGAATCAGCGGGAGCTGTAACGGTAAAAGCCGAAGGGCGCAGGCCGCCCCATCAAAGGCCGCGGACGATACACCAGCAAGCTAGAACGAACAATCCGCTCACCCATATCGCCGTGATAGGCCACTTAAATTGAATGCTGCTTACACAGACTTGAACGAAGTGAAGCTGCAACCTAGAGCTGGCTGCACACTCTCCTGCTTTAGCCTCTCTGGCGCCGAGCGCCATCCTCAAGCGCACGCTTCCAATCATCGGCATCAAGAAAGCCAACCACTTTTAGGGATTTAGAATTGGCAGACTTGGTGAAAAACAATGCGGTCCCATATTCGGGCGTTTCGGTGTCATAGCCGAGCGATTGCTCGAACGCGGAAATACAGCTGCTGTGGGTTACCAGAACCATATTCTTGCCTGGCACCTTACGCTCAAGCGCATCCTCGAGCATTGTTTCCCGACATTTGTACAACCAGTCTTCGTCGATACCTAGATCATCGAATACCAGCTCTTCGGTCTGCGCCGTGCGCGTGAGCGGGCTGTTATAGACATCTGTTTTGGAGAGCCCCAACTGCCCAAACCCCTCAGCCAACCATCCTCCAACCGGCACCGATCTTGAGGTGATTCCCTCGGTTCCTTCCAGGCATGGATAGTCCTCTTTGTCACAGCGTTCCAGGTGGCGCAGCAGGACGATGACATCGCCCTCTTCCCATTGGGCCAGGAGATTAGGCAGCTCATTGCTACGCTCTTCAGAAAGATCTTCGACCTCTGGGGGATGCATCACGAAAGCATCCAACGCCGTCGCCAAAAAAGCTGCCATACATGCGGCGAGTGCAACACGGCGTTGACGAGCACTCAGCTTGCTATACAAGCGCTGCGCCGGGCTCAGGAAGAAGGATTGCAGCATCAGAACTCCAGCTAGATCGCCTGGGTACGGTTTATAGGCGTGACCTGAACTGATCCCCCCTGTCACGAATAGTTCGCGAACGGGCTGCAGCGATTTGTAAGTTGGAGTACTCGTCGGCGCCTACTTGAGCCTTAGAATGTCTCGCCCCAGCGTTAATCGAAAGCTGGCCGGAAATCGCAGTACTCCCCAATAACGCCCTAGATTCCGGAAGCCAGAAACACAAAACCCCCGCTTCGCTAGGAATGACGGGGGTTTGCGTTGATTCGAAAGTGGCGGTGAAGAAGGGATTCGAACCCTTGATACGATTTCTCGTATACACACTTTCCAGGCGTGCTCCTTCAACCGCTCGGACACTTCACCGGATCTCGCCAGACATGCTGTCTGTCGAGGCGCGCTAATGTAATCGAAGGTTTGCCCAAAGGCAAAACTTTTTTCAGAAGATTCATACATTTAAGACAGCGGCAAACGAGCGGAAAGCCAGCCTCGCCTTGAAGCGCCGAATCATCGGGCAATCGCCAAACTACGCCGATGGCGTGCAAGCAATATCAGTAGTGGTTATCCGTCCAATCCATCATCGGCGCAACGCACAAATTCGACGGGGTTCCCTGCAGCCCCAGTGTCCAGCGTTTTTACCCTGACTTGTCGGTCACCCTTCGCGCTTTACCAGACCACGGCGTATGGGTAACGTCAGCCGCAATTTCACAATAAGGAGTCGACCATGAGCGACCTGATCAGCTACCACCTCGATGACGGCATCGCCACCCTGACACTCAATAACGGCAAGGTGAATGCCATCTCGCCTGCGGTGATCGATGCCCTCAACGCAGCCTTGGATCGTGCAACGCTGGACAAGGCCATCGTGGTCCTTACCGGCCAGCCCGGCATTCTCTCCGGCGGCTATGACCTCAAGGTGATGACCTCCGGCCCGCAGAACGCCATCGACCTGGTCGCTGCCGGATCGACGCTGGCGCGGCGTATGCTCGCCCACCCGTACCCGATCATCACCGCCTGCCCCGGCCATGCGGTAGCCAAGGGTGCGTTCCTGCTGCTCTCCAGTGATTACCGCATTGGTGTCGAGGGTGCATTCAGCATTGGCCTCAACGAAGTGCAGATCGGCATGACCATGCACCACGTCGGCATCGAACTGGCGCGTGATCGCCTGCGTAAATCCGCCTTCCACCGCTCGGTGATCAACGGCGAGATGTTCGACCCGCAAAGCGCAGTCGATGCAGGCTTTCTCGACAAGGTGGTACCGGCTGACCAACTGATGGACACTGCCCTGGCCGTGGCCGCGCAGTTCAAGAAGATCAACATGAACGCGCACCGCAAGACCAAACTCAAGGTTCGCGCCGCGCTGCTGGAAACACTCGACCAGTCCATCGAGCTGGACAAGCAGCACTCGCTGTAGATCTTACGAGGCAAAGGGGCTGAGCAAGCAGAAATAAGCAGGTAAGCTGCCGTCCATAATCATGCACGGGGCAAATCATGGGCGAACTGGTCGCAGCAGCGGTGTACAGCAAGGGTCGCAAGGTCAGCGACATTCACCTTGATGAAGGCCGCGAGTGGGCCAGCAAACCTGAGCATTTTGTGTGGATCGGCCTGCATGATCCAGGCAGCGAGGAGCTTGGCAATCTGCAACAGCAGTTCAATTTGCACGAACTGGCCTTGGAGGATGCGCTGCAACGGCACACTCGCCCCAAACTGGAAATCTTCGGTGATGCGCTGTTTCTGGTGCTCTATTCGCCTGTGCAGGTCGGTGGCGAACTGACCTTCGTGGAAACCCAACTGTTCGCCGGCAAGGGCTACGTGATCAGCGCCCGCTACGGGGAATCCACGCCCTACACCAAGGTGCGTCAGCGTTGCGAGGCCAGGCCTCTGCTGCTTGAGCATGGCGAAGATTTTGTGCTCTACGCACTGATCAGCTTCATCATCGAGAATTACCGACCGCTGATGGACATCTACTACGCGGAGCTGGAGCAACTCGAACAAACCGTACTTGAATGCGCCATGACCCATGGCGAGGTAGTGCGCATTCAGCAGTTACGTCGTGATCTGCTGCGCCTACGACGCAACATCGGCCCACTGGCAGAAATCTGTCAGGAATTGCAGCACCTGGACTTTCCGTTCATCGACAAAAACATGCGCCCGTACTTTCGCGACGTGGCCATTCACGTCAATCGCCTACTCGAAGACCTGACCAACCTTCGCGAGATGGCCGACCACGCCATCGAAGTCGGCTTGTTGCTGGAGTCGTCCCGACAGAGCGTAGTGCAGCGCAAGTTCGCCGCCTGGGCAGCGATTCTTGCCTTCCCTACCGCAGTCGCTGGCATCTATGGCATGAACTTCCACAATATGCCCGAGCTGAACTGGCAGTATGGCTACTTCGCTGTTCTGGGCGTAATTGGTGTCGGCTGCCTCGGTTTGTACGCGAGCTTCCGGCATTACGGCTGGCTGTAGCGGAGCGAGGGCACGCTGCTAAAGCGTGCACCCAACTCAACACGCTTACTGGCGCATGCCGCGGCCGCTGACCAGCAGACGCACGCACAGTACATACAGCACCGCTGTGGCGACCAGCATAAAGCCGATTGCGGTGCCGATGCGGATATCCGATACGCCGAGAATACCGTAGCGGAAGGCATTGACCATGTGCAGCACCGGGTTGGCCATCGACACGGTCTGCCAGAACGGCGGCAGCAGAGTGATTGAATAGAACACGCCGCCCAGATAGGTCAGCGGCGTCAGCACGAACGTCGGGATGATCGAGATATCGTCGAAGTTGCGCGCGAACACTGCGTTGACGAAGCCGCCCAGCGAGAAGATCGTCGCCGTCAGCAGTACCACCAGCACTGTCAGCCCAAGGTGATGCACCTGCAGGTGGGTGAAGAACAGCGAGAGTATCGTCACGATCACGCCCACTGCTAAGCCACGCAGCACGCCGCCGGTGACGTAACCGATAAGGATGGTGTGCGGCGACACCGGCGACACCATCAGCTCCTCGACAGAGCGCTGGAACTTGCTACCAAAGAAGCTAGAAACCACGTTGCCGTAGCTGTTGGTGATCACCGACATCATGATGAGCCCCGGCACGATGTACTCCATGTAGGTGAAGCCACCCATGTCGCCGATCTGCCGGCCGATCAGGTTGCCGAAGATCACGAAGTACAGAACCATGGTGATCGCTGGCGGCAGCAAGGTCTGCGGCCAGATGCGCATGAAACGGCGCACTTCGCGGTAAACGATGGTACGCAAGGCCACCAGGTTGGCGCTGAATTCGGACTGCTCGTGATTCATACGGCCACCTTCGACAGATTCTTCTCGACCAGAGACACGAACAGCTCCTCCAGGCGGTTGCTCTTGTTACGCAGGCTCAACACCTCGATGTTGTGCGCCGCCAGTTGCCGGAACAGCTCGGTAACACCCTGGCTTTTGTCCACCTGCACTTCGAGGGTATGGGCGTCGACCAGCTTGGCGGGATAACCGACAAATTGCGGAACAGCGAGCAGATCGTGTTTCAGATCGAGCAAGAACGTCTCGACGTGCAGCTTGCCCAGCAGTGCCTTCATGCTGGTGTTCTCGACAATCCGCCCATGGTCGATGATGCCGATATTGCGGCACAGCTGCTCGGCCTCCTCGAGGTAATGGGTGGTCAGAATGATGGTGATGCCCTGCTGGTTCAGATCAGTAAGGAAGCTCCACATCGAGCGACGTAGCTCGATATCGACCCCAGCAGTCGGTTCGTCGAGGATCAGCAAGCGCGGCTGATGCACCAGCGCGCGGGCGATCATCAGGCGGCGCTTCATGCCGCCGGACAGCTCGCGCGAGGCGACATTGCGCTTCTCCCACAAGCCCAGCTGATTGAGGTACTGCTCGGCCCGCTCTTTGGCGAGGCGCGCCGGGATGCCGTAATAGCCAGCCTGGGTCACGACGATGTCGAAGACCTTCTCGAACTGGTTGAAGTTGAATTCCTGGGGCACCACGCCGATGCAGCGCTTGAGCGCGGCAGGCTGGGCATCCAGATCATGGCCGAACACGTTGACCGTGCCACTGGACTTGTTCACCAGCGTGGAGAGGATGCCAATGGTGGTGGATTTGCCGGCGCCATTGGGGCCCAGCAATGCGAAGAAATCACCTTCGGCCACATCGAGATCGAGGCCGTGCAACGCAGTGAAGCCATTGCCATAGGTTTTGATCAGCTGTCGGATCGACAGAGCAGTACTCATAGAAGATACGCACGCATTGAAAATGACAGGGTTTAGATGGGGGTGCCGGGCAAACATTGCAACGCAATTGCGCTGTCAGGGCGCTTCTAAAAACGTAGGCGAGGCAGTCATCGCAAGGCGAAAACAGGCGAAAAAGCGGACTGTACAGCCTGTAAATGAGCATTTTGAGCCTGTTTTCAACGCGGCGATGACAACGCAGGTAGTTTTTAGAGGTGCCCTCAGGTCAGTTCGGTCATCACCGCACGCTGATAGGCCGGGCGCTCGCACAACCGCGCATACCAGGCTTGCAGATTGGGCTGCGGCGGCCGCTCGATAGGCATTTCGAACCAGGCGTAAATAAAGCTGCCCAGCGGGATATCGCCCATGCCGAAGCTGTCGCCAGACAAATAGTCATGTTCGCCCAGCGCTCGCTCGGGCAGCTCAAGAAGAGCGATGCAACGCTGCCGGGCAGCTTCGATTACCGCAGGATTGCGCTGCTCGACTGGCGTACGCAGAACGCCCCAGAACAAGTCGCGAAATTCGCCGGCAAAGCTAGAGGTCGTCCAGTCCATCCACTTGTCGCCATGGGCACGACTGGCAGGATCTTCGCGGTAGAGACTGCCGGGCGCATAGGCTGCAGCCAAATAACGCACGATGCTGTTGGACTCCCATAGCACCAGGTCGCCATCCTCGATCATCGGCACGCGCCCGTTGGGATTGCGCGCCAGGTACTCGGGCTGGTCGACTACACCAAACGAGCCACCGGCCTCGAGCCGCTCATAGGCGACGCCGGCTTCTTCGGCGCACCAAAGCGCCTTGCGTACGTTGCTGGAATTCTTGCGACCCCATATTTTCAGCATCACCAATCGTCCTTATCAGAGTCCTGCCTGCCAAGAGGCTGACAACCCTATCACTCTGCTCGCAAGAAGGAAGCGGGCGACGATGATGTTGGCTATCGACCTCGTTTATGGAGCAGGCAAACAGCACCATTCAGCAGCTGACCAACAGGTCATCCGCGGATGCGATTTGTTATACGAACTCGCCGACCTACAACGGGGTCACTATCGGGAACGTGGCGGGCCATCTCTTGCCGGAAGCGCCCTGTTACGCCCCTGTCGGCAAGGTCTACCCAAGCCGACTACGATTATGGCGGCACACGCCGTTCTGCTGTCGCCATCACGGAGGATTCTGCATGCTCGCTGTCTGGTTGCTCGTTCTGGTTCTCGGTACGGCCTATCTGGCCCACCGCCGCACGGCTCCCCTGCCCGCCCTGGCAATAGTTGCTGCCTACCTGCTAATCATGGGGGCCTACAGCCATGCTCCAGGCTGGCTGCTGGTGATCTTCTGGCTGCTGTGGCTGGCAGTCGCCATTCCGCTCGCATTGCCGGATCTGCGCCGCAAGAACTTCACCGCGCCACTGTTCGCGTGGTTCCAGAAGGTGCTGCCGCCGATGTCGGCCACCGAGAAGGATGCCATTGAGGCAGGCACTGTCTGGTGGGATGGCGAACTGTTCAGAGGCCGTCCGGACTGGGACAAGCTGCTGGCCTATCCGAAGGCCAAGCTGACCGCCGAAGAACAGGCGTTCATCGATGGCCCCACTGAAGAGCTGTGCGCCATGGTCAGCGAGTGGGAAATCGGCCAGCGTATGGACCTACCGCCTAAAGCCTGGGAGCACATCAAGCAGCACGGTTTCTTCGCTCTGATCATTCCCAAGGAATATGGCGGCAAGGGCTTTTCCGCCTACGCCCACTCCCAGGTCGCAATGAAGCTGGCCACCCGCAGCGGTGACCTGGCCTCCACCGTAATGGTGCCCAACTCCCTGGGCCCGGCCGAACTGCTGCTGCATTACGGCACCGAAGAACAGCGCAATCATTACCTGCCCCGCCTGGCCCGTGGCGAAGACATCCCCTGCTTCGCCCTGACCGGCCCACTGGCAGGCTCCGACGCCGGCGCCATGCCCGACAGCGGTGTGATCTGCAAAGGCCAATGGAACGGTGAAGAAGTCATCGGCCTGCGCCTGAACTGGGAAAAGCGCTACATCACCCTCGGCCCGGTCGCGACGCTGCTTGGTGTCGCCTTCAAGGCATATGACCCGGAGCACCTGCTGGGCGACAAGGAAGAACTGGGCATCAGCCTGGCGCTGATTCCAACCGACACCCCCGGCGTGGAAATCGGCCGCCGCCACATGCCGCTGGGCGCCGCCTTCATGAACGGCCCCAATTCCGGCAAGGATGTATTTGTACCGTTGGACTACCTGATCGGCGGGCCGGACTACCTCGGCAAAGGCTGGATGATGCTGATGAACTGCCTGTCGGTAGGTCGCTCCATCTCCCTACCCGCGGTCGGCACCGGCGCCGCCAAGTACACCAGCCTGGTCACAGGCCAGTACAGCCAGGTGCGCGAGCAGTTCAACGTGCCGCTGTCGGCCTTCGAAGGCATTCAGGAAGCCTTGGCGCGCATCGGCGGCAACGCCTGGCTGATGGACAGCGCGCGCATCCTCACCGCCAATGCGGTGGATCTGGGCGAGAAACCGTCGGTGCTGTCGGCGATCCTCAAGTACCACCTCACCGAGCGCGGGCGCGAGTGCATCACCCACGCCATGGACGTGCACGGCGGTAAAGGCATCATCATGGGCCCGAGCAACTACCTGGGCCGCTCGTGGCAAGGCGCGCCGATCTTCATCACCGTCGAGGGCGCCAACATCCTTTCACGCAACCTGATGATCTTCGGCCAGGGCGCAATCCGCTGCCATCCTTATGTGCTCAAGGAAATGGCCCTGGCCAACCGTGAAGACCGTGAACAGGCGCTGGTGGAGTTCGACGACCTGCTGATGCAACACATTGGCTTTGCCGTCAGCAACGCCGCCAGCACACTGATCCTGAGCCTCAGCATGGGCCTGCTCGGTAAGGTACCGGGGGATCGCATCAGCCGCCCCTACTTCCGCGCTCTCAATCGCCTGAGCGCCGCCTTCGCCATGCTGGCCGACCTCAGTATGATGCTGCTGGGCGGTGAGCTGAAACGTCGCGAACGCCTGTCAGCGCGCCTGGGAGACGTGCTCAGCCATCTGTATCTGGCCTCTGCGGCTCTGAAGCGCTATCACGATCAGGACTACCCGGAGCACGTCCGTCCGCTGTTGCATTGGGCGCTCGAGGAGAGCCTGGGCAAGGCCGAGGACGCCATCGACGCCCTGCTCAATAACTTCCCCAATCGCTTCCTGGGGAGCGCCCTGCGCGTGCTGGTGTTCCCCTTCGGCCGTCGTCACCAGGGCCCGGACGATCACCTCGATGCTCAGGTCGCGGCGATCATCGGCCGCAACGCTGGCGATCCGGCCCTCGAAGAGCTACTCGAAGGCTGCTTCCGCCCCAGCGCGACGGAAGATCCGGTTGGCGCCCTGCAACATGCTTTCAACCTGCTGCAGGAGGTAGCGCCACTGCAGAAGAAACTGCACAAGGCCGTCAAAGCTGGTCAGGTCAAAGAAACGCCCGGGCAAAACGAGATCGAGACGGCGGTCGCCGCTGGCGTACTCACACCCGAAGAAGGCCAGCAACTGCAACGCGCCGAGCTCGCTCGCCGCGTGGTGATCGATGTCGATGACTTCAGCAAGGAAGAGCTGCTGCCCACCGAGGGCAAAGTCAGGTAGCCAAACTGCAGAGACGACAGCGGGCGCCGTGGACTTTATACTCCGGCGCCCGCTTTACTTTCAGGATTCCGGACATGGCCAGCCCCCATCTCGACCACCACATCGCCCTGCTCAATCACCTGCGCACCATCCTGGTTGCCCTGGGTGAAGCCGAGCAGATCCTTGATGCCAGCCATGCCAATTTCCTCGAGCGCTACGATGAACTGCTCACCGAACTGCCGGTGGATTTCGAACGTAGCCAGTACCTGGGCCAGGATCTGATCAGTCAGATCTTTCAGCGTTACCCACAGATTGCTCATCTGGTACCACGTGACCTGCTGTGGTTCTTTGGCGGCGACTGCCTGCACTTCATGCCGGACGAGGAGATCGAGCTGTATCAGCAACTCGACGAGCGCCGCTTCTACGCCGAAGAAAACGACGAGCCGTTCGACTGGAATCAGGAAAAGCAGCTGCTGGCTATGCCGGCCCCTGGTAGCCGCCACTAAAGAAAAAGCCCGCCAGCATTGACGATGCTGGCGGGCTTTTCTTGTAGCGCCAAAACGCAGAAACGAAAACGCCGCTCATTGAGCGGCGTTTTCGTTTATATGGAGCGGGAAACGAGACTCGAACTCGCGACCCCGACCTTGGCAAGGTCGTGCTCTACCAACTGAGCTATTCCCGCATTGTATTGCATTCCACTTCTTTCGGAAGTGGCGTCCCCTAGGGGACTCGAACCCCTGTTACCGCCGTGAAAGGGCGGTGTCCTAGGCCACTAGACGAAGGGGACGTTGCCCGAAATTTCCGGCTTCCTCGCTGTGCTTTTCAGCATTACCGTGGAAGTGGCGCGCATTCTATGGAGCCTTTCAACGGCCGTCAACCTCTCATATAAAATTTTTTAAAATCAACGACTTCACCCGAATTCTGAGGGTCTCCTGGCCGCCTGGGCAGTCAGGCGCATCTGCAGAGCCAGATTCGACCTGCTTTAATACGCATGGCCAATACGCAGGCTGTGTCGCAATACGCGCAATGATGGCAGAACGCGAGTAAGATGATTCGCTATGGAACACGGCAGTTGCCACCACGCCGGCTGCTGCAATCTGCACAACGGCCCTTAAGAGGTTAAGACGATGTCCTCGCTCGTGATCACCATGGCGATAATCGGCGGTATCACGCTTTTGGTGTTACTGGCCTACGTGAACCAGCTGTCTGAAAACAACAAACGCAAGAAGGCACGGCTCAAGGCCGATCTGGCTGAACGCTACCGCCGTATCGCCGATCTCAATGAGCAGCTCGCCGGGCAGTTGATGACGCCTGAGCTCAAGCTGCTGCTATGCAAACTGCAATTGCACTTTGCCGAACGCATTCTCGAAGCCGATAAGAAAGACAGCGTGTATGTCGCCATGGCTGAAGAACTGCGCAAACTCATCGCCATGGGCGCCGATATTCCGGTACGCAATGCGCCCTTCCCGGTAACCGACGATGCACGCGCCGCCCAGGTGCGCACGCAACTTGAAGCTCTGCATGGGCAAGTCAACAAATTTGCTCAAGCCGGGCTGCTGCCGGTGGACGAAGCCAAACACTGGGTCAAAGAGATTCGCCACCAGCTGGTGCAGCTGTATATCGAGCTGTACGGTAACCAGGCCAAACAAGCGCTGCAGCAGCAGCAAAACGGCCACGCCCGACTGGCTCTGGAGCGCGGCGTGCAGTTCTTGCAGAAGCAACCGGACACCGCCCGCTACCAGGCGACCCTGCTGCAGTTTCAGAAGCAGCTGGAGCGGGTCAACGCGATGCTGGTCAGCTCCCAGGCGCCCAGCGGCGACGCTGACAGCGAGCTGACCGAGGGGCTCAAGTCGATGGAAGACGACGGCTGGAAGAAAAAAGCCTTGTACGACTGAGATACGAGCGCCTCTCAGCTCCTAACCTGCCTTGTGCTGATCAGCAGTCACTGGCAAGCAGCAGCACAGCTGCCAGCCCTTCGATGCCACGCTGATCAGCCTCACTAAAACGCCCTACCCGCGGGCTGTCCAAGTCCAGCACACCAATCAGCCGACCGTCCTTGATCAGTGGCACGACCAGCTCACTGTTCGAAGCGCTGTCACAGGCGATATGCCCGGCAAAGGCATGCACATCCTCTACCCGCTGCGTTTGCCGAGAAGCAGCGGCGGCGCCGCATACGCCACGCCCGAAGGCGATACGCACACAGGCTACCTTGCCCTGAAATGGACCGAGCACCAACTCGTCATCTTTCACCAGATAGAAGCCGGCCCAGTTCAAACCTTCCAACTCGTGATAAACGAAGGCACTGAACTGCGCGGCATTGGCGATGAAGTCCCGCTCACCAGAGAGCAACGCCTCCAGCTGGGCGGTCAGCAGCGAGTAGCCATCGAGGCCGGTGCCGGTTTGGCTCAAGTCGATCATTGCGAGGTCTCCAACAACTGCAGCCCGACCCATTGGCGGGCAAATTGATAGGCGCAGCGCCCGTTGCGGTTGCCACGCCCGGTAGCCCAACGCACCGCAAGCTTCTCTAGCTCCTCGCTCCACTGCCACTGTAGGCCCGACTGCGTCGCTTGTACCTCGACCCAGTGGCGCACCACATCCAGGTAGTGTTCCTGAGTGAAGGGGTAGAAGGACAACCACAGACCAAAGCGATCCGACAGCGCGATCTTGTCTTCAACAGCCTCGTTCGGATGCAGCTCGCCATCGACCATTTTGGTATTGGCGTTGTCGCTCTCACGCTCCGGCACCAGGTGCCGACGATTGGACGTGGCATACAGCAGCACGTTTTCCGGTGAACGCTCCAGGGAGCCATCGAGCACACTCTTGAGCACCCGATAATCGCCCTCGCCGGCTTCGAACGAAAGGTCATCGCAGAAAAGGATAAAGCGCTGTGGCAGCGTCATCAGTAGCTCGACCACACGCGGCAAATCAGCCAGGTGATCACGCTCGATCTCGATCAACCGCAAACCGGCGCCGGCATGCTCCGCCAACAGTGCCCGTACCAGTGAAGATTTACCGGTGCCCCGAGCCCCCCACAACAACGCATGGTTGGCGGGCATACCCTGCACGAACTGCCGCGTATTGCGTGCCAGTTGCTCACGTTGGGTGTCGACGCCAATCAGATCCGACAAGCTCATGTCCAGGCTTACATTAAGCGCCTGCAGATAGCCCGAGCGGCCTTCGCGTTGCCAGCGCGCTGCCAGCGTGTGTTGCCAGTCGAGCGGCTCGCGAACGGCGGGCAACAGCGGCTCAAGGCGCATCAGCACGCTGTCGGCGCGCTGGAGAAAATCAGAAAAACGGGGATCCACGTAGCAGCTCCTCAAATATTCAGTCTGTGCGCCAGATATGCCGAAAAAGCAGGCCAGATCGACTATGCTTGAGCGGCGAACGGAACGAGACAGCGCCACCATATGGAAATCCCTCTCAGACAGCGACTGTCATTCAAACAGGCAGGCCTTACCGTTCTGGTGGCGTTCATCCTCGGCGCACTGCTGAGTCTGGTGCAGATTGGCGTCGATTATGCCAGCGAAGACGCCGCCATCAACCGCGAGATTCGTGCACTGATGGAGATCAGCCACAATCCTGCCGCACGTATCGCCTACAACATCGATGCCGAACTGGCTCAGGAACTGGTCGTGGGCTTGCGCCATTCGCCGGCGATAATCGGTGCACGCATCGTCGACAGCAATGGCGAAGTACTGGCCAGCGCTGAGCAACCCTCCGTGCAGAGCCGCTATCGTGTTTTCAGCGACTTTCTATTTGGTAGCAGCCGCCACTTCGAAACGAAGCTCTCGGTCGACCACGCCCCCGATGAACAGCTGGGAATGCTGCAGCTCGATGTCGACACCTACGCCTTTGGCAGCAACTTCCTCAAACGCTCGATGCTGACCCTGGTCAGCGGCTTCACGCGCAGCCTGCTGCTGTCGGTGATTCTCCTGGTGCTGTTCTATTTCATGCTCACCAAACCGTTCAACCAAGTCATCCAGGCACTGGCAGGGCGTGACCTACGCACTCCGGACCGCACGCCGCTGCCCTGCCCACCTGGTCACGAGCGCGATGAGCTTGGCGTACTGGTAAAAGTCGCCAACCGACAATTTGCTAGCATCGCCACCGAGATCGAACAACGCCGCACCGCGGAAGATCGCCTGACTGAATACTTGGGCGAGCTGGAGGCCATCGTTTCGGCGCGCACCGTCGAGCTCAAGGCTGCCAACAGCCGCCTCAGCCGCTCCAACGAGGAGCTCGAGCAAGCCCGCCGAGACGCCCTGGCCATGGCCCAGGCTCGCTCGATCTTTCTGGCCAACATGAGCCACGAGATCCGCACGCCGCTCAACGGCCTGCTGGGCATGCTCGCCCTGTCACTGGAGGGCGCCCTGAGCAGTGAACAGCGCCAGCAACTGTCCATCGCCCACGACTCGGGCAAAGTACTGGTCGACCTACTCAACGACATTCTCGACTTGTCCAAATTCGAAGCAGGCCAGCTCGAACTGGAAAACATCGCGTTCGATCTCGGCGCACTGGTGGAAGGCACAGCCAGCCTGCTGTCGCAGAACGCCCAATCTGGCGTGGAGCTGACTTGCCTGATCGACCCACGACTGCCAACTCAGGTCCTTGGCGACCCGACTCGGGTCAGGCAGATAGTCAGTAACCTGCTTTCCAACGCCCTGAAATTCACCCGCGAGGGCCGCGTCGATATTCGTATCAAGGCTGAAGGCGGATATATACGCCTCGACGTTCGCGATACCGGCATCGGTATTGCGGCCGACGCCCAGGCACGAATCTTCCAGCCGTTCACTCAAGCCGGCGCGGACATAACCCGGCAATTCGGCGGAACCGGCCTGGGCCTGGCCCTGACCCGCCGGCTATGCGAAGCCATGCAGGGCACGCTCGAATTGCAGTCCACACCCGGAAACGGCAGCTGTTTCAGCGCCATCCTGCCACTGCCAAGCCTTGAAGCTGCGCCGCCAGCCCCACGCCTGCACGGCAGGGTGCTGGCTATCTGCGGGGCCGACACCGGCCTGGCGGAGTTGCTTCCGGCATTGATCGGCAACTGGGGCCTGAGCTACCGGCGCCTGGACAGTGCAAGCGATGTCGACGACATCGACGCCGACGTCCTCATCAGCGACTGCCCTGCGTGCATGGAAAAGCTGCGCCAGCAAACGGCTGCACCGATCATTCTGGTCACCGCCTATGGCAGCTTCCTAGACGCCGAACACGCTGCGGCACTCGCACCGCTAGAGCAGGTTGCCAGGCCGCTTAGCCGGCACCATCTGTTGCAGGCGCTCAAACATGCACTCGAGCATTCGGTGGATGAGACGTCAGACACGCAACCCGAGGCGGTCGCCCCTCGCAAGCCGGCGCGCGTGTTGCTGGTCGAGGATAATCCAGTCAACCAACTGGTCGCCAAAGGCATGCTTGGCAAGCAGGGCGTGGAGGTTTTGCTGGCGAACAATGGCCAGCAAGCATTGGAAAAGCTGCAGGAAGAGACCGTGGATCTGGTGCTGATGGACTGCAACATGCCGATCATGGATGGCTACGAAGCCAGCCGGCGCATCCGCCAGACACCGGCCTTACAGCATTTGCCAATCATCGCGCTGACCGCCAATGCGCTGTCAGAGGAACGCGAGCGTTGCCTGGCTGCCGGCATGAACGATTACCTGGCAAAGCCCTTCCGCCGCGAAGAGCTGCTCGCCCTGCTCGATCAGTGGCTGCCCGCCTGAGTAGCCACTGATTTAGGCAATCGTCTAGCCACTCATGCGCTGCAGAAGTGCATCCAGCTGCGCCCGTAGCGGCTCCAGCTGGTCACTGTCGACGCCGTGCTCACAGAGCAACTCGCGCTTGAGGCTCGGCACCCGTTCACGCAATTGACGCCCCTGATTGGTAAGACGCAAATGCATCTCCCGCTCGTCCGCTGCGCTGCGCTGGCGCTCCACCAGCCCCCCTTGCTGCAGGCGCTTGAGAAGCGGTGTCAGAGTGCCCGAGTCGAGCAGCAAACGTTCGCCCAACGCCTTGACCGTCGGCTGTGCCGGCGCCGCCTCATCCCACTCCCAGAGCACCAGCATCGCCAGGTACTGCGGGTAGGTCAGCTGCAAGCCATCGAGCATTGGCTTATAGGCGCGCACCACTTGGCGAGAGGCAGCGTACAGCTTGAAGCACAGCTGGCGATCAAGCCGCAGATCATCCATCGAGTAACGCTTCGATCGCCGCCTGCAGCGCCTGGGGCTTGGTGGTAGTCGCATAACGGCTGACGCTGCGGCCATCACCGCTGATCAGGAACTTGGTGAAGTTCCACTTGATGCGCTGCGTGCCGAGAAACCCCGGCGCCTGGCGCTTGAGCGCCACGAATAGCGGATGTGCGTCCGAGCCATTGACCTCCACCTTGCGAAACAGCGGGAAGGTCACGCCGAAATTCAGCTCGCAAAAACTGCCAATCGCCTGCTCATCACCCGGCTCCTGCTTGCCAAACTGATTGCAGGGAAAGCCCAGCACCACCAGCCCCTTGTCGCGGTACTGCTTCCACAGCGCTTCGAGCCCCTGGTACTGCGGCGTGTAGCCACACTGGCTGGCGGTATTGACCACTAGAATCGCTTTGCCGCCAAAGTCGCTCAAGCGCTTTTGCTCGCCGGTGATGGTGGTACAAGGTATGTCCAGCAACTGTTGGCTCATGGGTGGCGCTCAATGGTGAAAGGAGCCGAAAGAGTAGCCAACAATTAAATTGCACACAATTTAATCCCATAAAAATAAGGCCCGCGTATTGCGGGCCGAATGATTCGCGTGCCCGGTTAAGCCTCGTGAGGCACGTGCTTGAGCGACACCGAGTTGATGCAGTAGCGCAGACCTGTCGGCCGCGGACCATCGGGGAACACATGCCCCAGGTGGGCATCACAATTGCTGCAACGTACCTCGATACGATGCATGCCGTGGCTGAAGTCTTCCAGCTCGGTGATCACCTCGGCGTTCAGCGGCTGGAAATAGCTCGGCCAGCCGCAGCCGGAATCGAACTTGGCATCGGAATCAAACAGCGGCGTACCGCAGCATACGCACTGATAGATACCCGGCTCTTTGCTGTCGTGGTACTCACCGGTGAACGGCCGTTCGGTGCCGCCCAGGCGGCAGACGTTGAACTGCGTATCGGTCAGCTCCTCACGCCAGGTTTCCAATGGTTTTTCGAGCTTGCTCACAGGCCGTCCTCCTCGGGATAAAAAAGCCTTATCTGTATCTTTGCCCGACTCAGGCTGACACGTATGATTCGACACCTCAACCCGCCACGGCTCGCCGCCGCCTCGGCCCATTGAAGGCCGCCCTTCTTCGATTCGGGATTCTTCACCATGCAGGTCAGCAAATCCAACAAGCTCGCCAACGTCTGCTACGACATTCGCGGCCCAGTGCTCAAGCACGCCAAGCGCCTGGAAGAGGAAGGCCAGCGCATTCTCAAGCTGAACATCGGCAACCCAGCGCCATTCGGCTTCGAAGCCCCTGAAGAAATTCTTCAGGACGTGATTCGCAACCTGCCTACCGCGCAGGGCTACAGCGACTCCAAGGGCCTGTTCAGCGCGCGCAAGGCGGTGATGCAGTACTGCCAGCAGAAGCAGATCGAAGGTGTCGGCATCGAGGACATCTACCTGGGCAATGGCGTGTCCGAGCTGATCGTCATGGCCATGCAGGCGCTGCTCAACAACGGTGACGAAGTGTTGATCCCGGCGCCCGACTATCCGCTGTGGACCGCTGCCGTGGCCCTTTCCGGCGGCAAACCGGTGCATTACCTGTGCGACGAGCAGGCTGGCTGGTTCCCGGACATCGCCGATATGCGCGCCAAGATCACTCCGAATACCAAGGCGCTGGTGCTGATCAACCCGAACAACCCGACTGGCGCCGTGTATTCGCGCGAAGTGCTAATGGATATCGTCGAGCTGGCGCGTCAGCACAATCTGGTGATCTTTTCCGACGAGATCTACGACAAGATTCTTTACGACGAAGCCCAACACATCTCCACCGCCTCCCTGGCACCGGACGTGCTGTGTCTGACCTTCAACGGCCTGTCCAAGTCGTACCGCGTAGCGGGTTTCCGCTCCGGCTGGGTGATCATTTCCGGTCCCAAGCACAATGCCAAGAGCTACATCGAAGGCATCGACATCCTGGCCAACATGCGTCTATGCGCCAACGTGCCGAGCCAGCATGCGATCCAGACTGCTCTGGGCGGCTACCAGAGCATCAACGACCTGGTGCTACCTAACGGCCGCCTGCTGGAGCAGCGCAACCGCACCTGGGAGCTGCTCAACGACATTCCCGGTGTCAGCTGCGTCAAACCGATGGGCGCGCTGTATGCCTTCCCGAAGATTGATCCCAAGGTTTGTCCGATTCACAACGACGAGAAGTTCGTCCTCGACCTGCTGCTTTCCGAGAAGCTGCTGGTCGTTCAGGGCACTGCCTTCAACTGGCCGTGGCCGGATCACTTCCGGGTGGTCACCCTGCCCCGCGTCGACGACCTGGAACAAGCGATTGGCCGCATCGGCAGCTTCCTCAAGACCTATCGCCAGTAACTGACCGCCTTCGCGGATGCCCGCTCCGGCATCCGCCTCCCTTTCAGATCACAGCCAGGCTTACCCATGGACCTGCAGATAGACGACTTCTACAAAGATGCCGCCAGCGGCCTGCTAATGCTCTATCAGGTATTCCCGCGTAAAGCCTCGCTATACGTGGAAGATCTGATTGGCCGCGAAGAGCCGGATGAGTTCGGCCTACCGAGCAAGCGTCACCAAGCCTGCCTGGGCGCGCTGCTGTGGCTGGCTGACGAGGGTTATCTGCGCTACGAGTCGACCATTGGCTACGACGCCCTGGATCAAGCCGTGCTCAGTGAAAAAGGCTTTCTACGCCTGTCACGCGGCATCCCTCGCGCAGTTGCCGATGGTCAGCCACTGCCGCCTGCCGTTGACCGTGTGCAAGCAACGCTGGCGTTCCAGCTGCGCGAGGCACTCGAGCAGCAACATGGTGAACGGATTGCGCGACTAACCCGACAACTGTTCGAGCAGCGCTCGACAACGTCGACCTGACTAAACCAAGCAATCAAGTGAAGCGCTAATAGCCGCGTTTTTTCTCGGTCTCGATTGAAATAAACGGGGAAAAGCCCATCTAAGCTGTGGCACCGCTGCAGAGCAGCAGACGTCAGCCAGAGCATGCGACACAGTTTGAAATAGTGACTCGGTTGAATAGCCACAGGGCGAGCCCTTATATAGCCGCCGTATTGAGCCTGTATTTCCCGTGAGGAGTCGTTTCACACCATGATGCGCATTATGTTGTTCCTGGCTACCAACTTGGCGGTACTGGTTATCGCCAGTATCACCCTCAAACTGCTGGGGGTTGATCGCTTTACCGGCCAGAACCACGGCAGCCTGCTGATTTTCTGCGCCGTCTTCGGTTTTGCCGGCTCGCTGGTCTCGCTCTTCCTGTCCAAATGGATGGCGAAGATGAGTACCGGCACCCAGATCATCACCCAACCGCGCACCCGTCACGAACAGTGGCTGCTGCAGACCGTTGAAGAACTGTCCCGTAATGCCGGCATTAAGATGCCGGAAGTGGGCATCTTCCCGGCCTACGAGTCCAACGCCTTCGCCACCGGCTGGAACAAAAACGATGCACTGGTCGCCGTCAGCCAGGGACTGCTGGAGCGCTTCTCGCCTGACGAAGTTAAAGCCGTACTGGCCCACGAGATCGGTCACGTGGCCAATGGCGATATGGTCACCCTGGCGCTGATCCAGGGCGTGGTAAACACCTTCGTGATGTTCTTCGCACGCATTTTCGGCAACTTCGTCGACAAGGCAATCCTTAAGAACGAAGGCGGCCACGGCATCGGTTACTTCGTGGCGACCATCTTCGCTGAGCTGGTGCTCGGTATCCTGGCCAGCATCATAGTCATGTGGTTCTCGCGCAAACGCGAGTACAAGGCTGATGAAGCCGGTGCTCGACTGGCAGGCACCGGCGCCATGATCGCTGCACTGCAGCGCCTGCGCGCCGAGCAGGGCGTACCGGTGCAGATGCCTGACAGCCTGACGGCGTTCGGTATCAACGGTGGTCTGAAGAACGGCCTGGCCGGCCTGCTGATGACTCACCCCAAGCTGGAAGACCGTATCGAAGCTCTGCGCCGCCTCGGCTGATCGCAGCGCACGTAAAAAAGGCGACCCTCGGGTCGCCTTTTTCATGCCCATCATTCAGCTCAAAGTAGCTGCACGCGGTAAGCACGCTCATCCATGCGCGTCAGGCCGCGTGCCTCGAACCGCCGCTCCAGTGCACCCTGGGTTTCCAGCAGTTCACAGCTCCACACCTTCCCGGACCAACCCTGCACTTCAGCATCGCTGACGGAGAATGGTGGCCCATCCATCAACGCCTGGTCGTAGTCCAGCGTTACCAACAAACCTTTGCTGCCAGAGGGCAACACGCTATGCAGATGCCCGACGTAGCGCTCGCGCATCTCAGCTGGCAGCGCGATCAACGCCGCCCGGTCGTAGAACAATGTGCAATCCTGCAGATGCCTGGCCTCGAGCGCGAAGAAGTCGCCGCAGAGCAACTTCACACGCTCATGGCGGTAGACCTTGAAGGCGCCCTCCTCGGTTATCAACGGCCGAACGCCCTGCTCCGCGAAGAATGCCGCGACCGCCACCTCGGCCAACTCGACACCGATAACCTTGTGGCCGCGCGATGCCAGCCAGGCGATATCCAGGCTCTTGCCGCACAGCGGTATCAACACGGCACTCTCGGGGCCGCAGGCCAGCGCAGGCCAGTGGCGTTGCAGCAAGGGATTGACCTGTTTGGCGTGGAAGCCGATCTGGTTAGCCTGCCAACGCTGCAGCCAGAATGATTCACGCATGGTTACTCCTCTGAACACATCAACAAAACAGATAACAACAAGCAGACTTTAGGCGTTGTCAGCCCAACATGACTGATAGATCATCCTCCTCTCATCAGGAGAACACCATGCAGCCCAGTCTGTTCATTTCCCACGGCTCACCCATGCTCGCTCTGCAACCTGGCGCCAGCGGCGTTGCGCTCGCGCGGTTAGCAGCGAAGCTGCAACGCCCGGACGTGATCGTCGTGGTTTCCGCGCACTGGGAAAGCGAGGAGCTGCGCGTCACGAGTGCGGAGAAGCCAGAGACCTGGCATGACTTTGGTGGCTTCCCCGCCGAACTCTACCAACTGCAATACCCGGCGCCGGGCAGCCCGCAACTGGCGGAGGATATCGTAGCGCGGCTACAGGCGGCTGGCCTGCCAGCGAAAACCGACAGTCGACGTCCTTTCGATCATGGCACCTGGGTGCCACTTTCCCTGCTGTACCCGCAAGCGGATATCCCGGTGGTACAGGTGTCACTGCCAAGTCGCCACGGCCCGGCCCTGCAGTTGCAGGTAGGCAAGGCGTTAGCGGGCCTGCGTGAGCAAAACGTATTGCTGATAGGTTCAGGAAGCATCACCCACAACCTTGGTGAGCTGGACTGGCGCAGCAGCGGCGACGAAGCCGCGCCCTGGGCGTTGGAGTTTCGCGACTGGATGGTTGAAAAGCTCGCCCAGGATGACCTGCAAGCACTGCTCGATTACCGCAGCCAGGCACCGCATGCCAGGCGCAATCACCCCAGCGATGAGCATCTGCTGCCGCTGTACTTCGCGCGCGGGGCTGGCGGCGCCTTCGGTATTGAACACCAGGATTTTACCCTTGGCGCTCTGGGCATGGATATCTACAGCTTTGCCTGAAGGCAGCTGTGCTCCAGCGTACCGAGCAGTACCCGCACCTTGGTGATCGACTCCTGATACTCGGCCTGCCAGACGGAGTCGGCGACTATACCGCCGCCGCCCCAGCAGCTGATTGTTCCGTCCTTGGCAAGCAGGCTGCGGATGGCGATGGAGCTGTCCATCTCGCCGCGCACGTCCAGGTACAGCAGCGAGCCGCAGTACAGGCCGCGTCGCGTAGGCTCAAGTTCGTCGATGATCTGCATAGCGCGGATCTTAGGCGCGCCGGTGATCGAGCCACCAGGAAAGGCGCCCAGCAGCAGATCCAAGGCGTCCTTGCCCGCCGCCAGCTCACCGGTCACCGCACTGACCAGATGATGAACGTTGGGGTAGCTTTCCAAAGCGAACAGCTCTGGCACGCGCACCGAGCCGGTGCGGCAAGTGCGCCCCAGGTCGTTGCGCAGCAGATCGACGATCATCAGGTTCTCTGCGCGATCCTTGGTGCTGGCGAGCAGAACCTGAGCGTTGTGCGCATCCTCCCTCTCGTCACGGCCACGCGGTTGAGTCCCCTTGATCGGCCGTGTTTCCACTTGGCCCTGGCTGACCCGAATGAATCGCTCAGGTGACAGGCTCAGCACCGCACCACCGCCGGGCAATGTCAGGTAACCAGAGAATGGCGTTGGGCAGGCAGCACGCAGCGCCACATAGGCCTGCCAGGGATCGCCTTGGTAACGCGCCTGGAAGCGCTGCGCGTAATTGACCTGATAGCAGTCGCCAGCGCCGATGTAGGCCTGTATGCGAGCAATCGCCGCCTTGTACTGATCTTTCTCGATATCGCCGTGAAAGCGCTCCAGCAGAGCAAAGGGCAACGGCTGCGAAGCCTCTGCCGGCGGGCACTTGAACAACGCCAGCAAACGCGCCTGCTCGCCACCAGGCAAGGATGGGTGAAACACCAGCTGGCTGGTCTGCGCCTGGTGGTCGCTGATTAGCGCCCAGGCATATAGGCCAAAAACCGCATCACCCAGCCCAAGATCGTCACGAGCCTGCTCAGGCAGCGCCTCAATACGGCGTCCGAAATCGTACGCCAGGTAGCCAAGCAGGCCACCAGCAAACGGCAGATCGTTGCCCGCAGGCAATTCGGCTCGTCCCAATGAGGCCAGCTGATCGCGCAAACGCCCGAAGAATGCCGCGCCTGCCTCCTCGGGCAGCGGCGCCAACTCAACCAGGGGCCAGGCGCTGAGCAGGTCATAACGCCCCCGCGATGCCGCCGGCCGCCCCGCATCGAGCAACACCGCGCCCGGCGCCTGGCGCACGGACTGAAAATAAACGGCGGGGTCGGCCTGATACGGCAGCGGATGGACAAGACAGGTAGGCATTCAACACATCACACAAACGAGGACGGCCGATTGTAGAGCCGCCGGCGAGTTCGTCCTAGGGGCGGTTGCCGCTCGCACACGACTATTCGCATGCCAGAAACGACTCGGGGGAGCCAATGGCTCCCCCGAATCAGTGCTGCACTGCGGATCAGTCTTCGCGATAGCGACGCAACTTCAACGGCTTGCCGGCAACGCGAGTGTCCTTGAGCTTGGTCAGCAGACGCTCGAGGCCATCTTCCGGCAGCTCCACGAGGCTGAAGCTCTCGCGGATCTGGATGCGGCCGATCGCCTCGCGAGCCAAGCCACCTTCGTTGAGGATGGCGCCCAGCAGGTTCTTGGCAGCGATGCCATCACGCGCGCCCAGCGCGGTACGGCAACGGGCACGGCCTTCGCCCAACGGCATTGGCGCACGACGTTCGCGCGGATCGCTGCGCTCACCACTACGCTCGCCATCACGCTCACGGCGCTCACGCGGCGCACCGCCAACACCTGGCACCAGCGGCTGGTCACGCTCGACAGTCGCCAGATCCAGCGACTGGCCATTGGTGACCTTCTTCAGCAGCGCAGCGGCAAGGGCACGCGGGCTGCAACCGATGTCGGCAGTCAGACGGTCGAGCAGCTCGCCATGGCTGACCTCAGCTTCGGCGACCAGCGGCGCCAGGCCATTGGTGAGCTTCTTGATGCGTGCGTCCAGCACTTGCTGGGCGTTCGGCAGCTTGACTTCGCCAACCTTCTGGCCAGTTACACGCTCGATCACCTGCAGCATGCGACGCTCACGCGGCGTTACCAGCAGCAGCGCACGGCCGTCGCGACCGGCACGGCCAGTACGACCGATACGGTGCACGTAGGACTCCGGGTCGTACGGCATGTCGACGTTGAATACGTGGGTGATGCGCGGCACGTCGATACCACGAGCAGCGACGTCGGTCGCGACAACGATGTCCAGACGGCCATCCTTGAGGGACTCGATTACGCGCTCACGCTGGTTCTGAGCGATGTCGCCGTTCAGCGCAGCGGCTTTGTAGCCTTTGGCTTCCAGCGCGCTGGCCAGATCCAGAGTGGCTTGTTTGGTACGCACGAAAGCGATCAGGGCGTCGAATTCTTCGACTTCCAGCAGGCGCAGCACGGCGTTGGTCTTCTGATCGGCGTGGATCATCAGATGCGCCTGCTCGATACGCGATACGGTCTGAGTCTTGGCAGCGATCTTGATATGCTGCGGCTCGCGCAGGTGCTTCTCGGCGATGGCGCGGATCGAGTGCGGCAGGGTCGCGGAAAACAGCACGCTCTGACGGGTTGCAGGCATGGCTTCGAAGATCACTTCGAGGTCATCCATAAAGCCCAGCTTGAGCATTTCGTCCGCTTCGTCGAGTACCAGGTACTGGATGGTCGACAGCACTTTCTCGTCGCGACGCAGGTGGTCGACCAGACGGCCCGGGGTGGCAACGATCACCTGCGCGCCCTGGCGGATAGCCTTGAGCTGCGGACCCATCGGCGCGCCACCGTAGACGGCGACGACATTGAGGCCAGGCATCTGCTTGGAGTAGGTTTCAAACGCGGTGGCGACTTGCAGGGCCAGCTCGCGGGTCGGTGCCAGAATCAGCGCCTGTGGCTCACGCTTGGCCGGGTCGATCTTAGACAGGATTGGCAGCGCGAACGCTGCGGTCTTGCCGGTACCGGTCTGGGCCTGGCCGATCATGTCCTGGCCGGAAAGAATTACCGGAATGGCCTGGTACTGAATGGGCGAAGGCTCTTCGTAGCCGACAGCGGTCAGGGCGGAGAGAATATTGGCGTGAAGGCCGAGTGCGGCGAAGCCGCCGGTTTCCTGGGTCATGGGTCTGCCTCTAGTGCATCCGCAAAGACCCATGTTCCAAAGCTGCACATGCCATGTAGGACCTTGTGGGTCACCCTGGCAGCAATGTAGGCGAGAATTTGCGAAAACTGTGGTGGTAATGAATCGTCAAGATAGTCCGCTTGGCGGACTGGCTGCCGAAAATAGCTTCCGGGCGAGTTGCACTACTTGAACGTGGCCATGAATTGGCCGGCGCGTACTATACCGGAATTCATATAGACGTGTGCGCTTTTTCACACAATAAAATCGCTAAACGGCAAGCCGCTGCCGCCTAGCGACATTGTGCCGCACCACCTAGTCTTGGATCGAATGCTCAGGCCCGGCTGACCAGTTGCGCCTCGATCGCGGCCTTGTCGACGACCGACCAGACTTCGGCAATTTTACTGTCGCGAAAAGCGTAGAACACGTTCTCGCTGAAGCTCACCTTGCGGCCATGAACCGGCACTTCGAGGAAGCGGCCCTTGGGCGTGCAATGAAAATCCAGTCGGCTGGCAATCATCTGTTCTTCGCAGGTCAGCAGGCGGATATTGAACTGCAGATCGGGAATGTCCTGATAATCGCGCTCGAGCATTTCGCGATAGCCGCTCAGCCCTACCCGCCGCCCGTTATGCACCACATCGTCGTGCACGAACTGTCCAAGGTTCGCCCAGTCCTGACGGGTGAGGCAGTCGATATAGGCACGGTACACCGTGGGCAGATCGTGGTCGTTCATGGCTGGGCTCCGTCGATGGGCTGAGGGGATCGAGGTTCAGGCAGACCGCAAGCGGCTGCGCAGAACATTCGAGGCCCTAAAAGGACAGCACCACCGCCGGTTAATTCCAGGCTAGCTGGCCATGCGTACGGAGTTGATCAATGGCTGCAGGGAGTATCCGAGCCGAGTCTGTAAGGCTTCGGCACGCCTACTCACCGCTTCGTGATCGAACTGTTGATCCAGCTCGGCAGGCACCAGCACCACCACGTTGCCCTCCACCACCGGGCATTCCCAGTAATGCCGGTGATAGAGGCCACGCAGCAATGCGGCGCCCAGCGGCTTGCCGTCATCACCGGCCCACTGGTTGATGATCAGCCAGCCACCGGGATTGAGTTTGGCCCGGCAGTCATCGAGGAAGCGCCATGCAAGATGGCCAACGCCGGGGCCGGTATCGGTATACAGGTCGACGAAGATCAGGTCGGCACTTTCCGCGCTAGGCAGCAGCTCCATGGCGTCGCCGATGCGCATGGTCAGGCGTGGGTCGTCTTCCAGGCCCAGATACTCCATGGCCAGACGTGGCACATCGGGGCGCAACTCGATGGTCTCAACATCCTCGAGCGGCAGGAACTTCAGGCATGCCTGGGTCAGGTTGCCGGCGCCAAGACCGAGAAACAAGGCGGTCTCGGGCGCCTCATGGCACAGCGCGCCAACGAACATGGCGCGGGTGTAATCGTATTCCAGCCAGCTCGGGTCGGCCGTGAACACACAGCTCTGCTCGATCGCCTCGCCGAATTCGAGAAAGCGGTATTCGCCAATCTCCACCACGCGGATCACGCCAAAGGCATCGTGCACCTCAGCCAGCACCACTTCGTCCTTCATTTCCTCCACCGGAGGCAAGCCAGGCATACGCAGATTCTCCACCATCGCGTTCCCCGGCTCGGGCCGGGCTGTTGCCGATTGTCGGTGATGCGGCGCACTCAGGTCACGCGCTAAATGCCCGCAGCTGCCACTCGCGCCAGTGCATTACAGCGCTGGGTGATCGGTTACCATGGACCATCGCCAATAAGAGATGCCGCCATGAGTCAGCCCTGGAGCCCCGATAGCTGGAGAAACAAGTCGATCCAGCAACAACCTGTTTACCCGGACGCAGCAAAGCTGGCCCAGGTCGAGCAGACGCTGGCCAGCTTTCCACCCCTGGTGTTCGCCGGTGAAGCGCGGGAGCTGCGCAAGCAGTTTGCCGAAGTGACTCAGGGCCGGGCATTTCTGCTGCAAGGCGGCGACTGCGCGGAGAGCTTCGCCGAGTTCAGCGCGGCGAAAATTCGCGACACCTTCAAGGTGCTGCTGCAGATGGCTATCGTCATGACCTTCGCGGCCGGCTGCCCGGTGGTCAAAGTCGGGCGCATGGCTGGCCAGTTCGCCAAGCCGCGCTCGGCCAATGATGAAACCATCGACGGCGTTACCCTGCCCGCCTACCGCGGCGATATCGTCAATGGCATTGGCTTCGATGCGGCCAGCCGTGCGCCCGACCCACAGCGTCTGCTGCAGGCCTATCACCAGTCCACTGCTTCGCTGAACCTGCTGCGTGCATTCGCTCAGGGTGGCTTTGCCGACCTGCACCAGGTGCATCAATGGAACCTGGATTTCATCGCAAACTCGGCCCTGGCCCAGAAGTACCACCAACTGGCCGATCGCATCGACGAAACCCTGGCCTTCATGCGCGCCTGCGGCATGGACGGCGCCGCTCAGGTGCGCGAGACCAGCTTCTTCACCGCCCACGAGGCGCTGCTGCTCAACTACGAAGAAGCTTTTGTGCGCCGCGACAGCCTGACTGGCGACTTCTATGACTGCTCGGCGCACATGCTGTGGATCGGTGACCGCACCCGCCAGGTAGACGGCGCCCATGTCGAATTCCTACGCGGCGTGGGCAACCCGATCGGCGTCAAGGTCGGCCCGAGCATGACCGACGAAGACCTGATCCGCCTGATCGACATCCTCAACCCGGACAACGACCCGGGCCGCCTCAACCTGATCGTGCGCATGGGCGCCGACAAGGTCGAAGCCGGCCTGCCCCGACTGATCCGCACCGTGCAGCGCGAGGGCCGCCAGGTGCTGTGGAGCAGCGACCCGATGCACGGCAATACCATCAAGGCATCGAGCGGTTACAAGACCCGCGACTTCGCGCAGATTCTCGCCGAGGTGCGGCAGTTCTTCGCCGTGCACCACGCCGAGGGCAGCTATGCAGGCGGCATCCATATCGAGATGACCGGCCAGGACGTGACCGAGTGCATCGGCGGCGCCAAGCCGATCACCGAAGCGGGTTTGTCGGATCGTTATCACACCCACTGCGATCCACGAATGAACGCCGATCAATCGCTGGAGCTGGCGTTTATGATTGCCGAGACGTTAAAGCAGGTACGTCGCTGAAAAACCGCCAGGCTCGCCTGCCCCACACAGCTTTAACCTGAACGAAGGCAACCGACAGACGGTCTTCTGTACAGAGCCGATCACCGCGGCTCACCCATCTATAAAAGGAGTCGCACATGCCCTGGTATGCCTGGTTGATCCTGATTGTGGCGATCGGCTCCATCGTCGGTGGCCTGTTCATGCTGCGCGATACCGCGAAGAAGTTGCCGCTGAGCGAAGACCAACTAAAACGCATCCACGAACGCGAAGTCGAGCAGAACGCCAAAGACGCTCAAGATCGCTGATCGCGCTCGAGCAATCTGATTCCACAGCGCTGTAAACTGCGCCTCCACCAAGGAGGAGGCGCAATGACCTTTCCACCTCGCCTGCTATTGTCCCTCTGCCCGCTTCTGGCGGGTTTTCTTATGGGTTTCATTCAGCCCATTGGTCTGATGATCACCGTTTTGTTCATCGCCCTGGTGACGGCGCCAACGCGTCTGCCGCAATGGTTATGGTGTGCGCTGGTCATCGGCGCCAGCGTATTGCTGGCTGCACACCTACTGCCAGGCTTCACGCCCTGGGTGATCGGCGAACCACAACGCATCAGTGCAGACGCCGCGCCTTACCTGCTGCGCCTGTCGTGGGACAAGCTGCTGGTCGGCTGCACGCTTTTGGCCTGGTGGCTCGGCTTGCCGGCCAGTACTGCTCAGTGGCCGACATTCACCGCACCGACATTCGTCATGACCTTGCTGACAGTGCCCTGCCTGGCACTCTTGCTGGGAGTGGTGGCCTGGCAGCCAAAGTTGCCCGACGTGCTTATCCCGTGGCTGGCGATCAACCTGTGCGTTGCGGTATTGGCAGAGGAGTTGCTGTTTCGTGGCTTGCTGCAAACGCGTCTGGTGGCCTGGCTAGGTGCCTGGCCAGGCATTGTGTTGACGGCCTTGTTGTTCGGCGCAGTGCATATTCCATTCAGCCCGGAATTCGCGATTGTCGCGGCTGCTGCGGGATTGGGCTACGGAGTGGCGATGCAGGCCAGCGGGCGACTGATCGTGGCGATTGCGCTGCATGGTTTGGTGAACCTGCTGCATTTCACTCTGCTGAGCTACCCGCTGCGTATCACCTGAGGAGAGGCGGAAGGGTCAGCGGTGAAACTCGAACTGCAGCTGAGCGCCTTCTACGGTGTCCCAAGTCTGGGAACCCAGCTCACCGGTCAGCAGCTTGCCGCTGATCTGGAAGGGGTTGATCGAAGATTTGCGCTCCTCGAAGAACGCCGGCAGGATCGGCGGCACGCCGTCGGTGGCAGCTTTGTCTTCGGCGTCCAGGGCGGCAGAGAGTTCTGGCGGCAGGCTCAGATCCAGCTTGGACTTGGGCGCCTCATGAGCGACCTTTTGTGCCGGTTTGCTTTGCGGCTTTGCGCGTTGAGCGGCCTTCTTGGGCTCGACAGACGCCTGCTTCTGCACCGCCTCGGTTTGCGGCTCGGCAGGCTGAGGCTGCGTCACCGGCTTTTCGGGCGCAGGCTGCTGCTCAGCGGGCTTGGCAGGTGCCTTGGCGGGCTCGACGGCCACTGCTGGCTCAGCGTTCTTGCGCGGCACATCCTTGCCCTGCTCATCGGAGCCACAAGCACTCAGTAACACGGCAAGACACAGCGGCAGCAACAAATAACGCATCGAGCTCCTCACGACAGATTATTTAACTCGGCAGACTTACATTCTAAAACGACTGGACGATAACACCAGCCGGTCTGCCGAACGGCAACGCCGTCCGTCCCCCGATGCACTCAGCGCTCGGGCAAATGCTGCAGTTCCGCTTCGACATTCAGCGCCGGATGTTCGGCCTTCAACCGCTCCATTCGCCGCTCGGCTTCTTCGCCCTCACCTTGAGCGCGCAGCTCGGCAATTTCCCGTAAGGCGTTCTGTACATCCTGCGGCAACGGTGCCGCCTTGGCAGCCATACGCGCCATGGTTTTGGGCACCTCCGCCATTTCCGCCACCGGCGCAGGGCTGGCAGGCGCCGGCAATGCAATTGGTGCCTGGCGCTGCAGCGTGCTGACTGGAGCATCGTAGCGATCCGGTGCCTGCTCCAGCGTGCGCAGGCTCAACCCAAGCCCTACCCCGACGAGCGCGAGGCAACCGAATGCAGCTGACCAACGGCGTCGGGCAGAGGCATCGCTCAGGCCATTGAGCAGGCGCTGCCAGAAACCCTGTGGTTTAGGGTGCTGATCAGCTGCTGCATGCGTAGCGGCGGCGAGAATGCGCGCATCCAGCGCCGCCGACGGTTGCTCGCGGCTTTGTTCGCGCACATGGCGTAGCACGAGCTCGTCGTGATCCTGGGGTTGCTCGTTCATGGTGATACCTCTTCGGCAGCGCTGAGCAGGCGACGCAATTTCTGCATCGCATAGCGCAGCCGACTTTTTACCGTTTCGGCCGGCGTGTGGGTCAGCTCGGCGATTTCATGCAATTGCAGGTCAGCATGGGCGCGCAACAGAAACACCTCGCGCTGATCCGCCGGCAGCTCATCGAGCGCCGCCTGGATGCGCGCCTGGTCCTGGCTGAGGCTTAGTTGCCGCTCGGGATCGGGGTCGCCGCTGGCCTGGTCATGCAGTTGCTCGTCGAACATGTCTTCGCGCTGCTGACGCTTGCCGTGTTTGCGCCAGTGATCGATCAGGCGGTTACGGGCTATCTGATACAGCCAGGTCTTGAACAGTACCGCAGCCTCGCGTTGCAGCGACTCGCTGCGAATCAGGCTCATCCAGGTGTCCTGGAATACCTCTTCGGCGACCGCATGGTCGCCGCACAAACCGAGTAGGAAGCGAAACAGGCCGAGGCGATGCCGCTCGTAAAGCCTCGTAAAGGCCACGGCATCGCCACCCCGATAGCGACGCAACAAGTCGGCATCGCTGGGCTCGGTTGCAGTTGGGGGATTGGCAGTCACACTCAGTCATTTCCAGTGGCACGGGAATCGCCAGTTTGCAGGCTTCGCGCCAGTTCCACCAGTTGCACGAACTCATTGCGCAGGCCGAACGGATCGTCGCCACGGCTGCCTCGCGCCAGCGCGGCTGTAGCAGCCCAATCGAAGTGGCCGGTATAACGTCCGCCGCTCAGCTGCTGGGCGAAGACAGCAACCGAGGCGGCGAAACGCAGGTCCTCACTGGCTTTGCTGATGGGCGTGTAGGACGCAGGCGCCTGGATGGCAGTTTCCAGTAAACGACTGCTGTTCTGCTCGGGCGTCTTGTAGCGGATGCGCAGCCAGGCCAGTTCGCTTTCGCCCGCTGGCGTTTGCGCCGCTTGCCGATAGCGCAGCGGCTCCAGCCAACCCTGGTTGCCGACCGGCACGATCTCGTAAAGCGCGGTCACGCTGTGCCCGGCACCGATATCGCCGGCATCGACCTTGTCGTTGCTGAAGTCTTCGCGCTTCAGAGCGCGATTCTCGTAACCGAGCAGACGATATTCGCTAACCTGCGCCGGATTGAATTCGACCTGAATCTTCACATCCCGGGCGACCGTGGCCAGGGTCGAGCTAAGTTGCTCGACCAGCACCTTGCGCGCCTCACGCAGGTTGTCGATATAGGCGTAATTACCATCACCGGCGTCGGCCAGTTGCTCCATCAATTGCTCGTTGTAATTGCCCGTACCGAAACCCAGGGTAGTCAGCGAGATGCCGCTTTTGCGCTTGTCGGCAGCGAGCGCCTTGAGGCTCTCGAAGTCGCTGATGCCGACGTTGAAGTCGCCATCGGTGGCCAGCAAGATGCGATTGATACCGCCTTTGATGAAGCCCTTCTGCGCCTGCTGATAAGCGAGCTGAATGCCCGACTCGCCAGCGGTCGAACCGCCTGCATGCAACTGCTCGATAGTCGCGCGGATATCCGCCTTACGCGAGCCCGCGGTCGGCTCCAGCACCACACTGGAGTCACCGGCATAGACCACCAACGAGACGCGATCCTGGGCCCGCAATTGATCGACCAGCAGTTTCAGGGTGTTCTGCACCAGCGGCAGGCCTTCGGGGCGATCCATCGAGCCGGACACATCGACCAGAAACACCAGATTGGCGGCCGGCAGCTGCGCAACCTGCATGTCGGAGGCTTTTATGGCGATGCGCAGCAGACGGCTCTGCGAATTCCAGGGCGTTACAGCCAGCTCGGTGCCGACGCCGAACGGCGTGTTGCCGGTGGGCATGGGATAGGCATAGGCATAGGGAAAGTAATTGACCAGCTCCTCCAGGCGTACCGCCTCGGCCGGTGGCAAACGCCCTTCGTTCAGAAACCGTCGTACATTGGCGTAGCTGCCAGTATCTACGTCGATACTGAAGGTCGAGACCGGCGCCTCGGCAACGGCCTGCACAGGGTTAGCGGCCAGGCGCTGATACTGCTCCCGGCTAACCGAAGGCGGTGGCGCATAGGCCGACTCTCGGGCGGCGGGTGCGGCCATGCGCGTCATCATCGGTGCGGGCGTGATCGCCGGGCCTGGCACCTGTATGTCGGCTGCAACGCGCGACGGCTCGACCGCTGGCGAACCGATCGATTCGTCTTGATTGACGCTACATGCAGTCAGCGACAACACGACGCCACCGGCGAGGCTACACAACAAAAGCTGGGAATGGATGTTCATGACACGTCTCCTGGACCGAACGAGTGCTTCGATCCAGTAGACGCATGCAGGTGGCGATTCGGGTTAAACGTGCATCATCGATGCAATCACCTCGTCCGGTTCAGCTCGCTTCCTGGCACAGCTGGGTCGCCAGCAGGCCAAGCGTCATCACCGCACGCTCCGCTTCGCGGTTCCACGGAATACCGCAGTTGATGCGCACACAGTGGTTGAACTGCTCGGTATTACTGAAGATCAGCCCGGGCGCAATGCTGATGCCCTGCTGCAAGGCACTGATATGCAGATCCTTGGTATTGACCCGCGCCGGCAGGCTGACCCACAGAATGAAGCCGCCGTTGGGTCGGGTGATCTGCGTGCCTTCGGGGAAGTACTGCTGGATAGCCAGCTGGAATGCACTCAGGTTCTTACGGTACTCCTGGCGAATATGCCGCAGATGGCGGTCGTAGCCGCCATTCTCCAGGTACGCAGCAACGGCCATCTGGGTGACGCTGCACGCCGAATGGGTGGTGAACATCTGCAGGCGCTGAACTTCGTCGTGATACTTGCCGGCGATGATCCAACCAATACGCACGCCGGGCGACAGGGTTTTTGAGAAGCTCGAGCAATACACTACTCGCCCTTCCAGATCACTGGCCTTGAGGGCCTTGGTGCGGCCCTGCTCGAACATCAGCTCACCATAGATATCGTCCTCGACAATCTGGATGTCGAAATCGCTGACCAAGCGCAGCAACTGCTTCTGGCGAGCCTCGGGAATGGTGCCGCCCAGGGGGTTGCTCAGCCGCGCAGTCAGCACCAGTGCCTTGATCGGCCACTGGCTGGCAGCCAGCTGCAAGGCCTCGACGCTGATCCCAGTGGTCGGGTCGCTGGGAATCTCGATGACTTTGAGGCCCAGCAAATCGGCCAATTGCAGCAAACCGTAATAGGTCGGCGACTCGGTGGCGATCAGGTCACCTGGGCGAGTCAGCACACGCAACGCCATCTGCAAGGCGTCCACGCAGCCATGGGTGATCACCACCTCCGAAGGGTCGACCAGCACGCCGGCATCGCGCATGCGAATCGCCACTTGCCGACGCAGCGGCTCGAAACCAGGGCTGAACATGTAGCTAAACGCGCGCGGGCTCTGAAATCGGGTGACCTTGGCAAGCTGCTGGTGCAGCGCCCTCACAGGCAGATAATCGACATGCGGCACTGCAGCACCGAGGGGAAACACCCCTTCGCGGCGCGCCTCGCCAAGCACCTGATTGATGATGCTGCTGCGTGTGACCAAGCCAGGGCGCTCGACGCGGGCGATATCCGGCGTATCGGCAGTCAGCGCTGGCGTCTGGTGCACGTAGAAGCCGGACTGCGGCCGCGCGCGAATCAGCCCGAGATCCTCGAGGTTGGCGTAGGCCTGCAGCACAGTGGCATGGCTGACGCTGAGCTGTGCACTCATCTTGCGCACCGAGGGCACCCGTTCCCCGGGCTGATAGACGCCACGACGGATATCATCCGCCAGCTGTTGAGCGATGCGCTGGTAGAGCAACAGATTGGTCATGGCCATCTCGTCTCGGTACTGAACCATAACAGTACTCCACATAAATGTTTCTGTACCGGTACAGCATTGAAATATCTCGACGAGACAGGTTTTTTTAGCCAATAAAAACCCCGCCCTGTTATCCAGAGGCGGGGTTTTGGTTCAACGGAATCAGCGGTTAGCGCCGAGACGCCCCTGCTCATCGGAGAACAGGATCTCCACGCGGCGATTTTGCGCGCGGCCCTTGGCCGAGGCATTTTCTGCCACTGGGAAGCTTTCGCCAAAGCCCTGCACTTCGATGCGTTTGTCATCGATGCCCAGATCGGTCAACGCGTCGGCAACCGTTTGCGCACGCGCCTTGGACAACTCCAGGTTCTCCTCACGCTTGCCACTGCTGTCGCTGTAGCCCTCGATACGCACGATGCGTCGTGGGTTGAGTTGCAGAAACTGCACCAGCTTGAGCACGGTACGGTTGGCACTGGTCTTGAGCCGTGCTTCACCTGCATCGAACAGCACATCACCGAGGGTCATCACTAGGCCGCGATCGGTTTGCGCAGTGGCCATGTTGACAATCTGCTCTTCGAGCCAGGCATTCTGCTCCTGCACGCTGAGCAGCTTGGCCTCACGCAACGCCAGTTGCAGGCGCTGACGATCGAGTTCCAGGCGTGCAGCACGCTCCTGATCCGCCGCGAGTTTTGCGTGCTCACGGGCGATTTCGCTGTAGCGCTGACTCAGGTAGGCGTAATGGGCGACATCTTCGGCGCTGCCCCAATAGCCCGAAAGCCGTTCGGCGCGGCCCAGCGACTCGCCGGCGCGGATCACGTCCTTGGGCGCACTGCGTAGCACTTCAGGGTCTTCCTTGACGGATTGAAAGCTGCTGCGAGCAGCATCGAGGGCAGCGCTGTGCTCATCGGTCAGCCCCGCACAACCTGCCAACAGCACGCTCATCAGCGCTACCGCGCCTGTACGCATCGGACTCATGGCATCGCTCCCAACTGATCGCGCAAACGCCCGATACGACGGTTCAGCTCGGCCAGCTGGGCCTGGCTACGCAGCGTCAGCACGCGGGCCTCGGCAAGCCGAGCATCGAGCTCAGCCTGCTCGGCCTGTACACGTGCCGTGCGATAGGCACCTTCGGCCATCGCCGCCTGCGCCTGGGCGAGCTTTTCTTCGGCCTGGGTCAACTCGGCGACGGTTTCACCTGCCGCGACGGTTTGGGCTTGCTCGACCACTTGTTCGGTCAGGCGCATCTGCTCGGTTGGTGCGGGATCGCTGGCACAGCCCTGAAGCAAAAGCAGCGCCAGTGCGGCGCCGTTATATCGATAGATCACGGGTACGTCCTACTAATTCGGAACACTGGCGGCTGGTG
The DNA here is from genome assembly GCF_900142655.1 of Phytopseudomonas punonensis. Lineage (GTDB taxonomy): Bacteria > Pseudomonadota > Gammaproteobacteria > Pseudomonadales > Pseudomonadaceae > Aquipseudomonas > Aquipseudomonas punonensis. Next base: position 622,371 of record NZ_FRBQ01000002.1, on the reverse strand, counting down.
CAGGTTGTTGCTCCTTCCAACGCTCCAAGTTGCGCTGTAGAAGGGTTTGCGGCATGCCAGCGGCGGTGAATTCTGTCATTTTTTTGGCCAGCTGTCCGCGCAGCCAAGCATCGTTGCACGCCGAGTTGTGCGAAAGCGCCAAGTGCAGGCCTTCGCTGGATACAGGCGGGTCGAGCACCTGCAGGTCGTCCTGCATGCCCAAGGTCGACGCCAACGCCTGGCCGGGATAGCGCTCGTAAAGCACGTAGTCGGTGCGTTCGAGCAACAATTTCTGGAACGCCTGAGTCAGGCTGGAAACGCCCTCCAGCGTCAGGTTATCGCGCGCGTAGGCGTCGAAGGCCTGACCAAAACTGTTGTTGACCAAGGTGTCGCCAGTGCGCCCCTGCAAATCTGCCCAACTGGCGTAGGGAAACTCATGACCTTTGCGCACCCAGACGACGCTCGGCGTGGACAGAAACGCTGGATGCACGAAATCCATACTGTCCAGCCGCGGCACGGTCAGGAAGGCGCCTGCCAGCATATCCACACGACCGGTGCGTACCTCTTCCTGGGCTCGCGACCAGGGGCCGGCATAGATCACATCGATACCGACGCCAAGGTCGTCGGAAACCGCCTTGAGCAGATCGACCGTCGCGCCAATCAGCTTCCCAGGGTTCTGCGGGTCGCGCCACAGGTAAGGTGGATACTCGGGGTTGCCGGTGGCGACCAGACGCTCGCACTTGCCCGCAGCCTGCGCACCGCTCCCCAGCAGCATCGCCGCGAACAACCACAAACCTGACCAGACTAAAGCTCGCTCACGCATCGCCACACTCTCGATTCAAATAACCGTGGGCCATCCATAGGCCCGGAATTCATGACATGCTAGCTCATACGATCTGGATAATCAGCGATAAGACGCCGCATGAAGAAATTGATTCTCGCCCTAATCGTGCTCATCGCCGCCGCAGGAGCGACCCTCTATCTGTCGCCGGCGGCGCAGTTGAGCGCCTACCACACCGTCGAGCAATGGCGGGCTGGGCTGCATGAGCGCAGCGTCACCGTCAACGACCTGGATATCAGCTATTACGAGGGCGGCCCGCAAGGGGCTGAAACCGTCTTGTTGGTTCATGGTTTTGGCGCTGATAAAAGCACCTGGCTGTGGTTCGCCAGGGAGCTGACCGAGCGCTATCACGTTATCGCCGTGGACCTACCCGGCTTCGGCGCCAGCGGCCGCCCCCATGGCAGTTACGACGTTGGCACCCAGGCCGAGCGCCTGGCGGCATTCGTTGATGCTCTGGGGATACGGCGCATGCATCTGGCTGGCCATTCCATGGGCGGTCATATCGCCGCACTTTACGCTGCACGCTATCCCGAGCAGATCACCAGCCTGGCATTGATTGCCAACGCCGGCGTGGATGCACCGCGGCGCAGCCCATTCTTCCAGCGTTTGGAGCAGCATGGAGACAACCCGCTACTGGTGGACAGCGAGCCGCAATTCGATGAGCTGCTCGACTGGCTGTTCGTCGCACCACCGCAGTTGCCAGAGCGTCTTCACCAATACCTCGCACAACGGGCCGTTGCCGACAGCGCCCATCAGCGAGAAATATTCGAGCACCTGCAGCAACGCTATCTGCCACTGGAACCCGAGTTACCGAGGATCACCACCCCGACCCTGCTGCTTTGGGGAGACCAGGACCGAATCCTCGATGTGTCGAGCATCGAGACGATGAAGCCGCTGCTCAAGGATGTGAGCGTGGTGATCATAAAAGGCTGCGGCCACGCGCCGATACTCGAGCGCCCGCAAGAAAGCGCTGCTGACTACCTGAAGTTCATTGATCAGGCGAGCCAGCATACCGCTGAAGGGCGAAAGGCTGCGAGCACAAATCAATAGCTAGCCGCTTTCGGGCAGGCAATAAAAAACCCGCTCGACGAGCGGGTTTTTTCGTTGCGGGAAAAAGTGGATCAGACCAGCTTTTCCAGCTCCGGTACGGCTTCGAACAGATCAGCAACCAGGCCATAGTCGGCAACCTGGAAGATCGGCGCCTCTTCGTCCTTGTTGATCGCGACGATCACCTTGGAGTCCTTCATGCCCGCCAAGTGCTGGATAGCACCGCTGATGCCGACCGCGATGTACAGCTGCGGTGCGACGATCTTGCCGGTCTGGCCGACCTGCATGTCGTTCGGCACAAAACCGGCATCGACTGCAGCGCGGGAAGCGCCAACCGCTGCGCCGAGCTTGTCGGCCAAGGTGTACAGGTGCTTGAAGTTGTCGCCGTTCTGCATGCCACGACCACCGGAAACCACGATCTTGGCAGCAGTCAACTCCGGACGATCAGACTTGGCCAGCTCTTCACCGACGAACGCCGACTTGCCAGCATCACCGCCTGCCGAAACGTTTTCGATGGCGGCAGAACCGCCTTCGGCCGCCACAGCGTCGAAGCCAGTGGCACGAACGGTGATCACCTTCACGGCAGCCGAAGACTGCACGGTGGCGATGGCGTTACCGGCATAGATCGGGCGCTTGAAGGTGTCCGGGCTTTCCACGGAAACGATCTCGGAGATCTGATCGACGTCCAGTTGCGCAGCGACGCGCGGCAGAATGTTCTTACCGTTGCTGGTAGCGGCAGCCAGGATGTGGCTGTAGCCATTACCCAGTTCGACCACCAGCGGCGCGACGTTTTCCGGCAGCTGATGAGCGAACGCAGCGTTGTCGGCAACCAGTACCTTGGCGACGCCAGCGATCTTGGCGGCGGCTTCGGCAACGGCGCCAACGCCCTGCCCGGCGACCAGCACGTGGATGTCGCCACCGATCTTCTGAGCGGCGGCAACGGTGTTGAGGGTGGCAGGCGCCAGAGCGGAATTGGTGTTTTCAGCGATTACCAGGATAGTCATTAGATCACCTTCGCTTCGGTTTTCAGTTTCTCGACCAGTTCGGCGACCGATTTGACCTTGATACCGGCACCACGTGCCGCAGGCGCCTCGACCTTGATGGTCTTGACGGTGGACGCGGTGGAAACGCCCAGCGCGTCAGGCGTCAGGGTTTCCAGCGGCTTCTTCTTGGCCTTCATGATATTCGGCAGCGAAGCGTAGCGCGGCTCGTTCAGGCGCAGGTCGGTGGTGACGATGGCCGGCAGGTTCAGGGCAACGGTCTGCAGACCGCCGTCGATCTCACGGGTCACGTTGGCCTTGTCGCCATTGATCTCGACCTTGGAAGCGAAGGTGCCCTGGGCATAGCCTGTCAGCGCAGCGAGCATCTGGCCGGTCTGGTTGTTGTCGCTGTCGATGGCCTGCTTGCCGAGGATGACCAGCTGCGGCTGCTCCTTGTCGACCACTGCCTTGAGCAGTTTAGCAACCGCCAGGGAGTTCAGCTCTTCGGCCGACTCGACCAGCACGGCGCGATCAGCGCCCAGCGCCAGGGCGGTACGCAGTTGTTCCTGGGCCTGGGTCGGACCAATCGAGACGACCACGATTTCACTGGCGACGCCCTTCTCTTTCAGACGCACAGCCTCTTCAACGGCGATCTCGCAGAAAGGGTTCATCGACATCTTGACGTTGGCAAGATCGACGCCACTGTTGTCCGGTTTGACGCGAACCTTGACGTTGTAATCGACCACTCGTTTGACAGCTACAAGAACCTTCATGGATTCCTCGTTACTCTCCGGTGAATAGGAATGTCGCCAGAAGCGAGCATGCGGGTGATGCAGACCAGCAGAACGCAAACACCCAAGCCCAGGCGGCGAGCGCAAAACGCCCGTATCTTGACCGCACCACCTAGCTCGGTCAATACGCCCTGGCTGCGAGCCATTCGTGTTGTAGCCGGATTCTAGCAGGCCTACAGAAAATTCAAACAAACGTTTGTATTGGCCCTTGCCAAGGCTGCCTATATACTGCGCGGGCGCGCCTTGGAAGGTTGTTGGCTCGCCATGAAAAATTAGAGAGCCTTGATGAGGAGATAGCCCGTGGAACGCGAGTTTATGGAGTTCGACGTCGTCATCGTCGGCGCCGGCCCTGCCGGTCTGTCCGCCGCTTGCCGTCTGAAGCAGAAAGCCGCTGAAGCTGGCCAGGAAATCAGCGTCTGCGTGGTCGAGAAAGGCTCCGAAGTCGGCGCCCACATCCTTTCCGGTGCTGTCTTCGAACCGCGTGCCCTGGACGAATTGTTCCCCGACTGGAAGGAACTGGGCGCGCCGCTGAATACGCCGGTCAACGGCGACGACATCTATGTACTGAAAGATGCCGACAGCTCCGTCAAGGTTCCGGGTTTCTTCGTGCCCAAGACCATGCACAACGAAGGCAACTATATCATCTCCCTCGGTAATCTGTGCCGCTGGCTGGCCCAGCAGGCCGAGAACCTCGGGGTGGAAATCTACCCAGGTTTCGCCGCACAGGAAGCACTGATCGATGAGAGCGGTGTGGTGCGCGGCATCGTCACCGGCGACCTCGGCGTCGATCGCGAAGGCAACCCGAAGGAAGGTTATTACACCCCCGGCATGGAACTGCGCGCCAAGTACACGCTATTCGCCGAAGGCTGCCGTGGCCACCTCGGTAAGCAGCTGATCAAAAAGTACAACCTCGACAGCGAAGCCGACGCCCAGCATTACGGCATCGGTATCAAGGAAATCTGGGACATCGACCCGAGCAAGCATCAGCAAGGCTTGGTGGTGCACACCGCGGGTTGGCCGATGGACATCATGGGCACCGAAAACACCGGCGGCTCCTTCCTCTATCACCTGGAAAACAACCAGGTGGTGGTCGGCCTGATCATCGACCTGTCCTACGCCAACCCGCACCTGTCGCCATTCGACGAGTTCCAGCGTCTCAAGCATCACCCGGTCTTCAAGCAGTACCTGGACGGCGGCAAGCGTGTTGCCTACGGCGCCCGCGCCATTGCCAAGGGCGGCCTCAACTCGCTGCCGAAGATGGTCTTCCCGGGCGGCGCACTGATCGGCTGCGATCTCGGCACTCTGAACTTCGCCAAGATCAAGGGCAGCCACACCGCCATGAAGTCCGGCATGCTGGCAGCTGAGGCCATCGCCGAAGCTCTGGCCGCCGGTCGTGAGGGTGGTGACGAGCTGCGCAATTACGTCGATGGCTTCAAGGCCAGCTGGCTGTACGACGAACTGTTCCGCAGCCGCAATTTCGGCGCGGCGATCCACAAGTATGGCGCGGTGATTGGCGGCGGCATCAACTGGGTCGACCAGAACCTGTTCGGTGGCAAGCTGCCCTTCACCCTGCACGACAACAAGCCGGACTATGCCTGCTTGAAGACCGCCGCAGAGAGCAAGAAGATCAATTATCCGAAGCCGGACGGTAAGCTCAGCTTCGACAAATTGAGCTCGGTGTTCCTATCCAACACCAACCATGAAGAAGAGCAGCCCTGCCACCTGAAGCTCGCCGACCCGAGCATTCCGATCGACAAGAACCTGCCGCTTTACGACGAACCAGCGCAGCGCTATTGCCCGGCCGGCGTGTACGAAGTGGTCGCCAACGACGATGGCAGCAAACGCTTCCAGATCAACGCGCAGAACTGCGTGCACTGCAAGACTTGTGATATCAAGGATCCGGCCCAGAACATCACCTGGGTGGCGCCGGAAGGGACTGGCGGCCCCAACTACCCCAACATGTAAAACATAAAAAGGCTCCCTCGGGAGCCTTTTTTATTGGGTGTTATTCCAGCGGTCCGATGGGAAAGAACATGCCCCCACTCCACACACCCAGCCAAGGCTGACCGTTGACCTCACGGGTTTGTGCCAACTCGACCAGTTGGTAGAAAACGTTGCGATGGATCAGCGCTTCCAGATTGGCTCGCACATGTATGTAGGGCGACGGCTCCTGCGTATGCGCATCCAGCTCGACGCGCAACGGATGCTCGGCGCCGGCTTCAACCTCATCGCCAACGTTGCTGACGAAGGTGAGCACTTGCTCTTCTCCCTGCCCGCTCACCTGCACGGACACCGCCACGAAGGGCGCGTCATCGACCTTGATGCCGACCTTCTCGACCGGGGTAACCAGAAAATAGTCATCGCCGTCACGGCGGATGATGGTCGAGAACAGCCGCACCATCGCCGGCCGCCCGATTGGCGTGCCCATATAGAACCATGAGCCGTCACGGGCGATACGCATGTCGATATCGCCACAGAAATCCGGATTCCACAGGTGCACGGGCGGCATGCCCTTGCTGCCTGCCGGCGGAATCTGCGCAAGCAGATCACCGGCCTTGTCGCCCTCGCTCATCACACCTCCGAGGTTTGCTTAACGGCTGAAACCCAGAAGTGTACGCGCATAATCCTCGAGCGGCGCCCGGATCAGATCCTCGGGCCGGGCGTCATAAAACGTCAGGAAGCCGCCGCGACTGCGGATGCGCGCGGTATCCACCAGAAAGCGAGTGTTGGTTTCGATCAGCATCAACTGCAACACGCTGCGGTCGGTGCCCAGGCGCTCGAACTCTTCCTGATCTTCCCACTCCTCCAGCGTGCCGATGCGGTCATCGGCATAGGCAAAGCGGGTGTAGAGCAGATAATGAGCGCCGGCAGCGCGTGCCTCGCCCAGCGCCTCATCGAGGCCGACCGGTGCCCTCGCCCTTCTCACCATGGGGAAGTACTCGACGAAACCGCGGAAGGCTTCCTCGGCCACCACATTAGGCCGCGGGTAGGCGTGCTTGCCATTCGGCGTGAACGGGCCCTGAGCGATATAGATAAACGAGTCGGCCTGAAGCCGCCAAGATGCCGAGCGGCGGACTTTGCTGTAGTCCAGCACACCGGCATCGCGCAGGTGGTAGGTGGCGCCATCGGCCATGTCGCTGACATTCATGCAGCCAGTCAGGCTGAGCAGCAGAGCCAGGGCGAACAGGTTACGCATGTGAATCTCTCCCGACACCGGTGACGGAAAACCGGCGAATGACTGCTCCAAGCAGTTTTCGCGCCAGGAGAGGCGCACGATCTCAACAGGTCGTGCGCGTACTCAGGTGGGAGGCGTTTCGCTGTCGCGCTTGCGCTTGTTGCCCATGCGCACGCCAATGTCCATCAGAAACTGGAAGAAACCTTCCTGATCTTCCAGCACATTGCTCCAGAACGGCGAGTGATAAAGCGCCACCGCGCCATGAACCAGCGCCCAGGCCGCGCAATAGTGAAAGTATGGCGGCACGTCTTCGAGCTTGCCTTCGGAGATGCGGCCCTTGATCAGCTGAGTCAGCCGCTCGAAGTTGGAGGCGCGAATGCTGTGCAGTTGCTCGACCAGCTCGGGCACCTGATTGCCCTTGACCACCTTCTCTTCCAGACGGTCGAACAGGCGGTAGCGCTGTGGGTCACGCATGCGAAACTCGAAGTAAGCCCGCGACAGCGCTTCCTTGTCGCGATCGATATCGGATGAATGCAGCAGCTCGTTCAGATCACGCTCATAGTCAAGCATCAAGCGCAGGTAGATTTCCGCTTTCGACTTGAAGTGCTTGTAGATGGTGCCTTTGCCGATACCGACGGCATCGGCAATCATCTCCACGGTCACGCTATCCTCACCCTGCTCGAGGAAGAGTTTCAGAGCGATGTCGAGAATCTCCTGCTCGCGGCGGCGAAACTCACGGATCTTGCGGGGTTCTTTCTGCATAGGGAAATGACAAGGTCGGAATTCAAGTCCGCTATTATGCCCAACTAACGCCAAATTGCACGGATCATGCGCTCATGAATGCCATCATCGACGAGTTTCCACAACCGGCCGATCTCTACTACCTGAACCATGCCGCCGTCTCACCGTGGCCGGCACGCAGTGCGCGGGCGGTCGAGCGATTTGCCCGAGAAAACATCGCCACCGGCGCCCGTGATTATTCGCAATGGCTGGTTACAGAGCGCCAACTACGCGAACGCCTGGCTCGCCTGCTTAATGCCTCGTCGCGGGCCGATATTGCGCTGGTCAAGAACACCTCGGAGGCGCTGTCGTTCGTGGCCTTCGGCCTGGACTGGCGCGAAGGCGACCAGGTGATCATCAGCAGCGAAGAATTCCCCTCCAACCGCATCGTATGGGAGGCACTGCACCCGCGCGGCGTGGAAGTGGTCCAGGTCGACCTACAGGGTGGCGACGCCGAAGGCGCCCTACTTACCGCCTGCACACCACGCACCCGCCTAATGGCCATCAGCGCCGTCCAATATGCCAGCGGCCTGCGCCTCGACCTAGAGCGCCTTGGCGCCGGCTGCGAGCAGCGCGGCGTATTGCTGTGCGTCGATGCCATCCAGCAGTTGGGCGCGCTCAGCATGGACGTGCAAAGTAGCCGCTGCGCCTTTGCCATGGCCGACGGCCACAAGTGGATGCTCGGCCCGGAAGGTCTGGGCGTGTTCTATTGCCGGCAGGATCTGCGTGAGCAGCTGACACTGCACGAATACGGCTGGCACATGCTTGAGCACGCGGGCGACTATGACCGTGATGACTGGCAACCAGCCCGCAGCGCCCGCCGTTTCGAGTGCGGCAGCCCCAACATGCTTGGTGCCATGGCCCTGGAAGCTAGCCTGTCGCTGCTCGAGGAAGTGGGCATGCCGCAAGTCGAACGCGCGCTGCATGAACGCGTGCAATGGTTGCTAGATGGTCTGAACGAAACAGCGGGCGTGCAATTGCTCAGTGCACAAGAGCTTGAAAAGCGCGCCGGCATCATCACCTTTGCGGTAAACGGCTGGGACAACCGCCAGCTCCACGAACGGCTCAAGGCCGAGCAGATCATCTGCGCCCAGCGCGGCGGGGGCATTCGCCTGTCACCGCATTTCTATACCGAAGCGCGAGTGATCGAACACACTCTGCAGCGCCTGCGGGCAATCGTCAGCGAATAGGCACTCAGCAGAGCGAGAAATATTCCAAATCCGTTTAAAGCCGCCGGTGGACGTTGGCCGCGGATGACCAATACTCAATCGTACCGGTGCGGCATATTCCCCAAGTGTCGCAGCGGCCGAAGTGCCGAGGACCGCGCACTTCGTTTGACTCCTAATGGTCTTGACCCGGATTCCGTCCCGAAGCCGGGTTTTTTTTGAGCATTAGCTCATAAGCCAGCGGCAACCCGAGCTAACGGAAACAGACGCTTGAAGTTATCGCCGGTCTGCTGCGCCAGAGTTTCATAGCTGACGCCGCGCAGCGTTGCCAGGTACTCGGCGACATCGCGCACGTACTCCGGCAGGTTTGGCTTGCCGCGATGTGGCACTGGCGCCAGGTACGGCGAGTCAGTCTCCACCAGCAGACGATCGGCTGGCACTTGCCGGGCGACGTCACGCAGCGCATCGGCATTGCGAAACGTGACGATGCCGGACAGCGAAATGTAGAAGCCGATATCCAGCGCCGCCTTGGCCATTTCCCAGTCTTCGGTGAAGCAGTGCAGCACGCCGCCCTGAGGTAGCGCGGCCTCGCGCAGCAGCGTCAGGGTGTCGGCACGGGCTTCGCGGGTATGCACGATCACCGGCTTGCCGGTGATCTGCGCCGCTTGCAGGTGCAGACGAAACGCCTCTTGCTGCAGCTCGGCCGCTTCGGGTTCGTAGTGATAATCCAGGCCCGTCTCACCAATGGCGACTACGCCTGGGTGATCCAGCTCGGCGAGCAGCCAGTCCAGCGCCGGAGCGCTGCCTGGCTCGAGATCGAGCGGATGAATGCCAACCGAGCAGTCGACATCGGCGTAGCGCCCCGACAGCTCACGAACCGCCGCAGCGTTATCGGCGCTCACCCCAATACAAAGAAAGTGACCGACACCACGGGCGCGGGCAGCTGCCAGCGCTTCGTCGAGCGAACCGCCATGGGCGGCCAAGTCGAGACGATCGAGGTGGCAGTGGGAATCGATGAGCATAAATCAGAACCTTGAGCGGCAGGCGGGATGCGCAGCTAACGCGGCAGGCCAACAGGCCTGCCAGAGCTGCACGAATGGGGCCGCTATTACATCGTATGGGTGGGACGATCGGACTTGAGGGCGCCAGCCAAGTAGGTCTCGATCTTGTTGCGGGCGGTGTTGTCGCCTTCGTTGAACTGCACACCTACGCCAGCGGCGCGGTTGCCCTGGGCGCCTTTGGGCGTGATCCACACCACCTTGCCGGCCACCGGGATCTTTTCCGGCTCGTCCATCAGGTTGAGCAGCATGAACACTTCATCGCCGAGCTTGTAGCTCTTGTTGGTAGGGATGAATAGGCCGCCATTCTTGATGAAGGGCATATAGGCGGCGTACAGCACGGACTTGTCCTTGATGGTCAGGGACAGGATGCCGTTACGGGGTCCCAGATTAGGTGGCAAGTTCATGCAGGATTCCTGAAGTCGTGACGTGGGGTCGATTCTAGCCCGGTCCAGGCAGGCTTGCCCACTGCACCAGCAAGGCTTCGAGAAGCAGCACACGGTTGAGGTTGGCATTGCCCAACACTTTTTGCCGTTGCTGCAGCAACCAGTCCTGAATACTCAGCACCTTCTCTTGCGCCGCCTTTTGCGCCAGGTACTGCACGACCTTGGCCATATCCGTCGGGCCGAGGCCCTGCTCGTCCTGCGTCAACTGGTAACGCAGGATCAGCTGCGCCCAGTCACAAAACCAGTCGAACAGCAGCGGCAAGGGCACATCTTTCCAGCCCTCGGCCAACTGGCTGGCCGATACCTGCTGCTTGTGCAGTTTCTTCACCCCGTCGACCACCAGCGCGCGCTGCTCGCGCACGCCCTGGGCGTGCAAGCGCGTCGCAGCCAATGGCGAACCTGCCGCCAGGTAAAGCAGCTCTCGGATGTCCTGCTCGGAGCACTCAGGCAGAGCTGCACTCAACCACTGCAAGCTCATCGCCTGGCTAGGCAACGGGCACGCCTGCTGCACGCAGCGACTACGGATGGTTGGCAGTAAGCGGCTTGGCTGGTGACTGATCAACAGCAGTACGGTATCACCCGACGGTTCTTCCAGGCTCTTGAGCAGCGCGTTGGCAGCGTTGAGGTTCATCGCCTCGGTGGGCTCGAGGAGGATTACCTTGCGCCCGCCCAGTTGCGCGGTCTGCACCACGAAGTTGACCAGCGTCCGTACCTGGTCGACCTTGATCGCCTTGCCCGCCTCTTCAGGCTCGAGCACGTAGTTGTCTGGGTGGCTGCCAGCCGCCAGCAGATGGCAGGACTTGCACTGCCCGCACGGCTGCAGATCCACCGGCGACTTGCACAGCAGAAACGCCATCAGGCGCTCGGCCAGTGCCCGTTTACCGATACCGGCAGGGCCATGCAGCAAGTAGGCATGCGCGTGCTGCGTACGACCAGCCAATTGCTGCCAGAGCGTCTCCTGCCAGGGGTACACGTCAGCCACGCTGCAGCTCCAGCAATTGTGGCAGCAGTTCATCGAGGTCACGCTGAACGGCGTCCAGCGACTGCGCCGCATCGAGAATTCGATAACGGGCCGGCTCGGTCTTGGCACGCTGCAGATAGGTGCTGCGTACCGCTTCGAAGAACTCCCGACCTTCCTGCTCGAAGCGATCCAGACGGCCGCGAGCAACGGCACGTGCCAGGCCCACTTCAACCGGCAGATCGAACACCAGGGTCAGATCCGGCCGCAACGAGCCTTGAACAAAATTCTCCAGCTGGGCGATGCGCTGCACATCCAGGCCGCGACCGCCGCCCTGATAGGCGTAGGTCGCATCAGTGAAGCGATCACACAGCACTACGGCACCACGCTGCAATGCCGGCACGATCACCTGGGCCAGATGCTGGGCCCGCGCTGCGAACACCAGCAGCAGCTCGGTATCACTGGCCATGGTTTCGTCACTGGGTGCCAGCAGCAGTTCGCGTACGCGCTCGGCCAGCGGTGTGCCACCAGGCTCTCGGGTCAGCAGCACGTCGATCCCCTGCTCGCGCAAGCGCGCCGCCAGGTACTCGCGATTGGTGCTTTTACCGGCGCCTTCGGGGCCTTCCAGGGTGATAAACAAGCCGCTCACTGGGTGTCCTTATCGCTGTTCTGGGGAATGGGCGCTGGGCTGGAACGGTAGTCCGCGCGGCGCTTCAACTGGTATTCGCGCACGGCGCGATTGTGCTGGTCGAGAGTTTCCGAGAACACGTGACTGCCATCACCGCGGGCCACGAAATATAGGCTCTTGCCATCGACCGGATGCAGCGCCGCGTGGATCGCCTCGCGGCCTACCAAGGCGATGGGTGTCGGCGGCATGCCGTCAATGGTGTAGGTGTTGTAAGGCGTCGGCTCACGCAGATGGGCGCGAGTGATGCGCCCCTGATAACGCTCGCCGAGGCCGAAGATCACCGTCGGGTCGGTTTGCAGACGCATACCGACAGCCAGACGGCGCACGAACACGCCAGCAATCTCGCCGCGCTCTTCGGGCACACCGGTTTCTTTCTCGATCATCGAGGCCATGATCAGCGCCTCGTAGGAATCCTTGTATGGCAGCGAGTCGTCGCGTTTCTCCCACTCCTCGTCGAGCACGACCTGCAAGCGCTTGTGCGCCTGTTTGAGCAAATCCAGATCGCTCATGCCACGTACATAGCGGTAGGTATCAGGGAAGAAACGCCCCTCGGGGTTCTGCTCGGGCTGGCCAAGCTTGGCCATGATCTCGGCATCGCTGAGCTTGCTCAGGGTCAGTTCGAGCTTGTCCTGCCTCGCCAAGGCTGCACGCACCTGGCGGAAGGTCCAGCCCTCGACCAGCGTCAGGCTGTATTGCACCACCTCACCGCGGCGCCACAGGTCAAGCATGTCACGCACCCGCAGGTCGGGGGTCAGCCGATACTCGCCGCTGTGCAGCGGCTGGCCCTGCAGGTTGAAACGCCAATACAGACGCAGCCAGAAGGCGCCATCGATCACGCCATCAGCCTCAAGGCGATTGAGCACGCCACCGGGTGTGGCGCCAACCGGCACCTCGATCAGCCGCTCCTCGCTAAGCGTCAGCGGCTGCTCGAGCGCGCGATGCTGCTGCCAGGCCACCAGCCCTAGGGTGAGGCCGGCCAGCACCACAACGATTTCGAGAACCAACAGTAATTTTCGAATCACGAATCAGCGGTCCAGTAGATGACGGGCAAGGGCCTGCAGTTTACGGGTGAGCGGCCCGACCGACCAGTGACGCGCTTGCAACTGACGCACCGGCCAAACACCGTACAGGCTGTTGCAGAGAAAGACTTCATCGGCGGCCAGCAGTTCGTCCATCTGCACATCAGCCACCTGACAGACGATGCCCAGCGCCTGCGCCTGCTCCAGCAACTCGGCGCGCATCACCCCAGCCACGCCGCAGCGGCTCAGTTCGGGCGTTGAGAGCATGCCGTCACGCACCAGAAACAGGTTGCTGAACACCCCTTCGACCACTCGCCCGGACATATCGAGCATCAATCCTTCGGCATACTCGGCGCCCTGCCACTCGGCGCGGGCCAGTACTTGCTCAAGACGATTGAGATGCTTGAGACCCGCCAACAACGGCTGCTCGGCCAGACGGGTTTCGCAGGGGAATAGTCGGACACCATCCTCGGCATGCTGCGGCGGGTAAGCCGGCATCGCGCCAGCCTGAAGAATATGTCGTGGCGCTCCAGCCGAAGGTGCATAACCGCGCTGGCCATCACCACGGGTGACGATCAGCTTGGCGACGCCCTGCCCCAGCTCGGCGCAAAAGGCAGAGAGCTCATCACGCAAGCGGCCTGCATCCAGATCGATACGCAAGCGCGCACAACCTGCAGTGACCCGCGCTAAGTGGCGCTCAAGCAACACAGGGCAGCCGCCCTGCACTGCCATGGTCTCGAACAGGCCGTCACCGTAGGCCAGGCCGCGATCGGCTAGCGGCAGCGACGCAGCCGGCCGACCGTCGACCCAGGTGAGCATCAATCAGCGTACCGGCGAAACACCAGCGAGCCGTTGGTGCCACCGAAACCGAAGGAGTTGGACAGCACCACATCCATCGGCATCTTGCGTGCCTCGTGCGGGACGAAGTCCAGATCGCAACCTTCGTCAGGCTCATCCAGGTTGATGGTCGGTGGCGCGACCTGATCACGCAGCGCGAGCACGCTGAAGATCGCCTCTACCGCACCTGCGGCACCGAGCAGATGGCCGGTCATGGATTTGGTCGAGCTGACCGCGAGCTTGTACGCGTGATCGCCAAAAACGCTCTTGATCGCCGCCACTTCAGCCTTGTCGCCAGCCGAGGTGGAGGTGCCGTGGGCGTTGATGTACTGCACGTCAGACGGCTGGATACCGGCATCACGCAGCGCATTGGTGATGCAGCGCGCAGCGCCGGCACCATCTTCAGGTGGCGAAGTCATGTGGAACGCATCGCCGCTCATACCGAAACCGATCAGTTCGGCATAGATGGTCGCGCCGCGAGCCTTGGCATGCTCGAGCTCTTCGAGCACCAGCGCACCGGCACCGTCGGACAGCACGAAACCGTCACGGCCTTTGTCCCACGGGCGGCTCGCCTTGGTCGGCTCGTCATTGCGGGTGGACATGGCACGCGCCGCGCCAAAGCCGCCCAGGCCAAGACCACAGGCCGCCATCTCGGCGCCACCGGCGATCATCACGTCCGCCTCGCCATAAGCGATGTTGCGGGCGGCCATGCCGATGCAGTGAGTACCGGTGGTGCACGCTGTGGCGATGGCGTAGTTGGGGCCCTGCAAACCCAGATGGATCGACAGGAAACCGGAAATCATGTTGATGATCGAGCCCGGTACGAAGAACGGCGAAATGCGCCGCGGGCCCTGCTCATGCAACGATTTGCAGTTGTTCTCGATGTTGGTCAGGCCGCCGATACCGGAGCCCATGGCCACACCGATACGGTCACGGTTGGCATCCGTGACTTCCAGGCCGGAATCGCGCGCTGCTTGAAAGCAGGCAGCCAGACCGTACTGGATGAACAGGTCGAGCTTGCGCGCCTCTTTGGCGGATAGGTAAGGCTCGACATCGAAATTCTTCAGCGAACCGCCAATGCGGGTCGAGAAAGCGGAAAGATCCATATGCTCGATCAGGCCGATGCCACTGCGGCCGGCCAGAATGCCCTGCCAGCTGCTCGGCACATCGTTACCCAGCGGGGTCAGCATGCCCATACCGGTAACCACGACGCGTCTACGCGACACAGCAATCTCCTCATATCAGGTTTTTCGACGCTGCGATGCCTCTGGCAAACCATTGCCCAGAAGTTCGATCATCCAGCGATTGGCTCAGGGTTAGCCGAGCGGGAAACGCCATAGGCGCTTTTAGCTTTTACAGCGAACCGTCAAAGAAAAGCCGCACGCCTTTGCAGACGTGCGGCTTTTCCAATTCGGGAAGCGACGAACTGCTTACTGAGCGTGAGCAGTAACGTAGTCGATTGCTTCCTGAACAGTGGTGATCTTCTCGGCTTGTTCGTCCGGGATCTCGGTCTCGAATTCTTCTTCGAGAGCCATCACCAGCTCAACGGTGTCAAGAGAGTCGGCACCCAGGTCTTCAACGAAGGAAGCGCTGTTGGTTACTTCTTCTTCCTTCACGCCCAGTTGCTCGGCAACGATTTTCTTGACGCGTTCTTCGATGGTGCTCACGTGTTATCACTCCTATTGGACAAATCCAGCCAGCTGGTTGTGCCGGCAAGTGTATAGAAAGGGTTTTCAGCTTTTCAAGCTGAAAGCCAATGGCGCCCACGGAAATACATCAACGACCCCACTCTCAAACTTGCAGCTTTGTTACCAAGTTTGCATCGAATCGAAGACGTTCGCCGACTGCAGCGCCGGTATTCAGCTCATGTACATCCCACCGTTCACAGGGATAGTAGCCCCTGTAACGTAAGCTGCACCATCGGAAGCAAGGAAAGAAACCACGTTAGCGATCTCTTGCGCCTGCCCCAAACGGCCCAGCGGAATCTGTGTCAGCAGCGCTTCGCGCTGTGCTTCCGGCAATTCACGGGTCATATCGGTATCGATGAAACCCGGTGCCACGGCGTTGACGGTGATCGAGCGCGAACCCACTTCACGGGCCAGTGCACGACCGAAACCTTCAAGGCCAGCCTTGGCCGCTGCGTAATTCACCTGGCCGGCGTTGCCCATGGCACCCACCACCGAACCGATGTTGATGATACGCCCGAAACGCGCCTTGGTCATGCCACGCAGCACAGCCTTCGACAAACGATAGAGGCTGTTGAGGTTGGTATCGATGACGTCATACCACTCGTCGTCTTTCATGCGCAGCATCAGGTTGTCGCGAGTGATGCCGGCATTGTTGACTAGCACCAGCACCTGGCCGAAATCCTTCTGGATCTTTTCCAGAGTGGCCGCGACGGATTCGTCGTTGCTCACGTTGAGCATCAGGCCAGTGCCTTCGATGCCGTTTTCCTTGAGGGTAGCGGCAATGCGCTCGGCACCCGCTTCGGACGTTGCAGTCCCGATGACCACAGCACCCTGACGACCCAGCTCCAGGGCGATCGCCCGGCCGATACCACGGCTTGCGCCAGTGACCAGTGCAACCTTACCTTGCAGACTCATAGCATTCTCCTTCGTATTCGTGCCTAGACGGCAGCCAGTGCGGCACGCGCAGCGGCAAAGGCTTCGGGGGTGTCGAGGTTGTGTGTGTTGACGCCCTTGACACAGCGCTTGTTCAGACCCGAGAGCACTTTGCCCGGGCCACATTCAACCAGATCAGTAACACCCTGCTCGCCGAGGCGAACCATCGACTCTACCCAACGCACCGGGCTGTACAACTGAGCCAGCAGGTCGCGCTTGAGGGTATCCAGATCAGTTACTGCATCGGCGCTGACGTTCTGCACCAGCTTGATCTGCGGTGCCTGCCAGGCAATGGCAGCAACGGATTCGGCAAAACGCTCGGCAGCTGGGCGCATCAGCTCGCAGTGCGACGGCACGCTGACTGGTAGCGGCAGCGCACGCTTGGCACCACGAGCCTTGCAGGCCTCGACGGCGCGAGCCACGGCAGCCGCAGAGCCAGCGATAACCACCTGCCCTGGCGCGTTATAGTTCACTGCGCTGACCACTTCACCTTGAGCCGCTTCGGCGCAGGCAGCTTGCACGTCGGCATCTTCCAGACCGAGAATCGCGGCCATGCCGCCCTGCCCGGCCGGTACGGCCTGCTGCATCAGCTGGCCACGCAACTCGACCAGCTTCACCGCTTCGGCAAAGCCAATGGAGCCGGCTGCGACCAGCGCGCTGTATTCACCCAGGCTGTGCCCGGCGACGAATGCAGGGCGCGCGCCACCTTCAGCCAGCCACAAACGCCACAGGGCGATGGAGGCAGCCAGAATGGCAGGCTGTGTTTTGTCAGTCTGGTTGAGCTGCTCTTCCGGGCCTTGCTGGGTCAGTGCCCACAGGTCATAGCCCAGGGCGCTCGACGCTTCGCTGAAGGTATCGAGGATCAGCGCGTGCTCTGCGCCGTGGCCGGCCAACATGGTCAGCGCTTGCGAGCCCTGACCGGGAAAGACGAATGCGAGGGATGCAGACATTGAACGGTTCCCTTAGTGATCTTCTCGTCGAAATTAACGCCCACCACTGGCAAGCGCTCGAAAACTGAAATTTTGGATGGCTGCCCATCCCAAGTGGTCACATATTACGGAGCAAGTGCTCAATCCGACCACTCAGTCGCTGCGGCAAATCCTGCTGCACGTCGGTCATCGCCCGGCGAATGGCGCTCTTTATACCATCCGGCCCGGCACTGCCGTGACTCTTCACCACGATGCCCTGCAAGCCCAGAAAACTCGCGCCATTGTGCCGCGCAGGTGCCAACTCACTGCGTAACCGGCGCAGCAGCGGCAACGCCAGCAGCCCCGCCAAACGCCCCAGCAGCGTGCTGCGAAACAGCGCCTCGAGCCGCGACACGATCATCGTCACCAATCCTTCGCTGGATTTGAGCAGCACGTTGCCGACAAAACCATCGCAGACAAGCACATCGGCTTCGCCGCGATACAGCCCGTCACCCTCGACGAAGCCTACATAGTTGAGCCCTTCGATACCTTCGAGTAACGCAGCAGCCTGCTTGACCTGTTGATTGCCCTTGGTTTCTTCACTGCCGACGTTGAGCAGACCGACGCGCGGCGCAGCCATGCCCTGCACTTCTGCAGCTACCGCACCCATGATCGCGAACTGACACAGATGCTCGGCCGTGCAGTCGACGTTGGCGCCTAGATCCAGCAAATGGCAAACACCATTGCGACTCGGGATGGCAGCAATCATCGCCGGCCGGTCGATACCTGGCAGGGTCTTGAGCACATGCCGCGACAAGGCCATCAGCGCACCGGTATTGCCGGCACTCACGCAGGCATGAGCACGCCCATCGCGCACCAGCTCGAGCGCCACACGCATGGATGAATCAGGCTTGCCACGCAGGGCATGACCTGGCCGCTCGCCCATATCGATAGACTCGGCAGCATGCTCGATTTTCAGGCGCGCGTAATCGACACCGGCAATACCAGCGAGCAATTGTTTAATCAGAGGGGCTTGGCCGACAAGGACCAGGTGTAACGAGGGGAACTCTGCCAGACAGGCGACGCTGGCTGGAACAATGCAGTGGGGACCGAAGTCCCCACCCATTGCATCAATCGCGATGATCGGAGCGGACAAGATTTACTCGTCAGCGCCCTTGTCGATCACTTTGCGACCACGGTAAACGCCTTCCGGCGATACGTGGTGGCGCAGGTGAACTTCACCGGTGCTCTTCTCAACGGACAGAGCGTTACCCTCGAGCGCGTCATGCGAACGACGCATGTCACGGGCGGAACGGGATTTTTTGTTCTGCTGAACAGCCATAGTAGTTAACTCCTAAACGTTTGGGTCACGCTTTAACTGTGCCAATACACTGAACGGGTTGGACCGCGTAACCGCGTCCTCGCTCGGTTCAGGCTCATCAAGGCCCGCCGGCGGCTGGCAATCTTTCGGGTCATGCATTGGCACGATGGGCAAGGCGAGCAACAGCTCATCCTCGACCAAGGCCAACAGATCCAGAGGATCTTCACCCATTTCCAGTACGTCATAGCCTTGCGGCACGGACTGGGTATTCGCGCCCTCCTTCACCACAGCATAATCACACTCGCTGCGGATCGGTAAGGTGACCTGATCCAGACACCGCTGGCAAACCATCTTGACTTCGACCTCAAGCTGGCTGTGAATGACCACAGCATGGCGCTCGTCACGCTCGAAGCTCAGCTTCGCACGCACGTTGCCGCCATTATCGGCGAGAGGGTCGCAGAGCCTCGACAAATCAGCTAACGGCAATTCACCCTCGAGGGTGGCGCCGCGGTCAGCGAGTTTGCGTGGATCAACGTGAGGTGGAATCGGGCCGTTTGACATAGGCGCCGCATTCTATGGAGGCAACCGCACGCTGTCAAAGGAAATTCCGCCTGTCCGGCAGCTTTGTCGACGACTAGAATCAGCCGCTCGCTCCGCACGAGGTCAATGCCCATGCTGCCCCTGGTTCTCGCTTCCAGTTCCCCCTACCGCCGCGAGCTGTTGAGCCGCCTGCGCCAGCCCTTCGAGTGGGCCGCGCCGAGCATAGATGAATCTCGCCAGGCCAGCGAGCCGGCTGAAGAACTGGTGCGCCGCCTGGCCCGGCAAAAGGCCGAGGCGCTGGCGGGACAATTCGCCGCACACCTGATAATCGGTTCCGACCAGGTGGCGGTGCTCGACGGCCAGGTGCTCGGCAAGCCCCACGACTTCGAACGTGCCCATGCCCAGCTCAGCGCCGCCAGCGGAAAAAGCGTCACCTTCCTGACCGGCCTGGCACTGCTCGATAGCCAAAGCGGTGCCTGCCAGGTCGACTGTGTGCCCTATACCGTGCACTTTCGTACCCTGGGTGCCGAGCAGATCACCCGCTACCTGCTGGCAGAGGAGCCCTATGACTGTGCCGGCAGCTTCAAGGCCGAAGGGCTCGGCATCAGTTTGTTTCGCAGCACCGAAGGCAGCGACGTCAACAGCCTCATCGGCCTCCCGCTGATCCGCCTGGTGGAGATGCTCGACAGCGTCGGCGTGCAGGTGCCCTGAACTCAGCGGGGCTGGTTGATGGGTTCGCACCCATTCTACGAGCTACGGTTGCGGCCAGTTCCATATCCTGTGGGAGCGGGCCATGCCCGCGAATCGGGCGCATGGCGCCCTCCTACAGTTAGATGTAGATGGGATGCGAACCCATCAACCAAAATCACTCCGGCGCCTCCCCAACCAACCGCTCCCACAACCCACTACGCCTTTCCACTCGCCGCCCAATGGCTGCCTCGAAAATGCCGGCGCGGCTTTCGATCAGGCTGAAGCAATCCCGCGCGCGGGTAATGCCGGTGTACACCAGCTCCTTGGTCAGCACCGGGTTGAGGCTGTCCGGCAGCACCAGGGCGCAATGGGCGAACTCCGAGCCCTGGGACTTGTGCACTGTCATGGCGAACACGGTTTCCACGGCGCCGAGGCGACTGGGCAGAATCGAGCGCAGCTCACCCGTGCCGTCATTGCGCGGGAACACCACCCGTAGCGCCAGGCGCATCGGGCCACCCGCCTCCAGGGCCGGCTCGGGCAGGCGCAGGGCGATACCGATATCGCCATTCATCAGCCCCAGGCCATAGTCATTGCGGGTGACCAGCACCGGGCGCCCTTCGTACCAGCCGTGTTCCTGCTCGATCAGCCCACGCTGCAGCAGGGCATGGGCGATACGCCCGTTGAGCGCCTCGACGCCCCAAGGCCCCTTGCGCACGGCGCATAGCAACTGAAAGCGGTCGAAGGCCGCCAGCACGTCGGCGGCCCAGGCATTCCAGCGCTG
This sequence comes from Phytopseudomonas punonensis, assembly GCF_900142655.1. Classification (GTDB taxonomy): domain Bacteria; phylum Pseudomonadota; class Gammaproteobacteria; order Pseudomonadales; family Pseudomonadaceae; genus Aquipseudomonas; species Aquipseudomonas punonensis. Next base: position 601,745 of record NZ_FRBQ01000002.1, on the reverse strand, counting down.
CTCGCCATCGTTCACCCCCGGGCGCTGCTGGTGGAGAATGTTCAGGTAATCGACATAGCCCACCGGGCGTCCTTCGCCGCCTGGCAAGCCATCGAGCAGCAAGCGTTCGAAGGCGCGATCCTGCTCGCCGGTCAGGCGCAACTGGTGCAGATCCGCGCCGCCAGCGGCCAGCACCTCGCGAGCCTCCATGGCCGCGCCACGATTCACCGCCAGGGCCAGCCGGCCGATACCGGAGCCCCCGGCGAAGCGCCGGGAATGGCGAAGCATGACGATATGCTGGGACAGCGCCTGCTCGCCCGGCAGCAATTCAGGCCCCTCGATGCGCTCGCCGGTGTGCTGCGCCAGCCAGGCGCGGGTGGCTTCGCTATAGCCGCCGGCTTCGGCATCGCGACACAGGTCACCGAGCACCGCACCAGCCTCCACCGAGGCCAGTTGATCCTTGTCACCCAGCAGGATCAGCCGCGCATGCAGCGGCAAGGCATCGAGCAGGTTGGCCATCATTTCCAGGTCGATCATCGAGGCTTCGTCGACCACCAGCACGTCCAATGGCAACGGGTTGGCGGCGTGATGACGAAAGTGGCGGCTGTGTGGCCGACTGCCCAGCAACCGGTGCAGGGTGGTGACCGTGCTGGGGATCTGCCCGCGCACCGCCTCGCTGACCGGCAGGGTCGCCACCTGGGCGCCGATGGACTCGGTCAACCGTGCGGCGGCCTTGCCGGTAGGCGCCGCCAGGCTCAGACGCAACGGCGCACCGCGATCCAGGGCGGCAGCCTGCAGCAGCGCCAGCAGACGCACCACGGTGGTGGTCTTGCCGGTGCCGGGGCCGCCGGTGATCAGGGTGAAGCGCCCCCGCGCCGCCAGGGCGCAGGCCAGTTTCTGCCAGTCGGTGAGGCGCTGCCCACCCAGCTCCAAAGGCTCGGGAAACAGCACCGCCAGGCGTTCGGCCAGATCCATCGGCGCGTCCGCTGCACCCTGCAAGCGCTGCCCAATATCCTCGGCGACGCTGCGTTCGTACTCCCAGTAACGGCGCAGGTACAGGCAGGTGCCACGCAGCACCAGCGGCGCGGTCTCATCCTCGGCATCTTCGAGCAGCGCGCTATGGGCGCAGGCCGCCAGCCAGGCGTCCGTGCTCAGCCCGGCCAGCACCTCGGACGGCAACAGGCTGACGCCCTCGGCATCCTCACCTTCCGGCGGCAGCGACAGCGCCGAGTCCGGGTCGGCCAGGGTGGTCTGCAGGTCGAGGCACACGTGGCCCTGGCCCAGTTGATGGCTGGCCAACGCCGCTGCCAGCAACAGCAAGGGCGATGCCTGGGGGTCGAGGTCGGCAAAAAAATGCGCCAGGGTACGATCCAGCTCGCGCAGCCAGCCACGTTCACTCCAGGCCGCCAGCAGTTCGAACAATGTGTCGCGATCTTGCAGCATTGGCGTCATGCCAGGTCCTCCACCGGCTCGCCGAGAAACAGCGCATCCAACCGTTCGATCAGCGCCCGCTCAGGGCGCGCCAGGTACTGCCCGGCGCCCGGTGCACGCAGAAACAGGTACAGCGCGCCGCCCATATGGGTGTCGTAGTCATAATCGGCCAAACGCAGGCGCAGGTGGCGGTGCAGGGCCAGCACGTAGAGTACGTATTGCAGGTCGTAACGGTGGCTGGCCACAGCGGCGCTCATGGCCTCGCTGGTGTAGGCCTGCTCGTCGGCGCCCAGCCAATTGGACTTGTAGTCGACCACGTAGTAGCGGCCCTCATGTTCGAACACCAGGTCGATAAAGCCCTTGAACATGCCGTTGAGGGTGTCCGGGCTGAGCTGCGGCCGCGCCACGCCCGGCATCTCGAAATGCTGCACCAGGGCATCCAGACGCAGCACGTCGACGCGCGAGGCCTCGAACCAGAACTCCAGCTCTGCCTGGTATTCGCCAATGGTCGCCAGGCTCACAGACTGGCCATTGCCAAGCGCCATGGGCTGCACCAGCAGGCCCTGCAGCCACAACCATAATGGTTCGATCCAGATCTGCAGGCCGCGCCGCTGGCAGCGTCGCGCCAGGTGCTCACGCAGCACCTCCGGCGCCGCCGCCATGGCCGCGAAGCCTTCGGCGGCGGCGATTTCCAGCAGGCCGTGGAGGAAGGTGCCGGGGTTCGGCCCGCGGGGAAAGCGATGCAGGCCCTGGGCCGAAACCGGTATCTGCTCCAGCGCCAGGGCCGGATCCTCATCGTCGCTGGCGATCTGCACGGCCGAACTGTTCGGCGAGACGTCATCGTGGCGGTCGATCACGCGGCTCTCGCCCTCCTCCATGCGCAAGGCGCTGTAGGAGGCGATCCACCAATGCTCGGCGGCGCGCCGTGCTGGCGTGCGCCAATGGGGCTCGAAAGCATCGGCATCCTGGGCGCGATACGTCTGCTCGCTGGCCTCGGGCGCAGGCAACGCCACGCAGCGCGGTGGATCAGCCAGCGGGCTCAGCCATTCGACCAGTTGCACGCTCTGCGCCAGGGGCTGACCCGCGCCGAGCAGGTAACCCAGGGCGCTCTGGTACAGGCGCGAGGTCTTGGCGGTACCGATCTTCAGGTCCGCCACCCCCAGCCAGCAGGCGTGCCGCGCCCGGGTCAGCGCCACGTAGAGCAAGCGCAGGTCTTCGCCGAGGCGCTCCTGCTCGGCCTGCGCCAGGCTCTCTTCATCGGGCTCGAGCAGCAGGCGGCGGCGTTCGCCGTCGTGCACCTGCACCGGCTTCTTGTCGTCCAGCGGACGGAATGAACAGATAAAGGGCAGGAATACCAGGGGGTATTCCAGGCCCTTGGATTTGTGGATGGTCACCACGCGCACCAGGGCGTCGTCGCTTTCCAGGCGCAGCACCTGCTCCTCGGCGGCCTGACCGCGCCCGGCCAGGCACTCGCCCAGATGGCGGATCAGCGCCAGCTCGCCATCCAGCTCGGCGGCGGCCAGCTGCAGCATTTCGGCCAGGTGCAGCAGATTGGTTAGCAGCCGCTCGCCATCGGGGCGGCTCATCAGCCGTTGCGGCAGGCCGAAATCCTGCAGCAACTGGCGCAGCATCGGCAGCACGCCCTGGCGCTGCCAGCGCTGGCGGTAGCCACGGAACTGCATGACCCGCGCCTCCCAGAAGCGCTCGTCGAGGTTCAGTTGCTCCAGCTCGGCGAGGCTCAGGCCCAGGGTCGAACTGGCCAGCGCAGCACGCAGCGGGCGGTCCTGATCGGGCTCGGCGCAGGCGCGCAGCCACAGCAGCAGGTCATGGGCTTCCACGGTGGCGAACACCGAGTCCTTGTCGGACAGGTACACGCTGCGTACGCCGCGGGCCGCCAGCTCGCCACGAATCGCCTGGGCTTCCTTGAAATCGCGCACCAGCACGGCGATATCGCTGGGCCGCAGGGCCGTCAGCGTATCGCCCTGGAGAAAGCCGGCGCGCTGCTGCTGGCCAAGCACCAGCAGGCGGACGATCTCGCTCGCCGCGCTGGCCGCCAGGGCGTCCAGATATCGGCCTTTGGCAATGGCCTCCTCGCTGGGCAGGTGCCAGAGGTTGAGCGCCGGCTGCACCTGACCCTCGACCGTCCAGACCTCCTTGCGGCCCTGGGCACCGACCGGGATGAACGGCAGGTCGTCGCGCAGCAGAAAGGCGCCCTGCCCGTCCTCCCTGGCCTCGGCCAGCCCGAACAAGCCGTTGACCGCGGCCACCATCGGCTCGCTGGAGCGGAAGTTGGTGTCCAGGTTGTAATGCCGCCCGGCGGTGGCCCGGCGGGCACGCAGATAGGTGTGAATGTCTGCGCCGCGGAACGAATAGATGGCCTGCTTGGGATCGCCGATCATGAACAGGCCGCAGTCGTCGCGATTCGCCTCGACCTGATAGAGGGTGTCGAAAATACGGTACTGCAGTGGATCGGTGTCCTGGAATTCGTCGATCAGCGCCACCGGGAACTGCTGGCGAATCACCTCGGCCAGGCGCGGGCCGCTGTCACCCTGCAGGGCGTCGTCCAGGCGGCTGAGCATGTCGTCGAAGCCCATCTCGGCGCGCTGGCGTTTCTCGCGGTCGAAGCGCTGGCGAATCCAGGCGGCAGCATGGCGCAACGCGGCATCGTTCGGTGCAGGCAGCGCATCGAGCTCAGCCTTGAGCGTGGCCATGGCGTGCAATGCCGGGTGCGCGGGCGGCGCACCGACCTTCCAGGCCTCGGCCAGGCCATCTGGAGTCAGGCGGGTGAAACCGGTGCCGATATCCAGCACCTCGTCATCGCCATGGGCCCAGGCGCGCAGCTTGTCGAGCCAGGGCTTGTAGTAGCGCGCCTGCAGCTTGCGGGCATCGACCTGTTTCTGCGCCGCGGCCTGGTCGAGCAGGCCCTGCAGGGCATCGGCCCAGGCGCCCCAGGGTTCCTTGAGGGCATTGAGCGCGCGCTGGCGGTCGCGCAGGGTGCCATCGAGCAGATCGCCCAACGCCAGGCCAGCGCCGTCGTCCTGTTCGCCCAGCAGCGAGCGGATCCGCTGGCCCAGCTCGTCCGGCGTGCCCCAGTTCTCCGCCACCCACTCAAGAGCCAGGCCCTGCAGCGGGTAGCAGTGCTGGCGCCAATAGTCGCGCACCACTTCGGCGAGCAGCTCACTGTGATCGGTTTCCAGGGTCTGGCTGAACAGGCTGCCGCTGTCGAAGGCGTGCTCGCGCAGCATGCGCTGGCACCAGCCGTGAATGGTCGACACCGCCGCCTCGTCCATCCACTGCGCTGCCAGCTCCAGGCGCCGAGCGCACTCGGGCCATTCGGCGGAGGCGAAGTCGGCCTTGAGGGTGGCCAGCAAGGCATCGCCTTCGGCATCCCCGCGAAATGCCGTGGCGGCCTCCACCAGGCGCGCGCGAATGCGATCCCGCAGTTCCCGGGTGGCGGCATCGGTAAAGGTCACCACCAGAATCTGCGGCGGCAGCAGCGGCTCGCGGAAGGCCGCTTCGCCACCGTGACGCAGGATCAGGCGCAGGTACAGCGCCGAGATGGTGTAGGTCTTGCCGGTACCGGCGCTGGCCTCGATCAGGCGGCTGCCGTGCAGCGGGAAACTGAGCGCCAGCGGGCGTGTCTGCTGGCTCATGGCTGGTCATCCTTGAGTTCGGTGATCTCGGCATCGAGCAGCGACTGGTAGAGCACGGCGCCCCAGTGGGCGAACTGGCCGTCGCGTAGCAAGGCGTCGAAATCCGGGTACTGGCGGGCCAGGCTGGCGCTCTGCTGCACTTCACCCGTAACCAGGTGGCCGCCTTCGTAGACCTTGCGTGCGGCGTCTATGGCCTTGTCCTCATCCTCGTCCTTATCGAGCTGGGCGAACCAGGCCGCGACCGTTCTGATCGCCACCGGCAGCGGCGCCTGCATGCCGGCGAGATAGGCCTCCAGCCACTGGCGCAGCAGGTGTTGACCGTCGGCCTGACTCAACGGCGCGAAGGCCAGGCGCACGTCTTCGGCGACCAGCAGCGTGGTCAGCGGATGCCCGCAGGTGGCCGCCGCCACATGGCTGACCCAGGGCCTCAGCAGGCGGTGCCACTTGTAGCTGCGGTCCTTGCGCTTCAGCCCGCCGGGCTGCAGTTCCAGCCGCGCCAGGGCGTCGCCGTTCGCGTGCAGATCGCCGAGCCAGTCCTCCAGCACCAAACCGGCATGGGCGAAGCTTAGGCGGATCGGCGACGGCAAGCGCTCCGGCCAGCGCGCCAGCAACGCAGCGTAGCCCTGCAGCTGCGCCGGCAAGGGTTCCAGAAGCTGCACGCGCAGTCGCTCACCGAAGCCGGCCACCGGCAGCAGGCCACTGCGCTGGATGCGCCGCGCGGCCCGCTCGAGTGCTGCATCGACAGGCTGGTTTTCCTGCAGGGCCAGCGCCGCGGCCTGCAGCAGCGCCTGCTGGATCTGGTAGCGCTGCAGGCCATCGAGGGCAAAGGGTTCGGCATCCAGCTCGGCCTGTTCGGCTTCGTCCAGGTGTACCTTGAGGCGCGCGGTGAAGAACTGCTTCACCGGGTCACGCAGGAAGCGTTGCAGGGTTTCCAGATTGAGCGCGTCGTCCACGACGAATGCGCCCAACGGCTGCTCGTTGGCCTGGGCCAGCGGCGCACGGTGGGAAGCAGCCCATTCGTGCACATAACTGAACAGCGGCCCATCGCCGGAGAAGTAACGGCGGCTGAAGGGCTGCAGCGGGTGCTCGGTGGTCAGGGCATGCAGCAGATCGCCGCCGCCCGCCAGGCGCCAGGCACTGGCCAGATGATCACGCAGTTGGCCAATCAGCACCGACGGCGGTCGCTCGGTATTGTCGCGAATGCTGCGCCCGACCCAGCTGATATAAAGGCGCTCGCGCACCGCCAGCAGCGCTTCGAGCAGCAGATAGCGATCGTCTTCGCGGCGCGAGCGATCGCCAGGGCGGTAGTCGCCGCCCATCAGGTCGAAGTCCAGCGGTGCCTGGCTGCGCGGGTAATCGCCGTCGTTCATGCCCAGCAGGCACAGGTGACGGAACGGGATGGCGCGCATCGGCATCAACGTGCAGACGTTCACCGCACCGGCCATGAAGCGCTGGCTAAGGCCGCCCTGATCAAGCCCGCCGAGCCAGGCCTCGCGCACCACGGCCAGCGGCAAGGCTTCTTCCAAGGTGGCCGCATCACAAAGCTCCAGCCAGCTTTCCAGCGCATCCTGAGCCTGATTGCGTAGCACTTCGTCGCGCTCGTCCTGAGGCAGGAAGAAGTCGTCCAGCAGCGCCCGCAAGCGCTCGCCCCAGGTCACCGGCAGCAGCGCTTCGGCAAGGCTGTCGCAGTGAATATCCAGCATGTCCAGCAAGCGTGTCAGCGGGCCGATCAAAGCGGCATCCAGGCCGCCTATCTCGTCATAGGGCTCGATGCCCGCACGCGCGCCGGCACCGCCAACGGCGTAGCCGAGCAGCATGCGGCGCAGGCCGAAGCGCCAGCTGTTCTGTTCCAACCCGGCGCCTAGGCCAAGGCCTTCACGCTGCTCGGCATCCAGGCCCCAACGCACACCGGCGCCTTCCAGCCAGCGGCGCAGCAGAGGCAACTGGTCTTCGGTAATTGCAAAACGCGCGCGCACAGCAGCCACGTCGAGCAGGTCGAGAATCTCGCTGACGCTGAAGCGGCTGTCCGGCAGGCGCAGCAAGTGCTCCAGAGCGATCACCAGGGGCTCTTTGCCGCGCAGCCCCTGGTCGGCCAGGGTGAAAGGAATGAAGCGCGGATCGTCACTGCCGAACTGGCCAAACACCGCGCGGATATGCGCGGCGTAGGTGTTCACGTCCGGCACCATGACGATGATGTCCCGCGGGCGCAGTGTCGGGTCTGCGCTGAACGCCGCCAGCAGCTGATCGTGCAGCACCTCGACCTCGCGCTGAGCGCTGTGGGCGACGTGAAAACGCAGCGAGTGATCCCTGGCCGGATCGACCGCCGGCCAGTGAGTGCGGCTTTCCTCGACTGGACGCAGGTCGAGGATGTCGTTGTGCAACTGGCCCAGCAATGAGCCCTCGTCCATCGCGCTGAACAGGTCGATACGCTCGAACTGCTCGCGGTAGCGCTGCGGTTCGTCGTACTGATCGAGCAGGTTGATGTAGTCGCGGCCCTGCTTGCCCCAGGAGGCCAGCAGCGGCTGGCCGTGCTGGTGCAGCTCCTCGACGTCGAACAAGCCGAGCTGGCCGACCTGCCCGGCCTGGCCGCCGGCCTTGCGTTTCTGTCGGCGGTACTCGTGGCGCAGCAGGTCCTTGTCTTCGACGATATCGCCCCAGTGGTGCTGCGACGGGTTGTGCACGTAGAGCATCACCTGGGTGAAGCGCGCCATGGCGGCCAGCGCTTCGAGCATTTGTGCCGGCAGCGAGGAAATGCCGAAAACCGTCACCCTGCGTGGCAGGCCGCGCGGCGGCGAGTCCATTTCCGCCAGTTTGGCGACGAAGCGCGGGTGCACGCCGGCGCGGCTTTGCGACAGATGCTCCTCGCCGACATCGGCCAGCAGCGTGCGCCACAACAGCGGCTGCCATAGCGCACTTTCATCGAGCGGCTTCACGCCGCCACGGGCGTTGCGCAATTGATCGTGCCCATCAGCCCAGTCCGCCAGCCAGTCGGCGCGGTACACCTGGTACTGGTCGAACAGATCAGCCAGGCGTTCGGCCAACTGATGACGTTTGCGCAGGTCGGCATCGTCCGCCAGGAACCGCCGCAGCGGCGCGAAACAGGGTTCGTCGAGCAGGCTCGGCAACAGGCGCATCAGCCGCCAGGTCAGCGGCGCCTTGTCCAGCGGCGACTGCTGGGGAATTGCCTCGCTGCCCAGCACCGTCCGGTAGGCCTGCCAGAGAAAGCGCGCCGGCAGGCTCACATCGGTGGCTGCCGCGATGCCGCAGCCCTCCTGCTCGGCCAGCGCCAGCTTGAGCCACTGGGCGATGCCGTTGCTCTGCACCAGCAGCACCTCGTTCTCCAGCGGGCGCAGCGGATACCGACGCATCCACTCCACCGCCAGAGCGCGCAGCTCCTCAAGGCGGTTGCCATGGATGACGATCAGACCGGGGTTAAGCGCCGACATGCAGAGTTCCTGGGTGCAGAATCAGACGGCGAATGATGACAGAGCACGGCGATGAGGTGTGACGCCGTGGTGGATTTTAGCGCGCAGGTAATGTTGATGCGGGCGCCCTGCCCTCAGCCGACATCCTTGCGCGTGGTGCGCTCGTTGCTGACCCGCGCGCGACGGAAATTCCAGCCCAGAAACAGCCGCGAGGCCAGGTTGTCGCGGCTGTGGGGTTCACCGTAGTGCAGCAGCACGGTGGAGCGCAGCGCCTTGGGGTCACAGGGCTCGTTCGCGTGCAGCGAGCGGTAGCCCCAGAAGAAGTAGGCGTTGCCGGGCACGATCTTGATGGTGACCGGCTTCAGCCAGCCGCGCTTGACCGCGAAGGTGACCAGCTTCTGGGTCAGGGTGTTCTGCATCACGGCCTTTTCCAGAATGTTGAAATACAGGTTGGTGCGGATGTTGCGCAGGTTGGGGAAGAAGATGAAGTCGCCGCAGTAGCGCCCCTCGCTCGGCGTGACCAGCGGGATCAGTGCAGTCAGCGCTGCGGCGTCGTAGTGAAAGTAGTAGGACTCGCGCTTGCCGGTCAGCCCCTGCAGGCAACGCAGGGCGGGAAAGATATCCGGCGAGCGCGGTGGCTGGCCGACGCCGCCCTGGTACAGCTGGCGGAACAGATCCTTGACCTGGGGCGAGATGCTCATCTGCTCGAAGATGCTGCCCTTCACCGCAGCCTGCCCCTGTAGCGCGAAATACTCGTGCTCGTGACGTTCCACTTCGTGATTGACGTGGTCACGGGCAGCTTGCAGTTGCTCGTCGGTGAGAAACCCTTCGATAACGGCGTAGCCTTGGCGCTGCATGTCGTCGAGCAGGCGTGGCACCAGCTGGAGGTCGGCTTTGGCAAAGTCGGGCATCGGGCGGCGTCCTTAGAGCCTGTTCAAAGTCTCGCGAGCTAGAGCAATGCAAGGCCTAGGCGGCCCCACGAAAACAGGCTAGGACGCGGAGTTTACGAGCTGTAAATGAGCAGTCCGACTGGGCTGGCAATCCAGCCTGTTTTTAACGCCGCAGTGCCGACGCGCAGCAGACTTTGAACAGGTTCTTAGCTGATGGTGGCAGTCAGGCTACTGGCAGGCTCATGCAGAACCTTTCTTCTCGGAGTTACCTGCAGTTGATGCAGGTTCTCGCTTTGTAGCCTTTTGAATGCTGCACACCCGCTTTGGCACGCGTTTCTGACGAATGGGTACTGGCCAGAAGATGGCCAGGGCACGTCGATCAGGGCTGTTTCGCCGACCACTGGGTGCGGATATCGCCCCGTTCCAGATCACTCGCAGTATTGCCGAAGGCGTCTTCAGCCTTTAGGTCGGCGCCCTTGCCCGCCAGCGCATCGAGCATGTCCTTGCGCTTGAACAACGCCGCGTACATGGCTGCCGTCTGGCCATTGCCGTTGCGCTGGTCCGGGCTGCAATCGGCGTCGAGCAGGCGCCTGGCGATACGCACCTCGCCCTTGAAGATCGCGCCCATCAGCGCGGTGTTGCCGCGCTGATCCTGAGCACAGGCGTCCGCGCCAGCGCTCAGCAGGCGCTCCACTGCGTCGCGATGGCCGTGGTAGGCCGCCAGGATCAACGCGGTGTAGCCCTTCTCGTCTGCGATATTGAGGTCATAGCCGGCGGCAATGAACTCATCGAGCATCGCCACATTACCCTCGCGGGCGGCCTGGAAGTAGTAATCGCGCAACTGCGCCTGGACACGCTCGGCATCCTGCGCAGGCGTGGCGGCCAGCAATGGTGTCGCGGCGCTCAGCGCCAGGACGAAACAGAAAGTACGCAACATGGGGGCCTCCCGAACGGCCTTGCGCCGCGTCTGGTGGTGACGTGCGGCTCGCCCGGAGCCGCACGCCATGCAGAGTCAGGCTCAGTCCTGCAGCTTGGCTGCCAGCGCCTTGACCCGCGCCAGGTCGCCACCGGCCACCTTCGTCAGGCCTTCGCCGTACTGCGCATCGGCCTTGTAGAAGAACGACAGCATGATGTGCTTGCTCTCGTCTTCGGCCTCGGCCAGGGCGCCGCCCAGGCTGGCGATCAGATCGCCCTGCATCTTCTTGTCGTAGGAGCGGTACAGCTCGCCGGCCTGCTTGAAGTTCTGCTCGCGCTGGATCTTCTTCTGCTCGGTGCTGCCGCTCAGCGGCAGGTTGCTGTAGCGCGCATGTTCGCTGGCCGGGCGCGGGTTGATGCGGCTGGGCTCGTAGTTCACCTCGGTGGTGGTATGGCCGATGTTCGCCGCGCCATCCTGGTTGCCGTTGTTGACCGGCACCTTGGCCCTGTTGATCGGCAGGAAGGCGTGGTTGGCGCCCAGGCGATACATCTGCGTGTCGGCGTACGAGAACAGCCGGCCCTGCAGCAGGCGATCCTCGGAGGGCTCGATTCCCGGCACCAGGTTGGACGGCGCCATGGCCACCTGCTCGGTTTCCTGGAACACGTTGTCCGGGTTCTTGTTCAGGACCATCTGGCCGATCTTCTTGTACGGCACGTCCGGCCAGATCTTGGTGGCGTCCAGCGGATCGAAGTCGTACTTGGCCAGGTCAGCCGGGTCGAGCACCTGGATGTACAGATCCCACTTCGGGTAGTCGCCGGCGTTGATCGTGGTGATCAGATCGCGGCTCATGTGGTTGAAGTCCTTGCCCTGGATCTGCTCGGTCTGCTTGGGGTCGTTGTTCTTGATGCCCTGCAGGCTGCGCCACTGGAACTTGACGTAGCGGTACTCGTTCTTGTCGTTGACCAGCTTGTAGGCGTGCACGCTGTTGCCGTTCATCTGCCGGTAATTGGCCGGCGTGCCCTCGTTGGAATACAGCAGGGTCAGGGTGCGGGTGGCTTCCGGTACGTGGCTGAAGAAGTCGAACTGGGTGCGGTTGCTGCCGTAGTTGGTGTTCGGGTCGGGCTTGAAGGCGTGCACCATGTCCGGGAACTTGATGGCATCGCGGATAAAGAAGGTCGGGAAGTTGTTGCCGACCAGGTCCCAGTTGCCTTCGCTGGTGTAGAACTTGGTGGCGAAACCGCGCGGGTCGCGCAGGGTTTCCGGCGAATGGTTGCCATGCACCACACTGGAGAAGCGCACGAACACCGGGGTGGTGGTGCCCTTGGTGAAGACCTTGGCGCGGGTCAGGTCGGAGATGTCCGCCGTGGCGGTGAACTCGCCATGGGCACCGGTGCCACGGGCATGCACCACGCGCTCGGGGATGCGCTCGCGGTCGAAGCGCTGCAGCTTCTGGATCAGTTGCACGTCCTGCAGCAGGGTCGGGCCGGTTTCGCCTGCGGTCTGCGAATTCTGGTTATCGCCCACCGGCGCGCCGTTGTCGCGGGTCAACGGCGCGGCCTGGGCCGACAGACTGAATAGCGAAGCGGACAAGGCCGCAGTCATCAAACCAAGGGCGGGCGCCCATGCGGTCGTGGGTTTCATCGGTGAATCCTCGTCGTTTTTATGAGTACTCGCGCGTCATGCGCTCGCACCAAACTACGAGAGGCCCTACCGCCTGGCTAAATTGGAAAAAGCCAAAGCCTTGATAGACATTGCTTATTACCTCATAGAGCGCGAGCGTGGTAAGCGAAGCGGGGATTGGGTCGCCGCTCGCTAACCTGTCACCAGCGCTCAGACGCGGAAATGGCTGACCATCAGCTGAAGCTGATTGCCCAGCCGCGCCAACTCGACGCTGGAGGCAGCGGTTTCTTCGCTTGCCTCGGCGGTCTGCTCGGAAATATCACGCACGTTGACCACGCTACGGCTGATCTCTTCAGCCACCGCGCCCTGTTGCTCGGCAGCGGCAGCGATCTGCTGGTTCATAGCCTGAATGTTCGACACCTTGCTGCTGATCGCGCCCAGTGCGTCGCCGGCGCGACGGGTCAGCGCCACGCTGCTGTCAGTCAGCTCGCGACTGCCCTGCATGATCGTCGCCACCTGCTGGGTGCCCTGCTGCAGGCCGGCGATCAGCCCTTCGATTTCCTCGGTGGACTTCTGTGTACGCTGGGCCAGGCCGCGCACCTCGTCCGCCACCACGGCGAAACCACGCCCGGCTTCGCCAGCACGCGCCGCCTCGATGGCGGCGTTGAGTGCCAGCAGGTTGGTCTGCTCGGCCACGGCCTTGATCACATCCATCACCCCGCCGATCTTCTTGCTCTCGCTCTGCAGCTCGCCCATGGCCTCGCTGGAGCGGCTCACCTCGGCAGCCAGGCGTTCGATCTGGGCGATGGCCTCGGCGACCACGCGATCACCCTGACCGGCCTCGTGGTCGGCGTCCGATGCGGCTTGCGACGCTTCAGCTGCATTGCGCGCTACTTCCTGCACGGTGGCGGACATTTCCTGCATGGCGGTGGCCACTTGGTCGGTTTCCACCTTCTGACTATGCACCCCGGCGCTGGTCTGTTCGGTGACCGCAGATAACTGCTCGGCAGCGCTGGCGATCTGGGTAACACCGTCACGAATGCCACCAATCAGCTCACGCAGGGTGCTGCCCATACGCTGGATGCCTTGCTGAACCACACCCAGCTCGTCACGGCGGCTGACCTGCAGGGTGTGAGTGAGATCACCACTGGTGATTCGCTCCACCGCTTCGAGAGTTTCCTGTAGCGGCCGGGTAATCTGCCGGGTGATCAGCCAGGCGGCGAGAATGCCCACCAACAAGGCCAACAACGTGGCGCCGAGCATCATCTGGTTGGCAAACTCGGCGTCGCGGTCGCGCAGCGTAACCTGCATCGCCAGCAACGCATCACTGCCCTTGACGATCTCCTGCACCTGAGCGGTCATCGCATCGCGCAGCTGCAAGCGTTCGGCGATCACCGTACGATAAGTATCAAGCAAGTTGCGGTAGGCGGTCACTGTGGCCTCGAGTTGCTGAATCTGCTCGCGATAGTCGCTAGCAAACAGAGTTTTCAGGCCATCGAGCCCCTGATCGACCCGGTCGATCTGCTGGTTCAGCGCCTGTTCGGTGCGCTCATTCGCATCAGCGGTGTAGTTCACCACGCGGTAACGTAGGTTCTGCACATCATCCTTCGTCTGGGCGATGGCCTGATAACGTGCAAAGCCCGCTTCGTCACCAGCGACCGTGCGTGACACTTCGTCTCTAACGCGGTCGATCAACTCGCCGGCCCGATCCGCCAGATCGACCATTTCGGTACGGGTCTTGTTGGCGGTGTCATAAGCACCACGCGTTTTATCGAAGGCTTGCTGGTACTGCCCCATCAACTCCACCTGCTGCTTGATCAGGCGAACGTTCTCCGGATTCTGAAAGTTCGGCAACATTTCCTGCTGCCGCTGAACGAGCGTACGGATACGCTGCTGCACCTTCTCGGCATCAGCGGGAACGCCGTTGCTGAGCAGGTACTGCAGGCGCGCGATACGTAGATCGGTCAGGGTGTGAGCCAGGTCGTTGACATCCGTCATCCGCTCGCTGCGCTGCACCACGCTGCCCAGGCTAGTCCAACCGACGATAGCCAGGGCCATGGTCAACAAAAGCACGAGGCCGAACCCTAAGGCCAGTTTCATGGTGACACTGATGTTGCCAAACCACGTATTCATCGATTGCTCCAACTGCACATTCAAGTATCAAAACTGGGCGCTTTTCTTTTTGGCCAGCCGCACTCCCAGCGCGGTTCGGGACGACCTCCCAGTCGCCATCCTGAAATTTTGCGTGTTCGAGACACTGCGAAACGCGCAGCCCAAAACAGCAATATCAAAGTGATATCGAATTGACGTACGCCGCTTCGCTTGGTTCAGCGTATTTTTTCGAACAAGGTGGTTGGCTGCAGGCGCCAGGGGCGCAACTGGCCGAAGACCCGGCAGGAGCTGGGTGGCCACGAATCGCAGCTGAACGTTTTTCGACCCAATCCCCCACTCGGCGGTCTGAGCCAGAACAGGCCACCGTGTGGAGCGACGGATGAACGCGTTCGATTGGCAGCGCATGCTGCTCGGTGATTTCCCTTTGCTGTTTCTGGGTGAAGTAGCGTTTCGTGCGCTGTTCGCCTTCGTGGTGGTGTTCCTGTTTTTGAAGGTCAGCGGCCGGCGCGGGATTCGCCAGCTGTCGTTGTTCGAGCTGGTGGTGATTCTCACCCTCGGCTCAGCGGCGGGCGACGTGTCGTTCTACGACGACGTGCCGCTACTGCCGGTGGCCATGGTGTTCGTCACCCTGCTGGTGCTGTATCGCGCCACGGTGACGATGATGCGCCGCAGCGAGCGCATTTCCGACTGGATGGAAGGCAAGCCCGTGACCATCATCAAGGACGGGCTCTACGAGCTGAACAGCCTGGATCACCTGAACATCTCGTCGGACGAACTGTTCATGGAGCTGCGCCAGCAAGGCGTCGAGCACCTCGGCCAGGTACGCCTGGGCATTCTGGAAACCGACGGCGACATGAGCCTTTACTTCTTCGCACCAGATGACGTGAAGCCTGGCCTGTCCGTATTACCCGCCGAACATCGTAGCGAGGACCAGCAGGTACCGGCGGATAGTACCTACGCCTGCATCCGTTGCGGCCATACCCAATCGATAGACGCTGGCCGGCAGGCCACTTGTCCGCGCTGCAGCCAGCGCATCTGGTCGCCGGCGCTGAGCCACCAACGGCAGCGCTGATCAAGGCAGCAGCATCTAGGAAAAATCACCTAAACGGATTCGTACCGACGCGCCTCTACCTTTTTATAGCGCCGGGAATGAGGCGCTCCAAGAAGAAAGGCCCGCACCATGACTACATTCCTGATCGGCTCGACTGGGGTACTCCTGACTCTGTTCGTGATTGGCCTGTACTCCGGCGTCACCATCCTGCACGAGTTGGAGTAATACCAACGCTCTGGAGGCAGGCCTGCCTCCAGTTGCCGAAACTGAAAAAGCCCGACCATCCCTGGTCGGGCTTTTTCATGGACGCTCGGGCAAGTACCCCGCGTCTTACTGGCCGAGCGGCGCCTGTACCTTTGCTCAGGCCTGAAGGGCACAGTAAACATCGCACTCAGCTGTCCATCACTTTGTAATCCTCGGCCTTGAGCGGCTGCACTCGACCGGCCCGGGTGATGCCGTACAGCGCCACACCGACGATCAACAGCGCGCCGGCACGCAGCCAGGTTTGCGCGCCCTGCAGGCTCATCAGCAGCAGGCAGGAAGCGATGCCCAGCACCGGCACCCAGGTCGTCACGCGAAAGTGGTCCGCCGCCACCTTGTCCCGGCGCAGCACCAGTACCGCATAGGCCGGATTGACCCCGGCCTTGAACTCCACCACCCGGCTGAAATCCACCTCACCGCCGCGCAGGAACCACGCCGCAGCGACGATTACCAGCAGTAGGCCGGACAGCTCGATGGCCGTCATCACCAGGTTCGCCGACAGCGACTCCTTGATGCCGCGCGCATTGAACAGGCCAATCACCACTAGAAACGCTAGCGCGGCGATATGCGTGGGGATGTCCATGAGCGCCGACAGGTAGCCGCCCGCGAACGCCAGCGACAACCCCGCAGCGCTGGTCACCGCCGCCGCGAGCATGCAAAAACCCACCAGAAACGACACCAGCGGCGACTTATAGGCCCTGGCCGCGAACACCGCCGACTCGCCAGCATGGGGATACTTGGTCACCAGTTCGGCGTACGAGCCCGCGGTTAGCAGCGCAAAACCGAGGGCGACCAGCAGAGCGACCCACACCGCCCCGCCCACCTCACCGGCAATAACGCCGGTCAGCGCGTAAACACCTGCGCCGAGCACGCCGCCCCAGAATGAACAACGTCAACATCAACCCCGTCACGACACGTTTCAATGTCGGGGCCGGCGAGGTATTAGGTGTGGGCATCGTCTACGTCCTGTTGAGTTGCGCAGCTGTGACCAAAACGTCACTGCACGTTTTGCAGGCACATGGATGACAACAACGCAGAGCCACTCGCCTGCCTGCTTCTTTGTGGGAGCGCGCCATGCGCGCGAAAATGGATGATGGTGTGAAAGGTCTTCTTGCCTGGTATCAGGTAATTCGAGTGGCCCGGGCAAAATCTTCAACTCAACTTCCACGGATGCTGCCGCCATTTTTCCTGAAAGAATTCGATAAACACCCGAATCCGTGGGCTCAGGTGTTTGCGGTCTGAATACAGCAGATAGACAGGCTCAACGACCCCGGTAGTGAACGCCTCAAGCAGCGGCGTCAGAGTGCCCGCCTTGATGTCCAGGCCGATATGAAAATCCGCCAGCTTGACGATGCCAGCCCCGGAAAGCGCCATGTCGCGCAGCAAATCACCCTGGGTGAACGACGCCCTGGCAGTGATGGGCACCGAGACCCCCTCGCCGTCCTGCAAGAACGACCACTTGTTCCAGGGGCTTACAAAGCTGAAATTAAAGCAGCGATGCTGCAGCAGGTCCGCCGGTACCGCGGGGGTGCCATGCTCAGCCAGGTACTGTGGCGATGCACAGATCAGCCACTGCGTCTCGCCGATACGCTTGGCGATGCGCGACGAGCTGGGCAACACGCCGCTGTGGATGGCGATGTCGAGCCCTTGTTCGAAGTGATCGACGAATTGCGCGCCCAGTTGTATTTCCACATCTAGCGCCGGATACAGGTCCATAAACTCGGGCAACCAGGGCACGATCTGGTGTTTGGCGAACGAGGTCATGGTGTGCAGCCGCAGCGTGCCGCTGACCCTGGACGGTAACGCCTCGGCCAGCGAGTCGGCCTCGTTCATCGCATCCACCACGGCCTTGGCACTGCGCAGGTAGGCCGCGCCTTCTTCGGTCAGGGTGAGCACCCGGGAGCCGCGCTGGAACAAGCGCACCTGCAGTCGATTTTCCAGCCGGGTAATCAGCTTGCTCACGGCAGATGGCGTCATCTTGTGCACCCGGGCAGCGGCCGAGAAACTGCCACATTCCGTGGACCAGATAAACGCGAGTAATTGTGAGTAATTGTCCATGCATCGTCCTGCGTAATGGTCGCGACGCGGTGCCGAAGTGGGCGCTAAAAAAACGCGCCGGAGCGCGTTCTTTTCAGGCCATCCGGTTTACCGGATGAACTGCTCGATGTAGTCATCCGGCAGGCCCAGGGCCTTGTAGTGGGCACGAGCGGTTTCAAGCTTGGTGAACACGTCCTCATAGCCTACCGCGACACCCTGGGGGTCGACGTAAGTGTAGCCACCTTGCACATGGAACCAGGTGATCATTTCTTCGACGTCTTCGGGCACGAACAGCGTGTGGGTTTCGCCCGGTGGCTCGTAGGCGAACGAGCCCTCTTCTGCGACCCAGTCGTGCTCCAGGTAATACCAGCGGCCTTTGAGCACGATGGCGTGGACACCGCCGGTATGCCGATGACGCGACAGCACACCGGCCTGGCGCACGCGCAGCAGATTGATGTAGTAGCCGCCGGTGGTGCTGAGCAGCAGGGGCTTGAACGACACGGATTTGGTCACCGGCACCCACAGGTTGTCACCTTCCAGCCAGGTGGTCATTACACCGGGGTGAACCATGTCGGGGGTCATGTAAGGGACTTGCGGCAATTGGTAGGGAATCGCCAGTTCATCAGGCTTAACAGGAGTGTTCACGTTGAGTCCTCTTCAGTTGGTTTTCTCGCAATCGCTGCACGGCTTCTGCATGGCGCTTACGGCTGATTCAGAGGTTATGGCAGCGATCTGGCCGTGAAAATAGCGCCAAGGGCACACCACCTATGACGCCAGAGCACAGAAGGAACAATGCACCGACACACACTTCAACTCACAGGATCAGCTAGAACCCAGGAGTGCGTTCTACAGGCGAGCTAAAGCGTTGGGGCTCTACAGAGCCCCAGCTGACAGCCGCGTTACTTGATGACGATAGGATTGACCGGTGCGCCGGTCCCGCCGACCACTTTCAGGGGCGCTGCGGTGTAGAGGAAGGTCCACTGATTATCAGCGGCGCAGTCCTCGGCCAGCGGGTCGAGCAGTGCGATCTCGGTGAGCGTGATGCCCAGGTTGCGCATCAGCGCATTGTGCAGCGGCAAGGCCACGCCCGAGACCGGGTCCACGGTCACTTCGTTGGCGATGGTATCGGTCACGATGTTGGGGATTTCCATCTCCTGGAACCACTGGACCAGTTCAGGGCTGTAGGTCAACCCTGGCTCTATGAAGTCTTTGTAAAACTCCTCGGACTCGCGGTAGTAGAAGGAACCGATCCAGCCGGTGCGGATAATCAGGATATCGCGCTTGTTGATGGTCACGCCCTGGGCTTTGGCGGCGCTCATCAGGTCCAGGTGGTTGAAGGTTTCGCCAGCGTCGAGCACGTCCTTGCCGCGATAACGCGCCATGTCGATAAGAATGCCGCGCCCCACCACGCCGCGCTCGCCAATCGGCGCGACGCTGGCCTTGGCCAGGGAGCCAATGGTGGTGTCGGCGTCATAGCCGTTCCAGATCTGATCGTCATACCAAACGTGGCCCAGGGCGTCGTACTGCGTCGAGCCTTGGAGGTGGAAAAACATCACGTCATCGGCGTATTCATAAGAGCCGGGAAAGTGCGGGCCTTTGCCGCAGTTGTAGTGGCCACGGTCCATGATGTTCATGCGTCGGGCCTGGGAGCGACCCGGCCAGACCGGGTCGCCTTTGGGGTCACCGATACGCACCTGCAGGGTGAAGGTTTTGCCTTGCTTAACCTCGGCAATGCCCTGCAGCACCTCAACACCTGTCAGGTAATTGAGTGCGCCCACCTCATCATCGGGGCCCCATTTGCCCCAGTTCTTCGGCGAGTCTTTGAGTAGGTCGTGGACATGGGGAACGGTTTTCTCGGTCATTTTATTGATCTCACTCTTGTAGTTATTTGCAGCACCCAGGCTGGCGGTTAATGCCGCATCAGACTGCGGCAGGCTTGGTACTCTTGAGCCCGGCACCGAGCTGGTCGGCGGCCGCCAAGCCACGGACCAGACGCTCGTAGGTCAATGCCGGTTGCATGTTCTTGGCATAGGCGGCCGACAAGGTTGCGCCGACCAAGGTGTCGAGTTCGGCGGCGCTCAGCGGCTGGGTCTGGCCCAGCTCGGCGAGGGTGACGGGCAGCTTCACGGCCTGCAGCAGGTGCGCGACCCGTCTGATTTCCGCGAGCGGCCGCTCCTCGACAGCCATTTGCACCAGGGTGCCGAACGCAACCAGCTCGCCATGCAGCATCGCAGCCATGGTCGGGATCGAGGTCAGGCCACGAACCAGCGCGTGGGACAGCGACAGGCCGCCACTTTCAAAGCCCACCCCGCTGATCAGCACCGTGCCTTCCACCACCCGCTCGACATCGTCATTGACCTCGTTACGGCACACCGCCTGGTAGGCGGCAACGCCGTATTGCATCAGGGTCTCGAAGACCATGTCGGTCAGCATCAGCGCGGTATGCAGGGCCGGCGTGCCGAAGGAGTTGTTGCCATCCGCCGCGTGGCACTGGTGGGCCTCGAACTTCTTGCTGATGGCATCGCCAATCCCGGCGGCGAAGAAACGCGCCGGCGCCTGGGCGATCACCTGGGTGTCGACGATGACCGCCGAAGGGTTCATCTTCAGGTACTCCACCCCTACAACCTTGTGGCTCTCGTCATACAGCACAATCAGCCGGCTGGTGGGCGCATCGCTTGAGGCGATGGTGGGGCAGACGATGATCGGCACCCCAAGGCTGACCGACAGGCCCTTGGCGGTATCGATGGTCTTGCCGCCGCCCAGCGCCACGACGGTGTCTGCCGCCAGTGGCTGCGCCTGCTCGGACAACTGCGCAATCGCCGACCGCGTGCATTCACCGGGGAACACAATGGGCGTGGCCTCGACGCCGTGCGCTTGCAGCGCACGGGCGACATCAGGCCACAAATGCTCGGCCACGAACTCATCACACAGCACCACCGGCCGCGACCGGCCCATGTCCGCCAGCACCCTGCCCAACTCTTGCAATGCTCCGGGACCCTGATCGTAGCGGCCCGGAAATCCCATTGTCTTAACCATGACTCACACCCTCTGCAAATTGCCTAACCGGTTCACGGCTACGCCTTGACCACTCAGCGCATTAACCAGCCGCCCGCCACATCGACGACCTGACCGGTAATAAATTCGCTTTCGCTCGACGTCAGAAAGCAGGTCGCACGGGCCACTTCCAGCGGGGTGCCGAGCCGACGCAGTGGCGTGTTATCGACCACCGCCTGATTCGCTTCTGCCGATACCGTCTTGAGCAGCGGCGTCTCGATCCGTCCCGGCGCCAGGGCGTTGGCGGTAATGCCAAACGGCCCCAGCTCGCCGGCCAGGTGGCGGGTAAAGCCGATAATGGCTGCCTTGGTCGCGCTGTAATGGGCCGCCACCAGCGGCAGGAACGCACTGCCGGCCACCGATGACATATTGACGATACGCCCGAAGCGCCGCTCCACCATGGACGGTGTCAGGATGCGCACCAGATTGAACGAACCGTTGAGGTTGATCGCGACAACACGTTGCCACTCGTCCGGCGTCATCTGCCAGATCGGCGCCGGGGCGCCGTTGTGCTTGGGCGAGATGCCGGCGTTATTGATCAGGGTGTCGATAGGCCCCAGCGCCTGGCTCAGCCGCTCGCAGGCCTGGGCACAACCGGCGTAATCGGCTACATCGGCATGCGCCCAGCTCACCTTGAAGCCGGCATCGCGCAACTGCGCGGCCTGCTCCTCGACCTTGGCGGCATCGGCGTCCACCAAAGCCACAGCCGCGCCTTCCCGACAATACTGCTCAGCGATAGCGGCGCCGATACCGCCACCAGCACCGGTGACCAGCACGACACGTCCGGAATGTCTGGAATCTGTCATGTCATAAACTCATCTATTGGTATTTTGTGTAATACGCCGCAGCGACTCGTCTCAGACGCTGGGATTGGTATAGAAGGCGATGATCGCAGGCAGCACCTGTTCTGGCGCCTCCAGGGTCGGGCTGTGCCCTATATTGCTCAGACGCATGAGCTTGGCATTGGGCAGTTCGCGCTTCATCTCATCGGACCAGGCTGGTGGCCGTGGCATGTCTTCCTCGCCGTTGATGATCAGCACTGGAATCCTGATTGACGGCAGCAAGGGCACTGATGTTTCGCGGTGCATCACGCCTTTCATGGCGGGGCGCAAGGTTTTGGGCAGCGCGGCGATACGCTCACGCCAGTAGGCCATCAGCGCCTGTTTATCGGGGTTGTTGCGCGTGGTCTTGCCGAACATCACCTCCATGGTCATGTCGAGAATCTCACCGGTGAATCCCTGTTCGCCGGCATCCACCACCCACTGTGCAAAGCGTGCGCCCTGCTCCGGCGGCTCGCCACAGGCCGACGACCCCGCCACCACCAGCGAGCGAAACAACGCCTGCCGCCGGGCGATCAGCCGGAAGGCCACATCACCGCCCATGGACTGGGCCATAACGTTGATGTCTTTAAGCTGCATGGCTTCGATCAGCGCCAGCATGTCGTCGGCGCAGTCATCCATGGTGATGATGTCGACATCGTGCAGGGCACTTTTGCCCTGGCCCCTGAAATCGGGGCGCACTACCCGAAACTTGCCAGCCGCAGCCTGTACCAGCCCGTCGAACATCGTGCCGTCGAGAAAGCACGAATGCAGACACAGCACCACCGGCAACTCTGCCTCACCGGTGTCCGCAACCCACAATGTAGTGCCGTTAACCTGAATATTCTTACCCTTTGTAGCGGCTAATTGCTGCATGTTGAATCTCCTGATGTTATTGATCCCAGAGGGACTTCTTATAGATTTCAGGTGTTGCCTAAGGCCTTAGTTGTCCATGTTGCAGGACGCTTTGGAGACCAGGGCCCGGTCATGCTTGAGGAACCAGCCGGTGGTTTCCCGCGTGAAGAACGCGGTGATCAACGCGGCTGTCACCATCAGCCCGGAGATGAAATACAGCGCGTAGTTGTAGCCTGCCGCCTGGTCGAAACCGCCACCGGCACCGATAAACAAGCCGATCACCAGCGGGCCGAAGCCACCGGCGTAAATGCCCACGTTGACGATCGAACCGGCGATACCCGAAGAGCCAGGTTTGGCCGAGTCAAAGGCAATCGCATACAGCAGCGTGTAGGGCGCGTTCATGGCAAAGCCGGCGAACAACTGGATGCAGATCAGCCAGGTCAGGCTGACCGAGGAGAACTTGAACAGGTAGATGCCGACGGCCAGCCAGGCGAATACCAGGATCAGGCATAACTTGCGGCCCACCCGGTCCGAGATCCAACCCCAGGCGATTTGGCCAATACCACCGGTAATGGTAAACAGCACCGAATACGCCGCGGCCTCGGCAAAGTTGTAGCGGGCGACAAACGCCAGGTACTGCGGCAACCAGAAGCTGATGCCGAAATAACCGACGATGGCCAGCATCGACACCAGGGCAATGTTGCTGATGTTCGGGTTGCGGATGGCGGAGCGGAACGCGCCCTCGGGGGCCACCACCGTGCCTTGCGCCGCGCTCAGCGCCGGCAGGGTTTCGCCCGTCTCACGCACATGGTTGACGAAGGCGTCATAACGCTTCTTGGTGCAGAACCACCAGTAGATCGAGAAGATGATGATCATCGGCACCGGGAACAGCAGAAACGCCAGGCGCCAGTTCTCCGGGCCGTAAGCGTTAAGCAGCGCACTGATCGCCAGGCCGCCAATCAGCGTGCCCCACGGATACCCGGTGTGGTGCAGGCCCAGGGCAAAACCACGGCGCTCTTTGGACCACCACTCGGACACCGAGGTGACCTCGATGGCCTCCCCGGCACCGCCAAATGCGTGGGAAATAATCTGCAAGGCCACCAGCATGCCCAGCGAAGCGGTGAGGATGTTCAGGCCCGTCAGGAAGGTGAACAGCGTGTAGGCAATAACGATGGGCAGGTGACGATACTTGCGCATCCAGCCCTGCCCGCCCTTGTCCGCCCAGATCATGCACGGCACGGCGATCAGGGACGTGGCGACCGTGATAATGGCGGCTAAAAAACCCGTCAACTCAGGACTGGTCTTGAACTCGCTGGTAATCGAAGGCAACACCATAAAGAACATCTGGCGAGAGTTTGCATCCATTGCATACACCAGCCATAGCAAAATCATCGCCCCCCAGGAGGCAGTACCTGCCCCCTTGGGAACACGTTTTATTGACGCAATGACGCCGGCTTTTTCTTGCGCGAGTCCCATAGGGAAATCTCCGGATAATTTTATTTTTATTGTTCCGCATGATCGTGAGTGGCGAGCATCGGAGTACTGGCGGCAACGGAACAATGGAGAGCGTTCCATACCGATAGGGGGAGACTACGACTGGTAGAGATTCATCCGATATAGCCAGGAAATCACACCAGCTTTGAATTTTCGTCACAGGTCAGTGGCATGGATGGCGGCAGGCCTGCCTCATCAACCAGGCATCAGTTAGCGGTCTTCAAAAGGTTTAAGCCATCACTCCGGCTCGCAGGCACTCGCCGATAATGTGGCTTTAAGTAAGCCGCCCTGGAGATGACTGCAACAGCAGTTGCCAACTACAAGCAGTTAGTAGAAATGGCTTGAACAGGCCGCAGGAAGGCTCTGCTGGGCCACAAGAACGGCAGCATCACCAGTCACTACTCGGCCGCCGAGTTGGGCAAACTGATCGATGAAGCCAACAGGATTTCGGCTACCGACTCGCGCGGGCCGGCCCTGACAATTTTGAGGAGGATGGCTGGATGAAAAAAGTCCCGCAAAAGTCCCTACGCTTCTACGTGTGAAGCGCCCATAAAAAAATCCAGTCACCGCTAAGTGACTGGATTTTCTAGGGTATTTTGGTCGGGACGGAGTGATTCGAACACTCGACCCCTTGCACCCCATGCAAGTGCGCTACCGGGCTGCGCTACGCCCCGACGGGTGTTGCTAGTGCCTTTGACGTTAGCCGAAAGCGGGAGGAACTATAAACTAAGCATCTGAATTACGGAAGGTTTTTTCTTCAGAAAATCATTTGCGCAGGACGTGGAGTACATCCTCCAGCTCGGCGATCATCTGCTTGATGAGTTGCTTGTACTGGGTGGTGTCGTCCTTGGCTTCTTCGCCGGTGAGGCGCAGGCGTGCGCCACCGATGGTGAAGCCCTGGTCGTACAGCAAGGCGCGGATCTGGCGGATCATCAGCACATCCTGGCGCTGGTAATACCGACGGTTGCCGCGACGCTTTACCGGGTTGAGCTGTGGAAACTCCTGCTCCCAGTAACGAAGCACGTGCGGTTTGACCGCACAGAGTTCACTGACCTCGCCGATGGTGAAGTACCGCTTGCCGGGTATGACAGGCAGTTCGTCGTTATGACTTGGTTCCAGCATAAGCTTCAACTCTGGCTTTAAGCTTCTGGCCGGGGCGGAAGGTCACGACACGGCGGGCCGTGATCGGGATTTCCTCCCCTGTTTTTGGATTACGACCGGGGCGCTGACGCTTATCGCGCAGATCGAAGTTACCGAAGCCTGAGAGCTTCACCTGCTCATTGAGTTCCAGTGCCTGGCGGATTTCTTCGAAGAAGAGCTCCACCAGTTCTTTGGCTTCTCGCTTGTTCAGGCCCAGCTCATCGTACAGACGTTCGGCCATCTCAGCTTTCGTCAATGCCCCCATACGCTAGTTCCTTAACGTGGCGTTGAACCTTTGTTCCAGGGAGGTGAGGATGTTTTGCGTGGCTGTACTCACCTCATCGTCATTTAGAGTGCGCGATGGATGCTGCCAGGTCAAGCCGACCGCCAGGCTTTTTCTAAGCGGATCAATGCCTTTACCCTGATAAACGTCAAACAACCTGAGGTCGGTCAGCCACTCACCAGCTTGCTCGCGAATGTCGGCCAAGAGGTTCTGGGCCGGCACGTCACGGTCGACCAGCAATGCCAGGTCACGACGCACTTCCGGGAAGCGCGACAGCTCCTTGAATGCCGGCATGCGGCCCACGGTAATTTCGCTCAGCAGCAGTTCGAACAGGAACAGCGGCTGATCAATACCAAGGGTCTTGGCCAGCTCCGGGTGGATGGCACCCACGTAGCCGGCCAGGCGCCCTTCCCGCTCGATGCGCGCGGTCTGGCCCGGATGCAGAGCGCTGTGCTCGCCCGGTACGAAACTGAAGCTGCCGATATCGCCGGCAGCGGCCAGCAGCGCTTCGACATCCGCTTTGGCATCGAAGAAGTCCACGCCGTCACGGCCATGGGCCCAGCTTTCCGGCAGGCGGCTACCCGTGATTACGCCGGCGAGCATTGGCTCTTGCTTGAGCTCATCCAGTTGACCGACGAAACGCAGGCCGCTTTCGAACAGGCGCACGCGCGGCTGTTGACGGTTGAGGTTGTGCTCTACGGCCTTGACCAGGCCCGGCCACAGCGAGGCGCGCATGGCGGCCATGTCAGCAGAGATCGGGTTAGCCAGGGTCAGCGGCTGCACGCCTGGGCTGAACAGCTCGAACAACTTGGGATCGATGAAGCTGTAGGTGATCGCTTCCTGATAACCGCGGGCCACCAGCAGACGGCGCAGCACCGGCAGGTCGGCCATGGCCTCGGCTTTGGTCTGCGGCGCCAGGCGCGCTTGCGGGTAACGCACGGGCAGGCGGTTGTAGCCGTACAGGCGCGCCAGCTCTTCGATCAGGTCGACTTCCAGAGTGATGTCGAAGCGGTGGCTCGGCACCTTGACCTGCCACTGCCCTGCTCCACCTTCTACGCCCAGGCCCAGGCCGCTCAGCAGTTTGACGATCACCTCATCTTCGAGCTTGAGGCCGAGCATCTGCTCGACGCGCTCTGCACGCAGGCTGATCAGCGCAACGTTCGGCAACTGCGCCTCGTCCACCGCCTCGATGATCGGGCCGGCTTCGCCGCCAACTGTCTCCAGCAGCAGCGCGGTGGCGCGCTCCATGGCTTCTCGGGCCAGCTGCGAGTCAACGCCACGCTCGAAGCGGTGTGAGGAGTCGGTGTGCAGGCCGTAGGAACGGGCCTTGCCAGCCAGGGCGATCGTGTCGAAGAAGGCGCTTTCCAGGAACAGGTCGCGGGTGGTGTCACTGACGCCACTGTGCTCGCCGCCCATCACGCCGGCGATGGCCAGGGCGCGTTGGTGGTCGGCGATCACCAGGGTGTCAGCACGCAGGGTCACTTCCTGGCCGTCGAGCAGCACCAGCTTCTCGCCCTCTTCGGCCATGCGTACACGGATGCCGCCCTGGATCACGTTGAGGTCGAAGGCGTGCATCGGCTGGCCGAGTTCGAGCATCACGTAGTTGGTGATGTCGACGGCGGCATCGATGCTGCGTACGTCGGCGCGGCGCAGGCGCTCGACCATCCAGCGCGGGGTCGGTTTGGACAGGTCGACGTTGCGCACCACGCGGCCCAGATAACGCGGACAGGCTTGCGGGGCCAGCACCTCGACCGGGCGTACTTCGTCGTGAGCCGGCGCGACTGTAGCGACTTGCGGGCGAGTGACCGGCGCGTCGTACAAGGCGCCGACTTCACGGGCCAGACCGGCCAGCGACAGGCAGTCACCGCGGTTGGGCGTTAGGTCGACTTCGATGCTGACGTCGTTGAGTTGAAAGTACTCGCGAATGTCCTGGCCAACCGGCGCATCGGCCGGCAGCTCCAGCAGGCCGTCGTTGTCTTCGCTGATCTGCAGCTCGGAGGCAGAGCAAAGCATGCCGTTGGACTCGACGCCGCGCAGTTTGGCCTTCTTGATCTTGAAGTCGCCGGGCAGTTCGGCGCCGATGGTGGCGAACGGGATCTTCAGGCCGGGGCGCACGTTTGGCGCGCCGCACACTACCTGGAAGGTTTCGCTGCCGTTGCTGACCTGGCACACGCGCAGTTTGTCGGCATCGGGGTGCCGTTCGGCGCTCAGCACCTCACCGACGATCACGCCGCTGAAAGCACCGGCCACCGGGCTGACGCTGTCGACTTCCAGGCCGGCCATGGACAGGCGCGCGACCAGTTCGTCACGGGTCGCCTGAGGGCTTACCCAGCTGCGCAGCCACTGTTCACTGAATTTCATACTGTCTGTTCTCCTGATCGAATTCGATTACAAAACTGCTGGGCGCTAGCGAAATTGCGCCAGAAACCGCAGGTCGTTATCGAAGAACAGTCGTAAATCGTTGACGCCGTAGCGCAGCATGGCCAAGCGCTCGACGCCCATGCCGAAGGCGAAACCGGAGTATTTTTCCGGGTCGATGCCGCTCATGCGCAGCACGTTAGGGTGCACCATGCCGCAACCCATCACTTCCAGCCAGCCGGTCTGCTTGCACACGCGGCAGCCTTTGCCGCTGCACATCACGCATTGCATGTCGACTTCGGCCGACGGCTCGGTGAACGGGAAGAACGAAGGCCGGAAACGCACGCCCAGGGGCTTCTCGAAGAACACCCGGAGGAATTCCTCGATGGTGCCCTTGAGATCGGCGAAGCTCACGCCCTCGTCGACCAGCAGGCCTTCGACCTGGTGGAACATCGGCGAGTGAGTGATATCGGAATCGCAACGGTACACGCGGCCCGGACAGACGATACGAATCGGCGGCTGCTGGGACTCCATGGTGCGAACCTGTACCGGCGAGGTGTGGGTGCGCAGCAGCATGTTGGCGTTGAAATAGAAGGTGTCGTGCATGGCACGCGCCGGGTGGTGGCCCGGAATGTTGAGCGCCTCGAAGTTGTGGTAGTCGTTCTCCACTTCGGGGCCTTCGGCGATGCCGTAACCAATGCGGGTAAAGAACTGCTCTACGCGCTCCAGGGTACGGGTAACCGGGTGCAAACCACCGGATGCCTGGCCACGGCCCGGCAGGGTGACATCGATACGTTCGGCCGCGAGCTTGGCACTCAGCGCAGCCGACTCAAGAATCTCTTTGCGGCTGTTGAGGGCGTCTTGCACGCGCTCTTTGGCCGAGTTGATCAGCGCGCCCGCCTTGGGGCGTTCTTCAGCAGACAGGTTGCCCAGAGTCTTCATGACCTGGGTCAGCTCGCCTTTCTTGCCCAGATAGTGAACCCGCAGTTGCTCGAGGGCATTCACATCGTCGGTGTGGCTAACGGCCTCAAGCGCTTGCGAGACCAGCACATCCAGATTTTCCATTTACAGACTCCAGATACGAAATAGGGGAAGAGCTTGAAGGCTCTTCCCCTATTGGTGACGTTTAGCACCGGGCGAGCCCGGTGATTGTCGGGGACTTAAGCCAGTACGGCTTTCGCTTTCTCGACAATCGCAGCAAACGCCGCTTTTTCGTTCACTGCCAGATCAGCCAGAACCTTGCGGTCGATTTCGATCGACGCTTTTTTCAGGCCAGCGATCAGGCGGCTGTAGGACAGACCGTTGACGCGAGCACCAGCGTTGATACGAGCGATCCACAGAGCGCGGAACTGACGTTTTTTCTGACGACGGTCACGGTAGGCATATTGACCAGCCTTGATGACAGCCTGCTTGGCAACACGGAATACACGCGAACGTGCGCCGTAGTAGCCTTTAGCCAGTTTCAGAATTTTTTTGTGACGAGCACGGGCAATAACGCCACGCTTAACACGAGCCATGAGTAATTTCCTCTATCTTGACCGATTAACGAACGCGCAGCATGCGCTCGACTTTTGCCTTGTCCGACGGATGCATCAATTCGCTACCGCGAAGTTGACGCTTACGCTTGGTAGACATCTTGGTCAGGATGTGGCTTTTGAAAGCGTGCTTGTGCTTGTAGCCCGCAGCTGTTTTGAGAAAGCGCTTGGCAGCGCCGCTCTTGGTCTTCATCTTTGGCATGTTTGAACTCCGCATTCAGTTGATATAGATAACCATAAGGCCTGCCGTGCCCTGGAGGTTATTTCTTGCGCTTGGGAGCGATGACCATCATTAGTTGGCGTCCTTCCATCTTAGGATGCTGTTCGACGGTACCGTGTTCGGCAAGGTCAGCTTCGACCCGCTTCAGCAGTTCCATCCCCAGCTCCTGGTGGGCCATCTCACGACCACGGAATCTCAGAGAGATCTTGGCCTTGTCCCCTTCCATCAGGAAACGTACCAGGTTGCGTAGTTTTACCTGGTAATCCCCATCTTCCGTCCCTGGACGAAACTTGATTTCTTTAATTTGCTGCTGGTGCTGGTTCTTCTTGGCAATGGCAGCTTGCTTCTTCTTCTCGAAGAGGTGCTTGCCGTAGTCCATGATCCTGCACACCGGAGGAAGCGCGTCTGCGGAAATTTCCACCAGATCGAGCTTCGCTTCTTCGGCAATTCTAAGCGCTTCATCAATAGAGACGATGCCAATCTGCTCGCCTTCAGCGCCAATTAACCGAACCTCGCGTGCCGAGATATTCTCGTTGATCGGAGCCTTCGGTGCAGCTCGTTTATCTTGTCTCATTTCACGCTTAATAATGATTACTCCAAATCTTGGCGACCACGCCGGGAAACCGCTTGCGCGAGCAATTCAGTGAATTGAGCGACGGGCATCGAGCCCAGATCGGCACCCTCACGAGTGCGCACAGCGACAGTTCTTGTCTCGACTTCCCGATCACCGATGACCAGCAGATAGGGAACCTTGAGCAAAGTATGCTCACGGATTTTAAAGCCTATCTTCTCGTTCCTCAAGTCGGACTTGGCACGAAACCCGCTCTGACTCAACATTTTTTCAACTTCAAGGGCGAAATCGGCCTGTTTGTCAGTGATATTCATGATCACCGCCTGAGTCGGCGACAGCCAGGCAGGGAACACGCCAGCGTAGTGCTCGATTAACATGCCGATGAAGCGCTCGAACGAACCGAGGATGGCGCGGTGCAGCATGACCGGGCGCACACGGCTGTTATCTTCGGCAATGTAGCTGGCGTCCAGGCGCTCCGGCAGGTTCGGGTCGTACTGCAAGGTGCCACACTGCCAGTTACGGCCGAGGCAATCGCGCAGGGTGAACTCGATCTTCGGACCGTAGAAGGCGCCCTCGCCCGGCTGGTATTCCCACTCCAGGCCCGACTCGTTCAGAGCGTCGGCCAGCGCACTCTCGGCGCGATCCCACAGCTCTTCGGAACCCACACGTTTGGCGGGGCGAGTCGACAGCTTCATGGCGATATCGCTGAAGCCGAAATCCTTGTAGACATCCAGCGTCAGCTTGATGAAGTCAGCCGCTTCTTTCTTGACCTGCTCTTCGGTACAGAAGATATGCGCATCATCCTGCACGAAGCCCCGCACGCGCATGATGCCGTGCAGCGCGCCGGACGGCTCGTTACGGTGGCAGGCACCAAACTCGGCCAGACGCAACGGCAGGTCGCGGTAGGACTTCAGACCCTGGTTGAACACCTGCACGTGGCACGGGCAGTTCATCGGCTTCACCGCGTAGTCACGGCTTTCCGACGAGGTGGTGAACATGTTCTCGGCATAGTTGGACCAGTGGCCGGAACGCTCCCAAAGGATGCGGTCGACGACCTGCGGGGTCTTGATTTCCGAGTAGCCGTGCTCGCGCTGCACCTGACGCATGTACTGTTCGAGCACTTGGTAGACGGTCCAGCCGTTGGCGTGCCAGAACACCATGCCTGGCGCTTCTTCTTGCAGATGGAAGAGGTCAAGCTGCTTGCCAATCTTGCGATGGTCACGCTTTTCGGCTTCTTCGATGCGCTGGATGTAGGCAGCCAACTGCTTCTTGTCCGCCCAGGCAGTGCCGTACACGCGCTGCAGCTGCTCGTTCTTGGCATCGCCACGCCAGTAGGCGCCGGACAGCTTGGTCAGCTTGAAGGCCTTGAGAAAGCGGGTGTTGGGCACGTGCGGGCCGCGGCACATGTCCACGTATTCTTCGTGGTAGTACAGGCCCATGGCCTGCTCGTCCGGCATATCCTCAACGAGGCGCAGCTTGTAGTCTTCGCTGCGCGAGGTGAACACGTCGATGACTTCGGCGCGCGGCGTCACCTTCTTGATGACGTCGTATTCCTTGTCGATCAGCTCCTTCATGCGCGCTTCGATGGCAGTGACGTCATCCGGCGTGAAGGGGCGCTCGTAGGCGATGTCGTAATAGAAGCCATCATCGATGACCGGGCCGATGACCATGCGCGCAGTCGGGTACAGCTGCTTGACCGCATGACCGATCAGGTGGGCGCAGGAGTGGCGGATGATCTCGACACCCTCCTGATCCTTGGGCGTAATGATCTGCAGGGTCGCATCGCTTTCGATCAGGTCGCAGGCATCAACCAGACGGCCGTCGACCTTGCCGGCGACGGTGGCCTTGGCCAGGCCGGCACCAATGGATTGCGCCACCTCAAGTACGGAAACCGGGTGATCGAATGAACGCTGACTGCCATCGGGAAGAGTAATGGTGGGCATGGCGCCTCCTCTCCTAGTGGTGACCTCTACCAAAGGCCACATGGGTTGGGATGAGCCAGTAAGCGATCCGGTGGCGTATCTGCCATACAGAGGCAGGGGCCGTGAGGCCAACCGAGAACGAACCGCAGTCACTGGAGGATGTTAAACGGTGGATACTTTCAGAATCACGCATGCCTGACAAGGCGAGCCGGGTATTTCCAGGGTTTCCTGGAGAAACGAGCCATACCAACGACAGGAATAAAAATCGCGACCAAAAAAAATGGCCGCCGAAGCGACCATTTAAAAAATTTGGTAGGCACAATTGGATTCGAACCAACGACCCCCACCATGTCAAGGTGGTGCTCTAACCAACTGAGCTATGTGCCTGCTGTGGGTGCGCATTCTACGGAGGCACGAAAAAGAGTCAACATCTTTTTTCGCTAACTGACTAAAAAAACTAAGTTTTTTGGGTTGATGGGTGGAGTTGCCTTGCTGCCTCGTGCAGACCGATCTGCGATCCCTGAGTATCGCTTCGCTCAATCCAGGCTAAGAGGATGTGTATTGCGTAGGGAGTGGAATGCGCTGCGGGTCAGCCTGGCATCTCGGCTGCGTTATTGATGGGCTGCGCCCATCCTACGAGCTACCAACTACTTAACTGTGGGAGCGGGCGGGGACGCCTAGTCCATGCCCGCGAAACTCGCAAGGACGGAGCCTGCTCAAGCGTGTAGTGATTTCCAGATCAGTACGGGCTCACGCCCTACTCTCTCGCTACACAAACAAAAACGGCGCTCGATGAGCGCCGCTTCTTTTCCAACATAGATCGCTACTGAACCGGACAGGTAACGGGGGACGCACACTGCTCGGTAGCAGTACCCTGTTTACCAATAACGGTAAAGCGCTTGTCATCCGGCGCGAGACGCTGGGCGCACTGACGGGCGCTGGCGGCTTCGGCCTTGCAGCCGCGCTCGTCGAGCACCTGGGACAGGTTGAACCAGCCCGGCGCAAAATTCCCCTGGCGGCTGACGCTCTCGCGAAACGCTGCTTCGGCGCCGCGCAGATCGCCACCCGCATAACGGCTATTGGCCAGGGCGAACCAACCTACTGCCTGCTCCGGCCAGCGCTTGGTTGCGGTGCGATAAGCGGACTGAGCAACATCCTTGCGACCCACTTCTTCAAGATCGGCCGCAGCTTTCAACCAGACAGTCGGTTCTGCGGTCGCCGGCAGATCTTCCGGATGCATTGTCACGACAGCCCAGCGCTTGCCGCGCGCCCAGGTTTTGTCGAAGGCTGCAAAACTGGTCACCCAACGGCTGGTGGTGCCGGAACGCAGGGTCAACGTCTTCTCGCGCTGGTCATAGCCGACCAGCACTGCGAAGTGCCACTGCGGGTACCAATCGAATGCCAGGTTCTGCAGCACCAATACGGGATTGCCTGCGGCCACTTCGGTCAGCAAGGCATCGAGTTTGGGCTTGAGTGGATAGACGAGCAGATCATGGGCACGCGCTGCGGCGACCATTTCCACCTGCAGGCTGCCTTCGCGGCCTGGAATGTAGACCTGATCCTGCAGGAAGCCTGGTGTCGTCAGCACGCCACGCTGATTGAGCATGGTCGCCAAAGCGGCCGGCCCACACTGATAGGCGGTTTGCGGATAGAAGGGAACGCTGCTGAGTTCGACCCGTTCAGGCAGGCGCTGGGTCTCCGGTGACAACATGGGAGAACCAGCGCATGCGCTGAGCAGAGCGATCAGAAGTGAAACGGAAAGCAGTCTTAACGATTTATGCATTTCACAAAACTGAAGATGTCGGTGGCGCAGAGCATATCGGTGATGATGAAGATCACCAAGAACAACACGATGATGCCAACCACACCGGCACCAGCCGGAGCTTCAGAGAGCTGTGCATTGAATTGCGACAGTTCGGCGCTGGTCAGGTTGTTGATGCGGTTTTCAACCTGGTCACGCTCGACGCCCATGGCGATCAGCTTTTCCTTGACCTGCTGATCGTCGAGCATGGACAGCAACTGCTGACGGTCGACCTGCTGTTGTTGCTCGGTCAGCACTTCACCCGTGCCGATCATTGCGGCATTGGCGAGTGGAACCTGGGCAATCATCAGGACATGGAACACTGCCAGCATGGCAGCCAGACGACGAAAGAACGGGGATTTGGTCATTTTGTATCTCCTTATCAACCATCATCCTAGACCAACGTGGCACACGGCCAGTTCCACCTATATCCGCAAGCTAATCGCCCTACCCTACAGGCCAGTGAATACAAGGCCTGAAGCCACCTGAGAACCCCCAACATTAAGGCCATTTTTCATCGCGCAAAAGCTTAAGCCATGGTGCTCAATTCACTGCTCAGGTAATCGAGAAAACAGGTGATCCGCGAGGTGAGCGCAGTGTTGCGGTAGTACACGGCGTGGATAGGCTGACGCACTTCCAGAGTGTGCTCGGCGAGGATCTCTACCAGGTCGCCACGGCTAAGGTCCAGATGGGTCATGAAGTCCGAGAGGCAGACGATGCCCACGCCCTCCAGCGCCAACTGCCGCAACGTCTCCCCGCTGGAGGCATTGAGGCTCGGCACGATGGTGAAGCTGTCGCCCTGCTCGTGGCGCAGCGGCCACTGGTTGAGACTTTCCGGCTGGGTGAAGCCGAGCAGACTGTGCTGGTGTAACGCCTCAACACTATCCGGCACGCCGTGCGCAGCCAGGTAGGCCGGGCTGGCCAGCACGCGGCGGCGACTGCTGCCCAGTGAGCGCGCGTGCAGGGTCGAGTCACGCAGCGGGCCGATGCGAATGGCGACGTCGGTGCGCTGCTCGATCAGGTCAATGATCTGGTCGCTGCTGTGCAACTCCAGTTCGATGTTCGGGTAACGCTCGCGAAAGCCCTTGATCAACGGCACCACCGCATGTAGCACGAACGGCGCCGCGGCGTTTACGCGCAGTCGCCCCGCCGGGGTTTGCCGGCGCACCCGCATCTGTTCCTCAGCCTCTTCGACGCTGGCGAGAATGCGCCGCGCCTGAGCCAGAAAGGCAGCGCCCTCCTCCGTCAGCTCCAGACGCCGAGTGGTGCGCTGCAACAGCGTGACATCGAGCTTTTCTTCCAGCCGGCTGAGTGCGCGGCTGATGCCCGAGGCAGTCTGCCCGAGTTGCTGAGCAGCCGCGCTAATCGAGCCGCTGGCCACCACGGTACTGAAAGCAAGGAGTTCATCGAGAGTAGTTTTCATGGCGGCCATTCGTGAGTTGAGCGCAAATATGTTCTGCATGAGACGCGGTTTTTCCGCATAAGTCCACGGCACATACTGACTCTCAATCCAGCGCAACAACGCCCGGGCACCGCTGTCAGCTACAGACCGCCAACAATTTCACAGGAGACTCCCATGCCACAGATTCCCACCCTCGGTCTCGGCACCTTTCGCCTCAAGGATCAGCAAGTCATCGACTCGGTACGCAACGGCCTGGAGCTCGGCTATCGGCATATTGATACTGCGCAGATCTATGGCAACGAATCCGAAGTGGGCCGGGCCATCGCCGAAAGTGGCGTGCCGCGCAGTGAGCTGTTCGTGACCACCAAGATCTGGACCGACAACCTGGGCGCCGACAAGCTGATTCCCAGCCTGAAAGAAAGCTTGCACAAGCTGCGTCTCGAACAGGTCGACCTCACCCTGATCCACTGGCCGTCGCCGAAGGATGAAATCCAGGTGGCCGAATACATGGCTGCCGTGCTGGAAGCCAAGGCTGCTGGCCTGACCGCGCAACTGGGCGTGTCGAACTTCACCAACGCGCACTTGCAGCAGGCTATGGAGGTGGTCGGTGCCGAACAGATCGCCACCCATCAGGTGGAAATCCACCCGTTTCTGCAGAATCGCAAAGTGGTCGAATTTGCTCGCGAGCATGGCATTCACCTGACGGCGTATATGCCGCTGGCCTACGGCAAGGTGATGACCGATCCGGTTATTCAGGAAATCGCCACCAAGCATGCTGCCAATCCTGCGCAAGTGGCGCTGGCCTGGGCACTGCAGCAGGGCTTTGCGGTAATCCCCTCGTCGACCAAACGCGCCAATCTGGAGAGCAACCTTGGCGCGCTGAATCTCACTCTGAGCGATCAGGAGATGGCCGCCATCGCCAAACTGGAGCGCGGCGAACGCCTGGCCAATCCGGACTTCGCCCCGCAGTGGGATTGAGCTGCTCGACTCAGAGCCTGTTCACGATCTTTATGCGTCTGAGACAGCAACTCCAAGGCAAAAGCAGACATCCAATTGTAGGGTGGATGACGCTTCAACCATCCACCGCTCTGCAATCGCAATGGTGGACAAAAAGAGCGTTGTCCACCCTACGGGATACGGGAACTGTGGGAGCGGGCCATGCCCGCGAAAAATCACGGGCATGGCCCATTCCCACAAGCGGCGGCCGGCCGCTTTCGCCAATTAGCTGCCAGAATCGGCGAATCTGGGCTTAAAGATTATGAGCAGATTCTTAGAAGTCGACCTTTCGCCTGCCCGCCTTGATCGCCCCGCGCTTGCTCTTGCCTTCCAGCCGACGCTTTTTCGAGCCCAAGGTCGGCTTGGTCGGGCGGCGGGCTTTCTCCGTCTTGCCGGCTGAACGGATGAGCTCGGCCAGACGCTCCAGGGCATCGGCGCGGTTCTGTTCCTGGGTGCGGTATTGCTGGGCCTTGATAATCACCACGCCATCGGCGGTGATGCGGCTATCGCGCATGGCCAGCAGGCGTTCTTTATAGAACGGCGGCAGTGAAGACGTCTGGCTGTCGAAGCGCAGGTGCATCGCGCTCGATACCTTGTTGACGTTCTGCCCGCCCGCGCCCTGGGCACGGATCGCGGTGAGCTCGACCTCATCGTCGGGCAGGTGAATGCTGTTGGAAATTACCAGCATGGGGCGCCTTGTTTCAGGTGGGCGTGCAGGATAGCCCATGGTAGACGCCAGCATGGCTGAAACCTTTGCTTGAAATTTCCCTCTACGCCCTTTGAGGCGCTCAAGTAAGTTAAACGGCTGCACCTCATATGGCCACGAGATAGCCCCATGGATTCGATAACCCAAGCCGTACTCGGCGCCAGCATTCAGGGCGCCCTGCTAGGGCGCTGGCAGGGCCGTAAGGCGCTGTTGTACGGCGCCGTTTTGGGCACGCTGCCGGATCTGGATGTGATTATTGATTACGGCGACTCGGTAGCCGCCATGACCTACCACCGCGGCTTCAGCCATTCGCTGTTCGTGCTCAGCGGCTTCGCGCTACTACTGACTTGGCTGATGCGCCAATGGCGACCCAACCCGGGTTACTCGTCACAGCGCCTGTTTCTGGCGATCTGGCTGGTATTGATCACCCATCCGCTACTCGATGCCTTTACCAGTTACGGCACGCAACTGTTCTGGCCGTTTACGCCGACGCCGGCGGCCTGGTCGAGCATCTTCATCATCGACCCGATCTACAGCCTGCCGCTGCTGGGCGCGGTGATTTATGGGCTGATTGCGGGCCTGAAGGACAAGGCCAACCCGGTGGTCGCCTGGGCGCTGGCGTTTTCCACGCTCTATCTCGCCTCGACGCTGGGCGGCAAGTACATGGCCGAGCATCGGGTGGAGCAGGAGCTGGCACGCCAAGGCATCCAAGCCGAGGCAATCTTCAGTTCACCGACCCCATTCAATACACTGCTATCGCGCGTGGTGGTGATCGAGGGTGAGGACTATCACGAGGCCTTGGTGGGCTGGTTCGACAGCGCACCGCCAGTGCTGGAAAGAATGCCACGCGGTACGGCGCTGGGTGAGGCACTAGAAGGCTCGTCCGCCTATCAGCGGTTGAAGTGGTTCACCAATGACGTGCTGCGTTATGACCGCATTGGCGATCACCTGGTGGTCACCGATATTCGCCTGGGGATGACCGGTTTTCACCCGTTCCGCTTCGACTTCGCGCATTGGCAAAATGGCGCCTGGCAGGTGCAGGCCTACATCGAACGCTGGCCGGCAGAGCGTGGCGACATGACGCGTCTTGCTCTGCTCTGGCAACGTATCTGGCAGCCCGCGACGCCTGTGCCGTTGGCGTTGTGGGCAGGCGAGTTGAGTCGTGATCTGCAAGGTGGTGGGACGTCCGATAGCGACCTGGAACCGGGCCGCAAAGCCGCTAGTTCGGCGAACGACAAGGGCGACCCGGCGCTGTAATGGCGTTCGACCTACCACGGCGGTACACGGGTAATCTCCCCGGGTATCGCAGGCTCAACCCGGGTTACCAATAAACCCAAACCGTAGCCCGGGTTGAGCGAAGCGATACTCGGGAAAGCCTCTCCCAAGTCTCGCTAGCTTAGGTTCTGAACTGCCGCACCAATCCCTGCAACTCGACGCCAAGGCGCGCCAGTTCAGCGCTTGAAGTCGCGGTCTGCTGGCTGGCACTGGCGCTCTGCTCGCCGATATCGCGAACACGGGTGACGCTTTCACTGATGGTTTCCGCCACCGCGCTTTGCTGCTCTGCAGCAGCAGCAATCTGTTGGTTCATCTGTTCGATGGTGCTCACCGCCTGTGTGATACGGCCCAGTGCATCACCAGCCTCGCCAGCCAAACCGACGGTACGCTGGGTCAATGCCCGACTGCCTTCCATCTGCGTTGCGGCGCCATCGGCCAGGCGCTGCAGGTTGGCGATCAGGTTCTCGATTTCCTGGGTCGAATCATGGGTGCGGCGCGCCAAGGCGCGTACTTCGTCGGCGACCACCGCAAAACCACGGCCCTGGTCACCAGCGCGGGCAGCTTCGATAGCGGCGTTGAGTGCCAGCAGGTTGGTCTGTTCGGCCACGGCGCGAATCACTTCCAGCACGCTGCCGATCCGCCCGCTTTCCTGATTCAGCTCTTGCATGGCCTCGGCCGAGTGCTCGACCTCCTGGGCCAGCTTGCCGATCTGACTGATGGCCTGCTGCACCACCTGGTTGCCCTGCTGGGCTTCGCGGTCGGCATCAGCGGCAGCCAGCGAGGCCTGCTCGGCGTTCTGCGCCACTTCCTGCACGGTGGCTGCCATCTGATGCATGGCGGCGGCAGTCTGCTCGGTTTCAACTTTCTGGGTTTGCACGCCCGCGCTGGTCTGGGCGGTGATCGCCGACAATTGCTCGGCAGCCGCGGCGATCTGCCCGACGCCGTTGCCAATCCGCACAACCAGGTCACGCAGGCTGCTGGTCATGCCTTGCATGGCCTCGAGCAGTTGGCCGAGTTCGTCGCGGCGATTCTGCGGCAGATCCTGGCTCAGGTCGCCGCCAGCGATACGCCGGGCGAACTCGACGGTCTGACGTAGCGGCGCAACGATGGAGCGGCTGATGGTGAATGCGGCGAACAGGCCGATCAGCACCGCGGCGATGCCCATGCTGCCAAGCAGCAAGATGGCGTTGCGGCTGCCATCGCTCATGCTTTGCTCTTCGATATTCTTGGCCTGCTCGGCCAGCGCCAATACCTGATCGGCCTGCTTGAGCATGGCAGCATCACTGGCCAGGCTCTGCTCGTGTACCTGCTGAAAGTTGGTGAAGGCTTGCTGGTAGCTGGTGAGCGCTGCCAGCGCCGCTTCGATAGCGCGTTTCTGGTCATCGCTGAGCCAGACCATCAGACCATTGGCTGAGGACTGCAGGTCGTAGCTGACGAAATTCCAGTCTTCCAGCGCAGATGGCGAACCATCGATGATGAACTGGCTTTCGTGGCTGCGCAGTTCGAGCATGCGCTTGCTGAGGTTGGAAGCGGTCTCGGCCAGGGTCAGCGGATCACTGCCGCGCAGTTTATCGCCGGCCAGGCGCAGCTCGCGTACGGCGTCGTACATGCCCAGCTCGATCATCTCGAACTGGCTACGCGCCTCCTGCGCCGCGTCGTCCATCTGCTTGCGCGCCTCGCTGGCGCGGACCTGCTGCTGCACGCTGGCATCGAACTGTTGCAGGTAGTCGGCGGTGGCCGCGTCCATGGCCTGCAGGCGTTCACGCTCGGCAGGCGTAGCGCTGGCGATCTGCTCGGTCAGGCCGGCGCGCACCTTGGCGAGTTGCTCGCGCATACGCTGTGCATCGGCTTCGCTGTGGCTGATCGCATAGTCGCGCTCCATACGCCGGGCGCCCAGTATCTGCGCATCGATGCTCGACAGCGACACGGACTGGGCATGGCCCTGCATCACGGCTTTAACGGCTACAAAACCGGCGGCGGTCACGGCGACGGTCAACAGCAATACCAGGCCAAAACCGACCAGAAGTTTCTTGCCCACGGAAAGGTCGACGAATAGTCGAGTGGCAGAATACGACATCCAAGCGGCTCCATTTATTGTTGTAAAAGTGCAGTACACAGGCGCCTCGTGAGCGCGCCCCTGGCTTCAGGATCCTAATCGGCCGGAAGCGGAAAATCCTGAGAGGAAAAACGGATCACTGGCGCCATCAAGTCGCCACTATACCGACGTAAACTGGCGCACCGTCCGAGCCCGAGACAAACGGTTACATAACTGTCGCGACGGTCAGGAATTTGGCACACAGGCCGCCCGCAGCATTGCACTGCGGGCGAGAGAGAATACTGACCGTTAATTGGCCAGGCGGCGCTGGCGGATCTGGTAACAGCCCCAGATAAACAGCAGCCAGAACGGAATGGCGAATACCGACATACGAATGCCAGGGATGAACAGCATCACGCCGAGGATGAACAGCACGAACGCCAAACACAGGTAGTTGGCGAACGGGAACCAGAAGGCCTTGAATGACGGCTCGACGCCCTTGGCCTGCATGGCCTTGCGGAACTTGATGTGGGCCAGGCTGATCATTGCCCAGTTGATCACCAGCGCGGCGACCACCAGGGACATCAGCAGCTCCAGCGCGCTCTTGGGCACCAGATAGTTGACCACTACGCAGATCAGCGTGAACAGCGCCGAGAAGAAGATCGCCAGCACCGGCACGCCGCGCTTGTCGACCTTGAGCAGCGATTTGGGTGCATTGCCCTGCTCGGCCAGGCCGTAGAGCATGCGGCTGTTGCAGTACACGCCGCTGTTGTACACCGACAGCGCAGCGGTGAGCACCACGAAGTTGAGAATGTGCGCGGCGGTGTCGCTGCCGATCAGCGAGAAGATCTGCACGAAGGGGCTGCTGCCGTAGGAGTCGCCGCCTGCGGTCAGGGTCGCCACCAGATCATCCCAGGGGTGCAGCGACAGCAGCACGGTCAGCGCGCCGATGTAGAAGATCAGGATGCGGTAAACCACCTGATTGATCGCCTTGGGAATCACGGTCTTCGGCTGATCGGCCTCAGCGGCGGTGATGCCCACCAGTTCCAGGCCGCCAAAGGAGAACATGATGATGGCCATCATCATCACCAGCCCGCTCACACCATTGGGGAAGAAGCCACCGTGGCTCCACAGGTTGCTGATCGATGCCTGCTCGCCTCCGGCGCCGCTGAACAGCAGGTAGCAGCCAAGCAGGATCATGCCGACGATGGCTACCACCTTGATGATCGAGAACCAGAACTCAGCCTCGCCAAACACCCGCACGTTGGTCAGGTTGATGGCGTTGATCAGTACGAAGAACGCCGCAGCGGTCGCCCAAGTGGGGATCTCCGGCCACCAATACTGCACGTACTTGCCTACCGCCGTGAGCTCGGCCATACCCACCAGGACGTAGAGCACCCAGTAGTTCCAGCCGGATAGAAAGCCGGCGAACGGCCCCCAGTAACTATGGGCGAAATGGCTGAACGAGCCGGCTACTGGCTCCTCGACGATCATTTCGCCAAGCTGGCGCATGATCAGAAAGGCGATGAAACCGCCGATCGCATAGCCGAGGATCATCGACGGCCCGGCCGAGGCCATTACCCCGGCGGACCCCAGGAAGAGGCCGGTACCGATGGCACCGCCCAGGGCGATCAACTGAATGTGGCGGTTCTTCAGGCCGCGCTTGAGCGGGCCGGTCTGGAGCATTTCGCTTGGCATCTGTCACCTGTGGGTGATCGACCGTGACGGGATCGAACCCGCCTGGCTCGTGGCCTTGCG
The DNA here is from genome assembly GCF_900142655.1 of Phytopseudomonas punonensis. Taxonomy (GTDB): domain Bacteria; phylum Pseudomonadota; class Gammaproteobacteria; order Pseudomonadales; family Pseudomonadaceae; genus Aquipseudomonas; species Aquipseudomonas punonensis. Next base: position 560,147 of record NZ_FRBQ01000002.1, on the reverse strand, counting down.
GAATGGTATGGATTACTGGCGGCCTACTGCGCGTCGGGCTGGGCATCCGGTGCGGCGTGCCGGAATGCATCAAGAGCCTCACAACGTGCGCTCAGCGCGAGGATGCGTGGATACGCATCAAGGTCACAGTCGAAACGGCGCGCATTGTACACCTGTGGAATCAAACAGGCTTCCAGATAGCCAGGGCGTTTACCCAGCGAAAAACCATCTCCATAGGCTGTCAGCCCCTCCTCGACGGCACTCAATCCTTCCGCCACCCAGTGGCGATACCAGTCGCTCTTCGCGGTATCGTCTACACCCAATTCACGGGAGAGGTATTGCAGCACCCGCAGGTTGTTCAGCGGATGCACCTCGCAGGCGATATGCAGCGACAGGGCACGTACCTGAGCGCGCTCGACCGGATCGACCGGCAGGATGGCTAGTACCGGGAAGATTTCCTCCAAGTATTCGATGATCGCCAGCGATTGAGCAATGCGTATACCGCCATTTTCCTCATCCTCCAGCAGCGGCACCAGCCCTTGCGGGTTCAGCGCCTGATAAGCCTCGCTATGCTGCTCGCCGCCATCGCGCACCAGATGCACCGGCACCTGCCGATAGGCCAGGCCTTTCAGATTGAGCGCGATGCGCACCCGGTAGGCGGCGCTGGAGCGCCAGTAACCATAGAGCGTCAGCATTGCGGACTCCTTTTGGAGCAGGCTTTCGTAGGAGCGGCTTCAGCCGCGATCAGTCTTGAAGGCGCCGACAGCATCGCGGCTAAAGCCGCTCCCACGGATCAATGAGCGTCGTAGCTCTCTACTACCTGATCGATGGCGCCGAAGATGCTCGCCCCGGCTGTATCGAACATCTCGATGCGCACCCGATCACCGAACTTGAGAAACGGCGTCTTCGCCTCGCCGTGTTCGATCACTTCGAGCATGCGCTTCTCGGCCAGACAGCTGGAGCCGGCGCTGCGGTCGTAGTTGGACACGGTGCCCGAGCCGATGATGGTACCGCTGCCCAATGGCCGCGTGCGGGCGGCGTGGGCGATCAGGGTCGGGAAGTCGAAGGTCATGTCGGTGCCGGCATCCGGCTGGCCGAACAGCGCGCCGTTGATATGCGACACCAGCGGCCGGTGCACACGCCCGTCGCGCCAGCTGTCGCCCAGTTCGTCAGGGGTGATCGCCACTGGCGAGAAGCTCGACGACGGCTTGCTCTGGTAGAAGCCGAAGCCCTTGCCCAGCTCGCCGGGAATCAGGTTGCGCAGCGACACGTCGTTGACCAGCATCAACAGCTGGATATGCCCGGCGGCCTGGGCCGGCGTGGCGCTCATGGGCACGTCGTCGGTGATCACCGCCAGCTCGGCCTCCAGGTCGATGCCCCAGGCTTCGTCGCCCATGCGGATCGGTGCATGGGGCGCGATGAAGGTGTCCGAGCCGCCCTGGTACATCAGCGGGTCGTGCCAAAAGGACTCAGGCATTTCGGCGCCACGCGCCTTGCGCACCAACTCCACGTGATTGACGTAGGCGCTGCCATCGGCCCAGTGATAGGCACGAGGCAGCGGGCTGTGGCAGGCGCCTTGATCGAAATCGAAGGCTTGCGCCTCCAGCCCATCGTTGAGGCGCTGGTAAACTGCTTCCAGCTGCGGGCGCTTGCTCGCCCAGTCGTCCAGCGCGGCCTGCAGCGTGGGGGCGATCTGCGCCACACGCACGGCGCGGGTCAGGTCGCGGGATACCACCACCAGTGCGCCATCACGGCCCCTGTTCAGCGATGCCAGTTTCATCAGGACTCCTCTCCTGGCGCGCGCCAGGAATTCACGTATTCAGCTACGTCCACGGCGGCGGCCGCTTCGCTGACCTCAAGAGCGCGGCGGGTGTCGATCATCACCGCCACTTCCTCGGCAAAGGTGGCCGGGGCGGTCTGCGCCTTCTTCATTGCTTTGGGATGCGGGCCATGGGGAAACCCGCAGGGGTGCAGGGTGACCATGCCAGCCTCGATGTTGTCACGGCTGAAGAAGTTGCCGCGGTGGTAGAACAGCACTTCGTCGTAGTCATCGTTGTTATGGAAGAACGGTACCTTGAGCGCGCCGGGGTCGGACTCCACCGGCCGCGGCGTGAAGGTGCAGACCACGAAGCCATTCGCCACGAAGGTGGTGTGCACCGAGGGCGGCAGGTGGTAGCGATGGCTCATCAACGGGCGAATGTCACGCCAGTTCAGGCGCACCACGGTGTTGTCGCCGTGCCAGCCCACGGCATCGAGCGGGTTGTAGGGGTAGGTCACAGTGCTGATCTGGTTACGCCGCTTGATACGGATCTGCCAGGTATTTTCGTCCTGCTGGGCCTTGAAGGCGTCATCGATATGAGGGTGATCGAGCACCGCCGGATCGAAGATCGCCTGGCCGCCGAGCAGGCCCTTGTCGGGCAGCTGGTAGGCGCCGTCGGTGTTCTCGACCAGCAGGAAATGGCTGGGCGCGGTCGGTTCGATGCGCCAGGCAGTGCCGCGGGGAATCACCAGATAATCGCCATCCCGGTATTCAAGGTGCCCGAAGTCGCAATAGAAGTGCCCGGCGCCATCGTGGACGAACAGCAGCTCGTCGCCATCGCTGTTGCGCACCAGATGGCCCATGGCGCTGGCGGTCTTCCATACGCGCAGGCGAATGTCGGCGTTGTGCAGGGTCAGCGGCGCCTCGAACGGGCAGTCGTGTTTACTGGGAATATGGTTGAAGTTGAAGGCATGGGGCCGCAGCGGCCCCTGCCAATCGATCCAGCCGGTGGGCGGATGCTTGTGGTGCAGGTGCGTCACCGGGCCGAAGAAGCCCTCGCGACCCATTTCCCGCTCGTAGGTGTCGGCGGGGAAGTCGCAGTGGGCCTGGCGCGAGTGCTCGCCTTCACGCAGGGGAAAGCTGATCCATTTGCGGCTCATGACTTCACTCCTCGCTGATCACACCGCGACGCAGCTGGTCTTCTTCGATGGACTCGAACAGGGCCTTGAAATTGCCTTCGCCAAAGCCCTGGTTGCCCTTGCGCTGGATGATCTCGAAGAAGATCGGACCGATCACCGTGTTGGTGAAAATCTGCAGCAGGATGCCGTCATCGCCCGGCGCGCCATCGATCAGCAGGTTCAGGTCACGCAGCACGTCCAGCGGCTCGCCATGCCCGGCCACACGCTGATCGACCTTCTCGTAATAGGTCGCTGGCGTGCTCATGAAGGCCACGCCATTGGCCTGCAGTTTGCGCACGGTGGCATAGATATCGTCGGTGGACAGAGCGATGTGCTGGATACCCTCGCCGTGGTACTCGCGGATGAATTCCTCGATCTGCGACTTGTCGTCGGCCGACTCGTTGATCGGGATGCGGATCTTGCCACACGGCGCGGTCATCGCCCGCGAGACCAGACCAGTGAGCTTGCCCTCGATATCGAAATAGCGGATTTCGCGGAAACCGGCGATGCGCTCGTAGAAACTGGACCAGACGTCCATCTGCCCGCGTTTCACGTTATGGGTGAGGTGATCGATGCACTGCAAGCCGACTGCATTGTCGTTCGCCGAGCGACCTTCGATGAACTCGAAGTCCACGTCATAGATGCTGTGCTCACCGTAGCGGTCGACCAGATACAGGAGCGAGCCGCCAATGCCTTCGACGCAAGGGATGTTCAGCTCACCGAAGTTGGCGTGGCTGCCCACCAGCGTGGCACCCTGCTCTTTCACGTAGGCGGCAGCCTGGCCGGCATTCTTGACGCGGAACGCCATGGCGCAGGCGCTCGGCCCGTGTTTTTCGGCGAAGGCATGCACGTGCCCGGTCGGGCTGCCGTTGAGCACGAAGTTGACGTCGTGCTGCTGGAACAGCCACACCTGCTTACTGCGGTGCTTGGCGGTTTCGGTAAACCCCATCGCTGTGAACAGTTCACGCAGTTGCTCGATGCCTTCAGGCGTGGGAGCAGTGAATTCGACGAACTCGAAACCGTCGGTGCCGATGGGATTGTGCTGTTCGATTCTGGACACGGCGTTCATGGGGGTTGTCCTCGTTGTCGTTATGGCTTCATGACAATCGAGGCGATGCCGCCAGACAAGGCCGGCCCGCTGCCCTACAGCCCGCATTCGGGCAGGCACTGGCAAGGCTTCGATACGAGATTAGAGAGTTGACCGCCAACTGCCGCATCCACCCTGATTGCCCACGGCAATTCGTAAACCTTTCTTTACAAGGTGGTCGATTAACCTGCCGATTTGCTTACAGCGAAGAGCAGGCAGATCGACGCAAACGCTGCCAGAATGACAGCATCGACGATGAGCTCATAAGAAGAGGCCGCCATGAGCAGTGAAACGCCTTCGCAAGCCGAAGCCCCCGCCGCCTTCGACCTGGCACCGGCCAGCGATGAAGAGCGCCTGGCCAAACTGGAAAAAGCCAACCGCCTCAACCGCATGCTGATCTTCGGCTTGGCCCTGCTGCTGTTCATCATCCTCTCCAGCCTGGCCACCTCGGCGGTGGTGAAGATGCTCGCGGATGAGCCACCGCCCTTCGATCCTGAAGCGTTCGCTGCGCTGCAGCACCACGCCGAGCAGCTAGAAACGCAATTGAACACGCTCAAAGAAGACCAGAAGCGCCAGGACGCGCTGCTGAAACTCGCGGCTACGCCACCGCCACCAGCGCCTGCCGCGGCGGCACCGGCCGCACCGCCCTCCCAGGACATCGCCGCGCTGAAACTGATGGGTCGAACCCTGCTCGGCCAGGAACAGAGTTACCAGCAAAGCTTGCTGGGCCTGAAGAACGGTATGCGCGACCTGGCGGACATGATTCCCGGCTCACGCAGCTGGCTGGACGATTACAACCAGGAAGTCGACAAGGCGGTCAATGCCAGCCAGCAACGCGTCAAGGCGATACAGCAATGGGGCAGCAAGCTTCCGCAGGAATAGCATTTTTGTAGCCCGGCTTGAGCGCAGTGATACCCGGTCACCATCCTGGGTATCGCTGCGCTCAATCGCAGGCTACGCAGAGGTGTGGCTAGCTCACGTGGCCTAGTGCTGCAGATTGCCGTAGAGCTTGGCGTATAGCCCGCCCTCGGCAATCAACTGACGGTGATCACCGTCTTCAGCGACGCTGCCGCCATCGAACACCAGCACCCGATCAGCCTGTTTCACCGCACTCAGGCGGTGAGCGATGATCAGCGTGGTTCGGCCATTGAGAAATTGCGCCAGCGCCTTGTGCAAGGCGTATTCCGTGGCGGCATCCAACGCCGAGGTGGCTTCATCGAGGATCACCACCTTGGGCTCGGCCAGCACCATGCGCGCAATGGCCATGCGCTGCCGTTGGCCGCCAGACAGGCGCACGCCCGACCGCCCGACTACCGTATCCAGCCCTTGCGGCAGTTGCCGAACAGTCTGCGCCAACTGGGCGATGGTCAGCGCTTGCCAGCAGGCTTCGTCGCTGCGTTCACGTCCCATGCACAGGTTGGCGCGCACCGTGTCGTTGAAGAGCGCCGGGTGCTGCAGCACCACCGCCACGTGCTCGCGAATGACTGGCAGGCCGATCTCTTCCTGACTGCTGTCGCCAAAACGGATCACCCCGGCCTGGGGCGTATAAAGGCCCAGCAGCAACTGCACCAGGGTGCTTTTGCCACCTCCGCTGGCGCCGACGATAGCGACCTTCTCGCCCGGCGCGATGGACAGGTTAAGGCCCGTCAGCACCGGCTCCTCGCCGTAGGAAAAGGTCAGGTCGCGAATCTCGATGCCGACCGTTTCACGGCCCTTGAACGGGTCGGCGCCGCCGACGTAGTCCGGCTCGTCACGTCGCGCGAGCAGCTCGTTGATGCGGGTCAGCGCGCCGCCGGCGGCATAGAAGGCGTACTGCAGATTGAGCAACTGCTCGACCGGACCGATCATGAACCACAGGTAGCTGAACACTGCGAGCATCTGACCGATGGACAGGTCGGAGAACAGCACGGTGAGCATGGCTGCGGCACGGAATACATCGATACCGAACTGGAACAGCAGGCCGCTGGCGCGGTTCGAGGCATCGGTTTTCCACTGCGAGGCCACGGCATAGTCGCGAACCTCACGGGCACGCCCGCCGAGGCGGCCGAGAAAGTAGCCCTGGCGATTGCCGGCACGCACTTCCTGGATCGAGTCCAAGGTTTCGGTCAGCGCCTGGGTGAAGCGCGAGGTGCTGTCGTTCTCCAGCTTCTTCAGGTGTTTTACGCGTTTGCCCAGCTGCACCGTGGCGTAGATCACCAGTGGGTTGAACAGCAGGATCAACAGCGCCAGCTTCCAGTGCATCCACAGCAGAATCCCAGAGGTGCCGGCCAGGGTCAGCACGCCAACCAGAAAACGGCTCAGGGTTTCGCCGATGAATTTGTCCAGGGTGTCGAGGTCGGTGACCAGGTGCGTGGTCACCGTGCCACCGCCGAGGCTTTCGTACTCGGCAAGGGAAATGCGCTTGAGGCGCTCGATCAGGCGGATGCGAATGCGGTAGACGATGTCCTTGGAGAGCCGTGCGAATAGCCGCGCCTGCACCACGTTGAAGATCAGCGCACCGCCGCGCAGCAGGAAGGTCAGCGCCAGCATCAGCAGAATATAGCCAACCGCACTTTGCCAGTGTTCAGGCAGGAAGTTGTCCATCACCTTGAGCGCGGAATTGCCGTCGCCCAGCAGCACTTCGTCGACCAGCAACGGCAACAGCAGCGGAATCGGCACGCTGCACAGGGTCGCCAGCACGGCGACCAGGTTGGCAAGGATCAGCGCACGCTTGTGGCGCAGGGCCAGGCGGCGGATTTCCGCCCAGCTCAGGCGATCAACCATCGACGGCATGCTCCAGCCAGCGCGTGAGCAGTGGCGACAAGGCGTCGAGCGGCTGGTAGCCGTTGGTGAGCAGCGCAAGGCGCCCGCTTTTCTCTGCAAGCAGCGTCGGGAAGCCGGCGATGCCGAGGTCCTGCACCCAGGTGAAGTCGGCGGCAGTGGCGCGGTGCGCAGCCTCGCTGTCGAAGGCCTCGGCGAACTCGATCCGCGGAATACCGACCTCCTCCGCCAGTTGCACCAGAGTCGCCGGCAAGGTCACGTCGGCGCCTTGCTGATAGAAGGCCTGCTGGATGCGTCGTGCCATCGGCCAGGCGCTCTGAGAATCGAGGTCGCGCACCGTGACCACCGCCCGGCATGCCGGCTCGGTGTCGTAGCGCATGCCCAGCGGCAATCCTTCATCGAAGTTGAACAGTTGGCCAGTGCCGGCGTTGACCGCTTGCCAATAGCCCAGGTAGCGCACCCGCGAGGCGGCGTCGATGGCCACCTGATCACGGCGCAGACCGCCGAGCACCAGCTGCATCGGCACGCCGCGCTCTTCGGCCTGGGCGGCCAGCGCTTCGACCACCGGCGCGAAGCCCCAGCACCAAGAACACATCGGGTCCATTACGTAGAGCAGGCGCGCATCCATGGCTCAGGCCTCGTTTTTCTGACGGGGATTGTTTCCAAGAGGATGGGGCTGATTGCGCGCTTTCGCCAGTTCGATCTGCCGCTGCCGCTCGCGGGCACCCTCGCGGGTTTTCTCCGGCAGCGAGTCCCAGCAGTGCGGGCAGCTGACGCCGGGGCTGAAGAATTCCGAGGCACGATCCTCGACCGAAATCGGCGTGCGGCAGGCGTGACACTGGTCGTAGTCGCCCTCACTGAGGTCGTGACGTACGGTCACGCGGTTATCGAACACGAAGCAGTCGCCCTGCCACTTGGTTTCTTCCTGTGGCACTTCCTCGAGGTATTTGAGGATGCCGCCCTTGAGGTGATACACCTCCTCGAAACCCTCGCCGAGCATGTAGCTGGAGGCTTTCTCGCAGCGGATGCCGCCGGTGCAGAACATTGCCACCTTCTTGTGCTTGCTGGGGTCGAAATGCTCGCGGATGTAGTCCGGAAACTCGCGGAACGACTTGGTCTTGGGATCGATGGCGCCTTCGAAGGTGCCGATCGACACCTCGTAGTCGTTGCGCGTGTCGATCAGCAGCACTTCCGGGTCGCTGATCAGCGCGTTCCAGTCCTTGGGCTCGACGTAGGTGCCCACCCGCTGGTTCGGATCCACGCCCGGTACACCAAGTGTGACGATCTCTTTCTTGAGCTTGACCTTGGTGCGGTAGAACGGCTGCTCGGCGCAGTACGATTCCTTGTGGTCGACATCGGCTAGGCGCGGGTCGAGCGCGAACCAAGCGAACAGCCCGTCGATGCCTTCACGGCTACCGGAAACCGTGCCGTTGATGCCCTCTTCGGCGAGCAGCAAGGTGCCCTTGATGCCGTGGGCGAGCATGGTGTCGAGCAGGGGTTGGCGCAGCGCTTCGTAGTCCGGCAGGGACACGAACTTGTAGAGCGCCGCGACGACGATGGAGTTGTCGATCATTGCAGATTTCCTTCAGTAGTCGCCCTCGCAAAGGGCGGACCATGGACAAAAACAATACCGCCGCATGCCGCTGGTGATGCCAGAGCAAGGACAGATGAATGCAGGGGCACGCAGTTTACTGGTCTTGGCCGCCAAGGTGTAGTGCGCGCCGCCGGAACGCCCGGAGCTGGACAGGGTCGAGAAAGACTGGCGGCTTGCGTGCCGTCATCGATCAACCCTATCGGCTGCCACAGGAGAAGCTGACATGAAAGCCGTCGTCGTGCGAGCACCCGCAGGCCTGGACAACATCGAAGTGACCGATATCGCCGACCCCGGCCAGCCCGGCCCCGGCGAGATTCGCGTCGCCCTGCACGCCAGCTCGCTGAACTTCCACGACCTGCTGGTGGCCAACGGCAGCATCCCGACGGCCGATGGCCGCGTGCTGATGTCCGACGGGGCCGGCGTGGTCGAGGCGGTCGGCGATGGCGTCAGCGAGTTCAAGGTGGGTGATCACGTGGTATCGGGCTTCTTCCCGCAATGGCCCGACGGTAACGTGGGCGCGCCGGTAAGCAATTTCGCCGGCACGCCGGGCGACGGCATCGACGGTTTCGCCGCCCAGTACGTGGTGCGCGCCGCCAGCGCCTTTACCCATGCACCAAAGGGCTGGAGCCATGCCGAGGCAGCGACCATCACCACCGCGGGGCTGACCGCCTGGCGGGCGCTGGTCGTCGATGGCGGATTGAAGGCCGGTGACAGCGTGCTGGTGCTGGGCAGCGGCGGCGTGTCCATCGCCGCGCTGCAGATCGCCAGGATGATGGGCGCCTCGGTGATCGCCACCTCCTCGTCGGACGAGAAGCTTGAGCGCCTGCGCCAACTGGGTGCCGATCACACCATCAATTACCGACAAACGCCGGACTGGGGCAAGCGCGTGCTGGAGCTGACAGACGGCCGCGGCGTGGATCAGGTGGTCGAAGTCGGCGGCCCAGGCACCCTGGCGCAGTCGATCAGCGCGGTGCGGGTGGGCGGCCATATCGCCCTGATCGGCGTGCTGACCGGGCGCCAGGGCGACGTGCCGACCGCCTTGCTGATGGCCAAGCAGGTACGTTTGCAGGGGCTGATCATCGGCAGCCGTCGCCACCAGCAGGACTACATCCGGGCGCTGGAACGGTCCGGGGTACGTCCGATCATCGACCAGAGCTTCCCACTGGACAAACTGGCAGACGCCTTCCGTGTGCAGGAGAGCGGCAGCCATTTCGGCAAGATCGTGGTCGAGTGGTAAATGGCGCTGCAGCCATCAGGAGTTTGGGAGCGTGCGGGGGAAGCCCAGTCCATGCGCGCGAATCGCGGGAGCGGCCCGCTCCCCACGGCGCTGAAAAGCAGCAACATAGCCTGGGTCAAGCGAAGCGATACCCAGGATTACGCTTGAACTGATGTCGCCAATGGCGATTAAGGCGTGGGCGCCCTATCCCCTAGAATCGTGAGGCTCACTGGTCGTGTTTGCTGCCACCGCGGCAGGTCGGCGAATCCGGCGCTACACCCTGAGCGGCCCATTCCTGCGGCGTGTAAGTATGCAAGGCCAGTGCATGCACCTGACTCATCAGCTCGCCCAATACAGCGTAAACCTTCTGATGACGCTTGACGGCATTGAGGCCGTCGAACTGCGGGCTGACGATCACCGCCTTGTAGTGAGTTTCCAGGCCACGGCTGTGCATGTGGCTTTCATCCAGCACATCGAGGTGTTCGGGCTGCAGAGTGGTGAAGGCGCTACGCAGGTGATCGATCTTGGGCATCGGTGGCTCCAGGGAAGGGACCGTGGCCGGCTAGTTGCCGGCCACGTCGGGTGTCAGGGCTTCTTGGCGCCCAGTTCGCTGCCCATGTCGGTGAGCAGTTTGTTGACCGCAGGTACCGCACTTTCCAGCTTGGCCTGGGTGATCTGCGCGGATTGCGCAGTCAACGCCGGCATTTGCTTGAGCACTTTCTGGCCGAGCGGCGACTGATAGAAAGCGATCAGGTCCTTGAGCTCCTGTTCACTGAAGTTGCTGGTGTAGAGCTTGACCATGTCGGGCTTGAGCTTGTCCCAGCCGACCGCCTTGTCCAGCTCGGCATTGGCTTTGGCCTGGTAGCTTTCCAGCACGGCCTTCTTGTTCTCCGGCGCCTTGGCTTCGGCAAAACGCTGGGCGAACATCTGCTGTACCTGGGCGTAAACCGGCACCGCTAGTTTGTCGGCGTTGGCGAGCTGCAGAAAGCGCTCGGCATCGGCAGCGTGGCTGCGGGCATCGGCCAGCACCTGGGTGCTACCGACGGCCATCAGAGCGGCAATGCAGAGCGCGGGGATACGGGACATCGGGGTACTCCTGAACACAAGGGTGAGGTGCTTTGACCGACAGCCGCGCATTTTGTGCCCGCCGGACTTGGCCCTCAAGCCTTTTCGCATGCCGCAGATGGGTATCTGGCGCACATCGGCAGCGCTCGACTAGCGCTAAATGCCTACTGGCGCACCCTTGCCGCGCGGTTCACACTGCCAGCACTTGCACCGCCGTGCCTGAGACCTGCATGCTCGTCGGCTGATTTCACGCACACATGGACGTGCCCGATGAATAGCCCGCTGATTCCACCACCGGCGATCCCCCTCTGCGATGCAAAGGGCCGGCTCAATCCGCTTGCGGTCGGCTGGTCGTCACGGCCGCGGGTCGACTGCTCCCTGCCGGGCAACCTGGGCCGCCGCAAGCGATGGAACCACTGGAACATCAGCACGCCCGAGTGGACGCTGTCGCTGGTTCAAGCCGACCTTGATTACGTTGGCTATGGCGCCGCCTACTTTCTAGACCTTTGCACTGGCAAGCACGTGACGCTAAACCAGCTGAACCTGCTCGGCCATGGTTGTAGCTTGCCGGACACGCCGCTGGGCAGCCACGCCTTCAAGCACCCTCGCCTGCAACTGCACTTCAACGAGTACACCGGCCGCGTACGGCTGACAGCCACCTCGGCGAATATCGGCGGCCTGCCGATGCACCTGGCGCTGGACATCCAGCGTCAGGTGCATCTGGAGTCGGTGAACCTGGTAGTACCGTTCGCCAACAAGGGCTTTCACGCCACCTGCCGCCAGGTGGGCTTGCCGGTTACCGGCAGCGTGCACCTAGGCGACAAGGAATATGAATGCACAAGCGGCCAGAGCTTTGCCTCGATGGATTTCGGCCGTGGCGTGTGGCCACTCAATAGCCAATGGACGCGTGCGGTATTCGCAGCGCCTGGCGGCATCGGCGGCAATTTCGGTAGCGGCTGGGCAGACAGCAGCGGCCTGAGCGAAAACGCCCTGTGGTTCGGCGGCGCCCTGCTGCACCTCGAGCAGACCGTACAGATCCACCAGACCGGCGCCGAACCGCTGGCGCCCTGGCAGCTGAGCACCGAGGATGGCCAGGTCGACCTGCAGTTCACCCCGCGCCAGGCACACGTTTCCAAACCTCGCCTCGGGTTGGGCCTGCTGTATGCCGACGCCTACGAATGGTTCGGCCAGTACGACGGCCTGCTGCGCAATGCGCTGGGCGAGCGAGTGCCGGTGCGAGCGGCACAGGGCTGGATGGGCAAGACACGAACGCGCTGGTAGCGTTTGATGTGGAACGTGTAGCCGCCCCAGCAGCCTAACGTGCTTGACCAGCTACGGAGAGTCCCGCCATGAGCCGCACCGAAACCGACAGCATCGGCCCCATCGAAGTACCGGAAGATGCCTACTGGGGCGCCCAGACCCAGCGCTCGCGGATCAACTTCGCGATTGGCGAAGAACGCATGCCGCTGCAGGTGGTGCAGTCGCTGGCGCTGATCAAGAAAGCTGCCGCGCGCATCAACGACCGCATCGGCGACCTGCCCCACGACATTGCCCGGTTGATCGAGCAGGCGGCCGATGAGGTAATCGCTGGCCAGCACGATGACCAGTTTCCCCTGGTGGTCTGGCAGACCGGCAGCGGCACGCAGAGCAACATGAACGTCAACGAGGTGATCGCCGGGCGCGCCAATGAACTGGCTGGCAACCCACGCGGCGGCAAGAGCCCGGTGCACCCCAACGATCATGTCAACCGCGCGCAGAGCTCAAACGACTGTTTCCCGACGGCCATGCATATCGCCGCTGCTGGCGCGGTGAAGAACGACCTGCTGCCAGCTATTGGCGAACTTGCCGAAGCGCTGGCCGACCAAGCCGCACGCCACAATCGCCTATTAAAGACCGGTCGCACCCACATGATGGATGCCACGCCGATCACCTTTGGCCAGGAACTCTCCGCATTCGTCGCACAACTGGAGATGGCCCAGCAGGCCATCCGCGCTACGCTGCCAGCTGTCTGCGAACTGGCCCAGGGCGGTACGGCGGTGGGTACGGGCCTGAATTCACCGCCCGGCTTCGGTGAAGCGATCGCCGCAGAGCTGGCAGCCTTGAGTGGCCTGCCGTTGAAAAGTGCACCGAACAAATTCGCCGCCCTCGCCGGCCACGAGCCGCTGACCGCTCTTTCCGGGGCGCTGAAAACCCTCGCTGTCGCGCTGATGAAAATCGCCAACGATCTGCGCTTGCTCGGCTCCGGCCCGCGCGGCGGGCTGGCCGAAGTACGCTTGCCGGCCAACGAGCCGGGCAGCTCGATCATGCCCGGCAAGGTCAACCCGACCCAGTGCGAGGCGCTATCGATGCTCGCCTGCCAGGTGATGGGCAACGACGTGACCATCGGCTTTGCTGCAAGCCAGGGGCACCTGCAGCTGAACGTCTACAAACCGGTGATCATCCATAACGTGCTGCAGTCGATCCGCCTGCTGGCCGACGGCTGCCGTAACTTTCGCGAGCACTGCGTGTTGGGCATGGAGCCCGATGCGCAGCGCATGGCCGAGCACCTGGAGCGCGGTCTGATGCTGGTCACCGCGCTCAATCCGCATATCGGCTACGACAAGGCAGCGGAAATCGCCAAGAAGGCCTACACCGAAGGCACTACCCTGCGCGAAGCAGCGCTGGCGCTCGGCCATCTGAGCGAAGAGCAATTCGACACCTGGGTTCGCCCGGAAACCATGCTGGAGGCTGGGCAACATGACTGAAACCGCCAAGAGCGGCGCCACCCCACTGGAGGGTGATGGCAAGCGTATCCTGATGATCATCGGTACGCCGAAAAGCGACAGTCTCTGCCACTCGCTGGCAGAGGCCTATGCCTTGGGGGCGCGCACTGAGGGGCACGTCGTACGGCAGATACGCCTTGGCGAAATCAGCTTCGACCCGATACTGCACGAGGGCTATAGCCAGAATCAGCCACTGGAAGCGGATCTACTCGAAGCGCAGCGCCAGATCCACTGGGCCCAGCACTTGGTATTCGTCTATCCGGTCTGGTGGGGCGGCTTGCCGGCCCTGCTCAAGGGCTTTCTGGACCGTGTGCTGCTGCCCGGCTTCGCCTTCAAATACCGCAGCAATTCGCAGCTGTGGGACAAACTGCTAAGCAGCCGCACCGCCGACCTGCTGGTCACCCTCGACACCCCCAGCTGGTACTTCCGCTGGGTCTATGGCGCTCCGGCTCATCGGCAGATGAAACGAACCATCCTCGGTTTTTGCGGCATCAAGACGCGCCACCTGGAAGAGTTCACCCCGGTGCGCCCATCGTCGGAGGCGCAGCGGCAGAACTGGATACGGCGTGCTGAACTGCTGGGTAGCCGCGCTTAAGTCCAATGGTTCGGGCCGAGTAAGTGCAATCCATCAACCGACGGCGGATTCACCTCCATTGTGGGAGCGGGCCATGCCCGCGATTTGGCTTACACGGTTGGCTTAGGTTGAGGCTCAAGCCAGCTACTGCGAGAGCGCGCGTGAACACCTAGTCCATTCACTGATTTTCGCGGGCATGGCCCGCTCCCACAAACCCGCTTACGACGCCCCCACCCCAATAAACAGCAGCGCCACGCTGATGGTGACGAACGAAAGCACCGTCGCCACAAGCAGCGTCGCGCTGCAGCGGTCTTCCAGGCCGAAGCGCTGGCCGAGGATCGGGAAGATGCTCATCATCGGCGAGCAGGCGAACAGCACGCCCACCGATTTCATTACCGGGTCGATGCCCGGTACCAGCAGGAACGCGCCAAGTACGGCCAGCGGATGAACGATCAGTTTGCCGCTGGCAATCCATGCGGCATCGACCCACACGCCGCGCGCCTTCATGCCGAACAGGCTGGCACCGATCACGAACAGCGCCAAAGGCGCCGACACCCCGGCGAGCATATCGATGGGTTTGAACAGCAACGGCGGAATCTCGATGCCCAGCAGTGATACACCCAGGCCGACGATGATGCCAATGATCACCGGGTTCTTCAGCAGCCGCCCGAATATCATGCCCAGTACCTTGAGGCCACCGCCGCCCTGCTGCTTGCCCACCTCGGCCAGAACCAGCGCCAGGGGAATCATCAGCAGGTTCTCAACCAGCATGCCCATCGCCATGCCCAGCACCGCTGGCGAGCCGATGGCGGCCGCGACCAGTGGGTAGCCGACGAAACCGCTGTTAGAAACCGACATACCCATGGCGTTGATCGCCGAGCCCGACAGGTTGTCGCCTCGCACCCAGCGCGACACGCCGAAAGCCAGGGTAAAGGCAATCAGGGAGCCGAACGCGTAGGCGAGCAGGTAGCCGGGCACCAGGGTTTGCTGGATCGACGAGGTGCCCAGGGCCTTGATCAGCAGGGCCGGCATGGCGAAGGTGATAACGAAGGCGCCGATGCCGCGCACCTGCTCGCGGTTGAGCAGGCCGCCCATGGCGGCAAGGTAGCCGAGGCCGATCAGCAGGAAGATCGGCGCGGTGATCTGGAAGATTTGCACCACGGTCAGTGTTCCTTGTTACAAGCGGCAGGGGCGTTTTCGCGACGGTCTTCGCGCGGCTCGAGCATACGCATCTGCAATTGACCGAGGCGGCTGCGGGTTCGCACGAAATCCTGATGGGCGGAGCCGCGGCACAGGCGTTCGAGGCTGAATTCGCTGCACAGCAGCAACTCGGCGCCGGCATCGTAGGCGATGTCCACCAGGTTGATAAAGCGCTGGCAGGCATCGGTGGGCTGTGAATCCAGGGGCGGTACGCCGGTCAGCGCCAGGCGCGGATAACGCTGCAGCAGCCAGAGAAAATCTGCTGTGGAATGGGCGTTGCCGCACAGCTCGGCGAACTCCACCCAGGCGCGGCCGGGCACCAGGGCGCGCACCGGCAGCGGATGATGATTGACGGTCAGCACCTGATCACGCTGCGTCTGCGCGTCGAACCCCAGCCAGCCTTGCAGATAATCCAGCCCGCCTGCCGATTGTGGCCACAGGTATTCACCCCAGCGCTGCGCATTGCCGGGCAACTCGCGGTAATCGGTACCCGCATCCAGCGCCAAAACCGTGAAGCGTTTTTCGAGCATCTCGATGGCCGGGGTAAAGCGCTCGCGGTACAGCGGATTGGGACACAACCCGGCAGGGGGATAATTGGAGGTCATCACCAAGCCAACGCCCTCCTCGACCAGCACATCGAGCAGACGCCGCAAGAGCATGGCATCGCCGATGTCATGCACGTGAAATTCATCGAAGCACAGCAGGCGGATATCCTGCGCCAGCGCGCGGATCGCCAACACCAGCGGGTCGGGGTGGCCGGCGAACGGCTGCATGCGCTGCTGCAGCTCCTGCAAGAAGGCATGGAAATGCACGCGGCGCTTAGCGGAGAACGGCGCAGCGGCGAAAAAGGCGTCCATCACAAAGCTCTTGCCGCGCCCTACGCCGCCCCACAGGTAGACGCCGGCCGCCGGCTTGCGCAACCAGCCACGCCGCCCCGTGCACCAGCCTTGCAGCCACTGCCCCAGGGTATCGATTGCTTGCTGTTGCTGACTGTCGGCGTGAAAACCACGGGCCTCCAGCGCTGCGGTGAAACCCTGATGGATGCGCGCGTCGATCTGCTCGACGGGCGCATCCAGGTCGCTGTCAGAAATCAAAAAACACCGTTTCGCCGTCCCCCTGAATGCGGATATCAAATCGGTAGGCCGGCTTGCCGTCAACCTTGCAGCGCTTGGCGATCAGCGTCTCGCGGCGCGACGGCTGCTCGATCAGGTTGAGCACCGGGTCCTTGCCATTGGCCTCGGCTTCGTCCTCGAAGTACAGACGGGTGTGCAGGTGAATATTGATGCCACGGGCGAACAGCGCGACGTTTACGTGCGGCGCCATCGGCACGCCAGCTGCATTGTTGACCACGCCAGGCTTGACGGTGTGTACCGTCCACTCGCTACCAGCGTCGAAAGTGGTGGCGGTACGGCCAAAACCGTTGAAGGGTTTGTCCAGGTCGTACTCGGCGTCGTAACGGCCCTGATGATCGGCCTGCCAGAGTTCCAGGAAGGCATCGCGCACCAAGTGGCCGTTGCCGTCGTAGACGTGGCCGATCAGGATGATGTGCTCGCCCGGCGCACCGGGTTTGGCCATCTGGTTCCAGATTTCCTGGTCGCGGGTCGGGTTGCCGGCAGCGGCCAGCGCCAGACCGATGTGTACGTAAGGGCCGGCGGTTTGCGAAGCGGTTTCGGGCAAGAGTTCGACAGGCATGGCGGGCTCCTCAGCAATTCTCGAAGTGGGTCTTGCGCTGGCCGCGCAGCACGATGTCGAAGCGGTAGGCCAGGCAGTCCATGGGGTTGGCCATGCTCATGTCGAGCTTGGCGATCAGCGTCTGTACCGCGTCCGGGTTGGCGATGGACTTGACGATCGGGCACAGCGGGATCAACGGGTCCCCTTCGAAATACAGCTGGGTGATCAGTTTGGTGGAGATCGACGGGCCACTGATGGAGAAGTGGATGTGCGCCGGACGCCAGTCATTCGGGCCATTGCGCCACGGGTACGGGCCGGGCTTTACGGTGCGGAAGCTGTAATGGCCTTCGCTGTCGGTCAGGGCACGGCCCACGCCGCCGAAGTTCGGATCCAGCGGCGCCAGGTAGCGGTCGTTCTTGTGGCGGTAGCGGCCGCCGGCGTTGGCTTGCCACATTTCCACGAAGGTATGCGGGATTGGCTTGCCGTACTGATCCATCACCCGACCGCACACCAGAATGCGCTCACCAATGGGTAGGCCGCCGTTATTGAAATTGAGCAGCAGATCGTTGTCGTGCTTGCCCATTTTCAGGTGGCTGAACTCCGGGCCGGTGGTTTCCGAAACCGATTGCGGGATGCTCACCAGCGCCTGGCGCGGCGAACGGGCGATAGACGTCTTGTAATCGGGGGTGAAGGCTTTGGGGTGCCAGTTGCGGTCGCGGATGATGAAACGGCTGTCCTCGGACATGGGACGCTCCTGTTTATTGAAATTGTGGAGTCGCCGGTCATACGGTCGCCGAGGCGCCGATGCAGGCTCTACTGGCCATGATCGACCAGCAACAGAGAGCCGCCTAATGAAAAAAAACGGCCCATTCATAACTAATAGGTTATGAGTAGGACGCTAGATCAAGATTAGAAAGCGCTTCGTGAGCGGCGCACATAGACTTCAGCTTGGCGTGCACCTCGATTGACGGATGCCGAAATAACGGCCCATACCGGATTACTTGACGATGTATAGAGCGAGTTCGAACTGATTACGAACTACATGACCCCTCTAACTTCAGATGACCTCGGTAGACTCGGCTTCCGCGCGCAGTGCATCGATGACACTGGACCTCTGCGCAATGCGTTGACGAAAGCGACCAATGGCCGGGAAAGGCTCCAGGTCGACGTGCAGCCGCTCGGTCCAGCCCAGCACCGTGAACAGATAAGCGTCGGCAACCGTGAAACGATCACCACATGCATGGCCGGTGTCCGCCAGTATCTGCTCCATATATTCCATACGATGAGCCAGGCGCTGGCGCAACAGCACTTTAGTGTCTTCGGCGATAGCCTCGTTGAACAGTGGGCTCATCCCTGCATGCAGTTCGCTGCCGATAAAACTCAGCTGAGCCTGCAAGTGGGTGCGTTGCAGCGTGCCATTGGCGGGAGCCAGCCCGGCCTCGGGGCGAAGGTCGGCGAGGTACTGTAGAATCGCCGCGCCCTCGGTCACTACCGTACCGTCAGCCAGCTCCAGTGCGGCGACATAACCTTTCGGGTTGATCTCATAGAAGTCGCGACCATCGGCCGTGCGCTTGGTCTGGTTATTCACCCTGACCAGCGAGAACGGTTGCGCCAGCTCACGCAGAACGATGTGTGGCGCCAGGGAGCAGGCGTTGGGGGCGAAGTAAAGTTTCATCAGGGCATCCTAGTCTAGAAGGATGGCCAGTATTCTCCAGTTCGGCCCGGCGCATAAGAGCGCACTTTTTAGTGGCTAGGGCACAAATTGGTTACCTGGGAAAAGCCGTGAAAAAGAACGTTTCAGGCTGTTCGATAGAAGAAGCCATGCGGCTGATCGGCGGCCGCTGGCGCTTGTTGCTGGTGTCGTACCTGCTCGATGGCAGCAAACGCTTCAACGCGCTGCGCCGCGACCTACCGCAGATCTCGCAACGCGTACTGACTCTGGAACTACGCGCACTGGAACAGGCCGGCCTGATCGAACGTACCGTCTACCCCGAGGTTCCGCCGCGCGTTGAGTACTGCCTCAGCGCTGAGGGCGAGCGACTTCGGCCGGTGGTCGAAGTGGTGAAGGCATTTGGCTTGTGGCTGAAAGCCAGACCAATGCATGAAGCCTCGATTTCTGAATATCTCGACATTGATGACACAACAGAGACGTGACCATCGAAGTCCCCTACTCATTTTGCAGCTACGAGGATCACCTGCATGAAAGCCTTTCAAATTGGTAATCAACAAGGCCTAGACAGCCTGACTGCCATCACTTGCCCTGACCCCGTCGCCGGCCCTGGCGAAGTACTGGTCGCGCCCCGCCTGGTCGGCCTGATCAGCCGTGATGTGCAACTGCTGCGCGGCGTTTACGGTGCCCGCCAAGCGCCAGAGCGGATACCGGTATCCGAAGGTGTGGGTGAGGTTATCGCCATAGGTGCAGGTGTCGATAACGTCAAACCTGGTGATCGCGTGGTCTGCGGGCATTTCCCGAGCTGGCTGGACGGTGACTTCCGCCCCGACGTATTCGCCCATGACATCGGCATCTCCCACAACGGCTGGCTGGCCGAGCGAGTGGTACTGCCTGCCGCAGCCGTCATTCAGGTGCCGGCTTCGCTCGCTGACCGGGACGTTGCTGCCCTGGCTTCGGCCGGCCTAACTGCCTGGAGTGCGCTGGTAGAAGTGTGCAAGGTCAAGCCGGGCGAGCTGGTGCTCTGCCTGGGTACCGGCGGTGTGTCGCTGGCCGCACTGAAACTCGCCAAACTGCGCGGCGCGCGCGTCGCCATCACCTCGTCCAGCGACGAGAAACTGCAGATCGTCCGCGAGCTGGGCGCCGATATAACCATCAACTACCGCAAGCATGCGGACTGGGCCGCCCAACTCATGGCCCTCACCGATAATGTCGGCGCCGACGTGATCATCGAAACCGGCGGCCAGGACACCCTCGGCCAGTCCATCGCCGCCGCCGCAGCCAACGCACGCATCGCCGTGATTGGTGTAACGCCTGGGCAGCAATCGCCGATTCCGAACTACCTCTCGCTGATCCTCAAGAACGTGACCATCCGCGGTATCGCCAACGGCAGCCGCAAGATGTTCATCGAGCTGCTGCGCGCCACCGAAGCCAACCGCATCGAAACGGTGATAAGCAAAACCTTCAAATTCGCAGACGCGCCGGCTGCCTATGCCTACTTCGCGGCGCAGCAGCAGGTGGGTAAGGTGTTGATCGAGTTCAACTGATCAGGGTGGGCTGATGGGCGAAATAGGCTAAGCCAGCGTGCCCAGCAGAGGACGCTCCCGGTACTCGCCCGCCAATTCGCGCAACGTCTCGCAGCACCACTGCGCCGCCAGTGACAACGGCAGCGTGGCGTTGCTGCAGATGCCAACCGAGCCGCCAGGCTCGCGAATGCCTAGGGCCAACTCGGCTAAATCGCCGCTTTGCAGATCAAGACGTACTGCATCCAGCGGCGCGACCCACACGGCATCGCTCTGCTGCACGTAACGGCGGCTGAGCGCTGGTGACAGGGTTTCCAGGCGCTGGCGCGGCTGGGGCACGCCGCATTGCACAAACATGCTATCGGCGTAGCGGCGAATGGTGGTACCCGCCAGCGGCACCACCACAGGGTAATCACCCAGCTGCGCCAGGCCGGCATCGCCCAGGGCGAGCAGCGGATGATCGGGGCGCACCACCAGGCTCATCGACTCGCTATATAGATGTTCGAAGGTCAGGCCCTGGATCTCCGGGCTGTCGGTCATGCGACCAACCACTAAGTCGAGTTCGCCAACGCGTAGTTGCGCCAGCAGATAGGCACTCGGGCCGGTGGCGACACTGACCACCAACGCCGCATGGCGCTCGTGCAGGCGCCGCACCACCTCCGGAATCAGGAGGCTCTCCACGGTCGACAGTACGCCTACGCGCACCTGCCCGGCATCGTGTTCGCCGCTGCGTAGGCTATCCACGCCGTCGCGTAGTGCCTGCACGCAGGGGCCGGCGTAACGCATGAAGGCCAGCCCCGCCGAGGTCAGGCTGACACCCGCCTTGCCGCGCTCGAACAACGACGCGGCCAGAATCTCCTCAAGCTCCTTGAGCGTCTTGGAAATCGCCGGCTGGCTGACAGCCAGGGCATCGGCGGCCTTGGCGAAACTACGTTGCCGGGCAATTTCCAGAAAGCAGGTCAGGTGACGAAATTTGATGCGGGTGTCGAGGTTCATGGCTGGAACGCGTTGGTGGAGGCCCGGCAACAGTATCAGATGCCAACCCGGCACGCGGCCCTGCAAGAGAGCGTTCGCGATCTGCAACACACATCACGCCCGCGAGTGCGATTGGGCAGCGCTCACTTAGGGCGGCTACATCCTCAAAAATCAGCATTTTAAGGGGCTGCGCCATTGCCGATTGATGCTTACCTAAATACCTAATGAGTAGTGGCACTTTTATTTTCGCCATGAAATATCGAACAGTATTTATTACAGCCAACTAACACACTTAGATAATTGTTCGAACGTTCAAAATAACTGCAACTTTCTCCCCGCTTACTTGCGCCAGTTAATTATCCAAGAGTTGTCCAGCCTTTGTACAAGGCGGCTAACTCGTCAGAACATGACCGCCTGTCGCCCCGTTTCGATAGAAAAGCTGAAAAGCCCCTCGTAGAGCCCCCTCAAGGTAGCCAAAAGCTCCAGAACTGCCCGCCTAAAGCAGGCGAAAACCCGCAATTCACCGGCTAATAGCAGCGAAAAACCACTGTCACCCAATAGTTCCCCGGCAACCCGGCAGACTCCCGAAAATAGTCGAAACTTCTTATTCGCGGGTTGGGTCATCAACTACGTGGGAATTAATCACCAGCAAGCAGCTTTTCCTCCTGCCCCGACACGGCAATCAACTGGAAAGACAGGCGGCATATTCCCGTCGGCGTGCAAGCGAACGAAACATTTACGGGTCAAGGATAGAATCGAGCGGAGGATGGTATGGGAAACGCTGTTGCGGCAACGCGGTTTGATCAGTCGGTATCGGTAGAAACACCCCTCAAGCCACACAACACAATTACCAATCTGCACGCTGCGAAGAAGAAGGTGCTGTTCGTGAGCCCGGAGCTCGCCGACCTGATCAAGGTGGGCGGCCTGGGTGATGTCTCAGCGTCACTGCCAAGGGCGATGAACGCGGATCACGATGTACGCGTGCTGATTCCCGGCTATCGCCAGGTCATGGAAAGCGGCCACGCCATCCGCGATGTCGGCAGCGTGCCGGGCCATGCTGCGCTGCCGCCGGCACGCATCGGCTGCATGACCCTTCCCGATGGGCTGGTCGTTTACGTACTGATGTGCCCCGAGCTGTATGACCGCGACGGCACCCCGTACGGCGACAGCCAGGGCCGCGACTGGCAGGACAACCACATTCGCTTCGCCCGCCTGGGCTTGGCGGCCGCCGAGATAGCCGCTGGCACCGCGTGCCTGAGCTGGTGCCCCGAAGTGGTCCACGCCAATGACTGGCCAGCCGCGCTGACGCCGGCCTACATGAGCTGGCGCGGGCAGACCACGCCAACCGTGTTCACCATTCACAACCTCGCCTACCAGGGCCTGTGCAGCCTGGAATGCAGCCCGGAACTGGGCCTGCCCTCCTCGGCTTGCGGTCATCAGGGCATGGAGTTCTATGGTCGCCTGTCCTTCCTCAAGGCTGGCCTGGTGTATTCCGACCATGTGACCACCGTGAGCGAGAACTACGCGCGCGAAATCACCACCACCGAGTTCGGCTGTGGCCTGGAAGGCATGCTGCAGTTCAAGGTGCAGCTCAATCAGCTCAGCGGCATTCCCAACGGCATCGACGACAGCTGGGATTCGCTCAACGACCCGCATCTGGTACAGGGTTTCGAAGCCCACGACTGGGAAGGCAAGCGCGCCAATACCCGTCACGTCGAGCAAATGTTCGGCCTCGAGCAAAGCGATGGCCCGCTGTTCGCCGTGGTCTCGCGCCTGGTGCAGCAGAAAGGCATCGACATGACCCTGGAGATAGCTGACGCCATCGTCGCCGAAGGCGGTCGCATCGCGATCATCGGCCGTGGCGAGGAGCATCTCGAAGAAGCGGTTCGCGAGCTGGCCCGTCGTCACCCCGGCAAGGTTGGCGCCAACGTCGGCTTCAACGAGGCCGATGCACGCTGCATGTTCGCCGGCAGCGACTTCCTGCTGATGCCCTCGCGCTTCGAGCCCTGCGGCCTCAGCCAGATGTACGCCCAGCGCTTCGGCTCGCTGCCGATTGCCCGTGCCACAGGTGGCCTGGCTGACACCATCGAGGATGGCGTCAGCGGTTTCCTGTTCCAAGAACCAACCAGCGAGAGCTACCTAGCCGCAGTACGCCGCGCCATGGCGGTGTTCCGCAATAGGGAACTGCTTAACGCCATGCGCGCTCACGCCATGGCATCGCCGCTGTATTGGAAGCAGTCGGTGGAGCCCTATGCGGCGCTCTATCGCAAGTTGCTGGCTGCACAGAGATCAGGTGGGAAATTGGTGTGATGCAAGAAGCAAAACGACGACACGGCGCCTGGCCAGACGACAACGGCCACACCCAGTTTTCACTGTGGGCGCCGGACGCCAAAAGCGTGGCAGTACAACTGCAAGACCAGACTCAGCATGAAATGACAGCCGGCGAAAACGGCTGGTTCACCACCACCCTGCCGGCGCCCGCCGGCACGGATTACCACTACCTGATCGACGGCCACCTGCCCGTGCCAGACCCCGCTTCACGCTGGCAGGCCGGCGATGTGCACGGCCCCAGCCGCGTCATCGACCCAAAGTCCTACCCGTGGCGCAGCAACGATTGGCAAGGCCGCCCCTGGCAGGAAACGGTGCTCTATGAAGTGCATGTGGGCACGCTGGGCGGCTACGCGGCAGCCGCAGACAAACTGCCGGCGTTGGCCGAGTTGGGTATCACAGCCATCGAACTGATGCCGCTGGGCGAATTTCCCGGTGGCCGCAACTGGGGTTACGACGGCGTGCTGCCCTTCGCTCCGGACTCCTCCTACGGCACGCCAGACCAGCTGCGTAGCCTGATCGACCGCGCTCATGAGCTAGGCCTGATGGTCTTCGTCGACGTGGTGTACAACCACTTCGGCCCGGACGGCAATTACCTGGGCCAGTACGCGGGCGACTTCTTCCGCGAAGACGTGCACACGCCCTGGGGCCCGGCCATCGATTTTCGTCGCCGCCAGGTGCGTGACTACTTTATCGACAACGCCCTGATGTGGGTGCAGGACTACCGCATCGACGGCCTGCGCTTCGATGCGGTACACGCCATCGGCGAGCGCGATTTCCTGACTGAAATGGCCGAACGCCTGCACGCTTCGATCCCCTCCTCGCGCCATCTGCATCTGGTGCTGGAAAACGAGCACAACGACGCCGAGTTGCTGCAACAAGGCTTCATCGCCCAATGGAACGACGATGGCCACAACGTGCTGCATCATCTGCTGACCGGCGAGCATGAAGGCTATTACGCCGATTTCGCCGACGATGCCACAGGCAAGCTGGCGCGTTGCCTGCGCGAAGGTTTCATCTATCAGGGTGAAACCACCCGCCATGGCACCGCACGCGGCAGCAGCAGCGGCCACCTGCCACCGAGCGCCTTCGTGCTATTCCTGCAGAACCACGACCAGGTCGGCAACCGCGCTGTCGGTGAACGCCTGCGCACGCTGGCCGATGACGATGCGCTGAAGAGCGCCACTGCCCTGCTGCTGCTCAGCCCGATGATTCCGCTGTTGTTCATGGGCGAGGAATGGGGCAGCGAGCAGCCCTTCCAGTTCTTCACCTCGCACAACGACGAGCTCGGTGAAGCGGTGCGCAAGGGCCGCCAGAAAGAATTCAAGGACTTCTCCAAGTTCTCCGGCCAGGCGATCCCTGCGCCGAATGACGCGAGCACCTTCGAGACCTCGATGCCCGACTACCACAACCGCAACACGGCAGATGGCAAAGCCTGGCTGGCGTTCTATCGCGAGCTGTTGAGCCTGCGCCACCGGCACATCGTGCCGCGCCTGCAAGGCAGCAAAGCACTGCATAGCGAGGTGCTGGGCGAAGCGGCCGTGGCGGCGAGCTGGCAGCTGGGTGATGGGCAAAGGCTGCACATCGCCCTCAACCTGGGCAGCGAGGAGCTCACCGCCGCAGCGCCAGCGCGTGCACAACCGCTGTTCAGCTACCGCGCCAGCGGCGATCAGTTGCCGGCACGCAGCGTTCGAGTTCTGCTGGAGGGCGCAGCATGAGCGATGCACGCCTTGCCGAGCTGAGCAAAGCCGCGGGGCTGAGCGTCGACTGGATCGACGCCGACGGCAACGCGCAATCGGTCAAACCCGAACACCAGCGCCGCCTGCTCGAGGCCCTTGGCTACCCGGCCGCGGACGATGAGCAGATCGAAGCCAGCCTGGCACGCCTGCAACATCAGCATGACACCCTGGCCCTTGGCCCACTGGTCACTCTGGACCAGCAGCAGGCCCTGGATCTGACCCGCTACTTCCCGCCGGGCACGCCGTTCGAGATCCAGCTGGAACAGGGCGAACGCCTGGAAGGCCGCCTGGATGACAGTGGCCGACTGCCGGTGATCGGCACCACCGGCTACCACCAGCTGCGCATCGATGGCGGCGCAGTGACCCTCGCCGTGGCGCCATCCGCCTGCCCGAGCGTGGCGCAACTGGCTGGCCGTGCCGATGCCAAGATCTGGGGGCTGAGCGCCCAGCTGTATTCGCTGCGCCGCCCGGGCGACGGCGGTCTGGGCGATACCCAGGCCCTCGAATCCTTGGTGCGCAGCGCTGCTGCACGGGGCGCCGATGCCCTGGCAGTCAGCCCGATGCACGCCATGTTCAGCGCCAACCTGCACACCTACAGCCCCTACTCGCCATCCAGCCGCCTGTTCTTCAACGTGCTGCATGCCGCACCGGCCAGCGTGCTCGGTGAGGCGGCCGTGCAGCAGGCAATTCGCACTTGCGGCCTGAGCGAGGAACTGGAGCGCCTGGAAGGCCTGGAGCTGATTGACTGGCCGGGCGTTACCAGTGCGCGGATGCAGATTTTGCGTCAGTTGCATGCCGACTTCGCCGCCAGCCTTCACCCGCTACGCGCTGATTTCGAGGCGTTCCGCCAGGCCGGCGGCGATGCTCTGCGCCAGCACTGCCGCTTCGAGGCACTGCGTGGCTTCATGGATCTCAACGGTCTGCCGGTCGATTGGCGCGCTTGGCCGGAACAGTACCGCGACCCGAACAGCGAGGGCGTCGAACAATTTTGCGAAGGCCACGGGCACGAGATCGAATTCCACGCCTTCGCCCAGTGGCTGATTGCCCGCTGCCTGCATGGCGCCCAGAGCGCCGCCCGCGATGCCGGCATGGCGGTCGGGCTGATCGCCGACCTGGCGGTGGGCGCCGATGCGTCCGGCAGCCAGGCCTGGGGCCGGCAGGCTGAACTGCTGCAGTCGGTCAGCGTCGGCGCGCCGCCGGACATCCTCAATCGCTCCGGGCAGAACTGGGGCGTCTCGGCGTTCTCACCACAAGGGCTACAACAAAACGGTTTTCGCGCCTACATCGAAATGCTGCGCGCCAACCTGGCCCACGCCGGCGGTATGCGCATCGACCACGTGATGACCATGCGTCGCCTCTGGGTGATTCCCGAGGGCGCGGACTCCTCTGCCGGCGCCTACCTCAACTATCCGTCCCAGGATCTGCTGCGTCTGTTGTGCCTGGAGGCAGAGCGCCACCGTGCACTGATCATCGGCGAAGACCTGGGCACGGTACCCGACGGCCTGCGCGAGGAGCTCGCTGCGCGCAACATCCTCGGTATGCGCGTGCTGCTGTTCGAGCAGAGCAACGGCCATTTCCACGCTCCTGCCCACTGGCCGCGCGACGCCCTGGCTACCACCACGACTCACGATTTGCCGAGCATTCGCGGCTGGCTCACCTCCCGCGACATTTATTGGCGCCAGGCTGCGGGCCACCGCAGCGACGCCTACACGGATCAGGATCATCAATTGCGCGCCCAAGAAACCCGAGCACTGCACCAGGCCCTACATGAGCATGGCCACGCGACCGCTGAACAGATGGATGACGGCCAGCAACTGGACGCCAGCATCGCCTTTATCGGCAGCACGCCCGCGCCGCTGGTTCTGCTGCCCCTGGAAGACGCCATGGCTGCCAGCGAGCAGCCGAATCTGCCCGGCCCAGGCGACGAACACCCCAACTGGCGCCGCCGCTGGGCCGAGAATGCCGACAGCATGCCCGATGCACCAACCGTAGCCCATCGCCTACAGCGCCTGCAGTGGGCGCGCAATCTGGTCGAGGGCATCGGCCATGACTGAGTTACGTGCCAGCGTTCGCCTGCAGTTTCACAAGGGTTTCACCCTCGATGATGCCGTGCCCCTGGTCGACTATTTCGCGCGCCTGGGCATCAGCCATATCTACGCCTCGCCGCTGCTCACTGCACGGCCGGGTTCGATGCACGGCTATGACGTGGTCGACCCGACCCGCGTCAACCCGGAGTTGGGCGGCGAAGCGGCCCTGCAGCGCTTGGTCAAGACCCTGCGCGGCAAAGGCATGGGGCTGATCCTAGATATCGTTTCCAACCACATGGCGGTCGGCGGCGATGCCAACCCCTGGTGGCTGGACGTGCTCGAATGGGGCGCCAGCAGCGCCCACGCGAAGTTCTTCGACATTCACTGGCAATCCCATGACCCGCTGCTGCGCGGGCAACTGCTGGTGCCGTTCCTGCGCAGCGATTACGGCGAAGTGCTGGCCGCTGGCGAAATCGAGCTGCACTTCGATGCCAAGCGCGGCCTGTTCTACGCCAGGCATTACGACCATCGTTTCCCGATCAACCCGCCGACCTATGGCGACATCCTGCAGCACAGCGGCCACCCGGAACTGCAAGCCCTCGGCAAGCGTTTCGCGGCCCTGGACGACAGCGCCGATGGCCAGCGCCAGGCCGCCGCGCTGTTCCGTGAACTGGTGGCCCTGGCCAGCAAGGCCGGGCATGCCATCGACCGCGCGCTGAACAGCTTGCGTCCCGTTGACGGGCAGAATTTCGAGGCGCTGCATCAACTGCTCGAACGCCAGCACTATCGCCTGGCCAGCTGGCGCACCGCGGCAGACGACATCAACTGGCGGCGCTTCTTCGACATCAACGAACTGGGCGGCCTCAAGGTCGAGCGCCACGACGTGTTCGAAGCGACCCACGCGAAGACTTTCGAGCTGATCGAAAATGGCCTGGTCGATGGCTTGCGTATCGACCACGTCGATGGTCTGGCCAACCCACGCGCCTATTGCCGCAAGCTGCGGCGCCGCGTCGAACGCTTGTTGGCCAAACGCCCTGCCGAGCTGCAGGGCAGCCGCTTTCCGATTTACGTCGAGAAGATTCTCGGCGAAGGCGAACAGCTTGCCCGCGACTGGGGCGTGGACGGCACCACCGGCTACGAGTTCATGAACCAGGTGTCGCTGCTGCAGCATGCGCCTGACGGTGAGCCGGTGCTGGCGCAGCTGTGGAGCGAATCCAGTGGTCGTGGCGCGGACTTCATGGCTGAAGTACGCGAGGCGCGCCAACTGGTGCTGACCACCTCCCTGGCCGGCGATCTGGAGGCCCTGGCTCAAGGCCTGCTGCTGGTCGCCCGTGACGATATCGCCACCCGCGACCTGACCCTGGGCGCCATTCGCCGCGCGCTGCTGGAGCTGATCACCCATTTCTCGGTGTACCGCACCTATGTGTCGGCCGCCGGGCGTAGCGCCAATGATCAGGCAGTGTTCGATCAGGCGCTGGAAGGCGCGCGCACCACGCTCGCCGAAGGCGATTGGCCGCTGCTCGAACACCTCGACAGCTGGCTCGGTGGCCAGGCGCTGTCCGAACTGCCGCCGAGCTCGCAGCGCAAGCGCCGGGCGAAGATGATCGAGCGCTTTCAGCAACTCACCTCTCCGGCTGCCGCCAAGGCCGTGGAAGACACCGCCTGCTACCGCAGCGCGGTGCTGCTGTCGCGCAACGATGTGGGCTTCGACCCGCAACAATTCAGTGCACCAGTGGAGGCCTTCCATGACGGTTGCCTGGAACGGGCCCGGCACTTCCCAGCCAACCTGCTGACCACCGCCACCCACGACCATAAACGCGGCGAAGACACCCGCGCCCGCCTGGCGGTACTCAGCGAGCGTGCCGAGTGGTTCACCGAGCGCTGCCAGCACTGGCGCGAGATGGCCGCACCGCTGCGTGAAGAACTCGACGACGGCCTGGCACCTTCGCCGGGTGACGAGCTGATGCTGCTGCAGATCCTGCTGGCCTGCTGGCCGCTGGACCTGCAAACCGATGACGCCGATGGCCTGCACAGCCTTACCGAACGCCTGACTGCCTGGCAGGAAAAGGCCGTACGCGAAGCCAAGCTGCGCAGCACTTGGAGCAACCCTAACGAGCGCTACGAGCAGGCCTGCAGAAATTACCTTCACACCTTGCTGGGCAGCGATCAGGGCGCCGCGTTGCGCGACGAGATTCGCAGCGCCGCCATGGAAATCGCGCCCGCTGGCGCCCTCAACAGCCTGGCGCAGAGTCTATTGCGTATGTGCGTGCCGGGCGTGCCCGATCTGTATCAGGGTTGCGAGTTCTGGGACTTTTCCCTGGTCGACCCGGACAACCGCCGGCCGGTGGATTACGCCGCTCGCGGGCAGGCTCTGGCAGATGCCGAGCCGCTCGGCCAAGCGCTGGAACACTGGCACGATGGCCAGGTGAAACAGACTTTGATCGCCGCCACCTTGCAAGCCCGCAAGGCCCATCAGCAGCTGTTCGCGAGAGGCGACTACCAGCCGCTCGAGGTTCAGGGTGAACACGCCGAGCGAGTCGTCGCCTTCATGCGCAGCCTCGGCAATCAATACGCGCTAATCGTCGTGCCGCGCCTGACAGCTGCACTGCTCGGCGACAGCACCACGCCACTGATCCGCGCCGAGCAATGGGGCGACACCCGTATCGCCCTGCCCGTCGCGCTGGCCGACAAGGCCCTGCACAGCGCCTTCGATTCCACTGCCCCGTTCGCCCATAGCGGTCACCTCGCGCTGCGCGATGTGCTGCGTGACACCCCCGTCAATTTGCTGATCGCCCATAGCCCATCTCAGGAGTCACAACCATGAGCGCCAAAAAAGAAGACCGCATCCGTGAGTTCGCCTACCAGATCTGGGAATCCGAAGGGAAACCCAATGGCCAGGCCAAACGCCACTGGGAAATGGCCACCAAACTCGTCGAAGCCGAGCAAAGCCCGGACAAAGCCGCGCCCAAACGCGTGAGCAAGCCCAAGCCCACCGCTGGTGAAGCCGCACCTGCGGCACCGATCAAACCGCGCGCCAGCAAGGCAGCGCCAGAGGCTGAAGCCGAAAAACCTGCCCTGCTCAAACCCGCCAAGGCACCTGCCAAGGCCAAGCCCAGCACTACCCCCAAGCCTGCCGCCAAAAAGCCCAAGGCCTGATACCAGGAGCCATCCAGAATGAGTCAACAACGCTCGCGTATAACCGAAGGTCAGCCCTTTCCGTTGGGGTCGACCTGGGATGGTTTGGGCGTCAACTTTGCGCTCTTCTCGGCTCACGCCACCAAGGTCGAGCTATGCATCTTCGATCCCGATGGTCTGGAAGAGATCGAGCGCATCGAATTGCCGGAGTACACCGACGAGATCTGGCACGGCTATCTGCCCGATGCACACCCGGGGCTGATCTACGGCTACCGCGTGTACGGCCCCTACGAGCCGGAAGCCGGTCACCGTTTCAACCCCAACAAGCTGCTGATCGATCCCTACGCCAAGCAACTGGTCGGTGAGCTGAAGTGGTCCGAAGCGTTGTTCGGCTACGAGATCGGCCATCCCGATGGCGACCTCAGCTTCGACGAGCGTGACAGCGCCCCCTTCGTGCCCAAGTGCAAGGTCATCGACCCGGCTTATACCTGGGGCAAGCACCGCAGCCACCGCGTCGACTGGGACAAGACGGTGTTCTACGAAGCCCACCTGCGCGGCCTGACCATGCGTCATCCGTCGGTGGCCGAGGACAAGCGCGGCACGTTCGCCGGGCTGATGAACGCCGACGTGATCAAGCACATCCGCAAACTGGGTGTCTCGTCGGTCGAGTTGCTGCCCATCCATGCCTTCGTCAACGACCAGCACCTGCTGGAAAAGGGCATGAACAACTACTGGGGCTACAACAGCATCGGCTTCTTCGCTCCGCACCCGCGCTACCTGGCCAGCGGCCACATCAACGAGTTCAAGGAGATGGCCGCGCACATGCACGATGCCGGCCTCGAGCTGATTCTCGATGTGGTCTACAACCACACCGCCGAAGGTAACGAGCTGGGCCCGACGCTGTCCATGCGCGGCATCGACAATGCCAGCTATTACCGGCTGATGCCCGACGACAAGCGCTACTACATCAACGATTCCGGCACCGGCAATACCCTCGATCTGAGCCACCCCTGCGTGCTGCAGATGGTCACCGACTCGCTGCGCTACTGGGCCACCGAGATGGGCGTGGACGGCTTCCGCTTCGACCTGGCGACCATCCTCGCCCGCCATCACGATGGCTACGACGAGCGCCACAGCTTCCTGGTCGCCTGCCGTCAGGACCCGGTGCTGAGCAAGGTCAAGCTGATCGCCGAGCCCTGGGACTGCGGCCCTGGTGGTTATCAGGTGGGCGGGTTCCCACCGGGCTGGGCGGAGTGGAACGACAAATTCCGCGACAACGTGCGCAGCTTCTGGAAAGGCGACGAAGGCCAGCTGGCCGAACTGGCCAGCCGCCTTACCGCTTCGGGTGATCTGTACAACCAGCGTGGCCGTCGGCCGTTCTCGTCGGTGAACTTCATCACCGCCCACGACGGCTTCACCCTCAATGACCTTGTCTCCTACAACGACAAGCACAACGAGGATAACGACGAGAACAACGGGGACGGCAGCAACAACAACATGTCCTGGAACCATGGCGTCGAAGGCCCGACCGATGACGAGGCCATCAACGACCTGCGTTTCCGCCAGATGCGCAACTTCATGGCCACGCTGGTTCTCGCCCAGGGCACGCCGATGCTGGTGGCCGGTGACGAGTTCGCGCGTACCCAGCACGGCAACAACAACGCCTACTGCCAGGACAGCGAAATCGGCTGGATCAACTGGGACCTCAGCGAGCGCGGCAAGCAGTTGCAGGCCTTCGTCACCCGGGTGATCAAGCTGCGCATGAGCTACCCGATCCTGCGTCGTGGGCGCTTCTTCGTCGGTGCCTACAACGAGGAGCTGGGCGTCAAGGATGTCACCTGGCTGGCACCCAACGGCGAGGAGATGAGCGAGGAAAACTGGCACGATCCCCATGCGCGCTGCATGGGCATGCTGCTCGATGGCCGCGCGCAGCCGACCGGTATCCGCCGCAGCGGCGCCGACGCGACGCTGCTGATGGTGGTCAACTCGCACCATGACGTGGTCAATTTCCGCCTGCCGGAAGTCGCCCAGGGCAGCCACTGGACGTGCATGCTCGACACCAACCGCATCGACGAGCCGGAAGAAGACGAAACCTTCCAGTTCGGTGACGAGTTCACCGTCACCCATCGTTCGCTGGTGCTGTTCGAGCTGCAGAAGGACAACGTGGCATGACCGGGAGCGGCACCCATCTGCTGGAGCGCCTTGGCGCCCTGCTGGACGAGTGGCCGCACCCGCCCCCGCATTACCCCGTGGCCCTCGTGCGCAACCTGCAATGGTTGTGCAACGAGGGCCTCGACAAATTACCCCCACCCGGCGGTGGCCAGACCCTGCAACGTTGGCAGGCGCTGGCCACGGTCGCCGCACAGGACCTGAGCCTGTGCAAACTCTATGAAGGCCACACCGACGCCCTGGCGATCCTCGAGCACTACGCTGCACAAGTGCCGGCGCAGACGACCTGGGGCATGTGGGCCGCCGAGCCACCCCACGCGCGGGTGACGCTGGACGCCGCGCAGCGCGACGGCAGCGTGCGCCTGCACGGCCGCAAGGCCTGGTGCTCGGGCGCCACGCTGCTCAGCCACGGCCTGCTCACCGCCTGGAACGAGCGCGGCGAACAGCAGCTGGTGGCCGTGGCCCTGCAACAACCCGGCGTGCAGGTCACCGAGGACGGCTGGCAGGCCGTGGGCATGGCAGCCACCCAGAGTGTCGAGATCCTGTTCGATGATGCCACCGGCCTGCCCGTTGGCCCGGCCAATGGCTACCTTGCCAGGCCCGGCTTCTGGCAAGGCGGCGCGGGGATCGCCGCATGCTGGTACGGTGCAGCGAGCCGCCTCGGTGAAGCACTGCGCAGCCATTGCACCGAGCGCGACGAGCCCCACGCCCTCGCCCACCTTGGCCAGGTGGATTGCGCCCTCACCGCAGCCGCCAGCGCCCTGCAGGGCTGCGCCGCGTGGATCGACGCCAACCCCGGAGCCGACGCCGAACTGCCGGTGCGCCGCGTGCGCGCCATCGTCGAGAGCAGCGCCAGCGCGGTGATCGAGCATGTCGGCCGCGCCCTTGGCGCCGCCCCCTACTGCCGTGATGCTGGCTTGGCCAGGCTGTTGGCCGATCTGCCGGTGTTCCTGCGCCAGAGCCATGCCGAACGTGACTTGGCGGCCCTCGGCAGTCTCGCGGCACACCAACTACAAGAGAGCTGGAAGCTATGAACACCAACCCGATCCAGGGCCAGGGTACCTCGCCGCGGGCATGGAAGACCTCCCGACGCCTGGCTCAGGTGGCCGATATCCACTGCACACAGCTGGTGCCCGAAGGCTGCCGCGCGGTGATCATCGCCCCACATCCGGACGATGAAATTCTCGGCACTGGCGGCCTGCTGCAGCTGCTGGCCCAGGCGCAGCGGCAGATCCTGCTGATCTCGGTAACCGACGGCGCGGCCAGTCACCCTGGCTCCACTTACTGGACGCCACAAAGGCTGAGCATCTTGCGCCCGCAGGAAAGCGCCGACGCCCTCAAGCGCCTAGGCCTGCCAATCACCAGGGTGCAATGGGTGCACGGCGGCTTTCCCGATACCGGCGTTGCCGCTGCCGAAGCAGAGCTGCGCGAATTTCTGAAAACCTATCTGCAACCCACCGACGTAGTGTTCACCACCTGGCGCGAAGACGGCCACGCCGACCACGAAGCGGTTGGCCGTGCCTCGCTCAGAGCAGCCCTGGAATGCGGCGCCCGCGCTCACGAAATACCGATCTGGGCTTGGCATTGGGCGAGCCCCGAAGATCCGCGTATCCCCTGGGAGCGTGCCCGCAAGCTGCAACTCGACAAATGGGCACTAGCCCGCAAGCGCCACGCCATCCAGGCCTTTGCCAGCCAACTCTACGAGGACCCCGACACCGGTCACGCACCGGTGCTTTCCAGCACGGCGGTGGAACGCCTGCAGCAGCCGTTCGAGGTGGTGTTTCTATGAGCGTTGCCGACAATTACTTCGAGAAACTCTACAAGGGCAGCGAAGATCCCTGGTCGTTTCGCGAGCGCTGGTACGAGCAGCGCAAGCGCAACCTGACCCTCGCCGCCCTGCCACGCAGCCACTACGGCAGCATCTTCGAACCAGGCTGCGCCAATGGCGAACTCAGTGCGCGCCTGGCCGAGCGCTGCACCACTCTGCTGTGCAGCGACACCTCGGCGATCGCCCTGGAGCTGGCACGCAATCGCCTGGCGCACCGCAGCAACGTGCGCCTGCTGCAGACCCGCCTGCCGGAGCAATGGCCGGCCGGACGCTTCGACCTGATCGTACTCAGCGAGCTGTGCTACTACCTCGATGCACAGGATCTGGATCGCGTCATCGACTGTGCCCGGGCCGCCCTCAACACCGGCGGCAACCTGCTGGCGTGCCACTGGCGCTGGCCGATCGATGAATGCCCGTTGAGCGGTGATGAAGTGCATCAGCGCCTGCACGAACGCCTCGGTCTGCCGCGCCTGTTACGCCATGAGGACGCCGACCTGCTGCTCGAAGTTTGGGGCACCGAGGCCACCTCCGTGGCGCAGCGCGAGGGCCTGGCGCCAGAGACTGCGCAGGAGCCTTTAACTTGATTGGCATCGTGATTCCCGCCCACAACGAAGAGCAGAACCTGGATGCCTGCCTCACCGCCCTGCTCGACGCCGCCGCACACCCGCAGCTCAGCGTGCCGGTACGCATCCTGGTGGTGCTCGATAGCTGCGATGATGGCTCGGCCAGTGTGGTCGCCAACTATCCGGTTCACAGCCTGGCGCTGCAGGTGCGCAATGTCGGTCGTGCGCGTGCGGCTGGTGTGGCCTGGCAGCTGGCCAGAGGCGCCACCTGGCTCGCCTGCTCGGATGCCGACAGCCAGGTCGCCCCGGACTGGCTGCTGCGCCAGCGCCAACTCGGCGCCGACATGGTCTGCGGCATCGTCGAAGTCGCCGACTGGGGCGCTCTCGATGAAGACGTGCAAAACCGCTACCTGAGCGCCTACCAGGATCGTGACGGCCATCGGCACATCCACGGCGCCAACCTGTCGTTTAGCGCCGATGCCTACCGCCGCGCTGGCGGTTTTCAGGACATCGTCGTCGACGAAGACGTACAGCTGGTGGCCGCCTTCGAGCGCGCCGGCGCCTCAATTGCCTGGAGCTCCTTGCCCCGGGTTTATACCAGCGCCCGCCTGGATTGCCGCGCCCGCGGCGGCTTCGGCGATTATCTGCGCTCGCTGCTCTGAACGCGCCGCGCCAGCGGCAAAAACCTTGAACCGCCTCCTCGCCGCTCCAGTCGGAAATTTAACGACGCCCACGCGCCTATTGCGATTGCGCCAGGGCAACTCGCTCAACCACTTCGAGCAGCGCCAGGAGGAAGAAATGAAAGTCAGCGATCTGATGCTTCCCGGCGTGCAGACCGTCACGCCGAGCCAGGCCATTCATGACGCGCAGGCCTTGGTAGCAGACGGCGGTTACCCTGCGCAGCCAGGCGAGTATGACGAGCTGCTAGAGCTGCTCACCGAGCACGGCACCTGCACAGACGGCGTGCCAAACGCCGAGCTGGTCAGTGGCGTGATCGGCGGCGTCTTCGCCAATGAAGACGGCCCGTACAGCGCGCGCAACAAGGCTGGCGAGCACTTATGAACAGTGTGCAAACGCGAGACAGTGACGCGAGCGCGCAACTGCGCATTGGCCGTTCGGCCCATGGTGCCTTTCGATGAAACATATCCATATCGGCATTTCCGGCTGGCGCTATGCGCCCTGGCGCGGCGACTTCTACCCCGACGGGCTGAAGCAGCGCGAGGAACTGGCGTTCGCCTCGCGGGCAGTGAGCAGCATCGAGATCAATGGCTCGTTCTACGCCCTGCAAACGCCCGAGCGTTACGCCGGCTGGGCCGTCGAGACGCCGGACGATTTCTGTTTCGCGGTCAAGGCACCGCGCTATATCACCCATATCCGCCGCCTGGATAACGTAGCCACGCCAATTGCCAATTTCTTCGCCTCAGGGCCGCTGCAGTTGGGCGACAAGCTCGGGCCGATCCTCTGGCAATTTCCGCCGAGCATGGCCTTCGACGAGCAGCGCTTCGCCGACTTTCTCGACTTGCTGCCGAAGGACACCGAGCAGACCCTGCGCAGCGCGAAGAAAGCCGATCGTCTACAGGACGGCAGCCTGGAAGTACGCAATCACCAGAAGCTGCGCCATGCCGTGGAAATCCGCCACGACAGCTTTCGTGATCCGGCCTTTATCAAGTTGCTGCGCAAGCACAAGGTCGCCTTGGTGTTCGCCGACAGCGCCAGCAAATGGCCGTACGCCGAGGACCTTACCGCCGACTTCGTGTACCTGCGCCTGCACGGCAACAAGAGGCTCTACGAAAGCGGTTACGACGCGGACGCCATCGACCACTGGCATCAGCGCATCGCCACATGGAGCCGTGGTCAGCAGCCCGGCGACGCGCAGCTGATCGACAGCCACAAGCCGCGCGCCAGAAAGTCGCGCGATGTGTACTGCTACTTCGATAACGACCTCAAGGTGCGTGCGCCCTACGACGCGTACGCGCTTCTACAGAAGTTCGACCTGGCCAGGGAGCTGCCCAACGCGCCCGGCCGATCGCCAGGAGCAAGCCTATGACCACCCATCAACCGGCACCGACGGAGCTGGCCAGCGCGGTACATACGCTGAAGATTCTCACGGTCAACACCCACAAGGGTTTCACCGCCCTCAACCGGCGTTTCATCCTGCCGGAGCTGCGCGATGCGGTGCGTACGCTGTCGGCTGACATGGTGTTTCTGCAGGAGGTACATGGCACCCACGAGCACCATGCTAAGCGCTACGAGAATTGGCCGCCGACCCCGCAATATGAATTTCTCGCCGACAGCATGTGGCCGCAGTTCGCCTACGGACGCAACGCCGTGTACCCCCATGGCGACCACGGCAACGCGCTGCTCTCCAAATTCCCGATCCTGCGCCACGAGAACCTGGATGTTTCGATCGGTACCCAGGAGCAACGTGGCCTGCTGCACACGGTGCTCGACGTGCCGGGCCACGCCGAGGTGCATGCCATCTGCGTGCACCTGGGACTGCGTGAGGTTCATCGCAAACAGCAGCTCGGTCTGCTCTGCAGGGTCATCGACCGCCTGCCGCCCGATGCCCCGGTGATCGTCGCCGGCGATTTCAATGACTGGCGCCAGCGCGCCGATGGCCTGCTGGCCGCCAGCGGCCTCAAGGAGGCGTTCGTCAGCGAATACGGCAAGCCGGCCAAGAGCTTTCCGGCGCGCTGGCCACTGCTCTGCCTGGATCGCATCTACGTGCGCAACGCGACCACTCAAAACCCGCAGGTGCTCTCGACCCGCCCCTGGTCGCACCTGTCGGATCATGCACCGTTGGCTGTGGAGATACGGCTATGAAGTACGACTGGCGTGATGGCAACCAGGTCGATTTGCTGATCAACGGCGAGGAGTTCTACCCCGCCGTGTTCGAATCCATCCGCAACGCCAAGCAGGAAGTGCTGCTGGAAACCTTCATCATCTTCGAAGACAAGGTCGGCATGGAGCTGCAGCAGGCGCTGATCGCCGCTGCCCGCAATGGCGCCAGCGTGGAAATCACCGTGGACGGCTACGGCACCGCGGACCTGTCCCTCGAATACATTGCTGCGCTCACCGCTGCCGGTGTTCGCGTACACATGTTTGACCCCGGCAAGCGCCTGCTCGGCATGCGCACCAACCTGTTCCGCCGCCTGCATCGCAAGATCGTGGTGATCGACAGCGAAGTCGCCTACATCGGCGGCATCAACTTCGGCGCCGACCACCTCGGCGACTACGGCCCGATGGCCAAGCAGGACTACGCCGTGCGCGTACGCGGCCCGATCGTCGCCGATGTGCACACCGCCGCCGAACGCCTGCTGGAGGCGCGCGATGACCGTGAGGTGGCCAAGCGTCGGGTCAACCAGCCGGGCCAGCACCGGCATGCCGGCAAC
The DNA here is from genome assembly GCF_900142655.1 of Phytopseudomonas punonensis. GTDB lineage: Bacteria > Pseudomonadota > Gammaproteobacteria > Pseudomonadales > Pseudomonadaceae > Aquipseudomonas > Aquipseudomonas punonensis. Next base: position 521,954 of record NZ_FRBQ01000002.1, on the reverse strand, counting down.
AGCCGCCTGCTGATGACCATCCGCGACAACGGTGACGACACCAACACCATTGAACAGCATTACCTGGACGCCATTCGCAACGCCCAGCATCGGCTGATCGTCGCCAACGCCTATTTCTTCCCCGGCTACCGCCTGCTGCGCGAACTGCGCAACGCCGCCCGCCGTGGCGTGAAGGTGACGCTGATCCTCCAGGGCCAGCCGGACATGCCGCTGGTGCGCCTGTGCTCGCGGCTGACCTACAACTACCTGCTGCGCGACGGCGTGACCATCTACGAGTACTGCCAGCGGCCGCTGCACGGCAAGGTCGCCCTGGCCGACCACGAGTGGTGCACCGTGGGTTCGAGCAACCTCGACCCACTGAGCCTGTCGCTCAACCTGGAAGGCAACGTGATCATCCGCGATGCGGCCCTCAACCGCCGTCTGTACGAACATCTTTCCGAGCTGGCCGCGTCGAGCTGCAAGTCGGTGCCGCTCAAGCGGGTGATGCGCGGCTACTGGTGGCGCGCGCCGCTGATCTTCCTGTGCTTCCACTTCCTGCGCCATTTCCCGGCCATCGCGGGCTGGTTTCCAGCCCACTCACCGCGGCTCAAGCTGCTCAAGCCCGATATCGAAGCGCCGCAGTGCGGCACCTTGCAGGTCGACCAGGAGAAAGTTTCGTGAGCAACCCCGACGACAAACAGGGCAAACCGGCCTGGCGCTGGGCTAAGCGCCTACTGACCCTGTGCTTTTTCATCCTGGTGCCGGCGCTGTTGTTCATGCTGGTCAAGAACCTCGACTGGCAGGAGGTCAGCCAGGCGCTGCGCAGCTACAGCCCCACCATCCTGCTCGCCGCCGTCGGTGTGACGGTGCTGAGCTACGCGGTGTATTCGAGCTTCGACCTGATCGGCCGCGCCTACACCCAGCACGGGCTGCCTACCCGGCAGGTGCTGCCGCTGACTTTCGTGTGCTACGCCTTCACCCTCAACCTGAGTTCCTGGGTGGGCGGCGTGGCGCTGCGCTATCGGCTGTATTCGCGCCTGGGGCTGAAGGTCTCGACCATCACCCGGGTGCTGAGCATGAGTCTGATCACCAACTGGCTGGGCTACATCCTGCTGGCTGGCGTGCTGTTCACCTTCGGCCTGCTGAAGCTACCGGAGGGCTGGGCGATCGGTGCCACGGGCCTGCGCATCATCGGTCTGCTGCTGCTGGCCATCGGCCTCAGCTACCTGCTGGCCTGTCAGTTCTCCAAGCGCCGCAGCTGGACCATTCGTGGCCACGAGCTGACCTTGCCCGCCCTGCCCATGGCCTTGCTGCAAGCAGGGCTCGGCGCCCTGAACTGGTCACTGATGGCGCTGATCATCTACCTGTTGCTGCCCGAGGAAGCCTTCTACCCGACCATTCTCGGCATCCTGATGATCAGCAGCATCGCCGGGGTTATCACTCATATTCCGGCAGGCCTCGGCGTCATCGAAGCGGTGTTCATCGCCATGCTGCAGCACGAGATGTCCAAGGGCAGCATAGTCGCCGCGCTGATCGGCTACCGGGCGATCTACTTCCTGCTGCCCCTGGCGGTGGCCTGCGTGGTGTATCTGGTACTGGAAAAACGCGCGAAGAAGTTGCGCCAGAACAGCAATCAGCAGGACGCCAACGAGGCAACCGATCCGGCCTGACGGTCATTACGGAACGCGGCCCCTGTCCTGGCAATGCTTGACCCCGGTCAAGGGCCGCGCTGACGAGCGCGCTAGCCTGAGCCCTGTAGCTCAGGAGTGCGGCAACGGCGCCGCGCGAACCCAACACACCAGCGAAATGCTTGGTGATGACTGGTATCTGCATGGCGACTGGGGCATCGAGCCGCCGGATGCGCAGCAAAAACCCAAGCAGCGCAAGGTTTAACGCCCAGTCAGTGGCAGCAATGCGGCAATCAGCTCTGGCGAGGCGCGGTAGAGCGGCACATGCCCCCGTAGAAGCACCTGAGCCGTTCGCCGATAGGCTGCGCTGCTGATCTCCAGCTTGCCGTCACGCTCACGCGCCACCACGGTGGTGGCGAGGATGCCGGCCGGGTTTTCGATGGCCACCTCGATATCGGCGAATTCACCTGACGGCGCGGCAATTCCGGTCGCAACCTGCCAAGCCACTGAGCCTGGGATCAGTGCTGCGGCAGCTAGGCAGCAACCGCCAGAAACGGCCATCGAGGCATGTACCGATTGCGGTGTGAAGTAGCGCACCGCGAGATTCCCCTCGCCTTGCGGCGCGCCAACGATGCACACCTTCGGCTGGGTTTCGCTGCGTGCCAGTTCATCAACGGTCATCAGTTCGCCGTCGCGGCGGCGCAATCCCATGCGCAGGCCCGCCTCGACCCACACAAGGCGCAAGTCCGCCATGAACGCCGTATCGTTTTGCAGCTCATCCAAAGGCTCATGGGCGGTCTTGCCGAAGTCGCTGGCCAGGGCGATGACCATCGGCACGGCCACATCGACACAGGACACAGTACGGCCATCAACCTGCTCGACCACCTGCCCGGTCGGCAGCAATTGCCCGGTCTTGGCGCCCACGGGCTCATGCAGGAACAGATCGACGGCCGGAAATTCACCGTTCACTCCAGGGATAGACGCGCAGGCCAGCGCGCCGTCGGCTACACGCCCGATACGCCCGGTGCTGATCACCCCGGTATTGGTATTGCGGATGCTGAGGTCGCAGGTTTCGCCGGGCGCGGCGGTTGCCAGGCCGACATCCAGCGCCCACAGCGGCAGCGCGCTGGAGAGGTTGCCGCAGTTCACGCTCCAGTCGACCGCCGCATGGTCGCCCGCCAGTTGCGCCAGGGTACTGACCAAGCGCTCACCGTCGCGGGTGGTTTCCCAGTCGGCGAAAAACACTTTGTTGCTGGTCGGCGCGCCTCGCCCCAACCCAGTGATCTGCCGGTTACCAGGCTGCGAGCCCGTCAGCGGCACGCCCATCAGGTGGCGCAGCAGCTCTTCACGCAATACCGTGTCGGCCGGCGCGAACGGCTCCCAGATCACCAGCCCGGTCGAGGTGCCGCCGCGCACATGGTGCACTGGAAACTCGATCAGACCATCACGCACACGGGGCCGGAATTCGGCAGACTGCAGCAGGTGCATGGGCATGTCCTCGTACTTGGGTGGGCGGCTATCTTAAAACCTGTTCACGATCCTTGCTTAGTCGCCAGATGGGAACCCGAATCCGTATGACCCGCAGCAGCAATGCAAAAGCAGACATCCAGCGACTCGTGGGAGCGGCTTTAGCCGCGAGCTCTTTGGCCCTGCATATAAAGTTCGAGGCTAAAGCCTCTCCCACAAAAGCGCTGTTTACCGGCCCCATGCCACGCTGCTGCCATCGCATGTGATACCTCGTCGAAAGCACTCGAGCGGGCCCTTAACCGTGCAGGTTCCACGCACCACGCAAAGCCTGCAGCGCCTCGCCGATGATCCTTTCCGGCACAGCCGCGAAACCGAGTACCAGCCCGGCGCGTTCGTCCGGCACCGTGTCACCGTCAGGTAGCCACTGCACGCTCAGCGGGTTGATCTCCACACCTACCGCCGCAGCGCTGGCAATCAGCTCACGCTCGCGCTTCAGGCTATCGCAGCGCACGCTCAGGTGTAGGCCCGCATGCACCGGCGGCAGTGGCGCGCAGCCAGGCAAATGGGCTGGCCAGCCTGCCAACAGCACATCTCGGCGAGCGCGAGCGGCATTGCGCATGCGGCGGATATGCCGCTGAAAATGCCCGGCGGCGATGAATTCGGCCATCACGACTTGGGTGCCGATTTCGGAATGGCGCATGTCCACCGCACGGCGCCGGGCAAAGTTCTGCGCGAGCCGCGGCGGCAACACCAGATAACCAAGACGCAGCGCCGGAAAGGCGATCTTGCCAAAGGTGCCGACGTAGAGCACACGCTGGCAGCGGTCCAGCGCGGCAAGCGGTGCCAGGGGTGTGCCGCTGTAGCGGTACTCGCCGTCGTAATCGTCCTCGATGATCCACGCATCGTTGCGCTCGGCCCAGTCGAGCAAGGCCAGGCGCCTGGGCAGCGACAGCGTTACGCCGGTCGGGTACTGGTGCGAAGGCGTAAGGTAGGCCAGCCGGCACACCTCGCCCCGCTCCAGCGCCGCGACATCCATGCCATCGGCGTCGATTGCTATGCCACGCAAGCGCGCCCCGGCGACCCGGAACGCATGGGCGGCGGCTCGGTAACCCGGGTCTTCGATGGCCACCGCGTCGCCGGGCTCGATCAGCAATTGCGCGCACAGACTGATCGCCTGCTGAGCGCCGCAGGTGACCACGATCTGCGACGGATCGCACTGCAACCCTCGGCTACTGCGCAAGTAAGCGGCGATCAGCTCGCGCAGCTGCGGGTCACCCGCCGGGTCGCCATAACCGAGCCGCGCCGGCGACGGCTTGCGCCAGAACTTGGCCGACAGCCGCGCCCAGGTCTCGAATGGAAACAGATCGAAGGCCGGCACGCCGACCCGAAATGCCCGTGGCGGCCCGGGCAATGGCGCGGGCAGGCAGTTCGCTTCGAGCAGCTGCATCAGCGCGTTAGCCACAACGGCTGGCGCCTCAATGACTGCGGGCGGCGCTACCGCTGCAATGTCGGCCACATAGGTGCCATCGCCGACCCGCCCCTGCACGTAGCCTTCCGCGTAAAGCTGATCCAGCGCGCGGTTCACGGTATTGCGCGAGATGCTCAGGCGCTCGGCCAATTGCCGGCTGGCGGTCAAGCGAGTGCCGCCTGGCAAGCGCCCATCGAGGATGCGTTCGCGCAATGCCTCATAAAGCTGGCGGGCCAAGCCCTGCCCTGGCTGCAGACGCAGCCCCGACAAATCGACCGGCAACGGTGCTGAAGATGCCATGAATTGGCCTCATGAAATTCACTGATAATGGATCTTACAACAGACCAATAGCAGTTCTAGCATAGGCGCATCCACTGATTGGAACGCCCCATGTACGTACCCGCCGCCTTCCGCCAGAACGACCTTTCTGCCTTACAAGAGGAGATTACCGATTGCCGCCTGGCGACCCTGATCAGCAGTGGCGAGAGCGGCCTGCAAGCCAGCCACCTGCCCTTGCTACTGCGCGCCGACGAAGGCCAGTACGGCACGCTGTACGGGCATCTGGCGCGGGCTAATCCGCACGCGCAGGTGCTGGCCAAAGGCGGCGAAGCGCTGGTGATATTCCATACCACCGATGCCTACATCAGCCCGTCCTGGTACCCGGCCAAGGCCGAGCACGGCAAGGTGGTGCCGACCTGGAATTACATCGCTGTGCATGCTTACGGGCGCGCTGAGGTGTTCGACGATGCCGAGCGCCTGCTGATTCTGCTCCGCGAGCTGACCGACCGCCATGAGAGACCTCGGCCGCAGCCCTGGGCGCTCGACGATGCACCGCGTGACTACATCGACGGCATGCTGCGCGCCATTGTTGGTTTCGCCCTACCCATCGAGCGCCTGGAAGGCAAATGGAAACTCGGCCAGAACCGCAGCGATGCTGATCAGGCCGGCGTAAAGAGTGGCCTCGATGTCAGCACTGATCCTCGCGACCGCGCCCTGGCGCGGCGCATGACTGATCGATAACAGGAGACCGATTCATGGAAATACGCGCCGTAACCGCTGACGATCACGCAGCCTGGTGGCCACTCTGGCAGGGCTACCAGCGCTTCTACGCCACGGAAATCCCGGAGGCTACCAGTGCACGGACCTGGCAGCATTTTCTCGCCGCTGACGAGCCGATGTATGCGGCTCTCGCCTGCCAGGACGGCCGTGCCATTGGCATGGTGCACTGGATATTCCATCGCTCCTGCTGGACGGATGGCGACTACTGCTACCTGCAAGATCTGTTCGTTGACGAAAGCATTCGTGGCAGCGGCGCCGGGCGCGGGCTGATCGAACACGTCTACGCTCAGGCCAGGCTTGCCGGCGCTTCGCGGGTGCACTGGCTGACCCACGAGAGCAACACCACCGCCATGCAGCTGTACGACCGCATCGCCGAGCGCCCCGGCCTCGTGCAATACCGCAAGAAGTTGTGATCAGGAGCCCGACCATGACAAACACCCTGCTCGACTGGAAACCCGTATCACCGCCACCTCGCGCGCCCATTGATGGTCGCTATGTTGGTTTGCAGCCGCTGGCTGTGACGCTCCACGGCGATGATCTGTGGCACGCCCTGCAAGGCCCGGATAGCGATTCGGCGCTCTGGGATTACCTGCCATATGGCCCCTTTACCGAACGCAGTACGTTCGATAGCTGGCTGCAGGACAAGCAAAGCAGCAGCGACCCGCTGTTCTTCACGGTGATCGACAAGGCCACAGAGCGGGCCGTGGGGTTGCTCAGCTTCCTGCGCATCGCACCGGCCGACGGCTGTATCGAAATCGGCCATATTGCTTTTGGCGGCGCCATGCAGCGCTCGCCGGCCTCCACCGAAGCGATCTGGCTATTGATGAGCCTGGCCATGGACGATCTCGGCAATCGCCGCCTGGAATGGAAATGCAATGCGCGCAACGCACGGTCGATGCGTGCCGCCGAGCGCCTTGGCTTCATGCAGGAAGGCCTGTTCCGCCAGCACGCGGTGATCAAAGGCCAAAACCGAGACACTGCCTGGTTCTCGATCATCGACAGCGAATGGCCGCAGTGCCGGGATGCCCTGCAGCGCTGGCTGTCGCCGGAGAATTTCGATGCACAGGGCAAGCAGCGGCAGCGCCTGGAAGAGCTGCGCGAAACTCGTCAGTAGGCTCGCTTTAAAGCGGTGCTCCCAGCCAGGCGGAAGCCAGCAGACCGGTAGGATGGGTGCAACCCATCAACGCCAGATGGGTTTCACCTACGCGGCCCGATCCATCCTACGAGCTATTTCGCGCGCATGGCGCGCTCCCACACAGGGTCACCTTTGCTACTGCCCTGGCAGTAACCTGCACGATCCACCCCTTAAAGCGGTGCGCCGAGCCAGGCCGACGCCAGCAGCAGCACGGCCATGGCCTGATTGAAACGGGTCATGGCGCGCGCCGAGCTGAACAGCCGTGCGGCGCCGCGGCCGAGCAGCGCCCAGCAGCCCAGACATGGCAGCGAGATGGCCAGGAAGATCGCCGCCAACAACGCCACCCGCATGGCCTGTCCAGGGCCGGGGGTGGCGAATACGCTGACCACCGCTAGGGCCATCATCCAGGTTTTCGGGTTGACCAGTTGCAACGCCGCCCCTGCCAAAAGACCCACCCGCCGCTCCTGTGTCGGCACCGCTGAATCATCAAGCGCCGCAGCCGGGCCCGTGAAAATCCGTACCGCCAGATAGCTCAACCACAACACGCCAAACCAGGCCATCGCCCATTGCAAGCGCGGGTGCTGCTGTAGTAATTCGCCCAAGCCGAGGCCGACCGCCGCCACGATGGCCGCCGCGCCCACACAGGCGCCGATCACCAGCGGCAAAGTCGCTGCCACGCCATAGCGGGCGCTGCTGCCGAGCACCAGCACATTGGTCGGCCCGGGCGTGATGGAGGCGACGAAAGCAAACAGCATAAAGGGCAACAACTGACTCATGGACAGGCTCCAGACAAAGCGAGCGCTGATGATGAAGCTGCCGGGCTCAGGCGTCTGGAAGGTTTGAGCAGCGACGCTGGTAATGGGCAGGCGTCATCCCATAAGCGCGGCGAAACCAGCGGCCTAGGTGGCTCTGATCGGCGAAGCCGAGCACCGCCGCTACCTGCACAGGCGGCTCGCCACGGGCCAACAGATGCCGGGCCCGCGCCAAGCGCAGTTGCACCAGATAGGCATGGGGCGCCAGGCCGAAGGCAGCCTTGAAGGCGCGGCTCAGACGAAAACGATCGACGCCGCAGACAGCGGCCAGGTCGTCGAGGCCGATATCGCGGCTGTGCTGATCATGCAGAAAATCCCGTGCCCGTTGCGCAACCAGCGGCAAGCGCGGGTCAAGGTTCAGGCGACGACGCCAGTGCAAGTGTTCGGTCAGACGCGTCAGCAAAGCATCGAGCGAGGCCTGCCTGACCATGCGTATCTCCTGGCGATGCAGCGCGCCGAAGGCGCCGGCCACGGCTGCCAAAAGCGTCGGCTCGCTGGCCAGGGTGGTGCTGAAACCGGGCAGGCAGTCGGCCGGCGCCTGCTCGAACAGGCTACGCAACTCGCGCTCCAGCCACTGGCTATCCAGGTAGAGCATCGAGTAAGTAAAGCCTTCCGGCTCCGGTGCGTGGCCGTCATGCAGCTCGCCAGGTTCGAGCAAGAACACCTGGCCCGCCAGGCTGCTGTTCAATTGCTTGCGGCAATGGAACTGCTGCACACCCTGCTCGGTAAAACCGACCAGATAGGCGTCGTGCCAGTGGGGATCGTAGGCGTGCCCGCGAAAATGCGCGCGGATGGTCTCGATGCCGGTGTCTTCGTCCTGGGCCAGGTCGACCCAACTCTGCGCGCTCATGCCTGCTCCAGCGCCATGCTCTGCGGGTCGCCTATGCTACCTGAGCCGTTGCGCAAATTCTGGAAGGTTTGTGCAGCGCTAGCGCGCCCGCGCCATGCAGCGCTGATGGCGCGTATCGACGCGCTCGGCGAACCAGGCCGTGGTCAGCCGGCGCGTGATCTTCGGGCTTTTCAGCACGATGCCGGGTAGAAGCTCACGCGGCACGGGTTTGCCTTCGGCCTCATCGGCCAGAGCGAACACGCGCTCGTAAAGGCGACTCTCCTCGAAATCCAAGGTATCCCCCTGCTCCAGATCCCGGCGAATCGCCCGCTCGCTCATATTCAGGCGCTTGCCCAGCGAACGCACAGCAAGCTCGGTGGAACCCGCCTTGCTGCTGCCATGAATGATCAGGTCGCCATCGAGCGCCAGGGGGATGCCCGAGGCACTGGTGACGGCATTCTGAAACGCCGCGTTGCGGCTGGCGTACCAGCCGGCGTTGAAGTCGGCGAAGCGGTACAGCGGTTTGGGGTAATTGGCCGGGTAACCGAGCAGATGGGCAATGCCGAAATACATGCCGCCACGGCGGCTGAAGACTTCGCGACGAATCGAGCCGTCCGGCGGATACGGATAGCCCTCGGCATTGGCCTGGGCGAAGGCGATGCTGACCTGCATCGGCCCGCCCGTACGCACCGGATTGAGAGTGCCGAACAGCTGGCGGCCGAGCGGCACCATGCCGGTGAAGTCATCGAATATCTCGCTCAGTTGCTTCTCAGTGCGCACGCTGTCGAGGCGCTGCTGATAGGTCTTGCCGGTTGGCGATTCAATGCGCAGCGCCGCATTCACCAGCAGCCGCGGCACATGCAGGCTGGCGGCGCGGCGGTCGATTTCGGCGCGGGCGATCTTGGCCAAGCCCGGCACCTGCGGGTCGGCGGTAAAGGTCGACTCCTGCTCGGTCACCGCCAGCACGGCGCAGATGTTCTCGGTGGTCGGCGCGATTTCCTGGGCGGCGAAGGCAGCATAGATATCAGCGGCCCAGCCTTCACGATCAGGCGTATTCATCGGCATCAGCCGAACGATCTGCGCGCGCACTTCTGCCGGTTTGGGCGCCGGCTCGCGCGGCTGGCTAGCGCAACCAGCCAGTAGCAGGGCCAGCAGCGCAGCGGGTGAACGCAGGAAAAGAGACGGCACCGAGAAGTCCTCAGAATGGGCAGGTTTGAGCCTCTGACAACGCGGGCGCCGCGCCGTCCGCGATTATTTCCTGGGCGTGCCTGCATGCAGCGCTTTTCTGACCGGAAAAAAGGGTTCGAACCGACTAACAAGCGAAGCGGTCAACCTTTCACAACGGCCGGTATTCTCCGGCCTGCGGACGAGGAGCGAGTTGCGCTCCAGGATCGATATGAGCAAGGAGATCCACCCATGGTTACCCATTACAAGATCGACGGTCATCTCGCCTGCGGCACCCATGGCGAGAAACTCGCCTCCAGCAAGGAACTGAACCAGGTCAAATGCCGCAACTGCCGCAACACTGAGGTGTACAAGCAGGCACGTCGTGATACTCGGAATGCCGCACGGCGAGCCTCCCGCAAGGCCAAGGTCGCGCAGCCGCGTACCGACTGGCGCACCTCCTGGCAGCAGCGCCTGACCGATCTGCCAAGCCGCAACCGCCTGCCGCGTGGTTTCGCCGCGCAGCCATACGTTTAAGGTTAAAAGGCTTCTGAACAAAGCCTGAGGTCGTGGACGATGATCCGCGCCTGAACGAAGAAGGGGTGGGCCGAGAGATCGGCCCACCCCTTCTCGCTTTACTGAGGTTTGAGCACCAGCGTGGCCAGCGGTGGCAGATCCAGGCTCAGCGATTGTGGCTGGCCATGGCTGGCCACCGCCTCGCTGAATAGCCCACCCTGACTGCCGGCATTGGAGCCAGCGTAGCGCTCGGCATCGCTGTTGAGTAACACGTGCCAGGCGCCCTCTTTCGGTACGCCGATGCGATAGCCGTTGCGCGGCTCCGGCGTGAAGTTGTGCACCACCAGCAAGGGTAAGCCGTCCTTGTCGTGCCGCAGCCAGGCGAACACGCTGTTGGTGGCATCGTCACCGATCAGCCAGGCGAAGCCTTCGGCACTGCCGTCGAGCTGGTGCAGCGCCGGCTCATGACGATAGAGGCCGTTAAGGTCGCTGACCAGTTGCTGCACGCCCTTGTGCTCGCCGTAACGCAGCAGGTACCAGTCCAGCTCGTGGTCGTGGTTCCACTCGCGCCACTGGCCGAACTCGCAGCCCATGAACAGCAGCTTCTTGCCCGGGTGGCTCCACATGAAGCTCAGGTACAGACGCAGGTTGGCGAACTTCTGCCAGCGGTCACCGGGCATCTTGTCGAGCAGCGAGCGCTTACCGTGCACCACCTCATCGTGGGAGATCGGCAGCACGAAGTGTTCGGAGAACGCATACAGCAGGCCAAAGGTCAGCTGGTGATGATGATGCTGGCGATGCAGGGGATCTTCGGCTGCGTACTTGAGGCTGTCGTGCATCCAGCCCATGTTCCACTTGTAGGCGAAGCCCAGGCCGCCTTCCTGGGTCGGCCGGCTAACGCCTGGCCAGGCGGTCGATTCTTCGGCAATCACGAGCGCGCCGGGCACTTCCTGAGCGACCACGTCGTTGAGGTGACGCAGGAAATCGATACTTTCCAGGTTCTCGCGGCCGCCATGACGGTTGGGAATCCACTCGCCGTCCTTGCGCGAATAGTCGCGGTAGAGCATCGACGCCACGGCGTCCACCCGCAGCCCATCGATGTGATAGGTGCGCAGCCAGTGCAGCGCCGAGGCCAGCATGAAGCCGTGCACTTCGGTGCGGCCGAGGTTGTAGATGTAGGTGTCCCAGTCCTGGTGGAAGCCCTCGAACGGGTGCGCGTATTCGTACAGCGCGGTGCCGTCGAACTGACCGAGGCCGTGGGCGTCGGTAGGAAAATGCGCCGGCACCCAGTCGAGGATCACGCCAATGCCGGCCTGGTGGCAGGCGTCGACGAACGCGGCGAAATCCGCCGGGCTGCCATGGCGTGCCGTGGGCGCGAACTGCGAGAGGAGCTGATAGCCCCAGGAGCCGCCAAACGGGTGCTCCATGATCGGCATCAGCTCGATATGGGTGAAACCCAGCTGCTGCACATAGGGGATCAGCTGTTCACCCAGCTCCTTCCAGCTCAGCAGGCGGCCCTCTTCGCCGCCCTCGCGGCGCCAGGAGGCGGCGTGCAATTCGTAGATCGACATCGGCGCCTGGTAACCCTGCTGGGCCTGGCGCTGCTGGAGCCACTGATCATCGTGCCAGTCGAACTGCAGCGGTGCGGACACCACCGAACCGGTGGCCGGCGGCAACTCGGTAGCCAGGGCCATGGGGTCGGCCTTCAGCGGCAACAGGCCGTCGCGACCAAGAATTTCGTACTTGTAGACTTCGCCCGGCGTCAGGCGCGGGATGAACAACTCCCACACGCCACTTGGCTGGCGCAGGCGCATCGGGTGACGGCGCCCATCCCAGCCATTGAAGCCGCCCACCACCGACACCCTACGGGCATTCGGCGCCCATACCGAAAAGCGCACGCCCTGCACGCCCTCGTGAGTGGTGAACTGGGCACCCAGGCTCTTGCCAAGCTCGCGGTGATTGCCCTCGGCAAACAGATACAGGTCCATTTCACCAAGCAGTTGGCCGAAGGCATAAGGGTCCTCGGTTTCCTGAACCCCGGAGCTCCAGGTGATGCGGTAGCGATACGGCACCTGCTGCTCGATGCGGATGCTGAACAGCCCAGGCACGCTGGATTGCTCAAGGCTGCCGAGCACCTCGCCGCTCACTGCGTGAATCAGCTCGACGCCCAGAGCGCCGGGCAGGTAGGTACGAATCGTAAGCCCATGGGCGAACGCGTGGGGGCCCAGAATCGAAAACGGGTCGCCATGTTCGCCCCTGATCAGGGCCTCGACGGCAGCGCGCTCGATACCCGCCACCTGGCGATCGGTTTCTCCATTGCTCATCGTTTACCGCTCCCCAAAAGATATTTGCTCAGCTCTATCAACCCTTGCACCGGAACTTCCAGCCAATCGGGCCGATAGCGCGCTTCATAAAGAATTTCGTAAGCCGCTTTTTCGATGCAGAACAGCGCCAGCGCTGCCACTTCACCTTCGCGGTCATGCCAGGCGTGGGGCAGATCAGCTGCCGCCAGCCGGTAGGCTTCGTTGAATGCCGTTCTGGCCTGGCTGCGATACAGCTCGGCGATATGCAGACGAGCCTGCTCGCCCTCAGGCGTTGCCTCGGCGCTCTGGGCGCTGCGCGTGGCCATCGCGGCGGCATAGTCGAAGGAGCGCAGCATGCCGGCGACATCCTTGAGCGGACTGTAGAAAGCGCGGCGCTCTTCCAGCGTGCGTGTCGGCTCACCCTCGAAATCGATCAGGTAGGCATCGCCCTGCACCACCAGCACCTGGCCCAAGTGCAGATCGCCATGCACGCGCATGCGAATGCCGCCCGCCGAACGCTGCGCCAGGTCGTCGACCCGTTCGAGAATCTGCTCGTGGCGCGCTGCCAGCCAGTCTGCTTGGTTGGCCGCCTCGCCCGGCAGATGCCCGCGCCCATCGGCAATCACTTTCAGCGCCTCGCGTACCTGGGCAGTGATGTTCTGCGACCACTCGGCCACTTCGGCGTCGCCGGTTTCACGATAGCCGAAATCCGGGTTGTCACTGGCCTGGCCGAGCGCCACGTGCATCTCGCCCAAGCGCTTGCCCAGCAGGCCCGCGAAGGTTTCCAGCTCGGCCAGGGCACTGTGCGAGTTGCCCTGTTCGGCATGCCCGCCAGCCAGTTCCTCACGGACCGCGCGTTCCAGTTTGTTCAATGTCCACTGCCAGGCATCGCCCTGATTGTTCAGGTAGCCCTGCAGGATCATCAATGTGTGGGGCACGCCTCCCTCGTCCACGCGGCGCACTTCGCCAAGCAACGGCGCGATGTGCTCGAAGCCGGCGGCAGTCAGGTAGCCACCGATTTCCGCCTCGGGGTGGATGCCCGGCAGCACGCGGCGCACCAGCTTGAGCACGGCCTGCTCGTTGATGATCGCCGAGCTGTTGGATTGCTCCGCGGAGATCAGCTTGATCTCCGCGGAGGTCAGGTCGCCCAGTTCCTGCAGGCGCGCGGTGGGCACGAACTGAATCTCGCTGCCCTGCCAGCCCAGCACGCTGCGCTCGCTCAGCTGGCCCATCACATGGCGCACGAAGCCCGGCAGCGTGAAGCCATCGGTGAGCAGCCCCACCTGAACACCGCGACGCAGCCGGGCCAGGGCCAGTTGCTGCGGCAGACCACTGCCCGCTTCTCTCTCGCCAACATAGCCGAGTGGCACTTGGTAGTGCTCGCTGCTACCGGAATGGCGGACGACTTCCACTTCACTAAGCACGTAAGGCTCGTCCGCGCTGCCGAATGGAGTGGCGTACAGCAGCTTGACCTGCTTGACGTCCCCGGCCCCACCGGAGAACCAGCGGCGCTTGGGCAGATAGGCGGGCAGCGATTCCTGCTCAAGGGTCGCGCGGGCGGGTAATTGCAGCAGCTCGCCGAGTTGGTTGTTGATCACCAAAGTGGTCAGCTCCGGCGTGGGGTTGGCCGGTGATATGTGCGAGCTGGTCATTTGCGCCTCCTCGGCGAGAAGAAACCGGAAGCCATAGGGCGGCCAAGTGAGCAGACCATTGAGTGGTCCGATCCGCTGCGGTCATTGAAAAAGGTGCAGGCCATCGACCGCTTCCTCAGCTCGCCACACGGATGCGCCAGATGCCGAACGGCTGGTGCCAGGGCTCGATGCGCATCCATTGGGTCTTGCCGTGCCACTGCCAGGTGTGGCCGGTCATCAGGTCCTCGCCATGGGTGGTGGCGTGGTCATCCAGGCCCAGCTCCCACAGCGGCAGCTCGAAGTGGGCTTCCTGGGCATTGTGTGGATCGAGGCTGACGGCCACCAGAATGAAGTTCTCGCGGTCGGCGGTACGTTTGCCGAAGAACAAGATGTTGTCGTTCCAGCAGGGGTAAGCCTTGAAGCCCAAGTGGGTCTGCAGCGCCGGGTTCTGCCGGCGAATGCGGTTGAGCTGGGCGATCTCGGCAACGATATTGCCCGGCGCCTGGTAGTCGCGAACGCGGATCTCGTACTTCTCCGAGTCCAGGTACTCCTCCTTGCCCGGCACCGGCAGGGACTCGCAGATCTCGAACCCCGAATACATGCCCCACAGCCCCGAGCCCATGGTCGCCAGGGCGGCACGGATCAGGAAGCCGGCGCGGCCCTTGTGGTGCAGGAAGTACGGGTTGATGTCCGGCGTGTTGACGAAGAAGTTCGGCCGGTAGCAATCGCGCCATGGCGCTTCGTTGAGTTCGGTCAGGTAGGTTTCCAGCTCGGCCTTGGTATTGCGCCAGGTGAAATAGGTGTAGCTCTGGGTAAAACCCACCTTGCCCAGGCGCGCCATCATCGCCGGGCGGGTGAAGGCCTCGGCGAGGAACATCACCTGCGGGTGGCTCTTGCGGATGTCGGCGATCAGCCATTCCCAGAACGGCAGCGGCTTGGTGTGCGGGTTGTCGACGCGGAACTGGTACACGCCCAGCTCCACCCAGCCGCGCACCACGTCGCGCAGCGCCAGCCACAGGTCGGGCACGGCGTCCTTGGCGTAGAAGTCGACGTTGACGATGTCTTCGTACTTCTTCGGCGGGTTTTCCGCATGGCGGATGGTGCCGTCCGGGCGCCAGCTGAACCAGCCCGGATGCTGCTGCAGCCACGGGTGATCGGGCGAGCACTGGATGGCGAAATCCAGGGCGATCTCCAGGTCGTGGTCACGGGCTGCCTCCACCAGCGCGACGAAATCCTCGCGGGTGCCGAGCTGCGGGTGAATGGCCTCATGGCCGCCGTCGGGGCTACCGATGGCGTAGGGGCTGCCAGGATCGTCCGGGCCCGCCGTCAGCGAATTGTTGCGGCCCTTGCGGTGGGTGGTGCCAATCGGGTGGATCGGCGGGAAATACAGCACGTCGAAGCCCATGGCCTGGATCGCCGGCAAACGCTTGATCACGTCACGGAAGGTGCCATGGCGCGCCGGGTCGTCGGTTTCCGAACGCGGAAACAGCTCGTACCAACTGGCGAACCGCGCCAGCGGGCGCTCGACGTCGAGCAGATAAGTCGCGCTGCGGGTGCGATGCGGGTGGCCCTCGGCGCGGCGCACCAGCGCCACGGTTTCCGCGGCCAGCAGCAGCGCGACGCGCTCGTCGAGGCTTTGCAGCTCCACCAATTCGTCACGCAGAGCCTGCAGGGTAATGGCCAGCTCGCCCTCGGCGCGCTCGGCAGCCTGGCTGAGCAACGCCTCGCCTTCCTGCAATTCGAGGTTGATGGTCACTCCGGCGCCGAATTTCTTCGACAGCTCGTAGCAGTAGCTGGCGTACACATCCCACCAGGCTTCGATAAGGAACTCGACTTCACCGACGCGCTGCGGGGTGATCTCGGCCTGCCAGCGCTCGAGGCCGACATCCACCAGCGGCTCACGGTGCCAGTCCGTCGCGCCCACGTCGCGCCAGAGTACTTCGCCGGCCAGCTTGTCGTGGCCATCGGCGAAGATCAGCGCGCTGACGGTGACCTTATCGCCGACTATCGCCTTGGCGGCGAAGCGCCCCTGCTCAACCTGCGGCTCGACCTCTTCGATGGCCAGGCGTGGCAATTCCAGCGCGCGCTCCAGCGACAATTCGCCATGGTTCAAACGATCGGGCTCTTGCAGATAAGCGGATGGCATCGAAACGGGCTCCTCACGCCTGGCAGGCGTATAAGCTGTTGCACCGTGGCATGCCACGGGCTGTACGCGACAGTGCGTATCTGAATGCGGGTTGCCGTCGGCACCTGTCGCCCTGCTCTGTCGCAGGGTTTCCCTGGTGCCGCGACCTGTCTATCTCCGAACCTGGCGGCTTTGGCAAAGTTCAGAGTTTCCGAGGCGAGGTAAATGCGCCTTAGAACCTGCGTACGATCGTCAAGGCGACATTGAATAGGCTGCTACAAGGCAAGAGCAGCCGATCCACTGTGGGAGCGCGCCATGCGCGCGAAAAATCGCGGGCATGGCCCGCTCCCACAGGTACTGCGCCGATGACCGCTCCCACTACTTTGCAGTCAAAGCGCTGAAGTCGAGCCCCTAGATCGTAAAAAGGCTCTCAGGGCGCCTCGGTGCCGAGCTTCTTCCACATGCCGTTGGTAATGCGCTGGCGGTTGGCATAACCGGCCCAGGGATCGTCCTCGAGCTTGGCCAGGCGTTGCTGCAGATTGCCGATATGCCACTGCCTGGAGTCACGCAATTGCCCCAACTCCTCGCGGCTGATCGGCACCGATACTGGCAAGCCCGGCCGCGCACGTACCGAGTAGGCGGCCACGGTGCTGGCACCGCGGCCGTTGCGCAGGTAATCCAGGTAGACCTTGCCGATGCGATTTTTCGGCCCCATACGGGCACTGAAGCGATCCGGCAGCTCGCTGGCCATGAATTGCGAGATCGCCTTGCCAAAGGCCTTGAGGGTGTCCCAGTCGACGTGCCGCGCCAGCGGCACCACCAGGTGCATGCCGGCGCCGCCGCTGGTTTTCACGAAGGTTTCCAGGCCCAGCTCGTCGAGTACCGACAGGCTCAGGCGCGTGGCCTCCAGCACGGCGCGCCAGGGCAGCGCCGGATCCGGGTCGAGGTCGAGGATCAGCCGGTCCGGCCGCTCGATGCTCGCGTAGGCGGCATTCCAGGTGTGCAGCTCGATGGTGCACATCTGCACCGCTCCCACCAGGGCCGGCACGCTGTCGATGGTCATCAGCCGGTCATGGCCGGGATCGAGTTCGGCGTCCAGGTGACGGATGTTGGGTATGTCCAGGCGCTCGGCATGTTTCTGGAAGAACTGTTCACCGCCGACACCGCCTGGTGCGCGCAGCAGCGAAACCGGGCGATTGCGTACCTCGGGTAGCACCCAGTCGGCGATCTCGGCATAGAAACGCGCGAGCTGCCCCTTGGTCTTGCCACTCTGCTCGTCGATGACCCGTTCGGGATGGCTGACCGATACCTCGCCAATCTGCTCGCGGCCCTTTCGCGTGCCGCCTTTGCCAGCGGCCTGCCTGCCCGTTGCGCCCTCTTCCACTGCCTTGGCTGGCGCCGCCCGTTCCTCGACGATCTGCTCGGCCGGTTTGTCAGTGCGCTCGCCAACGAAAGCACCCTGGCGTACCAGACCCTCCCCGGTCCAACCGGCGAACGCGACCTCGACCACCAGTTGCGGCTCAATCCACTGCACGCCACGTCGCTGCGCCGCGCTGAGTTGCTTGTGCAACGGCGCGTCGTCTCGCGCCAATGCCTTCATGCGTTTGTGCAGGCTGCCAAGCAGCGCCTCGTTGAAGCCGGTGCCGACCCGCCCGGCGTAGCGCAAGCCCTTGGCCTCGTTGACTGCCAGCAGCAGCGCACCGAACCCCGAGCGGCTGCCCTGGGGTTTGCTGAAGCCGACCACCACGAACTCCTGGCGCTGCCGGCATTTGAGCTTGATCCAGTCGGCGCTGCGCGAGGAGCGATAGGGGCTGCCGGCACGCTTGCCGATCACCCCTTCCAAACCCAATGCGCAGGCGCTGCCCAACACGCTCTGGTGATCGACCTCGAAGGCTTCGGAAAAACGCAGCGGACCTTTGCGTTTCGGCAGTTTCTGTTGCAGCGCCTGACGGCGCTGCTCGACGGGCAACTCCCGCTGATCGACACCATCGAGCCAGGGTGCGTCGAACAGGAAGTACAGGATGTCGCCACTGCGCGCGTCATCGAAGGCGTTCTGCAGCGCTTGAAAATCCGGCATGCCCTGCTCGTCGAGCACCACCGCCTCGCCATCCAGCCAGCTGTCGCCGAGCCCCAGCTTGGCCAGGGCCTTGGCCTGGGGCGCCAGGCGCGCCGTCCAGTCGTGGCCGTTGCGGCTGAACAGGGTCACCTCGCCATCTTTGACGCACGCCATGATGCGGTAGCCGTCGTACTTGATCTCGTAGAGCCAGTCCCCGCCCGGGGGCGACTCGACCAGGGTTGCCAGCTGCGGCGATAGGGTGTCCGGCATGGTCGATTGGGCGGATTTGCTTGCCTTGGTCTTGGTCTTGACCACCTTTGCCGGAGCCTTGCTGCGCGTCTTGGTCTTGCCCGCCTGATTGGCCGCCGGCTTGGCCATGCCGCCGACCAGTTCGCCGCTGATCACGCTGGCTGGTAGTTCGCTGACAATGTCGTACTCGTCGGCCGGCCTGGCCACGTCATCCTGCTCCTTGATCAGCAGCCATTGCTGCTTGTCGCCACTGCCTTTCAAACGCGTGCGTACCAGGGTCCAGGCGCCGCTGAGCTTCTCGCCGACCAGGGTGAACTTGAGCTTGCCGGCCTCGTACGCCGCGACGGGATCGCCTTCGGGCTGCCAGATGCCATGATCCCAGACGATCACATCACCCGCCCCATAATTGCCCTCGGCGATGCTGCCCTCGAAGCTGGCATAGGCCAGCGGGTGATCCTCGACATGCACGGCCAGACGCTTCTGCTTGGGGTCGAGGCTGGGACCCTTGGGCACGGCCCAGCTTTTCAGGGTGCCCTGCAGCTCCAGGCGAAAATCGTAATGCAGGTGCCGCGCATCGTGCTTCTGCACCACGAAACTCAGCGCTCCGGCCTTGGCGCGGCTGCGCCGGCCGGATTCCCGGGGTTCGCTGGTGGAGTCGAAATTGCGCTTGCGGTTGTAATCGCTGGTTGCCTTGGCCATTGCCGCTCACCTCACTTGGATGAGCGTTTGCGCGCAGGCTTGCTGGAATTGCCTTCCAGGCTGCGCTTGAGCAGATCGGTAAGGTCGATGACGTCGGCGCTCTTGCTGGCCGGCTTGCGCTCGCCGCCTTCCACGTCTTCGATCTTGCCGGCCTTGGCCTTCTTCTCGACCAGCTTCATGATCTCGTCGCGGAAGGTGTCCTGGTATTCGTCGGGCGACCACTCGATAGTCATGTCGCGCACCAGGCGCTTGGCCATGTCGCGCTCGCCCTTGCTGAGCTTGGCACCGGTAACCGCCGTGCTGAGTTCCAGGGTATCGAGGCCACGCACCTCATCGGGCCAGCGCAGCATTACCAGAATCAGCGCGTCACCGTCGACCATCAGCGCCGCCAGGTGCTGCTTGACGTGCAACACCACATTGGCGAGCGCTACCTTGCCGGAATCCTTGAGGGTCTGCTGCAGCAGTGCATAGACCTTTTCGCCGCGCTTGTCCGGCGCCAGGTAGTAGGGCCGCTCGATGTTCTGCAGGGGAATGTCCTTGGCATCGAGAAAGCCGAATATATCGATGGTCTGGGTCGACTCGGGGTGGGCGGCGCGAATCTCGTCCTCGCTGATGATCACGTAGCGGCCCTTCTCCACCTGCACGCCCTTGGCGATGTGCTCCTTGTCGACTTCCTTGCCGGTGGCCTTGTTGACGCGCTTGTAGCCCACCGGCTCCATGCTGCGCGAGTCGAGCCAGTCGAAGTCGATGCCCTTGGACTCGGTCGCCGAAACCAGTGATACGGGAATATGGACCAGCCCGAAACTGATCGCCCCTTTCCAGATTGCACGCGCCATGTGGCAGATCTCCCGTGAATTGAATCTGTACGGGTGACTGAGCGGCGAAAACAAAAGTTTCAGTGATCCGCCGGAGGGCACGGCGGCGGCGCAGGATCAGGCCGCGAAGAAAGGGGATCTACAGGGCGACGCCGTCGCGGTAGACCACGTCGCCGTCGATGGTGATGTCACGGATCTGCCGCAGCAGGTTGTCGGCGGCGGTTTCCGCCTCGCTCTCGCACACCGAACCGAAGGCAGGCACCCAGAGCAGCTGCACGGCGGCGCCAGCGCATTTTGGCTGGTACTCGATCAGGCCAACGTAATGCTGGCCATCCTTCATGGCGTCCGTCCAGGCAATGCATCCCTTGAAGTCTCGGAACATCCCAGGCTCCCTTGATTCACCCGATACCCTATAGGAGCGTGGCCGGCGCCAAGACGTTCCCGTATTCAACGCGCGCGCTTTTCCAGCCAGGCAATCAGGTGCGGCACGGTGTTGAAAATGAACAGCGCCATCAGCGTAGCCAGCACTGCGGTGGCCTCGCGGCCCATGCCGATAGTGATGCCGATGGCGGCAGTCAGCCAGATGCCCGCGGCGGTGGTCAGGCCTTTCACCTCTGTCATCGAATCACCCTTGATGATGGTGCCCGCACAGAGGAAGCCAATACCGGCCACCAGGCCTTGAATGACCCGGCTCATGGCATCGTGCTCGGCTCCCATCTGCGCCGGTACCAGCACGAACATCGCCGAGCCGATGGCTACCAGCATATGGGTGCGCACGCCGGCGGCCTTGCCGCTGGTTTCGCGCTCTAGCCCCAGCAAGCCGCCCAACAGCGCCGCCAGCAGCAGGCGCAGGGTGACCTGCGTGAACTGCTCGGGCGAGTTTAGATCGGAAAATTCGTTGGCCAGCGTGGCCAGTACCGCGTCCCAGAAACTCAAGTCGATTGCTCCAGCCTGCTCGATCAGGAAATCAGCGCAGCGCCCGCCACGCTGCTGCAATCGACCCCAACGGCAGGCAGAGGTTTGGCTTTTTTGACGGCATACCGCTGGGCGAAAAACCTGAACGTCGGCCAACGCCGGCCAGTCAGTTGTGATGACAGGCGAACAGCCGACACGCGCTACAAGCGCCAGACGAAAAGAGGTTGGGATGTCCAGAAATCACTACTTTCTCGTCAGCTACCGGCTTGGCAAGCAGAAGAAATCCACCGAGGTGCAAACGGCTGCGCCAGTGCTCACGCCCGAACAGGCGCGCTATCACATCGAATCGCTGCACAGCAGTGAGTTGCCGAGCGAGATCACCGATATCGATGTAAAGCCGTTGGGCGACTCCACCGACCAAGAGCCTGGTCAACAGCGACATACCTGAGCGGAAATCATGAGCGATCAACGCCCCATCGAGAAAATTGCCCTGTACGGCGCGCCGGACAAGATTACCGACGCCCTGCAGGAAACCCTGCTGGAGCGCGGCCTGCAGGTCATTTTGATCGTCGATGACCCAACTGATATCGCCGCGCGCCCAAAGCTCAGTGCCAAGAGCGGCACGCCGTTCAAGGCTGATAGCGTGGCGCGCGCCGTCGCCGGGGTTGATGCAGTCATCGCCGTGCTCAATAGCCGGCAGCTGCGCGCTGGCGGTGATGCGGCAGGCTTCGAGCGCACCTATGACGCCACCATCGCCTTGCTCGAAGGGTTGCCGACCGCGCAGGTGGAACGCCTGCTGCTGATCGGCGTACACGGCTGGCTCGATAGCAACGAGGCGCTGCCCGCTGAGAAAGTCGAACATCTGCAACACAGCCTGCACAAGTCGCCGCTGAGCTGGACGCTGGTCGACGCGCCAGGCACAGAGCCAAATGCATTCATGACGCTGCAACAATATGCCTGCAGCGTGATAGACCAATGCCTGCAGGGCACGAGCGTCAAACAGCGTTTGTACATCGACCCTCGCCTGCAGGCCGAGGAGGCACCATGAGTCCTGAAAGCTACATTCTATTGATGATTTCCGGTTGGCTGCTGGTATCGGCGGCTATGTTGTGGGGTATGTTGCGCCTGCTTAGCCGCTATCAGCTCGAGGCCCAGCTGGCCGAGGAATTCCCACCCCTGCCCGCCTCGCCACGCGATCCAGCTTGGCGCCGTCAGCATGCGCCACGGCGCGCCAAACTGCGCGCTCGCGCCCAGCGTACCTGTCAGCAGCATGCGCATGTGCTGACCAGCTAAGAATCTGTTGACGATCATTAGGCGAAATTAAAGAGACTGCTACAGGTAAAAGGCAGCCGTCACTGACCGATTGTGGGAGCGGGCCATGCCCGCGAAAAATCACGGGCATGGACTAGGCGTCCCCGCCCGTTGCCACGGGATAGTTCGTAGGGTGGATGACGCTCTTTTCATCCACCGTTGCGCTCACGGGGCGGTGGACGGGTGAAGCGTCGTCCACCCTACGAACTAGACGTCCCAGCCCGCTGCCACGGGATAGGGGGACGACCGCTTTCGCCACCTTGCAGGCAAGACGATGAAATCGATCCGACTGGTTGGAAATAGCGTCTGACACCCACTCCCTAAGCAAATGAAAGCCCCTGCACCTTGCGGCGCAGGGGCTTTTTCACATCAGGCCGGAATCGCTTTGGTCAGCGGCTCGCGAGCCCATACACGGTGCTTGGCAATAGCCGCAGTGAACGGCTGCACCAGCGCGCTACCCGCCTGCCCGCTCAGCAAACCGTCATCTTCCTTGAGACGCAACAGCTTGAGGAGGTCGGCCGACTCGCCGCATAGACCGATAGCCTTGAGGTGTTTGTAGGCTTCGAGCAGGTAATGCAGCGCCACGCCATCGCCTTCCAAGGCCTTGGCGAAGCTTGCGCCACCCGGTACCCACACCGCGTCGAAGGCCACCGACGGCAGGCCCTGCATGGAGTCGTTCGGCACCAGTTGCTTGCCGGCATCGCTCTTCACCGGCGCGGCGCTAGGCGCCAGCAGCTTGAACTGCGCGCCCTGCTTGTCCAGCTCGGCAGTGAGCGCATCGATATCGGCCTGCTTTACGCCGTCGCCAATCAGAATCGCCACCTTGCGCGACTTGATATTGCCCGGCAGCAGGTTCATCTGGCTCAGCGCTGGCGACTCTTTCAACGAGATCTCCGGCACCTGCACGGTCGGCCCGCTTGGCGCATCGACACCGATATTGGCCGCCACCTGCTTGGCCAGATCCAGATCGATATTGGCGAGAATCTCGTGCACCTGACGCTTGCGAATATGCATGCGCTCGACCTTGCCCAGCTCGAAGCTGTAGGCCGCGATGATATGGGCTTTCTCGGCAGCGCTCATGCTGTGGAAGAACAGCCGGGCCTGGGAGAAGTGATCACCGAACGACTCGGCGCGCTTGCGGATCTTCGGCCCGGAGACCTCTTCGGGGTAGCTGACGTAACCGCCGCCCTTCGGCGCTTCGGGGGTTTCCTTCGGCCAGCCGCCGTCGATGGAGTTTGGCTCGTAGGAAGCGCGGCCCTTGTTGATGGTCTGGCGGTGGAAGGAGTCGCGGTTATTGTTGTGGAACGGGCACACCGGGCGGTTGATCGGAATTTCGTTGAAGTTCGGCCCACCCAGGCGCAGCAGCTGGGTGTCGGTGTAGGAGAACAGCCGGCCCTGCAACAGCGGATCATTGGTGAAGTCGATACCGGGCACGATGTTGGCCATCTGGAAGGCCACCTGCTCGGTCTCGGCGAAGAAGTTATCCGGGTTGCGGTTCAGTACCAGCTTGCCGACCACGCGTACCGGCACCAGCTCTTCGGGCACCAGTTTGGTGGCGTCGAGCAGGTCGAAGTCGAACTTGTGCTCGTCTTCCTCGGGGATCACCTGCAGACCCAGTTCCCACTCCAGCGGGTCGCCGTTCTCGATGTCGTCCCACAGGGTGCGACGGTGGAAGTCCGGATCCTTGCCGGCGAGCTTCTGCGCCTCGTCCCAGACCAGCGAGAACACCCCGGCCACTGGCCGCCAGTGGAACTTGACGAAGTGCGCACGGCCCTCGGCGTTGACCAGCCGGTAGGTGTGCACGCCAAAGCCCTGCATGCCACGAAAGCCTACCGGGATAGCGCGGTCGGACATGGTCCAGAGCACCATATGGGCCGATTCCGGGGTCAGTGACACGAAGTCCCAGAAGGTGTCATGGGCCGAGGCGCCGGTGGGAATCTCGTTGTGCGGCTCGGGCTTCACGGCGTGCACGAAGTCCGGAAACTTGATGGCGTCCTGGATGAAGAATACCGGCATGTTGTTGCCGATCAGGTCGAAATTGCCCTCGTCGGTATAAAACTTGGTGGCGAAGCCGCGCACGTCGCGCACCGTATCGGCCGAACCGCGCGGGCCCTGCACGGTGGAGAAGCGTACGAACACCGGGGTCTGCTTGCTCGGGTCGGTAAGAAAATCCGCCTTGGTCAGCTCGCTCAGGTCCTCATAGACCTGGAAGTAGCCGTGGGCCGCCGCGCCGCGCGCATGCACCACGCGCTCAGGAATGCGCTCGTGGTCGAAGTGGGTGAGCTTTTCACGCAGCAAGAAGTCTTCGAGCAGCGACGGGCCGCGCTCGCCTGCACGCAGGCTGTTCTGGTTGTCGGCAATGCGCGTGCCGTGGTCGGTGGTGAGTGCCTGGCCGGTGGCGTCTTCACGAAAGCGCTCGAGTTGCTCGAGCTTCTTGTTGCTGTTGCTGCGATCCGGCGTGTCAGTTCCGGCGAGCTCGCTGGTGCGGCCCTTGTCGTTGGCTTCCATCCGTATCTCCTCAGTATTGCTTTGGCCCGCCAGCTCGATCGAGTGACATTGCAAACGGGATGCGGGCGCCCACGCTCAGGCAAAGGTGGATCAGCGCCCCTGGGAATGTGAGGACACCAGTGCCGGGACGTTCGGCTTGTTTACCAGGGTACGGGGCCACTGTGAGACGAACGGCATACTGGCCTTGCGACATACCCCAGACATAGAAAAGCCCGGCGTGGTGGACACGCCGGGCTCTGTTGACCGCGAGGGATCAGTCGTCGATGCCGGAGACCTTCCAGATGTCCTTGGCGTATTCGCGGATGGTGCGATCCGAAGAGAACCAGCCGGTACGCGCGGTGTTGAGCACCGCCGTCTGCCACCAGCGATCCGGCGTGCGCCACAGCATGTCGACTTTGCGCTGCGCGTCCCAGTAGGCCTGGAAGTCGGCGCAGACCAGGAAACGGTCATGGGCCAGCAGGCCATCGATCAGCCCGGCATAACGACCCGGATCATCCGGCGAGAACACTCCGGAGCGAATCGCCTCCAAGGCGCCAGCGAGCCGCTCGGAGGCCGCCACCTCGGCGCTCATGTTCAGGTCTCGCCGCGAGCGCACCGCAACCTGCTGGGCGGTCATGCCGAAGATGAACATGTTCTCGCGGCCGATCTGCTCGGACATTTCCACGTTGGCGCCATCGAGCGTACCTATGGTCAGCGCGCCATTAAGGGCGAACTTCATGTTGCTGGTGCCGGACGCCTCCAGCCCTGCCGTGGAGATCTGCTCGGAAAGATCCGCCGCCGGGATGATCACTTCGGCCAAGCTGACGTTGTAGTTGGGGATGAATACCACTTTGAGCAGCCCGCGCAGCGTCGGGTCGGCATTGACGGTGCGGCTGATGTCATTGGCCAGCTTGATGATCAGCTTGGCCTGGTGATAGCTGGCCGCAGCCTTACCGGCAAAGATCTTCACCCGCGGCGCCCAGTCGGTGGCCGGGTCGTTGCGCATCGCCTGATACAACGCCACGGTGTGCAGCAGGTTGAGCAGCTGGCGCTTGTATTCGTGGATACGTTTGACCTGCACATCGAAGATCGCCTGAGTATCCACGCTGATGCCCATGCGCTCGCGTACCAGCTCGGCCAACGCACGCTTGGCGTGCTGACGCTGAGCGGCAAATTGCTTGCGGAACGGCGCCTTGGCGGCGAAAGGCTCGAGCGAGCGCAGCGTGGTTTCCGGCGAATCCAGCACGCCGTCGCCCAGCGCGCCGACCAACAACTCGGTCAGCTGCGGATTGGACTGATAAAGCCAGCGGCGGAAGGTCACGCCGTTGGTCTTGTTGTTGATGCGTTCCGGGTACAGGTGATGGAAATCGCTGAACACGCTCTTGCGCATCAGGTTGGTGTGCAGCGCCGACACGCCGTTGATGCTGTGCGAGCCGAGAAACGCCAGGTTGCCCATGCGCACACGGCGGCCATGATCCTCGTCGATCAGCGAGATGGAACGCAGCAGGTCGAAGTCGTGGATGTCTTTGGCGCGCAACGAATCGATGTGGTACGCGTTGATCAGGTAGATGATCTGCATGTGCCGCGGCAGCAAACGCTCCATCAACGACACCGGCCAGGATTCCAACGCCTCGGGCAGCAGGGTGTGGTTGGTGTAAGACAACGTGGCGGTGGTCAGCTTCCAAGCCTCGAACCATTCCAGGCGATACACGTCGACCAGCAGGCGCATCAGCTCCGCCACGGCGATGGCCGGGTGCGTATCATTGAGCTGGATGGCGACGCGGTCGGGCAGCGAATGAATGTCGAGGTGCAACTGCAGATGCCGGGCGATCAGGTCCTGCAGCGACGCGGAGACGAAGAAGAACTCCTGACGCAGGCGCAGCTCCTGGCCGGCTTCGGTACTGTCCGCCGGGTATAGAACCCGGGAAATGCTTTCCGCCCTGACCACGTCAGCTACTGCGCCGAAGTGATCGCCGGCATTGAAGCGCTCCAGCTGCAAATCTTCCTCGGCGCGGGCTCGCCACAGGCGCAGGGTGTTGACGCTCGAATGCCGCCAGCCGACCACTGGCGTGTCATAGGCGATGGCGCGAACCTGCTCGTTGGGTTGCCACTCGTGGCGCGAAATGTCGGCGGACTCGGCCAGGTTCACCACGCTGCCGCCGAAGCCGACGCTGTAGCTGACCTCGGGGCGCTCGAATTCCCAGGGGTTGCCAAAATCCAGCCAGGTTTCGGTGTGTTCCTGCTGCCAGCCATCGACCACTACCTGGCGAAACAGCCCGTGCTCGTAGCGAATGCCGTAGCCGTGGGCGGCGATGTTCAGTGTCGCCATGCTCTCCATGAAGCACGCGGCCAGACGGCCCAGACCGCCATTGCCCAGAGCGGCATCAGGTTCGAGATTGCGAATCTGTTCGAAGTCCACATCCAGCTGAGCGAGCGCTTCGCGGGCGGTGTCGAGCAAGCCGAGGTTGCTGAGGTTGTCGACCAACAGGCGACCGATCAGGAACTCCAGCGAGAGGTAGTAGACACGTTTCTGTTCCTGACGATCGACCTGCAGGGAAGCATCTTCCCAGTGGTCGATCAGATGGTCGCGGGCCGCCAGAGCGACCGCTTCGAACCAGTCGTGGGCAAAGGCGTTACCCGGGTCCTTGCCCACCGAATACCTGAGCTTGGCCAGGATCAGTTGTTTGAAAGTATCGACAGTGTCTGTTGCTTTCGCTGCTTCCTCGGCCATCACAGGTTCGCTCCCTGAGTCAGTTGTAGACGTGCCCGTTGTGACCCTCTTCAGCACCGCGGCTGGCGGTGAACATCATGGAATCAGCGGTCGGCGCGTTTTTCAGACCTTCATAGGTGATGCCGCCAGCGCGCGCCTGCAAATAGGCTTTCTTGGCCTGCCACAGCGAGTCTTCGCGAATGCCGTCGAGCAGGTCGTGACCGGTCAGGGTCAGGCCATTGGCGATTGCCACTGGCGCACCGTTCCACGGATGGTGCTGGGAACACTCGATCAGATTGGCCTGGCACATCAGATGAATATGGTAGCTGACCGAATCGGCCGAATGCTCGCCAACGGTCTGCGGATAAAAATGGTGCCCGGTTTCCAACGCTTCGATCTGCAGCAGCAGCTCACGGATCAGTTCCCAATCGCGTTTCATCGTCGATCTCCCAAAAGTAGGTTCAGTGGCTGGCGGGCGCATGCCAGAGCTTGGCGCGCCCTGCCCCCCAAAAGCACTTAGCAATGAGTCTGCGACGTGCAGCAGAGTTCAATCCGTCTGCCCAATTGCTGACGACCACTCATCCAACGCCCTGAACTCAGCCAGTTGCCGACCTGCCAGAGTGGTATCGATTCGCACAGGCGCTGACGAGGAGACCGACATGCCACGTGGCAGCAAAGACAAGTACACCACGGCCCAGAAGCGCAAGGCGGCAGCCATTGAATCGGGCTACGAGGAGCGTGGCATCCCCGAAGATGAGGCTCGGGCTCGCGCCTGGGCAACCGTCAACAAACAGTCCGGCGGTGGTAAGCGGGCCGGCGGTTCAGGTAGTGAAACCAGTGCCTCGCAGAAGGCCAATGCTCGTAAAGACTCCGCGCGCCAGGCAGCCGCCAGCCGTCGCGGCGAAACCCACCCGAGCCGACCGCTGGAAAGTCAGAGCAAGCAGGAACTGCTACGCATGGCGCGCGCTCGACATATCAGCGGGCGCTCTACCATGCGCAAAGATGAATTGATCAGCGCCTTGAAAACAGCCTCTTGATGGAGCAGCCCATGTCTGAACAGCCACTTAAAGTCAGCGCAGTTAACCTGGCGCCAATGGAGCGGGTTATTTCCATCGCCGGCGGCGTTCTGCTGATTCGCAAAGGTCTGGCGATTCGCGGCGTGTTCGGTCTGACCGATATCGCTGCCGGCGCCCTGGGCATCTTTCGCGGCGTGACCGGCATCTGCCCGGCCAAACGGCGCATGGCAGCCCGAGCGCCGAAAGTGACGATAAAACGTCTGCCACCGCCGCGGCGTCTGCTCGGGTAGCTACAGCGGTGCCTTTGCGGCGCCGCTGTAGCTGACTATATCGGTCAGCGATAGGAGCAGATCATCGCCAGAAACTGGTTTTCGGTGCTGGTGCCGTGGGGCGCGGCCTCATCCCAGAGCAGCAGTTCGCCGTTGTAATAGGCGAAGTACAACGACTCTTCCTGATCGTCGCGTTTGGCGAAACCGCATACGGCCAGATCATCACCCGCCGCATTGGCTGCGGTGCCAAACAGCGAATCGAACTCGACACCTTTGGCATCGATAGCCGTGAACAAGCTGGCCTTGGCAGCCTCGATATCGGGGTCGCTCGGGGTTACCTGCACGCGGGTCGGGTTGATCTTGCCAGCCACCGGGACTTGCAGTGCGGCAGGTTTGCCAGGGCTGGTGCAGCCGGCTAGAAGCAGCACAGCGGCGAAACCGGCCATCAGGGTCTTCATGTGTTCACTCCATAGCATCTGATAGGCACCGCACTGCTCTGCAACGAGGCGGCTGGGCATTGTATGCCAGATAGATGACGACACGGCGCCGATGGCTCGATATGCCATGCGGCAGACTGTAGTAGCGTTAAACCGATGCCTTCTGTTTTCCCGCTTTGGCTGGTATCGGCCGGGTCAGCACGCTAAATTGCGCCCTTGCCTGCCCTACTCTGGAGCCTCCATGACCACCGACGACACCTGCGCCGATCTGCTGCTCGACAATCAGGTGTGCTTCGCCCTGCATTCCACATCGCTGATGATGACCAAAGTCTACAAGCCGCTACTCAAGAAGCTCGGCCTGACTTATCCGCAGTACCTGGCAATGCTGGTGTTATGGGAAGGCGATGGCATCACCGTCAGCGAGATCAGCGCGCGCCTGCTCACTGACCCCGGCTCGCTGACGCCGCTGCTCAAGCGCCTGGAAGCCGAAGGCCTGATCGACCGCAAGCGCAGCAGCAGCGACGAGCGCGTGGTGCATCTGCACCTCACCGACAAGGGCCGCGCCCTGCACGCCGAAGCCCGGCAGATTCCCGGCTGCATTCTCGATGCCAGCGCACACACGGCCGAGCGCCTGGCCAAGCTCACCGCCGAGCTGACCGCCCTGCGCAAGAGGCTGCAGGACAGCCTCTGAGCACAGCCGTGCAATCGACAGGTCACACCGCGGGTCTACACTGAGCCTCGTCAATACGGTGCTGGATCTCCCTGTTGAAGCTTTCTTCGAGAAATACCTTGCGCGCTAAATAGATCACGACTAGAGTTCGCCTCGAGCAGTTAAATTGCGCACTAACAAACATCGCACAAACCAAATACGAGGATTTCACCATGTCTATCGAAACCGTTGCCTACCGCGCCTACGCTGAAGCCACTGGTGGCCGTGAAGGCCGTGCCATTTCCTCCGACGGCGTACTTGATGTCGCACTGACCACGCCGAAAGAACTCGGCGGCGCTGGCGGCCAGGGCACCAACCCCGAGCAACTGTTCGCTGCTGGCTACTCGGCCTGCTTCCTGGGTGCGATCAAGTTCGTCGCCGCCCGCGACAAGCACAAGGTGTCGCCGGACAGCTGGATCGAAGGTATCGTTGGTATCGGCGCGGTGCCTACCGGTTTCGCCA
This sequence comes from Phytopseudomonas punonensis, assembly GCF_900142655.1. Taxonomy (GTDB): domain Bacteria; phylum Pseudomonadota; class Gammaproteobacteria; order Pseudomonadales; family Pseudomonadaceae; genus Aquipseudomonas; species Aquipseudomonas punonensis. Next base: position 491,703 of record NZ_FRBQ01000002.1, on the reverse strand, counting down.
TCGAGGTGGAACTGAAGATCACCCTGCCGGGCCTGGATCGCGAGGAGGCCAAGGCACTGATCGACAAGGCGCACATCGTTTGCCCCTACTCCAACGCTACCCAAGGCAACATTGACGTGACCCTGACCTTGGTCGAATAAGCGTCCACCGCGATAACGCGAACGCCCCGGCATTGACCGGGGCGTTCTCGTTTCTGTGCTCAGGCGGCGCGACTCAGCATTTGCTGAACTGCACCGCTACGCCAGGCACTGCCGAGCACTTCCTGCAGTAGCGGCTGGGCGAAATAGCGCTCAAGGTCGGTGCTGGTGCGCCAGCGGCTGTGCAACTGCCAACGCCGGCGATCACGCTGCAGCTCGACTGCCAGGCAACCTTCCAGACAACGCGTCGGCTCCAGCAGGTCGCGCAGGTAGCAGCCCAGTTCCTCGCTACGACCTGGAGCGGCTTCAAGCACGGTAATGTGGGTCTGCATGGGCATGATTTTGTTCCCTAGTGGGTGACTGCTACGGCAGTGAGCACCGTGGCAGTGCGGCAATGTCAGTGGATGCTCGCAGTCGGGCGCACCACCAGTTCGCTGACGTCGACATCCGCCGGCTGCTCGATGGCGTAGGCTACGGCACGAGCGATGGCCGACGGGCTGATGGCCACCTTACGGAATTCACGCATGGCGTCGCGGGCGCCCTCATCGGAAATGCTCTCGGCCAACTCGGACTCCACCACGCCGGGCGACACCAGGGTGACGCGAATGTCGCCACCGACCTCCTGGCGCAGACCATCACTGATCGCCCGCACCGCGTATTTGGTGGCGCAATACACCGCGGCGGTCGGCGACACCCGGTAGGCGCCGATCGATGCCACGTTGATGATCTGCCCACTGCGCTGCTTCTGCATCACCGGTAAAGCGGCAGCGATACCATGCAGCACGCCGCGGATGTTGACGTCGATCATGCGGTTCCACTCGTCGAGCTTGAGTGCCTCGAGCATCGACAGGGGCATCACGCCGGCATTGTTGAGCAGCACGTCGATTCGTCCATACTCGGCCATGGCAGCGTCCGCGAAGGCTTGCACGTCGGCGGCATCGGTCACGTCCAGACGGCGAGCGATGGCCTGGCCACCGGCAGCGCGAATATCCTCCACCAGTTGTTCGAGGCGGTCGACGCGGCGGGCGCCGAGTACCACGCGAGCGCCCTTCTCGGCCAGCAAGCGAGCGCAGCCTTCGCCAATGCCACTGCTGGCGCCGGTAATTAGTACGACTTTTTCTTGGATATTGTTCACGGTGCGATCCTCTGGTCAGTGCGGCTCACTGCGCCGCGATGGATCCAGAGTAGGAGCGAGGCACCTTGCGGCGTTAGCCGGATACTGGAACATTCTTGCCTGATCGTGCGAATCGAACAGGAAAGTATCAATCCCTCCCCGACACTTCGCGGCCGACAGGAAAATAATTGCCTATTCCTGTTTTAAGCTTGCCCAATACTCCAAACCCGTGTCGTCATGCAGGACGACCCGGAAATTCCCGGATAGTCTCTGCCGACATCCAGGAGTAAGCGCACGATGCAACCTGAGCAGATTGATGAACTGGCCGTCCGCCAACGCGAACTGGCCAACCTGATACAGCAGAAAACCCCGACCGAGGGCATGCACGAAACCCTTATCGACGGCCTGGGGCTGGCCTACACGACAGCGCCCAGCCTGCCGATGCCGACGCTCTATCGGCCATGCCTGTGCATCATTGCTCAGGGCCGCAAGGAAGTTCGCCTGGGCGCCGAGCGGTATTACTACGACCCGCTCAATTATCTGGTGGCATCGGTAACGCTGCCGGTGACCGGCCAGGTCATCGAGGCGACGCCCGAAGAGCCGTACCTGAGTGTGCGTCTGGACATCGACCCGGCGCTGATCAGCGATCTGCTCTCCGCCGCCGGCCCAATCGGCCTGCCGGCACCCGGCAGCAAACGGGCGTTGTTCGTCGACCGCCTGGATACCGCGATGCTCGACGCGGTGATTCGCCTGCTGCGCCTGCTCGACACGCCGCGTGACGCCGCTATGCTCGCGCCACTGGTGCTGCGCGAAATTTTTTATCGCCTCCTGTGCAGCCCTCAGGGCCAACGTTTGCGTGAGATTGTCATGGCCGATAGCCAGAGCCATCGCATCGCCCGGGCCATCGAATGGATCAACCAGCATTACGACAAACCGCTGCGCATCGAAGAACTGGCCCAAGAGGTCAACCTCAGCGCATCGACCCTGCACCACCGCTTCAAAGCGGTTACGGCGCTAAGCCCGCTGCAGTACCAGAAGCAGCTACGCCTGCAGGAAGCCCGCCGGCTGATGTTCAGCGAAGGCCTGGAAGCCGCCTCGGCGAGCTTTCGTGTCGGTTACGAAAGCCCCTCGCAATTCAGCCGCGAGTACAGCCGCCTGTTCGGCGCCCCGCCGCTACGCGACATGCACCGCCTGCGCAACGCGGGTTGAGCGCTGAAAGGCAAAAGCGGTCGATGACCGTAGGATGGGTGAAACCCATCAAATTGCGATGGGTTTCACCCATCCTACGGCCTGGAGCATGGAAGCCATCGTATAGCAGCCATTCACCGATCCACTGTGGGAGCGCGCCATGCGCGCGAAAAATCGCGGGCATGGACTTGGCGTCCCCGCCCGCCCCCACAGAGGCGGACCGATGACTCAGCTCCAACGAGCTCTCAGAAACGCTGAGTAACGGTCGCCGTCACTGTCCGCTCCTCCCCCAGATAACACGCCACTGCCGAATAGCAGGACGCCACGTAGTACTCGTCGGTGAGGTTGTTGGCAGTGAGCTGCAGCGACGTTCCCTTCAAGCCAACCTGGCTCAGGTCATAACCAACCGACGCATCGAACAACGTGTAGGACGGCACATTGAAGTCGTTCAGCTCGCTGCCCTCGCTGTGGCCGACATAGCGGGCGCCGGCACCGACGGTCAGGCCGGCCAGCGCGCCGTCGCTGAAGCGGTAGTCGGCCCACAGGCTGGCCATGCGCTCGGGCGTCTGCGGCGGCGTGTTGCCTTTGGCGTCCACCACGGCGCTGCCATTGTTGACGAAGTAGGACTTGCTGTAGGAAACGTCCGCGTAGGTGTAGCTGGCGATCAGTTGCAGGTTGTCGACCGGTTTGAAACGCGCCTCCAACTCGACGCCGCGCGACCGGATGCCGCCCACGCCCTTGTAGAAACTGTCCTGCAGCAGGCTGTTTTCCTTGGCGTACAGGTTCTCCATTTCCAGGTTGAAGAACGACAGGGTGTAGAGATCCTCCGTGCCCGGCGGCTGGAACTTGAGGCCGGCCTCCCACTGCTCGCCGGTGGTTGGGTCGAGGATCTGCGCGCCGCTGGAATAGTTGGACGTCGGGTTGAACGAGGTCGAATAGCTGACGTAGGGCGAGATGCCGTTATCAAACGCATAGAGCACGCCGACGTGGCCGCTGAGTTTCTCGCCCTGGTTGTCGTCCTTGCCGCTGATCTCGTCATCGATGGACACGTCGTACCAGTCCTGGCGCAGGCCGAGCGATATGTTCCAGTTACCAATCTCGACCAGGTCCTGCAGGTACAGGCCGGCCTGCTTCTGCCGCCGTAGAGCATCGTTGACGGAGCGCAGGGCTGTCAGGTCGCCGTAATCCTGCACCGGGTCGAACACGTCGATGGGCGCCCCCGCGGTGTCACTCTGGGCGGCGATTTTATTCTTCGAATACTGATAATCCAGGCCGAGCACGACGGTGTGCTGGGCAGCGCCTGTAGCGAAATCGGCCTGCAGCATGTTGTCGACGATCCAGGCATGCAACTGCTCCTGGCCACCACTGTAGCCACGGCGCAGCTGGTTGCCACTGACGTAACCGGAACCCCAGACCTGGCTGTTCGATACCCGCGCATCCAGATAACGGAAATTCTGCCGCGCGCTCCAGGTATCGTTGAAGCGGTGCTCCAGCTCATAGCCGAGCATCTGCTGGGTGCGGGTGAACTCGTCGAGCGCTGGGTCACCTTCGAAGAAGCTGCTCGAGATGCGCTGCCCATTGCGTTTGTGCACGGTACCCGAGGCCGGCAGGCTGCCGTGGTAGCCACCATTGGGGTCGTCCTGCAGGTACGCGTAGAGCGTAATGAAGGTGTCGTCACTGAGGTTCATCGCCAGGCTGGGCATCAGCGCATAGCGCGTCTCGGTAACGTGATCGACCTGGGCGTCGGCGTCCTTGGCCAAACCGACGACGCGGTAGGCAATGTTCTCGTTCAGCGGTCCCGTTGCATCGAAGCCCAGGGACTTGCGGTTGTTGTTACCGTAGGACAGGTCCACGCGGCCGGACTGGGTGAACTCCGGCCGTTTGGTGCTGATGGCCGCCAGGCCGCCGGGGTTGCTACGCCCGTACAGCACCGAAGACGGTCCCTTGAGAATGTCGATGCGCTCGATGAAGTACGGGTCGATCTGCAAGCTGCTGTAAGAGCCCGGATCCCCCATGGACTTCAGCCCATCGATGGTGATGTTGTCCACCGAGCCGTCGTTGATGCCGCGAATCGCCAGGTAGTCGTAGCGATGAGTGTTGCCGTAGGCATTGGTCAGCACGCCCGGGCTGTAGCGCATGGCATCGGCGGCGGTCAGCGCCCCTTGGCGCTCGATCTGCTCGCGGGTGACCACCGACACGCTCTGCGCGGTTTTCGCCAGCGCCTTGCTGGTCTTGGTCGACACACTGCTGTGGGTGGCGTTGTAGCCATCCATGCTGCCCAGCGCATTACCCAGGGCGAAGGCGCGCACATCGGTACTGTCCAGCTCCAGTGTTGCGCCGCCTGCCTGTGCGGCCTGCAGCGAATAACCACCCTGGCCATCGGCAATCGCCTGCAAGCCGCTGCCCTGCAGCAGCCGCGCGAAGCCCTCGTCGACACCGGCCTCGCCCTGCAGGCCTGGGCTCTGCTTGCCTGCGGTCAACCGCGCATCGACCGACAGCAGCACGCCCGCCTCCGCCGCGAAACGGCTCAGCGCCGCCGACAATGGCCCCGCCGGGATCTGGTAGCTGTGCGTCGCCTGCTGGTGGCTGCCGGCATCGATGGCCTGGGCCTGCACGAACAGCGGCGAACAGGCCGCCAGGGCCAGGGTGGCCAGGCGGATCGAGCGGCGCAGATCAAGGGGCGAAAAGCAGAGCGGTGACGACATGCAGCAGTCCTCGAGACATCGCCCGCGCAGGGTGCGCAAGGGCCGGATGCAGGGAGGCCAAGCGAGATCGAAAAAGGGGAACCGCATTCGCAAAAATAATTTCACCGGCAGGCCATCAGCCGGCCAGCGGCTCTACCGTCACCCACCAGGGCAAGCGCCAGTTGACGCGGATCGGCAGGCTGCCAGCCAGGGCATCGAGAATGCGCCCGGTGTCGCCCAGCGGATAGGCGCCGACCAGACGCAGGTCAGCCACCCGCGGGTCGCAGCCCAGGTAACCGGGCACGTAGTCGGCCAGCTCGGCGATGAAATCGCCCAGGCGCCGGTCGTTGGCCAGCAACACGCCGCGGCTCCAAGCCTGACGCGCCGGGTCCGCTGGCTCACTAGCCGAGATATCGCTGGCGCTGAAGCGCACCTGCTGACCGGCCTGCAGCAGCTGGGCGTCGCGTGCGGGCGACGGGTCGATACGCACGGCCCCGGCGAACACGCTGAGTTGGGTGAAACCCTCGCCTTCGCGCACGCTGAACCGTGTACCAAAGGCCTGCAGCCGGCCGTGCCGGGTATCGAACAGCAGCGGGCGCGGGTCCTTGGCGGTATCGAGCAGCACCTCGCCCTGCAGCAGTCGCAACAAACGAGTCGAGGCGCTGTAATTGATGTCCACGGCGGTGCGGCTGCCTAGCCAGAGATGGCTGCCGTCGGCCAGGCGCAGCTCACGGATCTCCCCCGTGCCGGTACGCTCGCTGGCCAACCAGCTGCGCCAGGGCCGGCGCTGCCCGGCAGCCGCCAACAACCCTGCCCCACCCAGCACGGCGAACAGCCCGAGCACCTGCCGCCGACTGCGTGCGGGGCTGCGCAAGGCCTGGGCCGCGGCGCGGCGGTGGGTGTCGGCAGGCAGCCTGGCGAACTGGCTGCTGATCGCCTCGACCCGCTGCCAGGCCGCGGCATGTTCGGGGCGATCCACCAGCCATTGCTGCCAGGCGCGCTGCTGCTGGGCGCTGACTGGCGGATCGGCCAGCACGGCAAACCATTCGGCAGCCTGCTGCAGGGCAGCGTGATCAGGCGCCACGGCTCAGCCCTCGGCCAGCAGCAGGCACTGCAGCATGGCCTGGGCCATGTACTTTTTGATCATGCGCTCGGACACCTGCAGGCGCCTGGCGATGGCTGCGTAGGTCAGCCCGTCGAGCTGGGAAAGCAGGAACGCCTCGCGCACCTTGGCCGGCAGGCGCAGCAACATGGCATCGATGGCCAGCAGGGTTTCGATGATCAGCTCGGTGGTTTCCGGCGACGGTGCATGCGGCTCTGGCTGCATCGCCAGGGCTTCGAGGTAGGCACGTTCGATCGCCTGGCGACGCCAGTGATTGACCAGCAGCGAATGGGCGATGGTCGAGAGATAAGCACGCGGCTCACGCAGTGACGGCACTTCGCGGTGCTTGGCGAGCAGACGCACGAAGGTGTCCTGGGCCAGATCCGCCGCATTTTCCGCGCAGCCCATGCGTTTGCGCAGCCAGCCGTTCAGCCAGCCGCTGTGCTCGAGATACAGCTGCTGCAGGGACTGTTGGGAGGAAACGAATGACATCGAGCACACCATCACCGTCAATGGAAAACGATCAGATGGTAATGCTTCTCAGAAGCAAGTTATAGAAATTCTTGACTAGTATCCACGTGGGCCGCGTGTTGCACACACCGGCACGGTGCGAACCCACTCAGATATTGATCGGCCGCCGCCCCGCCAGGGCGTGAGCCAGCGTGCCACCGTCCACCAGTTCCAACTCACCACCCAGCGGCATGCCATGGGCGATGCGCGATGCGATCATGCCTTTGCCGGCCAGCAGCTGAGCGATGTAGTGGGCAGTCGCCTCGCCTTCCACCGTCGGGTTGGTGGCCAGGATCACTTCACTGAACTGACCCGCCTCGATGCGTACCAGCAACTCGGGAATACCGATGGCCTCCGGCCCCAAACCATCGAGGGGCGACAGGTGGCCCTTGAGGACGAAGTACCGCCCACGAAAACCGGTGTGCTCGACGGCATACACGTCCATCGGCCCTTCCACCACGCAGAGCAGGCTGTCGTCGCGGCGCGGGTCTTCACAAATCTGGCAAAGCTCGCTCTCGCTCAGGCTGCGGCAGGATTTGCAGTAACCCACGCCCTCCATCGCCTGGCTCAGTGCCTGGGCTAGCCGCTGAGCACCATTGCGGTCGCGCTCGAGCAGTTGCAGCGCCATGCGCTGGGCGGTCTTCTGGCCGACACCGGGCAGGATGCGCAGCGATTCGATCAGTTGGCGGATCAGGGGGCTGAAGCTCATGGCTAGTGCTCGAAGAGGCTGAGGCGGGAGACGTGGTGATGAAGCCGTAGGATGGGCCGGGCCGCGTAGGATGGGTGAAATCCATCAATCAACGATGGGTTACACCCATCCTACGGGACTACGGACGCTCCAAGGCGATACCGGCTGTTCGTAGGGTGGACGACGCTTTACCTACGCGGCCCGACCCGTCCACCGCTCTGCAATCGCAATGGTGGACAAAAAGGGCGTTGTCCACCCTACGCAGTGACCGGCAGCTTGTGCCTTAGAACGGCATCTTGAAGCCAGGCGGCAGTTGCATACCGGAAGTCATGCCGGACATCTTGTCCTGGCTGTTGGCTTCGATCTTGCGGACGGCGTCGTTGACAGCGGCGGCGATCAGGTCTTCAAGGATTTCCTTGTCTTCCTGCATCAGGCTGTCGTCGAGACTGACGCGCTTGACGTCATGGCGACCGGTCATCACCACGCTGACCAGACCGGCGCCGGATTGGCCGGTGACCTCAGCGTTGGCCAACTCTTCCTGCATCTTCTGCATTTTTTCCTGCATCTGCTGCGCCTGCTTCATCAGGCCGGCCATGCCACCTTTCATCATGATGTTGTCCTCGTTGGTTCGACGATATCGACGGGTTCAATGCTGCCCGCACGCACGGATGCGGCGAACTGGGAAATCATTTGCTGGATCAGCGGATCGTTCTGGATCGACGCTTCGGCATCACGCTGGCGATTGGCGCGCTTGCGTGCGGCGGCCTGGGCAGGCGTTTCCTGCTCGGGCTTGATCAATTCGATGCTCAGCTGCAATTCGCGGCCATGGTAGGCGTTGAGCGAGTCGTTCAGGCGCCGCTGCTGCGTCGCGTTGAACAGTGCGCTGTGCGCAGGATCCAGGTGCAGCAGCCAGCTGTCGCCATCAACGGCGAACAATGTGCAGTTGGCAGCGATGCTGCCGGTCATGCCGCCCAGGCCGAGCTTCGGGAACAACTCGAGCCAGTCTGCCGCCAGGCCGGTAGCGGGCAATGCCGCAGGCTCGGGCTCAGCTTCCGGCTCATCGGCCAGCGCATCGGCGAAATCGTAATCCAGGTTATCGGCATCCATCGCCACGTAGTCGTAGTCACCGGGTGGTGGCTCGTCATCGCTGTCAGGTGGATTGAGATCGCTGCTGTCGATGACTGGCACGTCGGCCAGCTCGGGAACGGGCAACGCCACCTCGGGTTCTGGCTCGGCAACCTTGAGCAGCTGCTCTGCTTTCGGCTCAGGCTCGATCACAACGGTAGCTGGCGGCGCAGACGCTTCGCTAACCGGCGCTGCGACCTTCTGCTCAGAAGGCGAGTCCTCCCAAGGCGGGATTACCGCAGGTGCAACAACAGGTGCAGCGGGCGCCGGCGAAGCAACTGCCGGAGCAACGACAGGCTGCGGCACAGGCTGTAAGGCTACAACCGGGGCCGGGGCAACTGCAGGCGCAGCACCGACAACAGGTGACGACGCAACAGGCGCTGCATCGGCCACCGGAGTTACCTGGGGATCAACCTTGGCCTGGCTGATCCCCAATGGCTTTAGCGCCACCTTCGGGGCATCGCCCTCGCCCGCCGGCCTGAACGCCAGCATGCGCAGCAGCACCATCTCGAAGCCGCTGCGCGGATCCGGTGCCAGCGGCAGGTCGCGCCGACCAATCAGGCCCATCTGGTAATAGAACTGCACGTCTTCAGCTGGCAGCGCCTGAGCGAGGGCAAGTACGCGATCACGGTCGCCCTGGCCATTGTCCACTGCATCCGGCAGCGCCTGGGCGATGGCTACGCGGTGCAGCACGTTGAGCATTTCGGCCAGCACGCCGCTCCAGTCCGGGCCCTGCTCGGCGAGCTGGCGAACCGCTTCGATCACGCCACGGGCATCGCCTTCGATCAGCGCATGCAACACGCCATACACCTGACCATGGTCGAGCGTGCCAAGCATGGAGCGCACGTCGGCCGCTAAGACCTTGCCTTCGCCAAAGGCGATGGCCTGGTCGGTGAGGCTCATGGCGTCGCGCATCGAGCCGTCAGCCGCGCGGCCGAGCAACCACAGTGCGTCATCCTCGAAGGGAATGTTCTCGGCGCCGAGTACGTGGCTCAGGTGCTCGACCACCCGCTCGGGCGGCATGTTCTTCAGCGAGAACTGCAGGCAGCGCGACAGCACGGTGACCGGCAGTTTCTGCGGGTCGGTGGTGGCGAGCAGGAATTTGACGTGGGGCGGCGGCTCTTCAAGCGTCTTCAACAAGGCGTTGAAGGAACTGGTGGAGAGCATGTGCACTTCGTCGATCAGGTAGACCTTGAAGCGCCCGCGGCTTGGCGAGTACTGCACGTTGTCGAGCAGCTCGCGAGTATCTTCGACCTTGGTACGGCTGGCGGCATCGACCTCGATCAGGTCGACGAAGCGGCCTTCATCGATCTCCCGACATACCGAGCAGGTGCCGCAGGGCGTGGAGCTGATACCGGTTTCGCAGTTAAGGCACTTGGCGATGATCCGCGCGATGGTGGTCTTGCCAACGCCGCGGGTGCCGGTAAACAGATAGGCATGGTGCAGGCGCTGGCTGTCGAGTGCGTTGATCAGCGCTTTCAGCACATGGGTCTGCCCGACCATTTCGCGAAACGAACGCGGGCGCCATTTGCGTGCAAGAACCTGATAACTCATTGAAAACCGTCGCCAGAGGAAAGCAAAAGAGCGCTAATGCTAGCTCAAATCGGCCTATCAGTGCGACGCCGATCAGCGCACATAAAAAGATCAAATCAGAGCTGGCTAATTTTTATACAGCCACGTATAGTTCGCCCCGTTCGTACCACGCTGCAAGTCATACGGCCTTATGGCCTTCTTGATGGTTTCCTGGCAATCGGCATCCAATCGATGCACGCATAGCTGCCAAGACCCCCTCCGCTGACTGATCTGGCCGTCTCGCTCATGTGCTGACCTGCCAGTCTTCCGAAGTACAGACCCGCTGTAGTTTTCACCTCATCGATATAGGTGGAACTTAAAAGCGCGCATTTCGCTCCGATAACCAATCCCGTTGGCATAAGCCCGCGACCGGAGCCCTTTATTTATGGCGCGATCATGCGCCCGCAGTATCAGGAAACACCCGATTATGAATACCAATCAACAAATCCAAACCGCTATCCATACCCTCTCCAACGCTTTCGCACCGCTGGCCTGCCATATTCTGGCGGCGCGCAAGGGCAGCTTCAGCTTCACCGTGGTGGATCACACCGGCGTCGCACAGCACACTCAGCGTCTTTATCCAGGCCAATATTGTGCAGATACACTGCCAGGCCTGATCGAGCGTACGCGCAGGGCGCTGAGCCGTTAATTCGGCGTCCATCGCGCAATAAAAAGCGGCCATCGTCGAACTAAATGATTTCCAGTTACTCATAGGGGTTCCTACTTCAACTGGAGTTCGTCAATGGAAAATAGTCATCGACAGCTGGTCGATCAGCTATTCGCCCCGCTACGCGCCACCTTCAGTCGGCCTCGCCCGGACGGTAGCATCGTTCTTTCCTTGGTCGATGAAGCGGACACCACCGCCTACAGCCGAGTCCTGCAGAAACTGCAGATCAACGACTCGAATGCTTTTGCTCAGAGCCTCGAAGACATCCGCCTGGAGCTGGCCGTTAGAGCCGGTAACATCCCGGCCGAGATGCGCAAAGTGCTCAAGGAGCAGGACAGCGTCATCAGCTATCACCACGCCTGATCGCTGCTCCAAGCCAAAGCCCCACGCTCACAAGGCGTGGGGCTTTGTCGTTTCTGAGCCTTAACCTCGCGCGAAACGGTAATGGCCGATGATGGCAAAGCGAAACAAGATCGCCTCCTCACGAGTACCGGCGCCGATGTTGTGCAGGATCAGCGGCTCACCGGTTGCGGACAGGCGATCAGAGACGATGCCGATATGAGTCTGCCCGCGCCCCAGATCCCAGGTGACGATATCGCCCGAGCGATATTCCTTGGGATCGCGACTGACCTGTAGCGCCATCCCCTGTCGCTTGAACCAGACCATCAAGTTGGGCACGCGGCGATGGTCGATATTGCGGTCAGGTCGGCTCAACCCCCAGTGCTTCGGGTAGGCGGAGAAGTTGGCCGCCATGTCCTCGTGCACCGCTTCCTGCAGGTCCAGCCCCTGAAGGCGCAAGGCGCGGATCACCACGTCGGTACACACGCCGGTCTCCACTGGCACATCACCGCCGGGATAAGCGATGCGTCGGTAAGCGGGATCATAGGACAGCGTCACGCCCACCTGCTGGCGAGCCACGCCCGCCAACTTTGCCGGCTCCACGGCAAGCACTTGCAGGCTCAGCAGACAGCTCAACAGCAACATCAGTGACTTCAGCATTCCATGCCCCTTTTCAGAAGGACTGATTCCGTTCGCCGGACTCTCTTCTTTATCCGGTAATTTTTTGCGACAGTATGACTGGGCACGGTTGAAGCCATATTGGGATGCCCCCATCACTAGTCAAGCACGGATGCCCTTGGACAATGCGCACACCACCTGATGAGGAGACCACAATGAGCAGCCCTGACAAGCAACAGGTACCGCAGTCGAACAACGAATGTGAGCTCGCCCACGGCGCGCTGATCGACCCTAACGGCCGGGAAATTCCGATTACCGAAAGCATGATCCAGCAGGCATGTAGCGAACTCGACAAGGAAGTGGCGGCCAATCTGCAGGACGCGCCCCACTGACACGTCAGTACGCCCTACTCTTCGTCATTCCACGCTGATCACGCGCGCACCCAGCGCGCTGATCAGCGCCCTCAGCGGCTCATCCACGCCGCGCAGTTCGACCTCTAGCCCTTCTATTTCCCGCCGCATCGGATAGCGCTTGCGCAGCAGGTCGAAGCCCGCTTTGCGCGGCCCTTCATCGACCACCAGGCTACGGCGTAAATCCGCATCGTCACGGCGCGGGTCATAGACAGCGAGACAGATAGTCGCCAGCGCCCAGGCCGGATCACTGCCAGCGGCGATACTCAGGCACTGCAGCCAGCGGGCCGGGGTCAGGGAATCCAGCGAGATAGCTGGCTCGAGCCCCTGATGACGGCAGAACGCCTGGTAGATCTGCGCGGTGCCGCGCAACTTGCCATCCAGGCTGTAGCCGGCGATGTGCGGCGTAGCGATATGGCACAGCGCAGCGAGTTCGGGATCGACCAGCGGCTCGCCCTCCCAGACGTCAAGCACCACATGCAGATCGGCGCCGCGCTGCAGGTGCGCACGCAGCGCCACTGTGTCGAGCACCGCGCCGCGGCTGGCGTTGATCAGCCAACTGCCCGGGCGTAACCGCTCCAGCAGATCGGCATCCAGCAAATGCCGGGTGGCGAACTCGCCATCATGCGTCAACGGCGTATGCAGGCTGATCACGTCGCATTGCTCGACGATCTGCTCCAAGCTCACGTAATCGCCGCTTTCGGCGCGCTGCCGGGGCGGATCGCACACCAGCACGCGCCAGCCGAGGGCACGCAGCACCGTGATCAACCGTTCACCGACTTGCCCGGCACCCACCACGCCATAGGTGCGCTGCCTCAGGTCAGCGCCCAGGCGCTCGCCCAGCACCAGCAGGCTGCCGAGCACATAGTCGATCACCCCGCGGGCGTTGCAGCCCGGCGCACTGCTCCAGCCAATACCGGCTTCGGCAAAATAGTCGAGATCCAGATGATCGGTGCCGATCGTGCAGGTGCCGACGAAACGCACGGTGCTACCCTGCAGCAAGGCGCGATCGACCTGAGTAACCGAACGCACCAACAGCACGTCGGCACCGCTGATGGCGGCGCGGTCGATGGCTCGGCCGGGCAGGCGGTGAATCTCCCCGAAAGCGGCGAAGAACTCGTCAAGCAGGGGAATGTTTTCGTCGGCAACTATGCGCATGGCAGCTCTCCACAAACCGGCGTGCATTCTACCTGCAAGCGCGATGATTCGCCTTTCCTGACCGATGCGTCAACGCGTAAACTGCGCGGTTTTCTCTGCCCTGTGAAACTTGTCATGCCTGCCCACCTTCGCTTGCAGCGCGTACGCACCGAACTGCGCACACTGCTGGCTCTGGCCACGCCGATCATCATCGCGCAGTTGGCGTACACCGCCGTCGGCTTCGTCGATACAGTGATGTCCGGTCGCTACAGCGCCCGTGATCTGGCCGCCGTGGCACTTGGCAACTCGATCTGGGTGCCGGTGTTCCTGCTGATGACCGGCATCCTGCTGGCCACCACACCCAAGGTCGCCCAGCGCTTCGGCGCGGGGCAACATACCGAGATCGGGCCACTGGTGCGCCAGGCCCTGTGGTTGGCCTTGGCGGTGGGCGCCCTGGCCGGCACCTTGCTGTGGAACGCCGAGTTCGTACTGCACCTGATGAAGGTCGACGCGGATTTGATCGCGCCCACCATGGGTTACCTGCACGGCGTAGCGTTCGGTATGCCCTGCGTGGCGCTATTCCATGTATTGCGCTGCTACAGCGATGGCCTGGGCCGCACCCGCCCGGCCATGGTAGTGGGCCTGCTCGGCTTGCTGGCAAACATTCCGCTCAACTACGTGCTGATCTACGGAAAACTCGGCTTGTCGCCTCTGGGCAGTACCGGCTGCGGCTGGGCCACCGCACTGGCGATGCTATTCATGCTATTGGGCATGCTCTGGTGGGTTAAGCGCGCGCCGACCTACACCGCGACCACGCCACTTCAACGCTTCGATTGGCCGGACTGGACACTGATCAAGCGCCTGCTGGGCATCGGCCTGCCGATCGGCATCGCGGTATTCGCCGAGTCGAGCATCTTTGCGGTCATCGCCCTGCTAATCGGCGGCCTGGGCGCCACCGTGGTCGCCGGGCACCAGATCGCCCTCAACTTCGCCTCGCTGGTATTCATGATCCCCTACTCCATCGGCATGGCCGCCACCGTGCGCGTCGGCCAAGCACTCGGCCGCGAGCAGCCACGCGAGGCACGCTTCGCCGCCGGCGTAAGCATCGCCACGGCGCTGGCCTACGCCTGCGTGTCGGCGACCTGCATGCTGCTGATGCTGGAGCCCATTGCGCGGATCTACTCCTCGGCACCGGAAGTGATCGAAGTGGCCGTGGCGCTGATCGTGTATGCCGCGCTGTTCCAGTTTTCCGATGCCATCCAGGTTACCGCTGCCGGCGCGCTGCGCGGCTATCAGGACACCCGGGCGACGATGATCCTGACCCTGTTCGCCTACTGGGGCATCGGCCTACCGGTCGGTTACCTGCTGGGCCTGACCGACCTGCTCGGCGCCGCCAGCGGCCCGGCAGGGCTATGGCAAGGCTTGATCGTCGGGCTGACCTGTGCGGCGCTGATGCTCACGCTGCGACTGAAGAGCAGTGCCAGAAGGCGGATTCGGCTGCAACCGATGGAGTCAGCGGCCTAGCGTGGTGACCGCGCCGCGATCGCAATGGTGAGCAGCAGCCAGCAATCCCTGCGGGAGCGGGCCATGCCCGCGAATGGCAGGTGTGGACTAGGTGGTTCTAATCCTTCCCACAAAAGCACGTCGCCCGATACTTCAGGTCACCCGATCAAGCCAGACTTCGCCACGCCCCACTCAACCGAATCGCGCGCATGGCGCGCTCCCACAAAGGCCAGTGGCCGGCCGCCACTATCTCGAACCGCTCAACCAACCTTCTTGCGAATCCAGCTATAAGCGTACCGGGCGGCGTTCCGTTCGCGGAGCGGTACGCCGTTGGAGTGCCGGCCACGGATCGTGGTGCGAACCGGCGTAAAGCGGCCGACCGTGGGAGCGGGCCATGCCCGCGATTTTTTCGCGCGCATGGCGCGCTCCCACATGGGTCTCCGAATACCCGCCTTTACCTCACCCGCTCAATCGACCTTCTTGCGAATCCAATAAAGGTAGGTCTCGGCATCCTGCGCTTGCTCCACCAGCTCGTGGCCGAGAAACACGCAGAACTTGGGGATATCGCGCTGGGTGGAAGGATCGGTCGCGATGACCTTGAGCAGACCACCGGCCGGCAGGTCGCGCACCTTGTTGTGCAGCATCATCACCGGCTCAGGGCAGAACAGGCCGGTGGCGTCGAGGGTGTCGTCAGGGGTCGAATCGAGCATCACGGGCTCCGCGTCATTACGTGCAGTGTTCATGGAGTCGCCACCCGCCTGGGCGGCGTAACTGTTTGGTCTATTTGCTCAGTCGGCGCAGGTGGCAGGTCACTTCCTCACGGTCGTGGTACAGCTGCTTGCAGGCGATGGTCGCCTTGACCTTGCGCGCCGCCAGGCCCTCGGCGATGCGCTCGAGCAAACGCTGCACCTCGGCGTAGCGCTGCTTCATCGGCAATTTGAGATTGACCACCGCCTCGCGGCAATGTCCCTCACCGATCCAGGTTTCCAATAGCGCGGCGCTGCGTGCGGGCTTCTCGACGATGTCGCAGACCATCCAGTCCACCGGCTGCTTGGGCTTCCAGGTGAAGCCGTCGACCATCAGGTGTTTGACCAGGCCGGTGTCCATCAGACTCTCGGCCATCGGGCCGTTGTCGATGGCGGTCACCAGCATGCCGCGACGCACCAGCTGGTAAGTCCAGCCACCGGGCGAGGCGCCAAGGTCGACGCCGGTCATCTCATCAGATAGACGTTCGTCCCACTGCTCGCGCGGGATAAAGGTGTGCCAGGCTTCTTCCAGTTTCAAGGTCGAGCGGCTTGGCGCCTCACGAGGGAACTTGAGGCGCGGAATGCCCATGGGCCAGATCGCCGAATTGTTCGCCTCGGCCATGCCGACGAATACTTCGCGGCCGCTCTTGAAGGTCAGCAACAGGCGCGGCGCGCGGGCGTTCTCTGCCAACCGGCCGGCAGCCATCAGGGCCTTGCGCAGCGGGCCTTCGAACTTCTTGCAGAAGCCGGAAAGCTCCTTGCCATCGTTGGTGTCGAACACCTCCAGCCACAGGCTGCCGAATACCGGCAGCGGCAGCAGATCCTCGAGCAACACGCTGATGCGGTCTTTCTCGGGCAGCTCGATGAAGCGCCCTCGCGCCCACTGGCGGATGAAGATCAGTTGGCTGAAGCGCAAACCCGCCATCAGCCGCTCGGCGCCCGATTCATCGCTGCAGATAAATTCGGCGCAGGCGGTATTCGGCTTGGCCTTGGCGTAACCGGGCACATCAAGGCGCGCTGCATGCTCGGAAATCTCCGAACACACCTCGTTCTCGAAACCGGGGCGGCAGTGCAGCAACAAAGTCTTCATCAGGGCTCCTCTTGGGGCGGGCATGATAGCGAAAACTGGAACCCGGGGCCTCTGCTCCCTGTCCAGAGAACAGCATCCCGGCATCGCCGGCTGCGCCGACGGACTATTCTCGACAGGCGCAAGATCAGGCGACGGCTCACCGCACGCCACACGAGCCGGCCCAGGGAACACTCGCGCAGAGTCGCAGAAGCTCTGCCAAACCAGCTTGGCTTGTACCGTGCAAGCCATAAGGAGATGCACGATGCCTTCCATCGATAGCCTGAACTGCCGCTGCACGCTGACCGTCGACGGCAAATCCTACGATTACTTCAGCCTCCCCGAGGCAGCCAAAAAGCTGGGCGACATCGACAAACTGCCGGTGTCACTGAAAGTGCTGCTGGAGAACCTGCTGCGCTGGCAGGACGACAAGACCGTGACCCAGGACGATCTGCAGGCCATCAGCGACTGGCTGCACAAACGCAGCTCCGACCGCGAGATCCAGTACCGCCCTGCCCGCGTATTGATGCAGGACTTCACCGGCGTACCCGCCGTGGTCGACCTGGCCGCCATGCGCGACGCCATGGCCAAGGCCGGCGGCGACCCGCAGAAGATCAACCCGCTGTCACCCGTAGACCTGGTGATCGACCACTCGGTGATGGTCGACAAGTTCGCCAGCCCCGAGGCCTTTGGCGAGAACGTCGAGATCGAGATGCAGCGCAACGGCGAGCGTTACGCGTTCCTGCGTTGGGGCCAGAGCGCCTTCGACAACTTCAGCGTGGTGCCGCCGGGCACCGGCATCTGCCATCAGGTCAACCTGGAATACCTCGGCCGCACCGTGTGGACCAAGGAAGAAGACGGCGTGACCTACGCCTACCCGGACACCCTGGTCGGCACCGACTCGCACACCACCATGATCAACGGCCTGGGCGTGCTGGGCTGGGGCGTCGGCGGCATCGAGGCGGAAGCGGCAATGCTCGGCCAGCCGGTGTCGATGCTGATCCCCGAAGTGATCGGCTTCAAGCTGACCGGCAAACTCAAGGAAGGCATCACCGCCACCGACCTGGTACTGACCGTCACTCAGATGCTGCGCAAGAAAGGCGTAGTCGGTAAATTCGTCGAGTTCTACGGCGATGGCCTGGCCGAACTGCCCCTGGCCGACCGCGCCACCATCGCCAACATGGCGCCTGAATACGGCGCGACCTGCGGCTTCTTCCCGGTCGATGAAATCACACTGGGTTACCTGCGCCTGTCCGGGCGCCCCGACGAGACCGTCAAGCTGGTGGAGGCCTATTCCAAGGCCCAGGGCATGTGGCGCCAGGCCGGCAACGAGCCGGTATTCACCGATACCCTGGAGCTGGACATGGGCCAGGTGGAAGCCAGCCTCGCAGGCCCGAAACGCCCACAGGATCGCGTCGCCCTGCCCCAGGTTGGCCAGGCCTTCGAAGACTTCCTCGGCCTGCAGCTCAAGCCGCCACGTAAAGAGGAAGGTCGCCTGGAAAGCGAAGGCGGCGGTGGCGTGGCCGTTGGCAATGCCGCGCAGAACGAAATCCACTACGAGATGGATGGCGAACGCCACCCGATCAGCGACGGCGCCGTGGTGATCGCGGCGATCACCTCATGCACCAACACCTCCAACCCGAGCGTGATGATGGCCGCCGGGCTGCTGGCCAAAAAGGCCGTGGAGAAAGGCCTACAGCGCAAACCCTGGGTGAAAAGCTCGCTGGCACCAGGCTCCAAGGTGGTGACCGAGTACTTCGCCGCCGCCGGACTAACCGAGTACCTCGACAAGCTTGGCTTCGATCTGGTGGGCTACGGCTGCACCACCTGCATCGGCAACTCCGGCCCGCTGCCTGACCCGATCGAGAAAGCCATTCAGGATAACGACTTGACCGTGGCCTCGGTGCTATCCGGTAACCGTAACTTCGAAGGCCGCGTGCACCCGCTGGTGAAAACCAACTGGCTGGCCTCGCCGCCCCTGGTGGTCGCCTACGCCTTGGCCGGCAGCGTGCGCGTGAATATCGCCGAGGAGCCGCTGGGCGAAGACCGCGACGGCAAGCCGGTATACCTGCGCGATATCTGGCCGAGCCAGAAGGAAATCGCCGACGCTGTGCAAAAGGTCAGCACCGACATGTTCCGCAAGGAATACGCCGAAGTGTTCGAAGGCGACGAGCAGTGGCAAGCCATCGAAGTGCCCGAAGCCGACACCTACACCTGGCAGAACGACTCCACCTACATCCAGCACCCGCCCTTCTTCGAGGCCATCGACCAGGCGCCGCCGGCGATCACCGACATTGCCAGTGCGCGCATCCTGGCGCTGCTCGGCGACTCGGTGACCACCGACCACATCTCCCCGGCCGGCAACATCAAGGCCGACAGCCCCGCAGGTCGCTACCTGCGCGAGCAAGGCGTCGAACCCCGCGATTTCAACTCCTACGGCTCGCGCCGTGGCAACCATGAAGTGATGATGCGCGGCACCTTCGCCAACATCCGCATCCGCAACGAGATGCTCGACGGCGAGGAAGGCGGCATCACCCTGCACGTGCCCAGCGGCGAGAAGCTGGCGATCTACGACGCCGCCATGCGCTATCAGCAGGAAGGCACGCCGCTGGTGGTGATCGCCGGCAAGGAATACGGCACCGGCTCCAGCCGCGATTGGGCGGCCAAGGGCACCAACCTGCTGGGCGTCAAAGCGGTGATCGCCGAAAGCTTCGAGCGCATCCACCGCTCCAACCTGGTGGGCATGGGCGTGTTGCCGCTGCAGTTCACCGGCGGCGCGGATCGCAAGAGCCTGGCCCTGACCGGCAGGGAAACCCTGGCCATCAAGGGCCTGGACGGCGTCGAAGTGCGCCCGCACATGCCCCTGACCCTGGAAATCACCCGTGAGGACGGCAAGCAGCAAAGCGTCGAGCTGCTCTGCCGTATCGACACCCTTAACGAGGTCGAGTACTTCAAGGCCGGCGGCATCCTGCACCACGTGCTGCGTCAGCTGATCGCCAGCTGATGTTCACTCGCGCAGCGTCGCCACGGGCGGCGCTGTGCAGAACTCTCCGTAGCCCGGGTCGAGCGCAGCGACACCCGGGTTTCTTTTGCGCGCTCGAACGCGCCCCGCTCGGCAAACACAGCATCGACCAATGGACTGCCGTTTAACCGGCGTCAAAAGGTGACGGGCATTGAAAGTTGGTTACACTGCAGGCCTGCCACGCGTAAGCGATAACCATAAAAGCGTTGCCTGTAGGATCGGCCTTGTTAGGCCACATGTGGGCCAGCCCCATAGTAGTAGTCTGTAGGCATTTGGATTCCTCACTCGCCTGCCCTACTTCCTTCCAGGCATCGCACTGACATCAGGGTCGATGCCATGCGTAACAACCAACCCATCACCGGTAACGAGCGGACTTTTCCTGCGCAGCAGCGCCTGATCTCGACCACCGACCTCAAGGGCCAGATCACCTATTGCAACGATGCCTTCGTCGAGATCAGCGGCTTCTCGCGTGACGAACTGATTCGCGCGCCGCACAACATCGTCCGCCACCCGGACGTGCCAGAGGCCGTGTTCGCCCATATGTGGGCCACCCTCAAAGAGGGCCGGCCGTGGATGGGCATCGTCAAGAACCGCTGCAAGAGCGGCGATCATTACTGGGTCAACGCCTACGTGGTGCCGGTGCTGGAAAACGGCCAGGTGACCGGCTACGAGTCGGTGCGCAGCAAGCCCACCGCTGAACAGGTGCAACGCGCCCAGGCCCTCTACTCGCGTATCAACGCCGGCAAGGCAGCGATCCCGAGCCGCGACCGCTGGCTGCCAGTGCTGCAGAACTGGCTGCCGTTCATTCTGGTCAGCCAGGTCGGCTTTCTGGTCGGTGCCTGGCTGGACAGCACCTGGGGCTTCGTCGCCGCCGCCGCGCTGTCGATTCCTCTCGGCCTACTCGGCCTGGCCTGGCAGGGTCGTGGTATCAAACGCTTGCTGCAACTGGCCGAACAAAGTACCTCCGACCCATTGATCGCACAGATGTACACCGACAGCCGCGGCGTCGAAGGCCGCCTGGAACTGTCCCTCCTCAGCCAGGAAGCACGCCTGAAAACCTGCCTCACCCGCCTGCAGGACAGCGCCGAGAACCTCACCAAACAGGCCAAGCAGGCCGACGTACTGGCCCACAACAGCTCCGCCGGGCTGCAACGTCAGCGCGAGGAAACCGACCAGGTCGCCACCGCCGTCAACGAAATGGCCGCCACCACCCTGGAAGTGGCCAACAACGTGGCACGCACCGCCATCGCCACCCAGGAAGCCAACCGCCTCACCCAGCAAGGCCGCACCATTGCCAGCGAAACCCGCGAAGCGATCCAGCGCCTGTCGCTGTCGGTGGGCGAAACCGGCGAAGCGGTCACCCGCCTCGCCCAGGACAGCAACGAAATCGGCGGCGTGGTCGACGTCATCAAGGGCATCGCCGACCAGACCAACCTGCTGGCCCTCAACGCCGCCATCGAAGCCGCCCGCGCCGGCGAAATGGGCCGCGGCTTCGCCGTGGTCGCCGATGAAGTCCGCTCCCTGGCGCAACGCACCGCCCAGTCCACCGGGCAGATCCACGCCCTGATCGCCAAACTGCAACGCACCGCCGACGAAGCCGTAATGACCATGGACATCGGCCGAAAACAAGCCGACGAAGGCGTCGAACGCGTACAGCAAGCCGACCAGGCCCTGGCCGGTATCAGCGACGCGGTGGCCAATATCAACGAAATGGCCGACCAGATCGCCGCCGCCGCCGAAGAACAAAGCGCCGTGGCCGACGAAATCAGCCGCAATATCACCACCATCGCTCAGCTGTCGGATCAGACGGCCGGCGAGGCGCAAAGCACGGCGCTGTTGAGTGAAGAACTGACCAGCACGGCGCAGGGGCAGTATTCGTTGGTGGCGCGGTTTAATCGGTAGGTGGGGTTGGTGAGTGCTGCGCTGTGGGCCTGGGTGCGCATGCGAGGCAAGGAGAATTTTGTACCCTTGCGGGGGTGCAATGAGCGTGGTGTATAACATGCCAAACACCCCAGTGCCTCGCCGTATGCCTCGGACTAGACGGGTTCAGCACAAAGGTCCTGGAATGTTATACACCACGCCCGTCCGGGGAGTTATGCACCAGTTGGTGTCTATTTATAGTTAGAGCACAAGAGAAGGAAATGCGTAATGGCTACACCAGAAAGTATCAGGGACGAATTTTTGGATTCCATTGCTCATATAAGGCAAGCCTTCCTTAAAGTTTCAGGAAACGTAGGCAGAAACGGAATATTTACCTTCCCTGACGTTCATAAACTCAGCGAAGGGCTTTTTATTAGTGCATTAACATACTGGGAGGCTGTCTGCCGAGACCTGCTGATATTAGAGCTCGCAACAGACACTTCTGGAATTCTAAGAAAAGAAATAACTAAATTCAGAACCAAAGGTGCGGCTCTTAGGCTTGCAGAGAGAATTCTCAATCACCCAGACCATCCGGAAAAATTTATCGAGTGGTCAAGCTTCAACTCAATTGAATCAAGGGCAAATATATTTCTTGGGGCGGGCCATAGGTTTAAATTAACCCAGGCAACAAGTGCAGATATCGCAAAATTAAAACGCATCAGAAATGCTATTGCACACAAATCAGATAAGGCATGGAGCAGCTTTGTAAGCTTGATATCGTCCGCCCCATTCAATATGACACCATCTCAACGCAAAGGTATAACGCCAGGGCGCTTTATATACTCAAACCAATGGAACGGAAACACTGTTCTAAGCCAAACATTAAATTTACTAGAAAACGCAGTCCGCGAGCTTGTACCCTAACTACTGGTTCAAATCGCTCACTTCGTTCGCTGGGACGGGCTAAAGCCCGCCCCTTAACCAAACGTTAGGCTACCGCACTGAGATACAGAGGAAAGTGTATATGCGCAATCCCAAGGGTTTCTCACAAGAAAGACTACGAGAGCTCGGAGAGAGTCTTGAGAGTCATACGTGGGGGAACCGCTGCGAAGTTGAAGCAAGCGACATATGCATGTGCACTAATTGCTACAGACGCTTTCCACCGTCGGACATCAAGTCTTGGCAAGATGGGGTATCAGCTGTTTGTCCTAATCCGGAGTGCTGCTTTGGCGGCTCCGTTATTGGCTCAGCTTCCGGGCTCAACTTTGAAGACTATGATTACTCGAAAGCAAATACCTGAGGCGAAAAGGGGACAGATTTATTTATTGAATCACTGGAATGGGTCGCCCCCCTTTTGCACTTTAACTAGCCAAGGAAGAATATGACCAATCTTGAATTAGTAGCCGCTCTCAAAGCTCTTCCAGATGAAGATTTGGCGTTGGTACTTGGAATGGTGCTTCCTGAACGCAACCCGTTCGCCAGCGAGCCCGAAGTGGTCACCTCCAGAATGTTTCTTGGTATATATACAGAATATACGGTCGAACGTTCAATTAGCATCATTGCCTACCCCAAAGATGGGGAGCAAGGGCCTTACTGGGGGTTCTGCCAATCTGTTGACTCACCAATTTCAGGCATAAGTTTCGTCTCACCCAAGAAAGAAGCCATATCCCCTTTGGACGGAACAACAATTAGTCTTACCTAACAAGTAGGATAGATGAGGCATCAGTCGCGCCCCCATTCCCCTACGAAGCTAAGGTAATTTACCCCTGACGATATTTTTAGACTTTCCCCTTCAAAGAGTGCCTAAGGTCAACTCGATGTTCATCCACAACACCCTCCACTATAAAGATTGGGCAGACCGTAGAACGCTCGACGCGGTCGCTCAGCTCGATCCATTGACGCAGCCCGAGAAGCTGGCTTTTAAACCGACGGGGTCAGAGTCATTGATTTAGCCACATGCCATAATCAATGATTCTGACCCCATCGATTTTTGACTTTGTACAGTGAGGCTTTGATGTGAATACTGTTGAAGATGCATACGGAGAGTTGGCTAGCGGGATTGTCGACTTTGCCGCTGGCCGTTCATGGGAGCGGGCGTGCTGCAAGTGTGCGATCTATGACAAGATGGCGAGCGCTACGTACTGGCTTGAAGGCTCTGGCAATATTGATAGGGACGCGCTTGGCTGGCCTGACTCCTCGATTAATATTGGTCAGGCTGCACTTTTTATTAGGGATAATATTCTTGCTACAGGGGGGCAACGTATCTGGGGGCTAACCTTCTCGCTGTTTCCAGATGGTAAATTTGACCTTGAATACGATTATTCTAGGCCGAAAGAATAGATATAGAAGTTAGCAAGTAGGGGGGATGACGCTCTTTTCATCCACCATTGCACGCTGAAACTGGTGGACGGATAAAGCGTCGTCCACCCTACGAAACTGGCTGACCAAGTACCTCGATTGCTTAATCCAGGGCAGCTTCAGAAGCCCATTCGCTTCGTTTTCGTGGATGGCAAGCAGGGCATGTTGAGCCATGAAGAAGCAATTTTTCACCTGGTCAACCACGGCACCTATCATCGCGGCGCCATCGGCCATGCCCTCGAGCGGGCTGACGGCAACCGGCCCGCCGATACCTATACGGTATTTATTCATGGGGCAGAGCCTGAGCGTCGAAACGTCTGAGGCATACTCCCCGTTCGATACAGACTCACCACCCTGCACACCATGACCAATCCGCAAACTCACCTAAATGAACTGATCGCTCATCTCGCGGTGCTCACCGACATTCTCGCCCTCGACGCCGATAGCCACTGGGGCGCGCATTTCCACAATTGCCTGACGACCGCCCGATCGCTGGTGGGCAGCAGTCACGATGGGGAAGAACTGGCGGGCCTGGCGTGTTCGGTGATGTCCGTTTACGGCGGCATGGGCAGCTTCAACGATTACGCGCCGTGGCAAAATGGCCGCTGCATTGCCGGCATGGAGTCGCTGGATGAAGCCTCGAATCGCGTCTACATGGCAGCCCGGGCGATAAGGCTGCGCAACGCCACAGACGCAGACTGACGTCCCGCATACACCACAGCAGAGGCCACCTGAATCAATGTCCATCACTAGCCTATCCGAACTCTTCCAGACCGAGCCCATCAGTTGGGGCTGTCGGGGTGATCCCTATCTGTGGCAGGAAATGAGCGAGGTGCTGGCCACGCAGCCGCTTCCGTCGAGCGAGGCGCAACTGGCCGGAACCCTTGAGGCCATCTTCGAGCGCCTGGTTGGCTTGCCGATAACAGCGCAAGAGTCATCGGTATTCGTTGAGCGGCACGCCCATGGTGGCATGTCGTCGGGCCATATCAGCTTGAAGTTCTGGTGCGAGACGGCCTTGCCGTTGTTGCTCGCGCGCTACCATGCAGCCCTTATCGACGGCGACTCGCGCTGATTCGCCTCAACACATCTTAATCACGTGGCAGCCGTTTATCGCAGGCGGCGTATCATGCCCAGCAAAGGACTCATCGAATGACCGACACCGCCTATTCCCTCGTGCACGCCATTCCGTCGGTGGAAACCTATCGCCATCTGCGTACCGCAGCCGGGCTGAGCGCCAAGACCGTCGAGGCGGCAAGCCGTGGCCTGCCCAACAGTCTATTCGCCGTACAGGTGCTCTGTGCCGGGGAGCCGGTCGGCATGGGCCGGGTGATCGGTGATGGCGGCGCGTTCTATCAGGTGGTGGATATCGCCGTGCTGCCAGCCCATCAGGGCCGTGGGCTGGGCAAACAGATCATGGCCGCGATCAGCGATTACATCACTCACGAAGTGCCAGAATCCGCATATATCAGCCTGATCGCTGACGGTGAGGCCTATCGCCTTTATCAGCAGTTCGGCTTTGTGCTGACGGCACCGGCAAGCCAGGGCATGGGGCTGACGAAAACCGCAGGCTGAGCCACACACCGACCCACGATAGAGACGCAGGTAGCACCATGAATCGCCGCAAGAAGATCAAGCAGTTGCTGGAGGCCCACGCCAAGAAGGCCAACGCCAAGCTGGCACCCAAGAACAGCAAGCCCAAATACATCAGCAAGGCCGACCGAGCAAAACTGGAAGCCGAAGCCGCCGAGAACCAGGACACGGCGGCTAACTAGCGAAACTGCTTCAATTGTTATCGACGCAGGGCCGGGCCATTAAACACTCGCCATACTAGGGTCTGTACGAAGAGTCTTCGAGGGCAGGTGCTTTTAGTACAGAGCCTGGCAGCGTCTCCCCGAAAAACAAGGACTTTTGCCATGGACAAGGATGCCTACAACCGACAGCGCCACCATGTGGACTTCCTGCAGTCGCTGCTTGGCGTACTGGTGATCGCGCTGTTCGTGCTGGTGATCTTCGGCGCCTCTGATGCCGTGGTGATCGCCTTGGCCGTGATCGTTGCCGGTGGACTACTCAATTTGTATCGCCAGCATCAACTGCTGTTGCGCTACACCTGCCCCCAGTGCCGCAATACGCCCCATCACAAGGTCGACGAACGCGCCGGCGACTACCATGACCCGGCAACCGCGAACTGCCTGCACTGCGGGCAGCGGTTGACTGAGTGATTCATCTATTTTGATCGTTGATCGTGCCCACGTAGAGCGTGGGCGCTATCCGCATTCGCGAGAGCAGCCGTTCCGCTTTCACGTGGGAACGGGCGGGGACATCTAGGCCATGCCCGTGATTTTTCGCGGGCATGGCCCGCTCCCACATGAATCAGTGGCGGCCGCCTCTGCGTTTTAGCTGCCGCTTCATGCACATAGAGGTTTGATCGTTCCAGAGCTCTGCGTGAGCCTATCCGCATAAGCGCCCTAAACGATCAAGGCGCCGACCGCGGCCCTGCTGCAACGACTCTTGTTCCACTCGTCCGCCAGCACGCTTGGCGCCACGCCCAGGCCGGGAATGGCGACGAACCCCATGGGCGCCGTGCGCTTTCCGTCTTTACCGATATAACTGAATTGGCCGCAGGTGCCGTGGTGGTCACTGAGGATCAGTGTTGCGGGGTCGGCGCCGGCGCCGCGCACGTAGTCCCTCATCATCTCGACGGATGCTGGATTCGCCGGCACGCCCGCCAGGTACCACTTGCTCTTGCCCAGCAGCATGATCAGGCACAACAGGATGGCGGCCCATAGCGCCAGGCGTTTGAAGCGCTTGGCGCTTCGGTGAATCTGCAGCACGTCGCGGTAATGCATCCCTGATTTCCCTGCCCCAATCACAGCCGCCGATTTGATCGTTCCCACGCAGAGCGTGGGCACTATCCGAAATCCCGTAGGAACGGGCGGGAAAGCCCAGGCCATGCCCGCTATTTTTCGCGGGCATGGCCCGCTCCCACAATTGATCAGTGACAGCTGCTTCTGCCTTGTAGCTGCCGCTTCATGCCCATAAAGATCGTGATCAGGTTTTAAGAAAGCCCGCCACCGCATCCGCCGCCGACTCCAGATGCTGCTCATGGCTGTAGCCGGATACCTTCAGCGGTTTGAGGTCGTGGTCGCCTGCCGTCAGCCAGCACAGTTCGATGGCCGCCGATAGCTGGAAACTGGCCACAGTGTGGCGGTCGCCCATGGCGTCGCGCTCGCCCTGCACGATCAGGGTCGGCGTTTTCAGGTCGGCCAGGTGCGCGGTGCGTGGTTTGTCGGCCTTGCCGATGGCGTGGAAGGGATAGCCCAGGCAGACCAGGCCGTCGGCCTGCAGCTCGTCGGCCAGCAGACTGGCCATGCGCCCGCCCATGGATTTGCCACCGATGGCCAGCGGCCCCGTGACCTGGTGTCGCACGGCGGCGTACACGGCGCGCCAGCAGTCGAGCAGTTTGGCCTGGGGGTTGGGTGGGCGCTTCTTGCCGTCCTGGCGGAGCGCGGCCATATAGTCGAACTCGAAGCGCACCACCGTCAGCCCCCGGGCGGCGAGCTTCTGCGCCATCAGGTTCATGAAGTCGCTGTCCATCGGCGCGCCGGCGCCGTGGGCAAGGATCAGCGTGGCCTGGCTGGCGCCCGTCGGCCGATCCCAGAGCAGCTCTGCTGCCGGGCTTTCCTGTGCCTGTTGACCGGCGTCAATACCGCTTCGCTGCCCTTCTCGCATGCTTGCCTCGCTCATAAAAAAGCCCTTTTCCGTGTACGGATTTTCCCGTGCGTGAGGGCTGCAGATGATCTGCCCATAACCGTGGATGGAAACCCAGACATGAACACAACAACCAGTTCCGCCTATAACTACAAGGTGGTTCGCCAATTCGCCATCATGACGGTGGTGTGGGGCATAGTCGGGATGGGGCTCGGCGTGCTTATCGCAGCGCAGCTCGCCTGGCCGTGGCTCAACTTCGACCTGCCGTGGACCAGCTTCGGCCGCCTGCGGCCCCTGCACACCAACGCGGTGATCTTCGCCTTCGGCGGCTGCGCCCTGTTCGCCACCAGCTACTATGCCGTACAGCGCACCTCCCAAGCCACGCTGTTCGCGCCCAAGCTGGCGGCCTTTACCTTCTGGGGCTGGCAACTGGTGATCCTGCTGGCGGCCATCACCCTGCCGCTGGGTTACACCAGCAGCAAGGAATACGCCGAGCTGGAATGGCCGATCGACATTCTGATCACCATCGTCTGGGTCAGTTACGCGATCGTGTTCTTTGGCACCATCATCAAGCGCAACGTCAGCCACATCTATGTCGGCAACTGGTTCTTCGGCGGGTTCATCCTCACCGTGGCGCTGCTGCACGTGGTCAACAACCTGGAAGTACCGGTCAGCATGACCAAGTCCTACTCGCTGTACGCCGGCGCCACGGACGCGATGATCCAGTGGTGGTACGGCCACAACGCGGTGGGCTTCTTCCTGACCGCGGGCTTTCTGGGGATGATGTACTACTTCGTGCCCAAGCAGGCCGGGCGCCCGGTGTACTCCTATCGCCTATCGATCGTGCACTTCTGGGCGCTGATCACCCTGTACATCTGGGCCGGCCCGCACCACTTGCACTACACCGCGCTGCCGGACTGGGCTCAGAGCCTGGGCATGGTGATGTCCCTGGTGCTGCTGGCACCGAGCTGGGGCGGCATGATCAACGGCATGATGACCCTCTCGGGTGCCTGGCATAAGTTGCGCACCGACCCGATCCTGCGCTTTCTGGTCGTCTCCCTGGCGTTCTACGGCATGTCGACCTTCGAAGGCCCGATGATGGCCATCAAGACCGTCAACGCCCTCTCTCACTACACCGACTGGACCATCGGCCACGTGCACGCCGGCGCCCTCGGCTGGGTGGCCATGGTGTCGATCGGTTCGCTGTATCACATGATTCCCAAGGTGTTCGGCCGCGAGCAGATGCACAGCATCGGCCTGATCAACGCGCACTTCTGGCTCGCCACCATCGGCACCGTGCTGTACATCGCCTCGATGTGGGTCAACGGCATCGCCCAGGGCCTGATGTGGCGCGCGGTGAACAGCGATGGCACGCTCACCTACTCCTTCGTCGAGGCGCTGGAAGCCAGCCACCCCGGTTTCGTGGTGCGGGTGATCGGCGGCGCGATCTTCTTCACCGGCATGCTGCTGATGGCCTGGAACACCTGGCAGACCGTGCGCGCCAGCAAGCCGGAAGAACTCGAAGCTGCCGCCCTGTATTCGGTTGAGGGAGCCCACTGATGAAACACGAAATCGTCGAAAAGAACGTCGGCCTGATGGCGTTGCTGATGGTGTTCGCCGTCAGCATCGGCGGGCTGACGCAGATCGTCCCGCTGTTCTTCCAGGATGTGGTCAACGAGCCGGTCGCCGGCATGAAGCCCTATACCGCGCTGCAGCTCGAAGGCCGCGACGTGTACATCAAGGAAGGCTGTGTGGGCTGCCACTCGCAGATGATCCGCCCGTTCCGCGCCGAAACCGAGCGCTACGGCCACTACTCGGTGGCTGGCGAGAGCGTGTGGGACCACCCCTTCCTGTGGGGCTCCAAGCGGACCGGCCCGGACCTGGCCCGGGTCGGCGGCCGCTACTCGGACGAGTGGCACCGCGCGCACCTCTACAACCCGCGCAACGTGGTGCCGGAGTCGAAGATGCCCTCCTACCCCTGGCTGGTCGAGAACGTTCTGGATGGCAAGGACACTCCCGCCAAGCTCAAAGCCATGCAGTTTCTCGGCGTGCCTTACACGGATGACGACATCGCCGGCGCCAGCGCCGCCGTGAAGGGCAAGACCGAGATGGACGCCCTGGTCGCCTACCTGCAAGTGCTCGGCACTGCCTTGAAGAACAAGAGGTGATTCCATGCTTTTCGACTTTATCGACATCGGCATGGTGCGCGGCATCGGCACCGCCCTGGTACTGATCGCCTTCACCTGCGTGACGCTGTGGGCTTACAGCGGCAAACGCGCCAAGGCGTTCGACGATGCGGCCAATCTGCCCTTCGCCGATGAACCAAAAAAACAGGCTTCGAGGAATGAGACCCCATGAGCACTTTCTGGAGCTGGTACATCACGCTGCTGACCCTTGGCAGCCTGGTCGCGTTGTTCTGGTTGCTGTTCGCCACACGCAAGGGGGAACGCAAGAACACCACCGACCAGACCATGGGCCATTCCTTCGACGGCATCGAGGAATACGACAATCCCCTGCCGCGCTGGTGGTTCATGCTGTTCCTCGGCACGCTGATCTTCGCCGCCGGTTACCTGGCGCTGTACCCGGGGCTGGGCAACTTCAAGGGCCTGCTGCCGGGTTATGCAGACGGTTGGACGCAAGTCGCCCAGTGGGAACGGGAAGTGGCCAAGGCAGACGCCCAGTACGGGCCGATCTTCGCCAAGTACTCGGCCATGCCGCTGGAGCAGGTGGCGCAGGACGAGCAGGCGCTGAAGATGGGCGGCCGGCTGTTCGCCACCTACTGCGCCATCTGCCACGGCTCGGACGCCAAGGGCGCGGTGGGCTTTCCCAACCTGACCGACGAAAACTGGCGCTGGGGCGGCGACGCCGAAACCATCAAGACCACCATCCTCAACGGGCGCATCGGCGTGATGCCGGCCTGGGGTCAGGTGCTCGGTGATGACGGTGTGCGCAACGTGGCTGGCTACGTGCGCCACGAGCTGGCCGGGCTGCCACTGGCCGAGGGCAGCAACGTCGACCTGGAACAGGGCAAGCAGCTGTTCTCCACCACCTGCGTGGCCTGCCACGGTCCGGCCGGCAACGGCATGGCAATGCTCGGCGCACCAGACCTGACTCACCCGGGTGGCTGGATCTACGGCTCGAGCCTGGCGCAACTGCAGCAGACCATCCGCTATGGCCGCAACGGCCAGATGCCCGCGCAGGAGCAGTACCTGGGTAACGACAAGGTGCACCTGCTGGCGGCCTACGTGCTGAGCCTGAGCCGCAAACCGCAACCGGGAAAATAATGCCCACGTGTAGGAGCGGCCGGGCGGCGATCCGCTTTAGCCGCGAGTTCTTTGTTGCCTAGTCGGGCACTAAAGCTCGCGGCTAAAGCCGCTCCTACGCAGGTCTCCATCTTTCAGCTACCGTTGCTTTACCTACTCAGGAGGCAACGGAATGCCCCACTCCGTCGGTTTGCGCAAAGGCCGAATCTCTCTAACCAACCAGATCTATCTGCTCACGGCCACTGTCGAGAATCGCCAGGCGATCTTTTCCGACCTGGCGCCCGCTCGCCTGCTCATTCGCGAGCTGTATAACGCTCAAGCTTCAGGACTGGCAGAGTCGCTCGCCTGGGTGGTCATGCCCGATCACCTGCACTGGCTGGTATCCCTGCAAAAAGGCTCGCTCAGCGAATTGATGCATCGCGTCAAAGGCCGCAGCGCCTTGCAGGTGAACAGTCGGCTCGGTCGCCAAGGCAGACTCTGGCAAGAGGGTTTCCATGACCGAGCGCTACGCCGTGAGGAAGACATACTGCCAACAGCCCGATACATCGTTGCTAATCCGTTACGGGCAGGCCTGGTAACGCGTATCGGCGATTACCCTTTTTGGTATGTGGTGTGGCTCTGAATATCTGCTCAATATTTTCAGCCTGACTACAGAATCTCAATGCACACAATCGTGGGAGGGGCTTTAGCCCCGAGCTCTTTACACAGGTTAAAACTCGGGGCTAAAGCCCCTCCCACAAACCGCCCCGCAGCTTGCAGGCTTCCCCCTCGACACCCTACAGACACATCAGCGCGGCCCAAAGCACTCCTCGAAACACTGCAAGGCTCGCAACAGAGCGCTTTCCGCATATTTCCAACGCATTGCACCACCTGAGCCCGTCGGGGATACTCGCGCCGCCTGAAATGCCTGTCGCCCCGCGGCAGCGCCCAGCCCAGCGTGGAACCCAACATGAGCCCAGCAAGCCGTCCGGCTGCCTACAACTACAAGGTGGTGCGTCAGTTCGCGGTGATGACCGTGGTCTGGGGCGTGGTCGGCATGGCGTTGGGGGTGTTCATCGCCGCGCAGCTGGTGTGGCCGCAGCTGAACCTCGACCTGCCGTGGACCAGCTTCGGCCGCCTGCGCCCGCTGCATACCAATGCGGTGATCTTTGCCTTCGGCGGTTGCGCGCTGTTCGCCACCAGCTATTACGTGGTGCAGCGCACCTGCCAGGTGCGGCTGGTCTCCGACCGCCTGGCGGCCTTCACCTTCTGGGGCTGGCAGGCGGTGATCGTCGCCGCGGTGATCAGCCTGCCGCTGGGTTACACCAGCAGCAAGGAATACGCCGAGCTGGAATGGCCGATCGATATCCTCCTGGGCATCGTCTGGTTCGCCTATATCGGCGTGTTCTTCGGCACCCTGTTAAAGCGCCGCACCCGGCATATCTACGTGGCCAACTGGTTCTTCGGCGCCTTCATTCTGGTCACCGGCATGCTGCACTTGGTCAACAGCGCCGCCGTGCCGGTCAGCCCGTTCAAGTCCTACTCGGTGTATGCCGGCGCCACCGACGCGATGATCCAGTGGTGGTATGGCCACAACGCCGTGGGCTTCTTCCTGACCACCGGCTTTCTGGGGATGATGTATTACTTCGTGCCCAAACAGGCCAACCGGCCGATCTACTCGTACCGACTTTCCATCGTGCATTTCTGGGCGCTGATCACCCTGTACATCTGGGCCGGCCCGCACCACCTGCACTACACCGCCCTGCCGGACTGGGCCCAGAGCCTGGGCATGGTGATGTCGATCATCCTCCTGGCGCCAAGCTGGGGCGGCATGATCAACGGCATGATGACCCTCTCCGGTGCCTGGCATAAGTTGCGTACCGACCCGATCCTGCGCTTCTTGGTCGTCTCCCTGGCGTTCTACGGCATGTCGACCTTCGAGGGGCCGATGATGGCCATCAAGACGGTCAACGCGCTGTCCCACTACACCGACTGGACCATCGGCCACGTGCATGCCGGCGCCCTGGGCTGGGTGGCGATGATCACCTTCGGCTCGCTGTATCACCTGATTCCCCGGGTATTCGGCCGCGAGCAGATGCACAGCCTGGCAGCGATCCATCTGCACTTCTGGCTGGCGACCATCGGCACCGTGCTGTACATCGTCGCCATGTGGGTCAACGGCATCACCCAGGGCCTGATGTGGCGCGCGGTGCATGAGGACGGCACGCTGACCTACTCGTTCATCGAGTCGGTGACGGCCAGTCACTGGGGCTACGTGGTGCGCATGATCGGCGGGACGATCTTCTTCGCCGGTATGCTGCTAATGGCCTGGAACACCTGGCGTACCATTCGCGCCGCCCAACCTGCCGAGTACGACGCCAGCGCGCGGATTCCCCTGATGCAAAACCGGGAGGCCGGCCGATGAAGCACGACCTGATCGAAAAGAACCTGGGCCTGATGACCCTGCTGATGGTCATCGCCGTGAGCATTGGCGGCCTCACCCAGATCGTGCCGCTGTTCTTCCAGGACGTGGTCAACGAGCCGGTGGCCGGCATGCGGCCCTACACCGCCCTGCAACTGGAAGGCCGTGACATCTATATTCGCGAAGGCTGCGTGGGCTGCCACTCGCAGATGATCCGCCCGTTCCGCGCCGAAACCGAACGCTACGGCCACTATTCGGTGGCCGGTGAAAGCGTCTGGGATCACCCCTTCCTGTGGGGCTCCAAGCGCACCGGCCCGGACCTGGCGCGGATCGGCGGGCGCTACTCGGATGAGTGGCACCGCACCCATCTGATCAACCCGCGCGACCTGGTGCCGGAGTCGAAGATGCCCGCCTATCCCTGGCTGGCCGAGCGCACGCTCGATGGCGCCCTGAGCGCCGAAAAGCTCAAGGTCATGCAGGGCTTCGGCATCCCCTACAGCAACGAGGATATCGCCAAGGCCCGTGAGGCGGTGGCCGGCAAGAGCGAGCTGGATGCACTGATCGCCTACCTGCAGGTGCTCGGCACCTCGATTCCCAACAAGCGGTGACGCCATGCCAGCCTTCCTGACCGACATCGGCACCATCCGCGGCATCGGCACCGCCGTGGTGTTCATCGCTTTCGTCGCCGTGGTGCTCTGGGCCTACAGCAGCAAGCGCAAGTCCAGCTTCGACGAAGCGGCCAACCTGCCCTTCGCCGA
Organism: Phytopseudomonas punonensis; assembly: GCF_900142655.1. Lineage (GTDB taxonomy): Bacteria > Pseudomonadota > Gammaproteobacteria > Pseudomonadales > Pseudomonadaceae > Aquipseudomonas > Aquipseudomonas punonensis. The sequence goes on along the minus strand of NZ_FRBQ01000002.1, from coordinate 457,727 downwards.
CGAGCAGGATGATGCCAACCAGCGGGACGATAAACCTTGAGCACCTTCTGGAGCCTGTTCATCGCGCTGGCTACCCTCGGCACGCAGCTGGGCCTGGCCTGGCTTCTCATCGCTACCCGCAAGGGCCAGCGGCCGGGCGACAGCGAGCAGACCACCGGGCACAGCTTCGACGGCATCGAGGAATACGACAACCCGCTGCCGCGCTGGTGGTTCCTGCTGTTTCTCGGCACCCTGGCATTCGCCTTCGGCTACCTGCTGCTCTACCCCGGGCTGGGCAACTTCAAGGGCCTGCTGCCCGGCTATGACGAAGGCTGGACCCAGGTCGGCCAGTGGCAGCGCGAGATGGCCGCCGCCGACGCACGCTACGGCCCGCTGTTCGCCGGGTACGCGGCCACTCCCATCAGCAAACTGGCCAGGGACGAGCAGGCGCTGAAAATCGGTGGCCGGTTGTTCGCCAACAGCTGCGCGATGTGCCATGGCGCCGATGCCAAGGGCGCCTTCGGCTTTCCCAATCTCACCGATGACGACTGGCTGTACGGCGGCGACCCGGAAACCATCAAGACTTCCATCCTGCAGGGCCGCCAGGGCGTGATGCCGGCTTGGCAGGCCATTCTCGGTGACGACGGCGTGCGCGACGTGACCGGCTACGTGCGCAGCCTTTCGGGTCTGAACAACCCGCCGGACATCGCCGTGGACGAGCAGCATGGCAAGCAGCTGTTCGCCAGCAGCTGTGCCATGTGCCACGGCCCCGACGGCAAGGGCCTGCAGGTGCTCGGCGCGCCAGACCTGACCGACAAGGTATGGCTGTACGGTTCCAGCTTCGCCCAGGTAGAGCAGACCATCCGCTATGGGCGCAGCGGCAAGATGCCGGCGCAGGCGGATTTTCTCGGCAACGACAAGGTGCACCTGCTGGCGGCCTATGTGTATAGCCTGTCGCAGCACGAAAAGGCGCCGGCAAAAACGCAAAACCGGGAGAAAGATTGAGTGCACTGATCTGGGTCAGGGCGCCTTGATCAGGCAACGCCTAGCATGGCCCTGCACCTACCCTGCGACGGGTAGCCGCAAGCCCGATTCGGCCTGGCGGCGTACCATCGGCGCAGCGAACGATCGCGACCGGCACGTATCGGTCGCGGCAGGCCCGACCAACCGTTGTGGTAGCCCTCGATGAGCCAACAGATCCCCGTCAAGAACGTCACGCCGCCCAGCGAGACCGTCGACCTCTATGCCAGCCGCGAGAAGATCCACACCCGCGCCTTCAGCGGTTTCTACCGCAACCTGCGGCGCGCTGGCGGGGCTCTGCTGTTCATCCTCTACTTCGGCACCGTGTGGCTGAACTGGGACGGCCACCAGGCGGTGTGGTGGAACCTGCCGGAGCGCAAGTTCCATATCTTCGGCGCCACCTACTGGCCCCAGGATTTCGTGCTGCTCTCGGCGCTGCTGATCATCGCCGCCTTCGGATTGTTCTTCATCACCGTGTTCGCCGGCCGGGTGTGGTGCGGCTACACCTGCCCGCAGAGCGTGTTCACCTGGATTTTCATGTGGGCGGAAAAGGTCACCGAGGGCGACCGCAACCAGCGCATGAAGCTGGAAAAGGCGCCGATGAGTGCGAACAAATTCGTGCGCCGCTTCGCCAAGCACAGCATCTGGCTGGGCGTTTCCCTGGTCACCGCGCTGACCTTCGTCGGCTACTTCGCGCCGATCCGCGAGCTGCTCGCCGAACTGGTCACCTTCGAGGCCAGCGGCTGGGCGCTGTTCTGGATTGCCTTCTTCACCCTCGCCACCTATGGCAATGCCGGCTGGCTGCGCGAGCAGGTGTGCATCCACATGTGCCCCTATGCGCGCTTCCAGAGCGTGATGTTCGACCAGGACACCCTGATCGTCTCCTATGACCCGCGCCGTGGCGAAACCCGCGGCCCGCGCAAGAAAACCACCGATTACAAGGCCCAGGGCCTGGGCGACTGCATCGACTGCACCCTGTGCGTGCAGGTGTGCCCGACCGGCATCGACATTCGCGACGGCCTGCAGATCGAGTGCATCGGCTGCGCCGCATGCATCGACGCCTGCGACGCCGTGATGGACAAGATGAACTACCCGCGCGGGCTGATCAGCTACACCACCGAACACAACCTCTCGGGGCAGCAGACCCGCCTGCTGCGCCCACGGCTGATCGGCTACGCCATCGCCCTCCTGGCCATGCTGGCGGTATTCGCCTGGGCGGTGAGCAACCGCCCGCTGGTCGAGCTGGACGTGCTCAAGGATCGGGTACTCTACCGCGAGAACGAGCTGGGCCGGATCGAGAACGTCTACACCCTGAAGATCATGAACAAGGCCCAGCAGGACGTCGTCTACCGCATCGACGCCGACGGCCTGGACGGCCTGGTCTACGAGGGCCGCCGCGAAGTGCGCGCCCTGGCCGGCGAAGTGCTGGCGATCCCGGTGGAACTGTCCATCGACGCCGAGAAACTGCCGTCGAGCACCAACGAGATCACCTTCCACATCCGTGCCACCGATGACGACAGCATCCACAACGACGCCAGCAGCCGGTTTATCGGCCCGAGCGTGAGATAGCCTGAACGTCGGTTTAGGCTTTTTGATGTGATTTCACACAGGGTGCCCAGGCGACAAACAAACGCCCCTTCAGGAGGCCGAGTGGAATCGTTGCGCAGGGGGACGAGCCGCATGGATGCGGCGAGAGGCCTGATGGGCCATGGATGGCCCTTCCAGGCCGGCCCCTGGAGCAATGATGGAGCGAGGGAACCCCGGCGAAGCTGGGGCCGGATGTCGGGGCTAGACCTTTTGGTTTCTTTTGGTGCAATGCCAAAAGAAACCCGCTCGCCAGAGCGGAAATGAATGCACTGACAACACGGTAATTGCCACAAACCGCAAATGTGAAGGATCCATCCAAGCATGAACGAAGACCTCCAACCCGCCCCCTGGTACAAGCAGTTCTGGCCCTGGTTCCTCATCGCCCTGCTCGGCTACTCGGTGATCCAGGGGCTGACCCTGCTGACCGTCGCCACGCGCAACCCGCCGGGGTTGATCTCCGACGACTATTACGATGTCGGCAAGGGCATCAACCAGTCCCTGGAGCGCGAGAACCTGGCGCTGCGCCTGAAGCTGCAGGCGACGCTGAACCTGGATGACCAGCGCGGCATCGCCGAGCTGCAACTGCACGGCGCCAGCGCACCCGCGCAACTGGTGCTCAACCTGGTGTCGCCGACCCAGCCGGAGCGTGACCGCCGCGTGGTGCTGCAACATCAGGGTGAAGGCCTGTATCGCGGCAACCTGCAGGACAGCGTGCAGGGCCGGCGCTTCGTCGAGCTGATCGGCCAGGAAGGCGGCCAGGACTGGCGCCTGTTCGAGGAAGAAACCCTGGAAACCGGCAAGAGCATCAGGCTCGGGGATGAACACTGATCGACACCTCGATTGCCACGGGCGCACCGCTCGAGCGCAGCAGCCCGGCGCCCTGCTACCACTGCGGCCTGCCGGTCCCGGCGGGTAGCCGCTTTACAGCCGTAGTGCTGGGCCAGTCGCGCGAGCTGTGCTGCCCGGGCTGCCAAGCGGTGGCCGAAACCATCGTGCAGAACGGCTTGGAGCATTACTACCGCCACCGCAGCGAAGCGGCCAACAATCCCCAGCAATTGCCCCAGGCGCTGCCCGACGAGCTGGCGCTGTATGACCGCCGCGACGTGCAACAGCCCTTCGTCGAACAAAGCGGCGAATGGAGCGAAACCAGCCTGCTGATCGAGGGCATAAGTTGCGCGGCCTGTGGCTGGCTGATCGAAAAGCACCTCGCTGCCCTGCCCGGCGTGGCCGAGGCGCACCTGAACCTGTCCAACCATCGCCTGCGGGTACGCTGGAGCGCCAGCGCGCTGCCTTTGAGCGAACTGCTCGGCGAAGTACGCCGCATCGGCTACGCCGCCCACCCCTGGCAGGCCGACGCCGCCGCCGAGCAACTGACTCGCGAGAACCGCCGCGCGATGCGCCAGCTGGGCGTCGCCGGGCTGCTGTGGATGCAGGTGATGATGGCCAGCATGGCCACCTGGCCGGAATTCAACGTCGACCTGAGCCCCGAGCTGGACAGCATCCTGCGCTGGGTCAGCCTGTTTCTCACCACGCCCATCGTCTTCTACTGCTGCGGGCAATTCTTCCGCGGTGCGCTGCGCGACCTGCGCACCCGTCACCTGAGCATGGACGTCTCGGTGTCTCTGGCCATCGGCGGTGCCTATGCAGCAGGCATCTGGTCCACGGTCATGGGCCATGGCGAGCTGTATTTCGATGCCGTGGGCATGTTCGCCCTGTTCCTGCTCAGCGGTCGCTACCTGGAGCGCCGCGCCCGCGAACGCACCGCCGCGGCCACCGCGCAACTGGTCAAGCTGCTGCCGGCCTCGTGCCTACGCCTGGACGAGCAGGGCCACAGCCAGCGTATCCTGCTCAGCGAGCTGCAAATTGGTGACCGCGTGCTGGTGGCACCGGGTGCGCTGATACCGGCCGACGGCCAGGTGCTGGCCGGGCAGTCCAGCGTCGATGAGTCGCTGCTCACCGGCGAGTACCTGCCACAACCGCGCAGCGTGGGCGATGCCGTGACCGCTGGCACGCTCAATGCCGAGGGGCCGCTGACCGTCGAAGTGCAGGCACTGGGCGACGCCACCCGGCTGTCGGCCATCGTCCGCCTGCTGGAGCGGGCGCAAGGCGAGAAGCCGCGCCTGGCCGAGATCGCCGACCGGGTGGCGCAATGGTTCCTGTTGATCGTGCTGGTGGTGGCAGCCATTGTCGGGGTTGTCTGGTGGCAGCTCGACGCCTCACGGGCCTTCTGGGTGGTGCTCGCCCTGCTCGTCGCCACCTGCCCCTGCGCCCTCGCCCTGGCCACACCGACCGCGCTGACCACCGCCACCGGTACCCTGCACAAGCTCGGCATGCTCTTGACCCGTGGCCACGTGCTCGAAGGCCTGGAGCAGATCGACACGCTGATCGTCGACAAGACCGGCACCCTCACCGAAGGCCGCCTGACCTTGCGCGCCGTGCAGCCACTCGGCGCACTGGATGGCGACACCTGCCTGGCCCTGGCCGCGGCGCTGGAAAGCCAATCCGAACACCCGATTGCCCGCGCCTTCGGTCATGCCACAGCACCGGTCGAAGCCCTGCAGAACGTGCCGGGCCTGGGCCTCGAAGGTGTCGTCGAGGGGCGCCGGCTGCGTATCGGCCAGGCCGAGTTCGTCAGCGCACTCAGCGCCAGCCGCGCACCGGCCATCGCCGGGGAACAGGGCCAATGGTTGCTGCTGGGTGACGAACAGGGGCCGCTGGCCTGGCTGGTACTCGACGACCGTCTGCGCGACGATGCCCCCGCCCTGATCGAGGCGGCGCGCGGGCGTGGTTGGCAGATTCTGCTGCTCAGCGGCGACAGCTCGCCCATGGTCGGCGAAGTGGCCCGCCAGTTGGGTATCGACCAGGCCCGCGGCGGGCTGACCCCGGACGCCAAGCTGGCCATCCTGCGTGATCTACAGGCACAAGGCCGCCGTGTGCTGATGCTCGGTGACGGCGTCAACGACGTGCCAGTGCTCGCCGGCGCCGATATCAGCGTGGCCATGGGCTCGGCCTCGGACCTGGCCAAGACCAGCGCCGACGCGGTGCTGCTCTCCAACCGCCTGACCACCCTGGTCGATGCCCTGCGCCTGGCGCGTCGCACCCGCACGGTCATCATCGAGAACCTGGCCTGGGCCGGCCTGTACAATGGCCTGGTGCTGCCCTTCGCCGCCCTGGGCTGGATCACGCCGATCTGGGCCGCCCTGGGCATGTCACTCAGCTCACTGCTGGTGGTACTCAACGCACTGCGCCTGGGGAAAGCATCATGACCGCGCTGTATATCCTGATTCCCGTCGCCCTGCTGCTGGTCGCCTTCGCCGTATGGCTGTTCTTCTGGGCCGTGGACAGCGGCCAGTACGATGACCTCGACAGCCCGGCGCACCGCATCCTCTTCGACGACGATGACCCACGCCACCAGGCGGCAGTGAACCAGGCCAAACACGAGCCCGCCGGCAAAGACCATGACTGACCTGCTGCCGCAACTGATCTCCGCGCTGATCCTCGGCCTGCTAGGCGGCGGCCATTGCCTGGGCATGTGCGGCGGGCTGATGGGTGCGCTGACCCTGGCCATTCCCGCCGAGCGACGCCATCAGCGCCTGCGCCTGCTGGTCGCTTACAACGTCGGACGGATTCTCAGCTATACCGCAGCCGGTTTGCTGCTTGGCCTGGCCGGCTGGGCACTGGCCAGCGGCCCGTTAGCCGCTGCGCTGCGCAGCATCGCCGGCCTGCTGCTGATCACCATGGGCCTATACCTGGCCGGCTGGTGGAGTGGCCTGACGCGTATCGAAGCGCTGGGCCGCGGCCTCTGGCGCCATCTGCAACCGATCACCCGACGCTTTATGCCGATCACCAGCCTGCCCCGCGCACTTGTGCTCGGCGGTCTGTGGGGCTGGCTGCCCTGCGGCCTGGTGTACAGCACCCTGCTGTGGGCGGCGAGCCAGGGCGATGCCCTGCGCAGCGCCGCGCTGATGTTCGCCTTCGGCCTCGGCACCCTGCCGGTGCTGCTGGCCACCGGGCTGGCGGCCGAACGCCTGGTCGGTCTGCTGCGTCGGCGCGGCGTGCGCGTAGCCGGCGGCCTGCTGGTGATGCTGTTTGGCCTGTGGACGCTGCCCGGGCCGCACCAGCACTGGCTGATGGGGCACTGAAGCCAGGCGCCCTTTCCAGGGTTGCGCTTCGCTCACCCAGGCTACGGCGCTAATAGCGCCAACGGTTACGCCACCGCTGCGACCCCATGACTCAGATCAAAAAGCCCCGCCACCTCGTTGCCTAGACTGCTGAGCACTCAATGCTGAAGCGGAACTCGCCATGCTCGACGCCATCCAGTGGGATTCCGACCTGATCCGCCGCTACGATCAAGCCGGCCCGCGCTACACCTCCTATCCCACCGCCGTGCAATTTCATGACGGCGTCGGCTCCTTCGACCTGCTCCACGCTCTGCGTGACAGCCGTCGTGCACTGCGCCCGCTGTCGCTGTACCTGCACCTGCCGTTCTGCGCCAACATCTGCTACTACTGCGCCTGCAACAAGGTCATCACCAAGGATCGCGGCCGCACTCAGCCCTACCTGCAGGCGCTCGAGCGGGAAATGGCGCTGATCGGCCACCATGTCGACAAACGTCAACGCATCGAGCAGCTGCACCTGGGCGGCGGTACACCGACTTTTCTTAGCCATGACGAACTGCGTCAGCTGATGAGCAAGCTGCGCGAGCATTTCAGCCTGCTCGATGACGACAGCGGCGACTACAGCATCGAGATCGATCCCCGTGAGGCGGACTGGTCGACCATGGGCCTGCTGCGTGAGCTGGGTTTCAATCGCGTCAGCCTCGGCGTGCAGGATCTCGATCCCAGGGTGCAGCGCGCCATCAACCGCCTGCAGAGCCTGGAAGAAACCCGCGCCATCGTCGAGGCCGCGCGCACCCTGCAATTTCGCTCGGTGAACATCGACCTGATCTACGGTCTGCCGCAGCAAACAGCGGAGAACTTCGCCCATACCGTGCAGCAGGTCATCGCCCTGCAGCCCGATCGCCTGTCGCTGTTCAACTACGCCCACCTGCCGGAGCGCTTCATGCCACAGCGGCGGATCGACAGCGGGCAGCTGCCCAGCGCGGCAACCAAACTGGCCATGCTGCAGGGCAGCATCGAGCAACTGGCCAGTGCCGGTTATCGCTATATCGGCATGGACCACTTCGCCCTGCCCGACGACGAGCTGGCCAGCGCCCAGGAAGACGGCAGCCTGCAGCGCAACTTCCAGGGCTATACCACCCACGGCCACTGCGACCTGATCGGCCTTGGCGTGTCGTCGATCAGCCAGGTCGGTGACCTGTATTGCCAGAACAGCTCGGACCTGGCCGCCTACCAGGCCAGCCTGAACAACGGACAGCTGGCCACCGCGCGCGGCCTGGGCTGCAACGACGACGACCGCATCCGCCGCGCAGTGATCCAGCAGCTGATCTGTCACTTCCAGTTGGAGTTCGCCGATATCGAGCAGCGCTTCGCCATAAGCTTTCGCAGCTACTTTGCCGATACCTGGCCAGCGCTGCAGCAGATGCACCGTGACGGGCTGATCGAATTGGCAGAGCGCGGCATCGAGGTGTTGCCGGCGGGAAGACTGCTGGTGCGCTCGCTGTGCATGCTGTTCGACCGCTACCTGGGTGAAACCAGCCAGCAGCGCTTTTCGCGGGTGATCTAAGCACCGCGCCCGGCAGGGCTGCGATGCAGCCCTGGCTGCATCACTTGGCCATCAACGCGGCGACGGTCGCGCTCTCTTCACTGGTGAGTTTCTGATCACGCATCACCTTCACCAACTGGGCGTTGGCACTACTCAGGGCACTGCCGATCGAGCCGACTTCGGTCTGCAAGGCGCGCACCTTGGCCTGCTGCGCGTCATCCTCCATATCTCCCTGGGCCATCAACGCCTGCAGCTCGGCCATCTTCTCGGCGAGCTGCGCCTTGAGTTCGCGGATCATCTTGAGCAACTGCTTGATCTCGTCAGACAGACTACTCTCGTCGATATCGGCGTTCTTGTTTTCGGCCTCCTTCGAGCGCGCCAGGCCAACAGCAGACAGGCTCACCTTCACGCCCGGCTCGGTGCTCTTTTCCTCGGCAGGCGCGGTAGCGCTTGGCTCTGCCGTCTCGACAGGCGCTGCAGCTACCTGCGCCATACCTGGCGCAACGTAACCGCGCTCAATCGCACCGCTGGTGGCCACTTGCATCACACCGCTCCCTGCCTTCAATTCATCGATACAAGTTTATCGGCAGGCGCATGCGACACTTGAGCACCCTGCGGCAGGTGGCCGCGCACCCCTCTGGTGCGTTACCCTTACAACTTCTGAGTGATTACCTAGGGATAAGGGCATGTCCGAAAGCATCAAGCTGCGCACAACTCATCAGGCACACTGCAAGGATTGCAGCCTCGCCAGCCTCTGCCTGCCCCTGTCTCTGGATCTTGAGGACATGGACGCGCTCGACGATATCGTCAAACGCGGCCGCCCCCTGAAAAAAGGCGAGTTCCTGTTCCGCCAGGGCGACACCTTCAACTCGGTGTTCGCGGTGCGCTCCGGCGCCCTGAAGACCTTCAGCCTGAGCGATGCCGGCGAAGAGCAGATCACCGGTTTCCACCTGCCCAGCGAACTGGTCGGTCTGTCCGGCATGGACACCGAGCTGTACCCGGTATCGGCCCAGGCCCTGGAAACCACCTCGGTCTGCGAAATCCCTTTCGAGCGCCTCGACGAGCTGTCGGTCAGTCTGCCGCAACTGCGCCGCCAGCTGATGCGCGTGATGAGCCGCGAGATTCGCGACGACCAGCAAATGATGCTGCTGCTTTCCAAGAAAACCGCCGACGAGCGAATCGCCACCTTCCTGGTCAACCTGTCCGCGCGTTTCAGCGCCCGCGGCTTCTCGGCCAACCAGTTCCGCCTGTCCATGTCGCGTAATGAGATCGGCAACCACCTGGGCCTGGCCGTGGAAACCGTGTCGCGGGTCTTCACTCGTTTTCAGCAGAGCAAGCTGCTCGAGGCGGAAGGCAAGGAAGTGCATATTCTCGACCCGATCGAGCTCTGCGCGCTGGCCGGTGGTAACCTTAACGGCTGATACTCCCGTTAAGGATTCACGCCTCCATGATCTTTGATGAATTCACCATCAAGACCCTTATTCGCCCGGTCAACGATTTTCCGAAACCGGGCGTGGTGTTTCGCGACATCACACCGCTATTCCAATCGCCCCGCGCACTGCGCATGGTCATCGACAGCCTGATCCAGCGTTACGTCGAGGCCGACTTCAGCCATGTCGGCGCGATGGACGCACGAGGGTTTCTGATCGGCTCGATTCTCGCCTACGAACTGAACAAGCCACTGGTGCTGTTTCGCAAGCAAGGCAAGCTACCCGCCGACGTGCTCAGCCAGGGTTATCAGACCGAATATGGCGAAGCCTTTCTGGAAGCCCACGCCGACAGCCTGTGCGAAGGCGACAAGGTGCTGATCGTCGATGACCTGATCGCCACCGGCGGCACCCTGCTGGCAGCCGTACAGCTGATCAAGCGCATGGGCGCCAGCATTCACGAGGCGGCGGCGATCATCGACCTGCCGGAGCTTGGCGGCTCGCGCAAACTGCAGGACATGGGTATCCCCACCTACAGCCTGACGGCCTTCGCCCTCGACGAGCGCTGAGACCGCTTCCCGGCATGCGCCTATCGACAAGCAAAACGCTCGCTTTGTTGATTGGCGCTTGCCACTCCTGCCCTCCGATGTCCTTTTCTGCGCCATCAGCCACCAGTTTCTTCTGGTAGCCCACTTCAGTCTGTAGACCAGCGACGATCCGCCCCCATCAAACGCCAGGGCCTTTACTCAATGCGCCTTGGCAGAGGCCGGCTGCAACGTCGAGGTGAAGGAGCTGTCGAACAGCCGCTCGGCTGGGTAACCCTTCACCAGCCCCAGGCCAGCGAAAAAGTCGACGGTCTGTTGCGCCTGCTCGATGGCTGCCGGCGTTACCGGGCCGATGTCGGTACGCGCCCGGGCGAACCAGGCTCGGGCGACGGACTCGTCGGCGCGGGTGTGCTTGGCCCAGGCGCTGGCATAGGCGTCGGTGTGGGCCGGATTGGCCAGCGCCCATTCACGGGCGCGTTTCAGGCGCTGCAGAAAGTCGGCGATGATCTCGCGCTTGCCGGCCAATGCCTTGTCGCTGGCCACGGCAAAGCTCTGCGCGGGAATCAGCCCTTCGGCGGTGGTTAGTACGCGCGCGCCATGACGCTCGGCCTGGGTGACGTAAGGCTCCCAGGTGGCGATCACGTCCACTGAGCCGCCCTCCAGCGCATGGGAGGCGTCAAGCGCGCTCAGGTAGCTCAGTTGCAGATCGTCGCGGGCGATGCCTTCACGGTCCAGCGCGATGAACAATAGTTGCTGACTCCAGGAACCCTTCCACACGGCAGCACGCTTGCCGCGCAAATCCGCCAGGCTGCGAATCGACGAGTCCTTGCGCACCAGAATGGCCACGCCTTGCAGATTCTGCTTGGTTACCGCGACTACCTTGATGGGCGCGCCCAGGGCGCCGAGGAACAACGGCGGTGCATCGCCGAGAAAGCCGAGGTCGAGGCTGCCGACATTCAGTGCCTCGGCGACCGGCGAGCCGGCGGTGAACTGTTTCCAGTCCACCTCATAGGACACGTCATCGAGCACGCCGGCGGCCTCCATGACGGTGCGGGTGTTGTAACTCTGATCACCGATGACCAGCGTCTCGGCCAGTGCGGAGAGCGAAAACAGCGCGGTGGCCGTGGCCAGCGCCAGAGAGCGAAAGATGCGCATGCGGGGGCGTCCTGTGGTGTGGGCTACCGATCCGCGCGCGCGGTCTCGTGAAATGGCCGGTTGGGGTGAGTTATTCAAAGGCCTTGTTGAACTAGGTGTCGATGATACTGCTGGTGTCGATTTTCTGCTTCAGCGCACCGGTTTCGACGAGGAAGTCAGCGGTTTCCTGATAGTCGCGCGCAGCCTGCTCGTCGACCGGGCCGACGGTCATGTTGGCGTGGCCGATCCAGTTGCGTGACACGGCCTGATCCAGATTGGCTTTCTTGGCCCACAGGTCGGCGTAGTCTTCCTTGTTGGCTTCGACCCAGGCACGGGCTTTCTGCAGGCGGCCGAGGAAGTCGGCGATGGCGGTGCGCTTGGGCTCGATGGCTTCGGCATTGGCAGCGATGCTCGACAGCCCCGGCATCAGGCCCTTGGCGGTGAGGAGCGGCCTGGCACCAGAGAACAGGGTTTGCTGGGAGATATAGGGCTCCCAGACTGGAAACGCATCGATACTGCCCTGGGGAAAGGCCGCAGCCGCGTCGATGGGCATCAGCTTGACGAACTCGACGTAGTCCTGGGGCAGGCCAGCCTTTTCCAGCGCACGCAAGGTCAGTTGCTGGCTCCAGGCGCCAGGCCAGTAGGCGACCTTCTTGCCTTTGAGGTCTTCGATGGTCTTGGCGGTGGAGTCCTTAGGTACCAGCAAGGCGATGGTCTCCGGGTTCTGCTGCGACACGCCGATGAGCTTGACCGGCGCGCCCTTGGCGGCCAGAAAGATGAAGCCCGAATCACCGAGAAAGCCCAGGTCGACAGCGCCAGCTTCGAGCGCCTCGGCGACCGGCGCGGCGGACTGGAAGTGCTTCCAGCCGACGGTGTACGGCGCGCCCTCCAGCACGCCGGACGCTTCCACCGAGGCGCGCACGTTGTAGTAGTTCTGATCGCCAACGCGCAGCACCGTAGTTTCTGCGGCGTGTGCCAGGGGCGCAGCCACGGCGATGGCCGCCAGACTGCGGCGCAACAGGAAAAGCAGTTTCATTGGGGCAATCTCCAGAGTCAGCCGGCCCGGCGCTGTTGCAGGGTGGCGATATGTTCACGAATCGCCGGGATCAGGCCCCGGCCGTAGAGTTCGGCGTCGTCCAGGGGATCGAAGCCGCGAATCAGAAAGGTGGAAGCGCCATGCTGCCAGTAGCGACCGAGCGACTCGGCGACCTGCTCAGCGGTGCCGACCAGCGCGGTGGAATTCCACTGCGCGCCAGTCAAGCGGGCCACGCCGGTCCACAGTCGCTCATCCAGCACCTCGCCGCGCTGCGCCGCCGCCAGCAGGCGCTGCGAGCCGGCATTGGCCGGCGCGTGGTCATTGATCGGCAGGCCTAGGCGGGTGCGGTTCTCGCGAATGCGTTCGAGCAGTTCGACAGCGCGTTTCCAGGCGGCCTCCTCGGTATCGGCGATGATCGGCCGGAAGGACACCGACACCCGTGGGCTACGCCCTTGACGCTGGGCCGCAGCGCGCACCTGCTGCACGTGCTCGGCGAAATCCGCGAGCGGCTCACCCCACAGCATGTAGGTGTCGGCGTGCCGCGCCGCTACCTGGATGGCGGCAGGTGAGGAGCCACTGAAATAGATGGGGATGTGCGGCTTCTGCAGTGTGCGCACGCTGGGCAGCGCCCCCTTGAAGCGGTAGTAATGCCCGTGGTGATCAACCGGCCCCCGAGCAGTCCAGATCGCCTTAAGGGCATCGAGGTATTCGTCGGTGCGGGCATAACGCTGGTCATGGTTGAGCCAGTCGCCGTCGCGCTGCTGATCGGCATCGCTGCCACCGCTGATCACGTTGAGTGCCAGGCGCCCGTTGCTGAACTGATCCAGAGTCGCCAACTGGCGGGCCGCGAGCGGCGGTGCGATCACCCCAGGCCGGTAGGCCAGCAGGATACCCAGTCTCTCGGTGGCAGCGGCGATGAACGAGCTGACTACCGCACCTTCAGCACCATTGGAGAAGTAGCCGACCAAGGCGCGGTCGAAGCCCGCGCGCTCATGGGCCTGGGCGAAACGCCGGACGAAGTCGGCATCCACCGCGTCGCCCAGAGGTTGGTCCACTTCCGAACTGGGAGTGGCGGTAATCATGCCGATGATTTCCACGCTCATGTCGCGCTCCTGATTGAGATGGGCAAGCGCCAGCACGACAGAGCATTTTCTTTATAAAAGCGCGTCAGTGCCTAACGAATACTTATAACGCTACGCAAGCGGCATTCAGTTAGGAAATTCATTTTAGGCATAACCTAATATGCATAAACAGCAGTCGGTATTTTTCATCGCCTCCTGGCTTGCAGGTTTGCTCAGCGAAAGTATCTGGCGAGCGCTAGCCAGCCGCTGAAGCAGCCAGCAAGCCTTACGAGCCCGCCCAGTAAATTCTTAATTCGCATATTAGCTTATGCATAAATTGAATTTTTATGAGCATAAACGGTTTGCTACCGTGAGCGCTCGATGCCCAGCAGGGCCTTAAGCAAACCACCGGATATCTGCATGAGCGCCCAACCCAATCTGCAACGCCTGCGTCAGTTCATCAATGAACTGGCGCAATTGCTCGACAGCTCGCCCGACGAAAGCCTGGTGCTTGAGCGCGGCGCCGAGCTGCTGCATCAATTGGTTCGCCACGACGACTGGCTACCGCCCGCCTTCGCCCAGCCCGACCCGCAGCGCTATCAGCAATTTCTGCTGCACGCCGATTCGCGCCATCGCTTTTCCATCGTCAGCTTCGTGTGGGGGCCTGGCCAAAGCACGCCGGTGCACGATCACCGCGTCTGGGGCCTGATCGGCATGCTGCGTGGCGCGGAGCTGTCCCAGGGGTTTGTCCGCGATGCCGCCGGGCTGCGCCCCGAAGGGCCGGCGGTGCGCCTGCAACCTGGCCAGGTAGAAGCCGTGTCGCCACGCATCGGCGATATCCATCGGGTCAGCAACGCCTTCGACGATCGCACCTCGATCAGCATCCACGTCTATGGCGCCAACATCGGCGCGGTAAGGCGTGCCGTCTACCTCGACGACGGCAGCGAGAAGCCATTCATTTCCGGCTATTCCAACAGCCTTCTTCCCAACCTCTGGGACCTGTCCAAAGAGAACCCTGCATGAGCCAGATCGCCACCCGCTCCTTCCACGCCATCCGCCAGGCCCTGCTCGACAAGCAGGAAGTGGCGCTGATCGATGTCCGCGAAGAGGCGCCGTTCGCCGAAGCGCATCCGTTGTTCGCGGCCAATATTCCGTTATCCAAGCTGGAACTGGAGGTCTACGCGCGCATCCCGCGGCGCGATACCGCTGTAACCCTGTATGACGACGGCGAGGGCCTGGCGCGGGAAGCGCTCAAACGCCTGGTCGCCTTGGGTTACAGCCAGGTGGCGCTGCTCGACGGCGGCCTGGCGGGCTGGCGTGATGCCGGCGGCGAGCTGTTTCGCGACGTCAACGTGCCGAGCAAGGCGTTTGGTGAGCTGGTCGAGAGCGTGCGCCACACGCCGTCGCTGGCTGCCGAAGAAGTCAAAACCCTGCTCGATGCCAAGGCCGACGTGGTGGTGCTCGACGCCCGCCGCTTCGATGAATACCAGACCATGAGCATTCCTACCGGCATCAGCGTGCCGGGCGCCGAGCTGGTGCTGCGCGCCCGCGAACTGGCGCCCGATCCGGCTACCCGTATCGTGGTGAACTGCGCCGGCCGAACTCGCAGCATCATCGGCACCCAGTCGCTGGTCAACGCCGGCCTGCCCAACCCGGTGGCGGCGCTACGCAATGGCACCATCGGCTGGACCCTGGCCGGCCAGCAGCTGGAGCACGGCCAGGCGCGGCGCTTTGGCGAGGTGAGCGAGCACAATCACCAACAAGCCGCGCAGTCGGCACGCGCCGTGGCAGACAAGGCTGGAGTCGGCCGCGCCAGTCTGCAGGACCTGACACGTTGGCAGGCCGAGAACACTCGCACCACCTACCTATTTGACGTCCGCACCCCCGAGGAATACGAGGCCGGCCATCTACCGGGCGCGCGCTCTACGCCAGGCGGCCAGCTGGTGCAGGAAACCGACCACTTCGCCAGCGTGCGCGGCGCCCGCGTGGTGCTCGCCGACGATGATGGCGTGCGCGCCAACATGAGCGCCTCCTGGTTGGCGCAGCTGGGCTGGGAAGTACACGTGCTCGATGGCCTGCAGGACAGCGACTTCACCGCGCGCGGCGCCTGGCAGCCACCATTGCCGGCCCTGCCGCAACCTGCCGCTATCGATGCGCAGACGCTGGCCGCCCGGCTGGCCGAAGGTGACACCCTGGTACTGGACTTCACTGCCAGCGCCAACCATGTCGCCCGGCATATTCCCGGCGCCTGGTGGGCATTACGGTCGCAGCTACCACAAGCGCTTGAAAAACTACCGGTGGCAGAGCGCTACGTGCTTACCTGTGGCAGTAGCCTGCTGGCCCGCTTCGTGGTCAGCGAACTGGAGGAGCTGACCGGCAAGCCAGTGGCGCTGCTCGAAGGAGGCACGGCGGCTTGGGTCGCTGCCGGCCTGCCGACGGAGAGTGGCGATCAGCACCTGGCAGTACCCCGTAGCGACCGCTATCGCCGCCCTTACGAGGGCACCGATAACCCGCACGAAGCCATGCAGGGCTACCTGGATTGGGAGTTCGGCCTGGTCGAGCAACTGGGCCGCGATGGAACCCATCACTTTCAGGTGATATGAGAACCTGTTCATAATCTTTCAGCCCAGGTTCGTCGACTTTGGCAGCTAAGTGGCGCAAGCGGCCGTAGGAGCATTACCTGTGGGAGCGGGCCATGCCCGCGAAAAATCACGGGCATGGCCCGTTCCCACAATGAATCGCTGAGTGGCCGCTTCTGCCTTGTGGTTGCCGCTTCATGAAAGCTGCACCAGAGGGACTCTCGCCAAGCCCTATTGCTCTCGCCCATCACGTTATCCAATGGCCGCGGTAGAGGCCCCGCACCGCCACCCTATCCGCTCCTTTCCCGGCCACTACGCAAAAGCTGGTTGGAGACTCAGTGCTTCGCCATAACGCCCCAGCCTTGTCGGTCACATTCCCAAATCGATCCGTGCTCTGGTTCGATCCAGCGAGTTATTCTATAAGCGTATTTTTTCCAACTCTTAATATGTGAGCGCAAAGATGAAGATCGATGACATGGATGCATTCGTTGCGGTAATCCGCTGTCAATCGACCAAGCTGGCGGCCGATGCGCTGCAACTGACCCAGCCAGCCATCACCCGGCGCGTACAGAACTTCGAGGAAGACCTGGGCGCCAACCTGCTCGACCGCAACACCAAGCCGCTCAAGCCGACGCCCATGGGCCTGCGCGTCTACGAACAGTGCAAGGCGATCCTGCGCGAAATCGACTCACTGCGTGAGCTGGTCGCCAGCGATGGTTCGCCCAGCGGCTCGCTGCGCCTGGGTGTGCCCCAAACCATCAGTGATGTGGTGCTGCTCGATGCCTTGCAGCAGATTCGCGAGACCTTCCCGGAGCTGAAGACCCAGGTCATCAATGGCTGGGGCAGTAGCCTGATCACGCGCATGGAAAATGGTGAGCTGGATGCGGCCGCGGTGCTCTTCCCTGCCGGCAAGATTTTTCCCGAAGGCATCGCCAGCCGCTCCATCGGCCGCATGCCGCTACTGGTGGTGGCCGCGAAGGGCGCGATGCGCAAGCGCAGCTGCAAGCTCAAGGACTGCTACGCGCAGGGCTGGGTGCTCAACCCGGATGGTTGCGGCTTCCGCGCCGGCCTGCAACGCGCACTGTCCGAACAAGGCCTGTCGCTACAAATCAACCTGGAAACCTTTGGCACCGAATTGCAGCTGGGCTTAGTCGCCAGCGGCATGGGGCTGGGCCTGGTGCCGGCGCCCTTGCTCGAGCGCAGCGGCCATCGCGAGCAACTGGACGTGATCAGCGTTGGCGACTTCAAACCGATGATCGACCTCTGGCTGCTGCATCCGCAGTACCTGGGCAACCTTCAGGATGCCGTGAACCTGTTCAGCGATGTCGCTGCCGAGCGCCTGCGCTCGACTTAACGCAGTAGGCTGTCAGAGCGATTAACGCTTTGATAGCGCTACGCCCTCTACACGACCATGGGTGCAACAGCGCCCTTTTTTTGACCACTAATAATTCCATTAGCGCATAAAGATTAAAATTATAAATCAGCAACGCTGATAATTAGCTTAGAACCAAAAAGACTTTTACAGCGTTAAGTTATAAGAATACGGTCTCACTCAGGCCACCTCATCACCCTGGGGCGCTCAGAAACCAGACAGGCATCGCCTGCCCTCTGCGCTAGTGATGAGAGACCCATGACGCACCTCGCCGACACCCTCGCCTTTACCGCCCAATGCCAAGCCCCTGAGCGAGACGCGGCCCACTTCGCCCGCCTGTTGGCTGAAATAACCCGTACGCTGGCCGCCAGCGCCGAGCGTTTCGACCGCAGTGGCGAGTTTCCAGCGGAGAACTTCGCACTGCTGCAGCACCACGGATTGCTAGCCTTGACGGTACCGAAAAGCCTGGGCGGTAGCGGCGCCGACCTGCTGATAGCGCGGCAGGTCGTCAGTGCGGTGGCCAAGGGCGAGCCGTCTACCGCATTGATTCTAGTAATGCAGTACCTGCAGCATTTTCGCCTGCAGCAGAACCTCAACTGGCCCGAGCATCTGCGTCGCCAGGTGGGTATCGATGCGGTAGAGAACGGCGCGCTGATCAACGCCTTTCGCGTCGAACCCGAACTCGGCACGCCGGCGCGCGGCGGTCTGCCAGCGACGACTGCCCGACGTACCAGCGAAGGCTGGCGCCTGAGCGGCCGCAAGATCTATTCGACTGGCAGCCACGGCCTGACCTGGTACCTGGTGTGGGCGCGCAGCGACGATGCCGACCCACTGGTTGGCGGTTACCTGGTCCATCGCGACACCCCCGGCATTCGTATAGTCGACGACTGGGATCACCTGGGCATGCGCGCCACCTGCAGCCATGAAGTGCAGTTCGACGACGTGCTGATCCCCCTCGAGCACGCTGTCAGTGTCAGCCCCTGGAGCGCACCCAGGCCGGAACTGGACGGTGAAGGCATGTTGTGGATGTCGGTATTGCTGCCGGCCATCTACGATGGCGTCGCCCAGGCGGCGCGGGACTGGCTGGTGGGCTTTCTCGAACAACGTACGCCCTCCAACCTCGGAGCGCCGCTCTCCAGCCTGCCGCGCTTTCAGGAGATCGTCGGGCGCATCGATACCCTGCTGTTTGCCAACCGCACCCTGCTCGATTCGGCTGCCGCCGGCCAGGTCGAGGCGGCGCACGCCGGACAGATCAAGCAACTGGTGAGCAGCAACGCAATCCGTGCCGTAGAACTCGCCATCGAGGCATCCGGCAACCCGGGCCTGTCGCGCAAGAACCCGCTGGAACGGCATTTCCGTGACGTGCTGTGCAGCCGCATCCACACCCCGCAGGACGATGTGGCGCTCAGCGCCGTCGGCCGTAGCGCCTTCGCCCAGGCTCGGGAGGCCGCACGATGAGCCAGACCATCGTCAGCCAGCTAGATGCCGAGGCCAACGCCTATCTGCGCGAGCGCCTGCCGCAACAGCGTATCGTCGAAATCCCCTTTGGCCCGGAAGGCCTGGCGCAAATTCCTGCTGACGCCAGCACGCTGATCGTACGCCCCATCAACGTGCGCGGCGTCGAACTCAAGGATGCGCCAGCCGGTTGGCCGTGGTCGCTGCAGTGGGTGCAACTGGCCTCCTCCGGCATCGATTTCTACCCGAGCTGGCTGTTCGACGTAGAGCAGGTTGCCAGCGCCAAGGGTGCCAACGCCAACCATGTCGCCGAATTCGCCCTGGCGGCGATCTTCAGCGCGGCCAAGCAGCTTCCGGACATCTGGGTAAAGAACGACGATTGGCACTTCACCTACCTGCAGCCGGTCAAGGGCGCGACGCTGGGTATCCTGGGCCTAGGCTCGATTGGCCAGAGCCTGGCGCAAAAGGCGCTGGCCCTGGGCATGCGCGTCATCGCCCTAGGGCGCCCCGGTCACGCCCTCGCCGAAATTCCCGGCATCGAGGCCGCGCGTGATATCCACCATCTGTTCGCCGAAGCCGATCACCTAGTGGTGGTGACGCCACTGACCGCAGATACCCGCCACCTGCTTGACCGCGACGTGCTGGGCAGCGCCAAGCCCGGCCTGCACCTGATCAACCTGGCTCGTGGCGGCCTGCTCGATCAAAACGCCCTGCTCGAGGCCCTGGACAACGGCAGCATCGGCCGCGCCACCCTGGATGTTACCGACCCCGAACCACTACCGAACAATCACCTGTTGTACGTGCATCCGCGGGTACGTATTTCACCCCACACCAGTGCCCTGTCCACCGACGGGAAGCGCAAGTTCGTCGACGATTTCGTCGCCAACTTCCAGCGTTTCCAGACGCAAGCGCAACTGGAAAACCTCGTCGATATCGGACGCGGTTACTAGACAGATTGCCCATCGAGGCCAGGAGATTGCCATGAGTTCACTTGCCACCCTACACAGCACCCCGTCGGTCCGGGAGCGCGTCAGCCCTGAAGAATGGGAAGTACGCGTCAAGCTGGCTGCCGCCTACCAGCTGGCCGCGCTGTTTCGCTGGACGGATCATATCTACACACACTTCTCCGCCCGCGTACCGGGGCCGGACGAGCACTTTCTGATCAACGCCTTCGGCCTGCTGTTCGACGAGATCACCGCCTCGAACCTAGTGAAGGTCGACGTCGATGGCACGATCATAGACGACCCGCTGAACCTGGGCATCAACCAGGCTGGCTACGTGATCCACAGCGCCATTCACCGTGCACGCCCTGATTTGCAGGCGGTGCTGCACACCCACACCCGCGACGGCGCTGCGGTCTCCGCTCAGCGCGGCGGCCTGCTGCCGCTCTCGCAACACGCGCTGGGCTATTACAGCCGGGTGAAATACCACGACTACGAAGGGGTGGCGCTGGATCTCGACGAGCAGGAACGGCTGGTCGCGGACATGGGCGACAGCAACATCTTCATCCTGCGCAACCACGGACTGCTCACCGGCGGCATCAGCGTCGAGCATGCGTTTCGCGAGCTGCATGGGCTGGAGCGCGCCTGCAACATCCAGATCGCCGCCCAGGCCGGCGGTAACGCCGACCTACTGCACGCGCCGGCCGAAGCCATCGAGAAGGTGCGCCAGCAGTCGGCGCGCTTTTCCGACGGCAAGGGGCCGGGCATCAAGCTGCACTGGGACGCGCTGATTCGTCAGCTCGAGCGCGCCTCGGGCCATAGCTACAAACACTGAGTGGCGGGAGATCCTGATGAGCGATACCAGCACCATCACCGTAAGCCGCGCGACAGCGTCCGCCCACCGCCGGACATGGACGGCACCGGATTTCGTGCTGCGCCTGCTCAGCCCCCTGGCCATTCTGCTGCTCTGGGAAATCGCCTCGCGGACCGGGCTGATTCCCACCCGGGTGATCGCCGCGCCGAGCGAAATCAGCACCACGCTGTGGGAGCTGATCCGCAGTGGTGAGCTGCTGCGCCATCTGCTGGTCTCGCTGCAGCGCGCCGTCACTGGCTTGAGCATCGGCGTGGCCATTGGCGTCAGCGCCGCGCTGATCACCGGCCTGTCGAAACGCGGCGAGATCGCCCTCGACTCGCCCATGCAGATGCTGCGCACCATCCCGTCCCTGGCTCTGGTGCCACTGTTCATCCTGTGGTTCGGCATCGGCGAGTTCACCAAGGTGGCGCTGATCGTCATGGGCACCACCTTTCCGATCTACCTCAACCTGTTCGCCGGCATCCGCAACATCGACCCGAAACTGGTGGAGGCGGCCAACACCCTTGGCCTAAACCGTCGCGAGCTGATCTGGCACGTGATCCTGCCCGGCGCCCTGCCCTCATTCTTCGTCGGCCTGCGCTATTCCCTGGGCATTTCCTGGCTGGCGCTAGTGTTTGTCGAGCAGATCAACACCACCGCTGGCATCGGCTTCCTGGCCAGCGATGCGCGGGATTTCATGCGCACCGACGTGATCGTCATCTGCCTGCTGATCTACAGCTTGTTGGGTCTGCTCATCGACGGTTTGATCCGCACTCTGGAACGCCTGGCCCTGGCCTGGCGCCCATCGTTCATAAGGACCTGATGCATGAATGCGCACAGCAAGATCGATTTCTCGCCGGCCGTCAGCCTGCGCGGCGTGGTACGTCAGTTCGGCGACAACCGGGTGATCGATGAACTGGACCTGGACATCGCTCCAGGCGAGTTCGTCGCCCTGCTTGGCGCCAGCGGCTCCGGCAAGACCACTCTGTTGCGTTCCCTGGCCGGCCTCGACCCCATCGAGGGCGGCGAACTGACCGCCCCGCAGGCCCGCGCCGCGGTGTTCCAGGAGCCACGGCTGATGCCCTGGAAACGTGCCTGGAAGAACGTCACCCTCGGCCTGCGCGTGGCCAACCCCAAGGAGCGCGCCGTGCAGGCGCTCACAGAAGTCGGCCTGGCTCATCGCCTGGAGGCGTTTCCCGCCACTCTTTCCGGCGGTGAATCCCAGCGTGTGGCACTGGCGCGTAGCCTGGTTCGCGAACCCAAACTGCTGCTGCTCGACGAACCCTTCGCCGCCCTCGATGCGCTGACCCGCATCCGCATGCATCGGCTGATCATCGACCTGTGGCAGAAGCACACACCGGCGGTGCTGCTGGTCACCCACGATGTCGACGAAGCCATTCTGCTCGCCGACCGCATCATCGTGCTGCAGGACGGTCGCATCGCCGAAGAGCTGCGTGTCGATCTGGATCGCCCGCGTGACAACGGCCAGGCCGGTTTCAACGCCATCCGCACACGCCTGCTGGCACTGCTCGGTGTGGAAAAGGACGACCCGCAAAGCATCGGTCGTGACCACAACCCGTTTCTGGCGCAGGGCTACCCGCTCAGCGCCATCGCAATCTAGGGCAGGACGTACCTCATGAAACGCTATCTCTCACGTCTAGTCAGTCGCCTGCTCGACAACCTGCATGGGAACAGCGCCAGCGTCCTGATCGGCTGGCCGGGGCTGCCGCCGGCCCAGCGTGACGATGAACGAATGTGTCGCCGACAGTGATCGTCTAACCGGATATCCCGCCGGACAGACCTGCAACACCTTGAGCGATCTACCACCGTCTTGTCGCTCCCACCAAAGCCACGAACCGCACCTGTGAAAGCCGGCGCGTCGAGGCTTCGTACGCCCATGTACAGCAGCGCCCCCCACCGCGGACGCAGCCTTACAGGTGGCCGCCCTCAGCCTTGCATGCACCTCATTAGAAAAATCGGGACAAATAGATGAAAAAAACTTACTCCGCGCTCCACCTGCTCGCTTCCTGCGCTATCGCCGCCGCGCTGATCGGCTGCTCGCCTGCTGACGACGAAGCCGCCAGCAAAACCCTGAACATCGCCTTCTTCGGCGACAACACCACGCTGGTCAGCGTCGACCCGTTCCAGGTCTATTGGCTGGAGCACCGCGTGCTGCTGCGCAATGTCGCCGAAAGCCTGACCGATCAGGACCCGAAGAATGGCGAGATCATTCCCTGGCTGGCGAAAAGCTGGACCATCAGCGACGACGCCCTGACCTACACCTTTCAGTTGCGTGACGACGTGACATTCAGCAATGGCGAACGCTTCGACGCCAGGGCCGTGAAGACCGCCTTCGACAGTAACAAGGCGCTGGCCACCGACCAGCCAGCGACCTTTGGCGCCACCTACCTGGCAGGCTTTGATCACGCCGAAGTGGTCGACGACTTTACCGTCAAACTGATGCTGTCTCGGCCCAACGCCGGCTTTCTGCAGGCCACCTCGACCACCAATCTGGCGATTCTCGCACCAGCGTCCTACGCACTGACACCAAAGGAGCGCTCGCTCGGCAAGATCATCGGCAGCGGCCCATTCGTGCTAGAGCATTACACACCGGAGGTGGGTGCCAAGCTGGTCAAGCGCAGCGGCTACGCCTGGCCGTCAGCCAACGTCAGTAACAAGGGTGAAGCCCATCTCGATACCGTGGAGATCAGCTACATCCCCGAGGAAAGTGTGCGCAATGGCCTGTTCCTGCAGGGCGAGGCCGACATCCTGTGGCCTCGCAACCCGTTCTCGGAAGTGGACCTGAAGCTGTTTCAGTCCAAGGGCGCGACCATCCAGAGCCGGGCGCTGCCGGGGCCGTCGCTGAACCTGTTCCCCAACACCCGCAACGGCCGCGTGCTGGAAGACAAACGCGTGCGCCTGGCACTGCAGAAAGGTATCGACCGCAAGACCTACGCCAGCACCGTGTACAACGCCGAGTTTCCGGTGGTGCGCAGCATCTATGACGTGACCACGCCGTTCTTCAAGGATCAGAGTGCCAAGCTGGCGTACGACCCACAGGGCGCCGAGCAGTTGCTCGACGAGGCGGGCTGGAGCAAGGGCGTCGATGGTTACCGCAGCAAGGACGGCAAGCGCCTGAGCCTGAGCTACAACATCAATGGTGCGGAAACTGCCGGCGATGTGTTGGTGCAGGATCAACTGCGCAAGCTCGGCATCGAGCTGAAGCTCGCCGTAGTCACGCGCGCCGAATGGGTCACGGCCAACGCTCAAGGCAACTATGATCTGACCTCCACCTATATGACCCGCGCCGACCCGATCATCCTGCAGACCATCCTCGATCCGCGCACCGCCAACAGCTCGACGCTGGCCACCAACCTCTACGAGCCGCAAACCCTGGAACGGGCCAAGGCGCTGTTCGATGCTGGCATCACCGCCACCCAGGCCGAGCAGCGCGCCGAGGCCTACGGGCAGCTGCAGGACTTGCTGGTCGACGAAGCCTCCGCATTTCCAATCTACGAACGCGTCTGGCAGGCCGCCACCGCGCCGCGGGTGAAGAACTTCCGCTGGACCGCCGAAGGCTTCGCGCTGCTGGGCGATATCGAGGTGGATGAACCATGAGCCGCTACCTGATCGGCCGCGTCGGCCAGGCGCTGCTGGTGCTCTGGGGCGCCTACAGCATCACCTACTTCATCCTTTACCTGCTGCCGGGTGACACCCTGTCGATCATGCTCAGCGCCTCGGGCATGGAAGTCGATTCGCTATCGCCCGAGGACCTGGCCAGGGCACAGGCCTACTACGGCCTCGACAAGGGTATCTTCGAGCAGTACTTCAGCTTGCTGTGGAACGCCGTGCAGGGCGACTTCGGGCAATCGCTGTCGCTCAACCGCCCGGTCAACGAGCTGCTGGTGCAGCGCCTGCCACAAACCCTGTCGCTAGCCGGCCTGGCCATCGTGCTGTCGCTGATCGGCGGCATCGGCCTGGCCTACCTGACGGCCTACACCCGCTGGCGGCCGTTGAAAGTCGCACTGGCGCGCCTGCCGTCACTGGGTTTCTCGGTGCCGGTGTTCTGGATGGGCCTGCTGCTGATTCAGGTATTCGCGTTCAGCCTCGGCTGGTTTCCGGCCACCGGCAGCCGCGGCTTCGACAGCCTGATCCTGCCGGCCGTGACCCTGGCTATTCCCAGCGCCGCGGTGTACGCCCAGGTGCTGCAACGCGGCTTTCAGGGCGTGTGGCAGGAGCCCTACATCGCCACGGCGTACGCCAAGGGCCTGAGCCGTGCTCAGGTGCAGGCGCGCCATGCGTTCAAGAATGCCGCGCTGCCGATTCTCACCCTGATCGGCCTGCAGGTCGGCAACACGGTATCCGGCGCGGTGCTAGTGGAAACCATCTTCGCCCGCAACGGCGTCGGCCGCCTGGCCCAGGAAGCGGTGTTGCGCCAGGACATTCCGGTGGTGCTGGCCATCGTCGCGGTGTCCGCTGCGGCCTTCGTGCTGGTCAACCTGATCGTCGACCTGCTGTATCCCTACTTCGATCCGCGCATCGCCCACACGCCAAAGGTGTCCTGACCCATGAACGCCGACAGCCGCATTGCCTCGCTCTCCCATTCGCCCGCCAACGTGTCGCTCACCTGGCGGCGCCGCAGCCGTTTACAGCGCGCGGTCACCGCGTTACGCCCGTTGCTGCGCCGCCCCGGTTTCAGCCTGGCGGCGCTGATCGTGCTGTTCGCACTGGTTTCGGCGCTGGTGCCGCAATTGCTGACGGGTTTCGACCCCTACGCCACCTCGCCCACCGACAAGCTCACCGCACCGAACCTGGTTCACTGGTTCGGCACCGATGAGTTGGGCCGCGATCTGTATACCCGGGTGGTCTACGGCTCCAGCCTGTCGGTGCAGGCTGCGTTGCTGGCCGTCGGCATCGCCCTGGTCGGCGGGCTCGGCCTCGGTGTGCTGTCCGGGTTTGCCGGTGGACGTATCGATGCCGTGATCATGCGTTTCGTCGACGTGCTGCTGGCCCTACCCGGCCTGCTGCTGGCCCTGGCCATCGTCACTGCCATCGGCTTTGGCACCATCCCGGTGGCCATCGCCGTGGGCGTTGGCATCATTCCCGGCTTTGCCCGCACCACCCGCGCCGAAGTGCTGCGGGTGAAAACGCTGCCTTATGTGGAAGCTGCAAGACTGGGCGGCGCCAGCTGGGGCCGCACCTTGCTGCGGCACATTCTGCCCAACGCCTGGGGCCCGGTGGCGGTGCTCGCCACCCTGGATTTTGGCGCGGCGATTCTGGCCACCGCCGGCTTGTCGTTTCTTGGGTTTGGCGCCGCGCCACCCGCTGCCGAATGGGGCACACTGATCGCCAACGGCCGGCACTTTCTGATCACCGCACCCTGGGTGTCGTTGCTGCCGGGGCTGTTCGTGGTCGCAGTGGTGTTCAGCCTCAACCACATCGCCCGCACCTTCGAGGAGAACACCCGATGAGCAGCCTGTTGATCAATATTCGCAATCTGGCGGTCAGCTACCGCATCGCCGGGCAGACGAACCAGGCGGTGCGTAACGTTTCATTCAGCGTCGACCAGGGCGAGACCGTGGCCATCGTTGGCGAATCTGGCTCGGGCAAGTCGACCCTGGCCAACGCCATTCTCGGCCTGCTGCCGGAAAATGCGCAGATCACCGATGGCCAGTTGCTGGTCGATGGCACCGAGCTAAGCAGCGCCAGCGAGAAACAGAAGCTTGCCCTGCGCGGACGTACCATCGGCCTGGTACCGCAGGACCCGATGGTCAGCCTCAACTCGACGCTGCGTATTGGCCAGCAGATCGGCGAAGCGCTGATTCTTGCCCATGGCCGCCGTTATCCGGGCGTAGACGCCGATATCGTCGAGTTGCTGGAACAGGTCGGCCTCGACAAACCGGTGCTGCGCGCCCGCCAATATCCCCATGAGCTGTCCGGCGGCATGCGCCAGCGTGTACTGATTGCCATCGCGCTGGCCGGCAACCCGCGGCTGATCATTGCCGACGAGCCGACCAGCGCCCTGGACGTTACCGTGCAGCGCAAGATTCTCGACCACCTGCAGCGCCTCGTCGCCGAGCGCGGTATTTCATTGCTGATCATCACCCATGACCTGGGCGTGGCAACGGACCGCGCCGATCGTATCCTCGTGATGAAACAGGGCGAGTTGGTCGAACAGGGCCAGCCAAAGCAGATTCTGGATGCGCCGCAGCATGACTACACCCGTGCCCTGCTCGCCGCCGCACCGGCTTTTGCCAATCGGCGCAAGCCGCGCGCGACTATTAGCCACGCCGAGCAGACACCAATCCTCAGCCTGAATAATGTTGGCAAAACCTTCGAGCTGCCGAGGGTCAAGGGTGAAGACAGCCAGTTCATCGCTCTGCAGAACCTCAGCCTCAACGTTTACCCCCGCCAGACCCTAGCCATCGTCGGTGAATCCGGCTCGGGCAAGAGCACCGCCCTGCGCATAGCCCTCGGTCTGGAAAAACCCAGCCAGGGTCGCGTGCAGTTCGAGCAGCGGGACGTGACCAATCTCAGCTGGCGTGAATTCCGCCCGCTGCGCCAACGTATTCAGCTGGTGCAGCAAAACCCCTTCGCCGCCCTCGATCCGCGTTTCACGATTTTCGACAGTATCGTCGAACCGCTGGTGTCCTTTGGCCTACTCAAGGGCGAAGCGTTGGAAAAGGCCGCGCGCGAGCTGATCAGCCGCGTGCACCTGCCCGTCAGCTATCTGGATCGCCTGCCTCGCGAACTCTCCGGCGGCCAGCGCCAGCGCGTCGCTATCGCCCGTGCCCTGGCGCTGAAACCCGACCTGCTGCTCGACGAGCCGGTATCGGCGCTCGACGTTTCCGTGCAGGCGCAGATTCTCGACCTGCTCGACGAGCTGCAGCGCGAACTGGGTATTGCCTATGTGCTGGTGTCCCACGACCTGGCAGTGGTCGCCAACGTCGCCGATCAGATACTGGTGCTGCGCAACGGGCAAGTGGTCGAGCAAGGCTCTGTGGCGCAAGTGTTCGACCATCCGGCCAGCGACTACACCCGGGAGCTGATCGCGGCCATACCAGGCCATCACACGGCTGGCGTGGCGGCCTGAAGGCTCGACACTCTCTGCCCCCAGCGACTGGGGCGGGTAATACCCCTGCCCCGGTCGTGAGTAAGTCACCGAAGATTGCGAGGAATCTCCAGCCCCAGGCTCTCACGCAAGGTGCTGCCCTCGTACGCACGGCGATAAACCCCACGCTCCTGCAGGATCGGCACCACCTCCCTGGTGAAGCGCCGGAACTGCTCCGGGTGGCCGATGTAGAGGTTGAAGCCATCCAGTGCCCGCGCCTCGAACCAGCGAATCATCTCGTTGGCGACCGTCTCGGCCGACCCGACGAAGGCGTTGGGCCTCAGCTGCAAGCCGGCGGCCACCGCCTGGCGCAGCGTCCAGCCATTGGCGACGGCCTGGTCGGTGGCAGCCTTGGCGGCGGTGTAGAAACTGCTGCGGGCATGTTCGAGCGCCTCAACCGGGAACGGTGCGTCGAGGTCGTACTGGCGGAAATCGTGCCAGCCGAAGCTGCGGCCATATTCGGCCAGCGCCTGCTCGAAGCTGTGGTCGACGGCATGATAGTGCCGCTCGATCTCACGCGCCTCGGCGTCGGTGTCACCGATGTAGATCTGCGCACCTGGCAGGATGATGATGTCATCGGCATTACGCCCCAGGCGCTCGGCGCGGGCCTTGATATCACGGTAAAAGGCCTGGCCTTTCTCCACGCTCGGTGCATGGGTGAACACCACATCGGCGACGTTGGCGCCCAGGTCGCGCCCCTGGTGCGAGTCGCCCGCCTGGAAGATCACCGGTTGTCCTTGCGGCGAGCGCTGGATGTTCAGCGGGCCAACCACCGAGAAGTGCTCTCCCTTGTAATGCAGCGCATGCAGCTTGCTGCGGTCGAGGAATTGCCCGGTCTCGCGGTTGCGCACCAGCGCATCGTCCTCGTAGGAGCGCCAGAGCTTCTGCACCACTTCGACATGTTCCAGCGCACGCCCATAACGGGTGTCGTAGTCGTAATGCTCGTCGCGCCCGTAGTTGCCCGCGGTGCCGGCATCGCCACTGGTGACCACGTTCCAGCCCGCCCGCCCCTTGCTGATCAGATCCAGCGAGGCCAGCCGGCGCGCCACGTTGAAAGGCTCGTTGTAGGAGGTGGTCAGGGTACCGACCAGGCCGATGTGGCGGGTAGTCACCGCGAGGGCCGAGAGCAGCGTCAGGGGTTCCAGGCGGTTGAGGTAATGGGGCGGCGAATCCGGCGTGATGAACTGGCTGTCGACGATGAAGATCAGATCGAACAGCGCGGCCTCGGCCTGCTGCGCCAAGTCGATGAACCACTCGACACTGACGCTGGCATCGGCCGGCACTTCGGGGTCGTGCCATAGATTATGGCGTCCTGGCCCGCCCACCCCCATCGGCACCGCGCCCAGTTTTATCTGCCTCTTGCTGCTCATGGGAGAACTCTCGAACACTCTAAAGATACCCGCATTAAATACCCATTACTGATATTTCAAAACAGATTAGATAATGAAATTACATAATTAGCTTAGAACCAAAAAGACTTTCACAGCCCTTTCTTAGCTCTATAAGGTCGATTGCAGACCGACCCCTTTCCTGGCGGAGGCCGCACCCCGACCCATGCCAGGAGCGCTACGCCCATGCCTGACCCCGCCTTCATTCCCGCAGATTTCCCGTGGCGCAATCCGTGCCCACGACGACGCGGCATCGCTCACGCGCACCCTTTATTTGACCAACTTGGCCGTGCTGGCGGCCTGACCGGAGCTCACCCATGCTGATCCGTACCCTCCTCACCACTCTGCTGGGCAGCAGCCTGCTGCTCGGCGGCTACGCCAGCGCCGCGGACCTCGAGCCGCTACGTGTCGCCAATCAGAAATCGGGCATCAAGCTGCTGCTGGAGGCCGCCGGCGAACTCGACGACGTGCCGTACGAAATCGACTTCTCCGAGTTCCCGGCCGCAGCTCCCTTGGGCGAGGCGCTGAACGCTGGCGCAGTGGACATCGGCGGCCTGGGCGATGCGCCCTATGTGTTCGCCCTGGGCGCCGGCGCGCCACTCAAGGTGGTGGAAATCATCAAGCGCGATGGTCGCTACACCACTTCGATCCTGGTGCCGAAGGATTCGCCGCTAAAGACCGTGGCCGACCTCAAGGGCCAACGCATCGTCACCAACCGCGGTTCCATCGGCCACTTCCTGGTGATCCGCGCGCTGCGCGAAGCCGGTTTGAAAACCTCCGACGTAACCTTCGTCAATCTGCTGCCCACCGATGCCCGCAGTGCTCTGGAAAGCGGCGCCGCCGATGCCTGGTCGACCTGGGACCCGTACACCACCATCGCCATCACCCAGAACGGCGCACGCATCCTGCGCAGCAGTGACAACCTGCTGACCAACCATTTCTACCTGGCCGCCACGCAGACCGCCGTCGACGACAAGCGCGTGCAGCTCGAAGACTTCGTCAAACGGGTCGAACGCGCCTTCCTGTGGGCTAACGACCATCACCAGGCGTACGCAGAGGCCCAGGCGCGGGTGACCGGCCTGCCGGTCGAGGTGCATCTGGAATCGGTCAAGGCCACCGTCCATTCGCGCGCGGAAATCACCGACGAGGTCATCGCCGGTCTGCAGCAGGTTTCCGACATCTATCTCGAAGAAGGCGTGCTGGCCCGCGCCGTGGACGTCTCCCACGGCTTCGATCCGAGTTTTAACGCTGCCCGCGCCGACCAGCCGGGCAAAGCGGTTGCCCAAGTGCAACCTCAGTAAACCGGCAGGAGCATTCTCCATGAGCAAACGACAGATCAAACTGGGCGCAATGATTCACGGTGTCGGCCACGGCTGGGGCGAGTGGCGCCACCCGAACGCGCTGGCCGATGCCAGCGTCAATTTCGGCTTCTACAAACAGCAGGCCAAACTGGCCGAAGGCGCCAAGTTCGACTTCGCGTTCATCGCCGATAGCCTGCACATCCATGCCAAATCCAGCCCGCATTACCTCAACCGCTTCGAGCCGCTGACCATTCTCTCGGCGCTGGCCGCTGTGACCGAAAACATCGGCCTGGTGGCCACCGTGACGGTGAGCTATAGCGAGCCGTTCCAGGTCGCTCGTCAGTTCGCCTCGCTCGATCACATCAGCGGCGGGCGCGCTGGCTGGAACGTGGTCACCTCGTGGCTCTCCGGCACCGCCGACAACTTCGGCAAGGCCGAGCACCCGCCCCACGCCACCCGCTACCGCATCGCCCGCGAGCACGTGAACGTGGTCAAGGGCCTGTGGGACTCCTGGGAAGACGACGCCTTTACCCGCGACAAGCAGAGCGGCGAATTCTTCGACCCAAGCAAGCTGCACACCCTCGATCACCAGGGCGAATTTTTCAAGGTCAAAGGCCCGCTCAACATCCAGCGCTCGCGCCAGGGCCAGCCGCTGATCTTCCAGGCCGGCACCTCCGAGGACGGCCGCAATTTCGCTGCCCAGAATGCCGATGCGATCTTCGTCAGCCCGGAATCCTTCAGCGAGGCACGCGCCTACTACGCCGATCTCAAGCAGCGCGCTGCCAAGGCTGGCCGCAACCCGGACGAGCTGTTCATCCTGCCGGGCATTCGCCCGATCATCGGCCGCGATACCGAGGAAGTGGAGAGTCGCTACCAGCAGGCCGTCGAACTGGTCAGCATTGAGGACGCCATCGTCGCACTTGGCCGCCCATTCAACGACTACGACTTCAGCCGTCACGAACTGGATGCGCCCTTCCCTGACCTGGGCGACCTGGGCAGCAACAGCCACAAGGGCATGTCGGAACAGATCAAGCAGCGTGCCCGCGACGAGCACCTGACCCTGCGCGAAGTGGCCTTGCAGTTCTCGCGCCCGCGTCGCGATTTCGTCGGCACCCCGCAAGCGGTCGCCAACGCCCTGCAGGACTGGTTCGAGGACGGCGCCGCCGATGGTTTTATCGTCAACTCGCTGCTGCCCGACGGCCTGCAGTATTTCACCGAGCTGGTAGTGCCCTTGCTGCAGGAGCGCGGCCTACTGCGCCGTGAATACGCAGGCCAGACACTGCGCGACAACTTCGGCCTGGCCGTACCCGCCAACCGCAACACGGAGCGCCGCCTGGAAGGCCGAGTGGCCTGAGCATCGCCCGCCGCTGAGCTCGCCAGGCGGGCCGGTGGCAGCCCACTTCGATTGAAAGGAGCAACCATGAGCCTCGAATTCATCGGCCTGATCGGCCCTCAGGAAAGCAGCGAGTCCCAGGCGCCACGCGGCCCGGTGGTGGACATCGACTTCATCAAGGCCTTCGCCCAAGCCCAGGAATATGGTGGTTTCGACAAAGCCCTGCTGGCCGTCAACACCAGCGCAGCGGACTCGATGATCCTGGCCAGCTACGTGGCCGCGGTGACGGACAAGCTGGGCCTGCTGGTCGCCCACCGCCCGGGCTTTCAGGCGCCTACCTTCGCCGCCCGGCAGTTCGCCACCCTCGACCACCTGAGCCGCGGCCGCGCCTCGATCAACGTGATCACAGGCGGCGACAGCGGTGACCTGCAGCGCGACGGCGACTACCTCGACAAGGACGCTCGCTACGCCCGCACCGAGGAATACCTGGACATCTTCCGCAAGACTTGGACGAGCACCGAGCCCTTCGATCATCAGGGCGAGCACTACCGGATCGAAGACAACCTGACGCTGGTCAAGCCGGTCCAGAAACCACACGTACCTATCTACTTCTCCGGCGCATCCGACGCTGCCGTGGAGGTCGCCGCCAAACACGCCGACGTGTACATGATGTGGGGCGAACCGCTGGAACAGGTCCGTGAGCGGATCGCCAAGGTGCGCAAGGCCGCGGCCAGGTACGGCCGCGAAAAGCACATCCGCTTCAGCCTGTCGCTGCGACCGATCCTCGGCGCTACCGAGGAAGAAGCCTGGGCCCGCGCCGAGCGCACCCTGCTTGATGCACGCGAGCTGATCCATCTGCGCCAGGGCAAACGGCGCGACAAGAACTTCGGCACCAGCAACGCTGGCTCCTCGCGCCTGGTGGAACTAGCGGGCCAGCGCAAGGTGCATGACAAACGCCTATGGACCGAGATCGCCGCACTCAGCGGTGGTGCTGGCAACTCAACCTCGCTGGTCGGCACAGCGGAGCAGGTCGCCGAGGCCGCGCTGGAGTACTACAACATTGGCGTGACCACCTTCCTGTTCCGCGGCTTCGAGCAAATGCGCGACGCCGTGGAATACGGTCAGAATCTACTACCGCGCATTCGCGCATTGGTCGAGCAGCAGAACAACGCCAAGAGCATCAGCAACGCCTGACGCTCTCTATCTAGGCAACGTGTGTTGATCTTCGAAACCAATAAAAAGCCCCGGCACCTGGCCAGGGCTCTTTATTTACAAAGCCGCCATCAACGCAGCGTTGGGCCTTGGAAGCCCATCCATAAGGCCAGATGCTCTGCCACGCTGGCACCGAGCTTCTTGGTGAAGCGGTCCAGCGGGCTTTCCTGCACGGTGAAGTCGACCATTTCTTCCTGGCCGATCACCTCGCGGGCCACGTAGCTAGTGCTGCCCAGCCCGTCGATCAGACCGAGGCTCAAGGCCTGCTCGCCAGACCAGATCAGGCCGGAGAACAGCTCGGGATGCTCGGCATCCTTGAGTCGATCGCCACGCCCCTTTTTAACGCTGTCGATGAACTGCTTGTGGGTGGTTTCCAGCACCGTTTTCCAGAAACGGGTTTCCTCGTCCTTCTGCGGCTGGAACGGGTCGAGGAACGCCTTGTGCTCACCCGAGGTGTACACGCGTCGCTCGACGCCGAGCTTCTCCATGGTGTCCACGAAGCCGAAACTTGCCGCCGTGACACCGATGGAACCCACCAGGCTAGCCTTGTCGGCGTAGATCTGATCGGCGGCGCTGGCGATGTAATAAGCACCCGAAGCGCCGAGGTCGGAAATGACCGCGTACACCTTGATGTTCGGGTTCTCGCCTCGCAGGCGGCGAATCTCGTCATAGATGTAGCCAGACTGCACCGGACTGCCACCCGGGCTGTTGATGCGCAGGATGATACCCTTGGTGTTGGGATCCTTGAACGCGGCGCGCAGGCTGCCGACGATGTTGTCGGCGCTGGCCGCTTCCTTATCGGCGATCATGCCACGCACTTCGACGACGGCCGTGTGAGGCGAACTGCTACCGCCACCCTGGGTGCTGAGCAACGGCGAGAACAACGCCAGTGCACCAAACAGGTAAATAAAGGTCAGCAGCTTGAAGAAAATGCCCCAGCGGCGCGACCGGCGCTGCTCGTGAACACTGGCCAGCAACGTCTTTTCGAGAAGCTTCCAGCTC
Source organism: Phytopseudomonas punonensis (assembly GCF_900142655.1). Taxonomy (GTDB): domain Bacteria; phylum Pseudomonadota; class Gammaproteobacteria; order Pseudomonadales; family Pseudomonadaceae; genus Aquipseudomonas; species Aquipseudomonas punonensis. The sequence continues at coordinate 423,727 of NZ_FRBQ01000002.1, read as the reverse complement.
TTCGGGTCGCTCTCGGAGACCGACGACGTCTTTCTCTCACCCCACATGCTCACTCTCCTCGGTTCGGGTCTCGGCTACTCGGCTGCTCAGCCAGGTACTCAATTGCATGAAATGGTCGATCGACAACTTCGGTTGATAGGCGCTCAATGCCGACAGCGTTTGTGCACCATAGCCCACGGCTACCGAATCCATACCCGCTCGCTGTGCCATCAGCAGGTCGAACGAAGAGTCGCCGACCATCAGCGCCTGCTCAGCAGGCACACCGCAGTGCTCAAGGATCTCCTGCAACATCATCGGGTCAGGCTTGCTCGCGGTTTCATCGGCGCAACGGGTGATATCGAAATAATCCTGCCAGCCCAGCGTGTCGAGAATCCGCTGCAGGCCACGTCGGCTCTTGCCAGTGGCAACCGCCAATTGGTAACCCTGCTGGCGAAAGCTCGCCAGGCTCCGTTCCACATCAGGAAAGAACGCTGACGGAGTCTGATCCATCGCCACGTAACAGTCGCTGTAGCTGGCCTGGATGCGTTCGACGTGCGCCGCTTCGTCGAGTTCCGGATAAAGCGTGGTGATCGCCTGAGGCAGCGCCAGACCGATGATGCCCTTGACCGCTTCGTCACTACGCCGCGGTATGCCACATCGGTCTGCCGCCTGATGCATGGCGGCGACGATACGGCCGATGGAATCGACCAGCGTACCGTCCCAGTCGAAGATCAGCAGGCTGTAGTCACGCACTCAGGCGCTCCACGGTGCGTGCCCACATCTCATCGACCGGTGCCTCGAGCTTCAGCACGCCACCCTCGGGCAGCGGGATGTTCAGCTCGTAGGCATGCAGGAACAGGCGCTTGCCGCCCAGCTCGCGGATCTCGCGGGTGAAGTCGTCATCTCCGTATTTGCTGTCCCCGGCGATGCAGTGCCCGCCGTACTGGGCATGCACGCGAATCTGGTGGGTGCGGCCGGTCACCGGCTTGGCTTCGACCAGGGTGGCGAACTCGCCGAAACGGCGCAGCACTCGGAACACGGTCAATGCTTCCTTGCCCTCGGGGTTGACCTCGACCATACGCTCGCCGGAGCGCAGGTTGCTCTTGAGCAATGGCGCGTTGATCTGCTTCTTGGCGGTCGCCCAGTGGCCGCGCACCAGCGCCATGTAGCGCTTGTCGACGCCGTCGCCGCGCAGTTGCTCGTGCAGATGACGCAGCATGCTGCGCTTCTTGGCGATCATCAAAAGGCCGGAAGTGTCGCGGTCGAGGCGGTGTACCAGTTCCAGATCCTTGGCGTCCGGACGCAACTGGCGGAAGGCTTCGATCACCCCGTAATTGAGACCGCTGCCACCGTGCACGGCGATACCGGCCGGTTTGTTGAGCACGATCAGCGCCTTGTCTTCATAGACGATGGCGGCTTCGAGGCGCTGCAACAGGCCCTGGGCCAGCGGCTCGGGCTCGTCGCGCTCGGCCAGGCGCAGCGGCGGAACCCGCACGATGTCGCCAGCCTGCAGCTTGTATTCGGGCTTGATTCGGCCTTTGTTGACCCGCACCTCACCCTTGCGCAGGATGCGGTAGATCAAGGTCTTGGGCACGCCCTTGAGCTGGGTACGAAGGAAGTTGTCGATGCGCTGACCCGCGAGTTCAGGCGCAACCTCAATCAGCTGAACGCCGGAGGTAGGAGTAGTGGGTGTCGTCATGCCGCGATCATACAATTTTTATGGATTTGAAGCACTTAATCATTGCTGCTATAGTCGCGAATGCCGCCAAAAGCGGCCTGATTCGCGGATGTTGCCAAACCGCCATCGTGAATCAAGCAACCCATTCAGGACGTAAGGCCGTCCGACGGGCATCTCAGAGAGCAATTAGGCCAGCATGGCTGCTCGAGAAACTCGGAAATTAGGCCTGAGACACAAGATGCGTGACCTGCCCATTTGGACGGTCGCGGTAATGCCAACCCGCTGCGGATTTTCGTGAGCGGCACCCGATTTTCAGCGATACGTGTAGGGTGGAGATGCACAACGGTCGGCCTGCGTAGCAAACAGCTTTATACGAGACGCTTCATATCGTCCGCTACCGACCCTTGATTCCTCCTCCTGACTGAGAACCTGTTTACGGTCTCGCAAGTTAGCGCCACGCAAGACGCTACGTTACTGACAGCCTCCATATCGAGGCGGGCAAAGAAGCGAAGTTTACGGATGTAAACGAGCACTCCAAGCCGGTTTAACGCAGCAGGCCATGCTTAGCCGATCGCCAGCGAGTTCTGAGTGCTTTCTGTCACATACAGCAAGCAGGAGACGTCCGTCGCGGCCCAGCACAACTGGCTGCTGCCGCTAGACAATGAAGCGATTTACGCCCGCTTCTGACGCACCTGACACCGACCCTGAGCGTCGTGTGTGCCTAACGCGGCTTCCGGCAGCACCGGAAACCACTGGTACCACATGAAAAGAATGCTGATTAACGCAACTCAACCCGAAGAGTTGCGTGTTGCGCTGGTAGATGGCCAGCGCCTGTACGACCTGGACATCGAGTCCGGCGCCCGTGTACAGAAGAAATCCAATATCTACAAAGGTCGTATCACCCGCGTAGAACCCAGCCTCGAAGCGGCATTCGTCGACTTCGGCTCCGAGCGTCACGGCTTCCTCCCCCTCAAAGAAATTTCCCGCGAATACTTCAGCAAGGCTCCCGAAGGCCGCGTCAATATCAAGGACGTGCTCAAGGAAGGCCAGGAAGTCATCGTTCAGGTCGAGAAAGAAGAACGTGGCAACAAGGGCGCAGCCCTGACCACCTTCATCAGCCTCGCCGGTCGTTACCTGGTGCTGATGCCCAACAACCCGCGTGCCGGTGGCATCAGCCGCCGCATCGAAGGTGAAGAGCGCAACGAACTGCGCGAAGCGCTGAACGGTCTGGATATCCCCAACGACATGGGCCTGATCGTGCGCACCGCCGGCCTGGGCCGTTCCAGCGAAGAAATGCAGTGGGATCTCGACTACCTGCTGCAACTGTGGAGCGCCATCAAGGAAGCTTCCCTCGATCGCCCTGCCCCGTTCCTGATCTATCAGGAAAGCAACGTCATCATCCGCGCCATCCGCGACTACCTGCGCCAGGACATCGGCGAAGTACTGGTCGACAGCGTCGAAGCCCAGGAAGAAGCCCTGACCTTCATCCGCCAGGTGATGCCGCAGTACGCCAGCAAGATCAAGCTGTACGAAGACAGCGTGCCGCTGTTCAACCGTTTCCAGATCGAAAGCCAGATCGAAACCGCCTTCCAGCGCGAAGTGAAGCTGCCGTCCGGTGGTTCGATCTACATCGACCCGACCGAAGCCTTGGTGTCCATCGACATCAACTCGGCGCGCGCCACCAAAGGCAGCGACATCGAAGAAACCGCGCTGCAGACCAACCTGGAAGCCGCCGAAGAAATCGCCCGCCAGCTGCGCCTGCGCGACATCGGCGGCCTGATCGTCATCGACTTCATCGACATGACGCCGGCCAAGAACCAGCGCGCCGTCGAAGAGAAAGTTCGCGAAGCCCTGGAAGCCGACCGTGCCCGCGTGCAAGTCGGCCGCATCTCGCGCTTCGGCCTGCTGGAAATGTCCCGTCAGCGCCTGCGTCCGTCCCTGGGCGAAAGCAGCGGCATCGTCTGCCCGCGCTGCAACGGTCAAGGCATCATCCGTGACGTCGAGTCGCTGTCCCTGGCGATTCTGCGCCTGATCGAAGAAGAAGCCCTGAAAGACCGTACCGCTGAAGTACGTGCCCAGGTGCCAATCCCGGTCGCCGCCTTCCTGCTCAACGAGAAGCGCAACTCGATCACCAAGATCGAACTGCGTACCCGTGCGCGCATCGTCATCCTGCCGAACGATCACCTGGAAACGCCGCACTTCGAAGTGCAGCGCATCCGTGACGACAGCCCGGAAGCCCAGAGCACCCAGACCAGCTACGAAATGGCCACGGTCGAAGTCGAGGAAGAAAAACCGGCAGCCGCTACCCGCACCCTGGTTCGCCAGGAAGCCGCCATCAAGGCCGCGCCGCCGCGTAGCGCGCCAGCCCCGGTCAGTGAAGTCGCTCCAGCCGCCCCGGTTGCCGCAGCTGCTGCACCGACCGGCGGCCTGTTCAAAGGCCTGGTGAAGTCCCTGGTCGGCCTGTTCGCCAGCGCCGAAGAGCCGCAGAAACCTACCGTGGTCGAGAAGAAGCCGGGCGAGCGTCAGCCGCGTGGCGACGAGCGTCGTAACGGTCGCCAGCAGAACCGTAACCGTAGCAACCGCCGTGACGACGACCGCAAGCCCCGTGAAGAGCGCGCACCACGTGAAGACCGCGCCCCGCGCGAGGAACGTGCGCCCCGCGAGGAGCGTGCACCGCGTGAAGAGCGTCAGCCACGTGCGCCGCGTGAAGAGCGCGCACCGCGTGAAGATCGCCAGCCGCGTGAGAACGTGGAAGTCCGCGAGCCCCAGGAAGTGCGTCAGTCCCGTCCGCCGCGCGAAGGCCAGGAAAACCGTCGCGAGCGTCGCCCGCGTGAAGAGCGTCAGCCGCGTGAACTGCGTGCCCCGCTGGACGCCGAGCCGCAGAACGAAAATGCTGCCGTAGCCGTCAGTGAAGAAGCCCGCGCCGAGCGTCCGCAACGTGAACCGCGTCAGCCACGCCAGCCGCGCGAAGAGCGTCAGCCACGTGCCGAGCAGGTTCAGACCGACAGCGCTGAAGAAGAAGTGCTGAACAGCGAAGAGCAGCAAGACGACGATCAGGACGGTAACGAAGGTGGTGACCGCCCACGTCGTCGCTCCCGTGGCCAGCGTCGCCGCAGCAATCGTCGTGAGCGTCAACGTGATGCCGACGGCAACCCGATCGAAGGCAGTGACGACAACAACGAAGAGCCGGTAGCGGGTGCAAGCATCGCTGCGGCCGCCACCGTTGCCGCCGTGATCGCGGAAACCGAGCAGCCTGCCGAGCAACAGCCAGCAGCTGAAGTCAGCGCACCTGTCGCTGCTGAAGCCGCCGAGCCTGTCGCTGTCCAGCAAGCCCCGGTCGCTGTCGAAGCGGAGCAAGCTCCTGCCGACGCAGCCGCAGTAGAAGCAGCTCCAGCGGTTGTCGAGGCTCCGGCCGAAGCAGTTGCCGAGCGTGCTGATGCAGTGATCGAACCGCTCCCGGAAATCGAACGCCCACGCGCTTCCGCGCCGGCATTCGAACCCGCGCCGCAGGACGCGTTTGTAGCCGCTGAGCCAGTAAGCGAAGCAGTCGTTGTCGAAGCGGCTGCTACTGAAACGCCTGTTGCCGAAACGCCAGCTGTCGAAACGAAGAGCATCGAAGCGCCAGTCGCCGAGACCACCTTCACTGCTCCCGAAGCTGCTCCGGCAGTGCAAGAAGCAGCGGTACAAGCTCCGGTAACCGAAGAACCAGTTGCCGCAGCCGCACCGGTGGCAAGCAACGGGCGTGCGCCGAACGACCCGCGTGAAGTGCGTCGCCGCAAGCGTGAAGAAGAGCGTCTGGCTCGCGAAGCTGAAGAGGCCGCCAAGGCTGCTCCAGCTGCAGCGGTAGTCGAAGCTGCTCCGGCAGTTGAGAACGAAGCCGTTGCCGACACTCAGCCGGCCAATGCGCCAGCTGAGCAAGCCGAGGTTATCGTCACGCCGGTCGACGAAAGCGCTCAGCGCGATCAGGATGCGCCCAAGCCGCAAGCCTGATAGCTAACGCGCAAAACAAAAAGGGATGCTTAGGCATCCCTTTTTTATTGCCTGGGATTCCTGAAAACGGCGCCTATGGCTATAGCCGACCCTGGGTATCGCTCTGCTCAACCCAAGCTACGAACAGCAAAACTCTGTAGCCTGCGGTTGAGCGCAGCGATACCCGGGAGCAACAAGAAAGATGGGATAAGGAGACCTACGTAGCCCCACCAATGCGGCTGGGCTACGCAGAAGAGTCAGAGCACGTTCGGCTCTATTTCCAGGCTTACGCCAAAGCGCTCGGCGATATCCGCCTGAATGCGCTGGGCCAGCGCGAGCAGTTGCTGCCCGGTGGCGTTGCCGTAGTTGACCAGCACCAGGGCCTGCAGCCGGTGGACGCCGGCATCGCCGTCGCGAAAGCCCTTCCAGCCAGCCTTCTCGATCAGCCAGCCGGCAGCCAGTTTCACCTGGCCATCGGCCTGCGGGTAGGCCACCAGGTCGGCATACTCGGCTTGTAGCCGCCCGGCGAGCTCGGCCGGCACCAGCGGATTCTTGAAAAAACTCCCCGCGTTGCCGAGCACCGCAGGGTCCGGTAGCTTCTCGCTGCGGATCGCGCAGATGGCCCGACTGACATCACTGGCGCTCGGCGACTCGATGCCCTGCTCCGCCAGGCGCTGACGCACCGGGCCGTAATCGAGATGCAGGGCTACGGCGCGGCTCAGGGCGAAGCGCACGCGCAGAATGATCCAGCGCCCGCTTTCACGCTTGAACAGGCTGTCGCGATAGGCGAAGGCGCATGCCTGCAGATCGAACGCGCGGATCTCGCCGCTCTGCCGATCCAGCGCCGTCAGGCCGAGGAAGCAATCCTTCAGTTCGACGCCATAGGCACCGATGTTCTGCACCGGCGAGGCGCCGACCGTACCGGGAATCAGGCTGAGGTTTTCCAGCCCGGCAAAGCCTTGCTGCAGGGTCCACTGCACGAATGGGTGCCAGGGTTCCCCTGCCTCCGCCTCGATCTCCACACGCTGACCATCATCGGCCAACAGGCGAATACCACGGCTGGCCATGCGCAACACCAGGGCATCGACATCGGCAGTCAGCAGCAGGTTGCTACCACCGCCCAGCACCAGCAATGGCACCTGCCGCTCGCGGGCAGCGTCGAGCGCCTGGCGGACCTGCCCATCGTCATCCGCCTCGGCAAAGTAGCGCGCTGCCACATCCACAGCAAAGGTGTTGTGGGCCTTGAGCGACACATCAGAGCGTACCTGCAGGCTCATAAACGCCCCTTGAGCTCGACCAGCAGGGCATCGCTGGCCTGCTCGAGCAGATCCAGCACCTGCTCGAAACCTTCGCTGCCGCCGTAATACGGATCCGGCACCTCGTCCTCGGTCAGGCCGAAGCGGCGCAGATACAGATCCAGCTCGCCCTTGGCCTGGGCCGGGCGCAGTCGTTGCAGATCACGAAGGTTGGCGGCGTCCATGGCCAGGATCAGGTCGAAGCGCGCGAAGTCGTCAGCCGAGACCTGGCGACCGCGCAGGCTGGACAGGTCATAACCACGATGCTTGGCCGCCTCCTGGGTCCGCGAGTCCGGCGCCTTGCCGATGTGCCAGTCGCCGGTGCCGGCAGAGTCGACTTCGATACGCTCGGCCAACCCAGCCTGCTGCAGCCGCTGCCGCATGACCGCCTCAGCGGTGGGCGAACGGCAGATATTACCCAGGCAAACGAACAAAACGCGCATCAGGCACCCAGCAGCCGGCGTACGCGGTCGAGGTCTTCCTGGGTATCGACACCGGCGGGCGGCGCTTCCAGCGCATCGGCGACATGAATGCGCACGCCATGCCAAAGCGCGCGCAGCTGCTCCAGGCATTCGGTGTCTTCCAGCCAGCACGGCCCCCAGGCGACGAAGTCCTGCAAAAAGCCCGCGCGATAAGCGTAGATGCCGATATGCCGGCGATAGGGAACACCAGCCGGCAAGCTGCCGCGATCAGCGGCAAAGGCATCACGCGCCCAGGGCAGCGGCGCGCGACTGAAGGTCAGCGCCAGGCCATTCAGATCGCTGGCGACCTTGACCACATTGGGGTTGAACAGCGCAGCGACATCTTCGATCGGCTCGGCCAGGGTGGCGATGGCAGCCTGGGGATTGCCAGCCAGGTTGGCCGCTACCTGGTCGATTATCGCTGGTGGCACCAGCGGCTCATCGCCCTGCACGTTGACCACGATGGCATCGGCGCCCAGGCCCAGGGCAGCAGCCACTTCGGCCAGACGGTCAGTGCCGGAGTTGTGATCGACGCGGGTCAGCAACACCTTGGCACCAAAGCTCTGGCAGGCCTCGACGATGCGCGCGTCGTCGGTGGCGATCACCACCTGGGCCGCGCTGCTTTTGCAGGCCTGCTCCCAGACGTGCTGGACCATCGGTTTGCCAGCGATATCCTGCAGCGGTTTGCCGGGCAGGCGTGTGGACGCGTAACGCGCCGGAATCACCACGGTAAAGGCGTTGCTCATCTTACTTGTCCAGGCGTTCGTCGTCGGTGAGGGTGCGGGCTTCGCTTTCCAGCATCACCGGAATGCCATCACGAACCGGATAGGCCACACCGGCGCCTTTGCTGATCAGTTCGGTCTTGTCCTGACTGAGCTTGAGCGGGCCTTTGGTGATCGGGCAGGCCAGGATATCGAGCAGTTTCGGGTCCATGGGAAATCCTTGAGAACAAGAGAGGTAAGCGCGTGACGCGGTTACTGCCGCTCGCCCAGCAGACGCTCCAGGCGAGCATCGAACCAGGCCCGGAACGTCGCAGAGGGCTGAGCATCGACGGCCAGATACCACCAGTCGTCAGCCGCGAAGGCCCGGCATTTCACCGCGTCCTTCTCGGTCATCACCAACGGCAGCGCCGGCGAGAAATTCAGCAGCTCGGCGCTGTAGGCGGCGTGGTCGGCGAAGGCATGTGCGACAGGCCGCCAGTGTAGCGCCTCGAGGGTCGTGAAGAAACGCTGCGGGTTGCCGATACCGGCTACCGCGTGCACGGCCTGACCGGGCGGAAAGTGATCGAGCGGGCGTCGCTCGCCGCTGCGCAGGTTGACCAGCGCGCTCGGCATTAAGCTGAAGGCATAGCCGCCTGGAGGATCCTCGGGCGCACCGTTATAGAGGCAGGCATCCACGCTCTGCAGGCGCTCGGCCGGCTCGCGCAGCGGCCCGGCCGGCAGGCAGCGGCGGTTGCCGAGGCCGCGCGCGGCGTCGATCAGCACCAGCTCAACGTCGCGGGCCAGGCGGTAGTGCTGCAAACCGTCGTCGCTGAGCAGCAGGTCCAGCGGCTCCTCGGCTAGCAAGGCGCGAGCGGCACGACTGCGATCCGGGTCGATCATCAGCGGCACGCCGCTGCGCTGCACGATCAACAACGGCTCGTCGCCTGCCTGCTCGGCACTGTGCTCGGCGCGAACCCGCCAGGGTAGGCTCGGCGGCTTGGCGCCATAACCGCGGCTGATCACGCCCACACGAAGGCCGCGGGCCTGACACCGCTCGACCAGCCAGAGAATCAGCGGTGTCTTGCCAGTGCCGCCGACGGTAACGTTACCCACCACGATCAGCGGCACGGGTGCGCGATAAATCTCCCCATCGCCCGCCAGGAAGCGCGCGCGCTTGCGCGCCACCACGCCACGGTACAAGGCCTCCAGCGGACGCAGCAGCGCCAGCGCCGGATGCCCTTCATACCAGGCTTTAACCAAGCGGTCGGCAAAGCTCGCCATCAGGGCGCTGCCTGGGTCTCGACCGTGGTCATGCGCAAGTGTGCGAAGCCCAGTTTGCCGGCGGCGTCCATGGCAGTGATCACCGACTGGTGGCTGGTCTTGCCGTCTGCGCTGATGGTCAACGGCAGACTGTTGTCACCGCCGGATTCCTTCTGCAAGGCAGCCATCAGGTTATCCAGATCATTCTTGATCAGGGCCTGGCCGTTGAGCGAGAAGGTGCCATCTGCCGAGATCACCACTTCCAGCTGCTTGAGCTCGCTCTGCTCCGGCGGCGTGCCGCTGGCAGCCTCGGGCAGGTCGACCTGCATGCGGGTTTCGCGGGTAAAAGTGGTGGTCACCACGAAGAACAGCAGCAGGATGAACACCACGTCGATCAGCGAGGCGAGATTGATCTCGACCTGCTCGCGCCGTCTACGCCTGAACTTCACGCCTTCTTGCTCCCCTTGGCCGGTTTGGGCTCCTCGGCCAGGTCGACATCGCGCTCGCCCTGCACCATTTCCACCAGCTTGATCGCTTCCTGCTCCATGCCGACCACCAGCTCATCGACGCGGCGCTGCAGGAAGCGATGGAAGAACAGCGCCGGAATGGCCACAACCAAGCCTGAGGCCGTAGTGATCAGGGCTTTGGAAATACCGCCCGCGAGCAGCGCAGGGTTGGCCGTACTGCCGCCCATGAACGAGCCGAAGATATCGATCATGGCGATCACCGTGCCGAGCAGACCGAGCAGCGGCGTGATGCCGGCGATGGTGCCCAGAGCATTGAGGTAGCGCTCCATCTCGTGGACCACACGGGCCGCAGCCTCCTCGATGCACTCTTTCATGATCTCACGACCATGTTTGGAGTTGGCCAGACCTGCCGCGAGAATCTCGCCCAGCGGCGAGTCGGCGCGCAGCTCCTTGAGCTTCTGACTATTGAGCTGCTTGTCCTTTATCCAGCGCCATACCTGCCCGAGCAGATGCGGCGGTGTAACTCGACTGACGCGCAGCGTCCACAGGCGCTCGGCAATGATGCCGAGGGCGGCAATTGAACACAAAATGATCGGCAGCATCACCCAGCCGCCAGCTTTAACCAGTTCCCACACGGTGGCAGATCCCCTTCGCAAAAGTGGCGCCACTCTAGCATAGGGTCGTGATGTCGCCGACGGCTGCGGTTCTCATTTTTCCCGCCAGAAACGCGGTATTTCACGCAAGGCGTACGGTGCGTCGAAAGCACCGAGCCGGATACGTAGCGCACCGGTCTCGACGCTGTCGTAAGCTGTGGCGCTGAACGCCTGATAACGCGAGACAACCGTTGGATGGGGATGGCCGTATGCGTTGTGCTTGCCACGCGAATACAGCACCGCAGCGGGCGCGGCCGACTTGAGCAACGCCCAGGATGACGAGCTGCGGCTGCCATGATGCGGCGCCAACAACCAGTGCGCCTGCAGCTCAAGGCCACTGTCAGTCAGCGCGCGCTCGGCTCGGCTGTCGATATCGCCGGTAAGCAGCATGCGCTCGCCGCCCGCCTCGACTATCAATACGCAGGATGACTGGTTGCTATCCGTCGCATCGGCCCAGCGCCAGGTGCGGAAGCTCACGCCGTCCCATGTCCATTTCTCATCTACGCAAGGCTCGGCGCTGAGCGCAGCTGGTAGCGCCGGCGCTTCGCCGCTGCCTACACGCTTCACCGGTATACCGCGCGCAACCGCCTCGGCTCCGCCGGAATGGTCATTGTCTGAATGACTGATCAGCAGCATGTCCAGTGCACGTACATCCAATGCCCGCAACGACGGCAGCACGACTCGCTCGCCCATGTCGAAATCGCCAAAGCTGGGGCCGGCGTCATACAGCAACGCGTGGTTGCGGGTTAGCACCAGCATCGACAGACCTTGGCCGACATCCAACATCCATACCTCGGCACGCCTCTCGGCGGGCCGCTCTACCGGCGTGAACAATAGAGGCAACAGCATAATCAGCCCCAGGCTGCGAAACGGCACACCGACCGGCAAAAGAATCAAAAAGGCGCCCAGCGCAACCAATAGCCACGCCCAGAACGGCAAGGCACTGGGCAGCCAGGCTGGCAGCCAGTCGGCTATCAGCCCAAGCAGGTGGAACAACCACTCCAGAGAAAAGCCGGCAACCCAGAGCAGCGCCTCGCCCAGCCAGGGCACCGGCAACAACACCGTGCCGAGCAACGCCATCGGCACCACGACGAAGCCGACCCAGGGCACAGCGATCAAGTTGGCCAACGGACTGCTGGCACTGACCGGCAAGCCGAGCGCCAGCAGCATCGGCAACAGCCCCACGGTCATCGCCCACTGCGCGCGGCCCAGCGTCCGCCACCAGGCCCAGGCGCCAAGGCGTGCGGCAAAGATCAGAATCAAAAGGCCAACCGCGCCGAACGACAGCCAGAAACCAGGCTGCAGAACGGCCAAAGGCTCAAGCAGCAGCACAGCGGCCAGCGCCACCAGCAGCGGCAAGGTGATGCCCAGGTGGCGAAAGCGCCAACGCCAGAGCAGTACCAGGCCGATCATCGCGCAGGCGCGCTGCACCGGCACTTCGAAGCCGGCCAGCAGGCTGTAACTCAACGCCGACGAAAACGCCAACAAGCAGGCCACTGGCAGCCACGGCAGGGATCGCGGCCACCAGCCCATTCGAGCCAACCAGGACACTAATCCGTAGAACATACCGGCGACCAGTGTCACGTGCTGACCGGAGATCACCAATAGATGCACCGTGCCGGTGTCCTGCAGCACACGCCAGTCGGCTACCGAGAGGCCAGAGCTGTCGCCCAGCACCAGCGCAGCCAGGCCACCGGCGCGGCCATGGGGATCGTCGGCCAGCATGTGCTGACGTAGCCTGTCGCGCCAGGCCGCACTACCGTCAGCCTCGCTCAGGCGTTGACCTGATTTGACTGTACCTACGCCGCCGATACGCTGCGCCAGCAACCAGGCCTCGTAATCGAAGGATTGCGGATTGACCAGCCCATGGGGCCGCTTGAGGTTCACCGCCAGCCGCCAAGTTTCACCAGCGCGAATCTCTGGCCCGTCGTACCACGACAACCGCAACAGCTGCGGCAGCTCGGCCCTACGCGAATGCGGCTCGGCCAGCTGAAAACGCACTACACCTTCACGCACATCCGGCAAGTCGACCACCCGGCCCTCCAGCCACAGCGTGCGGCCGTCCAGCGTGTGGTCGAGGCGATCGTCCAGCGCCCACTGCGCAGACGTGCAGGCCCAACTGAAACCGAGCAGAAACAGGCCAAGCGGATAACTGCGAAACGGCAACAACGCCAGCCCGAGCAGCGCCAGCACCGCGACTGCGGGCACCGGTGGCAGTTGCGGTACGAAGCGCAGTAAAAACAGCCCTGCTGCCAGTGCCAGCAACCCGGTACGCAGGTTGCCTGATCGAGTCCCGTCCATGGGCGCCCTATTCTTGAAAACCAAACCTTGGATATAAAGGTGCAGAAACGCAAAGGCCGCTATTTTCATAGCGGCCTTTCGAGCCTAGCAGGTAGATGACCAACGGGCGGCCATCACTCGTAACGCAATGCCTCGGCAGGCTGGGTGCGCGACGCGCGCCAGGACGGGTATAGCGTAGCGAGGAAGCTCAGGGTCAGTGCTGCAGTGCAGATCAACACCACGTCGGCGACCTGCAGCTCCGACGGCAAGGTACTGATGAAGTACACATCCGAGCTGAACACATGCTGGCCGCTGACCCGCTCCAGCCAGCCCACCAGCTCACTGACATTCAGCGCCGCCAGTACACCGAGTACGCCGCCGATCAATGTACCGATCACCCCAATCACCGTGCCCTGCACCATGAAAACACCCATGATCTGCCGTGGGGTGGCGCCCAGCGTGCGCAGGATTGCGATGTCGGCGCCCTTGTCGGCAACCACCATGATCAGCGTGGCGATGATGTTGAAGGCCGCTACCGCGACGATCAGCAACAGCAACAAGCCAATCATGGTCTTTTCCATCTTCATAGCGCTGAACAGACTGCCCTGGGTCTGCGTCCAGTCGCTGGCGTGGTAGCCCTCGCCCAATTGTTTGGCGATCGCCGCAGCAACCTGAGGCGACTGATACAGATCCTTCAGTTTGAGGCGAATGCTCTGCACCGACCCCGGATCCAGACGCTGAATCTGCGCCGCATCGGCGACGTTGATCAGTGCCAGCGAGCTGTCCAGATCGGCGCCGACCTTAAAGATGCCAACCACGTTGAGGCGTTGCATGCGCGGCGTGATCCCGCCGGGCACCGAGCTAATTTCCGGCACGATCAAGGCCAGACGATCACCAATTTGCAGCTGGAAGCGCCGCGCAGTGATTTCGCCGATGACCACCCCGTACTCGCCTTCGCGCAGATCACTGAGGCGGCCCTGCACCATATGGTCGCCAATGATCGACACCTTCGGCTCCAGCACTGGATCAATGCCGTGCAGCTGAATCGGCTGCATCACGCCGCGGTAGGACAGCATGCCTTCCAGCTCGGCAAAGGGTACCGCTGCCTCGACCTGCGAGTTTTGCAGAGCAACCTTGGCAGGCGCCTGCCAGTCCGCCAGGGCTGGCGAGCCGGCGATGGTCGCGTGGGGCACCATGCCGAGAATCCGCGAACTCATTTCCCGGTGAAAACCGTTCATCACCGACAGCACCACGATCATCGCCAGCACGCCGAGCGACAGGCCGATCATCGAGGTCAGCGAAATGAACGAAATAAAGTGGTTACGGCGCTTGGCACGGGTGTAACGCAAGCCGATGAATACACTCAGCGGGCGAAACATCAGGCGTGCACCAGCTTGCCGTCTTCCAGGCTCAGCACCCGGTCCATCTGCCGGGCCAGTTGCAGGTCGTGGGTCACCACCAGAAAAGCGGTCTGCGACTGCGAACTCAGCTCACGCATCAGATCCTGAATGCCTTGCGCGGTATGGTTGTCGAGGTTGCCGGTCGGCTCGTCGAGCAGCACCAGACCAGGACGATTGACCAGCGCCCGGGCAATCGCCACACGCTGACGCTCGCCACCGGACAACTCTGCAGGCTTGTGGCTCAGGCGATGGCCAAGGCCAACGCGCTCGAGCAGCTCAGTAGCACGCTGGCGCGCCTCGCCTATCGAGGTCTTGCCGATCAACAGCGGCATGCACACGTTTTCCAGCGCAGTGAACTCGGCCAGCAGGTGGTGGAACTGGTAAACGAAGCCCAAGGCGCGATTGCGCAGCAGGCCGCGCTGCTTCTCGTTGAGCGCAGACAGTTCTTCACCAGCCAGCCACACGCTGCCGCTGCTCGGCGTATCGAGGCCGCCAAGCATGTTCAGCAGGGTACTTTTGCCCGAGCCGGAACTGCCGACGATGGCAACACGCTCGCCGGGCAGCAACTCCAGTTGCAAATCATCGAGCACGGTGACCGACTGCGGGCCTTCTTCGTAGCGCTTGCTCAGGTTGCGGCAACTGAGCACGGCATTCGCCTGCGCCTGCACGACCGGATCACTCATAACGTAATGCCTCCGCGGGCTGGGTGCGCGCCGCGCGCCAGGCCGGATAAAGAGTAGCGAGAAAACTCAACACCAATGCCGCACCACAGACCTGCACCACGTCGGCGAGCATCAGCTGCGACGGCAGATAGTCGATGAAGTACACATCGGCGTTGAGAAACTTGAAGCCGAGCAGGCGCTCGACACCAGCGATGATCGAACTGATGTTCAGCGCAGCAAGAATGCCCAGCACCGCGCCGATGGCGGTACCGATCACGCCAATCACCGTGCCCTGCACCATAAAGGTGGCCATGATCTGCATCGGCGTGGCGCCGAGGGTACGCAGGATGGCGATATCGCCCTTCTTGTCGGTAACCACCATCACCAGCGTGGAAATGATGTTGAACGCAGCAACGGCGACGATCAGCAGTAAAAGCAACCCGATCATGGCTTTTTCCATGCGGATGGCCTGGTAGAGGTTGCCGTGGGTGCGGGTCCAGTCGCGGGCCAGGTAATCCTGCTGGCCGAAGCTTTCAGCCAACTGCCAGGCAGTACGCGGCGCCTGGAACAGATCGGCGAACTTCAAGCGAATGCCCTGCACCTGATCCGGTTGATGGCGCTGCAGACGGGCCAGATCCTGGATATGGGTCATGGCCATGAAGCCGTCGATTTCACCGGCACCGACATGGAAGATGCCGACCACGGTAAAGCGCTTCAGACGCGGGAATACGCCGCCCGGGGTGACGGTCACTTCCGGCGCCACGAAGGTGAGCTTGTCGCCCAGGCCAACGCCGAGCTTGTTTGCGGCCTTGTCGCCGATGACGATCCCGAAGGTGCCGGGCTGCAAATCCTGCAGGCTGCCCTCACGGAAGAAGTCGCCGATGATCGACACCTTGGGCTCCTCGGTGGGATCCACGGCATTGATCAGCACTTTCTGCACCTTGCCATCGTTGGTCAGCAGCCCTTGCATCTGGCTGAACGGGGCCACGGCGAGCACCTGAGGATTCTTCAGCGCACGGTCGGCCAGGCGCCGCCAATCGGTGATCGGCGTGGCGCTCTCGATGGTCGCGTGGGGCACCATGCCCAGCACACGAGTGCGCATTTCATGGTCGAAGCCGTTCATCACCGACAGCACCAGGATCATCACCAGCACACCGAGTGCCAGCCCGATCATCGAGGTCAGGGAAATAAACGAAACGAAGTGGTTGCGACGCTTGGCCCGCGTGTAGCGCGTACCGAGAAAAACGGACAGGGGTCTGAACATGTGGGGCGCTTGTTCGAGGGAAAGAGAAACGTCCTTGTGGCGGGGCCTGGCGAGCGGCCTTACACTCTGACTACCACTGCTGCCATGGGTTCGCCATGTCGACTCAAGACGAAAACGATCGCCGCGAATACTACCGTATCGAGGACACGATCGCACTGGATTTCACCCCGTTGGCTGGCGCCGAAGCCCTGGCCAGTGACGAGCTTCACGACGCCTCGCCGCTGTTCAACTTGCTCAGCGAACTGCATGTGATGGATTTCGAATCCCAACACCTGCTGCGCAACATCAGCGAGCGTGATCGCACCCTGGCCAATTACCTGAAAGTGGTCAATAAACGTATCGACCTGCTTGGCCAGGCCATGGCCCAGAGCCTGCTGCGCGATATCGGCCCGCCCAAGCGGGTGACGCTGTCCGAAGGCGGCATCAGTTTTCTCAACACACAACCGGTAACAGTCGACAGCCACCTGGCCATGAAGATGGTGCTCATGCCCCAGGCGCTCGGCCTGCTGCTGCGCGCCAAGGTACTGCATTGCAACGAGCGCGAAGGCCAATTCGAGATTGGCGCCGAGTTCGAAGCGCTGACTGACGCACAGCGCCAGTTGCTTGCCCGGCATATTCTGCAGCGTCAGGCGCAGGAGCGCCGCCAGGCCCGCGAGGAACTCACGTGACCCCTTCCCGACTGCTGCTTTCACTGGTTCTGTTGCTGCCGCTGGCCGCTCAGGCCGACACCCTGAAAATCCCCATTGGCCAGCAAGGCGCGGACCTCACGAATCTACCGGAAAAAGGCCAGTCCAAGCTTTCGGTGCTGGAGCGCTTTGGTCTGGCCGATGAAGAGCATCCCGCAGTCGGCAAGCCGCCAATAACCCGCTGGGACTACCGCGAGTTCAGCGTTTATTTCGAATACGACCACGTGATCGACAGCGTGCGTCATCAGCAACCGCGCACCAACGCCACCGAGTAAGGAGTAACCGTGACCCTGATCTACGGCCATCGCGGCGCCAAAGGCGAAGCCCCGGAAAATACCCTGGTCAGTTTTCAGCAGTGCCTGGAGCACGGCGTACGCCGCTGCGAACTGGATCTGCACCTGTCACGTGACGGTGAGCTGATGGTCATTCATGACCCAACGCTCAAGCGCACCACCGGCCAGCGTGGCAAGGTCGTCGAGCACGACGCCGCCGACCTGGTGCACTACGACGCTCGCCGTGGCGGCCCGGGCTGGCGTCACCCCTGCCCCATTCCACGGCTGAGCGAATTGTTCGAGCAATGCGATTTCGAACATTGGCAGTTGGAGGTCAAGAGCGCCTCCAAGGTACGCGCCGCGCGCACGGTGGAAGCCATCGCCCTGCTCAGCCGGCGCTTCGGGCTGGACGACAAGATCACCATCACCTCCAGCTCCCGCGAAGTGCTCAGCGCCGCCAAGCGCCTGACGCCGCACCTGGGCCGCGGCCTGGTCGCCGAATACGCCTGGCTGGACCCCATCAAGGTCGCCCGCAACTACGGCTGCGATTTGCTGGCTCTGAACTGGACGCTGTGCACCCCGGAACGCCTGCTCAAGGCGCAGAAAGCCGGCTTGCACGTGTCGGTGTGGACAGTCAACGAGCCTGCGCTGATGCGTCGCCTCGCCGACTTCGGCGTGGACAGCATCATCACTGACTTTCCCGGTATCGCCGTCAGTACGCTGCGCGGCTAAGCGATACGGCTACTTATGTGGGAACGGGCCATGCCCGTGATTTCGCGGGCATGGCCCGCTCCCACTTCCTGCCCCAAGATAGATGCGCTGGCAACAGAAGGATCGAAGCATGCTGATCGTCTTCAGCGGCCTGCCCGGTACGGGAAAGACCACCGTAGCCAAGACCCTGGCCACTCATCTCGGCGCCGTCTACCTGCGCATCGACAGCATCGAGCAGGCACTGCGTAACAGCGGTGCGCTGGGGCAGGACGTCGACGCCAGCGGCTATCAGGTGGCCAACGCCATCGCGCTGGATAACCTCAAGACTGGACTTAGCGTGGTCGCCGACTGTGTCAATCCGGTATCGGAAAGCCGCGAGGCATGGGCTGACACCGCCGCACATGCGGGATGCCAGTTGCTGAATGTGCAGATCATCTGTTCGGACGCGATCCAACATCGACAGCGAGTAGAGTCGCGAGTCAGCGACGTACCTGGCCTCGTGGTTCCCGATTGGCAATCGGTCGTGGCTCATGAATACGAGCCCTGGGAGCAGGCACCGCTCACCATCGACACTGCGCTGACTACACCCGAAGCAGCGCTGGCGTTACTGGCAGAGTATCTAGCCACTTCCCCGCCAACAGGCGACTAAACAGCCGAGCGCACCAGGAAGCAAACACACGCGGAGCCCATAAAAAACCGATCCACCAGGGATCGGTTTTTATGGCCTGCTTAGAAGCTCTCGCGGTTTGGCCAGCGCCAGTCGCGGGAGTCGGCGAAAGGATCCCCGACCGGCTCAGGCCACCGGCCGGAGCCGCTCAAAAAAGCCGGTTGAGGCCATCGAACGCGGCTACCCGGTAGGCTTCCGCCATAGTCGGGTAGTTGAAGGTGGTGTTGACGAAATACTTCAAGGTATTCGCCTCTCCCTTCTGGTTCATGATCGCCTGGCCGATGTGCACGATCTCCGACGCCTGATAACCGAAGCAGTGCACGCCGAGCACTTCCAGGGTTTCACGGTGGAAAAGGATCTTCAGCATGCCGACCGGCTCGTGGGAG
This sequence comes from Phytopseudomonas punonensis, assembly GCF_900142655.1. Lineage (GTDB taxonomy): Bacteria > Pseudomonadota > Gammaproteobacteria > Pseudomonadales > Pseudomonadaceae > Aquipseudomonas > Aquipseudomonas punonensis. The sequence continues at coordinate 404,936 of NZ_FRBQ01000002.1, read as the reverse complement.
ATCTGCGCCCGCGCCATGCTCTTGAAGAACGCCTTGCCGACTTCGTACGGCACCTGGGCCTTGGTCAGTTCGTGCTCGTTCTTGCCGATCGAGCTGATCTCGGGAATGGTGTAGATGCCCGTCGGGATGTCGTCGACCACACGCCAGCTGCCGTTGTCGACGATGCTGCCCGCGGCAGAGCGGCCCTGATCCGCCGCGGCACTGGCAAGGCTCGGCCAGCCAATCACGTCACCCGCGGCATAGATGTTGTCGACTTCGGTACGGTAGTACTCGTTGACCTGCACCTGGCCGCGGCTGTTGACGCCGATGCCGATGTTTTCCAGGCCCAGCTTGTCGGTATTGCCGGTACGCCCGTTACACCACAGCAGCGCGTCAGCCTTGATCTTCTTGCCGGATTTGAGGTGCAGGATCACACCGTTATCCAGCCCCTCGATGCGCTCGTACTCTTCGTTGTGGCGAATCAGCACGTTGTTGGTACGCAGGTGGTAGCTCAGCGCATCGGAAATTTCCGAGTCGAGGAAGCTCAGCAGTTGATCGCGGTTGTCGATCAGGTCGACCAGCACGCCCAAGCCACTGAAAATCGACGCGTACTCGCAGCCGATCACCCCGGCTCCGTAGATGATCAGACGGCGCGGCGTGTGGCTGAGGGTCAGGATGGTGTCACTGTCATACACGCGCGGGTGATTAAAATCGACGTCCGCCGGACGATAGGGGCGCGAGCCGGTGGCGATGATCACCTGCTTGGCCGACAGGGTTTCCACCACGCCATTGGGGCAGACCACTTCGATGGTCTGCTCGTCGGCGAAACTGCCGGTGCCGAAGAACACATCGATACGGTTGCGCGCGTAGTAACCGGTACGCGAAGTGACCTGCTTGGCGATCACCCGCTCAGCGCTTTTCAGCACGTCAGGAAAGGAGAACCAGCGCGGCTCACCGATCTGGCGGAACATGGGGTTGGTGTTGAACTGCATGATCTGCCGCACCGAGTGGCGCAGCGCTTTCGAAGGGATGGTGCCAAGGTGGGTGCAATTACCGCCAACCTCGCGGCGGTCGTCGACTACCGCTACTTTGCGACCGGCCTTGGCCGCGTTCATCGCTGCCCCTTCTCCTGCCGGGCCGGAACCCAATACCACCACATCGTAGTTGTAGACCGCCATGTTTACTCCTCAGATCACGCCGGAGCGCTTATGCCACGCTCTCGGAACAACCAGGCCGAAGGGGCGGCCTGGCATGCAATATCTTGCAAAGGCGCATAGGGTAACGCTCAATGCGCCAATTGGCGATCAGCGCTTGGTAGCGTCATAGGCTTGCACGCCCGCGTCACTGCCCTGCCTTGCCTCGCTTGTCACTTCATCGCATTTTTGCCGGTCACCGCCACAAATCGAGCACTCTTTTTCGATGCCCAGATTGGCGATGCCGCCGCAGGAACCTGCTATAGGCTTGCGGCCCATGATCACGCCAATGGCCATCATGCCGACGACCAGGGCCATGACTAGAAAGACGATTACGAATGTCATTGCTCATCTCCTGCAGCGAAAAGCTGCTCGAATTCGGTTGTGCTGTACGTGGCAAAGCCATCACCCTCTCGGGTCACGAAGAACGCTGCGAGCTGGTTGCGCTCGGCAAACGCAATGCCTGCCTGCGGACCGAGTACCATCAACAGGGTGGATAGGCCATCGGCACGTAAGGTCGATGGATCCGCCACCGTCACCGCTGCCAACGTGTGATTGACCGGTTTGCCGCTCATGGGATCGAGCGTGTGGGAATAGCGTTGGCCGCCCTCTTCAAAGTAGTTGCGGTAATCCCCTGATGTGGAAATACCATACCCGTCGAGTTGCAATATACGTTGCGCCACCCGCTGATCATCGCGCGGCTCTTCCAAACCGATGCGCCAGTGCTTGCCATCCGGCTTCAGGCCGGCGGCCTTGAGCTCGCCAGTGGCCTCGACCAGGTAGCTGCGCACGCCCAGCTCGCCCAGCCTGGCGATGATCCGGTCGACCGCATAGCCGGCAGCAATGCTATTGAAATCCACCTCGATGTCGGCGTCTTTGCACAGCTTGCCGTCTTCGATACGCAGATGTTGCTGACCAACCCGCTGACGTACCTCGGCCAACTGCTGTTCGCTCGGCACTGCTTCGCCTTGGCCCTTAGGGCCAAAGCCCCAGAGGTCGAGCAAAGGCTCCAAAGTCAGGTCGAAGGCGCCACCGCTCTCCTCATGCAGACGATTGCCAGCAGCCACCAGATCTAACACGCCCTCGGGCATGTCCTGGCAGCTTCCGGAAGGCGAGCGGTTGAACACCTCGATCAGCGAATCCGAACGATACGTGGACATTTGCTCGTCTATCTCGGCGAGAATCGCCTCGGTCGCGGCCTGCAGCTCGGCCTTGGGAGCGACGCCCTCGGCCTGCACGTACTTGACCGAATAAGTGCTGCCCATGGTCGGGCCACCGAAGCTTTCGATTTTCTCCGAATGCAAGCAGCCCGTTAGGGCTGCCACCAGGGCGACAGCGATAACGGGCTGAAGTACAGCTCTACTCATCCTCAACCGCCGAAGTCGTCGAGAAGGATATTCTCGGACTCCACACCCAGCTCGGTGAGCATCTTGATAACCGCAGCGTTCATCATGGGCGGACCGCACATGTAGAACTCACAGTCTTCCGGTGCCGGATGATCCTTGAGGTAGTTCTCGTACAACACGTTGTGGATAAAGCCCGTGAGACCGGTCCAGTTATCTTCCGGCTGCGGGTCGGACAGTGCCAGGTGCCATTCGAAGTTTGAGTTCTCCGTCTGCAACTGGTCGTACTCTTCGTTGTAGAACGCTTCGCGCATGGAGCGTGCGCCGTACCAGAAGCTGATCTTGCGCGTCGACTTGAGGCGCTTGAGCTGGTCGAAGATGTGCGAGCGCATTGGCGCCATGCCGGCACCACCACCAATGAAGATCATCTCGGCATCGGTATCCTTAGCGAAGAATTCGCCAAACGGTCCGTACACGGTGATCTTGTCGCCTGGCTTGAGGCTGAACACATAGGACGACATTTGGCCTGGTGGCAGATGATCCTTGCCTGGCGGTGGGGAGGCGATACGGATGTTGAATTTAACCAGACCGCGCTCTTCGGGATAGTTGGCCATGGAGTAAGCACGAATCACGGTCTCGTTGACCTTGGATACGTACTTCCATTGATTGAACTTGTCCCAATCGCCGCGATATTCCTCCTGGATATCGAAGTCCTTGTAGTGCACTTCGTGCGGCGGGCATTCCAGCTGCACGTAACCGCCCGCACGGAAGTCGACGTTCTCGCCTTCCGGCAACTTGAGCGTCAGCTCCTTGATGAAAGTGGCGACGTTGGGGTTGGACTCCACCGTGCACTCCCACTTCTTGACGCCAAACACTTCTTCCGGTACTTCGATCTTCATGTCCTGCTTGACCGCGGTCTGGCAGGAAAGGCGCCAGCCCTCGCGGGCCTCGCGCTTGGTGAAGTGCGATTCCTCGGTAGACAACATTTCGCCGCCACCGCTCTCGACGATACATTTGCACTGCGCGCAGGTACCACCGCCACCACAGGCTGAAGACAGGAACACGTTGTTCGCTGCCAACGTTTGCAACAGCTTACCGCCGGCAGGCACCACGATGGTTTTTTCGCCGTTGATCTCGATGTTCACGTCGCCGCTGGAAACCAGCTTGGCGCGGGCCATCAGGATCAGCAACACCAGCGCCAAGACGATGGCCGTGAACATGCCGATCGCCAGAAAGATTTCATAGTTCATCTGTTCATCCCTTCCTTACAACTGCACGCCGGAGAAGGACATGAAGCCTAGCGACATCAGACCGATGGTGATGAAGGTGATGCCCAGGCCTTGCAGGCCTGCGGGCACATCACTGTACTTAAGCTTCTCGCGGATGCCTGCCAACGCGGCGATAGCCAGCGCCCAGGAAAGACCGGAGCCGAAGCCATACACGGTACTTTCCGCCAGGTTGTAGTCACGCTCGACCATGAACAGGGTGCCGCCCATAATGGCGCAGTTAACCGTGATCAGCGGCAGGAACACACCGAGCGCGTTGTAGAGCGCTGGTACGTACTTGTCGAGGAGCATTTCGAGAATCTGCACGATAGCGGCGATCACACCGATATAGCTGAGCAGACCAAGGAAGCTCAGGTCCACGTCCGGCAGACCGGCCCAGGCCAGTGCACCGTCCTTGAGCAGGTAGGTATAGATCAGGTTGTTGGCCGGCACGGTGATGACCTGCACCACGATCACGGCGATGCCGAGGCCGATGGCCGTTTCTACCTTCTTGGAAATGGCGATGAAGGTACACATGCCAAGGAAGAAGGCGAGTGCCATGTTCTCGACGAACACGGCCTTGGCCAGCAGGCTGAGATAGTGTTCCATTAATAGGCCTCCTTGCTGGAAACCTGAGGCGCCATTTTGAAGCTGGTTTTCTCGACCTGATCCTTCTTCCAGCTACGCAACGCCCAGATGAACAGGCCGATCAGGAAAAACGCTGAAGGTGGCAACAGCAACATGCCATTGGGCTGGTACCAGCCGCCATCGTTGACCACCGGAATGATGGTGTAACCCATCAGTTTGCCGGCGCCGAACAGCTCACGCACGATGCCCAGCATGACCAGCATGGCGCTATAGCCCAGACCATTACCGATACCGTCGAAAAACGACAGCATCGGCGGGTTCTGCATGGCGAAGGCTTCGGCACGGCCCATGACAATACAGTTGGTGATGATCAGACCGACGAACACCGACAGCTGCTTGGACAGACTATAGGCGTATGCCTTGAGGACCTGATCGACCACGATCACCAGCGAGGCGATGATCACCATCTGTACGATCATACGGATCGAACTGGGAATCTGGCTGCGGATCATCGAGATGAACAGGTTGGAAAAACCAGTAACCAGCGTCAGCGCAATGGACATTACCAGCGCCGTCTTCAGGTTCGAGGTTACCGCCAGGGCCGAGCAAATCCCGAGAATCTGCAGGCCAATGGGGTTGTTGTTGAATATCGGGTTAAGCAGGACTTCTTTGATGGTTGGCTGCGACATGATCAGGCCTCCCCTTTCTGCAGATTGGCCAGGAAACGGGCAAAGCCGTTTTTGCCGAGCCAGAAGTGCAACAGATTATTCACGCCGTTGCTGGTCAGCGTGGCACCGGCCAGGCCATCGACCTGGTGAGTAGCCTGCGGACTCTGGGCATCGACGTTACCCTTGATGATGCGAATGACCAGGTCGCCCTGATCGTTATAGAGGGTCTTGCCCGGCCACAACCCTACCCACTTGGGATTGTCGACTTCGCCGCCCAGCCCGGGTGTCTCGGCATGCTGGTAGAACCCGAACCCGGCCACGGTATTCAGGTCACCCTCAAGTGCCATGAACCCGTGCAGCGTCGACCAGAGGCCGTAGCCACGCACCGGCAGCACCAGCGTTTCCATCTGACCATCGCGCTCCACCAGGTAAACGGTGGTGAGATTCTCGCGACGCTTGATGGAAGCAATGTCCTCGCTGCCACTCAGGGCTTCGGACTGTTGCGGATCTTTGGCAGCGGCCAGAGGATCGAACGTCAGCGGGTCTTTGACATCACTGAACTTGCCACTGTCCAGATCCACCAGGCGAGCACTGATGCGCTCGTCAAACACGGCCTTGACTTCAGCACCGCTCATGCCTGGCTTGGCCAGCCCGGCAATCGCCAGGATGCTGCGCTGCTTGTCGAGCAGGCGATTTTCCACTTGAGTCGGTTTCAGCGCGATGGCTGCACCGGCAACAAACACCGAGCACACCAGGCAGACCAGCAGAGCGACGGTCAGCGTGCGAGCGGTGGATTCTTTTTGACTAGACATTACGTGCCAGCCTCCGCTTGATGTTGGCCTGAACCACGTAGTGGTCGATCAGAGGAGCAAACAGGTTGGCTAGCAGAATCGCCAGCATCATGCCCTCGGGGAACGCCGGGTTGACCACCCTGATCAGCACGACCATCACACCGATCAGAGCACCGAAGATCCACTTGCCGGTGTTGGTCATAGAAGCTGATACCGGATCGGTGGCCATGAAGATCATGCCAAAAGCAAAGCCGCCGACCACCAGATGCCAATACCAGGGCATGGCGAACATCGGGTTGGTATCCGAACCGATGGCATTGAACAGCGAGCTCAAGGCGATCATGCCAAGCATCACCCCGGCGACGATGCGCCAGGACGCAATCTTGGTCAGCAACAGCACCGCACCACCGATGAAGATCGCTAGCGTGCTGGTTTCGCCCATGGAACCGTGAATGGTGCCGATGAAAGCGTCCATCCAGGTAATGCCACTGTTGATGACATTGTCCATGCCACCGGAAGCCGCAAGGCTCAGCGAAGTGGCACCAGCGAAGCCGTCGACTGCCGTCCACACCTGATCACCAGACATCTGCGCCGGGTAGGCAAAGAACAGGAAAGCACGGCCGGTCAGTGCAGGGTTGAGGAAGTTCTTGCCAGTACCGCCGAATACTTCCTTGCCGATCACCACGCCAAAGCTGATACCCAGCGCTACCTGCCAGAGCGGAATGCTCGGCGGCAGAATCAGCGCGAACAGCACGGACGTGACGAAGAAACCCTCATTGACCTCATGGCGCCGGATCGAAGCGAACAACACTTCCCAAAACCCGCCAACGATGAAGGTCACCGCATACACGGGCAGGAAGTACGCCGCCCCCTGAATGAAGTTATCCCACAGGCTGTTCGGATCAAACCCGGCAAGCGCGCCAATCAGGCCGAAACGCCAGCCATCCTGTGCAGCCAGTAGCTCAGGGCTCTGAGCGAAGATCAGGTTGGCCTGATAACCGGTGTTCCACATACCGAAGAACATCGCCGGGAAGGTACAGGCCCATACCGTGATCATCATGCGCTTGAGGTCGATGCCATCACGCACATGAGCGGTGGTCTTGGTCACGCTGCTTGGACGGTAAAAGAAAGTGTCAGCCGCCTCGTAGAGGGCGTACCACTTCTCGTACTTGCCACCCTTCTCGAAGTTATGCTCGATCTTGTCGAGAAATGCACGGATACCCACGGATTAACCCTCCTTTTCGATACGGCTGAGGTTGTCCCGCAGGATCGGACCATATTCATACTTGCCGGCACACACGTAGGTGCACAGCGCCAGGTCTTCTTCGTCGAGTTCTAAGCAACCCAGTTTCTGAGCCATTTCCGTATCACCGACAATCAGATAGCGCAGCAACTGGGTCGGCAGGATATCGAGGGGCATCACCACCTCGTAGTTGCCTACCGGCACCATCGCTCGCGGGCTGCCGTTGGTAGTGGTGGAAAAAGCGAACCGCTTGGCAGCGTTCAACTTCGACACAAAGATGTTGAGCACCGAGTGCTTGTTCACCCCAGCCCGCAGGTAATGCATCATTTCGCGATCATTACCTTCGCGCAGGCAAGATACCTGCACATGGTAACGGCCAAGAAAATCACAGGCCCCGCGAGAGGTTCGCCCGCCCAGCAGCGAGCCGGACACCACACGGTTATTGCCAGGCTGCAGTTCACCTGCGGTCAACTCACTGAGGTTGGCGCCCAGACGGGTACGCAGCAGACGCGGACGCTCGACGACAGGCCCCGCCAGCGCAACGACACGTTCCACCGACAATTGCCCGGTGGAGAACAGTTTGCCGATGGCGATGGCATCCTGATAGTTGATCGTCCATACGCTCTTGCTGACGCTCACCGGATCGAGGAAATGAATATGAGTGCCCGCTAGGCCCGCAGGGTGTGGGCCGGCGAAGGATTCACTGGTCACGCCAGCCACGGCCTCGCCGGGTAGCGTCACGCCCTCGGCCTTGCAGAGGAAAACGCGAGCCAGGCGGCTGAGCACTTTGAGCCCATTTTCGAAATGGACGGCCTGCTCGGCGATAACCACGGCCGGATCAGCAGCCAGCGGATGAGTATCGATTGCGGTGACGAATATCGAGTTGGGCACGGCATCGGCCGCAGGCACCTTGCTGTAAGGCCGGGTGCGCAGAGCAGTCCAGAGACCGGAACGCAGCAGGTTATCTCGCACCTGCTGGTCACTCAGGCTGGCAAGCTGCTCCTGAGTATATTGAGCGAAGGTTTCCTGCTCGTCACCGTCCAGCTCTATGACGACCGATTGCAGCACCCGCTTCTCACCGCGATGAATAGCACTCACTACACCAGCACCAGGGGCGGTGTAATGCACCCCCTGCAGCTTTTTGTCGGAGAACAAAACTTGGCCCAGCTTGACCCGATCCCCGACCTGAACCGCCATGGTAGGTTTCATATCGTGATAATCGAAGCCTATGACAGCGACACTGCGCACCGGCCTGGCTGCTTCGATCTGCTGAGCCGGCGCGCCTGTTATGGGCAAATCAAGCCCATGTTTTATTTTGATCATAGGTCTGCCTAACCACTGTTTTAAGCTTTCTTAGAATACGTCCGCAGCCTGAAACGCAAATGCTCGTCACACATTGAACTAGTGAATAGCCAATGCAAACGAAGGGCGGACGCGGGTAAAAATCGACGGAATTATACGGTTGTGCGACAACCCGACGCTACCCAAGCTGTTGCTTCTTGTAGAACTTACGTTACAGGACGCAACAGCTGAGCGGACATTTAAGGCGTGCAACCCACGGCAAACTGCCCAGCCAAATGGCCACTGCCGGCTCATCCTCGGCGCGATACGGCAGAATTGTTGCGAATGTACTTCACCGAGGTGGCCTGCGCTTGCGCCAGATCAGCGCCGGCACTGCACGGATATAGATCAGCTCACTTATCAGCTCTATAAGCGTTTGGGTAATGACAGCCGCTGCGGCCAACTCGCGAACGCCTTCGGGCAGCGCCAGCGCCAGCGGCAATACCACCAACGAGTTCCGCGTCGAGCTGCTGAACACCACCGAGCGTGCCGTCCCAGCCGGTAGCCTGGCAATCCAGGCGGCCAAGGCACCAAGCAAAGGCGCCAGCAACATGAAACCGAGATAGACGGGCACGACTGGTAGAAGCTTGCCAAGTTCTTGCATGACGAAGTCGATCTGCGAGCCGATCACAACAATTAACACAATCGCCATGGCAGGTACCGGAGCCCAGGCCCATGCATCGTTCCAGCGCTGCACAGCTTGCCGTCTACGCCCTACCCCACAAGTGACAACAGCCAGCACCAGCGGCAGAACAATCAGGACAAGAAACGCCTGTACGAAGGGCTCGATGGCAATAACCAGTGGAGCCCCCGCCTCCAGCATGAGGCTCAAATACAGAGGCAGTAACAGCAACTGGAGCAACAGCAGTAAGGGTGTCGCCGCCAACATCCGCTGCGAATCACCCTTACCGATGTGCGTGAACACCACGACATAGTCGATACACGGAGTGAGCAGAACCAGCAAGGCACCTACCAACAACGCAGGCTGGTCGACCAGACTTCGGGTCAACATCCAGACGAGCATCGGGACCAGAATGAAATTGGCGACCAGCAGCGCCGCCAAAAAACGCCTGTTGCTCAAGCCTTTTCGCAGATCCAGAAATGGAATCTGCAGAAACATGGCGTACATCAGCAGCGCAATAGAGGGCGTCACCAGAACCGCCATCCCCTGAAACACAACTGGCGCCAGCGTTCCACCAAGAGCCGCAACCGCGATAGCAGCGAAGTAGACCGGAATCTGCTGCTGCTCCAGCATTTCTCTGTTCATATGCCTCCTGGTTCGCCAATAGCTCCCTCTCCGAACACTATCGCGAGCCGAGTCCAGCAGCTCGACTTGCTCGCGGAATACCAATAAAAATGGGAGCCCAAGGGCTCCCATTTTTCATGCCAATGCAATCAACGCGGGAAAGCCGGCGGGTTGACCCCAGCCATTTCTTCCATCACGCGAATCACCTGGCAGCTATAGCCAAACTCGTTGTCGTACCAAACGTACAGCACAACACGGTTGTCGTTGGAGATGGTCGCCTCAGCGTCCACTACACCGGCATGGCGCGAGCCGACGAAGTCGGTAGAAACCACTTCCTGAGAGCTGACGAAATCGATCTGCTTCTGCAGGTCGGAGTGCATGGCCATCTGGCGCAGGTACTCGTTGATTTCTTCGCGACTGGTGGCTTTCTCGAGGTTCAGGTTGAGAATGGCCATCGACACGTTTGGCGTCGGCACGCGAATCGCGTTACCAGTCAGCTTGCCCTTGAGAACCGGCAGTGCTTTGGCAGCAGCAGTGGCAGCACCAGTTTCGGTGATGACCATGTTCAGCGCGGCGCTGCGGCCACGACGACTGCCCTTGTGGAAGTTGTCGATCAGGTTCTGGTCGTTGGTGTACGAGTGAACGGTTTCAACGTGACCGTTGACGATGCCGTACTTGTCGTTGACTGCCTTGAGCACCGGCACGATGGCGTTGGTGGTGCACGAAGCCGCCGAAACGATCTTGTCGTCAGCAGTGATTTCACCGTGGTTGATGCCATGCACGATGTTCTTCAGCGCGCCTTTGCCCGGAGCGGTCAGAACCACACGATCGATACCCGGGCACTTGAGGTGCTGGCCAAGACCGTCGGCATCACGCCATACACCAGTGTTATCGACCAGCAGTGCATCCTTGATACCGTACTGGGTGTAGTCGATAGCCGACGGGTCCTTGGCGTAGATCACCTGAATCAGGTTGCCGTTAGCAGTCAGTGTGCTGTTTTCTTCATCAATGGTGATGGTGCCATTGAACTTGCCGTGTACCGAGTCGCGGCGCAGCAGGCTAGCGCGCTTGACCAAGTCGTTTTCGGCGCCTTTACGCACGACGATCGCACGCAGACGCAGGCCGTCGCCACCACCGGTGTGTTCAATCAGGATGCGAGCCAGCAGGCGGCCGATACGACCGAAACCATAAAGAACAACGTCGGTGCCCTTGCGTGGCGAAGCGTTCTGCTGGTTGGCTACGTCAGCCAGTTCGTCCTTGACGAACTGCTCGATGCTGCGGCCGTTACCTTCAGCCTTGAACTTGCCGACCATCTTGCCCAGGTCGACGGACGCGGCACCCAGCTTGAGCTCGCTCATGGCTTTGAGTACGGCGTAGGAGTCATGCACAGCCAGGCCGCTCTCGTCAGCCTGACGGTGACGGGCGAAACGGTGCGCCTTGAGAATCTCGATGACCGAGCGGTTGATCAGGCTGCGGCCATGGATCGACAGCACCACGTTGTTGTTGCGGTACAGCTGACCAATCAGCGGAATCATCGCCTCGGCGAGAGCTTCACGGTCAATCCATTCACCAAGACACTGGTCGGGCTTCTGAGTCACGGCAATACCTTCCACATGTAGGGGCTGAAAAAAGGGGCTACATTATGACGACACAGGGATTGGTCGGCAATCTGCAGCGGTCGAAACACTGACAGTCATCCTCGCGGATAGTTACAATCGGGGGCCAAATCGTTACCAATCGCGAGCCACCTGTGCCTGTACTGCGTCTGCCGTCCTTGCCGGCCACCGCCGGTAAACAACACTGGGGCAACCTGCCCGGTGCCGCACTGAGCCTGGCCGTTGCCGAAGCGGCCAGCGCTGCCAAGCGCTTCACCCTGCTGCTCACCGCCGATAGCCAGAGCGCCGAGCGCCTGGAGCAGGAGCTGAGTTTCTTCGCGCCGGAGTTGCCGGTACTGCATTTCCCCGACTGGGAAACGCTGCCCTACGATCTGTTCTCGCCGCACCAGGACATCATTTCCCAGCGCATCGCCGCGCTGTACCGCTTGCCGGAGCTCAAGCACGGCATTCTCGTCGTGCCGATCACCACGGCGCTGCATCGCCTCGCGCCCACACGCTTTCTGCTCGGCAGCAGCCTGGTGCTGGATGTCGGTCAGCGCATCAATGTCGATGACATGCGCGCGCGTCTGGAAGCCACCGGTTATCGCTATGTCGATACCGTCTACGAGCATGGCGAATTCACCGTGCGTGGCGCGCTGATCGACCTGTTTCCGATGGGCAGCAAGCAGCCGTTTCGTATCGACCTGTTCGACGACGAGATCGAAACCCTGCGCACCTTCGACCCGGAGACCCAACGCTCGATCGACAAGGTCGAGTCGATCAAGCTGCTGCCAGCCCGCGAATTTCCGCTGGAGAAAAAAGCCGTCACCGATTTCCGCGGACGCTTCCGCGAGCGCTTCGACGTCGACTTCCGCCGCTGCCCGATCTATCAGGATCTTTCCACCGGCATCACCCCAGCCGGTATCGAGTACTACCTGCCGCTGTTCTTCGAAGAAACCGCCACACTCTTCGACTACCTGCCCCAGGACACCCAGGTGTTCTCGCTGCCCGGTATCGAAAAGGCCGCGGAACAGTTCTGGACCGATGCGCGCAACCGCTACGAGGAGCGTCGCGTCGATCCCGAGCGGCCGCTGCTGCCGCCAGCCGATATCTTCCTGCCGGTCGAAGACTGCTTTGCGCGCCTGAAAGACTGGCCGCGGGTAGTCGTCAGCCAGGATGACATCGAGACCGGTATTGGCCGCACGCGCTTCGAAGCCAGCGCCCTGCCCGACCTGGCGATCCAGGCGAAAACCAGCGAACCGCTGGCAGCGCTGCGCCGTTTTATCGAGGAATATCCCGGGCGCGTGCTGTTCTGCGCAGAATCTGCAGGTCGCCGTGAGGTGCTGCTGGAGCTGCTCGCACGCCTCAAGCTCAAGCCCAAGGAAGTGGATGGCTGGCCGCAGTTCTGCGCGAGCAAGGAACGCCTGGGTATCACCATCGCGCCGCTCGATGAAGGCCTGCAGCTAACCGACATCGCTCTCATCGCCGAAAGCCCGCTGTTTGGTCAACGCGTCATGCAGCGCCGCCGTCGTGAAAAGACTCGAGACGCCGGCGACAACGTGATCAAGAACCTCACCGAGCTGCGCGAAGGCGCGCCGGTGGTGCATATCGATCATGGCGTAGGCCGCTACCTGGGCCTGGTGACGATGGAGTTCGACGGCCAGGCCGCCGAATTTCTCGCCCTGATGTACGCCGAGGAAGCCAAGCTCTACGTACCGGTCGCCAGCCTGCATCTGATCGCCCGCTACACCGGCAGTGACGACGCTCTGGCACCGCTGCATCGGCTGGGCTCGGAAGTCTGGCAAAAGGCCAAGCGCAAAGCGGCCGAACAGGTTCGCGACGTGGCTGCCGAGCTGCTCGACATCTACGCCCGCCGCGCAGCACGCGAAGGCTACGCCTTCAACGACCCGAAAGCCGACTACGAGACCTTCAGCGCCGGCTTCCCGTTCGAGGAAACACCGGACCAGCAGAGCGCCATCGAAGCGGTGCGCGACGACATGCTCGCGCCCAAACCAATGGATCGCCTGGTGTGCGGCGACGTCGGCTTCGGCAAGACCGAAGTGGCTATGCGCGCGGCCTTCATCGCCGTGCACGGCGGTCGCCAGGTGGCGATTCTGGTGCCGACCACCCTGCTCGCCCAGCAGCACTACAACAGCTTCCGTGACCGCTTCGCCGACTGGCCGGTAACGGTCGAGGTGATGAGCCGTTTCAAAAGCGCCAAGGAAATCAGCGCGGCCGTGCAGCAACTGGCCGAGGGCAAGATCGACATCATCATCGGCACCCACAAGCTCTTGCAGGACGACGTCAAGATCAAGAACCTGGGCCTGGTGATCATCGACGAAGAACACCGTTTCGGCGTGCGCCAGAAGGAAGTGCTCAAGGCGCTGCGCAGTGAAGTGGACATTCTCACCCTCACCGCCACGCCGATTCCGCGCACGCTGAACATGGCGGTGTCGGGCATGCGCGACCTGTCGATCATCGCCACGCCGCCGGCACGGCGCCTGTCGGTGCGAACCTTCGTCATGGAGCAGAACAACCCGACGATCAAAGAAGCACTACTGCGCGAACTGTTGCGCGGCGGCCAGGTGTACTACCTGCACAACGACGTGAAGACCATCGAGAAGTGCGCCGCCGATCTCGCCGAACTGGTGCCGGAAGCACGCATCGGTATCGGCCACGGGCAGATGCACGAGCGCGAGCTGGAACAGGTGATGGGCGACTTCTATCACAAGCGCTTCAACGTGCTGATCGCCTCGACCATCATCGAGACCGGTATCGACGTGCCGAGCGCCAACACCATCATCATCGAGCGCGCCGACAAGTTCGGTCTGGCCCAGTTGCACCAGCTACGGGGCCGGGTCGGCCGTAGCCACCACCAGGCCTACGCCTACCTGCTGACGCCACCACGCAAGCAGATGACCGACGATGCGCAGAAGCGCCTCGAAGCCATCGCTAACGCTCAGGATCTCGGTGCCGGTTTCGTGCTGGCCACCCACGACCTGGAAATCCGCGGTGCCGGCGAACTGCTCGGCGACGGCCAGAGCGGGCAGATCCAGGCTGTCGGCTTCACGCTGTACATGGAAATGCTCGAGCGCGCGGTCAAATCGATCCGCAAGGGCGAACAGCCGAACCTCGACCAGCCACTCGGCGGTGGGCCGGAAATCAATCTGCGCGTACCGGCGCTGATTCCCGAGGATTACCTGCCAGATGTACATGCGCGGCTGATTCTCTACAAACGTATCGCTAACGCCACCGACGAGGACGGCTTGAAAGAGCTGCAGGTGGAGATGATTGATCGCTTCGGCCTGCTCCCCGACCCGACCAAACATCTGGTACGCATCACGCTGCTCAAGCTGCAAGCCGAGCGCCTGGGCATCAAGAAGATCGACGCAGGGCCGCAGGGTGGGCGAATCGAGTTCGCCGCCGAAACGCCGGTCGATCCGCTGACGCTGATCAAGCTGATCCAGAGCGCGCCGAACCGCTACAAGTTCGAAGGCGCCACCCTGTTCCGCTTCTCGGTGCCGATGGAGCGAGCAGAGGAACGCTTCAACACGCTGGAAGCGCTGCTCGAACGCCTGCTGGCGACAGTGAAGAGCTGAAAACAATCAGGGCCGCTTGCGCGGCCCTGATTGTTTGTGGCGCGGCCCTGGCGAACCGATACGCCGAGCCTGCTTGCTGCCCTATAACGACTGCTACAAGGCAAAAGCGGACATCCAGCGATCTCGTGGGAGAGGCTTTAGCCTCGAGTTTTTAGCAAGACAAACGAAGAGCTCGGGGCTAAAGCCCCTCCCACGATCGCGAACGGCCGGCTGAATCCGCCCCACTTTGCAGCAGCCGGGTAAACCAGACAAATGCTCTCGCCTCACTCCACCAACTGCGCCGCCCGCAACGCCGAAAGCGCCTGCGCCCAACGCGGATCCTGGCGATAGTCGACGCCCGGAAAAGCCCGGCGACGCATACGCTCCAGGCCTTTCGGTGCAACAACCTTGAGACGCTGCGCTGCCGACAATGCCAGCTCAGCTGCCGCCCGATCATTGCACACCAGGCCCATGTCGCAGCCGGCGCTCAGCGCTGCTTCGATGCGGCTGGCGGCGTCGCCGACCACATGGGCGCCGGCCATCGACAGGTCATCGCTGAAAATCACCCCCTCGAAGCCCAGCTCGCCTCGCAGAATGTCCTGCAGCCAGCGGCGCGAGAAACCGGCTGGCTGGCTGTCGACCTGCGAGTAGATGACGTGAGCCGGCATCACGGCCGCCAGGTCACGACTCAGCGCCGCGAAGGGCCGCAAATCGTTCTGGCGGATTTCCTCCAGGCTGCGCTCATCAAGGGGAATCGCCACATGGGAGTCGGCCTCTGCCCAACCATGCCCCGGAAAATGCTTGCCGGTCGCCGCCATGCCCGCCTCAGCCATGCCACGGATAAAGGCGCCAGCGAGCTGCGTAGCACGCTCGGGGTCGCCCTCGAAGGCGCGATGACCAACCACCGCGCTGCGCTCATGATCCAGATCCAACACCGGCGCGAAGCTAAGATCCAGCCCCACCGCCAGTACTTCGGTGGCCATCAACCAGCCGCATTGCCGTGCCAGGTTTTCTGCATCGGCGCAGCCGGCAATGGCACGCATGGCTGGCAACTTTACGAACCCCTCGCGCAGCCGCTGAACACGACCGCCCTCTTGATCCACTGCAAGCAGCAGATCAGGACGTACAGCACGAATGGCCTGGGATAGCTCACGCACCTGACGCGGATTTTCGATATTGCGGGCGAAAATTATCAGGCCACCGACCTCGGGCTGGCGCAGCAACTGCCGGTCTTCGGCGGTCAGCCAAGTGCCAGCGATATCGACCACCAGGGAGCCATACAAAAGTGTACTCACAACGGGGAATCCTTAATTGAGTGACCGCGCCGACCAGTTGGAACGACGCGCTTCATCGATAGCGCCAGGCAAATAGAGCGGGCGCCAGAAAAGGTTTGCAGCAGACAACGATGTGCACAGCCATGGGACATTGCGGTGGACACAGGTTCCGTACTCGCCAAGCATACGAGAGATTAAGACGCTCAGTTGCAGGCAAAACTACTCCATCTCTTGATAGAGATACGCGAATGCGGAGCTATGGGGATTGGCTGCTGGAATGTGCGCTAGCTTAGGGGCAGCAGCGAGCCCCTCGCAAGCCGGGCAAGGCATCAGCCCTTGATGATGGCAGGCCCCTTACTGCGGGGAATCACTTGTGCGGCTGCCAGGCGTTCATCGGTTACACCGCTTTCCGAGCGCATGCCGGCCGCCAGGAACGGCACCATCAGGCGCATCACCTGCTCGATGGAGGTGTCGACGCCAAAGTCACTTTCGGCCATGGCTCGCAACGCCTTGATACCGGACATGCTGAACGCCGCGGCGCCCAGCATGAAGTGCACGCGCCAGAACAATTCGAGAGGTGGAATGCCAGGCGCAGCTTCGTGCACCAGCAGCATGTAGCGGCGGAACACCTTCCCGTACACTTCTTCGAGGTATTTGCGCAGGTGACCCTGGCTCTGGCTGAATGCCAAGCCGAGCAGGCGCATGAAGATGGACAGGTCGTTGCCACTACGCGGCTTTACCGCCAAGGTCTGTTCGACGAGCAGCTCGAGCAGCTCTTCGAGGCTGAAGGTCACCCCTGGCTTGCTTTGGCGCTTGTCCAACTCGCGTTCGAGGCTGGTGCAGAACGGCCCGAGGAAGCGGGAGAAGACTGCCTGAATGAGCGCCTTCTTGGAACCGAAGTGATAGTTGACGGCAGCCAGGTTCACCCCAGCCTTGCTCGTAATCAGGCGCAGCGACGTTTCGGCAAACCCTTTTTCCGCGAACAACTGCTCCGCGGCATCCAGAATGCGTTCAACGGTTTCCGATTGCGCCATGACATCCATCCGACAAACAAGTGTTTGAAACATACGTTTTAGCGCGATCTTCTGTCAAGTCGCGATAGCCGTATTCTGGATGCCTAGTCATCATTTGGCGATAGCGTCGACGTGACGGCATACCTGCCAGATGAGCTGGCTGAGCATAGCTCGTTGCACTGCCTTTATCAGCCGTCTGGCGAATAACAGCTCGCCACGCGCATCTGTGGATTGCCAATCGGAACTTACTGTATATAATCCCAGCAACTGTATAAAAAGACAGAGCCATCTACATGATCAAGCTGACGCCCCGCCAAGCCGAAATCCTCGCCATCATCAAGCAGTGCCTGGAAGATAACGGTTACCCGCCGACTCGTGCAGAGATCGCTCAGGCGCTCGGCTTCAAGTCACCAAATGCTGCCGAAGAGCACCTCAAGGCGTTGGCGCGCAAAGGCGCTATCGAAATGACCCCTGGCGCCTCACGCGGCATCCGTATTCCTGGCTTCGAACCCAATCAGATCGAGGAAGAAGGCCTGCCGGTGATTGGCCGCGTGGCAGCTGGCGCGCCCATCCTCGCTCAGCAGCACGTCGAGGAAGCTTGCCGGATCAACCCGGACTTTTTCCGCCCCAAAGCCGACTACCTGTTGCGCGTACGCGGCATGAGCATGAAGGACATCGGCATCATCGACGGCGACCTTCTAGCCGTGCACGCCACCAGCGAAGCCCGTAACGGCCAGGTGGTAGTGGCGCGCATCGACGACGAAGTCACGGTCAAGCGCTTCAAACGCGAGGGCAATACCGTCTGGCTGCTGGCGGAAAACCCCGAGTTCGCGCCGATCGAAGTGAACCTGGAAGAACAGGATCTGATCATCGAAGGTTTGAGTGTCGGCGTCATCCGCCGCTAATTGGAGGCGTCATGCAGTTCCCCCAGTCGTTGAGCCGTAACCAGTTGCCCCTGTTCGATGCATTTCTGGCATCGACCATAGCATTCGCAGAGGATCCAGCAAGCCAGGAAGAAACCTTCAGCGAAGTCTCTCTGCGTGGTGCGGCTGGGCATTGTCTGACGCTACTGGCGCCCATGCTAAGGGAACTGAGCGAGAAGAATGACGAACGCTGGCTGACTCTGATCGCACCACCGGCCAGCCTGACTCAGAGCTGGCTGCGCGATGCGGGCCTCAATCGCGAGCGGATTCTGCTGCTGCAGCCACGAAGCGGCCAGAGTGCGCTGCAACTTGCTCAGGAAGCATTGAAGCTTGGCCGTAGCCATACCGTTGTCAGCTGGCTGCATCCCCTGCCCCAGCACGCACGTCAGCAGCTGGAAGCAGCAGCCCGCACCGGCAAGGCGCAAAGCCTGAATATCAGCCTAGGTTGAGATAGCGGCGGCGAGCAAGAATCCGCTAAAAAGCAAAGGCCAGCGAATCATGCTGGCCTTTTATTTATCTGTTTTCGCTTAACCGGGGCTAGGGTCTGTCAGTGAAGGACGCGAGGCTGTTCGTCTTCGTGCTCGAAATCGCCCTCTGCCATTTTGCCGGCCATTTGCACGCCGACATTGAGCATCGCTTTGGCGACTTCCACATGCTGGCCCTGGAGAAAGGCCTTGGCATCTTCGGAGAAATCCAACACCACCAGCGCTTCCTCATCATCGGCTCGACGCAGGGCGATACGCCCATCGGGCAGTTCGACGATTTCAAGGAAGGAAGTAGGCATAAATCGGTTTCTCCACGAAAGGCCGCGCATTGTAGCAGCCGCTCCGCTCAGTCGCTTGGCGAAAAGCCCACCAGGCGCTGAACGGACTTTCAAAGTTTGGCAGGCTTCCCTTCTACCACTCGCTCAGGCCAACTCGAAAACGCTGCGCCAGCACCTTGAGCTCTTGCCGCCAGCTTTCCAGCGTTTCACGAGACAACAACGGTGCTTCCTCATCGAGGCTGACAGCCTGAATCAGCGGTGAAGCGGCAGGGTCTGCCTTGGCCTCTCGCGGTGGGCGCGGCGGCTTGAACAACTCGGCATGAGCAGACAATAGCTGCCCCAACCAGGTGTGGGTGTTTTCGGACAGCTCAATCAACTCGGCCAATTCAGGGCTCGGCGCAGCAGCCAGACTCTGCCTATCGAGCAGTACTTCAGCTCGCGGCGCAGTGCTGTTGGCCAGCCGATAGAAGCCAGCGATCTCGTGACAGAGCCCCAAAAGCGCGCCATAGAGGTGAAATAGCGTGGCTTCTCGCTCGGCCTGCACCAGCGCCTGAGCATTCATCGCCCGACCTTCTTCGGCCTTGCGCCAGGACTCCAGAGAGAGCCCGGCGTAGAAAATCTTCTGATTGGTGCGGGTGTACAGTTCGCCAGCCATATGCACTCTCCAGATAACGCCCGGCACGCTCCACCAGAGCGTGCCGGGCGCCGATCAACGCTTGTCTTCGACCTTCCACTTGCCGCCGTCGTAGAACGCTTTCCAGCCGGTTGGCTTGCCGTCCACCTCGGTCTGCACGTATTGCTCCTTGGTCTTGCGGCTGTAGCGGATCACCGCCGCACGGCCCTCAGGGTCCTTGGTTGGCGCCGAGAATAGGAACTCATACTTCGGGTCGATCTCGTCCTTGTGCGGCAACAGCTCGAGCACCAGCGGCGCACGAGTCTCGCGGTTTTTCGGGAACTGGCTGGCAGCCAGGAACAGCCCCGACGCCCCGTCGCGCAGTACGTAGGTGTCGTCGACTTTCTCGCACTTGAGCTCTGGCATCTTCACCGCATCCATCTTGGGTGGTGCGGGTTCGCCATTGCGCAGCAACTTGCGGGTGTTCTTGCATTCGCTGTTGGTGCAGCCGAAGAACTTGCCGAAACGGCCGGTCTTGAGCTGCATCTGGCTACCGCACTTGTCGCACTCCAGGCTCGGGCCTTCGTAGCCCTTGATACGGAATTGACCCTGCTCGATCTCATAACCGGTGCAATCCGGGTTGTTACCACAGATATGCAGTTCGCGGGTTTCATCCAGCAGGTAGGCGTCCATCGCAGTGGCGCAGATCGGGCAGCGATGCTTGCCGAGCAGCACGCGGGATTCCGACTCACCCTCGTCATCGGCAGCGATCTCGTCGCCCGGCACCAGGTTGACCGTGGCCTTGCAGCGTTCTTTCGGCGGCAGGGCGTAGCCCGAGCAGCCGAGGAAAACGCCCGTGGAGGCGGTACGAATCATCATGTGCCGGCCGCAATCGCGGCAGGGAATGTCGGTTGGCGTCGGCGTGTTGGCACGCATGCCATTGTCACCATCGGCCGCCACTTCGAGCTTCTTCTTGAAGTCGCCATAGAACTCGTCGAGCAGGTGCTTCCACTCGCGCTCGCCCTGGGCCACATCGTCGAGGTTCTCTTCCATGCCGGCGGTGAAGCCGTAGTCCATCAGGTCGGAGAAGCTTTCGCTGAGGCGCTCGGTGACGATGTCGCCCATCTTCTCCGAGTAGAAGCGGCGGTTATGCAGCGCCACGTAGCCACGATCCTGAATAGTGGAAATGATCGCCGCGTAGGTGGACGGACGACCGATTCCACGCTTTTCCATTTCCTTGACCAAGCTGGCTTCCGAATAACGCGCCGGCGGCTTGGTGAAGTGCTGGCTGGGGTCGAGCTTGATCAGCTTGAGCGCTTCGCCTTCCTTCATTTCCGGCAGCACGGCGTCATCGCCCGGCTTGCTGATTTGCGGCAACGCACGGGTATAACCGTCGAACTTGAGGATGCGGCCCTTGGCGCGCAGCTCGAACCTGGCAGCGGTGACCGTGACGGTAGTCGACAGGTACTCGGCCGGCGGCATCTGGCAGGCCACGAATTGGCGCCAGATCAGCTCGTACAGACGCTCGGCATCACGCTCCATCCCCGACAGCTGAGTCGGACGCAGGTTGACGTCAGAAGGACGAATCGCTTCATGCGCCTCCTGGGCGCCTTCCTTGCTGGAGTAGAAGTTGGGCTTCTCCGGCAGGTATTTCTTGCCGTACTCGCTGTCGATGAAGCCGCGTACCATTTCGATGGCATCGGCCGACAGGTTGGTCGAGTCGGTACGCATATAGGTGATGTAGCCGGCCTCATAGAGACGCTGGGCCATCATCATGGTTTTCTTCACCCCAAAGCCCAGGCGCGTGCTGGCGGCCTGCTGCAACGTGGAGGTGATGAACGGCGCCGATGGCTTGCTGCTGGTCGGCTTGTCTTCACGCTTGGCGACGCTGTAGCTCGACGCCTTGAGGGTCGCCAGCGCAGCCATGGCCTGTGCTTCGTTCAGCGGCTTGAAGGCAGCGCCATTTTCGCGAGCCACTTCGAAGCGCACGTTGGCGTCCTTGGCGGTACCGAGGTCGGCGTGCACTTCCCAGTATTCTTCGGGTACGAAGGCGCGGATTTCCTTCTCGCGCTCGACCACCAGCTTGACCGCAACCGACTGCACGCGGCCCGCCGACAGGCCACGGGCGATCTTCGACCACAGCAGCGGCGAGACCATGTAACCCACTACGCGATCGAGGAAGCGGCGCGCCTGCTGGGCGTTGACACGATTGATGTCCAGCTCACCCGGCGCGGAAAACGCCTCCTGAATGGCCTTTTTGGTGATCTCGTTGAACACCACGCGCTTGTAGCGGCTGTCATCGCCACCGATGGACTCGCGCAGGTGCCAGGCGATGGCCTCCCCCTCTCTATCCAAGTCGGTCGCGAGATAGATGGTGTCGGCTTCCTTGGCGAGGCGACGCAACTCCTCGACCACTTTTTCCTTGCCGGGCAGGATCTCGTACTTGGCCTTCCAGCCGTGCTCGGGATCGACACCCATGCGGTTGAACAGCTGACGCTTGGCTTTTTCCTTGGGCGACAGAGCAGGCGCTTCGCCGGCAGCAGCCTTGCCGCGTTTGGCAGGCTCCTTGGCAGCGCCGCCACTGGTGGGCAGGTCGCGGATGTGGCCGATGCTCGACTTCACCACGTACTGGCTACCCAGATACTTGTTGATGGTCTTGGCCTTGGCCGGGGATTCCACGATGACCAGCGATTTACCCATGGATTGGAAAATTCCTGAATTCGATAAATTGAAAGGCAAGCAACTGCCTGAAAACACTATGAGGCGTATCGAGTCAACGCCTAACGCGTCGACGATGACGGCGCTCGCCCGAAAGAGCGAACGCCAAGAAACGTGGCGCGGCCGCTGGTGCTACCCCAGTCTTGCCGTCATGCGGCGGACTGCAAGAGCGCCCTGCGACCTGCTTTGGCCCCGCTATATATAGTGGCGGTCGCAGCAAGGTCAAGGGCGAGTATCTTCGAGATCGACCTCAGGGACGACGCAGAACGCTCGTTTCGGCTTCGACAAAAGCAAAGCGCGGAACGTGCTTGCCGTCCAGTTCGACCTCGCCGGTAAACATCTCCAGCGGCCGCACCCAGAGCCCAAACTCGCCATACAGCGCCTGATAGACGACAACCTGCTCTTGCGTCTCCGAGTGCCGGGCCACACCCAACACACGGTACTCGGGACCTTTGTAATGACGGTAGAGACCGGGCTGCAGCGACATCATTCAATTTCCTGGAAATATTTTTCGTTCGATAGAAAGGTCGGCCGGTATTTCGTGCAACGGGCCGAACCTGGGTAGCCATGCGACATGGCAGGCTCCTAAAAACAAAAGCCGGGGCAGAAGCCCCGGCTGTGCAACAGATACCGCGAATCCGTTCAAAGGTGCGCGAGCTAGAGCTATGCAAGGCAAAATCAGGCGAGAAAAGCGCAGTTTACTGATGTAAATGAGCATTTCGAGTCTACTTTTAACGCAGCAGAGCCGACGCGCAGCAGCCTTTGGCGGATTCTCAGATGCGCTCGAACACCGTGGTGATACCCTGCCCCAGGCCAACACACATGGTCGCAACGCCGAAGGTGCCGTTGTTCTGCTTCATCACATTCAGCAGGGTACCGGAGATACGCGCCCCGGAACAACCGAACGGGTGGCCCAGTGCGATAGCGCCGCCGTGCAGGTTGACCTTCTCTTCCATCTTGTCGAGCAGCTTGAGGTCTTTCAGCACGGGCAGGGCCTGGGCAGCGAAGGCTTCGTTGAGCTCGACGAAATCGATGTCATCGATGGTCAGCCCGGCGCGCTTGAGGGCCTTCTGGGTCGACGGTACCGGGCCGTAACCCATGATCGCCGGATCGACACCGGCCACGGCCATGGCGCGAACTACGGCCATCGGCTGGATACCCAGATCCTGGGCGCGCTGAGCGCTCATGACGATCATGCAGGAGGCGCCATCGGTGATCTGCGAGGAAGTACCCGCCGTGACGGTGCCGCCCTTGGGATTGAACGCCGGCTTGAGGTTGGCCAGGCTTTCCAGGGTGGTTTCCGGGCGAATGGTCTCGTCGTAGTCGAAGACCTTGAGGAAGCCGTTCTCGTCATAGCCCTGCAGCGGGATGATCTCGTCCTTGAACTTGCCTTCCAGCGTGGCCTTGTGGGCCAGCTGGTGCGAACGTACGCCGAACTTGTCCTGGGCTTCGCGGGTAATGCCGTGCATCTTGCCCAGCATCTCGGCGGTCAGGCCCATCATGCCGGACGCCTTGGCGGCATACAGCGACAGGTGCGGGTTCGGGTCGACGCCATGCATCATGCCGACGTGGCCCATGTGCTCAACGCCACCGACCACGAACACATCGCCGTTGCCGGTCTGGATCGCCTGCACGGCGGTATGCAGGGCGCTCATCGACGAGCCGCACAGGCGGCTGACGGTTTGCCCGGCACTGGTGTGCGGGATCTGGGTCATCAGCGACGCCATGCGCGCGATGTTCCAGCCCTGCTCCAGGGTTTGGTTGACGCAACCCCAAATGACGTCTTCGACTTCTTTAGGGTCGACCTTGCTGTTGCGCTCCAGCAGTTTGCTGATCAGCTGCGCCGACATCGTTTCGGCACGGATATTACGGTGCATGCCGCCCTTGGAACGTCCCATCGGGGTACGGCCGAAGTCGACGATGACTGCATCTCTTGGATTCAGGCTCATAAATTCACTCTCGCTCCAATCGTTGCGCGATTAACCAAAGAAGGTCTGGCCGTTTTTGGCCATTTCACGCAGTTTCTCGGTCGGCTTATACAGCGCGCCCAGATCGGCGTACTTGTCGGCCAGGGCCACGAATTCGGCAACCCCGACACTGTCTATGTAGCGCAGCGCACCACCGCGGAACGGTGGGAAACCGATGCCGTAGATCAGGCCCATATCAGCCTCGGCAGCCGTTTCGACGATACCGTCTTCCAGGCAGCGTACGGTTTCCAGGCACAGCGGGATCATCATGGTGTTAATGATGTCCTCGTCGCTCAGCTCACGCTGCTCGACCACGATCGACTTGAGCAGTTCGTAAGCCTCAGGGTCGGTGACCTTCTTCGGCTTGCCGCGCTTGTCGGTCTCGTAGGCGTAGAAGCCCTTGCCGTTCTTCTGGCCCAGGCGGTTGGCTTCGTACATCACGTCGACCGCGGTGCGGCCTTCGACTGCCATGCGATCCGGGAAGCCCTCAGCCATCACGTCACGGCCGTGGTGGCCGGTGTCGATACCGACCACATCGGACAGGTAAGCCGGGCCCATGGGCCAGCCGAACTTCTCCATCACCTTGTCGACGCGGGCGAAGTCGACGCCGAAACTGAGCAGCTTGGCGAAACCGCCAAAGTACGGGAACAGGATGCGGTTTACCAAAAAACCCGGGCAGTCGTTGACCACGATCGGGTTCTTGCCCATCTTCTTGGCGTACGCCACGGTGGTGGCAACGGCCTTGTCGCTGGACTTCTCGCCACGGATGACTTCGACCAGCGGCATCATGTGCACCGGGTTGAAGAAGTGCATGCCGACGAAGTTTTCCGGACGCTTGAGCGCCTTGGCCAGCAGGCTGATGGAAATGGTCGAGGTATTGGACGCCAGAATGGTGTCTTCCTTGACCGTAGCCTCGACCTCGGCCAGTACAGCCTGCTTAACCTTGGGGTTCTCGACTACGGCTTCGACGACAATGTCGACGTGGCCGAAATCACCGTAGGACATGGTCGGACGAATGGAGCTCAGCGATTCAGCCATCTGCGCGGTGGTCATGCGGCCTTTCTCGACGCGCTTGCCGAGCAACTTGGAGGCCTCATTGAGGCCCATCTTGATGCCTTCTTCGCGGATATCCTTCATCAGGATCGGCGTGCCTTTGGACGCTGACTGATAGGCGATACCGCCACCCATGATGCCGGCACCGAGCACGGCGGCCAGTTTCACATCCTGGGCAATAGCGTCGTGGGCCTTGGCTTTCTTCTTCAGTTCCTGGTCATTGAGGAACAAGCCGATCAGGCTTTCCGCAACCGAAGTCTTGGCCAGCTTGGCGAAACCGGCGGCTTCGACTTCGAGCGCCTTGTCACGGCCAAAGTTGGCGGCTTTCTGAATGGTTTTGATCGCTTCGACCGGCGCCGGGTAGTTCGGGCCAGCCTGGCCGGCAACGAAACCCTTGGCGGTTTCGAAGGCCATCATCTGTTCGATGGCGTTGAGCTTGAGCTTTTCCAGCTTCGGCTGACGCTTGGCCTTGTAATCCAGCTCGCCGGAGATGGCGCGCTTGATCAGGTCCAGAGCACCGGCCTGCAGTTTGTCAGCACTGACCACAGCGTCCACTGCACCCACCTTGAGGGCTTCTTCGGCGCGGTTTTCCTTGCCGGAGGCAATCCACTCGACGGCGTTGTCGGTACCGATCAGACGAGGCAGACGCACGGTGCCGCCAAAGCCCGGATAGATACCCAATTTGACTTCAGGCAGGCCGATCTTGGCGCCTTCGGCCATGACGCGGTAATCCGCAGCCAGGCACATTTCCAGACCGCCACCGAGGGCGATGCCGTTGATGGCGACGACGGTAGGCACGCTCAGGTCTTCGAAATCGCTGAAGATTTTATTGGCTTCCAGACTGCTGGAGACCAGTTGCTCTTCAGGCAGTTTGAAGTTGTCGACGAACTCGGTGATATCGGCACCGACGATGAATACGTCTTTGCCGCTGCTGACGATTACGCCTTTGATCGAGGCATCAGCCTTGATCGCGTCGACGGACTGACGGAGCTCGCTCAGGGTCAGACGATTGAATTTGTTGACGGACTCACCCTTGAGATCGAACTTGAGTTCGACGATGCCGCTTTCAAGAGCCTTAACCGTGATGGCTTTACCTTCGTAAATCATCAACTGATCTCCACGCTAGGGAATCTGAACAGTACACATCGAGCCAACCAGCCAACTCGCGTCACGAAAACCGTAGACGAAAATCCGCTACCCACCGATGCGATATTCGGACTGGATTGGGCACTGCCAAAGCGGCAAACGCTCAATTCATACGCCCGTTTGATTTGGGTGAGCACACATTCACGGAAAAGCCGTGGATTGTCAAATGGCGTTATGTAGCCGCCTGCGAGCGCCACTACGCAGACCATACAGTCACGCGAGCCTGCAGCGAAAAGCCAATCATCGGCGCCGATAACCCATCATTCGCCAGGCATGTGCCGGCTTCATCTGGCCGCTAGCCAAACGGCGCGACCGCGGGTACAGTCGCGCCGTCCGGCTGCCACCGGCCAATCAAAAACAACAAGAACGATAGAACACCGAGGTTTCAGCATGCCGACACCGTTGCGTGCCTTCTCTCTGAATATTCTCCTGCTCGCCGCCCTGCTGGCACCTGGCGCCACAAAGGCCGACACCACTGGCGCGCTGCGCGGGCTACAGAGCTTTCATCTCGCCACCCAGAAAAGCCTTGCCGACTTCTACATGTACAACAGCATGGAAGGCGACCAGCGCTATGCGCGGATGATCGACACCTCCCGCCAGGAAGCTCGCGAGCAACTGGGCAAGCTGGCGGACCTGCCTGACGTGGGCGCCGCTCGCCTGCAGGCTCAGCTTCAGCAGCAATGGCAAGCCTATGACCAGGAGCTGACGACCCTGATGACGGCGCTGCAAAAACAGGGTTTCACGGATTTGCAGCCGGTGGCTGACATGGCCGCGCGCAACCGCCAGGTGCTGGCAACCGCCCAGGCGCTCTACGAAGCCTTGCTGCGTATGGACGGCAATGCCGTCAGCGAGCAGATGAACAGCACCCGGCAGCTCAGCCTGCTGATGCAAAGCATCGCCGTGAACTACGCAGCGCGCAGTGCAGCGGTAGGTGCGAGTTTCTCGGCAGATAGCAGCGAACGCCCCATCGAAGAGCTGGTCGCCGACTTTGCCGCGCGCCTGATCGCATTGCGCGGCCAGGCGGGTAACAGCGCAGCGATCAATACGACGCTCGACGGCGTGGCCACCAAATGGCGATATATCGAGAACTCACTGCGCAACTACAACGAGAAGAGCGTGCCCTTCGTCGTCAGCAAATACTCGGACAGCATCATCCGCAGCCTGACTGAAGCGGGTGAGCTGTATGCGCAGCAAGGCAATTCCTGATGACCGGCTATCTGTGCTTCGCCTGGCAAGGCTCAGGCACGCGCCTTGAGAAAGGCCGCAATCGCGGCCAGGGACTCTGGATGCGCCCGCTCACCCCAGAACAAGGCGATCATCTGCGGCGTGGCTTCCGCCTTGTAGACATCCGCCGGCAAGGTCGCGAGCTGAGCCGCCAGCGGCGCGTCCGCACAGGGCTCCTGCCATTTATTCACCCAAACACCGGGCTCACGCTGCCAGTAACACCAGCTGTCCTGCCGCCCACGCGGACGCGGGTGATGGTATTGCGGGCACGGGCTGGGCGGCGTTTTGCTCAGCCAGTACGGCCATTCTTCACGCGCCAGCTGCATCGCCAGCCCCATGCGCCGCGCCTCGAGGCGAACGTCCATCTGCCCGCGTTGACGCCGCGATGGCACCAGCCAAACCAGCGGGCTAAGCGCAACGATGAGTAAGGCGACAACGATCCAACCCGTCATATTTTCTATCTCGACTGCGCAACCTGTGGTAAATGCTCAAACCAGCCATACTTGAAATCACTGGTCACCCTTAAAGGAGACAACCCCATGTCCTACCAGCACATTCTGGTCGCCGTCGATCTGACCGAGGAGTGCGACCCGGTAATGAAGCGCGCCCAGGCTCTGGCCGGCAGCACTCAAGCCAAACTCTCCGTGGTGCATATCGTCGAGCCGATGGCCATGGCCTTTGGCGGCGACGTACCGATGGATCTGTCGATGCTGCAACAGCAGCAGTTCGAACAGGCCAAGGAGCGCCTTGACGCTTTTGCCGTCAAATACCCTCAACTCAGCGCCGAGAGCCGCCACCTGGCTTACGGCCAACCGCGCCAGGAAATTCATCGCCTGGCATCCGAACAGCACTGCGACCTGATCATCGTTGGCAGCCATGGCCGTCACGGCCTGGCTTTGCTGCTCGGCTCCACCGCCAACGACGTACTGCATGGCGCCCCCTGCGACGTGCTGGCGGTCAGCCTGAAGAAACCAACGGCCTGATCAGCCTGCAGTACAGCGAACAACGCCGGGCAAAAGCCCGGCGTTTTCATATCCGCGAGTTGCTCACCGGCATCAGCCTTCCAGCTCAGCCCAACGCTCGACCAGCCGCTCCAGCTCTTCCTGCTGCGCCTGCAACTGCGCCAATACTGCCGCAGTTTGCTCACCGGACTGCTGATAGAACGCAGGGTCCGCGATCTTGGCTTCCAGCTCGGCGATCTTCTGTTCAGCGACATCGATCTGCTCGGGCATCGCATCGAGCTCACGCTGGTGCTTGTAGCTGAGTTTCTTCTTGGCTGCAGGAGCGCTGTCTGCCGGCTCGGCAACGGGTGCAGCGACAGGTGTTTCGACGACCGCAGAGCCCAGCTCGGCCTTGCCTGATTTGGTTTCGCCCACGCCGAGCAGGCGTGGCGAGCCACCCTGACGCAGCCAGTCCTGATAACCACCGACGTATTCGCGCACCTTGCCTTCACCCTCGAAGACCAGCGTGCTGGTGACCACGTTGTCGAGAAATGCCCGGTCGTGGCTGACCATTAGCACAGTGCCCTTGAAGTTCGACAGCACCTCTTCGAGCAGCTCAAGGGTTTCCACATCAAGGTCGTTGGTCGGTTCGTCGAGTACCAGCAGGTTGGCTGGCTTGCTGAACAGCTTGGCCAGCAGCAGACGCGCACGCTCGCCACCAGACAACGCCTTGACCGGCGTACGAGCACGCTGCGGACTGAACAGGAAGTCGCCCAGGTAGCTCAGCACATGGCGGTTCTGGCCGTCGATCTCGATGAAATCGCGACCCTCGGAGATGTTGTCGATCACGGTCTTTTCCAGATCGAGCTGATGGCGCAGCTGATCGAAATAAGCCACTTCGATCTTGGTGCCCTGTTCAACCTTGCCGGCGCTAGGCTGCAGACCATCGAGCATCAGCTTGAGCAGCGTGGTTTTGCCGGTCCCGTTGGCGCCGAGCAGACCGATGCGGTCGCCACGCTGCAGCACCATGGAAAAGTCCTTGATCAGCAGCGGGCCATCCGGGTGAGCGAAGCTGACGTTCTCCAGCACCATCACCTGCTTGCCAGACTTGTCCGCCACATCCAGCTGAATATTCGCCTTGCCGGTGCGCTCACGACGCTCGCTGCGCTCCATACGCAAGGCTTTCAGGGCACGCACGCGGCCTTCGTTACGGGTACGGCGGGCCTTGATACCCTGGCGGATCCACACCTCTTCCTGGGCGAGTTTCTTGTCGAACAGCGCGTTGGCGGTTTCTTCGGCGGCCAGGGCGGCTTCCTTATGAACCAGGAAGCTGGCGTAATCGCCGTTCCAGTCGATCAGGCCGCCGCGGTCCAGCTCAAGAATGCGCGTGGCCAGGCTCTGCAGGAATGCCCGGTCGTGGGTGATGAACAGCACCGCGCCCTGGAAGTCCTTGATGGCCTCTTCGAGCCAGGCGATAGCGCCGATGTCCAGGTGGTTGGTAGGCTCGTCGAGCAGCAGCAGGTCCGGCTCGCTGACCAGTGCCTGAGCCAACAGCACACGTCGACGCCAGCCACCGGATAGCTCGGCCAGGGTTTTGTCGGCCGGCAACTGCAGGCGGCTCAGGGTGCTGTCTACCAGCTGCTGCAGGCGCCAGCCATCCTTCGCTTCGAGCTCCTGCTGTACATGCATGAGCTTGTTGAGGTCGTCTTCGGTCACGCAGTTCTGCGCCAGATGGTGATACTGGGCGAGCAGCTCGCCAACGCCATCGAGACCTTGGGCGACCACGTCGAATACCGTACGGCCGTCGGCCACCGGCAACTCCTGGGGCAACTCACCAATCTTCAGGCCCGGCGCGCGCCAGACAGCGCCGTCATCGGGTTTCTGATCGCCCTTCACCAGTTTGAGCATGCTCGACTTGCCGGTGCCGTTACGGCCGATGATGCACACCCGCTCGCCCCGGGCGATCTGCCAAGACACCTTGTCCAGCAGCGGCATGGCGCCAAAGGCCAGGGAAACATCGGTGAACTTGAGCAGGGTCATGAAGGTTGCCTCGACAATACGCAGGAGTGGTGGGCGAAAACCTGTGCGAACGCGACCAGGGGCTCGCTGTAGCCGACCACGAAACTGATCTGACCGACGCATGCGCCAGCCAAAAACGGGGACGTATTCTAACCGAGAAGGCCGGCGGCGTCTGTTGGCCTCGGCACCGGTCATCGACGTGACATAAACAGACATGCGCAGAGAGCCGGCGGCCCTTTCGCGTCAACCCGGCAAAAGGCTAAGCTAGCGACCGTTGCCATGGCCGCGCCCGATGGTTACTACACAACACGGCGCTTACCGGCACCTGCCCCAAGGGCACACCAGGCGACCTGCATCAGCTAGATCGCGCCCGCTCACGAGATCACCCCGGAAGTACCATGCGCTGTCGTTTGCCCAGTCTGCTGTCCTGCCTGATTCTTTGCGCCGCTGCATCCACGCTCAGCCAGGCCGCGAGCCTGCAACAGCAGCGCCAGTACTACGACGAAGCCAAAGCCGCGCTCGCCAAAGGCGACAAAGGCCCCTATGAGCGATACGCCGGCGCCCTGCGCGATTACCCGCTGACGCCTTACCTCGCATACGACGAGCTAACCGCACGCCTGAAGTGGGCTAGCAATCAGGAAATCGAAGGCTTTCTCGCCGCTAACGGCGATCTACCGCAAGCGAGCTGGATGAAGTTGCGCTGGCTGCGCTGGCTGGCCGAGCGTGGTGAATGGCAGACCTTCGCCAAGTACTACGATCCGGCGCTCAACTTCACCGAACTCGACTGCCTCAACGGCCAGCGCCAGCTCATTCAGGGCCAGCGCGCCGAAGGCTACGCTACCGCCGAGAAGCTCTGGCTGGTTGGCAAGTCGCAGCCTGAAGCCTGTAACCGCCTGTTCGAGCGCTGGGCGGCAGAAGGCCAGATGACCGAGCAGCGCCGCTGGCAGCGCACCAAACTGGCCGCCGAGGCGCGCAACTACAGCCTGGCAACTGTCCTGAGCAAGGACCTGCCAACGCTCAGCAACCACGGCAAGCTGCTCGTCGAGGTCGCCCAGAAACCACAAATGCTTACCCAGACCGCGCGCTTCACGCCGGCCGACGACGCCATGGGTGACGTGGTAAGCCTAGGCCTGCGGCGCCTGGCTCGTCAGGACCCGGAACAGGCACTGAGTCTGCTCGAGGGTTACTCGCAGCGCATGCGTTTCTCCGAACAGGAAAAGGTCGCCATCGCCAACGAGATAGGCCTGACTCTGGCACGACGTTTCGACCCGCGCGCGCTCGATGTGATGGCCAAGTACGATCCCAACCTACGCGACGACACCGTCAGCGAATGGCGCGCTCGTCTGCTGCTGCGCCTGGGCCGCTGGGACGACGCCTACAAGCTGATCAACCGTATGCCCGAATCCCTGGCCACGACCAATCGCTGGCGTTATTGGCAGGCACGCAGCCTGCAGTTAGCGCAACCGAACAGCAAAGCCGCCCAACCGCTATTTCACGAACTGGCCAAGGAGCGCGACTTCTACGGCTTCATGGCGGCCGACCAGGTCAAAGAACCCTACTACCTGAAAAACGCGCCGCTGCAGCTCAGCCCGGCGGTAATGAAAAAGGTCCGGAATGCGCCCGGCATCCGCCGCGCCATGGAGTTTCACGACCGCGGCCAGGTCGTCGACGGCCGCCGCGAGTGGTACCACGCCAGCCGCCATTTCGACCGCGACGAGCTGGTCGCTCAGGCGCGTCTGGCTTACGACATGCAGTGGTACTTCCCGGCGATCCGTACCATCAGCCAGGCAAAGTACTGGGACGATCTGGACATCCGCTTCCCGATGGCTCATCGCGAGCCACTGACGGCCGAGGCGAAGAAGCGCGGCCTGCACTCCAGCTGGGTATTCGCCATTACCCGCCAGGAAAGCGGCTTTATGGCTGACGCCAAATCCCATGTGGGCGCCA
The DNA here is from genome assembly GCF_900142655.1 of Phytopseudomonas punonensis. Taxonomy (GTDB): domain Bacteria; phylum Pseudomonadota; class Gammaproteobacteria; order Pseudomonadales; family Pseudomonadaceae; genus Aquipseudomonas; species Aquipseudomonas punonensis. Next base: position 372,505 of record NZ_FRBQ01000002.1, on the reverse strand, counting down.
TGGGCCTGATGCAGGTGATGCCGGCCACCGCCAAGGAAACCGCACGCAAGTTCGGCATTCCACTGAGCAACCCGAACAATGCCCTGCTGCCCAGCGTCAACATCCAGCTGGGCGCCGCCTATCTGAGCCAGATCTACGGTCAGTTCAATGGCAATCGGGTGCTGGCGTCGGCGGCCTACAACGCTGGCCCGGGCCGCGTTCGGCAGTGGCTGCGCGGTGCCAATCACCTGTCCTACGACGTGTGGGTAGAAAACATTCCGTTCAACGAAACCCGCCAGTACGTGCAGAACGTGCTGTCCTACGCGGTGATCTACGGCGACAAGCTCAACGCTCCGCAGCCGCTGGTGGGCTGGCACGAGCGTTATTTCGATCAGTAGAAGCGCTGCATCGCGTCTTCATATCGGCACCCGAGGCAATCCCCAGGTGTCGCTGCGCTCGACACGGGCTACATCCAGAATGAATGCATCAACCTACGCCAGCACCTCGATCGGCATGCCGACCTGCAGCTCGAGCTCGCCGCTGCCGTGGTTGATCAGGTTTTGCCCGAACAGAATGCCACCTTCGCCCTGGCGATAGCTGCGCAGCGTGGTGAGTGGCTCACGGTCAGCACTGCGCTCACCGGTCTGCGGGTCGATAGTGGTGATCACGCACCGCGCACAACGCTTGGCGAGAGTGAATTCGACACCGCCGATGCGAATGCGCGTCCAGCTGTCCTCGGCGTAGGGCTCACTGCCTTGCACCACCAGATTGGGGCGAAAGCGCAGCATCTCCAGCGGTCTGCCGACACGGGCGACCAAGTCATCCAGTGACGCCTGGCCGATCAATAGCAACGGGAAGCCATCAGCGAAGCCGACCTTCTCGTCATCATTGAGGTTGCCTTCGATGTAGCGCGCCCGATCTTCCGGCACGTGAACCAGGCGGCAGGCTTTGCCCAGAAACTCACTGCCCCAGACCGCGGCCTCGTCGCCAGCATCCGGCACACGCAGGGTATCGCGCCAGATGATCACGCCACGCAATGCTTGATCAGGTTCTGGCAGCGCCACCTGCAGCGCGGGCATGCCAGGCGCTTCGAGCGAGAGACCGCCAGAGGCATTCCAGCGCGCCTGCAGTTGGCTCATATGCGGGAAGGTACGCTGCGTCATGAACCGTCCGTTCTGCGCATCGACGAACATCCAGCGGCGATCGCCAGCCACGCCCAAAGCGTCGAGCTGCAGGCTTGGCATGGATTCACCCATGGCGGATTTCAGAGGGAAGCGGTACAGCGCGGAGAGATGCATGGCTCGGCGTCCTGACTTGAGCGAAACGGCGGTTATACGCAAACCGCCGTAATGGCTCAAGCTGCCGGAGTTTTACTTTTCGTCGAGAGCAAGACGCTGACGAATTACATCCACCAGCTTGTCGGGCTGGAATTTGGACAGGAAGTTGTCGCAACCCACCTTCTTGACCATGGCATCGTTGAAGCTGCCGGACAACGAGGTGTGCAGCACGACATACAGATCACGCAGGCGTGGATCCTGGCGAATTTCGGTGGTTAGACGGTAGCCATCCATTTCCGGCATTTCGGCGTCGGTGAACATCATCAGCAACTTGTCGGTGATGACCACGCCGGAATCTGCCCAGGCCTTGAGCATCTGCAGGCCTTTGAGCCCGTCGGTGGCGATGTGCATTTTCATGCCGAGTTGCGAAAGGGTATCGCGCAACTGCGCCAGGGCCACGCTGGAGTCATCGACCAGCAGTACTTCGCGACCGCGGGCTTTTTCCAGCAGCGGGTCGGCCAGGCGGTCACCGGAAATGCGCGTGTCGTAAGGCACAATCTCGGCCAGTACCTTTTCGACGTCGATGATTTCCACCAGTTGGTCATCGACCTTGGTGATCGCCGTCAGGTAATGCTGGCGCCCTGCTCCGCCCGGTGGCGGCAGGATGGATTCCCAGTTGAGGTTGAGAATGCGGTCGACGCCACCGACCAGGAACGCCTGAATCGAGCGGTTGTATTCGGTGACGATGATGGTGCTGCGCTCGTCCGGCACGATCGGGCGCATGCCGATGGCCTGGGACAGATCGATGACCGGCAGAGTCTGGCCACGCAGGTGGATCACCCCGCAAACGAACCGATGCCGATGAGGCATCAAGGTCAGCTTGGGCATGTGCAGCACTTCCTGCACCTTGAACACGTTGATGGCGAACAATTGCCGGCCTGCCAGGCGGAACATCAGAATTTCCAGGCGGTTCTCACCTACCAGCTGCGTCCGTTGATCAACGGTGTCGAGAATACCGGCCATTATTCGCTCCTGTGAGGCGTAGTGTTCGTATGAAGCTATCGGCCAGTCGTGCAATTACTGTAGCGGGCATGGCGCAACGCCATCTTGCACCAGCGCACTGCGCCGCACCAGTGCCAGCGTACTCAGTCTTGTAATAAAGGTGAGGCGGCCGGCAAATGCAAACGCAACGCCCGTGGCCGCGCGGCAAAACGCAGTTTATGGCCGCCACGAGGCTCTCCGTCGAGGTTCAGATCCAGTCCTTCTGGCGCATCGATTTCCAGCCATGGCAGCCGCGCGCTGATCGATACGCCCTCGATGCCTTTCAGGCCGCCGGACAACAGCGTGCCCAGAGTACCAACCACATCCGGCGCAGCCGGCACGATGCACACATCCAGCAGGCCATCGTCTATCCGGGCATGCGGGCACAGCACGTGGCCGCCACCGGCCTGGCGGCCATTGCCGATGCCCAGAGCGAGAAACTCACCTTCCCACTCGAAATCAGGCCCTTTGAAGCGACCAAAGGCCGAACGAACCTCAGCGAAACGGGTCAGGCCGGTGAGCATGTAGGCCGCGCCACCCAGAAAGCGCTTGAGGTCTTCGGAGGTGTTGGCAGTGATATTGGAGCCGAAACCGCCGGTGGCCATGTTGAGGAAAAGCTCACCATCGACTTCACCCAGGTCGATGGGCTGCGCTGGCGTGTCGAGCAAACGCAGCGCTTCGCCCGGCGCAAGCGGAATACCGGCGGAGTTGGCGAAGTCATTGGCGGTGCCCAGGGGCAGCAGCACCAGACTAGCATCGGCGTCTGCCTTGGCCATTGCCTCGGCAACGTCACGCAGGGTGCCGTCGCCGCCGCCGGCAATCAGCGTCGGGTAACCGGCCTGCAAGGCTTCGGCGACAAGACGCTGGGCATCACCCGCTTCCCAGGTCAGCCGCACGGCAAGATCCCAACCGCGCTCACGCTGGGCCTTGACCGCCGCACGCACCTCTTCATTGAGGGACTGCTTACCATGCAGGATCAACAGTGCTTTACGCTCTTGCATAACGGCTCCGAAAACGCGATTGAGGACAGTGCTGCCTATGCAGACAGCAGGCCGGCGAAATAATCACGTTTATCGCTGCTGCATTGCGGCCTGTAGCTCAGAGTGTCAGCCGAGCAGCTCACTCATTGGAATGAAGCGCAGGCTGTCGCCTTCGGCAAGGCTATGGCCTTCCAGCACTTCAGCCAGTCCTTCGGCCCAAGCGGCGCTACGCAGTACCCCGGAACTCTGGTTCGAGTAAGGCACCACACGTCCGTTCTCTAAGCGCGCACGCAGGAACTCGCGGCGCTTGCCTGGCTTGGGCCAGGAAAAGCCCGCTGGTACGTGAAAGCCCAGCGGGCTGACTTTCTGCACACCAAGGCGGCGCAGCAGATAAGGCCGCGCCAACAGTCCGAAGGTCACTAGCGTCGACGCCGGATTGCCCGGCAGGCCGATTACCGGCCGCCCGCGGAACTCGCCAACGGTCAGCGGCTTGCCCGGTTTGATTGCCAGCTTCCACAGGGCCAGCTCGCCGGCCTCGCGCAGCGCAATACCGAGAAAGTCCGCCTCGCCGACTGACACGCCACCAGTGGACAGAATCAGGTCGACATCCTGCAGCGCGCCGAGCGCTTCGCGCGTGCGTTCAAGGTCATCGGGCAGGATGCCGCCATCAATGACTTCACAGCCCAGGCGCTGCAGCCAGGCCACCAGCAGGTAGCGGTTGCTGTTGTAGATCTGCCCGGCGCCAAGTGCCCGGCCAGGCTCGACCAGCTCGTCACCGGTGGACAGCACGGCCACCCGCGGCCTGCTGCGTACCGGCAATTGCGCCAGGCCAATGGACGCTGCCAGCCCCAGCTCGATCGGCCCCAGCCGCATACCCGCGGCGAGCAGCGTTTCGCCAGTGCGGGTTTCCTGCCCTTGAGGGCGGATGTTATGCGCAACTTTCAGCGGCTGATTGAAATGCACGCGGCCGTCATCCGTAAGGCTGACGTTCTCCTGCATTTCCACGGTATCTGCGCCAACCGGAATCGGCGCGCCAGTGAAAATACGCGCGCAGGTACCCGGCTGCAGTGCGTCGGGCGCGGTGCCAGCAAGAATGCGCTGGCTAACCAGCAGCGCCTCGCCCTGCCAGTCCGCCAGGCGCAAGGCATAGCCATCCATGGCGCTGTTCGCCCAGGGCGGCAGATCCAGGCCAGCGATCATCGGCTCGGCCAGTACGCGCCCGTCAGCATCGGCCAGATCAACAGATTCCTGACCACGTATAGGCGTAGCCTCGGCCAGCGCAAGCAAGCGCTCCAGCGCCTGCTCCATCGACATTAATGGCGCATGGGGCTCGCTCATCCGCGGCTCTCGCAAGGTGCTGCGAGCTTGAGGTGTGGCACGAAATTACACGGGCGATGGCGAGCATCGAGCTGCTCGGCAAGGATGCCGTCCCAGCCGGTGCGACAGGCATTGGTCGAGCCCGGCAGGCAGCACACCAGCGTGCCATTGGCCAGGCCGGCCAGTGCCCGAGATTGAATGGTGGAGGTGCCGATATCGGCCGTGGAGATCTGTCGAAACAGCTCACCAAAACCGTCGACCTGTTTGTCCAGCAGGCAGGCTACCGCTTCTGGCGTGCTGTCACGGCCAGTGAAGCCTGTGCCACCAGTGATCAGCACGACCTGCACTACGTCCTCGGCGATCCAGGTCGCAACCTGCGCGCGGATCTTGTAGAGGTCGTCCTTGAGCAGCACTCGCTCGGCCAAGTTATGCCCTGCCGCTTTCAGGCGATCTACGAAAAGTTGCCCGGAGGTATCGGTTTCCAGCGTGCGGGTATCGCTAACGGTCAAAACGGCGATATTCAGGGGCACGAATGGCGCATCGGCCTTGTGGCTCATGGCAGGCTTCCAGTTGTCGTGAACAATGGCTGGTGTTATACCACAGCGCCATCTCCGGAGACCCCGCCATGCCCGCCCCAGACCCGTCTCAGCCCTTCTCGGTGGCCGTGCTCGCAGGCGGGCGCGGCCAGCGTATGGGCGGGCTCGACAAGGGTTTGGTGGCCTGGCAAGCGCGACCAATGATCGCATGGCTGCACGAGGTAGTAAGGCCGCTGACGGATGATCTGATCATCTCCTGCAACCGTAATCAGGATACCTACGCTGCCTACGCCGACCGCCTGGTTGGCGACGACAGCGCCGATTACCCCGGCCCGCTGGCCGGCATACGCGCAGCGCTGCAAGTGGCCCGCCATCCCTTACTGCTGGTACTGCCTTGCGACGCGCCCAGAGTGGATCGTGCGCTAATCGAAAGCCTGCTGGCAGTGGCGGCCGATGGCCCTGTCATGGCACAACGCGGCGGCTACTGGGAGCCACTGTTCGCTGTTATCCCGCGCAGCTTGCTGCCATCGCTCGAACAGGCCTGGCAGGCGGGAGAGCGCAGCACCCAACGCTGGCTGCGCCATCATCAGCCCGCTGCACTGCTCTGCGATATCGACGATCCGCGCCTGAGCAACCTCAATTCGCCGGAGCTGCTCCAGTAACGCACTTGCAGCGAGCGCGCCCCGGGTGGATAAATACCGTGGAACTTGGGTTCGACATGCTCGTCTGAGCCAAGGTAATCACTCAGTTTCGATTTAAGGAGACATGCCATGAAGCAACGGACTACCGCTGCGTTTCTACTCGCCTTCGGCCTGGTTACCCTGGCTGGCTGTTCCACGCCATCGGTGATCACCCTGAATGACGGCCGGGAAATCCAGACCGTAGATCGTCCTGATTTCGATAGCGACTCGGGCTTCTATGAGTTTGAGCAACTGGACGGCAAACGCACCAAAGTCAACAAAGATCAGGTTCGTACCGTCAAGGAACTGTAAGCGCCCTGCTCTTCAGCTGGGCGCTCGTGCAGCCACGGCGCCCAACTAAATTTTTTTGCTAACCCCTTGTGTTGCAAAAGTTTTTGAGTAGAATTTGGCGAATTCGGAGTGTAGCGCAGCTTGGTAGCGCGTCTCGTTCGGGACGAGAAGGTCGCAGGTTCGAATCCTGTCTCTCCGACCAAATCCCAAAAAACCGGCCCTTGTGGCCGTTTTTTTCGTTTTGGCACTTTCACGTCCACCCCAACCAGAAGCCATCCGTGCTTAGAGTCATGGAGCTGACTGTGCCAAAGCCAGCCCTCGGCTGGACGATGACTTTCTACAGAGCATGAAAAAGCCCGCTCAAGAGCGGGCTACTGGGGAAGCATTGGCTGCTGAAACATGGCGAACCGACTGTTCGCGAATCAGCCCCCACCGCCGCAGGCAATCAGCTCGATCAGGCCCATCTCATACCACTTGTTCTCGCAGCTCCAGCCACGCTCGAACGTCCAGGCACTGGCGGTGCTGCTGAACGCAATGCCCGCGAGCAGCAGTGCGGCCAGCTTCACGCTGCGTGAGCGAGTCTTTTTCATGTTGTCTTTCATAGAAACCTCACCGTCCATTTGGGTTGATGAGCAGCACCACGCACTAAACCCTTGGTCGCGCGCGACGCTAGCTGCAATGAAATTTTCTGACCGAACCGAGCTTGACTCAATAGAACAGGTTACCTAAAGGCCAAGTGCCAGCCTTGCTGCAGTTTCAACCACCCATAAAAAAGCCCGCCACAAGGGCGGGCCAGGTGACCTTCCCTAGCCGGGAAGGTCGACGACATCAGCTATCAGGAGGCCTTGCCAGTGCTATCGACAGGCGCGCCGATCACGTCAGGACGACCACCGGAAGCCAGCTCGCGCTGCAGGGTGTCTTCGTCCAGCTCTTTGCACCACTTGGCAACCACGATGGTGGCCACACCGTTACCAACCAGGTTGGTCAACGCACGGGCTTCGGACATGAAGCGGTCAATACCGAGAATCAGTGCCAGGCCAGCAACAGGCAGATGGCCGACAGCAGACAGGGTGGCAGCCAGGACGATGAAGCCACTACCAGTCACGCCAGCAGCGCCTTTGGAAGCAACCAACAGCACCAGCAACAGGGTGATCTGGTGGGTGATGTCCATCGGGGTATCGGTGGCCTGGGCGATGAACACCGCAGCCATGGTCAGGTAGATCGAAGTACCGTCGAGGTTGAACGAGTAACCGGTAGGGATTACCAGGCCAACGACCGACTTGTTGGCACCGAGTTTTTCCATCTTGGTCAGCATGCGTGGCAGTGCCGACTCGGACGACGAAGTACCCAGCACGATCATCAGCTCTTCACGGATGTAACGGATCAGGCGCAGAACGCTGAAACCGTGGGCGCGACAGATACCGCCCAGCACCACGAGCACGAAGAAGAAGCAGGTGATGTAGAAGCAGAGCATCAGCTGGCCCAGCTGCACCAGCGAGCCGACACCGTACTGGCCGATGGTGAAGGCCATGGCGCCGAAGGCACCGATAGGCGCGAGCTTCATGATCATGTTGATGATGCCGAACATGACGTGAGCGATGCGATCGATGAACTCGAGTACCGGACGACCGAACTCACCCATGCGCTGCAGGGCGAAGGCGAAGATCACCGAGAAGAACAGCACTTGCAGGATGTCGCCGTTGGCGAACGCGCCGACCACGGTGGCCGGAATCACGTTGAGCAGGAAGCCGATGGTGGTCTGCGCTTCACCGGCCTGGGCATAGGCTGCGATCTTGCTGGCATCCAGTGTACTTGGATCGATGTGCATGCCGACACCCGGCTGCACGACGTTGACTACTACCAGACCGATGATCAGGGCGATGGTGGAAACGATCTCGAAATACAGCAGCGCGTAGCCACCGGTCTTGCCGACTGCCTTCATGTCCTGCATGCCGGCGATGCCGCTGACTACGGTACAGAAGATGATGGGTGCGATGACCATCTTGATGAGCTTGACGAAGCCATCACCAAGCGGTTTTAGGGCAACGCCCGTCTCAGGATAGAAGTGACCGAGGAGAATACCGATGGTGATGGCAGCCAACACCTGGACATAGAGCATTTTGTAAAACGGTTGACGGACAACTTCATGCGTTGTGGCAGTCATGGTGAATCCTCTTGGGCGCGGCAATGACATCCAGCGACGTCCGCACCACCTTTCTTGTTTAGGCGCCAACCCTCCTGACCTGGAGGGATTTGTTATAGGGCGCATCTCGCGACCTTGACGCTGCAAAAGCAAGCGCCATGCCACACAAGAAAAATCCTGCCAGAGCTTTGCTACAAGGGGTTTTCAACAGGAGGAGTAAAGCGCCCGGCGCTCGCCGATGGCGGTTTTCCGCACGGGTACTCAGGCGAGCCTGGCGGATTCCCACCAAAACGCTGGATTAGTGCTCAGATGCGTACCCGAAACGCCGCGCCGCCGAGCTCGGACTCTTCGAGAAACAACTCGCCTTCATAGCTTTCGATGATGTCCTTGACCACCGCGGTACCGATGCCCTGCCCCGGGTGCTGGGCATCCAGCCGCTCGCCACGGCGCAGGATGCGCTCACGCTGATCAACCGGCACACCTGGGCCGTCATCCTCGACACACAGCTGGCAGGCGCCATTTTCGATACGGGCGCTGATGCGTACCTGCCCCAGGCACAGCCGGTAGGCGTTTTCCAACAGGTTGCCGAGCAGTTCGAGCAGCGCGACCCGCTCCATGGGTATTTCCAGCCAGGCATCGAACTGCCGCTGCACGCTGACCTGCTTGTCGCGATAGACCTTGTCCAACGCTCCGCAGAGGTTGTCCACCACGTTGGCCAGCGGCACGCGGTGGCGCACCAGACCGCTCTTGCGCAGGCTGGCACGCTGCAGCTGATAGCCGATCTGCTGGCTCATACGTTCGATCTGTCCCTGCAGAATCTGCGACTGCTCACGGTTTTCCGGTTTGGCGGCAATCACCTCGACAGCGCCTTGCAGCACCGACAGCGGCGTTTTCAGGCTGTGCGCCAAGTCATCGAGGGAATGGCGATAGCGTTCGCGCTGCTGGCGTTCGCTGTCCAGCAGACGGTTCAGCGAGCCGGTCAGGCGCAGCAGTTCGCGGGGGTGATCGTCGCTCAGCCGCTCGCGGGTGCCGCCCTCGACTTCATCGAGCTCTTCGCGCAAGCCACGCAGGCTGCGAAAGCCCCAGGTCAGCCCGAACCACAATAAGCCCAAGAGCAGCAACAAAGCACATCCAAGCCACAGGTAGAGCTGCTTCATGAAATCGTTGTACAGCGCCTGGGTTTCGCTGGCCGGTTGCATGGTGACGATACTGAACGCCGCGCTCTGCCCACGCAGCAGCTTGATTTCCACGTCGTAGATATAGAACTCGCGGCCTTGACGGTCCATGGTGCGCAGCAACTCATCGCCACGCCCGTCGTAGCGCGGCATGTAGGAAACGCTGATATCGCGCGTGGAGGGTGACTGCCAGACCAAGTTGCCGTCGCGGTCGTAGATGTAGCCCAGCAACTGGGCATCCGGCAGATCGAATTCTTCGTCGGGCAATTTGCTGGGCATGCGCAACTTGCCGTCATCGGTACGAGCGGCGGAGATCAACGCGCCGGTATCGGCGGCCAGGCGCTTCTCGACGGATTTTTCCAGGGCGATCACGAAGGCCCCGCGCAGCGCCGGTAACAGCGCCAGCATGAACAGCACAGCGATCACGGTGCTGCCGAGCATCAAACGCAAACGCAGAGAGGACACCCAGCGCGTTTTCAACTGTGCAACGCGTGAGCTCACCGGCAGCGCTCGGTAAACAGATAACCCTGGCCGCGTACCGTTTCGATCGGTTTGAAGCCGTTGCAGCTCTCCAGCTTGCGCCGCAGGCGGCCAACCAGCACTTCGATCACATTGGGATCGCGTTCTTCGTCGTCTGGGTAGAGCTGCTCGATCAGACGTTCCTTGGGCACCACCTGCTGATGGTGGCGCATCAGGTATTCGAGGATGCGATATTCGTAGGCGGTCAGGCCCATGCCAGCGCCATCGATCAGCGCCTGCTTGCGGTTCATGTCGAGCAGCAAGGGGCCCGCTTCGATGGTCGACTGGATAAACCCGGAGGAGCGCCTCAGCAGCGCATTGAGGCGCGCTTCGAGCTCTTCGAACTGGAAGGGTTTGACCACGTAATCGTCGGCGCCAGAGGCCAGGCCTTCGACCTTGTCCTGCCAGTTGCCGCGCGCGGTGAGAATCAGAATGGGAAAGGTCTTGTCGCGGCTGCGCAACTGACGAATCAGGTCCAGCCCGCTGATGCCTGGTAGACCGAGATCGATCACAGCCAGATCATGGTGGTATTCATCGACGCGATACAGCGCCTCCTCGGCGTTGGCGACCGCGTCTACCACGTGGCCTTGTTCGCCGAGTCGGGTATAGAGATGGTGACGCAATAACGCCTCATCCTCCACGACCAGCAATTTCATCGTTGCATGCCCTCTTCATCAGGAGTGAAGCCGGGCCGCCCAGCGGGCGACCCGAACCCTCTACAACAGACTTAGAACTTGTAGTTGGCACCCAGGTACCACTGCCCGCTGCTATGCAGGTCGAGGGAGCCGACCTTGCCTTCGCCGTGCGGCGCGAACTCGGTGCTGGCGTTGGTGCGCAGGTAACGGTAGCCACCTTCGATGGAGGCGTTCTCGTTGACTTCCTGCAGCAAGCCTGCCTGCAAGCCCGCAGCATACCCGACATTGGTGTCACGCGAGACACCTGGGCTGTTCTGCTCCAGCTTCACCAGACCCAGGGTGCCACCACCGAACAGCTTGGTGCCGTTCTCGTTCAGTGGCAGGAAGGCGTCATAGCTGCCGAGCAGGTTCTGCTGGCGCAGCTTGAGGCCGTCGTTGCTGCCGGAGATGTATTCGTAGGTGGCGTAGTAACGACCGACATCGTTCTGCTGGCCGGCACGGATGCCCCAGGTGCTTTCATTGTTGATCACGCTGTCGAAGTTCGGATTACCCTGATTGGCGTTCAGCGCCGAAGACTTCTGAATGTTGTTGCTGGTCTGGCCCCAAGTGAAACCAGCGAAATTGTTGTCGGCATGGGCGGTGGCCGCAGCGCCGAATACCAGGGAAGTTGCCAGAGCCAGTTTGGTCAGAGTCGCTTTCATGGAGATGCCTCTCGATTGGCAGTGGGTTAATGAAAAACTCGAGAGTTATCCTGCCCGCTGGCTACTGAACCCATCCTGAACCCTCGCTGAACCTCACCTGAACGGCGGGCCTGACCCGGACATTGCCTTGTGCAAGCTTATTCGCAGCCGTCACATTGACCAACCGAGCACTGCTGTTTATCCGGCTGGTAAGCCGCCGGCAGGCGCGGCAGAATGCCGGCCATGATTCGGACCTACCTGCCTCGCTGCTGCAGCCCCCTCGACGATCATTGGCCGTTCACGCGGCCAATGACCGGTGCGCAGTTGATCAGCACCCATTTCGATCCCAGCCGACTCGACGAAGGCGATTACGCCGTCGTTGGTGTGCCGCCGGTTCGCGGTGTCGCCAAGCGCCAGGCCGAGCATCTGGCCGGGCGTGTCTGCGCGCGCGAGGCGCTGTATCGGGTCACCGGCGTGGCCAGCGTGCCCGCAGTCGGCGAAGACCGGGCGCCGCAGTGGCCAGCGCAGGTCAGCGGCTCGATCACCCATGGCCAGGACTGGGCAGCGGCCATCGTCGCGCCAGCCAGCGAGTGGCGCGGCCTGGGCCTGGATGTCGAGCGGCTTTTACCGAGCCAACGCGCCGAGCGGCTGGTGGAGGAGATTCTCACCCCTGCTGAGCTGAGCCGCATCGCGCAGCTGAGCCCCGAGCAGCGAGCCTGGCGGATCAGCCTGACTTTCTCTCTCAAGGAGAGCCTGTTCAAGGCGCTCTATCCGTTGGTACTCACGCGCTTCTATTTCCAAGACGCGGAACTGCTGAGCCTCGATACGCAGCCAGGCACCGCCACCTTGCGCCTGCTGCAAACGCTGAGCCCCGACTGGCCAGCCGGCAGCCAGCTGTCGGGCCTGTATGCCGAGATTGAAGGCCGCGTGCTTAGCCTGGTGGCGATCGCCAACTGAAGGCATAAAAAAATCAGGCGCCGATTGCCGGCGCCTGGTTCTGTTTTCTCAGCGTTATCAGTGATCGACTGCAGCGCCAGCGCCACGGGGAACACGAATGTCCTCGACCAGGTGCTGGATATGCTCCGGTGGTGGTGCGGTCATGCGCGACACCACGAAGGCCACGACGAAGTTGAAGATCATCCCCAGGGTGCCGATGCCTTCCGGCGAGATGCCGAACCACCATTCATTGGCGGTCGCCGTCGGGTTGATGAACTTGAAGTAGATGATGTATGCGAAGGTGAAGGTGAGGCCCACGACCATCCCGGCAATCGCCCCTTCCTTGTTCATGCGCTTGTAGAAGATGCCCATGACGATGGCCGGGAAGAACGAAGCGGCCGCCAGCCCAAAGGCGAATGCCACCACCTGAGCGACGAAACCCGGCGGGTAGATGCCGAACAGACCAGCGATCACCACAGCCAGCCCCGCCGCGATCCGCGCGGCCAGCAGCTCCTTCTTCTCGCTGATGGTGGGCATCAGATTGCTCTTGAGCAGGTCATGGGAGATCGAGGTGGAGATCACCAGCAGCAAACCGGCTGCGGTGGACAAGGCCGCCGCCAGACCACCAGCAGCGATCAGGGCGATCACCCAGCCCGGCAGGCCAGCGATTTCCGGGTTGGCTAGTACCATGATGTCGTTGTCGACGTACACCTCGTTACCCGCTGCAGTCGGCTCGTTGGTCAGCATGCGCTGGCCCACATCGCCGCGCTCGGCGCTGTAGGTCGGCTTGCCGGCGAACGCCGCGCCCGGGCCGTACTGAATGACGCCGTCGTTGTTCTTGTCCAGCCAGCCGATAAGGCCGGAGTTCTCCCAGGTCTTGAACCAGTTCGGCGCCTCCTCGTAGCTGGTGTTGGGGATGCTGGTCAGCAGGTTGGTACGGGCGAACGCTGCCACTGCAGGCGCGGTGGTGTACAGCACGGCGATGAACAGCAGCGCGTAACCGGCCGACTTGCGTGCATCCTTGACCGTCGGCGTGGTGAAGAAGCGCACGATCACATGTGGCAGACCGGCGGTACCGACCATCAGCGCCATGGTGATGAAGAACACGTCGGTGGTCGACTTGCTGCCATCGGTGTACGGCGTGAAACCCAGCTCCGCGCCCAGCCCGTTGAGGCGTTCGAGCACGCTCTGGCCGGTGCCGGTGACCTCGCTGCCGAAGCCCAGCTGCGGGATCGGGTTGCCGGTGATCATGATCGAGATGAAGATCGCCGGCACCATATAGGCAAAGATCATCACACAGTACTGCGCCACCTGGGTGTAGGTGATGCCCTTCATGCCGCCGAGCACGGAGTAGAAGAACACGATGGCCATCCCGATGACCACGCCGGTTTCGATGCTCACTTCCAGGTAACGCGAAAAGACGATGCCAACCCCGCGCATCTGCCCGGCCACATAGGTGAAGGAAATGAAGATCACGCAGACCACTGCCACCATGCGTGCAGTCTGGGAGTAGTAACGGGTGCCGATGAACTCCGGCACCGTGAATTTACCGAACTTGCGCAGGTACGGCGCTAGGCACATGGCCAGCAGTACGTAACCGCCGGTCCAGCCCATCAGATAGACCGAGCCGTCATAACCGGCGAAGGCGATGATGCCAGCCATGGAGATGAAGGATGCCGCCGACATCCAGTCCGCACCGGTGGCCATGCCATTGAGCACCGGGTGGACGCCCTTGCTGGCCACGTAGTATTCGCTGGTGGAGCCGGCACGTGTCCACAGCGCGATACCTATATAGAGCGCGAAGGTAGCCCCCACGAACAGGTAGATCAGAAATTGCGTACTCATGTTCGCGGCCTCATTCTTCGTGGACGTTGTACTTGCGATCGAGGCGATTCATCTTCCAGACGTAGAAGAAGATCTCGAGCACGAACACGTAGATGGAGCCTTGCTGGGCGAACCAGAATCCCAGCGGGAAACCGAAGGCGTTGATGGTGTTCAGCTGATCGACGAAGAGCACGCCGCAGCCGAACGAGACGGCGAACCAGATCACCAGCAGCCAGAGCATCAGCCGCAGGTTCTCCTTCCAGTAGGCCGTAGCGGCCTCTTGCTTGGACATGGCCATGATTTTTCCTCGGGGTTGTTATTGTTCTAATGGCGTTTTGAACCTAGCAGCCTCGAACCACCCCGTTGTTCGACTTTAGTCGCATGGCTCCGCGCGCCCGCAAACATGCCTGGGCACAGCCCTTCTAGCTCGCGGCCTGGCCGCCTAACATGCCAAATTCAGGCGCTGAACCAAGACGTGACAGGATGTGACGACAGCGGCCGAACGCATCGCGTCCCACCGACGGTAGGGCAAATCCGATAAACTCGGCAGATTGCCGTCCGGAGTGCCCCATGCGCGAAGAATTGAATCAAGGCCTGCTCGACTTTCTCAACGCCTCCCCTACCCCCTTTCATGCCACCAGCAGCCTGGCCATGCGCCTCGAAGCCGCCGGTTACCGTCAGCTCGACGAGCGCGCGCCCTGGCACACCGAAGCCGGTGGCCGCTATTACGTAACCCGCAACGATTCGTCGATCATCGCCTTCAAGCTCGGCACCCGCTCGCCGGTCGAAGGCGGCGTGCGCCTGGTCGGCGCCCATACCGACAGCCCGTGCCTGCGCGTCAAGCCCAACCCCGAGCTACAACGCCAGGGTTACTTCCAGCTTGGTGTGGAGGTTTACGGTGGCGCGCTGCTGGCGCCCTGGTTCGACCGCGACCTGTCGCTCGCCGGCCGGGTGACCTATCGCCGCGACGGCAAAGTGGAAAGTGCGCTGATCGACTTCTACCAGCCCATCGCCGTGATCCCCAGCCTGGCCATCCACCTCAACCGTGAAGCCAACCAGGGCTGGGCGATCAACGCGCAGAACGAGCTGCCGCCGATCCTCGCCCAGCTCGCTGGCGCAGAAGGCGCCGACTTCCGCGCACTGCTCAGCGAGCAGCTGGCGATGGAGCACGACTTCAACGCCGACGCGGTGCTCGACTACGAGCTGAGTTTCTACGACACCCAAAGCGCTGCCGTTGTGGGCCTGAACCAGGACTTCATCGCCAGTGCGCGCCTCGACAACCTGCTGTCCTGCTACGCCGGTCTGCAAGCGCTGCTGGATTCCGGTGACGAAGAAACCTGCGTACTGGTCTGCACCGATCACGAAGAAGTCGGCTCCAGCTCGGCGTGCGGCGCCGATGGCCCGATGCTCGAGCAGGTGCTGCGCCGCGTGTTGCCGGAAGGTGACGGCTTCGTGCGCACCATTCAGCGTTCGCTGCTGGTTTCGGCTGACAACGCCCATGGCGTGCACCCGAACTATGAAGCCAAGCACGACGGCAACCACGGCCCTAAGCTCAACGCCGGCCCGGTGATCAAGATCAACAGCAACCAGCGCTACGCCACCAACAGCGAAACTGCCGGCTTCTTCCGCCACCTGTGCCTGGAAAACGAAGTGCCGGTGCAGAGCTTCGTGACTCGCAGCGACATGGGTTGTGGCTCGACCATCGGCCCGATCACCGCCAGCCAGCTCGGTGTGCGCACCGTGGATATCGGCCTGCCGACCTTCGCCATGCACTCGATTCGCGAACTGGCCGGCAGCCAGGACCTGGCACATCTGGTGAAAGTGCTCAGCGCCTTCTATAACAGCCATGACCTGCCCTGAGGCGACCATGATCGAACATATCCGCAACAGCCTGATCGAAGCCCAGCGCGCGCTCGACGCCTTTATCGGCAATACGCAGACGCTGGCCAATATCGAACGCGCCGGCGACCTGCTGGTCAGCAGCTTCGAAGCCAAGGGCAAAGTGTTTTCCTGCGGCAACGGCGGCTCGATGTGCGACGCCATGCACTTCGCCGAGGAACTGACCGGCCGTTATCGCAAGAACCGCCCGGGCATCGCGGCGGTGTCGATCAGCGACGCCAGCCATATCAGCTGCGTGGCCAACGACTTCGGCTACGACCACATCTTCTCGCGCTACGTGGAATCCCACGGCCGCGAAGGCGATGTGCTGCTGGCCATCAGCACCAGCGGCAAGAGCCCCAACGTGGTCAAAGCCGCCGAAGCGGCCAAGGCATTGGGCATCAAGGTCATCGCCCTGACCGGCAAGCCGGGCTCGCTGCTGGAAAGCCTGGCTGACGTGTGCATCTGCGCGCCGGGCGGCGACTTTGCTGACCGCACTCAGGAGCTGCACATCAAGGTCATTCATATCCTCATCGAGCTGGTCGAGCGCCGTCTCAGCCCGGAAAACTACGCCTGAGCGAGAGGCGGCGTCGCCTGACGTCGCTTCCTGACGCTCGCCCGCGTGATGGAGAGTTCGCGCGTGATTCGCCTCAACACTCTGCTCTGCCATTTGCTGTTGCTCGCCTCCATCGCCCTGGGTTGCTCCACTGCCCAGGCGGCGGGCATCCCGACGCTGTTCGGCAACAGTGCCCCATCAGCCACCCAGCCCCAAGCGGATCAACCGCTGGATCGTTCGCTCGATGAAGTGATCCAGTCGCTGGAGAACGACAAGCAACGCGCGCAGTTGCTCAATGACCTGAAAACCCTGCGCGACACCACCCAGAAAGCACAGCCAGAGAGCCACGACGGCGTGCTGGGGTTGATCGGCAGCACGCTGACCGGCATTGAAAGCCAGTTCTCCGGTGACCACAGCCCCCTGGCGCGCTGGCAACTGGAGCTGTCCCGCAGCAGCGACGAGCTGGAGGCGCTGCTACCTGAAGCGAGCGAGCTCTTTGCATTGGTCAGCAACTTCGCGCTGATCATCGGTGTGTGGAGCCTGCTGGCCTTCGGGCTAAGGGCACTCAGCCATCAGGTGCGCCTGCGCTTCGGGTTGGCTGAGGAGCTGCCACAAAACCCGCGCCCAAGCGACCTGCTGCGTTTCGCCCTGCGCAAACTCGGCCCCTGGTTCGCTGCGCTACTGATCACCGGCTACCTGAGCTACGTGCTGCCGGCTTCCCTGGGCCGCGACCTGGCCATGGTGCTGGCCTATGCGCTGGTGGTCGGCACCTGCTTCTCGGCGATCTGCGTGATCGCCTTTTCGCTGCTCGACGGCCCGCACCGGCGCACCGCACTGAATATCCTGCGCCGCCGCGCGTTTCGTCCGTTATGGTTGATCGGCAGCTTCGCCGCCTTTGGCGAGGCGCTCAATGATCCGCGCCTGGTGGCCAGCCTCGGCGCCAACCTGGCACACACCACCGCGACGCTGACCAACGTGCTGGCGGCGCTGTGCACCGGCCTGTTCATCCTGCGTTTTCGTCGCCCGATCGCCCACCTGATCCGCAATCAGCCCCTGGCGCGACGCCTCAGGCAGCGCGGCATCAGCGAGACCGTGGAGCTGCTCGGCAGCTTCTGGTACCTGCCGGCCCTGGCCCTGGTAGCCATCTCGCTGTCAGCCACCTTCGTGTCCGCCGGCGATACCAGCACCGCCTTCCGCCAGTCGCTGGTCTGCACCGTGTTGTTGGTCACCTGCATGGTCATCAACGGTCTGATCCGACGGCGGCTATTCAAAAATCGTGCGCGTCACCGCCGCCACGCTGCCTACTTCGAGCGCTTTCGCAATTTCTTCCACACCATTATCAGCCTGGTTATCTGGCTGCTGTTCATCGAACTGGGGCTGCGCGTTTGGGGGCTTTCGCTGGTGCGTTTCGCCGAGGGCGATGGCCATGAGATCAGCCTCAAGCTGATCGGCCTGAGCGCTACGCTGGCCTGCGGCTGGCTGGTGTGGATTCTCGCCGACACCGCGGTCCATCACGCGCTCACTCGCTCGCGCAAAGGCCAGACCAACGCCCGCGCGCAGACCATGATGCCGCTGATCCGCAACGTGCTGTTCGTCAGCATTTTCATCATCGCGGCCATCGTCGCCCTGGCCAACATGGGCATGAACGTCACGCCACTGCTGGCCGGTGCCGGCGTCATCGGCCTGGCCATTGGTTTTGGTGCGCAATCGCTGGTGGCGGATCTGATCACTGGCCTGTTCATCATCATCGAAGACTCGCTGGCCATCGACGACTATGTCGACGTTGGCGGCCACCTTGGTACCGTCGAGGGCCTGACCATTCGCACCGTGCGCCTGCGTGATATCGACGGCATCGTGCACACCATCCCGTTCAGCGAAATCAAGAGCATCAAGAACTACTCGCGCGAGTTCGGCTACGCGATCTTTCGCGTCGCGGTGCCCCACGACATGAACATCGACGAGGCCATCAAGCTCTTGCGTGAAGTCGCCACCGAGCTGCGCAACGACGTGCTGATGCGCCGCAATATCTGGTCGCCCCTGGAGATCCAGGGCGTGGAGAGTTTCGAGTCAGGCAACGCGGTGCTGCGTGCGCGTTTCAAGACCGCGCCGATCAAGCAGTGGGAGGTGTCACGGGCCTTCAACCTTGGGCTCAAGCGCCACCTGGACGAGTCCGGCCTGAGCCTGGCGACGCCGCGCCTGACCGTGCAAATGACCGCGCTCAGCCCGAACAAGCCAGACGAACAGTAACGGGAACCACCGCACATCCAGGCAGGCCCGGCAGCCATGGCACGCCCGACCCGATGCACTTTCCGTTACCATGCCGCCACGCTCACAACCGATAGGGACATCTCATGGATATCTCCACACTTATCATCATCGCCGTACTGGTCGTGGTGGTTTTCTACGTGATCAGTGTCTACAACCGCCTGGTCGCCCTGCGTAACCGCTACCAGAACGGTTTCGCGCAGATCGAGGTGCAGCTCAAGCGCCGCTACGACCTGATTCCCAACCTGGTGGAAACCGCCAAGGCTTATCTGGCCCACGAGCGTGAAACCCTGGAAGCGGTAATCGCGGCCCGTAACGGTGCAGTCGACGGCCTCAAGCAGGCCTCGCAGAACCCTGGCGATGCGCAGAGCATGAACCTGCTGGCCAATGCCGAAGGCGTGCTGAAGAACGCCATGGGCCGCCTCAACGTGACAGTCGAGGCCTATCCGGACCTCAAGGCATCGCAGAACATGCAGCAGCTCAGCGAAGAGCTTTCCAGCACCGAAAACAAGGTGGCCTTCGCCCGCCAGGCCTACAACGACGCGGTCACCGCCTACAACGCTTACCGTCAGAGCTTCCCGCCGGTGGTACTGGCAGGTGCCTTCGGCCATGGCACCGACGCAGCGCTGCTGGAATTCGCCGACAGCGCGGCGATTCAGGACGCACCCAAAGTCTCCTTCTGAGCACGGGGCGTATCTAGATGGATTTCTTCGAGCATCAGGACCGGGCCAGGCGCAATACCTCGCGCCTGGTGATACTGCTGATTCTGGCAGTGGTCACTCTGGTAGTCAGCACCACGCTGGTGATCGCCGTCTCCTGGCAGGTTTACCAGTACGGTAACTACAGCCTGCAGTCGCTGAGCAAAGAACTGTTGCTCAGCGTGGCAACCGTGGTGGTCGGCGTGGTGTTTCTAGGCTGGGCATTCAAGGCAGTGCAGCTGAGCGCGGGCGGCAAGGTGGTCGCCGAGCGTCTTGGCGGCCGGCTGATCAATCTCAAGCCCGAAGGCCTGCACGAACAGCGCGTGCTCAACGTGGTGGAAGAAATGGCTCTGGCAGCTGGTGTGCCGGTGCCGCCGGTTTACCTGCTCGAAGAGCCTGCGATTAACGCCTTTGCTGCGGGCTTGCGGCCGCAGAACGCAGTGATCGGCGTGACCCGCGGCGCCATCGAAAAGCTCAGCCGCGATGAACTACAGGGCGTCATCGCTCATGAATTCAGCCACATCCTGCATGGCGACATGCGCCTCAATACCCGCCTGGTGGCGGTGCTGCACGGCATTCTGCTGCTCGGCCTGATCGGCGAGTTGATGATGCGCGGCGTCAGCCACACCGGCTCTAGCCGCTCCTCCAGCCGCTCGGACGACAAGGGCCGTGGCAATGTCGTTGCCCTGGTGATGGTGGTCGGCCTGGCGCTGCTGGTGATCGGCTATGCCGGGACCTTCTTCGGCAACCTGATCAAGGCTGCGGTCAGCCGCCAGCGCGAGTTTCTCGCCGACGCCTCGGCGGTGCAGTACACCCGCAACCCCAACGGCATTGCCGGCGCCCTCAAGAAGCTCGGCGGTGGCTCGCAAATCGAGGCCAGCCACGCGGCGGAGTACAGCCATATGTACTTCGGCCAGGGCTTGTCGCTGAGCAAGATGATGGCCACTCATCCGCCGCTGGAAGAGCGCATCCGCCGCGTCGACCCGAACTGGAAAGGTGTGGTGCTTGGCGACGAAGTGTTCGAGCCGCCTGCGCAAGCCACCGTGCCACAACAAGAGGCAATCGCAGGCTTCAGCGCCGCGTCTGCCAGTGCTGCTATCGCCAGCATCGGCGAGCCACAGGCACTGCATCTACAAGAGGCTCGCGAGAGCCTGGCGCAGATCGATGATCGCCTGCGTAGCTCCGCCCACGATCCGCACGGTGCTCTGGCGATTCTCTATGGTTTGCTGCTTGGCAGCGACGGCAACACACGCCAGCAACGCATGACGTGGATGCAAAGCAACCTGCCGCCGCTGCTTGCTGACCAACTACAGGAGCTGGATGAGCCGCTCGGCCGCTTGCCGGCTGGCCGGCGTCTGCCGCTGCTGGAGCTGATCATCCCGGCGCTCAAGCAACTCGAACCTCAGGATTTCGTCAGCCTCAAGCGCGATATCGGCACCCTGCTGATCAGCACGCAGCAATTGGGCTTCATGGAATGGGCGCTGCTGCGCATCGTCGAACGCAACCTGGGTATGCAGCGCAGCGTGCAGGGTCGCCTGCCGCTGGCCGCGCTCGGCAATGAAAGCTGTGTACTGTTGACGGCGCTGGCGCGTGCCGGCAATACCACGGAACAGACTGCGGCAGAGGCCTTTCAGGCGGCCTGGAGCACACTGCCCTTCACTGCCCGGGTATTTGCCGAACAGCCCAAGGCCGGCATCAGCGAATTGAACGAGGCACTCAATCGCCTCAACCAGATGCGCCCGCTGCAGAAGCCGCAGCTACTCAAGGCAATGGCCCGCTGTATCGAGCAGGATGGACGGATCAGCGCCAGCGAAGCGGAATTGATGCGCGCCGTCGCCGATACACTGGACTGCCCGATGCCGCCGCTGTTGAGTGATAGTCAGGCTTAACACTTATAAAGACCTACTGTGGGAGCGAGCGGGGACGCCTAGTCCATGCGCGCAAAATCACGGGCATGGACTAGACGTCACCCGCCCACTCCCGCAATAGACCTTCGAACAACTGACAGATTAGGTTGGCCGCGAGCCCACTATCGCTAAACCACTAAACCCGCCTAGAGCCCCGAACGCCCTACTGCGCCGAACACCTGCGTCCAGTAGATGGTCGCCTGGCTCTGCGGGTTGCTAGCGTAGGCCGCACCCATTTCGTGGAAATCCGGGTTCATCAGGTTGTAGCAGTGCGAAGGGCTGGCCAACCAACCCTCGACCACCTGCTGGGCACGCCCTTGGCCGGCCGCGATGTTCTCGCCAATTACCGTCCAGGAATAACCAGCGGCCGTTGCCCGGGCGCCGACCAGGCTGCGGTCGCTGCCCTGGTGACTGAACAGGCTGTTCATCGCCATATCGCGACTGTGGGCCAGCGCGGCCTGGCCAAGCGCGTCGTTCCAGCTCAACGGCTCGGCGGCATCGAAGGGCTGGTCGCCACATTGGCGCGCCGTGCCACGGGCCTTGTTGACCGCTTCCAGAATCGCCTTGCCTTCCTCCTGCCAGTCACCCAGGCGAGCAGGCAGCAAGGCACGGCCGAGCACCACCTGCCAGCTATTGCCCTCGTGCAGCACACCGATATCGGCAAACTGTGCATCCTGCAGTTGCTTGCAATAGGACTGCTGCAGCATGGCCATGGCCGCCTCAGGCGTGTCCGGGCCGGTCACGCGGATAAGCTGCACGGCAGCCGCTTGATAGCCAGCCTGTTGCAGCGCCAGCTGCAGCTGATCGGAGGAGTTAACCTTCTGCCCAGCCAACCGCCGATCCGGCGCTAGCGGGCCAGACGCTGGGCTGGCTTGCCCGCCACATCCATGCCCCGCCTCGCGGTAGCTGTTGATCAGTTTGGTCAATTGCGCGGCTTCATCGCCCCTTGCAGTACCAGCGGCACTCGCGCAAAGCAGCAACGCTGCCGTAACGATCTGCCGAACCCGCTTGGGTGAATCACTCATCCGTGCTTCCTCTTAAATCCACTCTGCCAATGATCATGGACAACCAGTTGGCCCAAATGCTTCAGCCAATCGCCCGATTAGCAAAAAGCGCGTTAGACTCGGGCTCATGATTGTGACCGAAACCGCTTATTCGCTCGACCCCACCTCCCTGCTCGACAGCCTCGCTGGCACCGAAAACCTGCTGATCATCCAGGATCTGGATGGCGTATGCATGGACCTGGTGCGCGACCCTCTCACCCGCACACTGGACCGCAATTACCTGCATGCGGTGCGTGACCTGACCGGCCATTTCCAGGTGCTGACCAACGGCGAACATATCGGCAGTCGTGGCGTTAATGCCCTCGTCGAAAGCGCCGTAGGCACGCGCCAGCAATGCCAGGAACAGGGACTGTATCTGCCGGGCCTCGCTGCCGGTGGTGTGCAATTGCAGGATCGCCATGGGCAGGTTTGCCATCCTGGCGTCAGCGCGGCAGAGCTGGCTTTTCTCGCGGCAGCGCCAGCCCAGTTGAGCAACTCGCTAAGGGCATTGCTGGCTCAGCCACCCTACAACCTGCCTGCCGCCGACATCGATCACTTGCTGGCCAGCAGCGTGCTCGACAATCCGGTTTCTCCGACCCTCAATCTCAACGCCTTCCATCATTACTGGCGCGAGCAGCCGGCGCTGTATGCACGCATCCAGGCAGATGGCGCTGGGCTGATACGGCAGTTGCTACAGGGCGCTGCAGAGCAAGGCATGGAGCACTCGTTCTTCATTCACTACGCCCCCAACCTGGGCCGTGACAAAAACGGCCAAGAACGCATGCGACCCGCTCAGGGCAGTGCTGCCGGTACTACCGACCTGCAGTTGATGCTGCGCGGCGCCGTCAAGGAAGCCGGCGTGCTGGTGATCCTCAACCGTTACTATCACCAGCGCACCGGCCACTATCCGCTCGGCGAAAACTTCAGCGTCCGCCAGGCGCCTACCGAGCTCGACGCCTTGCTGCAACTGGCTATCGAGCACTTCCCCCCTGAGCACATGCCGTGCCTGGTCGGGGTTGGCGATACGCTGACCAGCTCGGCGGCCGACGAACACACCTGGCTACGCGGCGGCAGCGACCGCGGCTTTCTGACTCTGGTGCAGCGGCTCGGCACCGCGTTCGGGCAGGACAACCGAGTGCTTTACGTTGACAGCAGCCGCGGAGAAGTTCAGCGCCCGGGTGTGGACGCAGCCTATCTGCGTGCGCATCCAGAGGCGCCATGGCCGGCGCTGAGCGGTATCACCGATGCCGACGATCCACTGCGCCTGAACAGCATTTTCACCGATGGCCCCAGGCAGTACATCGCGTTCTTCTGCGCCCTGGCGCAGGCCCGGCAGCGGCGCTGATTAGCACCTGCCTGCGAACCTTTCACTCGCGTCCACGTCGGAATCTCAGCGCTTTCGCTTTCCTCTCCCGCGGAGAATTCCACGTGACGCAATCCTTCACCCGTGGTTATCGCTACCTTCTAAAAACCTTCGGCTACGTCGGCTGGGCGCTATTCTGGCTGCTGATCTGGGACATTGTCGTCACCGTCGACTACATGCTGTTTCTCGAGCGCAAGATCAGCCTGCCAACGATGCCGCTCACCCTGCTCGGCTCGGCGCTGGTGGTGTTGATCAGCTTTCGCAACAGCAGCGCCTATAACCGCTGGTGGGAGGCACGCACCATCTGGGGCGCAATGATCAACAGCTCACGCAGCTTCGCCCGGCAAGTGCTGACGCTGATCGACGATAACGACGACGGCAATCCGGTCAAGGCCGTGCTCCTGCGCCGGCATGTGGCGTATGTCCGCAGCCTGTCCGCCAGCCTGCGTAACGAGCCCTGCGATGAGGAAGTTCGCGCCTTTGTGTCGGCCGAAGAGTTCGAGCGGCGTGGCACCACCAACAACTTCCCCAATGACATCCTCAACGGTTCTGCCTCCATTCTGGCAGGCGAGTACAAGGCTGGTCGCCTGGACAGCATTCGCCTGGCGCGTCTGGAAACCACGATGGTCGACATTTCCAATTGCCAGGGCGGCCTGGAGCGCATCGCCAATACCCCGCTGCCCTATCCGTATGTGTACTTCCCGCGCCTGTTCCTCAGTCTGTTCTGTCTGATCGTACCCATTGGTCTGGTGGAAACCCTTGAGTGGTATACGCCACTGGCCTCGACGGTAGTCGGTTTCATGCTCCTGGCTATCGAGCGGGTGGGCAGCGATCTGCAGAGCCCGTTCCAGGTCAGCGAGCACCAGATCCAGATGGATGCGCTGTGCGAGACCATCGAAAAGAACCTCGAATCGATGCAACGCGATGCCCAGCGCGAGCGTGACGGGCGCCTTTTCGCGAGCTGACTTTTCGGTCATTTTCTGGCGCTACAGACGCTTTCCAGAGTGTTTGAATATTTTTTGTAGCGACCAAAATAAATCACTACAAAACTATTGACGCCCCCTTTTCACTTTTGCATGATGGGCTCGCCTCCCCTGACGGGAGCCCTGACAAGGGCACTTGGGCGAGCTCGGTAATACCAGCCGAGCGTTCCACGATATGTACTGCCCACAAGGCAGATTGATGAAGTCGAGCGTCCTGCAAGGACGAGAGCGTTAGCGAGACGTTGTCATGATGCCTGTGGCTGATCCTGCGGATCACCTGCATCCGGCCCCGCCTTCCCTGACATTCTCCTCTTAGCGATTTCGGCTTCTGTTAGCCGCCACTGCGTAGCGATATTCACACATCACTACACGGCCACCGGCAGCACTCAAACGCCACGGGCAATGACGACTGCACTGCAGCAGTCGCCCTAGACAGATCAGAGAATAAAGGGGTAACGCCATGAACCTGAATCAGCAACCGACCATCGAAGACCTCGCCCAACTGTTCGGCGGCCAGAAAGACAGCCTGCACAACCACATCCTGTGGGTATGCGAGTCAGGCGAGGTTCGTATCGACCGCTTGCCAGCGGACCAAGCCGAGCACGAATTCGTCAGCCAACGCCCGAACATGCGTACCCGCCTGCGCACCTACCGCCGCGGCCAGGGCTACGTGGGCCGTCGCGCGGCTGCTGATCGGGATTTCATCGGCAATGTGCTGAACACCCTGCAACACGACTGGGCACGCCCTCGCGCCCAGAAGCAGGAACTACTCGACAGCTACTGCTAAGCACTTCAAACAGGTGGGCCACTGCGGCCCACCTTCCCGAAAGCTACGACACGCCACATTCTGGCAATACCCGGTAAAATCTCTCGCGCTCCTGGAGGAGCCGTTCGCCACCGACGTAATGTAGGTGATGAGCGCTAAACCACTACGCCGCTAGCCGAGGCGGTGTCTGCGAGAATAACGGTCAATGGATAACCTGTATCAAACGCCCAGCGCCGAACTTCTAATCGAAGAACGCCCTCGCAACCTGTTCTTCGTCACCTCTCTAAACAAGCTATTCACCCTGTACTTCGCGACACTCGGGCTCTATTCGATTTACTGGGTCTACAAACAATGGGATACGCAAAGAGCAGCTATGCGCCCCAAGAAGATCAGCCCGGCAGCGCGCTCGATCTTCCAGATTTTCTTCATTCATTCGCTGTGCAGGCTGATCGCCAAGCAGTTGCAGGCCAAAGGTCTGGAGGAATGGAAGTACGCGGGCGTAGCGTGGGCGTACATTGCCCTGATTTTCGTCAGCAATGGGCTTTCGCGTTTCGACGGTCACCTCGGCGTGCCCCTGGAACTCATGCTGCTGCTAGTGGGTACTATCCTCCCGGCTTGGCCGCTTTCGATCATTCAAGCTAAAGCCAACTTGGTCAGCGGTGATACCGAGGGCAGTAGCAATAGCCGATTCAGTATCGCGAACTATCTATGCATGGTACCGGGCGTACTGCTTTGGCTATTGGTGTTCATAGGCTATTTCCTCTGAGTGAGGACCTTTGCGGCGGCGAGCCAGTTGAGCAAACCAATAAAAAGCCTCGGTCAATGCCGGGGCTTTTTTCTACGCGGACGACTGCTACTTCTGCTTGTCGTCAGGCTGGTTGTTCAGATCCATCACGCTGGACACCTGCGGAGGCGTCTCGTCTGGAACACGCTCAGCCTTCGGCTCGGGCTGCGGCTCAGGAGCGACTACCGGCTGAGGTTTTTCCTTGCGCTTACCAGTCACGCGTCGCCATACCCAGCCGATCAACAGCACGGGCAGCAGCCAGAGCTTCTTAAGCAGCACCAGGGCCGCTGCGAGCAGGCCGACCTTGGCGGCCGCTTTGCCGGCAATCAGTGCGCCTAGGCCGTAGGCAGCCACTTCATCGAGATCCGGATTGAAATCGGCATAGCGATTGCCATCGTTGAAGTCGGTCATGGCCAGCACCGCCGGAACGTTCTGCTCGATCTGCGGCAGTTGGTGCATGCCGGCGATGAAATTGAGCACCAGCACGCCTTTGCGGCCCAGCACGCGGATGTTGTAGTTGAGGATGTGCTCGTCGCTGTCGCCGAACTTCACTTCCTTGGCCCAGTGCAGCTTCTTGCCCTCTGCATCGTAGTGCGGCGCCGAGGCCCAGCCGACGATGGCGATCGGCTCGTAGCCGTTTTCCGCGCGCCACTTGTTGTCGGTCTCTGCGCTTTGCTGCAGATCCTTGAGCATGTCGCTGTAATCGATATCCGCGGCGTCCTCGTCGGACACATAACCGCTGGCTTCGTACTCGACGGTCACTGCCCAGGATTCATCGGCCAGCGGCGACACGTCCTTGGGCAGAATCATCCCCAGTGGCGGCTTTTCGTCCGGCGGGTTACCCCAGGCTTCGACCAGCACGCGCTCGGCGTCGTCGCCATTCAGAAAGACCATATTGTCCGGAAGATTCAGGGTCGCAAGGTTATCGCCAACCACCACCTTGCCGGAACGGAAGTTGAGGCTGTCGAGAAACTGCTGCTCGCTGATGTGCTCCCCCTCAGCAGCATCGGCAGCCGAGGCTTGCTGCTCGGTCTGAGCATCTGGCGCCTGGGCGGCCCAGGTCAGCGGGGCGACGACCGACAGCATGCCGGCCAGTAACAATTCCTTGTAGAACATCTGTAACTCCATGAGAGCGGCTGAATTTCAGGGCGTCAGCCTACCACTCATCACGGAATTATTTGGTAACTCCCTGTAATTTTTGGATACATCTCACATTCTGCAGCACGATCATTCATGCCCTGACGGTGAGCCGCACCAGCCAGATCACCACGGGGCGAACGCCCATCACGCAGACGAATGCCACCGGCATGGCCAGCCGGTAAGCCTCCAACACCGCGCTCAGATAACCGTCACTCAGCCCACGGTTGGTGGCGGTGATCACCAGGCACATCAGAAACGCCATGATGCTCGACATGAAAAAGGCAAAGGCTACCGGCGACAGCTTGGCTGGCAGTTTCCACTTTGTTTGGCTGGAGGTGAATGTGGATTCAGGCATTGGCAAAGTCCTTTAATTGAAGCGCCGTCATCTGCGGCGAGAGGGGGCGATTATCCCGACACACTGTTGCCCCGTGTAGCGCACTGCGGATAAGGTCAGTACCAAGCAAAACTTATCAATCCAATAGCCAGTAGAAAGATTTAGCATGGATACCCTACGTGGCATCGAGAGTTTCGTTAAGGCAGTGGAAAGCGGCAGCATTGCCGCAGGTGCGCGCCTGCTGGGCATCAGCGCTGCTGCGGCCAGCCAGAACATCGCCCGCCTGGAGGCGTCGCTGGGCATCCGGTTGTTGACTCGTACCACGCGCAGCTTGGCGCTCACCGAAAGTGGCGAAGCGTATTTCGCTCAGGTGCGCAACGTACTGCGCGACCTCGAACTGGCGCGCAGCAACGCCACCTTGCAGCACGACCAACCTCAGGGGCGCCTGCGCATCGCCTCCAGCGCCGCCTTCGGGCGCTACGTGTTGGCGCCGATGCTGCCTGCTTTCACGGCACGTTACCCGCGGATCGCCTGCGAACTCACCACCACGGATCGCAGCGTCAATCACATCCAGGAATCGGTGGATATCAGCATCCGCATTCCGCAACAGCTGGAAGACGGCCTGGTCGCGCGACATATCGCCAGCGTGCCTTCTGTCTATTGCGCCTCGCCGGCCTACCTGCGCAAAGCTGGCATACCTCAAACACCGGAACAGCTGAGCGAACATGATTGCCTGGCATTCAAGGTTGCCGTGGATGGCCGGCTAATGCCCTGGCGCTTCGTGCGCGACGGTGTGCGCTTCGAGGCGCAGCTGCGTGTTGCGCTGGTCAGCGACGATATCGACGTACTCGCCAGGGTCGCCGCCAACGGCGGCGGCATCACGCGCCTGGCCGCTTTCGTCGCCGAACCGCTACTGGCCAGCGGGCAACTGCAACAGCTGTTCGCGTCCCCTGAAGAAACCGGTGGCCAGGCGCTGTTCGAGCCGCTCGACTACTACCTGTGCGTGCGTGACCGTTACGAGCTGACGCCCAAAGTGCGCGCCTTCATCGATCATCTGCTGCAGAGTTTGCGTGTTGACTGGCGGGCTTAGCGCCTGCCGAAGCCCCAAGCAATTTGACTCACAGGGCGAATCCGGTACGCTCGGCAGCTCATTTGAACGGAGTGTTTCCCCCATGGCCAAAGCCACTGCCCGCCACATCCTGGTTGCCACCGAAGAGAAGTGCAACGAACTGAAAGCTGCCATCGAAGGCGGTGCTGATTTCGCCCAGGTCGCCAAAGACAACTCCAGCTGCCCATCCAGCCGTGACGGCGGCAACCTCGGCTCGTTCGGCCCAGGCCAGATGGTCAAGGAATTCGACACTGTAGTGTTCAGCGCTCCGGTCAACGTCGTGCAAGGCCCGGTGAAGACCCAGTTCGGTTATCACCTGCTCGAAGTGACCAGCCGCCAAGACTGATTCACGCCACGCCTGGTGCCGCAATGGCGCCAGGCGTTCCGTCTGCCGTACCTCTGATCACCTGCCCTTCGAAAACCCCTGAACCCCTGCCGCTGCCTACCACTCTATCGCTGCGTCAATCCGCGTGGGCGAGGCTTTCAAATGAATCGATTCTTTCAGGCCCTCGGCCTGCGCATTGGCGACTCTGCCAGACACAGCCGCACGCCCAGCCAAAAGGCGCTGGGTAAATGCACCTGTGGCCAGCCGATCTTCTTTCGCAACAGCAGGTGCCTGGCCTGCCAGTCACAGCTAGGTTACGAGCCAGAGCGCGGTCAGGTGGTAACCCTCAACGCGGATGAAGATACGCACACCTGGCACATCGGCGCAGAACCTCAGCGCTACCGCCGCTGTAGCAACCTGCATACGGCTGCCGGCTGCAACTGGCTGGTTCCGCTTGCCAGCGGCGCGGAGCGCTGCGTCGCCTGCCAGCTCAACCGCACCATCCCCGACCTCTCGGTGCCCGGCAACGAGCAACGCTGGGCGCGCCTGGAAGTAGCCAAACGCCGGCTGGTTGCGCAACTACTGAACCTTGGCCTGCCGCTGTTCAGCAAACACGACGACCCGGACCGCGGCCTGGCATTCGACTTTCTCGGCCCGGACCTCAACGGCCAACTCCCAGTAACCGGCCATGCCCACGGCTTGATCACCCTGAACATCGCCGAAGCAGATGACGACGTACGCGAACAGACACGCATCCAGCTGCAGGAACCCTATCGCACCCTGCTTGGCCATTTCCGTCACGAGGTCGGCCACTACTATTGGGATCGGTTGATCGCCGGCAGCCCATGGCTGGAGGACTATCGCCGTCTGTTCGGTGATGAACGTGCCGACTATGGCGCCGCGCTACAAGGTCACTATGAGCGGGGCGCGCCGGCCGACTGGCAAACGTCCTTCGTTAGTGCCTACGCCACCATGCACCCCTGGGAAGACTGGGCCGAAACATGGGCCCATTACCTGCACATGATGGACACCCTCGATACAGCACTGAGCTTCGGCATGCGCGCCGGCGACGTGGAGCTGGAGTTCCGGCCCTTCACCAAGGCCGCGTTGTACGACCCGAACGACCCTCAGACTGAAGAGTTCTTGCAGTTCATCAATGCCTGGATCGAACTCGCCGCTATGCTCAACGAGCTGGCGCGCAGCATGGGCCACAAGGATGTTTATCCTTTCGTGCTGTCCGCTGCGGTAGTCGGCAAGTTGCAGTTCATCCATCGGGTCGTCGAGGCGGCCTCGCCGGTCAAGTAAGGCCTGTGGGCCTCTTTCAAGGAGAACCTTGTATGGCTCATTTCGACAAACACGGCAGCTGCCTCTGTGGCGCGGTCAACCTGACCTTGCGCATCGCCAGACCGAGCGTCAGCGCCTGCCACTGCGCCACTTGCCGCAAGTGGGGCGGCGGCCCGCTGCTGGTGGCCGAAGGGGAATTACTGCAGCTCACTGGCGAGCAGCATGTGTGCATCCATGATTCATCGGACTGGGCCGAGCGCGGCTTCTGCGGCCAGTGCGGTAGCCATCTGTTCTATCGTCTGAAAAGCAATGGTCACCATGCGGTACCGGTCGGCCTACTCGATGGTGACGATGACTGGCAGTTCGACAGTCAGATCTTCATCGAATCCAAGCCCGCCTATTACTGCTTCGCCAACCAGACGCGCGAGCTGACCGGCGAACAGGTATTCGCCGAGTTCGCGGGCAGCTGATTCAGGGCGAATCCAGCGACGGACCGACCATCGCCGCCATCTGCTCATAAACGCCAGGCGCGGCGACCAGATAAGGGTTGCCGCCGAGCAGACCATCTCCACGCAGGAAATCGTTGCTGCGCCCGCCGGCCTCGCGTACCAGCACCAGGCCGGCCAGGCAATCCCAGCTTTTCAGGTGAGTTTCGTAGTAGCCAATCAGCCGCCCGGCCGCGACGTAAGCGGTCATTAGGGCGCCGGAGCCGTTGCGCAGGAACATGCCGCCATCGTCCAGCAAACGACTGATGAATGGCAGAAAGTTTTCTTTGCCTGGGCGATGGGTGGTGCCGACACCGACCAGCCCTTCACGCACATGGCTGGCACGGTGAGCCTGCAGTGGCGTGTCGTTGACGAAGGCGCCACGGCCGATAAAGCCATGAAACAGCTCATCATGATTGGGATCGGCTATCGCGCCGAGCAGCGGCTCACCATCCACCATTAGGCCGATGGACACGCACCAGTTGTGCAGACCATTGAGAAAACATGCGGTGCCGTCGATGGGGTCGATCACCCAGATGCAGCGCGCCTGCAGCCCGTCACTGCCGCCTTCCTCGCCGATGATGCCGTCGTCCGGAAAGTGGCGGGCCAACTCGCCACGAATGAACGCCTCGACATCCTGATCGGCGATGCTGACCACATCCTGCAAGTCGCCGCCCTTATGCTCGACGATCAGACTACTGCGCCGCGCATAGAAGGCCATAGCCCGCCCTGCCGCATCTAGCGCCACACGTTTGGCGAAGGCATAGCGCTCGGCGAATTCATCATCCTGGTGGCTGGGCTGCTCAATGGTGGGCATGTGGCAAACGCTCCTGAATGGGGGATAACAATGACCCGCTTGCGGTGCAGTGGCGACAGCCCTACGCTGCGCACTCGCTGATAGGGCTAACCTGCAATGCCCCTCGTCGACCTCTTGTTGTTCGCCATTCCTGCTGTCTTTCTTACCGGCCTGTCCAAAGGCGGCTTTGGCGGCGCGCTGGGCGGCATCGCCGTACCGCTGCTGGCACTGGCTACATCGCCGATGCAGGCAGTTGCCGTGATGCTGCCGATTCTCTGCCTGGCCGACGTCGTGGGGCTCAAGGCCTACTGGGGCAAATGGGATCTGGCCAACCTCAAGGTCATGCTGCCTGGCGCGGTGATCGGCATCGTCATCGGCTCGCTGACCTTCGAGTTGCTCAACGAGAACCTGATCGGACTGTTGATCGGCATCATCGCCATATCCTTCGTGCTCCTGGGCCTGCTCAAGACCGACAGCAAACCGCGCCCGCTGCAACCCAAGCGCGGCCTAATCCTGTCATCGATTGCCGGCTTCACCAGCTTTGTCGCCCACGCGGGCGGGCCACCGGTGATGATGCACTTGCTGCCACAGCAGCTGGAAAAGGTGCGTTACGTAGCCACCATCAACATGTTCTTCCTGCTGACCAACGCCATAAAGCTGATCCCCTACACCTGGCTCGGCCAGTTCAGCCGGGAAAACCTGCTGCTCAGCCTGATGCTTGCGCCTGTCGTACCGCTCGGCGTGTGGACGGGCCTGTGGCTGCAATCGCGCATCAACCACACCTGGTTCTACCGCATCGCCCGGCTGGGCATGCTGATGGCCGGGCTGCAGCTGATCTGGAAGAACATCTGAACTGCTGCCCTGCCGCTTACAAGGCAGACAGTGTACGGTACTCATCATGGGCGTGCTGGTCGGTCATGCCGCTAATGAAATCCTGGATCAAGCGGCAGCGATGGTAGAACTCCCAGGCCGCGCGCTCCGCCTCATCGCACTCACGCACCGCCTGGCGGTAGGCCTTGATCAGCTGGCCCGGCAGGCGGCGTACCAGCATCTGCAAATAGGCCTCACGGCGACAGTTGCCCTCGGTCAGCTCGACGAAGGTCTGGGCATCGACGCGTAGAAGCGCACCGTAGCTGTCCAGCAGGCCCTGAATGATGCGGTGGCCCTGCAGCTGCAGAGTTTCCACTTCGCGGTGGCAGAACACCCGCGCCATGGCCACATCCTTGAAGGTCTGCACGATGGCGTGTGGCAGGCTGTCATCCTCGATCAGCGCGCGATCCAGGGTGCCGGCGTGGACTGCCTCGATATTGTCGATGAACTGCCGCGCGGCATGCTGCACCAGCGGGTGAATCATGCTGACCCGCAGCCTGACAAAAAACTCGCCGGCCTTGTTGATCTCTTCCTGGTGATAGCGTTGCAGGGCCTGATCGACCAGGCCACGAAACGAGTGCTGCGAGCCTGGAATCGGCGTGTCCGGGGATTGTAGCTTTTCGAACGTCGACACCAGCAGCGGTGCCAGCTCGGTCACGCTGAGGATGCCCTTCTCTACCGAATCCTCGATGTCGGCCAGACAATAGGAGATGTCATCGGCCGCCTCCATGATGTACGCCACCGGATGGCGAGTATCCGGCGCCTGGCCCAGCACCTGCTGCAACTCGGCGACGAAGCCCTCCTCGGAGAGATAGAAGCCGGGTTTCTTGTTCAGGTAAGCACCGACCGCGCCCTTGCCTGGCTTGGGCTCGTAGGCCGGGCGCAGGTATTTGAGCAGGCCCGCGGTTTGCGTGTAGGTCAGCCGCAGGCGCTGCAGGCTCACCACCAGGCGCACGGCCTGAGCATTGCCTTCGAAATTGCGCAGGTCAGCGCGCATGCGCGCGTGCAGTTCGTGATTGCCCTGCGGGTGCCCTACGGCGACGGCAAACAGCCCATCCAGCGCCCGATCAAACCACTCACCAATGGCGAATTCACCAAAATGCCCGAACGGAGGATTGCCGATGTCGTGCATCAGGCAGGTCATTTCCACCAGGCTTTCCAGTGCGCCCTGCAGGCCGTCTAGCCCGTAATCCGCAGCGCGCTCGCCCAACTGAGCGTACAGGGTGCGAACGATGAAGCGCCCGGTCTGCTGCACTTCCATGGAATGGGTCAGGCGGCTGCGCACCGCCGCATTGCGCTCGAGGGGAAACACCTGGGTGCGCTGTTGCAGACGGCGAATGGCGGCCGAGTTGATGATCCGCCCGCGGTCGCTTTCGAAGGCATACAAAAGATCGACATCGCCTGCGCCGCCCACCTGATCGCCGGGGCGCAACGCGCAGATTCGCTCTTTGAAGTTCACCGCTGTTGGCATCGTCAGGCTCTCGAACTGGCACACAAGCCGCGAGCCTAACGCGCAGGGACCGGTTTACCAAGCGCCGAGCAGTGCGGACAATAAGCGCCTGCCCGCCATTAACGAGACTTCGCCATGAGTCGCGCCGACTTTCACCAACAACGTGCCGCCCAGGCTACTGCCGAAGCCGAACGCTTATTGGCTCAGCAGAGCAGCCTGGGCGCAGGCTGGCTGACCTGGGTGGCCAGCGAGCTCTACAGGCTTTCACCGCCGGAATATGTGGCGATGGTCAGGCGCGAGTTGCAGCGCCTGAGTTCAGCCTGAGTAAGCGGCGTTATGCCAACTTGTTCTCGTGCAAGCGCACATTCAGCTCATCGACTACCGGCGCCCACTCGGCATCTTCCAGCAGTTCATCCTTAAGGAATGTGGCCTGAGCCTCGTTCCAGAACGGCGCTTCAGACACTTTCATGTCGTCGGGCAGCGGGTAATGCTTGGCGATGAATGCGTCGATACTGGCCGGATCGGACTCCAAACCCAGCTGTTCGAACAGGGTGCCGAGGTCTTTGTTAGGCAGTTCCATGGGACTCTCCTTCAGGTTGATCCTACGTGGTGTGTAGAACCGTGCCCGCAAACGACAGTTCAACCTCTCGGCCGTGCTGCAATCAGCTGTAGCCCGTCGTTATCGGCTATGGTTGAGCGATCGACCATCCCCAGGGGACGCCCCATGACCACCGTCCAATACTGCCGCAGCGCCATTCTGCCAACCGCCATCGCCCTGCTGCTCAGCGCCTGCACCAGCTCGCAGACACCACCTGCCGAGAAGCCGGAGCGCATTGGCCGGGCGCAGGATTTTTACGAGCTGCCTCAGGCTTACCAGGCCGGCACCTACCGGCATATGGACGAGCTGTTCTTCACCCGAACGGTGCACCGCGGGCCACAGGTTTCCCCTCTGCCGACGCGCAGTGAAGTGGCCGTCCAGTACGAAGTAGACGGCCAGCGCCTGGATGTGGATGCGTTCATGAAGCGCAATCAGGTCAGCGGCCTGCTGATCATCAAGGACGGCAAGGTCGCCCTGGAAAAGTACGCCATGGGCAATGATGCCAACACGCGCTGGACCTCCTTCAGCGTGGTGAAGTCGATCTCCTCGACGCTGGTCGGCGCCGCCGTTCAGCAGGGCAAGATCGCCAGCGTGAACGATCCGCTCACCCGCTACCTGCCGCAGCTCAAGGGCGGAGCCTACGATGGTGTGAGCGTCGAGCAGGTGCTACAGATGAGCTCGGGGGTAAGCTGGGACGAGACCTACCGCGATCCGAAATCTGACCGGCGCCGCATGTTCGAACTGCAATTGGCCAACAACCCGGGCGCCCTGCTCAAGCAGATGGCGAACCTAAAGCCGGCCCACAAGCCGGGAACAGCGTTCAACTACAGCACCGGCGAGTCGCACCTGCAGAGCGAGCTGATCCACGCGGCAACCGGCATGACCGCCAGCGATTACCTGTCCGAGCGGATCTGGGCGCGCCTGGGCATGGAGCGTGATGCGTTCTGGCAGCTCGACAGCCGCGCCGGCCAGGAAATCGGCAGCAGCGGCCTGTCCGCCACACTGCGCGATTACGGCCGCTTCGGCCAATTCATCCTCGATGATGGAGTGATCAATGGCGAACGCATTCTGCCGGCAGGCTGGCTGCAGCGTGCTACTCGCGCCACGCCTGGTTCACACTTGGAGCCAGGCAAGCTGTACGACGGTGAATACGCGCTCGGCTACGGCTACCAATGGTGGCTGTTCCCGACTGGCGCTGCCGCCCTGCCGAACCACGATGGCGGCGTTTTTGAGGCACAGGGAATCTTCGGTCAGTTCCTTTACATCAATCCAGCGGAGAAGGTCATCGCGGTGGTGTGGAGCACCTGGCCAAAGCCTGAAATGGACGAGCGGGAAATGGAAACCTATGCCTTCATTGGCGCTGCGGTGAATGCGCTGCGCTGAACCGCTAGCGGGAGAACCCAGAAAAGTACCGATGAGCCGAACCAGAAGCCGGCATGTGGGTCGATACATCAGATTTGCCTGAGGGATACCTATGATTGACTGCCGACACGGCGTTGGCTGCCTGCTTCTGAGCCTGTTGCTCGGTGGCTGTGCTTCCCCGACCACCTGCGACGAGCCGCTAAGCGGCGACAGCTGCCGCGACCGCCAGTTGCTGTACCAGAACGACATGCTGCAGGCCAAGATGCTGGTGATGTCCGGCGACATGGAAAGCCATGAGCTGGCCAATGCCCTGCTGCGCCGCGCAGCGAGCGAGGACGAGCGTGGTGAGGTGGAGTTCTACCAGGCGATTCTGATGATCCGTGAAGGCCCGCAAACCGAGGAGGTGCTCAGCAAGCTCGAGGCTGCCGCCGAAAAGCAGCAGCCCTATGCCGTAGCATTGCTGTACCGCATCTGGTCGCAACCTTATCTGGTTCCGGAAGCCGACCCCATTCGCGCCGAAGAGTACCGCGCCGCCTACGCCGATCTGGATGTCGCCAAAAGCGGTTATCCATCCTTCCAGAAAGCCCTTGATCTGGTCGATCAGCTGATCCAGACGCCCTGAAACACCGCCCTCGATCGGCCTGCCTACTCGGCTTCACATTAGGGCGGGCCTGACTTTTGGCAGGCTCGCCCTACATCCCGATGCCATGCCCTGCGCCTAAATTCGATTTGCCGGGTGCCAGCACGACGCCGAGCGATTAAAATCGGCCGCCTCATTCGTCGCACAGCCTTTGCCGATGCTTCACAAGGCTGCGCCACGCCACCATCCGCATAGTCGAGAGAACCGTCATGGGCGCCCAGTGGAAAGCCAAACCTAAAGAAGCCGCCGCCAACGCCAGGGGCAAGATTTTCGGTCGCTTGGTCAAGGAGATCATGGTCTGCGCGCGCAACGGCGCTGATCCGGACATGAACCCCAAGCTGCGCCTGGCCATCCATCAGGCCAAGAAAGCCTCGATGCCCAAGGACACTTTGGATCGCGCGATCAAGAAAGGCGCTGGGCTGAGCGGCGAGACCGTTAACTTCGAACGCACTACCTACGAAGGTTTCGCGCCGCACCAGGTGCCGCTGATCGTCGAGTGCCTGACCGACAACGTAAACCGCACCGTGGCGGAAATCCGCGTGCTGTTCCGCAAGGGGCAACTCGGCAGCAGCGGCTCGGTAGCCTGGGACTTCGACCATGTCGGTTTAATCGAAGCCTCCAGCGAAAGCGGCGCCGACCCTGAGCTGGCCGCCATCGAAGCCGGTGCTCAGGATTTTGACGAAGCCGATGAAGGCAACACCCTGTTCATCACCGAGCCCACCGATCTCGACCTGGTCAGCCGCGCCCTGCCCGAGCAAGGTTTCACCGTGAACTCGGCCAGCCTCGGCTATCGCCCGAAGAACCCGGTTTCCAACCTGACGCCTGAGCAACGCGAAGAAGTCGAAGCCTTTCTGGAAGCTATCGACAACCACGATGACGTGCAAAACGTTTACGTGGGCCTCGCCGGCTAATTGAGCCGAAGCGGCGAATTGCGGCAATCCATCACGGTATTGCCGCAATAACCCGGTATACTGTCCGGCTTCCTTCTTTGCCGATTAATGGCCGAGCGGAACACAGCCTTACAGGAGTTTCATCGTGCACAAGTCCCTCATTCTCGTCGCCTGCCTTATGCTCGGAGCTTGCAGCAGCGCGCCCCATTCGACCTCGGCGCCCGCCGCCCCGGCCGAATACGACAGCGTCGTGCGCAGCAATCTGGAGGCGATCCATAACGCCCAGGTCGTACCGCTGCCCCTCGACCCGAACAGCAAAGTGCCTCACGGCCTGGCTAGCGACGCCAACATGCAGTTCGGCAGCTCGCTGTCCAACTACCGCGTTTACTCGCTGAAGCTCAAACAGGGCGAGCGCTACCGCCTGAACGTCAACTCGTTCTGCGACCACACCTGCTTGGGCATCAACAAGTTCGCACTCAAGCCTCGCGCCGTGCTGATGGATGCCTACGGAACAGTGATTCCCACCAAACCGACTCGCCCTTCTACAGTGATCGGCATGACCAGCCTGGGCTGGGATGGTGAAGCGCTGGAAGATGGCACCTACTACCTCCTGGTAGCTGCCGACAAGGAAGACGTAGGGCGCACCATCGTCATCGACGATGTGTGGATAAACAATTCGCCGCTGATGGCGGTAAAAGTCGGCTCGCTGGAAACCGCTCCTCGCCAGCTGCGCTGAGCCATGGCGCTCCAACTGTTGCGCATCGCAGCCGCCTGTCTGTTCGACGATACCGGCCGCCTGCTGCTGGTGCGCAAACGCGGTACCCAGATGTTCATGCTGCCAGGCGGCAAACGTGAGCCCGGTGAAAGTGCCCGGCAGACACTGGCTCGCGAGCTCGATGAAGAGCTGAATCTGCAGTTGCCCGCAACTGCCTTTACACCGCTAGGCCAGTTCAACGAAGCGGCCGCCAATGAAGCGGACACCCGAATCGAAGCCGATATATTCCGCGCCTCACTGGGCCAGCCGGTTGCGGCAGCGGCCGAACTCGAAGAGCTGCGCTGGCTGCACCCACATGACGAGAGAGGCGCTGACCTGGCACCTCTGCTGCGAAGCCACGTGCTACCGCTGATATGGCTAAAGGTCCGAACACCGCAGGCTACCTAAGACGCCGATAGCCACTATCGAAGTGAATGATTTCTGCACCACGCAGCCAGCCAATAGCCTATGCGCTATCCCAACGGCTTCGCTAACAGGTGCCTCCCATGCAACGTCCACTGGTTCTCCTGCTCACCGTTTTCACCCTCGCACTTGCTGGTTGCGCCAGCCCACAGTCGGCTGCCGAACGCCCTTATACCGACGCCGAGATCAAGCAATTCGCGCTGGAAATGCTCAGCCGCAGCGGCCTGCAGTACGAGGACTACGAAAAGATTCGCAGCGCCCTGCAGGCACCCAGCTACCGCGTATCCAACTCGATTAGCGATGGCGGCACGCTGCCAGGCATCGAACCCGAGGGCTGAGGCCACTCAAGGCGCCGAGCACCTGCGGCAAAGTACCCTGAGAGCGCCACAGGGCAGCACGACCGTTCATTGATCTGCGGCAACGCCCGCCCTGATGCAACACCTAGCCTGTGCTGATTCCTTCCGCTACCGCGAGGCTCACCATGGCTATCACTTCTGCCGGTATCTGCGCCGCTGCTGACCAACTGCAAGGTTTCGTCGGCTACAACACCAAGACCGGCCAGCATATCGTTCGCTTCAGCGAAGATTCGTTTGGCATGGACATCGCCGAAGACAGCATCACCCCGACCAGTGAGTTCGTATGGGAAGCCGCTGATGCGGCCGAGCTGATGACCCTCAAGCGCGAGCGCCTGCGCATGCTGGTCGATTTGCATATCGACGAGCGCCTGGCCATCAGCGAACCGCTGCATGTTTATCTGCGCCGCGCAGATCTGCCGGAAATCAGCGCGGTGCGCCTGCTGCAGCGCAGTGCCTGAATCGCTCGAGGCTGGTGGCGCCGCAGGCTGAAACGTAGACTGGCGCCCCTGCCTTCCATCACCTCCAACATCGATGCCAGAGTTTCGCTGCCTGCCTGACCACCTGCGCCCCTTGGCCGACAAGTTCTACCGCAGCCAGCGCTCGGCCATGCGTACCCGCTCGGCCCATCAGGTGTGGGTCGCCCAAGATCCGCACATCATCGCAGCGCTATGCCTACAACCCGTCGCTGGCGGCCAATGGCTGACCAGCTTGCTGGTCGATGCCGAGCATCGTCACAGGGGCGTCGCCAGCGCTCTCCTCGAAAATGCTCTTGAGGCGCTCGACATGCCGGTATGGCTTTTCTGCCACCCGAATCTTGAACCGGTCTATCAACGCCAGGGCTTTCAGGCCTGTGAACAGCCGCCGCCAGAGCTCGCTGAGCGCTTGCGCCGTTACAGAATGAAAAAAGAATTGAACGTAATGGCACGTTGATATCTCCTATAAGCTGACGTGACGCTGGCTTGCGAGCAGCCTCCTCCGCGATAGTGTTTACTGCCCAGCATGGCTCAGAGCCATGCTTCTAAACGCTAACGGCGAGCGATGGCTGCCAGGCGAACACGCGATTATTGAGAAAATTGCCATGGGCAGACGTTTCAATCGTGTACTGGCGCGGCTGCGCAGAGATTTTCAGCTTTCCATCATTACCCTGATGGGCTTCTTTGGTGTGCTCGGCATTACCCCCTATGCGGTATACCGGTTCTCGCAAGGAAATTATCCGGTCGCTATCGCCGATACGGTGATCGTGCTGTCGACCATCTTCGCCGTGGCCTACGCCTGGCGCACCGGTGATACCCGCAAACCGGGGCTCTGTCTGGTCGTCATCGAATCCTTGTGCGCTACCCTGATCGCCATCAAGCTGGGCATCAACGGCTTGTTCTGGATCTATCCGCTGATCCTTCTCAACTTCTTCATGGTGACACCGCTGATTGCGCTGCTGGCCACGGTAGCGGTGCTGGTGATGCTGGTGGCCTACGCCAGCGTGATGCCGGGCACGGTCTTCGAGAGTCACTACCAGATGCTGTCGTTCATCGTCACCGTGATGATGGCCAGCATCCTCAGCTTTATCTTCGCCCAGCGCGCCCACTACCAACGCAAACAGCTGCAATCCTGGGCAACGCGCGACCCGTTGACCGGTGCCCGTAACCGCCGCGTGATGGACCAGGAACTGAAGATTGCGGTGGCCAACCAGCGCCGCCACAACATCAGCAGCGCCGTACTGGTTATCGACATGGATCATTTCAAGCAGGTCAATGACCGCTTCGGGCATCAGGTCGGTGATCAGGTGCTGGTGAGTTTCGTGCAACTGACCAATCGCTGCATCCGCCATGAAGATCGCTTGTTCCGCTTTGGCGGCGAGGAATTTCTGCTGCTGCTCTGCAACACCAACGAAAAAGGCTTGCGAGCCGCCGCTCAGCAGTTACAGGCACAGATTTCCGCACATCTGAAAAGCCCCGGTGGCCCGGTGACCGTCTCGATGGGCGGCGCCGTGCTGTATGCCAACGAACGCTGGCAGGATTGGTTGGAACGCGCCGACCAGCAGCTCTATGAGGCCAAACGGGCCGGACGTAATCGCATCCATATCGATACGTATCAGGTTGCGGAAACAGCCAAGACCGCCTAGCGAACCGTCCTGCTGTCAGCAGATGGAGGCAGGTACTCCCCTTCGCTACAAAATCCTCGCTTACCACCACCCAAGTCGCAGCGCTGTCTTGGTCGCCCGTTCGCTCCAAGCTGACGGTGCCACATCTACAGAGGCCGCTCAGGTCGACCAACTCAAATGCACTGCGGTACAGCGCACTGATACATGCCCGGCCTATGGCTAGCGGTCAGAGGCGTAAGGCTATTTAGCAACGAGCACGGTAATGCCCTGCCCCACCAAAAACTCCAGGCTCTCAAGCGAAAGGTGTAGGTATTTCAGGACGGGACACACGCAAAAAAAGGGCGACCCGAAGGCCGCCCTTTTCATGCCCAGCAGACCGATCAGTGAGACGAAGCGCCACTGGCGCCGAGGCCGGTATGCGAACGTACGAACTGCGGCAGGAACAGAGCGCGTTCCTCTGCAGCCGATTCGGACTTGTCGGTGATTGAGAAGAACCAGATGCCGACGAACGCCACGATGATGGAGAACAGCGCCGGGTATTCGTACGGGAAGATCGCCTTCTCGTGGCCGAGCACCGTGACCCAGATGGTTGGGCCGAGCACCATAAGCACCACCGCAGTGATCAGGCCGAGCCAGCCGCCGATCATCGCGCCACGGGTGGTCAGGTTCTTCCAGTACATGCTGAGGAACAGCACAGGGAAGTTACAGCTCGCGGCGATGGAGAACGCCAAGCCCACCATGAAGGCAATATTCTGCTTCTCGAACAGGATACCCAGGCCGATTGCCAGGATACCCAGGCATACGGTGGTGATCTTCGATACGCGCAGTTCATCCTTCTCGTTGACGTTACCTTTCTTGATCACACTGGCGTACAGGTCGTGAGACACCGCCGAAGCGCCAGCCAGCGTCAGGCCTGCAACCACCGCGAGGATGGTGGCGAAAGCCACGGCCGAGATAAAGCCCAGGAAGATGCTGCCGCCCACGGCGTTAGCCAGGTGCACAGCCGCCATGTTGTTACCGCCCAGCAGCGCGCCAGCAGCGTCTTTGAAGGCCGGGTTGGTGCTTACCAGCAGGATCGCGCCGAAGCCGATGATGAAGGTCAGGATGTAGAAGTAACCGATGAAGCCAGTGGCATAGAACACCGATTTACGGGCTTCTTTGGCATCACCAACGGTGAAGAAGCGCATCAGGATGTGCGGCAGACCGGCAGTACCGAACATCAGCGCCAGACCGAGGGAGATCGCCGAGATAGGATCTTTCACTAGGCCGCCGGGGCTCATGATGGCCTCGCCATTGGCGTGAACCTTGATCGCCTCGGTGAACAGGGTGTTGAAGTTGAAGCCAACGTGCTTCATCACCATGAACGCCATGAACGATGCACCGGACAGCAGCAGCACTGCCTTGATGATCTGTACCCAGGTGGTGGCCAGCATGCCGCCGAACAGCACGTACATCACCATCAGGATACCGACCAGTACCACAGCAACGTGGTAGTCGAGGCCGAACAGCAGCTGGATCAGCTTGCCGGCACCCACCATCTGCGCGATCAGGTAGAAGGCCACTACCACCAGCGAGCCACTGGCCGACAGGGTGCGGATTTCTTTTTGCTTGAGGCGATAGGACGCCACGTCAGCAAAGGTGTACTTGCCCAAGTTACGCAGGCGCTCGGCGATCAGGAACAGGATCACCGGCCAGCCGACCAGGAAGCCGATGGAGTAGATCAGGCCATCGTAGCCCGAGGTGAACACCAGGGCAGAAATACCCAGAAAGGACGCCGCCGACATGTAGTCACCAGCGATTGCCAGGCCGTTCTGAAAACCGGTGATACCGCCGCCTGCGGTATAGAAGTCCGACGTCGATTTGCTGCGTTTGGACGCCCAGTAGGTGATGCACAGCGTGCCACCAACAAACGCCAGGAACATCAGTATCGCGGGGGTGTTGACGGCCTGACGCTGCACGTCGCCAGTCAACGCATCGGCCCACAAGGTCGGAGCCAGGGCCATCAAGGCCAAAGTGGAGAGGATGCGGCCGATCATTTGCCCACCTCATCCAGAATTACCTGGTTCAGTTGGTCGAACTCGCTGTTGGCGCGGCGCACATAGATGCCAGTCAACACGAAGGCCGAGAGAATCACGCCAACACCTACGGGAATGCCCCAGGTGATCGGGGAGCCTTCGCTGATGCGGGTTCCAAGCCAGGTAGGCACAAAGGCAATGAGCAGGATGAAACCTACGTAAATGCCAAGCATGAAGGCGGAAAGTATCCAGGCGAATCGCTCACGCTTGGCTACTAGCTCCTTGAAGTGCGGACTTTGCTCGATCCGCCGATAAATGCTGTCGTTCATTTTATTGTTATCCTCCACAGCAGGATGCTGGTACGGATAACTGTATGTGAGCCTTAAACTTCTGACAGACGACCTTAGTCGAAACCCCGCCCTTTTTAGACCAAAGTCTAATGCGACCTAGCGCCGCTGCTGGTACTGCTGCGTGCCCTGCCCTGGATAACGCTGCACTTCGTAGCCATTGGGGTATTCGGTGCTCTGGCGAATGCCGCCACGGGTCTCGAATGTCGAGCTGCGCTGCCCACTTTCATAGCTGCGTGAATCGATGCCTTGCGGTATGCGCTGGCCGCCATAGAGGTTGTAGCTCTCTTGGCGCTCATAGGTGTCGACGCTGCCACTGGCGCCTGGGCTTACGTAGGCCTTGGGAATCACGCGAATGGTTTGCGGCGCCCGCTCGTCCGCAACCGCTGCGGTGCCCGCCAAAACGGCTAGCACCAGGGTAAGGCTGATCAGTGCTTTCATCTCGAGCTCCGGTTACGGCGCTGGTCAATATCGCCAGCGCCTCTATCG
This sequence comes from Phytopseudomonas punonensis, assembly GCF_900142655.1. GTDB lineage: Bacteria > Pseudomonadota > Gammaproteobacteria > Pseudomonadales > Pseudomonadaceae > Aquipseudomonas > Aquipseudomonas punonensis. Next base: position 328,485 of record NZ_FRBQ01000002.1, on the reverse strand, counting down.
CGTATCTGAGTGAGACAACGGCCGACACCCATTATTCGCGGCTCAGCGCTTCGCCTATGCCATAAAAGTGACCACCGGCCACATGGTGAATGCTGCGCCAGCTCGGATCAGCATCTTCGAAGTGCCAGCGGCCGTCGCGGAACACCCGCTCATCGGCCCAGGCGGCGGTCACTTCGCCAATGAACAGGTCGTAGGTCTGCTGGTTATGCGGCTCGGGGATCAGACGACAAGCCAGCCACGCCGAACAACCGGAAACGAACGGCAGGTTCTGATCACCCAACGAGATCAGCTTGACACCGCTATCGGCCAGCTTGTTGGGATGCTCATTGAGGCTCCGCGAACCCACCTGCCTGGTGAGTTCCAGCTGCGCGGCGGTGGGAACCTGAATGACGAACTGCCCGCTGCCTTCAACCAGCACGCGTGTAGCGGTGATTTTATCGAGCACCACGGTGAGCTTCGGCGGATCGAAGTCCAGGGCACAGGCCCAGGCTGCCGCCATCACTCCATCGACGCCGTCGTGGCGTGCGGAAACCAGCACCGTAGGGCCGTGGTTGAGCAATCGGTAGGCTTTGTCCAGGCTCACAGGCTTGATCGAATTGTTCATCGCGGCACCTCGATAGAATCCATGGCGCCACTGTACAACATCGCGTCTGTGGCCTCGAACTGTGCAAGAAATTGAACGCCAGGGGCTGCCCCTTCTGCACGGCCGGCACTAGAATCGGCGGTCGACCGGCTGCAAATCAGCCGCCATTCAATCGGGCACCAGGCACACAAACAACATCGCCTGCCCGCGAGCCATCAGGGGTGAAAGCATGTTCGAGGTAACCGAAGTCTCCATCGCCGAGCTGCGCGCCGCGCTCGAGACCGGCCGCACGACGGCGGTCGAACTGGTGAAGGCCTACCTCTCGCGGATCGACGCCTACGATGGCGCAGATACGCCCACCAAGCTCAATGCCGTGGTAGTTCGCAACCCGGACGCGCTGAAAGAGGCCGAAGCCTCCGATGCACGTCGCGCTCGCGGCGAAACTCTGAGCCCGCTGGATGGCATTCCCTATACCGCCAAGGACAGCTACCTGGTCAAAGGCCTGACCGCCGCCTCCGGCAGCCCGGCGTTCAAGGATCTGGTCGCCCAGCGTGACGCCTTCACCATCGAGCGCCTGCGCGTCGCCGGCGCCATCTGCCTGGGCAAGACCAATATGCCGCCGATGGCCAATGGCGGCATGCAGCGCGGCGTGTATGGCCGTGCGGAAAGCCCCTACAACGCCAATTACCTCACCGCACCGTTCGCCTCAGGCTCCTCGAACGGTGCTGGTACGGCGACAGCGGCTAGCTTCGCCGCCTTCGGCCTGGCCGAGGAAACCTGGTCAAGCGGCCGCGGCCCGGCCTCGAATAACGGTCTGTGCGCCTACACGCCATCGCGCGGGGTGATTTCGGTGCGCGGCAACTGGCCGCTGACCCCGACCATGGATGTGGTAGTGCCCTTTGCCCGCACCATGGCGGACCTGCTGGAGATCCTCGAAGCAGTCGTCGCCGACGATCCTGATACACGCGGCGATCTGTGGCGCCTGCAGCCCTGGGTGCCGATCCCGAAAGCCTCCGACGTACGCCCCGCTTCCTACCATGAGCTGGCCGCACAGGCTGATGCGCTCAAGGGCAAGCGTTTTGGCGTGCCGCGCATGTACATCAACAAGGATGAGCTGGCCGGCACCAGTGAAAAGCCTGGCATTGGTGGCCCGACCGGGCAGCGCATTCACACCCGCGCCTCGGTGATCGCGCTGTGGGAACAGGCCCGCGCCGCGCTTGAAAAAGCCGGTGCGACGGTGCTCGAAGTGGACTTCCCGCTGGTGTCCAACTGCGAAGGCGACCGCCCCGGTGCGCCGACCGTTTACAACCGTGGCCTGGTCTCCCGCCAGTTCCTGCATGACGAACTGTGGGAGCTGTCCGGCTGGGCCTTCGATGACTTCCTGCGCGCCAATGGCGACCCAAAACTCAATCGCCTGGCCGACGTCGACGCCCCGCAAATCTTCCCTCACGCCCCCGGCACCTTGCCCAACCGTGAAGACGACCTGGCCGCCGGCATGGACGAGTACGTGCGCATGGCCCAGCGCGGCATCAAGGCCTGGAACGAGATCGCCAGCGTGCCGGACGGCCTGCGCGGCCTGGAAAAGACCCGGCAGCTCGACCTCGAACAGTGGATGGACGAACTCAAACTCGACGCCGTGCTGTTCCCGACCGTCGCTGACGTCGGCCCGGCCGATGCCGATGTGAATCCGCAGTCTGCCGATATCGCCTGGAGCAACGGCATCTGGGTCGCCAACGGCAACCTCGCCATTCGCCACCTCGGTGTACCGACGGTCACCGTGCCGATGGGCGTGATGGTCGATATCGGTATGCCGGTTGGGCTGACCTTTGCCGGCCGCGCCTACGACGACAATGCCCTGCTGAAACTAGCCTCGGCTTTCGAGTCGACCGGCAGCAAACGGCAGATCCCGCCACGCACCCCGCCGCTGTAAACGAGCGAGAGCACATACGAGATTGGTAGACTATGCCAATCCCGGTGCCTCTCAGCACGCGGTCAACAGTTGTCGAGACGTGCACCACGGATAGGGACAACACCGTCGGCCGGCGGTGTTATTGCAACAACCAGGATCGTTATGCCCGTTCACGACGAAAAACAGCTGCAAGCACTCAACGTCGCCCTCACCTGGAGCGGCTTTCGACAATTCCTGCCGATCTCGGCCTTCGTGGTGCTGTTCGGACTAGCGTTCGGGCTGGCCGCCACGCAAACAGGGCTCAGCACCGAGACCAGCCTGGTGATGAGCGCGCTAGTGTTTGCAGGTGCCTCGCAATTCGCCGCGCTGGACTTGTGGGGTACGCACATACCGCTGGTGCCGCTGGCTCTCACGGTGTTCGCCATCAACGCCCGCCATCTTTTGATGGGCGCCACCCTTTATCCCTGGCTCAGCACGCTGCCGCCGGCCAAGCGCTACGGCGTCATGCTGGTTGCGTCCGATGCCAACTGGGCCATGTCGATGCAAGCTTTCGGTGCCGGCAAACCCGGCCTCGGCTTGCTGCTCGGTGGTGGCCTTGCATTGTGGCTGGCCTGGCTGCTGGGTACCTGGCTGGGCATCTATTTCGGCAGCGCCATCGATGACCCGGTGAGCTTCGGCCTCGACATGGTAATGGGCTGCTTCCTGCTGGCCATGGTGGTCGGCGGGCAGAAGAACCTGCGCATCCTGATCATCTGGGCGGTGGCAGCCGGCGCTTCGCTGCTGGCCTATTGGTATTTGCCCAGCAACAGCCATGTAGTGGTCGGCGCATTCGCCGGCGGCGCACTCGGCGCGTTGTGGATGGAGAAGAAAGCATGATGCTCGAAACCGCTGGTTCCGGCGCCCTGATTATCGTGGTCATCATGGCGGTAGTCACCCTGGCCACCCGCTGGGGTGGCGTGTTCGTGATGTCCTTCGTGCCGATCAACCTGAGAACCCAACAGTTCATCAGCGCCATGTCCGGCTCGGTGTTGGTGGCCCTGCTCGCGCCACTGGCAATCGAAGGCGATGCAGGCGCCAGGCTGGCGCTGCTGAGCACTGCTATCGTCATGCTCCTGGTCAGGAAACCGCTTGCCGCCATTGCCGCGGGGATACTGGTGGCAGCTCTGGTTCGCCACCTGGCATAACTTGCAGTCATGACTGCTCAATCTGTTGAGCCGCAACAGGTAAGTGCTAGTGAAGATAACTTGGGAAATAAAGGGCTGTACCTAACGACTGAATCGTCCTGCTTCAATCGACACTGGAAACAGCACTGTTCAAGCGCCCTGAGCTATCTTGAGGCCGTTCTAGAGATCAAAAAAAGGCCCGCATTGGTAAATGCGGGCCTTTTCAATTTTTTTGGTGCCGGAGATAGGAATCGAACTAAAAGCCAATAACCCTATAAAAATATGAACATGAGAAAAAATCTAGAATAGAAAGGTACTCAAATAGATACTCATGCATTTTAGTCTGACTACAATTTCGCTTGAAGCGAACGCAGACCTTTTTAATTGTTTAAAATTTGAGCAAACGCAGCGTTTTTAGCTCTCACGCACAGCTTTGAGGGGGAGTATCTAAAGCATGCTCACCATGCAGCTTCGGGGGCTGTTTTAGAGCGCCACCGAGGTTTGGCCCGCGACCACTGGCAGCTAAAACCGATTTTCCCTGTATCTACCCCGCTAGCAACTACTGGCACAAATCAAACCGATTGCAGAAAATTAATAAATACGATAAAATGACTAAGCTCTTTAGCTTAAGACGAATCCGTCTAGTCGGGTGTTTAGCCAGACTCTAAGTTATTGAACGACATTGTGGTTGCGATAGTCTCGCAACCTGATCTCGTTCCTCAATCAGGTTGCGAGACTATCGCTTCCTCTAGTAAAGAGTTAAGCCCAAGAGTGATGCTCTTGGGCTTTTTTATGGAAGCCACAATGAGTCTGATTGAGAAACTTGCATCAGCACTTAAGAAAAGCGAGGCGGAAGTCTTAATCTTCTTAAAAAATGCACCCAAAAAATATAAAGTTTACACAATCCCCAAGCGCACATCAGGCCACAGGGTCATCGCCCAGCCCTCAAAAGAACTAAAAGAATATCAGCGCAAATATCTAGAGCTACAAGACTTTCCCATACATAACTCCGCAATAGCTTATCGTAAAAATTTTAGCATTAAAGACAACGCTAACGCACATAAGAAAAACCGCTACCTCCTAAAGCTCGATCTGGAAAATTTTTTCAATTCTATCAGCAACCATCTGTTTTGGAGAGTTTGGGAATCCATTCTACCTATGCCGCCAGAAGCTGATAAACGAATATTAGAGAACCTACTTTTCTGGTGTCCGAGCAAAACAATCGGAGGACGCCTAATTTTAAGCATTGGCGCACCAAGCTCCCCCCTTATCTCCAACTTTTTCATGTATAAATTCGACGACGCTATCTATGAAATATGTATGGAAAGAGAGATCAAATACACAAGATACGCAGACGATTTAACTTTCTCCACCAATAGAAAAAACATCCTTTTTGAACTTCCGCACCTTGTTGAGACCTTACTATTTTCGTTATTTGGAAGCGCAATAAGGATAAACAAGAAAAAGACAAAGTTCTCATCCACAGGTCATAACAGACACGTTACCGGAATTACAATCAGCAATAACCAAAAGCTTTCACTTGGACGCGACCGCAAAAGATACATCAAACATTTAGTACATCACTACATGTTAGAAAAGCTGAGCAATGAGGACACACAACACCTTAGAGGCCTACTATCTTTTGCCAAACATGTAGAACCATTATTCCTACACTCATTAGAAAATAAATATTCGACCGGACTAATACATAAGATAGTCGAGGGACGAGATGACTGACCAACACAAAGATCATAGAAAAACCATTAAGCTCCTTACTCAAAAAGCTGAAAAGGGCATATTAGAGGCCCAGCACCAGCTGCACGAATACTTCAGCAAAGGGAAATATGTTGCAAAAGACGAACAAGAAGCCCAAAAATTTCTCACAATTCTTGAGAATACAATCAAAGACAAGAGCATCCATTTAAAGTCACTACAAATTTCTGGCTTTCGGCGCTTTCAAAATATAGACATAGACTTTGATGAAAAAATAACCGTAATCGTCGGAAACAATGGCGCGGGTAAAACCACTATAGCAGATGCAATATCAAAACTTTTCTCATGGTTTAATAACAACCTAGAGAAAGACGGCATCAACGGCAAACCCATAATGCCTAGCGATATAAATATCAAAAATTTGGATTTTGCCGAGATAATAGGGAAATTTCAACTCGACAAAATCAACTTATTCGATGCTTCCCTTGTACGCACAGTAAGTGGCTTTACAGGAAGCCACTCAAGTGAAGTAAACCTTATAAAACAGTTTGGCTCCATGTATAGGAAAACCGCCAAAAATTCCGCTATAGCTGTCCCACTCTTAGCATTCTACTCAATTGAGCGCTCATGGCTAAATCTAAAGCAAGAGATGCCAGAAAAAGCAACCGACGATACAGCAATTAATCGATTCACTGCCGTAAGACATGCTGCAGATGGAAACGAAAGGCTTGATAATTTCTCAGAAAATTACATTGAACTAGTCAACCTAGCACAAGGAGAAGAAACCAAAGAAAGCAACGATATTAAAATGCAAATCGCCACCTTGGAAATGTTAATTAGAGAGGAAGACAATAGCACTCAACAAATAACTGAAAACTCTCTCATTCATAAGCTAATATCAAAAAAAGAAGAATTAGAAAGGATACGGGATCGGACGCCCTCAGCTGGATACCAAAGACAGCTAAAATTCGTAAATCTCGCTATCGAATCTTTGGTACCTGATGTTAAAAATTTAAGAGTCGAAAGACGTACTGGAAAAGTCCAACTCTTAGTAACAAACTTCGGCAATGAAATAAATATAACCCACCTATCTCAAGGACAAAAAGCTCTAGTTGCTTTAACCGGAGATCTAGCTAGACGACTGGCCACATTAAACCCCGACGCTCAGAACCCTTTAAACTGCCACGGGATAGTAGTGATTGACGAGATTGAACTGCACTTACATCCTAAGTGGCAACAAGAAATTCTAGGAGGCCTACAGCGTACATTCCCTGGCCTTCAATTTATTGTTACAACGCACAGCCCGCAAGTGCTAAGTACTGTACACAAAGAAAACATCCGAACCCTTGAACTAGATGCTAGCGGTAATATTATCGCAACGAAACCTATTGCATCGACTTATGGCGAGCCCAGCGGCGACGTATTACATAGTGTCATGCAGGTTGATCCTCAACCGCCTATTTTAGAAAAACCAGACTTGCAGCGACTGACGGAGCTTGTTGATCAGGGACTTCAGGAAAGCCCTGAGGCCGAAAAACTTATGCAGAGTTTGCGTATTGCTCTCGGCGAAAATCACCCCCAGCTATTGCGATTGCAGCGCAGTATTCGCAGACACAGAGCGCTCAAGGAATGAGATATATTCAAAAACAAGGGGATGGCGGATATCATTTAAACCAGTCAAATAATACGCCACCACAAACCAGCGGCAACGCAACCAGTCGCTGGGGAAGCTTTGGACATAAAGCTAAAGTGATTGAGCACCTTTTATTTGAGCAGTACAATTTGTGCTGCTATAGCGAGCTACGTGCGGACCATCATCAAATCGGATACCATATTGAGCATGTAGAAAACAAAAATCAAAACCCACAACGGACTTTTGACTATACCAATTTAGCAGCGAGTGCATTTAGCAGTAACAACATTTCACAGTTCAATTACGCACATCAGACAACCAATCAATCACAGTCAATTTTCGGCGGCCATGCTGCTGGCAAGCAAAATGCTGTCGATATGCAACGCTTTATTTCTCCGCATCAAATCGGCTGCGCCCGTTTTTTTGCATATTTATCAGATGGTCGAGTTGTGCCGGCTGCCGGTCTAAATGAAGTAGACAATGAGCGTGCTAGATACACGCTCGCCCTATTAAACCTTAACAGCCCATACTTATTGACACAGCGTCGCCGATGGTGGGATGAATTGGAAAATCTATATGATGGGCATATGAACGATGAAATGGACTTATATTGTCTAGCCCGTATAGATCTAATACCAATTAACCAATCACTGAACCCCTTCTTTAGTCTTACTCGACAGTTCTTCGGTCAGATTGCAGAGTATGTCTTGCAGCAAGATGCACCTGAGCTGAAATGAGCAGTTCGAGTTTAATAACTTATCAGAGAATACTGCCTCAACAAGCATAGGACCGAGACAGCTGGGAGACTTAATTATGCCAAGACTAAAGCTAGAACTCACCTACGATATTGACCATAGTAAAAAATTTACCTTTTACTTTACCAGGACACAGTTGCAGAAACTCCACTCATTACTTAGCGGCCCAGAACCAAAGACTAGTAAAATAGAAAACAATTATTTTTCTTACCATGGTAGCTATTTAGGACACAACACTGACAAAACGCATGCATCTAAATATAGCTTCCATGAGGATCCCAGCGAAATCAAGAACAAGATAAAAGAGCTACTCCTTCAGTAAATAGAGATTTCACCTTGAAACCACAAGTCCCTGAAGAAGGACAGCCTTCAAAGTAAAAATAATATTTACTTTTGCGTACTATCCGAGTAACTATCTGGCATTGCACTTATAAGATACTACCCGCAACTCGCGGACGAAGAGCAGGACAACCTTGGCACCCGCTCTTATAGACTGAGCAACTCAGTGGTTGCCAGCCAATTTCCTTGCGTAATATCGATCACTGAGGTCTTTGTTTGGATCGGCCTTAACCCAGCGCTCAGCCTTTGCGCAGCCCACACATGTCAATGTGTTCTTGTCTGAGCTGAGGGTATAAACACGAGCATTACCCTCTTCTCCAATCCTCAACCCAGCATCAGCCACCTCGAAACCTGGCGTTTTCTTCCCACGTGGGTTGAAGCTGGCGAAGTCGAACGTCCAAACCCTGATCTGCTTCTCACGCCAAATACCCATAATGATTAGCGGATCAGTTTTTGAGGTGCGCTGATACACCCAATCACCCTCATAAGGCGTTAGCTTTGGAGCTTCGGAGTTCCGACGGCCCTGCTCCATTGCCTCATCACGAACTCTTTCCAGCTCTGCATTCATTGCCTCTTCACGTTTGCGAGCTTGTTCCTTAAGCAACTCGTCAACGTCATATGGCCCTTTAGGGTCATACTGCCAAACGTGCTCATCTGTTTTCATGCCGAGCACTTTACAATTAAGACAGTCAAGACTGCGCTCATCGACATTACGTTTCATGGCTAATCGCAAAGAGCTATTCACGTCATCGAGAAGAAGCTTTCCGTCTTTTACGGACACACGCATTTTCCCAAGAGGCCGGATACCGTCCTTTCCGTAGTCTCCGAAAAGTTCTGCTTCCTCGCCATGAATATTTAGAACCATCGGTCCCTTCAAGTTTGAATCCTTAAAGCGATAGGCTCCGGTAAAATCCTCATCTGCACAAGCAACAAGTGCTATGCCGGCAAGCGCGACAACAACTGACTTTAATAGAATACGCATAACATCCTTTCTTTCGATGAATGACGCCTCATTCCTGGCATCGTGAGAGAACACTTGTGTCTGGCAGCGGCCAAAGCGGCATGCCGCAGAGTCATTTTGCCATCACTGCCGCCTGCTGACCATTTAGCTCAGAAACGAATAGGTCAGCACGTAACGGATCAAGCCTCAGCAAGACAGGCATCCAATAAATCCTCAACACCACTCCGTCTCTAGCAACAAGCACATCTCGAGTCGGGGACAACGACCACTGCCAGCGCGGAAAAAGGCAGCTGACAACCACTAGGTCATTCAGGTCTGCGCGAATCATGGTTCGCGCCTATCTTTGCGCTCCATCCACTCCGCTACCAGCCAGCACACGACGCCAAGCCCTCCCATCACCACGATGAGCCACAGTGGCACGAGGCGGTGGGTGCCAATCCAGAAACCAAGCCCCGCGAAGAAAATCGTCATCATCAACTGCTTCATCTCACACCTCCGATTCATTAGAGGGGCAGACGCTAACCGTGAAATGGTAGGTGTCATCGAGACTCGGGAAAAAATCGTCAGCTCTCAATCTGGGATTCCGGGCGGTCGCGGCCATTTTCTTGGAATGCCAGTGAACCGCCATGGCAATCTAGTGAACGACGATGGAGCGGCATTGATTGCATGAGTACTCGCCGGCGAAGCGCGCGGTGATATCAGTGAACGGCTGTGCCACCAGGACGATTCGCGAAGATGTCAAAAATGCTGGCGATGGAAACTGGCCGGCAAGAAAACGATTCCCAGAGATCACCTGTTGATCTCAGAAATTACGCTGAAGGTTTTTCAGTGGTTTTTGTGTGATTTCTAATGAGTATCGACGACGACAACTGACAGCCAAACATTACTTACCAGCGGCTAGCCGTTATACTCGCCACAGGGCAGAGGGCCACCCACAGAGGTAGGCTGGTGAGGCTGAGGATGTCGGGATACCTACACACAGCCTCACGCGCCCAATCAATCAACCAGGATCACTGGCACTGCGCATTCTCAAGCGAATAACACTCAGCACCAGCTCACTCAAGCGGTTTGTCCGGAGGTGATTGTTTTGGGGGTACTAGCGGTTTTCGACTTTCCCGATTGCCTTTTGATGGGTTAGGCACAGTAGGCCAATAGGCTCTGGCCACACTGCTGGGAATGCTGGAGGTAGATGCAGAATTGTACCGAGGTGCCTCGCTTGTACCTTGCGGACTAGGTGGCACTGGGCGTGGAGATGGCGAACCACCACCCCGTCCACCGTGACCTCGCCCTCTTCCTCCCGCAGCACCTAAAGCACCGAGTCGGCTGAGTGCCACAACAGTTCCGACAGCACGTGCAGCGAAGCCGCCAACCCCGGTAGCGGTGGCCATTGCGCCAGTGAGACTACCTGCTAAACCGCCTAGAGAAACACCTGTCAGGCTCGATGCTATCCAAGTTGTGATGGCCAGCAGCATGGCCGCAATTGCGCCCATGAATCCACGCACGGCCTCGAAATCTGCTCCCGATCCTGACCAGCCGCTAGCAGCTGCTGCTTGGCCAATGGCGACAGACGCCATGACCAGAGAAACAGCGACGATCAGCGCATGCGCAAAAAGCATCGAAATAACTGGGAAAAACAGCAGCGATACCCAGCTCACCAGAACGCCCATACCTCGCAGCGGTGCCAGCAGTAGTGCTAAAGGTGCGGCAAGCAATACGATCCAGAATAACCAGGCGGACAGGAGAACGTATCCCGGTAATAGCGTCTGCAAATCCAGCCAGCCGCTGAGATCCTTGGCCATCTGAACACTAGCGAGAATCCCTGCACCTACCGCCGCGCCTTCAGATGACAGCCCCGTCGTCCTCTCCAGTGAACGGGCCATGAATCGTTGCCACGCCACAGCTGTACTCACGGCACCTACCTCAGCGCTTACTCGCTGCCCTCCTGCAATCGTTCCGCCTGCCTCGCCCAGCGCTAGATAGGCCTGCTCGGCCCCCAACTGAGCAATCCTGTACGCCTCTACGCAGTTGCGGGGTTGAAACATGATGGCTTGGTTATCGTCACCGACCAGCTGCGACGTCTGCCCAGGCATCAGGGTGATAGGTAGGTATGAGGGCGACGCGTCTGGCTGCCCTGAGAAGAGCGCCGTCCAATGCGTCTTAGTTGGCAATGCATAGCGCCCGCCCATGAATGGGCCAGCGCTTTCCAAGGCAGCAATCCCGGCCTCACGGCGTGACTGAATCGCTCCAAGGTCGAGCGCCTGCTCAAGCCCACGCCTGGCGGCACCACCACCCAGAAGGTAATTCAACCAACCGCCGTTTTCCTTCTTTGATCCGGTCATATAGGTTGCAATACCGCCTCCAGCCGCGCGTGCTTGAGCTATCAGACCAATCTGCTCATCTGGAATACCAAGCCCGCCGCCCCCGATGAGGCCAACCGCATGCATCGCCTCAATTTTCGAGCCGTGATTGGCACCTACCAGCTCCGCTCGGTCGGGCGCACAGCTGGCGTTGTAATCCTGGATGAGCCTCGCGAGATCAGTACCCTGATAAATCTGCGCACCTCGCGCGGCTATATCGTCCACTGCCGCCTGCGCAGGCACTATCGACCCGGCAATGGTGTGCTCACTCAGCACACCGTCGAGCGCAGAGCGGTAGATTTTATGCACGGCCATCGCAGCTCTGAGCGTCGTGGCCTGTGCGTCGATGAGCGTGACGGAGACGCCACTGGGCAGTTGAACTACAGCTGGGCTCATCCCCAGCAGCATCATGAAAAAGATCACAAACCCGCCCACAATGCCGCGAGCGATCCCACCATCAGCGACTCGTAGCAGGATCATGAACAGCCAAAGAACCCCCACACCGAATACGAGCCCGCTGCTGCTGTTGTTGAGCGCAATGAAAATTGGCTCTGTTGCCGCCAGCAACGTGACGCCTACGTCCTCCCAGATCGCAAAAATCCAGCCGAAACCTGCATAACCCTCTGGTGTAGCGGAGGCACTCATTTGAAACGCCCCGCGAGGCGACTGTATGCGATCAGCACGAGGCGTAAGCCCCATACCGAGAACCACAGCAGGCACAGGGCGAACCCGATTGTGATGAGGTACTGAGCGAGTGGTGCAGCCAGCAGATTCCCCGTTCGCTGCAGTACATCGTATTGCTCAAGCGCTGGACGGCCGTATGCAGTTGGCATCAAAAGCATCGCCGTAACGTGCATCACCCCGAGCACAGGGCCCAGCAGTAAACCAGCCCAGCCTAGCCACTTGGTGACCGCCGGCATGTGCCTTTGTGCTGCGCAAAATATCGTTGTTCCGATCATCCTAACCTCCCCCTTTGCTGTGAATAGAGAGAGGCTACTGATGCCCTCGTGCACTCACCACCCAAGTCAGTGCACTTGCTAAGGGGGGCCGAATACGCGGCTGCAAGCCCGCTATGTAACGCGCCTCAACGGCGCTCTACATAGCGGGCTTGCCTGATGACCTCCTTTTCGCGCAACAAATACAACGCAGCGGCATTGCGTTGTTTGCCCATGCCCATTTTCGTAAGCTGATCAGGCACCAACCGCACTGCCCGGCAGTTCCACTATCCGTGTGATTCATGGGGCGGAACAATGGTAGTGGGCCCTTCCCGCGTCATCGCGAGCAGACGCCCATCGGCTACACCCGCGTCATCGCATGTGTATCCGGCCTAACGCCGACTATGCGTCGGAAACCACCAACCCTAACCGTAGGAGAGAAATAACCCAGAACGTGACAACTGCACCTGAGCTGATAATCAGGAACTGACTCGGAGGCTCCGAGTAGGCGTGAACAGTCCCCGCCAGCATCTGATGCGAAGGGGGGCGAATAGGCACAACGAACCAGTCTACGGATGGTGTGTCGCTGAACCGGCAACGGTCAGGAGTTCTTACACTGAAACTGAAATCGAGAAACCCCATGAGCGAATTCGATGCGCACAGCATTACTGCACGCCTCAAAGCCGAGACTCGGATTCGGAGAAAACCCCGAACCTACGCTCAGCGTCGCTCATTGCTGGACAACTACAAATTCGAGCTTCTACAGCTCGATTCAGCAGGTTGCAATGGCAGCGAGCTGCAACGCTGGGTAGCTGAGAAAGGCATCAGGATACAACGCTCAACCGTGTATCGCTGGCTACATCGAAACCGCCAAAGTGGCTAAGTTTGCCAAGCCTGCGAAACAGGCCGCGTCTGTGATGAAGCGGCTTCAAGGTACACATATCCGCTCAATCGGTACGGTTCGAAACTACGAACAACGCCTGGTACAAATCACCGCCTACCTTCAGGAACACCGGTTGGGTAGCCTCCGAGAGATGACAGCTAGCCGCGCCCGAGACTATCTCCAGCGCCGTGCACCAGAGGTTGGCCAAAAAACTCTCGACATGGAGCGCCAGGCTCTTCAGGCGATGATGACGCACGTCACTCACCAGCTCTTACCAGGTCAAACGCTTGAGGTCATCAAAAGCTCGGCTACGGAGGGGCGCCGCCTAGCTGATCAGTCCAGGGCATATAACCGCGAGCAAGTGCTATCGATCGCATCTCGCCAAGCACCGCACAATGCGCTTGCCACGGAAATCGCACATGCTGCCGGCCTCCGTGCTCACGAACTGCTAGGACTCCGCAGAACGCACCAGCGTGTACCGGATAAACGCCCTGCTCATGGAATGAAATTCCTAGGAACTCGTGCGACGACGATTAGCTATACCGTCCATGGCAAAGGCGGCCTTGTCCGCGAGGTGCGAATTCCGACTCCCCTAGCCCAACGGCTAGAGCGGACGCGGCTAGCAGAGCCACGAATCGTTAGTGATCGTGGCATCAACTACCACCAATTTTACGGAATTGGAGGTGGCCAGCCCTGGAGTAAAAGCGTGGGCGCCGCTTCCAAGTCAGCGCTCGGCTGGTCAAACGGCGCGCACGGGTTACGGCATACATATGCCCAGGAACGAATGGCTATGTTGCAGCGCCACCTCACGCGAAGGGAGGCCTTGACGGTGGTATCGCAGGAAATGGGCCATTTCCGCCCTGAAATCACTGAGGTGTATCTACGTTGAAAATTGACCCCATTTGGATCAATAGCAGTTTGCTGTTTGGGACTGGCGCGCTTCTGGTTGTGATTGGTGTACTGGTGTTGCTACTAATTGAAGGTAGGAAAACAAGAGTAAAGCTTGCTGCCGTCCTCGATGCCAGCGTGGCTCGTCAGAACGCATTGCGCCAAGAACATTGCTCAGAAATTGAGGAAATCGAGCAGCAGCATCTCGACAGGATGGCTGCCGTGGCTACGGATCATCGCTTTGAGATTGAGAACCTTAGAGTGATGCTTTCTATCGCTGACCAAGAGCGAGACGCAGCGCTTGCCCGTTGCGATGACATTGCTGCAACGGCAGTGATTAGAATTGATTAAAAACTGATTAGTGCCTTGCAGCTGGAATCTCTGAACCACCTACCGCTACTGAGCTGGAGAGCTATTTTGGTAGTCGATTCTAGGGAGTGCCAGAACGGTATCGCCGGGAGCGCCAGAACGGCATTGACGGGGTGCTGGAACGGTAGCCGGGGGCGTTGGAACGGTATGTCCAGGGGCGTGCGAACGGTATCAGCTCTTTCTAGCCAAATGACGCTGCTGTGAAGTGCTAGGAGTGGTTTTGACACGAACCAAGTTGCCATCTAGAAAATAACTAAACGGCTGCCCTGCAACTGCCGCTGCCAGCGCGACAGACTCGAGGGATCGGCGTAGATCCTTTTTGAAGTCAGTTAAAGAGGCCGCACGGCTTCCGCATAGCTGATGCAACGTCTCAACTTTTAGGTCATAGGGCCTTGCATGGGTCGAATAGAATCCGTGCACCCATTGCGCAAGCGGCTTTCCATTTAATGCTTGGCGAATAGACCAGTTCACATCGGTGTACTGATCCCCGTTGAACAGCACATAAAGCTTTGGATTCAATCGAATCACGTATAAACGTTCACTACGGTCATTCTGGGCACGATAGACGTCATGAAACAAACTCCCCTCATATGAATGTTTTCCTACCTTAACCTGCAATGCAGTAGCCTTAAGCCTACTGACATGCTTATCTAAGATTTTTCGATTTTTCCCCGTATCTGTTTTGCCTAAGACTTTTAAAAGTCGATACGCTGTCACTCTGCACTCCGAGCCCAACTCCTGCATTCTCGCCATATGCAATACAGCCTCCCAAACATCCAGATCACCTTGATCGAGTAGCGCTCCTGTATAAAAAATACTGATGCCACCTAAAGAGTTTATTTCTACCTGCTCAACATATGGTCTATACCCCTTTGCAACTGCACCAAAGAGCGCTGATCGAAGAGCGAAATTAGGAACACGACGTACGGAATCAGACCAGTTAGGCAGTGAGACAACCTCCTCCTCGACCTTACCCTCTTTATGCTGTGCGACAGACCGTTTCCTGTTTTCCTCCACCCGGGCCATCAGGCTAGCCATTGAGGCATTTACAGTCATGGTTGTTGAGGAGCAGATGCGCTGATCTTTTCTGCCACCCAGGCACGGACTTGCTCGGTGGGCCACGCCACTGAGTTCGCACCTAGGGAGATACCAGCAGGAAATTCTCCAGCCCGGATCAACCGATATATCTGGCTCTTACTGAGCCCTACCAGAGCACATACGCCAGGCAAACGGAGCAATAGAGGTGAGAGAGTTTGACTAGCCATCAGGACGGGTCTCCTTAGAACCGGATTAGATGGCTATGGATTAAATGGCACTCTTCAAGGGCTTTCTGGCAATTGCCAAAAATCTAGGAAATACCCAAATTGAGATGTTGAGTCCTAGTCACCAACATACTTTTCAAGCGTTCGGCGGTTGCCCCGGAAATCCTCGACCTCTGCTGCGGCAGCTAGATCATTAAGAGCCGCGCGCCACTTTGAAGGTCTCTTATTTAGATCAAGCTGAGAAGCAGCGAGCAAAATGGCCGCCGGATTTGTTTTTTTCGAAAGACCACGATGGGCTTTATCGACCTCGATAATCATTTCTATAAGTCCGCGTGCGAGCCCCTGAATCGAAACTAGTTCCTTGCCTTGGAAGGCTTTAGTTTCCTTTTCACTAGACATGCACGGATTTTTCGCAGAATCTTCATTGAAGAGGAAGCCAAGGGATTCATTGACGGTCTCATGGATAAGCTCTCCAAGTAGAGTTTTAGATAAATACACCATGCTAGGCATAATATCCTTACTCTCATAGGGCTCACCAACATAGAGACATCGCACAAACCTAGGCTCGGATTCAACACTTAAACCAATCAAGCTATTAAAGTACTCAGCAAGCACTGAGAAATATAGCTTATATGGCTTGAGCGAGCGCGTAGTGCTCCCTACCCTTCCTACCCAAATAACTTGATCGGAAATAGCTTCATGCGGCTGTTTAGATTGATAATTAAAGTTCAGCTCAATAAATAGCTCATGCAACGCATAGGCAGCATCATGAAGACTGACCCTATAGAAGCGAGCGTACTCCGACACCAAATCAGAAAGGCGCATTACATCATTACTCATGCGACTGCCTCCCCCAGTGCTTTGGAGACTCCGGCTCCGCCGCATGACAAAGCTTCCAAGTGACCGGCATACCACTGAATCATCTCTCGCCTCCCATCCAGGTACTGAGCATGGTTATAGGTGCCGCGAATACTGTTCTTGTCCACATGCGCCAACTGGGTTTCAACCCATTCGCTGGGATAGCCCTGCTCATGCAAAGTGGTGGACATCGTATGGCGGAACCCATGGCCTGTGGCGCGGCCGTCGTAGCCGGAACGCTTCAGCAATTGATTGATAGCAGCCTCGCTCATGGGCTTGGCCGGATCGTTGCGGCCAGGAAAAGCGAGCGTATAGCCACCAGTAATATCTTCCAGCTCACGAAGTGCGGCCACTGCTTGCGTTGAAAGAGGGACTAAATGGGGGCGACGCATCTTCATACGTGAAGCAGGGATCTGCCAAAGAGCATTATCAAGATCAAACTCCGACCACGGCGCTCCTCTCAGCTCAGCTGTACGTACACCTGTCAGGATCAGCAGACGAGTAGCGATTTTCACCACGTCATGCCCAGGACACGCCTGAAAGTCACGGATCAGCTCTGGGAGCTCTGCAATTGGTAAGAAGGGGTAATGTCGGGACGTGGGAGTCTGGAGTGCTCCCCCGATATCTGCGATTGGGTTGTACTCAGCCCGGCCAGTGGCAATCGCGAAACGGTAAACCTCTTGGCAGCGTTGCCGGACCTTGCGCAGCTTCTCCAGAGCCCCGCGCGCCTCGATGCGACGGAAAACTTGCAGCCAGTGCATGGGCTTGATGTCGGTGAGCGGCAGATTCCCCACCTGGGGAAAAATGTCCAGCTCGAAAGCCTCCATCACGTCACCGGCATAACCGACCGACCATCGCTGCGACTTATGCTGATGCCACTCGAGCGCAAGGCTTTTGAACGTATTAGCACGTGAGATCGCCGCTTGGGCACGTGCAACCTTCCGCTCAAGCCCAGGGTGCCGCCCCTGCGCCACAAGCTGGCGAGCGTCAGAAGCAAGCTGTCTCGCCTGCGCGAGCGTCACCTTGTCGATGGTGCCAAGGGAAATATGCGACTGCTTGCCATCCAGGCGGAATCGAAAGCGCCACGATTTGCCGCCCGCGGCGCGAATCCAGAGGAACAGACCGCTTCCATCGGCAAGCCCATAGTCCGCTTCACGTGGTGCAGCATTCTTCACCTGCAGAGCCGTCAACGGCATATTGAGTACCCATAGATTATTGAACAATCTAAAGGTACTCGGACAGGTACTCAGAACACAAGCGCCTGGATGAGACCGGGTGGCACCACATGAAACAAGAAGCCCGCACTAGGCGGGCCTCCTGGGGAATCATGCAACCGCTTGGCACTGCATGAATCTATTTTATGGTGCCGGAGATAGGAATCGAACCTACGACCTTCGCGTTACGAGTGCGCTGCTCTACCGACTGAGCTACACCGGCGGGACGCCCGCATTATTGGCAAGCGCCGCACGCCACTCAAGCGCTTTCTTCGCCAACGGGAGCGGGCTTACTTCACCAGTTCGATGCGGTCGTCATGAATATGGATCAGGCCCTGCTTGTAGAGGCCGCCAATGGCTTTCTTGAAGTTGCCCTTACTGACCCGGAACATCGCGCTGATGCGCTCGGGCGTGCTCTTGTCGCTCAACTCCAGCATGCCGCCGCTTTCACGCAGGCGCTGCAGAATCTGCTCGCTGAGGCCCTCGCTAACCTGCTGGCCGATCGGTTGCAGGCTGAGGCTGATCTTGCCGTCGCTGCGCATTTCCTTGATGAAGCCGGGCTGGCGGATACCTGGGCGCATAAAACCGATCACTTCGTTCTTATGGATCAGGCCCCAGTGCTTGCCGTTGATGATCGCCTTGAACCCCATGTCGGTCGGCTCGACCACCAGCAGGTCGACTTCTTCGCCTGACTTGTAAGTGGCCGGCACCTTGTCCAGGTAGCGGTCCAGGCGCGCGGTCGCGGTAATACGCCGGCTGCGCTTGTCGACGAAGACGTGCACCACGCAATAATCACCGATCTGCAGCGGGCGCTTTTCTTCCGAATGCGGCAGCAGCAGGTCCTTGGGCAAGCCCCAGTCGAGGAACAGGCCAACACGATTGATATCGACGACCTTCAGGCTGGCGAACTCGCCAACTTGCACCTTGGGCTTTTCGGTGGTGGCGATCAGCTTGTCTTCGCTGTCGAGGTAAACGAAGACGTTCAGCCAGTCTTCCACCTCACTCGGCGTCTCCTTGGGGATGTAGCGCTTGGGTAACAGAATCTCGCCATCCGCCCCGCCGTCCAGATACAGACCGAAGTCGGTGTGCTTGACGACCTGCAAGGAATTCATACGTCCGATAACAGCCATGGTGCCTACCCTCATTTTCAGGCCGGCATTGTACCCGACTCCGCAACGAAACTCGCCTTTGCAGCGCCTACCGCACCGGCGTTTTGCCCACTGGTCAATGAGTGAACAGTTGAGCGCGCCGCGGTGTTACAATACGCGGCCATCTTGATTACTCGAGTAGGTAATATGGCCGTCATGCGCGTCAAAGCATCCCAGAGCAAAGCCAAGCCCGCCCCAGCGGTAGAAACCAGCGAATCGATCGACGCTCAAGTAGCGGCGTTCCTCAAGTCCGGCGGCAAGATTCAAGAAATTGCCAAGGGCGTGAGTGGCCAGACCAACGGCCCTGCCAGCCGTCACATCACCATCGCCAAAAAGTAATTTGTTGTCTGTATCGACCTGCAGCGCCTGACAGTAGGCGCCAGGTCGGCAGCTCCTCCCCTCGCCCGTCCGGGCAATGATTTGAACGACTTAATTCACGACTTCATCGTTTGTTGCTAGCGGTGAGCACACGCATATTTCAAAATAATGTCACTCGCGTTTCAGCACCGGCGCTGATGGATAGCCGCCTGCATGTTTGCTGAAACCGTCGTTCGTTGCCCATCGATTTAAGGAAGATTCGTGCGTTCTCTCGGCCCCTGGCTGCAGCGACCGGCCAGCATCGTGTCCGTACTGGCGGTCCTGTTCATTGCATTGCCACTGCTCAGCCGTTACTCGTTGGGCTGGTCACACCCCTTCGGTTACCTCTCGGATCTGGCCATTGGCAGCCTGTTGCTCTTGTTGTCGCTGCGCCGCCGTTTGCTGCTTGGCATACCGCTGACGCTGCTTTGGGTCGTGCTCAACTTGGGCACTGTTGAACTGGTGAGCGCCGTGGGCCGCATGCCTGAACCAGCCGACCTGCACTACCTCACCGATGCACAGTTTCTCAGTCACTCCACCCAGGGCGGCGGGCTGACTCATCCCTGGCTGGCTGGCGCGTCCATCCTCGCCGCGCTGGCATTTTTCGTCCTGCTGTTAGTGCGCGGATCGCGCCAGCGCAAGCCTTCGGTCGCCTGGTTACTGGCACCGCTCGGCCTGCTCGCGGCACACGCCGTCTACCAGTACCGCAGCCCCAGCGAAGCCGACCAGTGGGTGCAGTTCAATCTGCCACACAAGTGGCTCGCCGAAGGCCTCAGCCTCGCCAGGCTGGGTGTCGACGACTGGATGAGCCGAGGCCAGCCCAACAGCCCGCCCGATGTCACAGGTCTGACTCGCCTGGACATGGACGGCACGCCGCTGCTGGCCGAACCGGGCCGCGCCCGCAACGTGCTGATCATCACCCTGGAAGGCATTCCCGGTGCGTATATCAGCGCCAGCCGGCAGGCAATCGGTAGCAGCTATCAGGACGATCTGATGCCACGCCTGAGCGCCTGGGCCGAGCGCGGCATGCTGACCACCGATTACGTGCTGCACGCTCACCAGACCATCCGCGGGCTGTACGCGATGCTCTGCGGCGATTACGACAAGCTGGGCTCGGGAACCCCAAAGGGCATCGAGCTGCTCGGCAATGCCGAACGTAGCTCACAGTGCCTGCCAGCGCAGCTGCGCGAGAATGGCTTCAGCACGCACTTTTTGCAGGGTGCTGGGCTGCGCTTCATGGCCAAGGACCAGATCATGCCGCGCATGGGCTTCGACAAGACCCTGGGCCGCGACTGGTTTCGAAACACGCCGTACCTGGACTTCGCCTGGGGCATGGACGACAAGTCCTATTTCGAGGGTGCGCTGACCTACGTCGATAGCCTGCGCAAGAGCAAGGCGCCATGGATGCTGACTCTGCTGACCGTTGGCACCCACCAGCCCTACTCCGCCCCGGCCGACTATCTGGAACGCCATGCCAGTGCCAAGCAGGCTGCCATCGCTTACCTGGACGATGCCGTTGGCGACTTTCTCGACGGGCTGCAAAAACGCGGCGTGCTCGACGACACGTTGGTGGTGGTGACCTCGGACGAATCCCACGGCATCGAGAACGTGCGCCTGGCATCGGCCTGGGGCTTCAACCTCATGCTGGCCCCGGAGCAGCCTCAGTTGCCGGCGCGCAAGAGCGGCGTTTACGGGCATATCGACCTGACCGCTTCGATTCTCGATTACCTGAGCCTGCCGATTCCGGCAGACATCGCCGGGCGCTCGATGCTGCGTGACTACAGCCACGGCCGCGAGATCATCTCCTACACCAACGGCCTGCTGCGTGAGCATGATGGCAAGGGCACGTTGACCGAGTGCAACTTCCAGCAGGTTTGCCGGCGCTACGCCAGCCCGGGCTTTATCGCCGAGCATGCCGACTACCTTGGTCGCCTCAGTGGCAAACCTGCGCGCCAGGTGAGCCTGCGGGCCGAGCTGCTGGATCGCTCGTTGACCGATGGCCAGGGCAATCAGGTGCTGCAGTTCGCCAGCAACGAACGCATTCGCTTGAGCCAAAACCCCAGCGATGACTGGGCAGACAACCTGATCGGCGCCCAGTATCTGGAGCTACCGAAAGGCACCCAGACCCGCGTCACCTTGAAGATCAACGCCCTGAACATGAGCGAGGCCGGCGCCACGCTGCGCCTGAAGACCAAGGAATTCGACCGCGACGTGCTGATCAACATGCCGGAGATACCGCGGCTCAAGAAGGGCCAGCCGGTAGAGGTGAGCTTCGCCTTCGACAACCTGGATACGCGCAAGGCGTTTTCCTTCCACCTGATTGGCGAAGGCAAAGGCTCTATCGAAATCACCGACTTCAGTGTCGAAACGCGGCCAATCGAAAGCGAGATGGTGGCCGTTCAGGCCGACGAGGAAACCGAAGAGCTGACACGGTAACGGGCCGGCTCAATACATCGCATAGCGTCGCTCGATTTCCTGGTACTCGCCGCTGGCAATGATGTCGGCGAGGCCCTGATCGAAGCGATCACGCGCCGACTGATCACGCATCCCCAACTGGTATGCGGTCGGCGCAAACAGCGGGTATTCGGTGACCGGCTGGCTGACATCCACCTGGCGATACACCTCACGGTTGAAATAGCGCAGGATCCGCCTGTCGCCGATCACCACGTCTACCCGGCCGCTGTAAAGCAGGCGGTTACGAGCGATCTCCTGAGCTTCCTCGTGATACCGCGGGTTGGCCTCGGCCATGCGCTGGAATTCTTCGCCGAGAACCACACGCGCCCGCTGGAAAGCGCGCACGGAGTAATTGCCCAGGTCAGAAATACGTTCAATACGGTAATGCCGGGCGCTGAGCGCCAAAGCCACGTGCTGATAATTGATGTAAGGCTGGGTGTAGAAACTATTCACGCCGCCTTCCAAGCGCGTACTGGCGATGCCGTCGAGCTCGCCACGGCTGTACTCGCGGTGCAAACGTTCTACAGGAGCATAGGAGGGAATGACTTCCATGCCACCGGCACGAGCGGCAGCCACCACGATGTCGTACTCGAGCCCGCGCCTTTCACCCTGAAAAATATACGGCGGTTTGTGCGTGCCAAAGCCGATCCTTAGCTCGTCAGCCGTGGCATTGATCGCCAACAGCAGCAGTCCGATTGCCCACCACTTCATCCCACACTCACCCTCGCTGCGCAGACTGTACCTATAACCTGGACAGGTCATGAAAGCACAGTTTACGCGGCCAGGGCGCAGGCGGGTATCAGACCAGCGTTGCCCGCGGCGCCAGCGTATCGAACACCTCTGGCTCGAGCGCCGACAGGCCATGACGGTCAAGCACCTCGCGTGGGTGCTCTTCGCCGGGAAAGGTGCTGTCGATCATGCTCAACAGCTGGGCGCCACGTGGGGTGAGCACAAAGTTCTCGCCATTGCCGCCTTCTTCTTCCGGTCGCGGCGCGATAAAGCCGCCCTCCAGCAGTGTGGCCTCGTATCCATCGGCTTGAGCCTTCAGCGAATCGAGATTATCGACCGGCTGACCGGCCTGTTGCAGCGCCTCGGCTAGTTCTTCGGCGCAGCGCCGTGGCACGAATGGCTGGCCGGCGCCGTTCTGCACCTCGTGGAGCAAACGCTCGATAAGGTCCCAGTTGTGGGTGTGATCGTGAGTCGTCATAGCAGCGTCTCCCATCTTGTCGGTGCCAGCGGCACCCGTGAGGGTGTGACGCCGATGCCGCCGGCAAGGTTCGAGCTATCTGCCGAACGCAGCCTGAACCAAGCCCAGCGGCGCCAGTCTGAGGCGCATCCCCCCGCACAAAGGATTCCGCCATGCCCTGTCGGCCAACGCTGCGCCCGCTTTTCAGCGCCTTGCTCGTGGCGGCTATAGCGCCGTCGGTATTGGCGGCAGAACCGCTGCGGCTCAAGC
The DNA here is from genome assembly GCF_900142655.1 of Phytopseudomonas punonensis. GTDB lineage: Bacteria > Pseudomonadota > Gammaproteobacteria > Pseudomonadales > Pseudomonadaceae > Aquipseudomonas > Aquipseudomonas punonensis. Next base: position 305,248 of record NZ_FRBQ01000002.1, on the reverse strand, counting down.
ACCTGTATCGCTGCGAGAATGTTCTCGACACCGATCGCCAGACGTTCTGTCTGGATACCCGCGGCATGGCCGAAGGCGAGCTGCAGGTGTTGCTCGATGGCAAATCGTTGCCCGCCAGCGCAGTGAACCGCCGCGATGGGCTGCGCGTCACCCTGGACACCCTGCGCTACAAAAGCGGCCCGCTGTGGCTGAAACAGGGCGACCAGGAAAGCAACCCGGTGTGGCTGTCGATGGCCGGCAGCCACGTGCTGGCGGCCAAGCCCGGAGAAGTGGCAAAGAACATGGATGGCCTCAATACCTACGTCGACCTGGTCAGCGTGGTTATCGAGGAAGACGCCAACGGCCTCGATACAGCCAAGGCCCTGGCCAAGAAATACGGCGCCGAGGTGGTCGGCGTGATAGCGCCGCTCAATACCTACCAGCTACGGCTGCCGGCCAAAGATTTGATCCAGCGCGACGCCATGGTGCTGCGCCTGGGCAGCGAGCTGAGCGTCGACGCCGTGGTGATCGAGGAGTCATCCGCAGAAGAACAGGAAGCGCAATCGGGCGAGACGAAGGACGCACATCTGGACGAGGAAGAATGGGCCGCCAATCGCTTCGTCGATGCGGTCAACTATTACCAGCGGCGCATCCCGTCCAAACGCTCGCCCATCGCCACAAAGCCGGTACGCATCGGCCTGATCGAACGTAACGTCGACTTCGACGCGCCGGACTTCAAGGATTACCTGGGCGCCGCCGACCGTGACGGGCACACCCCGCACACCCGGCTGTACAGCCGCGACGCCGACAAACCGGATGGTCACGGTTCCACCGTGGCCGGCATCCTCGCCGCGCGCTGGGACGATGGCGGCAATACCGGTTTCCTGCGCGGCCTCGATGGCGCCGGCCCGGGCTTCGAAGTGATCGTCGACCGCAACTCCGACGCTGGCATCACTGCCAACATCGCCGCCTCGGTCAATCTGGTCGAGGATGGGGTGCGGGTGCTGAACTGGAGCTGGGGCATTCACCGTATCGGCGCGAAGAATATTCACGGCGACGAAATCGACTCGCTGGTGCGCTCCGGCATCGCAATGAGCGGCTACGAGGAACTACTGGAAGAGTTCTTCCTGTGGCTGCGCCGTGAGCACCCGGACGTAGTGGTGGTCAACTCGGCTGGCAACGGCGCATCGTTCTCCGGCGCCGACGATTACCGTCTGCCCTCCTCGTTCGTCACCGAGCAACTGTTCGTGGTCGGCGGCCATCAGCGCAGCGAGCGCAAGGACGTAGCTGTAGACGACCCGGCCTACGTCAAACGGCGCAGCTCCTCGAACGTCGATACCCGCGTGGACATCACTGCAGCGGCCTGCGTGCGTGCCTCCACCGCCGAGGAGAATCAGCAAGGCAGCGTGCACTGCGGTACGTCCTATGCCACGCCATTGGTGGCCGGCGTGGTGGCCTCGCTGATGTCGATCAACCCGGATCTGCACCCCGACCAGCTGCGTATGCTGCTGCGCCGCAGCGCCATGACCATCGGTGAGGAGTTCGACTTCGAGCCCACCGACGCCGACGACCTGACTGCGCCGATCCTGCCGTCCGAACGCGGCTTCGACATGAACGACAAGGACATCGGCCGCTCGGCGCGACTGGACATGCAAAAGGCGCTGGATCTGACCGTCAGGAGCCTGGACCAGAGGAAATGACGCACCGGGCGAAAGCCTGAACCTTCAAGCCTGGCAGGCACTCAACCTCACACATGACCCTGCCAAGCCTGAGGAATTGAGCATGATCAAGCTAGTCGCACCACTCTGTGGTCTGGCCTTCGCACTGTATGGCATGGCCCAGGCACAGGCCTGCACCGCCGATGAAGCCACTGCCAAAGCGCAAGAGCTGGCGGCCAAGGTGGATGAGATTACTCAACGTGACCCGGAGCGAGCCGCGTTGCTGCGTCAGGAACTCAAGGACATGAAGCCCGAGGCGCCAGGGCAGCAGGCTACCGACTGCGACGCTTACGATCAGCGCCTGCGCGAGCTGGAAGAGATTGGTGGCGAGGTGGAGGAACAGATGGACTAAGAACCTGTTCACGATCTTTCAGTATAGGTTCGTCGATTTTGGCAGCTAAATGGCGGAAGCGGCCGGTCGATCGCCACTTGTGGGACGGGCCATGCCCGTGATTTCGCGGGCATGGCCCGCTCCCACAGGTACTGCATCGATGACTGCTTCTGCATTGCAGCAGCCGCCTAAAAAGATCTTGAACAGGTTCTAAGCGCTTACCGACAGGCGTGGCTGTCGGTAAGCGCTGCCGGGATCAGGCGTCGGCCGAAGGCGCCTTACGTTTGAGCGGCGCTAGCCCGTCCTGGCTGACCAGCGTCGGCGCATCGCTCTTCGGCTTGTTAACCGTGTTGCGCTTGGCCGGGGTTTTCGCCGCTGACTTCTTGGCGATCTTCTTGCCGGTTTTCGGGTCGATCTTTTTCTTCTTGGCGCCCACAGCCTTGCCGGAGGCTTTCAGGTTCTTCGGCCCCTGATAAATGCCCTTGTGCTCCTTGACGGTACGCTTCTCGAAACGCTGCTTGAGGTAGCGCTCGATGCTCGACATCAGGTTCCAGTCGTTATGGGTGATCAGCGAGATCGCCAGCCCTTCATTACCGGCACGGCCGGTACGCCCGGTGCGGTGCACGTAATCGTCACCCGAGCGCGGCATATCGAAGTTGATCACCAGATCCAGACCATCGACATCTAGGCCGCGCGCCGCCACGTCAGTGGCAACCAGCACTTTCACCGCACCCTGGCGCAGACGATCGATGGCCAGCTTGCGGTCTTTCTGGTCCTTCTCACCGTGCAGCACGAAAGTCTTGAATTCTTTGGCCACCAGCTTGCCGTACAGGCGGTCGGCCTGGGCACGGGTGTTGGTGAAGATGATCGCCTTGTCGTAGGTCTCGTTAGTCAGCAACCACTCGACCAGTTGCTCCTTGTGGTAGTTGTGGTCGGCGGTGATGATCTGCTGACGCGTACCTTCGGCGAGTTCGCTGACCCGGTTGAGCTGCAGATGCTCGGGGTCGCGCAATACCTTGGCGACCACTTCACGCAGGCCCGCGCCGCCACTGGTGGCGGAGAACAGCAGGGTCTGGTGCTCACGGCCGCACATCTCGGCCAGGCGCTGCACATCTTCGGCAAAGCCCATGTCGAGCATGCGGTCGGCTTCATCGAGCACCAGCACTTCAACGTCATCGAACAACAGGTTGCCAGCGTTGGCATGCTCGATCAGCCGGCCTGGCGTACCGATGACGATATCGATCTTGCGCAGCATGGCAGCCTGCACCTTGAAATCTTCACCGCCAGTAATCAGCCCGCCCTTGAGAAAGGTGTACTGGGCGAAACGCTCGACTTCCTTGAGGGTCTGCTGGGCCAGCTCGCGGGTCGGCAGCAGAATCAGCGCACGTACGCTGACGCGGGCCTTGGAGCTGCCATTACCGAGCAGACGGTTGAGCATGGGCAATACGAAGGCTGCGGTCTTGCCGCTCCCCGTCTGGGCGATTACCCGCAGGTCCTTGCCTTCCAGCGCCAGAGGAATCGCAGCGGCCTGTACCGGGGTCGGCTCGGTGAATTTGAGCTCTTCCACGGCTTTGAGCAGGCGTTCATGCAGGGCAAATTGGGCAAACACGGGGCAACCTCGATGCAAATGCTAAATCAGCCGCATAGGTTACCGCGTTCGCGCCCCGGGGCCGAATGCTTTCTCAATCTGAACCGCCGAAAGCCGTCAGACGGCCCGTTGCATGCGCCGCTGCTTGATCAGCAAGCGCCCGCTGTCCCAGCCAACGAGCACCACGGCTACCCAGATGGGCAGGTAAGTGAGGAACTGCTTGGAATCGAACTGCTCGCCGAGAAATACCAGGCTGACCATAAACAGCAGCACCGGCTCGACATAACTGAGAATGCCAAACAGGCCCAACGGTAGTAGCCGCGACGAAGCCATCATCGCTGCCAGGGCGATGGTGCCCAGCAGCGCCATGCCCGGCACCAGCCACCACAGGCGCGGATACTCGGCGAACATCCCGGCCGGCGCCCAGTAGACGACCAGCCAGATGGCCAGGGGCGCCATCACCAACATTTCCAGTACCAGCCCCGGCAGTGCGTCCAGGCGCATCCAGCGGCGCAGCATGAAGTAAGGCGGATAGCCTAGCGCGGTGACCAGCGTGACCCAAGAAAACGCCTGGGACTGCCACAACTCATGCAGCACGCCGGCAAATGCGCAGGCCACGGCGAGCCTTTGCAGCGGACGCAGACGTTCGCCGTAGAAGACCCGTCCGGCCAGCACCATGGCCAGCGGCAAGAGGAAGTAACCCAGAGAGACGTCGAGCATATGGCCGGTCAGCGGCGCCCACACGAACAGGAACCACTGCAGGCCGATCATCGCCGCTGCCAGAGGCAACGCAGCCAATAGCAGTGGTTCTCGGCGCAAGCGCTGCAGCGCAGCCAGCAACAGCGGCCATTGGCGCAGCAGGGTGAGCAACAGCAACACCGCCGGAATCGACCACAGCACGCGCTGGGCGAACACCTGAAAACCGTCCAACGGCGTGAGCATCTGCACGTAGCCAGGGATCAGGGCGAACAGGATCGACGCGCTGACAGAAAGCAGCACGCCGGGTCCGGAAAGCGTCATCACGCACCTCAAGGGAGAAGAAAATAGCCCACCTTAATCAGCCTATCAGGCGGCCGTACAAGCGTTGCGACTACGGCGCGGGCAGATATGCCAGCGCCGCACCAGGCGAGTGCGGCGCACCATAACGGTTCATTTGCAGGCAGACAATCCACCGGGCGATCCGGGGAGAAATAAAGAGGCGAAGCCCATTGCCCCGCCTCGCTAATTGCGGTGAATTTGGCCGCACTCGGCAGATCTTCGAGCCTGCGAAGAGCAACGATGGCGGCGAGCACCAAGCCACATCCGATTAAAAGACCCGATATTTCGCACCCAACTATCGATGAAGTTGATTTGTCCGGGCGCTAACCCTAGTCTGCTCGAACCTTATTGCGGCTCGCAGGTGAGCTGCACACGCAGGCGGATGATGCTGCGAGCAAACTTCACCGTGAGATTGCCGCTCTGCCCCGCCGCCAGGGTCGTACTTCGCGTACGCGGCGCCTCGGGGCCGTTACGAAATACGGCTTTGCAGGAAGCGGCTTGCGAGCCGTAATTCTGAACCAGTACGGCCGCCATGTTGTGATCGATTTCCTGGGTGCTTGCCGAGATTTCGGCGCCATTGAACTGTTTTTCCAGTTCGATGGGATAAGCCAAGGCTGCCAGTGGCAAGCAGGCAATCAGCGCGCAGCAGAGTTTTTTCATGGCCAGCCTCCTAGGTGGGCCGTCAGTTTAGAGCCAGTGCAGCCCCGTGCACAGCCGCTGGTGAAGGAGATGAGATGAAGGCCCCACGAGTAACCCTCGACCAGTGGCGCACCCTGCAGGCGGTGGTCGATAACGGCGGTTTCGCCCAGGCCGCCGAAGTGCTGCATCGCTCGCAATCGTCGGTGAGTTACACCGTGGCGCGCATGCAAGAGCAACTCGGCGTACCGCTGCTGCGCATTGATGGCCGCAAGGCGGTGCTCACCGAAGCCGGCGATGTGCTGCTGCGTCGCTCGCGACAACTGGTCAAGCAGGCCAGCCAGCTCGAAGACCTGGCGCACCATATGGAGCAAGGCTGGGAGGCCGAGGTGCGCCTGGTGGTCGACGCGGCCTACCCAAGCGCACGCCTGGTGCGGGCGCTCACCGCCTTTATGCCGCAGAGCCGCGGTTGCCGGGTGCGCCTGCGTGAAGAAGTACTGTCGGGCGTCGAGGAAGTGCTCAAGGAAGGTGTCGCGGATCTGGCGATCAGCGCCTACAACATCCCCGGCTTTCTCGGCTCGGAAATGAGCCCGGTGGAGTTCATGGCCGTGGCGCACCCCGATCACCCGCTGCATCGTTTGCAGCGCGAACTCAGCTTCCAGGATCTGGAAACCCAGATGCAGGTGGTGATCCGCGATTCCGGGCGCCACCAGCCCCGTGATATGGGCTGGCTCGGCGCCGAGCAGCGCTGGACGGTGGGCAGCCTGGCCACCGCAGCGACCTTCGTCGGCAGCGGCCTGGGTTTCGCCTGGTTGCCGCGCCACATGATCGAACGCGAACTCAAGGATGGCCTGCTCAAGCCGCTGCCGCTCGACAAGGGCGGCAACCGCAAGCCGGTGTTCTTTCTCTATGCCAGCAAGGACAAGGCGCTGGGCCCGGCTACGCAGATTCTCACCGAGCTGATCCAACGCTTCGACGCCGCCCCGCTCGACGCTGCCCTCGCCGCTCCCGCCTCGCCGGTCTGAGCCCATGGCCTATTTCGAGCATCGCGGCTGCCGGCTGTTCTTCGAAGAATACGGCGAGGGGTCGCCGGTGTTGCTGATTCACGGCCTGGGTTCCAGCACGCTGGACTGGGAACTGCAGATTCCCGTGCTGGCCGCACAGCACCGGGTGATCGCCCTCGACGTACGCGGCCACGGGCGCTCCGACAAACCGCGCCAGCGCTACCGCATCAGTGATTTCGCAGGTGACGCCGCGGCGCTGATCGAGCACCTTGGGCTTGCGCCCGTGCACCTGGTCGGCATCTCCATGGGCGGCATGATCGGCTTTCAACTGGGCGTGGACAGTCCGCACTTGCTGCGCAGTCTGACAGTCGTCAACAGCGGCCCGGAAGTGAAGGCGAAGAAGCCGGCTGACTACCTGGAAATAGCCAAGCGCTGGACGCTGTCTCGGCTGCTCAGCCTGGACACCATCGCCAAAGCGTTGGGCAAGATGCTGTTTCCCAAACCCGAACAGGCCGAGCTGCGCCGCAAGGTCGAAGAGCGCTGGCCGCGCAATGACAAACGCGCCTACCTGGCCAGCCTGGACGCCATCATCGGCTGGGGCGTGCGTGAACGCCTGAGCCGCATCACCTGTCCAACTCTGGTCATCAGCGCCGACCGCGATTACACGCCCGTCGCGCAAAAGCAGGCGTACGTCGATGAACTGTCAGATGCACGCCTGCTGGTCATCGCCGATTCACGCCATGCCACGCCGCTCGATCAGCCCGAACACTTCAACCGCAGCCTGCTTGCCTTTCTGCATGAAGTCGAAAACACTGCTGCCACCTCACTCAAGGACTAGACCCGATGCTGAAGAAACTCGCCCTCACCGCCTGCTCGCTGCTGTTCACCGCCCACCTGATGGCGGCGGAAAACCCCACCGTGCTGCTGACCACCAGCCTCGGTGAAATCGAAGTGCAGCTCGATGAGCAGAAAGCGCCGATCAGCACCCAGAACTTCCTGGCCTACGTGGACAGCGGTTTCTACAAGGGCACCGTGTTCCATCGCGTGATTCCGGGCTTCATGGTGCAGGGCGGCGGCTTCGACGAGAGCATGCGCCAGAAACAGACCCAGGCACCGATCAAGAACGAAGCCGACAACGGCCTGCACAACGTGCGCGGCACACTGGCCATGGCCCGTACCCAGGTACGCGACTCGGCCACCAGCCAGTTCTTCATCAACCATGCCGACAACGCCTTCCTGGATAACGGCTCGCGCGACTTCGGCTACGCGGTATTCGGCAAGGTGACCCGTGGCATGGAAGTGGTCGACCGTATCGCCCAGGTACGCACCGCCAACCGCGCCGGCCAGCAGAACGTGCCGGTCGACCCGGTGGTGATTCTCGACGCCAAGCGCCTCTGATACTGCTACCCTCCCCCGGTAACCCACGCGCCTGAGCGCGTGGGTTTACCTCAGCGCCACGCGCTCCTGCCAATCGGCAGCCTTTCTTTATCCGCCATCCCCATCATTCGCCAGAGCAGACTGCACCCCATGTTGTTTCGCCGTTTCGAAAATCTGATCGACGTCTTCAAACCCAGCCCCGATGTAGCGCCGCCGGCCGGCATGCTGCGTTTCTACGCCCATTACCTGAAGCAGGTATGGCCGCCAGTGGTGGTGTTGCTGATCGTCGGCTTCTTCGTGGCGGTGATCGAGGTGGCGCTGTTCAGTTTTCTCGGCCAGCTGATCGACATGGCCCAGGCTACCGCTGATGCCAGCACCTTCTTCGCTGAGCACAGGAACGAGTTGCTGTGGATGGCTCTGGTGGCGCTGATCATCCGCCCGCTGGTATTTGGCCTGCACAACCTGCTCGTCCACCAGACGATCAATCCGGGGCTGACCAACCTGATCCGCTGGCAGAACCATCGCTATATGCTCAAGCAGAGCCTGACGTTCTTTCAGAACGACTTCGCCGGGCGCATTGCCCAGCGCGTCATGCAGACCGGCCCGTCGCTGCGCGAATCGGCCATGCAGGTGATCGACGCGCTGTGGCACGTGGTGGTCTACGCCGGCAGCGCGCTGTACCTGTTTGCCGAGGCGGACGTGCGACTGATCGCGCCGCTGACGCTATGGATCATCGGCTACAGCGCGGCACTCTGGTACTTCGTGCCGCGCATCAAGGAGCGTTCGGCTGCGGCTTCTGCCGCGCGCTCCAAAGTCATGGGCCGGGTGGTCGATGGCTACAGCAACGCCGCGACGCTCAAGCTGTTCGCCCACTCGCGTGAGGAAGAAACCTACGCCCGCGAGGCAATGACCGAGCTGCTCGACAAATTCCGCCAGCAGACGCGCATCATCACCAGCCTGGATTTCCTGATCACCTGCCTGAACGGTCTGTTGATCGTCGGCACTGGCGCTCTGGCCTTGTGGCTGTGGAGCGAATCGCTGATCAGCACCGGCGCCATCGCCCTGGCGCTGGGCCTGGTGATTCGCATCAACAACATGGCCGAATGGATCATGTGGGTGATCAACGGCATCTTCGAGAACGTCGGCACCGTGCAGGACGGCATGCAGACCATCGTTCAGCCGCGCGAAGTGCTCGACCGCGAAGACGCCAAGCCGCTGCAGGTGCAACAGGGCGGCGTGCGCTTCGACGACGTGCATTTCCACTACGGCAAGAAAGGCGGCGTGATCAGCGGCCTGAACATCGAGATTCGCCCCGGCGAGAAGATCGGCCTAGTGGGCCCTTCAGGCGCCGGCAAGTCGACCCTGGTCAACCTGCTACTGCGCCTCTATGACCTGGAAAGCGGGCGCATCCTAGTCGACGGACAGAACATCGCCGAGGTTAGCCAGGAAAGCCTGCGCGCCAATATCGGCGTGGTCACCCAGGACACCTCGCTGCTGCACCGCTCGATCCGCGACAACCTGCGCTACGGCCGGCCCGAGGCCAGCGATGAAGAACTCTGGGCCGCAGCCCGTAAAGCCCGCGCAGATGGTTTCATTGCCACACTCGACGACAGCCAGGGCGGCATGGGCTTCGAGGCCCAGGTTGGCGAGCGCGGCGTCAAGCTCTCCGGCGGTCAGCGCCAGCGCATCGCCATTGCCCGCGTGCTGCTCAAGGACGCACCGATTCTGGTGCTCGACGAAGCCACCTCGGCGCTGGATTCGGAAGTTGAGTCGGCGATTCAGGAAAGCCTCGACAGCCTCATGGACGGCAAGACTGTGATCGCTATCGCTCACCGCCTGTCGACCATCGCGCGGATGGACCGCCTGGTGGTGATCGACAAAGGCCAGGTAATCGAGACCGGCACCCACGCCGAACTGATCGCCCGCGGCGGCCTCTATGCGCGCCTGTGGCAACACCAAACTGGCGGCTTCGTCGGCGTCGACTGAGGCTCGCGAATTGGCATGTGTCAGCACACAAAATAGGCACTTCGTTAGCTAGCTAACATATATCAATTTTCATGATACTCACTAACGAGACCATCAATTTCCGCCGTTTCGGCTTTGCTGGTCATATGAGTCCACCAGGCAACGCAATCGAATAGGTCGATCAGGTTGCCGGTCATCGAACAATCGAGGACTCCATCATGAAAGTTGCAACCGCTATCACCGCCCTGCTCTCCAGCCTCGCTCCCGCCGTTTTCGCAGCCGACATACAGGCCAAACCGGGTGCAGGCCTGCCGACCGAGCAGTACCACTACGGCATGAAAGTCGATGTACAGAAAGTGCTCTATCGCACCGATGTTTCCGACAAACGCGGCGTAGTGCCGGTGATCATGGTTTACACCGACAGCCAGGGTGAAACCCACAAGATGAGTTTTCTCGAGTGGGGCGGCCGTTACGATGGCTGATCAGTCGCCTGCTGCACTGGCGCGCTGCGGGCAACCGCAGCGCGCAGCTGCGCTATCTCAGGCCTGCCGATACGGCAGCATCTCCCGCGCCTGTTCGGCGTAAGCCAGAACGCCCTCACGCTCCTCCTGCAGAACCCCCGCCACGGCATCACGCAAGCCTTCGTGCACCAAGTAGTGCCAGGAATGGGTGATGGTTGGCTCGAAGCCACGAATCAACTTGTGCTCGCCCTGAGCGCCCGCGTCAAAGCGCTGTAATCCCTGCGCGATCGCCTGCTCCATGCCTTGATAGAAACAGGTTTCGAAGTGCAGCCGATCAAACTCGGCCAAACAGCCCCAGTACCGCCCATACAGGCTGTCGCCGCCCCATAGGCTGAACGCCATGGCCACCGGCTGTGAGCCGCGACATGCCAATACCACGCGAATCGCCTCGGGCATGCGCTCGGCCAACAGACTGAAAAAGCTGCGAGTCAGGTACGGCGCCTGGCCGCGAATATGGTAGGTGTTGGCGTAGCAGTGATAGACGAAGTCCCACTCCGCTTCGCTCAACTGCTGCCCTTCGCGCCACTCGAAATCAATCCCCTGCCCGGCCACCTGCTCGCGCTCCTTGCGCATCTGCTTGCGCTTGCGTGAGCTGAGGGTGTCGAGGAAATCCTGAAAATCCCGGTAGCCGCGGTTGTGCCAGTGAAACTGACAGCCCAGGCGCTGCAGCCAACCGTTGCGCCCGCGCATCAGCGCATCACTCGCTGCATCGGTGAAATTCACGTGCAGGCCTGAAAGCCCTTGCTCTTCCAGAGTCGCGGTCAGCGCATCGAGCATCTGCGCTGCAGCTTCTGGAGAGCCGAGCAGGCGCTGACCAGTGACCGGTGAAAAGGGAATTGCGCCGAGTAACTTCGGGTAGTACGCGATATCGGCGCGGCGGCAGGCATCGGCCCAGCCGTGATCGAATACGTACTCGCCTTGAGAGTGATATTTGACGTAGGCCGGCAGCGCCGCCAACGGTTGGCCATCGCTGCCCAGCAGCACCTGATGGGCCGCCTGCCAGCCGCTGCGCCCGCCAACGCTCCCACTATCTTCCAGCGTGGAAAGAAAAGCGTGGCGCAGAAATGGCTGCGGCTCGGTAAGCAGGCCATCCCAGGTTGCGGCGTCGAGTTCGTTGAGGGCGTGCAGGCTGTAGACAGGCATCGGCAATATCCGCGGGCAATCAGCGCACACTATATCGCCAAGCGCACCACCAATAAAAAAACCCCGCCTACGGCGGGGTTCAAAGGAGTACCACGTTTGCAGGTGTTGCTTAGAACGCGTACTGAGCGCGGAAGACGAAACCGTCGCCGCTGTCATCGCCAGTACGAACGCCAGTGGTAGAAGCGTTGTAAACGTTCTCGGTATTGGCCTTGACGTACACGCCGCTGATTTTCACCGCTTCGTTGACGTACCAGTTGACGCCCAGGTTGTGCACTTTGGCTTCCAGGTCACCGACATCACGGGTAGCGGAAGCGGTCACCAGGTTGTCGTCTTCGACATTGATGCTGTCATAGCGGTAGAACACTTCCCACGCACCGATCTGCTTGTTCTCAGGCTTGATGGCGTCGAACTTGCCCAGTTTGTAGCCACGGGATTCGCCAGTCAGGGTGTAGGCTGCCTGTACGTAATAACCATCCGCCTCGATGTCCTGGAAGGCAGAGGAATCCGCCTTCAACTTACGTTTCATATACTCGCCCTGGATCGACAGCGGCCCCATTGCCCAGGCAGCTTCCAGGCCCAGAGCGGTATCGTCATCGTAGGAGCCAGCGACGGTGTTGTTGGCACCCGCGAATACAACGCGGTTACCGTTGGTGCCGGCGTCGTTACCACCGGTGGTTTCCACGCCACGCATGCCCAGGCGGCTACGGAAGCGTGTATCGATCACCGAGTCGGATACATCGCGGCGAGCGGCGTTGAAGCCTAGGTGCAGCACGTTGCCGGCTTCATGCAGGGGTGCAAATACACCGCGCAGGTTGACCTGTTTGTTGCTGTCGCCATCGGTGTCGTTGTTGTCCTTGGCAAACAGGCCACCGGACAGGTAGACCGAGTCACCGATGGTGCTGGAGGCCTGGATACCCATGCCGTTCTGGTGGCCGTTAGCCCAGTCGATCACGTCGTAGAAGGCGTTACGCTCTTGGGCGGTTACCCACTTGGAGCTGGTGGCCTTCTCCAGACCGAACTCGGGATCGAAGCGACCGACTTTGATGGAAACCGGCTTGAAGCCGTTATAGGCAATGGACGCCTCGTCGAAGTAGCCGTCTTCCGAGCTACCCGAGTTATGCGAGAAGTCGTAGTTCAGGGTATAGGCCCAATCGGTGAAGGCAACGCCGGAAATTTCCAGGAAGGCACGGCGGAAATAGGCAGCGTCGGCGCTATCACCGTTTCGGGTGTAAATACCGTCGAACGAACTGTAGTCAGCCTGCAGACGACCACCAATCTTGAAACCGAAAGCCTTGTCGGTGGTAGCAACCTCAAGGCCGCCCTTGGTTTTAACCACGATGTCAGCGCCGTCGGTGGTGACGGTACCGGCGAAAGCCTGGGCGGAAACGGCCAGAGCCAGGGCGCTGGCTGCGAAACCGGCGAAGTGCTTACGGATCATCGAGAATTCCCCTAATTGAACTTAAGTGCTGAAAAACACCCGAGCGTTGGGCTCGTTCGTGCTGGGGGAATCTTCGCGGCGGCTTATTTCAGCGCCGTTTCCGATATATAAATATTTGATGACAAGGGAACTTTTTAATCCCTTTGAATATAACGCTTGACAGCGAAACGCCCAGCCGAGTAGCTGGGTCCGCTGTATAGGGCGTTTTAGAGGGGTTTATCGATTTAAGCAGGCGGCACCTTGCGTGCCGCCTTTGTACGATCAGCGCTTGCGCAGAATCACGCTGCCGATGGAATAGCCGGCGCCGAATGAGCTGAGCACACCGAGTGAGCCGGCCGGCAAATCGTCCTGATTCTTGTGCAGGGCGATAACCGAGCCTGCCGAACTGGTGTTCGCGTAGGTGTCGAGAATCACCGGCGCTTCGTGGGCCTCCGGGTCACGGCCCAACAGCTTGCGGGCGATCAGTTGGTTCATGTTGAGGTTGGCCTGGTGCAGCCAGAAGCGCTTCACGTCGGCCACGCTCAGGTTGTTTTCCTGCAAGTGGTTGGCGATCAGCTCGGCAACCATCGGGCAGACCTCCTTGAACACCTTGCGCCCTTCCTGCACGAACAGCTTGTCGCCAGCCGCCTGGTTGCCGTCCTGCGCAGCGCGGTTGAGGAAACCGAAGTTATTGCGGATGTTATTGGAAAACTGGGTCAGCAGCTTGGTACCGACGATCTCGAACTGATGCTTTGACGTCGCCAGATCCGCACGTTCCAGAATCACCGCAGTAGCGGCGTCGCCAAAGATGAAATGGCTATCGCGGTCGCGGAAATTCAGGTGGCCGGTGCAGATTTCCGGGTTGACCATCAGGATCGCCCGCGCCTGGCCGAGCTGGATGCTGTTGGCCGCGGCCTGAATGCCGAAGGTGGCTGACGAGCACGCCACGTTCATATCGAAGCCGAAGCCCTGAATACCGAGCGCCGCCTGCACTTCGATGGCCACCGCCGGATAGGCGCGCTGCAGGTTCGAGCAGGCAACGATCACCCCATCGATATCTGCCGCAGTTTTACCGGCGCGGGCCAGCGCCTCTTCGGCAGCGGCGACCGCCATCTCGCAGAGAATGCCCCACTGCTCGTTATCACGCTCCGGAATAGACGGCACCATACGCTGCGGATCGAGGATGCCCTGCTTGTCGATCACGAAACGGCTCTTGATCCCCGAGGCCTTTTCGATAAAGGCGCTGTTCGACTCACTCAGCGCCTCTACCTCGCCGCGCTCGATGGCAGCAGCGTTGTCAGCGTTGAACTGCTGCACATAGGCATTGAAGGACGCCACCAACTCGTCGTTGGAGATGCTGTTGGCCGGGGTATAAAGGCCCGTACCGCTGATGACGACGTTATGCACGCTGCTTCCTCTTGTTCGTGGCGATAGCCTGGCAGACCGCGGCAAAGGGCCGGCGGCACTGGAGCACGGTCTGGCGCTGCTCGTCGCTGCACAACCCGTATTCACTGGCTCTCAAGTGTGCCACAGGCGCCGCGTTTTCGTCTGCACGCAGGTAACGAGGCGCAAGCCTGGCACGCCCGAGGCCACCGCAGGCATCGACGAACCGTGAGCGGCGGTCTAAATTGCCGCCGTCCCCCTCCTGCAACAAGGAAGCTGTATGAACCTGTCGCTGCTCAGCCGCTACGCCTTTTTCGCCTTTTGCGTGTTGTTCACTCTTGGCAGCCTGGCGTTCGTACAGCACGAATGGGTATGGCCACTGACCCTGGTGAGCGCCGTGTTGAGTTTGGTGGGTATTGGCGATCTGCTGCAAAAGCGCCACGCGGTGCGGCGTAACTATCCAATCCTGGGCAATATCCGTTATCTGGTCGAAGGCATCCGCCCGGAAATTCGTCAGTACCTGCTCGAAGGCGACAGCGAGCAACTGCCCTTCTCCCGCGCCCAGCGCTCGCTGGTGTACGCCCGGGCCAAGAACGAAGGCGCCGACAAACCGTTCGGTACCCTCAGCGATGTCTACCAGAATGGCTTCCAGTTCATCAGCCACTCGATGCGCCCGGCGCCGCTGGGCGACCCGGACAGCTTCCGGGTAGTCATCGGCGGGCCGCAGTGCAGCCAGCCTTACTCGGCGTCGCTGTTCAATATTTCCGCCATGAGCTTCGGCTCGCTTAGCGCCAACGCCATACGCGCGCTCAACAAGGGCGCAAAGCTGGGCAACTTCGCCCACGACACCGGCGAGGGCAGCATCAGCAGTTATCACCGCGAGCACGACGGCGACCTGATCTGGGAGCTGGGCAGCGGTTACTTCGGTTGCCGTACCGCCACCGGCAGCTTCGATGCCGAACGCTTTGCCGCTCAGGCGCAACGGCCGCAGGTGCGCATGATCGAGATCAAACTCAGCCAGGGTGCTAAACCCGGCCACGGCGGCATTCTGCCCAAGCACAAGATCACCCCGGAAATCGCCGAAACCCGTGGTGTGCCAATGGGCGAGGATTGCGTATCGCCGTCGCGCCACAGCGCTTTTGCAACACCCATCGAACTGCTGCAGTTCATCGCCCGCCTGCGGGAGCTGTCGGGCGGCAAGCCGGTTGGCTTCAAGTTCTGCCTGGGCCATCCGTGGGAGTTCATGGCCATCGCCAAGGCCATGCTGGAAACCGGCATCCTGCCGGACTTCATCGTCGTCGACGGCAAGGAAGGCGGCACCGGAGCAGCGCCTGTGGAGTTCACCGACCACCTAGGCGTGCCGATGCGTGAAGGCCTGCTGTTCGTACACAACACGCTGGTTGGCCTGAACCTGCGCGACAAGATCAAGCTCGGCGCCAGCGGCAAGATCGTCAGCGCCTTCGATATCGCCCGTGTGCTGGCGATTGGTGCCGACTGGGCAAACTCCGCACGCGGCTTCATGTTCGCCATCGGCTGCATCCAGAGCCAGAGCTGCCACACCAACAAATGCCCGACAGGCGTGGCCACCCAGGATCCGTTGCGTCAGCGTGCGTTGGTGGTCGAGGACAAGGCGCAGCGGGTGTACAACTTCCACCGCAACACCCTCAAGGCGCTGGCGGAAATGCTCGCCGCTGCCGGCCTCGACCATCCGGCGCAGATGGATGCACGGCACTTGGTGCAGCGGATGTCGGCCACAGAAATTCGCCTGTTCTCGCAGCAGCACGTGTTTCTCAAGCCAGGCGAGTTGCTCAGCGGACAGATCGAGGGCGAGTTTTACGCGAGGATGTGGAAGATGGCCCGCGCCGACAACTTCGACGCGGCGCCTGACGAGGCGCACCAGGGCGCCGCGTCAGACCGGCAGGTCAGCTGAGGCTGTCGTCGATGACCAGCACCAGCTTGCCGTTGACCTGGTTGCCTTCCAAAGTGGCATAAGCCTCCTGGGCCTCGGCAATCGGGAAGGTTCTGGCCAGCTGCGGTTTTAACCGCCCTTCGCTAAACAGCGGCCACACGTGCTGGCGCAGGTCGCGAAGCAGCTCGGCCTTGAACAGATCGTCGCGGTTACGCAGGGTCGAGCCGATCAGTTGGATACGCTTGCCGAGCACCAGCGCCATGTCCACCTCGGCCTTGCGCCCGCCCATCATGCCGATGTTCACCCAGCGCCCATCGAGCGCTAGCAGCTTGAGGTTCAGTGCCGCGTAACTGGCGCCAACCGGGTCGAGAATCACCTCGAAGGGGCCGAAGTCGTCCGGCACTTTCAGGCCGTCCTTGTCGCGAATAGCGCCGCCACTGGCGCCCAGGCTTTCGCAATACGCCAGGCGTTCCTGCGAACCAACGCTCACCCAGCAGGCACTACCAAAGGCCTTGCACAGCTGGATCGCTGCCGAGCCAACGCCACTGGCACCAGCATGCAACAGCACCTTCTCGCCAGGCTTCAAGCCGGCCAGCTGGAACAAATTGAGCCAGGCAGTGGCGTACACCTCGGGCAACGCAGCGGCTTCGTGCAGCGACAGGCCTTCCGGCACCGGCAGCACGTGGCGCGCATCGACTACGACCTCTTCGGCCACGCCGCCGCCAGCCAGCAACGCGCACACGCGATCGCCAACCTGCCAGTCATCGCAACCGGCGCCCACTTCACTGACGATGCCCGCACACTCCAGGCCCAGCGTGTCGCTGGCACCCGGCGGCGGCGGGTAATTGCCAGCCAGCTGCAACAGGTCGGCACGGTTCAAGCCCGCTGCCGCCACACGAATACGAACTTCCCCTACATCACAGGCTGGAGTGGGACGATCGACCCATTCCACCTGCCCTTCAACGCCTTGCAATGCTTTCACGGTGCCTCCATAGTGCATTCGAACCTGGCCCGTCGCTCAGCGACGGGCCTTTGCATTGCGCCGATGGAACCTGGCGCCCTCAAAGACGGCCTAATATGCGTTATCAACTGTCCCCACGTCGAATCAGCATGAAGCGATCCTTTCTCAGCGCTACCCTGGCCCTCGTTCTCGGGCTGGGCGCTTTACCCCTCGCAGCCAAAACCAACCAGGCCGATCAGTGGGAATACCTGCAGCCTGATCGTGATCAAGTGATCGCCAGCCTCAACGTGGTCGAGCTGCTGCAGCGTCATCACTACAGCAAGCCACCATTGGACGACGCCCGTTCGGAAAAGATCTATCAGGGTTACCTGAAGATGCTCGACCCGGCGCGCAGCTATTTCACCGCAGCGGATATCGCCGAATTCGACCGCTGGAAGGACAAGTTCGATGACCTTCTGAAGAAGGGCGACCTTGAACCAGGCTTCTATATTTACAAGCGTCAGCTCGAGCGCCAGCAGGATCGCCTGAACTACGTGCAAGGCTTGCTTGCCAAGGGCGTCGACAAGATCGACTTCAGCGTCGATGAAAACCTGTTGATCGACCGCGAGAAGGCCCCTTGGGCCAAGGACGTCGCCGAGCTAGACGACCTGTGGCGCAAACGCCTGAAAGATGAAGTGCTGCGCCTGAAACTGGCCGGCAAGGAACCCAAAGCGATTCAGGAACTGCTGACCAAACGCTACAAGGCCCAGCAAGCGCGCCTGCAGCAGACCCGCAGCGAGGACGTGTTCCAGGCGTATATCAACGCCTTCGCCATGACCTACGATCCGCACACCAACTACCTGTCGCCAGACAGCGCGGAAAACTTCGACATCAACATGAGCCTGTCCCTCGAGGGCATCGGCGCCGTGCTGCAGAGCGACAACGAGCACGTCAAAGTAGTGCGTCTGGTGCCAGCCGGCCCGGCCGAGAAGAGCAAGCAGATCTCGCCTGCCGACAAGATTGTCGGTGTTGGCCAGGGCGACGATGAAATCGTCGACGTGATCGGCTGGCGTCTCGATGAAGTGGTTAAGCTGATTCGCGGCCCGAAAGGCTCGAAGGTGCGCCTGGAAGTGATTCCGGCCAGCAACGCCCCGAACGACATGACCAGCAAGATCGTCAGCATCACCCGTGAAGCGGTGAAGCTCGAAGAGCAGGCGGCGAAGAAATCCATCCTCAAGCTCGAACAGGATGGTCGTCCCTACAAGCTGGGCATCATCGAAGTGCCTGCTTTCTATCTGGACTTCAAGGCGTTCCGCGCCGGTGACCCGGATTACAAGAGCACCACGCGTGACGTCAAGAAGCTGATTACCGAGTTGCAGGCCGACAAGGTCGACGGCATCGTCATCGACCTGCGCAACAACGGCGGCGGCTCGCTGCAAGAAGCCACCGAACTGACCGGCCTGTTCATCGATAAAGGCCCGACCGTACTGGTGCGCAACAGCGACGGTCGCGTCGATGTTCTGGCTGATGAACAGGATGGCGCCTTCTACAAAGGCCCGATGGCCGTGCTGGTCAACCGCCTGTCCGCCTCGGCTTCAGAGATTTTCGCCGGCGCCATGCAGGACTACCACCGCGCGCTGATCCTCGGTGGCCAGACCTTCGGCAAAGGCACCGTGCAGACCATCCAGCCACTCAACCACGGCGAGCTGAAGCTGACCCTGGCCAAGTTCTACCGTGTTTCCGGCCAGAGCACCCAGCACCGCGGCGTGGTGCCGGATATCGCCTACCCGGACGTGATGGACAACAAGGAAATCGGCGAAAGCGCCCTGCCCGAAGCCATGCCGTGGGACAGCATCCGCCCGGCGATCAAGCCTGAGCAGGATCCGATCAAGCCGTTCCTCACTGAACTGAAGAGCCGCTACGACGCCCGTACCGCCAACAATCCTGACTTCAACTTCGCCCGTGACCGCCTGGCGCTGTCCCGTGAGCTGATGGCCGAGAAGACCGTCAGCCTCAACGAAGCCAAACGCCGTGCCGAGCAGGCAGATATCGAGAAACGCCAATTGGCGATCGAGAATGCCCGCCGCAGCGCCAAAGGCGAAGAGCCGCTGAAAGAGCTGAAGAAGGAAGACGAGGACGACACGCTGGCACAAGCCGAAGAGGACAAGAAGACCAAGCCGGAAGACGACGCCTACCTGTCGGAAACCGGGCACATCCTGATCGATTACCTCAAGCTAAACACCCGCCTGGCCAAGCAGTGACAGCTGGCCGGTAGCAACACGAAGGGCGTCGCAAACACGACGCCCTTTTTATTGCCTGAACAAAACCTGCGGCGCCAGAAAATCACCCGATATTTTTTGACGCCTACCCTAGGTCATCAATCGGTCATCATTCTGTAGTCAAATCATGCGCATCTAGCGGGACGCTTCTATCATGGCTTATAGCCATCTTCCGCTTATGATTTGCATAGAGATCCGCCATGACCGTCACCGAGCAGATGAGCTCACTGGGCCAGATCCTCGCCCACGGCGATTTGCATAGCCTGTTTCAACCCATCGTGTCGGTCGCCGAGCGGCGCGTGCTCGGCTACGAGGCATTAACGCGCGGGCCTTCCAACAGCCCGCTGCATTCGCCACTGACCCTGTTCGCCGCCGCTCGGCAGACCGGCGTGCTCAGCCAGCTGGAGCACGCCTGCCGCAAAAGCGCCTGCCGTCGTTTCAGTGAGCTGAAACTCGACGGGCTACTGTTTCTCAACGTCTCGCCCGACTCACTGCTCGATGCCAATCACCAGCCAGGGCGCACTCTGCAGCTGCTGCAAACCTACGGCATCGCCCCGAGCCGGGTAGTGATAGAGCTGACAGAGCAGTCGCCGACCGACGATTTCTACCTGCTCGACACCGCCCTGCACCACTATCGCGACATGGGTTTCTCCATCGCTCTCGACGATCTGGGTGCTGGCTATTCCAGCCTGCGTCTTTGGTCGGAGCTGCGTCCCGACTACGTGAAGATCGACCGCCACTTCATCGATGGCATTCACCGTGATGCGGTCAAGCGAGAGTTCGTCGGCTCCATCCTGCAAATGGCCAAGGCCTCGCGCGCCAAAGTGATCGCCGAGGGCATCGAACTCGAGGAAGAGCTCGCCGTGCTCTGCGAGATGGGCGTGGACCTGCTGCAGGGGTATCTGCTCTGCCGGCCACAGGAAGACCCACCAAGTGACGCTCGCAAGATGCTGCCAGCAATCGGCCAAGCGCCGACGCCACTGGGCGAAGAAGGCTGCGACCTGACCGCCCTGCTCAACGAGCAACAGGCGGTGTCCATTTCCACGCCCACCGCCGATGTACTGGAGGCATTTCGCGCACAAGCCAACCTCAACTCCCTGGCCGTACTGGACGACGCCCAGCGCCCGGTCGGCATCGTGCACCGCCATTCGCTCTCCGACGTGCTGCTCAAGCCGTTCGCCACCGAGCTGTACGCACGCAAGCCGATCAGCCGGCTGATGAGCAATGATTTTCTCGCGGTAGAAATCGGTCAGTCGCTGCAGCAGGTCAGCCGGCTACTGACCAGCCGAGCTCGTCAGCGCATCGAAGAGGATTTCATCATCACCATCGACGGTTGTTACCAGGGCCTTGGCCGGGTAATCGACGTGCTCAAACTGATCACTGAGCTGAAGATCCAGCAGGCCCGCTATGCCAACCCACTGACCCTGCTGCCGGGCAACGTGCCTATTCAGCAATGCCTGACGCGCCTTTTACAGCAGAACCGCGAAGCAGCGGTTTGTTACGTCGACATCGACAGTTTCAAACCCTTCAACGATCTCTACGGCTACGCCAAGGGCGACGAGGTGCTGCTATGCCTGGCCCACTGCCTGAACGAGCGCATCGACCCCAGCCGTGATTTCGTCGGCCATATCGGCGGCGATGATTTTCTACTGGTGTTCGGCTCCAAAGACTGGCGCACCCGCCTCAACCAGCTACTCGAAGACTTCCAGAGCCAGTGCCGGCGCTTCTACTTGGACGAGCACCTGGATGCTGGCTGCTTCGTCAGCCACAACCGCCAGGGTCAACGCGAGGAGTTTCCGCTGCTCTCACTATCGCTTGGCGTGGTGCACCTGCACCCAGAGCACTGTGCGCTGCTGGATGCCAGCGAGCTGGCTGGTCTGGCGTCGGAAGCCAAACGTCACGCTAAAGAGGTGCCAGGCTACAGCCTGCATGTGATCGATACTCATACGCTGCAGGAGCGCCCAACTCAGGTCTGCGGCGGATAATCGAACTCGAACACCCGAGCCACTTCAGAGGCGTGCCAGGAGGCGGCAGCAACTCCGTCGGGCGCGCCCTCGAAGCGACCCAGGCGGGTGACGCACTCGAAAAAGCCCGTGCGTGGCAGGCGGCTGGCGCCCTGGCTGATGACCAGCGCGCTACGCAGCGGGCGTTCGGCGCGGGCATCGAGTGCGGCAAGGTGCTCAAGCGCGGCGGTCAGGGTTTGCATCGCGGGCGCTGGCAGCGACAGACGCTCGATCAGCGCGCGATAGGTCAACAGGTGGCGCTGGCGCCGGGCATCGTCGAGGGCCGCGAGCAGCGCCTCCCAGTGCGCGCGGCTGATGCGCACGCTCACGCTTCCCAGCCGGAGATGCCGAGCACCCAGGCCAGTGCACGCAAAATGGCCGCATCAGGTTGGCGCTCGCCGCTCTCGATCATGCCCAGGTAGTGCGGGCTAATGCCCACGGCACGGGCCAACTCATCACGGCTCAAGCCTTTGCCTTCGCGCAATGCGCTCAACTCGCTCAGCGGTTTGGCTGCGTCGGTATTCGGCTGGCTTGGCTGCGCACCTTCGGTTCTGCCGGCGGCCTGAAGCAACGCCTGATAATCGGCCCACGGCAAGACTGCGTATTCCGGCTCACCGTCACGCTCGATCACTTGTACATTCATGCTTCATTTCTCCGCGAGGCGCAGCATCCCTCTGCATAATCATCGACTCTGGGCCACACCATGAGCCGCATACTACCAGCCATCGGGCTTGACGCGCTCATCAGGCAGGCGGATGCGACCTTCAGACTCGGGCCTCGGCGCCCTGCATGAAGAACTGCAGCAACGAGGTCCCCATGCTTGCCCGTGCGACACGACCGCGACGCTCGCCATCGACCAGGCCGAACAGCAGCGAGGCAAACAGCTCGGTCAGCACCGGCGCGCCGATGTCGATGCGCAAGACGCCTTCCTGCTGCCCGCGCAGGAAAAACTGATCCAGCGCATTGGTATACGGCAGCCAGCGCGCCTCTTCACCGCACTCGTGCAGTGAATCCGGGCGCCACTGGAACATCAGAAACACCAGCAGATCGCGATGCACCAGGTGCCCGTCCACCAGGCGTTGCAAGGCTTCGGGCACCGGCGCATGCTGCAGGTCGGCCTCGGCGATGACCTGGTTCATCACCTCTGAGCCATAGTCGAAGAGCATTTCGATCAGGTTGTCGCGGGTGCCGCAGAAACGGTTCAAGGTTGCCTTGCTCACACCTGCCGCCTGGGCGATTTCCTTGAACGTGCCACGCGGCTGCTCGACCATCGCTACGGCCAGCGCCTTGAGCAGTTTTTCTTCAACGACAGGTCTTTGCATCAATACGGTCTTCTCGGGGCTGTTATCAGCACGGTGCGCCATTGTGCAGCAAAGCCACAACTGTTCAAAAGAGCAGCCAAGTTTAGTCACACAAAATGCAAATGAGGCAATATTGACTCACATGCACCTATAAACGACCATTCGAGCCTTTCGACGACTAACTGGATTGGGCATAGCCCCAGGTGAAGCATGAGCAGGATTCGCACACGTCACGTCGTATCGGCGGCCACCCTTTCGATCTTCATCACCCTCGCCGGCTGCGACAAAGGTGAGCAAGGCTGGGGCGAGGCGCCGCCTCGTGAGGTGGACGTGCTCACCATAAAGACCGAACCCTTCACCGTGGTCGCCGAATTGCCGGGCCGTATCGAGCCTGTGCGCGTCGCCGAGGTTCGTGCCCGGGTTGCTGGCATCGTACTCAAGCGCACCTTCGAGGAAGGCGCTGACGTCAAGGCCGGCGACCTGCTGTTCCAGATCGACCCCGCCCCGTTCAAGGCCGCGCTGTCGCGTGCCGAGGGCGAACTGGCGCGCGCTGAAGCGCAGCTGTTCCAGGCTCAGGCCACGGTCAAGCGCTATGAGCCGCTGGTGAAGATCGCCGCGGTCAGCCAGCAGGACTTCGACGTCGCCCGCGCCACTCTGCAAAGTGCCCTGGCTGACAAACGCTCGGCACAGGCCAGTGTTGAAACCGCCAAGCTGGACGTGGGCTACGCCCAGGTTCGCGCGCCCATCGCTGGGCGTATTGGCCGTGCTCAGGTAACCGAAGGCGCGCTAGTCGGCCAGGGTGAAACCACCCTGCTCGCCCGCATCCAGCAACTTGATCCGGTGTATGCCGATTTCAGCCAGCCGGCTGCCGATGCACTGCGCCTGCGCGCCGCCATCGCCGACGGCAAGGTTTCTGGCGACGGCGATAAAGCGTTGTCATTGCGTGTCGATGGCACCGATATCGAGAGCAAGGGCACCCTGCTGTTCACTGATATTTCGGTAGACCGCAGCACCGGGCAGATTGCCCTGCGCGGACGCTTCGACAACCCACAAGGCGTGCTGCTGCCTGGCATGTACGTGCGCGTGCGCACGCCCCAGGGACTCGACCAAGAGGCCATTCTGGTGCCGCAGCGCGCGGTGCAACGCTCTGCCGACGGCAAGGCCAGCGTGATGCTGCTTGGCGCCGACAATACCGTACAGGCGCAGCCGGTCACTACCGGTGTCATGCAAGGCGCGCGCTGGCAGATCAGCGAAGGGTTGAAGGCCGGTGACAAGGTCATCGTCACGTCCCTTGGCGCGATTCAGCCAGGTGCCAAGGTCGTGCCACGTGAAGAAGGTGCGCCAGCTTCTGACGCCTCAGCCAGCCAACCCAAGGCGCAGTAAGCCGGAGCTCATCACATGACGTCCCTGTTTTTTATCCGGCGCCCCAATTTTGCCTGGGTAGTCGCCTTGTTCATCACCATGGGCGGCCTACTAGCCATCCCCTTTCTGCCCGTGGCGCAATACCCTAACGTGGCGCCGCCGCAGATCACCGTTACCGCGACCTACCCCGGCGCGTCGGCGCAGGTGCTGACCGATTCGGTCACCAGCGTGATCGAGGAAGAACTCAATGGCGCGAAGAACCTGCTCTACTTCGAGTCCACCAGCAACGCCAACGGCATCGCCGAGATCACCGTGACCTTCCAGCCCGGCACCGACCCGGAACTGGCTCAGGTCGACGTGCAGAACCGCTTGAAGCGTGCCGAGGCGCGCATGCCCCAGGCCGTGCTGACCCTTGGCATCCAGACCGAACAGGCCACAGCCGGCTTTTTGCTGATCTACGCCCTGAGCTACAAGGACGGCAGCGCCAACGACGACACCACGGCTCTGGCTGACTATGCGGCGCGCAACATCAACAACGAGATCCGCCGCGTAACCGGTGTGGGCAAGCTGCAGTTCTTCGCCTCCGAAGCGGCGATGCGCGTATGGATCGACCCGCAGAAGCTGGTCGGTTACGGCCTGTCGATCGATGACGTCAACAACGCCATCCGTGCCCAGAACGTGCAGGTGCCAGCCGGTGCCTTCGGCAGTACGCCGGGCACGGCAGAGCAGGAGCTGACCGCGACGCTGGCGGTCAAGGGCACCCTGGACAACCCCGAGGAATTCGCCGCCATCGTGCTGCGCGCCAATCAGGACGGCTCGCGCCTGACCCTGGGCGACGTCGCGCGTATCGAAGTAGGCAGCCAGGACTACAACTTCGGTTCGCGCCAGGACGGCAAGCCGGCCGTGGCCGCCGCCGTGCAGCTGGCGCCAGGCGCCAACGCCATCCAGACCGCCGAAGCGGTCAAGCAACGCCTTACCGAACTGTCGGCCAACTTTCCGGACAACGTGCAGTTCTCCATGCCGTACGACACCTCGCGGTTCGTCGACGTAGCCATCGACAAGGTCATCATGACCCTGGCCGAAGCAATGGTGTTGGTGTTCCTGGTGATGTTCCTGTTCCTGCAGAACGTTCGCTACACCCTGATTCCGTCCATCGTGGTACCGGTGTGCCTGCTCGGCACATTGACCTTCATGTACCTGCTGGGCTTCTCGGTGAACATGATGACCATGTTCGGCATGGTGTTGGCCATCGGTATTCTGGTCGACGACGCCATCGTGGTGGTCGAGAACGTCGAGCGGATCATGGCCGAAGAAGGCCTCGACCCCGTCCCTGCGACGGTCAAGGCCATGGGCCAGGTCTCCGGGGCGATTCTGGGCATCACCCTGGTGCTGTCGGCGGTGTTCCTGCCCCTGGCGTTCATGTCCGGCTCGGTGGGTGTGATCTACCAGCAGTTCTCGCTGTCGCTGGCGGTGTCGATCCTGTTCTCGGGCTTCCTGGCGCTGACCTTCACGCCCGCGCTTTGCGCCACGATCCTCAAGCCGATCCCTCAAGGGCACCATGAAAAGACTGGCTTCTTCGGCTGGTTCAACCGCAAGTTCACCGGGCTGACAAACCGCTACACGAAGCTCAACAGCAAACTGGTACCGCGTGCCGGTCGTTTCATGTTCATTTACCTGGGCATCGTGATCCTGATGGGCTTTTTCTACCTGCGCCTGCCGGAATCCTTCGTGCCGGTCGAAGACCAGGGCTACATGATCGTCGATATCCAGCTACCGCCGGGCTCCACCCGCGAGCGCACCTCGTCGACCGCCAAGCAGCTGGAGGAATTCCTTGCCAGCCGCGAGGCCGTGGCCACTTCGTTCGTGGTACTAGGCTTCAGCTTCTCGGGCATGGGTGAAAATGCTGCCATCGCCTTCCCGCTGCTTAAGGACTGGTCAGAGCGCAACTCAGAGCAGTCGGTACAGGCCGAGACCACAGCGGTCAACGGCCGCTTCGCCAACCTCGACGACGGCGCCATGATGGCCGTTCCACCGCCACCGATCGAAGGCCTGGGCAACTCCGGCGGTTTCTCCCTGCGCCTGCAGGACCGGGGTGGGCTCGGCCGTGATGCCTTACTGGCAGCTCGGGATGAAGTGCTCGGCAAGGTCAACGGTAACCCGCTGTTCCTCTACGGCATGATGGAAGGCCTGGCCGAAGCGCCACAACTGCGGCTGGTCATCGACCGCGATCAGGCACGCGCTCAAGGCGTCAGCTTCGAGTCGATCAGCAGTGCGCTGTCTACCGCGTTTGGCTCCTCGGTGATCAACGACTTCGCCAACGCCGGCCGTCAACAGCGCGTCGTCGTGCAGGCCGAGCAAGGCGCGCGTATGACGCCGGACAGCGTGCTAAAACTGCACGTGCCCAACGACAGCGGCGGCCTGGTGCCACTAAGCGCCTTCGTGACCACCCAATGGGAACAAGGCCCGGTGCAGGTAGCCCGTTACAACGGTTACCCGTCGATCCGTATTTCCGGCGATGCCGCGCCAGGCGTCAGCACCGGCGAGGCCATGGCCGAGCTGGAGCGCATCGCCGCCGGGCTGCCGGAAGGCATAGGCTACGAATGGACCGGGCTTTCCTATCAGGAGAAGGTCGCCAGCGGTCAGGCGACAATCCTCTTCGCCCTGGCCATCGTAGTGGTGTTCCTGCTGCTGGTCGCGCTCTACGAGAGCTGGGCGATCCCATTGGCGGTGATGCTTATCGTGCCGGTCGGCGCCCTCGGCGCGGTCCTTGCGGTGACAGCCATCGGCTTGCCGAACGACGTGTACTTCAAGGTCGGCCTGATCACCGTGATCGGCCTGGCAGCGAAGAACGCGATTCTCATCGTCGAGTTCGCCAAGGACCTGTGGGAGGACGGTTACTCGCTGCGCGATGCCGCCATCGAAGCCGCACGCCTGCGCTTCCGACCAATCATCATGACCTCCATGGCCTTTATGCTCGGCGTCGTGCCGCTGGTGATCGCCAGCGGCGCCGGTGCGGCCAGCCAGCGCGCCATCGGCACCGGGGTACTGGGTGGCATGTTCAGCGCGACCTTGCTGGGGGTGATCTTCGTACCGATATTCTTCGTGTGGGTGCTGTCGCTGCTGCGTGCCAAACCGCAGCAAACCGATAACCATCCCCTGCATAAGGCGGAGTGAGGCCATCGCCTCTAGGACATGCTGCGCCCAGATATTCTGACGGGCGACTGGGTAGGCCCGCCGCAAGGCACGCTTACCTGGACCGGCAAGCATGGTGACTGCAACGCGCGGGCCGTTACAGCGGCTCGTGCAGCTCAGTAGACTCGCGACAGCGCAGCCTTGGCGACCTTGATGCCTTCGCTGCGCTCCAACTCGCCCTTCATCGTGCCTTCAGCGCGTACGAAGCGAATATCGTTAATGCCCAGGAACTTGAAGAAGCTGCACAGATACGGCTCCTGAAAATCCATCAGCGCCTGCGACCCGTGGGAATAGAAACCGCCACATACCGACACCACGATCACGCACTTGCCGCCCGCCAGGCCAACGGTACCGTTTTGCGTGTAGTTGAAGGTGCGCCCCAACTGCGCGATCCGGTCGAGCCAGGCCTTCAGCTGGGTAGATATCGAGAAGTTGTACATCGGCGCGCCGATGACCAGGATATTGCTAGCCAGAAATTCGCTGACCAGCCTCTCGGACAGCTGATGTTCCTGCCTGGTAACTGCATCGAATTCACCCGTTTTGAGCCCATCAAAGCCTGCGAAGATCGAGCCGGTAAGGTGATTGACGGGCGTTTCGACCAAGTCGCGATAGGTCACTTCGGCGTCCGGATAAACTGCCCGCAGATGACTGATTGCCAGAGCAGACAGCTCCTTGCTCAATGAGCTGTCGCCCGAGATGCTCGAGTCCACATGCAGGATTTTCATGCGTAGGTTACTTCCATGCCGAACCAGTTGAAACAGTGATTGAGCGCGGCAGGTCGAGATGACGTCTGCATTCGTAGGCTCATTCGGTTTTCAGTACACAGGGCGTATCGAGGCCATCGATCAGCCGCTGCGCCCGGGAAAACAGAAAGCCTTGCACCCACTGCGCTTCGCAGTCCAGGCCCATCGCCAGGTCATCAGCGGTCTCGACCCCCTCGACCACCACGTGGGGAGCCAAGGTGTTACACAGCCCGACAAGGTGCCTGAGGGTCTTGGCATGCAGCGAGGAGCGCCGCGCGCGCTGCACGTAGCCCTGGTCGATCTTGATGATGTCGGGCTGTGCATGCTGGATGAACGCCAGTGTTCCAAAGCCCGAACCAAAGTCGTCGATGGCCACATGGCAGCCAGTGCTACGCAACTGGTGAACGAACTCGACGGCTTGGTCATGGCTGTTCGGCGCCGAGCTTTCGGTAATTTCGATGACCAGGCGCGAGGCGACTTCGCTGTCGGCCAAACGCTGCAGAACCTGCTCCCAGTAGTAATCGAGGCTGGTGCTCTGCGCGGAGACGTTGCACCCGAGCGTCAGGTTCGGGTAGCTCTGCAACAAAGCGATGATGGCATCGACGACACAACGATCAAGCCGGCGTATCGCGTGCTTGCGCTCCAACACGGCGAACGGATTGAAGCCCAAAGGCTCACCGTTGCTGCGCAGCAAACCTTCCTGATAGAGCGATCGCTGAGGATCGGCTGCCGCTTTCACCGACTGGAACGCAAGGTGAAAGCGACCGAGCTGCAGTTGCTCGTAAAAATGCCGCACTCGAGCCTCGTCCGAAGAGCTGGTGGCTGCGGAGATAGCATCCAGATTGAGCATCTGGCGCTCTGCGAACATCGAGGGCATCACACAACTTCCATGACTGATCAACGTAGCTGCGATCTCGCAAACGTTTGCTATGGCGGCTCAATGCCACTCTTCGATAAGATCGCCAACCACATTGGTGTAAATTTGCACAATTGCTTCGCCCGCCCACCGCCTAGTCGTACCAGGCTGGAGTGCAACAGTTCACGAGGCGGCTATTGATTTTGTGCTCGGAGAGGTAAGCGCCAGAGACAGCGCTCAAGCGCTTCTGTCAGGCCGTAAGAGGTCTGAAACAAAAGAGCGCGTATGTTCCCAGCACGCGGCCTTAACGAACAGTGTTCCGGTACACCCGTTTGTTGTCCGCACGCCCCTGCTCCACTCCTATATCAGCCGTCGGCCTTCAGGAAAAACGATGTACACAGTGACCAGCAGTTGTTTCCAGGTGATGGCTAAAACCATGCTTGAACAAGGCGTCGACCCAAGCAAACTCGACCAGCAACTGCTGCAAGCGCTAGACAGCGGCGCGCCAATACAGCTGCCGCAGATATACAGTCTGTTTACCCAGGCACGCGAGCAGACCGGCAACCCGGATATCGGCCTGGGCACTTACACACATGCACACCCCAGCGCCCTGGGCGTGCAGTGCTACCCGATGATGTCCAGCCCGACACTGGGTCACGCCCTCAAGTTGATGGTGGATTACCACCCGCTGGTCACCAATGGCTCGCACTACCTGCTCGAGCAGCGCCAGGGCGTCCTCAAGCTGATTGGCCTGGAGACCGGCGCCTCGCCGGCGCCCGCTCCGCGAGCCTTTATCGATGCGGGTGCGGCCCTGACCCTGGGCGTGCTCCATTGGCTGACACCGCACCAACGCCCCACGCCGCTGGGTGCTGAGTTCACCTATCCGGAACCGGCAGATACCAGCCGCTTACGGCAGCTGTTCGGCAACAATCTGCACTTCTGCGCGCCGCACAACAGCCTAATGTTCCGCGAGCGCGATGGCGCCATTGCCTTGCCCACGGCAGACGCGGCACTGCACGTATTGCATCAGGAATACGCACAATCGCGCCTGGATGATCTGGTCAACGGCTCGGTAGCCGCACGCGTGGCAAGGCTGCTGAAGCAGCAACTTACGCTGGGCATCAATCTGGACCTGAGCGAAGTCGCCAACACCCTGACGCTCAGCAAACGCAGCCTGCAAAAAGCGCTGGAACGTGAGGCGGTGAGTTTTATCCAGCTGCAGGAAGAGTCGCGCCTCAAGCTGGCGCACAATCTGCTGCGCAACTCCACACGCAGCCTCAAGTACATCTCAGCGACGCTGGGTTTTCGTGACCAGAGCAGTTTTCACAAGGCGAGCATCCGCTGGTTCGGCATGTCGCCAAGCCACTACCGCAGCCATGAGAATGCCTGCTGAAATAGCCGTCACTGCCTGACAGTACGAACCTGCCTGCTGAGGGTCATTTAGGTTGAATGGGGTTGGTCCAGATTACTGTCTGCCTAGCATTGCGCCAGGGCATTGAAAACTCGGATTAGGCGTGGCCAGCACACATTGCAAATCAACTGACCAATGCGACAACGCCGAGGCTGAGCATGGCTCAACCTCGGCGTTGTCGTGACTAGATCATCGAACGCCCGGCTACTGCATCAGGTGTTCAACTCACCTTTCAGGCCCCGCGTGCCTCACTCGGCGCCTGCTTATGCCACAGGGTGGGAATCAGGAACACGATGGCCAACAGGCACGCGCCGATCAGCAGCACGAAGCCGCCATCCCAACCAAAGTGGTCAACGGTGTAACCCATGGCCGCGCTCGCAGCCACCGAGCCACCCAGGTAGCCGAACAAACCGGTGAAGCCAGCAGCGGTACCTGCCGCCTTCTTCGGCGCGAGCTCCAGTGCATGCAGACCAATCAGCATTACCGGGCCGTAGATCAGGAAGCCGATGGAGAACAGCGCCGCCATATCAACGAATGGGTTACCCGGCGGGTTGAGCCAGTACACCACGGTGGCGACGGTCACCAGGCCCATGAACACCACGCCAGTCAGGCCGCGGTTGCCACGGAACACTTTGTCCGACATCCAGCCGCACAGCAGCGTGCCCGGAATACCTGCCCACTCGTAGAAGAAATACGCCCAGGAAGTTTTGTCGACGGTGAAATGCTTGACCTCTTTCAGATAGGTCGGCGCCCAGTCCAGTACGCCATAGCGCAACAGGTAGACGAACACATTGGCCAGGGCGATGAACCACAGCATTTTGTTGCGCAGCACGTACTTGACGAAGATGTCCCGGGTGCTGAATTCCTGCTCGTGGCTATCGTCATAGCCTTCCGGGTAATCGTTCTTGTACTTCTCGATTGGCGGCAGGCCAACCGATTGCGGCGTGTCGCGCATGGTCGCGAAGGCAAATACGGCTACCAACATCGCCACTGCAGCAGGCACGTAAAACGCTGAGTGCCAGTCGTTGAACAGGCCCATGCCAATCAGGAACAGCGGGCCGATCAAACCACCACCCACGTTGTGCGCGACGTTCCACACCGAAACCACGCCACCGCGTTCTTTCTGCGACCACCAGTGCACCATGGTCCGGCCACTTGGCGGCCAACCCATGCCCTGGGCCCAGCCGTTGATGAACAGCAGGATGAACATCATGGTGACGCTGGACGTCGCCCATGGCGCGAAACCGAATACGAACATCACGGCCGCCGAGACCATCAGGCCGAACGGCAGGAAGTAGCGTGGGTTGGAGCGATCGGAAATGAGCCCCATAAGGAACTTCGACAGACCATAGGAGATGGCAATGGCAGACATCGCCAAGCCAAGCTGACCACGGCTATAACCCTCTTCCTCGATCAGGTAGGGCATGGCCAGGGAGAAGTTCTTGCGAAGCAGGTAGTAACCGGCATAGCCGATGAAGATACCGGCGAAGATCTGCCAGCGAAGGCGGCGGTAGGTACTGTCTATCTGGTCATCGGGCAGGGTTTCCCGATGTGGCGCGGGGCGAAAGAAGGCAAACATCCTTGGACTCCAGTTCTTGTTTTAGCTGCACATGCGAATGTGACAATTGTGTGACATTTTCATTTGCGAAAATAACACTCGCTAGTGAAGCGGTAAAGCCGGAAACCTGTTGGAATTCGAACCAAACAAACTATTCGGACGAAGAACACCCGCGAAATTCATTTTCTGCTGCCAGATGGTCTACGTATGGCTCTTTGCTGAGCCTGCGCGTAGTCAGCTCGAACAGCCGCGCATGCAGCAAGTGCCGAAATCAGCGAAGTGGTGAAGGCAAGGTCACGCGAATGCAGCCCGCCACTAGAACCATGTAGCAGGCGACGAATCAGGAGAAACGCATAAACCAGAAACAAGAAAAGCGGCCAATGGCCGCTTTTCAGGAAACCCGCTTGAGGCAGGTGGATATGGCGCAGCGGACGGGACTCGAACCCGCGACCCCCGGCGTGACAGGCCGGTATTCTAACCGACTGAACTACCGCTGCGTGTCGGTGGACTTTCGTCCGAACAACTCTTTCTTCGTCAGATGTAAAAGCTGAGCTTTCGCATCACATCTCAGATCAGGATCTAGGATGGAAAATATGGCGCAGCGGACGGGACTCGAACCCGCGACCCCCGGCGTGACAGGCCGGTATTCTAACCGACTGAACTACCGCTGCGCGTCGGTGGACTTGCGTCCGATTCTCTCAAGGCAAGTGGTGGGTGATGACGGGATCGAACCGCCGACCCTCTGCTTGTAAGGCAGATGCTCTCCCGGCTGAGCTAATCACCCTTGGCCTTGCGAGGAGGCGAAATTTACGCGGCGGCCTTACCTAAGTCAAGGCCCCGCTTCGATTTTTTCGAAAATAATAGTTTTTACAGTGCAGCCAGACCACGAGCCAGATCTGCTTTGAGGTCCGCAACGTCTTCCAGGCCAACGGCCACGCGAATCAGGCTGTCACGAATACCGGCATTGGCCCGCTCCTGCGGCGAGAGACGGCCATGGGAGGTGGTCGCCGGATGAGCGATGGTGGTCTTGGTGTCGCCCAGGTTGGTGGTGATCGAAATCACCCGCGTGGCATCGATAAAGCGCCAGGCGCCCTCCTTGCCTCCCTTGACCTCGAAACTGACCACCGCACCAAAGGCGCTCTGCTGACGCGCCGCCAGCTCATGTTGCGGATGACTAGCCAGCCCTGCGTAGTACACCTTCTCGATGCCATCCTGCTGCTCCAGCCAACGCGCCAGCTCCAACGCACTGCCGCAGTGGGCTTGCATGCGGATGCGCAGGGTTTCGAGGCCCTTGAGGAAGATCCACGCGTTGAACGGGCTAAGCGTCGGCCCTGCGGTGCGCAGAAAACCCACCACGTCAGTCATCAGCTTGGCACTGCCGGCGACTACGCCGCCCATGGCACGGCCTTGACCGTCGATGAACTTGGTCGCCGAGTGCATGACGATATCCGCACCGAGCTTCAGTGGCTGTTGCAATGCCGGCGTGCAGAAACAGTTGTCCACCGCCAGCAACGCGCCATGCTCATGGGCAATCTGCGCCAGCGCGGCGATGTCCACCAGTTCAGCCAGCGGATTGGAAGGCGATTCGACGAACAGCAGCTTGGTCGTCGGTTTGAATGCTTCGCGCCAGCCCTGCAGATCAGCCAGCGGCACGTAGTCGACCTGCACGCCAAAGCGCTTCAGGTACTTCTCGAACAGGCTGATGGTCGAGCCGAACACGCTGCGTGAAACCAGCACATGGTCACCGGCGCTACAGAAGCTCATGACGATGGACAGGATTGCCGACATACCAGAAGCCGTGGCGACTGCCTGCTCAGCGCCTTCCATGGCCGCGATACGCTCTTCAAAGGCGCGCACGGTCGGGTTGGTGTAACGCGAGTAGACGTTGCCCGGCACTTCGCCGGCAAAGCGCGCGGCCGCATCGGCGGCGGTGCGGAATACATAGCTGGACGTGGTGAACAGCGCCTCGCTGTGCTCGCCTTCCGGTGTGCGATGCTGCCCAGCACGCACCGCTAGGGTGTCGAAACCTACACCGTCCAGATCGCTATTGAGCCGACCCGCATCCCAATCCTGCGTCATATCGCGTCCTCCTCCAGAAACCAATCCGGGCCACTAGGGCCCGGTCATTTATTCTTCGTCTATCGATCAGTTGTTATACAGATCGATGATCTCGCTGACCGCCTGGCTGCTGGTCTTGGATCCGTCGTTACGGGCCAGATCGATGCGGTTCAGGTAAGCCTCATCGACATCGCCAGTCACGTACTGGCCATCGAATACCGCACTGTCGAAATGCTCGATCTTGATCTTGCCGCCGCCGACCGCTTCTTTCAGGTCATCGAGATCCTGATAGATCAGCCAGTCGGCGCCGATCAGTTCGGCAACCTGCTCGGTAGTACGACCGTGAGCAATCAGCTCGTGCGGGCTCGGCATGTCGATGCCGTACACGTTCGGGTAACGCACAGCCGGAGCGGCCGAGCAGAAATACACGTTCTTGGCGCCGGCTTCACGAGCCATCTGAATGATCTGCTTGCAGGTGGTGCCGCGCACAATCGAGTCGTCGACCAACATCACGTTCTTGCCGCGGAACTCCAGCTCGATGGCGTTGAGCTTCTGGCGTACCGACTTCTTGCGCGCAGCCTGCCCCGGCATGATGAAGGTACGGCCGATGTAACGGTTCTTCACGAAGCCTTCGCGGAACTTCACACCCAGATGATTGGCCAGTTCCAGCGCCGAAGTACGGCTGGTATCAGGAATCGGGATGACCACGTCGATATCGTGCTCCGGGCGCTCGCGACGGATCTTGTCGGCCAGCTTCTCGCCCATGCGCAGACGCGCCTTATACACCGACACGCCGTCCATGATCGAATCCGGGCGAGCCAGGTAAACGTGCTCGAAGATGCACGGCTTGAGCTGAGGATTGGGCGCGCACTGACGGGTATGCAGCTGACCCTCTTCAGTGATGTACACCGCTTCGCCCGGCGCCAGGTCGCGAATCAGGGTAAAACCCAATACGTCCAGCGCAACGCTTTCTGAAGCGATCATGTACTCGACGCCCTCGTCGGTATGACGCTGACCGAAAACGATCGGGCGGATTCCGTTCGGGTCACGGAAGCCGACGATGCCGTAACCGGTGATCATCGCTACGACGGCGTAACCGCCACGGCAGCGCTTGTGCACGTCCTTCACTGCAGCGAAGACATCTTCTTCACTGGGGTTGAGCTTGCCGCGCACGGCCAGTTCATGGGCGAACACGTTGAGCAGTACTTCCGAGTCGGAGCTGGTGTTGACGTGACGAAGATCGGACTCGTAGATCTCCTTAGCCAGCTGCTCGACGTTGGTCAGGTTGCCGTTGTGCGCCAAGGTGATGCCGTACGGCGAGTTCACATAGAAAGGCTGCGCCTCGGCCGAGCTGGAGCTACCCGCGGTCGGGTAACGCACGTGGCCAATACCCATGTGGCCGATCAGGCGCTGCATGTGCCGCTGCTGGAACACGTCACGCACCAGGCCATTGTCCTTGCGCAGGAACAGGCGGCCTTCATGGCTGGTGACGATACCGGCAGCATCCTGGCCGCGGTGCTGGAGGACGGTGAGGCCGTCATACAGCGCCTGATTGACGTTCGATTTACCGACGATACCGACAATGCCACACATGTGACGCAACCCCTACTCAGTGAAACGACTATTTACCGGTACCAACAGGAGAAGCCCCCTGCAGCACCTCTTTGAATGGCAGGTCGACCGGCTCGCGGATACCGCTTGCCAGCCACTCGCTGGACACACCCAATATGAGATTCTTCGACCAATCGGCAACCAGCAGAAAATGCGGCAACAATGCCGACTGCTGCCACCAGGCGTCTTGCTGCACTGGCCCCAGGCTGAGCAGCCCGACAGCCACCACGACCAGCAAGGCGCCGCGCGCAGCACCAAAGACCATACCCAGAAAGCGATCCGTACCAGACAGACCGGTCACCCGGATCAGCTCGCCAATCAAATAATTGATCAGCGCGCCGACCAGCAAAGTCAGAACGAATAACAATACACAGGCAGCGATGACGCGGGCGGATGGCGTTTCGATATAAGCGCCAAGGTGTTGCGAGAGCGCACCACCGAACATCCAGGCAACCACGCCAGCAATAATCCAGGTGACAAGCGACAGGGCCTCTTTGACGAAGCCTCTGCTCAAACTGATCAGACTCGAAACGGCGATGATGGCGATAATCGCCCAATCGACCCAGGTGAATGCCACGATGCAGGCTACCGATGGAAGAGGCGCTGCATTTTAGCAGAGCCCTGCCCATCGGTTAAGCGCAGATAACGCTCGCGGCTCAGTTGCTTTCCGGTTGGAAGCGCACCACGAAACCATTGAGCTTGTGCTGACGATTGAGCTGATCACGCAATCGGTCGGCCTCGACACGCTCGACCAGCGGCCCGACAAACACCCTGTTCATGCCATCGGCGGTGCGGATATAGGCGTTGTAGCCCTGAGCTCGCAGGGTCTTTTGCAGCGTTTCGGCACCCGGCCGGCTGGAGAGACTTGCCAACTGAACCGACCAACTGACCGGCAGACTGTTAACGTCCAGGCGCTCGGCGGGCGCTTTCTGCGGCGGCGGTGCAATTTCTGCAGGCTTGCTCGGCGTAGGTTGCGCTGTGGGCGCCGGCTGGGCTGGAACTTCGCTGGCAGGCAGCTCGGTGATTGGCTGCTCGACAGGCGGCTGCGCCTGATCGGTAGGCGAGCTGTCGACCGGCACCGGCTCCTGAGGCAATTGCTGCGGATCGGGAACGATCACCGGCTGCATCTCGATCTCCGGCACTACCGGCTTGGCCGGAATGCTCGGCGCCTCGACCACGACGTGGCGCAGTTCATCAGGACGCGAAAGCAGCATCGGCAGAAAAATCACCGCCAGGGCGACCAACACCAATGCGCCGACAATACGTTGCTTGGTCCCACTATCCAGCATTGCCATCCTGCACATCCTCCTGGGCGTAGCGCTCCAGCCACATCAAGGCTTCGGCCACGCAGAAAAAAGACCCAAAGAGCAGAATTTCATCCCCTGCCGCCGCTCGCTCGCACTGCGCCTGCAAGGCACTGCCGACATTGGCATGCGCCTCGACCTGCGCTGCACAAGCGGCTAGATGCGCATGCAGTTCGGCTGCGCTACGCGAACGCTCGCTGGGCAGCGTCGCCACCGCCCAATGGGCAATTTCACCCAGCAGCGGCAATACCACACCCGGCAATTCCTTGTCGGCCAGCAGACCGAAAACTGCGAGGCGGCGCCCGGCAATAGCACGAGCCTGCAAGCGACCAGCAAGGAACTGCGCGGCATGGGGGTTGTGCCCCACATCGAGCAACAGAGTGATGGACTTGCCGCGCCAGTTCAAGTGACGACGATCCAGCCGCCCGGTCACGCGAGTGGCCTGCAGGGCGCCCGCTATCTGCTCGGGCTGCCAAGGCAGGTCGAGCAAGGCATAAGCCTGCAGCGCCAGCGCAGCGTTTTCCATCGGCAGGTCGAGTAGCGGCAAATCCTGCAGGCGCAGCACTTCGCCGGCTGCCGTCAGGCCGTACCAGTTCCAGCCTGACTCGTTGACGCTCAGGTCGAAATCCCGGCAACGCAGGAACAGCGGAGAATCGAGTTCTGCGACGCGCTCAAGCAGCGGCAGCGGCGGATCGAAATCACCACACAGCGCAGGCTTGCCGGTACGCATGATACCGGCCTTCTCGAACGCCACAGACTCACGGGTATCGCCGAGCCAGTCGGCGTGATCCACACCAATACTGGTAATCAACGCCAGGTCGGCATCGACCAGATTGACCGCATCCAGGCGACCGCCCAGCCCGACCTCGAGCACCGCGACATCCAGACCGGCCCGTTCGAACAGCCAGAACGCCGCCAGGGTGCCCATCTCGAAGTAGGTCAGAGAGGTTTCGCCACGGGCAGTCTCAACAGCGGAGAACGCCTCGCAGAGGCTCGCATCAGCGACCTGCTCGCCATCGATTTGCACACGCTCGTTGTAGCGCAGCAAATGCGGCGAGCTGTACACGCCAACCTTCATGCCTTGAGCACGCAGCAGCGAAGCGAGAAAGGCGCAGGTCGAAC
This sequence comes from Phytopseudomonas punonensis, assembly GCF_900142655.1. GTDB lineage: Bacteria > Pseudomonadota > Gammaproteobacteria > Pseudomonadales > Pseudomonadaceae > Aquipseudomonas > Aquipseudomonas punonensis. The sequence goes on along the minus strand of NZ_FRBQ01000002.1, from coordinate 267,499 downwards.
CTTTGCCGTTAGTGCCGGTGACGGTGATCACCCGGGGCGCTGGACGGGAAAGCCCAAGGCGCCCGGCGACTTCCCTAGAGCGCTCCAGGCCCATGTCGATGGCGCTCGGATGCAGCCGCTCCAGGTACGCCAGCCACTCGGCCAGGGAGCGTTGCATCATGCAGTGACCGGAAGGGCTACAGGAGACTGCTGATGAGTGAACTGAGCCAGCAGGCGCGCCAAACGCGGACGCAGCTCGGCCCGGTGGATGATCATATCGATCGCGCCATGCTCGATGAGGAATTCACTTCGCTGGAAACCTTCCGGCAGTTTCTCGCGAACGGTCTGCTCGATCACACGCGGGCCGGCGAAGCCGATCAGCGCTTTCGGCTCGGCGACGATCACGTCACCCAGCATCGCCAGGCTGGCAGAAACGCCGCCGTAAACCGGATCGGTCAGTACGGAAATGAACGGGATGCCCTCTTCGCGCAAGCGCGCCAGTACCGCAGAAGTCTTGGCCATCTGCATCAGCGAGATCAGCGCCTCCTGCATGCGCGCACCGCCGGAGGCGGCGAAGCAAACGAACGGGCAACGCTTCTCGAGCGCGACGTTGGCAGCCTGCACGAAACGCTCACCAACGATGGCGCCCATCGAGCCGCCCATGAAGGAAAACTCGAAGGCGCAGGTGACGATCGGCATGCCTTCAAGGGTGCCACTCATGGAGATCAGCGCGTCCTTCTCACCGGTCTGCTTCTGAGCAGCGACCAGGCGATCCTTGTACTTCTTGCCGTCACGGAATTTCAGGCGATCGCTTGGCTCCAGATCGGCACCGATTTCTTCGCGGCCATCAGCGTCGAGGAAAATATTCAGGCGCGCACGAGCGCCAATACGCATGTGGTGGTTGCACTTGGGGCAAACGTCGAGGGTCTTTTCCAGCTCGGGCTTGTACAGCACGGCCTCACAGGATGGGCACTTGTGCCACAGACCTTCAGGCACCGAACTCTTCTTGACCTCGGAACGCATGATCGATGGGATCAGTTTGTCTACCAGCCAGTTGCTCATGCTCTCAATTCTCCAACGCTGTAGGCTTCAACATGCTTGTTACACATGACAAGCGAATTCACAAAGCGGTCGCCCCAAGGGCCGGCTTGCTGCCCGCCACCTGCCTCGACCACGAAAAAAGCGCGCACTGTCCGCGGCGATAGGAGTATGGACGGCTCGCTGAGCGGCGCCGTCACATCAACTCTCCAACCGCACGCACAGCACGCACGAAGTCTTTAACCTTGGTGGCATCCTTGATGCCCTTGCCAGCCTCGACACCACCGCTGACATCCACTGCATAAGGACGCACCTGAGCGATGGCCGCCCCGACGTTATCCGCCGTCAAGCCACCGGCCAGAATCACCGGTTTGCTGAGCTTCGCCGGAACCAGCGACCAGTCGAAAGCCTGCCCCGTACCGCCCGGCACGCCTTCTACATAGGTATCGAGCAAAACCGCCTGGGCACTTGGGTAAGCACCGACAAGCGCAGCTACATCGTCCCCTGCACGAACACGCAGCGCCTTGATGTACGGCCGCCCGAGCGCTTCGCAATCAGCCGCTTTTTCATCACCGTGGAACTGCAACAGGTCCAGCGGCACGGCAGCAAGCAGCGCTTCGATTTCGCTACGCGGCATATCGACGAACAAACCAACAGTGGTCACGAATGGCGGCAAGCCAGCAAGAATGTTACGCGCCTGCTCTACGGACACAGCTCGCGGGCTGCGCGCGTAAAAAACCAGGCCGATAGCATCGGCGCCAGCGGCCACTGCAACCAGCGCGTCTTCAAGGCGCGTAATCCCACAGATCTTGCTGCGAACGACTGACAAAAGACGAATACCTCCGCGAAAGGCCGGATGGTAACAAATGACCAGCGAAGACGCGCCATTAATTGCCGCGCCCCTGCCTCGCCTACCTTGCCGCCACGTCTTCCAGGCCCGACAAGAAGTGCGGCCCAAGATAGCGGGTCGGCAAGTCGAACTCTTCAGGGTAATCCACCTGCACCAGATACAACCCATAGGGGTGAGCCGTCACGCCGCCGGTACGGCGCACGCCGGCTTGCAGCACCTGCCCTGCCCACCCAACCGGCCGTTCGCCAGTGCCGATGGTCATCAGCACGCCAGCGATATTGCGCACCATGTGATGCAGAAAGGCATTGGCGCGGATATCGAGCACGATAAAACGCCCGTGCTGCAGCAGTTCGAGATGGTGAACCGTCTTGATCGGCGACTTGGCCTGACACTGGCGAGCACGAAAAGCGCTGAAGTCGTGCGTACCCAGGAACACCTTGGCCGCCTCGCGCATGCGCTCGATATCCAGCGGCCGGTGATTCCAGGTGACCTCTTCGGCCATATGCGCCGGGCGGATCTGGTCGTTGTAGATCACATAGCGATAGCGCCGCGCCATGGCGCAGAAGCGTGCGTCGAAATGCTTTGGCATGGCCTTGGCCCAGGTGACGCTGATGTCACCAGGCAGGTTCATGTTGGCACCCATGACCCAGGCATGCATGGAACGGTCAACCGTGGTGTCGAAATGCACCACCTGGCCGCTGGCATGCACCAAGGCGTCGGTGCGCCCTGCACAACTGAGCGTCACCGGCGCACCGCCCGCAACCTTGGACAAGGCTTTTTCGAGCGCTGCCTGGATCGAGGGCACACCGTCGCGCTGGCGCTGAAAACCACGATAGCGGGCGCCACGGTACTCGACGCCCAGAGCAATCTTGTAAATGCCGACGGCAGCCATTTCGGCTGCCGTCATTTGTTCATTAATCAATTGGTTATGACCAGATCAAAGCTGCAATGCCGGCAATTATACCGCCACCCAAGGAGGCTGCCATGCCAGCCGCCAATTTAGTTGTGTGCTGTAGATGCAAAAACGGCAGCCTCTGGGCTGCCGTTTTTGCCAATCAATTGCTCGTTAAACCAGCTTGCCGATCAGCTCGCGTGCTTCCTGCTGCTGACCATCATTACCTTCGGCGATCACTTCATCGAGGATGTCACGAGCACCTTCGGTATCGCCCATATCAATGTAAGCCCGCGCCAGGTCCAGCTTGGTGGCGGTTTCGTCGGTGCCGGAGAGGAAGTCGAAATCATCGTCTTCATCGAGCGGCAGATTATCGGCTTGCATATCCTGCTGCCCTTGCTGCTCGAGGCTTTCGGCCAACTGATCGAGCTCGGCGGTCACATCATCGAGCTGAGCGGCGAAACTTGCACCGGTGTTCGTCTGAACTGGCTCGTCGTTGAGCGACAGGTCGAAATCGGCTGGGAGGCCAAAATCATCTTCGGGCTTGTCGTTATCCAGCGCTGAAGAAAGCTCGGCCAGATCAGGCGCCGGCTTTTCGGCTTCGTCATCCAGGCTCAGCAGGAAATCGTCATCCTGCGTGGCAGTTGTGCCGGCCGGAGTATCGAGGTCGAGGCTGAAGTCGGCCAGCTCACCACCGAGCTCCTGACGGCTGGTGGTTTCATCGCCAAGACCCAGGTCGAAAGCGTCGTCCTTGCTTGTAACAGGCGGCTGGGAATGCAGGTCCAGATCCGAATCCAGGCTCAGGGTGTCGATTTCATCAAAGCTGGCGATGTCATCCTGCGCCTTGGGCAGCGGCTCTGCCGCGAACTCGGCTTCCAGTGCATCGAGGTCCAGATCGAAAGCGTCATCAGCGGCTGGCTGGCGAGGAGCGGTTACCTGCTCCGGCTCGTCGAGCGCCAGATCGTCGAGGCTGAAGGAGTCCAGATCATCAGCGGCCGCATAGCTGGCAGCTGCAGCAGCGCCGCCGAGCACGACCATCGCTGGATAACGGCTCTTCAACTGCTCAACCTGAGCATTGGCGCCACCGATCTCGCGCAGCTCGCTTTCTTGACGCGCGAAACCTTCGCGATCGCCCAGCTCGGCATAGACTTCCATCAGTTTCAGACGCAAATCGGTGCGGTGCGGCTCATCGTTGATCGCATTGTGCAGCAGCTCGGCAGCCTGATTGAAGCGGCCGTAAGCGATGTAGATATCAGCCTCACCCAGAGCATCACCGGTCTGCGCGGTAATGCGCTCTTCGCCTACAGGCTGCGACAGGGCAACCTGGTCGTCCGGCAGATCGTTAAGGCTGTCGGCCGGCAGTTCCAGATCGCTATCGAAGCGGTGGGTGTCTTCTTCATAGACCGCCAGGCTGGCTTCTTCCTCTTCCGCCTTACGAGCATTGCGGCGCGAGAGAATCAGCAGCACCAACAGAAGCGCCAGCAGCAGACTGCCGCCGATCAACCCCAACATCATCGGGTTGGCCAGCAGGTTATCGAGAGCACTGTCTTCTTCGGCTGTTTCAGGCGCTGCAACTACCGGCGCCGGCGCAGGAGTTTCGGCAGCAGGTGCCGCAGGCTCGGCCGGGGCAGGCTCTGCAGCCACTTCAGGCGCTTGGGTCGGAGCCGTTTCGGCAGCTGGAGCAGAAGGTGCCTGATCGGCTGGCGTGGCCTCGGCAGGCGCCGGCTCATTGGCCGCAGCTGGCGCTTCGTTTGCCGGGGCACCAGCAGCTGGTGCGGTAGTAGGCGGAGTGGCTGGCGCAGCTGGGGCTTGAGCGGTGCCTACGCTAGCGGCTGCTCCGTTAGCGGCCGCCTGGCCGGCTGGTGCCGACGCATCAGCCTGCAGCTTGGCCAGTTGGTTGTCTTTGAGCTGAATGAGCCGCTGCAGTTTATCGAGCTGGCTTTGCAGATCGGTCATCCGATCCTTGAGCTCATCATTCTCACGGCGCGTCGAGTCCAGGCTCTCTTGGGTAACTGCGAGCTGGTTGGACAGCGCGGCGCTGTTGGCAGAACCGTTCTCGCTGCCGGCAGTAGCCTTGCCTGCTTCGGCAGCGACCAGTTTGAGCTTGTCCTGGGCGGCCACTTCGGCTGGCGCGGCGCCAGCAGTGCTACGGCGCGTGGCGTCGATCTGCCGGGTGCCAGCGACTGCCGGTGCACTACGACCCTGACGCCAGGAACTGTTTTGTTCGCCGACCTGCGCCAACGCTTCGGACTGGCTACGACGGGCGATCTGCTGATCATCCGGCAGACGCAGTACCTGGCCGCTCTTCATGCGGTTGATATTGCCGCCAATGAAGGCATCCGGGTTGAGATCCTGGATGGCGAGCATCTTCTGGTGAACGCTACCGCTACCGCCTGCACGCTGGGCTACTTCCCACAGTGTGTCGTTGGCATTGGTGCGGTAATCACCACCAGCGCTGCTCGCACGCGGCGCAGCCGGTGCGGGAGCGGGTGCAGCAGCACGCGGTGCTGCGCTAGGCGCTGGGCGCGGAGCAGGCACAGGCGCGGCCACCGGCAATTGCGGGGCAGCAGCGGCTTGCGGGGAATACAGTGGTGGGTCGAGCAGCAGGGTGTACTCGCGCAGCAGGCGGCCATTGGGCCACAGCACTTCTACCAGGAAATTCAGGTAAGGCTCGCGAACCGGCTTGGTCGAGGTGACACGAATCACGCTCTTGCCATTGGGTTTGACGATGGGTGTGAACTTGAGGTCGGTCAGGAAATACTGGCGGTCGACACCTGCCTTGTTGAATTCCTCTGGCGAGGCCAACGAGGGCCGCATTTCCGCAGCGGAAAGGTCGCGCACGTCCAACAGTTCAATTTCCGCCACCAGAGGCTGGTTCAGAGACGACTGGAGTGTCAACTCGCCGACACCCAGCGCATGCGCCATACCGGAAGACAACGCCGTCGCCGCAGCGATAGCCAGTACCAGTTTACGAACCCGAACCATAGCCTTTTCCTTTGTGTTAACTGCTCTCGAGAGACGAGAGAATAGGTGATCGGTGGCTGCCCCTTTTCAGGCCCCCCAGCCAACGATCAGCGCGCTCAGTTTTTGCCAAGCTCGAATAGATATGCAGACTTCCGGATAAGTATCTTTTACAGATGGTGTTTTATCAATAACTCGGCCAGTTGCACCGCGTTCAAAGCAGCACCTTTTCGCACATTATCAGACACAATCCACAAACTGAGCTCACAGGGGTCATCAATCCCCCGGCGTACGCGGCCTACGTAGACTTCATCCTGGCCGACGGCGTCACCGATAACCGTGGGGTAATCACCGGCATCCACCAGCTCGATGCCAGCAGCGGCATCCAGCGCGGCAATTACCTTGCCCAGCTCTACAGGTGTAGACGCCTGCACGGTGACACTCAAACTATCGCCGAAAAATACCGGCACCTGATGGCAGCTGACCGCGACATTCAGCGCCTCATCAGCGAACAATGCCTTGATGTCTGCGTTGACTCGGCGCTCCAGGCGGCCATGGCCCTCGGCATCCGGCTCGTCAACCTGGGCGAGCACGTTGAACGCCATCTGCCGATCGAACAGACGAGGCTCGACAGAACGGCCGTTGAGCAGCTCGGCGGTTTGCCGCGCCAGCTCGGAAACGCCCTCTCGCCCACGGCTGGAGACCGCCAGCCCGGCATCGATCACCAGCCTGCGCACCTGCACGTGCTCGCGTAGTGCCCCAAGCACCAGGCTCACGGCAACTGCCACCGAGGACGGGCTGGTCACGGCGAACGGCGCCTCACCACTGATCAGAGCGCCGTTAACTTCCGGCACCACGCGCGGCGCAACGTCACTTGGCAGCGCACCCGTTACATCGATCAGCGAACAGCCGGCCTTACGCACCGCGTCGGCATGGGCCAGGGTCACCGATGGGTCGGCAGCAAAGAACACCAGTTGCACGGTACGGAAATCGAAACCGTCTACCGCACGCACGCGCAGGTTACGGCCTCTGTAGGCCAGCGTGCGGCCGGCCGACTCGTTGCTGGCCAGCAGATGCAGATCACTGATCGGGAAATCGCGCTCTTCGAGGATTTGCAGCAGGGTTTCGCCAACACTGCCGGTAGCACCGACGATGGCTATAGCAAAGTTAGAAGTCATGAAGGGAGCCTGACGCTCGATAGCTGAAACAGACCCAGCACTCTACCGAAAAGCAAAGGGGCCGGCGACGGCAATCGCAAGCGACCACCCTCTACCAGCCCCAAGCACGGCGCGCCTGGCAGCGCGCCGCTTGTGAATCAACGCTCCAGCAGGATGCGCAACATACGGCGCAGCGGCTCGGCAGCGCCCCACAGCAGCTGGTCGCCCACGGTGAAAGCGCCCAAGTACTGCGAACCCATGTTCAGCTTGCGCAGACGGCCGACCGGTACGCTCAGGGTGCCGGTAACGGCAGCCGGACCGAGTTCGCGGATGCTGGCTTCGCGATGGTTCGGCACCAGCTTGACCCACGGGTTGTGCTGGCTGATCAGCCCTTCGATATCGGAGAGCGGCACGTCCTTGTTGAGCTTGATGGTCAGCGCCTGGCTGTGGCAACGCATGGCGCCGATGCGCACGCAGATGCCGTCGACCGGAATCGGATTCTTGAAGCGCCCGAGAATCTTGTTGGTTTCCGCCTGGGCCTTCCACTCTTCGCGACTCTGGCCGTTAGGCAGTTCCTTGTCGATATAAGGAATCAGGCTGCCGGCCAGCGGCACGCCGAAGTTGTCGACCGGGAACGCATCGCCGCGCATGGCTTCGGCTACTTTCCGGTCGATGTCGAGGATGGCGCTGGCCGGGTCGGCCAGTTCATCGGCCACGGTGGCGTTGATGGTGCCCATCTGCTTGATCAGCTCGCGCATGTTCTGCGCGCCAGCACCGGACGCCGCCTGGTAGGTCATGGCGCTCATCCACTCGACCAGGCCGGCTTCGTACAGACCGCCGAGGGCCATCAGCATCAGGCTGACGGTGCAGTTGCCGCCGATGTAGTTCTTGGTGCCGGCATCCAGCGCGTGGTCAATGACCCGGCGGTTGACCGGGTCGAGCACGATCACCGCGTCGTCAGCCATACGCAGCGAGGACGCCGCGTCGATCCAGTAGCCCTTCCAGCCCGCCTCACGCAGCTTCGGGAATACTTCGCTGGTGTAGTCGCCACCTTGGCAGGTGAGAATCACGTCCAGGCCTTTGAGCTCGTCGATGCTGTAGGCATCCTTGAGCGCTTCGGTTTCCTTGCCAATGGCAGGGCCTTGGCCACCGACATTGGAGGTGGTGAAGAACACTGGCTCGATCAGATCGAAATCCTGTTCTTCCAGCATGCGCTGCATAAGCACGGAACCGACCATGCCACGCCAACCGATAAGACCTACACGTTTCATAACCACTACACCTATATGAACAAACCGCCGGACAGTTTCCAGCGGCCTGGAAGATTACAGACTACGCAGCGCTTCGACTACCGCATCACCCATCGCCGCAGTGCCGACCTTGGTCGTACCCGCCGAATGGATGTCACCGGTGCGCAGGCCCTGGTCGAGCACGCGGCTCACGGCCAGCTCGATGGCATCGGCGGCCTGAGCCTGGTTGAAGCTGTAACGCAGCATCATCGACACCGACAGAATGGTCGCCAGCGGGTTGGCGATGCCCTGCCCGGCGATATCCGGCGCCGAACCATGGCACGGCTCGTACATGCCCTTGTTGTTGGCATCCAGCGAAGCGGACGGCAGCATACCGATGGAACCGGTGAGCATCGAGGCCTCGTCGGAAAGGATGTCGCCGAACATGTTGTCGGTAACCATCACGTCGAACTGCTTCGGCGCACGCACCAGCTGCATGGCAGCGTTGTCGACGTACATGTGGCTCAGCTCGACATCCGGGTAATCCTTGGCCACTTCCTCGACCACGGCGCGCCACAGCTGGCTGGAGGCGAGGACGTTGGCCTTGTCCACCGAGCACAGTTTCTTGTTGCGCACCATGGCCATGTCGAAACCGACCTTGGCGATACGGCGGATTTCGCTCTCGCTATATGGCAGCGTGTCGTACGCCATGCGCTCGCCGCTTTCCAGCACCTTGGTTTCGCGCGGCTGACCGAAGTAGATGCCGCCAGTCAGCTCACGGACGATCAGGATATCCAGGCCAGCCACCACTTCGGGCTTGAGCGACGAAGCGTCGGCCAGCTGCGGGTAAAGGATGGCCGGGCGCAGGTTGGCGAACAGGCCGAGCTGCGAGCGGATCTTCAGCAGGCCACGCTCGGGGCGAATGGCCGGGTCGATCTTGTCCCATTTCGGGCCACCCACGGCGCCAAGCAGCACGGCATCGGCCGCGCGGGCGCGTTCCAGGGTTTCGTCAGCCAGCGGCACGCCGTACTTGTCGACGGCCGCACCGCCCAGCTCGTCAAACGACAGTTCGACGTTGAGGTCGAACTTGTCATTGGCCAGGCGCAATACCTTGACCGCTTCGGCCATGATTTCCGGGCCGATGCCATCACCGGGAAGAATCAGAATCTGCTTGCTCATACCTTTCCTTTATTAGGTTCGGGCCGCCGGCCTTGCCGTGCGCGACCTGTAAAAACCCGAACAGGCCCGTGGCCATTACCCTGCCGCGAGGGGCGCCATGTTCGGCGTCCGTTCGGGCGGGGTCAAGGCGCTACGGGCCCATTCACCGATAACACGTAACCTTATTTTTCCGCGCCGCCAGGCGGCGCGGGCGGCTTACTTGATGGCGCCGAACAGCCACGGCTGACGTTGCCTGTAGCCGACTTCGAACGCACGGATCGCGTCGGCGTCCTGCAGAGTCAGGCCGATATCATCGAGGCCATTGAGCAGGCAGTGCTTGCGGAAGGCATCGACTTCAAAGTTGTACTGCACGCCATCCGGACGGGTGACGGTCTGCGCAGCGAGGTCGACGGTCAGTTGGTAACCCTCGGTGGCCTCGGCCTGTTCGAACAGCGCATCGACTTCCTCTTCGGCCAGCACGATCGGCAGCAGGCCGTTCTTGAAGCTGTTGTTGAAGAAGATATCAGCGAAGCTCGGCGCGATCACGGTGCGGAAACCGTACTCGTCCAGCGCCCACGGCGCGTGCTCGCGGCTCGAACCACAACCAAAGTTTTCACGGGCCAGCAACACGCTGGCGCCCTGATAACGCGGGAAGTTGAGCACGAAGTCCTTATTGAGCGGCCGATTGGAGTTGTCTTGGTTTGGCTGCCCGACATCCAGGTAACGCCACTCGTCGAACAGGTTCGGGCCAAAGCCGGTGCGCTTGATCGACTTCAAGAACTGCTTGGGGATGATCTGGTCGGTGTCGACGTTGGCGCGATCAAGCGGAGCGACCAAGCCGGTGTGCTGGGTAAAAGGTGTCATGTCGTACTCCTCAGGCCTGAATCAATTCGCGAACGTCGATGAAGCGACCGGTGACCGCTGCGGCGGCAGCCATGGCCGGGCTTACCAGGTGGGTACGACCACCAGCGCCCTGACGGCCTTCGAAGTTGCGGTTGGAGGTCGACGCGCAATGCTCGCCGTTGCCGAGTTTGTCCGGGTTCATCGCCAGGCACATGGAGCAGCCTGGTTCACGCCACTCGAAACCGGCTTCGATGAAGATCTTGTCCAGCCCTTCGCTTTCCGCCTGGGCCTTGACCAGACCTGAGCCCGGAACGACCAGCGCCTGCTTGACGGTGCTGGCGACCTTGCGACCCCTGGCCACTTCAGCAGCGGCGCGCAGATCTTCGATGCGCGAGTTGGTGCACGAGCCAATGAACACGCGATCAAGCTTGATGTCGGTGATCGGCTGGTTGGCGGCGAGGCCCATGTACTTAAGCGCGCGGGTGATCGAATCCTTCTTCACCGGGTCGTTTTCACGGGCCGGGTCCGGCACGTTCTGGTCAACAGCCAGGACCATCTCGGGCGACGTGCCCCAGCTGACCTGCGGTTTGATGTCTTCTGCACGCAGCTCGACCACGGTGTCGAAATGCGCGTCGGCATCGGAAACCAGGTCACGCCATACCGCCACGGCTTTTTGCCAATCCGCGCCCTTCGGCGAATACGGTCGGCCTTCGACATAGGCGATGGTTTTCTCATCGACCGCCACCAGGCCAACCCGGGCGCCGGCTTCGATGGACATGTTGCAGATGGTCATGCGCCCTTCGAGAGACAGGTCACGGATCGCGCTGCCGGCGAACTCCATGGCATGGCCATTACCGCCAGCGGTGCCGATCTTGCCGATCACCGCGAGCACGATGTCCTTGGCCGTCACACCGAACGGCAGCTTGCCCTCGACCCGCACCTGCATGTTCTTCATTTTCTTGGCGACCAGGCATTGAGTGGCGAGCACGTGCTCGACCTCGGAGGTGCCGATGCCATGGGCCAGCGCGCCAAACGCACCATGGGTGGAGGTGTGCGAGTCGCCGCAGACCACGGTCATGCCTGGCAAGGTGGCACCCTGCTCCGGGCCGACCACGTGCACGATGCCCTGGCGCACGTCGTTCATCTTGAATTCGAGAATGCCGAAGTCGTCGCAGTTCTCGTCCAGGGTCTTGACCTGAATACGCGAGACTTCATCGGCGATGGCGTCCAGGCCACCGAGGCGCTCGGCGCGGGTGGTCGGCACGTTGTGATCCGGGGTGGCGATGTTGGCGTCGATACGCCACGGCTTGCGCCCGGCCAGGCGCAGGCCTTCGAAGGCCTGGGGCGACGTCACTTCGTGAAGAATGTGGCGGTCGATGTAGATCAGCGACGAGCCGTCGTCGCGTCGCTTCACTTCGTGCATTTCCCACAACTTGTCGTAGAGCGTCTTGCCAACCATCAGCCTGTTCCTCATCAGTCTTCGGGCACCTCTAAAAACTACCTGCGTTGTCATCGCCGCGTTGAAAGCAGTCTCAAAATGCTCATTTACAACTCGTAAACTCCGCTTTCTCGCCTGCTTTCGCCTTGCGCTGACTGCCTCGCTTACGTTTTTAGAGGCACCCGTTCTATGCCGGAGCAATAGCCCCTTCGCTTATGGGGAGAATGCTATGCCTCGGTAGCGAATAACTCAAATTCATATTTTTCATCCAGAAGATTCCTGAACGGAATTGATATAGCATCGGGCGATAAACAACGCAGATCGCCAACTGGAAGACTTATGGATCTCGCCACGCTCAATGCCTTTATCGCCATTGCCGAACTCGGCAGCTTTTCCGAAGCGGCGATACGCCTGCACCTGACCCAACCAGCAGTCAGCAAGCGCATCGCCAGTCTGGAGCAGCAACTGCGTGTGCGCCTGTTCGACCGCCTAGGCCGCGAGGTGAGCCTGACCGAGGCTGGCCGCGCCCTGCTGCCACGTGCTTATCAGATTCTCAACGTGCTGGAGGATACCCGCCGGGCGCTGACCAACCTCAATGGCGAGATCACCGGCCGGCTGACCCTCGCCACCAGCCACCATATCGGCCTGCACCGCTTGCCGCCGCTGCTGCGCGCCTTTACCCGCGCACATCCGCAAGTCGCGCTAGACATCCAGTTTCTCGACTCGGAAGTGGCTTACGACGAGGTGTTCCACGGCCGCGCCGAGCTGGCGGTGATCACCCTGGCGCCAGATACCCGCGATCCGGTGCGCGCCGTGCCAGTGTGGGATGACCCGCTGGATTTCGTCACCGCCCCCGAGCACCCACTGGCCCAAAGCACGGGCGTGACCCTCGCCGATGTCGCCCTGCACCCAGCGGTATTTCCCGGCGGCAACACCTTTACCCACCATATCGTTCAGCGCCTGTTCGAGGCCGAGGACCTGACGCCGAATATCGCCATGAGCACCAACTATCTGGAAACCATCAAAATGATGGTTTCCATTGGCCTGGCCTGGAGCGTATTGCCGCGCACCATGCTCGATGATCAGGTGTTCCGGCTGCCGTTGCCGGGCATTCAGCTGTCACGCCAGCTGGGCTACATCGTGCATACCGAGCGTACTCTTTCGAATGCCGCCAGGGCCTTCATGCAACTGCTCGACGGCCAGCGTGACAGCTTGCCTTAGCGCTAAGGCAACAGCTAACGTGGCACTCATACCGGCCATTGGCCGGTATTCATTCGGCGTACTTGCCGATAGCCCGGCCACCACTCTGGCCGGGCTTATGTAGAGGAAGGGTCAATGGGCAACTCCAACGACAAACGCCCACCATTGCCCCACGTACCGGTGCTTGATCCCGCCGAGTTCGAAAAGACCTGGCACGACAGCCAGCACCTGCTGGCGGCCCTCAACGGAGCGGGGCTCGGGGCCTGGTACTGGAACATCGACAGTGGTGAGGTCAGCTGGTCACGTGGAGCTCAAAAGGTCTTCGGCCTCGACCCGACTCGACCACTGAGCGCGCCGGTCGACTATATAGGGCTGATTCCCGAAGAAGAGCGCGGCGAAGTGCTGCGCATGTTTCAGGCAGTCATCGACGGCTCCCCGACTGCAGAGCCGATCCGCCACCGTATCCACTTGCCGGACGGCAGCCTGCGCTGGATCGAGATTACCGGCAGCCTGCAGGCCGGTGAAGGCAAGCAGAACCGGATGTTCGGCGTGGTTCGCGACATTAACCGGCAACGCAGCCAAGAGCAGGCCCTGGCCGATAGCCAGGAACGCCTGCGCATGGCGCTCGAATCAGCAGAACTGGGCACCTGGGACTGGCACATCCCCAGCGACACCATGTTCGCCTCGGGCCGGGCTGCTGCGTTGCACGGCTTGCCTGCCGAACCCTTCCAGGGGCCGTTCACGGATTTCTTTGCGCACGTCCCGATGCAGGACCGTAAGGCGCTGCGCCAGACTTACCGCGACCTGCTGCTCGACAACGGCGAGGACTCTCAGGTCACCTACCGCACGGTACACGCCAGCGGGCAGACGCATTACCTGGAGAGCAGCGCCAAACTGCACCGTGATGCCAACGGCCAGCCGGCGCGAATGACCGGCATCATGATCGATACCAGCGAGCGCACCCTGCGCGAGCAGCGCCTGCAGGCCTCCGAGCGCAAGTTCGCCATGGTGTTCCAGGCCAGCCCTGATCCGATTTGCGTAACCACCCTGCCGGAGGGGCGCATTCTCGAGATCAACCCGGCCTTCACCCAGGCCTTCGGCTGGCGTCCAGCAGAAGTCACTGGCCGGAATATCTTCAAGCTCGAGCCCTGGCAGGCGCTGCCGCAACATGCCGAACTGCGTAGCATGATCATCAGCGGTAACGACCTGACCGACCAACGTATCGATCTACGTGACCCGCAAGGCGGCGTCATGACCTGCATCGTGTCGTGTAGACGCCTGGAGCTAGCAGGGCAACCCTGTGTACTCAGCATGTTTCGCGATATCACCGAGCAACAACGCGCCGAATCCGCGCTCAAGGCCAGCCAGGAGAAGTTCTCCAAGGCCTTTCACTCCAGCCCGGACGCCATCACCATCACCACACGTGATACCGGGCGCTATATCGAGGTCAACGACGGCTTCACCCGCCTCACCGGCTACAGCGCAGAAGAGGTCATAGGCCGTACCTCCCTCGAAGTAGGTATCTGGCCCGACGCGGAGCAACGCCGGCAAATGCTCCAGATGCTTCACGACGAAGGGCACGTGCAGCGTCTCGAAATGACCGGCCAGGATCGCCACGGCGAACTGCTAGAAGTGGAAGTTTCCTTCGAACCCATCGAGCTGGACGGCATGCTTTGCCTGCTGGTGACCGCCCGCGACATCAGCCAGCTCAAGGCCGCCCAGCATCAGATTCATCACCTTGCCTACCACGACCCGCTAACCAGCCTGCCCAATCGCGCCCTGCTGATGGATCGCCTGACGCAGCAGATCGCACTACTGCAACGCCACCGCCTACGCGGCGCCCTGCTGTTTCTCGACCTCGATCACTTCAAGCACATCAATGATTCGCTTGGCCACCCGTTTGGCGACGCGGTGCTCAAGCTGATCACCGCGCGCCTGGAAGTCAGCGTGCGCGAGGAAGACACCGTGGCGCGCCTGGGCGGCGACGAGTTCGTGGTGCTGCTGACCGGCCTAGAAGGTACGCTCGAGCAAGTCGTCAGTCATGCCGGGCAGGCTGCAGAAAAGCTGCGCAATCTGCTCAGCGAGCCGATGCTGCTCGAAGGTCACCGCCTGCAGGTCACCCCGAGCATCGGCATCGCGCTAATTCCCGATCACGGCCAGACGCCGGCGGACCTACTCAAGCGCGCCGACATCGCCCTGTACCGCGCCAAGGATTCAGGCCGCAACACCATCCAGCTGTTCCACAACTCCATGCAGCATGCTGCCAGCGAACGCCTGCGCCTGGAAAACGAGTTGCGCACGGCGCTGAGTCGCGGCGAATTCGAGCTGCACTTCCAGCCCCAGGTGGATGCACGCAGCGGCCAGATTATCGGCGCCGAAGCCTTGTTGCGCTGGGCGCATCCAACACTGGGCCAGCAGTCGCCTGCTCTGTTCATCCATGTACTGGAAGAAAGCGGGCTGATCCTCGAAGTGGGCGCCTGGGTGATGGTCGAAGCCTGCCACGCCTGCGCACAGCTGCTGGAGGAACGCATCATTGATGAGCAGTTCAGCCTGTGCGTGAACATCAGCACCCGGCAGTTCCGCCAGGGGGATTTCGTCGAGCGCGTCGAGCATTGCCTGCGCAAGAACAAACTGCCCCACGGCATGCTCAAGCTGGAGATCACCGAAGGCATCGTCATCGAGGACATCGACGACACCATCGCCAAGATGAACCGCCTGCGCAAACTGGGCGTGAGCTTCGCCATGGACGATTTCGGCACTGGCTATTCGTCGCTTACCTACCTCAAACGCCTGCCCGTGGACGTACTGAAGATCGACCAGTCGTTCGTGCGCGACGCCACCATCAACCCCAGCGATGCAGAAATCATCCGTGCCGTGGTGGCGCTCGGCCTCAGCCTGGGCCTGGAGGTGATCGCCGAAGGCGTGGAGCAACAGAGCCAGCTGGACTTCCTGCAAGCCCAGGGCTGCCACTGTTATCAGGGCTATCTGTTCAGCCGCCCGCTGCCGCTGCCGATCTTCCGCGACCTGCTCACCCAGACCGCTCACCTGCCGCTCTGAAACAGAAAAGGCGCCACGAGGGCGCCTTCTCCGGTGTGCAGCCGCGGGAATCAGTTTTCCAGCGCCGCACGTGCAGCCCCGATCGGGATTCGCTTGGCTTTGGCCTCTTCCGGCACATGACGCACCAGCTCGATATTGAGCAGGCCGCTCTCCAGGTTGGCGCTCTTGACCTCGATATGATCGGCCAGACGGAACGACAGCTTGAACGAACGCTGAGCGATGCCCTGATACAGGTAGGTGACATTTTCACCATTGCCCGCGCGCTTGCCGCCGGTCACGGTCAACACACCGCGCTCGACCTGCAGATCCAGATCTTCATCCTGGAAACCAGCGGCAGCGATGACGATCCGGTACTGGTCGTCGGCATGCTTCTCGACGTTATAGGGCGGGTAGCTGCTGCTCGTCTCGTTGCGCATCGCCGACTCGAACAGGTCGTTGAAACGGTCGAAGCCAATGGACTGACGGAACAGCGGGGTCATGGAAAATGCAGTGCTCATGGTAAATCTCCTGAATAGTCAGCGAGTGATAAGGTGCGGGACCCGACTTCGGCATCCCGCAGTGAGAAAAATGTGGATGCCCGAAAAAATTTCAAGGCCCTGAAAAAGGAGTTTTTGATGAGCCGCATCATTCTGATTACCGGAGCCAGCCGCGGCATCGGCGCCGCCACCGCGCGCCTGGCGGCGCAGCATGGCTACAGCGTGGTGATCAACTACCATCGCCAGCGCGAGACCGCCGAAGCGCTGGCCAAAGAAATCGCCGCCAACGGTGGCCAGGCTATCGCGCTGCCGGCCGACGTGGCGGACGAAGCTCAGGTTCGCGATCTGTTCGCCGAGATCGATGAACGCCTTGGGCGCCTGGACGTGCTGGTCAACAATGCCGGCATGCTGGAGCAGCAGATGCGCCTGGAGCAGATGAGCCTGGAGCGCTGGCAGCGGGTATTCGCGACCAACGTGTACGGCAGCTTCCTGTGCAACCGCGAGGCGATAGCACGCATGTCGACCCGTCAGGGCGGCCGCGGTGGCGCAATCGTCAATGTGTCGTCGATTGCCGCGCGGCTCGGCGCGCCAGGGGAATACATCGATTACGCCGCCGCCAAGGGCGCGGTCGACAGCATGACGGTGGGCCTGGCCAAGGAGCTTGCTGAAGATGGCATCCGCGTCAACGCGGTGCGCCCTGGGGTGATCGACACCGAGATTCATGCCAGCGGCGGCGAGCCACAACGGGTGGCGCGCGTGGCCGCCAGCATTCCACTTCGGCGCGGCGGGCGCGCCGAAGAAGTGGCAGAGGCCATTGTGTGGCTGGCGGGCGAACAGGCTTCCTACACCACCGGTTCGCTACTGGACGTCAGCGGAGGTCGCTAAACGCCTCGTCGTCAGCTTCGAGCGTTTGCAGAATGCTCACCTCTGCTGGCGCAATGTTCACACCAAGCAGCGCATCGATGACCTCGCAGTTGGTTTCTCGCCGCACCACAGCGAACAGTTCGACTGCCTGCGGGTAAGTGCGGGTAAGCATCGCCAGCCACTGCTTGAGCCGCCCCGACGCGTAACGCGGAGAAATCTTGCGGCGTGCCTGTAACCAGAACTCGGCGAGCAGCGGCTGCAGCTCCGCCCAAGTCATCACGCCAGCATCCTGGCCGGCCTTTGCCGCAGCGATCTGCCGGGCCAGGTCGGGCTGCGCCACTACGCCGCGGCCGAGCATAATGTTTTCCGCACCACTGACTTCACGGCAACGCCGCCAGTCGTCCAGCGACCAGATATCGCCATTGGCGTACACAGGCACGGCAACGGCTTCCTGCACCCGCGCCACCCATTCCCAGTGAGCCGGCGGCTTGTAACCTTCGACCTTGGTGCGCGCATGCACGACGATCTGCGCGGCGCCCCCCTCGGCCAGCGCCCGTGCGCAATCCAGTGCCAGATCCTTGTGATCGAAGCCCAGGCGCATCTTGGCTGTCACTGGAATGCTCGAAGGCACGCTACGGCGCACCTCACGCACGATGGCGTGCAACAGCTCCGGCTCCTTGAGCAGCACCGCCCCGCCGCGGGACTTGTTCACCGTCTTGGCCGGGCAGCCAAAATTCAGGTCGATCACCGGTGCACCGAGCACACAGGCATACGCGGCATTGTCACCCAGGCACTTGGGGTCCGAGCCGAGCAGTTGCACACGTAGCGGCGTACCGGCCGCGGTTCTGGCGCCATTGAACAGCTCCGGCGCCAGCTTGCGGTAGGTCGACCTGGGCAACACGCGGTCGGTGACGCGGATGAACTCGGTCACGCACCAGTCGATGCCGCCAACCTGGGTCAGCACGTCGCGGAGAATTTCATCGACCAGCCCCTCCATGGGCGCCAGGGCGATCTGCATGGCGGTACTCTCGAAAAGATAGTGACGGCATCAGCATGCCGGTGGAAAACGGCGCGTAGTGTAGCGGCGAGGAGCACGCCAGGACAGCGGCGTGCGAGCTGAACACCGGCAACCTCTAACAGTCCATTGCATTACCGAATGCCAATCTGGAATGACCATGAGCAGACTTAGCCTGCCCGGCGCACCGCTCGCCCTGCTGCTGATCAGCACGGCGAGCTTCGCCGTGACACCCATCTCCGAGGGCGTGCCCATCGACCCGGCGGCCACCGCCAAACTGATCGTCAGCCGCGACCGCAATGCACCCAATGCCTGCGACCTGCAGCTGCGTGTTGACGAACAATTGGTGGTGGCCCTGCCAGCCGGTGAGAGCGTCACGCTGGACGTGCCGAGCGGCGAGAGGACCGTCGTCCTCACGCCTTCACGGGAAGGCTTCTGCGCCCAGATAGAGCTGGTGAGCAGCCAGTCGATTCTGCTGCAGCCTGGTGAGGTGCGAAGCTACCAAGCCGTTTACCAAGAACAGAAGCTGTTTCTCGCTCCACAGCCATGACCCATCAGGCGGGCAGCAAGGCCTTGCCATAGCCTTCGACGAACTCGGCCGGCATGCGTTTGGGTCGCCCGCTGGACAGCTCGATGCAGACGAAGGTGGTGCGCGCGCGCAACAAGGTGACGCCATCATGCGGGCGTACCAGCTGGAAACAGCGATCCATCTTCAGGCGCTGATCGGACTCGACGATCCAGGTGCCCATCAACAGCTCCTGACCTTCGTAGGCGCTGCTCAGGTAATCGATCTCGTGACGCACCACCGCCATGGCCCGATCCAGGCGCCGGTACTCGACCAGATCCAGCCCCAGCGACTGCGAATGCCGCCAGGCGCAGCGCTCCAGCCAGGTCACGTAAACGGCGTTGTTGGCATGCCCGAGGCCGTCGATATCCTCGCTGCCGACCACCAGGTCGATGGTGAACGGATCGGGGCGATCCCAGCTCACGACAGACGCCCAGGCGCGGAGGCGCGCAACGATGCAGCAGTGTGAGTCAGCTTCATGCGGTGACCTCCCTTGGTGATGGCACGAGCCTGACCTTAGGAGTTTTGCCTGCTGCAACGCAAGGACTGCATGAACAAGCCGGCCAGCACTTTTCGAGCGCACAAAAACAAAAGGGCCACTTCGTGAGAAGTGACCCTTAAAAATCCCGCAGAGCGGGCAAAAATGGCGTCCCCTAGGGGACTCGAACCCCTGTTACCGCCGTGAAAGGGCGGTGTCCTAGGCCACTAGACGAAGGGGACGAAACCTTCGAAGAACAAGGCCAGCACTAGGCTGGCCCGGCGTGGATTGGTGGAGCTAGACGGGATCGAACCGTCGACCTCTTGCATGCCATGCAAGCGCTCTCCCAGCTGAGCTATAGCCCCATAACCTTGCGGTCTGGCTGCAGCACCAAGGCGCTGCAACTGGAAATAATGGCGTCCCCTAGGGGACTCGAACCCCTGTTACCGCCGTGAAAGGGCGGTGTCCTAGGCCACTAGACGAAGGGGACGCAAATGCCCTTCTTTACAACTCAACCTGTTCCTAAGAACCGGTTGTGGCATCCGAGATTGGTGGAGCTAGACGGGATCGAACCGTCGACCTCTTGCATGCCATGCAAGCGCTCTCCCAGCTGAGCTATAGCCCCATCTCGAGGACGGGGCGCATGTTAAGTGCGCCCCCTCACCCTGTCAACAAAAAAATAGTCGGTGGCTGTTTTTTTTTCGCTGACATAACAAACACTTACCGCAAACCGCGGGATGCCAGCCCGCCACGGCGACCGACGGCCTGGAAACCGGCTCCGATCAGTTGATGCTGGCCAGAAGCTTTTCCCACTCCTTGTTCTCTTTCTTCGATACGCCACCGAGCAATTCGATGGCCTGGCGCAGGCGGAAACGCGTGAGATCCGGGCCGAGGATTTCCATGGCATCGAGCACTGACACCGAGCTGGCCTGGCCGGTGACGGCGGCGAACATCAGCGGCATGGCATCGCGCAGTTTCAGCTCCAGGTGCTCGACCACCGCCTGGATGCAGCCGGTGATACGCTCCTTCTCCCACTGACGCAGCGCTTCGAGCTTCCAGAGGATCAACTGCATGAGCTGGCGCACCTGATCGTCCGACAGCTTCTTGTGGGCGAACAATGCCTTGTCGGGCTGCACGCCACCAGCGAAGAAGAAACCCGCCAGCGGCGCGATCTGGCTGAAGGTTTCCACCCTGCCCTGCACATGCGGCGCGATCTGCATCAGGTAGTCGCTGTTGAACGCCCACTTCTGCACGCCAGCGGCGAACTCCTCGACGCTCAGTTCGCGCATCCACTGGCCATTGAGCCAGGACAGCTTCTCCAGGTCGAAGATCGGCCCACCCAGGGAAACCCGCTGCACGTCGAAGTTGGCGATCATCTCGTCGAGGGTGAATTTCTCGCGCTCATCAGGCATCGACCAACCCATGCGGCCCAAATAGTTGAGCATCGCCTGTGGCAGGAAGCCCATACGCTCGTAGAAAGTGATCGAGGTCGGGTTCTTGCGCTTGGACAGCTTGCTCTTGTCCGGGTTACGCAGCAGCGGCATGTAGCACAGCTGCGGCTTTTCCCAACCGAAGTATTCGTACAGCAGGATCAGCTTGGGCGCCGACGGCAGCCACTCCTCACCGCGCAGCACGTGGGTGATCTTCATCAGGTGGTCGTCGACCACGTTGGCGAGGAAGTAGGTCGGCAAGCCGTCGGTCTTCATCAGCACCTGCATGTCCATGCGATCCCACGGAATCTCCACGTCGCCGCGCAACATGTCCGGCACCACGCAGATGCCCTCGCTCGGCACCTTCATACGGATCACATGGGGCTCGCCGGCGGCCAGCCGACGCTGCACTTCTTCTTCGGAAAGCAGCAGGCCGCGGCCGTCATAGCGCGGCGTTTCACCACGGGCCATCTGCTCGGCACGCATCTGGTCGAGCTCTTCCGGGGTGCAGAAGCAGTAGAAGGCATGGCCTTTCTCCACCAACTCCAGCGCGTACTTGCGGTAGATCTCGCCCCGCTCGCTCTGCCGGTACGGACCATAGGGGCCGCCGACGTCAGGACCTTCGTTCCACTCGATACCCAGCCAGCGCAGGGCGTCATAAATCTGCTGCTCCGACTCGCGGGTCGAACGCACCTGATCGGTATCCTCGATACGCAGGATGAACTCGCCACCGTGCTGCTTGGCGAAGCAAAGGTTGAACAGGGCGATGTAAGCGGTACCGACGTGGGGATCGCCAGTGGGCGACGGGGCGATGCGAGTGCGAACGGTGGTCATGGGTAGTCCCGAGCAAGTAAGACTGGAAAATGGCATAGGCCGAACCTGCGGGCGGCGGCGTATGCGACCGGTGCAGGCGCCATGCAAGACGCGAGAAATCGAAAGTGGCGGATATTAACAGGCCAGCGCAGGCCGGCTCCAGCAGCGCTGGCAATTAGCCGGCCGGAGAGCGATCGGCCAAGTACTGCCGCAAGGCGATGACGCCCTCCTCCACGCAGGCACTGCAACCGACCCAGGAACAGGCGAGCATCAGGTTGCGCGGCAGGCCGAAATCCTCGATGAAATAGCCTTCGGCATCACGGCCTGCTTCGTCACCGGGCAACCACTGGCGCATGCTGCCCTGGTGCTGGAAGTACGCCCACACCGGCTTGCCGAGCGCTACCGCCGCCCCGACCTCGAACGCCGTCCCGGAATCCGGTTCGAAACCGCGAAAGGGGTTGAGGTTCGCCAGCACGGCGTCCGCGTCGCGAATCATCGCCAGGTTGAGCTGGCAAATCTGTGCCGCGCGCTCGCCGGGCGCCAAGCCCTGATCCACTTCGTTATCGAATGGATAAAGGCCCAGCATGCCCTGCTCGCGGCACAAGCGCTTCAGGTACCCGCCCTGCGCTATCGCATCAGGTCGGAATACGTCGAAGCCCGCCAGATAAATCCGTGGCTGCCCCGCTGCACTCATACCGCCAGCAGCCGGTCACGCAGCTTTTGGATGTCGTCGCGCATCTGCGCCGCCGCTTCGAACTCAAGGTCCCGGGCCAACTGGTACATCTTCTCCTCAAGCTGACGGATGCGCTTGGTGATTTCCGCAGGCGAGCGCAGCTCGGCTTCGTAGCGCGCGCTTTCCTCGGCGGCCTTGGCCATGCCCTTGCGCTTCTTGCTACGCGCCCCCGGCACCACGGCGCCTTCAAGAATATCCTTGACGTCCTTGAACACGCCCTTGGGCACGATGCCGTTGGCCTCGTTAAAGGCCAGTTGTTTCTCGCGACGGCGCTCGGTCTCGCCAATAGCCCGCTCCATCGACCCGGTGATGCGGTCGGCGTAAAGGATCGCGTGCCCGTTGAGATTACGCGCCGCGCGGCCGATGGTCTGGATCAGCGAGCGTTCGCTGCGCAGGAAGCCTTCCTTGTCGGCATCGAGAATCGCCACCAGGGCGACCTCGGGCATGTCCAGGCCCTCGCGCAGCAGGTTGATGCCGACCAGCACGTCGAAGGTACCGATACGCAGATCACGGATAATCTCCACCCGTTCCACGGTATCGATATCCGAATGCAGGTAGCGCACTTTTACGCCGTGATCGCCGAGATAATCGGTCAAATCCTCGGCCATGCGTTTAGTCAACGTGGTGACCAGCACGCGCTGCTCAAGGGCCACACGCTTGTGAATTTCCGAGAGCAGGTCATCAACCTGGGTACGCGCAGGGCGTACCTCGACCTCGGGGTCGACAAGGCCGGTTGGCCGCACCACCTGCTCGATCACCCGGCCAGCATGCTCGGCTTCGTAAGGGCCGGGCGTGGCGGAAACGAAGATGGTCTGCGGGCAAGCCCCTTCCCACTCCTCGAAACGCATCGGCCGGTTGTCCAGCGCCGAGGGCAGACGGAAGCCGTACTCGACCAGGGTTTCCTTGCGCGAGCGGTCACCTTTGTACATCGCGCCGACCTGCGGCACGCTGACGTGGGACTCGTCGATCACCAACAGCGCCTCGGCCGGCAGGTAATCATAAAGCGTGGGCGGCGGCGCCCCCGAGGGGCGGCCGGACAGGTAGCGCGAGTAGTTTTCGATGCCGTTGCAGTAGCCCAGTTCGAGAATCATCTCCAGATCGAAACGCGTGCGCTGTTCCAAACGCTGCGCTTCGACCAGCTTGTTGGCGCCACGCAGGTAGTCCAGACGCTCCTGGAGCTCGACCTTGATCTTCTCCATCGCCTCAAGCAGCGTGTCGCGGGGCGTCACGTAGTGGTTCTTAGGGTAGAAGGTAAACCGCGGCAGGCGTTGTAGCACCTCGCCGGTCAGCGGGTCGAATGCGCTGATGTTTTCCACTTCATCATCGAACAGCTCGACGCGGATCGCTTCCAGATCAGATTCGGCCGGGAAGATATCGATCACGTCGCCGCGCACCCGAAAGGTCGCACGGGCGAAATCCATGTCGTTGCGGGTGTACTGCAGCTCGGCCAGGCGGCGCAGCAGGTCGCGCTGATCCATCTTGTCGCCACGGTCGAGGTGCAGCACCATTTTCAGGTACTCCTCGGGACTGCCCAGGCCGTAGATCGACGACACGGTGCAGACCACGATGACGTCCTTGCGCTCGATCAGCGCCTTGGTCGCTGAAAGGCGCATCTGCTCGATGTGGTCGTTGATCGAGGCGTCCTTCTCGATAAAGGTGTCCGACGACGGCACGTAAGCCTCGGGCTGGTAGTAGTCGTAGTAGGAGACGAAGTACTCCACCGCGTTATTCGGGAAGAACGACTTGAACTCGCCATACAGCTGCGCTGCCAGGGTCTTGTTCGGCGCCAGCACCAGCGTCGGGCGCTGCACCTTGGCGATCACGTTGGCCACGCTGAAGGTCTTACCGGAGCCCGTCACACCGAGCAGCGTCTGGTGCGACAGCCCGGCTTCGAGGCCCTCGATCATCTGCCGGATCGCCTCCGGCTGATCACCGGCAGGTTCGAAACGGGTGACCAGTTGGAACTCGGACATAAATACCTCTGCAAAGGCTGTGACGCCACGAGAAAGAGTGCGTCATACCGGTGTACGCTATCGCGACACAGAATATGGGCCGCTATACTAACGGCCCGCTTGCGCAACCCCTAATCCAGTTGCCGGGTTGCTCGATACTCACCTCACCATAGAGCTGCCGCCCTCATGAGTCTGTTCTCCGCCGTCGAAATGGCTCCGCGCGATCCTATCCTGGGCCTCAACGAAGCATTCAACGCCGATACGCGCACTGACAAGGTCAACCTTGGCGTGGGTGTTTACACCAACGAAGAAGGTCGCATCCCCCTGCTGCGCGCCGTGATCGAAGCGGAAACCGCCTTGACCGCCGCCCATGCGCCCCGTGGCTACCTGCCGATCGAGGGCATCGCTGCCTACGATAAGGCCGTGCAGACCCTGCTGTTGGGCAAAGACTCGCCGCTGATTCAGCAAGGCCGTGTGATCACCACCCAGGCAATCGGCGGTACCGGCGCTCTGAAAACCGGCGCTGATTTTCTCAAGCGCCTGCTGCCCGACGCCACCGTCGCCATCAGCGACCCGAGCTGGGAAAACCACCGTGCGCTGTTCGAAACCGCCGGTTTCCCGGTGCGCAACTACCGCTACTACGACGCCTTCAGCAATGGCGTGAACCGTGGCGGCCTGCTCGAAGACCTGAAGAACCTGCCGGCTCGCTCCATCATCGTACTGCACGCCTGCTGCCATAACCCGACCGGTGTCGACCTGACGCCCGAAGACTGGCAAGCCGTGCTGGAAATCGTGCGCGAACGCGAGCATGTGCCGTTCCTCGATATCGCTTATCAGGGTTTTGGTGACGGTATTGAAGAAGACGCCGCTGCGGTGCGTTTGTTCGCCCAATCTGGCCTGACCTTCTTCGTCTCCAGCTCGTTCTCCAAATCGTTCTCGCTGTATGGCGAACGCGTTGGCGCGTTGACTATCGTCACTGGCGACCAGGAAGAAACCAGCCGCGTGCTGTCGCAGGTCAAACGCGTTATCCGCACCAACTACTCCAACCCGCCTACCCACGGCGCCAGCGTAGTCGCCGCGGTACTCAACAGCCCTGAACTGCGCGCTATGTGGGAAACCGAACTGGGCGAAATGCGCGACCGTATCCGTACCCTGCGCCTGGCCATGGTCGAGCAACTGGCAGCCCTGAACGCCAAGCGCGACTTCGGTTTTGTCGCCGAACAACGTGGCATGTTCTCCTACTCGGGCCTGACCACCGAACAGGTCGAGCGCCTGCGCAGCGAGTTCGGCATCTACGCGGTAGGCACCGGCCGCATCTGCGTGGCAACGCTGAACACACGCAACCTGCCGGTCGTCACCAAGGCCATCGCCGCGGTCCTCTGAGAGGCGCCTGGGGAAGTCGGCAGATGCTTGACTTCCCCTTCGTAATCAGTAGGATACGCGTCGTTGTTCCGCGATAGCTCAGTCGGTAGAGCAAATGACTGTTAATCATTGGGTCCCTGGTTCGAGTCCAGGTCGCGGAGCCAAATTCAGAAGCCTCGGTTCATACCGGGGCTTTTTTATGCCCGCTGGACTCTCACCAGGGACTGCGTCCCAGGTTATTCGCTGCGCTCACCCCTTCGGGGCCGCGCTGAAGCGCGTTCAACTGCGCTGTCGAGTCCAGGTCGCGGAGCCAACTCAAGAAACCCGGTCACTAGGCCGAGTTTTTTATTGCTTGCCGAAAAGCATGCAATCCGTAGGGTGGGTTAGCGCCGCCATTCAGAGGCATGGGAGACGCCACGGGCTCGAAGCGGCGCGTAACCCGCCAAGCGATCACTAGACTGATACGAGGTCTGCATAAGCTGCCCTGGATATTCCCGCAGCTCAGCTGGCGTAAAGATAAGCCTCTACATCCATCCCGGCATCACGCATCTGCGCCAGCTTGTAGCGAAGCGTGCGCGGGCTGATGCCAAGTCGTTCAGCTGCCTCTTTGCGACGACCTCGCTCAGCACGCAGGATGTCGATGATCACCTGATACTCCCGGCGCCGCAGATCCTCGCCCAGCGCACCATCGGCCACAGCAGGTTCAAGGACAGGCGGCGCATCTCTACCCGATACCACAGCCAGTAGCGGTTGCGCGGGCTGAGGTATTTGAGCGAAACCAATCGGCGCAGTGAGACAAAGATCGTGAGGTTCGATAACGCCATTTTGCTGAAGAATGACCGCGCGCTGGATGGCGTTATCCAGCTCACGCACATTGCCGGGCCAGGCGTAGCCCGTCAGGCAAGCGACAGCCTGGGCGGAGAGGCGCAGTGGCGGCAGGTTCATCTTGCCGACGTATTTGGCCAGCAGCCTCTCTGCCAGGGGCAGGATATCCGCCGGGCGTTCACGCAATGGTCGCCAGGCCAGAGGAAACACAGAAAGGCGATAGAACAGATCCTCACGGAAACGTCCCGCAGCCACTTCGGCCGCCAGATCACGGTTGCTGGTCGCCAGCACCCGAATGTCCAGTTTGAGTGGCTTGCGAGCCCCTACGCGCTCGACTTCACGCTCTTGCAGCACACGCAGCAATTTGGCCTGAAGCGCGAGCGGCATTTCGGAGACTTCATCAAGAAGAATGGTGCCGCCTTCGGCCAACTCGAACTTGCCTGGCGCACTCGCAACGGCGCCAGTGAACGCACCTTTCTCGTGGCCGAACAGCGTGGCTTCCAGCATGTTTTCCGGAATCGCGGCGCAGTTGATGGCGATAAACGGCCCCTTTTCGCGAGAGGATTGCTGATGAAGGTAGCGGGCCAGAACTTCTTTACCGGTTCCCGATTCACCAGTGATCAACACCGTCGAATCACTGCGTGCGACTCGTGCCGCCAACTCCAGTAATTGCAGACTGGCAGGCTCGCAAGCCACAGGACCACCCTGTTCCGTGTCGCTGGCTCTGCCCAATGCGTGGCGGGAGACGAGCGACAACAGCGCCTTGGGCTCGAAAGGCTTGACCAGGTAATCGACAGCGCCACGCCGCATCGCCTCAACAGCCCGCTCAACAGCGCCAAACGCCGTCATCAACAAAACCGGCAACTGTGGCTGACGCTCACGAATCACAGACAGCAACTGATGGCCGTCCATACCCGGCATGTTCACGTCGCTGATCACCAAGCCGAACGGCTCTTGGCCGATTGCGATCAACGCTGACTCGGCGCAGTCGACTGCGCGATAATCGTGGCCACCCAGCTCCAGGGTGTCCGCCAGGGCTTCGCGCAGCGCGCGGTCGTCTTCAACCAACAGGACTTTGGCAGCCATGGGTCACTCCTGAATCAAGGGATGCGCTGGAATGATCAGCGGCAGAATCAACAAGGCGCAGGTTCCGAAACCCGGTCGCGAACGCAGTTGCAGCTCACCGTGATGAGCCCGGGCAACAGCCTTGACCACTGCCAGACCAAGACCGGTGCCAGTGGCTTTTGTGGTGAAAAAGGGTTCGCCCAGACGCGACATCGTGACCGCATCGATACCAGGGCCATTGTCGCTGACGCACAAGCGCAAGGTGCTACCGCGGCCATACGCATGCACTTTGAGTCGAGCGCCCTGCCCCGCAGCCTGAATGGCATTCTCGAGCAAGTTCAGAAGCGTACCGACCAAGGTATCGCGATTACACAGCAACTCACCGCCACGGACATCGCACTGCCAGCGCACGCTCATGCCATGAGCCAGCGAATCACTCACTTGCCGAAATGCCTCGAAAAGCTCAGACGGTGTGAGCCGATCCGGCAATGGCAGCTCACCACGGGCGAACACCAGCATGTCACGCACCTGGTGTTCGAGCTCGTGAAGCCGCTCCTTCAAGCGCCCAGCAAAGCGCTGCTGCTGCTCGGCGGGTAATACCTGGTCGGTCAGATGACTCGCGTACAGCAGCGCCGCCGACAAGGGCGTACGTACCTGATGCGCCAACGAGGCAACCATCCGCCCCATTGCGCTCAAGCGCTCATGCCGCGACAACTGATCCTGCAGGCGGCGGGTTTCCGTCAGGTCGGTCAACAACACCAATTGCCCGGGCTCGCCCTGTAGCGAGCGAGTGGAAATCGAAAGTCGCCGGCCATCAGCCAAGGAAACTTCATGCCCGTCATCACGACGGGGAGCGAAACGCTGGGCAATCACCTCGCGCCAAAGCCTGCCAAGCAACGGCTCACCGAGCATGTCGCGCGCAACAGGATTGGCCTCGCGCACTAAGCCATGGCCGTCAATGACGACGACACCGCCAGGCAGCAAATCCAACAGGCTCTGCAGTCGATGGGCCAAGCGCTCTTTCTCATTCAACTCAAGCACACGCTGCTCACTCACATGAGCCAACTGCCCTGTCAGTTCGTTGACGCGATTTTCCAAGAGGCTGTAGGAATTCCCCAGCCGACTCGACATCTGCTCGAACAGCGCCAGCGACTGTTCTAGATCGCCACGCGCCCCCTGTACAGGCGTATGGGCGGCTGAATCGAGATGTCGCTGCGGGCTTGGTTTCATTGCACTTTCTCGCTTGGCGAACCGTCATGGGCGGTCAGTTACCAAGGAGATAGCAATACTCATGCCTGAAAATAAAATCCTTTATTTTCATAGCGATAGGATTATCTAGAATAGAGAGCCGCCAATTACCTGATTGGCCGGCACAGCGAACGCTGCACCTGTAATCAACGCAAATGGTGAGCGGGCGCCCACCATCTCTAGAAGCACAGCGGCGAACTTACTCGTCGCCACCCTCATCGTCGCGGCGGCTCATACCGTACTTGCGCATCTTCTCGACCAGCGTGGTACGGCGGATACGCAGGCGCTCGGCGGCCCGAGCCACAATCCCGCCGGCATCATCCAACGCCTGCTGGATAAGCCCTTGCTCCAGATTACCGAGGTAATCTTTCAGATCCAGGCCCTCGGCTGGCAGCATCGCTGCCGACAACACGGACGGCGTCGACGAGGTCAGCACCGCACGCTCATCGAGCTCATCACGCAGACTGGCGGCGAGCTGTTCATCCTCGTCATCGACGTGGCGGAATTTCTTCGGCAGCTCACCAACCCCAATCACGCCATAAGGGTGCATGATCGCCATGCGCTCAACCAGGTTGGCCAGTTCGCGGACGTTGCCTGCCCAGTCGTGGCGGCAGAGCGACATGATCGCTGCGGAGTTGAAGCGGATCGAGCCGCGCTTCTCATGCTCCATGCGCGAGATCAGCTCGTTCATCAGCAGCGGAATATCTTCGATGCGCTCACGCAGCGGCGCCATCTCGATCGGGAACACATTGAGGCGGTAGTACAGATCCTCGCGGAAACTGCCGCCCTCGATCATGTTCTCAAGGTTCTTGTGGGTCGCCGCGATGATGCGCACATCTGCATTCTGAGTCTTGTTGCTGCCCACGCGCTCGAAGGTGCGTTCCTGCAACACACGCAGCAGCTTTACCTGCATGGGCAAAGGCATGTCGCCGATCTCATCGAGAAACAGCGTGCCGCCATTGGCAAGCTCGAACCGTCCTGCGCGGGTGGTGATGGCACCGGTGAACGCGCCTTTCTCATGGCCGAACAGCTCGCTTTCGAGCAGCTCGGCGGGAATGGCGCCGCAGTTAACCGGAACGAAAGGCCCTTCACGGCGTTTGGAGTGGTAATGCAGGTTGCGGGCGACCACTTCTTTTCCAGTACCGGACTCACCAAGAATCAGCACACTGGCCTCGGTATCGGCCACCTGCTGCATCATCTGCCTAACCTGCTGGATGGCACGACTGGTGCCGACCAGGCTACGGAACAGGTTGGGTTCGCGCTGCCGACCACGCTCACGGGCCTGATCGTACATCTCGCGATAGACCTGGGCGCGGTGTAGGGAATCGAGCAACTTATTGTAACTGGGCGGCATTTCCAGCGTCGCCAACACACGACGTCGGTATTCCTCTGGCCACTCATGCGTGGAATGCTCGTGAAGCATCAGTACCGGCAGAAATTCGTCCCAGGCGGCGAACTCCTTGAGCAGATCCAACGCTCCGCCCTTGAGCTGCACTTCACCCAAGAGGACGCCGAGAATACTCCGACTAGAATCAACAGCCTCGACAACCTTGCGCCAGTCCCCACTGCCACAAGCGAGATGGTCCTCACCAAGGAAAGCGAGAATCACCGACAGGTCGCGGCGGCGCTCAAGATTGTCATCGATTAGCAGAAGCTTGGTTTCACGCCACATAATTGTTCGGCCCAGAGAGGAAAAGCCACCAAGCGCCCTAGCGCCGGCATATGGCCAGCAGTAAAGTAAATTATTGGCGCTTAGTCAATTTTATGGCGTGATTATTTGAAGGAAGCTGGGAATGAGTCAATTTTAAAGCCGGCCAGGGAAAACCGCGGCTACAGGGGAAAAAGCTGACAAACATTAATTGGTGCAAATAATGACGCAGTAATTACTTACTCAGCCAAAAAGCTGATAAACCTTTGCGCCCTGCTGCGAGTGGTTAAATTGAACAAGCTCGTTAGCCAAACGCTGGCGCTCGGTTTGACAAGCGGTTACCAAATCCTTGTAGAGATCTAGCAACTCCTCCATTCGCGCCCGCAGCACACCATCGTCTTCGGCAGCATCTACCATGGCATCTTCCACAGCCTGACGGCACTGCAGATCCAGCTCACCGATAGCCGCCCAATCCTGGGTTGACAACGCCTGGCGCATGGCAGTACCCGTATTCTGCAGACGCTGAACAGATGTATTCATGGAAAACTCCTTTCCAGCACGCCAATCACTGGGCGATTGCATCCCAGCCGGATTTAACGTTGCGCAGCAAATCGGCGACTTCATCGAGCGGCTCGACGCTGTTCTTCAGATTAGCCTCCAGCAAGCGGCGGCTCATGTAGTCGTAAAGGTTGTCCAGGTTCACAGCCAGCTCACCACCTTCTTCGAGGTTCAAACCAGCACGCAGGCCACCAATGATTCCAATGGCCTTGCCAATCAACTCACCCTTCATAGCAAACTGCCCGCGCTCCATGGCGCCACGCGCTTGGGCCAAGCGAGTCAGGCCACCTTCCATCAGCATCTGAATCAGACGATGCGGACTGGCATCTACAGCCTGAGCCTGAGTGTTGACGTTTTGATACTGACGCATAGCGGCCATGGCATTCATGCAGATGTACTCCAGTGTACAGCGGGAATACTTCATGTATCGGCACGAGAGGCGTGAGCTTTAGCGAAGATTGATCATCAATATATCGAGATAGGAGAGCGTGGAAAACGGGCGAGTACACACGCCACAAGCGAGGCGCAAGCCCCTCGCTTATGGCGACAGTCGACTTGCAAAAACTAGACAGAGGCGCCTCGCAGTTACTCGTAGACGCACTCCGTTCATTCGCCGCCAGGTTCGACCTCAGGGCCGATGGCTTTCCAGGCATCGCGGATCTGCGTCAGCAGCTCCTGCACCTCTTCCAATCGGCGCGGCGTATCGTCGAGCGCTACGCCAACCAAACGACGGTTGATGTAGTCGTACAGATTGTCGAGATTCTGCGCCAGCTCACCACCGAGCTCCTTGTCCAAGCTCGACTGCAACACGGCGATGATGGATATGGTGCCGCTGACCGCCTCACCGCGTAGACCGGGGTTCTGCTGTTGCTGGGCCAGAATAGCCAGGGCGATTCGCTCGATGGCACCGTCCAGCAGGAGGCTGACCGCCTGGTAAGGCGTCACGATCTGGCTGGTTTTGACACTCTTGTAGGTATCGATAGGATCGCTCATTTAACTATTCTTCCTCACTACGCCGGGTAGATTGGACAGCGTGTTCTGCAACTGACTGCTGGTACCGTTCAACTGACCGACCAGAGAGTCCATCGCGTTGAATTGGGCAAGCAGGCGCTTTTGCATGCTGTCGACACGTACCTTGAGATCCTCGGTCTGTTTTTTTATGTCGGCATCGGTAGATTGCAGCGCTGACATCCGCTGAGAAAGAATTCCACCTGTCTGGCTGTATGCCGTCACCTGCCCATCCAGACGCTTCATCAAGCCGGTATCACCTAAGAAAAACGAACCGACTGCATCGAAGTTGTCTTTCAGTGCCGCATCGAGTTTGGTGTCCTCGATTTTCAGGGTGCCGTCTTTTTGGGTGGTAATACCCAGATCGGCCAGCACCCTCACACCATCACCGCCAACGGGGTTCACCAGTTCGTTGCGAACACCGCCGACGAGATTTCGCACTGTCGAGTCACCCACCAACCCTCCGACCAGCGGAGTGCCGTCCTCGCCAACCTTGGTCACCCGAGTCAGATCGTTAGTGGTATTGATCAGCTTGTTGTAGGCCTCGACGAATTTCTTGATACCCGCTTTGACACCGGCGTTATCCTCGCCGACCTTGAGGGTCAGAGGCTTGTTGCTTTCGGTGGTAGCGAGCAAGTCGAAATCGACATCTGCAATCGCCCCCTTGACCGTATTGGTGGGGCTGCTGAGTACCAGGCCATCGATGGAGAACTGAGCATTGGTCGCCTGGACGATGTAGCCCGCGCCCTGGGTATCGGCGGGATCAAGCTTAGTTCGACCATCGACGCTAAGAGCGGCGAGATCACCGCTGCCGGAAACGATGACGTCCTTGCCGTCACCCGTCTCGTTGCCACTGAATACCAGGCGAGACTTGCCAGTGGCTGGATCGTTGATGGTGCTGACGCTTACGCCCTTATCCTTGAGCGCAGAATTGAGCTGGTCACGAATGCTGGCAAGATCAGAACCTGCAGTGATCTTCACGTCGACAGCGGTGCCACTATCACCGAGTTTGACGCTCAGTACCTCGTCACTGCCGCCACTCTTGAAGTTTCCGTCGAGGGCCTGAGTCGCAACCTTGCTGGCTGAAGCCAGGCTTTTCACCTCAACCTGGTAGCTGCCAGCCGATGCTGTTTTTCCGGCGGTAGCCGTCAGCGCACTGGTATTGGAGGACGTGGCCGTACGCTTCTCGAACAGAGCTGGGCTATTGAGATCTTTGAGCGCGGTCTGAAACTCGCCAAGCGCAGTATTGAGCTTGCCCAGGCCGGTTAGCTTGACGGTAGTCGAACTCGACAGGCGCGCCAGCTGCGCTTCCTTGGGTGCCTTTTCGGCATTGACCATCGCCGTCACCAGCTCACCGATTGGCAAGCCCGAGTTGATACCCGTCTGAATTCCACCAATAGCCATAAATTCTACTCCGTCACGATATTGACGTTCCTGCGCAAGTTTTTGCAGCCCTATTTTTTACATTCAAAAACCACGCCATATCAGGCTTCGGCCTTGAACAGCAGACTTCGCACTTCCTCCAGACTTTCCGCCAAGCGCAAGGCCTCTTCGGAAGGCAACTGACGAATTACATCGCCAGAAGCTCGATCGGTCACCTTGACCACAACCCTGCCACTTGAATCGTCGACACTGAAATTCAGGTCACGGCGGATGTTCTGCACGAAACTCTGGATGGACGTGACCGCTTTGTCCACCTGCTCGTAAATCTGCTCAGAATCTTCCGCCGGGGCCTGGCCCTGACTTGCAGCGGGCTTATCATTACCTGCTTCAGCAGAAGCCCCAGTTCTGACATAAGCACCGGAGACAGGCGAGCCGGTAGGCTTGGCCAGCACAGGTGACAAACTGTTTATTGCGATGTCCATTACTTTTACCTCGCAAGGCAAAACGGGGAGAAGCGCTATGCACTTCCCCCCGGAGTTTAGAGCAGCCTAGCCAAGTTGGCTTACTGCAGGAGGCTGAGCACCGCCTGCGGCAGCTGGTTGGCCTGGGACAGAATCGCAGTACCGGCCTGTTGCAGGATCTGGTTCTTGGTCAGGTTCGCAGTTTCTGCTGCGAAGTCCGTATCCTGAATCCGACCACGTGCAGCCGAAACGTTCTCTGCGATGTTCTGCAGGTTACCAATGGTGTTCTCGAAGCGGTTCTGCACCGCACCGAGGTCGGCACGCTGCTTGTCGATCGCCGAGATCGCCTGGTCGATGACGATGACCGACTCCTGGGCACCCTGTACGGTGCTGACGTCGATGTTGGTCATCTCCGTTTCGGTGACAGCCGTTGCAGCGGTGTATGCGCCGGTGGTAACGCCGGTCACAGTGCCACTGATGCTCAGGGCGGACAGCGCGTTCTCGGTGCCGTCGGTGTTCTGCCCAGAAATCAGAGTGGTGGCGCCTGTATCGTCGACGAACGCACCCACACCAATGTTGGCATCGTTGATCGCAGTAGCAACCGACTGGCTAACCTGCACTGCAGTTGCGCCGCTGGCGATAGCTACGTCGACCGAGAAATCGGTACCGTTTACGGTGCCGGAAACGGTGATGGTACCCGAAGCGCTGGCCGGGCCAGTGGAAGCAGCGATGGTGCCTTCGTAGTACTTACCTTTCAGCGACGCGGTGCTCATTTCGTCGATTTTCACGCTGATGGTTTCGTTGGCCGCGCTACCTACCTGGAAGGTGGTGGTACCGAAGTTGCCATCGAGCAGTTTCTTGCCACCAAAGGTGGTGGTGTTGGAAATACGGTTCAGCTCTTTCTTGAGCTCGCTCACTTCCGAGTTCAGTGCTTTACGCTCACCGTCGCTGTTCGAGCCGTTGGCCGACTGCAGGGACAGGTCACGCATACGCTGCAGGATGGTGGTCGACTGCTGCAGGGCACCTTCAGCGGTCTGCGCCATGGAGATACCGTCGTTGGAGTTCTTCACCGCAACGTTAAGGCCGTTGACCTGGCTGGTCAGGCGGTTGGCGATTTGCAGGCCAGCCGCATCGTCCTTGGCACTGTTGATGCGCGAACCAGTCGACAGGCGCTGCAGGGAAGTGTTGAGCGCGTTGGACGAAGTGTTCAGGTTGCGCTGAGTGTTCAACGACGCAATGTTGGTGTTTACGGTCAAAGCCATGATGTTTGTCCTCCATCGGACACTAACTGTTTGCCTGGGCTTGCGACTCTGGCCTGCAATGCTCAGGCAACATTGAGTTCGCTTTCATACTCTTTATCGACCTGAATCTGCGAAGCTTTAGGGAGAAGTTGATTTATTTTTGCGCCTCCCTTGACAACCTGGGAGCCTCGATTTATCTACCTCTTCCTGATTAGTGTATCGGCGCTCGTTTCGAATTCTTGAGGCCGACAATAAAATCGCGCCGGCCTCTCGACGCTCAGTCAGGCAACCAGGCTCTTTGCCAGGCGATGAGGTTGTCCCCCTCCAGCATCCAGTCACGCATGACCTGCGAATGCAACGCTTCACCGGCGCGAGCCGTTGCATCCAGATCGGCGACATGCGTTCTTATTGCATCTACCCAGTCCCGATAACGGTTCTTGACCCGGGTAACCGGCAGGTTTCCCTGATAACTGCGTACATCACTGCAGACCACGGCAAATCCGCAAGCCCCGTACTCCAACAGGCGCAGATTGCTCTTGCACTCGTTGAACAGGTTTTCTTCCAGTGGTGCCAAAGCCAGGTCCAGGTTGAGCGCAGCCAATGCTCGCGGGTAGGCCATAATATCGACCCCCTGGTGAATCTCCTTGACGAAGGGCCGCAGCTTCTCTGGGCACATGCCCATGAACACCCAGTCGACTTCATCGGCCAGCGCCAGCACGACATCGGCAATCATTTCCAGGTCGCCGGTGTGACCAATGCCCCCCGCCCAGCCGACTCGGGGTTTACCCGACCTGCTGCGCACGGTGGCGAGTCCTTTCCACCAGGCAGGCGGCAAACAGTTCTCGATCACCCGGATATCGCCATGCAAGCCGCTACAGGCATCTGCCAGAGCTTGAGTCGAGACAACGAAACGGTCGACATAGCCTAAAGCGCGACGCATGGACCTCAGGATGTCCTTGGGCATCTGCGCCCGGTGGACGCTTTTTACCGGCAAATTAGGCAGGTAGTCGTCGAGCTCGTAAACCTTGAGCGCACGCGAGAATGCCTGCATACGGCGCATCGCATCGAAGCGCTCATCGCCGATCTGCTTCTGCAAAATGATCACGTCCGGGTCATAGCGTTCCAGATCCGTTACGTGCATCAGTCCTGGGGACAGCCCGCCATCGATCAAACCGGCCTGTTGCAAGGAGGTAAATGGCTGAATCACTCGATAGTGCCCGGAGCCGTAGTTGTCGGACGGATGGGCCAGCACCGTGGGCACCGGTTTCCATGACGACAGGGGACGCCATGACAACGCCGTATCGGCCAGCTTGAAGCCCCCCGGCTGTGAGAGCGAGAAATTCGGGTTGTAGGCGGGATCGCGGGCCAGCACCGGCAGCCACTTGGCATACAGGGCGTCGTGCTCGGCGGTAGTACCCCGGGTCAGATCTACCGGGTCGAGCATCAACTGCGAGAACGGTGTCCACACGGTCAGATAACCGGCCTGACGGGCTTTCAGGCAGAGGTCAACACCCGCATAGCGCCACGGCATGTTCTCCTCGCTCAGTCCACCCAACTGCAGGAATACGGCCTTGGCAACCAGCAGGCACTCATGCCCAACGGCGCTGCTGTTCTGCACCACCTGTAGGCGTTGCATATAACCCGGTGCATCCAGGGGTTCACCGACATAGGGCCGGCCCACCGGCCCCTCGAGCCCGAGGATCAGGCTGGCCCGAGCGATTTCCCCGTCTGCTGACAGCAACCTGGCACCTACGCAAGCAACTTCCGGACGTTGTGCATGATTGACCAGCTCGTCCAACCAGTCCTCGCTGATCGCAGCCGTTTCGGCCGACAGCAACAACAGATACTCACCATGAGCCTGCTGAGCAGCCTTGTTGAGCAGCGCTTGAGGCGTCAGCGGCTGACTGACGGCAGGCAATACTCGAATGCGCGCTTCGCCGAGGGAAGCCAACGCGCTGAGCCATGAACTGAGCTCCTCGCCCTGCAGATGCTGCTCGATCAACAGCAACTCATAGTTCGGGTAGCGGGTATTTTCGAGAATGCTTTCCACACAACGCTGCAGATGCTCGAGACGCTCCCCAGGGAGAATCAGAAAGGACACCAGCGGAGCTTGCCCATGCCCATAGTCGATCTGGTAGCGGCCAGGCTTGCTAGAGCTGACCACGGCATTCTGATAGCCGCGCTGCTGCAGGTGCAGGGCGATCGCCCGCTGCTCGGTAGCGTTGTCGGCAAGTGCAGGCGCCTCGGTGATCACCAAGGGTTCAGCCACGTGGCCCAGGCCGTCGAGACCGCCTTCATTGATCAGCCTGAGGATCAGCTCCAGCTCAGGGGCCTGTTCGAAGGCAGGGTCGAACCCACCGGCATCCACCACCACGTCTCGACGGAACAGCCAATGCCTGGCCATTCCCGCCGGGAAACTCAATAGATAATCGAGGTTGAAGGCAGGCCGCAACGCGGCTGCCAGTTGCCCGTCCTGGCGGAACATTTCGTCACAGTAGACCGCCCTGCAATCCGGTACGGTCAGCAGCTCCAGCCCCGCCATCATGAGGCCCGAAGGGGTCAGCTCATCGCCCGCACGCAGCAGTAGGCACCAATCGAAAGACAAGCCAGCCAGAAGCTCATTAAGGGGCTTGATCCATTCCTCGGGCCGCACCACAACAACCTGGCAGGATGCCGAATTGGCGATGTTTTCAGCGCTGGTGAGCACCACTGCCTGCAGCTTTTGATAATTATCGTGCGCCCCCTTCAGGGAGGCGAGCGTGCGCGCCAGTGCTTCGTGATCCCCTGGCAGATCAACGATCAGGATACCGAAGTGCGGCGCCGCGCCCTGCCCTTGCAGGCGCTCGTCCACCAGTCTTTTCTGGGCAGCTGTCAAGGCGCGACGTTGCAGCCATGCCTGCATGCTTGGCGGTTGCCGAGTAACCTCAACGTCAACACCCAGGCGCTGCAGCAGGTTCTCCCGGCCCGCCTTCACTGCTGCACTGCCCGCGTCGGCGTGACGCCGGTACATCTCCATATACAACGCCGGATAGTCCTTTAACGCCTGCTGAGAACGTCGCTCGGCAGACGAGTCGTCAGCACGCATGCGCACCTGCACGGTTTCCTGCTGCAGATGGTGGAACGGCAGCCGAGCGGCGAGCCGCATCAGAAAATCCCAGTCTTCCAGGCCTGACAAGGTTTCATCGAACCCGCCAACCTCCAGCGCAGCAGAACGCGGCCAGGCAAAGGTATTGATCGGGATGTAGTTGTCGACAAGCAGACGTTCGCGTGAGTACGTCCCATGGGGATAACGCTGCTCTTGATTGACAATGTGGCGTACCCCGTTCTCAACGCGCTCTGCAATGAACAGGGCATCGCTGTAAACCACTTCCCCCGGGTGTTCCTGAAGCGCATTGGCGAGGGCTTGCAGGTGAGCCGGTAGAAAGATGTCGTCGTCGTCGAGGTAAACCAGGTACTGACCACGGGCCAGACGATGCGCTGCATTTCGCGCCGCCGCGGGCCCAGCATTGCGCCCCTGACGCAGGTAGGTAATACAGAAGGGGTACCGCTCCAGAAGCGATTCGACCCCCTCTCCATGGTCAT
Source organism: Phytopseudomonas punonensis (assembly GCF_900142655.1). GTDB lineage: Bacteria > Pseudomonadota > Gammaproteobacteria > Pseudomonadales > Pseudomonadaceae > Aquipseudomonas > Aquipseudomonas punonensis. The sequence goes on along the minus strand of NZ_FRBQ01000002.1, from coordinate 228,990 downwards.
TGACCAGAATGACCTCGAAATCCTGAAGGGTCTGAGCACCGACGCTGTCCAGGGCGAAGCGCAGCAGTTCGCGCCGGTTGTAGGTGGTCATGATGATCGAGAACAGGTACTGCGATGGCGCCATGGACAGTTCGCCCTTGGCCATCAGCGCGGTATGGATCGCATCGATTCTACGTTGATAGAACGCCGTCGTTTCAGAGGGGTACGCGTTTACCCGCTGCTGATACAGTGCCCAAATGGCATCGCCATTAGCGATCATACGCCTGCGGGTGGGGGCATCGGCGAGGTTCATTTCCAGAATCTCGGTGTGCTCGCGCAGCGGGCGCTCGCTGCCGTAGAAGGTGTTCGATATCTGTCCGGAATGGATGCGGTAACCAACACTCGCCTGGCGCAGAAAAACGAAATCGGGGAAGGTGCGCGCCAGACGAATCCACAATTCCCAATCGCCGGCCAACAGATCGTGACGGTGGATTCCCCCTTCGGGCAATTCGATATGAGGCAGTGCGCTGCGTCGCAGGATCGCGGCCGAGGGCGTGATGTAACTGTCGAACGTCAGAAGGTCCGCCACCTCGTCACGCCCGCCGGAATAGGACTGCTTGCGGTGCCCCGGATGGTCGGCAAAGCGAATGAATTTACCGTTCTCATCGATCCAGTTGCACTGGGCATAACCCAGAGCCGCACTTGGGCAAGCATTCATCGCCGCCACGAGAGATGCCAGGTGGCCAGGATAGATAACATCATCGGAGCCCAGCACGACCAGGTACTTGCCACCGCCTGATTGAACGCAGCGATTGTAGTTACCGGCCATTCCCAAGTTGACCGGGTTGACCTGAAAACTGAAGCGTGGGTCGCCAATGTATCCCTTCAATACCTCGACACTGTCATCAGTGGAGCGATCATCGAAGACCAGCAACTCGAGGCTTACGCCTTCCTGAGACAGCACCGACTCGATCGTCTGCGCAAGATACGAAGCATTGTTGTAGGACATGATCGTAACGGTGACATCAACATCGTAGCGAATGTCAGCCGGGCCACGTCGTGAGGCCTTCAGCCTGTTAAGGCTCGCCAATCCATCGAGCAAACGCTCGAGTGGCGGAACGTTAGAACTGACAGAGCTCATGCCGAAGGTCCTTGTAACGCCTTTTTGAATTCATCGTAATCCCTGAAATAGTCATCTTCGTCATAGAACTGCGAAGCCATGACCATACAAACGGACCCGCTGGAGAAGTTGTCGATTTCGCGCCAGATCATGGGCGGAATGTAGAGGCCGTAGTAGGAGCGGTTCATGTGATATTTGAAGCGGGTACGACCATCGTCCAGCAAGATATCGAAACTGCCAGACATGGCGATCAGCAACTGGTGCAGGCCCTTGTGCGCATGGCCGCCGCGATGGGAACCACCCGGCACGTCGTAGAGGTAGTAAACACGCTTGATGTCGAACGGAATATGCCGGCCGCCCTCGACGAAAGTCAGGTTGCCGCGCGGGTCTTCGATCTTTGGCAGATCAATGATCTTGCAATCTTTTAGCGACATGGGCCCTCTCTAATTTCGTCAGGCGGAAAATCGTTGCACGCATCGATCACAGCAGCCACGTAGTCCTCCGGCATCCCGGGATACAGAGGCAGGCTCAGCACTTGGGCGGCCATGCCTTCCGCTACCGGCAGTGATAGGTTGGAGAGCTCGGAATAAGCAGCCTGTCGATGGATCGGCACGGGGTAATGAATCAGGGTAGGAATACCACGACGCTGCAAATGCGCTTGTAGGTCATGCCGTTGCGCGCAACTCACCACAAACAGATGCCAGACATGGCTGAGCGGCAATGAAGGTTGGCTCGGCAGGGTGATCGCCGGATTCGATATGCCCTGCAGGTAGCGATCTGCAATGGCCCGCCTCTGCTCAGCGTCTTCACCCAGTCTGCTTAGCCTGACTCGCAGCAATGCCGCCTGCAGCTCGTCCAGGCGCGAGTTCACGCCTTTCACGTCATGAATGTACTTCTCGGAGGAGCCATAGCTGCGCAGCTTGCGTACCTGCTCAGCAAGCACACCATCATTGGTGGCGACCGCACCACCATCGCCAAGCGCACCCAGGTTCTTCACCGGAAAGAAACTGAATCCTGCGGCATCGCCCAACGAACCCGCCACGCGGCCGTGCTCGTCGCGTGCGCCATGGGCCTGCGCAGAATCCTCGATCAGCAACAGATCGTGGCATTGCGTCACCTGCCGCAAGCCAGACATATCAGCCAGTCGCCCATAAAGATGAACGGCGATCACCGCCCCTGTTCGGGGAGTGATCGCGGCCTCGACGGCGGCAACCGAAATGGCAAAGTCGCTCTCCTGAGGTTCGACCAGCACCGGAACCAGACCTGCCTCGCTAACGGCCAATGCCGTGGCGATAAAGGTGTTGCCTGGCAGTATCACCTCCGCGCCCGGAGCAAGACGCCCAAGCTGGCGATAGGCGCGCAGGATCAACGTGAGGGCATCCAGACCATTGCCGACTCCGACCACATGATCAACGCCGCACAATTGCGCGAACTCGTGCTCGAACGCCTCTACCTCGGGTCCCAGCACATACCACCCCGAATGTAGAACACGGGCGAATGCCGCATTCAGGGCAGGCTCATCGCGCGCCATGAGCGCTTTCAGGTCAAGAAACGGGCGCATGGCGATCATCCAGATAACGTACGACTCGTGCGGGGCTGCCGACGACCAGCGCATGGGCAGGCACATCTCGGGTGACCACGGAGCCGGCGCCGACCATCGCCCCAGCACCAATGGTCAAGCCGGGCAAGATTACCGCGGCGGCGCCGATCGAGGCACCGGCCTCGATTTGGGTCGGCAGGAAACGCTCGGGCCGTTGCCGCGAACGAGGAAAGAGGTCATTGGTGAAGGTCACGTTCGGACCGATGAACACATCGTCCCCGACCCGCAGACCGTCCCATAGATAAACACCGCATTTCACCGTAACGCGATCACCCAGCACGACATCATTTTCAATGAAGCAATGGGCGTTGATATTGCAGTCACGACCGATGACGGCATCGGCCAGAACCACCACGAACTGCCATATCCGCGTGCCATCGCCTATCCGGCAACTCTGGATATCCGCGAGAGGATGAAGGGTGGTCATGCCATCAGCCCCTTGAGCACGTCCAGTACACGGCGCCCGGCAGCGCCATCGAGCCGGTGGAAGAAATGCCTGATGGCAGCGGTGCGGCTCAGCAGCAGGGGATCCTCGTCTCGCCGTAATTGATCCAGAAAGACGGCGACCTGCTCGACATCCGCAGCGCTCTGATACTGACGCACCACTGCGGCACCTTCTTCGTTGAGGCCTAGGCCATGGGGGTTTTTCAGGTAAAGAACCGGTTTGCCGGTCGCCAGGTACTCCATAAGGAAAGACCCGGCATCGCTCATCATCGCCGAACTGGCGGCGAAGGCATGGCGGTGGTCGGAGCGCTCATCGATGATCACACCGGACGCTCTCAACTGCACCTTGAGATCCGCTATCTCCTGCTCCTTGAGAATGTTCAGGTTGATCAGTTTTTTCCATAGCAGCGGATGGGGGCGCAACAGCAGCACGAGATCCGGACGAGCGGCGAACGCGTCGAGGATGCCTGCCGCCAGCTGATCGAAAGTCGACCACAGGTCACCATCGAATGAAAAGTGCGCGTTCCACAGCACGGCCTTGCGCTCGCCGATTGCCTCCAGCAACGCTGGGTCCGCCCGAAACTGCGCGATATCGACCAGCCCATCCATACGCGGATGCCCGGTGACATGGACATGGCCGGCACCCGTCGGGCAATGGCGGGCAAACATCTCACGAACACTCTGCGACCTTACAAAAACGGCATCCGCATGAGCGGTGACGGGCTGGCCGTACTGATAGACGTAGTTCTGCTCGCCGCCCCCCACTTCCAGACCATAGGGGATGTACGCGGTAAGCCCCACGCGCTGGCGCAGCTCGGCAAATTTATAGGCGGGCGGTCTGGTCTCATCATAAGGCGAGGTGTACAGCACGGCGTCAATCTGCTCGCCTTCAAGCGCATGGGAATCCCACGGCACGAACGGCACGCCAAGCGCGCGCAGATGCGCCTCGGCCTGGTCGCGCTGCCACTGGTAATCGCGATGGATGAATGGCAGCAATATCACCGAGACGTCGACTGAGTCGTCAGCACGAGCGGCCTCCCAGACGGATCGCACATTGGCCCAGGATTCAGGCAGCTGATAAAGGATGACCAGATGTTTTTTGGCGGTATTGATCGAGTCGTTATGCATAGTTATCTCTATCGAGCCATCCATCTGCAAGAACCTGGCGCGCCATGTCAAGGTCGGCGATCGTGTCGATATCGAATGCCTTGATCTCGGCGGCGCGCATGGGCAGAGAACCTTCAAGCGCCTGGTAGACGTAGATGGGTTTGTCGACCACCACCGCCGGATCGATGACGGCAATGCCGGTCCACTCCCAGGCATGCTCTGGCGCCCGCGTGAACGCGGTGACGCACGCGCCGGCTTCGTCGAGGAGCACGCGAACGCCATCGCTGGTCGTGTAACGGGAAATACCGATCAGCTGCGTACATTCGCTGGCTGCCAACATGAAGGCGTTGAAAGACGCTGGCTCGACGACGGTATCGGCATCAATGACCAGAAATCGCTCCTGCAAATGCCGCGATACACGATGGATACTCTGTAGCGTGTTGGTCCTCGCGTAGTCCGGGTTGCGAACGATGATCAGGTCGTTACGCAAGGACATTGCATGGCGGATGACCTCGGTTTCTTCAAAGCCGACAACCAGCCATATATTCTCCGCCCAACTCAGACGCTCGAGGTGATAATCGAGTAGCGTGCGCCCTGCTATTTCGACCAGGCACTTGGGCTTGTTCAAGCCGAGCCTAGAGCCAATCCCGGCGGCGCTGATTACAACGTGTTTAATAGGCGACACAACGCACCTCCGTCGTTTACGACAAAGTCACTCAACTTCACCAAAAGGTGATTCGGGCTGTGGGCGCCGCCAAAGGCGATACGCCAGTCTGCCATTTCGAACATCGGCACATCGTTCATGCCATCGCCGACGGCGATGATACGGTCGAAGCGATCCCGTAGGCCAAGGACAGCATCGCCCTTGTGCAAGATATGCTCGATCCCTTCGATGCGCGGCCCGTTCATCTGCGCTATCGATGTGAAGCTCTGAATACCCAGGCGATCAAGTACGGGTTTAACCCACACATCGAGGTTGCCTGTTACAACGAAGCACTGATCAGGTCGGCTGGCGATGAACTTGATCATGTCAGCATTGAATTCGACTTGTTTCAGAAGCGCCGAGTGGATCCAGTCGATATTCGCATCACGCAGCAGGCGAACGCGCAGCTTGAAGGATTTTTCGAACGGTAGAATTCCATTTATGGTGGCTTCGGTCAGTACCGATATCTCATCCTCCAAACCGACGGACGATGCGATCAATGGCAGCAGCTCCTGCTGGGTTAAGGTGCCATCGAGATCGAAGCAATAGGCGGTGGCCATAGCGCTCAACTCTTTTGAAAGATGAAATAGTGCTGCCGAGTTTCCGTTCTTTTTTCCAGATCAGCGGAAAACAGGCACCCTGACACCTGGATACGCAAGGCCGGCAACAGCCCCGCCTGCGCCAGCAATCCTTCCAACTCTGCAACGGTGCGGTAGATGGCCGAATACTCGTACCTGAGCTCTTGCGAATAGAATCGGTCAAGTGTCAGGCGCTCTTGAACGCCCACGGGTTCGCGCAGGTAGATTTTTCCAGCGGGCGCACATAACTCGCAGGCGGAACGCAATACCTTTATACAGTCATCGTCATTGAGGTAAATCAGCAGCCCCGAAATGATGACAAGATCAAAGGGCGGCCTGATCAGCAACTCGTCTGGCTGGATATTGATTGCAGACATGGTCTGGAAGCGCAACGAGCTATCACCCCGTTGCAAGGCTTCCTGTCGGGCTTTTTGAATCAGTGCCTCCGAAAAATCGATACCGAGGTAATCGATGCCCGGGACGGTCTGATTGAGAAACCAGCCCCAGCGCCCAACGCCACACCCGACATCAAGAGCCCGGGCTTCAGCGGGCAGCTGTAGTTGTGGTGCCAGCACGGCCTTTTCCGCCTGATCGCGCTGCATGACCAGCTCGGGGTCATTGTCCTGATACATCGTGGTACTCAGAGCACTAGCATATTCTCGCCGGCCTCTCTCTTCGAAAAAGGCCTGTGTTGCCTCGTAGTCGATAGGAACATTGGTTCCCTTTATCCGGCCTTGAGTGCTCATTTGTTCTCCACAGGGGCATAGTAGGCGAGACGCGCCATGGGCGATCAACTCTGCGTCAATCTTCCGACATTCAGAGCCAATCAAGCAAAATATTAGCCAACTGGGGAGAAGCTGCTACTGAGTACCACATGAACCAGCGATATGTGGCACCGGCAGCCGATGGATCAAAGCTTGTTGAACAAATTCAGACCACTAATTTTCACGTAGCTCTGCTGCGCCGCTTCGAGAATCAGTGTCTGGAAAGACAGGCGCGAGAGCGCCTCGGGATAATCCAGCTCACGCAATTCCGCTTGCACCGACTTGTTAGCGAGAGCGGTATCTTCGTTGCTGGTCAGCGTACTCTCGATAATGTTTCGCCGCGCGCCAATGTCGCCACGGGTGCCGTCGACCGTAACGCTGGCATGTGACAGGTTGGTCATCGCCTGTGCAACGGCATCGCGGACCTGAAGGTTACCCTCCGGCGTTGCTGGTGATTCTTCGAGTGATCTACGCAGATTGGCGATGGTATCGAGCGCACCCTGCTTCTGTCGGTTGGGGTCGGAAGTGACGGTCACCGTATCGCCTGTAGCGGGAGCTCCATCGAAGTTGATCACCACGCCGCGAAATACCAATTTGTCGCTGGCGTCGGGTTTGTCGTCCATAGCGCCGGTGGCCAGTGCCGGCGTAGTGGTTCCAGCTGCAAACACCTCGTAGCTGTTGGCATCGGGATTACCGAAGACGACATCAACGCCACCATCCGGAAACCGAGGTGTACCGCTGAATGCCACTTCATCCTGAACCAGCGGCGTGGAGGCACGCAGGGTAGACCCAGGCTGGGCGGCAACGACCGCATCCAGGCGACCGGCATTGATAACGTCCTGAAATACCTTCTTGCCGTTGTCGCTGATCGGCACGCTGAGCGAGCTGGCAATTTCCAGCTTTCGCTGCCCTTCATCACCCTGATAGCTGTAAGTGCCATCGGCATTGCGAACGAAAGGCTCGGCTTTGCCTTGAAACCCTGAGAAAAGATATTCACCGCGGGCATTCTTGGTATTCATGAGGCCGAGCAGCTCGTCTTCACGCTCACGCAATTCCGCGGCGATAGCTTTGCGCTGCTCTGGAGCCAGTGCGCCGTTACCCGCTTCGACGGCAAGCTCCTGCACCCGGATAAGTACGGTATTTACCGACTGCAAAACGCTTTCCTCCTGAACGAGGCTGTTATCTGCCGCATTCAGGTTTTCCTTATGTTGGGTCAGCACATTCTGCTGCTGCTCGAGCTGCAGCAGGCGCACCGATGCAACCGGGTCATCCGCAGGCGTGAGAATTCGATTGCCAGTACTGATCTGCTCCTGGGTGCGGATGGCATTGGCGTAGTTGCGCTGCAGGCCTTGAACGCCGTTGTTGAACGCCTGAAGAGTGGAAATACGCATAACTGCCTCGCCTTGTCTGGCGGCCCGGGGCTCTACCGGTACCGCACCCCTTTGGGGATTTCTACCATCTAGCCATTGCTGATGGTCAGAACGGAATGATCGTTAACTCGTCTATCTGATATGGCTATGCATCGCGCTGGGTGCACTCGCTTCATCAAGCTAAATGCCCCTATCGGAATGCTCCGATCAGGGTATCGAACAAAGAGCGCGCAACTTGAATCACCTGAGCAGAGGCGTTGTAGTACTGCTCGAACTTGATCAGGTTAGCAGCCTCCTCATCGAGGTTGACCGCTGAGAGTGAATCACGGTTGTCCTGAGCTTGCTTGAGGATAGCACCGGTCGCTTCGTTGTCCTGACGAGCCTGAGCGGTCAGGGTGCCGACTCGCTCGATCAGGTCCCCGTAACTGTCGGTAAAGCTGGCACCGGTGGTGATTCCGGTGACACTGGGATCGACCCCCACTACCTGCTTGTTCTGCAAACCAACCAGTGCCAGGGCGTTGCGGTTATCGGAAACGCCGTTTTGGTTGAAGCCGATGTTGAAGCTATCACCATTTTCCGGGCGACCACTGAGACTCATGTTGACGCTGGTGCCGTCTGCCATGGTCAGCTGGAAGTTATTTTGCTGCCCCGGCGTGAAAAGAGGAGTCGGCGCGGGCGTGATCGGCTGCCCTTTATTGTCGACGCGGGTCAAAGTCGCACCTGCAGGCAGGCCCGTGAAATCTCCACCAGCAGAGTCGTAGGTAAGCGTGAGCGGCGGGAAAGCAGCCTGCAGAGCTGCCGGATCGATGTTGCTGCCGTTGGACTGCAGTGTCGGCTGGCTGATAACGCCATTGCCGCGATTTTGCAGGTTGGCCTCGGCGCGAACTGGCGCGGCAAAAGCCAACTGATCTGCCTGATCTAATACGGTGGAAATGGTCGAGGCACCAATACGCGTCGGCTGCAGTGCAAAAAAGTCACCAGCGGCAGGCGCCGGTGTACCCACTACTACTTGGAAGCCCTGATCGCGCCCTGCGCTATCCTGAAAACTCAGCGTGCCAGCCGGGTTCTGAGTCACGGTCATCGGCTGGTTGTCGCTCAAACGGCGCGCCGAGTAGTTGGTACCATCGAACTCCAGGCGATAGTCGCTGGTAGTCAGTACCGAACTGTTGGTGATATTCAGCACGGGCGAGGCGTTACTACTATTGGTCGACGCAGGCAGCACGCGCAGACGTGCCAGCGCCTCCTCGTTAAAGTCACCAAAGAGCTTGGTACCGACTTGCCCTTTCAGATCCAGGCCCTGCCCCAACTGACTGTTGACCTGATCACTGATCGACAGTGCAAGACGACCCAGAGAGTTGAACGTCTTGTCCAGGACGTCTTCGCGATAACGCAAAATGCCGCCCAGCTCACCACCGGTCACCTGGTTGGTGATGGTCTGGCGGGCAGAGCCGACTATGAACTGGATCTCGGAGCGATTCGGATCGTTGGTACCGGGTACCACTTCCAGGCGAGCGGCATTGCTGCCGATCACCAACGGCTGGCCCGAGCCGATGAAAACGTTCTGAGTACCGTCGTTCTGCGCAACAACGTTGACGCCGACGAAGGTTGCCAGCTGACGCACCGTCTCCTCACGCGCATCCAACAGGTCGTTTGGCTGACTGCCATTGGATTGAGCGATCGCGATCGACTCGTTGAGGCTGGCAATCGAGCCAGCCAGCCGGTTGATCTGCTCAGTAACAGCGCCCATCTGCTTGTTGGCAAAACTGTTCTGCTCACTCAGGCGATCATAGACAGTATTGAACCGCCGGCTCAGCCCTTCAGCCTCGGAAAGCACCAGTTGCCGCGCTGGCAAGTTGGACGGATCCTCGGCGGCCGTCTGCATCGCCGAGAAGAACTTCTGCAGGGAAGGCGTGACGCCCGTGGTCGTGCCGGCCAGCAAAGAGTCGAGCTGGTCGATCTGACTTTTGTACGCTTTCACGTCGCTGTTCAGCGAGGTGCTACTGCGCAGCTGGGTGGTCATGAACTCACTGTAACTGCGACGGATGTCCACCAACGTGGTTCCGCTGCCGATGTAACCCGCACCACTGAACTGTGGCGTACGCGTCGCCTGGATGGTGTCCTGCCGCGAGAACCCGGGGGTGTTGATATTGGTGATGTTATGTCCGGTCACCGACAGCGAAGTCTTGTTCGCCGCCAAACCCGACAGACCTATGTTCAGTAAGTCAGCCATGTTTCATCATCCCTTGTTCGAGGGCGCGCCGTTGGCCGCGATCATCTGGTAGGTCGACAGCTTGCGAGCGATCTGCGACACCTTGCGGGCGTACTGCGGGTCGGTGGCATAGCCGGCTTTCTGTAGTTCGCGAGCGAACTGCTCAGGATTGGCGGTCGAGCTCAGCGCCTTTTCGTAACGCCCGTTGCTCTGCAGGAAACTCACGTAATCATCGAAACTGTGCGCAAAGGATTCATAGGAGCGGAACGAGGCAGCTTCCTTAACCGGATTGCCGCTCTGGTATTCGGTGGTCATCACCCGAGCGGAATCACCACTCCAGGTGTTGTGGGTTTTGATGCCGAACAGGTTATGGCTGCTGCTGCCATCGCCCTGCTTGATGATCGACTTGCCCCAACCGGTTTCCAGCGCCGCCTGTGCGACCAGATAGGTCGGATCGACGCCCAGCTTGGCAGCCGCTTTTTCGGCCATTGGCAACATGGTTTCCATGAATTCCTTGGCCGATTTGAACGATGTGCGGCTGGCGATCTCTTCGCTGCCGTTGATATTCAGACTGCGCTCGGCGGGCGCGGCATAAGCCTTGGCTGGCAACCAGTCGCCCTTGGCTAATGGCTTGCCAACGGCTTCACCGGCCGGTGTATTGGCTACGGTAGTCGCCGTGGCGGCTTCGGCGCCCGGTACGATGCCGGCCTGGATACCCTGGGCCAACTTGCCAGGCAATGACAGACGGCGCTGATTGATCAGCGTCATGTCGTTGCGCTCAGGATCTACAGCGGCGGCGATCTTCTCGACTCGCGCTGGTGCAACATCGGCAGCCGCCTCGCCACGTGCCAGCGGCTTGCTTGGCGCAGCCGGAACGGGCGCGTCGACCTGGGCAAACGGGTTGGGCCGCTCGCTGACGTTCTTCATCTTCGACATCTGCCGCGCCATCACGTCGGCCAGGCCGATGCCGTTCTTGTTACCAGCCATGGTCACCGACAACTGCTGGTCGTACATATCCTGGTAGGTCTTGGCCTCGTTGCTGTTCATGAAGTTGCCTTCACCGAACACCTCGTTAGCCGAACGCATGGTCTTGAGCATTTCGTTGAGGAACAGCGACTCGAACTCCTTCGCAACCTTGCGAATGTTCTCCTCATTGTCGCCACCCACCTTGAATTGGTTGAGGCGATTGAGATCGGTGTAGGCACCGCTATCAACGGTGCTGGTGCCGGCGGCCGAGAGTCGAGTATCCATATCGCGTGTCCTTTAAATCACGATCAGGTCAGCCTGCAGAGCGCCGGCTTGCTTGAGCGCCTCCAGGATGGCCATCAGGTCGGAAGGCGAAGCGCCTACCTGGTTCACCGCCCGCACGATCTCGTCGAGGGTGGTACCGGGGCCGAACTTGAACATCGGTTTCTTTTCTTCGTCTGCGCCAACGCGTGAGCGCGGCACCACGGCGGTCTCGCCACCGGACAGCGCGCCCGGCTGGCTGACGATCGGGTCTTCGGTAATGGTCACCGTCAAGCTGCCATGGGTGACAGCCGCAGGCTGCACGCGCACGTTCTGACCAATGACGATGGTGCCGGTACGCGAGTTGATAATGACCTTGGCCACCGCCTGCCCAACGTCTACTTCAAGATTCTCGAGGATTGACAGGTAGTCGACACGCTGGCTCGGGTCGAGCGGCGCGCTGACGCGAACCGAACCACCATCGAGCGCCTGAGCGACACCTGGGCCAAGCAGTTCGTTGATGTGATCGACAATGTTCTTGGCGGTGGTGAAGTCAGGACGATTGAGGTTCAACGTCAGCGTATTGCCTTGATCGAAGCCGCTCGGCACCGGGCGCTCGACCGTCGCACCTCCGGGAATACGCCCGGCCGACGGAACGTTGACGGTAATGCGCGAGCCATCGGCGCCGCTGGCATCGAAGCCGCCCACTACCAGGTTGCCCTGAGCGATTGCATAGGTGTTGCCGTCGATACCTTTGAGCGGCGTCATCAGCAAGCTGCCGCCACGCAGACTCTTGGCGTTACCGATAGAGGAAATGGTGATATCGATGGTTTGGCCCGGCTTGGCGAACGGAGGCAAGTCAGCATGGATAGACACCGCTGCAACGTTCTTGAGCTGCACGTTGCCACCCTCCGGCACCTTGATGCCGAACTGCGCCATCATGTTGTTGAAGGTCTGCACGGTGAAAGGCGTTTGGGTGGTCTGGTCGCCGCTGCCATTGAGGCCCACGACCAAGCCATAACCGATCAACTGGTTACTGCGCACGCCTTGAATGCTGGCCAGATCTTTGAGCCGCTCGGCTTGAGCGGTCGAGGCCAGCAGCAGCGCTGCAACGGTGATGATCCATTTACGCATGATCATGAGCCTCAGAACGGCCACAGCGGGCTGACGAAGAAGCGATCCAGCCAACCTGGTTGGCTGGCATCGGCAAAGGCGCCAGTACCGGAATAAGTAATGCGTGCGTCAGCGATTCGGGTCGAGGCCACAGTGTTGTCACGCGCCACATCATCAGAGCGGACCAGTCCAGCAATACGCACCAGCTCGTCACCCGTATTGAGGGTCATCCACTTTTCGCCACGCACCACCAGCAGGCCATTGGGTAGCACTTCAGCCACGGTCACGGTGATCGAACCGGTCAGGCTGTTGCTCTGCCCCGCCTGCCCGGAACCGTTGGTATCACGCTGGGCGCCGTACTGGGCACTAAGCCCGAGGTTCTCGGCCTTCAGCGGGTTGAGGCTGGAGCTTGGGTTGTCGATGGATACGCCGCCACCGAACAGCGATGTCAGACCGATATTGGCGTTGCTGTCCTTGGACATCTGCGAGCTGGCGTTCTTGCTGGCCTGCATACGTTCGCTAAGGCTGATGGTGATCACATCACCGACGCGGAAAGCCTTACGGTCGCCGTACAGGTTGTTCTCGAAGCCCGACTGGAAGATCGAGCCATTGTTCTGCGCAGCCGGCAGCGGTGTACGCGGCAGCACAGGCGCGTAGTACGGGTCGTTGGGCTTGGCGACCGGCGCCACACAGCCGCTCAGCACTACGCTGCCGAGAATCGAGAACATACACACCAAGCGGTTCATAACCACTACCTCACAGCGTTCAGGCGTATCGAGGGGCGAGCTGCTGCCCTACCCCGGGGTCTTAAAGGTTCTGGGTAACGAAGGACAGCATCTGGTCAGCAGTGGAGATGACCTTGGAGTTCATCTCGTAAGCACGCTGGGTGGTGATCATGTTGACCATTTCCTCAACCACGCTGACGTTGGAGTTCTCCAGGGTGTTCTGCAACGTCGTACCCAGGCCGTTGAGGCCGGGTGTACCGACTTGCGGTGCACCACTGGAAGCAGTCTCCAGGAACAGGTTGTTGCCGATCGCTTCCAGCCCCGCCGGGTTGATGAAGTCGGCGATCTGCAGGTTGCCGACGACCTGTGGTTGCGGGTTACCGGTAGTGGTGACCGACGCGGTACCGTCCTCACCAACGGTAAAGGTACGCACCTCTGGTGGCAGCACGATGGCAGGCTCCAGCGCAAACCCCTGGGACGTGACCACCTGACCATTAGAGTTCAGGTGGAAGCTGCCATCACGGGTGTAGGAAACCGTGCCATCGGGCATCAGCACCTGGAAGAAACCACGCCCATTGACGGCCATGTCCATCGGTTGCTCGGTGGTCTGCAGGCTGCCAGCGGTGAAGATCTTTTGCGTACCGTTGATACGCACACCAGTACCCAGCTGCAGACCGGACGGCAGTTGGCTGTCCTGGCTGGACTGGCCGCCTGGCTGACGACGGATCTGGTACAGCAGGTCCTCGAACTCGGCGCGGTCGCGCTTGAAGCCCGTAGTGGACACGTTGGCCAGGTTGTTGGAAATAGTCGTCAGGTTCATGTCCTGAGCTGACAGGCCCGTCTTGGCCACCCAAAGTGCCGGAAGCATAGCGTTCTCCTCGGGTGCCGGATTCATGGCACCGCGTGTTGGTTATCAGCTCATCTGCAAGACGCGCGCCATGGCGGTGTCATTATCTTCTGCAGTGCGCATCATCTTGACGGACAGCTCGAATTGCCGGGACAGCGCCAGGATCGAGGTCATTTCCTCGACCGCATTGACGTTGCTGGACTCAAGAAAACCCGAGGTGATCTGCACCGTGGCATCTGCCTCTGGCGGCTGGGGGCCGTTGAAGCGGATCATGCCGTCAGTGCCCTTCTGCATCTGCTTGAGGTCGGGGTTAACCAGGCGCAAGCGGTCGACCTCGGCCAATACGCGAGGCGCCTCGCCAAGGGCACGAATGCTGATGGTGCCGTCCTGACCGATCTCGATCTTCTGCTCCGGCGGCACGGCAATCGGCCCCGCGTTGCCCATCACCGGCATGCCATTGCCGGTGCGCAGCATGCCTAGGGCGTCAACGTTCAGGCTCGCCGTCCGCACGTAGGCTTCGGTGCCATCCGGCGCCTGCACGGCGAGCCAACCCTTGCCACCGACAGCAACGTCCAGATCACGCCCGGTCTCCTGCAGCGTCCCCGGCGTAAAGTCTGTGCCTGGCCGCTCGCTCATAGCGAATACCCGGGAAGGCTGACTCTCACCAAAAATCGGCATCGAACGCGCCTGTTCGAAATCACGGCGAAAACCGGTGGTAGAAATGTTCGCCAGATTGTTGGCGTGGGCACGCTGGGCCAACGTGTTGTTGTGGGCGCCAGTCATGGAGACGTACAGCATCTTGTCCATGTTTTCCTCCGAGGTGGGCAACGTGCCCGCGACTCTGTCTACACATCAAAAGCAATACACATGCCATATTCAATAAATTTTATTAAGTGACTGAATGTAAAGAGTTTTTAAAATAAAAAAGCTCCCTAAGGAGCCTGTATTTTGTCGTTTGGCGAGTTGTTGCCGCTTCCGGCAACAACTCCCTGACGCTATCAACGCAGGTTGATGATGGTCTGCGTGATGGCGCTCTCGGTTTCAATCGTCTTGGCGTTGGCCTGGTAATTACGCTGCGCCACGATCAGGTTGACCAGCTGATCGGAAAGCTCGACGTTGGAGTCTTCCAAGGCGCCGGATTGCAGACTGCCCAACGTGCCGCTCTTCGGCGTGCCTATCACCGGCTCGCCTGATTCGGACGACTGCACCCAGGCCGTTTTGCCAACGGGAGTAAGACCCTGCATGTTGGCGAAGTTGGCAAGAACCAGCTGCCCCTGAATCTTGGTTTGGCCATTGGTATAGCGCGCGAAAAGCTGGCCGGTTTCATCTATTTGCAAGCCGGACAGTTCGCCCGTGGTGTAGCCGTCCTGCACAACCTTGGCGACCGAGAAGGTACTGTTGAACTGGGTAGAGCCGCGGAAATCGAATTTTATCGCTGCACTGGCGGCAGACCCGTTAGCCGACCAGGTCGTACCTTCGGCATTGGTCGGCGCAGCAGGCACCCAGCCATTCATGTTGATGGAACCATCGGGTGCGACCGTCAGCCCAGCGCTCAAATTAGCCGGATCAATGGCCTGCATTTTACCGGATGCATCGAAAGTCACCCCAGCCGATAGCGCCTGGGTGCTGGTCGGATCCAACGGGTTACGCCCGTCGACCAGAATCTTCACGTCCCAGTTATTCGCACCGGTCTTCACGAAATACTGCGTAAAGGAGTGCGCATTACCCTGTGCGTCAAAGATATTGACTGAGGTAGAACGGTTGTAACTGGTCGGATCGGCTGGGTTGAACGTAGCGTTGCCGGCCGCCTCAGCTGCCGCGATTTCGTCCGGACTCGGGTTGGCCGGATCGGCGGCGTTGGCGATCTCCTGGTCATAAGCACTCTTCCAGAGCACCGGCACATTTTCCGTAGAGTTCAGGTTGAACGGCTGGGTGATGGTACTCGTCGAGCGTGGCGCCTGGCTGGCGGTTTCCACTCTCAGGTTGCCGATAATGCCGTTCTGCAGGTTGCCGTTAGCATCCACCCCATAGCCCTGCAGGTTATGCCCGAAGTTGTTGACGATGAAGCCTTCACGGTCGGTACCGAAGTAGCCAGCACGGGTGTAGCTGATATCGCCATTGTTGCTGGTACGAAAAAAGCCACTACCTTGAATTGCCAGATCAAGTGAGTTCTGCGTGTAGTTGATGTTGCCCTGGCTGAACAGCTGGGAAACATCACTGAGCAGCACACCACTGCCGATCGGGTTGGAGCCGCTGCTGAGCATCGACGAGGCGTACAAGTCGGCAAACTCAGCGCGTGACTGTTTGAAGCCAGCGGTGCCGGCGTTAGCGATGTTGTTACCCGTTACGTTTAGGTCACTGGTCGCAGCACGCAGGCCACTAAGACCGATATTGAACGACATGAAAATTCTCCTTGCCGAAAGTCCGGCAGTTACAGCCTGTTAATTACTGACCAATGACCTGCACCTGCGACAACGGCACATTGCCGATCCCCGCCAGGTTGAGCATCAATTCGTTACCACCCAGAGTGACGCTGTCGACATTGGCAGGCAGCAAGGTGTAGAGCCCCTTAGTCTCATTGCCGTAAGTCGCCTGGGCCTCGAACTTGTAGGTGCCGGGCTTCATTACATTTCCGCTTGCGTCTTTACCATCCCAGATAAAGCTCACATTGCCCGCTTGCTGCTCGCCCAGATTGATGCGATTGACCACCGCGCCGGCACTGTCATAAACGTTGACGTAAACGTTACTGCTGCTGGTGGGCAGCACAGCACTGGCCTTGAAGCTTTCGCTGGTATCGACCAGCGCCTTATCGACCGGCACGATCACCTTGCGCCCGACCAGCGAAGACGCCTGCAGTGCTTGCGAGGACTGATAGCCAGACAGGATGGTTTCCATGCTCGAGTTGAGTTTCTCGACGCCTTCCACGGTACTGAACTGCGCCAGCTGCGCGATGAACTCGCCGTTGCCCTGGGGCTCCAGCGGGTTTTGGTTGTTCAGCTGCGCCACCAGCAGATTGAGGAACTGATCCTTGCCCAGTTCCTTGTTCTGCGTAGCGGAATCCTGCTTGACCTGATATTTGTCCAGTACCGAACTGGAGCTGACGCCATCAACAGTGCTCATCTCTCACTCCCTGCTTACTGACCCAGAGTCAGCACGCGCTGCATCATCTGTTTGGCGGTATTCATCATTTCCACGTTGGTCTGGAAGGCACGGCTCGCGGAGATCATGTCCGCCATTTCCTCGACCACGTTGACGTTGGGGTAGTACACATAACCCGCTTCATCCGCTGCCGGATGGTTGGGTTCGTAGCGCGGCATCAGACTGCTCTGATCCTCGACGATCCCCATCACCTGAACACCAGCGCCAGACTGATCTTGATCAGCGAACAGCGAGCCGTTATTGCCGCCCTGCGCATTCTGGAAAACAGTAGCGAACACCGGATGGCGTGCGCGATAGGTCTGGTCGATGCTCGACGAAACCGTTTCGGCGTTGGCAATGTTGCTGGAGATGGTATTGAGGCGAGTACTCTGGGCACTCATACCGGTTCCGGCGATATTAAAAACACTGGTGAGGGACATATCAGGCTCCTTTATTCACCACGCAGGGCACTTACGAGCCCTTTGAATTTACTGTTGAGCAACGTGAAGCTGGTCTGGAAAGCGACCGCATTCTCGGCGTAATTGGCCTGCTCAACCTGGGCATCGACGGTGTTCTGGTCGATAGAGGGCGCAGTGGGCGTGCGATAAGCCAGGGCCGCGTCGCCCATTGGCACGCCTTCTGCTGCAATGTGGCGGCTGTTGGTGGTTTTCAGCCCTGAATTGCCGCTGCCACCACTTTTGGCCGCTTGCTGAGCCAAAACGGACGCGAAATCAAGATCGCGGGCTTTGTAGTTCGGGGTATCGGCGTTGGCCATGTTATTGGCCAACACTTCCGCACGCTGGGCGCGGAAACCCAGTGCTTTCTCGTGAATGCCAAGTGCGCTATCGAAACTGATGCTCATCTCAGGAACCCTTGCCGTAACGGCTCGCCTGTTTTCATGCGAAGTTCACAGCAAGCCACGTGCCAGTTTATTTTTTCACTTATAAATCAGTGAAATGTACGAGATAAGGGATGTTTCACACGGATGGACGGCAAAACTTTTCCGCCGCATGGCAAGGCTAAAGCGGCAATTGAGCGACCGCTTGCCGCTTTTCTGACGCGCGAGTGCCAGAACACTGTCAGCCGCCGCTAGCAAAGCAAAATAAAACGGGAGGCCAAAGCCTCCCGTTTTTCTTGGCGCCGCTGATGAATTACTTGGCCTTGTAGATGATGCCAGGGCTGCACTGCACCATCTGATATTTCTCGGGTAACCCGTTAAGCGCTTCCGAGGCGCCGAGAAACAAGTATCCACCCGGCTTGAGCATGGCGTGGATGCGCGTGAGGATGTCTTTCTTAACCTCAGCGGAGAAGTAGATCAGTACGTTGCGGCAGAACACGATATCGAACTTGCCAAGACTGGCGTAGCTGTCCAGCAAGTTCAGCGGGCGAAACTCAACGCGGCTCTTGATCGCAGGCTTGACAACCCAACGCCCCGGCCCTTTAGGGTCGAAGTAACGCTGCAGGCGCTCCTGAGCCAACCCCCGGCCCATGGCCAAGCTGTCGTACTCGCCGGATTTACAATTATTGAGCATGGTCGGTGACAAGTCGGTTGCCACAATTTGCACACCGGTCTTGAGCTGACCGATATTGCTGCGCTCGAACTCATCAATGCTCATGGACAGCGAATAAGGCTCCTGCCCCGACGAGCAGGCTGCCGACCAGATACGCAGGCGCTGACCGGGGTAGGCCTTGATGAGCTCAGGCAATACACGGTTCTTGAGCACTTCAAACGGATAGGTATCGCGAAACCACAACGTTTCGTTGGTGGTCATAGCATCGACCACCTGCTCGCGTAGCCCGCTACGCGGCTGGCTCTGCATACGCTGCACCAACTCGCCCAACGTCTTTATACCGTTGGTTTCCATCAGTTTGTTCAGCCGGCTGGAGACCAGGTACTGCTTGTTGCTGCCCAGCACGATGCCACAGGCCTTTTCCAGAAAGATCCGGAATTGTTCGAAATCCAAATTACCTGAAGACACTCGTGAGGCCTCGCCCATCTATAAAGTCGAATACGACAAGCGTTCAAAAGAACGCTCATCGGCTTAACTGCTACTACTCGCTAGCGATATCAGGCAATAAACGCCCTGATAATCAACCTGCCTTGACGCGTTCAACCACCCGGGACGCCAAATCATCCGGCCGGAATTTAGCCAGAAAATCGTTGGCCCCCACCTTCTTTACCATCGCCTGGTTGAACACACCCGACAGCGAAGTATGCAGGAGAATGTGCAGTTTCTGCATGCGCGGATCAGAACGGATTGCTGCAGTCAGCGTATAGCCATCCATTTCCGGCATCTCGATATCGGAAATGATCATCAGCAATTCCTGCTCGGGCGACTTTCCTTCATCGACCATCGCACGCAAAAAATCGAGCGCCTGACGACCGTCGTTCAGCGCCGTGACCTCGACACCAACGGTCTGCAGGCAGCGCATCACCTGCTTGCGCGCCACCGAAGAGTCATCAACGATCAACACGTGCTGACTGACAGCCTTACCTTGAACTTCCACGTCGATCACACCTGCCGAAATCACTTCGGAGGTCGGTGCCACTTCGGCCAAAATCTTCTCGACGTCGATGATTTCGACGAGTTTCTCATCCAGCCGGGTAACTGCCGTCAGGTAGTGATCACGGCCCGTGCCCTTGGGTGGTGGATGAATCTCTTCCCAGTTCATGTTGACGATGCGCTCAACCGAACGCACCAGAAAGCCCTGAACCTTAGTATTGTATTCGGTGATGATGACGAAACTACCCTGCAAATCGCCTAACGGGCGCTTTCCAGTGGCCATGGACAGATCCAGGATCGGAATCGTGCCACCGCGAATATTCGCCACGCCACGAACCACAGGGCTCGACTTGGGCATGATGGTGAGTTTCGGACATTGCAACACCTCCTTCACCTTGAAGACGTTGATCCCGTACAGCTGAGGGCCGTCGAGACGAAACAACAGCAGTTCCAGGCGATTTTGCCCAACCAGCTGAGTTCGCTGGTTGACCGAATCCATCACACCGGCCATGTACGGGCTCCCAAGATTCCAGTAACACATCAGATTTGGTTAGCGTAGCAGGCGGCACGCGCCTTGCTACGAACCAGACATGAATGCACAAATGACAATTATCCGACGCGCGATGGCCAAGAGCCTTCGTTGCCTGGCAGTTTTACCTGCTTTAATGGCGCTCGGCTATAGCACGCTGACAACTGCTTCGGTCACCCTGCCCGATCAGCTTATCGGCGAGACCCAGCGCTTTCTTGAGCAGGCAGTCACAGACTATTTGCAACGCAGCAACATTCAGGCTCGACACGAGGTTCAGATCAACCGTTTGGACCCTCGTCTAAGGCTGCCTTTATGTGATCAAGCATTGACCACAACCCTGGAAACCCCAACCGAGCCAGTTGGCCGGGTAACCATGCGGGTACGCTGCGACGGTGCCGCGCCCTGGACAGTATTCGTGCCTGGCCAGGTGCGCCTCTACCGAGAAGTGGTTACCGTAGTGCACCCCGTCAAACGCGAAGGCGTGCTCGGCGAATCAGATCTGGCGCTGGCCGAGCGCGATGTCGGCCTGCTCAACCAAGGCTATATGACGGACATGGAGCAAGCGGTCGGCAGAAAGACCACCCGCCCTTTACTGCCGGATCAGGTATTGTCGCCTACGTTTATTCGCCAGGCAGAAGTCATTCGTCGCGGCGATCAGGTAGTGATCAGCGCGCGCAGTGGTGGCATAAACGTGCGCATGCCCGGTGAAGCCCTTTCCGACGGCACCGTGGGAAAACAGATCAGCGTGCGTAACCTAGGCTCGCAACGCGTAGTTCGGGCTCGGGTGATCGGTCCGGGTCAAGTGGAAGTATCGATGTAACCTCTGCAAAGCCGGTAGACTGGCTGACGGGTGAGCAAGGCTGTTTTAGACTGTGCAAGCGACGCATTTTTTTGCCTAAAGTTTTTCCGGGCACAGCCGACACACTAGGCAAGCGTCCACACACCGTTAGAGGTTTTGCATCATGGTTATCGACTTCAACCGACTCAACAGCACCACGCCAGCCAGCACCACACGTGCGGGTAGCACTCAGGGCGGCAAGAACGAAGCCATCGACAACAAGGCTGCTGGCGGCGATGCAGCCGCTCAGAAAGCAGCTGCAGGCAGCAAGAGCGGCGAGTCCGTTCAACTGAGCAGCGAAGCGCAGCAATTGCAAAAAACCGTCGATAAGCTGCGCGATCAGCCAGCTGTCGATTCAGATCGAGTAGCCAAGCTGAAGCAAGCAGTTGCTGACGGCAGCTATCAAGTCGACAGTAAACGCGTCGCCAGCAAGCTGCTCGATTTCGAATCCCAGCGCTAGTCATCAGGCTCGCACTGGGTGTTGGACGCCCGGAAACCGCTTTGACGTTTGCCTGCACATGCGACAGGTAGACTTAAGCAGGTTTCGCCCCAGAGAGCCCGAATGATGAACGCCACGCCCCTGCTCGACCTGTTCAATGAAGATATCGGCCATGCAGAGCAGTTGCTTGAGCTGGTCGAAGCCGAATACCAAGCGCTCAGTGAACATGACCTGACGCGACTGCAAGAGATCCTGGCTGGCAAGCAACCGCTGCTCGCCACTCTTGATCAGCACGGCAAGACTCGCACCCGGATGTTGGCAAATCTGAATCTGAGCCCAGACCGTGTAGGACTGCAGGCATTAGCTGAACGCGTGGATAACGGTAGCGCCTTGCTAGAGGCGAGCGCGCAACTGAGCGACCTGCTCGAGCGCTGCCAGAGCGCTAACTTGCGTAACGGCCGAATTATCCGTACCAGTCAGAAATCCACGGCAAGCATGCTCGAAATATTACGCGGTAATGAAACGCCGTCGCTCTATGACAGCAGCGGTGGTACAGCTAAAATCGGCAGCAAGCGCCCGCTCAGCCAGGCCTGACATAACGACAAGATGCACGGCAATGCAGCCCAATCGCACTGCCGGATGCAGCAGTACCTTGCCCCGGAGATCACTGGACCGTGTCCAACCCCTTCGCTCAGGACAGTGGCCCGCAACCTCCCAAAGTGCTCAAGGCACCCGTGGAGATCATTGCCAACCTGCGCCTCCTGCAACAGAACCATGATCCATTGACTCTCACTTTCTCGGAGCGCAATCAGCGCTTTCAGAGCTATGTGATCGAGATCGACCGCGAGCGCAACCTGCTGATCCTCGACGAAATGATCCCGAGTGACGGCGAGCGCTATCTGCAAAATGGCGAATCCTTTAGCGTCGAGGCATTTCACGATGGTGTTCGTATCGCCTGGGATTGCCCTACAGGCATGCGAACCGACGAATACCAGGGTGAGCGCTGCTACATCGGAACGATCCCCGAGCAAGTGCTCTATCACCAGCGGCGCAATGCCTTTCGAGCCGCCCTCAAGCAATCTGAGCAGGTCAAGATCGAGCTCAGCGGCGACCGCTTGCGCACACCGCTGCAGGGTTTGATGCTGGATATATCCGCATCAGGCTGCAAGATTCGCATGCCGGGCGATACCAGCAAACAGCTGCAGCCAGGGCAAATTTACGAAGGCTTCTGCGCACTGCTACCGGTAGGCAAGCTGGAGACGGCCATCGAGCTGCGCCACACACGTTATGACGACAAGCTCGACGTGACCTTTGCGGGCCTGCATTTCGCTAACCTCAGCGGCTTACAACAACGCCTGATCGAGCGCTTTGTTTACCAGCTACAGCGCGAAGCCCGTCGTTTCGAAAGCGACACTTTTCTCTAGTCGCTCAAGCATCACGCCTGAGGAGCCGCTGCTGGCGACTCTGACGCTTGCTCTTCGCCCTCAGCGTGCTCAGTTGCCACGGGGTCCTGCATTTGCTCCTGCACATCCTGCTCATCGACACGCGGATCTAGCGCAGCAATCAATGGTGAGGCCGTCATGTTTACGGGCATGGCCACGTGATGGAGCGGCGCATCGTCGACCTGATGAAGATGGGTAACGATGTTCGAACGCACACGCCAGACCAGAAACAGGCCGCATATGCAGAAGAATGCGTAGAGCATATTGGCGCCGAAGAAGCGCATCAGTACGCCGACCAGCAGTGGCCCGATACAGGCCCCTACCCCGAATGTCACCAGCAGCATCGCGGTAAGCGATACCCGTCGATCAGTCTCTACGTGGTCATTCGCGAATGCCACAGCCAGCGGGTACAGGCTGAATTGCAGCATGCTGACGATGAACCCAACCGAAATCAGCAATAACAGTGGCGCCTCGGACAATATCGCCAAAGGTGCAGCAACCAGCACCATGGCCGCCGACATGCCTCTTATCAGCTTGACCCTGTCGAAGCGATCCGAGAGCCAGCCAAGCGGGGCCTGAACGATCAGGCCAGCAAGGATGCAGCAACCCATGAAGATACCGACCTGCTCGGTGGCCAAGCCCATCTCCGCGGCATACAACGGCGCCAAACCGTAAAAGGAGCCGATCATTAAGCCGGCGACACCAATGGTGGTCAATGACAGCGGTACGCGCTGGAAGAAGAATCGCATTTCCAGCGGAGCAGGACGCAGCGGTGCCGGGTGTAGACGGCGGGTCAGCGCCACAGGCACCAGGCATAGGGCAAACGCCAACGCTACCAGCATCAACAGCTCAAGCCCGAGCGTCGGATGCACCACCAGCACCAGCTGGCCCAGCACCAAGCCTAGGTAAGAAGCGGCCATGTAGCCGGCGAACACCAGACCTCGCTGCTTGGTTTCCGCCTGCTCGTTGAGCCAGCTCTCGATCACCATGTACTGACACATCATGCCCAGGCCCACCAGCACACGCAGTACCAGCCATGCAGGCAGCCAGTCAAGCAAGCCATGACCGAGAACTGCCGCCGTCACCACGCCAGCACAGGCCACGTAAGCGCGTATATGACCCACGCGGGCGATCAGGCGATGACCGATTTTGCCACCAAGTACCAGGCCGAAATAGTTAGCCGCCATCAGCGCACCAGCCCATACCCCCTCACCAGACTCTGCCAGGCGCAGTGCCAGATAGGTACTCAGTAGGCCGGAGCCCAGCAGCATCAGGACAGTGGCGATATATAGAGAACTGAAGGATTTCCAGATCAAGCGCATGGGACTGCAACGACTCCTTGTACCCGCTACAAGAACAGGCCTGTATTCGATTTGCGACGCCAGTTGGCAAGCCTACCTAACTGCCGCAGTGCCATATTGATAATGCACAACCGGGACAGTTCACTCATTCCGAGACACCCGCCATACCGCCGGGCCACTCAGCTATCACGGGTACCTTCCAGCGCTGTCAACCGCGCCTCCAAATACGCTATACGGGCTTCGAGTGCTTCCAGGCGCTCTGCCGAGCTACTTGATGAAGGCTCCTGGCGCTGTGCACGATCATTCAGCTGCGCTTGCAATTGCTCGGGGTCACCGAGCAAGTGAGCGTAGCGATCCTCACGCTGGCCAGCCTGTCGACCACTCAGCGCTACCAATTGGCGGCCCATCAGCCTTTCAAGATGATGCTGCACTTGCTGCGCGTCGTCGAAGTCGTGCTGACGACTGCTGCGCGCGAGCAGCTCACCAATAGTCTGCGGCCCACGTAGCAGCAAAAGACCGAGCAATGTGACCTGAGGCGCCACCAGCTCGAGCGCCTTGTCGATTCGCTGCTCCCAGCGGTCGGCCCGGCTACCCATTACCAGCCGCACGTAACCCCGCTCTTCCAGGCTGCGCAGAGCTTGCCCAACAGCACCAGAAGTGAGGTTCATCAACGGATCACGGCTGGTTTTCTGGTTACAGGCCAGCAGCAACGCATTCAAGGTCAGCGGATAAGATTCCGGCGTCGTAGCTTGCTTTTCGATCAAGCTGCCGACGATTCGCGCTTCGACAGCGCTAAGTGGCTCAGCGCCAGGGGTGTGATCAGACTCATCGCTCATGCCGTTCACCAAGCAGGGAATTACTTCTAGGGTAGCCCGAGGCAAGACAAGTTGATACGAGCTGGGCCAATTTGATCATCGCAAGCTACTGATTCTCAAAGGACAGAAAGCCCGAACGCCGCCCAAAGACAAATGAGAAGTATTTTTATTGACAACTGATCGAGAATGACTATTATCTACATCACCAGCCGCGAGGCTGGTTTGATATCTGAATGCATCCCTGTCGGACGCTTACAGTTATCTCCTCATCAGGCTAATCACGGTTATTGACCCGGCTCTTGCCGGGTCTTTTTTTGCTTTTTATCAGGCTAACGCAAAATTGCGGCGCGCCCTGAGTGGGCCGTCGTGGTGGGATGGATCATGGCGTCCCCTGCTGGAATCGAACCAGCATCTAGCCCTTAGGAGGGGCTTATTCTATCCGTTGAACTAAGGAGACCCGTTTGATCCGGCGCCCGCTAGAGCGCCGGCCGGCATGTTAACCATCGCAATCGAATTTGTCATGCCGACTTCCTTGTTCAGGCTGCCGGCTCGAACAACCTCACCACCTGAGCGCCATTTGTCTTGAGCTGCATTTGCAACTCCTGCTCCAGCGCCCTCGCCCGCTCTACGGCTTTTTCCTTCACATGCCCATAACCACGAATCTGCTCGGGGAGTTCTGCGATGGCCAGGGCAGTTTCGTAGTTGTCGGCAGTCACCCCCTCAAGAAGCAAATTTACGCTGCGCTCGTAATCACCGATCAGCGCCCGCTCCAGCTTGCGCTCCTCGCTGTGGCCGAACGGATCCAGCCAGGTCCCTCGCAGCATGCGCAGCTTGGCCAACAGCTTGAACGCGCCTAGCATCCAGGGCCCGAACGTGCGCTTGCGTGGCTCCCCGGTGGCGCTGTCAATGCGGCTGAGCCAGGAGGGTGCGAGGTGGAACTGCAGGCGGAAATCCCCTTGAAACTGAGCATTCAGCGCACTGCTGAAGGCTTCATCGCTGTACAGCCGCGCCACTTCGTACTCGTCCTTGTACGCCAACAGCTTGAAGTAATATCGAGCGACCGCCCCAGTCAGGCGCTTTTGCGGATCGCTATCGCGCTCGCCTACCCGATTGACCAGTTGCCGGTAACGCTCAGCGTAACCAGCGTTCTGGTACGAGGTCAGGCGCGCCACACGATCTTTCACGACCTCGTCTAGCGTCCCGCAGCGTGCAGCTTGCACATCTTGTGGACGCACAAGGCGCTCAACGGCAGCTGCGTCATAGGCTGCGCGCCGCCCCCACAAGAAGGCCTGCTGATTGAACTCGACCGCCACATTGTTCAGCTCGATTGCCTTGTCGATGGCCTGCGCACTGAGCGGCACCAGGCCTTTTTGATAGGCATAGCCAAGCATGAACAGGTTGGTGGCGATGCTGTCGCCGAGCAGACGGGTAGCCAGGTGCGTGGCATTAACGAACCAGGTTTTGTCCGCGCCGACAGCATCCACCAGCGCCTGGCGCATTGCTGCTCCCGGCACCTGAGCGTCAGGGTTGCGCGTGAACTCTGCCGTGGCAGCTTCGTGATCATTGATCACCGCATGGGAAACCTGCTCATTGAGTTTCGCCAGCGCATCTTCACCAGCCGCCACCACCAGATCGCAGCCAATCAGCAGATCTGCCTCACCGGCCGCGATGCGCACGGCGTAGATATCGTCCTGCCGTGCAGCGATACGCACATGGGTATTCACCGGCCCGAACTTCTGCGCCAAGCCAGCCTGATCAAGCACTGTGCAACCTTTGCTTTCCAGGTGCGCAGCCATCCCCAACAGCGCGCCCACCGTAGTCACGCCGCTGCCACCGACACCAGGCAGCAAGATGTTCCAGGGGCGCTCGAGAGAAGGCTGACGAGGCTCCGGCAGCGCCACAAACAAAGCGCCCGACCCGACCGCCTGCGGTTGCCGCAACTGGCCACCGTGCACGGTAACGAAACTGGGACAAAAACCATCGAGACAGCTGAAATCCTTGTTGCAGGCGTTCTGATCGATTTCCCGCTTACGCCCCAGTTCGGTTTCCAGCGGCAGAACCGACAAGCAATTGGATTTCACGCTGCAGTCACCACAGCCCTCGCAGACTGCAGCATTGATAAATGCCCGCCGTGCCGGATCCACCAGCTTGCCGCGTTTGCGCCGACGGCGTTTTTCAGTAGCGCAGGTTTGGTCATAGATGATCACCGAGACGCCTTTGCACTCACGCAGTTCGCGCTGTACGGCATCGAGTTCACGGCGGTGGTGGAAGGTGGTGATCGAGGCGAAAGTCGAGCGAGTCGGGTATTTGTCGGGCTCGTCGCTGACCACCGCGATGCGCTTGACGCCTTCGGCGAATACCTGCTGGCTCAACTGATCGACCCGCAGTTCGCCGTCCACCGGCTGACCACCGGTCATGGCCACCGCGTCGTTGTAGAGAATCTTGTAAGTGATGTTCACGCCTGCGGCGACAGCGGCACGCAGGGCGAGATGCCCGGAGTGAAAGTAGGTGCCATCGCCCAGGTTCTGGAACACATGGGGCGTATCGGTAAACGGCGCCTGGCCGATCCACGTCACCCCTTCCCCACCCATTTGCGTGAAGGTGTCGGTGCTGCGATTCATCCACTGGGTCATGTAATGGCAGCCGATGCCGCCCATTGCACGACTGCCTTCGGGCACTTTGGTCGAGCTGTTGTGCGGGCAACCCGAGCAGAAATGTGGCGTGCGCACGGTGTTGTAACTGCGCGCTGCCAGAGCCTTTTCCTTGGCATCGAGAAAGCCCAGACGCGCCTCAATAACTGCACTGGTATAAATAGGTGCAAGGCGCCGGGCGATGACACGGGCGATCATTGCCGGGGTCAGCTCGCCCAGGTTCGGCAGCAGCGATTGGCCCTGCTCGTCGAACTCGCCAACCACCCTAGGGCGTTTGCCAACCGACCAGTTGTAGAGCTGTCCAGTCAGTTGATCTTCGATGATGCTGCGCTTCTCCTCGACGACCAGAATTTCATCAAGCCCCTCGGCAAAACCATGCACCGATACCGGCTCCAGGGGCCAGCTCATGCCGACTTTCAACACACGCAAACCAATCCGAGAGCAGAGGGCCTCGTCGAGGCCGAGGTCGTCCAGCGCCTGGCGTACGTCCAGATAGGATTTGCCCGTGGTGATGATCCCCAGCCGCGGATTGGGCGAATCAAGCATCACCTTGTTCAAGCCGTTGGCGCGCGCAAAAGCACGTGCGGCGTAGATCTTGTAGACGTTGAGGCGTTTCTCCTGGGCCAACGGCGGGTCCGGCCAGCGAATATGCACGCCGTCTTCGGGTAGTTCGAAATCATCGGGGATGGTGACTTGCACACGCTGCGGATCGACATCCACCACAGCCGACGAGTCGACGTTCTCGGCAATGGTCTTCAACGCAACCCAGCAGCCGCTATAGCGCGAAAGCTCCCAGCCGATGATGCCGTAATCGAGAATTTCCTGGACGTTCGCCGGGTTGAGAACCGGCATCGACGCGGCGATAAAGGCGTGCTCACTCTGGTGAGCGATGGTCGATGACTTGCAGCCATGGTCGTCGCCGGCCAGTACCAGCACACCACCATGGGGCGAGACGCCAGCAGAGTTGCCATGTTTGAAAACGTCCCCACTGCGGTCTACGCCAGGCCCCTTGCCGTACCACATGGCAAACACGCCGTCGTAGCGCGCGCCTGGGAATAGATTTGTCTGCTGGCTACCCCACACAGCCGTGGCCCCAAGCTCCTCGTTAACGCCAGGCTGAAAGTGAATGGCGTTCTGCTGAAGGAATTCGCGAGCCTCCCAGAGGCTTTTGTCCAAGCCCCCAAGCGGCGAGCCACGGTAACCAGAAATGAAACAGGCGGTATTGAGCCCCGCAGCTGTATCGCGCTGCTTTTGCAGCATGGGCAGGCGAGTGAGCGCCTGAGTACCGGTGAGATACAAATGGCCCGTGGCAAGACGATATTTGTCATCCAGGCGGATTTCGGCCAGAGACATAGGACGGCGCTCCTGTTGTTTTTATAGCGACCTGTCAGGTGGCACGGTTGGCTCCACCTGCCCGCACCCTCCAGGATCACTGGCAGGATGTGCCTTAAGCATAGACCGGAGCTCGATGATTTTTTCTTTCTAATTCATGCCAACAGTGACGATACTGCGCATGAACGTTTCAAAAATTAATAAAAATGAGAAGCGAACATGCATGAACCCTTAAGTGCCATTGATCGTCGTATTCTCCGATTACTGCAACGCAACGCCGACCTGAGCGCAGCAGAAATTGCCAAGAAGGTGGAGCTTTCTCAATCGCCATGCTGGCGACGCATCAACCGCCTGCAGGAGGAAGGCTTCATCGAACGCAAGGTGGCACTGCTTAACCCCAAGCGGCTTGGCTTCACCATCACGGTATTCGTAAGCATCAAACTGTCGGCCCACGGGCGCAGCAATCTGGATGAATTTGAACGCGCGATAACGGGCTATTCGGAGGTGATCGAGTGTTACACCATGGCCGGCAGCTCGGATTACCTGCTCAAGGTGGTAGCACGAGACATCGCCAGCTATGAGCGCTTTCTGCGTGACCAATTGCTGCAAAGACCCCACGTGCAAGAGGCCCACTCAAGCATCGCAATGAGCGAAGTCAAACGCACCACAGAGCTGCCGTTAGACTAGGCCACAGAGCCGACATTGCATTTTGCAACGCGGCAATTCGCGCACCTTGCAACATGCACGAAATTAACCCACAGATAAACTTATAAGTTATTGTTTTATAAGTATTTTTTTTGATAAAAAATCTGGCACGGGAACTGCTCTTTTCACTCGCATAGAATTCGAATGCGAGACGCCCAACATGAACACTTTCATCGCCCTGGCTACAGCCATCGCCCTGACCCTGCTAGCAGGCGCCGCATTCGCCAATTTCCAGAATACTCAGCAACAGGCCACCGCTATGCAGCTCGTGCAGCAAATGCGCGCTACGCCGGTTCAATTCGAGCATGCGACCAAGGTCGAGCCTGGTCAGTTCATCGCCAAACCGCTGACTACAAGCGATTGGCAGCCACAGCCACAACAGCGCTTCACGTTCTGAGCCCTGATCATGTGGAGCGTATTTTTCCCCGGATTCGTACTGTTGCTGGCCACCGTCACCTGCGCTGCCATCTGGTTGATCGATGGGCTTTCAGATCGAGCTCCGCCACAGGGGTCAAGCGACGACCACAATGGCCCACATGATCCGTTTTTCTAGTTGGCAGGCGTGCCACGCAAGGAGAGCATGATGTCCAAAACCGCTTTAATTTTTTTGATGATCGCCATTCTGTCGGGCGGTCTGCTCGCCGCACCGGATCAAGCGCAATGGCTCACAGCAGCTGCCAAGATTGCCTTGGCTTTCAGCAGCATTGCGCTAGCAATCGCCTTGCTGATTGGCAAGCGAGTTAAGTTCGACCCTGTTTTGCGCTGACCTACGGTTACTCAGCATCAATCTAGGGGCGCATGAGCGTTGATGTTGATAATGTCGAGCAACCGTTCGACCGTAGCGTCCAGGGAACCAGAGTTGTCGAGACGAATAATCTGCTCGCCTGCACTCAGGCTCTCTTCGCTGGCAAATAGGGCACTGCGTGCCAACCTCGCCTCGATCTGCTCAATATTTTCTCGGGCACGGCTTAACAATCTTGATCTCAAGATTTCAGGCGCGACCTCCAGGAGCACAGGAACAAGGGATGGATAACGACGCCTGGCTTCCTGTAGATATCCTCTCGAGCCATTGACGATCACCTGAACGCCACTAGAGAGCCAGGAGTCGATCTCTCTGGTAATGGCGTAATCCAGCCCATTGGCACGCCAGTGCATGGCGAACGCACCAGCCGCCAAACGAACGTCGAACTCTTCTCGCGAAACCGCGACAGCGTCCTCCCCCACTGCTTCGGCCGAGCGCGTGATCACTCGCCGGGCGACTCGACATTCTCGATCCTCAAGGCGCACAGTCACTGCCTGAAGCACACTGTCCTTGCCTGATCCCGATGGCCCCATCAGGTAAATCAGCCTGCCCTGCATCTGGATAACCTCACCTGCCCAACCGTGCATGCCAGCAATCATATCCACTTGGTGGCCTCGCACGCCCTGACCCGCGGAATACGAACCCTAAAGAACCGCATAATCGTGCAAATTGCGGCCCTCTGCCATCGACCTTAAATGAGAAACTGCGCGCAGTCAGAATCAATTCCGACAAGTTGTACTAGCAAAAAGCCGGTACGAAGACCACAATACGACATGTAATTGGCGTCAATTATCTGCTGGAAAGAAGTACGATCACCAGACAAAATGCCGACGTTGTTGAACGGCAGGCGCGAAAGATGGTCAGAAGCCTGACACTCTGTAGCTATATGCCATTACAGCTTCGTTTCCCTGAACTTATTTGGTTGATGTATGCGCCCTATGAAACAGGCTATCTACTCCAGCCGTACGGCTGACAAGTTCGTCGTTCGGTTGCCCGACGGCATGCGTGAGCGCATTGCTGACGTGGCTCGCCAACACCACCGCAGCATGAACTCCGAAATCATCGCGCGCCTGGAGCAGAGCATGCTTCAGGAGGGCGCTCTGGATGACGAGCTCGGTATCAGCCTCGACAGCCCGGAGCTTTCACTGCATGAGCGAGAGCTTTTGCAACGCTTCCGCCAGCTGTCGCGCCGCCAACAAAACGCCCTCGTTGCATTGATCGCACATGACGCAGAGATGGCCGCCGGCAACGACGACTGACTCGCTATTCAAGAAATCGCAGGCAGCGATTTTTTAGTGTCTGTGATGGCTCGCGCATGCTTGGCGACGGATAAAAAAGCATAAAAAACCGGCTCTAGGCCGGTTTTTTGCTGCCTGACATCAGGCAACTACAGCAGAAATACTGACGCCAATCCCAGGAAGATGAAGAAGCCGCCACTATCGGTCACCGCAGTGATCATCACGCTGGCGCCCATGGCGGGGTCACGCCCTATGCGCATCAGCGTCATGGGAATCAGCACACCCATCAAGGCGGCAAGCAGTAGATTGAGCGTCATCGCAGCTGTCATCACCACACCCAGCGACCAGCTGCCATACAAGCCGTAGGCCACGACGCCGATCACCCCGCCCCACACCAGACCGTTGATCAAGGCGACGCCAAGCTCCTTGCGAATCAGCCGCGAGGTATTGCCATTGCCGGTGCTGACCTGATCGAGCGCCATAGCACGCACGATCATGGTGATGGTCTGATTACCGGAGTTACCACCGATACCAGCCACGATCGGCATCAACGCCGCCAAGGCTACCAGCTTCTCGATCGAGCCCTCGAACAAACCGATGACGCGCGACGCCATGAATGCCGTGACCAGGTTAATAGCCAGCCAGGCCCAACGGTTGCGCAGCGACTTCCAGACGGAGGCGAAGATATCTTCCTCTTCACGCAGACCGGCCATGTTGAGGACTTCGCTTTCGCTCTCCTCACGAATCAGGTCGACCATCTCATCGATGGTCAGACGGCCGATGAGCTTGCCATTCTTGTCTACAACCGGCGCCGAGATCAGGTCGTAACGCTCGAACGCCTGCGCGGCATCGTAGGCATCTTCATCAGGATGGAAGCTGACCGGATCACTGGCCATGACCTCAGCGACCTGCTTCTCGGGGTCATTAACCAGCAAGCGCTTGATCGACAGCACGCCCTTGAGCACGCCGTCATAATCGACCACGAACAGCTTATCAGTATGTCCTGGAAGCTCTTTGAGGCGCCGCAGGTAACGCAATACCACCTCAAGGCTGACATCCTCACGGATAGTCACCATCTCGAAGTCCATCAGCGCACCGACCTGCTCCTCCTCGTAGGAGAGCGCAGAACGCACCCGCTCACGCTGCTGCGCGTCGAGGGTCTCCATGAGCTCGTGAACGACGTCACGCGGCAGCTCGGAGGCCAGATCCGCCAATTCGTCGGCGTCCATCTCTTTTGCTGCCGCGAGGATCTCGTGATCCTCCATATCGGCGAGCAGCGTCTCGCGCACGGCGTCCGATACTTCGAGAAGGATATCGCCGTCACGGTCAGCTTTTACCAATTGCCAGATGGCAAGGCGATCTTCGAGCGGCAAGGCTTCGAGAATGTAGGCGACGTCGGCAGAGTGAAGCTCATCGAGTTTGCGCTGCAGCTCGGCGAGATTCTGCCGGTGCACGAGACCTTCGACGCGGTCCTGGTGTTGGCCTTCCTGGCGATGAGTCAGGTCTTCGACAAGCCGATGCCGCTGCAACAGTTCGACGACCTGAGCGAGTCGATCCTGCAGGCTTTCTTGCGGCTTCTTGGCTTCTACTTCGGTCATGGCACACTCCGCCCCCAGCGGCGGCGCGCGCCAGCGAGGGTCAATCAGTCAATACGTGATTGCACACTTGGAATTCTGAGTTACTACTGGGTAAGTCCATGGAAGGGATCCACAAGCCCCGGCGGGGCTGACGGCGCGGATAATAACACGCCAATCGCCTGCGCAAATGACAAAGGCACGGCAAGACAAGCGCTTGCAGCATTTTCTTGAGCTCATTGCTACAAGCATGAGCCATAAGTTGTTACAGCCTGAGGGTAGAGACAACGGGCAGCGAGTGAGGCGTCGACTAAGCTTGCCAGGTAAACGTCAGGGAGGACGCCACCATGCACTGGACGCACTGCGCAGCCATTTGCGCTACTTTGCTCTGCCCTACCCCACTACTCGCCTCAAGCGTATTTCGCTGTGAAGACGCCAACGGCCACATTACCTTCACTCGACATGGCTGCGGCGATAGCCAGCAACAGCAAATCCAGAACACCCACAACCCAAGACCAGGGAGTGGCGCAGCCGTTCCGCTGGCGACACCGCAGGCCACTCAGAAAAGCAAAGAAACAGCTGCCACCGGAAACTCGCTGACCATAGTCGGCGGACAACAGGATGGCTGCGAGAACGCGGTCACCGGCAGCGCCAGGCGCGAAGCGATCATCAGAAAGCAGGTACGTGCCGGCATGACCCGCAGCGATGTGGAAAGCGCATTAGGTAAGCCCGAGCGCATCAGCCGCCGCAACGGTCAAACGACATACCACTACGCCAGCAAGCCCAAAGGCGAGCGGCGCACCGTAAACTTCGATCAGAACGATTGCGTCATGGGTAAACGTTAGACAAAGAAAAAGGGCCTGCATCGCTGCAGGCCCTTTTGGTATGGCGGACTCAGGAGGATTCGAACCTCCGACCGCTCGGTTCGTAGCCGAGTACTCTATCCAGCTGAGCTATGAGTCCGTTTGGCGCTTTTAGA
>NZ_FRBQ01000002.1:0-194707 GCF_900142655.1 Phytopseudomonas punonensis | reverse complement strand
AGCCATTCAATATGGCGGACTCAGGAGGATTCGAACCTCCGACCGCTCGGTTCGTAGCCGAGTACTCTATCCAGCTGAGCTATGAGTCCGTTTGGTGTTTTTAGACCAGATCACCGCTGGTTTTTTCGCCAGCCTGGCTTGAAGCCAAACTTGCCAAATAATGGCGGAGAAGGGGGGATTCGAACCCCCGACACCCTTTTGAGGTGTACTCCCTTAGCAGGGGAGCGCCTTCGGCCACTCGGCCACCTCTCCGCAACACGGGGCGCATGATAAACATGTTTTCCCCGTTTGCAAACCAAAATTTCGAGAAAAATTAGTGGTTTGGTTCTTCGCCCTTCTCTTTCTGGATGCGCTGGTAAATCTCTTCACGGTGAACGGCGACTTCCTTAGGCGCATTAACGCCAATCCGCACCTGATTACCCTTCACACCCAACACGGTGACAGTGACTTCGTCACCCACCATCAGGGTCTCTCCGACCCGGCGAGTCAGAATCAGCATTCCTTTCTCCTTACGGATTCAATTTCGGACAACAAGTCTGCAAACGTGAAAAGCGCTAGCTGGTGCCCAAAGGATCCAACCAGCACTCAGTATTGACCAGTACGGACGGAAGGAAAGTTCCACCTACACCAACCAAAACAACAAAAGGCGCGGATAAGCGCGCCTTTTGCAGGATGCCTCAATCGCCCTGTCGGGCCGGAGCATCGAGTTCGAACGCAGTGTGCAGCGCGCGCACTGCCAATTCCAGATATTTCTCTTCGATGACAACAGAGACCTTGATCTCGGAGGTGGAGATCATCTGAATGTTGATGTTCTCCTTGGCCAGCGCTTCGAACATGCGACTAGCAACACCCGCATGAGAACGCATACCAACACCGACGATAGACACTTTCGCAATGTTCACGTCTCCGACCACTTCGCGAGCGCCGAGTTCGCGCGCGGTGGCTTCGAGCACCTGCTGAGCGCTCTGGTAGTCGTTGCGGTGCACGGTGAAGGTGAAATCGGTGGTGTTATCGTGCGCAACGTTCTGCACGATCATGTCGACTTCGATATTGGCGGAGCTGATCGGGCCGAGGATCTTGAACGCAACGCCCGGCAGGTCAGGTACGCCACGGATGGTCAGCTTGGCTTCGTCGCGGTTGAAAGCGATGCCGGAGATGATCGGCTGTTCCATGGATTCCTCTTCATCAAGGGTAATGAGGGTGCCCGGGCCCTCCTGGAAGCTGTGCAGAACGCGCAGCGGGACGTTGTACTTGCCGGCGAATTCCACCGAGCGAATTTGCAGCACCTTGGAGCCCAGGCTGGCCATTTCCAGCATCTCTTCGAAGGTGATCTTCTCCAGACGCTGAGCTTTCGGCACGACACGCGGATCGGTGGTGTAAACGCCATCTACATCGGTGTAGATCTGGCACTCGTCAGCTTTCAGCGCCGCCGCCAGGGCCACGCCTGTGGTGTCCGAGCCACCGCGACCGAGCGTGGTGATATTGCCGTGCTCGTCGACACCCTGGAAGCCCGCCACAACCACCACACGGCCGGCCTTGAGGTCAGCGCGAATGTTGGTGTCGTCGATACTCAGAATGCGCGCCTTGGTGTGCGAGCTGTCGGTCAGAATGCGCACCTGGCTGCCGGTGTAAGACACCGCCGGCACGCCACGCTTGATCAGCGCCATGGCCAGCAACGCGATGGTCACCTGCTCACCGGTGGACACCATCACGTCGAGCTCGCGCGCTACCGGCTGGTCATCGCTGATTTGCTTGGCCAGGTCGATAAGGCGATTGGTCTCGCCGCTCATGGCGGATACCACGACGACTATGTCGTCACCCTTTTCGCGGAATTTCTTCACCTTCTCGGCGACCTGTGCGATTCGCTCGACGGTGCCGACGGAAGTACCGCCGAATTTCTGTACGATCAAAGCCATTTCAAAGCTGCCTCAGCCCGTGAAGGGCGCCCATTAAACAGACAACACCGCACACCACTGCGTTGCTTACCGGGCATGGCAAGCAGCGCGGTCACGCTTGAGTTACGGGCCTCAGAGGCCCTGCTCGACGAACGGACCGATCAGCGCCAGAGCACCATCGAGTGCGGCCGCATCAACCCCACCGCCCTGCGCCATGTCCGGACGACCGCCACCTTTACCGCCGACGGCTGCAGCGGCCTGCTTCATCAGGTCGCCAGCCTTCAGCTTGGCGGTCAGATCCTGAGTCACGCCAGCGACCAGCACGACCTTGTCGTCCTGCACGCCGCCGAGCAGGATCACCGCACTGCCGAGCTTGTTCTTCAGTTGATCGACCAGTGCGAGCAGACCTTTGCCATCCAGGCCATCGATGCGCGCACTGAGCGTCTTGACGCCTTTAATGTCCACGGCCGAACCAGCCAGGTCGCTGCCCGCTGCGCTGGCGGCCTTGGCCTTGAGCTGCTCCAGCTCCTTTTCCAGCTGACGGTTGCGGTCAATCACTGCTGCGAGCTTGTCGAGCAGGTTGTCGCGGCTGCCTTTGACCAGGGACGCCGCCTCTTTGAGCTGCTCTTCCGCGCCGTTCAGGTAAGCGAAGGCCGCTGCACCGGTGACCGCTTCGATACGGCGCACGCCGGCCGCCACACCACCCTCGCTGACGATCTTGAACACGCCGATATCGCCGGTACGGTTGGCATGAATGCCACCGCACAGCTCGACCGAGAAGCCGTCGCCCATGGTCAGCACGCGCACGCTGTCGCCGTACTTCTCGCCGAACAGCGCCATGGCGCCCTTGGCCTTGGCGCTTTCGATGTCCATCTCTTCGGTCTGCACCGGGGTGTTGCGGCGCACTTCGCGGTTTACAATCTCTTCGAGCTCTTTGAGCTGCTCGGGCTTGATTGCCTCGAAGTGGCTGAAGTCGAAACGCAGGCGCTGACTATCGACCAGCGAGCCTTTCTGCTGCACGTGCTCGCCAAGTACCTGGCGCAACGCCGCGTGCAACAGATGCGTGGCCGAGTGGTTGAGGCCGGTGGAGGTACGCACCGAAGCGTCCACTTCAGCGTTGATGGTGGCGCCGACGCTCAGGCTGCCTTTGCTGACCACACCATGGTGCAGCCAGGCGCCGCCGACCTTGGTGGTGTCGCGCACGTCGAAACGCACGCCCGGGCCTTCGAGGAAGCCGCAGTCACCGATCTGGCCGCCGGATTCGGCGTAGAACGGCGTCTGGTCGAGCACCACCACGCCCTCCTCGCCTTCATTGAGGATGTCGACGGATTGGCCGTCGCGCAGCAGCACCAGCAGCTCGCCACTAGCAACGGTGGCGCCATAGCCGAGGAAACGGGTATCGGCGTCGACCTTGACCAGGCTGTTGTAGTCCACACCAAAGGAGCTGGCGGAACGGGCACGCACGCGCTGGGCTTCCATCTCACGTTCGAAGCCGGCTTCGTCGAGGGTCAGCTCGCGCTCACGGGCGATGTCGCCGGTGAGGTCCATCGGGAAGCCGTAGGTGTCGTACAGCTTGAAGATCACCTCACCCGGAATCACCGTGCCGCTGAGTTCGGCAAGATCCTGCTCAAGGATCTTCAGGCCCTGCTCCAGGGTCTTGGCGAATTGCTCTTCTTCGGTCTTCAGCACGCGCTCGATATGCGCCTGCTGCTGTTTCAGTTCCGGGAAGGCCTCGCCCATCTCGCCCGCCAGGGCCACGACGATCTTGTGGAAGAAGCTGCCCTTAGCGCCCAGCTTGTTGCCGTGGCGACAGGCGCGGCGAATGATGCGACGCAGCACGTAACCACGGCCTTCGTTGGACGGGGTGACGCCGTCGGCGATCAGGAAGCTGCAGGAGCGGATGTGGTCGGCCACCACTTTCAGCGAGGCGTCGCCATCGTTGGCGCAACCGATGGCCTGGGCGCTGGCCGCCAGCAGGCTCTGGAACAGGTCGATCTCGTAGTTCGAGTTGACGTGCTGCAGCACGGCACTGATGCGTTCCAGACCCATGCCGGTGTCCACGCTCGGTGCCGGCAGCGGGTGCAATACACCGTCTGCGGTACGGTTGAACTGCATGAACACGTTGTTCCAGATCTCGATGTAGCGGTCGCCGTCTTCTTCAGGAGAGCCGGGTGGGCCGCCCCAGATGTGCTCGCCGTGGTCGAAGAAGATTTCGGTGCACGGGCCGCATGGGCCGGTATCGCCCATGGTCCAGAAATTGTCGGAAGCGTATGGCGCGCCCTTGTTGTCGCCGATGCGGATCATCCGCTCGGCCGGCACACCGACTTCCTTGTTCCAGATGTCGTAGGCCTCATCATCGGTGGCATAGACCGTGACCCAGAGCTTGTCCTTGGGCAGCTTCAGCCACTTCTCGCCGGTAAGGAATTCCCAGGCGAAGTGGATGGCATCACGCTTGAAATAGTCGCCAAAGCTGAAGTTGCCCAGCATTTCGAAGAAGGTGTGGTGACGCGCGGTATAACCGACGTTTTCCAGGTCATTGTGCTTGCCACCGGCGCGCACGCACTTCTGGCTGGTGGCGGCGCGGGTATAAGCGCGCTTTTCCAAGCCCAGGAAGCAGTCCTTGAACTGGTTCATGCCAGCGTTGGTGAACAGCAACGTGGGGTCGTTGTTCGGAATCAGGGAGCTGGAAGCGACACGGGTGTGTCCCTTCTCTTCGAAGAAGCTCAGGAAAGCTTCACGGATTTCTGCGCTTTTCATTGGCATTTTCCAGGAAAACAGGCGGCCACGGCACAGCCGGCAAAAGCCCGCATTATATCGGGCTTGGCCGCGGCGGCTAGGGCATGGGTACAATTATTTGCAAGCGCTGCAAAAGCCCTAAATTCAGGCTCTGCAATGACAGACAGCGGGCAGCAAGAAGCAGCCCGCCACGGGTCAATTTCTAAACGCGGCAAAAGCCTCGATCACCTGACCGATGCCATCGGCACTGACATCCAGATGGGTGACCATGCGCAGGCGCGGAGCAGCGCTCAGGCGAATACCGCGCTCGGCGCAAAAAGCCTTCAGTACCTCGGCACGCTCGCCGATCTGCACGTAGACCATATTGGTCTGCACCGGCTCGACCACATACCCCAGCTCACGCAACCCGGCGGCCAGACAATCGGCATTGGCGTGATCTTCGACCAGCCGTTCGACCTGATGGTCAAGCGCGTAGATCCCGGCAGCGGCCAGCACACCGGCTTGGCGCATACCACCACCGACCATTTTGCGTAGGCGACGCGCCTTGGTGATTAGCGCCTCGCTGCCACACAACACCGAGCCGACTGGCGCGCCAAGGCCCTTCGATAGACAAATGGATACCGAATCGAAATGCCGGGTGATTTCACCTGCGCTCACGCCCAGTCTGACCGCGGCATTGAACAGCCGCGCGCCGTCCAGATGCAGCGCCAAACCCTTATCGCGCGTGAAGGCGCGGGCAGCAGCCAGGTAATCGAGCGGCAGCACCTTGCCCTGCATGGTGTTTTCCAGCGCCAGCAAACGCGTGCGCGCGAAATGGAAGTCGTCCTGCTTGATCGCCGCCTCGACGCGGGCCAGATCCAGCGAGCCGTCCTGTTCCATATCCAGCGGCTGGGGCTGAATCGAGCCCAGCACCGCAGCGCCGCCGCCTTCATATTTGTAGGTGTGCGCCTGCTGACCGACGATGTATTCGTCGCCGCGCTCGCAGTGGGCCATCAGCCCGAGCAGGTTACTCATGGTGCCGGTGGGCACGAACAGCGCCGCTGCAAAGCCCAGGTCTTGAGCCAGACGCCGCTCCAGACGATTGACGGTGGGATCCTCTCCGTACACGTCATCACCCAGCTCAGCAGCCAGCATTGCCTCACGCATGCCGGCGGTGGGTTGGGTAACGGTGTCGCTACGCAGATCGATGATGGACATGAGCACTCCTGTTCGAGCAGATGGCGTAGGTTGGCAGCGCCGCTAAGGCCTGCTCACTCCAGTAAAGAGTCGGCCGCGGGTACCAGCAGAATGCCGGCGCGCTGGCCGTTATGAACTTTTGGGTTGGGAAAAATGATTCGTGCGCCCTGCTCTTCCACGACCCAGCGGCTGTTGGCCAAGTCTTCTGCGAGCAGATAACCGGGCTCCAGCTCGGTGAAGTTTTCCACGTCGACAGGCAAGTGCAGAACGAAGGCGTCACTGTGTTTGATCACTTCGCGGGCAAAGGAGAACAGCTGCAGTCGCTCGATAGCAGCCTCGTCGACCGCTGGCTCGCGGCCTTCTATGATGGCGTGCAGACGCAACTCCAGGCGATCGAGGTTTACCAATTCGTTATGGCCAAACGGCCTCGCCTTGCCCAATTCCAGGGTGAACGCCTCGGCGCCCAGCCCGGCATAGGTATAGGCGCTGAAGGTGGTCGAGGGCTGGCTTTGCAACAGCACGGCATCGATACCCGCAGCTTGCAGCCGAGCACATTCGCGGCGTGAGTGGCGACGCCCTTCGGCCCAAGGATACAGGGCGAATTGCTCGATACGCGAGGCACGAATCGCCGTGTGCATGTCGTAGTGCAGGCGCGTGCGTTCGGTGTCGGCAAAGAACGATGCAGCCAGATGCTCCAGTTCACAGGCGCGCATCGCTTCGGCGCCGCTACTCAGCTCGTGCCGGCCATTGAACAACCGGTTGATGTCCTGCTCGACAAACCGCTCGCCGCGGCGCATCGCTCCGGGGTTGCCGAACAGCAGCAGCAAGCGCGCCCGCGGCTGTAGTTCGTTGCGAGCAATGCTGCACAGCAAGCGGTCGAGCAGCTCGATCGGAGCCGTTTCGTTGCCGTGGATGCCTGCTGAAAGCAGCAGATCCATGCCGTTGTCGCGGCCAGCGGCCGGCGTGACTTCGAGGGCGCCCTCGGCAAGCCAGCGCAGGCGCGTGCCCTCCGGCGTCAGCTGAATCTTCGAGGCCGGCTCGTGGCCGGCCAACGTCATCTCAAGCAGGTTGCCGAGGGCGAGCATGGGCGTTCCTCAGTGATTGCAGTCTGGGCCGTGGACGTGGTCGTCATCGGCGCCATCATCAGCCGGTTCCATTTCCAGTTCCAGGCTGACCAGGTTGGTAGCCAGCGGACGCAGCAGCAGGTTGGCGTATTCGGTGTCGCCCTCGGCGACGTCTACACCAATCATCAACTGGCCGTTGCCGACCTGCTGAATCCATACTTCCTTGCCCTGCCACATTACGGCAAAACGGGTGCACGAGGTTTCCAGCTGGGTGCCGTCGGCGTCTTCGAGGATCAGTTGCAGGGCGTCGCTCATGGTTACTCCAGTAAGTTGGTGGCTCGTAGTGAGCCGCTTCAGATGAGTTGAAAGGGGTACACGGCGCCGAGCTTTAGAATTTGCGTAAGCTCATCCAGCGCCGTGCGGCATTCGTCGAGCAGCTGCGGGTCGGCCAGGTCATGCTCGCTCAGGCGGTCGCGGTAATGGCGATCGACCCATT
Source organism: Phytopseudomonas punonensis (assembly GCF_900142655.1). Taxonomy (GTDB): domain Bacteria; phylum Pseudomonadota; class Gammaproteobacteria; order Pseudomonadales; family Pseudomonadaceae; genus Aquipseudomonas; species Aquipseudomonas punonensis. The sequence goes on along the minus strand of NZ_FRBQ01000002.1, from coordinate 187,340 downwards.
GCAGCAGCCGCTCGTACAGTTCCGGCGTCAGCATCACACACGGGTTCATCGCCGCCAGTTCCTCTGCCTGCAAGGCTACACGCAGGCGCAGACAGGCGGGGCCGCCGCCGTTCTGCATGCTCTGCTTGAGGTCGAAGGCGCGAACCTCGGCAATCGGCCCGCTGCCTCCCAGCAGCGTTTGCAGGTAGGCCCAGACCCGCTGATTGCTGCGGCACTCCTCCGGCACTACCAGCAGCATACGCCCGTCGGCGCGGCTCAACAGCTGACTGTTGAACAGATAGGAGCGCACCGCGTCCTCGACGCCCAGCACATGCCGCGGCACACACACCGGCTGCAGCCGCCCCCCCAGACGGGCAAGTTTGTCGCCGAGTTCGGCAATCACTCGCTCGCTGTCCAAAAAGGCATCTTCGTGGTGGAACAGCACCTGGCCGTTGCCCACGGCAATAACGTCGTTGTGGAACACGCCCTGATCAACCACCGCCGGATTCTGCTGGGCGAACACCACGGCATCTTCGGCGAGGCCATGCAAACGCGCCACCGCCTGGGAGGCTTCTAGCGTCTGCCGTGCTGGGTAACGCTGTGGGGCGGGCAAGCGCAGGTCGAAGGCGCTGCGGCCGAACACGAAAAACTCCACGCCACGCTCGCCATAGTCGCGGCAGAACCGAGTGTGGTTGGCCGCGCCCTCGTCGCCGAACTGGCTGACCGCCGGCAGCGCACCGTGATGGGCGAAATGGCGTTCGTCAGCGAACATCGCCGCCAGTACGCGGCTGGTGGTGGGATGTTCGATGGAGCGGTGAAACTTGCAGTTGAGGTTGGCGGCAGTGAAATGCACGCGGCCGTCAGCGGTGTCGGCGCTGGGGCTGACGGTTGCGGCATTGGCGGTCCACATGCTCGAGGCCGAGCAGCTGGCGACCAGCAGCGGCATCGCCTCGCGCGCAGCTTTCTCGATCACCTGGGCATCGCTGCCGCTGAAGCCACAGCGCCGCAACGCCTGTACGTCCGGCCGTTCCTGAGGCGCCAGCACGGCCTGGGCAAAGCCCATGTCCATCAACGCCTTCATTTTTGCCAGGCCCTGGCGAGCGGCTTCCCGTGGATTGGACGCAACCTGGCTGTTGTCCTGCGAGGCGACGTTGCCGTACGACAAACCGCCGTAGTTGTGGGTGGGGCCAACCAAACCGTCGATATTCAGCTCACAGGCTGAAGCGCCAGAAATACTCATAGACTCACTCCCGGAGCCAGGCTGTCCGGCAACAGCAAGCTCTCGCTTTCCAGCGAGGCGACCGGATAGGCGCAGTAATCTGCGGCGTAGCAAGCGCTTGGCCGATGGTTGCCCGACGCGCCGATACCGCCAAACGGCGCAGCACTGGAAGCGCCAGTCAGCGGCTTGTTCCAGTTGACGATGCCGGCGCGGCTGCGCAGCCAGAACTGCTCGTAGTGCTCGCGGGAGTTGGACAGCAAACCGGCCGCGAGGCCGAAGCGAGTAGCGTTGGCCTCCACGATGGCGGTGTCGAAATCGTCATAGCGAATAACCTGCAGCAGCGGCCCGAACACCTCTTCGTCGCTACGCGGCATCACTGCTGTTACATCGATGATGCCCGGTGTCAGCAGCGCCGCGCCGTCGAGCGGTTGGCTCATATCCAGCAGCGGGCGGGCGCCCTTATCGATCAGGCGCTCCTGAACCTTGAGCAGATGCTGGGCCGCGCCCAGGGAAATCACCGCGCCCATGAACGGCTCGGGCTGGGCGTTGTAGGCGCCTACTTTCAAGCTCGCTACCACGCTGACTAGGCGCGCCAGCAGCGCGTCGCCCCAGGCGCCTTCGGGCACCAGCAGGCGCCGCGCACAGGTGCAGCGCTGGCCAGCAGAAATGAATGCGGACTGAATGATGCAGTACACCGCCGCGTCGATATCGGCGACCTGCTCGACGATCAACGGGTTATTGCCGCCCATTTCCAGCGCCAGGATGGTCTCCGGGTGGCCACCGAACTGCGCGTGCAACAGATTGCCGGTCCGGCTGGAGCCAGTGAAGAACAGGCCGTCGATACCCGGGTGAGCCGCCAGTGCCGCACCGGTATCGCGCGCACCCTGCACCAGGTTCAGTACGCCAGCTGGCAGGCCAGCCTCGATCCAGCACTTGAGCGTTGCTTCAGCCACATTTGGGGTGTGCTCACTGGGTTTGAACACCACGGTATTACCGGCCAGCAGGGCCGGCACGATATGGCCGTTAGGAAGGTGACCGGGAAAGTTGTACGGGCCGAATACCGCCACCACGCCGTGGGGCTTGTGGCGCAACACCGCACCCTGGGTGCCCTCGCGCTGCCCGGTGCGCTCGCTATGGCTCTGAATGGAAATCGCCACTTTGCCGATCATGCTGGCGACTTCGCTGGTCGCTTCCCAGAGCGGCTTGCCGGTCTCTTCACCGATGGTTTGCGCCAAGTCATCCCCGTTGGCCTTGAGCACAGAGGCGAAGCGCTCGAGCAACGCTATTCGCTCGTTCAACGGCATTGCGGCCCAAGCGGGGAATGCATCGCGGGCGGCCTGCACGGCGGCCTCCACCTGCTCTGCATCAGCTTCACGGCCCACCCAGAGCAGTTGCTGGCTGACCGGATCGAGAGACTCCAGGGCATTGCCGCGTCCCATCTGCCAGAGACCTGCAATGTAATGCGTGCTCATGGTCTATCACTCCAGGCTTTCACGGTTCGACAGACCGCCGCAGAACGATGGTCTTGTACATCTGACGGCTGCCGCTCTTTGGCGGCATAACCGGATCGGGGCAGTCTCTGCCCCGCCACATCAAAAACTCAAGCCTGCGCGGCCAGGGCCACAGCGCGCACCTGATCACCTACATTGAGACGCAAGCGCTTGGCGGTCAGCGGGTCGACCACCAAGGTACCGGCGGCCATCCGCGCACGCGCCGCGGTCATGCGGCAGTCTTCACGCTTGCGGTTATGCACCAGATACACCGGCGCATCGTCGCCCGGCGTGCCAATGGCCAACACCAGCAGCTGGCTGTCGCGAATCGCGCGGATCTTCGCCGTCTCGGCCTCTATGGCAGGGCCGGCATCGAAGATGTCGACATAGCCCTGATAACTGAAGCCTTCGGATTTGAGCATCGCCAGCGCTGGCTCGGTATCCGGGTGCACGCGGCCGATCACCTCGCGGGCGGCCTCGGATAGGAAGCAGGTGTACAGCGGAAACTTGGGCATCAACTCGGCGATGAACGCCTTGTTGCCAACACCGGTCAGGTAATCCGCCTGAGAGAACTCCATACGGAAGAAGTGCCGGCCCAGGCATTCCCAGAATGGCGAACGCCCTTGCTCATCGGAGACGCCACGCATCTCGGCGATGATCTTGTCGCCAAACTGCTCACGAAATTCGGCGATGAACAAGAAGCGCGCCTTGGACAGCAAGCGCCCGTTCAGGCCGGTGCGGTGATCGGCATGCAGGAACAGCGAGCACAGCTCGGAATGACCCGTCAGGTCATTGGCCAGGAACAACGTCGGCACCTGGCGATGGATACCCAATTCCTGAGACGCGCAAACGGTCAGGCCGACCCGGTAGTTGTACCAAGACTCACGCAACCCCACGCCACCGGCAATCGCGGAAATGCCCAGCACGCGACCGTCATCGTCTTCGAGCACGAACATGTAGTCGCAGTCGCCGCGCTCTGCTTCGCCACGAAAGGTCTTTTCGGCTCGACCGACGCGATAGGCAAGGCGCGCCTCATTGGCCGGCAAGGTGGTCAAGCCGGTGCCGGTGCTGCGCGCAAGGTCGATCAGTGCCGGCAGGTCGCCGGCCCGTACGGAGCGAACGATCATGATGCCTCCGAAAAGCTGCAGGTCAGACGCGTGGCACTCGTTAATGACGGACTCATACGGCCACCAGCCTTACCTGACCACCTTCGCCGACGCCAAGCGTCTGCGCGGTAGCAGGGTCGAGTGTGACCGGCTGGCCGGGCGCCCAGTCCAGTTCGGCGATCACGGCGCGGAAACCCTGCAGCTGCTCATTGCTGACCAAGTACGGCCGCCCACCACTGGCCTCACCCAGCACCACAGGCGCCACAACACTTTGGGCGATGGAGCGGATGCCAGAAGTGCGCGCATGCAGCGTCGGGCCGCCGTCGAAAATGTCAATGTAGTGGTCGGTCTCGAAACCGTCACGCATCAAAATATCGAACGACACCTGAGCGCGCGGGTGCACCAGGCCCATGGACTCCTGGGCGGTATCCGGCAGCAGCGGCACGTAGATTGGGTAATGGGGCATCAGTTCGGCCAGATAAGCGCGGCTGCGCAGCCCACACAGGCGCTCGGCCTCGCCGTAGCTCATACCGAAGAAATGCCGACCCACCGCATCCCAGAACGGCGACTCGCCGGCGTCATCACTTTCACCGACGATCTCTACCACCATCGCATCGGCAAAACGCTCCGGGTGGCATGCCGCGAACAGCAGGCGCGCGCGGGAGTTGAGCTCGGCGCAGACGCTGTCGACCAACGAGCGCTCGACGTAAAAGCTGGTCAGCAAGCTGTTGCCGGTCAGGTCGTGGCACAACGAGAGCACGTGGATCTTGTTGTGAATCTTCAGCTCGCGGGAGTTATGAACAAAGGTCTCGTTGCGAAAGCTGTAGAACGGCTCGGAATAGCCGGCCGACGCGACGATGCCCGAGCAGCCGACCAGGCGGCCGGACTCGGTGTCTTCGAGCACGAAGAAGTAGCGCTCCTCGCCGTTGAAACTCACTTCAGCGGCGAACGACGCCTCGGAGGCGGCGATCTTGTCGCGCAGCCGCTCGGCGTTGTCCGGCAGCGAGGTGACCCCTACTGGGCTGTCGGCAGCCAGGCGCTGCACTTCAGCGAGGTCGGTCATTCGCGCAGGGCGCATAACCAGCATGGTTCACTCCTTCAGCAAGGCGGGGGCGATACAGCCCTGGCAGCGAGAATCATCATCCGTGAAACGGGTCGGCACCTGCCGACACCGCGAATTGAACGGACAGCGCGCGGCTGCCCGATGCACAGATTAGGCCTTGGCGACTTTGGCGACGGCACGCTCGAAGCGATCCAGGCCTTCGTCGATATCAGCGTCCTCGATGACCAGGCTCGGCGCGAAACGCACCACGTCCGGGCCAGCTTGCAGAATCATCAGATTCTCTTCGGCCGCCGCATCGAAAAACTCGCGAGCCTTGCCCTTCCATGCATCGGAGAGCACTGCACCGATCAGCAGACCCATGCCGCGCACGCCGGAAAATACCCCGTATTTCTCGCCGATCTGCAGCAAACGCGCCTTGAAGCGCTCGTGCTTGGCCTTCACGCCATTAAGCACTTCGGGCGTGTTGACCACATCGAGCACGGCACCAGCTACCGCGCAACCCAACGGGTTACCACCATAGGTAGTGCCGTGGGTGCCGACTGCCAGATGGCTGGCCAGCGCCTCGGTGGTCAGCATGGCAGCAATCGGGAAACCGCCGCCCAGGCTCTTGGCGCTCGACAGCACATCCGGCGTGACGCCGTAGTGCTGATAGGCGAACAGGTGGCCGCTGCGGCCGACACCACTTTGTACTTCATCGAACACCAGCAGCGCGTTGTGCTGGTTGCACAGCTCACGGGCGCCCTGCAGGTATGCCAAGTCGGCGGGCAACACGCCGCCCTCGCCCTGAATTGGCTCGATGACCACGGCGCAGGTCTTGTCGCTGATCGCAGCTTTGAGCGCGTCAATGTCGTTGTAAGGCACATGGGTGATGCCCTGAATCTTTGGTCCGAAGCCATCGGAGTACTTCGGCTGGCCGCCCACGCTGACAGTGAACAGGGTACGGCCGTGGAAGCTGTTGGTGGCGGCGATGATCTCGTATTTGTCGGCGCCAAAGCGGTCGTGCGCGACGCGGCGCGCCAGCTTGAAGGCCGCCTCGTTGGCTTCTGCACCGGAGTTGCAGAGGAACACGCGCTCGGCAAAGGTGGCATCGACCAGTTTCTTAGCCAGGCGCAGCGCAGGCTCATTGGTGAACACGTTGGATACATGCCAGAGCGTATTGGCCTGCTCGGTCAGCGCCTTGACCAGTGCGGGGTGGGCATGACCCAAGGCGTTGACGGCAATACCGCCGGAGAAGTCGATCAGCTCTCGACCGCTCTGATCCCAGACGCGCGAACCGGCGCCGCGTACCGGCACGAATGTAGCCGGCGCATAGCTGGGTACCATCACCTGGTCAAAATCGGCGCGTTGCACCGGGTCGTGCTGAGCGGACATCGGGACTCTCCTGACGAGACACGCAAGCCAAGCAGGCCTGCGATGCGAAAGATTGTAGGGGGTGCTCAGGGGCCGGCATTGCCGGCATGCGACAACTTCGTACAGCGCCATCGCCCGCTGTGGGCCGGACAAAATCCATCTGCCTGGCCGGCGAGGCGCAGTTTAAACGTTGCGGTGGCTCCGGCGCACGGGGCGGCGAACATTTATCCGCCGCACGAATTTCGCACAGTGGCCATGCGGCTATGATTTTTTGGCATAAAGGGGCAAACCTGAGGTGGAAAATATTTTCATTCACCCCACCTGGGCATATTGCCAGCCTCCGGAGTGACGGTGATATCATTTTGCTCGCAGCGTGGCGCCCAAATATGAACGGCGTCCCACTGCCGGATCATCAAGGACCTGATGACCTGACGCAGTTTCCCTCAATGCTGTGCATCGACTCGTTAGTCAAGGAAGCACGAGATGAACACCAAAGAAAAACAACTAACCGAACTGCTTACCCTCACCTCACGCAGCATCACCCATATGACTGCTGCCATGACCGCATTCTCATTCGATCTGCTGCGTAGCGACGACAGTGGCGTGCGCTCCTCGGCCTCGAAGATGATCACCCGCCTCGGTGCGGTAAGCCGCGAACTGGATCAGCAGTGGGCTCTGATCAGTGAGTTGACCGGTGTCGAAGCGCCCGTCCGTGTGGACACCATCGAAGAAGTCCAGTTGCACTCGGCCTAAAGCGCCGCGCTCACCCACAGGCCGACGCAAAGTCGGTCTGTCAGCATATTCCTAATCAGCTATCTATCGTTCCCAAGCGCCAGATGCGCGCGAGCAGACTATGCACGCGCGGCCAGGTACTCACGCTGCAGCACGGCCACCAGCTCGGCAGCTGGCATCGCCCGCGCGAGTGCTGCGCCCTGCCCGGCCCAGTGTGCCGCAAATTCGGCATTCCCCGCCTTGCCCCCCGCAGCGATCAACTGTTTACCCGCATCGTAGGCAATCCCGAAACCCGGCACGGCAGGATGGCCTGGCGCGCCCACTTCAGCCATGAAGCGATTGACGATGCCACGCGCCGGGCGCCCAGAAATCACCGTGGTTACCTGAGTCACCCACGCCCGCTCGCTACTCAGCATCTGCCGATAGGCTTCATTGGCTGCCGACTCGGGGCAGAGAATAAAGGCGGTGCCCAGCTGCGCCGCGCTGGCGCCCAATGCCATAGCAGCGGCAATGCCAGCGCCATCCATGATTCCGCCAGCAGCGATGACCGGGCGAGACAGGTGTTTGACCAGCACCCTCACCAGAGCCAGCGTGCCAATGCCCTGATCGCCCCGCTGCGGCTCGAAAACACCGCGGTGGCCGCCCGCCTCGATGCCTTGGGCAACGACGATGTCGATGCCCGCGTCCTGCGCCAGCAGCCCTTCCTCCAAGGTCGTAGCCGAGGCCAGCAAAGTGATGCCAGCCTTCTTCAACGCGTCGATACGTTCCTGCGCAGGCAGGCCCAGGTGAAAGCTGACGATGGGCGGCCGCTCTTCGAGCAATACCTCGAGCTGACCCTCGTCATTTTGAAAACTGCAGTAGATATCGCGAATCGAATCAGGCGCTGGGACCCCAAATTCGGCGAAATAAGGTTGCAGGTACGCGAGCCAGGCCTGCTCTTTGGCAGCCTCGGCAACGCTGGGCTGGTGGCAAAACACATTAATGTTGAACGGCTTGCGCGTGCCTGCGCGGGTGTCTCTGATCATCTGCCGCCCAGCTTCAGCCTGAACCGCCGCAATGGAGATTGAGCCCAATCCACCCGCGTTGCTGACCGCGGCAGCAAGAGCCGGCGTGGCGGTACCGGCCATTGGCGCTTGAATGATCGGGTAGTCGATGCCCAGGGCTGCGCAGCTCATAGAGTTCTCGCTGATTCAGGTGATGAGGGCATCGACTATAGCCCCATGCATAACGAGAAGCCCACTTCGCAGCCTGCCCGCCAGCCGCAACAGATGCCGGGTACCACAATCCGTTTTACCTGCTGCGCCGTACTTGGCACTCTGTAGCTCCTCCGATCAGGCGACATCTCGATGAGCCTTCGCACCGCCCATTTGCAATTGCACGCAGCCGCCTTGCTGGTCGGCGTCTCGGCGCTGTTCGGCGAATCGCTGAAGGTCAGCGCCAGCATGATCGTGCTCGGTCGCTCGGCCTTCGCGTTATTGGCGCTGAGCCTGTTCTGCCTGTGCCTGAACAAACGCCCCTGGCGCGCCGTGAATCGGCGCACCGCCAACACCCTGCTGGCCACGGGCGTGACGCTGGGCGCGCATTGGTTGCTGTTCTTCATGGCAGTGCAAACCGGCGGCGTGGCCGTGGCGACCCTGGGCTTTGCATCGTTCCCGGCCTTCACCGCATTGATCGAACGCGTGGTGTTCGGCCAGCACCTGGGGCGTACCGACCGCTGGATTCTGCTGCTGGTGTCGATCGGGCTGATCCTGATCACCCCGTCATTCGATCTGCGCGATGGCGCCACCGTCGGGCTGCTCTACGGCGTGCTGTCCGGCGCGGTGTATGCGGCGATTGCCGTGGCCAACAAGCATGTCTCCGGCAAGGTCGATGGCCTGGCGTCCTGCTGGTGGCAATGCCTGGCCATCAGCCTGGCGTTGCTGTTCTGGTGCCTACCGGAGATCCCGACGATCAGTACCGGGGACTGGTGGCAGCTGGCCGCGTTGGGGGTGTTGTGTACGGCGTTGGCGTACAGCCTGTTCATCGCCTCGCTGCGCCATGTGCGCGCCCACACCGCGGCGGTGGTGATCACCATGGAGCCGATCTACGCCATCGCCGGTGCGTGGCTTATCTTCGGCACCATGCCGACCGCCGGCATGCTGCTCGGCGGTGCGCTGATTCTCGGCGCAGTTGCCTGGTCCGGGCTGCAGAGCAAGCGCTAGAGATTCATAAATGGCAGCCCGATCAAGGCTGCCAAGTGGTGCGCTCGCCACTGAGCCGGTGATCGAGAAAGCTCGCCGCGCTGATCAGCGCCAGGTGGCTCAGCGCCTGAGGCGTATTACCCAGGTGATGGCCGCGCCGATCCAGTTCTTCAGCGTACAACCCCAGCGGATTGGCATAGCGCAGCAACTGCTCGAATTCCAGGTGGGCTTTCTCGATACGACCAGCACGCGCCAGGCACTCCACGTACCAGAACGAACAGGCGATAAAGGAGCCCTCCTCGCCCTTGAGCCCGTCGTCGGTGCGGTAGCGATAGACCATGCCATCGCGCACCAGTTGCTGCTCGATGGCTTCCAGGGTGGCCAACCAGCGCGGGTCGGTGGCGGCGACAAAACGCATCAGCGGCATCAGTAGCATGGAGCCGTCGACATCCTGGCAACCGATGCGCTGCACGAAGTGGCCGCAGCTCTCGTCCCAGAAGTTGTTCCAGATATCGTCATGGATGGCTTGGCGCTCATCGTTCCAGCGCGCGAAGGGCGCCGGCAGCGAGCGTTTCTGGGCCAGGCGAATGGCGCGATCCAGGGCTACCCAGCACATCAGCCGCGAGTGCAGAAAGTGCTGCTCTTCGCCGCGAATCTCCCAGATGCCCACGTCCTTCTGCTGCCAGCTGTCACAGACCTGATCGACGATGCCCACCACGTGCTTCCAGCCGTCATGGGAAATCGCCTCGCCATACTTGTTGGCCAGGTACACGGCATCGAGCAGCTCGCCGAAGATATCCAGCTGGGTCTGTTCGTGGGCTTCGTTGCCGATGCGCACCGGCTTCGCGCCGCCATGCCCGGCCAGATGATCGAGGGCGCTTTCCGGCAAGTGATGCTGCCCGCGCAGGCTGTAGAGGATGCGCAGGTGCGCCGGGGTTTCCGAGCAGTCATCGACGCGGTCACGCACCCAGCGCATGAAAGCGTTAGCCTCCTCGGAAAAGCCCAGGCGCATGAAGGCGTAGACGGTGAACGAGGCGTCGCGAATCCAGGTGTAGCGGTAATCCCAGTTGCGCTCGCCGCCCGGCGCTTCGGGCAGGCCGTAGGTAGCAGCGGCGATGATGCCGCCGTGTTTGCGTGAGGTCAGCAGCTTGAGCGCCAGCGCCGAGCGATGCACCATCTCGCGCCAACGGCCGCGGTAATTGGATTGTTTAATCCAGCGCCGCCAGTATTTCAGGGTTTCCTGCAGGCAATGCTCGCAAGCGCCGGCAGCCACCAGTGGATCATCCGGCGCGCCAAGGACGAACTCGGCATGCTCGCCTTCACGTAATTCGAACTCGGCGATCGCGCAGTGCTCATCGATACGCAACGGCTGGCTCGCAGACAACCGCAGGCTGGGCTGCCCTGGCGCGTGGAACAGCACATCGCGGCCATCGATCTCCGCCACAGTGTCGGCGCGGCTGTAATCATGGCGCACCCGACAGCGCAGGCGGATCGTGGCACTGCCGGAGACCACGCGGATATTGCGGATCAGCCGCGGCGCGGCGTCGACATCGGCGTTGATCGGCATCAAGTCGGTACACTCCACCACCGCCTGTTCGTCCAGCCAACGCGTCTGCAGCACGTTGGTATCGGGCAGGTAGAGTTGCTGGCGACGCGCGTCGGGCAAGTCCGGCGCCAGCTGGAATACCCCGGCTTCGGGGGTATCGAGCAAGGCGCTGAAGATCGATGGGCTGTCGAAGTCCGGCCAGCAGAAGAAGTCCACGCAACCACTGTCGGCGACCAGCGCGGCGCTGCGCATGTCGCCGATGATGCCGTGGGCCTCGATGGGCATCTGACGATCATGGATATCAGCCATTGTCACGAAACTCCGGGTAAAGGCTCATGCCGCCGTCGATGAACAGCGTGGTGCCGTGGACATAGTCGGCCAAGTCGGAGGCCAGCCAAACCACCGCATTGGCGATGTCCTGGGCGTCGCCGATGCGCCCATAGGGGATCAGCTCGAGCAGCTTGTCGGCCGCCTCGCCCTCAGTGGCCTCGCGGTTGATCGCCGTGCGGATGGCCCCCGGCGCAATGGCATTGACGCGGATGCGTTGCTCGCCCACCTCCTGGGCCACGCTGCGCATCAGCAGGTCGAGCCCGCCCTTGGAGGCCGCGTAATTGGCGCGCCCGGCCCAGGGAATCAGCTGATGCACGGAGCTCATCTGAATGATCTTGCCGGCGGCGCGGGAAACCTCTTCACGAATACCCTGTTTAGCGAACTGCCGCAGGGCGGCGCGCACGCAAAGGAACTGGCCGGTGAGGTTGACCTGCAGCACCTGGTTCCACTCATCCAGGCTCATGTCCGCGGTCGGCGCGTCGCGCTGCATGCCGGAGTTGGCCAGCAGGATGTCGAGCCGCCCGAAGGTGGCGAGGGTTTCGGCGAACAGCGCCTCGACCTCCGCCTCGCTGGACACATCCGCCTTCACGGCGATGGCCTGGCCGCCGCCATCACGAATCTGCGCGGCGAGCTTTTCGGCGGCTTCACGCCCGGAACGGTAGTTGAGCACCACCGCAGCGCCCGCCTCGGCCAACGCCCTGGCAGATGCCGCACCGATACCTGAACTGGCGCCGGTAACCAGCGCGACCTGGGACTGCAGAGAGATGAGCATGGCCGTTTCCCTTTCCTCGACGTGCTACACCTGACTGGAAGCCAAGCGGCAGAGTTCAGGGAAAAGCCCGCTGCCGTCGATCAGTGCAGCAGCACCTCGCAGGCGTGGCGCGAATCAGAGAAAGGAGAACACCCCGAGGAACCTGCCATGCGAGACATCGAAACGCTGCTCGACTACCTGAAGCAGCACAAGCTCTACCTGACCACCGCCGAGTCATGCACCGCCGGCATGATCGTGGCGTTACTCGCCAAACACCCCGGTAGCGGCGAATGCTTGGACAGTGGCCACGTGGTCTATTCACCTGCGGCCAAGAAACGTCTGCTTGGCGTGAGCCAGCAAACCCTCGACACCTTCAACCTGACCAGCGAAGAAGTGGCATGCGAGATGGCGACCGGCGCCTTGAATGGCAGCCCAGCCAACGTGGCAGTGGCGAGCACCGGTGTCGCCGGGCCAGATGCCCAGGGCGAGATTGCACCGGGCACCCTGTGCTTTGCCTGGGCGTTTCGAACCGTGGGCGGCTCTATCCGGCTGTTTTCCAGCACCGAGCGCTTCGCCGGCGACCGCGCCCGGGTTCTCGAAGAGGCCGCGCGCTTCGCGCTGCTGCGCCTGCCAGACTGGCATGCGCAGCTGATCGACGAAGGCTAACGCCGGCTCTTGCCCGGCAGGATCGAGCTCAGCACCTGCTTGGTCGCCTGGCGCAGGATGCCGCCCTGGTTAGGGTCACCCTGCCACAAGGTCGATGCAAAGGCCTTGGCCTGGGCCAGGGTGATGTGCGGCGGCAGTGGCGGCACATCCGGGTCGGTCTTGAACTCGATGACCACCGGGCGATCCGCCGCCAGCGCCTGCTCCCAGGCACCCGCCACGTCTTCCTCATGGTCGACATAGATGCCCTTGAGGCCGATGGACTCGGCGAACTGGTGATAGGCCACACTGGGAATGTCCTGGGACGCCGAGAACTTCGGGTCGCCCTCCATCACCCGCTGTTCCCAGGTCACCTGGTTGAGGTCTTCGTTGTTGAACACTGCGCAGATCCAGCGCTTGTCCTGCCACTCGTGCCAATACTTGGCCACGGTGATCAGTTCGGCCATGTTGTTCATCTGCATCGCACCATCACCGACCAGGGCCACCACCGGGCGATCCGGGTGGGCGAACTTGGCGGCAATCGCATAGGGCACCGCCGCGCCCATGGACGCCAGGCCACCGGACAGCGAGCAGAGCATGTCCTCCCGCATCTTCACATCCCGGGCGAACCAGTTGGCGCAGGAGCCGGAATCGCTGGTCACCACGGCACGATCCGGCAGGCGCGGCGACAGCTCGTAGGCGACCCGCTGCGGGTTGATCGGCGAGGCCGAAGCCATGGCGCGGCGCTTCAGGGTGGTCTGCCATTGCGCCGTCCAGCGCTCGATACGCTTGCGCCAGGTGCGCAGCGTCTTGCGTTCGAGCAGCGGCAGCAGCGCCTGCAAGGTGTCCGCCGCATCGCCTTGCAGGTTCACCTCCATGGGGTAACGCAGGCCGAGCATGTCCGCCTGGATATCGATCTGCACGGCGCGCGCCTGGCCCTCCTTGGGCAGGAACTCGGCATAGGGGAAACCCGAGCCGATCATCAGCAGGGTGTCGCACTCTTCCATCATCTGGTAACTGGGCTTGGTACCCAGCAGGCCGATGGAGCCAGTCACCCAGGGCAGATCGTCCGGCAGCGCCGCCTTACCGAGCAGCGCCTTGGCGACGCCGGCACCGAGCACGTCGGCCACCTCGGTAACTTCTTTCGCAGCGCCCAGCGCGCCGGCGCCGATCAGGATCGCCACTTTCTTGCCGGCATTGAGCACTTCGGCCGCGCGCTGCAGGTCAGCGTCATAAGGCACCACACGCGGCCGGCTGTAACCGACGCCGGAATGCAGGGTGCCGTGTTCGCGCGCAGGTTCCTCGTACGGCAGGGTTTGCAAGTCGTTGGGCAGAATGATCGCCGTCACCCGGCGATCGCCCAGCGCGGTGCGAATGCTGCGGTCGACCAGGTGACGCACCTGGGACGGCGCACTGGCCTGCTGTACGAAGGCACCAGCGACGTCCTTGAACATCGACAGCAGGTCCACCTCCTGCTGGTAATGCCCGCCCAGGGCATTGCGCGCCTGCTGACCGACGATGGCCAGCACCGGCATATGGTCCATGCGCGCATCGTACAGACCGGTGAGCAGATGGGCCGCGCCCGGGCCGGAGGTGGCGATGCATACACCCAGATCGCCGGAGAATTTGGCATCGGCCGCCGCCATGAACGCCGCCATTTCCTCGTGGCGCGCCTGGATGAAGCGAATCTTGCCCTCGGCCCTCGCCAGGGCGCCGAATACGCCGTTGATGCCATCGCCCGGATAGCCATAAATGCGCCGCACGCCCCACTGATAGAGGCGTTCGACGATGAAATCTGCGACTGTCATGCTCATGGATAACTCGCTCGAAGTTCAGGCCCGAGATGGGGCCGACATGGATGGAGTTGCCACGCGACGTCTATGTGCGCGACTGCCCGGCCAGGCAGCTCTGCTGCCAGACAGAGAATCTTGACCGAGGCCTGATCGCAGAGGTTTAAGGTTTCTGACCACGCCGCTGCGCCTGTAGCTGCGCGGCATAGGCGCTGCGGGCCAGGCGAAGGTTGCCTGGCAAAAAGATCGAACATGCAGCGCGCGGCACCCTCAAACGACGTAGAGCGAAGAACCGAGGGACGAGGCATGACCCAGCGAGTACCCGATCCGACCCAGGCACCCGACTTGCCAGGTAAGCCCTCTCCACTCGATTTGCCCGATGAACCGGACAACGATGGGCTACCGGAAAAGCCGCAGCCAGACCCCGTCTGAGCGCGACGCCGCCGCTAACCCATCCACAACCAGGCAGGAGTGAACCTATGGTCGCCTTCGAACCGCAATCGCACCCCGAACGACGGGAGCCGCCACGCCAGAACGTCAGAGGCTGGGAGCGCCTGCTGTCCATTGGTGGCGGGCTGCTGCTCGCTGCTCTGGGTGCGGGCAAGCATGGCCAGCAGGGCAAGCGCCAGCTGAGCGTCGGTGGCCTGTTGTTGCTACGCGGGTTGAGCGGGCATTGCAGCGTGAAGAGCGCGCTCGATGATCCGCTGGAAGAAATCCGTTACCTGCGCGAGCGTGTGCAACGCCTGCAGGAGCTGGTGCTGATGGCCGAGGAAGTCGCCGACCGTACCCGCGCGCCTGCCGTGGCGCCCGTTCCCGTTCCGCCGGTGCCGCCAGTAACGCCCGCGCCGGCGGAGTTCAGCACGCCCATCGCCGATGAATTCGCCAGCCGCGAACAGAGCCGCTAGCGGCGTACAGGCAATAAATGGATAGTCCTTTAGAGCACGAGCAGGTGTAGCCACATGGAAAACGACAACCACGAACGCCCGCACAAGCGCCCCGCCAAGATCATCTCCGGGCATTGGCAACAGGATGCCCAGGAGCAACTGCGCGCACGTATTCAGGCCGAACAGTCGCATACCGATGAGCTGGAAGCCCTGGCACGAATCGCCCGCTCCACCATCGCCGACCTGGAAAATCCGGACGCGCCCCAGTCGGCTGATCGCCTGCAGGAAGCCGCCCGGCAGTTGGCGGCGCTGCGCGATGCCGTCAACAATTACAGCGGCCACGCGGTGCACAGCGTCGACCGTTTCGCCCGCAGCCATCCGCTGTGGCTGGCAGCCGGCGGCCTGGCTCTGGGTTACGCGGTGAGCCGGGTGTTGCGCAAGCGCCGTGATGATGGATATCCGCGCAAAGGAGCCCTGTAATGAACGAAGACCCGCGGCAACCACAACTTGAGCCTTCCCTGCTCGGCCTGCTGCGTCAGCTGACCCGTGAAGTGCAGACGCTGTTCACCAAGGAACTGGCGCTGGCCAAGGTCGAGCTCAACGCCTCCCTGCAGGCGACCAAAACTGGTATCGCTGCGGTCGCAGGCGGCGCCATCGTGCTGCTGTGCGGCGTGCTGATGCTGCTGCTCTCGGCGGTCTATGGTCTTAGCGAAGTGCTGCCACCGTGGGCGGCCGCGCTGATCGTCGGTGTGGTGGTGATCATCATCGGGCTGATCATGCTCAAGGTCGGTCAGCAGAAATTCGCCCCTTCCCAACTCACCCCCGAGCGCACCCTGGATTCCTTGCAGAAAGACAAGGAAGCGGTGCAGAGGCAAATGTCATGAGTACCCATAGCAGCATCGCAGCGGAATCGCTCAAATCCCCGGAAGTGCTCGAGCAGGAAATCGATCAGCAGCGCAGCCGCATCGATGCGCTGATCGATGATGTGGAAGCACGCCTGACCCCGCAGCGCCTTATCGATCAGGCTCTGGCCTATGGCCGCGACAGTGGTGGCCTGGAAATCGTCGAGCGCCTGGGCCAGACCCTCAAGGCCAACCCCGTACCGGTGGCCATGACCGCCATCGGCCTGGCCTGGCTCGCCGTGGAACAGGCCCGTGGCCGACCACGCCCGGAACCGGAAATCGACTACCCGACCGATCACGAATCCCTGGCCGATGCATTACGCGAAGCGCGCCAGTCGCTCGACCAGGGCACCCATGCTGTCAGGCAGAAACTGCACGATCTGGCAGACAGCGCCGATTCGGTGAAAAACCAACTGAAAGAAGGCGCCGACAAGATCAGCCAGGCGGTGCACCGTCGCCCTTGGGCTTTCGCTGCCGCGGGTCTGGCACTGGGCGCGGTGGTCGGTATTCTGGGCACGAGCCGCAAGCCTCATGCCGAAGAGCTCGAGGTGGAAACCTACGTGGTTCCGGATATCGAGGCGGGTTTTGACGAGCTGGACGACGATCCGGCCTTTCGGCCTGGCGCCATGTAAATGGCACCTTGAGCGCTGCCCCTGGCAGCGCTGCCGAGAGCAGAAACGAAAAAAGCGCCCTAGGGCGCTTTTCGCGTTGCTTCCGGGTGTTCAGTGGGCCCTGGAAGCTATATATGGCGCAGCGGACGGGACTCGAACCCGCGACCCCCGGCGTGACAGGCCGGTATTCTAACCGACTGAACTACCGCTGCGCATACCTCGATTGGTGGGTGATGACGGGATCGAACCGCCGACCCTCTGCTTGTAAGGCAGATGCTCTCCCGGCTGAGCTAATCACCCTTCACTCTCGAAGTGGGGCGCATTCTAGAGAGCGACCTGCACCTTGGCAACCCCCTTTGTGAAAAAAATTTATTGGCGTTCCAAAGGCTTAGGAATCATCACGGTTTCAGCGCAGAAACAGGTCAGCCTCTCGATACAGGGTTGGCCTAATCCACTGCTGGAAGGAATAATGCGCGCTCGCACTGGTCTGATCGTCGCGCGGTGGGTTTCACCTTCTGCTGCCAGACTGCCTTCGCTCTGCAACGCTGCAGATGCCCTGCGTCCGAATTGATGAATTTGCGTGCCTCGCGCGCCCCGCTAACTGGAGACAACCCGCTCATGTGGTTTCGCAACCTGCTGGTCTACCGCCTCACCCAAGACGTCGACTTCGATACCGAAAAACTGCAAGCCGCACTGGCCGCCAAGCCAGCCCGCCCCTGCGCCAGCCAGGAACTGGCGACCTATGGCTTCGTCGCCCCCTTCGGCAAGGGTGAAGATGCTCCGCTGGTGCACGAGAGCCAGGGCTTCCTGCTGATCTCGGCACGCAAGGAAGAACGCATCCTGCCCGGCAGCGTCGTTAAGGACGCCGTGAAGGAAAAGGTCGACGAGATCGAAAGCGAGCAGATGCGCAAGGTCTACAAGAAGGAGCGCGAGCAGATCAAGGACGAGATCGTCCAGGCCTTCCTGCCCCGCGCCTTTATCCGCAAGTCGGCGACCTTCGCCGCCATCGCTCCGGCCCAGGGCCTGATCATCGTCAACGCCTCCAGCCCCAAGCGTGCCGAAGACCTGCTCTCCACCCTGCGTGAAGCCATCGGCTCGCTGCCGGTACGCCCGCTGACCGTGAAGATAGCCCCAAGCGCGACCATGACCGACTGGGTCAAGGCCCAGAAAGCGGCTGCCGATTTCCACGTGCTGGACGAATGCGAGCTGCGTGACACCCACGAAGACGGCGGCATCGTGCGCTGCAAGCGCCAGGATCTGACCGGCGAAGAAGTGCAACTGCACATGAGCTCGGGCAAGCAGGTCACCCAGCTGTCCCTGGGCTGGCAGGACAAATTGTCCTTCGTGCTCGACGACAAGCTGGTGGTCAAGCGCCTGAAGTTCGAGGATCTGCTGCAGGAGCAGGCCGAACAGGATGGCGGCGATGATGACCTGAGCCAGCAGGACGCCAGCTTCACCCTGATGATGCTGACCCTGATCGAGTTCCTGCCGGCACTGTTTGAAGCCCTGGGTGGCGAAGATACCCCGCAAGGGCTCTAAAGGCTGCTGCGCGTCGGCCCTGCGGCGTTAAAAATAGGCTGGATCGCCAGCCCGGTCGGCAAGCCGCTTGCGGCTAACGCACTTCAGTGCGGCCCGAAGGGCGAGCGGAGCGAGTAATGCTCATGTACTAAAATACACTCCGCTTTCTCGCCTATTTTTGTGGGGCAGCTAGGCCTTGCAGGGCTCTAGCTCGCGGGCCTTTCAATTGCAGCTGCTCTTACAACAGGCCCAATACCCGCCCCATCCGACAGCCACCGCTGTCTATCCAACAATAACTGACCGCCAGCGCTCCGCCCCGGAGCCTGCCACCGCTCTTTAGGGAAAACCCATGTCCGCCCTGATCGCCCTTAGCCGCTTCGTCGGCAACACCTTCGCCATCTGGGTTCTGCTGTTCGCCGTGCTGGCGTTCCTGATCCCCGGTGCATTCCTGCCACTCACGGCGTTCATCGTGCCGCTGCTCGGGCTGATCATGTTCGGCATGGGGCTGACGCTGAAGACCGAGGATTTTCGCGAGGTGGTGCGCCATCCGCTGCGCGTGCTGATCGGCGTGCTGGCCCAGTTCATCATCATGCCTTGCCTGGCATGGCTGCTCTGCAAGCTGTTTAGCTTGCCGCCGGAAGTGGCCGTGGGGGTGATTCTGGTGGGCTGCTGTCCGGGCGGTACCGCCTCGAACGTCATCACCTGGTTCGCCAAGGGCGACGTAGCGCTGTCGGTTGGCATCACCGCCGTCACCACGCTGCTGGCGCCCCTCGTCACCCCGGCGCTGATCTGGCTGCTGGCCTCGGAATGGCTGCCGGTATCGTTCTGGGCGATGTTCAGCTCGATTTTGCAGATGGTGCTGCTGCCGATCATCCTCGGTCTGGTCGCCCAGCGCCTCCTGGGTGAGCGAGTGAAACTGGCAGTGGACGTGCTGCCGCTGATCTCGGTGGTCTCCATCGTCGCCATCGTCGCCGCGGTGGTGGCGGCCAGCCAGGCCAAGATCGCCGAATCGGGCCTGCTGATCATGGCCGTGGTGATGCTGCACAACGGTCTCGGCCTGGCCATGGGCTACGCTGCCGGGCGTTTCTTCGGCATGCCGCTGGCGCAGCGCAAGACGCTGTCCATCGAGGTCGGCATGCAGAACTCCGGGCTGGGCGCCGCCCTGGCCAGCGCCCACTTCTCGCCACTGGCGGCGGTGCCGAGTGCGCTGTTCAGCGTCTGGCATAACCTCTCAGGGCCGCTGCTGGCGACCTTCCTGCGCCGCATGAAGGATGACAAACCGCAGTGACTTGCCGCTGGGTTTGATGGGCTGATGCCCATCAAACCCAGTAGATCTGCGGAGCCTGTGGGAATGGGCCATGCCCGTGACTTGCACCAGGCGCCCCATCCGATGATGGCCTGCCAACAGTCACTGCCAAGCTGACTTGCCCAAACGACCGCGTCATGCACAATAGCGGTGCACGCCGGGGACGACCCTGGATTTCAGTGTCTGACTGCCGGGGACGACCCCACCGCCATCCGTGAGGGTCATATGTCCTGGATCATTCTGTTTTTCGCCGGCCTGTTCGAGGTCGGCTGGGCCGTCGGGCTGAAATACACCGAAGGCTTCACCCGCCCTCTTCCCACCGTGCTTACCGTCGCGGCGATGGTCATCAGTCTGGGCCTACTCGGCTTGGCCATGAAGGAGTTGCCGTTGGGCACCGCCTACGCCATCTGGACAGGCGTGGGCGCAGTCGGCACGGTGATCGCCGGGATCATCCTGTTTGGCGAGTCCATGGCATTGATCCGCTTGGCAAGCGTGGCGCTGATTATCTGCGGCCTGATCGGCTTGAAGATGAGCCACGGCTGAAACGAAAAGCCCGCCGATTGGTGGGCTTGTTCATTCAGCGATTATCGCCACGCAGCGCCCGCACTTCGGCCTGCAGCACCTGCCGCGTAGCCGCCTCTGCCTCGATGGGCGCGCCCGCCACCAGATCGATCCGCGACCAGAAACGGCGGAACAAGCCCTTCTGCGGGTCGCGGCTGAAAAAGCTGCCCCACAAGCCGCCCAGCGCCATGGGAATCACCGGTACCGGATTGTCCTGCAGGATGCGCTCGACGCCGGCCTTGAACTCGTCGATCTCGCCATCGGCGGTCAGCTTGCCCTCGGGGAAGATGCACACCAGCTCGCCGTCACGCAGGTACTCGCCGATACGCTTGAACGCCGCATCGAACACCAGCAGGTCTTCGCTGCGCCCGGCAATCGGCACCGTGCCAGCAGTGCGGAAGATGAAGTTGAGCACCGGCAGGTTGTAGATCTTGTAGTACATGACGAAGCGCACCGGCCGCCGTACCGCGCCACCGATCAACAGCGCATCGACGAACGACACGTGGTTGCACACCAGCACTGCCGGCCCCTCTTCCGGAATCGAGTCGAGCCCCTTGTGTGTCACCCGGTACATCGAGTGGCCAAGCAGCCAGATAAGAAAGCGCATGGTGAATTCGGGAACGATCTTGAAGATGTAGCTGTTCACCGCCACGTTCATCAGCGAAATGACCAGGAACAGCTGCGGGATCGACAGTCCGGCGACGCTGAGAAAGAGGATCGACACCAGCGCCGACACCACCATGAACAGCGCGTTGAGGATGTTATTGGCGGCGATCACCCTCGCCCGCTCGTTCTCGGCGGTGCGCGACTGGATCAGCGCATACAAGGGCACGATGTAGAAACCGCCAAACACGCCGATGCAGAGAATCGAACCGAGCACCCACCAGGCGTGGCCAAAGCCCAGCAGCGCCAGCCAGTCATAGGGCTGCGCTGCTTCGGGAATACCACCCGACGCCCACCACAGCAGAATGCCGAACACTGACAGGCCGATGGAACCGAACGGCACCAGACCGATCTCCACCTTGCGCCCGCTCATGCGCTCGCAAAGCATCGAACCCAAGGCGATGCCTACCGAGAACACGGTGAGAATCAGCGTCACCACACTTTCGTCGCCGTGCAGCCACTCCTTCGAGTAGGCCGGAATCTGCGTCAGGTACACCGCGCCGAGAAACCAGAACCACGAGTTGCCGACCAACGAGCGCGACACCGCCTTGGGTTGCGTCAGGCCCATGCGCAGGGTCAGCCAGGTCTGCCGGAAGATATTCCAGTCCAGCGCCAGCTCGGGCAGCGCGGCATCAGCCCGCGGAATGCCGCGCGCCGACAGGTAGCCGAGCACCGCCACCAGCACCACCGACGCGGCGACGATCACGCTGTAGTGGGCGCTGGTGAGCATCAGGCCAGCGCCGATGGTGCCCGCCAGAATCGCCAGAAAAGTACCCATTTCCACCAGCGCGTTGCCGCCGACCAGCTCTTCGGGCTTGAGCGCCTGCGGCAGGATCGAGTACTTCACCGGGCCGAACAGCGCCGACTGCAGGCCCATGGCGAACAACACACCGAGCATCAGCGTCAGGCTGCCTAGCATTACGCCGAGCGCACCGACGCCCATGATGAAAATCTCGAAGAACTTGAGCCGGCGGATCAACAGGTCCTTGGCGAACTTTTCACCGAACTGGCCGCCCAGCGAGGAGAACAGGAAGAACGGCAGGATGAACAGCATGGCCGCCACGTTGACCATCAGATCGCGGTCCGTGTCGAGGCTGAGCTTGAAGAGAATGGCCAGAATCAACGACTGCTTGAAGATGTTGTCGTTGAATGCACCGAGCAACTGGGTGATGAAGAACGGCAGGAAGCGCCGGCTTTTCAGCAGAGCGAATTGCGATTGCTGACTCATCGAGACCTTTCCTTAATGCGGATTCGATGAGCATTGGACTGCAACGGCTCGAGCAAAGCCACAGCCTCGCGATTTTTTGTCGACCGCGGCGCCTTTTCAGTTGAACAGCGGATTACCGCGCAGCCGCGCCACGGCCAGATCGACGAAGGCACGCACCTTGGCCGGCGCCTGGCGGCCTTCGGGGTACAACACGTGAATCGGCAGCGGCGGCTCCTCGAAGGCCTCGAGCACGACCTGCAGCGCGCCCTCCTGCAGGGAAGGGCCGGCCTGATAGCTCAGCACCCGGGTCAGCCCCCAGCCGGCGCGCGCCGTGGCGATCGCCGATTCGTTGGTGTTGGACTGCAGCACCGGATCGACCAGCACCCGCTGTCCCTCGGCAAAGCGCCATTCCGGCGAGGCCCAGGCACTTTGCGAGACGACGATGCGGTGATGTTTGAGATCGGCGGGCGTAGTCGGGACGCCATATTTTTCCAAGTAAGACGGCGCTGCGCAGATTACCCGGCGCACCGAACCGACCTGAATGGCGGTGAAGCCCGAGTCCGCCAGGTGACCGATACGGATCGCCACGTCGATGCCCTCGTCGACGATGTTCACCGGGCGGTCGACGAAAAAGGTGCGCGCATACATGCCCGGGTAGGCATCCAAGTAATCGAGCACCAGCGGCAACACATGCAGGTGACCGAACATCGACGCGGCGGTAATGGCGAGGGTGCCGGATGGCTCGGCGTAATGACCAGCGGCGGCCAGCTCCGCCTCGGCGATATCGCCGAGAATCCGCCGACAGTCCTGCAGATAGCGGCTGCCCGCATCGGTGGTTTTCACCGAGCGCGTGGTGCGTACCAGCAACCGCGCGCCGATCAGGTCCTCGAGGCCGGCAACGATGCGCGTCACCGCCGGCGCACTCATGTGCATCTGCCGCGCCGTGCTGGCGAAGCTCCCCGTCTCCGCGACCTTCACAAATACCCGCATCGCCTGCCAACGATCCATTTGCCCACTCCTATACTCAAGCGCTGGCTGCGCTAGTGGCGCAGCCAAGTGAGTATGCCGTATCTGGTAGCGCCGAGTGGGGGCACAACTGCATACGCAGAGCGCGTTCAGGATCACTCAAGGCTGCTTCTGGAAAGCAAAACCAGTGGCAGGAACGTGGCGGTAGCGGCCTTTTGTAGGGTGGACGACGCTTCACCCGTCCACCGCTTTGCGATCGCAATGGTGGATGAAAAGAGCGTCATCCACCCTACGTAGCGAACGGCTGCTTCTGCCTTGAAGCAATCCCTGCCTGCTACCGGCGCCGAGCTTCATACGCTTACAAAAGCGCGTGAACAGGCTTTCAGAAGCCGAAACTGCTAAGCCCCGGATGATCATCCGGCCGGCGCCCAAGCGGCCAATGAAACTTGCGCTCGGCCTCGCTGATCGGCTGTTCATTGATGCTGGCGTGACGGGCGCGCATCAGGCCGTCTTCGGCGAATTCCCAGTTCTCGTTGCCATAGGCGCGGAACCATTGGCCGCTGTCGTCGTGGTATTCGTAGGCGTAGCGCACGGCGATGCGGTTGCCGGTGAAGGCCCATAGCTCCTTGATCAGCCGGTAGTCGAGTTCGCGGTTCCATTTGCGGGTCAGGAACGCTTCGGCGTCGGCGCGGTTGCTGACGAACTCGACGCGGTTGCGCCAGCGGGTATCGACGGTATAAGCCAGCGCCACCTTGGCTGCGTCGCGGCTGTTCCAGCCGTCTTCGGCGAGGCGCACTTTTTCGATGGCGGATTGTTCATTGAACGGCGGCAGCGGTGGACGGGACATGGCAGAACTCCTCATTTACATTAAGAACACAGGGTGTGGGTGGTTGTCAGAGCGCCAGTTCGAGGCGCTGATAATCGGTGTTTTGCGGCTGCGCCGGTACGGCGCAGCAGATCAGTACTTCGTCGTCGCCATGCTGGGCACTGGGTTCTTTCAGGTAACTCACCGCGCCTTTCAGCAGGCGGGTCTTGCAGGTGCCGCAGGAGCCTTCGCGGCAGTTGAACTCAGGCTCCAGGCCGCGGGCTTCGGCCAATTCCAGCAAGGTGCCGGAGCCTGGCGTCCAGCGCGCTTCCTTCAGCGACTCGGTAAACAGCACCGCTACCGCCTCGGTTGCCGGCGCAACCGTTACGGTGGCAGCTGCCGGCTGATCGGGGCGACGCACCAGGGAAGCCGGCCCGAAACCCTCGGCATAAATGCGCCCATCGGCGATGTTGTAACCGCGCAGCCCGTCATACAGCCCCCGGGTGAAAACCGGCGGCCCGCACAGGTAGAAGGCGTAATCGTCGAAGGCCAGGTAGCGGGTCAACAGCGCCATATCGATACGCCCTGCCGTGTCGTAATCGACGCCCGGCTCAGCGCCCCTGGTGTCGCTGAGCACTCGCACCAGTCTCACTGAGCCTTGGGCCGCGGCGACCAGATCCGCCAGCTCACCATCAAACGCGCGCTCGGCTTTCGAACGCGCGGCGTAGAACAGGGTGACCGGCCGGATCCGCTGCTGGCGCCAGCCTTCGTAAACCACATGGCGCAGCATCGCCAGCATCGGTGTGATGCCGATACCACCGGCCAGCAGCACCAGCGGGCGCTGCTCCTGCGTATCGAGAGTGAAGGCACCGGCCGGCGCGCGGGCTTCGATCAGATCGCCCTCACGCAACCCATCATGGATGAATTGCGACACCCGCCCTTCACGCTTCACGCTGATCCGGTAAAGGCCATCGGACGGCGCGACGGACAGGGTGTAGGTACGAATCAGCGGTTTTTCATCCGTACCAAGCTGCAGCCGAATCGGCAGGTGCTGGCCGGCCAGATGCGGCAATAGCCCGGCGCCGTCGACGGGTTCGAGGTGCAGCGAGCGGATCGACTGGCTTTCCTCAACGATGCGCGCGACTTTCATCGGCCGCCATTGCGTGGCGTACCGGGCCGCGCGCAACCGGTCAGCTGCCTGCTGCCAATTGCCGGTGAGCAGCGAGCTGTCCGCCCAACCGTCCTCGCGTAGCGCCCAGCGCAGGGCTATGGCGCCCGGGCGGCGCACGATACGCCGGGCCCGGAACGTCCACAGCCGCTCGGCGCCCTGGAATGAACCGATCTCCGGTGAGTCGAAAACCACTTCGGCATCACCGCTCAGCTGCAGCACATCGCCCGTGGCGAAATCCACGAACAGCAGGCCTGCCTTGCCGTTGAGCACGATATTGCCGAGAGTGGAAAAGAACAGGTTGCCATTGAAATCCGGGATGGTCAGGGTGCTATCTGCCTCGCCCCGCACGAAGCCGCTATTACCGCCGCGGTGCGAGACATCGACCTGGCGCCGACCTTCGACATCGGCATAAGTCGCGACAAAGAAGGTATCCGCGTTTTCGATCAACCCACGCGAAGCGGCATCCAGCGCCGGCAGTTGCTCGACCTCAGCAGCGAATGGCGTCGCCGGATCACGGGCGAAGCTGAAATCGCGCTGCTGGATATAACGCGGGCAGTTGCCGAAGCTTTGCTCGACCGCTATCCGCAGGCCCTGCCCGCCTGCCGCCACCACGCCATTCATGCGGTTACGGCGGCGGGTGTGCAGCTCGATGCCCAGCAGCCCCAGCGCCGTGCCCTCGGTCATGCCCTGCCCAACCGGATCACCGGCCTGCGGCCGCGCCGCGATCTCCAGCACGGTAGGCGTTGGCGAGGTCATGAAACCAGCCTGACCTTCGAGCATGCCGGCCCAGGCATCGCCTTGATCATTCACGCTGCCGAGCACGATAAATGGCAACTGGGCGTAGAAATCGCGGTGCTGGTCGGGCATGAAGTCGCGCACCACGCGCTGGCCGACCGCCGCCATCCGCTCGGCGACACCGAGCTTCTCCTGAATGAAGGTTTCGCCCGGATGCCAGGTGGCGGACGTATTCGCAAGGTCGGTCATGGCTGTTCTCCAGATGGCGGCGGGTGGAGGCTCAGGCGTTGGCAGTCAGCCCGACAGGCGTTTCGGGAATCGCGACGAAGCCGGGCAGCGCCTCGATGCGTGCCAGAAAGGCGCGGACCTGTCCGTAGGCCGACAGGTCAACATTGCCTTCCGGCGCCCGGGCCAGGTAGCTGTAAAGCGCCACGTCGGCGATGGTCGGGTGGTCAGCGGCCAGCCACTGGCGACCGCTCAGGTGGCGCTCCAGGCGCGCGAGCAGCACGTGGGCGCGGGAGATCACTTCCTCGGCGTTGAAGTCGGCACCGAACACCGTGATCAATCGTGCCGCACAGGGCCCGTAAGCCAACTCGCCAGCGGCCACGGACAACCAGCGCTGTACCGCCGCCGCGCCCGCCGGGTCTTCCGGCAGCCAGTCGGTACGGCCGGTTTTCTTGGCCAGGTAAACGAGGATGGCGTTGGAGTCGGCCACCACCACGCCGTCATCCTCCAGCACCGGCACCTGGCCGAACGGGTTGAGCGCCAGAAATTCAGGCTGTTTGTGGGCGCCGGCAGCCAGGTCGACCTCGACCAGCTCAGGCTTGAGGCCCAGCAGCGAGGCGAACAGCACGGCGCGATGGGCGTGGCCGGACAGGGGGACGTGGTGGATTTTCATGGGTCGGCTCCTGGTTGACGGTGGGCCGGGAGAGTTCCCGATCCGTGCAACCAGCTTGCGACCAAGCGGCGTTTTGATGAATACGTGTTGTTGGCACTACTTTATTGCGATAACTGGAACAATCCGGCTTCGCATCAGATCGGCAACTGGCCCAGCGCCCAGCGCAGCCCGAAGAAGATCAGCAGCCCGCCGCCGATGGTCGCCAGCAGGTGGCGCGTCACCACGGCGATGGCGATGGTCGCCAGGCCGGCCATAAGGTAGGCGTTATCCCAGTTCAGCGCCCAGTTGCGCCCGTCCGGCAGCAGCATGGCCGGCACCACGATGGCAGTGAGCACTGCGGTCGGCACGTAATGCAGCGCCTGGCGCACCGCCTGGGGAAAGCGCAGGTCGGGGAAGGCGAACAGGCTGTAGCGGGTGGCGAAGGTGATCGCCAGCATGCCGAAGATCAGGACCCAGTTTTCCATCAGCAGAGCTCCTCCTGCAGCGGCCGTTGATAACGTTCCAGCGCCACGCCGACGACGATGCCGGCAAAAGCAGCGGCCATCAGCCCGAGTTTGTAGGGCAGGTCGTGGAAGACCAGCGCGGTGACGGCCGCGACCAGCGCCGCAGCGACCTGCGGACGGTTGCGCAACATGGGTACGACGATGCCAACGAAGGTAGCGATCATCGCGAAATCCAGCCCCCAGGCCGCCAGGTTCGGCACCGCCTGGCCGAACAGCAGGCCGATCAGCGTGCAACCAACCCAGTTTCCGTACATGGCCAGGCCGGCGCCGAGAAAGTACCAGTGCTTGTCTGGCGAGTCGTCGTTTCGCGCGTAGCGCTGCTGCACCACGGCGAAGGCCTCATCGGTCAGCCAGAATGCCAACGGCATGCGCCAGCGCTTGGGCAGGTGGCGCACGAAGGGCTGCAGGGTGGCGCAGTACAGCGCATGGCGCAGGTTGACCACCAGGGTGGTCAGCCACAGCACCGCCAGGGTGGCGCCACCGGTCAGCAGGCTGACGGCGATGAACTGCGCCGAACCAGCGAATACCAGCACCGACATGCCGATGGTCTGCCAGGCATCGAGCCCGGCGGCACCGGCCAGGCTGCCATAGATGATCCCGAACGGCATGGCGCCGAGCAGCATCGGCAGCATGTC
Organism: Phytopseudomonas punonensis; assembly: GCF_900142655.1. Classification (GTDB taxonomy): domain Bacteria; phylum Pseudomonadota; class Gammaproteobacteria; order Pseudomonadales; family Pseudomonadaceae; genus Aquipseudomonas; species Aquipseudomonas punonensis. Next base: position 159,797 of record NZ_FRBQ01000002.1, on the reverse strand, counting down.
GTGCAGGCCCTGGAAGAACTCTTGGTTTCGGGACATCGGCTTATCGCTTGGCTGAAAGATCGCCTGTGGGCGATCAGGAGCGAGTGAGGCTAGCCCGCCCTGCCCCTGCTGTCTTGAACAATCTTGCGCAGCTCACGCGATACTCGGGATTCTGTGCTGTACCTGTGGGAGCGGGCCGCGCTCGCGACTTTTCGCGGGTATGGCCCGCTTCCACAGGTAGTACGCAGGTCTCTTGTTGCCGTTACTCAGCCCTGGGTATCGCTTCGCTCAGCCAAAGGCTACTGGGCTGCGATGGCACGCATTGCGGTACTCGCCCGGGGCCACGCCGTAAGCCTGCTTGAACTGCCGCGTCAGGTGGCTCTGGTCGGCGAAGCCCAGTTGCAGGGCAACGTTTAACGGCGCGCAGCCATCACGCAGCAGCGCCCGCGCCTGTTCCAGGCGGCGCTGTTGTAGCCAGGCATGGGGTGGCAGACCAGTGGCGCGGCGAAATACCCGAGCGAAATGAAACGGCGAGAGGTTCACTGCAGCCGCCAACTCTTCCAGCGACGGCGGCTCACCGAGGCGCGAAGCCAGCAACTCTTTAGCTTGGGTGACGGCACGCGGCTCCTGGCCGGGCACCGGCGCCAGGCTGACGCCCGCGTGGCGCTGAAACAGCATCAGCAGCGTCTCGCGCCAGGCGGTCTGCTGTTGCAACACGCTGGCATCACTGTCGAGCAGACGATGCAGTTGGCCGAACGCCTGGTGCAGTTGCACATCCTGCAGCACGCTGGCCGCGAAAGACGGCAAGCCGCGCTGTGCCAACCCGAGTTCGTCGAGCACGCCGCTGACCTGCACCGGCGCCGGATAAAAAGCCCGATAGAACCAGCCCTGCTCGTGAGCGGCCGAACCGGTATGCACTTCATCGGGGTTGATCAGAACCATGCTGCCGACCGGCGCCAGGTGGTCGGCGCCGCGATGGCGAAAGCGTTGGGCACCGCCCTCGATCACGGTGAACACGAAGCCTTCATGCACATGCGGGGTAAAGCGCTGTTTGATATAGCGCGCCTGCAGCAGCTCCACGCCGGCCAGCGCGGGGCTTTCCCAGAAGCGGATGCGCTCGCCGGAGGGCATGGTTCACACGCCGAAGCGCGACTCCAGCCCAGCCTTGACCACCGGCCACTCCTGGTCGGTGATGCTGTACAGCACCGTGTCGTCGAGGCGGCCGTCGGCCAGGCGGCGATGGTTGCGCAGCAGCCCTTCGCGGATGGCGCCGAGCTTCTCGATAGCGCGCTGCGAACGCAGATTGCTGGCCGCAGTTTTCAGTTGCACACGCACCATCTGCCAGTTCTCGAAAGCATGGCGCAGCATCAGGTACTTGATCATGCTGTTGAGACCCGTGCCGTGTTGGGCCGCGTCCAGCCAGGTCCAGCCGATTTCCACGGCAGGCAGGGTCGGCATGAAATCGGCAAAACGGGTGGTGCCTACTACCTGATCACCCAAGCGAATCACGAACGGCAAGGCACGCTCGTCGCGCTGCTCCTGCAGCGCCAGGCGATACCAGTCCAGACGTTGCGTGCCGCTCATGTAGAGCAGCTCCTCACGGTTGGCTTCGGCCAGGGTGACCAGCGCCGGAATATCCCCATCGAGCAACGGCTCGATGCGCAAGGCACCGCGTTGCAGGGTGATCAATTGCGGCTTGAACATCGTTTCTTCTCCATCTACAACGCAGCCAGGCCGCTCAGTTTCTCATCGAACAACCGGCCTGTCTGCCAAAAAACCGTTGAGCACAGAGTGCCGCAAAGGCCAAGCCACGCCCCTGCGACCTTGGTAGCGCCTGACGCTACGCCGCTTTGCTGCGACACTACGCAGGTGAGCGCAAGTCCGCTATCCCATACGCTCGCCTTATTGCCCTCATGTTTTCGTGGAGTCTGCATGTCGCTGTCCAGTTGGCTTATTGCTGCAGTCGCCCTGCTCTACATGGCCGTGCTGTTCGCCATCGCCTTCTACGGCGACCGCCGCCGCAAACCGCTGCCGCCTAAGATCCGCGCCTGGGTCTACAGCCTCTCGCTAGCGGTGTACTGCACCAGTTGGACGTTCTTCGGCGCCGTCGGCCAGGCCGCCGAGCAGTTGTGGTCATTTCTGCCAATCTACCTGGGGCCGATGCTGCTCCTGCTCTTCGCCCCTTGGGTGATCGAGAAGATGGTTCTGATCAGCAAGCAGGAAAACATCACCTCGATTGCCGACTTCATCGCCGCGCGCTACGGCAAGTCGCAGTCCCTGGCCATCGTCGTGGCACTGATCTGCCTGGTCGGCGTGCTGCCCTACATCGCCCTGCAGCTCAAAGGCATTGTGCTAGGCGTGAACCTGCTGATCGGTTCGGAAACCGACCCAGACGGCACCCGCGCCCAGGACACCGCGCTGATCGTATCGGTGATTCTGGCGCTGTTCACCATCGTGTTCGGCACCCGCAACTTGGACGTTACCGAACACCACCGCGGCATGGTGCTGGCTATCGCCTTCGAGTCGCTGGTCAAGCTGCTGGCCTTTATCGCCGTCGGCGCTTTCGTCACCTTTGGCCTATACAACGGCTTCGGCGACCTGTTCAGCCAGGCGCAGCGCAGCACCGAACTGGAGACTTACTGGGCCGAGGCGGTGAACTGGCCGGCGATGCTGGTGCAAACCGGCATGGCAATGATCGCCATCGTCTGCCTGCCGCGGCAGTTCCACGTCACCGTGGTGGAAAATACCGAACCGCGCGACCTGCGCCTGGCGCGCTGGGTGTTCCCGCTGTACCTGCTGCTGGCGGCGCTGTTCGTGATTCCCATCGCCCTGGCCGGGCAGATGCTACTGCCAACCGGGGTGAGCCCGGACTCCTTCGTCATCAGCCTGCCGCTTGCCGAAGCGCACCCAGCCTTGGCGCTGCTGGCATTTATCGGCGGCGCCTCGGCGGCCACCGGCATGGTGATCGTCGCCTCCGTGGCGCTGTCGACGATGATTTCCAACGACATGCTGCTGCCCTGGCTGCTGCACCGCAAAAGCACCGAGCGGCCGTTCGAGGCGTTCCGCCACTGGATGCTCACGGCGCGGCGGGTGAGCATCGTGCTGATCCTGCTGCTGGCCTACGTGTGCTACCGGCTGCTCGGCACCAACGCCAGCCTGGCGACCATCGGGCAAATCTCCTTCGCCGCCATCGGCCAGTTGGCACCAGCGATGTTCGGCGCGCTGGTCTGGAAGCAGGCCAATCGCCGCGGCGTGTTTGCCGGGCTGATCACCGGCGCGGCGCTGTGGATCTACACCCTGGTGCTGCCGGTGCTGGCCCGTGGCCTTGGCTGGCCGCTGGACATTTTCCCAGGCCTGCGCACTTTGCTGTACGCGCCAATAGGCTTCGAAGTGGACGCGCTGACCCGTGGAGTGGTGCTGTCGCTGGCCGGCAACCTGACGCTGTTCGCCTGGGTGTCGTTCTTCTCGCGCACCCGGGTCTCCGAACACTGGCAGGCCGGGCGCTTCGTCAACCACGACTTCGGCCACAAGCAGGGTGGGCGCAGCGCCCTGGCCGTACAGGTCAACGATCTATTGATGCTGGCCGGCCGCTTCGTCGGTGAGGAACGCGCGCAGGACAGTTTCAGCCTCTTCGCCGCACGCCAGGGCAAGCCGTTCAATTCCGCGCAACCGGCAAGCAGCGAATGGATCGCCCACACCGAACGCCTGTTGGCGGGCGTGCTCGGCGCCTCATCGACCCGTGCGGTGGTCAAAGCGGCCATCGAAGGCCGCGACATGCAGGTCGAAGACGTGGTGCGCATCGTCGACGAGGCCAGCGAAGTGCTGCAGTTCAACCGCGCGCTGCTGCAGGGCGCAATCGAAAACATCAGCCAGGGCATCAGCGTGGTCGACCAGTCCCTGCGTCTGGTTGCCTGGAACCAGCGTTATCTGGAAATCTTCGAGTATCCCGAGGGACTGATCTGCGTCGGCCGGCCGATTGCCGAGATCATTCGCTTCAATGCCGAGCGCGGCATGCTTGGCAGCGCCGACGTCGAGGAAAGCGTCGCCAAACGCCTGTACTGGATGCGCCAGGGCACCGCCCACAGTTACGAACGGGTATTCCCCAACGGTCGGGTCATCGAGCTGATCGGCAACCCCATGCCCGGCGGCGGCTTCGTCATGAGTTTTACCGACATCACCGAATTCCGCGAAGCCGAACGTGCGCTCAAGGCCGCCAACGAAGGCCTCGAGCAGCGCGTCGCCGAACGTACCCATGAGCTGTCGCAACTGAACAAGGCACTGACCGCCGCCACTGGCGTGGCCGAAGCGGCCAACGCCTCGAAAACCCGTTTTCTCGCGGCTGTCAGCCATGACCTGATGCAACCGCTCAACGCCGCCCGGCTGTTCTCCGCCGCCCTCTCCCACCAGGAAGAAGCCCTGCCGCGAGAAGCCCAAGAACTGGTGCGCCACCTCGACAGCTCGCTGCGCTCGGCCGAGGACCTGATCAGCGATTTGCTGGATATCTCGCGCTTGGAAAACGGCCGTATCACCCCAGACCGTAACGCCTTCGCGCTGAACAGCCTGTTCGACACCCTGGGCGCCGAATTCAAAGTCCTGGCTGCCGAGCATGGCGTGGATTTTCATATGCGAGGTAGCAAGCTGCGTGTAGACAGCGACATCAAGCTGCTACGCCGCGTGCTGCAGAACTTCCTCACCAACGCCTTCCGTTATGCCAAGGGTCGGGTGCTGCTTGGCGTGCGCCGCCAGGGCGGGCACCTGCGCCTGGAAGTCTGGGATCGTGGCCCAGGCATTCCCGAAGACAAACGCCAGACCATCTTCGAAGAATTCAAGCGCCTGGACAGCCACCAGACCCGCGCCGAAAAAGGCCTGGGCCTGGGCCTGGCCATCGCCGACGGGCTGTGCCGGGTGCTCGATCACAGCCTGGAAGTGCGCTCCTGGCCAGGCAAAGGCAGCGTGTTCAGCGTTACCGTGCCCATCGCCCGCAGCCAGGCACCGGCAGTCCAACGGGCGCGCCCCGAGGGCAACGGTCAACTGCTGACTGGCACTCAGGTGCTGTGCATCGACAACGAGGAAAGCATCCTCACCGGCATGCACAGCCTGCTGTCGCGCTGGGGCTGCCAGGTGTGGTCGGCGCGCACCCGTGCCGAGTGCGAGCAACTGCTCGACGAGGACGTGCGTCCACACCTGGCGCTGGTCGACTATCACCTGGACGAAGGCGATACCGGCACCGAGCTGATGGCCTGGCTGCGCACCCGCCTGGGCGAGCCGGTACCCGGTGTGGTGATCAGCGCCGACGGCCGCCCCGAACTGATCGCCCAGGTGCATGCGGCCGGCCTGGATTTTCTGCCCAAACCGGTGAAACCGGCGGCGCTGCGGGCGTTGATCAGCCGGCATTTGCCGCGGCAATAAGGCAAAAGCAAACATCCAGCGACCTCGTGGGAGGGGCTTTAGCCCCGAGCTTTTTATCAACGCGAAAGCTCGCGGCTAAAGATGTAGTTGTAGGGTGGGTCGGGCCGCGTAGGTGAAGCCCATCGAGCCATTGATGGGTTTCACCCATCCTATATGGCTGAGATGCCCGCCTTGTGGGAGCGCGCCATGCGCGCGAGAAATCGCGAGCATCGACTAGGCGTCCCCGCCCGCTCCCAAAAGGGCTCGCAGGGCGTAGGATGGGTGCAACCCATCAATAACCGATGGGTTTCACCCATCCTACAAGGCTGCCGCAGCAGTAAAGCGACGAGCTACCTGTGGGAAAGGCCGTGGACGCCTGGTTCATGCCCGTGACTTTTTCGCGGGCATGGCCCGCTCCCACAAAGGTGTGAGCAATGAATGCCTCGTTTCGCCGCTGTTGCCAAGCCCCGCATTTCCTGCGAAAAACGCGCCCCTCTGCACTCTCGGAAACATGGCAATGAGCGACGAACTACGTATCGAAGATATCCACCAGGGCGACGGCAAGGCAGCAGTCAAAGGCGCACTGATCACCACGCAATATCGTGGCTGGCTGGAAGATGGCACCGAGTTCGACTCGTCCTATGCGCGCGGCAAGCCATTCCAGTGCGTGATTGGCACCGGGCGCGTGATCAAGGGCTGGGATCAAGGCCTTATCGGGATGCAGGTCGGCGGCAAGCGGCGCCTGTTCGTGCCCGCTCACCTGGCCTATGGCGAGCGTTCGATGGGCGCGCATATCACGCCCAACTCGAACCTGACTTTCGAAATCGAGCTGCTGGAAGTGCTGACGCGGGACGACTGAGCCGCCCCGCGCCTGGCACTCATTGTTTAGGCTGCGGCTCGACGCGGTCGAAGCTGAGCGCTTCGCTGCCTTTGATGTTCCAGGGATAGCCTTCAGTACCGACGAAGCTGACATCGGTGAAGCTTGAGTCCCGCAGGCCATCGATCTGCGCCCCTGCCTTGCCCTTGAAGCGCACCTGCTCGAAGGCGACGTTCTCGTGGAAGGCGTCGTGAGCGCTGTCGCCCTTGACCTGAATCGCCGCACCGGCGGCATCTTCCACCGTCACGTTGGCCACGCGGATGTCACGGAACTGCCCTGGCACGGTCGAGCGCTTGTAGTCGAGGATGGCGTTCGGGTCGTGGTAGTCGAGGGTCATGATCACGCCCTGCTTGACCGTATTACGGATCGCCGAATCGCGGAAGGTGACGTTGCGCGCGCCGCCGCCCATGAAGTTGGTGCTCTTCATGCGCAGGCCTGTGTCGGTGCCATCGGACACGTTGTCCTCGGCGAGGATGTTCTGGATCCAGCCGCCAGTATGGCTACCGGCGACCACCATGCCGTGGCCACGACGGAAGTAGTTGTTGAAGATCCAGGCATCTTCCTGGGGCGGCTGCTTGGTGGCATCGGCGCCAGTGCCGGATGCGAAGTTGACGCAGTCGTCGCCGGTGTCGAAGAAGTTGTTGAAGACCATGGCGCCCTTGCTGTTGGCGAACTCGATGCCGTCGCCATTGTTGGCGTCGTAGGTCATGTGCACGGTACCCGCCATCACCAGGTTCTCGGTCTCCAGGTTCATGATCCCGTGGTAGGCCGGGTTGAGCACGGTGAAGCCGCCGTAGAACACGTTCTTGACGTTGCGCAGGGTCATCAGTGACGAGCGCATCTGCCCGTAGGCGTCCTTGACGATGATGCCGCGCGCCACCGCCTTCTCGACCTGATCCTTGGCGAGAATGCCGTCTTCCATGTAGCGGGTGTTATCACTGGCGCGATAGAACGGCAGCGGGTTGCCAAGCTCGTCCTGGCTGTCGTCGTTGCGCTTCCAGCCGTTGCCGTCGATGGTGCCCTTGCCGACGATGCGGATGTTCTCGAACGCCTGATGCCGGCGCGGATCGCGCGGCAGCGCGTTGATCAACGACGCCGGGCGCACCATGGTCGAATACGGGTATTGGATATAGCCCTGCAGCGGGTAATCTTCGCTGCGCTCCGAACCGAGCAACGTCGCGCCCTCGGCGATCTCCAGGGTCATGTTGCTTTTCAGGTACAGTGCGCCGGTCTTGAATACGCCCGCCGGAATCAACACCTTGCAGTTCAGCGAGCAGGCATCGATGGTCTTCTGGATAGCGGCGGTGTTGAGCGTCTTGCCGTCACCTTTGGCGCCCCTCTCCTCGACGTTGAACACCTCGGGAGTAGCGGTGGTGCGCTGCACCAGCACTGGGCTGTCGCCTGACTCGCGACCTTCTGCATCCACCGAGCGCACGGTAAAGCGGTATTCGGTCTCGGGCTTCAGGCCATCGACGGTGAAGTTGTGGATGGAAATGCGGTGATGGAAGTTTTCCGTATCGGCCTTGTAGAACTGATCGATGTACGGTTTGGCTGGCGAATGCTGGTCATTGTTGGCGTTGGCGCCGCCCAGTTTCTTGCCATCCATGTAGACGTGATAATCGACGATACCAGCGGTGTTCTCCGGTTTTTCCCATACCAGGATGATCTGGCTGTCATCGTAGGCCAGAGTCGGCACCTGAACCTTGCTAGGTGCGTCCAGCGCCATGGCAGAGGCACTGAACAAAAACGCTAGCGGTATGACAACATACTTTTTCTGGATTGATTCGGCATACAAATTTACTGCGATTGAGCTCTCTGTGAGCGGCATATTCTTATCCTTTTTATGGCCAATATTTTGAATATACTGATATTTATTCAATCTCAGGGAGATTGAAAATAGCCAGCCAAGCAAGTTCGTCACACCCTCTAGAAGTACGACAACAGACAAGATAGACAAAATATAAGCGTCGTCCAGCCTGGAGCATGAAATTGCCCAGGCTGCGATCAACGATAAGAGGGGTTCAATCGCCTTCAGGGTCTTCCAGCTGCAGGCCGGCAGCTCGTTCGAGCAACTCAGGAGGCAGGCTCTTGCTGGCCCGGGCGCCGAGCAACTTGAGGTTCTCGGCGCGGCTGATCAGGTTGCCGCGGCCTTCGACCAGCTTGTTGCGCGCACCGGAATAAGCCTTGTCGAGCTGCTGCAGGCGCATGCCGACTTCGTCGAGATCCTGGATGAAGGCGACGAACTTATCGTACAGCGCACCCGCCCTTTCGGCGATTTCCCGGGCGTTCTGGCTTTGTCGCTCTTGGCGCCAGAGGCTGTCGATCACCCGCAGCGTGGCCAGCAGCGTAGTCGGGCTGACGATCACAATGTGCTGGTCGAAGGCCTCCTGAAACAGCCCCGGATCAGCCTGCAAAGCGGCAGCGAATGCCGCCTCGATAGGCACGAAAAGCAGCACGAAATCCAGGCTGTGCAGCCCATCAAGGTGCTGGTAATCCTTGAGCGATAAGCCCTTAAGGTGGCTGCGCAGCGACAACACGTGCTGTTTGAGAGCGAGCTGGCGCGTCGCTTCATCGGTAGCGGCCACACATTGCTGGTAGGCGGTGAGGCTGACCTTGGCATCGACCACCACCTGCTTCTCGCCCGGTAGCTGGATCAGCACGTCCGGCTGGAAGCGCTCGCCATCGGCGCTCTTCAGGCTGACCTGGGTGTGGTACTCGCGGCCCTTTTGCAGGCCTGCATGTTCGAGCACGCGCTCAAGCACCAGCTCGCCCCAGTTGCCCTGAGTCTTCTGGCCCTTGAGCGCCTGGGTGAGGTTCATCGCCTCTTCACTCAGGCGCTGATTGAGGCCCTGCAGGCGCTCCAGTTCCTTGCCCAGGGAAAAGCGCTCGCGGGCTTCCTGCTGGTAACTTTCCTCGACGCGCTTTTCGAACGACTGGATGCGCTCCTTGAGTGGATCGAGCAATTGGCCGAGGCGCTGCTGGCTGGTTTCCGAGAAACGCTGCTCGCGCTCGTCGAAGATCTTGCCAGCCAGCTCGGCGAACTGCGCGCGCAAGGCGTCGCGGGCGCCCTGCAGGTCTTCGAGGCGTTGCTGATGGTTTTCCTGTTGCTCATGCAGCTCGGCAGCCAGGCCAGCGCGCTCGCTGTCCAGGCGCCGCAGCTCGGTTTCCTGGCGCTCGCGCAAGGCCTGCACGCTACTGAACTGTTCACGCGCGAGCTGCAAATCGTTCTGCAGCAGATGAGTTTCGCGGCGCAAGGCGGCCAGCTCGGCCTGCTGGTCAGCCTTGATCTCGAGGATCTCGGCGAGCTCCTCACGGCAATTGTCCAGTTGCGCACTCAAACCCGCCTGGGCCATTTGCGCAGCATTCATACGCTCCTGAGCCAGCCCCAACTGCAGGCGCATCTCCTCAGCCTGCCGGGCCAGGGCCGCCATGCGCAGCCATAAAGGAACGGCGGCGACCAGCGCGCCAACCATGAAAGCCGGCAGCAGCGTTACGAAATCAAAGGGCATAAAAGCATCCAGGTAAGTCTGCCGGGCAGTATAACCGCGCGACTACAGCCGCCCCAGCAAGTCCCGCGCTTCGTCGTGCCCGTGCAGCGCCGCTAGCTCCAACCAGTGCCTGGCCTGCTCTGGTTCAAGGGTGCGCGGCTGACAGTACAGGCGCCCCAACTCCAGTTGCGCCAAACCGTCGCCTGCGCGCGCCGCCTGACGCAGCAGTTCGAAGCCGATGCGGCGGTCACGGGTATTGCCGCAGTCACGGCAGAGGAGTTGGCCGAGGCGGCTCTGCGCCTGAATCACGCCCTGGCGCGCGGGCTGCTTGAGCAGACGGCCAGCGATGCGCTTGACACTCGGCGCATGACCGATGCGTGGGCTGTCGAGTAGCCAGGAAGCGACACGAACAGGAACCTGGGCACGGACGGGAAGCGTATTAAGTTCGGTGTGGAGTAAAACGCGGGGCATAAGGCTAAAACGGGGGTTTTGAACAGGCGCGCCACTCTACTCTTTTTTATTCACAGGTAAAGCCCAGGCCGCCCTAGAGCGGCCCCTCACGACAATCCACAGAAGCTGTGGATAACTTTGTGGGTATGATGGGCGAAATACCTTCTAACGCTGATGATATGGGGCTCCAAGTCAAACTGATCATTTTTTCGCCACATATAAAAAGTCTATATTTTTCATAAACTTATAATTACCCCTACGATACTGGAGGCGTTTTGGCAAGTGGCAATCTGCTGCTTGACAAGCTGCATCGCGATTGTGCACAAGTTCGCAGAAGAGGCCTCTGAGGTGCCCTTTTGCAGGGCGCAAATAGGCTTGACATTGAGGTACGCCACGACGGCCGTGGCATGTAGCTCATGCACCAATTGCGCTCATGTCATCTGCGCGACATGAAATTGTGCAACGCGGTCCAGGCAAGCTCGGTTTGGCATGCCCATCTGGTTCGGGTTACCGTCGCCCATTCATCCGTTTATGGACCAACGCCCATGCTCAGCCGCCGCATCTGGCTGCGACTGTCTGTCACATTTGCCCTGCTCCTGGCATTTTCAGCTGCCGTTTATCTGGGTGGCCGCTATCTGTTGCAGCGAGGCGGTGTCGAAGACCTGAATTGGAGCGGCCTTTCACTATCGGCTGATGGCCTGCACATCGACAGCCTGAACATGCGCCAGCGCAGCGCCGCCGGCACCTTGAGCCTGCAAAGCCACAGCATTGGGCTGGCCTGGCGCGATTTCGGTTTCAGCCTGCCGTTCTGGCAGCATCTGGAAATCGACCGTCTGTCACTCGACTGGCAGCCGGCAGCCGAAAGCGCCACGCCGAGTACTGCGGCAACCGACCTCGATCTCCAGCAACTCTCCGCCCCGCTAGCTGTGCTGCCACTTAGCCTGCAGGTCGCTCAACTGGACGCCACCCTGCCCTGCGCCCGCCGGCGCTGCACTGCCACCGGAGACCTGAGCCTGCTGCGCGGCGACGATGATCACCTGAGACTGCAACTGAACCTCGATTATCAGGCGCAGATCGTGAGCGGCCTGCTCGAACTGCAACCAGCAGGCGATGCCTTCGACCTGACGCTGAGCCTGGCAGTCGATCAGCAACCGCAAATAACCCTTCACAGCAAGCTTCAACAAGTTGGCGATGGCATGACGTGGAGCGGCAAGCTCGACGCCATGAGGCTTACCCAGGCGGCCACTCTGCAGAACTGGCTGAGCGCCTGGACCGTGCCAGATGACGCGCAATGGCCTGATGCACCAGGCGAGGTCAGCCTCAGCGGCACATGGCAACTGAACCTGCCGCGCCGTGAGCTGGATGTGGACAACCTGCTGGCCTCCAGCGGCCAGTTCGACCTGCAGGGCAACCTGCCACAGCCGTGGCCTTTCCCCAACCTTGGGCAGTTGCAGGGTCAGTTGGCCATGGCGGCGCACAACGAGGGGCAGCAATGGATCGCCAGTCGCCTCGAAGCCGATCTGCAACTCACCGAGCCAAGCGGCGACTGGTTACAGTCGCTGCCACCGGAGCTGCGTGGCGAATCCCTGCATATCGAAGTACAGCCTGACGCTGCACTCGACAACCTGCGTGCCGATTTGGCCGACCGCAGCCTGCCGCTGAAAGTGACCGCCGCATTACGTGGCGCCACCCACCTCGATCTGCAGGGCCGCCTGGCGGTGGCAAGCGCCGCGCCCTGGGCCGTGCAGTTCGCCGACACACGCCTCAACACCAGCACGGCCAAGGTGAACCAAGCGGGCTGGCAAGCCGGCGAGCTGACCACAAATCTCAACCTTGCTGGCTACGCCGACGGCAACGCAGTTGAGCTGAACCTTGGCCAAGGCTCCGCAATTCAGACCGCCACCTTGAAAGGCGCTGAGTTGGCCGCGCAAAGGCTGCAGGTTGCTCTCGGCGGCACCGCGCTTAATCTGACGCTGCAGGATGACGCCCTGCAAGGTTGGCAATTCAAAGGCCCATTGAACCTGAGCACCACACGCCTGGAACAAGCCAATCTCAAACCTCAAGGCTGGCACTTACAAGGCCAGGTGACGGCAGCGGATCTGGCCGGCACCCTGCGCGGCAAGGTCACTAACGACAGCGAGCTGCAACTCGACCTCGACGCCAGCCTCGACACCAAACAGACCCTGCAACTCAAGGCAACCCTCGGCGAGCTGTTTCTACGCTCCGGCAATCCACTGGCCAAAACCCTGGTGCAATGGCCAGAGCTGCTCGACTTGAACAGCGGCCGCGTGAACGCCACCGCAAACCTGACACTGGCTGCCGGCAGCAACGCGCCAAGTGTTGACCTGAACCTGACCGGCAAAGGCCTGGGCGGTATTTACGACCGCTCCGAACTCAGCGGCCTGGACACTCGCCTGCAATTCAAACTGGCGCGCCAACGCTTCGACCTGGCCATTCAAGAGCTGAAAATACAGCAGGCCAACCCCGGCCTGCCCATTGGCCCAATCGAGGCACGCGGTCGCTACAGCGCATCACTGGCAAGTGTCGACAAAGGGCAGTTGGAGGTGAACCTTGCACGCACCGCGCTGATGGGCGGGCAAGTCACCCTCACGCCGGGGCAATGGGATCTGGCCGCAGGCAATCAACTGTTCCCCATCCAGGTTCGCGGCTTGGAACTCCAGCAGCTGTTCGCCCTCTACCCCGCTGAAGGTCTGGCGGGCAGTGGCACGCTGGACGGTGACTTACCGGTGCGCCTCGGCCAGAAAGGTATCGAGGTCGAGAACGGCCAGATCGCTGCCCGCCAGCCCGGTGGTCACTTGCAATTCAGCTCGGAGAAGATCAAGGCCCTGGGCCGCAGCAACCCGGCGATGCAGCTGGTGACGCAGTCCCTGGAGGACTTCCGCTTCACCACCCTGAGCAGCTCGGTCGACTATGATCAGCACGGCAAACTGCGCCTGGCCATGCGCCTTGAGGGTCAGAACCCGGCTATCGAGAACGGTCGACCGATACACTTCAACATCAACCTGGAGGAGGACATCCCCAACCTGCTCGCCAGCCTGCAGCTGACCGACCGGGTAAATGAGATCATCACGCGGCGCGTGCAGCAGCGAATACTGCAGCGCAATACCGCCCCCAAGGAGCCTTGACGAGGAGAAGCGCCATGCGCTTGCGTAGTTGCATCACCGCCCTGCTGCTGGGGCTACTGAGCGTAGCCTGTACGCCAACGGTACAACTGGCGATGCCCAACGAGCCGATCAACATCAACCTGAATGTGAAGATCGAGCACGAGATCTATATCAAGGTGGATAAGGCGCTGGACAGCATGTTCAGTGAATCCAGCGGACTGTTCTAAGGAGCCCACATGAACCTGATAAAACCTTTCGCCGGCCTGCTGCTGCTCTTCAGCCTGAGCCTGCCGGCCCACGCCATCAGCCTCAACGAGGCGATGTCCGCCCTGGGTGATGCCAAGGCCAGCGGCCAGCTCGGCGAGCAGCCTAATGGCTACCTTGGCGTGGTGAAATCCGGCGGCCAGGCCGACGAAATCGCCAAGCTGATCAACGCCGCGCGCCGCGCCGAGTACCAGAAGCTCGCCCAGCAGAACGGCATCCAGCTCAGCGATGTGGAAACCATCGCCGGCCAGAAGGCCATCGACAAGACCCCCGCTGGCCAGTACATCCAGCAGCAGGGTCAGTGGCGCCGCAAGTAACCCTGTAGAGCGCTCGCAGTACGCCGCGGGCGCTTTTCAATTCCCAGCAAAAAGCCGCAGCCCTCGCCAGCTCTGCTCTGTGGCGGAACTCGGCTACCGGCGCCCAGTCTCACGTCCAGCTATCGCCACTGATCAATGGATGACCGAGATGAGCCTTATCGACTGCCCCGAGTGCCAGAACCGTATCTCTGACAAGGCGCACGCCTGCCCGCAATGCGGCAACCCGATGAATGCGCAGCCCGGCAATCGCTGGCTGACCGAAAAGAACGTCGGTCAGGTCGCGGGCGCGACCACGGCCTGGCTCACAGCGCCGTGGATTGCCCGTATGGTTTTCGGCGTGGTGGCGATGATCTGCATCACCGTGATCATCGTCGCGCGCTGAGCCACCTTCAGGTGCGGCGAAGCAGCCGTGCCGCGTCCTTGGCGGCCTGCTCGATGGCCGTTTCCTCGTACGGCGCAAAGCCCATCACCAGCCCCGGCGCCTGAGGTTTCACGCAATAACGCTGCAGGGGCATCACGTCGATGCCCGCCTCTGCCAGCCGCGCCTGAGCATCGAGCTCATCCATCCCGTGCAGCCGACACACCACATCCAGCCCGGCGCGTATCGGTGGCACCTCGATCAGCCCTTGCCAGTTCCGCTCGGCGGCCTCCGCGAATGTCTCGGCACGCGCTGCATAGAGCTTGCGCATGCGCCGCAGGTGACGGTCAAAATGGCCTTGTTCAATAAAGTCCGCCAACACCGCCTGAGACAGGCTGTTGGCGTGCCGCGCGGTAAGCGAAACCAGCCGCGTGAAACCTTCCACAAGCTGCGGCGGCAGCACCACGTAAGCCAGGCGCAGAGAGGGGAATAGCAACTTGCTGAAGGTACCGGCGAGAATCACCGAAGCATCGGCGCCGGCCATGCTGCGCAGCGCCGGAATGGGCTTGGCGACGAAGCGGTACTCACTGTCGTAATCGTCTTCGAAGATGTAACTGCCCTGCTCGCCGGCCCAACGCAGCAACCCCAGACGCCGTGCCGGCGACAACTCGCCGCCCAACGGCGCCTGGTGCGAAGGCGTGACGTAGGCCATACACGCCGCCGGGGCTAGTCGTATGCCCTCCTCGACCTGCAGGCCCTCGCGGTCTACCGGCACATCGACCATCGCCACGCCGCTGGCCTTCATCAATTGCCGCGCGCCCGGGTAGCCGGGGTCTTCCATCCACACCGTTTCGCCGGGCGCCACCAGCAGCCGCAAGGTCAGGTCCAGCGCCTGCTGCACGCTGCCGAGGATGACGATGCGCTCGGCGCCCACCCGCACGCCACGGGCAATCCCCAGATACTGGGCGATGGCGCTGCGCAGGGCGGGTAAGCCGGCTGGATCAGCATCGAGCATGTCCAACAGACGCGACGAGCGTAGGTGCGCCGTATGCAGCTTGCGCCACAGGTCGATAGGGAACGCCAGCACATCTCCACGGTGAGGGAAGAACGGGCGCAGCCCAGGTTGAGTAGCGCTGCCCATAAAGATCGGTTTTTCCGCCTGCAGGCGCTGCGCCCAGGGCGTATCCGGCGCGTCGCGCTGCTGCTCTGCCACGGGCATCACACGGCGCCGCACATAGCCCGCGTTCAGCGTGGTATCCGGCAATACCGCGCAGACCCGTGTGCCGTAGCCGTTGCTGGTATCCAGATAGCCCTCGGACTGCAATTGCTGATAAGCGGCCTGCGCGGTACCGCGGGCCATGCCGTAATGCTCGGCCAGTGCACGCGTGCTCGGCAGCTGGCTACCTGACGGCAGGCGACTGCTGAGAATCGCCTCACGCAGGGCGGTGTACAGCCAACGCTGCAGACTCTCGCCCGGTTGCGGCGCGCCGAGCGGCAGCGATACCACTAATGGCCCCTGATTGTTGCCCGCCATGCCGCCCTCACTTGGATTAGTCGATTTGACGCTTTATGGATCAATGCGATGATCCACTTCAAGCAGAGAATCACCTCATCACGCCATCCGGTGTGTCGAACCTGCCCGCACTGCGGCCAGGCAAACGCTTTCGAGGACTCTCAGATGAAACAACGCATTCTAGTGATTGGCACCGGTTTCGCAGGACTGTGGGGCGCCCTCAGCGCTGCGCGTCAGCTCGATCTGCAGGCCCGCGACGATATCGAGGTGTGTGTGGTCGCACCGAAGGCAGAGCTGCATGTACGCCCACGTTTCTACGAGGCCGATGTAGCGCGCATGAACGCATCGCTCGATGAGCTGTTCGCCGTCGTCGGCGTGCGCTTCGTTCAGGGTTGGGTCAGTTCTATCGATAGCGTCAGCCAGACCGTGACGTATCGCGATAGACACCAGGCAGAGCAGCAGCTGACCTATAGCCGCCTGATCCTCGCCAGTGGCAGCCAGGTCAACCGCCCGGCCTTGAACGGCATCGAGCATGCTTTCGATGTAGACAGCCTGCAACATGCCATCGACTTGGAGCGCCATCTACACGGTCTGAGCACGTTGCCTGACAGCCCGGCGCGTAACACCGTGGTGGTCGCCGGCGGCGGCTTTACCGGGATTGAAACCGCCACCGAGCTGCCGGCTCGCCTGCGCGCGATCCTTGGCGACGGGGCGGATATCCGCGTGATCGTGGTCGACCGAGGCGAGCGGATCGGCGCCAGCCTGGGCGCACAAGTAGCGCCGATCGTCGCCGAAGCCAGCGCCCAGCAAGGCGTGACCTGGCGCCTCGGCAGTTCGGTCAGCGCGGTGGACGCGGGCGGCGTCACCCTGGCGAGCGGCGAACGTATCGATGCGCTGACGGTGATCTGGACGGTCGGCGTGCACGCTTCGCCGCTTACGGCCCAGCTCCCGGCTGAACGCGACGCTCAGGGTCGTCTGCATGTCGACCGCACGCTCAAGGTCAATGGCCTGAACAACCTGTACGCGGCCGGCGACACCACCTTTGCGGCCGTCGACGACCACGGCAACCACGCCATGATGACCTGCCAGCACGCCATTGCCCTTGGTCGCTCAGCCGGTAACAACGCCGCCGCCGACCTGCTCGGTGTCGCGCCTATCGCCTACAGCCAGCCCAAGTACGTTACCTGCCTAGACCTTGGTGAATGGGGCGCGCTGTTCACCGAAGGCTGGGAACGCAAGGTGGTGCTCACTGGCGCCGAGGGCAAACAGCTGAAAATGCAGATCAACACCGGGTGGATCTACCCGCCTGCCGCCGTCCGCGAAACCGCCCTGGCAGCAGCCGATCCACTGATTCCTGTGGTGGCTTGAGCATTCATAATTCCAAATGAGCGCAAGCTGGGCTGCTGCCATGCAGGCAACCCAGCTTTCACCATGATTTGAGCATTCCCCCATTGCAGCAATCAGCACATCTTGCTCTAATTTGCGACTAATTCTTATCTGCATTGAGGCGCGTAAACGCCTTCGGGTACGTGCTCTCGATGACGCCTTCCGATACCACCGTCCTGCACAACCTGTACGTCAGCCATCGCGGCTGGCTGCAGCAATTCTTGCGTCGGCGCCTGGGCGATAGCGCCGATGCTGCCGACTTGGTGCAAGACACTTTCGTGCGCCTGTTGCTGCGCCCGCGCAGCTTCGACAGCCACAGCGGTGAGCGCTCGTATCTGGCGACCATCGCTCGCGGCCTGAGCATCGATCACTGGCGGCGCAAGCAATTGGAACAAGCCTGGCTGACAACACTGGCCGACCGGCCGCAGGAGCTGCAACCTTCGCCGGAACAGACGGCGCTGATCATGGAAACCCTGCACGAGGTCGACGCCATGCTGCTGCGCCTGCCAGCCCGTGTGCGCCAGGCGTTTTTGCTCGCACAGCTCGATGGCCTGCCGAACCGCGAGATCGCCGTGCAACTTGGCGTGTCGGAGCGCATGGTCAAGAAGTACCTGGCTCAGGCGCTACTGCACTGCGCCGTGCTCGAAGCCGAACTCGACGGCCTGCTGGTCAAGTGAACGGCATGAACGCTCGCCCCCACACGCTCAGCCACGCCAGCCTGCAGCAAGCCGCTGACTGGTACGTGCGCCTGCACGATGAACGACCGGGCAGCCAAGTGCGCCAGCAATGGCAGCAGTGGCTGGAGCAACACGGCGAGCATCGCGATGCCTGGCAGTATGTCGAGCGCGTCAGCCAGCGCTTCGGCCAACTGCAGCAGCAGGATGATGGGCAGGTCTTGCGCCGCACCCTCGCCCAGCCAAGCCGCGCCGCCATCACTCGTCGCCAGGGGCTGAAAAGTTTGCTGCTCGTCGGAGCCGGCAGCCTGCTTGGCTGGAGCACCTGGCGCAGCACGCCGTTGCCGCGACTGGTGGCAAGTTGGACAGCCGATTTCGCCACCGGCACCGGTGAAGTGCGCGAAACACGTCTGGCCGACGGCACCCGCCTGTGGCTGAACGCGACCAGCGCGGTGGATGCCGATTTCAGCAGCGCCTTGCGCCTGCTGCACCTGCGTTTTGGCGAGGTGCTGATCGATACTGCGCGCGATACGCGGCCTTTCTTTATCGACAGCAGGCACGGACGCATGCAGGCCCTGGGTACGCGCTTTAGCGTGCGCAAGAACGACGATGAAACCTGGCTGACGGTGTTCGACGGCACAGTAGAAGTCTGCACCTCAGGCAGCCGCGAAACCCTGCGTATACAGGCAGGTCAGCAGGTCGCCTTCAGCGCCGCCAAGGTTGGCAGCCTGGGAACAGCAGCGAACGCCCGCGAGTCGTGGACGCGCCATGTGCTGGCCGCCGAAGACATGCCACTGGGCCAGTTGCTTGACGAGTTATCGCACTTTCGCCACGGCCACTTGGGCTGCAACCCGGCGGTCGCTGATTTACCAGTGATGGGTTACTTCCCACTCGATGACAGCGAACAAAGTCTGCACCTGCTAAAGGCCGCCCTGCCGATTCGCGTCCAGCGGCTGACCGACTGGTGGGTGAGCGTCGAGCCCAACAACGCCTGACTGCAAATAAATTATCCGCGCGGTTCCCCTTTCTGGATCTCGCTCGGTAATCCCTGAGAAGCCAACTATTCGAACCACTTCAGGGGACATGCAATTGCCAGCCGCGCACGCTTTCCGATTCTCTTTACGACCACTCGCCCTGGCGTTGCCCATGGCGCTGTCCCTCGCCCCGTCGCTGCTGATCGCCCTGCCGGCCACCGCGCAGGAAAGCCAGGCGGTACGCACCTACAGCATCGCGCCAGGGCCGCTCAACAGCGTGCTCAACCAGTTTTCCGCCCAGGCCGGTATCTACCTCGCCGGCCACAACGACCTGGCCAGCGGCAAGACCAGCCCCGGCCTGAACGGCAATTACTCGGTCACTGCCGGGCTCGCCCTGGTGCTGCAGAACTCGGGGCTGGAGGCGGTCGACCAGGGCGGCGGCGGTTATGTGCTGCGCCCGCTGCCCGCCAGTGGCGCACTGGAGCTGGACAGCACCACCGTATCCGGCCTCGCCGACGGCAATGCCGAGCTGCCGGGTGAGCCGCTGGCCGGCTACGTGGCTCTGCGCAACAGCAGCGCCACCAAGACCGATACCGCCCTGGTCGATACGCCGCAATCGATCTCGGTGGTCACCCGCGACGAGCTGCGCAATCGCCAGTCGGAGACCCTGTCCCAGGCACTCAGCTACACGCCGGGCGTCACCAGCCAGCCGACCAGTTTCAACCGTACGGCGGACCGTTTTCGCATCCGTGGCCTCGATGTCGAGTCCGCCACCGGCGGCTCGCTGCGCGATGGCCTGCGCCTGCAGAACAACTCTTATGACGGCATTCAAGAGCCCTATGGCCTGGAGCGTGTCGAGGTGATTCGCGGCGCGGCCTCGGTGCTCTACGGACAGCTGTCGCCAGGCGGCATGATCAACGGCGTGAGCAAGCGGCCGACTCGCGAGCCGCTGCACGAACTCAACCTGCAGATCGGCCAGAACGACCGCAAGCAGCTGTCCGCCGACTTCAGCGGCCCGCTCGGTGACAGCGATACCCTGAGCTACCGCCTGACCCTGCTCACGCGCGATAGCGGCACACCCCAGGATCACATCGACGACGACAGGCTCTATATCGCACCGGCGCTGACCTGGCGCCCGAACGAAGACACCTCCCTGACCTTGCTGTCGTTCTACCAGAAGACCGAAACGGGCTTCTCCGCGCCGCTGCCTTACCAACTGGTCAAGGGCGTGGACGACGCTGCGTACCAGATCGGTCGCCACGACTTCATCGGCGAGCCCGACTACAACGAGATGAACGGCGAGATGTCGACGCTGGGTTACGAGTTCGAGCACCACTTCAGCGAGCAGGTGCGTATCAACCACAAGCTACGTTACTACCAGACCGAAGTGGACTGGAAGTACCTGCAGGTGCGTACCGGCGGTAACGGTCTGACTGCCGCCGTGATCAATCAGGCGGCCACCACGGGCATCCTGCAGCGCCAGTACAGCGACCGCCGCGAGCGCGCCCGTGGCCTGGCCAGCGACACCAATATCGAATCGAAATGGCAGCTTGGTGGCGCGGAGCACAGCGTGCTGCTGGGCTTCGATGCCTACGACATGAGCTACGACTCGCACAACTTTCGCGGCGTCGCGCCAGCGCTGGATCTGAGCCGCTACAACTACGGGCAGCCGGTAGTGGTGAACAAGGACCGCAGCCTGGAGCGCGGCTCACAGATCGACACCCTGCAAAAAGGCGTTTATCTGCAAGATCAGATCAACATCGACGACCGCTGGGTTGCCGTACTCGGCGTGCGCCACGATTGGGCCGACCAGAACCAGCAGCATCGCGACGGCGTGCGCACCAGCCAGGACAACGAGGCCACCACCTACCGCGCCGGCCTGGTCTACAAGTTCGATAACGGCTTGGCGCCGTACCTGAGCTACAGCGAATCGTTCTTCCCGGTGTCAGTGGCCGTTGCCGGCGGGCAGAGCTTCGTGCCCACCGAAGGCAAACAATACGAAGCGGGCATTCGCTACCAGCCCGACGGCCGCAACCTGCTGCTCAGTGCCGCGGTTTTCGAGCTGACCCAGCAGAACGTGTTCAAGCAGGACCCTGCCACCAACATCGCCTCGCAGACGGGCGAAGTGCGCTCGCGCGGCTTCGAGGCGGAAGCCAAGGCGGACGTGACAGAGAACCTCAGCCTGATCGCCTCATACGCCTATATCGATGCACGCATTACCGAGAGCAGCATCGCCAGCGAAGTCGGCCAGCGCAGCGAGGACACGCCGTATCACCAGGCGGCGCTGTGGTTCGACTACAATTTCATGCGCCTCAACCTACCGCAACTCACCGTCGGCGCCGGCGCCCGCTACAAGGGCACCACCCAGGCCTCCGGCATGGACTCAGCGATGCCTGCCTACACCCTGTTCGATGCCATGGTCAGCTACCAGCTCGACGCGAACTGGGACATCAGCCTCAACGCCAACAACCTCACAGACAAGCAGTACACCTACTGTGAGTTCGCCACCTGCACTTATGGCGACGAGCGCCAACTGGTGACCGCGGTGAACTTCCGCTGGTAGCCAACGCCCAGGTCGGCCGCCTCATATGCGGCTGGCCTGGCTAGCTCAACGCGTACTCAGCTGATTGACGGCCCCGCTGTATCTGGCCAAACTCCAGCGTCTCAACCTGGCCGAGCCCGCCATGCTATCCATCGCCCATTCGCCTGCCCCGCTCTGCACCGGCCTTTCGCCGGCGGCGCTGTGCTGGCCGCGCGATGCCCTTCTGCGCCGCCGTCGTGCGGTGCTGTTCGCTTTCACCTTCTCGCCTCACGCCTGAGCTGCCTCGCGGCGGCTGTTTGTTGCTACCAGGCGCTGCGCCCTGTGCGCGGCGATATCTCCTTGTTTGCACACGCCTGCCCAACGTGCCAGGCGGGAGTCGAGAATGACCAATCGTAATGTGTTATGCCTGCTGATCGCCGCGGTGTCGGTGGTCGGCCTGAGCATGGGAGCGACGCTCCCGCTGGTGTCGCTGCGTTTGCACGAGGCGGGCGGCAGTTCGCTGGCCATCGGTGTGGTGAGCGCCATGCCGGCGGCGGGCATGATCCTGTCGGCCATGCTGGCCACTGCGCTTTGCCGGCGTTATTCCGCGCGGCAGCTGTACCTGGGCTGCTTCGCCCTGTGCGCAGCGAGTGCTGCAGGCATCGAATGGGTGAGCAGCAGCCTGCCAGCACTGGCGGCTTGTCGGCTGATCATGGGTTTGGCCATGGGTCTAGTGGTGATTCTTGGCGAGTCTTGGGTAAACGGGCTGTGCAATCCGCAGCGCCGCGGGCAGACCGTTGCGCTCTACGCGGCCTGCTTTACCGGCTGTCAGCTCGGCGGGCCGGCGCTGATCAGCATCCTGGGAACGCAGGCCGCCTGGATCGTGCTGATTGTCACCCTTGCCAACCTGGCGACCCTGGCGCTGATCTGGCAGCTGCCCGACCAGATGAACGAAGACGAGGAGCACGCGCGCAACTTTTCACTGCTCGGCTTTTTCCGCATAGCCCCAGCGCTGTGCATCGGCGTGCTGTTCTTCTCGTTCTTCGATGCGGTGATCCTCTCGCTGTTTCCCATCTACGCCAGCAGCCAGGGTTACGCGTTGGCCGCGGCGGCGCTGATGGCCAGCGTGATCCTAGCCGGCGACATGCTGTTTCAGGTGCCGCTCGGCTGGCTGGCAGATCGCCTTGAGCGGCGCGCCCTGCACCTGGCTTGCGGAGTCGTCAGCCTGGCGTGCGGCATCGCCCTGCCCTGGCTTATAGGCCAACCATCGCTGTTGTGGCCAACGCTGATAATCCTTGGTGCAGCTGCTGGCGGCGTCTACACCCTGGCGCTGATCCTGATCGGCCAGGACTTTCGCGGCGCCGACCTGGTCACCGCCAACGCCAGTGTCGGCATGTTGTGGGGCATAGGCAGCCTGCTCGGGCCTCTATTGAGCGGCGCTTTGATGGCCGGCAACTCCCATGGCCTGCCGCTCGCACTGAGCCTTGCCGCCAGCCTGTTCGTGCTGGCGGCGCTCTCGGCGTTGCGCTCGTCACGCCGTACGCTGAGTCAACGAGACACGACCTGAAAGACGCCTTCGCTCAA
This sequence comes from Phytopseudomonas punonensis, assembly GCF_900142655.1. GTDB lineage: Bacteria > Pseudomonadota > Gammaproteobacteria > Pseudomonadales > Pseudomonadaceae > Aquipseudomonas > Aquipseudomonas punonensis. Next base: position 136,899 of record NZ_FRBQ01000002.1, on the reverse strand, counting down.
GCCGCTGCCTGACGATTTCCTTCAATACGGCATGGGTTCGGGGCGACAGACTGGCGGGCCTCCTTCCTAGACGAGCGATGCCCGCCATGCAACAGTTCCTGATCATTGCCGCCGCCCATTTCCTGGCGCTGATTTCCCCCGGCCCGGATTTCTTTCTGGTCGCCCGTACCTCACTCGCCGCAGGCTGGCGGGTCGCCAGCGGCGCCTGCCTGGGTATTGCCGTGGCCAACGGCGTGTTCATCGTCGCGGCGTTCACCGGCGTGTCGGTGCTGCAGCAGGGCAGCGTGCCCTTCATCACCCTGCAACTGGTCGGCTGCCTGTACCTGCTGTACCTGGGCGTGCTGTTCATTCGCCATGCCGGCAGCAGCGTGCTGCAGGCCCCGGGCGACGCGGCGCCTGGCGGGCGAACCTCCTGGCTGCAGGCGGCCGGGATGGGTTTTCTGTCCGGCATCCTCAACCCCAAGAACGCGCTGTTCTACGTCAGCCTGGCGAGCATGCTGGGGGCCCAGAGCAGTGCCGGCTGGAAGGCCTTCTATGGCATCTGGATGTTTGCCGTGGTGCTCGGCTGGGACCTGCTGGTGGCGCTGGCCATCGGCAATGGCCGCCTGCTGCGCAGCTTCCAGCGTGCCCTGCCGATGCTGGAGCGACTCTCTGGGCTGGTCTTGATCGCCCTGGCGCTGGGCATGCTCGGCATGCTGATGGCTTGATCGCGCTCACTGCCGCCCTGAGCAAGGCAGTCGGTGAGCGCTTACGGATCAATCCTTCAAGCGCGCCGCCAGTGTCGACAGGTCGCCGGACAGCCCCTGCATGGCGCGGCTCGCCGTTTCGCTGCGCTGCAGATCGGCCTCGTTGCTCTGGGCGATGGAGACGATCTCGGCCAGGTTGCGGGCGATGTCTTCAGCGACCGATGTCTGCTCTTCGGCAGCGGTAGCGATCTGCCGATTCATGTCACGAATCGATTCCACCGCCTGGGTAATGCTGTGCAGGCTTTCGCCGGCCATGCTGACCTGGGCACGGCCCGCAGCGCTCTGTTGCGTGCCCGCGTTGATGGCTGCGGTCGCCTCCTTCGAAGCGCTCTGCACGTTGGCGATCAGCTGGTGGATTTCACTGATCGAACTGGCGGTTCGGAACGACAGGTTGCGCACCTCATCAGCGACCACCGCGAAACCTCTGCCGGCATCACCGGCACGCGCCGCTTCGATGGCCGCATTGAGTGCCAGCAAGTTGGTCTGGTCGGCAATGCCACGGATCACGTCCAGCACGCTGCCGATGCGCTCGCTGTCACTTTCCAGACGCGTGATCACCTCCGAGGTGCGGGTGATTTCGTCGTGCATCTGCTCGATGGTGGCGATGGTGCGGGCCATGGTCGACTCGCCTTCCTGAGCGGCCTGATCAGCTTCATCAGCGGCACGCGCAGCCGCAGCGGAGTGCCGCGCTACTTCATCAGCCGTGGCGCTCATCTGGTGCATGGCAGTGGCAACTTGGTCGGTGCGCGAAAACTGCTCACGAATGCCATGGCCGATATGCCCGGCCACACTGCTCAGCTCGTGAGTCGCGGCATCCAGCTCACCGGTGCCGCGCCGCAGCTGCTGCGACAGCGCCTGCATAAATTCGCGCAGCCGGTTGGCCGCCTGAGCCAGTCGGCCCACTTCGTCTTCACGGCCTTCGCTCAGGCGCTCACCGAATTGCCCGCGGCTGAGCAGATCGAGCTGCCCGGTCGCCTGCAACAGCGGCGTGGTGATGCGCCGGTTAACCAGCCAGGCACTGAACAGCGCCAGCAAAAAACCCAGGGCGAGCATCGCCAAGCTACCGAACAGCACGCTGCGCTGAGCGATCTCGCGCAACTCAGCGGCGCTTGCCTGGCTGCGCTCGTGCAGCTCATCGACCAGCAACGACAGCTGCTCGGTGGTCGCCCGGTCAATCCCCTTCACTGCCGCATCACCGGCCTGCGCAGAAAACCCCGCTGCAGCAAATGCTTCATAACCTCGGCGATAGGCTTGGCCCATCTCGGCATGGGCACGGCGCAATTCGCTCAGGCGCTGGCGCAATTCGCCACTGCCGGCCGTATCGATCAGGTGGCCAATCTGCGCCTGAACCTGCCCTTCTTCCTTCTTAAACTGCTGCCAGTAGCGGTCGCGCTGGGTCTGGTCAGCGCCGCGCAGCAACACGTTCTTCCATTCCTGCACCTGGATTTTGAACGTCAGGTTGGCGCCGTCCACCTGGCGTGCCTCCTCCAGAGGGCCACTGAGCAACGCCTGATAGCCGTCCAGCTGGCGCGACAACAGCGCAAAACCCGCTAGCGCAATCAACAACATCAACACCAGACCACCGCCAATCAGCAACACCAATTGGGCACGCAGCGAACGACCAAAGCTCATGGAAATCTCGAACGGAAGGGAGAAGAACGAAGATTTTATGAATACTTTGTGACCTTTATGTTGCGGCCTAACAGCCGCCTGGCGGAGTGGTGTTCGCTATTGGCCGAGGCACTTGCGCAAAGGGCCGCGATCACGTCGCGGCCTGCGGCTATTGGAGGTAATCAGGCGGGAACCGGCGCCTGGGCATCGATCAGTTTCTGGCTTTTCAACTCACTCCAGAAGGCAGCAGGAATGCCAACTTTCATCGCCTGTACATTGGAGAGGATTTGCCCAGGTGCGCGCGCCCCAGGCACGATTGCCGACACCTGCGGATGCGCTGCGGCGAACTGCAATGCGGCGGTGTGGATGTCGATGCCATGCTGGCTGGCGACGGCCATGATTCGCGCCCGCTTCTCCACGGCGCCTGCCGGGATGTCTGGGCTGAAGTTGAAACGGCTGCGCCCACCAAGGAAGCCGTCGTTCAGCGGTGTTCCCACCACCACGCTGGTGCCATTTTTCTGCAAGGCCGGGAAGGTGTTGCGCAGTGCGTCGGCGTGATCAAGTAGCGAATACTGGCAGGCCAGCAGCACGATGTCCGGCGTAGGGTCATCGTTCGTCACCGCCCGCACGGCAGCATTCGGCGTGTTGATGCCAAAGCCCCAGGCCTTGATAAGCCCCTCGTCACGCATTTTTTCCAGCTCGACCATCGCCCCTTCACGAGCAATCCGGTAAGCCGCCTCCCAGCCACCCTCCAGCTCGGTGTTATCTGGGGAAAGGTCATGGATGAACACGATGTCGAGCCGCGGCAGACCCAGGCGCTGCAAGCTATCTTCCACGGAGCGCCGCGCGCCTGCGGCGGTGTAGTCGTATCGATAATTGAACGGCGCTGGCGACTTCCAGATGGCATGGTCTGCGCGCTTGCCTCCCGCCGCCGTCAGCACCCGCCCCACCTTGGTGGATATGACGTATTCAGCGGGATTGCGGTTATGCAGAAAGCGCCCCAAGCGGTACTCACTCAAGCCAAATCCGTAAAACGGCGAGGTATCGTAAAGCCTCACGCCAGCGCCCCAGGCGGCCTCAAGAACCGCCGCCGCCTGCTGGTCGCTTATTGGCTCGAAAATATTACCGATCTGCGTGCCGCCCATGCCAAAACGATGCGGCGTCATGTAGCGCATCTTATGGGAGGGTGAGTTGACGGGCAGATTCGCCCGCACGATTTTCCCTTCCGTGCGCATCACGCTGCCGCGCTCGGTCAACGATGCTGGGACCGAAGCAGCAGTTGCCGTACCTGCAACGCTCATTGTCGGCAACAACGCGGCGGCAACAGCACCTGCCGCTGAAAAGGTAAGAAAGTCTCGTCTGTCCATCTAGGTTTCCTTTCGCGAAACAGGGGCAAGGGCCGTTTAAAAAGCCGGCATCAGTGCTGGAAAACTAGAGCAACCATGACTTGCCGGGTGACCCTAATGCGCCCTATCTTTTGCACAATCCTGCCGATGCCCTTGTGCTGATCACACACTCTCAGCAGACTCGGCACTTCCATGGGCAGGGGTGCAGTTATGACCGGCGTATCCTCCTCGCAACTCAGCGTCAGCAATGCGCGGCCCGTCGCCTTGGGCGACCCGACGCCACCCTCAGAAACCTCGCGGGCACTCAATCAGTTGATTGAACGTGTGGCGTCTGCAATAGGTTTCGACGAGGTTCACAAAACCTCCATACCCGGCCTGACCTTCTATCGAATGGCCGACCTGGGAACCCCGACCTACTGCATTTACGAGCCTTGCGTGGCCATCATTCTGCAGGGCGCCAAGGAAATCATCTTTGGCGAAGAAGCCTGCGAGTTCGGCCCCGGCGTGTTCTTCGTCACCTCGGTGGACATTCCAACGCTGGCTCGTGTAACCGCAGCCAGTGAGCACACGCCCTATCTGTCAGTGGTATTGAAGCTCGACCTTGCCATGCTCAATGACGTGATTCAGACCCTTGCACCGACAAAGCAGGAAACCACTCAGGAAGCGCGGGGGTTCGTATCGGGAGCGGCGTCGAGGGAAATGCTCGAGGCGTTCGAGCGTTTGTCCGCACTGATAGACCGACCACTCGAAGCAGGGTTGATGTCGGACCTCATCAAGCGTGAGATTTGTGTTCGGCTGTTACTCGGCGCGGCCGGCCCATGGCTGCGCAGCGTTACCCGCGACGGTTACCGAGACAAAGGCATCGTCAGGGCCATCGAGTGGCTGAAGCACCACTACGACAAGCCACTGCACGTCGCAGACCTTGCCGAGCGCTCAGGAATGGCCAGCTCGACGCTGCACCATAACTTTCGAAAACTCACCGGCACCAGCCCTGTTCAATATCAGAAGCAGCTAAGGCTACAGGCGGCGCGCAGCCTGATGCTCACCGACAGGCTCGACGTGAACACCGCCGCATTGCGGGTAGGCTATGAAAGCGTCGCCCAGTTCAGCCGTGAATACGCCCGACGCTTTGGCGCACCACCCTCCAGAGATATCAAGCAGGCGCGCGAGAATGGCGGAACACTCGCCTAAAGACGAGAGGCCGGCTCAAGGTTTCCGAGTTCGTGCCCTGGCCTCCTTCTCGGCCTCATCCATGGCTGCGGAGAGCAGACCAGAACAGGCCAGCACACCAGCCCCTTTGGAGAGGCACTCATAACGCTGCTGCTCCTCCGCGGAACTGGTGAGACAGTCCTGCAAGGTGATTCGCTGTTCAGCCCCGGCAAGATTCGTTTGCACCTGCTCGTATTCAGCTGCGGTGATTCGGCCAGCGTCCTGCCGCTCCTGCGCGATCTCTCTCAGGTTTTGTAAATCAATAGCCGTCCAGCGCATGGCGCTCTGGCACATCTCACGCCTCGAGACCTTGCCTGCAACAGCTTCACCCGCAACCTCGACGGGCGCTGTGGGTACAGCCGTTCGTCCCTCACCGGCATACCCCTGCTTGATCGTAACGGCCTCAACACTCTGCTGGGCAGCCGGCGGCTGGCTACTGAAATGCTTCTGGCCCTTCTCGTCCACCCAGGTGTACACCTGGCTCAGCGCTTGATTGGAAAGGCTGCAGAGCAAAAGCAACGCAAGCGTCTGGCGAATGGGCATGACCGATAAATCCCTTTACTGAGCGCGGGCTGCGCTGCAGGCAATCTAGAACCGGGCGACGGCTTTGCCAAGGGGCCGCGGCTCTGCCTGCTCTATATCTGCGAACCGCTCGATGGTGGCTTTCCATAAAGTTGCCCAACACAGCGGGCAAGACTGCATACAATGCACATCCGCTTTCAGCTCCGCATAAGGATTCCGCCGCCATGGCCTCCCCCGACAAGCAGAAAAAACGCGCCCAGCGGGCCAAATCCAAGGCCAAGCAGAACCGCATCGGCAAGCCCAAAGCCAATGTCGTGCACCCGGTGCTGGCCAATCCGCTGATCGACGAACCGTTCGATGACGTGGAGATCGACCTCAGCACATTCGACTTCAAGGACATCGAGGAAAACGGCTTCGACCCGTCGCACTTCGATGACCTGTTCCAGGCGATGAACAAGGCGGAAGCCATCAGCCTGCTCGCCATGTGCCTGGTATTCCTGCAGTACCCGGTGCTGGAACTGGTGGTAGCCGAGGAAGACCCGGAAGCGGCGACCGACTTCATGATGGGCCTGCTGATCGTCTACCGCAGCCTGTTCCATCGCGATGACGAAGACGCGGCAGTGCAGTGGATCGGCAGCGAGACCTTCCAGACGGCCTACAACGAAGCGTCGGAGATTCTGCAGAAGAGAAATGCGCGGGCTGATGTGCGTGCTTGAAAGCTGAAGCGCATCTGGCCGCGTTAGTCACTCATGTCCATACAAGCCAGACTCGGCCTCGCGCATAAAGATCTCCAGCGTCTTCGGGCCAATGCCCTCGAACGCCAGCAGCCTTTTTGCAAAGTCCTCCCGGCTAGGGCTTTGCTGGCGAATGGTGGTAAGCATACCGCCGTATTCATGCAGCAGTTTGCGGCTGAGCTTGTGCAAACGCTCCGCGGTGGAAATGTCATAGCGCACGTAGCGCGCTTGACCGAGCAGACGCACCAGTTCCTGTTTGCTGCAGCGAGCGAGCTTTGCAGGCGTGTCCAGCTCGTGCTGCTCGACGATGACCCGATAGGCCCGCTCGGCAACCGATTGCTGGATGGGTTTACCGAACAGGAAACTCGCCAGCAGCCATTTGAACAGCGCCGTTTCACGCGCCTCATCTAGCTCAGCGTCGAGACCCAGTTGCTGCGCGGTGATGCGTTTTTCTGCCACCGGTGCACTGCTCTCCTGCATGGCGAGCGTTTGCTACGCCTTCTTCAAAGAGCAGACCACGGTTAGCGGGCAGCGCTCACCTCATCTGCTGACAGCCTCATATCTTGAAGCGCGACACCACCGTGCGCAGCTCGCCTGCCAAGCGCGACAGCTCGTCGGCTGTCTGCGCGTTCTCCTCGATGCCCTCGATCAGCACCATGCTGCCGTTACGGATTTCGATTACGTTGCGGTTGATGTCCTCGGAGACGGCATGCTGTTGCACGGCGGCGCTGGCGATCTGGGTATTCATGCCGACGATGTGCTCGACTTCATCATTGATCTCGCCAAGGCTCTTGGCAGCCTGATCCGCCGACTGCACACAGGCCTGCGCCTTGTCCTGTCCGGTTTTCATCTGCTCTACGGCGGCCGACATGGCCTGCTGCAGTTCCTGGATGATACGGCGGATTTCCTCGGTCGAGCCCTGCGTGCGAGAGGCCAGCGTGCGCACCTCATCGGCCACCACGGCGAAACCGCGCCCCTGTTCACCGGCACGGGCAGCTTCGATGGCGGCATTCAAGGCCAGCAGATTGGTCTGGTCGGCGATATTGCGGATCACCTCGATGACCCCGCCGATCTCTTGGCTGTGCACCGCAAGTGCGGAAACCTTCTGTGCGCTCAGCTCCACTTCACTGGCCAGTGCTTCGATGGTCATGCGCGTGTTCTGCATCACCGCAAGCCCGTTGCTTGATGCCTGACTGGCCTGCCCGGCTGCCCGCGCGGCGCCTTCGGTGTTCTGCGCCACGTCGGCGACACTGGCGGTCATCTCGTTGATGGCGGTGGCCACCTGTTCGGTTTCGCCCTGCTGGCCATTCATCGACTGCTTGGCCCGTTCGATGGACGCGCCCAGGCGCACCGAGGCCTCGGACACCGCATGGGAGCTGTGCTCCACCTGCGTCAGCGATGCGCGGAAGGCTTGCACCATGCTGTTAAAACCAGTGCTCACATCGGCCATTTCGTCTTTGCCGCGCACCTGCACCTGAACGGTAAGGTCGCCCTGTGCGATCAGCCGGGTGGCAGCGAGCACATCGTCGATGGCTTTGCGCATCGAGCCGTAGATGCCGGCGAACACATAGGCCAGCAACAGGCCCATGCACACGAACATCACTAGGATCAGCGTCCGGTCGGCCGCGCGATCATGGGCCCGGCTGTCCAGGGCGTCGGTCAGTTCCTGCTGCAAGACGTCCTGGGCCTTGTACAGGTCGGCCACCACTGCGTTGCCCTTGGCTGCCAAGCCCTGCACACCCGTAATGGTGCCGCCGGTATCGGCCAGTACCCGATCCAGGTCGCTGCGAAAGCTGTCCAAGGCCTGCAATGCGCTGTCGATAGGTGACTGCAGCCGGCCGGCCAGCGCCGGTTCATTGCGGCGCAGCAGCGTCAGGCTTTGCAGCAGCTCCTGGCGAATCTGCAGTTCCTGCTTGAGCAAGACCCGCATGGACGAGCGCGTGCCGGCAATCAGCGGCTGGCCTTCACGCAGCCCGCTGGCCAGGCCGCGCAATTGGCCGACGACATTGATCTGCCGCGGCAGACGCAGGGAGCTCTGGTCGATCATGAACAGCGAGTCGTAGTCATCGTCCAGCACCATGCCGGACGTGGCGCTGATCAGATAGACGAAGTTCAGGGTCTTGCCGATCTGGTCGTTCCAGGCATCGAAGATCGCCGCCTGTTCGGCATTGCCCTTGGCCTGCTCGATCAGTTGAAACGCATCGCTGCGCAGGCGCGCCACGCGGTCACCGGTTTCCAGCACGGTGCCCAACTCGCGGTCGGCGGCCTCCAGCTTGCTGAACGCTTCCTGTAGTTTCGCCTGGTTGGCGGCCAAATCTCCCTGGGCGGAGGCGTCGCCGCTGAGCAGGCGGTTGGTCAGCGCGCGCTGCAACATCGACAGGCGCAGCACCGGGGTGACGTCCAGCAGGTAACGCTGGCCCACCTGCTCACTGCGAATATTGTCGATGCTGGCATTGATCTGGTTGATAACCCGCAGGCCCAGCAGGGTCAGCGGAATAAGCACGATTACGGCGAGAATCGCGAATTTGACGGGGAAGCGCAGCCGACTGGTCAGGTGCATGGCAGGAGCAAGGATAATCATGGTTTCTCACTGATCTCATCGGATCGGCTTGGTGTTTTATGGCGCTCACAGCGGCTTGTCTATTAACAAGCCCTTGTGCCCGTAATGCCTGGGTGCGCCTTCTTTTGGAAGGTCGCCCACCCAGAATGGCAATAAGCCATTATTGGCGATGTGAGTGTGACAACCGGCCTCCAGCGTGGTTGCAACAAAATATTCGTTAGATAGCTCTGCACGGATTCACCCTGGCACTCAGGTCGGTGGCGGCCGAATCGCTGCCGCTACCTGCCTTTCGGCGCCCGTATGAACAACTTGACTCAGTAGTTACAAATTGCCATCACAACACCGTTATTCGGCTACTAAGCCGATGAAAATCCATGTGCTGGACACCGCCACATCAACCCGCTCGATACCCACAATGCGCCGCAGGCGCTCGAATAACCGGCGTAATCGGGCTAGCCTCGCGTTCACATGCATTACCCATTAACGCCGATAGCGAGGATTCGATGACCCAATCAACCTATGTTCCGCCCAAGGTATGGCAGCACCTTGAAGCTTCCGGTGGCCAGTTTTCCAAGATTAATCGCCCCACTGCCGGCGCGACCCACGAGGAGGAACTACCGGTCGGCAAGCACCCGCTGCAGCTCTACTCCCTGGCAACGCCCAATGGCGTGAAGGTGACCATCCTGCTCGAAGAGCTGCTGGCCCTGGGGCACAGCGGCGCCGAGTACGACGCCTGGCTGATCCGCATTGCCGAAGGCGACCAGTTCTCCAGCGGCTTCGTGAGCGTGAACCCGAACTCGAAGATTCCCGCCCTGCTCGACCGCAGCGGCGACACGCCAATCCGTGTATTCGAATCTGGTTCGATCCTTCTTTATCTAGCGGAAAAATTCGGCGCATTCCTGCCCAAAGACCCGGCAGGCCGCACCGAGACCCTCAACTGGCTATTCTGGCAAATGGGCTCGGCACCCTACCTGGGCGGCGGCTTCGGGCACTTCTACGCCTACGCCCCGGAGAAATTCGAGTACGCGCTCAACCGCTTCACCATGGAAGCCAAGCGCCAGCTGGACGTGCTGAACCAGCGCCTCGCCAATAATCGCTACCTGGCCGGCGACACCTACACCATCGCCGATATCGCCGTGTGGCCCTGGTACGGCGAGCTGGTGCGCAACAACGTCTACGGCGCCGCCGAATTCCTTTCCGCCCATGAATATCCCCACGTACAACGCTGGGCCAATGAGATCGCCGAGCGCGAAGCGGTGAAACGCGGCCGTCGCGTGAATCGCACATGGGGTGAGGAGTCAGAGCAAGTGCCAGAGCGGCATAAGGCTTCGGATCTGGCTTGAGGCGCGGATAACGACGGCGAACGCTGGTAGTTCAGATAACTACAAAAAGCCCCGATGCTTTTTAGCGTCGGGGCTTCAAGCCTGAAGTTTGCGTAGGAACGCGATTTTCTTTCTGGCTCTGATCGTCAAAGCGGCTCTAAAGCGTTTTTACACGACATGGGGCAGAAGCAGCCTTTTACTCCAGGCGGCCGCCAATTCGTATCGAGCCCCTAGTATCTGGCCGCCCGCTTTTCGATCTGGGTACTCGAAAAGAACATTATCAGCGCCACCAAGCAAACTAACGCCTGGATAACGCCTAAGGTCGACACCGGCGCGTACGCCAGCACCGATACCAACCAGGTGGTTATCGCGGCGGCGCCCATGGTCAGAAAGCCGAGCAGTGCTGACGCAAGCCCCGCTTCCTTGCCGAATGGCCCCATGGCAATGGCCGTGCCCAGCGGGTTGGCCAGGCCCATGCCCCAGAGAAAGGTCACCATCGACAGCGAGTACCAGCCAAGACCTGGATTACTAGGCCCGACCAGCAGCAGGCAGCCGGCTAGTACGGCGGTGGTCAGGCCCACAGTAGCGACGGTGCGGCTGCCATAGCGGCGCGCTAGGCGCGGTGCGGCCATGCCGGCGGCGAATACCACGAATACTGTGGCGGCGAAGTACAGCCCCGCTTGCAGGGACGACAGCCCCATGCTGCTCATCAGAATCGCCGGGGCGGCTGCGAAGGAAGCGAACAGCCCGCTCATCAGCAAACTCACTGCGGCGCCTGGAAGAATGAAGCGGCCATCGGCGATCAGCCGGCCGTAGGCGCCCACTACCTGCGGTACCGACTGTGCGGTTCGGCGTTCCGGCGGAAGCGTTTCGCCAAGGCCGCGCGCGTAGAAGAACGCGATGATGATGGCGGCAATCCCCACCATCACGAAGATCGCCCGCCAGCCCAGGGCGGTGGTCAGCAGGCTGCCCAGCAGCGGTGAGAAACCGGGTGCTGTCGCGGTGGCGATCATGGTCAGCGACAGCGCCCGCGCCAGGGTTTCGCCTTCAAACAGGTCGCGTGCAATGGCGCGGGCCAGCACCGCAGCGGCGCAAACGCCCAGCGCCTGGATCACTCGCCCGGCGATCAACATGTCGAGCGAGCCTGCAAAGCCGGCGACCAACGTGCCCACTACAAACAGCGAGAGCCCGCCGAGTACCAGACGCTTGCGGCCGAAACGGTCGGCCAGCGGCCCGAACACCAATTGCGCGAGCGCGTAGGTGATGAAGAAGCTGGAAAGCGTCAGGCCCAGCTCGCGGGAGGACACGCCAAGCTCCTGGCCGATGTCCGGGAACGCCGGAAGGATGATGTTGGTGGACAAGATGCTGATCGCCGACAGCCCCGCCAGTAACGCGACGACCTTGCCGGTCAGTTGCGTGCCGGTTTGCGTAGCCATCACGCTGTTGCTTGCCACCGCCTGATGCTGCCCGCTCATGGTGTCGCCTCCCAGCGCCGGAACAACACGCTGGCATTCACGCCTCCAAACCCGAAGCCATTAGAGAGCGCGTAGGTGATCGGCATTTTGCGGGCGTTGAGCGCGACCAGGTCGAGCCCCGCCGCTGCTTTGTCCGGGTTGTTGAGGTTCAGGGTCGGCGGCACGATCTGGTCACGCAGCGCCAGCACCGTGCAGATCGCTTCGATGCCGCCAGCAGCGCCCAGCAAGTGACCGGTGGCAGATTTGGTCGAGCTGATCGCCACGCTGGCATCGGCGCCGAACAGCGACTTGATAGCGGCCAACTCACCGTTATCGCCAACCTGGGTGGAGGTGGCGTGGGCATTGATGTGCTGCACATCGTCCGGGCTCAGGCCTGCCTGCTGCAACGCCTGTTGCATGGCGCGGCGGGCACCGCTGCCATCCTCGGGGCCGGCGGTGAGGTGATAGGCATCGGCGCTGGTGCCGTAGCCCACCAGCTCGGCCAGCGGCGTGGCGCCACGCGCAAGGGCGTGCTCCAGCGACTCGATCACCAGCAACCCGGAGCCTTCGGCCATCACGAAACCGTCGCGGTCACGATCAAACGGGCGCGAGGCCTGCTGCGGGTTATCGGCAAAACCGGTGGACAACGCCCGCGCCGCCGCAAAGCAGCCCAGGGTCACGCGGTCGATTGCCGCTTCCGTACCGCCGCAGATGGCGATATCGGCTTCGCCACTTCTGATCAGACGAGCCGCATCGCCAATCGCCTGCACGCCGGCGGCACAAGCGGTGACCGGCGCGCCAAGCGGGCCTTTGAAACCGTTGCGGATGGACACATGCCCCGCTGCCATATTGGCCAGGAACGAGGGTGCGGTGAATGGCGACAGCCTGCGCGGCCCGCGTGAGTCGGTGGTGCGCACCGCCTCGGCCATGGCACCGAACCCGCCCACGCCCGAGGCGATGATGGTTGCGGTTCGTGCCTGCTCGGCTTCGCTGCCTGGGTGCCAGCCCGCCTGCTCCAGCGCTTCATGAGCGGCAATCAGCGCAAACTCGATAAAGCGGTCCATCTTCTTGCGTTCTTTCGGCGCGATGATCTGTTCGGGTTGGTAGCCCGCCAGCGCATCCTCTTCGAACGTAGGCACTTGCCCGCCTACCGCCACGCCCGTGCCTTCGGTGATTTCTGCTGGCAGCGCGCGAATGCCCGAGCGCCCGGCTAGCAGGCGGCTCCACACTTCATCCACACCACAGCCCAGTGGCCCGACGATGCCAGTGCCGGTCACCACGATGCGTTTCTGTTGTTGAACGTTGCTCATTGGAACCTCTCTGTATCGGTCGACGCTCTCCCGAGCCGCAGGAGAACGCGCTGACCGGCCGCTGCGTCAGGCTTTCGCCGCGACGCTCGAATCATCGGTGCGTTCGCTGGGGCGGATCTTGAACCAGATGGAATACATCGCCGGCAGGAACACCAGGGTCATGATGGTGCCGACGAAAGTCCCACCGATCAGCGTGTAGGCCAGCGTGCCCCAGAACACCGAATGGGTGAGCGGAATGAAGGCCAGGATCGCCGCCAGCGCCGTCAGCAACACCGGTCGGGCGCGCTGCACGGTGGCTTCGACCACCGCCTGGAACGGGTCCAGGCCCTCTTGCTCGTTATGGTGAATCTGCCCGATCAGGATCAGCGTGTTGCGCATCAGAATCCCCGACAGCGCAATCAGCCCGACCAGCGCGTTGATGCCGAACGGCTGCTGGAACAACAGCAATACCGGCACCACGCCAATCAAGCCCAGCGGCGAGGTGAGAAACACCATGACCATGGCCGAGATCGAGCGCACCTGCAGGATGATGATAAGCAGCGTCAGGGCGATCATGATGGGCAGCAACGGCAGAATCGCCTGACTGGCCTTGCCCGATTCCTCGAAGGAGCCGGCCATCTCGATGCGGTAGCCGGCGGGCAGCGTCTCGATGATCGGCTGCAGGTCTTTCCACACCGCTACGGACACATCGGGCGGCTGCAGCTCTTCAGCGATATCGCCACGCACGGTGATGGTCGGTGTGCGGTCACGACGGCGCAGGATCGGGTCTTCCATGCGCACATCGACTTCGCCGATCTGCGACAGCGGAATGCGCTGGCCAGCTGAGCCAACCAGCGTGAAGCCCTCAATTTTCGCCGGGTCGAGACGGATATCCCCCGCGGCGCGGCCAACCACCTGCACCGAGCGAATGTCTTCGCGCACCGAGGTGATCGGCACGCCGGTGAGCAGAAATTGCAGCTGCTGCGCCACTGCGTTGGAGCTCAGGCCAACGGCTTGCAGGCGATCCTGATCCAGCGAGAAATGCAGCGTTGGCACCAGTGGGCCCCAGTCGCTGTTCACGGTTCTCATCATCGGGCTGGCTTGCAACACGCCCTGCACGCGGGCCGCGATTTCGCGCAGCTGCACCGGGTCCGGCCCCATCACTCGATAGGCCACGGGGTATGGCGAATACGGGCCGAACACCAGTTGCGTGACGCGCACCTTGGCTTCGGGCGCTAGCCCTTCGGAAGCCGCTTCACGGATGCGCAGCTTGAGCGCTTCACGGGCCTCCTGGCTGTCCGTCAGCACCACGATCTTGGCGAACGACGGATCGGGCAGTTCCGGCGCCATGGCCAGGAAGAAGCGCGGTGGGCCCTGACCGATATAGGAGGTGACGATCTTGGCTTCTTCCTGCTCGCGCAGCCACGACTCGACCTTGATGGCCGTGGCGTTGGTCTGCTCGATGGAGGTGCCGTACGGCATTTGCACTTCGACCAACACTTCGGGGCGATCGGACGTCGGGAAGAACTGCTTCTTCACCAGCCCCATGCCTAGCACTGACACCACGAACAAGCTGATAACCGTGCCAGCCACCAGCCATTTAAGGGCGATGACTCGCGCCAGCAACGTGCGGAAACGGTTGTAGTGGCGGGTGTTGTAGATGGCCGCGTGACCGCCCTCGACCTTCTTGATATTCGGCAACAGCTTCACGCCCAGATACGGCGTGAACGCCACCGCAACCACCCAGGAGGCGATCAGCGCGATGCCGACGATCCAGAACATGTTGCTGGTGTATTCACCCGCCGTGGACTGGGCAAAGCCGTTGGGCATGAAGCCGATGGCGGTGACCAGCGTGCCGGACAGCATCGGCGCGGCGGTGTGGCTCCAGGCGTAGGCCGATGCCTTGAAGCGGTCGTAGCCCTCCTCCATTTTCACCACCATCATTTCGATGGCGATGATGGCGTCGTCCACCAACAGGCCCAGGGCAAGGATCAGCGAGCCCAGGGTGATGCGGTCAAAGTTCTTGCCGGTGGCGGCCATCACCACAAAGACGATGGCCAGGGTCAGCGGCACAGCAGCAGCAACCACGACACCGACGCGCCAGCCCATGCTGACGAAGCAGACCAGCATGACCACCAGCAAGGCAACGAAGAACTTGACCATGAACTCGTCGACGGACGAGGTGATATTGACGGCCTGATCGGTAACCTTGCTGAGCGTCATGCCCAACGGCATGGCTTCATTGATGCTCGCTGTTTCGGCCTCGAGCGCCTTGCCGAGGTCGAGACCGTTCCAGCCCTCGCGCATGATTACACCGAGCAACAAGGCGGGCTCGCCACCGTTGCGCACCAGAAAGGTGGCCGGGTCTTCGTAACCACGCTCCACGGTTGCCACGTCGGAAAGCTTCAGCGTGCGGCCCTGCACGGCAATCGGGGTTTCGCGGATTTTTGCCAGTTTGTCGAAGGCGCCATCCAGGCGCATCACCACCTGCGGCCCGCTGGTTTCCACCGAACCGGCGGGCGTCAGCACGTTCTGGCTATTGAGAGCGGCGAAGATGTCCTGCGGGGTTACGCCCAGGGTTGCCAGCCGGTCGTGGGAGAAGGACACGAAGATGCGCTCGGCCTGTTCGCCGATGATGTTGACCTTCTTGACCCCCGGCACGTGCAAGAGGCGCTGACGCAGCGACTCGGCGTCACGTACCAGCTGGCGCTGCGGTTCGCCCTTGGCCTTCAGGGCATACACCGCGAAGGTCACATCGGAGAACTCATCGTTGATCATTGGCCCGATAACGCCGGCGGGCAACGTCTTGGCTTCATCGCCGAGCTTCTTGCGGGCCTGGTAGAACTCTTCCTGCACCTGCGACGGCGGCGTGCTGTCGAGCAACGACACCATGGTGAATGCCAGGCCCGCACGGGTGTAGGTTTCGCTGCGGTCGTACCACTTCAGCTCCTGCATGCGCTTTTCCAGCGGCTCGGCGACCTGATCCTGCATCTCCTGGGCGGTGGCGCCCGGCCAGGCAGTGATGATGGTCATCTGCTTGACGGTGAAGGGCGGATCTTCGGCGCGGCCCAATTGAAAGAACGCCAGCGTTCCGGCCACCGCGATCAGCAGGATCAGAAACAGGGTGATGGAGCGCTCGCGAACCGCAAGGGCGGATAGGTTGAAACGCCCCTCGCTCATGGCTGACTCCCGGCTACCGGCGTGGCGGCCGCCTGGGCCAGCCGCACTTCCTCGCCATCACGCAGCAGGTGTGCGCCAAGCGCCACCACCTGCTCGCCGGCGTCGAGCTTGCCGGCGATGCGCGCTGCATCATCGCCGATGCCTATCACCTGAACGGGGCGCCAGGAGACTTTCGCCGGCTCGCCGGCGATGACCCACACGCCCGTGCCATTGCCTGGGTCGTAGAGCGCGGCGATGGGCACCTGCAACACTTGAGTGGCGTTCTTGCCCTCTGCGATGTTAAGGGTGATGGTCGAGCCGAGCGGCGCGTTCGCCAGCGCACCGTCGAGCACATACCTGGCTTCGAAGGTACGGGTAGTGGCATCCGCGGCCTCGGAGAGCAAACGCAGCTTGGCCGCAACGGCAGCACCGTTGTTACCATAGAGAGTGGCCTGAGCCGTAGAGCCCGGCGCCGGGCGCAGGGTTTCGGGAAGGTGCACGATAGCTTCGCGCTGCCCTGCCCGCGCCAATCGCACCACCGGTTGCCCGGCGCTGACTACCTGGCCGGGCTCGGCCAGGGTGTCCATCACCACACCATCGGCGTCGGCCAGCAGCGCTGCGTAGCCCGTGGCATTGCGCGCCACATCTGCCTGAGCCTGCGCCGCGCTGAGCTGAGCCTTGGCGGAATCGGCCGCGGCCTTGATCTGATCGTAGGCCGACGCGGACACCGCACCAGCGGCTACCAGGCCGCGATAACGCGCCTCATCGTCAGCCGTCTGTCTGGCTCGCGCCCGGGCGGAAGCAACGGCCTCCTGCTGCGCACGTGCCTGCAATTGCAGGTCAATGGGGTCGAGACGCATCAGCGGCTGGCCGCGTTTGACCGTTTGCCCGGTGTCGACCAAGCGCTCGAGGATCTTGCCCGACACCCGGAAGCCAAGGTCACTCTGAGTTCGCGCGACCACCACACCGGTAAACGAGCGGGCCACGTCGGACGATTGCTCGACCGCCGCTGCCCTAACCAGCGGCGGCTTGAGGCGTGGGTCTTTGTTGACTGACGAATCGCCGCACGCCACCAGGACGATGGGCAGCAAGCAAATGGCGAAGGTGGCGGGCTTGAGGCGCATGGGTTCCGTTACTCAAGAGCAATGTAGGAACCACATTCTTCGACTTGTGACCAAAACTGTCAATGGTCACAAGCAATTATCTAGGGCGCCAGGCTGCGCAATATCAGCGCTGGCAGATGCACGGCGGCTTCGGCTGCCGTGTCGAGGTTGTACTGCAGTTGAGCCGAATTGACGTAGGGGCGCAGGATCAGAAAGATCGCATTGACGGCCTCATCCAGGGGCGTCTTGCGCTCGAATTCACCCGACTCTCGGCCCTCGAGAACGATCTGCTGGATAAGCTCACGAATGCGCAGCTCATGCGCCTTGACCGACGGCCACTGGTCGCGCGAAGCGACTGCAGCGATGTCGTAGAGCTTGCGATCGTGGAAGAACAGATCGCTGCCAGCCTCTGAAATCGAGCGAAACAGGCGCCTCAGCTTCTCGGACGCGGTCGGCGCCTCGGCCATGGCGGCTTCGACGATCTGCATGATCATGGCCAGGCGATTACTGCAGATCACCCCACCGATGGCCTGCTTGGAATCGAAGAACTTGTAGATGTAGGCCTTGGAAAAGCCGATTGCCTTGGCGAGGTCCGAGACGGTGGTCTTCTCGTACCCGTAATGGCCGAAATGCTGCGTCGCCGCGTTGATGATCTGGTCGCGGATCTCATGATCCAGCGGCCCACGTAGGGTCGAGGTGTTCATATCTTCGTTCATGGCCACAGCTTAACTCCGTGGTGAGCTGATTGACAGATAGTGACCAATCTATAATATGGTCACAACCTAAATCGGTCTAAGAGAAACGCCATGCCTCCCTTCCGTATTCTTGCTCTTGTGGTAAGCACCAGCCTGGCAGCAGGGTGCGCGGTTGGCCCGGACTACCATCGCCCGGACGCTCCCCTGGCCGAGCACTACGCTGGCCAGGCAGCGGTAGAGAGCCGAACCGCGACTGCCACCGCCAACTTCGCGGCCTGGTGGGAAGGCTTTGGCGACCCGCAATTGAGCGCCCTGGTCAGCAAGGCGCTTGCCCAGAACCTCGACATGGCCCAGGCCCAGGCGCGGGTCGCTCAGGCACGCGCCGGGCTGGGTGCAGCCAACGCTGCGCTGCTCCCTTCCGCCACGCTCAATGGCCAGGCCGCACGTGCTTACCAATCGGTGGAAACGCCGCTGGGCCAGGTGCTCGACACAACGCCCGGTTTTGACCGCTATGGCAATAGCTACGAGGCCAACCTCAACGCAAGCTGGGAGCTGGATGTATTTGGCGGCCTGCGCCGTGGCCGGGAAGCGGCGCTGGCCGACTACCAGGCATCCGAAGCAGGCGTTGTGGCAACGCGGCTCGCCGTCGCGGCGCAAACCGCCGATATCTACACCACCATCCGTGGCCTGCAGACTCGACTGGCGATAGCTCAGCGGCAGGTCGACACCCAGCAGGAGCTGCTGGATAAAGTGCGCCTGCTGCATGGTCAGGGCCTTGCCGCCGAATTTCAGGTGCAGCAGACCGAGGGCCAGTTGTCGCAGGTTAAGGCCAGTATTCCCGTACTGCAGACAGGTCTGGATGCGGCCATGAATGCATTGGACGTGATGCTCGGCACAGCGCCCGGTACTCATCGCACCGAGCTGCCTGGAACAGGCGCCATTCCACGCGCGCCGCAACTGGCGGCAATCGGCTCGCCCGCCGACCTGCTGCGCCGCCGCCCCGACCTGATTGCCGCCGAACATCGACTGGTCGCCGCCAATGCCCGTATCGGTATGGCGATCAGCGAGTACTACCCGAAATTTTCGCTCAGCGCCCTGCTCGGCAGCGCCACCACCCAAAGTGGCAACCTGTTCAGCAGCGGCGCCGCGCAATCGGCCGGTGTGCTAGGCCTGCGTTGGCGGCTGTTCGACTTTGGCCGCATCAATGCGCAGATCGATCAGGCCAAGGGCCAGGAAGCCGAAGCGCTGTCGGCTTATCGCCAGTCAGTTCTGAGAGCCAGTGAAGATGTCGAAAATGCCTTCTCGGCGTTGGTCAATCGCGAAGCTCAGGCGAGCACGCTGACGGCAGGCGAAACCTCCCTGAGCAGTGCCCGGCAGTCGTCCTTCATGGCTTACCAGAGCGGCGCTGCCAGCCTGATCGACGTGCTCAACGCAGATGAAACCTTGCTGCGTGCCTCGGATGCCAGAGCGCAAGCGCAGACGGAATCTGCGCGTGCGGCCATTGCCGCATTTCGTGCGCTGGGAGGCGGCTGGAACTCGCAGCCTCTGGCACTACGCTGAGCGATTGAAGGAGAGCCTTGCCCGAGTCTGTTTCTGGCCAAATAGCTTCGTCAACAAACTGCTAATTGCCATAACAATGATGAATTGAGCTCAGACCTCTTCAATCAGCGCACCATGCTCGAAGGACACACTAAATGGATGTCCTTGGAAATCCAGTAGCCTTGGGAAAAGAAGCTCTTGGGGCCAGTTCGCTCTCCTCCAAAGCCTTGCCGGATGGTCGTTGACGCAGGCGACGTAGAACGCCTCGCGCAGGTAACCGCCATGTAGCCTCTAACCCGCCACCTCGAAGATTGCCCCCTCCACACCCAGCACCTCGCCGCTGGCGGAATACACGCCAATACCCGTCTCGCAGACTTCCTTGATGCGCCCGTCGGCACAGCAGATGCGGTAGCGCAGCTGAAATGGCTCGTGCTTGAGCAGCGCGCATTGCACGCAGTACCAGACGTAGTCGGCGTACTCGGCAAGGATCAATGAGCCGAAGCTTTGTGCAGGGTCGCGGGTCAGGTACTCGGCGCTGTAGCCGGTCAGTTGCAGGCAGCCTTCACTGACGTAATCCATGTACCAGGTGCGGGCGTTGTCGCCACGATAGATCAGCACCGGTAGATGGTTGATCAACCCTGCGACGCCTGCCGGCCCATTGGGTGCCTTAACACTGGTCGAGGCCACCCCCTTGTGGCGGTGAACCCAGCTGGCCAGTTCCAGCCGCGAGTGCAGGTGAAATTTGCGCAGCAGGCTGCGCACATAGATTTTCACCGTGCCATCGCTGATCCCCAATTCACGGGCGATCTGCTTATTGCTGTTGCCGGCGGCGATCAACTGCAGGGTCTGCTCCTCACGTTCGGTCAGGGCATCTGACACGGCCGCAGGAGCCGGGGCAAAGCCGGCTGCACGCATTGTTCTCCTCCCCGTCTTCTGCGGTGTATGGAGCAATACAGACAGCAACTTCCATGCCCTCACCATGGCCACTACTCCTTTAGGCATACCTACTCAGGCGGATTGAGCAGATAGGCGCGACAGGAAATTATCTTGCCTACAGAGAAACACCAGCCATGCACCAACACATGGCCTGGTCGCTTCAATCCAGGGCAAATATGACCCTAGTCCTTACAAGGATCGCCATGAATCGCACAGCCGAGCTGCACCCCTTCAGCGTGCCGCGATACCCCAGCGGCAACCCCGCGCAACGGGTGGCCTTTCAGGTGCTGGTCACTCAGGACGACGGGCAGCAACGCCATGCGCAATTGCTGACCTGCACCGACGCCAACGAACTCTGCCACCTGGCGCTGCCGCAGTACGCAAGCGAAGCAGAACTGGGCGAGGCGCTAGGCACGCTGTTGAACGAAGCGCGGGTTGGCGTGCACCTAGAGCTACACGGCGACGAAGCCTTCATCTGGTCGCTGCGTGGTGTGGCACAAGCAGCCGGCCTGCTGGCCGACGAGATCACCCTGCACGGCAGCGAAAGCGGCCGACGCATGCTGTTCTGCGTGCACTGCGCCAGCTTGCAGGTGGGCACCTGCGCTGAGCTGCAAGCCTGCAACCACTGCGGGGTAATGCTGGAAGTGCGCCGGCACTTCTCCGAACGCCTGGGCGCCTACCTCGGCGTCTGCGCGGATGCCGACCAGCCCTATGCGCAGGCCCGGCCATGAATGCCTTCGAGGTACGGGTCGGTGAGACCCGGATGATCACCCCGGTAATCCGCGAGCTGTCGCTAGAGCCCATGAGCGGCAGGCTGCCGGCCTTTTCCGCGGGCAGCCACGTGCAACTGCACCTGCCCAACGGCAAGCGCAACGCCTACTCGCTGCTTAGCGATCCGGCCGACACCAGGCAATACCGCATCGCCGTGCGCCAGCAGACCCAATCACGCGGTGGTTCACGCTACGTACACGAACAGCTGCAGACCGGCGATCATCTGAAGATATCGCCGCCAGCCAATCTCTTTCCGTTGCAAAGCACGGCGCGCCTGCACGTACTGATCGCCGCCGGCATCGGCATCACCCCATTTCTCGCCTATTGCACCGAGCTGCTGCGCCGCGGCGCCGCGTTCGAACTGCATTACGCCTACCGCGCCGGGCTTAGCGATGCCTATATCGAGGTGCTACGTGAGCAGCTCGGCGAGCACTTGCACCTCTACGAAAGCAGCAGCCGACGTCTGGACCTGGGCCAGCTGCTGAGCCATCGCCCACTCGGCACTCACGTTTACGCCTGTGGCCCGCAATCACTGCTCGATGCACTGCGCGAACAGAGCCTGGCCCTCGGCTGGCCAGCGGCACGGGTGCACTGGGAGGCCTTCGCCGCGCCGGAGCCGGGCGTGCCGTTTCGTGTCGAGCTGGCGCGCAGTGGTCGCCAGCTGGAAGTCGGCGCCGAGCAAAGCTTGCTCGAAGCGTTGGAGGCAGCTGGTGTGGAGCGGCCCAACCTGTGCCGTGGCGGCGCCTGCGGTCAGTGCCAGACGCCCTACCTCAAGGGCGACGTGGAGCACCGCGATTTCTTCCTCAGCGCCGACGAGCGCAGAGGCAGCCTGATGCCCTGTGTGTCGCGCGGTTGCGGCAGCCCGATTCTGCTCGATATCTGACCCCGGAGACGCGACATGACTGTGACCTTCAAACCGGTAGAGACCTTCCAGGGCGACTTCAGCTACCGCAATAGCCCGAGCGCCATCGCCCGTTTTCCCTTCCCGTTCTCCGAGGATCAGTACATGTACTCGGTGAACATCGAGCCGGCGGTGTCACGCGATCCGGGCTCGGTGTTCGAACACAGCTTCGATGTCGACGAACACTACCTGTCGGAAATGGCCGAGCGCGCACGCGTGCTGGAGCGTGACCCCGAGCGCTGTCTGGTGATGCCGCACATGGCTCAGGCCGCCTGGGACCTGCTGGAAATGCTGATGGAACATCTGGCGCACGATTACCCGCAGCACTTTCGTCTGGAGCGCGACGGCGATGTCTGGCGCTGGCAGAACCTGGCGATGGGCATTGATCAGCGCTTTACCTACGGCGACGCCGACAGCCTGCCGTGCGAGCCGTTGGAGTACATCACCCGGCAGATGCAGGGCGACTTCGCGGTGCTCGACCAGCGCGATAACGACCTGTTCATGGACGCCGGCATGGTCACCTGCCCGGCCGACTGGTCGCTGCGCTTCGACGCTGGCATGAGTTTCAAGCAGTGGCATTCGCCGGTGCCGATGGCCAACCAGATGGGCATCTTCGAGCGCGCCCTGAAGTTTCTGCTGAACATGCAGGTCGGCCATCCGGTGCGCCGGCTGAACTGGACCGTGACCATCAACCCGCGCATGGACACCTCGCCCGAGACCTTCCACGAATGGGGCAGCGACCGCGGCTCTGTGACGGCAGACAACGTCGGCAGCCTGGTGCACCTGCGTGTGGAGCTGCAGCACATGGCTCGCCTGCCACGCTCCAACGCCGTGCTGTTCAGCATCCGCACCTACCTGATCAGCATGAACGAGCTAGTCAGCAACCCGGTGTGGGCGCGGCGCCTACACCGCGTCATCCGTGATTTGCCAGACCCAATCGCCGACTACAAGGGCATGACCCGCTACCGCAAGACGCTGGTGGACTGGCTAAGCCAATTCGATTCCGAAGCCTGACATTCATTTACCGCATACGAGGATTTTTCCATGGCTAATTCATGGCGCATCAGCGCGCTGCGCGAACGCCACCTGGCGCTTGGTTCGAACCTGGAAGACTGGAACGGTATGGGCACCGCCTGGACCTACGCCAGCGACCTGGCTGACCACCACGAGGCGATCCGCACCCGCGCCGGGCTGATGGATGTTTCCGGCCTGAAGAAGGTGCACTACGTTGGCCCGCACGCCGAAAGCCTGCTCGACTACGCCACCACCCGCGACATTTCCAAGCTCTACCCAGGCAAGTCGGTGTACGCCTGCATGCTCGACGAAGACGGCACGTTCGTCGACGACTGCATCGTCTACCGCACCGGCCCCAACGCCTTTATGGTGGTGCACGGTGCTGGCACCGGCTACGAAATGCTTATCCGCTCAGCCCAGGGTCGCCAGGTCGCGGTGCTGTTCGATGACGACCTGCACGACCTGTCTCTGCAAGGCCCGGCAGCCGTGGACTTTCTCGCCGAGCACGTGCCTGGCATCCGCGAGCTGCCGTATTTCCATCATCTGCAGACCAAGCTGTTCGACCGTCCGGTGATGATCTCGCGCACCGGCTACACCGGCGAGCGCGGCTACGAAATCTTCTGCAAGGCCGCCGATGCCCCGCTGATCTGGGACAGCATTCTGGACAAGGGCAAAGGCCAGGGCATCATCCCCTGCGCCTTCCTCGCCCTCGACTGGCTGCGCGTGGAGAGCTACCTGCTGTTCTTCCCCTACGACAACTCGCAGATGTACCCCTTCGCCGACCAGAAGGCTGGCGACACGCTGTGGGAGCTGGGCCTGGACTTCACCGTGTCGAAAGACAAACGCGATTTTCGCGGTGCCGGCGAGCACTTCCGTCGCCAGGGCCAGGAGCGCTTCAAGATCTTTGGCGTGCTGCTCGACGGCAAGGTCGCGGCCGAGGGTGGCGACACGCTCTGGTACGAAGGTCGCCAGGTCGGCCTGATCACCTGCGCGGTGTACTCACGCCTGAGCGGCCGCTCCATGGCCATCGCCCGCGTCGAACCGCAGATCGCCGAACAAGGCGTGCCCCTGCAGGTGCGCGGCAGCCTGGAGGTGAGCGCTATCGCCCACACCTTGCCGTTCGACGACCCCGAGAAGAAGAAACGCACGGCCAAGGGCTAAAGGTTGCCTGATCGCTCCCAGGCGTCGAACCGTCTGCGTGGGAAAGCCGCCAGGAACCCTCCGCGTCCGCCTTGCCAGAAGATCATGGCGCAGAGCGCCACCACCTGCATACCCACGCAGAGCGTGGGCACGATCGCCAACAGGAGATTAGCCATGACCCAACGCGTCGCCATCATCGGCACCGGCCCCTGCGGCCTGGCCCAGTTGCGTGCCTTCCAGTCGGCCCAGGCCGCCGGGGCAGAAATTCCCGAGCTGGTCTGCTTCGAGAAGCAGGCCGACTGGGGCGGCATGTGGAACTACACCTGGCGCACTGGCCTGGACGAGCACGGCGAGCCGGTGCACGGCAGTATGTACCGCTACCTGTGGTCGAACGGGCCGAAGGAATGCCTGGAATTCGCCGACTACAGCTTCGACGAGCATTTCGGCCGGCCCATGGGCTCCTATCCGCCACGCGAGGTGCTCTGGGATTACATCAAAGGCCGTGTAGAAAAGGCGGGTGTACGTCCGTTCATTCGCTTCGATACGGCGGTGCGCGACGTCACCTTCGACGCCGCCAGCGAACTGTTCACGGTCACCGCCCACGATCACCAAAACGACCGCACCTACAGCGAAACCTTCAACTACGTGGTGGTCGCCAGCGGCCATTTTTCTACGCCCAATGTGCCGGACTTTCCTGGCTTCGAGCGCTTCGCCGGGCGCGTGCTGCACGCCCACGACTTTCGTGACGCCCTGGAATTCAAAGGCAAGGACGTACTCATCGTCGGCGCCAGCTATTCGGCTGAAGACATCGGCTCGCAGTGCTACAAGTACGGCGCCCGCTCCATCACCAGTTGCTACCGCAGCGCGCCGATGGGCTATAAATGGCCGACCAACTGGGAGGAGCGTCCGTTGCTCACGCACGTTCAGGGCAGCACGGCGTTCTTCGTCGATGGCAGCAGCAAGCATATCGACGCGATCATCCTGTGTACCGGCTACAAGCACCACTTCCCCTTCCTGCCGGAAGCGCTGCGCCTGAAAACCGGCAACCGCCTGTGGCCGCTGAACCTCTACAAAGGTGTGTTCTGGGAGCAAAACCCAAAGCTGATTTACCTCGGCATGCAGGATCAGTGGTACAGCTTCAACATGTTCGACGCCCAGGCCTGGTATGCCCGCGACGTGGTTCTCGGGCACATTGCCTTGCCGACATACGAGCACATGCACGCCGAAGACCTGGCCTGGCGCCAGGAAGAGGAGACGCTGGAAAGCGCCCAGCAGATGTTCGAATTCCAGGGCGAATACATCCGCCAGCTGATCGCCGCCACTGATTACCCGAGCTTCGACATCGCCGAGGTCAACGCCACCTTCCTGCAATGGAAGCAGGACAAGTACGAAAACATCATGGGCTACCGCGACAAGTGCTATCGCTCGCTGATTACCGGCACCCCCGCCACGCCGCACCACACGCCCTGGCTGGAGGCACTCGATGACTCGCTGACGGCGTATCTGGCCGATGCACCCGCCGACCGCCTTAAGTCTGCCAGCTGAGGCGCCGCCATGAATCTGCCTGTGACAAGCTGCCCGCTGGAGCCGGCACTGTTCGCCCGCGCGCCCGACCTGGAGCGCCACCGCGTGGCGCCAGGCGGGCTGACGGTGTTCACGCTGGAGGCAGGTGATCGCCTGCAGGTAATCGACCTCGAGGGCGAGCAGCCTGCCGAACTACTGGCCTTTGCCGAGGATGGCCGCGAAGCGCTTTCGGCACTTGGCCTGCAAGCCAGCAGCGGTGCCGATGCCATCGCCCGCCTGCTGAACGACGGCAGCCGCGAGGCGCGGCATGTGGCCAGCGGGCTCGCCCGCTACCGGATCGATTGCAACCGGTTGCCCGACGCCGCCTCGCTGTGGCCAGCCGGCACGCCAGCAGGGTTCAGCCGCGAGCTGATCGCCAGCGCAGCGCTGCAGGTGATCGCCGCCGCGCCAGGCGGGCGTGTCGCCGTGGACAGCCAGCAGCGCGCCAGCGAACTGCGTGTACTGATCCATCGCGCCAATCCGCGCAGAGTTTGGGTGCCGCCACTGCCCACTCCGCTGGGCGAGGTGATCGACGAATTCACCATCCACCCTGGTACTGCTCGCGACTATGTCGTCGCAGCCGGGCAGTTCATTCAGGTGATCGACGTCGCCGGGCGCCAATGTTCGGATTTCGTTGCCTTCGACCGGCGTGGCCTGGATGCCGGGCGCGAGATCGACCTCGATCCCACCGTCACCCGCACCCTGAATGGCAACGCCTATCCGGGGCCAGGCCTGTTCAGCCGCTTCTACGACCGCAACATGCAGCCGATGCTGGAGGTGGTGCGCGACACCGTTGGCCGCCACGACACCTTTGCCCTGGCCTGCGCCGCGCGCTACTACGAGGCCCATGGCTACTTCGGCCACGCCAACTGCAGCGACAACATCAGCCATGCCATGACGGCGCATGGCGTAAGCCCACGCGCTGGCTGGCCGGCGATCAATTTCTTCTACAACACCGGCATCGATGCGCACCAGCACCTGACGCTGGACGAACCCTGGTCGCGCCCCGGCGATTACGTGCTGCTCAAAGCGATGACCGAGCTGGTTTGCGCCAGCAGTTCCTGCCCGGACGACATCGACCCGGCCAACGGCTGGCAGCCCACCGATATCCACATCCGCGTGTACAGCGAAAAGGAGCGTTTCAGTCTCGCCATGGCCACTCGACAAACAGCAGATGCCGACCCGGTACTGACCCGCGAGAGCGGCTTTCACGCTGCCACCTCGGCCCTCACCCGGCAGTTCATTGACTACCGCGGCTTCTGGACGCCGACCCGTTTCGACGGCTACGGCGCCACCGAGGAATACCACGGCTGCCGCGAACGCGTAGCGGTGATGGACCTCTCCGCGCTACGCAAATTCGAGGTGCTCGGGCCTGATGCCGAAGCGCTGCTCGACTACTGCCTGACCCGCGACGTGCGCAAGCTCGCCGTTGGCCAAGTGGTCTATTCGGCGATGTGCTTCGAGCACGGCGGCATGCTCGACGACGGCACCCTGCTACGCCTCGGCCCGGACGCGTTTCGCTGGATTGGTGGTGAAGATTACGCCGGCATCTGGCTGCGCGAGAGGGCCGAAAAACTCGGCATGAAGGTGTGGATAAAAAGCGCCTCCGAGCAGATCCATAACGTCGCCGTGCAAGGCCCGCTGAGCCGCCAGCTGCTCGCGCAGATGATCTGGACGCCCGGCACCCAGCCAAAGCTGGAAGAGCTGGGCTGGTTCCGCTTTCTCGTCGGCCGCCTGGATGACTACAACGGCCCGCCCGTAATGGTGTCGCGCACTGGCTACACCGGCGAACTGGGCTACGAAGTCTGGTGCCATCCGCAGGATGCACTGCAGGTCTGGCAACGCCTGTGGCAGCTCGGCGAGCCGCTGGGTTTGGTGCCGCTCGGCCTCGAAGCACTGGACATGTTGCGCATCGAAGCGGGGCTGATTTTCGCCGGCTATGAGTTCGACGACCAGACCGACCCGTTCGAGGCCGGCATCGGCTTCTGTGTGCCACTCAAGAGCAAGGCGGCGGATTTCATTGGCCGCGATGCCCTATCAAGGCGCAGCGCAGCCCCCCGCCACAAGCTGGTCGGCCTGCAACTGGAAGGCAATGAAACCGCCTCCCACGGCGACTGCGTACACAGCGGCCGGGCGCAGATCGGCGTGATCACCAGTGCCACGCGCTCACCGGTACTGGGCCGCAACATCGCCCTGTGCCGGCTAGATGTGGGCTATTGCGAGCCCGGCACCGTCGTCGAAATCGGCAAGCTCGATGGCCAGCAGAAGCGCATCCGCGCCCAGGTCAGCGCCAGCACCGTTGCCTACGACCCGGACAAGAGTCGGGTACGTGCTTAAGCGAAGCAGTTGTGGAAGGAGAATTGCTTGGTGATGGCCATTCGATCTCACGGAGGTGGCCCATGTGGTTCAGCAATACGTCCCGAAACCTGGCCGATGATCTCAGCCAGTGGCTCAACCACCTGCTTGATGGCAAACACAGTACGGCCACCGCAAAACCTAATCTGCAGCGTGATGCCCAGCTGTTCAGCAGCCTGCAACGACTTCAAAGCGACTGGGACGAATTGCAGCGCATCCGCCAGCAGGCCGAATGCCAGGTGCCGCCGCCCTGCAGTGCAGAAGAATACGCCGCACTCAAGGGAGACCTCGCCGAGGCTCGGGCACAGATCGGCGAACTCATCCATGCCCGTGACGACAGCCATCGGCGCCTGCACGAGCTGGAGGCCGAGCGCACCCATTGGGACGAAGAGCGCCAGGTTTGGGAACTGACCAAGCGCACCCTCACCGAAGGTAGCTGGGCGATGAACGTGGTGGGCGGCGACCCCGACCATCCGCAGAACCTGATTCGCTGGTCCGAGCAATTCCGCGAGCTGATCGGCTACAGCGCCGGGGAATTTCCCGATGGCTGGGACAGCTACTTCAAGGTGGTCAACAGCGATGACCTGAAACAGGTCATGCAAACCTTCAATGCCTCGATGGTCGACACCGGCGGTGATGGCTTCTACGCCGTCGAATACCGCATGCGCCACAAGACCCGTGGCGAGGTGTGGTTTCGCGAACGCGGCCGCTGCCTGCGTAACGCTCAGGGCCAGCTGCTGTATGTCACCGGCGCGGTACGTGAGATCAGCGACGAGAAGACCGCCGCCGCCCTGCGCAAGCGCGAGCAGGCCAACATTCAGTCCACCTACACGCAGATCGCTCAGGTCGCCGGGGGGATTCGCAGCATTGCCGAGCAGACCAACCTGCTGGCCCTCAACGCTGCCATCGAAGCGGCACGGGCAGGCGATCAGGGCCGCGGCTTCGCCGTGGTCGCCGACGAAGTGCGCAATCTGGCGCGGCGCACCCAAGAGTCGGTACAGCAGATTCAGGGCATGTTGCAGAAAGAACGTTCGGGCGAACCATCTTCAGGCGAGAGCCACTGAACGTGAGCAAAAAAAGGGCACTGCAACCCCGCCAACGCCACAGACTGCAAGGGCTGGAGACCTTTAGCCCTGGCACACTCATTGCTTTCCCAATAAGAACATTTGTTTATCCGCAATAAAATACTTTCGACTCGACCTGCCTGCGCACCCTTTATTCCAATAAACCGCTTTCGAGGATTCAGTAATGGAAGAACAGAAGACGCCGCCTACGCTCGAAGAGCTGCAGGCGCTGATCGAAATGACCAATACCCTGAACATGGAAATATTCTATTGGTGGTGTACCGCGCTGATGATCTGCATCCACGCAGGTTTTCTATCTTACGAAATTGGCGCCTCGCGCCTGAAGAACGCCCTGGCGGCAGGCGTGAAGAACATCCTCGCGTTCGGCTTTATCGTACCCAGCGTGTTCCTGCTCGGCTGGGCCGTGTACAACGCCTTCCCCGATGGCCTGGTGCCGCGCATGGACGCCCTGATGGCCGGCATGCCGTGGAGCCAGTCCATGGGGCCGAACATTCAGGACAACGCCACCGGCATCTTCTGGGGCGCCTTCGCGTTATTCGCCGCCACCACCGGCTCGATCCTCTCGGGAGCGATCATCGAGCGGGCGCGGATGAGTGCATTCATCATCATGACCATCGTGCTCGGCGGTTTCCTCTGGCTGCTCGCCGCCGCGTGGGGCTGGCACCCGGAAGGCTGGCTGACCGTACTGTGGGGCTACCATGACGTCGGCGCAGCGGGTGTAGTACACATGGTTGCCGGTTTCTTCGCCCTTGGCGTGCTGATCAACCTCGGTGCACGCATCGGCCGCTTCAACCCGGACGGTAGCGCCAATGCCATCGTCGGCCACAGCATGCCGATGTGCGTGGTCGGCCTGATGCTGATCATCGTTGGCTTCTTCGGCTTCCTCGGCGGCTGCATCATCTACAACTCCGGCGCCCAGTGGACCAACATCTACGGCCAACCGACCAACCTCTCGGCCTTTTCCTACAACACCCTGATGGGCTTCGCTGGCGGCCTGATCGGCGCTTACCTGACTACCCGCGAGCCCTACTGGATGATGTCCGGCGGTCTGGTCGGCATCATCTCGGTCGCACCTGGCCTGGATCTCTACCACCCCGGGCTGGCCTACCTGATCGGTATGGGCGTGGCGGCTACGGCGCCGCTGGTTAACAACCTGCTGCTCAAATTCAAGCTGGACGACGCCGTCGGCGCCTTCGCGGTGCATGGCTTTGGCGGGTTCGCCGGCCTAGTGATCAGCGGCATTTTCCTCGCGGGCTATCCGAACATGAACGGCATGGCCGACATCAGCTTCCTCGGCCAGGTTGGCGGCGCTCTGGTGATGGCCGCGCTGGGCTTTATCCCCGGCTATGGCATCTCCTACGCCCTCAAGAAGGCCGGCATGTTGCGCGTACCGGCGCATGCCGAAGAGCGCGGCCTGGATCTGACCGAAGTACCGGCCCAGGCCTACCCGGAGTGGAACAGCATGTACGGGCCGAGCAGCACCGTTGGCGGCAGTACCGAACCCTCGACCCTTGGCTCAGCTACAGCCAAATGACCCCCCGACCGGCCGCGATGGCGGCCGGCTCATCTCAAGGACTCATCCCAAGGAGTAGTGCCATGAGCATCACCACCTACGAAGGTGCCAGCGCCGTATTCACCTACGCCGACAAGCCCGCCATCCTGATCTTCATCAGCTTTCTGGTGGCTGCCGTCAGCCTCTATGCTCTGATCGCGACCATCGTTCACGAAAAGCACAGCTATGCGCTGCCTGACGACGAGCTCAACAAGCTGAAGTAACCGCCTCCGACCGGCGGCGCCCGCCGCCGGTCCCCCTCCCTCCTAGCCACACTCGCCTTGCGCGCCTCCCTATCAAGCAACTAATGGGCGAGACACAACCACATTCGTGCCTATTCATCGCCCCGGCAAGCCCGCTGCTTGCAACAAAACGGCCGTGCACTTGCTCCCGGCGCACCAAGGCGAAGCAAGAGTCCATGGCGGCCCACTGAGCGTGCCCTGACGCCATGTAACAAATTGTTATCAACTCAATAGGTTAGCTAAACATGCCCGACAGACGGTAATTCTGGCAGGCGTATTGCTTTACCAGAAGGGAAGTTAATTGCCTTACAGGAATAAATATCAGCTACGCGGCTGGCGTTTCCTGAGGCAGAAAATCCGGTTAGCCGCCGACGGCAGCCGGACTCTTTTCCCCGTCGGCTGGAGGCAACAGGCAATGGTTCGGTTTGTACAGATAGGCCGCAGTATGTGGGTTCTTCCCCTGGTTCTAGGCAGTACCGTCGCCCTCGCTGACGAGGCGATACCGACGATCGACAGTGGCGACACGGCGTTCGTGGCGCTCTGCTCGCTGGTCGTGCTGTTGATGACCCTGCCGGGTCTCGCGCTGTTCTACGGCGGCATGGCGCGAACCAAGAACGTGCTGTCGATCCTCATGCAGGTGTTCTGCACCGCGTCGCTGATGTCGGTGCTGTTCGCCATCTATGGCTACAGCCTGACCTTCAGCAACGGCGGCTCGCTGCAGGCTGTGATCGGCGGCCTGGACAAGCTGTTCATGGTGGGCATCACCAAGGACTCGGTAGTCGGCACCATTCCGGAGTATCTGTACTTCCTGTTCATGTTGCTGTTCGCCGCCATCACACCGGCGATTATCGTCGGCGGGTTCGCCGAGCGCATGAAGTTCTCAGCGGTGATGGTGTTCATGGCCGTGTGGCTGACTATCAACTACATCCCCATGGCCCATATGGCCTGGGGCGGTGGCTGGGTGTTCGACCTGGGCGTGCAGGACTTCGCGGGCGGCAACGTGGTGCACCTGAACGTCGGTATCGCCGCGCTGGTAGGTGCCTGGCTGCTGGGTCGGCGCCGTGGTTTCGGCACGCCGTCCCTGGCACCACACAACATGACCATGACCCTGACCGGTGGCTCGCTGTTGTGGGTAGGTTGGCTGGGTTTCTGCGGCGGCTGTGCACTGGCGGCCAACGGCTACGCCATGCTGGTGATGGTCAACACCATGCTCGCCAGCTGCGCCGGCGCATTGGGCTGGATGGTCGTCGAATGGCAACACCGTGGCCGGCCGAGCATGTTCGGTGCACTGTCGGGTGCCATTGCTGGCCTGGTGGCCATCACTCCGGCCTGCGGCTTCGTCGGCCCGATGGGCGCCATTCTGCTCGGTTTCATCGCCGGCCCGGTATGCGTCTGGTCGGTGGAAAAGCTCAAACCGATGATTGGCCTGGACGACGCCTTCGATGTGTTCGGCGTGCATGGCGTGGCCGGCATCCTCGGCGGCCTGCTGACCCCCGTGTTCGCCATGACGGCCATCGGTGGCCAGGGCTTCGCCGAGGGTCGCGACCTGTTCAGCCAGTTGCTGGTCAATGGCGGCGCCATCCTGTTCAGCATCCTCTTTTCGGCCATCACCAGCCTGATCGCCTACAAGGTCGCCGGCATGCTGTGCGGCGGGCTGCGGGTGGATGAAGAGACCGAGGTCGACGGCCTCGATCTCTCCTCCCATGGCGAAGTTGGCTACAAGTATTCGAACTGAGGGCAACCCTGATGAAACTGATCACCGCAATCATCAAGCCGTTCCGACTCGACGCCGTGCGCGAGGCGCTCACCGAGCTGGGCATCCGCGGTATCACCGTCACTGAGGTCAAAGGCTACGGTCGACAGAAAGGCCACACGGAAATCTATCGTGGCGCCGAATATGACGTTCAGCTGGTACCCAAGATTCGTCTGGACGTGATGGTGACCGACGGCCTCTGCCAGCCCGCCATCGACGCCATTCTCAAGACTGCCCACACGGGCAAGATCGGTGACGGCAAGGTATTCGTCCAGCATCTGGAAAGCGCCGTGCGGATCAGAACCGGCGAGCTGGACGACGACGCGTTCTGAATGCCTGTTCAACTGGACGAGCCGGTGAAAGCCGGCTTTGCCAGCCGCAATTTCATTACCAGGTTTAGGTGGCAGGCCTTCAAGCCCAGCGATAGCGCTGCCCGCCACCTTTGCGTAGCAGCCAACCCTTTCCAGACACGTCTTAGCCCTGCATCGGCAAGCACCTCAGGGCCACGAATCCATTGTCGCCATCGCCATCAGCCTGCGGTCGTCGCGGTATTGCTGGCCGTCCTGCTGGCCGCCAAGAGGCATCAGCACCTGGGCATGCGCATGCGCAAACCTTCTTGGGGCGAGTCCCCTCGCGCAGACAAGCACGGGCACCGAGCCGGGTGGCGTATTCCTGTGCGTAGGCAGGTCAGGCTGAAGGGCTCAAGAACTTGAGCCCGGCTACGCCGCCGATGATCAGCGACAGGCAAACCAGCCGCGCCATGCTGGCCGGCTCATTGAGATAGGCAATGCCGTAGATAGCCGTACCAACCGCGCCTATACCGACCCATATCGCATAGGCGGTGCCGATGGGCAGAGAACGGGCGGCAAGAGCCAGCAGGTACATGCTCAGTGCAATGAAGAAGATGCAGTAAAGGCTCGGCCACAGCCGCGTGAAACCCTGCGTACGGGGGATGGCGGAGGCATACATCACTTCGCAGATGCCGGCGGCAAGCAAGGTCATCCAGGCCCAGGATGCAGTCATTTGAACTCCTTAAAATGCACAAAAGCCGGCCTCTCCTCTCGGAAGAGCCGGCTGATCAGATCATGTGACAGGTGTGATCAGTAACCCTGCCCAGGCACCCAATTGGTGCCAGCCAGCGGCACCCGTGCCATGGCGGCGGACTCGACGGTAAGCGCCACCAGATCCTCAGGATCGAGGTTGTGCAGGTGGCTCTTGCCGCAAGCGCGGGCCATGGTCTGGGCTTCCAGCACCAGCACACGCAAGTAGTTTGCCAAGCGGCGGCCGCCTTCGACCGGATCGAGGCGTTTGGACAGCTCTGGGTCTTGGGTGGTGATGCCGGCCGGGTCGCGACCGTTCTGCCAATCGTCATAGAAACCGGCAGCCGAGCCGATCTTCTTCAGCTCTTCGTCCAGACGCGGGTGGTTGTCGCCCAGAGCGATCAATGCAGCGGTACCGATGGCCACCGCATCGGCGCCCAGCGCCATGGCCTTGGCCACGTCTGCACCATTACGGATACCGCCGGAGACGATTAACTGCACCTTGCGGTGCATGCCCATCTCTTGCAGCGCCTGAACCGCTTGCGGAATGGCCGGCAGAATCGGGATACCGACGTGCTCAATGAACACTTCCTGAGTCGCTGCGGTGCCGCCCTGCATGCCGTCGAGGACGATCACGTCGGCGCCGGCCTTCACCGCCAGCTTCACATCGTAGTAAGGGCGGCTGGCACCGATCTTCACGTAGATGGGTTTTTCCCAGTCGGTGATTTCGCGCAGCTCGGCAATCTTGATTGCCAGGTCGTCCGGGCCGGTCCAGTCAGGGTGACGACAGGCACTGCGCTGATCCACGCCAATCGGCAGGGTACGCATGCCGGCGACGCGCTCGGTGACCTTCATGCCGAGCAACATGCCGCCGCCGCCCGGCTTGGCGCCCTGCCCCAGCACGATCTCAATGGCATCGGCCTTGCGCAGGTCATCCGGATTCATGCCGTAGCGCGACGGCAGGTACTGGTAAACCAGATGCTGCGACTGGCCGCGCTCTTCCGGCGTCATACCGCCGTCACCGGTGGTGGTACTGGTGCCGGCAATGCTGGCGCCACGGCCGAGGGCTTCCTTGGCATTGGCTGACAGCGCGCCGAAGCTCATGCCGGCGATGGTTACCGGAATTTTCAAGTGCAGCGGCTTCTTGGCGAAGCGGTTGCCAAGGATGACATCGGTGCCGCATTTCTCGCGGTAGCCTTCTAACGGGTAACGCGACACGCTGGCGCCTAGCAGCAGCAGATCGTCGAAGTGCGGCAGCTTGCGCTTGGTGCCGCCGCCGCGAATGTCGTAGATGCCGGTTTCGGCAGCGCGCTGGATTTCCTGGATGGCCAGGCGATCAAAGGTGGCCGACTCGCGCAGGACTGGAGGTTGTTTATCACTCATGAAGACTCTCCTCGAAAGGTGTCACCGTGGGAGCTGAAGGGGACGCCTAGTCCATGCCCGCGAACGCTTTTCGCGGGCATGGCCCGCTCCCACAGGAAAAAGTTGGTCAGTACGCGGAAGCGTTGTCGACTTTGAAGTTGTATAGCTGACGGGCCGAGCCGTAACGTTTGAAGTCCGCGGCGTTTTCCTTGAAACCAGCGCGATTGAGCAGCTCTTGCAGCTCTTCGATGTGCTCGGCGCGCATCTCTTTTTCGATGCAGTCGGAACCCAGCGACTCAACGCTGCCTTTGACGAATATCTTGGTTTCGTACAGTGAATCACCAAGCGCATCGCCGGCATCACCGCACACCACCAACCTGCCCGCCTGGCCCATAAAGCAGCTCATGTGGCCGATGCTGCCACCGACCACGATGTCGATGCCTTTCATCGAGATGCCGCAACGCGCGCCGGCATCACCTTCGATGACCAGCAGCCCGCCATGGGCGGTCGCGCCGGCCGCCTGGGAGGCGCTGCCTTTGACGCGTACATAGCCGCTCATCATGTTCTCGGCGCAGCCCACGCCGACGTTGCCGTGTACGGTGATCGAGGCTTTCTGGTTCATGCCCGCGCAGTAGTAGCCGGCATGCCCCTGGATATCGATGGACACCGCCTCGTTAACACCAACGGCCAGGTTATGCGCGCCGTTGGCGTGGGTGACCACCCACTCGCGGTCCTGCACATTGTTGACCTGGTCGTGCAACGCCTGGTTGAGGTCACGCACAGTTGCAACGGATAGATCGATGGTTTTCATATGCGTGCTCCTTAGGCCGACGCGCGTTCCCAGATGTACATGGTGGCGGGAACGGGTTCCCAGACTTTGGCCTTCTCGATACCCGGCAGGCTCGACAGCGCTTGATACTCCGAAGCCATGGCGACGTAGTCATCGGTCTCGGCGAGGATCGCCGGCTTGCAGGCAATCGGATCGCGAATCACCGCAAAGCCATTGCGGGTGCCGATGGCAAAGGTAAAGAAGCCGTCCAGCGCTTCCAGCGAGCTATCCAGGGCCTGCTTCAGCGAGTCGCCCTGCTGCAGGCGCCAGGCCAGGTAGCCGGCAGCGACCTCGGTGTCGTTTTCAGTCTCGAAGTTGATGCCTTCGCGGCGCAGCTCCTGACGCAGGCGGAAGTGGTTGGACAGCGAGCCGTTATGCACCAGGCACAGATCGGCACCCGTGGAGAACGGGTGGCTGCCCTCCATGGTCACCGCACTTTCGGTGGCCATGCGGGTGTGGCCGATGATGTGGCTGCCCTTCATCGAGGCCAGGCCGAAACGCTCGGAGATTTCACGGGGCAAGCCCATGCCCTTGAGGATTTCGATGCTCTGCCCTGCGCTCATGATGCGCACGGTCGGCGCCAGCTCGTTGAGGGCTGCACGTACCGGCGCCTCCTCAGCCTTGATCTTCAGCACGATGGCGCTGGCGTTCTGAAACCAGTCCAGCTCGGTACCGAGTTTTTCCCCAACGGCCTTAACCAAGGCAGCGAAGTCATAGCCTTCGGTCGTGGCCTGCAGGGTCAGTTTGACCCAGCCATCGGCCACTTCATCTCCATAAATGGCAAAGCCGGCGCTGTCCGGGCCGCGGTCGGTCATGGCCTCGAGCATCGGCTCGAACAGCTTGCCGAGCTGTGACTCCAGCTCAGGTTTTTTCAGGTAAAGCCCCACGATTCCACACATAGCTAAAACTCCTGGGCAGAAGGCGCCCTACTCACGGGTGGGCGCCGGAAAACGGTTGAACAGAAAGGTCGGATCAGAAGAATTCGGTGTAGCGCTTGATCTCCCAGTCGGAGACGTGGCGGCTGTATTCCACCCACTCCATGCGCTTGAGCTTGATGAACTCACCGACGATCTCCTTGCCCATGACTTCGGCAAACAGCGGGTCGGCTTCCAGCGCATCGCAGGCTTCCTTGAGCGACTGCGGCAGGGTCTTGATGCCTTTCGCGGCAATCGCTTCGAGGCCCAGTGCGTAGAGGTTTTCGTTGCAGATCTGATCGGGCATCAGCTGCCGGTCGATACCGTCCAGCCCGGCGGCGATGATCGCGGCGCTGACCAAGTACGGATTGCAGCCGGCGTCCGGCAGGCGGAATTCCAGACGGCCATAGGGCACACGCACCATCGCCGAGCGGTTGTTGGCGCCGAAGGCGATGAAGGCCGGAGCCCAGGTAGCACCGGACAGCGAGTTGCCGACCACAAGACGTTTGTAGGAATTCACCGTCGGCGCGGCGAAGGCGCACAGCGCCGGGCCGTGAGCCAGCAGGCCAGCGGCGAAGTGATACGCGAGTTTCGACAGGCCCATGCCGTTCTTGTCGCCGGCATCGAAGAACAGGTTCTTGCTCTCGGCGCTGGCGATGGAAAGGTGGAAGTGCATGCCATTGCCGGCGCGTTTCGGGTCTGGCTTGGGCATGAACGAGCAGATCATCCCCAGGTCGTTGGCGATCTCACCGGCAGCCATGCGGAAAAAGGTGAAACGGTCTGCCGACTCCATGGCGTCGCTGTAGGTGTAATTGATCTCGAACTGGCCGTTGGCGTCTTCGTGGTCGATCTGATAGATGTCGAAACCGACCGGCTGCAGCGCTTCGGTGAGCTTTTCGAGAAATTCGCGGGAGCGCGACAGACCCTTGTAGTCGTAGCAAGGCTTGTCGAGGTTATCGCTGGCATCGACCAATTGCAGAGTGCCGGCTTCATCGCGGCGCATCAGGTTGAATTCCGGCTCCAGGCCGGTATTCAGCGTCCAGCCACGTTCTTTGAGGCGCTCCACCTGCTTCTGCAAGACATAGCGGCTGTCGTACGGCCAGGGTTGGCCGTCCACGTGGCCAATACACACCACGCGGCCGTAACCCGGCTGCCACGGCACGGGGATCAAGGTCGACAGATCGCCCTTGGCCATGAAGTCCGGCCCGTGCGGCTCCATGCCCATGCCGCAGATGGCGAAGCCAGCAAACCCGGCGCCCGCTTCCGCCACCGCTTCAAGGCCTGTCACCGGCACCGATTTGGTCTTGGCCGAACCATGAATGTCTACGAACTGGGCAAGCACATACTTGATCGCGTGTTTCTCGATGACCCGCTGGGTTTCACTGGGCAGCATCACATGGCTCCTGTCGACTCGATGATTATTCCAATTAGGAAATTAACTTTCCCAATAAGAATGCAAGCAACTTGCCAATCTTGAGCGCTACGGGTGCGAGTCAGCTGCCATGCGGGTTTTCTTCTATCCTCGAAGGAAAAATGCTTTCATAACAGGAAATTCACACCGCCGACATGCACCGTTGCAACGCAGCCTGCGCATTCCTGGTGCGAATTTATTATTCACAAATAGAAAATGGCCGTGCATGAGCAAAACCACAGAAACTCCGCCCCGCTTAAAACTTGAGCAATACCTAGGTATGCAGATTCGTCGCCAGCGCCAGGCTCAGGAATTGAAGATCGCCGAGGTCGCACGCATCGCCGGAATCAGCCAGGGCATGCTCAGCAAGATCGAGAACGCTCAGGTATCCACCAGCCTCGATACCCTGAGTCGGCTCTGCGACGTACTCGGCATGCCGATGTCCAAACTGTTCAGCCAATATGATCAACAAGGCAGCGGCGCGCTCTTGGTGAAGTCCGACGAAGGCCTGGAAGTGGTGCGTCGTGGTACCGAGAAGGGCCACACCTATCACCTGCTCAACCATACCCGCGGGCCGAAAAAGACTTTCGAGGCTTATATGGTCAGCATGGACGATGCCAGCGAGGAGTTTCCGACCTTCTCGCATCCCGGCACCGAGTTCCTGCATCTGCTCGAAGGTGAACTGGTCTACCGCCACGGCAACGGGCTCTACCCCATGCAGGCTGGCGACAGCCTGACCTTCGATGCCGAAGTCCCCCACGGCCCGGAACAGCTGATCCAGGTACCGATCCGCCTGCTGTCGATCATGAATTACGGCAAAGAGTGAAGGCCGCATTCATTCGGCGGCTATAAGGCGCAAGCAGCCCGCTAGCCGATCTATTGTGGGAGCGTGCCATGCGCGCGAAAAATCGCGGGCATGGTCCGCTCCCACAGATACCGCGCCGATGACCGCTCTCGCCTCTAAATATCCCACGTCGCACTCAATGCCCGCCTCCTCTTTCACGGCGCGCCCTCCAGATCGAACAGAGCTGGTTGGCTGATGGCACCACGCTTCCTTCCGTTTTCTCGCCTCCGAGACGGACCAGCGACCTGGCTGCGAACTGGCGCCGAGAGCGCTGATGACGTCCTCGCCACTCTACTCGTGACCACACCCTATAAATTCCTGTGGAGATAAATAAATTCCCCACAGGCATAGACACGAACAACACATTCGCTTATAAAAATCACCACCAAGAAAATTAGATTCGCCATACGAAAATATATTCATAGGCGAACCGCGCATCTATCCCTGAAGAATTTCCTGCCGCCGACCTTCTTGAGGATCCGACATGCAGCACGCCCAGAACCAATACGTGATCAAGATCAGTTGCCCGGCCACGTCGGGCATCGTCGCCGCGGTGGCGTCGTTTCTTGCCGAGCATCAGTGCTACATCAGCGAGATGTCGCAGTTCGACGACGAGGTCAGCAGCACCTTCTTCATGCGCGCGGTATTCCGCTTCAATACCGGCGTGAGCGATGACCTGGCGAAGATAGAGGAAGGCTTCGCCGCAGTGGCAGGCGCTTTCGACATGACCTGGGGTCTGTTCAGCACCAGCAAACCGATGCGTGTGCTGCTGATGGTCAGCAAGTTCGACCATTGCCTGGCCGACCTACTCTATCGTCACCAAAAGGGCGAGCTGAACATGGAGATCACCGCCATCGTCTCCAATCACCTTGACCTGCGTCCCATGGCCGAGCGCGAGGGCATCCGCTTCATCTACCTGCCGGTGACCAAGGACACCAAGACCGCTCAGGAAGCCGAGCTGATGAAGATCGTCGATGAGACCGGCACCGAGCTGGTGGTACTGGCGCGCTACATGCAGATTCTTTCCAACAACCTGTGTAAGCAACTGGCTGGCCGGGCGATCAACATCCACCACTCCTTCCTACCCGGATTCAAGGGCGCCAAGCCTTACCACCAGGCATTCGAGCGCGGCGTGAAGCTGATCGGCGCCACCGCTCACTACGTCACCTCGGACCTCGACGAAGGCCCGATCATCGAGCAGGAAGTGCAGCGCGTGGATCACGCCCTGAAGCCTGATGACCTGGTCGCCATTGGGCGCGATACGGAAACGGTGGCGCTGTCGCGAGCGGTGAAATATCACATCGAGCACCGCGTGTTCCTCAATGGCGACCGTACGGTGATCTTCCGATGAGCCAGTTGATCGACGGCAAGGCCGCGGCCGCCCGCGTACTCGCCGAAGTTAAGGCAGAGGTCGAGCGGTTACACGCTCAGGACGTCGAGCCGGCGCTGGCCGTGGTACTGGTCGGCGACGATCCGGCCAGCCACGTCTACGTACGTAACAAGGTGCTGCGTGCCGGTGAAGTGGGCATCCGTTCGCTCGAATATCGCCTGCCGGCCGAAGCCAGTGCCGATGAGGTGCTGGAAGTGGTCGCCGCGCTGAATGCCGACCCGGCCGTGCACGGCATTCTGGTGCAGTTGCCACTGCCCAAACATATCGATGAAGTGCGCGTACTCGAGGCCATCGATCCCGGCAAGGACGTCGACGGTTTCCACAGCGAGAACGTCGGCGGCCTCAGCCAGGGCCGCAACGTGCTGACGCCCTGTACACCAGCCGGCTGCATGCGCCTGCTGCATGACACGTTAGGTGATCTTTCCGGCAAGCACGCGGTGGTGGTCGGTCGCTCGAACATCGTCGGCAAGCCGATGGCCGCGTTGCTGCTGGCCGCCAATTGCAGCATCAGCGTGGTGCATTCGCGCAGCGTCGAGCCAGAGAAGCTATGCCGCCTGGCCGACATCGTGATCGCCGCCGTCGGCCGCCCACGGCTGATCGATGCCGGTTGGATCAAGCCCGGTGCCGTGGTGATCGACGTCGGCATCAACCGCATCGAAGAAGACGG
Source organism: Phytopseudomonas punonensis (assembly GCF_900142655.1). GTDB lineage: Bacteria > Pseudomonadota > Gammaproteobacteria > Pseudomonadales > Pseudomonadaceae > Aquipseudomonas > Aquipseudomonas punonensis. The sequence goes on along the minus strand of NZ_FRBQ01000002.1, from coordinate 95,841 downwards.
CAGAAGCCGCCTGGTCGGGGATGTGGATTTCGCCGCCGTGCAGCAGGTTACCGCAGCCATCACCCCGGTACCCGGTGGGGTCGGCCCGATGACCATCGCCATGCTCATGCACAACACCGTTCTCGCCGCCCGTCAGCAGACCGGGCAGGCCATTCAGGAGGCTCGCTGATGCCTTTCTCGCTGCTCAAATACGGCCTGTCGTCGGAGTATCCCGTCGAGGTCGACCTGCCCGCACCGGAGGAGCTGAAAGCCTCCTATGACGTGGTGATCATCGGCGCCGGCGGTCATGGCCTGGCCACTGCCTACTATCTGTCCAAATACCACGGCATTACCAATATCGCAGTGCTGGAAAAGGGCTACCTGGGCGGCGGCAACACCGCGCGCAACACCGCGGTGATCCGCTCCAACTACCTGACCAGCGAAGGCGTGAAGTTCTATATCGAATCGGTGCGGATGTTCGAAAACCTCTCCAACGAGTTCGACTTCAACATCATGTACTCCGGCCGTGGCCAGCTCACTCTGGCCCACACCGACGCCACCGTGCGCGCCTTTCGCCAGCGCGCCGAAGTGAACAAGCACTTCGGCGGGCGTACCGAGATGATCGACCGCCAGCAGATCCGCGAGCTGGTGCCGAGCCTCAACCTCGACCCCGGCCAAATTCCGGTACTCGCCGGCCTCTGGCACATCGACGGCGGCACCGCCCGCCACGATGCCGTGGCCTGGGGCTACGCCAAGGGCGCGGCCAAGCGTGGGGTGGAAATTCATCAGCTCACCGAGGTGCAGGACTTCGTCGTCGAGGGCGACCGCATTCGTGCGGTGAAGACCAATCGCGGCACCATTCAGTGTGGTTGCGTGGTGCAGGCAGTAGCTGGAACCAGCTCGCTGCTGATGAACAAGTTGAACATCAAGGCGCCGATCCACACCTATCCGCTGCAGGCGATGGTTACCCAACCGTTCAAGCCGTTCCTCGATCCGCTGGTGAGCTCCTCAGCCCTGCATTGCTACGTGCAGCAGACCAGCCGCGGCGAGATCGTCTTTGGCGGAGGTTCCGACCCCTACCCGCTGTACAACACCCGTTCGACCCTGGATCTCAAGGAAAGCCTGCTGGCCTCGGCCGTCGAGATGTTCCCGTTCATGGCCAACGCCAAGCTGATGCGCCAATGGGCCGGGATCACCGACATGACCCCGGACTACAGCCCGATCATGGGCCTGTCGCCTATCGACGGTTATTACCTCGACGCCGGCTGGGGCACCTGGGGTTTCAAGGCCACGCCGATCTGCGGCAAGACCATGGCCGAGCTGGTCGCCAGCGGCGGCAAGGTTCCCGAGCTGATTGCGCCGTTCGGCCTGGATCGCTTCAGCCGCTTCCAGCAGGTCAACGAAATGGGCGCCACGGCGGCCAGCCACTGACGGGTTACAGCCAATGAAGATCATGACTTGCCCGCTCAACGGGCCGCGCAACATCAGCGAATTCACTTATGGCGGCGAGCTGAAACAAATGCCCGACGCCAACACCTGCAGCGTCGCCGAGTGGGCCGACTACGTATTCAACAGCGAGAACCTGCTCGGTGTGGTTACCGAGTGGTGGATGCACACACCGTCCAGCTACTGGTTCCTGGTCGAACGCCACACCGGCAGCGACGAGATCCTGCGCACCTTCGACCCTCGTGAACTGTTCGACCAGCGCGTCGATTTCGCCGCCCCGGAGGCCGCTCAATGAACCGCCTGCCCGCCCCCATGGGGCTGTTGATAGACCGCAACAAGCCGCTGACCTTCAGCTTCGACGGCACCTCCTGCCAGGGTTTCGCCGGTGACACCATCGCCAGCGCCCTGGCCGCTGACGGCCGCTGGCTGCTGTCGCGTTCGTTCAAGTATCACCGCCCGCGCGGCCCGCTGACCATGGCCGGCCAGGACGCCAATACCCTGGTGCAGTTGCCGGACGAACCCAACGTGCTTGCCGACGAATTTCCGCTGCGCGCCGGCCTCAACGTCACCCCGCAGAACGTCAACGGCAGCCTGGAAAAAGACCGCGACGCGATTCTCGGCAAGTTCTCCAAGTTCATGCCGGTGGGTTTCTACTACCGCGCCTTCTACAAGCCCAAGGGCATGTGGAAGCGCTGGGAGCCGCTGATCCGCAAGAAGGCCGGCCTAGGCGTGCTCGACCTGAAGTTCGAGCCGACCTACCACGACAAGGCCTATCTGTTCTGCGACCTGGCGGTGATCGGCTCCGGCCCCGCCGGCCTGTCCGCTGCCCTGCATGCAGCCAACGGCGGCGCCAAGGTGCTGCTGATCGAGCAGAACCCGGTGCTCGGCGGTTCGCTGACCTACGCCCGTTTCGGCCTCGATGCCAACGCGGCCATGGGCCTGCGTGAAGAGTTGGTCAGTGCGGTACAGGGCCACGCCAATATTCGCGTTCTAGACTCGGCGATCTGCAACGCCTGGTTTGCCGACAACTACCTGCCGGTGATCCAGGGCAACCGGATGTACAAGGTACGCGCCAAGCAATGCATCATCGCCAGCGGCTCGTTCGACCAGCCGGTGATCTTCCGCAACAACGACCTGCCCGGCGTGATGCTGACCAGCACCGCCCAGCGGCTGATGCGCCTGTACGCGGTGAAACCGGGCAAGCGCGCCGTAGTGCTGACCGGCAACGACGACGGCTACCTCGCCGCCCTCGACCTGCATGAACAGGGCGTGGAAGTCGCCGCCGTGGTCGACATGCGCGAGCACGTCGACACCGCCGGCCTGGCCACCGCGTTGCAAGCCAAAGGTATTGCCTGTCATGCCGGGCACACCGTGTATGAAGCAATCGCTGGCAAAAACGCCCGCCATATCGGCGCTGTCGATGTACGCCGCATTACTGGCACCGGCAAGGTGGCCGAGGTCAGCACCCGTATCGATTGCGACCTGCTGTGCATGTCCGCCGGTTACATGCCGGTTTACCAACTGCTCTGCCAGGCCGGCGGTACGCTGCGTTATGCCGACGAACACGCCGCGTTCTCGATTCAAAACCTGCCAAAGATCCTCCGCGTCGCCGGCTCGGTGAACGGTCGTCACAACCTGCAGCGCGTAATCGCCGACGGTCAGCGCGCCGCCAGCGAAGCCCTCGCTGACATCGGCCTGGGTGGCGCTCTGGTAGACGGCACCGACAAGGACGACAGCAAGGTCAACTTCCCCTGGCCGATCTTCGCCCACCCGCAGGGTAAGGAATTTGTCGACTTCGACGAAGATCTGCAGATCCGCGATATCGTCAACGCCACCCGTCACGGCTACCGCGACGTGCAGTTGGTCAAACGCTTCTCCACCGTCGGCATGGGCCCGTCGCAAGGCCGTCACTCGGCGCTGCCCACCGCACGCTTGGTGGCCGAGGCCACTGGCCGCAGCGTCAGCGAAACCGGGGTGACCACCGCACGCCCGCCGTTCACTGCCGAGAAACTCGCGCATATCGCCGGCCGTGGCTTCGACCCGTATCGGCAGACTGCCATGCATCGCCGTCATGTCGAGCTCGGCGCCAGGCTGATGCCAGCAGGCGTCTGGCAGCGCCCGGCGTTCTACGGCAAGGCTGAAGATCGTGAAGCCTGCATGCAAGCCGAGGCCCGTCATGTACGCGAGAGGGTCGGCCTGATCGACGTCTCCACCCTCGGCGGCCTCGACATTCGCGGGCCGGATGCAGCCGAGCTGCTGGAACGCCTATACACCTTCGGTTTTAAGAAACTGCCCGTCGGCCGTACTCGCTACGCGCTGATGACCGCCGAAGATGGCGTGGTGATCGACGACGGCGTGGCTTGCCGCCTCGGCGAGCAACACTTCTACGTATCGGCGACCACCAGCGGCGTGGATCGCGTGTACCGCAGCATGCTCAAGTGGAACGCGCAGTGGCGCCTGAACGTCGACATCGCCAACGTCAGCGCCGCCTTTGCGGCGGTCAACCTGGCCGGCCCGCTGTCGCGCCAGGTACTGGAAAAGGTCTGCAGCGATGTCGACCTGTCGAGCGAGGGCTTCCCCTATCTCGGCGTGCGCGAGGGCGCCGTTGCCGGTGTTCCGGCGCGCTTGCTGCGGGTCGGTTTCGTCGGTGAACTGGGTTACGAGATCCACGTGCCCGCGCGCTTCGGCGAGTACCTGTGGGACGCGCTGATGGAAGCAGGCAAGGCCGAGAACATCCGCCCGTTTGGCGTGGAAACTCAACGCCTGCTGCGCCTGGAAAAAGGCCACGTGATCATCAGCCAGGACACCGATGGCATGACCCACCCCGCCGAGATCGACATGGGCTGGGCCATCGGCCGCAAGAAGCCGTTCTTCGTCGGCAAGCGCACCATCGAGATCCTCGAAGCGCAGCCACTGAAACGCAAGCTGGTCGGTTTCACCCTGCCCAAGGGCAGCAGCAAACCACTGGAGGGTCACCTTGTGCTCAAAGGCCCGGACATTAGCGGCAATGTCACCTCGTGCGAGTACTCGGAAACCGTCGGCGCGATCATCGGCATGGCGTACGCCGGTGCCGATCAGGCCACGCCTGGCATGCAGATTCCGATCCGTGTGGAAGGTGGTGAGATCGTCCATGCCACCGTGGTGAAACTGCCGTTCTTCGACCCCGAAACCCAGCGCCAGGAGCTGTGATCATGAGTCTGAATATTCGCGACCACGCTGAACGCAGCCCGGTTTATGAGCTCCACGGCAATGCCCCACTGACTTTGCTGGGCGAGCGGCTGTTCGTTGCCGGCGCCGTGAGCGACAGCGAGCAACTGCAACGCTGCGCGCTAGTTGACCTGAGCAACCTGCCACGGGTTGGTTTTCGTGGCACCGACGCCGCGGCCTATCTGCAGAACAAGGGCTACCAATTGCCGGACAGGCCCAATCAGGCCTGCCTGCAACACACTGGCGAGCAGGTGCTACGGCTGTCACAGACCGAGTACTTCCTGCTCGGCAGCCTGACCGATGGTGGAGCCCGCATCGCCGCCGACGAAGCGGGCTGGCATTACGACGAAAGCCTGGCCAACTACCTGCTGCCCCGCCAGGACAGCCACACCTGGCTGGCCCTGACCGGCGCGCATCTGCCGGAGCTGTTCGCCAAGATCTGCGGCGTCGACCTGCGCACCGAAGCTTTCCCGTTTGGCGCGGTGGCGCAGACCTCGGTCGCGCGGCTCAACGCCATCGTGGTCAACGGCAGCACCGCCAATTTGCCGGTGTTCCACCTGCTGTGTGATCGCGCATCAGCGCATTACCTTTGGGGCGCGCTACTCGATGCGATGGACGAGTTCGGTGGCAAGGCAGCGGGCATCGAAGCGCTGCAATAACCGACAGTGTCTGCTCTTGCGGGCGATCCGCTGACCAATGATTGCACGCAAACGCAGTACGCGTAGGAGCGCGGCCATGCCCACGAAAAATAGTGGATACAACGCGAAATCCACACTGTGCCCACCATCGCTATCGCGCGTATAGCGCGGCTCCTATGCTTCCCCTCCAGCCCGAGAGAAACCCATGGCTGCCGACAAAGAAGAACTCACTGACTACCGCGTGCCCGCCTTGCAACGTGGCCTGAACATCCTGCAGATGTTCAACGCCAGCGAGCGCAGCCTGAGCAGTAACCTGATCGCCGAGCGCCTGGGCGTCAGCGTCTCGGCCATCTACCGGATTCTGGTTACCCTTACCGAGATGGGTTACCTGAACAAGCTGGGTACCAACAATTACGAGCTTGGCCCCCAGGTGCTCTGCGACGGCTTCGCCTACCTGGCCAGTCGCGACTTGGTGGATATCGCCATGCCGCACCTGAATGCGCTGAGAGATCGCACCTCACTGTCCTGCCACCTGTCAGTTCGCGAACAAACCGACAGTTTGTATATCGGCAGGGCATTCGCCGCTCAGCGCCTATCCGTGAACATTCCCATCGGCACACGTATCGCCTGTCATTGCACTGCCATGGGTCGTATGTTGCTTAGCGATCTGGACACTATGGAGGTAGCTCGTCTTTACCAACACGTGCGCTTGGATGATTACCCGCCGCCAGCACCGAAAACGCTTCCTGAACTGCAAGAATTGCTGGAGCAGGACCGCCAGCGCGGTTGGGTTCTACACCGCTCGGACTATTCGGCTGCTATCGCCTGCTCCATTCGTAATCACCAGAACAAAGTAGTAGCCGCCATTAACTTATCCGGACCTGAAGCGGTAATGGATAGCGCGCTTACCCAAGAACGGTTTCTACTGAACCTCCAGCAATGCGCGCAAGCGATATCCAGGCAACTAGGGGGCTAAAACCACAGAGCAACTGAATATTCTCAGTGCCTAGGCTCTGTACGACCCCTAGGGTGAAGCGCTAAGGGATTGCCCTAAATCTTGCCTTAAAGGCTAAACCCAGAAACACAAAACCCCTGAAATCTTCAACAGATTCAGGGGCTTAGTGATTTTTAAATATGGCGGGAAGATAGGGATTTGAACCCTAGGTACCATCGCTGATACAACGGATTTCGAATCCGTCCCGTTCGGCCACTCCGGCATCTTCCCAGGCGGCGCGCATGATATCAGCAGAAATCGGTTTGGCGAAGCCTGTCGTGTAATTTTTTTCACGTGCTATCAAATGCTTGGCTCACTGCCTTGGTCCAGGCAATGCCGCCAGCGGCTTGCTGGCGTATCTCGCTTTGGCCGCGATGCGTTGCAAGCTGTGGCGCAGGCGCTCTTCATTGAATCTGTTCGACCGTTGCAGCAGCGCTGTGCCAGCTGCGCACGATCTACTCGACGGATAGCACCTTGTCGACCAGCCAAAATACTGTATATTTAAACAGTATTTTCTTCCCATCTACCTGCCATGCCTTCCCTCGTCGCTATCGATCATCTGCTCAATGAACGCCATATCTGGCGCGGCCAGGGCGTTGTTGCGCCCAGTGGGCACCAGCCTACGGGCAACGCTGAGCTGGATACATCGCTGCCGGGCGGTGGTTGGCCGGAGTCGGCGTTGAGCGAGTTACTGGTCGAGGTGCCGGGCATTGGCGAGCTGCAGGTGCTGCTGCCGATACTGGCGCGCCTGAGCGCTGCCGGTGAGCGGGTCGTGCTGATCGCGCCGCCCTACCTACCCTTTCCCAGCGGCTGGTTGGCGGCGGGGGTGGAGATGAAGCAGTTGACGCTGATCCAGGCGAGCGCACGGGACGCCCTATGGGCGGCCGAGCAATGCCTGCGCTCGGGAAGCTGCGGCGCCGTGGTGCTCTGGCCACAGCGCACCGATGACCGCGCCTTGCGCCGCCTGCAGATCGCCGCGGAAACCGGGCAAACCCTGGCCTTCGCCTACCGCCCATTGCACGAGGCGCGCAACCCTTCGCCGGCAGCCTTGCGCCTGACCATCCAGGCGCAGCCCGCCCAGGTACGGGTGCTCAAATGCCGGGGTGGGCAGCCGCCGGCACGGGCGTTTACCTTGAGCGCCTGGGGGGGTTGAGATGCGCTGGGCCTGCATCCTGTTGCCACAACTGGCCATGGACGGCGTGCAGCGTGGCCGTGAGGACCACGCTGCACCATTGGTGCTGCTGAGCGGTACGCCCCAGCGACGCGTGTTGCAGGCGGTCAATTCGCCCGCCCGGGCCCTCGGCTTGCGCCCGGGGCTGACGCTGACGGCGGCGCAATCCTTGAACTGCGCGTTCGCCAGCGCCGAGTACGACCCCGCCGACATCGAGCGCTGGCGCAATTTCCTGGCTGCCTGGGCCTACGGTTTCAGCTCCCAGGTCAGCCTGCACTATCCGCGTTGCCTGCTGCTGGAGGTGCAATCGAGCCTTGCCCTGTTCGGGCCCTGGCCGCGCTTCGAGGCGCGCTTGCGTGAGGAGCTGACGGCGCTGGGCTTTCGCCATCGCATCACCCTGGCGCACCACCCGGCTGCGGCGCGCATGCTCGCCAACCTGCACGATGGCCTGGCGATCACCGAAGAGCAGGCGTTGCGCGAACGCCTGGCGGCCATGCCGCTGGAGCGCATCGGCCTGCCCGAGGAGCTGGTCACGACGCTGGCGCGCATGGGTCTGCGCCAGGTGCGCCAGCTGCAGGCGCTGCCCCGCGACAGCCTGGCGCGACGCTTCGCGCCCGAGCTGCTGGCTGGTCTGGATACCCTGATGGGCCGGCGCCCGCTGGCGCTGGATTACTACCGTCCGCCGGATGTGTTCGACAGCCGGCTGGAGCTGCACTTCGAGGTAGAATCGACCCAGGCCCTGCTGTTTCCGCTGCGCCGCCTCACGGCGGATCTGGCCGCCTACCTGGCTGGCCGGGACTGCGGCGTACAGCGTTTCGTGCTGCACCTGGAACACCGCGACGGTGAAGACAGCCTCATGCCCGTCGGCCTGCTCAGCGCCGAGCGGGATGCGGCGATGCTGCTGGAGTTCACCCGCGGCCGCCTGGAGCAGCTGCAATTGCCCTCACCGGTGCTGGCGCTGCGCCTGGTGGCCCGCGACCTGCCGATCTTCGTGCCGCAGCATCAGGCCCTGTTCGAGGATCGCCCACAGCAAACCCTGGGCTGGGAGCAGCTGCGTGAACGTCTGCGCGCCCGTCTGGGCGACGACGCCGTGCAAGGCCTGGCCGCCCATGCCGATCATCGCCCGGAGAAGGCCTGGCGCACCGATACCAACCGCGCCTCACTGCCCAGCCCAAGCGGCGCCCGGCCCAGCTGGCTGCTGCCAGAGCCGCAGGTGCTGCGCGAGCCGCTGCATATTCTCAGCGGCCCGGAGCGCATCGAATCCGGCTGGTGGGATGGCGAGGATGTGCGCCGCGACTACTACCTGATCGAGACGCGCAGCGGCCAGCGCGGCTGGGCCTTTCGCAGCGTCGGCGATGACGGCCCGTTGCGGCTGCACGGCTGGTTCGCATGAGCCTGCCCGAGTACGCCGAGCTGCACTGCCTGTCGAACTTCAGTTTCCAGCGCGGTGCCTCCAGCGCCGCCGAGCTGTTCGAACGTGCCAAGCTGCTCGGCTACCGCGCCCTGGCGATCACCGACGAATGCACCCTGGCCGGCATCGTGCGAGCCTGGCAGGCCGCCAAAGAGCACGAGGTGAAGCTGATCGTTGGCAGCGAGCTGAGGCTGCAGGGCGGCGCCCGGCTGGTTGTGCTGGTCGAGAACCTCGCCGGTTACCAGCGCCTGTGTGCACTGATCACCCGCGCCCGGCGGCGCGCGGAAAAGGGCCACTACATCCTGCTCGACGAGGATCTGCCCGTGGAGCCGGACGGGCTTTTGGCCATCTGGCTGCCGGCGCCGACCGACGACGCCATGGCCGGTGCCTGGCTGCGCGAGCGCTTTACCGAACGCCTGTGGCTGGGCGTAGAGCTGCACCGCGGCGCGGATGATGCAGCGCTATTGCAACATGGCCTGAGCCTTGCCAAACAACTGGGTATTGCCGCCGTGGCCTGTGGCGACGTACACATGCACGCCCGTGGCCGCCGCGCCCTGCAGGACTGCATGACCGCAATCCGCCACCACCTGCCCGTGGCCGAAGCCGGCGCCCACCTGTTCGCCAATGGCGAGCGCCACCTGCGCCGCCGTGAGGAACTGGTCGAGCTGTATCCGCCCGAACTGCTCGCCGAAACCCTGCGAATCGCCGAACGCTGCCGGTTCGATCTCGGTGAGCTCAAATACCAGTATCCCCATGAGCTGGTGCCGGCCGGCCATAGCGCCAGCTCCTGGCTGCGCCAGCTGGTCGAGGACGGCATCCGCTGGCGCTGGGGCGATGACATCAACGACGAAGCGCGGGCGCAGATCGAAAAGGAACTGGCGCTGATCAGCGAGCTTGGCTACGAAAGCTACTTTCTGACCGTGCACGACATCGTGCGCTTCGCTCGCGAGCAATCGATTCTCTGCCAGGGGCGCGGCTCGGCGGCCAACTCCTCGGTGTGCTTTGCCCTCGGCATCACTGAACTCAACCCGATGGCCAAAGGCAGCCGCCTGCTGTTCGAGCGCTTCTTATCTCGCGAGCGCAACGAACCGCCGGACATTGACGTGGATTTCGAGCACGACCGCCGCGAGGAGGTCATCCAGTACGTGTTCCGCCGCTATGGCCGCGAGCGCGCGGCGCTCACTGCGGTGGTCAGCACCTACCATGGCGCCGGGGCGATTCGCGACGTGGCCAAGGCCCTGGGCTTGCCGCCGGATCAGATCAACGCCCTGGCAGGTTGCTGCGGCCGCTGGAGCGACCGCATTCCCGATGCCGAACGCCTGCGCGAAGCCGGTTTCGATCCGCAGAGCAAGGTGCTGCACCGGGTGCTGGTGCTCGCTGGCGAGCTGATTGGCTTTCCCCGCCACCTCTCCCAGCATCCCGGCGGCTTCGTGATTTCCGAGAACCCGCTCGACACTCTGGTGCCGGTGGAAAACGCCAGCATGGCCGAACGCACCGTGATCCAGTGGGACAAGGACGATCTCGACGCAGTCGGACTGCTCAAGGTCGACGTGTTGGCTCTCGGCATGCTCAGCGCTCTGCGCCGCTGCTTCGACCTGTTGGCCGCCTATCGCAACAAACGCTGGACGCTGGCCAGCCTGCCGACCGAGGACAAGACCACCTACGAGATGATCAGCCGCGCTGATACCCTGGGTGTGTTCCAGATCGAATCCCGCGCGCAGATGGCCATGCTGCCGCGCCTGCGGCCAAAGACCTTTTATGACCTGGTGATCCAGGTGGCCATCGTGCGGCCGGGGCCGATCCAAGGCGATATGGTGCACCCTTACCTGCGCCGCCGAACCGGTGAAGAAGAAGTCACCTATCCCTCTGAGGAGCTGCAGCCGGTGTTCGAGCGCACCCTCGGCGTGCCGCTGTTTCAGGAGCAGGTGATGGAGCTGGCAATTATCGCGGCCGGGTACTCCCCAGGTGAAGCGGACGAACTGCGTCGTTCCATGGCGGCCTGGAAGCGTCATGGCGGTCTGGAACACCACCGCCAGAAGCTGACCGAGGGCATGCTCAAAAAGAACTATCCCATCGAATACATCAACCGCATCTTCGAGCAGATCAAGGGCTTCGGCAGCTACGGCTTTCCCGAGTCCCACGCGTCCAGTTTCGCCCTGCTCACTTACGCCAGCTGCTGGCTCAAGTGCCATGAACCGGCAGCCTTCGCCTGCGCGCTGATCAACAGCTGGCCGATGGGTTTCTACAACCCGGACCAGGTGCTGCAGGACGCCCGCCGCCACGGCCTGCGCATCCACCCGGTGGACGTGCGCCACAGCGCCTGGGAGTGCACCCTGGAAGACATCGGCAAGCCGCAACCGGCGATTCGCCTGGGGATGTGCCTGGTCAAAGGCTTTCGTGAGGACGCCGCACTGCGCATCGGCGCCGCCCGCGAGCAGGCGGTATTCAGCGATATCGCCGAGCTCTGCCAGCGCGCCCGCCTGGACAACAACGCTCGCGCACGCCTGGCCGACGCGGGCGCCCTGCAGGCGCTGGTCGGTCATCGCCATCAGGCGCGTTGGGCCATCGCCGGGGTGGAGCCGCAGTTACCGTTATTCGCCAGCCTGCCGGCAACGACCGAAGCCAACATCGAACTGCCGAGCCCCAGCGTTGGTGAAAATCTGCTGATCGATTACGCCACACTGGGCACCACGCTCGGGCCGCACCCGCTGTCCTTACTGCGCAGCAAACTCAGGGCTGCCCGCTGCCGTAGCCGCCGTGAGCTGGAGCATGTTGAACCCGGAAGGATGGTCAGCGTGGCCGGCCTGGTGATCGGCCGCCAGCGCCCGCAAACCGCCAGCGGCGTGACCTTCATCACCCTGGAAGACGAGTTCGGCATGATCAACGTACTGGTGCGCCTGGAACTGGCCGAGCGCCAGCGCAAGACGCTGCTGCAATCGCGACTTCTGCGCATCGACGGGCATCTGGAGGCGGCTAATGGCGTGCTGCACGTGATCGCCGGGCGGCTGGTCGACCTGACGGACTGGCTAGTGGGGCTGGATGTGCGTAGTCGGGACTTTCATTGAGTGGGATACAGCGAGTGGTAGTTCGGCTGTGGTTTTGACGGGCTGCGCCCATCCTACGTTTCAGGCTCACCTGACTAAATGAGAGACATAGGGTAAAGCGGAGCCCAATTTATGTCGGAACGGGCAGGGACGCCCAGTTCATGCATTACTCAGTGGGAACGGGTCATGCCCGTGAGCTTTTCGCGCGCATGGCGCGCTCCCACAGGGTGACTGGGGCCGTAGCGCCTACAGCGAGCGGCGCATACCGATATGGGGAATATCGTCTTCCAGGTACTCGTCCGTTACCGCGACAAAACTGTAGCGCCCGTAGTAACCCTGCAAGTGCGCCTGGGCAGACAGGTAGATCGGCAGGCCTGGCCAGCGCTGGTCACAGGCTTGCAGCGCCTGTTCCATAAGGCTGCGGCCAACGCCAGTGCCACGTGCGCTGGCGGCAGTGACGACTCGGCCAATCACTACTTCGCCGTCATTCAGGGCTGGATCGAGTAAGCGCAGATAGGCCAACAGCTCATCGCCACGCCAGCCAAATAGATGGCAGGTTTCGCCTTCCAGATCGCGGCCATCGACTTCCAGATACGGGCAGTTCTGCTCGACCACGAATACCTGAGTGCGCAGCACCAAGGCGGCATAAAGCTCGGTTTTGCTTAGCTCGTTATGGTGTTTGCACTGCCAGGTGACGGACATGATCGACTCGCGAGAAGAGGCTCAGGGACGGCTGGCGACTCTAACCGCTTAGAGCCGCTTCGTCATGCGCGAGAACCATGGCTCTACTTCTCGATGATTTGCCCGCGCAAAGCAGCCAGGCGCGCCAGCAGGCGGTTCTGCACCGGCGTCGGCACACCCTGGCTGTCCATCGAGGCCTGCAGGTTCTCGACCAGCGCATTGAAGTGGCTGGGCGACAGATTCTGACCCTTGTGGCTTTCCTCCAGCGAGTCGCCGGTGTACACGCAGGGCCCGCCGGCGATCACGCAGAACTTGTCGACCAGCTTGTCGCGCAGCCCGGCGATATCCACCTTGGCAAAGAAATGCACGATGCGCTCATCGCGTGCCACGTTGATCAACATGCCTTCGACGATACGGGTGATGCCGGGCTTCTCGCCCAGGTCACGGTACAGGCTGTCATCCTTGGCCGGCTGTTGCGCGCAGCCAATCACTACCAGCGCCAGCAGCGTAACGCAGAGTGAACGCAGCATGCTCAGAAACTCCCCTGCACGGACAGGTAGGCGCCGTTCTGGTTATCCAGCGTGGCGATCTCGCCGAGGCGCGCATAGGCCAGCACGATGGCCAGGTGCTTGTTAGGGAAGTAACCGACGAACAGGTCGGCCCAGTCGCTTTCGCCCGCGAAGTTGAGGTTGTCTGGTTTTTCCCGGTACTCCACGCCCACAGCCCACTCGCGGTTGAGCAGCACGGCAACCGAACCTTCCTTGAGCACTGAACGACGGTCACGGCGGTCACCGCCAAAACCCAGCAGGCCCATCTCGTTGGCACGGCTGTAACGCACGCCGCCGTTGAGCAGCAGGTTGTAGCCAAAGGCGCCGCCGAGGATCAGCCGGCTGGCGGTCAGATAGCCTTCGGTGTCTTCGTCACGCTTGGCGCCGACCAGGCTGGGAATCAGAAAGTCTTTCTGGCGCTTGTGTTGAATACCCAGAGAAACCTGGGGCAACTGGTCGTAGATCAGGTCGCCGAACAGGCGCACCTTGATGCCGAGGATATCCTGGCTAAGGCTGTTTTCCGGCAGGCTCAGATCACGGGCCAGGGTGCCCAGATCCAGGCGCTGGCGTGCGTAGGAGAACTCGATGCGGTTGTCATAGGCTGCTGCCATACCGGCGACATCCAGGCGGTAATCGCCGGTTTCCACCCGGGTGGCGAAGGCGGCGGCGCCCCACTCGCCTTTCTCGCCATAGCCCGCCAGCACCGCCCAAGGGGTTATGCCGCCGCCAGCAGCACCTTCAAGGCTGCTCGCGCCGCCGGTTGCCAGTAAACGGCCCTCATCAGCCAGGGCGGCCGAGGTGAGCAGGCCCAATAAAAGGGTGCCAGTCAATTGCGATAGCCACATGATCAATGCACCAGAGAAACAGAAGAGGTTAATGGGCGCTGCGTCCAGAGCTCGAACGCCTGCGGCGCCAGGGGCCGGCTGATCAGGTAACCCTGCACGCTGTCGCAATTCCAACGATCGAGCAGATCCAGGCTGCGCTGCAGCTCGACGCCTTCGGCGACCACCTTGAGGCCCAGGCTGTGGCTCATCTCGATGGTCGAACGCACGATCACTGCGTCTTCGCTGGTGTCGTCCAGGTCACGGATAAAGGCCTGATCGATCTTCAGTTCCTGCACTGGCATGCGCTTGAGCTGCGTCAGGGAAGAATAGCCGGTGCCGAAGTCATCCACCGACAGGCCAACGCCTTTCTCGCGCAACGCGTGTAGCACCTGCAAGGCAACTGCCGGGTTGAGCATCACACCACTTTCGGTAATTTCGAAAATCAGCTGTGCGGGCGGAATCTGATAATGGCTGAGCAGGCGAGCGACCCGCGTAGGCAACTCGGCATCGACCAGATCCTCGGTAGAAATATTCAGTGAGAGTTGCACCACCATCCCGCGCGCGCGCCAGTCCTGCAACTGACGCAAGCCCTCCTCGATCACCCAGGCGGTGAGCAGCTGGATGCTGCCGGTGCGCTCAGCCAAGGGGATGAATTCACCGGGTGACACCATGCCGAACTGCGGGTGTTGCCAGCGCAGCAGGCCTTCGGCCTGCAGGCGCGCCGGGTTGCGGAGGTCGAGCTTGGGTTGGTAGTGCAGCAGCAGTTCATCGCGCTGCGCGGCGCGGCGCAGGTCGCGAATCAACTGTACCTGGCGCTGCTGGGCAGCATCACGGCCACTCTCGTAAAGCTGAATGCGACCCGCCAGATGCCCGGCGTCCTGCATGGCGATGGACGCGCGGCGTAGCAGTTCTTCAGCGGTCGCGCCGTCGCTGGGGTAACCGGCGATGCCAATGCGACAATCCAGAGCAATATCGTGGTTGTCGACCCGGAAAGGTTTCATGGACAGCTGCTGAACCCGGTCGGCGGTGGCCACCGCACTGTCGACATCGGCGCCGTCGAGCAGCAACACGAATTCATCGCCCAACAGGCGCGCCAGGCTGTCCGAAGGGCGCAGCGCGGCTTGCAGGCGGTTTGCCAGTTGCTGCATGACGCGGTCACTGCCGCCCGCCTCGCAACTTTCACTGACGGTACGCAGGTTGCCTATCCCCAGGTACAACAGCGCGATATGACGCTGCGCTACGATAGCGCTGTTCAGGCGTTCGAGCGCCAGGTTGCGGTTGGGCAGCCCGGTCAGTGGGTCGTGCAGCGCATTGTGGGCCAGCTGCCGCTCACGCTCGGCAATACCCTGCTGCATGCTCTGGAAGGTCTTGGCCAGGCTACCTAATTCGTCCATCCGATCGAGCGCCAGCGGCACCTCATAGTCCCCCTGGCCGACACGCTCTGCTACACCGGCCAGCTGGCGGATCGGCCGCGATAGGCTGCGCGCCAGCAGCAGCGCGCCCAGCAACGAAGCCACCAGTGCGGCCACGGCAATCAGCAAAATCTGTTTGTTGAGTACTGCTACCGAACCACGTGCCTGTTCGAGCGAACGCTGTAGCAGCGCCTGTACCTTAAAGCCCTCACCGCTGGAGAGCACCAGGCGCTGCACGAGGAAGGGTTCATCGCCATGCATGACCTCGCCGCTGTCACCGTCAAGGACGATCATCGGCATGTCTTCCAGGGTGCTCACGCGCACGTCAGGCTGGCCATCCATGCTGCCGATGATGGTCAGCTCCAGGTGCGTGAGCTGATTGAGCTCGCGGGCGAAGCGATCATCGATGGCGAACCCGGTCACCAACCGCGCAATCGGCAACGGTGCATTGATGTTGGCTTGCACCAGCAGATAGATGTGGCCGTCGAACGGCATCAGGATGCTCTGCCCCTGCTGGCTCAGTTGCCGGTTGATCTGCTCGGCGCGCGCCACCGAGAGCGGCGCCACGGTACTGGCAGTCAACTTGCCGTCCATGTTGAACATCATCACTACGCCGGCGTTGATCCGCGCGCCATGGTTGAACAGTGCCGAGCGGATGGTCGCCTCGTCACCACTCGCCACCGCCTCGCGAAAACCGAAATCGGACGTCAGCACCTGTACCGCATCACGCAGCTGGCGAGCATGAGTATCGAGCAGTTGCCCGAATATGCCGGTGCCCACATCCAGTTGCTCGCGCGCTTGAGTACGAATCGACGCAGTGGTGGCCGCCTGCACGGCGAAATACAGCACACAGATGACTACCAGCGGCAGCAGGATCAAGACACTGGCGATACGCGCCTGGAAACTAATGCGAACCATGTTCCACGGCTTTTTTGAAGGCGTCGCCGAAGGCGCTGGGTGGTGCACCCGGTGGTTCACTGACACTGGCGCCATCGACTGGCAAGGTAAAGCGCGGTGATGCTGTACTGCCTTCAACTTTCAGCGCTTCGCCCTGCGCGGGCTGCATGTCAGGCAGCGCCGAGTGCCAGAGAGTTACCTGATAGTCCCCAGCTGGCAGGTTATCGAAGCTCACATGCCCCTGAGCATCGCTGACGGCAAACCAGGGGTCATCGGTGACGTAGATATAGCCCACCATCCAGTCATGGATGTTGCAGCCCAACACCACCAGGCCGGGCTTGTCGAAGATCACAGGCGAGCTTGGCGTGCCCTGGTACAGGCGTAGCTCGAAGCGTTTGGCCGGCGAGAATGAATAGACCTGGTGGCGAATGTCATCGCGGTTTGGAAAGGTCACCGCAGTTCCGGATCGCACGGCCAGCACGCTGGGTACGAAACGCATATCCTGCTGGTCCATCATCGCGGTGCCGGGCGCTGCCGTGCTGGCACCCGTCTTACTGCTTAGCGTAACGACGGCGTTGGCCAGCGGCGCGCCCTTGGCATCCACCACCTCGCCTTGCAGACTGGCAGCCTGGACGGCGCACAGCGACCCGAACAGATACAGATGTACAGCGAGAAGAAAACGTTTGGTCATGAGAGCTCGTCAAGGGCTGATCAGCCCCGCCGTGAGGCCGCGTTACGCGCCTCTTCGCCAATGAGGAAGGTCTGCAGGAAAGATTAGCCGCCATACAGAATAAGTTCGAGCTTTTATGACGACGCCGCTAGGCAAAAGGCCACTATCCGCCAACTATCGGACGAAACAGCCTGAAAAGGCTGAGCTAGAGGGTTATTCGCTGCCGCGCAGGCGCTTGGGTGTGAGCCCCAGATAACGGCGCATGGCGGTGGTCAGCGCGCTCTGGCTGGAGAAGCCGCACTCCTCGGCGATACGCACCAGCGGCAAGCCGCTGCCGCGCAGCAGGCGCGTGGCGCGATCGAGGCGAGCCTTGAGCAGGTACTGGTGCGGCGTGAGGCCGACGCTGTCCTTGAACTGCGCATGGAAGTGGCTCGGGCTGAGGCAGGCCACATGGGCCAGCTCGGCCACGCTGATGCGCCGCGCCAGGTTATCGGCGATGTAACCATCGAGGCGCTGCACATCCAGTGCGCCGTGGCATCGCACAGTCTGCTCGCCAAACACTCTCAGATGCAGGGCGCGCAGCAGCACGCCGCCCAACGAGCGCGCAAGCAGTGGGTCGCTACCATAACGCTCCAGCTCGGCGCCGGCATAGCTGAGCAGATGCTGAAAGTCGGCATCGAGTTGCGGATAGCGCGGCGTGTCGAATAGATGGTCGAGCAGCTGCAGGTCCTCGCTGGACATGTCCTGCTCGTTGAGGTCGACGATCAGCATGCGGTTGTCGCCAATCCCGGCGAACTGATGGTCGGCATCGCCCGGCACCAGGCAGGCGCGCATGCGACACACTTCACCGCCACGGCCAACCACCTCGAACTCGGCACGACCGGACACCGACATCACCAGCTGATGGTGGTCGTGGGTGTGTTCGTGGGCCTGATCGTCCAGGCGCATAAGGCGGGCGTTGAGCATGATTCGCAACTCGATGGGCAACTCGCGCACTCTACCGCGTTGCCAGACAAAACTGTATCGGCCACGACCAGAGGCCGGTTACCTGAAGCGAACAACAGTTGCAGCGGCAGGCTGACAAGCGAAACGCCTGACACACGAATAAATATTGAAAAAAGCCAACCGCGCCCCATCTAAGTCTCAACGTCAATCGACAGGTGCCGCATGAACGACCAGCACGATATCGAAATCGCTTCGGAGCAGACCAGCCACAGCCTGATGCTGCCCGGCCAGAACCTGCCGGACAAACTCTATGTGATTCCGATTCATAACCGCCCGTTCTTCCCCGCGCAGGTGCTGCCGGTAATCGTCAACGAAGAACACTGGGCGGAAACCCTCGAGCTGGTCAGCAAGACCGAGCACAAGACACTGGCCCTGTTCTACGTCGACACACCAGTCACCGATCCACGCCATTTCGACACCTCCAGCCTGCCGGAACATGGCACCGTGGTGCGTATCCACCATGTCAGCAATGACGACGGCAAGCTGCAGTTCGTAGCGCAAGGCCTGACCCGCGTACGCATTCGCGACTGGCTCAAGCACCATCGCCCACCGTACCTGGCCGAGGTCGAATACCCGCGCAACGCCAATGACGGGCGTGACGAGGTCAAGGCCTACGCCATGGCACTGATCAACGTGATCCGCGAGCTGCTGCCACTCAACCCGTTGTACAACGAAGAGCTGAAGAACTACCTCAACCGCTTCAGCCCCAACGACCCGTCGCCGCTCACCGACTTCGCCGCCGCCCTGACTACCGCGCAATCGAAGGTGCTGCAGGAAGTACTCGACACCGTGCCGATTCTCAAGCGCATGGAGAAGGTGCTGCCGCTGCTGCGCAAGGAGGTCGAGGTCGCGCGCCTGCAGAACGAGCTCTCCGACGAGGTGAACCGCTCGGTGGGCGAGCACCAGCGCGAGTTCTTCCTCAAGGAACAGCTGAAGATCATCCAGCAGGAGCTGGGCATCACCAAGGATGACCGCAGCGCCGACACCGAGCAGTTCACCCAGCGCCTGGAAGGCAAGACCCTTCCCGAGCAGGCGCGCAAACGCATCGACGAGGAGATGAACAAGCTCTCCGTGTTGGAAACCGGCTCACCGGAATACGCCGTCACCCGCAACTACCTAGACTGGGCAACCAGCGTGCCGTGGGGCGTGGTTGGCAAGGACAAGCTGGACCTCAAGCATGCCCGCAAGGTGCTCGACGATCACCATGCCGGCATGGACGACATCAAGGAGCGGATTACCGAGTTCCTTGCCGTTGGCGCCTTCAAGGGCGAGATCGCCGGCTCCATCGTGCTACTGGTCGGCCCGCCGGGCGTCGGTAAGACCAGCATCGGCAAGTCAATCGCCGAATCCCTGGGCCGGCCCTTCTACCGTTTCTCGGTCGGCGGCATGCGTGATGAAGCCGAGATCAAGGGCCATCGCCGCACCTACATCGGCGCCCTGCCCGGCAAACTGGTGCAGGCGCTCAAGGATGTCGAAGTGATGAACCCAGTGATCATGCTCGACGAGATCGACAAGATGGGCAGCAGCTTCCAGGGCGACCCGGCCTCGGCGTTGCTGGAAACCCTCGACCCGGAGCAGAACGTCGAATTCCTCGACCACTACCTAGATCTGCGCCTGGATCTGTCCAAGGTGCTGTTCGTGTGCACCGCCAACACCCTGGACTCGATTCCCGGCCCGCTGCTCGACCGCATGGAAGTGATTCGCCTGTCCGGCTATATCACCGAGGAAAAACTGGCCATCGCCAAACGCCACCTGTGGCCCAAGCAGCTGGACAAGGCCGGCGTATCGGCCAAGCAGCTGTCGATCAGCGACAGTGCCCTGCGCGCCCTGATCGAAGGCTATGCCCGCGAAGCCGGCGTGCGTCAGCTGGAGAAGCAGCTCGGCAAGCTGGTGCGCAAGGCGGTGGTCAAGCTGCTCGATGATCCGCAAACGAAAGTGAAGATTGCCGCCAAGGACCTGGAAGGCTACCTGGGCATGCCGGTATTTCGCAGTGAACAGGTGCTATCCGGCGTCGGCGTAATCACCGGCCTGGCCTGGACCAGCATGGGCGGCGCCACACTGCCGATCGAGGCGACGCGCATCCACACCCTGAACCGCGGCTTCAAGCTCACCGGCCAGCTCGGTGAGGTGATGAAGGAGTCGGCAGAGATCGCCTACAGCTACATCAGCTCCAACCTGAAAACCTACAAAGGCGAGCCAACCTTCTTCGACCAGGCCTTCGTGCATATGCACGTGCCAGAAGGCGCCACGCCGAAGGACGGCCCAAGCGCCGGCGTCACCATCGCCAGCGCCCTGCTCTCCCTGGCCCGTAACAAGGCGCCTAAAAAGGGCGTGGCGATGACCGGCGAACTGACCCTGACCGGCCAGGTGCTGGCCATCGGCGGCGTGCGCGAAAAGGTCATCGCAGCGCGCCGGCAGAAGATTCACGAGCTGATCCTGCCCGAGGCCAACCGCGGCTCGTACCAAGAGTTGCCGGAGTACCTCAAGGAAGGCATCAGCGTGCATTTCGCCAAGCGCTTCAGCGATGTCGCCAAGGTGCTGTTCGACTGACCGCCCCTGCTGCGGGCTGCCTGACGGGTAGCCCGCAGCCTCTTCTACGCCCCCGCGCGCGCGCCTGCTGGCAAATCGATAGATCGAAACCCGAATGCCACTGTCAGAAGCTGACCCGGCCGCCGTGAGGCTGCGCGGCATTCTGGCCTGTGCAGGTCGCGCCTTGCCTGGGAGATGGTCGATATAAGGAGAACGGGGATGCCCCGCACCGACAAGGAACACTTCATCGGGCTCGAGTGGCTGCGCTTCATACTCGGCCTGTACATCGTGGTCTTCCACACTCTGCACAACTACCCCGAACAGCAGCTGCCCATCATCAAGCAGCTCAGCGGCGCAGGCTTCTTCGCCACCAGTACCTTCTTCGTGCTTTCCGGTTTTCTGCTCGCGCACGTGTACTGCCAGCGCGGCCAGATGCGCGAACCGGCGGTGAGTTTCTGGAGCAGGCGTTTCGCCAACCTGTACCCATTGCATATCTTTTCACTGCTGCTGACCATCACGGTGATCTTCGTGATCAGCAACCTGGGCATCCCGCCGGACGACACCAAAGCCAGCATCCGCTTCGTGGTGTACGACACCAACGAGGACAGAAGCCAGATCGCGCTCGACACCCTCGAACACTTCATGAGCAACGGTGAGCTGGCCTTCAACAGCCTGCTGCAACTGCTGATGCTGCAGGCCTGGAACCCCTTCTACCTGACCTTCAACGCCCCGCTGTGGTCGATCTCCACGCTGTTCTTCTTCTACCTCACCTTCCCGTTCGTGGCGCCGCGCCTGGCGCGGCTCAAGCACAAGGTGCTGTGGCTGGGGGTGATCACCCTGATCTACCTGATTCCGCCAACCCTGGTGATTCTCAACGGTGATTACGGCATGCCGTTCACCGGCATCCTGCACCGCAACCCGCTGGTGCGCCTGCCCGAGTTTCTCGCCGGCATCCTCGCCTACGGCCTGTTCCGCGACCTACAGGACGCCGACCGCACGCCGGGTGCCGGCGGTGTGGGACTGATGATCGCCTTCGTGCTGGGCTGCTTCCTCGGCACCGCCTGGCTGATCGAAGGGCCGCAGTTCTGGTACTACCTGCTGCACAACGGCCTGCTGCTGCCTGCGCAGATCATACTGATCTACGTCTGCGCCCTGGCGCCCTCGCCAAGCAGCGAGTCAGTGAGGCGCTGGTCGCAGCGTCTCGGCGCGGCCTCGTTGCCGCTGTTCGTGCTGCATGTGCCAGCCTTCACGCTGTTCTCCCGCTCGGAGATGCTGCTCGGCGTGGCGTCCGGCGAATGCTTCGCCAACTGGGCGCAGTGCGCGGTGCAGGCCGGCGAGCAGCATCTGTCGATCCTCTACTACCCGCTGTTTTTGCTTCTTACGGTGATCCTCTGCGTATGGGCTCAGGAGAACGCGGTGGTGCCTACACGTAAACGGCTGCTCAAGTGGCTGCCGGTGCGGCGTAGCACAAACTGAGGAAAACGAAAGGCAATTCACAGGAATCATCTGCAACGGCGACGGTCGGAAGGAGATGTTCGGCCGACCGTGCCGCTGTTTCTTACTGTTTTCTGGAGGGATCCGTGATCCTCAAAACCGTCAAGGCATCTGTCCGTCACAGCATGCTTCCAGCCGCGCTGTGCCTGGCCTGCACCACCTCGCTGTTCAGTGCTCACGTACTGGCCTTTTCTCTGGATGACGTGGCCTCCCAGGCCAAGGGCTTGCTGGATAAGCCTTACACCGCTCCGGCCAACAACCTGCCCAACGAACTGCGCAACCTGCCATTCAAGGATTACCAACAGATCAAGCCGCGCGAAGACAAGTACGAATGGGCTGACAGCAAAACATCTTTCAAGCTGAGCTTCTATCATCAGGGCATGCACTTCGAGAGCCCGGTGAAGATCAACGAAGTGACCGCCAGCAGCGTCAATGAAATCAAATATGATCCGGCGCGCTTCGACTTCGGCGATGTAAAAATCGATAAGGAAGCCACCAAGGATCTTGGCTACGCGGGCTTTCGCGTCATGGACCCGGTCAATTCCAAGGGCAAGCTTGACGAAATCATGAGCCTGCTCGGCGCCAGCTACTTCCGCGTACTCGGCAAGGATCAGGTCTACGGCGCATCGGCGCGTGGCCTGGCCATCGACACCGCGCTGCCCAGCGGCGAAGAATTCCCCTATTTCCGCGAGTTCTGGATCGAGCGCCCGAAAGCCGGCGACAAGCACTTGGTGATCTTCGCCCTGCTCGACTCGCCACGTGCCACAGGCGCCTATCGATTCATCCTGCGCCCCGGCAAGGACGCAATCGTCGATGTGCAGTCGAAAGTGTTCCTGCGCGAGAACGTCACCAAGCTCGGCGTCGCCCCGCTGACTAGCATGTTCCTGTACGGCAGCAACCAGCGCTCTAGCAAACCCAACTATCGCCCGTCCCTGCATGACTCCAACGGCCTGGCCATTCATACCGGCAGCGACGAGCATATCTGGCGCCCGCTGAACAACCCACAGAACCTGGCGGTGAGCACTTTCCAGGTCGAGAACCCGAAAGGTTTTGGTCTGCTGCAACGCGGCCGCGACTTCGCTCAGTACGAAGACCTCGACGACCACTACGAGCAGCGCCCCAGCGTGTGGATCGAACCGAAGGGCGCATGGGGCAAGGGCAAGGTCGAGCTGGTGGAAATCCCCACACCGGATGAAACCAACGACAACATCGTCGCCTTCTGGACGCCTGACGAACAGCCCAAGCCGGGCGAGCCGATGGAATTCAATTACCGCATGCACTGGACCAAGGACGAGCGTGCCCAACTGGGCAAGGACACCGCCTGGGTCAAGCAGACCATGCGCAGCGCCGGTGAGGTCAAGCAACCCAACCTGACCCGCAAGCTCGATGGCAGCATTGCCCTGCTGGTGGATTTCGAGGGCCCGTCCCTGGAAGCACTGAAGTCTGATGCCGCGGTGACCAGCAACTTCAGCGTCAATGACAACGCCGAAGTGCTGGACAACAGGCTGCAGTACAACACCGCCACCAAAGGCTGGCGCATGACGGTGCGCTTCAAGGTCAAGGATCCCAAACAAGCGGTGGAAATGCGCGCGGCTCTGGCCGAGGGTGATAAAACCCTCAGCGAAACCTGGAGCTATCAACTCCCGCCTAATACGGTTACCGCCCAATGAAAACCACTGAGCAGTCCGCCCTGGACGAGTACCTGGACAGCCTGCCTCTGAGTGCTACTGAGCGTGAAGCCCTGGCTGATTGCCGCGACTTCAGCGAACTGCACAACCGCCTTGGCGGCGTGCAGACGGCAGATGCCGAAGAGGCCGTGCACAAATCAGCCGCCCGACGCATCGAGCTGGGCGCAGGTGAATCGCTGCAAGACACCGGCCTGCTTTCGCTGGACTCGGCCGGCCGGCCGGTTCTGCGCGCCGCACCGCCGCTTAACCGCACCAAGATGACCCCCGAGCCGTGGCACACCAACCTGCTGAGCCGCGGCCTGCGCTCGCTGTTCGGCAAGAGCAATCCGCCACGCCCGCCCAAGCGCGAGCTGGAGCCAGCGCGTTGGCGCCGGGTCGGCTCGCTGCGCCGGCACGTTTTGCTGTTGTTGATGCTTACCCAGACCGCCGTTGCCACTTGGTACATGAACAGCATCCTGCCCTATCAGGGCTGGGGGCTGATCAATCTGCAGGAAGTGATGGAGCAGGGCTGGCAGGATAGCTTCTTCCAAGTGCTGCCCTATGTAGTGCAAGGCAGCATCCTGGCGCTGTTCTCCCTGCTGTTCTGCTGGGTATCGGCCGGTTTCTGGACAGCCTTGATGGGCTTCTGGGAGCTGATGCGCGGCTACGACCGCTACGGTATTTCCGGCAGCAGCGCCGGCGACGAGCCGATCGATCCGCAGGCGCGTACCGCGATCATCATGCCGATCTGCAATGAAGACGTACCCCGGGTTATCGCCGGCCTGCGCGCCACCTATGAGTCCGTCAAAGCCTCAGGCGAACTGGAGCAGTTCGATTTCTTCATCCTCAGCGATACCGGCGACGCCGACATCGCAGTGGCTGAGCAGCGCGCCTGGCTGGAGCTGTGCAAGGAGACCGAAGGCTTCGGCAACATTTTCTATCGCCGCCGTCGCCGCCGCGTGAAGCGCAAGAGCGGCAATATCGACGATTTCTGCCGCCGCTGGGGCGGCGATTACCGCTACATGGTAGTGCTCGACGCCGACAGCGTAATGAGCGGCGAATGCCTGACCAAGCTGGTGCGGCTGATGGAAGCCAACCCCCAGGCCGGCATCATCCAGACCTCGCCGAAAGCCGCGGGCATGAACACCTTGTACGCACGCCTGCAGCAGTTCGCCACTCGCGCCTACGGCCCGCTGTTCACCGCTGGCCTGCATTACTGGCAGCTCGGTGAATCCCATTACTGGGGCCACAACGCGATCATCCGCATGCAGCCGTTCATCGAGCACTGCGCCCTCGCGCCATTGCCGGGCAAAGGCTCGTTCGCCGGCGCGATCATGTCCCACGACTTCGTCGAAGCCTCGCTGATGCGCCGCGCTGGCTGGGGCGTATGGATCGCCTACGACCTGCCGGGCAGCTATGAAGAGCTGCCGCCCAACCTGATCGACGAGTTGCAGCGCGACCGCCGCTGGTGCCACGGCAACCTGATGAACTTTCGCCTGTTCCTGGTCAAGGGCATGCACCCGGTACACCGCGCGGTGTTCCTGACAGGCGTGATGTCCTACCTGTCGGCACCGCTATGGTTCATGTTCCTGCTGCTCTCCACTGCCCTGCTGGCCATTCATACGCTGATGGAGCCGCAGTACTTCCTGGTGCCCGGCCAGCTGTTCCCGGTATGGCCACGCTGGAACCCGGAAAAGGCCATTGCGCTGTTCTCCACCACCCTGACGCTGTTGTTCTTGCCCAAGCTGCTGGCCGTGATCCTGATCTGGATCAAAGGCGCCAAAGAGTACGGCGGCGCGTTCAAGGCGGTAGTGAGCATGCTGCTGGAGATGCTTTTCTCGGTGCTGCTGGCACCGGTACGCATGCTGTTCCACACCATGTTCGTGACGGCTGCATTCCTAGGTTGGTCCGCGACCTGGAACTCGCCACAGCGTGATAACGGCATCACCACTTGGGGCGATGCCACGCGCCGTCATGGCTGGCAGGCGTTGCTGGGTATCGTGTGGACGGCGGGCGTGGCCTGGCTCGACCCGAACTTCCTGTGGTGGCTGTCGCCGATCGTGGTGTCGCTGATGCTATCGATCCCGGTATCGGTGTTCTCCAGCCGCCTGAGCCTGGGCTTGGGTAGCAAGAGGGCTAAGCTGTTCCTGATTCCCGAGGAGTCCAACCCACCTCAGGAGCTGCTGTCGACCTACGCCTACACGCGGCATAACCGCGAGCACGCGATGGAAAACGGCTTTATCGAAGCGGTGCTGCGCCCCTTCCCCAATGCCCTGGCCTGCGCCATGGCCACCGCCCGTCACGACCAGGCACCGCTGCTAGAACAGGCTCGCCAGCGAGCCCTCAACGAAGCTCTGGAACTGGGCCCGAAAAAGCTCGACGGCAAGCGCAAGCTTGCGCTGCTCAGCGACCCTGTGCTGATGGCGCGTCTGCACGCGCAGCTGTGGCAGCAGGCCGAACAGCACCCGCTGTGGCGCCATGCTTACAAGCAGAGCGCGCCGGCCCAGCCGAAGCATGACAACCAGGCGCTCAAGCTGGCGCCCGTCGGCACCTCCTCACCCCTGGTCAACTGACCGCCACGCGGTCATCCAGCCCAGGCTGGCACGGGTATCGCCCTCTTCGGGGCGGTACTCGGCGCCCAGCCAGCCGCGGTAAGCGGCCTTCTCCAGCGCTTCGCGCACAGCCACAAAATCTATATTTGCACTGCCTGGCGCACCTCGCCCTGGGCAATCGGCGAACTGCACATGACCGATCCGTCCGGCGAGCATTTCGACGGCAGCCACCGGATCGATACCCTGCCGCGCCATATGGTAGATATCCAGCTGCGCCCGAAAATTGTCATGATCGATAGCGGCCAGCAACCCCTGCAGATGCTGCGGGGTATTGACCAGAAAACCGGGCATGTCGATGGGGTTGATCGCCTCGCTCACCACACCGATATTCAATATCTGAAACGCTTCGGCTGCCTTGCGGATATTGCCGATCAGCGTGGCTATCGCCTCCTCGCGCGACAGGCCTTTAGCCAGCCGCCCCGGCAGCACATTGACGAGCTGCGGACGCACCATGGCGGCGTAACTGAGTGCCTCTTGCAGCGCCTCGTCGAATGCTTCCTGGCGTGCGGGCACGGCAGCCAACCCAGGGCCGCCAGAAACGAAGTCGCCTCCCGGAAAATTCATCAGCACCAGCGGCATGCCTGCCCTGGCCAATTCGTCCTTCATGCGCAGCGCCGGCACCTCATAGGGAAACTGGATTTCCACGCCATCAAAACCTGCCGCAGCGGCAGAGACGATGCGTTCGAGCAGCGGCTGCTCGGTAAACAGCATCGTCAGGTTGGCGGATAACTTCATAAACACTCCAGACAGCGCAGCCAGGCATACGCAGGGTTAAATGAGCGAGGCCGACAAGCATTGCCGCCTTAGCAGGCCGTTGAAAAACGTAGGCGAGGCAGCCAGTGCAAGGCAAAAACAGCCGAAAAAGCGCAGTTTACGTGTTGTAAATGAGCATTTTGAGGCTGTTTTTAACGCAGCAATGGCAACGTAGGTAGTTTTTCAACGGCCTGCTACAAGCCATCTTTCTCCAGATGATCGAGATCTACCGGCTCGCCGCTGTGAGCATCCAGACGGTGACGAATATCCTCGAACATCAGATCGAACTCTTCATGCTCGTGGCTGATCAGCACTAAGCTCGTTGGCAAGCCGTACTTGTGAGAGAGACGACTGACCACGCTGGCGAAGTTGAAGGCCGTGTCACGGTGCAACTCGAAGGACTCTTCGAAAGCCGTACCGCCGATCTCGCCCTTCAACGTCATGTACAGCATCGAACCCTCGGCAGCATCCTGGCGGATGTCGTAATGCAGATCGATGGCGTAGATCGGTATGTCAGCGGTTGCCACGCTGTTGCTGCGGTGAAAATGGCCGGGCTCGAACATGTGCTGTCTCCTCTGCTGAGATTGACCGAAGCGCAGACAACTACGGACTCTTCACCTTAGACAGTGCCGGCAGAGGATGATGCGAAAGCATGACCGCACCACAGATGAGCGCGCAACGCACCAATAGTGAGCAAATTAGAAACACACGAGCCGCTGCAAATACCTATCGCAGAGCGCTTGATACGCTCGTTTGAACTCAATGCTTCTTTTCGGCGCGCTCCTGCACCAGCACCCATGGAGCGACGACCACGGCCCACAAGGACGGATCACGATTGAGCAGATCCTCGGCACGGGTATCGCTCAACACCGCGATACGCCCCGCTTCCAGCCAGGCGGCGACTAGCTCCTGGCGGTTTTCGGCGACCGCTTCAGCAACCTCGATAAGGTCCTGATCGCTGTCGACCCACAGCAGCGCGCCACGGGCGAAGAACGGTTGCAGCTCCTGCCAGGTGATGGGAGCGGTTTCGCCGAGCAATTTGGCATAGAGGGTGCTTGGTTCTTCGTTCATGGCAGTTCCGTATCGTGGTAGCCGTTTTTTGACGGCCGCCATGATAACGACGGATGGCTGGCAGGCAAGGGAGTGTCAACCTCCCGGCGGTCAGGAACTAGCCGTTTTTCTATACATTTCTTGCAATTACGCGACATTCTTACCGATCTCTTTCGACTGCCGACTTTCCAAGGCGCAAATCTGCGCTCTACACTGTATCGGTACAGTTGCCGGGGATCTGGCCGGAAGTCGACTCCGGTTCTGCTGCTTTGGCTACCAGAACTACAACAAAACACAACGAGTGGAGCACTATGAACAACGCTACTAAGCAGATTTCCAAGCTGTTCGCCGCTATGGCCCTGGCTGGCTGCGCCAGCTACTCGGTCGCCGCTGACACCATCAAGATTGCCATGGCTGGCCCGGTGACCGGTGCTGTAGCCCAGTACGGTGAGATGCAGTTCGTTGGTGCCAAGATGGCCATCGAGCAGATCAACAAGGCCGGCGGCGTGAATGGTGCTCAACTCGAAGGCGTGGTCTACGACGACGCGTGCGATCCCAAGCAAGCTGTGGCTGTTGCCAACAAGATCGTCAACGATGGCGCCAAGTTCGTCGTTGGCCACCTGTGCTCCAGCTCCACTCAACCGGCTTCGGACATCTATGAAGACGAAGGCATCCTGATGATCACCCCGGCTGCCACCAGCCCGGAAATTACTGCCCGTGGTTACGAGCTGATCTTCCGCACCATCGGTCTGGACAGCCTGCAAGGCCCGACCGCCGGCAACTTCATCGCCGACCACGTGAAGCCGAAGAACGTCGCCGTCATCCACGACAAGCAGCAGTACGGTGAAGGCATCGCCAGCGCCGTCAAGCAGACCCTGGAATCCAAGGGCGTGAAAGTCGGCGTGTTCGAAGGCATCAACGCCGGCGACAAAGACTTCTCCTCGCTGATCGCTAAACTCAAGCAACAAGGCATCGACTTCGTCTACTACGGTGGCTACCACCCAGAGCTGGGCCTGCTGCTGCGTCAGTCCAAGGAAAAAGGCCTGGACGTTCGCTTCATGGGCCCAGAAGGCGTAGGCAACAAGGAAATCTCGGCCATCGCTGGCCCGGCGTCCGAAGGCATGCTGGTTACCCTGCCGCAATCCTTCGACCAGGATCCGAAGAACAAGGCGCTGGTTGACGCATTCAAGGCCAAGAACGAAGACCCAACCGGTCCGTTCGTATTCCCGGCTTACGCCGCCGTTCAAGTCATTGCCGAAGGCATAAAGAAAGCCGGCAGCACCGACACCGCCGAAGTAGCCGCAGCTCTGCGCGCCAACACCTTCGAGACCCCGACCGGCACCCTCGGTTTCGACGAAAAAGGCGACCTGAAGAACTTCAACTTCGTGGTCTACGAATGGCACCAGGACGGCACCAAGTCCGAAGCCAAGTAACTCCCCCGCCTTAACCCAAAGCCCACTGCTGCGCAGTGGGCTTTGTTTATTGAAAGAATTCCGGTTTCGCGCTGCGCCACAAGCGCTGCCGTGCGCGTAAACCCAGGAGTTAGGCAATGCCTGATCTTTATCACTACCTGCAACAACTGCTCAACGGCCTGACCGTCGGCAGTACCTATGCCCTCATCGCCATCGGCTACACCATGGTGTACGGCATCATCGGCATGATCAACTTCGCCCACGGCGAGGTGTACATGATCGGTTCCTACGTCGCCTTCATTGCCATCACCCTATTGGCAATGATGGGCCTCGACAGCCTGCCGCTGATCATGATCTGCGCCTTCGCGGCGAGCATCATCGTCACCAGTGCTTTCGGTTACAGCATCGAGCGGGTCGCCTACCGGCCGCTACGCGGTGGAAACCGGCTGATCCCGCTGATCTCGGCGATCGGCATGTCGATCTTCCTGCAGAACGCCGTGATGCTTTCTCAGGACTCTAAAGACAAGGCCATCACCAACCCGCTGCCCGGTAACTTCATCTTTGGCGAAAGCGCTATGAATGGCGTGGTGATCTCCTACATGCAGGTGCTTATCTTCGTGGTCACCTTCCTGACCATGATCGGCCTGACCCTGTTCATCTCCCGCTCCCGCCTGGGCCGCGCCTGCCGCGCCTGTGCCGAGGATCTGAAGATGGCCAACCTGCTAGGCATCAACACCAACAACATCATTGCCCTGACCTTCGTCATCGGCGCCGCCCTGGCGGCCGTCGCTGCCGTGTTGTTGGGTATGCAATACGGCGTGATCAACCCGCACCTGGGCTTCCTGGCGGGTATCAAGGCGTTCACCGCCGCGGTTCTCGGCGGCATCGGCAGTATTCCGGGCGCTGTGCTTGGAGGCCTGGTTCTCGGTGTGGCCGAAGCCTTCGGCGCCGATATCTTCGGTGACCAATATAAAGACGTGGTCGCATTCAGCTTGCTGGTGCTGGTGCTG
Organism: Phytopseudomonas punonensis; assembly: GCF_900142655.1. Classification (GTDB taxonomy): domain Bacteria; phylum Pseudomonadota; class Gammaproteobacteria; order Pseudomonadales; family Pseudomonadaceae; genus Aquipseudomonas; species Aquipseudomonas punonensis. Next base: position 65,387 of record NZ_FRBQ01000002.1, on the reverse strand, counting down.
CTGTTCCGCCCGACCGGTATTCTCGGCCGTCCGGAGGTTGAAAAAGTATGATCAAGAACCTCAAGACCGCCCTGTTCAGCAGTATTCTGCTGCTGCTGATCTCCTACCCGATTCTGGGCCTCAAGCTCAGCGTCGTCGGCATCAGCCTGCAAGTACAAGGCGCCAGCGCCAAGACTCTGTGGACTATCGGTATCGCCGCGGCACTGCTGTTCATCTGGCATCTGGTGCTGCGTGATCGCCTGGTCGGCGGTGAAAAACTCAAGGGCGCACTGCCCGGCTTGCCACAGAACCTCAAGAACAGCCTGACCCTGCCCAGCGTGCAGCGCTGGATCATGCTCGGGCTGTTCGTGGTGGCGCTGGCCTGGCCGTTCTTCGGCTCCCGCGCCGCAGTGGACATCGCCACGCTGATCCTTATCTACGTGATGCTTGGCATTGGCCTGAACATCGTGGTCGGCCTCGCCGGCCTGCTCGATCTCGGCTACGTCGGCTTCTACGCGGTGGGTGCCTACACCTACGCGCTGCTCGCCGAGTACGCAGGTTTTGGCTTCTGGACAGCGCTGCCGATCGCCGGCCTGATGGCCGCCACCTTCGGCTGCTTGCTGGGCTTCCCGGTACTCAGGCTACGCGGCGACTACCTGGCCATCGTGACACTGGGCTTCGGCGAAATCATCCGCATCATGCTGCGTAACCTCACCGACATCACCGGCGGCCCGAACGGTATCAGCTCGATTCCCAAGCCGGAGCTGTTCGGCCTGTCGCTGGATCGTCGCGCTCCGGATGGTGGCCAAACCCTGCATGATTTCCTCGGCATCGCCTACAACTCCTCCTACAAGGTGATCTTCCTCTACCTGATCGCCTTGCTGCTGGTGCTGCTGGCCATCTTCGTGATCAACCGCCTGATGCGCATGCCGATCGGCCGTGCCTGGGAAGCGTTGCGCGAAGACGAAATCGCCTGCCGTGCCCTGGGTCTGAACCCGACCACGGTGAAGCTCTCGGCCTTCACCATCGGCGCCAGCTTCGCCGGTTTCGCCGGTAGTTTCTTCGCTGCCCGCCAAGGGCTGGTGACGCCGGAGTCGTTCACCTTCATCGAGTCGGCGATGATCCTCGCCATCGTCGTACTGGGTGGCATGGGCTCGCAGCTCGGCATCATCTTCGCGGCCATCGTGATGACCCTGTTGCAGGAGATGCGCGACTTCAACGAGTACCGCATGCTGATATTCGGCCTGACCATGATCGTGATGATGATCTGGCGTCCGCAGGGCCTCATGCCTATGCAGCGCCCACACCTGGAGTTGAAACAACGATGAGCCGCCCGATTTTAGAAGTGAGCGGCCTGTCCATGCGTTTTGGCGGCCTGCTGGCCGTCAACGGGGTCAGCCTCTCGGTCAATGAAAAACAGGTTGTGTCGATGATCGGCCCGAACGGCGCCGGCAAGACCACGGTGTTCAACTGCCTGACCGGTTTCTACAAACCGACCTCGGGCAGCATCCGCCTCAACGGTGAACAGATCGAAGGCCTGCCGGGCCACAAGATCGCCCGCAAGGGTGTGGTACGTACCTTCCAGAACGTTCGCCTGTTCAAGGAAATGACCGCGGTGGAAAACCTGCTGGTCGCCCAGCACCGCCACATCAACACCAACTTTCTCTCCGGTCTGTTCAAGACCCCGGCGTTTCGCCGCAGTGAGCGCGAGGCCATGGATTACGCGGCGCATTGGCTGGAGCAGGTCAACTTGACCGAATTCGCCAACCGCCCTGCCGGCACTCTGGCTTACGGCCAGCAGCGCCGCCTGGAGATCGCCCGCTGCATGATGACCCGACCGAGCATCCTCATGCTCGACGAGCCGGCCGCCGGCCTCAACCCACGGGAAACCGACGACCTGAAAGCGCTGATCGGTGTGCTGCGTGACGAGCACAACGTGACCGTGCTGCTGATCGAACATGACATGAAGCTGGTCATGAGCATTTCCGACCACATCTTCGTGATCAACCAGGGCACGCCCCTGGCCGACGGCACGCCGGAGCAGATCCGCGACAATCCGGACGTGATCAAAGCCTACCTGGGGGAAGCGTAATGCTGTATTTCGACAACGTTTCCACCTTCTACGGCAAGATCCAGGCGCTGCACGGCGTCAGCGTGGAAGTGCGCCAGGGTGAGATCGTCACTCTGATCGGGGCCAATGGCGCCGGCAAATCTACCCTGCTGATGACTCTCTGCGGCACGCCGCAGGCTACCAGCGGCAGCATCCGTTATCAGGGTGAAGAGCTGGTCGGCATGGAAACCCCGCTGATCATGCGCAAGAGCATCGCCGTGGTGCCGGAAGGCCGCCGCGTGTTCGCCCGCCTGACCGTCGAGGAGAACCTCGCCATGGGCGGCTTCTTCGGCAGCAAGACGGACAATCAGGAGCAATTGGACAAGGTGCTACACCTGTTCCCGCGCCTGAAGGAACGCCTGGTGCAGCGCGCCGGAACCATGTCCGGTGGTGAACAGCAGATGCTCGCCATCGGCCGTGCGCTGATGAGCAAGCCCAAGCTGCTGCTGCTCGACGAGCCCTCGCTGGGCCTGGCACCGATCATCATCCAGCAGATCTTCGACATCATCGAACAGCTGCGCAAGGACGGCGTGACCGTGTTCCTGGTCGAGCAGAACGCCAACCAGGCGCTCAAGCTGGCAGACCGCGGCTACGTACTGGAGAACGGCCGGATCGTCATGCAGGGCAGCGGCCACGATCTGTTGAATGATCCGAAAGTACGCGATGCATATTTAGGCGGCTGATACCTTTTTATCCCGGCGGCCCTATGATCGCCGGGATATTTACCCTGAACGATGCCTGGCGCGCTCCAGTCCCAATATTGAACGGACAAATACAGGAGTCGCACCATGCTGAAGTTTCTCGGCAGCACCATCGGCATCATCTTCCTGATCGGCCTGCTGGTCGTGATTGGTATTTTCTCGCTGATCTTCTGATCACTGTCATCTGCAAGCCGGGCGTCCGCCCGGCTTTCTTCATGCCCCGCGCATGACTCCGCTCTCGGCGTTACAATGGGCATCACTTTGCTGATGATGCTTCTGCCATGACCGAACCCTTACGCCTCTCCAAACGCCTGATCGAACTGACCGGCTGCTCACGCCGCGAGGCCGAGCTGTACATTGAAGGCGGCTGGGTCACGGTTAATGGTGAAGTGGTTGACGAGCCCCAGCGCAAGGTCACCGACGAGACCGTCGTCCTGCTGACTGGCGCGGTCGCCGAACCCCTGGTTCCGGTCACCCTGTTGCTGCACATTCCCAGCGGCCGCTTTCCGGAGCGCGCTGCCGAAGAAATCGGCCCGGATAGCCGCTGGCCTGAGGACCGTGCCGAACAACGTACGCTCAAGGGCCATTTCGTCAACTTGACACCTTGCATCCCTCTGCAAGCGGGTGCCGACGGCCTGCACGTGCTGACGCAGGACTGGCGCATCGAGCGCAAGCTCAAGGACGACCTGAGCAAGTTGGAGCAGGAATACGTGGTCGAGGTCAGCGGTGAGCTGTCCGAGCGCGATCTCAAGCGCCTCAACCATGGTCTGGTGTTCAACGGTACGCCGTTGGCACCCTGCAAGGTCAGCTGGCAGAACGAAACCCGCTTGCGCTTCGCACTGAAGAACCCGCTGCCCGGTCAGCTGGTTTTCATGTGCAACAGCGTTGGCCTCAAGGTACTGGGTATGAAGCGTATCCGCGTCGGCGCCGTGTCGATGGGCAAGGTGCAACCCGGACAATGGCGTTATCTAGGCGCCAAAGAGCGCTTCTAATCCCCCCATTTTTTCGGCAGCGCCCACCAGCGCGGCCTCTCCAACCAGGAATATTCATGCTCAATAATGATGTGCTGCGCAGCGTTCGTTACATGCTCGATGTCAGCGATGCAAAAATGGTCGAGATCGTTAAGCTGGGTGGCAAGACGGTCACCGAGGAAGAAATCACCGCCGTTCTGAAAAAGGACGACGAGCCTGGTTACCAAGACTGCACTGACGATCTGCTGGCCCATGCGCTCGACGGCCTGGTGTACTTCAAGCGCGGCAAGGACGACAGCCGCCCGGCTCCGGCCCTGGAGCTGCCGGTCACCAACAATCAGGTGCTGAAGAAGCTGCGCGTAGCCTTCGAGCTGAAGGAAGAAGACATCCACACCATCATGCGCAGCGTCGATTTCGAAGTGTCGAAGCCAGAGATGAGTGCACTGTTCCGCAAGGCCGGCACCAGCAACTACCGCGCCTGTGGCGACCAGTTCCTGCGCAACTTCCTCAAGGGCCTGACCCAGCGCCTGCGAGCCTGATACACCATGAGCTACCAGGTTTCGCCCATTGGCTATGTGCGCTCCTGCTTCAAGGAGAAGTTCGCCATCCCGCGCCAGCCGCAACTGGCACCCGCGGCGCGGGGCGTGCTCGAACTGTGCGCACCATTCGATGGAGGCGATGCGCTGCAGGGCCTGGAGCAGGTCAGCCACGTGTGGCTGCTGTTTCTCTTTCATCAAGCGCTGGAAGACAAACCCAGGCTCAAGGTGCGCCCGCCACGCTTGGGTGGCAATCGCTCGCTTGGCGTATTCGCCACGCGGGCGACTCATCGGCCTAACGGCATCGGTCAATCGGTGGTGAAACTGGAGAAAGTCGACAAGGATCGCCTGTGGCTATCCGGCATCGACCTGCTCGACGGCACGCCGGTGCTCGACGTCAAACCCTACGTGCCCTATGCCGACTGCGTGCCTGACGCCCACAACCATATGGCTGCGGACGCTCCCGTGCGAATCGAGGTGCAGTGGCAAGACAACGCGCTGGCTCAGGCGCGCGAACACGGCTTGCGCCTGAACGAGCCGCTGGTCGAGCTGATCGAGCAATGCCTGGCCCAGGATCCGCGCCCGGCCTATCAGCAGCCCACGCCCGAACGCCGCTATGGAGTACGTTTATGGGACGTCGATGTGCACTGGCACTATCCGCATGAAGGCTGTATCCGCGTACTGGATGTGCAGGCGGAGTAGCTCACCGAGCCTCTCCGAACCTGGAATATCCGCACGACCTCCCCGGGTATAGCTTCGCTCAACCACGGGCTACCTCCCTTAGCCTGGCGTTGAGCGAAGCGATACCCAGGAAAACCCTGCATACAACCGCAGCAACGGCCAGCGACTCTTTTTCGCAGGCGAAAAAAATCCGCAGCCATCGCTGGCTGCGGATTCGGGGTCTTCAGACGATCAGGCGTCGGCTTTCTGCACGGCATCCTTGATCAGGGTCTGCAACTCACCCTTTTCGTACATTTCCAGCAGGATGTCGCTACCGCCTACCAGCTCACCGGCTACCCACAATTGCGGGAAGGTCGGCCAGTTGGCGTACTTGGGCAGGTTGGCGCGAATTTCCGGGTTCTGCAGGATGTCGACGTAAGCGAACTTCTCGCCGCAGCCCATCAGCGCCTGCGTAGCACGTGCGGAAAAACCGCACTGTGGCGCATTCGGCGAGCCTTTCATGTACAGCAGAACGGTGTTGCTGGCGATCTGCTCTTTGATGGTTTCGATGATATCCATTAGGCACCTCAGAACTGGACTATCCGACTCGTGGGTCGATACGGTGGCGCATTGTAACCAAAAGCCGAGCGCAATGCTCAGTCATGCAGATGCGCTGCACGTGATTCAAGGCGCCACCACGTCCACCGGCACGCCATTGAGCGCGGCGTTGCCCGACAGCCCGTCGAGCAGACGTTCGTCGGTCAGGTCATTGGCACTCACCCCGGGTGTCGCCTGGGCAATGCTCATCTGCACACCAGGGCGGCCGTGCCCCCAACCATGGGGTAGGCTGACGACGCCAGGCATCATCTCGGCGCTCGCCAGCACCTCCACCTCCAGCATGCCAACCCGCGAGCGCACTCTGACCCGCTGACCGTCCTGAAGCCCGCGTTGGGCGAGATCTTGTGGATTCATCAACAGCTGATGGCGCGGCTTGCCCTTCACCAGCCGGTGATAGTTGTGCATCCAGGAATTGTTGCTGCGCACATGGCGACGGCCGATCAGCAGGAGCTGGCCTTCAACCAATGCCGGCTGTGCGGCGAAGCGCTGCAAATCGTTAAGCAACAATGGCGGCGCGGCCTGCACCTGGCCATCGGCCGTTCTCAGGCGCGCCGCCAGGTTCGGCTTCAGCGGGCCGATATCCAGACCGTGCGGATGATCCTGCAGGGTCTGCAAACTCAACTTGAGCGGCGAGCGGTCGCCATAAGGCCCCATGCGCAAGCCCATGTCGATCATTTGTGCAGGCGCTTGCGTCGGTTTTAATGTGGCGCCGGTCTGCGCGGCGAAGGCTTGCGCCAGGCCGACGAAAATCTCCCAGTCATCCAATGCGCCCTCGGGCTTGGGCAGCACTGCTTCGTTGAAGCGAGTGACATTGCGCACCGCGAACAGGTTGAAGGTGGTGTCGTAGTGGTCGTGCTCCAACGGCGCGGTGGACGGCAGGATCAGATCGGCATAGCGGGTGGTTTCGTTGATGTACAAGTCCACGCTAAGCATGAAGTCCAGCCCCTCGAGGCCACGCTCCAGCTGACGGCCATTGGGCGTAGACAGCACCGGGTTGCCTGCCACGGTAATCAGCGCACGTACCTGGCCATCACCCGCCGTCAGCATTTCCTCGGCCAGGGCGCTGACCGGTAGCTCGCCGCCATATTCGGGCAACCCGGATACGCGGCTCTGCCAGCGGTTGAAGTGCCCGCCAGAAGTGGCGCCGACCAAGTCCACAGCGGGCTCGGTGCACAACGCCCCGCCCTCTCGATCCAGATTGCCGGTGACCAGGTTGATCACCTGCACCAGCCATTGGCACAGGGTGCCGAATACCTGAGTCGAGACACCCATGCGGCCATAGCAGACGGCACGCTCGGCAGCGGCAAAGTCGCGGGCCAATTGACGGATCGTCTCGGCCGCAATGCCGCAATGCGCGGCCATGCGCTCTGCGCTGAACGCTGCAACCGCATTGCGCAGTTCGTCCAGCCCGGCGACAGGCAGATGGCTGCCGCGCCCCAGGCCCTCCTCGAATATGGTGTTGAGCATGCCCAGCAGCAATGCCGCATCCTGCCCGGGGCGAATGAACAGGTGCTGGTCAGCGATGGCTGCAGTTTCGGTATACCGCGGGTCGACCACCACCAGCTTGCCGCCGCGGGCCTGGATGGCCTTGAGGCGCTTTTCCACGTCCGGCACGGTCATCAGGCTGCCGTTCGACGCCAGTGGGTTACCACCGAGGATCAGCATGAAGTCGGTGTGATCGATATCCGGGATCGGGATCAGAAAACCGTGGCCGTACATCAGGTGGCATGTGAGGTGGTGAGGTAACTGATCGACCGAGGTGGCGGAATAGCGGTTGCGGGTCTTGAGCAGGCCGAGAAAGTAATTGCTGTGGGTCATCAGCCCATAGTTGTGGACGCTGGGGTTGCCCTGATAGACCGCCACCGCATTCTGCCCATGGGCGGCCTGCACGGCGGCGAGGCGGCTGGCGGCGAACTCGAGGGCTTCCTGCCAACTGATAGCTTCCCAGTTGTCGCCGTTACGGCGCATGGGCTGGCGCAGGCGATCCGGGTCGTTCTGAATGTCCTGCAGGGCGACGGCCTTCGGGCAGATATGCCCACGGCTAAACGGATCATCACGGTCACCCTTGATGGAGCGCACCTGGGGCTGCCCATCGGCAGCCTGGTCGACTTCAAGGGTCAGCCCACAGATGGCTTCGCACAGGTGGCACGCACGGTGATGGAGGGTCGTGATCATGGCCAGCCTCGCTTTATTGTTGGAAAGCCATCATGGGCGCCAGCGAGGGCACGTACCAGCAGCTTCATCCCTGTGAATCGTGGGCCATCAGGGCCATGCATCAGGCTCGTTGAAAAGCCTGAAAGGCGCGTCACATCTGGCAATCCGGGCGGATTTGCGCGTAGGCGTCATTTACTTATAACATCGGCGGCTTCCCGTTTCGTCGCACTGTGCGGCCCCCAGCCGCAGGCTCTCTCGTTTTCCCGAAAAAAGAGCCTGCGCCCTGTTTGTCAAAAGGTAGTTAACGATGAGCGCAAGACACTTTCTCTCGCTGAAGGACTGCACACCGGATGAACTGGTGAGCCTGATCCGACGCGGCATGGAGCTGAAAGGCTTGCGCAACAGCGGCGTACTGTTCGAGCCGCTGAGAAATCGCGTGCTGGGCATGATTTTCGAGAAAGCCTCGACCCGTACTCGCCTGTCGTTCGAAGCCGGCATGATCCAACTCGGTGGCCAGGCCATCTTCCTGTCGCCGCGTGACACCCAGCTGGGCCGTGGCGAGCCGATTGCCGACTCGGCCATCGTCATGTCGCGCATGCTCGATGCGATCATGATCCGCACCTTCGCCCACAGCACCCTGACCGAATTCGCCGCCAACTCCCGAGTGCCGGTAATCAACGGCCTGTCGGACGATCTGCACCCCTGCCAGCTGCTGGCGGACATGCAGACCTTCCTAGAACACCGCGGCAGCATCGTCGGCAAGACCGCCGCCTGGATCGGCGACGGCAACAACATGTGCAACTCCTATATAGAAGCGGCCATGCAGTTCGACTTCAAATTGCATGTCGCCTGCCCGCAAGGTTACGAGCCGAATGCGGCACTGCTAGCCGAAGCGGGCGAGCGGGTGAAGATCTTCCGCGACCCGCACGAAGCAGTCACCGGCGCGCACCTGGTGAGCACCGATGTGTGGGCCTCCATGGGCCAGGAAGAAGAAATTGCCGAGCGCCACAAGCTGTTCGCGCCGTATCAGGTGAACCGCGCCCTGCTCGATGCGGCCGATGAGAACGTGCTGTTTCTGCACTGCCTGCCGGCGCACCGCGGCGAGGAAATCAGCGTCGATCTGCTCGACGACCCGCGCTCGGCGGCCTGGGATCAAGCAGAGAACCGCCTGCACGCGCAAAAAGCGCTGCTCGAATTCCTCGTTGAACCGGCGTATCACCACGCATGAGCCAGTCGATGCTGTTGAGCCTGCGCAATCTGGGTTGTGGCTACGGCGACCAGCGCATCGTGCAGCACCTGGATCTGCACCTCAATACCGGGGAAATCGGCTGCCTGCTCGGCCCATCAGGTTGCGGCAAGACCACCACCCTGCGCGCCATCGCCGGTTTCGAGCCGGTGCTGGAAGGTGAAATTGCCTTGGCCGGCGAAGTGATTTCCCGCCCTGGCTTCACCCTGGCGCCCGAGAAGCGCCGCATCGGCATGGTGTTTCAGGATTACGCGCTGTTCCCGCACCTGAGCGTGGCGCAGAACGTATCCTTCGGCATTCGCAAGCAGGCGAACTGCGAGCAGGTGACCCGCGAGTTGCTGGAACTGGTCAAACTCGATCACTTGAGCAAACGCCATCCGAACGAGCTCTCCGGTGGTCAGCAACAGCGTGTGGCCCTGGCCCGTGCGCTGGCCACCAACCCGCAACTGCTGTTGCTCGACGAACCGTTTTCCAACCTCGATGGCGAGCTGCGCCGACGCCTCAGTCATGAGGTACGCGACATACTCAAGGCCCGTGGCACCAGTGCGATTCTGGTCACTCACGACCAGGAAGAAGCCTTTGCCGTCAGCGATCAGGTCGGAGTCTTCAAGGCCGGCCACCTGGAGCAATGGGACACGCCGTTCAACCTCTACCACGAACCGCAGACGCCCTTTGTCGCCAGCTTTATCGGCCAGGGCTACTTTATTCGCGGTCAGCTATTGGCGCCCGATGAAGTGCAGACCGAACTGGGCGTGATCCGCGGCAACCGCGCCTACGCCTGGCCGGTCGGCAGCGCGGTGGATGTGCTGCTGCGCCCGGACGATATCGTCCATGACCCGCAAAGCGCGCAAAAGGCCAAAATCGTCGGCAAGAGTTTTCTCGGTGCCGCCACCCTGTATCGCCTGCAACTGCCTACTGGCAGCCAGCTGGAAGCACTGTTCCCCAGCCACGCCGATCACCAGCCCGGTGAACAGGTCGGTATTCGGATCGCTGCCGACCATTTGGTGGCGTTCGCAGCACCGGGCAGTGTGGCCGCGCCATCGACGCTGGAGCTGGCCGACTAAAAGGCTTTATAGGTGCAGCTGGCCGCTGCTCACCAATCTCGCATGGCCAGCGATCTTCACCCGCTCCCCGCTCAGCCAACACCATAGAAAACCGCCGCGCTTACCGCCCTGGTAAGCGCTCAGCTCAGGCCTGCCCAGTTGCTGCGCCCAGTAAGGCGTAAGAATGCAGTGCGCCGAACCGGTGACCGGATCTTCGTCGATGCCCACCGCGGGCGCGAAGTTGCGTGATACGAAATCCACCGACTCACCTTTTGCGGTGATAATCACCGCCGGCCAAGGCAATTGCGCCAGCGCTTTCAGATTTGGCTGGCAAGCAGCCACAGCAGCCTGCGACTCGAGTACGACGAGTAACTGCGGCGCATCCAGCACGGCAATCGGCGTCTGCCCGAGAATTTCCGCCAAGCCCTGCGGGGTGGCGATCGGCGTCGGTTGCGCACAGGGGAAATCCAGCACCAGGCGATCGTCTTCGCGGCTGACCGACAAGGCGCCATCCACATAGTTGAAATCGATACGCTCACCCGCCTCGCCGTGGCACTCGAACAAGGCATGGGCGCTGGCCAACGTGGCATGCCCGCACAGCCGCACTTCGGTCGTCGGGGTAAACCAGCGGATGCGCCAGGCAGCGCCCTCCTTCACCACAAAGGCGGTTTCGGCCAGGTTGTGCTCGGCAGCGATCTGCTGCATCAGCGAGTCGTCGAGCCAGTGATCGAGGCGATAGACAATGGCGGGATTGCCCGCGAATGGCTTGTCGCTGAATGCATCGATCTGATGAAACGGCAAAGGCATCGAGTGATTCCTGTAGAGGAGTGAAACGCTGAGCATGCCAGCACCGCAGCGCCTGGCTGCGATACAGCTCTAGGCCAATGCAGCGCAACAGTAGGATCAGCGTTGCGGGTGAATGCCGTAGCGCTGCAGCAGCGCGCCCAGCCGACCGTTCTGGCGATAGCGGCGCACGCCTTCATCGAAGATGTCGCGATAACGGGCGCTGGAGGAAAGCACTGGGGAGAAGGCGATATAGATCGGCACATCCGGCACCCGGCAACCGACTTCGATCAACTCATTTTTATTGCCGGCCTGGTTCATGTGCATGGCCATGATCCAGGTGTTCTCGACCAGCGCATCCAGGCGCCCCAGCTCGACCTTGCGTACGTTCAACGCCAGCGCCTGCTCACCCGCCGCCAGCTGCAGCCTTTCATGGTCTCTCTCATAACGCCTGACGTAACCATCGAGCTCTTCGCCATAGCTGTAGCCGTTGATCACACCGAGGCGAACACCGGCGAGCGACGCCAGCCCGGTATAACGCCAGGTGCTACCGGGGCGCGCATAGAAACAGTTACGGGAAATACCGGGGGCCTGTTTGCCGAATAGAAAGTCCGGTGCGTCACGTACACCCGCTCCGATCAGGGCGTTGGCGCGGCCGTTGCGCACGTCCTGCACGGCGCGCGCCCAGTTGGTGACGCGGTAGTCGACCCCAATACCGGCCTCGGCGAATATCTGCGTGGCGAGCTCGACGAAGACGCCGGGGCGCTCAGCGTCCGGCGCGCAGTTGACCGGGCACCAAACATCGGCCTCCATGATCAGGCTCTCGGCCCTGGCACCGCTGCTGGCCATAACTGCAGCGCCCAACAGGCCACTCGCCATCCAAGCAAAGCCTTTCACTGTTTGCATCGCCTCCTGCTGCTTGCGCGGGGCGACACGCCAGCCCCACTGTCCATTCGATTTACCGCGGCCACCACCTGGCAGCGCTGCGACAGTGCCAGTGTCTGAAGTTCGCTTCAAGCGGGGCGAGGGATATCCGGCGTATGGTAATCAGCCGACCGACAGGTTCGTGCGGTTAACGACCGATCTCGGCGAACTGCCCCTGAGTGTGCTCTACCAGAGTGTCGGCACTCAGCTCAACTTCAAGGCCGCGTCGCCCGGCACTTACATAGATCGCTGCAAAGTTGCGCGCGCTGCTATCGATAAAAGTGCGCAGGCGTTTCTTCTGCCCCAGCGGGCTGATGCCGCCGACCAGATAGCCCGTCGCGCGCTGCGCCGCATCGACCGGGGCCATGTCCACCTTCTTCACACCGGCGGCATGGGCCAGAGCCTTGAGGTCGAGTGTGCCGATGACTGGCACCACCGCCACCAGCAGTTCGCCTTTCTCACTGACTGCGAGCAACGTCTTGAACACTTGAGCAGGCTCAAGGTCTAGCTTCTGCGCTGCCTCCAAACCATACGAGGCGGCTTTGGGGTCGTGCTCATAGCTGTGAATTCGGTGCTCGGCACGCACCTTTTTCAGCAGATTCAGCGCTGGGGTCATGACAGCTCCAGGTTGGATTGGAAACGGCAAAGCCGGTCGATTCTAGCGCTGCCGCTCGGCAAACGCTGCGCCGCGTTAACAACGCTCAGAAAAGGTGTTTCGCAAGGGAACCTATCCCTTGCCAAACTGACCTATTTATCTGTAAGCGCGATTGATATCGAAAATATGAGCCGCCATTAGGGTTCGATTTTTTGACAATGGACGACACGCCTCTATATTTTTTTCGATTGCGAACATCCACACAGAGACTTTAACTGCAATGGCAATGGTGCAAACGGAACGCTCCTGATCGAGCCTCTCCGCGCCTCGCACCGGCGCCGCACAACAACAAAAACGAGGCTTCCCCATGACAACTGCGCTACAACAACCCTCGCTGTCGGGCCAATGTACGGCCGAATTTCTGGGCACCGCTCTGCTGATCTTCTTCGGCACCGGCTGCGTCGCGGCACTCAAGGTGGCCGGGGCCAGCTTTGGCCTCTGGGAAATCAGCATCATCTGGGGCGTCGGCGTGAGCATGGCGGTCTACCTGACCGCAGGCGTTTCCGGCGCGCATCTCAATCCGGCGGTCAGCATCGCGCTGTGCATTTTCGCCGGTTTCGAAAAGCGCAAACTACCCTTCTACATTCTGTCCCAGGTCGCTGGCGCTTTCTGCGGTGCACTGCTGGTTTACACGCTCTATAGCGGGCTGTTTTCAGAGTTTGAACAAACCCACCAGATGGTTCGCGGCTCGGTAGCCAGCCTGGAACTGGCGTCGGTGTTTTCCACCTTCCCCAACCCGGTGCTGTCCACCGGCCAGGCGTTCATGGTCGAAGTGGTTATTACCGCCATCCTGATGGGCTTGATCATGTCCCTGACCGATGACAACAACGGCCTTCCGCGTGGCCCGATGGCGCCGCTGCTGATCGGCTTGTTGATCGCCGTGATCGGCAGCTCCATGGGCCCGCTGACCGGCTTCGCGATGAACCCGGCGCGGGACTTCGGCCCCAAACTGATGACCTTCTTCATGGGCTGGGGCGAGATATCCCTCACCGGTGGCCGTGACATTCCGTACTTCCTGGTGCCGATCTTCGCACCGATCGTGGGTGCCTGCCTGGGCGCCTTGGCGTACCGCACCCTGGTCGCTCGCCACTTGCCGAGTGCGGCGCAAACGCCGGTGCCGGCGGCAGAACGCGCCACCGGCCGCGACGTCAAAGCTTCGTGATTTCAACTGCGCACATTCATAAGGGTGTGCGCCACTTTTGTCCTCCGCTCACTCGCTCAAGGCAATCGACATGACAAACGCTCAAAACAAGAACTACCTCATTGCCCTCGACCAGGGTACTACCAGCTCCCGCGCGATCATTTTCGACCGCGATGCCAACGTGGTGTGTATCGCCCAGCGCGAATTCACCCAGCACTACCCGCAAAGCGGCTGGGTCGAACACGACCCGATGGAAATCTTCGCTACCCAGAGTGCGGTGATGGTCGAAGCGCTGGCACAGGCGGGCCTGCACCATGACCAGGTGGCCGCCATTGGCATCACCAACCAGCGTGAAACCACCGTCGTGTGGGACAAGAATACCGGCCGGCCGATTCATAACGCCGTTGTCTGGCAGTGCCGCCGCAGCACCGAGATCTGCCAGCAGCTCAAGCGTGACGGCCTGGAGCCGTACATCAAGGAAACCACCGGCCTGGTCACCGACCCCTACTTCTCGGGTACCAAGCTCAAGTGGATTCTTGACCACGTCGAAGGCAGCCGTGAACGCGCCCGCAACGGTGAACTGCTGTTCGGTACCATCGATAGCTGGCTGATCTGGAAATTCACCGGCGGCAAGGTACACGTCACCGACTACACCAACGCCTCGCGCACCCTGCTCTTCAACATCCACACCCGCGAGTGGGATGCCAAGATGCTCGAAGTGCTGGATATTCCCCGCGAGATGCTGCCGGAGGTCAAATCCTCGTCCGAGGTCTATGGCCACACCAAGAGCGGTATCGCCATTGCCGGTATCGCCGGCGACCAGCAGGCCGCGCTGTTCGGCCAGATGTGCGTCGAGCCGGGCCAAGCCAAGAACACCTACGGCACCGGTTGCTTCCTGCTGATGAACACCGGCGACAAGGCGGTCCACTCCCAGCACGGCATGCTCACCACCATCGCCTGCGGCCCGCGCGGCGAGCCGGCCTATGCACTGGAAGGCGCAATCTTCAATGCCGGCTCGACCATCCAGTGGCTGCGCGATGAGCTGAAGGTGGTCAATGACGCCTACGACACCGAATACTTCGCCGGCAAGGTCAAGGACAGCAACGGTGTGTACATGGTCCCGGCCTTCACCGGCCTCGGCGCGCCGTACTGGGATCCCTATGCCCGTGGCGGCCTGCTCGGCCTGACCCGCGGAGTGAAGATCGATCACATCATTCGCTCTGCCTTGGAATCCATCGCCTACCAGACCCGCGATGTGCTCGACGCCATGCAGCAGGACTCCGGCGAACGCCTCAAGTCGCTGCGCGTGGACGGCGGCGCGGTGGCCAACAACTTCCTCATGCAGTTCCAGGCAGACATTCTCGGCACCCACGTGGAGCGCCCGGAAATGCGCGAAACCACGGCATTGGGCGCGGCCTATCTAGCGGGCCTGGCTACCGGCTTCTGGAGCAGTCTGGACGAGTTGCGCGGCAAGGCGGTGATCGAGCGCGTGTTCGAGCCGCAACTGGGCGAGGCCGAGAAAGAAGCGCTGTACGCCGGCTGGAAGAAGGCGGTCGATCGCACCCGCGACTGGCAGCCCCACGAAGAGCAGAAGTGAGCCATCAGCCGGGCGAGGGCCTGTTAGCACTTCCGCACGACCGCGCCGGAGCCTGTTTTGCCGCGAGGCAAGGGCCGCGCCCGCTCCCGGCGGGCTTGCGGCATTTCCCACATCCATGTGGGTCACACAGCCGCGAAGTTTAGTGGGCTAAATGAGCCGGCGAGAAACGCAGCATCGCGGCAAAACAGGCCCGACCCTTCGGGTTGTGCGAAAAATCTCGCCATGCGTTGTTGGAGGACTTGGCAAGGGAACAACCATTCCCTGCGTCCTCCGCCTAGCCTGGCAAGATCTTACGCAGCAACGCGGCTTGCGCGGCAGTGTTAACAGGCCCTGGTCCCGGCTGTCACTGGCAGAGAGCAGATTCGTGCGGCATCATGGTGCAATTCCGTGAGGCAGCCTGAAGGACCCCCCATGAATCTGCCCCCTCGCCAGCAGCAAATCCTCGACCTGATTCGCGAACGCGGTTACGTCAGCATCGAGGAGTTGGCCACTCTTTTCGTCGTTACCCCGCAAACCATCCGCCGCGACATCAACCAGCTGGCGGATGCCAACTTGCTGCGCCGCTACCACGGCGGCGCGGCCTACGACTCCAGTGTCGAAAACACCGCCTACGCCATGCGCGCCGACCAGATGCGTCAGGAAAAGCAGCGCATCGGTGAAGCGATCGCCGCGCAGATTCCCGATCACGCGTCGCTGTTCATCAATATCGGCACCACGACCGAATCGATTGCCCGTGCGCTGCTCAACCACAGCCACCTGAAAATCATCACCAACAACCTCAACGTCGCCTCGATGCTCGCCGCCAAGGATGACTTCGATGTGCTGCTCACCGGCGGCAACGTGCGCCGCGACGGCGGCCTGGTCGGCCAGGCGAGCGTGGACTTCATCAACCAGTTCAAGGTCGACTTCGCCCTGGTCGGCATCAGCGGCATTGATGAAGACGGCAGTCTGCTGGACTTCGATTATCAGGAAGTGCGGGTTTCACAGGCGATCATCGCCAACGCCCGCAAGGTGATCCTCGCTGCCGACTCCAGCAAGTTTGGCCGCAACGCGATGATCCGCCTTGGCCCGATCAGCCTGATCGACTGCCTGGTAACCGATCAGCAACCCGTGCCCGGCCTCTGCCAATTGCTCGAGCAGCACAAGATCCGCCTCGAAGTCGTCTGAGCCACTACCCTCCTCCCCACCACCTGAGCGCTGCCTTTCAGTAAGCCAGCGCTCAGGTGCGTGTTGTTTTTCCTGTTCATTCGAACATCGGGCGAACCTTCGCGCCCCGAAAGCATCTGTAAATATGTTCGTGAATTTTCATTCAGGCACATTCCAGCGCATTTTTTGAGCAATCACCACTGGAAGCGGCCTTATTCATGCGCTAATATTTTCGAAAATGAACATAAATGTTCGAATTTAAATTCGAACGCTATACGAGGCCCACGACGATGCCCACATCCAGCCAGTCCAACAGCCCGCTGTCCGAGGTTTACGATATTGCCGTCGTTGGCGGCGGCATCAATGGTGCCGGCATCGCCTGTGACGCCGCTGGCCGTGGCCTGTCGGTATTTCTCTGCGAGAAGGACGACCTCGCCCGTCATACCTCCTCGGCGAGCAGCAAGCTGATCCACGGCGGCCTGCGCTACCTGGAGCACCATGAATTCCGCCTGGTGCGTGAAGCCCTGGCCGAGCGCGAAGTGTTGCTGGCCAAAGCGCCGCACATCGTCAGCCCGATGCGTTTCATCCTGCCCCACCGCCCTCACCTGCGCCCTGCGTGGATGATCCGTGCTGGGCTGTTCCTCTATGACAACTTGGGCAAACGCAAAGCCCTGCCGCGCTCGCGCGGTTTGAGCTTCGGCGCCAACAGCCCGCTCAAGCCAGAGATCAGCAAGGGTTTCGAATACTCAGATTGCTGGGTTGATGACGCGCGCCTCGTTGTGCTCAACGCCATGGCAGCCCGCGAGCACGGCGCCCATGTGCATACCCACACGCGCTGCGTCAGCGCGCGCCGCAGCAAAGACGCCTGGGAGGTCGACCTCGAGCGCGCCGATGGCAGCCGCTTCTCGATTCGCGCCAAGGCGCTGGTCAACGCCGCCGGGCCTTGGGTGGCACGCTTTATTCGCGACGATCTGCAGCAGAAATCGCCCTATGGTATTCGCCTGATTCAGGGCAGCCACTTCGTTGTGCCGCGCCTGTTCGAAAGCAAAGAAGCCTACATTCTGCAGAACGAAGACCGCCGCATCGTCTTCGCCATTCCCTATCTGGATCGCTTCACCCTGATCGGCACCACGGACCGCGAATACCAGGGTGACCCGGCCACGGTCAGCATCAGCGAAGAAGAAACCGACTACCTGCTCAAAGTGGTTAACGATCACTTCCGCAAATCGATCAGCCGCGCCGACATCATTCATAGCTACGCCGGCGTGCGCCCGCTGTGCGATGACGAGTCCGACGAGCCGTCGGCGATCACCCGCGATTACACCCTGTCGCTGTCGGCCCAGGGCAGCGAGGCGCCACTGCTGTCGGTGTTCGGTGGCAAGCTGACCACTTACCGCAAACTTGCAGAGTCGGCGATGGCTCAGCTGGCGCCTTTCTTCCCGAACATGAAGGCGCGCTGGACAGCGGAAGCTCCGCTGCCAGGTGGCGAGAACATGCAGAGCCGGCAGAGCCTGGTCGATGCACTGCGTGCACGTCACGGCTGGCTCGATGCCGACCTGGCTTACCGCTGGGCAGTCACCTATGGCAGTCGCGCCTGGAAGCTGCTCGACAACGTGCAGAGCCTGGAAGGGTTGGGCGAGCATTTCGGCCACGATCTTTACGCCCGCGAAGTGGACTACCTGCGCGAGCACGAGTGGGCGACTGAAGTGGACGATATCCTCTGGCGCCGCAGCAAACTGGGCTTGTTCCTATCTGCCGCCGAACGCAGCCGACTTGAAGCCTACCTGGCCCCTGCCCCGGCTCCGATGCTTACAGCTGTACCAAATGCTCGTCCTGTCGATGAGCCTGCAGGTGTGGCAGTACCGCGGCCAGCAACGGCGCCTTGAAACGCTCCTGAAAACGGTGAGCGAGCCCTGGAATCAGGCGCAGCTCACTGCCTTGGATATGCGCGGCGACATGCACGCCGTGCATCACCGGCAACAGCGGATCGGCGGTGCCGTGCACGACCAGTGTCGGCACCCGCAGCCGATTGAGCAGATCGACCCGGCTACCTTCGGCAAGAATCGCCAGCAATTGGCGTTCTACACCTGCCGGATTGAAGGCACGGTCATAGGCGACTTCAGCCTGATGCAGCAGCACCGCACGATCATCCACCACGCTAGGGCTGCCCAGCGCCGCCAGCAGATCCGCCTGCTGCTCCAGTGCCACCTCACGGTTCAGCGCATCCCGGCGCGCCAGCAGGTGCAACAACGCAGGGCTCGGTGCTGGCAAGCCCTGAGCGCCAGAACTGGTCATCACCAAAGTCAGGCTGCGCACTCGCTGCGGCGCCATATCGGCTATGTGCTGGGCGATCATGCCGCCCATGCTGGCACCAAGCAGGTGAAACTCGCGAATGCCCAGCGCATCCATCAGCCCCAGCGCATCGCCCGCCATATCGCGCAGCCCGTAAGGAGCGCCGACCGCCAGCCCGAGGCGATAACGCAGCACTTCATAGGTGAGGTTGGCTGTGGGCGCCTCGCGGTTCCAGCGACTCAGGCCCACGTCGCGGTTATCGAAGCGAATGACCCGAAAGCCCTGTTCGCACAACTGCTCGACCACATCGTCCGGCCAATGGATCAGCTGCCCACCGAGGCCCATGACCAACAGCAACGCCGGATCGCTGTCATGCCCAATGCTCTGATAAGCCAGGCTCACATCCGCCAGCGACACGCGCTCGACGTCCGTGCCGACCTTGCAGGCTTCAGTCGCCAGGGACGACAGGCTGCACAGCAAGGCAGCCAGAAAAATAACTACGCGCATCATTGATTCCACAAAGCGATAAGCCGGATAGCAGACAAGTGTCGCAGTGATGGCCAAACGCGCGCTGCCACAGAACGGTGACAGTTTGATGAAACCTGCCAAGCGACCGATTAATAGGCGCCCGCTCAAACGAGCTCGACAGCGAACCAACCCTGGGTGAAACTCCCTTCATGAAATCCGCTCATCTTTTTTCAATATTAGTTGAATATTACGCAGGCGCTTAGATGCTAGAAATCCGTCATTTGAAAACGCTTCACGCGCTGCGTGAGACCGATAGCCTGGTCGAGGCTGCAGATCGCCTGCACCTGACACAATCGGCACTGTCGCACCAGTTCAAGGAACTGGAAGAACGCCTGGGCATGCAGCTGTTCGTGCGCAAGACCAAGCCGGTGCGCTTCACCAGTGCCGGCCTGCGCCTGCTGCAACTGTGCGACAGCGTGCTGCCTTTACTGCGCAGTGCAGAACGGGATCTGTCACGCCTGGCCGGCGGCACAGCCGGTCGCCTGCACATGGCCATTGAATGCCACAGCTGCTTCCAGTGGCTGATGCCGACCATCGACCAGTTTCGCGATGCCTGGCCGGAAGTGGAGCTTGATCTGGCTTCCGGCTTCTCCTTCGCGCCGCTGCCGGCCCTGGCCCGCGGAGACCTCGATCTGGTGGTGACGTCCGATCCCGTGGAATTGTCCGGCATCACCTACGTGCCACTGTTCACCTATGAAGCCATGCTGGCAGTGGCTAACCAGCACGCGCTGGCCAACCGGCCTTTCATCCGCCCCGAAGACCTGATCAAGGAAACCCTGATCACCTATCCGGTGGAACGCGATCGCCTAGATATCTTCACCCGCTTTCTCGAACCTGCGGACATTGAGCCGGCTCAGGTGCGCACCTCGGAGCTGACGGTGATGATGATGCAACTGGTGGCCAGCGGCCGCGGCGTCTGCGGCCTGCCCAACTGGGCGCTGCACGAGTACAGCTCACGCGGCTACGTGACCGCCAAGCGGCTGGGTGACAAGGGCCTGTTCGCCACGCTCTACGCCGGCGTGCGCACCGACATGCTCGATGCGCCGTTCATGCGCGACTTCCTGCTCACCGCCAAGGACACCTCGTTCGCCAACCTCGAAGGCGTCAGCGTCGCCCGGCAGTGATGCCTCAGGCTGCGTCGAACTGCAGCTCCGGCGGCTGGCGACGAAAACCCGAAGTCAACCAGGCCAGGTAGACGACGCCCAGCGCCAGCCAGCAAAGGCCAAGGGTGATCGCCAGGTGATCCAGGCTCACCATCAGCCACAGCGTGGCGAACATGCCGAGCAGTGGGAACAGCAGGTACTGCAGCAACTCACGGGCACCACGCCGGGCACCGCCGATCCAGTAGTGGAAAATGACCGACAGGTTGACCAGCGAGAACGCCAGGAAAGCGCCGAAGTTGATGAACGAGGTCGAGGTGGTCACGTCCAGCTTCAGCGCCAGCAGAGCCACCACCGCACACAACAGGATGCTCCCCAGCGGCGTACCGAAACGCTTGCTCAAGGTGCCGAACAAACGCTTGGGCAGCACGCCGTCTCGGCCCATGGCGAACAGCAGACGCGAGGCGCTGGCCTGGGCTGACAAGCCTGAGGTGAACTGCCCGACGATCAGACCGATCAGGAATATCGACACGAACAGATCGCCACCGATGTTACGGGCGATTTCGTAGGCTGCCGAGTCGGTGCTGGTGAACACGGCGCCAGGATGAGCGAGCTGCACGAAGTAGGCGGTGACGATGAAGATCAGCCCGCCGAACAGGGTAATCAACAGGATCGCTCTGGGAATGGTTTTCTGCGGATCGCGGGTTTCCTCGGTCAGCGTGCTGACCGCATCGAAGCCGAGAAACGAATAGCAGGCAATCGCAGCGCCGCCCATCACCAGCGGCAGGCTGAAGCTGCCGTCGAAGAACGGTTGCAGGCTCCACAGCGGTTTGCTGCCGTCCCCCGCCACGTAATGCACGCACAAGGCCACGAATGCCACCAGCACCAAAAGCTGCACCACCATCAGCAAACCGTTGACTGTCTTGGCCAATTGCAGGCCCACCATGTTGATCAGTGACGTCACCACGATGAAACCCAGCACCCAGACGGCCTGCGGCACCTCCGGAAACGCCGAGCCCAGGTAGGCTGCGCCGATCAGCCAGATGGCCATGGGCAGGAACAGATAATCGAGCAGCAACGCCCAGCCGGCGAGAAAGCCCAGCTTGGCGTTGATCGACTTGCGCACGTAAGTGTAGGCGGAGCCGGCCACGGGAAAGGCCGTAGCCATTTTCGCGTAGCTCAGCGCAGTGAATAACATGGCCAGTGTGGCGGCCACATAGGCGGCAGGCACCTGCCCGTTGGTCACGTCGGCAAGAATACCGAAGGTACCGAGCACGATGATCGGGGTCATATAGGCGATGCCGAACAGCACCACCGAACCCAGTGACAGGGTACGTTTGAGATTGGCCATTACTGCTACTCCGAGATTATGATTTTTATGGCAGAGCCGAAGTCGGCGAACACAGCAACGCTCACCGGGCGCGGCGTCCGGCGGCAATGCGGAGGTTGGCCTCCGTCTTAACGTGGAATCAGTAGTTCGCGACGCCCGTCCGGGTAGTCGATGCGCTCACCGGGCAGCGTCAGGCGTCGCTCGTCGAGGTAGCGGTAATCGCTGCAGGCCGCCTGAAGTTGATCCAGGTCGAGCTCGACGATCTGCCGACACTCTTCACGCCCGGCTTCGCACAGCATCCGGCCGAATGGATCGACCGCACTGCTGCCGCCCGCGAACACCAGATCGCCATCGCCACTGCCCACACGATTGACCATCACCGCGAATGCCTGGTTTTCCATGGCCCGCGCCATTATCGCCGTACGGTGGGTGGGGCCGTAGGGATCCATATTGCCGTTGGTGACGATGATCAAATCGGCGCCGAGCTGCGCCAGCGCCCGGGCGCTTTCCGGAAACTCGATGTCGAAACAGATCAGGATGCCGACCCGGATACCCTGCCAGGGCACCGTCACGTAGCGGTCGCCCGGCGTGAAGATGCCGCGGTCGGATGACCACAGATGGGTCTTGCGGTAGCGCATGGCGATACCGGCCGGGGTGATCAGCAGCGTGGTGTTGTAAAACACGCCGCAGTCATTTTCCGCCATGCCGATGGCCACCGAGACGTTGCGCTCGCGAACCGCCTGCTGCACGGCCTGAATCGTCGGGCCGTCGACCGGCTCGGCCAGCTCGGCGATATTGAGCGCAGTCGGAAACCCCATCAGATGAGTCTCCGCGAATACCAGCAGATCGGTACCTTCGGCGCGATCGTCAATCGCCTGCAAAGCGCAGCTCAGGTTGTATGCGGTGTCGCCATCACGGCCGCGCATTTGTACGAGTTCGATCTTCATCAAGATTTCCTGTTGTTTTGTCCCAGGCGGATAAAAAGCGTCAGAATCGGCCGGGTATTTCCTTGCCTGGCAGGTCGGTGAACTGCCAATGCCGTACCCCGAGTATGGCGGCAAGGATCGACGCCGGTAATCACGCAGGCGGGTTAACCCATTGGGGGTAGGAAGTGGGACTTTCGTTGCAGCACATCGCCTGGCACCAGTCGGTTGGCAAACTCATCGAGGGGCTGGATCGCCCGGGTTTCTGGACGGCGCTGGTGCGCGTGCTGGAGCAGTACGTAGCCTTCGACAGCTGGGTAGTGCTGATCTTCAGCGACGCGCGGCCACAGGTTCTCGCCGAGTGCCCAGGGCTGGACGGTGGTCCTGACACACTGTTTCTGGACTACCTCAAAGGCCTCTACCAGCTCGACCCGTTCTACATCGACAGTCGCGAACGAACCGTCGGCGGCCTGCTGCACCTGGCCGATGTGGCGCCGGAACGCTTCGAGCAAACCGATTACTACCAGCGCTATTTCCGCCTCAACGTCGTGGTTGACGAGGTGCAGTTCAATGTCCCCCTGGAGGCTGGCCGCACGCTGTGCCTGTCGCTCGGCGCGCAGCATCGTTTCACTCCCGAGAACCTCGCCCTGCTTGGCCTGGTGCAGCCCTGGGTAAGCGGGCTGATGCGTCAGCGCCTGACCTTCGACCAACAGCTACTCGGCAGCTCGACGCCTGGCCCCAGACGACCGCAAGCACCTGGTAGCGCCGGGCATCGCCTGGAAAACAGCCTCACGGCGCGAGAGCTGGATGTTGCCCGCCTGATGCTCAGCGGCTGCTCGGGCAAGGAAATCGCCCGTAAACTGTCCATCTCGACGGAGACGATCAAGGTGCATCGCAAACACATCTACGGCAAGCTGGGGATCAAGTCGCAATCAGAACTGTTTGCCCTGTTCCTACAGGCCCAGCAGGACTGACAGCCTCTCGGTCGGCGTCACCGCCGCGCCATGACTTACCACCCATCAGGAAACGCTCATGAACATCGCCGACATCCCTTTTGGCATTACCGACTGGAGCCAGGTGGACGCCACCGAGCATCCGGGCGAAACCGGCGTGGCCCATTGGAGAACCCGCCAGTTCGGCGCATTGCGGGTGCGCATGGTTGACTATTCACCCGGCTACCTAGCCGACCACTGGTGCAGCAAGGGCCATATCCTGCTGTGTCTCGAGGGCGAACTGCATACCGAACTGGAAGATGGCCGCCGCTTCGTGATGACCGCGGGCAT
This sequence comes from Phytopseudomonas punonensis, assembly GCF_900142655.1. Taxonomy (GTDB): domain Bacteria; phylum Pseudomonadota; class Gammaproteobacteria; order Pseudomonadales; family Pseudomonadaceae; genus Aquipseudomonas; species Aquipseudomonas punonensis. The sequence goes on along the minus strand of NZ_FRBQ01000002.1, from coordinate 41,667 downwards.
GAGTTACCAGGTCGCCGATCAGGCCGAAGCGCACCGCAGCTCGACGAATACCGGCGCAAAGCTGTTCATCGTCGATTGATATCCACAGCATGAGTCGGCGCGGCGCGAGTTACACGACCACCATCTGCCGTTATGCTGGCAGTCGATTTCTGCGCCTGGAGCACACCATGATCAACGTCTACCGTCTGCCTCTCATCGCCAGTTTCGTCCTGCTGGGCGCCTGCGCCAGCCCGTCCAAGAGCGTGCAAGTGCAGAAACAGGCGCAATGCCCGATCAGTCTGCAGGCAGGCCAACAGTTGATCCTCAGCCTGCCGAGCAACCCGACGACCGGCTACCGCTGGGCAGTCCGTGAAGAGGCCGCGAAGGTGCTCAAGAGCCTCGGCCCGGAAGTGTATAGCAGCGCTGAAAACTCCGACTTGGTCGGCGGCGATGGTCATTCAACCTGGCGCTTCCAGGCGACAGAACGTGGTGAAGCACGACTGTTGCTGACCTACGCACAGCCCTGGGATGCCAGCGCAGAACCTGCCGAGACCTTCGATTGCCAGATTCGCGTGCGCTGAGCGCTGTCGCCGCCAATTACCGCAGCTGCTCCAATCAAGCCTTCGAAGCCCGCCTTCCAGCGGGCCTCAGCACTCGCGTTGCACTAATACCTCCGACAAGGTTTGGCTAATCGCCGGACTTGGCTAAAATGCGCGCCTTTCCAGCTCCGCGCAGACCGACCGTGAACAGACAGCCCGACCAACTTTTTGCCCAGCCACTGGATCAGGTGCCGGACTTCGTGTTCAACGAAGACGTGGCGCGCGTGTTCCCGGACATGATCAAGCGCTCGGTGCCCGGTTACCCGACCATCGTCGAGAACATCGGCATGCTGGCCGGCCAGTTCGCTCAGCCGCACAGCGTGCTCTACGACCTGGGCAGCTCGCTGGGCGCCGTGACCCAGGCGCTGCGCCGCCATGTTCAACTGGAAGACTGCCGGGTGGTCGCCGTGGACAACTCCAGCGCCATGGTCGAACGCTGCCGCGAATACCTGCACGCCCAGAACTCGATGTTCCAGGAGCTGCTGCCGGTCGAGGTCATCGAGGCCGATATTCTCGCCATGCAGTTCCAGCCGACCTCATTGGTAGCGCTGAACTTCACCCTGCAATTCATTGAGCCGGCGCAGCGCCAGCCCCTGCTGGCGCGTATTCGACAGGCATTGCTGCCGGGCGGCGCACTGATCCTGTCAGAAAAGCTGCGCTTCGAAGACGACGGGCAGCATGCTCTGCTCACCAATCTGCACGTCGCCTTCAAACGTGCCAATGGCTACAGCGAACTGGAAATCGCCCAGAAACGCAGCGCCATCGAAAACGTCATGCTGCCCGACAGCCTCGAGCAGCACCGCGAACGCCTACACGCTGCCGGCTTCAGCAAGGTGGTGCCGTGGTTCCAGTGCCTCAACTTCGCTTCCCTGGTAGCACTGCCATGATGCGCCGTATGGATCTGGACGCCCTGCAGGCCGAGCTCGCCGGCACGCCGCTGCAGGACTGGAGCGCTGACCTACCCGGGCAGATCGACGCCAAACTGGCCATCGGTCATGGCGACCTGGAGCGTTGGTACGCGGCGGTCGAAGCGCTGCCGGCGCTTGAGGCCGAGCAGATCGACCTGCTGCGGGACTTCAAACTCGACGGCACACGTGACGAAACAACCCAAGCGGCCCTGGATAGCGCCCTACGCGGCCTGATTCCCTGGCGCAAAGGCCCCTTTCATCTGTTCGGTGTGCACGTGGATACCGAATGGCGTTCCGACTGGAAATGGCAGCGCGTTTCACCGCACCTGAACCTGACCGGCAAACGCGTACTCGACGTCGGCTGCGGCAATGGCTACTACATGTGGCGCATGCTCGGCGACGGCGCCCGCAGTGTGGTCGGCATCGACCCGAACTGGCTGTTTCTCTGCCAGTTCCTGGCGATGAAGAACTACCTGCCGGACATGCCCGCCTGGCACCTGCCCCTCGGTATCGAAGAGCTGCCTGCAAAGCTGCTGGGCTTTGACACCGTGTTCTCAATGGGCGTGCTCTACCACCGCCGCTCACCTATCGACCACCTGCTGGAGCTCAAGGACTGCCTGCTCAAGGGCGGTGAACTGGTACTGGAAACCTTGGTTGTGGAAGGCGACGCCCAGCAGGTGCTGGTTCCCGAAGACCGCTACGCACAGATGCGCAACGTCTGGTTCCTGCCCTCGGTGCCGGCGCTGGAACTGTGGCTGCGCCGTGCTGGCTTCGTCGACGTACGCTGCGTGGACGTCAGCGTCACCTCGGTCGAAGAACAGCGCAGCACCGAGTGGATGCGTTACCAGTCGCTACCCGAGTTCCTCGACCCACTGGATCACCGCCGCACCCTCGAAGGCCTGCCGGCCCCGCGCCGCGCGGTACTGGTTGCGCGCAAACCCTGACAGCAGCGTCAATCAGCCCGATCACCTTTACGACGCCATTCAGCCTGCCGTGCGGCGATCATAACGAGTGGCATCTGCGCCCCATTGCTGACTCGCTCCCGAGCACTCCCCAGGCGCACCTGGCCCGCGCTTTCGAGCCTTAGCAGGCGGCGCATCTTGCGCCTCCAGCACCAGGCGAAGTACCAGTCGCCCAGCCACTGGGGCAACTCATGCGCAACAAGGCCCGACGACCTTGCCTGGGGGGTGCGCTCGTTATTGGCGGCATGCTGTTCGTTCGATCTCATGACAACTCTCCTCGACAGCCTGTGGTCACCGGTTATCGGTGACCGCTTGCCGACAGATTGAGTTACGCCTACTGTTAAGACAAACGAGTAATATCTAACAATCGATTAAGAAAATATTAACCAGACCATGAACAGCACATTGCTCACCGAACTGCCCGCTGCGCTGCCACTGCTGGAAAGCGATGTGCTGAAGACATTCGTCGGCATCGCCGAGAGTGGCAGCTTCACCCGCACCGCCGCGCAGGTATTCCGTACCACGGCTGCCGTTAGCCAACAGATCAAACGCCTGGAGGAATCCCTAGGGCGCACGCTGTTTCTACGCGAGAGCCGACGCGTGCGACTCACTTCGGATGGCGAGATTCTGCTCGGTTATGCGCGGCGCCTGCTCAAGCTCAACGAGGAAGCGGTCTCGCACTTTCTGGTTCCGAATCTGGCGGGTACCGTACGTTTCGGCACGCCATTCGATATCGGCGTAGGCGCCCTCCCCGACCTGCTGTCGCAGTTCGCCCTCAGCCACCCCGCGGTTCAGGTCGACGTATCGGTAGGCCGCAGCTGCGAGCTGATCGAGCGCCTGGATGCAGGGGAGCTCGACCTTACCTTGCTCAATACCGGCAATGGCGATGCCGACGACTCCCGAGGAGAAATCATCTGCAGCGAATCGCTGGTCTGGGCAGGCCGTGATGGCGGCTTGGCGGTCAAGCGCAACCCTCTGCCGTTAGCCGTCGCCAGCCTTGGCTGTGCCTGGCGACGTGCGGCCATGGACGGGCTGGATAGGCTCGGGCGTAGCTACCGCATCGCCTACTCAAGCGAGCAATGCGCGGGGCAGGAAGCGGCGTTACTGGCTGATCTGGCCATCGCAGCCTTCCCGGCCAGCCTGGTCAAACCGCCACTGCGCCGCCTGCCCCAGCAGGAACACGGGCTACCACCACTGGGCGACTATCACATCAAACTACTGCGCGGCAGCAACCGTGGTGCAGCTGCCGAAGCACTGGCAACGCAGGTGGCAGTGGCTTATGGAGCACGCCGTTAGTGTGATGCAGCGCTTTCGATCAGCTGCTTCATTTCCCTCACCGCATCCTTGAAACCAACGAACAATGCGTGGCTGACCAGCGCGTGGCCAATATTCAGCTCGTTGATGCCAGGGATCGCCGCCACCGGCTCGACGTTATGGTAATGCAGGCCATGACCGGCGTTGACGATCAACCCCAGCGCCCCCCCCAGGGAAACGCCTTCACGAATACGTTGCAGCTCGATAGCAGCGTCTTCCGGCGTGTGGGCATCAGCGTAACGCCCGGTGTGCAGTTCGATGGCCGGCGCGCCGACGCGTTTGCTCGCCTCGATCTGCAGCGGGTCGGCATCGATGAACAGCGAAACCTCACTACCAGCGGCCGCCAACCGCTTTACCGCTGCGGCAATCCGCGCTTCCTGGCCGGCTACATCCAGGCCGCCTTCGGTGGTCAACTCCTGACGGGTTTCCGGTACCAGGCAGACGTGTTCGGGGCGAATTTGCTCAGCGAAATCGAGCATGAAGTCGGTCACGCCCATCTCGAAGTTCATGCGTGTCTGCATCACCTCTTTGAGCACCCGCACGTCACGCTCCTGGATATGCCGGCGGTCTTCACGCAGATGCACGGTAATGCCATCCGCCCCCGCTTCCTCGGCATCTAGCGCGGCTTTGACTGGATCCGGATAGCGGGTGCCCCGCGCCTGGCGCAACGTGGCAACGTGATCGATATTCACACCCAGCAAAACACGATTGGCTTTAATCACGGGTCGGCTCCTTGAGCGTCATGAACAATTCGCGGCTGACCAAGGGTCGGCCGCCAAGATGAGGGGCTAGCGCTTGACGCATCAAACGCTTGGCGGCAGCTAGGGCGCCGGGCGCGGCCCAGTCTGCATCGGCCATGGCCAGCAGCTCGCTACCCAGGAATGCGCCAGGCTGCCAATGGCCGATGGGCAAAAAACCACTGTCTGCCTGCAATCGGTACAAACCGCTTTCGACGACAGCATCACCCTGTACATCGCTATCGAGGGCGAAACCATAGCCCAACTCGTCGAGCAGCCGCCATTCGAAAGCCCGCAGCAGCGGCTCAAGCGCACGGCCCTGGGCCAGCGCCAGAATGGTCAGGGCGTATTGCTCGAAAATGACGGGGTGCGGGTCTTCGGCTGGCAGCACGCGAATCAACAGCTCATTGAGGTACAAGCCACTGAACAGCGCCTCGCCGGAGAGCAGATTGGGAATGCCGGCGGCTTCCAACCTGGCAACGTTCTTCAGCTCGCCGCGACCACGGGTTTCCAGCTCGAGGGGGATGAACGGCCGAGCCAGGCTGCCGGCTTTACCACGAGCCCCGCGCAATACCGCACGCAAACGCCCCTGGGGCGTGAAGAAGTCGACCAGTGCACTGCTTTCACGGTACGCACGGCTGTGCAAAACATAGGCGGGCTGGCTGAGCGCAAGCATGTGGGGATCACTCGCTAGGATAGCCAGCCGCAAGGCGGCGGGATGCCGGGTCAGATATTGTCGTAGCCCAGCGAACGCAAGGCGCGCTCGTCGTCGGACCAGCCGCTTTTGACTTTGACCCAGAGGTTGAGCATGACTTTGGTGTCGAACATCGACTCCATGTCTTTGCGTGCTTCCTGGCCAATGCGCTTCAGGCGCTCACCCTTCTCGCCGATGATGATCTTCTTCTGGCCATCACGCTCAACCAGGATCAGCGCATGGATATGCATGATCCGACCTTCGCGCTTGAATTCCTCGATCTCTACGGTGATCTGGTAAGGCAGTTCGGCACCCAGCTGACGCATGATCTTTTCGCGCACAAGTTCAGCCGCGAAGAAGCGTCCGGAACGGTCGGTAATCTGGTCTTCGGGGAAAAAGTGCACGCCTTCCGGCAGGCGCTCACCAACCAATTTTTCCAGTGCATCGAGATTGTGCCCATGCTGAGCCGATACCGGCACGATCTCGGCACTGGGCAACTGCTCGGCCAGCCACTTCAGGTGTGGCATCAGATCAGCCTTGTCATCCAGGCGGTCGGTCTTGTTGACGGCCAGGATTACCGGGCCCTGCACGTACTGAATACGCTCGAGCACCATCTGGTCTTCGTCGGTCCAGCGAGTCCGGTCAACCACGAAGATCACCACGTCGACGTCCTTCAACGCCGACGCCGCGTTCTTGTTCATGTAGCGGTTGATCGCCTTCTCGTTGTTCTTGTGCAGACCTGGGGTGTCGACGTAGATCGCCTGCACGTCACCCTCGGTCTTGATGCCGAGCATGTTGTGGCGGGTGGTTTGCGGCTTGCGCGAGGTAATCGCCAGCTTCTGACCGAGGATGTGATTGAGCAAGGTCGACTTGCCCACGTTGGGCCGGCCAACAATGGCGACGTAGCCACAGCGTGTTACAGGCGAATCAGTCATTGCCGTTCTCCACACCCAGAGCGATCAGCGCTGCCGTCGCCGCTACCTGTTCGGCAATGCGGCGGCTGGCGCCTTGGCCCAGGGTTTTGTCATTGAGTAGATTGACCTGACACTCGACCACGAATGTCCGGCAATGGGGCTCGCCCTGAATGTCGACCACTTCGTAACGCGGCAGCTCACAGGCGCGCGACTGCAGAAACTCCTGCAGGCGTGTCTTGGGGTCTTTGTTGGTGTCGACCAGCGTCAGGCCATCCAGCTCGTTGGTCAGCCAGGCCAGCACGCGCTCGCGCGCGGTGTCCATGCCGGCATCCAGATAGATGGCGCCGATCAGCGCTTCCAGCGCATCGGCTAGGATCGAATCGCGACGAAAGCCGCCGCTCTTCAGCTCGCCAGAGCCCAGACGCAGGTACTCGCCAAGGTCGAAACCGCGAGCCAGAATGGCCAGCGTTTCGCCCTTGACCAGGCGCGCGCGCAATCTGGAAAGTTGCCCCTCGCGTGCCTGCGGGAAACGCTCGTAGAGCGCCTCACCGGCGACGAAATTGAGGATGGCATCACCGAGAAACTCCAGACGCTCATTGTTGCGCCCGGCAAAACTACGATGGGTCAGCGCCAGGATCATCAGATCCTGGTCCTTGAAACTGTGCCCCAGCTGTCGCTCGAGGCGGGTCAACGAAACACTCACGGCATTCGCACACGGAATTCTTTATCGAAATTAACCACCAGATCGATGTTCTCGATCAGGTGCTCACGTTTGTCATATTTGAGGTGGGCAAGAAATTCATTGCCATCCTGGGTCACTTTCAGCACGTCCTGCATGTTCAGATCGCGGATGCTGTTGACCGTCATGCCACGGCTCACGTGAGCGTAGAAATCGGCCACGGTTTTGACGCTCTCCACACGGTCGGTTTCCACCGAGGTGATGATCTTCTGCATCGACATGTAGTCGAGGTAATGCGGCACCACCTTGAACGCCGTGCTGGCCAGAAACGCTACAACGGCAAGCACAACCAGCCAACTGACGATCGACAAGCCCTGCTGCGAGCGCGCGAATTTCATATTTATCCCCAAAATATCCAGATAGTCCGATGCGCATCAGGCGCATCACAAGACTATAGATAGCTGGCGGCGCCGTATTGAACGGCGCCGCAAATTTTCATCAGATCAGTGAATCAGCCCGACGCGGGAGAGGTTCGGCAGAGACTTGAACTTCGGATCCGGCCAGCTCATCCAGATGGCGAATGCCTTGCCGACGATGTTGCGATCCGGAACCATGCCCAGTACATCTTTGGGGATATTAGGGTCGTTCCAGTAGCGGCTGTCATTGGAGTTGTCGCGGTTGTCGCCCATCATGAAGTAGTGCCCTTCAGGAATCGTCCACTCCTTGCCCGGTTCGGCGCGGTAGCGGCTCATTTCCTTGCGGATACGGTGCTCGACTTCACCCAGGTGCTCACTGTATAGCGTGGCGCTACCCAGGCTGCCCGGCTCTTCACCGATCAACTGCTCGGCAACCGGGTTGCCGTTGATGAACAGGCGCTTGTCGTTGCTGTAGCGCACGTGGTCGCCTGGCAGGCCTATCACCCGCTTGATGTAGTTGACGTTGGGATCGCTCGGGTAACGGAACACCATGACGTCGCCGCGCTGCGGGTCACCGACTTCGATCACCTTAGTGTCCAGCACCGGCAGGCGAATGCCGTAGGCAAATTTGTTGACCAAAATGAAATCGCCCACTTCCAGGGTCGGAATCATCGACCCCGACGGAATCTGGAACGGCTCGACCAGAAAGGAGCGCAGCACCAGCACGATGGCCAGCACCGGAAAGAACGACTTGCCGTATTCAACCAGCAAGGGTTCCTTGTTGAGCTTCTCGACCACTGCGTCGTCGACTTGCTCGACCTTGCCCTGGTAACTGGCGATCGCTGCACGACGCCGCGGCGCCAGGAATACCAGATCGAACAAGGCCAGCGCGCCGCACACGGCGACGGCAATGACCAGCAACAGCGGGAAATTGAATGACATAGGCCTCAGCTATCCAACTTGAGTACAGCAAGGAAGGCTTCCTGTGGAATCTCCACGTTCCCCACCTGCTTCATGCGCTTCTTACCGGCCTTCTGCTTCTCCAACAGCTTGCGCTTACGGCTCACGTCGCCGCCGTAGCACTTGGCCAGAACGTTCTTTCTCAATGCCTTGACAGTGGTCCGTGCCACGATCTGGCCGCCGATGGCCGCCTGAATCGCAACATCGAACATCTGTCGAGGGATTAGCTCTTTCATCTTTTCGGTCAACTGACGCCCTTTGTAGTGGGCGTTGTCACGGTGCACGATCAGCGCCAGCGCATCGACCTTGTCGCCGTTGATCAACACGTCCAGCTTGACCAGATTGGCCGACTGGTAACGGTCGAAATGGTAGTCCAGCGAGGCGTAGCCACGGCTGGTGGATTTCAGACGATCGAAGAAATCGAGCACCACTTCGTTCATCGGCAGGTCGTAGCGAACCTGAACCTGGGTGCCGAGGAATTGCATGTCGCGCTGAACGCCACGCTTCTCGATACACAGGGTGATGACGTTGCCCAGGTGCTCCTGCGGTACCAGGATGGTCGCGGCCACGATCGGCTCGCGGAAATCCTCGACCGAAGAAACATCCGGCAGCTTGGACGGGTTGTCGACGTAAATCGTTTCACCGGTCTTAAGCAGAACTTCAAAAATAACGCTCGGCGCTGTGGTGATCAGATCCAGGTCGTATTCGCGCTCCAGGCGCTCCTGGATGATCTCCATGTGCAGCATGCCGAGGAAGCCGCAACGGAAGCCGAAGCCGAGGGCGTCGGAGCTTTCCGGCAGGTATTGCAACGATGAATCGTTGAGGGTCAGCTTCTGCAGCGCATCGCGGAAGTCCTCGAAGTCGTCGGAGCTGACCGGGAACAGGCCAGCGTAAACCTGCGGCTGAATCTTCTTGAAGCCCGACAGCACTTCGACGTCTGGCGTCGAGCTGAGGGTCAGGGTGTCACCTACCGGCGCACCGTGAATGTCCTTGATGCTGGCGATGATAAAGCCAACTTCGCCAGCCTTGAGATCTGCGGTGGCGGTGTGTTTGGGGTTGAACACCCCCACGCTGTCGACCAGGTGAATCTTGCCGGTGGACTTGACCAGGATCTTGTCGCCCTTCTTCACCCGGCCGTGACGTACACGTACCAAGGAAACCACGCCCAGATAGTTGTCGAACCAGGAGTCGATGATCAGAGCCTGCAACGGCGCCTCGATGTCGCCGGTCGGTGCCGGAATGGTCTGCACCAGGCGCTCGAGCACTTCATCGACGCCCATGCCGCTCTTGGCGCTACATGCCACGGCGTCGGTGGCGTCGATACCGATGATCTTCTCGATTTCGTCCTTGACGCGATCCGGATCGGCTTGCGGCAGGTCCATCTTGTTCAGCACGGGCATGACTTCCAGGCCCTGCTCGATGGCGGTGTAGCAGTTGGCAACCGACTGCGCCTCGACGCCCTGGCCAGCATCAACCACCAGCAACGCGCCTTCACAGGCAGCCAGCGAACGGCTTACCTCATAGGTGAAGTCGACGTGCCCCGGGGTGTCGATGAAGTTCAGCTGATAGGTGATGCCGTCCTTCGCCTTGTAATAGAGCGTGACGCTGTGAGCCTTGATGGTGATACCGCGCTCACGCTCCAGATCCATGGAATCGAGAACCTGGGCCTCCATCTCGCGCGCAGTAAGGCCACCGCACATCTGGATGAAACGGTCAGCCAGCGTCGACTTGCCGTGGTCAATGTGGGCAATGATGGAAAAATTGCGGATATGACTCAGGTCACTCACAGGACAACACTCGAAAAAGGCCGCAGGCGACTGCCCGCCGAAAATAGCCGCAAAGTTTACCCGAGTGGTTGCCCCCACGTCACGTCAGGACAACCGCGCGAGCGCAGTTATTGGCCATCTGCCCGCCTCACCCTGCTTAAACGTCAGGCTTTACCGAGTAGCCGGCAGTACAAGAGCAATGAGACGCGCACAAAAAAGGGCGACTCTCGTCGCCCTTTCCTGCTTAGCAATGGATAACTATTAGCAGGCTTATTCAGCCAGGCCTATTCGGCCAGTTTGAAAGTGATAAAGCTGGCACGCCCCTGACGCAGGACGCGCATCGACACCGAGCGATTCTTCGGCAGCGATTGCGCCACCTCAGTGAAGTTCTTCGCCGAACTGATGGCCTGATTGTTCAGGTGAGTGATCACGTCGCCAGGACGCAGACCGATCAACGCAGCCGGGCCGTCCTGCACTTCACGAATCACTACACCGCCACGCAGATCCAGCGCTTTCTTCTGCTCATCGGTCAGCTCGGCAACGCTGACACCCAGACGGTTGCTGCTGCGCTCGGCGCCAGGCGTTGGAGTTTCGGTGGCTTCATCGCCATCGTCAGCAGGCATGGTGCCGACCGCCAGCTTCAGAGTTTTGCGCGCACCTTCACGAACGATCTCCAGGTTCGCTTTGGTGCCAGGCTTCAAGGCGCCCACCAAATGCGGCAGGTCAGCGGACATGATGATCGGCTTGCCGTCCAAGCTGAGGATCACGTCACCAACCTGCAGGCCTCCTTTGGCAGCCGGACCATCTTCGAGCACCTGGGCAACCAGCGCACCCGCTGGCTTCTCCAGACCGAAGGACTCGGCGAGATCCTTATTCACTTCCTGAATCACCACGCCCAGCCAGCCGCGGCTCACCTTGCCACTGGCTTTCAGTTGGTCAGCCACATCCATCGCCACGCTCATAGGAATGGCGAAAGACAAGCCCATGAAGCCACCGGAACGGGTAAATATCTGCGAGTTGATACCTACGACTTCGCCATCCAGGTTGAACAGAGGGCCACCGGAGTTACCAGGGTTGATCGCGACGTCAGTTTGGATGAACGGCACGTAGCTCTCGTTTGGCAGGCTACGGCCCTTGGCGCTGACGATACCGGCAGTTACCGAATGATCGAAACCAAATGGCGAGCCGATGGCCAACACCCATTCACCGACCTTGAGGTTGTCGGAATTACCCAATTTGACGGTCGGCAGATCGGTCGCATCGACCTTGAGCAACGCGACGTCGCTACGCGGGTCAGTACCGATCAGCTTGGCCTCCAACTCACTGCGATCAGACAGACGCACGATGATTTCATCGGCATCGGCCACTACGTGGTTGTTAGTCAGGATGTAGCCGTCTTTGGAAATGATGAAGCCCGAGCCAAGCGATTGCGCTTCACGCTGACGACCACCACTGCCTGGCGAGCGCGGCTGCTGGGGAATATTGCGCTCGAAGAACTCGCGAAATATCGGCGGCAGGCCTTCGAGATCAGGCACCGCAAGACCACCATTGCTAGCCACGGCATTCGGCACTTTCTGCCGGGTGCTGATGTTGACCACGGCAGGGGACGCTGCCTCGACCAGCGGCGTGAAGTCCGGAAGCTGCGCGTGTGCAGCTACTGACTGCCCCATCAGAAAAACCGCGAACAACGCGGCAGCGTAATTTTTCAGGCTAGGCATCGACATTGCAGTTTCTTCCCCATCCAGAACAAACGAGCCCCCTGCGGGGGGCCATCGGTACAACAAAGGTGACGATGCAGTGGCAGTATTGACCCTGATCGTGATCATCGATTCTTACGGAGCTTAATGCGCGTGATCGGCACGCATCGACATGGCAACTCGCTCCGCTGTTCCCAGCGGTATTTCTCCGACAACCGTAACCATGACATCTCCATCATCGGTTGTCAGGCGACGGGATACAGCCACGGTAGGGCCAAGCTGGCTACGGGCATCAGCCACTGCGGCATGATGCAAAGGCTCGAGAAATACCGAAAAACGCGCTAGGCCGTCATCGTAGACCAGGCAATCGACGTTATCGTCAGATACCGGGCTAGGACGCTGGGTCACAGCACTAAGACTGAAGCCTGGCGGCAACCACTCGGAGCGCCAGAGTTCTATAGACGGAGTGCGAGCCTTGATGATACGCACAGGCGCGCAGTCGCCGGAAGGCTGCAAAACCGCAGCCGGCTGAGTATCAGTAGTATTCAACTGGGTAAACTGAAAACGCTCAAGCAACCTGCCTTGGTCGTTGACCAGAAGCGACTTGAGGGGCAACCCGGTTTCCTTGTCCACGTAAAACTCGACACCGTAGCGATGCCTGTCACGCGGAACCAATCCAAGAACCATTGCAGGGCGACCAGCAACACGCGACTCACCATCCAGGCGAACCTCGTACCACTGCTCTATCTGCTCGACGTTCAGGCCGCGAGCGGGCGAGCGCTGTTCGCCCACAACGGTGGAGGCAATAGCACCATTGGCGCACTGCGTTTGACCATTGACCCGCAGCATTTCCTGGGGCGCGCCATCAAGCTGCAACAGTCGTTCACGCACAGACCCACCCGGCTCGACCTGACGCCAGATACTGTGAGTGGAGAGATTGCCATTACGCTCGTAGACGAACGTGCCTTGAAAACTCTGACTGCTTTCGGCTTTGCCAAGCCTCTGCAACAATCCCTGAGCGTCGGCGGCAATGGCAGGGGTTGCCAATATACCGCCGAGCATCAGAGACGTGACGAGAATGGAGCGCATACGCGTCGCTCTTAACGCTCTTCTACGCTCGCAGACCGTGCAAACGGCAGTGCGTTTTCAGCTGCACCAGGTGCAGACTGTTCAGCATGCTGACGCAGATACTCAGGCAGGCGCTGTTCGTGCCAGCCGTCACCTTCGGCAGAGACGGTTTCTACAGCCGGTTGCTCGTCCGAAGTCTTGAAACCCGCCAGAATGGCCGGCCCTTGAGCTTGCGGAAGTGCAATGGATGGTTGGTCCTGTTGCGCCAGCTGGGCACCAGAAACATCATCCTGATTGTAGAAACGTACACCTGCCAACACGGCAACTGTCACAGTTGCCGCAACGGCAACGCGTCCCAGGCTACGCCACGGACCACGCACAACCTTCTCCTGCACAGCTGGAGTGGCATCGTTTTCAAGCGCAGCGGAAACTGCTGCAGCGATGTCCAGCTTTGGCACGAGCAGATCTTTGTGCATCACGGCGCGAGCTACTTGGTAGCGAGACCATGTTGCGCGTAGTTCGGCATCATCGCTCGCACCGAGCACACGCCGAAGTTCAAGTTCATCCGCTTCGTTATCCATCACCGCGGACAGCGATTCCTGCAGGGCTTCACGACTCATAGCGGTTCCTCTCTTGGCTGTCGCCGCTGTCTCAGGCTTCCTGCAACAACGGTTGCAGGGACTTGTCGATGGCTTCACGCGCCCGAAAGATTCGCGAACGCACGGTACCAACTGGACACTGCATGACACTCGCAATGTCTTCATAACTAAGACCATCAAATTCACGTAACGTTAGCGCCGTTCGTAAATCTTCTGGCAATTGCTGGATGCTCCGATGCACGGTTGCTTCGATTTCATCCCTCAACAGGGCGCGCTCGGGAGACTCGATATCCTTGAGGGCGTGGTCGCCATCGTAGAACTCGGCATCCTCTGCACTTACATCGTTATCTGGCGGCCGACGACCACGAGATACGAGGTGATTCTTCGCCGTGTTAATGGCGATGCGGTACAGCCATGTATAGAACGCACTGTCGCCGCGAAAGTTTCCCAGTGCCCGATAAGCTTTTACAAAAGCTTCCTGGGCTACATCCTGAGCTTCATGGGTGTCGTGCACGAAACGCACGATCAACCCGAGAATCTTGTGCTGGTATTTCAGCACCAACAGATCAAATGCTCGCTTGTCACCGCGCTGAACGCGCTCAACCAGCTGCTGATCCTCTTCCTGGGTTAGCATGAATACTCCTCGTTGAGCCCGTAGGAGGTCAGCGCCTGCCAGAAGATCGATCTGCCAAAATAGACTCGAGCCATATGCAAAAGTTCTCCCCCTCCGAACAAGCTTCCCACAAAACATTTTTTGGTTTTGCACGAAACCACGCACCAGGCCTGATGCCTGCTGCGCGAATTGTCTTTAGATCGCCTGACGGGCCGAATCGAATCGCACAATGGCTTCGATCACTCAACCAGCCAGACACATTCCCTCTCCGGGGCGACTCCGCTATAGAACCTCGACCATAGACAAAGTTCATACGCGCTACAGCGGAAGATATGCAGCTCCAAAATGGCCGGCCAGCTACGCAGGCACATCGCCACCCTGCACACGATACACGTTCTGTGCAGGACAACCTACCAAGCCGGCTATTGTGCCGCTAGCACCCTCTATATACTAGGGCCTGCCAAGGTTTCAGCATGCTCTGCTGCGCAGCCATTTTATAGTTCGCAGGCGGGCTGAGCGCAGATATAAAAGACACACAGCCCCCGCCCATATCAGACTTTGAAGTCGGCACATCGCGAGCCGCTTCGACATACGCCATCCAGCGGAACCCATAACAATGAGCCAACACTTACAGCACGATGTTCTCGTTATCGGCAGCGGCGCCGCCGGCCTTACCCTGGCACTCACGCTTCCCGACAACCTGCGCATCGCTGTGCTGAGCAAAGGTGAGCTGGCCAATGGTTCGACCTACTGGGCTCAGGGGGGCGTTGCGGCGGTGCTGGATCACAGCGACACGATTGACTCCCACGTCGATGACACGCTCAACGCCGGCGCCGGCCTGTGCCGCGAAGACGCTGTGCGGTTCACTGTCGAGCACAGCCGTGAAGCGATCCAGTGGCTGATAGAGCAAGGCGTACCTTTTACCCGTGACGACGGCGATCACGAGGACGGCGGCTTCGATTTCCACCTGACCCGGGAAGGCGGGCACAGCCATCGGCGGATCATTCACGCAGCCGACGCAACTGGCGCAGCCATCTTCAATACGCTACTCGAGCGCACGCGCCAGCGCAGCAATGTCGAACTGCTTGAGCAGCGCGCCGCCGTTGACCTGATTACCGAGCGCAAGCTGGGCCGTGAAGGCAGGCGCTGCCTGGGCGCTTATGTACTGAATCGAATGACCGGCGAGGTGGACACCCACCACGCGCGCTTCGTGATTCTCGCTACCGGCGGCGCAGCCAAGGTCTACCTCTATACCAGCAATCCCGACGGAGCCTGCGGCGATGGCATCGCCATGGCCTGGCGCGCCGGCTGCCGCGTCGGCAATCTGGAATTCAACCAGTTCCACCCCACCTGCCTTTACCATCCGCAGGCCAAGAGTTTTCTGATTACCGAAGCCCTGCGCGGCGAAGGCGCACTGCTGCGCCTACCCAATGGCGAGCGCTTCATGCCACGGTTCGACCCACGCGAAGAGCTTGCACCGCGAGATATCGTGGCCCGCGCCATCGACCATGAAATGAAGCGCCTGGGTATCGACTGCGTTTATCTGGACATCAGCCATAAACCGGCGGAATTCGTTAAAAACCACTTCCCAACCGTTTACCAGCGCTGCCTGGAATTTGGTATCGACATCACTCAGCAGCCAATCCCTGTAGTACCAGCCGCCCACTACACCTGCGGCGGCGTGGTTGTCGATCAGGCAGGTCGCAGCGACGTCGAGGGCCTCTATGCCATCGGCGAAACCAGCTTCACGGGATTGCACGGCGCCAACCGCATGGCCAGCAACTCGCTGCTCGAATGCTTCGTGTATGCGCGCTCGGCGGCTGCGGACATCGTCGCCAATCTGCATCGGGTAACAATGCCTACCGACCTGCCCTCCTGGGACGCCAGCCAAGTCACCGACTCGGACGAGGACGTGATCATCGCTCACAACTGGGACGAGTTGCGGCGCTTCATGTGGGATTACGTGGGCATCGTGCGGACCACCAAGCGCCTGCAACGCGCCCAGCATCGGGTACGCCTGCTGCTCGATGAAATTGACGAGTTCTACAGTAATTACAAGGTCAGTCGCGACCTGATTGAGCTGCGTAACCTAGCCCAGGTAGCCGAACTGATGATTCTTTCAGCGATGGAACGTAAGGAATCGCGGGGGCTGCATTACACCCTGGATTACCCCGACCTGCTGCCCGAGGCGCTCGACACTATTCTGCAACCCGCCAACGCTGACGACTGAACTTCAGGTAAACCCGCAGCCGACGGTGTACGTCTCGTGGTAACGAATCAGAAGGTATGACCAGGCTGCGCGCAAGGTACCTGCCTGGCAAACGAAAGCGCACGATCACCAGCCATGGCAGCGCCATGCTGTCGGGCTGCAGGGTAATGGCTTGCCATTGCCCTTCTGCGCAGCGCACCTGCCAGCCGTCGTCATCATGGCGCAAGGCACGGACGGTATCCGCTCGACTGAGTAGCACATCTCTGGGCAACACCCAGGCGGCGTGGCAGCCGCACGCCAGCACACAAACCAGCTTCGCCCAGAGCGGCAGCTCGACCAGCACGAGGGTCAGAAGCGCCAATGCCTGAGCGCACAGATAGACTTCCAGCAGCCGCCTTGACGGCCGCCAGCTACATTCGAAGCGTTTACTTGGGCTGGACACGATCCAGAATCATGCGAACGATATGGCGCAGATCGGCATCTTCAGGCTCGCCGCGCTGCATAAACCAACCGAACATGTCCTGATCTTCGCACTCAAGCAGCTTGCGGTAGCGTGCCCGATCTTCTTCGCCGAGCGTCGCGTACACCTCGCGCACGAAGGGCACTAGCAGCACGTCCAGCTCCAACATGCCACGCCGGCTGTGCCAGAAGAGGCGGTTGAGTTCAGTGGCATCGACCATGTGAGTGCTCCTCGAAAAAAGGCCGGCAGTATACCAACAGCAGCACCGTGCATCAGCGTCGTGATCGCAATTGCCCGAGCGCGTTATTGCCTGTAGCTAGACACTTGCCGCTGCTCTTATCATGACACCCTCATTCTTTACCCACGATTGTCTCGACCATGGCCGACAGCGCTTTCTTTTGCCCGCTTACCCATGAAGGCATCCTCGCCGTACGCGGCCCGGATGCTGGAAAGTTTCTCCAGGGTCAGATCACCTGCAACATCAATTACCTCGGCGACAGCGGATCAAGCCTTGGCGCGCGCTGCACGCCCAAAGGGCGCATGCTTTCCAGCTTTCGCATCGTCAGCATAGCCGAGGGCTTTCTGCTGGCCATGAGCCGCGAGCTGTTGGAGCCGCAACTGGGCGAGCTGCAAAAATACGCCGCCTTCTCCAAAGCCAAGCTAAGCGACGAGAGTGCTGCCTGGGCCAGATTCGGCATCAGCAGGGGGGACGCTGCGTTGCAGGCGCTGGGCATCGAACTAGCCACTCAAGCTGACAGTGTTGCCAGTAAAGATGCGCTCTTCGCGACCCGTCTAAGTGATGGCCGCGCCGAGCTTTGGACTCCAGTGGAACAGGCCGAAAGCGTACATTCGCAGCTGGCTAAACAGCTACGTGAAGCGCCACTCAACGACTGGCTGCTGGCACAGATTCGCGCAGGCATCGGCCAGGTAACCGGAGAAACCCGCGAGCTGTTTATTCCGCAGATGATCAACCTGCAGGCTGTCGGCGGCGTGAGTTTCAAGAAAGGTTGCTATACCGGCCAGGAAATCGTTGCCCGCATGCAGTACCTGGGCAAGCTCAAACGCCGCCTCTACCGCCTGAAAATCGCTACCGACCAACTGCCTACCCCGGGCAGCGAACTGTTTTCCCCTGTGCACCGCAGTGCAGTGGGCGAAGTGGTACTGGCCGCAGCGAGTCCCACAGGCGTGGAACTGCTGGCGGTGCTGCAGGAAGACGCTGCACTCGATGGAAACATTCACCTGGGCAGCCTCGAGGGCATGCCGCTCGACCTGCTCGATCTGCCGTACACGCTGGATAGCAACCGCGAAATCCAGCGCTGACGTACACTGCGCATCGTCTGCCATCACTTCGCCAAGAACGAGAACTTCATGAGCAAACTCGCCGAGAAAGTCCTGCTGGATCTGACCAAGGCCATCGACAACGATGAACTGGTCCTGCCGACCCTGCCCGAGGTCGCCTTGAAAGTTCGCGAGGCAGCGGAGGACCCCAATGTCGGCATTCCCGAAATGACCAAGGTGATTGGCAATGATGCAGCGCTGACCGCACGCATCATCAAGGTAGTGAACAGCCCGCTGCTGCGCACCAACCGGGAAATCACCGACCTGCAGATGGCCATCGGCCGCCTCGGCATCAACTACACCTGCAACCTGGCAACCGGCCTGGCGATGGAGCAGATGTTCCAGGCCACGACCGATGTAGTTGACCGCAAGATGCGCGAAGTATGGACGAAAAGCACCGAAATTGCAGGCATCTGCCACGTACTGTGCCGTCACTACACACGCTTGATGCCGGATCAAGCCACCCTCGCCGGCCTGGTTCATCAGATTGGCGTCCTGCCGATTCTCACCTACGCCGAAGAACACAGCGAACTGCTCTCCGACTCGATCAGCCTCAATCATGTGATCGAGCAGATTCATCCGATCATCGGTGACAAGATCCTGCGTACTTGGGAATTCCCGGAAATGATCGCCTGCATCCCGAGCCAGTACCTGAACTTCAGCCGTGACGGTGGCAAAGTCGACTATGTGGACATCGTCCAGGTGGCAACGCTGCAGAGCCATCTCGGCACGCCGCACCCTTATACGCAGCTCGATTGGAGCCAGATCCCGGCATTCGCCAAGCTCGGTATCAAGCCGGACATGGACATCCATGCCGACGAAGACCTGTCAGCGGCAATGGATGCCGCAATGACCATGCTGCAGTAACTGCAATGGGGCGAGGCCTCACCCCGCCTCGCCGTCAAATACCACGCGCACCAAGAGCCCATGAGGTTTGGCCTGATGCAGGCTGATTGCCGCCCGGTGGGCACGACAGATCTCACCAACAATCGCCAACCCAAGACCAGCCCCCAGACCTTGTGCCTGACGGCGATAGAAACGCTCGAACACGCGCTCCCGATCCTCTTCGGGAATTCCCGGGCCGTCGTCCTCGACCTCCAGCACGCCTGACTCCAACACCCGCAAAATCACATTCCCACCGGCTTCTGTGTAGGCCATGGCATTGTCGACCAGGTTGCATAAAAGCTCATTGAGCAGGGTCGGTTCACCACGAATCCACACCGGCTTCTCGGCTTCCAGCGCCAGTGCCACGCCTCTGGAATGGGCCAAAGGCGCCAGGGCCATGCCCAGCTCACGGGCCAACTGACTAAGATCCAAGCGCAACGCGCCGCCCTCGGCAATCGCTCGCGCTCCGCTTTCGATCCTCGCCAGCGACAGCAGTTGATTGGCCAGATGGGTCAGGCGATCGGCATTGAGCGCCGCATCCTGCAGGGTTGCGTGCCATACACGCGAATCTTGATCACGCAGGCCCAGTTCGACGCGCGCCTTGAGTGCCGCCAATGGGGTGCGCAATTCATGGGACGCATCGGCGATGAATTGCGACTGGCGCTCGAACAGTCCGCGCAGACGATCATTGAACTGATTGAGCGCATTGACCAGCGGCAGCAGCTCGCGCGGCATGTCCTCATCAGGCAATGGTCGCAGATCATCACTGCTGCGCGCGGCAACGGTTCTGCGCAAACTCTCAAGCGGCCGCAACCCGGCGCTTACCGCTAGCCAAACGAGTAACAAGGCGCTCAGAGATAGCAAGCCCATGCGCCACAGTGTGCCGAACAAGAGTTCACGCGCCATGCGCTCGCGAGCACCCTGCGTTTCTGCGACACGGATCTCGGCCATGCCGCTGTAGTTAGGCTCGCTGACCGGCTGCAGAAAGCTCACCACACGTACGCCCTGCCCGCGATACTCACCGTCGTAGAACTTGGCGAGCGCGGGATAATCATTGGTGCGTGGAGTATTTTCCGGAGCCGCCGGCAGATCCTCGTAACCGGATACCAACTCGCCCTTCGGCCCAAGCACCTGATAGTAGATGCGTCCTGCGCTGTCGTAGGCGAAGGTATCCAGGGCGATATAGGGCACATTGGCGCTGAGCATACCTTCGACGGCGTAGAGCCCGTCGGAGATCGCCCGGGCCGACGCCAGCAAGGTGCGATCATAGGCGGTATCGGCAGCGTGACGGGCGCTCCAGTAAGCAGTCAGGCTGCTGACCAACAGGATCACCGTGAACAGTATCGCCAGCCGTCGGATCAACCGGCCACGCAAGCTCCCAGGCCTATCCACCCGTGGCTTCCAGCAGATAGCCCAGGCCGCGGAAGGTAACGATACGCACCGAACCACCTTCGAGCTTCTTACGCAGGCGGTGCACATAAATCTCGATGGAGTCGGCGCTAGCCTCCTCATCCAGCCCGAATACGTGGGAAGCCAGCTGCTCCTTGCTCATGACGCGACCAGGTCGGGAAATCATCGCTTCGAGCACGGCCTGCTCGCGGGAGGTCAGGTTGAGGCTTTCATCGAGCAGTGTGAAGCGCCGGGTATCAAGGTCATAGACCAGATCACCACAGCGCAGCTGCTGCTCGCCTCCGAGCATGCTGCGACGCAGCAAGGCCTTGACCCGCGCTTCCAGCTCGCTCAGTTCGAACGGTTTGGCAAGGTAATCGTCGGCGCCCAGATTGAGCCCGTGCACGCGATCTTTAACCTCGCCGCGCGCCGTGAGCATCAGCACCGGTACCGTCTTGCCGCGAGCACGCAAACGGGCGAGCAACTCGAAACCGTCCATGCGCGGCAGGCCGACATCCAGAATAGCCAGTGCGTACTCCTCGCTGCCGAGTGCGAGGTCCGCAGCCACGCCATCATGCAGAACATCCACTGTCCAACCAGCACTCTTGAGCGCCTGGGTGACGCTCGCCGCCAATTGCGGATGATCCTCGACCAGCAGAATTCGCACTGCAACCTCCAACCGAACCATGGACTGGACTGCCATGAGTGGCGAGAGTTTACCGCTCACGCGAAAAGTTAGCAGTTACAGCGTGCAACGGCGGTACATATGCAACAACTTATTGCGTTGAAAGGCTGGTGAAAGGTTGTGCTTCTAGGATCAATTACCGGGCGGCTCGATCCTCCCGCTCAGCGACTCGCACAGTGGAGTGCAGTCGCAACAACAATAATAACGGAGTAAACACTCATGCCGAGTGCCACGCGCCAGGCTGTCTCGTCGTCGAGTCTTTTGAGTCTCGCCCTGCCGGCTGCCTTCTTCGCCTCCCTTGCCCAAGCGAGCACTTCCGATTATTCCGTTGTTAGCCTGCAATACCAGGCCGCCCCTACCAGCCACATCGTCCGCCATGCCTCAGAGCAACCTTCTCATGACAGTTGGGGACAATATCTGCTGTTCGAAGCTCACGCGCAAATCCGTGAAAAAGCAGGCGAGCAGCCTGTTGGCTCAATTGCTGGCAGCGACGAGATAGATAACGATCAAGCGGCAGGCCAGAATCTGAGCTCTTCCCAAGAGCCAGCCGAGCAAACTAAGCGCCCGCAGCACGAGCAACGAATCGCCTCGCTCGAAAAGCTGTACCGCACGCGGCCAGGCAATGCTGCCGGTTTCGGTGCCGCAGCCAACCCACACTTTTTCATCGATCCTGCCGAGCTCAACACGGGCGAGCGGCAGGCGAGTCACGACTTCAAAGCGCTCGGTGCTCCCGTCCTGCGCTCAACCCCAACGAGCATCCCCAGCGATCATGCTGAAGTAGCGGATGCCGGCAGTGGCGACAGGCAATGGGAACGCGACGTCGACTTGAAGTATGTGGCACGCAGCGATATCGCGTGGGTTTCGGGCTAAGGCCTGGCACCCAAAGCAAATCGTTACCGCCTCGACCGATCAGCTGAGCACTCTCGCCACTGCGCATAGAGAAACTCACCCGCACAGCGCCATTTGCCGCTGCGCCGCTGGTTAACAATAAAGACTCCAATGGAGAAAAACCGATGAAAACATCCATGCGTACCATCCTACTGACCGCCTCTTGCCTGATGCTGGCTGGTCAAGCAATGGCAGACGAGCCGCGGCGCCCCGAGTGCATCGCGCCGGCTGCCCCAGGCGGCGGTTTCGACCTGACCTGCAAGCTGGCACAAAGCGCTCTGGTGGAAAGCAAGTTGCTCAAGTCGCCGATGCGCGTGACATACATGCCAGGCGGCGTCGGTGCGGTGGCATACAACGCAGTGGTCGCCCAGCGCCCGTCCGAGGAAGGCACCATTACCGCATTCTCCAGCGGCTCGCTGCTCAACCTCGCGCAGGGCAAATTCGGTCGCTTCGACGAGAACGCAGTGAAATGGCTGGCGGGCGTCGGCACCAGCTACGGTGCGCTGGCGGTTCGCAAGGACTCGCCACTCAAGAACCTCGATGACCTAGTAAAGGCCCTCAAGGAAAACCCGGGCAAGGTTGTAATCGGCTCCGGCGGCACCGTTGGCAGCCAGGACTGGATGCAGACCGCTCTAGTAGCCCGCGCCGCCGGTATCAACCCGCGAGAAATGCGCTATGTGGCGATGGAGGGCGGTGGTGAGCTGGCAACCGCGCTGCTAGGCGGCCATATCCAGGTCGCCAGTACCGACATTTCCGACTCCGTGCCGCACGTCGAAAGTGGCGACATGCGTATCCTCGCGGTGTTCTCCGAAGAGCGCCTGCCCGGTAGCAAAGTGGCAGACATCCCGACCGCCAAGGAACAGGGCTATGACGTGGTCTGGCCGGTAATCCGTGGTTTCTACCTCGGCCCAAAAGTCAATGACGAAGCCTACACCTGGTGGAAGAACTCGTTCGACCAGCTGCTGGCCTCCGAAGACTTCGCCAAGCTACGTGAGAGCCGCGAGCTGTATCCGTTCGCCATGACCGGCGATGAGCTGGATGCCTACGTGAAAAAGCAGGTGGCTCAATACAAGGAACTGGCCAAGGAATTTGGTCTGATCCAGTAATCCCTGCTGCATAGTTCATCCTCCGGGCGCCGCCTGGAGGATGCCTTCGCCATGAACGAACGAGGACGTCCTCAAATGTCACAACGCATTTTCGGCGCTGTGCTGCTGCTGGCCTGTGCAGGGCTGGGCATCGTTGCCTGGGGCTACCACGCGCCCTTCTCCTATGAACCGGTGGGCCCACGCGCCTACCCGATGCTGCTGCTGATCCTCATGGGTCTGGGCGCGATTTACCTACTGGTCAAACCGGCCCGCCCTGGTGAGCCCAGCGACGAGCCGCCTCTGGACAAGCACGTGATCCGCAAAGTAGCGGGCTGCGTGGTGATCTTCACCCTGTATGCGACGCTGTTCGAACCCCTGGGTTTTATTCCCGCCAGCGTGCTCTTCGGTGTCGCCATGGCGCGCCTGTACGAAGGCACCTGGAAGACCAGTTTGATCTCTGGCGTGTTGCTGGCCATCGGTCTTTACCTGCTGTTCGACAAAGCCCTCGATGTCCCGCTGCCGCTCGGCATCCTGTCCTCTCTGGAGATCTGATCCGTGGATACTTTTAGCTACCTGGGTCAGGGCTTTGGCGTAGCGCTGAGCCCTTACAACCTGCTTACAGCGCTGTGCGGCACCCTGATCGGTACCGTCGTCGGCCTGCTGCCGGGCCTTGGCCCGATCAACGGCGTGGCGCTGCTGATTCCGATCGCCTTCGCCCTCGGCCTGCCACCGGAAACCGCACTGATCCTGCTTGCGGCGGTGTACCTGGGCTGTGAATACGGCGGTCGTATTTCGTCCATCCTGCTGAACATCCCGGGCGAAGCCTCGGCCGTGATGACCACCCTAGACGGCTACCCGCTGGCACGTCAGGGCAAGGCCGGCGTGGCTCTGTCGATCTCGGCCTGGAGCTCATTCGTCGGCGGCCTGATAGCCACTTGTGGCGTGGTGATCTTCGCACCGCTGCTGGCCAAGTGGGCGGTGGCCTTCGGCCCGGCCGAATACTTCGTACTGATGGTGTTCGCAATCGTCTGCCTGGCGGGCATGGCCGGCAATAAACCAATGAAGACCGCCATTGCGGCCTGTATTGGCTTGTTCCTGTCGTGTGTCGGTATCGACTCCAACAGCGGCGTATACCGCTTCACCTTCGGCAGCCTCGGTCTGGCCGACGGCATTCAGTTCGTGGTGCTGGTACTGGGCCTGTTCTCGGTCAGCGAGATTCTCGTACTGCTTGAGCGCACCCACCACGGCCAGAAGGCCCTGGATGCCAGCGGCCGCATGCTGTTCAATGCAAAGGAAGGTATGTCGGTGCTCGCTACCAACCTGCGCAGCGGCGTCACGGGCTTCGCGATGGGCGTTCTACCAGGCGCCGGCGCGACCCTGGCCAGTGCCGTGTCCTATATGGCTGAGAAACGCCTGGCCGTTAAGGATAACAAGTTCGGCGAGGGCGACCTGCGCGGCCTGGCCGCCCCGGAAACCGCCAACAGCGCTGCGGCCTGCGGCTCCATGGTACCGATGCTAACCCTGGGCGTTCCCGGCTCAGGCACCACCGCGGTGATGCTCGGCGCCTTGACGCTTTATAACATCACGCCCGGCCCGCTGCTGTTCCGCGACCAACCGGATATCGTCTGGGGCCTGATCGCTTCGCTGTTCGTGGCCAACATCATGTTGATCATCATCAACGTGCCGATGATCAAGGTGTTCACCAAGATCCTTGCCGTACCGTACTGGGCATTGGTGCCAGCCATTGCCATCATCACGTCGATCGGCGTCTACGCGGTGCACGCCACAGCGTTCGATCTATACCTGATGATCGGCATCGGCGTCGCGGGCTACATCCTTCGCAAGATGGACTTTCCGCTGTCAGCAGTCCTGCTGGGGTTCATTCTCGGCGGCATGATGGAGCAGAACCTGCGCCGTGCACTGTCGATCTCCAACGGTGAGCTGGGCATCCTCTTCGCCAGCCCGATCACCTGGGGCGTATGGGCACTGATCGTGGTAATGATCGCCCTGCCGTTCTACCGCACCTGGCGCAAGCGCAGCCAGCGCAAGGCCGACGCGGCCAATGCCTGATAGCGGCAACCCGCACTGCAATCCCAAGCACCTGCGCAACTGGTGGCTCACGCCACTGGTTGGCGCAGTCGGTGGTTACCTGGCCAGCCTTATCGGTTGGCCTTTGCCTTGGGTCATCGGCTCACTGCTGGCAGTCATTCTGCTGCGCTGCAGCGGCGTGCTCAGCCAGGAAATGCCAGGCGGCCGCCAGGTCGGCCAATGGCTGGTCGCCGTCGGTATCGGCCTGCACTTCACCAGTGAGGTGCTCGAGCAAGTGCTCGGTAACCTGACAATCATTTTGCTTGGCGCCTTCGCCACCCTCGCACTCAGCGCTATCGGCATTGCCGGCCTGCGCCGCTCCGGTGTGGATCGCGCCACGGCGTTCTTCGCCAGCATGCCGGGCGGAGCCAGCGAGATGGTCAATCTGTCCCGTCGCCACGGTGCGCAACCAGCACGCATCGCCGCAGCGCACAGCGTGCGCCTGCTGATGGTCATCCTGCTGATTCCGGCACTGTTCACCTGGGGCCTGCCACCGGTCGAACCCGCTCTACCCATGCCGGTAGACTGGTTCTGGCTGGCGATCCTGCTGCCAGCAGGCGCCCTGCTGGCTCTGCTATGGCGTCGACTCGGGCAGCCCAACCCATGGATGCTCGGCCCGTTGACTCTGTGCGCCGCAGCCAGCGTGACGTTCGATCTGCATATCGGCATGCCCGGCTGGCTCGGTCAGGCAGGCCAATGGCTGATCGGTTGCGCGCTGGGCTGTCATTTCGACCGAGCGTTCTTTCGCAGCGCACCGGGCTTTCTGGCGCGCGTGGTGCTATTCACCTTGCTGGCCATGGTCACAACGGTTGGCCTGGGCTCAGCTATCGGCTGGCTGAGCGGTATAGACTCGGTTTCGCTGATGCTCGGCATGATGCCAGGCGGCATCACCGAACTGTGCCTTACAGCAGAAGCGCTGCAGCTGTCGGTGGCGCTGGTAACGGCGCTACGGCGTTGCGTCTGTTTCTGGTGATGTTCCTCGCCGAGCCCATGTTCAGGCTATGGCAGCGGCACTCGCCGCTGCCTTGAGCTTTCTAGCCCGGCTCCACGCCGGGCTTTTTTTAGCGGATATGTCCAGACGGCTGCTGTCGACATGGCTGGCGTACTCTCTCCCGGCGCGCGTACCAAAAGGAGTCGACATGTCCGGTTATCTGAAAAGCCTGTGCCTGCTGCTATCACTCGGCCTGCTGGTCAGTGCCTGTAGCAAGGCCGGCCTGGCCTATCGCAACCTGGACTGGGTGATTTCCTGGCGGGTGAATCAGTACCTGGATCTCGATTCGCAGCAGAAGGCCTGGTTCAAGCCCAAACTGCAGGAGCACCTAACCTGGCACTGCAGCACTGAGTTACCGAAGTATGTGGATTGGCTGCAGCGCACTAGGGACCTGGTCCAGCAGCCTGCACCGGATGTCAGTCAACTGGAGGCCCAGATGATCGAGGCCGAGCAGGCCTTCCACGCTGTCGTGCAGGAAACCAATCCCACGGCAGTCACGCTGCTCGCTGATCTACGCCCTGAACAGGTCGAGCAGCTCTATGCACGGATGGAAAAAGATAACCGCGAAGACCGCCAGAAACTTCTCGAACCGCCCTTGGAGAAGCAGATCAGCGAACGCGCCGAACGCCTGGAAAAACGCCTGAACCCCTGGTTCGGCAGCCTCAACGAAACACAGAAAGAGCGCGTAGCCAAATGGGCCAGCGAACGCCGCGATCAGAACCGTCTGTGGCTGGAAAACCGCGCGCGCTGGCAGGGAGAGTTTCGCCGCGTGCTGGATCAGCGTGACGCGGCAGACTTCGCGCCACGCATGACTCACGTACTGGAAAACCGCCGCGGTGCCCATGACGAGCAGGCAACCCAGGCCTACGAACAGTCACGCCAGGCGATGGCAGCGCTGCTCAGCGATCTGCTCGCAGCGGCAGACGACAAACAACGCAAGCAGGTGAACGAGCGGCTGGCGTCCATGCAAACCGATCTGGCCGGGCAAATCTGTAACGGCTGATCAGCCCTGAACCGGCGGCAAACGCCAGTCGATTGGGGCCAGCCCATGCTGCTCAAGAAACTTGTTGGTGCGGCTGAAGTGACCGTTCCCGATAAAACCGCGATGCGCTGACAACGGCGATGGATGCGGCGAGCGCAGCACCAGATGTTTGCTGGTATCGATCAAGCGCTCCTTGCTCTGCGCATGGGCGCCCCAGAGTAGAAACACAAGATGCGGGCGCTGCTCGCTGACCACCGAAATGATCCGGTCGGTAAACGGCTGCCAGCCTTTGGCAGCATGCGAGCCCGCATTGGCGCGCTCGACCGTCAGCGAAGTGTTGAGCAGCAACACACCCTGCTCGGCCCAGGACTGCAGATAGCCGTGGTTGGGAATATCAATATTGAGGTCGCGTTTGAGCTCTTTATAGATGTTCACCAGCGAAGGCGGCGTGGCCACACCCGGCTGCACCGAGAAACACAGTCCATGGGCCTGGCCCGGACCGTGGTAAGGATCCTGACCGATGATCACCACCTTGACCTGATCCAGCGGCGTGGAATCCAGGGCGTTGAAGATCAGCGGGCCCGGTGGATAGATTTCCTTACCCGCCGCCTTTTCCTGACGCAGAAAGTCGCCCAGGGCACTCATGTAGGGCTTGTCGAATTCCTCATGAAGCGCCTGTTTCCAGCCGGCTTCCAGCTTGACCTTATCTGCGGCAGACATGCCTACTCCCGGTAATCAGTAGAGTCGGCACGCTAGAGAAGCATCTAGGTCAAGTCAAGGCGACGGCAAACCGCAAACACGTGAAGTGGTTGGCAAGCGCGATTTCTTAGACCAAAAGCGAATCACACGGAACGCCGATAAAAGCGTAAAAAGGAGCGGTCAACACCATAATAAAAACAAGGACTGCATCATGAAGCGACTCCTCGCGTTTCTGGCCCTGTGCACGGCGGCCAGCGCCTGTGTTCAGGCTGCCGACCCCATCACCCTCGGCCTCAGCTACCCGCGTACCGGCAGTTACAAAGAAGAAGGCCTGGCGCAAATGCGCGGCGCCCTGCTCGCCATCGACGAAATCAACGCCCAGGGCGGAGTTCTGGGCCGCAGCCTGCGCCTGTCCAGCCTGGACGACGCCTCGAAGCCGGACAAAGCGGTGCGCAACGTCGACAAACTGGCCAAGGAAGGTGCGGCGATGCTGTTCGGCGGCGCCTCCAGTGCAGTCGCCATCGCTGCCGGCAAGCGCGCGGCGCAACAAGGCCTGCTGTACTTCGGCACCCTCACCTACTCCAACGACACCACCGGCAAGGATGGCCACCGATACATGTTCCGCGAGTGCAACAACGCCTGGATGAGCGCCAAAGTGCTGGGCCAGTACCTCAATAAGCAGCTGCCCGATAAACGCTATTTCTACGTCACGGCCGACTACACCTGGGGCCATACCACCGAAAGCTCGCTACGCCAGACCACCAGCACGCAGGACCCCGCCCAGCATCCCGGCCTCAAGGTGCCATTCCCCGGCGCCGGCCTGGCGGACTACCAGAACGCGCTGACCCAGGCCGCCGCCAGCAATGCTGAAGTCCTGGCGCTGGTGCTGTTCGGTGAAGACCTGGTGCGGGCCATGCGCATCGCCAAGGACATGGGCCTTACCTCGCGCATGCAGATCGTCGCGCCGAACCTCACCCAGAGCATCGTCGAACAGGCCGGGCCGGGCCTGATGGAGGGCGTGGTCGGCACCGAACCCTGGACGTGGCGCGTACCGGAGCTGGAAAACTCAGCGCCCGGCAAAGCCTTCGTCAAGGCCTACAGCGAACGCTACGCCATGTACCCGTCCAGCTCGGCTGCATCGGCCTACAGCATCGTTCAGCAATGGGCGGATGCGGCCAAGCGTGCCGGCAGCTTGGACAGCGAGGCGCTGATCAAGGCCCTGGAAGGCCACAGCTACACGCTGCTCAAAGATCGCCAGCAATGGCGCAGCTTCGACCACCAGAACATCCAGACCGTGTACGCGGTGAAAGTGAAACCTCGCGCCGAGGTACTCAAAGACCCGCTCAAGCAGGATTACTTCGAAATCGTCGAGCGTCTGGATGGCGGCACCGGGCTGCCCGATCTGGCCACCTGGCAGACCGAACGGCGTAACGCCGGCCAGCCTTTGGCGCTACAGTAAAGACAACACCGCTGAAGAGGACGCCCCATGAGTACGGCACTTGAACCCTACAAACCGGGTATCTTCGACCTGACCCACAAGCTCACTGTGGAAAAGCATGGCCACACCGCACTGCTCACCATCAACAACCCGCCCGCCAATACCTGGGACCGAGAATCGCTGATCGGTCTCAAGCAGCTGATCGACCACCTGGACCGCGATGATGACATCTACGCGCTGGTCATCACCGGCCAGGGTGGCAAATTCTTCTCGGCCGGCGCCGACCTGAAACTGTTCGCCGACGGCGACAAGGCCCGCGCTCGGGAAATGGCCAGCCGCTTCGGCGAAGCCTTCGAGCGGCTCAGCGCCTTCCGCGGCGTTTCCATCGCTGCAATCAACGGCTACGCCATGGGCGGCGGCCTAGAGTGCGCCCTGGCCTGTGACATCCGCATTGCCGAACGCCAGGCCATGATGGCCCTGCCCGAAGCCAGCGTGGGCCTGTTGCCCTGCGCGGGCGGTACCCAGAACCTGCCCTGGCTGGTGGGTGAAGGCTGGGCTAAAAGGATGATTCTGTGTGGCGAACGGATCGATGCCGACACAGCACTGCGCATCGGCCTGGTGGAACAGGTCGTGGATACCGGCGAAGCACGTGGCCACGCGCTGCTGTTGGCCTCCAAAGTCGCCAATCAGAGCCCGGTAGCAGTACGCGCCATCAAGCCGCTGATCCAAGGCGCGCGCGAAAGAGCGCCGGCCACCTGGCTGCCTGCCGAGCGCGAGCGTTTCGTCGACCTGTTCGACGCCGCTGATACGCGCGAAGGGGTCAATGCCTTCCTAGAAAAACGTACGGCCAACTGGCGCAACCAGTGATTCTCAACGGCAACTGCCTCTGGAACTGCACATGAATGTCACCTTTGAAGAACGGGCCAGCCTGCACGGCTATCGCATAGGCATTGCCAGCCTGGACGCGCCGGCGAGTCTCAACGCCCTGTCGCTGCCGATGATCGATGCCCTGCAGGATCGCCTGCAGGCCTGGGCCGAAAACGCCGATATCGCCTGCGTGCTGCTGCGCGGCAACGGCAGCAAGGCGTTCTGCGCGGGCGGCGACGTGGTGCAACTGGCCAAGAAATGTCTGGCCAGCCCTGGCGACGCACCTGAGCTTGCCGAACGTTTTTTCGCCCGCGAATACCGCCTCGATCACTACCTGCACACCTACCCGAAACCACTGATCTGCTGGGCGCATGGTCACGTGCTGGGCGGTGGTATGGGGCTGCTGCAGGGCGCCGGGATTCGCATCGTCACACCGAGCAGCCGTCTCGCCATGCCGGAGATCAGCATTGGCCTGTTTCCGGATGTCGGCGGCAGCCACTTTC
Source organism: Phytopseudomonas punonensis (assembly GCF_900142655.1). Taxonomy (GTDB): domain Bacteria; phylum Pseudomonadota; class Gammaproteobacteria; order Pseudomonadales; family Pseudomonadaceae; genus Aquipseudomonas; species Aquipseudomonas punonensis. The sequence goes on along the minus strand of NZ_FRBQ01000002.1, from coordinate 11,255 downwards.
TGTCCCGCCTGCCTGGCAAGCTAGGCCTGTTCTTCGGGCTCACCGCCAGCCCCATGAACGCCCGCGACGCCCTCGACCTGAACCTGGCAGACCGCTTTCTCCTCGACTCCCAACAAGACGCCTTGATCGAAGGGCTGGTGCAACTGAACTGGCGCGACCAGCCGGATCTGCAGCTGCATAGCCTGCTCAAGGCGCTGGAACAGCAGGCTCATTACGAACTGCCGGCCGCACAATGGCTGCCGCGTCGTGAGCGCATCGATGCGCTGCTCGACCAGGCCACCCTGCCGCTGAGCTGGAATGCCCTGGCCAGCCTGGAAAATGACGATGACGCCCTGCTGGCCAAAGCCGCCAAAACCTTGCTGGGAGGGAGCCCGCTGACGGGCCATCTTGTATGCGAGCAGATCAGGCGCGCACGGCACCTATCATTGGCCCAGGTGTTTCAGATGGAGTACGGCATGAGCCTGAGCTGCTGCCGCCATCCGGAATTCGCGGAAGGCGTGCGCGCCCGCCTGATCGACAAGGATCACGCGCCACGTTGGCATTGGCCGGATGTGGCCAGCGTACCGGCCGAAGTGATCGCCGCGCACTTCACGACGCTAAGCGATCACCCTCTGGCAGATCTGGCTTGATCGATCAGCGCTCGCGCAAGGCTTCGGCGCGGGCGCGGATTATCGGTTTGAGCAGGTAACTGAGCACGCTCTTCTTGCCGGTGATGATGTCCACCGACGTCACCATGCCCGGAATGATCAACAGCGGATGTTCCTCGCTGCCAAGGTGGCTTTTCTCGGTGCGCAGCTTGATCAGGTAAAAGCTGTTGCCTTCTTCGTCAGTCACGGTGTCCGCACCGATCTGCTCCAGCTTGGCCTTCAGGCCACCGTAAATGGTGTAGTCATAGGCGGTGAACTTGACCACGGCTTCCTGCCCGGGGTGCAGGAAGGCGATGTCCTGCGGGCGGATGCGCGCCTCGACCAGCAGGGTATCGTCGATGGGCACGATCTCGATCATATCGCTGCCTGGCTGAATCACCCCGCCGATGGTATTGACCAGCAATTGCTTGACGATACCCCGAACAGGCGAAGTGACCAGCGTACGATTGACGCGGTCTTCGAGCGCCTTGCCGGTGGATTCGATCTTGCTCAGGTCGGTGCGCACCTCGTTGAGCTGAGTCAGCGCCTCGCTGCGAAAACGCCCACGGGTCTCGTCGATCTTGCGTTCCACTTCCTTGATCGCTGCCTCGGCACGCGGGATGGCCAGGCCGGTCGCCTCCAACTGACCGCGGGCCTCCACCTCGGCACGCTTGAGGCGCAGCACCTCGACCGGAGACACCGCGCCCTCAGCCACCAACGGCTCGGACATGCGAATCTCCTGACGCAGTAACTCCAGGCTGTTGCGGAACTGGCCCTGCTTGGACGCGTATTCGCGTACTTCCTGACGGCGCTGGGTCAATTGTTCCTGCAACCCGGCGATCTCGTCCTGCAGCTGCTGCTGGCGGCTGAGGAACAGCGCCTTTTCGCTTTGCGCCAGGCCTGGCGCCTTGGCGGCGATATCCTCGGGAATCGCCAGCTCGCGCCCTTCGACCTCGGCGCTCAGCCGCTCGACACGCATGGCCAGGGATAGCCGGTCAGCCTCGGTCTCACCCACGTTCGATGCAAAGCGTGTGTCGTCCAGGCGCAGTAACGGCGTGCCCGCCTCGACCACCTGCCCTTCGTGGACGAACAGTTCGGAAACGATCCCGCCTTCCAGGTTCTGGATTTTCTGCACCCGTGACGACGGGATGGCCTTGCCGTCACCGCGGGTCACTTCATCGACCTCGGCGAAGTTGGCCCACAGCAAGCAGAACAACACGAACGCAATGATGCCCCAGAGCGTGAGGCGCATGACCCGCGGCGCATCCTCGATGAGCGCCTTGCGCACCTCGGGCAACGGCTCGTCGCCCACTTCATCACGGGGGCCGAAATACGAGGCGGCAGCGCGGTAAAAGCGCTGGAAGAAGTGCTTAACTGACACTGATCTGCCCCTTCTTCAACGCCTCCATGACGCTCTCCTTCGGTCCGTCGGCGATGATGCGGCCACGGTCGACGATGACCAGGCGATCGACCAGCGTGAGCATCGAAGCACGGTGTGTGACCAACAGCAGCGTCTTGTTCTTGCTGATGGCGGCGAGTCGCTGTTTAAGGCGCTCTTCGCCGGTGTTGTCCATCGCGCTGGTGGGCTCGTCGAGCAACAGGATCGGCGGATCCAGCAACAAGGCGCGGGCCAGTGCCACGTTCTGCCGTTGGCCGCCAGACAGGTTCTGCCCACGCTCGCCCACCTGCAGCTCATAGCCGTTAGGATGCAGCCGCGCGAACTCGTGTACGCCGGCCAGCTCGGCGGCTTGCAGCACCAGCTCGTCCTCGACATAGCGCGCGCCGGATACCAGGTTGTCACGCAGGGTGCCGGCGAATAGCTGGATATCCTGGGGCACATAGCCGATGTTGTAACGCACGTCACTGACATCCAGCTGACGAACATCGATACCGTCGACTAGAAGGCTGCCTGCGTCAGCCTGGTAGAGGCCGACGATCAGCTTGGCCAGCGAACTCTTGCCAGAACCGCTACGGCCGATGATGCCGACCTTTTCCCCTGGCCGAATCACCAGACTGATAGCTTGCAGCGCAGCTTGCTGCTGCTCGGGATAGTGGAAATCCAGCTGGCGAAACTCGATGCCACCCTGCAGCGTCTGGCGCTTGAGGGGACGCTCGTCAGCCTGACGCTCCTGGGGCAACTCCATCATGTGGTTGACCGAATCCAGCGTCACACGCGCCTGCTGATAACGGATCAGCAGACCGGACACCTGAGCCAACGGGCCGAGCGCGCGCGAACTGAGCATGTAGCAGGCAATCAGGCCGCCCATGCTCAGGTTGCCGGCAATGATCTGGTACACGCCCAGCACGATGATCACCACACCGGCGAGTTGCTGCAGCAACAAGGTCGAGTTCATCGCCAGGCTCGACAGCATGCGCGCCTTGAGCTCGAAGCGGCCCAGGGTGCCGATGGTCTGTTCCCAGATGTACTGCCGCTCGCTTTCCGCGTTATTGACCTTCACGGCATCCAGACCGGCCAGGCTTTCGATCAGCCCGGATTGACGCTCGGCCGCCAGGGCCATACTGCGCTCCATGGTCTCGGCCAGCGGTTTTTGCAGCGCCCAGCCGATCAGCGCGACCAGCGGGAAGGCAAGGATGGGAATCCACACCAGGTGCCCACCCAGATAAGCGATCACCGCCAGAATCAGGATGGTAAACGGCAGGTCGATGACGCTGGCCAACGTCAGCGAGGCGAGGAAATCGCGCAGGCTCTGAAACTCGTGGATGTTCTGCGCGAAGCTGCCGACGCGTGCTGGGCGGTGCTTCATCGCCATGCCGATAATGCGCTCGAACAAGGTGGCCGATACGATCATGTCGGTCTTCTTGCCGGCAAGATCCAGACACAAGCCACGTAATGTCTTGAGCAACAGGTCGAAGATGAACACCCCGCATATGCCGACTGCCAGCACCCACAGTGTCGCCTCGGCCTGGTTGGGCACGACGCGGTCATAGACGTTCATCACGAACAATGGCGTAACCAGGCCGATCAGGTTGATCAGCAGACTGGCCGCGACAGCGTCGATATACAGCCAGCGCGAGCGCATGAGGGTGTCACGGAACCAAGAGCCGGCCTGGGGAATCAGCTCGCCACGGGTGAAATCGAACTTGTGCTGAGGCTGGGCGAAGAACACCCGACCACTGTAGTCCTCGGCCAGGGTCTCGATGCTGACGCGTACTTCGCCGCCTTCGGTTTCACTGGGCATGATCCGCGCCTGCCCATCGGCCTCCCAGGCGAGCAGCAAGGCGCTGCGCCCATCGCGCAAAAGCAGCAGCGCGGGCAAAGCCAGTTCAGGAATTTTCTCGAGGTTGCGGCGCAACCAGCGCCCCTGCAGCCCGGCACGGGCAGCGGCGCGCGGTAGCAATTCAGCGCTCAGGCGCTGTTTGGGCAGCGGCAACCCGGCGGTGAGCATGGCTCGGCTGACGGATTTCTGATGGAGACTGCACAACGACAGCAGACTATCCAGCAAGGGATCGTCGTAACGGTCGCGAGGATCGTTACGAGGCTGGGACGGATCAGGTTCTACTGCCACTGCACATTTACCCTTACCTAAAAAACCGAACTCTAGTTCAAGTTGGGCAGTTGCACATTAGTCTTCACCGTATCGAGCGGAACCGACGCCATCGGCGCCGCGATTCCCTGGCTCTTGAGCAGCGTGCCGGTGGTCGCCTTAATACGGTAATGGGTGAACAGCTCAGTGAAGCGCACTTCCTGCAGACGGCGTGCAGCGGTGAAGTACTCGTTTTCGCTGTCTAGCAGATCCAGCAGGGTGCGCTCGCCCAAGCCGAACTGCTTCTGGTAGGAGTCACGCACACGGGAGCTGTGGTCGACGTACTGCTGGGCGATCGGCAATTGCGCGCGGGCATTCTGCAGCGCGTTCCAGGCCAGGCCGACCTCTTCGTTGAGCACGCGCAGTGCATTGTTGCGAATATCCATGGCCTGGCTGCTTTGGTACGCCCTGGAGCGCACGTTGGCGCTGTCGCTGCCACCGGCATACAGGTTGTAACGCATGCGCACCATCGCCTGCCATTCCTTGTTCTCGCCTTCCACACCGTCAACGTTGTCGTTCAGACCTGTGGACAACTCCGCATCGAAGCGCGGGTAATAGGCGCTTTTCGCTGCGGCGTACTGCGCTTCGGTCGCCTTGACGTCGGCCTCGGCCGAACTGATGTTGGGGTTGTTGGCCAGCAGCTCGTCACGTGCGGCGGTCAGGCTTTCGGGCAGGTGCACACCCATGCTGTCGGGCATGCTCAGGTCAACGGGCTCGCTACCTACAACACTCAGGTAGGTGACCTGAGCATCCGCCAAATTGGTTTGTTCGGTGAGCAGGTTATTGCGGGCCTGGGCAAGGCGCGCCTCGGCTTGATCGAGGTCGGCCATGCGCCCCACCCCGCGCTCGCTGCGCAGGGAAATCTGGTCGTAGATACGTTCGTGGCTGCGCAGGTTTTCTTCCGCCAAGCGCGCCAGTTCCTGACGCTGCAGAACATCGAGGTACGCCTGAACCACCTGCAGGGCAGTGCGCTCGGTATTGGCCAGCAGCGCATAAGCGCGCGCGTTGACGGTGGCGCGCTGACGGGCAACTTCGTTGCTCGTGGCAAAGCCATCGAACAGCATCTGCTGAACGGTCAGGCTGGACTCGGAGCGGTTCAGTGTCCGGTAGCCCTGATCATTGGCACTGCGCGTGCTGTTGTTCTCGGTGCCTTCACGACCATAACCGGCTCGCACATCGACGCGCGGCAGGTAGCCCCCCCTCGCCGCCTTCATATCTTCCTCCACGGCCAGCCGCGCGTTGATGCCGGACTGGATTTCAGGATGCACGGCGAGCGCATTCTGCATGGCCTCGCTAAGCGTCTGAGCCTGAGCTGAAACAGAAATCGCGAGGGCAAGAGGAAGAGCGGCAATGAAACGCATGGTCGGTAAATTCCCTGTAAAAGCCGATATGTTTATCGCTATATATCAAGTCGCTGCGCAGCCGGCCGAAGACTATCATTGCCACCTGAACTTCAGTGACTCACGGAAGACAAAAGACCTGAAAATATCAAAGTGACATCAACGGGTGCGATTGTTTATGATCGGACCCGAAGGGTCAATAGTCTGGCGAATATGGAGCATCAATAAAATTAACGCCAGATAAATGACGTCAATTTTTCATCAGCATCCGCTATAAACCTGTATAGACGCATTTCATACGATTCACCTCGCGCCCGCGCATGGAGCTGTTTATGAGCAATTTCGCCGCCGTCATCAAATCATTGATTGGCCAAGTATTCGTCACTTCGGTTGACGGCTTGAGACGTCAGGTTTTTGAGGGTGATCGCATCTTTGCTGGCGAGCAGGTCACCACTGCCGACGGCGGCTCCGTGACTCTGGAGATGGCGAACGGCGAAACGGTGAAGCTCGGCGCGAACAGTTCCTGGCAGGCCGGCAATCCTGAGACGCAGGACGGTGCGGAAAGTACCGCACAAGCTCCTCTCAGTGAATTCGAGCAGGCATTGGCCGCAGGCCTTGACCCGACTATTGACCTTGAACCCACTGCGGCAGGCCCCGGCGCAGGTGGTGGCGGTGGCGCTGCAGGCGGCGGCCACAGCGCGATTATGCTCAGCGAGACGGCCCAGCGCGTCGACCCGACGATCGGTTTTCAGACAAGCGGCCTGGGCACCTCTGGTTTCAACCTGATCGAAGATAACGATCCGGCCATCTTTTCAACGGCAGACGCAGCCGGTGTGGGCGCAAACACGCCGGATACCACCGCGCCAGTTGTAACCGTCGGCATAGCCCCGATCACCAGTGACAACATCCTCAATAGCACCGAGCTCGGCGCGGCCACGGTCACTATCACCGGCACAGTGGGCGGCGAAGCAAAAGTCGGCGATGCGATCACTCTGAACCTGGGTGGCAATGCCTATAGCGGTACGGTTATCGCGCTGGGTAATGGAACGCTCGGCTTCAGCATCCCGGTTAGCAGCGCTGAACTCGGCAGTTTCAACAGCATCAGCGCAACGGTCAGCAGTGCGGACGCGGCAGGCAATGTCGGCACTGCCACGGCAAGCCGGCCGTATACCGTCGATACCACAGCGCCGGTAATCACTGTCGATGCTCCAGCTGTCACCAACGACACCACCCCAACCATCGTAGGTACGACCGATGCACCAGTTGGCAGCATCGTTACGCTGACCATCACGCAAGGTGCCAACACCTTTACCGTGACCACCCCGGTTCTGACTGGTGGTACCTACAGCGTCGAACTGACTCAACCACTGGCTGAAGGCCCTTACTCGGTCGACGCAAAAGTCACTGACCCGGCCGGGAACACCGGTTCGGCCAACGACACCGGTGCTATTGATACCACTGCACCAGTCATCACCGTCGATGCCCCGGCCATCACCAACGACACTACACCGACCATCGTCGGCACTACCGATGCGCCGGTTGGTAGCATCGTTACGCTGACCATCACGCAAGGTGCCAACACCTTTACCGTGACCACCCCGGTTCTGACTGGTGGTAACTACAGCGTCGAACTGACTCAGCCGCTTGCCGAAGGCTCGTACTCGGTCGATGCCAAAGTCACTGATCCCGCCGGCAACACCGGCTCGGCCAATGACACCGGTGCCATCGACACCACGGCTCCTGTCATCACCGTCGATGCCCCGGCCATCACCAACGACACGACGCCGACCATCGTCGGAACCACCAATGCTCCTGTCGGCAGCACGGTTACGCTGACCATCACGCAAGGTGCCAACACCTTTACCGTGACCACCCCGGTTCTGACTGGTGGTACCTACAGCGTCGAACTGACTCAGCCGCTGGCCGAAGGCCCGTACTCGGTCGACGCAAAAGTCACTGATCCTGCCGGCAATACCGGCTCGGCCAATGACACCGGTGCTATCGACACCACTGCACCAGTCATCACCGTCGATGCTCCGGCCATCACCAACGACACTACACCGACTATCGTCGGCACTACCGATGCGCCGGTAGGCAGTGTTGTGACGCTGACCATCACTCAGGGCGCTACCGTTCTGACCACCACGGCTATCGTGGTCGCTGGCGGCACTTACTCCGCGGATGTACCGGCTGGTCTGGCTGAAGGCCCGTACTCGGTCGACGCAAAAGTCACCGACCCGGCCGGCAACACCGGTTCGGCCAATGACACTGGTGCGATCGACACCACTGCACCGGTCATCACCGTCGATGCCCCAGCCGTCACCAACGACACCACCCCGACCATCACCGGTACGACCGATGCGCCGGTTGGCAGCATCGTTACGCTGACCATCACGCAGGGCACTACCACTCTGACCACCACGGCTACCGTGGTCGCCGGCGGCACTTATTCTGCTGATGTACCGGCTGGTTTGGCTGAAGGCCCGTACTCGGTTGACGCCAAAGTCACTGATCCTGCCGGCAACACCGGCTCGGCCAATGACACCGGCGCGATCGACACCACGGCTCCTGTCATCACCGTCGATGCCCCGGCAATCACCAACGACACTACACCGACCATCGTCGGGACTACCGATGCACCAGTTGGCAGCATCGTTACGCTGACTATTACCCAGGGCACGACCGTTCTGACCACCACGGCTACCGTGGTCGCCGGCGGCACTTATTCCGCTGATGTACCGGCTGGCCTGGCTGAAGGTCCGTACTCGGTCGACGCAAAAGTCACTGACCCAGCCGGCAACACCGGTTCGGCCAATGACACCGGCGCGATCGATACCACTGCATCAGTCATCACCGTCGATGCTCCGGCCATCACCAACGACACTACACCGACCATCACCGGTACGACCGATGCGCCGGTTGGCAGCATCGTTACGCTGACCATCACGCAGGGCACTACCACTCTGACCACCACGGCTACCGTGGTCGCCGGCGGCACTTATTCTGCTGATGTACCGGCTGGTTTGGCTGAAGGCCCGTACTCGGTTGACGCCAAAGTCACTGATCCTGCCGGCAACACCGGCTCGGCCAATGACACCGGCGCGATCGATACCACTGCACCTGTCATCACCGTCGATGCTCCGGCCGTCACCAACGACACCACGCCGACCATCGTCGGGACTACCGATGCGCCGGTTGGTAGCATCGTTACGCTGACTATTACTCAAGGTGCCAACACCTTTACCGTGACCACTCCGGTCCTGGCTGGCGGTACCTACAGCGTTGAGCTGACTCAACCACTGGCCGAAGGCCCGTACTCGGTCGATGCCAAAGTCACCGACCCGGCCGGCAACACCGGCTCGGCCAATGACATCGGCGCGATCGATACCACTGCTCCGACTCCAACCATTACCCTCGACGCCAACATCACTGCCGATGACGTGATCAACCTCGCTGAGTCCACTCAGCAGATTCCGGTCACCGGTACTGTCGGTGGCGACGCCAAGGTCGGTGACACCGTCACCCTGACCGTCAATGGCAAGACCTTCACAGGTCAGGTACAGGCCGACAATACCTTCAGCATCAAAGTCCCTGGCGCCGATCTGATAGCCGATACCGGCAAGACCATCAATGCCAGCATCAGCACCACTGATGCCGCGGGCAATATCGGCACTGCCACGGATAGCGAAGGCTACAGCGTCGACGTTACTGCCCCAACGCCAACCATCACCCTCGACTCCAACATCACTGCCGATGACGTGATCAACCTCGCTGAGTCCACTCAGCAGATTCCGGTCACCGGTACTGTCGGTGGCGATGCCAAGGTCGGTGACACCGTCACCCTGACCGTCAACGGTCAGGATTTCACCGGCTCGGTCGTTGCCAATCCCAACGGCACCTTGGGCTTCAGCATTAACGTCCCCGGTGCAGACTTGGTCGCCGACGCCGGCAAGACCATCAACGCCAGCATCAGCACCACCGATGCCGCCGGCAACATCGGCATTGGCACGGACACCGAAGGCTACGGCGTCGACATCACGCCACCCTCAGCGGCAATCGATATCGTCAAGATATCCGAGGATACCGGCACGCCTGGCGACTTCATTACACGCGACAGCACGTTGACCGTCAGCGGTACGGTCGGTGCTCTGGGCTCTGGTGAAAAAGCGCAGATCAGCGTGGACGGCGGCAATACCTGGACTGACCTGAACGTCAGCAACGGCACTTGGGATTACGCCGATGGCCGAACCCTGTCGCTGGGCGATCACACCTATCAGGTCCGGGTCGTCGATGCTGCGGGCAACCTAGGCGCCACGGACACCCAGAAAGTCACCGTCATAGCCAACCAGAACCCGGTTGCGGTCAATGACCCAGGCACTGCAGCTGGGCTTACCGGCCAGTATTACGCTTATCACGAAGGAGCGAATCTGGATGGCCCCAACCTGAGTTCCCTGGCGCAAGTGCGTGCCTTTATCGACGCCAACTCGCCTGATGCCGCCTTCGTGGCGAAGAACATCAATTACAGCCTGGGTGGTGGTGACCTTGGCGGTAACAACAACCTGCAAACTTTTCTGGGCTCTGACGCCGCATCGTTGAATGTAGACCCGGAGAACAGCAGCGACGCCATCATAAAACTGAGCGGCACTCTGCAGCTGCAGGCGGGAAGCTATCAGTTCCAGGTCAAAGCCGACGATGGATACAGCATCTCGATCGATGGCGTGATCGTCTCGAGGTTCGACGGTAACCAGTCACCAAGCACCAATAGTGGCTCGTTCACCATCAGTGAACCGGGCGCGCATACCATTGAAATCATCTACTGGGATCAAGGTGGTCAAGCCGCATTACAACCTACATTGAGTTTCGCTGGCGGCCCTTATCAGCCGCTAAGCAACTTCTCTCCAACCCAAGCCAATCCGGCGCTGGTCACTGGGCATGACAATGCGTTGACGATTTCCCAGTCAACACTGCTCGCCAACGACAGCGATGCAGACGGCGATACCCTGCGCATCATCGGCGTTGATAATCCGAAGCATGGCACCGTTACCCTGAACGACAACGGCTCCATTACTTTCACCCCGGCGAGCAATTACTACGGCCCTGCGTCCTTCAGCTACACGGTCAGTGATGGCAATGGAGGCACAAGCAAAGCAACGGTAACCGTGAATGTCACGGGCGACGCCACTCCGGGTATTGGCGCAGTCAGCAGCGCAGTGGACAGCGCAGGCGGCCAGGTGGATGAGGGCGACAATGCCGTCTTCACCGTCAATCTGACCAATGCCAGCATCACCAGCACCACCTTCAGCCTGACGCTAAATGCTGGCACCGCAAAAGCGGGCAGTGATTACAACGGCACGCTGACCAACCAGAGCTTCAGCAACGGTGTGACCTACAACGCCAGCACCGGCATGGTGACCGTACCGGCTGGCGTATCCAGCTTCACCGTTACGGTACCGACCATCAATGACACGGTCTCTGAGCCGACCGAAACCTTCAGCCTGACTGTTGGTGGGAAAAGCGGTACTGCCACGATCATCGACAACGATGGAGTGCCAACGGTCAGCGCTGTCAGTTCTGCAGTCGACGCCACCGGCGGCCAAGTCGATGAAGGTGACAACGCCGTCTTCACCGTCAACCTCACCAACGCGAGCGGCACGCCGACCACCTTTAGCCTTTCGCTGAATGCCGGTACTGCGACAGCGGGTAGCGACTACAACGGCACGCTGACTAACCAGAGCTTCAGCAAC
>NZ_FRBQ01000004.1 GCF_900142655.1 Phytopseudomonas punonensis | reverse complement strand
GTTGTGAGGCGTTGAGCTAACCAGTACTAATTGCCCGTGAGGCTTGACCATATAACACCCAAACAATTTGGCTGTTAGACGGTAGAAGTCGACAGTAATGCCGAAAATTTGCGAGAACACGTAATACCAACTGACATCACATACCCAATTCGCTGCAGCGGCTAAACCCCGAAGCAGCAACCAGTTTGCTTGACGACCATAGAGCGTTGGAACCACCTGATCCCATCCCGAACTCAGTAGTGAAACGATGCATCGCCGATGGTAGTGTGGAGTTTCTCCATGTGAGAGTAGGTCATCGTCAAGCTTCTACTAGAAACCCCAGATCTCAATAGAGATCTGGGGTTTCGTCTTTTAGGGGCCGCGGAAAACCACGGCAGAGACTCAGTGGCTTTGTCGGCTCTGCGCAGTACTTCTGCCAGCAGCGGTCGTTGGTGATCGAGCATTGCACGTTTTTGTACTTACGCAGTGGCTGATGGAGCGCAGAGCAATACTGGGTTCCGCGATCAGAGTGGTAGGCGAGCGCTCGTTTGCTCCTCTGTGTTCTCGGCCGCTGCGCAAAGGCGGGGCGCCCGGTAAAGGTCTGCAAGTCCTTATGAACGTCGTGGCTGATGATCCTTCTTGACTAAGCTCCGGCACCAAAGGGTCACTGCGAACCGGCAGGCGTGTTTCCACCACCTTCAGCCTTCAACAAACGTCAGAAGGTGTAGGTCTTATTCAGGGCACGACACTGTTGAATGAAAGCCTCCCTCTCGACGGGGCTTTTATGCTGGCGGGATATCAGTCAAAGACCGCCGCCGTGTCGATACGCCGCCAGATCGCTTCGGAAAAACTATACAGCGCAAAGGCGATCAGTCCTACAGCAATCAGTCCCAGCCAGAAGGCGCCGAAGGGTAGTGACTGCAGTGCATTCAGGGCGTCCTCGAGGCCTGGTGGCGAAGTGGGTTGGTAGCGATTACCCCCACTGAAGAGCATGCCGGACACCACCAGAAACGAGACGCCTCGCGCTATCAGGCCCACCTTCGAGATGGGGGTTACCCAGCGCATGACCTCGTCCGAGGCCGAGAAGTACTTTTCGAACTTGGCTTTCCAGCCCTTGATGATATGGGCGATACCGACGCCCAGAGGCACCAGCGCCACCAGGTAAACCAGATAGTTCGAATACTTCCAGCCCAGGATGCCGGAGAGAAAGTCATCGCCGCCATCGCCTCCCCCCGACGACTCGCCGAGCGAGCTTCCCAGCAGACCGAGCGTGAACAGGGTAAGTAGACTGTAACTGATGGCACCTCCGACAAGGCCAGCGCGGGCGGCTAGCCCCTTGGCATCGGTCCCGTGATCTTCCGGGTCGGTGATGGCCTGAGTCATCCGCCAGGCTGCGTAGGCGACAAGCCCCACCACCATCACCCACAGCAGCGTTTCGCCGAATGGTTGCCCTAGCAGCTGCGAGATGGCGCCTTTGGTGCCGACAGCTTCACCGCTCCCTCTAGCGGCGAGCAGCGCGAAAGTACCGATAATTAGATACACCACTCCGCGTGCCGCATAGCCAGTCCGAGCGAGCCAGACGATACCTTGCGAGAGTTCGCCTTTGGCGTGAATGGCTGGGTTGTACATGGTAAGCATCCTGAGTGGGTGAAGGAGATATCGATGCAGTTGACACCCACTGATGGATCGCGGTTTCGATTGATTGATCGCAGGCTTTCAGGAAGGGCGAGCTCGAAGCGGCGGCAGGATTTCCTCGAACTTTCGTCATCAGATGCGCTTGAGCTCTGTCGTTACGCGACTGCCATGCAAGTACGTCTTCTGACAAAGCAGGCGTGCTTATTCGTCTCGGCCAAAGAGTGGCGAGTTAGGCTGGTAAGGCTTTATGTTCTTGCAGAAGCGCCGCATGGACGCGGTGGTGCAGGGCTACTAACAAGCTAAGGCAGCGCCTCATTAACGCTTCAACTCACAGGGGAGTAAGCGTCAGAAACAACAAAGCCCGCGCATGGCGGGCTTTGTTGGGTATTCCATGTGCATCCGTAATGGATGAATGTAACCAGCAATCTGGCGCACCAGGCGGGATTCGAACCCACGACCCCTGCCTTCGGAGGGCAGTACTCTATCCAGCTGAGCTACTGGTGCGTTGCGGAGCGCAATCATACGCATGTCGCTGGCGTGCGTCCATGCTACTGACAAGGCCGTTTTGGAGATTACGAGGGGCCGACTTCGGCTATAAAGTAAGGCTGCTTTGCCACCAGTGATCGGGCGGATTGTTAATTTTCTCGAACGCCCTATTGCCCTTTACACGGGCTGATCTTAGGATCTGTTTGATATTTCAAACGTCAGTGTTTGCCAAGCTGAACTCCCGGTTGCACACTCCGTTCGAACTGGCAGGTAGCTGCTAGCCTGTCGCTCTACCCATACCTGGGTTCGCTCCCAGCTTCTTTCGTCATCTCCTGGCGCCGTGGTGCCGGGATAGAGGAGATCGCCATGCAACTGAAAGACGCGCAACTGTTCCGCCAGCAAGCTTTCGTCAACGGCGCCTGGGCTGATGCCGACAGCGGCCAGACCATCAAGGTGACCAACCCGGCCACGGGCGACGTGATCGGCAGCGTGCCGAAGATGGGTGCTGCCGAGACTCGCCGCGCAATCGAAGCTGCTGACAAGGCGCTGCCGGCCTGGCGTGCACTGACCGCCAAAGAGCGTTCCGCCAAGTTGCGCCGCTGGTACGAGCTGATGCTGGAGAACCAGGACGACCTGGCTCGCCTGATGACCATCGAGCAGGGTAAGCCATTGGCCGAAGCCAAGGGCGAGATCGCCTACGCGGCCTCCTTTATCGAGTGGTTCGCCGAAGAAGCCAAGCGCATCTATGGCGACACCATTCCGGGCCACCAGGCCGACAAGCGCCTGATCGTCATCAAGCAGCCGATCGGCGTTACCGCGGCCATCACCCCGTGGAACTTCCCGGCGGCGATGATCACCCGCAAGGCCGGTCCGGCCCTGGCTGCCGGTTGCACCATGGTGCTCAAGCCGGCCTCGCAAACCCCGTACTCCGCCCTGGCCCTGGCCGAGCTGGCCACCCGTGCCGGTATCCCGGCTGGCGTGTTCAGCGTGGTGACCGGTAGCGCTGGCGACATCGGCAGCGAGCTGACTGGCAACCCGATCGTGCGCAAGCTGTCGTTCACCGGCTCCACCGAGATCGGTCGCCAGCTGATGGCCGAATGCGCCCAGGACATCAAGAAGGTGTCCCTGGAACTGGGCGGCAACGCGCCCTTCATCGTGTTCGACGACGCTGACTTGGACAAGGCCATCGAAGGCGCGATCATCTCCAAGTACCGCAACAACGGGCAGACCTGCGTGTGCGCCAACCGCATCTACGTGCAGGATGGCGTCTACGATGCCTTCGCCGAGAAGCTCAAGGTTGCGGTCGAGAAACTGAAGATCGGCAACGGTCTGGAAGAGGGCACCACGACCGGCCCGCTGATCGACGAGAAGGCCGTGGCCAAGGTCAAGGAGCACATCCAGGACGCTGTTTCCAAAGGCGCCAAGATCCTCACCGGTGGCAAGGCCCATGCCCTCGGCGGTACCTTCTTCGAGCCGACCATCCTGGCCGACGTGCCGAAGGATGCGCTGGTCTCCAAGGACGAAACCTTCGGCCCGCTGGCGCCGCTGTTCCGTTTCAAGGACGAAGCCGAAGTGATCGCCATGGCCAACGACACAGAGTTCGGTCTGGCTTCCTACTTCTACGCCCGTGACCTCTCCCGCGTGTTCCGCGTGGCCGAGGCCCTGGAATACGGTATGGTCGGCATCAACACCGGACTGATCTCCAACGAAGTGGCGCCGTTCGGCGGCATCAAGGCCTCCGGCCTGGGCCGTGAAGGCTCCAAGTACGGCATCGAGGATTATCTGGAAATCAAGTACCTCTGCCTGAGCATCTAGGTAGTCGCTACTGCGCTTCGGTGATGCTGCGTTGGCGGGGCCGGGAAAAATGCTCATTGGCAACAGCCAACTCCGCTTTTTCCCGGCCCCGCCGCCTTGCCTGACCTTCGCTCGCTACGCTCCGATAGTACGTGAAAGTAAAAATAGTCCCTGTGATCGGGGCGAGTGTTGCAGTCGATCATCGTATGCTGCGACGGCGCTGACCCGGTCATTTCATCCTTGAACCACACCGACGATGAGCGGTGAATGAGGAAGCCATGAGCAAGACCAACGAATCCCTGCTGCAACGCCGCCAAGCCGCCGTACCGCGTGGCGTCGGTCAGATCCACCCGATCGTAGCCGAGCGCGCCGAGAACGCCACCGTGTGGGACGTCGAAGGCCGTGAGTACATCGACTTCGCCGGCGGCATCGCCGTACTGAACACCGGCCACCTGCACCCGAAAGTGGTTGCCGCCGTTCAGGAGCAACTGACCAAGCTGACCCACACCTGCTTCCAGGTGCTGGCCTACGAGCCCTACATCGAGCTGTGCGAAGAAATCGCCAAGCGCGTACCGGGCGACTTCGCCAAGAAGACACTGCTGGTCACCTCGGGCTCCGAAGCCGTCGAGAACGCCGTGAAGATCGCCCGTGCCGCTACCGGCCGTGCTGGCGTGATCGCCTTTACCGGCGCCTACCACGGCCGCACCATGATGACCCTGTCGCTGACCGGCAAGGTCGCGCCGTACTCCGCCGGCATGGGCCTGATGCCTGCCGGTGTGTACCGCGCCATCGCGCCGTGCGAGCTGCATGGTGTCAGCGAAGACGAATCCATCGCCAGCATCGAGCGTATCTTCAAGAACGATGCTCAGCCTCAGGACATCGCCGCGATCATCATCGAGCCGGTGCAGGGCGAAGGCGGCTTCTACGTCAACTCGCCAGCTTTCATGCAACGCCTGCGCGCCCTGTGCGACCAGCACGGCATTCTGCTGATCGCTGACGAAGTGCAGACCGGCGCTGGCCGTACCGGCACCTTCTTCGCCACCGAGCAATTGGGCGTCGTGCCAGACCTGACCACCTTCGCCAAATCCGTCGGCGGCGGCTTCCCGATCTCCGGCGTCAGCGGCAAGGCTGAGATCATGGACAAGATCGCGCCCGGCGGCCTGGGCGGCACCTATGCCGGTAGCCCGATCGCCTGCGCCGCGGCCCTGGCCGTGCTCAAGGTGTTCGACGAAGAGAAGCTGCTGGATCGCTCCAACGCCGTCGGCGAGAAGCTCAAAGCTGGCCTGAACAAGATCGCCGAGAAGCACAAGGTGATCGGTGACGTGCGCGGCCTGGGTTCGATGATCGCCATCGAGCTGTTCGAGGGCGGCGACCACAGCAAACCGGCTGCCGAGCTGACTGGCAAGATCGTCGCCAAGGCGCGCGAGAAGGGCCTGATCCTGCTGTCGTGCGGCACCTACTACAACGTGGTGCGCTTCCTGATGCCGGTCACCATTCCGGACGCTCAGCTGGAAAAAGGCATCGCCATCGTGGCCGAGTGCTTCGACGAACTGGCGTAAGCCACGCCGTTGAAAAGGACCCGCTTCGGCGGGTCTTTTTTTGCCTGCCGTTCGGCCTCTGTGTCGCCGCGCCCGAGCGGCTGAGGCGAGTAGCGCGATGAGCAATAACCGCAGAAAAAATGTGCCGAAAGCCTGCCTCAAGCGTCTCTTCTCTTGCTCGAAACGGCTTGCCGCCGCCGTGCTCAGGAAACCCTGGCGTTGACGGGATCATTGCGCGCAGGTTTCGGTCAAAGCTCGCGGTGCACGGCCAAAGCGGCTGCACGTTGCTCCCGGATTTTCAAGGATATAGGTGTAGATGACTGACTACGATCTGTTGCTGGTAGGCGCAGGCCCGGCCCATCTCGGGGTTCTGCGGCGCTGGGCGCTGATCGAGCGGCCGGCGGGTCGTATCGCTCTGGTGGCAAGTGCCGAGCACACCTGGCACGCCGGCATGCTGCCGGGGCTGGTTGGCGGTCGTTATTCACCTGACGATTGTCAGATCGGCCTGAACGACCTATGCCTGGCGGCGAAGGTCGAGCTGATCGTCGCACCCGTGGCCGGGCTGGACGCCGCGACACGTCAGCTGACGTTGGAAGACGGCCGCGTATTGCAGGGCAACTGGCTGTCGCTCAATGTCGGTGACCGGGTCGCCTGCCCACCACGCGAGGGTGAGGGAATGGACGTGCTGGCGGTGAAGCCCATGGATCACTTCATCACCGGCTGGCAGGCCTGGCAGCGCGACCCGCAACCGCTGGCGATTCTCGGCGGCGGCGTGGCGGGCGTGGAGATGGCCCTGGCGCTTGCCGATCAGGTGCCACAACTTGCGCTGTTCTGCGGGGAGCCGCTGCTGGCGGGGCACTGTGCCGGGTTGCGCATGCGCGCCTGGGGCCACCTGCGCATGCGCCGCGTGCAGGTGCGCGAGCACTGCCCAATCAGCCGCATCGACGGCAACTGCCTGATCAGCGGTGAGGCATCCGTGTGGCATGGCAGCCGCCTGCTGCTGGCCAGCGGTGCCCAGGCGCTGCCGTGGATCGAGTCCAGCGGCCTGAGCTGCGATGGCGATGGTTTCGTTCACACCGCGCCAACGCTGCAAAGCCATTCCCACCCGCAGGTTTTCGCCGTTGGCGATTGCGCCAATCTGCCTGGCGTGCGCAAGAGCGGGTTGTATTCGATGCGCCAGGTACCGGTGCTCGCCGCCAACCTGGCAGCCGCCTTGCGTGGCGGCACGCTGCGCGACTACAAGGCGCATGGTCAGCGCCCGCTGCTGCTGGCCAGTGGTGATGGTGGTGCCCTGCTTGGCTGGCGCCAGTGGAGCGCCGGCGGGCAGCTGTACGGGCGCTGCAAGGATTATTTCGACCGCTCGTTCGTCAAACGCCATCGTCTCGAACGCTGAGCGCATCCGCCGCTCTGCTACCAAAGTTCCATAGCTCTCGGTGTGCTGGGGTGATCAACTGACCTGATTGGCTTCTCGACTACAGATTTTCTCCGCCCGGTCGATGTGCTGACGATAGGTACCGCGTTGTGCCGGCAGCGCCTGTCGGTCGTATCACCACACAATAAGAACAATGAGGTCCGCCATGGACGCTGGAATTACCCGTCATTGGCTCGCGCTGGCCCTGCATGTGCTCGGTCTGCTCGCATTGCTGGTGGTGTGGCAGCAGGTGCATCTGCCCATCTATCTCGGCGTCATCGCGTTGCTGTCTTTGGCACTGTGGCCTTGGCTTGGGCCTTGGCGACATCAGGCACCGGCGGTTGCCGATTCCTCGCCAACAGCCTCGCTGGATCAGCTGAGCCAGAGCCTGTCGCAGCACACCTGCCATAACGCACTGTCCGCCGCCCAGGTGGCCTTCACCGTGCAGCAGCTGGCGGGCAGGTTGCAGTCGCAGCTGGCGGCGGTCGAGCAGATCAGCGAAGGCGCCCAGGCCGTCACGTGCACCGAGCAGAGCAACGCCGAGCGCGCCGGCCAGACCCTCGGTGCCGCACAGACCGTGCGCGCCAGCAGCGCCAGCGGCCAGATTGAGTTGCAGCAGGCTATCGGCCGCATGCAGCAGCTCAGTGCCCAGGCCGCTGCCAGCCGCGAGTTGATCGACGGCCTTGGCGCGCGAACCGAGCAGATCGAACAGGTCACCCAGGTGATCCAGTCCATCGCCAGCCAGACCAACCTGCTGGCGCTCAACGCGGCCATCGAGGCCGCGCGCGCCGGCGAGCAGGGGCGTGGCTTCGCGGTGGTCGCCGACGAGGTGCGCAGCCTGGCCGGACGAACCGCCAGCGCCACCGGCGAGGTGGGGCAGATGGTCGCCGATATTCGCCAGCAGAGCGCCGCGGTGGTCAGCCATATCCAACGCCAGGCCGAGGAGCTGGAAGCGGCCGCCCGGCAGATCGAGTTCACCGGCGAGCAACTGCGTGGCATCGCCGACCTGGCCGCCGATGTGGATACCCAGGTGGCGCAGATAAGCGCCGGCACGGCGAGCAACCACGAACACCTGGCCGAGTTGCTGGTGGCCGTCGAGCAACTACGTGGTGACGTGCGCAGCAGCGAAGACCAGACCCGCCAGCTGGGCAAGGCCGCCGAGCAACTGGTTGGTCAGGCGGAAAGCGTCAGCGAGCAGCTGGCCAGCGTCGGCTTCGACGACTATCACCAACGCATCTACGACCTCGCGCTGGAAGGCGCAGCGGCGATTGCCGCGCAATTCGAGGCCGACATCCAGGCCGGGCGCATCAGCCTGGCGGACCTGTTCGACCGCCAGTACCAGCCAATCCCGAACAGCTTCCCGGCCAAGTTCCGCACGCGCTTCGACAGCTACGCCGACGGCGTGCTGCCGGCCATCCAGGAGCCGCTGCTCAAGCGCCATGAAGGCCTGGTGTTCGCCATCGCCACCACGCCGGAAGGCTACGTGCCGACCCATAACCAGGCGTTCAACCATCCGCCCACCGGCGACCGTGCCGTGGACACCGTGAAGAGCCGCAGCAAGCGGATGTTCAACGACCGCACCGGCATTCGCTGCGGCAGCCACAAGCAACGGGTGTTGCTGCAGACCTACATGCGTGATACCGGCGAACTGATGCACGACCTGTCGGTACCGATCCATGTGCAGGGCAAGCATTGGGGCGGTTTGCGCCTGGGTTACAAGCCGGAGCCGTGACCGCTATTGTTTAGCCGCTGGTTATCTGAAGATGCGCCATTAACGATTTAACCTGACTGTCGCCCCGTGCGAGCCTCGCGGGCATGTCTATTCCGGTTTGCCGTTCTGCCCGCCCTGTCACCCTGCCGGCCCTGCGCTCGCGGGGGCGGGTGCCTGAAGCCACGGCGCTGCCGCAGATCCTCGCCTTTTGGGCGCTCTGGCATTGCCGCCATGCCCGCCCGCCGGATGCACTTCTCACCCGTTGATGCACGTGGCTGCCCTGCAGCCGTCTAGCCAATCCGGGTCGCCGTAACGGCCGCCCGTGGCCTTGTGAGAAGCCGACATCATGCCATTCGCCCCCCTGCAGGACGCCGAGGATTTCCTCGCGCGCCACCCCGATATCGAACTGATCGAGCTGTTCATCCTCGACGTCAATGGCGTGCCGCGCGGCAAGCTGCTGCACCGCGAGGAACTGCTGGCGCTGTACCAGAGCGGCCGACCGCTGCCGAGCACCATGCTCGGTTTGTCCATCCAGGGCGAAGACGTCGAGGACACCGGCCTGGTCTGGGAGGTGGGCGATATCGACTGCCGTGCCTACCCGCTGGCCGGCAGCCTGGTGCGTCTGCCCTGGCGGCAGATTCCCACCGCGGCCGTGCAGGTGTCGATGCACCCGACTGAGGGAATGCCAGCTACGCCCGCCGATCCGCGGCAGTTGCTGGTGCGGGTGATCGAGCAGCTCGAGGCGGACGGCTATCACCCGGTGATGGCCTGCGAGCTGGAGTTCTACCTGCTCGACCAGAAACGCGATGCCCACGGGCGCCCGCAACCAGCGCTGGACGCCGACGGCGGCCGCCCCCGGCAGACTCAGGTCTATGGCCTGCGCGAGCTGGAGCAGATCGAGCCGTTT
This sequence comes from Phytopseudomonas punonensis, assembly GCF_900142655.1. Taxonomy (GTDB): domain Bacteria; phylum Pseudomonadota; class Gammaproteobacteria; order Pseudomonadales; family Pseudomonadaceae; genus Aquipseudomonas; species Aquipseudomonas punonensis. The sequence continues at coordinate 268,627 of NZ_FRBQ01000004.1, read as the reverse complement.
CTCAAGGACCTCTATGCCGCCTGCAAGGCCCAGGGCATTCCCGCGCGCACGGCGATTTCCGAGTACGCCCCCGGCCAGGTGGAAATCACCCTGGAGCACGGCCCGGCGCTGGCGGCGATGGACCAGGCGGTGCGCTACAAGCGCCTGGTCAAGGGCGTGGCCCATGCCCACGGCATGCAGGCCTGCTTCATGGCCAAGCCCTTCGATCACCTGGCCGGCACCGGCATGCACATGCACGTCAGCCTGGCCGACGGGCAAGGTGACAACCTGTTCGCCAGCCCGGAGCCTGCCGGCACGCCGCTGCTGCGCCAGGCAGTCGGCGGCATGCTCGCCAGCCTGCTCGATTCGCTGTTGCTGTTCTGCCCCAACGCCAATTCCTACCGACGCTTCCAGGCCAACAGCTATGCGCCGCTGGCGCCCACCTGGGGCGTGGACAATCGCACCGTCAGCCTGCGCGTGCCCGGCGGCCCGTCGGCTACCCGGCACATCGAACACCGCATCTGCGGCGCCGATGCCAACCCCTATCTCGCCGCGGCGGCGATGCTCGCCGGGATTCACCGGGGCATCCGTGAGGGCCTAGACCCCGGCGCACCGGTGGAGGGCAACGGCTATGCCCAGGCCACTGAGCACCTGCCCACCCAGTGGTCGGCGGCGATCCATGCACTTGAGCATTCCGAGTGGGCCCGCGAGGCCTTTGGCGAGGCGTTTCTCAAGGTGTATCTGGCGATCAAGCACGCTGAACACCGCCAGTTCATGGGCGAGGTCGGCGAGCAGGACTGGCGCTGGTACCTGAGCAACGCCTGATGGCCGCCATTTGAAAGGATCGCGGCTGAAGCCGCTCCCACGGGTTCTGCATTCCATGTGGGAGCGGCTTCAGCCGCGATAACCGATTTCATCGGTGCGAACGCACGCTAAGGACATGCAATGAACGCAAGCAATCAACCCGTCAAACCCGCCGCCGAGCGAGCGCCGTCCTACTACGCGGCCTCGCTCAACTTCGAGAGCGACTACCCGACGCTGCAGGGCAGCGTGAGCGTGGACGTGGCCATCATCGGCGGCGGCTTCACCGGCATCGCCACGGCGGTGGAGCTGGCCGAGCGCGGTCTCAAGGTGGCCGTGGTGGAAACCCACAAGGTCGGCTGGGGCGCCAGCGGGCGCAACGGCGGCCAGGTCACCGGCAGCCTCTCCGGCGATGCAGCCATGCGCAAGCAAATGCGCAACACCCTGGGCGAGGAGGTGGACGACTTCATCTGGCACCTGCGCTGGCGCGGCCATGAAATCATCAAGAGCCGCGTCGCCAGGTACGGCATCGCCTGCGACCTCAAGCACGGCCACCTGCATACGGCGATGAAAGCCAGCCATATGGACGAGCTAAAGGCGACCTACGATGAAGCGCTGCGCCGCGGCATGGAGTCCGAGGTGACCCTGCTCGACGGCGCCGGGGTGCGTTCCCAACTGGGCAGCGAGCTGTACTGCGGGGCGCTGAAGAATACCCGCAACATGCACCTGCACCCGCTCAACCTGTGCCTCGGCGAGGCCCGGGCGGCCGAAAGCCTGGGCGCGCTGCTCTTCGAACATTCCGAGGTGCTGGAGATCGTCCACGGCCCACGCCCGGCCGTGGTCACCACCGGCGGGCGGATCGAGGCCAAGCAGGTGCTGCTGGCTGGTGACGTCTACCACAAACTGGAGCGACGCCAGCTCAAGGGCCTGATCTTCCCGGCCATGGGCGGCATTGTCACCACCGCGCCGCTGGGCGAGCTGGCCCGCGAGATCAACCCGCAGGATCTGGCGGTGTACGACTGCCGCTTCGTGCTCGACTACTACCGCCTCACCGGCGATGGCCGGCTGTTGTTCGGCGGGGGCGCCAATTACTCGGGGCGTGATTCACGGGATATCGCCGGCGAGCTGCGCCCGTGCATCGAGCGCACCTTCCCGCAGCTCAAGGGCGTGCCGATCGACTTCCAGTGGAGTTGCGCCATGGGCATCGTGATGAACCGCATCCCCCAGCTGGGCAAGCTGTCCGGCAACGTCTGGTACTGCCAGGGCTACTCCGGCCACGGCGTGGCCACCAGCCACATCATGGGCGAGATCATGGCCAAGGCGATTACCGGCGACCTGGAGCAGTTCGACACCTTCGCCGCCTGCAAGCACATCAAGGTGCCGCTGGGCGATCAGCTCGGCAACCCGATGCTGGCGGCGGGCATGTGGTACTACCAGATGCTGGAGAAATTGCGCTAGGCACTCTGGTGCTTGATCCCTAAACGCGCTTGGGCTCTTCATTGGGCTCTGCCACTTCATCACGGTCATCGATGAATTCGGTGCGTGGTGAACCGTCGGCGTTGAGCTGGAACACACGGCTGGGCTGGCCTTCGGCGTTGAACAGCACCTGGCCGAGGCCGGCGGAGTTCCACAGGCGTTCGCCTGATTTGCTGTGTTTGGGGATGTGCGGGAAGACCTGCATGCGGCGGCGTTTGGTCAGCCAATTGAGCGGCGACCAGGGCGCGTAGAGCCAGCGGTTGAGGCGGTCGAAGGTGTCCAGCAAGCGGCGCGGAAACTCGTTCTTCACGCCGCTGCTGGTGATCTGCCAGACCGTCGGCCCATTGCGTCGTTGGCGTACCTTGACCTCGTAGAAGAACGAGTAGTGCACGTCGCCGGACAGCACCACGTAGTCCCGTGGCGTACGCGAGTGGCGGAAGATGTTCATCATCACGCTGGCGGCGCCGCGATGGGCCATCCAGTTTTCCGCATCGACCATCAACGGGTGGCCGGCCCAGCTGAACACCCGCTGCACCGCTTCGATCAGCTTGACGCCGAACATCGGCGCCGGCGAGACGATGATCGCCGAGGGATGGTCGAGCAGGTCCTGCTGGAATTCGCTCAGCGCTTCCCAGTCGAGCAGCCCGGAAGGCCGCTTGATATTGCGCTCGCTGCGCCAGCGCCGGGTGCGCGTGTCGAGCACCAGTAGCGCCGGTTTGCTGGGCAGCACGTAGTGCCACTGCTGGAATTTCATCAGTTCGTCGATCAGGCGATCCTGGGCCGGGCTGCCGAAGCCGCGCTCTTTGGCCTGTTCGCACAAGGTGCGTGTACCGGCCAGGGGCTCGGCAAAGGCGTCCGGGTTGTTGCCCCAGCCCTGGCACAGCAGGTAGCCGATCAGCGCGTTGCCGATGATGCGCTTGGAAAAGGGATGGCCGTAGGCAGTTTCTTCCCATTGCGCGGAGAGGTTCCAGTCATCGGTGATGTCGTGATCGTCGAAGATCATCAGGTTCGGCAGATGCGCAAGTACCCGAGCCACTCCGCCGAGGCTGTCGACAAACGCGGCGATGTTGGTGCGCTCGCGGTCATAGCGCTCGGCATCCTCGGCACTCAGCTGCGGCGCGTCGCTGTCGAGCAGCGTCCAGGGCGTTGGCGACCATGCCAACAGGTACATGGCCAGCACTTCGGCCAGGGTGACCAAGTGGTTATCGGCGTTGCTGCTGGTAAAGATGGGTTTTTCGGTGCCGCCGAAAAAGCGTTCACGTAGCGTCTCGTTGCTCTTCAGCGCCGGCAGCAGGTCGGCGCGATGAAAATAGCTGGCCGGGTGCCCGTAGAGGTCGGCGCTGTCATCGACCACCGCACCTTCGAGTTTCTCGTGGTACAGACCCAGGCGTTCGATCAGCTGGTGGATGGCGCGCAGCATCGGCCCGGCAACGTCGTCGACGTAAACCTGATCGCCACTGTGCAGTAACACGGCCGGCCGCTCATTCGCCGCGTGGGGCGCGGCCAGCAGGCGGTCAGCACACAGCAGGCCATCCTTGGATGGGTGATGCGGTTTGCGGCAGGAGCCGTGCAGCAGATTGTCGATACGCGAGCGCAGCACGAAATTGGGTTGGGTCGCGCCGTCGTACAGCAGGTGCGCGGCCCAGTCAGCGATGCCGTGATGGCCGTCGACGAGCAGATCGTAGGCGATCAGCTCGTCCTCCGGCAGCGGAGTATTGAGGTGCAGGTCGATCAGGTGAATGACCGCGTGCTCGCCGATCCTCAGACGTTGGCAGGCATCGCTCAGCGGGTAATCACGGCTCGCCTGGCCGGCTGGAGCCAGGCGCAGGGCCAGCTGCAACTCGCGGCTGCCGACCAGCCACAACACCAGGCGGCCGGGCTCCAGGCGCCGCAGAAGCGGGCCGGCGAGTACGGCGGGTAGGTCGGAAGTAGGCGCGGATTCTGGCAACGTGATCTCGGGTCGCTTTTGGCCGCAGGGTTACCCCATCAGCCGGGATTGCAGAGAATGAATAGGGACATGGCGCTCTGCCATTGGTTCTGTTGTCACAAAAGCTTCATTTTCTAGCGAGCGGCTTGGCGCAGGCCGTCGAGGTCGAGAATTTCGATTTCGCCGTAGGTCAGCCGCACGATGCCGCGGGCCTGCAGGTCCTTGAGCACGCCGTTGGCGGTTTGCCGGGAGATCGCCAGCATCGCTGCCAACTGCTCCTGGGCCAGATGAATGACGCGCCGCGGGCCCTGGGTTTCGCCATAGTCTTCGGCGATCAGCAGCAGGCGCCGGGCCAGGCGCTGCGCGGCTGGCAGCAGGCTCATCTCTTCCAAGGCGATAAATGCCAGGCGTACCTTGTGGGCCATCAGCAGTGCGATGTCGCGCCAGTAGGCGGGGTGCGTTTCTAGCAGGCTCAGCAGGCCCGCCTGGGGTACGTGCAAGAGACTGCTGGCGCCTTCGGCTAACGCATCGTGGGTACGTGGCTGGCCATCGAACAGGGCAATTTCGCCGAACCAGTGCGGTGCTTCCACGAGCACCAGCAGCGCTTCCTTGCCGTCGGCATCCACACTGCCAACGCGCATGGCGCCTGACAGCACCGCATACAGCCCGCTGGGCGTGTCGCCGCGGCTGAATAGGCGTTGCCCGGCCTCCAGCTTCAGCTGCCGGCCCTGGGTAAGCAGCGCCTGCTGCAAGGCCTGAGGCAACGCCGCGAACCATTGGCCCTGGAGCAAGGTGGCATGCAGATCGGTCATGGAGTTTCCGGTTTGTCGGCTAGCTGACAGTGCTGGCGAAGTGGCCGCGCCATTATGCGGTTACCTACACCCGAGAGGACAATAACAATGAAAACCCTGGTGGATCACCTCGCCCAATACGCCGCCTATCACCGTGACCGGCGCAACATCGCCACCCACTTCATCGGTATTCCCATGATCGTGCTGGCGGTTACCGTTTTGCTGTCACGCCCGGGCTTCGTCGTGGGCGGCCTGTGGCTGTCTCCTGCGTCCCTCGCTGCGCTGCTGAGCACGCTGTTCTATCTGCGCCTTGATGTACGTTTCGGCGTGATTATGGGCGCGCTATTTGGCCTCTGCCTGTGGTTCAGCGCCGGGCTGGCGATGGCGGGCACCTTGCTGTGGCTGAGCGGTGGGCTGGGGCTGTTCGTGGTCGGCTGGGTCATCCAGTTCGTCGGCCATTACTACGAAGGCCGCAAACCGGCGTTCGTCGATGACGTCATGGGGCTGATCATCGGGCCGTTGTTCGTGGTTGCCGAGGCGGCCTTTCTGCTCGGCCTGCGCCAGGAGATTGAGCATGAAGTCGTCCAGCGTGCTGGCCCGACGCTGATTCGCGAGCGCGGGGTGGTTTGACTGGGGCTTTTGTAAGGCAAAAGCAGCCGGTGGGCGGAGCTTTTGTGGGAGAGGCTTTAGCCTCGATTGTGCCAAGCTAGGCGTAAAGAGCTCGGGGCTAAAGCCCCTCCCACGAGTTCGCAAGCGGCTGCTCCGCCACATCTCAGCCGCTAGAAACCACCACGTAGCGCCAAATCGGCGCCGAGCAGCAGCAGGCCGATAAAGAACCAGCGTTTGAAGCGCTCTGGGCTGATCCGGCGGCGCAGCCATTGGCCACTGGCCATGCCTATCAGCGCTGGCAGCAAGGCCAGGGCGGACATGCCAAGCACCGCCGGTTGCAGCAGCTCGCCGCTATGGCCCAGGCTGAGGGCCAGGGCGATTGTCGAGACGCTGAAGGAAATCCCCAGGGCTTGCACCAAGTCGTCCTTTTCCAGGCCGATAGCCTGCAGGTAAGGCACGGCGGGAATCACGAACACGCCGGTCACGGCGGTGATCGCCCCGGTAACGGCACCGATGATTGGCGCCAGCCATCCTTCATGTGCCGGCATCACCGCGAAGCGCACCGATGCCAGCCCCAATACCGCATAGAGAATCAGCGCCAGGCCCAGCCAGCGGGTGGCATTCGGCAGCTGTTCGCCCTGCAGGTAGAAGCCGATCGCCAGCGTGCCAACCACGATGCCCACTAGCAGCGGCCACAGGCGCCGCAGCATCGGCAGCGGGCTGCGGCCATCGCAGAGTTGCCAGATATTGGTGACCATCGACGGAATGATCAGCAGCGCTGCGGCCTGCATCGGCGTCATCACCAAACCGAGCAGGCCGACCGCGATGGTCGGCAGCCCGAGGCCAACGATGCCCTTGACCATGCCGGCGAGCAGGAAGGTCAGCAAAATCAGCGGCAGGTAAGCGACGAGTCCGTCGAAGGTGAGCATGGGCGAGCGTCCGTTGCAGGTGGGCGCTTATGGTAGGCGAAGGCGCAAATAAAAACGCCCCGGCTGTTTGGCCGGGGCGTTTTCACTTGAGGCTTATCGCGTGCCGCTTACGGTTGCACGCCAGTGCTCACCGGCTTGCCGCCCTTGGGCTTGAAGTACAGCGTGGCGCCGCGGGCGAGGTTGTCGAGGCTGAGGTGATCCTTGGCCACTTCGGCTTCGATCAGCTCGTCCTGACCGTCGACCTTCAGGGTGATGCGGGTGATGGCGCCAAGCAGGCGGATATCGCGCACTTCACCGGCCTGATGGCCCTCCAGCGCCTCGGTCGACAGGCTCACTTCGTGCGGGCGGAACAGCACGTGGTGATCGTCGCCGACGTACAGGCGGTTGGCATCACCGAGGAAGTGGTAGACGAAATCGCTGGCCGGCTTCTCGTAGACTTCGGCCGGCGAGCCGATCTGCTCGACCACGCCCTTGTTCATCACCACGATGCGGTCGGCCACTTCCATGGCCTCTTCCTGGTCGTGGGTCACGAACACGCTGGTCAGGTGCACTTCCTCGTGCAGCCGGGCCAGCCAGCGGCGTAACTCCTTGCGCACCTTGGCGTCGAGGGCGCCAAAGGGCTCGTCGAGCAGCAGCACTTTCGGTTCTACCGCCAGGGCGCGGGCCAGGGCGATGCGCTGGCGCTGGCCACCGGACAGTTGCTCCGGATAACGGTCGGCCAGCCAGTCGAGCTGCACCAGATCGAGCAGGTCGTGGACCTTCTTCTTGATCACGTTCTCGTTGGGGCGCTCGCCCTTGGGTTTCATGCGCAGACCGAAGGCGACGTTGTCGAACACCGTCATGTGGCGGAACAGGGCGTAGTGTTGGAACACGAAACCGACCTTGCGATCACGCACGTCGTGCTCGGAAACGTCTTCGCCGTGGAACACGATGTTGCCGCTGTCCGGGGTTTCCAGGCCAGCGATGATGCGCAGCAGGGTGGTCTTGCCGCAGCCGGACGGGCCGAGCAGGGCGACCAGCTCGCCACTCTGGATGTTCAGGTTGATGTCGTTGAGCGCCTTGAACTGGCCAAAGTGCTTGTTGATGCCGCTGACTTCGATACTCATGGTGTCTACCTGTTTCTGTCTGGCCGGTTCGCGAGAGGGCGCGGCGCCGGCAAAAAGGGTTTAGTCGTCCTGGTTGGCTTTGAGCTGTCGGCTCAGGCGCGCTTCGCTCCACTGGCGAAGCAGCAAAACCACCAGGGCCATGACCAGCAACAGGATGGCCACGCTGAACGCGGCGACGATGTTGTATTCGTTGTACAGAATCTCGATGTGCAGCGGCAGCGTGTTGGTGTAACCGCGGATATGGCCGGAAACTACCGACACCGCACCAAACTCGCCCATCGCCCGCGCGGTACACAGCACCACGCCGTAGACCAGCGCCCATTTTACGTTAGGCAGCGTGACATGCCAGAACATCTGCCAGCCGTTGGCACCGAGCAGGCGCGCGGCCTCTTCCTCGGTGGTGCCTTGTTCTTCCATCAGCGGGATCAGCTCGCGCGCGACGAAAGGGAAGGTCACGAAGATGGTCGCCAGGACGATGCCCGGCACCGCATAGATGATCTGCAGATCGTGATCCTGCAGGTACGGCGCCAGCTTGCTCTGCGCGCCGAACAGCAGCACGTAGATCAGGCCAGCGACCACCGGCGACACCGAGAATGGCATGTCGATCAGGGTGATCAGAATGCTCTTGCCGCGGAACTCGAACTTGGTCACCGCCCAGGCGGCGGCCACGCCGAACACCAGGTTGAGCGGCACCGAGATGGCGGTAGCGAGCAGGGTCAGCTTGAGCGCGGAAATGGCGTCCGGTTCGCTGATCGCTTCCCAGAAGAACTCCAGGCCACGGCTCAGGCCCTGGGTGACGACGATGTACAGCGGCAGCACGAGAATCACCGCGAACACTGCCCAGGCGACAGCGATCAGGGCGATGGCGCCGGGGGAGCGGCGCACCGGGCGGGCCGCGTTCTTGCCAAGGGTTGCAAGGCTCATGACGGGCTCCTCAGATTTTCGGCTGGATGCGGCGCTGCAGGATGTTGATCAGCAGCAGCAGAATGAACGACACCACGAGCATGATCACGCCAATGGCGGTGGCGCTCGGGTAGTCGTACTGGTCCAGCTTGGAGACGATCAGCAGCGGCAGGATCTCGGTCTTCAGCGGAATGTTGCCGGCGATAAACACCACTGAGCCGTATTCGCCGACGCCTCGGGCGAAGGCCAGAGCAAAGCCGGTCAGCCAGGCGGGCAGCAGGCTCGGCAGCAGGATGTGGCGGAACACCTGCAGCGGCTTGGCACCGAGGCAGGCAGCGGCTTCTTCGACTTCCTTGGGAATGTCGGCGAGTACCGGCTGCAGGGTACGCACCACGAAAGGCAGCGTCACGAACACCAGCGCCAGAGTGATACCGAGCGGCGTGTAGGCGATCTTGAACGGGAACAGCGAGCCGATCAGGCCGTTGGGCGCGTACAGCGCGGTCAGCGCGATACCTGCCACGGCGGTCGGCAGGGCGAACGGCATATCGACCATGGCATCGATGATGCGCCGTCCCGGAAAGGTGTAGCGCACCAGCACCCAGGCGATGATGGTGCCGAGAATGCCATTGAGCAGGGCAGCCGCCAGCGCGGTGCCGAACGACAGCTTCAGGGAAAACTGCAGCTGACGGTTGTTGAGCAGTGCCCACCATTGGTCAGCGGATAGCTGCAGGGAAAACAGAAACATCGCACCCAGCGGGATCAGCACGATCAACGCCAGGTAGGTGAGCGTGAAGCCCAGAGTCAACCCGAAGCCGGGTATGACCGAGGAAGTTCGACGAGACATGGAGAGTCCTTTTGATCAGGTCCACAACAAAGCCCGCCATTGAGTTGCGCAATGGCGGGCCAGGTCGATCAGCTGAACTTACTGGTTAATCTTCTTGAAGATGTCGTCGAACACGCCGCCATCATCGAAGTACTTCGGTTGAGCCTTGGCCCAGCCGCCGAAATCCTTGTCGATGGTGACCAGCTCCAGGTTCTTGAACTGATCCTTGAATTCGGCCGCCACCTTGGCGTCACGCGGGCGGTAGAAGTTCTTCGCGGCGATGCGCTGGCCTTCTTCGCTGTACAGGTACTGCAAGTAGGCTTCGGCGGCCTTGCGGGTGCCTTTGCGGTCGACGTTCTTGTCGACCACGGCCACCGGCGGCTCGGCGAGGATCGACAGCGACGGGGTGACGATTTCCAGCTGGTCGCCACCTTCTTCAGCCAGCGACAGGTAGGCTTCGTTTTCCCAGGCCAGCAGCACGTCGCCCAGGCCGCGCTGCACGAAACTGATGGTCGCGCCGCGTGCACCTGTGTCGAGCACTGGCGCGTGACGGTACAGCTCGGTCACGTATTCCAGGGCTTTTTCGTCGCTGCCGTATTTCTTCTTGGCGTAAGCCCAGGCAGCGAGGAAATTCCAGCGTGCACCACCGGAGGTTTTCGGGTTCGGGGTGATGATTTCCACGCCATCCTTGACCAGGTCGTCCCAGTCCTTGATGCCTTTCGGGTTGCCCTTGCGCACCAGGAACACGATGGTCGAGGTGTACGGCGTACTGTTGTCTGCCAGGCGCTTCTGCCAGTCCTTGTCGATCAGCGGCTGGTTGAGGTTGATCGCGTCGATATCGCCGGACAGTGCCAGGGTCACCACGTCGGCTTGCAGGCCATCTATCACCGCACGGGCCTGCTTGCCCGAACCACCATGGGACTGCTGGATGGTCAGCGGCTCGTTGCCCTGTTCCTGCCAGTGCTTGTTGAAGGCCTTGTTGAATTCCACGTACAGCTCGCGGGTCGGGTCGTACGACACGTTGAGCAGCGTCTGGGCGGCGACCGGGCCGGCAACCAGGGCGCTGGCGAGTGCAGCGAGTGCGAAACGGCGAATGGACATGGTGATGCTCCTAGATACTGAATACTGTGCTGTACGTGTCTGGCGGTGCGATGTCTGCTCTCTGGGCCGGCATTCGCGGGTTACATCGGCAGTACTGGTAGCGGTTCATGCGTGGCTGCCCGTGGTCGGGTTGGCGAAAGGGCTCAGGCGTTCTTGCTGCCAGGCTGCTGGAGGCGGAATTTTTCCTTGCGCTCGATCTGCACTACCTGGCCGTTGTGCACGGTGATTTCCACCGAGCCGAACTTCAGGCCATTCAGGGCGCTTTGAATCTCACGCAGGATGGTGGCGTCATCCTGGCCTTCCAGATTGCGAAGGGTGGCGGTCATGGTCATGGCTCCTTGCCCTCGAATCGTGATGCGACGGCTGTCGGCGGCGGGGCGTGGAGCGGATAGTAGGAGAGCTGAAATATTCTTAAAAATACTGTTTAAGAACATTTATATGCCTTTCGGGTATATAAAGGGGCTTCGTTCTGCATCTGGCAGGGAGTTGCAGAAAAGGAATAAGCAAATAAGTTCTTATTCTTTTTAGATCGATTAGCACGCTCGTACACTGCAGACCAAGCAGATACGGAGGGCGCCATGATGCGCAGTGAAGCGGTTCGCTACCTGATAATGCCGGGCTGGCAGGGCTCGGGCGATGACCATTGGCAGAGCCATTGGCAACGCAGCCTGCCCAACAGCGCGCGGGTCGAACAACGCGACTGGCTGACGCCACGCCGTGAGGATTGGGTCGCAGCGCTGGAGCAGCAGATCGCCGCTGATCCGCGCCCGGCCATCCTGATCGCCCATAGCCTGGGCTGCATCACCGTCGCTCATTGGGCGGCCCAAGCCGTACCTGCCACGCTGCGTCGGGTACGTGGTGCGCTGCTGGTGGCGCCTGCCGATGTGCAGCGTCCCAACTGCCCCGAGGCGTTGCGCAATTTCGCGCCGATTCCCCGCCAATCTCTGCCATTTCCTAGCCAACTGGTGGGCTCCGACAACGACTCCGCCGCCAGCGCCGCGCGCGCTATCGAGCTGGCCCGCGACTGGGGCAGCGAGGTGGCGATTCTCAGTGGCGCCGGGCATATCAATGTGAAGTCCGGTCATCAGCGCTGGGATCAGGGTTTCGCCTACCTGTTCCGCCTGCAGAGCCGCATCGAGCAACAGCAGCGCCTGCGTGCCTGAGGCGGCAGTCGTTGCAGCCTGACTGCCATGGGAGCGTGAATTTATGAGCGTGTCACCGGTGGGCGATCCATCACTGCTGATCTTTCCTGACGCCGACAAAAGCCCGCTGAGCATTCGTGCCAAAGCACTGGTGTTCATCGACCCGCGTACCCGGCAGCTGCGCAAAGAGGTCGAGCGTCTCGCCAGCTTGCCAGTGCCGATTCTGATCCAGGGCGAAACCGGCACCGGTAAGGAATTGCTGGCCCGGCATATCCACCGCTCCAGCGAACGCCCGGGCCTGTTCGTGGCCCTGAGTTGCAGCAGCCTAAGCCCCAATCATGGTGAGGCCGAGCTGTTCGGTTACGCCGCTGGCGCACACCAGGGCGCACCGAGCAGCCGCGCTGGTTGGCTCGGCTCGGCCAATGGCGGCACCTTGTACCTGGACGAAATAGCCGACTTGCCGCTGGCCCTGCAAGCGCAGTTACTCGGCGTGCTGGAGACCGGCGAAGCCTGGCGCGTTGGCGCGACCCAGCCGATTCCCGTGGATGTGCGCCTGGTGGCCGCCTCCAGTGTGGATCTCTGGCAGTCAGTGAAGGCCGGCAAATTCGACGAGCGCTTGGCGCATTACTTGAGCGATGGGCGTCTGGAGCTGCCGCCGCTGCGGGAGCGGGTCGGTGATGTGTTGCCGTTGGCCGAGTACTTTCTCGGTATCTACACCCAGCGCCTGCGCTTGCCGCTGCCAGGCATCAGCCTGGCAGCCCAGCGGGTTCTGGAGCGGCATGACTGGCCGGGCAATACTCGCGAGCTGGAGAACGTGGTGCACTTCGCGCTGCTGGTGTGCGACGGTGACGAGATCGAGGCCCACCACCTCAACCTGCCGGCCGCGCCGCCGTTGAAACGGCTCGAGCACGCCCTCGAACAGTTGCTTGACGAGGGTGACACCGGGCAACTGGCCGCGCTTCGCGAGTTGCTGCGGCGTGCTGAGGCAAGGGCGCCGGTGCTGGCGGCTTCCTGATCCGGCTCTGCGCGAGTGGGTGGTTAAGAGCCAAAAGCGTACACCGGCGCAGTATCTGTGGGAGGGGGCGGGGACGCCCAGTCCATGCCCGCGATTTTTCGCGCGCATGGCGCGCTCCCACAGTGGATCGGCGAATAGCTGTTCCCCCCTTGTAGCCATTTGCATGACTGGGCCCGTTACGCCTATGACGCCAGCAGCGACACCGATTTGACCTGCACCCACAGCGGTTGCCCGGAGCGAATATTCAGTCCATCGAACGAATAGCGGGTGATGCGCGCGATGATCCGCTGATCGCCCAGTTGCAGTTCCACCAGGCAGTGCGCCGGATTGGGCAGATCGAACCAGCGCTCGACCGTCGCCGGCAGCAGGTTGAGCACGCTGCTGTCGCGGGCCTGCTCCAGGCTCAGGCTGACGTCACGGGCCTTGATCTTGATGCGTACCCGCCGCCCTGCCGGCAACGGCGCGTGGGCTAGCCGCAGGCAGGCCGTGCTACCAGGCAGTCTGATATCGAGCAGGTCGTAGTGCGCGTCGTGCCGCTCGACCTGCCCCTCGATCACCGCCTCGGCGTCATCCTCGAAGATGAATGGCAGATCGCTGCGGATTAGCGTTTCCTTGAGCGGCCCACTGGCCGTCACCCGGCCTTCGTCGAGCACCACCAGATGATCGGCCAGGCGCGCGACTTCGTCCGGTGCATGGCTGACGTAGAGGATCGGAATATCCAGTTCGTCATGCAGACGCTCCAGATACGGCAGCACCTCACCTTTGCGCTTGAGATCCAGCGCCGCCAGGGGTTCGTCCATAAGCAGCAGGCGCGGGCTGGTGAGCAGCGCGCGGGCCATGCCGACGCGCTGGCGCTCGCCACCGGACAGGCGATCGGGCAGGCGTTCGAGCAAGTGGCTGATGCCGAGTAGTTCGACCGCCTGCTCGAAGGGCACGCGTCGCGCGGTTTTGGCGATGCGCTTGAGGCCGAACTCCAGGTTGCGCCGCACCGACAGGTGGGGAAACAGGTTGGCGTCCTGAAACACGTAACCGACCGGGCGCCTGTGGGCCGGCAGCCAGATGCCATTGGCGCTGTCCTGCCAGGTTTCGTCATTGATCTGCAGGTAGCCGCTAGCCGGTCGTTCCAGGCCGGCTACACAGCGCAGCAGAGTGGTCTTGCCCGAGCCGGAGTGGCCGAACAGCGCGCTGACGCCACGACCCGGCAATTGCAGGTCGACATCCAGGGTAAAGCCAGGATGAGCAAGCGTGAAGCGGGCCTTCATCTGCTTGTCGCTCATACCCAGGCCTTCTGGCCGCGACGGCCGCTGGAGTAGAGCGCCAGCAGCACCAGGAAGGAGAACGCCACCATGCCGCCGGCCAGCCAGTGGGCCTGGACGTACTCCATGGTTTCCACATGGTTGTAGATCTGCACCGAAGCCACTTGAGTCTTGCCGGGAATGTTGCCGCCGATCATCAGCACCACGCCGAACTCGCCGACGGTATGGGCGAAGCCAAGGATCGCTGCGGTGAGAAAGCCCGGCCTGGCCAGCGGCAGCATCACGCTGAAGAAGGTGTCCCATGGCCCGGCCCGCAATGTCGCAGCGGCTTCCAGCGGCGCGCGGCCCATGGCTTCGAAGGCGTTCTGCAGCGGCTGCACCACGAAGGGTAGGGAGTAGAACACCGAGCCGATCAGCAGGCCGGCAAAGGTGAAAGTCAGCGTGCCCAGACCGAGCGCCTGGGTCAGTTGGCCGAAGAAACCGTTGGGCCCCATGCTGATTAGTAGGTAGAAACCGATCACCGTAGGCGGTAGCACCAGCGGCAGGGCTACGATGGCGCCAATTGGCCGCTTCAGCCAGGACTCGGTACGCGCCAGCCACAAGGCGATAGGCGTGCCGATCAGCAGCAACAGCACTGTGGTCAGGGTCGCCAGCTCCAAGGTGAGGAGAATGGCGGCGAAGTCGTTGGGGCCCAGAGGCATTGCAGTGGCCTTTCAAGAGTTTGGGGTGAGACTAGCGCCAGAGCCGGCTGCCGATCTTCCGACGCAGGTTCCAGCATTGCAAATGGAGGGCTGCAAAAAGGCAAAAGCAGCCGGTGGGCGGAGCTTTTGTGGGAGAGGCTTTAGCCTCGATTGTGCCTAGCTAGGCGTAAAGAGCTCGGGGCTAAAGCCCCTCCCACGAGTTCGCAAGCGGCTGCCTTCGCCACATAGCAGTGACCCTTGTGCTCTGCATCGACCCGCAGGAGATCGTTAACATGCTCTCTTAAAGCGTGTAGCCATAAGCCTTGATGATCTCGGCAGCTTTCGGCCCTTTCAGGTACTCGACCAGCGCCTCTGCCGCCGGGTTGTCTGCGCCTTTCTTGAGGATCAATGCATCCTGGCGGATCGGCTGGTACATCGCCTCGGGCACTACCCAGACCGAACCGGCCGTGATCTGACCATCCTTGTACACTTGCGAAAGGGCGACGAGGCCCAGTTCAGCGTTGCCTGTGGAGACGAACTGCAGCGCCTGGGTGATGTTCTGGCCTTCGACGATCTTGCCCTTGAGCGTGTCGCTCAGGCCCAGCTTGTCGAGTGTCTGAGTCGCCGCCAGGCCATAAGGTGCAGCTTTCGGGTTGGCGATGGACAGGTGCTTGAAGTCGCCTTTCTCGAGCACGGCGCCCTTGTCATCGACGACGCCTTCTTTTGGCGACCACAGCACCAGCTTGCCGATGGCATAGGTGAAGCGCGATCCCTCTACGCTCTGGCCTTCTTTCTCAAGCTTGGCCGGGGTGCTGTCATCAGCGGAGAGGAACACCTCGAAAGGCGCGCCGTTGCTGATCTGCGCGTAGAACTGCCCGGTGGCGCCGTAGGACGCCTGCACACTGTGTCCGGTGTCCTTCTCGAACTCGCTGGCAATCGCCTGCATCGGTGCGGTGAAGTTGGCGGCGACGGCCACCTGAACCTGACCGGCCGAGGCATTGGCAGCTACGGCCAGACTGGCGCAAACCACGAGAAGCGAACGAATGATGCGGGCGCACATGGATGGCTCCTGAAAGCGTGGGCCGCGAACGGCGGCCACTTGAGGTAACGCTGTATACAAAAATATATGGCGGTAGGGAAGTGAAACCGTCGTTACAGATATCCGCTGGCGTCGGCTGGCGAGTAAGTTCACTCGGAAACGGTTTTTTCTACGCCCATAAAAAATGCCAGTCGGGGCACCTGACTGGCATTTCCGCGATGCTGCGTTAGCGTGCGGTCAGCTTATTTAAGCCACTCGGCAACGCGATCCGGGTTCTTCGCGATCCACTGCTTGGCCGCTTCGTCCGGCTTCACGCCGTCGCGGATCAGCAGCATCACTGCGCCCACTTCTTCGGCGCTCCAGGAGATCTTCTTGAGGAACGCAGCGGCTTCCGGCGCCTTGGCTTCCAGGCCAGGGTTGGCAACGGTGTCTACGTGCTCAGCTTCACCGAAGACGTTTTTCGGATCTTCCAGGAAGCGCAGTTTCCATTGCGCGAACATCCAGTGCGGAATCCAGCCAGTCACCACGATTGGCTTCTTGGCTTTCTCGGCACGGGTCAGGGCAGTGGTCATGGCTGGGCCGGAGCTCGGCATCAGCTTCAGGCTCTTGAGGTCGTATTCCTTGATCGCTTCTTCGGTGCGGCGCATCACGCCAGCGCCGGCATCGATACCGGTGATCTTGCCGTCGAAGTCCTTGGCGTATTTTTCCAGGTCAGCGATGGTCTTGGCTTCTACATAGTCGGGCACGATCAGGCCGATCTTGGCGCCGTTGTAGTTGGTACCCAGGACGGTGACCTTGTCCTTGAGTTTCTCGAAATATTCGCCATGGGTGGCGGGCAGCCAGGCGGAGAGGGTAGCGTCCAGGTCGCCGCGCGCGACGCCCTGCCACATGATCGCCGGCTCTACAGGCTGCAGAGTCACGTCATAACCGAGCTTGGTTTTAAGGATTTCGCCGGCGACGTGAGTCACCGCAACGCTGTCATCCCAACCGTTCACGTAGCCGATTTTCAAGGCGGGTTTGTCTGCCGCCATGGCGCTGGACATCCCCAGTGCCAAGGCAGCGACACCGAGGCTCTGCAGGCACAAGCGTTTGAAGTTATGCATAGGTGTTGCTCCGTCAGTGAGTGGCAGTTCAGATGGTTTACTGGCTCGTTCTGATCGCGGGCCTTGCGGCACCGGCGGTGCAGGGCATGGCCCTGGTTGCACCGGACGCTGGGGGCAGCGAGCCCCCGGCTGGCTGGCGACGCATGCTGAATCGCCGGCCTGTACCTGAACCGGCTGAAGGCAGCCGGGTCGCGGTTGGTGCGGACTCGTTAGAGCCCGACGAATTTCTTCACAGCGGCGGCGCCATCTTTGCCATCGAAGGTGGTCACGCCTTGCAGCCAGGCATCGAGTGCCTGCGGGTTGGCTTTGATCCACGCTTTGGCGACTTCAGCTGGGTCTTGCTTCTCGAGCACCTTCTCCATCAGCTGGCTTTCGATATCGACGTTGAACTGCAAATTGTTAAGCAGTTTGCCGACGTTGGCGCAACGCTCTTCGTAGTCGGTCGGCACTACGGTGTAGACCTTGGCCGCGCCGTAGTCCGGGCCGAACACATCATCGCCACCGGACAGGTAGGTGATGTCGTATTGGGTATTCATCGGGTGCGGCGCCCAGCCGAGGAACACCACCGGCTCCTTCTTGCGAATCGCGCGCTGCACCTGAACGAGCATGCCGGCTTCGCTGGACTCGACCATCTTGAAGTCGCCTAGGTTGAAGGTGTTGCCCTTGATCATGCCGTCGATCAGCAGGTTGCCGTCGTTGCCCGGCTCGATGCCGTAGATCTTGCCGCCTAGCTGATCCTTGAACTTGGCGATGTCCTGAAAGCTTTTCAGGCCCGCTTCAGCTGCGTAGGTCGGCACCGCCAGGGTGTACTTGGCGCCTTCCAGATTCGGCTTGGCCAGCACCTTGACGCTGTTGTCCTTGGTGAACGGCTCGATCACCGAGTCCATCGAAGGCGCCCAGTAGCCAAGGAACACGTCGATCTGCTTGTTCTTCACGCCAGTGAAGGCGATGGGCACCGAGGCCATGGTCTTGCGCGGCGTGTAGCCGAGGCCTTCAGTCAGGGTCATGGCAACGCCAGTGGTGGCGGCGATGTCAGCCCAGCCGATTTCGGCGAAACGTACTTGCTTGCAGCTCGCGGGCTCCTGAGCCCAGGCGCCCTGTACTAGCGCGCAGGAGAGCAGACCGACACCCGCTGCCTTGTGGAATATGTTCATCCGCGAATCCTTGTGTGATTGAAAGGAAGTTCAGTATGGCCTTTTACTGGCGCTGCAGTCGCGCGCTCAGCCAGGTGAACCAACCAGCGCGGTTCGCGGCGGTTTGCGGTGTGCCAAAGCTTTCGGTAATGCGGTCGAGAATGATCGCCAGCAGTACCACGGCCATGCCGCTTTCGAAGCCCAGCCCGATGTCCAGACGCTGGATACTCGCCAGTACGTCGTTACCCAGGCCGCCGGCGCCGACCATCGAGGCGATGATCACCATCGACAAGGCCATCATGATGGTCTGGTTGACGCCTGCCATGATCGACGGCATTGCGTTCGGCAGTTGCACCTTGAACAGCAATTGGCGGCTGTTGCAGCCGAACGATTGGCCGGCTTCAACGATTTCCTTGTTGACCTGGCGAATGCCCAGGCTGGTCAGGCGCACCGCCGGCGGCATGGCGAAGATCACCGTGGCGATGATGCCGGGCACGCGGCCCAAACCGAACAGCATGGCGGCGGGAATCAGGTAGACGAACGCCGGCATTGTCTGCATGAAGTCGAGAATCGGCCGGATGATGGTCGACACGCGCTCGCTCTTGGCGGCCCAGATACCCAGCGGGATGCCGATCAGCAGGCTGATCAGAGTCGCCGAAAAGGTCAGGCCGAGGGTTACCACCGTCTGCTCCCAGAAGCCGGTCATCACGATCAGCACGAATGCTACGGTGGTGAACAGTGCGAAGCGAAAGCCGATACGCCACAGGCCCAGGGCCACAAAAATGGCGATCAGCAGCCACGCTGGCGGCAGCATCAGCACATTCTCGATCGCTTCGGAGAAGCCACTGACCACGCTGCCCATGCTGTCGAAGACGCCGCTGTAGTTGTCCAGCATGTGCTGAACCGCGTCGTTGACCCAGCTACCCAGATCCAGTTTCTCGCTCATGTCATTCTCCCTGCAGACGGGTCAGGAGGCGGCCCTTGCTGATGGCGCCGCTGTAATGGCCATCGCTGTCGACCACCGGAATCGGACCTTCGTTATCCACCAGGCGGTTGATCACCTGATCCAGTGGCAGGTCTTCGGGAACCGGGTTGATGGCTTTCAGCACAGCGCTGTCCAGCGCCGGCGAACCACCACCTTCGACCAGCAGGGCGATTTTCTCCAGGCTGATGGAGCCACAGAAATTGTTCTGTTCGTCGACCACGAATGCGTAGTGCTTGTCCTGCTCCTGCAGCTCACGGCACACCGTTTGCGCATCCGGCGCTTTGCCGTTGTGCACATAGATCGGCACGCTGTTGGACTTGAGCTGACCAGCGGTGAGATAGCGGCTGGTATCAACGGTATCGAAGAAGTTGCGCACATATTCGTTGGCAGGATTGTCGATCAGCTCCTGCGGGGTGCCGACCTGAATCAGCTTGCCGCCTTCCATGATGCCGATGCGATTACCGATGCGCATGGCCTCTTCGATATCGTGGGAGACGAAGATGATGGTGCGGCGATGAGTCTTTTGCAGCTCCAGCAGCACGTCTTGCATTTCGCGGCGCTTGAGCGGGTCGAGTGCCGAAAAGGCCTCGTCCATGATGATCATCGAAGGGTCAACGGCGAGTGCGCGGGCCAGGCCGACACGCTGCTGCATACCGCCTGACAGTTCGTGGGGGAATTTGTTGGCGAAGGTATCCAGGCCTACCTGCTTGAGTACCTGCATGGCGCGTTCTTCACGCTCCTTGCGGCCCTTGCCGGCGACTTCGAGACCGAAGGCGGCGTTATCCAGAACAGTACGAGAGGGCATCAGAGCGAAGGACTGGAAGACCATGCTCATGTCGCGCCGGCGTAGATCAATGAGTTGATCCTTGGGCAGCTTGGCGACGTTCTGGCCGTCGATGTAGACGTTGCCAGCGGTGGGTTCGACCAGGCGATTGATCAGCCGGATCAGGGTGGATTTGCCCGAGCCGGATAGGCCCATCAGCACGAAGATTTCACCTTCCTCGACACTGAATGACACATCACTGACGCCAATCACGGCGCCCTTTTCAGCGAGAATCTTGTCCTTGCTCCATCCCTGCTTGAGTAGGTCGATGGCTTCTTGCGGCTTGTCGCCGAACACCTTGTAGAGGTTTTCGACGACGATTTTTCCAGACTGCATGGGATGGTTCCCCTTCAGTAGACATCAGAACAGTCACACGCAGCTTGCCGTGCGCCCACTGGACACCCGTCATGCGAGGCAGACTGTTCTTGCTTGTGGGTATATACACGGTTCCAGGGTTTGGACAGCGTTCTGCGCCATGGCGTTCTTCAGGTACCGGCGTGCACTCCAGAACCGTAGCCAAGGCGGAATGCCCAGGCAGCGCTGGTGAACGTGACAGATGAAGTAATGCATTGCCGTGCTGCAAACTGCTTTCCAAACCCTCTGGCAGTGTTACGAAGCCCAATCCTTTGGGTGTTCACACCTCATCCGAGGTGCGCGTACATCCGAAATTTCTTGTTGGACTGGCGCCCGTTTGCTGGAGCCAGCACTTATCTGTTCTTCGGTCTGGAGCGGTGGGCCCCAGTCTGCCCCTCTGGTCAAGAGCGGCAGCGACGAAATCGGCTGACTCAACGATATAGTCTTGCGGTCGCGGCAATTATCGAATTGCGACCCTGACGTGTTGGGCGACGACAAGAGGGCGCCGCCTAAAAAAACCATAACAGATTTTTTCTGCTCTTGGCCAAAGCTGCAAGCCGCGTATGGCGCGGTTCTCAGCCGGATGAACGGGCGCAGCCTAAGTGCCACGGGGGCTGCAGCAAATTTAAAAAAACGTATGTAAATCTGTTGGTTGAAGGCAAAAAGCGTATCAGCGACCTGCGCGCTCACTTCTTTGACGGTGCCAGTTGCGACGATACAGCTGTGCCAGCGGCATGCTTATGAGGGGCATTGCCGCTGCCTGGCCACCCATAGCGAGTAACGACAACACGGCTGATTTCATGTCTTCCCTGCGAACCCTCTTACGCCGCCGAGGAACAAATTTACCCCGACCAATCTGGTGAGCGCTTTTCGCTCAACTAGGGATGTGGGCGCCTGCTTTTGGTGCGTCGTGGGTGATGGCCGATTTGTCGTATGCGTGACCGCTCAGTCACTCATTGTTCATCCCGACGGGTTACCGATCAGCCAAGCGCGGAAACATCGTTACGCCTGGCACTGCTACCGAAATGCTCAAGCCCTTGGGACATGGCACATTGCAGCAATCTGGCCTTTGTTCAGGATAGGCGCTGCAGAGCGCGCCAGCCGTGAATCCAGCTCGCGACGAATTCTTTATTGAACGCTCGTTCAATGTCGGCATGGCCTTTGCGTTATATATGCCATCTGCTTGACTGCCAGAAAGCCGTAAATACAAGAAAACAGGGCCTCGTGATGAAGGCTCATACCGTGGTTAGCGTGAGGGTTTGTTGATGTCGCAATTGAATCAGGGAGCGCAGCTCCAGAGTCGTGTTCCTCAGTCCATCGGTTTTCTCCTGCTGGACAACTTCACTCTGATATCCCTGGCATCGGCGGTGGAACCCCTGCGCATGGCCAATCAGCTCTCCGGCAAGGAGCTGTATCGCTGGCACACCCTGACCCTCGACGGTCAGCCGGTATGCGCCAGCGACGGTTTGAAAATCACTCCGGATGCCAGCACCGCCAACGCCCCGGCGCTGAGTGCGGTGATCGTTTGTGGTGGCGTGGATATTCAGCGCAGCGTGACCCGCGACCACGTGCAGTGGCTACAGGGCCAGGCTCGCCAGGGCCGGCAGATGGGCGCGGTATGCACCGGTAGCTGGGCGCTGGCCAAGGCCGGGCTGCTCGACGGCTACGATTGCAGCGTGCACTGGGAGTTTCTCGCCGCCATGCAGGAGGCTTTCCCGCGCGCGGCCATCACCACGCGCCTGTTCTCTATCGACCGCAACCGCAACACCTCGTCCGGTGGCACCGCGCCGATGGACATGATGCTGCACCTGATCGGTCGCGAGCATGGCCGCGAACTGGCGGCGGCGATCTCCGAGATGTTCATCTACGAGCGCATCCGCAACGAGCAGGACCACCAGCGTGTGCCGCTCAAGCACATGCTCGGTACTAATCAGCCGAAGCTGCAGGAAATCGTCGCGCTGATGGAAGCCAACCTGGAAGAGCCGATCGACCTCGACCAGCTGGCGCTGTATGTGGACGTATCGCGCCGTCAGCTCGAGCGCCTGTTCCAGAAATACCTGCATTGCTCGCCGTCGCGCTACTACCTGAAGCTGCGGCTGATTCGTGCTCGCCAACTGCTCAAGCAAACATCGATGTCGATCATCGAAGTGGCGTCGGTCTGCGGCTTCGTGTCCACCCCACACTTCTCCAAGTGCTACCGCGAATACTTCGGCATTCCGCCGCGCGACGAACGCGCCGGCAGCGGTGCCAACGTGGTCGCCCTGGTGCCTGTGAATGACGAGCTGCTGCACGACTCGTCGTCTGCCATGGCGGCCCTGAGCCGTGCCCAGGGCGAGTCGACCTTCGCCAGCGTGCGGGTGATCTGATTCAGGGTGGTGGCGTTTGCCGCCGCCTTGTCGCGTAAAAACTAGCCAATTGCCTGAGACGCCCGGAAAACGCGGCGTCCGGGCAGCCTTTCACAGATTATCCACAGCTCTACACAGAGTATTTGTGCGCAAAATAACTGCGGGCAGAATGCTGTGGTG
Organism: Phytopseudomonas punonensis; assembly: GCF_900142655.1. Lineage (GTDB taxonomy): Bacteria > Pseudomonadota > Gammaproteobacteria > Pseudomonadales > Pseudomonadaceae > Aquipseudomonas > Aquipseudomonas punonensis. Next base: position 246,127 of record NZ_FRBQ01000004.1, on the reverse strand, counting down.
CTTAGGGTCTGTCGGACGGTGAGAGCGCCCTGTGCCGGGCCTCTCAGCCAATTCATCACGGCGCGTGTGTACAAAAACAGCGCAATTGGCGGTGCGCCCCGTGAAACGCGGCGTCGCGATGTTATCCAACAGTTTATCCACAGGCCTGCCCACAGTATTTGTGGGCTGATGTGAGCGGCAAGCCTGGCAACCAGAGTTTAGTCAGGCTCAGGCGCGTGGTACCAGCGCTGGCAGCAGGGTACGGGAGATGGCTTCGCGTACGGTTGGCAGCACTGTGGCGCTGCCGGCGAGGATGTCCTCGACCATATGACGCAACACCAGTGCGCGTTCCGGGCACAGGCCGGTAACCGCGTACTCGCAGGCCTGCTCGGCGCTGGCGCCGCTGGGGATGCTGAAACCCAGGGCAATCAGGCGTTCGCGCAGATCTTCCTGGTCGATCAAGTCGGCATGCATCATCGTGATTGTCCTCGTGACAAATTCGAATTCGACGCACCGTCAGCGCAGCACGCCCTCATCCAGCAGGAGCTTGAAGATAGCCTCTGCGCCTTCCTGTGGCGAGACGCCAGTGAGCACTTGGCCACCGCCGCCCGTGGCTTTCGCCGTGGCGGCCTTCATGCGTTCGGCACCGGTCTTGGCCTTGATCACTTTCAGGCGTTTAGGGCGCGGCCGGGCGGGCTGCCATTGCGCGTCGGCGTAGAGTGGGTCGTCGACCAGCTCAACCGCTTCACGCTCCAGCGTACCGCGACGTGCCGGGCCAAAGGCGCTTTGCCGTGCGGCCGGTGCGGCGCTATCGACGCTGGCCACGAATGGCAGGCGTACCCGCAGCCGGCGGCGCTGGCCGCGCGGCAGAGCCTGCAGAACCTGGGCGGTATTGCCGTCGATGCTTTCCACTTCGGCCAGGCCGACGATCAGCGGCCAGCCCAGGCGTTCGGCCAGCAGGTAGGGCAGCATGCCCGAGCCTTCACCGGTTTCCGACTGGGTGCCGGTGAGTACCAGCTGTGCCTGCGCCAGTTGCAGGTGTTCAGCGATAGCCGGCAGGGCGTCAGCCTCGCGGCTTTGCTCAAGTACGGTCAGGCCGGGCAGGCCCATGCCCAGATAGGTGCGCAGGGTTTCTTCCTGCGGGTCGCCGGCATGCACCACGTTCAGCTTTTCACCGGCCAGCTTGAGGCCCAGCTCCACGGCGCGGGCGTCCTGCTCGGCACGGCGCGGCCTTCCCGAAGCCGGGTGCGAGCCGATGGAAATCAGGGTGACGACGTTCAGATCAGCCATGCCGGGACTCCAGCTATATGTGCGACTTCGCGGGCATGGCCCGCTCCCACGAGTTCGCGGGTGTGGGAGCGGGGCATGCCCGCGACAAGGACTTCAGGCCGCATCACGTTTGGCTCCGTTACGGTAGGCTTCCACACGCTCGATCAGCGCCTGGAGGATCGCGGCGGAGTCGCCGATCACTGCCATGTCGGCCCGTTTGATCATGTCGCAACCTGGGTCGAGGTTGATCGCTACCACCTTGTCGCAGGCGCCGATGCCCTGCAGGTGCTGGATAGCGCCGGAAATACCGACCGCCATGTACACGCGGGCAGTGACCCAGGTGCCGGTGGCGCCGACCTGGCGGGCGCGGGGCATGTGGCCGTCGTCCACGGCCACGCGTGACGCGCCTTCGGTGGCACCCAGGGTGACGGCGGCGCGGTGGAACAGCGCCCAGTCCTTTACGCCGTTGCCGCCGGAAAGGATAAATTCGGATTCGGCCATGGGAATCTGCGCCGGGTCGACGGCCACCGAACCCAGGTCTTCGATGCGCGGCAGGTTGCGCGGCACCTGGGCTGACAGCTCGACCGAGCGTGCCTCGTGGCGGGTTTCGCTGACCGGCTCGGCGCACTCGGCGGCGGCCAGAATGAGGCGTGGCGCTGCCCGGGCGATGTCCTCGCGGCCGGCACCGGCACGGCCGGTGCTTTGCCCGTCTTTGACTTGCCACACGCGGGTTGCCGGGCGCTCGCCGAGGCTGGAGGCCAGCCGGCGACCCAGTTCACCGCCACCAGTGCGGCTATCCGGCAGCAACCAGTGGCGCGGGGAGAACTGGTTGTCGACGGCGCGCAGGGCCAGCACCCGTTGTTCGGGTGAGTAGCCGCCGTATTCATCGCCTTCCAGCTGCAGCAGGCGGTCGATGCCAGCAGTGTCGAACGCGGATTCCTTGTGCTCACCGAACACCACGGCCAGTACGGCGCCGTCCTTGCCGGCCAGCTGATGGGCTAGACCGAGCAGGTCCTTGTCGTGGCTGCTCAGGCGGCCACCAACCATGTCCGGCACCACGGCGATGATGAACGCCGGTTGCTCGATCACATGCAGCGGTAGTTGCACCTGTGCGCTGCTGCTTTGGCGCTTGCTGCCGCCACCCTGCTGCGCGCCGCTGCGATCGATGCGTTTGAGGCCGGCCGGACCGATAAAGCCGGCGGCCGCAGCGTGCGGGTTCTTGCGGACGATGCCGTTGGGGCCCATCCATTGAATCTGTTGGGGCTGCAGGGCCGCGTGCAGCGGGTGCAGGCGGTTGCGGGCGATGCGCTCGGCGCGCGGATCACGGCGGATGATGTCACTCATGGCGGGCTCCCGTCGGCACGACACCGTAGGATGGGTGCTAACCCATCGTCCATTGATGGGTTAGCACCCATCCTGCTCATATGAGCCATTACGCGACCTCCACGGCGGCGGACTGCGGTGCCTGGCGCTTTGGCGCTGCTTCGGCTTCGATCAGCACCTCGGCGACCAGCTCGGCGATGTCCTTGATCTGCGGGCGAGGTTCGACCACGCCTTCGAGCATCACGGTGCACTGCGGGCAGCCGACGGCGACCAGTTCGGCGCCGGTCTCCTTGATGTCTTCCATGCGCATGTCGGGAATTCGCTGCTTGCCGGGGATGTCGGTGATCGGCGCGCCACCGCCACCGCCGCAGCAGCGCGAGCGGAAGCCGGAACGTTCCATCTCCTTGACCTCGATGCCGATGGCCCTGAGCACTGCACGGGGCGCTTCGTACTCGCCGTTGTAGCGGCCCAGGTAGCACGGGTCGTGGTAAGTGACGGAGCCGCCCTTGTGTTGCCCGAGGTTCAAGGTGCCGCGCTGCATCAGGTTTTCGATAAAAGTGCTGTGGTGCATGACCTGGTAATGGCCGCCCAGCGCGCCGTACTCGTTTTTCAGCACGTGGAAACTGTGCGGGTCGCAAGAGACGATGGTCTTGAACTGGTACTTGTTCAGCGTGGCGATATTGCGCTTGGCCAACTGCTGGAAGGTTGCCTCATCGCCCAGGCGACGAGCCACGTCACCGCTGTCGCGTTCTTCCAGGCCGAGCACGGCGAAGTCGATGCCGGATGCCTTGAGGATCTTCACAAAGGCCCTCAGCGTTCTCTGATTGCGCATGTCGAAGGCGCCGTCACCGACCCAGAACAACACCTCGGCGCTGCCCTTGTCGGCCATCAACGGCAGGTTCAGGTCCGCTGCCCAGTTAAGGCGACCGCCCGGTGCGAAGCCGCCCGGGTTGTCGGTGGCAATGAGGTTTTCCAGCACCTCGGCGCCCTTGTTTGGCGTCGAGCCCTTTTCCAGCGTCAGGTGGCGGCGCATGTCGACGATGGCATCGACGTGCTCGATCATCATCGGGCACTCCTCGACGCAGGCGCGACAGGTGGTGCACGACCACAGGGTGTCGGCGTCGACCAGGGCCTTGCCTTGCAGCGAGACGATCGGCTGGTGCGGGCCACCGCTGTGTTCACCGAGCGGTTTGCCTGGGTAGGGTGAACCGGCGAACTTGGCGTCATTGCCACCGGCCAGGCCGATGACCATGTCCTGGATCAGCTTCTTGGGGTTCAGCGGCTGGCCGGCGGCAAAGGCCGGGCACATGGCCTCGCACTTGCCGCACTGCACGCAGGCGTCGAAGCCGAGCAGCTGGTTCCAGGTGAAGTCGGTGGGTTTTTCCACGCCCAGCGGGGCTTTCGGGTTGTCGAGGTCGAGGGCTTTCAGGCCGGTCGAGCGGCCGCCGCCGAAGCGTTCGGCACGGCGGTGCCAGGCGAGGTGCAGGGCGCCAGCGAAGGCGTGCTTCATCGGCCCGCCCCAGGTCATGCCGAAGAACAGCTCGGACACGCCCCAGGCCACGCCCACGCCAAGGATGGCCGCCAGCACCCAGCCGCCGAAGTCGGCCGGCAGAATGCCTGCGACCGGCAGGGTGGCGATGAAGAAGCTGGCGGCGAACATCAGCAGGCTTTTCGGTAGGCGCATCCACGGGCCTTTCGACAGCCGCGACGGCGGGTTCAGGCGGCGCTTGACGACGAACAGGGCGCCGGTGAACATCAGCACCGTGGCCGCCAGCAGCGCGAAGCCGAGGATGCGGTTGTGCAGGCCAAAACCGTGCACGGCGATGGCCAGCACGGCCGCCAGCACGAAGCCACCGGCGGTGGCCACGTGGGTCTTGGACATGTACTTGTCGCGCTCGACCACGTGGTGCAGGTCCACCAGATAGCGGCGCGGCATTTTCAGCAGGCCGCCGAGCCAATCGACCTGGGCCGGTCGGCCGCGGCGCCACATGAAGAAGCGCTTGGCCGCGCCAATGAGCGCAAGGGCCAGGGCGGCGAAAAGCAGGATGGGAAGAATGGTGTTCAGCATCGGTCTGTCCTCACCGGACGAGATGTCGTGGGAGCGGGCCAGACCCGCATTTGGGCGCAGCCTTGGCTACGTTGAGTCGCGGGCATGAACTAGGCGTCCCCGCCCGCTCCCACAAGGGCGTCGTTTCGATCAGAAGTCCTTGCACAGCCGCAGCGCGTCGTAGATCGCCGCGTGGGTGTTGCGCTGGGCCACGCAGTCGCCGATGCGGAACAGCAGGTAGCCGTCGCCCGTCTCGGAGAGGCATGGCTGCGGCTTGATCGCGAACAGCGCGTCGACGTCGATCTGGCCCTTGTTGCGCGAGCCTTCCTTGAGTGCGTAGTACAGCGATTCGTCCGGCCGCACGCCGTTCTCCACCACTACCTGGTCGACCACGCGTTCTTCCTTGGCGCCGGTGTATTCGTTCTCCAGCACCGCTACCAGCTTGTCGCCTTCGCGGTAGACCTTCTCCAGCATCAGGTCGCCGGTCATCACCACTTCTTTCGGATACATGCTGCGGTAGTAGGTGGGGAAGCTGGTGCCGCCGATGGCCACGCCCGGCTTGATGTCGTCGGTGACGATTTCCACCTGCGAGCCTTTGTCCGCCAGGTAGTCGGCGACCGACATGCCGGTGAATTCGCAGATGGTGTCGTACACCAGGACGTTCTTGCCCGGCTCGACCTTGCCCGAGAGCACGTCCCAGCTGCTTACGATCAGGCCTTCGTCAGCGCCCCAGTGCTCGTTCTGTTCGAGGAAGGGGTGGCCGCCGTTGGCCAGGACGATGATGTCCGGGCGCAGGTCGAGCAGCGTTGCCGCATCGGCCGCGGTGCCCAGGCGCAGGTCGACGCCCAGGCGAGCGATTTCCAGCTGGAACCAGCGGGTGATACCGGCGATCTGGTCGCGCTGCGGGGCCCGTGCGGCGATGCTGATCTGCCCGCCGAGGCTGTCCTGTTTCTCGAACAGGGTCACGTCGTGGCCACGTTCGGCTGCGACGCGAGCTGCTTCCATCCCGGCCGGGCCGCCGCCGACGATCACCACCTTGCGTTTGACGCCGGTGGTCTTCTCGATGATGTGCGGTACGCCCATGTATTCACGGCTGGTCGCGGCGTTCTGAATGCACAGCACGTCCAGGCCCTGGTACTGACGGTCGATGCAGTAGTTGGCACCGACGCACTGCTTGATCTGGTCGATCTGGCCCATCTTGATCTTGGCGATCAGGTGCGGGTCGGCCATGTGCGCGCGTGTCATGCCGACCATGTCGACATAGCCGCCTTCGAGAATCCGCGTGGCCTGGTTCGGGTCCTTGATGTTCTGCGCGTGCAGCACCGGCACCTTGACCACTTCCTTGATGCCGGCCGCCAGGTGCAGGAACGGCTCCGGGGGGAAGCTCATGTTCGGGATGACGTTGGCCAGGGTGTTGTGGGTGTCGCAGCCCGAGCCCACCACGCCAATGAAGTCGAGCATGCCGGTGGCGTCGTAGTAGGCGGCGATCTGCTTCATGTCCTCGTGGGACAGACCGTCCGGGTGGAACTCGTCACCGGTGATGCGCATGCCCACACAGAAGTCGTCGCCGACTTCCTTGCGCACCGCCTTGAGCACTTCCATGCCGAATTTCATGCGGCCTTCGAAGGTGCCGCCCCACTCATCGGTACGCTTGTTGACGCGCGGCGACCAGAACTGGTCGATCAAGTGCTGGTGCACAGCGGACAGTTCGACGCCGTCCAGGCCGCCTTCTTTCGCACGGCGCGCAGCCTGGGCGTAGTTGCCGATGATGCGCCAGATTTCCTCGATTTCGATGGTCTTGCAGGTGGCGCGGTGCACTGGCTCGCGGATGCCGGACGGCGACATCAGGGTCGGCCAGTGGAAACCGTCCCAGCGCGAGCGGCGGCCCATGTGGGTAATCTGGATCATGATCTTGGCGCCGTGCTTGTGCATGGCGTCAGCGAGATTCTGGAAGTGCGGGATTATGCGGTCGGCGGACAGGTTCACCGAGCTCCACCATTGCTGCGGGCTGTCGATGGCCACCACCGAGGAGCCGCCGCAGATGGCCAGGCCGATGCCGCCCTTGGCCTTCTCTTCGTAGTACTTCACGTAGCGCTCGGTGGTCATGCCGCCGTCGGTGGCATAGACCTCTGCATGCGCGGTGGAGAGCACACGGTTACGGATGGTCAGTTTGCCGATCTGGATCGGCTGAAACATTGCTTCGAAGGCCATGACCTTCTCCTCGAATCGGCGTCTGCACTGCGTTCACGGTCAACGCGGGGTGGAGCGCCTAGCGAGTGGCGCTCCTGTTGTTATTCAGAGCGGGCGAGTCACGAACAGGCCATCGTCGTGGCCTTCTTCGGAACCGCCGTATTCCTGCACGGTGACGGTACGCAGGCTGCTGCCCTTGGCCGACAGGATCTGGTCGATGGCACCGGAGAACCAGCCGGTGAACATGTAATCCACCTTGCGGCCGACCTTGCCGTACACGTACACGAAGGCCGAGTGCTTGAGCTTCACTTCCGCGTAGCCGGCGTCGATGTCCAGCTTCTGGATCTCGAACAGGCCCCAGCCGCGTTGCGACAGGCGCTTCATGTAGTGCTCGAACACCGCGGCGCCTTCAAGGCCATGGCATTCGGCTTCCTTCTCGCACCAGTGCCAGGCGGACTTGTAGCCGGCCTTGTAGAGAATTTCGGCGTACTTGTCGGCGCCGAGCACTTCCTCGATGCCACGGTGGTTGTTGACGAAGAAGTGCCGCGGCACGTACAGCATCGGCAGGGCGTCGGTGGTCCATACGCCGGTTTCGTCGTCGACCTGGATGGGCATTTCGGGGGCGTGGGTGGCCATGTATGAAAACTCCTGAGTTTGAACCGTAGGAGCGGCTTTAGCCGCGAGCTTCAAGGCACGTCGTCCCTTGGGGACGGATCGCGGCTGAAGCCGCTCCTACAAGAATTGGATTGGGAGAGGCTTATTCGCCCCAGACGTCTTTCAGTACCCTTACCCAGTTCTCGCCCATGATCTTGCGCACCACGCTCTCGGAATGGCCGCGTTTGAGCAGGGTTTCGGTGAGGTTGGGGAACTCGCCGACGGTACGGATACCCAGCGGGTTGATGATCTTGCCGAAGCTGGTCAGGCGCCGGGCGTAACCCTTGTCGTGGGTCAGGTACTCGAAGAAGTCCTGGCCATGGCCCTGGGTGAAGTCGGTGCCGATGCCGATGGCGTCTTCACCGACGATGTTCATCACGTACTCGATGGCTTCGGCGTAGTCGTCGATGGTCGAATCGATGCCCTTGGCCAGGAACGGGGCGAACATGGTCACGCCGACGAAGCCGCCGTGGTCGGCGATGAATTTCAGCTCTTCATCGGACTTGTTGCGCGGGTGCTCTTTCAGGCCGGAAGGCAGGCAGTGCGAATAGGTGACCGGCTTCTTGGATTCGAGGATGACTTCCTCGCTGGTCTTGCTGCCGACGTGGGACAGGTCGCACATGATGCCCACGCGGTTCATCTCGGCGACGATCTCGCGACCGAAGCCGGACAGGCCGCCGTCACGTTCGTAGCAGCCGGTGCCGACCAGGTTCTGGGTGTTGTAGCACATCTGCACGATGCCCACGCCAAGCTGCTTGAAGATCTCCACATAGCCGATCTGGTCCTCGAACGCATGGGCGTTCTGGAAGCCGAAAAGGATGCCGGTCTTGCCCAGCTCCTTGGCCTTGCGGATGTCGGCGGTGGTACGTACCGGCATCACCAGGTCGCTGTTCTCGCGAATCAGCTTCTGGCTGGCGGCGATACTGTTGACGGTGGCCTGGAAACCTTCCCATACCGACACGGTGCAGTTGGCGGCGGTCAGGCCGCCCTTGCGCATGTCTTCGAAGAGTTCACGGTTCCATTTGGCGATGATCAGACCGTCGATGACGATACTGTCGGCGTGTAATTCGGCTGGGCTCATCAGGCGACTCCCCTTGATTGGTTGCACCAGATTCGCTGCTGGCGCTTTGTGGGCAGCATATGCCTCACCGCCCTGGCGACCCGATGCAAAAACGACGAGGGGATTGCCGAAAGCGTCAAGGCGAGGTCGTGATCGGATAAGGCCGCATGTGCCTGTGGCCACGCAGGCCCGGGCCTGCGTGGCCATGCCTGGCGCAACCTGCTGCCAGGTGCGACCAGGCGCCGGGGCGCATCGGCCAGCGTCGTAGGCAGGTCGTTAAGCGATCCTCAACAAGCTTTAACAACCTTTAACAACATCGTCCGACAATCGCTCTCTAGTCTTCGAGTCGTTGCAGGAAAGCCCGCTCGACGAGGTGGCTTTCCTGAAACCGGTGATCACCGGTGGTGATGCCGCTCATTACCCTTTAGATATTTTCGGAGATATCCCATGGCTGAGACTCCTCCAGTAAGCAGCGGCGGCGCAGACGCTGCCATCGACAAGATGTCCGCGGTGTTCGATATGGCGATCGAGAAATCCGCCAAGATCACCGAGATCACCACGGCCAAGAAAGCCGAGCTTGACGCGACCAAACAGCGTCCGCAGAACTGACCCAGGTTGCAGGCGGTGCCTGGCGCCGCCTGCAACCTGTGTCTGCGCCGTTATCGGCACCTTTTCCATCGAGTGCGTGGTCTGGCCGTTCTGGTCGCATACGTCGCTCGATAGCGTGATCCCTGAGCCCCGGTGAGTCCTATGACTGCGATAGCCTCGAGTTCCGCCTCGCTTAACAGCGGCGATCTACCTCGGCTGGAGGTCACCGCCGGCATCCATCGCGGTGTATCGCTGCCGCTGGATGAAGCGGTGTACTGCATCGGCAGTGGCGCTGCAGCCAACCTGATGCTGCGTGATGCGGGGGTGGCGGAGCGTCACCTGACCCTACGTCTGAGTGCCCGCCACGTTAGCGTCGAGGCCACCGGCGGTGACGTGCGGGTAATCCGCAACGGGCGTGAAACCGCCATCGCACGCGGGCACGGCTATCGTGGCCGACTGCCTGTGGATATCCGCATCGGCACGGCGACCATGCGTCTGGCCATGCCCCAGGCTGGCCAGGCGGCCAACCCGGTGTGGTACGGCAAAACGCAATGGGCGATTGCCGCATTGTTCATGTTCATCTGCGCCGGCGCCCTGGCGGTGCTGCGCGACGGGCCGATGCACAGCACCGAGCCGGAGTCGCTGCAGCGCCTGACTCTCGCCGAGGAGCAGCCTGCAGAGGCGCCCCCGGCGGCGTCGCTGCAAATGGCCCGCGCCGATCTGGCCAGCCAGGCCGGGGCCGCCGGGTTGAACGATCTCAAGCTCGACGCCAGCGCCGGCCAGGTCCACGTCAGTGGCACCTTGCAGCCGGGTCAGCAGCAGGACTGGCTTGCCCTGCAACAGTATTTCGACGGTCGTTACGGACGCCAGTACGTACTGCGTGGCGATGTCAGCGTGCGTGAAAGCGCCCCTCGGCCGCGGGTCAATTTCCAGGCCGTGTGGTTCGGCGACAACCCTTACGTGATCAATGCGTCGGGTGCCCGCTTGTATCCCGGCGCTCCGCTGGAAGGCGGCTGGAAGCTCGAGCGTATCGAGGACGGCCAGGTGGTGCTGGCACTGGGCGACGAGCGCTTCGCACTGACGCTGGGGCCTTCGCCAGTGCCTGAGGGTTAGGGTGTGCTCCTCTTCCAGCACCGTCGCGCCAAAACGGGCCCGGCCCTTCGGGTTGCGCGGGAAACCTCGCCATGCGTTGTTGGAGGACTTGGCAAGGGAATAACCATTACCGGCGTCCTCCGCCTAGCCTGGCGAGATTTCTCGCGGCAACGCGTCGCGTGCTGGAATAGGAGCACACCCTCAGCATGAAGATCGATTCACGCGCTCCGCTGGCGCCGTCGGATGCTGCCGCCGACGTTCGCGCTCGCCCGAGTGAGCGGTTCCCTGCTTCGCCCACCGCGCCACCCGCCGTTCGCCAGCCCAGCCTGCCGCGCACACTGCCATTGCCAACGGTGCAGGACGATCTGCACGCCCTGGAGCTGACCGCAGGCGTCGAACCCGGGGTGTTCGCAGGCTCGCGCCCGGCGGAAATTCTCGAAGACATCCTCGAGCGCATCCTGCCGTCGCTGCCGCTCGACGGTGAAACCCGGGCCCTGGCCATGAGCTTGGTGCGCGAAGAACTCGACACCCGCCAGGCACTGGATCGCCAGCGTGTCGAAACCGAGGTGGAGCCATGATGCTGCGCGACGACCACGATGCCGCCAAGCTGCTCCAGGGCCTGGGCGATCTCTATCTGCGGGTTGGCCAGGGGCCGCGCGCACTGGTGCTGCTGTTGCTGGCCGTGCAGCTCAATCCCGATGATCCGCGGTTGCTGGCGCGCCTGGCGGCCGCCTTTACCGCCAATGGCGATGGACAACGGGCCTTGCAGACCTTGGATTGTCTGCACGGGTTGCAGGGCGAATCGGCGGCCTGGCTGCTGCTGCGCAGCCGGGCGCTGTGGAGCGCCGGCCAGCACGGCGAGGCGCGTGCCTGCTTTGCCCGCTACCGGGTTCTGCGCCAGGAGCGTGAAGCATGATGGGGCGCCTGAGCGCCCTGGCGGGCATGGCGGCGCAACGCACCGAGGTGGTGGTGGTCGCCTTCATGATGATGGCCATCGTGATGATGATCATCCCGCTGCCGACCTATCTGGTCGACACCCTGATCGGCATCAGCATCGCCCTGAGCATCCTGGTACTGATCGTCGCCTTCTACATTCGCAAGCCGCTGGAGCTGTCCGCGCTGCCGGCGCTGATTCTGCTCAGCACGCTGTTCCGCCTGGCCCTGTCGATCAGCACCACGCGGCTGATCCTGCTGCACGGCGATGCGGGGCATATCATCGAGGCCTTCGGCAAATTCGTCATCGCCGGCGAAGTGGTGGTCGGCCTGGTGATCTTCCTGATCATCACCGTGGCGCAGTTCGTGGTCATCACCAAGGGCGCCGAGCGGGTCGCCGAGGTGGCGGCGCGCTTCAGCCTGGACGCCATGCCCGGCAAGCAGATGAGCATCGACAACGACCTGCGCAACGGCGACATCGATGCCAACGAAGCGCGCCGCAGGCGCTCCGATCTGCAGCGGGAGAGCCAACTGTTCGGCGCGATGGACGGCTCGATGAAGTTCGTCAAGGGCGATGCCATCGCCGGCCTGGTGATCCTTTTCGTCAACCTGATCGGCGGCCTGCTGATCGGCATGCTGTCGCGCGGCATGTCGTTCGCCGATGCCGGCCACACCTACTCGCTGCTCACCGTGGGTGACGGGCTGATCGCGCAGATCCCGGCGCTGCTGATCGCGGTGGCCGCCGGCACCGTGGTGACCCGGGTCAACAACGAGGCCGAGCAGGTCGACCTGGGCACCGAGATCATTCGCCAGATGGGCAACAGCCAGCGTGCCCTGACGCTGACCGCGCTGATTCTCGCCGCCGTGGCGTTAATTCCCGGTTTCCCGGCGCCGGTGTTTCTCGGCCTGTCGGCTGTGCTGGGGTTGTGCGCCTGGATGCTGCGCCGCCGCCAGCAGCGCGAGGCGCAAGCCGAGGTCGCGACTGCCGAGGTGGTCGAGGAGGCGGCCGTCGACGCCGAGCCCCAGCAGCAGGAGGACGCCCCGGCCGCTGCCGCGGACACCCGGGTACTGCTGTCGATCGGCCCGGGGCTGGCCGAAGCGGTGCCGCTGCAACCCTTCAAGCAACGCCTCGAGGTGCTCTGCCACGACCTCCACAACGAGCTGGGTATCGAGTTTCCGATGCCTTCGGTGGTCGTCGACATGGCCGGCTCGACCGCTGGCTACCGTGTCGAGCTGGAAGGCGTGCCGGTCGATCAGGGCGAACTGAACCCTGCTCAGGTGCTGCTCAAGGACGACCCCGTGCACCTGCAACTGCTCGACATCACCGGCGAGGAACGCGCATCACCCCTGGGCAGCCGCCCCGGCCTGTGGATCGCCAGCGAACACCAGGCCGAGCTGAGCGATGCGGGGATCGTCTACCTGCGCCCCGATGAAATCCTGCGCGATGTGCTGGCGCGGGTGCTGCGTCGTTATGCCGGCGACTTTCTCGGTATCCAGGAAACCCGCCAGTTGCTGGCGCACCTGGAGGAAAGCCATGGCGAACTGGTAAAGGAAGCGCTGCGGGCCGTGCCCCTGCAGCGCATCGCCGACGCCCTGCGGCGTCTGGTCGCCGAGGGCGTGTCGATCCGCAACCGGCGGGCGCTGCTCGAGGCGATGGTCGAGTGGGGCGGCCGCGAGGGTGATGTCGGGCGCTTCAGCGACCACCTGCGTAGCGCCCTGGCGCGGCAGATCAGCCACCAGCATGCCGATGCGCAGCGGGTGATCGCGGCCTTCGTGCTGGGCTCGGCCCTGGAGGCGCAGCTGCTGGAAGCGGCGCGTCAGCAGGATACCGGGCGCGGTGAGATCCGCGCCCGGGAAGCCACCCGTGGCCTGCTCAAGGCGCTGCGCCAGGAATGCGCGCAATTACCCGAACAGGTCAAACCGACCCTGGTGGTGCACCCGGAGCTACGCCGCCGGATCCTGCGCCTGTGCATTCGTGACGAACTGGAGATGGCCGTGCTGTCCTTTACCGAACTGGCCCCGGAATACAGCCTGCAGGCGATCAAGGTGATCGGCGCGCCGAGCACTGCGCGGGCGGAAAAGAGCCAACCTGCTCCCGCACTGGCAGGTGCGACATGATCCGCCTGCTCGCATTGACGCTGTGCTGCCTGCCGTTGCTGGCCATGGCCCAGTCCCCGCTGGGGGGCGATATCAGCCTGGGCACCGGCGAGGGGCGGATCATGCGCTTCAGCGACCCGGTGGATGCGGTGATGATCGCCGAGCCCGGTGTGGCCGACCTGCAGGTGGTGTCGCCCGGGGTCATCTACCTGTTTGGCAAGCGCCCGGGGCACACCACCCTGGTGGCCCTGGGCAGTGACGAGCGAGAAATCGCCTCTCTGCAGATCAGCGTCGGCAGCAACGGCCGGCCGATCACCAGTGCGCTGCGCAGCCGCCACCCGCAGAGCGGCACCGAGGTTCAGGGCGTCGGCAACCGCCTGGCGGCCCGTGGCCAGGTCAGTAACGTCGCCGAGGCGCTGGACCTCAATGCCCTGCTCGATCCCACCGGGCAGGACTGGCAGGGGGCGGTGAACACCGCGACGTACGCCGGCTCTGCCCAGGTGAACATCCGCGTGCGCTTCGCCGAGGTGTCTCGCGAGGAGCTGCTGCGCTACGGCGTCAGCTGGAATGCGCTGTTCAACAACGGCACCTTCTCGTTCGGCCTGCTCACCGGCGGCAACCTGGCGGCGGAGGCCGCTGCCGGCGGCTCCAACCTGATCGGCGTGGGCCTGGACAGTGGCAACTTCAATATCGACAGCGTGCTCGAGGCGCTGCAGAGCAATGGCGTGCTGGAGATCCTCGCTGAGCCGAACATCACTGCCATGACCGGTGAGACGGCGAGCTTCCTGGCGGGCGGCGAAGTGCCGGTACCGGTACCGGTGAACAGCGACCTGGTGGGCGTCGAATACAAATCCTACGGGGTGTCGCTGCTGTTCAGCCCGACCGTGTTGCCGGGCGACCGCATCGGCCTGCAGGTGCGCCCGGAAGTCAGCAGCCTGATGGGCGGCAGCACCCTGGAAGTCTCCGGGTTCCGCGTGCCGTCGTTCCGCGTGCGCCGCGCCGACACCCGCGTCGAGGTTGGTAGTGGGCAGACCTTTGCAATTGCCGGCCTGTTCCAGCGAGAGAATTCACGGGATCTGGAAAAGGTCCCGCTGCTGGGCGACATGCCGGTGCTCGGCAACCTGTTCCGCTCCAAGCGCTTTCAGCAGAACGAGACCGAGCTGGTGATCCTCATCACCCCCTATCTGGTCGAGCCGGTGCAGACCCAGGCCATGCTCACGCCGCTCGACAAAAGCCTGGGCGCCCGTGCCGATGGCCCGGCGCGTAGCAGCTCCTTCGGGTTCCACCTGCAATGAACGGGAGTGCCGTGATGACTCGTCTGGGCCTGCTGTCCACCTGCCTGCTGCTGGGCGCCTGCCAGACCGAGTTGCGGGCGCCAGACTATTCCCCTGGTTACCAGACCATCGTCGACGGTAATGGCCAGACGTTGCTGGTGCCGGATGCCTGCCGTCGCGTCACGGATGAGGGCCAGCCAGTCGACGAGCGTGAGCTGCTACCTCTGCCGCCTGGCTGCGCCAACAACGCCAATCTGCTGCAGATGGTCGAGCGCCGTGGTGATCTGCTGCGTGGCCGGCAGACCGGGCCGACCCTGGCCGCGCCGGTGGGCCGCGCGGCGCAGTCGTACCTGGAAGGTTTCGAGGCCGACGAGAAGCGCCGCCGTCGTCAGGAGCAGGCCGCGCAGAGCGATACCGGAGGCGGGCAATGAGCCTCGCCATCACCCGGCAGCAGGTTCTACTGCCCCGCGCTGAGCCCCAGGGCCCTGGCGCGTTCGGCGGGGTCGCGGATGGCGGCGATACGCTGCGCCTCGGCGATCAGCGCCTGGCGCTGGGTGGCGCTGGTGTCGTCGAGCTGCACGCTGGCCGGTTTGCCCTGCGCGCCCGCCAATACCTGAACCAACAGCGCGTTGCGTTGATGGCGCAACTGCGCGGTGGGCGCACGGTCGATGCCGGCGATCTCGCGCAGGGCATTGCCCGTGTCGCCGTTGAGCGCATAGGCCAGGGCCAGGTTGCTGCGCGCATCGAGGTCATCGGGGGCCAGCCGGCGTGCCGTGGCGAAGGCGTTCTGCATGGCCGTGACATTGCCCAGCTGCGCCTCGGCGGCGCCCAGGCGAGCAAAGGCCTGGGCATCGTTGGGCAATTGCCGGGCGGCACTTTCCAGCAGCGGCTGGGCGCGCTCCGGGTAGCCCAGGCGCAGCTGCGCGGTGCCCAGGCCGAGCAGGCCCAGCGGGTTGTCCGGCTCCAGCGCGACGGCCTTCTGGTAGGCCGGCTCGGCGCCCTGGATGTTGCCGCTCTCCAGTCGCGCATGGCCCAGCCGCTGCCAGGCTTCGAAGCCCGCCCCCGGTTGCTCCGCAGCCCTCTGGTAGAGCGTCGCGGCGGTGCCGCGGTCACCGCGCGATTCGACATCGCCGGCCAGTTTCATCAGCCGCTGGTAGGCCTCATCGCCGGCTGGTGCGGGCGTGCTCGGCGAGTGGTTACTGCAGGCGCCCAGCAGGGCAAGGCTGGCAAGCAGGATGCAACGGGTGGAAATCGACGGCAAGGGCGGTGCTCCTGGGTTGGTTCGGCACGTGCACGGCATTCTATAGAGCCAGCTTCAGGGGGATCTGTGAAGGGGCTGCGAAATCTTGTGATTGTTGCCGGGCGGCGGTTGTTTCATCGACCTGCCTGCGCCGATAGTGGCTCCATCGGGCGTTGCCTGGCGCTGGCCGTGCTGTTGTTGGCGGGCAGTGCGGGTACGGCCCACGCCGAGGTAACGCCGCCATGGTTCGATCAGCCTTACGACTATGTGGTGATCAACCAGGACCTGCGCAGCACTCTGGAGGCCTTCGGGCGCAACCTTGGCCTGCCGATGGCGATTTCCAATCGGGTCAAGGGCCGCGCCCAGAGCAACCTGCGTGCGGCTAGTGCCGGCGAGTTTCTCGACGCCTTGTGCGGTAACGGCGGCCTGACCTGGTTTTTCGACGGCAACATGCTGCATGTGAACAGTGAGGAAGAAATCGAGATTCGCCAGTTCGAACCCAGCGGCTTTCAGCTCGACGAGCTGCAGACCGCGTTGGACGAGCTGGGTGTAGCAGGCAAGCACCTGTCGCTGCGCAGCAGCTTTCACGGTGACGGCATGCTGATTTCCGGGCCGCCGCCCTACATGGCGCTGGTTCAGCAACGTATCGATCAACTGCAGAGCCCGGTGGTCGCCGAGCCCGAAGTGGTTCGCGAGCGAGGCGTGCGGGTGTTCCGCGGCAGTGCCGGCATCCAGGTGGTCAAGGATACGGACGAATAAACCTCAGACGACAGGAGAGAACCCATGGCAGTCACCCAGGTAGATGGCAACACCAGCCCCCAGAACACCCCTGAAGCCGAATTCGACCAGGCGCTGGAAAACGCCCAGGGGGACGCGATGACCGAAGACATGATCACCCAGGCGATCATCCTCGGTGGCCAGTTCATCGTCATGCCGCGGGCCCAGGAGATTCTCAAGGAAGCCACCGCGGACGACGAAGAATAACCACGGGGATTGGCCATGACAGTCAGTGCAGCAGTCGCCACGGCGACCCCGGCGGCCGCCGGGCAGGATGTCGCCCAGGTGTCGCAGAACCTGTTCGAGCATATGGCCAGCCAGGCCAAGGGCATGCCCCAGGGCGCGAGCCCGAATCAGATCGGCGAAAACCTCATGGAGCGGCTCAACGGTTTCATCGACCGCTCCAAGGGTTTTTCCGACAGTGCCGCGGTGGAGCGCACGCCTTACATCAGCAGTGCGCAGGTGGACAAGGGCGCCGGGGTCGAGCCGGGCAAGGTCAACGAGCAGCAGATCGACCGCCTGGTCGGCTCACTCAGCCGGGTATTTGACTACTCCATCGAGACCCAGATGGTGGTACGTGGCGCCACGCAGATTTCCGGCTCCGCCAACACCCTGCTAAGGGGCCAGTGAGTATGCGTGGGCATCCTTTGCGGTGGTTCGCGCTGTTGCTGATGATGCTGTTGCTGCAGGCCTGCGACGGCATGGTGCTGTACAGCAACCTCAGCGAGCGTGAAGCCAACAGCATGGTCGCCGCCCTGCTGCGCGAGGGCATCGCCGCCCAGCGCCAGGTGCAGGAGGATGGCCGCATTACCGTCAGCGTGCCCCAGGAGCGATTGTCCGAGGCCGTCGCCCTGCTCGACGAAGCCGGCCTGCCGCAGCAGCAGTTTTCCAATATGGGCGAGGTATTCAAGAACAACGGCCTGGTGTCCTCGCCGGTGCAGGAGCGGGCGCAGATGGTCTATGCGCTCAGCGAAGAACTGTCGCACACCGTGTCGCAGATCGATGGCGTGCTTTCGGCGCGGGTGCACGTGGTGCTGCCCGACAACGACCTGCTCAAGCGGGTGATCTCGCCATCATCGGCATCGGTGCTGATTCGTTACGAAGCCGATACCGACATCGACCAGTTGATTCCACAGATCAAGACCCTGGTTGCCAACAGTATTTCCGGGCTCAACTACGACGGTGTATCGGTCACCGCGATCAAGGCCGCAGCGCGCAACCGGCGTGACGATGCACGGCCGCCGCTGAGCTCCTTTCTCGGCGTGTGGATGCTCGACGAGAGCGTGTCGCGGGCACGCACCCTGTTTTTCGGCGGCTTGTTGCTGCTGCTCGGCATGGCCGGCGCCCTGGGCTGGTTACTGTGGCGCGAGCGCCAGGGGCAGGGCACCTACGTGTTGAGGGAAAGCGAGTGAGCCAGGGGGTGCGCGAGGCCTTGCGCCTGCTGCTGGCCCGGCCGATGGCATTCGTCGCCCGTGATTGCCTGGAGGCCGCGTTGCTCGGTGCGCTACCCCGTGACCGGGTGCTCGAACTGATCGAGCAGCAGCGCTTTGAAGCCCGTCTTGGCGAGCTGCTGGTTTCCTACTACGGGTTGCAGCCGTTGAGCGACGTCGGCGAGGTGGCAGATGACGACCTGCCGGTGCTGCTCCTGCCGCCGCCAGCCTTTAGCCGACTGGTCAGCGCCTGTGGTGCCTGCCGGCATGCCGTCGCCCTGGCCCGGGAAATTCGCGGCCCGCTGGTGCAGCAGCTGCGCGAGCGCTTGGGCGATGCCACCTACGACCTTGCCATTGGCTGGCGCGAAACCCCGGCCGGCACACCCATGTTGATGACCGGCGATGCCTTGCTGGCTGCCATCGAGGCGGACGGCCAGCGCTGCCTGGAGGCCTGGCTGGCGGCCCAGCCGCCGGCCCTGCAGGGCTGGTTGCGCCTGCGCTTCGGTTTGGCCGAGCCTCTCTCGAACGGCAGTGCCGATGACGTCCAACTGGTGCGCCAGGTCGCCCTCGCCATCAATCACCCTGCCGAGCGAGGCGCTGCATGAGTACGCTGCCAGGCAAGCCGGGCCAGCGCATCCTGCGCGCCGAGGAGGCGGCGCAGTGGCTCGACGGCTACGACTTTATGCAGGCCGCCCGCGAGGAGGCCGAGCGCACCCAGGCGGCCTTGCAGCAATTGCGTGACCAGGCGCGCGACGAGGGCCTCGCGGCCGGTCTCGCCGAAGGACAACGCGAGGCGGCGCAGTTGCTGGCGCGCACGTCGCAGCAGGTCGATGACTACCTGGCCGGCCTCGAAGCGCAGATGGCCGACCTGGCGTTGGGCATCGCCCGGCAGGTGATCGGCGAGCTGGACGACGCCACCCGTCTGGCGCGGTGCACGCGCCAGGCACTGGGTGCCTTTCGCCACGCCCAGCGGCTGCGCCTGCAGGTGCGGCCGGATCAGCTCGACGCCGTGCGCGAGCAACTGAGCGACCTCGGCGAGCGCCTCGACGTGGAGGCCGATGACGGTCTCGCTGCCGGTCATGCACGGTTGAGCAGCCCCCAGGCCAGCGTCGAACTGGATCTGCATACCCAGCTTCAAGGGCTGCGCCAGGCACTGTTGCCCGGCAGTCTGGAGGGCGGCGATGAACGCCCCTCTGCGTGACCTGCTGCCGACCCTCAGCGCGCGCCTGGCCGATGCCCAGCCGCGGCCGTTACGCGGGCGCATTCGCAGCATCCGCGGCACGCTGATCCAGGCCAGCGTGCCGAATGTCGGCATCGGCGAATTGTGTCGGCTCAGCGACCCGGCCAGCGGGCGGGTGCTCACCGCCGAGGTGGTAGGGTTCGATGGCGATGAGGCGATTCTCTCGCCCGTCGGTTCCCTGGAGGGGCTGTCGACCCGTACCGAAATCGTCGCCACTGGCGAGAGCCAGAGCGTGCTGGTCGGCGATGCCTTGCTGGGGCGGGTGATCGGCCCCCTGGGCGACGTGCTCGATGGCGGTGCGCCGGTCAGCGGGTTGCAGCGCTACCCGCTGCAGGCCGAGCCGCCTGCACCCTTTTCCCGGCAGATCGTCGCCCAGCCGATGCCACTGGGCATCCGCGCCATCGACGGCCTGCTCACCGTGGCGCGCGGGCAGCGCATGGGCATTTTTGGCGAGCCCGGGGTGGGCAAGTCGTCGTTGCTGGCCAGCATCGTGCGGCGCAGCGAAGCCCAGGTAATCGTCATCGGCCTGATCGGCGAGCGCGGCCGCGAGGTGCGTGAGCTGCTCGACGTCCACCTGGGCGCGGAGGCGCGAGCGCGTACCGTGGCCGTGGTCGCCACCTCGGATCGCCCGGCCACCGAGCGGGTCAAGGCAGCGCTGGTGGCCACCGCCCACGCCGAATACCACCGCGATCAGGGCCGCCATGTGCTCTTGCTGCTCGACAGCCTGACCCGCTTCGCCCGCGCCCAGCGCGAGATCGGCCTGGCCATCGGCGAGCCGCCGACCCGCCGCGGTTATCCACCGTCGCTGTTTTCTGCCCTGCCACGCTTGCTGGAACGCTCGGGGCCGGCGTCCACCGGCAGCATCACGGCGCTGTATACGGTGCTTACCGAGGGCGATGCGTCCCTCGACCCGGTGGCCGAGGAAGTACGCTCGATCCTCGACGGGCACCTGGTGCTCAGCGCCGAGCTGGCCCAGCGCAACCATTTCCCGGCCATCGACGTACTGCAGAGCCGTAGTCGCCTGATGGATCGCGTGGTCGAGCCCGAACAGCGGCAACTGGCCGGCCACCTGCGCGCCCTGATGGCGCGGTATGCCGACATCGAGCTGCTGCTGCGCACCGGCGACTACGTGGCCGGCAGCGATCCATTGGCCGACGAGGCAATCGCCCGTCAGGACGCCATCGAACAGTTCCTGCGTCAGGATGCCGCCGAGCCCAGTGGCTTCGACGACACCCTGCGTGCGCTGCGCAAGGTGCTCGGGTGAGCGCCGTCGAGCAGCTGGACGCGCTGCGCCGCCTGCGTGTGCGCCGCGCCGAAGCACAGCTGGCCGGTTGGCAGGTGCGCTGCCAGCAGGCTGCCGCCGAACTGCAGTGCGCCCAGGCGCGGGTCAGCGAGGCCCTGGCGCTGCTCGACGGCGAGGCCGGGCAACTGCAGGCCCTGCTCACCGCGGGGGCGCTGCCGGTGGGGCAGTACCGCAACGCACTGGAGCTGCTCGACGCACTCGAAGCGCAACGCAGCCACCTGGCGCAGCAGGCCGGCGAAGCCTCCCGCCAGCTGGCCGAGGTGCAGGCCGGCCGTGACCAGGCCCAACAGTTCTGGCTGCGTCGGCAGTTGCAGTGCGAGGCGCTGGAGCCCTTGCTGCAACAGCATGTGCGCCGCCAGCAGCGCTCTGCCGAGGCCCGCGAGGAAAGCCTGGCTGAAGACCGTCCCCATGGAGCCCTGCATCGATGAACTGTTGCCAATCGCTGCCCGCGCCGGTGTTGCCCCTGTTGCCGTCACTCGATGTCACCAGGCAGGCGCTGCTCAATCGGCTGCTGCGCCGGCGCCAGCCCTGGCAGGGCCAGATCGCGGGTGTGCAGCTCGAGGTAGTCATCGGCGGTCCGCCTCAGCCCGACGCCGCCTGCGTCGTGCCGGGGCGTCTGGGCACGGCCGCGCTGCACCTGCACCTGGGTGCCGACTTGCTCGAGCGGTTGCTGGCATCGCTGGCGCTGCAGCGCGACTTTCAGGGCCTGCCGCCGGCGTTGCAGAGCGTGCTGCTGGAAAAGGCGCTGCTGCCCTGGATCGAACCGCTCGAAGCCGCCCTGGGCCAACCGCTGAGCCTGGACGCCGATTCGCAGCCCGGTGACTTCATGCTCAATCTGCAACTGAGTGCAGACGGTGCGCCGTTGGGCACGCTTACCCTGCAACTGAGCCATGCCGCCGCGCAAGGCGTCGCCGATCTGCTGGAGCGCTACCTGCCGGTGGCGCGTCATCCGCTGCCGACCTTGCAGCTGGGCCTGCACCTTCAGCGCGGCTGGCAGACCCTGAGCCTGGGCGAGCTGCGCAGCCTGCGGCCGGGCGACGTGCTGATGCTCGACTGCCCGGCGGCTGCCGACGGCCTGCTGGTGCTCGCGGGCGGCCACCGACAGGCCCGTTTCAAACGCCAGCAATCCGGCTTGCAACTGCTCGAAGCCCTGCAACCGATCAACCCGACGATGGAGAACGCCATGGGGCAAGACGCCGATGATGCGCAACTGGACGATGTGCCGCTGACCGTGGTCTGCCAGATCGGCAGCCTGGAGCTGCCGCTGGGGCAGCTACGCGAGCTGGGCGAGGGCAGCGTGCTGGCATTGCCCGACGCTGATGTTCAGCAGGTCGAGCTGCTGGTAAATGGCCGCTGCGTAGGGCGCGGCGAGCTGGTCGCCATTGGCGATGGGCTGGGGGTGCGCCTGACCCGGTTCGCCAGCCTATGACGGATTACCAACCTAACCTGCTGGAAATCATCCTGGTCGTCACCACGATCGGCTTGGTTCCCCTGGCGGTGGTGACCCTGACCGGCTTTCTGAAAATCTCCGTGGTGCTGTTCCTGATCCGCAATGCCCTGGGCGTGCAGCAGACGCCGCCGAACCTGGTGCTCTACGGCATCGCCCTGATCCTCGCGGTGTACGTGACCACGCCGCTGATCGGCGAGATGTACCGCGAGGTGGAGGGCCGCTCGATCAGTCTGCAGAACGCCGAGGAGTTGCGCGAGTTGGGCGATGCCCTGCATGCGCCCTTGCAGACCCACCTGTCACGCTTCGCCAACCCGTCCGAGCGCGCCTTCTTCGTGCAGGCCACCGAGACCGTGTGGTCCGAGGAGGCCCGCGCCGACCTGCGCGACGACGATCTGGTGGTGCTGATTCCGGCGTTCGTCAGTTCCGAGCTGACCCGTGCCTTCGAGATCGGCTTTCTGCTCTACATTCCCTTCCTGGTGATCGACCTGCTGGTGGCCAACGTGCTGATGGCCATGGGCATGATGATGGTGTCGCCGACGCTGATCTCGATTCCCCTGAAGATCTTTCTGTTCGTCGCCGTCAGCGGCTGGTCACGGCTGATGCACGGCCTGATTCTCAGCTATGGGGCAGGGTGAAGCATGGGCCAGGACGTATTTCTGTCGTTGATGAAACAGGCACTGATGACCGTGCTGTTGCTCAGCGCCCCGGCACTGGGCGTGGCCATTCTCATCGGTCTCGGTGTCGGCCTGCTGCAGGCGCTTACCCAGATCCAGGACCAGACCCTGCCGCAAGCCGTGAAGCTGGTGGCGGTGCTGCTGGTATTGGTGCTGATCGGCCCGCTGCTGGCCACCCAGGTGGCGGCGCTGGCAAGCCATGTGCTGGACAATTTCCCTGCCTGGACGCGCTAGGGCATGGATGCCGATATCGGTCTGGGCATCGCCGAGATCGCGTATCCGGTGATCTCGGCGGCGGCCCTGGCGGTCTGCCGGGCGCTCGGCCTGGTGTTCATCACCCCGGCCTTCAATCGCCTGGGGCTGACCGGGATGATCCGCAGCTGCGTGGCCGTGGCGATCTCCGCGCCGATGTTCCTGCCGGCGTTCTCGGCGCTGACCGCCCTGGAAGACTACGGCAGCTTTTTCCTGGCCGGGCTGATGGTCAAGGAATTCCTCATCGGGGTGACCGTGGGCCTGCTGTTCGGCATTCCGTTCTGGGCTGCCGAAGTGGCCGGCGAGCTGGTCGACCTGCAGCGTGGCTCGACCATGGCGCAACTGGTCGACCCCTCCGGGGCCGGTGAGGCCGGGGTCACCGCGACCCTGCTCAGCGTCACCCTGATCACTCTGTTCTTCATGTCCGGCGGCTTCATCCTGATGGTCGACGGTTTCTACCACAGCTACCAGCTATGGCCGGTTACCGCCTTTACCCCGGTGATCGCCAGTGCTGCGCTGGAGGCGGTGCTGGCGATTCTCGACCAGGTGATGCGCATCGGCGTGCTGATGGTGGCACCGCTGATCATCGCCCTGCTGGTGGCGGACATGATGCTCGCCTACCTGTCGCGCATGGCGCCGCAGATGAATATCTTCGACCTCTCGCTATCGATAAAGAACCTGATCTTCACCTTTCTGATGGTGCTCTACTGCGGCTTCCTGATCCCGCTGATGCTCGAGCAACTGGCGGAATTTCGCGGCACCGTCGAGGTGCTCAAGACGCTGTCCGGCGCGGGTGAGCCCTGATGGCCGGCAACAGCGGCAGCGAGGAGAAATCCCAGCCGGCTTCCGACAAGAAGCTGCGCGAGGCGCGGCAGAAAGGCCAGGTCTCGAAAAGCCAGGACATGGTCTCGGCGGTGGTGTTGCTCGGCTGCTCGGTGTGCATCGCCTTTCTCGCCGGCGTCGCCGAATCACGGGTGCGCGGCCTGCTCGACCTGGCGGCGACCATCTACGTGGAGCCCTTTGCTACGGTCTGGCCGCGTCTGCTGGAAAGTGCCCAGCAAGTGTTGTTGCGCACCGCCTTGCCGATCCTCGGGGTGACGGTGGTCTGCGTGATCCTCACCAACATCGTGACCATGCGCGGGGTGTTGTTTTCCGGCGAACCGATCAAGCCGGAATTCTCGCGCATCAACCCGGTGGAAGGGGCCAAGCGCATTTTTTCCATGCGCAATTTCATCGAGTTCCTCAAGAGCCTGATCAAGGTGGTGGTGCTGTCGGTGGCCTTCTACGTGGTGGGGCGCATCGCCTTGCAGGCGCTGATGGAATCCTCGCGTTGCGGCGCCGGCTGCATCGAGTCGGTGTTCTTCGTGCTGCTCAAGCCGCTGCTCGTCACGGTGCTGCTTACCTACCTGCTCATCGGCGGCGTCGATGTGCTGCTGCAGCGCTGGCTGTTCCAGCGTGAAATGCGCATGACCCGCAGCGAGCAGAAGCGCGAGCGCAAGGACATGGACGGCGATCCGCTGATCAAGCGCGAACGCCAGCGCCAGCGCCGCGAGATGCAGGCCTTGAGCAGCCGCAAGGTCGGCATCGCCCATGCCACCTTGATGATCGGCGGCGAAGACGGCTGGCTGGTCGGCGTACGCTACGTGCGTGGCGAAACCCCGGTACCGGTGCTGGTGTGCATGGCCATCGGTGAGGACGCCAAAGCACTGCTGGCGCAGTCGGCGAGCCTGGGGGTACCCCGTAGCCCGGACGCCAGGCTGGCGGCCGAGATTGCCAAGCGGGCGGTGAAGGGCGAGCCGATTCCGGCCAATACCTTCCAGCCGGTGGCCGATGCGCTGGTCGCCGCGCGGCTGATCTGAACCAGGTTCCTGGGGGAACCCCGCTATCGGCCGGGGCCGGCGGTCAGCCCTGTGCAGATGGCCACGCCCGTAACTGGCGCATGACCATCGACTGGCGCGTCTAGCTCGTCTCCCAGGTCGTGGTGGTGGCCTTAGGCAGGTCCGGCGAGGACTCGTCCTTCGGCGTGAACGAGCCATAGCCACTGACGTAGATATGCTCGTTGCCCTCGTCGTCGACGAAGGTGTATTCGTGGCCGGAGGCCCAGGAGAAGCCGCCGGTTCTTTCGTTGGCGCCGTCACCCAGGTAGTCGAGGTGGGTGTCGTCCTTGCCTTGCCATTCGGCCTGGCGGAAATCGAAGACGCTGCGATTATCCGGGGTGTCGCGCTGGCGGTAGTCCGACAGGTAGGTCTGCAGCCAGACATAGTTGTCCGCGCCGTGTTCCTGCAGCAGCCCGTCGTTCTCGAACTGCTTGATCTGCTCCCATTTCTCCAGGGAGACCTTGTGCAGCTTGTGGGATTTGATGGTGCCCAGAATCGCCCCGATGAAGCCTAGGCCGGCGGAAATCAGGAAGCCCACCGGCCCGGCGGCGGCAATGATGCGCCCTGCCGAGCCGCCGATGATGCCCCAGGCACCATTGACGCTGGCCACACCGGCCGCCACACCGCTCAAGCCACCGAATACCCCGAGAAAGCCAGAGGCCGTCTGCAGCGAGTCGCCGTTCTTGAGGCCGTCGCGGATGCCGAAGGCGCCCAGCACGATGCCGGTCACCGCGCCAGCCAGGTCGGCAGAGGAGCCGATGAACCGCGATACCGAGCCGGCGATACGGTGCCCCGTGCTGGCATCGGAGATGCGGTACTTGGTGTTGCCGGCGCCGTCCAGGTAGCCGCGCTTGAAGGCGTCGGCATCGAAGTTGGCGTAGTGGTCGCGGTTGGCGACGTTGGGAACCTTGTTCGGGTTGTCCGTCTCGTAGTCGGGGCCGGCAATCACCTGGGTGACGCCGCCTCTCTCGTCGTGAACGTATACGGATGGTATGTCGCTGATAAAGCCCTGGCCGGCCAGGTGCTTGGCCAGGTTGGCATCCACATTGACACCGGGTGGCGCCACCGGTGGCAGCTTGCCCCACATTTCCGGAATGCTTTTGCTGAGCCCCAGATGCTCGTACACCTTGGTGTTGAGGATGGTGTCGTAGGTCTTCGAACCGAGGGTGAGGAAATTGTTGGAAAAGCTGGCGAAGGTGATGAAGTCAGCGGCGATGGCCAACCGGCCTTCCGGGGTGCTGGCCAGGTTGCCCGGATTGCCGTGCAGCTGGTAGATGCCACGGGCCAGGCCGAAGATGCCGGACACCGAGCCGAGGGTGCCGGTGTCCTTCATGGTGGTGAACATCTTGGTCAGGTTGTCCCGCTCGGTCGAGGACAGCGAGCGGAAGGCATTGTTCTCGGCGTTGAATGCGCGCTGGATATCGGTATCGGTGACCACACCGTTACGCATGTAGGTATCACCCAGTTCTGCGTAGATCTTGCTGAACGCCGCCGCATCGTTCTTGTTCAGCGCGAACTTCTGGATGGTCGTTTCCCAGCTGCTGATCAGGTGCGAGGGAATATCGGGGATGGCCCTGGCCGCCCGCAGCCAGTAGTTGGTGGTGTCGATCGCCGCCAGCGAGCTGTTGTCCTCGCTGATCTGGCTGGGGTCGGCCATGATCGCATCGAGGTCCATGATCATGGTGTCGCGACTCAGGTCGCCGAGAAACTGCTCGGCCGCCTGCGGGTCGATCTGCGCCACGTTGAGGTAGGTCTGCTGGATTTCCAGCTGCGCCAGTTCGCTCTTGCCATCGGCTTCCAATGCCTTGATGTAGGTACGGAACGCCTCGGAGTTGGCGCTGCTTTTCAGTCTTTCCTCGACTTCGGCGATTTTCTCCGGCCCGCCAACCACCTTGTCCCTGGCTTCCATGTCGAAGCGCGCGAGGTCGGCCGCGACCGTCTCGTTGCTGGTCAGTTCGGCCAGGGTTTCGTCGATGGCCTGGACATCGAATATCTCTTCGCGCACATCGCGGCTGGTGACGTCGATGGGGTCGCTGGCATCGGCCTTGTAGCCGCGGCCGTGTTCGGGAATGATCGACATGCCGTTCTCGGCCATGCTCTTGGCTTCCAGGGCGCGCAGGAAGCGCGCGCGTGGATCATCGGCGGCAATGCTGCCGTCTTTGACGCCCTCGCGGTAGGCCTGGATCATGCGTTGCAGGGCCAGTTCCTGCACGTTCAGGGTTTGCCCGTCCTCGTTTTTTTCGCTGGTAGGCAGCTCGTTGATGCTGACCTCCGCGAGCGGCGGCAGGTTGTGTTCCCTGCGCAGTGCGTCGAGGTCATTGATCTGCAGGGTGACTTCGTCACGATGCCCGGACACCTGGGCGAACAACTCCGGGTTGATCGCTTCGCTGACGATCAGTTTTTCTTCCTCGCCGCCGGGTTTGCGATAGGTGAAGGCAATCAGGCCGGGGCCGTACTCGCCAACGCCACCCATGCTGGCGATGTCTTCGGTGGACGGCAGGTAGTGATCAGCACCTGCCAGGCGGTAACCATCCCCCTCGGCTCGGGCGATGCCGGCGAGCACCGCGGCCGACTGGGCATAGGCCTTGAACGCGTTCGGCGCCATGGCTTCGATGGCCACCACCTTCCTGCCGTCCTTGAGGGTAATGACCTGCACGCCGCCCTCGCTGAAGGCATGCACGTTGTCGATCTCGGCCAGGGCAACGGGCTCGTTGGCGTCGCTGGCCAGGATGTCACCGTTCTTGATGGCATTGACCAGGGCGTCATGGGCGACGGTGCCTTCGGTCTGTTTCAATGCCGTGAGCAGATCGTAGAGCCGCGAGCCGCGCAGCTCCAGGCTGGGCGACTTGTCATTGGCGCCCGCCAGGCCGATACGCACCCCCTCGGGCAGCTGCATTTCCGTCTCGCTGGCGTCGCCGGGCGCGAGCAGGTAGGCCTGCCCGTCGTAGCGGAAATGGATAAGCCCGGTTTGCTTGTCGATGCTCTCGACCTTCAGCTTGTCGATGTCATAGTCCGCTGGCAGCGATTCCACGATCTCGTAGCCCTGCTGCCCGCCAGCGGCGATCTGGCCGCGCACCTCGCTGAGGTACTGCAGTTGCTGATGAGCCTGGGGATTCAACTGGGCAGAGATGATGTAGCGCTGGCCGTCGCTGGTCTCGACGCGGGTCAGGCCGTCGCCCAGGGTTTCGATGGCCCGGTAGGCCGTGCTGCTCATCGGCAGTGTCTGCTGGGCGCCGAGCAGGGCGTGACCGTCGTTCTTGTGGGCCAGCACCTTCTCCATGTGCAGCAGGCGTTTGAAGGTGTCGGGGGTGCGGCTCTGGGTGACGACCCACTGGTTGGCGCCGAACTGGTAGGTGATGACGCCGCTCTCGGCATTGCGGGTGTCGATACTGGTGATGTGCTCGTAATAGGAAAGGGTATCGTTGTTGTCGACCGCCAGGGTATAGCCGTCTGCCTGGGCGGCGAGGGTGTGGTGATCCTCCACCACACGCTGGTAGAGCGCCGGTGTACTGGAGCGGTAAACGATGACCTGCTCGCCGGCGCGGGTGACATAGCGCACGGTATCGGCCGCCACCTGCCCAGGCGCCTCGATGCGCTCGTACTCCTCGAGGCGAGGCGGCGCTTGCTCCGGCTTGGCCTGGCGGTAGCCATCGGCCGGTTTGCTGGACAATAGCCGGGAGTGCTTCAGAACCTGGTCGAAGGAGGCGCCGCTAGCCGGCTGCGTAGGGAGGCGATCGCCCTGGTGAATGGTGGTCATCGTTTGCTCCGCTTGTCGTCAACGCGTCATGCAAAACGCACAGAGGGGTGGGTTTTGCAGAGGTTATGACAAACGCTGCAGCGCTCCGCTTATGTGCTGCGGATTTTCACCACAATTCGCACTTGCAAGGCGCCGTGTCAGTGATCACGAGCTGCCTGTGCGTGACTGGCAGGCTTTCAGGCTGGAGGCTGTCAGGATCTGTCGTGGCGGCCGCCTTCCGGCCACGATGCCCTGATCTTCTGTGCTCAACGAGCCTGGTAGCGCAACGGCTCCTGGGGTGCCAGCTGTTCCACCCGCGGGCTCGATGAACGATCACGATAGGGGCCGAGGCCGAGTGCCGCCAGCGTCAGCTCCAGGCCCAGGGACTGGTTGCCCTCGGTGGAACAGGCCCAGGTGAGCGCCGAGCGAATGGTGTCGCTCTCCGCGCCGTAGAGGTTCTTCCAGGCTTCCGGTACCACGGCGTCGAGCTGGCTGGCCGCCTTCTTCACCACGGCCAGTGCGTAGGCTGCGTGGCGGGCGACGAGGCGTTGGGTGCTGCCGGTCTGGTCGAGCTTTTCCAAGGCATAGAGGCGCTCGCTCTTGGGCATCTGGTAGTACTTGAGGGTGTCGTCGCGGTGAGCGATCAACAGCGACTTGTCCACCAGGCTTTCGATCAGCGGCAGCGGGTCACCGGACAGCACCGCGTCGCCTTCGACCAGCGCGCGCACGGCGTTCAGCGTGAAGGTGCCGTTGAAGATCGCCACCATGCGCAGCATCGCCTGCTCGGCGGGCGCCAGGGTCTGGTAGGACCAGTCCAGGGTCGCGCGCAGCGAGCGGTGACGAGGCGGGGCGGTACGACGGCCCTCCATCTGCAGGCGGAACTCGCCGTCCAGCAGTTCGGCCAGTGGGCCCAGGCCAAAGGCGCTGACCCGGGTGGCGGCGATTTCGATATCCAGGGGAATACCGTCGAGCTTGCGGCAAATGTTGATCACGTCCGCCACGTTGCCGTCGTTGAGGGTAAAGGCCGTGTCGCTGGCCTGCACCCGCTCCACGAACAGTTCGATGGCCGGATAGCCCAGCGCCTGCTCGGCATTGGGGTGCTCGCAGGCGGCGGGCAGCTGCAGGGGCAACAGGCGTTCGATCTGCTCACCGGCTGCGCGCAGCGGCTCGCGGCTGGTGGTCAGGATGACGCAATCGGGGGTCCACTTGAGCAGGGTTTCCACCACCAGCGCCGTGCCGTCCAGTGCCTGCTCGCAGTTGTCCAGAATCAGTAACTGGCGTCGTTGCTGCAGGTGCTGTACCACGTTACGCAGTGGATCGCTGCTGGCCTGCAGGCCCAGGGCCTTGGCCAGGGCGTGGGGGATGCGGCTGTCCTCGTCGATTTCGCTGAGATCGACGAAACAGGTGCCATGGGGCATGTCGCCAGCGAACTGGTTGCCGAGCGCCAGCGCCACGGTACTCTTGCCGATGCCGCCGGGGCCCACCAGGGACACCAGGCGCGTGTGCTCCAGCTGTTCGGCCAGGCGTTGCAGCACCGTATCGCGGCCCAGTGGCCGGGTGATCAGGCTGGGCAGCGACTGCAGGCGTTCAGCCACCGCGGGCTCGCTGCCGGCAGCGTAGGGCTCGGTATGCGCCACGAAGCGATAACCCCGGCCCGGCACGGTAACGATGTATTCGAAGCCGGTTTCGTCTTCGCTGAGCACCCGGCGCAGGGCAACGATCTGCGCACGCAGGTTGCACTCTTCGACGATGACCTTCGGCCAGGCGCAGGCGATCAGTTCGGATTTTTCCAGCAGCTCTCCCGGCCTTGCCGCCATGGCGATGAGCAGGTCCAGCGCACGGCTGCCCAGGCTGACCGGCTCACCATGCTTGAGCAGCAGGTGTTGGCGTGGGTAGAGAATGAAGGCGCCGAACCGCACGGCGCCTTCACTGCTGAAGGGTGCATGGTCGTAAGGCGTTTCGGTCGGCGTGGTGGTAGTGCCGAGAGTGGTCGAATACATGCCTATAGTCCCTCGAGGATTATGGTTGTTGTACGCACTGGTGACGGTTGCGCACAGGCGCACCAGGTCATGCTCGGGTTCGGTTCGCATGGAGGCCCGACGTGGCGGTGGCTGGCGTAACGTGCCGGTGCGGCAGTTTGAATAGGCAAGAAAATCCCTCCAGAACGTGCTTGTTTTTGTATATCACCGCGGTCTTGCAAAGCGGTGTCGATCAGAGGCGGGGTGTACTTCGCAATTAACGTGCCGCAACGGGACTGCTCTCGGCGCTTGCTAACTGATTGATTGCCAATGGCCGCGGAGGTTCGGCTGGTCGCGCGCGTTCGGAACCTCGGATAGCGCTGAAAAAGCTGTTCGGGAAGCCGACCCGGACTGGCTGCGTCGAGGGTGGTCGGCTGCATGCCGCGTTGCTCCTGACAGTCAGTTCAGCGCCGCCCTTGCGTCCTGTTAAGGGCCATGTATCGCCGTGAAAAGCTGCGAAATCCTTCGCGATCAGGTTGTTGCATCAATGTGACGATTGCTTGAATGAGAAGGCAGCAGACCGCGCCTTTGTGCGTGCACCGTTCTCGTTTCCGTAAAACGGCGTGGCGTCGCGCCTTGGTCTGCGCCGTTCAACAAGTGCCATAGCCACCTTCTTTCGCACAAGGAGCGCAGCGCCGTTTTGCGACCTTGTCCACTTATCGAGCCGGAGCGCAGAGCCGATGAGCACCATTGACACCAGCACGCCAGAGCGCTTGACCGGGGAAACCGGCGATAGCAGTTTCAATGACAAGCTGCGCGAGGCCCAGAGCAGGGGCGGTCAGCTTGATCAGGAAGGCATCGACGCCTACAAGGAGTACCGCGGGCCCTACCTCGATGGCAAACCGCCGTTGGCCGAGAGTGATCACAAGTGGGAAGAGAAGGACATCGTCAACGTCGAGACCGAATGGCTGTCGTCCAGTGGCCACCGGCTCATGCTTTGGGACGACCTGTTGCTGGTGACCATGAAAAATGGCGATCAGGTGCTGGTGCACGCCGGGGTGAACCCGCGGCTGCACCAGGTGGCCAAGGAAAAACTGGATGCCGGTGACGTCGCCGGGCCACCGGCCTGGACCGAGAAGGAGCTGTCCGAGGAGCACGAGAACTGGCTTGGCCAGCGCGAGGCTGGCGGTTTCGAGGTCGTCACCTCGGCCGAACAGATACCCGAGCTGGGCGATCTGCGCTTCATCGAAGACGGCTACATGGACATGAGCGCGTCGGTCTATCACCCCGGCAACGGCTTCCAGCTGACCGTCGACGACAACGGTGCCTATGGTGCCAACGACACGGCACTGTTCACCACGGCCGATGGCAGCAAGTACGCGGTGTCCAAGGAGGTTTCGCCGGAAGCCTACAAGAAGGTCAAGGAGCTGGCCGAGACCCGCGACAAGATCGAGAACAAGATCGCCGATGAGGGCTACAAGGTGATGAGTGCCCGGGATGACATCCCGGTGGTCACCGATGGCACCAAGGTGGAGACCCTGGCGCCTGGCGTGCTCGCCGTCGAGACGCCACGTCGTGGCAAGTTCATCGTCATCGAGAGTGTCACGCCCGAGCACTTCGCCAACCTCAGCGGGGTGCAGGCCGAGAAGCAGCAGGGCGCCGTCGACAAGGCGTTCGAGGATCGCGACCTGCCGCCGGCCAAGGAAACCGACCTGATGCTCGCCGAAACCAGCGAGAAGAAGGACGGCAAGGCCAAGACCGTCGGCGAGCTCTACTACGACAACCTCAAGGAGGCCTACAAGGACAAGCCCGCCGACTCCAAGGAAGCCAAGTACCTGCGCCTGCTCGAAGCGCGGGCAATGCTCAACGGCGGCTTCCAGTACCTGCCCTATACCACCACCAATGGCGCGTTCAGCGGCACCACCAATACCAGCTACGGCAAGGATCCCAAGGAGATGAGCCCGGCCGAGATGCGGGCGCTGGTCGATGAGGGCAAGCTCGGTGAGGAGCTGCTGGCGTTGATGACCGACGAGGACATCGCCGCCGACAACGACCGCTTTCTCAAGGAGGCGATCGACAAGGTCGAGGACAAGGAGGGCTTCAAGGACAAGCTGGCCGACACCCTGCGCGACCCCGAGTACAA
This sequence comes from Phytopseudomonas punonensis, assembly GCF_900142655.1. Classification (GTDB taxonomy): domain Bacteria; phylum Pseudomonadota; class Gammaproteobacteria; order Pseudomonadales; family Pseudomonadaceae; genus Aquipseudomonas; species Aquipseudomonas punonensis. Next base: position 213,541 of record NZ_FRBQ01000004.1, on the reverse strand, counting down.
GGAGGCGCTCGAAGCGCTGCAGAAGGACAATCCCGAAGGCGCAGCGGCGCGCTACGCCGCCGATATGCAGTCACTCAGCCTTCTTGATTCCGAACTGGCGGCGCAGATCGACACCGAGTTCAAGTTCGGCATCCCTATCGAGCAGCTCAACGAGCTGTACAAGGATGGCATCGAGGGAGTCGGCGAGGAGAACGTCGACAAGGCCACCACCGATATGGTCTCCACGCTGCTGACCACCATGATGACCTCGGTGCTGGGCACCAAGCGCGGCACCGATATCTACAACTACTTCTTCGGCGGCGGCAAGGAAAAGGGCCAGGCCAAGCCCGAGCTCAATGCCGAGGAGCAGAAGCTGGTCACCGCTGCGGAAAACTCCCGGGAGCCGTTGACCCAGCTGCTCAAGGACAGCGCCAAGGAGAGCATCAAGGATCCTTCCGGGAAGGCCGGCGCCATCACTGCCGAGAAGATCGAAAAAGCGGTGGCCAAAGTCCCGCTGGCCGAGCGCGACGGTGTTGCCGGGGTACTGGGCAAGCTGGGCAAGACCGGGGTACTGAGTTCCAGTGCCGGGTTGATCTCGATGGTCGCCGGGATTTACAAGCTTTCCGATGGCGGGCTGAACTTCGGCGATACGCCGGCCGAGCGCATCGAGGCGGCGAAGAATTTCGTGACCACCATCAGCATGATCTCGCCGATGGCCACCATGGTCACCGGAGCCTATGAAGAACTGTTCCGCAAGCCGGGCGCCGCCGACGCCCTGGGCCTTGGTACCAGCCTCAAGGAGAACGTCTGGGACAAGCACTTCAAGCCCAAGGACGTGTCGGAAACCGACGCCATCGAACTCAAGGAGCGGCAGCAGAAGCTCGACAACCTCAAGGAGCTGCCGCAGCTCGACATGGGCGACAAATTCACCGCCGACAGTTTCTGGAAGGAGTTCGATGACACCACCCGCAAATCGCGGCCGGCAGTCGAGGACCTGATCGAACAGCTGCCGCCGGAGCAGCGCGACGCAGCACGCAGCAGCTTTCTCAGCATCACCGACAAGAACCCGGAGTTGAGCAAGGTGCCCGAGGCTGATCGGCTGCGCTGGGTCGGTGGCGCGCTGTCGACCATCGGCGGCGCGGCCGACGTGGTGGGCGGGGTGCTGGATCTGGTGCTTGGCGGCATGGGCATCGACAAGCTGCGCAAGGAAGGTGGCACGCCTGAACAGTTCGCGGCCAAGAGCCTGCAGCTGGTTGGTGGCACCGCGGGGCTGGTGATGGGCGGCGCCGGCCTGGCTGCGGCCATCGGCGTGGGCTCGGCGGCGGTGGCCGGGGTAGTGGCCGCCGCTGCTGGCGGTGTGGGCGCGGTGCTCGGTTTCATCGGCGCCATCATCGGTGGCGTGGTCGCCCTGAAGAAGAGCGAGGAGACCGTCGAGAAGGTGCGTGACCACTTCCGTGCGCTGGAAGACGACGGGGTGCTGGAGAAAGAGTGGGGCGACAAGCTCAACTACCTGGTGCACATGAGCTACGAGTACAACTATTACGAGGGCAAGTACGAAGACCGTTTCGATGCCTGGTACCCCGAGGACATTCCGGTCTGGGAAGCGCAACCCGAGCACTACAAGGAATTCACCGAGAAGGTCGAGAAGGACGGCAAGATCGACGATGACTGGTTCACCGACAACATGCAGGACCTGGTCACCTACAACGACAAGTTTGATGCCGCCTTCTACCGCGACAACAAGGACAAGATCGACCGCATCGTCGATAACTGGGAGCAGTGGCAGGGCAGCGACGACATCATCAGCGACAAGGATTTCAACAAGCTGCTCAAGGGCGATGATCGCTTCGACAACTCCAAGGAAGACATCGATGCAGTGCGTTTTTTGATGGATAACAAGGAGTTCTTCGAGTTCCTCGACACCATCCGTTTCCACCCCAACAACACCAAGGCAGACGGCAAGATCAGCCGCAAGGACGTCGACAAGTGGCTGGAGCAGGTGAGCTGAAGTCGACTGCGCCGGTCGAGCTGCTAGGTGCGCGGCGCCAGGCCTGACACCAGCGCGGCCTCGCGCCGATCCTGCCGCGGGCTGACCGCAAAGCGCGTGCGGTAGCGACGGGCGAAGTAGGAGGCTGAGTCGAAGCCGCAGGCCAGGGCCACTTCCAGCACGCTGAGGTCACTCTGGCGCAGCAGCTGGCGCGCCTTGTCGAGGCGCAGGCCGAGGTAGAAGGTAATCGGTGTGGTGCCCAGGTGCTGGCGAAACAGCCGCTCCAGTTGCCGGGTGGTGATGCCCACCAAATCGGCCAGTTGCCCTGGCGTGCGCGGCTCCTCGGTGCAGCGCTCCATCTCGCCGATCACCAGGGCGAGCTTCTTGTCGTGAATGCCATAGCGGCTGCTGACCTGCATGCGCTGATGATCCAGCCGGGTGCGAATACGACCGAGCACGAACTGCTCGGACACCTGGATCGACAACGCTTCGCCATGGTCGCGGCCGATCAGCCCGAGCATCAGGTCGAGGCTGCTGGTGCCGCCGGCACTGGTGATGCGCCGGTCGTCGATTTCGAACAGCTCCTGGGTCGGCAGCAGTTGTGGATAACGTTCACGAAAGGCCTCCAGCGCCTCCCAGTGCAGGGTGAAACGCTGCTTGGCGTCCAGCAGCCCGGCTTCGGCGAGCACGAAGCTGCCGGTGTCGATGGCACCGAGCACCTGGCATTCACGGTCAGCACGGCGCAGACGGCCTGCCAGCTGCGGGCTGAAAGCGGCCAGGGGATCGAAACCGGCGACCACGAACAGGCTGTTGCCGGCCAGCTCGTCATCCAGGGCGCCATCGACGTTCAGCGACATACCGTTGCTGGCCGGCACCGCCTCGCCGTTTTCGCTTAGCAGGCGCCAGTGATAGTGCGGCGCGTGAAAGCGATTGGCGACCCGCAACGGCTCGATGGCCGACATCAGCCCCATCATCGAAAAGCCGGGCAGCAGCAGAAAGCAGAAGTGGTGCGACATGGCTGATCCCCGCTTGTGGAAACCTCATCTAACGTTAGGCACGTCGGGCAATCAAGTCGGTATGTTCTGGTTTTATGCCGATATGGTGCGAATCACTGGCCAGGCAACTGCGTAAGGTGGGCTCATCGGAATTTAGCCGTTCCGGTCACACGGTACTAAGAACCAGACTAAACCGTTGAGGAGCCCCCTATGAAAGCGCTCACTGCGTTCGCAGCATGCTGCACCTTCACCCTGTTCAGTACATCCCTGCTGGCCGCCGAAGACGAGAGTTGCAAGACTGTGCGCCTGGGCGCCGTCGGCTGGACCGACGTGGTCGCCACCACCGCCGTGGCCAGCGAGCTGCTGCAGGGCCTCGGCTATGAAACAGAGCAGACTCAGGCTTCGCAGCAGATCATCTTCGCCGGCATCCAGAAGGGCCAGGTCGATGCCTTTCTCGGCTACTGGAAGCCGATCATGGACGACAACATCAAACCCTTCCTCGACGCCGGCGCCGTGAAGGTGGCTGACAAACCGTCGCTGGACGATGCCGTGGCGGTGCTCGCCGTGCCGACCTATGCAGCCGAGCAGGGCATCAAGACCCTCGCGGATATCGCCCGCTTCAAGGATCAGCTCGACGGCAAGATCTACGGTATCGAGGCCGGTTCGGGCGCCAACACCGCGATCCAGAAGATGATCGACAGCAACCAGTTCGGCCTTGGCGGCTTCAAGCTGGTCGAGTCCAGCGAGGCCGGCATGCTCGCCGCCGTTGGCCGGGCGGTGCGCAGCGAGAAGCCGGTGGTGTTCTTTGGCTGGAAGCCGCACCCGATGAACCTGCAGATGCCGATCACCTACCTGACCGGCACCGAAGACGTGTTCGGCCCCAACGACGGCGCCGCCACGGTATCCACCGTGACCTCGCCGGACTATGCCCAGCGCTGCCCGAACGCCAACCGCCTGCTCACCAGCCTGCGCTTCACCAGCGCCCAGGAGGCCGAGCTGATGCAGCCGATCATGGATCGTCAGCCGCCCGCCAAGGTGGCGCGAGAGTGGATCGCTGCCAATCCCCAGGTCGTCAGCGCCTGGCTGGATGGTGTCACCAGCCGCGACGGCAAACCGGCCACCCAGGCCCTGAAACTCACCCAATAACGCTACCCATCGTCGTCACCGCGCACTGCGCGGGGACTGCGCTCGCCCAGAGAGTCTGGCTGGCGCCTGATCGGCAGGAGCCACGCAGTTCCTACAAAGGAGATCGACCGTGAACCATGACGTCATCATCACCTGCGCGGTCACCGGGGCTGGCGACACCGTCGGCCGCCATCCGGCCATTCCCGTCACCCCCAAGCAGATCGCCGAGGCCGCCCTCGAAGCCGCCAGGGCCGGTGCTACCGTCGCCCACTGCCACGTGCGTGACCCGCACACCGGCAAGCCCAGCCGCGACGTGTCGCTGTACCGCGAGCTGGTCGAGCGCATTCGCGAAAGCGACACCGACGTGATCATCAACCTCACCGCCGGCATGGGCGGCGACCTGGAAATCGGCAAGGGCGAGCAGCCCATGGAGTTCGGCGCCGGCACAGATCTGGTCGGCCCGCTGACGCGCCTGGCGCATATCGAAGAGCTGCTGCCGGAAATCTGCACCCTGGACTGCGGCACCCTGAATTTCGGTGACGGTGATTTCATCTACGTGTCCACCCCGGCGCAGCTGCGCGCTGGCGCCAAGCGCATCACCGAGCTGGGGGTGAAGGCCGAGCTGGAGATCTTCGACACCGGCCACCTTTGGTTCGCCAAGCAGATGATCAAGGAGGGCCTGCTCGACGATCCGCTGATCCAGCTGTGCCTGGGCATCCCCTGGGGCGCGCCGGCCGATACCGCGACCATGAAAGCGATGGTCGACAACCTGCCGCCGGGCCTGACCTGGGCCGGCTTCGGCATCGGCCGCATGCAGATGCCGATGCTCGCCCAGGCCATGCTGCTGGGCGGCAACGTACGCGTGGGGCTGGAAGACAACATCTGGCTCGACAGGGGCGTGCCGGCCAGCAACGGCTCGTTGGTCCAGCGGGCGGTGGAGATCATCGAACGGCTCGGTGGTCGTGTGCTGAGCCCGGCCGAGGGCCGGGAAAAGATGAACCTGAGAAAACGCTGAGCCTTCTTCTGGAGCCTGCCATGTCCTTCGTAACTGACATCAAGATTTTCGCTGCACTGGGCACCGGCGTGATTGGCGCCGGCTGGATCGCCCGCGCCCTGGCCCATGGCCTGGACGTGCATGCCTGGGATCCGGCGCCCGGCGCCGAAACAGCGCTGCGTACGCGCATCGCCAACGCCTGGCCTGCGTTGGAAAAGCAGGGGCTGGCGCCAGGCGCGTCGATGCAGCGCCTGCGCTTTTTCGCAGACCTGGATGCCTGCGTACGTGATGCCGACTTCATCCAGGAAAGCGCCCCCGAGCGTCTCGACCTCAAGCTCGATCTGCACGGGCGGATCAGCGCTGCCGCGCGTCCGGATGTGATCATCGGTTCCAGCACCTCGGGCCTGCTGCCCAGCGAGTTCTACGCCGAGGCGCAGCACCCTGAGCGCTGCGTGGTCGGCCATCCGTTCAACCCGGTGTACCTGTTGCCGCTGGTCGAGGTGGTCGGCGGCGAGCGAACCGCACCTGAGGCCGTGCAGGCGGCCATCGGCATCTACAGCGCGCTGGGCATGCGTCCGCTGCACGTGCGCAAGGAAGTGCCGGGCTTTATCGCCGACCGCCTGCTCGAAGCGCTTTGGCGCGAGGCGCTGCACCTGGTCAATGACGGCGTGGCGACCACCGGCGAGATCGACGACGCGATCCGCTTCGGCGCCGGTCTGCGCTGGTCGTTCATGGGAACCTTCCTGACCTACACCCTGGCCGGTGGCGATGCCGGCATGCGTCACTTCATGGCCCAGTTCGGCCCGGCCCTGAAGCTGCCCTGGACCTACCTGCAGGCGCCTGAGCTGACCGAGCAACTTATCGACGACGTGGTCGCCGGCACATCGGTTCAGCAGGGCCAGCGCAGCCTCGCCGAGCTGGAACGCTATCGCGACGACTGCCTGCTGGCGGTTCTCGGCGCGATTCGCGAGACCAAGGCCCGCCACGGCTTCGCCTTCGAGGACTGAGCATGCTACCCGTCACCTACAAAACTGCGGTGCAGCCCGACTGGGTCGACTACAACGGCCACCTGCGCGACGCCTATTACCTGCTGATCTGCAGCTTCGCAACCGATGGGCTGATGGACCTCATCGGCCTCGACGAGGCGGGCAGGGCGCGCACCGGGCATACGCTCTACACGCTGGAGTGCCACCTCAACTTTCTCGCCGAGGTGAAACTCGGCGTCGAGCTGCAGGTGCGCACCCAGCTGCTCGGTCATGACCACAAGCGCCTGCATATCCACCATTTGGTCGAACGCTGCGACGACGGGCAGGTGGTGGCCGAAAGCGAGCAGATGCTGATGAACATCGACACCGCCAGTGGCCGCTCGGCGCCCTTCCATGAGCAGGTCGCAAGGCGAGTCACGGCGCTGGCCGGGGCGCAGCAGGAGCTGCCGCGCCCTGCCTGTGTCGGCCGGGTGATCGGTTTGCCGGGAAGCTAGCCCGCCGGTTCATCAGAAACGCATCTGTCGCCAGGCCGGCGTGTCGTCGTTGGGGTTGTAGGTCAGCTCGCTCTTGTCGGTCTTCTCCAGGCCGATGGCCTTGAGCCAGGTTTCCAGGTCGCCGGTACTGATCTTGCCGTCGCGTCTGTCGTTCTTGGCCAGGTTATCGAGCTGGTCGAAGAAGCCCGGGTTGTCGAGCAGGAAGCGCGCGGCCTCCTTCTCGGTCTCGCTACCGTCGCCATTGGCGATCTTGTCCAGGTCCTTCTTGCTGACGATGGCGTCCTTGCCGTTCCAGTCGTCCCAGCGCTCGCGGATGGTCTCGATGATTTCTTTATGTTCATCGTAATAGGCGCGCCCGTAATCCCCCTGGTGAGCGCCGACCATCTTCATCCAGGTGTTGAGGTCGTTGGTGCTGACCTTGCTGTCCTGGCCGCCCTTGCCCCACTGGGTGTCGAGCTGATCCCAGAAGCCGCTGTTATCGAGCAGGAACTGCGCAGCCGCCTTGTCTTCGGCGCTGCCGTCGCCACTGGCGATCTTCTCCAGATCCTTCTTGCTGACGATGTCGTCCTTGCCGTTCCAGTCATCCCAGCGTTCGCGGATGGTGTGGATGACCTCGCGGTTCTCCTCGTAGAACGCCTTGTCGTACTTGGCCAGGTGCTTGTCGTCGTCCAACCGGTTGATGGACGAGCCGCCTTCCTGAGGCGTTTCCTTGAAATGCTCCCACTCGTCTTTCTGGTAGTCGTAGATGCTCTGGCCGGCCGGGGCGTCGCGGCCGTCGTATTCGTAGAAGCTGTAGCGGGCATATTCGAGCTTGTCGCCCCAGTCTTCCTGGGTCAGGCCGAGTTCGGCGAGGTCCTTGAACCACTGGCCTTCCTTGTCGGTGGCTTTCTGCTTCTTCTCGTGATCGACGAAGATGCCGATGATGCCGCCGATCAGCCCCAGCCCTGCGGTAATGAGGAACAACGGGCCGGTGGCGCCGGCCAGCGCACCGATGCTGGCAAACAGCCCGGCGGTGCCAATGACACCGGCGGTGGTACCCGCCACGCCGCTGATGATCTGCAGGGCACCAGCGGCCTTGCCCAGGTCACTGTTGTTGGCGATGGCGTCCTTGATGGTGAAGCCGCCCATGACGATATCGGCGACGCTGAGGATATCCGGCGCCACGCCCAGCACCTTGGTCAGGGTGCCGCCGATCTTCGCCGCCAGGCCAGGCTTTATGGACGGCACGTCTACCGCGCCGGTCGGAGTCAAAGCGTCGCGAACGGTCGCGCTATCGACGATGTTCGGCGTCGAGGGTGCGTTGCGGATCGAGTCGTTGACCTGCTCGATAGCGTCATCAACGATATCGGCGGCAGGCGGTGTGCGATTTTCCTGCTCGAACATCTCGTTGATGGACTCGCGATCCAACTCGAAATTGCCGGAGAAACCGTCGAATGGGTCGTTGCTCGCTGGCGTACTGCGGCCTGACTGCTGCTGACGTTCATCGAATACCCGGTCGAATGACTCACGACTCGGTGGCGTGATGTTGCGCTCTTCAAAATACTCCACGGCATCTTCGTAAATCGACGAAACGGCATCGTAGTAGGTCGTGCTGCCGGACGAGATCGAGGAGCTAACCGAGCGACTGGCAGCGTTTTCCAGGTGATCGGCAAATTCGCTGATCGAGGCATCATCCGGAACATTGCCCAGCCCGCTCGCGGTGCGCTGTTCGTTGATACTGTCGTTGATGGTCTCCTCGGTGATGTTGAGGTTCTGCTCCTGAGCAATCTCGTTGAGGCTGTTGTAGCGCGAGTAGTCTGCCGGTGGCGTTCCACCGGCGCGGGTAACGATGCTATCGAGCAGTTGCCGGCTGCCAGCATCATCGAGGGAACCAATGCCCGAGGCTTCGGCGGAAAGCCTGACCTGGTCAACGGCGTTACCGCCGCCGCCACCGTTCAGCGAGCCCAGCTCGATGAGGCTGTTGGCGCGGTTTTCTACCGCATCGGGAATACCGGAGATGCCGCGCTCGCGTAGGAAGCCTTCGATCGTTTTACCGATCGTGCCGTTTTCTTTGCCCCAGATTTCCGGAAGGGTTTTGCTCAGTCCCAGTAGTTCGGCAGTGTTGGTCTTGGTGAACAAGTCAAAGATCTTGGTCTTCTCGAACTGCGCCCCACCACTGAGGAAGGTGATGAAGTCCTTGGCGATGGCCAAGCGTTCCAGCGGTTCGTCGGATAGCTGCCCATTCTTGGCCGAAAGCATGTAAATCGCCCCGCCCAAGGAGCCGAATGCGGAGAGAGTGCCGAGCACACCGTACTGGTTCAGCGTGCCGATGGCCCTGGTGAAGTCGTCCTTGCTGACTTCCGCCGGGATGTACTTGGTTTCCAGCTGCTTATTGAAGTCGGCCTGGGTGATGGTGCCGTTATTGAGCTGCTCGGAGAGCTTGGCAAAGTCGGCCATCTTGGTCTTGTCATTTAGCAGCTCGTTGTAGAACTTCTCGATACTGTCCTGCACCCGCCGCGGAATGTCGGCGGACTTGAGCACTGTCTTGATCAGCGCGCCCATGTCCTTGTAGGCCAGCTCCTTGTATTCGTCGGGAATCGCACCGGGATCGCCGACCAGGGTGTCGATCTCCACCAGTATGCCGTTCTGCTTGAGCGCCGACTCGGCCTGGCGGGCGCGTTCCGGGTCCAGCAGCTCCAGGCTGGAGGCGAGCCGGGCAACCTCGGCCTGGCCCTCGCTACCCAGGCCCTGCTCTTTCATGTCGGCCAGGTACCGGACGAAATCCAGGCTGGTCAGGGTGTCGTAGAGTTCGTCCGCCAGCCGGGTCTTGTCTTCGCCGCTGATCTTCTCGATGGCGCTGTCCAGTTCGGCCTGGTACTCCTTGCCGATCTTGTCCTTCTCGCCGTTGCCGCTGGTGAACATCTCGCTGAGCAGTTCATCCACCGAGTTGCCGTTGAGGATGTCCTGCATGTCCTCGGTACTCAGGGTTTCACCATCGCTGTCGAACTTGCGCCAGGTGGTGTTACCGCCACGCGGATCCTCGATGTAGGGGGTGATGCGGTGGCCGCTCTCCATCGACGCCTTGGCCTCGATGGCCTTGACCAGCTTGTAGATGTCGCTGTCCTTGCCGACCTTGCCGTCGTCGATGAGCTTCTTGTACTTGTCGAGCAGGTTCTTGGTGGCCAGCTCGACCACCGTCATCTCTTCCTTGTCGTCCTTGTTGGCCTTCTCGCCGCTGCTCTGGCCGAGCAGGTCCAGCTTGTCGAGGTCGGGCAGGTCATATTTCTCACGCAGCTTCTGGATCGAGTCGCCGCCTTTGACGTGGTCGCTCCACATCCCTGCGACACGGTCGTACATCGCCTTGTTTTCGTGCTGGGATACCACGTACTTCTTGCCGTCCTTGGTCTCGAACTGGATGACTCCATTGCCGAATTCGTCTGGCCCGCCCCACAGGGCAATATCATGCTCGGCCACGTGGGTATCGGCACCTGCCACCTCACGGCCATCGGCCACGCGCTGCTCAAGGGTGTAGCGGGACAGGCCGATCTGCTGCACCGACGCGAATAGCTCGGGGGTCAGCGCCTTGGAGACGCTGACGGTTTCGCCGTCGGGGGTGATGTAGGTGATCACCTCGGCGTCTTCCAAATTGCCCTGCCACTTGAACTGGGTGTAGTCGCCCCAGTCCTGCACCTCGGTATTGCGGTCGGCGATGATGTGTTCGTCGCCCATTGCCGCGACTACCTGAGCCTTCTGCTCGGGGGACTGGTTGAGGGCGTGCAGATTGACCAGAAACTTGTACAGCTCGGGGTTGACCGAGCGCTCGACCACTACGCCCTGACCATTGAGCTCATAACGGATCTTGCCGTCCTTGGCCGCTTCGACCTGGGTTTTGTCCACTGGCGGCCACTTCTCATTGTCAGTGGCGACGCGATCTTCCTTGGGCTTGCCTTCGGCCTTCAGACTCAGACGCATGATGTTGTCGAAACGCAGACCGTCGCCGCCAGCCTGATCGTTGGGGCCTTTGCTCAGTGGTTTCACGCTCACGGTGGTTTCCTCGCGAAGTGGAAGCGCGTGGCCAGGCCGCTTCGCAGAGAAAACCGCGTATGCGCCTTTAGCCGGGACTACCCCGATTGTTTCGCTTACTGGCGTGAAATGCTGTGAAACATCCGTTCACGAATCGAACGGCCAGGGAGAGGCCCCACGGGGGCATGGGTAGGTTAAAGGCGGAAGCCGCTGTTCGTTGTCGGGCGCCAATTGGTGGGCTGAAGCGGATCGCCGTTCGGCCCACCCTAAGGTTAGATGCGCGGCTGTAGGGTGGGCTTCAGCCCACCAAATTGAACGGCGGCTTCCGCCTTTTTGCAGCCCCTATTTTTACTGCGCTTTCACATCGCGCAGATACGGCGCCGGCGCTGCACCGAGGTTGTTGAGCATGCGGCCGCTGTACCAGTCGATGAAGTTGACCACGCCGAACTCGTAGGTTTTCGAGTACGGGCCGGGCTGGTAGGCGGTGGAGTTGATGCCGCGCTGGTTTTCTTCGGCCAGGCGACGATCCTGGTCGTTGGTGGCGTCCCAGACTTCGCGCAGGCGCGCCACGTCGTAGTCGACCCCTTCGACGGCATCTTTGTGCACCAGCCATTTGGTGGTGACCATGGTTTCCTGGGCGCTGATCGGCCACACGGTGAACACGATCATGTGATCGCCCATGCAGTGGTTCCAGGAATGCGGCAGGTGCAGGATGCGCATCGAGCCCAGATCCGGGTTCTGGATGCGCCCCATCAGTTTCTTGCTGCCTTGCTTGCCGTCCATGGTCATCGACACGGTGCCCTTGAGCAGCGGCATACGCACGATACGGTTACGCAGGCCGAAGCCGGCGTGCAGGTAAGGGATCTTTTCGGCTTCCCACTTGGCGGCGGATTCGGCCACGTGGTCCTTGAAGGACTGGCTGGCGCGCGGGTCGTTGGTGTCGTCCCACTCCAGCAGGGTGTTGAGCAATTCAGGGTGCGAGCCGTTGCAGTGATAGCACTCGCGGTTGTTCTCCAGCACCAGTTTCCAGTTGGCTTTCTCGTACAGGTTGGTCTGCACCGCCACCTTGGTGTTTTCCATGTCGTACGGTTCCATGTAATGCGCCAGGGTGGCGAGGAACTCGTCGATGGCCGGTGGGTTTTCGGCCAGGGAAATGAAGATGTAACCGCCAGCGGTTTTGCAGTTCACCGGCTTGAGGTTGTAGTCGGCGAGGTTGAAGTCGGCGCCCATTTCGGTGCCGGCGAACAGCAGGCGGCCATCCACTTCGTAGGTCCACTGGTGGTATGGGCAGACCAGCTTGGCGACCTTGCCCTTGTCGCTGGTGCACAGGCGCGAGCCGCGATGGCGGCAGACGTTATGGAAGGCATGCACCGCGCCCTCGGCGCCGCGGATCACGATGATCGGGTTGTTGCCGATCTGCAGCGTCAGGTAGTTGCCCTTGGCCGGTATCTCGCAGGTCATGCCGGCGATCAGCCACTCCTTGTGGAAGATCTCCTGCATGTCGAGTTGGAACACGCGCTCATCGTTGTAGAACGGTTGCGGCAGGGAAAAGGTGCGCTCGCGGTTCTGCAGCATCTCGGCTGCGGCGGCACGTGCCTGTTCCAGCGGGTCGCCAAGGCTCAGCGTAGAGGTGACGGTCATCGGAAAACTCCTCATGGCGAGCGCGCGGCGCCTGCCGTAAAAGTGGCTATTGCGGTGGTACGCAAGGTGGCGGGTCGCTTCCCGGATCGCCTGCCGAATGGCGTGTTGCATAGGGGCTGCGGCTGACGCTCTTATCCTGTTCGGCTTGGGGGCGAGTGTGGAGCCGGGCGCGGCGTGAACCTTATCCATGGGCGACATGGCCGCATCATTTCCCGACTGGGTACGCCAGTGTCTACGGGGCAGGTCGCCGTTAGCATGCCGATGTCGCTGGCAGGTAAATGAGCGCCAGGTGCGTTGCGCACAATCGCGGCAAAGACAGGGCCGGTGAGCGGCCTGCGTGCGTGAGAGAACCGACATGTCGAACGACTTCCTCTATCCCGTTACTACCCAGACCTGGAGCAATGGCCGCCACGTGGTGCGCTGCGTCAAGGTTATCCAGGAAACGTGGGATGTGCGCACCTTCTGCTTTATGGCTGACCAGCCGGTGCTGTTCTTCTTCAAGCCGGGGCAGTTCGTGACCCTGGAGCTGGAAATCGAAGGTCAGCCGGTGATGCGTTCTTACACCATCTCCAGCTCGCCCTCGGTGCCTTACAGCTTTTCCATCACCATCAAGCGGGTGCCGGGCGGCAAAGTTTCCAACTGGCTGCACGACAACCTGAGCGAAGGTCAGGAGCTGGCAGTGCATGGCCCGGTGGGGCTGTTCAACGCCATCGATTTCCCGGCAGACAAGGTGCTGTTTCTCAGCGGCGGTGTAGGCATCACCCCGGTGATGTCGATGGCGCGCTGGTTCTACGACACCAATGCCAACGTCGACATGGTGTTCGTACACAGCGCTCGTTCGCCAAAGGACATCATTTACCACCGCGAGCTGGAGCACATGGCGGCGCGGATCAGCAACTTCAGCCTGCACGTGATCTGCGAGAAGCATGGCCTGGGCGAATCCTGGTCCGGTTATCGCGGCTACCTCAACCAGCCGATGCTGGAGCTGATGGCGCCGGATTATCTGGAGCGGGAAATCTTCTGCTGCGGCCCGACGCCCTACATGAGCGCGGTCAAGCGCCTGCTCGAAGCCAAGGGCTTCGACATGAGCCGCTACCACGAAGAAGCATTTGGTCCAGTGCCGGCGGAAGTGCGCCAGGACGTCAAGGAGCTTGCCGAGCTGGCTGCCGACGCGCCCGAAGTGCCGGCGGCCGATCGTAACCAGGTGGCCTTTACCAGTACCGGCAAAAGCATTCAGGTTGGCCCGGGTGAAACCGTACACGCCGCTGCAGCCAAGCTTGGCCTGCACATTCCCAAGGCCTGTGGCATGGGCATCTGCGGCACCTGCAAGGTGCTCAAGACGGCGGGCGACGTGGACATGGAGCACAACGGCGGGATCACCGACGAGGACGTGGCCGAGGGGTACATACTTTCCTGCTGCAGCGTGCCGCGTAACGACGTGAGCATCGATTACTGATTGGTGCTGGTCAAAAACTAGGCGGTGCCCTTCAGGGCCCGCCGTGCCTGGGCTGTAGCCATAACAAAACAGCTTATCCACAGACGCGCGCACAGTAATTGTGTGCAACGCCTGCGCGGCATTTCGATTACCGGCGCCTCTCCCTCCTTGTGCCACGGGGCTAAGCAGCCTGCCTGTCGTGGCATCGCTGTCCGACGATTCGGGCAGAGTTATACAAACTATCCACAGTTCTATGCACAGTTCAGGTGGCTTCTTGCGTCCCGTAACCGCGCGTGGCCAGTACAAGCAGCTGTACGATTTATGATCAATAGGCTGCGGGCCACGTATTTATTGGCATGCAGCGCTATAGCGACAGCTTGTGCACAGCTTGATCCACGAAGTTTGGGGAAAGCCTGTAGAGAGTTGTTCACCAGCTCTGCGGAGCGCTCATCGATGTATGTTCATCGTGCAGCGGTATTCGGTGCTGATCAATAAATAACCATTGGCTCGAAAGTACCATGAGTACTGGCCTGTAGCGCTGACTAAACATGTTATGCACAGCTAAGCGCACAGCTTCTGTGTGTAGATAACTTGCTAACAGACTGATATCGATCATTTTTCCAGCGCTACGCCAGAGGCCACGAGTCGCGAGGGATGTAGCGATATGCCTACAGCTTATCCACGTTATCATCCCCGCATTGTGGGGATGGATTTCCACAGGCCGCAAATTACTATTTGGGGCTGCTGTGGATGGAATAGCCTTTTATAAGCCTGGTTAAAAAATGATTGCCATGCTGAAGCCCTTTAATAGCGTGGCTTGCAGTGACATATGCACAGCTTGTAAGCGCTCTACTGCACAGTAGATGTGTGTAAGCCGCGAGACAACTTGTTGAAATAGAACGTTTTTTGTACGAATACCTGCGGCCGTTGCAGGCTCTGGGCTGCAGCCATGTGCCGACAGCTTATGCACAAGCTCGTCCACGCGATCTGGGGATGAGCCGGCTTTTTATCCCCATTCTGCCTATTGGCTCTCTGTGAGACCTACTGCAGCGAAGCGGGCGGAAACGTAAAGCGCGACCGAATTTCAGCTGGGAGCGCTGAGTTATCCACAGATTGGCGAGTAAGGTGAGGCGAAGGGATCGAGGTGCGGGCGTATTGCTACTGAGCAGTGGATCAGGTGCGCGACCTGATCCACCTTTGCTCAAGGTTTGCTGTCAGGACATTACTTGGCGGATATCTGCTGCCAGCTGACGAACGCGGGCTTCGTCGGTGTCCCACGAACACATGAAGCGTGCGCCGCCGGCACCGATAAAGGTTTAGAAGCGCCAGCCGCGAGCGGTGAGGGCGGCAATGGCCGGTTCGGACATCTGCAGGAACACGCCGTTGGCCTCCACCGGGAACATCAGGCTTACACCCGGTACGTCTTCCACTAGTTTGGCGAGCAATTGTGCACAGGCGTTGGCGTGTTTGGCGTAACGCAGCAGGCGTCGCCCTGCGCGATGCCAACCCAAGGGCGCTGCGTCTGGAGATATCTTGGGATGTACGAGTTGACTGTGGGGCGCTAGGGCTATGGCGTATGCGAGGGCTTGCAGCGCCACTCATTTGTGCCCTTAACTCGTTCAGCGTCTTTAACTGACCAATCGCCAGCCTCACCGATCAAGCAGAAGCGTTTGTAGAACCAAGCCCTTCTATTTTTTTGGTCGCCGGCCTGTAGAAGAACTTCGTAAATACCTGGCTTGAGGGGTTGAGGCGGTACCTGGTTTTCAAAAGAAACGATAGGTTCGCCATATTCGACGCACGTGTCCGATCGTAGCTTTAAGGTAGAGCTTGTTACTCCGGGTGGCGTACTGGTTTCCCAGGCTTGAACGGACGGGCGATTGACTTGAACCGCATACAGCACGACCTCATTTTGATCGAGGCGAGCTTTGCGGGAAAAGAAACCAGGCACCTCGTAGGTTTCGTCGGCTCCTATGCATAGCACGCCATTGCGTACCCATACGCGTGCGTCACCATCGTGGTGCCTAGACATGGCATGCCCGTCACATAGAAAGCCGAAGGCTAGTACGGACAGTAGAACGCTACGGTAAGAGTTTGCGGGCATTTGGATTGCTCAGGAAATCGCTCAGGACGCTCTTGTAAAGATCTATGCTAGTTACCAGGCGACTGCTTGCGCTCCTCGTGGAGTTGCCGGTCGACCAGCAATAGTAATCGGCGAGGATGTCGCCTTGCTGTTCCATATTGAAATCCTGCAGTTTATCGCCCGGCTTCAATTCGTACTGATAAGGGTCGCCCAGAAGTCCCCAAAGTTTGCCAGGGTGCAACAGAAGACCATGTAGCTTCACCCAATACCCCAGTTGGTGCTGCCATACATGCACCATCTCGTGCATGAACCAGTGCTGGTCATTAGGGAGAAGAGAGAAGTCGTCTTTGTAGTAGTCTGGGTTGAAATACATCTCGCCGTTCGGCGTCATCGCAGTATTGTCGGGCTGTAGCCCGAATGGCAGGTATTCCTCGTTGTGGATCTTGATCTTGGTGTAGTCGACCGAGTCTTTGAACAGACTCTGCGCCATGGTTAGCTCGCCGCTGGTCAGAGCTCGGAAATTGTCGCTTTTGCTCACGGAGATAGGCGGTGCTTTCGCTCCTGTACTTGCTGCGGTCTGCATGCCATTGAGGGGAATCGATATTCCATTCGACTGGGTCGGGGCATGCCGATCGCAGCAGTTGGTGGTGGGTGCCGGTGGCAGCAGGTGCACACTGGCTATGGCCATTTGCGTTAATGTTTTTATCGTTTGGGTTGTGCCAGATGCATCGGTAATCCCTTTCTGAGTCGAACCGTCCTCCAAGATCACCCTATAAGGTAGGCACGAATAGGGTTGGCCGTTGGAGGCAGAGAGCTGCAGCTGGCAGCTAAATACTCCGGGTGGGGGAGATAGTGGGATAGGGGGCGTGAATGGTGCGGGAACGTGCTGATTGCCAACCAGTACCTCCCCAGATCCCGTAATAATTGTGCCGCCATGACTGGTCGAGCTACCGAGGAAAGCGATGGGTAATCCGTTGACCAGAATGGTACTCATGCCTTCGGCTACAGTATCGCCGCAAGCACTTCTATCGCCCACGCGCAGCGCCGGCAGGCCATTGATCAGAACGTTGGGGGAGCCTGTGACGGTTGGGTTAACGGCGTGTCCCGGGAGTGGACAGGAGTCTTGATCGCTTTTACGAGCTGCGGGCTTGGACATGTATTTGCTTCCTGCAATGGGATCCGACAGACCTAGCCCGCTCCAGCGGGCCCGCTTATTTAGTGTTTAAACGTAGCGAATTCTGCCCCAAGTTACCGTGCATATTCCATGACGGGCGTCGGTTTTCAACGAAGTCGCGGGGCAACGGGCAATCTGGCGTGTGCTCATTCTGCTTTAAGTTGCTGGCCATTTATCTGTTCAGTGTTATGGGGGCTTCGCTTGCCTGGAGTGGCAAGGCGCGGTACGCCACTGCCGTGGCTGACCGGAGCAGTGGACTCAGGCGTTCATTACCTGGCGGATATCCGCAGCCAACTGACGAACGCGGGCTTCGTCGGTGTCCCAGGAGCACATGAAACGTGCGCCACCGGCACCGATAAAGGTGTAGAACCGCCAGCCGCGGGCGGTCAGGGCGGCGATGGCCGGTTCGGACATCTGCAGGAACACGCCGTTGGCCTCCACCGGGAACATCAGGCTTACACCCGGTACGTCTTCCACCAGCTTGGCGAGCAGTTGTGCGCAGGCGTTGGCGTGGTTGGCGTAGCGCAGCCAGGCATCGTCCTGCAGGATGCCGACCCAGGGCGCCGACAGGTAGCGCATCTTCGAGGCCAATTGGCCGGCCTGTTTGCAGCGGTAGTCGAAGTCTTCGGCCAGGTCGCGGTTGAAGAACAGAATCGCCTCACCGACGGCCATGCCGTTCTTGGTGCCGCCAAAGCACAGCACATCGACGCCAGCCTTCCAGGTCAGCTCGGCCGGCGTGCAGCCGAGAAAAGCGCAGGCGTTGGAGAAGCGCGCGCCGTCCATGTGCAGATTGAGGCCGAGTTCTTCACAGGTCTGGCTAATCGCTTGGATTTCTTCGGGACGGTAGACGGTGCCGACTTCGGTGGCCTGGGTCAGGGTGACCACGCGCGGCTTGGGGAAGTGGATGTCCTTGCGCTTGAGGGCGATCTCGCGAATCGAGGCAGGCGTCAGCTTGCCCTGTTCGGTGCGCGCGGTGAGCAGCTTGGAACCGTTGGAGAAGAACTCCGGCGCGCCGCATTCGTCGGTCTCGACGTGGGCGGTCTCCGAGCAGATCACGCTGTGGTAGCTCTGGCACAGCGCTGACAGGGCCAGGGAGTTGGCAGCGGTGCCGTTGAACGCGAAGAACACGTCGCAGTCGGTCTCGAACAGGCTGCGGAAATGGTCGGCGGCGCGTGCCGTCCATTCGTCATCGCCATAGGCGCGCTGGTGGCCCTGATTGGCCTCTGCCATGGCTTCCCAAGCTTCGGGGCAGATGCCCGAGTAGTTGTCGCTGGCGAATTGCTGGGAATTGTCGGGCATTGAAAAGTCCTTGTCTGCGTCGCCCCGTGCGGGCGTATGGCGGTACTGTATCCCGCCTCGCCAGCGCATAGAACTCGCCGGGGCGACATATTGTTCTGTCGGATAGTCGCCTGTGGCCGGCGGTGAGTGCCGTACGCCGGGCCCATTAATTCTGAACTCACGGGCATCGCTGGGCTCACAAAGCAGAGAGTTCATCCATGGACTCACCGATCCCCAGCTACAGGAGCCCACCATGAGCTACCGTCATCTGATCGCACTTTTCGCACCGCTTGCCTTCGCCCTGCCGGCTGCTGCCGCCCAGCAGTGGTCGCCGGAAGCCAAGTCGACCTTTGTTCAGGAATGTGTGAAGGGCGCTCAGTCCGGCCACTCGCAGGAAAAGCTCACGGCTTTCTGTGACTGCGCCGCGACCAAGGTCAGCGAGGAGTTCAGCGAGGCCGAAATGGCCGAGATGAGCAAGCAGGTTCCGCCCGATGCTGCCCTGCAGAAGCGCCTGGTCACGGCCTCGAGCAGCTGCAACGCGAAACTGCAGTAAGCCTCCTAAAGACGGCGCAGGGCTCAGCCTTGCGCCGTCTTTTTATTTGCGCTGATTTGTTTGCACAGAGCCACTGGCAGTCTCTACCGTGAAACTCAATTTCTCAGCGTGATGTGCGCATGCCCTCATTCCCATCTCCACGACACCTCCTGCCTGACCGTGATGCGGCCCTCGATCTGATCAAATGGCTGGCGCTGCTGACCATGCTGATTGATCACCTGCGCCATGCCTGGCCGTCGCTGTACTTTCTCTATGTGCCAGGGCGCCTGGCCTTCCCGCTGTTCTGCCTGGCTATTGCCGCTAATATCGCGCGGCCGACCTCGTCGAGTGGCGTGTCGATGCGCTACCTCGGCTGGCTGCTGCTGTTCTCGCTGGTTTCCGAGTGGCCTTATCGGCTGCTGGTGTCGAACGCCGAATCGCTCAACGTGATGCCCACCCTGGTGCTTGGGCTGCTGATCGCGAATGCGGTGCAGCGCAGCGACATCCAGGCGCGCTGGCTGGGTGCGGGGGCGCTGGCCGTTGCCGTGCTGGCTCATGAGTGGTTGATGTTCGGCGCCTTTGGTGCGCTGCTGCCAGCGGCCTTCCTGCTGGCGCTGCGAGGATCCCGTGCGCTCTGGCTGCTGCCGATGGTCTGCTGCCTGGCGGCCAACTACTGGGCGCCGTTTTACGCCGATGCCGCTCGTGGCGACCCCTTCGCCTGGAGCGTGCTCAGCATGTGCTTTTTTGCGCCGTTGCTGGGCCTACTGCTGTTGCGTCAACAGCCGCCATTTGCGGTGCCACCGGTGCGGCGCTGGGCTTATGTGTTTTACCCCGCACACTTTCTGCTGCTGGTGGCGTTGCGCAGCCTCTGAGCATGCACAATTGCGACACCTGCGCATGTCGCAAACACAATCTCCCGTGGCGTGCATAGGCATCTGGTTCTCGAGGGCGAGTCATACCATCGCTGCAACAAGACTCATATCGAGCAACCGGGCCAGATGCGGCGCCTTCAGGCGCTTCGGGGAGATACGTGATGTTCAGCAAGCAAGATCAGATTCAAGGCTACGATGACGCACTGCTTAGCGCGATGCAGGCCGAGGAGCGTCGTCAGGAACATCACATCGAACTGATTGCCTCGGAAAACTACACCAGCAAGCGGGTGATGGAAGCGCAGGGCAGTGGCCTGACCAACAAGTACGCCGAAGGCTATCCGGGCAAGCGCTACTACGGTGGTTGCGAGCATGTGGATAAGGTCGAGGCGCTGGCCATCGAACGTGCCAAGCAATTGTTCGGCGCCGATTACGCCAATGTGCAGCCGCACTCCGGTTCCTCCGCCAACTCAGCCGTTTACCTGGCGCTGCTGCAGCCCGGCGACACCATCCTCGGCATGAGCCTGGCCCACGGCGGCCACCTGACTCACGGCGCCAAGGTGTCGTCGTCGGGCAAGCTGTACAACGCCGTGCAGTACGGCATCAACACCGATACCGGGCTGATCGACTACGACGAAGTCGAGCGCCTGGCCGTCGAGCACAAGCCGAAGATGATCGTCGCCGGCTTCTCGGCCTACTCCAAGACCCTGGATTTCCCGCGTTTCCGCGCCATTGCTGACAAGGTCGGTGCCTACCTGTTTGTCGACATGGCCCACGTGGCGGGGCTGGTTGCTGCCGGCCTGTACCCGAACCCGATTCCGCTGGCTGATGTGGTCACCACCACCACCCACAAGACCCTGCGTGGTCCGCGTGGCGGGCTGATCCTCGCCAAGGCCAACGAAGAGATCGAGAAGAAGCTCAATGCCGCCGTGTTCCCAGGCGCCCAGGGCGGCCCGCTGATGCATGTGATCGCTGCCAAGGCGGTGTGCTTCAAGGAAGCGCTGGAGCCGTCGTTCAAGGAATACCAGGCCCAGGTGATCAAGAACGCGCAGGCCATGGCCGCGGTATTCATCGAGCGCGGTTTCGATGTGGTCTCCGGCGGCACCGACAACCACCTGTTCCTGCTCTCGCTGATCAAGCAGGGCATCACCGGCAAGGACGCCGACGCCGCTCTCGGCCGTGCCGGCATCACCGTCAACAAGAACGCCGTGCCCAACGACCCGCAGTCGCCATTCGTGACCTCGGGCCTGCGCATCGGTACCCCAGCGGTCACCACCCGCGGCTTCAAGGAAGCCCAGTGCCGTGAACTGGCGGGCTGGATCGCTGACATCCTCGAGCACCTCGGCGACGCCGATGTCGAGGCCCAGGTGGCTGGCCTGGCCGCCGGCCTGTGCGCCGATTACCCGGTTTACCGCTGAGACACAGTCGTTAAATAGAGGCGCAGGTTCGACGCTGTAGGATGGGTAAAACCCATCAGTGATTGATGGGTTTCACCTACGTGGCCCGACCCATCCTACGGTTCAGGAACGCCCCTATAGGCAAGCAGAATTCAGGAGTCCCCCCATGCAGCGCTATTCCGGCTTTGGCCTGTTCAAGCATTCCTTCAGCCACCATGAGAATTGGCAGCGCATGTGGCGCAACCCGACTCCCAAACCGGTGTATGACGTGATCATCGTCGGTGGTGGCGGCCACGGCCTCGCCACTGCCTACTACCTGGCCAAGGAGTTCGGCGTGAAGAACGTCGCCGTGGTCGAGAAGGGCTGGTTGGGCGGCGGCAACACCGCACGTAACACCACCATCGTGCGTTCCAACTACCTGTGGGACGAGTCCGCGCACCTCTACGAGCACGCGATGAAACTGTGGGAAGGCCTGTCCCAGGACCTCAACTACAACGTCATGTTCTCCCAGCGTGGCGTGTTCAATCTCGGCCACACCCTGCAGGACATGCGTGACATCGAGCGCCGGGTCAGCGCCAACCGCCTCAACGGTATCGACGGCGAAGTGGTGGATGCCAAGCAGGTGGCAGAGATGATTCCGTACCTGGATTGCTCGAAGAACACCCGTTACCCGATTCTCGGCGCCTCGCTGCAGCGCCGTGGCGGCGTGGCCCGTCACGACGCCGTGGCCTGGGGCTTCGCCCGCGCGGCCGACGCCCTGGGCGTCGACCTGATCCAGCAGACCGAAGTGATCGGTTTCCGCAAGCAGGACGGCGCGGTGATCGGTGTGGAAACCAGCAAGGGCTTCATCGGCGCCAAGCGCGTCGGCGTGGTCGCCGCCGGTAACTCCGGTCACCTGGCCAAGCTCGCCGGCTTCCGCCTGCCGCTGGAATCGCACCCGCTGCAGGCGCTGGTATCCGAGCCGATCAAACCCATCATCGACACGGTGATCATGTCCAACGCCGTACACGGCTACATCAGCCAGTCGGACAAGGGCGATCTGGTCATCGGCGCCGGCATCGACGGCTATAACGGCTACGGCCAGCGCGGTTCCTACCCGACCATCGAACACACCCTGCAGGCCATCGTCGAGATGTTCCCGGTGCTCTCGCGGGTGCGCATGAACCGCCAGTGGGGCGGCATCGTCGACACCACGCCGGACGCCTGCCCGATCATCGCCAAGACGCCGGTGAAGAACCTGTTCTTCAACTGCGGCTGGGGTACCGGTGGCTTCAAGGCTACCCCGGGCTCGGGCAACGTGTTCGCGGCCAGCCTGGCCAAGGGCGAGATGCACCCGCTGGCCAAGGCCTTCTCCATCGAGCGCTTCCACAACGGTGCGCTGATCGACGAGCACGGCGCGGCCGGTGTGGCGCACTGATTTTGGCGCCCTCTCTCACTGAGAGAGGGACGATGGTTTTCTGGAGGTACCGAACATGTTGCACATCTTCTGCCCTCACTGTGGCGAACTGCGTTCCGAAGAAGAATTCCACGCCGGCGGCCAGGCGCACATTCCCCGCCCGCTGGACCCCAGCGCCTGCACCGATGCGGAGTGGGGCGAGTACCTGTTCTTCCGCGACAACCCGCGCGGCATTCACCACGAGCTGTGGATCCACGCGGCGGGCTGCCGTCAGTACTTCAACGTCACCCGTCACACGGTGAGTTACGAGATTCTCGAAACCTACAAGATCGGCGAGCGCCCCAGCGTGACAGAGGCCAGCGTCGCCGCACAAAAGGCCGCTGACCAAGGAGTAACGGCATGAGCCAGGTCAATCGTCTTTCCCAGGGTGGCCGCATCGACCGCAGCCAGCCGCTGACCTTCCATTTCAACGGCCAGACCTACCAGGGTTATGCCGGCGACACCCTGGCCGCCGCGCTGCTGGCCAACGGCGTCGACGTGATCGGCCGCAGCTTCAAGTACTCGCGCCCGCGCGGCATCGTCGCTGCCGGCGCCGAAGAGCCCAATGCCGTGTTGCAGATCGGCGGCACCGAGGCGGCGCAGATCCCCAACGTGCGTGCCACCCAGCAGGCGCTGTACGCGAACCTGACGGCCACCAGCACCAACGGCTGGCCGAGCGTCAACACCGACCTGATGGGCATTCTCGGCAAGGTCGGCGGCGGCATGATGCCGCCCGGGTTCTACTACAAGACCTTCATGTACCCGCAGAACCTGTGGCTGACCTACGAGAAATACATCCGCAAGGCGGCAGGTCTCGGTCGCGCGCCCAAGGAAAACGACCCGGATATCTACGACTACCTGAACCAGCACTGCGATGTGCTGGTGGTCGGCGCCGGCCCTGCCGGTCTGGCCGCAGCCCTGGCTACCGGTCGTAGCGGCGCCCGGGTGATCCTTGCCGACGAGCAGGAAGAGCTCGGTGGCAGCCTCTTGTCCACCCGCGAGATGCTCGACGACATGCCGGCCGCCGACTGGGCCGCCAAGGCCATCGCCGAGCTGGAAGGCATGCCGGAGGTGACCCTGCTGCCGCGCGCCACGGTCAACGGTTACCACGACCACAACTTCCTGACCATTCACCAGCGCCTCACCGACCACCTCGGCGAAGTCGCGCCGATGGGCCAGCCGCGCCAGCGCATGCACCGTGTGCGGGCCGGTCGTGTGGTACTCGCTACCGGTGCCCACGAGCGTCCGCTGGTGTATGGCAACAACGACATGCCGGGCAACATGCTGGCCGATGCGGTATCGACCTACGTGCGCCGTTATGGCGTGGCGCCCGGTCAGAAACTGGTGCTGTCGACCAACAACGATTACGCCTACCGCGTGGTGCTCGACTGGCTCGACGCCGGTCGCCAGGTGGTGGCCGTGGCCGACGCCCGTAGCAACCCGCGCGGCAGCTGGGTCGAAGAAGCGCGCCGGCGTGGCGTGCGTGTGCTCACCGGCAGCGCGGTGGTCGAAGCGCGCGGCAGCAAGCGCGTCACCGGTGCACGCATCTGCGCCATCGATGCCGCCAGGCACAAGGTCACCAGCCCGGGCGAAACCCTCGACTGCGACCTGATCGTCAGCTCCGGTGGCTACAGCCCGGTGGTGCACCTGGCCTCGCACCTCGGTGGTCGTCCGGTATGGCGTGAAGATATCCTCGCCTTCGTGCCGGGTGAAGGCTTCCAGAAGCGTCACTGCGCCGGTGCCGTGAATGGCGTGTTCGGCATGGGCGACAGCCTCGCCGATGGCTTCGAGGCCGGTGCCAAGGCCGCTGCCGAAGTGGGCTTCCAGCCGGTGACCGGCACCCTGCCGAAGGCCGAGAAGCGCATCGAGGAAGCGTCGATTGCACTGTTCCAGGTGCCCCACGACAAGAGCACCGCGCGTGCGCCGAAGCAGTTCGTCGATCAGCAGAACGACGTCACCGCTGCCGGTATCGAGCTGGCCACCCGTGAGGGCTTCGAGTCGGTCGAGCACGTCAAACGCTACACCGCGCTTGGCTTCGGCACCGACCAGGGCAAGCTGGGCAACATCAACGGCCTGGCCATCGCCGCCCGCTCGCTGGGCATCAGCATCAGTGAGATGGGCACCACAATGTTCCGCCCGAACTACACCCCGGTGACCTTCGGCGCCATCGCCGGCCGTCATTGTGGCGATCTGTTCGAGCCCAAGCGCTACACCGCCCTGCAGAAGTGGCACCTGAAAAATGGCGCCGAGTTCGAGGACGTCGGCCAGTGGAAGCGGCCGTGGTACTTCCCGAAAAAAGGTGAAGACCTGCACGCTGCCGTGGCTCGCGAATGCCTGGCCGTGCGTAACGCAGTGGGCATCCTGGACGCCTCGACCCTGGGCAAGATCGATATTCAGGGCCCGGATGCCCGCGAGTTCCTCAACCGCGTGTACACCAACGCCTGGACCAAGCTGGACGTGGGCAAGGCCCGCTACGGCCTGATGTGCAAGGAAGACGGCATGGTCTTCGACGACGGTGTGACCGCCTGCCTGGCTGACAACCATTTCCTCATGACCACCACTACTGGCGGCGCCGCCCGCGTGATGGAGTGGCTGGAAATCTACCACCAGACCGAATGGCCGGAGCTGAAGGTGTACTTCACCTCGGTCACCGACCACTGGGCGACCATGACCCTGTCCGGCCCCAACAGCCGCAAGCTGCTGACGGAAGTGACGGATATTGATCTCGATAAAGACGCCTTCCCGTTTATGACCTGGAAGGAAGGCAACGTCGGCGGCGTTCCGGCGCGGGTGTTCCGCATCTCCTTCACCGGCGAGCTGAGCTACGAAGTCAACGTGCAGGCCAACTATGCCCTGGGCGTGTGGGAGAAGATCATCGCCGCCGGCCAGAAGCATGGCCTGACCCCATACGGCACCGAGACCATGCACGTGCTGCGTGCCGAGAAGGGTTTCATCATCGTTGGCCAGGACACCGACGGCTCGGTCACCCCGGACGATCTGAACATGGGCTGGTGCGTCGGTCGTACCAAGCCGTTCTCCTGGATCGGCTGGCGCGGCATGAACCGTGAAGACTGTCTCAAGGAAAACCGCAAGCAACTGGTCGGCCTCAAGCCGCTGGACCCGAACAAGGTGCTGCTGGAAGGTGCGCAACTGGTCTTCGATGCCAAGCAGCCGATTCCGATGACCATGGTTGGCCACGTCACCTCTAGCTACATGAGCGCCGCGATGGGCCATTCCTTCGCCATGGCCCTGGTCAGGGGCGGCCTCAAGCGCATCGGCGAGCGCGTGTTCGCGCCGCTGGTCGATGGCAGCGTGATCGAAGCCGAAATCGTCAGCTCCGTGTTCTATGACCCGAAAGGGGATCGCCAGAATGTCTAACGCTAATGTTTATCAGCAACGCCCAGCCGACATCGCCGGGCAGTCGTCCCTGCACCATGCCGGTTTGCACGAATTGGCCGGCAAGGGCCGCCAGGGCGTCGGCGTCACGCTGCGCGAGAAGAGCCTGCTGGGCCATCTGGTCCTGCGTGGCGACGCCGCCGATGCCAACTTCGCCGGTGGCGTGCACAAGGCCCTCGGCCTTGAGCTGCCGGGCGCGTTGACCCTGGTGGCCAACGGCGATACCTCGCTGCAGTGGCTGGGCCCGGACGAATGGCTGCTGATCGTCCCCGGCGGCAGCGAGTTCGAGGTCGAGGGCAAGCTGCGCGAAGCCCTGGACGGCCAGCATATTTCGGTGGTCAACGTCAGCGGCGGGCAGACCCTGCTGGAACTGCGCGGGCCGAAGGTGCGCGAGCTGCTGATGAAGTCCAGCAGTTATGACGTGCACCCGAAGAACTTCCCGGTCGGCAAGGCGGTCGGCACGGTGTTCGCCAAGTCCCAGCTGGTGATTCGCCACACCGGCGAGGACACCTGGGAACTGCTGATCCGCCGCAGCTTCTCCGACTACTTCTGGCTGTGGCTGCAGGATGCCAGCGCGGAATACGGGCTGGCCGTGGAGGCCTGAAGCGCCCGCTCCGGTGAGTGGCAATTGTACGGTGGGAGCAGCCCTGCGTAGGGTGGACCGGGGCGCGTAGCTGACGCTTCATCCGTCCACCGTACTACTATCGCAATGGTGGACAAAAAGAGCGTTGTCCACCCTACGGGCTGCTTTAGCTTCACCACTCCCCAAGGCTGCGTATGGACGCAGCCAATGATGCTCCCCGTCGTGCACTGCCGGTCGGCGCATGGGAGCGATCTGCATAAGGAATCGCTTTCATGAGCCGCACCCCCGACACCTGGATTCTCACCGCCCACTGCCCGAGCCTGTTGGGCACCGTGGACGTGGTGACCCGCTACCTGTTCGAGCAGGGCTGCTACGTCACCGAGCACCACAGCTTCGATGATCGCCTGGCCAATCGCTTCTTTATCCGCGTCGAATTCCGCACCCAGGCCGATTTCGACGAGACGACTTTCCTCGCCGGCCTGAACGAACGTACCGCGCCATTCGAGATGCGCACCGAGCTGACGCCGCCCGGCTATCGCGCCAAGGTGGTGATCATGGTCTCCAAGGCCGACCACTGCCTTAACGATCTGCTCTACCGCCAGCGCACCGGCCAGTTGCCGATGGATATCACCGCCATCGTCTCCAACCACCCGGATCTCAAGCCGCTCGCCGACTGGCACGGCATCCCGTACCACCACTTTCCCCTCGACCCCAACGACAAGCCCACCCAGGAACGCCGGGTGATTCAGGTGGTTGAGGACACCGGCGCCGAGCTGGTGGTGCTCGCCCGCTACATGCAGGTGCTGTCCGCCGACCTGTGCCGCAAGCTCGATGGCCGCGCGATCAACATCCACCACTCGCTGCTGCCCGGCTTTAAGGGCGCCAAGCCCTATCACCAGGCGTACCAGAAGGGTGTGAAGCTGGTCGGTGCCACCGCCCACTTCATCAACAACGACCTGGATGAAGGCCCGATCATCACCCAGGGCGTGGAAAGCGTCGATCATGCGCACTACCCCGAGGATCTGGTGGCAAAAGGCCGCGATATCGAATGCCTGACCCTGGCCCGCGCAGTCGGCTATTTCCTCGAACGCCGGGTGTTTCTCAACGCCAATCGCACCGTAGTCCTCTAGGCGGAGTGAGTGCCGCACAGAGAACGGCGGCTGTCGGTTTTGTATCCACGGCCTCGGCGCATGCTAGCTAGTCTGGCTAAACCCATTCGCGCTGCCTCCATTGTCGGCGCGACAGCTCGGTAGCCGTCCTGCCCTTACCGGCGGGTGCCGAGACAGGCGCTTCAATACTCCAGTGCAAGACCTCCGCGCCTTGCATCCACAAGAAGAAAGGAGATTTATATGTCTGGTAATCGCGGTGTCGTCTATCTCGGCGCAGGCAAGGTCGAAGTCCAGAAGATCGACTATCCGAAGATGCAGGATCCACGTGGTCGCAAGATCGAGCACGGGGTCATCCTCAAGGTCGTTTCCACCAACATTTGCGGCTCCGACCAGCACATGGTGCGTGGCCGTACCACCGCTCAGGTCGGCCTGGTGCTGGGCCACGAGATCACCGGTGAGGTGATCGAGAAGGGCAGCGATGTCGAGAACCTGAAGATTGGTGATCTGGTTTCCGTACCCTTCAACGTCGCCTGCGGCCGCTGCCGCTCCTGCAAGGAGCAGCACACCGGCGTATGCCTGACCGTCAACCCGGCGCGTGCTGGCGGCGCCTACGGCTATGTGGACATGGGCGACTGGACCGGCGGCCAGGCCGAGTACGTGCTGGTGCCGTACGCCGACTTCAACCTGCTCAAACTGCCAGACCGCGACAAGGCCATGGAGAAAATCCGCGACCTGACCTGCCTCTCCGACATTCTGCCAACCGGCTACCACGGCGCCGTCACCGCGGGCGTTGGCCCGGGCAGCACGGTGTACATCGCCGGTGCCGGCCCGGTTGGCCTGGCTGCTGCGGCCTCGGCGCGTTTGCTGGGTGCCGCAGTGGTGATCGTCGGTGACGTCAACCCAGTGCGCCTGGCCCACGCCAAGGCCCAGGGCTTCGAGATCGCCGACCTGTCCAAGGACACGCCACTGCACGAACAGATCGCCGACCTGCTCGGTGAGCCAGAAGTGGATTGCGCGGTCGACGCGGTGGGCTTCGAAGCCCGCGGCCACGGCCATGCCGGTGCCCAGCACGAAGCGCCTGCT
The DNA here is from genome assembly GCF_900142655.1 of Phytopseudomonas punonensis. Classification (GTDB taxonomy): domain Bacteria; phylum Pseudomonadota; class Gammaproteobacteria; order Pseudomonadales; family Pseudomonadaceae; genus Aquipseudomonas; species Aquipseudomonas punonensis. Next base: position 184,967 of record NZ_FRBQ01000004.1, on the reverse strand, counting down.
ACGGTGCTCAACTCGCTGATGGGCGTGGTTCGGGTCGCCGGCAAGATCGGTATTCCCGGCCTCTACGTCACCGAAGACCCGGGCGCGGTGGACGCCGCGGCGAAGATCGGCAGCCTGAGCATCCGCTTCGGCCTCGGCTGGGCCAAGTCGCACAGCTTCCATACCGGCCAGACCCCGGTGATGAAGTACAACCGCGCGCTGATGCAGGCCATCATGTGGGATCGCATCAACATCGCCGAAGTGGTTGGCGTGCAGGTGATCAGCCTGGACGACGCGCCGCGCGGTTACGGCGAGTTCGATGCCGGCGTGCCGAAGAAATTCGTCATCGACCCGCACAAGACCTTCAGCGCAGCATGAAACCAGAAAGCGGAGCCATAAGGCTCCGCTTTTTCTTTACCCATCCTTTCTTCCGGCTGCAGACGTGGCTGCTACCCTGTCAGGCTCGACCTGCAAGGAGCACCCCATGAGCTTTGACCGACGGATTTCCCTGATCACCCTGGGCGTTGCCGATGTACAGGCCAGCGCCGCCTTCTACGAGCGACTGGGCTGGACGCGCTCGTCCGCTTCCCAGGAGCAGATCGTGTTCATCAAGCTCAAGGGACTTGCCCTGGGCTTGTTCTCACGCGAGGAACTGGCAAAGGACGCCAACCTGCCTGAAGCCGGGCCGGCGGGCTTTTCTGGCGTCACCCTGGCGCATAATCTGGAAAGTCCCGAGGCCGTCGACGCCGCTATGGCGCTCGCTGTTGCCTCGGGCGCGCGGCAGGTCAAGGCGCCTGAAAAAGTGTTCTGGGGTGGTTACTCGGGCTACTTCGCCGACCCCGATGGCCATCTCTGGGAACTGGCGCACAATCCCTTCGCGCCACTCGATGAGGCCGGCCATATGATCCTGCCGGATTGATCGATCTGCTCCGGCTAGCAGGCCGTTGAAAAACGTCAGCGAGGCCGCCGGAGCGAGGCCGATGGCGGCCCCGCAAAAACAGCCGAAACGTAGCGCAGCGCAGTAACAGCCGAAGGCTGGCCCGTAGGGCGAACGCAGTGAGTCAAAAGCGGAGTGTACGAGTTGTACATGAGCATTTTGACTGGGCTCGCACGCGAGGCTGTTTTTAACGATGTGCCGGCAACGTAGGTAGTTTTTCAACGGCCTGTTAGAGCAGGTTCAGCCCCTGGTTTCCTGCTTCAGCCTGGCGATCAGCGCATCCTTCTCTTCCCACAGCCCGCTGACCCACTCTTGCACATGCAGGCGAAAATCCGGGTCGTTCTGGTAGTCGCCTTGCCACAGCGCAGGCTCCAGCGCGCGGGTGCGGATATCCATGATGACCTTTGGCACCTGGCCGCTGGCCAGCTTCCAGAAGCCGGGCGGCTTGCCTTCCGGGTAGACAATTGTGACGTCGAGAATCGCGTCGAGCTGTTCACCCAGCGCGGCCAGCACGAAGGCCACCCCTCCCGCCTTGGGCTTGAGCAGATAGCGGTACGGCGAGCCCTGCTGTGCCTGTTTGGCCGGGGTGAAGCGGGTGCCTTCGAGGTAGTTGACCACCGTGACCGGCAGATCGCGAAACTTCTCGCAGGCGCGCCGGGTGATCTCCAGATCCTGGCCCTTGAGGTGCGGGTACTTCTCCAGCTTGGCCTTGCTGTAGCGCTTCATGAACGGGTAATCCAGCGCCCAGAACGCCAGGCCGAGAAAGGGCACCCAGATCAGCTGCTGTTTGAGGAAGAACTTGAAGTAGGGCGTCTTGCGGTTGAAGGCCTGCACCAGCGCGGGAATATCCACCCACGACTGGTGGTTGCTGATGATCAGGTAGGAAGTGTCCTGGCGCAGCTCGGCGTTGCCATGGATATCCCACTGGGTTGGCGTGAGGGCGGCGAAGATACGCTTGCAGTTCTCTGCCCAGGCCTCGGCGATATTCATCACCTGGCGCGAACAGGCCGCCTTCAGCGCCTCTCCGGGCAGCACCAACCTGCCGAGGGCAATAAGCATCATCGGCCCGATCAGGATCAGCGTGTTGAGCAGCAACAGAAGGATGACGGTGATGCCGGTGAGCAGACGGCGCATGACAGCTCCTTGAGGGCACGAAGTGTTCATCATAGGCAGAGCGCATGCTGGCGCCAAATCGTTGCGTAGGGCAAGGCGTTACCGGATGTCCCGTTGCTATACGATGGCTTTTTTAAGGTAGAAGCGGACATTGGGCGCTGCTGCTTTTGTAGGGTGGACGACGCTTCACCCGTCCACCGCTCTGCAATCGCAACGGTGGATGAAAAAAGCGCCATCCACCCTACGGGGCTAGAACAACCGAGCCAGCAGCGCCGTCACCGCCGTTTCCACCCGCAAGATCCGCTCACCCAGCTGCACTGGCTGGAGGCCCGCCTCGGCCAGTTTCTCGACCTCATAGGGAATCCAGCCGCCTTCCGGGCCTATGGCCAGGGTTACCGGTTGCTCGACGGCGCGTGGGCAGGGCGGGTAATCGCCGGGGTGGCCGGTCAGGCCGAGGGTGCCGGCGGCCAGCTGCGGCAGGCGGTCCTCGACGAAGGGCTTGAAGCGCTTCTCGATGATCACCTCGGGCAGCACCGTATCGCGGGCCTGCTCCAGGCCGAGGATCAGTTGTTCGCGAATCGCTTCCGGCTCGAGAAAGGGCGTCTGCCAGAAGCTCTTTTCCACTCGGTAGCTGTTGAGCAGGATCAAGCGCGGCACGCCCATAGCGCTGACGCCCTGCAGCACGCGCTTGAGCATCTTCGGGCGGGGCAGGGCGAGCAGCAGGGTGATCGGCAGTTTGGTCGGTGGCGCCTGGTCGAAGGCGACCTGCAGCTCTGCGCTAGTCGTATCCAGCTGCAGCAGCTGGCCGCGGCCCATCTGCCCGCCAAGGCGGCCGACACGCAAGGTGTCGCCGTTCTCAGCGCGGTGCACTTCATTGAGATGGGTGAGGCGGCGGCCGCTCAAACGCACCCGGTCGACTGCGACGAAGTCGCCGTCATCGAGCAGCAGCAGGTTCATGGCTGGACGCTGGGCGGCTGGTCGGTCGGTGCGTTTTCGTCTTCGCCTTCTTCATCCGGTTCACCGCGGCGTGTGCGGATCAGGCTGCCGGCCAGGATGCCGAGCTCGAACAGCAGCCACATCGGCACCGCCAGCAGGGTCTGGGAGAAGATATCCGGCGGGGTGAGGATCATGCCGACCACGAAGCAGCCGATGATCACGTACGGGCGGATCTTGCGCAGGTATGCCACGTCGACGATACCGATCCAAATCAGCAACACCACGGCCACCGGCACTTCGAAGGCCAGGCCGAAAGCGAAGAACAGGGTCATGATGAAATCGAGGTAGCTGGCGATGTCGGTCATCATCGACACGCCTTCGGGCGTCACGCTGGCGAAGAAATGGAAGATGATCGGGAACACCAGAAAGTAGGCGAAGGCGATGCCAGCGTAGAACAGGATGATGCTAGAGATCAGCAGCGGGATGGCGATGCGCTTCTCGTGTTTGTAAAGCCCCGGCGCGATAAAGCCCCAGACCTGATGCAGGATCACCGGCATGGCCAGGAATACCGCGACGATCATGGTCAGCTTGAAGGGCGTCAGGAACGGCGAGGCCACGTCGGTGGCGATCATCGTCGCGCCTTCGGGCAGATACTGGCGCAGCGGTGCGGAAACCAGGGTGTAGATCTTCTGAGCGAAGTAGAACAGTCCGGCGAAGATCAGAAAGATCGCTGCCACGCAGCGCAGCAAGCGCGTGCGCAGCTCGGCGAGATGGGAAACCAGCGGCATTTCTTGGTCGTTGTCGGGAAGGCGACTCATGATTGCGGCGTCTTGTCCTGGGTTGCGGCGGGCGCCGGAGAGGGCGATGCGGCAGGCGCCGGTGCAGGCTCGGCCGGTGCTTGTGCAGCGGGCTCGACGACCGGTGGCGGTGGCACGCTGGCCTGGGGCGCGGGCGGCAGGATGTCGTTCTTGACCGCCTGCATCTCGCGCTCCAGTTCCAGGATGCGTTCGTTATGCAGTTGCCGACGGATTTCGTCGGCGCCGATCTCGCGCTCGACTTCTTCCTTGATCGAATTGAAGCTGCGCTTGATGCGACCGATCCACAGCCCCGCCGTGCGCGCTGCGCCAGGCAGACGCTCGGGGCCTAGCACCAGCAGGGCTACCAGCCCGACCAGCAACAGCTCGCTGAAACTGATACCGAACATGCTTTGCCTCAGTCTTTGCGCAGCGGTTCTTCGACTTTGCTGGCCTGGCCTTCAACGGTGTGCGGCTGGTTCAGCGGTTGCTGTTGGTACGGCTGTTGTGGCTGCTGCGGCTGTTGCGCATGCGGCTCGGCCGGCTTACCGTCATCCTCGTTCATCGCCTTGCGGAAGCCCTTGATGGTTTCACCGACGTCCGAGCCCAGATTCTTGAGCTTCTTGGTACCGAACACCAGCACCACGACGATCAGAATGACGACCCAGTGTTTCCAGTCGAAAATGCCCATGTTTGGTTGTCCTCGTCAGTGTCTTTATTGAGTGTCGTTGTCGCTGCGCGCGGCTTTTTCCGCATGCCCCGACAAGCCGAAGCGGCGATCCAGTTCATCGAGCACCGCCTGCGGGTGCTGATCCAGCGCGGCCAGCATGACCAGACTGTGGAACCACAGGTCGGCGGTTTCGTAGATCAGGTCGCTGCAGTCACCACTGGCGGCTGCGTCCTTGGCGGCGAGAATGGTTTCCACCGATTCCTCGCCGACCTTTTCCAGAATCTTGTTCAGGCCCTTGTGGTACAGGCTGGCCACGTATGAGCTATCCGGCGCCGCGCCCTTGCGCGACTCCAGCACTTCAGCCAGGCGGGTGAGGGTATCAGTCATGGCGGTGCTCCGGCGAATAGATGGTGTGCGGATCTTTCAGCACCGCATCGACGGTCTTCCAGGCACCGTTCTCAAACACGCGATAGAAGCAACTCTCGCGGCCGGTGTGACAGGCGATGCCGCCGAGCTGTTCGACCATCAGCACGATCACGTCGGCGTCGCAGTCCAGGCGCAGCTCATGCAGCTTTTGCACATGGTCGGACTCCTCGCCCTTGCGCCACAGCTTGCCACGCGAACGTGACCAATAGATGGCACGCCCCTCGCTGGCGGTCAGCGCCAGGGCTTCGCGGTTCATCCAGGCCATCATCAGGATGCGCCCGGTCTGGTGGTCCTGGGCGATGGCCGGCACCAGGCCGTTGTCGTCCCACTTGATCTCATCTAGCCAGTCGTTCATTGCGTTTCCATCTTCTCTCGAAGCCAAGTGTGCCAGCCGCTGTGCGGGCTGGCTATCGGCGCAGGATCAGGTACAGGCCGCTGGCGCTCATCAGCCAGGCCGGCCAGGCGGTGGCCGGCTCGCTCAGGTTGCCCAGGCCAAGGGCCGTCACCACGCCGCCGCCGATCAAGGCGGCGCCGATCAGTCGCACCGCCCAGCCGTCGCGTTCGCGCCAGGGCGGAGGTGGGTCGTTGGCGTGGGGCTGGGCCATGCGCTCGAGCAGACTGCGGGTCATGTTGGCCAGGTGCGGCAACTGCTCGACCTGGCTCTGCAGGTTGTGCATAACGTTGCGCGGGCTGACGCGTTCGCGCATCCAGCGCTCCAGGAACGGCTGGGCGGTGGTCCACAGGTCCAGGTCGGGGTACAGCTGGCGGCCCAGGCCTTCGATGTTCAGCAGGGTTTTTTGCAGCAAAACCAACTGCGGCTGGATTTCCATGTTGAAGCGCCGCGCGGTCTGGAACAGGCGCATCAGCAGCAGGCCGAAGGAAATATCCTTCAGCGGGCGCTCGAAGATTGGCTCGCACACGGTGCGGATCGCCGCCTCGAAATCGTTGACGTGGGTTTCCTGCGGCACCCAGCCCGAGTCGATGTGCAGCTGCGCGACCTTGCGGTAATCGCGTTTGAAGAACGCCACCAGGTTGCGCGCTAGGTAGTCCTGATCTTCAGGCGTGAGGCTGCCGATGATGCCGCAGTCGATGGCGATGTACTGCGGGTTCCACGGCGTGCGGGTGCTGACGAAAATGTTGCCTGGGTGCATGTCGGCGTGGAAGAAGCTATGGGTGAACACCTGGGTGAAGAAGATCTCCACGCCGCGCTCGGCCAGCAGTTTCATGTCGGTGCGCTGGTCGGCCAGGGTTGCCATGTCGTTGACCTGGATGCCGTAGATGCGCTCCATCACCAGCACCTTGGGGCGGCACCAGTCCCAGTACACCTGCGGCACGTAGAGCAGGCCGGAATTCTCGAAGTTGCGGCGCAGCTGGCTGGCGTTGGCGGCCTCGCGCAACAGATCGAGCTCGTCGTAGATGGTTTTCTCGTAATCGCTGACCACGTCGACCGGGTGGAGGCGACGGGCTTCGGCCGAGGCGCGCTCGGCGATCTTGGCGAGCAGGAACAGCCAGGCCATATCGGCCTTGATGATCGGCTTGAGGCCGGGGCGCACCACTTTGACGACCACTTCCTCGCCGCTTTTCAGCTGCGCGGCGTGCACCTGGGCAACCGAGGCAGAGGCCAGCGGTTCGGTGTCGAAGCGGGCGAAGGCCACGCCGACCGGCACGCCGAGTTGCTCCTCGATCAAAGCCAGGGATTTGGCCGGGTCGAACGGCGGCACACGATCCTGCAGGTGCGCCAGTTCGTCGGCGATATCCGGCGGCAGCAGGTCGCGGCGCGTGGACAGCAGTTGGCCGAACTTGATGAAGATCGGGCCCAGCTCCTCGAGAGCCAAGCGCAGGCTTTGGCCGCGATTGAGCTGCGACTTGCGGCGCGGCACCCAGCGCCACGGCAGCAGGAAGCGCGGTGCGCGCAGCCAGAATGGCAGCGGCAGGGCGAACAGCATGTCATCCAGGCGGTAGCGGATGACCACGTAGAGGATGCGCAACAGACGACGAACGGCAAGCAGCTTCATGCGATGGGCTTATGGCGTTGGGCGAGGCGCTCGATGCGCGCGTCGAGACGGTCGAGGGAAAGTTTCAGGTCATCGAGTTCGGCGAAGCGGGCATCGGCCTCACGTTTGCCGACCAGGGTGCGAGATTCTTCGCTGAGGTAATCGGCCAGGCTCAGTTGCAGGCTGTGCAGGTTCTCGCGGGTCCAGCCGGCGCGGCTGCGCAGGTGACCGGCCAGCAAGGCGGTCGGCACCGGGCCGAGCCAGCGCGACAGCTCGTATTCCCAATCCAGGTCGAGATCTTGCAGCACGCCGGCCAGCTCCATCAGCGCGCCGCTGTCGCCATCGAGGTCTACTTCGGGCTCATGCAAAACGGCCTGTTTGTCTTTGGCTAGCGCCAGGCGCAGCAGCGCACTGGCGGGCGCATGCAAGGTGCAATCGACCGCGCCGGCCCACTGGCCGGCAAGGCGCAGACCCTGGCCGTCAGCGAGGATGAACAGCTGCACCGCCGGGGCCTGCGCCTGAACCGCGATCACCTTGCCATTGAGCTTGGCCAGGCGCGGCAGCGCGGTGCTGTCCAGCGCGAGTACGCGGTTGAGGCCGCGCTCGACGGTAGCGAACAGGGCCTGAGTCAGCATCAGGGCTTGATACCGCGGTGCAGGGCGACGATGCCGCCGGTCATGTTGTGGTAGGTCACACGGTCGAAGCCGGCGTCCAGCATCATCGCCTTGAGGGTGTCCTGATCCGGGTGCATGCGGATCGACTCGGCCAGGTAGCGGTAGCTGTCGGCGTCATTGGTGACTAGCTTGCCCACCAGCGGCATGAAGTTGAACGAGTAGGTGTCGTAGATCTTCGACAGCAGGGTGCTTTTCGGCTTGGAGAACTCCAGCACCAGCAAGCGGCCGCCAGGCTTGAGCACACGCAGCATGGAGGCGATTGCAGCGTCTTTATGGGTGACGTTGCGCAGGCCGAAGGCGATGGTCACGCAGTCGAAGTGGTTGTCCGGGAAGGGCAGCTTCTCGGCGTCGGCCTGCACGAAGGATATGTTGCCCGACACGCCGCGGTCGAGCAGGCGGTCGCGGCCAACCTTGAGCATCGAGGCGTTGATGTCGGCCAGCACCACTTCGCCGGTTTCGCCGACGATGCGCGAGAACTGGCGGGCCAGATCACCGGTGCCGCCGGCGATGTCGAGCACCCGGTTACCGCTGCGCACACCGGACAGCTCGATGGTGAAACGCTTCCACAGGCGGTGCATGCCGCCGGAAAGCAGGTCGTTCATCAGGTCGTATTTGGCGGCCACCGAATGGAACACCTCGGCGACCTTTTCCGCCTTGCGGCTTTCCGGAACGTCCTGGAAGCCGAAGTGGGTGGTGGGTTCGCTGCTGTCGTTCTTGCGCGGATCGTTCATGTGGCCTTTTTCCTGAAGTCCGGGAGGCGTTGGCATCTGCTCAGTGTGCGGGCGCGAAGCCCAACATGGCGTGACCGTGATCATGAGACAGCGCCAGGCTCGTCTCATCGCAGCGTGCCAGTGAGTCAGACAAGCGAAAAGGCGAGTTTACCGAGGTAAATAAGCGTTTCCATCGAGTCTCTGCATGGCAGGCGGGTTCACGGCCTGTTCAACAACTTCTACAGCGCCGAATGGCGGCATTCTAAACCCAAAAGCCCGGTGCCGGCTGCAAGCGCGGTAGTGGCTCACACGGCGCTTCTTGTATATTGCCCCGCCCGCGTTTTCAGTCAGGAGAGCCATGATGGCCAAAATCACCGTCGACCGCCCCCACAACCTGGGCATCGAGGCCGCCCGTGGCAAGGCTGAAAAGCTCGCCGAACGCTTGGCCCGCGAGTACGACGTGCGCTACCAATGGAAGGGCGACACCTTGGAATTCAAACGCAGCGGTGCCGACGGGCGCATCGAAGTCAGCGAAGACCGCGTCCACCTGCAACTCAACCTCGGCCTGCTGCTGTCGGTGATGAGCGGCAAGATCAAGAGCGAGATCGAGGAAGTGCTGGATAAGGAGTTGAGTGCCTGAAGCGGCCGAGCGGTAAACGCAACATCACCGGCGCGAAGGTACTTTTCATACAGAGCCTTGGGGCACCTCGGTTGCGAGGTACCCAAGGCGCTTTTAGCTAGAATCGAAATGCCTGGCGGCCGATCAGCAGCCACTTGCCGTCCTGTTTCTGCCAGATCTGGAAGTTCTCGATTTCCGTCGGAACGATGCCCTTTTCCTTGTTGATCGCCTGAGCCGAGAAGTGGTGACGCACCAGGGCTACGTCGCCCGACAGAGTGATCTTCTGGTTGAGCATCTTCAGTTCCTTAAAGGCGCTCTTGCCGGTTTCGATATCCGAGATGAAGGCTTTCTTGTCCTGAATGTTGCCGCTGGAGTGGCCATAAGTGAGGTTATCGGCGGTCAACGCTTCTAGCTGTGCGATGTCCTTGTGCAGCATGGCGTGGGTGAGCTTGTCGACGGCAGCGGCGACGTCGGTTTCGTCAGCAGGTGCAGCGGCTACAAAACCAGAAAACAGGCACAAAAAACCTACCAGCAGTTTCAGCTTCTTCATGTATAGAACCCTTTTTTGTAGTTGTTGGGACTAGCGGCGCTGAGTCATTGACGGTTATCCGTCGTCGTACAACTTAGCTGATTTTTAGTTTATGACAAGAGTTATCGGTCGCTTGTGAGCCCGGCCGAAAGGCTTGTGCCGCGTGGCTTTTAGCCATTATTCGGCCAGGCGGGCGGTGTGCAGGCGGTCGCTGGCATTCTGTGTGGTGATCGCACCTCTGGGGGTTAGTGCGTCCAGCCAGCGCCGCAGGTGTGTGCCGGCTGAGCCCCGCCAGCTTGCGCTGTGCGCTTGCAGGCGTTGCAGCTGCTCGCGCTCGGCGTCCAGTTCAAGTTGCTGAAGACGTTTGCGCAGGGTCGCCAAGGCCGCATCTCCCATGGCGGCTGCACGCCATGAGCGACGTAGCGTTCTGATTGGTTCGATCACCTCATGCTGCCAACCCTGAGCGATCTGCCGCAATTGCACCTCGCGTTCGGCGCTGTGCGCCGCGCCGCGTTGGTCAAGCCAAAGGCCGCAGAGCACCAGGCAGACATCCGCACCAGCGTCTTGTAGGGCGAGGCAGGCAGCTTCCACGCCAGGCTTGGCGTACAATGTGGTGGCGAAGGTCCACAGGTCAGCGCTCATGCGTGCTCCGAGTATGCGGCGGGGGACTCTGGTAGAATCCGCCGCCATTATGATCCGACTCCAGAATCTTACCCTACAGCGTGGCCCTCAGCGTTTGCTCGAGAACGCCGAGCTGACCCTGCACGCCGGCCACAAGGCCGGTCTGATCGGTGCCAACGGCGCCGGCAAGTCCAGCCTGTTCGCTTTATTGCGCGGCGAGTTGACGCCGGACTCGGGCGATTGCCTACTGCCCGGTGACTGGCGCATCGCCCACATGCGCCAGGAGATCGACACCCTCGAGCGCCAGGCTGTGGACTACGTGCTCGACGGCGACCACACCCTGCGCCGCGTGCAGGCCGAACTGGCGATTGCCGAGCAGAACCACGACGGCACTGCTATTGCCCGCCTGCATACCGAACTGGACAGCGCCGACGGCTACACCGCCGATGCCCGGGCGCGCAAGCTGCTGGCCGGCCTGGGCTTCGACAACGCGCAGATGGATCGCCGTGTCGGCGACTTCTCCGGTGGCTGGCGGATGCGCCTGAACCTGGCCCAGGCGCTGATGTGCCCGTCCGACCTGCTGCTGCTCGACGAGCCTACCAACCACCTGGATCTCGACGCCATTCTCTGGCTCGAAGGCTGGTTGCAGAGCTATCCCGGCACTTTGCTGCTGATTTCCCACGACCGGGATTTTCTCGATGCGGTGGTCGATCACGTCGCCCATGTCGAGCAGCGCAAGCTGACCCTGTACCGCGGCGGCTACTCGGCCTTCGAGCGCACCCGCGCCGAGCGCCTGGCCCAGCAGCAGCAAGCGTACGAAAAGCAGCAGGCGCAGCGCGCGCACATGGAAAAGTACATCGCCCGCTTCAAGGCCCAGGCCACCAAGGCCCGTCAGGCGCAGAGCCGCATCAAGGCTCTGGAGCGCATGGAGGAGCTGAGCGCGGCTCACGTCGATTCGCCCTTCGACTTCGTGTTCCGCGAGGCCGACAAGATTTCTACACCGCTGCTCAGCCTCAGCGAAGGCCGCCTGGGTTACGGCGACAAGACCATCCTGCAGCAGGTCAAACTGAGCCTGGTGCCGGGCGCGCGCATCGGCCTGCTCGGCCCCAACGGCGCGGGAAAGTCGACGCTGATCAAGAACCTCTCCGCCGAGCTGCAGCCGCTGAGTGGCAGCCTGACCCGCGGCGAAAACCTGGTGATCGGCTACTTCGCCCAGCACCAACTCGACTCGCTGGACGACAAGGCCAGCCCGCTGCTGCATTTGCAACGGATTGCGCCGGGCGAGCGTGAGCAGACCCTGCGTGATTTCCTCGGCGGTTTCGACTTCCGCGGCCCGCGCTGCGACGAGCCGGTACTGAATTTCTCCGGTGGCGAGAAGGCGCGCTTGGCCCTGGCGCTGATCGCCTGGGGCAAGCCCAACCTGCTGCTGCTCGATGAGCCGACCAACCACCTCGACCTGGAAATGCGCCTGGCACTGACCATGGCCCTGCAGGAGTTCGCTGGCGCTGTGGTGGTGGTATCCCACGACCGTCATTTGCTCAAGAGCACCACTGACGAATTCCTGCTGGTGGCCGATGGCCGCGTGGCGCCGTTCGATGGTGATCTGGAGGATTACGCCCGCTGGCTGGTGGATTACCGTCAGCGTCAGGCTGCTCCGACGGCCCCAGCGCCGGCTGGGGCAGGCAACGACAAGCGTGGTCAGCGCCAGGCCGCTGCCGCGTTGCGTCAGCAACTGGCGCCGCACAAGAAGGCTGCGGACAAGCTCGAGGCCGAACTCGGCCAGGTACAGGGCAAGCTCGCTGCATTGGAAGAGCGCCTGGGCGATAGCGGCATTTACGAGGCTGCTCGCAAGGACGAGTTGCGCCAGGCGCTGGCCGACCAGGCCGTGCTCAAGAGCCGTGAGGCTGAACTGGAAGAACAGTGGCTAGAAGCACTGGAGACCCTGGAAACCTTGCAACAGGAATTGGAGGCAATAGGTTGAATCTCGACATGATCGATCTGGCCTGGCTGACGGCCTGGAGCCAGCCGCTGATGCGCACCGGTCAGGTGATCCTGATCCTGGCACTGGCCTGGCTGGCGCAGCGCATTCTGACCCGCGGCATCAGCCGCTTGGGTAATCGTTATCCACAGCTGCCGGCGGAGCTGTTAGTGCCGCTACGTGGCCTGACCCGTTGGCTGATCCTCGGCAGCGCCTTCATGCTGGTGCTCGAACGCCTTGGTGTTTCGGCGCAGGTGTTGTGGGGCGCGCTGACTGGCTTCGTCGCGGTTGCCGCTATCGCTTTCTTCGCCATCTGGAGCGTATTGTCGAACCTGTTCTGCGCGCTGCTGATCTTCGCCCTCGGGCCGTTCCGCATCGGTGATTGCGTCGAGGTGCTGGAAAGCGCCGACAAACCCGGCGTACGAGGCCGTGTACTGGACATCAACCTGTTCTACACCACCCTCGAGGACCTGACCGGCGACGCGCCAGGCACCTGGGTACAGATTCCCAACAGCCTGTTTTTCCAGAAGGCCGTAAGGCGCTGGCGCAACGGTGATGTACCGGCAGCACGCAAGATCGAACCCTGATCGTCACTAATTCGAGGTCGTCAAAATGGCTCTGGAAACCTGGCTCGCTTTTCTCGTTGCCTGCTGGCTGATCAGCCTGTCGCCGGGGGCCGGTGCCATCGCCTCGATGTCGGCAGGGCTGCAATACGGTTTCTGGCGCGGCTACTGGAATGCTTTGGGTCTGCAGCTCGGTCTGGCGCTGCAGATCGCCATCGTCGCGGCTGGCGTCGGGGCGATTCTGGCGACTTCGGCACTGGCCTTCACCCTGATCAAATGGTTTGGCGTGGTGTACCTGCTGTACCTCGGCTGGTGCCAGTGGCGCGCGCTGCCTGCCGACATGAACGTCGGCGGTGAGCGCCCCATCGGCCGACCATTGAGCCTAGTGCTGCGTGGCTTTCTGGTGAACTTCGGCAACCCCAAGGCCATCGTTTTCATGCTCGCGGTGCTGCCGCAGTTCATCAATCCCCATGCACCGCTGACCGAGCAGTACCTGATCATTGGCGTGACCATGGTCACCGTCGACCTGATCGTCATGGCTGGCTATACCGGGCTGGCAGTGCGCGTGCTGCGTCTGCTGCGCACCCCGCGTCAGCAGCGCATCATGAACCGCAGCTTCGGTGCCCTGTTCGTTGGTGCCGCTGCCTTGTTGGCCACCGTGCGCCGCGCACCACTCTGAGCATGCGTGTCTGGATCGACGCCGACGCCTGCCCGCGGCTGGCCCGCGATCAGGTGGTCAAGTTCGCCCTCAAGCGTAATTTCGAGGTGGTGCTGGTCGCTGGCCAGGCCGTGGCGCGGCCCAACTTCGCCTGCGTGAAGCTGATCGTGGTGCCGAGTGGCCCCGATGCGGCGGACGATTACCTGGTAGAGCATGCCGTGCCAGGCGAGTTGGTGATCTGCAGCGATGTGCCGCTGGCCGATCGCCTCGTCAAGAAGGGCATCCTAGCGCTGGATCCGCGTGGCAAGGAGTTCGACGAACGCAATATGGGCGAACGTCTTGCGGTGCGTAACCTGTTTACCGACCTGCGTGAGCAGGGGCAGGTCGGTGGTGGTCAGGGTGCTTATGGAGACAAGGATCGCCAGGCGTTCGCCAACTCGCTGGATCGCTTGCTGACGCGTCTGTCGCGCGGTTGAGGTTTCCCTTACTCGTTGACGGGCTTGCTAGCTAGAGCTCTGTAAGGGCTAGGCGCCCCCGCAAAAGCGGGTGAGGAAGCGGAGTGTACTTTTGTACATGAGCATTACTCGCTTCGCTCGCCCTTCGGGCCGCGCTGAAGCGCGTTAGCCGCAAGCGGCATTCCGAACCCGTTTTTAACGCCGCAGAGCCGACGCGCAGCTGGTCGTCACTCGTGGGTCAGCTCCAGCACCCGGTCGACCAGCTTATTGATGCCCGACGCTGCTTCGGCGATGGAGTTGGCGAGCATGTAGGCTGGAGTCGTTACCAGCTTGCGCTCGTTGTCTTCGACGATATCTTCGACATGGCATTCGACGTGCTCGGCGCCCATTTGCGTCAGCGCGGCGGCGGTGTCGGCATCGTTGCCGATGGTGCAGGTCACGCCGGCACCAAAGATGCGTGCCGCCATGGCCGGGGCGATGCAGATCAGGCCGACCGGTTTGGCGGCGCTTACGAACGATTGTGCGGCGGCCAGCACATCAGCCTGCACGCTGCAGTCGGCGCCCTTGCTGGCGAAGTCGGAGAGGTTCTTGGCGGCGCCAAAGCCGCCCGGCACGATCAACGCATCGAAGTCGTCGGCACGCAGTTCACGCACATCCTTGATATTGCCGCGGGCGATGCGGGCCGATTCCACCAGCACATTGCGGGCTGGCTGCATTTCCTCGCCCTTGAGGTGGTTGATCACGTGGGCCTGGTCGATATCGGGAGCGAAGCACTGCACGTGGGCGCCACGCTGATCGAGGCGCAGCAGGGTGATGACGCTTTCGTGGATCTCCGAACCGTCGTAGACGCCACAACCGGAAAGAATCACTGCAACTTTCTTGTTCATCGACCTACTCCTGATGAAAGGCGAGCGCCGCATGGCACGGGTGGCGAGGTGCTCGCTTTGGAAAAACTGCTTAATGGTATGACTGGCCAGTCGTCCAATTGTTACAGCCTTTTGAACGTCTCGGGCGAGTCCGTCAAGCGGGCAGTGTCAGCTCTCGCGCTGTCTACGCCGGTACAGCCAGACGCCAAGACCGATCACCAGCAGGCCGCCAAACAGGTAGAACTGCACCTGGTGCAGTTCGCCAAGCAAGCCTTCCAGCGCGCGGCCGAGTTTGTAGGCGAGGGTACCGAGCACGATGGTCCAGACTCCTGCACCGATGGCGTCGAGGATCATGTAGCGCCGTGGCGAATAACCGGATATGCCAATCGCCAGTGGCATCACCGTGCGCATGCCGTAGAAGAAGCGAAAGCCCAGCACCCAAAGATCTGGGTGGCGGCGCAGGTACACCAGGGCCTTGTCGCTGAGCGCCTGCCACTTTGGCCGGCGTTCGAGAATACGGCGACCGTGACGGCGCCCAAGGTGGAACCACAGCTGGTCGCTGGCATAGGTGCCGATAAAGGCGAACAGCATGACCAGCTCGATTTGCAGAATGCCGCGCAACGCCAGGTAGGCTGCCAACAGAAGCGACATTTCACCTTCAAGAAAGGTGCCCAGCGAGAGAACCGGGTAACCAAAGTGCTGCAGCAGATTTTCCAGCATTGAAGAGAACCGTAGAAATGGGGAGGCAAGGCTACGCCGTTCGACAATCTAAAACAGCATTTGTCGAAATACTGTGAAATATCCATGGGCTAGGGTGGGCGCGGCCTCACGAGCTTTTTGCCGGTCTCGATGTGCCTTATAGGCTGCGACGCGCCGTCGCAGTATTCGTTATGGTCGTCATCATTTAGTCATAATGGCCGCTTATAACTGTCACACTTCGCCCGCTCGAGCGGGCCCAGGAGTCTGCCGTGAGCTTTACCCCCGCCAACCGCTTGTTCCCTGCCACCCGCCTGCGTCGCAACCGTCGCGACGACTTTTCCCGGCGTCTGGTGCGCGAGAACGTGCTGACCACAGACGACCTGATCCTGCCGGTATTCGTGCTCGACGGTGAGAATCAGCGTGAGGCGGTGGCGTCCATGCCGGGCGTTGAGCGTTTGTCCATCGACCTGCTGCTGCAGGAAGCCGAGAAATGGGTAGCACTGGGCATTCCCGCTCTGGCCCTGTTCCCGGTCACCCCCGCGGAAAAGAAAAGCCTCGATGGCAGTGAAGCCTGGAACCCGGATGGCATTGCCCAGCGCGCTACCCGTGCGTTGCGCGCGCGCTTCCCGGAACTGGGGGTGATCACCGACGTCGCGCTGGATCCGTTCACCACCCACGGCCAGGACGGCATTCTCGACGAAGAAGGCTACGTGCAGAACGACATCACTGTCGATGCGCTGGTCAAGCAGGCGCTGTCCCATGCCGATGCCGGCGCCCAGGTCGTCGCCCCGTCGGACATGATGGACGGGCGTATCCAGGCGATCCGCGAAGCGCTGGAGCTGGCCGATCACGTCAACGTGCGGATCATGGCCTACTCTGCCAAGTACGCGAGCGCCTACTACGGCCCGTTCCGCGATGCCGTGGGCTCGTCGCTGAACCTGGGCAAGGCCAACAAGGCTTCCTACCAGATGGACCCGGCCAACAGCGATGAAGCGTTGCACGAGGTCGCCGCTGACCTGGCCGAGGGCGCCGACATGGTCATGGTCAAGCCGGGCATGCCCTATCTGGACATCGTTTCCCGGGTGAAAACCGAATTCAAGGTGCCGACCTTTGTCTACCAAGTCAGTGGTGAATACGCGATGCACATGGCCGCCATCCAGAATGGCTGGCTGAGCGAAGCGGTGATTCTCGAATCACTGACCGCCTGCAAACGAGCGGGTGCCGATGGCATCCTCACCTATTTCGCCGTGCGTGCGGCCGAACTCATACGACAGGGGCAGTAGCCCTCCAGGGTAATTCAATGAGCAACGAAGGACTCAGTGAGAACGAACAGCTCGATGTACCGGTAGTAAGCCTGCCGGTTATCGACGAGGCGCCGGTGGAAACAGTCGTGGAAACACCCGTAGTTGAAACCCCGGCGGTTGTCGTGCCCGGTCTCGATGACAGCAGCCTGTACATCCACCGCGAGCTGTCGCAGTTGCAGTTCAACATCCGCGTGCTGGAACAGGCGCTGGACGAGTCCTACCCGCTGCTCGAACGCTTGAAGTTCCTACTGATCTTCTCCAGCAACCTCGACGAGTTCTTCGAGATCCGCGTCGCCGGTCTGAAGAAGCAGATCAATTTCGCCCGTGAGCAGGCCGGTGCCGATGGTCTGCAGCCGCACCAGGCTCTGTCGCGCATCGCCGATCTGGTGCACGAGCAGGTTGGCCGTCAGTACACCATTCTCAATGACGTGCTGTTCCCGGCGCTGGCCAAGCACGGTATCAACTTCATTCGTCGCCGCTACTGGACGACCAAGCACAAGGCCTGGGTGCGCCGTTACTTCCGTGACGAGATCGCGCCGATAATCACGCCGATCGGCCTCGATCCGACGCACCCGTTCCCGCTGCTGGTCAACAAGAGCCTGAACTTCATCGTCGAGCTGGAGGGCGTCGATGCCTTCGGTCGCGACTCCGGTCTGGCGGTAATCCCCGCGCCACGCCTGCTGCCGCGGATCATCAAGGTGCCGGAGGAAGTCGGTGGCCCGGGCGCCAACTACGTGTTCCTGTCGTCGATGATCCACGCGCATGCCGACGATCTGTTCCCAGGCATGAAGGTCAAGGGCTGCTACCAGTTCCGCCTGACCCGTAACGCCGACCTGTCGGTGGACACCGAGGACGTCGAAGACCTGGCCCGCGCCCTGCGTGGCGAGCTGTTCAGCCGCCGCTACGGTGACGCTGTGCGCCTGGAGGTGGTCGATACCTGCCCGAAACACCTGACCGATCAGTTGCTCAAGCAGTTCGGCCTGTCGGAGCACGAGCTCTATCAGGTCAACGGCCCTGTCAACCTGACTCGCCTGTTCAGCATCACCGGTCTGGACAGCCATCCGGAACTGCAGCATTTACCGTTTACGCCAGTCATTCCCAAGCTGTTGCAGAACAGCGAGAACATCTTCAGCGTGGTCAGCAAGCAGGACATCCTGCTGCTGCACCCCTTCGAGTCGTTCACGCCGGTCGTCGACCTGCTGCGTCAGGCCGCGAAAGACCCGCACGTGCTGGCGATCAAACAGACCCTGTACCGCTCGGGCGCCAACTCGGAAATCGTCGATGCGCTGGTGGAAGCCGCGCGTAATGGCAAGGAAGTCACCGCGGTGATTGAGCTGCGTGCACGCTTCGACGAAGAATCCAACCTGGCGCTGGCCAGCCGCCTGCAAGCCGCCGGTGCGGTGGTGATCTACGGTGTGGTCGGCTTCAAGACCCACTCGAAGATGATGCTGATCCTGCGCCGCGAAAACGGCGAGATTCGCCGCTACGCGCACTTGGGCACCGGTAACTACCACGCCGGTAACGCGCGGCTGTACACCGACTACAGTCTGCTGACTGCCGACGTGGCGCTGGGCGAGGACGTATCCAAGCTGTTCAGCCAGCTGATCGGCATGGGCAAGACTCTGCGCATGAAGAAGCTGCTGCACGCGCCCTTCACCCTGAAGAAGACCCTGCTCGACCTGATCGCCAAAGAGACGGCGGCGGCTGCCGAAGGCAAGCCGGCGCACATCATCGCCAAGTTCAACTCGCTGACCGACGCGAAGATCATCCGCGCGTTGTACAAGGCCAGCCAGACCGGCGTGAAGATCGACTTGGTGGTGCGCGGCATGTGCTGCTTGCGGCCGGGTATTCCCGGGGTGTCGCATAACATTCAGGTGCGCTCGATCATCGGTCGCTTCCTGGAGCACACCCGCGTTTACTACTTCCTTAATGGCGGTGACGAGCTGATCTACCTGTCCAGCGCCGACTGGATGGAGCGCAACCTCGACAAGCGTGTGGAGACCTGCTTCCCGGTGGAGGGCAAAAAGCTCATCACTCGGGTCAAGAAGGAGCTGGAGACCTACCTGACCGACAATACCCACGCCTGGGTGCTGCAACCGGACGGGCGCTATGTGCGGCTCTCGCCAACCGGCAACCAGAACTCGCGCAGCGCGCAGGCCACCTTGTTGGAGAAACTCAGCGCGCCGGTAATCATTCCGCGCTGAGTTGTTGCTAGAAGGTTGCTGCAAAAAGAAAACGGGCCAAATGGCCCGTTTTTCGTTGTGGAGAACCTAAAACCAGGCGTCCTGCATCGTCACGCAGGTGTCGTCACGCTCTTCCAGCAAATCCAGATCGTGATGACAGCCCGGTACTTCACGCAGCAGGAAGTAGCGCGCTGCCTGCAGCTTGCCGCTGTAGAAGACGGCGTCGGCCAGGTTGCCTGCGAGGCGGCCTTGCTCGGCACGTACGGCCTGCTCCAGCCAGCGCCAGCCGATCACTAGGTGGCCAAATACCTTGAGGTACAGCGCCGAGTCAGCAAGCGCCTCGTTGACGCGGCCCTGCTGGAGATCGCCAAGCAGGCCGAAGGTGACGTCCGACAAGCGCTTGAGCAGTGATTCCAGCGGCTGGCGTAGGTCGTCGAGCTTGGTGAAAGGTTCAGCGCGGCCGCAGGTGGCGATGATCTGCCGGCTCAATGCTTTCAGCGCGGCGCCGCCGTGCTGGCCGACCTTGCGGCCGAGCAGGTCGAGAGACTGGATGCCATGGGTCCCTTCGTGAATCGGATTCAGGCGGTTGTCGCGGTAGTACTGCTCCACCGGATGATCGCGGGTGTAGCCGTGGCCACCGAGGATCTGGATCGCCAGGGCATTGGCCCGCAGGCAGTATTCCGACGGCCAGGATTTGGCGATCGGCGTCAGCAGGTCGAGCAGCTGGCCGGCCTGTTCGCGCTGCTCGGCATCCTCCAGCGTATGGCTGTCGTCGCACAGGCGCGCGCAATACAGCGCCAGGTCGAAGGCGCCCTCCACATAGGCTTTCTGGGTCAGCAGCATGCGCCGAACATCGGCGTGTTCGATGATCGCCACCTGCCCGGCGAGCGGGTTCTTGCCATCCGGCAGGCGGCCTTGGGTGCGCTGACGGGCGTAGTCCAGCGAGTACAGGTAACCGGCGTAGCCGAGCATTGTCGCGCCCATGCCAACGCCGATACGGGCCTCGTTCATCATCTGAAACATGTAGGAAAGCCCAGCATGCGCTTTGCCCACCAGGTAGCCGACACAGCCGCCGTGATCGCCGAAGTTAAGCGCCGTGGAAGTAGTGCCACGCCAGCCCATCTTGTGGAACAGGCCTGCCAGCACCACATCGTTACGGGCGCCCAGGCTGCCGTCTTCCTCGACCATGAACTTCGGCACGATAAACAGCGAGATACCTTTCACGCCAACTGGTGCGTCAGGTAAGCGAGCCAGCACCAGATGGATGATGTTGTCGCTGAGGTCGTGATCCCCGCCGGAGATGAAAATCTTGTTGCCCTTGAGACGGTAACTGCCGTCGCCCGCCGGTTCCGCGCGGGTGCGGATGTCTGCGAGGGACGAGCCCGCGTGAGGTTCGGTCAAAGCCATGGTGCCGAAAAAGCGGCCTTCGATCATCGGCTGCAAGAAGCGGCTTTTCTGCAGCTCATCGCCAAAGGCTTCGATCAGGTTGGCGGCGGCCATACTCAGCAGCGGGTAGGAGGCCGTGGCGATATTGGCTGCCTGGAAATGCGCGAAGCAGGCCTGAGACAGCAGCGTGGGGAGCTGCATGCCGCCAGCGTCGAAGTCCCGTGTGGCGTTCAGAAAACCCGCCTCGTTGAATGCGTCTAGCGCGGGTTTGACCTCGGCGATCAGTTGCGCACCGCCATCGACGTACTGCGGCTCATGCTCGTCGTTCTTGCGGTTGTGCGGCGCGAACAGGTTCTCGGCGATGCTGCGCGCAGTGTTCAGTGCGGCGTCGAAGGTTTCCCGGTTATGTTCGCTGAACCGTGGGCGCTGGCTGAGCGCTTCGGCATCGAGCACTTCGTAGAGTTCGAACGCCAGGTTGCGGGCGCTTAGCAGAGTGTCGGGCATGGTGGCTCTCCGGTGGATTGAGGCCAGTCTAGGGCGCAGCGAGCGCGTCGCCAGCATCATCGAAGCCGGTGATACCTAGGGAGAAGCTGAGCGCCGTCTCTCCTGGCGCTGCACTGCGCACGCAGGCCGGCTACAATTCGCCTCCTGCTCAGGAGCCGATGATGAATTACCGCCACGCCTTCCACGCCGGCAACCATGCCGACGTGTTGAAACACCTTGTGCTGTGCCGCCTGTTCGCGCTGCTGGCGCGCAAGGAGGCGCCCTATGCGTACCTGGACAGCCACGCGGGCGTAGGTCTTTACGACCTGACTGGCGACCAGGCTAGCCGTACCGGGGAGTGGCGCGAGGGGATTGGCCGCCTGTGGGACGCGATCGACGTTCCGGAGCCGCTGCTCGATTATCTGGAAGTGATCCGGGCGATGAATCCCGACGGCGTACTGCGGCATTACCCCGGCTCGCCTGAGCTGGCGCGCCTGCAGACCCGCGAGCAGGATCGCCTGCACCTCAACGAAAAACATCCCGAAGACGGCCAGTTGCTCAAAGAGAACATGTCCGGCGATCGGCGCGTGGCGGTACACCTGGGTGAGGGCTGGCACCTGCCGCGCGCGTTGCTGCCTACGCGCGAGAAGCGCGCGGTGATGCTGATCGATCCGCCATTCGAGAAGGCTGATGAGCTGGAGCGTTGCGTCACCTCGCTCAACGAGGCCATCGGCCGTATGCGCCAGACCATCGTGGCGATCTGGTACCCGATCAAGGATGAACGTCAGCTCAAGCGCTTCTACCGCGACATGGAAAAGAGCGCCGCGCCGAAACTGCTGCGCGCCGAGCTGTTCGTACACCCGGCGGACGAAGCAGGGCGCCTGAACGGTTCGGGCTTGCTGATCAGCAATCCGCCATGGGGCCTGGAAGAAGAGCTGCGCGAGCTTTTGCCCTGGCTGGCCGAGCGTATGGCGCAAAGCAAGGGAGGCTGGCGCCTGGATTGGCTGATCGCCGAGCAGCAGCCCTAAGAGCCTGTTCACGATATTTAAGTCCAGCTTCGTCGATTTTGGCCGCTAAGTGGCGGAAGCAGTCGGTCGTTCCCGTAGGGTGGACAACGCTCTTTTTGTCCACCATCGCGATTGCAGGGCGGTGGATGGGTGAAGCGTCATCCACCCTACAATTGGATGTTCGCTCTTGCCTTGTAGCTGGCGCTTCATGCTTATAAAGATCATGAACAGGTGCTGAGGCTGCCGCAACGTTTGAGCCGCCATCTGCTTAACGGCGCCGCGGGTCGACGTAGTAGGTCAGTTGCTGGCGCGGGTTGAGGTATTCGAGCGCTTCGGGCGGCAGCTGCGAAGGGCGCATGCTGCTGGCGATGGACAGTTTCGGCTCCGCTTCGAGATTGACGATCAGAGCTTCTTCCTTGGGCACTGCCGGGTCGTAGATGATCAGCGTCGGCTTCATCGGCAGTGTCGGGTGCATACCCAGCACCAGGGCGTAGCGCTCGTCCTCGAGCTGCACCAGGCTGCCAGGCGGATAGACGCCCATGCAGCGGATAAAGGCTTTCAACGCAACATCGTCGAAACGCACCCTGTACTGCGGCAGGAACATCCGCGCCAGTGCTTCGTGTGGGCTTAGCGCCATTCGCGGGTCGACGGGGTTGCACAGGTTGTCGAAGTGGTTGGCGATGCACACGATACGGCTCAAGCGGCCGATTGAGGCTTCGCGCAGCTGCTGTGGATAACCGCTGCCATCGCAGTGCTCATGGTGCTCGTAGATGATCCGCAGCACGTCGTCATCGAGCATCAGCTTTTCGCCCATGCGCTTGCCGTACAGCGTGTGCATTTCCAGCAACTGTTGTTCCGGGCGGGTCAGCGGTGGCGGCTTGAGCAGCACCTTGCTGGGCAGCTCCAGCTTGCCGATGTCATGTAGCAGCGCGCCCATGCCAAGCATGTGGCTGGCCTCGGCATCCAGGCCCAGCTGGCGACCGAGCATCATCGACAGCACGGTGACGTTGAGCGAGTGGATGTAGGAGTCTTCAGCTGCCTTGCCAGTGATGCTGTGCAACGCAACGCCATCTTCGCCAAGCATGGTGGCGACCATCTCATGAACCAGTGCGCCAGCCTGCTTGACCGACTCTTCGGGCTGGTTGCGCAGGCTCTGGTTGAGTGCCTTGACCCGCTGGCTGGCCTGGACGAACGCGCGATCAACTTCCGATAGCCGCTTGCGCAGCACGCTCAACTGTTGCACCCGCGCTTGTCGCGCCTGTTCCTGAGGATCTGGTGGCGGCGGTGGAGGGGTCGGCTGCGCCGGACTTTCGGGCAGCGGCAACGGTTCGCAATCACTGCGCGCCGGGTCATAGCGCAAGCGCTTGAGGCCCAGAGCATGCAGCTGCTTGAGCTGGCCTTCGTCCTTGATCTTGAAGTTGCTGAAAGCAAATGAGTGCTCCCACCAGCTCAGGTCCAAGTGAACATAGAGGCCGACGCAAAGTTGATCGGGGGAGATGTAAGGGAGGTTGGCGGGCATGCCGTGCTCGTCGTTTGCTGGCTAATTGCCAACAGTTTAGCCGGCTGGTGACGTGATGGCAGCAGTTCTTCAGGCCATCACGTCGATGCTGGTGCCCAGATTTGGCGGATTGCTGGGAGCACTGACCGGGGCAACGGGCTGCATCAGCCCGCTGATATTGGCGGTCTGCAGTTCAAGCGTCTTTTTCAGCAGCAGGAGCGACATCTGTGCAGAGAACTGCGCAGCTGCCTGACTCGATACCTGGCTGGAAATGCTGCTCAACTCCACGTCCGTCTGCTCCTGTTACTGAGGTGGAAGGCACACACCCGTGCCGCCCAGGCCACAATAGCCTTCCGGGTTCTTGGCCAGATACTGCTGGTGGTAGGCCTCAGCGTAGTAGAAGGTTGGCGCCGGGGCGATTTCGGTGGTGATCTCGCCCAGGCCTGCCTTGCGCAGCTCTTCCTGAAACTGCGCCTGACTGGCTTGAGCGGCCGCCAGCTGTTGTTCGTCAGTGCAATAGATCGCCGAGCGGTATTGGCTGCCGATGTCGTTGCCCTGGCGCATGCCCTGGGTCGGGTTGTGCACTTCCCAGAAGACTTTCAGCAACTGCTCGTAGCTGGTCAATTGCGGGTCGAACACTACCAGCACCACTTCGGCGTGGCCGGTCAGGCCCGAGCAGGTTTCTTCATAGGTTGGGTTAGGCGTATGGCCGCCTGCGTAACCTACGGCGGTGCTCCACACGCCCGGTTGTTGCCAGAAGCGCCGCTCGGCACCCCAGAAACAGCCCAGGCCGAAAATGGCAGTCTGCAGGCCGGCGGGGAAGGGGCCTTGCAGCGCGTTACCGTTGACGAAGTGCGCATCGGGTACCGAAATCGGCGTTTCGCGACCAGGCAGCGCCTGTTCAGCACTTGGCAGTTCGAGTTTGTGGGCAAGAATTTCCGAGCGTAAGGCCATGCTGAGTGTTCTCCGAATCATTGTTCTGGGGTAGACCGCAGCGGCTGACGGATGTTGATTACCGTCTAGCGGCCGGGCGCCGCGGGTAGCGTTTGAGACTTTCTACCAGATCACGGCCGGGAATGGGACGATCAAACAGATAGCCTTGGCCGATATCGCAATTGTGGCGGCGCAGGAACGCCAGTTGCGCAGGGGTTTCGACGCCTTCGGCGACGACCTTGAGTTTGAGGTTGTGGGCCATGGCGATCACTGCAGAGGTGATTTCCATGTCGTCCTCGTTCTCGGGGATGTCCTTGATGAAGCTGCGATCAATCTTGATCACATCGATCGGGAATTTCTTCAGGTAGCTGAGCGACGAGTAACCAGTGCCGAAGTCGTCCATGGCCAGGGTCAGGCCGAGCTGCTTGAGGGCATTGAGCTGGCTGCGTGTGCTGTCGGTGGCTTCCAGCAGCAGGCCTTCGGTGAGTTCCAGTTCGAGCAGCTCCGGCGGCAGTTGCTCTTCTTCGAGAATGGCGGCGATCGAGCCGACCAGATCCGGATCGCTGAACTGCTTGGGCGACAGGTTGATAGCCACCTGTAGATTGCCCAGCCCAACAGCGGTCAGTTGCTTGCTCATGCGGCAGGCCTGGAGCACCACCCACTTGCCGATCGGTACGATGAGCCCGGTTTCCTCGGCCACACTGATGAACTGGTCCGGGCGGATCATGCCGCGCTCCGGGTGATGCCAGCGCAGCAACGCTTCCATGCCCAGCAACTGCCCGGTTTTCAGGCACAGCTTGGGTTGGTAGAACACTTCCAGCTCGTTCTGCGTCAGGGCGCGGCGCAGGTTGTTTTCCACGAACAGCTTGTAGTTGGCTTCGGCATTGAGCACATCGGTGAACACCTGCAGCTGGTGTTTGCCGTTGGCCTTGGCCTTGTGCAGGGCCAGGCCCGCATGTTTCATCAGCGTTTGCGGATCAGCGCCGTGCTCTGGCGAACAGGCCAGGCCCACGGAGCCGCTGACGTTGATCAGTTGGTTGTCGACGAACAGCGGCTTGTCGAGGGTTTCCAGCACCTGTTGGGCGATCAGCTGGCCGCGTTG
The DNA here is from genome assembly GCF_900142655.1 of Phytopseudomonas punonensis. Classification (GTDB taxonomy): domain Bacteria; phylum Pseudomonadota; class Gammaproteobacteria; order Pseudomonadales; family Pseudomonadaceae; genus Aquipseudomonas; species Aquipseudomonas punonensis. The sequence continues at coordinate 159,850 of NZ_FRBQ01000004.1, read as the reverse complement.
GCTCTCGCAGTTGTCGAGCAGAATGGCGAATTCGTTGCTGGCGAAGCGCGCCAGGGTGCCTTCACCGCTGAAGCTGTTACGCAGTCGCTTGGCCAGGCTGACCAGCAGCTTGTCACCAGTCTGGTGGCCGAGGGTGTCGTTGATGCGCTTGAAGTTGTCGATGTCGACCAGCAGCAGGCTGATTGGCGTGGGGTTGCCGGCAAAGCGCTTTTCCAGTGCGCGAATGAACGCGTAGCGGTTGCCCAGGCCGGTGAGGTTGTCGCTGTAGGCCAGGCGCTCAATGCGCTGCTGGGACTGCTTGGTTTCGGTGATGTCTTCGTAGATTCCGATGTAGTGAGTCAGGGTGCCGTCGTCGGCATGCACCTTGGAGATCGAGAACTGGCTCCAATAGGGCTCGAGGTTCTTGCGACGGCTCTTGAACTCACCCTGCCAGCTGTTGTGTTCGGCGAGCCCGGATTCGCTGTCGAACAGCAGCTCGCTGAGATTCTCAAGGGCCGGCAGCTCGGAGAGCTGGCGGCCCTGTACTTCGTCGGCACTGTACTGGGTGATCGCGGTAAAGCTGGGGTTCACATACTCCACCATGCCGTCGCGGTTGAGCAGGATGAAAGCGCTGGCGCTCTGCTCGACGGCGCGCTGGAACAGATACAGCGCGCTAGTGGCGTTGCGGCGTTCCTGGTTGCTCAGCACGCTGGCGTACTGGTCGGCCAGCTCGCCAGCAAAGGCGACTTCGTCGGCCTGCCAGGCGCGAGGCCCGCCGCTGTGTTCGAGGCACAGCACCGCGACCAGCTCACCGCCGACTCGGATGCTGGCATCGAGAATGGCAGTTACCGATTTTGGTCGCAGGTAATCGTCGAGCAGCTCGCGGGTACGCGAGTCGTTTTCGGCGTCGTGAGCGTCGAGCGCACGGCCTTCCTTGAGCGCGCGCAGGTAGTTTGGGTAACGACGACCATCGATGGGCAGTAGTATTTCGTCGTGGCCCTCATCCGCGACGTAGAGTGCCACGGGCTCAAGGGTGTCACCGTTGATGTGCCAGATACCGGCGCGGGCGATGCCGTAGATCTCACAGGCGCTGCGGGTGATCAGCTCAGCTGCTTCGCTACGCGGGTCATTGCCCTGATAGCGCTGGCTGGCCAGCCGCACGATCAGCTGCTGCTGAGCGAGGGCACGTAGCTGATGTTGCTGCAGCTCGGCCTGGCTGCGCTGCAGGTCTTCGAGAGAGTCCTGCTGCGGCGACGGCGTTGCTGCCATCTGGTCATTGGCCACCAGCAGGTAGCCACGTAGCAGCGAGCGGCCGCGCTGCTTGAACGGCTCGCCGAGCTCCATCAGTTGCAGCGGGCCCTGCGGTGTGTGCAGGGTATAGCGCACCATGTAGCGTGGCGACTGGATAAGTTGTTGCTGAATGGAGTCGTGCAGGCGGTAGCGCGCTTCCGGCTCCATCAGGCTGGCATAGGGAGTTTCCACGAGGTTGCAGAGATCACTGGGCTGGATGCCGAGCTGTTTCTCGCAGGAGGCGTCGATAAATAGGAGCAGCCAGTTGGGTTCATTCATCCGCTCGAAACGCATCATGCCCAGCCGCGAAGGCACGGGCAGTTGCGTCACGACCTCGGCCGCTGCGCGACCTGCGGTATCGGGATGGCTTTTCATCGAATGGCTGTATCCATCAACTAGCACAGGCAAACGCCTGGCCTCTTCACTATAGCGCTACAAGGGGTGTTGCCATATCTCCCTGACCGCTCTAAGGCGGAAGTGGCGCTAGGTTGCACCATGGTGTAACGGCTGACAAGGAATCTAATGGCATTATGATTTCTTTATTTCAACTGCCTGATTTAAAAGTACTAATTTTCGGAAATTAAGTGGGGCTTTATATCGTTTTTGCAGCTCTGACGATGTCTGTTGCTGCAAAACGAGCAAAAAAAACCCCGCCTGGTTGGGCGGGGTCGAGCGAGGTACGAGCGTGGCGCTCGAAAACCTATCGCTTACAGCAGCATGGTACGGATGTCAGTCAGCACATCGCCCAGGCGCTTGGTGAAGCGCGCAGCGGCCGCACCATTGATCACGCGGTGATCGTAGGACAGCGACAGCGGCAGCATCAGTTTGGGCTGGAAGGCTTTGCCATCCCAGACCGGCTGGATGGTGGCCTTGCTGACACCAAGGATCGCCACTTCCGGCGCGTTAACGATCGGCGTGAAGCCGGTGCCGCCAATGTGACCGAGGCTGGAGATGGTGAAGCAGGCGCCCTGCATGTCGTCAGCCGAAAGCTTCTTGTTGCGCGCTTTCTCAGCCAGTGCAGCGGCTTCGGCAGCCAGTTGCAGCAGGCTCTTCTGATCGACGTTCTTGATTACCGGCACCAGCAGGCCATCCGGGGTATCGACAGCGAAGCCGATGTGCACGTACTTCTTGCGGATCACCGCCTTGCCGCTCGGCGACAGGGAACTGTTGAAGTCCGGCAGTTCCTTGAGCAGGTAGGCGCAGGCCTTGAGCAGCAGCGGCAGCACGGTCAGCTTGACGCCGGCTTTCTCGGCGACGGCCTTCTGCGAGACACGGAAGGCTTCCAGCTCGGTGATGTCGGCCGAGTCGAACTGCGTCACGTGCGGCACGTTCAGCCAGCTGCGGTGCAGGTTGGCAGCGCCGACCTGCATCAGGCGGGTCATCGGTACTTCTTCGACTTCACCGAACTTGCTGAAGTCGACGGTCGGGATCGGCGGAATGCCAGCGCCGCCGGTAGCACCGGCAGCCGCGGCGGCAGGCGCCGACTTGGCTTTCTGCAGCTCGGCTTTGACGTAAACCTGCACGTCTTCCTTGAGAATGCGACCTTTGGGGCCAGTGCCAGGCACGGCGCTCAGCTCGACGCCGAATTCACGGGCCAATTGGCGTACCGCCGGGCCAGCATGTACCTTGCTGCCATCACGGCTTGGTGCGGCAGCCGGAGCTGCTTGCGGTGCGGCTTTGGCAGGCGCGCTGCCCTGAACGTTGGCCGGTTTGGCCTGCTCGGGTGTAGCGGCGGGTGCCTGAGCGGCGGCAGCGGGCTTGGCCGCGGCTTTGCCCTGTACCTTGAGGACCAGAATCAGATCGCCGGTCTTGGCTTCGTCACCCACCTTGATGGCGATGCTTTCGATCACGCCAGCTTTGGGAGCAGGGATTTCCATGCTCGCCTTGGCCGATTCGAGGGTGATCAAAGATTGCTCGGCTTCTACGCTGTCGCCAACCTTGACCAGCATCTCGATGACGCTGGCAGCATCGGCGCCGATGTCCGGAATACGCACTTCTTCGCTGCTCTCGCCAGCCTGCTCTTCGGCGGCTGCAGGCGCAGCTGCTTCGGCAGGGGCGGCAGCAGGTGCAGGCGCCTGCGCGCTGGCAGCCTGTTGCGGTTGAGCGCCAGCAGCGCCCTTGAGCACCAGGATCAGATCGCCGGTGCCGACTTCGTCACCCACCTTGACCGACACGCTTTCCACCACGCCCGCGGCAGGCGATGGAATTTCCATGCTGGCCTTGTCGGACTCGAGGGTGATCAGCGACTGGTCGACTTCGATAGTGTCGCCCGGCTTGACCGCTACTTCGATGATGCTGGCCTTGGCGCTGGAACCGATGTCCGGCACTTTGACTTCCTGAGCCTCGGCGCTGCCAGCCGACTGAGCTTGACGCTCGGCCGCTGGCGCTGCGGCGGCGGCAGGCGCTTCTTGCTCTGCTGGAGCGGCTTCGGCAGCAGTATTGCCTTCCACGTCCAGCTCGAGCAGCTCGTCACCTTCTTTCAGGTTGTCGCCCAGCTTGACCTTCAGGCTCTTGATGACGCCGGCTTTGGGGGCCGGAATTTCCATGCTGGCCTTGTCCGACTCGAGGGTCAGCAGGCTCTGGTCGGCTTCGATGCGGTCGCCAACTTTGACGAACAGCTCGATGATTTCACCCTCACCACCGCCGATGTCGGGTACGCGAATCAATTCACTCACAATGCGTCTCCTCAGCAGTCCAGTGGGTTGCGTTTTTCAGGGTCGATACCGAACTTGACGATGGCCTCGGCCACCACCTTGCGCTCGATTTCGCCACGATCGGCCAGCGCTTCGAGCGCGGCCAGAACAACCCAGCGACGGTCCACTTCGAAGAAGTCGCGCAGCTTGCGACGGCTGTCGCTGCGGCCGTAACCATCGGTACCCAGAACCTTGTATTCCTTGACCGGAACCCACTGGCGAATCTGTTCGGCGAACAGCTTCATGTAGTCGGTGCTGGCCACGACCGGGCCTTTACGGCCGCTCAGGCACTGCTCGACGTAGCTCTGCTTGGGCTCGTCGCCCGGGTGCAGGCGGTTGCTGCGCTCTACGGCCAGGCCGTTGCGACGCAGTTCGTTGAAGCTGGTAACGCTCCACACATCGGCACCGATGTTGTAGTCGTTGCGCAGGATCTTCGCCGCTTCGCGAACTTCGTTGAGGATGGTGCCGCAGCCCATGAGTTGGACGTGGTGGGCGGCTTCCTTCTTGTCCTCTTCGAGCAGGTACATGCCTTTGATGATGCCTTCTTCGACACCTTCGGGCATGGCAGGCTGCTGGTAGTTCTCGTTCATTACAGTGATGTAGTAATAAACGTTTTCCTGCAGGGTCATCATCCGGTGCGTGCCTTCGCGCATGATCACCGCCAGCTCGTAAGCGTAGGTGGGGTCATAGCTGCGCACGTTGGGGATGGTGCTGGCAAGAATGTGGCTGTGACCGTCTTCGTGCTGCAGACCTTCGCCGTTCAGCGTGGTGCGGCCGGAAGTGCCGCCCAGCAGGAAGCCGCGGGTCTGGCCGTCACCGGCAGCCCAGGCAAGGTCGCCGATACGCTGGAAGCCGAACATCGAGTAGAAGATGTAGACCGGCAGCATTGGCTGGTTGTAGTTGCTGTAGGCGGTACCGGCAGCGATGAAGGAAGAGAACGCACCGGCCTCGTTGAGACCTTCCTGGAGGATCTGGCCGTCCTTCTCTTCGCGGTAGTACATCACCTGGTCGCGGTCGACCGGCTCGTACAGCTGGCCGACAGGCGAGTAGATACCCAACTGGCGGAACATGCCTTCCATACCGAAGGTGCGCGCCTCGTCAGCGAGGATCGGCACGATGCGGCTGCCCAGCTCCTTGTCCTTGATCATCGACGCGAGGATGCGACCGAAGGCCATGGTGGTAGAGATTTCGCGGTCGCCCGAACCATCCAGAACGGCCTTGAGGGTTTCCAGCGGCGGTGTCGGAATGCTCTTGGTGCCACGGTTACGCTGCGGCAGGTGACCGCCGAGCTTCTCGCGACACTTGCGCAGGTACTTCATTTCCGCGCTGTCTTCGGCAGGACGGTAGAACGGCAGTTCTTCCAGCTGCGAATCGTTCAGTGGGATGTCGAAGCGATCGCGGAATTTCTTCAGCGACTCGATATCAACCTTCTTGGTGTTGTGCGCGGTGTTCTTGGCTTCGCCGGCACCGGTGCCATAACCCTTGATGGTCTTGGCCAGGATGACGGTCGGCTGGCCTTTGTGGTTGACCGCCTGGTGGTAGGCCGCATAGACCTTGTACGGGTCGTGGCCACCACGGTTGAGGTTGAAGATTTCCTCGTCCGACAGCTTCTCGACGCGTTTGAGCAGCTCTGGGTCGTGGCCGAAGAAGTGCTTGCGCACGTACGCGCCGTCTTTGGCCTTGTAGTTCTGGTACTCGCCGTCGATCGCCTGGTCCATACGGCGCTGCATGCGGCCATCTTCGTCCTGGGCGAACAGTGGATCCCACATGCGGCCCCAGATGACCTTGTTGACGTTCCAGTTGGCGCCGCGGAACACGCCTTCGAGTTCCTGGATGATCTTGCTATTACCGCGAACCGGGCCGTCGAGGCGCTGCAGGTTGCAGTTGATGACGAAGATCAGGTTGTCGAGGTTTTCGCGGCCGGCCAGGGAAATGGCGCCCAGGGTTTCCGGCTCGTCGGTCTCGCCGTCGCCGATGAAACACCAGACTTTCTGCTTGCCGGCTGGAATGAAACCGCGGTTTTCCAGGTACTTCATGAAGCGTGCCTGGTATATCGCGGTGATCGGGCCCAGGCCCATGGAAACGGTCGGGAACTGCCAGAAGTCCGGCATCAGGTGCGGGTGCGGGTACGACGACAGGCCGCCACCGTCCACTTCCTGACGGAACTTGAGCATCTGCTCTTCGCTCAGACGGCCTTCCAGGAAGGCGCGTGCGTAGATGCCAGGAGAGGCGTGGCCCTGATAGTAGATCAGGTCGCCGCCATGTTCTTCGGTCGGAGCCTGGAAGAAGTAGTTGAAGCCGATGTCATAGAGGGTCGCGCTGGAGGCGAAGGTGGAGATGTGACCACCCAGATCCGGATCCTGCATGTTGGCGCGCATGACCATGGCCAGAGCGTTCCAGCGAACGATCGAGCGAATGCGACGCTCCATGAACAGGTCGCCCGGCATACGCGCTTCGCGTGTTACCGGGATGGTGTTGCGATAGGGAGTGGTAATCGAATAGGGCAACTGTGTGCCGCTACGAGTGGCCAACTCACCCAGGCGCGTCATCAGATAGTGGGCACGGTCTTCGCCTTCCTTGTCGAGGACGGATTCCAGTGCGTCCAGCCATTCCTGGGTTTCGATTGGATCGAGGTCTTGCATGGCTTGCTCCAGAGCGGAAAGGCTTCCAGAATCGGAAGCCAGGATGCGTGGCCGGCTTTTTGAGCGGGCACGTTAATTCTTGGAAATACCGGTTAGGTAGATCCGGCTTTGTGTAGTTTTACTACATTTGGACGACGATTTCAGCTCTTCCAGTTGATTCATTAGCAGCGAAACTACAATCAAATCAGGCGCGAGCCTTACGTGGCGAGCCTTCCCGCTGGCTTCGTCGGTTTTCCAACAGGCCCCGCAGCCCGCCGAAAAGGATAGACCATGAGCCTGCCCGCGCTCGTTTCTTTGCCTGTCGCTCTTCTTCCCATTGCCCAGCGCGCCGAGCAATCGCTCACGCAGGTTTTCGCCACATTGTCTGCCGAGGCCGCTGCCGATTTCGCGGCCTGGCCGCCGCAGCGCAGGGAGCATCTGCAGCGGGTGACGGCAGCGAGCGACTTCGTGACGCAGCAGGGCATGCGTGACCCGCAGATGCTCCTCGATCTGGCTGCCAGCGGCGAATTAGAGCGGCGTCTGCGTGCAGGCGAATTGCGCGGGCAGCTCGCCGAACAGCTGAGCGAATGCACGGATGAAAATGCTCTGGCGCGCAGCCTGCGCCGTTTCCGCAATCGTCAGCAGGTGCGCATCATCTGGCGTGACGTCAGCCGCCAGGCGGATCTGGTGGAAACCTGTCGCGACCTTTCCGATCTGGCTGACGCTTGTATCGACCTTGCTTATCACTGGCTCTACCCCAAGCATTGCCAGCAGTTTGGCACGCCGGTTGGGCGGCGCAGTGGCGAGCCGCAGCACATGGTCATCCTTGGCATGGGCAAGCTCGGCGCCTTCGAACTCAACCTGTCATCGGACATTGACCTGATTTTCGGTTACCCGGAAGGCGGCGAAGCCCAGGGCGTCAAAAGGCCGCTGGATAACCAGGAGTTTTTCATTCGCCTGGGCCAGAAACTGATCAAGGCACTGGATGCCATCACCGTCGACGGTTTCGTGTTCCGCACGGATATGCGCCTGCGCCCTTACGGCTCTTCCGGTGCGCTGGTATTCAGTTTCAATGCGCTGGAGCAGTACTACCAGGACCAGGGCCGTGACTGGGAGCGCTACGCGATGATCAAGGCGCGCGTGGTCGGTGGCGATCAGGAGGCTGGCGCGCAATTGCTGGAAATGCTGCGCCCGTTCGTCTACCGGCGGTACCTGGATTTTTCCGCCATCGACGCGCTGCGCACCATGAAGCAGCTGATTCAGCAGGAAGTGCGGCGCAAGGGCATGGCCGAGAACATCAAGCTGGGCTCCGGCGGCATCCGTGAGGTGGAGTTCATCGCCCAGGCGTTCCAGCTGATTCATGGCGGGCGTGACCTCAGTCTGCAGCAGCGTTCGCTGCTCAAGGTGCTCGACACGCTCAAGGGGCAAGGCTATTTGCCCTCAGCTGCGGTCGATGAGCTGCTAGCTGGCTACGCCTTTCTGCGCTACACCGAGCATGCCCTGCAGGCCATCGATGACCGGCAGACGCAGATGCTGCCGGATAACGATCAGGATCGCGCGCGCGTTGCCTTCATGCTCGGTTTCGATGGCTGGAATGCCTTCCACGAGCAACTGATGTACTGGCGTGGGCGTGTCGACTGGCACTTTCGTCAGGTCATTGCCGACCCCGACGAGGATCAGGAAGGCAGCGAAGAGCCCATGGTCGGCGCGGACTGGCTGCCGCTGTGGAATGATGATCAGGATGAAGAAGCAGCATGTCGACAGCTCGCCGAGGCCGGTTTCACTGATGCTCAGGGCGCCTGGCAGCGCCTGGTGGGCTTGCGTAATGGCAATCAGGTACGAGCCATGCAGCGCCTTGGTCGCGAACGTCTGGACGCCTTCATCCCGCGCCTGCTGGCCGCTACGGTCGAGCAGGAAAAGCCGGATCTGGTGCTGGAGCGGGTATTGCCGTTGATCGAGGCGGTCGCGCGGCGCTCGGCCTATCTGGTGCTGCTCACGGAAAATCCCGGAGCCTTGCTGCGCCTGCTGACGCTGTGCGCGGCCAGCCCATGGATCGCCGAGCAGATCAGCCGTTTCCCGCTACTGCTCGACGAATTGCTTAATGAGGGGCGTCTGTTCAGCCCGCCCCATGCGCCGGAGTTGGCTGCAGAGCTGCGCGAGCGGCTGACGCGAATTCCCGAGGAGGACCTGGAGCAGCAGATGGAGGCGCTACGCCACTTCAAGCTGGCTCACGGCCTGCGCGTGGCGGCATCCGAGATCGCCGGCAGCCTGCCGCTGATGAAGGTCAGCGATTACCTGACCTGGCTGGCCGAAGCCATTCTCGATCAGGTGCTGGCCCTTGCTTGGCGGCAGATGGTCAGTCGCCATGGCACGCCGCAGCGTTCTGACGGCAGCCCTTGTGCGCCGGATTTCATCATCGTCGGCTACGGCAAGGTCGGCGGTATCGAACTGGGCCATGGCTCGGATCTGGATCTGGTGTTCATCCACGATGGCGATCCGCAAGCCGAGACCGATGGCGCCAAGCCCATCGACGGCGCGCAGTTCTTCACGCGCCTGGGGCAGCGCATCATTCACCTGCTGACCGCGCAGACCAACTCCGGCCAGCTCTACGATGTCGATATGCGCCTGCGGCCGTCGGGCGCTGCTGGCCTGCTGGTGAGTTCGCTGGGCGCCTTCAGCCGTTATCAGGAAGGCGAGGCCTGGACGTGGGAGCATCAGGCACTCGTGCGCGCGCGGGTCCTGGTTGGCTGTGAGCGGGTGGCCGGTGCATTCGCCGAGGTACGCACCGCCGTGCTGGCTCGTGAGCGTGATCAGGCCAAGCTGCAGGCCGAGGTCAGCGAGATGCGCGCCAAAATGCGCGACAACCTCGGAAGCCGGGCCACAGCCGCCGGTATGGCGGAAAATGCCTTCGACGCGGCGTCACCCTTCGACCTCAAGCAGGACGCCGGAGGTATCGTCGATATTGAATTTATGGTGCAATACGCGGCTCTGGCGTGGTCGAAGCAGCATCCGGCGCTGCTCGAATTCACCGATAACATCCGCATTCTGGAAGGCCTGGACCGGCTCGGTCTGCTGCGCGATGGCGAGGCGACCCTGCTACAGGACGCGTACAAAGCCTACCGCTCGGCAGCCCATCGGCAGGCATTGCAGAAGCAGCCTGGGGTAGTGGGCGGCGACCAGTTTCACGAGCACCGGCGCAACGTGATGCGTATCTGGCGTGAGCTGGACCTGAGTTGATGGCTGCCGTTCGCCATCGGGCATCTCTATCGAAACTGAGCTTATGAATATTCTGATCATCGGCCCTTCGTGGGTAGGCGACATGGTGATGGCGCAGACATTGTTTCAGTGTCTGAAGATGCGCCACCCCGAATGCGCCATCGACGTGCTGGCCCCTGAGTGGAGCCGGCCGATTCTCGAGCGCATGCCCGAAGTGCGTCAGGCGCTGAGCTTCCCCTTGGGCCACGGCGTGCTTGAGCTGGCTACGCGGCGGCGCATCGGCAAGTCCCTGGCGGGCCGTTATGATCAGGCAATTCTGCTGCCCAACTCGCTGAAGTCGGCACTGGTGCCGTTCTTCGCGGGCATTGCGCTGCGTACCGGCTGGAAGGGCGAAATGCGCTACGGCCTGCTCAATGACGTGCGCAAGCTCGACAAAGATCGCTACCCGCTGATGATTGAGCGCTTTATGGCGCTGGCCTACCCGGCTGGAGCCGAATTGCCGCAGCCCTATCCGAAACCTTCGCTGAGCATTGACCCGGCTACCCGCGATGCAGCTCTGGCGCATTTTGGCTTGACGCTGGATCGCCCGGTGCTCGCCCTGTGCCCCGGCGCTGAGTTCGGTGAGGCCAAGCGCTGGCCCAGCGAGCACTACGCCAAGGTCGCCGAGGCGAAGATTCGCGAAGGCTGGCAGGTCTGGCTGTTCGGTTCGAAGAAGGATCATCCGGTGGGCGAGGATATTCGTTCGCGGCTGATTCCCGGTCTGCGCGAGGAAGCCGTCAACCTGTCCGGCGAGACTAGTCTGGCGCAAGCCATCGACCTGCTGTCTTGCGCCGCCTCGGTGGTGTCCAACGACTCCGGGCTGATGCACGTGGCCGCCGCGCTCAATCGCCCGTTGGTGGCGGTATATGGCTCGACCTCGCCGCAATTCACCCCGCCGCTCGCCGATCAGGTGGAAATCATTCGCCTGGGCATCGAATGCAGTCCCTGCTTCGAACGCACCTGCCGCTTTGGCCATTACAACTGTCTGGTGCAGCTCGAACCGCAGGTCGCCGTCGACGCGCTGCAGCGGCTGGCGGGTGAGCCGGTAGAGGTCATGCACTGAATGCGCGTGCTGGTGATCAAGACTTCATCGCTGGGCGACGTCATTCATACGTTGCCGGCCCTGACCGACGCGGCCCGGGCGATTCCCGGCATCCGTTTCGACTGGGTGGTGGAAGAGGGCTTCGCTGAGATTCCTGCCTGGCATCCGGCGGTTTCCCAGGTGATTCCGGTGGCGATTCGGCGCTGGCGCAAGCATCCGCTGAAAGCCCTGCGTAGTGGTGAGTGGTCGCGCTTCAAGCAGCGGCTGCGCGAAAGCCACTACGACCTGGTGATCGACGCTCAAGGCTTGTTCAAGAGCGCCTGGCTGACTCGCTACGTCAAGGCGCCGGTGGCCGGGCTCGACAAGAAATCGGCTCGCGAGCCGATTGCCGCGCGCTTCTATGATCGCCCTTACTCTGTGCCGCGCGCCCAGCATGCGTTGGAGCGCACACGCCAGCTGTTCGGCCAGGCGCTCGGCTACAGCGTGCCCGCCGGTCTGGGCGACTACGGTTTGAACCGCGCCCAGCTTGCAGATCCGGCCGCGAGCCCTTATCTAGTGTTCCTGCACGGCACCACCTGGACCAGCAAGCACTGGCCCGAAGCCTATTGGCGCGAGCTGGCCGAGCTGGCCGCCGAGCAGGGCTGGGCGATTCGTTTGCCCTGGGGCAATGAAACCGAGAAAGCCCGCGCTGAGCGTATCGCCGAGGGTATTGAAGGCGCCGCGGTACTGCCGAAACTCAACTTGGCAGGCGTGGCCAAGGTGCTTGCCGGCGCTCAGGCGTGTGTAGCGGTGGACACCGGCCTGGGTCACCTGGCTGCCGCGCTGGATGTGCCGACCGTATCGTTATACGGCCCGACGCTGCCTGGTCGGGTTGGCGCCTACGGGCGTTCGCAAGTGCACCTGTGTGCCAGCGGCCCGGATGCTGGCAAGGGTGATCGCGACAAACCCTGCTTCGATGATCTCAAGGCGCAGCGGGTGTTCACCGAACTGCATGCCCTGTTGCTTGAATTGGGGCTGGACTGATGCAACCGAGCGGAGAACCGATGCGCCTGGCTTTTATCCTCTACAAGTACTTTCCCTATGGCGGGTTGCAGCGCGACTTCATGCGTATCGCGCTGGAGTGCCAGCAGCGCGGCCACAGCATTCGCGTCTACACGCCGATCTGGGAAGGCGAGGTGCCAGAGGGTTTCGAGGTCGTGGTGGTGCCGGTCAAGGCGCTGTTCAACCATCACCGCAACGAGAAGCTCACCGCCTGGGTGCAGGCCGACCTGCGCGAGCGCCCGGTCGACCGGGTAATCGGCTTCAACAAGATGCCGGGCCTGGACGTGTACTACGCCGCTGACGGCTGCTTCGAAGACAAGGCGCAGACCTTGCGCAACCCGCTGTATCGCCGCTGGGGCCGCTACAAACATTTCGCCGAGTATGAGCGTGCCGTGTTCGCGCCCGAGTCGAGCACCGAGATTTTGATGATTTCCGAGGTACAGCAGCCGTTGTTCGTGAAGCACTACGAAACGCCGGCCGAACGCTTTCATCTGCTGCCGCCGGGTATCGCCCAAGATCGCCGCGCGCCAGCCAATGCCGCCGAGATCCGCGCCGAGTTTCGCCGCGAGTTCGCGTTGGGCGATAACGATCTCTTGCTGGTGCAGATCGGCTCCGGCTTCAAGACCAAGGGCCTGGACCGCAGCCTCAAGGCGCTGGCCGCATTGCCGGGTGAACTGAAGCAGCGCACTCAGTTGATGGTTATCGGCCAGGACGATCCCAAGCCGTTCCAAGTGCAAGCCAAGGCGCTCGGTTTGGGCGATCAGGTGAAGTTTCTGAAGGGACGCAGCGACATCCCGCGCTTTCTGCTCGGCGCTGACCTGCTCATCCACCCGGCGTACAACGAAAACACCGGCACCGTGCTGCTCGAAGCGCTGGTCGCCGGGCTGCCGGTGCTGGTCAGCGATGTCTGTGGCTACGCCCATTACATAGAGGACGCCGACGCCGGCCGTGTGGTGCCCAGCCCGTTCGAGCAGTCCACCCTGAACCGTATGCTGGCCGAGATGCTGGCAGACGACGCCCGGCGTGAGGCCTGGCAGCGCAATGGCCTGGCCTACGCCGAGACGGCCGACCTGTACAGCATGCCGCAGCGGGCTGCTGATGTGATTCTGGCGGTGCACGCCTGATGTCTGGGTTGGCGTCGCTGAACACCTGCGATGACGCGTACCTGTGCCGAGCCACGGCCCGCGGGCATGGGGTCGCCGCAGTCCCCATGTATGACACCGCTTTGCCAACACACTGGCTCGTATGAGAGACCCTATGCAGCTGATTCTTGCTGAACCATTCAAGTCCCTATGGGCTGGCAAGGATGCCTTTGACGAAGTCGAGAGCTTGCAGGGGCAGGTTTACCGTGAGCTCGAGGCACGCCGAACACTGCGCACTGAGGTCAACGGTAAGGGCTACTTCGTCAAGATTCATCGCGGTATCGGCTGGGGAGAAATTTTCAAGAACCTCATCACCGCACGTCTGCCGGTACTGGGCGCCGGCCAGGAGTGGAAGGCCATTCAGCGCCTTGGCGAAGCTGGCGTACCAACCATGACAGCTGTGGCCTACGGTGAGCGCGGTAGCGATCCCGCGCAGCAGCATTCGTTCATCGTCACCGAAGAGCTGGCTCCCACTACGGATCTTGAACAGCTCACGTTGAACTGGAGCGAACAGCCGCCAGCGCCGGCGATGAAATGGGCGCTTATTAGTCGTGTCGCGCAGATGACCGGGCGTATGCACGCCGCTGGCGTAAATCATCGCGACTGTTATATCTGCCACTTCCTGCTGCACACGGACAAACCGTTCAGTACTGAGGACTTTCGCCTGTCGGTGATTGATCTCCACCGTGCGCAGTTACGTGCTGAGGTGCCGCGTCGCTGGCGCGACAAGGATCTAGCCGGGTTGTATTTCTCGGCGCTCAACATCGGTCTGACCCAGCGTGACCTGCTGCGGTTTCTCACGGTCTATTTCCGTGTCGCTGGCAATAGCCGACCACTGCGTCAGATTCTGCGTGATGAGGCTGCCTTGTTGCGCTGGCTGCAGCGCAAGGCCGACCGGCTGCGCTCGCGTTACGTGCGCAAGTACGAAACGGAGGGTGAGCAATGAGTCAATGGCGCGTTACCGCCTTGGCAACACCCGAGGCAGCCAAGGCATTCGCTTCTCTGGATGCCGTGTTCGCGCTGGAAGGTGAGGCCATCACCCATGACCCGCTCTCGGATGTCATTCGTGTGGAGTTCGGTGGGCTGCGCTATTACGTCAAACGCTACCACGGCGCTGGCAAGGGTGCCCGGCGCTTTGTTGGCAGGCCGCGGGTCAAGGCCGAATGGCAGAACCTCAAGCATTTCGCCGCCTGGGGTATTCCCACTGCGCCAATTGCCGCGTACGGGCTGGAGCGCAAGGGTTCTGCTTTTCACCGTGGCGCGCTGATTACCCAGGAGCTGGTCGGCACCATGGACATGTGGCAGCTGGCCTCCACTGATGACGCGCGGCTAAGCGATCGAGCCTGGGTCGAGGATGTCAGCGCCCAGTTGGCGCGCGCCACGCGCATTCTGCATGATCACCACTTTGCCCATAACGATCTGAAATGGCGCAACGTGTTGATCGACGAGCACCGACGTCTGTATTTCATCGATTGCCCGACAGGGGCGTTCTGGTGGGGGCCGTTTTTGCGGCGGCGCATTGTCAAAGACCTGGCCTGCCTCGACAAGGTGGCCAAGTACCACCTGTCGCGCACCCAGCGCTTGCGCTTTTATCTGCAGTACCGGCGGCGCGAGCGTCTCAACGACAGCGACAAGCTGCGTATCCGTCAGATCGTCCGCTATTTCGAGGGCAGAGAATGAAGGACTTCATCGGTAGCGACGATCGCGCGCTGCTCGAGCGTCATGGCCTCGCCAGCTTCGAAGCGCTCTGGGCGCTCGAACTGCATGCGGTCGATGAGCCGAACCAGGCGCCGCGTGGTGGCTGGAGTACGGTCTATCGCCTTGATCTGGAAGGGCGCGGTTACTACCTGAAGCGTCAGAGCAACTACCTGACGCGCAGCCTGGAGCGCCCGCTGGGTGAGCCGACCCTGGCCCGCGAATTTCGCAATATTTGTCGTTATCAGCGCCTAGGTATTCCTGCCATGAGCGCTGCCTTTTTCGCGCAGCGGCGTGTTGCTGGTGAGCGCCGAGCCATTCTTCTCACTCATGCCTTGGATGGCTGGCGGGATCTCGATAGCTGGTTGCCCGAGTGGCATCAGCTTCAGACCGAGCAGCGTCTGGCGATCGTCACTGCCTGTGGCGCGCTGGCCAGGCGAGTCCATGAGAGAGGGCAAGTGCATGGCTGTTTCTACCCCAAGCACATCTTCTTGCGGTCAGGTGATGGTGGTTTCACCGCGCAACTGATCGACTTGGAGAAAACCCGACCTCTGGTTCTTGGCGAGCGTGACCGGGTCAAGGATCTGGAGCCGCTGCTGCGTCGTACCAATCCCTGGGATGACGTGGACCACGTAGGCTTTCTTACCGCCTATCTGGGCAGTGCGCAGGATGTGAGTCACTGGTTGCAGCGTCTGACCGCACGCTTGAAAGACAAGGCTCAGCGCCTATGAAATTGGCTCTTCTAAACGATGCGGGGCGCAGCCCCTCGCTGCCGCTGTCAGTGGACCTGCCAGGCGCTACGCCCATCGAACTGCACAGTCTTTTGCGTGTGCTGCCGGGGCAGCGCTACGTGGGCCGTGCACAGTGGCAGAAGCGGGTTGTGCTGGCCAAGGTATTGGTTGGCAATAAGGCTGAACGGCATTTTGCGCGGGAGCTTCAGGGCGCCCAACTACTGGCCCAGCAGGGGTTATGCACGCCGTTGTTGCTCGAGCATGGCGTGCGCGCAGGCGAGGGAGGCTGGCTGCTGTTCGAGTTTCTCGAGGGCGCGCGCAGTCTCGCGGATGAATGGCAGGCGGTGGCCAATGAGCCGTTGCTGAGTGACATGCAGCAGCAGGTATTAGGCGAGGCGCTTGGCGTAATCGGGCAACTGCACCGTCGCGGGCTATGGCAGGAAGATCTGCATCTGGACAATTTGTTGCGCCACGAAGGCAATCTATACCTGATCGACGGCGGCGGTATACGCGCCGAGACGCCAGGAAGTGCGCTTTCCCGTGATCGAGTGCTGGAAAATCTCGGGCTGTTTTTTGCGCTGTTTCCTCGCCCCATCGATGATTTCATCGAGGAGTTGCTGGTGCATTACCTGCTGGTCAATGGCGAGCACGCGCTGCCATTGGAGGCGCTGCTCAAGTCTGTCGCTAAAGCGCGTGGACTGCGGCTGCACGCATTTATGGCCAAGATCCAGCGCGAGTGCACAGCGTTTCGTGTCTGGCGCGGCGCCTCTCGTTTGCAGGTAGTGAGGCGTGATGAAGATGCGCTGTTGGCGCCTGTCCTGGTTGATCCTGATGCTGCGATTGCCAGTGGCGAACCGCTCAAATTGGGTGGCTCATCCACGGTCGCGCGTGTTCGGGTGGCTGAGCGAACGCTGGTCATCAAGCGCTACAACATCAAGGGCTTCGGTCACTGGCTGCGGCGGTTCTGGCGGCCCAGCCGAGCCTGGCACAGCTGGTGCGAGGGCAATCGTCTGGACTTCCTCGACATTGCCACGCCCAAACCGTTGGCTGTGCTGGAGCGCCGCACGCTTTGGCTACGCCGTCAGGCTTACCTCATTACAGAACATACGCCGGGTGTGGATATAATCGCCCGCTTTGCTCCGTATGGTGTCAATGAGCTACCGCCTGAGACGGATCTGTTGGCGCTGGAGCGGTTGTTCGCGGCCTTGCTGCGTGAACGGATCAGCCATGGAGACTTCAAGGGTAACAATATCCTTTGGCAGGATGACCGCTGGGCGCTGATCGACCTGGATGCCATGCAGTACCATGGTCAGGCTGGCAGTTTTAAAGCTGCGTATGCGCGGGATCGCGCAAGGTTGTTGCGCAACTGGCCCGCCAGCAGTGCCATTCATCGTGAGCTTGATCGGCGTTTGCCAACTATCACTTAAGCCCTCCCATGGGAGGGCTTTGAAATCAAACTGTATCGGTTGCCGAATCAGGTGACCGCGTTAAGAGGCTTTATCCGTGGCATTGACGATTCTTGGCCTGTCCGGCGCCCTCAGTCATGACCCCTCCGCGGCGTTGTACATCGACGGTAAGTTGATTGCAGCTGCCGAGGAGGAGCGCTTCGTGCGCGACAAGCACGCGAAGAACCGCATGCCTTACGAGTCGGCCAAGTTCTGCCTGGAGCAGGCTGGTATCAAGCCGTCGGACGTCGATGTCGTGGCGATTCCTTTCGCGCCGATCAGCCTGTTCGGCAAAGAGCGCTGGCACTACGCCAAACGTTATTGGTACGCGCCGGATCGCGCCCTCGATGCGATCCTCATGGGCAACCGCCGCTACAAACGCTATCGCAAGAAGATCGTCTGGTGCCTGGAGCAGCTCGGTTTCGACGCCAAGAAGGTCAAGATCGAGCCGGTCGAGCATCACCTGGCTCACGCCGCCAGCGCCTATCACTGCTCGGGCTTCACCGAGAAGACTGCCATCCTCGGTATCGATGGCAAGGGTGAGTACGCCACCACCTTCTTTGGCTATGGCGAGAACGGTCGTATCCACAAGATCAAGGAATTCTACGATCCGGATTCCCTGGGCGGCCTGTATGGCGCGGTCACCGAATTCCTCGGCTTCGAAATGCTCGACGGCGAGTTCAAGGTCATGGGCATGGCGCCCTATGGCGATGCCAGCAAGTACGATTTCTCGCGCCTGGCCAAGTTCGAGAATGGCGAGCTGATCATCAATACCGACTATGCCAACGTCATCGGTCTGCGTCGCTACAAGGAAAAGGGCAAGGGCTTCTACTTCTCGCCCAAGCTGATCGAGTGGCTGGGGCCCAAGCGTGAAGGCGATATCGCCGATGATCCCTACATCCACTACGCCGCCAGCATGCAAGCGCTGTTCGAGAAACTGGCGCTGGAAATGATGGATTACTATCTGGGCGACATCCTCCGCGAAACCGGCAAGATCGCCTTCGCCGGCGGCTGCGCGCTGAACGTTAAGCTCAACCAGAAGATCATCGCTCGTCCCGAGGTCAAGGAGCTGTTCGTGCAGCCCGCTTCCGGCGATGCCGGTACTTCGGTTGGCGCCGCTGCCTACGTTTCTCACAAGCGTGGCGTGCCGGTCGAGAAGATGGAACACGTCTACCTCGGCCCGGCCTACAGCAACGAGGACGTGATCGCCGCCTGCGCCCGCCACCCGAACGCACCAAAATGGCAGAAGATCGACGACATGCCGCAGCGCATCGCCCAGATCATGGTCTACGGTAACCCGGTTGCCTGGTTCCAGGGTCGTATGGAGTTCGGCCCGCGCGCCCTTGGTGGTCGTTCGATCATCGGTTGTCCGAGCATTCCTGGCGTGGCTGACCGCATTAACGAACAGATCAAGTTCCGCGAGCGCTGGAGACCTTTCTGCCCGTCGATGCTCGACACCGTCGCCGAACAGATGCTCAAGGTCGACCACCCGAGCCCGTTCATGACCTTCACCTTCGAAGTCAACGACGAGTGGAAGGAGCGCGTCAGCGAAGTCGTCCACGAAGATGGCACTTCCCGTGCCCAGGTCCTCAAGCGCGAATACAACCCTCGCTGGTATGACCTGATGCTGGAGCTGGAGAAGCTCACCGGCAACGGTGTGTCTTTGAACACCTCGCTCAACCGTCGTGGCGAACCGATGATCTGCTCCCCGACCGATGCGCTGAACATGTTCTTCGGCTCGGACCTGCAGTACCTGATCATGGAAGATATTCTGGTGATCAAGGACGATGTCATTGCGCCTAGCAGTGACCTGTCCGGCAGCGTGGAGCCCTAGGTTTGGCTGGCAGCCAGGCAAGGTTGAAGACGCTGCTGTTCAACGACACGTCTTCTGAAGGGCACCACGGCTGCCATTTGGTGATGCAGCAGATCTACACGCTGGCCGAAGGGGCTGGCATGGAGATTCTGCGCGCTTGCCCGATGCACCATGACTGGCAGACAGATGAGCAGTTGCAACGGGACATTCGCGCTGCAGATATCTGTCTAGTCAATGGCGAAGGCACCATGCACGATGATGCGCCGCTGGCCCTGCGCTATGGTGCGCTGGCGCGGTATTGTCGCGAGCATGGAGTGCCCTGTTTTCTGATCAATTCGGTTTGGCAGAACAATGTGCGGCTCAATGCCGATGCGCCCTTGTTCACGCGCATATTCGTGCGAGACGTGTTGAGTCAGGCTGCGCTGGGTGAGGTCGGTGTATCGGCCGAGGTTGTTCCGGATCTGACGCTGTCTTATCAGTACCAAGGCAAGACGCCTGTTCGTCAGGGCCTGCTGATTAATGGCAGTGTACTCACGGAGCGTTTGCGCGAGGCATGGCGCGTCAGCTGTACCAATCCTCATCTGCGTTATGTCAGCATCCGCACCGTTGCCCCTTTGCAGCTGGGCAAGGGATTCGATGTCTATCTGCGCAAGAATCTACGCAAGCGTCTGAAGGCCTACCGACGCATTGCCGCCAGTTATCTGCATCGTTATCCCGCTGAGCTCCCCGGTTCGCGGATTGACAAGCTGCGCTGGCGTTACGCAGTACTTGCTCCGCGCCGCTTCCTCGCTCTTTTACGCCGGTCGCAGGGCGTGATTACTGGGCGTTTTCATCTAGTGACCTTGTGCCTGGTCACCGGGACCCCTTTTTATGCCATCGCTTCGAATACTCACAAGATCGAAGCCTTGCTTGGGCAGGTCGGGTTAAGCGAGCGCCTGCGCTCCTCCTATGAGGAAGCAGTTGGTGATGCGCAGCGCATCGTGTTCAGCCAAGCAGAGCAGGCGGGCATCGCAAGCTTCCTTCACGATGCTCGCTGTCAGGCCGGCGCGATGTTTGCCGTGATAGCCCAGATAGCCCGAGATCGGCGCGCTGCACGATAGCGGCGCAGACGGCAGCCTAGGGCTGTTTTGCATGTGACCGATCGGTCAGAAAATGGGTTGAGCACCGCCCATCAAATATACTGAACCTTGCTGACTCATCGCATCTCCGACCCCTATGGTCGAGGTTTTCGGCTGCTCGGAAATCAAGCTAAGAGGCCTGAATTCCAGCTGTAGCCGATGCGACTTTCACGGGTGCCCATCTGCACCTGAATGTTGCCGTGATAAGAGTTGGATCAATGAATACTAATAATGTGAGCCAGGCATGGGTGCTACAGATCTGCCATGGCTACGACGGGCCGTTTCTCGATTGCGCTCGACAATACGCCGTGCTCTTTGCCGACACACCCTACAAGGTAATGACCGTATACCTGAGTGGTAAATATGACGCCGGAGTAGAAGCCGGGTCAGCTTCTGATGAGGTGGTCTTCCTTGAGTACAGCAGCAAGGCGCTCAGAGGGCTGAAGCTCGGCGCGATTCGCGCGATTCGTCGGATCGTTTCTGAGCGCAACTTCGCGCTGTGCATTGCCCACCGCTCCAAGCCGGCTTATGTGGCGATGCTGGGCAGCAAGCTGCCGGTGATCGGTATCCACCACGCCTTTGGCGATTATCAGCGCAAGTCGCGCCAGCTGTTCGCTAACCTGTTCCGTAAACGTCTTTATCTATTTGGTGTATCGGATGCGGTGCGTGATGATTTGCGCGCCTGCCTGCCGGGCTGGCCGCAGCAACGTATCCAGACGCTCTACAACCGTATCGACCTGGATGCCGTGCAGTCTGAGCAATTATCCCGCTCAGACGCTCGCCAGGCGCTTGGTTTGCCGAGCCAGGCTTGGGTTATCGGTAACGTGGGGAGATTGCATCCTGACAAGGATCAGGAGACGCTCATCCGCGCCTTTGCCGACGCACTGCCTACCTTGCCGGTAAGCAGTCTGCTGGTGATCGCTGGCGAGGGTCGCCTCGAGTCCAGGCTCAAGATACTGGTCGACGAGCTGGGCATCGGAGAGCAGGTTCGCTTTCTGGGGCAGGTGCCGCAAGCGCGGCGTTACTTCAAAGCCTTCGACATGTTCGCACTCAGCTCTGATCACGAACCCTTTGGAATGGTGCTGCTAGAAGCCATGGCTGCGGGTCTGCCGGTGGTCTGCAGCGACTGCGGCGGTGGGCGGGAGGTCGTCGGTGAAAAGGGGCAGTTGTTCACCTTTGGTGACTGGCATGCGCTCTCTGCCAGCCTGCAAAACGTTGCTTCGGCTCAGCAGCGGGAGCTGGAGCAGCTTCGTGAAGATATGCATGGCTGGCTGGAAAGTCGCTTCGTCGACTCCGCTGTCGCGCCGCGCTTCTTCGCTACGTTGTCGAGTTGGCAGGCGTGCCGCCTGTGAGTGCTAACGAGCGACCCGTTGCGCCGTTAGTCAGCGTTATCGTGCCGTGTTTCAACTACGCCAACTACGTGGGGGATGCGCTGCGCAGCATTCTTGAGCAGAACTATCCCGCCATCGAGCTCATTGTTATCGACGATGGTTCCACCGATGACAGTGCGGAGCGTATCGAGGAGGCGCTGAGTGACTGGCGAAGTTATCCGGCAGTGCACCGAGTGGAGTTCATTCGCCAGCCCAATCAGGGGGTAAGCGCTGCGCTGAATCGGGGATTGGATCTGGCACGCGGCGAGTTCGTGGCCACTTTCGATGCGGACGACATCATGGTGCCAGGGCGCATCGCCCTGCAGGCCGATTACTTGTTTGCCCATCCTCAGGTGGGGTGCCTAGGCGGTCGTGCGGTGCGAATTGACCAGAACGGTACGGTGTTGCCAAAGAAAACCAAGGCGCGGGAAGTGCGGCGCTATGATTTCGCCCAGGCACTGGCCCAGGCGCTGGTGGTGGGCGGCAATCTGGTCATGTACCGACGTGAAGCCATGCTCGCGGCGGGCAAGTACGACCCGCAGCTGCGTGTACAGGATTTTCAGATGACCCTGAAAATTGCCCATGCCGGTTATCAGGTTCACGTGATACCGGATGCCGTGACCCTGTATCGAAAGCATGAGGGTGGTCTATCGCGGAACTACCTTGCTGAGTACCGCTATGGTATGCAGTTGCTAGATCTCTATCGAAACCATCCGGCGTACGAGTCTGGGAAGGCCCGCTTGCTGACCAAGATACTTGGCCCGGCGGTAACTCAGGACAAACGGTTCGCATGGAGCCTTTTTGCGCAGATCCCGTTACGGCAATGGGATCGCCAGTTGTTCAAGCGTTTCCGGCACTTGTTGTTGAAGCGGCGCTCCGAACTACCTTGCTGAACTGCGCGCGGTGCCAGGTCGCATACTTGGCAATGGATTAATCGAGCCTCCGGTCATGCGCCGTGCAAGCGGCAACCGGGAGCCTGTGGATGAGTGAACATGGAACAAGTGCCTGAGGGCGATACGCCCGCTGTTGGCAAGCGTAAATATTTGATTCTAGATGGGATAGGTGGTGTGCCGCTGGGGCATGAGCTGTTCGAGGCCTTTCTTGAGGCTGGTGTGCCAGCCGTGCATTGGGACGCCTTGCGGCAGAAGCCGCGCCGCTGGTACGGCGTAGCGTCGGCACTGTACAAGGCGAGCAACAAGGCAGGTGAGAGGGACGGTTTCTCGCATTTGCCCCGGCTGCCTCTGGAGCCGCTGCGCAGGCTGCTGGAGGATGAGGCGCCGACACATGTGCTGGTGGTCGGTTTTCTCTACAAGCATTACGACATCGCTCAGGTGGCAGCCATGGTGCGCGATTGCGGTGCTCGTTTTATGCTGTATGACACCGATAGCTGCAATCTCTACTCCAAGCGCAGGGAGTTTCTATACTTCATCGGGAAGGAGCTGCCGCTCTACGACTCGCTATTCTCGTTTTCCGAGGTCACCACGCGGTTCTTTCGTGAAACCCTGGGGCTCAATGCGCAGCACTTGCCATTTGGCGCCGTGGTCTTGTCGCAGCAGCACCGTGAGCCAGAGCGCGATGTTCTGTTCGTCGGTAGCGCTGATCTACGCAGGGTTTTTCTGCTGGAAAACATACGTGAGCATCTGACCGTGCGTGGCAATCGCTGGCGCCGTAACCATTCCTTGATGTCTCCCGAGCTGCAGCATCGGGTCGATGACCAGGCGGTTTGGGGGGAGGAGTTGCGCGAGCTGCTGCAAACCTCTCGGATCGTGCTCAACATTACCCGCTCGGATTTTTATGGTGCGGAAACCGGCGTCAATCTGCGGATCTTCGAAGCAATATCAGCCGGTTGCTTCCTGCTAACCGACTACTGCGAGGAAATCTCGTCCTTGTTCACACCTGGCGAAGAAATAGAGGTATTTCGTTCGAGGGCCGAACTCAAGGACAAGGTTCGCTATTACTTGGCCAATCCCGCAGAGCGTGAGCGTATCGCGCGCAACGGTCGGGCCCGCTTCCTCGAGCAGCACACCTGGGCGAACCGCGTTGCGCGCATTCTGGCCTGTGCTTAGTAACACCTGAATTTCCGCATTCCGAGATATCTCATGACTGATTCTTCTGCAGCGTCGCCCGTGTGGTTTGACGTGGTAATACTCAGCTTTGCCAAAGACGCGGCTCTGCGTCAGGTCACCGAGCACTGTCTCGATTCGTTGGTGGCATCCGAAGACCCAGAGCGGATTCGCTTGCGCATCTGGGTGCTCGAGTCCAACGCTCAGACGCCGGCTTATACGCAGCCAGGTGTCGAAACGCTCTATCCCAACGCCCCCTTCAACTATCACGCTTACATGAATATAGGCATCCGCGAGGGGCAGGCGCCGTTCGTGGCCATCTGCAATAACGATCTCTCTTTCCATGCAGGTTGGGCCGCCGAGCTGTTGCAGGTGTTTGAGCAGGATCCGAGCGTCAGCAGTGCCAGCCCAGCCTGCTCCCTGCACCATCCACGTAATGGCTTCGCTCTCAACAGCGGCGTCTACCCAGGCTACGGTGTGCTGAAGGAAATTTCCGGGTGGTGCCTGGTTTTTCGCCGTTCCATCCTGGAGGTGATCGGCGCTCTGGATGAGCGGTTCTTCTTCTGGTACGCGGACAACGACTATGCGCTGACGCTCCAGTCCAAGGGGTTGCGCCACGTGCTGGTCACATCGTCGGTCGTCGATCATCTCGACAGCCGCACGCTTAGGACACATACCTCGGCTCGTCAATGGTTGATGACCAAACGCGCCAAGTACACCTTCGAGGAAAAATGGCTTGGCCGCAGCAAGAGCTACCTGATGCGCAAGAAACTCAAGCTGTACCTCAAGTTTCCACTCTATTACCTGGGGCTGAAGAAAGTTAAATGAACGATCTTTTTTCGGGGGACCTGGCTTGATCTCCGTCGTCATCTGCAGCGCTCAGCCCGCACGGCTACAGGCTGTGGCTAGCAATATCGAGGCCACGATCGGTGTCGAGTACGAGCTGATTGCCGTGGACAACAGCACCGAGGGCCGAGGTATCTGCGCGGTATACAACGAGGGTGCCTCCAGGGCGCGCCACCCGTTCGTATGTTTCGTGCATGAGGACGTGGAGTTCTTGAGCCAGGATTGGGGCGTGCGTGCACTCGATCATTTTTCGCACCACGAGGGGCTTGCCCTCATTGGTCTGGCGGGAAGTCGCTACAAAGCGGCAACACCGTCTGGCTGGCATAGCGGTGATGAGGGCGATCTGTGCATCAACGTGCGGCATGGTGCGTCGAGAGAGCTTGCCAGCGCTGCTTTTGCCAAGCCTGCCGATAGTGGATCGAACTGCTGTGTACCGGTCGTAGCGCTGGATGGTGTCTGGTTGTTCGTCCGTCGTTCGGCGTGGGCCGAAACGCGCTTCGATGAGAGGTTAGAGGGCTTTCATTTTTATGACGTCGATTTCAGTCTGCGTGTTGCCCAGCGGAGCAAGATCGCCGTCGTCTTCGATATCGAACTTTTGCACTTTTCCCTAGGCAGCTTTGCTGAGGCGTGGGCTAGGCAGGCGCTCGCCTATGCCGCTGCGGCACCAGTGGCGCTGCCGTTTTCTTGCGGCACGCCCTTGAATCCAGACCGGGTGCGCCGCAAGGAGGAGGCGGCTGTACGTTACTGGCTACGCCTCTTGAGGCGAGCGAAACTGCCATGGGCTTTGCGGATTAGCTGGCTCCGGGCAACCGAGGTTCTGCGCTACCCCGCCCTGTGGCGCGTAGCGCTCAAGTTTCTGCTGCGTTGATGATTTCAGCGTAGCGAAAGCACGACGCCCCCAAGATGTATTCGGCGAGCTGGCGTGTGTCGGTGGGTGCATCCGCTAGTCGCGTCAGTTCGTCGGTATTGTTAAAGCTGGGAATGCCATCGGTTATCAGGTTCAGGCTCTTTGCTTGGTACAGGGCACAAGGCACGCCGAACAGCGTTGCTTCAAAGAGGCTGGTGGTATTGAACCCGATTGCTAGGTCATAACCTCCGGTACGCAGCGCGTGTGCAAGGGTTGGGCTGTCGTCGAGCGAGGCGCTTGATGGCAAGGCAGTCATCAGTGCCGCATCTTTGGCGAGCAGCGGGTGCAGGCGCACCGTCAGCCGATAGTGCGCAGGCAGCGCGGCCAGTAGATGGAGCAGTTCGATGCTGTCGCCTACATAGCGTTTGCCCGGCAGCACGCATAGAAGATGTTTGCCCGCCTGCGTCGATGGTTTTGAAGCAGTTTGAGGCTCGGGTGGGTCGATATAGCCTGCGACCCGTATTTGGTAATCGGGTGTGCGGCCGATTTCACGGTGGAATTCAGCAATTTCGGCGCGGCAGAACTCGCTCCATACCAGCAAGGTGCCGGCCGTGACATTTTCATAGTTGATGATATCGATCGGTTGCTCGCCGCGGTAACGATGATAAAGCCCGTGCTGCAGTGAGTAGGTCGGCAGGTCGTGATGCCGGCAGGCGGCGACCAGAAAGCACTCGGGAATGTTGGCGCTGTTGAAGCTGACCAATGACGTCAACTGCTGGGGAATCTGCAGCCTGTCGATGGCCCTGAAGTGCTTGATGGTATGGCAAAGCGCACTGAATACGTAGAACTGCAGCAGCAGTGGCAGCGAACAGCGCCGTGTTATCCTCCAGGCCGCGTACATTGCGCGCCAGTCCAGCGACTTGGTGGCATCTTCCTTGATGGCAGGCATGTAGCTGATGTTCCGGCGCCGCTCTTCGCTGAGTCGGTTGCCGATACTCAGGGCCAGCTTGGTCTGATCGTCGCGATCGCAATGCCAGATGTACGCGTCACCCTTCAGCTGATCATGGTGGCGGTAACGCGGGGTCAGGCGGATCAGCTTGAACGCGCTGCGGATCTTTTTACGGGTCGAGCGCTTGTCGAACAGCAGATGCGCCAGCACGGCTGCCGTCGGGTTGCAGAGGTCGTAGCCGCGATAGGTGGCGAACCTGAGCTTTTCTTTTGTCTGGGCGTAGAGGCTATACATGAACCGGTCCATGGGGCAGCGGCATGCTGCACTGCAAGCACCTGATGCTCGCGGGGAGGCATGAGGTGGGCAAGACCCTAGTCTTTCAAAATGAGCGCGTCGGGCGCAAACAGATCCGGGCGTTATTGGCGCTTCTCGTCGACCTCGAAGATTTTGCGCCTGGGCGTGCGGTTGCCAGGATAGGCCAGGGAGACGAGGCGTTGTTCGTCAAACGCTATCGGCGCTCCATGAAGCCCTGGTGGAAGCGAATCCTGCGGCGGCCCTACCAATCTCCGTTGCGTAACGAGGCGGTGCTGCTCGCCAAGCTTAAGACGCTGGGCTTTTCAGCGCCTGAGCCGCTGCTCTACACAGAGTCTCGTCATCCGCGGTTTCATGAAAGCCTTTTGCTCACGCGCTTCTTACCAGGTGTGCCCTTGGCTACCTTGGCTGGTGAGGCATTGCAGCGAGGTGCGCATCAGGCACTGAGCCTGCTTGGCCAACTGCATGGTCATGGGATCGCTCACGGTGACTGTAATCCGTACAACTTTCTGGTGGCCGAACAGGCTTATCTGCTGGATTTCGAGCGGGCGGGTGATTTCAGCCGGGAAGCTGCCGTCGATGACTTCAAGAAAATCATGCTGCGCCTGCGTGACCTGGGGTTGAGTGACGAGGTGCTCGGAGCGCTTGCCGCAAGTTATGCCTCTGCCACCGATTCGCCTGCACTCGATGCCCAGGTGATGCTGGCCGAGCTGCAAGGGTTGAATGTGGTTCGCAAGCCCACGCGCTGGCGACCACCGCAGCAGTTGCAGGGCTACCTCTGAGCGGGGAGCCTCGCACCTAGGCCTTTTTACCGTGTGCGGCTCGCCGGTTTTTCGGCGCATTTGGTTGCGTCTTCCCTGATGGTACAATCGCCTGCTTCACCTCAGAGCCAGCATCTCATGCCTGAATCAAGCGACAATTCGTCTCCTATCTCCAGCTTCAAGTTGTACATGCGGCTGTTGAGCTACATGAGGCGCTACTGGTTCATGTTTGGCGTCAGCATGGTCGGGTACATTATTTTCGCGTCGACTCAGCCCATGCTTGCCGGCCTGCTCAAGTATTTCGTAGATGGGCTGGCTGCGCCCGAAGCCGGTATGGTCGCGTTACCGCTGTTAGGCAGTATGCAACTGCTCTACGGCGTGCCGCTGGCGTTGTTGCTGATTACCTTCTGGCAGGGGATAGGCTCCTTCCTCGGCGGCTACTACCTGGCGCGGGTATCACTGGGGTTGGTGCAGGATCTGCGTATTGCGCTTTTCAACAACCTGCTCATGCTGCCCAACCGCTATTTCGATAACCATTCCACGGGCTACCTGATTTCCCGCATCACCTACAACGTGGGGTCGGTCACCGGCGCGGCGACCGACGCCCTCAAGGTCATGGTGCGTGAAGGCCTGACGGTGGTCTTTCTGTTCGGTTATCTGCTGTGGATGAACTGGAAGCTGACCATGGTGATGGTGGCGATCCTGCCGCTCATTGCTCTGATGGTTAAGAGCGCTAGCAAGAAATTCCGTAGCCAGAGTCGCAAGATCCAGAGCGCCATGGGCGAGTTGACCCATGTGTCATCCGAGACCATCCAGAATTACCGCGTGGTGCGCAGCTTTGGTGGTGAGCGCTACGAGCGCGAGCGCTTTTATGAGGCAAGCGACGATAGCACCCGCAAGCAGCTGCGGATGACTCGCACCAGCGCGATCTACACCCCGAGCCTGCAGTTGGTGAACTACGCCGCCATGGCGTTTCTGATGTTCCTGGTACTGTTTCTGCGGGGAGACGCGAGTGTCGGTGACCTGGTTGCCTACATCACTGCGGCGGGGCTTCTGCCCAAGCCGATTCGTCAGCTTTCCGAAGTTAGCTCGACCATCCAGAAAGGTTTGGCAGGGGCCGAGAGTATTTTCGAGCAGCTGGATGAGGAGCTCGAGCCAGATCAAGGTACGGTCGAGAAAGAGCGCGTGAGCGGCTCTCTTGAAGTTAAGAACCTGAGTTTCGTTTATCCAGGCACCGAGAAGTCAGTGCTGCAGGACATTAGCTTTACCGTTGAACCGGGTCAGATGGTTGCGCTGGTTGGGCGCTCGGGTAGTGGCAAGTCGACGTTAGCCAATCTGATTCCTCGGTTTTATCAGCACAATCAGGGACAGATCCTGCTCGATGGCACGCCCATCGAGGATTACCGCGTCGAGAACCTGAGAAAGCACATCGCGCTGGTAACCCAGCAGGTTTCGCTGTTCAACGACACCGTGCTGAACAACATTGCCTATGGCGATCTCAAGAGCCTACCGCGCGAGGCGGTCGAACAGGCTGCAGAGGCTGCTTATGCCCGCGAATTCATCGATCTGCTTCCGCAGGGCTTCGATACCAAGGTTGGCGAAGATGGGGTGATGCTCTCTGGCGGTCAGCGTCAACGGTTGGCGATTGCCCGCGCGCTACTCAAGAGCGCGCCAGTGCTGATTCTCGACGAAGCAACCTCTGCCCTGGATACCGAGTCAGAGCGCTACATCCAGGCGGCGCTGGACCGCGTTATGGAGGGGCGCACCACGCTTGTCATCGCGCACCGACTATCTACCATCGAGAAAGCCGATCTGATTCTGGTCATGGATCAAGGGCGTATCGTCGAGCGCGGTACCCATGACTCGCTGTTGGCAGAGAATGGCTATTACGCTCGCTTGCATGCCATGGGCCTGGACAGTGATGAGAAGGAAGCAGAGGGCGTCCAGGATGAGCCATGAGTTATCTAGGGCTCGATAATGTGCTCCTGATGCTGATGTACCTGATATGGCCCACAAGGTTTTGCGTTATCTGATCACGGAAGATATCTGGATTAAGCGGGAGTTCTGATGCTCGAGGTTTTAAAGCACGCTGATACCCCTCTATCGGCGGTGCCGGCTGATTGTCGGATTGCGCTGATACCCTCAATGGGGCTGGGTGATGGGTGCATCTACTTGGTACTGGCTGCCAATCTGGCGCGAGCGGGTTACCAGGTGACTGTGTTGAGTAATCACCTGGGAGCACTCAACGACTGGCTGCCTTTATTCGAGACAAGGCCGTTGCCGGCGCCATCGGAAACGTTCGCTGTGCTCGACGGTTTCGATCTGGTGATTTCCGACATGGGCAGCATGTTGACCCGGCATGGTGAGGCCGCTGGCGAGTTGGCGCGGCGTTATGTGTTTGTCGGTACGTTAAAGGTAGATCCGCGGTTCGTGGAGCAGCCGGCTGTTGATACCCTTGCGCACTTGCCTGCTGAAAAATCTCGTCTGCTTGCACCCTTGGCCGCAGCCGCTGGGCCGCTTCGCTGTCTGGACGACGATAGCGTCAGCATGGTCAATCAGGCCGTTGCGTTCTGTCGTCTGCGTTTGGGCCTGCTGGACGCGACTGATGACATCGGCCTGCAAATGCCGGCTAGCCTCGTGCATCGACGCCATGCACGGCGTGTGATGCTGCATCCGCTTTCTTACAACGCCAAGAAGAACTGGCCTGCGCCTAAATACCTTGCGCTGGCCAGACGATTAAAGGCGGCCGGCTATCAGCCTCAATTCGTGCTTTCCCCCAAGGAGCGTTGCGACTCTCTTGCAGCGTTTGCGCCGGAGTTCGAGGTTCCCGAGTTTGCTGATGCCAAAGCACTTGCAGCACACCTGTACGAGTCCGGCTTTGTCATTGGCAACGACTCAGGAGTCGGCCACTTGGCCTCGGCGCTTGGTATCCCGGTGCTGACGCTCTATCGCAAGCGTCGTGATGGTTTCTGCTGGCGCCCGGGCTGGGGCGATGGGTTGGTTGTTCGGCCGGTTTTCTCGTTGAGTTTCATGCGAGATAAGTGGGCGATGTTCATGAGTGTCGGCAGGGTAGCCAAGGGCTTCCGTGTTTTGAGTGAAAAGGTCGGAGGAGGCCAATAATGAGCGCTGCTGCGATCACCGTGGTCATTCCGGCATACAACTACGCCACGACGTTAGGGCGAACGGTTCGTTCGGTTGTGCCGCAACTCAGTAATGAAGACGAGTTGCTGATCATCGATGACGGCTCCAAGGATCACACACCGCAAGTCATCGACGAGTTGAAGATCGAGTTTCCGGGGCGCTTTTGCGCATTACGCAAGAGCAATGGTGGTTTGGCCTCGGTTCGCAATCTGGGTATTGAGATGGCCCGTAACGACTGGCTGATCTTTCTCGATGCCGACGATGAAATGGCGCCCGATAGTCTGGCCTTGATACGCGCTCATCTAGCAGAGCATGGTCACTCGCGAATGGTCATTGGTGGGCATTGGTCCGTTGATCCAGCGGGGCGACGGCGCCAGCATTTGCCCGACCATTTGCCGGCAACGCCTGTTCAGCGTGTGCGCGCCTATCTGCTCGACAAAGCACTGAGCATTTCCAATGGCGCCTGTGTCATGCACCGCTCCATCTTTCAGGCGGGTAACTATCCCGAGCGCTTTCGCAACGCCGAGGATATTCCGGTATTCGCGCAGACCCTTGCGGTCTACCCAGTCACGCTTTTGCCAGAGCCTTTGGCGATGATTCACAAGCACAGCGACAGTTTGCGCCATGATTTCAGCTACAGCCTGGCCGGCGGTGTCGAGCTGGTTGACGAGGTCTTTGGCCGTCTGCCTGCTGAGCTGCAGCCGCTGCGCGCGGCTTTTTACCAGCAGCGCTGTCTCTCTCTATTTCGCAGTGCTTGTTTGGCCAAGGATCTGGTAGCGGCCAAAAAATTCTATCGCCAGGCGGTCGCAAGCGATTGGCGGGTGCTGCTCAAGTTCTCTTATCTGCGCAAGGCGATTCGCCTGTGGGTGGGCCGCCTGGATGGCTAGAAAATTGAAAGTCCTGCAGTTACAGACTCGCTACAACGCAGCGGATACCAATTCCGATCTTGGCGAGCAGATCTTGCAGGGCCTGCCGGCAGACCGCTTCGAAGTTATAAATGCCTATCTCGAAGGTCGACCTGCCGATGATGCGATTGCCCCTGCGGGTCGACGGCAGGTTTTTTTCGAGTTCAACGAGAAGGACATGAGTGGCCTGCGGCTAAAAGTGCGTGCGCGGCTATTGGCGTTCTGTCGAGAAGAAGGTTTCGACGTGGTGTTGTTGCACCGCTTCAAAGCCGTCAATCTGTTCATGCATCTCAACAAAAAGCTGCGTATTGCCCGTTGCATCGGCGTTTCTCACGGCTTTGGCGAGTACGACCGGTTCTATCGACGCTGGCAGGCCAAGCGCTTGATCGATGAGCGCTGGCGTTTCGTTGGTGTATCACCTGCTGTGGTCGACTACTTGGTGTCTTTACGTTGCGGCTTCACCCCGGCAAACACGCTGGCGATAACCAATGCACTGGATATCGACCTGGCCGAGTCGCTGCAACTGTCACGAGCCGAAGCTCGACAAGCGCTCGGTTTACCAGTGACGCCGGTGATTATTGGCGCCATTGGCCGCCTGGTTCCAATCAAGGGCCATACCCATCTAGTCCGTGCATTCGCTGCGATAAGTCAGGACTTCCCCCATGCGAGCCTTGCCATCATTGGTGGTGGGCGCGAGCATGAAAATCTTGCCGCGCTGGTCGCTGAGTCTGGTTTGCAGGGGCGCGTTCATCTCTGCGGTACCCAGCCGGACGCCATGCGTTACGTGAGAGCGTTCGATATTTTTGCCATGCCCTCGTTGCAAGAGGGGCTCGGGCTTGCGCTGCTTGAAGGCATGTGTGGCCGCTTGCCGGTGCTGGGTTCCGATATTCCGGCGATGCGTCCTCTGCTTTTGGGCGCTGGTGGTCGGCTATTCACCCCAGGTGACGTTGCCTCATTGACTCAGCAGCTGCGAGCCAGCCTCGCCGACAGCGAAGCCGAGCGTATCGAGCAGGGTGAGCGGGCCTATCGCTATCTTCGACGCGAGCACGATATCGAGGATTTCCGCCGCAAGTATCGTGAGCTGCTAGAAGGCGATCAGCTCCTGACAGGATCGTCGTCATGACCGAAAGCAACACCGAGCTACCGCTGGTATCAGTGCTCATCTCCTCATACAACCACGCCGACTTCATCGAGGCCAGCATCCGCAGTGTGTATGCCCAGAGCTACCCCAATATCGAATTGCTGGTAGTCGATGATGGATCGCGCGACGGCAGCGTCGAGCTGATTCAGCAGCTGCAGGCAGAGCTCGGGTTCGACTTCCTGGCGCAGCCCAACAAAGGGCTTTGTACCACGCTCAACGAGATGATCGCCCGTAGCCGCGGGCGTTACATTGCATCGCTGGGATCGGATGACGTCATGTTGCCCGAGCGCTTTTCGCTGCAGGTGCCTTTCATGGAACAGCATCCCGAGACAGGCATCTGCGCAGGCGGGATCGTGCTCATTGATGGCGAGGGCAAGCCACTGCCTGAAAAGAAGCAGCGTCATCGTCCGGCCAGACGCCTCGACTTCGACGATCTGTTCATGGATCGCAAGCCTGGTCCTCCAGCACCAACCTTGTTGTTCCGGCGCGAGGCGCTCGATAAGGTCGGTGGTTTCGATCCGACCATCCGCATCGAGGATTACTATGTGGAGCTGCGCATTGCGCGAGCGGGATACTTTATCGACATTCTCGAAGAGCCTATTGCCCTGTACCGCGTGCACGGCAGCAACACCTACAAGAACCGCCGGCTGATGATCGAGACCGAGTTGGCCATCTATAAGCGCTTCAGCGATCACCCTGGCTATGAGGCGACGCGCTTGCGTTATCTGAACGCCATGTTCACCAAGGTTGCCAATGAGGATCGCGAGCTTGCTGCCGAGTTGCTGGCGCAGATTCCATGGCGCTCAAGAAACCTTAAAACGCTCAAGGGGCTCTGGCGCTACTGGCTCAAACGCTAAGCACATGCGCTGATGCCATAGAGTCTTACCGCGCTTTGAGCCACTTTTTCAGATCGCGCGCAAAGCGTTCGGTGGCGCGCTGGCCGGCGCTGCTATTGCGGTAGCCGGTCAGCCAGCTGTCCAAGTGCTGCTGTGTCAGCCAGTCGATATCTTCGGGGTAGCGAAGGATGTGCTGCAGGTTACGGCGTCGTTTCCACGGCGCGAGAGGGCCGCTCTCGAGCTTCATGTCCGAGAGATCGATCAAGCCAAAACTGCCATCTGGCAATACCAGTACATTGCCCAGATGCAGGGACCGGAAGTAGACCCCCAGCTGATGGAGCTCGCCCAAAAATGCTCCAAAGCGCATCACCAGCTCTGCTCGCTCTGCTACATCGGCTTGCCGCAGCACGTTGCGCAAGGTCTCCCCTGGTAGCGGCTTATAGCGTACAGCGCTCAAGCGACGCTCACTGATCATCAGCACATCAAGTATGTTCGGCGCGGTGATGCCGATGCGTAGTAGGTCGCGGGCGTTGTCGGCGAAGCGCTGTGCCGGCAGATCCCAGAGGTCCGAAGACAGTAGTCTTTTGCGCCGGTACAGCTTCAGAAAGTCGCCGTCATCGAGTTTTGCGACCTTTACGCCAAGACCATCCTCTTCGATAGTCTTGGCGCCCTGCAGCAGGGCATCCAGTTGCGTCGCATCGATACGCTTCATGCTTGAGCCTGTCGGTTTCGAATGGAGAGGGCGCAGAGCAGCGCCAGAGGAATCCAGATCAGAAACCAGCTTTCATTGGGGCGCGACAGATAGTTGCCGCCTTCTGTCAGGCCTGCACACACGCCATATATGAGTAGCGCAGATGCGATCTGGAACTGTGGCTGGGCGCGTAACTGCAGGCAGCGAACGAGAGCGAGTGCATACATGATCGCCCAGAGCCCCAGCCCGATCAGCCCCAGTTCAAGAAGAACAGCGAGCTCAACATTGTGCGGGTCATGCAGCAGATAGCCAATTCCCGGAATATCGAATTCGAACTTGCTGTCATAGCCCGCTCCAAACCAGAGGTGCTGACCGGCTTGCCGCCAGGCATCGCCCCAGAGTTCAGGTCGGAACGAGGTGCCACGCTGCAGGAGGATGTCCGGAGCAGCAAGATAGACTGCGCCTGCGCCGATCAGCAGGGCGCTCACCAAGTAAACAGCGCGCCTTCCGCTCACCAGCAGCATCCAAAAGCTGGTCAGGGCCAGGCCCATCAGTGGCGTTCTCGAGCCTGTCGCAAGCAAGGCAGCCAGCAGCGGGAGCGCCATCACCACCGGCAGCCAATCACGCTGTTCGCTGCGCGACAGCCATGCCGCTACCCAGTAGGTGCACAGAAAGCCAAGTACATGGGAGGTGAGCAATGGGTTGCGTAGCGCACCAGTGCCAATTAAGCGATCACCCGGTGCTGCACTCTGTAGGAACCAAATGACATTGATCAAAGCTGCCAGCGCACCGATCCCTGCACCGATGCGCAGGGTCTTCAACAGCAGGCTTTCGCTCTTGAGGGCAATCAAGGCGCAGCCTGCGAATAGCATGAATACGTAGAGGGGGCGCTTGGCCAGGCTGCCAACGGCCTCATCGGCACGGCTCCAACCGATACTTATGAGCAACCATGCACTCAGCACCAAGAAGCTGATAATTACGGGGTCGCGCAGGATCGGTTTGATTTGCGTGGGAGCCATTAAAAGGCCCAGAAGGGCAGGCGCCGCAATCAATGCGTAGTAGTACTTCGTGTACTGACTGCCATCCGGGATCCAGAACAGGCCTGTCAGTAGAACCAGATAACCGCCTACGAGCCAGCGCATTGCTATGAAATCGTATAGCCGCGAGCGGATGGAGTTGGGCTGTGAGGGTAGCTGCACCAGAAGTCCTAAGCGTCGGGTAAAGGCAGGTATCTTAAAGCATCGTCCCTCAAGAGGCAGCGCCTGCGTGTTAAGCTTGGCGACCTTTTTGCCAGAGCCGGATGCCTGATGTTCAACCTGTTACAGCGCTGGCGCGAGCGTGGCTGGCGCCCCATAGACGCCAATCTTTATGCACAGGCGTGGGCGCGTTTTGGTGGCAGCGTTGTTACTCATCCCGAAATAGTAGCGAAGCTTTCTACGCTGGCTGGCATCCCAGTGCATTATCTCGGTTGGCCACTTCAAGGTGAGGTGCTGGCTGCGATTCCCGTTTGGGGCAGCAGCCTGGCGTTGTCTCGCAATGTGCTTAAGCGAACGGGGCAGCGTGACCTGTTCGATCTGGGCAATTCCGAAGTTATATTGCCGGTTGCGCAAGGGGCTCAGGCCCCTATTCGGCAGCGCCTGCGGTATGTCTCCGCTTTGCATGAGGGGTCGATCTCGACGCTACGCAAGCAGCCAGACGAACTGGCGCTGGCGCGGCAGCCTGAAGAGTACGGCAAGAAATTTCGCTACAACCAGCGGCGCGAATTGCGCATGCTGGAAGACGCCGGTGGCGAGGTTTTGCCGGTCAGCGGTCTGGCTGCAGATGCATTGGCCGCGATTTACACGGAGTTATTCGAGAAGCGCTGGGGGTTCGCTGTGCCTGGCAAACGGCATCTCGCCGAGGTTTTCGAGGCACTGAAGGATTTTCTGTGGGGCTCGTATCTTCAGCTCGACGGCAAGTCGATAGCCGTTCAGGTTTTATACAGGGTCGAGTCGCCAGACTGGATCAGCATTGAGTACATCAATGGTGGCGTCGACCCTGAGTCTCGTGACTTCAGCCCCGGCAGTGTCCTGAGCTTTATCAATACTCAAGCCGCATGGGAAGATGCGCGTGCGCGAGGCAAGCCTTTGCGCTACTCGTTCGGCCGCGCCGATGTTGAATACAAGGACCGTTGGTGTAATCGCCATCCTGTTTTTCAGGTATAGATGAATGGAAGCCCGCAAGCAGCAACTGGTACGTCGGCATCGGCGTAACAAGCGCATTCTCATGATCGTTGCACTGCCTATTCTGGTGGCACTTGATTGGTTCGGATCATGGGGCACTGCCCCGGTCGTGCTCGTGATTGCATGGATTGCTCACGAAGCGTGGTTTTCCGATCACCTGTTTTATTCACCCCGCGATGATTATCGCCATGCTTTTCCTGCGGATAGCCTGAGCTTTTCTGCACTGCTCGATCGCAATGGGCAGGTATCCCCGGTTGGCGCCTTGTGGCCCGAGGATGCAGACACCCTGGTAATGGCTGTGCATATCCGCAGTGGCTTGTTGGGGCGCTGCCTTGACCCCCATGTGCTGATTGGTGAAGGCGAAAGCCTTGACCGGCAAGATTTCGAAAGAGGCGTCAATGGCGTGCGCTTCGTCAATCTGTCGGGGTATTTGCCGGCGCTGCGAGAAGGGCATTTGAAGCTGCGTGGGCGTTTTTGTCGGTTGGGGCGTGAGGCAACGCTTTATTGTTTCAGCAACCCTGACTATTCCCGTCGTCGTGTGATGGTGCTGGCACCTCATGCTGACGATGCCGAGCTTGCTGCATTTGGGCTTTACAGTCGTACCAGTGAAGCCTCGATCGTAACTCTGACCCAAGGCGAAATCGAGGCTGGTTTCTATCGCCGCCTTGGCCTTAGTGACGCAGCCGCTGCTCGTCTCAAAGGGCGGCTACGTAGCTGGAGCAGCCAAACGGTGCCGTTATGGGGCGGAGTCGAGCCCAGTCGCTGTGTGCAGTTGGGGTATTACTGTATGCAACTGCGCCAGATGGAGAGCGAGCCGTTCATGCCGTTCGCCTCGCGGGAATCTGGCGACGCGGACATTCGTAGCGTGCGCCGTTTCAATTCAGTGAAGTTGCCTGGCGATGTTGATGGTTCGCCAACCTGGAGTAACCTGATCGCCGATCTTGCCGCGCTGCTGCAGCATTTCAAACCGGAAGTTGTCGTGCTTCCGCATCCTGAGCTCGATCCGCATCCTGATCACATTCAGACTGGCCGTGCATTGCGCCAGGCTATTGAGCAAAGCGGATGGCGGCCTGATGTACAGCTGCTTTACGCCAATCATCTGGCTGACAATGACCGCTGGCCCATGGGGCCGGCCGGTAACGGGGTGGCGTTACCACCGTGCATCGAGCCGCTGCCTGCCGACAAATTGTGGTGCCTGCAGCTCGACGACCGCGTGTTGCTAGATAAGAGTCAGGCGTTGGCAATGCAGCACGATCTGCAAACGCCGCTGCCTTTCAAGAAGCGGCTGCGGCGCTTCATTCAATGGTGCCTGGCTGCGCGGCGCTGGCCGCAGGCCGGTGAAGATGAGTTCTTTCGCAAAGCTGTGCGCCGGCATGAGCTTTTCTGGGTGCGACCTTTCGATGATTGAGCTGTACTGAAAGGCACTGCGGCGGTGCGCAATAGCTGATGTGCTATTCTCCGCGGCGATTTTGAAAATCCGGAGTTTTCGCATGAAGTTATCCATGCCCCGTTTCGATCAGGCGCCCGTTCTCGTGGTGGGTGATGTCATGCTTGATCGTTATTGGCACGGCGCTACCTCACGTATTTCGCCTGAGGCTCCGGTGCCGGTCGTCAAGGTTGACCAGATCGAGGACCGCCCAGGCGGCGCTGCCAACGTTGCGCTGAATATTGCCGCGCTCGGTGCGCCTGCGGTACTGGTTGGTGTGACCGGCGAGGATGAAGCTGCGCAGAGCTTGCAGCAGAGCCTGGAAGCAATTGGAGTGAAAACTTACTTCCAGCGCATCGAAAACCAGCCGACGATCGTCAAACTGCGGGTCATGAGCCGTCACCAGCAGCTGCTGCGCATGGATTTCGAAGAGCCGTTCCACACCGATGCCGACGCTTTGGCGCGGCAGGTCGAGCAGTTGCTCGATCAGGTCAAGGTGCTGGTGCTGTCCGACTACGGCAAAGGTGCCCTGCAAAACCATCAGGCGCTGATCCAGGCTGCTCGGGCCCGTGGTATTCCGGTATTGGCTGACCCCAAAGGCAAAGATTTTTCTATCTACCGCGGCGCCAGCCTGATCACTCCGAACCTCAGCGAGTTCGAGCTGATCGTGGGTCGTTGCGAGGACGAAGCCGAGCTGGTTAGCCGTGGCGCGCGCCTGATGCGTGAACTTGATCTGGGCGCGCTGCTGGTGACCCGCGGCGAGCATGGCATGACGCTGTTGCGTCCGGAACATGCGCCCCTGCACCTGCCGGCACGTGCGCGTGAAGTGTTCGATGTGACCGGTGCTGGCGATACCGTGATTTCGACGCTTGCCGCCTCTATCGCGGCAGGTGCCGAACTTCCCCAGGCCGTTGCATTGGCCAACCTCGCTGCGGGTATCGTCGTCGGCAAGCTGGGTACGGCAGCGATCAGCACGCCCGAGCTGCGCCGCGCAGTGCAGCGCGAGGAGGGCTCCGAGCGTGGTGTGCTGAGCCTGGAGCAATTGCTGCTGGCCACCGAAGACGCGCGCGCCCATGGCGAGAAGATCGTTTTCACCAATGGTTGCTTCGACATTCTGCATGCCGGTCATGTGACCTACCTCGAGCAGGCAAGTGCTCAGGGTGATCGGCTGATCGTGGCGCTCAATGACGATGCGTCGGTTAGCCGTCTCAAAGGGCCAGGCCGCCCGATCAATGCAGTGGATCGCCGCATGGCTGTGCTGGCCGGTCTGGGTGCTGTGGACTGGGTGGTGAGCTTCAGCGAGGACACCCCTGAGCGTCTGCTCAAGCAGGTGCAGCCCGATGTGCTGGTCAAGGGTGGTGACTACGGCATCGACCAGGTCGTTGGTGCCGATATTGTGCAGGCTTACGGCGGTGAGGTTCGCGTGCTGGGGCTGGTCGAGAACAGCTCGACCACCGCCATCGTCGAGAAAATTCGCAGCCGCTGAAAACAAAGAACCCCGCCAATCGGCGGGGTTCTTGTTTGTGGCAGGCCACTTCGCAGTCAGACCGCTGCTGCGGTATCCAGGCGAACTCTTGGCGCCGGTGTTGCGCCCGCGCGGACGGTGCCAGGACCTGCCTTTTGCGCTTTCGGCGTGAGGTTCTGCAGTGTCAGCCAGTCCCTCCAGCGAATGCGCTCGTCGCGCACCAGCCAGCCTTCCTGTGCGGCAAAGCTCTCGGCGAGCCATAGGCCGCGAGTAGCGGCGGGCACCAGCTGGCCCTGGCGCAGGGTCAGCAGCTCGGCTGTCGGGCGGCCCTGTTCCAGAGGAATCAGATACAGATCCGGGCGGGCGTGATCCAGGCGGGCGATCAGCTTGCCGTTCTCCAGATGCTCGTCAACGTGCAGCAGGCTGAGTTGCTTGGCGTCTTTGGGCAGATCCAGGCGCAAGTCATAGACCAGTTGCAGCGAGGCGGTTGGCACGTGCACATAGGCGCGCGGGCGTTCCAGCAGGGTCAGGTTGCCGCATTGCACCGGCCGCGCAGCGCCGGACAGCGGGCTTAGCCGAAAGTGGGCGTTCTCTCGGTACTTGAGCGAGCCCTCGTAGGGCGCCGGTAGCCAGGTGTCGCCAAAGCGGCCGTAGAGCCAGCCTTCGCTGGTTTCCAGCAGGCACTCTTCGGCAACTTCTTGCAGGGCGGTCAGTAGCGGCAAGTTTAGCTCGTGAGCCGGTACGTAACCGGAGATCAACTTGAGGACGACGTCGCCACGGTCCTGGCGGCGCTGTCGTACGAGCACCCAGTACTCACGACCTTGCCAGTTCAGGGTGAGGCGCACCGAGACGCCCAGGTTGGCCAGTTCGACGGCGAAGCGTTGGCTGTCATGTAATTCGACTGGTTTGCGGCGCTCGAGCATTTCGCTGAAATTTAGCGGGCGGCCCAGGCTCTGGTAGGCGATACCGTCAGGCGTGGCCTCGACGTACAGGGGCAAGGTCTTGAACGTGGCGGGGTCTTTGCGGGAAATGATGCGCGGCATGTCGGCTCCTTCTTGCGTCGGGGTCGGCCGCATAAGCGGCGTTAACGGCGTGCGTTGCACGCCTGTCCAT
The DNA here is from genome assembly GCF_900142655.1 of Phytopseudomonas punonensis. Classification (GTDB taxonomy): domain Bacteria; phylum Pseudomonadota; class Gammaproteobacteria; order Pseudomonadales; family Pseudomonadaceae; genus Aquipseudomonas; species Aquipseudomonas punonensis. Next base: position 119,897 of record NZ_FRBQ01000004.1, on the reverse strand, counting down.
CACTCTCCTGATCCGTTATGACGGCTATTAGTGCCGACAATAACTTCGGCTGCCATGGCGACGTTATGCGCCAGGTGTACCGGGTTGATGGTGCCGACGATAGCGCTGCCAACGCCCGGATGACCGAATATCAGTTCGAAGCTGGCGCGTACCGGATCGACGCCGCTTTCCAGGCAGACATGGCCGCTGGCCAGGGCTTTCTTGATCAGGATGCCTTTGGCGTGAAGGGCAGCATAGTCCAATACCGGCCGCTCCTGCTGCTCGCTGAGATTGTAGGTAACCATCGCGCAGTCGCCGCGTTCGAGTGCCAGCAAGCCGCCTTCGACAGTCTTGCCGGAGAAACCAAAGGCGCGGATCAGCCCGGCCTGCTTGAGTTCGGCGAGAGTGTCGTAGACGGCTTCATCACGCAGGATCGCCAGATCGTCGCCGTTGGAGTGCACCATGACCAGGTCGATATAGTCCGTTTCCAGACGTTTCAGGCTGCGCTCCACAGAGTGGCGCGTGTGGGCGGCCGAGAAGTCGAAATGCGACAGGCCATTGTCGAATTCTTCGCCGACCTTGGTGACGATTACCCAGTCCTGACGCTGGCCGCGTAGCAACGGGCCGAGGCGCTGTTCGCTGATGCCATAGGCCGGCGCGGTATCGATCAGGTTGATGCCCAGCTGGCGGGCGAGGCTCAGCAGCTGGCGAGCCTGTTGGTCGTCAGGAATGGTGAAGCAATTGGGATATTTGACGCCTTGGTCGCGGCCCAGCTTGACCGTGCCCAGGCCCAGCGGCGAGACCTGCAGGCCGGTCGAACCCAGTGGACGATGCAGGCCGTGCAGGTTGCGGATCAAAACGAGGTCTCCCACGCAGTGCGGCCAATGACCGGGCGCGGCAGTTCCGGCAGCGCAGGATGATCAGCAGGACGAATGCCGTCACGTTCGAGATGGCTCAGCACGCGATCGGCGAAGTCCGGTGCCAGGGCCAGCTTGGTCGGCCAGCCGACCAGCAGGGCGCCCTGGTCGCTGAGAAAGGCATTGTCCGGGCGCACCAGCCCGCTTTGCGCCGGCTCCGCCCGCTCGACGCGCAGGGTCGCCCATTGGGCTGTGGACAAGTCGATCCAGGGCAGCAACTGACTGAGCTCTTTGCGCGCCGCCTCGATCTGCGCCGCTTCGTCACGCGCCACGCCATCGGCTTCGGCCAAGTCGCCACCCAGGTACCAAACCCACTCGCCATCGGCACTCGGGTGGCTGGTCACGGTGATACGTGGCTTCGGCCCCCCGCCCAGGCAATGGGCGTACAGCGGCTTCAGGCTCGGACCCTTGACCATCACCATATGCAGCGGACGAAGCTGTTGGTTCGGTTGCGCGACATTGAGGCTGGTCAGCAGGTCGGCATTGCCGCGGCCGGCGCTGAGCACAATGCGTTGGGCGCGAATCTCACGACCGTCGACGCATAAGCCGGCTAGTTGGCCATTTTCGTGCAGCGGCTGAATGTCGTCAGCGGCGAGCAGGCTGTCACCAGCGAGCTCGGCCAGGCGGGCGATTAGGCTCGGTACGTCCACCACCAGCTCCGCCAGGCGGTAGACCTTGCCTTTGAATTTCGGGTTTTGCAGGGCGGGCGGTAGCTGGTCGCCTTTTACCTGGTCGACGCGGCCGCGCACGGCCTTGCTGGCGAAGAAGCTGGTCAGGTTGCCGGCCAGGGTGCCCGGCGACCACAGGTAGTGAGCATCGGAAAGCAGGCGCACGCCGGACAGATCCAGCTCGCCGCTGCCATCCAAGGCTTCGCGCCAGCGCCGTGGCATATCGGCGATGGCTTCCGAGGCGCCGCTCAGCGCGCCATGCAGGGCATATTTGGCGCCACCGTGGATGATTCCCTGGGATTTGACGCTCTGACCGCCGCCCAGGCTGTCGCGCTCAACCAGCAGCGTGGCGTAGCCCTTGGCGCGCAGGCGCGCATTCAGCCACAGGCCGGCGACACCGCCGCCGACGATCAGGACGTCTGTGCTCAGAGTTTGGGACATGCGGGCGCCTCTCAGAAAAACAGGTGCGCAGTATAACGCTCAGTGGCCGGTGACGCGGGAGAACAGCTGGATCACCACCACACCACTTACGATCAGGCCCATGCCCAGCACGGCGGGCAGGTCGGGCTTCTGGTCATAGACGAACATCGCCGCGATACTCACCAGCACGATCCCCAGGCCGGCCCAGATGGCGTAGGCGATGCCCACGGGAATGGTGCGTACGACCAGGATCAGCATCCAGAACGCGATGCTGTAACCGACGATTACCAGCAGCAAAGGCAGTGGTTTGTTGAGCCCATCGACAGCCTTCATGGAGGTGGTTGCGATCACTTCCGCGGCAATCGCCAGAGCGAGATAGAGATAACCATTCATCGGCAGCACTCCTCTTAACAGGCTTGCAATTTTACCGACGCTGTTTGTTAGGTAAACTCATTACCTATCTGCATGGGAGATAGGTTGTGCGCTGGAGCCTTGAACAGTTGGAAGTCTTCGTGGCGGTGGCCGAGGGCCATTCGTTTTCTGCCGTGGCCCGGCGGCTGGGTCGCGTGCAGTCCGCGGTCAGCACGGCGGTGGCGGCTCTGGAGGACGATCTCGGCCTGCGCCTGTTCGAGCGCAGCAGCGGCCGCCAGCCCCGCGTGACCGACGCCGGGCTGGCCTTGTTGGAAGAAGCCCGCGAGCTGCTGCGCCAGTGCGAGCGGCTGGAAGGGCGGGCGCTCGGCCTGGCTCAGGGCGAAGAAGCCTGCCTGCGGCTCGCCCAGGACGAGGCCTTGCCGCTGCCGCCTGTGCTCGACAGCCTGGAGGGTTTGGCGCGGGCCTTTCCCGGGGTGGAGGTGCAGATGACCAGTGGCGGGCAAGGCGTGGTGGCGCGGCGGCTTATCGAGCGGCGCGCCGATCTTGGCCTGCTGTTTCACCATGAGGGCATGCCGGCGGAGCTCGAGCGCCGGCGCCTGGGCATGGTGGAGATGGTCATGGTCTGCGGCGCCGGCCATCCGCTGGCCCAGGCCGGGCCAGTCGGGCGCCGTGAGCTGGCGCGCCACCGCCAACTGCTGATCAGCCTGCAGGACACCCAGTACCCCGGCAACGAACGGATCAGCCCATCAGCCTGGCATGCGGACAGTTTCTACTCGATGGCCGAGCTGCTGATGCGCAACCTGGGTTGGGCCTGTCTGCCGCGGCACGTGGCCCAGTACCCGACCTATCAGGGCCATTTGGTTGAGCTACGCAGCGACTGGATCGCGCCGCCTCTGCCGCTGGAAATGGTGTTTCGCCGTGACGAGGCGCTGGGGCCGGCCGCCCAGTGGCTGGCCACGGCCCTGACCGAGCGCCTGCGGGTGCTCAAAGCGTGAGCTCGGCGCGCGACTTGTGCTGCTCCGCCGGCAACCCTAAGCTTCGCCGCCATGAACCGACATCTCTATAGCCTGCTGTTTCACCTCTGTCTCCCGCTGATCGGCCTGCGCCTGGCTTGGCGTGCCTGGCGCGCGCCGGCCTACACCAAGCGCGTTGGTGAGCGCTTTGCGTTGCTGCCGCCACTGCGTCCCGGCGGCATCTGGGTGCATGCCGTGTCGGTAGGTGAAAGCATCGCCGCCGCGCCGTTGGTGCGCGAGCTGCTGGCCCGCTATCCGGATATGCCGATCACCCTGACCTGCATGACGCCCACCGGCTCCGAGCGAATCCGCGCGCTGTTTCCCGAGGCGCAGTTCGCCGGCCGGGTGCAGCACTGCTATCTGCCCTATGACCTGCCCTGGGCTGCGGCGCGGTTTCTCAAAAAGGCGCAACCGAAGCTGGCGGTGATCATGGAGACCGAGCTGTGGCCCAACTACATCCACCAATGCGCACTTCGCGGCATCCCGGTGACGCTGGCCAATGGACGGCTCTCCGCGCGTTCGGCCAAAGGCTATGGGCGCTTCGCCAAGCTGACCGCGCCGATGCTTGCCGAGTTGGATCTGCTCGCGGTGCAGAGCCAGGTCGAGGCTGAGCGCTTTATCGACCTGGGGGCGCGGCCCGCCGCTGTCGAGGTTACCGGTTCGATCAAGTTCGACCAGCAGGTGGATGCAGAGGTATCGGCTCGCGCCAGCGCGTTACGCGGGCAATGGCAGGCGCAACAGCGGCCCGTGTGGATCGCCGCCAGCACTCGCGAAGGTGAGGACGCGCTGGTGATCCAGGCGCACCGGCAGTTGCTCGCCAGCCAGCCGGATGCCTTGCTGATTCTGGTGCCGCGCCATCTGGAACGTTTCGACACGGCGGCGGCGCAGTTGCGTGAGGCAGGGCTGAGCTTCATACGGCGCTCGTCAGGCGAGGCGGTTGGCCCCCAGATGCAGGTGCTGCTGGGCGACAGCATGGGCGAGCTGATGTTTCTGTACGCCCTGGCCGATATCGCCTTTGTCGGCGGCAGCCTGGTCGAGACCGGCGGCCATAACCCGCTGGAGCCCGCGGCGCTGGGCCTGCCGGTGATCATGGGGCCGCACCGTTTCAACTTCCTGGAAATCACCGCGCAACTGCTGGAACGCGGTGCACTTTGCGAAGTGGCAGATGCCGACGCGCTGGGTAGGCAAGTGGCAGCACTGCTGAGCGAGCCAGCGCATGCGGCGGCCATGCGTGAGGCTGGGCTGGCGGTGCTCAAGGCCAATCAGGGCGCGTTGAAGCGCCTGCTGGATGGGTTGGAAAGGCTGCTCGTTTAACGCCTGCTCAATTGGCCTTGATGTGGCCGCAATGCTGTGGGCTCGAGCCGCCGCGATTCATTGTGGGAGCGGGCCACGCCCGCGATATCGCGCGCATGGCGCGCTCCCACAAAAGCGGGCCTGTCCTGCAGGCGCCGCCTATTCTTCGCCCTGCAGCCGCGCTTCGCCAGCCTTGGCCAGGTCGGTGGGCAGGAAGTCGCGATCCGGGTTGTAGTCCGGCTTCAGGTAGGCGCCCAGGGCTTCGAGGTCGGCCGGGCTGAGGGTGCCGGCGGCCTGCTTGAGGCGCAGGTTGTTGAGGATGTAGTCGTAGCGCGCGTCGTTGTAGTTGCGCACCGCGCTGTACAGCTGGCGCTGGGCGTCCAGCACATCGACGATATTGCGGGTGCCGACCTGATAACCGATTTCCGTGGCTTCCAAGGCGCTCTGGTTGGAGATGATCGACTGGCGGCGCGCCTGCACGGTTTCTACGTCGGTATTCACCGCGCGGTACAGGTTGCGGGTGTTCTGCACCACTTCACGGCGTAGCCCTTCGCGGCGTTGCTCGGACTGACTGAGGCGCTGGTAGGCCTCGCGCGCTTGCGAGCTGGTCAGGCCGCCGCTGTACAGCGGGATGTTCAGTTCCAGGCCGATGGTGCGCTGCGACACGTCGCTGCCGTAGTTCTGCCCGGTGTAGTTGGGGTTGCTCAAGCCAAAGGCGTCGTTGTCACCGCGTTTGTAGCTGGCGACCGCGTCCAGCGTCGGCGCATGCCCGGCCTTGCGTTGGCGCAGGGTTTCTTCGGCGGCGTTGACGGCAAAATTGCTGGCCTGCAGGTTGAGGTTCTGCGCGGCGGCGGTATTCACCCAGGCCGTGGCGTCGTTGGGTACCGGGGTGAGAATCGGCAGGCTGTGCTGAATGCCTTCGACGCTGCGGTATTCGCGGTTGGTCAGGGTGACCAGTGCCTCGAAGGCGTCCTCGACCTGGCGCTGGGCCGTGATGCGGTTGGCCCGCGCACTATCGAAGCCGGCTTGGGCCTGCAGCACGTCGGTCTTGTCCGACAGGCCGACGTCGAAGCGCTCGTTGGCCTGATCCAGCTGGCGGTTGAAGGCAGCCTCTTCGGCTTTTGTCGACGCCAGATTGTCCTGGGCGCGCAGAATCGAAAAGTAGGCCTCGGCACTTTGCAGGATCAGGTTCTGCTCATTGGCCGACAGCTCCAGCGCTGCCTGCTCGCTGACGGCCTCGGCAGCCTGCAGCTGGAACCAGCGGTCGGCGCGAAACAGCGGCTGGCTGAGGTTCGCTTGGTACACCGTGCCGCTGCGCGACTGGGTGGCAGACGGCTGCTGCAGCGCCGTGCGGGTGTCGTTCATTTGGGCGCCAGCGCTGAGGTTCGGCAGTAGGCCGGCGCGGGCCTGAGGCACACCCTCGCGGCGCGCCGCGAAGTCGGCGCGGGCAGCAGCCAGGTCGGCATTGTTGGCGGCGGCCTCCTGGTACACCGACATCAGATCAGTGCGCACCGACAACGGGGCAGTATCTGCCAGGGCCGTGGCGGTTGAGGCGGCGGTCACGGCAACGGCCAGGGAAAGTCTGCGCAGCATGTCTGTGGATCCTAGAAGGGCAGTAGCAGGCGAGACTAAGCCCGGCCACCAGAGGGGTCAAGGCGCGTGGCGGCGGCCACTATCCGACCTGCGGGTCGTGCCGACGTTGCTGCCACCTGCGGCTGCCAGTAGACTGGCAGAGTTCTTGTCGGGGTGCCTCGAATCGGAGGCTGAGATCGGAGAGTTCCGGATCCCGTTGAACCTGATCAGGTTAAGGCCTGCGTAGGGAACAAGAGGTATCCACCTCTACAGATCGTTTAAAAAACGTAGGCGAGGCAGCCAACGCAAGGCAAAAAGTGGCGAAAAAGCGGAGTGTACGAGTAGTACATGAGCATTTGAGCCGATTTTTAACGCCGCGATGGCAACGCAGATAGTTTTTCAGCGACCTGCATGGTGGATTCCCCCACACCGCACTCGTGGTGTGCCCGCGCCCTGGCTGTTTGAACATGCCGGCGCTCTTCACGATCTCCCGCATGTTCAAGCAGCCAAGGTGCGGCGTTGCTTCATCGCGTGCATCCATCAGGTTCTCCCCGACATCCAGCCGAGGAGCCAACCGATGAGCGTCAAACAACAACAGCAGAACCTCAGTGAGTCCGCCCAGGTCGACCAACAGTCGATCCAGCCTTTCCTCCGTTCCCAGAAAATCTACGTGCAGGGCAGTCGCCCGGACATTCGCGTGCCAATGCGCGAAATCAGCCTGGACGTTACGCCCACCGCATTCTCTGAAACAAAGAGCGGCGGCGAGATCAACGCCCCGGTCACCGTCTACGACACCTCCGGCCCCTACACCGACCCGAGCGTGACCATCGATGTGCGCAAGGGCCTGGCCGATGTGCGCAGCGCCTGGATCGAAGATCGTGGCGACACCGAGCGCCACGATGGCCTGTCCTCGGAGTTCGGCCAGCGCCGCCTGGCCGATGAAGAGCTGACCAAGATGCGCTTCGCCCATGTGCGCAATCCGCGCCGCGCCAAGCCGGGCAAGAACGTCAGCCAGATGCACTACGCACGGCAGGGCATCATCACCCCGGAGATGGAATACGTCGCCATCCGCGAGAATATGAAACTCGCCGAGCACCGCGCGGCGGGCCTGCTCAAGGAGCAGCATAGCGGCAACAGTTTCGGCGCCAGCATTCCCAAGGAAATCACTCCAGAGTTCGTCCGTGACGAAGTGGCCCGCGGCCGCGCCATCATTCCGGCGAACATCAACCACACCGAGCTGGAGCCGATGATCATCGGCCGCAACTTCCTAGTGAAGATCAACGGCAATATCGGTAACAGCGCCCTGGGTTCTTCCATCGAGGAAGAAGTCGCCAAGCTGACCTGGGGTATCCGTTGGGGGGCGGACACGGTGATGGACCTGTCCACCGGCAAGCATATCCACGAAACCCGCGAGTGGATCATCCGCAACTCGCCGGTGCCGATCGGCACCGTACCGATCTACCAGGCGCTGGAGAAGGTCAACGGCGTGGCCGAAGACCTGACCTGGGAGCTGTTCCGCGACACCCTGATCGAGCAGGCCGAGCAAGGCGTGGACTACTTCACCATCCACGCCGGCGTGCTGCTGCGCTACGTGCCGCTGACCGCCAAGCGGGTTACCGGCATCGTCAGTCGTGGCGGCTCGATCATGGCCAAGTGGTGCCTGGCACACCACAAGGAGAACTTCCTCTACACCCATTTCGAAGACATCTGCGAAATCATGAAGGCCTACGACGTCAGCTTCTCGCTGGGCGATGGCCTGCGCCCCGGCTCGATTGCCGATGCCAACGACGCCGCCCAGTTCGGCGAGCTGGAAACCCTCGGCGAGCTGACCAAGATCGCCTGGAAGCACGACGTGCAATGCATGATCGAAGGCCCCGGCCACGTGCCGATGCAGCTGATTAAGGAGAACATGGACAAGCAGCTGGAATGCTGCGACGAGGCGCCGTTCTACACCCTTGGCCCGCTGACCACCGACATCGCGCCGGGTTACGACCACATCACCTCGGGCATCGGCGCGGCGATGATCGGCTGGTTCGGTTGCGCCATGCTCTGCTACGTCACGCCCAAAGAGCACCTGGGTTTGCCGAACAAGGACGACGTGAAGACCGGGATTATCACCTACAAGATCGCCGCCCACGCGGCCGACCTTGCCAAGGGGCATCCGGGTGCGCAGATCCGCGATAACGCATTGAGCAAGGCGCGCTTCGAGTTCCGCTGGGAAGACCAGTTCAACCTCGGGCTGGATCCGGATACCGCGCGTTCCTATCACGATGAAACCCTGCCGAAGGATTCGGCCAAGGTCGCCCACTTCTGCTCCATGTGCGGGCCGAAGTTCTGCTCGATGAAGATCACTCAGGAAGTGCGTGAATACGCCAAGGAGAATGGGCTGTCGGACGAGAGCAAGGCGGTCGAGGCGGGCTTCAAGGAGCAGGCCGAGCGCTTCAAGGAGGAAGGCTCGGTGATTTACCGGCAGGTATAAAACTACAGCCGTAAGCGCGCTTGCGGCTGATTACCCATCTTTAACGTGCGGCGCCGGGCATATACGCCGGGCGCAGGATGCCCTGCAGCTGGTTGTAGGGGATGAGGATTTCCGGGTGGCCGTCGGAGTAGGGCGCCAGGCGGGCGACGTCGTACTTGAGCATCACCGCATCGGGGTTCAGGGCGATGTTGGCGGTGCGCTCGAACGGCCAGGTCTTGCGGTACTCCACGTCATTGCCGTGGCCCTGTGCGATCAGCCAGGCCTGGTGGGCGCGTTGGGCGATTTGCCAGAAAGCCGCTTCTTCGCCGGGTACCAGCATGTCCTGCAGGCTCAGCACCTTGTTCTGCTCACGGTCGTAATTGATGTACGTGCGCCCAGGCACGCCGTGGGCGCCGCCGATGAAGTGGTAGCTGGACAGCTCGATCACCACCAACTGGTCATGCTGGCTGAGTACCTTGGCCTGCAGGTAGCTGACCCAGCCCGGCTTACCGTTAGCCAGAAACTCACGCTCGTGTTCAGCCAGCGACTGTGGCCGCGTGCCGGTAGCATCTTTCACCAAGTCGAGTAGGGTCGCTTCAATGCGCGCGTTGAGTGCCGGTTGATCGACCACGCGCTGCAGCTCCACATTGACCAGCGGGCAATCCTGGGCGCTGCAATCTGCTGCCTTGTGCTCCCATTTTTCATGGGTGGTGGCCGCAGCCGTTGGTGTAGCGGGTTTGGACAGGCTCTGGCAGGCGCCAAGCAACAGGGCGAGGCTGAAGAGGGCACCAAGACGGACAACGCTGGACATGTTCATGCAGGAAAAAGCCATTGGCAGAGGACGGGCGTTCGACTGCCTGACGGCAGGGGAGTTCGCGATTATTCGCCAATCCGAACAGATCGGCCAGGCTTTCGATCCGTCCCTTGCGGGAGAGCCTCAACAGCCCCTAGGATGGCTCCAATATGTCGGTAAAACGAGAGACCAGCAGATGACCGAGACCTTCACCCCCGGCCCGGACGCGGTGGAAATCATCGAGCGTGAGGAATGTTTCCGCGGCTTTTACCGCCTGGATCGCTTCCACCTGCGCCACCGGCAGTTTTCCGGCGAAATGGGCCCGGTGCTGCGCCGCGAATTGTTCATCCGCCACGATGCGGTATGCGTGCTGCCTTACGACGCGGTGACCGACAGCGTGGTGCTGATCGAGCAGTTTCGCGTCGGTGCCATGCACAAGGCCACCAACCCGTGGCTGGTCGAGCTGGTCGCCGGATTGATCGACAAGAACGAAGAACCTGATGAAGTGGCGCTGCGCGAGGCCGAGGAAGAGGCCGGGCTGACGCTGACTTCTTTGTGGCCGATAACCCGCTACTTCCCGTCGCCAGGCGGCTCCGACGAATTCGTTCACCTGTTCCTTGGGCGCTGCAGCAGCGCCGGCGTGGGTGGTGTCCATGGCCTCGAAGAAGAGGGCGAAGACATTCGAGTGCAGGTGTGGCCCTTTGAGGACGCCTTACAGGCTGTCCGCGACGGCAAGATCAACAACGCGGCGAGCATCATCGCCCTACAGTGGCTGGCGCTCAATCGCGCCGAGGTCAGGGGCCTATGGGGGTAAATCTGCTGCGCGAGCGCTACCGGGTCGATCTGATCGAGCTGCAGGCGGCCTGCGAAGCCAACTATGCGCGGCTCATGCGCCTGCTGCCAGGCATGCGTGAGGCCCAGGTGGCACGGCGCGTGGCGCTGAGCCAGGGCGAGCGGCAGCTAGGTGTGTTGGCGCTGGAAGTGGTGGAGAGCTGTCCCTACACCTCCACGGTGCAAGTGCGCCAGGAGTACAGCCTGCCATGGTTGCCGGTGCCGCAACTGGAGGTGCGCGTCTACCATGACGCGCGTATGGCCGAAGTTACCGGGGCCCAGAGCGCCCGGCGCTTTCGTGGTATCTATTCCTATCCCAACGCCGCCATGCACCAGCCGGACGAGAAAACCCAGCTCAATGTGTTTCTCGGTGAATGGCTAAGCCATTGCCTGGCATGTGGTCACGAAACAGAGCCCCTTGATGTGGGTGGTGGCCCCTGGCCATAAAAATGCATCAAATTTCTGTGAACCAGTGCTGATTTACGGGTTTACCGGCCCGCCTCGCGATTCCATAATTCGCACTCATTCAAGGAGAAACACCTTGGCGCGTGCGTCTATCCCCCCTTCCGCCGATTCCTCGGTGCTGCTGGTGCAGCTTACCGACAGTCATTTGTTCGCCGATACGGCCGGCCGCCTGCTGGGTATGGACACCGCTGACAGCCTGCAACGCGTGGTTGCCCAGGTGCTCGAAGAGCAGCCGGTCATCGACATGATCCTGGCTACCGGTGATCTGTCTCAGGATGGCAGCGCAGCCTCCTATGCCCGCTTTCGCGAGCTTAGCGGCGCCATCGATGCCCCGGCGCGCTGGATTCCCGGTAATCACGACGAGATCCCCGTCATGCAGGCAGCCTGCGTGGGGACTGATTTGCTCGAGCCGGTGGTGGACCTCGGCAATTGGCGGGTCACGCTGCTGGACTCGTCGATTCCCGGCGCCGTGCCGGGTTATCTGCAGGAGTCTCAGCTGGTGCTGCTCGAGCGCGCCCTGATCGAAGCGCCAGAACGCCACCACCTGATTTGCCTGCATCACCACCCCATTGATATCGGCTGCGAGTGGATGCAGCCAATCGGTCTGCGTAACCGCGATGCGCTGTTCGCAGTGCTGGAGCGTTTCCCGCAGGTGCAGGCCGTGCTCTGGGGGCATGTGCATCAGACCATCGACGAGCAGCGTGGTAGCGTGCGGCTGTTGGCGTCGCCCTCGACCTGCGTGCAATTCACGCCGGGGAGCGAGGACTTTCAGGCCGACAGCACCGCGCCGGGCTATCGCTGGCTGCGTCTGCATGACGATGGCCGCCTGGAGACTGGCGTCTCGCGGGTCGACGGCTTTGTATTCACACCCGATTACAACATTGGCGGGTACTGACGCTCGGTGCGTCGCGCACCCGCTGAGACGCCTGGTCGCGACAGCAGCGCTTGCGGCCGGCCGGCTGGCGCTAGTAGCCTCGCGTTATGACCAATAGCATTCTTTATATTCACGGACTCAACAGCTCGCCCGCGTCTGCCAAGGCCAGCCAGCTGATCGAGGCCATGGCCGTGCGCGGCCTGCAAGCGCAGCTGCGGGTTCCCGAGCTGCATCATCATCCCCGCCAGGCCATCGCCCAGCTAGAAGCGCTGATCGCCGAGCTGGGGCGGCCCACGCTGGTCGGCAGCTCGCTGGGCGGCTACTATGCGACCCACCTGGCCGAACGGCATGGGCTCAAGGCGCTGCTGATCAACCCTGCTGTGCGCCCCCATGAGCTGTTCGATGGTTACCTGGGCACGCAGACCAATCACTACAGCAACGAAACCTGGGAACTGACCGCGGACCACGTGACCGCCCTGGCCGAACTCGATGTCGAGCCGCCGACAGACCCGGCGCGTTATCAGGTGTGGCTGCAGACCGGCGACGAAACCCTCGATTACCGGCGCGCCCAGGCCTATTACCGGCACTGCGCTTTGCGCATCGAAGCCGGCGGCGACCACGGTTTCCAGGGTTTTGCCGAGCGCCTGCCCGTGTTGTTCGCCTTTGCCGGCATTGCGCCTGCGCCCTGAGTGGGCGTACCGACCCCCCGATCAATCAGAGCATTGCACAGACCCATGGCCCAGCAAAACGCCTACAACGCCGATGCCATCGAAGTTCTTTCCGGCCTCGACCCGGTGCGCAAGCGCCCGGGGATGTACACCGACACCACCCGTCCCAACCACTTGGCGCAGGAAGTCATCGACAACAGTGTCGACGAAGCCCTGGCCGGCCACGCCAGCTCCATCCAGGTGATCCTCCACGAGGACAACTCTCTGGAAGTGACCGACGATGGCCGTGGCATGCCGGTGGATATCCACCCGGAAGAGGGCGTGCCTGGCGTCGAGCTGATCCTTACCAAGCTGCACGCCGGCGGCAAGTTCAGCAACAAGAACTACCAATTCTCCGGCGGCCTGCACGGCGTCGGCATCTCGGTGGTCAACGCCCTGTCGACCCGCGTGGAAGTACGCGTCAAGCGCGACGGCAACGAGTACTCCATGGCGTTCGCCGATGGCTTCAAGGCCAGCGATCTGGAAGTGATCGGCACCGTGGGCAAGCGTAACACCGGCACCAGCGTGCATTTCTGGCCGGACGCCAAGTACTTCGACTCCCACAAGTTCTCGGTCAGCCGCCTCAAGCACGTGCTCAAGGCCAAGGCCGTACTTTGCCCGGGCCTCGCCGTCAGCTTCCATGACAAGGCCAGCAACGAGAAGGTCGAGTGGCTGTACGAAGATGGCCTGCGCTCCTACCTGGTCGACGCGGTCAGCGAATTCGAGCGCCTGCCTAACGAGCCGTTTTGCGGCAGCCTGGCTGGCAACAAAGAGGCGGTGGATTGGGCGCTGCTGTGGCTGCCGGAAGGCGGCGACGCGGTGCAGGAAAGCTACGTCAACCTGATCCCCACGGCTCAGGGCGGCACCCACGTCAACGGTCTGCGTCAGGGCCTGCTGGATGCGATGCGCGAGTTCTGCGAGTTTCGCAACCTGCTGCCGCGTGGCGTCAAGCTGGCGCCGGAAGACGTCTGGGAGCGCATCGCCTTCGTCCTCTCGATGAAGATGCAGGATGCCCAGTTCTCCGGGCAAACCAAGGAGCGTCTGTCGTCCCGTGAGGCGGCTGCGTTCGTCTCCGGCGTGGTCAAGGATGCCTTCAGCCTGTGGCTCAACGCCCACCCGGAATTCGGCCAGCAGCTGGCCGAACTGGCGATCAGCAACGCCAGTCGCCGGCTCAAGGCCGGCAAGAAGGTCGAGCGCAAGAAGATCACCCAGGGGCCGGCGTTGCCTGGCAAGCTGGCTGACTGTGCGGGGCAGAACCCGATGCGCTGCGAGCTATTCCTGGTCGAGGGTGATTCGGCAGGCGGCAGCGCCAAGCAGGCACGGGACAAGGAGTTTCAGGCGATCCTGCCGTTGCGCGGGAAAATTCTGAATACCTGGGAAGTGGATGGCGGCGAAGTGCTGGCCAGCCAGGAAGTGCACAACATTGCCGTAGCGGTCGGCCTCGACCCCGGCTCCAGCGATCTGAGCCAGCTGCGTTACGGCAAGATCTGCATCCTCGCCGACGCCGACTCCGACGGCCTGCACATCGCCACGCTGCTCTGCGCGCTGTTCGTGCAGCATTTCCGCCCGTTGGTGGACGCGGGCCATGTGTACGTGGCGATGCCGCCGCTGTATCGCATCGACCTGGGCAAGGAAATCTACTACGCCCTGGACGAGCCCGAGCGCGACGGCATCCTCGACCGTCTGGTGGCCGAGAAGAAACGCGGCAAGCCACAGGTCACCCGCTTCAAGGGTCTGGGTGAGATGAATCCGCCGCAGCTGCGCGAAACCACCATGGATCCCAATACCCGGCGCTTGGTGCAGCTGACCCTCGACGATTTCGAGGGCACGCGTGAGGTGATGGACATGCTGCTGGCCAAGAAACGCGCCGGTGATCGCAAATCCTGGCTGGAGTCCAAGGGCAACCTGGCCGAGGTCCTACTCTGATGCGCTACCTGCTCGGCGCCATGCTGTTTGCAGCCGTGACGCCGGCATTGGCTGATGCACCGCCGCTTGAGGAGCTCAAGCTGGCCAGCGAGCACCCGGTGGCCGGCATGGACGCGGGCAATCTGTCGGGCCTGGCCTGGTGTGGCGAGGCCTTGTGGGCGGTATCCGACCGTGAGGATGACCGCGTTTATCGGCTCGACTCGTCGGCGACCGTCTGGCAGGCCGAAGCCGAACGTTTCGTCGCGCCGCCCGCACCGGAAATGCCATTGCCCTGGGGGTTGCGTATGCGCTCGTGGGTAGCCGGCCTGGTGCGCGGCGGTCATCTGGATTTCGAAGGCATCTCCTGCGACGCCAAGGGCAATCGCTATCTGGTCAGCGAGAGTCGAGCCGCCGTGCTGCAAGTGCCGCCTGCCGCCGATGCGCAGTGGCTGAACCTGCCTGAAGGCATGGTGCGCCAGGCGCGGGCCAGCGGCATGCTGCTGCATTTCAACTCGCTGTTCGAGGGCATCGCCGTCGACCCGGCTGGCGAGCGCCTGTGGCTGGCCGCCGAGAAAGAACGCCGTGGGCTGGTGGTGTTGCACAATCGGCGCGCCACCTGGCGCTGCGAGGGCGGCTGTGTGCTGCTCAATGAAGGCGGCGAAGAAGCCTCGCCCGAAGCGCTGGGCGGCCGACCGGCCCCGGTGGACTTCTCTGACCTGGCATTCTTCGAGGATAAGCTCTACACCCTGGAGCGTCAGGCCCATCGCATCTGCCGGCGCACGCCAGCCAATGGCGAGGTCGAGCGTTGCTGGTCGTTCGCCGCCGAAGCATTGACCGACGAGCGCCGCTATCCTATGCATTACGGGGTTGCCGAAGCCCTGTCGATGGACGCCGAAGGCGCCTGGGTCGGCCTCGATAACGGTGGTCACGCCCGTGGCGATGGCGAGAAACGCCCAGTGGTCTGGCGCTTCGCAGCGCCGGCTGGCGGCTGGGGTGCCGCTCAGTGAGCGAGCAGACTGCAGGCCGCCGTGCCGGACGCGTGATGCTGGTGCTCGCTTGGGGCGCCGGGTTGCTGCTGGCTACGCACTTTTTCGGTAATTGGGAGGATGCCAAACAGCATCCCAATCGCCAGCCGGAGTCGGTGCATGGCAGTGGCTATGTGGAAGTGCGCCTGGCCAGCAGCCCTGGGGGACACTACCTGGTCGATGGGCTGATCAACGGCGAGGGGGTGAGCTTTCTCCTCGACACCGGCGCCACCCAGGTCGCCATTCCCAGCCAGGTCGCCGAAAGCCTCGGCTTGCAAGCCGGCGCGCCGGTACAGATCAGAACCGCCAATGGCATCGCCACGGCGCACCGCACACGCCTGGAGCGTTTGCAGCTCGGCGATATCGTTTTGCACGACGTGTCTGCACTCATCGCCCCAGGCATGGATGGCGACGAAATCCTGCTGGGCATGAGCGCCTTGAAACACCTTGAATTCAGTCAGCGCGACGGCACCTTGATGCTGCGCCAATCAACCTTGCAATGAGGCACGCATGAGCGAAACCCTCGATTTGAGCCTGGACGGCGTAGAACGCCGTTCTCTTGCCGACTTCACCGAGCAGGCTTATCTCAATTACTCCATGTACGTGATCATGGATCGCGCGCTGCCGCATATCGGCGACGGCTTGAAGCCCGTGCAGCGGCGCATCGTCTATGCCATGAGCGAGCTTGGCCTGGACGCCGATTCCAAGCACAAGAAGTCGGCGCGTACCGTCGGTGACGTACTCGGTAAATTCCACCCCCACGGTGACAGCGCGTGCTATGAAGCCATGGTGCTGATGGCGCAGCCGTTCAGCTACCGCTACACGCTGGTCGACGGCCAGGGCAACTGGGGTGCGCCGGATGATCCCAAGTCTTTCGCCGCCATGCGTTACACCGAGGCGCGGCTGTCGCGTTATTCCGAAGTGCTGCTCAGCGAGCTCGGCCAGGGCACCGTGGACTGGGTGCCGAACTTCGACGGCACCCTCAACGAGCCGGCGACCCTGCCGGCGCGGTTGCCTAACATCCTGCTCAACGGCACCACCGGCATCGCCGTAGGCATGGCTACCGACGTGCCGCCGCACAACCTGCGTGAAGTCGCCACCGCGTGTGTGCGCCTGCTCGATGAGCCGAAGGCCACGGTCGAGCAGCTCTGCGAGCATATCCAGGGTCCGGATTACCCAACCGAAGCGGAAATCATCACCCCGCGTGCCGACCTGCTGAAAATCTACCAGACCGGCAAGGGCTCGGTGCGCATGCGCGCCGTTTATAGCATTGAAGATGGCGACATCGTGGTCACCTCGCTGCCGCATCAGGTGTCCGGCGCCAAGGTGCTGGAGCAGATCGCCGCGATGATGCAGGCCAAGCCGTCGAAGGCGCCGCAGATCGCTGACCTGCGTGACGAGTCGGATCACGAGAACCCTTGCCGTATCGTGATCATCCCGACTAGCAGCCGGGTCGATCACGATGCGCTGATGCAGCATCTGTTCGCCAGCACCGATCTGGAGTCCAGCTACCGGGTCAACACCAACGTCATCGGCCTCGACGGCAAGCCCCAGGTCAAGGACCTGCGCACCCTGCTGGTCGAGTGGCTGCAATTCCGTGTCGGCACCGTGCGCCGCCGCCTGCAGTTCCGTCTGGATAAGGTCGAGCACCGTATGCACCTGTTGGAGGGCCGCTTGATCGCCTTCCTCAACCTCGATGAAGTGATCCATATCATCCGCACCGAGGACCAGCCCAAGCCGGTACTCATGGAGCGCTTCGGCCTGACCGAGATCCAGGCCGAGTACATCCTCGAAACTCGCTTGCGCCAACTCGCCCGCCTGGAAGAGATGCAGATCCGTGGCGAGCAGGATGAGCTCAGCAAAGAGCGTGACAAGCTGCTGGCGCTGCTCGGCAGCGAAGCCAAGCTGAAGAAGCTGGTGCGCAAGGAAATCCTCGAAGACGCCGAAAAATATGGCGATGATCGTCGTTCGCCGATCGTCGAGCGCGCCGAAGCCAAGGCGCTGACCGAGCACGATCTGCTGCCGAACGAGAAGATCACTGTGGTGCTCTCGGAAAAAGGCTGGGTGCGCTCGGCCAAGGGCCACGAAATCGATGCCACTGGCCTGTCCTACAAGGCTGGCGATGGCTTCAAGACGGCTGCGCCGGGCCGTTCCAACCAATACGCGGTGTTCATCGACTCGACCGGGCGCAGCTATTCGCTGGCCGCTCACACCCTGCCGTCGGCCCGTGGCCAGGGCGAACCGCTGACCGGTCGTCTTACGCCGCCGGCTGGTGCCACCTTCGAGTGCGTACTGCTGCCCGATGACGAGGCGCTGTACGTGATCGCCTCCGATGCCGGCTATGGTTTCGTGGTCAAGGGCGAAGACCTGCAGGCCAAGAACAAGGCCGGCAAAGCGTTGCTCAGCCTGCCTAATGGCGCGCGGGTAGTGGCGCCTCGGCCGTTGGTCAGCCGTGAGGAAGACTGGCTGGCCGCGGTGACCACCGAGGGCCGCCTGCTGCTGTTCAAGGTCTCCGACCTACCGCAATTGGGCAAGGGCAAAGGCAACAAGATTATCGGCATTCCCGGCGAGCGAGTGGCCAGTCGCGAGGAGTACCTCACCGACCTGGCCGTGTTGCCGGCGGGCGCGACCCTTGTGTTGCAGGCTGGCAAGCGTACCCTGTCCCTTAAGGCCGACGACCTCGAGCACTACAAGGGCGAGCGTGGCCGGCGTGGCAATAAATTACCGCGTGGCTTCCAGCGTGTGGACGCCCTGCTCGTCGAGTAACGGCTGTCGGCAGTGGCCTGGGGCTGGAGTTGAGCGGCGGTTTGACGGATGATACCGCCCCTCTTGTGCCCGCCAGGCGGTGGGCCATTTGCCATTTTTTGGGTCATGCGCCGGGTGGCAGGCGCATTGCATATGGACAGGGATTATTCACACCACGTCGGGTTTGCCAGGCGCGGTGATTTATCTATTTTTTGTTATTGGTTTTTCACCTGTAGCCATGATTGCTGGCCTTGCTGCCAGCCGGAAGAGATTGATGATTGTTAAGCGGCTTCCTCTCACATTACTGCTCACCGGTCTGCTGATGCTGACCGGGTGCTCTCATATCATGCCGGTCTCCTACTACCAGCTCGATGGTGGCCCGGTGGCCAACAAAACGGCGGATAAGGACGGCTTGAGCGTCCTGCTGGGCCCAATCACCGTTGCTGACTACCTGCAGCGCGAAGCCGTGCTGCAGCGCCAGGACGACGGCAGCCTGAGCACCGCCCTCACATCCCGTTGGGCTGGCAGCCTGGCCACTGACCTGGATCGCCAGGTGCTGCGCCAGTTGGCAAACCAGATCAACAGCCAGCGCCTGGTAATGGCCTCGGACAATCCGAACTACAAGGCTCAGGTGCAGGTGCTGTTGACCATCACCCGCCTGGATTCCGGTCCGCGTCAGCCTGCGGTGCTCGAAGGCCAGTGGCGTCTGGTCGGCCGTGACGGCCAACTGCTCGACACCCGCCTGGTGCACCTGGAAGAGAAGCACAAGGGGCCGATTGCCGATCAGGTTCGCGCGCAGAGCGAAGTGGTCCAGCAGTTGGTCGCGCAACTGGCGAGCGCGGTGAAGAGCCACGCCAGTACGCCAATCGCGGCTGAAGAGCCTCGGCGCAAAGCGCCGGTTCCGGCTGCCCGGCAGGAACCACCGAAAATGCCGGTGGCCGAGCCGATCCGGATCGACGCGGAAGTCTTCCGCTTCTGATCCCCGCGGATCAGGCCTGTTCTGATCCGCTGCTTGTCTCATCACGCTGATAACCTTCCAGCACCCCAGCCGTGCGTATCGCCTCGTCGAGGAATACGGTAACGGCTGGGTGCTTGCGTTCGCCCTTGCGATAGGCGAGAGAGATCTTGCGCTGAATCGCCGGAGCCAGGCGTACGGCGGTAACGTCCTCCAGCGGCCGCAACAGGCGCAGCCCTGATACCACCGAAATCGAATTCCCCGAGGCGACCATGGCCGCGACCATCTCGAAGCCGGCGCAGTGGGCGTTGATGCGTGGTGCAAACCCCGAGCGTCGGCAGAGGTTGCCGATGAACTCGCCAAACGAGCTGTTGGTGGAGTCCAGTGCCCAGGCTTCGCCCTGCAGGTCGGCGATGGTCAGTGTGCTGCGCGATGCCAGCGGGTGGCGGCTTGGCAGTAGCACATGCAGGCGGTCCTCGGTCAGCGGGATCAGCTCGTAATGCTCCTGGCGTGCCTTGCTCGCGCCAGCCAGGTCGTCGACCACCGCCACGTCGATTTGCCAGGCATTCAAGGCACTGAGGCTTTCCTGCGGCTCCAGGTCGGCGACCACTACCTCCAGGCGTGGATAGGCCTGACGCAGGTTATGCACGATCGGCGCGACCAGCGCCACGGCAATCGACGGGAAGGCGGCGACTCGCAGTTCGCCGGCAATCTCACTGCGCATCTGCGCCAGCTCCGAGCGGGCCTCGTCGAGAATCACCAAGATGCGCTCGACATGTGCCACCAGGCGGCTGCCTGCGGCTGTGAGCACTACCCCACGGCCACGCCGTTCGATCAACGCCACATCGGTCTCGCGCTCCAACTGCGCCACCTGCTGGGAAACCGCCGATGGCGTCAGGTGCAGAAACTCGGCAGTCGCCGCCATGGTGCCGCAGCGGGCCAGCTCGCGAAGGGTGCGCAGGCGGATCAGATCCATGAGTCGGCCCTAATAGGTAATTTTTGCTAATCAATATAGTAAGGATAAATCAGTATACATAATGGAAGTGGGGTCTTAGATTTTTGCTACCGACGGTGCGTAACCGGGTATCCGTCATCACCTAAAAAAGAAAAAATGCAGCCATGGCCGTCAGCGTATTCGACCTGTTCAAAGTGGGCATCGGCCCATCGAGTTCACACACCGTAGGCCCGATGCGTGCGGCCGCCTTGTTCACCCATGCCCTCGAGAACCAGGGCCTTATGCCCCAGGTGACGCGGGTAGTGGCCGAGCTGTATGGCTCGCTGGGCGCCACCGGTAAGGGCCATGGCAGCGACAAGGCGGTCCTGCTGGGGCTTAGCGGTTTCGAACCGGATACCGTGGATGTCGAGAAGGTAGCGGGCTATATCGACGCCATTCGCACCGACAAGCGCATCACCCTGCCGGGTGGCCATTCGGTAGCCTTTAACGAAAAGACCGACCTGAAGATGATCCGCAAGGCGCTGGCGCTGCACGCCAACGGCCTGCGTTTCGCAGCCTTCGATGCGGCTGGCCTGCAGGTGCACGAGGCAACCTACTATTCGGTGGGTGGTGGTTTCGTGGTCAGCGAAGCGATTCTGGCCGACGGCTCCAAGCACAAGGTCATCGCCCCGGATGCCACGACGCTGCCGTTGCCGTTTCGCAGCGGCGCCGACCTGCTGCGCCTGACCCGCGAGTACGGTATCGGCATTGCCGAGGTGATGCGCCGTAACGAGCGCCACTGGCGCACCGATGAAGAAATCGATAACGGCCTGCTGGCGATCTGGAGGGTTATGCAAAGCTGCGTGGAACGCGGCTGCCGTACCGAAGGCATCTTGCCCGGCGGCTTCAAGGTACGTCGCCGGGCAGCCATCCTGGCGCGCAAGCTGGGCGGCTTCCAGCGCAGTTACACCGAAGATCCGCTGCGCATGTTGGATTGGGTCAACCTCTGGGCGCTGGCGGTGAACGAAGAAAACGCCGCCGGTGGCCGCGTGGTCACCGCACCGACCAACGGCGCAGCGGGCATCATCCCGGCGGTGCTGCATTACTACGCCAACGCCATTTCCGGCGCCAGCGATCGCGGCATCATCGACTTTCTGCTCACCGCCGGTGCCATTGGCATCCTCTACAAGGAAAACGCCTCGATCAGCGGCGCCGAAGTCGGCTGCCAGGGCGAGGTCGGTGTGGCCTGCTCGATGGCCTCCGGCGCGCTCTGCGCGGTGCTCGGTGGTACGCCGGAGCAGGTCGAGAACGCCGCGGAGATCGGCATGGAGCACCACCTGGGCCTGACCTGCGACCCGGTCGGCGGCCTGGTGCAGATCCCCTGTATCGAGCGCAATGCCATCGCCTCGGTGAAGGCCATCAACGCCGCGCGCATGGCCCTCTATGGCGACGGCTCGCACCACGTGAGCCTGGACAAGGTGATCAAGACCATGCGCGAAACCGGTGCCGACATGCTGACCAAGTACAAGGAAACCGCCCGCGGCGGCCTGGCTGTGAACATCATCGAGTGCTGAGCCGCACGCCCAACCTACCGGATGCGCCGCCTGACGGGCGCGCATCCTGTTTCATCCGCCCCACAACAATAACAAGTGAGATTTACCTGCATGACCATTCAAGCCATGTTTATGGTGCTGATTCCATTCCCTCCCTTCGAGTCCGCTCGCGTCGGCTCTGCCGCGTTAAGAACGAACGCACGCTGCCTTATCCGCAGCTCTTGAGGCCGAGCGCGAGCGCGCCCGGCCTGCGTTTGTTTTCGCCTCGCATCGCTCTGGCTCGCTAGATCGTTAGCAGGCTCTTATAATCGCCCGATGTCTTGGGGTGACCTGCCCGGTTGGCGTGGCCCGTGCCCCTGCTGACCTGTCCCCCGATGCAATCAAGCCTAGAATTGGACAGCGTCTACAAAATGAATACCTTCAAACGCATTGCTTCCGCCTATTCCAATACCAGCCTGGTGCTACGCATCTTCATTGGCCTGGTGCTGGGCATTCTGCTCGCTTATTTTTCGCCCTCGACCGCGCTCAAGGTCGGCCTGCTCGGCGAACTCTTCGTACTCGCCCTGAAGGCGGTTGCGCCGGTGCTGGTGCTGGTGCTCGTCACCTCCTCGCTGGCGGCACACCAGAGTGGTCAACCCACCCACGTTCGCCCGGTGCTGGCGATGTACCTGATCAGCACCTTCAGCGCCGCCGCGCTGGCCGTGTGCACCAGCTTTTTATTTCCCACCATGCTGGCACTGGATGTCGGCTCGGCCGAAGGCAACCCGCCCGGCAGCATCATCGAGGTGCTACACAACCTGCTGATCAGCATTTTCGTCAACCCGGTGCAGGCGCTGAACACCTCCAACTACATCGCCATCCTGGCCTGGGCGATCGGCCTGGGTCTGTTCCTGCGGCATGCCGCGCCGACCACCCGGGTGCTGCTGACCGATATGTCCGACGCCTTCACGCGTATCGTACGTTTCGTGATAGAGCAGGCACCCATCGGCATCTTCGGCCTAGTGGCCAGCACCCTGGCGGCATCGGGTTTCGAGGCGTTGTATGGCTACGCGAGGCTGCTGCTGGTGATGGTCGGCTGCATGTTGTTGATGGCGCTGGTGGTGAACCCGCTGTTGGCCTTCATCAAGATGCGCCGCAACCCTTATCCACTGCTGTTCACTGTATTGCGCGAGAGCGCGGTAACGGCCTTTTTCACCCGCAGCTCGGCGGCTAACATTCCGGTCAACCTGCGCCTGTGCGAGAAGCTCAAGCTGGACAAGGATACCTACTCGATCACCATCCCGCTGGGCGCGACCATCAACATGGCCGGTGCGGCGATCACCGTTTCGGTAATGGCGCTGGCCACCACTTACACTCTGGGTATCAACGTCGATCTGCCCACCGCGCTGCTGCTCTGCGTGGTGTCGTCGCTGGCCGCCGCCGGTGTGTCCGGCGTGGCTGGTGGCTCGCTGCTGCTGATTCCAATGGCCACCAGCCTGTTCGGGGTGGATACCGAAATCGCCATGCAGGTTGTGGCCATCGGTTTCGTCATTGGGGTGGTGCAGGATTCCTTCGAGACCGCGCTGAATTCCCACACCGACGTGTTGTTCACCGCCGCAGTTTCCTACGCCGACGAGCTGCGGGCCGAGAAGGTTGATGCCTGATTCGCTGTGCTAATAAAAAACGCGCCCGAGGGCGCGTTTTTTATGGCCGGTGAGGCTACACGTATTGTGCCGCGGCGTAGCCCGAGGCCCACGCCCACTGGAAGTTGAAGCCGCCCAGGTGGCCGGTCACGTCCAGCACCTCGCCGACGAAATACAGCCCCGGCGACTTCAGCGACTCCATGGTTTTGGACGACACCTCGCGGGTATCCACGCCGCCCAGAGTCACTTCTGCCGTGCGGTAACCCTCGGTGCCGGCCGGCACCAGCTGCCAGTCCGACAGGTGCTCGGCAATCGCCTTGAGCTCGGCCGGTGGGTACTGCTTCATCGGCTTGGAGGCGAACCAGTGTTCGGCCAGCAGGCCGGCCATCTTCTTGGTGAACAGCTCGCCCAGCAGGGTCTTCAGTTCGCTATTGGGGCGCTCGCGCTGCTGCTCCAGCAACCATTCCGGCAAATCGATATGCGGCAGCAGGTCGATGCTGACCGTATCGCCGGGTTGCCAGTACGACGAGATCTGCAGGATCGCCGGGCCGCTAAGGCCGCGGTGGGTGAACAGGATGTTCTCCACGAAACTCTGGCCGTTGCAGCTGACCCGGCAATCCTCCACCGAGGTGCCGGACAGCTCTGTGCACAGGGTTTTCAGTTGTGGGTCGGTCAGCGTGAAGGGCACTAGGCCTGCGCGGGTCGGCAGCAGCTCGTGGTCGAACTGGCGGGCGATCTGGTAACCAAAGCCGGTGGCGCCCAGAGTCGGGATCGACAGCCCGCCGGTGGCGATCACCAGCGATTCGCAGCTCACGGGGCCGAGGCTGGTGCTCAGGCGATAGCCGTTTTCGCCGCGCTCGATGGCGCTCACCGAGGTATCCAGGCGCAGGTCGACGCCAGCCTGCTCGCACTCGTCCAGCAGCATGGCGAGGATGTCGCTGGACTTGTTATCGCAGAACAGCTGGCCGAGCTTCTTCTCGTGGTAAGGCACGCCATGTTTGGCGACCAGGGCGATGAAATCCCATTGGGTGAAACGCGCCAGCGCAGATTTGCAGAAATGCGGGTTGTGCGAGAGGAAGTTGCCGGGCTCGCAATACATATTGGTGAAGTTGCAGCGGCCACCGCCGGACATGAGGATCTTCTTGCCCGCCTTGTTGGCGTGGTCGAGCAGCAGCACGCTGCGGCCGCGCGCAGCGGCGGTCATCGCACACATCAGCCCGGCGGCACCGGCGCCGATAATGACAACCTGGGGTGAAAGCACGGCATGTTCCTCGTACGCAGTTCGTCAGGCACTGCTGGCCGACGCGAAACGGCGCAGTTTACCTGAAGGCATGCGCCTGCTGCGTGCACGCCCGTGCAGCGGCCGATTGATGGGCGCAGCACCGCCGGTATGTTTTCTCGAACTGGCGTCACTGCGGCCTGGTCTGCAAATAGATGACAATGGGCGAGCTGCACTGGCTATTTGCCGCTATCTTGTTTGTCAGTATCTCTGTCGCAGAGTCCGCGCGGCAGTTTTCCTCTTCCTTTGCAGGGCAGACATCTGTTGAAAACCTGGCGTGTCTGGTTGCTGTCGCTGGTGCTGCTGCCGTGTGCCTTGTGCGCGGAGCCGTTGCGCCTGGTCGCTGACACCTGGCCGCCATACACCGACCAGAGCCTGCCAGGTAACGGTGTGGCAGTGGAGCTGGTAAGTGCCGCGCTGAGCCGCGCCGGCTACACCAGTGATTACCGCGAAGTGCCCTGGCAGCGTGCGGTGTTGGGGTTGCAGCGTGGCGATTACGACGTGTTGATCACCACCTGGTACAGCAAGGAGCGCGAAGCCTTCGGCTATTTCTCGGCGCCCTATCTGGTCAACCGCATCCGTGTGGTACAGCGCAAGGGCGCGGCGATCCCTTTCACCCAGCTTTCCGATCTCTATGCCCATG
This sequence comes from Phytopseudomonas punonensis, assembly GCF_900142655.1. GTDB lineage: Bacteria > Pseudomonadota > Gammaproteobacteria > Pseudomonadales > Pseudomonadaceae > Aquipseudomonas > Aquipseudomonas punonensis. The sequence goes on along the minus strand of NZ_FRBQ01000004.1, from coordinate 94,874 downwards.
AGATTGCCGTGCGTCGTGGTTATGCCTATTCGGCCGCATTCATGGCCGACGACCGGCTGCAGAAGGTCGAGGTCAGCAGTTTCGAGAGCGCCGCGCAGATGCTGCATCACGGACGAGTGAGCCTGGCGCTTGAGGATGAGTACGTCGCGCGGTTTCTGTTCGCTGACCCGCTCAAGGAAATCGCCGACGACCTGGAGTTTCTGCCGATGCCGCTGAGCGAGAACGGCCTGCACCTTCTCATTCGCCTGAGCCGCGCGGATCACGCCGAGGTCGCTCGCCGTTTCGATGCCGCCATCGCCGCCATGCAGGCCGACGGCAGCTACGCGGCGATCATGGCGCGCTACGGTCTGTAGTTACCTTCCGGGTTTCCAGCGCGCTATTGCCAGAACGTGCGGCCGCGGCCACCGCGTTTGGCCTCATACAGCTGCTGGTCGGCCAGGTGCAGCAGGCTTTCCAGGTCTTCGGGCACGCCGTGATAGATACCCGCACTGAACGACAGCGGCGGGGCGCCGACGGCGTATTTGACCTGCCGGCACTGTTCACGCAGCGCGTTGAGGGCCTGGCTCAGCGGCTCTGCACCCTGCGGGCTGACCATGGCGAACTCTTCGCCACCCAGACGGCCGAGCAGCGCGTCCGGAAAGGCTGCACGGAATGCCCGGCTGAAACCGATCAGCGCGGCATCGCCCGCCGCGTGGCCGTATTCATCGTTGATCTGCTTGAACAGATCCATGTCGAGCATCGCCACGCTCAGGTTGTGGCCACTGCGCTGCGCCTGCTGGAACTGCTGAATACCCTGTTCGTAGAAGGCGCGACGGTTGTTAAGGCCGGTCAGGGCATCGAACTGCGCCGCCTTTTTCAGGGCACGGAGCATGTCACGCCGCTCGAGGGTGAACATCACCCGGCAGGTCAACTCTTCGGGACAGAACGGCTTGCGCAGGAAGTCATCGGCGCCCTGCTTGATGAACATGGCGCTGAGCGAACCCTTGGTGTCGGCAGACAGGCCGAGGATCACCAGGTCACTGCGTTTCATCTTCTGGCGCAGCAGCTTGACCAACTCGAAGCCGCTGATGCCCGGCATGCTGTGGTCGACCACCAGCATGTCGATGTCCGGTTGTGCCTGAAGAATGCGCAACGCCTGCTCGCCGTCGCAGGCATCGATGATCTGATAGCGGTGCGGCACCAGCACGTGGCGGATGAAGTTGCGGGTGGCTTCCGAGTCCTCGGCGACCAGAATCTTCACCTGGCTGTTGCTCTCCAGGCGGTGCAGCAACCGGAACGCGTATTCGTAGGAGTGCTGGCTTTCCTTGAGTACGTAATCGACCACCCCTTTGAGCAAGAGCTCGTCGCGGCGCTTCTCGTTGTACGAGCCGCTGAGAACGATGCACGGCAGGCCGTAGCGCATCACCAGGTCGACGCTTTCGCCATCTGGCGCATCGGGCAGATGGAGGTCTACGATGGCGGCGAAGAACAGCTCTGCCGAGGCCTCCAGCATCATCTGCGCTTCGCCGAGCGAGGCGCAGAACACTGGCTGCAGATTGGGTTCGTGGCGGAACAGGTGCTCGAGAATCTTGAGCACCAGCGGGCTGTCTTCGATGACCAGAATGTTGCGCAAAGAATCCATCGCTCTATACCCGCTGGGCTGACAGCTTCAGTCTAGAGCGTTCGTACGCGCAGCGAGCGGCCTTTTATCTTGCCTTCGCTGAGGCATTTGAGCGCTTGCACGGCCAGGCTGCGCTCAACCGCTACATAGGCCTGGAAATCGAAGATGGCAATCTTGCCGACCTGCGCACCGGGGATACCGCCTTCGCCGGTGAGTGCGCCGAGAATATCGCCGGGACGCAGTTTGTCTTTACGCCCGGCACCGATGCACAGCGTCATCATCAGCGGTTGCAGCGGCGCGCCGCCTTGGTGTTTCAGGCTGCTCAGCGGGTGCCAGTTCAGCGGCGACTTTTGCAGGCTTTCGATGGCTTGGGCGCGATGACCTTCGGCCGGGGCAACCAAACTCATGGCCAGGCCTTTCTCGCCGGCACGACCGGTGCGGCCAACGCGGTGAATGTGAATTTCCGAATCGCGTGCCAGTTCGACGTTGATCACCATGTCCAGCGCATCAATGTCCAGGCCGCGCGCGGCTACGTCGGTGGCGACCAGAACCGACAGGCTGCGGTTGGCGAACATCGCCAGCACCTGGTCACGGTCACGTTGCTCCAGATCGCCGTGCAGAGCGGCAGCAGAGATGCCTTTGGCGGTGAGGTGATCAACCACTTCCTGGCACTGCTGCTTGGTGAAGCAGAAGGCCACGCAGGAGGTCGGGCGGTAGCAGTTGAGTAGCTTGACCACGGCGTCCATTCGCTCTTCAGGAGCGATCTCGTAGAAGCGCTGTTCGATCTGGCTGTCGTCGTGCAGGGCTTCGACCTTGACCTGCTGCGGGTTGCGCATGAAAGTCGCGGACAGCTGCTTGATGCCGGCCGGGTAGGTGGCCGAGAACAGCAGCGTCTGGCGGCGCTCCGGGGTCTGTCCGATGATTTCGGCGATGCTGTCGTAGAAGCCCATGTCGAGCATGCGGTCAGCTTCGTCGAGCACCAGCGTGTTCAGCCCATCGAGCTTCAGCGTGCCCTTGGCTAGGTGCTGCTGCACGCGGCCCGGGGTACCGACGATGATCTGCGCGCCGTGTTCCAGTGAGCCGATCTGCGGGCCGAACGGTACGCCGCCACACAGGGTGAGAATCTTGATGTTGTCTTCGCCGCGCGCCAGGCGCCGCAGTTCCTTGGCGACCTGATCGGCCAGTTCGCGGGTCGGGCACAGCACCAGAGCCTGGCAGCCGAAGTAACGCGGGTTGAGCGGCGCCAGCAGGCCGATGCCAAAAGCGGCAGTCTTGCCGCTGCCGGTTTTGGCCTGGGCGATCAGGTCCATGCCCTTGAGCATCACCGGCAGGCTTTGTGCCTGGATGGGCGTCATCTGCGCGTAACCGAGGGACTCGAGGTTCGCCAGCATGGCGGGCGACAGGGCAAGCGAGGAAAAAGCGGTGGCAGTCACGGTACGGGCCTGAAGAGCGTTCGAAAAGAGCGCTAGTGTAGCAGGCGCCAGGCCTCGGCTTGATGACTGCTCGTCATTCGTCGACGTCGACCTTCACCCGTCTGGCGCTGCGCCCGCCTTCCGGTGCCAGCTGCAGGAAGATGCCGGCGGCGACGATCGTCAGCAGGCCGATGCACAGGTAGGTCGACTGGAAGGCGCTCAGCACGCCGTCGGCGGCGGTTTGGTTGTCCAGGCTGAAGCCGCTGAGCAAGGCGGCGCCGGTGGCGATGCCCATACTGATCGACAGTTGCACCACCACCGACAACAGGCCGTTGCCACTGCTGGCTTCGCTGTCGGGCACATCGATCAGCGTCACGGTGTTCATGGCAGTGAACTGCAGCGAGTTCAAGGCACCGATCAGGCTCAGCTGAATGGCCAACTGCAGTTGCGAGGTCTGCCCGTCGACCAGCGCCATGCTGGTGATCAGCAGCCCCAGCAGCACAGTGTTGAAGGTCAGGATGCGGCGGTAGCCGAGGCGGTCTATCAGCGGCTTGGCCAACGGCTTCATGGCCATGGCAGCGAGTGCCAGGGGAATCATGCTCATGCCGGCCTGAGCCGGTGAATAGCCCATGCCCAGTTGCAGCAGCAACGGCGTGAGAAAGGGCAGGGCGCCGGTGCCCAGGCGCGCGAAGATATTGCCGAAAATCCCCACCGCGAAGCTGCGTGTGTTGAACAGGCGCGGCGGAAACAGCGCATTGGGCGTGCGCGCGGCGCGCAGCCAGTAGGCCGCCAGGCACGCCAGGCCGCCGAGCAGCAGAAGCACCACGCGCATGTGTGGCAGGTGCAGCTCGCCCAAGCCTTCGAGGGCCATGGTGATCAGCAGCATGCTGGCACCGAACAGCAGGAAACCGATCAGATCGAAGCGGGTGCGCTCGCTGCCGCGCAGCTCCGGCATGAAGCGATAGGCCGCCCAGCAGCCGAGCACGCCGACCGGCAGGTTGAGCAGGAAGATCCAGTGCCAACTGGCGTATTCCACCAGCCAGCCGCCCAAGGTCGGGCCGATCAGTGGGCCGAGCAGGCCGGGCAGGGTGATGAAACTCATGATGCGCACCAGCTCGGTACGCGGGTAGGCGCGCAGTACCACCAGGCGCCCCACCGGCATCATCAGCGCACCGCCCAGGCCCTGGATGATGCGCGCGATCACCAGCATGGTCAGCGACTGCGATACGGCGCAGAGTAGCGAGCCGAGGCTGAACAGGGCGATGGCGCCGAAGAATATATGCCGTGTGCCGAAGCGATCAGCCAGCCAGCCGGAGGCAGGTATCAGCAGCGCCACGGTGAGCATGTAGGCGATCACCACCGACTGCATGCGCAGTGGGTCTTCTGAGAGATCCGCCGCCATGCTGGGCAGCGCAGTGTTGAGAATGGTGCCGTCCAGCGTTTGCATGAAGAACGCGATGGCGACGATCCAGGGCAGCAGGCGGGCAGTGCGGGCGTCGAGCAGGCTGGTGCTGGTCATGTTGGTCTCGTTACGGCTTGGGCAGCGCTGAATGCAGTTTATCCAAGCGCGGGTGCTAGGATGAGTGAAATTGGCAAATGACTTGTGCTCCTGGGGGCATCGATGCGCTGGTTGTCGCTATTGCTCTCCTTGCTGTCCGCCAACGTGCTGCCCGCGCAGTGGTTCTCTGACCCCGTACGTGTCGACGGCCAGTTGAGCGCTTACCAACCCCTGGCTGCCGCTAGCCAGCCCTGGCGCATCTGTGTGTTGATCCCCAATGCCAAAGACCGCTACTGGTGGGGCGTTGCATGGGGCTTGGAGCAGGACGCACGGCGGCTTGGCCTGCAACTTGGCGTCTACGAAGCGGGTGGCTACGACCATCCCGATGTCCAGGTGAGGCAGTTCGATCATTGTGTCGCCAAACGGGCCGATGCTTTTCTGATCGCGGGCGTCAACACCACTGACTTGTGTTCGCGTATCGCAGTTCAGCAAAGCGCCGGGCGCCAGGTGATCGACCTGATCAATGGCCTGGGCTGCGAGTCGCTGAGCTCACGCTCGCGAGTCGACTTCGCCGATATGGCCAGCGCGACCCTGGGTTACCTGATCAAGCTTAGTCAGGGGTGGCCAATCCGCGTCGGCTGGCTGCCAGGGCCTGCCGACGCTGGTTGGATAAAAGATGCCGAGCGCGGCTTGCATTCAGCCCTTCAGGGCTCTGCCATCACGCTGATACATGGCGGCTATGGCCCGCTGGATCGCAGCCGTCAGGCACAACTGACACGCGAGCTATTCAAGAACGAGCCTGAACTCGACTACGTGATCGGCAATGCCGAAGCCGCTTTGTTCGCCACCGAGCTGGTGAACAGTGCCCGTTCACCAACGCGGGTGTTGTCGCTGTACGCGACGGATCGCGTGCTGCAGCAGGTGCGCGAGGGCGATGTGCTGGCCGCCCCGACCGACTCACCAGTAATTCAGGCGCGCATTGCCCTGGATCTCGCCGTGCGAGGGCTGCAGGGCGATGTGCTGCCAAAAATCGTCAGCCCGCAAGTCGAGATGCTCGATGCCAAGGCGTTGCAGCGCTTCGACCTTGAGCACCTGGCACCGCCCGAGCGCTATCGGATGACGACCCAGGAGCTGCCAGATTAACTGGCCGAGCGCATCGCTTCGACCGCACGCTGCGGTGCGCCGCGCACTGGCGCGCCGTTGGCCACGTAGTAAGGCGCGGTGCTGCGTGGCAGGGCGGCACGCTCGCGAATGCGATCGGCGATTTTCTCGGCGATCATGATGGTGGTGGCGTTGAGGTTGCCGGTGATGATCTCCGGCATGATCGACGCATCCACCACGCGCAGTCCTTCGAGGCCATGTACGCGGCCCTGGCCATCAACTACCGCCATGTCGTCGGTGCCCATCTTGCAGGAGCAGGACGGGTGGAACGCAGTTTCCGCATGCTCGCGGATAAAGGCGTCCAGTTCCTCGTCGGTCTGCACGTGGGCGCCCGGGCTGATCTCGCGACCGCGGTATGGGTCAAGCGCTGGCTGGTTCATGATCTCGCGCGTCAGGCGGATGCCGTCACGGAATTCCTGCCAGTCCTGCTCACTGCTCATGTAGTTGAACAGGATGCTCGGGTGCTGGCGCGGGTCCTTAGATTTCAGGTGCACACGGCCGCGGCTCGGTGAGCGCATGGAGCCGACGTGAGCCTGGAAGCCATGCTCCTTCACCGCGTTGCTGCCGTTGTAATTGATCGCCACTGGCAGGAAGTGGTATTGCAGATTCGGCCACTCGAACTCCGGGCGCGAACGAATGAAACCGCCGGCCTCGAACTGGTTGCTGGCGCCAATGCCTTCGCCGGCCAGCAGCCACTTGGCACCGATACCGGGCTGGTTGAGCATCTTCAGCGCCGGGTACAGCGACACTGGTTGGGTGCAGGCGTACTGCACGTAAACCTCGAGGTGATCCTGCAGGTTGGCGCCGACGCCCGGCAGTTCGTGCACCACGTCGATGTCGAGGCCGCGCAACAGTTCGCCCGGGCCAACGCCAGAGCGCTGCAGGATCTGCGGCGAGGCGATGGCGCCCGCGCACAGCAGCACTTCGCGGCGCGCATGGGCGATGGTTGCCTCGTTCGCGCTGCCGACCAGATAGGCGACGCCATTGGCGCGCTTGCCCTCGAACAGGATTCGATCCGTGGTGGCGTGGGTGACGATGGTCAGGTTCGGCCGTTCGCGGGCCTGGTCCAGATAACCGCGCGCAGTACTGGCGCGACGGCCTTCGGGCGTCACGGTGCGGTCCATGGGGCCGAAACCTTCCTGCTGGTAACCGTTGAGGTCATCGGTACGCGGGTAGCCGGCCTGCACGCCGGCTTCGACCATGGCGTGGAACAGCGGGTTGTTGCCGGTCTTGGGCGTGGTCACGCTGACCGGGCCGCTGTCGCCGTGGTAGTCGTTGGCGCCGATGTCACGGCTTTCCGCCTTGCGGAAATACGGCAGGCAATCGAGGTAGCTCCAGTCTTCGAGGCCCGGCTGTTTGGCCCAGTTGTCGAAGTCCATGGCGTTGCCGCGGATGTAGCACATGCCGTTGATCAGAGAGGAGCCGCCGAGGCCTTTGCCGCGCCCGCACTCCATGCGGCGGTTGCCCATGTGCGGTTCCGGGTCGGTTTCATACGCCCAGTTGTAGCGGCGGCCCTGCAGCGGAAAAGCCAGGGCAGCAGGCATCTGGGTGCGGAAGTCGAGGCGGTAATCGGGGCCACCGGCCTCCAGCAGCAGTACGCTGACATCCGCATCTTCGGTCAGGCGGGTCGCCAGCACGTTACCGGCCGAGCCGGCGCCAATGATGATGTAATCGAATTCCTGAGTCATGGAGGCCTCCTGGTAGGTGGCTGAGCCTTGGGCCAAGCGGATCGCAGGCCCGTGTCCGGCTCATGCAGAACGGGTTGTGCAGCGTTGCCGGGCGCTCGTGAAAGCGCCCGGCCTGCGGGTCAGAACACCGAGGCGTAATCGCCCATCTCGACCTGCACGGATTTGATGCGGGTGTAATGGGCCAGGGTGGTCAGGCCGTTCTCGCGACCCACGCCGGATTGCTTGTAACCGCCGACCGGCATCTCGGCCGCCGACTCACCCCAGGTGTTGATCCAGCAGATGCCCGCTTCCAGCTTGTGGATAACCCGGTGCGCACGGTTCAGGTCGCGGGTCACGATGCCGGCGGCCAGGCCGTAGGTGGTGTCGTTGGCGCGGCGGATCACTTCGTCTTCGCTGTCGTAGACAAGGATGCTCATCACCGGGCCGAAGATTTCCTCGCGGGTGATGGTCATGTCGTCCCGGCAGTCGGTGAACACGGTCGGTGCCACATAGGCGCCGTTGGCGTAATCGCCATCGGTGACGCGCTCGCCACCGATCAGCAAACGCGCGCCCTGCTGGCGGCCCTGCTCGATGTAGCCGAGCACGCGCTCCATGTGGGCGAAGCTGACCAGCGGGCCGAAGTTGGTGGTGTCGTCCTGCGGGTTGCCCAGGCGAATGCGTTTGACCCGCTCGACGATCTTGCTCTCGAAGCGTGCCTGCAGCGCGCGGGGCACGAACACCCGGGTGCCATTGGTGCATACCTGCCCGGAGCTGTAGAAGTTGGCCATCATGGCGATGTCCGCGGCGCGATCCAGATCGGCGTCTTCGCAGATGATCAGCGGCGACTTGCCGCCCAGCTCCATGGTCACTTCCTTGAGCGACGAGCTGGAGGCGCTGGCCATGACCTTCTTGCCGGTCACGGTGCCGCCGGTGAAGGAAATCTTCTCGATGCGCGGGTGTTCGGTGAGCCACTGGCCAACTTCACTACCCAGACCGGTCAATACGTTGAACACGCCATCCGGCACGCCGGCTTCGCTGTAGATCTCGGCGAGTTTCAGTGCGGTCAGCGAGGTGACTTCGCTGGGCTTGAAGATCATCGCGTTGCCGGCGGCCAGGGCCGGTGCGGATTTCCACAGGGCGATCTGGATCGGGTAGTTCCAGGCGCCGATGCCGGCGACCACGCCCAGCGGCTCGCGGCGGGTATACACGAAGCTGGTGTCTCGCAGCGGGATCTGCTCGCCCTCGATGGCCGGAATCAGGCCTGCGTAATACTCGAGCACGTCGGCGCCGGTAACGATATCCACATAGCGGGTTTCGCTCAGCGGCTTGCCGGTATCGAGGGTTTCCAGCTCGGCCAGCTCGTCGTTGCGTTCGCGCAGGATATCCACCGCCTTACGCAGGATGCGCGAGCGCTGCATGGCGGTCATCGCCGCCCAAACCTTCTGGCCTTGTTCGGCACTGGCGACGGCGCGCTCGACATCGTCCTGGCTGGCGCGCTGCACGTTGGCAAGCACCTCGCCGTTGGCCGGGTTGATGCTTTGGAAGGTGGCGCCGCTGCTGGCGTTGACGTACTGGCCGCCAATGTAGAGCTGCTGGTCTGCGAATCGGGCCATGGGGCGTCCTCCTGATCGGGGCAAGACGCGCTTCGGGCGCCTTGGCGAATGGATCGACTGAGCGAGATGAAAAGGGATATCAGCCGATTTGGTTGAAAAACAGCCTAGTTTATTTTTATTGATCGATCAATCAATAAAAATCCCGGGGGCGACCAGAAGCGTGCCAGGAGCGCCATGGGGGCTGGGCTTAAGGTGTTTTGCAGGGGACCCTCGGACGAACGATGACTGTGGGAGCGGGCGGGGACGCCTAGTCCATGCCCGCGATTCGCGCGCATGGCCCGCTCCCACAGAGCTGTCAGTTCATAGATAGGTGCGAGGGCGGCCGGATCACTGCGCCTTGGCTAACTGCAAATCGAGGTAGTCGTAGGCGATTTGTGCCGCCTGGCGAGTGTCGAAGTTTTCCCCGCTCAGGGCGCCGCGCAGCCACAGGCCGTCGATCAGCGCGGCCAGGCCACGGGCTGCGGCGCGGGCTTGTGCTTGCGGCAGCGCACGGCGGAACTGGCCGCACAGGTTGGAATACAGGCGCTGGTCGTTGACCCGTTGCAGGCGGCGCAGGGCCGGCTGGTGCATGCTGCTGGCCCAGAACGCCAGCCAGGTTTTCATCGCCGGGCCGCTGACCTGGGTTTCGTCGAAGTTGCCGTCGATGATGGCGCGCAGACGCGCCCGTGGAGTGTCTTCGCGCAACAGTCGGTAACGTGCGTGCACGGCCTCGCGCAACGCCTGCATGAGGTGGCGCATGGTCGCTTCGAGCAGGCCGTTCTTGTCCTGGAAGTAGTGGCTGATGATGCCGTTCGACACGCCGGCGAGGCGCGCGATATAGGCGATGCTGGCATCGCTCATGCCAACCTGGTCGACGGCTTCCAGGGTTGCCGCAATCAGCTGGGAGCGGCGGATCGGTTGCATTCCGACCTTGGGCATCGTGTTCTCCGGCGAGGGGTGTTGCCGGAGTCTAACAGAGCGCGCGGAGTTGTCGGCGCGTTCAGGTTTCTCGGGCGATCAGCCGGTAGCCGACGCCCGCTTCGGTGACGATCAAACGGGGCGCCGCCGGGTCATCGCCGAGCTTCTGACGCAGGTGGGCGATGACGATGCGCAGGTAATGGCTGTGCTCGATATGGGTGGGGCCCCATATGTCGCGCAGCAGCTGTTGCTGGGTAACGACCATGCCGGGGTGACGGGCGAGGGCTTCGAGCACCGCGTATTCCTTGCGGGTCAGGCTAACTTCCTGATCGTTCAGAGTGACGCGGCGAAAGGCGAAGTCGACCCGCAATTGGCCACTTATCAGCGCCGCTGCCGGCTTGTCGCTGACCGGGCGGCTGCGCAGCAGAGCGCGTACGCGGGCGAGAAACTCCTGTACGCCAAACGGTTTGCTCACGTAATCGTTGGCACCATTGTCGAGGGCCTGCACCTTGTCCTTTTCGCCGGCCCGTACCGAAAGCACCAGCACTGGCACGCTCGACCACTCACGCAGGCTGGTCAGCACCTCCTGGCCGTCCAGGTCCGGCAGGCCAAGGTCGAGCACCACCAGATCGGGTTGCTCCAGTGCCGCCACGCGCAGCGCCGCTTCACCACAGTCGGCCTCCAGCACCTGATAGCCGTGGGCCCGTAGGCCGATACGCAGGAATTTTCGGATCGCCGCTTCGTCGTCGACCAGCAGAATGCGTGCATCACTCATGGCGGGCGCCCTCGTCAGGGTGCTGCAAAGGCAGCTTCAGAATTACCGTGGTGCCCTGACCTGGCGTCGACTCGACCCGTGCGGTCCCGCCGTGGGCGTTGAGCATTCCCAGGCAGATCGCCAGGCCCAGGCCGGTGCCCTGGCCGCCGCGGTCACCACGGGCGGCGGTGTAGAAGAGGTCGAAGATCTGCGTCTGTTCGTCGGCGGGAATGCCCGGGCCTTGATCGCTGATGGCGAAGCTGAAGGTCTCGCCGTCGTGGTTCAGACGGATATCGATCACCCCGCCAGGCGGCGAGAAGCGCGCTGCGTTGTCCAGTACGTTGACCAGCGCCTGTTCTATCAACGCACCCTGCACCCACAGCAGCGGCAGATCAGCGGGTACTTGCATACGCACCTGCAGGTGCTGCAGCACCGGTTGCAGGCGTTGCAGGGCGGCAGCAAGCAGGTCGCTGGCGGCTACCCAGTCGCGCTCCAGGTGCAGGCCGCCGTGGCCGAGGCGGGTCATGTCCAGCAGGTTCTGGATATAGCGATCCAAGCGCGAAGCCTCGCTGGCGGTGCTTTGCAGCAGGTCGTCGCGGGTCGCCGTGTCGAGGCTGTCGATGAACAGCTGAAGGGTTTCGATATTGCCGCGCATGGCGGTCAGCGGCGTGCGCAAATCGTGGGATACCGAAGCGAGCAGGGCGCTGCGCAGGCGCTCGGTTTCATGCTGCAAGCGCGTGTGGCCGAGGGTTTCGACCAGCTGCACGCGGGCCAGAGCATGGGCCATCAGCGGCAGCAGCACGTCGATCAGTTGGCGCTGCTCGCCGGCCGGCGGGTCACCCTGGGCGGTGCGCATGCCCAGCAGAGCCAACGGCTGGTCGGCGTCCATCAGCGGCCACCACCACCAGTGCGGATGGGTCAGGCTGTGGCTGTCGTAGCCGCGCGGATGGCGATTCTGCCAGGCGTGCTCGGCGCTGATGCGCTCCAGTTCGCTGAGGGCGAGCCGGCTGCCGTCGGCCTGGTGCCAGTTGCCCTGGGCGTCGCGGCTGAGCAGGCACAAGCGCTCGGCCGGCAGATCCAGCTGGCTGAGCATGGCGGCCAGCAGGTCACGCTGGTCCTGGGCGCTGGACAGCTGCTCAACGAAGCCCAGCAGGCTCTGGGTCTGCCGCTGGGACGCCTGCAGGGCAAGCAATTGCTGGCGCTGGCGAGCGGCGAGGTTGCCGGTCAGCAGGGCGATGAGTAGGAAGAACATGAGGGTCAGTACGTCCTGCTCGCGGTGCACCACTACCGACCAGGTTGGCGGCAAAAAGCAGAAGCCGTAGGCCGCGAACGACAGCAGGGCACACAGCAGGGCCGGGCCGACGCTGCTGCGCACCGCCACCACCAGTACCACGGAGAGGAACACCAGGGAGATGTTCGGCAGATCCAGCCAACGTGAAACTGCCAGTGCCAGGAGGCACCCCAGCCCTGCGGCAAGTGTGGCCAGCAGGTAATCACGCGCTGGTGCGAGCGTCGTTCGGCTAAGTTTGTCGGCTGCGCTGGGCATGCGGATTTCCGGTGCAGGTGATGGGCAGATCATGGCGCCGTGCAAGGTTGGCGTAAAGAAGCGTGACGACGCGTAAAGATTGCGTAAAAGTCAGCGGCGCAAGGCTGATGAGCTGGCGAACTCGGCGTATACCCGAGGCATCGTAACTTCAGGGATATCTCGTAAAGTGAGCACCACCCGCACTTCATCTGTTGCGCTACTGATTGGCGCCGCCGGCATCGTGTATGGCGATATCGGCACCAGCCCGCTGTATGCCCTCAAGGAAATTTTCTCGCCGCATTACGGCGTCGGTCTGTCCCAGGCCAGCGTGCTGGGCATTCTGTCGCTGATCTGCTGGTCGCTGACCCTGGTAGTCACGGTCAAGTACGTGATGTTCATTCTGCGCGCCGACAACGGCGGCGAGGGCGGCATCATGGCGCTCACCGCCCTGGCGCAACGTGCGGCTGCCGATTATCCGCGGCTGCGCACGCTGCTGATCATGCTCGGGCTGTTCGGCGCCGCATTGTTCTATGGTGACAGCATGCTCACGCCGGCGGTGTCGGTGCTCTCCGCCGTGGAAGGCGTCGGCCTGGTGGTCGACGGTATCGATCACTGGGTGGTACCACTGGCGCTGTTGATCCTGATTCCGCTGTTCCTGCTGCAGCGCCACGGCACGGCGCGCATCGGTTACCTGTTCGGGCCAGTGATGGTGATCTGGTTTCTGGTGCTTGGCGCGCTGGGTGTGCATGGCATCGTGCAGCGCCCGGAGGTGCTACTGGCGCTCAATCCCTACTGGGCGTTGCAGTTCTTTATCACCAACCCATTGATCGGCCTGACGGTGATGGGGGCGGTGGTGCTGACCATTACCGGCGCCGAAGCGCTGTATGCCGACCTCGGCCATTTCGGTCGCAAACCCATCGTGCACGCCTGGCTGTTTCTGGCCTTTCCGGGCCTGCTGCTCAACTACTTCGGCCAGGGCGCCCTGCTACTGATCGACCCTGAAACGGTGCGCAACCCGTTCTACCTGCTGGCACCGGGCTGGGCCTTGATCCCGCTGATCGGCCTATCGACGGTAGCCACCATCATCGCTTCCCAGGCGGTGATCACTGGTGCTTTCTCGGTGACTCGCCAGGCGATCCAGCTTGGCTATGTGCCGCGCATGCAGATACTGCACACCTCCAGCGCCGAACAAGGGCAGATCTACATTCCGATGATCAACAGCATGCTGCTGGTTGGCGTCGTGCTGCTGGTGATCGGCTTCCAGTCGTCTAGTGGCCTGGCTGGTGCTTATGGTGTTGCGGTGACAGGGACCATGCTGTGCACCACGCTGCTGGTGTCGGCAGTGATCCTGCTGCTGTGGCGTTGGCCGAAAGTGCTGGCGGTACCGCTGCTGGCGGTGTTCCTGCTGGTCGATGGCATCTTCTTCGCCGCCAACGTGCCGAAGATCATCGGCGGCGGCGCGGTGCCGATGATCGTCGGCATCCTGTTGTTCGGCCTGATGACCACCTGGAAGCGTGGTCGCCAATTGGTACTCGAACGGCTCGACGAGCATTCCCTGGCGCTGCGCGACTTTATCGCCAGCATCGCCCTGCAGCCGCCGCATCGGGTGAGTGGCACGGCGGTATTCCTGACCAGCCGCGTCGATGTGGTGCCCCATGCATTGCTGCATAACCTTTTGCACAACCAAGTGCTGCACGAGCGGGTGATGCTGCTTACTGTGGTCTACGAGGACCGCCCGCGGGTGCCACTGGCCGAGCGTTTCGATCTGGAGACCTACGACCAGGGCTTCTACCGTGTACGCCTGCACTTCGGCTTCATGGAGGCGCCGGACATTCCCCGTGCCCTGGCCCAGCTCGGTGACAAGGGCATCGACTGCCAGCCGATGCAGACCACCTACTTCCTCAGCCGGGAGACGGTGATCCCATCCGAGCGCATCGGCATGGCCATGTGGCGCGAGCGTCTGTTCGCCGTGTTGCAGAAGAATGCCGGTAGCTCGCTGGGCTTCTTCAGGCTGCCGGTGAACCGGGTGATCGAGTTGGGGACGCAGGTGGAGATTTAGACCGGGAAAAGGCGGTAGCAGCCGCTCACTGCGTAGGGACGACAACGCTCTTTTTGTCCACCATTGCGATCGCCGAGCGGTGGACGGGTAAAGCGTCGTCCACCCTACGAATGTCCCTTATAGCCATCACGGTCAGGCATCGCAGCGCCGCCAAACGCTCGCCAGCCAGGGCTGTTGGTCGCGGGGTAGCCCGGTTGGGCGGTAGTAGTGTTCCAGTTCGTCGAAACCGGCGGCGTTGAGCAGGCGGCGCCAGCTTTCCAGGTCATGCCAGGCACCGTAGCGTTCGCCGCTCCAGCCTTCCTGGTTTTCACCGCGCGGGTTGGAGCTGAACAGCACGCCGCCCGGCTTCAGACTGGCGCGCAGTTCCTTGAGCACCCGCGGCAGTTCCTGGCTCGGAATATGGAACAGCACGGCGTTGGCGAAGATGCCGTCGAAGCGCTCGGCCGGTAGATCCAGGGCGAGAAAGTCCTGCTGCCAGACCTCGCAGCCACTGTCGGCGCGGGCCATGGCGACGAACTGCGGGCAGCCGTCGATCCCGATTGGCTGGTGACCAAGGGCGCTGAACGTGCGCAGATCCCGGCCGGGGCCACAGCCGAAGTCGAGAATGCTCAGGGGCGCATTGCCGCGAATATGACGCAGCAGGGCGTCGATGTTCTGGCTGACGTCATGGTCGCGGGTGCCTTCGCGAAAGCCTTCGGCGCTGGCCTGATAATGGGCCAGGGTGCGGCTGGTGATCTGTTGCAATTGGTCGTGGTCGAGGGGCATGACGAGCGCCTGCGCAAAACGTGGGCGCCTATTTAACCGCATCGTGCAGGCTTTGCGCGGGCGGGCTGCGGCGATGCGCGATAACATCGCACCCTGAACAGCATTCGAGGTGACAGGGTGGATCTACAGCAGGGCTTCGTCCTGACCCGGCATTGGCGTGACACGCCGGCCGGCAGCCAGGTGGAATTCTGGCTGTCGACCGACAACGGCCCGCGGCTGGTGCGCCTGCCACCGCAAACCTCGGTGGCCTTCATTCCTGCCGAACAGCGTGCCCGCGCCGAGACCTTGATCGCCGGCGACCAGCAGTTCGAGCTGCGTCCGCTGCAACTGCGCGATTTCAACCAGAGGCCGGTACTCGGTCTCTACTGCTCTCAGCAACGCCCGCTGATCCAGCTGGAGCAGACCCTGCGCCAGGGCGGGGTGGATGTCTACGAGGCGGATATTCGTCCGCCCGAGCGCTACCTGATGGAGCGTTTCATCACCGCGCCGGTGCTGTTCGGCGGCACCGAGGCCGCGGATGGCGTACTGGTCGATGCGCAGCTCAAGCCGGCGCCGGACTATCGCCCGCAGCTCAAACTGGTGTCCCTGGATATCGAGACCACCGAGCGTGGCGAGCTGTATTCCATCGCCCTGGAGGGCTGCGGCCAGCGCCAGGTGTATATGCTCGGGCCGCCGAATCGCGAGGCAGAGGTCGACTTCGACCTCGATTACCTGGACAGCCGCGCCGCGTTGCTGGAGGCGCTGAACGACTGGCTGGAGCGCCATGATCCGGACGCCATTATCGGCTGGAACGTGGTGCAGTTCGACCTGCGCGTTCTGCACGAACATGCCCAGCGCCTGCAGGTGCCGCTGCGCCTCGGGCGTGGCGGCGAGCTGCTGAACTGGCGCGAACACGGCTCCAAGCAGCACTTCTTCGCCAGCGCGCCGGGACGGCTGATCATCGACGGCATCGAGGCACTGCGTTCGGCGACCTGGAGCTTCCAGTCCTTCAGCCTGGAAAGCGTCGCCCAGCAACTGCTCGGCGAGGGCAAGGCGATCGACAATCCCTACCAGCGCATGGACGAGATCAACCGCATGTTCGCCGAGGACAAGCCGGCCCTGGCCCGCTACAACCTCAAGGACTGCGAACTGGTCACGCGCATCTTCGCCAAGACAGAGCTGCTCATCTTCCTGCTCGAGCGCGCCACGGTCACCGGCCTACCGGTGGACCGCAGCGGCGGCTCGGTGGCCGCCTTCAGCCACCTGTACATGCCGCTGATGCACCGCCAGGGCTTCGTCGCGCCCAATCAGGGCGAGCGCCCGCCCGAGGCCAGCCCCGGTGGTTTCGTCATGGATTCGCGGCCGGGGCTGTACGAGTCGGTGCTGGTACTCGACTACAAGAGCCTCTATCCGTCGCTGATCCGCACCTTTCTGATCGACCCGGTGGGGCTGATCGAGGGCCTGCGCCAGCCCGATGACGAGCACTCGATTCCCGGCTTCCGTGGTGCGCGTTTCTCGCGCACCCAGCATTGCCTGCCGGCTATCGTCGAGCGCGTATGGCAGGGGCGCGAGGCGGCCAAGCGCGCCGGCAACGCGCCGCTGTCCCAGGCGTTGAAGATCATCATGAACGCCTTCTACGGGGTGCTCGGTTCCAGTGGCTGTCGCTTCTTCGACACCCGCCTGGCGTCGTCCATCACCCTGCGCGGCCATGAGGTGATGCGTCGTACTCGCGAGCTGATCGAGGCCGAGGGCCACGCGGTGATCTACGGCGACACCGACTCCACCTTCGTGTGGCTGCGCAGCGCCCATGGCGAGGAGGACGCCGAGCGCATCGGCCGTGGCCTGGTGCAGCGCGTGAATGCCTGGTGGCGCGAGTATCTGCAGGCCGAGTTCGGCTTGCAGAGCGCCCTGGAATTGCAGTTCGAGACCCATTTCAGGCGCTTTCTGATGCCGACCATTCGCGGCATGGAGGAGGGCAGCAAGAAGCGCTACGCCGGGCTGATCCGCCGCGGCGATGGCAGCGAGGAAATGGTCTACAAAGGCCTGGAAACGGTGCGCAGCGATTGGTCGCCGCTGGCCCGGCAGTTCCAGCAGGAGCTGTACCTGCGCATCTTCAAGGGCCAGCCTTATCAGGATTACGTACGCGATTATGTGCAGCGCACCCTCGCCGGCGAGTTCGACGAGCGCCTGGTGTATCGCAAACGCCTGCGCAGGCGCCTCGACGATTACCAGCGCAACGTGCCACCCCATGTGCGTGCCGCGCGCCTGGCCGATGCCCATAACGACGAAATGGGCCGCCCGCGCCAGTACCAGAGCGGCGGCTGGATCAGCTACGTGATCAGCGTCGCCGGCCCGGAACCCTTGGAACTGCGCCGCGCGCCCATCGATTACGGTCACTACCTGGGCAAGCAGCTGCAGCCGGTGGCCGATGCCATCCTGCCGTTTGTGGACGATGACTTCAGTGCGCTGGTCGGCGGGCAGCTGGAGCTGTTTTGAGTTTGCACGGCCTTGCGCCTGGCTCTCGTGCCGCGGCTCTGGCATCGTCGAGGCTGCTTTCACCATCCACCGGAGCTCCGATGATCCATCCCCTGCATGCCGAGCTTGGCTGCCTGCAGATCGAACGCGTCGCTGTCGACAGCCAGGCCGCGCATATCCACCTGCGCAACGGCCAGCAGTTTGCCCTCAAGCACGACGGTTATCTGCGCCTCGATCGTCTTGCCGGCGCGCAGCGTGACGACGTTCGGCTGGAGGGCGGCGGTTTCTTCGCCAGTTGGCGGCATCATGACGCGGGGCTGTGCGACAGCATTGACCTGGCCTGGGACGATCTGCAGGACCAGGCCCTGCGACGCCTCGATGCGGCCGGCTGGGACCTAGAGGCGATCAGCCCACGGGATCGCCATCTGGTGGTGCTATGGCGTTTGCAGGCCGATTACTACAACGGCGGCCTGATGCAGTTCTTCGCCAACTGGGGCATGCCGACCTTCGGGCTGGCGCAGCAGGCGCTGACCCTGATCGGCCTGCCGGCTGCCTGCCAGGCACTGCGTGATCTGTATGCGGTGTTTGCGCGTTTGGAGGATGAGCCCGAGGAGATCGAGCTGTGGAGCATCTGCAGCTGGCTCAACGAGGCGGAGAACGCCCGCATCGATGAGTTGGACGATGGCTTCGATGCCTTGATCACCGACCTGCCGATCCGGGCGCTGCATCACTTCCTGATCGTCGAGGCCGAGCGACCGCCGGCCGATTAGCCTGAACCTCACTCGTGCATTGGGCTCCTTACTGGACATTCGTAAGGAGGCGACCCGCCATGGCGCTCAGTGAAAAACACAAGATGCTCACCGGCGAACTCTATCTGGCCAGTGACCCGGAACTGCAGGCCGACAGCGCCGCGACCATGGCCTGGCTGGCGCGCTACAACGCCAAACTGGGGTTGTCCCAGGCCGAGCGCAATCAGGTGCTGGGCGAGCGCCTGGCGGCGGTCGGCAAGGGCGTGGTGGTGCGCTCGCCGTTTCACTGCGACTACGGCTTCAATATCAGCCTGGGCGACGGCGTGTTCATCAACTTCAACTGCGTGATTCTCGACGTGGTGGCGGTGAGCATTGGCGACAAGACGCAGATCGGTCCCGGCGTGCAGATTCTTACCGCTGATCATCCGCGCGATGCGGGCGAACGCGAGTCCGGCCTGGAATTCGGCCGGCCGGTGAGCATCGGCCGTAACGTGTGGATCGGCGCTGGCGCGTTGATTCTGCCGGGGGTAACGGTAGGCGACGATGCGCTGATCGGCGCCGGCAGCGTGGTGACCCGCGACGTGCCGGCTGGCGCCAAGGTGGCCGGAAATCCAGCGCGAGTGCTGGATTGAGCTGATAAATAGGGGGCTCTCCGGCTATAACGCTTGCGATATTTTGGTTATAAATAAATCGTTATTTATTCTTTTTAAACTTTTGTATTCCTCAGCATAGTGAGCGCCACGCAACGACTCACCTGAGGAGCACAGCCATGAGCATCCGCCTGGGCGACATCGCCCCCGACTTCGAGCAGGATTCCAGTGAAGGCCGCATTCGTTTCCACGAGTGGCTGGGCAACCAGTGGGGCGTGCTGTTCTCGCACCCGGCCGACTTCACCCCGGTGTGTACCACCGAGCTGGGCTTCACCGCCAAGCTGAAGGACGAGTTCGCCAAGCGCAACGTCAAGGCCATCGCCCTGTCCGTCGACCCGGTCGATTCGCACATCAAGTGGATCGACGACATCAACGAAACCCAGAACACCGCCGTCAACTTCCCGATTCTGGCCGACGCCGACCGCAAGGTGTCCGAACTCTATGACCTGATTCACCCCAATGCCAACGACACCCTGACGGTGCGTTCGCTGTTCGTCATCGACCCGAACAAGAAGGTGCGCCTGACCATCACCTACCCGGCGAGCACCGGGCGTAACTTCCATGAAATTCTGCGAGTGATCGATTCGCTGCAGCTCACCGACAGCCACAAGGTGGCCACACCGGCCAACTGGCAGGACGGTGACGAGGTGGTGATCGTGCCGTCGCTCAAGGACGAAGACGAGATCAAACAGCGCTTCCCCAAAGGCTATCGCGCCGTGAAGCCCTACCTGCGCCTCACCCCGCAGCCAAACAAGTAAGGACGTCCCATGTTGGTGGTTTTTCTGGGCGGCAGCCCGAGCCTGAAGTCGCGCTCCAATGTATTGCTGGATAAAGCGCGGCAGTGGCTGCAGGCGCGTGGCGTGGAAGTGGTGACCTACCAGGTGCGCGACTTCGAGGCCGAGGACCTGCTGTTCGCCCGCTTCGACAGCCCGCGTATCCAAGGCTTACAGGCCCATGTGGCGGCGGCGGATGGGCTGGTGGTGGCGACGCCGGTGTACAAGGCGTCGTTCTCTGGCGCCCTTAAAACCTTACTCGATGTACTGCCCGAGCGAGCGCTGCACCACAAGGTGGTGTTGCCAGTGGCTACCGGCGGCAGCAACGCGCACATGCTGGCGGTGGATTACGCCCTGAAGCCGGTGCTGTCCGCGCTCAAGGCCCAGGAAGTGCTGCACGGCGTATTCGCCGATGACAGCCAGATTACCTACACCGAGGCTGGTGGCGATCTGTCGCCGGCTCTGGAGCAGCGTCTGGACGACGCCTTGCAACAGCTGACTCAGGCGCTCGATCGCCGCCCCCAGCCCATCGCGCCGGGCCTGTTGAACGAGCGACTGCTAAGCGGGCGCTGGAGCGCCTGAAGTAACCCACACCTACATTCCTGGCAGTTCGCCGCCACCCCACCTTACTAGCCCGTCAACGAGGCAGCAGGTGGCCAAACACTCAATGCAGAGGAGAGCGCCATGCGCACTATCACCCTGCGTCGGAGTCTGGTCGCCTTGTTTGCCGCGGCCATTTCCTTCGGCGCCATTACTCACGCCCAGGCAGCTCCTGATAACAAGAGCGTCTTGCGTATCGGTTATCAGAAGTACGGCACCCTGGTGCTGCTCAAGGCCAACGGCGCGCTGGAAAAACGCCTGGCGGCCAAGGGCATCGACGTCAAATGGACCGAGTTCCCCGGCGGCCCGCAGCTGCTCGAAGGCCTGAACGTTGGCTCGGTGGATTTCGGTACCACCGGCGAGACGCCACCGGTATTCGCCCAGGCCGCCGGTGCGGATCTGCTTTACGTGGCCTTCGAGCCGCCAGCCCCGACCAGCGAAGCCATCCTGGTGCCCAAGGATTCACCGATCAAGTCGGTCGCTGACCTCAAAGGCAAGAAAGTGGTGCTCAACAAGGGCTCCAACGTGCACTACCTGCTGGTGCGCGCACTGGAAGATGCCGGCCTGAAATACAGCGACATCCAGCCGGTGTACCTGCCGCCTGCCGATGCCCGCGCCGCCTTCGAGCGTGGCAGCGTTGATGCCTGGGTTATCTGGGATCCCTTCCAGGCAGCTGCCGAACAGCAACTGCAGGCACGCACCCTGATCGACGGCACAGGCCTGGTGAGCAACCACCAGTTCTACCTGGCGACCCGCCCCTATGCCGAGCAGCACCCGGAAGTGATCGAAGTGCTGGTCGAGGAAATCCGTGCCATCGGCGAGTGGGTCAAGGCCAATAACGATGAAGCCACGGCCCAGGTCGCGCCGATACTCGGCCTGTCCGCGGACATCACCCTCCTGGCGGTGCAGCGGCAAAGCTACGGTGCACAGCCCATCACCCCAGAGGTGGTCGAGGCCCAGCAGAAGATCGCCGACACCTTCACGGCACTCAAGCTGATCCCCAAGAAGCTGAACATCAGTGACGTGATCTGGCATGCGCCGGCCGCCAAAGTCGCCAAGCAATAAATTTTCGCCCCCGCCATTGGGCGGGGGCCTCGCGATTTCCAAGGAGACCACTCCATGAGCCTCAACATCTTCTGGTTCCTGCCGACCCACGGCGATGGCCATTACCTCGGTACCTCGCAAGGGGCCCGCGCCGTTGATCACGGCTACCTGCAGCAGATTGCCCAGGCGGCTGACCGCCTCGGTTTCGGCGGCGTGCTGATTCCCACCGGGCGCTCGTGCGAAGACTCGTGGTTGGTCGCCGCTTCGTTGATTCCGGTGACGCAACGGCTGAAATTCCTCGTCGCCCTGCGCCCAGGGATCATTTCGCCAACCGTGGCCGCACGCCAGGCGGCGACGCTGGATCGGCTGTCCGGCGGTCGTGCGCTGTTCAACCTGGTGACCGGTGGCGATCCGGATGAGCTGGCTGGTGACGGCCTGAATCTGTCCCATGCCGAGCGCTACGAAGCCTCCGTCGAGTTCACCCGCATCTGGCGCCGCGTGCTGGAAGGTGAGGTGGTCGACTATGACGGCAAACACATTCAGGTGAAGGGCGCCAAGCTGCTCTATCCGCCCGTCCAGCAACCGCGGCCGCCGCTGTATTTCGGTGGCTCATCGGAAGCAGCGCAGGATCTCGCTGCCGAGCAGGTCGAGCTGTACCTGACCTGGGGCGAGCCGCCCGCTGCGGTGGCCGAGAAAATCGCCCAAGTGCGCGAGAAGGCCAAGGCTCAGGGCCGCGAAGTGCGCTTTGGTATTCGCTTGCACGTCATCGTGCGGGAAACCGTTGAGGAAGCCTGGAAGGCCGCCGACAAGCTGATTGCCCACGTTGATGACGACACCATCGCCCGTGCCCAGGCATCCCTGGCGCGCTTCGACTCGGTCGGCCAGCAGCGCATGGCCGCCCTGCACGGTGGCAGCAAGGACAACCTGGAAGTCTCGCCAAACCTCTGGGCCGGTGTCGGCCTGGTGCGTGGTGGCGCCGGTACCGCACTGGTCGGCGATGGCCCGACGGTCGCCGAGCGGGTCAAGGAATACGCCGCGCTGGGCATCGATACCTTCATCTTCTCCGGTTATCCACATCTCGAAGAATCCTATCGCGTTGCCGAGTTGCTATTCCCCCATTTGGAGGTGAACCGCCCGGCGTTGCCGGAAGGCGCCAACTACGTGAGCCCGTTCGGTGAAATGGTCGCCAACGACATTCTGCCCAAGGCGGCTTCGGCCAGTTGAACAACGGCCGGGCGCAAGAGCCCGGCCTCGCGATGATCGTCGAGGTACGCGATGAGCAATACGTCTTTAAATAACCTGGCCCAGCGCCTGGCGCCGTGGGCGCTGCCGGTGGCGCTGCTCGTTGCCTGGCAAGGTTCGGTGGCCTTCGGTCTGTTGTCCACACGCATTCTGCCGGCGCCGAGCGCCGTGCTTGAGGCTGGTTGGCAGTTACTTTCCAGCGGTGAAATCTGGACCCATCTGGCAATCAGCGGCTGGCGCGCCGGCGTCGGTTTCGCCATCGGTGGCGGCATCGGCCTGGTGCTGGGCTTCATCACCGGTCTGTCGACCTGGGGTGAGCGGCTGATCGACAGCTCGGTGCAGATGATCCGCAACGTGCCGCACCTAGCACTTATCCCGCTGGTGATCCTGTGGTTCGGCATCGACGAGAGCGCGAAGATCTTTCTGGTCGCCCTCGGCACGCTGTTCCCGATCTACCTGAACACCTACCACGGCATCCGCAACGTCGACCCGGCGCTGGTGGAAATGGCGCGCAGCTATGGCCTGTCCGGCTTTGCACTGTTCCGTCAGGTGATTCTGCCCGGTGCGCTACCGTCGATTCTGGTCGGCGTGCGCTTCGCCCTCGGCCTGATGTGGCTGACCCTGATCGTCGCCGAAACCATCTCCGCCAGCAGTGGCATCGGTTACCTGGCGATGAATGCCCGCGAATTCCTGCAGACCGACGTGGTGGTGCTGGCGATCCTGCTTTACGCCGTGCTCGGCAAGCTGGCCGACGTCGCTGCACGTGGTCTCGAGCGTGCCTGGTTGCGCTGGCACCCGGCTTATCAGGGAGCGGCTGCGAAATGAATGCCCCATTGAACGCTTTGCATGACCTCAAGCGAGGTACACCGCTGACTATTCGCGGTATTCAGAAATCCTTTGGCGAGCGTCAGGTGCTCAAGGATATCGACCTAACGATTCCAGCTGGCCAGTTTGTCGCTGTGGTTGGCCGCAGTGGTTGTGGCAAGAGCACCTTGCTGCGCCTGCTTGCTGGTCTCGATCAGCCGACTGGTGGTGAACTGCTGGCGGGCAATGCGCCGTTGGCGGCGAGCCGCGACGATACCCGGCTGATGTTCCAGGAAGCGCGTCTGCTGCCCTGGAAGCGGGTGATCGACAACGTCGGCCTGGGCCTGACCGGCAATTGGCGGCCCAAGGCTCAGCACGTTCTAGAAGCCGTGGGCCTGGCGGATCGCGCCAACGAGTGGCCGGCGGCGCTGTCCGGTGGCCAGAAGCAACGCGTCGCCCTGGCCCGCGCACTGATCCACGAGCCTCGCCTGCTGTTGCTCGATGAACCCCTCGGTGCTCTCGACGCGCTAACCCGCATCGAGATGCAGCAACTGATCGAAGGCCTGTGGAAAAAGCATGGTTTCACCGTGCTGCTGGTCACCCATGACGTCAGCGAAGCGGTGGCTACGGCGGATCGAGTGATCCTCATCGAAGATGGCGAGATCGGTCTCGACCTTGAGGTGAACCTGCCGCGCCCACGCAATCGCGGCTCTGCCTACCTGGCCGAGCTGGAAGCCGACGTGCTCAACCGCGTGCTGCAAATCCCTGCGCTGCCGGCGCAGCCCGACCCGGTTTCACCCCTACCGACCCAGCTGCGCTGGGCGCTCTAACCCTGACTTGAAGCCCGTTGTGGGCACCTTACGACCCCTGGAGATTTAGCCATGACCATTAAAGCCATCAACGTTCGCAACCAGTTCAAAGGAACCATCAAGGAAATCGTCGAAGGCGATGTGCTGTCGGAAATCGACGTGCAAACCGCTGCTGGCATCGTCACCTCGGTTATCACCACCCGCTCTGTACGCGAGCTGGAACTGGGCGTGGGCAGCGAAGTGATTGCCTTCGTGAAGTCCACCGAAGTGTCGATCGCCAAGCTCTGATCGCGCTGCGTCGTTCACGGGCAGCCTGTGGGAGCGAGTCGTGCCCGCGAAGTCGCGCACATGGCGCGCTCCCACATAGATAGGTTGTGGCCTCACCATCCGCGACCTAGCCTTTGGCTGTTCGCAAGTGGCGGTTAAGCATGGCCACAAGGTTGCTCCAAGCCAAGGCCGGCGCTGGTGATTCAGCATCTGTGGGAGCGGGCCATGCCCGCGAAAAATTGCGGGTATGCTGCGCTCTCACAGATGATCTCTCTTCGATCTAGCTCCATAAGAAAGGCCGGCATATACGCCGGCCTTTCTTATTTCTACTGCTGAAGCGCTAGCGCTCTTCGCGCAGCTTAGCCATCTGCCGTTCGAGCAGTGCCGGGTACGGATCGAGCAGGCGCTCGACGCAACTGGCGCCCTCGGGGCTGGCGATGGCGCGGATGCGCGCACGCTGGCGCAGGGTGGCGTCTTCGCCGACGCGGCGCTCGACCAGCAGCAGGTTGCGGCTGTGCTGCGACAGCGCCAGGGCATCCTGGGCGGTTTCACTGAGCAGCAGGTCGCCCTGACTCATCCCTTGCAGGCCTTCGCCGAGGGTCAGGCCGAGTTGCAGATGCAAAGTGATGCCGCTGTCGGCAACCTCGATCTGCAGGGCATGGCCGAGGGCACGCAGCAGCTCGCCGCAGCAGATGGCGTGGGTCAGGTAGTCGTCCCCGCTGGTGTCGTGATGGAACAGCATCAGGCTGCTGCCATCGTTGAGCGTATGCAGCTCGGCCTTGTAGAGCGTGGCAGCCTTGTCCAGGCAGCCGCGATAGCTTTCCAGCAGCTCCATCAGGCGGCTGCGTGGCAGGCGACGCAGTTGCTCCTGAGCACCGAGCTGAACCGCCAGTACGGCGCTTTTGCTTGGCGCGGCCGGGGCGTGCTTGGCCGGGCTGTCGTCATTGTCGTAAAGGTCGGCGAAGGCATCGTCGTCGTGTTCGTCACGGCGACGGCTTGGCGGATCGTAGTCGTCCTCGCTGTCGAAGCGGGTGTCACGCAGATCACGCATCGCAAAGCTGGGAGCGGGGCGCTCGTCACGCTCATCGCGGTCGTCTTCGTGCTCATCGTCGAGGAAGTCCTCGCCCAGCTCATCGAGGTCGTCGAATTCCGGCTCGGGCTCAGGTTCCGGCTTTTCCGGTGCCAGGCGCGATTGCAGTTGGCGCGCCAGATCACCGATTTCGTCCTGGCGGTTGCCGCCTGGTGCGTAATCATCCGGGTCGCGCAGCCAAACGCGCATCTGCATCAGCGGCGTGGAAATCTGCCGGCCCAAGCGCAAGCTCAGCGACAGGGTCAAGGCCAGCAAAATCAGGCTGAGAATGCCCATGCTCTGCAGGCTGATGGTCATCGGCTGTTCGAACTGCTGCATGTCCAGGCTGATGCGCAGTTGCCCGGCCATTACCTCCTGAAAGGTGATGGGCGTCGAATACAGGCCTTCGGTTTCACCGAGCATGCTCTTGCTCGGCCGGGTGCCGGCTTCGGCGAGGATGCGGTTATCCACGCTATAGATGGCCGCGTGGGCCACCAGCGGGTTCTTCACCAGGTTATTGAGCAGCACGTTGAGGCTGAGGATGTCGTTGGACACCAACAGCTCGGTGGCCGAGGCCGCCGTCTGGGTAATCAGGCTGCTTCCCAGTGCTTCGGCTTGCTGCTGCATGGCCTGCTTGAACTGCATGCCAATCACCCAGGCATAGATCATCAGCGCCATGGCCACCAGCAACAAGCTGTGGCTGACGATGCGCAATACCAGCGGCACACGACGTTGGCGTAGTGCACGGAAGAGCAGGAGGAAGAAGTTGTCGGGCTTTACGGGGGCGGGCCGGTTCACAGAGCTCGGCTCTCGTTGACTGGAAGTGGCGCGCAGTATAGCGAGCGGCCCGCACAGGGCAAAGCGCCGCGCGTACCCGCAGGTGGCTGAAATGGTTAGAATGTGCGTTTTTTCACCGGCCCTGCTGCACATTGCCGTTCGGCAGACCGCCCATTGTCCTGCGAGCCCCGGAGTACGCCTTGCGCGAAATCGTCCTGATCAACATAACCGGTGAAGATCGAGCCGGCCTCACGGCTGCCGTTGTCGGCGTTTTGGCCCAAGCTGGCGTCAGCATTCTCGATATCGACCAGGCCGTGATTCATGGCGTCTCGGCGCTCAGCATTGTGGTGGCAATTGACGATAGCGCGCGTGCTCAGTCGCTGCGCGCAGACGTCTCTTCGGCAGCCGAGCAGCTCGATCAACAAGCGCAGTTCAAGCCGCTCAGCGAAGCTGACTATCGGCGTTGGGTCGAGGCTCAGAAGACCGAGCGCCATATTGTCACGCTGTTGAGCCGTCAGGTTACCGGCGAGCAATTGCAGCGCGTCAGTGCGCTGACCGCCGAGCAGGGCTTGAGCATCGAGCGTATCGAGCGTCTCTCCCTGCCGATTTCGCTGGGCGCGCCGCCAGGTAACGGCTGCCTCGAATTTACGGTACGCGGTGAGCCCTCTGACAGCGCCGCTCTGCGGGCCGAGTTTCTGCGTGTGGCCGGTGAGCTGAATATCGATATCGCCTTTCAGGCCGATTCGCTGCTACGCCGCCATCGCCGTTTGGCGGTGTTCGACATGGACTCGACGCTGATCGAAGCCGAAGTGATCGACGAGTTGGCCAAGGCTGCCGGTGTCGGCGAGAAAGTCTCGGAAATCACCGAGCGAGCCATGCGCGGCGAGCTGGACTTCCGCGCCAGCTTCAAGGAGCGCCTGGCACTGCTCAAGGGGCTGGATGTCAGTGTGTTGGACGAAATCGGCGCTTCGCTGCGCCTGACCGAAGGCGCCGAAAAACTGTTCGCCGAGCTCAAGCGCCTGGGCTACAAGACCGCCATCCTGTCCGGCGGCTTCACCTACTTCGCCAAGCAGCTGCAGGCCAAGCTGGGCATCGACTACGTGTTCGCCAACGAGCTGGCCGTGGTCGATGGCAAGGTTACTGGCGTTGCCGTCGAGCCTATCGTCGACGCCCAGCGCAAGGCCGACCTGCTGCGCGAGCTGGCACAAAAGGAAGGTTTGCAGCTGGAGCAGACCATCGCCGTGGGCGATGGCGCCAACGACCTGCCAATGCTGGCCATTGCCGGTCTTGGTGTGGCGTTCCGCGCCAAACCGCTGGTCAAGCAATCGGCCAAGCAGGCGATCTCGACTCTCGGCTTGGATGGCGTGCTCTATCTGCTGGGTGTGCGCGACGGGCAGCGCTGAGGCTGCTAAACAAGAGCGGGGCAGCCCTGCTGCCCCGGCGATCAATCGTCTGACGAGAAGTTGTAGTCCATCGACTGGCTCGGGCCCTGCAGGTAGTAGCCCTGAATGTAGTTGGTGCCCGCTTGCCAAAGAGTGGCCAGCACGCTGGCGGATTCCACGAACGGCACGATGGTCAGCTTCGCCTGGCTGTGCAGGCTAGCGAGCATGGTTTTCAGCGCTTCCTGATTGGCCGGGTCGGTCAGGTCTTTGGTGAACGAGCCATCCACCTTGACGAAGTCGACCGGTAAGTGACGCAGCGTGTTGAACGGGTTCAGCGCGCAACCGAACTGGCTGATCGCGATATGGCAGTGCAGATCTTTCAAGCCGTGCGTCAGCGCCTTCACCTGTTTCAGGTAGGTAATGGCGTCCGGCTCGCTGAATTGGAACACCAGAGCATCGGATGGCAGGCGTGCCGCCTTCAAGGCAACGCTGAGCCACGGCAACAGTGTCGGGTCCTGCAGGCTGGCGCTCGAAAGGTGCACGAACAGGCGTGTCGCGTGGCCCTTGGAGCGGTGGTCGGCCAGCAGCTTGATCGAGCTGAGGATTACCCAGCGGTCGATTTTCTCGCCCATGCCCGAGTCCCTTGCCACAGCGAGGAATTCGCCTGGCGGCACTTCCTGACCTGACGGGCTGAGCAAGCGCAGCAGCACTTCATAGTGCTCGTACTCATCGCCACGCAGGCTGATCACCGGCTGGAACAACAGGCGGAAGCTGTTCTGTTCCAGCGCCTGCTGCACCATCGCGACTACGCTGCCACGGCTGGCGGCGGCTGCCAGTTCCTGGGCCGGGTCGAACAGCTTGAGAGTGCCCGGCTCGTCGAGTTGGTCGGCGCAGCGCTGCGCACGGTCGATGACTTCTCCGGCCTTTGGGGTGGTCTCGTTGAGACCGGCCACACCAATGGACAGTGTGGTCTGTGCGGTGCGTCCGTTGATATCGAATAGATGGCCTTCGGCCTTTTTGAGCAGCGCTTCGAGTAGCGGGCGCTGTTGCTGTGGCGACAGGCCTGTCTGCAGCACGGCGAATACGTCATCGCCAAAACGAGCCAGTTGCGCATCTTGAGGAAAGTGAGCGCGCAGCAGGCCTGCCAGGTCGGTAAGCAGCAGGTCGATGGCGCCCAGGCCCATGTCAGCAAGCAGGCTTGCGTAGCGATCAACGCGGATATAAGCCAGGCTGGCCGGCTGCTCGTCATGCACGGCGCGGTGGGCGGCGTTATCCATCAACTCGAGGAAATGGCTGCGGTTGTACAGGCCGGTGACCAGATCCAGGCTGCTGATTTCGCGCAGCTTCTCTTCCAACTCGGCATTGCCGGTTTCCGCGCGGATCACCACCTGGATGCATGGCTCGCCATCGTAGGCTGCAGGCGACAGGGTGATGCGTGCCGGAAAGCTGGTGTCGTCAGTGCGTACACCGGCACAGCCCAGCTCGTGGTTGTCCATCTGCTGGTGATTCTTCAGGAAGTCCTTGAAGGTGCTCTGATCGCTGGCGCCGATCAGGTCGATCATCGGCAGGCCTTCGAGTTCTTCGGCATCGTCGAAACCAAACAGCTCCAGGTAGGCGCGGTTAGCGTAGATGTGCATGCCATCGTGCACGTAGGCGATGGCGTCGACCGAACTGTCGAGCAGCAGCTGGCAGCGTTTTTCGGCTTCGCGCAGGGCTACTTCGGCGGCGCGGCGGGCCCGACGCTCTTCGAGGTTGACCAGTTCGCGGCGGGCGACCAGTACCAGGCGCTCGTCTTCACCCTGGGGCAGGGCATCCTGGGCGCCGAGCATCAGCGCTTCGGTGACGCTGTCCGGCTCGTTGTCGGCCAGCAGCATGATCACCGGAATGTCCTTGCCCTGCTTGCGAATGCTGGAAAGCGCTTCATGGGGATCGAGGCAGTCGCTGACCGGCGAGCAGATCAGCAGATCCCAGTTTTGCTTGAGCGCTTCGAGCAGGTCGTCAGCCGAGATCAGGCGGTGCACGCGTGTGGCGTTACCGGCATTGCGGAACAGGCTGACGAGACGCTCAGCCTCGTTCTGCGAGTCTTCGAGAATCAGCAGGCGGATGGTTTTCTTTTCGATGGCCATTAGCGGAGTCGAATCTGCGATAAAACAGCAGAAAAAGGCGGGGAATTAAGGGTTTCCCGCAATCTACAGCGACTTCCAGAGTGAGTCAAAGTCTTCCTCCCCGGCCGGCCGCTTGGCGCCAGAGGCTGTGACGGAGGTCGCTTGATCTGCGACTTTTTGCTCCAGATCGTGGTATTCGAACTGGCTGAAACTGCTGGTGCTGACCTGTTTCTGGCTCAGCACTGCACGGCGCTCTTTGCCATTGATGTTGATCAGCACTTTGCTGCCTTCCTGAAACGGCAGGCGCGGCGTGATCAGCGTGGCTGGGCGAGAGATGGCCGCGATCTCGGGAAGCAGCAGGGCACGCAAGTATTGGCTGTTTTGCTCGGCCTTGCGCACCAGTTGCAGGCCGCAGGATTGCGCGTGTGGTGCGATCAGCTCGATGCCCATTTGCGTGCCGCCGCCGCGCACCTGACGAATCCAGCGCACCACGGCAACGCTCCAGCCCTGCTGAGGCGTGTCACGGATGCCGAGAATCTCACCTGCCTGCAGCTGAGTGGGGACTTCCTTGGGCCATGACAGGCAGTAGCCCCCCGGGCTGTGATTGACGATGGACAGCGCGAAGGTCGGGTAGCTTTCCCCGGCGTTGGCCTGGTCATCCTGCTCGGAAGCAGGCTTGGGGTATTCGATCTCTTCGAAGGGCAGACCGTTGTCCCAATCGTTGGCACGGCGTGCGTCGTGGGCGCTGGCCCACACATCAGGCGCGGCGGTAGAGAGTTTGAACGAGGCGGTGGTGTCGATCTGCTGTTTGAGGATATCGCTGAACGCCCGGCCATTGGCCAGGTAGTAGTTCAGGGCGCTCATGCCAATGCACAGGGTCATGCTGCCGGTGCCCTGGGTGCGCTGGAAGGTGCGCTCGGAAATGTCGCCCCAGGCCGCTGCCGCGTGCTGGAGCATGTCCAGGGTGAAACCATCCGGCACCTGCAGGCGCGAGCGGGAACGATCTTCGGGCAGCAGTTCCAGGTGATCCTTGATGGCATCGACCAGCGGCGTCGGGTCGATGCCCAGTGCGCCTTGCAGCTCGCTCGGCTGGAACAGTGAGGTGTAGCGCGGCGGGCCATCGAGTTGTGGGGCGACGGCGAAGATGCTCGACGGATGCCCGGCAGTCTGCAGGTTGACCAGTGTACTCCAGGCCTCCAGGGCTTCGGCCAGTCGAGCAATGGCGTTCTGGCGCATCTGGTTGCAGCGCGAGCAACCGATCAGCAGGGCCACCACATAGACCTGCTCGACGCTCATGCCTTGGGTATGGCGCGCCAGTGGGTCGCGAATCACCACCGTGTGCAAATCCTGTTGGCGGGCGATCAGGTAGAGCTGGTGCAGCTCCAGCCAGAGGCCTTCCGGCACCGGGCAGTACAGCTGGCTGGTACGAATCAACGGGCCGTTGAGGCTATGCACCGCACGCTGCAGCGCGGTGCCCAACAAGGCATTGCGCTCGCGATTGGGCTTGGACGACAGGCTCGAAATGATCAGCTTGTAGCCGATCGCCAAGTGGTTCTGCAGCGCCTGGCACAGGTTCGCGACCTTGCGCGGGCGCTCGTCGAGCACGATGGCCTGATTGAGGAAGTGGCGTTCCAGATGCTGACAGACGAAATACACTTCGGGGCGCAGCAGTTCGAGCAACTGCAGGCGATTGTCCGAGGGCGTCAGCAACTGGTTAAGCTCGATCAGCGCCTGGTACAGCTGGCGTGCCGTTTCACCGATATTGGCCTTGGGCAGGCCGGCAATCCAGCGTTTCAGGTCGCGTGGCGTGGCGTCGCAGAAAGTCAGGCCCTGCTTGGTCGGCGTCGGGACGCGGAGCAAAAGGTGGGGGCTCTGTTTATCCATCTAGCTTCGTTACTCCAGCGCCAGCATTCGTTCGTCTGATTGGTCAGGTTCAGCGACTCTAGCAGCATCCGGCCATCATCGCAGCCTTTGCCGCGCCGCCGGAGAGGGCTGCGCGGCCCATGGCCGGATTATTGGCCGAGCAATTGGCCCATGCGTACCGGGCTGTTGGCGCCCAGTTCTTCAGCCCACTTCACCTGCTCGGGGCCGAACAATACGATAGCCGTGGAGCCCAGCTTGAAGCGGCCCAGCTCCGCACCTTTCTCAAGGCTGATCGGCGCGCGAGCGGCTTCGTCGTAGCGCACGGTTTTCAGCTCGCGCTTGGGCGGCGTGATCAAGCCGGCCCACACCGTCTCGATGGAGGCGACGATCATCGCACCCACCAACACCACGGCCATCGGCCCGCGCTCGGTGTCGAACAGGCACACCACGCGCTCGTTGCGGGCGAACAGTTCGGGAACGTTTTCAGCGGTGGTCTGGTTGACCGAGAACAGGCGGCCGGGAACGTAGATCATTTCCCGCAGGGTGCCGGCCAGCGGCATATGCACGCGGTGGTAATCCTTGGGCGACAGGTACACGGTGGCGAAGTCGCCGCCCATGAACAGCGCCGCGCGCTCGCTATCGCCGCCCAGCAATTCGGTCACGCTGTAGCTGTGGCCCTTGGCCTGGAATACCCGGCCGTGTTCGATGCGACCCAGCTGGCTGATCGCGCCATCGGCGGGGCACAGCACTGCGCCCGGCTGATTGTCCAGAGGGCGGGCGCCGTCTTTCAGGGCGCGGGTGAAGAATGCGTTGAAGTGCTCATAGGCGGAGAGGTCTTCGACCTGCGCCTCGCTCATGTCGACCTGATATTGCTTGGCGAACCAGGCGATGAGGCGGTTCTTGAACCAGGCGGCGCGGCACTCTGCGGCGCAGCCGATCAGGCGCGACAGCAGATGGTGCGGAATCAGGTGCTGGCTGAGGATAAACAGGCGTTCTTTCATCGTTATTCCTTGGCTGCCCGACCTTGCTTGCCGGGCATATGAAATGGACAGTCAGGTCGTGCTTAACGTTCGACAGGCGTATCGCTCAGGTTGCCCCACTCGCCCCATGAGCCGGCGTAGGCTTTCACCCGCGGGTAACCCAGCGCTTTGGCGACCAGGTAAGTGAAGCCGGAGCGGCGATGGCTCTGGCAGTGGGTGATGATTTCCTTGTCAGCGCTCAGCCCGAGGCGGTTCAGCTGCTCGGCGATATCCTCGCGAATGCGCAGGGCGCGGGAGGCGTCCATGCCGGCGGTCCATTCGAAGTGGATAGCACCGGGAATGTGGCCGCCACGCGCCGCCTGGACTTTCTCACCCCGATATTCCTCGGCCGAGCGTGCATCCCAGATGGCCAGGTCATCGGCGCCCAGGCGCGATTGCAGATAGCTGGCGCTGGCAGTCGGCTCGTCACTGAGCGTCAGCGACACGGGAGCGTTCTCGGGCTCCGGTGCTTGCTGGCTCAGCGGCAGGCCTTCCGCTTCCCAGGCGGTCAGGCCGCCATTGAGGAAGTGGTAATGCGAGTGGCCAATCACATCCAGCAGCCAGATGAATCGGCCGGCCCAGCCACCACCTTCGTCGTCGTACACCACGTAGGTGGCATCCGCGCGATGGCCTAACTCGCCAAACAGCTTCTCGAGCTGCGCCTTGTCGGGCAGCAGGCCTGGCGCCACGGGCGCGCTGGCCTGGGTACGTTTGCCATCGACGAAGCGGGCTCCGGGGATGTGCCCAGCCAGGTAGCGCTGCTGGCTGCTCAAGTCGACCAGGATCAGCTCGGGTGCTTCAAGTCGTGCGGCGAGATCCGCCGGCTCGATGACCAGCGGCAATTCGGCGAAGGCTGTCATGCAGGCCTCGTGGGCAAAGTTAAGTGGGCGATTGTAGCGCAGAAGAATGCGCGAAAGAGGCCGCGCTCAGCGCTGACGTTTGCTGAAGGTGTCCAGTGCGCGCTCTATGCATTGAGTGGTTTTGGTGAATGCCTGCACGATGGCGTCAGTGATCGGTTTGCCCTCCAGGTCGGCGAACAGCAGCATCACCACCCGATCATTGCTGGCCAGGGAGCGGATCAGTAGATGCTCGCTGGGCAGCAGCGCTTTCAGATCGCCTGGCAGTAGGGCAGAAAACTGCGCGACGTTGGCCGGGGTGAGGCGCAGTTGTGCAGGCTTCTGCAATAGGCGGCGCAACACCTGGCTTTGCGTGGGATCGAGGGTCATGCCGACGGCGTTGGCTGCCACGCCGGCATGCTGCTGCACCTGGAGGCGGCTGTGCGTGCGATCGGCGAGCAGCATGACCAGGCGAGGTAGGCCGGCGGCCTGCACGGCCTGACGAGCACAGCCGGTGAGCTGCTGGACGTTGCTGAAGGCCGACGGCTGGGCCAACAACTGGGTGCACAGCTGTCGCCAGTCGGTGGTCTGCGGCGCGGGCGTCGCTTTCGGTGGCTGGAAGTGCCGGGCGTCCCAGGGCCACAACAAGGCTTGCGCGGGATGCCAGAGGCCCGTGGTATCCAGCTGGCGTGCGCTGTGTGCGGCGTTCTGGTGAATCTGCTGCTGCAGTTCTGCGACGGGCAGTTGCAGGTACAAACTGGTCAGCCCGTGCCAGCGCCGCGTGTGCTGGCCGCTCCAGGCGTTGTGCGCGGACACGGCAAGAATGTTGGCCAAAAGAATGCTGTTCGCCGGCTGGGTGAGCCAGCGCTGCAGGACTGGGTCGGCATCCAGGCCCTGCTGCTGGCGCAGCGGTTCATCGTGGCGGGCAAGGTGCAAAGCCTTGGCGAGGAGGCGGCGATCATCGATCAGCAGGCGATAGCCCTGAGTGATCCACGCCGGCAGTCGCCAGCGTTCGGCCAGCCCCAGGCACAGCTCGAACAGCGATACGCCGAGCATCTCACGCTCGACCTTCACCGGCGGCTCGCCCTTGACCAACACGCGCTGCTCCCAGGCTTCGAACAGGTGAGGGTAGGCGGCCAGCAGCGTCCAGACCGGCGACAGGAACAGCAGGCTGCCCCAGTGGATTTCCTGCCACAGGCGCGCCAGGCGCGCAGCGAACAAGCCGTTAGCCTGATAGGTAGCGTGCTGGCTGATCAGCTGAATCTGTCGCAGCGGCTGAGGAATGTCGCTAGTCGCTCGGGCCGGTAGGCGCGCCAGCAAGTCTTCGGCGCGTTTGAGGCCGAGGCGGTTGAGCGCTGTCTCCAGACTTTCCGCCGCTTCGCCCAGGGCGCTGCCCTTGCTGTTGGCTTCGCGTAGCACGCTGAGCACCAGCGCCGGGCTGTCCTGCATCAGGTCGGCAATCTCGCGCAGCGAGCGCCGGCTATCACCCAGCGCGCGGCGTACCTGCTGGTGATGATGTGCCGCAATTGGCAATACCTGACCGTCCAACTGCTTGAGCCAGGCATCGAGAGTGCGCGGTAACGGCGTGCTTGCGACCATGGGGGTGTGCCAAAATGGCTTTTTTTAGACTTAACTGACTATAGTCTGGCGCATCTCTTCCGATAAGTAGAAGGGGTGATTCGCGCAGTCGCTCTTTCTTTTCACCTTCTTAAGTTTGCTCCTATGGCCAAAATCATCGGCATCATCGTTGTATTCGCCTGCGTTTTCGGCGGTTTCGTCGCATCTGGCGGCCATCTAATGGCGTTGGTGCACCCCTTCGAAGTGCTGATCATTGGCGGCGCTGCGCTGGGTGCATTCCTGCAGGCCAACCCGGGCAGCATGTTCATGACCGTCTTCAAGAAGTCCTTGAAGATGTTCAAGTCGCGCTTTACCCACGATTACTACCTCGAAGTGTTGCGCCTGCTTTACGAAATTCTCAACAAGGCGCGCCGCGAGGGCATGATGGCCATCGAGGCCGACCTCGAAGACCCGGCCGCGAGCCCGATCTTCAGCAAGTACCCGGCGGTACTGGGCGATGAGCGCATGGTCTCGTTCATCTGCGATTACCTGCGTATCATGTCGTCGGGCAACATGGCGCCCCATGAGCTCGAAGGCCTTTTCGATATGGAGCTGGTTGGCCTCAAGGAGGAGCTGGACCATCCTGCTCACGCAGTTGCGAAGATCGCCGACGGCATGCCGGCGATGGGTATCGTCGCCGCGGTACTGGGCATCGTGATCACCATGTCGATTCTTGCCGAAGCGGACAACGCGCAGATCGGTGAGAAGGTCGGTACCGCCCTGGTCGGTACATTCCTCGGCATTCTTGCTTCCTATGGCTTCTTCGGCCCGCTGTCTGCAGCGCTCGAGCACGACGCCAAGGAAGAATTGAACGTCTACGAGGCCATCAAGGCTGGTCTGGTCGCCTCCGCGTCCGGCATGCCGCCGACGCTGGCCGTGGAATTCTCGCGCAAGACCCTTTATCCGGCGCATCGCCCAAGCTTCAGCGAGCTTGAACAGGCCATGCGCGGAAGCTAAGTACCATGGAAAACAACCAGCCGATTATCGTCAAGCGGGTCAAGAAGGTTGCCGGCGGCCACCATGGTGGCGCCTGGAAGATCGCCTTCGCCGACTTCGCCACGGCGATGATGGCGTTCTTCATGGTGATGTGGCTGATGTCCTCGGCCACGCCCGAACAGAAGAAGTTGATCTCCGGTTACTTCAAAGATCCCATCGGCTTTTCCGAGAGTGCGAGCCCCTACGTGATCGATCTTGGCGGCTCGCCGACACCGTCGCCAGATCGCACCCTCAACGAACAGCCCCAAGAGGCGCCGGGCGATCAGGCGGATACCGATCCTAAAGACCCTGCGGAACTGGATGCCGAGCAGGCCGAAGCCAAGGCCGAAGAGGTCGAGCGCGAGCGCCTGGAGCTGCTGTTGCAGGAGTTGCAGAACAAGGTCGAGCAGGATCCACAGCTGCAGCGTTTCAAGGATCAGATCCTCTTCGAAATCACCCAGGATGGTCTGCGTATCCAGATCGTCGATGCCGAGAATCGACCGATGTTCGCCCTCGGTAGCGCGCAGTTGCAGCCGTACTTCGAAGACATCCTGTTCGCCCTGACCGAGACCATCAAGGCGGTGCCCAACAAGATCAGCATCAGCGGCCACACGGATGCCAAACCTTTTGCCGGCGCCGGTGGTTTCGGCAACTGGGAACTGTCGGCAAACCGTGCCAACGCGGCGCGGCGCGTACTGATCGCTGCCGGCTATGACGATGCGCAGGTGGCGCGCGTAGTCGGCTATGCCTCGTC
Organism: Phytopseudomonas punonensis; assembly: GCF_900142655.1. Taxonomy (GTDB): domain Bacteria; phylum Pseudomonadota; class Gammaproteobacteria; order Pseudomonadales; family Pseudomonadaceae; genus Aquipseudomonas; species Aquipseudomonas punonensis. Next base: position 58,134 of record NZ_FRBQ01000004.1, on the reverse strand, counting down.
GGCGCTATTCGACCGTGACGATCCGTTCAACCCGGTGAACCGGCGTATCGATATCGTAGTGTTGACCAAGAAGGCGCAGCGCAACATCGAAGGCGAGCAGGGCGGTGGTGCGCTGGCGCCGGATCCCGCGCCGGGTGCGCCTTTCGGTGATACAGGCGCTGCTTCAGGCGCGGCGCCTACCGCAGCGCCGCTGTCCAGTGATCAGGTACGCGAGAAGCTGAACATCTTCGAGGACGGCACGTTGAAGATGGATCAGCCGAAGGAGTGATCGGCTCGCACGCCAGCGCGTGCGGACCAGATCAATACTCGGGTTCTGGCAGGCTGGCCAGAATGTGTCGGTAGCTGTTCATCCGCTGCGGTTGAATCCGCCCATCTTCAAGCGCCTTCAGCAGCGCGCAACCTGGCTCGCGGTCATGCTTGCAGTCGCGGAAGCGGCAGTGGCCGAGCAGGTCGGCAAACTCGATGAAGCCCGCTTCCACATCGTCACGGCTGACGTGCACCAGGCCAAACTCACGGATACCCGGTGAGTCGATCAGCTGACCGCCACCCGGGAAGTGAAACAGCCGGGCCGTGGTGGTGGTGTGCGTGCCCTTGCCAGTCAGCTCGGACAGCGCCCCGACGCGGGTATCGACGCCCGGCAGCAGGCTGTTGACCAGCGACGATTTGCCCACGCCGGACTGGCCGACGAACACGCTGATATTGCCGTCGAGCTGCTTCTTGAGCAGCTCCATGCCATCGCCTTCCAGCGCGGACACTTCCAGCAGCGGATAACCCAGCTGGCGGTAAACGCCGAGCAGGGCGTTCAGCGCGGTTTCGTTCTGTGCGTCAATCAGGTCGGCCTTGTTGAGCAACAACAGCGGGCGGATGCCGGCATGTTCGGCAGCAACCAGGTAACGGTCGATCAGGTTGGCGTGCGGTTCGGGCAGTGGCGCGAAGACGATAACGATCAAATCGACGTTGGCGGCCACTGGTTTCAACTGGCCGCGGGTATCCGGTCGGCACAGTTCGGTATCGCGGGGCAGCTGGGCAACGATTACGCCGATGCCCTGGTTGCCAGGGCGCCATACCACACGGTCGCCGGTTACCAGGGTTGGCAGGTTGGCGCGCAGGTGGCAGCGGAATATCTGGCCATTCAGCTCGCCGTCGGTGGCTTCGACTTCCACCTGCACGCCGAAGTGGGCGATCACCAGGCCTGTCTGCTCCGGGCCCAGGTCGCCACCTTCCAGGGTTTCCACCACGCGGGACTCGCGCTTGGCAGCGCGAGCGGCGCGCTCGCCCTGGATTTTTTCGATGCGCCAGTTTTGCCGGCGGTTGAGTTGGCGTTTGGCCATGAGACTTCCGAGTTGTGCTGCGCTTGAAATGGCAGCGATTCTAGCACGGCTGATGGGGCGGCAATTTGCAGATGCTGAAGCTAAACTGGCCAACCGTCTTTCAGCGAGCTCTGTCGGCATGGCAGTTTTTCAACGCGCGTTGCACCGCTTGGGCGAACGTTACCCCGCCTTATTGGCCCTGATCATCCAGGTCGTCGTTACCTTCGTCATAGGTTTGGCGATTGTCGCAGCTGCGCATCTGTCGGCGTTCCGGCCCAGCCCGCTGGCTGCCGGGCTGTTGCATGGCCTGCTGGCTGCAAGCCTGGCGCGCTGGCTGGGGCTTTCGCGCTGGTGGTGGTGGCTGAACCTGCTGTTCGTGCCCGGGTTGCTGCTGGCCAGCGGCGCACCTTTGCCCTCCTGGCTATTTCTGCTCGGTTTTCTGCTGCTGCTGTTGCTCAACTGGAACAGCTTCGGCGAGCGCGTGCCGCTTTACCTGACCGGCGCCGGTACTCGCCATGCACTGGCCTGCCTGCTCGAAGGCCGCGGCGAGCGCTTCACTTTAGTCGATCTCGGTTGCGGCCCAGCAGGCACCTTGATGTGGCTGGCGCGACGTTTTCCACAGGCGCAGTTCGTGGGGGTAGAAACCGCGCCGCTGTCCTTCGCCATCGCCTGGCTGCGCTGTGTCGCTCAGCGCAACTGCCGGATTCGCTATCAGAACCTGTGGCGCACCGACCTGAGCACCATCGATGTCGCTTACTGCTTTTTATCGCCTGCGCCGATGCCAGCACTTTGGGACAAAGCTCGCGGGGAGCTGCCGAAAAACGCCTGGCTGATCAGCAATACCTTCGAAATCCCTGGCGTAGCGCCGCAGCGTGTCGTGGAGCTGAAAGACTGGCGCAATTCGCGCCTGCTGCTCTGGGAGATTGGCTAGAATGTCAGGCCTATTAGAGGAGCGCAGCATGCAGAACCCACAGAATCTGATCTGGATCGACCTGGAAATGACCGGGCTGGATCCTGAAACGGACGTCATCATCGAGATGGCGACCATCGTCACCGATACCGAGCTCAACGTGCTGGCCGAAGGCCCGGTGATTGCCGTGCACCAGAGCGACGAGCGCCTGGCGGCCATGGATGAGTGGAACACCCGCACTCATGGCGAAAGCGGCCTGACCCAGCGCGTGCGCGAAAGCAAGATCAGCCAGGCTGAAGCCGAAGCGCAGACCATCGCGTTTCTGGAAAAGTGGGTGCCTAAGGGCAAGTCGCCGATCTGCGGCAACAGCATCGGCCAGGATCGTCGCTTTCTCTACAGGTACATGCCGGCGCTGGAAGCCTACTTCCACTATCGCTACCTGGACGTTTCGACCCTGAAGATTCTTGCCGAGCGCTGGGCGCCAGGCGTCAAGGAAGGGTTCGTGAAAACCGGCACGCACCAGGCGCTTGACGATATCCGCGAGTCCATCGCCGAGCTCAAGTACTACCGCCAGCACCTGCTGAAGGTCTGAAGGCTGCAATTGCGTCGTAGCCCGGGGTCGCCATAGGCATACCCCGGGAAAGCTGCGAAAAGCTGGGTATCGCTGCGCTCGACCCAGGCTATTGAGCTGAATCAGTTCTGGCGCTGGGCGTGTTGTTCCAGCGCCCACTGCACATGCTCGCGCACCAGCTCCGACGGATACTCACGGCGTGCTTCCAGTGCCTCCAGCACGGGGATGCTCGACGGCGCGTTGCCCAGGCCCACAGCCAGGTTGCGCAGCCAGCGCTCGTAACCGGCGCGGCGCAGCGGCGAGCCCTCGGTGCGGCTGAGAAACTCCTCCTCGCTCCAGCGAAACAGCTCGGCCAGCTCGGCATTGTCCAGGCTGTGCCGCGGCTGGAAGTCGCCCTGTTCGGTGGCTTTGGCGAAACGGTTCCAGGGGCAAACCATCTGGCAATCATCGCAGCCGAACACGCGGTTGCCGATGGGCGCGCGCAAGTCTTCGGGAATGGGGCCTTTCAGCTCGATGGTCAGGTAGGAAATGCAGCGCCGTGCATCCAGCACATAGGGGCCGACGAAGGCGGCGGTCGGGCAGATGTCCAGGCAGGCGCTGCAGCGCCCGCAGTGTTCGCTGGCGTGGGGCGCGTCCTCGGGCAGCGGGATGTCGACGAACAGCTCGCCGAGAAAGAAGTAACTGCCGGCCTTGCGGTTGAGCACCAGCGTGTTCTTGCCGATCCAGCCGAGGCCCGCCTGTTCGGCGATAGCCTTTTCCAGCACTGGCGCGCTGTCGACGAAGGCGCGATAGCCGAATGGCCCGATGGCCTGCTGGATGCGTTCGGCCAGCTGTTGCAGGCGTTTGCGGATCAGCTTGTGGTAATCACGACCGAGGGCGTAGCGCGACACATAGGCTTTTTCCGGCTCCTGCAGGCGCTGCGCCATCTGCGTGTCGCCGGGCAGGTAGTCCATGCGCAGCGACACCACGCGCAGAGTGCCGGGCACCAACTCATCGGGATGTGAACGTTTGCGGCCATGCGCGGCCATATAGTCCATCTCGCCTTGATAGCCCGCATCCAGCCAGCGTTGCAGGTGGGCTTCGTGCTCGCCCAGTTCCAGGCCGCTGATGCCCACCTGCTGGAAACCCAGCTCACGGCCCCAGTCCTTGATGGACTGGGCGAGGCTGTCGAGGTCGAGGGTGGCGTCGGTCATGCTGGGCGGGAATCTGCAGTAGGCGGCGTATAATTCTGCCAGACATTGGAGCTCAGGCATGCGGCATTCATCAGACGATCTTCCTCTCGCGCTCTACAGCGCTGATCAGGTGCGGGCGCTGGATGCTGCGCTGATCGCTGCCGGTACGCCCGGTTTCGAGCTGATGGGCCGTGCCGCCCATGCCATTTGGCGGGCTCTGCGCCGCGAGTGGCCTGACGCTGGCGCCGTGACCGTGCTGGCCGGGCAGGGCAATAATGCCGGCGACGGTTACCTGGTGGGAGCGCTGGCAAAGCGTGCCGGCTGGCAGGTACAGATTCTGGCTGTCAGCGAGTCAGGCCGTCTGCAGGGGGATGCTGCACTGGCGCACGACGAGGCCGTGGCGGCCGGCGTTGAGGTGCTTGCCTGGAGCGAGGGCTGCGAAGTACGCGGTGTTGTGATCGACGCGTTGCTCGGTACCGGCCTCAGTGGCGAGGTGCGCGAGCCGTATGCGGCGGTCATCGAATGGATCAACCGCAGTGGCTGCCCCGTGTTGGCGGTAGATATTCCGTCGGGGATTTGTGCCGATACCGGGCAGGTGCTTGGCGCGGCGGTAAAGGCGCAGCTCACCGTCACCCTGATTGGCTTGAAGCTCGGCCTGTACGTCGGCGCGGCACTCGATCATGTCGGTCACCTGGTGTTCGATTCATTACAAGCCGATTCCACGATCGTATCGAGTCAGCAATCTGCTGCACGGCGTCTGGCAGGTGATGTTCTGCCGCAGGTGCCGGTACGCCAGCCAACCACCCATAAAGGCCAGCTCGGTCATGTGCTAGTAGTCGGCGGCGACCACGCCACCGGCGGCGCGGCGCTGTTGTCGGCACAAAGCGCATTGCGCAGTGGTGCGGGCATGGTGTCGCTGGCCACCCGTGCCGAGCATGTAGCCGCAGCGCAAGCCCGCCTGCCGGAAGTGATGAGCCTGGCGGTTGCCTCAGCCAATCAGCTGCATGCCCTGGCTGACACGATCACGGTGTGGGTCGTCGGCCCCGGGCTTGGCCTAGCCCCCTGGGGCCGCAGCCTGCTGTCGGCCGCAGCTGCCTCTGGCAGCGCCCAGGTATGGGATGCCGACGCGCTCAATCTGCTGGCCGCGGGGGCGGTGCGTATAGCTGCCGGCGGCGTCATCACCCCGCACCCCGGCGAAGCGGCATGCTTGCTGGGCATCTCGACAGCGGCGCTGCAGGCGGATCGACCGGCCGCGGCCAGGGTGCTGGCCCAGCGTTATGACGTGGTCTGCGTGCTTAAAGGTGCTGGCACGCTCGTCGCGAATCCTGCTGGCCAGCTGCTGGTCTGTGATCGTGGTGACCCGGTGATGGCCGGCGCCGGTCTGGGCGATGTGCTGGCCGGATTGATCGGCGCGTTGATCGCTCAGGGTTGCAGTGCCTGGAATGCCGCCAGTCTTGGTGTCTGGGTTCATGCCTGCGCGGGTGAATCACTGGCATATAAAGGAAATGGTCTGGTGGCGGGCGATCTGTGCGACGCTATCCGTCATTTGTTACAGGAGCGAGCCGCTTGTCGGAATTAGAACTGTTCGCCGCCGATGAAGACGCCATGCTGGCGCTCGGCGCGCGCATTGCTGCGGCCACTGCGGGGCGCGGCGTGATTTACCTTGAAGGTGATCTGGGCGCCGGCAAAACCACGCTGTCGCGCGGCATGCTGCGCGGGCTCGGGCACCAGGGTGCAGTCAAGAGCCCAACCTTTACCCTGGTCGAGCCTTACGAGATTGGCGAAATTCGCGCCTTCCATTTCGACCTCTATCGCCTGGTCGATCCCGAGGAGCTGGAGTTTCTCGGTATTCGCGATTACTTCGAAGGCGATGCTTTGTGCCTGATTGAATGGCCACAGCGCGGCGCAGGCGTTTTGCCAAAGGCCGACCTGGACATTACCATTAGCCCGCGAGCCGGTGGCCGGTCGCTGCTGCTTCGCAGTCATGGTGCGAAGGGTGAAAGCTGGTGTGCCGTTTTGGCAGCTGGAGCATGAAGAATAGAGTGGGGGCGGGTATGCGCATAGGCGCGCGAATGATCGCGGTCGGGCTGATGTTGGCGGCTATGGCTGCCGACGTATGGGCCGCGTCGGATGTGCGCAGCGTTCGCCTCTGGCGGGCGCCAGACAACACGCGTCTGGTTTTCGACCTGTCCGGGCCGGTGCAGCACAGTGTGTTCACCCTGACCGCGCCTGATCGTATCGTCATCGATATCAGTGGCGCCAAGCTGGTTACGCCGCTGGACAAACTGGCGCTGAGCAACACACCGATAACAGCTGTGCGTTCGGCGCAGCGTACCCCGGAAGATCTGCGTGTGGTGATCGACCTGTCTTCGCAGGTGACGCCGAAGAGCTTTACCCTCGCGCCCAATCAGCAGTACGGCAACCGCCTGGTGGTCGACCTGTTCGATCAGGCGTCCGATGCCGCGCCGAGCCTTCCTTCTACAACCACGGCCAGCGCGCCGCCGGTGCCCGTTACGCCGACCCAGGCGCCGCCCAAGCTGGCCCCGGTTCCCGGCGGTAAGCGCGATATCGTGATCGCCATCGATGCTGGCCACGGTGGTGAAGACCCGGGTGCCCTCGGTCCGACCAAGGGGCAGGTCGAGAAGAACGTGACCCTGTCGATCGCCAAGGAACTGCAGCGCCAGGTAAACGCCCAGAAAGGTTTCCGTGCAGAGCTGGTACGTACCGGCGACTACTTCATCCCGCTGCGCAAACGCACCGAGATCGCCCGTAAGAAAGGTGCCGATCTGTTTGTGTCCATTCACGCCGATGCCGCGCCACGTGCGGCAGCCTTTGGCGCGTCGGTGTATGCGCTGTCCGACCGCGGCGCCACTTCGGAAACCGCGCGTTGGTTGGCAGACGCCGAGAACCAGTCCGACCTGATCGGTGGTGCCGGTAACGTCAGCCTCGAAGACAAGGATCGGATGCTCGCCGGCGTGCTGCTCGATCTGTCGATGACCGCTTCGCTGTCCTCCAGCCTCAATGTTGGGCAGAAGGTGCTTGGGCAGATGGGCCAGGTCACACCGCTGCACAAACGCCGTGTCGAGCAAGCCGGTTTCATGGTGCTGAAGTCGCCTGATATTCCTTCGATCCTGGTAGAAACCGGCTTCATCTCCAACCCGAGCGAGGCGCGAAAACTGCATTCGGCGGCCCACCAGCAGAGCCTTTCGCGCTCAATCGTCACCGGCGTGAAGCAGTTCTTCGAACAGAATCCGCCGCCTGGCACCTACATCGCCTGGTTGCGTGACAACGGCAAGATCGCCCAGGGGCCGCGTGAACACGTGGTAGCTTCCGGCGAAAGCCTGGCGTTGATCGCTCAACGCTACCAGGTTGGCTTGGCGACGTTGCGTACGGCCAATTCGCTGAAGTCCGATGTGATCAAGGTCGGCCAGACGCTGCACATTCCGGCGACGTCGCTGGCTGCACAGCCATGAGTGAAGCGATGCGCATCCAGCTGCTAAGCCCGCGGCTGGCGAACCAGATCGCCGCCGGTGAAGTGGTCGAACGCCCGGCGTCAGTCGCCAAGGAGCTGTTGGAGAACAGCCTGGACTCCGGTGCCAAACGCATCGAAGTGGATGTCGAGCAGGGTGGCGTGAAGCTGCTGCGCGTGCGCGACGATGGTCGCGGTATTGCCTCTGATGACCTGCCGCTCGCGCTGGCTCGCCACGCGACCAGCAAGATTCGCGAGCTCGAAGACCTTGAGCAGGTCTTGAGCATGGGCTTTCGTGGTGAGGCGCTGGCGTCGATCAGCTCGGTCGCACGCCTGACGCTGACCTCGCGCACCGCCGATGCAGATCAGGCCTGGCAGGTAGAAACCGAGGGGCGCGACATGCAGCCTCGCGTCCAGCCGGCTGCGCATCCGATCGGCACCTCCGTTGAAGTGCGTGACCTGTTCTTCAATACGCCAGCGCGGCGCAAATTCCTCAAGGCTGAAAAGACCGAGTTCGATCACCTGCAGGAGGTCATCAAACGCCTGGCGCTGGCCCGCTTCGATGTGGCCTTTCATCTGCGCCACAATGGCAAGAGCGTGTTGTCGCTGCATGAGGCGAACGACGATGCCAGCCGCGCCCGGCGCGTGGCGTCGGTATGCAGCGCTGGTTTTCTCGAGCAGGCGCTGCCCATCGATATCGAGCGCAACGGTTTGCATCTGTGGGGTTGGGTTGGGTTGCCGACTTTTTCCCGCAGTCAGGCGGACCTGCAGTATTTCTACGTCAACGGCCGCATGGTGCGTGACAAGCTGGTCGCTCACGCAGTTCGTCAGGCCTATCGCGACGTGCTGTTCAATGGTCGCCATCCGACCTTCGTGTTGTTTCTGGAAATCGACCCGACTGCCGTCGACGTCAACGTACACCCGACCAAGCACGAGGTGCGTTTCCGCGAAGGGCGCATGGTCCACGACTTCCTGTATGGCACCCTGCACCGCGCGCTTGGCGAGGTGCGTCCGGAAAGTCAGATGGCGACTCCGGCTGCCGTGGAAAGCGTATTGCGGCCAACCGGCCAGGCGGCTGGTGAGTTTGGTCCGCAAGGGGAAATGGGCTTGTCCGCCAGTGTGCTTGAGCGTCCCGCTGAGTCCGTGTGGCGCTCACCGGGCGCGGGTTATCAGGGGCAGCGCAGCGATTCCCCATTGCCGGCAGCAGAGGCGCAGGGCGTTTATCGCGAGTTTTTCGCACCGATGCCAGCCGGCCCGGCTCCCGTTACATTGCCGGAGCAACAGGGTGATATCCCGCCGCTCGGCTACGCCATCGCCCAGCTCAAGGGCATCTACATTCTTGCTGAAAGTGCTCACGGCCTGGTGGTTGTCGACATGCACGCGGCTCATGAGCGGATCATGTACGAGCGCCTCAAGGTGGCGATGGCTAGCGAAGGGCTGCGCGGTCAGCCGCTGCTGGTGCCCGAGTCCATTGCTGTGAGCCAGCGCGAGGCAGATTGTGCCGAGGAACATGGCCAGTGGTTTCAGAAGCTGGGCTTCGAGCTGCAGCGCCTGGGCCCGGAAACCCTGGCCATCCGGCAGATCCCGGCGCTGCTCAAGCAGGCCGAGGCGACGCGGCTGGTAAGCGACGTACTCGCCGATCTGCTCGAATACGGCACCAGCGATCGTATTCAGGCGCACCTCAATGAGCTGCTCGGCACCATGGCCTGCCACGGTGCGGTACGTGCCAATCGCCGCCTGACGCTGCCGGAAATGAACGGCTTGCTGCGTGACATGGAGCAGACCGAGCGCAGTGGCCAGTGCAACCACGGCCGGCCGACCTGGACGCAGATGAGCCTGGATCAGCTGGATAAATTGTTCCTGCGTGGTCAGTAAACGGGCGCCGCGCTTGCGATCGGCGGCCCGCGGCCTAAAAATATTCCGCTGTTCACTTGAGCCATTGCGATGTCCTTCCCTCCTGCCATCTTCCTGATGGGCCCGACTGCGGCCGGCAAGACCGACCTGGCTCTGGCCCTGGCCCGCGTGATGCCCTGCGAGCTGATCAGCGTGGACTCGGCACTGGTCTATCGCGGTATGGATATCGGCACGGCAAAGCCGGATCGGGCCACCCTCGAGGCGTTTCCTCATCACCTGGTGGACATTCGCGACCCGGCAGAGGCGTATTCGGCTGCCGAGTTTCGCCGCGAAGCCCTTGCGGCAATGGCCGATATCACCGCGCGCGGGCGTATTCCGTTGCTGGTCGGTGGCACCATGCTGTACTTCAAGGCTTTGCTCGATGGCTTGGCAGATATGCCGGGCGCCGATGCCGAGGTGCGCGCGGAGCTGGAAGCGCGCGCCGAACGTGAGGGGTTGGCGGTGCTGCATGCCGAGTTGCAGGCGGTCGATCCGCAGTCGGCAGCACGCATCCACCCCAATGATCCACAGCGCCTGGTTCGTGCGCTGGAGGTGTTTCGGGTCAGCGGCATGACCATGACGCAATTGCGTGCGCAGCAGAGTGAAGTCAATTCGCAACAGCCGGGCTTGCCCTATACTGTCGCCCAGTTGGCGATAGCGCCTGCGCAGCGACAGGTTCTCCACGAACGAATTGCGCAACGATTTGATCTGATGCTGGAACAGGGCTTTGTCGCCGAGGTCGAACGCCTGCATCAGCGAGGTGACTTGCACAGTGAAATGCCGTCTATAAGGGCGGTGGGCTATCGGCAGGTATGGGATCACCTGGAGGGGCGGCTAAGCGCGGCGCAGATGCGCGAACGTGGTGTCACAGCTACCCGTCAGCTAGCCAAAAGGCAGTTCACCTGGCTGCGTAGTTGGGAAAATGTGCACTGGCTGGATAGTCTCGATTGCGACAATCTGCCACGTGCCTTGAAATACTTGGCGACGGTCTCCATATTGACCTGAGATCTTGCCGCAGGCCGTCTACCCTTGGAGGTAGCGTGCCAAAGCCGTTTGTTGGTTAAGCAAACCGTTCAAAAACTATTCAATTATCGATTTATTTAGGAGTGCGGCACATGTCAAAAGGGCATTCGCTACAAGACCCTTACCTGAACACCCTGCGGAAGGAGCGCGTCCCGGTTTCCATCTACCTGGTAAACGGCATCAAGCTGCAAGGCCAGATCGAATCCTTCGATCAGTTCGTCATCCTGCTGAAGAACACTGTCAGCCAGATGGTCTACAAGCACGCGATCTCCACTGTGGTACCGAGCCGTCCGGTTCGCCTGCCAACTGCATCCGAGACCGATCAGGCTGAATCCGAGCCAGGCAACGCCTAACCCAGGGGGTCGCATTGTTCTTCGAGCGCCATGAAGGGGGTGAACGGGCTATCCTGGTTCATCTGGATAGTCAGAACACCGAGGCGAGCGAGGATCCCCAGGAGTTTCAAGAGCTGGCTCTTTCCGCCGGTGCCGATACCGTAGCGTTTTTCAGTGTGCCCAATAGCCGGCCCACTGCGAAATTCCTGATTGGCAGCGGCAAGGTGGAAGAGCTGCGTGACCAGGTAAAGGCCCACGAGGCCGACCTGGTCATCTTCAATCACGTCCTTACGCCCAGCCAGGAGCGTAACCTCGAGCGCATGTTCGAGTGTCGTGTGCTGGATCGCACGGGGCTGATTCTCGATATTTTCGCCCAGCGCGCGCGTACTCACGAAGGCAAGCTGCAGGTCGAGCTGGCTCAGCTCGATCACATGAGCACGCGCCTGGTGCGCGGCTGGACTCACCTCGAGCGTCAGAAAGGCGGTATCGGTCTGCGTGGCCCGGGTGAAACCCAGCTGGAAACTGACCGGCGCCTGTTGCGTGTGCGCATTCGCCAGATCAAACAGAAGCTCGAAAAGGTGCGCAGCCAGCGCGAGCAGGCCCGCCGCGGTCGTAAGCGCGCGGATATTCCTTCCGTCTCGCTGGTTGGCTATACCAACGCCGGCAAATCCACATTGTTCAATGCACTGACCGAGTCCGACGTGTATGCGGCCGATCAGCTGTTCGCCACCCTCGATCCGACGTTGCGTCGTTTGCAGCTCGATGATCTGGGGCCGATTGTGCTGGCCGACACCGTGGGTTTCATTCGTCATTTGCCGCACAAGCTGGTCGAGGCGTTTCGCGCCACACTCGAAGAATCGAGCAATTCCGACCTGCTGTTGCACGTGATCGATTCCCACGAGGCAGAGCGTGATGCGCAGATCGAACAGGTGCTTCACGTGCTCGGCGAGATCGGCGCGCAGGACTTGCCGGTGCTGGAGGTCTACAACAAGCTCGACCTGCTCGAGGGCGTCGAGCCGCAGATCCAGCGTAATGCCGATGGTCGCCCTGAGCGTGTCTGGTTGTCGGCGCGTGATGGTCGTGGCCTGTCATTGCTCAAGCAGGCGGTGGCCGAGCTGCTCGGCGATGATTTGTTCGTTGCCACACTTCAGCTGCCGCAGCGCCTGGCGCGCTTGCGTGCGCAGTTCTTTGAGCTGGGCGCGGTGCTGCAGGAGTCCTATGCGGAAGATGGCAGCAGCTTGTTGCAAGTGCGTATTCCGCGCGTCGAGCTCAATCGCTTGGTCAGTCGAGAAGGTTTGCAGCCGCTCGAGTTCATCGAGCAACACACTTTGCAATAAAGCCCGCAGCGGTGATTTTGCCGCTGGAAGCAGGCATTCTGTAGCATTGGTGGGCGCGTCGTTGGCGCGTCTTTGCTTTATCAGTATGGAGAGCGCTATGGCTTGGAATGAGCCGGGTGGCAACTCGAATAATCAGGATCCCTGGGGTGGCGGCGGCCGTCGTGGTAACGGCGGCGGTGGCGGCGGCGACCGCAAGGGACCACCGGATCTTGACGAAGCCTTCCGCAAGCTACAGGACAAACTCAATGGGGTGTTCGGTGGCGGCAACAAACGCGGCAGTGACAGCAATGGTTCCAGAGGCAAGGGTGGCGGTTTCGGCCTGCTGTTCGTTGCGCTGGCCGTCGTGGGCGCTTTTTGGCTGTACAACGCTATCTATGTGGTCGATGAGCAGGAGCAGGCCGTCGTGCTGCGTTTCGGCAAATACCACGAGACCGTCGGCCCGGGTCTGAATATCTATTTCCCGCCGATCGATCGCAAGTTTCAGGAAAACGTCACCCGTGAGCGTGCTTACAGCAAGCAAGGGCAGATGTTGACCGAAGACGAAAACATCATCGAAGTACCGCTGACCGTGCAGTACAAGATCAGCAGCCTCAAGGATTACGTACTCAACGTCGACATGCCGGAGACCAGTCTGCAGCATGCTACCGACAGCGCCGTGCGCCACGTGGTGGGTTCCACCGAGATGGACCAAGTGCTGACCGAAGGTCGTGAGCAGATGGCGGGTGATGTACGTGAGCGTCTGCAGCGTTTCCTCGACACCTATCGCACCGGTATCACCGTCACTCAGGTGAACCTGCAGAGCGCCGCGGCGCCGCGTGAAGTGCAGGAAGCCTTCGATGACGTGATTCGTGCCCGTGAAGACGAGCAGCGCGAGAAGAACCAGGCGGAAACCTACGCCAATGGCGTTGTGCCCGAGGCTCGCGGTCAGGCTCAGCGCCTGATCGAGGATGCCAGCGGTTATCGCGACGAAGTGATCTCCCGTGCCCAGGGTGAGGCGGATCGTTTCACCGCGCTGGTAGCCGAGTATCGCAAGGCGCCGGAAGTGACGCGTCAGCGTCTTTATCTGGACACCATGCAGCAGATGATGAGCAACACCAGCAAGGTGCTGGTGACTGGCGACAAGGGGCAGAACAACCTGCTGTACCTGCCGCTGGATAAAATGATCGACAGCCGTGGCGGTAATAGCGGTAACGCATCGTCCAACGCTGTCGGTGCTGGCGCCGCCGATCTCGGTGCGCGCGTGGGCAACAACGTTGGGCAGCCGGACGTGCGCACAAGGGAGAGCCGTTGATGAGCAATAAATCACTGGTAACCCTGATCGTCGGCGTGGTTCTGGCGCTTGTCGCCTGGAGCAGCTTCTACATCGTGTCGCAGACCGAGCGGGCTGTATTGCTGCAGTTCGGCCGAATCGTCGAAACGGACGTGCAGCCTGGCCTGCATATGAAAATTCCTTACGTCAACCAGGTGCGCAAGTTCGATGCTCGCCTGCTGACCCTGGATACCGTCAACTCGCGCTTCTTGACCCTTGAGAAGAAAGCGCTGATGGTCGATGCCTACGCTAAATGGCGTGTGCTGGATGCCGAGCGTTACTACACCGCCACTTCGGGTGTGAAGCAGATTGCCGACGAGCGTCTGTCGCGTCGTCTCGAAGCGTCGCTGCGTGACCAGTTCGGTAAGCGCACCCTGCACGAGTCGGTGTCTGGCGAGCGTGATGCGCTGATGGCTGACGTGACGGCTTCGCTCAATCGTGCGGCGCAGCGTGAGCTGGGTATTGAGGTGGTCGACGTTCGCGTCAAGGCCATCGACCTGCCCAAGGAAGTCAACCGCAGCGTATTCGACCGCATGAGTTCCGAGCGTGAGCGTGAGGCTCGTGAGCACCGCGCCAAGGGTAAGGAGCTGGCTGAAGGGATTCGTGCCGACGCTGATCGTCAGCAGCGTGTACTGCTCGCTGAAGCCTATCGCCAGGCCGAGGAGTTGCGTGGTGAGGGCGATGCCAAGGCCGCGGCGATCTACTCCAAGGCTTATGGTCAGGATCAGGAGTTCTATGCGTTCTACCGCAGCCTGAACGCCTATCGCGAGAGCTTCTCCGACAAGCGTGACGTGCTGGTGCTGGACCCAAGTAGCGATTTCTTCCGCTACCTGGAAAAGGCCAAGCCGTAACGGGCCGTGAGCTGCAGGATACGCACCGCAAGTGATGCCCAGTGCTCGCTTGTCGTGCGAAGCTTGCGGCTTGAGGCTTTCGGCGTGGTATGATGCGGCAGCCGGGAAAATCCCGGCTTTTTTACGCCTGTGGGAATCATGCGGCACGAACTGAGCGTTATGTTCTGTCTTTCAAGGCCTCTGGCCTTGCCCCTTTCCGCGCCGCTGGCGTGGGGGCTTCGTGCAATCAATTCACTGATCGTTTCGATGCTCGCCTCTGGAGTCGACCGGCCCTTTGCCGTGCTTGGCTTACCATCCGCTTCATTGAAGGCTTGTGCCGCCCGAATCAAGAGGGAAATGGCTAAATGGCAACGGTAGACCGCTGGCTGCTGCCAGATGGGATCGAAGAAGTATTGCCCCCGGAAGCGGCGCGCATCGAAATCGCGCGTCGTCAGGTGCTGGATCTGTTCCAGCGCTGGGGTTACGAATTCGTGGTAACTCCCCATATCGAATACTTGGAATCGCTTCTGACCGGTGCGGGCCAGGATCTGGATCTGCGCACCTTCAAGGTGACCGATCCGCTGTCCGGCCGGCAGATGGGCTTTCGCGCCGACATCACTCCGCAAGTGGCGCGCATCGATGCGCACACGCTGCGGCGTGAGGGGCCGAGCCGCCTATGCTACGCCGGCAGCGTGCTGCATGCGCAGCCGCGTGCGCTGACCACCTCGCGCAGCCCGATCCAGTTGGGTGCCGAGCTGTATGGCGACGCCAGCCCGGCCAGCGATGTGGAGGTGATCAGTCTGCTGGTCGATACCTTGGAGCTGGCCGAGGTTCCGGACGTGCACATGGATCTCGGCCATGTCGGTATCTACCGCGGCCTGGTGCGTGCGGCAGAGCTGTCCGGCGAAGTCGAGCAGCAGCTGTTCGATGCGCTGCAGCGCAAGGCCATGGACGAGATCGATGCGCTGACCGAAGCGCTGCCGGATTCGCTGCGCCGCATGCTGCGCGCCCTGGGCGAGCTGTGTGGCGGTCGTGACGTGCTGGATCTGGCCCAGGCCTGCTTGGTCGATGCGCCAGACGACGTGCATGCCGCTCTGGATGAGCTGGTGGCCATTGCCGATGCGCTGGAGCTGCGTTATTCGGAGCTGCCGCTGTATTTCGATCTCGGCGAGCTGCGCGGTTATCACTACCACACCGGTGTGGTGTTCGCAGCTTTCGTGCCGGCTGTCGGTCAGGCGATTGCCCAAGGTGGCCGCTATGACGACATCGGCGCTGATTTCGGTCGGGCTCGCCCGGCTACCGGTTTCTCCACCGATCTGAAGACGCTGGTGACCCTCGGTCGCATGCCGCTTGGCGAAGAGCCGGCAGGTATTTGGGCGCCGGACAGTCATGACGTTTACCTGTGGCAGGCAGTGCGCCGTCTGCGTGCCGAAGGCGAACGCGTGGTTCAGGCGCTGCCAGGCCAGGAATTGGCGGCGGCTGCCGATGTTGGCTGTGATCGCCAGCTGTTATTGCGTGACGGTCGCTGGCAGGTGCTGGCGCTGGACTGAGCGGCCGCTGGGGTCGTCTATTCTGAATTACTTTCGCCGGCCGTGACCGGCTCAAGCTTGCGCGAAGAGGACAAGTGTTATGGGTAAGAATGTCGTCGTCCTGGGCACCCAATGGGGTGATGAGGGTAAAGGCAAGATCGTTGATCTGCTGACCGAACATGCCGCCGCCGTAGTGCGTTATCAGGGCGGCCATAACGCTGGCCACACGCTGGTGATCGACGGTGAAAAAACCGTCCTGCATTTGATTCCGTCGGGCGTTCTGCGCGAGGGCGTGCAGTGCCTGATCGGCAACGGTGTTGTGGTTGCTCCAGACGCGTTGCTGCGCGAGATCACCAAGCTGGAAGAGAAGGGTGTGCCGGTGCGTGAGCGCCTGCGTATCAGTCCGTCCTGCCCGCTGATCCTGTCCTTCCACGTTGCGCTGGACCAGGCCCGTGAAAAGGCACGTGGCGAGCTGAAGATCGGTACCACCGGTCGTGGCATCGGCCCGGCCTACGAAGACAAGGTTGCACGTCGTGGCCTGCGTGTGGGCGACCTGCTCAACATGCCGCGCTTTGAAGACAAGCTGCGTGAGTTGGTGGATTACCACAACTTCATGCTGGTCGGTTACTACAAAGAGCCGGCCATCGAGTTCGACAAGACCCTGGCCGAATGCAAGGAATACGCTGAGCTGCTCAAGCCGCTGATGCTGGACGTGACTGCCGAGCTGCACGATCTGCGTCGCACTGGCAAAGACATCATGTTCGAAGGCGCGCAAGGCTCGCTGCTGGACATCGATCACGGTACTTACCCGTACGTGACCAGCTCGAACACCACCGCGGGTGGCGTTGCGACCGGTTCCGGTGTCGGCCCGATGTTCCTGGATTACATCCTGGGCATTACCAAGGCTTACACCACTCGCGTCGGTTCGGGGCCATTCCCGACTGAGCTGTTTGACGATGTCGGCGCGCACCTGGCCAAACAAGGTCACGAGTTCGGTGCAACTACCGGTCGTGCCCGTCGTTGCGGCTGGTTCGACGCCGTTATCCTGCGTCGCGCTATCGATGTGAACAGCATCTCGGGCATCTGCCTGACCAAGCTGGACGTACTCGACGGTCTGGAAACCATCAACATCTGTGTCGGCTACAAAGATGCAAACGGGAATGACGTTGCCCCAACCGACGCTGACAGTTACGTGGGCCTGCAGCCTGTGTACGAAGAAGTGCCGGGCTGGACCGAGTCGACCGTGGGTGCCAAAACCCTGGAGCAGCTGCCAGCCAACGCTCGTGCTTACATCAAGCGTGTAGAGGAGCTGATCGGCGCGCCGATCGACATCATCTCCACCGGGCCGGATCGCAACGAGACCATCGTGCTGCGCCATCCGTTCGCCTGATTGGTGAAGGCTCGTTCAGAGCCGTAGGTCGGTAAACGAAAACGGGTCGCCCTTGGGCGGCCCGTTTTTGTTTGACGCGCGGCGGGGCTCGGCGCAATCTGGCAATGTGCCGCCATCGGCACGCGCTTTGCTTTGTCTTGATCCTACCCTGATGTTGCCGCTCCTCTGGCGGTCGGAGGATTTGCCCGTGGTTGCTGTCTTTTCGCTGTTTCGTAGTCGCCTGCTGCTGCCCGTGTTCATCGCGCTGGGCGTGGCATTATTCGTTCAGGTATTGCTGGTACTGGCGTTGACCCGCAGCACGGTCGATGGCCTGGTGGCCGACCTTGAGCGACAGCTGGGCAGTGATTCACAACGCCTGGCCACCGAGCTGGAGCAGGCCAATAAGGATGTTTCCGCAAGCCTGGGTGGGCTTTCGGTGCGAACCCGGGAAAGCTTGTCTGCCGGACTCTCGACCCGCCTTGGTGAGGAGCGGGTGCAGATCCGCGCCAGTCTGGAGCGCAGCCTAAGAGATTCCGCCAATGATCTGGCGCAGCTGTTGGCCGCCGTGGCGCCGCGTGCCATGTGGGATTCCGATATTCCGGCGCTGTCGGAGTTCGCGCGCCGTGCGCAGCGTAACCCCAATGTGCTGTTCGTGATCTATGACGATGCCGAAGGTAACCATCTGACCCGTTACCTCAATCGCCAGAACGAGCAGATCAAGGGCATGCTCGAGAAAGGCGAGGGCGAGCGTGCGTTGGATAAGGTGATCAATGCGGCAAAAACCGACCCGAGCGTTTACTTCGTGGAAGCCAGTATCAGCCCCAATGATGTGGAAATCGGCAAGGTGTTGATGGGCGTTTCCACTGCCGCTATCGACGCCGAGCTGGCTGCTGTCGACAAGCGCTTCGAGGCGCTTTTGGCCAGTGGCGGGCAGCTGGTTGCCGAGAGTCTTGCGGGTGCATCCACTGACAGTGCAAAAGCGCTCTCGGCGCGTTTGGCCTCGGCGCAGCAGGCTGCTCAGGGCATGGCTACCAATACCAGTGCCGCCGTCGACACAGCAGCGGCGAACCTGAGATGGCGCATTGGGCTGGGGCTCGCGGTGGTTGGTTTGGGTGTGCTGCTGGCGTTGGCAATCGTTCTCGGTCGTCGCGTGGTGGTTCGTCTGCGTACCCTGATTGCGGCGCTGGATGACTTGGCTGCGGGTGAGGGCGATCTGACTCGCCGAATCGAGATCGACAGTCGTGATGAGGTTGGTGAAATGGCTTCAGCGGTCAACCGTTTCGTCGCCAAGCTGCAGCCTATCGTTCGTGAGGCGGGCGAAGTGGCGGTGCGCACCGGGCAGGAAATTACCGCTCTTAGTAGTCGCAGTGCTGCAGCGGAGTCGGCGGCCAAGCGGCAGCGTGATGAAGTGGCAGCAAGCCTGCAGGCGCTGGCGGCGATGGCCGATGAAGCGCAAGCCGAAAGCCGCGCCATGCAGGAAGCCTTGCAGCGGGTCGAGGCGATTCGCCAGTCGACTCAGGAAAACGCCGCTATCGCCAATCGGGTGGGTGGCTCCATTGAGGAGTTGGTGCGGCGCGTGGATGCCGGCTCGGCCGTGATCGAGCGGCTGGCCACGCAGAGCGAACAGATCGAAGTGGTGCTCACCGTGATTCGCTCGATTGCCGAGCAGACCAACCTGCTGGCACTCAATGCTGCAATCGAGGCGGCGCGGGCGGGCGAAAGCGGGCGCGGTTTCGCGGTGGTCGCGGACGAAGTACGTGCTCTGGCCAGCAAGACCCAGCAGTCCACCGGTGATATTCAGTCGCATATCGTTGCGCTACAACAAGGTGCTCGCGAGGCGGTCGGGGCGATTGGTCAGGCTGGCCAGCAAGCCGATCAAGGGTTGGCGGCGTTGCGTGAGAGCGCGCGTATTCAGCAGGCAGTGCAGCGTTCTGTTGAGGACGTTCACGGTGCGATCAACGCGGCGACCCAGGCGGCAGCGCATCAGGCCGAAGGTGCCAATGCAGTGCGCGGGCGGGTCGAGGTGATTCATGCCGAGGCTCAGCGCGCGGCAGAGGCGGTCGTGGCGACGGCCAATAGTGGTCGCGTGCTCGACGGGTTGGCAGGGCAGCTGAAAAGCAGCCTGGGGCAGTTCAAGGTCTGAGCTGCGTAGCGCGGGTCCGATGATCGCCGGGCCTAGCGCTCGACTTTATTGCAGGCAATAAAAAACCGAGCCATTGGCTCGGTTTTTTGAATTTGGTGCCCAGGAGAAGACTCGAACTTCCACGACCTTGCGGTCACTGATACCTGAAACCAGCGCGTCTACCAATTCCGCCACCTGGGCACTGCAGTAATGTTAACCGTTACCGGTACGGATCATTACGTCCGTTATTTGCAAAGTAGGTTATCAAGCTACTTCACGAAATTTGGTGCCCAGGAGAAGACTCGAACTTCCACGACCTTGCGGTCACTGATACCTGAAACCAGCGCGTCTACCAATTCCGCCACCTGGGCACTGAAACGGATGATTGCTCATCTATTCCGTGTTACAACGTCTGCTCGACGCTGTGGGCGCGAACTATACGGTCGCGCTTTTACCTTGTAAACCCCTGACGTCGAAAAATTATTTGTGCTGAGAGCTGACCCGGAGGGCGCTTTCGCGCTTCAATAGATACATGGCAAAAAACGACTCTATAGATAAGGTGAACAGTTTCTAATGGCCGATTGGCAATCCCTCGATCCCGAGGCCGCCCGAGAAGCGGAAAAGTATGACAACCCCATCCCCAGTCGCGAGCTGATTCTTCAGCAGCTGGCTGATCGCGGCTCGCCCGCCAGTCGTGAGGAGCTGCTCGAAGAGTTCGGGCTGACCACCGACGAACAGATCGAGGCGCTGCGCCGCCGGCTGCGCGCCATGGAGCGTGACGGCCAGCTGATCTATACCCGCCGCGGCACCTATGCGCCTGTGGACAAGCTCGACTTGATCCTGGGTCGCGTCAGCGGTCACCGCGATGGCTTTGGCTTTCTGGTGCCGGATGACGGCAGCGATGACCTGTTCCTGAGCCCGGCGCAGATGCGCCTGGTATTCGATGGCGACCGTGCATTGGCGCGCGTTTCCGGCCTCGACCGTCGTGGCCGCCGTGAAGGTGCCGTCGTCGAAGTGATTTCCCGTGGTCATGAGACCATCGTCGGTCGTTATTACGAAGAGAGCGGCATTGGCTTCGTGATTCCCGACAATCCGAAAATCCAGCAGGAAGTGCTGGTGACGGCAGGTCGTAATGGCGGCGCCAAGCAGGGTCAGTTCGTCGAAGTGACGATTACCCATTGGCCGACACCGCGATTCCAGCCTCAGGGCGATGTGACCGAAGTGGTCGGCAACTACATGGCGCCGGGCATGGAAATCGACGTTGCGCTGCGCAGCTACGATATTCCGCACGTCTGGCCTGATGCGGTGATCAAGGAAGCCGCCAAGCTCAAGCCGGAAGTGGAAGAGAAGGACAAGGAAAATCGCGTCGACATGCGTCACATCCCCTTCGTCACCATCGACGGTGAGGACGCTCGGGACTTCGACGACGCGGTGTATTGCGAGAAGAGTGGCGGTAACTGGCGGCTGTTCTCCGGTGGCTGGAAGCTCTATGTGGCCATCGCCGACGTTTCCCATTATGTGAAAGTCGGTTCGGCGCTGGATGCCGAAGCGCAGGTGCGTGGCAACTCGGTGTATTTCCCCGAGCGCGTCATTCCGATGCTGCCCGAGGAGCTGTCCAACGGTCTGTGTTCGTTGAACCCGAAGGTCGACCGTCTGGCCATGGTCTGCGAGATCACCATCTCCAAGACCGGCAAGATGACCGACTACAAGTTCTACGAGGCGGTGATCCACTCCCACGCGCGCCTGACCTACAACAAGGTCAGCGCCATGCTCGAACAGCCCAAGAGCAGCGAAGGCAAGGCCTTGCGCAGCGAGTACAAAGAAGTGCTGCCGCACCTCAATCAGCTGTATTCGTTGTATCAGGTGCTGCTCACCGCTCGCCACGAGCGCGGCGCCATCGACTTCGAAACCCAGGAAACGCGCATCATCTTCGGCACTGGCCGCAAGATCGCGGAAATCCGCCCGACCCAGCGCAATGATGCTCACAAGCTGATCGAGGAATGCATGCTGGCTGCCAACGTGGCTACCGCTGCGTTCATGCAGAAGCACGGCATTCCTGCGCTGTACCGCGTGCACGACGGCCCGCCGCCGGAGCGTCTGGAAAAACTCAAGGCGTTTCTTGGCGAACTGGGCTTGTCCCTGCACCGCGGCAAGTCGAAAGACGGCCCGTCGCCCAAGGATTATCAAGCGCTGCTGGAAAGCATCCGCGGTCGTGACGATTACCACCTGATCCAGACAGTGATGCTGCGCTCGCTGAGCCAGGCTGTGTATAGCGCCGACAATCAGGGCCACTTCGGCCTGAATTACGATGCCTATGCGCACTTCACCTCGCCAATTCGCCGTTACCCGGACCTGTTGATCCACCGTGCCATCCGCAGTGTGATTCGCTCCAAGCAGGATACGCCGCACGTCGAGCGTGCCGGCGCCGTCAGCATGCCCAAGGCGCGTATCTATCCGTACGACGCGCCGATGCTGGAGCAGCTTGGCGAGCAGTGCTCGATGTCCGAGCGTCGTGCCGATGAAGCCACCCGTGACGTGGTCAACTGGCTCAAGTGCGAGTTCATGAAGGATCGCGTCGGCGAAACCTTCCCGGGTGTGATCACCGCGGTAACCGGCTTCGGTCTGTTCGTCGAGCTCAAGGACATCTACGTCGAGGGCCTGGTGCACGTCACCGCGCTGCCTGGCGACTACTACCACTTCGATCCTGTGCATCACCGCCTGGCCGGTGAGCGTAGTGGCCGCAGCTTCCGTCTTGGCGATAGCGTGTCGGTTAAGGTTATGCGTGTCGATCTTGATGAGCGCAAGATCGATTTCGAGATGGCCGAAGGTGCAGAGCAGGCACCGGCTGCGCGCGGCAAACGTCGTGAGTCTGGCAGCGACAGTCGCGGTGGTCGCGGCTCGCGTGGTGGCTCGACGGGCAATACCGACGTGCAGAAAAGTCGTGACGTGAAAAAAGCGTTGCTCGCCGACTCCAAGTCTTCTGGCAAAGGTGCCGGCAAGGCAGTGGACAAGGGCGGTAAGCCAAGCCGGCACCGCAAGGGCCCATCGAAGAGCAAGGCCAAGTCATGAGTCAGCTGGAAAAGATCTACGGCGTGCACGCCGTGGAAGCCTTGCTGCGTCATCATCCCAAGCGGGTGAAGCAGATCTGGCTGGCTGATGGTCGCAGTGATCCGCGCGTTCAGCCACTGCTCGAGCTGGCTGGTCAGGCGCGCGTCGCCGTCGGCCAGTGCGAGCGTCGCGAGATGGATGCCTGGGTCGAAGGTGTGCACCAGGGCGTGGTGGCTGAGGTCAGCCCGAGTCAGGTGTGGGGCGAGGCGATGCTCGAGGAATTGCTCGATCGTTGCGAAGGCCCGCCACTGCTTCTGGTGCTCGATGGCGTGACTGACCCGCACAACCTTGGTGCCTGCCTACGTACTGCCGATGCGGCGGGCGCGTTGGCGGTAATCGTGCCGAAAGACAAATCCGCAACGTTGACGCCAGTGGTGCGCAAGGTGGCCTGCGGCGCCGCGGAAGTGATTCCGCTGGTGGCGGTGACTAACTTGGCGCGCAGCCTGGAAAAACTGCAGCAGCGTGGCCTGTGGATCGTCGGCACGGCCGGCGAGGCGGAGCAGGAGCTGTTCCAGCAGGACATGACCGGCCCGACAGTGCTGATCATGGGCGCCGAAGGCAAAGGCATGCGCCGCCTGACCCGCGAGCACTGCGATTACCTGGTCAAGCTGCCCATGGCCGGTAGCGTCAGCAGTCTCAACGTGTCGGTCGCTACCGGCATTTGCCTGTTCGAGGCGCTGCGCCAGCGCCGCTCGGTCAAGCGCTGAAACAATCGCCGGCTCATCACCGGCGATTGCTGTTCAAAATATCACCAGTTCACCTTGCGTGCGGTGGGGCGCTTCTCTAGAATATCGCCCCTTGCCGTCATGGCAGGCGTTTGCGCGCCTCTTCATTTCAGCAAGTCAACAGTGTCATTCACTCCTTGCCTGACCGCATTTCGCGGCAGGCTACAACCCGTAAGGAGCATTCATGCGTCATTACGAAATCATCTTTCTGGTTCACCCGGACCAGAGCGAGCAAGTCGGCGGCATGGTCGAGCGTTACACCAAGCTGATCGAAGAAGACGGCGGCAAAATCCACCGTCTGGAAGATTGGGGCCGTCGTCAACTGGCCTATGCAATCAACAATGTTCACAAGGCTCACTACGTGATGCTGAACGTTGAGTGCAGCGGCAAGGCCCTGGCCGAGCTGGAAGACAACTTCCGCTACAACGATGCCGTGATCCGTAACCTGGTCATCCGTCGCGAAGAAGCCGTTACCGGCCAATCCGAGATGCTCAAGGCCGAAGAAAACCGCAGTGAGCGCCGTGAGCGTCGTGAGCGTCCTGACAATGCCGAGTCCAACGACGGCGATGACAGCGACAACAACGACAGCGACAACGCTGACGAGTAATCACCGGATCTATTGAGGAGCCAATCCCATGGCACGTTTCTTCCGTCGTCGTAAATTCTGCCGTTTCACCGCTGAAGACGTGAAAGAGATCGATTTCAAAGATCTCAACACTCTGAAAGCCTACATCTCGGAAACCGGCAAAATCGTTCCAAGCCGTATCACCGGTACCAAGGCTCGTTATCAGCGTCAGCTGGCTACCGCTATCAAGCGCGCCCGCTTCCTGGCCCTGCTGCCCTACACCGACAGCCATGGCCGTTAAGATCTGACGTTCGACAAGTAGTAAGGGATAAAACGCATGCGCGCCTTGGCAGAATTCATAATGCGCGGCCGTATGCAGGCCACCCTCGTGGTGGTCGGTTCTGCAGCTTTGCCGCTGCTGTTCTGGTTGAGTGCCGCTGCTGGAAGCCTGGTGCTTCTGCGGCGTGGCCTGAGTGATGCGATCGGCATCCTCGCCTGGGCTTTACTGCCAGCCATTGGTTGGTGGTATTTCGGCGAACCGCGCACCTTGTTGGTGTTGCTGGGAGCGCTGGGGTTAGCGTGTGTATTGCGCGCCAATCCGTCCTGGCGGCGAGTGCTGTTATTCAGCGTCGCATTGGGCCTGGTGTATGGGCTGGTGTTGAGGGCAACGTTCCATGAGCCTATCGAAGCCATGTCGCAGGAGCTGATCAAGCTCTTGCCGCAGATGTTCGATGGCGTTCACCAACAGATGTCGGTGGATGATCAGGCGCGTCTTCAGAGTCTTATTGCACCGATACTGACCGGATTGCTGGCAGCGTTGCTGCAGGTGGTCAGCTTGCTTAGCCTGATGCTTGGGCGGTTCTGGCAAGCGGCGTTGTACAACCCGGGAGGTTTCGGCTCCGAGTTTCGTGAGCTGAGATTTCCGCCGATGCTGGCGATGTTACTGCTGGTCGGCATGCTGCTCGGGCCCAATCTGGGTGTCGAGATGGCCATGCTTACACCGTTGTGCAGTGTTCCGCTGGCGTTCGCAGCCATTGCCCTGTTGCACGGGCTAGTGGCCAAGGGCCGACTGTCCAAATTTTGGCTGGTTGGTATGTACATCACGCTGCTGCTGTTCATGCAACTGATCTTTCCCTTGCTGGTGGTGTTAGCCATCGTCGACAGTCTGTTTGATTTTCGTGGTCGTCTGGCGGACAAGCCCGGTTCGGGTCCCGCCAACGGTGAAGGTTAAAAGTTAAGAGGTAACACCCAAATGGAAGTCATCCTGCTGGAAAAAATCGCCAACCTGGGCAACCTGGGCGATAAAGTGAACGTTAAAGCCGGTTACGGCCGTAACTTCCTGCTGCCGCAAGGCAAAGCTACCGCTGCCACCGAAGCCAACGTTGCTGCTTTCGAAGCTCGTCGCGCTGACCTGGAAAAAGCTGCTGCCGAGAAGAAAGCTTCGGCTGAATCCCGCGCTGCTCAGCTGGCTGAACTGGAAGTCACCATCACCGCTACCGCGGGCGATGAAGGCAAACTGTTCGGTTCCATCGGTACTCACGACATCGCTGACGCACTGACCGCCTCCGGCGTTGAAGTTGCCAAAGCTGAAGTTCGTCTGCCGAACGGCACCATTCGCCAAGTTGGCGAATACGACGTAGCCGTGCACCTGCACAGCGATGTCGAAGCGACCGTCAAAGTGGTCGTAGTAGCTGCTTAAGAACCTGCCTACGATCTGCTGCGCGTCGGCTCTGCGGCGTTAAAAACCGGTTCGGAATGCTCATGTACAACAGTACATTCCGCTTCCTCACCTGTTTTTGCCCTGCAGAGCTCTAGCTCGCTAAATCGTACAAAGGCTCTGATCGCGCTGCTCAGCGGGCTTGCACTCAGGTGCGTTCCCGCTAACATCGGGCACGGCATTGCGAAAGCGATGCCGTGCCTTTTGTTTTTCACCGCACGCAAATTTTTCAGGCTCTCATGAACGAAATCAGCATCACTGAACAGTACGACCTGCAAACCTCTGCTCTGAAAGTGCCGCCGCACTCGATAGAGGCCGAGCAGTCGGTGCTCGGAGGCCTGATGCTCGATAACAACGCATGGGAGCGGGTGCTCGATCAGGTGTCCGATGGCGACTTCTATCGCCATGACCATCGCCTGGTTTTCCGCGCCATCCACAAGCTGGCCGAACGCAACCAGCCGTTCGACGTAGTGACCTTGTCCGAGCAGTTGGACAAGGAAGGTCAGCTGTCTCAGGTCGGCGGTATGGCCTATCTCGGCGAATTGGCCAAGAACACGCCGTCGGTGGCCAACATCAAGGCCTACGCGCAGATCATTCGTGAGCGCGCCACGCTGCGCAAACTGATCGGCATCAGCAACGAGATCGCTGATAGCGCTTATGCGCCTGAGGGGCGCACCGGCGAGGAAATTCTCGACGAGGCCGAGCGCCTGATCTTCCAGATCGCCGAAGCGCGACCGAAGACCGGCGGCCCCGTGGGCATCAACGATATCCTAGTCAAGGCCATCGACCGTATCGACGAGCTGTTCAACAACGGCGATGCGATCACGGGCCTGTCCACCGGCTTCTCCGATCTGGACGATTTGACCAGCGGCCTGCAGCCGGCTGACCTGATCATCGTCGCCGGCCGTCCGTCGATGGGTAAGACCACTTTCGCCATGAACCTGGTGGAAAACGCGCTGATGCGCAGTGACAAGTCGATCTTGGTGTATTCCCTGGAAATGCCCTCGGAATCCATCGTGATTCGTATGCTTGCCTCGCTTGGCCGCATCGACCAGACCAAGGTACGTGCCGGTCGTCTGGATGACGATGACTGGCCGCGCCTGACCTCGGCGGTCAACCTGCTCAACGACCGCAAGCTGTTCATCGACGATACCGCCGGCATCTCGCCATCCGAGATGCGTGCGCGTTCTCGCCGCCTTGCCCGTGAGCACGGCGAGATCGGCCTTATCATGGTCGACTACCTGCAGCTGATGCAGATTCCGGGTTCGAGCGGTGACAGCCGGGTCAACGAGATTTCCGAAATCTCGCGCTCGCTCAAGGCGCTGGCCAAGGAATTCAACTGCCCGGTGATTGCCCTTTCCCAGCTCAACCGTGGCTTGGAGCAGCGCCCCAACAAGCGCCCGATCAACTCCGACTTGCGTGAATCCGGTGCGATCGAGCAGGACGCCGACATCATCATGTTCGTGTACCGCGACGAGGTGTATCACCCCGAAACCGAGTACAAGGGCGTGGCCGAGATCATCATCGGCAAGCAGCGTAACGGCCCGCTGGGCACTGCGCGCCTGGCCTTCCTCGGCAAGTACTCTCGTTTCGAGAACCTGGCGCCGGGCAGCTATCAGTTCGAAGACGAATAACCCTTCAGCTCTCGAATAGCGCGTAACTCGAGCGGCCGGCCGCCTTGGCCTGGTATAGGGCCTGGTCAGCGGCTTTGTAGAGGCTGGTGAACTGTTCGGCATGCTGCGGATAGAACGCCACGCCAATACTGATGCTGACGGTCAGCTTCAGTCCGGCATATTCAACCGGTCGGGCCAGTTCGGCGAGCAGGCGCTCGGCGACATCCCTGGCGTATTGCTGCGCGTCGACACCGCCAATCAGCACCGCGAACTCATCACCGCCCAAGCGAGCCACCGTATCGCTGTCGCGCACGTGTTGCTGCAAGCGCTTGCCAATCTCCTGCAGCAGCAGATCACCGGCATCGTGGCCATGCCTGTCGTTGATCGGCTTGAAGTGATCAAGGTCGATCAAAAGCAGGGCCAGGCTTTCATCACCTTGTCGCGCGCCGCGTAAGGCGTTCTCGCATTGCTCAATAAGGTAACGGCGGTTGGGCAGGTCGGTAAGCGCGTCGTGGAACGCGGCGTGGCGCAGCTCCTGTTTCTGGTGGGAAAGCTGCAGGTTGGCGCTTTTCAGTTCGGAGGTGCGCCTGTCCACCGCTAGCTGCAGGTCGTCGGCGCTGGCCTGAACCTGCGCCAGACGTGCGCCTTTCTCCTCATCAGCGCGTTGCAACGCCTCGGCGCGCTGGTTTTTCAGCAGCTGGATACGGTAGGCGAGCGCAAAGGAGAACAGGATCGACTCCAGCGCCACGGCGACAGGGAAGATGTAGCTGTTCCAGGCTGCAGGCTGGATGACCCCTGTTGCGCGCAGCAGTAGCAGGTTGACGCTTGCGAGGATCATGCCGTAGCCGCAGAAATACAAGCAGGCCGGGAAATAGCCCTGCCGCCAGCGTTTCAGTGATGCCCAGAGCGCAGTTGGGATGGTGGTGACGGCCAGCGATACGAAGACCCAGGCGCCGATAGCGCGCAAGCCAAAAAAGTCGGAAACCACGGCTAGCAGGTAAAGCCCGCAACTGACTGTCAGCAGTCGGTGCGCCCAGGGCACGTAACGGCGCGTCTGCAGCAGCTCTTGCGTAAAGCGGCAGGCGCCAAACCCCCACAACGCTGGCAGGGTGATGCGGTCCAGCCAGAACGGCACTGCCGAGCCAGGCCACAGATACTGGAAGCCATGGCCGGTCATGCTGAGGATCATCAGCAGGGCGCCCGTGGTGGTCACCACGTACCAGAAGTACGCGCCGTCGCGCAGTGCCAGAAAGATGAACAGGTTGTAGAGCAGTAGTGCGGTGATCACCCCGTAGATCACGCCAAGCCAGAGGTTGTCTGCTGCCGCGTGGGTTTTCAGGTCGTCGAGTTGCCAGACTTTCAGCGGAAATGAGTTGCCCGCCGGATCGTAGCTGCGCAGATAGAATGTGAGCGACTGCTCGCCCAGTTCGGGTAAACGCAGCAACATGCGTCGGTGCGGGTGATCACGACCTTCGGCAAAACTCACCACCTCACCGGACTGACGCTTCTGCCAGCCGCCCTGGCCATCCGGCAGATAGAGTTGCAGGTCGAGCAGGGTGACGGAACCGACCTCCAGCCACCATTGGCCTGGTGCGCCAGGCTCTGCGCGCAGCGTCACTTTGATCCACCAGGGGTTGGCGCTCTGGCCGACGCTGGCTTTCCCATGGGCGGCTGTAAAGCGGCTCTGTATCGCCGGATCGGCCATGTCTTCGATATGCAGCTGAGTGCCCGAATCTTCGAGCAGTTCGACCTGTTCGTTCAGGCTGAGCCCGCTGCTGTGCGAGTCCAGGCTGATGGTTTCGGCGTGCGCCGCGATGCTCAAGGTTGCCAGCATCAAGATCTGCGAGAGGAGTGTGGCTAGGCGCGACAAGCGAGGCTCCTGAGGGCGGGCTGTTCTTGTTGTGTAAGCGTAAGCGTACACCGATTGGAGCATTTTTAGATGACACCCGAATACCGCGATGCCTGCTATCGGATGTCCGGTACAACCTAGCGTAGCAGTCGGGTTTGGTTAAAATTTGTGCTATATTCCGCGCCCCGTGAAATTCCTGATCAAAACGGTTATCGCCATGCAAGCCGCCAAGCCGCTATTCGACTATCCAAAATACTGGGCCGAGTGTTTCGGCCCAGCGCCTTTCCTGCCGATGAGCAGGGAGGAGATGGATCAGCTCGGCTGGGATTCGTGCGACATCATCATCGTTACCGGTGATGCCTATGTCGATCACCCTTCGTTTGGCATGGCGATTATCGGCCGGCTGCTGGAGTCGCAAGGCTTCCGCGTCGGGATCATTGCCCAGCCCGACTGGCAGTCCAAAGACGACTTCATGAAGCTCGGCGAGCCGAACCTGTTCTTTGGCGTCGCGGCCGGCAACATGGACTCGATGATCAACCGCTACACCGCGGACAAGAAGATCCGCTCCGACGACGCCTACACGCCGGGCGGTCTGGCGGGCAAGCGCCCGGATCGTGCCAGCCTGGTGTATAGCCAGCGCTGTAAAGAAGCTTACAAGCACGTGCCGATCGTGCTCGGCGGCATTGAGGCTTCGCTGCGCCGCATCGCTCACTACGACTATTGGCAGGATCGCGTGCGCAACTCGATCCTCATCGACGCCAGTGCCGACATTCTGCTGTACGGCAACGCCGAGCGCGCCATCGTCGAGGTCGCCCAGCGCCTGTCTTACGGGCAGAAGATCGAAGACATCACCGATGTGCGCGGCACCGCGTTCATTCGCCGCGACACGCCGAAAGACTGGTACGAAGTCGATTCCACGCGCATCGACCGTCCGGGCAAGATCGACAAGATCATCAACCCGTACGTGAACACCCAGGACACCCAGGCCTGTGCCATCGAGCAGGAAAAAGGTGCGGTCGAAGACCCGAATGAAGCCAAGGTCGTGCAGATTCTCGCCAGCCCGAAGATGACCCGCGACAAGACGGTGATTCGTCTGCCGTCGATGGAGAAGGTGCGTAACGACCCGGTGCTCTACGCCCACGCCAACCGCGTGCTGCACCTGGAAACCAACCCGGGCAACGCTCGTGCGCTGGTGCAGAAGCACGGCGAGATCGACGTGTGGTTCAACCCGCCACCCATCCCGATGACCACCGAAGAGATGGACTACGTGTTCGGCATGCCCTATCAGCGCATCCCGCACCCGGCGTATGGCAAGGAGAAGATCCCGGCCTACGAGATGATTCGCTTCTCGGTGAACATCATGCGCGGCTGCTTCGGCGGCTGTACCTTCTGCTCGATCACCGAGCACGAAGGGCGGATCATCCAGAACCGTTCCGAAGAGTCGATCATTCGCGAAATCGAAGAGATCCGCGACAAGGTCCCAGGCTTCACCGGCGTGATCTCCGACCTCGGCGGCCCGACCGCGAACATGTACCGCATTGCGTGCAAGAGCCCGGAAATCGAATCCGCGTGCCGCAAGCCGTCGTGCGTATTCCCCGGCATCTGCCCGAACCTGAATACCGATCACTCCTCGCTGATCCAGCTGTATCGCAGCGCTCGCGCTTTGCCGGGGGTGAAGAAGATTCTTATCGCTTCCGGTCTGCGTTACGACCTGGCGGTGGAGTCGCCGGAGTACGTCAAAGAGCTGGTCACCCACCACGTCGGTGGTTACCTGAAGATCGCCCCGGAACACACCGAAGAAGGTCCGCTCAACCAGATGATGAAGCCGGGCATTGGCAGCTATGACAAGTTCAAGCGCATGTTCGAGAAGTACTCCAAGGAAGCGGGCAAGGAGCAGTACCTGATTCCGTACTTCATCGCCGCTCACCCGGGCACCACCGATGAAGACATGATGAACCTGGCCCTGTGGCTCAAGGGCAACGGCTTCCGCGCCGACCAGGTGCAGGCGTTCTACCCGTCGCCGATGGCTACCGCCACGGCCATGTACCACTCGGGCAAGAACCCGCTGCGCAAGGTCACCTACAAGAGCGACGGCGTGACCATCGTCAAGAGCGAGGAGCAGCGCCGCCTACACAAGGCGTTCCTGCGCTATCACGACCCGAAGGGCTGGCCGATGCTGCGTGAAGCGCTGCAGCGCATGGGGCGTGCCGACCTGATCGGTGAGGGCAAGCACCAGCTGATTCCGGCCTATCAGCCGAAGACCGACGAGTACCAGAGCGCTCGCCGCAAGAACTCCACGCCGGCCGGCAGCAAGAAGGTCGCTGGCAATGGCGGCGGCAAGTCAGCGGGCGGTCGCATCCTCACCCAGCACACCGGCCTGCCACCGCGCGGCAGCGACGGCAGCAAGCCATGGGACAAGCGCGAACAGGCCAAGGCGGCTGCCGAAGCGCGTAATCAGCAGGCCGCGCGCGAACGTGCCGGTGCAGGCAAGGGTAAGAAACCGGTCAAGAAACCCGCCGTTCCGCGTTAAAGGGCGGGTCAAGGTATAAGCAGCGGGTCGTTTCGTAGGGTGGACAATGCTCTTTTGTCCACCATTGCAACCGCAGGGCGGTGGACGGATAAAGCGTCGTCCACCCTACGAACGGCCGGTATTCGGTATCGCCACTTACCGCCGTGTTCAGCCCTGACTAGTCAGCACTGAATCGGCAGGTCAGGTAACGGTTGCTTGGCCCATAGCGCAGGATTGAGAACAGGCGCTTGAGCAGGTACAGCGGGTGCCTGCGGTAATACCCCAGCACGGCATTACCAACCCCTTCGGAGCGATGCTCGCGCGCTTCCTTTTTGCCTTTCTTGAACAGCCCGGAAAATTCCCAGCGCTGGATCTGCTCGTAGCGTTCCTTTGGCGTTAGCCCGTGGCGGCGGAACAGCGCATAGAAGCTGCGCGGGCTGAAATCGTGCAGGTGATGAGGGTTGCCGTCCAGGGTCGGCGTGGTCGGCACCGAGGCGATGATGCGCCCGCCCTTTGCCAGCAGGCTGGCGTAGTTGTCTACCAGGCGCTGCGGGTTTGGCAGGTGCTCGATGGTTTCCAGGCTGACGATGCTGTCGAAGCCCAGGCTGTCGGCGAAGGTTTCCGCGTTCGCGCACAGGTAGCGCAGGTTGTCCCGCTGATAGTTCGCCTGGGCATAGGCGATCGCTTCGGGGTCAATGTCGATCCCGGTGATCTGCTTGTCCGGGTTCTGCTCGGCCAGCAGCGCACTGCCGTAGCCGCAGCCACAGGCCATGTCGAGCACACGCTCGCCGCTCAGCAAGCCGCTGGCGAACGCATAACGCTGCATGTGCAGGTCGAGGGTTGCCTGGTCGGCCGCCAGCCGCTCGTCCATCTTCAGTGGGTAGATGCGTTCGAGGGTGTGCATGGCGACCGTCCTTTCTCGGTGAGGATGGAAATATAAAGCATTCCACTCTCACTGGTAGCAGTGCGTTGTCGGCGTGTGTCAGCCGTAACGTTTCTTGGCTTCGATGGCCAGGCCGCTGCCGATGCTGCCAAAGGTGTTGCCTTCCACGTGGCGAGCATTGGGCAGCAGTGCCGCCACGCTCTGGCGCAGCGCCGGCACGCCGCTGGAGCCGCCGGTGAAAAACACCGTATCGACTTGCTCCAGGCCCACGCCAGCATCGGCGAGCAGCGAGGTGACGCTGTCGCGGATGCGTTCGAGCAGCGGTGCAATGCTGTCTTCGAACAAGGTGCGGGTGAGCCCGGCGACCAAGCCTGGCTCGATGCGGTGCAGGTCTATGGGGTGTTTTTGATGTTCAGTCAGGGCGATTTTGCTGTCTTCCACCTGCATCGCCAGCCAGTGCCCGGCGCGCTGTTCGATCAGCTTGAACAGGCGGTCAATGCCGGTTGGGTCGATGATGTCGTAGCGCATGTTCTGCAGCGCTCGCTGCGACGCGGCGGCATAGACCATGTTAATGGTGTGCCAGGTCGCCAGGTTGAGGTGCATGCTGGTCGGCATCGGCGCGTCGCTTTTCATACGGCTGCCGTAGCCGAACAGCGGCATCACGCCTTGCAGGCTGAGCTGCTTGTCGAAGTCGGTGCCGCCGATGTGCACGCCGCCGGTGGCGAGGATGTCGTCCTGTCGCTCGGCCTGCTGACGGCGCTCGGGCGCTAGGCGCACCAGGGAAAAGTCCGAAGTACCCCCGCCGATATCGACGATCAGCACCAGCTCTTCGCGCTCAATGGTGGATTCGTAATCGAACGCGGCGGCGATCGGCTCGTACTGGAAGGACACCTCCTTGAAACCGAGCTTTTGCGCCACGGCAATCAGGGTGTTCTCAGCTTCCTGGTCAGCCAGCGGGTCGTCATCTACGAAGAACACCGGGCGGCCCAATACCACGGCCTCGAACGGGCGCTCGGCGACTGCTTCGGCGCGTTTTTTCAGCTCGCCGATAAAGAAGCCGAGCAGGTCCTTGAACGGCAGCGAACTGCCCATCACCGCCGTTTCGCTCTTTAGCAGCTTTGAGCCCAGCAGGCTCTTCAGCGAGCGCATTAGGCGGCCTTCGTAGCCTTCCAGGTATTCGTGCAGGGCCAGGCGACCATAGACCGGGCGGCGCTCTTCGAGGTTGAAGAACACCACGGAGGGCAGGGTGATCTTGCCGTCTTCCAGTGGGATCAGCGTGTCGCCGCCCGGGCGCAGCCAGCCAACCGTGGAGTTGGAGGTGCCGAAGTCGATACCGCAGGCGCGGGCAGGTGTGGAAAGGGACATGACGCGCGGCTCCTGAAAAAACGGCCGCGCATTCTAGGCCAAATGAAGCTGCTGTGCTGGCGCTTCGTCAGGGTAGGGGAGGATTTTGTACTTCGCCGCGACGCACGCGCCATTGGCCCCACTCGAAGCCCAGCACGACGATCAGTGACAGGGCGAACGGCAGCAGCAGGTAGAAGCCGCGGAACACGATCAGCGCTGCCAGCACATCCGGTGCTGGTATCTCGGGCAGGGCAGCCAGAAAGCTCACTTCCAGCACGCCCAGGCCACCAGGCGCGTGGGACAGCAAGGCCAACGAGAAGGACGCCAGGAACACGCCGAGCACCACCATGTAGCCTGGGTTGTGGGCTTCGGGCAGGGCGAAGTAGATGATCGCCGCCGCACACGCCAACTCCAGTGGGCCAGCCAGCAACTGACGGCCGACGATGCGCAAGCGTGGGTATTCGACATGCAGCTTGCCGAATTTCCAGGGCTTGAACTGTAGCCAGGAGCCCAGCACGTAGAGGGCCACTAGCAGCAGCAAGAAGCCGCCAACGGCTACCGAGACCAGTGGGGTGACATTCAGCACGCGGTGAATCAGGTCCGGTTGCAACACCAGTACGCAGCCGCTGGCCAACAAGGTGCCGAGTGCGAAGGTGAACGAGCAGAAGACGATCAGTATGCCGATTTCATGGGGCGTCAGGCCCTTGGTGCGGTAAGCGCGGTAACGCACCACCGCGCCGGAGAACACCGAGGCGCCGATATTGTGGGCCAGGGCGTAGGTAGTGAATGAGCACAGGGTGATGAAGCGCCAGGAGATCTTCTTGCCCAGGTGAGCGACGGCGATGCGGTCGTACCAGGCCAGGGCCGAGTAAGCGCCAAGGGTGGCGATGGCGGCGAGAATCCAGTTGAGGTGCGGGATCGCCTTGAGGCTGCCGGCGATTTCATCCAGGGAAATGTTGCGTACTTCGCGGTAGAGCAGGAAGCAGGACGCAACCACGGCGCACAACCCGATCAGCGTCCAGATCAGGTCACTGCGTTTCATCGTGGGCTTGGTACCTTGCAACGGCGATCCCCTGTTTCACGTCTTTACGGACAGTCGGCTCTGCATTCGATGAGCTGTCGCACCCATTGTTCAGACCCTTTCCCAGGGTATATCCCGGCGGTATGTGGGTGTACAGGGTGCGCAGTATCCCGGAGGCGGGCCGGTTGCTCAACTGGCACCGGTTCGCAGGCCGTTACCGAGTGTGTCTTTTTACAGGCTCAAACCCAGCGTGGCTGCGGCCAGCACGGTATAGCGCAAGGTTTTCGCGAAGGTGACGATCAGCATGAAGCGCCACAGAGGCTCACGCATGATGCCGGCTACCAAGGTCAGCGGATCACCGATCACCGGCAACCAGCTCAGCAGCAGTGACCAGCGCCCGTAGTGGCCGTACCAGTGCTGCGCCTGCTGCAGCCGTCGATCACTGACAGGAAACCAGCGCCTGTCGCGAAACCGCTCCAGATAACGGCCCAGCCACCAGTTGACCAGCGAGCCGAGCACGTTGCCCAGGCTGGCAGCCAGCACCAGAGCCCAGGCAGGCTGTACGCTGCCGAGCAGCAGGCCAATGAGCAGCGCCTCGGACTGCAGCGGCAGCAGCGTCGCCGCTGCGAATGCGGCGGTGAACAGCCCGAGGTAGGCGTAAATATCGGCCAAGGCCTAGGCTCGTCAGGCGTTCTTGTCCGTTTCGCTGTTGGCCATGATCTCTTCGAGCTTGAGGCCGGTGAGGTCGTGGATGGTGCGCCACAGGTAGTAAAAGATGGCCATCAGCATGATCATCGAGGGAATGGCGATCATCGGGTAGCTGAGCAATGTCATGCGGCCCAGCTCGTCGTTGAACGCTTCGCTGCCTGCCGGGCTGTTGACGATCCATTTGGCCAACACGTAGTTCATTGCCGAGGAGAAGAAGAAGGTACCGCTGAGAAGGTATGTGGCGCGCATCAGGCGGGCTTCGAAGCGCGGCGTATGGCCGCCCTGTTCCAGACGGTCGTGGATCTTGTCGACGTTGAGCACCGTCTTGTTGAACAGCAGCGTGCGGATCAGCGGGTAGCGAGTACGCGTCGACACCAGTACGGCGATGCCGATCAGCCCGGGAATCGCCGCTTCCTTGATCGCCAGCCACCTGTTGTCCAGGTGCAGCAGGCCGATGCCGCCGGTGAGGATCACACTGACCAGGCCGAGCAGGGCGACGAAGTTGAATTTGCGGTATTTGATCAGTTCGAACGCGCCCCAGCCCAGAGGGAACGCGAGGGCAAGCACCAGTGCGCCATCCGGGCCCAGACGAGCTTCGCCGCTGAGTTTCATGAGGATCAGCGACGGGATCACGATGCTGATCAGCAGGTCGATGAGCGGGCGAGGTTTATGCGGTGTGGCGGGTGCTTGCGTGGTGTCGGTCATGTCGATGCGCGTTGGTGGGCGAGCGCCGATGATCGCCTGCCTGAGGCTCAGGCGCCAGCCCGATTGTCGGTGCAATGACGACAAAGTCCTTCGGCCATCAACTTAGACAACTGGCGTGTTTGTAGCACCTTTGCTCGGCTGCTTGCTGAAATTGGCTGGGCAGTGGGGTAAAATTGCCGGCTTTAATGCAAAGCGTGCGTCGACAGCCCGCCGGTGCCGATTCACTGCCCGGTAACCGATGCGTCCACGCGTTCAGGGGGATGGCCTGATGGGCCCGCTGCGTTGCTATGGTGTGCTGTGTCTCGCGTTGCTGCTCTGCACGCGGGCGAACGCCGAGCTGCGCATCCTCACCGAGCCGGGCCCGCCCACGGCGTTCATGAAGGACGGGCAGTTGCGTGGCTTTGGTGTCGATGTGGTGCGCGAGCTGATCGCCAGAACCGGCGCCAACACGCAGATCGAGATGATGCCCTGGACGCGCGCCTACACCCTGGCTCAGCGCGGGCCGAACGTGGCGCTGTTCGCGATGGTGCGTACGCCCGAACGAGAGCAACGCTTCCAGTGGGTCGGGCCGATTCTGCATGGCAAGGTGCGGTTCTATTCGCTGAAGTCTCGTGGCCTGCAGGTCGACAGTCTCGATGATGTCGCGGCCAGCGGCCCGTTGGCGGTGCCCAAGCAGTGGTACAGCTACGAGGCGCTGCAGGCCAAGGGGCTGGCTAACCTGTATGGCGTGCCGACGCCGCAGACCATGGTCACGCTGTTCGCTCATGGCCGCGGCAACCTGATCCTGTTGGAAGACATTCTGCTGCGCGACATGCTTGCCCCCGCAGGGCTACAACCGGGGGATGTGCAACCGCAGATGGTGTTCATGGAGTCGTCGTATTACATCGCGTTTTCGCTGGATACCGATCCGGCAATCGTTGCCGCCTGGCAGGAAAAGCTGGCGGAAATGCGCCGCGATGGCAGCTTTTCGGCGATTTTCCGCCAATGGTTGCCCGATGTAGAGCCGCCCACCGCCCTTCGCTGAGTTGGCGGGAAATTTGCTGCGAAGCTGGAATCAGCCAGAGGCCTCGTCCGCGCGGGGCAGCCTGCACAGTTGCAGGCGTTGGCGCAGCACGACACAAGAATTCGCTTGAGTAGCGGTGACAAGGCCGCCCGGCACCTGATTCATCCGACGTTTTGGACAATGCCTATGACCAACATGCAACGTGCTTCCCACCATGAATTGCGGCGCGCCTTCCGTGCTCTGCTAGCTTCCGGCTCCTGCTACCACACCGCCTCGGTCTTCGACCCGATGTCCGCGCGCATCGCCGGCGACCTTGGCTTCGAAGTCGGCATCCTCGGTGGTTCGGTCGCCTCGCTGCAGGTACTGGCGGCACCCGATTTCGCGCTGATCACCCTGAGCGAGTTCGTCGAGCAGGCAACCCGCATCCATCGCGTTTCCCGCCT
Organism: Phytopseudomonas punonensis; assembly: GCF_900142655.1. GTDB lineage: Bacteria > Pseudomonadota > Gammaproteobacteria > Pseudomonadales > Pseudomonadaceae > Aquipseudomonas > Aquipseudomonas punonensis. The sequence goes on along the minus strand of NZ_FRBQ01000004.1, from coordinate 20,765 downwards.
GCCGGTGATCGCCGACGCTGACCACGGCTATGGCAACGCCCTTAACGTGATGCGCACAGTGGTCGAGCTGGAGCGCGCCGGAATTTCCGCGCTGACCATCGAAGACACCCTGCTGCCTGCCCAATTCAACCGCAAGTCGACTGACCTGATCAGCATCGCTGAAGGCGTCGGCAAAGTACGCGCGGCGCTGGAAGCCCGGGTTGACTCGGACCTGGCGATCATCGCCCGCACCAACGCTGGTGTGCTCAGTGTCGATGAAGTAATCAAGCGCACCGTGGCGTATCAGAAGGCCGGTGCCGACGCCATTTGCATGGTCGGTGTCGAGGATTTCGAGCACCTGGAAAAGATTGCCGAGCACCTCAGCGTGCCGCTGATGCTGGTGACCTACGGCAACCCCAAACTGCGCGACAACGAGCGCCTCGCCAAGCTGGGCGTACGCATCGTGGTCAACGGCCATGCTGCCTACTTCGCCGCCATCAAGGCAACCTACGACTGCCTGCGCGAGCAGCGCAACGCCGTTGGCAGTGACCTGAGCGCCTCCGAGCTGGCGCACAAGTACACCCAGCCCGAGGACTACGTGGCCTGGGCCGACGAGTTCATGAACGTCAAGGAATAACCCCGCTTCACCTGCCACGCCGGACAGCGGCCGCGCAACGCGAGCCGATTCGTCCGCCGTCGGCTGCCCCTTGCCAATCCCAAGTGCACGCTCCTATCTTCCGGTAAGCAGTATTCTTTTCGGGAGAGCGATATGGCCACCGGTTGGGCGCAAGACGGCGCCGTGCAGGAACAGATCGACAGCACCATCGAGGACGCCGTGCAACGCGCGCGTAGTCAGATGCCCAAAGGCGAAAGCCTGACCCATTGCGAAGAATGCGATGCGCCGATTCCCGAAGCGCGGCGCCAGGCCGTTCCCGGCGTGCGGCTGTGCGTGAATTGCCAGGCGCAGGAAGACAGTGAGCAGGCCAAGGCTGGCGGCTTCAATCGCCGTGGCAGCAAGGACAGCCAACTACGCTAGTCAGACGGCGAACAACGTCTTGTAGTAGATGGCGTTGGCGCGGTACTGGCCGTCCGGCCCGCAGGCGTAATCCGGTAGGCCGCCGATGCAGGTATAACCTAGGGTGCGGTAGAGGTTTTCGGCATCGCTGCCAGCCTCGGTATCCAGATAGAGCAGACCACGCCGTAACTGCTCGGCGTGAGCCTCCAGATGCTGCATCAGCAGGCGGGCAATGCCACGGCGACGGGCACTGCTCAGCACCAGCAGCTTTTGCACTTCGCCACGGTTCAATCCATTGGGCTTAAGGCACAGGCTGAGCTGCACCGAGCCCAGCACGTTTCCATCCTCTTGCGCGACCCAGATCGCCAACGTACCGCTGGCGAGCGCGCGTTTCACGTCGTCGAGGTAGCCGTCTGCTTGTTGCGGGTCGATGTCGGCCAAAAAGCCGACGGATGCACCGTTGGCCACGGCATCGATCAGCAAGGAGATCAAGCCTTGGCGGCAGACCTCGAAATCGGCCTCGTCGAGCTGGCGGATCTGCAGACTCATGGCGTACTGCGCTGTGGCGTGAGGATCAGTTGCATAAAGGTCAGGTCCAGCCAGCGGCCGAACTTGCAGCCGACCTGGGGCATCTGCCCGGTGACAGTGAAGCCCAAGCGCTCGTGCAGACGCACCGAGGCGGCGTTGCCGCTTTCGATGGCGGCGACCATCACGTGCTTGCCGACCGCCTTCGACCGCTCGATCAGCGCCTGCATCAGCAGCGGGCCGAGGCCCTGACCACGGGTGTCATTGCGTACGTATACGGAGTGCTCGACGGTATTACAGAAGCCCTCGAACGGCCGCCAGTCGCCGAACGATGCGTAACCCAGCACCTGCTGCGACTCGTTGACCGCTACCAGAATCGGATAGCCCTGGGCTGTGCGCGCATCGAACCACGCCTGGCGGTTGGCCAGGTCCACAGGGCGCTCGTTCCAGATGGCCGTGGTGTTGAGCACGGCATCGTTGTAGATGGCGAGCAGGGCGGGCAAGTCTTCGGTGGTTGCGTCGCGGATAACGGCGGGCATGGTGAGCCTCTTGTCGGATGGGGCCAGCAGGCCAGCCCCGGATCGGATCACTTGTCGCGGTCGACCGCGAATGGGCCCCAGGCCTGACGGCTGGGCATGATTTCCAGTCGGTTGATGTTGATATGGGCGGGCAGGGTGGCGACGTAGAAAATCTGCTCGGCAATATCTTCCGCGCTCAACGGTGTGGTGGTGCTGTACAGCGCGTCGGAGGCGGCCTGGTTGCCCTTGGTGCGTACCAGGGTGAACTCGGTTTCTGCCATGCCCGGGGCGATATCGGTCACGCGCACGCCAGTGGATACCAGGTCGCAGCGCAGGTTGAAGCTGAACTGTTTGACGAACGCCTTGCTGGCGCCATACACGTGACCGCCCGGGTACGGCCATTCGCCGGCCACCGAACCGATGTTGATGATGCTGGCGCCCTTGCCGGTTTCCAGCAGTTTGGGCAGCACGGCGTGGGTGACGTTGACCAGGCCGGTGATGTTGGTGTCGATCATGGTGTGCCAATCCTGCAGGGCCACCTTCTGCGCGGCCTCTGGCGCCAGGGCCAGACCGGCGTTGTTGATCAGCGCGTGGATCTTGTCAAACGGCGCCGGCAGGCTATCGACCAGAGCCTGTACGGCAGTGGCGTCACGCACGTCGAGGGTGGCGATATGCACCGGCACTTTGGCTTCCAGCTCGACCTTGAGTTCTTCGAGGCGCTCCTGGCGACGGCCGCTGAGCACCAGGCCCCAACCTGCTTCGGCGAAACGGCGAGCGGTGGCGCGGCCAAAGCCGGAGGTGGCGCCGGTGATGAAAACTACCTGGGTCATGTTCTGCCTCTTGTCTGTCGTCAGTGAGAATCGCTGAGCCGTTATGCGAAGCGGCTGCTGTCGACTGCCGGGGCGGGCTCGTCGACGCGGATCATCGCCACCTGGACGCCTGCAGGTTGGCCCGCAGGTGAGGGCTGAGCAGTGGCGGACGGCAAGAATAACCGCGTAAGCGATTACCGCGTAGATACAGCTGTGTTCTTTTGCCGCTCAGATCGCTACCAACCCCCGCACGCCATCCGCTTCCATGGTTTCGCCACGGCCCTGCTGCACGATTTCGCCTCTGGACATAACCAGATATTGATCGGCCAGTTCGGCGGCGAAGTCGTAGAACTGCTCGACTAGTAGGATGGCCATGTCGCCACGGGCGGCGAGCTTCTTGATCACCACGCCGATTTCCTTGATTACCGAGGGCTGGATGCCCTCGGTGGGTTCGTCGAGGATCAGCAGACGCGGCTGGCTGGCCAGGGCGCGGCCGATGGCCAGCTGTTGCTGCTGGCCGCCGGACAGGTCGCCGCCGCGGCGCTGTTTCATTTCCAGCAGCACCGGGAACAGCTCGTAGATGAAGGCTGGCACTTCCTTGGCCTCCTTGGCGCTGAAGCGAGAAAGTCCCATCAGCAGATTTTCCTCAACCGTGAGGCGCCCGAAGATTTCGCGGCCCTGGGGCACGTAGGCGATGCCGGCATGTACGCGTTGGTGCGGTTTGAAGCCGGTGATCGCTTTGCCTTCCCACTGCACGCTGCCTTCTTTGGCTGGCAGCAGGCCCATCAGGCATTTGAGCAGGGTGGTCTTGCCCACGCCGTTGCGGCCGAGCAGGCAGGTGACTTCGCCGACCTTCACGTCGAACGACAGGCCGCGCAGGATATGGCTGCCGCCGTAGTACTGGTGTAGCTGTTGGACTTGCAGCATGTCGATGTCCTTTGCGTAGGTGGTCGGGGTGCGTAGCTCACGCTCTATCGATCCACCGTGTGATGCCTTGGTGGATGAAAAAAAGCGTCATCCACCCTACGAATCCTTTATCGGCCCAGATAAACCTCGATCACCTTCTCGTTGGCCTGCACGGCGTCGAGCGAGCCTTCGGCCAGTACGCGGCCCTGGTGCAGTACGGTGACGTGGTCGGCGATGGTGCCGACGAAGCCCATGTCGTGCTCGACCACCATCAGCGAGTGCTTGCGCGCCAGTGACTTGAACAGCTCGGCGGTAAATTCGGTTTCCGCGTCGGTCATGCCGGCCACTGGCTCGTCGAGCAGGAGCAATTGCGGGTCCTGCATCAGCAGCATGCCGATTTCCAGGAACTGCTTCTGGCCGTGGGACAACAGGCCGGCCGGGCGCTGACGCGAGGTGTCGAGGCGGATGGTGGTGAGCACCTCGTCGATACGGTCGCGCTGCTCGCCGCTCAGCCGTGCACGCAGGCTGGCCCATACCGACTTGTCGGTCTTCTGCGCCAGCTCGAGGTTCTCGAACACGCTTAGTGCCTCGAATACCGTGGGCTTCTGGAACTTGCGGCCGATGCCGGCCTGGGCGATTTCGACTTCGCTCATTTGCGTGAGGTCGAAGGTTTCGCCGAAATAGGCGACGCCACTGTTTGGGCGGGTTTTACCAGTGATCACGTCCATCAGCGTGGTTTTGCCGGCGCCGTTGGGGCCGATGATGCAGCGCAGCTCGCCGACGCCGCTATACAGCGTCAGGTCGGTCAGCGCCTTGAAGCCGTCGAAGGCGACGTTGATGTCTTCCAGGGTGAGGATGGTACCGTGGCGCGTGTTCAGGCCGCGACCGGCACTCTGGCCCAGGCCGATGGCGTCACGGGCGCTGCCTGATGCATCTGGAGTAGGTTCGATGAGCATTTCGGGAATCGGTGCACTTCTCATGACTTGTCCCCTCGTTTGAGCAGGCCGATGACGCCCTTGGGCAGGAACAGGGTGACCACGATGAACAGCGCGCCGAGGGCGAACAGCCAGTACTCGGGAAAGGCCACGGTGAACCAGCTCTTCATGCCATTGACCAGACCGGCGCCGAGCAGCGGGCCGATCAGCGTGCCGCGCCCGCCGAGGGCTACCCACACGGCGGCTTCGATGGATTGCGTCGGGGCCATTTCGCTGGGGTTGATGATGCCCACTTGAGGCACGTACAGCGCACCGGCCAGGCCACAGAGCACCGCGCTCAGCACCCAGATAAACAGCTTGTAGCCGCGCGGATCGTAGCCGCAGAACATCAGCCTGTTCTCGGCGTCGCGCAGGGCGGTCAGCACCCGGCCGAATTTGCTGCGCGCCAGGCGCCAGCCCAGGTAAAGGCTGCCTACCAGCAACACGACGGTCAGAAAGAACAGCGTGGCGCGCGTGTTCGCGGCGGTGATCTCGAAGCCAAGGATGCTGCGAAAGTTGGTGAAACCGTTGTTGCCGCCGAAGCCGGTTTCGTTGCGAAAGAACAGCAGCATGCCGGCGAAGGTCAGCGCTTGGGTCATGATCGAGAAGTACACGCCCTTGATCCGCGAGCGGAAGGCGAAGAAGCCGAACACCAGCGCCAGCAAACCGGGCGCCAGCACCACCAGGCACAGGGCCCAGAGGAAGTTGTCGGTGCCGTACCAGTACCAGGGCAGCTCGCTCCAGGCGAGGAAACTCATAAATGCCGGCAGGCCGTCACCTGCAGCTTCGCGCATCAGGTACATGCCCATGGCATAGCCGCCGAGGGCGAAGAACAGGCCATGGCCGAGTGACAGCAGGCCGGCGTAGCCCCAAACCAGATCGAGCGCCAGGGCGACGACGCAGTAGCAGAGGATCTTGCCGACCAGGGTCAGCGTGTAAGCCGACACGTGCAGCGCATGATCAGCGGGCAGCAGGTGCAGCACGGGCATGGCGACCAGCACGGCGAGTACCAGCAAGCCGACGGCGATGGACACCTGCGGGCCGAGCTTATGGCTGGCGCGAGCCAATAGGGTTTGGTTGGCGGCGTTCATTGGTAAATCCCCTGTAAGCCGATCTGTAAGTGCGCGGCATATGCCCCAACGACGGCGGTGATGCAATCGCGGGCATGGCCCGCTCCCACAGGGTTGGCCTGTGCCTTCAAGTGCGTGCTGCCGATCTGTGGGAGCGCGCCATGGGCGCGAGCGATGTTGGGGAAACAGTCGCTGGCATGGCCAGCTCCCACGGTGCAGAAGGTCATGGTGTTCAATCGATCACCCTCCCTTTCAATGCGAACAGGCCTTGCGGACGTTTCTGAATGAACAGGATGATCAGCGCGAGGATGAGGATCTTGCCGAGTACCGCACCGATCTGCGGTTCCAGGATCTTGTTGGCGATGCCCAGGCCGAAGGCCGCCATGACGCTGCCGGCCAGTTGGCCGACGCCGCCGAGCACCACCACCAGGAACGAATCGATGATGTAGCTCTGGCCAAGGTCGGGGCCGACGTTGCCGATCTGGCTCAGCGCCACGCCGCCGAGGCCGGCTATCCCTGAGCCGAGGCCGAAGGCGAGCATGTCCACACGGCCTGTGGGTACGCCACAGCAGGCGGCCATATTGCGGTTCTGCGTCACGGCCCTGACGTTCAGGCCCAGGCGGGTCTTGTTGAGCAGCAGCCAGGTGAGTACCACCACCGCCAGGGCGAAGCCGATGATCACTATGCGGTTGTACGGCAGCACCAGGTTGGGCAGCACCTGGATGCCGCCGGCCAGCCAGTAGGGGTTGGCCACCTCGACGTTCTGCGCGCCGAACAGCACGCGCACCAGCTGGATCAGAATCAGGCTGATGCCCCAGGTGGCCAGCAGGGTTTCCAGCGGGCGGCCGTAGAGATGACGAATCACCGTGCGCTCCAGGGTCATGCCGATCACCGCGGTCACGCCGAAGGCCACCGGCAGGGCGACCAGCGGATACAGCGCCAGGGCCTCGGGGGCAAAGCGCTGGAAGAGAATCTGCACCATGTAGGTGGAGTAGGCGCCGAGCATCAGCATCTCGCCGTGGGCCATGTTGATCACCCCGAGCAAGCCGAAGGTGATGGCCAGGCCGAGGGCGGCGAGCAGCAGGATCGAGCCCAGGCTCATGCCGCTGAATGCCTGGCCGAGCAGTTCGCCGATCAGCAGCTTGCGCTTGACCTGGGCGAGGCTGGTTTCGGCGGCGGTGCGCACGCTTGCGTCGCTTTCCACGCCGGGCTCCAGCAGGTTTTCCAGGCGGGTGCGGGCCAGTGGCTCGCCGGTTTCGCCGAGCAGGCGCACGGCAGCTAGGCGCACCGCCGGGTTGGCGTCGACCAGTTGCAGGTTGGCCAGGGCCAGGGTCAGGGCGTCGCGCACGGCACTGTCGTCTTCCCTGGCTTGCGCCTGAGCGAGCAGCGGCAGTTGCGCCGGCTGGGCGCTCTTCTGCAATTGCTGGGCGGCGCCCAGGCGCACGGTTGCATCCTCGGCGAGCAACTGATGGCTGGCCTGGGCGTTGGCGATCAGCCCGCGCAGTCGATTGTTCAGGCGCAGTTTGCGCGGGGTGCCTTGCGGCTCGGCATCGCCTTCGGCAGCGCGGTAGCCGGCGTCGGTTTCGATAAAGGCACGTTTGCCATCGTCAGCGGCCACGTGGCCCTGCTGCAAGGCATCGAGTAGCGGCTGGCGCTTCAGGTCGGGCATGGCAGCCCAGCTTTCCAGCAATTTGGCCTGCTGTGTGGCGCTGGCGGCGACTAAATCGTCGGCTTCGCCAGCGTGGCCGGCAAACGGCAGCAGGAGCAGCAGGCTCAAGAGAATTCGGGCAAAGGCATAAGGCATTGGCGTGTCCTTGGTATCCCGTTTATGACGGGAGCGGCTGGAGCCAGAGGACACTTGTCCTCCGGCGCCTGCGCTGCGGCTCGGATCAGTTCGACTTCACCGGGGTGTCGGCTTTCTTGTCGTTGCCTTCGATATACGGGCTCCACGGTTGGGCGCGGATCGGCCCTTTGGTTTCCCAGACCACCGAGAACTGGCCGTCTTCCTGGACCTCGCCGATCATCACCGGCTTGTGCAGGTGATGGTTCTTCTCGTCCATCTTCAGGGTGAAGCCGCTCGGCGCCGCGAACTCCTGGCCTGCCATGGCGGCGCGTACCTTGTCGACGTCGGTGGTACCGGCCTTCTCGACCGCCTGGGCCCACATGTGGATGCCCACGTAGGTGGCTTCCATCGGGTCGTTGGTCACCACGGTGTCGGCGTTCGGCAGCTTCTTGGCCTTGGCGTAGGCCTTCCAGTCGGCGACGAACTTCTCGTTGACCGGGTTCTCCACCGACTGGAAGTAGTTCCAGGCCGCCAGGTGGCCGACCAGCGGCTTGGTGTCGATGCCGCGCAGCTCTTCTTCCCCTACCGAGAAGGCCACCACCGGCACGTCGGTGGCTTCGATGCCCTGGTTGGCCAGTTCCTTGTAGAACGGCACGTTGGAGTCGCCATTGACGGTGGACACCACTGCTGTCTTGCCGCCGGCGGAGAATTTCTTGATGTTGGCGACGATGGTTTGATAATCGCTATGGCCGAACGGCGTGTAGACCTCTTCGATGTCCTTGTCCTGCACGCCCTTGCTGTGCAGGAAGGCGCGCAGGATCTTGTTGGTGGTGCGCGGGTAGACGTAGTCGGTGCCGAGCAGGAAGAAGCGCTTGGCGGCGCCGCCGTCTTCGCTGAGCAGGTATTCCACCGCCGGAATCGCCTGCTGGTTCGGCGCGGCGCCGGTGTAGAACACGTTCGGCGACATCTCTTCGCCCTCGTACTGCACCGGGTAGAACAGCAGGCCGTTGAGTTCCTCGTAGACCGGCAGCACCGATTTACGCGACACGCTGGTCCAGCAGCCGAAGGTCACCGCGACCTTGTCCTGGGTCAGCAGCTGGCGGCCACGTTCGGCGAACAGCGGCCAGTTGGAGGCCGGGTCGACTACCACCGGCTCGAGCTTCTTGCCGAGCACGCCACCCTTGGCGTTGATCTCGTCGATGGTCATCAGCGCCATGTCTTTGAGCGAGGTTTCCGAAATGGCCATGGTGCCGGACAGCGAGTGCAGGATGCCGACCTTGATGGTCTCGGCGGCCTGCGCGGTCCAGGTCAGGCCCATAGCGGCGATGGAGGCGGAAAGGGTAAAGGCCTTGATCAGGCTGCGACGTTGCATAGAACGATCTCCATTCACTAACAATTAAGTGGTTGTTTTGTTGGCAGTGGATCAAGGGACATCACGTCAGCCCTGCGCCTGCACGGCCCGCTGGCGGGCGCTGTGCAGCATGTGCAGGGTGATTTTGCGCACTTCCGCCTTGCTGACCTCTATGTGGGCCTTGAGCAACAGCTGTGCCTCTTCGCAGCGGCGCGACAGGATCGCGCCGAGAATCCGTGCGTGTTCGTCGTAAGTGGCTTCCACCCGCGGCGTCTGGGTGAAATCCAGGCGGCGGATGATGCGGATCTTTTCGCTGACCTCGCCGTGCAGGCGGGCCATCTCGCGGTTGCCGGTGGCTTCCACCAGTTGGCAGTGAAAGCGTTCGTCGAGCCGTGACACTTCGCGGCCGTCTTCCAGGCGCTGTTCGGGCGCCACCATCCAGATGTGTTTCAGCTCGCTCAGCAGGGTAGGGGTTTGCTCCGCTTCGCGGTCACACAGGCGCTTGACCGCCGCCTGTTCGAGGACGATGCGCACGTCGTAAAGCTCCTCGAAGTGCGCGAAGTCGAACGGTTTGACCTGCCAGCCGCTGCGGAAATACACCTCCAGATAACCCTCGCGCTCCAGGCGATAAAGCGCCTGGCGCACCGGCGTACGACTAGCCGCCATGCGCTCGGCGACTTCGCCTTCGCTGAAGCGGTCACCGGGCAGCAGGCGAAACTCGAAGATGTCGTCCTTGAGCTGCCCGTAGATGCGCTCGGCGAGGTTCTCCGGGCGCTCCTTACCGCGCCTGATCGGGGCGACCAGTTGCATCTCAGGCTGCCTCGCCCGGTTCGAGCACCAGCAGCGCGTCGCCCGGGTGGACCGCCTTGCCCGGTTGGCAGCGCACAGCCTTGACCGTGCCTGCCAGCGGCGCGGTGACCGCCAGTTCCATCTTCATCGCCTCGACCACCAGCAGGGTGGCACCGGCCTCGACGTACTGGCCGGGCTCGACCAGCACCTTCCACACGCTGCCGCTCATGTCGGCGCTGACCAGGTGGCCGTCGACGGCCTCGTCATCGTCCAGACCCGACGCTGGCGCGGTGTGGCTGTCTGCATCGTCGTCGCGCCACAGCAGCACTTCGGCATCGAAGGCCTGCTTCTGCTGGCGCTGGAAGGCCTCGATGCTCGCCGCGTTGTCGGCAAGAAAGCCCTGGTACTCGGCGAAATCGAAGGTGCTCTGCTCGATCTCTATCTGCGCGCGGCCTTCGCGGAATGCCTCGCGGAAGTCGTCCAGCTCGGCTTCGCTGACCGGGTAGAAACGCACCTGATCGAAGAAGTGCAGCAGCCACGGTTGGCCGCCCTCGAACTGGGCGTTCTTCACGAACTTGTTCCAGATCGGCAGGGTGCGGCCGACCAGTTGGTAACCGCCGGGCGAGTCCATGCCGTAGATGCACATGTACATGCCGCCGATGCCCACGGTGCCTTCGGCGGTGTAGGTGCGCGCCGGGTTGTACTTGGAGCTGAGCAGCCGGTGGCGCGGGTCGAGCGGCACGGCGCACGGTGCGTCGAGGTAGACGTCGCCGAGGCCGAGAATCAGGTAGCTGGCGTCGAACAGGATGTCGCGTACTTCTTCGCGGGTGGCCAGGCCATTGGCGCGCTGGATGAAGTCGACGTTGTTCGGCAGCCACGGTGCCTGGCTGCGCACCGTCTCGCTGTAGCGGGTGACGGCAGCGAGGGTGGCGCTGTCCTCGAAGGCCATTGGCAGGTGGACGATACGGGTCGGCACCTTGAGATTCGCCACATCGCCCAGGTTGGCTTCCAGGCCCAGCAGGTGATCGAGCAGCGCCTGCTGGTGCAGCACGCGGCTGTCGTAGCGCAGCTGCAGGGAGCGCACGCCGGGCGCCAGTTCTTCCAGGCCAGCGAGCGGCTGGGCCTTGAGCGCCTCCATCAGCAGGTGCACGCGCAGGCGCAGGGCCAGGTCGAGCACGTTGTCGCCGTATTCGAGCAGAATGTAGGCATCGCCCGCCTGGCGGTAGACCGCGCGGGGGCGGCTGCCATCGGCCGGCAGTTCGGCGAGGATGGTGGCCGATACCGTTTCGCCCGGCTGCAGGCTCGGTGCTGGCAGTTGCGCGGCGCTGACCGCGCTGAGGCTCTGCAGGCTGGCCAGTTGCGCCTGCTCTAGCGCCTGTGCCTGCTCGAAGCTGATCGGGTGAAAGCGCAGGGTGTCCCCCGGCTTGACCTGGCCGACCTTCCACAGCTCGGCTTTGGCGATGGTTACCGGGCAGACGAAACCGCCGAGGCTGGGGCCGTCTTTGGTGAGGATCACCGGGAAGTCGCCAGTGAAGTTGATGGCGCCGATGGCGTATTCGCAATCATGCACGTTGGATGGATGCAGGCCAGCCTCGCCGCCGTCGGCGCGGGTCCAGCTCGGCTTTGGCCCGGACAGGCGCACGCCCAGGCGGTTGGAGTTGTAGTGCACCTGCCAGTCGGCAGCGAAGAATTCTTCGATGGCCTCAGGGGTGAAGAAATCCGGCGCACCATGGGGCCCATAGAGCACGCCGATGTTCCAGGTGGTGCCGTATTCGGGAATCAGGCTGGCATCCAGCGCCTGTGGCTCGCTGACCGGCGCCGGCGTGGTGCAGGCGGGCAGCTCCTGGGAGATGGCCAGCATGTCGGCGGTGCGCAGGGTACGCCCGGCATGGCCGCCAAACTGGCCGAGGGCGAAGGTCGAGCGGCTGCCCAGGTACACCGGCACATCGAAGCCGCCACGCACCGCCAGGTAGGTGCGGCAGCCACTTTGCGCGCGGCCAAGCTTGAGCACCTGGCCGGCCTTGATGGCGACCGGCGTCCAGTAGGGCACCGCTTCGCCATCCAGTTCGGCCGGGCAGTCGGCACCGGCGAGGGCGATCAGCGCATCGCTGTGAAAGCGCAGGCTCGGGCCCTGCAGGGTGAATTCCAGCCCGGCGGCACTTTCTTGGTTACCGACGATGCGGTTGGCCAGGCAGAATGCGTAATCGTCCATCGGCCCGGACGGCGGCACGCCAATGTCCCAGTAGCCGAGGCGGCCGGGGAAGTCCTGCACGCTACTGTAGGTGCCGGGCTCCAGCACTTCGACCACCTGGGCCCTGTAGTTGAAGGTATCAAGCAGGCGCGTCCAGATCTGCGCGCTGTGAAAGCGCGGCTCGGCCACCACCTGACGCAGGTAATCGAGGTTGCTGGCGATGCCGTGCAGGCGGGTTTCGCCCAAGGCTTTCTGCAGCTTGGCGATGGCCTCATCGCGGCTTGGCGCATGGACGATCAGCTTGGCGATCATCGGGTCATAGAACGCCGACACCTCGCTGCCGGTACTGACCCAGCCATCGACGCGCACATCGTCCGGGAAATGCACGTCAGTGAGCACGCCCGGGCTGGGCTGGAAGTTCTTCAGCGGGTCTTCGGCATAAATGCGCACTTCGATGGCGGCGCCTTGCGGGGCGCGGCTAAGGGCGGCCCAGTCCAGCTCGTCACCGGCGGCCACGCGCAGCATGCATTCGATCAAATCGAGGCCGGTGACCATCTCGGTGACCGGGTGCTCGACCTGCAGGCGGGTGTTCACTTCGAGAAAGTAGAAATCGTCGCGGGCGGCGTCGTAGATGAACTCCACGGTGCCGGCACTGCGGTAGCTCACCGACTCGCCAAGCTGCACGGCAGCGGCATGCAGACGCTCGCGGGTGGCTTGCGGCAGGTTTGGTGCTGGAGTTTCCTCGACCACCTTCTGGTTGCGCCGCTGCAGCGAGCAGTCGCGCTCGCCAAGGGCGGCCACGCGGCCGTTGCCGTCGCCGAAGATCTGCACTTCGACGTGTCGAGCCTGGTCGACGAAGCGCTCGATGAATACGCCTGCGTCACTGAAGAACTGCTCGCCCATGCGCTTGACGCTGTCGTAGGCGCTGGCCAGAGCCACGGCATCGGCGCAGCGGGTCAGGCCGATGCCGCCACCGCCGGCGGTGGTCTTGAGCATGATCGGGTAACCGATGGTTTCGGCGGCAGCCAGCGCTTCTTCTAGGCTCTCCAAAAGCGCAGTGCCGGGCGCCATCGGCACCTGAGCTTCAGCAGCCAACTCGCGGGCGCGGTGCTTGAGGCCGAACTCACGAATCTGCGTCGGCGTCGGGCCGACAAAGGCGATCCCTGCGTTTTCGCAGGCCTCGGCGAACTCAGCGCTTTCCGAGAGGAAACCATAACCGGGGTAGATTGCCTGGGCGCCGGTTTCTTTGGCAGCGGCGAGAATCTTGTCGATGCGCAGGTAGCTGTCGGCGGCCTTGTCGCCGCCGAGGGCTACGGCCACGTCGGCATCACGTACGTGCTGGCCATTGCGGTCGGCATCGGAATACACCGCCACGCTCTTTACGCCCAGGCGCTTCAAGGTGCGGATGGCGCGGACGGCGATCTCGCCACGGTTGGCGATCAGTACGGTATGGAACATGGCTAACCCTTCTTCGTGTCGGCTGGCATGAGGCGGATGACTGATCCGCCATGCGTTCTTGTCGTGGCGTGGTTTACGTCCGTGTGCTGGCGATAAAGGCACGCCAACCGCCGAAGCTGGTGATGTCGCGGGCATCACCGAGCGCCCAGGGCTCGCAGATAAAGCCCTTCACGCTGCGCCCGTCGGCCAGGGTCAGGTTGCCGATGCCCAGCGGTGCGGGGATCTCGGCGACGAACTCACCAAAGCGCGCCAGTGGGATGTCCCACAGCTCGACGATGATCGAGGTGCCGTCAGCGCTGCGCGCCAGGCCCGGTTTCGGCGGTACGGTGCCGGCCAGGGCGTAGAGGCGATAATCCGGCGAGGTCAGGGTTTGCTCGACCAGCACCGCGTCGCGGGTGGTCAGCTGGAAGTTCAGCGGCATGCCGGTCAGGTGCGCGCCGACCACGGCGACTCGCACGCTGCCAGCCGGTACCGCGGTGGCCGGTGGCTGGGTTGGCAGAGCGCGGCCAGTGGCACCCAGCGGCAGCTCCAGGCTGGCCTGCCAGCGTTTGCCGAAGGCCGCCAGGGCGCGGTCGTGCCAGGCCGGGGCGAGCAGGGTGATGCCGGCGGGCAGGCCGTCGCTGCGCAGCCCGGCGGGTACGGCCAGGGCGGAGAGGTCGGCGAGGTTGGTGAAATTGGTGTAGGTGCCGAACTGGCTGTTGAACAGCACCGGCTCCTGCTGCATTTCGGCGAGGCTGCGGATGGTCGGCGAGGTTGGCACCACCAAAGCGTCGAAGCCAACCAGTGCATCGTTGATCTGGCGGCTCAGTTTGGCGCGCAGGTACTCGGCCTTGTAGGCGTCGCAGGCGCTGTACTGGTGGCCGTTTTCGACGATGCCGCGCACTACCGGGTCGATATGCGCCGGGTCGACGCCTTCCACGGCAACCGTACGCTCGGCGACCCATGGGCCGTAATAGAGCTGCTCGGCCAACTGGCGGAAGGGGCTGAAGTCGATGGTCTTGAGCGTCACGCCAAGGTTTTTCAGTTGCTCCAGTGCCTGCTCGAAAACCGCCTGGGTCTGGGCATCGCCAAAGAATTCCAGGCTGTCCGGTACGGCGAAGGTCGGTGCGGCCTGCATACCGACTGGTGCGCTGTTGGGGTTTTGCCGTGAGTAGGCGTCGGCAGCGTCGTAGCCACCAGCGATGCCCGCCACGGTTTCGGCATCGCCCACCGTGAGGGTGAAGATCGAGATGCAGTCCACGGTGCGGCACGCCGGCACCAGGCCGGTATTCGGCAGCCAGCCCTTGGTCGGCTTGAGCCCGACGATGTTGTTGAAGCCCGCAGGTACGCGGCCCGAGCCTGCGGTATCGGTGCCCAGGGAGAACGGCACCAAGCCGCGGGCGACCACGCTGGCCGAGCCGGAGCTGGAGCCGCCACTGACGTAGTTCGGGTTGAAGCTGTTGACCACCGCGCCATGGGGCGAGCGGGTGCCAACTAGGCCGGTGGCGAACTGATCGAGGTTGGTCTTGCCGATCAGGATAGCGCCGGCAGCGCGCAGACGGGCAACCACCGTGGCGTCGGCTTCGGCCTGGTAGGCGAACTCGGGGCATGCCGCCGTTGTTGGCCAGCCGGCCGCGTCGATATTGTCCTTGATGGCGAAGGGCACGCCGTAGAGTGGCAGCTCGCTTTGCTTGCCTTCGGCCTGGTCGAGTAGCGCCTGCAGGTGGCTCAGTTGGGCATCGAGCTGCGCTACGGTGGCGAGGCTGATCCAGGCGTTGTCGGCAAGGCTTAGCTCGGCGAGCAGGCCATGCAGCAAATCGGCGGGTTGGGCGGCGTCACGGTAAGCCTGTTGCCAGTCGGCGAGGGTGAAGGCGAAGGAGGCGTGGGACATGCGCTGAGATTCCATCTTGTATCCAAGTTGAAATCACTAGAGCAAGAGCGGTGCCATTTTTTAAGTTATTGATTTGTATGTAACTTATATTTTAATTGTGAGGGTTTTGGTTGTTTTCGCACCGCGGCGGGGCGCAAGCGAAGCCTTTTGGTGCGGTGTGATGCTCGGGCGGGAGTAAGGTAAGTTGTAAGTCGGCATCTACATCTGTGGGAGCGGGCCATGCCCGCGAAGCGACCTCTGGTATGCCAGCGCTACAGAAAGGTTGTCTCTCAATTTTCGCGGGCATGGACTAGGCGTCCCCGCCCGCTCCTACAAAAACTGCAATCCTGAATAAGAATGTAGGGTGGACAATGCTCTTTTTGTCCACCATTGCGATTGCAAGTCGGTGGATGGGTGAAGCGTCATCCACCCTACGAATGGCTGCTTCCGCCTTTCAGTAACCATTGTTCTATCTACAGTCCGTTCAGCAAATCTCGGTAATCGCCCACCGCCTCGAATTCCTCCGTGTCCTTCATGCCCTTGCGGCTATCCGGCTCGTACACCGCTAGCAGGTGTTTCACGCCGAAGCGCCCGGCGCTGCGCAGAATCGGGAGGTTGTCGTCGATAAACAGGCTGCGCGCCGGCTCGAACGCTAGGTCTTGCTGCAGGGTCGACCAGAACTGCTGGTCTTCCTTGGGATAACCGTAATCATGGGAGCTGATCATGCGGTCGAAGTAGGGCGCCAGTTCGATGCGCTCCATTTTCAGCGACAGCGAGTCGCGGTGGGCGTTGGTGATCATCACCACCTGTTTGCCGGCCTGGCGGATGGCAGCGAGAAAGGTGTCGGCGTCCGGGCGCAGAGCGATCAGGTCAGCGACTTCACGTTTGAGCTCCTTGATCGGCAGCTTCAGCTCACGGCTCCAGAAGTCCGTGCAATACCAGTTCAGCTGGCCGGCATGCTCGGTGAACAGCGGTTGCAGTTCGGCATCGGCCAGGGCGCGGCTCACGCCATGGTGCTCGGCATAGCGCTGCGGCAGGTGTTCGAGCCAGAAGTGGTTGTCGAAGTGCAGGTCCAGCAGGGTGCCGTCCATGTCCAGCAAAACGGTGTCGATATCGGACCAGGGCAGGTTCATGGTGGCTAACTCTCTAAACGGTAAATGGCTGCAAGGTGCCCGCAGGTCGTCAAATGCTACGCCGAGGGCGCAGACAATCGGGGCAGGCGCGGTATGATAACCGTTCCGGTCAGCCCAGCAGCAGGACTCACCCATGCGTCAGAAGCCCACCATCACCGCTCGCGAGATCGTCGCCAGCAGCCGCCTGTTCCGTGTCGAGGAGATTCAGTTGCGCTTCAGCAACGGCGCCGAGCGCACCTATGAGCGGCTAGTCGGGCGCGGCACCGGCCATGGCGCGGTGATGATCGTGGCGATGGCCGATGACGAGCACGTGCTGTTGGTCGAGGAATACTGCGGCGGCACCGGCGAGTACGAGCTGTCGCTGCCCAAAGGGCTGATTGAGCCGGACGAAGACGTGCTCGATGCGGCCAATCGCGAGCTGCAGGAGGAGGCTGGCTTCGGCGCTCGCCGCCTCGAGCACCTTACCGAACTGAGCCTGTCGCCGGGCTACATGAGCCAGAAGATCCAAGTGGTGCTGGCCCGCGATCTGTACCCGCAAACCCTGCCCGGCGATGAGCCCGAGCCTTTGCGGGTCGACAAGGTCAGTCTGCGCGAGTTGTCCGCGCTGATCCAGCACCCGCAGTTCAGCGAAGGCCGCGCCCTGGCAGCCTTGTATCTGGTACGTGACCTGCTGGAACAGCGCGGGGAGCTGAGCCGATGAGTCATCCGTTGCTGCCTGGCGTGCTGGAGCTGGTGCAGCGCGCAGGCGAGGCCATTCTGCCGTTCTGGTGCCAGGGCGTGGAGGTGGTCGAGAAGGCCGATGCCTCGCCGGTCACCGCTGCCGATCTGGCCGCGCATTGCATCCTGGCCGACGGGCTGCAGGCGCTGGAGCCAAGCATTCCGGTGCTGTCCGAGGAAGATGCCGATATCGCCCTGGGCGAGCGCGCCGGCTGGTCGCGCTGGTGGTTGGTCGACCCCCTGGACGGCACCAAGGAGTTCATCGCCGATAGCGAGGAGTTCACCGTCAACGTGGCGTTGATCGAGCACGGTGAAGTGGTCTTTGGCGTGGTTGGTATTCCGGCTAGGGGCGTGATCTACCATGGCGGCCGCGCGCTCGGCGCTTGGCGCGTTGAGCCGGGTGAGCAGCCGCGTGCGATCAGTGTGCGCGAGACGCCGACTAGTGGCCTGACTGTGGTCGCCAGCCGCCGCCATGGCAGCGCCCTTCAGGAACAGTTGCTAGCCGCGCTGGTGGCCCGTTTCGGCGAGATCGAGCGGGTCAGCGTCGGCAGCTCACTGAAGTTCTGCCAACTGGCCGAAGGCAGCGCCGACTTCTACCCGCGCCTGGCGCCTACCTCGCAGTGGGACACCGCGGCGGCGCAAGGCGTGCTGGAGGGCGCTGGTGGCGCGGTGTTGACGCTGCAGGGCGAGCCGCTGCGCTATGACGCCCGCGAGTCGCTGCTCAACCCGTTCTTCTTGGCGCTGCCGACGGATGCCGCGTGGCGTGAGCTGATCGTGGAAGAGGCAAAGGTGCTGGGCTAGTGACAGGTCGTTAACCAGGCGACCCGGCTTGTGCCGGGCTCGCCTTGACGAGCGTTCGCGGGCATGGACTTGGCGTCCCCGCCGCTCCCGCATCCCGTTACCGGATCAGTCGAGCATGTCGCTGTAGCGATCATCCTGTTTATAGACGAGAGGCTGGGCGAAGCCCGGCACCTTGATCTGCTCACAGCCGATATCGATTTCGCTGTCGTCGATCAGATCGTTACCGAAGTTGTAGATGATATCCAGCTGACCCTTGGTCGCCTGCTCATCGTAGGCCTGGGCGGTGGCGCGGGTCTGTTCTCGGCGCTGCTGGTAGGCGCTGAACGCCGCCTCGCCATGGCGCTTGCGCAGCATACGCTCGACCACATGGGGGGCGAGCACCACGGCGCTGGCGTTGTTGCCGCCAAAACCCTTGGAGTTGATGAAGCACACGTCCATGCGCTGGTCGTGACGGTCGACGTTGCTGATGCTCAGGTGCTGCTGGTGCACGTCCGGCGCGACTTCATCGATCGTCTTGATGCCCGGGATGATGCCGTACTTGAAGGTGCCCAGCGCGGAGATCACCTGGTCGCCGCTGGCGGTGGCCAGGGAGTGGCCGACGAAGGCTTTCACCGCCGCTACCGGCCAGCTGTCGATGGCGAAGGCGGCAGCGACGCGGTCCAGCAGCTCGGATTCGGTGACCCGGTTGGCCGGCGTGCTGGAGCCGTGGGCATGCACGAAGCTGCGCTGGCGCACGGCGTCGATACCGACCAGTTGCGTGGCGGCAGCTACCGCTTTTGCGACGGTCAGGTAGTTGCCCGGGCCGGGGGCGGAAATGGATTTCTTGAAGCCGTCGGCGTTGATGAACACGTCGGTGGCAGCGCCATGGATATCGGCACCCAGCTGCAGGGCCAGCTCGTCGTCCATCAGCACCACGAACTGGCAGGCTTCGGACAGGGTGAAGCCGCAGTTTTCGCCGAACGGGCGGCTGGCGCGACGGAAGTCGACGTCGTCCTTGCCTTCGATCAGGCGCAGGCCGTCTTCGGTGGCCAGTGCGCCCATGGCGCCGTAGCCCTCGATGCATTCGGCGTTGATCGGTGCTTCGCTGTTGCCGACGATCACCACACGAGCCTTGCCGGCGTTGATCTGCTCGATGCCCTTCTGCAGGTTGTACAGGAAGGTCGCGCAGGCGCCGGTGACGCTGCCGGTGGTGCCGACGCTGCCCAGCACGTAGGCGTTTATGAAGTCGGCCGGCATGGTATTCAGGCCCAGTGCCAGCTGCTTGGAGCTGACGCGGTGGCCCTTGAGGCGTGACTGCATCAGACCGCCAAAGCCGTTCTCGTCGAGCTGGCTCATGATGCTGCCAGCGAACACGGCGATCTCGTCGGGGGCAACGTGATCGACGATGGTCTGCCATGGCACGCCGGTGGCGCGCAGTGCGTCGGTCACGCCGACCACGGCCATCTGCAGGCCGCGGGGGTGAAAGCGCGAGTTGTACAGCTCGCCAGGCTCGAAGCCGGTCGGCAGCTGGCCGGCGGATTTCACCGGTAGCGCGCGATAGCTGTCGACCTTGAATTCACAGTTGTCATGCAGGGTGACGCGCACCTCGTTGCCGCCGAGCTCCTCGACCGTCCAGTTGGCCGGCAGCGGTTCAGGCAACTGCTTGCGGTTGCTGACGAAGGTCAGGCTGCCCGCTTCGCCACCTACGGCGATGCTCTTGTGCCAATGGGTCGCATCGGGATCCAGGTGCTGCTTCTCGATGCGCCGAACCAGGGTCGAGGCGAGAATCTGCGCGCCGTAGCGGCGCTCGATGTCGGCAGGGGACAGGGCTTCGCCTTCCGGGCTCTGGTAACGGCCTTCCACCACGCGCACCAGTTTGGTCATCACCGCCAGGCCTACCAGCGTTTCGCGACGTGCCTGTTCGTCCAGCGATTCGATCACCGTACGGCGAAAACCGTGGTGGAAGGAGCTGCGGCCAGCGGCATTGTAGCCACCGAAACCGACGATCACAGGCAAACGAGACTTCACGCGGACACTCCTTCAACTAATTAGATCGGCCCCATCTTTATCAGTTGGGTGCCGGGTCAGCGGATCGAGGCGAGGCGAGCATTTCTGATAGAGAAAGGCGCCATGATGACTATTCAGGTGCCTATGCTGACGCGATCCATGACCCACAAGTCACGACTTGATACAAGGTTACCCGTTATCGCGAGCGGCGGCACGAACCGGATCGCAATTGCCATTGACCCTGGGGGGCGCAAATAAAAAACCCGGCACTGGTGCCGGGTTTCTTCACATCAAGATCTCGGGTTACATGCCCAGCAAGTTCGGCAGCCCCAGCGAGATGAACGGCACGTAGGTGACCAGCAGCAGGAAGCCCAGCATCACCAGCAGCCATGGCGACACGGCGCGTACCACACGGGTCAGCGGCATGCCGGTGACCGCCGAGGTGACGAACAGGTTGAGCCCCGTCGGCGGCGTGATCAGGCCGATTTCCATGTTCACCACCATGATGATGCCCAGGTGGATCGGGTCGATGCCCAGTTGCATGGCGATCGGGAAGAGGATCGGCGCCAGGATCAGGATGATTGCCGACGGCTCCATGAAGGTACCGGCGATCAGCAGCACGATGTTCACCACGATCAGGAACTCGATCGGGCTGAAGCCCTGCTCGACGACCCAGGCGGTGATCGATTGCGGGATCTGCTCGGTGGTCAGCACGTGGGCGAACAGCATGGCGTTGGCGATGATGAACATCAGCACCACGCTCAGCTTGCCGGCCTCGATGATCACCTTCGGGCATTCGCGGATGGTCATGTCCTTGTAGACGAAGATCGCCACGAAGGCCGCGTACACCGCGGCCACCGCAGCGGCTTCGGTCGGCGTGAACATGCCCGAGTAGATGCCGCCCAGGATGA
>NZ_FRBQ01000001.1:2114-1476884 GCF_900142655.1 Phytopseudomonas punonensis | reverse complement strand
GTTGCCGATCAGGGTGTTGTTCAGCACGTTGCCGGTCAGGTTCAGGCGCGTGCTTCCAGTCGCGCTGGCGTCGAGGTTCTCGATGTTATTGGCCAGGGCAATGGCAGTGACTGTAGTCAACGCTGCGTTGCCACCGCGCAGTTGGACGGTATCGTTACCTTCGTTGAGGTTCTCGATCAGGCTGTCTTCGAGGGTGTTCTTCACCGTCAGGTCGACGATATAGGTGTCATCGCCCTTGCCACCGCGCAACGTATCCACGCCAGCACCACCATCGATGACGTTGTTGCCGTCGTTGCCGGTGATGACGTTGGCCAGGGCGTTGCCGGTGGCAGTGAGGTGGTCGCTGCCCAGCAGGCTCAGGTTCTCAAGGCTATCGCCGAGCGTATAGGAAATACTGGCAAGTACCGTATCAATGCCGGCACTGTCGATGATGACGTCGCCCACATTATCAACGATGTAGGTGTCATTACCGGCGCCACCATTCATCGTGTCGGCACCCAGCCCGCCATCGAGCACGTTGTTCGCAGCGTTGCCCGTCAGAGCGTTGTTCAGCGCGTTGCCGGTCAGGTTGAACGCCACCGTGTTGGTCAGTGTGCCATTTTCGACATGATCGCCTAGCGTATAAGTGCCATTCGCCGTAGCGATGGCA
Organism: Phytopseudomonas punonensis; assembly: GCF_900142655.1. Classification (GTDB taxonomy): domain Bacteria; phylum Pseudomonadota; class Gammaproteobacteria; order Pseudomonadales; family Pseudomonadaceae; genus Aquipseudomonas; species Aquipseudomonas punonensis. The sequence continues at coordinate 1,476,235 of NZ_FRBQ01000001.1, read as the reverse complement.
ACCTGAACCAAGTCGATGCCTTCACCGGCTCGCTCAATCACCACATCGCCGACGTTATCGACCACGTAGGTGTCGTTGCCAGCACCTCCAATCAGGGTATCGGCGCCGGCACCACCATTGAGTACGTTGTTTCCCGCATTGCCGATGATGCGGTTGGCCGAACTGTTGCCAAGCAGTGTCAGCGCAACAGTGCCCGTCTGGCTGGCATCCACCTCTTCAACATTGTTAGCTAGGGAGAACGAGCTGCCGAAAAAGCCGGTGCTGGTTCCACGCAAGATGACCTTGTCGTAACCCTCACCCGCATATTCGGTCACCCTGTCATAGAATTCCGAGCCTGTGGGAAGATCGATGTAATAGGTATCGTTGCCGGCGCCGCCGCGCAATGTGTCCTCACCTTTACCGCCATCCAGTACGTTATCGGCGCTATTGCCGATCAAGGTGTCTCTGTAGTCGCTACCGATTGCATTCTCGATAACCGCACCATATGCAATGGTCAGGAAATTATTACGCCATACTCCTGTGGCATAGTTATAAATATCCTGACCAATCGAGCTGAACTCGCCACTATTGAGATTGATCACCACACCTTCGAGCTGGTTGCTGGCATCGATCGTGTCGTTGCCACCGGCATCCCAGATAGTCTCGAAAATCTGCGCGTTGGCATCCCAGCGGTAAACGTTGTCGCCCGCCTGCCAGCTATTGTTGCTGCCATATAGGTATTGAATAGCGGCGATATCGAAGAGCATCGGGCCAGTGGGCTGGAAATCGTAGCTGTCGTTGTAGCTCATGACCGTATAGCGCACGTCGTCATAGCCGCTACGCAACACGTAATTGCTGAAGTCCGAGGTCTCGAACGAGTGCTTGAGGCCCAGGGCATGACCGATCTCATGCACGAAGGTCAGATAGTCATAACTACCCGGCGAGGGCGCAGTTTCATTGGTGGCGCGGCCGATCCATACGTCGCCGGATACCGGGCTGCCATCGGGTAGAAAGGCGAATGCCGCCGTATCCCAGTCAATCAGTTCATAGCCGCCGAAGCGCAGGTCCCCTACCTGGCCACCGGCGGTATCGCTGACCTCGGTGAAGGACAGGTTGGCAACCGCGCTCCAGTCAGCCAGCGCGCTGCGTACAGCATCCTTCTGATTGGCCGTCAGGGCGTAGACAAAATCCCGGTAGTTGATGCCAGGCAGATCGATCAAGTCATCATATTGGCGCGAGTACTGCGACACGCCGGGATTGGCGAAGCTGTAGGACAGCGTCGCCGAGTTACCCCACCCGGCGCCAAATTTAGTTCCGTAAAGCAGCGCATTGACGGAGGTAGAGAAGCTGAGGGGTACGTACGAATACGGGGTGATCTGCTCAAAATTCGGCACGGTACTACGTCCCTGTAATGTCCATGAAAAGCATCAAGATAATGGCAAGAAAAACAGCCGCCAGCGCGGATGACGGTAGGATCATGCCTCGACCGAAAACACATAACAGCAATGAGCCATTACCGGACGCATAGTCTACCGGCGCTCCGTGACAATGAAATGCCGACTGATCCACGACATCGACTTTCCGTCGAACGGTATCCGATAAAACCGCGTCGCCGAAGACGCCGCCTACCTCAAGCCCTTCTGCGAGAGCCAGAGCAAGGGCGTGTGGATGGCCTACTGAGCCGTCATTCAATCGTCATCTTTATCGGCGTAAATACAGTCTCTCTTGGCTGCCGGACAGGCCCGGTGGCGATGTTGCTGCGCTCAGGCGCAGCATTTTTTTGCCCGCGATTCAGGCCAGCCAATCCAGCGTCAGCAGCAGTCGCCGTTCACCGGCCGGCAAGGTTGGCGAGCGATGGATCAGCCCCCGCCCTTCATTGCCCACCCAACGCTCACCCTTGACCAGCGCCACATGCCCGCAGCCGATCTGCTCGACCACGGCCTGCTCGTCAGGCGCCTGGGGGCCGCCGAGGTGCTGACGTGACAGCGCACCCTCGCGCAGCCATTGGCTACCGGGGCCGGCGTAGCTGGTGATCAGGCGCAGCGGCACGTGATCGACGTGAAAGCGCGGGCACATGGCGCCATCCAGCGCACGTAGGCGCAAGCCGATGCACCGGGCATCGAGCAGGCAGGCATAGGCACGCACCAGCCAGGCCACATCGGCGAGAAACGCCGCCTGGCCAGGCAGATCGCTGTAGCCATTCAACAGCCCGCGCAGGTCAGGCTCGGCATCGATATCAACCAGCTCAATGCTTAGCGATTCGGCCAACGGCTCGCACTGGGCCAGCAAGGTGCTGGCGAAGGCGGCAAGGTGCTCGGGCAGGTTGCGCTGCCAGACCGCCAGATTGACGTCATCGCGCAGCGCATCGCCAAGCACGTCGATACGCTCGCTGCTTATCTGTAGCGGCTGCGGTGGTGTCTTGAATGCCAGCATCACGCGGCCTCCTGCCACGGGCCGAACGGATCAGGCAGGCGCAGCCAGCTCTCGGTGCCGGCGGCCATTTCTGCGTCGGTCAGCAGGCAGTCGTCCAGCTCGGCGTGCAGCTGATCGAAATCGATGTGCTGGCCGATAAATACCAGTTCCTGGCGGCAATCACCGCTGGCCTTGTCCCACTGGCGGGTGATGGCTTTGCGTTCATCGTCATCCTGCGGCCACTGACTTTTCGGCACGAAACGCCACCAGCGCCCGGCCAGTCCATGGCGCATCAAACCGCCAGCCTGGGACCAGCTGCCCGCCTCCTGATACTTGCTGGCCAGCCAGAAGAAGCCCTTGGATCGCAGCAGCCGGCCGTTGGTCCACTCGCGGCTGAGAAAATCGAAGAAGCGCTGCGGATGAAACGGCCGCCGCGCCCGGTAGGCGCTGGAGGCAATGCCGTATTCCTCGGTTTCCGGCACGTGCTCGCCGCGCAGCTCCTTGAGCCAGCCGGGCGACTCGGCGGCACGCGCGAAGTCGAACAGGCCGGTGTTAAGAATGGCCTCCAGCGGCACCGCGCCCATGCTCATGGGCACGATCCTGGCACGGGTGTTGAGGCGGCGCAGAATGGCGCTCAGCTCTTCGCGCTCGGCACTGCTGATCAGGTCGATCTTGCTGATCAGCAGCACGTCGGCGAACTCGATCTGCTCGATCAACAGGTCAGTGATCGAGCGTTCGTCGTCTTCGCCAAGGGTTTCGCCGCGGCTGGCCAGGCTCTGCGCGGCCTGGAAGTCGGGCAGGAAATTCACCCCGTCGACCACAGTGACCAGGGTGTCCAGCCGCGCCAAATCAGCCAGGCTCTGACCCTGCTCGTCACGAAAGGTGAAGGTTTCGGCAACCGGCAGCGGCTCGGAAATGCCGGTCGACTCGATCAGCAGGTAATCGAAGCGGCCATCGCGAGCCAGCTTGCTGACTTCCTCGAGCAGGTCTTCGCGCAGGGTGCAGCAGATGCAGCCGTTGCTCATCTCGACCAGCTTCTCTTCGGCGCGGTTAAGGCTGACGCCCTTCTGCACCTCGCTGCCGTCGATGTTGATTTCGCTCATGTCGTTGACGATCACTGCGACGCGCAAGCCATCGCGGTTTTTCAGAACATGGTTGAGCAGCGTGCTCTTGCCGGCGCCGAGAAAGCCGGAAAGCACGGTAACGGGAAGGCGGTCGGGCATGGCGGGTTCCTCATCAGCATCAGGTTCACAGGTCACGTTGGTGGCGCTCGCGTTGTTCTTCGCGCTCTTTCGCTTCTATGCACAGGCTGGCCATGGGCCGCAGCAGCAAACGGCGCAGGCCGATGGGCTCACCGGTTTCGCGGCACCAGCCGTATTCACCACGGGCCAGGCGCTCAAGGGCTTGATCAATCTTGTCGAGCAGCTTCTTTTCGCGCTCCAGCAGGCGCAGTTGCCACTGGCGCTGTTCTTCACGGCTGGCGATGTCGGCTTCATCAGCTGGCCGCTCTTGCTCGCGTAATTCGCCGAACTCGTCATCGATACGCTGCTGCAACTCCTCGCGCTGGTGGGTCAGCAGGTCACGAAAGAACACCTGCTGGGTGTCGTTCATGTAGGCCTCAGCGGGCTGGGCCAGCAATTCATCGGCAGTCATGGCGGGCTCAATCAAAGCAATTTAATAGTTATAACATAACATTATTGATTGACATGTCATGCGCGTCCATTGAAATAAATCGCCGCCCTCTAAAATCGCAGAGGCAGCCGGAGGGCTGCCTAGTGATGCTTGTTCAGCAACGCCCTTTGCCAACGCAGAGCCAGCTGCCCGCCTCCTTGATCAGCCTGACCCAAGCCGCTCCGCTGTCTGTCGATTAAAGCTTTAACAGCCACTTTTCACTACCACTGGCCCACCGTGAATGCCGCCAAGGCACCGTCACACCTGGGATTCGGCAATGCTTGCATATTGTGTATTCTGGTATACCATAATACCCAACACCAACCAGCCGAGGAGCTGCCATGAGTTTCGAGATTCGCAAGATCGTCAGCTACATAGAAGAAACCCTGATCGAAGGCGGCAAGGCGACTGACAAGCCGGTGACCATGGTCGGCCTGGCCGTCGTGATCAAGAACCCATGGGTTGGCAACGGTTTTGTCGAAGACCTCAAGCCGCAGATCAAGGCCAATTGCTCCGAGCTGGGCGAACTGATGGTCAAGCGCCTCACCGCCGCCATTGGTGGCGCCGACAAAATCGAAGCCTACGGCAAGGCTGCCGTGGTCGGAGCCGACGGTGAAATCGAGCATGCCTCCGCGGTTATCCACACCCTGCGTTTCGGCAACCACTACCGCGAGGCGGTGAAGGCCAAGAGCTACCTGTCATTCACCAACAAGCGTGGCGGTCCGGGCACTTCGATCCAGATCCCGATGATGCACAAGGACGACGAAGGCCTGCGTTCGCACTACATCACCCTGGAAATGCAGATCGAAGACGCACCGCGCGCCGATGAAATTGTCGTCGTGCTCGGCGCCGCCAATGGTGGTCGCCTGCACCCACGCATCGGCAACCGTTACATCGATCTGGAAGAACTGGCTGCCGAGAAGGCGCAGTAATCGGGAGCAGGCAATGATTCGGCACCTCGCTGAACGTACCCCCACCGGCACCAGTTACCGGGTGATCGGCCAGGGCCAACCCGTGGTATTGATCCACGGCGTGGGCCTGACGAAAGACATGTGGGGCGGCCAGGTCGTAGGCCTGGCCCAGCATTTCCAGGTCATCGTCTACGACATGCTCGGCCACGGCGACAGCCCGCGCCCGGCCCCGGACACCGACCTGGCCGGTTACGCCGACCAGTTGCGCGAACTGCTCGATCATCTCGGCGCCCAGCAAGCCACGGTCATCGGCTTCTCGATGGGCGGCCTGGTAGCGCGTGCGTTCGCCCTGCATTACCCGCAACGCATTGCCGCGCTGGTGGTGCTCAACAGTGTGTTCAACCGCAGCCCCGAGCAGCGCGCCGGCGTTATCGAACGTACTGCCCAGGCCGCCGAACATGGTCCGGACGCCAACGCTGAAGCGGCATTGTCGCGCTGGTTCAGTCGTGAGTATCAGGCGGCCAACCCGGCGCAGATCGCCGCCATTCGCCAGACCCTGGCCGGCAACGATGCTCAGGGTTACCTGACCACCTACACGCTGTTCGCCACCCAGGATATGTACCGGGCAGACGACCTGGCCGAGATTAAGGTGCCGACGCTGATTGCTACCGGCGAGCTCGACCCGGGCTCTACACCGCAGATGGCCGAACAATTGGCGCAATGCATTCCAGGCGCCCGCGCCGTGGTGCTGGCCGAGCAACGGCATATGATGCCGGTGGAATCGCCGCGCCTGGTCAACCAGATGCTGCTGGAATTCCTCAGAGAAGCCAGCCAGCTGCAGAGCACCGCAAAGGGGATCGTCGCATGACACTCGCACGCTATCAGATGTGCATTGACGGCCAGTGGGTCGACGCGCAATCGGGCAAGACCTTCGAGAGCCTCGATCCGGCTAGGGCGCAGGCCTGGGCGGTGCTCCCGGATGCCGCTGCCGAAGACGTCGAGCGTGCCGTGCAGGCCGCTCAAGCCGCCTTCGACAACCCGGCCTGGCGCAACCTGAGCGCCACCGCACGGGGCAAGCTGCTGCGTCGCCTCGGCGACCTGATCGCTGAGAACAAGGAAGCCCTGGCCCAGCTGGAAAGCCGTGACAACGGCAAGCTGATCCGCGAAACCCGCGGCCAGGTCGGCTACCTGCCAGAGTTCTTCCACTACACCGCGGGCCTGGCCGACAAACTCGAAGGCGGCACCATGCCCCTCGATAAGCCGGACATGTTCGCCTACACCACCCACGAGCCAATTGGCGTAGTAGCCGGGATCATCCCGTGGAACAGCCCGCTGTACCTGACCGCGATCAAGCTCGCGCCAGCCCTGGCAGCCGGCAACACCATTGTGCTCAAGCCCTCGGAACATGCATCGGCGACCATTCTCGAGCTGGCGCGCCTGGCACTCGAAGCGGGCTTTCCGGCTGGCGTCGTCAACGTGGTCACCGGCTACGGCCCGACCACCGGCGCAGCGCTGACCAGTCACCCGCTGATCCGCAAGATCGCCTTCACCGGCGGCGCCGCCACTGCCCGCCATGTGGTGCGCGCCAGTGCCGAGAACTTCGCCAAGCTGTCACTGGAACTGGGCGGCAAATCGCCGAACATCATCTTCGCCGACGCCGACCTGGACAGCGCCATCAACGGCGTGGTCGCCGGCATCTACGCCGCCTCCGGGCAGAGTTGCGTAGCCGGTTCGCGCTTGCTGGTGCAGAACAGCATCTACGACGAGTTCGTCGAGCGCCTGGTCGAGCGCGCCAAGCGCATTCGCATCGGTAACCCGCAGGACGACGCCAGCGAAATGGGCCCCATGGCCACCGCTCAGCAACTCGCCGTGGTCGAAGGTTTGGTCGCCACTGCCGTGGCTGAAGGCGCGAAGCTGCGCCTGGGCGGCAAGCGTCCGCAGGTCGATGGCGAAGGCTGGTACTACGAGCCGACCCTGTTCGAGTGCGACAACCATTCGATGACCATCATGCAGGAAGAGGTCTTCGGCCCGGTCGCCTCGGTGATCCGCTTCAGCGACGAAGCCGAAGCGCTGACCATGGCCAACGACTCGCAGTTCGGCCTTGCCGCCGGCATCTGGACGCGCGACTTGGGCCGCGCCCATCGCATGGCCAAAGGCGTGCGTTCAGGCATCATATGGGTCAACACCTACCGTGCCGTATCGGCCATGGCGCCGATCGGCGGCTTCAAGAACAGCGGTTACGGCCGTGAAAGCGGCATCGACTCGGTACTGGCCTACACCGAACTAAAAACGGTGTGGATCAACCTGTCACAAGCACCGATGCCCGACCCGTTCGTGATGCGCTAAGCGCATCGAGGAAAAGCAAAATGATCGAACCTGGACTGTACAAATCCGTCATGGCCGCCTTCCCTTCGGGCGTGACCATCGTGACCAGCCTGGACGCCGACGGAAACATCGTCGGCATCACCGCCAGCGCCTTCAGCGCCCTGTCCATTGACCCGGCACTGGTGCTGTTCTGCCCCAATTACACCTCCGACTCCTACCCGGTGCTGCGCGACAGCAAACGCTTCGCCATCCACCTGCTGTCGGCCGAGCAGCAGAAGGAAGCCTACGCCTTCGCCGGTAAGGGCAAGGACAAGGCCGCCGGTATCGAATGGACGCTCAGTGAACTGGGCAACCCGCTGCTCAAGAATGCCGCGGCGATCATCGAGTGCGAGCTGTGGCGCGAATACGACGGTGGCGACCACGCCATCATGGTCGGCGCGGTGAAGAACCTGATCCTACCCGAAGAAGCCCCGGTGCCGATGATCTACCACCGCGGCAAACTCGGCGCCCTGCCGGCGTTCGCCTGATCGACGTGCCTTCGGCGAGAACCTAAACCACCTTTTGTAGGGTGGACCGGGGCGCGTAGCCGACGCCTCACCTACGCGGCCCGACCCGTCTACCGCTCTGCAATCGCAATGGTGGACAAAAAAATGCGTTGTCCAGCCTACGATCTGGCCTGACAACGCCGCAAATCGCTAGCCTTCTTTGGCCGTGCTCACCCACCCTCGAGCACGGCCTGTTTTCTTCTGGAGCTGCCATGACGCCCAACGCCTTGCGCCTATTCCGCCAGCTCGCCTACATCGATGGTCAGTGGCTGAGCGCCGATGAAGTCGGCACCCAAGCCATCTTCAACCCCGCCAATGGCGAGGAAATCGGCCGGGTGCCGAACATGGGCAGCGTTGAAGCGCGACGCGCCATCGCCGCCGCCAATGCCGCCTGGCCCGCCTGGCGCGCACGCACCGCTAAGGAGCGCTGCGCCATCCTCAAGCGCTGGCACGCGCTGATCCTGGAAAACGCCGACGCGCTGGCCGAAATTCTGACCCTCGAACAAGGCAAGCCGCTGGCCGAAGCCCGTGGTGAAATCCTCTACGCAGCCAGCTTTATCGAGTGGTTCGCCGAGGAGGCCAAGCGCATCTATGGCGACACCATCCCCAGCCACAAGCCCGATGCGCGCATCGTGGTGACCAAGGAGCCGATTGGCGTGGTCGCAGCCATCACGCCGTGGAATTTCCCAGCGGCGATGATCACCCGCAAAGTCGGCCCGGCCCTAGCTGCCGGCTGCCCGTGCATCGTCAAGCCGGCGCCGGAAACGCCGTTTTCGGCCCTGGCCCTGGCCACCCTGGCCGAAGAAGCCGGGCTACCAGCCGGCTTGCTAAACGTGATCACCGGCGACGCCGTGGCCATCGGCAACGAGCTGTGCGCCAGCGCCACGGTGCGCAAGCTGTCGTTCACAGGCTCCACGCCGATCGGCAAGCTGTTGATGCAGCAGTGCGCCAGCACCCTGAAGAAGGTGTCACTGGAGTTGGGCGGCAATGCGCCGTTCATCGTCTTCGATGACGCCGACCTGGAGCGCGCCGTCGAGGGCGCGCTGATCGCCAAGTACCGCAACGCAGGGCAGACCTGCGTGTGCGTGAACCGTTTTCTGGTACAGGACGGTATCCACGATGCATTCGTGGCCCGCCTGGCCGAGCGTGTGGCCGAGCTAAAAGTCGCCGATGGTTTTACCGAAGGCGCGCAGCAAGGCCCGCTGATCAACAGCCGGGCCGTGGATAAGGTCGCCGATCACGTCGCCGATGCCCTCGGCAAAGGCGCCACGCTGGTCTGCGGTGGTGAGCGCCATGTGCTGGGCCACGGTTTCTACCAGCCCACCGTGCTGAGCGGCGTGACTGGCGAGATGAAGGTCGCCCGCGACGAAACCTTCGGCCCGCTGGCGGCGGTGTTTCGCTTCAGCGACGAAGCCCAGGCTATCCACATGGCCAACGACACCGAATTCGGCCTGGCCGCCTACTGCTACACCCGCGACCTGGGCCGCGCCTGGCGAATGAGCGAGGCGCTGGAATACGGCATGGTTGGCATCAACGAAGGGCTGATCTCCACGGAAGTGGCGCCCTTCGGTGGCATCAAGGCCTCCGGCCTGGGCCGCGAGGGTTCGCACTACGGCATCGACGATTACCTGGAAATCAAATACACCCTGATGGGTGGGTTGTAAGGCTGGGCTGACGCGGACCGGCTCTTGTGGGAGCGGGCCATGCCCGCGATTCGCGAACATGAGCCGCTCCCAGAATGAATGGGTGAACGACAGTCCATAGGATGGGTCGGGCCGCGTATTTGAAACCCATCAATAATCGATGGGTTGCACCCATCCTACGCCTGACTCGCAGCTACTCGAGAGACCGATATGAGCAACGACAAGTACGAGAAAGGCCTGAAGATCCGCACCCAGGTGCTGGGCGAGGCCTACGTGAAGCGCTCAGTGGAGAACGCCGACGACTTCAATCGCCCGCTGCAGGAGCTGGTCACCGAATACTGCTGGGGGCATGTGTGGGGGCGTGAAGGCTTATCGATGCAGGAACGCAGCATGATAAACTTGGCCATGATTTCCGCGCTCAATCGCCCGCACGAGCTGAAGTTGCACATTCGCGGCGCCCTGCGTAACGGCCTCAGCCGTGAACAGATTCGCGAAATTCTGCTTCAGGTTGGCATCTACTGTGGCGTGCCTGCCGCAGTCGACAGCTTCCGAATCGCTCGCGAAGCCTTCGCCGAGGCGGATGCCGAGGCTCAGCAGCCCGAGGCGTAGTTTTGAGTGCTCCCATACCTATAACTAGAGCCCTAACCATGAAACGCCAGCCGATCGACGACAGCTTCAAGGTCAACCGCAATCCCGTGACCCTGCGGGAGATCGTCCTGGACAAGCTGCGCAGCGCCATCATGAATTTCCAGTTGTTACCCGGCGACCGTCTGGTGGAGCGCGACCTGTGTGATCGCCTCGGTGTTAGCCGTACTTCGGTGCGCGAGGCGCTGCGCCACCTGGAGTCCGAAGGCCTGGTGGAATTCGCCGATGCCAAAGGCCCGCGCGTGGCGATCATCACCCTGGAGGACGCCTGCGACCTCTACGAACTGCGCTGCGCGCTGGAAGGCATGATCGTCCAGCTGTTCACCCTGCGAGCCCGCGCCAAGGACATCCGCGCCCTGGAGCGTGCTCTGGAGAACAACCGCCAGACCCTCGAAGAAGGCGAGCTACCGGACGTGCTGGAGTCGGTGCAGGAGTTCTATAACGTACTGCTCGAAGGCTGCGGCAATGAAGCGGCGGCCACTCAGCTGCGCCAGCTGCAGGCGCGGATCAGCTACCTGCGCGCCACTTCGGTGTCGCAGAGCAACCGCCGCAGCACCAGTAACCAAGAAATGGAGCGCATGGTCGAGGCGATCAAGAGCGGCGACCCGATTGCCGCCCACCAGGCCTCGGTGGACCACGTACGCGCCGCCGCCAAGGTCGCGCTGGAGTACCTGGAAGCCAAGCAGGAAGGCGCCAAGGCCCGCGACATCGTCGCCCCTATCGGTCTCAAAGACCCGCGCATCGGTCGCTGATTGCCATGCCCAGCCCGCGCTTCTGTAATCAATGCGGCGGCGCGACGCTGGAGCGCCGCCGCCCGGCCGGCGATGACCACAACCGCCTGGTGTGCAGCGGTTGCGGGCACATCCACTACGAAAACCCGAAGATCATCACTGGCTGCATCATCGAGCAGGACGGCCGTTACCTGCTCTGCCAGCGCGCCATCAAACCGCGCATCGGCACTTGGACGCTACCGGCCGGTTTCATGGAAAACGGCGAAACCACCGAGGAAGCGGCCCTGCGCGAAGTGCGCGAGGAAGCCGGCGTGGTAGCGGAAATCACCTGCCCCTACTCGATCTTCAGCGTACCGGCGATCAGCGAGGTGTACCTGATCTTCCGCGCCAAGCTGCTGCACGACACCGGCTATTTCGGCAGCGAAACCCTGGCGCGGCGCTTCTTCGCTCCCGAAGACATCCCCTGGGAGCAGATCTACTACCCGGCCATCCGCCAGATCCTGGAACGCTATATCACCGAACGCGAGACGGGCAGCTACGGCATCTACATGGGCAGCGATGACACCGGCAAGGTGCATTTCATTCGCTGAAGCAGCCGTTCGCGATATCGCGGGAGAGGCTTTAGCCCAGGGCTCTTTGCACCCACCAATAAAGCTCGCGGCTAAAGCCTCTCCTACATGCTCACCTACCGCTTTTGCCTTTCTGCAGGGCGTAGGGTGGACGACGCTTCTCCCGTCCACCGTTCTGCAATCGCAATGGTGGACAAAAAGAGCGTTGTCCACCCTACGCAGGGAGCGGCTGCTTCTGGCTTTCTACAGCTCTCACCCCTGCCCCGCTCAACTCACCGAACGGCTTGCCCCCGCAACCTCTGCAACCACGGACTTCTTCGCCGCACCCGCCTTGAGCTGCCAGATGCCAAACATCACCAGCGCCAGCCCGGCCATCTGGTACGGTGAGATGGCTTCGCCGAGCAGCGCCCAGGCAGCGAAGATGGTCAACACCGGGCCGAGGTTGCCAACAGCGGCGGTATTGGTGGCACCGATGCGCTGGATCGCCAGAGCCATCCAGTACACCGGCAGCACGGTGGAAATCATCGCCATCAGCGCGGCGCACAACCACACCTGGGCCGGTTGCGCGAGCATGCTGCCGGCCGGTTGGGTAATAAAGAAATGCGCCAACACCATCAGTGACGACGCGCTGCCCGCAAGGCCGGCCAGGCGCATCGAGCCAAGGCGTTTCACCATCACCCCGGTGCCCAAGTAATAGAGCGCGTAGGTCACGGCGCTGGCGAATACCCACAACGAGCCGATGATCACTTGGCTGCCCATGTCGGTAGCGCCGATGTCGTGCATCAGCGCCACGCCGAGGCCTAGGTAACAGACCGCCATGGCCAGCAGCGTGCGGCGGCTGGGGCGTTCGCGAAAGGCGATCATCTGGAACACCAGTACCAAGGTCGGGTAGGTGAACAGGATCAACCGCTCCAGACCGGCGCTGATGTACTGCAGACCGTAGAAGTCGAACAGGCTAGACAGGTAATAGCCAAACAGCGCCAGCACCACGACGCGCGCGCCGTCGCCCAGTGAGAAGCGTCCACCGGTACCGATGCCGCTGCGGCTTAGCCAGACCAGCCACAGAAACAGCGGCAGGGCGAGGGTCATGCGCATCGCCAGCAGAGTGATCGCCTCAACGGGGGCGGCGATGTACGCCATTTTGACGAAGATCGCCTTCATGCTGAAACCGGCAGCGGAAAGGATGGCGAACAGGCTGCCGTTACTGGCGCAGCGCTTGAAGAAGGCAGAAAGGTTCATGGCAATCTGAATCCGGGGCAAGGAACGGTTATTCTGATACGAATGACGCCAGCCAAGAATCGCTATTTTCCTAAGGCTGCCTTCTGTTTTGGAGAACCCCTGTGCATTTCGATCTCGTGGATGTGCGCCTACTGGTCGCCATCGCCTCGACCGGCAGCCTCAGCAAGGCCGCGGCGACTTTTCCGGTCGCGGTATCGGCCGCCAGTACGCGATTGCGCCAATTCGAGGAACGCTGCCAAGTCACACTGTTCGCCCGCAATGCCAACGGCATGACGCCAACCCCGGCTGGGCGCTTGGTGCTCGAAGCCTGCCAGCGGATCCTCAACGAAGCGCAGCGCCTGAAGGACAACCTGCAGGCGTTGTCCGGCCAGCAGCGGGTGGTGCTCAAACTGTGCGCCTCTACGGTGGCCAACAGCACCTTCCTGCCAGCGGCGCTCGGCCCTTTCCTGGCCGATTATCCGGAGGTGGATCTGCAACTGACAGAAGGCACCAGCCGCTCCATCCTGCGCGGCGTGCAGGCCGGCGAATTCGATTTGGGCGTCTACGACGGCAACCTGCCAACCGGCGACCTGCTGTCATTGCCGTTTCGCCACGACCGCCTGGTGCTGCTGGTGCCCCAGGGCCACGCCCTGGCCGGTCGGCGGCAAGCAAAGCTGGTGGAGGCGCTGAGCTTTCCCTACATCGGTCTGCCGGCCGAACGGGCGATGCAGCGCTTCATCGAGGACAAGGCCATCGCTGCCGGTATCGCCCTGCGGGTGCGGGTACGGGCGCCAAGCTTCGACGCCATCGCCCAACTGGTCGCCCAGGGCGCAGGCTTGGCCATGCTGCCGGAGGCCGCCGCCTCACGGATGGCCCAGGAGCTGCCGCTGACCCTGGTCGACATCGCCGACAGCTGGGCCAGCCGAGAACTGCGCCTGTGCATCAGAGACTGGCAAAGCCTGCCGTCCCATGCGCGTCAACTGGTCAGCCATCTTTCCGGTGTCGCCCACCCTGGCTGATTCAGCCTGCGGTCAGGGCTCCATACCCTCGACGATGATCACTTCCGAACGCGCCGCGCCTGCCCGGTAGCTGCTCGCCTCCTGATAAGCCTCAGAGCGGTAGCAGGCCACTGCCTGTTCATAGGACGCAAACTCGATCACCACGCTACGCTGAGGCGTATCACGCCCTTCCTGCGCCTCGGAGCGGCCGCCGCGGGCCAGGAACTTACCGCCGAATTCGGCGAACACCGCCGGGGCGCGTTTGGTGTATTCGCTGTAGCGCTCGGGGTCGGTGACGTCCACGTGCGCGATCCAGTAACCCTTCATGCTGACCTCCTTTAATTTGATTTCGTATTACGGTATACCATAATTTAAAATAATCCGACCTGCGAGAACCGCCATGCCCTTCCATCCCATCCGTGAACTCATCGATGACTTTCGCCAGGGCAAGATGGTCTTGCTGGTAGACGACGAAGACCGCGAGAACGAGGGCGACCTGCTGCTCGCCGCCGAATTCTGTACGCCCCAGGCGATCAATTTCATGGCCCGTGAAGCCCGCGGCCTGATTTGCCTGACCCTGACCGACGAGCACTGCCAACGCCTAGGCCTGGAACAGATGGTGCCCAGCAACGGTAGCGTATTTTCCACCGCCTTCACTGTTTCCATCGAAGCCGCCAGCGGCATCACCACCGGCATTTCCGCCGCCGACCGCGCCCACACAGTGCTGACCGCTGTGGCCGCTGATGCCAAGCCCAGCGATCTGGTACAACCGGGCCACATCTTTCCGCTGCGCGCCAAGGAAGGCGGTGTGCTAACCCGCGCCGGGCACACCGAAGCCGGCTGCGACCTGGCCCGGCTGGCCGACCTGACGCCAGCGGCGGTGATTGTCGAAGTGATGAACGAAGACGGCAGCATGGCCCGCCGCCCCGACCTGGAAGCCTTCGCCGCCCTGCACGGCATCAAGATCGGCACCATCGCCGACCTCATCCAATACCGCTTGAGCACCGAGCACACGATCACGCGGATCGGCGAACGCGAACTGCCCACCGTGCATGGTGAGTTCCGTCTGATCACCTATGAAGACCGCATAGCCGGGGGCGTGCACATGGCCATGGTAATGGGCGACATCCGTCATGACGAACCGACTCTGGTGCGCGTGCATGCCATCGACCCGCTACGCGATCTGGTTGGCGCCGAGTACTCCGGCCCGCGTAGCTGGACGCTCTGGGCTGCTCTGGAACGCATCGCCGCAGACGGTAAAGGCGTCGTTGTGGTGCTGGCCAACCATGAATCGTCGCAGGCCCTGCTCGAACGCGTACCGCAGCTGACCCAGCCGCAGCGCCCGTTCAACCGAGGTCAGCCGCGAGTGTATTCCGAGGTCGGCACCGGGGCACAGATTCTGCAAGACCTGGGCGTCGGCAAGCTGCGCCACCTCGGCCCGCCGCTCAAGTATGCAGGTCTGACCGGCTATGCGTTGGAAGTGGTGGAAACCGTGCCATTCGAGTGAATGACGATCGGTCATGTACGGCCACCAAGATGTATGGCAAATCGCTTGCGGAAAGTTTGGAATACCATAATATGATATCCCTAAGGCCAGTCAGTTTATCGCGTGCGCCCCGACGGGGATAACGACAAGGAATGCACACACGATAGTGGCCACCATTAACGATCCACTGGATCACTGCTCCGGTTAAGCGGGCAAACGCTCGCTTGCGCACAAACACAACAAAGAGGGCAAGAGAGATGGTGTTTATCAAAGGTGTTACCTCGGTGCTCGCCGCGAGCATTCTGAGTGCGGCAATCACGACCACCGCCTCGGCGGAAACCGTCAACTTCGTCAGCTGGGGCGGTACCACCCAGGATGCGCAGAAGGCCGCCTGGGCCGACCCCTTCACCCGTGACACCAAAATCACCGTCGTGCAGGACGGCCCGACCGACTATGGCAAGCTCAAGGCCATGGTCGAGAGCGGCAACGTGCAATGGGACGTGGTCGACGTGGAAGCTGACTTCGCCCTGCGCGCCGCAGCCGAAGGCCTACTCGAGCCGCTGGACTTCAACGTGATCAAACGTGATCGCATCGACCCACGCTTCATCAACGACCATGGCGTCGGCTCGTTCTTCTTTTCCTTCGTGCTCGGCTACAACGAGGGTGCGGTCGGCGGCAAGAAGCCAGAGAACTGGAGCGCGCTGTTCGACACCGCCACCTACCCCGGCAAACGCGCCCTGTACAAATGGCCGAGCCCGGGCGTGCTGGAACTGGCCCTGCTGGCTGATGGCGTAGAAAAAGACAAGCTGTACCCGCTGGATCTGGATCGCGCCTTCAAGAAACTCGACACCATCAAGAAAGACATCGTCTGGTGGGGCGGCGGCGCACAGTCGCAGCAACTGCTGGCCTCTGGTGAAGCGAGCATCGGGCAGTTCTGGAACGGTCGCATCCACGCCCTGCAGGAAGATGGCGCGCCGGTAGCGGCGAGCTGGAAACAGAACCTGGTCATGGCCGACATGCTGGTCATCCCCAAAGGTGCCAAGAACAAGGACGCGGCCATGAAGTTTCTGGCCAACGCCAGCAGCGCCAAAGGCCAGGCCGACTTCTCCAACCTGACCGCCTACGCCCCGGTGAACCTGGACAGCGTGGCACGCCTGGACTCGGTGCTGGCAGAGAACCTGCCGACCGCCCACGAGGCTGACCAGATCACCCTGGACTACGCCTACTGGGCCAAGAACGGCGCGCAGATCGCCACCCGCTGGAACGAATGGCTGGTGAAGTGAAATGACTGCGCTCCGTACCCCTGAGGTCGGTGCAGCAGACCGTCAGCGTGGCAACGCTGACGGCAACCCGGAACGGGCGGCGCGCTGGCGCGGTGCCCCGTACCTGCTGCCCGCCCTGCTGTTTCTCGGTTTGTTCTTCCTGGTGCCGCTGGTCAGCCTGCTGCTGCGCGGCGTGCTGGAGCCGGAACCAGGCCTGGGCAACTACGCCCAATTATTCGCCAACTCGGCCTACTCCAAGGTGCTGTTCAACACCTTCGCAGTAGCCGGGCTGGTGACCGTGATCAGCCTGCTGTTGGGTTTCCCCCTAGCCTGGGCGATCACCCTGATGCCCAGCGGCTGGGGCCGCTGGCTGCTGAACATCGTGCTGCTGTCGATGTGGACCAGCCTGCTGGCACGCACCTATTCGTGGCTGGTGTTGCTGCAGTCCTCGGGGGTGGTCAATAAGTTCCTGATGGGTATGGGCATCATCGATCAGCCGCTGGAGATGGTGCATAACCTGACTGGTGTGGTGATCGGCATGAGCTACATCATGATCCCGTTCATCGTGCTGCCGCTGCAGGCGACCATGAGCGCTATCGACCCGATGGTGCTGCAGGCTGGTTCGATCTGCGGCGCCAGCCCGTGGCGCAACTTCTTTAAGGTGTTCATTCCGCTGTGCCGGCCGGGCATCTTCTCCGGCGGCCTGATGGTCTTCGTGATGTCCCTCGGTTACTACGTGACCCCGGCGCTGCTGGGCGGCGCGCAGAACATGATGCTGCCCGAATTCATCATCCAGCAGGTGCAGTCGTTCCTCAACTGGGGCATTGCCAGCGCGGCCGCAGCCTTGCTGATCCTCATCACGCTGGTGCTGTTCTACGTCTACCTGAAGCTGCAACCGGAATCGCCGGTAGCTTCCAGCACTGCGAGGTAAGCCGCCATGCTGCTGTCACCCAATGCCATGGGTCGTGGCCTGCGCTACGGCCTGACCGCGACCACCGCGCTGATCGCCGTATTCCTGCTGCTGCCGATCCTGTTCATCGTGCTGCTGTCGTTCGGCTCTTCGCAGTGGCTAGTGTTTCCGCCACCGGGCTGGACGTTCAAGTGGTACGGGCAGTTCTTCTCCAACGAACAGTGGATGGACTCAGCCCTGGTCAGCCTCAAGGTGGCCATGCTGACGACCGTGTGCGCCCTGGCCATCGGCCTGCCCAGCGCTTTCGCCCTGGTGCGGGGCAAATTCCCAGGCCGCGAGCTGCTGTTCGCGCTGTTCACCCTGCCGATGATCGTGCCGCTGGTGATCATCGCCGTGGCGGTGTACGCGCTATTTCTCAAGCTCGGCTACACCGGCACGCTGTTCGCCTTCGTGGTCAGCCACGTGATCGTCGCACTGCCGTTCACCATCATCTCGATCATCAACTCGCTGAAGCTGTTCGATCAGTCCATCGAGGATGCCGCGGTGATCTGCGGCGCCACGCGCCTGCAGGCCATCGTCAAGGTGACCTTCCCGGCCATTCGCCCGGGCCTGGTATCGGGTGGATTGTTCGCCTTCCTGGTTTCCTGGGACGAGGTGGTGCTCAGCGTGATGATGGCCAGCCCCGGCCTGCAGACACTGCCGGTGAAGATGTGGACGACGCTGCGCCAGGATCTCACTCCCGTGATCGCCGTCGCCTCGACGTTGCTGATCGGTCTTTCCCTGCTGGTCATGATCATCGCCGCCATTGCACGCCGGCGCGCCGAAGCCAAAGGCTGAGCGCCGAGGAGAATCCCATGAGTGCTGTCATCAAAGAACAACAGGCGCCCCAGACTCTGGTCAGCCTGCGCAACCTGAACAAGCACTACGGCGACTTCACCGCTGTAGATAACATTTCCCTGGAGATCCAGGAGGGCGAGTTCCTCACCTTCTTAGGCTCCAGTGGCTCGGGCAAGAGCACCACGCTGTCGATGCTCGCCGGCTTCGAAACACCCAGCTCGGGGGAAATCCTCGTGCAGGGCAAATCCCTGGTCAACGTACCCCCGCACAAACGCGGCATCGGCATGGTGTTCCAGCGCTACTCGCTGTTCCCGCACCTCAACGTGCGCGAGAACATCGCTTTCCCGCTAGGCATTCGCAAACTCAGCGCCGACGAGCAGAAGCGCAAGGTCGACGCCATGCTCAAGCTGGTGCAGCTCGAAGCCTTCGCCCACCGTCGCCCGTCGCAGATGTCCGGCGGCCAGCAGCAGCGCGTGGCCATCGCCCGGGCGCTGGTCTACGAGCCGCGCATCCTGCTGATGGACGAGCCTCTCGGCGCCCTGGACAAGAAGCTGCGCGAAGACCTGCAGGACGAGCTGCGCCACCTGCACCGGCGCCTGGGCATCACCATCGTCTACGTGACCCATGATCAGGAAGAGGCGATGCGCCTGTCACAGCGCATCGCCATCTTCAGCCACGGCAAGATCGTCGGCCTGGGCACCGGCTATGACCTCTACCAGAACCCGCCAAATGCCTTCGTCGCCTCGTTCCTCGGCAACTCCAACTTCTTGCGCGCCAAGGTCAGCGGCCAGGCCGCCGTGCAGTTCGAGCAACAGAGCCTGGCGATCACGCCGACCGCCAACCTGAAGAACGATCAGGACGTGCTGCTGATGCTGCGCCCGGAAAAAGCCCAGGTGCTGCCCCTGGAGGTCGCCACGCAAACCCCGCTGCCGGCAGGCTGGAACGAGATCTCCGTGCAGGTCGCCGAGGTGGTGTTCCTCGGTGAAAGCCTGACCTGCCACGTGGTCACGCCCGGCGGCTGCCACCTGACTCTGAAAGCCATGGGCAGCGGCCTGCAACCGCTGCAACCCGGTGCCCAGGCCAAAGTACGTTGGGCGGCCAGCGAAGCCTGCCTGTACGACAGCTGGAACGAAAGCGATCTGAGCAAGGGGGCTGGAGCGCACTGAATGGTTGTGCACTGAGAGGAAATCTACGCCTGTGGGAGCGGGCGGGGGCGCCTAGTCCATGCCTGTGATTTTTTCGCGGGCATGGCCCGCTCCCACAGTCGATAGCAGAGCTCGATCCCGCCGCATAAATCGTTACACCTACTCCGAACAAGTGGTACTGCTTTTCCCACACAAAACCAGCGCGCCCAGCGGCTAACATCGCCGCCGGGCACCGCAGCGCCTCGGGCAATCTGGAGCGCATCTTGCAATGTGCCAGTACGGTGCGTGATCGCGGCGCGTTCGCCAGGTCGGTAGCCAGGGTTTCTTTATCGTTCGGGAGGGATTTCCATGCGTACATTGCTGGCCATGCTGCTGGGGCTGCAGCTGTTGTCCACCGCTCACGCCGAGCAGAGCCTCACCTTCGTCAGCTGGGGCGGCAGCACCCAGGCCGCGCAGACCCGCGCCTGGAGCGAGCCCTTCACCCAGCAGACCGGCATTCGTGTCGAGCAGGCCGGGCCCACCGATTACGCGGCCTTCAAGGCCATGGTGGAAAGCGGCAAGGTCACCTGGGACGTGGTCGACGTAGAGGCGGACTTCGCCTTGCGCGCCGGCCGTGAAGGCCTGCTCGAGCCACTGGATTTCAAGCAGATCGCCAAACGCACCATCGACCCGCGCTTCGTCACCATCTACGGCGCCGGCTCGTTCTATTTCTCGTTCATCCTCGGCTACAACACCAAAGTGCTCGGCAACGTGCCGCAGGACTGGGCGGCGCTGTTCGATACCCGCACCTTTCCGGGCAAGCGCGCGCTTTACAAATGGCCAAGCCCCGGCGTACTGGAAATTGCCCTGCTCGCCGATGGCGTGAACCCGGCGCAGCTGTATCCGCTGGATCTGGATCGCGCCTTCAAGAAGCTCGACAGCATCAAGGGCGACATTGCCTGGTGGGGCAGTGGCGACGAGTCCCAGCAATTGCTGTCGAGCGGCGCGGCTGGCCTGGGCATGTTCTGGAATGGCCGGGTCAACGCCCTGCGTGATGGGGGCGCCCCAGTGGGCATCAGCTGGCAGCAGAACCTGGTGACCGGTGATTTCCTGGTCATCCCCCGTGGCGCCCCAAATGTCGAAGGCGCGCGTGCCTTCATCGCCTACGCCACCAGCCCCAAACCACAGGCGGACTTCTCCTCACTGACCGGTTACGCGCCGGTCAACCTCGGCGCCTCGGCGCTGGTCGACCCCAAGCTCGCGGAAAACCAGCCGGGCGCCCACAAAGCCGGGCAGATCACCCTCGACTTCAAATACTGGAGCATCAATGGCGAGCGCATCGCCGAGCGCTGGTATGCCTGGCAGGCCGCCAAGGACTGACGCTTTTTGACAAGAGGGGTCTCGGGTACTCGCCAAAGTATTTTATATTATGGTATACCATAGACCATGAGCCACATGATCCTGCGTGCGGCCAGTCCTGACAGCGCCTCGCGCCTCGGGCCTTACAAAAATCGAGGAAAGCGACATGAAATTCTCTTTGTTCGTCCACATGGAACGCTACGACCAGGAAGTCGGCCACCGCGAGCTCTTCGATCAGCTGACCGAGCTCACCCTGCTGGCCGAAGCCGGCGGCTTCAGCACCGTGTGGGTCGGCGAACACCACGCCATGGAATACACCATCTCGCCAAGCCCGATGCCGATCCTGGCCTACCTGGCGGCCCGTACCAACACCATTCGCCTTGGCGCCGGCACCATCATCGCGCCGTTCTGGAACCCGATCCGCGTAGCCGGTGAATGCGCCCTGCTCGACGTGATCAGTAACGGGCGCATGGAAGTCGGTCTGGCCCGTGGTGCCTACCAGTACGAATTCGACCGCATGGCTGGTGGCATGCCCGCCAGTGATGGCGGCAAGTACCTTCGTGAGATGGTGCCGGTGGTCAAAGCCCTGTGGAAAGGCGATTACGCCCACGACGGCGAGATCTGGAAATTTCCCACCAGCACCTCGTCGCCCAAGCCGCTGCAGCAACCGCTGCCACCGATGTGGATCGCCGCCCGCGACCCGGACTCGCACAACTTCGCGGTGGCCAACGGCTGCAACGTGATGGTCACACCGCTGATGAAGGGCGACGAGGAAGTGGTCGACCTGAACAACAAGTTCAACGCCGCCCTGGCCAACAACCCGGACGTGCCGCGCCCGCAATTGATGGTGCTGCGCCACACCCACGTGCACCTGGCCGACGACCCGGAAGGCTGGAAGGTCGGCGCCGCGGCGATCTCACGCTTCTACCGCACCTTCGATGCCTGGTTCGGCAACAAGACCACCCCGGTCGACGGCCTGCTGGACCCGAGCCCCGAAGAGAAATTCAAAGAGCGCCCGGAATTCGAGCTGGAGAACATCCGCAAGAACACCATGATTGGCACGCCTGAGGAAATCATCGCGCGCATTCGTCACTACCAAGAACTGGGCGTCGACGAATTCAGCTTCTGGGCCGACAACAGCCTACCCTACGCCGAGAAGAAAAAGTCTCTGGAGCTGTTCATCCAGCACGTGGTGCCAGCCTTCCGCTGAGCCCCGTCACCGCTGCGCCGGCCACGCCGGGCAGCGGTTTTCGCCAACCTGGCGATACGCAAAACCCTATCCGAATAAAGACAAGAAGTAGGTTTTCCCATGGTGTTCCGCACAGCCCTTCTGCTCCGCCCATGCCCGTTCTCCGCCGCCTGCAAGTTCTCCCACAACAGGCGCAGCTGACTCGCTCAGCCACCCCCACGCATCTACACCCAACGGTCTGCCCGCTCACGCGGTGCTGCATGCCGTCGCCACTTTGCGCAGGAGAACCGTCCATGTCTCAGCAAGAGCTCGTTGAAAGCAACAGTGTCGGCCAGGTTGCCGATGCCGACCGTCACGGCCGCGTCCGTGACTTGTTCACCCTGTGGTTCAGCACCAACATCGCGCCGCTACCCATCGTCACCGGCGCCATGGCGGTGCAGGTGTTCCACCTCAACCTTGGCTGGGCGATCTGCGCCATTCTCGTCGGCCATCTGCTCGGCGGCATCGTGCTTGGCCTGGCGTCGGCACAAGGCCCACAAATGGGCTTGCCGCAAATGCTGCAGAGCCGCGGCCAGTTCGGCCGTTACGGCGCCTTGCTAGTGGTGGTGATCGCCGCCGTGCTGTACATCGGCTTCTTCATTTCCAACTGCGTGCTGGCCGGCAAATCCATCCACAGCGTGGCGCCGAATTTACCGCTGCCCGCCGCCGTATTGATCGGCGCCTGCGCCGCCACGCTGATCGGCATCCTCGGCTACAACTTTATCCACACCCTCAACCGCATCGGCACCTGGGTGATGGGCATCGGCCTGCTCGCCGGCTTTATCGCGCTATTCGCCAACGGCCTGCCAGCGGACTTCGCCAGCCGCGGTGGCTTCAACCTCGCCGGCTGGTTGGCGATGGCTTCGCTGGGCGCTATCTGGCAGATCTCTTTTGCGCCCTACACCTCTGACTATTCGCGCTACCTGCCGCGCAACGTAGGCATCTGGAAACCCTTTATCGCCACCTATTGCGGCGCCGTGCTGGGCACCTCGCTGTGCTTCATTTTCGGCACCCTGGTTGCGCTGTCGGTAAGCGCCGAGACCGACACCATGGAAGCCGTGAAGCAAAGCACCGGCGTGTTTGGCCCGGTGCTGATGGTGTTGTTCATCCTCAGCATCATCAGCCACAACGCCCTGAACCTGTACGGCGCGGTGCTGGCGCTGATCACCTCGGTGCAGACCTTCGCCGCCGACTGGGCACCGAGCCGCCAGGCCCGGGTGGCGCTCTCGGCGATCCTGCTGGTGGCCTGCTGCGTGGTCGCGGTCAGTGCGCCTGCAGACTTCATCTCGCGGTTCATGCAGTTGATTCTGGCGATGATGATCGTGCTGGTGCCCTGGGCAGTGATCAACCTCGCCGACTTCTACCTGGTGCAAAAGCAGCGCTACCACATCCCCTCGCTGTTCGACGCCTCAGGTGGCATCTACGGGCGCTTCAACCCGAATGCGGTGAGCGCCTACGCCATCGGCATCCTGGTCCAACTGCCGTTCGCGGTCACGCCGATCTACACCGGGCCGATGGCGAGCAAGCTCGACGGTGCCGACCTGTCCTGGCTGGTGGCGATCGTCGTCACCCTGCCGCTGTACCTGCTGCTGTCGAGCAGAGATACGCTGTACAGGCGCCAGCAGATCTCGACCCTCTCGCGAGCCTGAGCCACTACATGACAAAGCCCCAGCCCTGGGGCTTTGTCGTTTCTGGGTATTCCTAAGCGCCAGTGCTGGCGATACGATTGCGCAATCATGGATTCAGCCCCGCGTACGTCATGCATCTGCCTGGAGATGGCGCGCTGTGGCTCGACAAGGATTGTTCATGTCTTATCGGTTCTCGCTGGAAAATCTAACCGTCACCCGCAAGCTCGGGCTCGGCTTCGGCCTGTTACTGGCGCTGGCCATGCTGCTTGCCGCTACCGGACTGCAGGGGCTGCGCAATGACCAGGCTTCGTTCGCGCGGATCAACCAGTTGGGCGGCGTATTCGATGAAACCGTGTTCGCCCGCGAAGCCAACTTCAAATACACCCTGAGCAGCGACCCAACTGAGCTGACAGCTCACGAAACTCATCTGCAAGCACTCAAAGCTGCGCTCGCGCAGATCAGTGAGGACCTCGAAAACGGCGAGTGGCCAGCCGAAGACCGGCAGATCCTGCAAGGTCTCAGCACCGACCTCGCCGCCTATAGCGATGCCCGCAAAGCCGCACAGGCGGTCACTCCATCGAACACGGGCGCGATCATCCAGGCCAATGAACGGCTTTCCGAGCTGCAAGACAGCATCAACGTGCTCTACAAGAAAGAAGAAGAGCGCTCGGCCGTCAGCGTCGGCACCGTGGTGTCGATACTCTGGGCGGTCGCCATCATCGCCCTGCTGCTCGGCGCGCTGATTGCCTGGGTCATCGCCCGGCAGATCATCGTGCCGCTGCAGCAAACGCTGCACACCGCCGAGCGCATCGCCCAGGGTGACCTGACAGTGGAGCTGCACAGCGAGCGGCGCGATGAGTTGGGCCAACTGCTACGGGCCATCGGTAACATGAGCGGGCGCCTGCGCGGCGTGATCAACCAGATCGGCAGCAGCTCTTCGCAACTGGCCTCATCCGCCAGCCAACTGGCCGCCATCACCACCCAGACCCAGGCCGGCGCGGAGAGCCAGAAGACCGATACCGACCGAGTCGCCACGGCCATCAGCGACATGACCCTGATCGTACAGAAGGTCGCTCGCAGCTCCGAGGAGGCGGCCAACGCCGCACGCCAGGCCGATAGCGAGGCGAGCGGCGCGTCTGCCATTTCCGGTGAGGCCATCGGCCAGATCGAGGCGCTGGCCAGCGATGTGCAGCTGTCTGCCGAATCCATGAACCGCCTGCACAAGGAAATCGAGCGCATCGGCAGCGTGCTCGGCGTGATCAAAGCCGTGGCCGGGCAGACCAACCTTCTGGCGCTTAATGCAGCGATCGAAGCAGCGCGCGCGGGTGAAGCCGGCCGCGGCTTTGCAGTGGTCGCCGACGAGGTACGCAGCCTGGCGCAACGCACGCAGCAATCCTCGGAGGAAATCGAACAGCTGATCACCGGCCTGCGGCAGATTGCCGACGAGAGCAGCCGCATCATGCAGACCAGCGTCGAGCAGACCCAGTCGACCGTCGTCGGCGTACGCAACACCGGCGACGCCCTGAGCGCCATCACTCGCCAGGTTTCGCAAATCCAGCAGATGAGCCTGATGATCGCCAGCGCCGCCGAAGAGCAGAGCGCGGTAGTCTCGGAAATCAACCACCGCGTGCTGCACGTGCGGGAAACCACCGATCAGTCGGCCACCGCAGGCAGCGAGATCGCCTCGTCGAGCATCGAGCTGGCGCGCCTGGGCAACGAGCTGCAAGGGCTGGTGGTGCACTTTCGCACCTGAAGCGCACGAGCCCAACGCAAACGCGCCACTGGTTTCACGTGGAACGCCCCATCTATCGGTGACGTCGCGTCGATCGCGTGGTCTATGCTGGCACAGCAGCCAACAAGCGAACGGCAATGGAATTCGGCATCGAGCATTTTTTCGGCTATCTGATCGCAACGATCCACGCGCTCGGGACGCTGGCGGCCGTGCACGCAATCCTGACCGTGCGCACCGCCCAAGGCGCCATCGCCTGGGCACTTTCGCTATTCTTCATGCCCTACCTGACTCTGCTGCCCTACGTGATCTTCGGGCGAAGCCGCTTCTATGCCTACATCGACGCGCGTCGGGTGGTCGACAAACAGATGCACAAGGCCATGGCCTCGCTGGACTGGCGGCCCTGGGTGCAGGAGGCCATCGCCGCCGGCGAATCGGAAGCCTACGGCCAGCTACGCGCTCTGCCGCGGCTAGGACGCATGCCATGCCTGGCGGGCAACCAGGTCAGCCTGCTGGTCGATGGCAAGGCGACCTTCGACGCGATCCTCCAGGCGATTGCCGAAGCGCATCAGGTGATCCTCATCCAGTTCTTTATCGTCCACGACGACAAGCTTGGCCGCCGCCTGCAGGAGGCGCTGCTAGAGCGCGCAGCTGCTGGCGTACAAGTGTACTTTCTCTATGACGCGGTCGGCAGCCACGCCCTGCCGCGCCGCTATATCAAGAGCCTGCGCGACGGCGGTGTGCACATGCATGCCTTCCCCACCGGCGGTGGCGTGCTCAATCGCTTCCAGCTGAATTTCCGCAACCACCGCAAGATCGTGGTGGTCGATGGCGAGCGCGGCTTCCTCGGCGGGCACAACGTCGGTGATGAATACCTCGGCGAAAAGCCGCGCCTGTCGCCGTGGCGCGACACCCATGTCGAAGTGCACGGCCCAGCGGTGGCCTGCCTGCAGGAATCCTTCGCCGAAGACTGGTTCTGGGCGACGCGCAAACTGCCGCCACTGCTGCTGCCAGAGCGCTACCCCGACGAAGGCATGCTCTGCCAGGTGATCACCAGCGGCCCGGCCGACGCCCAGGAAACCTGCTCGCTGTTGTTCGTGGAAATGCTCAACGCTGCCCGCGAACGCATCTGGCTGACCAGCCCCTACTTCATCCCCGACGAAGCGCTGTTCGCCGCTCTGCGCCTGGCCGTGCTGCGCGGCGTGGATGTGCGCATCCTGCTGCCGTCACGCCCCGACCACCGCATCGTCTACGCCGCCTCCAACCTGTTCGCCCTGGAAGCACTACGCGCCGGCGTGCGGATCTTCCGCTACCTGCCGGGCTTTCTGCACCAGAAGGTCGCGCTGATCGATCAGGATATCGGCGTGGTCGGCAGCGCCAACCTGGACAATCGCTCGTTCCGCCTGAACTTCGAGATCACCCTGGTGACGGTCGACCCGGAGTTTGCCCGCCAGGTCGAAGCGATGCTGGAGAACGACTTCAGCCAGTCCCGCGAACTGATCGGCGCCGACCGTCGCGAAGTGCATCGCCTGCAGCAATTGGGCATGCGCGTGGCACGGCTGATCTCACCGATTCTCTGAGCTGGGTAGAGACAAGATCGCCCGAGTTGCTCGGTCTGCGAGACTGGTTTAAAAGCACGCCTACTAAACCGACAGGGAATGGGAGCAGGTTGCGATGTATCCGTTCAAACCTGTAGTACTGTCATTTACGCTTTGCCCGTCGCTGGTGGGGATATTCAATTTTGCATACATCGCGACAATCGGACTGGTAGTCGAGTCATCCAATTCGAATGCCCTGGAAATGCTGGCTGGCTCGTTCTGGTTCGGCATTCTCTCTGCCGTAACAGGCATGATTTTATACGGCGTTCCTGCGTTCGGCCTGGCGCTGCTGTATGCGTGCCTGGGGCTTCGCCGGGGCCTTCGGCACATTCTGTTCGTTTGCGTGGCAGGCGGTTTGGGCGCGCAGGCATGGTCTGAAGTGCTGCAGATGGGAGATGGGAGCAATCCTTACAGAAGTTTAGTTTTGGGCGTGGTGACCTCGTTTCTGATCGCGCTCTATGCACTGCCAAAACAGTCGTCGTTCAGGTAAGCACACGATGCTTTCACCTCAGACCCGCCGCATGCGAGCCCTCATTCTGATTCTGCTATTCAGCACGCTGACCGCCTGCTGGGGACGGCAGCCCTTTCAGCCGCCACCATTCAACTTCGAGATCTGGCAAAAACCGGGCGCCTCAACCCTAGAGGTCAAGAAGGCCCTGCTGGAATGCGGTTCGCCACATCCGCAGGAGGATGACCGCCCGCCCAACCAGCGGGCCGAGACCCAAAGCTGCCTGATTGCTGCCGGGTACAGGATGCCGAAGCAGTACCCTAGCTGGTGCACCCTCCAACCCGACCTGCCCGCTTGCCAATCCGGCGTAGTGCCGCCCTCGCCAAGCGCCGAACGCCGGTTGCAAAGCGACTATTGTCGGGCCAAGCGGGATATGGAATTTTGCCGCCGCACAGCAAGCAATCCTTCCGCCTGCACGCTAGGCCCGGTCGATCCAGAATGCCTGCCTTGATCCAGGAATCGCGGCCATGTGCGAGCAACTGGCCGATTTCGAGCACGCCCCGCGGATGATCCAGCAGCGACTGTAAGTCGCTGCCAGACGCCTTGCGTTACTGACGCGGTTTCAACGCGCCGCAATCAGCCGACACCCAGCGCGCCTCGGACTCCATGCTGCCCTGCTGACGGCCTGCGCCGCTGTCGAAATCGCCGCTGACCTTGGTGGTGAACGACTTGTCGTCGAGGAAGTGCGCCTCACCCTGGCCACGGCCCTGCGGGCAAGTGAAGTTGAACACCCAGCGGTCGTTGTCACGGGAGGTGATCTGCTGGCTGCAGTTGGGATCCTGCAGGGGGATGTTCTGTGCATCCACCTGTGCTTGGCTGATGCAGTACTGCACGCCCTTGTCGCCCAGCTGAATACCCTGTTGAGCCATGGCTCGCTCGAGCATTTCACGTTGCGCCTGGGGCAGGTTCTTGAACTGCTGCAGCATCGCATCGCTGCTCGGCAACGTCTTGCCGCCAAGCTGCATGTTCTTCGAGGTAATCTCCCAAAGACCGGGTTGAATCTGCTGCTCGGCAGAGGCCATGAAGGGCAGCGCCAGCAGGCAGAGAGGCAGTAACTTCATACTCAGTTTTGGCATAGGAAACTCCGTTCAGTAACCGCGACGCGGCTCGCTCGATATCTGACAGCGCAGCCGCCAGGATGTCTCGACGCAATGCCGCTTTAGCCCTCACGTTCCTGACGATAGAGCTCCAGGCCCCGCGCCTGATAATTGGCCAGCGCGCTGGGGTGGTCGAGCGTGCAGGTGTGCACCCAGACACGCCGGGTGCCTGGCCAGGCCCAGGCGGACTGCAGCGCGTGAGTCAGCAGCGGGCCGCCGAAACCCTGGCCGAAGAAGACCGGGGCCAGGCCGAAATAGAGGATTTCCACTGCGCCCTCGGCGTCGCGCTGCAGCTCGTAGTAACCGGCGATAGCGCCCTGGTGATAAGCCACCCAGGTGCGGTGATCGTCGCGCTCGATCGCTTCGCGCCACTGCGCGTCCGACCAGACCAGCTTGTCCGTCCATTCCCAGGGCTCACCGATCAACTGGTAGAGAAAGCGGTTGAGCTGGAACTGCTTGATCCGGCATTCGACCACCTGCAGATCGTCTGGCATGGGTTTGCCGCGCACCTGCTCGGGGCTATGCATTTCCAGGTAGAAGGTGATGTTGCGACCCTGCTCGCTCATGCCGTGATCCGTCGTGTTGGGAGGCCTGGGCCTCGTGGCAAAGAGCGCAGGCTAATGATCGGCGCCGCGTTCGGCAATACCGTTACCGGGCTAAGAAACGCCTGTGGACAACATACTGCCCGCACGACGGCTACACATTTAGCGAAAATCGCGTGGGCTGCCGCGCTATCTTCCATCAACCCGCTTATTTACTCTCGGCAGCCTCGACTACCACCATCGATACCATCATGACCCCTATCGTCACTGCGAATGCTCCCAGCCCCTGGCGCCAGCAACTGGCCCGGTTCATGGACGGCAAGCCCGTCCAACGCGTCATCACCGCGCTGATCCTAATCAACGCCGCCATTCTCGGCCTGCTCACGTCCGCGGAAATCGTCGCCGACTGGGGCTGGCTGCTGGTGCCTGTGGATATGTTTATCCTGGCGGTATTCGTGATCGAGTTGGGGCTGCGTTTTGCCGCACGGGGCATCGGCCTGCTACGTGATCCCTGGGCGGTGTTCGATTGCCTGGTGGTCGGCATCGCCCTAGTGCCCGCCAGCGGCCCGTTCAGCGTGCTGCGGACCCTGCGCGTATTGCGGGTGCTACGTCTGGTTTCAATCAATCCGAGCATGCGCAAGGTGGTGCATGCGCTGCTGGCGTCGCTGCCGGGCATGGGCAGCATCGTCATGCTGATGGGGCTGTTGTTCTATGTCGCAGCGGTGATGGCGACTCAGCTGTTCGGGCAAGACTTTCCCGAGTGGTTCGGCAGCATCGGCGCTAGCCTCTACACCCTGTTCCAGGTGATGACGCTGGAGAGCTGGTCGATGGGAATCGTGCGGCCGGTGATGGAGCAGTACCCACTGGCCTGGGTGTTCTTCGTGCCCTACATCCTGATCGCCACCTTCATGATGCTCAACCTGTTCATCGCGGTGATCGTCAATGCCATGCAGGATGCCCAGGGGCCGGATCCCGAGGTCGAAGCCCGCGTGCAGCGCGAGCAACTGATTCTCGATGAGCTAAGGGCCTTGCGGACAGAATTAGCAGAGATGCGCAGCAAGCCTTGAACACATGAAATATGGACAGGGTAACTGCTCCAAAGCAGAAGCGGACGTTCAATTGTGGGAGAGGCTTTAGCCTCGAGCTCTTTGTTTACCTTGATAAAAAACTCGCGGCTAAAGCCGCTCCTACAAGATCGCGAACGGCTGCTCCCGCCATTTACCTGCCCGCCAGTTCACAACTCCACAGCTCCACAGCGGGCTGGCTCGCCGTCGGTGGCCCGAGCCACTCGCTGAAGGGCTTACAGCCCTGAGCATCGCAAAGTTGATAGTCGCCAGCCTCGGGGATGCGGCCGACGCGCAAGGGCTGTAAAGGCGGCATCTGGCGCTGGTAATGCCAGGCACCGTCACGCAGCACGGCGCCATCGGGGATTTCCATACCGGCGCCACTACCGCGCACCCGCGCCTCGCCGAGCAGCAGCCCGTCCGGCGTAACGCGGTAGTCCTCTTCCCAGCGGATCTTCTCGATCGTGTGGTTCCAGGCCAGGGTGAAGGACGGCACGGGCACCTGTGCCCATACCGCCCCCGCCAGCCCTAGGCACAAGCCGATCAAGCGGCGGCCACGGCAACGCGGCGGGCGCGCCATAGATGCTGGGCGATCAGCAGGGCGCCCAGCGCATAACCGATTTCATCACTGATCGGCAGGGCCAGAATCAGCGCGACCCCGGCCGCGAATGCCCAGATGCGCTCCCACCAGGCCAGGCGCATGTTCAGGTAGCCGACCACCGCCATGCCCCACAGTCCGACGGCGAATATACTCTTGATGAACATGTACAAGGTCGCGCCCCAGCTGTCGCCCTGCATCATCAGCGCCGGGTCGTACACGGCCATGAACGGCACCACGAAGCCAGCGGCAGCGATGCGCACCGCCCACAGGCTGATCTTGAAGCCGTTCTCTTTGGCGATCGGTGCGGCTGCGAAACAGGCCAGCGCCACCGGCGGCGTCAGGTCGGCCATCAGGCCGAAATAGAACACGAACATGTGCGAGACGATCAGCGGCACGCCCAGATCCAGCAGCGCCGGCGCGGCAATCGCACTGGTGATGATGTAGTTGGGAATGGTCGGGATGCCCATGCCGAGAATCAGACAGGTGATCATCGTCAGCACCAGCGACAGGAACAGGTTGTTCTGGCCGATGGCGAGGATGTAGCCGGCGAAGGTGGTGGCAATACCGGTCAGCGAGACCACGCCGATGATCACCCCTACCAGGGCGCAGGCGATACCGACCGGAATCGCGTGGCGCGCACCTTCGGCCAGCGCATGCACGCAGGCCTGCAGGGTTTCCCGGCCGCCCTTGATGAACCAGCAGACCGCCACCAGCGCGCCGATCACCCCGAACACCACGCCGATACCGAGCTGGAAGAAGCCCGCACAGAGAATGCCCAGGGCAATCCAGAACACCATGCGCATGATCTTCGACGACACCTTGAGGATGATCGCCGAACCGAGAATCACGATGGCGGTCAGCGCCAACCCGACGGTACCGGAGAACATCGGCGTGCGCCCGGAGAACAGCAGGTACACCAGCACCAGCAGGGGAATCAACAGGAACCAGCGCTCCTTGACCGCCGCCCAGGCGCTGGGGCACTGGTCTTTCGGCAGGCCGCGCAGGTTGGCGCTCTTGGCCTCCAGATGAACCATCCAGAACACCGAGCCGAAATACAGCAGCGCGGGAATCAGTGCAGCCTTGGCGACTTCCACGTACGGTACGTTGATGGTTTCGGCCATGATGAACGCCACGGCGCCCATCACCGGCGGCATGATCTGGCTGCCCATGCTCGACGTCGCTTCTACCGCACCGGCAAAGGCCGGGCGATAGCCAAAGCGCTTCATCAGCGGGATGGTGAATTGCCCGGTGGTCACCACGTTGGCCACGCCGGAGCCGGTGATGGTGCCCATCAACGCCGAGGACGCCACCGAGACCTTGGCCGGGCCGCCAAGCTTGTGGCCGAACAGGCCCATGGCGAAATCAGTGAACAGCTTGATCATGCCAGCCTGCTCGAGAAACGCACCGAACAGGATGAACAGGAAGATGTAGGTCGCCGACACATAGGTCGGGGTGCCGTAGAAACCCTCGGTACCGAACGCCAGCTGGTTGATGATCTGGTCGAAGCCATAACCGCGGTGCGCCAGATCGCCCGGCAGGTATTCACCGAACAGGCCGTAGAGCAGGAACAACCCACAGATCAGCGGCAGGGCGATGCCCATGACCCGACGTGCGGCCTCGAAGATCAGCAGCGTCAGGCCGATGCCGATGATCATATCCAACGTGGTGAGGTCACCTGAACGCTGAATCAGGTCACCTTCGAAAACCCACTGGTAGGCGAAGGTCGCCATCCCGGCAAGGCCCAACAACCAGGCCAGCGGCTGCCAGGGCCGGCCAGTGCCGCGGGCCGGGTAGCAGAGGAAGACCATCAGCAACAGGAAGCCGACGTGGCCGGCGCGCAGCACCTGGCTGGACACCGGATGAAAGGCCGCCGTGATGATCTGGTATGTGGAGAACAGCAAGGCGGTGTAGAACAACGCCTTCGGCCATTCGCTCGGGCTGGCGTTCAGCCCCTGATGTTCACTCATGCTGGTCACACCTTCGCTGACGCCCAGAGGGCGAATAATCGGACTGCGAGTGAATGCCGACCATCAGCTGACAGCCTGCATCCACCCGGCGAAGCGGGAAGTGTGCCGAGCGCCGTGCTGGCGCCCGGCCAGGGCGATTACTTGAGTACGCCCGCTTCCTTGTAGAAGCGCTCGGCGCCCGGGTGCAGCGGAATCGGCAGGCCTTCGGTGGCGGTTTCCAGCTTGATGTCCTTGGCGGCCGAGTGCGAATTAACCAGGCGTGGCAGGTTGTCGAACATCAGCTTGGTCATCTGGTAGGCCACTTCGTCATCGACGCCTTCATGGCTGACCAGAATGTTGATGATGGCTGCAGTCGGTACGTCCTGATCCTGGCCGTCATAGGTGCCGGCTGGGATGACGCGTGCCTGATAGGCGCTGCTGCCGATCTTGGTCACCACTTCTTCCGGGATCGCCACGAAGGTGATCGGTACCATCGACGCCAGGTCACGGATGGCGGCCATGCCCAGGCCGGACGACTGCAGGGTGGCATCCAGCTGGCGGTTCTTGATCAGCTCGACCGACTCGGCATAGGGCATGAACTCGACCCGGCCCATGTCCTTGTAGCTCAGGCCAGCGGCCTTGAAGATTGCCCGGGCATTGAGCTCGGTACCGGATTTCGGTGCACCGACGGAGATGCGCTTGCCCTTGAGGTCTTCCAGGGTCTTGATCCCGGATTCCTTGCTGGCGACGATCTGGATGTAGTTCGGGTAGGTAGCGGCGATCGCGCGGATTTTCTTCAGGGGCGCCTTGAAGCCTGCATCCTCGATACCCTTCCAGGCATCATCCACCGAGTCGCCGAGGGCAAAGGCCAGTTCGCCGCGCCCTGCCTGCAGCAGGTTGAGGTTTTCCACTGAGGCCTTGGTAGCCTGCACGGAGGTCTTCGAACCCTCGATGCCGTTGCCATAAACCTGCGAAAGCGCCACGCCAATCGGGTAGTAAACCCCGCTGGTACCACCGGTCAGGACGTTGATAAAGGTAGGTGCGGCGAACACCGCCGTGCTGGCGGTAATGGCCACGGCAGCGGCGAGAAGGCTGAAACGCTTGGTCAGTCGCATGGGTGTTTCTCCGTGCTTATTCTTGTCAGAGAGCCGGTTCGGGATCGATGACCAGAGAAAGACGGAAAACGCCGCGCGGCTGCGCTGCATGACGGCTCTTGTCTTTATTAGTCACCGGTCGACGAATGCCGGTTGCTAGATGACCATTGCAGATGCCGTGCCAGGCCTTGTAACCACCGTACTAGAGAGACCGCGTTGTCCGGAACCGGCGAAAATCAGCGAAACATCGCCGATTGCCGCTCAGGCAACCGGCAAGATTCCGCTCATTCCTCGTCGGGGCTACCCGCAGGCCGATAGGTGCTGCGCTGCAAGCCATGGCGCTGCATCTTCTCATTCAGGGTGCGACGGGGCAGCTGCAGCAGCTCCATGGCCTGCAGGATGCTGCCACGGCAGCGCATCAACGCATTGTGCAGACACTGCGCCTCGAAGGCTTCCATCTGCTGGGCCAGCGATTGCTCGGCGTCTTCCTGGGTGGAGCCGCTCAAACCCAGGGCGTGACGCTCGGCAGCGTTGATCAGTTCCCGCACGTTGCCTGGCCAGTCATGGCCCAACAGGTTGGCCAGTTCGGCCGGCGTCAACGGCTCAAGGCTGCGGCCGTGACGCTGCGCAGCCTGTGCGGCGAAATGTTCGAACAGCAGCGAGATGTCCTCACGGCGCTCACGTAGCGGGGGAATCTGCAAGGTCGCGACGTTCAGGCGGTAGAGCAAGTCCTCCCGGAAACGCCCGGCGCGCACTTCGTCGAGCAAGTCGGGCTTCACCGCGCTGATCACCCGCAGGTCGACGCGGATACTGCGGTTCGAACCCAACCGTTCCAGGGTCTTTTCCTGCAACACGCGCAGCAGCTTGACCTGTTGTGCCAACGGCAGGCTTTCTACCTCGTCGAGAAACAGGGTGCCGCCGTCGGCATGTTCGATACGGCCGATGCGTTTGCTCTGGGCGCCGGTGAAGGCACCGCTCTCATGCCCGAACAGTTCGCTCTCGAACAGGTGCTCGGGAATCGCCGCGCAGTTGAGGGCCACGAATGGCTTGTCGGCACGCTCGCTGAAGTCGTGCAGGCAGCGCGCCACGCGCTCCTTGCCGGAGCCGGTCTCGCCGCGAATCAGCACGTTCACCGAGGTACCGGCCAGCTCGAGAATCTGCCGGCGCAGGCGTTCCATGGGGCGCGATACGCCCAGCAGCTGTGCAGCGATGCCGTCCTTGAGCCCGAACTGCTGACGCAGGGCGCGGTTCTCGCAGACCAGCCGGCGCTTCTCCAGCGCGCGCCGCACAACGTCGAGCAAGCGTTCCGGGGTGAAGGGTTTTTCGATGAAGTCGTAGGCCCCCTGCTGAATCGCCTGCACGGCCATCGGCACGTCGCCATGCCCGGTGATCATGATCACCGGCAGGTCGCGATCGCACTCGACCACCTTGCCCAGCAACTGCAGGCCATCGGTGCCGGGCATGCGTACATCGCTGATCAGCACGCCGGGAAAATCGACATCGATCAATGCCAGCGCTTGTGCGGCGCAGGAGCAGACCTGCACGCTGAAGCCGGACAACTCCAGCCATTGTTGTGCCGCCTCGCGAATCGCGGCTTCATCATCGACGACGATTACCTGACCACCCATAACACCTCCTGGCTCATCGCCGCAGTGTAACGCCATGGCCGCACCCGTGTGGCAGCGGGCTGCCGTGCCATGCTCGAACGCGCCTGCAATCATTCATGCTTGGGCAACCGCAGGGTGAAGACCGCCCCAGTGGCGCTGTTGGCAGCCTCCAGGTTGCCGCCCAGATCGCGCACGATCCCATAGGAAATCGCCAGCCCGAGGCCCAGGCCCTCGCCCACCGGTTTAGTGGTGAAGAATGGCTCGAACACGCGGCCCAGGTTCGCTTCGGAGATACCGCCGCCGCTGTCGCTGATACGCATCACGCACTGCTCGTCCTCAACGTCTATCTGCACACCAAGCCTCCGCGTGGGGCGGTCGAGCATCGCATCCAGGGCGTTGTTGAGCAGATTGAGGATCACCTGCTCCAGGCGAATGGCATCGCCACATACCCAGGCTTCGCTGCGCACTTCGCGCACCAGCTCGACCTGTTCGCTGCGCAGCCGCGGCGCCAGCAGCAACAGTGCCTGCTCCAGCACGTCGCTGAGCAACAGCCGCTCACTGAGCCCGGCCGGGCTCTTGCGGGCGAAGGTTTTCAGATGGCCGGTAAGGCTGGCCATGCGCTGCAGCAGACCGTCGATGCGTACCAGCCCAATGCGTACATCACGCTCACGGCCGTTGTCGAGCAACAGGCCAAGGCTGCTCAGGTGCATCTGGATGGCTGTCAGGGGCTGGTTGATCTCATGGGCCATGGCCGCCGACATCTGCCCCAACGCCGCCATTTTTGCCGCATGCACCAGGCCCTCCTGGGCCTCGCGAAGTTCGGCGGTACGCAGCGTCACCTCACGCTCGAGGTTTTCCCGGATACTGGCCTGCAGCCGCTGGTTCTTGCGGCGCTGGAGCAGGAACAGCACCAGAAACACCAACGTCAGCCATATACCGGCTGCCGCCAGGCGATAGCTGCGAGCGGTGTCGCCGAGGCTGTCTTCTTCGATCAGCAGGTGCAGCGTCCAGGCCTCGCTGGCCAGATCCTGGCGTTGCCACAGGTAGCTGTGTCGGCCATCAGGGCCATCGATGATCATCCAGTCGGCATCACCATCGAAACTGCGGCCCGGCTGCTTGGCCAGTCGCTCAAGGGGGCGCTCCGCATACTTGCGCACCTCCACCAGCTCGGCCTGATCCAGCGCGTCGAGCTCTTCCAGCGCCCGGAACCGCCAGGCCGGGCGGCTGCTGAGAATCACCACGCCATAGCTGTCGGCCACCAGCAGTACGCCGGGCTGGCCAACCCATTCACGCTGCAATTCCTCGAGTTCGAGCTTGACCACCAGCACGCCGATTACCGCGCCGTTGTCGTCGTACACCGCGTGGGAGAGGAAATAACCCGGCACCCCGGTGGTGACCCCGACCGCGAAATAACGGCCTGACGTGCGATGCAGGGCATCCTGGAAGTAAGGACGAAAACTGTAATTGTTGCCAACGAAACTGCTCCACTCGTTCCAGTTGCTGGCCGCCAGGGTCAGCCCCTGCCGGTCGATCAGGTACAGCACGCTGGCACCTGCAGCGGCGTTGAGCAGTTCGAAGCGGCGGTTGAGCTTGTCGCGCAACTGCGGGTCATCCGGCGAATGCAGGAGCGCCTGGATGTCGCTGTCCATCGCCAGCAGCTGCGGCACCGAGCGAAAGCGATCGACCAGGGTCTGAATCGATTGTGCATACAGCTGCAGTTGACCGTGGGCCTCGCTGCTGCGATCCGCCCAGGCGCGCTGTTCGGCATACCGGCTGGCCAACCACAGGCTGGCAGCCAGACCGATGGCGATCAGCAGTACGATGGCGACGGTGCGATAACGCAGAAACAGGGCGGTCATGCATGACTCGAATTCTTATGATGCCGGCATGTTAGCCCGAAACGCGTGCAGGTCGAGTGAGGGATACCGCATGTGCCTTGGGTAGCCTGGGTTAGCCGCAGGCGTAACCCGGGGGCGGACTCGGATAGTCGACCTGCCACGGGTGTCGCTGCGCTCGAACCAGGCTACGGCTACGGGCGCGACATCATCAGCTCGGGTACTGGGCGGCCAGCGACCAGTTGCTCGTCGACCAGGCGGATCACGTCTTCTTCGCTACGCACCTGGTACCAATGGCCCGGTGGATAAACCGTCAGGGTCGGGCCCTGGTCGCAGGGGAACTGGCACTGCGTACGGGTTATATGCACACCGCCTTCGCACTCCAGCTTGCCAGCTGCCTTGACCTTTTCGCGCAGTATTTTCCACAGCGGCAGCGCGCCACGGCGGGTGCAGCGCGGGCCGTTGCAGAGCAATACGCGGTGCTGGTGAGTGGGAATCTTCGACCAGGCGTGGCTGCCGGGCAGCGCCGGCACATCGACGCAGCTCAGGTGCAGTTCAGGGCGCTCGATCAGCGCACAGGCGGCTGCAGCGGCATCGGCATCGAGCTGGCCGAACA
Source organism: Phytopseudomonas punonensis (assembly GCF_900142655.1). Taxonomy (GTDB): domain Bacteria; phylum Pseudomonadota; class Gammaproteobacteria; order Pseudomonadales; family Pseudomonadaceae; genus Aquipseudomonas; species Aquipseudomonas punonensis. The sequence continues at coordinate 1,438,517 of NZ_FRBQ01000001.1, read as the reverse complement.
GGCTGGTGACGAATACCCACTCGGGATCGGTCTTGGCCGCTAGCTCGCTGCGCAGCCAATCGACGTGCTGACTGCTGCTCTGCGGCTCCAGGTCGATCACCAGGCAGCTACCGTTGCCCTCGCCCATGCGCTGCCAGAGGCCGTCGTAACCTGCGCCGGTGTCGACGATATCGGCCAGCGACGCCGCGCCGCGCAGCTCGACCAGGCGGGCACGAAACAACTCGGCGAACGAGCCGTCGAGCAGGTCCGGGCCAGCGAATAGCAACTGGGCATAGGGCGTGGCAGTCATGGTCGGGCTCCGCAAAAAGTGCGGCAGTTTAACAGCGTCGTGACGAACAGCGTTTCGCTACGGGCAAGGGCCTTAAACGCCAAGCTCCAGCAACGCCTGCCAGAGCGCTTCGGGCTCGCAGAACTCGCGATCCACCGCGGGCAACGCCGGCCGCTGCAGTACCAGCACTGGCACGCCGCGTTCGCGGGCGACCTGCAGCTTGTGCTCGGTGGCCGCGCTGCCGCTGTTCTTGCTGACCAGCACGTCGCAGTTCAGCCGCTCGAACAACGCGCGTTCGTCCTCGAGGCTGAACGGCCCGCGCGCACCGATCACTTCGGCGCGCTCGCCCGCCGGCTGGCCTTGCAGGCAGCGCACCGTCCAATGCTGGTGGGCAGGAATCTCGTGCAAGTGCTCCAACGGCTCACGACCCAGGGTGAACAGCGGCCGCTGGAAATCGCTCAGCGCGGCGATCAGTGACGGCCAGTCGAACACCTCGCGCCAGTCATCACCCGGTGACGCCGTCCAGCCCGGACGCCGCAGCGCCCAGCAGGCCACGCCGGCCTGCTGCGCAGCGCGTGCCGCGTTACGGCTGATCTGCGCTGCGTAGGGATGCGTGGCGTCGACCAGCAGCGTAATGCCTTCCCTGTGGATAAAGTCGGCCAGCCCCTCGGAACCGCCAAAGCCGCCGACGCGCACCCGGCAGCTCAGATCCTCCGGCACCTTGCCCAGCCCGGCGAGGCTGTAGATATGCCTTGGGCCGAGCCGGCGGGCGAGATTCAGTGCCTCACCGATGCCGCCGAGCACGAGGATGCGGCTCATCGCGGCTTATGGACGTCGAGCAGGGTGATCGGCAGGGCGCCGCGCCAGGTATCGAAGCCGCCCAGGGGTTTGGCCTGGGCCACTTCGATGCGGGTCAACTCGCCGCCCTGCTCGCCACGAAAGGCGATCAGCGCCGCCTCGCTCTGCAATGTCACGGCGTTGGCGACCAGCCGGCCGCCGGGCTTGAGCGCCTGCCAGCAAGCTTGCAGCACGCCTGGCGCGGTAACGCCGCCACCGATGAAGATCGCATCCGGCGCGGCCAGTCCCTCCAGTGCCTCGGGCGCCCGCCCAGCCACCAGCTGCAAGCCGGGCACACCGAGCGCATCACGGTTGTGGGCGATATGCGCTTGCCGCCCCTCATCGGCCTCGATGGCGATGGCGCGGCAGCTGGGGTGCGCGCGCAGCCATTCGATGCCGATGGAGCCGCAACCGGCGCCGACATCCCAGAGCAGCTCGCCGGGCGATGGTGCCAGGCGCGACAAGGTGACCGCGCGCACGTCGCGCTTGGTCAGCTGGCCGTCGTGGCGGTAGGCATCGTCCGGCAGGCCGGGCGTCAGCGGCAGGCGCCGGGCCTCATCGCCAGCCAGGCAGTCGATGGCCACCAGGTTGAGATCCGCCGCACGGGCCAGCGACCAGCCTTCGGCCAGCCCGTCGATGCGCCGCTCATGCTCGCCACCCAGGTGCTCGAAGACGCTTAGCCGGCTGGGGCCGAAGCCACGTTCACGGAGCAACTCGGCGATGGCTGCCGGGCTGTCACCGTCGTTGCTCAGCACCAGCAGACGCGTGCCAGGGTGAATGTGCGCGTTGAGGGCGGCCAGCGGACGAGCAACCAGAGACACCACCGGTGTGCTCTGCAGCGGCCAACCCAGCCGCGCCGCTGCCAGGGAAACGGACGACGGCGCAGGCAGAATGCGCAGTTCCTCGCTCGGCAACTCGCGGGCCAGGCTGGCGCCAACGCCAAAGAACATCGGGTCGCCGCTGGCCAATACACAGACCGACATGCCGCGCTGTGCGAGCACTGGCGCCAGGGAAAATGGCTTCGGCCACTCCAGCCGTGTGGCACGAATGCAGTGCGGCAATAGCGCGAGCTGGCGCTCGCTGCCAAACACCTGTTCGGCCGCCAGCAATGCATGCCGCGCTACCTTGCCGAGGCCAGGGTAGCCGTCCTCACCAATGCCCACGACGGTCAGCCAGGGTGTCATCTGCGTATCCTCACCAATCAAAAACTGCCCACTCAACCGGATGTCACGCATCGGATCGTTCCTCACGTAGAGGCGTCGAACCGTCCGCATGGGAATGCCGCTCAGGACGCTCCGCGTCCGCTGCTGAACCTGTGTGCCTGGCGGACAAAAACAGCGTTGTCCACCCGACTCAGACCCGCGATCCGTAGGGCATGGCTGCCATCCGACGACACGGCTTTTCATCCCGACGGGCAAAGCGGGCATAATAGCGCCTCTGTCGGTGCCCAGCGGCTACATGTGAGCAAATGCGGGCCTAAGAGGGAACACGAGAAAAGCGGTTCAATAGCTAGCGAGCTAGAGTCCTGCAAGGCAGAACGTGGCGAGGAAGCGGAGTGTACTTCTGTACATGAGCAGTCCGACCGGGCTGGCGCTCCAGTCAGGTTCTAACGCAGCAGGACCGACGCGCAGCAGCTATTGGGCAGCTTTTCCGCCGTGGCTGCCCCCGCAACTGTAGCAGCGAGCGCCTTGCCAATCGCCACTGGGAAACCGGGAAGGCCGGCCAGGCGCGATGACCTGCGAGCCAGGAGACCTGCCGACCGATTCAGTCGCATGAGCCCACACCGGGCGGGGTGTCCCGGTGATAGAAGCTGACCCTTCTCTGGCCTATCCTCGAACGGATGCCCATGTGACCCGACCCCGGTGATCCGTTGAAACAGGCTTTTTGCATTCCATCCCCTGCTGTTCGCCCCTCGGCTTGTCCGGGGTTGCTGCGTATCGTGCAAGCGAAGGATGGTGGCATCTGTAGGATCAAGCTGCCTTGCGGGCGCCTTGAGGCCGAGCAGGCCGAACGCATTGCCAGGGCAGCTCAACGCCATGCCAATGGCGTGATCGAAGCCACCAACCGCGGCAATCTGCAGATTCGCGGTATCCGTGCGGGTAGTGAAGACGCGCTGATAACCGAGCTGCTGGACGCCGGCCTGGGCCCGCGCTCGCCCGGCGCCGATGACGTGCGCAACCTGATGGTCAGCCCGGCCGCTGGCGTCGACACGGAGGCGCTTGTGGATATCTCACCACTGGCCGCGCAACTGCTGACGACCCTGGAGAACACGCCGCGCCTGCATACCCTGTCGCCGAAGTTCGCCCTGCTGCTCGACGGCGGCGAGCGTCTGGCGATGCTCGAACACCCCCACGATATCTGGCTCAGCGCTCTGCCCGTGGAAGATGGGATCGGCTACGCCTTCGGCCTCGCCGGTTGCCCGCCCGTTTCTGCGGGGGATGCACCCGCGCTCGCCGTGGTGCCGCAAGCCCTGGCTCATAAGCTGGTGATTGCCTTGCTCGACCTGTTCCTGGAGCTGGCCACGCCCGAGCAGACGCGCATGCGCCATCTGCTGGAAAATCATTCGCCTGCCGACCTGCTGCAGCGCCTGCAGGAGCGACTGGGAGATGCGCTGCTGCCGGCAGGCGAGTGGCGCCGTGCCCCGGCGCAAGGCAATGCCCATCTTGGCGTCCATGCCCAGCGCCAGCCGGGCCTAGTGCATATCGGCGCCGCCACCGTGCTCGGTCGGTTGGCTGCCGAACAGCTACTCGACCTGGCGGATCTCGCCCGCCGTTATGGCGATGCCAGCATCCGACTGACGCCCTGGCAGAGCGTGCTGCTGCCCAATATTGGCGAGGCCGCTGCCGATTCAGTTATCCACAGCCTGCACGGGCTAGGCCTGCTGACCGATGCCAGCGCGCCGCTGGCGCGGATCATTGCGTGTACCGGCGCCAGCGGATGCGCCAAAGGGTTGGCCGACACCAAGGCCGATGCCCTGCGCCTGGCCGAGCTGCTGCCCGATGGCAGCGAGCAGCCAGGCATTCACCTCACGGGCTGCAGCCGCTCCTGCGCCGCCGCCCACCGCGCGCCCTTCACCTTGCTGGCCGTGGCCGAGGGTCGTTACGACCTGTTCGCCCGCCAGCCCCTCGGCAGCGGCTTCGGCCAGTTGCTTGGCCACCACCTGACACCTGACGACGCCGCCGAACTGCTGGCCTCGCTCACCGCTACCCGGAGTTTCACCCGATGACCGATTACATCCGCGATGGTCAGGAGATCTATCGCAATTCCTTCGCCATCATCCGTGCCGAAGCCGACCTGAGCGGCATTCCGGCTGATCTGGAGAAGCTCGCGGTGCGGGTCATCCACGCCTGCGGCATGGTCGATGTGGTGCAGGATCTGCGTTTCTCACCCGGCGCCGGCACGGCCGGGCGTGAAGCGCTGGCCAGGGGCGCGGCGATTCTCTGCGACGCCCGTATGGTCGCCGAGGGCGTCACCCGGGCACGCCTGCAGGTCGGTAACCCAGTGATCTGCACCCTCAACGATGCTGGCGTGCCGGAGCTGGCCAAGCAGCTCGGCAACACCCGCTCGGCGGTGGCGCTGGAGCACTGGCGCGAACACCTGGAAGGCTCGGTGGTGGTGATCGGCAATGCGCCGACCGCGCTGTTCTACCTGCTCGATATGCTCGCGGCGGGCGCGCCCAAGCCAGCGCTGATCCTCGGCTTCCCGGTCGGTTTCGTCGGCGCCGCCGAATCCAAGGATCTGCTCGCCGCCACCTACGCCGAACACGGCGTGCCCTACGTGATCGTCCAGGGCCGCCGCGGCGGCAGTGCCATGGCTGCCGCGGCGATCAACGCCCTGGCCACGGAGGTCGAGTGATGACCGGTATGAACCGCCCCGGCAAAGGCCGCCTGCTCGGCCTGGGCGTAGGCCCGGGCGACCCGGAGCTGATCACCCTCAAGGCCCTGCGCCTGCTCAAGTCGGCGCCGGTGGTCGGCTACTTCGTGGCCAAGGCCAAGGCCAACGTCGGCCAGGGCGGCAACGCCTTCGGCATCATCGAGGCACACCTGGACGACAGCCAGCAGCGCCTGCCGCTGGTCTACCCGGTGACCACCGAAAAGCTCGAGCCGCCGCTGACCTACGAAGGCGTGATCAGCGACTTCTACGACACCTGCGCGGTGCAGATCGCCGAGCACCTGGATGCCGGTCGTGACGTGGCGGTGATCTGCGAGGGCGACCCGTTCTTCTACGGCTCCTACATGTACCTGCACGACCGCCTGGCCGAGCGCTACCAGGCCGAGGTGATTCCCGGGGTGTGCTCGATGCTCGGCAGCGCCGCGGTGCTCGGCGTGCCGCTGGTGTACCGCAACCAGAGCCTGTCGGTGCTTTCCGGCGTGCTGCCCGAGGACGAGCTGCGCGAGCGTCTGCAGGGCGCCGAAGCCGCCGTGGTGATGAAGCTCGGCCGCAACTTCGAGAAAGTGCGCCGCGTGCTGCAGAGCCTGGGCCTGCACGACCGCGCCCATTACGTGGAGCGCGCGACCATGGCCAACCAGCGCATCGTGCCGCTCGATGAAGTCGAGCCGATGGCCTCGCCGTATTTTTCGATGATCGTGGTGCCGGGCGAAAAGTGGCGTGGCTGAGCCGCGCCCTCTCCTGCACGTTGAATCTGGAATCCCAATGACTGTTTCCCCCGCCATCGTCATCCTCGGCCCCTCCGCGCTGGCCACTGCCCGGCGCATCCAGGCACTTTATCCACAGGCCGTTATCCATGGCCTGAACGGGCGAGTCGAGGTCGATCAGGCCTATGACGACTTCGGCGACACCCTGCGCAGCCTGTACCGCAGCGACACGCCGATCATCGCCCTGTGCGCCGCCGGTATCGTGATCCGCAGCCTGGCGCCGCTGCTCGCCAACAAGGGCGCCGAGCCGCCGGTGCTGGCCGTGGCCGAAGACGGCAGTGCCGTGGTGCCGCTGCTCGGCGGCCTCGGTGGGGTCAACCGTATGGCGCGGGAAATCGCCGCTGCGCTGCAGGTCAGCGCGGCGATCACCACCAGCGGCGAACTGCGTTTCGGCACCTGCCTGCTCGACCCGCCGAGCGGCTACATGCTGGCCGATATCGAGCAAGGCAAACGCTTCGTCTCCGACCTGCTCGGCGGCGAAAACCTGCGCATCGACGGTGACGCGCCATGGCTGGACCAGAGCAAGCTGCCGATGGCCGAGAATGCCGGGCGCACCCTGCGTATCACCACCGAGCAACGCACAAGCCCGCCGGACGAACTGCTGATTCATCCACGCACGCTGCTGGCCGTGGTCGACGAGGTGGACAACCTTGCCGCGCGAATCGGCCAGGCGTTCGAACAGGCAGGCCTGGCACAGAAATCCCTCGCCGCCCTGCTCGCGCCGCAAACGCTGATGGGCGACAGGCAGTTGGCTCAGGTGGCGGCCGATCTCGCCGTGCCGCTACGCTTTATCGGCGCTGACGATGTACTGCCGCCGCAGGTGAAGTGCGGCGAAAACCTGCAGCTGCTAAAGGCCGCGTCTCCCGAAGCTGCGCAAACCATCGGCCGCCCACGTGGGCGCCTGAGCGTGATCGGCCTGGGCCCCGGCGCCGCCGAGCATATGACCCCAGCCGTGCGTCGCGCCCTGGATGAAGCCCAGGATCTGCTCGGCTACGAGACCTATGTGCGCATGGCCGAGCCGCTGCGCGATGATCAGGTGCGCCATTGCAGCGACAACCGCGAGGAACTGCAGCGCGCCCGTCACGCCTTCGAGCTGGCTGCAAGCGGCCGCCGCGTGGTGGTGATTTCCTCCGGCGACCCCGGCGTATTCGCCATGGCCGCGGCGGTGCTGGAGGCTCTCGAAGAGACCGCAGCACCCGTCGAGTGGCACGCCGTCGAGCTGCAAGTGCTGCCCGGCGTCTCCGCGGCCCTGGCCACCGCTGCCAAGGCAGGGGCGCCGCTGGGCCACGATTTCTGCCTGATCTCCCTATCGGACAACCTCAAGCCCTGGGCGGTGATCGAAAACCGCCTCGACCACGCCGGCGTGGCCGACCTCGCCATGGCCTTCTACAACCCGATCTCCAAAGCTCGCCCCTGGCAGCTCGGCCGCGCCCTGGACATCGTCCGCACGCATCGCACGCCCGATACCGTGGTGGTGCTCGGCCGCGATATCGGCCGCCCCGCCGAGGCTCTGCGCGTGCTCAGCCTCGGCGAGCTGACGCCGGAGATGGTCGACATGCGCACCCTGGTGATCATCGGTTCCAGCCAGACGCGGCGCTTCCCGCGTGGCGACGGCGGCGAATGGGTGTACACGCCGCGCAGTTATCCACAGCAGTGAACGAGCACCGGCCATGACCAACGTTCTGTTCATCTGCAGCCGCAACCAGTGGCGCAGCCCAACTGCCGAGACGGTTTGGCGCAAGCAGCCAGGGCTCAGCGTGCGCTCGGCGGGCACCAGCCCGAAGGCACGCCGAACGGTAAACGCCAGCGATATTCAGTGGGCCGATGTGGTGATCGTCATGGAGCACAAGCACAAGAGCCGGCTGATGGCAGACTTCAACCGGCTGCTGACTCACAAGCCGCTGCACGTGCTGGATATTCCAGACGAGTACCGCTACATGGACGCAGAGCTGATAGAAATTCTTGAGCAAAGCGTCGCTGCCTGCCTTGCTCTGGACTGACTAAAGCCCCAGCCCCAAACGCCTTTACACCACCTTTACATCTGCCTGACGGCACCTTGCACAAGCGCTCCGATAATTGATGCTGCCCCGCCATCTGGCGGGTCATCGCCTTCTCTGGAGCCCATGATGAACGCAAGTCTCCCCCGTTCCGCCATCGCTGCACTGTTGCTCGCAACGCTTTCCCTGAATGCGCTGGCGGGGCCCGGCGGGCCAAGTGGTGGCCCTGGAGGCCCAGGTGTATATCACGGGCACGGCGGCCCAGGGCCAGGCTGGGGCGGCCCGGGCCCACGTCATGGCCATGGTCTGCCGGAATCCGCCCGTGAACTGTGGATTGGCAGCGCGCTGTACTTCGTGGCGGCAGGCACCTACTACATGTGGAACGCCGACCGCCGACAGTACATCGTGGTCGAGGCTCCGCCGGTAGCCGTGGCGGCACCTGCGGCCAACTACAATGTGATCGCCTATCCGGCCCGCGGCCAGAACGCCGACCTGCAGGCCCGCGACCGCTACGAATGCCACAGTTGGGCTGTCAGCCAGAGCGGGTTCGATCCGGCTACCGCAGTCAGTGCGCCGGCCGCCAGCGCCACCGACTACTATCGCCGCGCACTGGGCGCCTGCCTGAGCGGGCGCGGCTACAGCATCAACTGAGCAGTGCCTTGAGGTCGTCGTAGAGCGCCTGGGGAATCTGCACGCCGTCGACAAGGCTGCGCTCACGGGCGTCGTAGCGGCGCTGCGAAGGCAGCCGCGCGCCCTGCCCTTCGATGCCGTCAAACAGCGCCTCCGCCCGCGCCAGGTGCTCGTCGGCCGCGGCGCCAAGAAAGCGTTGCGGGTCGAGGACGATGATCAGCTCGCCGTGGTACGGCGACGACTTGCTGCCAGCGTCGTAGGCCAGCGACTCGGCACTGGTCAGGTCGCCGATCAGCGGCCCGGCGATCAACTCCACCATGGCCGCCAGCGCCGAGCCCTTGTGTCCACCAAAGGTCAGCATGGCGCCGTTCATCACCGCTTCGGCACTGGTGCTGGGCTGGCCGCTGGCATCGATGCCCCAGCCTTCGGGAATCGGCTTGCCGGCGCGGCGGTGCAGCTCGATGTCACCACGGGCGATGGCGCTGGTGGCGAAGTCGAAGATGAACGGATGCTTGCCGGCACGCGGCCAGCCGAAGGCGATGGGGTTGGTGCCGAAGATCGGTTTGCTGCCGCCGGCCGGCGCCACCCAGGCATGGCTAGGGTTGCAGGCCAGGGCGACGAGACCGAGCGCGGTGAGCTGTTCGATCTCCACCCACAATGCGGAAAAGTGCACACAGCGGTTGATCGCCAGGGCCGCGATGCCGTTGGCCCTGGCCTTGTCGGCCAGTACCGGCAACCCCGCCTGAAAGGCCAGTTGCGAGAAGCCGCCACGGGCATCCACACGCACGATCGACGGCGCCTGGTCGATCACCTCGGGCTCGGCGTCGGCGACCACCTTGCCGGCCTTCAGCGAACCGACGCAGCCCAACACGCGGTACAGCCCATGGGAGGCGCAGCCATCGCGCTCGCCGGCTACCACGGTGACGGTCACCGCTTGGGCCTGCGCTTCGCTGAAACCGGCATGGCGCAGGATGGACAGGGACAAATTGCGGGCTTCGTCCAGGGTCAGTCGAATCATCATGGGGCTCCTGTGGCGGCGATAAGGTCAGTGGCGGATGCCGACCTTATACACTGGCGTGGCGACCTATTGGCTTGATCGCTTTACTCCACGGCGATGACGAATTCGGCACAGCCCTGCAGGCGAGATCAGCCGGCTGCCAGTTGCCGGCGCAGTTCGGCGAGCACCGGCGCGCTGTCAGGGCGTTCGCCACGCCACAGATGGAAGGCTTCCACCGCCTGCTCGACCAGCATGCCAAGACCATCGAGGGTCCGCGCAGCTCCCTGCTCTGCCGCCCAGCGGTTGAACGCCGTGGGGCCGGCGCCGTACATCATGTCGTAGCAGCTGGTGTGACCGGGCTGGATGAGGCTGGCGGCAATAGGCGGCAGCTCGCCGGCCAGGCTGGCCGAAGTGCCGTTGATGATCAGGTCCACCGGCGCGTCGATCCAGTCGAAACCGCTGGCCACCACCGGGCCGAGGTCGGCGAACTGGCGGGCCAGCCTCTCGGCCTTGTCCACGGTGCGGTTGGCGATCACCAGGGCTTGCGGTTGCTGAGCCAGGAAGGGTTCGAGAATGCCGCGCACCGCGCCACCGGCGCCAAGCAGCAGGATGCGCTTGCCACGCAGCTCGATGCCGGCATTCACGGTCAGATCACGCACCAGGCCGGCGCCGTCCGTGTTGTCACCGAGCAGGCTGCCGTCGTCGAGTTTTTTCAGGGTATTCACCGCACCGGCGCGGCGGGCGCGCTCGGTGAGGCTGTCGGCCAGTGCGAAGGCCTGCTCCTTGAACGGCACTGTGACGTTACCGCCGAGGCCTTCGGCGAAGAAGGCGCGAGCATAACCGTCGAAATCGTCCAGCGGCGCCAGCAGCGCTTCGTAGCTCAGCTGCTGGCCAGTCTGTTCAGCGAACAGCCGGTGGATCAGCGGCGACTTGCTGTGACCGATGGGGTTGCCGAATACACCGTAGCGATCCATGAACATTTCCGCGCGTAAAAGCCAAAGGCGGCAAGCCTGAAGCTTTTGCCGCCGCGCTTCAAGCCTCGGGCTGCAGGCCGAGCCAATCGCGGTCGGTGAGGAAGTATTCGGTCAGGCGCGCTTCCTCGCTGCCCGGCTGCGGCTTCCAGTCGTAGCCCCAGCGCACCTGGGGCGGCAGCGACATGAGGATCGACTCGGTACGCCCGCCCGACTGCAGGCCGAACAGGGTGCCGCGGTCGAAAACCAGGTTGAATTCCACGTAGCGGCCGCGGCGGTACTCCTGGAACTCACGCTGCGCCGGGGTGTAGGGCGTGGCCTTGCGGCGCTGCACGATGGGCAGGTAGGCGTCGATGTAGGCATCGCCGATGGCGCGAATGAACGCGAAGCAGGTGTCGAAACCCCACTCGTTGAGGTCGTCGAAGAATAGGCCGCCAATGCCGCGCGGTTCACCGCGATGCTTGAGGTGGAAGTAACGGTCGCACCAGGCCTTGTAGCGCGGGTAGACATCGGTACCGAACGGCGCACAGGCCTGCTCGGCGACGCGGTGCCAGTGCACGCAGTCCTCTTCATTGCCGTAGTAGGGCGTGAGGTCGAAGCCGCCACCGAACCACCACACCGGCTCCTCGCCTTCCTTCTCGGCGCTGAAGAAGCGCACGTTGGCGTGGGAAGTCGGCACGTGCGGGTTATGCGGGTGAATCACCAGCGATACGCCAAGGGCCTGGAAGCCGCGCCCGGCCAACTCGGGACGATGGGCGCTGGCCGAGGGCGGCAGGTTCTCGCCAAACACGTGAGAGAAGTTGACGCCGCCCTTCTCGATCACCGCACCATCACCGATCACCCGCGTACGCCCGCCGCCACCACCGGGACGCTGCCAGGCGTCTTCGGCGAAGCTGGCCTGGCCATCCTCGCGTTGCAGCGCGGCACAGATACGGTCTTGCAGGTCGAGCAGGTAGGCTTTTACGGCCTCGGTCTGGTCACTCACGGGCTTACCCTGGTTACGGCGAAATCGGCGGCTAGCATAGCACCGGGCATCCAGGCTCCGCAGTTGACGCGGGTCAACGGGAGGTGCGACGTTCAGCCGCTCACGGAAAACGCACCCAACGCCCCGGTGGATTCGGGGTCTACTGCATTCACCTTCAAGCAGGAGCAAGACGATGGCCAAACGCATCCAGTTCAGCCGCCACGGTGGCCCCGAGGTTCTCGAATACGTCGACTACCAACCCGCCGCTCCCGGCCCGCACGAGGTGCGTGTGCACAACCAGGCCATCGGCCTCAACTTCATCGACACCTACTTCCGCAGCGGCCTGTACGCCCCGCCGTCCTTGCCATCAAGCCTGGGCACCGAAGGCGCAGGCTTCGTCGACGCCATCGGCTCGGAAGTCAAAGGCCTGCAGGTCGGTGACCGCGTCGCCTACGCCACCGGCCCGCTGGGCGGCTACAGCGAGCTGCACGTGCTGCCGGCCGACAAGCTGGTCAAATTGCCCGATGCGATCAGCTTCGAGCAGGCCGCTGCGGTGATGCTCAAGGGCCTGACCGTCCAGTACCTGCTGCGCCAGACCGCCGAACTGAAGAGCGGCGACATCATCCTGTTCCATGCGGCCGCAGGCGGCGTCGGCTCGTTCGCCTGCCAGTGGGCCAAGGCGCTGGGCGTCAAACTGATCGGCACCGTGAGTTCGGCGAAAAAGGCCGAATACGCCCTGCAGCAAGGCGCCTGGGCAACTATCGACTACAGCCACGAAAACGTCGCCCAGCGCGTGCTGGAACTGACCGACGGCAAGAAGTGCCCGGTGGTCTACGACGGCGTCGGTAAGGACACCTGGGAAACCTCGCTCGATTGCGTGGCGCCCCGCGGCCTGCTGGTCAGCTTCGGCAATGCCTCGGGCGCGGTAACCGGCGTCAACCTCGGCATCCTGTCGCAAAAGGGCTCGCTGTACGTCACCCGCCCGACCCTGGCGGGCTACGCCAACACCCCGGAAAACCTGCAGAAGATGGCCGATGAACTGTTCGGCATGATCGCCAAGGGCAAGCTCAGCGTGGAAATCGCCGGGCGCTACCCACTGAGCGAAGCCGCCACCGCCCAAACCCTGCTCAGCGAACGCAAGACCACGGGCTCGACGATTCTGTTGCCGTAAGCCGGGGCCCTATCCGCTGCCTTTCGTGTTTACCTAGCGCGAAAGGCGGCGGGATTTTTAGGGCCAATACGTTGCAATGGTGGATCGGTGAAGCGGGATCCACCCTACGGTTGCTTTCGTTTTGTAGAGATTTGCCTCTATCGGCCGGCAGGTGGCGGGTGCGGCCCTTCGGCCACTTTGCCTTTTTGGTGCTTTTCATGCCAAAAAATTAGCAGGCGACACCAATCGCCCCTTCAGGAAGCCGAACGGAATCGTTGTGGAGAGGGTTGAGCGGCATGGATGCCGCGAGAGCCGCGATGGGCCAGGGATGGCCCTTCGCGGCGTGCCCTCGGAGCAATGATGGAGTGAGGGAACCCCAGCGAAGCTGGGGCCGTATGTCGGGGCTAGACCTTTTGGTTTCTTTTGGGGCGATGCCAAAAGAAACCCGCTCGTCAGAGCGGAACCGGACGTATGAGCAACGCGATAATGCTGGCAAACCATAGCTCACGCATCGCATGTGAGGCGTAAAGAGCTCGCGGCTAAAGCCGCTCCTACGCAACCGCCGAGTGGCTGCTTTTGCCATCAAGCATCACGCCGGCCGCCGCACATCACCAGTCACCAGATCCCTTATCACGCTCGGATTACGCCGCCCGCCCAGAGCGCCGCCCAGCACCGCATCCAATTGCCTTGGGAAATACTGCTCAACACGTAGTCGAGACTTCGCAGACGGTCGACCGGCAGGGTTGGCCGAAGTCGACACCAACGGTCCCGTCAGCGCACAGAGTTCACGCACCCGAGGGTGATCGCTGACCCGCAGCGCCACGCTGTCGTGCTCGCCGGTAATCCACTGCGGCAGACGATCCTGATGCGGCACCAGCCAGGTATTCGGGCCAGGCCAGGTGCTGGCCAGGCGGTCCTGCCAGATCTCGGGCAGGTCTTCGAGCAGGAAGTCGAACTGGAGAATGGTGTCGGCGACCAGAATCAGCCCTTTGTGCATGGGCCGCTCCTTGAGTGCCAGCAGGCGGTCGACGGCCATTTCATCCCATGGATCGCAACCCAGGCCCCAGACCGCCTCGGTCGGATAGGCGATCACACCACCGGCACGTACCACCCGCGCGGCCTGCTGAACCTGCCAACTGGTAACCATGCCCACCTCCGCCGAAAAACACTGGCCGCAGTGTATTACGGCTTGCGGCCCACCCAAAGCCCGGCTTCGCAGACGACCAGGCCGTCCAGCTCCAACTCGGTCAACGCCGCCAATACCTCGGGCAGTGGCCAGCCAGCGGCGTGAGCTAGGGCTTCGCTGCTGTGCGGCGCGGCGTACAACAGCGCCAGCAATGGATGGGTAGCGCCAGGCTGCGGCGCACTCGCCTGCTCGGCAAGAGGCGCCTGCTGCCAGCCACGCAGGGCCTCGAGAATATGCTCAATGCTCTCCACCAGCGTGGCGCCATCGCGAATCAACTGATGGCAGCCCTTGGCCCCAGGATGATGAATGGAGCCAGGAATCGCATACACCTCACGGCCCTGCTCGGCGGCTAGGCGTGCGGTGATCAGCGAGCCACTCGACGGGCTGGCTTCGACCACCAACACGCCCAATGAGAGACCCGAAATGATTCGATTGCGCCGGGGAAAGTTGCTGGCCTGGGGCGGGCTGTCCAGTGGCAATTCCGACACCAAAGCTCCGCCGCGCTCGACGATGTCTTGCGCCAAGCGCTTGTGACGCGCCGGGTACAAGCACTGCAGTCCAGTACCGAGCACCGCCACGGTATGCCCATCGGCGTCCAAAGCGCCCTGATGCGCAGCCCCGTCGATACCGAGGGCCAGCCCACTGGTGATCACGAAGCCTCCACGCGCCAGGCTGCGGGCAAAGCTGTGTGCGGTATCCAGGCCCGGCTTGGAAGCACGGCGGCTGCCGACCATGGCCAACTGCGGGCGCTCGAGAAGCGTCGGGTCACCCGCCACGAATAGCAGTGGCGGCGCATCGGGAATCTCTGCGAGCAAGCCGGGGTAAATCGGCTCGTCCCACATCACCAGTTGCTGGCCGGGCGCCTGCAACCATTCGAGGGCCAGCCGTGCCCGTTCACGTATTTCAGGACTGCGCCGCGCTTCACTGCAAGCAAGCGGCAAACCGAGCGAGCGCCAGGCGCCAGCGGGCGCACTCAGAGCAGCCGAAGCGCTATCGAAGGCGCTGAGCAATTTACGGAAACGCTTCGGCCCCAACTCCGGCAGACAATGCAGACGCAGGCGGGCTTCGAGTTCGGCGGGGGAATGGGAGGTCGACATGGCGGATCATCCTTGATCATGAGCCTTATCGAATAGCACAAGCCCCGCATCGGCGGGGCTTGTAGGTGTTACGGATTGCGTACCTTGTCCATTACCGCCAACTGCCGCGTGGCGTTGAGGATCATGCCGTAGCTGAGCTTGTCGTACGTGCGGAACACCATCAGCAGGCCGGCGCGTTCGTCCGGAATCTTCACCGACTCACCGGTAACCCGGTCGCGTACGGTTTCGCCGGTCTTGTAGACCGCCAGCACGTTGCCGATCTCCAGGCCGTCACGAGCGCCCTTGTTCAGGGTAACCACGTCGAACTGACCGATCTGGCTGACGCCACGCGGAACATCGAGGATCAGGCCCTTGATCTCGGTCTTCGGTTCGCTCGGCATGAAGGAGGAGTTGATCGCGCGCTCTTCGGTGGGGAACAAGCGGTCGCCGTTGCGCACTTCCTGAGTGGTGCGGGTCAGGTTGAGGGTACCAACGCCCTCCTCCTCGGCGACGATTTCGCCACCGCCGATGTCGTCAGCGTTGATGCCGAGGAATTCCTTGGTATCCGGGTCGGTGTAAGTCTTGCCCTGACGGAAGATGCCGTACACCGGAGCGTTCGGATCGAAACTGCCGCGAGCGTAGACACGATCGCCCGCGCCGCTGACTACGCGCTCGGCATTGCCGGCCACGATATAAGGCGCGCCCTGGAATGCTTCCGGAGAATCGACGATGCGGTTCTTCAGCAGGAAGCTGTTGATCGCCTCCAGCGGAATGGTCGGAATGGCTTCGGCCATCGGCGTGCTGCGCACCTTCGGCGACAGCTTGATGGTGCCGCGCGAATCGCCGCGGCCCAGCACCAGGCGCGGCTGGCCATCGATATAGACCAGGCTCAGCACATCGCCGGGATAGATCAGATGAGGGTTCTGTACCTGGGGATTGGCGTGCCAGATTTCCGGCCATTTCCAGGGCTGACGCAGGAACTTGCCGGAAATATCCCAGAGGGTATCGCCCTTCACGACCGTGTAACGGTCGGGGTGGCCTTCCTTGAGCTGCACCTCGGCAAGCGCCAGGCCGCTCGCCGCGACCAGCAGCAGGGCGAGTAGTGATTTCCTCATGCGGTGAATCCCTTTATGATGTGCCTTCGCGTGAAGCGCCCTAGCGCTGCGACAGAGCCCAGTAAATCCGCGGCTTGACGCCGTTTTTGAATACTGTCGTCATCTTAGCAGCGGATTTTGAATTTATTCCACAAGTGCATCACAAACGTATTATGGCGATTTTAAACATTCTCGAATTTCCCGATCCGCGCCTGCGGACCATCGCCAAGCCGGTGGACGTGGTCGATGACGCTTTGCGTCAGCTGATCGACGACATGTTCGAAACCATGTACGACGCCCCCGGGATCGGCCTCGCCGCTACCCAGGTGAATGTGCACAAGCGCGTAGTGGTGATGGACCTGTCGGAAGACAAGAGCGAGCCGCTGGTTTTCATCAACCCGCAATTCGAATCGCTCACCGAAGAAATGGATCAGTACCAGGAAGGCTGCCTGTCGGTGCCCGGCTTCTACGAGAACGTCGACCGCCCGCAGAAAGTGAAGATCAACGCCCTGGATCGTGACGGCAAGCCGTTCGAAATGATCGCCGAGGGCCTGCTCGCCGTGTGCATCCAGCACGAGTGCGACCACCTCAACGGCAAGCTGTTCGTCGACTACCTGTCCACGCTCAAGCGCGACCGCATCAAGAAGAAGCTGGAAAAGCAGCACCGCCAGCAGGCCTGATCGGGCCTCCAACAAAGGCTTGCCGCGGCAAGCCTTTTGTTTTTTCCAGCACCCAGTCAAAGCGAGATCCCATGACCGAAGCTCTGCGTATCGTATTCGCCGGCACCCCGGAATTCGCCGCCGCCCACCTCAAGGCCCTGCTCGACACGCCGCACCAGATCGTCGCGGTGTACACCCAGCCGGATCGCCCGGCGGGCCGTGGTCAGAAGCTGATGCCCAGCCCAGTCAAGCAGCTCGCCCTGAACAACGCTATTCCCGTCATGCAGCCGCCGAGCCTCAAGGATGCCGCAGCGCAAGCCGAGCTGGCGGCGCTAAAGCCGGATCTGCTGGTGGTGGTCGCCTATGGCTTGATCCTGCCGCAAGTGGTGCTGGATATCCCGCGCTTCGGTTGCATCAACAGCCACGCCTCGCTGCTGCCGCGCTGGCGCGGTGCGGCGCCGATCCAGCGTGCCGTGCAGGCCGGTGATGCCGAGAGCGGCGTGACCGTGATGCAGATGGAAGCCGGCCTGGACACCGGGCCGATGTTGCTCAAGGTGCGCACGCCGATCACTGCCGAAGACACCGGCGGTAGCCTGCACGACCGCCTCGCCGAGCTAGGCCCGCCTGCGGTAATCGAAGCCATCGCCGGCCTCGCTAGCGGCACGCTGATGGGCGAAGTGCAGGACGATGCACAGGCCAGCTACGCCCACAAGCTCAACAAGGATGAGGCCCGCATCGACTGGAGTCGGCCGGCCATTGATCTGGAGCGCTTGATCCGCGCGTTCAATCCCTGGCCGATCTGCCACAGCACGCTGAACGACGCGCCGCTCAAGGTATTGGCTGGCTGTATCGGTGAAGGCCAGGGCCAGCCCGGCGAAATTCTCGCCGCCAGCAAGGACGGCCTGACCGTCGCCTGCGGCACTGGCGCCCTGCTGCTCACCCGCCTGCAATTGCCCGGCGGCAAGGCGCTGAACTTCAGCGATCTGTACAACAGCCGCCGCGAGCAGTTCGCCGTCGGCACGGTGCTGGCATGAACCCCAGGCTGGCAGCAGCTCGCGCCCTGGCGGCGGTGCTCGAAGGCAAGGCGTCGCTGGGCACCAGCCTGCCGCCACTGCTCGACAAGGTCGAGGCCCGCGACCGCGGCCTCGCCCAGGATCTGGCCTTTGGCGCCGCCCGCTGGCAACCGCGCCTGGCGCTGATCGCCGAAAAACTGCTGCGCAAGCCCTTCAGGGATGGCGACCGCGACCTCGAAGCGCTGCTGCTGGTCGGCCTCTACCAGCTATTCTACACCCGTATTCCCGCTCACGCGGCGATCGGCGAGACGGTCGGCTGCGTCGACAAATTGAAAAAGACGTCAGCCAAGGGCCTGCTCAATGCCGTGCTGCGCAATGCCCAGCGCGACACCGACAGCATCCTCGCCGAACTGGACCGCGACCCGGTGCTGCACACCGCCCACCCGCGCTGGCTGCAGAAGCAGCTCAAGGCCTTCTGGCCCGAGCAGTGGCAGGCCATTTGCGCCGCCAACAATGCCCATCCGCCGCTGATCCTGCGGGTCAACCGCCGCCATGGCAGCCGCGATGACTATCTGGCGCGACTGCGTCAGGTCGGCTTCGACGCCGAGCCCTGCACCTTCAGCCGCGACGGCATTCGCCTCTTGCAGGCCTGCGACGTGACGCTGCTGCCAGGCTTCGCCGAGGGCCACGTCAGCGTGCAGGACGAAGCCGCGCAACTGGCCGCCGAGCTGCTGCAACTGGCGCCCGGCCAGCGTGTGCTCGACGCCTGCGCAGCGCCCGGCGGCAAGACCTGCCATTTGCTGGAAGCCGAGCCGGGCTTGAGCGAAGTGGTCGCCGTGGACTTGGAAGCCAAGCGCCTGCTGCGCGTGCGCGAGAACCTCGACCGCCTGGGCCTGGATGCCAAATTGATCGCAGCCGATGGCCGCGATACGGCCGCCTGGTGGGACGGCAAGCCGTTCCAGCGCATCCTGCTCGATGCACCCTGCTCGGCCACCGGCGTGATTCGCCGCCATCCAGACATCAAGCTAACCCGCAAGGCCGATGACATTCCGGCGCTGGCCACGCTGCAAGGCGAGCTGCTCGACGCCATGTGGTCGGCCCTCGAGGTTGGCGGCATCCTGCTCTACGCCACATGTTCGACATTGCCGACAGAAAATACCGAGGTCATCGGCGCGTTTCTCGAACGCACGCCGGGCGCCCGCGAGCTGGATATCACTGGCCCGTTCGGCCTCAAGCAACCCCACGGCCGCCAGCTGCTCGCCCAGCAGGACGGCCACGATGGCTTCTACTACGCCAAACTGATCAAGATCGCAGCCGTTGGAGCAACCCGATGAAGATCATCATCCTCGGCGCCGGCCAGGTCGGCGGCACCCTGGCCGAACACCTAGCCAGCGAAGCCAACGACATCACCGTGGTGGACACCGACGGTGATCGTCTGCGTGCCCTGAGTGATCGCCTGGACATCCGCACCGTACAGGGCAAGGGCTCGTTCCCGACCGTGCTGCGCCAAGCCGGCGCCGACGATGCCGACATGCTGGTGGCGGTGACCAACAGCGACGAAGTCAACATGATCGCCTGCCAGGTGGCCTATACCCTCTATCACACGCCGACCAAGATCGCCCGGGTGCGCGAGCCGGCCTACCTGACCCGCAGCGGCCTGTTCGACAACGAAGCCATCCCCATCGACGTGCTGATCAGCCCCGAGCAGGTGGTGACCAACTATATCAAGCGCCTGATCGAATACCCCGGCGCCCTGCAGGTGATCGACTTCGCTGACGGCAAAGCCCAGCTGGTGGCAGTCAAGGCCTACTACGGCGGGCCGCTGGTCGGCCAGCAACTGCGTCAATTGCGCGAGCACATGCCCAAGGTCGATACCCGGGTGGCGGCGATCTTTCGCCGCGACCGGGCCATCATGCCCCAGGGCGATACGGTGATCGAAGCCGATGACGAAGTGTTCTTCATCGCCGCCAAGGGCGATATCCGCGCGGTAATGAGCGAGATGCGCCGCCTGGAGGAAGGCTACAAACGCGTGGTGATCGCCGGGGGCGGCAACATTGGCGAGCGCCTCGCCGAGGCCATCGAAAGCCGCTACCAGGTGAAAATCATCGAGATGAATCCGGCCCGCTGCCGCTACCTCTCGGAAAGCCTGGAAAGTACCATCGTGCTGCACGGCAGCTCATCCGATCGCGACCTGTTGGTGGAAGAGAACATCAAGGATGCCGACATCTTCCTGGCCCTGACCAACGACGACGAAGCCAACATCATGTCCTCGCTGCTGGCCAAACGCCTAGGCGCGCGCAAGGTAATGACGCTGATCAACAACCCGGCCTACGTCGACCTGATCCAGGGCGGCGAGATCGACATCGCCATCAGCCCGCAGCTGGCGACCATCGGCAGCCTGCTGACCCACGTGCGCCGCGGCGATATCGAAAGCGTGCACTCGCTACGCCGCGGCGCCGCCGAAGCCCTAGAAGTGATCGCCCACGGCGATACGCGCTCGAGCAAGGTGGTCGGCAAGGCGATCAAGGATATATCCCTACCACCCGGCACCAGCATCGGCGCAATTATTCGCAATGAAGAAGTGCTGATCGCCCATGACGTGACGGTGATCGAGTCCGGCGACCACGTGATCCTGTTCCTGATGGACAAGAAGCATATTCGCGATGTCGAGCGGCTGTTCCAGGTCGGCCTGACCTTCTTCTAAGGAGCCCTGACGATGAGCACCGAAGCGCTGGAAAAGATGCTCGCCAAGGGCGTGGATAACTCGCTGCTGCGCTTCGGCTTGGGCAAGGGTTATCTGGATGTCGGCGATGCCGTAAAAGCTGCTGAACACCTGCAGCGCTGCGTCGAACACGACCCGCGGTATTCCGCTGCCTGGAAGCTGCTCGGCAAGGCCCAGCAAACCGCCGGCAACCCGGACGCTGCCCGCAGCGCCTGGCAGAGCGGCCTGCAGGCCGCGCAGGCGAAAGGCGACAAGCAGGCGGAAAAGGAAATGACGGTATTTCTGCGCAAACTGGACAAGAACGCCAGCGCTTGAAGCTCGACGCAATCCGTAGCCTCTAGCCCGTAGCCTGGGTTGAGCGCAGCGATACGCAGATACCTTTCCCAGGTGTCGCTGCGCTCGACCCGGGCTACAAAAAATCCCATCGGCTACTTGAGTGCCTGCACCTCGCGGGTCAACAGGTCCATAAAGGCCTGAGCCAGCGGCGAGCGCTCCTGGCGGCGTTTGACCAGCCACACCGCCGTGGTGGCATCTGCGTCGATCAGGGTGCGGAACACCACGCCATCGATGCGGATACGCCGGAACGACGCCGGCAGTACCGAAACCCCAAGCCCCGCCGCCACCAGACCGATGATGGTCAGCGCCTCGTTAGCCTCCTGGGCAACGCGCGGGGTGAAACCGGCCTGGCGGGCCAGGTTGAAGAACTGGCCATACAGGCCCGAGCCGTAATTACGTGGAAAATAAACGAATGGCTCATCAGCCAGTTCGGCCAGAGCCAGTCCCCGATCCTGCTCGCCAGCCAATGGGTGGCCGGCATGCAGCAGGGCCACCAGTGGCTCGCTGAGCAGCTCTACCGCATCCAGCTCGGCAGGCAGCTCCAGCGGGCGAATCATGCCGATCTGCAGTTTCTTTTCCAGCAGCGCCTGGCTGACCTGGCGGCTGGTCATCTCCTGCAAATCGAGGTGCACCGCCGGAAACGCTTGGCGGAAGGCGAACACCGCGCGTGGAATGATCGACACGAACGGCGCCGATGCGGTGAAGCCGATCTGCAATTCACCAATCTCGCCCTGTTCGGCGCGACGCACCACATCCACCGACTTGCTGACCTGGGCCAGGGTTTGCCGCGTTTCCTCAAGAAACAACCGCCCGGCATCGGTAAGCGCCACATGGCGGTTGCTGCGCTCGAACAGGCGCACGCCCAACTCCTGCTCGAGCGCCTGAATCTGCTGGCTCAGCGGTGGCTGGGAAATACCCAGCAGCTCGGCGGCGCGGCCAAAGTGCAGCTCTTCGGCAACGGCCACGAAGTAACGTAAGTGGCGCAGTTCCATGCCCTCTCCAATAGGTCGAAAAACATATCGATTGGGTCGAATATTATATTGGAAAGAACTTGCCCGGCTATTTATCCTGAGCCCATTCCCAATAACAACAACCACCCATGCCGACATTCGTCAGAGCATGCGGCGGCGCTTCGCCTGGGAATCGAGTGTTCAAGAGGTCGTAATGAGTCAGCACGTTCCACACGCACCGCACGAGTGCGTTCCAGCCCACTTTGAGGAGTCTGCCCCGCGCAGCGTTTCGGCAGAACCTGTTTATATCCAGAAGGGCACCCGCGCCTTTCTACGCACCATTCTCGCCATGTGCAGCGGCGGTTTCGCCACTTTCGCGCTGCTGTATTGCGTACAGCCGATGATGCCGATGCTCGCGCAGCAGTTCGATCTGAGCGCCGCGCAAAGCAGCCTGATCCTCTCCGTTTCCACTATCACCCTGGCCGTCGGCCTGCTGATCACCGGGCCGCTGTCCGATGCGCTCGGTCGCAAGCCGGTGATGGTGGTGTCGCTGCTCGCCGCTGCCGTATTCACCGTCGGCAGCGCGCTGATGCCGACCTGGGAAGGCGTGCTGGTAATGCGCGCGCTGGTTGGCCTGGCGCTCAGCGGCCTGGCGGCCGTGGCCATGAGCTACCTGAGTGAAGAAATCGACCCGCTACACCTGGGCCTCGCCATGGGCGTGTATATCGGTGGCAACGCCATCGGTGGCATGAGCGGCCGCCTGCTCAGCGGCGTACTGGTGGACTTCATGTCCTGGCACGCGGTACTTGGCACCCTCGGCGGCATGGGCCTGTTGGCCGGCGGGCTGTTCTGGCGGCTGCTGCCCGAGTCACGTAACTTCCGCGCTCGTTCGCTGCGCCCGCGCAGTCTGCTACAGGGCTACACCCTACAGTTCCGCGATGCCGGCCTGCCATGGCTGTTCCTGCAAGGCTTTCTGCTGATGGGCGCCTTCGTGACGATGTTCAACTACATCGGTTACCGGCTGATCGAGGCACCCTTCAAGCTCGACCAGACCAGCATCGGCCTACTCTCCATCGTCTACCTGTCGGGCATCTACAGCTCCGCACAGATCGGCGCGCTTGCTGACAAGCTCGGTCGTCGCAAGGTGCTCTGGGTGGTAATCGGCCTGATGCTGGCCGGCCTGGTACTGACCCTGTTCGACGTGCTGCCGGTGATTCTGGTCGGCATGCTGCTATTCACCTTCGGCTTCTTCGGCGCGCATTCTGTGTCGAGCAGCTGGATCGGCCGCCGCGCCACCCAGGCCAAAGGCCAGGCGTCGTCGCTGTACCTGTTCTGCTACTACCTGGGTTCCAGCGTCGCCGGCACCCTCGGCGGCGTGTTCTGGCAGGCGGGCGGCTGGGACGGACTGGGCCTGTTCATCGGCTCGCTGCTGCTGGTCTCTCTGGCGATCGCCCTGCACCTGTCGCGCCTGCAAGCATTGCCATTGGCAGCACCAGCGCGCTGAGCCATACGCCATGCAACGAAAAACGCCGGATTCCTGTGAGGGAATCCGGCGTTTTTATTGGTGCCCGCTTCAGTTAAATACAGTGCGTTGCGGCAACCGCTTCACGATGGCGCCCAGCAGCATGCCGTACAGCGGCACGAACAGCGCCAGGCTGACGGCCAGCTTGATCACGTAATCCACCATAGCGATTTCCACCCAGTTGGCGGCCATGAACGGGTCGCTGCTCTGCCAGAAGGCGATGGAGAAGAACGCCAGGGTGTCCATGGCCTGGCCGAACACGCTGGAAGCCGCCGGGGCGACCCACCAGTACTTGAGCTTGCGCAGGCGATCGAACACCTGGATGTCGAGCAGCTGGCCGAGCACGTAGGCCAGGAAGCTGGCCAGGGCGATGCGAAACACGAACAGGTTGAATTCGCCAAGCGCCGCCACGCCACCGAACGCGCCTTCATGGAACAGCACTGAAACGATGTAGGAGGCGACCAGCGCTGGCAGCATGACGCGGGCGATCACCACGCGCGCAGCGTGTTTACCGATCAGGCGGACGGTGAGGTCGGTGGCCAGGAAGATGAACGGAAAGCTGAACGCGCCCCAGGTGGTGTGCCAGCCAAAGATGGTCATTGGCAGCTGCACCAGGTAGTTGCTGGCGATGATGATGAGGATGTGAAACGCGATCAGCGCAGCCAATACGGCGCGGCTGACCGATGCAGGAAGCAGGGTCATGGGACGTCCTTTTTCGTGAAATGGGGTTAGGGAACCCATTGCCTCAGCCGACATGGCTGGAAGCGGCGCGCAGTTTAACGCCTGCACCCGTGCCGGAACAGTCCGTCCGGCGGATGGCGAGCCTCTTTGTTTAGAGACGCTTCGAAGGCAGAAGCAGACATCCAGAATTCGTGGGAGCAGCTTTAGCCGCGAGCTCTTTACGCCTAGATAAGCACATCGGGGCTAAAGCCCCTCCCACGAGATCGCGACCGGTAGCTCCCGCCACACAACAGTCGTTTCGCTGACCCCGTCAGCCGTTACTGGCCAACTGCGTATCTTCAGGCATCACTCGGCGAGCCAGCTGGAAGTGCTTTTTCCAGTAGCCGTCGCTGAGCTTGTCGATACGTACGTTGGTGCCACGACGCGGCGCGTGGATGAAACGGTCATTGCCCAGGTAGATGGCTACGTGATCGACACTGCGTCCGCGAATGCGGAAGAAAAGCAGATCGCCGGGCTCCAGATCGCTCTTGGACACCTTGGGGCCGTCGAAACGGGAAAGGCCACGGGAGGTACGTGGCAAGTCGAGGTCATCGACCTGCTTGAAGGCGTATTTGACCAGGCCGCTGCAGTCGAACCCACGCTCGGGGCTGGTGCCGCCCCAGCGGTACGGCGTGCCGAGCGCGCTCAGCGCTCTGCTGACAACGGCCTGGGAAGAATTAGGATCGAGCTTGGCGGGTGCAACGACGCGGCTGCTGCCATCCTGCATGTGGACACGGAAGCTGGCGGATGCGTTGCCAGCTGCAGCACATAAGAGGGTGCTGCCTAAAATCAGAGAGAGGATCAGTTTATTCAATTCGATGACCTAGAAAGAAGACTCAAGCCAAGCCGCCGCGAATCCCTTCCTGAATCAGCCACTTGCAACCTAAACAATGAAATAAAAGAGTGCTCCGCACGTCCTGTGGACGGACAGCCCAAGACAGCAATCGGTTCAATTCTGTTCACGCCCGACGACGAACGGTATGCCTTCCCGGAGGCCTGTAACGGCCATAAAAATCGCCTTTCCATCTGCTAGGGTTAAAGCTCCCTCATGCACAAGGCCACCGCCGATGAAGCCCTTCAAGACGGTGATTGCCGCAGGCCTGCTGGCCATGTTTGCAAACGTTCAGGTACATGCCGAAGACGCCAAATGCGCCAGCGTCAGCCTGGCCGACCCAGGCTGGAGCGATATTGCGGTCACCAACGGCATCGCCAGCTTGCTGCTCGACGGCCTGGGCTACAAACCGCAGACCCGTACGCTGGCCGTGCCGATCATCTTCGCCGGCCTGCAGAAAGGCCAGGTCGACGTGTTTCTCGGTAACTGGATGCCAGCCGGCCAGCACGACTACGACCGTTACGTGGCCAGCGGGCAGATCGACAAGGTGGTGGAAAACCTCGGCGGTACCGAGTACACCCTGGCGGTGCCGACCTACGCCTATGAAGCCGGCGTGAAGGATTTCAACGATCTGAACAAATACGCCGACAAGTTCGGCAAGAAGATCTATGGCATCGGCTCGGGCTCGCCAGCCAATGACTACATTCGCCAGATGATCGCCGGCAACGAATTCAACCTCGGTGACTGGCAGCTGGTGGAATCCAGCGAACAGGCCATGCTGGTGCAGGTTGGCCGCGCGGTGAAACGCGACGAGTTCGTGGTGTTTCTCGGCTGGACGCCGCACCCGATGAACGTGCAGTTCGACATGCAGTACCTCAAGGGCGGCGAGAAATTCTTCGGCAGCACCGGCTCGGTGAATACCCTGGCGCGCAAGGGTTATGTGGCCGAATGCCCGAACGTGGGCAAACTGCTGACCAACCTGAAATTCACTCAGGAGATGGAGAACACCATCATGGATGACGTGCTCAACCGCAAAGTGGCCAATGCCACGGCAATCAAGAACTGGATCAAGGCCAACCCGCAGGTACTGGACGGTTGGTTGGAGGGCGTGAAAACCCGTGACGGTGGCGATGGTCTGGCGGCGGTGAAGGCCAAGCTGTAGTCGTAGTGAGCGAGGCTGGCGGAGCAGGGCGCCGGCCTGTCGAATTCAGTCGCGAATGAAGCGCAGCCCCACGCCCTCTGGGGTGACGCGCATCACTTCCATCTCCAGGATCGGCGCTTCGATGGGCAGATCCTGTACCTGGCCGGTCACCCGGGTGCCGGGTTCCAGAGCAGCCAGGTCGTCATGCTTGACGTACACGCCGCCGTCGGAGAGGTCGCGGGTCTGGGCAACCAGCTCGCCGAAGCTCGGGTGGCAGATCTTGATGCGGCATTTCATCGGGGTACGGGGGTGCTGACGCTGGTTGGCGGACATGTCCTGACAGCCTCGAGAAGATATGCCCCCGTTAATAGCTCAAATCGCCGCACAAGCCTAGCGAAACGGCGCCTCATTGCGAGGCGCCGCAAATTTCAGTACCAGCGCGCCTCGCCCTCGGGGCGTTTCTTGAAGCGCTTCATGCTCCACATGTACTGGCTGGGATAGGCGCGCACGTACTTCTCGACCACGGCGCTCATGGCCGCCACGGCGGTGTAAGTGTCTTCGCTGTACATGCCTTCCGGCGCGGCTTCAAGGATCACCTTGTAGCCGGAGCCGTCTTCCAGACGCAGGGCATGCAGGAACACGCCGACGGCCTTGCCACCAGCAAGCATGCCTGGCACGAACTTGCTGGTCAGCGCCACCGTGCCGCAGAACGGCACGAACAGGCCGGACGACAGGCTCGGCTCAGGGTCAGCGGGAATGCCCACGGCGCCGCCTTTGCGCACCTCCTTGATGACGCTGAGGATGCCTTCCTTGGTCGAAGGCGCCACACGGTTGCCCAGTTGCACGCGCTGCTCGCGCAGCAGGTCATCGACCGCCTTGAGCTTGGGTGGACGGTAGAAGATGATCGGTTTGCACTGCGAGCAGTAGAAGTGGTTGAGCACTTCCCAGTTGCCCAGGTGGCTGGTGATGCCGACCACGCCCTTGCCCGAGGCGAGCGCGGCTTCGAGCACTTCCAGGCCCTCGACTTCGCGCACGCGGGCCAGAGACTTGTTGGCCGGCCACACCCAGGCGCAGGCGCTCTCGGTCAGGGTGCGTCCGATGTCCATTAGGCTGCGGCCAACCAGCTTGTCGTGCTCTGCAGCGTTCAGTTCAGGAAAGCATTTGGCCAGGTTGATGCGCACGACTTCCCGCGAGCCGTTCGGCAACTTCCACATCAACCAGCCGATCACGGCGCCGAGCGACTGCACCGCACGCCACGGCAGGAGGGCGAACAAACGCAGGGAACCAACCACCAGCGCGCCTTTGAGCTTTTCCACAAGCTGCTCCCGTCAAAAAAAGGGCCACATTGTAACCGCCTCAGGCGGGCATGACTGTTACATACGCGCGCAGAAACGCGGAAGCATTCAGTACAGCCGCGTTTTCAGGCGCTCCTGCAGCTCGCGCTCGTAGGCCTGCGCGTCGAATGACGGATCCATCACCGCCTTGAGGATCTCACCTGCCGACGGCAGGCTGGTTCGCTCGACATGCCGCTCGGCATCCCACAGACCGGAGCGCACCGCCGCCTTGGAGCACTGGAAATAGCAGGTATCGACGCTGATACGCAGCACGCTACGCGGCAGCTTGCCTTGCGCTTCGCACAGCGCCAGTAATTCAGGATCCAGCGAGATGCTCGCGCGGCCGTTGACCCGGAAACTCTCGCCAACGCCGGGAATCAGGAACAGCAGCGCCACGTGCGGATCGTGGATGATGTTGCGCAGGCTGTCGATTCGGTTGTTGCCTGGGCGATCCGGCAGAAGCAGGGTGCGCTCGTCGACAATCCGCACGAAGCCTGGCGCATCACCACGCGGAGAACAGTCCAGTCCGTCTGGGCCGTGGGTGGCCAGCACCACGAATGGCGACGCCGCGACCAGCGCCTGATAGGGCTCGCTGAGGTAAGTGATTTCCTTGCGCAGCGAACGCTCGTGGGCTTCGCCGTAGAGCGCCTGTAGTTGCTCCAGAGTGTCGATGGTGGTGCTCATGGCTGCGTCTCCGTTTGCAGTTGTGCGTAGCGATCACAATCGCGGGTGTGGTCCATCACCATGCCGGTGGCCTGCATGAAGGCGTAGCAGATGGTCGGGCCGACAAAGTTAAAGCCGGCCTTTTTCAGCGCCTTGCTCATGGCTTCGGCCTCGGCCGTGACCGCCGGCACCTCGCCGGGCCCTTCGAAGTGATTGATCTTCGGCTGACCGCCAACAAACGACCAGAGCAGCGCCACCGGATCCTCGAGACGCAGCCAGGCCTGAGCATTCTTGCGCGCAGCCTGCAGCTTGAGGCGGTTGCGAATGATGCCGGGATCCTGCATCAGGGTTTCGATGTAGTCATCGCTCATCGCCGCCAGCCGCTCGGCATCGAAGCCGAACAACACCTGGCGATAGCGCTCACGCTTTTTCAGCACGGTAATCCACGACAGCCCGGCCTGGGCGCCTTCGAGTAGCAGCATCTCGAACAGGTGCCCGGGATCGCGCGACGGCACGCCCCATTCCCTGTCGTGATAGGCCTGATACAGCGGATCGTCGTTACACCAGAAACAGCGGGGCATGGCAGTCGGCTCGGTGATGGGCGAGGGGAGAACTATAACCGCGGATCAACAGTGCGAATGAACCCGAATGTTCCTGTAGCCCGGGTAGAGCGCAGCGAAACCCGGGAAGCAGTCGATCGTTCCCACGCTCTGCGTGGTAATGCATGGCAGGACGCTCTGCGTCCGTACATCGTTCTCTGAGCTCGCGAATCGTGGCGCGGAGCGACAAAGGATGAATGCCCACGCAGAGCGTGGGAACTATCGGATCAGTGGCAACCGCAGGCTTACTGCTGACGGGCGATAAATTCGGCGAGGGCCGGCGATGCCTCGGCGATATCCACCGCAGCGTGGTGCACGCTGCCGTCCTTGCCTTCCACGGTCAGCCATAGCCCATCGCTCAGTTTGGCCTTGGCGGGGATCTGGATTTCCACCAGGCGATCCCAGCGGTTGCCAGAGAACACCAGGCCTGCGGCACGCAGGGAACGTGGTTTGCGGATCTTCAGGTAGGCGGCGCGGATCTGGTCATCGCAGGTTTCGCAGAAGCGCACTTCAAAAGCTTTGAACGGCGTGCCCAGCACCTGACGCGGCGCCTTGCGCTGCGCCTCGGCCAGGGTGAACGTCCACGGGCCGACCTGGCCTTGTACGGCGGCGTCGCTGTGCAGCGGTTTCGGCGCGGCGGTCAGCAGCAGGCCGAGCACAGCCACAGGCACCAGCAGCAACACGCCGGTCGCCAGGCGCCGCAACCAGTGCAGCCGCTCGGCTGGCTGCTGGGCCAGGGCACTGTCGACGCTGGCTGGGTTTTCCTTGCGACGAGGCGCGCCCTTGCTCGGGGCAGGCTGCCAGGGCCATTTGGGCAGATAGAACACCAGCACCACACCGGCAATCGACAACCAGCCGAACCAGGCAGTCACGCCAATGCTCCAGCCCAAGTGCTGCAGGCTAAGCACCAGCGCAACAGCCAGCAGCAGCCAGCCAGCGGTACGCAGCACACGCATCCACAGCGGCGAGAGCACATGGCGCAGCAGATGCTTGCAGTGTTTTTCCATGGCCAACGCCAGCGCGATGAAGCCACCGAGGCTCGCCAGCAAAATGGAGAGATTCAGGCTCATGCCGCGCCTCCCGATTGCAGCACCCAGCACAGCAGCGCGACTACTGCGGTGGGGATCAGCATGCCCAGCCAGGCGCGCGTCACGCTGCGCACACTGAACACCCAGATCACCGCCACGGCGTACAGGGTAAAGCTGAGCATGCTGGCGGCGAGCACGGCCTGGTCTTTCGGCAGCGGCCAGAGCAGTGCCAGCAGCACGGTCAATGCAGAGGTCAGGGCATATCCACCGAGCGCTGCCGCCAGCACCCGTGAGGCGACGGCCCAGCGATAAGCAGCCATCGAAGCCTTGTTCATGCCAGCGCCTCCTTGCCAGCCTGCACCGCAGCGATATCGGCCTTTAGCCAGCGGCGGCGAATCTTCATCGCGCCATAGGCGAACAAGGCCGCCAGGCCGAGCATGCTCAGGTCGAAGCCCGCCAGCACCCAGTCGCCCTCGGCAAGGGTCACGCCCAGGTGACGATCGGTGGTCAGCGCGTTGATCAGCGGGATCAACCCAAAGGCAGCCACCGCCATCCAGGCCATTTCCAGCCAAGCCTTTTTCAGAGGCCGCAGCGAGGCGTACAGGAACAGCCAGCCCCAAGTCAGGAACAGACAGTGCATTTCCCAGGAGGCGCGCTCAGCCATACCCACCGGCAGTAATCGATTAGCCCAGAAGTAGGCGGCGACGGCTGTCGGCAGGCCGACCAGAGTACCGACGTTCAGCACTTCCACCAGGCGCAAGCCGTAGGCATCGAACAGCGCGGCTGCATCGTTGCGCTTGAGGTGCCCATTGCGCCGCTTGACCGTCCACAGCACCAGGCCGGTGCCGATCATCCCGCAGCCCAGCAGGCCGGCGACGAGGTACAGCCAGCGCAGCCACCAGTCGGCGAACAACCCTTCGTGCAGGCCGATCAGCATGCGATGGGTCTTGCCGGGGCCGTGGGTCTTGTCCGGATAGACGGCAGGCTGGCCATCGGCGGCGAAGCTGAGCATCACGGGATCGTAGATGTTCACCGAGCCGCCGAGAATGCGCTGCACGTCGATACGCGCGGGCTCACCCTTGACCTGGCTAATGGTAAGGCTGGCCACGCCCTGTTCGGGCCACTGCGCTTCGCCCCGCTGCACCAGCTCGTCGAGCGCTACCTGCGGCCGACTGGCGGGCAGGTACTCGCGTTTGTCGCGGCCAAACAGCTCGTCGATCAGCACGCGCTCCTGCTGTTTGCCGGTGCCATACAGCGCTACCGCGGCGGCCGGCATGTAGTTGAAGACGAAGAAAATCAGCCCGCTGTAAGTGATCATCAGGAAGAACGGCAGCGCCATCACGCTGATCACGTTGTGCGCGTCCAGCCAGGAACGCTGGCCCTTGCCAGGGCGGAAGGTGAAGAAGTCCTTGAAGATTTTCTTGTGGGTGATGACCCCGGTGAGGATCGCCAGGAGCATCAGCATGGTGCACACACCGACGATGGTGATGCCCACGTTGTAGGGCATGTAATGCAGCACGTAGTGCATTTCGTAGAGCGCCCCACCACCGCCGGTTTCGCGTGGCTCGACCTCCTGACGCGGCAGGCCAGTGCGGGCGTTGAGCTCTTCACCGCCGCGCCGGCCATAGTCGTGGCCATGCTCGGGCAGATCTTCCCAGGAAATGGCCAGGCCCTGTTCGCCACGCGGGCGCAACGTGGTGTGGGGCAGGGTGATGGTCCAGCTCTTGGCATTGCTGGCCACCTGTTCCAGGCGCTGCAAGGCACGTTCGAGCATGGCTCCGCGCTCAACGCCCTCGATGCGCACCTGCAGTGGCCGCTCGGGCTCCATCCAGCGGGTGATTTCGTCATCCACATAGCCGGCCGTACCGGTCACGAACACGAAGAACAGCACCCAGCCAACCACCAGCCCTGTCCAGGTATGCAGCCATGCCATGGACTGGCGAAATCCCTCTTTCATCACACACCTTGCTTGCTGTTACTGACACGACCGGGGCCCATCGGCGGTGATGGCGCGGGTCGTGACCTGATGGGTTGTGCAGCGCTGAGAAGCTGCTTTATCTATAAGACGCACGAGCGCAGCAAAACCCGCAGGTCGGCAGAGTAAATTATTCCAAGCACTAGAACCGGCCGCCAAGGCTGGCGCCAGCAGGGTGCTATCGCCTGGCAAGCATGGGCTGCAGTCGACACGGCGCAGCATGCGGGCTGCGCCTTGCTTCGGGTATACTCCCCGGCTTTCTGTCGCAGCCCCAACAGGTGAATTTTTCGTGAGCCAGACAACGCCTGCCGTGCGCACCTTCCAGGACTTGATCCTCGCCCTGCAACAATACTGGGCCGAGCAAGGCTGTGTGGTACTGCAACCCTATGACATGGAAGTGGGCGCCGGTACCTTCCACACCGCCACCTTCCTGCGTGCCATCGGCCCGGAAACCTGGAACGCCGCTTACGTGCAGCCATCGCGTCGCCCGACCGACGGCCGCTACGGCGAGAACCCCAACCGCCTGCAGCACTACTACCAGTTCCAGGTGGTGCTCAAGCCGAACCCGGAAAACTTCCAGGAGCTGTACCTCGGCTCGCTGAAGGCCATCGGCATCGACCCGCTGGTGCACGACATCCGTTTCGTCGAAGACAACTGGGAATCGCCGACCCTCGGCGCCTGGGGCCTGGGCTGGGAAATCTGGCTCAACGGCATGGAAGTCACCCAGTTCACCTACTTCCAGCAAGTCGGTGGCATCGAGTGCTACCCGGTCACTGGCGAGATCACCTACGGCCTCGAGCGCCTGGCCATGTATATCCAGGGTGTCGATTCCGTGTACGACCTGGTATGGGCTGACGGCCAGTTCGGCAAGGTGACCTACGGCGACGTGTTCCACCAGAACGAAGTCGAGCAGTCGACCTATAACTTCGAACACGCCAACGTCGAGAAGCTGTTCGAGCTGTTCGATTTCTACGAGAGCGAAGCCAACCGTCTGATCGAGCTGGAGCTGCCGCTGCCGACCTACGAGATGGTCCTCAAGGCTTCGCACACCTTCAACCTGCTGGATGCCCGCCGCGCCATTTCGGTGACCGCGCGCCAGCAGTACATCCTGCGCGTGCGCACCCTGGCCCGCGCCGTGGCGCAGAGTTATCTGCAGGCCCGTCGCCGCCTGGGCTTCCCGCTCGCCGCCCCCGATCTGCGTGATGAAGTACTGGCCAAGCTGGAGGCAGCAGAATGAGTGCGCTCGATTTTCTGGTTGAACTGGGCACCGAAGAGCTGCCACCCAAAGCCCTGAAAACCCTCGGCGAATCCTTTCTCTCCGGCGTCGAAAAAGGCCTCAAGGCCGCCGGCCTGAGCTACAGCGGTGCGCGTTACTACGCCGCGCCGCGCCGCCTGGCCGTGCTGGTCGAGCAACTGGCCACCGAACAGCCAGACCGCACCGTCAACCTCGACGGCCCGCCCGTACAGGCTGCCTTCGACGCCGACGGCAATCCGACCCAGGCCGCCCTGGGCTTCGCCAAGAAGTGTGGCGTGGAGCTCGCGGCCATCGACCAGAGCGGACCGAAGCTGAAGTTCAGCCAGCACATTCCTGGCCAGCGCGCCTACACCCTGCTGCCCGGCATCGTGGAAAACTCGCTGAACGAGCTGCCGATTCCCAAGCGCATGCGCTGGGGCGCCCGCAAGACCGAATTCGTCCGCCCGAGCCAGTGGCTGGTGATGCTGTTCGGCGACCAGATCGTCGACTGCGAAATCCTCGCCCAGAAGGCGGGCCGCTTCTCCCGCGGCCATCGCTTCCATGCCAACCATGACGTGCGCATTTCCGCGCCGGCCATGTACGCCCAGGAGCTGCGCGGCGCCTACGTGATAGCCGACGCCGCCGAACGGCGCGAGCAGATCGCCAAGCGCATCGAACAGCTGGCTGCCGAGCAGCAGGGCACCGCTATCGTGCCGCCGGCGTTGCTCGATGAAGTCAGCGCCCTGGTCGAATGGCCGGTGCCGCTGGTCTGCTCCTTTGAGGAACGTTTCCTGGAGGTGCCTCAGGAAGCGCTGATCACCACCATGCAGGACAACCAGAAGTACTTCTGCCTGCTCGATGCAGACGGCAAGCTGCTGCCGCGCTTCATCACCGTGGCCAACGTCGAGAGCAAAGACCCGGCGCAGATCATCTCCGGCAACGAGAAGGTCGTACGCCCGCGCCTCACCGACGCCGAGTTCTTCTTCAAGCAGGACAAGAAGCAGCCGCTGGAAGCCTTCAATCAGCGCCTGGCCAACGTGGTGTTCCAGGCCCAGCTCGGCACCGTCTACGACAAGGCCCAGCGTATTTCCGCCCTGGCCGGCTTCATCGCCGGGCGCATCGGCGGCGACGCCAAGCGTGGTGCCCGTGCCGGCCTGCTGAGCAAGTGCGACCTGGCCAGTGAAATGGTCGGCGAGTTCCCGGAGATGCAGGGCATCGCCGGTTACTATTACGCACTGAATGACGGCGAGCCGCAGGACGTCGCCCTGGCGCTGAACGAGCAGTACATGCCGCGCGGTGCCGGCGCCGAACTGCCAAGCACCCTGACCGGTGCAGCGGTAGCCCTGGCCGACAAGCTGGACACCCTGGTCGGAATTTTCGGTATCGGCATGCTGCCCACCGGCAGCAAGGACCCCTACGCCCTGCGCCGTGCCGCCCTGGGCGTGCTGCGCATCCTGATCGAGAAAGGTCTGGAGCTGGATCTGGGCGCCACCGTCGAGTTCGCCGTGCGCCAGTACGCCAGCAAGGTCAAGGCCGCCGGCCTGGCCCCGCAGGTGCTGGAGTTCATTTTCGACCGACTGCGTGCGCGCTACGAAGACGAAGGCGTGGACGTATCGGTCTACCAGGCCGTGCGCGCCGTGAACCCGATGTCGCCGCTGGACTTCGACCAGCGTGTGCAGGCCGTACAGGCCTTCCGCAAGCTGCCCGAAGCCGACGCCCTGGCCGCGGCCAACAAGCGCGTATCCAACCTGCTGAGCAAGGCCGACGGCCAGATCGCCAGCAGCATCGAAGCGCATTACTTCGATACGCCGGCCGAGTTCACCCTCAACGCCGCGATCCAGAAGGCCGACAACGCCGTGCAGCCACTGGCGCAATCGCGTCAGTACCGTGAGGCGCTGGCTCAGCTGGCCTCGCTGCGCACGCCGGTGGACAGCTTCTTCGAAGCAGTGCTGGTCAACGCCGAAGACCCCAAGGTACGTGCCAACCGCTATGCGCTGCTGGCTCGCCTGCGTGGGTTGTTCCTGGGTGTCGCCGATATCTCGGTACTGGGCTGATGACCTTGCCCTCTCCACAAGGAGAGGGCACGAGGAACATGCGTGAAACTGATCATTCTCGACCGCGACGGGGTCATTAATCATGACTCCGACGCCTATATCAAAAGCCTCGAGGAGTGGATTCCGATCCCCGGCTCCATCGAGGCTATCGCTGCGCTGAGCAAGGCCGGCTGGACCGTGGCCGTGGCCACCAACCAGTCCGGTATCGCCCGCGGCTATTATCCGCTGAGCGTGCTGGAAGCCATGCACGCCCGGTTGCGCGAGCTGGTGGCCGAGCAGGGCGGTGAAGTCGGCCTGATCGTGCAGTGCCCCCATGGGCCGGACGATGGCTGCGAGTGTCGCAAGCCCAAGCCCGGCATGCTGCGCCAGATTGGCCAACATTACGGCGTACCGCTGAGCGGAATCTGGTTCGTCGGCGACAGCGCCAGTGACCTGGAAACGGCATTGGCCGTCGATTGTCAGCCGGTGTTGGTGAAAACCGGCAAGGGCCCACGCACCCTGGCCAAGGCATTGCCTGCGGGCACTTTGGTATTCGATGACCTGGCAGCCGTGGCTGCTCAGCTTCTCACTTGATAGTGCAGGCCAGCCTGCAACGGTAATCGCTCACATGTCGACTGTGCAGTTCTTAAGAACACTCCTTTTCTACCTGTTACTGTCTTCCAGCTCGTTCGTCTGGTGCATCATCAGCGTGTTCGTCGCACCGTTCCTGCCATTCCGCGCGCGCTATCGTTTCGTGGTCCAGGCCTGGTGCCGCTGCGCGGTATGGCTAGCGAAAGTGGTGGCCGGCATCAAGTACGAGATCAAGGGCCAGGAAAATATTCCCGAGCAACCTTGCGTGATTCTCGCCAAGCACCAGAGCACCTGGGAGACCTTCTTCCTGTGCGCCTACTTCGAGCCGCTGAGCCAGGTGATCAAGCGCGAGCTGATGTACGTGCCGTTCTTCGGCTGGGCGCTGGCCATGCTCAAACCCATCGCCATTGACCGCAGCAATCCCAAGGCCGCACTCAAGCAACTGGCCCAACAAGGCCGCACGCGCCTGGAGCAGGGCGCCTGGGTACTGGTGTTCCCGGAGGGCACGCGCATCCCGGACGGCCAGATCGGCAAGTTCTCCCGCGGCGGTACCGCCCTTGCGGTGAACAGCAACCTGCCGGTGTTGCCGATTGCCCACAACGCCGGGCAGTTCTGGCCGAAAGACGGCTGGAGCAAGAAGCCGGGCACCGTGCAGGTGGTGATCGGCCCGGCCATGTATGCAGAAGGCGAGGGCCCACGCGCCATCGCCAACCTCAATGAGCGCGCATTCCAGTGGGTCAGCCAGGCGCAATGTGAAATCGGTGCCCTCAGCCCACAGGCCGAAGCGGTGGAAACGGCCAACGACCTGGCGTGAACGGGAGCATCTGTGGATAACCTGTTGAGTAAATTCCTTTTTAATTGAATTTACGCTCTCAATTTACTGATAAATAAGGATTTTTATCAGTACCTGATCTGTCGATAAATTGGGCATAAGTTTTTGCGTGGCACATGACGATGTTCACGTTGGCGTATCGCCTAGCAGGTGCCTGACCGGCTAAGCTGGCGCAACTTATTGCAGAACGTGTTCA
Source organism: Phytopseudomonas punonensis (assembly GCF_900142655.1). GTDB lineage: Bacteria > Pseudomonadota > Gammaproteobacteria > Pseudomonadales > Pseudomonadaceae > Aquipseudomonas > Aquipseudomonas punonensis. Next base: position 1,402,312 of record NZ_FRBQ01000001.1, on the reverse strand, counting down.
CAGCCTCGCGAGCTATCACGGTGCAAGGCAAACGCGAGCGAGGAAGCGGAATTTACTGCGGTAAATGAGCATCTGAGCGCGCGTTTAACGCCGCAGCGCGGACGCGCAGCAGGCTGTGGCACGTTCTGAGAAACATGGCGAAACGGAGTTCGTAACATGCTTTCGATTTACCAGCTGAAACCACGCTTTCAGAACCTCTTGCGCCCCCTGGTGCAGCGCCTCTTCGACCGTGGCGTAACTGCCAACCAGGTGACGCTCAGCGCTGCCATCGTGTCGGTGCTGATTGGCCTGCTACTGGCCCTCTTTCCCGACCGCCTCTGGCTGTTTGCGTTGATCCCGCTGTGGATGATTCTGCGCATGGCGCTCAACGCCGTGGACGGCATGCTCGCCCGTGAATTCGGCCAGCAATCGACCCTTGGCGCCTACCTCAACGAGCTTTGCGATGTGATCGCCGATGCCGCGTTATTCCTGCCCTTCGCCTTGCTGCCCGGCGTGTCGCCAACGCTGGTGGTGGTGTTGGTGCTGTTCGCTCTGATCAGTGAATACGCCGGCGTCATGGGGCCGATGGTGGGCGCCTCGCGCCGCTATGACGGGCCGATGGGCAAGAGCGACCGCGCCTTCTGCTTCGGCGTACTCGGCGCAGGTGTGGCGACCACGCTGTTGCCTCTGAGCTGGATCAACCCGATTCTCGCGGTAATCACCGCGCTGCTGCTGTACACGTTGTTCAATCGCGTACGCCAGGGTCTGGCGCAAGCGTCTTCTTCTGCGCAATAGGAATGCACTGATGACTGAAGTTCGCTCCAATACCTTCACGACCCACGACGGCGTCAGCCTGTTCTACCGCCATTGGCCCGCTGCCGATGTGCAGGCCAACGCAGGCCGTCGCGCCATCGTGATGTTCCACCGCGGCCATGAGCACGGCGGGCGCATGGCGCACCTGATCGAAGAGCTGGGCCTGCAGGGCTTCGATTTCTTCGCCTGGGATGCCCGCGGCCACGGCGAATCGCCAGGGGAGCGGGGCGACAGCCCGAGCTTCGCCACCAGCGTGCGCGACGTGCAGACCTTTATCGACCATATCGCCGCTACGTATGGCATCGATACCGGGGACATGGTGGTACTGGCGCAAAGCGTCGGCGCGGTGGTGGTCTCCACCTGGGTCCACGATTACGCGCCGAAGATCCGCGCGCTGGTGCTCGCCTCGCCGGCGTTCAAGGTCAAGCTGTACGTGCCGTTCGCGCGTCCGGGCCTGAAGCTGATGCGCGCCTGGCGCGGCAATTTCTTCGTCAACAGTTACGTCAAAGCCAAGTTCCTCAGCCACGATCCGCAGCGCATCGCCTCGTTCGACAACGACCCGCTGATCACCCGTGCCATTTCGGTGAACATGCTGCTGGGCCTGTACGACGCCGCCGAGCGCGTGGTCGCCGATGCCCAGGCGATTCAGATTCCGACCCAGCTGCTGATCTCCGGCAGCGATTTCGTGGTGCACCGCAAACCCCAGGAGCAGTTCTTCCAGCGCCTGGGCAGCCTGGACAAGGAAATGCACATCCTGTCCGGGTTCTTCCACGACACCCTGGGCGAGCGTGACCGGGCCCACGCACTGACCCGCATTCGCCGCTTCGTGCTGAAAGCCTTCGAGCAGCCGTTGCAGCGTCCGTCTCTGCTGGAAGCCGACCGCCTGGGCTGGAGCTGTGCCGAAGCTGAGGAGCTGGCGGCGCCGCTGCCGAAGAACTCGCCGCGCGATCTCTACTGGCGCGCCACGCGGGCCAGCATGCGCCTCGGCAGCAGTGTGTCTGCAGGGGTGAAGCTGGGTTTCGAGACCGGCTTCGACTCGGGCAGCACCCTGGATTACGTGTACCGCAACACGCCAACCGGCAGCTCGCCGATTGGCCGACTGATCGACCGCAACTACCTGAACTCCATCGGCTGGCGCGGCATTCGCCAGCGCAAGGTGCACGCCGAAGAGCTGCTGCGCCTGGCCATGGGCAAGCTGCGCGAACAAAGCCGCCCAGTGCGTATCGTCGATATCGCTGCCGGGCACGGCCGCTACATTCTCGAAGCGCTGGAGCAGGGCAGCGACAAACCGGATTCGATCCTGCTGCGCGATTACAGCGACATAAACGTACGCGACGGCGCGGCGCTGATCGAGCAGAAGGGCCTGGCCGGCATCGCCCGCTTCGTCAAAGGCGATGCCTTCGACAAGGCCGATCTGGCCGCGCTGGAGCCGAAACCTACCCTGGCGGTGGTCTCCGGCCTGTATGAATTGTTCGGCAGCAACGCGATGGTCGGCGACTCCCTGGCAGGCCTGGCGGCAGCCGTGGAAGAGGGCGGTTACCTGATCTACACCGGCCAGCCGTGGCACCCGCAGCTGGAACTGATCGCTCGCGCGCTGACCAGCCACCGGGGCGGCGAGGCCTGGGTGATGCGGCGGCGCAGCCAGGCGGAGATGGATCAGCTGGTCGAAGCGGCAGGCTTTCGCAAGCTGACCCAGCGCGTCGACGAGTGGGGCATCTTCAGCGTGTCCCTGGCACAGCGGGTGTCTTGATGACACCCGCCGCGGTCGTCCGCGAAAGCGGATTATGGAAGCGCGGCGTACTCTGGCTGCTGCTGCTCGCGCCGCTGTTCTTCGGCACCTATGGCTTCGCCAACTGGTTCACCGGCCAGCGTGACGACGTCGGCAGCCTGGTGTTCGGCTGGGAACGGCATATCCCCCTGTTGCCGTGGACGATCATTCCCTACTGGTCGATCGACCTGCTCTACGGCCTGGCCTTCCTGCTACCGGCCACCCGTGCCGCGGTGGATCGCCTCGGCCTGCGACTGCTAACCGCCCAGGTGATCTGCATCAGCTGCTTTCTGCTCTGGCCGTTGCGTTTCACCTTCGAACGGCCGGCACTCGATGGCCTGTTCGGCGTGATGTTCGACGTGCTGATGGGCTTCGACAAACCCTTCAACCAGGCACCATCGCTGCATATCACCCTGTTGGTGGTGCTCTGGGCGTGCTTTGTCCAGCACGCCAGCGGCTTTTGGCGTGCTGTCGTGCACTTCTGGTTCTGGCTGATCGGCCTGTCGGTACTGACCACCTGGCAACACCATTTCATCGACGTACCGACCGGCATGCTCGCCGGCTTCCTGTGCCTGTGGCTGTGGCCCAGCGAAGGGCGCAGCCGTTTGTTTGCCTGGTGCCTGGCCCGCGACCCGAGGCGCTGGCGGCTGGCCCTGCGCTACGCCTTTGGCGCGGCCCTATGCAGTGCGCTGGCGATCCATTTCGGCGGATTCGCCTTGTGGTTGCTATGGCCGGCCTTGTCGCTGCTGATGGTCGCGCTGAACTACACACTGTTCGATGCCAAGGGTTTTCAGAAACGTGCCGACGGTAGCCTTAGCGCTGCCAGCACCTGGCTGTTGGCCCCCTATCTGCTGGGCGCCTGGATCAACTCCCGAGCCTGGACGCGAGAGCACCCGCAGCCTGATGAAGTAGCGGACGGCGTCTGGCTCGGTCGTATTCCCGGTAAGGGAGAAGCGCAGGCCTTCGCGGCCATCGCCGACCTGTGTGCCGAGCTGCCGTGCCGGGTGGAAGGCAAGGTCTACCGCGAACTGGCGAGCCTCGATCTGATCGCACCGAGCAGCGAACATTGCCTGCAGGCTGCGCTGGCCATCGAAGACCTGCGGCGCCACGGGCCGGTGCTGGTGTGCTGTGCACTGGGCTATTCGCGCAGCGCCACCGCCATCGCTGCGTGGCTACTGCATAGCGGCCGCTGCAGGAGCGTCGCAGAGGCCGTTTCGCTACTGCGCCAGGCTCATCCACAGGTCGTACTGGGAGATGCGCATTTACGGGCCCTGGAAGGCGTTTTAAGCCGCTCGACACCCACAGTAGGAGGCTCGTTACATGGCCAGTGAAATGCAATTGCAACTGGTTGCCGGGTTGCTGCGCCGTGGCAAGTCACTGGATCGCTTGTCGGGCGCACTGACCGTGCTCGCATTGGTCGTCGGCCTGGGGCCGTTACTGGGCTTTATGGCGCTCAGTACTGGCGCAGCGGTATCCGTTAGCCTGCTGGTCTGCGGCCTGCTGCAAAAGTATTACGCGCTGCGCGTCGCTCTGGATGCCGAGCTGTTCGCCACCCTGGCGGCGGCGCCTGAGCAGCTCGACAGGCGTACTACGCAACTCGATCAGGCACTGCTGAGCCTTGGCCACAAAGCCAGCGGCAGTGCTCGCTCCTGCGAACAACGCAGCAGGGGAGCATTGCGCCTGTTGCGTCTGCAGGCGCTCTGGCTGGGCCTGCAACTGCTTATCGCCCTGGCTGCCATCGTACTGATGCCATGGCTGTCACACGTTCGATTCGGATAACAGGCCGTTGAAAAACTACCTGCGTTGCCATCGCGGCGTTAAAAACAGCCTCAAAATGCTCATGTACTACTCGTACACTCCGCTTTTTCGACTGTTTTTGCCTTGCGCTGGCTGCCTCGGACACGTTTTTGAACGGCCTTATAAAAGGAGCCGTCCATGCTTGCGTCACTAATCGCATTTCTCATCACCTCCGGTGCGCGGCTGCTCACCGGTGCCCGCGCCTTGTGGCTCGGTAGCACTGCGCAGCCGATGCAACGTATCTATTACGCCAACCACAGCAGCCACGGCGACTTCGTGCTGCTCTGGGCGTCGCTGCCCGCGGAGCTGCGCAAACGCACCCGTCCAGTGGCCGGCTCCGATTACTGGATGAAGGGCACGCTGCGCAGCTTCCTGATCCAGAAGGTGTTCAACGGCGTGCTGGTTGACCGCCAGCGCAGCGATCCCAACGCCAACCCGTTGCAGGCAATGCTCGATGCGCTTGGCGAGGGCGACTCGCTGATCGTCTTTCCGGAAGGCACTCGCAACCTGGAAGACGACTTGCTGCCGTTCAAGGCCGGCCTCTATCACCTGGCCAAGGCACGCCCGGATGTGGAGGTGATCCCGGTGTGGATCGCCAACCTCAACCGGGTGATGCCCAAGGGCCGAGCACTGCCGCTGCCGCTGCTGTGCACCCTGAATTTCGGCGCGCCGCTAGGCATGGGCGAGGAGGAGGGCAAAGACGCCTTCCTCGAACGCGCCCGCGATGCCCTGCTGGCCCTGGCTCCCGAGGAGGTTTGAGATGGATCGCAATACCTTGCTGTTGTTCGCCGGCATTGGCGGCATCCTGCTCCTCGCCAGCCTGATCGGCTGGTTGCTGAAACTGCGCGCCGGCCCCGGCCAGCATTCGGTCATCGACAACCTCAACGCACGCATCAATGCCTGGTGGGTAATGGTGCTGGTGATCGGCTTCGCCTTTCTGTTCGGCAACATCGGTGTAGTGGTGCTGTTCTACTGCGTGTCGTTCTACGCCCTGCGCGAATTCATGACGCTGACGCCCACCCGCCGCAGCGACTACCCGGCACTGGTTGCCGCCTTCTACTTCGCGCTGCCCATGCAGTATCTGCTGATCGGCATCGGCTGGTATGGCCTGTTCGCCATCTTCATTCCGGTTTATGTGTTCCTGCTGCTGCCGATTCTCTCGTCTCTGGGCGGAGATACCACGCGCTTCCTCGAGCGTACCTCCAAGGTGCAGTGGGGCCTGATGATCGCGGTGTACTGCATCTCCACCGTACCGGCGCTGCTGACCCTGGACATCCCCGGTTACGAGGGCCGCAACCTGCTGCTGATCGCCTGGCTGGTGATCGTCGTGCAGATCTCCGACGTACTGCAGTACGTGTGCGGCAAGCTGGCCGGTAAACGCAAGATCGCGCCCAACCTGTCGCCATCGAAGACCGTCGAGGGCTTCTTTGGTGGCGTGGCGCTGGCCACCCTGATCGGCGCCTCGCTGTACTGGATCACCCCATTCGCCTTTTGGCAGGCAGGCCTGTTCGCCTTGCTGGTATGCCTGCTCGGCTTCGCCGGCGGCCTGGTGATGTCGGCGATTAAACGCGATCGCGGCGTGAAGGATTGGGGCCATATGATCGAAGGCCACGGTGGCATGCTCGACCGCCTCGATTCGGTGTGCTTCGCCGCCCCGGTGTTCTTCCATATGGTGCGGTACTGGTGGGCGTGATCAGCCCACCGGCCAATCGATTGGCAATAAAAAACCCGGCCTAAGCCGGTTTTTTTGTGCACCTTGAACAGGTGCGCAACGCGCGCATCAGACGTCGAGGTTGGACACCGCCAGGGCGTTGGTCTCGATAAAGTCACGGCGCGGTTCGACTTCGTCGCCCATCAGGGTGTTGAAGATCTGATCCGCGGCGATGGCGTCTTCGATGCGCACCTTGAGCATGCGACGAACCTCAGGATCCATAGTGGTTTCCCACAACTGATCCGGGTTCATCTCGCCAAGACCTTTGTATCGTTGGATGCTGTGGCGCTTGGTGCTTTCGGTCATCAGCCAGTTCAGGGCGTCCTTGAAGGTAGTCACCGGCTTCTTGCGCTCGCCACGCTGCACGTAGGCGCCTTCTTCCAGCAGACTGTTCAGCTGGTCGCCCAGGCTGGTGACGGTCTTGTAATCGTTGCTGGTGAAGAAATCACGGTTGAAGGTGATGTAGCTGGAGTTGCCGTGGGAGATCAGCTCGACCTCTGGCAGCCACAGGTGGCGCTCGGTGTCTTCACGCAGGCTGGTCTTGTAGACCAGGCCAGACTTTTCCATGGTTTTCAGACGGGCGTCGAACAGGGCAAGCCAGCTTTCCATCTCGGCCTTGTTGGCCATCTGCTCGGTGCTGACGCCCGGCAGGTACACGAAGTGCTCGGTGAGCTCCATCGGGTACAGACGCGACAGACGCTTGAGGGTCTTCATCACGGTACGGTAATCACCGACCAACTCCTGCAGGGCAGTGCCCGACAGGCCTGGAGCGGCTTCGTTGACGTGCAGGCTGGCGTCTTCCAGAGCCGATTGGGTCATGTATTCCTCCATGGCCTCGTCGTCCTTGATGTACTGCTCCTGCTTGCCCTTCTTGACCTTGTACAGCGGCGGCTGGGCGATGTAGATGTAGCCGCGCTCGACCAACTCTGGCAGCTGACGGAAGAAGAAGGTCAGCAGCAGGGTGCGGATGTGCGAACCGTCGACGTCAGCATCGGTCATGATGATGATGTTGTGGTAACGCAGCTTGTCGATGTTGTATTCCTCGCGGCCGATGCCACAGCCCAAGGCGGTGATCAGCGTGCCGACTTCCTGAGAGGAAATCATGCGGTCGAAACGCGCACGCTCGACGTTGAGGATCTTGCCCTTGAGCGGCAGGATCGCCTGGGTTTTGCGGTTACGGCCCTGCTTGGCAGAACCGCCCGCGGAGTCACCCTCCACTATGTACAGTTCGGAGAGGGCAGGATCCTTCTCCTGGCAGTCAGCCAGTTTTCCTGGCAGGCCTGCGATATCCAGCGCACCTTTACGGCGAGTCATCTCACGGGCTTTACGCGCTGCTTCACGGGCACGCGCGGCGTCGATCATCTTGCCGACGATCAGCTTGGCTTCGTTCGGATGCTCGAGCAGGAAGTCAGAGAAGAACTTGCCCATTTCCTGCTCGACCGCAGTTTTAACTTCGGAGGAGACCAGCTTGTCTTTGGTCTGCGAGCTGAATTTTGGGTCCGGAACCTTGACCGAGATGATCGCGGTCAAGCCTTCACGGGCGTCGTCACCGGTAGTCGCGACCTTGTGCTTCTTGGCCAGACCTTCCTGCTCGATGTAGTTGTTCAGGTTACGCGTCAGCGCTGAACGGAAGCCCGCGAGGTGGGTACCACCGTCACGCTGAGGAATGTTGTTGGTGAAGCACAGCAGGTTCTCGTTGAAGCTGTCGTTCCACTGCAGAGCAACTTCCACACCTACGCCGTCATCACGTTGTACGGAGAAGTGGAAGACCTGGTTCACGGCGGTCTTGTTGACGTTTAGGTACTCAACGAATGCGCGCAGGCCTCCTTCATACTTGAACAGCTCTTCTTTGGCGGTGCGCTCGTCCTTCAGGAGGATGCCGACGCCAGAGTTGAGGAACGACAGCTCGCGCAGGCGCTTGGCCAGGATGTCCCAGCTGAAGTGAATATTGGCGAAGGTGTCTGCGGAAGGTTTGAAGTGGATCTGCGTACCCGTGGTATCGCTGTCACCAACCGCGGCGATCGGCGCTTGCGGCACACCGTGGACGTAGGTCTGTTCCCAGATCTTGCCGCTACGGCGGATGGTCAGTACCAGCTCTTTGGAGAGCGCGTTGACCACCGAAACACCCACGCCGTGCAGGCCGCCGGACACCTTGTAGCTGTTGTCGTCGAACTTACCACCGGCGTGCAGCACGGTCATGATGACCTCGGCAGCAGAGACGCCTTCTTCCTTGTGGATATCGACCGGAATACCACGACCATTGTCGCGAACACTTATCGACTCATCCGGGTGGATAGTGATGGTGATCTCGCTGCAATGCCCCGCCAGGGCTTCGTCGATAGAGTTATCGACCACCTCGAAGACCATATGGTGCAGACCGCTGCCATCATCGGTGTCGCCGATGTACATGCCAGGCCGCTTGCGTACGGCATCCAGGCCCTTGAGGACCTTAATGTTATTGGAGTCGTACGTTTGGTTTTCGCTCATGCTTCACTCCTGGTGGTCGAGGTCTGGGTGATACGTCCATGTTCCACGTGGAACATGGAAACCGGCGTATCCGTTTGCCAGCCATCGCTCAACAATTCATGGTCTACGCAGGTGATGAATACCTGGCAGTTCAAATCTTCCAACAAACGGCACAATGCGCGGCGATGCTGCTCATCCAGTTCTGACGGCAAGTCATCCACCAGATAGATGCACTGCCCACGCTTTGCCTGATCAACCAAATGCCCCTGAGCGATCCGCAGGGCACACACCACCAACTTCTGTTGGCCACGGGACAATATGTCCGCTGCGTTGTGCGCGCCAAGCCTCAGCCTGAGGTCTGCTCGTTGCGGGCCAGATTGGGTATGCCCGATCTGCTGATCACGCAACAGCGATGACGTGAGCACTTCACTGAGGGGACGTTCTTTATCCCATCCCCGGTAGTAGCTCAGCGTCAGCCCTTCAAGCGCAACCAACTCGCTCAAGGTTTGCTCAAATACTGGCTTGAGTTGCTGTATATAGGACCGCCGATAACCGTCAATTTCGTCGCTGGCCAGGCACAACTCACGATCCCAGGCCGCTTGAGAAACGGCGTCAAGTGTACCACGGCGCAGCCACGAGTTCCGCTGCTTGAGGGCCTTCTGCAAGCGCTGCCAGGCGGGCAAGAAACGAGGTTCCACGTGGAACACACCCCAATCGAGAAACTGCCGACGGATTTTCGGTGAGCCTTCCAGCAGGCGAAAGCTGTCTGGGTTGATCAGCTGCAGCGGTAGGGTTTCGGCAAGCTGAGCTGCACTGCGCGCATTCTGCCCGTCGATACGAATCTGAAAATCGCCCTGACGATCCCGTGAAACACCCAGATTACTCTGCCGGCCGTCCGCGAGACTCACCTGACCGAACAGCGTGCAGGTCTGCTGCTCGTACTGAATGACCGGCAGCAAGCGAGCGCTCCGAAACGAGCGGGCAAGACCGAGCAGATGAATACCTTCGAGCACGCTGGTTTTGCCGCTGCCGTTTGCGCCATAAAGAATATTGATGCGCGGCGAGGGCAGCAGCGTCGATGGCTGAAGGTTACGGACGGCAGTGAAATTGATACGAGTCAGAGACATGAACTGGCCGGAGAGGAGGGCAGAAGTATCAACTGCCTTAAACGAAATCAGCCTTGGATGTTACGGATTAGAACTGCATCCGAACATACCAAGGCTGATTATCTGACGCTGGGTAGCTGCCTGATTCAGCAGCTGAAATTATAGGCGCATCGGCATGACGACATAAGCGGAGTCATCATTGTCAGCTTCCTGTACCAGCGCACTGCTGTTGGAGTCGGAGAGGATAAGACGCACCTGTTCGGTGGTCATCACACCCAGCACGTCGAGCAGGTAGCTGACGTTGAAACCGATTTCCAGCGCGCTGCCGTTATAGTCGACCGCGATTTCTTCTTCGGCTTCTTCCTGCTCCGGGTTGTTAGCCTGGATTTTCAGCAGGCCAGCAGCCAGTTGCAGGCGAATACCGCGGTACTTTTCATTCGACAGAATGGCAGTACGGCTGAAGGCTTCACGCAGGCCCTGGCGGTCGGCGACGACCAGCTTGTCACCACCACGCGGCAGCACACGCTCGTAATCCGGAAACTTACCGTCAACCAGTTTCGAGGTGAAGGTGAATTCGCCAGTGGTCGCACGGATGTGGTGCTGGCCCAGAACGATGGACACTTCACCATCCTGCTCGGTCAGCAGGCGCGCCAGTTCAAGAATACCTTTACGCGGCACGATGACCTGGTGCTTGCCTTCATGCTGGATGGCAGCTTCCATGGAGCACATCGCCAGGCGGTGGCCATCGGTGGCGACCGCACGCAGGATGCCGGTCTGCACTTCAATCAGCATGCCGTTGAGGTAGTAACGAACATCTTGCTGAGCCATGGCGAAGCTGGTGCGTTCGATCAAACGGCGCAGCTTGCTTTGCACCAGATTGAAGGTCAGCGAACCCGGGCCTTCTTCGACGGTAGGGAAGTCGTTGGCAGGCAGAGTGGACAGGGTGAAACGGCTACGACCAGCTTTGACCAGCAGCTTTTGCTCGTCGACGCGAATGTCGATCAGCGCATCACTAGGCAGGCTCTTGCAGATGTCCATCAGCTTGCGCGCCGGCACGGTGATCTCACCAGGCTCGGCGGCATCTTCCAGTGCCACGCGACCAACCAGCTCGACCTCCAGGTCGGTACCGGTCAGCGACAGCTGCTGGCCTTCGACGACCAACAGTACGTTGGACAGAACCGGCAAGGTCTGGCGGCGTTCCACGACGCCGGCGACCAGTTGCAGGGGTTTCAACAGGGCTTCGCGTTGAATGGTGAAGTGCATGGTCTAGTCCCTTGCCTCGTGCATGGAGTTGCGTATCAAGTGGTCAGTGTACGCAGCAGGTTCTTGTAATCCTCGCGGATGTCCGCGTCGGATCCCCTAAGTTCAGCAATCTTACGACAGGCGTGCAACACAGTGGTGTGATCGCGACCGCCGAACGACACGCCGATTTCCGGCAGGCTGTGGTTGGTCAATTCCTTGGACAACGCCATCGCCACTTGACGCGGCCTGGCGATGGAACGCGAACGACGTTTGGACAACAGATCGGTGATCTTGATCTTGTAGTACTCAGCCGTGGTGCGCTGAATGTTGTCGATACTGACGAGCTTATCCTGCAGAGCCAGCAAGTCCTTAAGGGACTCACGAATCAGCTCGATGGTGATATCACGCCCCATGAAGTGCGAGTGTGCGATCACCCGCTTCAAGGCACCTTCTAGCTCACGCACGTTGGAGCGGATGCGCTGAGCAATGAAGAACGCGGCGTCGTGCGGCAGATCGACCCTGGCCTGGTCGGCCTTCTTCATCAGGATCGCCACACGGGTTTCCAGCTCAGGCGGCTCGACCGCAACCGTCAGGCCCCAGCCAAAGCGCGACTTCAAGCGCTCTTCCAGGCCTTCGATTTCTTTCGGGTAGCGGTCGCTGGTAAGAATCACCTGCTGGCCACCTTCGAGCAATGCGTTGAAGGTATGGAAAAACTCTTCCTGGGAACGCTCTTTCTTAGCGAAAAACTGAATGTCATCGATCAGTAGCGCATCCACCGAGCGGTAGAAGCGCTTGAATTCGTTGATGGCATTGAGCTGCAGCGCCTTGACCATGTCGGCCACGAAACGCTCGGAGTGCAGGTAAACGACCTTGGCATTCGGATTCTTGGCCAGCAGATGGTTACCCACCGCGTGCATCAAGTGCGTCTTACCAAGGCCGACGCCACCATAAAGGAACAGCGGGTTATAACCGTGCTTGGGGTTATCGGCGACCTGCCAGGCAGCAGCGCGAGCGAGCTGGTTCGATTTGCCCTCAACAAAGTTGTCGAAGGTAAAGGTACGGTTCAGGTAACTGGTGTGCTTGAGGCCACCTTCTACCTGCACGTTACGCTCACCGCGAGACGGCGCGACGCTGGACGCAGCACCTGCCATGGAATCGAAGCTCGCCCGAGAAGGTTCGGCTTGTACCGGCAGCTTCGGCGGCGGTGCGCTGACCTGAGGTGCAGGCGTAGGAGCGGCAGGCGCAGACGGCGCTGGGTTGTTGTAGCTGGAAACGGAAGGTGAGGGCGTCAGTACTGCGCGAGGCGCGGAGCTGCGGCGACTACCGATCAGTAGCGATATGGCTGGCACCAGACCAGTCGCACGTTCACCGAGCAACTCAAGCATGCGCCCCATGTACTTTTCATTGACCCAGTCGAGAACGAAACGATTGGGCGCGTACACACGCAGCTCATCGCCTTCGGCTTCTACCTGTAGTGGACGGATCCAGGTGTTGAATTGCTGGGCAGGCAGTTCGTCGCGCAGGAGTTCCACGCACTGCTGCCAAAGTTCCACGGACACGGACATCCCCTGATTGAAAGCGCTGAGGCAAAAACAGCGCCTATTGTAGCTTCAAGAGGTGTAGTTATCCACATAGGAAGACCAATCAGTACATGAGAAATCAAGGTGTTAGGCAATTTGCCACATGTCGGATAGCGTGCATTTAAAGCCTGTGGATAAAGCCTATTGAGCACCGTGTAAAAGCCAGGGGAAAAGCCATGGGATATCTGCCCTGTGGGTAAATCGCCGATCAGTCCCCAGGCGATGCCCAGCAAGCGAACATGCGCAGCACCGGTTTCTGACAGAGTTTTTCCTCGCTGAAAGCATCATGGCCATTGCGCTCTAGGAACTTATCCACAGAAACCCGCGCGACCATTTATAAGAAACATAACAAGCCTTTCTAAAAACATTCTTTCCTTTATATTTATCTATCTGCAAAACAACTGGTTGGAAATTGACCTGGCCTGCGGCTTTCTCTAGAATCGCCGGTCTCTTAAAACGGGGACCATTCCGGTCCGTTGTCGACAACCAGGTAACCGCATCATGAAACGCACTTTCCAACCCAGCACCATCAAACGCGCTCGTACCCACGGCTTCCGTGCTCGCATGGCTACCAAGAACGGCCGTGCCGTCCTGTCGCGTCGTCGCGCCAAGGGCCGTGCTCGCCTCGCAGTCTGATTTTCCAGTCTTGTGGTGAGTCGAGGCTTCGGCCGGGAGAAGCGCCTGCTCACTCCCCGGCAATTCAAGGCAGTCTTCGACTCTCCTAGCGGCAAAGCGCCGGGCAAGAGTGTCCTGCTGCTTGCGCGCAACAATGAGCTTGATCATTCACGCCTAGGTCTTGTGATCGGGAAGAAGAGCGTCAAGCTTTCTGTTGAACGCAACCGCCTGAAACGCCAAATCCGCGAATCATTCCGCCTCAATCAGGACAACCTGGTGGGCTGGGACATCGTGGTAGTCGCGCGTAAAGGCCTGGGCGATCTGCAGAATGTCGAGCTGGCTCAACAGTTCGGCAAGCTGTGGAAACGCCTGGCTCGCAGCAAACCCGCCCAACAGGCCGATGCCCAGACAGGGGTGAACGACAATCCCCATGCGTAAACTGGTGCAAGCTCCAATCCGGTTTTACCAGTACGCCATCAGTCCGATGATGGCCAGTCATTGTCGTTTCTACCCCACTTGTTCCTGCTACGCGCTAGAAGCCATCGAAACTCATGGCGTCTTGCGTGGTGGCTGGCTGACCGTTCGTCGTCTGGGCCGCTGCCACCCCTGGCATCCCGGAGGCTACGATCCGGTGCCCCTCGCGAAACACTCCCGTTCCTCTTCGATGGCCGAATAATCATGGATATCAAACGCTCGATCCTGATCGTCGCCCTGGCAGTCGTGTCCTACATGATGGTTCTCCAATGGAACCAGGACTACGGCCAGGCCGCTCTGCCGAATCAGACAGCTTCGACCAGCAAAGCCGCACCGAGCTTGCCGGAAACCGCTTCCGTCGCCAGCAATGACGACGTACCGACGGCCAATGCCGGCGCTGCCGATCCAAGCCCGGTCGAAGCCGTTGCTGTCAGCGATGAGCTGATTCAGGTGAAAACCGACGTTCTGAGTCTGGCCATCGACCCGCGTGGTGGTGACGTGGTTCGCCTGGAACTGCCGCACTACCCGCGCCGTCAGGATCGCCCGGACGTTCCGTTCCAGCTGTTCGATAACGGCAGTGAGCACCTGTACCTCGCGCAGAGCGGCCTGACCGGTACCAACGGCCCGGATGCTCGTGCCAGTGGTCGCCCGCTGTACAACAGTGAGCAGCGCGTGTACCAGCTCGCTGATGGCCAGAACCAACTGGTCGTCGACCTGAAGTTCAGCGACGCCGGCGTCAATTACATCAAGCGTTTCACTTTCAACCGCGGCCTGGACACCAGCTGCTCGGCCAAGGAAGTGGAGCAGAAGAAAACCGGTTGCATCACCGGCAATGGTTACCAGATCGGCGTTACCTACCTGATCGACAACCAGAGTGCTAACGCCTGGACCGGCAACCTGTTCGCCCAGCTCAAGCGCGACAACAGTGGTGACCCGTCCTCGAGCACCGCTACCGGCACCGCGACCTACCTGGGCGCTGCACTGTGGACGCCTGAGAAGCCATACACCAAGGTGTCGATGAAAGACATCGACAAGCAGAACCTCAAGGAAACCGTGCAGGGCGGCTGGGTCGCCTGGCTGCAGCACTACTTCGTGACTGCCTGGATTCCGGCGAAAGACGACACCAACCTGGTGCAGACTCGCAAGGACACCCAAGGCAACTACATCATCGGCTTCACTGGCCCGGCGCTGAACGTAGCCGCTGGTGCCGAAGGCCAGACCAGCACCACGCTGTATGCCGGTCCGAAGATCCAGAAGGATCTCGCTGCGCTGTCGCCTGGTCTAGACAAGACCGTCGACTACGGCATTCTGTGGTTCCTCGCCGAACCGATCTTCTGGCTGCTGGAACATATCCACAACCTACTGGGTAACTGGGGCTTCTCGATCATCGTACTGACGCTGATCATCAAGCTCGCGTTCTTCCCGCTGTCGGCTGCCAGCTACCGTTCCATGGCGCGCATGCGTGCCGTATCGCCGCGCTTGCAGGCGCTGAAAGAACAGTTCGGTGATGATCGCCAGAAGATGTCCCAGGCGATGATGGAGCTGTACAAGAAAGAGAAGATCAACCCGCTGGGCGGCTGCTTGCCGATCCTGGTGCAGATGCCGGTGTTCCTGGCTCTGTACTGGACCCTGCTGGAATCCGTGGAAATGCGTCAGGCACCATGGATCCTCTGGATCACCGACCTGTCGATCAAGGATCCGTTCTTCATCCTGCCGATCATCATGGGCGCGACCATGTTTATCCAGCAGCAGTTGAACCCAACGCCGCCGGACCCCATGCAGGCTCGTGTGATGAAGATGATGCCGATCATTTTCACCTTCTTCTTCCTGTGGTTTCCAGCGGGTCTGGTGCTGTACTGGGTGGTCAACAACGTCCTGTCCATCGCTCAGCAGTGGTACATTACCCGCAAGATCGAAGCGCAAACCAAGGCTGCTTCCGCAAGCTGATCTACTAAGCTTCGTCAGCTACATCACAGACGCCCCCTTGTGGGGCGTTCTGCTATCCAGCGTTTGGAGAATTGTATGTCCGCACCCCGTGAAACCATCGCCGCCGTCGCTACCGCTCAAGGCCGTGGAGGGGTGGGCATCGTCAGAGTCTCAGGCCCGCGTGCACGGATGATAGGCATCACCCTGAGCGGTATCGAAGCCAAGCCGCGCTATGCCCACTACGGCGCCTGGCACGATGATGCGGGTGAGGTGATCGACGAAGGCCTGCTGCTGTTCTTTCCCGGTCCCAATTCTTTTACTGGTGAAGACGTGCTAGAGCTGCAGGGCCATGGCGGTCCAGTGGTTCTCGATATGCTTCTGCAACGCTGCCTGGAGCTCGGCGCACGCCAGGCACGCCCGGGTGAGTTCAGCGAGCGCGCGTTCCTCAACGACAAGCTCGACCTGGCCCAGGCCGAGGCGATTGCTGACCTAATCGAAGCGAGCTCCGCCGAAGCGGCGCGTAACGCCATGCGTTCGTTGCAGGGGGAGTTCTCGCGACGTGTACATGAACTGACCGAGCGGCTTATCAGCCTGCGTATCTACGTGGAAGCTGCTATCGACTTCCCGGAAGAGGAGATCGACTTTCTCGCCGATGGCCATGTATTGAGTCTGCTCGAAGGCGTGCGCACACAGTTATCCACAGTGTTGCGCGAAGCCGGGCAGGGCGCGTTGCTACGCGATGGCATGACTGTGGTCATCGCCGGCCGACCCAATGCTGGCAAATCCAGCCTGCTCAATGCCCTGGCGGGGCGCGAAGCAGCCATCGTCACAGACATCGCCGGCACCACCCGCGATGTGCTGCGCGAACATATCCACATCGATGGCATGCCGCTGCACGTGGTCGATACCGCAGGATTACGTGATACCAATGACCAGGTCGAGCGAATCGGTGTGGAACGCGCGTTGAAGGCCATAGGTGAGGCCGATCGTGTGCTGCTGGTGGTCGACTCCACCGCGCCTGAAGCGGGTGATCCCTTCGCACTGTGGCCCGAGTTTCTTGAGCAACGGCCAGATCCGTCACGCGTCACGCTGATTCGCAACAAGGTCGATCTGTCCGGGGAGGCGGTGGCTTTGCACAACGCCGCCAATGGCCAGGCCACTCTGGCCCTCTCGGCCAAGTCCAGTGAGGGCCTGGAATTGCTGCGTGAACACCTGAAGGCCTGCATGGGCTTTCAACAGACCGCTGAAAGCGGCTTCAGCGCTCGCCGCCGCCACCTGGATGCGTTGCATCAGACACAGAGCCACCTCGACCACGGCCACGCCCAATTGACTCTGGCCGGCGCCGGCGAGCTGCTGGCCGAAGACCTGCGCCAGGCTCAGCAGGCATTGGGTGAGATCACCGGGGCCTTCAGCTCCGATGACTTGCTTGGGCGCATCTTCTCGAGCTTTTGCATTGGCAAGTAACGATCTTGCATGGTGATGGCCTGTGAACAAAAAACAGATTTGTTTGAGGGACTGATATGAGTTGGATCGGAAAAGCCTTTACGGCAATGGGCTGCGTGCTATTGATCGGCTGCTCGGCAGGTGATGATGAGTTCATCATTGCCGGCAACGACTACGTGGAACGATTCCATCAGAAAATGCAGCAGGGCCATTACGCGGATATCTACCAGGCTTCATCACAAGGACTAAAGGCCAATGCCAGCGAGCAGGAGTTCGTCGACCTGCTGACGGTAGTGAATCGGGGATTGGGCGATGTGCAGGAAACGCGGCTGGTAAGCCAATCACCCGTGAAGGCCGATACCGGGCAGACGCTTACCCTGTTGCTGTACAACACTCGTTTCGCTGAGGGCGAGGGTACCGAATCCTTCTACCTGGAGAATGCGGACGGCAAGCCTCTGCTGTTTCGCTATGACGTCAATTCCGACACGCTCATGAAGAAGATGATCGAGCAAGGCGCCCGCGCCTCACAGTAATCCCTTCCTTTCTTTACTCACAGCCCTCAACGTGAAAGCGTTGAGAGGCTTCGTGTGGGCGAATTCCGCCACGGCATCAACCACGCTAATCCATTCACAGGCTAAATAAGCCCTGTGGAAAACTACCTATAAGCCCTGCCTATAACCAGGTGGCAAAGCTAGGGATAAACCGCCCTGTGCATAAATACCACTTTTACACACAGGATGACCACCGGTATCCAACATCTGTAGCCCAGGAAAATCCCGCTTTCATACATCGCTGTACACATTGATTTTATTGGGCTGTAGCAATGTATCCACAGAAATTCAGATGACCATTTATAAACATAAAAACAAGCCTTTTAAAAAGATCTCTTCTTTTTTCTTTTATTAACCTCACGTACATCATCAGCTTTCTGAACCGCCGAATAGGGAAAGGGAACGCTTCTGAGAAGGTGTTCTAGAGACAATGACCAGTTGGCTATTTTTTGTGCAAAAGGCTTCTTTCAACCTGTCTAAGTCCCTATACTTGCCGCCCTTTCGATTTCCGATCAAAAGCTTCCTTTCTCAACAGGCACGAGGTGCGTGGTGGATTTCCCTTCCCGTTTTCAAGTGATCGTCATCGGCGGCGGTCATGCCGGTACCGAGGCTGCGCTTGCAGCGGCGCGCATGGGGGTTAAAACCCTGTTGCTGACCCATAACGTGGAAACCCTCGGGCAGATGAGCTGCAACCCGGCCATCGGCGGGATCGGCAAGAGCCACCTGGTCAAGGAAATCGACGCCCTCGGCGGCGCCATGGCGACTGCCACCGACCTGGGCGGCATCCAGTTTCGCGTACTTAACAGCCGCAAGGGCCCAGCAGTACGTGCCACACGTGCTCAGGCTGACCGCATCCTGTACAAGGCGGCAGTACGCGAGATTCTGGAAAACCAACCCAACCTGTGGATATTTCAGCAGGCAGCTGACGACCTGATCGTCGAGCAGGATGAAGTCAAAGGCGTGGTTACCCAGATGGGTCTGCGCTTCTTCGCTGATTCCGTCGTGCTGACTACCGGCACCTTCCTCGGTGGACTTATCCACATTGGTCTGCAGAACTACTCCGGCGGTCGTGCCGGTGATCCCCCTTCCAACGCTCTGGCCAAGCGCATGCGTGAATTGCCGCTGCGCGTGGGTCGCTTGAAAACCGGTACGCCACCGCGCATCGATGGTCGCTCTGTGGATTTCTCGGTAATGACCGAGCAACCAGGTGATACGCCGATTCCGGTGATGTCCTTCATGGGCAGCAAAGCGCAGCACCCACGTCAGGTGAGCTGCTGGATTACCCACACCAATGCGCGCACCCACGAAATCATCGCCGCCAACCTCGATCGTTCGCCGATGTATTCCGGGGTCATCGAGGGCGTGGGCCCGCGCTACTGTCCTTCGATCGAAGACAAGATCCACCGCTTTGCCGACAAGGAAAGCCATCAGGTATTCATCGAGCCCGAAGGCCTGACTACCCATGAGCTGTACCCCAACGGCATCTCCACCTCCCTGCCGTTCGATGTGCAGCTGCAGATCGTGCAGAGCATCCGTGGTATGGAGAACGCCCATATCGTGCGCCCCGGTTACGCCATCGAGTACGACTACTTCGACCCGCGTGACCTGAAGTACAGCCTCGAGACCAAAGTGATCGGCGGCCTGTTCTTCGCGGGGCAGATCAACGGCACCACCGGTTACGAAGAGGCCGGGGCGCAAGGCTTGTTGGCCGGTGCCAACGCCGCACTGCGCGCCCAAGGCAAAGACGCCTGGTGCCCGCGCCGCGACGAGGCCTACATCGGCGTGTTGGTCGACGACCTGATCACCCTGGGCACCCAGGAGCCGTACCGCATGTTCACCTCGCGGGCCGAGTATCGGTTGATCCTGCGTGAAGACAACGCTGACCTGCGCCTGACCGAGAAAGGCCGCGAGCTGGGCCTGGTCGACGACACCCGTTGGGCCGCGTTCGAGGCCAAACGTGAAGGCATCGTCAAGGAAGAGCAGCGCCTGAAAAGCACCTGGGTACGGCCGAATACGCCGCAAGGCGAAGCCATCATCGAGCGCTTCGGCACGCCGCTGAACCACGAATACAACCTGCTCAACCTGCTCTCTCGTCCGGAAATCGATTACGCCGGTCTGGTCGAAGTGACTGGCGAAGGTGCCGAAGACCCGCAGGTCGCCGAGCAGGTCGAGATCAAGACCAAGTACGCCGGTTACATCGAGCGTCAGCAGGACGAGATCGCTCGTCTACGTGCCAGTGAAGAAACCGCGCTGCCTGTGGATATCGACTACGCGACGATTTCCGGTTTATCCAAAGAGATCCAGCACAAGCTCGGCAGCGCCAGGCCGCAGACCCTGGGTCAGGCTTCGCGCATCCCGGGCGTTACACCCGCGGCGATTTCGCTGTTGCTGATCCACCTGAAGAAACGCGGCGCTGGTCGCCAGTTGGAGCAGACCGCCTGATGCCCGTTACCCCTCGCCACGCCGAAGAATTGCAACAAGGCGCCCGTGAATTGGGTGTGGAGTTGACCGAGCAACAGCACGAACAGCTGCTCGCCTATCTGGCCTTGTTGATCAAATGGAACAAGGCCTACAACCTGACCGCCGTGCGCGATCCTGATGGAATGGTCTCGCGCCATCTGCTCGACAGCCTCAGCGTGGTGCCCTTCGTCGCCGAGGCTGGGGATAACTGGCTAGATGTCGGCAGTGGCGGTGGCATGCCGGGCATTCCACTGGCGATTCTGTTTCCCGAGCGGCGTTTCACCCTGCTGGATTCCAACGGCAAGAAAACCCGATTCCTCACTCAGGTGAAGCTCGAGCTCAAGCTGGCCAACCTGGAAGTTATCCACAGTCGCGTGGAAGCGTTCACGCCCGAGCAGCCGTTCAGCGGCATCTGTTCGCGGGCATTCAGCTCCCTGGAGGACTTTTCCAACTGGACGCGCCATCTCGGCGATGGCCAAACCCAGTGGTTGGCGATGAAGGGTGTGCACCCGAATGACGAACTGCAGGCGCTGCCAGCGGACTTCAGCCTGACTGCAACCCACGTGCTCAAGGTTCCCGGTTGCCAAGGCCAGCGCCATCTGTTGATACTGCGTCGCTCGGTTTAGGGGGAACGGCAACATGGCTAAAGTATTCGCAATCGCCAACCAGAAAGGCGGCGTGGGCAAGACCACGACCTGCATCAACCTGGCGGCGTCTCTGGTTGCGACCAAACGCCGTGTGCTGCTCATCGACCTCGACCCGCAGGGCAACGCCACCACTGGCAGCGGTATCGACAAGCAGACGCTCGAGCACTCGATCTACGACGTACTCGTTGGTGAATGCAACCTAGTCGAGGCCATGCAGTTTTCCGAGCATGGCGGCTATCAGCTGCTGCCGGCTAACCGCGACCTGACCGCCGCGGAAGTGGGCTTGCTGGAAATGAAGATGAAGGAAAGCCGTCTGCGTTATGCACTGGCGCCGATCCGTGAGAATTACGATTACATCCTCATCGACTGCCCACCGGCGCTGTCGATGCTGACGGTCAACGCTCTTGTGGCAGCCGATGGCGTGATCATCCCGATGCAGTGCGAGTACTACGCACTTGAGGGTTTGAGCGATCTGGTCAACAGCATCCAGCGCATCGGCAAGCTGCTCAACCCGACGCTGAAGATCGAAGGCCTGCTGCGTACCATGTACGACCCACGCATCAGCCTGACCAGCGATGTGTCTGCCCAGCTCAAGGAACATTTCCCCGACACGCTCTATCAAACCGTGATCCCGCGTAACGTGCGACTGGCTGAAGCGCCAAGCTTCGGCATGCCGGCGCTGGTTTACGACAAGCAATCCCGTGGCGCGATCGCCTATTTGGCGCTGGCTGGCGAACTGGTTCGCCGCCAGCGCGCGAACGCCCACACCGCAAACGTATAAGGAATCTGTGCATGGCTGCCAAGAAACGTGGGCTCGGACGAGGCCTGGACGCCCTGCTGGGGGGCTCTAGCGTCGAGTCCCTGGAAGAAGAAGCCGTCAAGGTCGATACCCGTGAGCTGCAGCACCTGCCGCTGGACCTGATCCAGCGTGGCAAGTACCAGCCGCGCCGCGATATGGACGTCACTGCACTAGAAGAACTCGCGCAGTCGATCAAGACCCATGGTGTGATGCAGCCCATCGTGGTTCGCCCAGTCGGTGAAGGTCGTTTCGAGATCGTAGCCGGTGAACGCCGCTGGCGCGCCACTCAGCAAGCCGGTCTGGATCGCATCCCGGCGCTGGTGCGTGAGCTGCCCGATGAAGCCGCCATCGCCATGGCGCTGATCGAGAACATCCAGCGTGAAGACCTCAATCCGATCGAGGAAGCCATGGCCCTGCAGCGCCTGCAGCAGGAGTTCCAGCTGACTCAGCAACAGGTCGCTGAAGCAGTAGGCAAATCGCGGGTCACCATCACCAACCTGTTGCGCTTGATCGCGTTGCCCGAGGAAGTGAAAACCCTGCTGTCTCATGGTGATCTGGAGATGGGCCATGCCCGCGCATTGCTGGGACTGCCCACTGAACAGCAGACCGAAGGAGCGCGACACGTTGTCGCACGTGGCCTGACCGTGCGTCAGACCGAGGCCCTGGTACGGCAATGGCTGAACACCCAGGAGCGGCCAGTGGCCACCACCAAGGTCGATCCGGATATCAGCCGGCTTGAGCAGCGCCTGGCCGAGCGCCTGGGCTCTCCCGTGCAGATCAAGCATGGGCAGAAGGGAAAGGGTCAACTGGTCATTCGCTACAACTCCCTCGATGAACTTCAGGGCGTCCTAGCCCACATCCGCTGAAACAATTGCCCCCGCAGCACTAGTGCGAAAAGACTTTCGAGCAGTTGAACGGGGTGGGAACCACCCCTATACTCTGCGCGCATTTCGGCGGCACAAAATGTGCCAAGTTATTGATTAGCTTGGCAACGATATCCGAGCATTGTTACCCAGGAAAAGTGATGGAAACCCGCACGCCCAAACGCCTGCCTCTCCATCGTTTGCCGGTGTTTCCGATTCTCGTGGTTCAACTGCTGGTGCTGTTGGTTCTTGCCGCCGTCTGTTGGCACTGGCGGGGCACAACGGCTGGATATTCCGGCTTGTGCGGTGGGCTGATCGCCTGGCTGCCGAATCTGTACTTCGCCCACAAGGCATTCCGGTTTTCCGGAGCGCGGGCGGCCCAGGCCATCGTCAGGTCGTTCTACGCTGGCGAAGCAGGGAAACTGGTTTTGACAGCAGTGCTTTTCGCACTGGTGTTTGCAGGTGTGAAGCCTTTGGATGCGGCGGCGTTGTTCGGCGTATTCCTGCTGAACCAATTGGTCAACTGGTTCGCACCCTTGCTGATGAAGAGATGATTTTTAAAGCCTTAGAGCGTTTGAGGGAATTATGGCAGCTGCAGAAACCGCTTCGGGTTATATCCAGCATCACTTGCAGAACCTGACCTTCGGTCAGCACCCGGTCAATGGCTGGGGGTTCGCCCACACTGCTCAAGAAGCCAAAGAAATGGGCTTCTGGGCATTCCACCTGGATACCCTGGGTATCTCTGTGGTGCTGGGTCTGGTTTTCATCCTGCTGTTCAAGGCTGCTGCCAAGCGCGCTACCTCTGGCCAGCCTGGCGGTCTGCAGAACTTCGTCGAAGTGCTGGTCGAGTTCGTCGACGGCAGCGTGAAGGACACCTTCCACGGCCGTAACGCGCTGATCGCGCCGCTGGCGTTGACCATCTTCGTCTGGATCTTCCTGATGAACCTGATGGACCTGGTGCCGGTAGACTGGATTCCGATGGCTGCAGCGAAGATCGCCGGTGACGAGCACCTGTTCTTCCGCGCCGTTCCGACCACCGATCCGAACGCGACCCTGGGCATGGCCCTGTCGGTATTCGCACTGATCATCTTCTACAGCATCAAGGTCAAGGGCATCGGCGGCTTCCTCGGCGAACTGACCCTGCACCCGTTCAGCGCGAAGAACATCTTCGTCAAGATCCTGCTGATTCCGGTCAACTTCCTGCTCGAATTCGTCACCCTGATCGCCAAGCCGGTTTCTCTGGCCCTGCGACTGTTCGGCAACCTGTATGCCGGCGAGCTGATCTTCATCCTCATCGCGGTCATGTTCGGCGGCGGCATTCTGTTGGCAGCACTGGCAGGCGTACTGCAGTGGGCTTGGGCAGTCTTCCACCTGATCATCATCACGCTGCAGGCTTTCATCTTCATGATGCTGACCATCGTTTACCTGTCGATGGCGCACGAAGACAGCCATTGATGACGTGTCGTGCATCCAGCGGGTGCGCGGCGTTATCGATGGATCCAGCCTAGGCTGGAACGCCCGCAAGGGCACTGGAAGTAACGGTTTTGCTTTACCGCTTTACCCTTAGAAAAACCTTAACCAATACGACGTAAAAAGTCGGGAGGAAAGATGGAAACTGTAGTTGGTCTGACCGCGATCGCTGTTGCTCTGCTGATTGGCCTGGGCGCTCTGGGTACCGCTATTGGCTTCGGCCTGCTGGGCGGCAAATTCCTGGAAGGCGCTGCGCGTCAGCCGGAAATGGTTCCGATGCTGCAAGTTAAGATGTTCATCGTCGCCGGCCTGCTGGACGCCGTGACCATGATCGGTGTCGGTATCGCACTGTTCTTCACCTTCGCGAACCCCTTCGTTGGTCAAATCGCTGGCTAATCACTCGAATTTTTCGAGTTGATTGGTGTGATGGACAACGAACGAGCGAGGTGTTGGCGTGAACATTAATGCAACCCTGATTGGCCAGTCCGTTGCCTTCTTCATCTTCGTGCTGTTCTGCATGAAGTTCGTGTGGCCTCCGGTCATTGCGGCTTTGCAAGAGCGTCAAAAGAAGATTGCTGAAGGTCTGGATGCAGCCAGTCGTGCGGCTCGTGATTTGGAGTTGGCCCAAGAGAAAGCGGGTCAACAACTGCGCGAAGCCAAGACACAGGCTGCTGAGATCATTGAGCAAGCCAAGAAACGCGGTACCCAAATCGTCGACGAAGCCCGTGAACAGGCTCGTGTCGAGGCGGATCGTGTGAAGGCACAGGCTCAGGCCGAGATCGAACAGGAAATCAACAGCATCAAAGACGCGCTGCGTGCCCAAGTGGGTGCTCTGGCCGTTGGCGGTGCCGAGAAGATCCTGGGCGCGTCTATCGACCAAAACGCGCATGCGGAGCTGGTTTCCAAACTGGCCGCCGAAATTTAAGCGAGGGCGCGATCATGGCAGAACTGACCACGTTGGCCCGACCTTACGCCAAGGCGGCCTTCGAATACGCCCAGGCTCACCAGCAGCTGGCCAATTGGTCAGCCATGCTCGGCCTGGCAGCGGCGGTGTCGCAAGACGCCACCCTGCAGCGCGTGTTCAAGGCCCCGCGTTTGACGAGTACAGACAAGGCCACCACCTTCATCGAGGTGTGTGGTGACAAGTTCAATGCCCAGGTAGGCAATTTCATTCACGTTGTCGCTGAGAACGATCGTCTGGCCCTGTTGCCGGAAATCTTCTCGCTGTTCGAGCTGTACAAGGCCGAACAGGAAAAGTCGATCGACGTGGACGTGACCAGTGCCTTCGCATTGAACGACGAACAGCAAGACAAACTCGCCAAGGTTCTCAGTGCACGGCTCGGCCGGGAAGTGCGCCTGCATGCTGCGGAGGACGCCGCCTTGATTGGTGGTGTCGTGATTCGCGCCGGCGACCTGGTTATCGATGGCTCAGTTCGCGGCAAAATCGCGAAGCTGGCCGAAGCATTGAAATCTTGAGTTTGAAGGGGCAGCAGAGCTATGCAGCAACTCAATCCTTCCGAAATTAGTGAAATCATCAAGGGACGTATCGAGAAACTCGACGTCTCTTCCCAAGCCCGTAACGAAGGCACTGTCGTCAGCGTGTCTGACGGTATCGTGCGTATTCACGGTCTCGCCGACGTCATGTACGGCGAAATGATCGAGTTCCCGGGCAGTGTCTACGGTATGGCACTGAACTTGGAGCAAGACTCCGTCGGTGCGGTAATTCTGGGTGCGTACACCACCCTGGCCGAAGGCATGAGCGCCAAGTGCACTGGCCGCATCCTGGAAGTTCCGGTTGGTCCGGAACTGCTGGGCCGCGTAGTCGACGCACTGGGCAACCCGATCGATGGCAAAGGCCCGATCAATGCTCAAGCCACCGACGCAGTCGAAAAAGTTGCACCGGGCGTGATCTGGCGTAAGTCGGTCGACCAGCCTGTGCAGACTGGCTACAAGTCGGTCGATGCCATGATCCCGGTAGGCCGTGGCCAGCGCGAGCTGATCATCGGTGACCGTCAGATCGGTAAGACTGCTCTGGCCGTCGACGCCATCATCAACCAGAAGAACAGCGGTATCTTCTGCGTCTACGTAGCTGTTGGTCAGAAGCAATCGACCATCGCCAACGTGGTACGCAAACTCGAAGAGTCCGGTGCTCTGGCCAACACCATCGTGGTTGCCGCTTCGGCTTCCGAGTCGGCTGCCCTGCAGTTCCTGGCTCCTTACGCTGGTTGCACCATGGGCGAATTCTTCCGCGACCGCGGTGAAGACGCGCTGATTGTGTACGACGACCTGTCCAAGCAAGCAGTGGCTTACCGCCAGATTTCCCTGCTGCTGCGCCGTCCGCCAGGCCGTGAAGCCTACCCAGGCGACGTGTTCTATCTCCACAGCCGTCTGCTGGAGCGTGCATCGCGCGTTTCCGAAGAGTACGTCGAGAAGTTCACCAATGGCGCCGTGACTGGCAAGACCGGTTCGTTGACCGCTCTGCCGATCATCGAAACCCAGGCTGGCGACGTTTCCGCGTTCGTTCCGACCAACGTGATTTCGATCACCGACGGTCAGATCTTCCTGGAATCGGCCATGTTCAACTCGGGTATCCGTCCGGCCGTCAACGCCGGTATCTCGGTATCCCGCGTTGGTGGTGCTGCACAGACCAAGATCATCAAGAAGCTCTCCGGTGGTATCCGTACCGCTCTGGCTCAGTACCGTGAACTGGCGGCATTCGCCCAGTTCGCTTCTGACCTGGACGAAGCGACCCGCAAGCAGCTTGAGCATGGTCAGCGCGTTACCGAGCTGATGAAGCAGAAGCAATACGCTCCAATGTCCATCGCGGACATGGCGCTGTCGCTGTATGCCGCCGAGCGTGGTTTCCTGACCGACATCGAAGTCGCCAAGATCATCAGCTTCGAGCAGGCTCTGATCGCCTTCTTCAACCGTGATCACGCCGCTCTGATGGCGAAGATCAACGAGAAGGGTGACTTCAATGACGACATCGATGGCCAGCTGAAAGCCGGTATCGAGAAGTTCAAAGCCACCCAAACCTGGTAAGCCGCAGCGGGCGTCGAAAGACGCCCGCCTGCTAACCCGATAGGTGTGAAATGGCAGGCGCAAAAGAGATTCGCAGCAAGATTGCGAGCATCAAAAGCACGCAAAAGATCACCAGCGCCATGGAAAAAGTGGCGGTCAGCAAAATGCGCAAGGCACAAATGCGCATGGCTGCTAGCCGTCCCTACGCGGAGCGTATCCGCCAGGTAATTGGTCATCTGGCCAACGCCAACCCGGAATACCGTCATCCCTTCATGATCGAACGCGAAGTAAAGCGCGTTGGTTACGTGGTGGTGAGTTCGGACCGTGGTCTGTGCGGTGGCTTGAATACCAACCTGTTCAAGGCCCTGGTCAAGGACATGTCGGCAAATCGCGAGCGCGGCGTGGAGATCGATCTCTGCGTGGTTGGTAGCAAAGGGGCGGCATTCTTCCGCAACTTTGGTGGCAACGTGGTCGCTGCGATCAGTCATCTGGGCGAAGAGCCGTCGATCAATGATCTGATCGGCAGCGTCAAGGTGATGCTCGATGCTTACCTGGAAGGGCGCATCGACCGTTTGTCCGTGGTTTCCAACAAGTTCATCAATACCATGACCCAGAAGCCGACCGTGGAGCAGTTGATTCCACTGGTGGCCGACTCGGATCAGGAGCTGAAGCACCACTGGGACTACTTGTACGAACCCGACGCCAAGCAGCTGCTTGACGGGCTGATGGTGCGTTACGTGGAGTCGCAGGTGTACCAGGCAGTGGTCGAGAACAACGCAGCCGAACAGGCCGCGCGGATGATCGCGATGAAGAACGCCACCGACAACGCTGGCGACATCATCAAAGACCTGCAGTTGGTTTACAACAAGGCACGTCAGGCAGCGATCACCCAGGAAATTTCGGAAATCGTCGGCGGCGCTGCCGCGGTTTAACGGTTCAACTGTCTAGAACGGTTGAACAAGTCAGAGGAATCAAAGATGAGTAGCGGACGTATCGTTCAAATCATCGGCGCCGTCATCGACGTGGAATTCCCGCGTGACAAGGTGCCGAGTGTTTATGAAGCGCTGAAAGTAGTCGGCGCCGAAACCACTCTGGAAGTTCAGCAGCAGCTGGGCGACGGCGTGGTACGTACCATTGCGATGGGTTCGACCGAAGGCCTGAAACGTGGCCTGGACGTCGACAGCACTGGCGCAGGCATCCAGGTTCCGGTCGGGGTGAAAACCCTGGGCCGTATCATGGACGTACTGGGCAACCCGATCGATGAAGCTGGCCCGATTGGCGAAGAAGAGCGCTGGGGCATTCACCGTCCTGCGCCGACCTACGCCGAACAAGCTGGCTCCAACGAGCTGTTGGAAACCGGCATCAAGGTTATCGACCTGGTCTGCCCGTTCGCCAAGGGTGGTAAGGTCGGTCTGTTCGGTGGTGCCGGTGTCGGCAAGACCGTAAACATGATGGAGCTGATCCGTAACATCGCCATCGAGCACAGCGGTTATTCCGTGTTCGCCGGTGTGGGTGAGCGTACTCGTGAGGGTAACGACTTCTACCACGAGATGAAGGACTCCAACGTTCTCGACAAGGTAGCCCTGGTCTACGGTCAGATGAACGAGCCACCAGGCAACCGTCTGCGCGTAGCACTGACCGGCCTGACCATGGCCGAGAAGTTCCGTGACGAAGGCCGTGACGTGCTGTTCTTCGTGGACAACATCTACCGCTACACCCTGGCCGGTACCGAAGTATCCGCACTGCTCGGCCGTATGCCGTCGGCAGTAGGTTACCAGCCGACCCTGGCTGAAGAGATGGGTGTTCTGCAAGAGCGCATCACTTCGACCAAGACCGGTTCGATCACCTCGATCCAGGCCGTATACGTACCTGCGGACGACCTGACTGACCCGAGCCCGGCGACCACCTTCGCCCACTTGGACGCAACCGTCGTACTGTCCCGTGACATCGCTTCCCTGGGTATCTACCCAGCGGTCGATCCACTCGACTCGACTTCGCGCCAGCTGGACCCGAACGTGATCGGCCAGGAGCACTACGACACCGCTCGCGGCGTTCAGTACGTGCTGCAGCGCTACAAAGAGCTGAAGGACATCATCGCGATCCTCGGCATGGACGAACTGTCGGAAGAAGACAAGCAGCTGGTATCCCGTGCTCGTAAGATTCAGCGCTTCCTGTCCCAGCCGTTCTTCGTTGCTGAAGTGTTCACCGGTTCGCCTGGTAAGTATGTCTCCCTGAAGGACACCATCGCTGGTTTCAGCGGCATCCTCAAAGGTGAGTACGATCACCTGCCGGAGCAGGCGTTCTACATGGTTGGTGGCATCGAAGAAGCCATCGAGAAAGCGAAGAAACTGTAATCACCCGTGCGCCCGGCAACGGGCGCTTACGTGAGGCTAGATATGGCTATGACAGTCCATTGCGACATCGTCAGCGCAGAAGGCGAGATCTTCTCCGGTCTGGTCGAGATGGTCATTGCGCACGGCAACCTGGGTGATCTTGGTATCACTCCGGGCCACGCGCCGCTGATCACCGACCTCAAGCCGGGCCCGATTCGTCTGGTCAAGCAGGGTGGCGATACTGAGGTGTACTACATCTCTGGTGGCTTCCTGGAAGTGCAGCCAAGCATGGTCAAGGTTCTTGCCGACACCGTGCAGCGCGCTGCTGACCTGGATGAAGCCTCCGCTCAGGAAGCCGTCAAGGCTGCTGAGAAAGCGCTGAGTGAGCAAGGTTCCGAGTTCGACTACGGTTCCGCCGCTGCTCGTCTGGCCGAGGCCGCAGCCCAGCTGCGCACCGTCCAGCAACTGCGCAAGAAGTTCGGCGGTAGCTGATACCGACGCTCTTCATCGTTGCTTGGAAAAAGGGTAGCCTTGGCTACCCTTTTTCTTGCCCGCGATTTAACCGACGTTGTGGATAACCCGATCACGTGGGAGCGGCTTCAGCCACGATGGACTCTTCACTGATCGACACTCACGCAACGGATTGCTGTGAATCCCTTTCTTTCCGCTCTCGTTGATCTGGATCTGCCCATGTCCCTCGATATCGTCATTCTCGCCGCCGGCCAAGGCACCCGCATGCGCTCCGCTCTGCCCAAGGTCCTGCACCCGGTGGCCGACAAGCCCATGCTCGGTCACGTCGTCGACACCGCTCGCAGCCTGCAGCCGCAGAGCATTCAGGTGGTGATCGGCCATGGCGCCGAGAAAGTACGCGAGCGACTGGCCGCTGATGATCTGAATTTCGTTATCCAGGCCGAGCAGCTTGGTACTGGCCATGCCGTTGCGCAGGCGCTGCCGCAGCTCAGTGCCGATACCGTGTTGATCCTCTACGGTGACGTGCCGCTGATCGAGACCGCCACGCTGCAGCGCTTGCTGGAGCTGGTGGGTGATAACCAGCTGGGCCTGCTCACCGTCGAGCTTGCCGACCCGACTGGCTACGGCCGCATCGTTCGTGACGATAGGAGCGTGGTGCAGGCTATCGTCGAACATAAGGATGCCAGCGAAGCGCAGCGTCAGATCCGCGAAGGCAACACGGGCATTCTCGCCGTGCCTGGCAAGCGTTTGGCCGACTGGCTGGGGCGGCTGTCGAACAGCAATGCTCAGGGCGAGTACTACCTGACCGACGTGATCGCCATGGCTGTGGCCGACGGCCTGGTGGTTGCCACCGAGCGTGCCGCGGACGAGATGGAAGTGCTGGGTGCCAACGACCGTATCCAGCTGTCGCAGCTGGAATGTCATTACCAGCAACTCGTTGCCCGCCGCCTGATGGCTCAAGGTGTGACACTGCGCGACCCACACCGCTTCGATGTGCGTGGTGACGTGACCGTGGGCCGCGACGTGACCATCGACATAAACGTGATTCTCGAAGGCCGCGTGGTCATCGAAGACGATGTACAGATCGGCCCGAACTGCGTGATCAAGGACAGCACCCTGCGCAAGGGAGCCATCGTCAAAGCCAACAGCCATCTGGAAGGTGCCGAAGTGGGTGAGGGCGCCGATTGCGGCCCGTTCGCCCGCCTGCGTCCTGGCAGCGTGCTCGGCGCTAAAGCCCATGTGGGTAACTTCGTGGAGCTAAAGAACGCCGTGCTGGGCGAGGGCGCCAAGGCCGGTCATCTCACATACCTGGGCGACGCCGAGATAGGCGCGCGGACCAATATCGGCGCCGGCACCATCACCTGTAATTACGACGGCGCCAACAAGCACCGTACCGTCATGGGTGAAGACGTGTTTATCGGCTCCAACAGCGCACTGGTGGCGCCCGTCACGCTGGGCGATGGCGTTACCACCGCAGCAGGTTCGGTGATCACCTCGAATGTGCCGGACAACAACCTTGCCGTGGCCCGCGGTCGCCAGCGCAATATCGAAGGCTGGCAGCGTCCGACCAAAAAGCAGAAGTAGTCTTCTTTCTGTGGATAACTTGATCTTCTGGCTGCAGTTCGAGAAGACTTCTGTTATCCACAGCACACGAGTTTCTTGACAGCGAAGCTTCATTAGGTTTTGATTCGAGCTATTATCTTTCGAATCGAAACTTAGGCATGTCGAAACGCAACACTCCGCAACGTCGTCACACCATTCTTGCCTTGCTCGCCGAGCAGGGCGAGGTGAGCGTGGATGCGTTGGCCAAGCGCTTCGCCACCTCTGAAGTGACCATCCGCAAAGACCTCGCCGCCCTGGAGACCAATGGCCTGCTGCTACGCCGCTATGGCGGCGCCGTGCCGTTGCCCCAGGAGCTGATCGTCGAGAGCAGTCAGCCGATTTCCCGCTACAAGCAGGCCATCGCCCGTGCCGGAGTGGCGCGGATTCGCGAGCATGCGCGGATCATCATCGACAGCGGCACCACCACGGCGGCGATGATTCCGGAGTTGGGCCACAAGCCCGGCCTGGTGGTGATGACCAACTCGCTGAACGTGGCCAACGCCCTGCGCGACATCGAGCACGAGCCGGTGCTGCTGATGACCGGCGGCACCTGGGACCCACATTCAGACTCATTCCAAGGCCAAGTCGCCGAGCAGGTGCTGCGCTCCTATGATTTCGACCAGCTGTTCATCGGTGCTGACGGCATCGATTTGCAGCGCGGTACCACCACGTTCAATGAATTGCTGGGCCTGTCACGGGTGATGGCCGAGGTGGCCCGTGAAGTGATTGTGATGGTCGAGAGCGACAAGATTGGCCGCCGCATCCCCAACCTCGAGCTGCCGTGGAGCAGCGTGCACACTCTTATTACTGACGAGCGCCTGACTGATGAGGCGCGTGAACAACTTTTAGCCCGCGGGATCCAGTTGATCTGCGCGGTAGCTGACGCTACCTGAGGAGAACGCTATGTGTGGCATCGTAGGCGCCATTGCCGAACGCAACATCACTGCTGTGCTGGTCGAGGGTCTCAAGCGCCTCGAGTACCGCGGTTACGACAGCGCCGGCGTGGCGCTGGTCGATGATATGGGCACGCTGCAGCGTCGCCGCCGCGTAGGCAAGGTCAGCGAGCTGGAAAGCGCGCTGAATACCGAGCCGTTGCCAGGCCGACTGGGTATCGCCCACACCCGCTGGGCCACCCATGGTGTACCGACCGAGAACAACGCTCACCCACACTTCTCCGGTGATCAGCTGGCCGTGGTGCACAACGGCATCATCGAAAACCACGGCCCACTGCGTGAGCGTCTGCAGGGCCTGGGTTATACCTTCAGTTCCGATACCGATACCGAAGTGATCGTGCACCTGCTCGATTACACGCTGAAAACCCATAGCGACCTCGCGAACGCGCTGAAGGAGGTGGTCAAGCAGCTCCAGGGTGCTTACGGCCTGGCCGTGATCAGCGCCGCTCGCCCTGATCGCTTGCTTGCCGCGCGCAGTGGCAGCCCGCTGGTGGTAGGCCTCGGTCTTGGTGAGAACTTCCTCGCCTCCGATCAGCTTGCTCTGCGCCAGGTCACCGACCGTTTCATGTACCTGGAAGAAGGCGATATCGCCGAGATCCAGCGTGACAGCGTGCAAGTCTGGGACACAGACGGCAATGTGGTGCAACGAGAAGTGGTGCAGTACCACGAAGGCGCTGATGCTGCCGACAAGGGCGCGTTCCGCCACTTCATGCTCAAGGAAATTCACGAGCAGCCCACCGTCGTGCAGCGCACGCTGGAAGGCCGCCTGGGCACTGACCATGTGCTGGTGCAGGCTTTCGGCCCGCAAGCCGCCGAGCTATTTGCCAAGGTGCGCAACGTGCAGATCGTCGCCTGCGGTACCAGCTACCACGCAGGTATGGTCGCCCGTTACTGGCTCGAAGGTCTGGCGGGCATTCCCTGCCAGGTCGAAGTGGCCAGCGAGTTCCGTTATCGCCGCGTGGCAGTGCAGCCGGACACCCTGTTCGTGAGCATTTCTCAGTCCGGTGAAACCGCCGACACCCTGGCCGCGCTGCGCAATGCCAAGGCCGACGGCGGCTACCTGGCCAGCCTGGCTATCTGCAATGTCGGCATCAGCTCGCTGGTGCGCGAATCCGACCTGACCCTGCTGACCCACGCTGGTCCTGAGATCGGCGTCGCCTCCACCAAGGCCTTCACCACGCAACTGGTCGGCCTGATGCTGCTGACCCTGGCTATCGGCCAGATCAAAGGCACCCTGGAAGCCGGCGTGGCTGCCGAACTCGTCGAGGAGCTGCGCCGCCTGCCGGCCCGCCTGGACGAAGCCCTGGCCATGGACAAGATCGTCGAGAAAGTCTCCGAGCTGTTCGCCGAGAAGCATCACACCCTGTTCCTCGGTCGCGGCGCTCAGTACCCGGTGGCGATGGAAGGTGCTCTCAAACTCAAAGAGATCTCCTACATTCACGCCGAAGCGTACCCAGCTGGTGAGCTGAAACACGGCCCGCTGGCCCTGGTGGATGCGGACATGCCGGTGGTTACCATCGCGCCGAACAACGAGCTGCTCGACAAGCTCAAGTCCAACCTGCAGGTAGTTCGTGCCCGAGGCGGCGAGCTGCTGGTGTTCGCGGACGAGCAGGCGGGCATGAGCAATGGCGAAGGCACCCACGTGGTGAACATGCCGCATATTCACGACGCCCTGGCACCGATTCTCTACACGCTGCCGCTGCAGTTGCTGTCGTACCACGTCGCCGTGCTGCGCGGCACTGACGTAGACCAACCACGCAACTTGGCCAAGTCGGTTACGGTGGAGTAATGCGCGACAAGCCTGCGTTGGTCCAACTCGGGCCACTGGCTCAATTGCGTGCCGGCAACCTGCCGCAACGTCTGCTGCAGCTGTTCGTCGGCCTGGCTTTCTTCGGCATTTCCATGGCGATGATGATTCGCGGCAACCTGGGGCTATCGCCCTGGGATGCGCTGCATGTCGGCCTGGCCAAGTTGTTGCCGTTGAGCTTTGGCTGGATTGTCGTTGGTGTGTCCTTTCTGGTGCTGCTGCTGTGGATTCCGCTAAGGGAAATCCCCGGCCTCGGCACCATTGCCAACGCCGTTGTGATCGGCCTGGTGGCAGACCTTACCTTGCAGCTGCTGGTAGCACCGGAAGGTTTCATATGGCGTTTGCTGCTAACCCTGGGTGGTGTACTGCTTTGCGGTTTTGGCTCAGCGCTGTATATCGGCGCCCAGCTGGGCCGTGGGCCGCGTGATGGTTTGATGACCGGCTTGCACCGGGTGACCGGTTATTCGCTGCGCTCCATGCGCACCGCCATCGAGCTGAGCGTGCTGCTGGTCGGCACCCTGCTCGCTGGCTACAAGGTGCTGGGTATCGGCACTCTGCTGTTCGCCTTCGGTATCGGCCCGCTGACCCAGCTGATGCTGCCGTGGGTGCTGGTGAGGTTGGATAACTAGCCTGCGAGCTAAAAGCCTGTTCACGATCTTTTTAGGCGACATTAAAGAGGCTGCTACAAGGCAGAAGCGGTCGGTGAGCAGAGTTTTTGTGGGAGAGGCTTTAGCCTCGATTGTGCCTGACTAGGTTAAAGAGCTCGGGGCTGAAGCCCCTCCCACGAGATCGAGAACGGCCGCTTCCGCCTTTCGGCGTCAGGAACGCTTGATGCTTATCAGTGCAGCGGCGTTTCATCCGGTCGCAAGGTCAGCACCTGCACGCCATCAGCCGTGACCGCAACGGTGTGTTCGAACTGCGCAGACAACTGGCCGTCGAGGGTCACCACCGTCCAGCCGTCGCGCAGGGTCTTGGTGCCGGGTTTGCCCTGATTGATCATCGGCTCGATGGTGAAGGTCATGCCTTCTCGTAGCGTCAGGCCGGTATTGGCTTTACCCCAGTGCAGTATTTCCGGCGCCTCGTGCATTTGCTTGCCGATGCCGTGGCCGCAGTATTCGCGAACCACTGAATAGCCGTGTGCGCGGGCGTGCTTCTCGATGGCGTGGCCGATATCACCCAGGCGGCCGCCTGGGCGTACGGCTCTGATACCTTTCCACAGGGCTTCGTAGGTGACCTTGGCGAGCTGCGTGGCTTCCGGGGTCACGTCACCGATCAAGTAGGTCTTGCTGGAGTCGGCGATGTAGCCGTTTTTCTCCAGGGTGATATCGAAATTTACCAGATCGCCGCTTTGCAGAATTTCGCTGGAGCTGGGTACGCCGTGGCAGACCACGTGGTTACGTGAGGCATTCAGGGCGTAGGCATAGCCGTATTGACCTTTGCTGGCAGGCCGCGCCTTGAGGTTGTGGACGATAAAGTTATCCACAATCTCGTTTACCTGCATGGTCGACATGCCCAGCAGCTCCAGTCCATCCAGATGGGTGAATACCAAGGCCAGCAGCCTGCCGGACTCGGCCATTAGGGCAATTTCTTCCGGCTTCTTGATCATGCGGTTTTGGCCTGTGCTGGAGTTGTAACGCCAGCAGCGCGCAGCTCAGAGATGATCACTTCATTGAACGTTAGCGTTGGGTTCATTTCGCAAAGCATGCCGATGCGGATCCAGAACCCGGCCTGGGCATTGATGGAACGGTGCGACACGCCGCTCGCTTTGCGAATCTGGTCGTGTAGCTCATCTTCGATGTTGACGATACCCATGGTGATTTATCTCTATACGTTTCGTATATGAAGCATATAGTGT
Source organism: Phytopseudomonas punonensis (assembly GCF_900142655.1). Lineage (GTDB taxonomy): Bacteria > Pseudomonadota > Gammaproteobacteria > Pseudomonadales > Pseudomonadaceae > Aquipseudomonas > Aquipseudomonas punonensis. The sequence goes on along the minus strand of NZ_FRBQ01000001.1, from coordinate 1,366,560 downwards.
ATTTAAAGTGAGCGGTGGCGCTTTCAGATTATCGGCCTGACGCAGGTGGTCAAAAAATATACTGCTCGGCTACAAGCTAATGATTTCAATAGCTGTAGAACTATATCCACAGGTCTTTCAGCTTGTTACTCAGGATAGTTGTGAATAAGCTCCTGTGGCTGATCAAAGTCTGAGCAATGCGCTGAAGGTACCGGATAACTAAGGCCTGAGAGATGTGCGACCAGCTTATCCACAGGTTCGATCACTGTAATTGTGTATATGGCTGTTTATCGGGTTTTCGGCGTTAACCCATGGGGCCCGCGGATCGTCACTCGCCTAACCCAATCCTCTGTTAGCACGCTAAATACCTTTTAGCGTGAGGAGGCCGGCGGGGTGGTCAAAAAATATACGGACAGGCTGTAGGCCAAGTATTTTAAGGGCTTTAGTATTTTATCCACAAAAGACTAAGAGGCTTGTTCAAGGTGTCTGTGTATAAGCCAAATTACTGATCAAATATTGTACAGAACCTTAAGGTGGCCGGGCCACTAGGGCTGAAGCACGCTACTCCCAGTTTATCCACAGATTCGGCCACGATAATTGTGAACAGTGAGCCTGATTAGCCACAGCCTGTGGATCACACCTGCGTCATCCAACCGTCATGTTATTCACCTAGCGTGCCTGCGCATCAGAACAAAGCAGGAGCGCCGTGATGCATGATGATCAATTGACTGACCTCGAACGTTTGACCCTTTCCCGTCGTCGTTTCATCGGCGCAGGTGCGCTGACCGGCGCTGCGCTGTTTCTCGGTGGCGGAGTGCTGAGCCGCAGCGTGCTGGCGGAATCGATCAGCGCAACCGTAGCCAGCCCGTTATTGGGTTTTGCCAACCTCGCGGCCTCTACCGCAGACACCATTACCCTGCCGCCTGGCTACTCGTTCCGCACGCTGATCAGCTGGGGCCAGCCGCTGCAGAAAGATGGCCCGCAGTTCAAGGGCGACGGCAGCAACAGCGCCGCCGAGCAATTGCAGCAGTTTGGTGACAACACCGATGGCATGAGTTTCTTCCCGTGGCCGGGCGACCCGGACCGTGCGCTGATGGCCATCAACAACGAGTACGTGAATTACCGTTATCTGCTGGCCCACGGCGGCCTGCCGAAATCCGCCGAGGATGTGCGCAAGGCGCAGAATGCCGAAGGGGTTACGGTGATCGAAGTGCGACGTGGCGATGCCGGCTGGGCTTTCGTACAAGGCTCGCCGTACAACCGCCGGGTGCACGGCAACTTGCCCATCGAGGTCAGCGGCCCGGCGCGTGGCCATGACCTGCTCAAGACGAAGGCGGACCCGGCTGGCGTCGAGGTACTCGGCACCTTCCAGAACTGTTCGAGCGGTCAGACGCCCTGGGGAACCTACCTCACCTGTGAGGAAAACTTCAGCGACTGTTTTGGTAGCAGCGATGCCAACCTGCAGTTCACGCCCGATCAGAAGCGCTTCAGCGTGCTGCATGCCAGCGCCGAGAACGAATGGCATCGCTTCGATCCGCGCTTCGATATCGCCAAGAATCCCAACGAGCTGAACCGTCATGGCTGGATCGTCGAGATTGATCCATTCGACCCACAAGCCAAGCCGATCAAGCGTACGGCGCTCGGCCGCTTCAAGCACGAGAACGCGGCGTTGACCACTACCCGCGATGGTCGCGTGGTGGTGTACATGGGCGATGACGAGCGCGGTGAGTTCATCTACAAATTCATCACCCGCGACCGTCTGGATCGCGATAACGCCAAGGCCAACCGGCATATCCTCGACCATGGCACGCTCTATGTGGCGCGTTTTGACGAAGGTAACGGCGATGCCGATCACCCGAAAGGCCGTGGTCTCTGGATCGAACTGACGGCGGGCAAGCACGGCCTGACTGCCGAGAATGGTTTCGCCAACCAGGCCGATGTAGTGATTCGCGCGCGGCAGGCCGGCACCCGCGTCGGCGCTACACGGATGGACCGCCCCGAGTGGATCACCGTCAGCCCCAAGGATGGCCAGGTCTACTGCACCCTCACCAACAACAGCAAACGCGGTGAGGAAGGCCAGCCAGTCGGCGGCCCGAACCCGCGGGCTAACAACCTGTATGGGCAAATCCTGCGCTGGCGTGAACACGGCGACGATGCCGCCGCCGAAGATTTTGAATGGGATCTGTTCGTGTTCGCTGGCAACCCGGCGGTGCATGCCGGCACAGCGCAGGCAGGCAGCCACGCGATCAATGCCGACAACATGTTCAACAGCCCGGACGGTGTCGGCTTCGATGGCGGCGGTCGGCTGTGGATCCAGACCGACGGCAAGTACAGCAACAAGGGCGATTACGCGGGCATGGGCAACAACCAGATGCTCTGCGCTGATCCGCATACCGGCGAGATCCGGCGCTTCATGGTCGGCCCGGTCGGCTGCGAGGTGACGGGACTGGCCTTCTCTCCGGACTACAAAACCATGTTCGTGGGCATCCAGCACCCGGGCGAAGACGGTGGTTCGAGCTTCCCCGACCATAAACCGGGCGTACATCCGCGTTCTTCGGTAATGGTGATCAGCCGTGACGATGGTGGCGTGATCGGCGCCTGATACCGGGTCTGCTCAGAGGGTGACGGTGGTGGCACCGCGGATGACCACCTCACCGTTTTCCTCGGGCAGGCTGGGAATGGTTATCCCCAGCAGCCGCAAGGTGGGCAGGATAGCCCGTTGCTCACTGCTGCCGTCATGGTTGTAACGGCGTTGCAGGCACACGTGCAGCACATAACGCGGTGCTGCTGGGTCACGGCTATCGAGGGCGATATTGCCGTAGGAGGGCTGGCCGTTATGGCCTGGCAGCGGGCTCCAGTTCAGACCGGCAGCGTCCTGCTCGGGCGGCGGGCAGCCGCCGCTACGCCAACTTGCTGGTAGCCAGCTGCGATCCACCGCGGCGGTGATTTCTCGGCTGAGCAGTTGGGTATAGGCGGCATTGCCGGGGTCGACCTGCAGTGTGGCCCGTGCCGCATCGGCGCTGACTTGCTTGAAGGTCAGCATCAGCAGCATGGGGATGCTGTAAGCGATGATCCCGTACACCACCACGAAGAACACCGCGAACAGCATGGCGAACTCGATGGCCACGGCGCCCTGCTGGTTGTTTTTCCCTAGACGTTTCATCGCTCACCTCAGCGGATCAACTGCGGGATGCCGCAGCTGATGCTGTGTACCTTGATTTCGCTTTTGCCGAGATCCAGGCCGAGGTTGGTGAGCAGGTTACTGACCGATTTTCCGACCTCGTCGAGTAATGGTTCGAGCAGTGAAACGACTGGACCAAGGATGTTGACCAACAGCGGCTGCGCGGTGGCGCCAATGACCCCCAGCAGCTGAGAAACGCCATCTACCACGCTACCCAGCAGGCCGTTCTGCGCCGGACTTTGCAGGGAGTTGATCAACGCGGAGCGACAGTTGGTTTTGTTCACAGGGCAAGTGAGTACAGGTGTTTTGGAGTACCACTCTTCCGGCATTGTGGTGGTGAGAACGCCTGCAAGCCCTGGTCTCTTCCAGTCCAGCTTGTCGTGCACAAGCGCGGCCTTGATCTTGTCTCTGTCATAGCCGTTTTCGGTGATATAGCGATCTGCGATCTGCCCGGCCTGGGCCGCAGAAAATCCCGCGCTGCCCCCAGGCCCCGAGCGCGGGACGCCGGCCGCCATAAGGTCGAGTACTTTGGTGAGCAGGGTGTCGAGCGCTCCGCCCAGCGCCACGTCATTGCGGCCAGTTTCTGTGGATTCCTCTTCGGCCAAGGTCACTACATCGCGAATCGGTGCGTTGCCGGTGCTCATTAGCGGCACGGCCGCTTTGCCCGTGATCAGATCGAAGTTGGCAACCCTCAGTATCGTGGAGTTCTCGAGGCTAGCCTCCGTGCAGCTAGCGGTGGTAGACCACAAGGTATTTGTTGGCATGCTGCCCAGGCACAGGTTGCCGATACGCGACTCTACATCGATGGTGGCCCGCGGCTGCGCACCCGAGCAGTCGATATCGGTGAGCTCGCCCTTGGCATCGGCCAGGTCGATGATCAGTGGCAGTTTCAGTGAAGTGCCGAGAAACTGCAGCAGCGACCCGAGCACCGGCAGGTTGCTGCTGTCCACATCCACCTGCAGGCGGATCTGCGCGTTGTAGGCTGTTGTGCCGACAGGGCCGATGCCAAAGGAGGGCGGCTCGACGACGCCCATTCTGATCGACAGTGCGCCGCTTTTCTTTGCGCTGCCGTTGAACAGGGACGCTTCTTCTACCAGTAATCCACGCCCCTGAACCGCCGTCATCAAGCCTGTGGATAACACGTCGCGAAGGTTGAGCTTGGCATCCAGCGCCGATCCCAGCGGTTGGTCAGCACCTGAGCTCAGGTTCAGTAACCCAGGCTGATCGTCTGTGCCGAATAGATTGATTTTGGCGTTGCGCAGATCGCTGCCCAGCAGTCGTTCACTGAGCGCCGTGATGTCAGTGGCGAGTGATCGATCATGGCTGACCGCCGTGGCGGAGGCGGCGACCAACTCACCGATACCGATGAGGCCAAGACGTGTATCGACGACATCTGCCAACCCTTGTGGGCTAAGCGCTTTCAACTGATTGATGCCGATATCCACGCCCAACGCCTGCAGCAACCCGGCGGGGGTGATCTGGGCGTTCGCCAGCCCTTGTGAATCGAGCACCGTCAGCCCGCTGACATTTACGCCAGCGGCTGTGAGTAACTTGGGCAACAGCCCATTGGCATTGAGGTCCAGCAACTGCGCACCCACGCTGAATACGGTCAGCGGGTCGCTGTCTTTCTCGGCTACCGCGATGGCTTGCAGGCGTACAGAGTCGTCTCCCGTTAGCCCGAACAGGCCGCCGGTGCGCACCACGATGCTGGCAGGCACCTGGCTGCTGGTAATCACGCGGATTGCCCTGCCACTGGCTGCGTCTGCGACCGGAACGCGCAGACCGTCGACGATGGAAACGCTCACGCAGGACGAACTCAGCGCGCGCCCGGCGCCTTCTACGAAGCCATAGGACGCAGCATTTTCAACGGCATAGACTTGAGCAAGGGCGGTATCCAGCGAGCAATTTCCGGAGGCGAGCCGCGATATGGATTCCAGGGCCGCGGTGTCCGCCAGCTTCTGCAGGTTGCGCTGTTCGAAGTACAGGCGGCCGCTGTCGATCACCAGGGCCAGAAACAGGATGGCCATGACCAGGGTTGCGGCGCTGAGCATGCTGAACGCGCCCCGTTGGCGGCTTGGGTTGAGTCGTGTGCGTCTCATGCTCAGGTGCCCGCCGCATTAGCGTGAAGGCGGATTTTTGCTTCGCCGCGTATTTCATCCGGCAGTTGCGGCACCTTCCAACCGAAGATCGAGAAGGGCGGCAGGATGCTTTGCGGGGCGCTGTGGCGCACACACACGCTCCATACTGCACCGGTTTTCAGGAAGCCGTCATAACCGTCACAGGTCTGTGCCCAGGCTTGCGGCAACCACGAGTTGCGCACGCTCTGTTGCACGCGCTGCTGATACAGAGCGATCTGTTCGGGTGACGGGGCACGGGTATCGGGCGAGCGAATGGCATCACGCAGCGCCTCGGTGGCCAGCTCCTGATAAGTGGCGCTGAGCAGAAACGGGATGCTGTAGCCGACCAGCCCGTACAAGATCAGGAAGAAGATGATAAAGGCGATGGAGAACTCGACAGCGGCAGCGCCGCGCTGCCGGTAAACCGAGCCAAACCCAGCTGGATGAGGCACTTCCCTGATCCCCGTGAACGGTCAAGGCCACGTGTTTTGGCGCCCGTGGCACGGCCTGTGGATATGTCTACTGCAGGCCGTCTGGCAGGATAGAACGCCAGTGCCAATGGCTATGTAATAGCACGCGTTCTGGCGCCTCTCCATTGCACTTTGTGATTAATCAGACGCGGCGTTTTTCTTCTTTCAGCCTAATAAAGCTGGGCCTTGAGCAGCGGTCTGAGCAGGTAGTTCAGCACCGTGCGCTTGCCGCTGAGAATGTCCACTTCGGCGACCATGCCGGGAATGATCGGCAGGATTTCATCACGGCGTTTGAGCTGGCTGCCATCGGTCTTGATCAGCACCTCGTAGTAGAACTCCTTGCCCTGGGCTGTCTCCTCGAAAATAGTGTCGGCGCTGATCTGCTCCAGGGTGCCGGTTAGGTAGCCGTAGATGCTGTAGTCGTAGGCGGTGATCTTCACCTTGGTAGGCATGCCCGGCACCAGAAAGGCGACGTCGCGCGGTTTGATGCGCGCCTCGATGAGCAACTGATCCTCGACCGGAATCACTTCCATGATCGGCTCGCCGGGCTGGATCACGCCGCCGCGGGTGTTGATCAGCACGGTGTTCACCCGGCCGCGCACCGGCGACAGGATCTCGGTACGGCGCAGCTGATCCTGGCGCTGCGCGACGATGGGTTCCAGGGCGCTGAGCTCGCTCTTCTTGCTCTGCCGTTCGGTGTAGGCATCCTGGAAGTAGGTGCTGCGCAGCTCGGTGAGCTTGCCATTAAGCGTGGCGATTTCCTGGCTGAGTTTGAGTGCTTCCATCTGGCTCACGGCGCGTTTTGCCACCAGCGGTTCGACCAGATTGAGCTGCTGTTGCGCCAGGCGGATCTGCCGGTTGATCGCACTGACGCCGTCCTGCAGCTTGTCGCGCCGCGATTTGAACAGCTCCTGCTCGGAGCGCGCGAGGGCGCTGGTGGGATCAATATCCTCGGGAAAGTCGATACGGTCCTTGCCCAGCACTTCGGCGTCCAGACGCGCGATGGTGGCGCGCAGGGCCGCCGACTGGTTGGCTGATTCCTGAAACGAGGTGCGAAAGCGAGTCTCGTCGAGGCGCACCAGCGGTTGGCCAACTTCGACCAGATCGCCTTCGCCGACCAGCAGGCGGTCAAGAATGCCGCCCTCCAGGCTCTGGATTTTCTGGATGCGGGTGAAGGGCACCACGCGGCCGTCGCCGCGGGTCACTTCATCGAGCTCGGCCCAGGCGGCCCAACCGATGAACAGCAGCACGGTGGCCAGCACCGTCCATAGCAAGGGCCTGAACAGCGGGTGAGTGGCGCTCAGCAGGGGGTCGTCGAGCTGGCGGCGCAGGCGATCATTGGACGGCATGATTGCCTCCTCTCGGCTCCTGCGGCGCGTTCACCACGTTGTCCTGCACCACCTGATCGAGGGCGCCATCCATGATCACCCGGCCTTGGCGCATCACCACCGCGCGTTCGACCAGCGACAGCATGACCTTCTTGTGGGTGACCAGAATCAGGGTGCGTCCGGTCAGCCACTGCTGCAGGTATTCGACCACCTGCTTCTCACTGGTCTGGTCGAAGGAGGAGGTCGGTTCATCGAGCAACACGATGGGCGGATCCTGCACCAATACACGCACCAACCCGACCGCTTGACGTTGGCCACCGGACAGGCTGGCATTGCCCTGGATGGGCATGTCCAGCCCCAGCGGATGGCTGCGCACCCAGGCACCGAGGCCAACGCCGTCGAGGGCCTCGAACAGTTCCTCATCGCTGACCGCCGCGCCCTCCAGGTTGAGGTTGTCGCGCAGGGTGCCGTAGAACAGCGCAATGTCTTGCGGCAGGTAACCGATATGCCGACGGCGGTCGGCCGGGTCGATCTGGGTCAGGCTGATGTCGTCAAGCACCACCCGCCCGGCGCTCGGATCGAGCAGCCCTGCAAGCAGGCGCAGCAGCGTGGATTTGCCAGCGCCGTTGCCACCCAGCAGGGCAACCCGCTCACCCGCGCGGATGCTCAGGGCGTTGATATCGACGATGGGTGGCGCATCGTCATGGGCGAGGCGCAACTGCTCGATGCGGTAGTCGCCGGCCAGGCTTTCCTTGCGCACGAAACGCTGCCCGGCCGGGCGCTCGACCGGGCCGGTCATCAACTGGTCGAGGCCCTCGAGGGCGACCTTGGTGTGCTGCCAGCGGCCGAGAATACCGGCGATCTGCGATAACGGCGCGATGGTGCGCGCCGCCAGGATCGAGCAGGCGACCAGTGCGCCCATGCTCAGGTAGCCGTCGCTGATGCGGTACACGCCGAACACCACCACGCCGACGTAGCACAGCTGCTGCACGGTGCTCACCCCGTAGCTGAGCGCCGAGGTCAGGCTCTGGGTCTTCATCGCACTGCCGGCGAGTTGCGCGGTGAGGGTTTCCCACAGGTGCATGCAGCGGCCTTCGGCGCGGCTGGCCTTGACCGTTTCCAGGTGCTCGATGGATTCGAGCAGGATGCCGTTCTTCACCGACCCTTCGCGCAGGTTCTGTCGCGACAGTCGCGCCAGGCGGCCTTGGGCCAGCAGGCCAGGGAGGATCATCAGCACGGCGGAGACCACCGGCACCCAGACCACATGGCCGCCGATCAGGGCGATGATCAGCAGGAAGATGAACACGAACGGCAGGTCGCTGATCACCGCCGCGCTCGATGAAGTGAAGAATTCGCGTACCGACTCGAACTCGCGAATCTGCGTGCTGAAAGCGCCGACCGACGCCGGTTTGGCGCCCAGGCGGGTGTTGAGTACGCGCTCGAACAACAATGATGAAAGCTGCAGATCCAGGCGCTTACCCAGGGTGGTGAGCAGGTGCGCGCGCAGCCCGCGCAACAAGCTTTCCAGTACGATTGCCAGGGCCACGCCGCTGGCCAGCACCCACAAGGTGTCGAAGGCCGCGTTGGGCACCACACGGTCGTAAACCTGCATGGCGAACAGGGCGGCGGCGATGGCCAGCAGGTTGGCGATGAAGGCCGCCACGGCCACTTCCACATAGGAGCGCCGCAGGCGCTTGAGCGCACCGTAGAACCAGTGCTCGCGCGTCGGGCTGGCGAATTCTTCGGCGCGGCCGTCCGGCCGATAGCGGCACTTGGCGAAAACCGCCATGCCGCTGTACAGCGGCTCCAAGTCGGTAATCGGCAATTGCTGCATGCCGCCGTCACTGTGCGGCACGAGGATCTGCGCCTGCTCGCCGTGCTGACCGACCAGCACCACGCAGCGCCCGTCCTTGAGCAGCAACAAGGCCGGCAACAGGTAGTCGTCGATGCGCTGCAGATTTTCTTCGCTGACCTGGGCGACGATATCGGCGCGGCGCAGGGCGCGGGGCACCATGCGCAGCGGTAGGCGGCCCTGTTCGAGGGCTATACCGTCGGCCAGCTCGGCGTCGGTAACCGGGCGGCCGAGCTGCCGGCACAACAGCACCAGGCCCTGGCGTAATGGGTCCTGGCTCTTGCCCGGACTGGTCAGCGTGTCAGGATCCATTCAGGCCGTTCTCCAACAGGGGGCCGAGCAGGCCGATCTGCGCGGCGGCGCGGTATTCCAGGCGCAGGCGCTCGACCTGCATGACGATCAGCTGGCGCTCGGCTTCGAAACGCTCGCGCTGCACGGTGAGCAGGTCGATCACGTCGCGGCGGCCCACTTCGAACTGCTCGCGGTACAGGCCGCCGACCTGCTCGGAATCACGCACCTGCACGGCCAGCGCATGCTCGCGCCAGAGCAGCGAATCGCCGATGTCGAACAGGCTCTGCAACTGTCGGCGAATGTCTCGTTGGATGGCATCCTGGCCCCAGCTAGCGGACTCCAGGCGCTGCGCTGCAGCGGTGGGGCGCTGGAAGTTGGACAAGCCCTGGATGGTGTCCATGCGCAGGCGCAGATTGACCATCGAATCGTTTTGTAAGCGCCCGCCGATCTCCCGCCGCGTGGCCGAAGCCTCTAGGTTCAGTTGCGGCAGCAGTGCCGCCTTGGTGCCACGCAGCTCGGCTTCGGCCAGGCTGGTGTCCTCCATGGCGCGTTGATAGAGCGGTGAGCTGGTAATCAGCCGCGGCAGGTCGCGGGTCGCCAGGTAGCGCTGCATGGACTGCGGGCGTGGTTCAGCCAGGCCTTCAGGCGGAGCACCGACCAACAGTGCGAACTGGTTGCCGGCATCGAGCAGGGCGCCTTTTTCCAGCGCCAACTGCTCCTGGGCACGGGCGATTTCCAGGCCGGCACGGTCTTGCTCGCTGCGATCGGAATAGCCGTCGGCGCCGCGTGCCTCGGTCATCCCACGGATGTCGTCTAGCAGGCGAATGTGGCGGCGCACCGCATCAATGCGGCGCTGCGCGACCAGCACATCGAGGTAGGTCTCGACGATATCCAGCGCGGCATCTTCACGGGTAACTTCGGCGGTGGCCGAGAGCTGGCGCTGGGTCGCCTTGGCGGTATCCACTTGGCTGTCGACGCGGCCCCAGTCGTAGAGCATCTGCGAGACGGTAACGTCATACACGGTTTCGCCGAAGTCGAATTCACGCGGCCCACCGGACAGCGACAGCGACGGGTAGTAGCCGCCCTTGGCGATCTTCACTTCGGTATCGGCGCGGGCCGCTTCGGAGCCGGCAGCGCGCACCTGTGGGTGAATAGCCAGGCCGTTGCGTACGGCCTGATCCAGTGGCATCGCCAGCACACTGGCTGGCAGACACAATGCGAATGCCAGGCGCGCGGCCCATCGACAATGAGATGTGTGCATACGGTACGACGATTTCCCTATCAACTGACTACAACCTGCACCGTGTTCTCTTCCACTAACAGCGTGGTGTTCCCGTAGGTATAGACGTCGTAGACGATGCCTTCCAGCAACTGCGTTCCGCCCTTCACGGCACTGCTGCTGACCTTCAGGGTGTCGTTGCTCTCACCGGTGATCTGCAGGGTGTTGCGCGAATCGGTCATGGCATCGACTGCCGCAGCAGTCAGCGTCAAGGTGCTGCCCGAGTCACCGGTGCCGAGGTCGATGCGCTCGATATTGCTCAGCGTGCCGATGCCGGCGGCGCCGTAATTGATGTCGATACCGCCGTCGAACACCACGGTATCGAAGCCGATACCTCCGTCGATGCTGCCGAAGTTGGTGGCGCGGATCTGGATAGTGTCGTTGCCGGCACCGGCATCCACGCGATCACCGGCGCCAACATTGAGGATCAGATCGTTGCCATTGCCGGCGAAGATCCGCTCGTTAGCGATGGTGGCGCTGCCGGAAAGGATGTCGTCGGCTGTCGTGCCATCGACCCGTACGGTGCCGATGGTCAGGCCGAGCAGGCCCAGCGGATCTAGATCCACCGTGTAAAGACCGCTGGTCTTGCCGCCTGATGTGGCAGTGATACGTAGGGCGAGATCGCCACCCAGATTGAGAATTTGGGTCAGCGACAGCCCGAGCTGGCTGAGCACACTGGGGCTGAGCAGGTTGATGGAGAAGTTGCCGGCGCCGTCGGCTGCCAATGGCGCGAGGCCGATGTAGCCCGCCGGGGTCAGCACCTCGACTGCCAGGGCTGCACCCGCAACGGTCTTACCGCTGACGCCGAGCCGCGCGGCTGGCAGGTTGAGGACGCTCAGGTTGGCATCCACGGCGAGGTTGCCGAGGGTGATCGGTTGCAGCAGCAGGCTGGTGCCCAGGCCCAGGGCGGCGAGGTTGCTCTGGTTGCCGGCCTGGTCCCGGGCCGACACCGTTACTTGGGCGCTGAGCAGTTGGTCCCAGGTCAGGTTGATATTCAGGCCGCTCAACAGGTTCACCGAGGCCAGCCCGGCGTTGTTGGCGGTGACCGTGGCGGTGGCGACGGTGCCGCCGAGATCGATGCGCACGGTCAATTGGCTGTTCGGCTCGCCGGAGATGGTCAGTAAATTGCCGACCAGGTTCAGCACCGGTGACGTAGGCGCGATGGTGTCGACCGTGAAGTTCGCGGCCTGGGAGTTGGCACCGTTGTTGATATGGGCGGTAACCGCCGCAGCGCCCTGTGGAAAACTGCCGCCTGGTGGTACTACCGATACCACGGCATTGCCGGCCAGCGCTTCGGCAGCGGTTACGGTGTGGGTCTGGTTGAAGGTGTAGCCCCCGGTACCGGTGTAGGTGAGGGTAACGGTGTCACCGGCGCGCACGCCCGTGGCCAGCCCGACACGAACCTGAATGCCGTCGGCGGCCTCGGCCGCATTGATGTAGGTGTCGAGGGATTCCGGCACGCTGATGGTCGGTGCCGACAGATTGGGCGCGTTGGTGCCCGCAGAGACGCTGACATTGCCCGCGGCATCGGTTGCGGTCACGGCGATCGCCTGGCCTGCCACCAGCGCCGGGATCAGCACCGCCGCGAAGGTGCCTGCTGCAGTGGCGGTCACCGTGATCGGGTTGGCCACATTGCCGTTGACCACGATGCGTACCTGGGTACCCGCTTCGGCGGTGCCGGTGAGCAGAGTGCCATCGACGCTGACGAACAGGTTGCTTGGCGCATTCGGTGCCTGGCTGTCGATGGTAGTGCTTGCCGGAACGCTTTGATTGCCAGCGGCGTCTTTGGCGACGACGTTGACTGTCGTGCCATGGGGTACCGGCGTACTCGGTGTGAAGCTCCAGGTGCCGTTGGCGGCAGCGGTTGTGGTGCCGATGGTGCCATTGGGCCCGGTGAGAACGACGGTGCTGCCGGCCTCGGCTGTGCCAGTAAGCACGGTGCCTCGGCTGGGCTGGATGGTCGGGGCGTCAGGCGCAACGGTGTCGATAGTGGTACTGCTCGAACCGCTGGTGTTGCCGGCGGCGTCGCGAGCCACCGCGTTGACGACAACGCCATTGGCCAGGGGGCTATTCGGCGTAATGCTCCAGGTGCCGTTGGCCGTGGCGGTTGTCTGCCCGATCACCGTGCCGCCTGGGCCGGTAACAAGCACCGTGCTGCCCGCTTCGGCGGTACCGCTGAGCGAGGCGCCATTGCTTGCCTGAATAAGCGGTGCGCTGGGCGCCACGGCATCGACCGTGGTGCTGACCGAGCTGCTGGTATTGCCGGCGGCATCGCGGGCGACTGCGGTCACCACCACGCCGTTGGCCAGGGCCGGGCTCGATGTGAAGGTCCAGTTACCGGCGCCGTCGGTGCTCGCGGTACCGATGCGGATGCCGCCGGGGCCGGCAAGGATCACCGTGCTGTTGGCTTCGGCCGTGCCCGTCAGCACCACGCCGTTGCTGGCCTGGATGGTCGGGACGGCAGGCGCAACGTTATCGATGGTCGTATTGGCGGACTGGCTGGTATTACCGGCAGCATCGCGTGCTACCACGCTTACCTGCGTGCCATTGATCAGCGGCGCCTGCGGTGTGAAGCTCCAGGTGCCCTGAGCGTCAGCGATCGCCTGGCCGATAGCGCCGCCGCCCGAGTCGGTAAGAATCACCGTGCTGCCCGCTTCGGCCGTGCCGCTCAGCACGGTGCCGTTGCTGGGCGCGATGGTGGGGAGAGCAGGTGCCAGGCCGTCGATCACCACGATTGTCGGCGCGCTGACGTTATTGGTGGCATCGGTAGCGGTGATACTGACCGAGGTGCCATTGGGGATGACGGGTGAAAAGGTCTGTGACCAGGCGCCCGTGGTGGCATCGGCGGTGACCTGCACGTCTGCCTGACCCGCGATGCGGATGGTGATGAGGCTACCGGGCTCCGCCGTGCCGCTGAGTACGCTGCCGTTGCTGGCTTGCACGGCTGGCAGGTCGGGCACGCTGTCATCCACGGTCACGCTGGCGGCGCCGCTAAGGTTGCCGGCGGCGTCTACGGCTATAGCCGTAACCTCGGTGTTGTCGGCCAGCGGTAGCGTAGGTAAGTAATGCCAGTTGCCATTGGCATCCACGGGCACCTCGGCGATCTGCAGCCCGCCCACGCTCAGCCGTATGGTGCTGCCGGCCTCGGCGGTGCCGCTGAGCTCTGTGCCGTTGCTGGCGGCGATGACTGGCGCAAGCGGGGCGATGCTGTCGACCGTGGTGCTGGCGACGGGGCTCTGGTTGCCGGCTGCATCCCGCGAGCCGACAGTGACCACTATGCCGTTGGCCAGGGTGGTCCCCGGCGTGTAGCTCCAGTTGCCGCTGGCGTCGGCCGTTAAGGTGGCAATGGTGTTGCCGCTGGCGGTGAGCGTCACGGTGCTGCCCGCTTCGGCGGTGCCGCGAAATGCAAGGCCGTTGGTGGCCTCGATGGTTGGTAGAGCAGGGGCGATTGCGTCGATGGTGATGGCGGTGGCCGGTCCGGTATTGCCCGCCGGATCCTGGGCGCTGACGCTGATTACCGTGCCATGCTGCAAGGGGGAGCTCACGGGGTAAGTCCAGGCTCCGCCCGCACTCACTGTGGCCTCGCCAATGACCACGCCACCCGGGCCGGTAACGATCACCGTGCTACCGGCTTCGGCCGTACCGCTGAGCAGCACGCCATTGCTCGGCTGAACAACCGGGGCGGCAGGCGGTACGGTGTCGATAACCAGGCTTGTCGCCGCGCTGGTATTGCCGGCCGCATCCCGAGCCACCACGGTGACCTGGGTGTTATTGGTGAGAGCCACTGGCGGCACGAACGACCAGTTGCCGCTGCCATCGGCCACTGCCTGAGCGATGGCGACACCGCCCACGCCGGTGATGATCACCGTGCTGCCGGCTTCCGCCGTGCCGCTCAGGACGATGCCATTGCTCGGCTCGATAGTGGGCCGAGGTGGTGCTTGGTTGTCGATGGTGACGGCGGCCGATGGTGAACTCACGTTGCCTGCTGCATCGGTCGCTGTAGCGGTGATGCTGGTGCCGTTGCCTGCGGCATTGCCAGGGTTGAACGTCCAGCTGCCGTTGGCGCTGACCTGCGCCGTGCCGATCACGGTGCCCCCGGCTCTGATCGTCACGATGCTGCCGGCTTCGGCGGTGCCGGTAATGAGCTGGCCGTTGCTCGGCGCGATCACCGGTGCAAGCGGTGCGATGCCATCGATCAGGATGCTGGCCGGCGCGCTTTCGTTGCCCAGTGTGTCACGGGCCACCACGGTAACTAGGCTGCCATCCGGCAACGCCGGGCTCAGGGTAACGCTCCACTTGCCGTCGGCATCGGCCGTGATGGTACCGGTGTTGATCGGTACGCCACCGGCGCCGGTGAGAATGATGGTGCTGCCGGCCTCCGCCGTGCCGCTAAGGGTCAGGCCATTGCTCGGTTCGATGGTGGGGTGCTCGGGCACCTGAGCATCGATCACGGTGCTGGCGGATGGGCTGATGTTGCCGGCGGCATCACGGGACACCACCGTTACTTCGGTGCCGTCAGCGAGGGATGGCGAAGGTCTCATGCTCCAGTTGCCAGCCGCGTCGGCGGTTACCTGGCCAATGGTCGTCCCGCCGGGACCGGTGATCAGCACCGTGCTGCCAGCCTCTGCCGTGCCGCTGAGTTCGACGCCATTGCTGGTTGAGATAGTCGGCGTGACCGGCGCCACGGTGTCGACGGTGGTGCTGACCGAGCCACTGGTATTGCCGAGGGTGTCCCGGGCGACAGCATTGACCACCGTGCCATTGGGCAAGGCCGGCGAAGGTGACAGTGTCCAGGTTCCATCAGCCGCCGCAGTGGTCTGGCCGATCACCCGGCCGCTGCCATCGGTGACGACCACGGTAATGCCCGCTTCGGCAGTGCCGGTGACCCGTACGCCATTGCTGGCTTCGATCGTCGGGGTGGCTGGCGGCTGTGCGTCGATGGTCGTGGTGGCCGAGCCACTGCTGTTGCCGGCGGCGTCCCGTGCCACGGCGGTCACCACCAGCCCGTCGGCCAGGGCGGGCGTGGGCGTGAAGGTCCAGTTGCCATTGGCGTCCGCAGTCGCCTGGCCGATGCTGACGCCGCCCGATGCGGTAAGAATCACCGTGGCACCCGCTTCGGCGGTGCCGCTGAGTTGCGTGCCATTGCTGGCGGCGATAGTCGGGGCATTGGGGGCGACGCTGTCGATCACCGTTGAGGCTGGGGCACTGCTCAGGCCGGACACCGTGATCGTGGCGTTGACCGTGGTGCCGTTGGCCAGTGGCGTCTGCGGGGTGAAAGTCCAGTTGCCCTGAGCATCGGCGACGGCCTGACCGATGACGGCGCCCGTGCCGTCGGTCAGCTGCACGGTGGCTCCCGCTAGTGCGGTACCGCTGAGTTCTCCGCCGTTGCTGGGTTCGATGGTCGGGTGCTGTGGCAGGGTCGCGTCGACTATCACGCTGGCTGGCGGGCTCTGGTTACCCACCGCATCGATAGCCCGCACTGTCAGTTGGGTGCCATTGGAGAGGGCGCTGGCCGGGGTGATCGACCAGTTGCCATTGGCGTCGGCGGTGGTGGTCTGGCTAAACCCATTGGGGCCAGTGATGGTGACCAGGCTGCCGGCTTCGGCGGTGCCGCTCACCTGGGTGCCATTGCTGGGGTCGATTACCGGTGCGGCTGGCGCCTGGGCGTCGATAGTGGTGGTCGCCGCCGGGCTGGTGTTGCCAAGCGTATCGCGGGCCACCACGGAAACCTGGGTGTTGTTGGCCAACTGGCCGGTGATCGGATAGCTCCAGGTGCCGTTGGCGTTGACCTGAACCGTTACCGGCGCGGCATTGCCGATGGTCAGCAACAGCGTGCTGTCGGGGTCGGCGGTGCCGCTCAGTACGCCCGATCCGCTGCTCGGCGAGATCGTCGGCGTGGCGGGCGGTAGTGCGTCTATCACGGTACTGCCCGGTTGGCTGGTATTGCCCGCAGCATCGCGGGCCACCACATCGACTTGGGTGCCATCGCGCAATGGGTTCTGCGGTGTGAAGGACCAGTTACCGCTGCCGTCTGCCGTCGTCTGGCCAATGGTTACGCCGCCCGGCCCGGTGAGAATGACGGTGCTGCCGGCCTCAGCGCTGCCACTGAGCTGGTTGCCGTTGCTGGGCGCGATGGTGGGCGTGTTGGGCGCCATGGCATCCACCGTAATGCCGACGGGGGCGCTCTGGTTACCGGTCGGATCGCGAGCGACGATGCTGACCGCGGTGCCGTTGGCCAGTGGTGTGTCGGGTGTGAAGCTCCAGGTGCCCTGGGCACTGACCTGCACTTGGCCGATCACCACGCTGCCGGCGCTGATGATCAGCAGGCTACCGGCCTCGCCAGTACCGCTGAGTTGTGCGCCATTGCTGGGCGCGATGCTGGGCGCTGCAGGCGCGACATTGTCGGTGACCATGCTGCTGTTGGCGCTGATGTTGCCGGCGCCATCGCGGGCCACGGCGTTGACCTGAGTGCCGTTTGGCAAGGCGCTGGCTGGCGTGAATGACCAGTTACCGCCTGCGTCGGTCGTCACCTGGCCGATCAGCACGCCGTTGGCACCGGTGAGAATCACCGTGCTACCGGGTTCGGCGCTGCCGCTCAGTTGTGCGCCGCTGCTGGGGTTGATCGCAGGAGCCGATGGCGGCACGCCGTCGATGGTAATGGACGCGGCAGGGCTGACGTTGCCCGTGGCATCCGTCGCCACCGCGGTAACGCGGGCGCCGTCTGGCAGTTGCGCGGTAAGGGTGGTGCTCCAGGTGCCATTGGCGGTTGTGGTGATTTCGGCGATCAGGTTGCCGGCGCCGTCGCGCAGCGTGACGGTGCTGCCTGGCTCGGAAAACCCGTGCAGGACGATGCCATTACTGGGCTCGATGATCGGCGTCGAGGGCGCTGCTGCATCGATGGTCAGGCTGGCAGGTGCGCTGGTATTGCCGGCGTCGTCGCGTGCTACGACGGTAACGGCGGCATTGTCAGCCAGCACGGGCGAGGGGGTCAGCGACCAGTTGCCGTTGGCGTCGGCAGTCGTCTGGCCGATCACGCGGCCGCTGGCATCGCTGATGATCACCGTGCTGCTGGCTTCGGCGGTACCGGCCAGCTGCGTGCCGTCGCTCGGCTGGACGACCGGCGCTTGAGGCGCGAGGTTATCCACCGTGGTACTGACCGCCGCGCTCACGTTGCCCGCCGCATCGCGGGCGCTGGCGCTCACCACCGTTGCATTGGCCAGCGGTGTGGCCGGCTGGAAGCTCCAGTTGCCTTGAGCGTCGGCGATTGCCTGGCCGATAACGGTACCGCCCGATCCGGTCAGAATGACCGTGCTGCCGGCTTCGGCCGTTCCGCTGAGCAGGCTGCCGTTGCTGGGTTTTAGCGTGGGAGTGGCTGGCGCGACGTTGTCGGTCACCGTGGTGGCTGGCGCGCTGCTGGCGCCATTGGCGACCACCGTCGCGCTGACACTGGTGCCGTTGGGTTGTGGGGTGGGCGGCGTGATCGTCCAGTTGCCATTGCTGTCGGCGGTGGCCTGGCCCAGCGCAACGCCGCCCGGTCCGGTCAGTACCACCAGCGCGCCTGCGGCGGCCGTACCGCTGAACTGGCTGCCGGTGCTCGGCTCGATGGTCGGGCTCGCCGGCAGCGTGGCATCGATGGTCTGGTTGGCGACGGGGCTTTGGTTGCCGGCCGCATCGGTGGCGGTGACGGTGACGTTCGTGCCGTTGGCCAGTGGGGGCGCAGGGGTAAAGGTCCAGACGCCATCGGTATTGGTGGTCGCGGTCTGGTCGGGAGCACCTGGCACACGAATCGTGATGGTGCTGCCGGGCTCGGCGGTACCGCTGAGCTGGCTGCCGTTACTGGGATTGATCACTGGCGTATCAGGTGCTTCGGCATCGACGCTACCAATTGTAGGGTCGCTTTCGTTGCCGCTGGCGTCTCGGGCGCTGACCTGAATGGAGATGCCATTGGCGATAGGTGCGCTGGGGTAGTGGCTCCAGTTTCCATTGCCGTCCGCGAGCACCTCGACCTCGGTCGCAGGTGAGGTGCCGATACGAATGATCACCGTACTGCCTGGCTCGGCCGTACCGCTCAGCAGGCCACCATTGGTAGGGTTGAGTGTCGGTGCTGCGGGCGGCTCAGCGTCGATTGTTACTGTTCCGGGCGGGCTGATATTGCCGGCCGGATCGCGCGCGGTGATGGTCAGTGGCGTGCCATTGCCCAGTGGCGTTGCCGGCGTGAAGCTCCAGTCGCCATTAGCGTCGGCCACCACCTCTGCGATGATGATGCCGCCTGGTCCGGTAATTACCACGCTGCTGTTTGCTTCAGCTTTGCCGCTCAGGGTGCTGCCATCGCTCGGGTCGACCTGAGGAGCGGCAGGCGGTGTCCGGTCGATCTGCACCGCAGCAGGGTCGCTGGTATTGCCGGCGGCATCGCGGACCACGACTTCGAGGTTGGCGCCATTGGCAAGCGGCGTGGTGGGAATGAAATTCCAGTTGCCATCGGCATCGGCCGCGGTCTGTCCGATCAGGTCGCCATTGCTGTAGATCAGGATGATCTTGCCGCCGGGCTCGGCGGTGCCGCTCAGTTCGCTACCGTTGCTCGGGTTTACATCGGGTGGCAGTGGTTGCGCGGCATCGATGATCAAGGTGGTAGCAGCGCTGGTGCCGGCGGGTGTGCTGGCGACGGCGGTGATCACGGTAGCGTTGGCAAGCGCGGGCGACGGCGTTATCGACCAGGCGCCATTGGCGTCGGTTGTTGTGCGGCCAATCTCGGTGCCATTTACGCTGACAATGACCTCGCTACCGGCGTCCGCCGTGCCGAAAATCAGCGTACCGTTGCTGGTCGCGATCACTGGCGCATTGGGCAGGGCGTTATTCACCACTACCGTTCCAGGTTGCCCCACGTTTCCTGCGGGGTCGCGCGCCACCACGCTGACTTGACCGCCATTGGCGATAGCCGGGCTGGCAGTGAAATGCCAGTTGCCGTTGGCATCGACCGGCGCCTGGCCGATGACGCCACTGGCGGAGCTCAGGATGACCGTGCTGCCTGCTTCCGCGGTACCGCTGAATACCGTGCCATTGCTGTTGCTAACGGTCGGTTGACCGGGCGCTTGAGCGTCGATATTCAGCGTCGTTTGCTGGCTGATATTGCCTGCTCGATCGGTGGCAGTAATGATCACCGGTGTGTTGTGAGTCAGCGCGGAGTCGGGTTGGTAAGACCAGGTACCGTCTGCTCCAGCGGTAACCGTAACAGGCGTATTCCCGTTGATCGTAAGCGTGATGGTGCTATTGGGCTCAGCAGTGCCGACGAGTTGAGTTCCATTACTGGCCTCAACGCTGGGTGCTGTAGGCGGCGTTTTGTCGATGACTATGCGGATTACCGGAGGCCGGAAGCCGCCGGGTGCAACCGTATGTACATCAACCAGTGTGCCATCGGGCCACGCAGGGGATGGGTTCACTGACCAGGTGCCGTCGGGATTGGCGGTGGTTTGGGCAAGCACCTGTCCGTTCGGATGCATAATTGTAATTGTGGAGTTGGGCGTTGCCGACCCGCTTAGCTCAGTGCCGTTGCTGGGGTCTACCGTCGAGGGTTGCGCAATCAAGGGGGCATTGAGGGTTTCTGGTGTGCTGGTATTGCCCGCTGCATCCACGACCACTACGGTAATGATTTCACCGCCAATTAGCGGCGAGCTGAAAGCCACCGTGAAGTTGCCGTTGGCGTCGGCAGTCGCGGTGTAGAGCGTACCGTTCACATCCACCCTGACGGTGGCATTGGGCTCGGCATTGCCAGTCAGGAATCGACTGTCCTGGCTGAGCTGCAGGTTAGTCGCAGCGGCCGGTGGCTGGTTATCCACAGGCGGCTGCGTGCTGCCGCCACCATCGTTATTGCTGCCACTATCGTTGCCCCGACTGACCTCGTCGGCCACGGCCACCCCACCCGCAATCGCAACCCCACCAATTATCGCGCCTGCCCCCAGGCCCAGGGTACCGCCAGCAGCGCCTGCCGCCGATGTCAGGGACGTGAAGCCGGAAAGGGTGCTTTCCGATGCATAGGAGGCAGCCAGAATGCCGTCGGACGCTGCGGCCTGGGAAAGATCCACGGCCATCAGCTGTTCTTCCTCGCCGACCAGATAGAGCTGGCTGGGTTGCTCGGTTGCAGTATAGAAATTGCTGATGCGCAGCACCTCGCCGTTCTGCATCTGCACGATCAAATCGGTACCTTCACGGCTGTAACTGGCTACTGCTTCGGGCGGGATATTGAGCGCTACATGGCTACTTTCCGAGAGCGGCAGCGTATTGCTGATCACCTGCGTGGTTGCCTGATTGACCTGTTGGCCAATAGGCGCGACTTTCGCCTCTACTGCCATGACGCACTCTCCCATTACTTAACTTCAAACTTGGCGAGTTGTTTTTGCACAGACAAATCCGATACGGCGTTGTGCTGGATATAACTCGACAAGTTTTAAAGGTAGCGGGTGAGCACTTTTTTGAAAGGAG
Organism: Phytopseudomonas punonensis; assembly: GCF_900142655.1. Lineage (GTDB taxonomy): Bacteria > Pseudomonadota > Gammaproteobacteria > Pseudomonadales > Pseudomonadaceae > Aquipseudomonas > Aquipseudomonas punonensis. The sequence continues at coordinate 1,345,587 of NZ_FRBQ01000001.1, read as the reverse complement.
TTTTAATGCTAGTTCGTATAAAGGGAGGTGTTTGGCTTTAGTTTTGGCTATTTAAAACCTAATAATTATTCATATTTAGCTATCTAACGAAGTATAACTATATGTTTTTTATGTAAATAGCCATTTATTCTTGATTGAAGAAGGGTAATAGATTTTTTTGATGGAAAACGATTTGAGCCGAATTAAAAGTTGTACAGTTATGTCAGCGCTGTCGAAAAAAATAAAGTTCAAGTTATCTAGTCGGGACGCGCTCATATATGGCGTAACTAATAGCAAAATACTTACAGCCATATGACGTCATTACTGACTGACATCATCAGCGGGCTGCTGGTAACAGCCCGCTGATGTGATGCTCTATTCAATCTCTTCAATCCACTGTCGCCCATGCCGTTCCAGCAGGTGCTGCAATTGCTCCGGACCATTGCTGCCCGCAGCGTACGGGCGCGGGCTTTGGTAGTGCTGCTGCCAGCCCTTGATGATCGGGTCGACCCATTGCCAGGCGGCCTCGACCTCGTCGCGGCGCATGAACAGCGTCGAGTCGCCCTCGATCACATCCAGCAGCAGGCGTTCATACGCATCCCAGCGCCGCTGTTTGTGGAATGCATCTGCCAGGTTGAGGTCCAGCTCCACTGGCTGCAGGTGCATGCCCTTGCCTGGGTTCTTGGCCATCAGCTGCAGGCTGATGCGCTCCTCGGGCTGCAGGCGGATAAGCAGCTGGTTGGCCTGGCCGTTGCCGAACAGTTGGTGCGGCACGGGCTTGAATTGGATGAGGATTTCCGAGGTCTTGCGGGCCAGGCGCTTGCCGGTACGCAGGTAGAACGGCACGCCTGCCCAGCGCCAGTTGTTGATCTCGGCCTGCACGGCGACGAAGGTTTCGGTGTCGCTGTCGTTATCGACGTTCTTCTCGAAATAGTAAGCCGGCACTTCCTGGCCGCCGATCTTGCCGGCGGTGTACTGGCCGCGCACGGTCTTGTCGCGTACGTCCTGCCCGGTGATGGGTTTGAGGGCTTCGAGGATCTTCACCTTTTCGTTGCGTACCGACTCAGCGTCGAAGCGCACTGGCGCTTCCATGGCCACCAGGCAGAGCAACTGCAGCAGGTGATTCTGGATCATGTCGCGCATGGCGCCGGCGTTGTCGTAGTAGGCGCCGCGATTTTCCACTCCCAGGGTTTCGCACACGCTGATCTGCACGTGGTCGATGTGCCCGGCCCGCCACACCGGCTCGAACAGCGCATTGGCGAAACGCAGCGCCATCAGGTTCTGCACGGTCTCTTTTCCCAGATAGTGGTCGATACGGAACACTTGGGATTCATCGAACATCGCACCGATGCCGGCATTGATCGCTTGGGCGGAGGCCAGCGAATGGCCGATGGGTTTTTCCAGCACGATGCGCGCACCCGGACCCGCCAGGCCGGCGACCTTGAGGTGCGATGCGATGGGCTCGAAAAGGTCCGGTGCGGTGGCCAGGTAATAGACCCTGACGCGATCCCGGTCGTTACCCAAGGCTTTGGCCAGGCGGCCGAAGTCGGCACTCTGCGAGGCGTCCATGGGGAAGTAGTCGAGGCGCTCGGCGAAGCTGCGCCAGGTTTGCTCATCGAAATCGGCGCGGGCCACTTGGGCGCGGCAATGGCGCTCGGCGAGGGCCTGGTAAGCAGCGCGCGTGTGGGTGCTACGAGCCAGGGCGAGGATGCGCGTGTCGCTGTGCAGGCGACCGCCGCGATGCAGGTAATAGAGGGCCGGTAGCAGCTTGTGCAGGGCGAGGTCGCCCGTGCCGCCGAATACCAGCATGTCGCAACAATTGCTCTGCATGGGAACTCCGATTCGGTTTGTCCGTGCGAGGTCACCAGGCTTGTAGTATAACTACAAGATCACTACAGCCCGGCGGCGTCCCTCGATCATAACCGAGTCGCGACGCTTCAAACCTCAAGCCGGCGTATCCATCCTTTGCCAGTCGAGTCCCTGCCAGTGAATTTGTTGCAGCACATCTCCCAGTCACGTCACCTTCTGCGTAAGTCGGAGCTCAAGGTGGCCGATCATGTGCTTCTCGATCCTGCTGCCGTCATGCACAGCTCCATGGCCGAGCTGGCCCACTCGGTGGGTATCAGCGAGCCGACCATCGTGCGTTTCTGCCGCGCCATCGGCTGCAGCGGCTTTCAGGACCTCAAGCTCAAGCTGGCGCAAAGCCTGGCCGCCGGCGCCAGCTTCGGCCAGTTCGCGATCCACGAGGACGACTCGGTCGCTGACTTCAGCATGAAGATCTTCGACACCACTCTGCATACCCTGATCGAAGTGCGCGAGAACCTCGACCCGGTAGCTTTGGAAAAAGCCATTGGCCTTTGCTCCCAGGCGCAGCGTATCGAGTTCTATGGCTTTGGCGCTTCCGGTGCGGTGGCAGCGGACGCTCAGCACAAGTTCTTCCGCTTGCTGCTCAACGCCGCTGCGTATTCCGACCCGCACATGCAGGCGATGTCGGCCATCACCCTCAAGCCGACCGATGTAGCCGTGTGCATTTCCCAGTCCGGCCGTTCCAAGGATCTGCTGATCACCGCCAATGTGGTGCGTGAAGCCGGCGCCTCGCTGATTGCCCTGTGCCCGGGGCAGACACCGCTGGCCGAGCTGGCCACGGTGAACCTGGCCATCGATGTGCAGGAAGACACCGAGATCTACACGCCGCTGGCCTCGCGTATCGCCCACTTGGTGGTGATCGACGTGCTCGCCATGGGCGTGGCCATGGCTCGCGGCCCGAGCCTGGTCAACCACCTCAAGAGCGTCAAACGCAGCCTGCGTAGCCTGCGCCTGTCGGCCAAGTCGGTGAGAGCCCACGAAGACGGGGCTTGAGCCCGATCATTCAGACGTCACGCTTTTTTCCTCAAACTGTCATGCCATTCGCTGAAGCTGGTCTCCCGTAATTCAACCTGGAGACCTGCCATGGCTCGCCATGTGGATGAAGCGTTGTACCCGGAACAGAGTGTGGTGAAAGCCCGGCGCAAACTGCTCGACGAGCAGCGCATGCGCTACCGCCGTGCCATCGAGGCGTATGGTGAGAATCGCCGGCTGCAGTCGGAAATATCCAGTTTTCACGACCCATTCTCCGGCGAAGCCCACCGCCTGCACTGAATCTGAACGGCGCGTCAGTACAGCGCGCATCCCTGGCGGCGAGGCTCCTATAATGGCGCCTTTTCGCCCAATGCCAGGGATGTGCCATGCGTCGTCTGCTCGTTCTGCTGCTCCTGCTATTTCCCCTGTTCGCCATTGCGCAAACGGCTCAGCCCAAGGTCGGTCTGGTGCTGTCTGGCGGCGCGGCGCGGGGGCTGGCGCACATTGGCGTACTCAAGGCGCTGGAGGAGCAGGGCGTACGCATCGATGCCATTGCCGGCACCAGCATGGGCGCGGTGATCGGCGGCTTGTATGCCTCGGGCTACAGCATTGCTGAGCTCGAGGACGTAGCGCTGACCATGGATTGGCGCGAGGTGCTCTCTGACGATCCGCCGCGCACCGACGTGCCGTTTCGCCGCAAGCAGGATGATCGTGATTTCCTGATCAAGCAGCGCCTTAGCTTTCGTGATGACGGCAGCCTCGGCTTGCCGCTCGGCGTGATCCAGGGCCAGAACCTGGCACTGCTGCTCGAACGCCTGCTGGTACGCAGCAGCGACATACGCGACTTCGACCGCCTGCCGATTCCCTTTCGCGCCGTGGCCACCGATATCGCCAACGACCAGAAGGTGGTGTTTCGCAGTGGCCATTTACCCCAGGTGATTCGTGCCAGCATGTCGATTCCGGCGGTGTTCGCGCCGGTCGAACTGGACGGTCGCCTGCTGGTCGATGGCGGCATGGTTGACAACATTCCCGTGGACGTGGCCCGCGATATGGGCGTCGATCGGGTCATCGTCGTCGATATCGGCACGCCGCTGAAACCGCGCAAGGAACTGCTAACCGTGGTCGACGTGCTCAACCAGTCGATCACCATGATGACCCGGCGCAATTCCGAGGAGCAGCTGGCGACGCTACGCGACAGTGACGTGCTGGTGCAGCCGAACATGACGCGCTTCGAGGTCACCGACTTCGGCCGTGGCGAGGAGCTGATCGAAGCTGGCTACCAAGCCGCAAAAGCGCTGCAGCCGCGCCTTGCGCAGCTGGTGCGTCGCGGTGGCGGCAACCCGGCGCTGACCCTGGCACGCAGCGCCCAGCAGCGCGCGCCGGTAATCCACGCTATCGAGGTGGACAACGACTCCAAGGTCGGCGACGAGGTGATCCGCAACTACATCCGCCAGCCCATCGGCGAACCGCTGGATATGGCCAAGCTGCAGCGCGACATGGGCACCCTGTACGGCCTGGATTACTTCGAACGCGTTCAGTACCGGGTGGTCAGCAGCGAGGAGCGCAACACCCTGGTGATCGATGCGCGGGAAAAACGCACCGGCACCGACTACCTGCGCCTGGGGTTGAACCTCTCCGATGATTTCAACGGCGACAGCGTTTTCAACCTGGGGGCGAGTTTTCGCAAGAATGGCATCAACCGCCTGGGTGCCGAGTGGCTCACCAGGGTGCAGCTGGGTGATCGCCAGGAGCTGTTCAGCGAGTTTTACCAGCCCCTGGACGTCGGCTCGCGCTGGTTCGTGGCGCCCAGCGTGCGAGCTGATGCCTGGAACGTCGAGTCGGTGCTTGATAACGATCCCATCGCCGAATACCGGGTGCAGCGCTATGGATACGGGTTCGATATCGGCCGGCAAATCGCCAATAACGGCGAGCTGCGTTTCGGCGTCGGCCAGGCATGGGGTGATGCCGAGGTGCGTATCGGTGAACGCGATCAGCCGGAGTTCAGCTTTACCGAAGGCTACTACGAAATGCAGTATTCCTTCGATACCCTGGATAACGTCGACTTCCCTCACGAAGGTGAGGAGATCGGGTTGAAACTGCGCCAGTACGACGCCAGTCTCGGCGCCGATGATCGTTACCGGCAATGGCAGATCAACCTCGACAAGGCCTTCAGCCAAGGGCCGCATAGCCTGGTGATCGGCGGGCGCTACGGGCGCACGCTCGATGACGCGCAAATCGTCACCTCCAGCTTCCAGCTGGGCGGCGCGCGCCAGCTGTCGGGCTTCCGTCAGGACGCCTTGGCTGGCCAGAATGTCAGCCTCGGGCGGCTGGTCTACTACCGGCGCATGACCCCGCGATCGTTCCTGCCGCTGGACTTCCCGCTCTACCTCGGCGCCTCTCTGGAGCGCGGTCGGGTGTGGAACAACGACAACGCCTTCGACAGCGGCTACATCAACGCGGCGAGCGTGTTCCTCGGTTACGAGACGCCGCTGGGCCCGCTGAATTTCAGCTACGGCCTCAATGACGAGAATGAGAAGGCCTTGTACCTGAACCTGGGGCATACCTTCTGATTACCGTCAGCGCCGGGTAGCCCTTGCTCGGCGCGGGCCGAGTTGAGCGTTGCCGCTACCTGCTGCTGCCAAATGCCTGGCGGGCGCTGTAATGCGTTGTCATGTAAATTCGACACGCCATGGGGATTTAACCCCCGAAATCCGTTAAAAAGTCCGACGGTGCTAATCCCCGCAAGTACCGAGTCTTTCTCCTTCATTGCGAAGAGCCCTTATGGCCTCATCCCGAACAGTGTTGCCCCTCGTTTGCATCGTGCTGGCCGGCGCCGGGGTCGCTTGGTGGCTGCGTCCCGCACCTGCGGTGGTTACCCAGGCGCCTGCTGCGGTACCTGTGGTGATATACGAGGTGGTGCCTGCCGACTTTCCGGTACTGGTGCGCACGCTGGGTCGGGTGCGGGCGTTGAACAGTGTGGAAGTCCGCGCCCAGGTCGAGGCGACGCTGGTCGACCTGCCGGTCGCCGAGGGGCAGCAGGTGCGCAAGGGGCAGTTGCTGGCACGGCTCGATGATCGAAATTTACGCGCTGCCTTGCAGCAGGCCCAGGCCGAGCGGGACGTGATCCGGGCAGAACTGGCCATCGCCCGCATCGACTTGCAGCGCTACCAAAACCTAGTGCGCGAGCGCGCTTCGCCTGCACAGACCCTGGACCAGCAGAAGGCCCTGGTGGCGCGCCTGCAGGCCACGCTGGCAACACGTGACGCCGCGGTGAGTGCCGCTCAGGTGCAGCTGTCCTACACGCGGATCGAATCGCCCATCGACGGCCGCCTAGGCATTCGCAATGTTGATGTCGGCAGCCTGCTCAGGGCCAATGACAGCGTCAGCCTGTTTTCGGTGGTGCAGATCGACCCCATCGATGTGGAGGCCACGTTGCCGCAACGCCGCCTGCCCGAGCTGCAACATTTGCTGAGTGCTGCGCAGAAGGCGCCAGTGCAGGCCTTTCGCGAAGACGGCGGCGCGCTGCTTGGTACCGGCAGCCTGGCACTGATCGATAACCGTGTCGCGCTCGACACCGGCACGCTGCGGTTCAAGGCACGTTTCGACAATGCCCTGGAGCAGCTTTGGCCGGACCAGTCGGTGGTGGTCACCCTGCAGACCGGCCTGCTCAGGCAGGCACTGGCGGTACCGCTCCAAGCCATTCGCCAGCGCACCGAGGGCACCTTCGTATGGCGCGTCGAAGGCGAGCAGGTACAACCGGTAGCGGTAAAGGTGCTTCACGAGGACGAGCAGCACGCGGTCGTTTCCGGCTTGGCGGCCGGTGATCAGATCGTCACCGATGGCCAGTCGCGGTTGCGCCCGGGGGTTACCGTCAGGCGTGCCGAGCCGGTGCCGGTTGGCGGAGACCAGCCTTGAAGCAGCCACGCGGTTTCTACGCGCTGTGCATCGCTCACCCGATCGGCATGATCCTGCTTGCCTTGGCCCTGATCCTGGGCGGCGTCATTGCCTTCGCGCGCTTGCCCCTGGCACCGCTGCCAGAGGTGGAGGCGCCGACCATCGAGATTTCCGCGCAGATGCCCGGCGCCAGTGCCGAAACCATGGCTTCCTCGGTCGCCACGCCGCTGGAGGTGCAGCTCAGCGCCATTGCTGGCGTGGACGACATGACCTCGACCAGCTCGCTGGGCCGGGTCGAGTTGATTCTGCAGTTCAGTCTCGACAAGGATATCGACGCCGCCGCTCAGGAGGTCCAGGCCGCGATCAACGCCGCCTCCTCGCGCCTGCCCAGCCAACTGCCCGAGCTGCCGGTGTGGCGCAAGATCAACCCGGCCGATACGCCGATCCTGATCCTCTCGGTGACCTCCGACACCCTCTCGCCCTATGAAGTCAGCGACCTGGCCGAGTCGGCCATCGCCCGCCAGCTGAGCCAGATCGAAGGCGTCGGCATGATTCGCCTCAACGGTCTGCAGCGCCCGGCGATCCGTATCCAGGCGCGGCCCGAGCGGCTGGTGGCGGCCGGCGTCACCCTGGCGGACATCCGCAGCGCCGTGCAGCGTGCCAGCGGCAACCGGCCCACCGGCGCACTGGTCGGCCAGCATCGACTGTCCACCCTGGACAGCAACGGCCAGCTGTTCGAGGCCAGCGACTATGCCGAGCTGATCGTCGCCTACCGAAACGGCGCGGCCATTCGCCTGGGGGACGTGGCGAGCGTGGTACCCGGAGCGGAAAACGCCTACACCCAGGCCACGCCCGATGGAAAACCCGGCGTGGCGGTGGTGATCCGCCGGCAGCCGGGCGCCAACATCGTCGCTACTGCCGATGCGGTAACGGCGGCGCTGCCCGAGCTGACCGCCGGCCTGCCGGCGGATCTCGAGGTCAAGGTGCTCAACGACCGCACCCGTACCATCCGCGCCTCGCTGCACGAGGCCGAGCTGACCCTGCTGATCGCCGTGGCGCTGGTGATCGGCATCATGGCGCTGTTCCTGCGCCAGTGGTCGGCGACCCTGGTGGTATTCGCCGTGCTGGCGACTTCGGTGATCGGTTCCTGCGCGGCCATGCTGGCGTTCGGGTTGTCGCTCAACAACCTGACGCTGGTGGCGATCATCGTTGCCGTGGGCTTCATCGTCGACGATGCCATCGTCGTCGTGGAAAACATTCACCGGCACCTGGAGCGTGGTGTCGGCCGGGTCCAGGCGGCCCTCGACGGTGTGCGCGAGATCGGCTTCACGGTGGTGTCCATCAGCCTGTCGCTGGTGGCGGTGTTCATACCGCTGTTCTTCATGAGCGGCTATGTGGGCCGTCTGTTTCGCGAGTTCGCCCTGGCGGCCACTTCGGCGATCATGATTTCCGTGGTCATTTGCCTGACCCTGGCGCCGGCGCTGGCCGCCCTGTGCATGCGCCCGCTGGCGAATCATGACGGGCCCGGGCCGACCATGCGCCGCGTGCTGCGCGGATATGAGCGCGCGCTGGTGTGGGCGCTGGATCACCCTCGTAGCATTCTGGCGGCGTTCTTCGCCTGCATCGTCATCAGCGTGAGTGGTTTCGCGCTGATGCCCAAGGGTTTCTTCCCGCTGCAGGACACCGGCTTCATGAACGGCACGGTGCAGGCCTCGGCGGATATTTCCTACGAGGCGATGCGCACCAAGAGCCGGCAGGTTGTGGATATCCTGCGCAACGACCCGGATGTCGTGGCCTTCAACGCCGACATCGGCAACGACGGCAGCTATAGCGTCGGCGGCCTGGCCGTGGTGCTGACCGATCCAGACGATCGTTCGGTCAGCGTCGAGCAGATCATCGACCGGCTGCGCCCGCAGTTCGCCGCCATTCCCGACTTGCGCGTGACCCTACGGGCAGGGCAGGACATCAACCTCGGCTCCCGGGCATCGCGTGCGCAGTACCAGTACATCCTGCGTAGCCGCTCGCTGGAAGAACTGGCCGTCTGGACGCCGCGTCTGACCGAGCGACTGCAGGGGCAGGCGATGTTTCGCGACGTGAACAACGACCTGCAGTTCGACGCCTCGATAACCCCGGTGCAGATCGACCGCCAGGCTGCCGCGCGCTATGGCTTCTCGGCGGCGGATGTCGACGAAGCACTGTACGACGCCTTTGGGCAACGGCGGATCAACGAGATCCAGACCGCGTCCAACCAGTATCAAGTGGTGCTTGAGCTGAGCAGCAGCCAGCGCCAGCGGGTGCAGAGCCTCGAGCTGTTCCAGCTGCGTTCACCGACTACCGACCAGCTGGTGTCGCTGAGTACCTTCGTGCAGGTGTTGCCGGCCAAACCGGCACCGGTCAGCATCAACCACAGCGGCATGCTGCCGTCGGCCAACCTGTCCTTCAACCTGGCGCCCGGGGTGGCGCTTGGCGACGCCGTGGCGGTATTGCGCCAACTTGAGCAGGAGATCGGCATGCCGGCCAGCATCGGCGGGCGCTTCAGCGGCGCCGCCCAGGCCTTCCAGCAGACCTTGGCCTCGCAACCCTGGCTGATCCTGGCCGCATTGGTCGCCGTGTACATCATCCTCGGCGTGCTTTATGAAAGCCTGGTGCATCCGCTGACCATTCTCTCGACCATTCCGTCGGCCGGTATCGGCGCCTTGTTGCTGCTCTGGCTGTGGGGGCTGGATTTTTCCATCATGGCGCTGATCGGCCTGATTCTGCTGATTGGCATCGTCAAGAAGAACGGCATCCTGCTGGTCGATTTCGCCCTGCAGGCCCAGCGCCAGGGCATGGCACCTCGTGAGGCCATCCATCAGGCCTGCATGGCTCGCTTCCGGCCGATCCTGATGACCACGCTGGCCGCGATGTTCGGTGCGGTGCCGCTGATGCTCGCCTTCGGTACCGGCGCCGAGCTGCGTGAGCCGTTGGGTGTCGCCGTGGTCGGTGGCCTATTGTTCAGCCAGGTTCTTACCCTGCTGACCACGCCGGTGGTCTACTTGATGATGGACCGTCACTTGGCCAGGCGACGTGATTCTGGCTTAGCGCATCCAGAGCGTGCGTCATGAGGACCTTGCTACTGGCGCTGACTTGCCTGCCGTTGCTGGCCTGCAGCAGCCGCGAGGCTCTACCGCCAGCGCCCTTGCCAGCCCAAGCTGTGGCCGCGCTGCCGCAGGCCTGGTGGCAAAGCCTGCAGGATCCTGTGCTGGATCAACTGGTGGCGCTGGCGCTGCGTGACAACCTCGATCTGGCGACGGCGGCCCAGCGTATTCGCGAGCAGCGCGCGTTGCGCCGCGAAGCTGCAGGGAATCGCTATCCGAACCTGAATATCACCGGCAGCCACGAGAAGAGTCGTAACGCCAGCGATGGCCGTGATGAAGACTACTTCTACGGTCTGGACCTAAGCTGGGAAGCCGATCTGTTCGGGCGCCTGGGGGCGCTGCAACGTGCTGCCGATGCTAGCCTGCAGGCGGCCGATGCCGACTATCAGGCGCTACGCGTCAGCCTGATCGCCGAAGTGGCCAGCACCTATCTGAACTATCGCCTGGCCCAGCGCGAGGTTGATATCGCTGGGCGTGCTGCCGACAGCCAGGCGCAGATCGCCCGAATCACCCGAGTACGTTTTGACCAAGGCACTGCCAGCGGTTTCGATGTCGAGCGCCTCGATACTCAGGTGGCGATCACCCGAGCGGTCATTCCGCAGGCGCGTCAACGTGCTGAAGCAGCGCGTTACGCGCTGGCCTACCTGCTCAATGCTGAACAACCGCGGATTGATGCGCTGTTGGCCGAACCGGCACAGCTGTCGCTCCCCCGTGACGAGCGCCTGCTACCGCTACTGCAGCTGCCCGTCAGCAGCCTGCGTGCCCGAGCTGACGTACGCGCCGCCGAGCTGCGTCTGCTGGCTGCCGACAGTAGCCTGGATGCGGCCAAGGCACTGCGTTATCCACAACTGACGCTTGGCGCGCTGGTGGGTTTCGAGCAAGGCGCGAGCGTTCCCGCCTGGACGCTCAGCGGGCAGGCGCTGCAACCACTGTTCGACTTCGGACGTATTCGTGCTGGCATCGAAGCCGGCGACGCGCGTCGCGAGCAAGCCTGGCTGGGCTATCAGGCCAGCCTGATTCAGGCGCTCAGGGAAACCCGCAGCGCCATCAGCGCTTACGTCGAGGGACTCGATCGGCAACGGCTGCTGGACACGGCAAGCCGCTCTGCTGCCAGCGCTACGGACCTGGCACAGCGGCAATACGATGCCGGTACCTTGTCGATGATCGAGGTGCTGGATGCCCAGCGTACCCAGTTCGACACGCAGCTCGAACAGCAACGGGCTGCCAGTGACGTTGCACTGCGTTGGGTGGAGGTTTACCGCACCTTGGGCTTGGCGCCACCTGAACCAGCCGCCCGGCGTGGCGATTTCGCTCAAGCTCGCGAGTGATCCGGTGCGTTACGGTACATGGCAGGGTAGTTGGGGATCGCCCGTGTTGCCTGCCAGCTGCGTCAGCAATTGACTGCCTGGGAGATAGGGAAGCGCTGATTGAGCACTTCGATCAGGCGTTCCTGATAGATAGGTTTGGGCAGGAAATCCACCACGTGTAATGGCAGCAGGCCAATTACATCGTTCATGTCGGCATGACCCGACATCACGATGACCGGCAAATCTGCGTAACAAGTGTTGGTTCGCAGGTTCTGGATCAGGCGCAGCCCGCTTTCTTCTGGCATGCGCAGGTCAGTGATGACCAGCGCGATATCCGGCCAAGTGGCCAGGCATTGCATCGCACTAGCGACATTATTGGCGCAGTGACAGTGGAAGCCTTCGCCCTCGAGCAACTCACCGAGTTCTTCGAGGGCGTCGGCTTCGTCATCAACAAGCAAAATGTGCTCTCGCATAGTCATTGTCATTGCACCGTGATAATGAATTAGCCACCGCTACCACCGCCTGAACCTGCACCGGTTCCAGTGGCACCCTGCAACGCAGTAGATATTGACGTAAATACCGTATTTATATCGGTGCCAACGGCAGTCGCACCAGTCACGATCACTACAGCGATCAACGCCGCAATTATCGAATATTCAATAGCCGACGCGCCTTCTTCGTTTTTCAAGAAGCGGCGAACTTTTTCGCGCAGGATAGTGAGAGTAAACATGGGTACTTCCTCTGTAGCCAGGGCAGGCAGGGACGCCTGTTATAGGGACTTGCAGGGAAAGTGTGAAATGACAATGGATCCTTCGCAAACTTACCTTGGTATTACATCCAAAGTATTAATCACAAGTGTTACTTCTAATGAATTCAAGGAGTAAGGCACAATTCTTCTACGTGCCAAAGTTGCGGCGGGGGATGTGGCATTTTATCTGCGACGAACGGCATGTTCTATCTTGATGTTCAATTCCGTTATAAGTTTCCTCAATAAAAATTTTTAAACCAGAATAATTATGTGCCGATACTAAAGGCGATGTTGCAGAGCGCCTGTGATTGATTGGCCATCGTCCATGGCGGTTGTACCGGATGCTTGCCGGAGTAGGGCAACAAGGAGCGTGCTGTCATGAATAGCCGATTGACGCTGGTGCTGGCGGGCGTGTTTCTCGTGGGCGCCGTGATCACCGGATATTGGGGAATTACCCTTAGCCGTCAGTCCGCGCCGGCTGCGCCTCCCGTTGCTCCTGCCGCGGCCCCGGTAGCAGCCGTGGGTACTCAATTGCAGGCTCAGGTCGACGAAAAGCAGCGTATCAACGTCGTGGTACTGGCCCGTGCGGTGCAGCCGCTGGTTGCCATCAGCCGCGACGATCTTGCCGTTGAGCGCATGCGCATCGCGCCACCGGGCAGTTTCGCCAGCCCAGAGCAAGTGCTCGGGCGCACCCTGTGGCGAGAGACGCCGGCCGGCACCGTGCTGAATCAAACCGCATTCGAAATGTCCGGGCCGCTGGCGAGGATGATTCGTCCCCATGAGCGCGCCCTTGCCGTGGCGGTGGATGAAGTAATTGGCGGCGGCGGGCATCTGAGCCCAGGCGACTATGTGGATGTGCTGCTCTACCTGCGCCAGGGTGAAGGCAATGCAGAGCAGACCGCTCAGGTAGTGATCCCGGCGTTACGCTTGCTAAGCGTGGGCTACAACCTCGGCATTACCAATGACGGCGAGGCTGCGCAGTCTCCGGCTGATGCCGACGAAGAGCGCCGCCGCCGGCGCAATGCGCCAACCACTGCCGTTCTGGCCGTTCCCGAAGTTTTGCTGACGCGCCTCATGCTGGCCACTCAGATTGGCAGCCTACGCCTTGCGGTGCGCAGTGTGGATGAAAAGCGGCTGGCCAGTTACTACGCTGGAGAAGAGCCCCGCGCGGATATCGCCGAGGCGCAGCGGCAGCTGTTCCAGTTCGAGGCGCTGGCATTGCGCGGCGCCGTGCCACGCAATCAGGTAGAGCCGGCGCCGACCACACCCGCGCCTGTGACGATTCCCGTGTATCGCGGCAATGACGCCACCCAGCAAAACCCCTGACCGGCAAGGATGCACTCGATGAACGATGGTCTGCGCATAGCGCATTTGCTGCTGAGCCTGGTGACGGTCGTTGGCGTTCTGCCTGGCGTGGCGTTCGCGTCCTGCGCTGGCTTGGAGCCGGTACCGGCGACGCTCGACGTGACCCAGGGCATGCAGCGCGAGCTGCGTTTCCCGGTACCCATCACCCGGCTGGCGATTGGTGACCCCGAGGTGGCGGACGTAAGCCTGAACAGCAAGGAGAGCTTCCTGCTGCTCGGCAAGCGGGGCGGCACCACGAGCCTGCTGGTGTGGACCGGTTGTGATCGCGAGCCGAGGCAGAGCCAGGTGCTGGTGCAGGGCGCGGCTACTGCGGCGGTCGCCGAGCCGGTGGTGCTGTTCGATCAGGACGTCGTGCCGAGCCAGGTGCAGACCGATATCCGCTTTGTCGAGGTCCGGCGTAGCAAGCTGCGTGAAGTGGGGGTACGTATCTTCGGCACCGCCTCGAATAACTTTCTGATTGGCGCACCCGGTACCGGACCGGCGACGGTACCTGTCGGCGGTGTCAGTGGTGCAGGCTCCGCTCCATTTCCGCTGTCCAGAGACGGCTTCAACATTCTTTGGGGCGGTGGCAGCAGCAAATTCCTGCTCGGCCTCGATGCGCTGGAAAACAGCGGCTTCGCCTATACCCTGGCGCAACCCAGCCTGGTGTCGCTGAGTGGCCAGAGCGCGAGCTTTCTGGCTGGCGGCGAGTTCCCGATCCCGGTGCCCAGCAGCGGCAGCGACTCGCTGTCGATCGAGTACAAGGAGTTCGGCGTGCGCCTCACCCTCACACCGACCGTGGTGGGGCGCAACCGCATCAGCCTGAAAGTGGCGCCCGAGGTCAGCGAGCTCGATTTCACCGCTGGTATCACCATCGCCGGTACCCAGGTGCCGGCGCTCAATGTGCGGCGTACCGATACCAGCGTGTCCCTGGCCGATGGCGAGAGTTTCGTGATCAGCGGGCTGATCTCCACCAACAGTTCCTCGGTTGTGGATAAGTTGCCGTTCCTTGGTGACGTGCCGGTGCTCGGTGCGTTCTTTCGCTCCTCGCGTATCGAGCGCGACGAGCGCGAGTTGCTGATGGTGGTTACCCCACGCCTGGTTCAGCCGCTGGCGGCCAATGCCCAACTGCCGGATCTGCCGGGCGAACAGTTTCGCAATTACGACCCAGGCGTGTTTCGCCAGCTGTTCCTCGAGAACGGCGATTTCCACCGAGCTGATGGCCTGTCGCGCTAGGGAGCGGTTATGGAGCAGATTTTCCTCGCACAGACGCGCCGCAAGCAGGACCTCGAATGGCTACAGGCCGCGCTGGCTGGCCAGGGGCAAGTGCTCAACGTCGGCGATACGCTCGATGAAGTGCTGGGCCTGATGGACATGACCGGCAGCTGCCTGGTGTTCGTCGGTCTCAGCCGTGAGGGGCAGACGGCCCAATGCGCTTTGATCGAGGCACTACTCGATATGCGCCCGATGGTCGTGGTGGTGGCGCTGGGCGACGGCCTCGACAACCAGCTGGTGCTCAACGCCATGCGTGCCGGCGCCCGTGATTTTATCGCCTATGGCTCGCGTAGCAGCGAGGTACTGGGCCTGGTGCGCCGGCTGACCCAGCGCCTGCCGCAATTGCCGCCTTCGCGTGCGCAGGGCGAACTGACCCTGCTATATGGCCTGCAGCCGGATGCCGATGCCGCCTTGCTGGCGGTCCACCTGGCCTTACAGATTCAGGCGCGTGGCCAGCGCACGCTGTATATCGACTTGGGCATTCCGCGCGGTGAAAGCCTGGAACTGTTCGGCATGGAATCCTCGTTCTGCTTTGGCGATGCGTTGCGGCATATCCGGCGCCTCGACTCGAACCTGATCGAAAGCGCGTTCGCCCGCCACCCGGATGGCCTGCGCGTGCTTCCGCATGGCCCGGATGACGATGCCCTGGAGCGCTTCAGCCTCGGCGAGCTGTTTCTGTTGCTGGGCAGCTTGCGCCAGCACTTTCAGCACGTACTGGTGAATCTCTGCGGGCAACCGGACTGCGATGGTTTGCGCTCCTTTGCCAACCACGCCCAGCGGCTGTTCTGGTGTATCGACCAGAGCGTGCCCAACTGTCGGCGCAACCTGGCATTGCTGGCGCTGTGGCGTGGCAAGGGCATAAAGCTCGACCATGCGCGTTTGATAGTCGACCGCTATCAGCCGTCGGTGGCGCCCGGCCTGCAGGAGTTGAGCAAGACCTTCGCGCTGCCGCTTGAGGCTGGCCTGCCGTTGAGCCCGGTCACCCGGCTCAAGGCCAAGAACCAGGGCGTACCGTTGTTCGAGTTCGCCCCGCGTGACGGGCTGACCCAGGGCTTGATGACACTGGCCAATGGGCTGTTCGAACCTCGCGATGGTGGGGCAGGGCCGCTGTGGCGACGTTTGCTGAGGATTAAATAATGCCCATAGGACCATTTGGTGGCAGTGGCACACGAGTCGGTGTTCACGATCTCAAGCCGGTGCTGCACCGCTACCTGATCGATGCGCTGGAGGAGAAAGGCGAGAACCTGCTGGAAGGCACCCGTAACTCGCTGGCGTTGTTCGTCTCCGAGCAGGTCAGTGAGTACGTCAGCCGCCGCCAGATCGCCATCTCCCGCTATGAGGTGGATCGCCTGGCCGAAGAATTGGTGGATGAACTCACCGGTTTCGGTCCGCTGGAAATCCTGCTCAAGGATGAAGGCGTCAGCGAAATTCTGGTCAACGGTCCGCACCGGGTGTTCGTCGAGCGCAACGGTGTACTGCAGCTTAGCGACCTGCGTTTTATCGATGATCAGCATGTGTTACGTGTGATCCAGCGCATTCTCGCCCCGGTTGGGCGGCGCCTTGACGAGTCGTCACCGATGGTCGATGCGCGCATGCCTGACGGCAGCCGTATCAACGCAATCATTCCGCCGGTTGCGCTGGACGGCCCGTGCATCTCGGTGCGCAAGTTTCGCAAGGACATGCTGCGCAGTGCCGACCTGTTGGCCAGCAACTCGCTGGACCAAGCCATTCTCAGTTGCCTGGAACTGATGGTCAGGCGCCGCTGCAACATCATGGTCAGTGGCGGCACCGGCACCGGCAAAACCACGCTGCTGAACATGCTCAGCCAGATGATCGACCCGCGCGAGCGCATCGTCACCATCGAAGACACCGCCGAACTGGAGCTGCTCCACGACCACGTGGTGCGCCTGGAAACCCGGCCGCCTAACGCCGAGGGCTTTGGCCAGATCGCCGCCCGTGAACTGGTGCGCAACGCCCTGCGTATGCGCCCGGACCGCATCGTGCTTGGCGAAATTCGCGGCGCTGAGGTGCTCGACGTACTGACCGCCATGAACACTGGTCACGACGGCTCGATGAGCACTGTACACGCCAATAACGCCCAGGATGCCTTGCTGCGCCTGGAAACCCTGGTCGGTTTCTCCGGTGCAAAAGTGGGCGAGCGCACCTTGCGCCAGACCATCTGCGCAGCGTTGGACGTGGTGATTCAACTGACCCGCTTGCCCGACGGTCGTCGCTGCATCAGCGAGGTGGTCGAGGTGCTTGGCTTGCGCGAGGACCAGTACGTCACCAACACCCTGTTCCGTCTCGATCGCTCGGGCAGCGGCACCTTTTGCCGCGACGCACCGAACCCGGCGGGGCACAAGTTGCGCCGTGATTAAGCTCGCTGCCGCAGGGGAGGTAGGGCCGCAATGAACGCGTCGATGCTGCTGTGGGGGATCTGCCTGACGCTACTGGCGACGGGTCTGCTGATGCTGCGCAGGAGCCGTGAGCAGGCGGCCTCGGAGCAGGTGATCCAGCGCCTGCTCGCGGACCAGCCGGAGCCGCTGCAGGCGTCATCCATCAGCCACCTGGACAAGCTGCTCCTGCGTGCCGGCTTCAGCAAGCCGCGTCAGGGGCTCGGCCTTTGGCTGTTCATCTGGTTGCTCGGCGCGGTGCTGGGGTTGATCGTCGGCCACTGGCTGGGTCTGTTGATCATGCTGTTGGGGCCATTGCTGGTTGGCCGCGTGTTCATCGCGCTGCGTTATCGCCGCCGAGTGCTGCGCATGATCGAACAGCTGCCGGTGTTTCTCGATCAGGTGATTCGCAGCCTCAAGTCCGGCCGTGCGCTGGGCGACGCCCTGATGCTGGCCATGGAAACGGCGCCACAACCGTTGCGTGGCGCCTTGGCACGCACGCAGCGCAATGTGCAACGCGGGATGGCATTGGGCGATGCGTTGCAGGACTTCGCCGACCTTTACGAGCGCGATGAATTCCAGGTGCTGGCCCTGGGCGTGCGCGTCAATCAGCGTTATGGCGGCAACAGTAGCGAACTGCTGAACAACCTGATCAGGCTGATTCGCGAACGCGAACACAGCGCCCGAAAACTGCGCGCGCTGACTGGCGAAACCCGCATCAGCGCATACGTGATGGGCGGGCTGCCATTGGCGCTGGCGTGCTACATCTTCATGACCAATCCGCAGTTCATGCTGGGCATGTGGCACGAATCATCAGGCCGCATGGTGCTATTGCTGGCGTTCGTCCTGCAGGCGGTCGGCAGTCTGGCGCTCTGGCGCATGCTGAGGAGCCTGTAATGAGCTCGTTTCTGCTGCTCAGTGCCTTACTTCAGCTGCTGCTGGCGCTGCTGTTCGTGTACCTGGCCTATTGCGATCTGCGCGCGCGCCGCCAGTTCAGCCAGCGCATGGGCACCTTGTCCCGGGTCTCGGGTGGCGGCGTGATGCGCGGCATCGGCGGCAGCTCCCTGGGCCGCCGCACCCTGAGCATGGATCAGGAAACCCAACAGCTGCTCAATCGGCTGGGCTGGCGCAAGCGCAGCCAGCAATCGATGTTTTCGTTCATACAACTGGGTACACCAGTCGTACTGCTGCTGATCGTCATCGTCGTCCAGCTGTTGATGAGCCGCCCGCCGCAGCCCGCGTGGCTGGCGCCGGTTTTTGCCCTCGGCATTGGTTACCTGTTGCCCAAGCGCTGGCTGGCCTGGGCGGCGAAAAGTCGTCAGGAAGCATTGGCCGAAGAGGTGACGACATTCATCCCGCTGCTACGCATCCTCTTCGACGTCGGCATGACCGTCGAGCAGGGCTTGAGGGTGCTGGCCAAGGAGGCCGAAGGCATCCTGCCCAACCTGAGCGCAGAGCTGCGCCAAGTGTTGACGCGGGTGGACGCGGGGCTCGAATTGGGCCGCGAATTACGTGACATGGCGGCCCTTCTGGAAGTCTATGAGGTGACCGATTGCGTGGTGATCCTCGAACAGCTTATCGTCCAGGGCGGCGGTGCCATGGCCTCGTTGCTGCGGCTCAAGGAATTGATCGACGACCGGCACCATACGGCGCTCGAAGAAAGGGTATCCAAACTGTCCGGCAAGATGTCCGTCATCATGATGGTGTTCCTGTTTCCGGCGTTGTTGATCGTATTGGCGGGGCCCGGATTTATTGCGATTGTCGGAGCTCTGGGGGAGATGAGATGAAGCGTGTAGTGACCGTAGTGGGCGTGATGGGATTGTTGGCGGGCTGCGCGAACGGCCCGGCGCAGTCGCCCTGGTTGACGAGCAAGGCCCAGGCGACGCCGATGGCCTGCGCGCCGTTGTCTCAGGATCAGGAACTGGCATTGAACCTCGCGCACAAAACCGCGGAGGAAGGTCGCCTGCACGCAGCGTTGGCCAATCTAGAGCGGCTGCCGGCCAACCTGCCGCAAGCGCGTTTATCCAAAGCACGCATTCTGCGTTCGCTGAATCGCCCGGAAGCCGGCGAGCTGTACTCCAGCCTGACTGGTACCTGCCTCAAGGCCCAAGGCGAACAGGGCCTCGGCCAACTGGCCAGCGCGGCAGGACGTTACCCCGAGGCACTGGAACACCTGCGCCTGGCGGCCAGCCTAGACCCTACCAGCGCGCCGATCCGCAACGATCTGGGCGTGGTGTACATGAACCTGGGGCGTCTGGATGAAGCCCGCTTTGAACTGCTGACCGCCTTGGAACTCAATGAAACCGAACAGCAGCCCGCGCTGAACCTGCTGACCCTGCTGATTTATCAGGGCATGCGCCCGCAGGCCAACGCCCTGGCCGAGCGCATGGGCTTTTCGGCTGCTCAGCTGCGCGCTGCTGAAGAGCGTGCCCAGGCGATGCGCAGCAAGAGCGCCAGCCAGCCAGTATCGCCAGCTGCCGTTGCACCTGTCATGCAGCAGACTCCTGTAGTTCGTGTGATTCCTGCCACGCCTGCGGCCGAACCGCGTGTGGTGCCAGCTGATCAACCTGTTGCTACGCCGACAAAATCCGCGCTGCTCAGCAAGCCGGTGGTTCCGGCGGTACAGCCAAGCGTCGCTGCGGCGCCTCCCTCCGTGCCAGCACCACGGCTTTCCAATTTCCGGCCGACGCCTGTGGTTCCGTTGTCGCTTGCCAGTGCTGCAGCCAAGCCGGCGTTCGCTGAGCAAGTGGCCGCCGTCCAGCCTGCCAAAACCCCAGCCGTGCCCGCCCCGGTCGTTCGCGCGCCTGTTGCGCCGGTGGCCGAGAGCAGATCGGTTGTGGCGAGTGCTCCAGCACCTGCCACCGTGGCTGCAAAGCCTGCGCCCGCAGCGGTTGCAGTCGCACCTGCTCCAGCCAAGCGTGAGGTGGCTGCAGCACCTCAGGTCATCACGGCACCGGCAGCTCCGGTCGTTCGTGCGCCTGTTGCCGCCCCGGCACCTGTCGTTGCAAGTGCTCCAGTGGCACCTGCCGCTGCACCCGCAGCTGCGGTTCAACAACCTGCACGAGCCGGTATTGAAATGCGCGCGGGTCGTTTGATCGTGCCGGACGATGGTGGCTTCGTGCGTGTCGAGCCGGTGGGGACTGAATCTGTCAGCGTGAACTGAAACCCGGCCAGCTCTGGCTGCCAGGAGGAAAGCACCATGAAAGGATTGATCGTAACTTGTGCGTTGCTGGCAGCTCTGCCGACGCTCTGCATGGCGGCAGACGAAGGTGGCGGACGTGGGCTGGTGGCCGACGAGGTGCAGAGCCAGACGGCTCATTGGCTGCGCCTGCAGCGCGAAGGTCAGCTGGCGTCGCCTCACCCTCAGGTCGCTACGCCGGCTGAGCGCGAGCTGGCCATGCAGCGCTGGCTCGACAGCCACAAGCATCCAATCCCGCAGTTCTTCGAACAGGAGGCAGGCGGAGAACTCGGCGAGTGAGAATGTTGGCCGTAAAGAGTCAGGCGGAAGTTGTACAGCCAGTGCTGCTTTAACAAGGTTGCAATAATAGGCTAGCGAAACGCTGTTTTCTGCTTACAAACTTTACCCGTGGGATGGATAAGAGAGCGCTAACTGCGTGCGGTTATGTACGCGTGTCAGTCTCAATATCTGGGAAACATAAAGTTTGACGGTATTTTCCGTAATACCCAGTTCGCAGGATATTTGATAGTTGGTCATTCCTTTGGCGATAAGTTGAGCGACTGCCAATTGCCTTCTTGACAGTTTGTCGAACGGCTCGGGAATGCCATCTGCCGATGTGCTCATCTGCGCAACGTTCTTGACTGGCATGGTGGGTATCAGCTCGCTGTGCATTTCATGCAGCGAAGCGGCGAGATCCTGAATCTGCTGGCGAATCTGCTGTTCCCTGATCTTCTGCTCGACGCGCTCATGCAGTCGCTTAATACCGGCTAGCAGCTCCTGCAGATTGACGGGCTTTTGGTAATAGTCGCTTACCCCGGCACGCAGAGCGAGGACGACATCTTGCTTGTCCGTGCTGCCCGTGAAAATTGCCGTTTCATAAAGCCGCCCTGGCCGCGCCAGCCTGGCCAGCTCGCCCACCAATTGCACGCCGGTAAGCCCTGGCATGTGCATATCGCTGAGCACAAGGGCGATGCGCTCATCCTCTTGGAATGCATGCAACGCTTCCTGCGTGTTATGACATGCGGTCACGTCATAACCCTGTTGATCGAGAAACTCCGCGAGCTCCTCGACAATGATCGGTTCGTCGTCAACGATCATTATTCGCAAGGTGTTAATGCGATCCATGCGAAGCATCTGCCTGTTGGGAAATAGGTACCAAATCGGAGAATAGTCATCGCCTAAGTTGGTGTCAAAAGTGAGGGCTTGTAAAAGTTTCGCAGCCAGCGATGTATAACTTTAGTGTTATAGGAGAAGTTCCAGCCGTTGGTTATTCTCGGGGCAGTGCGCGCCAGTTATCTACAGCCAGATACCCGTGAGTGCAAAGCCTGCGAATAGGAACGGCGCATAGGGCGCTTTATGGGTGGTCGCTGCTCTCAGTGCTACCCACTTTTCAGGAAGTGCCAGGCGAATGCTTGGCTTGACGCGAACCAGCACCAACCAGCTGACCTGTACCAAGGCCGCACCGATCACACTGAACAACACATGGCTGGCATCGCTGGCAGCGCCAAGTGCCAGCAGCATCTTCACATCGGCGGCGCCCATTTGCCGGGTCAGGTAACCGGGCAGTGAGAGTAGGCACGCCACGCCCATGGCGATGGCGGCAGCCGGTGGCGGGGCACCGGTAAGGCTGCTGCCTGAGGCTAGCAGAAACAGAAGCGCCGCGCCCAGGCCGCCGAGGGTCAGCAGGTTGCTTATCTTGCGTTGTTGGGCGTCTTGCAGCGCACAGGCACCCAGCCAGCCGAGCAGTACGAAGTAGGACATAGCGACAACGGGTATCCAGGGAAGAGGGTGGAGTTTGCCGATTTACTTCGACGGCGCTTCATCCGTCTGCGGCGCTAATCATGGTAGGTGGGCCGGACAATGCAAGTCTTCAAGGATTGGTTCAAACGCGGCGACGACACTCACTCGCCGCTCGATGCAGGCTTACTGTCGCCGGCCCCGGTATCCATATCAGCCAATAGCCCGTGCCTGAACCTGTCCATTGATGCCCTGGGGCGCGTTTTCGAAGTCTCCGGCAGCCTCTCTGATCGCCTGCCGATCGCCGTTTCTCAGGTGTTGCCGCTGGAGCAACTGCTGCATGGCCAGAGTCGGTATCTGGTCACCGACCTGGCGGCCTTCGTGCAGCAGATGCTCGACCTGTCGTTCGTTACTCGCGATGGCGGCATCCTGCACACCAGGGGCTGGTTGAAGGCGGAGATACAGGGTTGGTCGCTGCAGGCCTTCGAGGTTGGCGACTTCCTCGCCAGGCTGCATGCCTGCGAGCAGCGCCTGCAGGTGTTCTCGCAAATCAGCGTGGTAGCGCAGAGCGTGCGCGGCACCGAGCGCGTCGAACTGCCCCGACACATCCATGACTGGCTGGGCGCGATGGCCCAGCCGCTGCGTTTGGCCTGTGCCGCACTGGCGTTACCGGATGCTCAGCGCGGCGGTTGGCAGGTCGTCGGCCATTACCGTGATGCGCTGACCCCGGTTTTCTGGGATGACGGTCAGCATCTGCCGCGGGAGCTGCAGCACTATGCCGGTGACCAGCCGGTGCAATGGCTACGCGGTGATGCCGGCGCTGCCGAATGGCACGCCGCGGACTCGGTATGGCTGGTGCCCTATGCCGACCATCAGGGCATCCGCGCCTGGCTGCTGTGCTCGCCATACATCGCGCACCAGAGCATGCCGGAACTCAATACCCGCGATTGGCTGGACCTCTTCGCCCACGTCGCCGCGCCCTTGCTGCAACGGCTCGACGAGCAGACGCGACGGGTGCACGGCGAACGTGTGGATATTCTGCAGAACCTGCTGGGTACTGGCTGGTGGGAATATGTGCCGCGTAGCGGTGCCTTCCTGCTGGCGCCTTGCCTGATGCAGCGCTTCGCTTTCGCGCAGGGCTCGGCGGTTACCTTGGCCGACTGGCTGGAGCTGCTCAGCCCGGCGGATCGCGACGAGTTTCGCATTCGCCTGGGGGACGCCGAGCTGAGCGGTCGTGCGTTCGAGCAGGTGGTGCGCCTGCGTGATGCCGACAACGCCTTGTGCTGGTTTCGCATTCACACGCGCGTGCTCAATGCCAACGGCCAGCGCCGTATCGTCGGCGCCGTGCTGGACATCAACGACATGAAGCTCAAGGAGGTCGAAGCCGACGCCGCGACCGCCCGCCTGAAGAGTCTGGTCGCCAGCGCGCCGGCATTGATCTACGTGCATCGCTATGACGACGGGGTGTTCGTGCCGGTGTTCTGTAGCGATAGCAGCAGTGCGCTGCTGGGCTGGACGCTGGAGGATTTCGTACAGCGCGGCATGGCCGATTTCATCCATCCCGATGATCGAGACATTTACTTCAGCCACACCCGCGCCTTGCTTAGTCAGGGTGCTGCCAGTTGCCGCTACCGGCTGATCGACCGCGAAGGGCGCTATCACTGGTTGCAGGACGAGGCCAAGTTGCTGCGCGACGAGCGTGGCAT
This sequence comes from Phytopseudomonas punonensis, assembly GCF_900142655.1. GTDB lineage: Bacteria > Pseudomonadota > Gammaproteobacteria > Pseudomonadales > Pseudomonadaceae > Aquipseudomonas > Aquipseudomonas punonensis. Next base: position 1,322,051 of record NZ_FRBQ01000001.1, on the reverse strand, counting down.
CCCGATCGAAGCGGTCGGCCTGTGCCTTGACGTGACCGACGCTGCCCTAGCTGCCGAGCGCGTGCGTGAAAGTGAGGAGCGCTATCGCATCCTCGTCGAGGATTCTCCAGCGATCATCTGCCGCTATCGGCCTGATCTCACCCTGGTCTACGCCAACCGTCCGTTGGCTCAGTATCTGGGCATTCGCCAGGAGAGTCTGCCGGGCACCAGCCTGGCGACCTATCTGTCGGCGCAGGAGCTTACCCAGTTTCGCGAGCGGCATCGCCGGCTGACGCCCGAAGAGCCGGTCGGCACGGCGCTTGTGCGTATGGATTTGCCGGGCCGTGAGCACATCTGGTGGGTGCTGTCCGAGCGTGGCGTGTTCGATGAGCGCGGCAAGCTGCTCGAAGTACAGGCCGTCGGCCGCGATGACACCGAACTGCAGAAGGCCCGGCAGATGCTCAACCAGAGCGCCAAGATGGCGGTGCTGGGCGAGATGGCCACGGGGCTTGCACACGAGATCAACCAGCCGCTCAACGTCATGCGCATCGCCCTGACCAACACCCTCAAGGGCGTGGAAAATGGTTCGGCCAACACCGAGTACCTGAAGAACAAGCTGGGGCGTATCGAGCAGCAGATCACCCGTGCGGCGAAGATCATCAATCACATGCGCATTTTCGGGCGGCGCTCCGAGGTCGAAGACGACCTGTTCAGCCCGGACGATGCCATCGAGGGCGCCGTGACCCTGATCCGCGAGGGCGAACTGGTCCGTGACATCGACCTGACCCTGCAGCTGTGCGGCACGCCCCAGGTGCGCGGGCATGCCGACCAGCTCGAGCAGGTGATCATCAACCTCTTGGTCAACGCCAAGGACGCGCTGCTCAGCGCACGGGACAAGCATCCCGAACTGGAGCCCAGTATCCTGCTGCGCAGTGACTGCGAGGGCGACAAGGTGATCGTGCACGTTCAGGACAATGCCGGTGGCATCGATCCGCTGCTGCTGGATCGGGTGTTCGACCCGTTCTTCACCACCAAGCCAGTGGGCAAGGGTACCGGGCTAGGGCTGTCCGTAAGCTATGGCTTGGTCAATCAGATGGGTGGGAAGCTGAGCGTGAGCAACCAGGATGGCGGGGCCTGTTTCCGCATCGAACTGCCGGTGGTCGCCGGTTGATATGAGCAAATGGCTCGATACGCTGCACGCCTATTGCGCGGCTGTGCTGCAGGGTGACCAGCAGCTGATCATACGGCTGCGTGAGGCCGGCTTCGATTGCCATGAAGGTAAGTGGAGTTTTCACCTGCCTGCGCTCTATGTCTGGTTATTCGGCGAGCATGGCGCTCTCGATTACTCGACCTTTCTCAAGCAGCTGTACACCAGCGACCTCAACGAGCGCCTCGCCCGCCAGGGAGCGCAAATCGCCATCGCCGACAACCGCGGCAAGGTCAGCGAGAGTCTGTATCGTCTGCAGCGCCTGCCCTGAACAGGTGACGATGGCTCTCGTGGTAGAGCGCCGAGTCGGCGAAATCCTCCGCCCCCAGCACATGACCGACCAGAATCAGCGCAGTACGTTTGAAGTCCTTGGCGCTGACCTTCGCTTCGATATCGGCCAGCGTGCCGAGCACCCAATCCTGATCAGGCCAGCTGGCGCGGTGTACCACCGCGATCGGGCAGGTGGCACCGTAGTGCGGTAGCAGCTCAGTGACGATCTTTTCCAGGTGCTGCACGCCCAGGTGAATGGCCATGGTCGCGCCGTGGCGCGCGAGATCGTGGAGTTCTTCGCCTGCCGGCATCGGCGACTTGCTGGCGTAGCGGGTGAGGATCACCGTTTGCGACACATCCGGCAGGGTCAGCTCGCTTTCCAGCAGCGCCGCGCAGGCGGCCGTTGCGGTGACGCCTGGGATGATCTCGAACGGGATGCCCAGCGCGCGCAGGTGACGAATCTGCTCGCCGATGGCGCCATACAGCGACGGGTCGCCGGAATGCACCCGTGCCACATCGTCGCCACGCTCGTGAGCGGCGCGCAGCAGGGCGACTATTTCATCCAGATGCAGCTCGGCGGTATTGACCACCTGATGTGCCTGATGGCCGTCGAGCACTGCTTCCGGCACCAGCGAGCCGGCGTAGAGAATCACCGGGCAGCTGCGGATCAGGCGCTGACCCTTGACGGTAATCAGCTCGGGGTCGCCAGGGCCGGCGCCGATGAAATAGACGGTCATGGGATTCCTGAATACGGGTGGCAGGCGCGTTGCCTTGTACCGATTGATAAACGCCCCGGTGGATCGATAAAGCGCAGACTACTCGTCCCGATCCACCCTACGGGTCGATTCGAGCGACGGCCACCGTGGCAACGGCGCTCCTGCGCTTGGTTATCCACAGGCGTGCAGTTTGGCCGCTCAGCTGTTCGACCATCGCCAGGGCGCTGGCTTCGGCGACGCTCGGGCTGCCAGTGGCATGCAGGGCGACTGCCGAGATTTCGGTCAGGCGCGCATGGTAACCCGCCAATACCTCGGCGGGCAGGAAGTGGATCGGCAGATTCAGGTGTGCGGCCAACTGTTGCAGCCCCGACTCATCCGCCTTGTGTTCGCTGCTGGCCAGGGCCGCCAGCTCGGCCGTGCTCGTACCGTGCTCTATCAGCGTGCTGTCGAGTAGGTCCAGCAAATCATCGAGCGAGCAATCGCGCCGGCAACCCAGGCCGGCGACGAGAGTTAGCCGCTCACTCACTGCGGCTGGCGCCCACGGCCGTGGAACCAGGCGGCGGCCAGGCCCAGAGCAGCCCAGAACGCGGCGTTGGTGAGCAGCGAGGCGAGGATGAACTGATGCTCCAGCGCTTCGGGCGCCAGGCTTTCGTGCACCTCCGGCTGCGGCGCGCCGATCAGGTGAGGCAGGGCGAGAATTACCAAACCCAGGATACGCAGCATCCAGTTGCTGCCGAACGCCAGCAATGCCAGGCCTGCTGCGGTCGATGCCGCCGCGCCGATCCACCAGTATTGGCGCAGCAGCAGTTCTGCCGCAGCGGTACCTGGCAGCTCCGGCGGCAAGCCGCTGGACGGCGCCAGCACGAAGGTGGCGAAACCGGCCAGGCCCCAGAGCAGGCCCTGCCAGGTTTTCTCGGGTGCACGCAGGGTGAACAGGCCGGCCAGCATCAGTGCAAAGCCGACGGCTACTACGAGGTTGCTCAGGCCTGTGGATAACAGGCGCTGCCAGCCGTCTTGCGGGGCCCAGGCTTCGCCGTCGTGGCTGTGGCCACCTGCGGCGTCATGGTCGTGAGCGGCGCTGGCGGTGTCATGGCTGTGTTCCATGGCGGCTGCAGGCTCTGCGACTTCGAACGTCTCCGCATGCAGAATCAGCGGGGTTACCCACAGGCTCTGCAGCAAGGTCAGCACGATGGCGGCGACCAGGCCGGCGAAACCGGCGGTCTGGGCGATGCGTTTGATCATTCTGGCGTCCTCAGTGGCACGGGAACGCGGCGCTATGCCGGGTATCGTGAGCGGCGTTGTGCAGGGCTTCGACGTGGGAGAAACCGGCGAAGAAGATCAGCACGGCGCCTAGTACGCAGCTGCCAACGGCGAGCAGGATACGTTGCGACAGGGGAAGCGCAGAGGCGGTGGAATTGGACAGGACGCTGCTGGACATGATCGTAGACCTCAAAGGTAAACGGCACAGCAGGACACGGCGAGACTGCCCGCACAGGCGGACGATAGTCGGCGCGTGCCCGCCCACCGCGGGTTGCCAAACAGAGGATTCAGGCCGGTCTCCGGGCTCACGATGATCACCTTGCAGTGATAAGGATCGGCCTTCCCATGCTTGTGCACAGTGGCCAAAACGATCCTGGCATTCGCTTACCGTTGCGGGGGCAGCGCCGGACTCGAACCGGCTTCCCGTTTCACCTCACGCACGGCGGCGTAAGGCACCTGAAACAACCGCGCAAGAACATCATGAAGTGACAGATGCGTCAATATGTTACGGGTCGGCTGATGATTGACCAGGCGCCGGGCTCTGCGTAGCCTTGCCTGCTTTCGAGGTTCTCCATTCACGTGGAGCTAAGAGGGAACACGGCAAGCCGTGGCTGCCCCCGCAACTGTAAGCAGCGAGTGCGTCGCCAATCGCCACTGGGAGACCGGGAAGGCCGGCCGCGCGCCAAGACCTGCCAGCCAGGAGACCTGCCTCGATAACGCTTTCGACAACCGGGCGGGGTGATCCGGTGATGCCTTCGCGTGAGCCCTGCTCGTGCCTGCCATCCTATCGCCCGCTCGCCGTTTCTGCAGACGCCAGGGGCCTCCATGAAAACGCTCGCCAAACTTCCCGTCACCATCGTCACCGGCTTTCTCGGTGCTGGTAAAACCACCTTGCTGCGCCACATGCTGGAAAATGCCGAGGGCCGGCGCATCGCGGTGATCGTCAACGAATTCGGCGAGCTGGGTATCGACGGCGAGATCCTCAAGCAGTGCTCCATCGGTTGCACCGAGGAAGAAGCCAATGGCCGGGTGTTCGAACTGGCCAACGGCTGCCTGTGCTGCACCGTGCAGGAAGAGTTTTTCCCGGTGATGCGCGAGCTGGTGGAGCGCCGTGGCGACCTCGACCATATCCTCATCGAGACCAGCGGCCTGGCCCTGCCCAAACCACTAGTGCAGGCCTTCAACTGGCCGGAAATCCGCAATGCCTGCACCGTCGATGCGGTGATCACCGTGGTCGACAGCCCGGCCGTGGCAGCCGGCACCTTCGCCGCATTTCCCGATCAGGTCGACGCCCAGCGCAAGCTCGACCCCAACCTCGACCATGAGTCGCCGCTGCATGAACTGTTCGCTGACCAGTTGGCCAGCGCCGACCTGGTGATCCTCAACAAGGCCGACCTGCTCGATGCCGAGGCGCTGGCAGCGGTGCGCGCCGAAGTGGCCGAGGAGCTGCCGCCGGCGGTCAAGGTGGTCGAGGCCCATGGCGGCTCGCTGCCGCTGAATGTGCTGCTGGGGCTGAACAGCGAGACCGAGCTGCATATCGAAGGCCGCAAGACTCACCACGACAACGAAGATGAAGACCACGATCACGACGAATTCGACTCGTTCCACGTGGAACTACCGGAAGCAGACGAGGCTCGCCTGTTGAACGCCCTGAAGGATGTGGTCGGCAAACACGGCATTTTGCGCGTGAAAGGCTTCGTCGCCGTGCCGAACAAGCCCATGCGTTTGCTGCTGCAGGGCGTTGGCCAGCGCTTCGACAAGCACTTCGACCGCGCTTGGAAGCCTGATGAAGCGCGGGTGACCCGCCTGATCGTGATCGGCCAGGAGTTGGATCACAGCGCCATCGCCGCCGAGCTGAAAGCGGCGCTGGCGTAACCGGCGCCCATCATGCACCTGCTGCGTACCCAGCCCGGTCAGTCGCTACCGGCCGACAGCATCGCCGACCTTGGCCAGACCCCTGCCGAGCTGGTGGTGCTGTGCACCGGTGATTCGCATCTGTCGCTGCTGGCCGAAGTCGCCCGCCATCTCCCCGAGGACTATCCCAGCCTGCGCCTGGCCAGCCCGGCGCAGTTGGGCAACAACGCCTCGGTGGACTTCTACGTCGAGCAGGTGCTCAGGCACGCCAAGGTCATCATGATTTCCGTGCATGGCGGCGTCAGCTACTGGCGCTACGGCATCGAGCGGCTGGCGGAGCTGGCCGGGCAGGGCAAGACGCTGATTCTGGTGCCGGGTTGTGATAACCCTGACCCGGAGCTCACTGCCTTGGGCAACGTGACCGCCGAAGATGCCGAGCGGCTCTGGCAGTACCTGCGCCAGGGCGGTGTGGATAACGCCCGACAGTTCTTCAACTGCATCGCCAATCGCTATCTCGACCGGGACTATGCCTGGCAGCCGCCGCACGCGCTGCCGCGGGTTGGCCTTTATCACCCGCGTATCGGCAATGCTTCGCTGCGGGACTGGCAAGCCGACTGGCAGGCGGATGCGCCGGTCGCGGCATTGCTGTTCTATCGCACCCATGTACAGGCGGCCAACACCGCGTTCGTCGACACCTTCTGTCAGCGCCTGCAGGCCCAGGGCCTCAACCCGCTGCCCATTGCGGTGGCCAGCCTCAAGGAAGCGGCCTGCATGGCCCAGGTCGAGGCCTGGCTCGACGAAGTGGGCGCCAGCGTGATCATCAACACCACCGGTTTCGCCCAGTCCAACCCGGAGTCGCCCCAGGCGCGACCCTTCCGCCGTGACGTGCCGGTGCTGCAGGCGCTCTGCGCGCTGGACAGCGAAGAACAATGGCAGGGTAACGCCCAGGGTCTTGGTCCACGCGACCTGGCCATGCATATCGCGTTGCCGGAACTGGATGGCCGGCTGATCACCCGGCCGATCAGCTTCAAGGGCCTGGCCTTTCGCAGCGAGCGCAGCCAGAGTGATGTGGTGTGCTACCGCGCGCATCTGCCGGGCATGGATTTCGTCGCCGAACTGGCGCGTCGTCAGGCCGACCTGCAGCGCCTGCCGGCTGTGGATAAACGCGTTGCCCTGGTGCTCGCCAACTACCCGACCCGCGACGGCCGTATCGGCAATGGCGTCGGCCTGGATACGCCCGCGGCGGCGCTGAATATCCTCCAGGCCTTGCAGCAGCAGGGGTATCCGGTCGATGCGCTGCCGGATAGCGGCACTGCGCTGATCCAAGAGTTGCTCGGTGGTGTGACCAACGATCTCGACAACCTCGACCTAAGGCCTTGTGCGCAGAGCCTGGCGCTGGACGACTACCAGCGCTTCTTCGCCGCCCTGCCCGAGGCCAATCGCCAGGCAGTGCTGGAGCGCTGGGGCTCGCCCGAGAACGACCCGATGTTCCGCGCAGGCCGGCTGATGATTGCCGGCCTGCGCTTTGGCCTGACCTTTGTCGGCATCCAGCCGGCCCGGGGTTATCAGGTCGACGCGGCGGCGGTCTACCACGATCCGGACCTAGTGCCGCCGCACGGCTACCTGGCCTTCTATTTCTGGATGCGCCACGTCTACGCGGCCAACGCGGTGATCCACGTCGGCAAGCACGGCAACCTGGAGTGGCTGCCGGGCAAGAGCGTGGGACTGTCGGAACGCTGCTGGCCAACGGCGATTCTCGGCGCGCTGCCGAACATCTACCCGTTCATCGTCAATGACCCCGGCGAAGGCGCCCAGGCCAAGCGCCGCACTCAGGCAGTGATCATCGACCACCTGATGCCGCCGCTGACCCGCGCCGAAAGCTACGGCCCGCTGCGCGATCTGGAGCGCCTGGCCGACGAGTATTACGACGCCAGCCAGCTCGACCTGCGCCGCGCCGCCGAGCTGCGTGGCGAGATCCTGCAGAAGGTGCGCGAGGCCAGCCTGGATCGTGAGCTGGGCCTGCAGCTCAATGACGACCCCGCCAGCTGGTTGCCGCAGCTGGACGCCTACCTGTGCGACCTCAAGGAATCGCAGATCCGTGATGGCCTGCATGTGTTCGGCGAGTCGCCGGCCGGGCAGTTGCGCCGCGACACGCTGCTGGCGCTGCTGCGCATTCCACGTGGCGACGGGCTGGGCGGCAATGCCAGCCTGCTGCGCGCCTTGGCCAGCGACCTGGCACTCGACTTCGATCCACTCGATTGCGATATGGCGGCGCCGTGGATCGGCCCGCGTCCTGACGTCCTGGCTGGCCTGAGCGACGAGCCTTGGCGCAGTTTTGGTGACACACGCGAGCGTCTGGAGCTGCTGGGCTTGCAGCTGATCGAAGGTGGCGAATCATTCGGCCCGGTCAGCGCGACTGTGCTGCACAGCCTGCGCAGCCATATGGCACCGCTGCTGGACGCTTGCGGCGATGCCGAGATGCACGGCCTGCTCGATGCCCTCGATGGCCGCTTCGTGCCCTCCGGCCCGAGTGGTGCGCCGAGCCGTGGGCGCCTCGATGTCCTGCCGACCGGGCGTAACTTCTATTCCGTGGACGTGCGCAACCTGCCCACGCCCACTGCCTGGCGCCTTGGCGTGCAGGCCGCCGACCGCCTGCTCGAACGCCACCTGCAGGACGAAGGCGATCACCTGCGCCAGCTCGGCCTGTCGGTGTGGGGCACCGCGACCATGCGCACCGGCGGTGACGATATCGCCCAGGCCATGGCGCTGCTGGGCGTGCGCCCGGTTTGGCAGGCCGGTAGCGGGCGGGTCGAGCGCTTCGAAGTGCTGCCGCTGGAGCAGCTCGGTCGCCCGCGGGTCGACGTGACCCTGCGGGTGTCCGGGTTCTTCCGCGATGCCTTCGCCAACCTGATCCGCCTGTTCGACGACGCCGTGCAGGCGGTCGCCGATCTGGACGAGGCGCCGGACATGAACCCGCTATCCGCCCGGGTCTGGCAGGAAGCCCTGGCGCTGCAGGATGGCGGGCTGGACGAATACGAAGCACGGCGCCAGGCCGGCTGGCGGATCTTTGGCTCCAAGCCCGGCGCCTATGGCGCCGGCGTGCAGAACGCCATCGAGGAACGCCTGTGGGAAAACCGTGCGGATCTTGCCGAGGTGTACCTGAACTGGGGTGGCTACGCCTACGGCAAGGGCGCGGAGGGCGCGCCGGCCCGCGAGCAGTTCGCCGAACGCCTGGAGAAGATGCAAGCGGTGCTGCACAACCAGGACAATCGCGAGCACGACATCCTCGATTCCAACGACTACTACCAGTTCCAGGGCGGCATGCTGGCGGCGGTGGAAACCCTGCGCGGTGGCAAGGTGGCCAGCTACTTTGGCGACAACAGCCAGCCCGACACCCCGCGCATCCGCACCCTCAAGCAGGAGCTGGGGCGCGTGGTGCGCGCCCGCGCGGCCAACCCCAAGTGGATCGAGGGCATGAAGCGCCACGGCTACAAGGGCGCCTTCGAACTGGCCGCGACCATCGACTACCTGTTCGCCTTCGACGCCACCAGCGAGCTGGTCGATGACCACCAGTACGCCCTGCTCACCGACGCCTACCTGATGGATCGCGATACCCGCGACTTTATCCAGCAGCACAACCCCGGCGCCCTGCAGGACATCATCGAACGCCTGCTCGAAGCCCAGCAACGCGGCCTGTGGCAGGAGCCGGGCGACTACCGCGAAGCCTTGGAAAACCTGCTGCTCGATAGCGAGGAAAGCTGACGTATGATCGGCCGCTTGGGTGGCGGCCGATCAAGGAGTCCAACATGGATGTAGTACGAAAGATCTTGGCCTGGTGCCAACGACCTATTACTCGAAAAGATCGTCTTTTTGCAGCGGTGGTGGGGGCAATCGGTGGGATCTGGATTGGAGTGATTATCTGTGTGGTGCTTGCGATAGAGCCGATAGAACTCCATGTGCTAGGACTCTGGGCGCTTTCCGGCTCAAGCATTTGCGCACTGCTCGGCGCCTTCTTCCCCCGCCTGGCCAGCGTACTTTTGTTCCCGCTCACATTGCTTGGATTCAGCCTGTAGCCCGTAGGATGGGTGAAACCCATCGGCAATTGATGGGTTTCACCCATCCTACGGGTTACCCAAACCCTTGGTGTTGCCCTCAGCCTGACCCAGGTTTACCCTGGCCGCTCATTCCCCTGCGGAGTTTCGTCCAATGCGCCAGTAATGCCGTCGTGCTCGCACGACCTGTGATCGTCCGCCGTGGCCTTGTGCCGCGCGTTTTCACGGCATTGCCTGGAGTCATCCATGACGAACTCGTCTTTTATCGCGCTCAAGCGCGTGTCCTTTCATTTTCCCAATGGCCAGCCGCTGTTCGATGAGCTGAGCGAAACCTTCGATGCCCGGCATACCGGCCTGGTGGGGCGCAACGGCGCCGGCAAGAGCGTGCTCGGCCGTCTGCTCGCCGGGCGTTTGCAGCCGAGCGCAGGGCGGATCACGGGGCCCCGCGCAGGTCGCCTATCTGTCTCAGGATATCGAGGTGGCCGATGCAGCGCGGGTGGTCGACCTGATGGGTTTTGCCGCGCCTTTCGATGCGCTGGGTCGCGTCTCTGCAGGCAGCATGGAGGATGACGATGTCGAGACGCTCGAAGGCCGTTGGGATATCGCCGAGCGTCTGCACGCGGCGTTGCACGACGAGGGCCTTGGTCACCTCTGCCTGCAAACCCCGGCCGCCCTGCTCAGCGGCGGCGAGCGTACGCGGGTGGCGTTGCTTGGTATGTTTCTCAGCGGTGCCGATCTGCTGATTCTCGATGAGCCCAGCAACCACCTGGATCAGGCCAGCCGTCAGCGTCTTTACGAGCGCTTGCGGCAGTGGCCTGGTGGCCTGGTGGTGATCAGCCATGATCGTCAACTGCTTGAAGGGATGCAGCGTATCGTCGAATTATCGCCAGGCGGGCTGCGCGCATACGGCGGCAATTACAGCGTCTATCGCGACGCTCTGTTAGGTGAGCAGCAAGCCGCCCAGCATGCGTTGCAGCACGCCCGTACCGAACGCAAACGGGGTGAGCGGGAGTTGCAGGCGCAGCAACAACGCCAGCAGCGACGCGCCGCCAGCGGAGCGCGTGGCGCACGGGACAGCAACCAGGCGCCTATCCTCATGGGCCGGCAGAAGAGCCGTAGCGAGAACAGCGCCGGACGTTTGCAGCAGCGCCTGCAGGAGGCCCGTAACGGGCTCGATGGCGCGGTGCGCGAAGCCGCCGCGCAGGTCGATGAGCACCTCGGGATCGAGCTGCATGGCAGTGCTGCAACGCTGCCCGAGGGCAAGCGGGTATTGAGCCTGCGCGCTGTGCAGGCGCCGTTCTCCGCGCTCAGTCTGCCGGATATCGACCTGTTCGGGCCGCGCCGGCTGGCGATCACCGGGCCCAACGGTTGTGGCAAGTCGAGCCTGCTTGCGATGCTCGCCGGGCGGTTGGCCGCCGTTGCCGGCGAGTATCGGGTCGAGGTGCCGCTGGCCTATCTGGATCAGCAACTGTCCTGCCTGCCAGCGGCGCAAAGCGCGCTCGAGCACTTGCGGCGCTGCAATCACGGATTGCCCGAAGCGCTGGCCCGCACTCGGCTGATGCACCTGGGGCTGGATGCTCATCGGGCGTTGCTGCCCTGTGCACGGCTCAGCGGTGGTGAACGCCTGAAGCTGGCCCTTGCCGGGGTGATCGACAGTGAGCCGGCCGCGTCCCTGTTGCTGCTCGACGAGCCCGACAACCATATCGATCTCGACTCGCTGTTGGCCGTCGAAGCCATGCTGCGCGACTACCGCGGGGCGCTGATTGTGGTGTCTCACGACGCCGTGTTTATCGAGGCATTGGCGATCACCGATCGTTTGCAGTGCACGGCGCAGGGTTGGCAGTACCAGCGGCTTTTGTAGCCCGTGGTCGAGCGCAGCGATCGCCCTGGGTATCGCTGCGCTCAACGCCAGGCTACTGCGTCACACCAAGTGGCGCATACGGATGGCGGCGTCCACCAGCATGCGTTCGGTGCCCGCCCAGCCGAGGCAGCCGTCGGTGATGGATACACCGTAGCGCAACTCACCGCCCAGGCTCTGGGCGCCGTCGAACAGATGGCTCTCGATCATCACCGCCCGCAGGGCGCCTTCGCCGGCCAGTCGCTGGTCGAGCACGCTGCTCAGCACCTCGGGCTGGCGCAGCGGGTTCTTGCCGCTGTTGGCGTGGCTGCAGTCGACCATGATCCGCGGGGCGATGCCCTGGCGCTCCAGCTCGGCGCGCGCGGTGGCCATGCTGGCGGCATCGTAGTTCGGCCCCGCGTGGCCGCCGCGCAGCACCAGGTGGGTATCCGGGTTGCCATGGGTGTGCACCAGTGCCGGGCGGCCGTGGCCGTCGACGCCGAAGTGCTGGTGGGCGTGAGCCGCCGAGCGCATGGCGTCGCAGGCGATGCCGAGGCTGCCGTCGGTGCCATTCTTGAAACCCACCGGCATCTCCAGGCCGCTGACCAGCTCGCGATGCACCTGGGACTCGCTGGTACGCGCGCCAATCGCCGCCCAGCCGAGCAGGTCGTCGAAGTAGCCGGCCACCAGCGGCTGCAAAATCTCGCTGGCCAACGGCAGGCCCAGCTCCAGCAGCTTGAGCATCAATTTGCGCGAGCGGCGCAGGCCTTCGGCCATATCGCCGCTGCCATCCAGCGCCGGATCGTACACCAGGCCTTTCCAGCCTACCGTGGTACGCGGCTTTTCGACGTAGGCGCGCATCACCAGCAGCAGGCGATCACCCACCCGCTGGCTGAGAGCGGCCAGGCGCTCGGCGTATTCGAGTACGGCGGCATCGTCGTGCAGGGAGCAGGGGCCGACCACCACCAGCAGGCGCGGGTCGTGACCATCGAGAATGGCGCGGATCGAGTGGCGCTGTTGCTGCACCTGGCGGGCAAGGGCCGGGGAGAGTGGCAGTTCTTCGCGCAACTGGGTGGCACTGGGCAAAGGCGAGGTGTGGCGGCGGCTCGGCTGGGCGACCAGGTGCAGATCGGCGGCTTTGGCGGTGGAGCGGGAATTGACGGCTACGGACATGGTGATTTCCTCGGCCGGCGCGGACGTTACCGCGCGCGGCGCACTATCGGGCTCGATGGGATGTTCGATTGAGTGGTTGAGCGGCTTGAGCGCCAGTAAATCGCCAGCTGTAGCGGTAATAGGTTTGGTAGGTGATGCAGTTGAGATAGGCGGTCATGGTGAAATCCTCTGTGAACAATCGATGTGCCGGAAAAAACAAAACCCCCGATCGGGAGGCCGACCGGGGGTTTCGAGAAACTGTCTGGTGGCGACCCTGGGTTACTAGGGCGCCTGTGGGGTATCAGGCGCGCCTGTGGCTAAACCAATACCCATAAAAATACGCGGCTGCTGCGACCACTGATGCCTGGGCACGCGCAATCACGATGCAGGCTGCATCGAGGCGGGTGGCGTTCAGGATCAGGGATGTGGACATGTGCGGCTCCGTTGAATGGCTCGACGTTAATTCATCGCGGTGGTCGATTGCAAGCGCCGTTCGTTGAGTGCGCACGTCGCCACGGTCAACGGCTCTGGCAGGCCATCGAGGGCGAACCAGGCGACATCACTGTGTTTCTCGGGCTCGACGTTGCGCACTTCGTCCTCGACGGCATCGGCTAAGTACAACGGCGCCAGTCATTTCGTAGGGTGGACGACGCTTCATCCGTCCACCAACCTAGCGATCGCAATGGCGGATGAAAAGAGCGTCATCCACCCTACGTCTGTGACTCGGTTAGACGCGAGGTTACTTGTGGGAGCGGGCGGGGACACCCAGTCCATGCCCGCGATTCGCGCGCATGGCGCTCCAACGGTCACAGAGCCACTGAGCCGGTGATCAGGTTTCCTGCCTGCCGATCCACTTGCCCACGGTCGGCGCCTGGTAGCTATCGATCGCCTTCAACAAGGCGTCGATATCCTGCTCGACGATCAGCATTTCGCGGTGCGGCGCCTTGACGAAAGCTTCGTCGACCATGTGATCGAGAAACCCGGCGAGGCGGTCGTAGTAGCCGTTGATATTGAGCAGCGCGCAGGGTTTCTGGTGATGGCCGAGTTGTGCCCAGGTCCACACCTCGAACAATTCTTCCAGGGTGCCGACGCCGCCCGGCAGGGCGATGAAGCCGTCCGACAGCTCGGCCATCAGCGCCTTGCGCTGGTGCATGGAGTCGACGATACGCAGGTCATCGAGGCCGGTATGGGCCACTTCCTTTTCCCACAGCGAACGCGGGATCACGCCGATCACCTCGCCGCCAGCCTCCAGCGCGGCGTTGGCCACGGCGCCCATCAGGCCGACGGAGGCGCCGCCATACACCAGGCCGATGCCGGCCTTGGCGAGGGTTTGGCCGAGGCGGGTGGCCGCCTCGAGATAGACGGGGTTGGTGCCCGCATTGGAGCCGCAGAAAATGCACAGGCGCATCGGAATTTCCCCTGACGGTTAGGCATGCCAAACCAGCGACCTTAGCAGACGAGCGGGGCAGCGCACGACCGCTCGCTGGTACAATGCAGCCTTTGCCCAGCCGGACTGCCCCATGACCGACACCGTCCATTTTCCCCTCGCCGCCGTGGTTGGCGCCGACTCCCTGAAGTTGGCGCTGTGCCTGGTGGCAGTCGATCCGGCGATTGGCGGTGTGCTGATCGAAGGGCCGCGCGGCATGGCCAAATCGACCCTGGCCCGCGGCCTGGCCGAACTGCTGGAGAGCGGCGTGTTCGTCACCCTGCCGCTGGGCGCCAGTGAGGAGCGCATCGTCGGCACCCTTGACCTGGACGCCGCCCTGGGCGAGAGCCGTGCGCAGTTCTCGCCCGGCCTGCTGAGCAAGGCCGATGGTGGGGTGCTGTACGTCGATGAGGTCAACCTGCTGCCCGATCACCTGGTCGACCTGCTGCTCGATGCGGCGGCCAGCGGCGTCAACCATGTCGAGCGCGATGGCATCTCCCATCGCCACGATGCGCGCTTCATTCTGATCGGCACCATGAACGCCGAAGAGGGCGAACTGCGCCCGCAATTGCTCGACCGTTTCGGCCTCAACCTGGCGCTGGATGGCCAGCCGCAACCGGGGGCGCGTGCCGAGATCGTGCGCCGTCGCCTGGCCTTCGATGCCGACCCGCAGGCCTTTGTCGCCAGGTGGGCCGGGCAGCAGCAGGCGCTGGCCGATCGCTGTGTGCAGGCGCGGGCGCGGGTGGCGACTATCCCTCTCGATGACAGGGCGCTCGACACCATCACCGGGCGCTGCTTCGAGGCTGGCGTCGATGGCCTGCGTGCCGATCTGGTCTGGCTGCGTGCCGCCCGTGCCCATGCGGCCTGGCGGGGCGCTGAAAGCATCAGCGAGGATGATATAGAGGCCGTAGCCGGCTTCGTGCTGCGTCATCGTCGTCGCCACACGCCGCCGCAACGGCAGGCGCAACCGCCGGCCAGCCCGCCGCCCAAGGCGCCGAGTGAGCAGCCAGCGGCCGGCGAGGGCAATTGGGGTGAGCTGCCGCCGCAAGCGCAAAGCACCGGCGAGCGCCGTGAGCCGCCGCGCTGGACAAAAAAGCCCTAGGCATTCCCCCGCGCGCCAAGGCGGGGACGGATGCCAGACCGACACCAGGCAAACAGGCAGGCGGGCGCAGTGGTGCCAAGCGGCATAGTGACAGCGGCGCCATCGACTGGCTGGCCACCTTGCTGCAAGGCAAGCCCAGGCGCCGCACCGATCTGCAACGCCGACCGCGCAGCAACGCCCCCACCCAGCTGTGGCTGATGGTCGTCGACGCCTCGGCCTCGACCCGCCGTCATGGCGCCTTGAGCAAGGCCAAGGGCTTGCTCGCCGAGCTGTTCGAGCGCGCCTACCGGGAGCGCGCGCGAATCGCCGTACTCGACGCCCACGGCACCCAGCCGCAGTGGCACTGGCAGGGTCAAAAGGCATCCGGTGCGTTGCAGCAGTGGTTGCGTGAACTCGGTGCTGGCGGCGGTAGCCCGTTGATTCCCGCGCTGCAGCAGGCCCACGACTGGCTGCAGCGTCGCCAGCGCCTCAAACCCGGCGAGGCGCAGCGCCTGCTGGTGATTACCGATGGGCGATTGCGTGAATGGCCGGCGCTCCCCGCCAGCCCTTGCCCGGCCACCCTGGTGGATATCGAATGCGCGCCGATCCGCCTGGGGCGTGCCGTGCAACTGGCCGTCGAACTGGGTGCCGATTACCAGCATGTCGATGACCTGGCTGTGCGTTCGCTACGGCTTCAAGGCGCTACCTCATAGCCACGTAGTCTTCCTGACAGCCATTCGATATTGCCGAAAAACAGAGTCAGGGCTGTGGGTAAGGTGGGCGTCATCCAACCACCGTGCGGAGTCAGTAGTCCTGCGAGCGGTAATCTTCAAAACGGATGGGCGCTTCGCGTTTGCCGGATGTGACCTCATGTACGTCGCGCACTAGCGCGTCGGCGTCAGGATCCTGACTGTCATTGAGCTCCCAGTTCTCGACAATGCGCTTGTGAAATACCCAGTCCTTCAAGGCCTTGTCGTAGCGGAAGGTGAGGTAGTCCGTCCAGTGCTGACCGCAGGCGACACCATTTTCTATGGTGAAGTAGCGATTCTTGATGGCCAGCCGCCGGGCATCGTCGCCAAAGGGGTCGCATTGCCCACCTGCGTCAATCCTGAACACTACATGATCATTTCGTTTGCGCAGTTCGTAAGAGCCGTCAGCACGTTGTGTGAACAGCAGGAGTGGTCTGACGGGAGCCCTTTGCTCGGTCGCTGTCGCCTCCTCTGGTTTATGCAGAACGACGAGATAGTCGGCTAGCCGGTCGTCATCCAGCTCACCCGACTCATAACGGAGAACTGAATAACATCAGGTATTTTTTCCAGGATGCTGGTCGGAAGCTCGTGAGCGCTTGCCAGCGAACTGATCAGTAGCAGGGTATAGACAACGTTCTTCATGTTCGTGAGTCTTCCGTGAGCGCCTTAAGGCGCGTGAGCAGTTTCTGTCTACAGTCAAGCTGCGGATGGATCGCAGCAGGATACCGGCTCGAAACATTGCGTACACTGGCGCGCTAACTCCGCAACAAGGCCACTCCTCGATGCATACCCTCGACCAATTGCGTTCCGGCCAGCTCAAGGGCATCACCCGCCTCGATCTGTCCGCGTCGCTCACGCACTTTCCCGAGGAAATCTTCACCCTGGCCGACAGCCTGGAAGTGCTCAACCTGAGCGGCAACCGGTTGAGCGATCTGCCCGAGGATCTGCACCGGCTGCATCGTCTGCAAGTGCTTTTCTGTTCGGAAAACCGCTTCGAGCATGTGCCGGAGTCGGTTGGCAGTTGTCCGAATCTGCGCATGGTCGGCTTCAAGTCCAACCGCATTCGTGAGTTGTCTGCGGGGGCCCTGCCGCCGCGGCTGAGGTGGCTGATCCTGACCGACAATTGCCTGGAAACCTTGCCCGACGAGCTGGGTGACTGCAGCGAGCTGCAGAAGCTGATGCTGGCCGGTAACCGCTTGCGTGATTTACCGGCGAGCCTGGCGCGGCTGCACAAGCTTGAGCTGCTGCGCATCGCTGCCAATCAGCTACCCGCCCTGCCGGATTTTCTGCTGCAACTGCCCAGCCTGGCGTGGCTGGCCCATGCCGGAAATCCTTTCGCCGAAGCGAGCGCGCCCGAGTCTCACACGCCCGATGTGCGCTGGGGCGACTTGCATCCGGGCGAGGTGCTGGGCCAGGGGGCGTCGGGCATCATCCACCGCGCCGACTGGCAGCGGGCCGATGGCCAGCGCCAGCCCGTGGCCCTGAAGCTGTTCAAGGGGCAGATGACCAGCGATGGCACACCGCAGAGCGAAATGGCCGCGTGCCTGACCGTGGGACAGCATCCCAACCTGATCGGCGCGATTGGTCGCGTGGTCGACCATCCGCAAGGCGAGCAGGGCTTGTTGCTGAGCTTGGTCGAGCCGCGCTTCAGCATCCTGGCCGGGCCGCCGAGCCTGCAGAGCTGCAGCCGCGATGTGTACCCGAGCGAATGGCGGGTGCCGTTCGTGAAGGCGCTGCGCGTGGCCAGCGGTATCGCCTCGGCGCTGCGTCACCTGCACGCCCGCGGCGTTACCCATGGCGACCTGTACGGCCATAACATTCTGATCGACGAGGCCGGCAATGCGCTGCTTGGCGACTTTGGCGCGGCGTCCTTCCTGCCCGCTGCCGCGCCGTCGCAGCACGGGTTGCTGCAACGTATCGAGGTACGGGCGTTCGGCATTCTGCTCGAGGAACTGCTGCAGCGCTGCGAGGTGCCGGGTGAGCATGCCGCGCAATTGGCCGAGCTGGTGCGGCGCTGCCAGCAACCAGAGGTCGGCGCGCGTCCGGGCTTCATCGAGATCGACGCGGCGTTGGCAGGCCTGCTCTGACAGCGCGCTTGCGCTACTCGGTATAGCGCAGCACCAGTAGCTGGCGTTCGAGGCTCGCCCCGAACAGCTCGCGAACCTGGGGCTGGTTGCCCTCGCGGGCATACAGGCGCACGAGCAGGTCGAGCAGCGTCGCGGCCTGCTGCGCATCCAGAGCGCGTGTGCGTCGGAAGGCGATCAGGCTGGCGCCAAGGCCGAACAGCCGGTAGCCGTAGTGGTCTTCCAGGTGCTCGGCCAGGCGGAAGTTCTCCATGGGCGACAGGTCGCAGGAAAAGTAGCCGTTGGCGAAACCATAGAGCGACTCGCAGGCGCGCTGCGCCGGAATACGCAGCAGGTAGCACTCGCCATCGAGCTGCGAAACCAGGTCGGTGTTGGCTGCCGTCAGCTCGGCCAGGCTGTCTTCGTCGAGGCGCAGATCCTTGGCGAAGATGCTGTCGAACGAGGTCTGCGGCAACAGGCGCCCGAAGCCCAGGCGACGAATGTGCAGACGTTGCTCCACAGTCAGGTCTTCACGCGGGTAGCCGTCTTGCAGCCAGCTCGGCTCGATGTCGGCGTCCTGCAGCCAATCGCCGCTGTCGAGGTCGTGATAGTGGCTGGCGTGCATCGAGGTGTAGAGCGCCTGGCCGAGATCTTCGAGGGTAAACAGGTACTGGTGGCCGGCTGGCGCCTCGTCATACGCCTCGAGCAGATCGGTCAGGCTGATCGGGCCGTGAACCCGATAGCACTGGCCGAGCAGGCGGTCATCGGGCTGAGGGTCGAGTTCGAGTCGCATGGCAGGCCCACCGAGAAATGAGTGGGCTGCATCATAACGTGGCCGTTATTTCATCGGCTCATCCAGCGAGCGCTTCGACGACTCCGGCAGCGCCAGGCCGCCGGCCAGGGCCAGCAGGGCGATGGCGATCAGGTAGAAGGCCGGTGACATGCGGTTGCCGGTCACCTCGATCAGCCAGGTGGCGACCAGTGGTGCGGTGCCGCCGAACACCGTGTAGGCCAGGTTGTAGGTGAACGCCGAAGCCGTGTAGCGCACGCGGGTGGGGAACTGCTCGGAGAGCAGTACGGCGGTCACCACGCCGCAGATCACCGCGCCGACGGCCAGCAGCATGGCGCCGATGGCCGAGGCCCACAGGGTGCCGGAGGCGGCCAGGGTGAAGGCGGGGTACACCGCGACGATCAGCGCGATGCCGGCGGTGAGGATGGTGCGCCGACGGCCGACGCGGTCCGAGTAGCGGCCCACCAACGGGCACAGCAGAGCGGCGAAGAACAGCGCCACCAGGCTGGCCAGCAGGGCGGTCGGCCTGGCAGCGCCGCCGACCACCTGCATGTATGTGGTCAGGTAGGTGGTGAACATGTAAAACGATAGCGCCGTGGCAGAGATGAACGCCGACAGGCACAGCACGGTGCCGCCATGCTCGCGCAGGGTTTCGCGCAGCGGCGAGTGTTCGGGGTGGGCTTGCGCTGCCAGGGCCTGGAAGGCCGGCGATTCGTCCAGGCGCAGGCGCATATACAGGCCGACCAGGCCCAGGGGCGCGGCGATCAGGAACGGCACGCGCCAGCCCCAGGCCTGCATTTGCGCTTCGTCCAGCCAGATGCCCATGCCGAAAACCAACCCCGCCGCACAGGCGAAAGCCGCGAAGGTGGAGACCGGCACGAAGCTGCCATAGCGCGCCTTCTGCTCGGTGGGCGCGTGCTCCATGACGAAAGCGCAGGCACCGGCGTATTCACCGCCGGCGGAGAAGCCCTGCAGGCAGCGGGCCAGGGCCAGCAGCAGCGGGGCGACCAGGCCGATGCTGGCGTAGGTGGGCAGCAGGCCGATCAGCGTGGTGGCGCCGGCCATCAGCAATACGGTGATCGACAGCACGCGCTTGCGGCCGATGCGGTCGCCGAGAATACCGAAGACGATGCCGCCCAGCGGGCGCAGGGCGAACGACACGGCGAACACCGCGAAGGTCTGCAGCAGCGCCAGGGTTGGGTTGCCCGGCGGGAAGAACAGCGAGGCGATGGTCACGGCGAGGAAACCGTAGACCGCGAAGTCGAACCATTCGACGAAGTTGCCGATGGCCGAGGCGGCGATCACCTTGTGCAAGGTGCGCCGATCGACCGGCACGGCCGGTTGTGGATAAGTCGTGACGCTCATGGCGGCCTCCGCGCGATTACTCCAACGTGCGGACGCGCCTGGCGTGGGCCTTGGCGTCCATCTGTGGATAACCTACGTGGCTGGCGGTTAATGCCGGGATTCGAGTGCGACCTGGGGGTAGTCGTGAGCGACAGCGTAGGCCTTGGCAGCCTTGGGGCGGCGAGTGTTGTGGTGGATAAGCTGCGCGTTATCCACCCTACCTGTGGGAGCGCGCCATGCGCGCGAACGAGTCACGGGCATGGACTGGGCGTCCCCGCCCGTTCCCACTGGGATCAGTCAATATCTTCTGCCGTAGCCTGGGTCGAGCGCAGCGACACCCAGGAGAACCCCCGCCGATCTAATGCCCACAAAAAAGCCGACCCGGAGGTCGGCTTTCTCGTCGCAGCGCAGCTGGCGCTTACAGCGCGTCGCGGCTGCTGGCGCCATCTACCAGGCGGGCGATCTGCAGCGGGTTGGCGTTCTTCAACGCGTCCGGCAGCAGGGCGTCTGGGCAGTTCTGGTAGCACACCGGGCGCAGGAAGCGGTCGATGGCCAGGGTGCCGACGGAGGTGCCGCGCGCGTCGGAAGTCGCCGGGTACGGGCCGCCATGCACCATGGAGTCGCAGACTTCCACGCCAGTCGGGTAGCCGTTGAACAGCACGCGACCGACTTTCTGCTCGAGCAGCGCGAACAGCTCTTCGCTGCCGGCCAGATCGCCCGGCTCGGTGAGCAGGGTGGCGGTCAGCTGACCGTGCAGGCCGTTGATGGCCTTCAGCAGCTCGGCCTTGTCGGCCACTTCGACGACGATGGTGGTCGGGCCGAAGACTTCTTCCTGCAGCAGTTCGTCGCCGTTGAGCAGCAGGCTGACATCGGCTTTGAACAGTTGCGGACGCGCCTGGTTGCCTTCCTGCTTGGCACCGGTCAGGTGGGTGATGCCGGAATGTGCGTTGAGCGCTTCCAGGCCTTTCACGTAGCTCTTCAGGGTGCCGGCGTTGAGCATGGTTTGCGGCTGCTGCTCGGCCATCTTGGCGGTGAAGCTTTCCAGGAAGGCGCTGAACTCAGGCGAGCGAATACCGATCACCAGACCTGGGTTGGTGCAGAACTGGCCACAGCCCATGACCACCGAACCCGCCAGCTCGCCGGCGATTTTCTCGCCACGGGCCTTGATGGCTTCCGGCAGCAGAATGACCGGGTTGATGCTGCTCATCTCGGCGAATACCGGGATCGGATGCGGGCGTGCTGCAGCCATGTCGCACAGGGCGCGGCCGCCTTTCAGCGAGCCGGTGAAGCCGACGGCCTGGATGGCCGGGTGCTTAACCAGTGCCTCGCCAACGCCCGAACCGTAGATCATGTTGAACACGCCCTTGGGCATGGCGGTTTTCTCGGCGGCGCGCAGGATGGCTTCACCCACATGGGCGGCGGTGGTCATGTGGCCGCTGTGGGCCTTGAACACCACCGGGCAACCGGCGGCCAGGGCGGCGGCGGTGTCACCACCGGCGGTGGAGAAGGCCAGCGGGAAGTTGCTGGCGCCGAACACGGCAACCGGGCCGAGGCCGATGCGGTACTGGCGCAGATCCGGGCGCGGCAGCGGCTGGCGATCCGGCAGGGCACGGTCGATGCGCGCGCCGTAGAAGTCGCCACGGCGCAGCACTTTGGCGAACAGGCGCATCTGGCCGCTGGTACGGCCGCGCTCACCCTGGATACGGGCGGTCGGCAGGGCGGTTTCGCGGGTTACGGTAGCGACGAACTCGTCACCCAGGGCGTCCAGCTCGTCGGCGATGGCGTCGAGGAATGCGGCGCGCTTCTCTGCCGACAGGCTGCGGTAAGCGGGGTAGGCAGCAGCAGCAGCTTTGGCGGCGGCATCGACTTCTTCAGGGGTGGCCTGGATGAAATCGTAGGGCAGGGCTTCGCCAGTGGTAGCGTCATGGCTCTTGTGAACGACGGAGCCGGCTGCGCTGAACGCGCCGCCGATGATGTTGTGGCCGATGGTAGCGGGCATTGTTAGCTCCTGTTGGGGACGAATGAACACGTACGAAAAGGCTTTGATTGTACGATGTCTGATCAGTTGCGCAAGCCTGCCATTTTTCTTGTGTTGTGCTGAGTCCGCTCGCTTCCCTATTTAGATGAGCAAGGGGCTGCGTCGGCAGGGCGTCAAGCTCGCGGGGGCAGGCTGGATCGGTGGCTTGCGTGAGTATCTCGGCAGATCTTTGCAGGCTTGGTGATCTACTCGCAGATTCCGGCAGTTGGGGATAACTACGAGCCCGCTTGGCCGGATGCGCTGCTGGCATCCGGCCTATGTGGGACGATCAGACGGCGCTGTTTTCGGCCGACCAGTTGGCGTACCACTGGCGGAACAGCTGGTACTGGGTCTCGGCGTAGTTACGCTGGGCATCGCTGAGGGCATCGGTTTCATAGAAGTGCAGGGCGTATTCCGGGTCGCCGCCGAGCACCATCAGGTGCTTGTAGTAGAGGACCAGGTCGGTGCCTTCGTCGAAGGACGACAGCACGTTCAGCGCCTCGGAAAGCTCCAGGGCGCGACGGCGGGCCACGGCATCGCCCTTGGCGGCCTGCTTGCTCAGCTCGACCAGCTGCAGCACTTCGTGCGGCAGGGCGTTGCCGATCCCGGTGATGGCGCCAGTCGCGCCGCAATTGACGAAGCCGTGCACCACCTGGGTGTCGACGCCGGCCATGAGAATCACGTCCTTATCCTGGGAGGTGATGTGCTCGGCGGCGTAGCGCATGTCGGCGGCGCCACCGAATTCCTTGAAGCCGATCAGGTTGGGGTATTGGCGACGCAGCTTGAAGAACAACTCGGCGCGGGTAGCGAAGCCGTAGTACGGGCTGTTGTAGATCACCGCCGGCAGTTCTGGCGCTGCTTCGAGAATGGCGGCGAAGTGCGCTTCCTGGGCGGCTGGCGACGCACCGCGGGACAACACGCGCGGGATGACCATCAGACCATGGGCGCCGACCTTGGCGGCGTGGGCGGCGTGGGATACCGCTTCGCGGCTGTTCACCGCCCCGGTACCAACGATGGTCGGGATGCCGGCAGCCACCAGGCGCGCCACGCCTTCCTGGCGTTGGGCCTCGGTAAGCAACGGCCAGTCGCCCATGGAGCCGCAGTAGACCACTGCGCTCATGCCGGCCTGGATCAGCTCTTTAGCCTTGCGCACCAGGGCGTCGAAGTCCGGTTTGCGCTCGGGGGTGCAGGGGGTCATCAGGGCGGGGATGGTGCCGTTGAAGATGTTACTGCTCATCGTGTTGCCTCCCAGGAACATTATAGGAAATTTCGTATACGATATTTAATGTGCAACCGCTGTGCCTGTTCTGCTGCGTGGTGCTGCAGGCCGCGTGCTATGGCGGATCGAAAGGGAATGAGGGTTAAAAGGGCAGTCAAGAACCCAGGTCGGGTGTTACAGATGGGAGCGATAGCCGCGCACTGTCGCCCTGTTTCGGAACACCCGGTGGTATCAGCCGGCGTGGGATTCGCGGAACTGGCTGGGCGTCAGCCCGGTAAGCGCACGGAACTGGCGGCTGAAGGCACTGTGGTCGGTGTAACCGCAGCGCAGGGCGATTTCGGTGATTGGCAGGTCGTGCTGCAGCAGGCGGCTGGCCTCGCCGAGGCGTGCCTTGTGGATCATCTGCCGCGGGGTGAGCTGGAAGATGCGTTTGCAGTGGCGCTCCAATTGCGCCACTGACAATCCGGCCAGCTCGGTGAGCTCGGCCAGGCTGATCGGCCGGGCGAAGTGCTCGCGGATATAGGCATCCACCGCCGCGAGCTTTGGGTAGGCCGGGTGGCCTGACTGCGGCAGCTGTACATCCCGGGAGATACCGGCCAGGCCGATGATGTCTCCGGACCGATTGCGAAGCGCCAGCTTGTGGGTCAGGCACCAGACCGGCTGGTTGCCGTAATAAAGGTGCAGCTCCAACTGGTCGTCGAGCTGGCTACCGTCATCCAGTACGCGCCGATCCTGCGCGGTATAGGAGGGTCCGAAGCTGGCCGGGAACACTTGTTCGGCGGTCATCCCCACCAGCTTGTCTTTGCTCTTGAAGCCCAGCCGCTGGGCCAGGGTCTGGTTGACCAGGGCGTAGCGGGTCTGGGTGTCCTTGATGAAGAACACCACCTCCGGCATGGCATCGAGCAACGGCTCGATCTGCATGAGAGTGCTGATCAATGTCGGCAGGTCGGGATGAGGCGAGTTAGGTAGCAGGCTGTGCATGGCTGGCTGCAGACAGTTCGAATAGCTGCAGAGCCTAGCGCGTTATCAGCAGGCAGGCAGCTATTGAGTCTGTGCGGCTGCAAGGATTGTGGTGGGAGGGGAAGCGGCTGGCGCACACGCCAGAAAGCAGAAAGGGGAGCCGAGGCTCCCCTAAATCTTGTTCGAATCATCGTTCTTGTTAGTGCTAACGGCCTATTGTTCTTGTTTTAGCCGAGGCCTCCAAAGGAGGCCAAGAGCGAACGGATTTGTTTGGACGCTGATGTTGCCGTGATCCGTAGATCCAACCCGTCTGTCGCTGCCTTGCAAAGCAGTTTTATTGTTCTCGACCCGGTTGCGGTACAAGCCCGAGGGCGGTCCTCTCCAAAGAAATCAGTTAGCTGCGTCTCTGCGTTTTTGTCTTTCTTATGCTAGAGCCGTTGTCTTGTTCTTGTTATGGGGTGTGTCTTGTTATTTTTGTTGTGCGGGAGATAGAGCATAACCTGTGCCAGTTTTGGAATATCTTTATTTATCAGTAACTTAAGTTTTTCTTCGTTTTTCTGACTGTGCTGCGGAGCACAAAAGCGTTACCGCGTTACCCGCTTTGTTACCGTTTGAGGTGTGCGGCTCACCCGCGATTGGAATTAGCTGCACGTTCTCGGCGAGCAGCTCTGGGCCGCCTCTTCCAGCTGCATGAGGGTGTCGACTCGGGTCGGTGTGAAGGGCGGTCGCGGCGCTGTGGGCTGCCAATCGAACAGGTATTGCGCGGCACCGCCGCAGATTTTTCCCTGGCAGGCGCCCATGCCGCAGCGCGTCGCCAGCTTCGCTTCACGCCAGTTGCTGTGTGCGGCCACGGCGGCGTAGGGGACGTCTTCGCAGCGGCACAGCAGGGTGTCTGATTGCGCCAGGCGTTTGAGTGCGGGGTCCAGCGCGAAGTATTTGTGCAGCGCATCGGCAAAGCGTTGCCAGCGGGCACGGGTTGCCCACATCCGCCGCGCGGCCTCGCGGTTGCCGGCCGCGGCGTGGCCGGCAATGCGGCCTTCGACCAGGGCCAGTTCGCTGCCGCCGAACCCGGTACATTCGCCCGCCGCGTAGATGCCGGCCACATCGGTCGCCTGCCAGGCGTCCACCTTGATGGCGCTGTTACCCAGCGCACAGCCGAGGGCCTGGCCTAGTTGCACGTTGGGGATCAGGCCGAAACCGCAGGCCAGGCGCTCGCACGCCAGCTCTTCGAGCTTGCCGTCACGCTGCAGGCGCACACCTTCCAGGCGATCCTGCCCCAGCGCGGCGACGATGCGTGTAGCGGGCCGATAACCGCCATCGAACAGGCCGAAGGACTGCAACAGCTTGTGCGGCCAGCGCGGCAATTGCGCGGCGAAACCTGCGACCGCCCGCAGCGATGCCTGCTCGGCAATGCGCAGCACCCTGGCACCGTTGTGTTTCGCCGTGCTCGCGCTGGCCAGCAGCAGCGGGCCGCTGCCAGCGATCACAATGCGTTCACCGGCGACCGGCAAGCCGCCCTTGATCAGCGCCTGCAGGCCGCCGGCACCGGTAACGCCGGGCAATGTCCAGCCGGGAAACGGCAGTAACAGTTCCCGCGCGCCGGTACACAGGATCAGCTTGCGATAGCTGATCACCCAGCCGTGCTCGGGATCTTCCACCAGCAGCGCATGGCTGCCGGCGCGGGCCACCACGCGGGTGGCGGCGTGGCGCTGGATACCGGCGTGGTTATCCACAGCATCGCGCAGGCGGCGCGCCTGGTCAGGCACCTTCGCCCCCGCGCCATCGCGCCAGATCTGCCCGCCGGGCAATGGATTGTCGTCGAGCAGCACCACGCGCATCCCGTCGCCTGCGGCGGCCAGCGCTGCGGACAGGCCGGCCGGGCCGGCGCCGATGATCAGTACGTCAGCCTGTTCGCTCATGGCCGTGTCTCCACCTGCATGCCATCGCGGCACAGGGTCTGGCAGGCCAGGCGGCGCAGGCCATCGATAGTTACCCGGCATTCCTGGCAGATGCCCATGCCACACAGTGGTGCTCGGCGCTGGCCGCTGACCGAGGTACGTGTGCTGCCGTCGCCGCCCAAGGCGAGCGCGGCAGCGACCGTGGTGCCCGGCGCTACGCTGAGCGGGCGCCCATCGAGGTGCAGATCAGGCATGAACGGGCTCTCCAAGGTAACGCTGGGGCGCATAGGCGGCTGCGGGAATGGGCTCGGCCTCGCCCCACAGCAGCGCTGCGAGCAGGTCGGCGGTGCCCGGCGCGGCGGTAACACCCAGGCCTTCGTGGCCGACCGCCAGCCATAGCCCAGGCTGCGCGGGGTGTTCGCCAATCAGCGGCATGCCGTCTGGTGTGGCGGCGCGAAAGCCGGCCCAGGCGCGGATGCCGTTGAGTTGCGCCAGGCTCGGCGCATAGCTCGCGGCATGCTTGAGCATGCGCGCCAGCAACCAGCCGTCGACCTCGGGATCAAGGTTATCGAACTGCCGCGAGGTGCCGATGAACAGCTGACCCGTCGGCCGTGGCTGGATATTGCAGGCCACCGAGGCGCCGCTGGTGTTGTGCACGCTGGTCAGGTAACTGAGTTCGGTGATGGTGTGGGTGACCGGGTGCGGGTAGCGGTCGGTGATCAGCAGGTGGCCCTTCTTCGCCGCGATGGGCAGCTCCGGACAGAGCTCCACGGCTTGAATACCGTTGGCCAGCACCACGGCATCGGCGCCCAGCCAGCTGCCGTCTTCGAGGCGCACGCGGTTGCCGTCCAGCTCCGTGACCTTGGCGCGACGCCTGGTGATACGCGGGTTGTCGAGCATCCAGCGTGCAGTGTTCGGTGCATAGAGAATGCCGTCGTCGGGCAGGCGCAGGGCGCCGTGCAGGCCGTCGCGCAGGATCGGTTCCATGGCCTGCAGCGCGTGGCCGGGTACCATCTCGCAGCGTACTCCCTCGGCGCGCAGGTTGATGCACTTGGCTTCCGCGCCCGCCAGCTCTTCTTCGTTGGCGGCCAGCCACAGCGTGCCGTTGTTGCGATACGCGCAGTCGTCCGGCAATTGCGGGCCCAGCTCGCGCCAGCGGCTCACCGAGTAGAGGCTGATGTCGAGTTCGGCCTGGTTGTCGTCGAGCACCAGCAGGTGGCCCATGCCGGCGGCGGTGGCGCCGTGCAGGCCGGCATCGAGGACCAGTACCTGCTGGCCGCGGCGGGCCAGTTCGCGGGCGCAGGCGGCGCCGATGATGCCGGCACCGATAACGATCACATCGGCGACCCGCAACGGGTTCACGGGCGGATGCCCCAGGCGAACGGGTCGTCCTGTTCGAGCAGCAGGGTGGCCTCGGCGCTGATATTGGCGCGCCCGCGGATGGTCGGAATCACCTTGTCGCCCTGCCACTCGAACGAGCCTTCGAACAGGCTGCCGATCACGCTGGCCTGGCGCCAGATCTCGCCGGGTTGTAGCTTGCCGTCGGCGGCCAGGCAGGCCAGCTTGGCGCTGGTGCCGGTGCCGCAGGGCGAGCGGTCGTAAGCCTTGCCAGGGCAGAGCACGAAATTCCTGCTGTCGGCTCGCAGCGAAGCTGCTGCGCTCGATGATGCGGCGTTGGGAACTGGCGAAAAATGCTCATTTACAGCTAGTAAACTGCGCTTTTTCGCCAGCTCCCGCCTTGCCTCCTCTTCGCTCGCGACGCTTGGCTGCGAGCCTTCCGGCTGTTCATTTTCGGCAAACAGCTCGATATGGTCGATCAGGCCGCCGTCCTCGCCACGAATACCCTGGTCTTCCAGCGCCTTTTGCACGGCGTAGGTGTAGGCGGTCAGCGCTTCGACGTTGTCGCCGGTGATGCGCTGGCCGTGGTCGGCGATCAGGAAGAACCAGTTGCCGCCCCAGGCGATATCGCCCTGCACCAGGCCGTAGCCCGGCACCTGCAGTTCGACGGCCTGGCGGTAACGGTAGGACGGCACGTTGCGCACGCTGACCGAGCGATCCTCGTGCAAGGTCGCCTCGACCGTGCCCACCGGCGTTTCGATCTTGTGCACGCCAGCGCCGATGCGGCCCATATGGGCCAGCGATACCACCAAACCGATGGTGCCGTGCCCGCACATGCCGAGGTAGCCGGTGTTGTTGAAGAAGATCACCCCGGCACAGGCGCTGGGGTCGACGGGCTCGCAGAGCAGGGCGCCAACCAGTACGTCATTGCCGCGCGGTTCGAGAATGCAGGCAGCGCGCCAGGCATCGTGCTCGCTGGCCAGCAGTTGCTTGCGCTCGGCCATGCTGCCCGTGCCGAGGTCAGGAAACCCGCTGACCACCAGCCGGGTTGGCTCGCCGCCGGTATGGGAGTCGATCACTTCGATACGTTTCATGGGCGCTGCACCTGTATGCCGATTGAATGGCTACAGCGTGACGCGAGGCGGGCCAGACGGCTTGAAGGATTTGCGCGGGGGCGATGACGAAATCGGCATAGTGATCCAGGCCGTTCGTTACGCTTTGGGTGGAATTATTTAGCCAGGCTTGCTCGGCTGAAGCGCATTGCCGCCCGGCCAACCTACGACATGTGCGCCCCATAGGGTGGGCTCCAGGCCACCCATTCGGTCGCGTTCTTGAATCTCAGCCCTCTTTGGCGCTGACGATCCCGGCGACCAAGCCCGGTTTGCAATTAATGAACGCCGAGCCCTTTAGCCAGCGTTTGTCCGGGTAATACGAAAACATGAATTGGCCGCCCTTGAGGCTGTCTACCACCATGCGTGCGACTTCCGGGCGTACCGCGGGGCAGCCCTGGCTGCGACCGATGCGGCCCTGGGTCTTGATCCAGGCCGGGTTCACGTAGTCGGCGGGGTGGATGACGATGGCGCGCTGCCGGGCCAGGTCGTTGAAGCCGGGCTCCAGGCCGTCCATACGCAGCGAGTAGCCATGTTTGCCGGTGTAGCTCTCTTGGGTGCGGAATAGGCCAATGCTGGATTGGTGGCTGCCTTCGTTGTTGGAGAAACGGGTGGCGAAGTTGTCACCGGACTGTTGGCCGTGGGCGACCAGGTCATGCAGCAGCAGGCGCTTCTTGGTCAGGTCGAAGATCCAAAGGCGGCGTTCGCTGGAGGGTTTGGAAAAGTCGATGACAGCGAGACGCTGGGCAGGTACGGCGCCGTTATTGATGGCGCAACGCATGGCGTCGATGGCATGGTTAAGCACCTTGCGGTTCAGCGCCGGTGCTTGTGCAGACAGGCCTTCCAGCAGGGGATCGGGCGCCAGGGTGGCGGCCATCACGGATGGAACGGGCAATGCCAGGCAAAGAAAGGCTAAGCAAATTCGCTGAATCGTGGTCATCATTTCAAGTCTCTGAGTTTCTACCCTCGACGGGTCGAGCCTTCGCCAGGCAATGCGGGCACAACAAAGCCCGCGATTCTAGCAGCCGAGTTCTTCTGACCCGCGGGCGATTCCGACGGGCTGTCATTCACTCTGTCGTAAATTGGAGCGGCGCTTTGTTTTCTCCCACCCCTTCCGTTGCCTGGGCATTGGCCCTCGCCGCTCCCTTGGCGCTGGCCGATGCCATGCCATCCAGCCCGCTTCAGGAACAGCTCGCCGAACCCAGCCTGACCTGCGTAACGCCCGCCCTTGAACTTTCCGCCAAGGATCGCGAGTGGCTGGAGCCGTTTTACCTGCTGCGCGGCGCGCAACCGGTGTGGAACAAGCAAAACCTGCCGGCGCTGTTCACCCAACTGGAGAGCTTAGGCGACGATGGTCTGGAGCCGCGTGCTTATCACCTGGAGCCGTTGCGCGAGCTGGCTGCCGTCGATGATCCATCGCCGCGGCTGGCTGCCTGCGTAGAGGTGCTAGCTACGGCCTCCTATCTGCAGGCGCTGCGTGATCTGGCCTACGGTCGTCTGGAGCAGGCCAAAGTGGAGCCGCTGTGGGAGCCGGAGAGCATGGCCGTGCAGCAGAGCCAGGCACCGCTGCTGGCGATTGCCCAGGCCGGGCTGAATGATCCGGCGCAGGCGTTCGAGCAGGCGCGACCAAATTTCGGCCCTTATCGAGAATTGCGGCAGCGTTACGCCGAGCTGCGTCGCCAAGAGTTGCCGCAGTGGCTGGCGATTCCCGGCGGAACGCTCCTGAAGCCCGGCGCTGTGGATGGTCGCGTGCCCTTGCTGGAGCAACGTCTGCAATTGCACGGCGATCTGTCGCAAGGCGTGCCGGCCCTAGTGGCCGAGGAAACCTCGGTGTATTCGACGGCGCTGGTCGAGGCGGTCAAGGCTTTCCAGCGCAATCACCTGCTCAAGCCCGATGGTGTGGTTGGCGCCGGCACGCTGGCCGAGCTAAACCGCTCGGCCAGCGAGCGCATGGATCAGATCCGCATCAACCTGGAGCGTCTGCGCTGGCTGTCCCACGAGATCGAGCCGACCAGCGTGCTGATCGACGTAGCGGGTGCCGAGGTGATGTTCCTGCGTGACCACGCCGTCGCCTGGCAGGCACGCACCCAGGTCGGGCGCCCAGCGCGGCCGACGCCGCTGCTGCGCTCGCGCATCACCCACCTGACGCTCAATCCGACCTGGACCATTCCGCCGACCATCCTGAAAGAGGACAAACTGCCGGAGCTGCGCCGTGACGCGGCAGGCTATCTGGCCGCCAACCATATGCAGGTGATCGACTACGACGGCAACCCGGTGGACCCGCGTGGCGTCGACTGGGAGCGCCCCGGTCGGGTGATGATCCGCCAGTCTGCCGGTGCTCATAGCCCGCTGGGCAAGGTAGCAATTCGGTTCCCCAATCCTTTCTCGGTGTACCTGCACGATACGCCCAGCCAGCGCCTGTTCGACAACCTGCCGCGGTTGTTCAGCTCGGGCTGCGTACGTATCGAGCGGGTCACCGAACTGGTCGACCAGCTGCTCGTCGGCGCCACCCCAAGCGAGCGCGCACGTATCGCCAGGCAGTGGGAAAGCGGCAGCACCCTGCGCGCTGATCTACCGCGCCCGGTACCAATCCTGATGGCCTACTGGACGGCCCAGGTCGGCGCGGATGGCCAGGTGCAATTCCGCCCGGATATCTATGGACATGACGCGCGTTTGCTCAAGGCGTTGGATGCGTCAAACCGCATCTAGGGCAGATAAGTCCGGCTTGGTGTATCCCCTGTGAGAGAAGGCCATGCCTGCGATTGTCGCGCGCATGGCGCGCTCCCACGGGGCTGCGTTCCAGCTTGAGTTCAGCGCCGCAGGTCGATGCCTAACAGACCGCGATGTGCTCGCCTAGAAATCTGTATCTAGGATGAGTTTATTGTCCTAGCGATAAGCCGTGTCAGTGGGAGCGGGCCATGCCCGCGATTTTTCGCGCGCATGGCGCGCTCCCACATCCCAGACAAGTGACCGTACCGACAGCCGATTCAGCGATGCCCGGGCAGGTGCTCGAACAGGCTGCGGCACACGCCGGTGATGTGTTCTTCGAGCAACCCGGCGGCGCGCTCGATGTCGCGGGCGCGGCAGGCGGCGAGGATTTCGCGGTGTTCGTGATCGGCGAGGTCCTTGCCCTCGGACAGGCTCATCTGCATGCGCAGGTAGCGTTCCAGCTTGTCGTGGATGGAGCGGATCAGGCTGACCAGAAACGGCCGCTGCGCCGGCTCGTACAGGCAGGCATGCAGCTCCCAGTTGAGCTCGGCCCAGCGACCGACATCGTCTTCGCCGATGAACTCCTCGCAGATACGCTCGGCACGGGCGAAGGTGGCGTCGGTCATGTTGGGAATCGCCAGGCGCAGCAGCTTGTCTTCGAGCAGGATGCGCACCTCGAACATCTGTGCCAGCTCCGGCTCGGAGATGCGTGTGACCACCGCGCCCTTGTTGCGCTGGAACACCACCAGCCCCTCGGCCTCCAAGCGCTTGAGCGCTTCGCGCACGGGGATCTTGCTGACGTTGAACAGCTTGGCGATATCGTCCTGGCGCACCGGTTCGTCTTCGGCGAAGTGCCCGGCGACGATGGCGTCGCGCAGGTGCCTGGTGATCACCTCGGAGGCAGACGGGGTAATGCCCAGATTCGGGGCATTCAGGGGAGGTAATGGCACGCAGGTGCACCTGTTAAAAGAGGTTTTTGAATATGATATACGAAACCTTTACAGGGAATTGCTCGCGCCACTGAACTGCTCGGCCAGCGCGCCGATCTGCTTGCGTTGGTCACGCACGAAGTGGAAGAACGCCTGGGCCACCGGCGACAGGTATTTGCCACGTGGGTGCATCACGCACCAGCTGCGCAGCAGCGGCAGCTCGGCCACCGGCAATTCGCGCAGCAGGCCCAGTTGAAGCTCGCGGCGCACCGCGTGGCGCGGAATCAGCGCCAGGCCCAGGCCGGCCAGCACGCCCTCACGCTGGCCCTCCATGGAGCCGACCTCCTGGATCTGCGCGAAATGCGCGCGCTTCTGGTGGCAGTACTCCTCGCAGGCGCGGCGGGTGCCCGAGCCCGGCTCGCGAACCAATAGCGGCCAGTCGCACAGGTCCTGCAGCTGGAGGGTCTCTGCCTGGCTCAGCGGATGATCCGCCGGCGCCACGGCGATGATCGGATTGTTGAGAAACGGCAGAAATTCCAGGGCCATGTCCGCCGGCACCTGAGACATGATCAGCAGGTCGTCGCGGTTGGCGCTGAGCCGCCTGACCGCCTGGGTGTGGTTGACCACTGTGAGCTGCAGGCTGACTTCCGGGTGTTCGCGGCGAAAAGCGGCGAACAGGTGCGGAACGAAGTACTTGGCGCTGGATTCGATGGCCAGGCTCAGCTGCCCCTGCAGCGAACCCTTGAGGTCGGCGAGCTGCATGTCCAGGCTTTCCAGGCGCCCGAAGATATCCTCGCTGGCCCGCTGCAGCGCTTCGGCGGCTTCGGTCAGGTAGAGCTTCTTGCCCACGTAGTCGAACAGCGGCTGGCCGAGCAGCTCTTCGAGCTGACGAACCTGCAGGCTCACGGCCGGCTGGGTCAGGGCCATTTCTTCGGCGGCGCGGCTGTAGGAGCGGTTGTCGCACACCGAGCGAAACACCTGAAGTTGGCGAAAGGTGATGCGTAACAATGACTTGCGAATTTTATTCACCACTGTGGTGGTTTGTTGTTCGTAGAGCATAAGTTTTTACTTATGCATAACCCAACAAATATTGATTTTGGTTAATTGTTACAGCGGCGTAGGGTGGCTCATAAGGCCGGGCGGACATATCCGGTCATATCTCGACCCTTTTTGGGTTGCCTGTTCACGTGATCGAGGATGCTGGCTCGTGATCAAGAAAATCCTGATCGCCAACCGTGGCGAGATTGCGGTGCGCATCGTGCGGGCCTGTGCCGAAATGAATATCCGTTCGGTGGCCATCTATTCGGACGCCGACCGCCAGGCGCTGCACGTCAAGCGTGCCGACGAGGCCTACGGTATTGGCGATGACCCCCTGGCCGGTTACCTCAACCCGCGCAAGCTGGTGAACCTGGCGGTGGAAACCGGTTGCGATGCATTGCACCCCGGCTACGGCTTTCTCTCCGAGAACGCCGAGCTGGCGGAAATCTGCGCTTCGCGCGGTATCAAGTTCATCGGCCCGAGTGCCGAAGTGATTCGCCGCATGGGCGACAAGACCGAAGCGCGGCGCAGCATGATCAAGGCCGGCGTGCCGGTGACGCCGGGCACCGAGGGCAACGTCGCGGATATCGCCGAGGCGTTGCGCGAAGGCGACCGCATCGGCTACCCGGTGATGCTCAAGGCTACCTCTGGGGGTGGCGGCCGCGGCATTCGCCGCTGTAATAGCCGCGAGGAGCTCGAACAGGCATTCCCGCGGGTGATTTCCGAAGCCACCAAGGCCTTCGGCAGTGCGGAAGTCTTCCTGGAAAAATGCATCGTCAACCCGAAGCATATCGAGGCGCAGATCCTCGCCGACAGCTTCGGCAACACCGTGCACCTGTACGAGCGTGACTGCTCGATCCAGCGGCGCAACCAGAAGCTCATCGAGATCGCCCCCAGCCCGCAGCTCACCCCGGAGCAGCGCGCCTATATCGGCGACCTCGCCGTGCGCGCCGCCCAGGCGGTCGGTTACGAGAACGCTGGCACCGTGGAGTTTCTGCTCGCCGAGGGCGAGGTGTACTTCATGGAGATGAATACCCGGGTGCAGGTGGAGCACACCATCACCGAGGAAATCACCGGCATCGACATCGTCCGCGAGCAGATTCGTATCGCCTCCGGCCTGCCGCTGTCGATCAAGCAGGAAGATATCCAGTACCGCGGCTTCGCCCTGCAGTTCCGGATCAACGCCGAAGACCCGCGCAACAACTTCCTGCCCTCGTTCGGCAAGATCACCCGCTATTACGCTCCTGGTGGTCCCGGTGTGCGCACTGACACGGCGATCTACACCGGCTACACCATTCCGCCGTACTACGACTCCATGTGCCTGAAATTGGTTGTCTGGGCGCTGACCTGGGAAGAAGCGCTGGCCCGTGGCGCACGCGCGCTGGACGACATGCGCGTACAGGGCGTGAAGACCACCGCCACCTACTACCAGCAGATTCTCGCCAACGACGAATTCCGCAGTGGGCGCTTCAACACCAGCTTCGTCGACAACCACCCCGAACTGTTGAACTACTCGATCAAACGCAAGCCGGGCGAACTGGCCCTGGCCATCGCCGCCGCCATCGCCGCCCATGCCGGCCTGTGAGGAACGCACCATGACAAGAAAGATCACGGTTACCGACACCATCCTGCGCGACGCCCACCAGTCCCTGCTGGCCACCCGCATGCGCACCGAAGACATGCTGCCGATCTGCGAAAAACTCGACAAGGTTGGCTACTGGTCGCTGGAAGTCTGGGGCGGCGCGACCTTCGACGCCTGCGTGCGCTTCCTCAAGGAAGACCCCTGGGAGCGTCTGCGCCAGCTGCGCGCGGCGCTGCCCAATACCCGCCTGCAGATGCTCCTGCGCGGCCAGAACCTGCTTGGCTACCGCCACTACAGCGATGACGTGGTGCGCGCCTTCGTCGCCAAGGCGGCGGAAAACGGCATCGACGTGTTCCGCATCTTCGACGCCATGAACGACGTGCGTAACCTGCAGGTGGCTATCGAGGCGGTGAAGGCCAGCGGCAAGCATGCCCAGGGCACCATCGCCTACACCACCAGCCCGGTGCACACCGTGGCGGCCTTCGTCGCCCAGGGCAAGGCCATGCAGGCCATGGGCATCGACTCCATCGCCATCAAGGACATGGCCGGGCTGCTCACGCCCTACGCCACGTTCGAGCTGGTCAAGGCGCTGAAGGCCGAGATCGACCTGCCGGTATTTATCCACAGCCACGACACTGCCGGGCTGGGCTCGATGTGCCAGCTCAAGGCCATCGAGGCCGGCGCTGACCATATCGACACGGCCATCTCCAGCTTCGCCTGGGGCACCAGCCACCCGGGTACCGAGTCCATGGTCGCCGCGCTCAAGGGCAGCGAATACGACACCGGCCTGGATCTCTCGCTGATCCAGGAAATCGGCATGTACTTCCACGCGGTGCGCAAGAAGTACCACCAGTTCGAAAGCGAATTCACCGCCGTCGATACCCGCGTTCAGGTCAATCAGGTACCAGGCGGGATGATTTCCAACCTGGCCAACCAGCTCAAGGAGCAGGGCGCGCTGAACCGCATGAACGAAGTGCTTGCGGAGATACCGCGGGTGCGTGAAGACCTCGGTTTCCCGCCGCTGGTGACGCCGACCTCGCAGATCGTCGGTACCCAGGCGTTCTTCAACGTGCTGGCCGGTGAGCGCTACAAGACCATCACCAACGAGGTGAAGCTCTACCTGCAGGGCGGCTACGGCCAGGCGCCGGGAGAGGTCAGTGAGACGCTGCGCAAGCAGGCCATCGGCAGCGAAGAGGTCATCGACGTGCGCCCGGCCGACCTGCTCAAGCCAGAAATGGACAAGCTGCGCGGGCAGATTGGCGAGTTGGCCAAGTCCGAAGAGGACGTGCTGACCTTCGCCATGTTCCCGGACATCGGCCGCAAGTTTCTCGAGGAGCGTGAGGCCGGCACTCTGCAGCCCGAAGTGTTGCTGCCGATTCCCGATGGCAGCGGTGTGGCAGCAGTCGGCGGTGCGGGCGTGCCGACCGAGTTCATCATCGACGTGCACGGTGAGAGCTACCGCGTGGACATCACCGGCGTTGGCGTGAAGGGCGAGGGCAAGCGGCACTTCTACCTGTCCATCGACGGCATGCCCGAGGAAGTGGTGTTCGAGGCGCTCAACGACTACGTGGCCGGTGGCGCCGGCAGCAAGCGCCGCAGCGCCAGCGCGCCGGGCGACGTGAGCACCAGCATGCCGGGCAATATCGTCGACGTGTTGGTCAAGGAGGGCGACACCGTCAAGGCCGGCCAGGCGGTACTGATCACCGAAGCGATGAAGATGGAAACCGAAGTGCAGGCGCCGATTGCCGGCACCGTCAAGGCCGTGCACGTGGCCAAGGGCGACCGCGTCAACCCGGGCGAAGTGCTGATCGAAGTCGAAGCCTGAGCGTTACCGATTAACCTCTGGGGCCGCAAGGCCCCTTTTTTTGTCTGGCGGTTGGCCAAGGCCGACTGAAACCGCGACTGCGAACCGGCTCTGCTGCTTCGTCTGCCAACTCCATACGGCACGCACCTGTGGGAGCGGGTGGGGACGCCTAGTCCATGCCCGCGAATTTTTCGGGCGCATGGCGCCCTCCCACGATGCACTCAGTGTGGCCTCTGCACGCCGCCGATTGCCTATGAGGGAGTGCTCCGAGAACCTGCCAATAATCTTTCAGCCCAGGTTCATCGATTTTGGCAGCTAAATGGCGGAAGCGGCCATTCCCCCTATGCTGTGGGAGCGGGCCATGCCCGTGATTTTTCGCGGGCATGGCCCGCTCCCACAATGGACCAGCGACAGCCGCTTTTACCTTGCAATTGCTGCTTCATGCGCATAAAGACCGTGAATCGCTCGATGGCATAACCTTTTCAGCATTCGTTCTAAGCAGCGCCGCAACGGCGCCTGCAGGAAGGGCTAGAATAGCCGACCATTTCAATTGGTTATGCAAAGGTCTACATGAGTCTTTCCATCCCTGCTGCGGCGCCGGCCAACCGTCCGGGTACGCCGCTGGTTGCCGTGGCGCTGCTGCTGGCGGGCGCCCTGGCCCTCGCCTTTGCGGTCAGCGGCCGCCAAGCATTGCTGTTCATCGTCGGTGGCGCGCTGGGTCTGGTGCTCTATCACGCGGCATTCGGTTTCACCTCGGCCTGGCGCGTGCTGCTCAACGAGCGCCGCGGCGCCGGCCTGCGCGCGCAGATGGTGATGCTGGCCATCGCCGTGCTGCTGTTCTTCCCGGCGCTGTCGGCAGGCACCTTGTTCGGTACGCCGGTCAAGGGGCTGGTGGCCCCGGCAGGCACTTCGGTGATCGTTGGTGCGTTCATCTTTGGCATCGGCATGCAGCTCGGTGGCGGCTGTGCCTCCGGCACGCTGTTTACCGTGGGCGGCGGCAATGCGCGGATGTTGGTGACGCTGCTGTTCTTCATCATTGGTGGCGTGGGCGCGACCCATCATCTGGAGTGGTGGTCGGCCCTGCCGAGCCTGCCGCCGACCTCTATCGTCACCAGTCTGGGCCTGGTGCCCGCGCTAGTGGTCAGCCTCGCCTTGTTCGCCGCCATCGCGGCAATCAGCGCCCGCCTGGAGCTGCGCCGCCATGGCAGCCTGGAGCGTGCGGCGCCAGGTGAGCACCAGGGCTGGCAGCGTTTCCTGCGTGGCCCCTGGCCGCTGATCTGGGGCGCGGTGCT
The DNA here is from genome assembly GCF_900142655.1 of Phytopseudomonas punonensis. Taxonomy (GTDB): domain Bacteria; phylum Pseudomonadota; class Gammaproteobacteria; order Pseudomonadales; family Pseudomonadaceae; genus Aquipseudomonas; species Aquipseudomonas punonensis. The sequence continues at coordinate 1,284,376 of NZ_FRBQ01000001.1, read as the reverse complement.
GCTGGCGCTGCTCAACTTCGCCACCCTGGCGCTGGCCGGTCGTCCGTGGGGCATTACCTCGGCGTTCGCGCTGTGGGGCGCCAAGGTGCTGCAGGGCGGCGGCGTGGAGGTTTCCGCCTGGGCGTTCTGGCAGCAGCCGGGCAATGCTCAGGCGCTGGCCGCGCCGCTGTGGGAAGACATCACCACGGTGATGGATATCGGCATCGTCATCGGCGCTCTGCTGGCCGCTGGCCTGGCCGGGCGCTTCGCGCCGAACCTGAACATTCCGCTGCGTTCGCTGATCGCTGCGGTCATCGGTGGCCTGCTGCTTGGCTACGGCTCGCGCCTGGCCTATGGCTGCAACATTGGCGCCTACTTCAGCGGCATCGCCTCCGGCAGCCTGCACGGCTGGTTGTGGCTGGTGGCGGCATTCGTCGGTAACGGTGTCGGCGTGCGCCTGCGTCCGTTTTTCTTTCCCGGTGAACGCCGTGAGGCGAAGCTGACGGGATGCTGATCGCCCGCGCTGCAAGGCCGGCAGCGCTGCTTGTCGGCGCGCTGCTGGCCCTTGCATTGGGCGGCTGCCAGTCACCACAACAGCGGCTTGGTGAACTGGCTGTTCAGCAAGACCAGCGATTGCAGACCCTCGACAGCAAGCCTTTCCCTTTGCTGCTCGGTGCGCCGGCCCATGTACCGGCCGCACCGCGTATCCGCGTTTATCTGGAAGGCGACGGCCATGCCTGGTCCACGCCCTCGCAGCCGAGCCTCGATCCTTCGCCCCGCGACCTGCTGGTAGCGCGGCTGGCCTTCAGCGACCCGAAGCCGAGCCTTTACCTGGCGCGGCCTTGTCAGTTCGTCACGGCGGCGGGCTGTACCACCCGCCTGTGGACGAATCAGCGTTTCGGCGATGAAGTACTGAACAGCCTTGATCAGGCGCTTGACCTGATCAAGGCTCGCTATGGCAACCGCAATTTCGAGCTGGTCGGCTATTCCGGCGGTGCCGCGTTAGCCTTGCTGCTGGCCGTCCGGCGTGACGATGTGACCAGTGTGCAAACTCTGGCCGGTAATCTAAGCCCGCGTTACTGGGCGCGGCTGCAGCACTTGAGCCCGCTCGATGGCTCCCTCGACCCACTGGATTACCGACAGCGCCTGGCGCAGATCCCTCAACGCCACCTGACCGGCGCCGTCGACACGCTGGTGCCGGCTGCTGTCATGCAGCATTACCTCGATGGCCTCGGCGCGGCGCCGTGCTTGGAAACCGCCAGCCTGGCCGGGGTTACCCACCACACCGGCTGGGAAAAGGCCTGGGCGCTATGGCGGCAATCGCCCTTGAAATGCACCGTGAGCAGTCGGCCCCGATAGGCGGTTCGTGGCCTGCGAGCATGTCTAATGCCTGTTTCGCCAAGGCCTCCTAGTGAATTCGCCTGTTTTTTTGACGCCTCCTGGGGGCAAGTTGTTATAGCCTTGGCCCCTGGCAACAATCACTACGCTGTGTAATTGATTGATCCGCCAGCTGTTTTCCAGAAATCGTGTTCATGACGGTTGCCGCTCGGCGGATACCTCGGCGCCACCGCGCCAAGCCGATCCTGGCGGCCACGAGCCGCCGTGGACATAACAAAAAGGATAACTACCCCATGGATTCATTCCTCGCTCTACTGTCGAGCATCAACAGTTTCGTGTGGGGCCCGTTCCTGCTGATCCCGTTGCTGTTGCTCACCGGCTTGTACCTGACCATTCGCCTGCGCGGCCTGCAATTTCGCGTGCTCGGCCATGCCTTCTGGCTGGCCTTCGTCAAACGCTCGGAAAAGGGCGACGTGCCGGGTGATGTGTCCCACTACCAGGCGCTGGCCACGGCGCTGGCGGCGACCGTGGGTGTGGGCAATATCGCCGGTGTGGCGACGGCCATCGGTATCGGCGGCCCAGGCGCGCTGTTCTGGATGTGGATGACCGGCCTGCTGGGCATGGCGACCAAGTACTCCGAGGCCCTGCTGGGCGTTAAATACCGGGTGACCGATGCCAAGGGCGAGCAGAGCGGTGGGCCGATGTACTACCTGACCCACGGGGTTGGTGGCTGGTTCGGCAAGACCCTGGGCATTGCCTTTGCGATCTTTGGCGTGCTCGCCTCGTTCGGCATCGGCAATATGGTGCAGTCCAACACTGCGGCTCATCAGCTGTACGATACCTGGGGCGTATCGCCGGTGGTCAGCGGGTTGTGCCTGGCGCTGGTCACCGCGGTAGTGATCATCGGCGGCATCAAGAGTATTGGCCGTTTCGCTGCGGCCGTCGTGCCGCTGATGATCGTGCTCTATATCACCTGCATTATGGTCGTGCTGGTGGCCTTCGCGGATCGCTTGCCCGCGGCTATCGCGCTGATTTTCACCGATGCGTTCAGTGGCTCGGCGGCAGCGGGCGGCTTCCTCGGTTCCAGCATCATCTTGGCGGTGCAGATGGGCGTGGCGCGCGGCATTTTCTCCAACGAATCGGGCTTGGGTACCGGCGCCATCGCGGCGGCCGCGGCGAAGACCGACAAGCCGGTGCGCCAGGCCATGGTCTCGATGACCCAGACCTTCCTCGACACCTTGGTGGTGGTGACCTTCACGGCCCTGGCGATCATCGTCACCGGCGCCTGGATGCAGGAAGGCCTCAAGGGCGCGCCGATGACCGCCTGGGCGCTGGAGCAGGGCATGGGGGGCGGCTGGGGCCTGTACACCGTGGCCATCAGCGTGATGGTCTATGCCTTCACCACCATCCTTGGCTGGTCCTACTACGGTGAGCGCTGTATGGAACGGTTGCTGGGACGCGTCGCGGTGATGCCGTACCGGCTGATCTTCTCGGTGATGGTGTTCGTCGGTGCAGTGACCTCGCTGGAAGTGGTGTGGACCTTCTCCGACATCGCCAACGGCCTGATGGCCTTGCCCAACCTGATCGGCCTGCTGTTGCTCTCAGGCATCGTGGTCAAGGAAACCCGCGATTACATGAGCCGCAAGAACTGGAAGAGCGAGGACTGATTAATCGGCGCTGCTGGCTTTCCGCGATTCAGTGTGGGAGCGGGCCATGCGCGCGAATCGTGGGCATGGCCCGCTCCCACAGCATGTAGGGTGGATCACGCTGCATCGATCCACCGTGGCGGTGGACATGAAAAGCGACGTCCACCCTACGAGGCTGGAAGACCTGATATCTCGCTCGCCAATGAAAACGCCCCGCACTAGCGGGGCGTTTTCGTTCTGTGGCTCAGGTTTACAAGCCGCAGACGCTGCCATCGCTGCGTGGGTCGGCAGCGCCTTCCAGCACGCCGTTGGGATGGCGCAGCAGGGCGCCGGCGTGGCCCATGGTGTCGCTGAACGCTTCGTCCAGCACATCGATGACGTGCCCGGCCTGGCGCAGCCGCTCGACCAGTTCAGCGGGAAAGCGGCTCTCCAGCTTCAGGGTGGTGCTGATATCGCCCCAGGTGCGGCCGAGCAGCCAACGTGGCGCGCTGACCGCCGCCTGCAGATCGCTGCCCAGGCGGTAGCGACTGAGGATCGCCGCCTGGGTCTGGGGCTGACCTTCGCCACCCATGGTGCCGTAGCTCAGGGTACGGCCGTCGTCGAACAGCGCCAGGGCCGGGTTGAGGGTGTGGAACGGCTTGCGCCCCGGCTCCAGCGTCTGCAGGGCGCTCGGGTCGAGGGAGAAACTGATGCCGCGGTTCTGCCAGGCTACGCCCGTGGATGGCAGCACCACGCCTGAGCCGAACTCCCAGTACACGCTCTGGATAAAGCTCACGGCGCGGCCTTCGCCATCGATGCAACCCATCCAGATGGTATCCCCCGGCGCCGCCGGTTGTGGCCAGGGCAGTGCCCGCTGCGGGTCGATGGCGGCGGCCAGGCGTTGCAGATTGGCCTCGGTCAGCAAGCCTTGCGGATCTTCCGGCACGCGGCCGGGATCGGTCACCACGCGGTCGCGGATCAGGAATGCCTGCTTGGTCGCTTCCACCAGCCCGTGTACATGAGCGAAACCTTCGGCCTGCTCGATACCGAGTTTTTCAAAGATGCCGAGGATCAGCAGCGATGCCAGGCCCTGGGTCGGCGGCGGCATGTTGTACAGGGTGGCGTCGTGCAGGCGCACGCTTAGCGGCTCGACGGCGCGGGCGCGGTAGCTCTGCAGGTCGGCCAGACGCAGCGGGCTGCCGAGGCGTTCGAGGTCGGCTGCCATGCGTGTGGCCAGTTCACCACGGTAGAAGTCATCCAGGCCGGTATCGGCCAGGCGCTGCAGGGTTTCGGCCAGGGCCGGCTGGCGCAGCAAATCGCCCTCTTTGGGGGCTTGGCCATTGTTCAGGTAGACGTCGGCGAAACCAGGCACGTCCTTCAGTTCGGCCAGTTTGCCTTGGGTCAGTTGCGCCTGGCTGCGGCTGACCACGATGCCGCGACGGGCGTGGCTTATAGCGTCGCTCAGCAAGTCGGGCAACGCCAGCGTTGGCTGCCAGTGCGCGGTCTGCGTCAGCGCCTCGGCCCAGCCGCCGACGGTGCCGGCTACGGTCAGCGCGGCCAGCGGGCCACGGCTGGGAATCTGCGTATGGCCGGCGTAGAAATCGCGGTCGGCGAGGGCGGCGCTGCTGCCGCAGGCATCGATGGCCAGCGGCTGCTTGCCTGGCTCGTGAATCAGCCAGAAACCATCACCGCCGATGGCGTTCATGTGCGGATAGACCACGGCGATGGTCGCTGCTGCCGCGACCATCGCCTCCACGGCGTTACCGCCTGCCTTGAGCACATCGCGCCCGGCCTGGGCAGCAAGATGGTGGGGCGCGACGAACAGGCCGCCGGTGGCGTGGGTGCTTTTCAGCATGGGCAGTCCCCTTCTTACAGGATGATGGCGGGCCGATCATCGCCGGCCCAACCGAATTTAGCCATCACCAACCAATGGCGGCCGGTAACCAGGTAGCCAGCTGTGGGAAGCAGAACACCACGGCCACGGCCAGCATCTGCAGGAACACATAGGGCAGAGCGCCGATGTAGATGTCGCGCGTGGTGACTCCCGGAGGGGCGACGCCTTTGAGGAAGAACAGCGCCCAACCGAACGGCGGTGTGAGGAACGACATCTGCAGGTTCAGCGCCACCAGGATACCCAGCCACACCAGGTCGGTGTCGTAGGCGATGAACACCGGCAGGAACATCGGCAGGGCGATGTAGGAGATCTCGATCCACTCGAGGAAGAAACCGAGCACGAACAGCACCGCCATGAGGAACAGGATCGCGCCCACTTGGCCGCCTGGCAGCATGGTGAACATCTCGTGTACCAGCGCTTCACCACCGAGGCCGCGGAAGGCCAGGGAGAAGGGCTGCGAGCAGAGCAGGATGAGGAAGATCATCGCACTGATGGTCAGCGTGCCGTGCAGGGTGGCCTTGAGCGTTGGCCTGCTCAGGCGCCGGGCGCAGGCGGCGATGAGCAGCGCACCGAGTGCGCCCATTGAGGCCGCCTCGGTCGGCGCGGCCACGCCGCCGATGATCGAGCCGAGCACCGCCATCACCAGCAGCAAGGGCGGGAGCACGCTGCGCGCCATGTCCTTGAACAACTGCTTGCGGCTGGTCAGGGCGCGTTCCTCGGCGGGAATCGCCGGCACCCAGTCCGGGCGCAGCCAGCCGAGGATCAGCATATAAGTCACGTAGATCAGCGCCAGCACCAGGCTGGGGATGAAGGCTGCGGCGAAGATTGAGCCCACTGACTGGCCAAGGATGTCGGCCAGCAGGATCAGCACCAGGCTCGGTGGAATCACCTGGCCCAGGGTGCCGGAAGCGCAGATGGTGCCGCAGGCGACGCTCTTGTTGTAGCCGCGACGCAGCAGCGTCGGCAGGGTCAGCAGGCCGATGGTTACCACGGTGGCGCCGACGATACCGGTGGAGGCGCCGAGTAGCACGCCGACCAGAATGATCGCCAGCCCCATGCCGCCATTCAGCCCACCCATGGCCCGACCAATGGTTTCGAGCATGTCTTCGGCGACTCTGGATTTCTCCAGCATCACCCCCATGAAGGTAAACAAGGGGATCGCCAGCAAGGTGTAGTTGCTGACCACGCCGAACATGCGTGCCGGCAGCAGTGCGAAGAGCATCGGGCCGAAGCCGATCATGCCAGCGACGAAGCCAGAGACGGCCAGAGAAATGGCCACCGGCACCCCTGCCATCATCATGGCGAAGAAGCCGATGACCATGGAGATGGCCAACCATTCGTTGGGGCTCATGGTCGCACCTCCCTGGTCTGTACAGGCATCAGCAGGGTGCATAGCGCCCGTAGGCTATCGGCAACACCTTGTAGCCCGAACAGGCCGAAACCCAGTGGCAAAAAGGCCTTGATCAGAAAGCGATGGGGCAGCCCACCTGGATCCGGCGAGCCTTCGCCCATGTTGTAGGACTGCATGGTGTAGTTGAACGCTAGGCGGGCGATGTAGAAACCGATCGCTGCAGTGGCGATCCCGCTGAACAGGTCGACCGCTGCTTTGGTCTTCACCCCGAATTTATCGTAGAGAAAGTCCACCCGCACATCCTGGCGGTGCTTGAGGGTATAAGCGATGCCGAGTAGCGCGATGGGCGAGATCAGGTACCACTCCAGTTCCTGCAGCGCCACCGGGCTGAGGTCGAAGAGGTAACGCATCAGTACGTCGAAAGACACCAACAAAACCAGTAGCAACACGCAGGCGCGCGCGATGGCGCCCAGTGCTTCGACCAATTGTTCGATGCGCGTGACGACGAACATCATGCCTCGCCCATCCCGATGTTCATGAAGGCTTTTTCACCCACCGAAGCCCAGGAGATGTATTGCTTGCGGAAGGCGAAGAAGTGCTCGTAGACCTTCTTGGTCGCTGGGTCGCTCGCGGCCATGCTCGACAGGGTGTCGTTGGTGACTTCATACAGGCGTTTGATGATGTCGTCCGGCAGCGGTCTGGCGATCACGCCCTGGTTGTTGACCAGGTCCTGCATGGCTTCGGCGTTGACCGCATCGCACCATGACCAACTGTCGGTGTTACAGGCCTGGGCGCAGAAACGCACGATGGCCTGCAGGTCGGCGGGCAGACTGTCCCAGGCCTGTTTGTTGATGATCAGCTCGGTGACGTTGGTCGGCTCGTGCCAGCCGGTGGTGTAGTAGTTCTTGGCCGCCTTGTGCAGGCCCATGCGGCGATCCTGATAGGGGCCGACGAACTCGGCGGCGTCGATCACGCCACGCTCCAGGGCTGGGAAGATCTCGCCGCCGGGCAACAGGCGCACGGCCACGCCCAGTTCGCTATAGACCTTGCCGGCAAGCCCGGCGATACGCATCTTCAGGCCTTTCAGGCTGTCGACGTTTTCTAGCGGCTGGCGGAACCAGCCGGTCATCTGAGTACCGGTATTGCCCATGGGCATGGGCACCAGGCCATGGGGTTCGTAGAGCTCTTCCCAGAGCTTGAGGCCGCCGCCGTTGTACAGCCAGGCGTTCATGCCCTGAGTGTTCATGCCGAACGGCACGGCAGTGAAGAACTGCGCCGCAGGAATCTTTCCGGCCCAGAAGAAGGCGTTCGCGGCGTTCATTTCCACCATACCGCTGGAAACGGCGTCGAAGCCCTCCAGCGCAGGAATCAGCTCACCGGCGGCGAAGTGCTGGATCTTCAGGCGCCCACCGGACATTTCCTCGACGCGTTTGCAGAAGTCGGTCGGGCTGCCAGGGCCTTGCACGTAGAACGGTGAGCCCGGCGCATAGGCGTTGGTCATCTTCCAATTGAAGGTCTTGCTGCTGACTGCCGCACTGGCCACACCGCTGGCGCCTATTGCCAGGCTTGCGCCGGCTGCGAGGGCGCCGGCGCCGATGAAGTTGCGTCGATTGAGGCTCATAGAATTCTCCTTTCGCGGTGGCCATTGCGACGGGCGTTTGCCTGCCGGATGTAAAGTCGCTGCCGAAAGCCTTCAGCAACAGCCATGCCAGGAGAAATTTATTATAACTTTATGATTTTAAATGATTTATCTGATCATCCTGGTTGGCCTTCTAAATGCCAAACGCACACAAAACAAGCGTGGACCTGGTTCCTGAGGTGACGAAACGGTAACCAGGGCGGGTGATGCTGAACATTTGTCAGATCACGTCGGTTATCCGGGTACGTTCCGGTAAGCAGGGCTGTGGTGAGCGAACGAATGTCATTTGTGCACCAAAACGCACCGAGGGCACGTTTTTGACGCAGTGTGCAGCCTCTCCGAACACACCTAGCGAATGGCGAACAGCGGCTTACAAACGCGCGCCGCCACGCCGATGCTTGACCCGGGTCATCAGCGCCTTGCAGTCGACGGTGAGAATTTCCGGGTGATTGAAGATGTGCTGGCGCACGAAGGCATCGAAGGTTTCGTAGCTGTCGGTCAGGGTGTGGATATGCAGGCTTTTCAGGTCGCTCATGATGTACAGGCTGACCACTTCCATGGTCGTTGAAAGTCGCTCGGCGACTGCTTCTATGGCGTGTGGCGCGACGGTCAGGTCGACAAAGGTGGAGATGCCCTTGCCGAGTTTTTCCGGGTTGACCACGGCGGTGAATTTCTCGATTACACCGCTCTCGACCAAGGCCTGCACACGGGTACGGGCATGGGCGCGGGAGATATTCAGTTGGCGGGCGATATCGGCGAAGGAAGTGCGTGAGTCCTTGATCAGGATATTCAGCAGCGCATTGTCGAGTTTGTTCATGGCTCGCTCTGTCGGTGGTTGAGGCCGACAGAGATGCGGGTTGCGTGCCAGCCGCAGCTCAGAGCAACTTGCGGTACTGCTCGAAGCCCGAGCGTTCGCCGATGCGCTCGTAGAGCAGTTTGGCCTTGGCGTTGGTTTCGTGGGTCAGCCAGTGCACCCGCGAGCAGCCGGCTCCCTTGGCAGTCGCGTAGACGTGTTCGATCAGCTGGCGGCCGATGCCGTTGCCGCGTACGCCCTTGCCGATGAACAGATCCTGCAGGTAGCAATAATCGCCGGTGGTCCAGCAGGAACGATGGTAGATCCAGTGCACCAGGCCGATGGCCTCGCCGTCTCGCCAGGCGAGTGCGGCGAACATCGGCTCTGCGGGGTCGAGAAACCGCTGCCAGGTCAGGTCGCTCGTGGCGGCATCGATCTCGGTCATATAGAAGCGCTGATAGCCCTGCCAGAGCGGCAGCCAGACGACGTGATCGGCAGCGCTGACGGCGCGGATTTCCACGGGTATGCGGACTGTCATGGGCAGGTCTCCTGAAAGTCGGTCGACCGCCATCCTGCAATGCCGTGCCCGGCATCGCAAGCATCCGGCAGGTGAAACGGCTCAACGCCCGTTCAGATAGGCCCTGCCGTAATGCCGCTCGAGGCGCGCCTGGATCAGCTCCAGGCCGATCGACAGCAGCCAGTAGATCACCGCCGCGGTGGTCAGCATTTCGATGTAGCGGTACGACGAGCGGCCGTAGGACTGGGCCAGGAACATCACTTCCCAGACACCCATCACCGAGATCAGCGAGGAGTCCTTGAGCATCGAGATGAACTGGCTGGTGGTCGGCGGGATGATGGTGCGCATCGCTTGGGGCAGGGTCACCCGCCAGAAGATCACTGTCGGTTTGAGGCCCAGCGCCAGGGACGCTTCGCGTTGGCCAGGGGCGACGCCGATCAGCCCGGCACGGAAGATTTCGCTCAAGTACGCACCGTAGTTCAGCGACAGGGCGATGATCCCGGCGGTGATCGCGCCCGGCACCAGGCCCAGCTGCGGCAGGCCCAGGTAGATCAGCAGGATCTGGATCAGCAGCGGCGTACCGCGAAAGAACGAGGCGTAGAAGCTGGCGATGCCAAACGCCACGGCGCTCTTCGACAAGCGCGCCAGGGCGGTGACGAAGCCCAACGCCAGGGACGCCCAGATCGAGCAGAAGCACAGGAACAGGGTCAACGCCGCGCCTTGCAGAAAGCCGTTCGGCGCCAGGTTGACGCCGAGCAGGTTGGGCAGCTTGTCGAGGATGATCGAGAACTTCAGGTCGAAGCTCAGGAAGAACGCCACGCACAGGGCGAACATGATCGCCCAGGTGACGTACAGACGGGTGCGAAAACCGAACAGGCGCTGCAGCAACGACTCGCCCGCCTGGGGCGGCGGGCGAGGGGTTTCGGGTGGAGGCGTCATTGGCTGATATCGGAACCGATCCACTTCTTGGAGATGGCCGCCAGGGTACCGTCCTTGCGCAGCTCTGCGAAGACGCTCTCGACCTTGGCGCGCCATTCGGCGTCGTCCTTCTCGATGGCCACAGCGTTCGGCTCGGCGTACAGCGCGCTGCCGGCCAGCTTGAAGCGCTTGTCCTGGTCGATGCGCGGCTGCGCGGTCACCAGGTTGGTGAGTATGGCATCGAGGCGCACGCCGGCACCCAGGGCCAGGTCGTGGAAGGCCACGGTATCGTTGTCGTACGGTGCGACCTGTACGGCATCGAACGGGTACTCCAGCGGTTTGTCTTCGGCGCCTTCGATGACCAGGTCCTTGTTCAGGTAACCCTCGTAGGACGAGGCGCTGGTGACGCCGACTTTCAGACCGGACAGGTCCTTGGCCGAGTGGATGCGCTCATCGCTGGCGTTGACCACGATCACCGCCGGCGAGGCGTAGTAAGTCACCGGGAAGTCGAATACCTGGGCGCGTGCCTGGCTGGGCGTCATCGAGCAGATGCAGATGTCGTAACGGCCGTTCCAGCGGCCCGCGGCAATCACATCCCAAGACGGTGTTTCCAGGCGCAGTTTGACGCCCAGTTTGTCAGCCACCGCTTTGGCGACATCGACGTCGAAGCCGTCGAGCTGGTTGTCGTCGTTGAGGAAGGAGAACGGCGGATAGTTCTCCATCAGCACGTTAACGAGCTCGCCGTTTTTCTCGATACGGTCGAGCGTGGGGCCTGCCAGAGCCAGGTTGCAGAAGGAAGCGAGGGTCAGGCCGATGGCCGCGAACAGAGTGGTTTTCACTGGAATCCTTAAGCACGAAAGGGGTTGTGACAGCCGTTGGGTGTGTATTAAATAGTTATAAATGAATGCGTCCAAATGAATTGAATGCATATCGATATGACTGGAGCTTATATGAGCGAGCGATCTCTGACTTTACTGGACGGTGGCATGGGCCGCGAGCTACAGCGCCGTGGCGCGCCATTTCGTCAGCCGGAATGGTCGGCGCTGGCGCTGACCGAGGCGCCCGAGCAGGTGGAAGCGGTGCACGCCGCCTATATCGCCAGTGGCAGCCAGGTCATCACCAGCAACAGCTACGCCGTGGTGCCCTTTCATATCGGTGAGCAGCGCTTTGCCGAAGAAGGCCGTGCGTTGGCCGAACGCGCCGGCCAATTGGCCCGCAGTGCGGCGGACAAGGCCGATGCTGCGGTACGCGTCGCCGGCTCGCTGCCGCCGCTGTTCGGCTCCTACCGCCCGGATCTGTTCGAGCCCGCGCGAGTGACCGAAGTGTTGACCCCGCTGCTCGATGGCCTGACGCCCTATGTCGACCTGTGGTTGGCGGAAACCCAGAGCGCAATCGCCGAAGCGCGCGCCATTCATGCCCATCTGCCAAAGGACGGCAAGCCGTTCTGGCTGTCGTTCACCCTGCGTGATGAAGATACCGACGAGGTGCCGCGCCTGCGTTCCGGCGAGCCGGTTGCCGATGCGGCCCGCGCGGCTGCCGAGCTGGGCGTCGAGGTACTGCTGTTCAACTGCAGCCAACCGGAGGTGATCGGCGACGCCATCGACGTGGCACGCGACACCTTCGCCAGCCTCGGTGCGAATGTGGCAATTGGCGCCTACGCCAACGCCTTCCCGCCGCAACCGGAAGAAGCTACCGCCAACGACGGCCTCGACCCCCTGCGCGAAGACCTCGACCCGCCGGGTTACCTGCGTTGGGTCGCCGACTGGCGCGCCCGTGGCGCTAGCCACCTCGGTGGTTGCTGCGGCATCGGCCCGGAGCATATCGCGGTGCTGGCGCAGCGTTTGAGCTGATCAATTCCGCTCGGCTGCCATGTGCTCCGGCTGGCGATCCTGGCGTCTATCAGGGATCGCTCCGGCGCCTCGCCGAGCCCCTCGCGAGTCCGAACATGCAAGCGTTGCTCAATGAAATCCTCGACCAGGTCAGGCCGCTGATTGGCAAAGGCAAGGTAGCCGATTACATCCCCGCGCTGGCCGATGTGCCAGCCGATCAGCTGGGCATCGCGGTGTATGGCAACGACGGCGAGCTGTTCACCGCTGGTGATGCGCACACGCCGTTCTCGATCCAGTCGATGTCCAAGGTCTTCAGCCTCGTGCAGGCCATTCAGCACAGCGGTGAGGCGATCTGGGAGCGGCTAGGCCATGAGCCGTCCGGGCAGCCATTCAACTCGCTGTTGCAACTGGAGCTGGAGAACGGTCGGCCGCGTAATCCGTTTATCAACGCTGGCGCACTGGTGATCAGTGACATCAACCAGTCGCGCTTCGCCGCGCCGGTGTTGTCGATGCGCGATTTCGTGCGGCGCCTGTCCGGTAACCCGCATGTGGCTGTGGATAACCGCATCGCCGAGTCCGAATACCAGCACCGCGCGCGTAACGCGGCGATGGCCTACCTGATGCAGTCGTTCGGCAATTTTCACAACGATGTGGAGACTGTGCTGCGCGGCTACTTCAGCCACTGTGCGCTGAGCATGAGCTGCGTCGATCTGGCCAAGGCGTTCTGCTTTCTGGCCAACGACGGTTTCTGTAAGCACAGCGGCGAGCAGGTTCTCAGCACGCGGCAGACCCAGCAGGTCAATTCGATCATGGCCACCAGCGGGCTGTACGACGAGGCGGGCAATTTCGCCTATCGCGTCGGCTTGCCGGGCAAGAGTGGTGTGGGCGGCGGGATAGTCGCCATCGTGCCGGGGCAGTACACGATTTGCGTGTGGTCACCGGAGCTCAATAAGGCGGGCAACTCGCTGGCAGGCATGGCGGCGCTGGAAGTGCTGAGTGAGCGGATTGGCTGGTCGGTGTTCTGACGATCTGCTACGCGTCGGCCCTGCGGCGTTAAAACAGGCTGGATCGCCAGCCCGGTCGGAAAGCCGCTTGCGGCTAACGCGCTTCAGCGTGGCCCGGAGGGCGAGCGAAGCGAGTAATGCTCATGTACAAAAGTACAGTCGCCCGCGACCCCGGCCGCTTGATTCGCTGCGCTCACCCTGCGGGCCAGCCGTTGGCTGTTACTACGCTGCGCTGCGTTTCTCGCCCGTTTTTGTGGGGCCGCCTAGGCCTTGCAGTGCTCTAGCTCGCTAGATCGTTTGCAAAGAGTGCGTTGGGCTGCCAGGGCGGCAGCCTCGGCATCACTTGTTGTTGCGGTATTCCTCGCGCAGCGTCCACAGATCCTGATGGGTGCAGGAGCCTGGCATGGCGCCGGTCATGTCATAGCAACGCTGACCGAAGCCCATCGGCCAATAGATGATGCTGTACGGTGGCCAGAAGATCGACACCACGCGAAAGCGCGTGCGCAGTTTGCCTTCGGAGATGGTCTGGCCGGTGGCGCTGGTCAGTTTGTACGGCACGCCGCCGGCGCGGTTCCAGAAAAACGGACGAATCTTCACCAGGCCCTGAGGGTGCTGTTCGGCACGCTCGTTGATGGTAATGGTGCTGTGCTCGGGTAGCTTGAAGAAAGCCTTGGTAGAGCAGCCGGTGATGGCCAGGATGAGCAGCAGAAAAACGCTGGAGCGAAGCAAAGGCATGGGACGTCCTTGTGGGCGAAAGGTGAAAAGATGCGCTGGCTTGCCACCAGCGGGGCGCGACTATACCGGCTCGTCGCGCTGCGATCCATGATTCACTCCGCACGTTCCCCACACAGATCCAGGCTGAACAGGCGTTCCACCTCATCCTGCGCCAGGCCCGCACCCAACAGCGCGAACAGTTTGCCCAGCGCGGCTTCGCGGGTCATGCCACCAGCCGAAATCAGGCCAACCGAGGCCAGCTGGCTGCCGGCTGCGTACACACCAAACTCCACATGCCCTTGCGCGCATTGGCTGATCGCCGCCAGCACCACGCCACGGGCATGGGCCGCGCGCAGCACCTCTAGCAGCTCGGCGTTGTCTGACGGCCCGGTACCGCAGCCGTAGCACTCCAGCACCAGGCCCTGTACGCCGCTGTCCAGCAAGGCGCGTAGGTGGCTGGCGCGCAGGCCGGGCACCAGCGGTAGGCTGAGCAGGTTGACCGGTTGGCGCGGCTGGCGAAAGTCGATGGCCGCCGGCAGTTCGCTCAGGCGTGTGCCCTGGCGCTGACGTGGCACTACCTGGAAGGCGTCAAAAGCCTCGCTGCTCAGCTTGCTGACGCGGGCGCCATGCATCAGCGCGCCGTTGAAATATAGGTGCACGCCAGGCGCCACTCCATTGTGCAGCGCCTGCATGGCGCCGAACAGATTGGGCCAGGCGTCGCTGTTGGCGGCGCCGGCTGGCAGCATCGATCCGGTCAGCACCACCGGTACCGCCAGGCCCAGGAGCAGAAAACTCAGAGCGGCTGCGCTGTAGGCCAGGGTGTCGGTGCCGTGCAGCACCAGCACGCCATCGCAGCCAGCCTCAGTGCCCTGGCGGATCGCTTCGACCATCGCCAGCCAGTTGTCCTGGCTCATGTTGGCGCTGTCGATGGGCGGCAGCAGTTCGCGGAAGCTCCAGTTCGGCAAGCGTTCGGCCTGGTGGCTTTGCTGCGCACGCACGCGCGCTTCGAAACCGGTCGCTGGCGCCAGGCCGCTGGCGCTGGCCTGCATGCCGATGGTGCCGCCGGTGTAGAGCACAAGAATATTGGATGAAGTCATGGATCACCTGATGGGGTGGTCTTGGCGCGGGGCCGTCATCGGGATACTGCACTGTAGCGCACAGTCGAATCGGGCCCGCGGGTCAGGCACGCCGCCATGGATGGCATGGCGGCGTTTCGGGAGGGCTCAGCGCTGCTGAGTATCCTGGGCGGCGGACTGCTGCGGCAGAGCCGGCCAGGAGGTCTTGTCCAGCTTCAGGTCGGCGAACTTGGCGGGGTCGAAGACCGGAACCTTCACGCCTGCCTTGATCTGTGCGTCGTAATCGTTCATCAGGCGCAGGCCGGTCTTGAACAGCAGGGCCATGGCGATCAGGTTGACGATGGCCAGCAGGCCCATGGTCAGGTCGGCGAAGCCAAAGACGGTACCCAGGTCCTGGGTCGAGCCCCACATCACCAGCACGATCACCAGCACGCGGTAACCCTGAACCATCGCGCGGCTCTTGCTGAAGAAGCCCAGAGCGTTCTCACCCAGGTAGTAGTTGTAGATCAGGGTGGTGAACACGAACAGGCTCAGTGCCACGCTGATGAACACGCGACCCCACTCGCCGACGATGGCGGCCAGGGCGCTCTGGGTGAGGATCACGCCACCGACTTCGCTACCCGGCGTGTAGGTGCCGGAGAGCAGGATGATCATCGCGGTGCATGTGCAGATGATCAGGGTGTCGATGAATACGCTCAGCGACTGCACCACGCCTTGGGCGGCCGGGTGCGGCACTTCGGCCACGGCGGCCACGTTCGGGGCGCTGCCCAGGCCGGCTTCGTTAGAGAACAGGCCGCGCTTGACGCCCATGATGATTGCCGCACCGATGCCACCAGCGAACGCCGGCTCGAGGCCGAAGGCGCTGCGCACGATGAGCATGAAGGTTTCCGGAACCTGGCTGATGTTGCTGCCGATCACGAACAGGGCGATGGCGATGTAGGAGCCGGCCATGACCGGTACCAGCACGTCGGCGAACTTGGCGATGCGCTTGATGCCGCCGAAGATGATCAGGCCGATGATGCACACCAGTACGATGCCGCTGACCCACTCCGGGATGCCGAAGGTGTCATGCATGGAGCTGGCCACGGTGAACGACTGCAGGGCGTTGAAGCCGAAGCCGAAGGTGACCAGCAGCAGGATCGAGAAAACGATGGCCATCCAGCGCTGGCCCAGGCCATGCAGGATGTAAAAGGCCGGGCCGCCGCGGTAGGTGCCGTCGCCCTCGTTCTGCTTGTACAGCTGCGCCAGGGAACACTCGAAATAGCTGGTGGCCATACCGACCAGCGCGACCAACCACATCCAGAACACGGCGCCCGGGCCACCGAGGGTGATGGCAACTGCCACACCGGCGATGTTACCAGCGCCAACGCGACCGGCCACGCTGAGCATCAGCGCCTGAAACGAACTGAGCTGACCTGGCTTGCGCTGCAGCGCCTGGCCGAAGATCTGGAACATGCTGGTGAAATAGCGGAACTGAACGAAGCGCGAGCGGATGCTGAAGTAGAGCCCGAGGCCAACCAGCATGACGATCAGCACTTTGCTCCAGATAAGGTCGTTCAATAAATCGAGCATGGCACTCTTCCTGTTGTTATTAGGGATATAGGTACAACCGCGCGTTCACCAGGCGCCCGGCAACGGCGCTGCGCGAGCGATGTTTATCACGCAGACGGTGCACACGGGTTTACCGGCCGCAATGGTTGGTCAAAGCCGCCAGGGCGGCAATTTCGCGGGTCGATCCTATATGATGCGACCTGATGCTATATTCGAGTCGGTCGCATCACTTGCAGCGGATTTGGCAGAGGCGGGTGACACAGGCTGTGTCACCCGCTGGACAGGGCGTCAGCGTTGCGTCGGCAGTAGCTCCGGCGCGCCCTTTGCCTGGGCAGCATTGGCACTTTCCGGCTTGGCGGTCGGCCAGGCGGCGCGGTCCAGATCCAGATCGGCGAACTGCGAACCGTCGAATACCGGCTGGTCGACGCCAGCCTTGCGCTGTGCGTCATAGTCTTTCAGCACGCGCAGGCCGACTTTGATCAGCATGGCCAGAGCGGTGAGGTTGACGAACGCCAGGCAGGTCATGGTGATGTCGGCGAAGGCGAACACGGTGCCCAGGTTCTGCATCGAGCCCCAGCAGATCAGCGCCAGCACCAGGCCACGGTAGCCGAGCAGGGCAACCTTGCTGCGACCGACCAGAAACTGCAGGGCGTTTTCGCCAAGGTAGTAGTTGTAGAGGATGCAAGTGAACACGAATAGGCTCAGCGCGATGCTGATGAAGGTGCGGCCCCAGTCGCCGACTACCGCCGCCAGGGAGTTCTGGGTCAGCGCGATGCCGTCGCCCTCGAAGCCCGGGGTGTAGAAGCCCGACAGCAGGATTAGCAGCGCGGTGCAGGTACAGATCACGAAGGTATCGAGGAACACGCTGAATGCCTGCACCACACCCTGGGCGGCCGGGTGCTTGACGGAGGCCACGGCAGCCACGTTCGGGGCGCTGCCCAGGCCGGCTTCGTTGGCGAACACGCCGCGCTTGACGCCCATCACGATGGCGCTGCCCAGCAGGCCGGCGAAGGCAGGTTCCAGGCCGAAGGCGCTCTTGACGATGGTGGCCAGCATCCCCGGTACCAGGTCGATTTGGCTGACGATCACGTAGAGGGTCACGGCGAGGTAGGCGAGGGTCTTGACCGGTACCAGCAGGTCGGATACTGAAGCGATGCGTTTGATACCGCCGATGAACACCAGGCCCAGCAGCACGGCGAGGGCGATACCGCTGTATTGCACCGGAATATCGAAGGCGTTCTGCAACGAGTGGGTCACGGTGAACGACTGCAGGCCATTGAAGGCGAAGCCGTAGGTGACCAGCAGCAACACGGCGAAGGTCATCGCCATCCAGCGCAGTTTCAGGCCGTGCTGGATGTAGTAGGCCGGACCGCCGCGGTACAGGCCGTCACCGTCGCTCTGCTTGTAGAGCTGGGCCAGGGTGCATTCGAAGAAGCTGCTGGACATGCCGACCAGGGCGGTCACCCACATCCAGAACACGGCGCCTGGGCCGCCGAGGGTCACGGCGATACCGACACCAGCGATGTTACCGGCGCCAACACGGCCGGCGAGGCTGAGCATCAGGGCTTGGAAGGAGCTCAGCTGGCCGCTGCTGCTGCTCAGCGATTCCTTGAATACGCTGAACATGTGGACGAAATGGCGGAACTGGACGAAACGTGAGCGCAGGGTGAAGTAGCTACCCAGGCCGACGATAAGCACGATCAATACTTTCCCGGAAAGAAAGTCGTTCAGTACTTCGAGCATGATCAGAATCCTCGACTCTTATTGTGATTGTTCGCAGGCCGACGCTGACGCGCAGGGCATTGGCCAATTTTTGAGCAAGGAGGCCGCAGGAACAATTTCGCGGGTCGATCCCAGGTGATGCAACCTGATGCTATAATCACGCCACTCGCATCATCTGAGCCGGTCATGTCCAGTTATCTCGGTGAGAATCTCAGGCTGCTTTGCAGCCACTACCGTTCCATTGCGGAGGTATGCCGCAAAATCGGCATCAACCGCGGCCAGTTCAACAAGTACCTGGCCGGAGAGAGCCAGCCCACAGCGTATAACCTCAAGAGAATCGGCGATTTCTTCGGTGTCGAGGGGTATGAGCTGGGCTTACCGGGCGACCAGTTCGCGCGCCTGATCGGCGCCCGCGGCACGCAGATCGGCGCCCCGGCCGAGCGCGATCCATTACATGCTTTGTTACAGCCTCTGCGCGAAAATTCTGGTGATCTGTCGCGCTATTGCGGCTACTACTTCGAATACGCCAACTGCATGTCGGTGCCGGGCACCATCCTGCTGTCGCTGGTGCACGTGCGCGAGGAGGGCGGCAACTTCCTGTTTGAGCGCCAGGAGCGTCAGGTGTTATCCACAGGCGGGCTGGCCGACGATTCGGCGCGCTGCCGCTACCTGGGCGCTGTCTTCCAGCTGCAGGACCGGTTGTTTCTCATCGACTACGAGTCGTTGACCGTCAACGAGATGAGCCAGACCATCCTGATTCCCAGCTTCAAGAGCCGCATCACCCGCCTCAACGGCCTGAAGACCGGCGTGTCCAGCGGCGACCGTCGCACCCCGGCGTGCACCCGGGTTGTTTGGGAATTCCTAGGCACCGAGATAAACCGCATCAGCACCTACCGCCAGGTGATGCTCTACCAGCCGGACGACCCGCGCATCGACGAAGACATCCGCCAGCGCCTGGCCCACGCGCCGGTGCGCGATGGGTTGTTCGAGGTGGAGTGAGTAGGGATGGCGAAGTGCCGAGGGGCTGCTTGGTGGCGATAGGATACATTCGTAGGGTGGACGACGCTTCACCCGTCCACCGCTCTGCAATCGCAATGGTGGATGAAAAGAGCGTCATCCACCCTATGACTGCTTCTGCCTTCGATCAGTCTTTCGTAGGGTGGGCGACGTTTCACCTACGCGGCCCGATCCATCCACCGCTCTGCGATCGTAATGGTGGACAAAAAGAGCGTTGTCCACCCTACGCTGGAAGCGTCCGCTTTTGCCTTTTTCTGTAAAGGAATGGCAGTGCTGTGGCGATCAGCACAGCTCCGGATGCTTGTTGCAGGTGCCGTAGCCTTCGTTCTTCATCTGGTCGAGTGCCTGTTGCAGGCGGGTGACCACTTCGTCCGGGGTTTGCAGGTTGAGCGCCAGGTACATGTCCGAGCGGTCGATGACCAGCACGGTGCGCAGGCCGGTGACGCCAGCCTGTCGCGCATGAAAGCGCCATACTGGATCGGTGGTGGCCCACAGATCGATCTTGCCGCCGGTGAGTTTGGCGATGTTTTCCTGGTCACGCAGCGCATTGGTCGCTTGCAGGCCGGCGCGCTCTAGCGCCTGGCTGACCGCGCCGTCCTTGTAGGCACCGATGCGGTACTTGGCGGCTTCTTCGAGGCTGCTCAGGTTTTCGATCTTGGAGCCCGGTGCGGCGAGCAGTACGCCTTCGACCTTGGCGATCGGGCCGACCCACTTGAACAGCGGGCGGCGCGCCTCGCTCATCGAGGTGGAGAACAGCCCGTAGTTGGCGTTGGCCAGGGTGTCGTCGTACACGCGGCTCCACGGGAAGCGCAGGGTCATGGTGTAGTTGATGCCGGCGCGTTTGAACATCTCGCGCACGATGGTGGTGCTGACGCCCTGGATATTGGCGTCGCGCGCGAAGTTCTTCTCGCCGTCGGCCATGTTGAACGGCGGGAAGTTTTCAGTCTGCAACACCACCTTGTAGTCAGGCGGCAGCTCGGCCTGGGCGGGCAGGGCGAATAGGCTGAAAACGGCAAGCAGACCGGCAAACCATGCGGCATTGACACTCATCGGAACGACTCCTTGTTAGGCCGCTGCCCTTTTAGCGTGCCTTGGCACAAACGGCAATGAGTCGCTACGAGCAAACCCCCAGACTGTGAACCGGTCTGGGGGTTTCGGCCCCCACAGGCGTTTTCTGCTGCTGCGCGGGAATATCAGGCGAGCCTGCGGCGTGCTGCGATCAGCACAGTTCCGGGTGCTTGTTGCAGGTGCCGTAACCCTCGGTTTTCATCTGATCCAGCGCCTGTTGCAGACGCGAGACGACTTCATCCGGGGTGTCTAAGTTGAGGGCCAGGTAAAGGTCAGCGCGATCGAAAGTCAGCACGTTGCGCAGGCCGGTTACGCCTTCCTGGCGGGCCTGGTAACGCCAGACCGGATCCGTGGTGCCCCACAGGTCGATCTTGCCGCTCGTGAGCTTGCCGATGTTCTCTTGGTCACGCAGGGCGTTGTTCGGCTGCAGGCCGGCCTTCTCCAGAGCTTGAGCGGCAGCGCTGTCCTTGTAGCTGCCGATGCGATATTGGCGCGCCTGCTCGAGGCTCGTCAGGTTGGGGATGTTGGAGCCGGGGCCAGCGAGCAGCACGCGCTCGACCTTGGCGATCGGGCCGACCCACTTGAACAGCGGGCGACGCGCCTCGTTCATCGAGGTGGAGAACAGCCCGTGGTTGGCGTTGGCCAGGGTTGCGTCGTAGATGCGGCTCCAGGGGAAGCGCAGGGTCAGGCTGTAGTTGATGCCGGCACGTTTGAACATCTCGCGCACGATGGTGGTACTGACGCCCTGGATGTTGGCGTCACGAGCGAAGTTCTTTTCGTTTTCGGCCATGTTGAATGGCGGAAAGTTTTCCGTTTGTAACACGACCTGGTAGCCGGCCGGCAATTCGGCCTGGGCTGGGAGTGCGACGGCACCTGAAAGGGACAGCAAACACAGCAGCCATGCGGTTTTGACGGTCATGGGGCGACTTCTCTTCAAGAGGACTGCTGCCCTTTTATCCTGCGCGCAGGCAAACGGCAATCCGTCCCCAATAAAGCGAAGCCCCGTACCGCTGAACGGTACGGGGCTTCGGGTCGGGCGGCGCTTAGCGCTGCTGGTCGACCACCTCTTTGGACGGCGGTGTCAGTAGCTTGAGATGGTGCGGGGCGATCATGTTTTCCGGGCGCAGGATCTCGGCCAGGGTGTTGTCGTCCAACAGTTTCTCTTCACGTACCAGCTCCAGCACGCCACGACCGCTGACCAGCGCTTCCTTGGCGATACGGGTGGAGTTCTCGTAGCCGATGTAGGGGTTCAGCGCGGTGATCAGGCCGATGGAGTTTTCCATCAGGGCGCGGCAGTGGGCTTCGTTGGCGGTGATGCCGTTGATGCAATGCTCGCGCAGCATGTCCATGGCGCGTTGCAGCAGGCGGATCGAGTCAAAGATCTTGTAGGCGATCAGCGGCTCCATCACGTTCAGCTGCAGCTGGCCGCCTTCGGCTGCCATGGTCAGGGCCAGGTCGTTGCCGATGATTTCAAAGGCCACTTGGTTGACCGCTTCCGGGATCACCGGGTTGACCTTGCCAGGCATGATCGAGCTGCCCGGCTGACGCGCCGGCAGGTTGATCTCGTTGATGCCGGTGCGCGGGCCGCTGGACAGCAGGCGCAGGTCGTTGCAGATCTTCGACAGCTTGACTGCGGTGCGCTTGAGCATACCGGAGAACAGTACGAAAGCGCCCATGTCGGAAGTCGCTTCGATCAGGTCGGCAGCCGGCACCAGCGGCTGGCCGCTGATCAGTGCCAGGCGTTGTACAGCCAGGTGCTGGTAGCCCGGGTCGGCGTTGATGCCGGTACCAATGGCGGTACCACCCAGGTTCACTTCGGTCAGCAGCTCCGGCGCCAGGCTGCGCAGGCGCGCCAAGTCTTCACCGAGGGTAGTGGCAAAAGCGCGGAATTCCTGACCGAGGGTCATCGGTACGGCGTCCTGCAGCTGGGTACGGCCCATCTTCAGGACGTGGCTGAACTCTTCGCCTTTGGCTGCGAACGATTGGATCAGGCTGTCGAGGCTGGCCAGCAGGGTGTCGTGGCCGAGCAGCAGACCCAGGCGGATGGCAGTCGGATAGGCGTCGTTGGTCGACTGCGCCATGTTCACGTCGTTGTTCGGGTGCAGGTGCTTATATTCACCTTTGGCATGACCCATGGCTTCCAGGGCAATGTTGGCGATCACCTCGTTGGCGTTCATGTTGGTCGAGGTACCGGCACCGCCCTGAATCATGTCAACCACGAACTGCTCGTGGAAGTCGCCGCGAATGATGCGCGCACAGGCTTCGCTGATTGCTGCGTGTTTCTCAGCGGGCAGGTGGCCCAGTTCACGGTTCGCATCAGCTGCTGCCTGCTTGACCATGGCTAGGGCCACAACCAGTTTCGGGTAGTGAGCCAGCGGCACACCGGACAGGCGGAAGTTGTTCAGCGCACGCAGGGTCTGGATGCCGTAGTAGGCATCTGCGGGCACTTCGAGGGTACCGAGCAGGTCTTTTTCGACGCGGAACAATGCAGCAGCGGACATGATGTCTCGATTCTCATAAAGGCGCGGAATATACCGCGATGGGCCAAAGCATAGGTCTTCCAGTGCATATCAGGCCAATGCTGTTGTTTGCGGGCCTATGCGCAATCGGCATAATGTGGCTGTGACCAAAGCCGTGCACCAAACGTGTGCGAAGGCCTGCAGGAGCGGAGAGCGCTATGAACCTGGAAACCAAATGGCTGGAGGACTTCGTGACCCTGGCCGCCACGCGCAGCTTTTCCGGGGCCGCGCAAAAGCGCTTCGTGACCCAGCCGGCGTTCAGTCGGCGCATTCAAAGCCTCGAAGCCGCCCTTGGCCTGACCTTGGTCAACCGCTCACGCACGCCTATCGAGCTGACCGAGTCCGGCCAGCTGTTTTTGCTCACTGCGCGCAGCATGGTCGAGCAGCTGGGCGAAGTGGTGCGCCACCTGCATCACCTCGAGGGCCAGCAGGGCGAGGCGCTGCAGATCGCTGCCGCCCACTCCCTGGTGTTCGGTTTCTTCCCGGAATGGATCGCCCGCCTGCGTCGTGACGGCCTGCCACTGACCACCCGGCTGGTGGCGACCAACGTCGGTGAGGCGGTGCACTCGCTGCGCGAAGGTACCTGCGACCTGATCCTCGCCTACCACGACCAGGACGCTGCCGTGCAACTGGCTCCCGACCTGTTTCCGTCGCTGCCCCTGGGCGTCAGCGAGATGCTACCGGTGTGCGCCGTCGACGAGCAGGGCGCGCCGCTGTTCGACCTGGACGCCGGGCAGAGCGTGCCGCTGCTGGCCTACAGCGCCGGCACTTACCTCGGCCGTTCGGTGAACCTGCTGTTGCGCCAGCGTGCCCTGCGTTCGACCACCGTGCACGAAACGGCCATGGCCGACAGCCTCAAGGCCATGGCCCTTCAAGGCCTGGGCGTGGCCTGGGTGCCGCGGCTGTCGATGAATGCCGAGCTGGCGCGGGGCGAGCTGGTGATCTGTGGCAAGGAGCACTGGCACATCCCGCTGGAAATCCGCCTGTACCGCTGGAGCATGTCGCGCAAGGCGGCGGTGCGGCTGTTGTGGCGCAAGTTGGAAGGGGGTGTGGGGCGGGAGGAAGGTTAGGGTGTGCCCTGGTGGTCGCCGTGATGGATATCCATCTGTGGGAGCGGGCGGGAACGCCCAGTTCATGCCCGCGAATGATCTAGAACAATAAGCCGTTCCCACACCAGATCGCCGATCTGCTTATTACTGTGTTCCAGGCTTTAAGGGCTGTGGACACTTTTTCGCGAGCATGGCCCGCTCCCACAATTCTGCCAACCCCACAGTCATGGGGCAGGCTGCGAAACCGCCTCACCCCAGCCCGTACTTCTTCACTTTGTCGAACAGCGTGGTCTTGGCCATGCCGAGGGCCTGGGCGGCCTGGCTGAGGTTGCCGGCGTGCTGTTCGAGGGCGTCGACCAGCAGGTTGCGTTCGAAGGCTTCCACGGCTTCGGCGAAGGTGGCGGCATTGCCTTCGTGGGCGCCGCTCTTCTTGAAGGCCGGCAGGCCGAGGGCGAAGCGTTCGGCGACGTTGCGCAGTTCGCGCACGTTACCGGGCCAGTCGTGGGCCATCAGTGCGGCCAGGGTGTGGCGATCCAGCTCGGGGGCGGTGCGGTCGAAGCGCAGGGCCGAGAGCTGCAGAAAGTGCTCGAACAGCAGGGCGATGTCTTCGCGGCGCTCGCGCAGTGGCGGCAATTCCAGGGTCACCACGTTGAGGCGGTAATAAAGGTCGCTGCGAAACAGCCCGGCCTTGCCGGCTTCATCGAGGTCGGCTTTGGTGGCGGCGATCACCCGGCAATCGACGTCGATTGGCTGGTTCGAGCCCAGGCGCTCCAGGCTGTGTTCCTGCAGCACGCGCAGCAGTTTGATCTGCAGGTTGAGCGGCATGCTCTCGATCTCGTCGAGAAACAGGCTGCCGCCGTTGGCGTGCTCGATCTTGCCGATGCGCCGCTTGCCGGCGCCGGTAAAGGCATGGGCCTCGTGCCCGAAAATCTCGCTCTCGAACAGGTTCTCCGGCAGGCCACCGCAGTTAAGCGCTACGAAGGCCTTTTTCTGCCGGCGGCTGAAGTCGTGCAGGCAGCGAGCGACCAGTTCCTTGCCAGTGCCGGTCTCTCCTTCGATCAGCACGTTGGCCGAGGTATCGGCGACGTTAGCGATCAGTTCCCGCAGTTGCTGCATGGCCGGCGAACGGCCGATCAACCGATGTTCCAGCGCCTGCTTGCCGGCCAGCTGGCGGCGCAGCGACGACACTTCGCGGGCCAGGCTGCGTTGTTCCAGGGCGCGGCGGGCGACGTCCACCAGCCGCTCCGGCGAAAACGGTTTTTCCATGAAGTCGTAGGCGCCGTCACGCATGGCGCCGACCGCCATGCTGATGTCGCCGTGCCCGGTGATCAGTACCACCGGCAGGCTCGGGTCGCGGCGCTTGAGCTCGCCGAGCAGCTGCAGGCCGTCCATGCCGGGCAGGCGAATGTCGCTGATGACGATGCCGGCGAAGTCCGCGTCGATACGCTGCAGAGCCAGCTCGGCGCTGCCTACGCCTTCGCAGGGAATGTCCTCGAGGGTGAGGGCTTGTTGGCAGCCGAGCAGCACGTGGGGGTCGTCTTCGACGATCAGCACGGTGAGGGCGTCATTCATCGGGTGTCTCCATGACAACGGCAGCCTGGCGCAGGTTGAGTTCGAAAGCGGTGCCGCCTTCGGGCGGATGATCGGCGCTGAGGCTGCCGCCGGCGGCAGCGGCAAGGCTGGCCGATAGTGTCAGGCCGAGCCCCAGGCCTTGCTCGCCCGGCTTGGTGGTGAAGAAGGGTTCGAAAAGATGCGTACGGTCTTCGGGGGCGATGCCGGGACCGTTGTCGAGTACGCGCAGGCGGTAGCGCTCGCCTTCGGCGCTGCCCTGCAGCCACAGCTGGCGGTCCGATTGGGCGCTCATCGCGTCGGCGGCATTGGCGATCAGATTGACGAGAATCTGCTCCAGGCGCGTCTGGTTGATCGCCAGGTTGGCGTCCGCGAACTGATGGTGAATGGTCAGCGGCGTGCGCTCCAGGCGCGGCTGCACTACCTGCAAGGCGGCGTTCACGGCCTTGCTCAGGTTGGCTTCGCCGCCATCGTTGGAGCGGCGTGCGAAGGCGCGCAGGCTGCCGGTGATCTTGCCCATGCGGTCGACCAGTTCGTTGATGGTCTGCAGGTTGGTGGTGGCCACATCGTAGGCACCGCGTGACAGGAAGCGCACGGTGTTGCCGGAGAGCGTGCGCAGCGCGGCCAGCGGTTGGTTGAGTTCGTGGGCGATGCTGGTGGACATCTGCCCGATTACCGCGAGCTTGCCGGCCTGCACCAGCTCGTCCTGGGCCAGGCGCAGGGTTTCTTCGGCCTGGCGGCGTTCGCGAATCTGCGCCTTGAGGCGGTCGTTGCTGGCGCGCAGGTCGGCGGTGCGCTCGGCGATCTTGCGCTCCAGCTCGCTGTTGGCGCGCTGCAGGGCTTCCCGGGCGGCGAGGCGGGTGGCGATCACCTTGCGGCGCTCGTTCCAGGCGATCAGCAGAAAGGCTAGCAAGGCGAAGCCGGCGGCGGCCAGCATGCCGTGGCTAATGGCCTCGCGACGCAGGTCCTGCAGCGGGCTGAGCAACGTCAGGTGCCAGGGCGTATCTTCCAGCGGGCGGCTCTGGGCCAGGTAATTGGTGACCTCACTGGCATCCTGCGCGTTGTGACCGGCGAAGCTGACCTGCTCGACACCGTCGGCCAAGGGCTCGCGCGCCAGGGGCATCAGCTCGTCGAGCGACGACCAGTGATATTGCAGGCTGCGCGCCAGGCGCTCCTTGGTGTCGGCGTCCAGCGGGCGCACGGCCTTGAGGCGCCTTGCCGGATCGCTGGAGAGAATGATGATGCCGTTCTCGTCGCTGACGTAGGCTTCCAGGCGCGCCCGTTGCCAGCGCTGCTCCAGCGGGTCGAGGCGCACCTTGACGACTGCCACGCCGATGATCCGGCCATTGGCGCGCAGGCCATGAGACAGGTAATAGCCGGGCTCGCCGGTAGTGCTGCCGATCCCGTAGAAGCGGCCCTGTTCGCCTTCCAGGGCGTCCTGGAAATAGGCGCGGAACGACAGGTCCTCGCCGAGATAACTGTCGGCCTGGCGCCAGTTGCTGGTAGCCAGCACCCGGCCGTCGGTATCCATCACGTAGATGGCCAGGCTGCCGCTACGCTGGTTGAGGCCTTCGAGGTAGTCGTTGACGCGCTGGCGTCGGTAGGCGGTGGGGCTCAGCAGCAGGCGGCTGACGTTGGATTCGAGCTCCAGCAGGCTGGGTAGGTAGGTGTACTTGTTGATTTCGCTTTCCACCGCCCGGGCATTGAGTTCGAGCTGGCGTTCACCGCTGTCGACCAGGCTGCGGATGCCGGCTTGCTCGCTCAGGTAGTAACCGGCGTAACCGCAGGCAGCCACCAGCGCCAGCATCAGCAGGGTCAGCGACAGGTGGCGGACATAGCGAGGTTTGGCGGGCAAGGCGGGTGGCACCCCAGGGAGATTGATAGACGCGCATTGCATCACAGTCACCGTGACCGAACCAGCCCGCGCAGGGGCGGGGAGGGCCGGTCACCGCTGCAGGCGCAGCGGTGCCTCGGGGCCCGAGTCATGACATCGGGCTCAGGGTTTTACCACCATGCCAACACCACGGCCGCGCGGGTCGGAAGCGGTTTGCAGGCTGCGCCCATCAACGCGAATGGCCTGGATGTCGCCCATGTTCCAGCCTTGGTCCTCGAGCACGTAGCCCATAGCCTTCAGCTCGTCTGCGACCTTGCCTGCTAGCGGCGCGTAGGCGTCGTAATAGATGGTGTCCTTGGGCAGCAATTGGTGGTGGACGCGCTGGGCGGCCACGGCTTTTTCCAGCGGCAGCTTGAAGTCGTAGACGTTGTTGAGCACCTGGAAGATCGAGGTGAAGATCCGCGAGCCACCGGGCGTGCCCAGCACCAGGCTGACCTTGCCGTCACGGGTGACGATGCTCGGGCTCATCGACGACAGCATGCGCTTGCCTGGCTCGATGGCGTTGGCATCGCTGCCGACCACACCGAAGGCGTTGGCCACGCCCGGCTTGGAGCTGAAGTCGTCCATCTCGTCATTGAGCAGGAAGCCGGCGCCTTCGACCACCACGCCGCTGCCGAAGTCCCAGTTCAGGGTGTAGGTGTTGCTGACCGCGTTGCCGTCAGCATCGACGATGGAGAAGTGCGTGGTCTGGTGCGGTTCCAGGCCTGGGCGAACATTCTCGGTCGGCGAGATGGCGGTCGGGTTGACCTCACTGGCACGGCGCTTGAGGTATTGCGCATCGACCAATTTGGCGACCGGCACCTTGGAGAAGTCCGGGTCGCCCAGATAGTCGGCGCGGTCGGCGAACACGCGCTTCTCGATCTCGGCCAAGAGGTGGATGTAGCGCGCGGAGTTCAACTCGACGCCCTTGAAGTCGGCCGCACGCTGCTCCTTGATGCCGATCAGCTGGGCCAGGGCGATGCCGCCGGAGCTGGGCAGCGGCGCGGTGTACAGGCTGTTGCCCTGCCAGTCGACGCGCATCGGCTCACGCCATTTGACGCTGTAGTCGGCCAGATCCTCTTTGGTGATCAGCCCGCCGTCGCGCTGCATCTGAGCGACCAGCAGGTCGGCGGTCTTACCTTTATAGAACTCGTCCGGGCCATTGGCCGCAATGCGTTCCAGGGTCTTTGCCATAAGCGGCTGCTTGAAGGTTTCGCCCGGGCGCATGCTGCCGAAGTGTGCGGTGAAGTTGGTCTTGCCGTTGAACAGGCCGATGGCGTCTTCACGGTACTGGAACTGCTGGTCGGCGACCTTGAAACCGCTGTTGGCGTAGCCGATGGCGGGCGTCAGCAGCTCGCTCCACCGCAGCTTGCCGAAGCGCTTGTGGGCTTCCCACAGGCCCATCACTGTGCCGGGCACGCCGGCTGCCTTGGCGCCAACCAGGCTGAGGTTCTCGATCACCTCGCCCTTGTCGTCCAGGTACATGGTCTTGGTCGCGGCCTTAGGCGCGGTTTCCCGGTAGTCGAGGAAGTACGGCTTGCCATCCATGAACAGAGTCATGAAGCCGCCGCCGCCGATGTTGCCGGCCTCGGGGTAGGTGATGGCCAGGGTGAAGGCGGTGGCAACGGCGGCGTCTACCGCGTTGCCGCCTTTCTTGAGGACGTCGGCGGCCACCTTGGCGGCATATTGATCAGGTGCGGCGACCGCACCGCCGTCCAGATTGGCTGCCAGTACCGCATTGCTGCAGGCGGCGATGGCGACGCTGAGGGTCAGGGTTTTGAAGTGCAGAACACGCATGATGGGGCCTCGATTTCTTATTTGGGCTTTTCGAGTGTAGGCCCGCTATCGGCGATAGCGGGCCTGGCGCATCAATGCTGGAGGATCTTGGCGAGGAACTGCTGGGCGCGGTCGGAGCGGGCGTTGATATCGCCGAAGAACTCTTCCTTCGGGCAGTCCTCGACGATCTTGCCGGCGTCCATGAAGATCACCCGGTCGGCGACCTTGCGGGCGAAGCCCATCTCGTGGGTCACGCACATCATGGTCATGCCTTCGTGGGCTAGCTGGACCATCACGTCGAGCACTTCGTTGACCATCTCCGGATCGAGCGCCGAGGTCGGTTCGTCGAACAGCATGACGATTGGGTCCATGGCCAGGGCGCGGGCAATCGCCACACGCTGCTGCTGGCCGCCAGAGAGCTGGCCCGGGTGCTTGTGGGCGTGCTCCGAGAGGCCGACGCGGTCGAGTAGCTGCAGGCCTTTCTTGGTGGCCTCTTCCTTGCTGCGGCCGAGCACCTTGATCTGCGCGATGGTCAGGTTTTCGGTGATGGTCAGGTGCGGGAACAGCTCGAAGTGCTGGAACACCATGCCGACGCGCGAACGCAGTTTCGGCAGGTTGGTCTTCTTGTCGGCAATCGAGGTGCCGTCGACCACGATGTCGCCCTTCTGGAACGGTTCCAGGGCGTTGACGCACTTGATCAGGGTCGACTTGCCCGAACCGGACGGCCCGCAGACCACGACCACTTCGCCTTTCTTGACGTCCGTGGTGCAGTCGGTCAGCACCTGGAAGTCCCCATACCACTTGTTGACGTTCTTGATGGAAATCATACGGCTAACCTTTTTTGCAGGAGCTTGACCAGCTGCGAGGCAGCGAAGCTGATGGTGAAGTAGACCAGGCCGGCGAAGATCAGGAATTCATGAGGCTGACCCAGAATGTCGCCGCGCGAGCGAGCAGCATTGAGGAAGTCCATCAGGCCGACGGTGTAGACCAGCGAGGTGTCCTGGAACAGGATGATGCTCTGCTGCAGCAGCAGCGGGGTCATCTTGCGAAACGCTTGGGGCAGGATGATCAGGCGCATGGTCTGGCCGTAGCTCATGCCCAACGCCTGGGCGGCGCCCATCTGGCCTTTTGGAATGGCCTGGATGCCGGCGCGGACGATTTCGCAGAAGTACGCCGCCTCGAACATGATGAAGGCCACCAGGCAGGACGCGAACGCGCCTACCGGCGTGTCTTCACCGGTGATCCAGCGCAGGATGAACGGCACCGCGAAGTAGAACCAGGTGATCACCAGCAGCAGCGGGATCGAGCGGAAGTAGTTGACGTAAGTAGCTGCCAGTTTGGACAGCAGCACGTTGCTCGACAGGCGCATCAGCGCCAGCAGGGTGCCGAGAATCACGCCACCGATAACGCCCATGACCATTAGCTGCAGGGTCATGGCCATGCCTTCCCAGAGGCCTGGCAGAGCGGGAATAATCTGACTGAAGTCCATCATTTACCTCCCACGGAAATCAGGCCCGGCACGGCAACTTTGCGCTCGACCATGCGCATGATCATCATCAGGCTCATGTTCAGGGTGAAGTAGATCAGCGTCGCCAGGGTGAAGGCCTCGAACAGGTTGGCGCTGAACTCGGCGGTCTGTTTGGTCTGCGCGAGCAGCTCCATGAGGCCGATCAGCGAGGCCACCGAGGAGTTCTTGAAGATGTTCAGAAACTCACTGGTTAATGGCGGAATGATGATCCGGTAGGCCTGGGGCAGCAGCACGTTGCGGTAGATCTGCGGCAGACGGAAACCCATGGCGTAGGCCGCGGCGGTCTGGCCGGCCGGCAGCGCCTGGATACCGGTACGTACCTGCTCGCACACCCGGGCGGCAGTGAACAGGCCGAGACACACCACGACCGATAGATAGGCCGAGGTCGCCGGGTTGAGATCCTGCTTGAACCACAGCTCCAGCGGTTCGGGCAGCAGGTCCGGCATCAGGAAGTACCAGAGGAACAGCTGCACCAGCAGCGGTACGTTACGGAAGATCTCCACGTAGGTGGTGGCGATCCCGGAGATCAGGCGGTTCGGCACGGTGCGCATCACACCGAGCAGCGAGCCAAGCGACAGGGCGATCAGCCAGCCGACCACGGCGATGGCGATGGTCCAGCCCAGGCCGGTGAGGAACCACTCCAGGTAGATTTCATCGCCAATGCCGGTGGACTTGAAGAAGATGCCCCAGTCCCAGTTGTAATTCATCGGGTTTCCCCTCTTGTGAGGAAGCAGATCTGCTGCGCGTCGGCCCTGCTGCATTGAAACCAGGCTCGGAAGTCGTTTGCGACTAACGCACTTCAGTGCGGCCCCGAAGGGGCGAACGAAGTGAGTCATGCTCATGTGCTACAGCACACTCCGCTTCCTCGCCTGCTTTCGCCTTGCATGGCTCTAGCTCGCGAGCTCTTGAATATGCTGACGAAGGGCAACAGCGTCCCGCATCCGCAGGAGCGGATGAATGTTGGCTTCGTCAGGAAATAGGTGGAGAGGCCTGTGGCCCCTCCGGGTCCCCGCTACGCCCCTTTTCGTGGAAGGGGCGCGGCATCACGCCTTCAGATCTGCTCTACAGATTTGTCGGTCGGCTCGGCGATCAGCTTTTTCAGCTCGTCGCTCATGGGGAAGTTGAGGTTCAGGCCTTTTGGCGGAACAGGCTGCTGGAACCACTTGTTGTAGATGTCGTTGATTTCGCCCGAGGCGTAGGTCGCGCTGATGGCCTTGTCGACCACCTTCTTGAAGCCTTCGTCGCCCTTGCGAACCATGCAACCGTAGATTTCGAACGACTGCGGGGTGCCGACTACGTGCCAGTCATCCGGCTTCTTGGCCTTGGCCATTTCGCCAGCGAGCAGGGCGTCGTCCATCATGAACGCGACAGCGCGGTTGGACTCGAGCATCAGGAAGGACTCGCCGTGATCCTTGGCGGAAATCACGTTCATGCCCATCTTCTTCTCGGCGTTCATGGACTTGAGCAGGCGCTCGGACGTGGTACCGGCGGTGGTCACCACGTTCTTGCCCTTGAGGTCTTCGAAATCGTTCACGCCGCTGCTTTTCTTGGTCAGCAGACGGGTGCCGACTTCGAAGATGCCGACGGAGAAGTCGACCTGGCGCTGACGCTCGACGTTGTTGGTGGTGGAGCCGCATTCCAGGTCCACGGTGCCGTTCTGCACCAGTGGGATACGGGTCTGGGAGGTCACCAGGTTGTAGCGCACCTTCAGGTCAGGCAGCTCCAGTTCCTTTTTCAGCTCTTCGACGACTTTGAGCTGCAGGTCATGGGAGTAGCCAACCGGCTGCTTGGAGGTGTCGCCGAAATAAGAGAACGGGATGGACGAGTCGCGGTGGCCCAGGGTGATGGTGCCCGAGTCCTTGATCTTCTTCAGGGTGCCGGTCAGTTCTGCGGCAAAAACCGGGCTGGACATCAGGGTGGCGGCAACGGCTACAGCCAGTACGCGGGGGACGATACGCATGGGTCGATTTCCTCGGTGTTGTTGTTATTGAGGTCGTACGGCGAGGTACGTGCCTCCATGTGGAAGGGCTATCGCATTCCTGCCCTATACAGAGCAGGATGTATGCCAGGCCTTTGCGAGCATCTACGATCAATCCATGCAATTGATAAATAAGGATATTTAATTGATGGCTGAGCGCAGAGAAAACGCTAGGGATTCGGATGTTCGGTTTTTCGACCGGTTAACGTTCGGAATTCCGAATGGAAGGCGGGCGGCCACGGACATGGCCGCCCGAGAGGGCATTGCTTAGCGGTTACGCAGAAAGGCGTTGATGAAGTCGCCCTGGTTGGCAGCGTCACGTTCGGTGGTGAACAGGATGCGATTGCCCTGTTCGCGGATCTTCATTTCCTTGCCGAAGCTGCACTCGACGGTATTGAGCTTGGCGGCCTTCTCCTTGAACTCGGGAGAGCTGCTGCACAGGTTGTTCATCTGGTTGACCACTTCGCCGCAGTAGCCGGAAACGCTCAGCTCCTTGAGCAACTGCTCGTCCATGCCCTGCCAGTTGACCTCGGTCTTCAGGGTAGTGCCGCAGCTGGCCGACGCCTCCTTGTCCATCTGTTGCAGGCGCTCGACGTGATACTGCTGGCGCTTCTCACGATCGAAACTGGCCAGCTTCTCCTGCACGCCATCCTTTTTCTGCTTCTCATAAAGGGCCAGCAACTCGGCCGGTTTGACCACCTTACTGGCCTTCTCGTCGAAACTCAGGTACAGCGCGTCGCGGTTATTCGGCAGGTACAGCTGGTAGGACTCGCCGCCCCATTCCTGGCGCTGGCCGAGCAGCACGTAGGCGCTGCCATCGAGGGTGGTGGCGTAGTCGCTTTCATTCTGGCTACGTGGTTTGACATCGGTCAGCAGCACCACTTCATCGAGCGGATGGTTGATGCCGCTGATCTGCACCAGGGCCTGCTTCTCGTCGCTGCTGGGCGCGACGACGACGCGGACGCCCTTGTCGGCGGCGAAGGCTTTGGGGTACTTCGCCAGCTCCAGAGCGCTGGCGTTGAAGGTCAGGAAGGTTGAGGCGATAAGCAGCGACAGCCGTGTCATGGCGGAGTCCTTTGGTGGGTGATAAAGCTGAGTCTAACCGCCTCTGACAGCGCGCGATGTGAGCCCGTTCCGCGATGTCAGAGGCCATGCTCAGAATTGCATCACCACCCGGCCCTCTATCTGCCCGGCTCGCATCTGGTCGAGCACGCCATTGACGTTATCCAGACGGTCGCAATGGATAGTCGCCTTGACCAGCCCTTCGCCGGCGAAGTCCAGCGCTTCCTGCAGGTCCGCGCGAGTGCCGACGATGGAGCCGGTGATGCTGATGGCTTTGAGCACCACGTCGAAGATTGGCGTCGGGAAGTCGCCTGGCGGCAGCCCCACCAGCGCCACGGTGCCGCCGCGGCGGGCCATACCGATCGCCTGGCCAAAGGCACTGTTCGACACCGCGGTGACCAGCACGCCGTGGGCGCCGCCGATATCGCGTTGAATGACCTCGGCCGGGTTCTCGTGGCGCGCATTGATGGTCAGGCTGGCGCCGAGCTTTTTGGCCAGCGCCAGCTTGGCGTCGTCTACATCGATGGCAGCCACGTGCAGGCCCATGGCGCGGGCGTATTGCACTGCCACGTGGCCCAGGCCGCCGATGCCGGAAATCGCCACCCACTGGCCGGGGCGGGCGCCGGTCACTTTCAGGCCTTTATAGACGGTTACGCCGGCGCAGAGGATCGGCGCGATCTCGGCGAATTCGACGTTCTTTGGCAGGAGGCCCACATAGTTGGGGTCGGCCAGCACGTACTCGGCATAGCTGCCGTTCACCGAGTAACCGGTGTTCTGTTGCTCGGCGCAGAGGGTTTCCCAGCCCGTCAGGCAGTGCTCGCAGCAGCCGCAGGCGGTGTACAGCCAGGGCACGCCAACCCGGTCGCCTTCACGTACGCGGGTCACGCCGGCGCCTATCGCGGCGACATAACCAACACCTTCGTGACCAGGAATGAACGGCAGGCTGGGCTTTACCGGCCAGTCACCATCGGCGGCGTGCAGGTCGGTGTGGCAGACGCCGGCGGCTTCGATCTTCACCAGTATCTGCCCGGGGCCAGGCAGCGGCACCTTCACTTCCTCGAGCCGCAGGGGCTCGCCAAAGGCATGAACGACAGCGGCTTTCATGGTCTTTTGCATGGCGCGATCCTCTTCGATGAGAACCGTCAGTATGCAAAGTCCTGCGGGCCGGGCATTGCCTCAGGACAAGGGAATGGGTCGCCACGCCACAGGCCGACAGGCGGCTGATTATCGATTTGCCCACGACTGCAGTATAATTGCCGGTTTTCGCAAACCACGCTTCCCGCGTGGTTTGTTGTTTCTGCTGCGGCGCCAAGCGCCCGAGACGAGAGAGGCACGACGATGAGTGCACTGGTTGGCGTGATCATGGGTTCCAAATCCGACTGGAGCACCCTGAGCCATACCGTCGAGATGCTCGACAAGCTGGGCATCCCCAATGAAGTGAAGGTGGTTTCCGCCCACCGCACCCCGGATCTGCTGTTCCAGTACGCCGAAGAGGCCGAAGGCCGTGGCATTCAGGTGATCATCGCCGGTGCTGGCGGCGCCGCCCACTTGCCGGGCATGTGCGCGGCGAAAACTCACCTGCCGGTACTTGGCGTGCCGGTACAGTCGTCGATGCTCTCGGGCGTCGATTCGCTGCTGTCCATCGTGCAGATGCCGGCCGGTATCCCGGTCGCTACCCTGGCCATCGGCAAGGCTGGCGCGATCAACGCCGCGCTGCTGGCGGCTAGCATCCTCGGGCACCAGCACCCGCAGTTCCACGCGGCGCTCAAGCAGTTCCGCGACGAACAGACCAATACTGTGCTGGAAAATCCGGACCCGAGGGCTCAGTAATGAAGATCGGCGTAATCGGCGGCGGCCAGCTCGGCCGTATGTTGGCTCTGGCGGGCACTCCGCTGGGGATGAGTTTCGCGTTTCTCGACCCGGCACCGGATGCCTGCGCCCAAGCGCTGGGCGAGCACATCCGCGCTGATTACGGCGATCAGGATCACCTGCGCCAACTGGCCGACGAGGTCGATCTGGTGACCTTCGAGTTCGAGAGCGTGCCGGCGGAAACCGTCGCCTTCCTCTCCCAGTTCGTGCCGGTGTACCCGAGCGCCGAAGCCCTGCGTATCGCCCGTGATCGCTGGTTCGAGAAGTCGATGTTCAAGGACCTCGGCATCCCGACGCCGGAATTCGCCGACATCCAGTCCCAGGCGGATCTCGATGCAGCAGTGGCCAGCATCGGCCTGCCGGCGGTGATGAAGACCCGCACCCTGGGTTATGACGGCAAGGGTCAGAAGGTGCTGCGCAAGCCCGAAGACGTGGCCGGTGCATTCGCCGAGCTGGGTAGCGTGCCGTGCATCCTCGAAGGCTTCGTGCCGTTCAGCGGTGAGGTGTCGCTGGTTGCCGTGCGCGGCCGTGATGGCGAGACGCGCTTCTACCCGCTGGTGCACAACACCCACGACAGCGGCATTCTCAGCCTGTCGATCGCCAGCACCGCGCACCCGCTGCAGGCGCTGGCCGAAGATTACGTCGGCCGGGTGCTGGAGCAGCTCGACTACGTCGGTGTGCTGGCCTTCGAGTTCTTCGAAGTCGATGGTGGCCTGAAGGCCAACGAGATCGCCCCGCGTGTGCACAACTCCGGACACTGGACCATCGAAGGCGCCGAGTGCAGCCAGTTCGAGAACCACCTGCGCGCCGTCGCCGGCCTGCCGCTGGGCTCGACCGCCAAGGTCGGCGAGAGCGCCATGCTCAACTTCATCGGCAGCGTACCGGCTGTGGATAAGGTGGCGGCCATCGACGATTGCCACCTGCATCACTACGGCAAGGCCTTCAAGGCCGGTCGCAAGGTCGGCCACGCCACCCTGCGCTGCGCAGATCGGGCGACCCTCGGCAGCCGTATCGCCGAGGTACAGGCGCTTATCGCCGCAGGCTAGATAGGTGCGGGCGAGGCAGGTTGAACCTCTGCGCCGCCGCTCTCGTCAGATGAAAGGCGCCGCAGCAGTGCGGCGCCTTTTTTAATTCTGGAGGGCGTCATGGGTATTATCGGCACTATTCTAATCGGCCTGATCGTGGGTTTGATTGCCCGTTTCCTCAAGCCTGGCGATGACAGCATGGGCTGGATCATGACCATCCTGCTGGGTATCGGTGGTTCCATCGCTGCCACTTACGGTGGCCAGGCGCTGGGCATCTACCAGGCAGGTGAAGGCGCTGGTTTCATCGGCGCGGTGGTCGGTGCGATCATCCTGCTGGTGATCTACGGCATGATCACCAAGAAGAGCTAAACCGGTAGCCTGACGCATCGACGCCTGGCTACTCCCTGTTGGCCATTACCACCGTGAGTCCCGTCGATGCGTTACCTGCCACTTGTTCTGCTGTTGATCTGCGGCCTGGCCCGCGCCGAGCTGCCCGAAACCGACTGGCTCGACCTGATGCCCGAGTCTGACCAGCGTGCGCTGGAACAGATGCCGGAGATCACCCACAACGGCCCCGAGGCTGACGGCACGTTCGACAGCAAGGGCGGTTTGAAGCAACAGCAAAAAGGCCTGCCCGCGGTCATGTATTCGGCCAAGACCGTACCGAGCATGAACGGCAAGAAGATTCGCATCGGCGGCTATCCAGTCCCGCTGGAAACCGACAACGCCGGGCGCAGCACTTTGTTCTTCCTGGTGCCCTATCCGGGCGCCTGCATCCACGTACCGCCACCACCACCGAACCAACTGGTGTTGGTGCGCTATCCCAAAGGCATTGCTCTGCCCGATATCTATGAACCGCTGTGGGTCAACGGCACGCTGAAGATCGAGCAGGTCAGCAACGATCTGGCCGATGCGGCCTATGCGCTGGATGCGAGCAGCGCGAGGATGGTCGAGGAAGGGGACCTGTGATGGGAAAACGGCGCCTTGAAGGCGCCGTTTTCTTTTGGACTCAGGAACGTATGACCAGGTGCATGGCCTGGCGGGCCATATCGACGACCGCTCGGGCGAGCAGGTCGAGTACCCAGCGCAGGAAGAACGTGGTCACCTCAATCGTCGCGGGCACGGCACGGCCCAGGAATTTGAAGATTTTCACGATCAGGGCGCGGACGGAGTCGCTGATGTCCTTACAGATCTGGGCACCTTGCACCAGAATCCCGGCAATCTGATCCAGCACCGTAACGCCGATGGTGATCGCGCTGCCGATAACGATATTGGCGGCCTTCTTGAGTAGATACTGCATGGCCTTGGAGATCATCCACAAGGTTGCCGCGGAAAACATGGTCGGGCCATAGCTGGCGCTTTCCAGCCAGATATCGATTTCCCTGTCCAGAGGCGGCTCCGGATTGCGATAGAGCCCCCTCCAGCTGGCATCGCCAATCGAAGGCAGGTAGGAGGTCATGCGGTGAGCGTCAGGGCTGATCTGAGCGCCCTTCCACGGGATCATGCAGACATTGCCGGTAACCGGCACATGGCTGAACGGAAAGATCGGCACCATGCTCACCGGGTCGGCGCTGTGGTAGACCCGGTGGATGTTGTCGGCGCCGAGCTTGCCGCTCAGGTGGCGTGCGAAGCCGGCCACACCGGTACGTGGTGAGCCAAAGGTGTAGAGCTTGATACCGGCTACGCCGAGCTCGCTAAGGTGATCTGCCGCCAGGGTAGCCAGGGCACCGCCCAGGCTGTGGCCCACGCAGTGCACGGTGCTGGGGTTACGGCCGCGCATGAATGAATCGAGATCGTTGCGTAGCGACTTGAACGTTTCATTGAAGCCTGCGTGCACAGGCCAGGTGCTCGGGCCGCGTTGTAGGCCGGCGTTCGCATCGGTCATCGCATCTGCAAAGGTGTCGGTGCCGCGAAATGCCAGCAGCATCTCTCCCTGCCGCCCCCCTACGCCGTGTACGGCATAGGCGAAGCCTGTCCGTGTACGGAAAACGGCACCGCTGGTTCCGCTGGCCATTTGCAGATTGGAGAAATCGAATGAGTTGCTCAGCCCGAGGCGGGCGGCCTCATCCTCCACACCGCCTTTGGATGACATGACGGCATCCTTGACGGTGTAGACATGCGTTGCGATCTGCGCGGATTGTTTGGGGCTCAAGGGGTTCACAGCCGAATCCTTCTGGTCTGATGATGGGGGCGTTACTGAAGAACGCAGATGCCGAATGTTTCAGTTTCCGGGTGCGCGACGGGTTCGCTGTTGAGCTCACAGATGAACTTCAGCGGGCGGCCCTTCACCTCACCCAGGTCGTCATAATTGTGCTTGGTGAATACCCAGCCTTTATGTTCCTTGCCCTGATAGCGCAGGGTGATGCGCTGGCCGGTCACCGGCTCATGGGGCATGAAACCTGCCGTCATTGATTTAGCCGTCACGGCCGGCAGTTTGAAGCGGCCTTGAGCATCGGATTGTGTGGTGTTGGTGCGGTGCTCGTTTTTCCAATGCCAGTGATATTCCTGTTCTATCTCCACACCCTGAACAGGTTTGCCGTCGAGCAACACGGTGCCCTCGACCTCGGAGAACAGATAAAGCGTCTTGGAAAAAGCCATGGCGTAACCCTGTGTGAGTAGTCCGATAAGCAGCAATGCGCAGCAGGAAAGTGTTTTACGGTTCAAGGTCGTTCCCTCGCCGAATGGCTGAGCGTTTCGGGACGTGCCGCACGTTGATTGCTGCGGCGAGGCGAAATCAGTGGCGCTATGCGCAGACTGATGAAGTGGTCATGCCTGTGAGCAGGCGGTTTCTTCGAACGGGATTTCTGCCCATGACTGGCGCTGCAGTATAGCGACGAGGCCTGGCGGGATTTCTTGAGCATGTTCGCACTCTCCTTGTGTCGTTGATCGCCTGGGCTCAGCAGCCCAGCAATCGCTTTTGCCGGCGTGCAGGCGCATCCGTTGCAAACAGCACGCTGGTCGGCTGATAGCGCGCCAGCAAGCTGGCTGCTGCACGTCGTTGCCGCTGTGTGCCGCTGCGCAGCACGGCCATGCACTGTCGTTCGCTGAACGGCTGGCCCAGCAGATAGCCGGTGCCTGGCTGCAAGCCGTGCTGCTGGCCTTGCCACCATTGCTCGACCTGCTGCGGGTCTGGCCAGGCCAGGTCGATGTCCGGGTCCATGCTGACGTTGGCGTCGGACGGATCATCGGTAGGGCCTTCGTCGTAGTCGGGATAGACGCTCAACTCCAGGTCGAGTTCCGCAAGGTCGGCGCCGGTGATCAGGCTGAATGCTTCGCCCGCCGCGCGGGCCGCGGGCAGTTCATGCATCTGCCGAATCAGCCAGGGGATGGTCTGCGGGTCGCCGAGCAGGCCGATGGCCTGGATCGCCATATGGCGGTGCGTCTCGCTCTGCATCAGGCCGCGCAACCAGGCGATGCTGGCCTCCCGCGGTTGCCAGGCGAGCAGCACCTCGAGTGCGGGCCGGCGCCGTTCACCTGGCTGCTCGGCGAACAAGCGCAGGTTGCCGAGCGCTTCCTGGTCACCCATCTGGGCGCTGGCCCAGTTGCTCCAGAAACGGACTTCATCGTCGCCGTGCAGGCGGTGCTGACGCAGCGGCTGCAGCAGATCGCGGCGTCGCAGCGTACCGGCCAGCCGAGCCGCGGCGGCAAGTACGCTGGCATCACCGTGGCCGAGGGCCGAGAGCAGCGCCGGGCCGGGATCCTTGCCGTGCAGGGCATGGGCCGCCAGGGCGATCCGGCGACGCTGGGTGTCAGTGGCATTGAGGTCGCGCTCGATCAGCTTGGAGACCTCGTGCCACTCCAGCCAGCCCAATGCGGCGACAAGAAACGCCTCGCCCTCGGGGTTGGCATGCAGGTGCTGATACAGGGTTTCCTGTGCGCTCTCGTTGCCCAGCCGCAATGCCAGCGCAGCAACAGCGAACACCTCGCCCTGGGCGTGTGCGGTCAGTTGCTCCAGCAACAGATGAAGCCCCTTGAGCCCGGCGATCTGCAGGCCATCGAGATGCGCCTCGATCCGCTCGTCCAGATCGCCGAGATGCGCCAGATCATAATGCGGTGCGCCGACGGCATAGCTGCGCAGTCCGGCTAGAAAGGCGGTTTCTTCGGCGTGTTGGTCGAGGATGGTGGTGATCATCAGTCGATGCGAGTCCAGGTATTGCCGTCGAAGGCCATGATGTCCTTGGCGCCGAATGACCACATCACGCCATCGGCCACGCTCAAGTGGTAACAGGTCGCCGGTGTGTCATCCCCGAAATCCACCTCGACCAGGCTGCCACCCTGAAGCGTATACAAGCCGCGCATCGTCGACAGGTAGAGCTTGCCGTCATACCAGGCCAGATCCCATATGTCGCTGGTGACGTCCTCCTGCTCGATTGGCTGCCAGGCATCACCCCGACCTACGATCAGAAGTCCGCGACGGC
Organism: Phytopseudomonas punonensis; assembly: GCF_900142655.1. Classification (GTDB taxonomy): domain Bacteria; phylum Pseudomonadota; class Gammaproteobacteria; order Pseudomonadales; family Pseudomonadaceae; genus Aquipseudomonas; species Aquipseudomonas punonensis. Next base: position 1,243,675 of record NZ_FRBQ01000001.1, on the reverse strand, counting down.
CCGAGGCATAGACCTGACCATCTCCGGCGCAGAGCACGCGGGTCAGTACGAGGTTGGTCGGGCTTTCCTTCTGGCTCCACTGTTGGCCGTTGTAGTGCCAGATTTCGCCATCCCAGCCAACGGCGTACAGGTCGCTTTCGTCAAAGCCATCGATGGACTCGAAGCCTTTCGTTTCGCCGATTGCAGGGCGGATGGTTTGATCAAGACAGCTCCAGTGATCAACGCCATCACGTCGATAGACTTGACGTCCCATTCCAACAGCAAAGGTTTTCCGGCCAACAGTCCGTGCTTGTCTCAAATGGCCGCGATCAATGGGATCGCCATCAGGCGTCCGGATCTTTTCATCGCTCTCCTGCCCACTACCGAATAGACGGATCTCGCCATAGGGCGACATAAATAAAGCTTGTTCTAAAGGTTCTTGGGTAATGGTTACGCTGACCGTGGGCCAGTCTTGCATATCGTCGTAACCCCACTCTCCGGCGTCCCAGCTATACAGGTGAGAATGCTCAATCCGTGCCTCCAGGCTGTCGTCTTGAGTAACGATATAAGCGAGATCGTTGTACCGAACAGCCCCTGTAATGAAGGTATCTGTCCGACTCTTTCTTTCTGGCATTGGCTGGACCTATTACTATCGGCTTGATTTAGTGCTTGTAGCGCGTAATTTCTTTGATCGAGCTTTGACCGCCGAATCTGCCGCTTTCTGAGCGGCATCGCCCTTATAGCCTGTCGCAATCATCCGGCAATCCGTTTGATCATCAATCCCGCACTGGTTGTGATAGGCATCCAGCTGCGCTTCGGTACACGCCGGGTCGCAACCTGATTCGGGAAAGGTTTTTCCTACTGCGGCCACACCGAAGCCTTTTGCCTGGCCGTAGGTCACGCTAACCAGGCGAGCAGAGGTGTCGTCTTCAAAGGTGATCCGAGTGGACTTCGCCCCACTGCTAAGTGCTGCGTTGCTCTGGTAGGTATGCATCAAGCCATGCGTGCCGTGATACTGATTGCCGCCCTCGACGCAGATACAGGGTGCTTTGTGCTCGTTGTAAAGGGTTGTTCCCTTGATAGCTTTCGAGTCGCCTTCCCCGCGGCCTTTGTCAAAAAACGAGCCCGCTTCCACAAGGTGGTGACCTGTCTGCCCGGGGCAGCAGCCGGCCTGTCCTTTGGTGGGTGTATAGGGTGTGAGCTGGCATCGCCTGGCGCTCAGGCATTTGTCTGCACCAATCTTGTCAGCGTAAGCGTTTGCCGCCTCTTGGGTTTTTGGTTTGCCATCGGGAGGGCAGGGGCTAGGTCCATCTGGCTTGTGAGGTGAAAAGTCCTTACAGGCATCTTTCTCTTTCTTGATGTCTTCCTTACACGGCCCTTCGCCCTTGCTTACCGCCATTTGATCCAAATAAGGCCAGGTCGGCGTATTCCCCGGCATCGACCCATGGTTATGGGTCGTCAAATCCATATGCCGCACCACGTTCTTGCCTTCGAACTTGACGTCCATCGACCAGGAGGTGAAGTACACCTTGCCTTTGATCTTGCCCGTGATGATGCCTTTCTTCGGGGCGCGGCCGGGTTCGTCGCCGTAGCTGGTCTTGTAGTAGCTCTTGTTCTTGAGCATCACTTCCTTGCGGGTGATGCGGATGGTGCGCGTGCCCTTGGTGGTGTCCTTGGACAGCCCGGTGTTGGGGTACGGGATCGGGATGCCCAGCGGCATCGGCGGCGTCTGCGGTGGGGTGAAGCAGACGTCAGGAAAGGCGGCGATGGACTTGCCGCTGGCTGCCTTGCAGGAAATCTCCCGGTTGTTGGCATAGACCTCGTTGGCCATCAGGCGGCTCCTACCCGTTGGTAACGCAGCAACGCCACGGCGCGTTCGCCGGCGTCGTTGCCCAGTTGATAGACGATGTTCGCGCCAGGGCTGTAACCCTTGCGCGAGGCGGCCAGGGCCACCGCCAGCATGGCCGGGCCGATGGCGGCGCCGCATTCGCCGATGCAGTCGGCGGGGTGCCAGATGTCGAACTCTTCCTTGACCACGCGCAACGTGCGGCTCAGCGCCAGGGCCGCTTCCTTGAAGTAGTACTGCTCGCCGGAGTTGTCGGTCAGCCGGTAGTCCATCTGCTCCATACGGCAGTTGCCGTCCTTGAGCGCCGCCTGGGTGGCCTGCACCAGGCCGTCGGCGCGCAGCGGGATATCGTCGGCTTCCACGCTGGCCTTCTCGACGCCAAAGCCCAGCCCGAAGCAGATCAGCTGTTCGGCCTCCTGGCGAACCGGCGCGCCGACCACCACCGCTGCCGCACCTTCGCCGGGAATGAAGCCATTGGAATGCCGGCTGGTGAGCAGTCGTTGGCGTTGCTCGAAGGCGGACAGGGTGGCGGCGTTGAGAAACGAGTCGACCCCGGCGATCAGCACGTGGCGGTGGCCGCCTTCGTGGATCAGCCGGCGTGCATTGAGCAGTGCCACGCCGGCGCTGACCCGGCCCCGCGGGATCAGCGTTGAGGCACCATGAAACTGCACGCCCAACTCGCGCTCGATATCGCGCAACAGGCTGTTGTCCAGGCCATCGTTACGGCCTGGGCGATCCAGCTCGGCGACGCCGAGCAGCAGCGGCGTGGCGGCGCAATCGATCCCCGGTACGCCGGCCAGGCTTTCGGCGATGGCGCGTGCGGCCATTTTCACCAGCTTGGTGCGGCCGCGCCACGGCTCTTCCAGCGGCACGCTGGCAGCGACCTGCCACTCGCCGCCGCCGTCGATGAAGCGGGTTTCCTGGAAGTTGTCGAGGGCGCAGCGGATCGCCGCGCAACTGGCCGGCGCGCTCAGGCCCACGGCACTGACCATACCGCTGGAGAGGATGCTGAGGGCACTCATGACAGGTCATCCTCGGTCGAACGGCTGCGGCTCAACGCGGCCAGCGACGGGTAGTAATCCTTGCCCAGCTCGCGGGCACGCCACCAGCCCCGGGATTTCTCGCCCACCAATACCTGGGCGATCTCGAACAGGCTGCGTTTGAGCGGCCGGCGCGTGCGCCAGGTGATTTCTACCCGGTTGGCGTCGGTGTCGAGCAGCAGGGTGTCGATGACCGCCTGCGCCGTTTCATGGCCGCCGGCGCTGAGGAAATAGGTTACCGGCATGCGCACGCTGGGCACCCGGAAGCCGGCGCGCTCGGTGGGTAGCAGGCCAAGCAGGAATACCTCTTCGCCACCCTTGAGGTAGTCGGTCTGCTGATCGGCCGGCGCTGCCTGGAAGTAGCGCTCGTCGAAGTCCCTGGGCAGGAAGGGAAACTGTTCGTCCTGCCAGGCCTGATCGTAGGTGCCGGCGAAGCCGACGCGCGCCTGCCAGTGCTTGCCCAGCGGGCCGAGGGCCATGGGTTCGAAATCGCCATGGGGCGCATCGACCGGCTGGCCGAGCTTTTCGGTATTGGGCATCGGCATGCCGACCACGGTGCCGCCGCCCAGGCTGCGCGGGTACCAGCCCTGGCCGGCCGGGTTGCGCAGGTTGCACAGCAACTGCTCGGGGTTGCCGGGTGCCGGGTGGCTGCCGCCGAAGGCACTGGCGTAGGAAATGTCCTGGCGCACGAACGGCTGTGGCGCGCCGGCGCTGGTGCCCAGGGCGCCGGGCTGCCAGTGCCGCGGGCCGAACACGCTGAATGCCTTGCTGACCCGGCCGACGCGGATGCCCACGGTCAGCTGGCTGACCGGGCGGCCGCCTGGCGCGTGGGCACTGCCGCTGACCAGCACGTCGCAGTTAGGCTTGAACGGCGCGAAGTCGAACTCGTGCAGGGGCGCGGACAGCGCCGGGTCACCGGCGAAGGTATCGCTCATCAGCAGCGGCTGCTGCTCATCGAGCAGGCGCGCCACGCTGCCGTCCACCGGCAGGTCGAAGGTGCCCTTGACGATGACCACCAGGTATTCGCGGCCATCGGCGTCCAGGCCCTGGTTGTAGGCGGCGACCATGCGCGTGGCGTTGAGCAGTTCCATCAGAACTTATCCCGTTCGCGCATCAGTTCTCCGGGCAAGAATGTGCTTGCCAATGCTGACCATCAAAAGACAACACGCAGTCATCTCCTACACACCACAGAGCTTCGGCACAGGCGTCGAGGTTGTGAAATGCCAGTGGCCCTGGCAGGGGAATATGAACGGCTGACAACTGATCGTTGGCATAACACAGCAAATGCGTGCCGGCAGATAGATAAAGAGCGCCCTGAAATTCACAGGCATTTTCCAGCACTAGGTGGCTGAAGGCTGAGTCGCTCAGATCTGCCCAGCCTTGTTGGCGATTGCCTCTGAACAGAACGCCGCCTGAACCGGCCAGGAATATAGAGCCGTCACTGTGCTGGTGAACCACGTACAGCGGCAGGTTGGTCGGGCTTTCCAGGCGCGTCCACTTACTTGCGTCCCAGTGCCACAAGGCACCGCTATCGCCTGCCGCGTAGATATCGTTGGTCGCTGTACCGTCCAGCGCATTCAGGCTCGAGGTGACTTGATCCTGTAACGGCTCGTAGATGCCCTGATCCATACGTTGCCAGCCCTGGGCCGTGCGTCTCATAACCTGGCTTTGAGTGCCACAAGCGTACAGCTGTCCGTCTATCTCGCGCAGGGACTTCAGATAGGCGTTGGCCAGCGGCAGCTGCTCATCCTGAAAAGCCTGACCGGATGGGTGAATACGCAGTGAGCCGAGGCGTCCCAGCAGGTGGTAGATATCCTTGCCGTGGTTGCCGTGGTTGCCGTCTGCGGCCTGACGGTGGCTGTCCTGGATGATGTCATCGAGGTCATAGAGGTGATACCAGCTACCCTCGGCGATCATCATGATGCGGCTGATAGTCGGCTCGGTTTCTTCGATGTAGAGCAGCCCGCTCAGCAACGCGCGCTCGGCGGAAATGGCGATCACATGCTTGAAGTAGAGGGCGGAGTCTTTGCGTTGCATGATTGAAATCCTAAGGCATGCCCGCTGGGGCGCTTGGGCTGACTGGGGCCGGGATAGCCTTGCCGGGTTTGCCTGATGCCCTCAGTAAGGTTGAGTCGCTACAGGCTGGGGCCTTGGCCGATGTGCCGGTGTAGTACTGGTCGAGCTGGTGCTCTACGCACGTCTGTTCATCAGGTGTGATATCGCGCGGTGGCGTGAGTGCGCCACCGGCCGAGGCTGCTGCGGTCTTCCTGGCGGTTGCGTAGGTGAACGGTTTGCCTTGTTGGTGATGGTTCAGCTCGACAGGATCGAATCGTTCGTGGCAACGCTGGTGCGAGCCTTGATATTGATTGCCGAACGAAACGCAAATGACCGGTGCCTGCTGATGGTTATAGTTGGCTATATCGCGCATGCAACGGCCGGGAATCAGGTGGTGGCCGGTCTGCCGCTCACCGCTGGCGGTATCCGGGCAGGGATCGCTGTAGGGCTGTAAGCGCAGGTGTTCCATGCCGGCACATTTACCGCCTGGCTGGAAGGCCAGCACCATGCTTGCTGTGTGCGGCCATGGCGGTGTGTTGCCCGGCATCGAGCCATGGTTGTTAGTAGTCAGATCAAGGTGGCGAACGACATTCTTGGCTTCAAACTTGACATCCATAGACCAAGAGGTGAAGTACACCTTCCCTTTGATCTTGCCAGTCAGAATACCTTTCTTGGGCGCGCAGCCGGGTTCGTCACCATAGCTGGTCTTGTAGTGGCTCTTGTTCTTGAGCATGACCTCCTTGCCCGCGATTCTGACCGTGCGTGTTCCTTTGGTGGTATCGCTGGCCAGGCCGGTATTGGGGTAAGGGATGGGGATGCCCATTGGTGTGGGCGGTGCCTGGGGCGGCGTGAAGCAAACGTCAGGAAACGCAGCAATGGATTTGCCGTCGGAGCTCTTCGCCGAGATTTCTCGACCATTGGCGTAAACCGTATGGCTCATTTCAGTTGATCTGCACCGAACCGCCCTTGATGCGGTTCACGCCGCTGGAGCGGCTGGACAGGTAGGCGCCCTTGATCAGCACCTTGCCTTCGCGGGTCAGGGTGATGCTGGCCTTGCCGCAGCGCAGCACGATCTCGCGCTCGGCGCTGAATTCCAGGCGTTCGCCGTCGATATGTGCTACGGCCGCTGGCGTGGTGACCGGGGCCTGCGGCAGGCGCTGGATGCGGCCGATCACCAGGGGCTGGCTCGGCTCGCCGCCGACGAACATCAATGCCACCTGGGCACCGATGTCCTCGCGGCTGAGGGCCGTGGTGGTAGTGGCGGCGATACCCGTCTCGGACGGGCAGCCGGGGAAGGCCACCACTGGGCTTGCGGCCTGCGGCACATCGAGCAGTACGCCGATGACCACGCCGTCCAGGCGAGTGGCGGCGGGAGTGTGGTGCTGGACAGTCATGGGGAGCTCCTGGCGGTGATCGCTGCCTAGTTCTGCAGGATTTTCTGGCCTTTCATCACGATGTTCTTGGCGGCCTTGACGTTGATCGCCCCGGAGCCGTCGATGCTGATGTTCTTGCCACGAATGGCGATGGTGCCGTCCTTCTTCATGGTGATGCTGGCGGCGCCGGTCTGCAGGGTGATCGAGTCGCCGGCCTTGAGCACGAAGTTCTTGCCGACATGCAGGTTGTCATCCTTGAGCACACGGCTGTTGCGCTCGCCGCGCACATAGTGCGATTCGTTGCCGCCCGCCATGGTCGCCAGGTCCGCGCCGATGAGCACGTACTCGTTGGCGGTGATCAGCGCGGTGCGGTCGGCGCCGATGGTGGTGCGCTCGCTGTTACCGACGCTTTCGGTGCGGTTGGCACCGATGCTGATGGTTTCGTTGCTGCCCACGCTTTCGGTGCGGTTGGCGCCGATGCTGATGGTTTCATTGCTGCCCACGCTCTCGGTGCGGTTGGCGCCAATGCTGATGGTCTCGTTGCTGCCGACCTGCTCGGTGCGGTTCACGCCGATGGTGATGGTTTCGTTGTTGCCGACCTTTTCGCTGCGGTCGACGCCGATGGTGATGGTCTCGTTGTTGTCCACGGTCTCGGTGCGGTCGTGTTTGACGTGCACGGTCTCGTCGTTGTCTATGGTCTTGCTGCGGTCGTGGCCGACCCAGTGGGTCTCGTCGTTCTCGACCTCGATGTCCTGGTTCTTCTCGGCGTGGATGAACAGCTGCTCTTCGCCCTTCTTGTCCTCCATGCGGATTTCATTGAAGTTGGCTGGCGTGCCACCCTTGCTCGAACGGCTCTTGGTGCCACTCTGGGTGGCATTGGCGGGCAGGTCGTAGGGCACCGTCTGCTCGGCGTTGTAGACGCGACCGGTGATGATCGGTCGGTCGGGGTCGCCTTCCAGGAAGCTGACGATGACTTCCTGACCGATACGCGGAATCTGGATAGAGCCCCAGTTCTTGCCGGCCCAGTTCTGCGACACGCGAATCCAGCAGGAGCTGTTCTCGTTGGACTGGTCGTGACGGTCCCAGTAGAAGTGCACCTTCACGCGGCCGTACTGGTCGGTCCAGATTTCCTCGCCCTTGGGGCCAACCACCATGGCCGTCTGCGGGCCCTGCACGATGGGCTGCACGGTCAGCGGCAGCGGGCGGAACACCTGGCTGGCGTCGATGCAGGTCAGGCTGCTGTCGAACTGGAAGCTCTCGCTGCCGCGGCCGCTCTCGTAGAGGTCCTGGGTGATGGTGTATTCGCTGTCGACGATCAGGTACTCGCGGTTCTGATCGTCGCGCGGGTAATCGGTGAGACTGAACAAGTGCCCGCTGCCCAGGCCACGGGCATTGCCCTTCAAGCGGATCTGCTCGTACTGCGCCTGGATCGCCTCGATGCGATTGCGCGCGTACTGCTCGCCGTCCTTGCTCTGCACGTATTCGCCCGGGTAGTCGTACAGCGGATAGTCGGCGTTGCTGTGCTCGCGGGCGATGCTGGAACGCACTTCCAGGCGCGCGCTGGGGCGCTGAAAGTCGTAATCGTTGAGCGCCAGGGAGCCGGGTTGCACTTCGTGGGCCAGGTGCCAGTCGTGGATGTGGTCGCGCTCGCGCATCTGGTCGTCGAGCGGGTAGAACGGCACACGCCCATAGCCGGGCGCTGTGCTGTGTGCGCCATAGGCATCGCAGAGCACTAGCACGTGGCGCTCCTGCTCGTGGCGGAAGTAGTAGTAGATACCTTCCTGCTCCATCAGCCGGCTGACGAAATCTAAGCTGGTCTCGCGGTACTGCACGCAGTAGTCCCACTCGCGGTAGGAGCGGGTCAGGGCGTCTTCGAAGTCTGAGAAACCCAGGTCGCGGAACACCTGTTTGACGATGTCCGGCACCGTCTTGCTCTGGAAGATGCGGCAGTCGGAGGTGCGTGACAGCAGCCACAACCAGGGCTTGAGGGTGACCTGGTAACTGGCGAACTGGCCGCGATGGGCGGTCTGGCTGCAGCGCGCGACGATGCCGTGGAAGTAGCGGTCGCTGCCGTCGGCCAGTTGTACCGCCAGGCCCATGGGTTTGCCAAGCAACGCATTGAGCTTCAGCGAGGAGTTTTCCGAGGCCAGGCTGAGCTCGTAGTGGAACAGGCGGCCCAGGGATTCGCTGCCGGCCAGGCGCTCCATTACCAGCACGTTGTCGCCAAGCGGGCTGTTGACCTTGGCCATGCGCGACTGTTGTGTGATTGCCATGTGCGTATCCCTGCGATGCCATCCGGTGCTGAAGATAACCGGGAACACGGTTAACTGCTGAGACGCCGTTTGGAAAGTGCGCTCAAGTTGGCCGTTCTGTCGAAATCCAGCGCGCCGAGGTGACCGTGGAGCGGTCGCCGGGCTGCTTTGCGAAGCTGCCAAAGGTTGCGCAAGCGGCGGAGCATTGTCCAGTAATGGCAACGCGCCAGTTTTTACTCGCTGCCTTGCCGAAGACTGGCGCCTGGCCCTAAGGTGCGGCTTTGGCTTAAAGCGCTCCGTTGATGACCTTCGATTCTTTTGCACCCTTCGCCGAGCTTGCCGCACAGCTGTTGTCGCTCTGCGCGCCGTCGGCTGACGACGGCGCCCATGATCTGTCGCACCTGCAGCGGGTCTGGGCCAACGTTCGGCAACTGCAGCGCGAAGAGGGCGGCGATCTGCAGTTGTTGCTGGCGGCTGTGCTGTTGCATGACTGCGTGGCGGTGGAGAAGGATTCGCCGTTGCGCTCCAGTGCTTCGCGTTTGTCCGCTGCGCGTGCTGATGAATTGCTCGTTGGCTTCGGCTGGCCGGCCGAACGTATTGCCGCCGTGTGCCATGCCATCGAGGCGCACAGCTTTTCCGCCGCGATCACGCCGACCAGCTTGGAGGCGCGCATTCTGCAGGACGCCGACCGCTTGGATGCCATCGGCCTGATCGGCGTGGCGCGTTGTTTTCATGTGTCCGGGCGACTGGGCAGCGCGCTGTACGACGCCGGCGATATCGATGCCCGGCATCGCCCGCTGGATGATCAGCGCTTTGCCCTGGATCATTTTCATACCAAGCTGCTGGGCTTGGCGTCTGGCTTTCAGACTGCTGCTGGCGCGCGTTTAGCACAGCAGCGGCATGGGCGGATGGTCGCCTTCCTTGATGCCTTTCGCGACGAAATCCAACCCTTCGAGCAGTAGAGAACTCCATGCACTACGACGTAATCGTGATCGGCCTGGGCGCCATGGGCGCCGCCACGCTTTATCAACTGGCCAGGCGTGGTGTGCGCGTAGCCGGCGTGGACCGTTACGCGCCGCCCCATGACCAGGGCTCCAGCCATGGCGATACGCGCATCACCCGCCAGGCGGTGGGCGAGGGCGCGGCTTATGTGCCGCTGGCGCTCAATTCCCAACGCATCTGGCGTGAGCTGGAAGCGCATAGCGGCGAGGCGCTGTTCGAGGCTTGCGGCATGTTGATGCTGAGTAGCAGTCAGGCGCCTACTCGCGGCCATGGCACGCCCGATTTCGGCGGTGAAACGGCGGCACTGGCAGAGCGCTTTGGCATCGAGCACAGCTTGTTGGATGCCGCCGGGGTTCGCGCACGCTTCCCGCAGTTCGGCGGCTTTGGCGATCAGGCCACCGGTTATTACGAGCCAGGCGCCGGTTATGTTCGTCCCGAACGGGCCATCGATGTACAGCTGAAGCTGGCCGAGGCACTGGGCGCGGTCTTGCATACCAACACGCTGGTCGAGGCCATCGAGTCAGATGCCGGAGGCGTTCGCGTGCAGACCAGCAGCGGCATGTTGACCGCGGACAAGGCCATCGTCTGCGCCGGCATGTGGACGGGCAAGCTCCTCGGTGCGTCGGTCGAAGACTTGCTTAAGGTCTGTCGCCAGCAACTGGTGTGGTTCGAGCTGGACGAGCCCGAGCGCTTTGCCGCTGGTTCTCCGGTGTACATCCTGCTACACGGCGCGGCCGATATCGATAGCTGCTACGGCTTCCCGCCGCTGCCGGGTGAGAACGCGATCAAGATTGCCACCGAACAATATCTCGAGGGCTGCGACCCGGATACCGTGAATCGCAGCGTCAGCCAGGCCGATATCGACGCCCTGTACGACGCCCATGTGGCTGGCCGGCTGCTGGGCGTTTCCCGGCGGGTGCTGAAATCCAAGGTGTGCACTTACACCATCACCCCGGACTTCAACTTCATCATCGATGCCCATCCGCAGATGGCCAATGTGACCCTGGTGTCGGCCTGCTCTGGGCACGGCTTCAAACATTCCGCTGGTATCGGCGAAGCATTGGCCATGCACCATTGCAACGAGCCGGGCGCGGTCGACCTATCCGCGTTCTCGCTGGCGCGTTTCAGGTCGTAGCCAGCTCGGTAGCTACTGGCTTATCGACTGCAGTAAGGCGAAAGCGGACGTCGCTGGTCCACTGTGGGAGCGGGCCATGCCCGCGAAAAATCACGGGCATGGCCCGTTCCCACGGGATAGGGGAAAGGCCGCTCTCGCCACGTTGCGGCCGTCGCAGGCGACCTATCGGCTAAAGATCATTGTCAGCCAGCCAGCGGTACATCACATGGCAATCCACCAGGCCGAGGGTGCGGTGGCGATAGGCCTTGGGCAGGGTGCCGACGATGGTAAAGCCATGCTTCTGCCAGAGCGCCACGGCGACGGTGTTGCTGGCCACCACGGAATTGAACTGCATGGCCTGGAAGCCCAGCTCGCGGGCGACCTGCAGCGAGTGCTGGCACAGCGCGCTCGCCACGCCCTTGCCGCGGGCGGCAGGGGCGGTCATGTAGCCGCAGTTGCACACGTGGTCACCGGGGCCGGCGGCGTTGGCTTTGATGTAGTAACTACCAAGGATCTGCCCGTCTTCTTCGGCCACGAAGGTGGCGCGGGGCAGCTCGACCCAGAGCTTCCAGGCCGCTTCACGATCCATGGCCGGGTCATAGGCGTAGGTTTCCTGGCCCTGGACGACATCACGGATGATGGGCCAGACCTGATCGAAATCGGCTTCGGTAATAGGGCGAATATTCACGTGGCTTCCTGAGGGCTGGTCACGCCTTGAACATGCGTGGGTCGTAGGTGAAATCGTAGATGTCGATGATGCTGATCTGGCTGACTGCGGGATGCAGCGGATTGATCACCAAGTTGCGCTCCAGCGGCAGTACCGCGGAGGGCACGATCAGGCCGAGGTGGCTGACCGCGCGCAGCCAGGCGCTGCCAAATTCCATGCTCGGGCGATCCACCGGCAGGGCGTTCCAGCCTTTCGGCAGTTCGCGTGCAGCAGGCTCCCAGTAGAGATCCGCGTCGTCCGGCAGCTCGAAACAGGTGATCTTCATCGGCATCGCCGGCGGGCCTTCGGCGTGAACGAAGGTTTCCAGGCAGCAGATGCCGGGGCTGAGGCCCATGTACACCGCGGCGATATCCTGCTCGTTCCAGCGCCCGCCCTCGATGGCCGCGCCACGCCCGGACAGGTCGGTCGCCCGCTTGGCCTTGGCCACGCGCCAGGCGCGCATCAGGCCGCGCCACCCCAGTCGAGGGCATTGAGCACCCGGCGTACCTGCTTGGCGCCGATTTCCGTCTCGCAGAGCATGACCGGCGCCTGCCCGCCGAGCGAACGATTGCTGCGCGACATCCACTCTGCAGCGGCCTGGCGGCTTTCGAATACGTCTTCAGCCAACTGGCAGACCATCGCGATCCGATCCAGGCGCTCCGAGGCCACCGGATCGAGCACCTTGCGTTCGCGGCGGCGGCGTTCGAGGGTCGAGATCGAGGCGTTGAGGAGAATTTCCAGGCTGCGCTCGGGCAGGGTGAAGGTCGCCTTGACGGCCTGCACCAGGTCGGCGGCGAAGCCGTCACGGATCTGCTGCAGGCGCTCGGCTTCGCTGAGCTTTTCCCGGCCGGCGCTGAAATCCCAGAAGGCAGCGACCACGGGCGAGTGGTCGTCCTTGCCCTGTTTGGCCTGACGCATTGCGGTAATGCTCATGCTGCCTCCTTCATTTGAATAAAAATAAACGTCAAATGAAGGTTACTCTTTTGCGCTCACGTTTGCACGTCCTGCTGCCGGAAGGCAAAAGCTGCGGTGTCGCCTTACGCGGGCCAGTTACAGCTGTTGTAAGCGTCCAGTACCGCCGGGTTTTCCTCGAAATGGAAGGTCTTGCCGGTGAGTAGGTTCCTGTACTGAAAATCGAATACCACGGCGCCCTGATGGTGAAAGCTGTAGCGCCCGCCAATGCGCTCCTCGTCAGGCAGCACTTCCAGCCAGGTACTGAGGTATTCCCACGGGCGGCCTTCTGGCTCGTCGACGATTTCGCTGCTTTTGAACACGATTGGCAGGCTGTCGGCCTGGCCGGCATACAGCACCGTGCCGGCGCGGCTCCAGTCGCCTTGTTCCGTGGTGAAAAGAGTCAGGCTCAAGCGGATCGGTTTGCCGCCGCCAGTCGATTGCAGGCAGCGTACATCGTCTGCCCAGGCTTGCGTACACGCGGTGGTCAGCAGTGCACATGCCAGCAGACGCCTCACTGGTCGTAACCCTCGGCGATGTGCTGATCCTTGAGCTTCACGTAGTTGCCGGCGGTGTAGCTGAAGAAATTGCGCTCCTTGTCGGTCAGCGGCCGTGCCTGTTTCACCGGGCTGCCGACGTACAGGTAGCCGCTTTCCAGTACCTTGCCCGGTGGCACCAGGCTGCCTGCACCGATGATCACGTCGTCCTCGACCACCGCGCCGTCCATCACCGTGCTGCCCATGCCGACCAGAATGCGGCTGCCCAGGGTGCAGCCGTGCAGCATCACCTTATGGGCGATGGTCACTTCGTCACCGATGATCAGCGGGAAGCCATCCGGGTTGAATGGGCCAGCGTGAGTGATGTGCAGCACGCTGCCATCCTGCACGCTGGTGCGTTTGCCGATACGGATGCGGTGCATGTCGCCGCGAATCACGGTCAATGGCCACACCGAGCTGTCCTCGCCAATCTCCACGTCGCCAATGACCACCGCCGAAGTATCGACAAATGCCCGATCGCCGAGCGTCGGCTTGGTGCCCTGATAAGTACGAATCGCCACGATAGAAACCTCTGAAGTTACGCCAGCCCTTGATTGTAATTAAGATGACCGCCATATCTGTTCGATCAGACATCTTATTCATTCCACCACAGGTACCCGACGTGAGTGCGAACAATCCCCTGCTGCAAGATTTCGACCTGCCGCCGTATTCGACCATTCTGCCCGAGCATGTAGAGCCCGCGGTGGATGCCATTCTCGCCGAGAGCCGCAGCGTGGTCGCCAAGGTGCTGGCCAGCCAGGGCGATGCACCGCGCTGGGAGTCGCTGATTGACGTGCTCGACGAGCAGGGCGCCAAGCTGGGCCGCGCCTGGAGCCCGGTCAGCCACCTCAATGCCGTGCGCAACAACCCTGAGCTGCGCGCCGCCTACGAGGCCTGCCTGCCAAAGCTGTCCGAATACTGGACGGAAATGGGCCAGAACCGCGCCCTGTTTCAGGCCTACGAGGCGCTGGCCGCCAGCCCCGAAGCCGCCAGTTTCGATGTCGCGCAAAAGACCATTCTCGATCAGGCCCTGCGTGACTTCCGCCTGTCCGGTATCGACCTGCCGCCCGAGCAGCAGAAGCGTTATGGCGAGATTCAGATGCGCCTGTCCGAGCTGGGCAGCCGCTTCTCCAACCAACTGCTGGACTCCACCCAGGCGTGGACCAAGCACATCGAGGACGAAAGCGTGTTGGCCGGCATCACCGATTCCGCCAAGGCGCAGATGCAGCAGGCGGCCGAAGCCAAGGACCTGCAGGGCTGGCTGATCACCCTGGAATTCCCCAGCTACTACGCGGTGATGACCTACGCCGACAACCGCGCGCTGCGCGAAGAGCTGTACGCCGCCTACTGCACCCGTGCCTCAGATCAGGGCCCGAATGCCGGGCAGAACGACAACGGCCCGGTAATGGCTGAGATCCTTCAGCTGCGCCAGGAGCTGGCGCGCCTGCTCGGTTTCGCCAACTATTCCGAGCTGAGCCTGGCCAGCAAGATGGCCGATTCCACCGAGCAGGTGCTGAGCTTCCTGCGCGACCTGGCGGTACGCAGCAAGCCGTTCGCCGAGCAGGATTTGACCGAGCTACGCGCTTTCGCCGCCGAGCAGGGCTGCAACGATCTACAAAGCTGGGATGTGGGCTACTACAGCGAAAAGCTGCGCGAGCAGCGCTACAGCATTTCCCAGGAAATCCTCCGCGCCTACTTCCCCATCGACAAGGTGCTGAGCGGCCTGTTCGCCATCGTCGAGAAGCTCTATGGCATCCAGATCAAAGAGCTTTCCGGTTTCGATACCTGGCACCCGGACGTTCGCTTGTTCGAGATTTCCGAGAACGGCGTGCATGTCGGGCGCTTCTTCTTCGACCTCTACGCCCGCGCCAACAAGCGCGGTGGTGCCTGGATGGACGGTGCCCGCGACAAGCGCCGCGCACTAAGCGGCGAGCTGGTCAGCCCCGTCGCCAACCTGGTGTGCAACTTCACGCCAGCGTCGACCGGCAAGCCGGCGCTGCTGACTCACGATGAAGTCACCACCCTGTTTCACGAATTCGGCCACGGCTTGCACCACCTGCTGACCCGCGTAGAGCATGTCGGCGTATCCGGTATCAACGGCGTGGCCTGGGACGCCGTGGAGCTGCCGAGCCAGTTCATGGAGAACTGGTGCTGGGAGCCCGAGGGCCTGGCGCTGATCTCCGGCCACTATGAGACCGGCGAGCCGCTGCCGCAGGACCTGCTCGACAAGATGCTCGCCGCCAAGAACTTCCAGTCCGGCCTGATGATGGTGCGCCAGCTGGAGTTCTCGCTGTTCGACTTCGAGCTGCACGCCACCCATGGTGACGGCCGCAGCGTGCTGGAGTTGCTCGAAGGCATCCGCGACGAAGTCTCGGTGCTGCGTCCACCGGCCTACAACCGTTTCCCCAACAGCTTCGCGCACATCTTCGCCGGCGGTTACGCGGCCGGTTACTACAGCTACAAGTGGGCCGAAGTATTGTCCGCCGACGCCTTCTCGAAGTTCGAGGAAGACGGCGTGCTCAACCCGCAGACCGGCCGCGCCTTTCGCGAGGCGATTCTGGCCCGTGGCGGTTCTCAGGCGCCGATGGTGCTGTTTGTCGACTTCCGCGGCCGTGAGCCGAGCATCGACGCGCTGCTTCGTCATCTTGGCTTGAGCGCGGAGGCAGCATGAGCGACGGCTCGGTGATCACGCCCAAGCGCTTTATCGCCGGTGCCGTGTGCCCGGCGTGCAGCGAGATGGACAGCATCAAGATGTGGAATGTCGATGGTGTACCCCATCGTGAATGCGTGCAGTGCGGTTATGCCGACACCCTGGACGAGCGCGGCAACTCGGTCGCCAAGGAGCTGCCGACCCGCGTCAACGTTAGCGCTCTCAAGCCAAAGGCGGCGGATCCGAAGGTTAAGGCGGTGCAGTTCTTCCCCAATCCAAAGCTGAAGAAGAACGACGACTGATACGCCTACCACAATAAAAAACGCCGCTCCAACTGGAGCGGCGTTTTCGTTTCTACGGCGTCGATCAGGTACGCAGAATCTCGTTGATCGCGCTCTGCTTCGGTCGCATGGCGCTGTACACCTGCCAGAGGATGAATACCAAGGCGATGCCCAGGAACGTACCGGAGATCGGGTTGGTGAAGAAGTCCATGAAGTTGCCGTCCGACAACATCAAGCCACGACGCAGGTTGGTTTCCGCCATCGGTCCGAGGATGAAGCCGATGATGAACGGCGCCGCCGGCATGCCCGCCTTGACGAAGCCATAGCCGAGCAGGCCGAACAGCAGGATGGACCAGACGTCGAACAGGCGGCTGGACAGGCCGAAGGCACCCACTACGCAGAGCACCAGAATGATCGGCAGGAGAATGTGCTTGGGCACGTCGAGCAGCTTGATGAACAGGCGCAGGCCGTAGAACTCCATGAACAGCATCATGAAGGTGGCGACGATCAGTGCGGCAAAGATGGTGTACACCAGCGGGCCCTGGCTGATGAACAGCAGCGGGCCGGGCTGAATACCGTGGATCAGGAAGCCGCCGAGCATGATCGCGGTGACGGTGTCACCCGGGATGCCCAGGGTCATCAGCGGCATCATCGCGCCACCGATGCCGGCGTTGTTGGCGGTTTCACTGGCGACCACGCCGCCGATGTTGCCCTTGCCGTAGGTGTGGCCGTCTTTGGCGCGTTTCTTGGCGATGATGTAAGCCACCAGGTTCGACGTGCCTGCGCCGATGCCTGGCAGAATACCGATACCCAAGCCGATCAGGCCGGAGCGGCCAGCGTTCGGCAGTTGTTCGCGGAACTCCTTGAACGAGAAGCCGAAGCCCTTGATGTTCTTCATGCTCACCGACTTGGCCTTGCCCTGGACGGCATGGCGGCCTGTTTCGGCGAGCTTGATGATTTCGGCAACGGCGAACATGCCGATCATCACCGTGAGCATCGAGAAGCCACCATTGAGCTCGCTGACGCCGAAAGTGAAACGACGAATCGCTTCTACTGGAGCGATACCTACGGTGGAAACAGCAAAGCCCAAGGCACCAGCGAACAGGCCCTTGACCATGGAGCCAGCGGACAGCGTGGCGATCAGGGTCAGGGAGAAGATGGCGATGGCAAAATATTCATGCGGGCCAAAACTAAGGGCGACTTTAGCCAGCTGCGGAGCAATGAACATCAGTGCGGCGATACTGAACAGTGTGCCCAGAAAGGAGAACACGATGCCGATACCCAGCGCCTTGGCGCCATGACCCTGTTCCATCAGCGGGCCACCATCGAACACCGTTGCGATAGATGACGGTGTTCCGGGGATCTTCAGCAAAATCGCCGAGATCAACCCCCCCGATGTAGCACCGATGAATAGTGCAACCAGCAGAGACAGGCCGGCTTGCGGACCCATGGTGAAGGTCAGGGGCAGGCACAGGGCAACTGCCATGGTGGCCGACAGGCCAGGTACCGCGCCGAAGACGATACCGACGGCCACACCAATGGCCATCAACAGCAGTATGTTGATCGAGAAAACGGCACCGAAGCCTTGCTGCAGTAAGTCGAGCATGGTCGATCCTCAGATGTAATTGTTCAGCAGGCCAGCGGGCAGCATCAGGTCGAAGGCCTCGCGGAACAGCAGGAAGATGACGGCTGAGCTGATCACCGAGATCAGCAGATAGCTCAGGTGCTTGGCTTTCTGGGTGACCGGTGTCAGGACGAGGAACTGCAGGTACAGATAAACCACGGTCATGATCGGGAAGCCCACCGGCCCTAACAGCGCCATGTAGCCGAGGATCAGGGCAAGGGTCAGGATCACTGTGCGGGGTTCGATGACGGCCGGTGCCGCTTCTTCAGCGGGCATTTCGGGTAGGTCACCGGTGTTCGGTGCTGGCGCTTCGACCGTAGCAGGCTTGGCGGCGAAGGCACTGAGTACCTGCATTACGCCCAGCAGGATCAGCAGGCCTGCCAGCAATGCCGGAACGGTGCCCGCGTCGACGCCGCCATGGCCGGGAAGTTGGTAGGCCATCACCATGTAGGCGAGGCTGGAGCCGATCATGGCGAGGCCGATGATCAGTTCTTTTTTATTCGGGGTGGTGGTGCGCATTTGAAACCTCGAAGAACGAAAGCACAGCGCCGGCTCTCTGCCGGCGCTGTGTCATGACTCACTTGCCTTGGCGCAGAGCATCCTTGAACTGCATGAAGTCATCACGGGTCTTGGCCAGAATCTGCTTGGATTCTTCGGTATTGAAGTAGGCGACCGGCTGCTTGAACTTTTTCAGGTCTTCGGCATAAGCCGGTTTCTCGGTGATCTCTTTCATGATGTCAGCCATTTTCTTGACGATGGCCGGATCAGTGCCTTTGGGGAAGGCGACGATGTACGGCTTGTCCAAGGTGATGTCCAGGCCTTGCTCCTTGAGGGTCGGTACGTCCGGGATCAGCGGGTTACGCTCGGCGTTGGGCTGACCCAGAGCGACCATTTGGCCACCGCTGACGTAGTCCTGAACGGCGCCGTAGCTCATTGCGCCCAGGTCAAGACGACCACCGAGCATGCCCACTACGCGGTCAGATACGGTGCCACCGTCGACCATCTTCAGTTTGGTGCCGGTGAGTTTTTCCAGCTGCAGGCCCTGCACGTGAGAAAAGTTACCAATCTCGGTGCCGTAGGTGATGCTGCCCGGCTTGGCCTTGGCCTTCTCGATCAGGTCTTTCATGCTGGTGATACCGGACTGCTTGTTCGCGACGAAGACTGCGCTCTTGTCCACGCCTGCGATGCAGGACACATCGAATGCTTCGTAGCTGTCTTCGGTCAAGCCGGCCACTTCGTTGACGATCATCTGGCCAGGGTGGGTGAAGAGGATGGTGTTGCCATCCGCTGCTGCGCCCTTCACCTGCTCGGCGGCCAGGGTGCCGCCACCGCCAGCGACGTTAGTTACCACCATGGTCTTGCCAGTAATCTCGTTGAAGTATTTGGCCATCATGCGGGCGTTGAAGTCGGTATCACCGCCCGGGTTGGCGATCACCACGACCTGCACGGGGCGGGTCGGCCATTTGACGTCATCGGCGAAGGCCGCTGATTGGGCGCCGATGGCACCCATGCCGACGACGGCAGAAAGAAGAGAGGCGCGGAATATTTTTTTCATTGGAAGCTCCGTGGTGGTGTGGGGCCGTCAGTTCATGACGGTGAATCGGGAACGGCGAATCGCTGCCGTGCCACAAGGCGAAGGAAGATAGGGCGTGACTCGGGTGTGGTGGCGTGGCCATGGCAGAAGCCTGGTTGGCCGACGGGCAGGCATGCGTGGGCGGCGTGATCACGCGCAGGCACGGGCGCTTGACCGGGGCAAGGCGAGCAGTGGTGTCAGGGCACCTGGATAGGCAGTTGTGGTCGTAGGCATGACCGTTAGCCTCTCTTGTTATAGGTTGTCGTATGACTTGGCGAATTAGTACCAAGCTCGCTCAGCGCTGTCAACGGAGCCCTTGCTGTTGATGCGCTTTGAGTCACGTATGGAAATAAGCTCAGGCTCTTCAGAAGCGGCGGGACGCGGGCATTAGATGATCTTTTATGTTGTTGTACGATAACGTATAACAAAATTGTGCCTGAGCCTGTATGCTCGGTTGCCATCAGCCCACGCGCTTCTGGCGCCGCCATAACAACAAACAAGGCCTCTGATGATCAGCATTACCCGCGCAGATTCCCCCTATCCGCTGTGAACCCTGACCCCGGCCCATCTTCCGTGTCGTGTTTCACCGCAAGGATCGCTTATGTCTGCCACTAGAACCGGACGCGTACGCTTCAGCATCGTGGCGATGCTGTTTCTAGTCACCGCAGTGACCTTTGCCGACCGCTCCAGCATGTCTATCGCCGGGGCCGCCCTGCAGGCTGACCTGGGCATCGACGCGCTGACCCTCGGCTATATCTTCTCGGCGTTCGGCTGGGCCTATGTGGTTGCGCAGATTCCCGGCGGCTGGCTATTCGACCGTTTCGACGTCAAGCGCGTGTACGGCATCGCCTTGTTGTGCTGGTCGGCGCTCACGTTCGCCCAGGGTTTCGTTGGCTTCCTGCCGGTGGCCTGGACGGTAGCCAGTCTATTTCTGCTGCGCGTGGCGGTCGGCCTCGCCGCGGCGCCCTGTTTTCCCGGTAACGCGCGGATCATCGCTGCCTGGTTTCCGAGCAGCGAGCGCGCCACCGCCACTGCGGTGTCCGGCTCGGCGCAGTATTGCGCCACGGCGTTGTTCGCGCCGCTGATGGGCTGGGTGGTGCAAACCTTCGGCTGGCAACAGGTGTTCATCGTGCTCGGCGGCTTCGGCTTCGCGCTGTGCTTTCTGTGGGCACGAACCATCCACAGCCCGCGCCTGCATCCGCGCATCGGCGCCGCCGAGTTCGCGCACATCGAGCATGGCGGCGGGCTGCTCGACCTGACGCCGCTGCCCGCGACCGGCAAGCCCCGGCAGCGCGGTCATCTTTGGCAGCTGCTGAGCCAGCGCACCCTGCTGGGCATCTACGCCGGTCAGTACCTGAGCAATGCCACCACCTACTTTCTGCTTACCTGGTTTCCGGTGTATCTGGTGCAGGAACGCGGCATGACCCTGATGGCGGCCGGCTTCGCGGCCGTGGTGCCGGCCATCAGTGGGTTCGCCGGCAGCCTGAGCGGCGGCATGCTGTCCGACCGCCTGGTGCGCCGCGGCCACTCGCTGAGCCTGGCGCGCAAGCTGCCCATCGTCACCGGCATGAGCCTGTCGGCCTGCATCGGCCTGTGCGTGTTCGTCGACAGCGACGCCGCTGTGCTGGCGCTGATGGGCCTGGCGTTCTTCGGTAAAGGCTTCGGCACCCTGGGCTGGACGCTGGTGGCCGACACCTCGCCGCGGCAGATCGTCGGGCTCAGCGGCGGACTGTTCAACAGCTTCGGCAACCTGGCGGCGATCACCACACCGATCATCGTCGGTTACCTGGTCAGCCGCAGCGGCTCGTTCGACCTGGCCCTAGCCTACGTGGCGGCCAACTCGCTGCTGGCGGTGCTTTGTTACTTGCTGGTGGTCGGCCGTATCCAGCGCATCGAACTGAAAGACTGAAACCCACGACGGAGGAGGAGAAACCATGCTCGATCAGCAGTTGCTGCAGGCCCTGGAACAGGTGGTCGGCGAAGCCGGTCTGGTACGCGATGAACAGCGCCTGCAAAGCTATCTGAGCGACTGGCGCAACGCCTACCGCGGCAAGGCGGCGCTAGTCGTGCGCCCGGCCAGCACCGAGCAGGTTGCCGCAGTGGTTCGCCTGTGCCGTGAGGCCGGCGTGGCGCTGGTGCCTCAAGGCGGCAATACCGGGCTATGTGGCGGCTCGATTCCGGACGACTCCGGCACCCAGGTGGTGCTGTCGCTGACGCGCATGACGCAGATCCGCGATGTGGACGCCGGCAACGAAACCATCACCGTCGAGGCCGGCGTGTTGCTGCAGCGCTTGCAGGAGGCAGCGGCCGAGGCTGGCCGGCTGTTTCCGCTATCCCTGGGCGCCGAGGGCAGCTGCACCGTGGGCGGCAACCTGGCGACCAACGCCGGTGGCACCGCCGTATTGCGCTACGGCAACATGCGCGACCTGGCCCTGGGCCTGGAGGTGGTGCTGCCCGACGGGCGTATCTGGAATGGCTTGCGCGGCCTGCGCAAGGACAACACTGGCTACGACCTCAAGCACCTGTTTATTGGCAGCGAGGGCACCTTGGGCATCATCACCGCCGCCGTGCTCAAGCTCTACCCGGCGATACGCAGCCGCACCACCGCCTGGGTCGCATTGCCGAGCTCGCAGGCAGCGGTTGACCTGATCGGCCGCATGCGCGCGCTGTGCGGCGATCGCCTCACCGGCTTCGAGCTGATGTCGCGGCAAAGCGTGGAGTTCGTGCTGCGCCACGTGGCCGGCTGCGGCGAGCTGTTCGCCGAGCCGCACCCCTGGTACGTGTTGATCGAACTGAGCGATACGCTGCCTGACTCGCCCTTGGCCGAGATGCTGGAAAGCGGCCTGGGCGCGGCGTTCGAAGAGGGCGAAGCGCTGGACGCGGTGGTGGCGGGCAGCGAGGCGCAGGTCGCCGCGCTATGGAAACTGCGCGAGGGCATTTCCGAGGCGCAAAACCACGAGGGGCCGAGCCTCAAGCACGATATCAGCGTGCCGGTCAGTCGCATTCCCGCCTTTATCGCCCAGGCAGACGAGCGCCTGCAGCAGGCTTTCCCGGGTGTGCGCATCGTCTGCTACGGCCACGTCGGCGACGGCAACCTGCACTACAACATCAGCAAGCCGCTGGGCAGCGAGGACGCACCGTTCAAGGCCCAGGCCGAGGCGATCATGCACCTGATCTACGACGTGACCGCGGCGTTCGCCGGTAGCATCAGCGCCGAGCATGGCATCGGCCAGGCCAAACGCGAGGCGGCGAGCCGCTACAAGGATCCGCTGGAACTGGAGCTGATGCGCAGCCTTAAGCAGACGCTGGATCCCACTGGGCTGATGAATCCTGGCAAGGTGCTGTGATCCGGCATCTGGAGTTCGCGGTGGGCGTGGCGGATACTGCCGGCCTTTCGTTACTGCATTAAGGATGTGCTCGTGCGCTTGCTGCTATTGCCCCTGCTTGCCATCGCCCTGCCGGCCCTGGCCGATGTGCGTATTGACGATCTCACCGCCAAGCGCAGCGATTGGGAAACCTATCGCTTCCCGTTGCTGGTTGGCGAGAGCCCGGCTATCAGCAAGATCAATACCTTTCTGCATTCACGCGAGCTTGCAGCGCTCCCCGGCCGCTTCAGCAAGTCACCGTTCGAAAGGGTGCAGCCCAAGGATGGCGAAATCTGGGGTGTGAACAGCCTCGATTATCAAGTCGTCGGCCAGGGGCCGGGCTATCTGTCGCTGAACATCGATGGCGAATACACCGGCGCCTACACCAGCCAGGGCTCGCGCAGCTACAACTTCGACCTGGCCAGCGGCCGGCCCATTGGCTTGCCGCAGTTGCTCAGCCCCGAAGGGGTGCTGCGTGTGCAGGGCGAGCTGCAGAAGCAGCGGGTCAAACGCCTGGACGATTTCCTGGCGACATTGCCGCCCGCCAAGGCCGGCGACGCCGAAAAGCTCAGCGACGACGAGCAGTGGCTTGAAGACCAGCGCGCCATGTACAGCCAATGCGTGAGCACGCGTCGCGACGCCAGCCTGGACTACGACAGCCTGCAGCTGGGCAGCGACAGCCTGACGCTGATAGGCGAGACCTGCGCCAACCATGCCAGCCGCGCGCTGGACGACCTTGGCGAGTTCGGCAACAGCCTCGGCTATCAGGCCCTGAGCGCCGATCTCAGTCCCTACGGTCGCTGCCTGCTGCTGGAGAAACGCAGCGATTGTGCCTTGCCGGCTAACAGCACGGCCCAAGGCGTATACCGCGGCACCCTCGGGCGCTACCCGATCACCCTGGTGATCGAGCAGCCCTATGCCGATCACAGCCTGTCCGCCAGCTACTTCTACGACAAATACGCCACGCAGATCGAGCTGGGAGGTGAGTTTCAGCAGGATTCCCTCACCCTTCACGAAAACGGCGAACCGCCGGCCCGATTCGAACTCGCATTTCAGGCCGATGGCAGCCTGATCGGAACCTGGCAGCAGGGCGACAAGCCGGCGTTGGCGGTGAAACTCACCCCGTAACGCTCGACGAGGAGGACTTATGTGGCATCTGGTCTGTGGTGACAACGCTGTCGCCGGCGTCACCCATGTGATCGGCCAGCCAGCCGCCGAGGCTGGCCTGCGCGTGTTGCGTGATGATCTGGCGGTTGGCCCGCTGGACGATGTCGACAGGTCGCCTTGTGCGGCGCGCGCGGCGTTCTGGCGGGCAGTGTGGCCGGCAGGCGTGACGCCGGTACCGGATTTCGCTGCGGATCTGTCGGCCGACGCGCGGTGGCTCGCCGATCTGGCCCGCCAGGAGCGGCCGGTTACCGTCTGGCACGGCGACAGCGCCAGCGAGCAGCTGCTGTTGGCGCGGGTAGCCAGCGCGTTGGAAGGCAGCACTGTGGCGCTGATCGAGGTGGCCTGTGGCACCGGCAACAGCTGGGTGCAGAGCCGCCAGGCGGTGGCCATGCATGCGCCGCAAGCGCTGCTGGCTGTGGCCAAACCGCGCGTGGTCGAGGCCGAGCGCCGAACGAGCCAGGCCGCGCAATGGCGTGCTGCAATGGCCGATGGCGGGCTGATTCATCGCTGGCAGGCGGGGAGTTTTACAGCCGAGGATTACCAGGTTATCGACGCGGCGTTGGTGCGCCAGGCCCGCGCCGAGCCGCAACCGTTGGCGCGGGTTATGGCCGAGGTGATGGCGCGGTGCGATGGCTTCTTCGCCACCGATTACTTTCTGTTCTGGCGTGCCCGCGAACTCGCTGCAACGGGCCACCTGGTGCTGAGCGGCGCGCCGGGTGAACAGGGTTATGCCTCGTTGCAGGTACGTCGCGGTTCCTGATTCAGCTGCTGAAAAACTCGCCTGGCGTGGCACCGAACTGCTGGCGAAACGCGGCGATGAATGCCGAGGTGGAGTCGTAGCCGCAGAGCAGGGCCACATCGGTGACACGCTCGCCGCTCTCCAGCGGCGTCAGCGCACCGAGCAGGCGCAGGCGTTGCCGCCAGGCACGGAAGGTCAGGCCGGTGTCGCGCAGAAACAGGCGGCTCAGGGTCTTTTCCGACACGTCGAGTTCGTTGCCCCAGGCGGCCAGCGTGCGGTCATCGTCCGGCTTTCTCTGCAGGCGGCTGCAGAGTTTTTTCAGGCGCGGGTCGCTTGGCAAGGGCAGCGACAGACGCACCTCCGGGGCCGCGTGCAGTCGGTCGAGCAGTACCGCAGCAAGACGGCCGTCCGGCCCGCTTTCGTCGTACTCCACCGGTAGCTCGCAGAAGCTGCGGATCAACTCGCGGGTCAATGCGTCCACGCCGAGCACGCGGCAATCTGGGTGTGCGTTTTCCGGGTTTTCGTCGTACAGGTACAGGCTGCGCATTTCTGTGTTCGGCGAGCTGAGTACCTCGTGCTCCAGGCCGGCCGGAATCCATATCGCCCGCTGCGGCGGCGCGACGAAACTGCCGGCTGCGGTGCGCACGTGCAGCACGCCCTGAATGGCGTAGGTCAGCTGCACCCACGCATGGCTGTGGCGCGGTGTGCCGGTCTGGCGTGGCAGCGATTCGTTGCGCGCATAGAGTGGCCGGGGCAGCTGCTCCAGCTGCGGAATACTGCGTTCGGCGATGCTGTTTTGTCCGTTAGGCGACATGATCTGGCTTTATGGCGTTAGTCGGCAATGACGGCTCAGGGTAGAGTGGCCGCCTTTCTGTGGCAACTGTCTGCCATCGCCTGCCCGGAGTCCTGCCCATGGCCCGTTCCCGTTTACTACCTGACAACTTCACTCTGACGCTGATCGCCGTCGTGCTTACCGCCACCTTCCTGCCCGTCAGCGGCAAGGCGGCCGTGGCCTTTGGCTGGATCACCAACTTGGCCATCGCCCTGTTGTTCTTCCTGCATGGCGCCAAGCTCTCGCGTGAGGCAATCGTCGCTGGTGCCGGCCACTGGCGCCTGCACCTGCTGGTTTTCAGCTGCACCTTCATCCTCTTCCCGCTGCTGGGCCTGGCGCTCAAGCCGCTGCTGTCGCCACTGATCGGCACCGAGCTGTACCTGGGCATGCTCTACCTGTGCGCGCTGCCGGCCACCGTGCAGTCAGCCATCGCTTTCACTTCCCTGGCACGCGGCAACATTCCCGCGGCGATCTGCAGTGCGGCGGCCTCCAGCCTGTTCGGCATCTTCCTCACGCCGCTACTGGTGGCGCTGCTGATGGACGTTCACGGCAGCGGCGGTTCGCTGCTCGATGCCATCGGCAAGATCACCCTGCAGTTGCTGGTGCCGTTCATTCTCGGCCAGATCGCTCGGCGCTGGATTGGCGCCTGGGTGGGTCGCAACAAGAACTGGCTGAAGTACGTCGATCAGAGCTCGATCCTGCTGGTGGTCTACACCGCGTTCAGCGCGGCAGTGGTCGAAGGCCTGTGGAATCAGGTGTCGTGGCCGACGCTCGGCTTGCTGATCTTCTCCTGCTGCCTATTGCTGGCGCTGGCGCTGGGTATTACCGCGCTGCTCGGCAAGGTGTGCGGCTTCAACATGGAAGACCGCATCACCATCCTGTTCTGTGGCTCGAAGAAGAGCCTGGCCACCGGCGTGCCAATGGCCCAGGTGCTGTTCGCCGGCAGCAGCATCGGCCTGATGATCCTGCCGATGATGCTGTTCCACCAGATCCAGCTGATGGTCTGTGCGGTACTCGCGCAGCGCTATGCCAGGCGGGTCGATCCGGTCGCTCCGAGCGAAATCAAGGTGGCGGTGAATTGAGAAATCGGCCGTTTCTCAAGGCTTTGTTGCTGTTGATCACCTTTTCGCTGACGCTGCCGGCACACGCCTGGGTGCGGGTCACGCCGGAGCTCGATGAAGATCCGCTGCTGGGCAGCACTTACTACGGCGTGCTGTCGACCCTGGTGCCGTTCCTCACCACTACCAAGCCAGGAGAGGGCACCGAGCTGGCCGAGGAGCTCTCCAAAGAGAGCAGCAGCCTCGACCAGAAGTTGAAGCTGGCTCGGGACGATGCAGCGGCCTTCGTCGGCAGTGCCGGGCAGATTCGCGGCGCGATGCTGGAGGCGGCGCTGGTCGCGCTGCAGCAGCGTAGCGAGCTGGCCTCCTACAGCGACATGCAGTTGGCAGAAGCCTTGCTAGCCTACCAGCCGCGCTCGACACCTTGAGCGCGACTGCAACGCAGGCGAGGCACTCATGCCTCGCCTGCGTTGCAGAGCTAGAACAGTTTGTGCACGAAGTTGAGCACGAACTTGTTGCCCTCCGTGCGGTTCTCGGCGTCCTGCTCGAAATAGCTGTTGGCGGTCAGGATGTTCTCCCTGGAGAACGCATAGGTGAGGCCCGGGCCGATTGCCCAGACCTGCTCGCGGCGGCCGCTGACGTCACGGCCGTCGACCTCGGTATCGCTGATCTGCTTGAGCCAGTAACCGGTCAGGCCGACGCTCAGTTTGTCGTTGAGCGCGTACTGGGTGGCGAAGTTGGCGTGTAGTGCCTGGCCGGCCTGGGTGCTGGAAACATCACCGAACGCCGCCGACGGGTCACGGTTCTTGGCATTCCACAGGTACCAAAAGCGGCCGCTGACCGACCACCTGGGGGTGAACCAGTAGGTCGCCGCGTAGTAGGGGTTGAACGACCAGAAGTTGCTGCCGGGGTTGACCGACTTATCACGGTCGTAAGCACCGGTGGGCAGGATCACCTCGGCCTCGATGCGTTGGGCGAACAGCGGCGAGCCGTCGGCGCGGGTGGTCAGCGGCGATTGCAGGAACGCGCCCAGCACCATGTCGCCCACGCCTTCGCGTGAGCTGAGCACGTTGTTATCTAGGCCGTCGTCTACCTCGGCATGGGCCAGCCAGGGCACGATCACCGTGGCGCCGGGCATCCAGCCGTTGGCCATCGGCTGGCCCAGCTGAATGTACTGGGTGACCGGGGCGAAGGTTTCGATCTCCTGCTTGGGCAGCGGCAGCTTGTCGCCGCGCTGGTCGTTGAAGCGCGAAGCCTTGCCGTAGATCAGGTACTCAACTACATAGCCGCCCGGCCCGCCGGGCAGCGGCGAGCTGTCGTAGAAGCTGGTGGAGCCTAGGTTGACGGAAGGCAGGTCGTAGGCCTGGGCGGTGCCCGCCAGGGCAGCCAGGCCGAGGCTTAGAGCCGAGAGACGTGATGCATGCATGGTGAGGATCCTTGTCTTGTTGTTCTTGTCGTAGATCGCATGGTGGTCTCGGTGAGGCTTACACGTAACTGGATGCCAGCCCGCCATCGACCGGGATGTTGGCGCCACACACCCAGCGCGCCGCGTCCGAGCAGAGGAACAGCACAACGGCGGCCACTTCGTCAGCCAGGGCCGGGCGCTTCATATGGCGGCCATCGCGTTCCAGGCGCTCGTCGCTGAGCATCTGCACGAAGTCACCGAGGATCGGCGTGAACACCGGGCCGGGCGCTACGCAGTTGAGGCGCACGTCATGCTCGCGGAACCAGGGCGAGGCGTTCTGGTACGACCAGACGATCAGCGCTTCCTTGAAGTACTGGTAACAGGTGGCCTGCTCGACCGGATTGGCATCCAGCCAGTCACTACCGGCCTCGAAACCCGCGGTGGCGGCCAGCGCTTTGTGGGCTTCAAGGCGCTGCTGCCATTCGGCGCCAAGAATCGACGCGGTATTGACGATGCAGCCGCCGGCCAGACGCGGCAGCAGGCCCTCGCTGAGGTGACGCAGGCCCAGGTAGTTGACCCGCCCGACCAGTTCGGCGGGCGCCGTGCCAGGTACGCCGGCGATGTTGCACAGGCCGTCGACCCGCTCGGGCAGGCGGGCGATGACTTGATCGATGCTGGCCGGGTCGCCTAGGTCCACCGGGTGGTAGGCGTGCACGCTGATCTGCGGTTCGTGGCGGTCCAGGGCGATTACCCGCGCGCCGGCGCAGCGCGCCAGGCGGGCGACTTCGGCGCCGATGCCGGAAGCGGCGCCGGTGACGATCAGGGTCTTGTCGTGCAGATTCAGGTTCATGGTGCGTCCTCTTGTTCTTGTTGTGAGGCGATCGGGTGAGGTGTCAGAAGGGGTACTGGGGCGGCGTGTCCTTGATCGTCACCCACTGCCACTGGGTGAACTCGTCCCAGTTGGCCGGGCCGCTCATGCTGCCGCCGTTGCCGGAATTGCCACGGCCGCCGAACGGGTTGACGCCGTCGTCGTTCACCGTCTGGTCGTTGATGTGCAGCATGCCGGCGCGCAGTTGGGCACCGACCGCCATGGCGCGGCCCACGGACCGGGAGATCACCCCTGCGGCGAGGCCGTACTCGGTACGGTTGGCCAGGTCGATGGCCTCTTCGTCGCTGGCGAAACTGGCCACGCAGGCCACCGGGCCGAACATCTCGGTGTCGAAGGCCGGCATGCCCGGCGCCAGGTGGCTGAGCACGGTGGGCTGGTAGAACAGGCCGTCGTACTGGCCGCCCACCTGCAGGCGCGCGCCGGCTACTACGCTGTCGAGCACCAGTTGGTGGGTACGTACCAGCTGGTTCTCGTTGATCATCGGGCCGAGCTCGACGTCGCCGCTGGCCGGGTCGCCCAGGCGCAGGCGCCGGGTGCGCTCGACCAGCCCTTCGACGAAGCGCTCATGCAGCGACTCGTGCACCAGGATCAGCCCGCTGGCCATGCAGATCTGCCCCTGGTGCAGAAAGGCGCCCCAGCTGGCGCAGCTCAGGGCGCGCTCCAGGTCGGCGTCGTCGAGGATGATCAACGGGTTCTTGCCGCCCAGTTCCAGGGCGACTTTCTTCAGGTGGCGGCCGGCGGTTTCCGCCACCTTGCGGCCGGCGGCGGTGGAGCCGGTGAAGGCGATCATTCGCACGTGCGGGTCGCTGCATAGCGCCGCGCCGGCATCGGCACCACCGGGCAGCACATGCAGTACGCCCTCGGGCAGGCCGGCCAGCTCGAACAGCCGGGCGATCAGGAAACCGCCGGCAATTGGCGTCTGTGGGTCGGGCTTGAGCACCACCGCGTTGCCGGCCGCCAGGGCCGGGGCCACCGCGCGGATCGACAGGATCAGCGGGAAATTGAACGGCGAGATCACCCCGACTACGCCGTGCGGCAGGCGCCTCGCGTAAGACAGCGTGCCGCTGTTGCTCGGCAGCACCAGGCCATGGGGCTGCATCACCTGGCCGGCGGCGAGTTGCAGGAACAGCACCGCCTCGCGCACTTCATGCTGGGCCTTTGGCAGGATGCCGCCGGTTTCCCGGGCGATGAGCAGCGCGCACTCGTCGGCCTGCGCCTGTAGCAGCCCGGCGGCGCGCAGGAAAATCTCTGCCCGCTGGCGCGGCGCCATCGCTTCCCAGGCCGGTTGCTGGGCCGCGGCCGCAGCGGTGGCCAGGGCGACATCCTCGGCGCGGGCCTGGCCGGTGGTAGTCAGTCGCTCACCCGTGGCCGGCTCGATGACCTCGTTGCGCCCGCCAGCCATTGGCGTGCGCCAGATCCCGGAAAACAGCTTGGCCTCCCAGACCTGTTCGTCCAACAGGGCGGCGTTCGATTCTGATCGTGGCAGTCGAGACATGGTGTCTCCTTGGAGTATTGTTGTTTTGAGTGATGTGTCGGTGGCACCTGTAGCTATCGCAAGGAGCATGCCCAATGGCCAGTCGGCCGCTGGCAATGCCGAGAATCCATAACAATTTCAATAATCTGGATGCATTAATCAGGTCGAGGCAGTTGCCCAGGCAGTACTTTCAGGCGCTCGTTGTTGAGCAAATGATCAATTCGCCAGGTGCTTCCGCTTTGCCGAAATGATGAATTGCGCAAGTGAGGAGCCGCCCCATGGTCGATCCCCGTCGTATCTCCCTGGATGCTTTGCAGGTCATCGAGACGCCCCATTACCGAGGCGCCAGCGATGCGCTGGACTGGGAGAACTCCCCGACGCTGCGTGATCTCACCGAATGCCTGTTCTTCTCGCCGGGCGACGGGCGCATCTGGCTCAACGATCAGCGCATGGTGCTGTTGCACTGCGAGGCGCTCGGTGCGTTACGCCGTGAGCTGATCGACAGCCTGGGCCTGGAGCGCGCCCGCGGCCTGCTGACCCGCGCGGGGTATCTGTCCGGCGCCCGTGATGCGCGCCTGGTGCAGCAGCGCTGGGCGGACGCCGAGCCGGCGTCGATCTTCGCCGCGGGCATCCGCCTGCATGGGCTGGAAGGCATGGTCAAGGTCGAGCCGCTGCACTTCGAGTTCGACGTCGACCGTGGCCACTACGATGGCGAATTTCTCTGGCATCACGCCCACGAGGACGACGAACACATCGCCGCCTACGGCATCGGTAACGACCCTGCCTGTTGGATGGAAATCGGCTACGCCACTGGCTACGTGAGCGGGCTGTTTGGCCGCCTGGTGGTGTTTCGCGAGGTGGAGTGCCGGGCCATGGGGCACCAGGTGTGCCGCGTGTTGGGCAAGACCGCCGAGCTGTGGGGCGACGTAGAGGAGGACCTGCGCTACCTCAATGCCTCGGCCGAGGAGGGCGAAGGCAGCGGCCTGGAGCGCACGGCCTATCAGCCATTGCCGGCCAGTGCCGGGGAAACCGACGAAGGCCGCATGATCGGCGCCTCGGCGGCCTTCAACGCCGCTTTTCAGTCGCTGCAGCGGGTGGCGCGCACGCCTGCCACGGTGCTGTTTGGTGGCGAGTCCGGGGTCGGCAAGGAACTGTTCGCCAGCAACCTGCACCGCATGAGCGAGCGCCGCGACGGGCCGTTCGTGGCCCTCAACTGCGCGGCCATCGCCGAAAGCCTGATCGAGGCGGAACTGTTCGGCGTCGAGCGCGGCGCCTTCACCGGCGCCAGCCATTCCAGGCCCGGCCGTTTCGAGCGCGCCCAGGGCGGCACGCTGTTTCTCGACGAGGTGGCCTGCCTCAGCCTACCGGGTCAGGGCAAGCTGCTGCGCGCCCTGCAGGAGCGCGAGATCGAGCGGGTCGGTGGCACCTCGGTGATCAGCGTCGACGTGCGAGTGATCGCCGCCACCAATGTGGACCTGCGCGCTGCCGTGCGCCGTGGCGAGTTTCGTGAGGACCTCTACTACCGCCTCAACGTCTACCCGATCCACATACCGCCACTGCGCGAGCGGCGCGACGACATCCCGCTGCTGGTGGATTTCTTCATGCGTCGCTACTGCGAGCGCTACGGGCGCACGCCGGTCGGGTTGACCATGCGCGGCCTGAAGGCGCTGCTCAACTACAGCTTTCCCGGCAATATCCGCGAGCTGCAGAACCTGATCGAGCGCGGCGTGATCGCCAGCAACGAAGGCGCGCCCATCGACCTCCACCACCTGTTCCGCGATGAAGAACTGCCGGCCGAGTTCTATTCGCTGCTGCAGCAGGGGCGGCTGGTGCAGCATCAGGAACGCCCTGGCGAAGTGGACCTGCTGACGCGGCTCGGTTGCCCGGATCTGCCGGATGCCTGCCTGTCGCTGCAGGCCGTGGAAAACCAGTTGCTCGAGCAAGCCCTGCAACGCAGCGCCGGCAACCTGGCTGCGGCGGCCCGCCTGCTGGGGCTGAGCCGGGCGCAGTTTGCCTATCGGCTCAAGCGGGCGCGGGGGAGCTGAGAGCGTTCGCGGGCATGGCCCGCTCCCACAGAATCTGTGCTCGGCACCAAATTTGTCGGTGCCCACAAATCCCCCTGTGGGAGCGCGCCATGCGCGCGAAGCGATATCAAGGTCTAGACTGACCTCGCTGAATCAACACGGAGGTGGATTCATGCCGATGCCATCCCACCCAGGCTATCGCGCCCTGCGCAGAGGCCGCGCGTCCTGCCCGGGGGCGGCCTATCTGATCACCACCATCACCCGTGACCGCACACCGGTATTCCGCCATTTCCCCGCTGCCTGTGCGGCGGCTCGCTGCTTCGAAACGCCAACGCTTCTGCGCGACAGCCATATGCTGGCCTGGGTGCTGATGCCGGACCATGCGCACTGGCTGATTCAGCTGGGTGAGGTGGACAGCCTGGCTGCGCTGATCAATCGGCTGAAGTCGTCGAGCAGTCGGCTGGCGGGCAAGTGTACGGGCACTGCGAGGGGCATCTGGGCGGCAGGCTTTCATGATCATGGCTTGCGCGCCGAGGAGGATCTGCAAGGTGTGGCGCGTTATATCGTGGCCAATCCGCTGCGGGCTGGGTTGGTCAGGCGGGTGGGGGATTATTCTTTTTGGAATGCGGTCTTGCTTTAGGTGTGAGCCGACTGCTGGATTTTTTCGCGGGCATGGCCCGCTCCCACAGGGTTTGTGTTCGACACCGAACTGAAGGCACCGATAAATCTCTTTGTGGGAGCGGGCCATGCCCGCGAAGGGTCTATCGAGCACCGCCGTTCTTACTGACAGCTCCCGATAGGTCATTCGACTCGAGCCGGTGCATCCTCCCACTGCTCGTCGGTGGGCTCCTTGATGCGATACCAGGCCACATACAGCGCCGGCAGGAAGAGCAGGGTCAGCAGGGTGGCGCTGAAGATGCCGCCGATCATGGCGTAGGCCATCGGCCCCCAGAACACTTCGCGGGCGATGGGTATCATGCCCAGGCTGGCGGCGGCGGCGGTCAGCAGGATCGGCCGGCGGCGGTGGTGGGTGGCGTCGATCACTGCTTGCCAGGGTGAGTCGCCGGCGCGCTCGAACTCGTCGATCTGGGTCACCAGAATCACCGAGTTGCGGATGATGATGCCGATCAGCGCCAGCACGCCGAGAATCGCCACGAAACCCAGCGGCGTGCCGGTCGGCACCAGGGCCAGCACCACGCCGATCAGGCCCAGCGGTGCCACGCTGAACACCAGGAAGGTCTTGGCCACGCTGTGCAGCTGGATCATCAGGAAGGTGGCCATCAAAAACAGCATCAGCGGCAGCACGCTGGCGATCGGCCCCTGGGCCTTGCCGCTTTCTTCCACCGTGCCGCCGGTGGCGACGCTGTAGCCGTTGGGCAGCCCGTCGGAGAATTTCCGGATGTCCGGCGCCAGGTCGGCGACCAGATCGGTGGGCTGGATATCGCTGACCACCGCAGCCTTGAGGGTGATGGTCGGTTTGCGGTCGCGGCGCCATACCAGCGGTTGTTCCAGCTCGTAACCGACGGTGGCGAAGGCACGCAACGGCACGGCGACGCCGCGCGGGGTGACGATCTGCAGGTTCTCCAGGGTTTGCGGCGAGTTGCGTTCGCTGTCTTCGGCGCGGCCGATGACGTCGATCAGGTAGATGTCGTCTTTCACCTGGGTGACCGTGGTGCCGCTGACCACGCTGTTGAGCAGGTTGGCGACGTCCTCGGAAGACAGCCCGAACTGCCGCGCCTTGTCCTGGGCGACATCGATGCGCAGCACCTTGCCCGGCTCGTTCCAGTCGTAAACCATCTCGCCGATGTCCGGGTTCTTGTCCAGCAGGGTGGCCAGTTCCAGGGCGTGCTTGCGCACCTGGTCGACGTTCGGACCGCTGATCCGGTACTGGATCGGCCGGCCTACCGGCGGGCCCATTTCCAGCGGTTGCACGAAGCTGCCGATGCCGACGAAGTCTTCACGCAGGCGCTTGTTGAGCTTGGCCACCAGGCGATCACGGGCGTCGATATCCTTGGCGACGATCACCAGCTGGGCATAGAAGGGGTTCTGCAGCTGCTGGTCCAGGGGCAGGTAGAAGCGCAGCGCGCCCTGGCCGATGTAGGTGCTCCAGCGGGCGATGTCTTCGTCGCCCTGCAAGCTGGCCTCGAGGCGGTCGACCTGGGCGCGGGTCTCGTTGATCGAGGCGTTCTGCGGCAGGTTGAGGTCGACGAGAATCTCCGGGCGATCCGAGGCCGGGAAGAACTGGCTCTGCACCAGGGTCATGCCGCCCAGGGAGGCGGCGAACAGGGCGATGGTCATGCCGATGGTCCACCAGCGGTGCCGCATGGCCAGCAGCAGGCCGCTGTCGAAGGCGCGGGCGATGCGGCCCGGGCCTTTTTCCTTGGCCTGCAGGCGCTTGGGCAGGATGTGCACGGCGATCACCGGGGCGAACACCACGGCCACCAGCCAGGACAGCAGCAGCGCCACGGCGATCACCGCGAACAGGGTGAAGGTGTACTCGCCCGCCGAGCTGGAGTTGAGGCCGATGGGCACGAAGCCGGCCACCGTCACCAGGGTGCCGGTGAGCATCGGAAAGGCCGTGGAGGTGTAGGCGAAGGTGCCGGCGTCGTGTAGCGAATCACCTTTCTCCAGCCGCGTGACCATCACCTCGACGGTGATCATCGCATCGTCGACCATCAGCCCCAGGGCGATGATCAGCGCGCCGAGGGAAATGCGCTGCATGGTGATGCCGCTGTATTCCATGAACATGAACACCATGGCCAGCACCAGCGGGATCGAGCAGGCGACCACCAGGCCGGCGCGAATGCCGAGGCTGACGAAGCTCACCAGCATGACGATCAGCACCGCCTCGAACAGCGCGCGGGTAAAGCCGCTGACGGCTTCTTCCACCACTTCGGCCTGGTCGGACACCACGTGCACGCCAACGCCCACCGGCAGTTCGGCGGTCATCTCGTCCATGCGCGCGTGCAGGGCCTTGCCGAAGGTCTGGATATTGCCTCCGTCGCGCATGGCGATGGCCAGGCCGATGGCCGGCTTGCCGTTGTAGCGGAACAGGGCCTGCGGCGGGTCGACGTAGCCGCGGGTGATTTCGGCGATATCGGTCAGCCGGTAGAAGCGGTCGTCGAGGCGCAGGTTGACGTTGCGCAGGTCGGCTTCCGAGGCGAACTGGCCGCTGGTGCGCACGGAAATCCGCTCCGGCCCGGCCTCGATCACCCCGGAGGGCGTCACCGCGTTCTGCGCCTGCAGGCTCTGGATCACCTGGCTCTGGTCAATGCCCAGGGCGGCCAGCTTGCGGGTCGAGAAGTTGAGGTAGAACACCTCGTTCTGCTGGCCGACCATCTGCACCTTGCCCAGGTCCGGCACGCTGCGGATCTCGGCGCGCACCTGCTCCACGTAGTCGCGCAGCTGGCGCATGCTCAGGCCGTCGCCGGTGAAGGCGTAGATGGAGCCGAACACGTCGCCGAACTCGTCGTTGAACGACGGGCCCTGCAAGCCCTGGGGAAACTCGCCGCGAATGTCGTCGATCTTCTTGCGCACCTGGTACCAGATGCCGTCGATTTCATCGGCCTTGGTGGTGTCGCGCAGGAACACCATCACCGTCGATTCGCCGGGGCGCGTGTAGCTCTTCACGTAGTCCAGCGAGTCCAGTTCCTCGAGCTTCTTCTCGATACGGTCGGTGACCTGGCTGAGGGTTTCGTCCACCGTGGCGCCGGGCCAGCGGGTCTGGATGACCATGGTCTTGATGGTGAACGCCGGGTCTTCCTCGCGGCCCAGGTTCATGTAGGAAATCACGCCCATCAGCAGCGACACGAACATCAGGTACCAGACGAACGACTGGTGGCGCAGCGCCCAGTCCGATAGGTTGAAGCCGTTCTTGCGCGGCGTCTGCTGGGTCATGGTGCGACGCCCTCGTCGATGCGGATCTGCTGGCCGTCCTTGAGTTCGCTCAGGCCGGCGCTGACTACCTTGTCGCCGGCCGCAAGGCCCTCGACGCTGATCTGCTCGCCTTCGCGGCCGACCACCTGCACGGTGCGCGGGTGAACGGTCTTGGCCTGGGTGTCGATCACCCATACGCGGCTCTGGCCGTCGACTTCCTGCACGGCAGCGGCTGGCAGCAGGCTGCGCGGCTTCTGGGCGCGGGTCAGGCTGATGGCCACGGCGGTACCCAGGCGCAGGCCGGGCGGGGTTTCCTCGAGCGTCAGGCGGGCGCGGCGGGTGCGGGTGGCAGCGTCGGCGCGCGGCGCTAGTTCGCGCAGCCGACCACGGGTGGCGATGCTCGGGTCGAGCTGCGAGGCAACGTTGAACTGCACCTGATCGTCCAGACCGTCAGCCAGCTCCACAGGCAGGTCGAACACTGCTTCGCGCACGTCCGGGCGGGCCAGGGTGACCACCTCCTGGCCGGCGCCGACCACCTGGCCGGCCTCCACGTGCCAGGCGGTAACCACCGCATCGAAGTCGCTTTTCAGGGTGCCGTAGTCCAGACGATCGCGGGCCTGGCGGGTGGCCGCTTCGGCCTGCTCGCGGTTGCTGCGGGCGTTGCTCAGTTCGGTCTGCGCCTGCTCCAGGTTGGCCTTGGCGCCGACGCCACGGTCGAACAGTTCCTGCTGGCGCCTGGCATTGGCCTGGGCATTGATCCACTGCGCTTCAGCGCGTGCCTGGTCGCCTTCGCTGGCGCGCAGGGCGTTCTGCTGGTCGGTCGGGTCGAGGGTCGCCAGGGTGGTGCCGGCTTTCACCTCGGCCCCGGCATCCACCAGGCGGCGGGCGACCCGACCACCGACACGAAAGCCCAGGGTGCTCTGCACCCGCGCCTCGATATTGCCGGCGAAGCGGCCGAGAATCTGCTCGTTCTGCTGTTGCACCTGGGTGTATAGCACCGGGCGGATCGGCGCGGGCTTCTCGTCCTCGGCGCAGCCGGCGAGCAGCGCGGTGATCAGCACGAACGGGATCGCACGGTTCATGGCTGCTGCTCCTGGGTCTGCTTCTGCTCATGGGCTTCGGCAATTTCCACCTTCTGGCCCGGATGCAGCAGCTGCCCGCCGGCCACCACCACGCGGTCACCGTCCTGCAGGCCGGCACGGATGATCACCTTGTCGGTCAGGTAACGGCCAACCTGCACGGGGTGCAGTTGCACGATGTCACCGTCGGCGAGGCGCCACACCGCCGGCTCGCTTTCCGCCTTGGTCAGTGCCGACCATGGCAGCTCGACGCTGCGCACCGCCGGATTGCTGACATGGGCGCTGACGGTGGAGCCCAGCGTCATTGCTGCCGGCACCTGCTGCAGGCCGACCTTCACCTGCACGGTGCCGCTCTGCGCCGACACCTGCGGGTTGACCTCACGTACCGTGCCGCTGGCGCTCACCTCGGGGTTGTCCAGCAGGCTGACGCGCAGCGGCTGGCCGGGTTCGACCAGCAGCGCCTCGAAGACGTTGAACACCGCATCGCGCTCGCCCTCGCGGGCCAGGCCGAAGATCGGCGTGGCGGCCTGCACCACCTGGCCGACTTCGGCCTGGCGGGCGGTGATCACTCCGTCGCTCTCGGCACGCAGTTCGGTGTAGCCGGCCTGCTCGCGGGCGTCGGCGAGTTGCGCCTCGGCGGCGGCCAGGCTGTTGCGCGCGCTGCGGTCGTTGGCCAGGGCGCTGTCGTATTCGCTGCGGCTGGTGTAGCCCTTGGGTAGCAGTTGCTGCTGGCGCCAGAGGTTGGCGGCGCTGAGTTTGACCTGGGCGCGGGCGGCCTCGGCAGCTGCTTCGGCGGAGCGCACCGCGTTGCGCTGGTCCTGCGGATCGAGGCGCGCCAGTACTTGGTCGGCCTTCACCGTATCGCCAACATCCACCAGGCGTTCGGTGATCTTGCCGCCGACGCGAAACGACAGGTCGGTCTGTACCCGCGCCTGGATGTCGCCGGTGATGGTGGCGTCTGCCGCGTAATCGACCTGGCTGACCGTGGCCACCTTCACGCGCGGGTTCTTCGGCGCGGGTGGCGGCTCGTCGGCGCAGCCAGCCAGCAATGCGAAAGCCAACAAGGCCACGGCAAGGCGAGGCAGAGCAGAGGTCGATACGGGCGGCATGCGGGCTCCGGCACGGCAGGGATGTAAAGGTGTGTGCAGATGCGACCGCACCAGGCGACGAACGGTTCAGGCTACTCGCGCGACGAGCGTGGCTTGTGTTGAGGATGCAAATCCTAATACTGTATTTATATACAGTTATCGAGCCTGCATCATGAACCCGACTTCAGCGCCGCGTGGGCGCGGCACCGCCAGCAAACCGCACAACCGTTTCGCCCCGACCAGCAGCGAGGCCGAGGACGACGGCTGGTATCAGGAACAGACGCCGCTGACCTTCGTCACCGAGGTTCGCCACGAACGGGCGAAGACGGTGATCAGCCGCAACAATTCGCCGGATGTCGGCTTCGACCGCTCGGTGAACCCCTACCGGGGCTGCGAACATGGCTGCATCTACTGTTTCGCGCGGCCCAGCCACGCCTACTGGGACCTGTCGCCGGGCATCGATTTCGAAACCAAGCTGATCGCCAAGACCAACCTGGCCGAGCGCCTCGAGGAGCAGTTGAGCAAGCCGGGCTATGTGCCGGCGCCCATCGCCCTGGGCATCAATACCGATGGCTACCAGCCCATCGAGCGCGAGCACCAGCTGACCCGCCAGGCCCTGGAAATCCTGCTGCGCTACCGCCACCCGGTGAGCATCATCACCAAGAGCGCGCTGATCCTGCGCGACCTGGATCTGCTCGAAGAACTGGCCAGCCGCAACCTGGTCAGCATCGCGTTCAGCGTCACCACCCTGGATGACCAGCTCAAACGCATCATGGAGCCGCGCACCGCCGCGCCCAAGGCCCGGTTGCGGGCGATGAAAACCCTGCACGAGCACGGCGTGCCGGTCGGCCTGATGGCCGCGCCGATGATCCCGATGATCAACGACATGGAGCTCGAGCGCCTGCTCGAAGCCGGGCGCGAAGCCGGGGCCAGTTCGGCCGGCTACGTGCTGCTGCGCCTGCCGCTGGAGATCGCCGGGCTGTTCGAGGAGTGGCTGCAGACCCACTTTCCCGACCGCGCCGAGCACGTGATGAGCCTGATCCGCCAGTCCCGTGGCGGGCAGAATTATGACAGCCGCTTCGGCGCGCGGATGAAGGGCGAGGGCCATTTCGCCGAGCTGCTGGCCCAGCGCTTTCGCCTGGCCCGTCGCCGTTATGGCTACGATGGCAGCAAGCGGGCGGTGCTGGATTGCTCGCAGTTTGCGCCGCCGGGGCAGCAGATGGGCTTGTTCTGAGGGTTGCTTGAGACGCTGGTTTCCCGGGTGTCGCTGCGCTCGACCCGGGCTACGGGCTGGCGATGTCCGCACCTCTGTAGACTGGCGTTGAGCGTAGCGATACCCAGATTGGATATTGGCCTTGTCATGGATCGTTAACGCGGTGCACGACACGGCGAAAAAATGGTCAACATCGCCGGTCGGGTGGAGATTGTTCACGCCGACGTGTCTTGAATGGTTTTGCCACAGTCAAATCCCACGATCCCTTGCCGGTGACCCTACCGGCTGGGAAGCTGTGCGCTGTCGCACGCGCCGTCCCCCATCCGTAAGCGAGGTAATGCTATGCCTGGTAATCGTCGTCCTGCTGATAGCAAATCCGATAAGAACGCTGCATCGGCCGCCGAAGCGCTGGATCATCTGGTCGATGGCTTCCTGCGTTTTCGTCAGGATGTGTTCCCGCAGCAGCAGGCGCTGTTCAAGAAGCTGGCCCACGCCCAGTCGCCGCGCGCCATGTTCATCACCTGCGCCGACTCGCGCATCGTGCCCGAGCTGATCACCCAGAGCGAGCCGGGCGACCTGTTCGTGACCCGCAACGTCGGTAACGTGGTGCCGCCCTATGGCCAGATGAACGGTGGCGTTTCCACCGCAATCGAATACGCCGTGGCGGCATTGGGCGTGCAGCACATTATCGTCTGCGGCCACTCCGACTGCGGCGCGATGAAAGCGGTGCTCGACCCGGCAACCCTGGAGCGCATGCCCACGGTAAAGGCCTGGTTGCGTCATGCCGAAGTCGCCAAGACCGTGGTGGCCGATAACTGCGGCTGCGCCGACCACACCACCCTCGGTGTGCTCACCGAAGAAAACGTGGTGGCCCAGCTCGACCACCTGCGCACCCACCCGTCGGTGGCCTCGCGCCTGGCAGCCGGCCAGCTGTTCATCCATGGCTGGGTGTATGACATCGAAAGCAGCGATATCAAAGCCTACGATGCCGAAACCGGTGAGTTCCGCCAGATCGGTGACGGCCCGCTGCCAATGGCTACACCGCGCGCGCGTTATCCGCAGGGCTGATCCTACGGCGTCCCGCTCTAAGCTCGTAGGATAGGTGCAACCCATCTGCAATTGATGGGTTGCACCTACGCGGCCCGCTCCCACAAAAGCACGTGATCCGCCGCTTAGGCTTTTATCGGGCTCGCATGCGCCATCCTACAATCTGAGCCAAATCAGCGAACCCGTTGCACTGTGCTAGGGTCTTTAGTCGGTCGGTTGGTACGCGTTTGCAGCGTGGCCAACCGGCAATCACCGACAAGAACAAGACGATGCCGGCCAGCCATGTCCCGAACGCAGAGAACGCTCGACCCATCCTATGAGCTGATGGATGACCACGAAGGTCATTCGTTGATCTATCGCCAGCACGGCTTTCCCAGCCCGTTGGTGCGTTGGCATTTCCACAAGGAATACGAGCTGCACCTGATCGTCGCCAGCGCTGGCAAGGTGTTCATCGGCGACTACATCGGCAACTTTTCCCCCGATACCCTGTTTCTTACCGGCCCCAACCTGCCGCACAACTGGATCAGCCAGATGGCGCCGGGCGAGGCGGTCGCCGAGCGCGACATGCTGGTCAACTTCACCGACGAGGTGCTGGAAAGCGGCACCGCAGTATTCGCCGAACTCAAGGACCTGCAGCCGCTGCTGGCCCGCGCCCAGTACGGTATCGAGTTCCGTTGCCCGCACACCATCGCCGAGGCGCGCCAGCTGCTGCAGCGCATCGCCGATTCCCAGAGCATGACCCGGCTGGGGCATTTCTTCATCCTCATGGAGCTGCTGGCCGGCTGCGAGGCGTACCAGCTGCTCTCCGACCGTACCGCTGCGCAGCTGGCCGACGAGCACCATGTCGACCGCATCAACCGCGCCGTGGACTACATCTTCCAGCGCTACGCCCAGGAGCTGAGCCAGGAAGAAGTGGCCGAATACCTGGGCATGACGCCGACCTACTTCTCGCGCTTCTTCAAGCAGGCCACCGGGCGCGGCTTCGTCGAATTCGTCAATCGACTGCGGGTGAGCAAGTCCTGCGAGCTGCTGACCCAGAGCGACAAACCGGTGACGGAAGTGTGTTTCGAGTCCGGCTTCAACAATATCTCCAACTTCAACCGGCGCTTCCAGCAGCTCAAGGGCATGACGCCCAGCGGTTACCGGCGGTTGGTCACTCAGCGTGTCACCGCGCAAAACCTGTACTGAATCCGCTGCTCTCATTCGATGAACATACTGCTAAAGGCCCGTTCTTGAGCTGCCGGGACCGCTATGTCCCCATTGGCTGCTGGATTTTCAGTGCAAAAAAGTATCGGTTGCAGTGCAGTCGAGGCGTTGTTTGCGTCCAGGCGTAGGGGTGTAATCCGGGTCGGCCCACAAAAACAATAATGTCTCCCGAGGCTCACGGGGCCAGGGAGAGGAGTTCAAGACCATGAACCACACGCTCAAAGTATTCGCAGCCGCTTCATGCCTTTCCCTCACCGTCGGCGCCCAGGCTGCCGAGACCGTGACCATCGCCACGGTCAACAACAGCGACATGATTCGCATGCAGCGCCTGGCCAAGACCTTCGAAGAACAGCACCCGGACATCAAACTCAAGTGGGTGGTGCTCGAAGAGAACGTGCTGCGCCAGCGCCTGACCACCGACATCGCCACCCAGGGCGGCCAGTTCGACGTGCTGACCATCGGCATGTACGAAGCCGCACTATGGGGCGAGAAGGGCTGGTTGGAGCCGATGAAGGACCTGCCCGCCGATTACGCTCTCGACGATGTGTTCCCCTCCGTGCGCGAGGGCCTGTCGGCCAAGGGCCAGCTCTATGCGCTGCCGTTCTACGCCGAAGCCTCGATCACCTATTACCGCAAGGACCTCTTCGAGCAGGCCGGGCTAGAGATGCCCGAGCAGCCGACTTGGGAGCAGATGGCCGAGTTCGCCGGCAAGCTGCACCAGCCCGACAAGGGCCAGTACGGTATCTGCCTGCGCGGCAAGGCCGGCTGGGGCGAGAACATGGCGCTGATCACCACCGTGGCCAATGCCTACGGCGCGCGCTGGTTCGATGAGCAGTGGAAGCCGGAATTCACCGGCAGCGAGTGGAAGAACGCGCTGAATTTCTACGTCGACACCATGAACAAGTACGGCCCGCCGGGCGCCTCGAGCAACGGTTTCAACGAGAACCTGGCGCTGTTCAACAGCGGCAAGTGCGCCATGTGGGTGGATGCCAGCGTGGCCGGCTCGTTCGTCACCGACAAATCCCAGAGCAAGGTCGCCGACTCGGTGGGCTTCACCTTTGCGCCGACCCAGGTCACCGACAAGGGCGCTTCGTGGTTGTATTCCTGGGCGCTGGCGATCCCCACCAGCTCCAAGTCCAAGGATGCCGCCAAGACCTTCAGCGCCTGGGCCACCTCCAAGGCCTACGGTGAGCTGGTCGCCGAGAAGGATGGCGTCGCCAACGTGCCGCCAGGCACCCGCGCCTCGACCTACAGCGATGCCTACATGAAGGCCGCGCCGTTCGCCAAGGTCACCCTCGACTCGCTGAAGAAGGCCAACCCGGCTGATCCGAGCGCCAAGCCGGTGCCCTATGTAGGCATCCAGCTGGTGACCATCCCCGAGTTCCAGGCCATCGGCACTGCGGTCGGCAAGCTGTTCGCCGCAGCGCTCACCGGGCAGATGAAGCCGGAGCAGGCGCTGCAGGCCGCCCAGCAGAGCACCGAGCGAGAAATGAAGCGCGCCGGGTATCCGAAGTAGCCAACCCGTAGGGTGGGTTAGGCGCCCTATCGCATGACATGCGTGTGATGCGATAGGCGTGGCGCCGTAACCCACCATGGGCGCAACGCAGACGATCGCCTGGTGGGTTACGCGGCGCCCCGCAATCGTGGCGGCAGTTGAAAACTGCTATACCGCGCCGCTCACCCACCCTACGCAAGCGTCGTTCGCCGTAGAACTGTCTTTCGGAGACATGATGAACACAATCGAACACCCTGCAGAGCAGGCCCACGAGGCCCCGCCGCGTAAATCGCGACGCCTGGCGCCCGGCTGGTTCTTGGTCAGCCCTTCGGTGGTTCTGCTGCTGATCTGGATGATCGTGCCCCTGGGCATGACCATCTACTTCTCGCTGATCCGCTACAACCTGCTGTACCCCGGCGAGAACGACTTCGTCGGCCTGGAAAACTTCGAGTATTTCGTCACCGACGCCGCCTTCCTGTCCGGCGCTGGCAACACCCTGCTGCTGGTCGGCAGCGTGCTGCTGATCAGCGTGGTGTTCGGCGTGCTGATTTCCGCACTGCTGGAGGCCAGCGAGTTCTTCGGCCGTGGCATCGTGCGGGTGCTGCTGATCTCGCCGTTCTTCATCATGCCGACGGTCAGCGCGCTGCTGTGGAAGAACCTGCTGTTCCACCCGGTATCGGGGATCCTCGCGGCGGTGTGGACCTTCTTCGGCGCCCAGCCGGTGGATTGGCTGGCGCACCACCCGCTGTTCTCGATCATCCTCATCGTGTCGTGGCAGTGGCTGCCGTTCGCCATCCTCATCCTGATGACCGCCATGCAGTCTCTCGACCAGGAGCAGAAGGAAGCCGCGCGGCTCGACGGCGCCGGGCCGCTGGCGATCTTCTGGCACCTGA
Organism: Phytopseudomonas punonensis; assembly: GCF_900142655.1. Lineage (GTDB taxonomy): Bacteria > Pseudomonadota > Gammaproteobacteria > Pseudomonadales > Pseudomonadaceae > Aquipseudomonas > Aquipseudomonas punonensis. The sequence goes on along the minus strand of NZ_FRBQ01000001.1, from coordinate 1,199,843 downwards.
CCCTGCCGCACCTGGCACGGCCGATTGCCGTGGTGGTGATGATCGAAACCATCTTCCTGCTTTCGGTGTTCGCCGAGATCTACACCACCACCAGCGGCGGCCCAGGTTACGAGTCGACCAACCTGGCCTACCTGATCTACACCCAGGCGCTGCTGCAGTTCGACGTGGGCATGGCCTCCGCCGGCGGGCTGATCGCCGTGGTCATCGCCAATATTGCCGCCATCGTGCTGATCCGCATGATCGGCAAGAACCTGACCGACAAACAGTGAGGGCTCCGAGATGCTGACCCTGAAGCAATCCCGTCGCCTGCAGAGCGTGCTGGTCGGCACGCTGGCCTGGGCCGTGGCCGCACTGATCTTCTTTCCGATCTTCTGGATGGTGCTGACCAGCCTGAAGACCGAGCTGGATGCCTTCGCCACGCCACCGCAGTTCATCTTCACGCCGACCCTGGAGAACTACCTGCACATCAACGAGCGCAGCGACTACTTCGCCTACGCCTGGAATTCGGTGCTGATCTCCTTCTCGGCGACCCTGCTGTGCATGCTCATCGCGGTGCCGGCGGCCTACTCGATGGCGTTCTTCGAGACCAAGCGCACCAAGGGCACGCTGCTGTGGATGCTGTCCACCAAGATGCTGCCGCCGGTGGGCGTGCTGGTGCCGATTTATCTCTTGGCCAAGCAGTTCGGCCTGCTCGATTCGCGCATCGCGCTGATCGTCATCTACACCCTGATCAACCTGCCGATCGTGGTGTGGATGGTGTACACCTACTTCAAGGACATCCCCGGCGAGATCCTCGAAGCAGCGCGGCTGGATGGCGCCACCACCTGGCAGGAAATCGTTCGCGTGCTGCTGCCCATCGCCCGCGGCGGCCTGGCCTCGACCATGCTGCTGTCGCTGATCCTGTGCTGGAACGAGGCGTTCTGGTCGCTCAACCTGACCAGCTCCGCCGCCGCGCCGCTGACCGCGCTGGTGGCGTCCTACTCCAGTCCCGAAGGCCTGTTCTGGGCCAAGCTTTCCGCCGTTTCGACCCTCGCCTGTGCGCCCATTCTGATCTTCGGCTGGATCAGCCAGAAGCAGCTGGTGCGCGGCCTGTCGTTCGGCGCTGTGAAATAACAAGAAGGATCAAGAGCCATGGCTGATTTGAAAATCCGCAACCTGCAGAAAGGCTTCGACGGCACGGCGATCATCAAGGGCATCGACCTGGATATCGAGAACCGTGAATTCGTGGTGTTCGTTGGCCCGTCCGGCTGTGGCAAGTCCACGCTGCTGCGCCTGATCGCCGGGCTGGAGGAAGTCTCCAGCGGCACCATCACCCTCGATGGCATCGATATCACCGACACCGCGCCGGCCAAGCGCGACCTGGCAATGGTCTTTCAGACCTACGCCCTGTACCCGCACATGACGGTACGCAAGAACCTGTCCTTCGCCCTCGACCTGGCCCGGGTCGGCAAGCAGGAGGTCGAGGAAAAGGTCGCCAACGCCGCGCGCATCCTGGAACTGGGCGCTTTGCTGGAGCGCAAGCCCAAGCAGCTCTCCGGCGGCCAGCGCCAGCGCGTGGCCATTGGCCGCGCCATCGTGCGCAACCCGAAGATCTTCCTGTTCGATGAACCCTTGTCCAACCTCGACGCCGCCCTGCGCGTGCAGACCCGCCTGGAACTGGCGCGCCTGCACAAGGAGCTCAAGGCGACGATGATCTACGTGACCCACGACCAGGTCGAGGCCATGACCCTGGCCGACAAGGTGGTGGTACTCAACGGCGGCCGCGTCGAACAGGTCGGCTCGCCGCTGGAGCTCTACAACCACCCGGTCAACCTGTTTGTCGCCGGCTTTCTCGGCACGCCGAAGATGGGCTTCCTGCGCGGCCAGGTGGCGGGCGTCGACAGCGCGCGCTGTCAGCTGCGCCTGAGCTGTGGCGCCGCGCTGGACCTGCCGCTGGCCGGCACCGGCCTGCGCAACGGCGACCCGGTCACCCTGGGCATTCGCCCCGAGCACCTCAACGTGGTGCCGGCCGGGCAGGGCCGTCTGCAGGCCACCGCCGATGTCAGCGAGCGCCTGGGCAGCGACACCTTCTGCCATGTGCGTGTCGGCGAGGAAGAGCTCACCGTGCGGGTGCGCGGCGACTTCTCGCCGGCCTATGGCGAAGCCCTGACGCTGGATTTCGACCCGGCCCACTGCCACGTCTTCAACGCCGATGGCCTGGCCATCGACAAACGCATCCAGGCCGGCCAGGCCGCCTGACGCGCAGGAATCGCCCCATGAAATTGAATCGCAAGAATCTCGCTGCACTGGCTCCGGAAGTCGAAGTGCCGGTTTACGACCCCTCGACCGTGCGCCAGGGCATCGCCCATATCGGCGTCGGCGGCTTCCACCGTGCCCACCAGGCGATCTACACCGAAGCCCTGCTCAACCGCGGCGAAGCCCGCGAGTGGGGCATCTGCGGCGTCGGCCTGCGCCGCGAAGATCGCGCCATGCAGCAGGCGCTGGCCGAGCAGGATCACCTCTACACCATGCTGGTGCTGGGCGACGAGCCGGGCCTGGAAGTGCGCGTGGTCGGTGCCATCAACGGCATGTTGCTGGCCGAGGATTCGCCGGCGGCGCTGATCGACAAACTGGCCGACCCGGCGATCCGTATCGTCTCGCTGACCATCACCGAAGGCGGCTACTGCATCGATGACAGCACCGGCGAGTTCATGGCCCACCTGCCGGATATCCAGCACGACCTGGCGCACCCGCAAGCGCCGCGCAGCGTGTTCGGTTTCCTCTGCGCGGCCCTGGCCAAACGCCGCGCTGCCGGCACCCCGGCGTTCACCCTGATGTCCTGCGATAACCTGCCGCACAACGGCGCGGTGACCCGCAAGGCGCTGCTGGCCTTCGCCCATTTGGCCGACCATGAGCTGGCGAGCTGGATCGACAGCCATGTGAGCTTCCCCAATGCCATGGTCGACCGCATCACGCCAATGACCAGCGATGCGCATCGCGCGCAGCTGGCCGAGCGCCATGGCGTCGAAGACGCCTGGCCGGTGGTCTGCGAGCCGTTCCTGCAATGGGTGCTGGAAGACAAGTTCGTCAACGGTCGCCCAGCCTGGGAAAAGGTCGGCGTGCAGTTCACCGATGACGTCACGCCCTACGAAGAGATGAAGATCAAGCTGCTCAACGGCAGCCATCTGGCGTTGACCTACCTGGGCTTTCTCAAGGGCTACCGCTACGTTCACGAGGCCATGAACGACCCGCTGTTCCGTCGCTACGTACGCACCTTCATGGACCTGGACGTGACCCCGCAGCTGGCGGCGGTGCCGGGCATCGATCTGGAAGGCTACAAGGACACCCTGATCGAGCGCTTCTCCAACCAGGCCATCGCCGATCAGCTCGAGCGCGTGTGCTCGGACGGCTCGTCGAAATTTCCCAAGTTCATCGTGCCGACCATCAACCGGCTGATCGAGGACGGTCGTTCGCTGGAGCGCGCCGCTCTGGTGGTCGCGGCCTGGGCGCTGTACCTCAAGGGGGTCGACGAGAAGGGCACCAGCTACCGGATTCCCGATCCGCGCGCCGAGTTCTGCCAGGCGTTGGTCAGCGATGACGACCAGGTGCGCGAGCGCGTGCTCGGCGTCGAGGTGATCTTCGGCACTGCCATCCCGCAGTCGGCTGCTTTCGTCACCGCCTTCGAGCTGTGCTACGACAGCCTGCGCAAGCTCGGCGTGACGCGCACCCTGCAGACCCTCCTGGGTGACTGAGCCATGTACCTCGGCATCGATTGCGGCACCCAGGGCACCAAGGCGCTGATCCTCGATATCCACAGCGGAGAGGTGCTGGGAGAAGGCAGCGCCGCGCACCGGCTGATCAGCGGTGCCAATGGGCGCCGCGAGCAGGATCCGGCCGACTGGCTGCTGGCCTTCGAGCAAGCCACCGCCCAGGCCCTGCAGCAGGCCGGGGTGGCGGGCAGCGAGATCCTCGGCATTGGCGTGTCCGGCCAGCAGCATGGCCTGGTGTTGCTCGATGCCAAGGGCGAAGTGCTGCGCCCAGCCAAGCTGTGGTGCGACACCGAATCGGCGGCCGAGAACGCCCATCTGCTGGACCAGCTCGGCGGCGACAGCGGCTCCCTGGAGCGCCTCGGCCTGGCCATCGCACCGGGCTACACGGTGTCGAAACTGCTGTGGACGCGCGACCACCACCCCGAGGTGTTCGCCCGTATCGCCCATATTCTGTTGCCCCACGACTATCTCAACTACTGGCTGACCGGGCGCGCCTGCGCCGAATATGGCGATGCCTCGGGCACGGGGTACTTCAACGTGCGCACGCGCACCTGGGACACCGCGCTGCTGGAGCTGATCGACCCGAGCGGCGCCCTGGTAAAGGCCTTGCCGGAGCTGATCGAGTCCCATCGCTGTGTCGGCACGATCCGCCCGCAGATCGCCGAGCGCCTGGGCCTCAACCCCAGGGCGCTGGTCGCCAGTGGCGGCGGCGACAACATGATGGGCGCCATCGGCACCGGCAATATCGCCCCGGGCGCCATCACCATGAGCCTTGGCACCTCGGGCACGGTGTATGCCTATGCCGAGCAACCGCAGGTCAGCCCGCATCCGCAGGTGGCGACCTTCTGTTCGTCCTCCGGCGGCTGGCTGCCGCTGATCTGTACCATGAACCTGACCAATGCCAGCGGCGCGATCCGCGACCTGCTGGGGCTGGATGTCGACAGTTTTGGCACCCTGGTCGGCGAGGCGCCGATTGGTGCCGGGGGCGTACTGATGCTGCCGTTCCTCAACGGCGAGCGGGTGCCGGCGCTGCCCCAGGCCACCGCCAGCCTGCATGGCCTGACGGCGGAGAACCTGACCCGCGCCAACCTCTGCCGCGCGGTGGTGGAGGGCACCACTTTTGGCTTGCGCTATGGCCTCGACCTGCTGCGCGCCAGCGGCATTCGCAGCGACAGCATCCGCCTGATCGGTGGTGGCGCGAAGAGCGCGACCTGGCGGCAGATCGTCGCCGACATCATGGGCGCGCCCGTGACCTGCCCGCGGCACACCGAGGCGGCGGCGCTCGGCGCGGCGATCCAGGCGGCCTGGTGCGTCAGTCACCGGCATGGCGAGGCAGTGAGCCTGGATGCGCTGTGCGAGCGTTGCGTGCGTTTCGATCACAGCCGTGGCGCCGAGCCCGACGAATTGCGCAGCCGCGCCTACGAGGGCGTTTACCAGCGCTATCGTGAGCAGGTGCGCGGGCTGCAATAATCCGATCCGGTGGCACTGCCGCCGGCCCTTTCCCAGCGCGAATGCGCCTGTTCCGTGACGCGGAGATTCCATGTACCTGGTATGCGGCGAAGCCCTGTTCGATTTCTTCTGCAACCCCGGCGAGCGCAGCAGCGAGCTGAATTTCAAGGCCCTGGCCGGCGGCTCGCCGTTCAACGTGGCGGTCGGTTTGCGCCGACTGGGCGTCGAGTCGGCGCTGTTCGGTGGTATTTCCAGCGACTACCTTGGCCAGCGCCTGCGCCAGGTGCTGAATGAGGAGGGCGTCAGCGACCGCTATCTGGTCGCCAGCGACGCGCCGACCACCATGGCCATGGTCGCCCTGGATGCCCAGGGCTCGCCGCAGTACATGTTCCGCGGCGAAGGCTGTGCCGATCGCCAACTGCTGGCCGAGCACCTGCCGGCGCTGGATGAGCAGGTGACCGGCCTGCATGTCGGCTCCTATTCGCTGGTGGTGCCGCCGGTTGGTGACACCCTGCTGGCGCTGGTCGAACGCGAGAGCGGGCGGCGGCTGATCAGCCTGGATCCCAACGTGCGCCTCAATCCGGCGCCCGATATCGAACGCTGGAGGCAGCGAATTGAATCTTTTGCCGCTCACGCGCATCTGATCAAGGTCAGCGAGGAGGACCTGGAGCTGCTGTATCCCGGCGTTCCCCCGTCGACGAGCATCGAGCGCTGGCTGGCCCAGCGTTGCCAGGTGGTGTTCCTGACCCGCGGCAGCGAAGGGGCGAGTGTGTTCAGCCGGCAGCACGGGCACTGGTCGGTTCCGGCACGCCAGGTGGTCACCCGTGACACCGTGGGCGCCGGCGATACCTTCCAGGCGGCGATCATCGCCTACCTGGTGCAGCATGGGCTGGACAGCCCGGCTGGCCTCACGGCGCTGTCTCGTGAGAGGCTCGATGAAATGCTCGATTTCGCGGTACAGGCCGCGGCGTTGACCTGTTCACGGGTTGGCCCGCAGTTGCCATATCGACACGAGCTGCAGGGTAACCAGGCCGTTTAGGAACGTGAGGCGCGGTAGGCAATTTTCAACGCAGTATTGCCAACGCCATACAACCTACGGCATGTAATCGAATTCGCGAGGCCAGCCTGGCTGGCCCGAACCAAGGAGTCTTCATGCCGCACCTTTCTTCATCGCTGGATGTCACCCAACTGCCGAGCTGGCAAGCCCTGGTCGCGCACCGCGAGCGCCTCGCCAGCTTCAGCATGCGCCAGGCCTTCGCTGCCGACCCGCAGCGTTTCGAGACCTTCAGCCTGAGCGGTTGCGGGTTGTTCCTGGATTACTCGAAGAACCTGATCAACACCGAAACCCGCGAGCTGCTGGTCAACCTGGCCCGTGAAGTCGGCCTCGAGCGAGGCATTCGTGCACTGTTCGACGGTGAACTGCTGAACAACACCGAACAGCGCCCGGCATTGCATACCGCTTTGCGCCGCCCACTGGGCGACAAGGTGGAAGTCGATGGCGTCGACATCATCCCCGAGGTGCAGCGTGTGCTGCAGCAGATGACCGAGCTGGTCGGGCGCATCCACAACGGTCTGTGGCGCGGCTACACCGAGAAGCCGATCACCGACGTGGTGAACATCGGCATCGGCGGCTCCTTCTTGGGCCCGCAGTTGGTTTCCGAGGCGCTGCTGCCGTTCGCCCAGCGCGGCGTGCGTTGCCATTACCTGGCCAACATCGACGGCAGCGAGTTCCATGAGCTGGCCGCCAAGCTGCGTGCCGAAACCACCCTGTTCATCGTCTCGTCGAAATCCTTCGGCACCTTGGAAACCCTGAAGAACGCCCACGCCGCCCGCGGCTGGTATCTGGCCCAGGGCGGCTCGGAAGCCGAGTTGTATCGCCATTTCATCGCTGTATCGAGCAACCGTGAAGCGGCGGTGGGCTTTGGTATCCGCGAGGAAAACATCTTCCCGATGTGGGACTGGGTCGGCGGCCGTTACTCGTTGTGGTCGGCCATCGGCTTGCCGATTGCCCTGTCCATCGGCATGTCCAACTTCAAGGAGCTGCTGTCCGGTGCCTATCGCATGGACGAGCACTTCAAGACCGCGCCGTTCGAGGAGAACATGCCGGTGCTGCTGGCCCTGCTGGGCGTGTGGTACGGCAACTTCTGGAATGCCCAGAGCCACGCCATCCTGCCGTACGACCACTACCTGCGTAACATCACCAAGCACCTGCAGCAGCTGGACATGGAGTCCAACGGCAAGAGCGTGCGCGGCGATGGCCAGCCGGTCAACGTGGCTACCGGGCCGGTGATCTGGGGCGGTGTGGGCTGTAACGGCCAGCATGCTTACCACCAGTTGCTGCACCAGGGCACCCAACTGATCCCGGCGGATTTCATCGTCCCGGTGAGCAGCTACAACCCGGTCGCCGACCACCATCAGTGGTTGTACGCCAACTGCCTGTCGCAGAGCCAGGCGCTGATGCTCGGTAAATCCCGCGAGGAAGCCGAGGCCGAACTGCGCGCCAAGGGCATGAGCGAAGACGACGTGCAGCGCCTGGCGCCGCACAAGGTGATCCCCGGCAACCGGCCGAGCAACACCTTGGTGATGGAGCGCGTCAGCCCCCGTCGCCTGGGCGCGCTGATCGCCATGTATGAGCACAAGGTGTTCGTGCAGAGCGTCATCTGGGGCAATAACGCCTTCGACCAGTGGGGCGTTGAGCTCGGCAAGGAGCTGGGCAAAGGCGTCTATTCGCGCATGGTCGGCAGCGATGAAGTCGCCGCCGAAGATGGCTCTACCCAGGGCCTGATCAACTTCTTCCGCGGTCACCACCGCGGCTGATCGCTGCGCTGCAGCGTCGGGCAGCTTTACGCCGCATGTGCGTAAAAACTGCCCGACGCTCCTTACTTGAACGATATCGCCAGTAGCTCGTCCTGTGCGGGCATCACGCAGCTACTGTGCGTTTTCTGATCAAAAACCGCTCGCGGTAACACCTGCGACATCTGCACGGTTTTCTACGGAATCGCTATCAGCGCCTTGGTAGAGCGGCTGCCTAATTGGCTCGAATGAGCCTGACGAAGTGGCACTGCCGTTACATAACGTCTGCCGATTTGGCCTGCATTTCTTGTGATTAAGGTTGGTTTAAGCCTTCATGGGTAACTTCGTCTGCGATGTGACCAAATAGTCACGAAGCAGGCTGCCATTAGATGGCAAGTCAATATCACGACTGAAAACCAGGAGGCACCATGAGCGAGCGCATCCGTTCCATCCGATCCGCCACACCCAACGCAGCCGGTAAGCAGAGTGCAGATGAGGCCCTGCAAACTCTGCTTGATGGCTTTCAGCGTTTTCGCACCGATGTTTTCCCCGACCAGCGCGAGCTGTTCAGCAAACTGGCCCGCCAGCAAAGCCCGCAAGCCATGTTCATCACCTGCGCGGACTCGCGCATCGTCCCTGAGCTGATCACCCAGAGTGACCCCGGTTCGCTGTTCGTGACCCGTAACGTCGGCAACGTGGTGCCGCCTTATGGCCAGATGAATGGTGGTGTTTCCACTGCCATCGAATACGCGGTGATGGGGCTGGGCGTGCAGCACATCATCATCTGTGGCCACTCCGACTGCGGTGCCATGAAGGCGGTGCTCAACCCACAGAGCATTGAACGCATGCCGACGGTCAAGGCCTGGCTACGCCACGCCGAGGTCGCCAAGACCGTTACCCAGCAGAGCTGCGGCTGCGCCGAACACCAGGAGCTTGGCGTGTTGACCGAAGAAAACGTGGTCGCCCAGCTCGATCACCTGCGTACCCACCCCTCCGTGGCTGCGCGCCTGGCCAGCGGCCAGCTGTTCATTCATGGCTGGGTCTACGACATCGAGAACTGCACCATCAAGGCGTACGACGCCGAGCGTGGCGAGTTCTTGCCCCTCGATGGCGAAACCACCCCCAGCGCCAGTCCGCGCGCCCGCTACCTGGCGTCATAAGACGCTGCGACAGGACGTCACCCGGTGGCCATGAATCGACCCGCGGGCTAGCCCGCCCATAATCGACAGCCGTATTCGGGCCTGTTGCCCTGACTAGTCAGGGCAACGGCCTCTTGGGTTTTGACTGCCTTACACCTGCTGATGGTGAGCCGTCGCTCATCGTCATGACTTTTTGTGCGCTGGATCTGCAGGAGACCGCACCATGACCCTCACTTCATTCAAAGCCGCTCTACCCCGAGATGCACTGGCATCCATCGTGGTATTTCTCGTCGCCCTGCCACTATGCATGGGCATCGCCATCGCTTCCGGTATGCCGCCGGCCAAGGGCCTGATCACCGGCATCATCGGCGGTCTGGTGGTTGGTTGGCTGGCCGGCTCGCCACTGCAGGTCAGCGGCCCCGCCGCCGGCCTGGCCGTACTGGTGTTCGAGCTGGTACGCACCCACGGCATCGCCATGCTCGGGCCGATCCTGCTGCTCGCCGGCCTGCTGCAACTGGTCGCTGGGCGCCTGCGCCTCGGTTGCTGGTTCCGCGTTACGGCACCGGCGGTGGTGTACGGCATGCTCGCCGGCATCGGCATCCTCATCGTGCTTTCGCAGTTCCACGTGATGTTCGATGTGAAGCCCCAGGCATCCGGCCTGGACAATCTTTTGGCCTTCCCGGATACCTTGCGTCAGGCGATCCCGGGGCTGGGTAGCGGCAGTGCCCTGGCAGCGGCGTTGCTGGGCTTCGGCACCATCAGCTGCATGTTTCTGTGGGACAAGCTGCGCCCCCAGGGCCTGCGCTTTCTGCCTGGCGCACTGATCGGCGTGACGCTGATGACCCTGATCAGCCTGTGGCTGGGCCTGGGTGTGGCGCGGGTCGAGGTGCCGGCGAACCTGAGCGATGCCATCGACTGGATACAACCGGCTGACCTGTTCAACTTGGCCAACCCGCAGATCATCCTGGCCGCGGTGGTGGTGGCCTTTATCGCCAGTGCCGAAACCCTGCTGTCGGCCGCGGCGGTGGACCGCATGCACACCGGGCCGCGCTCCAACCTGGATCGTGAGCTGTCTGCCCAGGGCATCGGCAACATGCTCTGCGGCCTGCTCGGTGCGCTGCCGATGACCGGAGTGATCGTGCGCAGCTCGGCCAACGTCCAGGCCGGCGCCCGTACCCGCATGTCGACCATCTTCCATGGGGCCTGGCTGCTGGCCTTCGTCATGCTGCTGCCGGCGGTGCTGCAGAGCATTCCGGTCGCCTGCCTGGGTGGGGTGCTGGTCTACACCGGCTTCAAGCTGGTCGACATCAAAGCCATCCGCAGCCTCGGCCGTTATGGTCGCGCCCCGGTGTTCATCTATGCCGCGACCGCCCTGGGCATCGTCGCTGTCGACCTGCTGACCGGCGTGCTGATCGGTTTCGCCCTGACCCTGCTCAAGCTGGCCGGCAAGGCCTCGCGCCTGAAGGTCAGCCTCAACGAGCTCGGCCCCGATGAAGCGGAGCTACGCCTGACCGGCTCGGCGACCTTCCTCAAGGTGCCGCACCTGGCCAGCGTGCTCGAAGGCATTGCGCCGACCACCCGCCTGCACGTGCCGCTCGACAACCTCAGCTATGTCGACCATGCCTGCATGGAGCTGCTCGATGACTGGGGCCGTGCGGCCGAGCAGCAGGGTGGCGCGCTGCTGATCGAGCGCCATGGTCTTACCCGTCGGCTCGAGGGCCGTGCGCTGAGCATGCGCCGCGCGGTGGCCTGAGGCAGGCCTGCGGCGGGCTGTCAGCGTGACAGCCCGCCGCAGGGGTAAACGGCCACCTGGCGGCGCGTATCTGGTACCTTTTCCCGCTGCGCATCGCCAGATGGCCGATCCCAGTGCCGCCCAGGCACAGCTTCCCCGCGAAGTCGGGCATCGGGCCATACAGGGCGATACCCTTCACCCTGACCAGCGTGGCCGCCATGACTCGCAAGCACCTCACCGTATTCGCCCTTATCGCCGCCGTTGCCCTGGTGCTCGGCCTGATCGCCAGCCAGGCACTGCGCGGCACGTCCAATGACGCTGCGGCGCTGCTCGACGCCGGCATCGTCATGCTGCCCCAGCAGCGCCAGGTCCCCGCCCTGGATTTCCTCGACCAGGACGGTCAGACCTTCTCCACCGGCCAGCTCAAGGACCAGTGGAGCCTGTTGTTCTTCGGCTACACCTTCTGCCCGGACATCTGCCCGGCGACCCTGGCGCAGCTGCGCCAACTGCGCACGCAGATCCCGGAAGAGACCTGGAATAACCTGCGCATCGTGCTGGTGAGCGTCGACCCGGCCCGCGACACGCCGGAGCAGATGAAGAAATACCTGGGCTACTTCAATGCCGGCTTCATGGGCCTGAGCGGCGAGCCGGATACCATCCAGGCACTCTCCAACGCGGTGAGCATTCCCTACATTCCGGCCGATACCAGCAAGGAAAACTACACCGTCGACCACAGTGGCAACCTCGCCATCATCGGCCCGGACGGCACCCAGCGCGGCTTTATCCGCGCGCCGATCAATGTCGACAAGCTGGCGGCGCAGCTGCCGGTGTTGATCAACGGAAGATGATCGACAGCGATTGATGGGTTTCACCTACGCGGCCCGACCCATCCTACGGATCTGGGGGCGGTGGCTATCCTCGTAGGATGGGTGAAACCCATCACCACCAAAACCAAAAACGACCCAAGGAAGGGAACGTTGATGACCGACTATCGACGCCACTACCGCCCAGGTGGCATCTACTTCTTTACCCTAGTTCTCGCCGATCGCCGCCAGGAATGGCTCGTTTCCCATATCGCTGCCCTGCGCCAGAGCTTCCTCGAAGAGCAGCGCCGTGCGCCTTTTGCCTTGCAGGCTTGGGTAGTCCTGCCCGAGCACTGCCACCTGTTGATGCGCCTACCCGAGGGTGACAGCGACTTCTCCACTCGGCTGCGACGCATCAAAGGTGATTTCTCCCGGCAGCTTCCGCTTCCTGCGAACCTGCGCCAAAGCCAGGTAGCGAAGGGCGAGCGTGGTATCTGGCAACGTCGCTTCTGGGAGCACGCCATTCGGGATGAAGAGGATTGGCAGCGGCATATGGATTACATCCACCACAATCCGGTCAAGCACGCTTTGGTGGAGAGGGTTTGCGATTGGCCCCATTCGTCATTTCACGCGTATGTGCAGCGTGGTGTGTATCCGCCGGATTGGGGATGGGCCGCGGAGGTGGAGATGGCGGCGGGGGAGTGAGCGCGGGATTGGTTGTGATGGGTTACGGCGTGGTGCATTGATGGGTTTCACCCATCCTACGGATCGACTCCGGCGTAGTCTTTGTAGGATGGGTGCAACCCATCAAGCTCCTAAACCTATTTGGCGAACAGCTGACTCATGTCCTTGAATGCCTTGAACTCGAGGGCATTGCCGCAGGGGTCGAGCAGGAACATGGTGGCTTGCTCGCCAACCTGGCCCTTGAAGCGGATGTAGGGCTCGATCACGAACGCGGTTTCGCGCGCCTGGAGGCGCTGCGCCAGGGCTTCCCAGATTGGCCAGTCGAGAATCACGCCGAAGTGCGGCACCGGCACATCGTGGCCGTCCACCGGGTTGCTGATAGCCGATTCCTGGTGCGGCATTTTCGGCGCTTCGTGGATCACCAGCTGGTGGCCGAAGAAATCGAAATCCACCCAGTGATCGCTGCTGCGACCTTCGGCGCAGCCGAACACCTGGCCATAGAAATGCCGGGCGGCGGCCAGGTCGTAGACGGGAATGGCCAGGTGAAACGGGGACAGTGCCATGTGTGAGCTCCTCAGGTCGGTGTCACCGATTCTAGATGCAAGAATTTTGATTAAAAGCGAATATTATTGCCATCCATCTCAAATGAAATTGATCAATGCTCCGAGAATTGAAAACCTTCGTGGCCGTGGCCCGCTACGGCACCTTCGCTGCTGCCGGGCTTCGCGTAGGCCTTACGCAATCGGCGGTCAGCGCGCAGATGCGCGTGCTGGAGCAGAGCCTCGGCGTGCGCCTGTTCGACCGCAGTGGTCGTAGCGCGGTACTCAGCGCCGGTGGGCGCCATGCCTTGCCGCTGGCCGAGCAGATGCTTGGCTTGTTCGCGCAGATGGCCGTGCCGACTGCGCTCGAAGAATGGCAGGGTGAGCTGAAGATCGGCGCTATTGCCAGCGTGCAAACTGGGCTGTTGCCCGAAGCCCTGGTGCGCTTTCGCACCCGGGCTTCTCAAGTCGAGCTGAAGTTGGTGCCTGGGGTTTCCCTCGATCTGCTCGGCCAGGTGGACGCCGGCGAGCTGGATCTGGCCGTGCTGATCCGTCCGCCGTTTGAACTGCCCAAAGAGCTTCTGCAGGTGGAGCTGGTGCGCGAGCCCTTCGTGCTGATCGCACCGCCCGGCATGACGGGCGATGATCCGCTGCATCTGCTACGCGAGCAGCCCTTCGTGCGCTACGACAGGCGCTCTTTCGGCGGCCGCCAGGTCGAGCGCTTTCTGCGCGAACAACGGCTGACGCCCCGCGAGGCGTTGGAGCTGGACGAGCTGGAAGCCATCGTGCGCATGGTCGAGTGCGGCCTCGGCGTGTCACTGATCCCCCGCGCCGGCCTCTGGTGTCAGCGGCCGCAGACGCTACGCGTGCTGGAGCTGGGCGAGCTGACCTTTCACCGCGAGCTGGTGGTGATTTTGCGCCGCGCCCAGCGTCAACCAGCGTTGGACTGGTTGCTGCAATGCCTGGCGAAGCCACTGTCTGGCGAAACCGGCTTATGATCACGCCTCCTGTCGAGCGGAGGTGTGACGGATGAACAAGGATATCGGCGAGATCAACGGTGCCTGCCACTGCGGCGACGTGCGTTTTCACATGACCCTCAGCAACGGTCTGCACAGCGCAAGGCGCTGCAATTGCTCTTATTGCCGGATGCGCGGTGCGGTGGCGGTTTCGGCCGAGCTGGCGGACTTCCATATTCTCCAGGGGGCCGAGTTGCTGACGGTCTATCGCTTCAATACCATGAGCGCCCAGCACTTCTTCTGCTCACGCTGTGGCATCTACACCCATCATCAGCGCCGCTCCAATCCCCACCAGTACGGCGTCAACGTCGCCTGCCTGGAGGGCATCAGCCCGTTCGATTTCGACGAAGTACCGGTCAGCGATGGCATCGCCCATCCCAAGGACGATCCCACTGGCGCCGGGCCGCGGCAGGCTGGCGTATTGCGCTTTATTCCCGCCGACTGAGAGCCTTTTCACGATCTGCTACGCGTCGGCCCTACTGCGTTAAAAAACTGGCTGGATTGCCAGCCCAGTCGGAATGCTCATTTACAGCTCGTAAACTCCGCTTCCTCGCTTGTTTTTGTGGGGCCGCCTAGGCCTTGTATGGCTCTAGCTCGCGAGACCGTGAACAGGCTCTGAGAAACCTGGGCCGCAGATATGAAAATGCCGCGTAGCTTGAGGGCTACGCGGCATCGAGTACTGCAGGGAGGATTGCGGCGATCAGAACGCCGGAACCACTGCGCCTTTGTATTTTTCCAGGATGAAGGCTTTCACGTCATCGCTATGCAGGGCCTTGACCAGCTTCTGCACGGCCGGGCTGTCCTTGTTGTCTTCGCGGGTCACCAGGATGTTCACGTACGGCGAGTCGCTGCCTTCGATGGCCAGGGCGTCCTGGGTCGGGTTCAGCTTGGCCTCCAGGGCGTAGTTGGTGTTGATCAGCGCCAGGTCGACCTGGGTCAGCACGCGCGGCAGGGTGGCGGCTTCCAGTTCACGCACCTTGATGCCTTTCGGGTTCTCGGCGATGTCTTTCGGCGTGGAGAGGATATTGGTCGGATCCTTCAGGGTGATCACGCCGGCTTTCTGCAGCAGCAGCAGGGCGCGGCCGCCATTGGTAGCATCGTTGGGGATCACCACGTTGGCGCCTTGTGGCAGGTCTTTCAGATCCTTGATCTTGCTGGAGTAGGCTCCGAACGGCTCGACGTGCACGCCGGCAACGCTGACCAGGCTGGTACCACGGCTCTTGTTGAACTCGTCCAGGTAGGGCTGATGCTGGAAGAAGTTGGCGTCCAGGCGCTTCTCGGCGACCTGTACGTTGGGCTGTACGTAGTCGGTGAACACCTTGACGTCTAGCTCCACGCCTTCTTTAGCCAGGGCTGGTTTGACGAAATTGAGGATGTCCGCGTGCGGTACGGCAGAGGCAGCGACGCGCAGGGTTTCAGCCTGGGCGGTGCTGGAGAAGGCTGCGACGACAGCCAGGGCAGTGAGCAGTTTTTTCATCGTTGACTCCTTGAAATGAGACGGCGCGGCGGCAGGCTGCCGCTGGCCCTTCCAGCTGTTTTATTTACGAGAGAAGTGCACCACCAGGCGGTCGCCGATGGTTTGCAGAATCTGTACGAGCACCACCAGCAGCGCCACGGTCACGAACATCACGTCCGGCTGATAACGCTGATAGCCGTAACGCACCGCCAGGTCGCCCAGGCCACCGCCGCCGATTAGGCCGCTCATCGCGGTGTACGAGACCAGGGTGATGGCCGTGACTGTGATGGCCGCGAGAATGCCCGGCAGGGCCTCCGGCAGCAGCGCGTTGAAGATGATCTGCCGGGTGCTCGCGCCCATCGCCTGGGTCGCTTCGATGATGCCGCGGTCAACCTCGCGCAGGGCGGTTTCCACCAGGCGCGCGAAGAAGGGCGTGGCACCGACAACCAGCGGCGGAATGGCCCCAGCGACGCCGAGTGAGGTGCCGGTGATGAGTACCGTGACCGGGATCAGCAGGATCAGCAGGATCACGAACGGCACCGAACGCAGCACGTTCACCACCAGGGAGATCACCGCGTACAGGCCCTTCTGTTCGAACATCTGCCGCGGCCCGGTAAGGAACAGCAGCACGCCCAGGGGCAGGCCGAACAGTACGGTGAACAGCATGGAGCCGCCGAGCATGTTCAGGGTATCGATACTGGCCTGCCAGATTTCCAGCCAGTCGACGTTGGGCAATAAGGTTTCCATCAGCGCAAGACCTCCAGGTGCACGTCAGCCGCTTCGAAGCGGGCCAGGGCGGCGTCGATATCGCCGCCGGTCAGCGCCAGGGTCAGCTGGCCGTAGGGCGTGTCCTTGATGCGGTCGATGCGTCCGGCAAGGATGCTGTAGTCGATGCCGGTTTCCCGCGCCACTTGGCCCAGAACCGGCGAATAGGTGGACTCGCCGATAAAGGTCAGGCGCAGGATGCGCCCCTGCACATGGGCGAAATCGTCGCGCTGGTCGTTCTCGTCGACATGCTCGGCTTCCTGCACGAAGCGCTTGGTGGTGGCGTGCTGCGGATGCAGGAATACGTCGGCCACCGGGCCCTGCTCGACGATCACGCCGGCATCCATGACCGCCACGCGGTCGCAGACGCGGCGGATCACGTCCATCTCATGGGTGATCAGCACGATGGTCAGGCCCAGCTCGCGGTTGATCTCGGCGAGCAGCTGCAGCACCGAAGCGGTGGTTTGCGGGTCGAGGGCGCTGGTGGCTTCGTCGCAGAGCAGAATCTTCGGCCTTGTCGCCAGGGCGCGGGCAATGCCGACTCGCTGCTTCTGGCCGCCGGAAAGTTGCGCCGGGTACTTGTTGGCATGGTCTTGAAGGCCGACTCGCTCGAGCAGGGCGGCGACGCGCTGGTCGATTTCCTTCGTCGGAACGCCTGCCAGTTTCAGCGGCATGCCGACGTTGGCAGCAACGGTCTTGGACGACAGCAGGTTGAAGTGCTGGAAGATCATGCCCACTTGCTGGCGGAATTTGCGCAGGCCGTCGGCGCCGAGGGCGGTGACGTCCACGCCATCGATGTCGATGCGCCCGCCGGATGGCTCTTCGAGGCGGTTGATCAGGCGCAGCAGGGTGCTTTTGCCGGCGCCGGAGTGGCCGATAATGCCGAATACTTCGCCACGTTCGATATGCAAATCGCAGGGTTGCAGGGCGGGAATGTCGCGGCCACTGACGCGGTACGCCTTGTGGACCTGATGAAAGTCGATCACGCGTTAAACCTTTTGGGTTCGTCGGTTTGCCGGGTAGGCATAAGAGTGGCGCTAGTTTACCTGGCGCTCGTTAGACCTCAAAAATCTTTGT
Source organism: Phytopseudomonas punonensis (assembly GCF_900142655.1). Lineage (GTDB taxonomy): Bacteria > Pseudomonadota > Gammaproteobacteria > Pseudomonadales > Pseudomonadaceae > Aquipseudomonas > Aquipseudomonas punonensis. The sequence goes on along the minus strand of NZ_FRBQ01000001.1, from coordinate 1,182,641 downwards.
AGGCCTATGTTTATATCTAAAAAGCTGGTCTGGCGGGCAGTGTAACCGGCTTACTGATCACGCATACGCAGCACCAGACGCGGCACCTGCACCGGTTTGACGGCGTGGCTGAGCGTCAGCTTGTAGGTCGGATCACGCTTCATCACCCGTGCTTCGAGCAGGGCGCTGACGCGGCGCAGATCCTCGGCGCTGCGGACCTGGATATGCACGGTACGGTCGAAGGTCACCACGTCTGCGGCAACGGCATCCAGGCGTTCGAACAGCGCCACTTCGTCGCGACTGTCGAGCATCGCCAGGCTGATTTCACTGCGTTTGGCTGTCGGGTCTATCAGCTCTGCGCTGGCTTGAACCGGCGCATCGTCGGCTGCGCGACTAGCCGCGGCTTGCGCTTCGGCCGCCTGGCGCAGCAAACGCAGCTGTTCTTGGCGCGCGGCCTGAGCTTGTTCGACGGCGCTGCGCTCGGCCTCGCGGGCCTTGCCGATGGCGCCGTCCAGGCCAGTGGTCAGCGCTGGAGCTTTAGGCATCAGGGTGCGGGCATGGGCCAGAGATTTGGCCGCCTTGTCGAGGTCACCGCCTTCCAGCGCCTTCTGGCCTTCCTGCAGGTAGGCCTCAGAAAGCTGTCGCTGAGCCTGCAGCAACGCGGCAGGGTCGCCACTTTCCTGCAGGGTCGCGAGCTGCGTCTCGGCTTCGGCGAGCAGGCCTTCGGCGAGGTAGTCGTCGAACTGCTCCTGCGGAGTGGGCGCTGCGACCACGGCAACCGGAGTTGGATCGGCCGCTTCGCGGCTCTGGCAGCCAACGGTCAGCAGAGCCAGCATGGCCAGGGCAACGCAGCGTAAAGGAAACGATGTCATGACTGCGAGTCTCGATCTGTGCAAAAAATACGCAATTCTACACGGCGCCCGATGGGCCACCAAATATGACGGCTCACACCCTGCGGCGCGGCAGCAAAAAGCTCAGCAGGAACAGGCTGGCGGCTGACACGACGATCGATGGGCCGGCGGGCGTGTCCTTGAACCAGGACAGACTCAGACCGCAGCACACCGCCACGATTCCCAGCAGGCTGGCGCCAAAAGCCATTTGTTCCGGCGTACGGGCGTGGCGCTGGGCGGCGGCGGCGGGGATGATCAGCAACGAGGTGATCAGCAGCACGCCGACAATCTTCATCGCCACGGCGATAACGATGGCGATCAGCAGCATCAGGCCCAGGCGAATGGCGGCCACGGGCAGGCCTTCGACCCTGGCCAGTTCTTCGTGCACGGTAATCGCCAGCAGCGGACGCCACATCAGCACCAGCAGCACCAGCACCAGCGCGCTACCGGCCAGAATCCATGCCAAGTCGGTGGGGCTGACGGCGAGCAGGTCGCCAAACAGGTAGCCCATCAGGTCGATGCGCACGTCACGCATGAAGCTCAGCACCACCAGGCCCAGCGACAGCGTGCTGTGGGCGAGGATGCCGAGCAGCGTATCGCTGGCCAGCGGCTGGCGGGTCTGCAGGGTGACCAGCAGGATCGCTAGCAGCACGCAGCCGACGGTCACCGCAAAGGTTGGGCTGACATCCAGCATCAGGCCCAGCGCCACGCCGAGCAGCGCTGCGTGAGAAAGGGTGTCGCCAAAATAGGCCATGCGCCGCCACACCACGAAGGAGCCCAGCGGGCCGGCGACCAGCGCCAGGGCGAGGCCGGCGAGCAGGGCGTTGAGAAGAAAATCAGCCATGCTTGCAGCCGTCTCCATGTACGTGAGGGACCGGGCCATGGATGGTCAGGCCGGGTTTGTCGCTGACCACGCCGCCAGTGAGGTCGTGCTCATGGTCGTGATGGTGGTGATAGACCGCCAGGCTCTGGGCGTCGCGGCCAAACAGCTCGACAAAGGCCGGATCGAAGCTGACCTGCTCCGGGTGGCCCGAGCAGCATACGTGGCGGTTCAAGCACACCACCTGATCGGTTGTGCTCATCACCAGGTGCAGGTCGTGGGAGACCATCAGCACGCCGCAACCGTGGCGGTCACGCAGGCGGGTGATCAGGCGGTACAGTTCGGCCTGGCCAGCCACGTCGACACCTTGCACCGGCTCATCGAGTACCAGCAGTTCGGGCTCGCGCAGCAGGGCGCGGGCCAGCAGCACACGCTGCAGTTCGCCGCCGGAGATGCCCTGCAGAGGGCTGTCGAGCACCTGGCTGGCGCCGACTTCAGCCAATGCCGCCTGAGCGCGCGCCCGGTCAACTCCGGGCACCAGGCGCAGGAAGCGCAATACGCTGAGCGGCAGGGTTGGGTCGACATGCAGCTTCTGCGGCATATAGCCGATACGCAATTTCGGCTTGCGCCAAACGCTGCCGGTATCCTGCTTGAGCAGGCCGAGCACGGCGCGCACCAGGGTGGTCTTGCCGGCGCCGTTGGGGCCGATCAGCGTGACGATCTCGCCCGGCTTGATGGTCAGCTCAACCTTGTCCAGCACGGTTTGCCCGGAGAAACCGACAGTCACGCCTTCGAGGCGAATCAGTGCGTCGCTCATTTGCTGCCTTGGCAGCCTGCGCACAGGCCGACGACTTCAACGGTCTGGCTTTCCACCACGAAGCCGACGCCCTTGGCGCCGCGCACGATGGCATCGCTGATGGCAGTCTGCTCCAGCTCCACGGCAGCGCTGCAGTTGCGGCAGATCAGAAACTGGCTCTGGTGTGCGTGCGCCGGGTGGCTGCAGCCGACAAAGGCGTTGAGCGATGCGATGCGATGCACCAGGCCGTTTTCCAGCAGGAAATCCAGTGCGCGGTAGACGGTGGGTGGCGCGGCGCGGCGGCCGTCTTCTTCGCTGAGCACACCGAGAATGTCATAAGCGCCCAGCGGCTTGTGGCTGGCCCAAACCAGCTCCAGCACGCGCTTGCGCAGGGCGGTCAGGCGCAGGCCCTGGCGTGCGCAGATGGCCTCGGCTTCGGCCAGCGCATGGCTGACGCAATGGGAGTGATCATGGGGGCGCGATGCCAGTGGCGGCACGACGCTGACGGGTTTGTACATGGCAAGGGCCTCGAAGCGTAGGACGTTATTCTATTACGCATCGGCCGCATGATGCCACGCGTGGCGGACAGCCAGCCGATATCCAGGCTGCGGCGGCTCGACAAGTGACATCACCAATAACGAAAGAGATGTTATTGTATTACCCCGCTTGCTGATTACCGAATCCTTTGCCTATGTTGCCGCGCCTGTTTTCTCCCGCGTCTCTGATTCTTTCCTGCGCTCTATTCATCGCTGCAGGCGCCGCCCATGCCGAGGTGCGTGTGCTGACCAGCATCAAACCGTTGCAACTGATTGCCGCGGCCGTGCAGGACGGCGTCGGCGAGCCTGAAGCGCTGCTGCCGCCGGGCGCGTCGCCGCATAATTACGCGCTGCGGCCTTCCGACATGCGCCGGGTGCAGGAAGTCGACCTGGTTTACTGGATCGGCCCGGACATGGAGAGCTTCATGCCCCGCGTGCTGGCCACCCGAGAGAAGCCCAGCGTAGCCGTGCAGAGCTTGCCGGGCATGACGCTGCGGCATTTCGGCGAGGAGCATGGCCACGATCACGATCACGATCACGATCACGATCACGATGCAGCGCATGCGCAGGAGCCGGCCGACGAGCATGACCATGACCATCGCCCCGGCAGCCTGGATGCCCACCTCTGGTTGTCCGCAGCCAATGCGCGGGTGATTGCCGCGCGCATGGCGGCTGACCTGAGAGAAGCCGACCCGGCCAATGCGCCGCGTTACGCCGCCAACCTCGAATCGTTCGGCAAGCGTCTGGACTCTCTGGAGCCGCGTCTGCAGGCCCAGCTGGAGCCGTTGGCCGGCAAACCGTTCTTCGTGTTCCACGAAGCGTTCGACTACTTCGAGTCTGCCTATGGCCTCAAGCATGTCGGCGTATTCAGCGTGGCCAGCGAGGTTCAGCCGGGTGCTCGCCATGTGGCGGCCATGCGTGAGCGCTTGCAGGAAGTCGGGCCCAGCTGCGTGTTCAGCGAGCCGCCGCTGCGCCCACGCCTGGCGGAAACGCTGACCGCCGGTCTGCCAGCAACGCTGGCCGAGCTGGATGCTATGGGCGCCGTAGTGCCTGTCAGTGCAAGCGGTTACGAGGGCATGCTGCAGAACCTTGCCGATGGGTTCAGCGCCTGCCTCGGTAAGCTTTAAGGCATAGTCGTGAACAGACCAGGCAGAACGCTTGCCAGCGATCAGCGAACGTTCTGCCGGAGAGCTTAAAGCGCGAACGGCAACGTCAGGCTGACCTGCTGGCGTGCGGCCAGGCGGCGCTGGAACTCGCCCGGATCGTGGATCAGCACGTCCTGGCCGGCAAAGGCCTCGGCGGCGATCAGGCGCGACAGCCAGAAACGCACGCAGGCGATGCGCAGCATGGCTGGCCAGATTTCCGCTTCCGCGGCAGTGAACGGGCGCAGCGCGGCATAGGCGCCCATCACGGCGCGAGCGCGCGCTTCATCCAGGCGGCCTTGTTCGTCCGAGCACCAGTCGTTCACGGTGATCGCCAGGTCGTAGAGCATCGGCCCCGAGCAGGCGTTATAGAAGTCGATCACCCCGCTCAGGTGGGTGCCTTCGAACATGCAGTTGTCGCGGAACAAGTCGGCGTGCAGGTTGGCGCGCGGCAGTTTGCGCACCTGCTCCTGCACGGCGGCGATTTCCGCCAGCGCGCTTTCCAGCAGCGCGGTGGCCTCCGGCGTCTGGTGTGTGGCCAGCACCTTGCCCTCGCGCAGCATCCATTCCAGACCGCGGTCGCTCTTGCGCTGCAGCGGGTGGTCGCGGGTCGCCAGGTGAATGCGCGCCAGCAGCTCGCCCACTTCATGGCAATGCTGGGCATTGACGTCGCGCACGTGCTTGCCGCTCAGCCGCGGTTGCAGCAGCGCCGGCTTGCCGGCCAGGCTGCGCAGCGCTTCGTCGTTGTCAGTGCGCAAGGCATACGGAACGGGCAGCCCTGCCTCGTGGAGAACATCGAGCAGCTCGATGAAGAACGGCAGATCCTCGCTCGGCCCGCGCTCGATCAAGGTGAGCACGAACTCGCCCTGTTCCAGGCTGACGAAGAAATTGCTGTTCTCGCTACCGGCCTCGATGCCCTGAAAGTCGAGCAGGCGGCCGAGCCCGTAAGGCGCGAGAAAGGTTTCCAGTTGCGGACGTTGCAGCGGGGTGAACACCGACATGAATTGACTGCCTTACCAGCTGAAGATTTCCCAGGCCGGAATCAACATATCCGGCGAATCGGAACGCACGAAATTGCCGTCGCTGCCGTCGGCCCGTACCAGGAAATAGGGTTTGCCACCCTTGGGGGTGACCTTGATGGCGTAGAGGAAGCCGTTGACCCGGTACTCCTCCACGGTGCGGTCGCCGTCCTGGCGGATGGTTACATCGGGCTCGGCCGAGGGCGCATCACTGGCCTGCGCGGCGAACGGCACGGCAGCCAGCACGGCAAGCAGGATCAAGCGATTGAATGGTCCCATGGTAACCTTGTCCCTTTGATATCAACGGTGCCGCGTATTCTAGCGCCACGCCCGCCGAAAAGGTTGATTGCCCTCATGAGCCAAGCTCCCCTCGTCCTGGTCGACGGTTCTTCTTATCTGTACCGCGCCTTTCACGCCCTGCCGCCACTGACCAATTCCAAGGGCCTGCCCACTGGCGCGGTGAAGGGCGTACTGAACATGCTGCGCAGCCTGCGCCGGCAGTATCCGGACAGCCCCTTCGCCGTGGTCTTCGATGCCAAAGGCGGCACCTTTCGCGATGAAATGTTCGCCGACTACAAGGCCAACCGCCCGCCAATGCCCGACGAGTTGCGCCTGCAGGTCGAGCCGCTGCACGCCAGCGTGCGCGGTCTGGGTCTACCGTTGCTTTGCGTGGAAGGGGTGGAAGCTGACGACGTGATCGGCACTCTGGCCCGGCAGAGCGCCGCCGAGGGTCGCGACGTGGTGATTTCCACCGGCGACAAGGACATGGCGCAGCTGGTCTGCAAGCACGTCACCCTGGTCAACACCATGACCGGCAGCGTCTACGACATCGAGGGTGTGAAGGAGAAGTTCGGCGTCGGCCCTGAGCTGATCATCGACTACCTGGCGCTGATGGGCGACAAGATCGACAACATTCCCGGCGTGCCGGGTGTGGGCGAGAAGACTGCGCTGGGCCTGCTGGTCGGCATTGGCGGCGGCCTGGACGTGATCTACGCCAACCTCGACAAGGTGCCCGACCTGCCGATTCGTGGCGCCAAGACGCTGCCCGCCAAGCTCGCAGAACACCGTGAGATGGCTTATCTGTCTTACAAACTGGCGACCATCAAACTGGATGTGCCGCTGGACCTGAACTGCTCGCAACTGATGCCCGGCGAGCCGGATATCGAGGTGCTGCGCCCGCTCTACGAGGATCTGGAGTTCAAAGGCTGGCTCGACGAGCTGCTGCGCCAGACCAAGAGCGCTGCGCCGAAAGCCAAGTCGGCCGCCAAATTGGAACTCGCGCCGCCGGCCGGTGACTTGTTCAGTGCGGCGGCCAGTGGCGAGCCGGGCGAGGCACAGGGTGAAGTCCCGGCAGTCGAAGCCGCCGCCGACGTACAGCAGGCAGCGACCGATGATCAGGCGACCATGGTCGCGGGTGAGTACCGCACGATTCTTGAGCAGGGCGAGTTCGATACCCTGTTGGAGGACCTCAAGCAGGCCGAGCTGATCGCCTTCGACACCGAAACCACCAGCGTCGACGCCCAGCAGGCGCAGCTCGTTGGTCTATCGTTCGCGGTCAAGGCCGGCGAGGCAGTGTATGTGCCGGTCGCGCACAGCTATATGGGCGTGCCGCAGCAGCTCGATCGCGATGCCGTGCTGCGCGCGCTCAAGCCGATTCTCGAAGACCCGAACAAGGCCAAGGTCGGCCAGCACGCCAAATACGACATCAACGTACTGGCCAATGCCACCACGCCGATCAACGTGCAGGGCGTGGCGTTCGACACCATGCTCGAATCCTACGTGCTGGACTCCACCGCCACCCGTCACGACATGGACAGCCTGTCGCTCAAGTACCTGGGGCACAGCACCATTCGTTTCGAGGGTATCGCCGGCAAGGGCGCCAAGCAGCTGACCTTCGACCAGATCGCTCTGGAACAGGCCGGCCCTTACGCCGCAGAAGATGCCGACGTGACCCTGCGCCTGCACCAGAATCTGTGGAGCCGCCTGGAGCAACAGCCGAGCGTCGCCAGCGTGCTGCGCGATATCGAGATCCCGCTGGTGCCGGTGCTGGCGCGTATCGAGCGCAATGGCGCGCTGGTCGACGCCAAGCTGCTCGGCGAGCACAGCAGGGAACTCGGCGAGAAGCTGGTGGCCTTGGAGCGCCAGGCGTTTGAAGTGGCGGGGGAGGAGTTCAACCTCGGCTCGCCCAAGCAGCTCGGCGCCATCCTTTATGAAAAGCTCGGCTTGCCGATTATCAGCAAGACCGCCAAGGGCCAGGCCTCGACCGCCGAAGCGGTGCTCGCCGAGCTGGCCGAGCAGGATTACGAACTGCCCAAGGTGCTGATGCAGTACCGCAGCCTGAGCAAGCTCAAGAGTACTTACACCGATCGCCTGCCGGAGCAGATCAACCCGCGTACCGGGCGTATCCACACCAGTTATCAACAGGCCGTGGCGTCTACCGGGCGGCTGTCGTCCAGTGACCCGAACCTGCAGAACATTCCGATCCGCAGCGCCGAGGGCCGGCGCATTCGCCAGGCCTTCGTGGCGCCGAAGGGCTACAAGCTGGTGGCGGCGGACTATTCGCAGATCGAGTTGCGCATCATGGCGCACCTGTCTCGCGACGAAGGATTGATGAACGCCTTCCGCGACAACCTCGACGTACACACCGCGACCGCTGCGGAAGTATTCAAGGTCGAGCTGGATCAGGTCACCAACGATCAGCGCCGCAGTGCCAAGGCAATCAACTTTGGCCTGATCTACGGCATGGGCGCGCAGAAGCTGGCCAAGGACATCGGCGTCGACAACAAGACCGCCAAGGCCTATATCGAAACCTACTTCGCCCGTTACCCGGGCGTGCGCGAGTACATGGACCGTACCCGTCGCCAGGCGGCGGAGCAGGGTTACGTGGAGACTCTGTTCGGCCGTCGCCTGTACCTGCCGGCGATCAACTCCAGCCGGCCGCAGGAGCGCGCCGGTGCCGAGCGCACGGCGATCAACGCGCCGATGCAGGGCACCGCAGCGGATATCATCAAGAAGGCCATGGTGGCGGTGGATGAGTGGCTGAGCGAATCCGGGCTGGACGCCCGGGTGATCCTGCAGGTGCACGATGAACTGGTGCTGGAGGTGCGCGAGGATCTGGTCGAGCAGGTTAGCGCGCAGATTCGTCCGCTGATGGGCGAGACCGTGAAGCTCGATGTACCACTGCTGGTCGAAGTCGGCGTCGGCAACAACTGGGATGAAGCTCACTGATCTGTCGGGGCGCTGCTGCGTCCCGTTATCAGTTAGTACTGGGCGGTCTTAATGGTTATTAAGACCAAACAAAGGAATCTAAGGGCCGCTGAACTTTACTTCTGGACGCCCGGTCAGAGTTTACGAATGGCCCATAAAGCCCTTCGATGCTCCTTTGTTGTGTTAAGTGTTGGCAGACATCTGAGCCCCGCCCTAGCGGTTCAGACCCTTAAACCCCGATCTTCTCCCTCCCCATACGAAGTTCGGGGTTTTTTTTGCCTGCAGAAAAGTGCCGGCAGCCCTAGTTCACCCATTCCTCCCTGGAGCCTAGCCGCTCCTCGGCAGAGCGCAACGCAAAACGCCCCGCGTTTGCGGGGCGTTTCAAGATGTAGCCTGGCGTTGAGCGTAGCGATACCCAGGAAGAGCATGTGGCTACTCCCGGGTGTCGCTACGCTCGACCACGGGCTACTACAAGCGCATCAGTCTTCGGCTTGGTCGTCGTCTTCTTCGCCGATCAGGCCCAGCCAGTGGCCGAGAACGGTCTGCGCGTCTTCCACGCCAATGCGCTTGGGCGCCGAGAACAGTTGGATGCTGACGTGATCGCCCCACCCCTTGCGGATCTCCTGCTGCACCTTGAGCAAGGTGGTTTTCGCCGCGCCAAAGGCCAGCTTGTCGGCCTTGGTCAGCAGGATGTGCATCGGCATGCCGCTGGCGCCCGACCAGTCGAGCATCATGCGGTCGAACTCGGTCAGCGGATGGCGGATGTCCATCATCAGCATCAGGCCGCGCAGGCTCTCACGGCTACCCAAGTAGGCCTCGAGGTGTTTCTGCCAGTGCAGCTTGAGCGGGATCGGCACTTTGGCGTAGCCGTAACCAGGCAGGTCGACCAGGCGGCGCTCTTCGTCCAGGCGGAAGAAGTTCAGCAGCTGAGTGCGCCCCGGGGTTTTCGAGGTACGAGCCAGGCTGGCGTGGGTCAGGGTGTTCAGCGCGCTGGACTTGCCGGCGTTGGAGCGGCCAGCGAAGGCGACTTCATAGCCCTGGTCGTCCGGGCATTGGTCGACCTTGGCGGCGCTGATCAGAAAGGTGGCTTGCTGACACAAGCCGATTGCAGGGTTCTTTGCTTGCATCGGGGTATCCGGTGATGGGGCGTGCATCGCGGCAGTCTAACAGGCTGGGGGCTTGCTGACCCGCGCAGCCTGACTGCCTTGAAGGCACGTCATCTCAAAGTGCTTGCGACCACAGCGTGACGTCGAGGCGGTATTCGGCTCCCGGTGCGAGGATCAGCGAGTCGTCCAGCACGTTGGCGTGCTCGATGCAGAGCATGCCCTGCCAGGCGTCGTCGGCAAATTGCGAGAGGCGCTTGGCCTTGGCGATCCACGGGTTCCACACCACCGCTGAGGCCGAGCCTTCGCTACGCATGACAATGCGCCGCTTCCAGAGCGGGTCGACGATGCTCAGCTGTTGCGGCGTGTCGAGGTAGATGCGGTCGGTTTCGCCGCTGAAGGTCACCGGGCCTTTCTGGCGCACTTTCTTCCAGTCCTGCAGGGTGTCGACGTAGCGGCAGGCGTCCAGGCCTTCGATCTGTACCTTGCGGATATCGCTGACCGCGAAGTAGGTGTGCAGCGCCTGGCTGATCGGCAGTTCGTTGTCGCCCAGGTTGCGGGTGGTCAGGATCAGCTTCAGGCGCTCGCCGAGGTGGATGTCCAGCTGCAGCTCGGCGGCATGCGGCCATTCGGCAATCGGCTGGGCGGCGGTGTCGAAGGCGAACGACAGTGTCACGCCATCTTCTTCGGTATTCAGGCCGATCAATTGCCAAGCCTGGTCGCGCACCAGGCCGTGGGCCGGAGCCTGATCAGGGCGGGTGTACGTGGCGCGGATGGCGTCTGGGTTGCGCTGCAGGTCGCCGAACCAGGGCCAGCACACCGGCACGCCGCCGCGTACGCTCTTTCCGGTTTCGTATGCCGCCTCTTCGCTGAGCCAGATCAGCGGCTCACCCTTGGTAGGCTTATAGCGAAGGATCTGCGCGCCTTGCTCACTGACCAACAGCTCGGCGCCGGCATGATGGATGCGCCAGCAGACCAGGTCGCCCAGCTGGATGCGTTCGTTGGTGGTGCTCATGGACGTGCTGCTCCTGTAGAGATTGGCTGTTGGGCCACGAGGCGGCGGCGAGGTTCGCCAGTGCCCATAAAAAACGCCCGTCGAAACGGGCGTTTATGCTGCCAGGCAGTCAAGAACCGTAGACTTGCTCCGGCAACCAGGTAATCAATCCTGGGAAAATGTAGGCGATCACCAGCAGCAACAGCTGTATCAGGATAAACGGCACCACGCCCTTGTAGATGGTGCTGGTCGGTATGCTGGGCGGCGTGACACCGCGTAGATAGAACAGCGCGAAGCCGAAGGGGGGCGTCAGGAACGAGGTCTGCAGGTTGAGCGCGATCATCACGCCGAGCCAGACCGGGTCAAGGCCCATGGCCAGCAGTACGGGGCCGACGATTGGCACCACCACGAAAGTGATTTCGATGAAGTCGAGAATGAAGCCGAGCAGGAAGATCACCAGCATGACCAGGAAGAATGCGCCGAGCACGCCGCCTGGCAGCTGTGCGAACACGTCCTCGATCAGTGCTTCGCCGCCGAAACCGCGGAACACCAGCGAGAACAGCGAGGCGCCGATCAGGATCATGAACACCATCGCGCTGATTTCAGTAGTGCCGTAGGCCACGTCACGAAGTTGTCCGAAATTCAGCTTCCCCTTGAACAGTGCCAGCAGCATGGCACCTACCGCGCCAAGTGCAGCGGCTTCGGTCGGGGTCGCATAACCCGCCAGGATCGAGCCAAGTACTGCACCGATAAGCACCAGCGGCGGCACCAAGGCTTTCAGCAGCTTGCCCCACTCGACGTCACCGAGTTCTTCCTTGGGCAGCGCAGGCAGCTTCTTCGGCTGCAGGATCGCTACGGCGATGATGTAGACGATATACAGGCCTACTAGTAGCAGGCCTGGCAGCAGGGCACCGACGAACAGATCGCCGACCGAGACGGTCTTCGGTGAGAAGATGCCCATCTTCAATTGCGCCTGCTGATAGGCGCTCGACATCACGTCGCCCAGCAGCACCAGTACGATGGAAGGCGGGATGATCTGGCCCAGGGTGCCAGTCGCCGCCAGCGTGCCGGTAGAGATGGCCGGGTCATAACCGCGGCGCAGCATGGTCGGCAGGGCCAGTAGACCCATGGTCACCACGGTGGCGCCGACGATGCCGGTGCTGGCCGCGAGCAGCGCGCCCACCACGCAGACCGAAATCGCCAGACCGCCGCGCAAGGTGCCGAACAGGCGCGACATTGATTCGAGCAAGTCTTCGGCCACGCGCGAGCGCTCCAGCATCACGCCCATGAACACGAACAGCGGCACGGCCAGCATGGTCTGGTTGTTCATGATGCCGAACAGACGGTTGGGCAGGGCGCTCAAGTAGCCAGGGTCGAAGCTGCCGGTGGCAATGCCGATACCAGCGAACAGCAAGGACACGCCACCGAGTGTGAAGGCCACCGGGTAACCGGCCATCAGTGCCACGCAGATGCTGGCGAACAGCAGTATTGCCATTAACTCAGCCATGTTTCACCTCCGCGGCGGGCAGGCGGCCGGTGATGATATAGATCGCCTTGATCAGGTTGGAAACGCCCTGGAGCGTCAGGCTAACGACCAGCAACAAGATGATGCTCTTCTGCAGATAAACGAATTTCAGGCCGCCCGATTCGCTGGAGCCTTCATAGGTTGCCCACGCATTGCTCACGTAATCCCAACTCGCCCAGCCGAGGAATAGGCAGACGGGCAAAAGAAACAAGACGTTGCCCATTATCTCGACCAGCGCCTGACGGCGGCCGCTGAATTGCTGGTAGAAGATGTCCACACGCACGTGGGCATTGCGTTGCAGCGCCCAGGCTGCGGCGCCCATGAAGACCAGGGCGTGTGCGTAGAGCACCGCTTCCTGCAGGGCGGTTGCGCCGATACCGAAGCCGTAGCGCAGCACCACGACGATGGTGGTGCCCAGCACCAGAAACAGAGTCAGCCATGAGCATGCCTTGCCAATGGCGCTGTTGATCGCGTCGATGGTTCTGGCCAGGCTCAGGGGAAGTGAAGGCGAGTTGGACATAGATCGTCCTTATAGTTATCGGGAGTGTTGGCAAAAGCGGCTGATTCTAGGCAGTTACCCGCTGAAACAGCAATCGCCGTACGACTTTAGTCAGCTTTGCTATACCTGATGTCAGCTTGCTTCTAATGTAGCCACATTTGCGCGTGTCGCGAGGCTTGAGCGTTCGGGCGGCGACCGCCCATTGCGTGCTGGGCAAAAACTATTACAACAACAAAAGGAGCTACCTATGAAACGTCGCCAGATACTGGCTGCTGCGGGTGTCGGCATTGCAGCCGGGGCATTGGTCGGGTGCAAGGAGGAGGCCGGCGCCAATGCCGCCAGACCTGCCGAAGAGGCCAAATCGTTCACCTGGAAAATGGTCACCTCTTGGCCGAAGAACTTCCCCGGCGTGGGTGTGGGCGCCGAGCGCTTCGCCAAGCTGGTCGAACAGATGAGCAACGGCCGCCTGAAGGTCAAGGTCTACGCCGCCGGTGAACTGGTGCCGGCTCTGGAAGTGTTCGATGCGGTATCGCGCGGCACTGCCGAGATGGGCCACGGCGCCCCCTACTACTGGAAAGGCAAGGTGCCGGCCGCACAGTTCTTCTGCGCCCTGCCATTCGGCCCCAACGCCCAGGAAATGAACGCCTGGCTGCACTACGGCGGCGGCATCCAGCTCTGGGAAGAGGTCTACAAGCCCTACGGCGTGTTGCCGATGGCCTGTGGCGCCACCGGCGTACAGACCGCTGGCTGGTTCAACAAGGAAATCAACTCGGTCGATGATCTCAAGGGCCTGAAAATGCGCACCCCTGGCCTGGGCGGCGAAGTGCTGACCAGGGTCGGTGGCACCGTGGTCAACATGCCGGCTGGCGAGATATTCACTGCCCTGCAGACCGGCGCCATCGACGCTACCGAATGGATCGGCCCGTACAACGACCAGGCGCTGGGCCTGCACAAGGCGGCCAAGTACTACTACACGCCGGGTTGGCAGGAGCCGAACGTCACCTTCGAGCTGGACATCAACATCAAGGCCTGGGAAACCCTGCCGGCCGACCTGCAGGCTATCGTTCGCGCCGCGGCCCGTGACGTCAACGCCGACATGCTTGATGACTACAACGCCAAGAACATGGAGGCCATGGAGCAACTCAAGAAGGAGGGTGTCGATGTGCGCCGTCTGCCGGATGAAGTGCTCGCCAAGCTCAAGGAGGTGTCCGCCGGCGTAGTCGACGCTGCTGCTGCTGCCGATCCGGCTGCGCAGAAGGTCTGGCAGCAGCAGAAAGCCTACCTGGCGCGTTTGTACGAATACGCCGAGGCCAACGAGAAGGATATCTACGCGATTCGTTGATGGGCTGATTAAGGCAAAAGCGGCCGTTCATTCGTGGGAGAGGCTTTAGCCTCGATTGTGCCTGGCTAGGCGTAAAGAGCTCGCGGCTAAAGCCGCTCCCACGAGACCGCGAACGGCCGTTTTCGCCATCTAACAAACAATCAGAGCCGATAAAAACTGCCGCGAAATTAATGCCGCAGAAATGACAACGCCGGCTCAGCGCCGGCGTTGTCATTTCTGCGTCCCGTGATCAGGGACGCTTGCGATTGCTGATCATGGTGCCGTTACCGACATCGGTGAAGATCTCCAGCAGCACCGCATTCGGCACGCGGCCGTCGATGATGTGCGAGCTGGTCACGCCACCCTGTACCGCTTCCAGCGCACATTTGATCTTCGGCAGCATGCCGCCGTAGATGGTGCCATCAGCGATCAGCTCGTTAACCTGCTCGGTGCTCAGACCGGTGAGTACTTCTCCCTGCTTGTCCATCAGGCCGGCGATGTTGGTCAGCAGCATCAGCTTTTCGGCTTTCAGCGCTTCGGCGACTTTGCCAGCCACCAGGTCGGCGTTGATGTTGTAGGACTCACCTTTCGGGCCCACGCCAATCGGCGCGATCACGGGAATGAAGTCACCCTTGGCCAGCATGTTCAGCAGGTCGGTATTCACCCCGGTGACTTCACCGACATGACCGATATCGATGATTTCCGGCTGGGTCATTTCCGGTGTTTGCCGGCTGACGGTGAGCTTGCGCGCGCGGATCAGCTCGGCATCCTTACCCGTCAGGCCGATGGCGCTGCCGCCATGACGGTTGATCAGGTTGACGATGTCCTTGTTGACCTGGCCGCCGAGCACCATTTCCACTACATCCATGGTCGCGGCATCGGTGACGCGCATGCCATCGATGAAGTGGCTTTCGATGCTCAGGCGTTTGAGCAGATCACCGATCTGCGGGCCGCCGCCGTGTACCACCACCGGGTTGATGCCGACCGCCTTCATCAGCACGATGTCGCGCGCGAAGCCTTCCTTGAGGTCGTCACTTTCCATGGCGTTGCCGCCGTATTTGATCACCAGGGTCTTGCCAACGAAGCGACGGATGTACGGCAGTGCTTCGGACAGAACCTTGGCGACGTTGGTGGCGGCTTCACGCTCTAGGGTCATGCGGGGCTCCAGTGCTGGACAGGTCAGAACGGTAGTTGGACGTCAGGGGCAACGTTGTGCATCTGCGAGCGGAACAGTTCCTGGATCCGCTCGAGCTCGGCCTGGCTTTCCGCTTCGAAGCGCAGCACCAGAACCGGCGTGGTGTTGGAGGCGCGTACCAAGCCCCAACCTTTCGGGTAGTCGACGCGTACACCATCGAGGGTGGTCACACTGCCTTCGCCCCACTGGCCTTCACGCTGCAGGCGTTCGATGATCGGGAACTTGGTCTGCTCGGTGACCTGCACGTTGATTTCCGGTGTCGACACGTCGTTGGGGAACGCGGCGAATACTTGCTCGGCGGTGCGTTTGTCCTGGCTGAGAATCTCCAGCAGACGGGCGGCCGAATAGATGCCGTCGTCGAAACCGAACCAGCGCTCCTTGAAGAACACATGGCCGCTCATTTCACCGGCCAACAGGGCGCCGGTTTCCTTCATCTTCTTCTTGATCAGCGAGTGGCCGGTTTTCCACATTACCGGGCGGCCACCGTAACCGCTGATCAGCGGAGTCAGGCGACGGGTGCATTTGACGTCGAAGATGATGTCGGCGCCCGGATTACGCGATACCACGTCCTTGGCGAACAGCATCAGCAGGCGGTCCGGGTAGACGATGGTGCCGGTGTTGGTCACTACGCCCACGCGATCACCGTCGCCGTCAAAGGCCAGGCCGATATCGGCGTTCTCTTCCTTGACCTTGGCGATCAGGTCGACCAGGTTCTCGGGTTTACCCGGGTCCGGGTGATGGTTGGGGAAGTTGCCGTCGACGTCGCAGTACAGCGGGATCACCTTGCAGCCGAGGGCTTCGATCAGCTGCGGAGCGATAACCCCGGCGGCGCCGTTGCCGCAATCAACTACCACGCGCAGTGGCTTGGCCATGGCGATGTCGCTGCGGATCTGCTCCAGATAGCGCGGCAGCAGGTCGACGGACTCTACGCTGCCTTCACCGCTGCTCAGGTCGTTGGTGTCGATGCGGGTCTTCAGGGCTTGAATCTGTTCGTTGGCCAGGGTGTCGCCAGCGATGACGATCTTGAAGCCGTTGTAGTCCGGCGGGTTATGGCTGCCGGTGAGCATCACCGCGGTCTTGCCGGCCAACACGTGGGCGGCGTAGTAGACCACCGGAGTCGGCACCATGCCGACATCGCTGACCTGGCAGCCGCTGTCGGCGAGGCCCTGAATCAGCTGCTCCACCAGGCTTGGGCCGGACAGGCGACCGTCACGGCCAACGGAGACGTTCGGCTCGCCTTCGGCAAGACTCTGCGAGCCGATGGCACGGCCGATCCAGTATGCGGTTTCCGGGGTCAGGCCTGCGCCTACCACACCACGGATGTCATAGGCTCGGAAGATGTCTGCTGGGAGTTTCGGGGCTTGCGGCGCGGTCATGATCGGTGTCTGCTCCAGTCCCAGGAGATCCTGGTCGTCGTCGAGGATGTCGATATCGAGAATATCGGTGTCTTGAAACAGCGGATTTACAAGATCCGCTGGCTTGGCTGCGACGCGACTACTGGGTGTTTCACTGGCGACGGGGGCCGGGCGGGTGGCCACGGGTTCCTGGGCGCGACGGGGCAGTCGGCTGAGGCTCTGTGCCAGGTTATGCAGGGCGGGCAGGCTCAAGCTGAAGGCTTTGACGGCTTTGCCCGCAGAGAGTTCTTTCACCAGCTCGGCCAATTGCGCGGCGTCGCGATCCACGCGCTGTTGCAGGCGGCGGCTGACCACATAAATTCCGGCCAGCGCTCCGAGCAGCGCGACTAGCAGGGCAAGGCCCAGCAGCGTCGGCGACAGGCCGGTGGCGCCAAGCCCAGCGGCCGGTGTGAAGTTCAGCGTCCAATGCGGGTTGCCGGTGGCGAATGGCTGCGCCGTGCCCTCGGCCTGGCCACGCTGGATCAGTACCTGGGCCGCGCCAGCGTCGAAGCGCTGCACCAGCTGGATTTGCCCGACATCGGCCGGCAGTGGCGGCAGGTTGCCCAGCACTCGATTGAGGTCGACCGCCAGCAGCAGGGTGCCGGCCATCGGCTGTTTATCGTCCTGGCGCACCGGCGCCACGCTGTAGGCCAGCCAGCGCTCGCCGACTTTATAGGCTTCCACTGCCGGCGCCTGGCCGGCTTCGAGGCGGCGCAGCAGATCCAGCGCGGCGAAGTTCATCGGCGCGCTGCGCGAGCTGTCCGGCACCGCCTGGCCTGGCAGGTTGAGCTGGGCATCGACCACGCCGCCCCAGTAGCGCAGGCCGCTCTCGGCGTCGCGCAACTGCGCTTCATCGCCGCTTTGCAGCGCTTGTGAGAGCACCGGGTTGCGTGCCGCGGCGAGGGTGTCGGCGCTGAGCTGCTTGAGCGCCTGCTGCAGGCTGGCGGCCTGGCTGCTGCCCCAGGCTTGGCTGAGCTGTTGTTGCTGCAGCTGCTGAGCCGGGCTGACAGCGGTGAACCACAGGATGGCGCCGGCCAGGGCCACGCCAAAGACTGCGACGATTGCGCCGGGCAGCAGATCGGCAGGTACCTTTTGCTTGGCCTGCGGGTTGCCTTGCGATTCGCCAGGGCGTTCTTCCTTGGGCGCGCGTTTGAAGCCTTTCATCCGACGTCTCCTGGCGATGTGGGGTGTATCAGTGGCTGCCCGAGTGACCGAAGCCGCCGGCGCCGCGCTCGCTGTCGTCGAATTCCTCGACCACTTCGAAGCGTGCCTGTACTACCGGGACCAGCACCAGCTGGGCGATGCGTTCACCTATGGCCATCTTGAAAGCGGTATTGCCGCGGTTCCAGCACGACACCATCAGCTCGCCCTGGTAGTCGGAGTCGATCAGGCCGACCAGATTGCCGAGCACGATGCCATGTTTGTGGCCCAGCCCCGAGCGCGGCAGGATCAACGCAGCCAGGCCAGGGTTGGCGACATGCACGGCCAGGCCGGTAGGAATCAGCACCGTTTGGCCCGGCTCCAGAGTCAGGTCTTCCTTAAGCATGGCACGCAGATCAAGGCCTGCCGAACCTGGTGTGGCGTAGGCGGGCATCGGGAAGTCGGTACCGAGGCGGGGGTCGAGAATCTTGGCTTGTAGGGCGTGCATGGGGCGATCAGGTTTTCCGTACAGATGAATGTCAGGGTTTGGTCTGTTGCGCAGCGATAAAGCTCATCAGTTGGCGGGCAATCTTGCCCTTGCTGGTCTGCGCGAAGCTGCTCTGCTGCAGCCCGCGATCAATGATGGTGATCGCGTTGTCCTCGCTGTTGAAGCCGATGCTGGGGTTGGCCACATCGTTGGCGACTATCAGGTCGAGGTTCTTGTCCTTAAGCTTGCGCGAGGCGTACTCCAGCAGGTTCTCGGTCTCGGCGGCGAAACCGACGCTGAACGGGCGGTCTTCGCGGTGCGCCAGGGTGGCGAGGATGTCCGGGTTGCGGACCATCTGCAACAGCATGCCGTCACCGCTGTTGGGGTCTTTCTTCAATTTGTGCTGGGCGACAACTTCCGGCCGGTAGTCGGCCACCGCCGCCGCGGCGATCAGGATGTCGCAGGGCATTGCGGCTTCGCAGGCGGCGAGCATGTCGCGGGCGCTGACCACGTCGATGCGGTTCACTCGATCCGGCGTTGGCAGGTGCACCGGGCCGCTGATCAGGGTGACCTTGGCGCCGGCTTCCACCGCTGCTTCGGCGAGGGCGAAACCCATCTTGCCGGAGCTGTGGTTGGTGATGTAGCGCACCGGGTCGATGTTCTCCTGGGTCGGGCCAGCGGTGATCAGCACATGTTTGCCGGTCAGTGCCTGATGCTCGAAGCAGTCGGCGGCGAGCTGCGCCAGGTCGTCGGCTTCGAGCATGCGGCCAAGGCCCACATCGCCACAGGCCTGGCTTCCGGACGCCGGGCCGAACATTTTCAGGCCGCGGCTGCGCAGCAGCTCGACGTTGGCCAGGGTCGCTGGGTCGCGCCACATCGCCTGGTTCATCGCCGGCGCCAGGGCGACAGGTGCGTCGGTGGCCAGCACCAAGGTGGTCAGCAGGTCATCAGCCACGCCTTGTGCCAGGCGCGCCATCAGGTCGGCGGTGGCGGGCGCGATCAGTACCAGATCCGCCCAGCGCGCCAGTTCGATATGACCCATGGCAGCTTCAGCCGCCGGGTCGAGCAGATCCAGGTGCACCGGGTGACCGGACAGCGCCTGCAGGGTCAGCGGGGTAATGAACTCGCGCCCACCGTGGGTCATGACCACGCGCACTTCAGCGCCCTGATCCTTGAGTCGGCGGACCAGTTCCGCGCTCTTGTAGGCGGCAATGCCGCCACCCACGCCGAGAATGATGCGTTTGCGATACAGCCGCTGCATAGCTCTGCCTTTGTCGTGTGCCGTTACAGATGCAGGTTGCCGATGCCTCCCCAGCCCCGGCGCCCCGCGAAAAACCGGGCTACGATAGCACAGCGGCAGCAGTGGAGCAGCGCCGCGCCGGGCTGTGCGGTTAGCGGTGAAAGTGAACGCTGAGGCGAACGGACAAGGAGTGTCTCTATGAGTATTCGTGAGTGGCCCGCGGCAGAGCGCCCGCGGGAAAAATTACTGGCCCAGGGCGCGGCCAGCCTGACCGACGCCGAGCTGCTGGCGATCTTTCTAAGAACCGGCGTGGTGGGGCAGAGTGCGGTGGACCTGGCGCGGCACCTGCTCGCCGACTTCGGCAGCTTGCGAGAGTTGCTACAAGCGGATCTGCCGTCGTTCAGCCAGCGTCTTGGCCTTGGCCCCGCCAAGTTCGCGCAGTTGCAGGCGGTGCTGGAAATGGCCCGCCGGCACCTTGCCGAACAGTTGCGTCGCGATTCGGCGCTGGAAAGCCCGCAGGCGGTGCGTGACTACCTCAAGGCGCTGCTACGCCATGAGCCCCATGAAGTGTTCGGCTGCCTGTTTCTCGATGCCAAGCATCGCGTGCTGGCGTTCGAAGCGCTGTTTCAGGGCTCCATCGACAGTGCTAGCGTCTATCCCCGTCAGGTGGTCAAGCGCGCGTTGGCGCATAACGCCGCGGCGCTGATTCTTACCCACAATCATCCCTCTGGCGTCGCCGAGCCAAGTCAGGCCGACAAGGTGCTGACCCAGCGCCTGAAGGAGGCGCTGGCGCTGGTCGAGGTGCGTGTCCTCGACCATTTCATCGTCGGTGACGGTGAGCCACTGTCGATGGCCGAGCATGGCTGGATGTAATGTGGTGATGAGGTACACCGCCGCGTTATCAGTTCAGGGCTTTACGCTGACCTTGGAAAAGTCCTGGCGGCCGAACGGGCTCACGCTGTAGCCCTCGACGCCCTTGCGGGTCAGTGCGTAGGCAGTCGGATGGGCGAGCGGCAGCCACAACGCCTGCTGCTGAATGATCGCCTGGGCATCCTTATAAAGTGCAGTGCGTTTGCTCTGGTCGCTGAGCGTTTTGCCGTCGGCGATTAGCTTGTCGAGTTTGGCATCGCAGAAGCGCGCGAAGTTCAGACCGGACTCCACCGAGGCACAGGAAAACTGCGGGGTCAGGAAGTTGTCCGGATCGCCGTTGTCACCGGCCCAGCCCATGAACAGCAGATCATGCTCGCCCGCTTTGGCGCGGCGAATCAGCTCGCCCCACTCGATCACGCGGATCTCTGCCTTGATGCCGACCTTGGCCAAGTCGGCCTGCAGTAGTTGTGCACCGAGGCTCGGGTTGGGGTTGAGCAGGCTGCCTGAGGGGCGCGTCCAGATCGTGGTGCTGAAGCCGTCAGCCAGCCCAGCTTCCGCCAGCAGTTCGCGGGCCTTCTGCGGGTCGTGGGCGTAGCCCGGCAGCTCGCTGGCGTAGCTCCAGGTGTTTGGCGGGTACGGACCACTGGCCGGCTCGGCGCTGCCCTCGAACACGGCCTTGAGGTAGCTGGCCTTGTCGAATGCCAGGTTGATCGCCTGGCGCACGGCTGGCTTGTCCAGCGGTGCATGCTGGCTGTTGATGGCGACGAAGGCGGTCATAAAGGCAGCGGTCTTCACGCTGGCCAGGTCGGCATCCTTGGCGGCGGCCTCGACATCCATGGGCTTGGGCGACAGGGCAATTTGGCATTCGCCACGGCGCAGGCGCTGCAGGCGCACGTTGGCATCCGGGGTGATGGCGTACACCAGATTGTCGACCTTCGGCTTGCCGGCGAAGTAGTCGGCGTTGGCCGTGTAGCGTACGGCGGCATCTTTCTGGAAGCGTTTGAAGATGAACGGGCCGGTGCCGATCGGCTGGCTATTGAGCTTCTCCGGTGTGCTGGCCCTGAGCAGCTGGTCGGCGTATTCGGCGGAATAGATGGAGGCGAAGCCCATGCTCAGCGTGGCGAGAAAGGTCGCATCCGGCTTGTTGAGGGTGATGCGTACGGTATGGGCGTCGACTTTCTCCACCGCCTTGATCAGCGCAGGCCATTGCATGGACTGGGCGTGTGGATAACCGCTGGTGGCGGTTTTGTGCCATGGGTGGTTGGGGTCGAGCATGCGTTGGAAGCTGAACAGCACGTCGTCGGCTTCCAGCGTCCGGCGAGTGGGTTTGAAGTAGTCGGTGCGGTGGAACAACACGTCCGGGCGCAGGGTGAAGGTGTAGGTCAGGCCGTCATCGGAAATCTTCCAGCTGCTGGCCAGGCTGGGCAGCAGTTTGCCGCTGGCGGCGTCGAACTCGACCAGGCGGTTCATCAGCACGTCGGCCGAGGCATTGGTGGTGGTCAGCGAGTTGTACTGCACCACATCGAACCCGTCCGGGCTGGCTTCGGTGCAAACGCTGAGGATGGCGGCCTGGGCGAACACCGGGGCGATGAGCAGCGGCAAAAGGGCGAGACGCATGAGAAACTCCTGAGCGGTGTGGCGCGCATCCGGCGGGCCGTCAGATGGAAAACGCAGACTGATGGTGGGTCGCGTTGACGCGTGAACAGACACTAAGCGATAAATTGCGGGTGAACAACGTATCCTGGTGACGAGCGGTCACTGCCCGGTGCGGCCCATGGCTGGCGCCTGAGCACCGAATAGGCGCAGATTTAAACGATACTCGCGCTTGTTGCTATGGGGGCTTTCTGGTATAAAGCAGCGCTCTTTTCTAGGGGCCCGGCTGCTTGATTGCGATCTATCACCGGTAAGACCCTGAAGAAACGCGGCGCCCAGCGCCGAAAAACAGAGATTAAGCGGCCAACCCATGCCGGGTTGGGCATGAGGTTTTAGAGGGCTGAGGTATGTCGAGAGTCTGTCAAGTTACCGGTAAGGGTCCGGTAACCGGGAATAACATTTCCCACGCAAACAACAAAACCCGTCGTCGTTTCCTGCCGAACCTGCAGCATCACCGCTTCTGGGTCGAGTCTGAAAACCGCTTCGTACGTCTGCGTCTTACCGCTAAAGGTATGCGCATCATCGACAAGCGTGGTATTGACGTAGTTCTGGCCGAGCTTCGTGCTCGCGGCGAAAAGGTTTAAGGAGACTGTCATGCGTGAATTGATCCGTTTGGTGTCCAGTGCCGGTACCGGCCACTTCTACACCACCGACAAGAACAAGCGCACTACCCCGGACAAGATCGAGATCAAGAAATACGATCCGGTCGTCCGTAAGCACGTTGCGTACAAGGAAGCCAAGATCAAGTAATTGATCGGCTGACTGGAAAAAGCCCGCCCTATGGCGGGCTTTTTCATGCCTGGGGTTTGGCTGGCGCCCTGAGTTTTTTCAGGGCGCGGGTTGCAGGGTCAGGGTGCTGCGTGTGTTAGCGCTGACGTCTTCAGCGCTCAGGTGCTGCGGCACGTACTCACCATCGATGAAGCGCCGTGCCTGGTCGCTGTAGTGACGGTCGAAGGGTACACCGCTCTGGCCGACCGGATTGATGCCCAAGCTGGTGCTGGCGTCCGCCAAGTCGACCAGGCGCCGCGTCGATGGCCCGTAACCGACTGGCCAGGGTGCTGCGCCAATGCGATGCGACAGGTTGTTCGGTGTTTCATGACCGCCCGGTGCTGCTTGCGGGCCGACATTGAGCAGCATATCCAGCGGCCATTGCACGCCCAGCGGATGCTGGTGGGTGAGGGTATGTGCCTGGCCCCATTGCCATTTCGTGGTGTCTTCGCCGAGCGTTTTCTGCAGGTGCAGCACGGTTGCTCGCCAGGCCTCAGCGACTGCCTCGGCGCGGCTGCGTGCCTGGCCATTGGCTCGCGTCCACCAGGGCGACTGCGGGTCGGCGGTGAGGCGCGGCAGGGCGCTGTCGATCATCCGTGTCGACAGCAACTGCTCGAAGGCCTGGGCGCCAAGGCGCGGCGCTAGAGTGGCGCGGCTCAGTTCGTAGGTGAGCTGGTTGAACAGGATTGCCGGCACTGACTCCAGCGGATGATCGCCGCTCCAGGCCGCGAGGGATTCGACCAGCGCTCGCTCCTGCTCGTTTGCCGCTGCCGCGCGCAGTTCATCGAGAATCGGTGCCAGCAACTGCGGTCCGTAGGCGGTGCCGGTTTCCAGCTGCAGTGCCTGGCTGTTGTGCAGATCCCAGCGCACTTCTGGATCCGCCAGGTGCTGGTTTAGGCGCTGGCCACGTTCTGGCGGATTGTAATAGCCGGGAATCTCGATGCCACTGGCAGCCAGCGGCTGAAAATTGGCCGAGACGATATAGCCGCGCGGCGGGTTCTCTTCCTGCGGGTTGGCGCTGAAGGGGTAGAAACCGAGCTTGTCGGCCGCCTCACTGCTGCCATCGAGGATGAATGCGGGATTTACCCCGGTCGGGCGTATCGGCAGCTTCGCCGCGGCCCACCAGGCGATGTCGCCACCGGCGTTGGCCCACACCAGATTGAGGCCCGGCGCATGAATGCGTTCGGCGGCGGCGCGGCCTTTTTCCAGGGTGTTGGCACGGTTCAGGCGATAAAAGGCTTCGAGCAGCGGGTTCTCGGTCTGTAGAAAGGTCCACCACATGGCGATTGGCGTGGCGCCGCCGTTGTCGCCCAGGGCATCGTTGATGATCGGGCCGTGGGGCGAGCGCCGTAGCAGCAGAGTCACCGGTTCGCCATCCTTGACCCTGATGATTTCCTGGCGTTGCTGCAGGTCGACCCAGCCGCCCTTGTACCAAACCTGCTCGGGGTTATCCGGGTTGCTGCGCTCGGCGATTAGGTCCATGTCGTCGTTCTGGAACATGGTCAGGGTCCAGGCGAAATCCCGGTTGTGGCCGAGAAAAGCTACTGGCGTCGCCGGCTGATGATGGCCGTAGAGCTCGAAGCCCGGGTACTTGAGGTGCGCTTCGTACCACACCGAGGGCACGGAGAAACGGATGTGCGGGTCGCCGGCCAGCAGCGGTTTGCCGTTGGCGGTGCGGGCGCCGGAAATCGCCCAGGCGTTGCTGCCCTCGAACTGTGGCATGCCGCTGTCGACCAGCGCGTCACGGCTCAGCGCAGCGAGCCTGTCGAGCGTCCGCCAGTCGTCGTTGCCTAGTGCGGTGTCGATCACGGCCTCCGGATGCCAGTCGATATCGAAGATTGTCAGGTAGTCGGCGCCCAGCTCATTGCGGATGCGGGTCAGCAGCGGCT
The DNA here is from genome assembly GCF_900142655.1 of Phytopseudomonas punonensis. Lineage (GTDB taxonomy): Bacteria > Pseudomonadota > Gammaproteobacteria > Pseudomonadales > Pseudomonadaceae > Aquipseudomonas > Aquipseudomonas punonensis. The sequence goes on along the minus strand of NZ_FRBQ01000001.1, from coordinate 1,158,174 downwards.
CGCTGCGCAGCGCAGCGGCAAAGCTGTAGGCCAGGTAGCCGGCGATGGACAGGGTGTCGGCAGGGGTGAAAGGGCGCTTCTCGATGCCCAGCAGGTCAAACTCCAGCGGTGCCGGGCGGCTGTCTTGATACTGGTTGATGCCGTCGAGGTAGGCGGCCAGCGCCTTGCCGTGGGGGCTATCGGGGGCCAGCTCGCGGGCCTGCTGGTCGGCGCGCTCGCGGATCTGCAGGGTGCGGAACAGGCGGTCGGTGGGCAGCAGCTTGGCGCCGAGAATCTCGGCCAGCTCGCCACGGGCCAGGCGGCGCAGCATCTCCATCTGGAACAGGCGATCCTGGGCCTGCACGAAGCCTAGCGCACGGTACATGTCGGCCTCGTTCTGCGCCTCTATGTGCGGTACGCCGCGCTCGTCGTAACGCACCAGAACTGGCTCACTGAGGTGCTGCAGCGCGAGCTCACCCTGGCGCGCCGGCTGTTTGCTGTGCAGGTACCAGGCGCCACCGCCAGCCGCCGTCAGCAGGACGACAGCCAGGGTGATGAGGATGCGTTTCATGCTGTCGTCCTTGATGCGCGTGGGCCGCCATGCTGCGGGCAATCAGCACGAACTGCAAGGCAGCTTGCTCAGGACGTGACGCGTCTCCGGATGGCCCGGTGCGCTACGCGATTAACGGCGCCTGGTAAGGCTGTCGTTATTTCGCCCAATCGCAGAAACAACCGTTGGCCAGGTTGTTGTCCGCGCGCACTTTTCGCCCGTCGAGCAACGCATCGAGCAGCGGCTCGACGAAGCTGTTGCCGGAGGTGCAGGTAAAACCGCTGCTGTAGGCGCCGAAGTAGGCCAGCTCGCCGTGCTTGTCCCAGATCGCCACGGCCGGGCTGGCTGGGAGGTTTTCACTGCCGTCAAGCCCGGCTAGTGGTTGCAAGGCGCTCAGCGCTTGCGGCAATTTCCCGACGCTGCCGGGTTTCTGCACCGAATAAAACTGCACGCCGCGCTCGGCGTAGCGCGTCAGCAGCTCGCCCAGATGCTGCTGGTTGCCGACGTTACAGGGGCAGGCGGGGTCCCAGAAATGCACCAGGCGAATCTCGCCAGGCCCGGCGAGCTCGGCTGGCAGGCGCAGCTCGCTGCCGGAGAACAGCGTGGTACGGTCATCGAAGGGGCGCAGGTAGCGGGCCTCGAACCACCAGAAAGCGGCGATCATGGCGACTATCCACAGTAGTGCGATGAGGCAGGCGAGGAGGATGGTGCGGCTGGAGCGGGCCATACCTACAGTTTCCGTTAGGCGATTCAATGGCTTGCCATGGCGGGCCTGGCAGCAGAAGATCGTTACTGTACCGGTTGCCCCGCCGGGAACGCTGCCGTGAATCAATGAGTCGATGCTGCCGATGTCCGATATCTTCCAACCCGAACCTCTGGTCGCCAGCCTGCGACCGCTGGCCAGCGCTGCGCCGCTGTCGACTGCCGAGCTAGCGTATCGGCAGTTCTATGGTTTCGTGCCGCGTGAGGCAGTAGAGAGCCGGCTCGGCTGGTTCGAGGTGGACGACTACCGCATCGCTGCGCAACTCTGGAAGCCGCTTGCACCACGCGCCACCTTGTTGCTGCTGCACGGTTATTACGACCACAGCGGCCTGTACCGGCACGTGATCGAGTGGGGCCTGGAAATGGGCTTCGCGGTGCTCGCCGTGGACTTGCCCGGCCATGGGCTGTCCAGCGGCGCACGGGCCAGCATCAATGATTTCGCTGAATACCAGGCAGTGCTGCGCGCAGCTCTGCAGCAGGCCGGGGCGCTGGGCCTGCCCGAGCCGTGGCACCTGTGCGGGCAAAGCACCGGCGGGGCGATCCTGATCGACTACCTGCTCAACGACAAACCGCTGGAGGCGGTCGGCGAAACCATCCTGCTGGCGCCGTTGGTGCGGCCACGCCGCTGGAACTGGTCGCAGTTCAGCTACCGGCTGTTACGCCGTTTCGTGCAGGAAATTCCCCGGCGTTTCAGCGAGAACTCCAGCGATCTGGAGTTTCTCGACTTTCTGCGCAATCGCGACCCCTTGCAGCCCAAAGTGGTACCAACGATCTGGGTGGGTGCGTTGAGTCAGTGGGTGCCGCGTATCGAGAGGGCGCGGGGCAGCACGCGCAGCCCGCTGATCGTGCAGGGCGAGGCGGACATGACGGTGGACTGGCGGCACAACCTCAGCGTGCTGGAAAACAAGTTCAGCGCGCCGCGGATTTTCAGGCTGCCGGAAGCTCGCCATCATCTGGCCAACGAAGCGGCGCCGCTGCGACAGCGCTACTTCGATTACCTGGGCGAGCAGTTGGGCTGATTACTGGCCGACCGCCAGGCCGGCACGTATGGCGGTCAGGGCCGCCTTGTAGTACGCCGCGCCTTCGCTCGATTGCGCGAAGGTGACGAACTCTTCCAATTCAGGATCGGACAGGCCGCGATAAACGTGCAGCAAGGTGTTGTCGAGGTCCTTGTCGATCTGCGCCATCAGGCGCTGGCGCTGGCCGTCTAGCAGACCCTGAGCAGTGCCGCCGCCGAGCAGGCCGGGAATCATCTGGCTGAGGCTGTCAGCTGCTACGCCAGCCAGCGCCAGGCTAATCTCCGCGCCGGCCTCGCTGGCGGGAATTGCCTGAGCCAGATGACGGATCAACAAGCGTCGGGTGGCGTCAGCCTCGCTGAGCGGCAAACCATCGGCGTATTTAGCCAACTGATCGGGGCGGGTAGCGAGCAGTTCGGCGGTGACGATCTTGCGGCCCAGCGGCGACTCGAAGAAGCGCAGCGCCGGTGCCGGATTGGCCAGGTTCTCGCGCAGGCTGCGCTCCGCACGCTCGTCCATGGCCTTGGCGGCGAAACGCTGATTGCTGTTGCTGACCAGCGCCTGATAGACCGCCGGTGGCAGGCTCTTGCTGTAACGCGCCTGGGCGGCGCTCAGCGCGTCACTGAAATGCGCACGTTGCTGCGGCCAGCCGGCTTTTTCATATAGCTCGCCATAGGTATCGGCCAAAGCGGGGAGGCTCAGGAGCAACAGCAAAAAACAACACAACGCGCGCATAAGGACTCCTGTCTGGGGTGGCTATTTTCGGCAGCCAGGCGGAGCTTGTCGAGGTGTACTCGACACAGGGTAGAATCTTGCGATGACGACAGACATTTCCGATTCGCTACTGAGCCGCATCATCGATGACCTTGCCGAATTCGGATGGTCGTTGCAAAGCCAATTCGCCCCGGCATCCCTGACCCGGCAACTGGCCGAAGAATGCCGCCAGCGCATTGCCCAGGGCACCCTGGCGCCAGCGGGCACCGGGCGCGGCAACGCGGTGGCGGTGCGCGAAGGTACGCGCAGCGATCACATTCAGTGGCTCGAGGCTGGGCAATCCCCAGCCTGTGACGGTTATCTGCAGTTGCTCGATGAGCTGCGTGTGGCGATCAACCAGAGCCTGTACCTGGGCCTCGCGGACTACGAAAGCCATTTCGCGTTCTATCCTCCCGGGGGCTTTTACCTCAAGCACCTGGATCGTTTCCGTGATGACGACCGCCGTGCGGTGTCGGCTGTGCTGTATCTGAACGATGACTGGCAGGCTGATGAGGGTGGCCAGTTGCGCCTGTATCTGGCGGACGGGCAAGTGCGCGATGTGCTGCCAGAGGCAGGCACGCTGGTGGTGTTCCTGTCAGCGGATATCCCGCACGAGGTGCTGCCGGCAGCCCGTGATCGCCTGTCATTGACCGGCTGGTTTCGCCGGCGTGGTGATGGCCCGCTTTGAAGCGGCGCTGCGGGCACTGAAACGCGTGCATTAAAAAGGGAGGCCGAGGCCTCCCTTTTTCGTTGCAGCGGTCTGCTTAGAACAGGACGCGGCTGCGGATGGTGCCGTTGACCTGCTGCAGTTTCTCCAGCGCCAGATCCGAATAGTCGGCATCGACGTCGATCACCACGTAGCCGACCTTGTCGTTGGTCTGCAGGTACTGGCCCGAGATGTTGATGCCGTTGTCGGCGAACACCTTGTTGATCTCGCTCATCACGCCCGGCACGTTGGCGTGCACGTGCAACAGGCGGTGCTTGCCCGGGTGAGCTGGCAGGGCAACTTCTGGGAAGTTGACCGACGAGACCGAGGTGCCGTTGTCGCTGTACTTGACCAGTTTCTCGGCCACTTCCAAGCCGATGTTGGCCTGGGCTTCGGCGGTGGAGCCGCCGATGTGCGGGGTCAGGATCACGCGATCCAGGCCGCGCAGCGGGCTTTCGAAGATGTCGTCGTTGGATTTCGGCTCGACCGGGAACACGTCGATGGCGGCGCCGATCAGGTGCTCGTCCTTGATCGCCTGGGCCAGATGGTCGAGCTCGACCACAGTGCCACGAGCAGCGTTGATCAGGATGCCGCCCTTCTTCATGGCGCGGATTTCCTGCTCGCCGATCATCCACTGGGTGGACGCCAGCTCAGGCACGTGCAGGGAAACGATGTCGCACATGCCGAGCAGGTCATGCAGTTTGCCGACTTGTTGGGCGTTGCCCAGCGGCAGCTTGGTCACCACGTCGTAGAAGAACACCTGCATGCCCAGGGCTTCGGCGAGTACCGACAGCTGGGTGCCGATGGAGCCGTAACCGACGATGCCGAGCTTCTTGCCGCGGATTTCGAAGGAATTGGCTGCCGACTTGATCCAGCCGCCACGGTGGCAGGAGGCGTTCTTCTCGGGAATGCCGCGCAGCAGCAGGATGGCCTGGGCCAGTACCAGCTCAGCGACCGAGCGGGTATTGGAGTAGGGCGCGTTGAACACCGCAACGCCGCGCTCGCGGGCGGCGTCAAGGTCGACCTGGTTGGTGCCGATGCAGAAGCAGCCGACAGCGACCAGTTTCTTGGCACAGTCGAAGATCTCTTCGGTCAGTTGGGTACGCGAACGGATGCCGATGAAATGCGCGTCGGCGATCTTGGCCTTCAGCTCCTCGCCGGACAGCGCGGTCTTGAGATACTCGATGTTGGTGTAGCCGGACGCCTTCAGGGTATCCACTGCATTCTGGTGGACACCTTCAAGAAGAAGGAACTTGATCTTGCTCTTGTCGAGAGAGGTCGTGCTCATCGGAGTACCTGTTGCCCCACTAAATTAAGTGTCAGGAGAAGTATCGGCGCGTGTGCCAATGGGCCGGCAGATCGCTGGGAAGCGCGATTTGCGGGGGGCATATGCTAGCATGGCTTCCCTTTTCCTTGCTCGGTTGCGACCTGAACGGTTCTCAGGGCGACCATGAATGTTTCGAGAGTTGAAATGACCGATCTCCTGCCGATTGAAGAACTCAAAACCCTGGTCGAGCCCGGCAAGGTGCTGACCGATGCCGCGTCCCTGGAGACCTACGGCAAGGACTGGACCAAACACTACGCGCCGGCTCCCAGTGCCATCGTGTTCCCCAAGACGGTCGAGCAGGTGCAGGCCATCGTGCGTTGGGCCAATGCCCACAAGATCGCCCTGGTGCCCTCGGGTGGCCGTACCGGCTTGTCGGCGGCTGCGGTCGCGGCCAATGGCGAAGTGGTGGTGTCGTTCGACTACATGAACCAGATCCTCGACTTCAACGAGTCCAACCGCACCGTAGTTTGCCAGCCGGGTGTGGTCACCGGCGCGCTGCAGCAGTTCGCCGAGGACAAGGGCCTTTACTACCCGGTGGATTTCGCCTCTGCCGGCTCCAGCCAGATTGGCGGCAACATCGGCACCAACGCCGGTGGCATCAAGGTGATCCGCTACGGCCTGACCCGCAACTGGGTGGCTGGCCTGAAAGTGGTCACCGGTACTGGTGAGCTGCTCGAGCTGAACAAGGACCTGATCAAAAACGCTACTGGTTACGACCTGCGCCAGCTATTCATCGGCGCCGAAGGCACCCTGGGCTTCGTGGTCGAGGCGACCATGCGCCTGGATCGCGCACCGCGCAACCTCACCGCCATGGTGCTCGGTACGCCGGATCTGGAATCGATCATGCCGGTGCTGCATGCCTTCCACGGCAAGCTCGACCTCACCGCGTTCGAGTTTTTCTCTGACAAGTGCCTGGACAAGATCCTCGGCCGTGGCGACATCCCCGCGCCGTTCGAAAGCCGCACGCCGTTCTACGCGCTGCTGGAATTCGAAGCCGTCAATGAAGACGTCGCCAACACCGCCTTGGCAACCTTCGAGCATTGCGTCGAGCAGGGCTGGGTGCTCGATGGTGTGATGAGCCAGAGCGAGCAGCAGCTGAAGAACCTCTGGAAGCTGCGCGAGTACATCTCCGAGACCATCAGCCACTGGACGCCATACAAGAACGACATCTCGGTAACGGTTTCCCAGGTGCCGGCGTTCCTGGCTGATATCGACACCATCGTTTCCGGCAGCTACCCGGATTTCGAAGTGCTCTGGTACGGCCACATCGGCGACGGCAACCTGCACCTGAACATCCTCAAGCCCGACGCACTGAGCAAGGAAGAGTTCTTCGCCAAGTGCGCGACCGTCAACAAGTGGGTGTTCGAGACCGTCGAGAAATACAACGGCTCGATCTCTGCCGAGCACGGTGTAGGCATGACCAAGCGCGATTACCTGGAATACAGCCGCTCGCCGGCGGAAATCGCCTACATGAAAGCGGTCAAGACGGTCTTCGACCCCAACGGCATCATGAACCCGGGCAAGATCTTCGCCTGAACCCTCGCGTGCTGTACAAACAAGGAGCGACCATGAGCTACCAGCACCAGTACATCGACGGCACCCGTATCCATTTCCCGCTGGGCAAGGTGGTGTGCATCGGCCGCAACTACGCCGAGCATGCCAAGGAACTCAACAACCCGGTACCGACCGAGCCGCTGCTGTTCATCAAACCCGGCAGCTGCGTGGTCGGCCTCGAAGGTGGCTTCAGCATTCCGGGTGACCGTGGCTCGGTGCACTACGAAGCGGAAATCGCCGTACTGATCGGCAAGCCGTTGTCACGCACGCCTAATGAAGAAGAAGTGCTCGATGCCATTTCCGGTATCGCGCCGTCCCTAGACCTGACCTTGCGCGATGTGCAGAGCAAGCTCAAGGAAAAGGGCCATCCGTGGGAAGTCGCCAAGTCGTTCGACGGCGCCTGCGTACTGGCGCCTTTTGTGCCGGGTGACGCTATTGCAGATCTACGCGATATCGGCATTCGCCTTAGCATCAACGGCGAAGTCCGTCAGGACGGTAGCAGCTCCGAAATGATCTTTCCGATCATACCGGTGATTCAGGAAATGGCAGGCCACTTCAACCTGCAACCAGGCGACGTAATCCTTACCGGTACTCCGGCTGGCGTCGGCCCGCTGAACAAGGGCGACGAGCTGGTACTTGAGCTGGTTGGCCATTCCAGCTTCGCCAGCCAGGTGCTGTAACGCGGTAATAACCGTGTTGTGGGAGCGGGCCTTGCCCTCTCCCACAACAGCAGCTCAATGATGGCTCTAGCCTTGTAACGCCGCTTACCTCACGCTTATTCCAATTAAGTTTCGCTTAAGCCGGCTTTAAGCCTGGCTTCAGCTGCGCGACTTAACCTGACCCCGTCATCTACAGATAGAGGGTCATCCCCATGAAAGCTCCTGCAATCGCTCTGCTGCTCGTTCCGCTGTTCTCTTCCGCTGCCATGGCTGCCGGCTACACCGGCCCAGGCCAGGTCGCTCAGGTCACTACCGTCGAGCAAGCGCTGAAAGCCGGTGACGACACTCCGGTAGTTCTGCAAGGTCAGATCGTCAAACGCCTGCAGGACGAGCTCTATGAGTTCAAGGACGCCACCGGCACCATCCATGTCGAGATCGACAACGAAGACTGGCCGCCGCAAGCCATTTCCGAGAAAGCCACCGTCAAGCTGACCGGTGAAGTCGACAAGGATCTTACCAGCCGCGAAATCGACGTCGACATCGTTGAACTGGTGAAATAAGCCAGGCGCTGTTAGCTTCCCGTCACTGCATTGAGTGGCCGCCTCTCGATAAAACGAGGGGCGGCGTTGTCATTTCTGTCGTTGCATATGTGAGCCATCATGCGCCGTCTCTTCTCGATCAAAGGGTTACTTGTACTTCTGTTGCTGGTCGTAGTCGCGTTGGCCGTCGTTGCCCAGCAATTCCGGCTGTTCGAAAGGCTCTGGTTCAACATCAATACGCCTGCCGAGGCCCCGGCCCATTCGCTGTGGCTCAGTGACTATGAGGTCGTGATCGAGGCTCGGCATATCGACGGGTTGGAGGATGATGTCTCGGCATTGACCTACGACCCGCACCGTAAAACCCTTTTTACCGTGACCAACCAACACCCCAAGCTGATCGAGCTGTCGCTTGAAGGGCAGGTATTGCGGCAGATCGAGCTGGTCGGCTTCGGTGACCCCGAAGCGGTGGAATACATAGCGCCGGGCCGTTTCGTAATTGCCGACGAGCGGGCGCAGCGCTTGGTCAAGGTGTTGATTGATGACAGCACGACTTCTATAGATGCCGCCGACGGGCAACAAATGTCGCTTGGGCTGGAAATGGGCACCAAGAACAAGGGGTTCGAGGGGCTGGCCTATGACCTGAAAGGGCAACGTCTGTTCGTGGCCAAGGAGCGCGACCCCATGCGCATCTACGAGGTGCATGGGTTCCCCAATCTTGACCCTGGTACACCAAACCCCGTGCAAATCCGCGATGACCGCAAGCGTGATGCGGGCATCTTCGTTCGCGATCTCTCCAGCCTGCACTACGACAGTCTGACCGGCCATTTGCTGGCCCTGTCGGATGAGTCGCGTCTGGTCGTGGAGCTGGATCAAGACGGCAAGCCTATCAGCAGCCTATCTCTACTGCCTGGCCAAAATGGCCTGAAAAAATCGGTACCGCAGGCTGAGGGCATCACCATGGATGATCAGGGTGTGCTCTACCTGACCAGCGAGCCAAACCTTTTCTATGTGTTCAAAAAGAAGGCCAAGTGATCGCTCACCTGGCCTCTTCGTGTGCAGCCTGAGCATTTAACGCTGCAGTGACTTCACACCCTCGGCGGTGCCGAGCAGCAGCAGGTCGGCCGGGCGAGCGGCGAACAGGCCGTTGGTGACTACGCCGACGATGGCGTTGATGTCCGCTTCCAGCTTCACCGGGTCGGTGATGCTCATGTTGTGTACGTCGAGGATCACGTTACCGTTGTCGGTCAACACGCCTTCGCGGTACACCGGGTCGCCGCCGAGTTTCACCAGCTCGCGGGCCACGTGGCTGCGCGCCATGGGGATCACTTCCACCGGCAGCGGGAAGGCGCCGAGCACCGGCACCAGCTTGCTGCCGTCGGCGATGCAGATAAAGGTGCGCGCCACGGCGGCGACGATCTTCTCGCGGGTCAGGGCGGCGCCGCCACCCTTGATCAGGTGCAGGCGTTCGTCGCTCTCGTCGGCGCCGTCGACGTAGAACTCCAGGTCGCTGACGGTATTGAGTTCATACACCGGGATACCATGGCCCTTGAGCCGCGCAGCGGTGGCTTCGGAGCTGGCCACGGCGCCGTCGAACTCCAGCTTGTGCTTGGCCAGGGCGTCGATGAAGCAGTTGGCGGTGGAGCCGGTGCCGACCCCAATCACGCTCTTGGCGTCGAGCTTGGGAAGGATGAAGTCGACGGCGGCCTGGGCCACGGCTTGTTTGAGCTGATCCTGGGTCATGCGGGTTCCACGAGAAGGAAGGAAACGAGGCCGCGATTATAGCCGGCAAAACCCCGGAAATCGTATGGTCGCTCGGCGGAAGGCTGCGGTAGACTCCGGGGTCCCTCATGAAGCCGCCTGCGATGCCCGCCATGCTCGAACAGTACGTCAAGAAGACCCTGACTTCCCGTGTCTATGACGTTGCCGTGGAAACCCCGCTGCAACCCGCTCGCCAACTTTCCGAACGCCTGGGCAATCAGATTCTGCTCAAGCGCGAGGATCTGCAGCCGGTTTACTCGTTCAAGATTCGTGGCGCCTACAACAAGTTGGCGCAGCTCTCGCCCGAAGAATTGGCCCGTGGCGTGGTGACTGCCTCGGCCGGCAACCATGCCCAGGGTCTGGCGCTGGCCGCCAAGCACATGGGCGTGAAGGCGACCATCGTCATGCCGCGCACCACGCCGGAACTCAAGGTGCAGGGCGTGCGTTCGCGCGGTGGCAAGGCAGTGCTACATGGCGATGCCTTCCCCGAGGCCCTGGCCTACTCCCTGAAGCTGGTCGAGGAAAAGGGGCTGGTCTACGTACACCCCTATGACGATCCCCACGTGATCGCCGGGCAGGGCACCGTGGCGATGGAGATTCTTCGCCAGCACCAGGGCCCGCTGCACGCGATCTTCGTCCCCGTCGGTGGCGGCGGCCTGATTGCCGGTATCGCCGCCTACGTCAAATACCTGCACCCGGAAACCAAGGTCATTGGCGTCGAGCCGGATGATTCCAACTGCCTGCAGCAGGCACTGGCCGCCGGTGAACGCGTGGTGCTGCCGCAGGTCGGGCTGTTTGCCGATGGCGTGGCAGTGGCGCAGATCGGCCAGCACACCTTCGATATCTGCAAGGATCACATCGACGAGGTGATCACCGTCAGCACCGACGAGATCTGCGCGGCAATCAAGGACATCTACGACGACACCCGCTCGATCACCGAGCCCGCTGGCGCGCTGGCCGTGGCCGGGATCAAGAAATACGTCGAGCGCGAAGGCGTCACCGGCAAGACCCTGGTGGGCATCGACTCCGGCGCCAACGTCAACTTCGACCGCCTGCGCCATGTGGCCGAGCGTGCCGAGCTGGGCGAAAAACGTGAAGCGATCATCGCCGTGACCATCCCCGAGAAGCCGGGTAGCTTCAAGGCGTTCTGCGAAGCGATCGGCAAACGGCAGATCACCGAGTTCAATTACCGTTATCACCAGGATGGCGAGGCGCACATCTTCGTTGGTGTGCAGACCCATCCGGAGAACGACCCCCGTGCAGCGCTGGTGGAAAACCTGCGCGGCCATGGCTTCCCGGTGCTCGACCTGACCGACAACGAGCTGGCCAAGCTGCATATCCGCCACACCGTGGGTGGCCATGCAGCTGCGGTGCCGAACGAGTGCGTGTTCCGTTTCGAATTCCCCGAGCGGCCAGGTGCGCTGTTCAACTTCCTCGACAAGCTGGGCGGGCGCTGGAACATCACTCTGTTCCATTACCGCAACCACGGCGCGGCCGATGGCCGCGTGATGGCGGCCCTGCAGGTGCCGGAAGACGAGCGTCATCTGCTTACGCCAGCGCTGGATGCCATCGGCTATCCGTATTGGGATGAAACCGATAACCCGGCCTACAAGCTGTTTCTTGGCTAGTGGTTTCGCGTAAGTGACCTTCCCGGGTAGCGAGTTGTGCACCCAGGCAGGGCCTGAATTTATAAAAAACAAAGGAAACACCGTGATGGAGCATTATCTGCTGATCAGAGTCCTCCATGCGCTGCCCGGCATTCTCTTGCTGCTGGGCGTGCTGGCCCATGCCTTCATGCTCTGGAAAGCCTGGCGCGCTGGCGACAAGGCGGTGCTGCAACGCAAATTGCAGCGCACCCGCACCATCAGCCTGCCGGTGTTCGCCGTGCTGGCGTTGAGCCTGCCGGTGACCGGTTGGTGGATGGTCAACCTGGCCGGCTGGCCGCTGAGCCAGTTGTGGCTGCTGCTGGGCAGCAGCCTGTTTGCCGTGCTGATGATCGTCGGCCTGTTGCTGCTCGGCCGCCTGGGCGCCTGGCAGGCTCAAGCGGACGGCGCAGTGCCGGCCAAGTCACTGCGTTTCGTGGTGGCCTATGCCGCGCTGATCGTCGTGTTGCTGGTGGTGATCATGGCGGTGATGGGCGCCAAGCCCGTCTAGGGCACCTTCAGCGGCGGCCCTGGCGCTGCGCCACCAACGGTTGCAGCAGCGCTTCGAGTTGCGGCTCGGTCAACCGTGCTCGCAGCGCTTTGTACAGCGCGCGGGTTTCCAGCAGGTTCCAGACCCGCAGCATGGTTTCCAGGGCATCCAGCGGCTTGCTGATGAAATCCCGCGCGCCCAGGGCCAGGGCGCGCAGGCGTGTAGCGCGTGTGACGTCGGCGGTCAGCACCAGCAGCGGCACGTAGTCGTTGTGCGGAATGCGCCGGTTGAGCTGCTCCATCAGCGCGAAGCCGTCGAAATCGGGCATGTGCAGGTCGAGAATCACCAGGTCCGGCTCGAAGCTGTTGTACAGCTCCAGCGCCCGGGTCGGTTGGGTGCTGCTGAGCACGTTGTGCAGGCCTTCGCGGGCCAGCAGTTGCTCCATAAGATCCAGGTTGGGGCGCTGATCGTCGATGATCAGGATGCGGTAGTCGTCGCTCATGCGGGCTCCGGCAGGTGCTGGTCGAGAAAGGCCAGGAAGGTCGGCACGTGGATGGGCTTGGTGAGGATCGCCGTGGCGCCGGCCTGCTGCATGGCACGCCTGGCCGCGGTGCTGGCGTCGGCGGTGATCATCAGCACGGCGATGGTGGCGGTCAGCGGGTCGGCGCGCAGGCGTTTGAGCACATCGATGCCGGTCATGTCCGGCAGGTTGATGTCCAGCAGGATCACCCGTGGCAGGTGCTGGCGCGCCAGGTCGAGGCCCAGCTGGCCCTGCATGCTCGACAGCAACTGCACGCCCGGCCGGCGCTGCAACAGGGTTTCGATCAGTGCCTGGCTGGACAGGTTGTCCTCGATGCACAGCACGCGCTTCAAGCTGCCAGTCTCCAGCGTGCTCGCCGGCTTCGGCAAGGGCGCAGGGCGCCAGGGATCGTCGTGGCTGGCCTGGGGCTCGACCTGCGCCGACGGTAGCGTCACTACGAAACGGCTGCCGGTGCCGACCACGCTGATCACCTCCAATGTGCCGTCCATGGCCTGCAGCAGGTTGCGGCTCAGGGCCAGGCCCAGGCCGGTGCCCTCGCTGTGCTGGTCGGCGCCGAGGCGCTCGAAGGGGCGGAACAACCGCTCCAGGTCAGCTGGTGCGATGCCCGCGCCGCTGTCGTTGACCGCCAGGGCCAGGCGCTCGCCCTGCACCTCGATGTCCAGGTGCACCTCGCCGCCGGGGCGGTTGTACTTCACCGCGTTGGACAGCAGGTTGAGCAGCACCTGGATCAGCCGCTGCCGGTCGGCCATCACGCCAGCCGGCGAAGTGCTCGGCGGCAATGGGCGCAGGCGGATGCCGGCTTCGTCGGCCAGCGGTGAAATCAGCGTCAGCGCCTCGTGCACCACGCCGTGCAGGTCGATGGCTTCCGGGCTCATCGGCAGGCGGCCGGCCTCGATGCGGGCGATGTCGAGCACTTCGTTGATCAGCGTGAGCAGGTGCTGACCGGCGCGCAGGATATGGGTGACCTGCGGCCTCGGCGATTCCAGGTCGAGCAACTGGGCGAAGCCGAGGATCGAGTTGAGAGGGGTGCGCAGTTCGTGGCTCATGCGCGACAGGAACTCGCTTTTCGCCTGGCTGGCGTTCTCGGCCTCCTCGCGGGCGGCGCGCAGGGCAATATCGGCGGCACGGCGGTCGGTGATGTCGCGGGTGACCTTGGAAAAGCCGCGCAGCGTGCCGCTGGCATCGTGCTGGGCGGTGATCACCACGCTGGCCCAGAAACGCGAGCCGTCGCGGCGCTGGCGCCAGGCCTCTTCCTCGTAGCGGCCCTTTTCGGCGGCGACCTGCAGCGCATACAGCGGGTGGTGCGGGCGCTGCTCGGGTGGATAGAACAGCGAGAAGTGGCGGCCGATGATCTCGGTTTCGCTGTAGCCCTTGATCCGCTCGGCCCCGGCGTTCCAGGTGGTGACGTGGCCTTGCGGGTCGAGGGCGAAGATGCCGTAGTCGCGCACGCCCTCAATGATCAGGCGCAGGCGCTCCTCATTGTCGCGCAGGGCACGTTCGCGCTGGGCCAGCAGCTGGCTGGCTTCCTCCAGGCTGGCGCCCAGGCGGCCGATCTCGTCGCGTTCGTGGTGCCGCGGCTGCAGCGGGTTGCCGAGCGCCAGGTGGCGGGCGCTGCGCTGCACCCGCTGCACGCGGCTGACGATACCGCTGGAGAGCAGCAGCACCGCGACGATCGCGCCGAACAGGCCGCAGCCGGCGGCCAGCAGGGTGGCCAGCAGCATGCGCTGGCGGTTGTCGGCAGCGTTGGCGGTGCGGTCGGCGAGCAGGGCGTCTTCGCGCACACGCATGGCGTCGATCTGGTTGCGCAGGGTATCGAGCATGCGCTTGCTCTCGTCGAGCACGGCGGCGATCCGCTGTTGATCCTGGCGCAGGTCGACGTTGCGCAGCACATCCAGGCCGTGGAGCTGATTGTTGATCAGCGGGCGGATGCGCTCCAGGCGCTGACGCACCTCGGCGTCACGGATATTGGCGTCCAGGCGCGCCAGGGCCGCTTCGATGCGCGGTTCGGTCTGCTGGTAGGCGGGCAGAAAGTCGTCGTTGCGCGTCAGCAGGTAGCCGCGCACGCTGGCCGCGCCCTCTGCCAGCAGGGTTTGCACGGCCTGGATGTCGCCCTGGACCTGCAGCACCCGGCGCACGTCCTCTTCGGCCTCGGCGGTCTGCCGCTCGGTGATGTAGATCAGTACCAGGGAGATCAGCAGGATCACCAGCGGCAGCGAGATGCCGACCAGTGCCTTGCCACGTAGCGGCAGGTCCGCCCAGGCGTTGTCGATGCGCTGCATCATGGCGCGCTGCCGGGCCAGTCGGCCGTTGGTTGGGCGACCAGACCCAGGGCGATGCCGCGCACCGCCGCCTGGGTGCGGTCGGCCACGCCGAGCTTGGCGATCAGTCGCTCGACATGGGTCTTCACGGTGCCGGCGCTGATGCCCAGCTTTTCGCCGATCTCGCGATTGCTGAAGCCGCCGGCCACCAGGCCCAACACCTGCCGCTCGCGGTTGGTGAGGGTGTCGGTGGGCGGTGCGCCGGCGTTGCTGCGGTCGGTGATGCGCCTGAGCAGGCGCGCGCTAACGGCGCTGTTCAGCGCCTCCTCCCCGGCGGCCACGCGGCGCAGCGCGGCGATCACCTCGTCACGGCTGGCGTCCTTGAGCAGGTAGCCCACGGCGCCCGCGCCGATGGCGGCCTCCAGGTGCTCGGGGCTGTCGTACATGGTGAACATCACCACCTTCAGGTGCGGCATACGCTGCTGCAGCAGGCGTGCGGCGCCAAGGCCGTTGAGGCCGGGCATGCGGATGTCGAGAATGGCGATATCCGGCTGCAGGCCCTCGCACAGCTGCAGCGCACTGTCGCCATCGGCCGCCTGACCGACCACCTCGAACTCGTCGCAGCCGCCGAGCATGGCCACGAAGCCGGCGCGGGTCACCTCATGGTCATCGGCCAATACCAGGCGCAGGGGCGTCGTCATGGTGCGGTCTCCTCGGCGTGGGGAACCTGGGCCAGCAGCCGGGTGCCGCGCCCTGGCTCGCTTTGGCACTGCAGGTGGCCGCCCAGCAGGCTGGCGCGTTCGCCCATGGCGGCCAGGCCCAGGCCGCTATTGCCGGTGACCGGCCTGTGGCGCGGTGCCTCGAAACCCCGGCCGTCATCCTCGATGTGCAGTTGCGCGCCTGCGTCGCTGCTACTCAGGCCGATGCGCACGCGGCACGGCCCGGCATGCTTGAGAATGTTGTTGATGCCTTCCTGGGCGATGCGAAATAGGGCGATTTCCACGTGGGCCGGCAGCCGTGCCTCACTGCGCTGCAGCCACTGCACACGGTGGCCGGCGTCACGCAGGCGGTCGGCCTCCTTGTCGAGGGCGTGAAGCAGGCCGAAGTCATCGAGCAGTTGGGGGCGCAGGCCATTGATGGCCTGGCGACCCTCGCGTACGCAGCGTTGGGCCAGTTCGAGAATGGTGCCCAGTTCCTGCAGTTGGGCATCGGGGAGCCCACTGCACTGGCTGGCAAACCCCTGCAGGCGCTGGTGCAACCCGGCCAGGGTCTGGGCGAGACCGTCATGGAGGTCGTAGGCCACGCGCCTGCGCTCGTCCTCTTGGGCGTTGAGCAGGCGGTGCACCAGCTCCGACATGGTGCGCTCGCGGGCGAGCAGGTCGCCATGCAGGCGCTGGGTTTCCAGGTGGGCGGCGAACAGGGTGGCGAGCAGCTGCAGGGACTCGAGATCCTCGTCGTCCGGCGGATTGATCCGCACCGCGCTGGCCAGCAGCACGCTGCCAAAGGTGTGCCCCTGGGCCGTGGCCAGCGGCAGGCGAATGACCAGCTGCAGCCCGCCCTTGTCGATGAGCAGGCACTGGGCCTGGGGCGTATCGCTGTCGCTCAGCGCCAGCAGCGCTACCCGTTGTTCGCTGGACAGGGCGCCATGCTCGGCCAGCACCTGGCGCTCGCCGGCCAGCTCACAAACCACCACGCCGCTGTCCAGGGCGCAGAAGGCGCATGCCCGTTGCAGCACGCGCAAGCCCATCTCCCTGGGCGGCAGCGCTCCCAGTTGGCGGCCGGTGTCGACCAGCAGGCTCAGGCGCGCCGCCCGGCTTTCCCATTGTCGGTACTGGCTGCGCAAGGCCAGGGCACTGCTGTCGTCGTTGTGCATGGGGCTCTCCAGCGCAAGCGGCGCGGATCAGGTGGCAATCATCCCATTAAATCGACTCTGCCCGCTGCTCGCCCATCTGCCGATCGGCATACGCCGATGCCGCCAACCAGCCGATGGCGACCCTGAAGGCGCAGGGCACAGTGGTGTCGTCAACCAAAACAGGAAACGATCATGAAAGTGCACGCCATCGCCGCCGCCCTGCTGTTCTGCGTCAGTACCCCGCTGCTGGCCGCTCCCGAGCAAAAACCCTATCGCTATGAAAGCCTGGCGAGCGCGCCGGCCGCAGCGGCCGATCGTGAAGTGGCCGGGTTGTTCGATCGGTGGAACCAGGCACTGCAGAGCGGTGACGTGGCCAAGGTAGTGAGCCTGTACAGCGCCGATGCCGTGCTGCAGCCGACGGTGTCCAACCGCGTGCGTGCCAGCTCGGCGGAAATCCGCGACTACTTCGAGCACTTCCTGGCGCTCAAGCCTGTCGGCGAGATCAACTACCGGGAGATCCGCCGCCTGAGCCCGACCACCGCCCTGGACAGCGGCGTCTACACCTTCCACCTGACCGATGCCGCAGGCAACAAGTCCGACGTGCAGGCGCGCTACACCTTCGTCTACACCCTGGTGGACGGGCAGTGGAAGATCCTCAATCACCACTCTTCGGCCATGCCCGAAGTGGTGCCGACTTCAGTGGCCAGCAAGGTCAAGCACCTGTAAATACATGGTGCATATGCAAAAAAGCCGGCGCCCTGTGCGCCGGCTTCTTTTTTGCGCGATAAATCTCAGCGCAGCGACATGATCGGCCAGTTGCGATCCTCTGCCTCGGCCATCAGTTTGGGGTCTGGGTCAACGGCCACCGGATAGCTTACCTGCTCGAGCAGCGGCAGGTCGTTCATCGAGTCGCTGTAGAAGGTCGAGCCGTCCAGGGTGAAGCCGTTTTCCTGCATCCAGCGATTCAGGCGGGTAACCTTGCCTTCCTTGAAGCACGGCACGTCGGTGGTGCGACCGGTGTAGCGGCCGTCGACCATTTCGCACTCGGTGGCCAGCAGGGTGTCGACGCCGAGGCGGGCGGCAATCGGCGCCGTCACGAAACGGTTGGTGGCGGTGATGATCACCAGCTTGTCGCCAGCCGCGCGGTGCCTGTCGAGCAGCGCCAGGCCTTTGGGCAGAATGATCGGCTCGATGCATTCGGCCATGAATTCACGGTGCCAGGCATCGAGTTGGGCCATCTCGGTACGCCCGAAGATATCCAGTGTGAAGTTCAGGTAGTCGGTGATGTTCAGGCGCCCGGCCAGATAGTCCTGGTAGAAGGCATCGTTGCGCGCCTTGTAGGTGGCGCCGTCGAGGATCCCGCGTGCGCACAGCCAGTCGCCCCAGGCATGGTCGCTGTCGCCGCCAAGCAGGGTGTTGTCGAGATCGAATAAAGCCAAACGCACAGAATCACCTCTTCATACAGGGCCATGGAGGCGGCCAGAATAGCGGCTTTGCCGGCCGGGGGAAAACCGCGCGACGGGCCGCCGTGCAGTCCCGCCCGAGCGCGTTGCCGCTGTCGCGGGCTTTGTGGAACAATGCGGCGACATGCGTTTACGAGGTTGTGTGCCGTGATCGATCCTGATGGTTTTCGCCCCAACGTCGGCATCATTCTCACCAATGATGTCGGCCAGGTGCTTTGGGCGCGTCGAATTAACCAGGATGCCTGGCAGTTCCCGCAAGGCGGTATCAATGACCGCGAGTCGCCGGAAGAAGCGTTGTACCGCGAACTGAACGAAGAAGTGGGTCTGGAAGAGCAGGACGTGAAAATTCTCGCCTGCACCCGGGGCTGGTTGAGGTATCGTCTGCCGCAGCGCCTGGTGCGCACGCACAGCCAGCCGCTGTGCATCGGCCAGAAACAGAAGTGGTTCCTGCTGCGCCTGACCTCCGACGAGCAACGGGTGCGTATGGATCTGACCGGCAAGCCGGAGTTCGATGGCTGGCGCTGGGTCAGTTATTGGTACCCGTTGGGGCAGGTGGTTACATTCAAGCGCGAAGTCTACCGTCGCGCACTCAAGGAACTCGCACCGCGCCTGTTGGCTCGGGATTAGGCAGGTCAGCATGCTCAACACGCTGCGCAAGATCGTCCAGGAAGTGAACGCCGCCAAGGATCTCAAGGCGGCGTTGGGCATCATCGTGCAGCGCGTCAAGGAGACAATGGGCACCCAGGTGTGCTCGGTCTACCTGCTCGACCCGGAAACCAACCGTTTCGTGCTGATGGCCACCGACGGCCTCAACAAACGCTCGATCGGCAAGGTCAGCATGGCACCCAACGAAGGCCTGGTCGGCCTCGTCGGTACCCGCGAAGAGCCGCTGAACCTCGAAAACGCCTCCGAACACCCCCGTTACCGCTACTTCGCCGAAACCGGTGAAGAGCGCTACGCTTCCTTTCTCGGTTCACCGATCATCCACCACCGTCGGGTGATGGGCGTTCTGGTCGTGCAGCAAAAAGAGCGCCGCCAGTTCGACGAAGGCGAAGAAGCTTTCCTGGTGACCATGAGCGCGCAGCTCGCCGGGGTGATTGCGCATGCCGAGGCTACCGGCTCGATCCGTGGCCTGGGTAAGCAGGGTAAGGGCATTCAGGAGGCCAAGTTCGTTGGCGTGCCAGGCTCGCCCGGTGCGGCGGTCGGTACCGCTTTGGTGGTGTTGCCGCCTGCCGACCTTGAAGTGGTGCCTGATCGCGTCGTTACCGATATCGATGCCGAACTGAAGCTTTTTAATGACGCACTGGAAGGGGTGCGCGGCGACATGCGCAGCCTTTCGGAGCGTATGGCCACCCAGTTGCGCCCCGAGGAGCGCGCGCTGTTCGACGTCTACCTGATGATGCTCGAAGACGCCGCGCTCGGTAACGAAGTGGTCAATGTCATCAAGACCGGCCAGTGGGCCCAGGGCGCGCTGCGTCATGTGGTCAGCGAGCACATCAATCGCTTCGAGCAGATGGACGACGACTACCTACGTGAGCGTGCGTCGGACGTTCGCGACCTCGGCCGCCGTCTGCTTGCCTATCTGCAGCAGGCGCGCCAGCAGACGCTGGTCTACCCGGACAACTGCATTCTGGTCGCTGAAGAACTGTCGCCGGCGATGCTCGGCGAAGTGCCGGAAGGCAAGCTGGTCGGCCTGGTCTCGGTGCAGGGGTCGGGCAACTCCCACGTGGCGATTTTCGCCCGTGCCATGGGTATTCCCACGGTCATGGGCGCGGTCGAGCTGCCGTACTCGAAAATCGACGGCATTCAGCTGATCGTTGATGGTTACCACGGCGAAGTATTCACCAACCCCAGCGAAGTTCTGCGCAAGCAGTATGCCGATGTGGTCGAAGAGGATCGCCAGCTCACCAAGGGCCTTGATGCACTGCGCGCGCTGCCCTGCGAGACGCTGGACGGCCACCATATGCCGCTTTGGGTCAATACCGGCCTGCTCGCCGACGTGGTGCGCGCCCAGGAGCGCGGTGCCGAAGGCGTTGGTCTGTACCGCACCGAAGTGCCGTTCATGATCAAGGATCGCTTCCCCAGCGAGAAGGAACAGCTGGCCATCTACCGCGAGCAGCTGGCTGCCTTCCACCCGCTGCCGGTGACCATGCGTACCTTGGACGTCGGCGGCGACAAGGCGTTGAGCTATTTCCCGATCAAGGAAGACAATCCCTTCCTTGGCTGGCGCGGCATCCGTGTGACCCTGGACCACCCGGAAATCTTCCTGGTGCAGGTGCGCGCCATGCTCAAGGCCAGTGAGGGCCTGAACAACCTGCGCATCCTGCTGCCGATGATTTCCGGCATCCAGGAGCTGGAAGAGTCGCTGCACCTGATTCACCGCGCCTGGGGCGAAGTGCGCGACGAAGGCACCGATGTGCCGCTGCCGCCGATTGGCGTGATGATCGAGATTCCCGCGGCCGTCTATCAGACCCGCGACCTGGCCCGCCAAGTGGACTTTCTGTCGGTCGGTTCCAACGACCTGACCCAATACCTGCTGGCAGTGGACCGCAACAACCCACGGGTTGCCGACCTCTACGACTTCCTCCACCCGGCGGTGCTGCAGGCGCTGACCAAGGTGGTCGAAGATGCCCACGCCGAAGGCAAACCGGTGAGCATCTGCGGCGAAATGGCCGGTGACCCGAGCGCAGCCGTGCTGCTGATGGCGATGGGCTTCGACAGCCTGTCGATGAACGCCACCAACCTGCCGAAGGTGAAATGGCTGCTGCGCCAGATCAGCCTGAGCAAGGCCAAGGATTTGCTCGGCCAAGCCATGCGCATCGATAATCCTCAGGTTATCCACAGCACCCTGCAATTGGCCCTGCGCAACCTCGGCCTCGGGCGGATGATCAATCCGGCGTCGGGTATCCAGGCTTAACGGTTGCTGCAAGGCAAAAGCGGCCACTTCAGCGACCTTGTGGGAGCGGCTTTAGCCGCGAGTTTTTATTAAGGCAACCAAAGAGCTCGGGGCTAAAGCCCTTCCCACAAAAGTACTCCGCTCACGGCCGTTTTCTCCCCCTAGCAGCTGCGTAGGGTGGACAGCGCTCCTTTATGTCCACCATTGCGATGGTAGTGCGGTGGACGGGTCGGGCCGCGTAGGTGAAGCGTCGGCTACGCGCCCCGGTCCACCTTACGAACGGCTGCTGCCACCACTGAGCCGCCAGCCTAAATCTCGAATCGCGCCTCACTGCTCGGCGTTCCCTCGGGCCCAAAACTGCGTTCGATGATGCATCGCTTTCCGTCGGCGCAAGTGAACAGCAGCGTGCTGGCGCGGGTGCCATAGGTCGGGCTGGTGATAAATACGCTGCCGAGCAGGCGCTCTAGGTCGAGGCCCACGCCGGTATCCGGCAGCGCCGCGTCGTCAGGTCTTCTAGGGTCAGCCAGCAGCGCGAATAGCGACTCTTCATTAGCTGCCTTGAGCGCTTCGGCGAGTGCCGCTTTGGCCTGCCGCAGCTTTGGCCATGGCGTATCCAGGCCCGCATTGGAAACACCATGAATGCCGGGCGGCAGTGCCTGGGCCTGCCCACTCTGCGAATTGAAGTGCCAGAGTGCCCCGCGATCACCGACCAGCAGGTTGAAGCCGCTGTATTCAGCAGCCTCACGGCGCAGCTCGTTCAGAAACACTTCTGGGTTCTGGTTTCCCTGCAGAAAGCGTAGCGGCAGTTCACCTCGCGAGCGCGAACCCTGCTCGGCCTGCGGATCACGAATATTGGTCAGGGCGGCAAAGCGACCGTCAGGGCCGATGCCTAGCCAGGTACCGCCAGCCTGCAGATCGCGCCCTGCGATCAGGCCGGGCGTCTCCGCCCACTCGGCCATGGTGGCGGTCGGGCGGGCATAGAATTCATCGCGGTTGGCGGCGACCACTAGCGGCAGGGCGTGGCCGGGGCGCCAGGCGAGAACGATCAGGCACATGCTTATTTCAGCCTGCTGCGCACGCCATCGGCGTCGAGGATTTCGCCTATATGCAAGGCGATCTTGCGCGCTCCAGCGCCCATGCCGAGCTCCATCAAAATGCGCTGCTCCACCTGGGAAAGGCCGCCTTCCAGCCGCTCCAGTGGCTGAATCAACAGCTTGGGTGCGGCATTGAGAAAGGCCAGGCGCTTGGGCATCAGGCTCTGCACGGTCTCCTTGATCAAGCGGTCGGCGATGCTGAATTCAGCTACCAGCAGGCGTTGATTGCTGAAGGGCGGATCCGCCTCCAGTACCGCCACGCGGGCACTTTCCAGGTGAGTGAGGTGCAAATGGTTGCAGGCGATGCGCAGATAAAAGGTATTGGCCACGGTGCAGCTCGCTTCCTTGGAGAGCCCTCACTTTACGCAAAGCATCCGGTGGCATCCATCGCCAAAGCTAGAGGCTGCGGGCTGCTTCGGCTACCATGCCGCATCGCTTCGCAGAGCACGCCATGATCTTCCTTCTCTACATCTTGCTCGGTGCCGCCGCAGGCCTGTTGGCCGGACTGTTCGGCGTCGGTGGCGGCATGATCATCGTGCCGGTGCTGATCTTCGCTTTTACCGCTCAGGGTTTTGATGCCTCCGTGCTGACCCATATGGCAGTGGGCACCTCGCTGGCGACCATTCTGTTCACGTCGATCAATGCGGTGCGCGAGCACCATCGTCGTGGTGCGGTGCGCTGGCAGATATTCGTCTGGCTGACCGTCGGTATTGTTGTCGGTTCGGCGCTGGGCGCGGCGACCGCCGAGCGCATCAATGGCGAGGTCTTGCAGAAGATCATTGGCGTATTCGCCCTGTGCGTGGCCTCGCAACTGGCGCTGGACCTCAAGCCCAAAGCCAGCCGCGATGTACCCGGTAAGGCCGGCCTGGGCGCGGCCGGTGGCGTGATCGGCTGGGCTTCGGCGATCATCGGCATTGGCGGTGGCTCGTTGACCGTACCGTTCCTGACCTGGCGTGGCGTGTCCATGCAGCAGGCTGTGGCGACCTCGTCGGCCTGTGGCTGGCCGATCGCCGCAGCGGGCGCCCTGAGTTATCTGTGGCTGGGGTGGGGCGACGCGCGTCTACCCCACTGGAGCCTGGGCTATTTGTACTTGCCGGCGCTGCTAGGCATCGCCTTGACCAGCGTTTTTTTCGCGCGCACGGGCGCCCGCTTGGCGCATCGCCTGTCGCCGCGCGTGCTCAAGCGCCTGTTCGCATTGCTGCTGTTTATCGTCGGCCTGAATTTTCTGTTGTGAGGAATCCTGATGCTGCCCTACCCGAATATTGACCCGGTCGCCCTCGACCTGGGCTTCCTGCAGATTCACTGGTACGGCCTGATGTACCTGGTCGGCATCGGTGGCGCCTGGTTCCTCGCCTCGCGCCGCCTGAATGCCTTCGACCCGACCTGGAGCAAGGAGAAGCTCTCCGACCTGGTGTTCTGGGTGGCGATGGGGGTGATCGTCGGCGGGCGTCTAGGTTATGTGCTGTTCTACGACCTGCCGGCCTACATCGCCAACCCGCTGCTGATTCTTGAAGTGTGGAAGGGCGGCATGTCGTTCCACGGCGGCCTGATCGGCGTGATGCTGGCCACCCTGTGGTTCGCCAGGCGCAACGGCAAGAGCTTCTTCGAACTGATGGACTTCATCGCCCCGCTGGTGCCGATCGGCCTGGGCGCCGGGCGTATCGGCAACTTCATCAACGCCGAGCTGTGGGGCAAGGTCAGCGATGTGCCCTGGGCCATGGTCTTCCCGACCGGCGGGCCGCTGCCGCGCCACCCGTCGCAGCTGTACCAGTTCGCCTTGGAAGGCGTGGCGCTGTTCGTCATCCTGTGGATCTACTCGCGCAAACCGCGCCCGACCATGGCGGTCTCCGGCCTGTTCGCGGTGTGCTACGGCATCTTCCGCTTTATCGTCGAGTTCGTCCGTGTGCCGGACGCCCAGCTCGGCTACCTGGCATGGGGCTGGCTGACCATGGGCCAAGTGCTGTGCGTACCGATGGTGCTCGCCGGCCTGGGCCTGATGGTCTATGCATACAAGCGTCAACCGGTAGCGGAGGTGGTGCGATGAAACAGTATCTCGACCTGATGCGCCATGTGCGCGAGAACGGCACCTTCAAGGAAGACCGTACCGGTACCGGCACCTACAGCGTGTTCGCCCATCAGATGCGCTTCGACCTGGCTGACGGCTTCCCGCTGGTAACCACCAAGAAGTGCCACCTCAAGTCGATCATTCACGAGTTGCTGTGGTTCCTGCAGGGCGACACCAACATCAAGTATCTGAAGGACAACGGCGTACGTATCTGGGACGAGTGGGCCGACGAGAACGGCGACCTTGGCCCGGTATACGGCTACCAGTGGCGCAACTGGCCGGCGCGGAACGGTGAGTCGGTCGACCAGATCAGCAAGCTGATCGAGATGATCAAGAAGAACCCGGACTCGCGCCGCCTGATCGTCTCGGCCTGGAACCCGGCGCTGGTCGAGCAAATGGCGCTGCCGCCGTGCCACGCGCTGTTCCAGTTCTACGTGGCGGACGGCAAGCTGAGCTGCCAGCTGTATCAGCGCTCGGCCGATATCTTCCTCGGCGTACCGTTCAACATCGCCAGCTATGCGCTGCTGACGTTGATGGTCGCGCAGGTCTGCGGCCTGCAGCCGGGCGAGTTCATCTGGACCGGCGGCGACTGCCACCTGTACGCCAACCACCTGGAACAGGCCGACCTGCAATTGACCCGCGAGCCGCTGCCGCTGCCGACCATGAAGCTCAATCCCGAAGTGAAGGACCTGTTCGCCTTCAAGTTCGAGGACTTCGAGCTGGTCGGTTACGAAGCGCATCCGCACATCAAGGCGCCAGTGGCGGTCTGAGCCGCTTCCCGGGTATCGCTGCGCTCAACCCAGGCTACGCAAAGCGGCGCACACCCGCCCGTAGCCTGGGTTAGCCGAGGGCGTAACCCGGGGAGTTATTCGCTCACCTTTCCTAATGCAAAGCGCCGAGCGATTTCCGCAACGATCTCGCTCGGCCCGCTGAGCTTCCACTCGAACCAGTTATTCCACTCCATCTGCAGCTCCTCCCGCCCATTGCGCAGCGTGTAGCTGTCATAGTCGATGCCCTTGTCGAACGCCATCGGGCTGTACTGCGCCACCTGTCGCCAGCCATTGGCCTTGAGGCTCTCCAGAATCCGGTTGCCGACCTCGGTGTCGATAGCTTCCAGGGTGACGTGACCAGCCGTATCCGCCGGCTGCCGCTCAAGGCGACGGCGTTCCAGCCACTGGCGAAGCCTGGTTATCCGCCCATTCATAGCGATTGCCCCTTGCCCAGCCCCGCGGCCAGGTGGTCAATCAGCACCCGCAGTTTGGGCGGCAGATGGCGGGTCGGGTGGTAGAGAATCCACGCGGTGCCCTGGTAGGAGCCGGTGTAGCGCCATTGCGGCAACACCCGCACCAGCTCGCCGCTTGCCAGTGCCGCCGCTGCGGTGAAATGCGGCAAGCAGGTGATGCCCAGGTGGCCGAGCACGGCGTTCAGGCGTACCTCGCTGTGATTGCTGGCGAAGCGGCCGCTTACCGCCACCACGCATTGTTCCGGCCCATTGCTGAAATGCCAACGGTGATCGTCCGGCGTTTCGTCCAGATACAGGCAGGCATGGCGCACCAGTTCGCTCGGGTGCTGGGGCGTGCCATGGCGCTGTAGGTAGGTGGGGCTGGCACACAGCAGCTGCTGGACATTGTACAGCGGCCGACCGGCCAGAGTGGGCGGCGGCTGATCAGTGATGCTCACCAGCAGGTCGAATTGCTCGCTGATCAGGTCAGGGCTGCGGTCACTGAGGTTAAGGCTGACGTCCACTTCCGGGTAGCGCTGCAGAAAATCCTGAATCAGCGGCATCACCAGAAAGCGCCCGAAAGCCTTGGGCACGCTCAGGCGCACCCGGCCGCGCGGCTGGCTCATCAGCCGCTCACCGACATCCAGGGCGGCCTGGGCGGCGTCGAGCATGTCCTTGCAGCGCTCGAACACTTCGCTGCCGGCTTCGCTCAGGCGCAGGCGCCGTGTGGTGCGCTCCAGCAGGCGCACGCCAAGTGTCTGCTCGAGGTGGGCGATCTGCCGGCTCACCGCCGACGCCGTGCTGCCTTGCTGGCGGGCCGCGGCGGAGAAACTGCCGGCCTCGACCACACGTACGAAAATGGCCAGATAGGGAAGCAGCTGTGGGGTGAGATTCGTGCGCATGGGGAACAGGTCTTGTTCGGAGTTGGCGGATTATCACGCCCAGGGACGCAATGGACAATGCGCTTCTCACCGATTGCAGGAAGTACCCCCATGTTCACCCTGGTTAGCCGTTCCCCTTCGCGCCTGCTGCAGGCCAGCGATGTGCTGTTGCTGCTGGTCGCCATCGTCTGGGGCACCAGCTACGGCGTGGCCAAGGAAGCGCTGGTGTTCTATCCGGTGCTGGGTTTTCTCGCCGTGCGCTTCTGCCTCACCTTCCTGATCCTGCTGCCGCAGCTGCGCGGAGCGGGGCGCCAAGCCTGGGCGCCGGGGATTCCACTCGGTGGCGTGATGCTGGCGATCTTCCTGTGCGAAACCTATGGCGTGCTGCACACCTCGGCCAGCAATGCGGCATTTCTGATCAGCCTGTGCGTGGTCATCACCCCCTTCGTGGAATGGCTGATGCTCGACCGCCGCCCCGATTCGCGCTTGCTGCCGGCGGTGGCGCTGTCGCTGTTCGGCACCTGGCTGCTCAGCGGCGGCGTCGACCTGCAATTCAACCTCGGTGACGGGCTGATGCTAATGGCGGCGCTGCTGCGCGCCGTGCTTGTGTGCCTGACCGGACGGCTGACCGCCCATACCCAGGTACCCGCGCTGGCGCTGACCGCGGTACAGACCGGGGTGATCGGTATTGGCTGCCTGCTGCTCGGCGTGATCGTTCTGCCAGACGGTTTGCCTGCCCTGCCGACAGAGCTGGCGTTCTGGATCGGCACCCTGTATCTGGTGCTGTTCGCCACCCTGTTCGCGTTCTTCGTGCAGAACTACGCGCTGCGCCGCAGCAGCCCGACCCGGGTGTCGCTGCTGATGGGCAGCGAGCCGCTGTTCGGTGCGCTGTTCGCCGTGCTGTGGCTAAGCGAGCAATTGAGCGTGCAGGCGTGGATCGGCGGCTTTCTGATCGTTGCGGCGACGCTGTGGACAAGCCTGCTCAGGCGTTGAGTTGTGGTGGTTATTCGTGGTGGAAGGGTGAAGCGTCTTCCACCCTACGGGGTTGGCCCGCGAATTTTCGCGCGCATGGCGCGCTCCCACTTTTGAGGCCCGGCCGCGGCGCGCTCTGTAGCCTGGGTTAGCCGAAGGCGTAACCCTGGGCGGTGACGATGGTTTGCACAAATCCCGGGTGTCGCTGCGCTCGACCCGGGCTACGAGTTGCCAGGATGCAGGTGGATGGCCAGCCACAGCGCACCTTCGCTGGTGCGCTCCACCCGATGGGGTGTGCCGGCCGGTAGAAACAGATGATCGCCGGCAGTGAGCTCGATCGCTTCACCGGCCACCGTCATGCTCGCCTCGCCGCGGGCCAGCAGTACCCATTCATCCTGTTCCTGCACGTAGTCCACCGATTCGATCCGCGACGAGCTGAGGATGCGTTCGACCACCAAGTTGCGATGGCTGAGCAGGGTGTCGAAGCGCTCGCCCTGGGCAGGCGGCTCGCTGTCGTGGAACAGGTTGGTAACCGGCATGTTCAAGGCTCGCAATCAGGGGTCAACGGCGGCCGGGTTTGGGCACGCCGGCGACCAGCAGGTGGTGGTGATCACGGCAGTAGAGTTCCTCGTACCAGCCGTAATGCGGATCGTTGCAGTGGCCATGTTGCAGGCAGGTCGGTAGCTGCTTGAGGTCGCTCTTGAAGTCCTCGCGCAGGGCGGCGAACAGCGAGTCCGGTTGCGGCCAGCCGGCGCGATGGGGCGCCTGGCCGAGGCTGTTGCCCAGGCGCAGTTCACGCTCGAGGATGGCGGCCAGTTCGCTACACAGGCTCATTTCGCAGGCGGCGCCGCATCGATTTCCTTGGCCAGGCGTTCGACCTGCTCCTGGCGCTCGACCTGATCGACCCGTGCACCGGGGTTCAGGGACGACCACTCTGGTCGTGCGCGGGCGACGCGCAGGGCGCCCGGTAGCTTGCCTTCGCGCCATTGGCTGTCCTGCAGGGCGCCGAGGCGTACCGCTTCGACGGCCGCGTGGCCGCGGCTATCGAGGGCCTGTAGCAGATGCTGCTGGCGCAGGGCGAGCAGGCGCAGCACGGCGTCGTCGACGGTCAGCTCGCGCTGGCCCTGGAGCTTGCCCTTGAGGCGCGCGCCATAGTTGCGCAGGGTCTGCGCGCCGCCGCCGAGCAGCGCGCCGGCTAGTGCCGCGGTGCCCAGGGTCAGGCCGCCGACCAGCAGGTCGACGCCCGCCCCGGCCGCTGCCCCGGCTGCCGCGCCGCCGCCCAGGCGAATGCCCAGTTGCTTGATGGTTTCCGGGTTGAACAGGTCGTCGCCCCAGCGACCGTCCAGCAGGGGCAGATCGTCAGCCCGGGCGTCTTCGCGGCGAAAGGCGTACAGGCGCAGCAGGGCTTCCACGCAGCGCTGTTCACGCTGGCGCACCTGGGCGCGCAAATCCTCGATGGCGTTTTTTTCCAGCTCAGGCTGGTTGGCCACGCTGCGCCGACAGGCCGCGCAGTCGACCAGCAGCTCGGCGATCAGGCGCTTGGCGCTGCGGTGGCGAGCCAGACGCTGGGCTTCGTGATCGTCGATCAGGCGTTGCAGTTGCGGACGCGATTTCTCGTGCATCAGCGCCAGGCTCTCGTACAGCCGGCGCTCACCATCGAGCGGCGGCGCCACGCTGTCGAAACGCACCAGGGCGTGCAACCCCAGGCGTGCCAGTGCTTCGCGCCAGTCGTCCTCGCGGTGGTTGGCGCCCGCCACGAAATTCAGCACCGGCAGCAGCGGGCGGCCACACATTGCCAGCACGTTCAGCTCGTCGCGGTACTTGGCCAGCACCGGCTCGCGGGCATCGATCACGTACAGGCCGGCATCCGATGCCTGTAGCTGGCGCAGCACCTTGGCTTCCTGTTCGAAGCGCTGGCGCGCCTCGCTGCCTTCCATGAAGCGCGCCAGCCGCGCCGGGCCGTCGAGGCGCTCGCCTGGGCGGTCCAGCCCATCGAGGTAGTCGAGCAGGGCGATGGCATCTTCCAGGCCCGGTGTGTCGTACAGCTCCAGCAGCGGCTCGCCGTCTACCGACAGGCGCGCGCCTTCGACGTGGCGGGTGGTGCTGGGGCGATGGGACACTTCGCCAAAGCCGACGTCACGGGTCAGGGTGCGCAGCAGCGAGGTCTTGCCGACGTTGGTGTGGCCGACCACGGCGAGCTTCAACGGTTGGCTCATGGGCGATAGCCTCTGGCAAACGGTCGATTCGCGCGACGGTTGGTATCAGTCATGGCCAGTCTCCAGCCAGGTCAGGGGCGAGCTTTCGCGGTGGGCCAGTTGCAGTTCGTCCAGCGCCCTGTGCCAGTCGCCAAGGCGCTCGCTGTCGAGCAGCTCGCCCTGGGGCGGCTGCAGCAGCCAGATGCGGGTTGCCCCGGCGCAGCGGGCCAGCTCGGCGAGCAGCGCCAGGCTGCCGCGATCCGGCGAGCGCCGTGGGTCACAGGCAATGGCCAAGCGCGCGGGCGGAAAGCGGGTCAGCTGGTCGAGCAATTGACGGCGCTGTTCGCGGCTGTCGATGATGCCGGCGTCGGCCACCGATTTGGGCAGCACCGGCGGCCAGGGGCGGCGGTCATCCAGCTCGATGGCGACCAGCAGCGCACCGCTGCTGGTGTCGACGCCAGCGGCGGACTGCACCTGATAAAGCTGCGCTGGCTCGGCATCGCATACGCCCAGGCGTTCGCTGTTGGGCTGCAGGCGGTCGCGCAAGAGGTCGTAGCCGGGCTGCGACAGATCCAGGGTCAGCCGCGCGGTGCCTGCTCGCCAACGCACCAGGCACACTAGGCCCAGCAGCAGACGCGGCAGCAGCCCGTAGATCACCAGCACGCCGATCAGCCAGCCGGCCCAGGCATGCCGGGCCGCTTCCAACGGCAGTGGACTGTCGCCGCTGGCGCGGATGGTGGCGGCATCGGGTACCGGAAAACCCAGCAGGCCGGGCAATGCACCCAGGGCCTGAGTGAGGGCAACGAAGGTGTCGCCGCCCAGCAGGGTGGTTTCCCACACGAAGCCATAGCGACGGGTGGACAGCAGCGCCAGCAGCATCACCAGGGCGGTGCTCAGCGCCACCAGCCAGAGGCCGTGCACGGCCATGCCGACCAGCCAGCGATTGAGGCGCTGGCGGCGCAGCAGCAAGACCAGGGCAGGGCCGGTGTGCAGTGCACTGGCATCGCGGGCCAGTTTCTCGCTGAGCCACAGCCACAGGCGGCCGAGCACCGCGCCATGACCGCCACCGAACAGCAGGCCTAGCAACCAGCCCAACAGCATCAGAACATGCAGGCCGAGCAGGCTACCCAGGGCCCAGAACACATTGACCGGCGTCTGTCCGTCGCCCAGGGCGGCTACCGCCAGGCCGGCGCCGCTGGCCAGGGCCAGCAGGCCGAGCAGCAGCAGGGCCAGGCGCGCACCCTGTAGCCAGTGGCGCTGCGCCTGCACCTGGCCATCGCGTTCGGCCAGATGCAGGGCACGGTTTTCGATGCGGGTGGCCAGGTCACCGCCGGCGGCCTGGGCGCGCCGGTTGGCTTCGCTGTCTTCGAGCAGGCCGGCATGTTCTTCGCGCAGGCGCACGGCCTCGCAGAGCCAGAGGCGTTGCAGCTTGGGTAGGGACACGCGATCTCCCGGTGAGTGTCAGTCTCCGGGAGCATACCGGTGCAAGCTGGATGACAAAAGCGCGCCGTTACCGTTGCCTGGCGGCGCGCAGGCGCACGGCGATATCCGGCTGGTCGATGAACAGCCCATCGATGCCGGTGGCCAGGAAGGCGCGCAGTTCGGCGTCGATATCGCCACGCGCGGCCGGGTCGCTGCCCCGCTGCAGATCAGTGGGCAGAAACTGGTTTTCGGCGCGGAAGGTGTAGGGGTGCACCAGCAGACCGGCGGCGTGGGCGTCGGCGACGAAGCGCGTCGGCTCGCCCAGGCTGCCGTCCGCTTTGCGCGGGATCACGTAGCCCTTGTCTGGGCCGACGCCGTTGGCGTAAGCGGCGACTGCCTTCAGCCCGGCGGGCGTGGCCATCTGTTCATAAGTCAGCGGGTTGCCCAGCTCGACCTGATCCTGTGGCTGGCCCTTGCCGTACAGCTGTAACAGGCGCAGTGGGCTGAGCTGGCGCAGCGCTCTCAGGTTGCTCACTTCGAAGGACTGGATAAACACCGGCGCCTTTGCGTCCCGATAGCCGTTGCGGGCCAGGGCTTCGACCAGCGGCTTTTCCATGGCCAGACCGAGTTTCTGGAAGTGCGCGGGGTGCTTGGTTTCGATATACAGGCCGA
This sequence comes from Phytopseudomonas punonensis, assembly GCF_900142655.1. Taxonomy (GTDB): domain Bacteria; phylum Pseudomonadota; class Gammaproteobacteria; order Pseudomonadales; family Pseudomonadaceae; genus Aquipseudomonas; species Aquipseudomonas punonensis. The sequence continues at coordinate 1,126,905 of NZ_FRBQ01000001.1, read as the reverse complement.
TCTCGCGGCCCTGGCTGACCTGCAGCGCCTTCACCAGGTCGATGATTTCCTGCAGGGTCGGGATCTCGAACTGGCCATCCAGGCGGGTGTTGCCCGGGCGAACGTCGGGAATCCGCTCGATGGCGCGCAGGCGTTTCAGTTCGGCCGCGGTGAAGTCTTCGCTGAACCAGCCGTCGAGCTCGACGCCGTCGATGCGGGCCTTGCGTTTGCGGTCGGCGAACTCCGGGTGCCGGGCTACATCGGTGGTCAGGCCCAGCTCGTTATCGTGGCGAGCGAACAGCTGGCCGTCCTTGCTCATCACCAGGTCGGGCTCGACATAGTCGGCGCCTTGCAGCACCGCCACTGCGTAGGCGGCGAGGGTGTGTTCGGGTAGGTAACCGCTGGCGCCGCGATGCGCGATGATCAGCGGCTTGCCGTCGTCGGCGCGCTTGGCTGTGGGCGTTACCGAGGTTTCTGCGTACGCCGTGAAGGGAAGGGCAAGCAGGGCGCTGAGCAGCAGTGCGCGGGCTTGGTGGATCGGCATTGGCATCTCTCCAGAGTGGGCTTGAGTGGTCAGCCTGCACCGACAAAGATGGCGTGACGATGACAGCGCGGCAAGGTATGCCGGCCGATAGTCCGCTCTGCTATGCTCGCCGCCATGACGAATCGACTCCCCCTCTGCCTGATCGCCGCCCTCGCCGAAAACCGCGTGATTGGCCGCGACAACCAACTGCCCTGGCACCTGCCAGCGGACCTCAAGCACTTCAAGGCCAAGACCCTCGGCAAACCGATCATCATGGGTCGCAAGACCTGGGATTCGCTGGGCCGGCCGTTGCCAGGCCGCCTCAACCTGGTGGTCAGCCGCCAGGCCGGCCTCACGCTCGAGGGTGCTGAAGTATTCGCCACGGTCGAGGCGGCCCACCAGCGCGCCGAGGCCTGGGCTCGCGAGCAGGGCGTCGACGAAGTGATGCTGATTGGCGGCGCCCAGCTCTATGAGCAGGCACTGCCAGTCGCTGACCGGCTTTACCTGACCCGCGTGGCGCTGCAGCCGGAAGGCGATGCCTGGTTCCCAGCGTTCGATGAAGCACAGTGGCAGCGCGTTGATCGCGACGACCAGCCTGCCATCGAGTCGGCGCCTGCGCACAGCTTCGAGACCTGGGCTCGTCGGTAATCCGCTTCTGATCTGTTTCTCAATCGCCACCGCCACTCGGTGGCGTTTTACCTTGTGCGCCCATTAGAGACAGCAACGCCATGAACGACACTCCAGGCTCTGACGAGCGAGAGACGATTGCCGATTTTTTCATTCGTCACCCGCTCTGGGAGGATGCCCTGGCGCTCGTGCTCGGCACCGCGATGGTCGCCTTGGGCATCACTTTCTACAGCCATGCCGGCTTGCTCACCGGCGGCACGGTGGGCCTGGCGTTTCTGCTCAAGTACCTCGCCGGCTGGTCATTCGGTGCGGTGTTCTTCGTGATCAACCTGCCGTTCTACGCGCTGGCCCTGTGGCGCATGGGCTGGGCGTTTACGCTGCGCACATTGTGTGCGGTCGGCCTGGTTTCCCTATTGGCCGAACTGACGCCGCACTGGATCAGCTTCGCCGCGCTCAACGAGCTTTACGCCGCGCTGTTCGGTGGTTTCGCCATGGGCCTGGGCTTGCTGATGCTGTTCCGTCACCGAGCCAGCCTGGGCGGCGTGAACATCCTCGCACTGTATCTGCAGGAGCGCTTCGGCTTTCGCGCTGGCGCCGTGCAGATGGGCGTGGACGCTGCCATCGTGCTGGCGTCGATCTTCGTCGTCGCCCCTGAAAAGGTCGCGCTGTCGGTACTCGGCGCTGTGGCGCTGAACATGGTGCTGGCGATCAATCACCGCGCCGGGCGCTATATGGGCGTGAGTTGAGGCGCCTCGCGAGCGCACGAAAAAGGCCGCATTAGCGGCCTTTTTCGTCTTGGACGGATTGTCTCGGACGTATGAGCTTAGTGCGTGTCTGCCTTGGCCGCGCTTTCCGGCAGGAACCAGTTGAGCACCAGCGCACAGATGCCGCCGGTGGCCACGCCGGATTCCAGCACGTTGCGCAGCGCCGCCGGCATGTGGGCGAGGAACTCCGGCACCTGGGAAACGCCGAGGCCAAGGGCCAGGGACACGGCGATGATCAGCAGCGCGCGGCGGTCCAGCTCGATGCCGGCGAGGATGTTGATGCCCGACGCCGCCACGGCGCCGAACATGACCATTGCCGCGCCGCCGAGCACCGGCTCCGGCACCGCCTGGATGATCCCGGCCACCGCCGGGAACAGGCCGAGGATCACCAGCACCAGGGCGATCCACACGCCGATGTGGCGGCTGGCGATGCCGGTCAGCTGAATCACCCCGTTGTTCTGGGCGAAGATCGAACTGGGAAAGGTGTTGAACACGCCGGCCAGCAGGGAGTTGACGCCGTTGACCAGCACGCCGCCCTTGATGCGTTGCATCCACAGCGGGCCTTCCACCGGCTGGCGCGACACCTTGCTGGTGGCGGTGACGTCGCCGATGGCTTCCAGGGAGGTCACCAGATAGATCACCAGCATCGGGATGAACAGGCTCCACGAGAAGCCCAGGCCGAAGTGCAGCGGCGTCGGCACCTGGAACAGTTCGGCCTGATGCATGCCGGTGAAGTCCAGGCGGCCCAGGTAGCCGGCCAACGCGTAGCCGACCAGCAGGGCGATGACGATGGCGCAGCTGCGCAGCCACACCACGGGAATGCGGTTGAGCACCACGATCACCGCCAGCACCACGCCGGACAGCAGCAGGTTCTCGCCGTTGGCGAAGGTGCCACCCGCCATCGCGCCGTAGCCGCCGCCCATGCTGATCAGGCCGACCTTGATCAGTGTCAGGCCGATCATCAGTACTACGATGCCGGTCACCAGCGGGGTGATCAGCTTCTTCACGAACGGCAGGATGCGCGAGATGCCGATCTCCACGAACGAGCCGGCGATCACCACGCCGAAGATCGCCGCCATCACGCCTTCCACCGGCGTGCCCTGCTTGACCATCAGCGCGCCACCGGCGATCAGCGGGCCGACGAAGTTGAAGCTGGTGCCCTGCACGACCAGCAGGCCGGCACCCAGCGGACCGAAGCGACGGCACTGAACAAAGGTGGCGATACCGGAAATCACCAGGCTCATGGACACGATCAGGTTGGTGTCGCGGGCCGATACGCCCAGCGCCTGGCAGATCAGCAGGCCCGGGGTGACGATCGGTACGATGATCGCCAGCAGATGCTGTAACGCAGCGAGGATCGCCACTAGCGGGCGCGGGCGGTCTTCGAGGCCGTAGATCAGTTCGCCGTTACGTGGTGAGTCGCCTGGTTGCATGGTCGTGGCTGCCTGGAAAAACGGCGGATTCTACTGCCTGGGCGAGGCAATCCCAAGTGGCGGTCGACAGGGCGAGAGCCTTGGCGAGCAAACCAACCGCTGCGCGGGTAGTCTGAGCACGCACAGTTATCCAGGAGCGGCCCAGCCATGAATTGGTCTTTGAACATCGGTAAAACGAAGCACCGTACAAGCCCGTCGCTGCAGGTGCGGTTACCGGGCTGCGCCAAGTGCCAGCGTGGAGTACGCCCATGAGCCATTTCCCTGACGACATAGACCTGCAGGCGTTCTGGGACGACAGCGCCTACGCCCGCAGGGAATTCACCGACGTGCCGCCCAGCGATGCGCTGGTTGCCGAGCTCGAAGCGGAGCTGGGCTACCGTTTGCCGGCGTCGTATGTCGCATTCATGCGCCGACATAATGGTGGTACGCCGCACAAGTGCTGCTTTCCCACCGAGGAGCCGACCTCGTGGGCCGAGGACCATGCCGCAATCACCGGGTTTCTCAGCATCGGGCGGCACAAGCGGTACTCGCTGTGTGGTGAACTCGGCAGCCGTTTCATGATGCAGGAGTGGGGCTACCCAGATATTGGCGTGTACATCTGCGACTGCCCGTCCGCCGGCCATGACATGATCGCGCTCGACTATCGCACTTGCGGTCCCAAGGGCGAGCCGCAGGTGGTACACGTCGACCAGGAAGGCGACTATCACATCACCGTCCTGGCCAAGGATTTCGAGACCTTCGTGCGCGGGCTGGTCACTGAAGAGGCCTTCGATACCTCCGAGGAGGATTATCAGGAAGACCTGCGGCGGGTCACGGAAGGTGAGTTCTCCGAGATGCTTGCGCCGTTGCTGAGCGACTTCCCGCCGTTTCCCGCTATCGGCGAAGCCGTCCGCGCGGTCGCTGTGCAATTGCACGAAGAAAAACGCTATTTCGCCCTGCACGCCGACCCGCTGTCGTACCTGCTGTATGACGTGCAGTTCTGGGTCTACCAGCACTGCCATCGCATCGAGAGCCGGGAGCAGTACCTGGAGGCGTATTCCGCGATGATCGCTTTTGGCGGGCGAGGCTTCAGCACGGGCGGCTATGCGCCGGGGTTCGTCGAAGACTGGTTCAAGGCGCGCTTCAGCGCTCGCGAGCTGGTCGAGAGTAAACACGGCATTGTATTCAGCGAGGATTTCGAGAAGCAATTGATCGAGCGCCTCGCTCCATTTGTCGCGGCCAACTGACAGCTCTAAGCTAATCGTTAAATGTTATTGGAGAGTTATTTTTTATAACCATAAATTTCTCGCAACAGCGCCACTGAGGCGCGCGGTAGCCGGGACAGCCTGGTGCCCTTTGCGAGGAGTTGCCCATGAAACACACCATCAAGACCCTGCTGCTCGCCGTCGTGGCTGCCACCAGCCTGCAGGCGAATGCTGCTGACCCAATCGTTATCGGTTACCAGACCGGTGTGGACCCGTCCAAGGTCGCCCAGGCCGACGGTGCCTACGAAAAAGCCATTGGCGAGAAGCTCGATTGGCGGCGTTTCAACTCCGGTGCCGACGTGGTGACCGCCCTGGCCTCCGGTGATGTACAGATCGGCAACCTCGGTTCCAGCCCGCTGGCCGCCGCCACTTCGCGAAAGCTGCCGCTGGTAGCATTCCTGGTTGCTGCCGAAATCAATGCTGCCGAGGCGCTGGTCGTGCGCAACGGCAGCGGCATCGACAGCCCCGAGCAACTGGTCGGCAAGACCATCGCCACGCCATTCGTGTCCACCTCCCACTACAGCCTGCTCGGCGCCTTGAAGCACTGGAAGATCGACCCGAGCAAGGTGAAGATCGTCAACCTCAACCCGGCCGAGATCAACGCCGCCTGGAAGCGCGGCGACATCGACGGCGCCTTCGTCTGGTCGCCGGCGCTGGGTGAAATCAAGCGCAGCGGCAAGGTATTGACCGATGCGGCCGAAGTCGGCAAATGGGGCGCGCCGACGTTCGAGGTGTGGGTCGCGCGCAAGGACTTCGCCGAGAAGCACCCAAAAGTGCTGGCCGAATTCGCCGGCGTGACCTTGAGTGCCTTCGCCGACTACCAGGCCAACGTCGCCAAATGGACTGCCGACTCCGAGCAGGCCAGGAAGATCGCCAAGCTGATCGGCGCCAACCCCGCGGATGTTCCCGAGTTGCTGGCCGGCTCGACCTACCCCAATGCCGAGCAGCAGGTGAGCGCCGAATTGCTCGGTGGCGGCACCGCCAAGGCCACCGCCCGCACCGCCGAGTTCCTCAAGGAACAGAAACGCATTCCCGCCGTGCTGCCGGATTACTCGCCCTACGTGAGCGCCGATTACGTGCGCAAGGCGCAGTAACCGCGAATTACCTTCATGCCACGTTTCGCCCCTTTTCGGAGGGGCTTTTTTAATTGAGGAGTCGACCATGAGCCGACTGAACGCCGAGCGGGTCAGCCTGAGTTTTCAACGCCGCGGCCACTCGCAGGTCATTCTCAACAGCTTCGACCTGCAGATCGAAAAGGGCGCATCCGTGGTGGTGCTCGGCCCTTCAGGCTGCGGCAAGTCCAGCCTGCTCAACGTGCTGGCCGGTTTTCAGCCGGCGGACAGCGGTCGCGTGCATATCGACGGTAAAACCCTGCAAGGTCCGGGTGGCGAGCGCGGCGTGGTGTTTCAGGACGACGCGCTGATGCCCTGGCTCGATGCCCTCGACAACGTGGCGCTGGGCCTGCGCCTGCGTGGCCTGAGCAAGGCACAGCGGCATGCCCGGGCGCTCGAAGTGCTGGAGCTGGTCGGCCTGGCCAGTCACGCGCATCACCAGGTTTCCGAGCTCTCCGGTGGCCAGCGTCAGCGCCTGGGGTTGGCGCGTGCCTTGGCGGTCGATCCGGATTTCCTACTGCTCGACGAACCCTTCGGCGCTCTCGATGCACTGACTCGCGAACGTATGCAGGTGCTGCTGCTCGATGTCTGGAAGCGCACCGGCAAGGGCCTGTTCCTGATTACCCACAGCGTCGATGAAGCACTGTTCCTGGCCACCGACCTGATCGTGCTGGACGGCCCGCCTGCCCGTGCGGTGTTGCGCCGCCAGTTGCCGTTCGCCCGTCGTTATCTCGCCGGCGAGCCGGTGCGTTCGATCAAGGGCGACCCGGCCTTTGCCGAGCTGCGCCAGGAGCTGCTCGATGTCTTTCTTCAGGAGCCCGCCGACCATGCCTTCTGACGCGCTGCAAACCACGTTGAACAACCGCAGCCGCCGCTTGGTGATCGGCTTCGACCGTCGCCGGGTGGCCGCCTTCGGCACCCTGGCGGGATTGGCGAGCCTGTGGTGGCTGGCCACGCACCTGGGCTGGGTCGACACCATCTTCCTGCCGGCACCCGAGCAACTGCTGGTGGCGTTCAAAGGGCTGCTGCACGACGGTTATCTGGACGCCACCCTGTGGCAGCACCTGAGCACCAGCCTGGGGCGCGTACTGATCGCGGTGCTGGCGGCAGTGGTCACAGCCGTGCCGCTGGGCATCGCCATGGGCCTGAACCCGACGCTCAACGCCGCGCTTGACCCGCTGGTGGAGTTCTACCGGCCGATTCCGCCGCTGGCCTACCTGCCGCTGATGGTGATCTGGTTCGGCATCGGCGAGCTGTCCAAGGTGCTGCTCATCTACATGGCGCTGTTCGCGCCACTGCTGATCGCCACCGTCGGCGGCGTGCGCCGGGTCGACAAGGCGCGAATCCAGGCCGTCCGCTGTCTGGGTGCCAGCCGCGCGCAGGTGGTGCGCCATGTGATTCTGCCCAGCGCGCTGCCGGACATTCTCACCGGTCTGCGTATCGCGCTTGGTGTCGGCTGGTCGACGCTGGTCGCTGCCGAGTTGATCGCCGCCAACCAGGGCCTGGGATTCATGGTGCAGTCCGCCGCGCAATTTCTCGCCACCGATGTGGTGGTGGTCGGCATTCTGCTGATCGCCAGTATCGCCCTGACCATCGAGCTCGGTTTGCGGGCTCTGCAAAAACGTTTTGCGTCCTGGAACTAGACGACATGAGCATCCATTTCGAACGTATCGGCCAGGCTCTCGGTGCCCGCGTAACCGGTATCGACCTGTCGCAACCGCTGGATAGACTGACCCATACCGCACTGCATCAGGGCTTGCTGGAACATCAGGTACTGTTCTTTCGCGACCAGTTGCTGACACCCGCACAGCAACGTAATGCGGCGGCGATGTTCGGTGACCTGCACATTCACCCGATCTACCCGAAGATCGACGAGCAGCCGGAAATCCTGTTGCTCGATACCGACCTCAACGATCTGCGTGACAACGCGCTGTGGCATTCAGACGTGTCGTTCATTCAGTCACCACCGCTTGGCTCGTTGCTCAGCGCCCGGCAGGTGCCGCCCCACGGCGGCGACACGCTGTGGGCCAGCTGCTCGGCGGCCTACGAAGGGCTGTCCGCACCGATCCGTAACCTGCTCGACGGCCTGACCGCGGTGCATGACCTGACCCTGTCGTTTCCGCTCGAGCGCTTTGGCAATACCCCCGACGCGCTGGATAAATGGAACGCCGCCCGCGCCGCCAACCCGCCAGTGACTCACCCGGTGATACGCGTGCACCCCGAGACCGGGCGCAAGGGCATCTTCGTCAGCGAATCCTTCACCACCCATATCGTCGAACTGCAGCCGGGCGAAAGCACTGCGTTGCTGCAGATGCTGTTCAAGCAGATCGCCAAACCGGAATATTCCGTGCGCTGGCAATGGCGCCAGGGCGATCTGGCGTTCTGGGACAACCGCCTGACCCAGCATTACGCCTGCGACGACTACCGCCCGCAGCGGCGCATCATGCACCGCGCGACGATTCTTGGGGATCGGCCGTTCGGGCCGGGCGAAACCGTGCAAACCGCAGCCGCTGCCTGACACGGATCGTTCCCACTAACGCATCAGATCGTTTCCACGCTCTGCGTGGGCATTGGGCCTGTGGCGCTCTGCCCACGATTTGCGGGTTCAGAGAGTGATGTACGGACGCAGAGTGTCCTGCCAATGCATTCCCACGCGGAGCGCGGGAACGATCAATCAATCGACCTAGAAGTCCGCCTTCACGGACAGCATGAAGTTGCGCGGCTCGCCGTAGAAGTTGCCGAAGCCTTCGGTGCCGACGGTGGTGTAGTAGCGCTTGTCGAACAGGTTGTTGCCGTTGAGGGCCAGCGACCAGGTGTCATCGACGCGGTAGCCGATGCGGCCGTTCCATATGGTGTAGCCCGCTTGGGAGATGTTATTGCCGCTGATCGGCGAGGTGCGGTAGTTGTTGCTCTGGGCGTTGAAGCCGGCGCCCACGGTGAAACGCTCCAGTGGCCCGCTGAGGCTGTAATCACCCCATACGCGCAGCAGATGCCGCGGCACGTAAGAGTTGTACGACACGCCATTCTGGTCCGGGTCTGCATCTTCCAGCACCTTGGTCTGGGTGTAGGTGTAGCCGGCCAGCAGTTGAAGGCGGTCGATCACTTCACCGCTGATTTCCGCTTCGAAGCCTTGGGCGCGTACCTTGCCGGAGTTTTGCGAACAGCTGCCGTCGGCGCAGTTCGGGTCGGTCTGGGCGGCGTCTTCCTGGAGGGTGCGGAACAGGCTGAATGAGCTGTTCAAACGGCCTTCGTACCACTCGCCCTTGATGCCCAGCTCATAGCTTTTGCCGATCAGCGGTTTCAGGGTGCTGCCATCGATTGTCTTGAGGTTGCCCTGGGGCGTGAAGATGTCTGTGTAGCTGGCGTAGGCCGTCAGGTTGTCGTTGAGGTCGAGTAGCAGGCCGGCGAAAGGCGTGACCTGCCCGGTTTCGGTGGTTTCCGAATTGGCCGGGGTGCCGACACCGCGAAAGTAAGCGATGGCGTCAGTTTCGGATTTGTACCAGCTGACGCGGCTGCCAAATACCAAAGTCAGTGGCTCGGCCAGCTTCAAGCGAGCGGTTGAGTAGACGCCGTATTGCTTGATGCGAATGTCCAGCGGGCCTCCGCGCGAGGCGTTGGCCAGGTAGTAGCTCTCATCCGGTTGTGGCAGATGATGATCAGGATCGAGCACGTTCTGGCGCTGAGGCAGTGCCGCCACTGCGAAGAAGTCATCTTTGTGGGAACGGCTGGTGTTGGCGCCAACGATTAGCTCGTGCTGCCTGCCAAAGGCGTCGAATTTGCCATCGACGTAAGCGTCGAGACCGTAGTCCACCTGGTCGTAGTCATAAATGCTGCCGAGCACCAGCGTGCTGGAGCTGCTGGCACCAACCGGTACAGAGCCACTGGGAAAGGCGTACTCCATCTCTTGGGTGTTTCGCGACCAGACGCCCGCTATCTTCAGCGCCCAGTTGTCGTTGAGCTGGTGCTTCACATCACCGAACAGCGTGGTGCGTTTGCTGCGCTGGTTGTTCCAGGAAGGATTCTGGCAGGTGGAGCGGCTCAGCTTCAGGTCTTTGCCATCGGCGTAGCGCGGCACGCCAGCCCAGCAGGGCGTTGCGTCCAGGTCTTCGTAGGCGACGCCCAGACCAAACGTGGTGTCGGCGCTCAGGTCGAAATCCACAGCGCCGTAATAGATCTGATCCTTGCGCTCGGCGACGTCGTAGAAGTAATGGCGACTTTGCTGGGTCGCCACGGCCCGGCCGCGAATCGTACCTGCTTCATTGAGCGGGCCGCCGGTATCGACCTGGGCGCGATAGTTTTCCCAGGTGCCGGCAGAGAGAGACAGCTGAGTATGAGGCGTGTACTGGCCGCGCTTGCGCACGAAATTGACGCCGCCCGCCGTGCCGCCAGCGCCTTTCATCATCCCGGCTGCACCGCGCAGCACTTCGACACGGTCATAGATGGCCATGTCGCTGGAGAAACTATCGGCTTGTGCATAACTGCTACCGATGTCCAACGGTACGCCGTCGTACTGATACTGCCCGGTCATGCGGAAGCCGCGGGAGTAGAAATATTTACCGCCCATGGGCGAGTCATACACGGTGATGCCCGGAGTTTTCTCCATGACCTGCTCGATGGTATTGAGGTTCTGGTCATCGAGCATCTTGCGGGTTATTACCGTGACCGATTGCGGCGTGTCTTTAAGCGAGTACTGGCCTTTGCCGATAGTCACGGCGCCTGTGGTGTACGAACCGCTGCCTTCGGTGGTGTCGCCCAGGCCGTTGGCGTTGATGCTGGTGGCGCCCAGCTCCAGCGAACTGCCGCTGCTCACGGCGGCCTCCAGCGCGTAGTTATCCCCAGCCTTGAGCGGCCGCAGGCCTGTGCCGGCGAGCAGTTGGGCAAGGCCGGCATCCACAGAATAACTGCCGCTGAGCCCGGCGCTACGCTTGTCAGCGGTCAGGCGCGAGTCCACTGAAAGCAGGATGTCGGCTTCGCTGGCGAAGCGATTCAGCGCCCCGTCGAGGTCGCCGGCGGGAATGGCATAGCTTCGAGTCTGGGCAGTGACGGCCGATTGCGCCTGTGCGGTGGGTACGATCAACAAGGGGCTGGCGGCCAGTATGCCGGCGAACAGTACGCGGGTGATCGACAGGCTCAGCGCTGAGCGCTGGGATGTAGGCAGGTACGGCATTCTGATTATCCTCTGAGAATGCGTCTTTATTGGGTTCAAGAGGTATCCCGTGCGACCCGGCAAAACCGACAACCGGTTTTGAGAATTATTTGCATGTCTTAATGATCAGATAGTTCCCACGCTTTGCATGGGCATTCAGTTTGTGGCGCTCCGAGCCACGATTTGCGGGCACAGAGAACGATGTCAGTACGCTTCGCGTCCGTCAGGTTCAGCCGTCGCCGAGGTTTAGGCGCGGAGCGCCCCAAGTAGCATTCCCACGCGGAGCGTGAGGAGCGATCAGCTGTCAGTCTCTAGCCCGCACGCTGACCCAGTAGCGAGTGATGCTGTGTACCTCGACCGGTAGCGATTGCTGCAATGCGGTCAGCACACGGTCGGTATCGGCGAGCGGGAATACGCCGGTCAGCGGCAGCCTGGCGACTGCCGGATCGCAGCGCAGCACGCCGGGGCGGTGACGCGCCAGCTCGCTGAGGAACTGCCCCAGCGGCATGCGCTCGGCGATCAGCCGGCCCTCGTCCCAGGCGATGCTGTTACGGTCTGCCCGGCCAATGGCGGTGGCGCGCTCGGCACTGAACCAGCGTTGCTGGCCGGCGAGCAGACGGGAGGGGGGGGCGCTACGTGGGCGCAATTCCAGTTCGCCTTCGTAGAGTTCGACGCGGCTGCCGCCGTCCACTTCATACACCGAGAAGCGCGTGCCCAGCGCCTGGATTTCGCCAGTGGCGGTTTCCACGATCAGTGGGCGGCGAGCGGCATCATGGCCGCTGTCGAGCAGCAGTTCACCTTTGAGCAGCCTGATGCGTCGTTCCGTTTCGCTAAAACGGATATCCACCGCGCTGTCGCTGTTCAGCGCCAGCCGGCTGCCATCGGAGAGGGTACGTTGCAGGTGCTCGCCGGTGCCGCTGCGCAGATCGGCCATGGCTTCGCGCCAGGGCAGCTTTGCCTGGGCCAGGTAACCGCTGCCGCCCGCTACCAGTAGCAGGCCGAGCATCTTGAGAGCCTGGCGACGATGGGCATCAGGTTGCTCACGTAGCACGGCGCTGGCAGTGTGCGCCGACACGCCGGCCAGGGTGCCCTGCAGCTTTTCAAGGCGGCGCCAGGCACGCAGGTGCTCGGCATCGGCCGCCTGCCATTCAGCGAAGCGGCGCTGCTGCTCGCCATCCATCTCGCCGCCCCATTGCAGCATCAGCCAGTGGCTGGCCTGCTCGACGATGGCGGGAGTGATGGGTGCGTCGCTGGCGCGCTTCATTCGGCGTATAGAACCTGATAGCAGGCCGTGATGGCGCGCAGCATGTACTTCTGCACCGAGCTGACGCTGACCTGCAGGCGCTCGGCGATCTGTGGATAAGTCAGGCCCTCGAACTGTGACAGCAGGAAGGCCTCGCGCACCCTGGCGGGCATGGCGTCGAGCATTGCATCGATCTGCAGCAGCGTTTCGACAACCAGCGCACGGGTTTCCAGCGAGGGCGACTCGGGTTCGGCGAGGTGAGCGATGCTCTCTAGGTAAGCCTTCTCGATCCGCTGCCGGCGCCACTGGTCGATGACCAGATTGCGAGCAATCTGCGTCAAGTAGCTGCGACCCTCATCGATGCTTGGCAAACGGCCGCTGAGTAGCAGGCGCAGAAAAGTGTCCTGAGCAATATCCGCTGCCTGCTCACGATCGCCCAGGCGATTGCGCAGCCAGCCTTGCAGCCAGCTGTGTTGGTCGCGGTACAGGGAGTCGACGCTTTGTAGCGTTGATGGGGGCGGAGCGCTGGACACCAAAACTCCCTTGGCGTGCGCCAGTGCGGATAAGAATTGATCTCGATTGTAGGCGGGCGGCTGCGCTTTGTGAACTGGATTGATTACACGTGGCTGGCGTCCGTTGCGGTGTGAGGCTTGTACCCGCATCAGCGAAGGCGGCTTGGCAGGTGCCCGATTACGGCTGGCTGCCAGCTTCTGCGTCGGCATGTATTACGCCTGCTTGCGACAGTTTTGGCCGCTATGCTTCAGGGTCAACAACCCGCTTGTATCTGGGCAACCATGCGCCGCTGCACCCCCAAACCTCACCGGTTTGGCCGGAGCGTCGTGCGCCATCTCTCTACATGGACGGCAGGTAGCTATGGACATCATTACGCGACTCACCATGCTGCGCCGGGCTGGCTTGCCTTTCAAAAGCGTGATTTCCATGATGGGGGTGGCCTGCATACTGACCGGCGCACTGATCGTATATCTGGTGGGGCAGGCCGGAACCACGCAGGCCGTGCTGTCGTTGACGTCCACCAAGTTCCACGATGTCGGCAACCTCATGTCGGAACAGATGGGCCGCGTGCTCGAACCTGTGCAAGCCACGTTGCGCCAGCTCTCGTTCGACCCGCTCACCACGGACACTCAAGTGGATGAACGCCTGGCTCGGGCGTTTGTGCTGATCGAGGAGCTCAAAGCCAACCCGCTGGTGACGGCCCTCTATGTGGGTCATGCCTCGGGGGATTTTTTCCTGGCCCGGCGGCTGGATGCCAGCGATGCCCAGCGGCGTTTCCTGCCGCCTGCAGATGCCGTCTACCTGATCCAGTCGATGTCGCACCCGGCTGGCGGTGCGCCGCTGGGCGAATTCATTTTCTACGACGCACAGCTCGACCTACTTGAGCGTCGCCCGCAGCCGGACTACGCATTCGACCCACGAATCAGGCCTTGGTACCAGGCGGCCGTGCAGGCTCCCGGCGTGCCCGCGTTGTCCCCACCCTACGTGTTTTTTACCACGCAGCAGATCGGCCTGACGCTCAGCCAGACCAGCCGCTCCGGGGGCGCGGTGATTGGTGTCGACGTAACGCTGAGTGACCTGGCCTCGTACTTGGGCAAGCTGAAGCTGACTCCAGGCACTGAACTGGCCCTGCTGGGCCCCGATAACCAGGTACTGGCTTACCCGGACATGTCTCGTGTACTGATCCCCGGAGGCGACACATTCGACTTTCGCAAGATCGATGACCTCGGCGCGCCCAGCCTGCTGCATCTGGTGAACACCCCGCAAGGCGGTTCGGATGCCCAGGATTTTGAGGCGGCCGGCCAGCGGTGGCTGGGCATGACGTTGCCCATCGCGACGTGGAAAAACCAAGGCGTACGGCTGCTGATGTCGGCCCCCTACCAGGAGCTGACGCAGGACATCAGCCAGATGCAACGTCGCACGCTTCTTTACATCGTCATCGCTGTGCTCGCTTTCCTGCCGTTGGGCTGGTGGGGCGGCAATTTGATCGGCCGAAGCCTGGGCCGCTTGACCCAGCGCACACAGGCCATAAGGAGCTTCGACTTCAAGGCCCACGCGCATGCAGGCCCCGTGAGCGTAGTGCGTGAAGTGGCTGAGCTGTCCCGCGATATGGACGCCATGGCGGATACGATCAACTGCTTCCTGGCGATCAGCCAACACCTGGCTACTGAGACCGATATGTCGCGCATGCTGCAAGCGGTGCTGCATGAGGTTGTCCATGCCACACAGTGTGTATCGGGTGCGGTCTACCTGTACCAGGACGGCAGCATGCAGCGTAGTGCCCTCGAAGGTGAACACTGCGCGCGGTTGCCCAGCCAGTTCCGCTACGTTGCAGCCCAGGCCCCGCGCGTTGCCGCTCAGGCCGGTGCGCCTCGGCTGGAGCAGGTGGACCTGGAGCTGCGCGACCGCAGCGGTCAGTTGCAGGGGCTGCTGGTGCTGGCGCACCAGGGCATGGCCACGCATGCCGACGACGGTTTTTCGGTTTTTATGGCTCAGCTGTCGGGCATGCTGGCCATCTCCATCGAAACACGGCAGCTGATCGACGCACAAAAGAGCTTGCTCGACGGCGTGATACGGCTCATGGCCGACGCAGTCGATGCCAAGAGCCCCTACACAGGCGGCCACTGCCAGCGTGTGCCCGAGTTGGCGCTGCTGCTGGCAGACCAGATGAACCGCGAGACTGCAGGCCCCTACAGCGGGTTTTGCATGGACGCGGCGCAGCGTTATGAGTTCTACCTGGGCGCCTGGCTGCATGACTGTGGCAAGGTCACCTCGCCCGAGCACATCATCGACAAGGGCACCAAACTCGAAACCATTTACAACCGTATTCACGAGGTGCGCATGCGCTTCGAGGTGCTGTGGCGTGACGCTGAAATTGCGCACCGCGACCGCCTGCTGGCGGGCCAGCCGGTTGATGCATCGACTGCCACCCTACAGGCCCGACACCGCGAGCTGAGCGACGACTTCGCCTATGTGGCCCAATGCAACATCGGCGGTGAAGTGTTGGCCGATGCGGCCGTGGAGCGTATCGAGCGTATCGGCGCCCAGGGCTGGGTCCGGCATTTCGATAATCGGTTGGGGCTGGCCATCGGCGAGTTACGTCAATTGGAAGCCACGCAGCCTGACGTGCCAGCAATGCCGGTCATGGAACCGCTGCTGTCCAACCGGCCCGAGCACGCGATTGCCTGGGGCACTGATAAACCGCCTGTAGAAAAGCACGACCCGGCCAATCACTATGGCTTCGACATGCAGCTGCCGCCCCATCGGCAAAACATGGGCGAGCTGCACAACCTGTCGATTCGGCGCGGTACGCTGACCGCCGAAGATCGCTTTCGCATCAACGACCATGTGGTGCAAACGTACATCATGCTGCGTAACCTGCCCTGGCCGCAGAACCTCGCGAAGGTGCCCGAGATCGCGGCCACTCATCATGAAAGACTCGACGGCAACGGCTACCCGCGCCGGCTAAGCGCCAGTGAGTTGACCACGGCCGACCGCATCATGACGCTGGCCGATGTGTTCGAAGCCCTGACCGCCGCCGACCGGCCATATAAAGAGCCCAAGCGCCTGTCCGAATCGCTGCGCATCATGGCCCTGATGTGCAAAGACAATCACCTCGATGTCGCGCTGTTTCGCTACTTCCTGCAAAGCGACATCTGGCGCGTTTTCGCACAGCGCCACATGCACCCCAGCCAGATCGACACCGTGGACATCGCGGCACTTGAAGCACTGCTGCCCGCCTGAATAGACGCCATGATCCGGTTGCAGCCTGTTCACGATTGATCGGTGGCTGGGAATGGTTACAAACCGGGCAGCGCAAGGCTGCCCGGTAGCCACCTTCTTCAACCTCGCCTGACAAGAGCCCGCTCAGTAACAGCCGGCTTACCTTTGCGCCAAGCCGGCGCTATCTGCGTAAGATCCAGGGTGCACCCGTTGTCACCGTGGCGTAACCGAAAACCTGAACTTAGCAGCGCCCTCCAGTGACTGATTGATTAAGGGCAATCAGCCCATGCGAATTAACAGCCCTGGAGGCGGATATGTCGGATCACCACACCTACAAAAAGGTCGAGCTGGTTGGCTCATCCACGACCAGCATCGAAGATGCCATCAACAATGCCATCGCCGAGGCGAGCAAGAGTATTCGGCATCTGGAGTGGTTCGAAATCACCGAAACCCGTGGTCACATCGCCGATGGCGCGGTGGCCCACTATCAGGTAACCCTGAAGGTTGGCTTCCGCGTCGCCAACAGCTGATCGCGGGCATCTGTAGCCGCAGCCACTTGCCATACCGGCAATCTGCGGCTTTATTGAGTCGGGCCGCTTCAAGGCGCCCGGAGTTGTTCACTGTTACGAGGGAGCGTTTGTGATGAAGAAAGTGTTGTTTGCAGCAGGCCTGATGGCGCTCGCTGGCTCGACCTTCGCAGCTGCTAAAGACTGCGAAACGCTGAAAAGCGAGATCGATGCGAAAATCCAGGCCAAGGGTGCTTCGTCCTACACCCTGGAAATCGTCGACAAAGGTAGCGTGACTGACCGCCAAGTTGTGGGCACCTGCGATGGCGGCACCAAGGAAATTGTCTACCAGCGCAACTGATGACGATGGTCGAAAGCCGGCTCGCAGCCACTGCGATGCCGGCTTTTTACTGCCTGCAATTTGCCACGAGGTGGCCTGAGGCGGTCGGGAGGCGTAGGATAAGACCTACTGTTTTACTAGGTTAATGCTCCGGCATTATCCACCAGCAAGGGTTATCTCATGTCCGCACTCGCCAAACTTCCTTTCTCGGTTCTCGACCTGGCCCCCATCCGCGACGACGGCAGCCCGCAGCAGGCGCTGCACAATTCGCTGGCGCTGGCCCGGCATGTCGAGTCATTGGACTTCAACCGCTTCTGGGTCGCTGAGCACCACAACATGGATGGCATCGCCAGTTCGGCAACCGCCGTGCTGCTCGGTTACCTGGCGGCTGGCACGTCGCGCATTCGCCTCGGTTCTGGTGGGGTGATGCTGCCCAACCATGCGCCGCTGGTGGTCGCCGAGCAGTTCGGCACGCTGGCGACCCTCTATCCGGGGCGCATCGAATTGGGCCTGGGCCGCGCGCCGGGCGCCGACCAATTCACCGCTCACGCGCTGCGCCGCGAGCGCTCCGGCAGCGCTGACGATTTTCCCCAGGACGTCGCCGAACTGCAGCGCTACCTCGGCCCGCGCACACCGGATCAACGGGTCATCGCCGTACCGGGTACCGGCACCAACGTGCCGATCTGGCTGCTGGGTTCCAGCCTGTTCAGTGCCCAGCTGGCCGGTGAGCGTGGCTTGCCTTACGCCTTTGCCTCGCACTTCGCGCCGCGCTATGTGCACGAGGCGATTCGCGTCTACCGCAATGCCTTCACGCCGTCTGAGGTGCTCGACAAGCCCTACGTGATGCTCGGCGTTCCGTTGCTGGCTGCCGATAGCGACGAGCAGGCGCAATACCTGGCGACCTCAGCCTACCAGCGGATTCTCTCGTTGATCCGCGGTCAGAGCCTGGTGCAGCGCCCGCCAGTGGAGTCGATGGAAGGCCTCTGGCTGCCCCACGAGCGCGATGCCGTAGGCAGCTTCCTGGGAATGGCCGTGATCGGTGGCCCGCAGAAGATTCGGGCGCGCCTGGAGGTGTTGCTGGAGCAGACCGAGGCCGACGAGCTGATCTTTACCTGCGACCACTACGACTTTGCCGACCGTTTGCACGCCTTCGATATCGTCGCCGGGCTGCGCTGATCACCTTGCGCTGGCGGTAAAAAACTCGAACTTGCCTGGCCGCTGTCTCTCTGAATTCTGTATCCCTCATCAACAGGAGCACAGAGATGAAGAAGACAGCATCGGCCCATTGGCAGGGCGGCATCAAGGACGGCAAAGGCACCATTTCCACCCAGAGCGGCGTGCTCTCCGAGCAACCCTACGGCTTCAACACCCGCTTCGAAGACAAGCCCGGCACCAACCCGGAAGAATTGATCGGTGCGGCCCATGCCGGCTGCTTCTCCATGGCGCTGTCCAAGGAGCTGGGCGAAGCGGGTATGACCGCTGAAAGCATCGACACCAAGGCCGAAGTGACCCTCGACAAGCAGGGCGACGGCTTTGCCATCACGGCGGTGCACCTGTCGCTGAAAGCCAGGATCCCAGGCGCTGACCGCGCTGCGTTCGAGAAAGCGGTAGAGACCGCCAAGACCGGTTGCCCGGTATCCAAGGTGCTGAATGCGGACATCACCCTGGAAGTGGTATTGGAAGCCTGATCGGCTCCTGCCTGCGACGCCTGAGCCGCCTTGTGCGGCTCAGGCGTTTTTATCTCTCAGATCAAAAAGTGCCGCAGCGCAGATTCTTGCCCCGTGCCAGCACGTTGCGGTCGGCATCGTAGAGCACCGCATGGGCCCGCATCACCACCGAGCGAGCCTCGACGCGATAACGCTGGCCAGCTTTGAAGTCGTCGTAGCGAATGCGCACGTCACAGGTTAGCTGCTGTGGCTCGGACATCATCGAAGTGCTGCCACCGCCGGCTATTTCGAAGCGATAGCGCATCTCCAGTTCGTGGGCACCGGGCGTGACCTGAAAGTAACGCCCATCGTTGACGCGCTCGCGGTCGAGACGCTCTGCCATCAGCAAGTCGATGCCTTCACCCTTGAGGTCGATCCAGGCCATGTTGGGGTCTGCAGCGGGCAGCGGCGAAGCGCAGGCGCCAAGTAGCAACAAGCTGGCGAGCAGTAAAGGCTGGCGCATCGTGGTGTCTCCCTTGGCGCGTATGCTGGTGGGCGCAGTATCGCGCAATGCTGTCGTGAGTTCGCGGTAGGATGTGGCGTTTACCTTCGCATGACGATAGCCATGTTCGAGCAGCGCACTTCTCTTCTTGTCGACCTTTCGCGCCGCGCCGCGGTTCCCCTGCTGGCGCTGCTGCTGACCGGCTGCAGCACAGTCGATTACTACGGGCAGCTGGCGCGCGGGCAATTGCAGCTGCTGGGCGCACGGCAACCGGTGCAGGCCGTGATCGACGATCGGGCGACCGATGCGCAGGTGCGTCAGCGCCTAGTTCTATCCCAGGAGGCTCGCCGGTTCGCCAGTGCGCAGCTGGCCCTGCCAGATAACCGCAGCTACCGCCTGTATGCCGATCTGCAGCGGCCTTTCGTGGTGTGGAATCTGTTTGCAACGCCCGAGTTTTCGCTGCAGCCGCAGTTGCATTGCTTCCCGATTGCCGGCTGCGTGGCCTATCGCGGGTTTTACGAGCAGAACCGTGCTCGTGGCGCGGCGGCATTGCTCAAGGCGCAGGGCCTGGACACTTATCTGGGGGGCGTCGAAGCCTATTCGACGCTGGGCTGGTTCGATGATCCGATCCTCAACACCATGCTGCGCTGGAGCGATGAGCGCTTGGTGGCGGTGATCTTTC
Organism: Phytopseudomonas punonensis; assembly: GCF_900142655.1. Classification (GTDB taxonomy): domain Bacteria; phylum Pseudomonadota; class Gammaproteobacteria; order Pseudomonadales; family Pseudomonadaceae; genus Aquipseudomonas; species Aquipseudomonas punonensis. The sequence continues at coordinate 1,107,423 of NZ_FRBQ01000001.1, read as the reverse complement.
ACGAGCTGGCACACCAGCAGTATTACCTGGCGGGCGACACGGCGTTCAATGAGTCCTATGCCACCTTCGTCGAGCAGCAGGGCTTGCGCCAGTGGCGGGCTGCGCGTGGTCTGCCGGCGCCGAAAGAGCTCGGTATTCAGCCGCGGGAACAATTCACCGAGCTGGTATTGGCCAGCCGCGCACGTCTAGAAACCCTCTACGCCAGTGGCCTGGATAACGAAGCGATGCGCGCCGGCAAGCTGGCGGAATTCGAGCGCTTGCGCACCGAGTATCGGCAACTGTGCGCCAGTCAGTGGAATGGCGTGGGCTACTACGACGGCTGGATCAATGGCCCTTTGAACAATGCCAAGCTGCTGCCCTTTGGGCTCTATGATCAGTGGGTCTCGGCGTTCGCCAGGCTGTTTGCCGAGGTCAACGGCGACTGGCCGACGTTCTATCGGCGGGTTGCCGAACTGGGGGCTTTGTCACAAACGCAACGGCTTATACAACTGCAAGCGCTGGCTGCTGTCTCAGACTAGGGTCTGAACCAACTACACGCAGAGGATGGTCGTGATGAAAGGATGGACGGCAGTGATGCTGGTGCTGGGCGTAATGAGCAGCAGTGCCTGGGCAGCGCCCAAGTCGTGCGAAGAGCTGAAGCAGGAAATCGAAGTGAAGATCCAGGCGGCGGGCGTGGGTAGCTACACGCTGGAGATCGTGCCCAATGAAGAAGTCGAAGATGACGCCATGGTCATCGGTACCTGCGATGGCGGCAGCCGCAAGGTGATCTACCAGCGCAATGACCTGACCGGCTCACGGATGATGTAGCGGCCTAGGCAGCTATCGCTTCAGCCAGCGAATGCCTGGTGCAGCTGCGCCAGGGTTTGCACATGGTAAGCCGGGCGCTCGCCCGTGAGTTCTTCCAGGCTACCGAACCCGTAACCGACCGCCACCGCCTGCAAGCCGTTGCTATGGGCGCCAATCAGGTCGTGCTTGCGGTCGCCGATCATCAGTGTGTCGGCCGCAGCCAGGCCTTCCTGCTCGAGCAGGTGGGCGATCAGATCCACCTTGTCCGTGCGCGTACCATCCAACTCGCTGCCGTAGATGGCTTTGAAGTAGCGTGCGAAATCGAAGTGCCGGGCGATCTCGGTGGCAAACACCGTGGGTTTGCTGGTAGCGATGTACAAGGTGCGGCCCTGATCCTGCAGCAGTTGCAGGAACTCGATCACCCCGTCGAACAGCTGGTTTTCGTAGAGGCCAACCTCGCGGAAGCGGTCACGGTAGTGATTTACCGCCTCCCAGGCGCGCGCCTCCGTCAGGCCGTAGGTGTGCATGAAGCACTGCAGCAATGGCGGGCCGATGAAGTGCTCCAGCGCTACTAGGTCGGGCTCGTGGATATCCAGTTTCGACAGCGCATATTGCACCGAGCGGGTGATGCCTTCACGCGGGTCGGTGAGGGTACCGTCGAGGTCGAAGAGAACGGTGCGCTGCTGCATGTCGGGGTATCCACTGGCCTGAGTCGGCGCGGATTGTCCCGCACCGCAAGGCGCCGCGGCAACTCAGGCGGCGAGCGGACGGTAGATCCAGCGCAGGCTCAGGTGGGTCACCGGCCAGAGTAGCGCCAGCAACAGAACGCCGAACAGCACCATCAACACCAGCACCAGAAACTCCGAGCCGGCGTACAGCGCCACCAGCAACACGAAACCCAGCACGCCGGCCACCAACAGCCAGATCACCATGCATACCAGCACGCTCGCCAACAAGCGGCCTATGGCCAGCCGCGGTAACTGCGCCGGGAGGGAGCGGTGGGCGGCGATCAGCGCCACCAGCCCGTACACCAGGCCGATGGCACTGCTTAGCCCGAGCATCCATTCCATGCCGTAGGGGCTGATGGCGGTGGAAGGCAGCAGCGTCAGCAGCTTGGTGTAGAACACGAGGAACAGCAGGCCGAAGGCCAGTGCGGTCTGGCCACGACTCACTCGGGTGAGGCCGGTTTGGAACTGCCCCGCGCGGCGCATCAGGTGCAAGCTCAGCCACAGCGGCAGCAGGGTCGCCAGCATGAAGGACACCAGGTTGAGTGGCAGCATGAGCAGAGTTGGCGAGAATCCACCGGCATTTTCGTACAGCCAGGGCCCTATCTGCGCCCACAACAGGTTGTAGAGCAGGCCGACCACGAAAATAGCAATCAGATACAGCCCCACAAACAGTGCCATAAGCCGCGCCGGGTGGCTGACATCCACCAAGTTGTGACGCTGCAGATAGTAGCGGGCGAGCAGCAGCGCGCTACAGCCATCGACCGCCAGCGCACTCAGCCAATAGGCGGCCAGCTGCCACAGGTTGTTCAGGTAGGCCTGGAAATACTCCGGCTCCAGCGTCAGCCACATGATGACCCAGTGGATCACCAAGCTTGCCGTGCAGCACGCTAGCGCGGTGAACAGCAGGCGTATGGGCAGCCGTGACGCTTGGCGAGTGTCATTGGAAGAGACAGGCTCGACCGGATTTATCGCGTAGGGGTTGACCATGAAGATTCCTGATTAGGCGGGAAAAGACGCGTTTAACGGCGGACTGTATCGCGATTCAAACGGGGCCTACCGCGACGGCGGCGGCAGCCATTGCGAACGGCCGAAGCGGTCGCGCAGCCAGCTGAGCGGCCACATGAAGGCCGTCAGAATCAGCAGGTACTCAAGGACGCGAAAGGGCACCACCACCCAGCTGCTGAGTTCATCCAACCGCTGGCCGCTGGCATCGACGAAGTGGAAATCGTAATTCACCCCGGTGCTGCCGCCGCCATGGGTGACGATCTCGCGGGTCTGCAACTGGGTTCCCGCTGGGGCGAACAACCACTCCAGCGGCTTGTTGTAGGCCGGGTTGCCACGGGCATCGAGGAACATGCCGACATAGGCGGTGATGGCAATCAGTACCGCCGCCGCCACCGGCTTTGCCCAGGTGATGCGGGCCTTCCAGGCAATGGCAGCGAACACCAGCAAGAGCGCGGCACTGGCCACACCGTCGATGAAGACCGCACCATTGAAGAACAGATAAAAGGCCAAGCCGATCAGGCAGAACCCGCCGATCACGGCGGCGGCGATTGCGAAGATGGAGAGGACGGCCAGGAAGTTGGAGCGTGGGTTTTTCATGGGGCGATTCTAGATGGGGCCCGTGCTGAGATAGTCACCGGGCCGCTTAAACAAGAAGATACGGCCCAGTTTTAGGCTGAGTAGATGTTATGTATTCTTTTTTGGCGACCTGTTATCTCGCTCAGGAGTAAGTGCTGACGAGTGCTCGTATGAAACTCTCAAAATCGGATGCCACTTTCCTTGTACTGCGATTTGTAGGGTCAATCTCTACCAGGTTCCATGTATCTATTTCATAACCCACGTTGAAGCCCTGGAGGTCATCGCCTATGAGCAGGACGTTTTCGACACCATCGCTATCTCCATAGATCTCTTCGGGTTCAACTGGCCCACTGTAGAGTGCGAATGCAGCATCACCAATCTCTCCTGCGCCAACAGTCAAAAGGAAATCCATATAGTCAGCGGGAATAGCCGGGTAGAGAGCACGGATAGCGGCCTCATCATTTGGCGAAATTGGAATCATCCTGTCGATTAAGGAACCTTTGCCCTTCGCATTTTGATAATCCAGGTACATGCTCATGATTTGCTCTCACTTTTCGAATAAGTCTCGTGCCGGGCTGCCCGATCTATGTATTCCGCCCTGATGTTGATCTGGGAATCTGGCTGGATGCATATTCCACCATTTATTGGATCCGCCGTAGCTGGAGTCAATCGAGTGATGTGCATCGTAGGGTTGTCCAACACGTCGAATAACGGAGCCGTTTTTCGAGAGTACATCTTCGCTATACCTTGGCCATTTCTGATTTGTATTTTTCCCACTCTGAATCAAATCGTTTTTCACTCGATTGAAGTCAGTCCGGTGCGCCGCTGCGGCCTCCACATCTAAGCGCTGGTACTTATTGGATCGTAGGTCTTGCTCAAGCAATTTTCTTTGGTTTTCAGGGATCTTCCGACCGGTGCGAGCTTCGACATCTTTGATGTAGGCTCTGATTTTTTTCGCAAGCTCCGTCCAGGCTGTGCTTCTAGGCGCAATATGCACACCTTGTTGGGCTTTTTTCCTGCGGCTCCCGTATCGACCGCTGAATCCAGCGCATGTGCCCCACGCACCGCCTTGCCGGCTCTACTCGCCCCCTTCACCACCACGCTGCCGGGGATGAACATCGACAGTACAGAGCCGCCGGTCTGTGCATCACTGGTCAGCTCGAACAGATCCCCGGCGTAGCCCGCGTTCATCATCTTGCTGGCCTGGCTGGCCAGTTCGCCGGCCTGGTGGGCGGCAAGGGCTGCCTTTTCCATGGCGTTGGCCTGCACGGCGACTGGAGGGATGCCGGCCACTGATGTGTATTTGCTGGCCACTACGCCCAGGTTCCATAGGTCGGTGGGCAGGTTGCCAATGCCCTTAAGCACGCCGACGCCGGTATCTAACGGGTCGTCTGCACTCGCTCCTGCGATTCGCTTGGTGTTGCTCCAGGCGCCGGAACCGAAGTCCTTGGTCTTCTCCCACAGCGAGCGCTCGTCGGCTTCTGCGTCGAGCAGCGCCTGCAGTTCCGGGTTGGTCTCCTCGGCGGTTTTTTCGGCTTGGGTATCTGCGCCGCGCTGGGTAGTGACGACCTTGCCCAGCGCACCGCCGATACCTGCGCCATTGCAATTGACCAGGCAGGTGCTGTCCTGGCGTACCAGCGGGATACCGTTGACCTTGACGTCGTTCTGGCCGCTGAGAAATTTGACGTGGCCGCCGCCGAGCGAAGTGCCGGCGACCACGTGGGAACCGGCATCGCCCTGGACGCCCTTGTGCAGGTCGCCGACGCGATACACCGGCACGCCCTGGGCTTTCACGTCCGATGAGGATTGGGTCTGGTTGCCGATGCTGGCGAAGTTGCGACCTGTGCCTGATTAGCAGCCTGACCGATACGAATCACTGATTCACATCCCATATCGGTGCAGGCGATTGCGGGTGAAGCGATGCTATAGAAATCAGGTGTTGTGAGCTAAGTCAGCCGGATAGTGCGCATGCGTTCTGAAAGACGAATCGTCTATTCCAAATAGCTTCACTACCAGTGCCGCTTCAAAGCACCAATAACCAACGTAACCGGTGTCTTCACCTTTGTGAGTGTCGTACCATGCGGCGAGGTTCTTGTTGCCTTTGTACCAGCCGTCGAGGAATTTCTTGACCAGATTGGATTGCTCTTGCGAAGGCGCATCCAGTGCTTGCAGCAACAGCGCATATTGCTTGGGGAACACCAATTCGTTGGATACGGCACGCTGATGAGCGCCGAGTTTCACGGCGATACGATCCAGTAGTGCGTCCTGGCCTGCGTTGTTGATCAGCGCGATTACGCGCTCAAGGTGTGCTTCGTCCATACCGAGACAGACGGCCAGAGAGAGCCACCAGAAGAAATCCAGGTAGTTGTCGAAACTCAGTCGCTCATATTGGATGCGTTTTTTTTGCTCGTCCTTAGGCAGGGCCTCGCACAGCGCTTTGAGTTGCTCACGCTCAGCGAGCAGTCTGACTATATGGCCGCTCAAATCGGCAACCCGGTCGCCACGCGAATAGCTCATGACGATGACTTCAAGCGCCTTATTGCAGAGATCCGCAGCGGCGGTTACCTTGCCGTAGGGCAGCGGTATGCCTCCAGAGTCGAGACGGTTCTGCTTCTGTTGCATTCTCTCCAGGTCATACGAAATCCATTTGTCGAAGAACTCTTTGCTCTTTAGCATATCGCGCGGCATTGATCTGCCCCTCTGTCTCAAAATCCCGGAACCTTTCCGGCGTTACCCCTGACCACATTGCCAGAGCTGTCGATAAGTCTTGGCGTTACGTTACCGCCTTCATCTACCCTGAGTAGAATCTTTTGCACGGTGCCGGCATCCATCGCATCCCTGATCAGATCCGCTTGCTCTCTGCCGACGGTGCTATCGAGGCGCTTCATTACCCAGGCATCATCCATCTGATTCGCTCCATCGGCCAATCTCTTGTTGAGCTGCGATGAGCCGTACTTTGCCTCGGTGATGATGTATTCGGGGGGCGGGTTTGAGTTCTTGTAGACACCATCTATGCCGTTCTGCCCGGGCTTGTAGTTGCCGTCCGTTTTACCCAACGGCTCGTATCCTTTGCCTACCATGGCCTCATGTGCCGCCTTCTCGCCTGTTGCCGCCTTGACGTGCACCCCAGGGCCTGAACTCTTGCCTACATCTACAGCTTTCTCGGCGTCGGCCGCCTCATCCAGAACTCGCACTCCACGTGCTGCCTTGCCCGCTCTACTCGCTCCCTTCACCACCACGCTGCCGGGTATGAACATCGACAGTACAGAGCCACCGGTCTGTGCGTCGCTGGTCAGCTCGAACAGATCCCCGGCGTAGCCTGCATTCATCATCTTGCTGGCCTGGCTGGCCAGTTCGTTGGCCTTGGTCAGGTCGCCGGCCTGGTGGGCGGCAAGGGCGGCCTTTTCCATGACCTGGGCGCGCAGCGCGATAGGGGGGATGCCCGCCGCCGTGCTGTACTTGCTGGCCATCACCCCGAGGTTCCAGAGATCCGTGGGCAGGTTGCCAATGCCCTTGAGTACACCAACGCCGGTATCCAGCGGGTCGTCAACGCTGGCCTCGGCTATGCGTTTGGTGCTGCTCCAGGCGCCGGAACCGAAGTCTTTGGTCTTCTCCCACAGCGAGCGCTCGTCGGCTTCGGCGTCGAGCAGCGCCTGCAGTTCCGGGTTGGTCTCCTCGGCGGTTTTTTCGGCTTGGGTATCTGCGCCGCGCTGGGTAGTGACGACCTTGCCCAGCGCACCGCCGATACCGGCGCCATTGCAATTGACCAGGCAGGTGCTGTCCTGGCGTACCAGCGGGATACCGTTGACCTTGACGTCGTTCTGGCCGCTGAGAAATTTGACGTGGCCGCCGCCGAGCGAAGTGCCGGCGACCACGTGGGAACCGGCATCGCCCTGCACGCCCTTGTGCAGGTCGCCGACGCGATACACCGGCACGCCTTGGGCTTTCACGTCCGGTGAGGACTGGGTCTGGTTGCCGATGGTGGCGAAGCTGTCGAATGGCACCACGGCATTGCCGACCTTGCAGAAATCCGGTACCGAGCAGACGGCTTTCCATTCATGGCTGTCGTTGGCGGCGTGGCGGGCGTTGCCCACGAGATCCTTGCCGTCCTCCGTTGGTTTTGACTCCGCCAGCTCGCCATCCTTGTAGACCCCTTTGTCGTACAGATCCTTGACCTGTCTGGCGGTCTTGTCGAAGCTCTCGCGCTGGCCCGGAAAGTATTCGCCGTTGGCGGTGAAAGCTTCCCAGGGGTGGCCGCCACGGGCATACAGGCTATCCAGATTGTTGAGGGCGCCTGCGGCCTGTTCGGCGCTGTCGATACCGAAGTTCTTACGGAACAGGTCGGCGTTGTGGTACCGCCCGGCCCCGATGTCTACATCAAGTGCCATGCACGTCCTCCTGCACCAGGGGAACGTCCAGCGTGCCGATCGCCAACCGCCGCCAGGGCTCGCCACGCTCGAAGGTGCCGCGCCAGATCAGCGAGACGTGCCGGGCATCCAGGTCGATGGCCACGGTGTCGAGCACCAGCGGCCCTTGTCGGGTACGGCCGTGGAACGGGGTCAGCGATACCAGCGCCAGGATCCCGGGCAGACGGAAATGCGTCAGGCCCTCGGGCAGCATGCCGAGCAGGGAGATGAATTCGTCACCGGTCAGGTAGCCGGGCTGGATCAGCCCAGGCGGCGCAGCCTGGTAGAAGCGTTCGTCGAAGTCGTCGGGCAGCAGGGGATAGCGCTCGCGCTGCCAGTGTTCGTCGTAGGTGCCGGCGTATTGCAGGCGTGCCTGGCTCCAGCGGGCGAGGGGGGCGAAGCCTTGTGGCGGCAGCGCGTCATGGGGGCTGGTGATGGGCGCATCGACGTCCTCGATCTGTGGAGCCGGCAGCTCGCTTACGCCCTCCAGCCATTGGCGTATCTGCGCCTGGGCCTCGGGCGACACGGCCGTTAGGTCAGCCTCGCTGGGCAGCCAGCCGCACCCGGCGGGATTATCGGGGTTGTACACCCGCTCTACCGGGCTCTGTTCGCTCGCCATCACGCTGTAGCAGCCACCGAAGGCATAGCGGTAGTCGAGGGGCACCTGGTTGACGGGTTCAGCGCTGCTCAGGCGCCATTCCTGCCCGTGGCGTTCGAAGCGCCGCGGGCCGTGCAGTTGCAGCAGCTTGCGCTGTGTGCCGACGCGAATGCCGGCGAGCCAGCCAGGTAGGGCGACACCGTCTTCGCTACGGGCGGTACCCGTGACGTAGATATCACTGGCCTGTTTGAGCAGCGTCAGGTCGCCTTCGCGGCGCAGCACGCTCTGCAGCGGGTTGGCTTCGGGATGGCCATCGTACTCATCGGCATAGACGATGGGTGCCTGCACATCGGCCCGCTGCAGTGGAAGATAGCTACCGGTCAGCGCAAAGGTGCCGCGCAGCACCAGGACGTCGTAAACGACGCCGCCTGGGCCGGTTTTCTCGAGCCAGGCATGGGGGAAACCACTGCGATTATCGATCTGCACGCTATGTCCGTTCGCTATGAATCAAGCTTCGCCAGGTATCGATTGCGCGGCTGGAATGATCGACACGCTGTGCAGGCACTCGGGGTTGTTCTGCTTGAACGCGAAGCGCAGTTGGCCCCAGGGGCGTGCGCTTTCCCAAACGCTTGTCTCGTGCGGTGAGCGGCCACGCGGGGCCGAGACCAGAAGCAGTTCACCATACTGCGCTTCTATGTCATGGCGACCTATGCAGGCACCGGTCAGAAACAGGCCGACGGTGCTCTGCCGGGCCGCATGCTCCTTATTGAGTACCGTGAAACCAGTCTGCGCGATGCGCACGTTGCCTTGCAGGACAACCTCGCCACCAATCCAGCGGGTGCGGTGCTCATCCTGCTTGTCCAACTGCAGGGTGCTGCCCAGCGTCTGCTCGATCTTGGCCTTGGTCAGCGGCCCTTGCTGCGCCAGTTGCTCGATGGTTTGCCAGAGCGTGAAAGGGGCTTGGTTCATCCGTTGGTTCTCGTTCGCTGTTGAACAGGCTGCCGTGCTCGCTACAAGCAGGTAGGCACAGAGCCTGAAAAAGGGCCGCTTAATCGTCGGCATTATCGTCATACCAGCTGCCGTAATAATCGTTGTACGTGACGAACTGGCCGTCGACCTTGACCGATGAGGTTTCGCTGCCCCACGCCTGGCCGACGGCCTTGCGGGCTGCACCCGTATCGCCGCTGCTGACGAGCTGGTCGTAGGCTGCGTTGTACGCCGCATGGTTGGCCGCCGAACCATTGATGCTGATGTCCGGGCCGCCATTGGCGATGATCTCTCGCTGTACCTTGATGTTGTTCAGTACCGCAGCGCCCTCGTCTTGCAGAGCACCGCTGACGTAGGCCGCCTTGGAGGAAAGGTTTTCCTCGTAGGGGTGGGTGGCATGGCCCACCTCGTGAGCCAGCAGTTGGGTCACCGTGGCGGGAGACCCACGCATGTCGCCATCGATGACGATCCGGCTCACGTCACCTTCCTGACTCACATACGTACCTTCGCCTGCGGGGCCGTATTCGATATCCCAGCCTTGCTCCTGCAGCGAGCGCAGATCTTCCTGCAGCGCGGGTGACTGGGCGGCAATGCGATCCACTGCGCTGCCGAGGGCGGTGGTAACGGCGGCAGGCGTATCGGCCGCCGCGGGTGCATGACTCCTCAATGAGAGGCTGCCCTGAGCTTCGGCGCCCGGGCGCTTGTCATTACCCTGGGCGCTCGGTGCGGCCTGCGAACCGAGGCCGCGCAGAACGCCGGCGACCGTTGCGAGTGCACCGACCTGCGAGCCGGGCTCCGCCTTGCCGCTGTGCTCTGGCGCTGGCTGTGCGGTGCCCGAGTTGAGCAGGATGTCGGAGGGGGCATCGGCGTGCAGATACTCCTGCGCCTTGAAGTGGATGTCCTTGGCGCTGAGGTAGATGGCATCCGGCGTCAGGGTCAGTTGCGAGCTGCCGACCTTGAACTCGATCTTGTCGCCGGCCGAGACGGCCCAGGTCTTGCCGACGAAATCGGTGCGGTTCATGCCCACTGCCGAGAACATCGCCATGCCGATGTTGCGGTTATAGCCCAGGCCGACGTTGGTCATCTTGGCCATGCCGATGCTCTCGACCTTGAAGCGGCCGATGTTCACCGTCTTGTTGTGGCCAATGCTGTAGCGCTCGTTGCGGGCGATCTTCTTGGTGCGGTTGGCGCCGACATCGACAGTCTCGTCGCGGCCGATGGACTTGCTGCGGTCGCGGCCGATGGCGTGGGTCTCGTCCAGCTCGACGACGATGTCCTGGTTACGTTCGGCATGGATGTACAGCTGCTCTTCGCCCTTCTTGTCCTCCATGCGGATTTCATTGAACTGCGCTGGCGTGCCTCCTTTGCTGGAGCGGCTCTTGATGCCGCTCTGGGTGGCGTTGGCAGGTAGATCATAAGGCACGGTTTGTTCGGCGTTGTAGACGCGACCGGTGATGATCGGCCGGTCAGGGTCACCTTCCAGAAAACTAACGATGACTTCCTGACCGATACGCGGAATCTGGATAGAGCCCCAGTTCTTGCCGGCCCAGTTCTGCGATACACGGATCCAGCAGGAGCTGTTCTCGTTGGACTGGTCGTGACGATCCCAGTAGAAGTGCACCTTGACCCGGCCGAACGAGTCGGTCCAGATTTCCTCGCCCTTGGGGCCGACCACCATGGCCGTCTGCGGCCCCTGCACGATCGGCTGCACGGTCAGTGGCAGCGGGCGGAAAACCTGGCTGGCATCGATGCACTCCAGGCGGCTGTCGAACTGCAGCGGCTCGTCGCTGGTGGTGTTCTCGAAGGCTTCCTGCACGATCTGGTAGTCGGCACTGACGGCCAGGTATTCGCGGTTCTGATCGGCGCGTGGGTAGCCGGTCATGCTAAACAGGTGACCGGCGCCTATACCTCGCGCGTTGCTGCGCAACTGCACGCGCTCGTACTGGGTATGGATGGCCTCGATGCGATTGCGCGCGTATTGCTCGCCGTCCTTGCTCTGTACGTATTCACCGGGATAGTCGAACAGTGGGTGCCCGGCGTTGCTATGCGGGCGCGCGACGATCGAGCGTACTTCCAGGCGTGCGCTGGGGCGTTGAAAGTCGTAGTCGTTGAGCTCCAGCGAGCCTGACTGCACTTCATGATTGAGGTGCCAGTCGTAGATGTGGTCGCGCTCGCGCATCTGATCTTCCAGCGGGAAGTAGGGCACGCTGGCGTAGCCAGGAGCAGCCCGGTGTGCGCCATAGGCGTCGCACAGCACCAGTACGTGGCGGGCCTGCTCGTGGCGGAAGTAGTAATAGATGCCTTCTTGCTCGAGCAGTCGGCTGACGAAGTCCAGGCTGGTTTCGCGGTACTGCACGCAGTACTCCCACTCCCGATAGGAGCGGGTGAGGGCGTCTTCGAAGTCGGAGAAACCCAGGTCGCGGAAGACCTGCTTAACGATATCCGGCACTGTCTTGTTCTGGAAGATGCGGCAGTCCGAGGTGCGCGACAGCAGCCATAACCAGGGCTTGAGGCTGACCCGGTAGCTGGCGAACTGGCCGCTGCCTGCTGCCTGGCTGCAGCGCGCAGCGATACCGTGGAAGTAGCGGTCGCTGCCGTCGGCCAGTTGCAGGGTCAGCCCCATCGGCTTGCCCAGCAGGGCATCGAGTGGCAGCGCATGATCTTCGGAAATCAGCGCCAGTTCGTAGGCGAAGGGGCGGCTGAGTTCGTCCCGGCCCTCCATTCTTCGCAGCACCAGCACGTCGCCACCCAAGGGGCTAGTGACGACGGCCATGCGTGCGCTTTGGGTTATTGCCATCTAGCGTCCTCTGTCGCAGTCAGCATCGTGGGGCTCACGGCGTCTGCTCGAAGCTGTAATGCAGCTCGTTGTTCTGCTGCGTTACCTGCACCCCGCTCAGCGGTTTGCCTTCGAGCAGGCGGGTCAGGAACTCGCGGCTCATGTCCGGCAGCATGCTATTGGTCAGGATGGCGTCGATCTGCCGCCCGCCACTCTCGTTCTCGGTGCAGCGCGAAACCACCAGATCGATCACGCTGTCGTCGTAATCGAACGGCACCTTGTGGGTGCTTTCGATGCGCTTCTTGATGCGCTCGAGCTGCAGGCGGGTGATGGCCTTGAGCATGTCGTCCGACAGCGGGTAGTAGGGGATGGTCACCAGGCGGCCGAGCAGGGCCGGCGGGAAAATCTGCAGCAGCGGTTCGCGCAGGGCTTTGGCGATGCCTTCGGGTTCGGGCATCAGCTCCGGGTCGCTGCACAGCCCGGCGATCATCTCGGTGCCGGCGTTGGTGGTGAGCAGGATCAGGGTGTTCTTGAAGTCGATCTGCCGGCCTTCGCCATCTTCCATCACGCCCTTGTCGAACACCTGGAAGAAGATCTCGTGCACGTCCGGGTGAGCTTTCTCCACCTCGTCGAGCAGCACCACGCTATAGGGCTTGCGACGTACCGCTTCGGTCAGCACGCCGCCCTCGCCATAGCCGATGTAGCCCGGTGGCGCGCCCTTGAGGGTGGACACGGTGTGCGCTTCCTGGAACTCACTCATGTTGATGGTGATGACGTTCTGCTCGCCGCCGTAGAGGGCTTCGGCCAAGGCCAGGGCGGTTTCGGTCTTGCCCACGCCGGAGGTGCCGGCGAGCATGAACACGCCGATCGGTTTGTTGGGGTTGTCCAGGCCGGCACGGGAGGTCTGGATGCGCTTGGCGATCATCTCCAGGGCGTGATCCTGGCCGATGATGCGTTTCTTCAGGTGCTGGTCGAGCTTGAGGATGGTCTCCAGTTCGTTGCGCGCCATGCGCCCGACCGGGATGCCCGTCCAGTCGGCGACTACCGAGGCCACGGCCTGATAGTCGACGGTCGGCAGAATCAGCGGTGTTTCGCCCTGCAGGGCACTGAGGCGCTGCTGCAGATCGCTAAGTGTGTTGCGCAGCGCAGTGCGCTCTTCGTCGCTCAGGGCCGGCTGTTCGGCGCCCGCTTCTTGGCTGGTGGCGTCTACTGGCTCGGCAGCGGCACGCAAGCGGGCACGGGTGGCCAGCAGTTCGTCGACCAGCGCCTTCTCGTCGGCCCAGCGGGTTTCCAGGGTGACCAGGCGCAGGCGCTCTTCGGCCAGTGCTGCGTCGACGTCCAGCAGGCGGCTGCCGATGCTGACACCGATGGCCTGTTCACGGCCGATGATCGCTCGCTCGGTCTCCAGCGACTCGATGCGCCGACGGCTGTCGTCCACCTCGGCGGGCACGGCGTGCAGGCTGATGGCGACGCGGGCGCAGGCGGTGTCGAGCAGGCTCACCGACTTGTCCGGCAACTGACGGGCCGGAATGTAGCGGTGCGACAGCTTGACGGCAGCTTCCAGCGCTTCGTCGAGGATCTGCACCTGGTGGTGCTTTTCCATGGTCGCGGCGACGCCGCGCATCATCAGGATCGCACGATGCTCGGAAGGCTCGTCGACCTGCACCACCTGGAAGCGGCGGGTCAGGGCCGGGTCTTTCTCGATGTGTTTCTTGTATTCCGCCCAGGTGGTGGCGGCTACGGTGCGCAGGGTACCGCGGGCCAGCGCCGGTTTGAGCAGGTTGGCAGCATCGCCGGTGCCAGCCGCGCCACCGGCGCCGACCAGGGTGTGGGCCTCGTCGATGAACAGGATGATCGGCTTGGGCGAGCTCTGCACGTCCTCGATGACCTGGCGCAGGCGCTGCTCGAATTCACCCTTCATGCTGGCGCCGGCTTGCAGCAGGCCAACGTCCAGGCTGCGCAGCTCGACGTCCTTGAGGCTCGGCGGCACGTCGCCGGCGACGATGCGCAGGGCGAAACCTTCGACCACCGCGGTCTTGCCGACGCCGGCTTCACCGGTAAGGATCGGGTTGTTCTGCCGGCGACGCATGAGGATATCGACCAGCTGGCGGATCTCGTCGTCACGGCCGACGATGGGGTCGAGCTTGCCGCTGCGCGCCTGCTCGGTGAGGTCGACGGTGAAGCGCTTGAGCGCTTCCTGCTTGCCCATGGCGCTCGGCGCGATGGCGCCGCTGGCCTCGCCCGGCGCGGCGCCGGCCTGGAAGCCGTCGGTGGCGGCCAGGGCGTTTTCCGGCGAGGCGCCGACCACTTCGTCGAAGCGCTCGGTGAGGGTCTCGACCTTGAGCTTGTCGAACTCCCGGGAGATGGCCAGCAACGCATTGCGCAGGCTCGGCGTCTTGAGGATGCCGACGATCAGGTAGCCGCTGCGCACCTGGCTTTCGCCGAACATCAGGCTGCCGTATACCCAGCCGCGCTCGACCGCTTCCTCGACATGGGAGGACAGGTCGGTGATCGAAGTGGAGCCGCGCGGCAGGCGATCCAGGGCTTCAGTGATGTCCTTGGCCAGGCGCGCCGGCTCGATGCTGAACTGGCGGATGATCTGGTGCAGGTCGGAATCCTGCAACTGTAGGATCTGGTGCAGCCAGTGGCTCAGTTCCACATACGGGTTGCCACGCAGCTTGCAGAACACGGTGGCGGCTTCGATGGCCTTGTAGGCGACGCTGTTGAGTTTGCCGAACAACGCGGCGCGACTGATTTCTGCCATGGTGCTTTCCTTTGACCGAGAGGGTTGTTGGGCTATCTGTTTACGACCTGAGGCAATGCCTGATCGTCATGAACGTAATTGGCCTATCGAGTTGAGCGCCTTGCGGGCCAGGTTGCTGATGGTGGTGAACAGCAGACTCAGCATCCAGCGCAGGAAGGCGCTGGTTATGTCGCTGGCGGTTGGCAAGGGGCGGCCCAGGAACTGGAAGATACGCACCACCAGATTGCGAACCTGCTCTGCGAGCTCTTTGCCGATTCGCACGCCCTGAATCAGGATGGCGGCAATCTGGTCGACCACTGTCAGCGAGGTGCCGAGGAACATCCCCAGAGCGCCTCCTGCGACCGACAGGATCTGTTTCAGCACCCAGCTGATGCCACTGCTGAGCATCCAGAAAGTGGCCGAGGAAAGCTGCAGTACGCCGCCGTTGCTGGCGCTGTCCAACCAGGCTTCGATGTCCTGTTCGAACTGCGAACGCTCGAGCCGGCGCAGCCCGGTCCAGGAGGCATCCTTTACCGAGTTCATGTAATTGGGCATGCGATGAGCATCGCCAGAGACCAGGCCACCCCAGGGCAGCTTGCAGGTGTCGCCTTCCACCGGCAGGTGCAGGAACGGGAACAAGGGCACCATCGGCACGACATCGGAGTCGTGAAAGACACGGTTGATATTGCCGACGCCCAGTTTGCCCGTGAGATGGCGGGCGAAGCCAGCGGTGCCCACGCGCGGGCAGCCGAAGGTATAGAGCCTGACGCTGCCGGCGCCCAGTTCGCTGAGGTGGTCTGCCATCAGGGTGGCGATAGCGCCGCCCAGGCTGTGGCCAACCAAGTGGATGGCGCTGGGGTTCTTGCCGCGCAGAAATTGCATGACCTCGTCACGCATGGACATGAAGGTATTGTTGAAGCCTGAGTGCACCGGCCACGTGGAAGGCCCGCGCTGCAGGTCGCCATGGGCATCGGTCACCACGTCTGCGAGAGTCTGCGTGCCGCGAAAGGCAATCAGCATTTCACCCTGGCGGCCACCGATGCCGTCCGCCGCATAAGCAAAGCCGGTCTGGCTGCGAATGGCCACACCGCTATTGCCCTGGTAGCCCTTGGCGGATGAGAAGTCGAAGAGCTGCGCCACATCGTTCATGCTCGCTGCCGCTCGTTTAGCCATCTCGGCCATATCGAGATTGAGGGTCAAGGTGTTGTAGACATTGTCCGCTACGAGGGAGGCCTGCCTTGGGGTCAACAGATTCATTGCACTGCCTCAGTCTTTTGTCAGCACGCAAACGCCGTAGCTCTTGCTTTCCGGATGGGCGCCCGGTGCATCGCTTAGTTCACAGACCAGTTTGAACGGGCCGTTCGGACTCTCGCTGTTATTGTCGTAGTTATCCTTGTCGTGCAACCAGCCATCGTATTCCTTGCCGTTGTGACGAATCGTTATGGTCTGGTTGATCTTCTGCCCGGTCGGAATCACGGTGGCGAAAAAGGATTTTTCCACGCGCGCCTCCAGCGAGAATTGCCCCTGCTGGTCTGTGGTGCTGGAGAACGTTCGTTTCTTCTGATCCCACAGCCAGATGTAGCTCTGTTCGATTGCTGCCCCTGCAACGGGTTCGCCATTGAGCAATACCGTGCCTTTGACTGCCGAGAACATATAGAGTGGTTTGGCCATGGCCGGCTCCTGCAGTAGAAAGAAAAGGGCAGTCGAAAACGTGGCGACAAGCATTTTTTTCATGTTCTGGCGGCGTTCTCTTCAGATAGGTTCATCGGCCTTCTCCGTGTCTCGGCAATGCGCGGCGCAGAGGAAGAGGTCATCGGCATGATCTTGCGGCTTGCCAATCCAGATATCGAAGCCGAGCCGGCAACCGCCATCCAGTGAAGCGGGCGGTACGTCCTCCTGTTTGAGCACCAGATTGGTGTCCCAGTCCAGTTCCATACCGACGTATTCGGCCACCCAGGCCGCCAGCTCGGCGAGCAGCGGCTGGTCGGGCAGGAAGCGCCGGTATTGCGCCAGGCTCAGCGGGCCGATGCGCAGGCGGAATTTGTGTTGCCGGTCCCATACGTGGGTGCCCAGGCACATGTCCATGCCCAGGGTGCAGGTGCTGGCGCCCAGGCGGCTGTACTCGGGTAGCGGCAGCCATTGGCCGACGTATTCCTCGAGCGCCACCGGCACGCCGAAGTACTCGGTGAGGATGGCCTGCAGGCCATCGGGATAGCGGGTCTGGGCGGCCAGGTGACCGGTGAAGTAGTAGCGCGCCGCGTCCGGGATCGGGCCCTGCCCGAGCAGGCTGTCCATGCCGCGGCCGGATAGCGCGCCGAGGCGTGGCGACCAATAGTCGTCAGCGGCGCGATCCTGTGCCACCGTTGGCCGGGCCTCGGCCCAGGCGCGGTAGAACAGAGTCAGCAGGCGGTGGTTGAAAACGTCGAGAAAGCGCTTGAAGGTGGCGTCGCCATGGTGGCGCTGGCGCTCGCGCGCATGTTCGGTCAGGTGGATCGGCAGCGGCCCGTTGGGGCCGGTAAGGCCGAAGAAGAACTGCTCGATGCGTGGCGTGCCGGTGCTGTCGTGGATGACGCTGGCCAGGGTCGAGGGCGCGAAGCCGCAATCCGGCTTCTGGCCGAGGCGCAGCGGGTCATCGACCAGGCGCACGGAGTGGCCAAGACGCGGGCGTTCCGGGTATTCGCACTCGATGCGCCGCATGGCCTGGAAGAAATCGTAGTTCCAGGGCGCCTCGCCCATCGCCGCCAAGGTGTTCACAGCGTCGGTCGACATCCGGGCTTGGCCCTCCAACGCATGACTTCGCCGCGCTCGGTGGTGCGCAGCACCGTCTCGGTGAAGCTGTTGATCGATACGTAACGGGTCAGGAAGCGCTCCAGCACCGAACCGAGCAGGAACACGCCGGTACCGCGAAAGGCGTTCTCGTCGAACTCCAGGCCGATCTCCAGGCCACGCCCGAAGACGATTGGCCCGGGCATCGGCAGGCGCCGCGTGCAGGGCTGGGCGGTGACCTTGCGCAGGCCGTCGATCTGCAGCTGCAGGGCGTTGTCGCCGGCGTCGCCGTAGAGGCGCAGCAGTTCACGCAGGGCGGCGGCGCCCTGGCCCTGTTCGCTGAGCGACAGGTAATTGAGCGACAGCTGGCTGATCAGCCGCCAGGCGCTGGCATCGTGGGCGCGGCTGGCACGCGGGCGACTGGGGCCGGCCAGGCAGCGCACGGCGACTACCGGGGCGCTGTCCTCCAGGGTGAAGTCGCTGCGCGTGCCACCGATCGGCATCGACAGCGGAAGGTCGCGGTTGGTGCATAGTGCGCCGATGCCCAGCTGGCGCAGGTCATGGCGATAGGGCGCCTGGTTGGCGTCGACCAGGGAGATGAACGTCTCGCTGCCCACGTAGGTGGAGCGGGGGCCGTTGCGCCGCTGCTTGCTGGACAGCACGCGGGGTTCACGACGCAGGCTGTACCAGGCCTGTTCACGGCCGTGGCGCGACGGGTCGCGCACCGCGTAGAACGGCTGGAAGGGTTGCTCGGGGCCGCTGCCATGGCCGCTGACTTCGGTGATCGAGTGGATTTCGAAATCCTGCGGGCGGGTGCGGTCGGCGATGATCTGGTGCTCGTGAACGCGGTCGCTCAGGTGAATGCGGTCGGCGCGGCGGGCGAACAGGTTGATCGCCGGGGTGCAGAACAGCCGGAATTGCTCGGCACCGATGCTGTTTTCCAGGCTGTTGTCGAGGCGGTTGAACAGCACCACGATTTCCAGTTCCTGGCTGGTGTTGCGTTGCACGGCGCGTTTGAGCCCGGTCAGCTCGACGAACAGGAAGCGGTTGGGTAGGGCGAAGTATTCCTGCAGCAGGCGATAGCCCTGGAAGGCGCGTGGTACCACTGGCAGGGCGGCGTCCTGGTCGTCGAAACCACGCGGGCGCAGGCTGTCCGGCGGCAGGCGCTCGACCCAGGAGCCGTCCACGGCGCGCACGAACAGCGCGCAGACGTTGCCCATCAGCTGTTCGTAGAGGCGGAACGGTTGCTCGTCGGCACCGTGCAGGAAGAACGTCAGCTCATCGAGATCCAGCGCATTGAACGGCAGCCCGGCGCCGGTACGCAGGCGCAGTCGCACAGCTGCCTTGGCGCCGGGCTCGCTGGCGGCCAGGCGGCCGAGCTGAGTGCTCGGGTTGCCGAAATAGCTGGCCTGGGTGACCTCCAGCGGCCACAGGGTGACCGGCTGGCAGGTGCGGTATTCGCAGGCGGTCTGCGCTTCGCTGCCCAGGGCGCCGCGCAGCGAGGCGCCGCGCTCGAGGGTGAAGCCGCTGCTTAATGAACCTTCGTTGGGATCGGCGCACAGTTGCACCACGGTCATCGACGGGGTCGGCGCCAAGTAGTGCGGGTAGGCGATCTCCAGCAGGTTGTGGGTGAAGGTCGGGTATTCGGCGTCGAGTTTTAGTTGCACCCGTGCTGTCAGGTAGGCAAAGCCTTCGAGCAGGCGCTCCACGTAGGGGTCGGCGCATTCGACGCCGGACAGGCTCAGGCGGCTGGCGATCTTCGGGAATTCGCGGGCGAACTCCTCCGCGCTTTCGCGGATGTGCTGCAGCTCCTGGTTGTAGTAACCGAGCAGGCGCGGGTTCATCGGCGTCTCCGTGAGGCGTCGGCGGGCAATACCTGAACGTGCCCGGTTTCCAGGTCCAGCTCGGTGGTAAGCAGCAGGCGTAGCGGCATTGGGTGGGCCCAGAGGTCGCCCTCGATCTCGAAGCTCAGCGAGTTGTGGCTCATTTCCTCGGCCTCCTGGCGAGCGCGTACGCGCAGCGACGAGCGCACGATGCGCGGCTCGAAGTCGGCGATGGCCTTGGTCAACAGCCGCTCGACCGCTGGAATGTCGATGCTCGAGGCGCTGTGCCCGGCCAATGGCGGCAGGCCGAAATTGACCACCGAACTGCCGGCCCGGGTCAGGGCTTCGTCGTCGCTGGTCAGGGGCGCGATGGTGTTGAACAGCCAGGCCAGGTCGCGCAGCACCGAGGCGCGCAACTGGTTGAGGGTCAACACGCGCTTGTCGACGCTTTCCGCCGGGTTGCTCGGGTCTTCATCGAGCAGACGGTCGAGCAGGGCGGGCTGCAGGCGTTCCTGACGTTTCAGGTCGGCCATGCCGCATCATTCCCGTGCTCGAAGCTCAGTGAACGAATATCGAACAGCGCCTGTTCGCCGCCATCGAAGGCCAGCAGGCGCTGGCCGAGCGGCAGGCCGTTGTCCTGCCATTGTGTTTTACGTGCCAGGCGCAGCGCGTCGTCGCTGCTGGCATGACTGCCGGCATAGCGGCTGGGGATCAACGCCACGGTGCTGCCGCCGTTGGTCAGGGTCAGCTGAGCCGGCAGCCACACCAGATCACGCAGGTCGCTGGGTGCTTCCAGGCTCAGGCTGGCGATGTTTTCCATCGGCAGCCAGACGTAACGGCCGTTGACGATCAGCTCCAGCACCGGGCCAAGGCGCGGGTCGGCGTCGGCCAGCCAGGTGAACGCGGTGTCATCGAGTTTGCCCGGCACCGCGGCAGCGGCTTCGAAGGCCTGGTCGCGCAGGCTCTGGGCTGCGGCGGCGTTGCCCTGGGCGTCCTGTTCGAGAGCGAGAATCAGCGGCGCGACCCATTCGGCGGGCTGGCCGAGCACCACGGGCGTGGTCTTGCCGGCGAATACCTGCTCGCGCAGCGCTTCGCAGTTCAGTGCGGTGCTGTAGGTCTGCACCATGGGCAGGCAGGCGGCATCCAGCTCGCCGGCGACCTTGAGCTGGTTCTGCGCGCGGCTCCACTGGCCCATCACGGCCAGCAACTGGAACAGGAATACCCGCAGTTCGGCCTTGGCGGGCTGCGCCCGAACCTGGTCCTGCAGCGCCTTCAGCGCGTCGTCGAGCTGTGCGTTTCGCAGGTATTGTTCGGCAGTCATCGTCGGTCCCTGTACTGGCGCGGTCACCGCTGCTACGCGGTGATCCTTGGGCTCGCCGCGCCTGCGGATTGCAGTGAGCGGGGCGGGCCAGCGAAAAATCGTTCTGATCAGAACCAGCGATGCCCGGCGCATTACCGGGCATCGCTGTGCGCTCAACTATCGAGCGGGTGTTACACCTTGACGTTCTGGCGGATGTTCCAGCCGTATTTGACCGGGCCACCGTCTTTGGCGCCATCAGCTTTCTGCGGTTGGTAGTCGACCAGCACCTGAGCGAAGTTCAGGGTGACGTTCTCGGTCAGGCGGTCCTCGCCACCGCTGCCGCCAGTGCTGAGGGAAGACACCAGCACTTCCTTCAGGGTGATGATCAGGTACTCGACCTGGGAGTCGCCACCGGCCTTGCGGATGGTCAGCTTGGCTTCCGGATAATGCTTGCCGCTGGAGCAGGCCATCATCAGGTTGGGGCTGGACTTGTCGACGTACTTGGTCAGCGACAGATCCTGGATATTGACCTTGCCGGCACCGCCGCCACCGCCCACGTGCATCGAGCCGGATTGGCTCATGCCCCAGCTCCAGGCCAGAACGTCGATTTCGTCGGCGTGGGTCTTGTCCTTCGACTCGCCCTTGACGTCGCCAATCTTGATGAACATATCAACAGCCATCATTCCTCCTTTCGTGGCTTTTGCCACTCTGTTTCAGCTACGCCCGCCAATGCGGGCGCCACAGTGACGAGCCTCAGGCTCCCTTGGCCGAAGGCAGTTTGGATACCAGGCGCAGCGACACGGTCAGCCCTTCGAGCTGGTAGTGCGGGCGCAGATAGAACTTGGAGCTGTAGTAACCGGGGTTGCCCTCGATTTCCTCGACCACCACTTCCGCTTCGGCCAGCGGGTGCTGGGCCTTGGTGGTTTCGGTGGAGTGCGCCGGATCACCGTCGACGTAGTTGAGGATCCAGTCTTGCAACCAGCGCTGCATCTCGTCGCGCTCTTTGAACGAGCCGATCTTGTCGCGCACGATGCACTTCAGGTAGTGGGCGAAGCGGCAGGTGGCGAACAGGTACGGCAGGCGCGCGGCCAGGTTGGCGTTGGCGGTGGCGTCCGGGTCGTCGTATTCGGCCGGTTTGTGCAGCGACTGGGCGCCGATGAAGGCAGCCAGGTCGGTGTTTTTCTTGTGCAGCAGCGGCATGAAACCGTTCTTCGCCAGTTCCGCTTCGCGGCGGTCGGAGATGGCGATCTCGGTCGGGCACTTCATGTCCACGCCACCGTCGTCGGTGGGGAAGGTGTGCGCCGGCAGGTTCGGCACTTCACCACCCGACTCCACGCCACGGATGCGCGAGCACCAGCCGTACAGTTTGAACGAACGGTTGATGTTGACCGCCATGGCGTACGCCGAGTTGGCCCAGGTGTACTTGCTGCTGTCGGCGCCGTCGGTTTCTTCCTCGAAGGCGAACTCTTCGACCGGATCGGTCTTCGCACCGTAGGGCTGGCGCGCCAGGAAGCGCGGCATGGTCAGGCCGATGTAGCGCGAGTCTTCGGAGTCACGCAGCGAGCGCCAGCCGGCGTATTCGGGCGTGGTGAAGATCTTGGTCAGGTCGCGTGGGTTGGACAGCTCCTGCCAGGAACCCATGCCCATGACCGTCGGCGAGGCCGCGGAAATGAACGGCGAGTGCATGGCAGCGGAGATCTTGGCGATCTCGCCGAGCAGTTCGACGTCGGGCGGCGACTGGTCGAAGTAGTAGTCACCCACCAGGCAGCCGTAGGGCTCGCCACCGAACTGGCCGTATTCCTCTTCGTAGAGTTTCTTGAAGATCGGGCTCTGGTCCCAGGCCGTACCCTTGAACTTCTTCAGGGTCTTGTGCAGCTCGGGCTTGGAGATGTTGAGCACGCGAATCTTCAGCTGCTCATCGGTCTCGGTGTTGTTGACCAGGTAATGCAGACCACGCCAGGCGCTTTCCAGCTGCTGGAAGTCCGGGTGGTGCATGATCAGGTTGACCTGAGCGGTCAGCTTGGCGTCGATTGCCGCGATGATCGATTCGACCGACTTGATGGCGTCGTCGGAGATCAGATCGGTCTTGCTCAGGGCATGTTCGGCAAGGGTGCGCACGGCGGTTTCCACCGCTTCACGGGCACGTTCGGTCTTGGGTTTGAATTCCTGCAGCAGCAGCGAAGCGAATTCGCTGGTCTGTTCGGAGGTGGCGAGCGACTGTTCGGACGCCTGGATCTGTTGGCTCATCGGGGCGTCCTCTTAGGCTTGTGGCTCGTTGTCTTGGGGCTTGGGCGCGCTGGCCAGCGCCTGCAGCAGGGCCGGATCCTTGATCGCCTTGATGATCAGTTCCTCGGCGCCGGTCTTGCCGTCCATGTAGGTCAGCAGGTTGGCGAGCTGGGTGCGCGCTTCGAGCAACTGGTTGAGCGAGTCGACCTTGCGGGCGATGGCCGCCGGGCTGAAGTCGTCCATGCTTTCGAAGGTGATGTCCAGGCTCAGGTTGCCTTCGCCGGTCAGCGCGTTGGGCACGTGGAACGCCGCACGCGGCTTCATGGCCTTGAGGCGCGAGTCGAAGTTGTCGGCGTCGATTTCCAGGAACTTGCGGTCGGCGACGGCGGCCTGCGGCTCGGCAGGTTTGCCGGCGAGGTCGGCCATCACGCCCATGACGAAGGGCAACTGCACCTTTTTCTCGGCGCCGTACAGCTCTACGTCGTACTCGATCTGCACCCGTGGGGCGCGGTTGCGCGCGATGAATTTCTGGCTGCTGGTTGTGTTGCTCATGTTGCTCCTCCTGTGCATGGGCACTGGCTTCTGCGGCCAATGGCCGGTAGCTGTGTGCGTGGGGCTTCCCTGAAGATCCGCCGCACGTTATCAGGCTGTTGAAAAACTACCTACGTTGCCGCCGCGTCGTTAAAAACAGCCTCAAATGCTCATGTACAACTCGTACACTCCGCTTTTTCGGCTATTTTCGCCTTGCGTCGGCTGCCTCGCCTACGTTTTTCAACGGCCTGTTAGTCGTATTCGGGGCCGCGCAGGTTTTCGAACTGCGACATACCGTCGGGAATCAGATTGCGCACGATTTCCGCGAAATCCGCGGTGACCAGCTTCTGCGCGCGCGTCAATAAGACCGGGACCGGGCTGGAAGGTTCGTGCTGGGCGTAATATTCCAGCAGACGATCGAGGGTGCGCAGCACGTCGTCGCGACTGGCGATACGACCTGGTGCGGCCGGTGCCTGGCGCGCTGCCGGCTGCAGACTCGTGTCGCTGTCGGCGGCCTCGCTGTACTGGACTGTATCGTCGCTATATTGCGAGTCGTCGTTGGCTGCCGGCGCCTGGTCATTGAAGATCTGCCGGGCGTGGCGCAGCACCTGCTTGAGCGATTCCAGGTTGGCGCTTTGCGCCGAGCCGACCCGCTCGCTGAGCAGCCCTTCGATATCGGCCAGTGCCGCTGCTGCTTCATCGAGTGCAGTGCGGGTGCTGTCGAGCAGCTCGGCGTCGGCATCGAGAAAGGCGCCGCGCAGTTGCTCGGGCGACAGGGTTTCGCTGGAGAAGCGCTGCAGATCCGCGGCGTTCAGTGCGGCGCGAATGCTCACGGCGCCAAAGGCGCGCGAGCGGGTGATGCTCGCCTCGCGCAGCAGCACGATCACCGGCTCGGCGCTCAGGGCGTTGAGCGCGTTGATGCGGATGGTCGGGTCGTTGTCATCGTCGGCGTCGAGCTGCGGGTAGACGCCTTCCCAGTACTGGGTCAGCAGCTCGCGTACCAGGGTCAGTCCCTGGGCCAGACCGTTCAGACCGTCGAGGGCGATGGCGCTCTGCAGGTAGAGGCTGGCCAGGCGCAGGTCCTTGCTGCGGGAAAACAGCTCGCCGGCGCGCTCGCGCACCTGGCGCCAGTCCGGCGGTTCGGCGGCGATGACCGACTGGCCCATCTGGCGCTCAGGCTGGCCCTGGGCGAGGCGTTCGAGCTCGAGAAATTCGGCGTCGTATTCGAGGTCGTCCCCATGGGGGGTTTCCTCGGATACCGGGTTGAGCAAGTGCGACACATCCACCACGTCAGGTGCTCTCCATGTCGGGCCCAGGGGTCTAATGAGCGCTCGCCGCAAAACGGTCTGGCGGCCCGTGCTCATGACGAAAGGCGGCTAAGTGCCACTATTCAGGCGGGGTTCGGTGCATATCGGCGCCATTCTCCGAGCGCTCTTTGAGCATTGTCAAGCGAGGGCAAGGCAGTAGAAACTGTCGCGATGCACAGTATTTCTGTCTTCTGTGCAGTGACTCACAACCGCTTGGAAATATATGCCCGCTTGGGCATTGAACCGTATCGGCCAAGGGCAAAAAATAGGGCGTTTGGCATATCGACACCTCTCGAAGAACATGGTTTTTTTACCGCACTGCAAGGAGCCGCAATGCCGCTGCGTCTGTTCATCACCACCTATCACAAGCTGACCCCTGGGCAACGGGCCGAGGTCGAGCTCGATCGTGGTGAGCTGAAGATCGGGCGCAGTGCCGGCAACGATTGGGTGCTGCCTGACCCGGAGCGCCTGGTATCCAGCCAGCATTGCGTCATCCAGTACCGTGACGGCATCTACTACATCACCGACACCAGCACCAACGGGGTGATCCTGCAGAACGCCGGCACGCGTTTGCGACGCGGCAGTAGCGAGCCGTTGGAAGATGGCGAGGTGCTGAAGATCGGTGAGTACGAGATTCGTGTGCAGATCAGCGGCATCAGCGTTGCGCCTTCCGCGCCGCAGGTGTCCGGTATGGCCGACGACCCGTTCAACAGTTTCGAGGCGCTGCTCAGTCGCAGTGCTCAGCCGCTGGAGATGCCGCCGGTCAATCCCGCACCCGCCGCGGCGCCAGCGCCACGCCGTGATTCGCCGTTCGATACCAAACCGGATCTGTTCGATTTTCTCAGTCCACCGCCTGCCGTGGCGCCGTCGGTGTCCGATCACGTGCCGGCCCAGCAGCACGACTTCCGGCCGCCGCGACCGACGCAACCGGCACCTGCCGTCGCACCGCCTGAGGCGCCTGCTGCTTCGGTGATCCCCGCAGACTGGGATCCTTTCGCCGATCTTCAGGCCGCCTCGGCGCCGCAGCCGATTCCCGATCCGTTCGCCGAGCCCCCTCAAATCGCCGCAGCGCAGGTGCCGGATCCGTTCGCCGAATCGCCGCCAATGCCGGCAGTGGAAATTCCTTCGTTCGCGCTGGATGAGTCACCGGTAGAGCAGGTTCAGTCGTTACCGGTTGCCGAGCCAGCCGCGCCGCCCCAGCCTGCACCTGCTGCACCTGCTGCACCTGCTGCACCTGCTGCACCTGCTGCACCTGCTGCAGCGACTGCAGTTGATGATGGCGAGCTGATGGAAGCCTTTCTGCGCGGTGCGGGCTTGCAGCACCTGCGCCTGGACCGTGCCGCCGCCGCAGCGCAGATGGAAGCCATCGGCCGCAGTTACCGGCTGATGGTCGAGGGGCTGATCGATGTGTTGCGCGCGCGCGCCAGCCTCAAGGGCGAGTTCCGCATGGCGCAGACCATGATCCAGCCGATCCAGAACAACCCGCTGAAATTCGCTCCCAATGTCGACGAAGCGTTGCTGATGCTGCTGCGTCACGACAACCAGGCGTTCATGGCCCCGGATCAGGCCGTGGGCGAGAGTTTCGACGACCTGCGCGCCCACCAGCTGGCGCTGATGGCGGGTGTGCAGGCGGCCATCAAATATTTGCTCGCACGCTTTGAACCGCGTGAGCTCGAGGGGCGTCTGAACAAGCCGAGCGGGCTCTCGGCGCTGTTGCCCAATGGCCGGCGCGCCCATTACTGGGAGCTGTTCACCGAGCTGTACGCGACCATTTCCCAGGAGGCCGAAGACGGTTTCCAGGAGCTGTTCGGTCGTGAGTTCAGCCGTGCCTACGAAGAACACATTACGAGATTGAGGGGCCGTTGAGGCCCTGTGGCCCGCCGCGTCGTGGCGGGCCAGCGGTAACCATCGAGGAAGCGTTATGCCAAGGATTCTGACACTGCTGGTCTTTTTGCTGCTCGGCGGCTGCGCGTCGGCGCCGAAGGAGCCAGCGCCCACCACCGTCGAGCTGCAGCTGCAGGCCAGTCGCGACCTCAACCCGGCGCTCGACAGCGCGGCCTCGCCGGTCTGGGTGCAGGTCTACCAGCTGCGCAATGCCTCGACCTTTTCCCGTGCCGACTTCTTCTCGCTGGTCGACCGCGCCGACGCCACCCTGGCCGGCGAGCTGATCGAAACCGAGCGTTTCGTGGTGCGCCCCGGCGAAACCCAACGCAAATCGCTGACCCTCGATGATGCCACCCGCCACCTCGGCGTGGTGGTGGCCTATCGTGCCCTCGACCGTTCGATCTGGCGCCAGGTCATCGAAATTCCTGCCCATCAGGCAAGCGCCCTGCGCCTGCAGCTGGACGCCTATGCCATCAGCGCTGCGCCGCTGACCCCTCTTGAGTGACTGGAGACCCGTTCATGTCCTGGAACAATCGTGTGGTTTGGTCGGAGGGGATGTTCCTGCGACCGCAGCACTTCCAGCAGCAGGATCGCTACATCGAAACCCTGGTCGAAAGCCGCAGCCATGCCGCACAGCCCGGCGCCTGGGGCTTTTCCCAACTGTTGATCGACAGTGCCCTGCTGGCCCAGGGCAAGCTGGCGATCCTCTCGGCGCGCGGCCTGCTGCCGGACGGCACACCCTTCAACATTCCCGAGAACGATGCCGCGCCAGCGCCGCTGAATATCGACGAGAACCTGCGCGACGGCATCGTCTACCTGGCGCTGCCGCTGCGCCGTGCGGGGATCCGCGACACCGTGGAAGCGGGCGAAAGCCTGGGTTCGGCGCGCTACGAAAGCAGCGTGCACGAAGTGCGTGACGACAATTCCTCGCTGGAAAGCCGCGCGCCCGTGGCGATCGGCTCCCTGGCATTGCGCCTGATCACCGAGTGCGACGGCCTCGACGAACACGCGGCGATTGGTGTGGTACGCGTGGTTGAGAAACGCGAAGACCGCAGCCTGTTGCTCGACGACAGCTACATCCCGCCACTGCTCGACGTCAGTGCCTCGCGGCCGTTGTCCGGGTTTCGTAACGAGCTGCTCGGCCTGCTGCACCAGCGTGGTGAGGCCCTGGCCGGGCGAGTGGTGGCTTCCGGCGCAGGTGGTGCCTCGGAAATCGCCGATTTCCTGCTGCTGCAGTTGGTCAACCGCGCCCAGCCGCTGGTCGCCCATCTGACGCGGATCACGCCGTTGCACCCGGAGGTGCTGTACCGCGAGCTGGTGGCGCTGGCCGGTGAGTTCGCTACCTTCACGGCGGCAGAACGGCGTCCAGGCGAGTACCCGGTCTACGAGCACGACGACCTGACCACCACCTTCGCGCCGGTGATGCTGGCGCTGCGTCAGGCGCTGTCGATGGTCATCGACAGCCGTGCGATCCCCATCCCGATCATCGAGAAGTCCTACGGCGTGCACGTGGCGATGCTCGCCGACAAGTCGCTGCTCGACTCGGCCAGCTTCATCCTCGTGGTGCGTGCCGACGTGCCGGGCGAGAGCCTGCGTGGGCACTTCCCGCAGCAGGCCAAGATCGGCTCGGTGGAGCACATCCGCGACCTGGTCAACCTGCAGTTGCCGGGCATCGGTCTGCTGCCGCTACCGGTGGCGCCGCGCCAGCTGCCATACCACGCCGGCTCCAACTATTTCGAACTGGACCGGGGCAGCGACCACTGGAAACAGCTGATCCATTCCGGCGGTTTCGCTTTTCATATTGCAGGCCAGTTCCCGGGCCTGAACCTGGCCTTCTGGGCCATCCGAGGCTGATGCGCGATGACCATCGACGATCCATTTGGCGCCTTGCCCGGCCAGCCCGGCAAGGGTAGCGACCCGGCGAACAACGACCGCACCATGATCATGCCGCGTCCCGGTGGCCGTGCTGCCGAGCCCGCGCGCCCGGTGCCTGCCGGCTCACCGCCGCCAGCCATGCCTAGCGCGCCGCCTCTGGCGGCCCGTGGCCTGGGCCTGAACCCCATCGAAGCCGCCGCCGGGCCAATGTTGGCGCTGCTGACGCGCCTGCGCAGCACCATTTCCCATCCCGCGCCGGCCAGCCTGCGCGCCCAGCTGCTCGGCTACCTGCGCCAGTTCGAGGACAAGGCCCGCGCCGCCGGTGTCGCTCAGGACGAAGTGATGTTGGCGCGCTACGTACTCTGTACAGCCCTGGACGAAGCCGTGCTCAGCACGCCCTGGGGTAGCGCCAGCGACTGGAGCAAGCAGAGCCTGCTGATCACCCTGCACAACGAGGCCTGGGGCGGCGAGAAGGTCTTTCAGCTGCTCGACCACTGCTTGCAGAACCCTCGCCAGCGCCTGAACCTGATGGAGCTTTTGTACCTGTGCATCAGCCTCGGCATGGAAGGTCGCTACCGGGTCATGCAGGACGGCCGCAGCCAGCTCGACGCCTTGCGCGAGCGGGTGGCGGCGACCATTCGCAGCACCCGTGGCGAGATCGAGCGCGAATTGTCGCCGCACTGGCGCGGCCTGGTGGTCGCCCGTGATCGCCTGCGCCAGTTCCTGCCGCCCTGGGTGGCGGTGGCCATCGGCCTGGCGATCCTACTGTTGCTGCTGTTCGGCCTGCGCATGAAATTGGCCGCCGAAGCCGAGCCAGTTTTCCGCAATCTGCACGCCCTGGGCGATGTGCCGGTGCAGACCATCGACCGCCCGGCGCAGCAGCCACGCATCGTCGAGCGTCCGCGCCTGGCGGGCTTTCTAGCCGAGGAAATTCGCGCGCAGAAAGTCGCGGTGGAAGACGCCGTCGACCGCTCGGTGGTGACCATCCGCGGCGACCAGCTGTTCGCCTCCGGCAGTGCCTCGATTGCCGATGACTTCCAGCCGCTGCTGCTGCGCATCGCCGAGGCGATTCGCAAGGTTAACGGGCAGGTGCTGGTCACCGGGCACAGCGATAACCGGCCAATCGCCACGCTGCGCTATCCGTCCAACTGGAAGCTTTCCCAGGACCGCGCCCAGCAGGTGATGGACGTGCTGGCGGCCAAGACCGGCCAGCCCACGCGTTTCCGCGCCGAGGGCCGCAGCGACACCGAAGCAAAAGCTTCGAACGACACGGCAGAGGGCCGCGCGCGTAACCGCCGGGTCGAAATCACAGTCTTTGCGGAGGGCGTCGAGTGAAGGCGTTTTTCGGTTTTATGGCCCGTTGGGTCATGCCGGTGTTGGGCCTGATCGCGCTGGCATTGGTGATCTGGTTCGTTGGCCCGTTGATCGCCATCGGCGGTTTCGAGCCGTTGGCCGGCAGTACGGTGCGCTGGACATTGATCATCCTGCTGTTCGCCCTGTGGGCGGCCTGGCGGGTGATGCGCATCATTCAGGCACGGCGTAATGCCGCCAGGGTCATGCAGGGTCTCGTGGAAGTGGCGCCGGACCCGACCAGTGTGGCCACCGCCGAGGAGCTGGCCACCCTGCGCCAGCGCATGGACGAGGCCCTGGGCCTGCTCAAGCGCGCCAAGCTGGGCGGCGGTGAGCGGCGTAATCTCTACGAACTGCCGTGGTATGTGATCATCGGCCCGCCCGGTTCCGGTAAGACCACCGCCCTGGCCAACTCCGGGCTGCGGTTCCCGCTCGCCGAGCAGATGGGCGCCGGTGCCGTGCGCGGCGTTGGCGGTACGCGCAACTGCGACTGGTGGTTCGCTGACGAAGCGGTGCTGCTCGACACCGCCGGCCGCTACACCACCCAGGACAGCCATGCCGCTGTCGACAAGGCTGCCTGGCTGGGCTTTCTCGACCTGCTGAAGAAGCAGCGCTCGCGCCGGCCCATTGATGGCGCGTTCGTCGCCATCAGCCTGTCCGACCTGCTGCTCGGCAGCGAAAGCGAACGGGCTGCCCATGCCGTGGCCATCCGTTCTCGGGTGCAGGAGCTGTATACCCAGCTTGGCGTGCGCTTCCCGGTGTACGTGATGCTCACCAAGCTGGACCTAGTGCCTGGCTTCATGGAGTTTTTCGACGGCCTGAGCAAGGAAGAACGTGCTCAGGTCTGGGGCATGACCTTCACCCTCGATGACGGCAAGAGTGCCGAAGGCCCGCTGCAGGTGTTCCGCAGCGAGTTCGACGCCCTGGAAGCACGCCTCAACGAGCGGCTGGTCGAGCGTCTGCAGCAGGAGCGCGATCCGGCACGCCGCGATCTGATCTATGGTTTCCCACAGCAGTTCGCGGCGCTGCGCGAAGCGCTGGCCGGTTTCCTCGATGGCGTGTTCAAACCCAATCCTTACGAGGAGCGCGTGCTGCTGCGCGGCGTCTACCTGACCAGCGGCACCCAGGAAGGCAGCCCGATCGACCGGCTGATCGGCGCCATGGCGCAGAGCATGAGCCTGGACCGCCAGCACCTGGCCCGCCAGACCGGCACCGGGCGCAGCTACTTCATCGAACGCCTGCTGCGTGACGTGGTATTCGGCGAGCGCGGCCTGGTCGGCGCCAACCCCAAGGTCGAGCGGCAGAAACGCTGGCTGGCCCGCGGGGTGATCGCCGCGACCGTGGTGCTGGTGCTCGGTACCGCTGCGGTGTGGTTCGCCAGCTTCCGCGCCAACCAGGCGTATATCGCTGCCGTGGATGCCCGTGTGCAGCCGTTGCGTGGCGAGCTGCAGGCGCTCAGCCCCGCACAGCGCGAAGTGCTGGCGGTACAGCCGTTGCTCAACGCCATCCGCAATGTCAGTGGTGATGCGCCAGGCTGGGCCGAAGGTTTCGGCCTGTATCAGGGCGATATGCTCGACAGCGAAGCCTCCAGCGTCTATCGCAAGCTGCTCATCGCGGTCATGGCGCCGCGGGTGCTGGCGCGCCTGGAAGAACAACTGCGTGCCGGCGGCAATTCGGACTTCCTCTACGAAGGGCTCAAGGCCTACCTGATGCTCGGTGAGGCCGAGCGCTACGATGCCGACTTCATCAAGGCGTGGATCGCCCTGGACTGGGACCGCAGCCTGCCGCGCGATCTGCTGCCCGAACAACGTGAGGCGCTCAACGCGCACCTTGCGGCGCTGTATGACCGCCAGCCACCGGTGGTGCGCCTCGACGAGCACCTGATCGAGGACGTACGCCGGCAGCTGCAGCGCCTGTCCGTGGCCCAGCGCGCCTATGACCGGGTCAAACGCCAGAAGCTGCCCGACGGCATTCCTGACTTCCGTATCAGCGACGCTGCGGGGCGTGATGCCGCTCTGGTGTTCACCCGCAAGAGCGGCAAGCCGCTGAACGAGCCGCTCAGTGGTTTCTACACCCAGCGTGGTTACCGCGAAGCGTTCCTGGTTGGCAGCGTCAGCCAGGCTGGCACACTGGCCGAGGAGCAGTGGGTGCTCGGCCGCAGCCTCGATGACGGGCAGAACGCCGCCGCTCTGGCGCTGGAAGTTCGCCGCCTCTACGTGCAGGACTACATGCGCCAGTGGGATGCGCTGCTCGCCGACCTCGACTTCGTGCCGGTGACCAGCGTGGCCCAGGCCGCCGACGTGCTGCGCGTGCTGTCGGGCCCGACGTCGCCGCTGAAAAAACTGCTGCAGGCGGTGGCCAAGGAAACCGACCTGCAGAAGGAAGAGCGCCTGGTCGCCGAAAAGCTCAAGGAGCGCGGCGGCGACACCGTCGACCGTCTCAAGCAGCAGCTCGGTTCACTGGTCGGCCAATCAGAGGAAGGTGCAGCCCAGGTATTGGCCACCGAGATGGACCCGATCACCGCGCATTTCGCCGAACTCAACAGCCTGGTCGAAGATGCCGAAGGTCAGCCGCCGGCCATCGACGCGTTGCTGCAGGACCTCAATGCGCTGTACGTGCAGGTCAGCGCCATGAGCGGTGCCAGTGGTGATGCGCTGCTCGGCGAGTCGCGTAACCAGACCACCGCCGCCGCCGATCAGGTGCGCCTGAGCGCCGAGCGCCAGCCGCCGGTGGTGCAGGGCTTTCTCAAGTCGGTGGTCGGTTCGACCACCGGCACCATGATGGGCGGCATCCGCAATCAGCTCAACGCCGCCTGGATGAGCGAAGTGGTCAGTGTCTATCGCCAGTCCCTGGCTGGTCGCTACCCGCTGGACCGCAACAGTAGCCGTGATGCCACGCTGGACGACTTCGGCCATTTCTTCGGCCAGGGCGGCGTGCTCGACAGCTACTTCCGCAAGTACCTGCAGCCCTACGTGGACACCTCGGCGAGCACCTGGCGCTGGCAGCCGGGCGCGGCGCAGAAGCTCGGTATCGGCAGTGGCGTGCTGCAGACCTTCCAGCGCGCGGCAAGCATCCGCGAAGCTTTCTTCCGCTCCGGCGGTACCCAGCCGATGGTGCGCTTCGAGCTGCGCCCGGTGGCGATGGACTCGAGCATTGAGCAATTCCAGCTTGACCTCGACGGCCAGCAGTTCACTTACGACCATGGCCCGGCGCGGCCAGTCGCCATGCAGTGGCCGAGCGCCAACGGTACGGGTGTGGTGCGGCTGAACATTTCGCCGGCGTCGGTTACCGGTCGTTCTGGCATCACCCTGGAAGGTCCGTGGGCCTGGTTCCGCCTGCTCGATCAGTCGGACCTGGCCCAGGGCAATTCGCCGGATCGCTTCACCCTGCGCATGCGCGTGGACAACGCGAGTATTTCCAGCGAGCTGCGCGCCAGCAGCGCCTTCAATCCATTCCGCCGCCAGGTGGTGAGCGGTTTCAGCCTGCCGGAGCGTTTGTGAGTACACCAGGTTTCTACGGCAAGCTGGCCGTACGGGGAGATTTCATTCATCGCGGTTTGAGCCCGACGTTTATCGAGGCCTGGGATACCTGGCTGGCGGCGGGGTTGGCGGCCAGCCAGCAGACGCTTGGCGAGGCCTGGTTGGACGCCTACCTGGTCAGCCCGCTGTGGCGTTTCGCCGTGGCGCCCGGCCTGCTCGGGGCCGAGCCGGTGTGCGGGGTGATGATGCCCAGCGTCGACCGGGTGGGGCGATATTTCCCGCTGACCATCGCGCTGCCGTTACCGGCGGATACCGATATCGGCCAGCTGATCAGCGGCGCTGACGACTGGTTCGAGCGTGCCGAAGGACTGCTGCTCTCGACGCTGGAGGAGGGCGCCGATGCCGAAATTTTCGAGCGCGGTGTCGAAGCCTTGGGTAGCCCGCAATTGGCGACTTGCAACGGGCCGCGCTGGGACGCCAGCGGCGCCGCCATCTGGCCTGTGGATAATCCTCAGGGCCGCGGCCTGGCCCTGATGCAGCAGGCCTGGAGTGGCGCCAGCCTGTGGTGGGGCAATGGCTCCGAGCGTGTAGCGCCCGGGCTGGTGCGCTTTGCCGGGTTACCGCCGGCCGAGGCGTTCTGCAGGTTGCTCAGCGAGTCCGCGGGAGGCCAGCCATGATCCCGTCGACCGTCACCCGCTACCAGTCAGCCAGCCACACCCATGTCGGCATGGTGCGCAAGATCAATGAGGACGCCTGCCTGGATGCTCCGGACAATGGCCTGTGGGCTGTCGCCGATGGCATGGGTGGGCACGCCAGTGGCGATTTCGTCAGTAGCCTGATCATCGACAGCCTGCGCAGCTTGCCGCCCAGCGCGGTACTCGACACCTATCGGGGTGCGATCATCGACACCCTGGATCAGGTCAATGATCAGGTACGTGTTGAAGCGCAGAAGCGCGGCGGCGCAACCATGGGCAGCACCGTGGTGGTGCTGGCTGCACGGGGCG
This sequence comes from Phytopseudomonas punonensis, assembly GCF_900142655.1. Taxonomy (GTDB): domain Bacteria; phylum Pseudomonadota; class Gammaproteobacteria; order Pseudomonadales; family Pseudomonadaceae; genus Aquipseudomonas; species Aquipseudomonas punonensis. The sequence goes on along the minus strand of NZ_FRBQ01000001.1, from coordinate 1,073,273 downwards.
ACGAAGCGCTCTGCCTGTGGGCCGGTGACAGCCGCCTGTACCGGCTGCGCAACGGTGACCTGCAGCCGATCAGCCGTGACCACAGCTACGTGCAGGAACTGGTCGACAGTGGCCTGCTTGATGACGAGGCAGCGCGTACTCACCCCATGGGCAATATCGTCACCCGCGCGCTTGGCGTGCAGGATGAGCTGGAGCTGGAAACCGCCCGGCTGGACGTGCGCCCAGGCGACACCTTCCTGCTCTGCAGTGACGGCCTGAACAAGACGGTTGAAGATTACGAACTGCGTGAAGTGCTGGGCCACGAAGATCCTTACCAAGTGGTGCGTAGCCTGGTGCACCTTGGCTTGACCCGGGGCGCGCCGGATAATATTACCGCCGTGGTGATCAAGGCCGGCTAGGCCGCCACGGCGTCTGCTCCACTCACCATCCAGACAGCTGCTACGCCCGGGGTTCTCGGGGTGGCCTCGGAAGACCGAATAGCATGGACATGCAAATACCGGGTTACGACATCGAACGCGAGCTGGGCGATGGCGCGATGGCCGTGGTCTACCTGGCGACCCAGCGTTCCCTCGACCGCAAGGTGGCGCTCAAGGTGATGGCCGCCTCGCTGGCCGCCGATCCGACCTTTTGCGAGCGCTTTCTGCGCGAGGGCAAGACCCTGGCGCGGCTGTCGCATCCCAATACCGTGACCATCCATGATATCGGCAATGTCGGCAGCCTCTATTACATGGCCATGGAATACCTGCCCAACGGCACGCTCAAGGAGCGTATCTCGGCGGGCCTGAGCATCGATCAGGGGCTGGTGTGGATTCGCCAGATCGCCTCGGCCCTTGGTTACGCTCATGCCCAGGGCATGGTGCACCGCGATGTGAAGCCGGCCAACATCTTGTTCCGTGCCGACGGCACCGCGGTGCTCAGCGACTTCGGTATCGCCAAGGCGCTGGACGATCGCACCCAGTTCACCCAGGCCGGTTTTGCCGTTGGCACACCCAGCTACATGAGCCCCGAGCAGGCCCGCGGGCTGGACATCGATGGTCGCGCTGACCTGTATGCCCTGGGCGTGGTGCTCTATGAAATTCTCACCGGCAAGCTGCCCTATACCGGCAGCGATTCGCTGTCCACGGCGCTCGCGCACCTGACCGAGCCGCTGCCGGCTCTGCCCATGGTGCATGGCCGCTATCAGCCGATTCTCGAGCGTTTGCTGGCCAAGGATCCCAAGGAGCGCTTCGCTGACGCCGCCGAGCTGATCGCCGCCCTGGATCGCCTGCAGACTCCCGCTGACGACGCCACCCTGTTCCAGCCGCTGGTGCTGCCTGCGGCTGGCGATACGCCAAGTGACGCCAGTGTGCCGCCGCTGGCCCCAGTTTCTGTGCAGATTCCGACCCATGCCCCTGCCGCTGAACCCACGGCGGCGCCGCGGCCGCAGCCATCACCGCTGGCGTCTTCGGTGCGCCAGGGCAATGCCGGTGCCAGCAAAAAGCCGCTGATCTTCGGCGCCTCGCTGGCTGGCGTGCTGTTGCTGGCTGGTTGTGGCTACTGGCTGTTGGGCTCCGATACTGCGCCGTCTGCTTCGCCGCCCATCGCCGGCCAGCCGGTTCAGGTCCAATCTCAGTCCCAGGCTCAGCCCAGTGGCGAAGCCGGGCCGATCTCGGCGGTGGCCGACAGCGACGGCGGTGATCGCCCGCTGCTGATGCCCGGCAAGAAGACCCTGTTCCAGCGCGTGCTGACCAAACCGGGCGCCAAGCTCGCCGATGAAGCGGGCGGCACCGGCGGTAAGGACATGCCGGCGTTCTCGGTGTTCTACGTCTATGCCCGTCAGGACATCGACGGCCAGCCCTGGCTGCAGATCGGCGCCTCCACCGATGGCCGTCGTGATGGCTGGCTGCCGGCCAATGCGGTCAGCGACTGGAAGCAGAGTCTGGTGCTCAAGTTCACCGAGCGCTCGGGCCGCGCGCCGGTGATGTTCGTGCGTGACGCCTCGGCCCTGGAGCAGTTACTGGCCGAGCCGGCACGCGCCCGCGAAGCCCTGCGTGAAGCGCTCAAGGGCACCGGCCACAACGTGGTGGCGGTCGAGCCTGGCGGCAGCGCCGTGCCACAGGATCAGTTCTACCTGTTGCCGATCTTCGACTCCGAGGAAACCTTCGACGCCAACGGCCAGCCGCTGCAGCTGCTCAACGTCGCCTCCATCGATCCGGGCAGTGCCCCGCAAGCCCAGACCGACAGTGCGCCAGCGGCTCGCCCGGATGGCTTCAAAACGGCCATCGTGCTGGTGGTCGACACCTCGGTATCGATGCAGCCCTACATCGACCGCGTGCGCGACGTGGTGCACGAACTGCAAGGCCAGATCGCCAACCGCGGCGATCTGGACAGCGTCAGCTTCGGCATGGTCGGTTTCCGCAGCAACACCAGCAAGACCCCAGGCCTGGAATACACCGCCAAGACCCTGGTCAGCCTGGAGCAGGGCCGCGATCCCGAGCGCTTCCTGCAGCTGGCGCAGCAGATCAAGGCGACCGATGTGTCCAGTCATGACTTCAACGAAGACGCCTTTGCCGGTGTTATGCAGGCCGTCGATGGTATGGACTGGAATGGCTACGGCGGCCGCCTGATTCTGTTGGTCAGCGACGCCGGTGCGCTGCGCAAGAGCGACCCGCTGGGGCTGACGCAGATGAACGAGGCCGAAGTGCGCGAGGCGGCGCTGCGCAAGCAGATCAAGATATACGCCCTGCACCTGAAAACCCCGGCCGGCAAACGCAACCATGGTTTCGCCGAGCAGCAGTACCGCAGCCTCACCGCCGACCCCAACCCGCGTATCGGCGACCTCTATGTGCCGGTGGCCGGCGGCGATGTGAATGCCTTCGGGCAGAGCGTTTCGCAGATCGGCAGCGCCTTCGCCGACCTGGTGCATCAGGTGCGTACCGACAGCAGCCTGCCCGAACCCAAGGGCGGCGCGAGCATTGCCGACAAGTCCGCGGCGGTCGGCTACGCCATGCACATGGATTTCCTCGGCCACCAGAGTCAGGCGCGTGCGCCCCAGGTGGTCACCGCCTGGACCAGCGACCGCGATATCACCGACCCGGCCCTGCCGGCTTTCCAGGTCTGCGTGTTGCTCACCAAGCTGCAGCTCAACGACCTCCAGCAGTCGCTGCGCATGGTGGTCGACGCGGCGCGGCGCACGCAGAGCTCGCCGAAGGACTTCTTCCAGGAGATCGCCAGTGCCAGCGCGCACATGAGCCGCGACCCCTCAGCGCTGGTCAAGGGCGGCAACCTGGCGCAGAGCGGCGTGCTCGGCGAGTACCTGGACGGCCTGCCATACCGCAGCAAGGTGCTGAACATGAGCCAGGACCTGTGGCTGTCGCTCAGCGTCGCCGAGCAGGAAGACTTCATCGATGAGCTGGACTCGAAGATCCAGCTCTACGAAACCTTCCACAACGACACGGCCAACTGGGTACGTTTCGGCGATGCCGCCCCGGGTGACGCGTTGTACCGCGTGCCCCTGTCGACATTGCCCTGATGCTCACCTTCGGGGCGATCAGCAAAACCCGCGGCACCGACGGGCAGCGTTATCGTCTGGAAATCCCGGCGCTGCAGTTGCGCGCCGGGCGGCGCATCGCCCTGATCGGGCCCAGTGGCAGCGGCAAGAGCACACTGCTCGATTTGCTGGCGCTGGTGCTGTCGCCAGATCCCGGCGGCGACCAGCGTTGGGGCGATGGTGCAAATGCTCTTGATCTTGCCGAGCTGTGGCGCCAGGGCAAGCATGACGAGCTGGCTGCGCTGCGTGCCCAGGTCTTTGGCTACGTGCTGCAGACCGGCGGGTTGCTTGGCTTCCTGACCGTGCGCGGCAACATCCAGCTACCCCGTGAGTTGCTAGGCCTGCCCGTTGAGGGTGTGGTCGAGCAACTGGCCGAGCAATTGGGCATTGCCGATCTGCTCGAACGCCAGCCTGGGCGCCTGTCGGTCGGGCAGCGTCAGCGGGTGAGCATTGCCCGCGCCCTGGCCCATCGCCCAGCCATCGTGCTGGCCGACGAACCGACCGCCTCCCTCGATCCATTGAACGCCGAGCGGGTCATGCAGCTGCTGGTGGAGCAGGCGGCGGCCCGTGATCTGTGCCTGGTGATCTCCACCCATGATCAGGCCCTGGCCGAGCGTTACGGCCTGACACCCATGCACCTGCGGGTCGAGCAGCAGGGCGACGGCCTGGTCACCGCGCGCCTGACGGAGCACGGCTAATGCGCCTGGCACTGTTCGCTCGCCTGGCGTGGCAGGATTATCGCTGCGACGCGCGGCTGTCCTGGTGCGCGATCCTTGCCCTGGCGGCGGTCATCGCACCCTTGCTGGTGCTGTTCGGTCTCAAGTTCGGCCTGGTTACCACGCTGACCGAGCGCCTGGAACGTGACCCTGGGGTGCGCGAGATCATTCCCTTGGGTGGCGCCCGTTTCAATTTGCAGAGCATCGAGGCGCTGGCCTTGCGCGAGGATGTCGGCTTCGTGATCCCGCGTACCCGGCAGATCGCCGCGACCGCTGAGCTGCAGGGGCCAGAGCAGACGCTCATCGTGGAAATGCTACCGACCGCCGATGGTGACCCGCTGCTTGGCAGTCTGCCTGTTCCCGTTGATACGCGCAGCGTGCTGCTCAGCCAAAGCGCAGCGGAAAAACTTGGTGTGTCAGCCGGCGATGAGCTGCGGGCCGGTTTCGGACGCAGCGTGGCCGGCCAGCCGCAAGTTGCCCAAACCAGCCTGCGGGTGCAGGCTGTCTTGCCGGTAGCGGCATTCTCCCGGGATGCATTGTTCGCGCCGCTTAGCCTGCTGGAGGCCGCCGAAGACTATCGCGATGGCCTGGCGGTGCCGGCCTTTGGCTGGCCGGGCGAGCAGCCCGAGGCGCAGCGCGAGCGCATCTACCCGAGTTTCCGCCTCTACGCCCGGGATCTGGATGGTGTGGAAAGCCTGCGCCAGTACTTCCAGCAGTCCCGCCAGGCAGTGGCGACCCAGGCTGAGGCTGTCGCCGGGGTGCGCGCGCTGAGCCGCAACCTGGCGTGGGTGTTCTGGTCGGTCGCCTGCTTGTCGCTGGCGGGCGCTTTCGCCGCGCTGGCTGCCGGCACCCTGGGCGCGGTGGCACGCAAACGGCATGAGCTGGCCGTGCTGCGTCTGCTTGGTTTCCCCGCTGCGGCGCTGGTTGCTTTCGTGGTGGTGCAGGCGCTCTATACCGGTATCGCCAGCCTGTTGCTTTCGGCGCTGCTGTACGGCCTGGCTGCCAGCGGGCTGAACCTGTTGTTCCAGTCGGCGTCCGGCGAATATGCTTGCCGCCTGTTGTTCTCCCATTATCTGTTGGCGGCACTGGCCACCTTGCTGTGCTGCGTGCTCGCTGCCGCTGCCGGTGGCTGGCGGGCGGCTCACCTGGAAGCCTCGGAAGGATTGCGTCATGTATAAGGTGCTCAGCGCCACCCTGGTTCTCTCATGCCTGGCCAGTGCTGCCTGGGCTGAGCCCGATGCTGATCCGCTCTACAACCCCAAGCCGCTCAAGGGCGACGTCAGCCTGCCGCTGCCCTGCGATGGGCAAATGGTATTCCGGCATGTCTATGTGCTCGCCAAGGGTTCGCTGGATGACCACGAAGTGACCCTCGGTTACCCCTTCAGCGAAGGCGAACCGGGTTATCAGCAGTCGTTCATTTCCGGTTACCGGCGCGACTACATCAACGGTCAGTTCACCCTTAGCGACCTGTCCAAGGACTGGCAGGCCAAGGTGCGCGGCGAGCTGCCCAAGGCTGACGGCGTGACCCCGCTCAAACCGATGCTGTATTTCATCGGCAAGTACGAGGTGACCCAGCGCCAGTACGACTTGGTGATGGCCCAGGCGCCGTCCCTGGCTGGAGAAGGTGAGCCACCAGCCTGCGAGGCGCCGGCCGGGATGGCCGGGCGGCTGCCCAAGGTCAACCTGTCGCGCTTCGACGCCGAGCGTTTCGCCGCGGTGTACAGCGCCTGGTTGCTGAAGAACCACCGTGACCTGCTGCCGGTCAGTGGCCGCAGCGGTAACCGTGAAGACGGCGGCCAGGGCTTCGTGCGCCTGCCCACTGAGGTGGAGTGGGAATACGCCGCCCGCGGCGGCCATGCGGTGAGTCGCCAGCAACTTGAAGCACGGCTTTTCCCGCGCCCGGTTGAGGGCAGTGATAGTGACGGCCCGCTGGGCGACTGGGCGGTATTCAATCAGGTATCTGGTGGCACTGGGCAGAACGCGCGGCTGTTGCCCATCGGCCTGAAGAAGCCAAACCCTATTGGTATGTTCGACGTGATCGGCAACGCCGCGGAGATGGTCCAGGAGTCCTTCCAGCTGGTGCATGCCGGGCGCCGTCAGGGCACCTACGGTGGCTTCGTGGTCAAGGGCGGCAATTATCTGGAAGGGGAGATGACCCTGTTCACCGGCATGCGCCGTGAATACCCGTTGTTTGGGGCCGATGGCACCGAGCAGCGCAATGAAACCACCGGTTTTCGTGTGTCGATTGGCGCGTTGTCGGCGCCCCGTTCGCGATACAAGGAACTGTTTGCGCAATGGAAGGACGAAGGACGAGTCAGCACGCTCACCGATGAGATCGACGAAGACCAGGACGCCACCAAGCTGCTCGATGGGCTAATTGCCAACAGCGACGATCCGCAACTGCGTGATCGCCTGGCAATCGTCAACGAAGAGCTCAAGCGCAGCGTCTCGTTGATCGCCAAGCAGCGTGAGGATGCCGCTGGCAACCTGATTCAGTCGGCCGCACTGGTGGCCGAAACGATCAACAACTACAACATTCGCCTGACCAATCTGCGCAAGAGCCGTGACGAGGCTCGCAGCGCCAAGGACGAAGCCTCGGCGAAACTGTTCGAAGCAGCGATGGCCAATGGGCAGAGTGCACTCGACGGTGCATTGGCGATTTATATCGACAACCTGGCAAACGGTACGCGCTACAGCAACGCGGTGATCCAGGCGCAGTTCCAGCGTACCAAGGAAGAACTGGCGCGCAAGCCGGTTCTGGGCAAGAGCTTGGTAACCCGGGCTACGCTGTTCGTGCACCACGTGGGCGAATATCGCAAGAACCGCAAGGCTGATGCGGATGTGATTCTCAAGCAGTTGCTGGCACCCTGATAGGGTCGCGCAGTAGTTATTAATGCAGGCACCGGCGAGCGGCTGGTGTCGGTTTGGCAATTCCACGGCGGTCGCCGTGAAAACGCAGGCGGTGTCACTCGGCCCCGCCTGAATGGAATAAACGCTCACTCAAGTACGAGATCGACGACGATGCAAACTTTCAACAAGGCTCCCGCTTTTTCCTCGATACGCACTGCACTGCTTTCCGCTGTGGCCTGCACCAGCGTGCTGCTGGTCGGCTGTGCTGGTTCGCCAAGCTCCCAGGTCGCTTCGACCACCAAGGCCGAGTTCTTTCCGCAGTGCTACGAGCCGGTCACCCAACTGCGCAGCTCCGATGATGCGATGAGCCGCAGCGTTGCCATCGGTGCCGTAACCGGCGGCCTGATGGGCGCTCTGGGTGGTGCATTGGTCGACGACGAGAAGCGCGGCCGTAACGCTGCTATCGGCGCTGCCGGTGGTGCCCTGGCCGGTGGTGCGCTGGCTTATTACAACCAGCGCCAGCAGCAGATCAGTGATGACAACGCGCGTTTGGCGTCTTACGCCACCGATATCAACACCAACAATCAGAACATCGACCGCAACATCCGTTACGCCACCGCTGCGCAGGGTTGCTATCAGCAGGCGTTCACTCAGCTACGTGCCGATCGCAAGGCCAACAAGATCAGCGATGCCGATGGCCGCAAGCGCCTGGCCGAGATCGTCAGTGGCCTGAACGAAACCAATGCCCTGTTGGCCAAGGTCGATGGTCGCACCGGCGAGAACGTCAACACCTACACCCAGGCCTACGAGAAAGATCTGCAGACCGTAGGCGTTGAGCGCAAGGAAGTGACCAAGGTGGCCACTGCCAAGCAGCCGAAGCCGACCGCCAAGGTCACCAAGGAAGTGATCACCACCGAGCAATCGCTGCAGCAGGCCCAGGCCAAGCAGAAGGAAAGCCAGCAGGTGGCCACCCGTGGCCGTACGCTTATCAGCGACGTGTGCAACAACCCGGATATGGGTGACTGGGCACCGGCCAGCTGCAAGGCCTGATAAATGCCTCATAAAAAACCGCGCCTGGCGCGGTTTTTTTATACCCATTGTCAGCTGGCTGGCGGCCGAATCACCGGCCAGGCCATCCGTATGCCCTTTTGCTGCTGAATCTGCATTGGGGATTGATTCCGGTCATTATCGCGAACTTCATGCTGAGCAATCATGGTGGGTGCCGAGTGGGTAACCAGGCTGTTAGGGTGCCGGATTGGAGTAACGTGCTGATCGTCGCGTTTGCATCAGTCCATGCCTCCCCAAGGTTCGTGCAGAAACGCGCGGCTTGAGTAATTTCGCACTGCCGTGAGTGACATGGCGTGCGGAGCGCCCCGGTTCATAACACTTCTCTTAGCCGTTTGGATGAGCTGATGAACAAGATAATAGTGAGTCTGCTGCTGGCTCTGGGCCTGGCCGGGGCTGTCCAGGCCGCCGGTGATCCGGCCGCTGGGCAGGCCAAGGCCGTGGTTTGTGGGGCTTGTCATGGCGCCGATGGCAACAGCCAGTTGGCCAATTTTCCCAAGCTGGCGGGTCAGGGTGAGCGCTACCTGCTCAAACAGATGCACGACATCAAGTCTGGCGCCCGCCCAGTGGTGGAAATGACCGGCATGCTCGAACCGCTTAGCGACCAGGACATGGCCGATGTGGCGGCTTATTTCGCCGGCCAGAAAATGAGCGTAGGCGCCGCCGAAGCGGCGTTGGTCGAGCGCGGTCAGGACCTGTTTCGCGGCGGCAAGCTTGCCGAAGGCATGCCCGCCTGCACCGGCTGCCACTCACCTGACGGCAGCGGCATCGCCACGGCCGGTTACCCACACCTGGGTGGCCAGCATGCCGATTATGTTGCCAAGCAGCTGACCGCGTTTCGTGAAGGTGAGCGCAGCAACGACGGCGACAGCATGATCATGCGCGACATTGCCGCCAAGCTCAGCAACAAGGACATCGACGCTATCTCAAACTACGTGCAGGGCCTGCATTGAGACGCTGATCGGCATTTGCATGGCGATGAAAAAAAGGGTGGCCTCGGCCACCCTTTTTCGCTGGCGAGCCCGCTACAATGAAAGGAACCTGCCGGATAGCGATCAGTCAGAATCGAAGCTGTCCGCAGCACTTTTATCGTTAGGAGTCATGCATGCGTAATCTGATCCTTTCCGCGGTTCTGGCCACTGCCAGCCTGTTCGGCCTTAGCGCCCACGCCGACGATATCGAGGCCGGCAAGCAGTACGTCGAGCTGAGCAATCCGGTGCCGATTTCCAAGCCTGGCAAGATCGAAGTCGTGGAACTGTTCTGGTACGGCTGCCCGCACTGCTACCAGTTCGAGCCGACCCTGAACCCATGGGTCGAGAAGCTGCCGTCTGACGTCAACTTCGTGCGCATTCCTGCCCTGTTCGGCGGCCTGTGGAACGCCCACGGCCAGATGTTCATCACCCTGGAAAGCATGAAGGTCGAGCACAAGGTGCACGACTCGGTATTCCGCGCCATCCACAAGGAAGGTCGCAAGCTGGCTACTCCTGAAGAGATGGCCGACTTTCTGGTTACCCAGGGCATTGATCGTGATGCCTTCCTCAAGGCCTATAACTCCTTCGGCGTGAAGAGCCAGATGGAAAAAGCCAAGAAACTGGCCATGGCCTACCAGATCAATGGCGTGCCGGTAATGATCGTCAACGGTAAGTACCGTTTCGATATCTCCAGCTCGGGTGGCCCGGAGCAAACGCTGCAGGTTGCCGATCACCTGATCGCCAAAGAGCGCGCCGCCAAGTAATCGATCTACTGGAGCGCCTGCCATGTTGCGTCGCCGCTCGATGCCCCGTCAGGCTGGCCTGTGTGATCCACAGGTCAACCCCGACTGCACTCCGGATGCTGAGTGGCCGCAGGACGGGCGCTTGCGGTTGCTCAGCTTCAACATCCAGGTCGGCATCAGTACCGAGCGCTACCACCACTACTTGACCCGCGGCTGGCAGCACCTGCTGCCGCACCAGGGCCGTGCCGGTAATCTGCAACGCATCGGTGACCTGCTCGGCGACTACGACATAGTTGCCCTGCAGGAAGCCGACGGCGGCAGCGTCCGTTCCGGCTTCGTCAATCAGGTCGAGCACCTGGCGCGCATGGGCGCCTTCCCGTACTGGTATCAGCAGCTCAATCGCAATCTGGGGCGGTTCGCCCAGCACAGCAACGGGCTGCTCAGCCGTTTGCGGCCAAGCCTGCTGGAAGATCACCCGTTGCCCGGCCCGGCCGGCCGTGGCGCAATTTTATTGCGCATCGGTGAGGGCGCCGACGCCATCGCCGTGGTGATGATGCACCTGGCGCTGGGCGCACGCACCCGCACGCGGCAGCTGGCCTATATCCGCGAGCTGATTGGCGGCTATCGTCATCAGATCCTCATGGGTGATATGAACACTCACGCCAACGACTTGCTGGAGCACTCGCCGCTGCGCGATCTTGGGCTGCTGGCGCCGCAAGTCGAAGCGACATTCCCGAGCTGGCGCCCACAGCGCTGCCTCGACCATATTCTGCTCAGCCCCGGTCTGGAGCTGGAGCGCTTCCAGGTATTGGCGCAGCCGATCTCCGACCACCTGCCGGTGGCTGTGGAGATTCGCTTGCCCAATGCCCTCACGACACCGTTGTCGCCCTGTGTACAGGAGCCCTGAGCATGGCCGACGACGCCAAGCGCTGGCGCGAGAAATACCTCGCCAATATTGAACAGCAGGAAAAGCTCGAGCGCCGTTGGGATATGCGCATCGACTTGCTGCGCCGTGGTCTGGTGCGCAGCAGCCTGGCAGCTGAGGGCTCCGACAAATCGGTCGACCAGTGCATGCAGGATCTGCGCGAGATTCTGCGCCGTGACGACATGGACGCCGGCCTCAGCGCGCTGATTCCGCGCCTGGAAAAAACCGTTCTGGATTCCGAGCAGCGCCGGCAGCAGCGTATCGAACAGGTCGCTAGCGGCCTGTCGAGCCTGGTGACGCAGCTGCTGAAAATGGATCTGCCGAGCGATGTGCGTAAGCCGCTCAAGCGCTATGCCAAACAGGTCGAGGAGCGAGCACGGCAATCACGTGAAATGCCGGCCCTGCTGGCCGAATTGAGCCAGTTGCAGCAGCAGGCGTTGCTGGCGCTCGGCGGCGAGCAGGCCGAGCGGCCCGGTTTTATCGAGCGCCTGTTCGGTAGCCGCGACGGCAGCAGTCCGGCTGCCGGTACTGAGCCCTCTGCGTCGGCGGTGGAAGTCGAGCAGAGCGCAGTTGCGCCCAGCGCGGCTGTCGAGTCAGCAGCCGCCGAGCCTGTAGTCGCTGAACCGAAAGTGGAAAGAGCGCCAGCAACTGCACCATTGCCAACTGTCGCCGCCGAAGCCCTGTCGCCACAGATTCAGCCAAGCCCTGCTGCCGCGCCGGTAAGCGTCGCCGCTGCTGGCCCTGCTGTTGCCAGCACCGTGTTGCTGGACAGCCTGCCGCTTTCGTCGGCACTGCTGATGCCGACTCCCGCCGTTAAAGCACCTGCTGAGCCCGTTGCAGAAAGTATCGCTGTCGCGGAGACGGTTCAGGAGGCCGCGCCTGAGGCCGTCGTGGCTGATGAAGCGGCGGTGCCGGCCGACCCCGAGTACGCCTTGCCGCCGGCGCCCGAGCCTGGTTACAGCGCGATTGCTGGCCATGTCGAAAAGAGCCTGCTGAGCCTGTTGGAAGAGTTGCCGCTGCCCGAGCGTCATCAGAGTCAGGCCGATGTGTTGCGTCAGCGGATTACCGCTGGCCTCAACATGTACGAGCTGGTGCCGGTGCTCGATGACATGGGCGTGCTAATGCTGGCTATCGCCGATGTGGGGCAGCGCGAGTTCGAGGGCTACCTCAAGCAGCTCAACGAGCGGCTTGCCATGTTTCAGGGCAGCCTTCACGACGTACACGCCGATTACGCCGATTCCAGTGAGGCGGCCCGCAGCCTGGACAGCGAGTTGCGCCAACAGGTCGATGGGCTGCACAGCAGTGTGCAGGAAGCCACCGACCTCGACAGTCTCAAGGAACTGGTGGAAAACCGCCTCAGCGGTCTGCTTGGCACCATGGAGCAATACCAGCAGCAGCGCGACAGCCGCGAGCAGCAGGTGGGCGAGCGCCTGCAGGTTCTGGTCGACCGAGTGGCGAGCATGGAGCTGGAGGCCAAGGGCTTTCGCGACCACCTCGAAGAGCAGCGGCAGAAGGCCTTGCTCGACCCGCTTACCGGCCTGCCCAATCGAGCAGCCTGGAGCGAGCGTCTGGACCTGGAGTTGGCGCGTTTGCAGCGTTACGGCGGCGACCTGCTGTTGGCGGTGTTGGACATCGATAACTTCAAGCGCATCAACGATGACTACGGCCACTTAGCCGGCGACAAGGTACTCAAGATCATTGCCGGTGAGCTGTTCAAGCGGCTGCGCAAGACCGACTTCATCGCCCGTTTCGGCGGCGAAGAATTTGTCCTGCTGATTCCCTCCACGCCCATGGACGGCGGCGTGAAACTACTCGGTACATTGCGTTCGGCCATTGAGAACTGCCCGTTCCACTTCAAGGGCGAGCGGGTAACCATCACCTTGTCCGGCGGTATCAGCTCGTTCAGCAGCGACGAGCGTAGCGAACAGGTGTTCGAGCGCGCTGACCAGGCGCTGTATCGTGCCAAACGCAGTGGCCGTAATCGCATTGAAGTGGGCTGACAGCGTTCGCCACCAGCCCTTACATAAGGGATAAACGTTCACGCCTCACACGGCTATGACTCGTCAGCAAAGCAACTAACCTGCGCGTTCTGTGCGCCAGGTACGCCGCGCCTGTGCCGGTTGTCGCAAAGCGCAGCTCTGGCAGTCGCCCGGCTATCGAGACGCTGCTAGTCTTGCCCTGCCGAACACTTAATAACCAGATCGAACTCTATGCTAGGGCGCCTCTCACTTCTCCTGGGACTCGCCGCGCTCGCCTGTCAGGCAAGTGCGCTGACCGTCTACAAGTACACCGATGCCAATGGCGTGGTCACCTACAGTGATCAAGCCGCGCCCGGTGCGAAGGTGTTCGTGTTCAGCGACCGCATGGTCGAGAAGCTAGATAACCAGGTGAAGCTGGAGACCCGCAAGCACGCCGCCGGCGAGACGCTGTTGGTGCGCAACGACTTGTATGCGCCCGTGCAGGTCGAGCTCAAGCTGGAGCAGCTCAGCAACGTCAGCGGAGCGCCCGGCAAACCGATCAACTGGGTATTGCCGCCGCGTAGCGAAATCCGCTTGGCCACGCTGGCGCCGATGGACCCATCCAAGCCGCTGCGTTATACGCCCAAACTCAATTACGCTCTCGGCGATCCGCGGCTGTTGCCGATCAAGCAACCGTACCCATTGCCTTGGCAGGGTGGGCCGTTTCGCCTGACCCAAGGCGCCAACGGTCAATACAGCCATTTCACGCCAAAAGGCCGCTATGCCCTGGACATCGCCATGCCTGAAGGCACGCCGATTGTCGCGGCGCGCGCCGGTGTGGTGGTAAAAACCGAGAACGCCCAGAGCGGGCGCGGCAACAACCCCTCCGGCAACTTCGTGCGCATTCTGCATGACGACGGCACCATGGGCGTTTACCTGCACCTGATGCAGGGCTCGGTAAGCGTGCGTGAAGGGCAGCGCCTTGGCGTCGGTACGCCAATCGGCCGCTCCGGCAATACCGGCAACAGCACCGGCCCGCACCTGCACTTCGTGGTGCAGCGCAACGTCGGCATGGCGCTGGAGTCGATTCCTTTCGAGTTCGCTCAGCCGGTCGACAGCCTGCCCAATTTCGCTGTGGGCGGCGACTGAGGCATCCAGCTTCAGCTATCTAACTGGTCACCGATCAGGCTTTGCTCAAGCGGCAACTGAGTGCGCAGTGGTCAGAGACGCCAGTGCTCAGGCTGACATTCTCCAGCTGATAGCCCGGCGTATGGAACAACCCGTCGACCATGAACGGAATGTCCCCGGAGCGGTGCAGCGAGCCATCGATGCTGCTGGTGTAATGCGCCGGTACGCCGTCGATGAAGTGCTCGGCGAGCATGTCGAAGGTGGCGCGGCCGCGTGGGGCGTTGAAGTCGCCGCTCAGCAGCAGGTCTCCAGCCCGTTGGGCTTGCGCCTGGGCCAGCTGGATCAGCTTGCCTGCGCTTTCGCGCTGGTAAGGCGTGGAAGTGCCGAGCGGGGTCACGTTGAGGTGGGTGACGGCTACGCGAAAACCGCGAACCGTGGCGCTGAGCATCACTTCGGCAATGCTCAGCGGGTCGGCCATACGCTTGCCCTCGGCAGTGATAAAGGCCATCTCCTGAATGCGCTCGGGGCTGCCCGAGTAATACTCGGCGGCCACGTCGAGCAACGCATCATCGCGAGCGATCATGCCGACGCCAACAATATTGGCTGGGCCTTCTTCCGGGTAGCGCGCCATGGGCGCAAAGACCATGGGGCCGCCCATCAGCGCTTCGAAGAACGGGATATCGCGCTCGCAGAGTTCCTGCAGGCAGAGCAGATCCGGGCGTTGACGAGTGATGAAGGCTTCGACGCGCGACAGGTGCCGGGAGCGTTCGATGTTGATGGAGGCGATGTTGAGGGACATGAAGGTAATCGATGATTGCGGTGGAGATAGGGCGCGTCGAGCGCAAGGCCGCCGATAAAGCGGACGCGCAGTATACCTGAGGCCTGCCAGCGAGAGCCGCGGCGCCTGGAAACCTCGCCACCAAAATGCAAATCGCCCGGCTTGCCGGGCGATTTGATTACAACAGCGTGTTTAGAACGCCAGACCGACTTTCACGCCGACCTGTTCTTGCTTGAGCTTGCTGTTTTCAGCCAACACGCTGTCGCTGTCGACTTTGTAGTTGGTGCGGGTGTAGTACAGGCTGGTGCTGATCGGCAGGTTGTTGATGCCCTTGTTCCACAGCACGGTCAGTTCGGCGTAAGGGTTGGCCTTGTCTTTGAGGTCAACGGTGTCGCGGCCCTCGCCGCTGACTTTCAGCTCGGCTTCGGCGTCGAGCGAATAGCGCGCGCCGGCCTCCAGACGCACGGTGTAATCCGGGGTCAGGTAGTTATAGCCGATGCCGGCTTTGGCGAAGGGCGCTTTGCTGGTCAGTTTGGCGTTGGTGTCGAGCGGGCCGGCCTCGTCTTGCTCGATACGGCCCCAGTCGTAGCCGCCGCCCACGATGAAGTCGATATAGTTATTGGTGCTCAGTGCGGCACGCAGGCCCAGGTCGAGGTCGGCACGGGCCGCTTTGTACTCGTCGTCGTCCTTCTCGCGGTATTGGGCTTCGATGCCGGCCTGGTAGATGAAGCCTTCGTGGCCGGTCAGCTTGTTGCCGAAGTTGTAGAACAGACCGCCCTGATTCAGACGCTCCTTGTTGCTTTCGCCAAAGGTGCTCATCTTGTACTGGTTGTGCGAGCCGATCACACCGACGGTCGAGATCGGGTCAGTGATGGAGTCGGCGTAGGCATGGGATGCACCAGCGAGGCACAGGGCGAGAGCGGTTTTCGAGGTAATTCCATTGAGTTGCATGGCTGAATCCTTGGCAGTCGGTTCATGTGAAGGCATGCACCGGTTCAATCGGTGCACGCGGTGGACTGCCAGGCGTCGGCGCCTATTCGAGAAGCCCGACGAGCGGTCGTAAGTGATTGTTTCGAAAGGAATGAGTCTAGGCGCCTGTAGGGCATAAATGACCGATCGGTCAGCTTGCTGCAGGCCTAAGAGAGGAGTGCCCAGGCACATGAGTACCTGGGTTTTGCGCATCAATCGAGCTTGATGACCTTGGCCAGAACGATTTTCGGACCTTTCATCTTCTTGACGATCAGCCGCAGGCCAGCGACTTCTAGGGATTCTTCTTCCTCGGGAACGCGCTTGAGCGTTTCGTAGATCAGTCCGGCGAGTGTTTCAGCCTCGATATGGTCGAGGTCTATGCCGAGCAGCCGCTCCAGCTTGAACAGCGGCGTGTCGCCACGCACCAGAAGCTTGCCGGGCTGGTAGGCGAGGATGCCGCGCTCGGCCTTGCGGTGTTCGTCCTGAATGTCGCCGACCAGCGCTTCGAGCACGTCTTCCATGGTCAGATAACCAATGACCTTGCCGTCAGCTTCTTCGACCAGCGCGAAGTGCGCGCCGCCCTTGCGGAACTGCTCCAGCAAGTCGGAGAGCGGCAGGTTGCGGTTGACCTTTTCCAGCGGGTGCATCAACTCGCTGAGGCGCAGGGTCGAGGGCAGCATCTCCAGCAGCGACAGGTGCAGCAGCAGATCCTTGATGTGCAACACGCCGACGAACTCGCCGCTGGACTCGTCGTAGATCGGGTAGCGGCTGTACTTGTGGCGGCGGAACACACTGAACACTTCGTCCAGTGTGGCGTTGAGCTCCAGGTAGATGAGGTCTTCGCGCGAGTTGGCCCAGTCGACCACTTCCAGCTCACCCATTTCCACAGCAGAGGCGAGCACGCGCATGTCCTGGTCGGTCGGGTCGCTGGCGCGGCTCGAGTGCAGGATCAGCTTGAGCTCGTCGCGGCTGTAATGGTGCTCGTGGTGGCCGGCCGGCAGATCCTGGCCGGCAATGCGCAGAATGGCGTTGGCGCTGGCGTTGAGCAGGAAAATCGCCGGGTACATGGCCCAGTAGAACAGGTACAGCGGCGCCGCCGTCCACAGTGACAGCAGCTCCGGCTTGCGGATCGCCCAGGATTTTGGGGCCAGCTCGCCGACTACGATGTGCAGGTAGGAAATGATGAAGAACGCGGTGAAGAAGGCGATGCCGTGGATCAGCTTCTGCGACTCGATGCCGACCGAGGTCAGCAGCGGTTCGAGCAGGTGCGCGAAAGCGGGTTCGCCGACCCAGCCAAGGCCTAGCGAGGCCAGGGTGATGCCCAACTGGCAGGCGGAAAGGTAAGCATCGAGCTGGCTGTGTACGGTGCGCAGGATGTGGCCGCGCCAGCCGTTTTTAGCCGCCAGGCCTTCGACCTTGGTGGCACGCAGCTTGACCATGGCGAACTCGGCGGCCACGAAGAAGCCGTTGAGCAGAACCAGAAACAGGGCAAACAGCACCAGGCCCATGTCGGCGAAATAACTGGAGAAGGAGACGCTCGTAGAGGGATCCATGGGGAGTTCGTGTGACCAAATATTGCTAAAGGGTGGGGCCTGGGCGGGCGCTTTGCAATAGGGCTGCGGTCAGCCGGCCTGAGCGGCTATCTGCGTCGGCTGGAAATGGCAGGTGAAGAGGCTACCTTTGCCGACCACGCTGGTGATCTCCAGCCTGCCGCGGTGGCGCAGCAACACGTGCTTGGCGATCGCCAGACCCAGGCCGGTGCCGCCGGTATGGCTGGCGCGGCTGGAGTCGACCCGATAGAAACGCTCGGTAAGGCGCGGCAGGTGCTTGGCTTCGATGCCGGGGCCGGTGTCATGCACCGACAGGTGCGCGCCTTGCCCGTCCTGCCACCAGCGAATGCGGATTTCGCCCTCCGCCTGGGTGTACTTCACGGCATTGAATACCAGGTTGGAGAACGCGCTGCGTAGCTCGGACTCACTGCCCTTGAGCTTGAGACCGGCATCGGCCTCCAGGCTGATGCGGTGGTTGCGCTCGGCTGACAAGGCCATGGCATCGTTTTTGATCGCCTGCAGCAGCATGTCGACGGCCACGGGCTGATTGTCGGAGGGATAATCGGTGGCTTCCAGCTTGGCCAGCAACAGCAGGTCGTTGAGCAGGCCCTGCATGCGTGCCCCTTGCTGCTGCATCTGCTGCAGGGCGCGGCGCCAGCGTGGATTGATGTCGTCGACGTTGTCCTGCAGGGTTTCCACGTAGCCGGATATCACCGTCAGCGGCGTGCGCAGCTCGTGGGAGACGTTGGCGACGAAATCCTTGCGCATCTGCTCGAGCTGATGGAGGCGGGTGACGTCGCGCACCAGCATCAGATGTTCTTCATTGCCATAACGGGTGACGTTGAGCTGCAGCTGTTTGCGTGGATTGACCGGCGATGGCAGCTCGAGCGGCTCAAGGAAGTTGCCGCGTTCGAAGTAATCCTTGAAGCGCGGATCGCGTACCAGGTTGGTGATCGACTGACCGCTGTCCTGGGGCGTCTTCAGGCCCAGCAGGGTTTCCGAGGCCTTGTTCCACCACTCCAGGTTGCCGTGGCTGTCGAGCATGATCACCGCATCGCGCAGCGCCGCGGTGGACTCCTGCACGCGGTCGATCACCGCCTGCAAACGCCCGCGGGCGCGCTGGTTACGCCGTTGCAGGTGATAGATGCTGTCGAACACCTCACCCCACAGGCCATAGCCATCGGGTGGTGGTTCGTCGGGTTGGTGATCCTTGAGCCAGGCATGCAGGCGCAGCAACTGGCTAAGGTTCCAGAGCAGGTGAGTGGCCAGGCCGATGGCGATGGCCCAGGCGTATTCGCCGGTGATAAGGCCAGCCACCACGCAGGCTGCGATCAGCAGCACCAAGCGGCGGGTTATGGCGCCACGCCAGTTGCTTGTCACGTTTCGCTCATCCGCCAGCCGACCCCGTCATGGTGCGTTTCAGGCTATCGCTCAGCCCTTGGTGGAGAAACGATACCCGGTGCCACGCACCGTCTGCACCAGATTTTCGTAAGCCTCACCCAGCGCTTTGCGCAGTCGGCGGATGTGCACGTCGACGGTGCGCTCTTCCACGTAGACATTGCCGCCCCATACCTGGTCGAGCAACTGGCCGCGTGTGTAAGCACGTTCCTGATGGGTCATGAAGAACTGCAGCAAGCGGTATTCGGTCGGGCCCATTTCGGCGGGTTTGCCATCGATGGTCACACGATGGCTGATCGGGTCGAGCAGCAGACCGCCGACTTCGATCGGGCCTTCGTTGTCGGCCGGCCCGGCGCGGCGCAGCACGGCCTTGAGGCGTGCGACCAGCTCGCGGGGCGAGAAGGGCTTGGTGATGTAGTCATCAGCGCCGACTTCCAGGCCCTGGATCTTGTTGTCCTCTTCGCCCTTGGCGGTGAGCATGATGATCGGAATGTCACCGGTCAGCTCATCGCGCTTCAGGCGCCGGGCCAGCTCGATGCCGGAAGTGCCGGGCAGCATCCAGTCGAGCAGGATCAGATCAGGTTTGCGATCAACGATGATGGCGTGGGCCTGCCCGGTGTTTTCTGCTTCCAGGCATTCGTAGCCAGCCATTTCGAGCGCTACCACGATCATTTCGCGGATCGGCGCTTCGTCGTCGACGATCAGGATGTTCTTGCCAACCATGGGTTGAGCCTCGGTTCATTCAACTGTCATGCGCCGCATTAGATAACGGAATTATTGCAGTGATATGACAGCTGTGCGGCGGGCTACTCCAGAAGCGAGTTTCAGCGCAGGGCGTAATCGAGCACGATGCCAATGAAAATCGCCAGTCCGGCCCAGTGGTTGTGCAGGAAGGCCTGGAAGCAAACCAGCGGCTCGCGCTGGCGGGTCATGTGGAATTCCCATGCGAAACAGCCCGCGGCCACCAGTAGGCCGAGGTAGAAGTAAAGGCCCAGTTCAAAGCGCGCACCAGCCAGTAGCAGGCACAGCAGGGCCAGGCCCTGCAGGCTGAGGATGATCACCCGGTCAGCATCGCCGAAGAGAATCGCTGTGGATTTCACGCCGATCTTCAGGTCGTCCTCGCGGTCGGCCATGGCGTAGTAGGTGTCGTAGGCCACGGTCCAGATCACGTTGGCCAGCAGCAGCAACCAAGCCGCTACTGGCAGCTCGCCGGTTTCGGCGGTAAAGGCCATTGGCATGCCCCAGGAAAACGCGGTACCAAGCACCACCTGCGGGTAATAGGTATAGCGCTTCATGAATGGATACAGCGCGGCCACGGCCAGAGCGCCGAATGACAGCCAAACGGTGGTGGCGTTGGTCAGCAATACCAGGGCGAAACTGAGCGAGATCAGCACGGCGAAGAGGATCAGCGCCTCGCGGGCGGTGACCCGGCCGCTGGCCAGCGGGCGGGCTTTGGTGCGGCTGACGTGGCCGTCGAAATTGCGATCGGCGTAGTCATTGATCACGCAACCGGCAGCGCGCATCAGTACTACGCCAACCACGAAGATCACCAGGTTCTTGGTGCTCGGTACGCCTTCGGCGGCAATCCACAGTGCCCACAACGTCGGCCACAGCAACAGGTAGGTGCCAATCGGTTTGTCCATGCGCGTCAGCTGCAGAAAATCCCAAACGCGTGGGTGCAGACGGTTGAGCGATTGCAGCATGCGAATGTACATCGGGCGGTTCTCCTGGCGCGGTACGCGGATTATACGGGCCCGCGCCAGTCAGTGGCCCGCGGCGTTCCAGAAGTCCGGCAGAAAAACCTCGGCCACCAGCACGGCCAACTGCTCACGGCGAAAGCACGAGCGCCGCGCCCACAAGCTGTCCTGCGCGGTATCCACTGGCAACCACGCCGCCGGATACCGGCACACCTGCAGCTCGCCACGGGTAAACGCTTGATCGCTGAAGAGCAGCTCGCCCAAGGAGCGGCTGCCCAGCCGCTGCAGGTCGAACCCCGAGTTTTGCAGTGCCTCGCGGGCAGCCACGCTGCGCGCGAACACCCAGGGCCGACCATTGCCGCGCAGGTAAACCTCGCGCACCCAACCCAGGCTGCCCGGCTGCACGTCCAGCGCAGCGCACTCGTCGTCGCGCAATTCCAGCCAGCCTTCACGCAGCGGGGTGACGCTGAACCCGCCCTCGGATAGGTCAGTAAGCCGCCGGGTAAGCGAGCGCTCGTCGAACAGCCAGGCGCACGCGGCAGCAGAGGGTTCGCTTTGCAGCAGGTTACGGGCGAGCCAAAGGGGCGATGGGGTAGCGGAGCAGGGCACGATGCAAGTTCGCGATTGGGCGGTGCGCGGAGTCTACCATGGGCCTTGCGGGACCCCGGACATTCGTCGCGCCCGCTTGGCGACGTGCAAGCATTTGCGGTAGCGTGCCCGCGCAATAACCGTGAACGATGCCGGAGAGCATGTATGAAGAAGTGGCAATGTGTGGTCTGCGGACTGATCTATGACGAGCGCGAGGGCTGGCCTGACGACGGTATTTTGCCTGGCACCCGCTGGGAAGATGTGCCCGCGGATTGGCTGTGCCCGGATTGCGGCGTAGGCAAGATGGATTTCGAGATGATCGAAATCAACTGAGTTCTCGCTACAAACCCGGTAACAGGAGTAAGCAATGAGTGATCCCGTAGTCATCATCGGCACCGGCCTGGCCGGCTATAACCTGGCCCGCGAGTTTCGCAAGCTGGACAGCGAGACGCCGCTGTTGCTGATCACCGCAGATGACGGGCGCTCGTACTCCAAACCGATGCTCTCCACCGGCTTCGGCAAGAACAAGGATGCCGACGGCCTGTGCATGGCCGAGCCGGGCGCCATGGCCGAACAGCTCAATGCCCGGGTGTGGACGCATACCCGCGTTACCGGTATCGACCCTGGCCACCGCCGCCTGTGGATCGGTGAGGAGGCCGTTGCCTATCGCGATCTGGTGTTGGCCTGGGGCGCCGAGGTGCTCCACGTGCCGGTCGAAGGCGACGCTGCTGACCAGCTCTTCACCGTCAACGATCTGCAAGGCTATGCACGTTTGCGCCAAGCTGTTGAGGGCAAGCGCAAGGTGCTGATTCTCGGCGCCGGGCTGATTGGTTGCGAGTTTGCCAATGACCTGTCGCTGGGCGGCTATGGAGTCGACCTGGTGGCGCCGTGCGAGCAACTGATGCCCGCTTTGCTGCCGGCCGAGGCCGCGGCAGCGGTAAAAAGCGGTCTTGAGACGTTGGGCGTGCGCTTTCACCTCGGCCCGGTACTGAGCCGCTTGCAGCACGCTGGCGAGGGCCTCGAAGCGCATCTGTCGGACGGCCAGACGATTGTCTGCGATGCGGTTATTTCCGCTGTCGGCTTGCGCCCGCGCATCGAACTTGCTGCGGCGGCTGGTCTGGCGGTGAATCGTGGCGTGGTGGTCGACCGTCTGCTGCGCACCTCCCATGAACATATCTACGCCCTAGGCGATTGCGCCGAGGTCGACGGTCTCAACCTGCTGTACCTGATGCCGTTGATGGCCTGCGCGCGATCCTTGGCCAAGACCCTCAGCGGATCGCCGAGCGAGGTGGCCTACGGCCCCATGCCGGTTACCGTGAAAACCCCAGCCTGCCCGCTGGTGGTGTCGCCTCCGCCACGGGCAACTCAAGGGCATTGGACTGTCGAAGGCAGCGGCGCCGATATCCGTGCGCTTTGTCACGACGCCTCCGGTGCGCTGCTGGGCTATGCGCTGACCGGTACGGCCGTGCAAGAGCGCTTGGCACTGAACCGCCAGCTACCGGCCCTGCTGGCGTGAGCGATCTGTCGCCTGCTCGACAGAAATGCCGGTTTTAGCTAAGTGCAGGGCTGGCGGAGCCCCACATAGCATGCCATTCTCCCCAGGCCTGGCCGCAGCGTAGAGCTGTCGGCGCGCGTTGGCGTCAGGGCGCGGAACACAACAACAACAAACCGTAAATGAGGCAATCATGCGTAAACCGGAACTCGCCGCCGCTATCGCGGAAAAAGCTGATCTGACCAAAGATCAGGCTAATCGTGTACTCAACGCCGTTCTCGAAGAAATCACTGGGGCACTGAACCGCAAGGACAGCGTTACCCTGGTCGGCTTCGGCACTTTCGTGCAGCGCCACCGCGGCGCACGTACTGGGAAAAACCCGCAAACCGGGCAGCCCGTAAAGATCAAGGCCAGCAACACCGTTGCCTTCAAACCAGGCAAAGCCCTAAAGGACTCGGTCAACTGAGCCCTAGGGTCTGTTCCCGTTCAACGCGAGCCGCGTTGCTGCGAGAAATGACCTCCGGTTAGGCGCAGGACGCAGGGAATGGTTGTTCCCTTGCCAAGTCCTGCAACGACAGCGGAGGTCATTTCCCGCGCAACCCGAAGGGCCGGGCCAGTTTTTGCGCGACGCGGCGTTACTCGATGGCTCATTTGGCCCACCAAACTTCGCATCTCGTGCCTTGCCTCGCGTAAAAACTGGCTCCGGCGCGGCCGTGTACGAAACGGGAACAGACCTTTACTCTTCAGCAAGCACGCCCTATGTCTTGCTCCAGGCCTGCTGTCAGGCTTCTGGTGGCCCGCTACAATGCGTGGCTTACCTACTTCAGCGAACAGGCCATGCCATGAAATTTCGTTTTCTTCTGTGGATGCTGGGCCGTCTGATGGCCAAGGCCAGTCGTGATAATCCGGCATTTCGCCAGCAACTGGAAGGCCGCGATCTGGTGTTCCAGCTGCATACCCTGGATGGCAAGGTCGCCCGCCATTTCATCGTCGAGAACCAGCGCATCACCAGCAAGCGCGGCACGGCAGGCGAGCCGGCGTTCGCCATCGGCTTCAAGGATGGTGGCTACGGCTATGCCACGCTGACTGCCAAGAACAAGCAGTTGGCGTTCATGCAGGGTATCCAGAACAAGGACATCGAGATTCAGGGCAATCCGGCACTGGTCATCTGGTTCCAGGGCCTGACCAAGTACCTGCGCCCCAAGCGCACGGCAGACAAGAAAGCGGCCTGAGGCCAGATGCTCTGTGGCCCGCCTTCACCGGCAGGCCACGGCGATTGAATTAGCTCGGTGAACCGAACTGCGAGGCGAGATCGCGCAAGGCGACTTCCGCAGCAAGCACCTTATTCAATGCTTCCTCGGCTTTGTCGCGGCTGATACCCAGATTTTCCAGCAGGCTCGGCGGAATTTCCCGCTCAGGCCCTGTGCCGATGCCACGGTTATTGAGCAGGCTCACTGCGAGGTAGACCAGGTTCGGGTAGGTCGCGTGGCTACCGCTGTAGCTCGGGTCGTGCTGGAAGCGCAGGGCAACGGCCAGCTCCTCGGGCATGTCCCAGTAGCGCATCAGCCAGGAGCCGATCTGCTCACGGCTGATACCCAGCAGATGCTGCTCGATATAGCTGTGCGGCAGGTGCGGGTTGACCTCCAGGTGCCGGCAGATCAGCGAGAAGTGCGGCGGAAATACATGGGCCAGCACCAGGTTGCCGAAGTTGTGCAGCAGGCCGGCCAGATAGGTCAGCCCGGCTTCCGGGCGCTGCGCACGCGGCATCGCGCGGGTCAGGCCTTCGATGACAGCGGCGGTGTAAATCGCCTGCTGCCAGTACGGCGTGGACTGTTGCGGCTGATCCTTGGGCAGGCTGAGGGTCTTGCCCAGGGCCAGGCCCAGCGCGAGGTTGACCACCAGATCGAAGCCGAGCACACGAACGATGGCGTCTTCGACCGAGCGAATCTTGCCGGGTGCTGCGTAGTAGGGCGATGCCGCCCAGCTGACTACCTGTGCGGCCAGTGCCGGGTCGGTTTCCACCACGCCGGTGATGTCATCGACCGTGGCATTGGGGTCGACCCGCAGCTTGATGATCTTCTGCGCGGTTTCTGGCAGCGGCGGAATCTCGATGGTTTCTTCCAGGCGCTGCTGGATACGACGCGCGGTGAACGCTTGCACCGCCTGGCTGATTTCCTTGCGGTCGTCATCAGGCCGGTTGAAATTGGGGCGTACCTTGCTTGCTGGCTCGCCAAAGCGCGCCGCACTGGCTTTGCCGAGCAGGCCCTTGAACACTTCGGTGCCCAGCTCCAGCAATACGCCGGGCTGGCCCGACTGGATGTACAGGCTCGGCACCTCGAGCAGACGCTCATCATAGAGGCACGGCGAACTGGTCAGCGCGGGGATGCCCGGCAGCACGGCCAGATCATGCTTGGCCAGCATGCGGTTAAGGCGCTCGGGTTTGACGGCCGTCAGCTTGCGGCCGGTCAGTTCGGCCAGGCGGTTGAGGTCAAGCAACTGATTCTGGGGAAACAACACCAGTAGCGCGCCCACGGCATCTTCGAGCAGCACCGTCTGCACGCGCTGGGCAGCCGGCAGTCCAGGCGTCTCGTGGCGCACCTGATACGTCAGGCCGAGTTTCTCCAGCAACTGACGAATCACGTGAGGCGGTTTGGGGGAGGTGTCGGCGATGGCTACTTCAGTCATGACGTGTTCCGTCTTCAAAGGGACCGCAACGTCCCAAGTATAACCAGCAAACTGACAACGTAACCTCGTGGGTCGACCGTCGTCCTGTGTCTCGCTCACACTTGCCCATATTGTTGACCATGACGCAGCCAGCGCTCCAGTAGCGGGCTGACATGTTGTGGCCATTGTTCCAGCAAGGCCTGCGCTGCATCACGCACCGCCGGCAGCAGGTCGGCGTCCCGCATCAGATCAGCCACCTTGAACTGCAACAGACCGGTTTGTCGAGTGCCGAGCATTTCCCCGGGGCCGCGCAGCTCCAGGTCCTTTTCCGCAATGATGAACCCGTCACAGGTTTCACGCATGATGCCCAGCCGCTCGCGGCCGATCTGCGACAGCGGCGGGTGGTAGAGCAGCACGCAGTGGCTGGCCGCGCTACCGCGGCCGACCCGCCCGCGTAGCTGGTGCAACTGGGCCAGGCCGAGGCGCTCGGGGTTTTCGATGATCATCAGGCTGGCGTTGGGCACGTCGACGCCCACTTCGATTACCGTGGTGGCGACCAGCAGTTGCAATTGACCCTGCTTGAACTGATCCATTACCGCTGCTTTTTCGGCGGGCTTCATGCGCCCGTGAATCAGCCCGACCCGTTGGCCGACCAAAGCGGCTGACAAGTCTTCGTAAGTGGTTTCTGCGGCCTGGCAGGTCAGCTCTTCGGATTCCTCGATCAGCGTGCAGACCCAATAGGCCTGGCGCCCTTCATTGCAGGCTGAACGCACCCGCTCGACCACCTCGAAGCGGCGGCTGTCGGCCACCAGCACGGTGTTCACCGGCGTACGGCCCGGCGGCAGTTCATCGAGGATCGAGGTATCCAGATCCGCATAGGCGCTCATCGCCAGGGTACGCGGGATGGGAGTGGCGGTCATGATCAACTGATGCGGGCTGAGCCGGCCACCCACGCCTTTCTGGCGTAGAGCCAGGCGTTGCTGCACGCCGAAGCGATGCTGCTCGTCGATGATCGCCAGGGCCAGGTTGCGAAAGCGCACCTCTTCCTGAAACAGCGCATGGGTGCCGACCACCATTGGCGCGCCGGCGG
Organism: Phytopseudomonas punonensis; assembly: GCF_900142655.1. Classification (GTDB taxonomy): domain Bacteria; phylum Pseudomonadota; class Gammaproteobacteria; order Pseudomonadales; family Pseudomonadaceae; genus Aquipseudomonas; species Aquipseudomonas punonensis. The sequence goes on along the minus strand of NZ_FRBQ01000001.1, from coordinate 1,047,162 downwards.
CGATCTGTTCCAGCGCAGTAACCCGCGCTTTGCCCTTGAGCTTGCCAGCCAGCCAGGCGGTTTCCAGCCCCAGCGGCTGCAGCCAGCGGGTGAAGTTGAGAAAGTGCTGTTCGGCGAGGATTTCCGTCGGCGCCATCAGCGCCACCTGATAACCCGCTTCGATGGCCTGCAAGGCTGCGAAGGCCGCAACCACCGTTTTGCCCGCGCCAACATCGCCCTGTACCAGGCGCAACATCGGCTCGTGCTGGCTCAGGTCGTAGGCGATTTCCGCGCCAACCCGTTGCTGTGCGCCGGTGGGTTTGAAGCCGAGGTTGTCGAGAAACTGCTGCGGCAGCTTCTGCGCGACCGGCAAAGCAGGCGCCTGCTGGGCCCGCGCGCTTTCGCGCAGTCGCTGCATCGACAGCTGATGAGTGAGCAACTCTTCGAAGGCCAGGCGATGTTGCGCCCAGTGGCGGCCTTCGGCGAGTTCTTCGAGATCGGCGTCCGGCGGCGGACGATGCAGGTAGCGAATCGCCTGATCCAGCGGCGCCAGCTGGTATTGCTTGGCCAATTCCCGAGGCAACCAGTCCGGCAGACTGTGCGGCCCGAGCCGGGCCAGAGCCTGTTGGCTGAGCTGGCGCAGGCGCTGTTGCGTCAGGCCTTCGGTAGTCGGGTAGATCGGCGTGAGGGTCTGCTCAACGGCTGGTGCCTCGTCGCCGGTCAGCGCGCGGTATTCAGGATGATAGATTTCCAGGCCAGACGAACCAGGGCGGATCTCCCCGTAGCAGCGCACCTGGGTGCCGCGCTTGAGGCCTTCTTTCTGGGCATTGCTGAAGTGGTAGAAGCGCAGGCTGAGCGTGCCGCTGCCGTCGTTCAGGCGCACCAGCAGGCTGCGGCGCTTGCCCATCACCACATCTGCGCCGGAAACGGTGCCCTCTACCACGGCATCCTGGCCGGGCCGCAACGCACCGATGGGCACGATGCGGGTGCGATCTTGATAGCGCAGGGGCAGATGAAACAGGATGTCCTGCAGGGTTTCCAGGCCGACCTTGGCGAGCTTTTCCGCCAGGGCCGCGCCGACGCCTTTGAGGTCGGTAACGGAAACCGTCGACAGCTCGCTCATGGCGATCCTCAGGCGTTACGCGGCAGTGGCTTGGCGACCGAGCACAGGCGAATGGAGTCGGCCAGCACTTCGATGGCTTTGGGCCGCGGGAAGCTGGCGCGCCAGGCGATGGCCACGGTGCGGAACGGCGCAGGCGGGCTGAGCGGGCGCACTTCGATCACCCCGGGCGCGTAGTGGTGGCTGTCGACCGCCGAGAACGGCAGGATCGACACACCCAGGCCTGAGGCGACCATATGGCGGATGGTTTCCAGTGAGCTGGATTCCACCGTGGTGTGCTTGGCGTGTTCTTCGCCCTTGCGCAGGGTGGGGCAGGCTTCCAGCACCTGATCGCGGAAGCAGTGACCCTCACCGAGCAGCAGCAAGCTCTTGTCGTTGAGCAGCTTGGTGTCGATTGTCTTCATCTCGGTCCACGGGTGCCCGGTTGGCAGCAGCGCGTAGAACGGCTCGTCATACAGCGGCAGGGTCAGCACGTCGGCTTCCTGGAACGGCAGGGCGACGATGATCGCGTCCAGCTCACCAGTGCGCAGCTTGTCGCGCAGCACGTGGGTGAAGTTTTCTTCGATATACAGCGGCATCTGCGTCGCCACACGGTGCAGCTGCGGAATCAGATGCGGGAACAGATAAGGGCCAACGGTGTAGATGGCGCCGATCTTCAGCGGCGCTGCCAGCTGGTTCTTGCCGGCCTGGGCCAGTTCGCGAATGCCCTGGGCCTGCTCCAGTACCTTCTGTGCTTGAGTAACGATGCCTTCACCGACCGGTGTGAGGCGTACTGCGCTCTTGCTGCGTTCGAAAATCAGCACACCGAGCTCGTCTTCGAGCTTCTTCACCCCAACTGACAGCGTGGGCTGGCTGACGTGGCAGCGTTCCGCGGCACGGCCGAAATGCTGTTCCTGAGCGAGCGTCACGATGTAGCGCAGTTCGGTGAGGGTCATAGTCTTTATCCATTGAGATGGCGCCAAGCATAGCCGCTGTCTTCAATGGAACCAACCATTCAGAGTGCTCTGTTACGTCTCTATTACAAGTTGGGTTGGCCCGGGCGGAAAGCATTCGCCCGGCACTGAGCCGGGCGGATGTTTAACAAGCCGTTGAAAACTATCTGCGTTGCCGCTGCTTCGTTAAAAACAGCCTGTTAAGCCATCAGCGGCCGCGCCCGCGCTCCAGCGAATAGATGAACGGCGCGACGATCTCGACGCTGCCATTCTTGAGCATTTCCGCTGGCGGCTTGGGCAGCGGCTGAGCACGACGGATCATCTGTAGCGTGGCCCGATCCAGCGACGCGCTGCTGGATTTGCCCACCAGTTCGTACGACAGCACCTTGCCATCCGCATCAACCACGAAACGCAGGCGGTTCAATCCTTCGAGGCCACGACGACGGGCGTCTTCCGGATACTTCTTGTACTTCGCCAAGTGGGCCAGCAATTCGCCCTGCCAGGTTTTCTCGGCCTTGCTCGGCGAGCTGACCGGCGCTTGCTCGGGTGCCACAGGCTTGGCTTCGGCTAGGGCCGGTGGCGCGGGTGGTGCCTCTTCCGGTGGCTGTTCCTGCGGCTCCGGTGGCTTGGGCTCGGGCGGTTTTGGCTTCGGCGGCTTGGGTTTGGGCTTTGGCTTGGGCGGCGTGACCGCCAGCGTCGGCTTCGGCGCTTCAGCGATTTTCGGCTGCGGCTCCGGCTCCTCCGGAATCACTTCTGGTGGCGGCGGCGGTGCCGGCTTGGGCGCAGCTGGCGGCAAAGGCTCGAGTTCGACGATCATCGCCGCCGGTGGTGGCAGCTCGATGGGCGTCGCCTGGGGCTGCCAGTACATCGCCCAGAAGAACAGGCCGACGTGCAGCCCAACCACGATGACCAGGCTGGCGCCCCAGGAGAACGTGCGGCTGGATTTCTTCATTGCGCGCCGACCGTCTCCAGGCCCACCAGGCCGATCTTCAGATAACCCGTACCGCGCAGGGTGTCCATGACTTCCATCAAGTCGCCATATTCGACGCCTTTGTCACCGCGTACGAAGATGGTCTTGTCCTTGTCATTGCTCGTCAGCTTGTCCAGCGCCGCGCCAAGCGTGGCTGGCTGAACCTCGTCGTTGTCCAGAAACAGCTTCTTGTCTTCCTTGATGCTCAGGTAGATCGGCTTGTCCGGCCGCGGCGCCGGCTTGGCGCTGGAGGCGGGCAGGTCGATCTTCACGTCGACGGTGGCCAGGGGAGCGGCGACCATGAAGATGATCAGCAGCACCAGCATCACGTCGATGAAGGGCGTGACGTTGATCTCGTGGTTTTCCTGGAGATCGTCGCCGCCGTTTTCGTTGAGATGAAGACCCATGGCCTTAACCTACCTTGACCACGTGAGGCGACTGGGCACGCTCGTGGCCCGGCTGCATGTCCAGATCACGGCTGACCAGCAGCAGCACTTGGGCAGATGCGTCGGCGACCTGAGCTTTGTAGGCACTGATCGAGCGCGAGAAGGCGTTGTAGATGATCACCGCCGGGATGGCCGCAACCAGACCCAGTGCAGTTGCCAGCAGGGCTTCGGCGATGCCGGGGGCGACCACGGCTAGGTTGGTGGTCTGGGTTTTGGCGATGCCGATGAAGCTGTTCATGATGCCCCACACGGTACCGAACAGGCCGACGAAGGGCGCGGTGGAGCCGATGGTGGCGAGCACGCCAGTGCCCTTGCTCATATCGCGGCCACAGGCGCCAACCAGGCGCTCCAAGCGGAAGCTGACGCGTTCCTTGATGCCTTCCTTCTCGCGGCTAGAGGCCGAGAGTTTCAGCTCTTCGCGGGCGTCTTCGATAAGGATTTCGCTGAAACTGTGCTTGGCACGGGCCTGATCACTGGCCTGAACCAGGGTGCGGGCACCTTTGAGCTCGACGATTTCGCGGCGCAGACGGCGGCGGGCGGTGACCAGCTCGATGGTCTTGGCGATCCAGATGGTCCAGGTCAGGATCGACGCCAGTACCAGGCCGATCATCACGCTTTTCACCACCACATCAGCGCCTTGGTACATGCCCCATGGCGACAGGTCGTGGAACACCGCTTCGGCTTCGGCGGCAGATGCGTTTCCGAAATCCGCACTATCGGCTGCAGCGGCCAAATCCAGAATGTTCTGATGAATCTCCTGAGGAATACCGTTGGCGTTCAGGAATTGCTCGCGCACTTCCCTTCTCTGTTCTGCAGAGGCGTCCGGGCCGAGGGCCTCGACCTTTGCCTGCATTTCGTCCACGAGGCGTGGGTCAACGGCTGGCATGGTTGGTACTGCATCTGATGACGTAGCGGACTGTTCAGCACTCGCGTTCGCAGCAGACTGAGCGCTGGACGTAGGTTGTGCCGGAGCCGCCTGATCGGCAAAACCCACGGCCGGGGCCAGTGTCAGGCTGAGCAGCAGGGCGAGGAAGGCGCCGAGGCGTTGCGGCCGAGCGGCGACGGTGGTTGGCTTGGCGCTATGGGCGTTAGAGTTCATGCTTGCCGGACCTAAGTTTGGGGACGGTGACCTGCGCGAGCGGCTAGCCGGCGCGGAAAAAAAGGCTAAGCATTATTGCAAGTAATTCTTGTTCGTGAAAGCTTTGGTGTAACTTTATTACGTTCATGGGTGCCTTATGAGCGCCTTATAGCTTGAGAGGGGATCGGATGAGTAAGGGTGCGAGCGTGCTGATCGCCGGTTGTGGTGATGTGGGTGGGCGGCTGGCCGCGCGTCTGCGCGATGCCGGCTGGCAGGTATATGGCATGCGCCGCAGCGTATCCGAGCTGCCTGAGGGCATCGTGCCGGTGGCCGGTGATCTGCATCAGTCGGATTGCCCAGCCCAGTGGCCTCAGGGCGAGCTGGATTACCTGGTGTACAGCGCCGCTGCCACCGAGCATGACGAACCGGGTTACCGGCGTGCCTATGTCGATGGGCTGCGCCATGTGTTGAGCTGGCTGCAGGCACGCGGGCAGCGGCCGAAGCGTTTGTTGTTCGTGTCCAGCAGTGGCGTATACGCCCAGGTCGACGGTGCCTGGGTCGATGAGGCTTCGCCGGCCGAGGCGCAGAGCTATTCCGGGCGGATCATGCGCGAGGCCGAGCAGGTGGCCTTGGCGAGCGACGTACAGGCCACCGTTGTGCGCCTGACGGGCATCTATGGGCCAGGGCGCGAATGGCTGCTCAAACAGGTGCGCATGGGCTATCGCGTTGCGGTCGAGCCGCCGCTATATGGCAATCGGATTCATGCCGATGATGCGGCCTGCTTGCTGGTGTTTCTGCTGCAGGCCGACCTGGCGGGAAAAGCGTTGGATGATTGCTATATCGGTGTGGATGACGAGCCGGCGCCGTTGCATGAGGTGGTCGGCTGGCTGCGTCAGCAGCTCGGTGTCGAGCATTGGGCTGAGGATTCGGCAGTGCGCCGCTCCGGTAGCAAGCGCTGCAGCAATGCGCGAGCGCGTGCCTTGGGCTGGTCGCCGCAATACCCCAGTTATCGCGAGGGTTATGCGGCAGTGCTGCGAAAAGACTGAAGATCACGCCCAGCGCCGTTGCGCCGGGCGTGCTGCTGATCAGCCGATGACCAGAATGCCGTCCATCTCCACTTGCGCGCCCTTCGGCAGCGCGGCGACGCCAATGGCGGCGCGTGCCGGGTAAGGCTGCTGGAAGTAACGGCCCATGACTTCGTTGACGGTGGCGAAGTGGGAAAGGTCGGTGAGGAAGATGTTCAGCTTGACCACGTCCTTGAACGAGCCGCCGGCTGCTTCGATAACTGACTTGAGGTTCTCGAATACCTGAACGGTCTGGGCTTCGAAGCCTTCAACCAATTCCATGGTTTTTGGATCCAGCGGGATCTGTCCAGACAGGTACACGGTATTGCCAGCCTTGATGGCTTGGGAATAGGTGCCGATGGCGGCTGGGGCCTTGTCGCTGGTTATGACGCTCTTGCTCATGGAGAACTCCTTGATAGGGCAGCCTCAGGCTGCAAGACGGACGCAGGCAGGCTACAGGCTGACGTTCTCTGCCTCAAGCCGCGATAAGCGCTGTTGCGCCGTTGGGATAAGCCGTGACGCTCCCAGGTATCGCATTGCTTGTTATGAGGGGTTCAGAGCGCAGGGCGTGACAGATCACGCCTTCATGCGGGTGATGCGCATGACGCCAGGCAGGGTGCGCAGCTTCTTGATCACGCGGGCCAGGTGGACGCGGTCGTGCACGCTGACCACCAGCTGAACCACGCTGACGCGGCCGTCGCGCTCGTCCATGCTGATCTTCTCGATGTTGCCGTCGGCGGCGTTGACGCTGCCGGCCAGCAATGCGATCAGGCCGCGCTGGTGTTCCAGCTCGACGCGCAGTTCGACGTTGAATTCGCCCGTGACATCCTTGGCCCAGGCCAGCTGGATGCATTTCTCGGGGTTGTGGCGCACTTCGCTGATGTTCCGGCAGGTGTCCATGTGCACCACCATGCCTTTGCCCGCCGAGAGATAGCCAACGATCGGGTCGCCAGGTATCGGCGTGCAGCACTTGGCGTAGTTGAGCACCAGGCCTTCGGTGCCGCGAATCGCCAGCGGGCCTTCGGTGTTGGGGAGTTCTTCGCCGTCACTGGCCAGCAGGCGACGGGCGACCACATAGGCCATGCGGTTGCCCAGGCCGATGTCTTCGAGCAGGTCGTCGAAGGTTTCCATCCGGTATTCGTTGAGCACGGCCAGCTGACGCTCGGCAGGGACTTTGTCGAGATGGGTCTCGAAGCTGGCCAGCACCTTGTTGAGCAGGCGCTCGCCGAGGTTCACCGACTCCGAGCGGCGCTGCAGCTTCAGCGCATGGCGAATGTGCGTGCGCGCCTTGCCGGTGACCACGAAGTTCAGCCAGGCCGGGTTGGGGCGAGCACCCGGAGCGCTGACGATTTCCACCGTGGAGCCGCTTTCCAGCGCCTGCGACAGCGGTGCCAGGCGGCGGTTGATGCGGCAGGCGATGCAGGTATTGCCGACGTCGGTATGCACCGCATAGGCGAAGTCCACCGCCGTGGAGCCTTTAGGCAGCTCCATGATGCGGCCCTTGGGCGTGAACACGTAGACCTCGTCCGGGAACAGGTCGATTTTCACGCTCTCGATGAATTCAAGGGAGTTGCCGGCGCGTTGCTGCATTTCCAGCACGCCCTTGACCCACTGGCGCGCGCGGGCGTGGTTGCCCTTTGGCGTTTCATCTTCGTTGGATTTGTACAGCCAGTGCGCGGCGATGCCGTTGTTGGCCATCTCTTCCATTTCGCGGGTGCGAATCTGGATCTCGATGGGTACGCCATGCATGCCGAACAGTGTGGTGTGCAGCGACTGATAGCCGTTGGCCTTGGGGATCGCGATGTAATCCTTGAAGCGCCCCGGCAGTGGCTTGTAGAGATTGTGCACGGCGCCCAGCACGCGATAGCAGGTGTCGACTTTGTCGACCACGATGCGGAAGGCGTAGACATCCATGATCTCATTGAAGGCCCGGCGTTTGCCGCGCATCTTCTGGTAGATGCTGTAAAGGTGCTTCTCGCGGCCCACCACTTCACCGCTCAGGCCTTCGCGCTCGAGACAATGCAGCAGCGATTCTTCGATGCGGGTGACGATTTCCTTGCGGTTGCCCCGCGCGCGGCGCACCGCGGCGCGAATGCGCTCGGAGCGCATCGGGTGCATGGCCTTGAAACCGAGGTCTTCGAATTCCACGCGCATGCTGTGCATGCCCAGCCGGTTGGCGATGGGGGCGTAGATTTCCAGGGTTTCCTTGGCGATGCGCCGACGTTTCTCGCCCGACAGCACTTCCAGGGTGCGCATGTTGTGCAGGCGGTCGGCCAGCTTGACCAGGATCACGCGAATGTCGCGCGCCATGGCCATGGCCATTTTCTGAAAGTTCTCGGCCTGCGCCTCTGCCTTGGTCTCGAAGTTCATCTGGGTCAGCTTGCTGACCCCGTCTACCAGCTCCGCCACGGATTCGCCAAACTGCGCGTGCAGGGCTTCCTTGGCGATGCCGGTGTCTTCGATCACGTCATGCAGCATGGCGGCCATCAGGCTCTGATGATCCATGTGCATGTCGGCGAGAATGCTGGCGACGGCCAGCGGATGGGTCACGTAGGCTTCGCCACTTCGGCGGCGTTGCCCGTCGTGCGCCTGTTCGGCGTAGAAGTAAGCGCGACGAACCAGGTTGACCTGCTCGTCGCCCAGGTAATTCGAAAGCCTATCGGCGAGGGCGTCTATGCTCGGCATGGGAGGCTCCCATGCCGCGTCTTGTGCACCTGCGACGTACGCTTTCGACCCGGCATAGGCTTACAGAGGCTCGTTCGCCTCTTCCTCGAAGGCTGCGAACAGCGGTTCTTCTTCGATGATGTCTTCTTGGGCGACGATTTCGGCGTCAACCAGGCCACTGGCGATTTCGCGCAGGGCGACTACGGTCGGCTTGTCGTTTTCCCACGCTACTTTCGGCTCTTTGCCGCCAGTGGCGATTTGACGAGCGCGCTTGGTGGCAAGCATGACCAGCTCGAAGCGGTTATCGACGTTGTCCAGGCAGTCTTCAACGGTAACGCGAGCCATGGTGTTCCTCGTAGCGAATGCAAAAATTAGCTGGGCCCGAATGGGCGAGCGGACTGAATAGTCTAGAAAAACGCCAGCATTAAGGGAAGCGAAAGTAGCTGAGAGGCGCAAGTTCGCGGCGCCGGACGGGATTTTTGCCGCCTGGATGGGCGGTTTTGCACCGCCCGTCCGCTTTGCTTCAGGCCAGAAGCTCGCTCAACAGGCCGGCATGGCGCTGATGTTGGGCGGTCTGCAGCAGCTGGTTGGCGCGAAACACCGCCTTCAGGTCGCTGAGTGCATGGCCGAAATCGTCGTTGATCACCAGATAGTCGTATTCGACGTAGTGGCTCATCTCGCTGACGGCGTCGCGCATGCGGCGTTCGATGATCTCGCCGCTGTCCTGGCCGCGATTGGTCAGGCGGTGGCGAAGCGCCTCGCGGGTCGGCGGCAGGATGAAGATCGATTTCGCTTGGGGCATCAACTTGCGCACCTGCTGGGCGCCTTGCCAGTCGATCTCCAGGATCAGGTCGATGCCCTCGGCCAGGGTCTTTTCCAGTGCGCGCTGTGAGGTGCCGTAGAAATTGTCGAATACCTGAGCGTGCTCGAGGAATTCACCCTGCTCAAGCATGGTGGTGAACTGTGCGTGATCCACGAAGTGGTAGTGCACGCCGTCGACTTCACCTGGGCGCATGGCGCGGGTGGTATGCGACACCGACACGCGAATGTGCGGCTCGCTGTCGATCAGCGCGTTCACCAGGCTACTTTTGCCCGCGCCCGAGGGGGCGGAAATGATGTACAGCGTGCCGCTGGTGATGCTCATGGATCTGTCCTGAAAGATTTAATTCGGAAGACGCGCAGCCAATGCCGGGCGTGAATTATTCGATGTTCTGCACCTGCTCGCGCATTTGCTCGATCAGCACTTTAAGGTTGACCGCTGCCTGCGTGCTGCGCGGGTCGAACGCCTTGGAGCCGAGGGTGTTGGCTTCGCGGTTGAGTTCCTGCATCAGAAAATCCAGGCGCCGGCCTGCCGCGCCGCCGGCTTTCAGCACGCGGCGTACTTCGGTGACGTGGGTGCTGAGGCGATCCAGCTCTTCGGCCACATCGCTCTTCTGCGCGAGCATCACCAGTTCCTGCTCCAGGCGCTGTGGGTCGAGTTCGGCCTGCATCTCGCGGCAGCGTTCGAGAATTTTTTGGCGCTGCGCTTCGAGCATCTGTGGCACCAGTTCACGCAGGGCGGCGACTTCGCCGAGCATGCTGTCGAGGCGCTCGTTAAGCAGCTTGGCCAGTTCTGCGCCTTCGCGGCCGCGGCCATTTTTCAGCTCGTCGAGCGCACTGCCGAACAGCTCCAGCGCCGCTTTGTTCAGTGCTTGTGGATCGCTGCTATCGGCCACCAGCACGCCGGGCCAGCCGAGCACTTCCAGGGGGTTCAGCGGCGCGGGTTGCTTGATCAGCGCGGCGACGCCCTCGGCGGCGGCAATCAGTTGGGTGGCGCGCTCGCGATCAACCTGCAGTGGCTTGCCGGTGCTCTCCTCGGTAAAGCGCAGGGTGCATTCCACCTTGCCGCGCGATAAACCCTGGCGCAGCGCCTCGCGAACCGCGCCTTCGAGGTCACGAAAGGCTTCCGGCAAGCGCAGGTGAGGTTCGAGGTAGCGGTGGTTGACCGAGCGCAGCTCCCAGCTCAGGGTGCCGTTGGCACCTGCCTGCTCGGTGCGGGCGAAGGCTGTCATGCTGTGGATCATGCGGCGTACCTCGGTTTGCGATGGGGCAAAGGCGGCGATTGTAGCGCAGTGAAGCGGTGGCTCCCAATCGCGGGGAGGGGGCATCAGACGGGCGCGGTCGCGGCCCGGAGGCAACAGCCCCTATAATGCGCGGCAGATTCTACTTGAGAGCAGGTATTTTGATGAAACGTCCTAGTGGCCGCGCCGCCGATCAGTTGCGTTCGATCCGCATCACCCGCAACTACACCAAGCATGCCGAAGGTTCGGTGCTGGTGGAGTTCGGCGATACCAAGGTGATTTGCACCGTCAGCGTCGAGCAGGGCGTACCGCGCTTTCTGAAAGGCCAGGGGCAGGGCTGGGTGACTGCCGAGTACGGCATGCTGCCGCGCGCCACTGGCGACCGTAACCAGCGTGAAGCCAGCAAAGGCAAGCAGGGCGGCCGTACCCTAGAAATCCAGCGCCTGATCGGCCGCTCCCTGCGCGCCGCGCTGGACATGAGCAAGCTGGGCGAGAACACCCTGTACGTCGATTGCGACGTGATCCAGGCCGACGGCGGTACCCGCACTGCGTCGATCACTGGCGCCATGGTCGCGCTGGTCGATGCCCTGAAAGTGATGAAGAAGCGTGGCGGCCTGAAAGGTGGTGACCCGCTTAAGCAGATGATCGCTGCCGTTTCCGTCGGTATCTACCAGGGCGAGCCGGTGCTCGACCTGGATTACCTGGAAGACTCGGCCGCCGAGACCGACCTCAACGTGGTGATGACCAGCACCGGCGGCTTCATCGAAGTGCAGGGCACCGCCGAAGGCGCACCGTTCCAGCCTGCCGAACTGAATGCCATGCTGGCTCTGGCGCAACAGGGCATGAGCGAGCTGTTCGCTCTGCAGCAAGCCGCATTGGCCGAATGATCGGCCGCTGACCGAGGAGAGCCGTGATGGATGAGCATGACGCTGTAGGCCCCGCCGAGCCCGACAGGGAAGCGCGGCAGTGGGCGATGATCTGTCACTTCGCGGCTGCTCTCGGCTTCGTCTTTCCCTTCGGCAACCTGATCGGCCCGCTGGTGGTTTGGCAGGTCAAGAAGGATCAGCACGGCTTTATCGATGAGCAGGGCAAGGAGGCGCTCAACTTCCAGTTGACCGTGGCCATTGCCGGCATCGTTTGTCTGCTGCTGATGCTGGTATTGATCGGCTTTCTGCTGATGGGCCTGCTGTGCATCGGTACGGTGGTGCTGACCATCATTGGTGGAATCAAGGCAGGCGAGGGCAAGCATTATCGCTATCCGTTCTGCTTGCGATTGATCAAATGATCGTCACCTGATCGATGAAAAAGCCAGCGCAATGCTGGCTTTATTGTTGATATGTAACCAAGTGTTGATTCGTTGTCGGGCGACTTTTAAGCTCTGCTGCGAAATTGGCCCACTGCGCTACAAGGATGTCACATGATCCCCATCAACCCTCTGGCCATGATGCTCGGATCATTGTTCTTGCTGGTCTCGGTGATTTGCGCCGCGGCGTTGGCCGGCTTGATCGTCGCATTGCTCAATCAGCGTGCCAGGCGCTTTATCTTCGCGCGCGGCTGGTGGTTCGGGTTGCTTGGCGTTTTTCTCGCTGCGGGCAGCCTGCCGACCCTCGAATTCGTGCGCTGGCAGTTCAATCATTGGCTCGACCAGCGCGCACTCAATCCGCGTCTTGACTCCGAGCAGGTGCTTGGTGATTTGGTGCTTCCTGCTGGCACGCAGGTACACATCGAGCGCCTGTAGCCGGTCAAGAATCTCAGTGGTGACACCCTGCCGAGCGGCTTGCAGAGCCTGCAGCAAGCGCAATTCGATGGCGAGCCTGCTGTGGTGCATGGCGCCGCGGTGCGCAGCCTTGAACTGAGCGACCTGACCGGCGAAGCGAAGCTGGTCGAGGCGGCGCGGCTGGATGGTTGGCTTTGCTCGGCAGAGGCCGCTGTTACCTTTCGATATCCATCTGGCGAGCGCTTCAACCTCAAGGCGTGGCAGCTGGATAGCTGCACGCTGGCGCCTGGCAGTGAGGTGGCTGGCGTTACCTGGGTGCAACCGATGGCCGTGCACACCGTGGAAAATGGTCGCTGGCAACTGGAGCCTGGCGATGCACCCGTGCGTTTTCAGGGCCTGAACCTGCGCCTATGGAACCTGTGGCTCGATGCTCCCTATGGCGAGCTGCAGGATTGGCAGGGCGAGCTTGTGGAGCCCTTGCTGCTGGGCAGCATGCATTACCCGGCGGGTACTCGGGTTCGCGCGTTTCAGGGCAATCTGCTATTCAGCCCGATTGCCGAGGCTCCCGCGGTCGATCAGCGCGACGGCAAGCCCCTCGAAGCCGACCTGTCGGTGGAGCAGACTGCCGGCGGTGAAGTGCTGGGCACCCACCGCAATGGGGACGTGGGCGTGATCGACTGGCTCAAGATCGCGCCCTGAGCCGGCTCAGCTACGATCTGCCAGCACACCGATCAGGAACATCACCACCAGCAGCACCGGCGCCAGGGTGTAGTTGTTGAAGTGGCCCAGCAACTGGGTCAGCAGCGGCGTCAGGTAGACCAGCGCCAGGCCATAGCCGACCACGCAGACCGCCACGAAGATCAGGGTACGCAGTACGAAGTTGAGGCCGCCGATGCGGCCTTGTATCCAGGCGTTGATCGCCGGCCCGAACAGCACCAGCAGAGTGGCCATCAGGCCCAGGGAAATCTCGCTGAGATGGCCACGGCTCCAGCGTGACACGGTGGCGATCAAGTCCAGCACATAATCCATGGTTGCTCCTCTGGCATGACGATTGAATCCTGCTGCCTCGGATCATCCGGCGCGCCGTTGGTTCGCAGGCTGGTGATTCAAGGCAGGAAATACTGCAGCAGATCATTGAGAAACAGCTGGCCTTCGCGGGTGGCCGCCAGGCGTGTCGGGTCCTCCTGTAGCATGCCGCGTTGCTCGACCTGGGCACGGGCCTTTGCCAGGTGTTCGAGGGGCAGGCCGGTGCGCTGGCTGAACAGCTCGGCGGCGCAACCATCGCTCAGGCGCAGCACGTTGATCAGGAACTCGAACGGCAGCTCGTCGACGGTGAGGGCACGCTCGCCGGCGCTGTATTGCTTGGCGGGGTCGAGGTAATCCTTGGGCAGGCGGGTTTTCCAGGTGCGGCTGATGCGCCCGTCTGGCGTGCTCACCTTGCCGTGGGCACCGGCGCCGATGCCGAGGAAGTCGCCGAAGGTCCAGTAATTCAGGTTGTGCCGCGCCATCCGACCGGGCTGCGCGTACGCCGAGACTTCGTATTGGGCGTAGCCATGCTCGGCGAGCAGCGCCTGGCCGGCTTCCTGGATGTCCCACAGGGTGTCGTCTTCTGGCAGCACCGGCGGCTGGTTCCAGAACACCGTGTTCGGCTCCACCGTCAGCTGATACCAGGACAGATGCGTCGGTGCCTGGGCGATGGCGATACGCAGGTCGCCCAATGCGTCTTCCAGGGACTGATCCGGCAGGCCGTGCATCAGGTCCAGGTTGAAGTTGTCGAAACCGGCGGCGCGGGCCATGTCGGCGGCGCGAATCGCTTCATCACCATCATGAATGCGGCCGAGGGCCTTGAGTTTTTCCGCCTGAAAACTCTGCACACCGATCGACAGCCGGTTGATGCCCAAGCGCCGGTACGCGGCGAACTTCTCCTGCTCGAAGGTGCCCGGGTTGGCTTCCAGGGTGATTTCGATATCGCCCGCGAACGGGATGCGTCGCTCCACGCCTTCCAGCAAGCGGCCAAGAGCCTTGGCGGAAAACAGGCTCGGCGTGCCGCCGCCAAAGAAGATCGAAGTCAGCGGCCGGCCATAAGCCTGCTGCAGGTCGCTGTCGAGGTCGGCGAGCAGCGCATCGACATAGGCTTCTTCCGGCAGGTTGGGGCCGGCGGCGTGAGAGTTGAAGTCGCAGTAAGGGCACTTGCGCACGCACCAGGGAATATGGACGTACAGGGCCAAAGGGGGCAGCTGGAACACGGGCGTCTGATCACGGCAGGGTGGTTGCGGGGCGCTATCGTGGCACGAGTTGTACAAACTGCCAAAGCACGTGGACGAAACGCCCCATTTGGAACCGCTTAGAGCCTGTTCAAAGTCTCGCGAGCTAGAGCAGTGCAAGGCAAAAACAGGCGAGGACGCGGAGTTTACGAGCTGTAAATGAGCAGTCCGAGCCTGTTTTTAACGCCGCAGTGCCGACGCGCAGCAGGCTTTGAACAGGTTCTTACAATCCCAGACGGTGCTTGAGCAACTGCATGGCGATGGCGCGGTGGCTGAGCTGGTTCTTGTCGGCTGGCGACAGTTCGGCGCTGGAACACTGGCGCTCCTCGACCCAGAACAGCGGGTCATAGCCAAAGCCATGCTCGCCGCGTGCTTCGTGCAGGATGCGGCCGTGCCACAGGCCTTCGCAGAGGATCGGCAGTGGATCGTCGGCATGCCGTACCAGGGCCAGGCAGCAGACGAACTGGGCGCCGCGCTCGGCGTCCGGCACATCCTTGAGGGCGGCCAGCAGCTTGGCGTTATTGGCCGCGTCGCCCAGGCCATCGGCATAGCGGGCCGAATAGATGCCCGGCGCACCACCGAGAAAGTCGACTGCCAGGCCGGAGTCGTCGGCCAGCGCCGGCAGGCCGGACAGGCGCGAGGCATTACGGGCCTTGAGGATGGCGTTCTCGACGAATGACAGGCCGGTTTCCTCCGGCTCCACGTGGCTGAATTCACCGACCGAGCGCAGGCGCACGCGGTCGCCGAGCATGGCTTGCAGTTCCTTGAGTTTGCCGGCGTTGTGGCTGGCGAGGACGAGTTCTGGGAAAGGCATCATGGCTCCGGAAAGAGTTCCTGGTTGAAGTCCAGGCGCTGGCCGTTCACCTGCAGGTTGAACAGCAGCACCTCACGGTTTTCGAGGGGAAACTGCGCCAGGTAGGAAACGAATTCGCCTTCGCGCTGTTCGATAAAGGTCAGCGTCTGACCGTGACCCAATACTGTCTTCACTTCACCGCTGACCGTGGCCGAGCTGGACTTGCCGGCGCGCAACACGCTGATGTTCAGCACGCCCTGTTTGCCGCTACGTACCAGGCCGCTGGCCTGAGCGATCTGCGGCTGCAGGTAGCTGGCATTGAAGGCGCTGTAATGCACCTGCAGGTCGCCAAGGCGCTGCATGCGCTCAGCGGCGGCGGCCGACAGGCTCAGACTCAGGGCGATCAGCAGAGTGAAGAGACGCATGAGCCGGCCTAGTTGGCGATGCGCACGTCATGCGCGTTGTGACCGCTGATGCGGTAAATGCCGATTTCGCCAAACAGGTTCGGCCAGGTGCGGCTGGCCCAGCCATAGTGATGCTCGCGGTCTACAGCCAGGCGCTCAAGCACCCGGGCGCTCTGCTGGTGGCACAGGCGCTCGAAGTCCTCGAAGGTGCAGAAGTGGATGTTCGGCGTGTTGTACCAGGTGTAGGGCAGGAAGTCCGACACCGGCATGCGGCCCTTGCTGGCCAGGTACCAGCGGCAGCGCCAGTGGCCGAAGTTGGGGAAGGTGATGATGCAGGTCTTGCCGACGCGCAGCATCTCGGCCAGCACCTTGTCGGGAAAGTGCAGCGCTTGCAGCGACTGGGTCATGACCACCACGTCGAAGCTGTCGCTGGCGAAGTTGCCCAGGCCTTCGTCGAGGTTCTGCTCGATGACGTTGACGCCCTTGCCGATGCACTGGGCGATCTTGTCCGGGTCGATTTCCAGGCCATAACCGCTGACCTGCTTGTTGGCGCTCAGCCAGGCGAGCAGTTCGCCGTCGCCACAGCCCAGGTCGAGGACGTGGCTGCCGGCGGGAATCCATTCCTGGATGATCTCTAGGTCGGCTCGCATGCTTACACCTCGATCCGTTTCATGTAGCTGGCAAAACCCTGCAGGTAGCGGGGGATCGGCATGAGGAAGGCGTCATGGCCTTGCGGCGCATCGATTTCCAGGTAGCAGACGTTCTTGCGGGCGGCGAGCAGGGCGTCGACGATTTCCCGCGAGCGGGCCGGCGAGAAGCGCCAGTCAGTGGTGAACGACATCACGCAGAAATCCGCCTTGGCCTTGGCCAGCGTCTTGGCCAGATCGCCATCGTGCTCGGCGGCCGGGTCGAAGTAGTCCAGCGCCTTGGTCATCAGCAGGTAGGTGTTGGCGTCGAAGCGCCCGGAGAACTCTTCGCCCTGGTAGCGCAGGTAGCTTTCCACCTGGAATTCCACGCTGTGGAAGTCGTAGTTGAGCTTCTCGTTCTTCAGCCCGCGGCCGAATTTCTCGCCCATGGCGTCATCGGACAGGTAGGTGATGTGCCCGACCATGCGCGCCAGCATCAGGCCGCGCTTGGGGATCACGCCCTGATCCTGGAAGTGCCCACCGTGGAATTCCGGGTCGGTGAGAATTGCCTGGCGCGCCACTTCGTTGAAGGCGATGTTTTGCGCCGACAGCTTGGGCGCCGAGGCGATGGCCAGGCAGTGGCGCACGCGGTCTGGGTAACTGATGGTCCACTGCATGGCCTGCATGCCGCCCAGGCTGCCGCCGACCACGGCGGCCCACTGGTGAATGCCCAGCAGGTCAGCCAGGCGCGCCTGGCTGTTGACCCAGTCTTCCACCGTCATCACCGGGAAGTCGGCGCCGAACGGCTTGCCGGTCGCCGGGTTGATATCCGACGGGCCGGTCGAGCCGTTGCAGCCGCCCAGGTTGTTGAGGCTGACGACGAAGAAGCGATTGGTATCCAGCGGCTTGCCGGGGCCGATGCAGCTGTCCCACCAGCCCGGCTTGCGATCATCCACGCTGTGGTAACCCGCCGCGTGATGATGGCCGGACAGCGCGTGGCAGATCAGCACGGCGTTGCTGGCGCTGGCATTGAGCTCGCCGTAGGTTTCGTAGGTCAGCTGGTAATCGGCCAGGCTGCGCCCGCAGGCCAGCGCCAGCGGCTCGGCGAAATGGGCGGTCTGCGGCGTTACCAGGCCAACGGAGTCTTGAGGAAAAACAGTCGACATCGACTCTGCTCGGCTAAGAAAAGGGATGTGGGAAAGTGCAGCAGTCTAAAGAGCGCGCCTGTCAGCGGCAAGAAAAGTGCTTGCGGTGCTCCCAGGCCTGGGGAGCACCGCCGCACTGCAGTGCTACTCCGCGTTGCCGAGCGGGCGCGGCATGCCCTTGAGCGTGACTACCTTGGCCTGGCGCTGAATGGGCGCCGGGCGGCGCATCACGCGCAACATGTCGCCGGCCTGAGCGAGCTGTTGTTTTAGCTCCTCGCCATATTGGGCCAGTTGCTGATGGCGCTGACGGCCGTGCTGGGTGTCCTGAGCCAGCGCCTTGAGGCGCAGCATGTGGCCTTCCAGCAGTTGCTTGTGCTCCAGGGTGTGCTGCATCAACGGCATCAGCGCCTCGTCAGCCCAGCGTTCGGCATCGCGACGCAGGCGGCGGTGGAGGCCGATGACTTCCTGTACCAGGGTGGCGAAGAAGCGCCGGCTGAGGCTGCGCTGCTCGGTCAGTAGGGTCTTGAGGCGCAGACGGAAGCGGTCGCCTTTCTTCTGCAAATGGCGCAGTTCGCGCACATAAGGCGCCAGTTCGAAGCGCGGTGCATCGACTGCCTGCAGCGGGTTTTCCTCGTTATGCCGGCGGTAGATGGCGTCGACCATGCGGTTGGCCATGTCGGCATCGTGGGACAGGCTGTGCAGGTCATCCTCGACGGCGGTGAAGAAGCTCAGGATCGACTGGTTGATGCCCAGCGTAGTCCAGGCGCCGTTGAGCTGGCTGCGCAGCCTGTTGAGGTGTGCTTCGAGCTTCTCCGCCTGGGCTGAGGTCTTCAGGCGTTCGCCCTGGTTGCGCAGCAGGCGCTGGTTGGTTTTCAACGCCACTAGGCGCTTGTGGTGCACGGTGTGGTCGTCCTTGGTACGGCTGGTCAGCTCCATGAGCATCTGGCCGTTGTCCTGACGACGTTCGTCGAGCAGCTCGAGTTGTTCGTTGACCTTGGCCAGGCGCAGGCCGAGCCCATGCTGGCTGTTGTTGAGCATGGCCAGCACCTGGCGCACCACGCGCTCTTCGAGCAGCTGTTCCTTTTGCGCCACGATGCGCTCGCAGAGCAGCGTCTCGAGCTCGGCCATCTGGCTGCGGGCCAGCAGCGCCGGGTCCTTGCGCACTTTGGCGAGCAGCGCCTGTTTGGCCGACAGCGGCAGAATGTCCCGGGCAGCGATGCCTAGGTGTCGGGCCGCCTGCATGCGCACCCGCTCGATGGCATTGGCGACGAAGGTATCGCCGGCCAGGTCGTCCCACAGCACGTCAATCTTGTTCAGCACCGCATACAGGCAGCCCTGGCGCTCATCGTCGAGCGGCTGCACATGTTGCTGCCAGATATCCAGGTCGCTGGCGGTAACGCCCGTATCGGCGGACAGCAGGAAGATCACCGCCTGGGCGCTGGGCAGCATCGACAGGGTCAGCTCCGGCTCGCAGCCCAGGGCGTTGAGGCCCGGCGTGTCGAGAATGCGCAAACCCTGGCGCAGCAACGGGTGATCGAAGTTGACAATGGCGTGACGCCAAGCCGGCACCAGCACGTGGCCGGATTTGTCGGTACTTTCCAGGTTGTCCGGATGAAAGCCCAGGCTGATGGCCTTCTCCACCGGCATGGCCTTGCTGGCGGCGACCTGGGCGAAGGCTTTGGCCATGCTGTCCGGGTCGCTGGTGTCCAGGGTGACATTCATCCAGTGGCGGGGCGTGCGTTTGAACTGCGCCACGCTGGCCTCGGCGATGCGCGTCTCGATCGGCAGCAGGCGGATATACGGCTGCTCGGCGCCTGGGTCGTAGAGAATTTCCGTCGGACACATGGTGGTGCGCCCGGCCTGGGAAGGCAGCAGGCGCTGGCCGTATTCGGAGAAGAACAGGCTGTTGATCAGCTCGGTCTTGCCGCGGGAGAACTCGCCGACGAACGCCAGGGTGATGTGGTCAGTACGCAGCAGGCGCAGTGCCCGCTCCAGGCGCGCCTCGACGCCCTCGCTGCTCAACCGGTTATGGGCCAGCCAACTGCGATAGCGGGTGATCTCGCGAACCAGTTCGCGCTTCCAGGCGACGTAGGCATCGACCTGCTCACTGAGACGTTCCATGCTCATCGGTGGGTTCCCTGACAGGGCATCGGCGTTGATGCGGGCTGCCGAGCATTATGCGAGGGCATAGGGCCACGTCAATGGCGACTGTGTCGCAATGGCACCTGCCGGTCGTTCAGGAAGGGCGAGCGGTCAGGCCCAGTTCGGCCGGCAATATGACGGGTGCCTGAATGCGCACGCGCTTCTGGCGGCTCTGCTGGCCACTTAGCAGGCTGACCTGGCTCTTGGCGACGCCGAAAGCCTCAGCCAGAAAGGCCAGCAGATGCGCATTGGCCTTGCCGTCCACCGGTGGGGCAGTGAGACGAATCTTCAGGCGTTCACCGTGCAGCCCGGCGAAAGCGTCATTGCTCGCCTTGGGCTGCAGGTGGCAGTCGAGGATCAGTGCATCGCCGTCCCATCGGTAAAACGACATCGGCTCAGATCGCCAGGCTCAGGCCGCTGAACATGCCGGTGCTGATCGCCAGGTTGCGAATCACCAGCATGTCGATCAGGTTGAGGATCAGGAACGCCACGATCGGCGACAGGTCGAGGCCGCCCAGGTTGGGCAGGATGCGGCGGATCGGTGCCAGCAACGGCTCGCAGATCTGGCTGACCAGCAAGGCTGCCGGGTTGTGCGAGCCCTGGGCGACCCAGGAAAGGATCACGCTGATGATCAGGGCGAAGAAGAACACCTTGAGCAGCAGGGCAGTGACGCCAATGATCGACCAGACCAGAATCAGCAATGGCTCACCGACGCCCACGCCCATCAGCATCAAGGTCAGCGCCATCAGCACGAACTGGACGATTAGCGCCAGCACCAGAGACGCCAGGTCGAGCCCGCCCAGGCTTGGAATGATCTTGCGCAGTGGTTTGAGCAGCGGGTGGGTGGCGCGCACGATGAACTGGCTGAGCGGATTATAGAAGTCCGCCCGCACCAGTTGCAGGATGAAGCGCAGCAGAACGATCAGCAGGTAAAAGCTGCCGATGGTCTGCAGGATGTAAATGGCAGCGGTGTTCAGACCGATCATTATGTGTCTCCTTATTGACCCAGTTGTTCGGCCAGCTCGGCCGAGCGCTGATCGGCGGCCTTGACGGCCTGCTCGACCAGGGCTTCGAAGCCGCCAGCCTGGAATGTCTTGATGGCCGCTTCGGTGGTGCCGGCCGGAGAGGTGACGCGGCGGCGCAGTTCGGCGGCGTCGACGTCACTGTTCAATGCCATCTGCGCGGCGCCCAGGGCGGTTTGCATCGTCAGCTTGGCGGCGACGTCGCGGGGCAGGCCGAGCTTCTCGCCGCTGGCGGTCATCGCCTCGATCAGCAGGAAGAAGTAGGCCGGGCCGCTGCCGGAGACGGCCGTGACCGCGTCGATCAGTTTTTCCTCGTCCAGCCACACCGCCATGCCGACAGCGCTGAGCAACTGCTCGGCTTGCTGGCGCTGTTCAGCGCTGACCTGTGCATTGGCGTACAGGCCGCTGGCGCCCAGGCGCAGCAGTGACGGGGTATTGGGCATGCAGCGCACGATGGCGCGCTCGCCCAGCCAGTTTTCCAGGCTGGCGCTGGTAATGCCGGCGGCGATGGAGACGATCAGCTGGCCGGCCTGCACATGGGACGCCAGGTCCAGGCACACGTCCTTCATCACCTGCGGCTTGACTGCCAGGACGATCACGTCGGCGTCACGGCAGGCCTCGGCATTGCTGGCCACCACCTCGATACCGTGTTCGTTGGCGATCTTCTCGCGTTGTTCGGCGCCACGGTCGCTGGCGCGGATGGCACCCGCTGGCAGGCCCTGGGCGAGCAGCCCGCCGATCAGGCTGGCAGCCATGTTGCCGGCGCCGATAAAGGCGATGCGGGGAGTGGTCATGGGGAGGTTCCTATCTGGAGAGTCGAGATCGGGCATTCAGGTCTTGCTGTAGTCACGTTCACCAAACAGCGCCGTGCCGATGCGTACCCAGGTCGCGCCCTCGGCGATAGCTGCCTCGAGGTCGTGACTCATGCCCATGGACAGAGTGTCGAGATCGAGGTTCAGGCCGTCCCGCAAAGCGCGCAAACGAGCGAAGGCAGCCCGCTGGGCGGTGACGTCATCGGTGGGCTCGGGAATTGTCATCAATCCGCGCAAACGCAGGTTGGGCAGTTGTGTAACCGCCTGTGCCAGCTCGGCGAGCTCTTCGGGTTGGCAGCCGGATTTGCTGGCTTCGCCGCTGACGTTGACTTGCAGGCAGATGTTCAGCGGCGGCAGCTCGCCCGGACGCTGGGCACTCAGGCGTTCGGCGATCTTCAGGCGATCCACCGAATGTACCCAGGCGAAATGCTCGGCGATGGGGCGGGTCTTGTTGGACTGGATGGGGCCGATGAAATGCCAGGTCAGCGGCAGGTCAGCCAACTGCGTTTGCTTATCCAACGCTTCCTGCAGGTAGTTCTCGCCAAAGTCGTGCAGGCCGGCCGCGTGGGCTTCGCGAATGGCCTCGGCGGGCTTGGTCTTGCTAACGGCAAGCAGGCCAATGGATGAAAAATCTCGCTGCGAGGCTTGCGCCGCCTCACGGATCCGCACACCGACCTTTGCAATATTCTCTGCTATCGTGGACATTACCTGCGCCTGCCGCCTGAGCGTTTCTGCGGGCTTGACGGTGGTCTCCGAAGGGCGTGCTCACGCAGCCACATGGTGATCCCCCCAAGGCCCCTATCCTGAGTTACGCGGCATTCTACCGTCATTAGGGAGTCCCATGGATATCACCGAGCTGCTTGCCTTCAGCGCCAAGCAAGGCGCGTCGGACCTGCACCTTTCAGCAGGCTTGCCGCCGATGATCCGGGTCGACGGCGATGTACGCCGGATCAACCTGCCTGCCCTCGATCACAAGCAGGTGCATGCGCTGATCTACGACATCATGAATGACAAGCAGCGCAAGGATTTCGAAGAGTTCCTCGAGACCGACTTCTCGTTCGAAGTGCCGGGTGTGGCGCGCTTCCGGGTCAACGCCTTCAACCAGAACCGTGGCAGCGGTGCGGTATTCCGGACCATTCCATCGAAAGTGCTGAGCATGGAAGACCTTGGCATGGGCGAGATCTTCAAGAAGATCTCCGACGTGCCGCGCGGGCTGGTGTTGGTGACCGGGCCAACCGGTTCGGGCAAGTCCACCACCCTGGCGGCGATGCTCGACTACATCAATAGCAACAAGTACCACCACATTCTTACCGTCGAAGACCCGATCGAATTCGTTCACGAATCGAAAAAGTGCCTGATCAACCAGCGTGAAGTGCACCGCGACACCCACGGCTTCTCCGAAGCCCTGCGCTCGGCACTGCGTGAAGACCCGGACATCATCCTGGTCGGCGAGATGCGCGACCTGGAAACCATCCGCCTGGCACTGACCGCCGCGGAAACCGGCCACTTGGTATTCGGCACCTTGCACACCACCTCTGCTGCCAAAACTATCGACCGGGTGGTCGACGTCTTCCCGGCCGAAGAGAAGTCCATGGTGCGCTCGATGCTCTCCGAATCGCTGCAGGCGGTAATTTCCCAGACGCTGCTGAAGAAGATTGGCGGCGGCCGTGTGGCCGCCCACGAAATCATGATCGGCACTCCAGCGATCCGCAACCTGATCCGCGAGGACAAAGTCGCGCAGATGTATTCGGCCATCCAGACCGGCGGTGCGCTGGGCATGGAAACTCTGGATGCGTGCCTGAAAAGGCTGGTTTCCAAAGGCCTGGTCAGCCGCGAAAGCGCCCGTGAGAAAGCCAAAACCCCGGAAAACTTCTGAGAATCTATTCACGATCAGCTGCGCGTCGGCGCTACTGCGTTAAAAACAAGCTCGTATCGCTCTAGCTCGCAAGATCGTGAACAGATTCTTGGCCCGGCTGGTGGGAATCCATCCGCCGACAATTGAACATCGCGCCAGCGCATTTAGGTAAGCACCCATGGAATTCGAAAAACTGTTGCGCCTGATGGTCGAGAAGGGCGGTTCCGATCTGTTCATCACCGCTGGCGTGCCACCGTCGATGAAGGTCAACGGCAAGATCATGCCCGTGACCAAGACCCCGCTGTCACCGGAAATGACCCGTGAAACCGTGCATGGCGTGATGAACGAACAGCAGCGTCGGGAATTCGCCGAGAACCACGAGTGCAACTTTGCGATCAGCGCCCGCGGCATTGGTCGTTTTCGGGTCAGCGCTTTCTACCAGCGCAACCTGGCTGGCATGGTTTTGCGTCGCATCGAAACCAACATCCCGACGCTCGATGATCTCAAGCTGCCGGAAATCCTCAAGAAGCTGGCGCTGACCAAGCGCGGCCTGGTGCTGTTCGTCGGCGCGACCGGCACCGGCAAGTCCACCTCGCTAGCGGCGATGATCGGCTACCGCAACAAGAACAGCAGCGGCCACATCATCTCCATCGAAGACCCGATCGAGTACATTCACCAGCACCAGAACTGCATCGTCACCCAGCGGGAAGTGGGCATCGATACCGACTCCTTCGAAGTCGCATTGAAGAACACCCTGCGCCAGGCGCCGGACGTGATTCTGATTGGTGAGGTGCGTACCCGCGAGACCATGGACCACGCCGTGGCCTTCGCCGAAACCGGTCACCTGTGCCTGGCCACTCTGCACGCCAACAACGCCAACCAGGCGCTGGACCGGATCATCAACTTCTTTCCGGCGGATCGGCAGAATCAGGTGTGGATGGACTTGTCGCTGAACCTCAAGGCCATCGTCGCCCAGCAACTGATCCCCACTCCCGACGGTAAGGGCCGCCGTGCGGTGATCGAAGTGCTGATCAACACGCCGCTGGCGGCTGATTTGATCCGCAAGGGCGAGGTGCACGAGCTCAAGGCGTTGATGAAACGCTCCACCGAACAAGGCATGCAGACCTTCGATCAGGCGCTTTACAACCTCTATAGCCAGGGCGAAATCACCTATGAAGATGCCTTGCTTTACGCCGACTCGGCGAACGACCTGCGCCTGATGATCAAGCTCGGCTCGGAAACCGATGGCGAGCACCTGACCAGTGTTTCCCAGGGGCTGTCATTGGAAATCAGCGACGAAGATCAGGGTCGGCGCTTTCGCTGACCTATCTGTCTCCTAGATGGCCGCACAGACAAACCCGCTTCGGCGGGTTTTTATTGCCTGCTGATATCCCATAGCAACCGTAAGCAGTTCACTGCCGTACCGGCAGCACTTTCTCTGCATCCGCGTTGATGCGCTTTCCCGGCTGGATGGCCACTGCCTGGGCCTGGCCATCAGCCTGGGCGCCAGCTCTGGCCTGGCTCATTAACCTGGGAATCAACGGGCCTTCCGGCAGGTTGCGCCAGAAACGCACCGGCATATTGGTTTCCAGTACGCTGCGATTCAGCCGCGCCGGGTTGAAGGTGCTGCCGTAGTAGGCCAGCCACATGGCTTCGTTACAGTCATTGGTGCGTTGTGCCAACTGCTGCCATTCAAGCGGGCAAGGATTGGCGTGATGCAACTTCTCACCATCCCAGTACACACCATCCTCCGGCGTGGCGATCAGCCAAGTCTGCCGGCCAAGGCGCTCGGCGAAGTGCCCAGAGGCACTGGCGAGGATGTCGTGGGCGGGCTCGTACCAGGCTACTAGCTCCGGCCCGCCTGCGATTGCATCTCGCGGTTTGAAGCGCAGAAAGGCATGCAGGTGGTGAGCTTCGCGGCGCACGGCCTTTAGGCGTGCGTGCAGCTCGCTGCCGTCTACATCGCCCGCCAGCATGGCTGCCTGATCGCCGTTGGCGACACGCCAGAGAATGCGGTACAGCAGCGCCCAGCGCTGGGGGCAGCGAAAGCGTGCCGCACTTTCCAATTGGTCGATCAAGGCGCGCGGCACACGCACGGGGCGATCAACTGCCATGGCCGGTTGCGCCTCATCCAACTGGCCGAACAGATCCTGATTTTCCTGGGTGTCCTGCACCCAGCTCAGTTGATGTGGGGCCCGGCCGCGGCGCAACTGGATTCTGGCTGCATCTCGCCAGCCAGCGAAGCTGCCGTCGAAACAGACCGAGTACATCACCACAGCCCCATCTGCTGTGGCGCCTCACTCAATTGCTGGCGCAGTACCAGGGATTCGCGGGTTGCCTGAATCGGGCGGTAGTCCTGGGTGATGATGAACGGCTTGGCTTTCTCCAAGGCGCAACGCAGGCGGCCGACGTCTTCGAAACGGATGCGTTTTTGCCGACGCAGGGCAACCAGGCGCTGGGCGCTGAGTACGCCGATACCTGGAATGCGGGCGATCATGGTGACGTCCGCACGGTTGAGGTCGACGGGAAAGTGCTGGCGGTTGTTCAGCGCCCAGGCCAGTTTGGGATCGATATCCAGCGCCAGGTTGCCAGGGCCATCGAGCAGCTCGGTGGCCTTGAAGCCATAGCCACGCATCAGGAAATCTGCCTGATACAAGCGGTGCTCACGCAACAGCGGCGGCGCCTCGAAGGGCACGGTATTGGGGCTTCCTGGAATCGGGCTGAACGCCGAGTAGTAGACGCGCTTGAGGCGAAAGTCGCCGTACAGCGACTGGGCGGTGTGCAGGATGGTGCTGTCATCGGTGGCATCGGCGCCGACGATCATCTGCGTGCTCTGCCCGGCAGGTGCGAAGGCCGGCGCGCGCTTCTCGCAGTCCGCCTCCTCGACGCCATTGCGAATGGTGCCCATGGCCTGCTTGATCGGCGCCACGCTCTTTTCCGGTGCCAGGCGGATCAGGCTGCTTTCGGTGGGCAGTTCGATATTTACGCTGAGGCGATCAGCGTAACGGCCTGCTTCGGCAATCAGCTCTGGGGAGGCATCGGGAATGGTCTTGAGGTGAATGTAGCCGCGGAACTCGTGCTCTTCGCGCAGCAGCTTGGCGACCCGGTTGAGTTGCTCCATGGTGTAGTCCGCCGAACGGATGATGCCGGAGCTGAGAAACAGCCCACTGATGCAGTTGCGGCGATAGAAATCCAGGGTCAGCGTAACCACTTCTTCCGGTGTGAAGCGCGCACGGGGTACGTCGCTGGAGCGGCGGTTGACGCAATACTGGCAGTCGTACAGACAGAAGTTGGTCAGCAGGATCTTCAGCAGCGCGACGCAGCGGCCATCCGGTGTGAAACTGTGACAGATGCCCATGCCGTCGGTGGCGCCCATACCGCTTTGGCCTTGCGAGCTGCGCTTGGGCGCGCCGCTGCTGGCGCAGGAAACATCGTATTTGGCAGCGTCGGCGAGTACGGTGAGCTTTTCGATCAATTCCATGGCTACGATTCGATAGCTGTATTTATGTACAGTATTCAGTAAGCCCATGGCGCCTGCAAGGTCGTCTCGTCGGCGGTCGAGGAAACCTGTGCTGCTGGCGTTGATCGAATGCCTAGTCCCTTTGTCTGAGCCCCTTTATCTGGAGAATCTGATGCAGCGTCCTGACACTCACAGCAAGATCATCGGTTACCTGCTATGGATTTTCGGTTTCCTGGGAGCGCACCGTTTCTATTACGGCAAGCCGGTCACCGGCACTATCTGGTTTTTCACCCTGGGCTTGTTCTTCATCGGTTGGATCATCGACCTGCTGCTGATCCCGGCGATGGATCGCGAGGCGGACCTGCGCTTTACCGCAGGCAGCACCGATTTCAACGTCGCCTGGATCCTGCTGACATTTCTCGGCGTCTTCGGCGTGCACCGCATGTACCAGGGAAAATGGATCACCGGCATCATCTACCTGTGCACCGGCGGCCTGTTTCTGGTCGGCGTGCTGTACGACTTCTGGACGCTGAACACCCAGGTGTCGATCAAGAATGCGCGTGAGGGGTAAGGTTGCTGGGAGGTGAAGCCAGGCGTCGCTGCCGGTCCTTGTGGGACGTCAGGGGTGCCTGGTTGATGCGGATTATTTCGCGGGCATGGACTAGGCGTCCCCGCCCGCTCCCACATGGGCCGGTGGGTGATCAGCCTTGGAAGCTGATGTGCCCGTCTACCAGGGTGTAACGCACCTGGCCCGGCAGGCAGTGGCCGAGGAACGGGCTGTTGCGGCCCTTCGAGTGCCAGCTTTCGCCCGCCACGGTGGAGGCTTGCGGATCGAACAGCAGGATATCCGCTGCATGACCTGCTTTCAGCTGGCCAGCCGGCAAGCGCAGCGCGCTGGCCGGGCCGCTGCTCAGGCGAGCGAGCAGGGTCGGCAGATCGAGCAGGCCATCCTGCACCAGCGTCATAGCCAGCGGTAACAGCAACTGCACGCTACTCATGCCCGGCTCGGTTTCGCCGAACGGTGCCAGTTTGGCGTCGAGTTCGTGGGGCTGGTGGTGGCTGGAGATGGCGCTGATCACGCCGCTCTTCACCGCTTCACGCAAGCCGTCGCGATCGGCGCCGGTGCGCAGCGGCGGTTGCACGTGGTAGAGGCTGGAGAAGTCGATCAACGCTTCGTCGGTGAGAATCAGCTGGTACAGCGCCACGTCCGCGGTCACCGGCAGGCCGCGGGCCTGTGCATCGGCGATCAGCTGCGCGCCGCGGGCGCTGGTCAGCTGGCTGAAGTGGGCACGCACACCGCTCTGCTCGACCAGCAGCAGATCGCGTGCGAGGGCTACGGTTTCGGCGGTTTCCGGTATACCTGACAAGCCGAGGAAGCTGGCGGTGGCGCCTTCGTGGGCCAGACCGCCTTCGGCAAGGTCATGATCCTGGGAGTGGAAGATCACCGTAAGGTCGAAGGTCGCTGCGTATTCCAAGGCGCGGCGCAGGGTGCGTGCGTTGCGGAAGTTGTTCAGGCCGTTGCCGAACGCCACGCAGCCCGCATCGCGCAGGGCGACCAGTTCGGCAAGCTGCTCGCCGTCGAGCCCTTTGCTCAGGGCGCCGATGGGAAACACCTTGGTATGGCCGGCCTCACGGGCGCGGTCGAGGATCAGCTCGGCGACCGCCGAGGTGTCCAGTACCGGTTTGGTGATCGGCGGGCAGCACAGGCTGGTCACGCCGCCAGCAGCGGCGGCCAGGGTCTCGCTGGCGATATTGCCCTTGCGGCTGTAACCGGGTTCGCGCAGGGCGACGGACAGGTCGACCAGGCCGGGCGCGGCGATCAGGCCGCTGGCATCCAGGGTCTGGTCGGCTGTGAAGCCGGCTGGCGCCTGGCCGATGGCGCTCAGCTTGCTACCATCCACGTAGATGTCCGCGACCTGATCGAGGCCGCTGCTCGGGTCGATGACGCGAGCGCCGAGGATACGGGTACGCATCAGTTTTGCTCCTCAGCATTGAATTGGCGTTGCGCGTTTTGGCCGCTCATGGCCATGGACAGCACAGCCATGCGGATGGCGATGCCGTAGGTGACCTGGTTGAGAATCACCGACTGTGGGCCGTCGGCCACCGCCGATTCGATCTCCACGCCACGGTTGATCGGCCCCGGGTGCATGACCAGCGCATCCGGCTTGGCCAGCTTGAGGCGCTGCTCGGTGAGCCCGAACAGGCGGTAAAACTCACCCTCGCTGGGCAGTAGACCGCCGGTCATGCGCTCGCGCTGCAGGCGCAGCATGATCACCACGTCGACATCCTTGAGGCCTTCGTTGGCGTCGCTGAATAAGCGCACGCCGTAGCTTTGTTCCAGGCCGATGGGCAGCAGGGTCTTTGGCGCGATCACGCGGATGTCCGGGCAGCCGAGGGTTTTCAGCGCCAGCATGTTGGAGCGCGCCACTCGCGAATGCAGGATGTCACCGACGATGGCTACCGAGAGGTTCTCGAAGCTGCCCTTGTGGCGGCGGATGGTCAGCATGTCGAGCATGCCCTGGGTCGGGTGCGCATGGCGGCCGTCACCACCGTTGATGATCGCCAGGTTCGGGCACACGTGCTCGGCGATGAAGTGCGCGGCGCCGGAGGCTGCGTGGCGCACCACGAAGATGTCGGCCGCCATGGCTTCCAGATTGCGCAGGGTATCGAACAGCGTCTCGCCCTTGCTGGTCGAGCTGGTCGACACGTTCAGGCTGATCACGTCCGCCGACAGGCGCTGGGCGGCCAGTTCGAAGGTGGTGCGCGTGCGCGTGGAGTTCTCGAAGAACACGTTGCACACGGTCTTGCCGCGCAGCAGCGGAACCTTTTTCACGGCGCGTGCGCCGACTTCCAGAAAGGAGTCGGCGGTGTCGAGGATTTCCGTCAGCAGCTCACGGGGCAGGCCGTCGAGGGACAGGAAATGGCGCAACTGGCCTTGGTCGTTCAGTTGCAGCGGGCGCTTGGCATCGATTGCGGTCATTGCGGACGGCCTTGGTCGGAAAGCGTCTGGAGTTCGAGAGTGAAGGGCGCGGGGCCGAACAATTTTACCCGCTGATCGGCCGCCAGCGACAGCGTCGCGCCGACCACGTCGGGGCGGATCGGCAGTTCGCGGGCGTCCAGTTCGAGCAGGCTGACCAGGGTCACGCTGGCCGGGCGGCCGTAGTCGAACAGTTCATTCAGGGCGGCGCGGATGGTTCGCCCGCTCATCAGCACATCGTCGATCAGCACCAGGTGCTGGCCTTCGATCTCGAACGGCAGCTCGGAGGGCTGCACCTGCGGGTGTAGGCCGTTCTGGCTGAAGTCGTCGCGGTAGAAGGACACGTCCAGCACGCCCAGTGGCTCGTCGCGGCCCAGTTGTTCGAGCAGCGCCTGAGCGACCCATACGCCGCCGGTGCGAATGCCGATAAAGCGTGGCGCGGCGATCTGCCGACGGTTCAGGTGGCTGATCAGCGAAGATGCCATCTGCGGCAGCAGTTCGGCGGGGTTGGGTAGGCTCATCGATAGCTCCTTGTGGCCGGGTCAGTCCGGGCTGTTTTCTTCCAGCCAGCCTTGCAGCAGCAGGGCGGCGGCCAGGGCGTCGACCGGGCGCTGGCGATAGCCGCCAGTCTGGCCCTGCTGCAGGCGCTCGCCCTTGGCGGCATAAGTGGTCAGGCGTTCGTCGTGGGTGAAGACCGGCAGGTTGAAACGGCCATTCAGGCGGCGGGCGAACTTCTCGGCGCGCTCGCTAATGTCGCTTGGCGTGCCATCCATGTTCAGCGGCAGGCCGACGACGATGGCATCGGGCTGCCATTCCTTGATCAGCGCCTCGACCTTCTGCCAGTCCGGCACGCCGTTCTGCGCCTTGAGAATGCACAGTTCGCGGGCCGAACCGGTAATCGGCTGGCCAACGGCAACGCCAATCTGCTTGCTGCCGTAATCGAAGCCCAGCAGCAGGCGCAGCGGTTTATCGCCAACTTCGGCCATCAGGCGTGCCCCGCCTGAGCAGTGAGCAGGTTGAGGTCGATGCCGAGCACGGCAGCGGCAGCGCCAAGGCGCTGGTCGTAGGGTGTTTCGAAGAGAATCGCCTGATCCGCCGGGCAGGTCAGCCAGGCGTTGTCGGCCAGCTCGGCTTCCAGCTGGCCGGCGCCCCAGCCGGCGTAGCCGAGGGCGATCAGGTGGCTGGCCGGACCGTGGCCTTCGGCGATGGCGAACAACACGTCCTGGGAGGTCGACAGGCTCAGCTCACCTAGGTCTACGGTGGCCTGAAAATGTGGGCCTTTGGGATGCAGCACAAAGCCGCGATCGGTCTGTACCGGGCCGCCGCTGAAGATCGGCAGGCTCTGGCAGAGCACCGACGGGGCACTGTCCGGACGTAGCTGCTCAAGCACATCGGCCAGGTTCAGGCCGTTGGGGCGATTGATCACCAACCCCATGGCGCCCTGATCGTTATGGTTGATCAGGTAGATAACCGTGTGCGCGAAATTCGGATCGTCCATGTGCGGCATGGCGATCAGAAAGTGGTCTTTGAGAATGCTCGGGCTGGCGTCTTTCATGGCCGCTAGTTTGAAGCTGCAAGGCGCAAGCTACAAGCTGCACGTAAGCCTGAATGCGGTGGCTGTGCGCAGCGGGTGCAGAGGCTGCGGTCAGTTACTCGACAGGCGGTCGCCGCGTTCGAAGCGCCAGGTACGGATGATTTCCAGGCGGTCGATGTCGGCCAGGTCGCCAGTGAACGGCGCGTAAGGCGCGGCCAGGCGCACGATGCGCATGGCGGCCTGGTCGAGCACCTGCTCGCCGGAGGACTCCAGCACCATCACTTCGTACAGGCTGCCGTCGCGGTTGATCGACACCAAAAGGCGCAGGCTGCCGTGGATCTGCCGGCGCCGTGCGTCATCCGGGTAGTTGAGGTTGCCGATGCGCTCGACCTTCTTGCGCCACTCGTCCTTGTACCAGGCACCCTTGTCGCGCATGGTCGAGGCCGCATTGAGGCGGTGGATCTTTGGCCGCTTGGCGTATTGCTGAACTTCGTTGGACAGCTCGGCTTCCAGGCTAGCGATCTCGGCGGACAACTGCGCGCTGTCGAAAGACGGCGCCTCCGGGCTCGGCTGTGTCGGCTTGGTTTCTTCGCGTTTGGCCGGTGCCTTTTGCGCCTGGGGTGCGCGGGTGGTCACCGCGGCTTTCGGCGCCTCGGGTTTCACGGCAGGCGGTGGCGGCGCGGCGGCTGGCGTCACCTTGCGTACTTCGGTGTCCTGGAAGGGCGCTTGTTCGGTGGTGGTCGGCGCCGCTTTCTTGTCCAGCGTGCCGCTGCCCTGCTGATTGTCCTGGGCGAGAAAGTCCGCCTCCTTGGGCTTTTCATCGCTCTTGAAGGTGGACAGGGTGATTTCCAGTGTTTTGCTGATCTGCCCTGGCTCGGCGAAGGTGAAACCCACGCCGAGAATCAGCGCTGCGTGCAGCACGGCGGCGAGAAACAGGGTGAACCCCAGACGATCCGCCGGGCGAACGCCGGAGGCAGTGAAATCGGGTGGGGTGTTTGTCGCGCTCATCACTATTTGTCGTCAGGGGCTGTCAACGTTTCGGCACGGTCATGCTGGAACGTCAGCAGACCCTAGGTTGCCGCGCAGTCTGCCGAGGCGATTTGCAAAAGTCTATGAAGCACTCCGCGCATTGAGCTTTTCGGCAATCTTGTCCATCAATTGCTCTCCGATGCGGGTATCGAAGGCTGCGTCGATCTCGCGAATGCAGGTCGGGCTGGTGACGTTGATCTCGGTGAGGCGGTCGCCGATCACATCCAGGCCGACGAACAGCAGGCCCCGCTCGCGCAGGCTCGGGCCTACCGCTGCCGCGATCTCGCGGTCACGCTCGGTGAGCGGGCGGGCTTCGCCGCGGCCACCGGCTGCCAGGTTGCCACGGGTTTCGCCACTAGCCGGAATGCGCGCCAGGCAGTACGGCACCGGTTCACCGTCTATCATCAGAATACGTTTGTCGCCGTCGAGGATGGCGGGCAGATAACGCTGCGCCATGATCTGCTGGCTGCCGTGGGCAGTTAGGGCTTCGAGAATCACCGAAAGGTTCGGATCGCCCTCGCGGTGACGAAAGATCATCGATCCGCCCATTCCATCGAGGGGTTTGAGAATGATGTCACGGTGCTGTCGCGCGAAATCGCGCAGAATGTCGGGTCTGCGGCTGACAATGGTTTCCGGTGTGAACTCCGGAAAGCGCGTGGCGAAGAACTTTTCGTTGCAGTCGCGCAGGCTTTGCGGCCGATTGACTACCAGCGTGCCGGCCTCTTCGGCCTGTTCGAGCAGGTAGGTTGAATAGACGAATTCGTTATCGAAGGGCGGATCCTTGCGCATCAGGATCACATCCAGTTCGGCCAGAGGCATGTCCTGCTCGTCCCCGAACTCGAACCAGTGCTGCGGATCGGCGAACACTTTGAGGGGGCGGGTACGGCCCCGGGCGACACCGGCGGCCTGGTAGAGATCCTTCTGTTCCATATAGAAGAGGTTCCAGCCGCGGGCCTGTGCAGCCAGAAGCATGGCCAGCGAGCTGTCCTTCTTGTAGGCGATCTGTGCGATGGGATCCATGACGATGCCGAGCCGAACGCTCATTGAAGTATCTCCGTAGAGGGCGGTGCAGGGCAGCCGCGAAGGTAGCAGGGGTGGGCGCCAAGGGTGGCGCTGACAAGGCTGATGGTCAAGGGTGATCAGGCTGATGGTTTGCATGTAGAGAGTGTGCTAAAAAGGCCCAGCGATGGGCCGGGCCCATTGATTTCAGGGCCTCCGGCGCACTGGATATGGCGTAATACAACGACTCACCGAAGTGGTGGCAGGGCAGACATGGAACAGCATTCGGAAGGCTTGAGGGTGATGGTGATCGACGACTCGAAGACGATTCGTCGTACAGCGGAAACCCTGCTGAAAAAGGTGGGCTGTGATGTGATCACCGCGGTGGACGGCTTCGACGCCTTGGCGAAGATCGCCGATACCCACCCGAGCATCATCTTCGTCGACATCATGATGCCGCGTCTCGACGGTTATCAGACCTGCGCGTTGATCAAGAACAACAGTGCCTTCAAGTCCACGCCAGTTATCATGCTGTCGTCCAAGGACGGCCTGTTCGACAAGGCCAAAGGGCGCATTGTCGGTTCTGATCAATATTTGACCAAGCCATTCAGCAAGGAAGAGCTGCTCGGCGCGATCAAGGCCCACGTGCCGGAGTTTTCTCCGGTCGAGCAAGCCTCCTGACGCCAGCTGTCGCTACAACCGCCTCTTCTTCATGTATTGGAAAACATCATGGCTCGAATTCTGATTGTTGATGACTCACCGACCGAAATGTACAAGCTGACCGCCATGCTGGAAAAGCATGGTCATCAGGTGCTCAAGGCCGAAAACGGCGCTGATGGCGTTGCTCTGGCGCGCCAGGAAAAGCCCGATGTGGTTTTGATGGACATCGTCATGCCAGGCCTCAATGGCTTTCAGGCCACTCGCCAGCTGACCAAAGATGCCGAAACCAGCCACATCCCGGTGATCATCGTCACCACCAAGGATCAGGAAACCGACAAGGTCTGGGGCAAGCGCCAGGGCGCCAAGGACTACCTGACCAAACCGGTGGACGAAGCTACGCTGCTGAAAACACTTAACGCGGTGCTCGCCGGCTAAGGCCGCGCAGCGCGACACAGCAAAACAAGAAGGTCACGACAGGCATGTCAGAGACACGCACCCCCTTTCAGATCCTTCTCGGTATCGAGCAACGCTGCCGTGCGATGGCAGCTGGCTTGCCGTCGCAGCAGGTGGCGGTGCAGACCTGGAGCGGTATCGGCTTTCGTATGGGCGAACGGTACTTCGTGGCACCGATGGGTGAGGTCGGTGAAGTGTTGCACGAACCACGGCACACCTTGCTGCCCGGTGTGAAAAGCTGGGTCAAGGGCGTGGCCAACGTGCGCGGACGATTGCTGCCGGTGATGGACTTGTGTGGCTTCTTCGGCGGCGAGCTGTCGCCCCTGCGCAAGCAGCGGCGGGTGCTGGTGGTCGATCATCAGGACATCTTCGCGGGCCTGACGGTCGACGAGGTGTTCGGCATGCAGCATTTTGCGGTGGATACCTTTTCCGAGCAGTTACCGGCGCTCGAGGCATCCATCCAGCCATTCATTCATGGTTTGTTCCAGCGCGAGCAGCCCTGGTTGGTGTTCAGCCCT
The DNA here is from genome assembly GCF_900142655.1 of Phytopseudomonas punonensis. Taxonomy (GTDB): domain Bacteria; phylum Pseudomonadota; class Gammaproteobacteria; order Pseudomonadales; family Pseudomonadaceae; genus Aquipseudomonas; species Aquipseudomonas punonensis. Next base: position 1,012,439 of record NZ_FRBQ01000001.1, on the reverse strand, counting down.
CATGCGCTGGCCCAGGCTCCAGAGTTTATTGACGTGGCATATAGATAGCTTTTCGGTGGGGGCGGCGTAGCCAGCCTTCTGACGTTATATGGAATTCGAAGTGCGGTAGGGTCCAGGCGGGGGCCAGATAATGAAAAAAGTAATCTCCAACAACGTACTGGCGGGGACACGGGTCGGCGCACTCGTGGCTGGGCTGTTCGTCGTCCTGATCGTCTCGATCGTGATGCTGTTCGCCAACTTTGCCTACATCAATACGCAGACCAACCACGATACCGAGTACCTCGGTCATGCGGGCGAGCTGCGCGTACTGTCCCAGCGTATCGCCAAGGATGCCACCGAATCCGCTGCGGGCAAGCCCGAAGCCTTCGCCCTGCTGCGCGACGCCCGCAACGATTTCCAGAAGCGTTGGGCTTACCTAACCGACGGTGATGCACAGACCGGCCTGCCCGCTGCGCCCGCTGATGTACAGGCGCAGATGACCGCCGTGCAGCAAGACTGGGATGCGCTGCGCCAGAACGCCGACGCCATCCTGGCCAGCGAGCAGACCGTTCTGTCGCTGCACCAGGTTGCTGCCACCCTGGCCGAAACCATTCCACAGCTGCAGGTCGAGTACGAAGAGGTAGTCGACATCCTGCTGGAAAGCGGCGCGCCCGCTGCCCAGGTGTCGGTTGCCCAGCGTCAGTCGCTGCTGGCCGAACGTATTCTCGGCTCGGTGAACAAGGTGCTCGCCGGTGATCAGGACTCGGTGCAGGCCGCCGACATGTTCGGCCGCGACGCTAGCCTGTTCGGCCGCGTACTGAGCGCGATGCAGGAAGGCAACGCGGCGATGGAAATCACCAAGGTCAGCGATCAGGAAGCCCTCGATCGCCTGGCAGAGATTTCCGAGCTGTTCGAATTCATTTCCGGTTCCGTGGACGAAATTCTCGAAACCTCGCCAGAGCTGTTCCAGGTTCGTGAGTCGGCCAACACCATCTTTACCGTGTCGCAAACCCTGCTCGACAAGGCTTCGACCCTGTCCGAAGGCTTCGAAGGCCTGGCCGACGGTCGTTCGCTGAACACCATCGCTGGTTACGTGCTGGGCGCCCTGGCGCTGGGCTCGATTCTGATCATCGGCCTGGTGATGGTGCAGGAGACCAACCGTCGACTGGCCGAAACTGCCGAGAAGAACGAACGTAACCAGACCGCGATTCTGCGTCTGCTCGATGAGATCGCCGACCTCGCCGACGGCGACTTGACCGTAGCAGCGACGGTAACCGAAGACTTCACCGGTGCCATCGCCGACTCCATCAACTACTCCATCGACCAGCTGCGTGACCTGGTAGCGACGATCAACATGACCGCCGTACAGGTAGCCGGCGCTGCTCAGGAAACCCAGGCCACCGCCATGCACTTGGCCGAAGCTTCCGAGCACCAGGCCCAGGAAATCGCCGGTGCCTCTGCCGCGATCAACGAAATGGCCGTGTCGATTGACCAGGTATCGGCGAACGCCTCGGAGTCCTCCGCGGTAGCGGAGCGTTCCGTAGCCATCGCCAACAAGGGCAACGAAGTCGTACATAACACCATCACCGGCATGGATAACATCCGTGAGCAGATCCAGGACACCTCGAAGCGAATCAAGCGCCTCGGTGAATCGTCCCAGGAGATCGGTGACATTGTAAGCCTGATTAACGACATTGCTGACCAGACCAACATCCTCGCACTGAACGCCGCGATCCAGGCCTCCATGGCCGGTGACGCAGGCCGAGGCTTCGCGGTGGTCGCGGACGAGGTACAGCGCCTTGCAGAACGTTCCTCGGGCGCAACCAAGCAGATCGAGGCATTGGTAAAAACCATTCAGACCGACACCAACGAAGCGGTTATCTCCATGGAGCAGACCACTTCCGAGGTAGTACGTGGTGCTCGTCTGGCGCAGGACGCTGGTGTGTCGCTGGAGGAGATCGAGAAGGTATCCAAGACCCTCGCCGCACTCATCCAGAACATTTCCAACGCAGCGCGTCAGCAGGCTTCGTCTGCGGGCCATATCTCCAACACGATGAACGTGATTCAGGAGATCACCTCGCAGACGTCCTCGGGTACCACCGCCACCGCCAAGAGCATTGGTAACCTGGCCAAAATGGCCAGTGAAATGCGTAATTCGGTGTCCGGCTTTACCCTGCCAAACGACGGCGAGCAGGCGTGATCGCCTGCCGTCTGGCGCATTGAGCAATGCACCAGGCGGTCGCGTGCTCGAGCGAGGGCTTCAACATGCAGTCAGGCGTCTGGGCCTTGCAGCCGTTGGCGGACATGTCCGCCACGGAGTTTCGCGACTGGCAGCAGCTGCTGGAGTCGCGCCTCGGGATGGTGGTCAACGAACAGCGCCGGATCTTTCTGCAGACCAACCTGAGTACGCGCATGCGCGAGCTGGGCATCGCTGACTACGCCAGTTATTACCGGCAGGTCACCGATGGCCCACGCGGCGCGGTGGAGTGGGCGAACCTGCTGGATCGATTGACCGTCCAGGAAACCCGTTTCTACCGCCACCCGGCTTCGTTTGAGGTTTATCAGGCTTACGTCGCCAGTCGTGGCGAGAAAGGGCTGGATAAGCCGCTGGCGATCTGGAGTGTGGGTTGCTCAAGTGGTGAAGAACCCTACTCGCTGGCTATTGGTGCCAGTGAAGTGCTAGGCGCTGAGGGGCGATTCGGGGTAACTGGTACCGATATCAGCCGCAGCGCGCTGGCGAAGGCCCGTGATGGTCTGTACGACACGCGCCGGCTGCAAGCTATGAATGAAGACCTGCGCGCGCGTTATTTCGAGCAGCAGGGCGATGGACGCTTCAAGGTTTTGCCAGAACTGGCCGCACGGGTGTGTTGCGCCAGGCTCAACGTGCTGGAGTTGGACAAAGCGCCAATGACCGGCATGGACGTTATTTTTTGTCAGAACTTGCTGATCTATTTTCGCCGCTGGCGGCGCCGCGAGATCCTCAACCGCTTGGCCGAGTGCCTGGCGCCGGGTGGTTTGCTGGTGGTCGGAGTGGGTGAAGTGGTCGGCTGGCAGCACCCGGATATGGTTCCGGTGGCCGATGAGCGAGTGCTGGCGTATACCCGCAAGGGCTAAGAGACGGAGTGTGTATGGGTGATCGGCACGACTATGTCGCCCTGGAGTGGGTCAAGGGCGAAATCGCGGAAACCCTGAAGCAGGCGCGACAGGCACTGGAGGCGTTCGTCGAGAATCCGCAGGATTCGACACGCATGCGTTTCTGCCAGACCTACGTGCATCAGGTTCACGGCACTCTGCAGATGGTCGAGTTCTTCGGCGCGGCTTTGCTCGCCGAGGAAATGGAGCACCTGTCCCAGGCGCTGATCGATGGCCGCGTCGCCAACCAGGGCGAAGCCCTGGAAGTGCTGATGCAGGCCATCCTGCAACTGCCGGTCTACCTGGATCGCATTCAGACCGCACGCCGCGACCTGCCCATGGTGGTACTGCCGCTGCTCAACGACCTGCGCGCTGCGCGGGGCGAGAAGCTGCTGTCGGAAACCAGCCTGTTCTCTCCGGATCTGTCCGCCCGCGCTGCAGCGCTCTCGCCCGAGTCGCTGACCCAGCTGCGCACCGCCGAACTGCCGGCGCTGCTGCGCAAGCTTCGGCAGATGCTGCAGGTGGCGCTGGTCGGCGTCATTCGCCAGCAGGACATGGACACCAACCTCGGTTACATGGCGCGTGTGTTCGCCCGCCTGGAAACCCTGTGTAAGAACTCGCCACTTGAGTCGCTCTGGCAGATCGCCTCGGGCGTCGTCGAAGGGCTCTCCAACGGCAGCATCGCCAACGGCACGTCCGTGCGCACGCTGCTGCGCCAGGTCGATAAAGAGCTCAAGCGCCTCACCGAGCAAGGCGCCGATGGTATCAACCAGAGCGCCCCGGACGAACTCACCAAGAACCTGCTGTTCTACGTTGCCAAGGCCTCTGTGCAATCGCCGCGCAACGAGGCGTTGCGCGAGCGTTACAACCTTGATGAAGCGCTGCCCGACCATGATGTGGTCGATGAGGAACGTGCGCGCCTGGCTGGGCCTGACCGCGACGCCATGCGTTCGGTGGTGGGCGCGCTGTGTGAAGAACTGGTGCGGGTCAAGGACAGCCTCGACCTGTTCGTGCGCAGCGACCGCGGCCAGGTCGCCGACTTGCAAGCCCTGCTGGTGCCGCTCAAGCAGATCGCCGACACCCTGGCCGTGCTCGGCTTTGCCCAGCCGCGCAAGGTCATCGTCGATCAGATCGACGTGGTGCGTGCGCTGACCGAAGGTACGCAGTCGCCGAGCGATGCCGTGCTGATGGATATCGCCGGCGCGCTGCTATATGTCGAAGCGACGCTGACCGGCATGGTCGGCCAGAGCGATGGCAACAAGCGCGAAGAAAGCCACTTGCCGACCACCGATGTCGGGCAGATCCACCAACTGGTGATCAAGGAAGCGCGCACTGGCCTGGAACAGGCCAAGGACGCGATCATCGAGTTCATCGCTTCGCAGTGGAATCACGACCATCTGGCCCGTGTTCCGGAACTGCTGACCCAAGTGCGCGGTGGACTGGCGATGATCCCGCTCGAGCGTGCCGCTGCGCTGCTCAACGCCTGTAATCGCTACATCCAGGAACAGCTGCTGGCCCGCAAGGCCGTGCCGAACTGGCAGAACCTCGACACGCTGGCTGATGCGATCACCAGCGTGGAGTACTACCTGGAGCGCCTTTCCGAGGATCACGCTAGCCAGGGCGACCTGATTCTTGACGTCGCCGAGGAAAGCCTCGGTGCGCTCGGCTACCCGTTGCAGGAAAAGCCGTCGATTCTCGACGCAGCCCCTGTCGTTGATGAGCCGGCGCCTCTGGATGATCCGCTGCACGATATCGACGTGCTGGCTGCGCCTGCTATCGACAGCGCCCCGCAGGATGCTACTGCAGAGCAGCCTGAAGACGAGCTGCCTGTTCTGGACGAGCCGGCTCCTGAGGAGCCGGCGCCGATTGTCCCCGAGGCATTCGAAGGCAGCCCTGACGTGGCTGATCAGCAGTGGCCCCAGGATGAGCAGCAGCCGGAACCGCTTGCCGCTCAGCCCGATGATTTGCCTACGCTCTCGACCGAGGTCATCGAGCCCGGTGAGCAGGCTGTTGATGCCGAGCTGACGATCACGGACGCGAACGACAGCTGGTCGCTGGCGGATGAGCAGCCTCAGGCACTGGCGCCTGAGCAAATCGAAAGCGCCTCGGAGTCCGACCTTTATAGCGTCGATCTGGGTGAACTCGGTGATGATCCGTACGCCGATGCCAAGGCATCGGTCGCCGACGACGCTTGGTCGCTGGATGATGACGATCTGCTGGGCGAACCCAGTAATGTCGCGCCTGCCACGCAGCCTGACGATTCAATCCTCCTATCCGCAGAGCCTTTGGAACTCATCGAACCTGTGCCTGCTGGCGAGCAACCCGCGTCGCTGGCTGACGAGGAGTGGTCATTCGACTTCGACGATCAACAGCCCGCTACACCAGCGACTTTGTCAGAGCAGCCAGTTGGCGCCGGTGAAGAACAGCTGTGGTCACTCGACGAGCTGGATACCCGCCTCGACCTGACCGAGATTGAGCCGACAGCTGCCGAATTGCCGCCGCTGGATCTGCCTCCTCAGGGTTTCGAAGAACAGCCGCTGGAACTCGAATCGCTGGATTTCGACGCCGACACCGATACGCAGTGGAACGAGGTCGACCTCGCCGATCTGCAACTGCCGGAAGTCGAGCTACCTGGTCTGCCCGAACCGGAAGTCGTTGAGGAGCCCGCGACAGAGAAGGCCCTGTCGATGGCCGACGTGATGGCTGCACCGGTGCAGGCGATCAACCCGCCCGCGCTGGATGTGCCGCCGAGCCTGCTGCCACCGCCCGCTGATGAAGAGCCGATCGACGAAGAGTTACGTGAAGTCTTTATCGAGGAAGCTGGCGAGGTGTTGGAAACCATCGCCGAATTCCTGCCGCGCTGGTGTGCCGATACCGAGGATCGCGAGGCACTGACCGAGATTCGCCGTGCCTTCCACACCCTCAAGGGCAGTGGCCGTATGGTGCGTGCTCTGGTTATCGGTGAGCTGGCCTGGTCCATCGAGAACCTGCTCAACCGCGTGCTCGACCGCAGCATCCTGCCGGGTGCCGAGGTCAAGCAGGTGATCAATCAGGTCGTCGAGCTGACGCCTGAACTGGTCGAAGAATTTGCTACCCAGACTCAGCGCCAGCGCGATGATGTCGATCGCCTGGCCGCCGACGCTCACGCGCTGGCCAAGGGGCTTAGTCTCCCAAAGCATGACGCCCCGGCTGCTGCGGTAGCCGAGCCCGTGGGCGAAACCGAGGCTGCCGCACCGGCGATTGAAGATCACGCAGGGCTTGACCCGCAGTTGCTGGAAATCTTCCGCAACGAGGCGGAAACCCACCTCGACACCCTGGCCGCTTTTCTCGACGACTGCGCCCGTGAAATGCCGCAGCCGGTGACCGATGATCTGCAGCGCGCCCTGCACACGCTCAAAGGCAGCGCCTATATGGCGGGTATCCTGCCGATTGCGGAAGTGGCTGCGCCGCTGGAGAAGATGGTCAAGGAGTTCAAGGCCAACCTGCTGCCGCTGGATCTGGCCGAAGCCGAAGTGCTGGTCGAAGCGCAGGCCCTGTTCCGTCAGGGATTGGCCCAGCTGGAAAGCGAGCCGCTGAAGCCGATTCCTGGCACCGAAGCGTTTCTGGCGCGCGTGCAGCAACTGCATCAACAGCGTCTCGATGATGCGCAGAGCCAACGTCAGGATGAGAATGGGGCAGGCCGTGATCCGCAGTTGATCAGCATCTTCCTGGCTGAAGGCATGGATATCCTGCTGGACGCCGAAGACCTGCTGCGCAGCTGGCGCCAGCAGCCTTCCGAGCGCCAGGAATTGAATACCCTGCTGGAAGAGCTGACGACCCTCGGCCGCGGCGCAGAAATGGCCGAGCTGCCACAGATCGATGAGTTGTGCGAGGCATTGCTGGACGTCTACGGCGCTGTCGAAGACGGCAGCCTGGCAGTCAGCGAGCGTTTCTTCGACGAGGTCGAGCAGGCCCACGAGGCGCTGGTCAGCATGATGGATCAGGTCGCTGCCGGCCTCGAAGTCAGTGCTAGCCCTGAACGAGTGGCTGCCTTGCGCGCCCTGTTCGATGAGGCTCTGGACCCCGCCAAGCTGGCGCTGCTGTCCGGCGATGTGCCCGGGTTACAGGTGGTCGAGCTGGAGGAAGCGACTCGCGCTCTGCAGGAAGCGATCGCTGACGAACCGCAAGACTTCGCTCCAAGCGCACCTGTTGCCGACGATTTGGCTGATAACGAGCTGGAATCGATCTTCCTCGAAGAGGCGGTAGACATTCTCGACAGCGCCGCCGGCAACCTGCAGCGCTGGCTCGCAGAGCCGGACAATCGCAGCGTGCTGTCGTCGTTGCAGCGCGACATGCACACGCTCAAGGGCGGTGCCAACATGGCCGGCGTAGAGCCGATCAGCGGTTTGGCCCACGAGCTTGAAGCCCTTTACGAAGGCCTGGTGGATCGCCGCTACGGTGTTTCTTCCTTTGCCACCGAAAGCCTGCAGCAGGGCCATGCCTTGTTGGCGGGCATGCTCGCCAGCCTGCAGGCGCGTCAGCCTGCTGAGCATGCGCATGAGCTCGTCGACTCCATTCGCCAGTTCCGCCAGCGTGGTGGGCAGGATGAACAGCAGGTCGAGCCGCAAGCTCCCGAGCTCATCGAGCCCGAAGTTTGGCTCGACGCCGAGCCCGAGCAACCTGCGGCCCAAGAGGAGTTGCCTGTCGAAGCGCCAGTCGTGCGCGATGAGCCGCTTGCGCAACCTCAGGCAACGGTAAACAGCGACCGCGATCCCGAGCTGGTCGAGATCTTTCTCGAAGAAGGCTTCGACATCATCGACAGCGCCGGCGCCGCATTGACGCACTGGATGGATGACGTCGACAACAGCCTCGATCTGGAGTCGCTGCAGCGCGATCTGCACACCCTCAAGGGTGGCGCACGGATGGCCGAAATCCGTGAGATCGGTGATCTGGCTCACGAACTCGAGTTTCTCTATGAAGACCTCGGCAACGGCCGCCTGCGCCCCAGCCCGATGTTGTTCGAGCTGCTGCATGCCTGTCACGACCGCCTCGCCGAAATGCTCGATGCCGTTCGTTCGCAGCGCCAGGTACCGAATGGCGACGAGCTGATCGAGACCATTCGCCGCCTACGTGCCAACCCGGACGAGCAGCTGAGCATGCCCCGGGCTGTGCCGTTGAGCGTTGCGCCGGAAGAAGCCTTCGATGCCGATGGTGACGAGATCCTCGATATCTTCCTCGAAGAAGCCGACGACCTGCTCGAAGCCATGGAAGCCGGTATCGGTCGCTGGGAAGAGCGCCGTGACGACGCCAGCTGCATTGATGACTTGCTGCGCATTCTGCACACCCTCAAGGGCGGTGCGCGCCTGGCCGGTCAGAAGCAACTGGGCGACCAGAGCCATGACCTTGAGCAGCACCTGACCGAAGCCCAGACGCAAGGCGCGCCGTGGCCGGAAAGCCTGTTTCTCGATGTGCAGTCCGGTTTCGAAGGTCTGCAGAAGAGTCTCGACGAGCTGCGTATGCGCCTGCAACAGCAGCCGCAGGACGAGCGCCCGGCCGAGCCGGAAGCGGCTCCTACCCGCGCCGTGACATCTATCGTCGCCGCCAGCGAGCAGCCATCCGTAACAACTGAGCACCGCGTACTGCCGTTCGTGCAGCGTGCCGAAGTGGCTGCTGAAGAAGCTGCTGCGCGGCGCGCTCCGCAGGAGCTGGTCAAGGTCCCGGCCGATCTGCTCGAAGGCCTGGTCAACCTAGCTGGTGAAACGTCGATCTTCCGTGGCCGTGTCGAGCAGCAGGTCAGCGACTTCGGCTTCACCCTCAGCGAGATGGAAGCGACCATCGACCGCGTGCGCGATCAGCTGCGCCGCCTCGATACCGAAACCCAGGCGCAGATTCTCAGCCGCTACCAGGCCGAGGCCGAGCGCGCCGGTTACGAGGATTTCGATCCGCTGGAGATGGACCGTCACTCGCAGTTGCAGCAGCTGTCGCGGGCATTGTTCGAATCGGCCTCCGACTTGCTGGACCTGAAGGAAACACTGGCCTCGCGTAACCGCGATGCTGAAACCCTGCTGTTGCAGCAGGCGCGGGTCAACACCGAACTGCAAGAAGGCCTGATGCGCACGCGCATGGTGCCGTTCGATCGCCTGGTGCCACGCCTGCGCCGTATCGTGCGCCAGGTGGCCAGCGAACTGGGCAAGCAGGTCGAGTTCACCGTCGGCAACGCCGATGGCGAAATGGACCGTACGGTGCTGGAGCGCATCGTCGCGCCGCTCGAACACATGTTGCGTAACGCCGTCGACCACGGTATCGAGAGCGCTGCACTGCGTAGCAAGGCCGGTAAGCCGGAGCAAGGCAGCATCCGTCTGGAGCTGGGCCGCGAAGGCGGCGACATCGTGCTGACGCTCAGCGACGACGGCGCCGGTATCAACCTCGATGCGGTGCGCCGCAAGGCCATCGAGCGCGGTCTGATGGACGCCGGTGCCGACCTGGGCGAACACGAGATCCTGCAGTTCATTCTCGAGGCGGGTTTCTCCACCGCCGAGAAGGTCACGCAGATTTCCGGTCGCGGCGTCGGCATGGACGTGGTCAACGCCGAGGTCAAACAGCTCGGCGGCTCGATGAGTATCGACTCGGTCGTAGGCGAAGGCACGACCTTCCGTATCCGCCTGCCGTTCACCGTGTCGGTCAACCGCGCGCTGATGGTGCTCTCCGGCGAGGACCTGTACGCCATTCCGCTTAACACCATCGAAGGTATCGTGCGGGTTTCGCCGTACGAGCTGGAAAGCTATTACGGCCCGGATGCGCCGCGCTTCGAATACGCCGGCCAAGCCTACGAACTGCGTTATCTGGGCGATCTGCTCAATAACGGCCAGCATCCCAAGCTGGTCGGCCAGAGCCTGCCATTGCCGGTGATTCTGGTGCGCTCCAACGATCACACGGTCGCGGTGCAGGTCGATTCGCTGGCCGGTTCGCGGGAGATCGTGGTGAAGAGCCTCGGCCCGCAGTTCGCTACCGTGCCTGGAATTTCCGGTGCGACCATCCTCGGTGACGGCCGCGTGGTGGTGATTCTCGACCTGCTGGCAACCATTCGTGAGTTGCATGCCCATCTGCAGTATCAGGTGCGGCCGCGGCTGTCGGCTGATGCCGGTGCGCCCGAGATTGAAGTCGAGCGCCCAACCCTGGTCATGGTGGTGGACGACTCGGTTACCGTGCGCAAGGTCACCAGCCGCCTGCTTGAGCGTAACGGCATGAACGTGCTGACCGCCAAGGACGGTGTCGACGCCATCGCTCAACTGCAGGAGCATCGTCCCGACATCATGTTGCTGGACATCGAGATGCCGCGCATGGATGGTTTCGAGGTCGCCAACCTGATTCGTCACGACGAAAGCCTCAAGGATCTGCCGATCATCATGATCACCTCGCGTACCGGTGAAAAACACCGCGATCGGGCGATGAGCATTGGCGTCAACGAATACCTCGGCAAGCCTTATCAGGAGTCGCTGCTGCTCGACGCCATCGAGAAATGGACGAAGCGCTCATGAGTGCCAGCAACGCTGCGCGCATTGCCGTGATCGCCGATACCTCGTTGCAGCGCCATGTGCTGCAGCAGGCCCTGAGCAGCAATGGTTATCAGGTGGTACTCAACAACGATCCGGCGCGTCTTGACGACGCGGCTTTGCAGGCCTGCGAGGCGGACCTGTGGCTGGTCGATCTGGTGCAGTCCGATGATCTGCCTCTGATCGATACCCTGCTGGCCGACTCCAACGTGCCTGTTCTGTTTGGCGAGGGCCATGCGCCGGAGCGCAGCTCCGAGCATTACCCGCGTTGGGAGCGCCGTTTGGTCGGCAAGCTGAAGAAGCTGGTCGGCGACCCTGCCCTGGCCACTGCTGGTGGCGGTCTGGATGGTCTGCTCACCGAAGCGCAGCGCCCCGGGCGTATCGAATTGCCGGCGGTGCTCGCCAACACAACGTTGCAGGCTGGGGAGCCCGCCAAACAGGTCTGGCTGTTGGCGGCATCGCTTGGCGGCCCGGCTGCGGTGAAGGCCTTTCTCGACGCGCTGCCTGGCGGCCTGCCGATCGCCTTTCTCTACGCTCAGCATATCGATCCCAGCTTCGAAGCCACGCTGCCCCAGGCCGTTGGCCGGCACAGCCAGTGGCGGGTCGGCACGGTGCGTGATGGCGACACCCTGCGCTGCGGCGAAGTGGTCGTCGTGCCGATCAGCAATGAGCTGACCTTCGCTGATGACGGTGTGATGCGCGTCGTCAACCGTCCCTGGCCCGAGCCCTACAGCCCGTCGATAGACCAGATGATGCTCAATCTGGCGCAGCGTTACGCCGCCGCCAGCGGTGTGATCGCCTTCAGCGGCATGGGCAGTGACGGCAGTGCTGCCGCGGCCTACGTGAAACGCCAGGGCGGGGTCATCTGGACCCAGCGGGCCGACAGCTGCGCCTGCTCTAGCATGCCTGACAGCCTGCGCGAAGGTGGCTACAGCAGCTTTACCGCTGAGCCACGAGAGCTGGCCGCCGCCTTGGTCGAGCACCTTGCCGAGCAATGCCGCTAGGCCGTCGTCTTTCTTTTACCCGTTCGCTGCATAACAGGATGTTTTCATGAGCCAAGCCGTCGTTACCCAGAACAGCGTCAGCAGCCTGACCGGTCTGGTCGTGCCGTTGGCCGATCGTACGCTGCTGCTGCCCAACGTGGCGGTGGCAGAGCTGATTGCCTATCGCGCTCCGCCGGCCATGGCCGGGATGCCCGACTGGTTTCTCGGCCAGGTGGCCTGGCGTGACCTGAGCCTGCCGCTGCTGAGCTTCGAGGCTGCCAGTGGGGCTCAGCCGGTAATCGGCGATGGCGCGCGTATCGCGATTCTCAACGCCATCGGTGGCCGTGCCAACGTCAAGTTCATTGCCTTGCTGGTGCAGGGCATCCCGCGTTCTCTGCGTGTGAACGAGGATCTGCCGCGGGCGGATGTCGAGCTGGCGCCGCTGGAACTGGCGGCCGTCAAGGTCGACGACGCGGTGCTGCGCATTCCCGATCTGGAAGGGCTTGAGCAGTTGCTCGCTGATGCCGAACTGATCTGATCGGCATCAGCGTCGCGCACAGCCAGGTTTCAGTCTCGCCGTGGCAGCATCGCGCTGAGCACGCCATCACGCAGCAGATAATGGTGCCAGAGCGCCATAGCCGCATGGCCCAGAATCAGTGCGAACAGCAGGTACTTGGCTGTCAGGTGAAATTGGCGGGCGATTGCCCGGGCTTCATCAGAAAGCGGCAGCGGACCAACGCTCAGCAACCAGAACAGCTCCACTGGCCGCTTGCCGAACAGCAGGCCGCTGAGCGGCATCAATAGCAGCAGCAGGTACAGCGCGGCGTGAGTGGTCTTCGATGCGTGACGCTTCCAGCGCGCGCTAGTTTCCAGCAGCAGTGGTTCGCCCAAGCGAGCGCGGATAACTAGACGCAGCAAGGTAAGCAGCAGAATTGTCAGACCGAGGGATTTGTGCAACGTGAAGACGCCGCCGGCACTGCCCAGCACGTCAGCGATCAGGTCTTGGCTGTAGGGCAGCAGCAGCGTGCAGATGACCAGCAGCGCGCTGAGCCAATGCAGAAATATCTGAGTACCCGAATAGCGCGCTCTCATGGCATCCCTTCTCGTCACGCTAGGTGAACCGGCTCAAGCACTCAGCATAGTCAATCGGCCATGGTTTTCTTAGGGCTTTGCTGCCAAATCGCTACGCCAGCCCATGAGTGATCGAGCAGACTGAGAACAACGGCAAAGAACCTAGAAGTCGCCCCAGAGATGCTGCGCTACCGACAGTGCCACAACTGGCGCGGTCTCGGTGCGCAATACTCGCGGGCCCAGGCGTGCAGCCTGGAAGCCTGCAGCCTGGGCCTGTTCGACCTCGGCATCGCCAAGGCCGCCTTCAGGGCCGATCAGAAAGGCCAGCGAGGACGGTTTGGCGTGGCTGCTCAATGGCTCGGCAACCGGATGCAGCACCAGCTTGAGGTCTGCTCTGCTCTGCTGCAGCCAGTCGTTGAGGGTGATGGGCGAATGAATCAACGGCAGCATCGAACGGCCGCATTGCTCACAGGCGCTGATCGCCACCTGGCGCCAGTGCGCCATGCGTTTGTCGGTGCGCTCGTCTTTCAGGCGCACCTCGCAGCGGGCACTGATGATCGGGCTGATCTCCTGAGCTCCGAGCTCGGTGGCCTTCTGGATCGCCCAGTCCATACGCTCGCCGCGCGACAGCCCCTGCCCAAGATGGATGTGCAGCGGCGACTCGGCTTGCCCGGCGAATTGTTCGCGCAGCTCGACGCGCACGTTCTTCTTGCCCACTTCGATCAGCTCGCCGAGAAACTCCTGGCCGCTGCCATCGAACAGTTGCACGGCATCGCCCACCGAGTGCCGCAGCACGCGGCCGATGTAATGGGCTTGAGCTTCCGGCAGCTCGTGCTGGCCGAGCGATAAAGGGGCGTCGATGAAGAAGCGGGAAAGGCGCATGGCGATATAGGGCGTAATGGTGGGGGTGGCAGCATAACCGGGTGAGTGATTTTGTGCAGGTTGTGAGGCGACTCGTCATCGAGAGCGGCAGGTGGAGTGAGCTGCCACCTACCGTCTACCGTTGCTCATCAGCCCGGATCGCGAAAGCCGGGGTAACGGGTGTCGGTGGCCACGCTGACTGAGGTGCGGGTGGCCAGGTCGATGCCTTCGCTGGCGACGTCGGCAAGGAAGTCGATCTGCTCTTCGCTGATCACGTAGGGCGGCAGGAAATACACCACGCTGCCGAGCGGCCGCAGCAGTGCGCCGCGGGTCAGAGCATGTTGGTAGACCTGCAGGCCGCGACGCTCCTGCCAGGGGTAGGCGACCTTGCCGGCTTTGTCTTGGACCATTTCGATGGCCAGGGCCATACCGGTCTGGCGTACTTCGGCGACATGCGGGTGATCCGCCAGATGCGCCGTGGCGCTCGCCATGCGGCTGGCCAGCTTTTTGTTGGCCTCGATCACGCCGTCCTCTTCGAAGATGTCCAGCGTCGCCAGGGCAGCCGCGCAGGCCAGCGGGTTGCCGGTGTAGGTGTGTGAGTGCAGGAAGGCGCGCAGGGTGGCGTAGTCGTCGTAGAAGGCGCCATAGACAACATCGGTGGTCAACACCGCTGCCATCGGCAGATAGCCGCCGGTGAGCGCCTTAGACAGCACCAGGAAGTCCGGGGTAATGCCGGCCTGCTCGCAGGCGAACATAGTGCCGGTACGGCCGAAGCCGACGGCGATCTCGTCGTGAATCAGGTGCACGCCGTAGCGATCACACGCTTCGCGCAGCAGCGTCAGGTAGATCGGGTGATACATACGCATGCCGCCGGCGCCCTGAATCAGCGGCTCGACAATCACCGCCGCCACTTCGTGGTGGTGTTCGGCCAGGGTTTGCTCCATGGCGGCGAACATCGTCCGAGAGTGTTCCTCCCAACTCACGCCCTCCGGGCGCAGGTAGCAGTCCGGGCTCGGCACCTTGAGGGTGTCGAGCAGCAGCGCTTTGTAGGTGTCGGTGAACAGCGCCACGTCGCCCACCGACATCGCTGCCACGGTCTCGCCGTGGTAACTATTGGTCAGGGTCACGAAGCGCTTCTTCGCCGGTTTGCCGCTGTTGAGCCAGTAGTGAAAGCTCATCTTCAGCGCCACTTCGATCCCGGAAGAACCGTTGTCGGCGTAGAACACCCGGTTTAGGCCTGGCGGGGTGATGCTCACCAGACGTTCGGACAGCTCCACCACCGGTTGGTGGCTGAAGCCGGCCAGCATCACATGCTCAAGGGTGTCGATCTGCGCCTTGATGCGCTCGCCGATACGTGGGTTGGCGTGCCCGAACACGTTCACCCACCAGGAGCTCACCGCATCGAGGTAGCGCTTACCCTCGAAGTCTTCCAGCCATACACCTTCGCCACGGCGGATCGGAATCAGCGGCAGGCGCTCGTGGTCCTTCATCTGTGTACAGGGGTGCCAGAGGACGTCCAGGTCACGCTGCATCCAGTGTTGGTTGCTCATCGAGTCGCTCTCCCAATTGTCAGCGGGCAAGCCTATCAGATGCGCCTGCCGGTTGTTTTCTCGCGTCGGCAACCGTCGGTCTATCTGAAACGACCAGTCGGTATGGGTCCCCTGAACATCTCTAAAACACTTTTGACTAACTCGGTTGGCAAGCAATCGGCTGCGTTAGCTATCGTCTTTGTTGATGTTTCATAGCAACAATTTCTGCTATTACTCGATAGGTTTGTTGCTAATCTCTCTCCAACTCAATTTCTGGAAGCAGGCCATGCAGTGGCGTAATTCTACGTTCCGTTACGGTCTTATCAGTGTTTCTCTGCATTGGCTGGTGGCCATTGCAGTTTTCGGCCTGTTTGCCCTGGGTTTCTGGATGGTCGGCCTGAGCTACTACAGCAGCTGGTACCAGACCGCGCCGAACATTCATAAAAGCATCGGCATTCTGCTGTTTGTGGTCATGACTGTTCGCGTGCTGTGGCGTCTGGCTAGCCCGCCACCTCCGGCACTGCCCGAACACGGTCGGCTGACCCGAGTGGCCAGCAAGCTGGGGCATGCTTTTCTGTACCTGGGCCTGTTCGTGCTGATGACCTCGGGCTACCTGATTTCCACCGCCGAGGGTCGCCCGATTAGCGTGTTTGGCTGGTTCGACGTGCCTGCTAGCGTGACCAGTATTCCCAATCAGGGCGATGTTGCTGGTTTGGTCCATGAGTATCTCGCTTGGGCTATCGTGATCTTTGCGGTTCTGCATGGCCTGGCTGCGCTGAAACACCACTTTATCGACCGTGATCGCACCCTGCTGCGTATATTCGGGCGCTGATTCTCAGCTGTTTCTTCGGCATTGCTGCGCGATGCCGTTCCTTTCGTTCCACAAGGAGTTCTTATGTTGAAGAAGACTTTCGCCGCACTGGCTCTGGGCACCGCGCTGCTGAGCGCAGGCCAGGTGATGGCTGCTGACTACGCCATCGACAAACAAGGCCAGCACGCCTTCGTCAATTTCAAGATCAGCCACCTGGGCTACAGCTGGCTTTACGGCACCTTCAAGGATTTCGACGGTACCTTCAGCTTCGATGAGAAGAACCCTGAGGCCAGCAAGGTCAACGTGACCCTGAAGACCGAAAGCGTCGACACCAACCACGCCGAACGTGACAAGCACATTCGCAGCAGCGACTTCCTCAACGTGAGCAAGAACCCGACTGCGACCTTCGCATCCACAGCCGTTAAATCGACTGGCAAGGACACCGCCGACATCACCGGCGACCTGACCCTCAATGGCGTCACCAAGCCAGTGGTCATCGCCGCCAAGTTCATCGGCGAGGGTAAAGACCCGTGGGGCGGCTACCGCGCCGGTTTCGAAGGCAGCACCAAGCTGAAGCTGAAAGACTTCAACATCGAGAAAGATCTGGGCCCGGCTTCGCAAGAAGTCGAGCTGATCATCTCCGTGGAAGGCGTGCGCAAGTAAGCCTGACGCTAGAAACAAAAACGCCGGCTCTGAGCCGGCGTTTTTGTTTGTGGACCTTTTGAATACCGGGGCCGTGGGCCCCGGTATTCAACGAGCCATCACTCGCTGTCGCGGTTGCGGGTCAGCAGAGCAGGCTTCTCGCCACGTGGGCGGCTGCTTGGCAACTGATCGAGCTGTTCGGCGGTCGGCAGGCGATCACTGCGCGAAGCCTTGTGCATGATGATCGGCTGCTTCTCGGGAGTGTCGCGACGCGGGCCTTCACGACGTGGCAGCTCATCACGGTTCAGCGAAGTGGTGACGTTGTCACGTGCACCACGGCCACGGTTGTCGCCGCCGCGGTTACGACCGCCGCCTTGACCCTGGCCCTGACGTTTGCCGCCGCCATTGGCACCCGCGCCACCGCCGCCGGTACGCGGGCCTTTGCCCTGACCACGTGGAGCCTGGCCTGCCGCACCGCCGGCATTTTGACCGCCGCCTGGACGACGACCACGGCCTTGCGGCTTCTCCTGGGTCGGTACGTAGTCAGCGCGGTTACCGAAGTTGTCGATCTCGTCATCGCGGAACTCGTCCGGTGCGCGATCCGGTGGCAGGGCCGGGGCGCCTGCTGCAGGCGCTGGGCGTGCCTGGCTGCGCGGCTGTTGGCCGCGAGCTGGCTTGGCCTTGGCCTGGGGCTGAGTTTTCGCTCGGCCGCCGTCCTTGCCTTTGTCGCGACGGCCGCCATTCTGGCGTTCGCCTTCCGGCTTGGCACCACGCGGTTGACGCGGCTTCTGCGGCTCACGAACTTCCGGGCGCTCGGCCTCGACTTTGCTGGCATCGAAGCCCATCAGATCGCCGTCAGGGATCTTCTGCTTGGTCATCCGCTCGATGCCCTTGAGCAGCTTCTCTTCGTCCGGCGCAACCAATGAGATCGCCTCACCGCTACGACCGGCACGGCCGGTACGGCCGATACGGTGTACGTAATCTTCTTCGACGTTAGGCAGCTCGAAGTTGACCACGTGAGGCAACTGGTCGATATCCAGGCCGCGGGCGGCGATATCGGTTGCGACGAGGATGCGAACCTGATTGGCCTTGAAGTCGGCCAGGGCTTTGGTACGGGCGTTCTGGCTCTTGTTGCCATGAATCGCTACGGCCGGCAGGCCGTGTTTGTCCAGGTACTCGGCCAGGCGGTTGGCGCCATGCTTGGTACGGGTGAACACCAGTACCTGTTCCCAGGCGCCTGCGGTGATCAGGTGAGCGAGCAGGGCGCGCTTGTGGCTGGCCGCCAGACGGAATACGCGCTGTTCGATACGCTCGACCGTGGTGTTCGGCGGCGTGACTTCGATGCGCTCCGGGTTGTGCAGCAGCTTGCCGGCGAGGTCGGTGATGTCCTTCGAGAAGGTCGCCGAGAACAGCAGGTTCTGACGCTTGGCCGGCAAGCGGGCGAGGACTTTCTTCACATCGTGAATGAAGCCCATGTCGAGCATGCGGTCGGCTTCGTCCAGCACGAGGATTTCCACGTGGGACAGGTCGACGCTGCCTTGGCCGGCGAGGTCGAGCAGGCGACCCGGGCAGGCGACCAGTACGTCGACGCCCTTGGCCAATGCCTGCACCTGCGGGTTCATGCCAACACCACCAAAGATGCAGGTACTGACGAATTTCAGGTCACGGGCATATAGCTTGAAGCTGTCATGCACCTGGGCGGCCAGTTCGCGAGTGGGAGTGAGCACCAGTACGCGGGGCTGTTTCGGGCCGTGGCGTTGTTCGCGATCCGGGTGACCGTTGGGGAACAGTCGCTCAAGGATCGGCAGCGCGAAACCGCCTGTCTTACCTGTACCCGTCTGGGCTGCAACCATCAGGTCGCGACCTTGCAACGCGGCGGGAATGGCCCGCTGTTGCACCGGAGTGGGCTGGGTGTAGCCGGCGGCTTCGACCGCACGGACTAAAGCCTCGGAGAGACCGAGGGAGGCAAAGGACATGTGAAATCCTGTCTGGTGAGGGCGTGGCCCTATAGGTGTCGTGCCTGGCTTGAATCACGCGTGGGGCGCGCAATCCCGACCGGTACTGCTGACCACTGGGGGTTAGCATCCGGGCGCAAGCCTGGCGGGAAGGCCCGAGTGTAACAGGATTGCAGAGGATCGGCACAACTAGCCGCCGACTGGCACTGCGCTACCTGCGGGCCGGTTCTCGTTTCATGATTCGCCAAGCGTACCCGGCGAAGCGCGTCAATCGCCTTGGGCATCGGCATCTTCGCGTTTGACCGCTTTATGCTGATCTTCACTGCTGCCCAGTTTCCAGTAGCTGGAGATATACAGATCCTTGCGATCGACCTGGCGCTCCTGCTTGAGGTGCTGGCGCAGCGCGCGCATGCCGCTGAATTCGCAGGCGGCCCAGATGCTGGGGCGGCCCGGCAACCACTCAAGCTGGCGTACATGATCGACCAGCAACTGGCTGTTTTCACCTGGGTGCGGGTTGATCAGCCAGTGCAGTTCGATGCCGGCAGGATGCCGCAGCGGCTGTATATCGCGCTCGTCGATCACTTCGATGATCGCGTGGCCTTTGGCGTCGGCATGCATCTGTTCCAGGTTGACGCTGATCGCCGGCAGCGCGGTCATGTCGCCAATCACCAGAAACCAGTCGGCGCTGTTGTCGACCAGTTTCTTCGGGCCCGGGCCGCCAATCACGATGCTGTCACCGGGCTTGGCATCCTTGGCCCACTGCGAGGCCGGGCCGGCATCTTCATGCAGCACGAAGTCGACGTCGAACTGATCGGCGCGTTGCTGGCGCACGGTGTAGGTGCGAACCAGATCCTTGTCGCTGCCGGGGGGCGAGAACATCAGCTTGATATAGGCGCTTTCCTGGTCGCGGGGGAAGCTATCGATCTCGCCGCCGCCCAGGGTCACGCGCAGCATGTGCGGGGTGACCAAGTGCGATGAAATGACCTGCAGCGTGCGGGGCGCGGGACGTGCCATGGTGATCTCCTGGGCAGGTAAGTGATCGTGCAGCGAGGGCTCTGAGCCCTCGCGCGGGTCGGCGCTTAGCTAACCACCCGGTAGCACGGCTCATAGGCGGTGCCGCCTGGCAGCTTCATGCGGTGCTGCTCGACAAAGGCCTGCAGCAGGCGGTCGAGCGGTTGCATGATGGTCTTGTCGCCGCGCAGCTCGTAAGGGCCGTGTTCTTCGATCAGCTGGATGCCGTGGGCTTTGACGTTGCCGGCGACGATGCCGGAGAAGGCGCGGCGCAGGTTGGCCGCCAGCTCGTGCACCGGCTGCTCGCGGGTTAGGTTGAGACCCGCTATGGCCTCGTGGGTTGGCTCGAACGGGTGCTGGAAGCTTTCGTCGATCTTCAGCAGCCAGTTGAAGTGGAAGGCGTCGTTGCGCTCGCGGCGGAATTGCTTCACGGCCTTGATGCCGGCGGCCATGTGGCGCGCCACTTCGGCCGGATCGTTGGGGATCAGCACGTAGCGTTTCTGCGCCTCGCTGCCCAGCGTCGCGCCGATGAAATCGTGCAGTTGCTGCAGGTACGGCTCGGCGCTCTTCGGCCCGGTCAGCACCAGCGGGAAGGGCAGGTCGGCGTTGTCCGGGTGCATGAGGATACCCAGCAGGTAGAGGAACTCTTCCGCCGTACCCGCACCGCCCGGGAAGATGATGATGCCATGGCCGACGCGCACGAAGGCTTCCAGGCGTTTTTCGATGTCAGGCAGGATCACCAGCTCGTTGACGATCGGGTTCGGTGCCTCGGCGGCGATGATGCCCGGCTCGGTCAAGCCCAGGTAGCGGGCGCCGAGGATGCGCTGTTTGGCGTGGGAGATGGTCGCGCCCTTCATCGGCCCTTTCATCACGCCCGGGCCGCAGCCGGTGCACACGTCCAGGGCACGCAGGCCCAGTTCGTGGCCGACCTTCTTGGTGTACTTGTATTCCTCGGTGCTGATCGAGTGACCGCCCCAGCACACCACCATCTTCGGCTCGGCGCCGGCACGCAGGGTGCGGGCGTTGCGCAGCAGGTGAAACACGTAGTCGGTCAGGCCGCTGGAGCTGTCGACATCGACGCGCTTGTTCTCTAGTTCGCTCTGCGTGTAGACGATATCGCGCAGGGCGCTGAACAGCATTTCGCGGGTGCTGGCGATCATCTCGCCATCGACGAAGGCATCGGCTGGCGCGTTGATCAGTTCCAGGCGGATGCCGCGATCCTGTTGGTGAATCTTCACTTCGAAGTCCGGGTAGGCCTCGAGGATGGTCTTGGCGTTGTCGCTGTGCGAGCCGGTGTTGAGAATCGCCAAGGCGCACTGACGGAACAGCGCATACACGCTGCCTGAACCAGTTTCGCGCAGTTGCTGGACTTCACGCTGAGAGAGGGTTTCCAGGCTGCCTTTCGGCGACACCGAGGCGTTGATTTTTTGGCGAGTGAGCATGCAGGCATCCCGTGATAACGCGACAACTCGAGCCGGTCCTGGCTGATCGCGCGATGAAGAATTCAGTCCCGGCAAGGCGACCCAAAGTGGGGCGTGCGGGCAATGGCGCTGTACTGTCGACCAGCAGAGGGGGCTCGGTCAACAGGGCACGCAGGTAGGAAATAGGCCGGCCGCGAAAGTTCTCTCTTTCGCGGCCTGGGGGCTGGTGACGTTTCAGCGCGAGCCGTGCGTGAAACGTCAATAGACCCCGTCACTCAGCCTTGCAGGTTCTTCCACACCGCCAGGCTTGGGGCTGCCTGGTTGAGGGTGTAGAAGTGCAGGCTGGGTGCGCCGCCGTCGAGCAGGCGGCGGCACATGTCGGTGATCATCTCTTCGCCGAAGCGCTGAATGCTCTGGGTGTCGTCGCCGTAAGCTTCCAGTTGCTTACGTACCCAGCGTGGCAGCTCGGCGCCGCAGGCGTCGGAGAAGCGCGCTAGCTTGCTGTAGTTAGTGATCGGCATGATCCCTGGGATCACCGGGATATCGACGCCCATCTTGCGAACGCGCTCGACGAAGTAGAAGTAGCAGTCGGGGTTGAAGAAGTACTGGGTGATCGCACTGCTGGCGCCGGCCTTGGCCTTGCGCACGAAGTTGGCGATATCGTCTTCGAAATTGCGCGCTTGTGGATGCATTTCCGGGTAGGCAGCAACTTCGATGTGGAAATGATCACCGGTTTCCTGGCGGATCAGCTCGACCAGATCATTGGCATGGCGCAGCTCACCGCTGGACATGCCCATGCCTGACGGCAGGTCGCCACGTAGGGCGACGATACGGTTGATGCCCTTGCTCTTGTACAGGTTGAGCAGCTCGATCAGCTCGGCCTTGCTGTCGCCCACGCACGACAGGTGTGGCGCGGTCGGCACCTTCACTTCGCCATCGAGCTGCAGCACGGTATTGAGGGTACGGTCGCGGGTGGAACCACCGGCGCCATAGGTGCAGGAGAAGAAGTCCGGGTTGTAGCCGGCCAGCTCTCGCGCGGTATTCAGCAGTTTTTCGTGGCCGGCATCGGTCTTCGTCGGGAAGAACTCGA
The DNA here is from genome assembly GCF_900142655.1 of Phytopseudomonas punonensis. GTDB lineage: Bacteria > Pseudomonadota > Gammaproteobacteria > Pseudomonadales > Pseudomonadaceae > Aquipseudomonas > Aquipseudomonas punonensis. Next base: position 990,422 of record NZ_FRBQ01000001.1, on the reverse strand, counting down.
AACTGACGTTTGCACGTTTCTGAGACATGAGAGTTCCTTGAGGCTGCACACCGCAGGCTGCGCGCCTGCGGTGTGCACTACCCAATCAGTAGCGGTAGCTGTCTGGCTTGAACGGGCCTTCGACCGGAACACCGATGTAATCGGCCTGCGGTTTGGTCAGTTGAGTGACCACGCCACCAAAGCCTTTCACCATTTCCAGGGCGACTTCTTCGTCCAGCTTCTTCGGCAGCACTTCGACGGTCAGGCGCTCGGCCTTCTTCTCGGCGGAGAGAGTGGCGAACTTCTGCTCGAACAGGAAGATCTGCGCCAGTACCTGGTTGGCAAAGGAGCCGTCCATGATGCGGCTCGGGTGACCGGTGGCATTGCCCAGGTTCACCAGACGGCCTTCGGCCAGCAGGATCAGATAGTCGTCGTTGCGAGGATCGAACTGGCCAGCACCGGTGCGGTGGATCTTGTGCACCTGCGGTTTGACTTCTTCCCAGGCCCAGTTCTTGCGCATGAAAGCGGTGTCGATTTCGTTGTCGAAGTGACCGATGTTGCAGACCACGGCGCGGGCTTTCAGCGCCTTGAGCATGCCGGCGTCACAGACGTTGGCGTTGCCGGTGGTGGTGACGATCAGGTCGATCTTGCCCAGCAGGGCCTTGTCGATGCAGGCGTCGGTGCCGTCATTGCGGCCATCGATGTACGGCGAAACCAGCTCGTAGCCGTCCATGCAGGCCTGCATGGCGCAGATCGGGTCGATCTCGGAAACCTTGACGATCATGCCTTCCTGGCGCAGCGAAGCGGCCGAGCCCTTGCCCACGTCGCCGTAGCCGATGACCAGCGCCTGCTTGCCGGACAGCAGGTGGTCGGTACCGCGCTTGATGGCATCGTTGAGGCTGTGACGGCAGCCGTACTTGTTGTCGTTCTTGCTCTTGGTGACCGCGTCGTTGACGTTGATCGCCGGGATCTTCAGGGTGCCGGCCTTAAGCATGTCGAGCAGACGGTGTACACCCGTGGTGGTTTCCTCGGTCACGCCGTGGACGTTTTCCAGCACTTGCGGGTACTTGTCATGCAGGATCTGGGTCAGGTCGCCGCCGTCGTCGAGCACCATGTTGGCGTCCCACGGCTTGCCATCCTTGAGGATGGTCTGTTCGATGCACCACTCGTACTCGGCTTCGGTCTCGCCCTTCCAGGCGAATACCGGAATACCGGCAGCGGCGATGGCTGCAGCGGCCTGATCCTGAGTCGAGAAAATGTTGCACGACGACCAGCGCACTTCGGCGCCCAGCGCGGTTAGGGTCTCGATCAGCACGCCGGTCTGGATGGTCATGTGGATGCAACCGAGGATCTTCGCGCCTTTCAGCGGCTGGCTGGCGGCGTACTTGCGGCGCAGGCCCATCAGTGCCGGCATTTCGGACTCGGCGATGATCAGTTCTTTGCGGCCCCAATCGGCCAGGGAAATATCGGCGACTTTGAAGTCGTTAAAAGCAGCGCTCATGCAAAAGCTCTCCAATCGTTGATCAGTGATCAGATAGGTGAAAACCGGTACCAGGCCGATGGCCATTGCACGCTACGTTTTCACGCAGTCCGATTGGGCGCCGTTGATGCGTTTTGGGTAACGCCCCATCCGAGCCTGACAGCCTGGAAGGCTGATTCGAATCTGCCGCGATGCATTGCTGGAATGCCGGGCTTGGGATTCGAAACAGATCTTTCAGGTTGCTGCAGCGCCCCTCGGACAGGTGGCGGGAACGCTCAGGCAGTGCCGAGCGGGTGAAGCTCGTTGATTATAGCCGCGCTGGTGGGCGAGCCCAAGGTTTTCCGTCGCGCTTGTCGGCTATTTGCAGGTGTTCAATGTCCGGTTTTATCGGCCCGATTGAAAATGCAGCCGCGACAACCTGCGCCGCGCTTTGCGATCATGGCCGGCGAACGATAGCGATGGACAAGGAGTGCGTATGAACTTCCACACACGCAAGTGGGTAAAGCCCGAAGACCTCAACCCCAATGGCACCCTGTTCGGTGGCAGCCTGCTGAAATGGATCGATGAAGAGGCCGCGATCTACGCCATCATCCAGCTCGGCAGCCAGCGCGTAGTGACCAAGCTGATCTCGGAGATCAACTTCGTCGCCTCGGCCCGGCAGAGCGACATCATCGAGCTGGGCATTACCGCTACGGAGTTTGGCCGCACCTCGATCACCATGCGCTGCGAAGTGCGCAACAAGATCACACGTAAAAGCATCCTGACTGTCGACAAGATGGTCTTCGTCAACATGGGTGAGGATGGCAAGCCGGCGCCGCATGGCAAAACCGAGATCACCTATATCAAGGATCAGTTCAAGGACTGATGTGCCCCTTGGCCAGTGCGACATCTCCTCGCACTTGGCCGTCGCTATGGCTCTCGTGATACTGGCGGTTTTGCTACGGGAAGTGCGATGCGTCAGGTTTTTTGGGTGGTGCTGGCTAGTGTGCTGTTAAACGGTTGTGGCGGTGCTGATTCTGATTCTCCGGAGGCTCGGCGCCAGGTGGTGTTCAAGCAGATGCTGCTCAGCAGTGAAGAGTTGGGCGGCATGCTGCGCGGTCGCCTGGCATTCAGGCCCGAACGTTTTGCCGAGTGTGCTAGGGAACTCAATAACCTCGCCGCGCTGCCCTGGCAGTATTTCCCGTCGCCGGAGGGTGATGAGCGCAGCACCGCGCGCCCGGAGGTCTGGGATCAGCACGCGCGATTCGAGGCATTTGCGCAGCAGTTGCAGGTCGCGACCGAGGCGCTGCAGTTGGCGGCGAGCATGCCGCAGGTTTCCGTGGATCAGCTGCAGCCTGCTTTGTGGCAGGTGGAGGCGGCGTGCAAGCGCTGCCACGAGGCATTTCGCGCCTACTGACGCTGGAAACCATCGACACCCGCTTCGCCCAATTGATCGGCCAGTGCCACTATCTCCTCATGCTGGAAAAATGCCTGTAACTGAGTTGCGCGAGTTGGCCCTATACCAGGTAGCGCTTGCCAGTCGCCTAGGCTGCGCTGGTGCAGTTGAGCCCAATTCTCGGCGGCCAAATTGTCCGGGTTGACCGGTGCTCCCAGCGCCCGTAACCAGTCATGAAAAGGTCGCTGTCGTGCTTCGGCGAAACGCTGGACGAGCGTGGTGGCGCTCTTTGCGCCGATGCCTGGCACGGCCAGCAACTGCTCTTCGCTCAGATGCAGCCAATCGAGCAGACCGTCAAGGTGCTGCGCCTCCAGCAGTTTCTCCCAGGTGCCGGCGCCGATGCCATGCAGATTCAGCGCCTGTTTGCCGCTGAGCCAGCTAAGGCGGGCGTGAAACTGGCTGGTGCAACCCTCTGAAGGGCGCAGGCAGCTCAGAGCGTGGTAGTCGTCGCTGTTTGGGGTAGTGAGCGGCGAGCGGATGGTGGCCTGCAACACTACGCTTTCCAGCTTGGGAATGGTTTGCCCTGCGAGGCGAATGGCGACCTGGTCGCCAGGGCGGATGTCCAACTGCTGCCAGCGTTCCAGTGAACCGACGCTGACCCCTCGAATGGTGCGGTCATCCAGGTTCACAGGCTGTAAGCGCAGCAGCGGGGTGATACGGCCGGTGCGGCCAATGCTGAACTCCACGGCCTCGACCAGTGCCAGGGCCTCGCTGGCCGGGTGCTTCCAGGCCGCCGCCCAGTGCGGCGGCTCGGCCCGCCAGCGTTCTCCCGCGGGCCGTTGACCCTGGCGCAGCACCACACCATCGGTAGCGAAGGGCAAAGGGTTGCGATACCACTGCTCTCGCCATCGACGGGCGTCGGCGATGTTGCCCGCCTTCTGACTGTAGGTGCGACTGTCGTGAAAGCCCATCTGCACGAGGCCGTCCAAGCGCTGCTGCATCTCGGCAGGGCCGTTTGGCCAATCCCAGACGAACAGGCCGATGGTGTCTGCCTGAGTCTGCTGTAAGTCCTGGCGGGCCATCAAGCCCGACACCGTGCTGCGTGCCGTAGAGCTGCCATGCTTGGCTTGCACATGGTTCTGAACCTGCAAATAAAGCTCGCCCTGCAAGATGATTTCCGCCTGTTCACTCAGATGCTTTGGTATTGCGTCGATACGAGCCGCTTGCGCTGCCCAGTCCTGGCCAGTGTCGCCATCCCCGCGGCTGATCACCTGCTGCAGGCGGCCTGCGCGGTAGAGTAGGGTGACGGCCACGCCGTCGACCTTCGGTTGAATCCACAGGTCATTGCGCGATGCCATCCACTGGCCGACATCGCGATCACTGGCCAGTTTGCGCAAGCCCGTTTGCGCTACGGGGTGTTGAATCGGCCCCTGCGCGCCGCGTAGCGGGTTGGCGGTACCCTCCTTGCCGCAGCGCTGCCAGTGTTCCAGTCGGGCGCGAGCCTGGTCATAGAGTTCATCGCTGACGGGCGAGCGGCCCTGGCGATGGTAGGCGTCGTCCCACCTGGCGACCTGTTCGGCTAGTACTTTGAGTTGGCTGCTGTGAGCCGCTGTCTGCTCTGGGCAGCTATCGGCGTGGGCGGCTGCAGGTAGCAATATGCTGAGGGCAATAGCGATCCAGGCTTTCATGGGCGGAGCATCCGTGCTCGGGTGGAGTTATTAGGCTAGTCGTTGGGCAGGGAAAAATGGGGGCTGGCCGACATTTCCTGTTGGTGGTGCTTTGTTACCGCAAATGTCCGGTGATAAAGTCCGCGCCCCCCGCACACCAAACGGACTTGCCCGGCGGCGGGGTGTATAGCCGGGCCTCATCTCTGGAGGTCTAGAGTCTCATGCGTATTTCTATCCTGTTGTGCTCCGCTGCTCTGGCCGTTGCCAGCTCTTTTGCCCACGCAGCTGAAGACACCCAACTCAAGTGCCAGCAGAAGATCTCGGCCAACGCCGAGAAGATCGCTCAGGTCAAACAGCTGGCTGGTTTGCTCGGCAACAAGCAGGCTGACGACGCTATTGCGCAGGTCGAGGGCGGCTGTGATCAGCTTGGCGCCAACGCTGCCTCTTCCAGCGAAACCGTCGCGCAAGCCCAGGGCGACAGCAAGGCTGAAAACATCGCTGCTGCTGCAGAAACCCTGAAAGGTCTGGGTTCGCTGTTCGGCAAGTGATTACGCGGCCCGCTTTGCGGGCATGAAAAAGCCTCCGTGGACTCGCCGCTCACGGAGGCTTTTTTGTATCTGTCGCTGAGGCAGCCCAGAGAGCTGTCTCGCGATGATTTGCCCTGAGCTTACAGGCCGGCAGCGGCGCGCAGTTCGGCAGCCTTGTCGGTTTTTTCCCAGGTGAAGCTGGTGAAGCTGTCGTCGCCGACGGTCAGCTGCTGCGGCTCGCGGCCGAAGTGGCCGTAGGCTGCAGTCGGTTGATACATCGGGTGCAGCAGGTCGAGCATCTTGGTGATGGCGTACGGACGCAGGTCGAACACGTCACGCACCAGCTTGATGATGGTCTCGTCCGCCACCTTGTTGGTGCCGAAGGTGTTGATCGAGATGGAAGTCGGCTGGGCCACGCCGATGGCGTAGGAAACCTGAATCTCGCAGCGCTCGGCCAGGCCGGCAGCGACGATGTTCTTGGCCACGTAACGGCCTGCGTAGGCAGCCGAACGGTCGACCTTGGATGGATCCTTGCCGGAGAACGCGCCGCCGCCGTGGCGGGCCATGCCGCCGTAGCTGTCGACGATGATCTTGCGGCCAGTCAGTCCGCAGTCGCCCACCGGGCCACCGATCACGAAGTTGCCGGTCGGGTTGATGTGGTACTGGGTGTCCTTGTGCAGCAGCTCGGCTGGCAGGCTGTGCTTGATCACCAGCTCCATCACTGCTTCACGCAGGTCGCTCAGGGAAACGTCCGGGTTGTGCTGGGTGGACAGCACGACTGCGTCGATACCGACCACTTTGCCGTTTTCGTAGCGGCAGGTGACCTGGGATTTCGCGTCCGGGCGCAGCCATGGCAGCAGGCCGGATTTGCGCGCTTCGGCTTGGCGCTCGACCAGCGCGTGGGAGAAGCGAATCGGCGCCGGCATCAGCACGTCGGTTTCGTTGCTGGCATAACCGAACATCAGGCCCTGGTCGCCAGCGCCCTGGTCTTCCGGCTTGGCGCGGTCGACACCCTGGTTGATGTCCGGGGACTGCTTGCCAATGATGTTCATCACGCCGCAGGTGGCGCCGTCGAAGCCGACGTCGGAGCTGGTGTAGCCGATGTTGCAGATCACGTCACGGACGATCTGCTCGAGGTCGACCCAGGCGCTGGTGGTCACTTCGCCGGCGATGATCGCCACGCCGGTCTTGACCAGGGTTTCCACGGCCACGCGGGCGTGTTTGTCTTGAGTGATGATGGCGTCGAGCACGGCATCGGAAATCTGGTCGGCGATCTTGTCCGGGTGGCCTTCGGACACGGACTCGGATGTAAACAGGGAGTATTCGCTCATCTATCGATTGTCCTGGCGAGTGAGGGCCTTTCGGCCACGTACGGGAGTGATGGCGTGCGCTGGAAGTGGCGCACCTGAATTTGAAAACCATTGCGCAGGCCGACATAAAGGCTCTCGCCTTGCGTCAGGCCGGCGGCGAGCGCCCAGTGGGCCAAGTCGTCCTGTTCGAAGCCCAGCCAGAGATCGCCGCAGGTGTCGCGGGCCCAGCTCTGGTTGTGGCTGCACAGTTCTGTAATCAGCAGGCTGCCGCCAATGTTCACGCGGCCTGCCAGCGTTTGCAGGGCCTGAGCCGGTGCGGCGAAGTGATGCAGCACCATGTTCAGCACTACGCAGTCTGCGCTCGGGTAGTCATCGAGCAAGGCATCGGCGAGTTGCAGCTGAACGTTAGTCAGGCCGTCTCTCTCGCAGCGCAGGCGGGCCAGTTCGAGCATCGCCGGACTGTTATCCAGCGCGGTGACTGCGCTGAAACGACGCGCCAGCTCGGGCAGGAAGCTGCCATCGCCAGGGCCGATCTCCAGCGCACGGGCGCCAGCAGGAAAGTCCAGTGAGTCGAGCAGGGCCAGCACGCTGTCACGGTATTGCGGCAGCCCGGCGATCAAGTCCTGCTGGGCCTGGAAGCGCTCGGCGCTGCGGGCGAAAAAATCCTGACTGGCGGCCGCGCGTTGCTGGTGCACCTGGGCGATGCGTTCGCGCACTTCGAGCGGCAGTGCAAGCCGGTCGACTTCCTGGAGCAGGGCGCCGTGCAGCGTGCCGCCGACGGTTTCCATCTGCGCCAGGGCGCGACGATAGAAGATCGCATTGCCTTCCCGGCGCGTCGCCACCAGCCCGGCCTGGGCCAGCACCTTCAAGTGGTGGCTCATGCCGGACTGGCCGATGGCGAAGATCTGCGCCAGTTCGAGTACGCCGAACGAATCGTTGGTCAGTGCGCGCAAAACATTCAGGCGCAGCGGATCGCCCGCGGCCTTGCAAAGGGCGGCGAGAGCATCGGCGGGCTCGAAGTCGAGCTGGGAGGCGCGCAAGGTCATAAGCCGCGCAGTCTAGTCGGTGATTTTTTGTCCAGCAAGGCCAATATCAAAAAGTTTTGATATTGGCCTTCTTTGCGCTTTTGCCCGGTTCATGGCGACGCTTGATAAACCGCTTCGCCTGCAGTGGCTGATTACTTTTATCGAGGAAAACCGCGGGAATCGTTCGGCTAACGACCATCTGTCATTGCCCCCGCAGTGCCTGCTGGGCGAAAATGGCCGCCTTTTTCGACCTAGCTGCCTCGGCAGCCCCCGCAGGAGATTCAGCGATGCCCAGCCGTCGTGAGCGTGCCAATGCCATTCGTGCCCTCAGCATGGATGCTGTGCAAAAAGCCAACAGCGGCCACCCCGGTGCCCCGATGGGCATGGCGGACATCGCCGAAGTGCTGTGGCGCGACTACCTGAAACACAACCCGGCCAACCCGAAATTCGCTGACCGTGACCGCTTCGTGCTGTCCAACGGCCACGGTTCGATGCTGATCTATTCGTTGCTGCACCTGACCGGTTACGACCTGTCGATCGACGACCTGAAGAACTTCCGTCAGCTGCACAGCAAGACCCCGGGCCACCCGGAATACGGTTACGCGCCAGGCGTCGAGACCACCACCGGCCCGCTCGGCCAGGGCATCGCCAACGCCGTGGGCTTCGCGCTCGCCGAGAAAATCATGGCGGCGCAGTTCAACCGTGACGGCCACAACATCGTCGATCACCATACCTACGCCTTCCTGGGCGACGGTTGCATGATGGAAGGCATCAGCCATGAAGTCTGCTCCCTGGCCGGCACCCTGGGCCTGGGCAAACTGATCGCCTTCTACGACGACAACGGCATCTCCATCGATGGCGAAGTACACGGCTGGTTCACCGACGACACCCCGGCGCGCTTCGAAGCCTACGGCTGGCAGGTGATCCGCAATGTCGACGGCCACGATGCCGAAGAAATCAAGATGGCCATCGACACGGCGCGCAAATCCAGCGACCGTCCGACGCTGATCTGCTGCAAGACCATCATCGGTTTCGGCTCGCCGAACAAGCAGGGCAAGGAAGAGTCCCACGGTGCGGCCTTGGGCCATGACGAAATCGCTCTGACCCGCGCTGCCCTGAACTGGAACCACGCGCCGTTCGAAGTTCCGGCCGACATCTATGCCGAGTGGGATGCCAAGGAAGCCGGTCTGGCTGCCGAAGCCGAGTGGGATCAGCGCTTTGCTGCCTATTCCGCCGCCTACCCGGAGCTGGCCAACGAATTCATCCGCCGTATGGCCGGCGATTTGCCTGCCGACTTCTCCGCCAAGGCCAGCGAGTTCATCCGCGCCGTGGCCGAGAAGGGCGAAACCATCGCCAGCCGCAAGGCCAGCCAGAACTGCCTGAACGCCTTCGGTCCGCTGCTGCCGGAACTGCTCGGCGGCTCGGCTGACTTGGCCGGTTCCAACCTGACCCTGTGGAAAGGCTGCAAGCCGGTGGTTGCCGAGGATGCCTCGGGCAACTACATGTACTACGGCGTGCGCGAGTTCGGCATGAGCGCGATCATGAACGGCGTCGCCCTGCACGGCGGCCTGGTGCCTTACGGCGCGACCTTCCTGATGTTCATGGAATACGCCCGCAACGCGGTGCGCATGTCGGCGCTGATGAAGCTGCGCGTGCTCTACGTATTCACCCACGACTCCATCGGCCTGGGCGAAGACGGCCCGACCCACCAGCCGGTCGAGCAACTGACCAGCCTGCGTACCACGCCGAACCTGGACACCTGGCGCCCGGCGGATACCGTCGAAGCCGCAGTGGCCTGGAAGCATTCGGTCGAGCGCAAGGACGGCCCGAGCGCGTTGATCTTCTCCCGCCAGAACCTGCCGCATAACCTGCGTGACCATGAAACCGAGGCGTCCATCGCCCGCGGTGGTTATGTGCTGAAAGACTGCGCCGGCGAGCCGGAGCTGATCCTGATCGCTACCGGTTCGGAAGTCGGTCTGGCCATCCAGGCTGCCGACAAACTGACCGAGCAGGGCCGCAAGGTTCGCGTGGTGTCGATGCCGTCGACCAACGTCTTCGACCAGCAGGACGCCGGCTACAAACAGTCGGTGTTGCCGCTGCAGGTCACTGCACGTATCGCCATCGAAGCCGCCCATGCCGACTTCTGGTACAAGTACGTCGGCCTCGAAGGCCGTGTGATCGGCATGGAAACCTACGGTGAGTCGGCGCCTGCCGGCCAGCTGTTCGAGCACTTCGGTTTCACCGTCGAGAACATCATCGGCACTGCCGAAGAACTGCTCGACGCCTGACCCTCGTCAGCCAGGGCGAACCTGCGCGGTTCGCCCTGGTTCATGCTCGACTCGCTCCGAGATCGCCATGTCCCATCGCCCTTACCGCGTTGCCCTGAACGGCTATGGCCGCATCGGCCGTTGCGTGCTGCGTGCCTTGCACGAGCGGGTGGGCGAGGCGCGTTTGCAGATCGTCGCGCTCAATGACCTGGCCGATCAGGCCAGTATCGAATACCTGACTCGCTTTGACTCCACTCATGGGCGCTTTCCCGGTGAGGTGAAAGTGGCGGGTGATCATCTGCACATTAATGGCAAGCCGGTGCAGGTTCTGCGTCAGCGCGAGCCCGAGGGCGTCGACTGGGCAGCGTTGGATATCGACCTGTTACTTGAGTGCTCTGGCCAGTACACCACTCGTGAGCAGGCCGAGCGTTTTCTGCAGGCGGGGGCACCGCGGGTATTGCTGTCGCAGCCGATGGCCAGCGACAGCGATGTCGACGCTACGGTGGTTTACGGCGTCAACCAGCAGTGCCTGACCGGCCGCGAGCGTCTGGTATCCAACGCCTCGTGCACCACCAACTGCGGCGTGCCGCTGCTCAAGCTGCTGAACGAGGCGGTGGGGCTGGACTACATATCCATCACCACCATCCACTCGGCGATGAACGACCAGCCGGTGATCGATGCCTATCACGACGAAGACCTGCGCCGTACGCGTTCGGCGTTCCAGTCGGTGATTCCGGTGTCCACGGGCCTGGCTCGCGGCATCGAACGCCTGCTGCCGGAACTTGCCGGACGAATTCAGGCCAAAGCCATTCGGGTGCCGACGGTCAACGTGTCCTGCCTGGATATCACCTTGCAGACCGCCCGCGATACCAGTGCCGAAGAGATCAACCGGATCTTGCGACAGGCCGCCGAACAGGGGCCGCTGCAAGGTCTGCTGGCGTACACCGAGTTGCCGCACGCCAGTTGCGACTTCAACCATGATCCCCATTCGGCCATCGTCGACGGCAGTCAGACGCGGGTTTCCGGGCCACTCCTGGTCAACCTGCTGGCCTGGTTCGACAACGAATGGGGCTTCGCCAACAGAATGCTCGACATGGCTGTGCATTATCTCGATGCCGCCGCTCACTTATCACCAGCCCCTGTTAAGGACTGACTCAATGACCCTGAACATCGCGAAAATGGCCGACCTTGATCTGCAAGGCAAGCGCGTGCTGATCCGTGAAGACCTCAACGTGCCGGTCAAAGACGGCGTGGTAAAGAGCGATGCGCGTATTCTCGCCGCACTGCCGACCATCAAGCTGGCCCTGGAAAAAGGCGCCGCAGTGATGGTCTGCTCGCATCTTGGCCGCCCGACCGAAGGCGAATTCAGCGAAGAGAACAGCCTGGCGCCAGTGGCTTCCTACCTGAGCAAAGCCCTGGGCCGTGACGTGCCGCTGATCAAGGATTACCTCGACGGCGTCGAGCTTAAAGCCGGTGATCTGGTGCTGTTCGAGAACGTACGTTTCAACAAGGGCGAGAAGAAAAACGCCGATGAGCTGGCCCAGCAATATGCCGCCCTGTGCGACGTATTCGTGATGGACGCCTTCGGTACCGCGCACCGCGCCGAGGGTTCGACCCATGGCGTAGCCAAGTTCGCTAAGGTTGCCGCTGCCGGCCCGCTGCTGGCTGCCGAGCTCGATGCGCTGGGCAAGGCCCTGGGCGCACCGGCTCAGCCGATGGCCGCAATCGTTGCCGGCTCCAAGGTGTCGACCAAGCTGGACGTGCTGAACAGTCTCAGCAGCATCTGCGATCAGCTGATCGTTGGTGGTGGCATCGCCAACACCTTCCTCGCCGCGGCCGGTTACCCGGTCGGCAAGTCGCTGTACGAAGCTGATCTGGTTGACACTGCCAAGGCCATCGCCGCCAAGGTCAGCGTGCCGCTGCCAGTCGATGTAGTGGTCGCCAAGGAGTTCTCCGAAGCCGCTACCGCGACCGTCAAGGCCGTAGCTGACGTCGCTGACGACGACATGATTCTCGACATCGGTCCGCAAACCGCCGCGCAATTCGCCGAGCTGCTCAAGGCCTCGAAGACCATTCTATGGAACGGTCCGGTCGGCGTGTTCGAGTTCGACCAGTTCGGGGAAGGTACCAAGGCCCTGGCCCTAGCCATCGCCGAAAGTCCAGCGTTCTCGATTGCTGGTGGTGGTGACACCTTGGCAGCCATCGACAAGTACGACGTGGCCGAGCGCATTTCCTATATTTCCACCGGCGGCGGTGCGTTCCTCGAGTTCGTCGAAGGCAAAATCTTGCCAGCGGTTGAAGTGCTGCAGCAGCGCGCAGCCAAGTAAACGGCTAAACCTTGGCCGGCGCAGGCGGTCATTACCTTGTATGGAAATTAGCCAGCAAGGAGTGACCTCATGCGTAACGCAGCCTTGGTACTGATGGTGTGTGTGGTTCTTGGCGGATGTGCAGGTGGTGGATCGACACGCGATGATGCGTGCAGTGTGTTGAAGCCGGCGGAAATCGATCTGCCCACTACGCGCGAAGATCAGCGCATCGAAGGGCACAGTACCGGTGACTCGACGCCGCCTGTAGGCGAGCAAAACTGCTAGAACAAGGAGAGTGCGATGAACCGTTATAAATGTGCTGGTGCGTTGCTCGGCCTGGCCATGCTCACCGGTTGTGCCGGCAAGGACTACGCCGAGAGCCAGCAATGGAATCGCTGGGTCTGTGACAGCCAGGCTGAAGTGTTCTGGCGTTACGCCGATCCGGCCCATGAAAAGGTCGATGTGCGCATGGGTGGCAGCGATGTCGTCCATCGTTTGAGCCTGGAGCCTTCCGGCTCCGGTGAGTTGTACAGCGACGGTACGCTGTCCTTCCATGCCAAGGGCGAGGAAGGCTTGGTCTACCGCACCGCCAATGATGATTTGCTGGGGCGTGGCTGCAAGGCGCCCTGAATGACGAGCGAGCGGCCATTGTCGCTCGCGGAAATTTGAACAGAGCCTGCCGCTGCGGCAGGCTTGCACGATTCACGAGCCCTATCGGGAGATAGCAAAACATGGCACTTATCAGCATGCGCCAGATGCTCGACCACGCCGCCGAATTCGGCTACGGCGTGCCGGCTTTCAACGTCAACAACCTCGAGCAGATGCGCGCCATCATGGAAGCCGCCGACAAGACCGATTCGCCGGTCATCGTCCAGGCCTCCGCTGGTGCTCGCAAATATGCTGGCGCGCCGTTCCTGCGTCACCTGATCCTCGCTGCCATCGAAGAATTCCCGCACATCCCGGTGTGCATGCATCAGGATCACGGCACCAGCCCGGACATCTGCCAGCGCTCCATTCAACTGGGCTTCAGCTCGGTAATGATGGACGGCTCGCTGAAAGAAGACGGTAAAACCCCGGCCGACTACGAGTACAACGTGCGCGTCACGCAGCAGACGGTTGCCTTCGCTCACGCCTGCGGCGTGTCGGTTGAAGGTGAGCTGGGCTGCCTGGGTAGCCTGGAAACCGGTATGGCCGGTGAAGAAGACGGCGTTGGTGCAGAGGGCGTGCTCGACCACAGCCAACTGCTGACCGACCCGGAAGAAGCGGCTGACTTCGTCAAGAAGACCCAAGTCGATGCCCTGGCCATCGCCATTGGCACCAGCCACGGCGCTTACAAGTTCACCAAGCCGCCTACCGGTGACGTGCTGTCGATCGAGCGCATCAAGGCGATCCACAAACGCATCCCTAACACTCACCTGGTGATGCACGGTTCCAGCTCGGTACCGCAGGATTGGCTGGCGATCATCAACGAGCATGGTGGCGAGATCAAAGAAACCTACGGCGTGCCGGTCGACGAAATCGTCGAAGGCATCAAGTACGGCGTGCGCAAGGTCAACATCGACACCGACCTGCGCCTGGCCTCCACCGGTGCCATTCGCCGCTTCCTGGCCGAGCACCCGAGCGAGTTCGACCCGCGCAAATATTTCGCCCATACCATCACCGCCATGCGCGATATCTGCATCGCTCGCTACGAAGCCTTCGGCACCGCCGGCAACGCCTCGAAGATCAAACCGATCTCCCTGGAAGGCATGTTCCAGCATTACGCCAAAGGTGAGTTGGCCGCCAAGATCAACTGATCAGAGCGTTTAGCACAACCTAAAAAGCCGCTTGCCCGTGATGGGCAAGCGGCTTTTTTATGCGGCTGCTTTCTGTGCTTAGGGCTGCGAATGATGATCGGTGCTGGCAGCAATCTTTGCTCTCGCCGCGATTTCCTTCCGCTGCGTAAAACCATGTAAAACTCCTGTGCCGCCATGTTGCGGGTGCTGCGCCATACTGCCGCCACGCGCTTCAGGATGTCGGCTCCCATGCCTCAAAACTCTCGCCTCTGGCTGCCGTTCGGCTTGGCCGTTCTCGTCGCCACCCTGCTTGGCAGCATCGTCCAGACCCAGTTCAATCTCGCCGCTCTACAGCAGCTCGGCGCCAGTATTTCTCCGGGTGTTCGCGCGCAAGCCACCTTGCATGATCTGCTGGGTTTCAGCCCTACTTTCGCTGCCCTGGTGATCGCTGCGTTCATCGTCGCGTTGCCATTTACCGCCTGGGCGGCGCCGGTTTGCGGCCTGTTGCGCTGGCTGGCGTTTTCTCTCGCTGGAGCCTTGGCGGTTTGGCTGGCGCTCACCACAGCCAATGCCCTCGCGCCGATGCCGACCCTGATCGGTGCCAATCGCACCTTGGCCGGCACGCTGGCGCTGATGCTTTGCGGCAGCCTGGGTGGCCTGGTGTTCGCGCGTTACAGCGGCGCCTCGCGCTGATGAACGCTTCTCCAAACAAAGGTGTGATGTTGAAAGCTGCCTTGCTAGTGGTGGGGCTGTGTGCGGCAGCGCTGGTTCACGCCGATTATCGGATCGAGACCGTCACCGACGGGCTGGCGCATCCCTGGTCGTTGGCGTTCCTGCCCGATGGCCGCATGCTGGTCACCGAACGCACCGGGCAGCTGCGCCTGATCGATGCTGGGGGCAAGCTGCAGGCTGAGCCCGTGCGCGGAATGCCGACGCCCTTCGTGGCCACTCAAGCCGGCTTGATGGAGGTGGCGCTGGATCCGCACTTCGCCACGGACCCGTGGATTTATCTGAGCTACGCCCATGGCGATATCGATGCCAACAACACGCGACTGGCCCGTGCTCGTTTGGTTGACGGTGAGCTGCGCGACTTCGAAGTGCTGTTCACCGCCCAGCCGGCCAGGGCCGGCGCCTCGCATTACGGCGGGCGCATCGCCTTTCTGCCTGACGATACGCTGGTGCTGACATTGGGTGATGGCTTCGATTGGCGTGAGCAGGCGCAGAACCCGGCCAATCACCTGGGCAAAACCGTGCGCCTCAATCGTGACGGCAGCATCCCCGCAGACAACCCATTGCGCAGTCAGCCCGGCGCTGCCAAGGAGATCTACAGCCTGGGTCACCGCAACGTGCAGGGCATCGTCTACGATCGCCAGCGCAAGCGCCTGTACAGTCACGAACACGGTCCCAAGGGAGGCGACGAGCTGAACCTGCTGCAGCCTGGCGGGAACTACGGTTGGCCGTTGGCATCCTTTGGTGTCGATTACACTGCCGCGATGGTCACGCCATTCACCGAGCTGCCTGGCTATCTGTCGCCGGAACTGCACTGGACGCCATCGGTGGCTCCGTCCGGGCTGGCACTTTATACCGGCGATCGTTTCCCGCATTGGCAGGGCGACCTGTTCGTCTCCACCCTCAAGGAAAAGAGCGTGCGCAGGGTGCGTCTGGAGAAAGGGCGTTTGGCGGGCGAGGACATTCTGTTCCAGGAGTTGGACGAACGCGTTCGCGGCGTATACGACGGGCCGGATGGAGCGCTATATCTGCTCACCGACAGCGAGGATGGCCGCCTGCTGCGGGTCGTGCCGCTGTAGGGTCTGTTGCCGTTTCACGCACGGCAACGCGGCTCGCGTTGAAACGGTAACAGACCCTACGTTAAGGCATAATCTGCCGCCAGCCTTTCACCGTGAACGAACATGACGCCGCTGAAGTATCTCCAGGGTTACCCCGCCTCCTTGCAGGAGCAAGTCCGCCAGATGATCGCTGGCGAGCGCCTGGGTGATTACCTGGCGCAGCGTTACGAGGGCCGCCACGCGATCCAGAGTGACAAGGCGTTGTACGCCTACGTCATGGCGCTCAAGCAGGAACACTTGAAGAACGCGCCGGCCATCGACAAGGTGCTGTTCGACAATCGCCTCGATCTCACCCATCGCGCACTCGGCTTGCATACCACCATCTCGCGGGTGCAAGGCGGCAAGCTCAAGGCCAAGAAAGAGATTCGTGTCGCCTCGCTGTTTCGTGAAGCGGCGCCGCAGTTCCTGCAGATGATCGTTGTCCACGAGCTGGCGCACCTGAAGGAAAACGATCACAACAAGGCGTTCTACAATCTCTGCGAATACATGCTGCCGGGCTACCAGCAGCTGGAGTTCGACCTGCGCCTGTACCTGACCTGGCGTGACCTGCAGTCGAATACGCCAGCGTGATGCCTTAGGCGCTGTTCAGTGCGCTTCGATGATCTCGTGATGCTGTACTCGGCCCGCGATCTTTAACTCGATTTCATCGCCGGGCTGACGGCCCAGCAGGCGTTGGCCGAGTGGCGCGTTCGGGCTGAGTACGAGAATTTCCCGCTGCAGGGCGTGCACCTTGGTGGCCGCGCCCTCCGGGCCGAGGAACAGCCACTGCTCCCCGCCGTTTTCATCGGCCAGCAACATCAGCGCCGTGAGGCGGATGCCCAGGGCTGCGTCGAAAGGCCTTAATTGCAACTGCCGCCAGGCCCGTAACGTCAGGCCGATTTCCTCTACACGGCGTGCCTGGCCAGCAGCCAGGTAGGCGGCCTCCAGGCCCAGGGTGTCGTATTTGTTCTCGGCGATGTTCTCTTCGTGGGTCGCGGTCTCATGGGCAACCCGGGCGGCCTGCTCGGCGGCAGACAGGTCACCGGTCAGGTGCTCGATGACCTGCTGAACGATGGATTGCTTGTCCATCAGGTGGCCGCCTTGGTGCGATTTTTCAGAAGATGGGCGGCCAGCGTGCGTAGCGGGCCGAGCTGTCGGGCGATCAGCGAGAGTTGGGTCTGCATCAGGCGCTGCGCATCGTCGAGTTCTTCGGGTATCTGCTCCAGGGCGTCGGCAAGTTGCTCTTCGCTGTCGCTCTGGATGGCCACCGGGGTCAGCTCGTTCAGGCCGCGGGCGATTTCGTCGAGGCTGTCCGCCAGGCGCTGGGCACTGGCCGGCAGCTCGCTTTTTTCATCGGCCAGCAGCGCCTCGCCACGGTGAGCGCCAAGGCCCGACAGGTAGCTGAGCAAGGTGTGCGAGAGCACCAGGAAGCGAAAGCCGATATCTGCTTCCTTCCGGAAATGGCCTGGCTCCATCAGCATGTTGCCGAGCGTTGTCGATAGCGCAGCGTCGGCGTTGTGCGCGTTACGCCGGGCCAGGCGATAGGCGAGGTCGTCGCGTTTGCCTTCGGCGTACTGGCGCATGATCTGCCGCAGGTAAGTGCTGTTGCAGCTCAGGGTATTGGCCACCACGCGATTCAGGCGGCGGCCCTGCCAGTCCGGTAGGATCAGGAACACAGCGAGGCCGGCGATCAGGCTGCCGAGCAGGGTATCGAACAGGCGCGGCAGGATCAGCCCGTAGCCGTCGCCCACCTGGTTGAAGCAGAACAGCACCAGCAAAGTTATGGCCGCTGTGGCCACGGTGTAGCGACTGGAGCGGGTGGCGAAGAACACCACGCCGGCCGCCACGGCGAAGAACGCCTGGACCAACTGCGCCGGGAACAGGTCGATCAGCGCCCAGCCGAGCAGCAGGCCGAGTACGGTGCCGACGATGCGCTGCACCAGTTTCATCCGTGTGGCGCCATAGTTTGGCTGGCAGACGAACAGCGTGGTCAGCAGGATCCAGTAGCCCTGAGTCGGGTGAATCCAGTGCAGCACGCCATAGCCCGCAGCCAGCGCGATAGAAAGGCGCAGGGCGTGGCGGAACAGCAGCGAGGTCGGGGTGAGCTGCAGGCGGATGCGTTCCCAGACGTCACGCAGCGATTGTGGTTCGCGGTCGAGCAGCGAGCTGTCCTGTTCCTCGGCCAGAGCGTCCGGGTTGCTGGCGCTGCTCAGCAGGCGGTCGAGCGTGCCGAGGTTGCCGGCCAGGGCGCCAAGCGAGCGCAATAGATGCTTCCAGGCCGGGTTGCTCTGGATGCGCAGGTGCTCCAGGGACGCCTGCAGGTCGGCCTGGGCCTGGCTGTACTGTTCGCCGTATTCGAATGGCTGACGCAGCTCGATGGCCTGGGCCAGCGCGTGGCATGCCTTGCCATGCATGCGCAGCAGGCGCTGGCAGCGGAACATCACGTCACTGTGGAAGAAAGCTTCGGCCAGCGCGTTGTAGGGGTAGTGCGAAGAACTGGCGCGCTCGTGGATGTCCTGGGCGAGAAAGTACAGTTTCAGGTAACGGCTGACTTTCGGGCCTGGCCGACCATTGCCGACCCGATGCAGGATGATTTCCTTGGTGGCGTTGAGTGCGGCTACCACCCGGCCGTTCTGCTTGGCTAGGTCGAGCCGGCGTGCTTCCACATCCAGCTGGCGCAGCGGTTCGAACAATGCCGCCTTGAGCTTGAGGTAAAGATCCAGCTCGCGAAATAGCCGGGCCAGGCTTTGCTGGATCGGTTGGTGAGCAAACAACGCATGCCAAAGTACCGAAAGCACGCCGTACCACGCTGCTCCCGCGACCAACAGCAACGGCTCAAGCCACAGGCCGGCTACGCCGCCGCGCTGCTCCACGCCGATCATGCTGTAGACCGCCAGAATCAGCGTTGCCGAGCCTAGGGTCGCGAAGCGTTCACCGAGCGCGCCGAGCATGGTCAGCGAGAAAGCCGACAGGGCCAGGGCGCTGACGAACAGCCAGGGATAGGGAAACAGGAATTCGACGGTATAGGCCGCGGCGCTGAAGCAGCCTAGCGTCACCAGTAACGCGGTCAACCGGCCCTGCCAGCTGTCATCTGTTTCCGCCAGGGCGCTGGCGATCACCCCGAGAAACAGCGGTATCAGGCTGTGCATCCAGCCCTGATGCCAGCACAGCGCCAGGCTGCCACCGAGGGCGATGAACACCCGCAGGCTGTAGCTGAACTTGTCCAGTGCCCAGAGACGACGCAGCGAGTGGCGCAAAGAGGGGGACGACATCCGGATTGCAACCTTTACGGTGAAGTGACTGGCACGCTATCGCGCGGCGTTTCGATTGTGCCTCGCTTGTATCGTTCAGTGCGAGCGGCGCTTTAGGCACGCACTGGATATGCCAATAGCCGAGCGGCGCGCATGCCGGGCGTCAGGTGCGCAGGATCGGTCACCGCTCCTGAACTCTGCGCTGAGCCAGCGGCTCCAAGCTTTACCAGAAGCCGACCGCCGCCGGTTGGCCGCATCCCCTCGACAGGAGTGCTCCATGATCGATCTCCATTACTGGACGACGCCCAACGGCCACAAGATCAGCATCTTTCTCGAAGAAAGCGGGCTGGATTACAACGTGCATCCGGTTAATATCGGTGCCGGCCAGCAATTTGAACCGGCATTTCTGAAAATCGCGCCGAACAATCGCATTCCTGCCATCGTCGATAACAACCCAAGCGATGGCGGCGAGCCGATTTCGGTTTTCGAGTCCGGTGCGATTCTCGAGTACCTGGCCGACAAGATCGGGCGTTTCATGCCGTTGCAGCCGCGTTTGCGTGTTCAGGTGCAGCAGTGGCTGCACTGGCAGATGGGCGGGCTGGGGCCGATGGCCGGGCAGAATCATCACTTCGTGCGCTTCGCGCCGGAGCAGATTCCCTACGCCATCGATCGCTACGTGAAGGAAACCGCTCGGCTGTACGGCGTGCTGGATCGTCAGCTTCAGGGGCGCGAGTACGTGGCTGGCGACTACTCGATTGCCGACATGGCCATCTACCCATGGGCCAAGGGCTGGGAGCTGCAGCGCCAGCGCCTCGAAGACTTCCCGAACATGGCAGCCTGGCTGGCACGAATGGGCAATCGCTCTGCGGTGCAGCGGGCATATCAAGTGGCCGAGGCCGTTACGCAAAGTCCTGAAGGCGTGCTGACGAGTGAGGCGCGCAAGGCCTTGTTTCAGGTCTGACTGACGCCGGCCGAGGTGCAGGGCCTTTGCGACAGCCCTGCAAGCTCGGCGTCAGCTTAGCTTCAGCTCTTCGTGCGAAACCGGGCGGCCGATAAAATAGCCTTGGACGTAATCGCAGCCGAGTCGGCGCAGGTGCTCCAGTTGCTCAGCTCGCTCCACGCCCTCGGCGAGTACCTTCAGGTCCATGCTGTGTGCCAGAGCGATGACTGCGCGAGTGATCGCCAGGTCATCCTTGTCGTGGGGCAGGCCGGCGACGAAGCTTTGGTCCAGCTTCAGCTTGTGCACCGGCAGGCGCTTCAGGCGTGCCAGCGAACTGTAACCGGTGCCGAAATCATCGATGGCCAGGCGTACGCCGAGTGCGCGCAGACGCTCTAGTAAAGCCTGAGCTTGATCGGGATCATCCATCACCGCACTTTCGGTGACTTCCAGCTCCAGGCAAGCTGCGGGTAATCCAGTCGCCTGAAGTACTTGGGATACTCGCTGGTCGAGTTCGCCACGGCTGAACAGGCGGCTGGAGACATTCACTGCCACGAACTCCAGGCTATGGCCCGCCGCCCGCCAAGTGACCATCTGCCGGCACGCGTGCTCAAGTACCCACGCATCGATTGCGCTGATCATGCCGCTGTCTTCTGCAACCGGAATGAATTCGCCGGGTGGCACCAGGCCGCGTTGCGGGTGCTGCCAGCGCACTAACGCTTCGACGCCGATCATGCGGCTGCCCACGAGGCAGTGCAGCGGTTGGTAATGCACCCGTAGCTCGCCGTTCTCGATGGCATGGCGCATGCCCGCAATCAGTTCCACGCGCTGGCGGGCGTACTCGGTCTGTTCCTGGTCGTAGAAGGCAAAACCGCCACGGCCGCTACTCTTGGCCTTGAACAGCGCAGAGTCGACATTGCGCAGCACCTGATCGACCGTTTGCGCATCGCCTGGGTACAGGCAAACACCCGCGCTGGCGGAAATGAACAGTTCCTGGCCATCGAGCATGAACGGCTCGTCAAGGCAGTCGATCAGCGTTTGTGCCAGCTGCCCAGCTTGCTCGGCAAGGCCGCAGTCTTCGCTAAGCACGGCGAATTCGTCACCACCGAGCCGGGCCAGCGTGGCGCCGGTGCCAATCTGCTCGGCGAGGCGCTCGCCGGCGGCCTTGAGCAGCATGTCGCCGACGTTATGACCAAGGCTTTCATTGATGTGCTTGAAGTGGTCGAGGTCGATTACCAGGACGGCGCCACGCCTCGCATCCCGCTGCGCGCGTTGCAGAGCGTGCTCGACGCGCTCGCTGAACAGCAGGCGATTAGGCAGGCCGCTCAGCGGGTCGTGATGAACGAGGTGATCGAGTTCGTGCTGAGAGTGCTTGAGCACGGTGATATCGGAGAATACGGCGACGTAGTGGCTGAGCAGGCCATTGGCGTCCTGGATTGCGCGGATGCACTGCCACTGCGGGTAGATTTCACCGTCCTTGCGGCGGTTCCATACCTCACCACTCCAACTGCCCTGGGTCTGCAGGGTGTGCCAGAGGTGTTGATAAAAGGTTTCGTCGTGGCGGCCGGATTTCAGCAGGGTGGGGTGTTTGCCGAGAATTTCCGCTTCGCTGTAGCCGGTGATGCGACTGAAGGCCGGATTGATGTGCACGATGGTCTGTTGCGCATCGGTCACCAGAACGCCTTCCTGTGTGGATTCGAATACCGCCGCCGCCTGGCGCAGGCTATCGGCATCGGCCCGGCTTTGGGTAACGTCCTTGACCGTACCGATAAAGCGCGCCGGACGTCCCAGGCTGTCGAGCTGCAAGCGGCCGCGGGACAAAACCCAGCGATAGCTGCCGTCGCGGTGGCGCAGGCGGAAGCTGTGTTCCGATGATGTGTCTTCCTCCGCCTGCAGCAGGTCGTTGAGTGCACGCTGATAAGGCGCGCGGTCGTCGGGGTGCAAGAGCTCCTGCCATTGCTCGCGGTCTGTGCTCAGCTCGCCTTCATGCATGCCCAGTAACGCGTGATAACCGGGCGAGTAGTAAACGCTCCGGTTGCGCAGATCCCAGTCCCAAAGGCCGTCTTCAGTTGCTGACAGGGCAAGGCTGAGTCGCTCTTCACTGGCGCGCAACGCCATGCCGATGGTGGCCTGGTTACGTAGATGACGGTTTATCGTCAGGTAGAGCAATGCGCCGGTCAGTAGGACAAATACCAACCCCTTCCATACCTGGACTTGCTCCGTCTGTCGGGCCGTCAGCTCTAGCGCCGCCACCAGTTTGTCGCTGAAAACGATCCACAGACCAGCTACCAGCAGATAGTTCAAGGTCAGGCGCAGCGCGCCTTGACGGGTGTTCATAGGCTAGATCTAGGGCGTCTGTTACGGGAAAAGATCATCGCGAAGGTCGTCCTTGCAACATCCCTAGCCAAAAGACCAAGTGGTTTTTCAGCAGATCATGTTGATAATGAAAGAGCGGCACTTTGGCCGCATCGCTTTTTCTCTGCAAGAGGTACCCCTGCCCATGTGGTACAACGGTTTTCTCGACTTGCCTGTCTGGCAGCTCATTATCGTCACTCTGGTGATGACTCATATCACCATCGTAGCTGTGACGGTTTACCTGCACCGTTACTCCGCGCACCGCTCTCTGGAGCTCAATCCTGCGCTCAAACATTTCTTCCGTTTCTGGCTGTGGATGACCACAGGCATGAACACCCGCGAGTGGACGGCTATTCACCGCAAGCATCACGCCAAGTGCGAAACCGCCGAAGACCCGCACAGCCCGGTAATCAAAGGGCTGGGGACGGTCATGCGCCAGGGCGCCGAGTTGTACGCCGAAGAGGCGAAGAACGAGGATACCTTGCGTATATATGGCAAGAACTGTCCCGATGACTGGATCGAGCGCCACGTCTACTCGCGCTTCCCGATCGGCGGCGTATCGCTGATGCTGATCATCGATGTGCTGCTGTTCGGCGCTCTGGGCCTTACCGTCTGGGCCGTGCAGATGGTCTGGATTCCGTTCTGGGCTGCAGGGGTCATCAATGGCCTCGGTCATGCCGTTGGCTATCGCAACTTCGAGTGTCGCGATGCTGCGACCAATCTGGTGCCCTGGGGCATTATTGTTGGTGGCGAAGAGCTGCACAACAACCACCACACCTACCCCAACTCAGCGAAGCTGTCGGTCAAGCGCTGGGAGTTCGATATGGGCTGGGCCTGGATTCAGCTGTTCAGCTTTCTGCGCCTGGCCAAGGTGCAGCGCGTGGCTCCGATCGCTCACCGGGTGCCTGGTAAGGGCATTCTGGACATGGATACGGCCATGGCGATTCTCAACAACCGCTTCCAGATCATGGCGCAATACCGCAAGTTGGTGATCGCTCCGCTGGTCAAACAGGAACTTGCCAAGGCGGATGAGTCTGTTCGCCACCAGTTCCGCCGTGCCAAGCGTCTGCTGTCGCGCGAGCCGAGCCTGTTGCAGGACAACCAGCAAGTGCATATCGAGGCGATGCTGGCGCACAGCCAAGCGCTCAAGGTTATCTACGAGAAACGCCTTGCATTGCAACAGATCTGGGCACGCACCAGCGCCAATGGTCATGACATGCTCGAGGCCATCAAGCATTGGGTGCAGGATGCCGAGGCCAGTGGTATTCAGTCGCTACGCGATTTTGCCGAGCAACTGAAGACCTACTCCCTGCGTCCTGCTGCAGCGTGAGCCAGCGCACAAAGCTAATTAAGCGGTGAACCGCTTACTGCTCCCATGGTCATAGGTGTGACCTGGTTGCCACATAAGAGCCCGCCATTCGGCGGGCTTTTTTGATCCTCATTGGTAACCTTCGCCCACATTAAAAAGGCCAATGCTCTGGACCGGTATATGGATGAACTCGCCACTCTCGACCTGGAAGAGCTGACCATGGCGCTGTTGCACAGCCGTGCAGAAGGCACGCGGCTGCGCGAGCGTGAACAGCTATTCAGCACCCTGTTGGGCAGCGTCAATGCAGTGCTTTGGGCGTTCGATTGGGAGACTCAGCAGATCATCTATGTAAGCCCGGCCTACGAGCTGGTTTTTGGTCGTTCGGCAGGCCTGTTGCTGGCTGACTATGGCGAGTGGCGCAACAGCATCTACCCGGATGATCTGGAATTCGCTGCGGAAAGCATGGCCAAGGTGCTGGAGACCGGTGCCGTCGAGGCGCGGGAGTACCGCATCATTCGTGCGGACGGGGAAATCCGCTGGCTCAGCGACAAGTGCTTCATCGGCCGGCAGAGCGAGAGTCTGGGTACGACGATCATCTTTGGTATCGCTGAAGACATCACCGAGAAAAAACAGCTCGAGGGCGAGCTTCATCGCCTGGCGACCACCGACGTACTGACTCAAAGCAGCAACAGGCGACACTTTTTCGAATGCGCGCAAAGCGAATTCGAGTTGGCACGCACGCATGGGCAGCCGCTGGCTTTCCTGCTGCTGGATCTGGATGATTTCAAGCACATCAACGACAGCTATGGGCACCAAGTGGGTGACCAGGTGCTGCAGCAACTGGCCAGCTGTGCCAGCTCAGTGCTGCGCCGCGGTGATCTGTTTGGGCGTATCGGTGGGGAAGAATTCGCTGCGCTGTTTCCGGGCTGTGAACCAGAGCTGGCTTCGCAGATCGCGCAGCGACTGCAGCGGGAGATCCAACGCTTGTCGTTCAATCACGAAGGCACGACGTTTGGCATTACCGTCAGCCAGGGCCTGACCTCATTGCGCGCCGGTGATCCAGGGCTGGATGTGCTTTATGCACGGGCCGATGCCGCGATGTATCAGGCCAAGCGCCAGGGCAAGAACCAGATCGTCACCAGCTAACGTGGCGGAATTCCGCCCCGCAGATCCTTCTTTTCGGCGGTTAATCGCTCATTATTCCCGATGAACGATTATCACATTGCCATCATTTATCGGTAACATACTGAAATCTTAGTTGTTATGCGACTTTGGTCGCCCGTGGCACGTAACCTGCTGTGCTAAATTCATACAGCAACGGCCCCGCGACGGCCGAGAATAATAATGCCGAGAGTTGAACGATGCCTTTTCCCTGTCATAGCAGCCGCTATACCAGCCTGAACCACCTTTATTTCTGAACGTTTTCGTATTGCCGTCCATGTATCTGTGGCGCCTTTTGGCTGCCTGATACCTGACGGTCGTACCCGAATTCGGCTGGCTGCACGCCATGATGGCGGCACCTTGCGGGCCGATGTGCAACACCACTAAAAGAACAGAACACTGGAGAGATCACGATGAAAAATACTTCCCTGGCGCTGGCCGTAGCCGCCGGTACTCTGGGTCTGACCTTGGGCAACGTTGCGAACGCTGCCTTTATCGAAGACAGCACTGCCAAGCTGGATCTGCGTAACTACTACTTCGACAACGACAACCGTGAAAGCCAGGGTGACGTTGGTGTTGCCAGCTCGCATAATGGTCAGGTTCGTGAGTGGGGCCAAGCGTTCCAGCTGAACCTGCAGTCGGGCTTCACTGAAGGCACCGTTGGCGTTGGTGTAGACGCTTTGGGCTTGCTGGGTGTGCGTCTGGATGGTGGTGGTCGTGCAGGCAAAGCCGGTCAAGATCGTACCCCGAGCGCACTGTTCCCGCTGGAAAGCGATGGTAGCGCTCGTGACGAGTTCAGCAGCCTTGGCCTGACCGGCAAGATCCGCTTCTCCAAGACTGTCGCTCATGTCGGTACTCTGCAGCCGAAACTGCCGGTCGTGACCTTCAACGATGGTCGCCTGATCCCGCAAACCTTTGAAGGTGCGCAGATCACTTCCAACGAAATCGACAAGCTGACCCTGATTGCAGGTCAGTTGGAACATGCCAAGGGTCGTACTTCCAGCGACGCCGATTCTTTGGCTATCGCTGGTGCCGCTAATGGCGCCGATAGCAACAAGTTCTACTACGGTGGTGCTGACTACAAGATCAACAAGGATCTGTTAGCTCAGTACTACTACGGTAATCTGGATGACTTCTACAAGCAGCATTTCCTGGGCCTGACCCACACGCTGGCTCTGGGTGCTGGCTCGCTGAAGTCCGATCTGCGTTATTTCGATACCAGCTCCGACGGCAAGAATGGCAGTGTCGCCGGACGTGCCGAAGGTTATCGGGCAGCTGGCAAGCCGGGCAATGACGGTGAAGCTGACAACCGTACCTGGAGTGCCTTCTTCACCTACAGCCTGGAAGGCCACGCGCTGAGTGCTGGTTACCAGCAGGTGTCCGGTGACAGCAACTTCATGCAGCTGAACCAGACTTCGATCCCTGGTCAGGGCGGCGCTACCACTTACCTGATCACCGACCGTCAGATCACCAACTTCGCCCGTGCCGGTGAGCGTACCTGGATCACTCAGTACGGCTACGACTTCGGCAAGATCGGTGTTCCGGGCCTGACTGCCAACGTGCTTTATATGAAAGGTGACAACATCAAAGCAGTTGGTGGCGACCAGAAAGAATGGGAACGCGACCTGACCGTCAGCTATGTGGTACAGGAAGGTGTTGCCAAAGGTCTGGGTTTCGCCTGGCGTAATGCGTCGCTGCGCAGTGAGGCTACTGCCGATACCGACCAGAACCGCCTGATCGTCAGCTACAGTATCCCTTTGCTGTAAGCAGGCTGCCGATCTGAGCCGCGCCACGTAGCGGCTCGCTTAAATGCAAAAGCCCGGACTAGTCCCGGGCTTTTGCGTTTCTGCAGACTGGTTAAATCAGCTGGCGATAGCTGCCGGCTGCTGCTGGGTGATGCAATGGATATTGCCGCCGCCCAGGAGGATTTCCCGGCCTGGCACCATCACCACGCGGTGTTCGGGGAACAGGCGCTCGAGGATTGCTTTGGCTTCGGCATCCTTGGGGTCGTCGAAGCTGGGTGCGACGATGCCGCCGTTGACGATCAGGAAGTTCACATAAGAACCGGCCAGGCGAACCTCTGGGCTGCGCTCCTGGCTGCCGAGTACGCGGTCGACGCCTGCGCATTCTTCTTGCGTGGCATGCAATGGACCTGGGATTGGCATCTTGTGAACGGTCAAGGCGCGGCCCTTGGCGTCACGGGCGTTTTTCAGTACGCGCATGGCCTCCTGGCAACGGCTGTAGTTGGGATTTTGCGGATCGTCGGTCCAGGCCAGCAGCACTTCGCCCGGGCGCACATAGCAGCAGAAATTGTCAACGTGGCCGTCCGTTTCGTCGTTGTACAGGCCATGGGGCAGCCAGATTACGGTGTCGATGGCCAGGTGGTCGGCCAGCACGGCTTCGATCTGCTCGCGGCTCAGGTGCGGGTTGCGGTTGTGGTTGAGCAGGCACTCTTCGGTGGTGATCAGTGTGCCTTCGCCGTCAACGTGGATCGAGCCGCCTTCGAGCACGAAACCCTCGGTGCGATAGCGGTCGCAGCCTTCGATGTTGAGGATCTTGCTGGCCACCTGATCGTCGCGTAGCCATGGGAAATACAGGCCGCCCTCGAAGCCGCCCCAGGCGTTGAAGCCCCAGTCCACACCGCGAAGCTCGCCCTGAGCGTTGGTCACGAAGGTCGGGCCGGTATCACGTACCCAGGCATCGTCAGTGGTCATTTCGACGACTCGGATGCGTTCGTGCTGCAGGTGCGCGCAGGCATTTTCGTATTGCGCAGCCGAAGCGCAGACGGTCACGGCTTCGAACTCGGCGATTGCGCAGGCGACCGCAGTGAATGCGTGCTGCGCAGGCTTGCCGCCCAGGCGCCAGTTGTCCGGCCGCTCCGGCCACACCATCCAGGTCTGGCTGTGGGCTTCCCATTCTGCCGGCATGCGGAAGCCATCGGCGCGAGGTGTGGAGGTCAGCGTGGTCATGGGAGTGCTCCATTACTGGGTCGTTCGAGGATTCAGGAGGCGATTAAGCCATCCGAGGATTCAATGGGCCATGGAAAATCTGGGTGCCGCTCACTGAGCTTCGCACACGCGTGGTTCACTTCCGACCGTTGCTTCACGCGCCTGCTTTCGGCATGAGCAAGGTTAATGAGCAGTACGAGAAATGACCGTTCAGACTGATCTTATAGTCGATAAATATCGGCTTTAGAAGTGAATTTTTAGCGATTTATAGATTAATTTAAATAAATAAGCGGATAGATATTTGTATTCGTTAGGATTGTTTCATTCGGTGGCAGCAGCCGGAATTGCCGCTGCCGACGCATGGCTAAGTCGGCCATTCTTCAGTCGCTTGCACGTTTGCGAAGAAAGGGTGGCAGGTATAGCCCCAGATAGGCTTCGAATACCCGCAAGCCTTCTTCGGCGAAGCGTGGCGTGATTTCGCCGTGCTGGTGAATCGAACGTGCGTAGACGCGATCACCTAACTCCATCGCCAAGGCGAAAACATCGATATCGTCCGGCAAGGCGGGCAGCTCGAAATACTGGTCGAACAGCACCCGGGTCTGCTGGCTGAGTTCTATGTCGTGCTGGCGATCGGCTTGAGTTACTTCGCTGAGGCCATGCTGAACGAGGATCAACTGCCGGGCCGCGGGGTCGCCCGCATAGATGCCCAGCATACGTTGCTCGATGACACGCGAAAGGTCGCGCCAGCAATGCAGCGGGCCAGCGTCGATGGGGGCTTGCAGGCAAGCACGGAAGGCGCGGTGCACGTCAGCAGTAAGCGCCTGGAGCAGGGCGGGAACGCTGGGGAAGAAATGGTAGATCGACGACGGTGCGATGCCCGCGCGTTCGGCCACGGTGTAGATCGACAGCGCCGCCACGCCCTGTTCGGCCAACAGCGTGCGGGCCGCTGCAAGAATCTGTTCGATGCGTGCCTGGCTGCTGGCGCGGGGCTTGCGAGCGCTCACTCAGGCGTCCTCTGTTGCATGCAGGCTATCGAATGGGTATGCCGTGCCAATGGCTGGCAAAACCGCTGGGCAGTGAGTCAATGTGTTCATCCTGATGGGTGATGGCGGCGCGGTAGCGCAATGTCGGCACGCAGCTCTTTGCCGAATCATAACGCTGAGAGCACCTGTGAAAACGCCGGCTCTCGCCGGCGTTTTGCGGGTCACACGGTGTGCAGGTACCAGTTGTACTCGAGGTCGGAGATGGTCGTCTCGAACTCCTGCAGCTCAGCTTCCTTACAGGCGACGAAGATGTCGATGTAATCCGGGCTGATGTACTTGTTGAGTACCTCGCTGTCGTCCAGCTGGCGCAGGGCATCGCGCAGGTTGTTCGGCAGGCTCTGCTCTAGCTGCTCGTAGGAGTTGCCCTCGATGGGCTCGCCCGGGTCGAGTTCATTGGTCAGGCCGTGATGAATGCCGGCCAGAATGGCTGCCATCATCAGGTACGGGTTGGCATCGGCGCCGGCTACGCGGTGTTCGATGCGAATCGCATCGCTGCTGCCGGTCGGTACACGAACGGCCACGGTGCGGTTGTCCAGGCCCCAGCTCGGCGCATTGGGCACGTAAAACTGTGCACCGAAACGTCGGTAGGAGTTGACGTTCGGGCACAGGAACGCCATCGACGCCGGCATGGTGTCGAGGATGCCGGCGATGGCATGGCGCAACGGTGCGTGCTGCTCCGGGTCCTCGGTGGCGAAGATGTTCTGCCCGGTTTTCTTGTCGAGCAGCGAGATGTGCACATGCAGGCCGTTGCCCGCCTGTCCCGGGTAGGGCTTGGCCATGAAGGTGGAGTCCATCTCATGGTCGTAGGCGATGTTCTTGATCAGGCGCTTGAGCAGTAGGGCGTGATCGCAGGCCTTGAGCGCGTCATTGGTGTGATGCAGGTTGACTTCGAACTGCGCCGGGGCACTTTCCTTGACGATGGCGTCCGCCGGCAGATCCTGCTCTTTGGCGGCTTCGAGCATGTCTTGCAGGCAGTCGACGTATTCGTCGAGGTCGTCGATCAGGTAGACCTGGGTCGAGTGCGGGCGCTTGCCGGAAATCGGCGAGCGCGGTGGCTGTGGGCGGCCGTTCACGTTCTCCTGATCGATCAGGTAGAACTCCAGTTCGAAGGCTGCGCAGATGGTCAGGCCAAGTTCGTCGAACTTCTGCACCACCTGGCGCAATACCTCGCGTGGGTCGGCAAAGAAGGGATTGCCGTCCAATTCGTGCATGGTCATTAACAATTGCGCGGTCGGGCGCTTCTGCCAGGGTTCCTTGCACAGGGTATCGGGGATGGGGTAGCAGATACGGTCCGAGTCGCCGATGTCCAGGCCAAGGCCGGTGCTTTCGACGGTGGCGCCATTGATGTCCAGGGCGAACAGCGAAGCGGGCAGGTTGATGCCCTTTTCATACACCTTGTGGAGGCTGGCGCGTTCGATGCGCTTGCCGCGCACGACGCCATTCATATCTGCAATCAGAAGGTCGACGAACTGAACCTCAGGATGTTCCTTGAGGAACGCGTTCGCTTCATTGAGCTGAACGGCACGCGGGGGTACCGACATGATGCAACACCTATGTTGTTGAAAATATCAATCAATTGCTGACACACCGGGAGTCAATCCCAAACGCCAGATGCTGTCAAGGTAGGCTGATGCTGCCCTAAAGTGGGGCGTGATGGCCATTTTTAGGGCGTTTCAGGGCGTTTCTGTGAGGGATTTCTGCACTGTTTTAGGCAGCGCTATTTGGTGGCGTGCGCTTTCGTTGGACGGGTTGTAGAAAAAAACGAACAAGGATAAGCTCACAGCGACCCCACATAATCCAACAATACGGGTGTTTCATGAGCTGCATGTCGCTATCAGGCGTCATTGTCAGTACCAAGCAGCCCGCTGCCTTGCCGGCTGTGGTCAGTGTCGCGCTGGCCCTTCGCGCCACCATCCGGTGCGCTGTTGCACGGCCTTCTGCCGCGGCAACCCATCCGATTCGCTTCGCTCGAAAATCTGCACACCTGGTCTTTACTTCATCAGTCATCGTGTTTCGTCAGGCCGCGTCATTTCGTGCGGGCAACGTCTTAACTATGGGCTTCGCTTTTGCCTTTCCGAGCGCTTGCCTTGAGTTAACGGCAAGCGCCTTGCAGAGGCATGAGGGTCTGTCGAGCGTCACAAAGGTCAGTTACAGTCGTGGCCACTGTGGTGAAGCGATGTCGAGCACGCGCAATGCTCTGGCTTGTGCGTCTGGAGGGTATGACGGGCCGTTGCCCGTACCCACGTGACACCCTGGATTATCCTGTGCGCTGGCAATTGTCCAATGGGCCGCTTGCCACTGTGCGGGGCATGTCGAGCCGGCCGAGGATGCCGGTTTCAAAAAACCTGAGGTCTCTATGAGCACCAAATTGGACCAGCTCTCCAGCTGGTTGAAAGAACGCAAGATCACCGAAGTCGAATGTCTGGTCAGCGACCTGACGGGGATTGCCCGGGGCAAGATCTCGCCGACCAACAAATTCCTCGACGAAAAGGGTATGCGCCTGCCCGAAAGCGTATTGCTGCAGACCGTGACCGGCGACTACGTCGAAGACGACGTCTATTACGACCTGCTCGACCCGGCTGATATCGACATGATCTGCCGCCCGGACGAGAACGCCGTGTTCATTGTGCCGTGGGCTATTGAGCCCACTGCCCAGGTGATCCATGACACCTACGACAAGCAAGGCAACCCGATCGAGCTGTCACCGCGTAACATCCTCAAGAAAGTGCTGCGTCTGTATGCCGAAAAAGGCTGGCAGCCCATCGTGGCGCCGGAGATGGAGTTCTACCTGACCAAGCGCAACAGCGACCCGGACTTCCCGCTGGTGGCGCCGATGGGCCGTTCCGGGCGTCCGGAAACCGGCCGGCAGAGTTTCTCGATCGATGCGGCCAACGAATTCGACCCGTTGTTCGAAGATATGTACGACTGGTGCGAGCTGCAGGGCCTGGATCTCGACACGTTGATCCACGAAGAAGGCCCGGCGCAGATGGAGATCAACTTCCGTCACGGCGATGCACTGCACCTGGCCGATCAGATTCTGGTGTTCAAGCGCACCATGCGTGAGGCGGCACTCAAGCATGACGTTGCGGCGACCTTCATGGCCAAGCCGATCACCGATGAGCCGGGCAGTGCCATGCACCTGCACCAGAGCATCATCGACGTGAAGACCGGCCAGAACATCTTCTCCAACGAAGATGGCTCGATGAGCCAGCTGTTCATGCACCATATCGGCGGCCTGCAGAAGTACATCCCCGAGTTGCTGCCGCTGTTCGCGCCCAACGTCAACTCGTTCCGCCGCTTCCTGCCCGACACCTCGGCGCCAGTGAACGTCGAGTGGGGCGAGGAGAACCGTACCGTTGGCCTGCGCGTGCCGGATGCCACGCCGCAGAACCGCCGCGTGGAAAACCGCCTGGCCGGTGCTGATGCCAACCCGTATCTGGCCCTGGCGGCCAGCCTGCTGTGCGGCTACATCGGTATGGTCGAAGGCATCGAGCCAAGCGCGCCGGTAGTTGGCCGTGGCTACGAGCGCCGCAATCTACGCCTGCCGCTGACCCTCGAAGCTGCGCTGGAACGCATGGAAACCTGCCAGGTCGTGGAACAGTACCTGGGCCACAAGTTCGTCAGCGGCTACGTGGCGGTGAAGCGTGCCGAGCATGAGAACTTCAAGCGGGTGATCAGCTCCTGGGAACGCGAGTTCCTGCTGCTCTCGGTCTGAATTAGTCGGGGCCGGCGCGTGATCCGCCCGGCCCCGCATTTATAAGAGGTGAACATGACGGCAAACAACGCGGATACCCAGAAATGGCAGGCCATGAGCCGCGACCACCACCTGGCCCCTTTCAGTGATTTCAAGCAGTTGGCCGAGAAGGGACCGCGCATTATCACCCGCGGTGAAGGTGTGCACCTGTGGGACAGCGAAGGCAACAAGATCCTTGATGGTATGGCCGGGCTGTGGTGTCTCGCCATCGGCTATGGCCGTGAAGAATTGGTCGAAGCGGCCAGCAAGCAGATGCGCGAGCTGCCGTTCTACAACACCTTCTTCCAGACGGCGCACCCGCCGGTGCTGGAGCTGGCCAAGGCGCTCGCCGAGGTGACGCCGGCCGGCATGAACCACGTGTTCTTCACCGGCTCGGGTTCGGAAGGCAACGACACCATGCTGCGCATGGTTCGTCACTACTGGGCGCTCAAAGGTAAACCGTCGAAGAAGGTGGTGATCGCTCGCGAAAACGGTTACCACGGCTCCACGGTCGCCGGTGCCAGTTTGGGCGGCATGAAAGGCATGCACGAGCAGGGCGACCTGCCAATTCCCGGTATCGTCCATATCGCCCAGCCGTACTGGTTCGGCGAGGGCGGCGACATGACCCCTGAGGCCTTTGGTATCTGGGCCGCCGATGAGCTGGAGAAGAAGATTCTCGAAGTCGGCGAAGACAATGTCGCCGCCTTCCTCGCCGAGCCGATCCAGGGCGCTGGAGGCGTGATAATCCCGCCGGACAGCTACTGGCCGCGCGTGCGCGAGATTCTCGCCAAGTACGACATTCTGTTCGTCGCTGACGAGGTGATCTGCGGCTTCGGTCGTACCGGCGAATGGTTCGGCAGCGATTACTATGGCAATACGCCGGACATGATGACCATCGCCAAGGGCCTGACCTCCGGCTACGTGCCGATGGGTGGCCTGGTGGTGCGCGACGAGATCGTCAAGGTGCTTAACGAGGGTGGCGATTTCAACCACGGCTTCACCTACTCCGGGCATCCCGTGGCGGCGGCGGTGGCGCTGGCGAACATTCGAATTCTGCGCGAAGAAAAGATCATCGAGCGAGTCAGAGAAGAAACGGCACCGTATTTGCAGAAAAGACTGAGTGAACTGGCGGATCATCCGCTGGTTGGGGAGGTGCGTGGAGTCGGCATGCTGGGCGCCATCGAACTGGTAAAAGACAAGCAGACCCGCGAACGTTATCCGAGCGACAAGGCGGTGGGCATGACCTGCCGCGGTCACTGTTTCGAGAACGGCCTGATCATGCGCGCCGTGGGTGACACCATGATCATTTCGCCGCCACTGGTGATCAGCAAGAGTGAGATCGACGAGCTGGTGGAAAAGGCCCGCAAATGCCTGGATCTCACCGCCCGTGCTTTACTGGCCTGACGGCCGTTGCGACGCTTTCGCACGCAGTGACAGTCGGGTGTAATCAATTGCCTGTCAGGGCTTGAGCGATGGGGCTGTTATCGCCAGACTTGCCGGCCAAAAAAACGGGCCCTGCCGCGTAGAACGGCGGCCCAGTTAATCGATATCAAATGAGGGAGCTGAACCGCATGATCAAGACTTTCGGCAAGACTCTGCTGGCGGTGACGCTGGCCGGCGCCGTGGCCGGTATGGCGCAGGCAGATGGCAAGGTATTGAACGTCTACAACTGGTCGGACTATATCGCTCCGGACACCATCGAGAAGTTCACCAAGGAGACCGGTATCAAGGTCACCTACGACGTCTTCGACTCCAACGAAACTCTGGAAGCCAAGCTGTTCGCCGGCAAATCGGGCTACGACATCGTGGTGCCGTCCAACAGCTTCCTGGCCAAGCAGATCAAGGCCAAGGTCTACCAGCCGCTGGACAAGTCCAAGCTGCCGAACTGGGAAAACCTAGACAAGAACCTGCTGAAAACCGTCGAGATCAGCGACCCGGGTAACCAGTATTCCTTCCCGTACATGTGGGGTACGGTCGGCATTGGCTTCAACCCGGAAAAGGTCAAGGCAGCGCTGGGCGAAAACGCTCCGGTGGATTCCTGGGATCTGCTGTTCAAGCCCGAGAACATCGAGAAGCTGAAGGCCTGTGGCGTGTCGTTCCTCGACTCGCCGACCGAGATCCTGCCGATCGCCATGCAGTACCTGGGCTATGAGCCGACCAGCACCGATCCGAAGCAGCTCAAGGAAGCCGAAGCGCTGTTCATGAAGATCCGCCCGTCGATCACCTACTTCCATTCCTCCAAGTACATCTCCGACCTGGCCAACGGCAACCTCTGCGTGGCCGTGGGTTACTCGGGTGACATCTACCAGGCCAAGTCGCGCGCCGAAGAAGCTGGTGGCAAGGTCAAAGTGTCCTACAACATTCCCAAGCAGGGTGCCGGTGCCTTCTTCGACATGGTGGCCATCCCCGCCGATGCGGAAAACGTCGAGTCCGCCCATGCGTTCCTGAACTTCCTGCTCAAGCCGGAAATCATGGCCGAGATCACCAACGAAGTGCACTTCCCGAACGGCAACGCGAAAGCCACCCCGCTGGTCGACGAAGCTATTCGTAACGATCCGGGCGTGTACCCGACCCAGGAAACCATGGGCAAGCTGTACGCCTTCCCGGATCTGCCGCCGGCCGCCCAACGTGCCATGACCCGCAGCTGGACGAAGATCAAGTCCGGCCGCTGATCGCCTGCAAACCGCGGTGCCTGGCACCGCGGTTTGCGTTCATAGGCAGGGGGCGGATCGCCGCCCTTCGAGTGCCGCGGCGGCGTGGTGCTCCCCCGAATCGCGATACGTCACCAGTCGGTGATGAGCCACAAGAAGAGGACGACCTGTGCATTTTCCCCTGGGCAAGATCCTGACTACGACCGTGCTTTCGGTTAGCTTGGCAACCTTGGCACATGCGGACGGTACCGTGCATATCTACAACTGGAGCGATTACATCGGCGAGGACACCCTGTCCGAGTTCCAGAAGGCCACGGGTATCAAGCCGGTCTACGACGTCTTCGACTCCAACGAAACCCTGGAAGGTAAACTGCTCGCTGGCCGTAGCGGCTACGACGTGGTGGTGCCGTCCAATCATTTTCTCGGCAAGCAGATCAAGGCGGGCGCGTTCCAGAAGCTCGACCGTAGTAAGCTGCCGAACTGGAACAACCTCGATCCGGCGCTGCTCAAGCAACTGGAAACCAACGACCCGGGCAATCAGTACGCGGTGCCTTATCTGTGGGGCACCAACGGCATCGGTTACAACGTCGCCAAGGTCAAGGAAGTGCTCGGTGTCGACAAGATCGACTCCTGGGCCGTGCTGTTCGAGCCGCAGAACATGAAGAAGCTCGCCAGCTGCGGCGTGTCCTTCATGGATTCGGCGGACGAGATGATCCCCTCGGTGCTCAACTACCTGGGCTTGGATCCGAATAGCCAGAGCGCTGACGATTACGCCAAAGCCGAAGCCAAGCTGATGGAAGTGCGCCCTTACGTGAGCTACTTCCATTCCTCGAAATACATCTCCGACCTGGCCAACGGCAATATCTGCGTAGCGTTCGGCTACTCGGGCGATGTTTTGCAGGCATCCGATCGTGCCGCGGAGGCCGGAAAAGGCGTCGAAATCGCCTATGCGATTCCCAAGGAAGGCGCCAACCTGTGGTTCGATATGCTCGCCATTCCCAAGGATGCCAGCAACGTCGACCAGGCCCATGCCTTCATCAACTACCTGCTCGATCCAAAGGTAATCGCTGGAGTCAGTGACTATGTCGGCTACGCCAACCCCAACGTGGAGGCGGGCGAGCTGATGGATCAAGACATTCGCCAGGACGAGTCGGTGTACCCACCCCAGGCCGTGCTGGACAAGTTGTACGTGATGGCCGAACTGCCGCCCAAGGCGCAGCGCCTGATGACGCGAAGCTGGACCAAGATTAAGTCCGGAAGATAAACCCATGATCAGGCCGTTGAAAAACCACCTACGTTGCCGCTGCTTCGGCTACGTTTTTCAACGGCCTGTTTAGCGCCCGGTCTTTGCCGGGCGTCATTTTTGCTGCGGGAGTTTGGTAATGGCAGTTGCTTCCAGTACCTATAAGAAGGTCATCGAGGGCAGCCAGCAACCTAAAGAGGTGCTGGTCAAAATTGAGCGCGTGACCAAGAAGTTCGATGAAACCGTCGCGGTCGACGATGTCTCGCTGACCATCAACAAGGGTGAGATCTTCGCCTTGCTTGGTGGCTCTGGTTCGGGCAAGTCGACCTTGTTGCGTATGCTCGCTGGTTTCGAGCGGCCCACCGAGGGACGCATCTTCCTCGATGGCCAGGACATCACAGACATGCCGGCTTACGAGCGGTCGATCAACATGATGTTCCAGTCCTACGCACTGTTCCCGCACATGAGCGTGGCAGACAACATCGCCTTCGGTCTCAAACAGGACAAACTGCCCAAGGCAGAGATCGACGCGCGCGTCGCGGAAATGCTCAAGCTGGTGCAAATGAGCCAGTACGCCAAGCGCAAGCCCCATCAACTGTCCGGTGGTCAGCGCCAACGTGTGGCCCTTGCCCGCTCGCTGGCGAAGAAACCAAAGCTGTTGCTGCTCGACGAGCCGATGGGCGCGCTGGACAAGAAGCTGCGCTCGCAGATGCAGCTCGAGTTGGTCGAGATCATCGAGCGCGTGGGCGTGACTTGCGTGATGGTGACCCACGATCAGGAAGAGGCCATGACCATGGCCCAGCGCATTGCCATCATGCACCTGGGCTGGATCGCGCAGATCGGCAGCCCTATCGATGTCTACGAGACGCCGGCTAGCCGCCTGGTCTGCGAGTTCATTGGCAACGTCAACCTGTTCGATGGGCAGATCGTGCATGACGATACCGACCACGCGGTGATCAACTGCCCGCAGTTGGATAAGCCGATCTATATCGGTCACGGCATCAGTACCCGCGCCCAGGAAACTCAGGTTACCTACGCCCTGCGCCCGGAGAAGCTGCTGATGGCCACCCAGTTGCCGGCCGATCACGAACACCCGGATTACAACTGGAGCCACGGCAGCGTTCACGATATCGCCTACCTGGGCGGCCACTCGGTGTACTACGTCAAGCTGACGTCCGGGCAGATCGTGCAGTGCTTCATCGCCAACGCCGAGCGCCGCGGCAAGCGGCCGACCTGGGATGATCCAGTCGTGGTGTTCTGGGAAGACGACAGCGGCGTGGTGCTGCAGTCATGAAGATGAGCAGCCTGACCAAGCGTATGCCTAATGGCCGACACGTGGTGATCGGCATTCCATTCCTCTGGCTGTTCCTGTTCTTCCTGCTGCCTTTCATCATCGTGCTGAAAATCAGCTTCGCCGAAGCCGATGTGGCGATCCCGCCGTATACGGAGATCTACACCTGGGTCGACAACACCCTGCAGGTGGTGCTGAACCTGGGCAACTACATCTTCCTCACCGAGGATGAGCTGTACCTGGCCGCCTACCTGGGCTCACTGAAGATCGCCTTTTTCAGCACCCTGGCCTGTCTGCTGATCGGTTACCCGATGGCCTACGCCATCGCTCGTGCCAAGAAGGAAACCCAGACGGTTTTGCTGCTGTTGGTGATGATGCCGACCTGGACCGCGATCCTGATCCGCGTCTACGCGTGGATGGGTATTCTCAGCAACAACGGTCTGCTCAACGGCTTCCTGCAGAGCATCGGCCTGATCGATGCGCCGCTGCAGATACTCAACACCAATACGGCGGTGTACATCGGTATCGTCTACTCGTACCTGCCATTCATGATCCTGCCGCTGTTTGCCAACCTGGTGAAGCATGATCAGAGCCTGCTCGAAGCAGCCTCGGATCTCGGTTCGAGCAACTTCAACAGCTTCTGGAAGATCACCGTACCGCTGTCCAAGAACGGCATCATCGCCGGCTGCATGTTGGTATTCATTCCGGTAGTGGGCGAGTTCGTGATTCCTGAACTGCTCGGCGGGCCGGAGACGCTGATGATCGGCAAGGTGTTGTGGCAAGAGTTCTTCAACAACCGCGATTGGCCGGTGGCATCGGCGCTGGCGGTGGTGATGTTGGCGATCCTGCTGGTGCCCATCATTCTGTTCAACCGCAACCAAGCTAAAGAGCTGGAGGGACGCGTATGACTCTGCATAGCACGCGTCAAGGATCATTCTGTTCAACCGGCTCTTCACCCGCAGGCCGGGCCAAAGAGCTGGAGGGCCGGGCATGAAAAATTTCCGTTTCTCCACGCTCATGCTGTGGCTCGGCATGCTGTTCATCTACCTGCCGATGGTCATCCTGGTGATCTACTCGTTCAACGCCTCGCGGCTGGTAACGGTATGGGGTGGCTGGTCAACCAAGTGGTACTGGAGCTTGCTCGATGACCGCCAGCTGATGGGCGCCGTATGGCGCTCCTTGGAGATCGCCTGCTACACGGCGATCGCCGCGGTGGCGCTGGGCACTCTGGCCGCGTTCGTACTGACCCGTATCAGCCGCTTCAAGGGGCGTACCCTGTTCGGCGGTCTGGTCACGGCGCCACTGGTAATGCCAGAGGTGATCACCGGCCTGTCGTTGCTGCTGCTGTTCGTGGCCATGGCGCAACTGATCGGCTGGCCGGCAGAGCGCGGGATGATGACCATCTGGATTGCCCACACCACGTTCTGCTCGGCCTATGTGGCCGTGGTGGTGTCGGCGCGCCTGCGTGAGCTGGACTTGTCCATCGAAGAAGCGGCCATGGATCTCGGTGCGCGGCCGTGGAAGGTGTTCTTCCTGATCACCATACCGATGATCGCGCCATCGTTGATGGCCGGCGGCATGATGTCGTTCGCGCTGTCACTCGATGATCTGGTGCTGGCCAGCTTCGTGTCCGGCCCGGGTGCTACTACGCTGCCGATGGAAGTGTTTTCCAAGGTGCGACTGGGAGTTACGCCGGCGATCAACGCGATTGCCAGCCTGATTCTGCTGGCAGTGTCGCTCGCGACCTTCCTGGTGTGGTTCGTTACCCACCGCGCAGAGGAGCGGCGTCGCAAGGCCATCCAGCAGGTCATGGAAGAAAGCCAGAACGCTATCGGTACTCGTCCAGAGGTCAAACCAGCCCACTGAAACACCTGAGCTGAACGACAATGCCCGCCGACTGCGAAAACAGGGCGGGCATTGTTTTGTCTGCTAGATAGCTAAGCGCGACTCGGGTGGTTGGCGTGGATGGATACATCTGCAGCGGGAGCTCGGGCCCGCACTGTGCTTCGGCCTTATAAATAAAAACGCCCGGGCAATCACGGCCCGGGCGTTTTTATTTGCGCCGACGCTTAACGCGTCAGGTGTAGGAAGTGCATGTGGCGCTCGTACTGATCGAGGATGTCGCCAATCACTTCTTCACGGTTCCAGCCCATCACGTCGTAGTCCTGGCCGCCTTCGTTGAGATGAACCTCGGCGCGGAAGTACTTGCGCTCTTCGCTGGAGTCATCGCGGGTGTCGCGCAAGGCGAAACTCGGCTGAATCAGGGCGCGAGGGCGTACTTGGTACTGGAAGTCCGCTTCGGCACCGTGGCTGACCGACAGCGTGACACGACCGTCTTCACCGCTCTCGACCTGCGCTTCGCGGCCCTGCTTGCGCATTTCCTCGGCCACCTGCTGGCAGGCAGGCAGCACCGTCTCGGCGATAAAGCGGTTTACATGGGAGCGGCGCGGCAGCATCACCATGCTGCGCAGGCGACGTTGCCAGCCGCCGGTGCTCAAAGCGCCGCGTGGGCTCAGCGATACCTGATCGCGCAGGTTGCGCTTGGCGGAGTCGATCTGCAGGGCGCGCAATAGGCCCCACATCGATGCCATCAGGGCGATCACGAAGGGCAGGGCGCTGGCGATGGTGGCAGTCTGCAGGGCCTTGAGCCCGTCAGCCAGTAGCAGCGAGGCGGCCACTACGCCCATCAGTACGGCCCAGAAAATGCGCTGCCATACCGGCGTCTTGTCTTGGCCGCCGGAGGCGAGCATATCCACTACCATGGCGCCGGAGTCGGCCGAGGTGACAAAGAACACCACCACCATCAGCACCGCGATCTGGGACAGGATCGCCGACAGCGGGAAGTGTTCGAGGAAGGCGAACAATGCCAGCGAGCTGTCCTTGTCCACCGCAGCGGCCAGGTCGGTGACGCCATCGACCAGGATCATATGAATCGCGGTATCGCCGAACACGGTCATCCACAGCAGGGTGAAACCGGCCGGTACGACCAGAACGCCGCCGATGAATTGGCGAATGGTACGGCCACGGGAGATGCGCGCGATGAACAGACCCACGAATGGCGACCAGGACAGCCACCAGCCCCAGTAGAACAGCGTCCAGCCGCCAATCCAGTCGGTTGGCTCATAGGCGTAGAGGTTGAAGGTCTTGCTAACGATCTCCGACATATACTGGCCGGTGTTCTGCACGAAGGTCTGCAGAATGAACACTGTCGGACCGAGCACTAGCACGAATAGCATCAGGCAGACGGCGAGCAGCATATTCAGCTCGGACAGAATGCGAATGCCCTTGTCCAGCCCGCTGACCACGGAAAGGGTCGCCAGACCCATGGTGCAGATCAGCAGGCCGATCTGTACCGCGGTGGTGGTGGGCAGGCCATACAAGTGGTTGAAGCCGGTGTTGATCTGCATGACCCCGTAGCCCAGGGACGTCGCCACGCCGAGCACTGTGCCGATCACCGCGAAGATATCCACGGCGTGCCCGATGGGGCCGTAAATGCGATCACCGATCAAGGGGTACAGCGCCGAGCGCAAGGTCAGCGGCAGGTTATGGCGAAAGCTGAAGTACGCCAGGATCAGAGCAACGATGGCGTAGATGGCCCACGCGTGCAGGCCCCAGTGAAAGAAGGTGACGTTCATCGCCTGCTTGGCGGCGGCCACGGTATTGGGTTCTCCCACTGGCGGCGCGATGAAATGCATCACCGGCTCGGCGACGCCGAAGAACATCAGGCCGATTCCCATACCGGCACAGAACAGCATGGAGAACCAGGTTCGGTTGTTGTAATCGGGTTCACTGTGATCGGGGCCGAGCTTGATGTCGCCATAACGGCTGACGGCTAGGAACACCACAAAGATCAGAATGATTGCCACTGCCAGTATGTAGACCCAGCTAGCGTTTTCGATGATCCAGGCCTGGGTAGCACCAAACACGGTCTGGGCGTTGTCCTTGAACACCGTGCTGTAGATCACCAGGCAGGCGATCAGGAAGGTCGAGCCGAAGAAAACCGGCGGGTTGAGGGTGGAGCGAGAAGACAGAGGTGCCTCCATTGAGCTAGCTCTCCTTGGTCGGAGTCAGTCCATGACTTGCGTATCCGCCAGCCAAGCGTCGGCTGAATCAGGCAGATGGCAGGATGGAGAAGCGACTCGTTTTTTTGGATGGCCGCCAAAAGCGGAAGGCCCGCAATTGTAACATCACCGATAGTCGGATTCTTGGCCGTGCCTGCTATCGATAGGTATTTAGCCGTTTCGTTCAGCTTATTTGTACGGGCTCACAGGCTGGTGCGGTACTGCAGGGCTTCGGCCAGGTGCTGGCGGCTGATTTCGCTTTGCGCCTCCAGATCAGCCAGGGTCCGAGCTACCTTTAGCACTCGATGCGCCGAGCGCAGCGACAGCGTAAGGCGCTCGCAGGCATGTTCCAGCCACTGACGATCGATATCGCTCAGCCGGCAGTGCTCGCGCAATCCTGGCAGATCGAGAAAGGCGTTGGCGATGCCCTGGCGCTCCAGCTGGATGTCACGCGCAGCGGCGACCCGCGAGGCTGCAGTGGCGGTGTCTTCGCCGATGTCCGCTGGCGCATCGAGCTGCGTGCTCTCGCGGGCTACAGTGATATGCAGATCGATACGGTCGAGCAGCGGCCCCGATAGTTTGCCGCGATAGCGCTGAATCTGTTCTGCACTACAGCGACAACGGCCGCTGGGGTCGCCCAGAAAACCGCAGGGGCAAGGGTTCATCGCCGCGACGAGTTGGAACCTGGCCGGGAAACTGACCTTGTCGCGAGCGCGGGCAATTACAATTTGGCCACTTTCTAGGGGCTCGCGAAGCACCTCAAGTACGCGGCGATCAAACTCGGGTAACTCATCGAGGAACAGCACTCCGTGATGGGCAAGGGTAATTTCGCCTGGCTGCGGGCGGCTACCCCCGCCGACCAGTGCTGGTCCGGATGCACTGTGGTGTGGGTGACGAAAAGGTCTTTGTGGCCAGCTCTGCAGGGGCGTGTGGCTGGCGACCGAGCGAATCGCCGCGACCTGCAGCGCTTCCTCTTCGGTCAGTGGTGGCAGCAAACCCGGCAGACGGCTCGCCAACAAGGTTTTGCCAGTACCAGGCGGCCCACTTAAAAGTAGATTATGGCCACCGGCGGCAGCCACCAGCAGCGCGCGTTTGGCGGCGATCTGGCCCTGCACTTCGGCGAGGTCGGGGTACGGCTGTGTGTGACGCAGCAGGCCCTGCGGCTGGTAAGGCGACAGCGGCGTCTGGCCATTCAGGTGGGCAACCAGCTCCAGCAGGTGATCGACCGCGAGCACGCTG
Source organism: Phytopseudomonas punonensis (assembly GCF_900142655.1). Classification (GTDB taxonomy): domain Bacteria; phylum Pseudomonadota; class Gammaproteobacteria; order Pseudomonadales; family Pseudomonadaceae; genus Aquipseudomonas; species Aquipseudomonas punonensis. The sequence continues at coordinate 947,663 of NZ_FRBQ01000001.1, read as the reverse complement.
AGGCCGGTGGCCAGGCTGGCTTCCTCGGCATTTTCCTTTGGCACCACCAGGGTGCGTCCGGCTTGTCGGGCAGCCAGTGCGGCAGGCAGCACGCCCTGTACTGGGCGGATCACGCCGGAGAGGGCGAGCTCGCCAAGGCATTCCAGGTTGGTCAGGGATTCGGCGGGTAGCTGGCCGCTGGCGGCGAGTATGCCCAGCGCGATGGCCAGGTCGAAGCGACCACCGTCCTTTGGCAGATCTGCCGGGGCGAGGTTGAGGGTGATCCGCCTTGGTGGAAAGTCGAGGGCGCAGTTGAGGATGGCGCTGCGCACGCGATCCTTGGATTCCTTAACGGCGGTTTCTGGGAGGCCGACCAGCGCCAGAGAGGGCAGGCCGTTGGCGAGATGCGCCTCAACGGTAACGCTGGGGGCATCGACACCGACCTGGGCACGGCTGTGGACTATGGCCAATGACATCGATCACTCCTTGATCGTCTGCCGGCCGAGCAGATTACTCGACCGGGGTGTGCTGCGTCGTTGCGGTACGGGATTCAAGCTCGGCGACCTTGGCTTCAAGGGCTTCGAGACGCGCCCGGGTGCGGGCCAGCACGATCATCTGGCTGTCGAATTCTTCGCGGCTGACCAGATCCAGTTTGCTGAAGCTGCTTTGCAGCAGTGCCTTGAGCTGGCTTTCGATTTCGCTGCGGGGCAGAGGATTGTCGCCGCTCAGCAGGCGACTTGCCTGACTACTGAGGGCGTCGAGTAAGGCTTTAGGTGGCAGCATGAGAACCTTCCAAATTTGACTGGCCGCAGTGTAGCACGGGGCCTTTTTCCATCATGGGATGTGCTGTTTGCGCCAACTTGGTGCGTAGTGGCGGGCAGTTCGGCGCTCTTCTGGTGCGAAGCTTTTCGGCGGCGCGCCGCGAAGCTGCTTTGGATGCTCGTAACCTGCTGAATATTGGCGTTTTGCTGGTATTGGCAAGCTTTCTGCTTAGAAGCTCACGACCCATGCACCGATGCGGTTCGGTTGTAGCGAGCGGGCGGGGAATGGTTCGCCGGGAGCAGTTGGTGATATCGGATCAGCCCGTCTTGGCAACCGATGCATACAAAAGCCAGACACTGAGCTTAGACTTGGGCCGGGGTAACAATTCCTGGGGCAAGTCCACCTTACACGGGAGAGAGTTTCATGAAACTAGTCACTGCCATCATCAAGCCGTTCAAGCTGGACGACGTCCGCGAGTCGCTGTCGGAAATCGGGGTGCAAGGCATCACCGTTACCGAAGTGAAAGGCTTCGGTCGTCAGAAGGGCCATACCGAGCTGTACCGCGGCGCCGAGTATGTCGTCGATTTCCTGCCCAAGGTGAAGATCGACGTAGCGATCGCCGACGATCAACTCGATCGCGTCATCGAGGCAATCACCAAGGCTGCCAACACCGGCAAGATCGGTGACGGCAAGATTTTCGTTGTAAACCTGGAACAGGCGATCCGCATCCGTACCGGCGAAACCGATACCGACGCGATCTAAAGCTCCGCCCCCACCCCCCCCTAAATCGTCCCAGGAGTTAAATCATGACTCTGCGAAAAATCGCAGGGCTTGGAGCCCTTTCGTCCCTGTTTTTCCCTGGCCTGGTCATGGCGCAGGAGAAAACGCTGAATTCCGGTGATACAGCCTGGATGCTGACCGCCACCGCACTGGTGCTGTTCATGACCATTCCAGGCCTGGCGCTGTTCTATGCGGGCATGGTGCGGTCCAAGAACGTCCTGTCGGTAATGATGCAGTGCTTTGCCATCACCGCGCTGATGAGCCTCCTGTGGTTCGCCTACGGCTACAGCCTGGCGTTCGACACCACCGGGATGGAAGCCGGTGTGACTAACTTCAGCTCCTTCGTGGGCGGTTTGGGCAACATGTTCCTCGGTAACCTGACCAAGGAATCGCTGACCTCTGCCTTCCCGGAAAGCGTGTTCATCACCTTCCAGATGACCTTCGCCATCATCACTCCTGCACTGATCGTCGGTGCCTTTGCCGAACGCATGAAGTTCTCGGCGATGCTGGTGTTCATGACCGTCTGGTTCACCCTTGTCTATGCGCCAATCGCGCACATGGTCTGGGGTGGCGACGGTGCCCTGATGTGGGACTGGGGCGTACTGGACTTCGCTGGCGGCACCGTGGTGCACATCAACGCCGGTATCGCTGGTCTGGTGGCGTGCATCGTGCTGGGCAAGCGCAAGGGTTTCCCAAGCGTGGCCATGGCGCCGCACAACCTGGGCTACACCCTGATCGGCGCTGCAATGCTGTGGGTTGGCTGGTTTGGCTTCAACGCCGGCTCCGCTGCTGCCGCTGATCAAACCGCCGGCATGGCCATGCTGGTTACCCAGATCGCCACCGCTGCCGCTGCTCTGGCCTGGATGTTCGCCGAGTGGGTCGCCCACGGTAAGCCAAGCGCACTGGGCATCGCCTCGGGTGTGGTTGCTGGTCTGGTCGCCATTACCCCGGCAGCCGGTACCGTCGGCCCGATGGGCGCGATGATCATCGGTCTGGCTTCGGGCGTGATCTGCTTCTTCTGCGCCACCAGCCTCAAGCGCAAGCTGGGCTACGACGACTCGCTGGACGTGTTCGGTGTCCACGGCGTGGGCGGCATCGTCGGCGCACTGCTGACCGGAGTGTTCGCAGCACCAGCCCTGGGCGGCTTCGGTGAGGTCGAAAACATTGGCCTGCAACTGTGGATCCAGTTCAAGGGCGTAGCGGTCACCGTGATCTACACCGCGGTCGTGACCTTCGTGATCCTCAAGGTCATCGATGTGGTCATGGGGCTGCGCGTCACCGAAGAAGAAGAGTCGGTCGGCCTCGACCTGGCTCAGCACAACGAGCGTGGTTACATCCTGTAAGCACCATGGGCCCGCTGCCGCGCAGCGGGCCTACAGCACACGGAGTGCGTCCGGAGCCAACCCGGGCGCCTCGACCGCATAGCGCACAAACAAGCGCAACGGCCAGAGGTGAATAACATGGACAACACAGCACTGACTGCTCTGCAGTATGGTTTCGATACCTTCTACTTCCTGATTTGCGGCGCCCTCGTCATGTGGATGGCCGCTGGCTTCGCCATGCTCGAAGCGGGCTTGGTACGCACCAAGAACACCACCGAAATTCTCGCCAAAAACGTGGCCCTGTTTGCTATCGCCTGCATCATGTATCTGTTGATCGGCTACTACATCATGTATTCCAGCCCGGAAGGCGGCATTCTGCCGATTTTCGGTTTTCTGATTGGTGACGAACACACCGTCGAGTCGGTACTGGCCGGTGGTGAGGACGCCCCGTATTACGCCGCCCGCTCGGACTTTTTCTTCCAGGTAGTGTTCGCTGCTACCTGCATGTCTATCGTCTCGGGTGCCGTGGCCGAGCGCATGAAACTGTGGTCTTTCATCACCTTCGCGGTGGTCATGACCGCGATCATTTACCCGGTACAAGGTTTCTGGAAATGGGGCGGCGGTTTCCTTGACGCAGCCGGTTTCCTCGACTTCGCCGGCTCCAGTGTCGTGCATATGGCAGGCGCTGCAGCGGCTCTGGCCGGTGTGATTCTGCTCGGTGCGCGTAAAGGAAAATACGGCGCTAACGGTCAGATCAACGCCATTCCAGGCGCCAACTTGCCGCTGGCGACTCTGGGCATGTTCATCCTGTGGATGGGCTGGTTCGGCTTCAACGGTGGCTCGCAGCTGAAGATGAGCACCATCGAGGACGCTAATGCGGTCGCTCAAGTGTTCGTCAATACCAACATGGCCGCTGCCGGTGGCCTGATCGCCGCGCTGATCGTGGCACGCATCCTGTTCGGCAAGGCCGACCTGACCATGGCCATCAACGGCGCGCTGGCCGGCTTGGTATCGATCACTGCCGAGCCTCTGACCCCGACTGCGCTGCAGGCCACCCTGATCGGTGGTGTTGGCGGCGTGCTGGTGGTGTTCGCCATCCTCGGCTTCGACAAGATCAAGATCGATGATCCGGTTGGTGCCATTTCCGTGCACGGCGCCGCCGGCATCTGGGGTACTCTGGCGGTTTGCCTGACCAATGCGGAAGCTAGCCTGGGGGCGCAGCTCCTCGGTATCGCCAGCATCTTCGCCTGGGTCTTCATCGCTAGCCTGATCGTCTGGAGCCTGATCAAGGTAACGGTTGGCCTGCGGGTTTCTGAGGAAGAAGAGTACGAAGGCGTCGATCTGGTCGAGTGCGGGATGGAGGCCTATCCCGAGTTCACCAACAAAAAGTGAGGGTGAGGCGCCTGGCGCCTGACCACCATCAGTAAAAATGATGGCCTACACCGGCAAAGGGCGCTCAGGCGCCCTTTGCTTTTTTGTACGGCGCGCTAGAATGCGCGCGTTGAAAACGAGGGCGACGAGCATGTGGCAGCAACGGCTGATCACCCTGCGTCCACGGGCGCGAGGCTTTCCTGGTGACCGATGAATTGCTGGATGCATTACCGGAACTGGCGAGCTACAGGGTGGGTCTGTTACACCTGTGGCTACAGCATACGTCGGCGTCCTTGACGATCAACGAGAATGCCGACCCAGCGGTGCGCCGCGACTTCGAGCGTTTTTTCCGCCGTCTCGTCCCCGAGGATGCGACTGGTTACGAGCACTGTGACGAAGGCGCGGATGATCTGCCGGCGCACTTCAAGTCGAGCCTGTTGGGCGTTCAGTTACAGCTACCCGTGAGTAATGGGCGATTGGCACTGGGAACCTGGCAGGGGATTTACCTCGGCGAACACCGTGAGCACGGCGGTGCGCGCAGAGTGCTGGCAACCTTGCAAGGTACGGCAAATTGAATTTTTTCCAGGCGTTCGGCAACGTTGGACGACTGGGCTATAACTAACCTGCTTTTCGCAAGTCATGAGGCTGAACATGAGCGACGAAGAACTGGAACAAGACGAGCTGGAAGGCGCAGACGAGGACGACGGCGAGGAGCTGGCGGCCGCTGATGGCGATGTTGCCGATGACGACAGCGAATCCGATAGCCCTGCACCTGCCAAGGGCAAGGCGAAGAAGGCTGTTGAAGTCGAAGAGCTGCCGAGCATAGAAGCCAAGCAGAAGGAGCGCGATGCTCTGGCACGCGCCATGGAAGAATTCTTGTCCCGCGGTGGCAAGGTTCAGGAAGTGGAGCCCAACGTCGTTTCCGATCCGCCCAAGAAGCCTGACAGCAAGTACGGCAGTCGCCCTATCTGACGGGACCGCTGGATTTGAATGCAAAAGCCCGCCTTTCCAGGCGGGCTTTTGCTTTTATGGAGACTGTCTTGTTTAGCGAAATACACCAGCCGATCGAGCTGTCAATGTGGGAGCGGCTTTAGCCGCGAGACTGTCGGTGCCTTCAACATTGATCGCGGGTGAATCCGCTTCCACGAAGTTGTCCATCGAAAGTTTGCCGCTACAGCGCCGTTACGCCGGCTCGACGATCCGGCGAACATCGGTGTCGGAATCAGCCGATTGTGTTTCGCTCAACTCATCTCAAGTCATCGACTCCCAAAGCTGCAGCACCGCCGGCAGCTCGCTCAGGCTGCGGATCTGCGCATCGGCTTGCTTATCGCCAGTCCATTGCTTGCCTTCTGGGTTGAACCACACCGCGCGCCAGCCGGCGGCCTGGGCGCCGGCGATATCGTCGCCAGGGTGGTCGCCGATATGTACTGCCTGCTCGGCACTCATGCCTGAGCGGGCGAGTGCTTCCCGGAATGGCTTGGCGTCAGGTTTGCCGACGCCCAATTCCTCGGCACAGAGAATGAAATTGAAGTAGTCCGCCAGCCCGAGGCGGCGCACATCGGCGTTGCCGTTGGTGATCACGCCCAGGCTGTACCCGTTCGCCAGCAGCTCCAGCGTGTTGACCGTGTCGCTGAAAAAGGTGATGGCGTGGCGTGCCTCGAGCATCGCCTGGAAGGCGCCTTCGGCCAGTTGTGCGGCTTCTTCAGGGTCGTGGCCAACACTTTCCAGTGCATGGCGCAGAGTGCGTCGGCGCAGCTCGCTAAGGCGGTACTTCAGGTCTGGCTCGGCCTCCAGCAGGCGGCCGCGAACCTGGCTCAGATGATCCACCGGCTGGCTTGCCAGGCGTGGTGCGTGGACGCTGATCCAGTCGCGCATCGCGGTTTCGGCACCGAGAATTACCGGGCGGTTGTCCCACAAGGTGTCGTCGAGATCGAAGGTGATCAGGCGGATGCTCATGAGTCCTGTTCCTTGCGGCGCTTGGCCCTTGGGTGAGCGCTGTCGTAGACCTTGCTCAGGTGCTGGAAGTCCAGATGGGTGTAGACCTGCGTGGTGGCGATATCGGCATGTCCCAGCAGCTCCTGTACCGCACGTAGATCCTGGGACGACTCGAGCATATGGCTGGCGAACGAGTGGCGCAGCATGTGCGGATGGATGTGCTGGCCCAGCTCGCTGACACCCGCCTGGCGTACCCGCAGCTGCACGGCGCGGGCGCCGATGGGGCGGCCCCGACGGCTGATGAACACCGCGCCATCTTCCGGGTTGGCCAATGCGCGCAGCGGCAGCCATTGTTCCAAGGCTTCGCGGGCCTTGCTGCCAACCGGCAGCTCGCGCACCTTGCTGCCCTTGCCGAGCACGCGCACCAGACCAGCCGGTAGGTCGAGGCCATCCAGGTTCAGCGCGACCAGCTCCGACAAACGCAGCCCCGAGGAGTAGAACAGTTCAAGCATGGCGTGATCGCGGCGGGAGATGAAATCGTCTTCCTGCGCGCCATCGAGCAATTGGCTGGCGCGGTCGACGTCCAGCACCTTGGGCAGCTTGCGTTCACCCTTGGGTGGCGTCAGGCCGCTGGCTGGATCATGTTTGCAGTGGCCTTCGCGGATTAGGTAGCGATACAGGCCGCGTGTGGCCGAGAGCAGGCGCGCCAGGCTGCGCGCCGATTGGCCTTCCTTGTGCAGCTGCGCGACCTGTCGGCGCAGGCGGGAAATATCCAGCGCGGCCCAGTCGGCAAGAGCTTCTTTCTCGCAATAGGCGAGCAGCTTGCTGAGGTCGCGGCGATAGCCATCCAGCGTGTGGGCAGACACCTGCCGTTCGCTACGCAGGTGTTCGAGGTAGGCATCTAGCTGGGCGGCGAGCATGACGTTGAAAGCTCCCTGGTATGAGTTCAGCGCGTTGCCTGTTTCACCAGAGCGCTGCGCCCTATGGAGGGCGCTTTACCTGACCGAACGCAGCGGAGCGGAGAAGCGTGGCAGCACGCGCGACAGCACTTCGGCGATGTAGCCGAGGAACAACGTGCCCAGCGAGCTCTTGTAATGCTGCGAATCGGCACTGCCAATGGCCAGTACGCCGTGCAGGCCCTGATAGGAGAGGCCAACCACCGCAGCAGAACCGACTTCCGAGCCAGCTTCGCCGAACAGGAATTTCATCTCGTGCTCGCGCAGTACGCCGCAGATGGTCTTGCCGCCTGCCAGCAGGCCGCCGATGGCTTGGTGGGCTTCGGCGCTGCTAACACTGCGGCCGACCGGCAGCGGTGTGTCGCTGAACAGGATCAAGCCCACGAACGGCACCTGAAACTCGCGGCGCAGGCTGTCTTCCACGCAGCTGACCACTTCTTCAAGGCTGCTGGCGTCCATCAGGTCGAGGATCAGCCGGCGGGTCTTGTCGAACAGGCGGTCGTTGTCGCGGGCCACATCCATCAGGTGCGACAGGCGCTGGCGCATCTCGATGTTGCGCTCGCGCAGCAGTTTGACCTGGCGCTCGACCAGCGACACGGTGTCGCCGCGCTGATGCGGAATACGCAGCTCGGGAATCAGCTCGTCGTGGTCGATAAAGAACTCGGGATGCAGGCGCAGGTAGGCGGCGACTGTTTCCGAGTCCAGTGGCTTGGGCGAATCCTGCTGGTCAGTCATAGGCGAACCTGTCCTTCGTACACGCGCACGGCGGGGCCGGTCATCATAACGGGCTGGCCGGGGCCTGCCCATTCGATGCTCAGCTTGCCACCTGGCAGCTCCAGTTGTACGGGCGAGTCCATCCAGCCCTGGCGGATAGCCGCGACGGCCGCGGCGCAGGCACCGGTGCCGCAGGCCTGGGTTTCCCCAGCGCCACGTTCCCAGACACGCAGGCGTGCGCGCTGGCGGTCGATGACCTGCAGAAAACCGACGTTCACCCGCTGCGGGAAGCGCGGATGATGCTCCAGCTTCGCGCCCAGTTCATGCACCGGTGCGCTGTCGACATCATCGACGCGCAGCACGGCATGGGGATTGCCCATGGAGACGGTAGCCAGCTGATGGCTGTTGCCATCGACTTCGACGGCGTAGCTCAGCGCTTCAGCGTCAGCCTGGAACGGGATCTGCTCCGGGGCCAGGCGCGGTGCGCCCATGTCCACGGTGATCAGCCCGTCGGCGCGAACGTTGAGCTCGATGATGCCGCCCTTGGTTTCCACGCGGATGTTCTTCTTCACCGTCAGGCGCTTGTCCAGCACGAAGCGGGCGAAGCAGCGTGCGCCGTTGCCGCACTGTTCCACTTCGCTGCCATCGGAATTGAAGATGCGGTAACGGAAATCCACGTCCGGGTTATGCGGTGGCTCGACCAGCAGCAACTGATCGAAGCCCACGCCGGTGTGGCGGTCGCCCCACTGCTTGGCGTGCTTGGGCTGGATGTGCGCATGCTGGCTGACCAGGTCGAGGACCATGAAGTCGTTGCCCAGGCCATGCATCTTGGTGAATCGCAATAACATGGGCATCACTCCGGCAGGCGGCTTTCGCCCGCGAAGAGTTCGTCCAGGGTTTCGCGGCGACGCACTTCGTAAGCCTGCTCGCCGTCCACCATCACCTCGGCGGCGCGGCCGCGAGTGTTGTAGTTGGAACTCATCACGAAGCCGTAGGCACCGGCCGAGCGCACGGCCAGCAGGTCGCCTTCTTCGAGCACCAGCTGACGATCCTTGGCCAGGAAGTCGCCGGTTTCGCAGATAGGGCCGACCAGGTCGTAATTGCGCGCTTCGCCTTCACGGGGCTGCACGGCCGAGACTTCCATCCAGGCCTGATAAAGGGCCGGGCGGATCAGGTCGTTCATCGCCGCATCGATGATGGCGAAGTCCTTGTGTTCGGTGTGCTTGAGGTATTCCACCTGAGTCAGTAGCACGCCGCCATTGGCGACGATGAAACGACCCGGCTCGAACACCAGGGACAGGTCACGGCCTGCCAGACGCTTGCGCACGGCGGCGATGTATTCGCCGACCTGCGGTGGCTGCTCGTCGCGGTACTGCACGCCGAGGCCGCCGCCCAGATCCAGGTGCTTGATGACGATGCTGCGCGCGGCCAGCTTGTCGACCAGTAGCAGCAGGCGGTCCAGGGCATCGAGGAAGGGTTCCAGCGTGGTCAGCTGCGAGCCGATATGGCAATCGACGCCTATCACTTCGATGTTCGGCAGCTCGGCGGCGCGGGCGTAGACCGCCTCGGCCTGCTCGATGTCGATACCGAACTTGTTTTCCTTGAGGCCGGTGGAAATGTACGGGTGAGTACCGGCATCCACGTCCGGGTTAACGCGCAGAGAGACGGGCGCCTTGACGTCCATCTCGGCAGCGACCTTCTGCAGGCGCTCCAGCTCGACGCCCGATTCGACGTTGAAGCAATGCACGCCGACTTCCAGGGCGCGGCGCATGTCGTCGCGACTCTTGCCGACGCCAGAGAACACGATGCGGTTAGGCTCGCCACCAGCGGCCAACACGCGCTCCAGCTCACCGCTGGAAACGATATCGAAGCCCGCGCCGAGGCGAGCCAGCACGTTCAGCACGCCCAGGTTGGAGTTGGCCTTGACCGCATAGCAGACCAGGTGCGGCATGCCGGCCAGCGCGTCGGCGTAGGCGCGGTACTGCGCCTCGATGTGCGCGCGCGAGTAGACATAGGTGGGCGTACCGAAGCGCTGGGCAATGGCAGACAACGCCACACCTTCCGCGAACAGCGAGCCGTCGCGGTATTCGAAGGTGTTCATGGGCGGCCCTTATTTGTTGTGGTCGTGCGACGAGCCGGACTGGTTATCATCTGGCAGGTACAGCGGGCCTTTCTGGCCGCAGCCGCTAAGCAGGGTGGAGACGGCGACGAGCGCGATGAGGGCAGTGAGCAGCCGCTTCATGGTCAAATCCTTGTAATAAAGCATAATTGCCCCCGAGTATACCGACCCCCCGGCATGTTGCCTATGCGCTGGGGTTCCCGTCCGGCGGGGCTTTTGCCAGGGCATAATGGCCTGCGTTGCAGGGTAGTACGGTCGTTTCTTTTACGTTCTGATGTTGCAGAATCTTTTTATTGAGGTAAGTGCGATGAGTTTGACCGAAGCCCGTTTCCACGACCTGGTCGATGCCGTGCAGCAGGCGGTGGAAGACATCTTCGACGACAGCGATCTGGATCTCGATCTGGAAAACTCCGCTGGCGTGCTGACGGTGCGCTTCGAAAACGGTTCGCAGCTGATTTTCAGCCGTCAGCCGGCATTGCGTCAGCTGTGGCTGGCGGCCCGTTCCGGTGGGTTCCACTTCGATTACGACGAAGACAACGGGCGCTGGATCTGCGACACCAGCGACGAGTTGCTGAGCGAGATGCTCGACCGCATCGTCGCCGAGCAGGCGGGCGCCAACCTTGAGTTCGATGAAATCTGACGAGGTTGGCGCTGAGCCGGGCAAGCCTGTCGCGTCGCCCTGTCGGCGGCGTTGCTGCCTGAACGAGGCTGAGCGCTGCCTGGGTTGTGGCCGTCTGCTGGCGGAAATCCTCGAATGGGGCAGTGCCAGCGATGAGCGCCGCCGGGTGATTTGCAGCCTGGCCGAAGAGCGTCTGGCGCTCGGCTGACCCTGCCCTTGTTTATTTGGGTAGCTGTGTTACGGTCAGCCTAACTTCCGCACAAAACCCCGTCGTCTCGATGGGGTTTTTGCTTTTTTAGCGCCCCGCAAAGGAGATATGCCCGCACCATGGCCAGTACACCGTCCATCACCATTACCCGCCTCGATCTGCAGCGCCTTGAGCAGTTGCTCGACAGCCTCGATGAGTTCGGCCCGACCGCCGAAGCCTTGCAAGCCGAGCTGGACCGCGCCGAAGTAGTCGGCCACGATCAGGTGCCGGCCGGTGTGGTGACCATGAATTCTCGTGTGCATTGCCGTGAAGAAAGCAGCGGCAAGGACTATCACCTGACCCTGGTCTACCCGCAGGACGCCGGTGGCGAAGGCAAGGTGTCGATCCTCGCGCCCGTGGGCACCGCGCTGCTTGGCTTGAGCGTCGGTCAGCATATCGACTGGCCAATGCCAGGCGGCAAGCAGCTCAAGCTGACGCTGCTGGCAGTCGAATACCAGCCCGAAGCAGCAGGCGAATACGCCCGCTAAGGCTGTTTGCTGTAACTGGTTCGGCGCTCTGCCGAGCCAGTCTTCTGTAATCCGGGTCACGCGCTTTGGCCCGCAGCCTTGCACCGGGCAGTATGTTTACAGCGTACGCAGAGCGCTGTTCAGCGCCTCCTCAAGGCTGGCTTTGTAGCGCAGGTAATGCACCACCGAAGGCTGCCGTTCGCCGAGCAGCGCGGACAGATCCAGATCGGTGATGTAGCAGGGGTAGGGCTGCTCTTCGCTGCGCTGGGCGAGGATGTGCCTGGCCACGCTGGCGAACAGATTTTCGCCGTACTCAAGCTCCGAAAACTCCCGATGATTGCAGAACAGACTGATGTAGGCGCGTGCGCCGCTACCCGGCTCGACGATGGCCTGCACGTCATAGAACGGCTGGCTCACATCGCTTAGCGGCGCCGGGCGCGGCTCCACGTGTTGCGCCCGTAACGGTGCGGCGGGCACCAGCTGGTAGTAGGCGATCTCCAGCGTTGGCTGCGGGTTTTCCAGCGCCTGTGCGGTTTCACGGCGGTAAAGCATGGCTTGCAGAAAACGGTGCAGCGGCGTTAGCAGGCTGGTTTCATTGTGAAATGCGGCCTGGGTTCGCCAGACCGCACCGCGCTCGTCCAGCACTGTGATCTGCGCCAGACTGTCTGCGTCGTTCAGGCGATAGAACACCTGCACGCAGGCTGGCTGGCCCGTCTCCAGAATCAGCGCCAGGTCCTCGCCTTCCAGGGCGTTGCGGTCGAGGCGCAGCGGGCTGTATTCGGCGCGATCTTGAGCCAGGTGTTCGAGCAGTGCTGGCAGATCGTCCAGGGTTGTGTGGCGGATGTTGCCCGGTAGCAGGTCGACCAGGTGGTAGCGACGAGCGATCTGCAGCAGATAGCGCTGTTGCTCACCGCTGTCGAGGTAGCCGGTCAGCTCGCTAAATAGGCTTTCGACGCGTTCGGCGATGGTCACGGCGCGGTTGCGGCAATAGCAGGACACTTGCAGGTTGGCGCGCTCGCCACGGGCAGATCGGGCATTGAGCACATCGCTCAGGCAATCGAGCAGCGCGGTCGGCCCCTCATAGCGCTCGACCAGCAGTTCGTTCCAGCTGTTGAGGGTGATGCGGTCGAGGGTCCGTACCAGATTGTCACGCACCCCCGAATAACCCAATGGGTCGGTGCGCTCGCTGGTCATGTGCACGTTCATCTGGCTGTGTTGCTTGAGCGGATCGAGGCCGACGTTGATCAGCAGCAGTTCCTCGGTTGGCCGGCGTGGGCGTGCCAGGGCCGCCTCGGTCAAGCTTGCCAGTGGCATCGGCAGAGCTTGCGCCAGGCAGCCTAGCAATTGGCTGAGTTCGAACTCGCTGAGGTCGCTTTCACCCGGGTGCAGCGACAAGTGCGTGCCGCTGTCGATCACACCGTTGCGGTGGCTCCAGGCAAGCAGTTCGATCAGGCTGCGCGACTGGCGCAGTGGCGCGAAGTCCTGCCATTCCTGTGCGCCGAGGCTGCCGTTGTACAGTGCCCAGCGCTCACCTCTGGGCGCGGGGTTATGCACCAGCGTCAGGGTGTCCTCGCCCAGATCCGGGGCGATGCCCGGGTTGATGAATTCCACCTTGCCGGCGCGCCGCTCGAAGGCGGCATACAGGCGCCTGCCGAGCACGGCCATGTCGCGTGTGCCCGCAGCCGCGCCTTCAGGGCGGCTGCGGGCGAACATCGACAGGAAGCGGTAGCTGTAGTTGAGTTCATTGACTAACACTTGGCGTTCGGCCGTCACCTGGCGGACTTTCCACTGGCTGCGGCTATCGAGCATGATCAGCTGGCGCTGATCCCAGCCCCATTCGCCCGTCAGCTGTTCCAGCAGCAGGCGTTGCCAGCTCTTTTCCCTATTGCGCGGCGGCTTGCTGATCTTCTTGTTGACCTTCAGGTACAGGCAGCGGCGTATCAGCTCGAGGCGCTCGGTCTCGCCGCGCGCCTGCAGGTATTCCTCCAGCCGGCGGTAGATCAGTACGTAAGGGTCCAGCTCGTCGAGATCGAGCAGGCCGTTGTAGACCGATTGCTTGAAACGCAGCGACAGGCAGTGCACCTGAGGATGCTCGCTGGCGTACACCTCGGTGAGCAGCAGCTTGAGCGCCGATTTGTACGGTGACTCGATGCCCTTGAACAGCTGCCACATGCCAGCGCCGAGAAACTCACCAGCCGGTACGTGGGCCAGGTGGCCGAAGTCGATCACGTCCTCGGCGCGGATGAAACGCTTGCTCAGCAAGGTCTCGGTAACGTGCTCGTAGCGATGCTCATCTATGGCCGGCACCAACCACCAGAGCGGCGTGCGACCAGCGAGCCAGATGGCGGTGCGATAGAACTCGTCGAGCAGCAGGAAGTGCTGGGTGGTACCGCAGTCGTCCGAGGTGAGCCGCGCTTCGCGGTCGCCGCTGCGAAAGCGCTCGGGATCGATAAGGAAAAAGTGTGCTTCGGTTCCCTGGCTGGCCGCCCAGCTCTGCAGCAGGTCGCACTTGCGGCGAAGGGCGTTGCGGGCATCGTTGTCCAGCTCGCTGGCATGGCAGACCCACAAATCCATGTCGCTCTGTTCGGCCTGAGCCACGGTGCCCAGGCTGCCCATCAGAAACAGGCCGTGGATCGGCGTTGGCGCCGGCGCACGGGCCGGCTTGTAGGCGAACGAACGAGTCAGACGCTGGGCTTCGGCGAGCAGCTCGGCGCTCGGCTCGAAGCCGGCCAGGCCAGCAGGCGTCAGCGCCGAGACATAGCCGGGCAGCAGTGGGTGATTGACGTGAAACAGCAGCGGCAGCAGCGTCAGCACCCGCTGCTGGCGGCTCGACAGGGCCTGCATGGCGCGCTGCCGGCGGCCGTGATTTATACGCAGGAAGCGTGCACGCAGCTGCGTCAGCACCTTGCGGTCGATGCCGTCATCGATATCGGGTCGCAGCGGGAGGTGGCGCGTCATGCTCGGGCTCGGCCGGGTGATGAGCAAGCCTACAGGCGCGCAGTGCCTACTCGCAATGGCCGCAGGGAGGGGCCTGCCGCGTTAGGCGGCAGGCGCATTCAGGTGGTCAGCTTGCCCGTGCAGTGGTGAGGATGGTGCGCAGCCCTTGGGCGTGTTCGGCTGCTTCGTGACCCAGTCGGGTCAAGTAGCCGCCGTCGGGTAGGGTGATCAAGCCTTTGTCATGCAGGCGTCCGGCAGCGGCGACTGCGGAGGATGCGGCATCGTGGTGGATTTTCAGGCCCTCCTGGCCGTTGCCCAGATTGAACAGCAAAAGAATTTCCAGTTCGGCGACCAGATCGGCGTTAAAGACCATGGTGACTCCTGCCTATTGTTGTGGTGCACGGCGTAGGCCGCGGGTTGCGGATCTTGCCCGCAGGCGAAGTGTAGTCAAGCGGGTGACACTTCGCTGGAGCATGCTGCCAGCGATCAAGAATGGCCTGATAACGACCATCCTTGCGTAGCTTGCGGATGCCCTGCTCGAAGCGCGTCATCACTGTATCAGCGCCGGGCAGCTTGCGAGAAAAACTCAGGTAGAGCGTGGGGCTGTCGAGAATTTCCAGTGGCACGAACTGCCCCTGCAGCTCGGGCTTTTCGCGAAACAGCGCTTGTGCCGTACCGCGGTAGGCGGCGACGAAGTCGACCCGCTCATGCTGCAGCATCAGGAAACCGCTGAGATCGCGGCGCACGGGTACGCGAATGACCTGCGGATCATTGTCCAGGCGTGCGCCGTACTCATAGCCGATGGTCACGGCCACCTTGCGACCGGCAAGGCTCTGTGGGCTACTGGCCTGTGGTGCGTCACTGCGGCGGGCCCAAAGCAGGATGTCATCGCTGAACAGCGGCTCCTGAGGAATCAGGAAGGCTTCGTCGACGCGCTGATCGGGGGCTGTATTGAAGCAGGCGGCCAGCCGCCCTTCCTGGGTCATCTGCATGCAGCGCGAATAGGGATACGGTACCAGTTCGATGGGGATGCCGCTGGCGGCGAACGCGGCCTCAACGATATCGACCGACATGCCCTGAATCTTGCCGTCGCGATAGGCCGTGTAGGGGTACCAATCGTCCTCGGCGCCAATACGCAGCACCTCCTGGCCTAAGGCCAGGGCGCTGGTGGCAAGCAGCAGTGCGAGGCACAGGCTGGCAGTTGTGGAGTGGCGCATCCGTAAGCTCATCCACGGGGAGTTCGAGCAACCTTACCAGCGCGCCGGGCAAGGCAGAAGATGGCGTGCTGCCGCTACCGGCTCAGTTGTTGTCGTCTGGCAGCGTTGGTAGGGCGCGCAGCAGTCGCTCGTAACGTTCAGCATCGAACGGGCGATCCTCACGCAGCATTCTATCCACTTCATTGGCGAGCACCATGGCCATCATCTGCACGCTTTCTTCGCGCTCGTGGCCGACCAGCGTCAACTTGTTCAGCACCGCCTGAGCGAATGCTGGCTCGCCGGACTCCAGCTGGTTCTCGATGGCCTGAACTAGAGTGTTTTCGGTGAACTCGTCGTCGTTTTCGTCAGCAGCGCTCATGTAGGCAGATCCAGTGAATGCAGGGAAAAGAGTCCCCAGTTTAGACAGGGCGGTTGGCCGCTGACCACGCGAAATGCACTTGTCTCAGGATGTTCCCGCAATATGGGAGTATATTTCTCATATTGAGAATTGAGCCATGGCCGACTAGAGTCCGTTGTCTGGAGAATCCCATGCTCGAACAATCCGACAATCAGGCGCCGGCTGGCGCCCAGGCACTGTTTCGCGGCCTCGCGGTCATCGAAGCCGTGGCTCAGGGCGCCCGTAGCCTCGCCGACATTAGCGCTGCCATCGGCTGCACACGCAGCACCACTCACCGGCTGATCGCAGCATTGGTGCAGGCGGGCTATTTGCGTGCATTGGGCGGCAACAGTGGCGGCTACCAATTGGGCCCGCGGCTGATCGAGCTCGGTTACAAGGCTCGTGCGCAAATGCCGCTGGCAAAGCTGGCGCATCCGCACCTCGAGCGGCTCTCGCACGCCACACAGGACACCGTGCACCTGGGCGTTCGCGAAGCCGGTGATGTGCTGTACATCGAGAAGTTGCCAGGCAGTCGCGGCCTGGAAATGCGCTCGCGAATAGGCCTGCGCATGCCGCTGGCGATGACCGGTATCGGCAAGTCGCTGATGCTCGATCTGCAGGAAGCCGAATGGCTGGCGCTGTATCAGCAAGGCCGCCAGCAGCGTGCAGCGCAGCGCGAAACTGCTGACGTGCCGTCCTGGGAGGTTTTCCGCGATCGAATGCGCGACTATGCCAGCGGTGGCTTCAGCCTCGACTTGGAAGATAACGAGCTGGGCATTCGCTGTGTCGCCGCACCGATACGCGATGCTGGTGGGCAGATCGTCGCGGCCTTGAGCGTCGCCAGCGCCGTGCCCTATATGCCTGAAGCCCGCTTGTATGAGCTACGCCCTGAAGTGATCGCCTGTGCGGCTGTCATTTCTGCCGAGCTGGGCTGGCGACCCTGATGATCGAATTCTCAGTTGCTGCTTATCCCGTTTCCATCACGCCCGAGGAGGGCCTGTAATGTCCGATTCCTATCTGCGCGAGCTGCCACTGATCGCCATCCTGCGTGGCGTCACGCCCCAGGAAATCGTTCCGATTGGCCTGGCGCTTTATCAGGCCGGCTTCCGGATAATCGAGATTCCTCTGAACTCACCGCAGCCGCTGCAAAGCATCAAGCTGCTGGCCGCCGAGCTGAGCGACCGAGCATTGATCGGTGCTGGTACGGTGCTCAGTGTTCAGCAGGTCGAAGACGTGGCGCAGGCTGGTGGCCGGCTGATCGTCTCGCCGAACTGCAATGCGCAGGTGATTCAGGCGAGCCGCAAGCTGGGGCTGTTCAGTGCGCCGGGTGTGGCAACGCCAAGCGAAGGTTTTGCGGCTTTGGCGGCTGGGGCTCAGGTACTCAAGCTGTTTCCGGCCGAGCAGTTCAGCCCGCAGATCGTCAAAGCATGGCGCGCAGTGTTCGCGAAGGACATCGCGCTGTTGCCGGTGGGCGGCATCACGCCGACCAACATGGCGCCCTATATGGATGCTGGCGCCAGTGGCTTCGGGCTGGGTTCGGCATTGTACAAACCTGGCATGAGCGCCAGTGAAGTGGGCGATAACGCGGCGGCCTTCGTTGCTGCCTGGCAGGCAATCCAGCGCTGAGTCACTTCGTGCCAGTGTGGATCGCCACGCTGGCACGTCTGGGTCACTCGCGGCTGGCGATTTTCTGCAGATTCTCGTGAATCTTGAACAGCACGATCATCAGCTCGCACCAGATACGCGCACCGATGGCGCCGCCGATCAGCGTGCCGAGGCCACCGATGAAGCTGCCGTAGGCGCCGAACATCATCGTCAGGCCACTCACGGTCACGCTGAGCAGCAGCAACCAGTAGACGAAGGTGATGATTTTCGGGGTGAGCATCGCGTCGAAGAAGAACAGGTTCTTCATGGGGTAACTCCATTCCGTGGGTTGGCAAATCTCCGGCAGCTGGCGCCGCCAGGCGTATCCCGATCTGTCGGGCGGGCGCAGATTAGCAGCCGTTCGAGGCTGCGGCCAGTTGTCCGAAATGCCGCTGGCGGCACCTGGCAAATGTCGCTAGCGTGTGGCGTCTGGCCGACAGCCCGGCCCGCCTATCAGAGGAAACGTATCCATGCTCAGGCTCCATGGCTTCGGCGTCAGCAACTATTACAACATGGTCAAACTCGCCCTGCTGGAAAAGGGCCTGCCCTTTGAGGAAGTGCAAGTTTTTACCTCCCGCGATGAGGCGTTCCTGGCAATCAGCCCGCGCGGCAAGGTGCCGGTGCTGCAGTGCGAGCAGGGCTATATCAGCGAGACGTCGGCGATTCTCGAGTACCTCGAGGCGCTGGGGCAGGGGCCGGCACTGCTGCCCAGTGGCGCCTACGAGCAGGCGCGGGTGCGTGAACTGGCCAAGCATATCGAGCTGTATATCGAGCTGCCGGCCCGGGCCTGCTACGCCCAGGCGTTCTTCGGCCAGCAGGTCGATCCGGCGATTCAGGCCAAGAGCCGTGAGGAGTTGTTAGCGGGTATCGATTCGCTCAAGCGCCTGGGCAGGTTCTCGCCCTATGTGGCGGGCGATAGCCTGAGCCTGGCCGACCTGTATTTCCTGTACAGCCTCGATCTTGCCGCGGCCGTGGCGCACAAGGTGTTCGCCATCGACCTGCTGGGGGATTTCCCGAAAGCCCAAGCACTGCTCGGGCGCTTCGCCGAGAACCCCAATGTGCAGCGCATCGCGGCCGACAAGGACGCGCTGATGGGGCCGTTCCTGGCCCACATGAAGGCGCGCTTCGGCAACTGATCAGCCGGCGGCGAAGCTCGTCAGTGCTTCGCCGGTCAGACGATAGCCGATCCACTCGTTCTGCGGCTTGGCGCCGATGGAATCGTAGAACTCGATGGCCGGGGTGTTCCAGTCCAGTACTGACCACTCGAAGCGCCCGCAACCACGCGCCACTGCCAGCTTGGCCAGGTGGCGTAGCAGCGCCTTGCCGGCACCGACGCCGCGCTGCTGCGGGGTGACGTACAGGTCTTCCAGGTACAGGCCGTGCTTGCCGAGCCAGGTCGAGTAGTTGAAGAAATACACTGCATAACCAATGGGCTCGCCACTCAGCTCGCAGATCAGGCCGTGAGCCGTGCTGCTCTCACCGAACAGGCTGCTTTCGATGCCGGCGACATCGGTCTTCACCTCATGCTCGGCCTTCTCGTAGATGGCCAGGTCGGTGATGAAGCGCAGAATCAGGGCAGCGTCTTCGCGTACGGCAGGGCGGATGTTCAGGGTCATTGCAATCATTCCGAAAGAAAGGGTGTTAACGAGGCGGCAGGCTGGCCAGGAAGGCCTCTACTGCCTGGCGTGAGTTCAGGCGAACATACTGGCAGCCTGCGGGCGTGTTGCGCATTTCCTCGCTGTAGCGCTGCCGGTATATCGGGTGACGCGTCCACGACCAAGCGAGGATGGATTGCCCCGGGTTGAGCCTGAACAGATTGCTCCAGCGCTCGCGATTGCCATTCCACAGCTCTTCACGGGTGCCAAGGCGTCGCAGGGTGCGCCACAGCACTTGGCGCATCACTGTGTAGCGTGGCAGGTCAAGCCAGATGACCATGTCCGAACGCTCGCGCACCAGCGGGCGCACGGCGGAATAATTGCCTTCCGCGATCCAGCCGTCACCGTGCAGCGCTTCACGCGTTGCCTGCTGAAATTGTTCGGTGGGTAACGGTTGCCAATTGGGCTGATGAAACAGCGCGTCCAGCTCGACATGGCGATAGCCGAGGCGTTGGGCCAGGCGGCGCGACAAGGTGCTCTTGCCGGCGCCTGAGCAGCCGACCACCGAAATCCGGCGGCCGGGCGTGATCATCGTGTAGCCAGCAGATTCTTGCCGCGAGCTACCGCCGCACGCACCTGATTGGGCGCGGTACCGCCGATATGATCACGGGCGTTCACCGAACCTTCGAGGGTCAGTACGGCAAACACGTCCTGCTCGATCTGGTCGCTGAACTGGCGCAGTTCTTCCAGGCTCATTTCGGCCAGGTCTTTGCCGCTGTCGACGCCGTATTTCACGGCATGGCCGACGATTTCGTGGCAATCGCGGAACGGGAGGCCTTTGCGCACCAGGTAGTCGGCCAGATCCGTAGCGGTGGAGAAACCACGCAGCGCCGCTTCACGCATGATCGCGTGCTTGGGCTTGATGGCGGGGATCATGTCGGCAAAGGCTCGCAGCGAGTCACGCAGCGTATCGGCGGCGTCGAATAGCGGCTCCTTGTCTTCCTGGTTGTCCTTGTTGTAAGCCAATGGCTGGCCTTTCATCAGGGTCAGCAGGCCGGTCAGGGCGCCGAATACGCGGCCGGTCTTGCCACGTACCAGTTCGGGTACATCGGGGTTCTTTTTCTGCGGCATGATCGAGGAACCGGTGCAGAAACGATCGGGCAGATCGATGAACTGGAACTGTGCGCTGGTCCACAGCACCAGCTCTTCGGAAAAGCGCGACAGGTGCATCATGGCGATGGACGCGGCGGCGCAGAATTCGATGGCGAAGTCGCGATCCGACACACCGTCCAGCGAGTTGCCGCCCACGGCGTCGAAGCCCAGCAGTTCGGCGGTGATTTCCCGCTGAATCGGGTAGGTGGTGCCGGCCAGTGCGGCGCTGCCCAATGGCATGCGGTTGGTGCGCTTGCGGCAGTCGACCAGGCGCTCGTAGTCGCGCGACAGCATTTCGAACCAGGCCAGCAGATGGTGGCCGAAGGTCACCGGCTGGGCGGTCTGCAGGTGGGTGAAGCCGGGCATGATGGTCTCGGCCTCACGCTCGGCCTGCTCCAGCAGGCCCTGTTGCAGGCGGGTGATCTCGGCGAGGATCAGGTCGATCTCGTCACGCAGCCAGAGGCGGATGTCGGTGGCCACCTGATCGTTGCGCGAGCGGCCGGTGTGCAGCTTCTTGCCGGTCACGCCGATGCGGTCGGTCAGGCGCGCTTCGATGTTCATGTGCACGTCTTCGAGATCAACACGCCAATCGAACTGGCCGGCTTCGATTTCGCTCTGTATCTGCTTGAGGCCGTCGATGATCGAGTCGCGCTCGGCGTCGCTCAGCACGCCAACCTTGGCCAGCATGGTGGCGTGGGCGATGGAGCCCATGATGTCGTGGCGGTACAGGCGCTTGTCGAATTCCACCGAGGCGGTGAAGCGGGCGACGAAGGCGTCGACGGGCTCGCTGAAGCGGCCGCCCCAGGACTGATTGGTTTTTTCTTGGCTCATGAATGTGGCTCGACTGTAGGCGTGTTCGGACGGATCAAAGACTGCCCGTCATGGCGGAAAAGTGTGCCGATGATAACAGACCCGGCACCGCACGCAGCGGCCCGTGCGAGTGTCGTGTGGGTCACATTTTCACCCTTCGCTATGGTTTTACGCGGCTTATTTCGCCCTCCCGCCATGGCCTCTCTTGCCGGTTGCGCAGCGCCCGTCGAAACTGCAGCGATGAACGCCAATCGCAACACCTCGCCCCCTGCTGCGCCGAACGACTTTTTCGTGCCCGAGCTGTGTCAGCCAGAAGCGCTGCTCAGCACCGTGTTGCTCGCCGAGCTGCTGGTGTTGGTGCTGGTGCTTGCCGAGCCGATGCTGCCTGGTTTTGACTGGGTGCGCCTGGCGCTGACCTCGCTGTTCGTGCAATGGATCGTGCTGTTGTCTTCGGCGCTGCTGTGTCGTCTGCGGCCGCTGCTGGCGCGGCTGCGCGCAATGTGGGCTGGCGCGGCTTGCTGCGCCCTGGTGGTGGGGCTCACGCTGAGCTGCACGGCGGTGGCCGACTATTACGATCTCGGTGGGCCGCTGCCCCATGAGGGTGAGGTGAATCTATACCTGCGTCATGCGCTGATCAGCCTGATCATGTCAGCATTGCTGCTGCGCTATTTCTATCTGCAGAGCCAGTGGCGGCGCCAGGAACAGGCCGAGCTGCGTGCGCGTATCGAATCGTTGCAGGCACGCATCCGCCCGCATTTCCTTTTCAACAGTTTGAACAGCATCGCAAGCCTAGTTGTCACAGATTCTGCCAGGGCGGAACAGGCAGTGCTGGATCTGTCCGACCTGTTCCGGGCAAGCCTGGCCAAGCCCGGTAGCCTCGTCAGCTGGAGCGAGGAACTGGAACTGGCACAGCGGTACTTGTCGATCGAGCAATATCGGCTTGGCGAACGGCTACAGTTGCAGTGGGAGGTTGACGATGTTCCCGCTGACTTGCCGATTCCCCAGCTGACTCTGCAGCCTTTGCTGGAGAACGCTCTGATCTACGGTATCCAGCCACGTATCGAAGGGGGACTGGTGCAGATTTCAGCCACATACAACGATGGTGTATTCCATCTTAGCGTCTGCAATCCCTACGAGGAGGGCAGTACGCCCATGGCCTCGCGCGGTACTCACCAGGCGTTGGCTAATATCGATGCGCGGCTTGCGGCACTTTTCGGCCCGCAGGCCAATCTGAGTGTGGAGCGCCGCGATGGCCTTCACTACACCCGTCTACGCTACCCATGTGCAAGACCCATGCAGGAAGCCAGATCATTATGAATGTCTTGATCGTTGATGACGAACCCCTTGCCCGAGAGCGCCTGAGCCGAATGGTGTCTGCGCTGGACGGCTATCGTGTGGTCGAGCCCTCTGCGAGCAATGGCGAAGAGGCCTTGGCGTTGGTTGAAAGCCTCAAGCCCGACGTGGTGCTGCTCGATATCCGCATGCCCGGCCTCGATGGTTTGCAGGCTGCTGCCAGGCTCTGCGAGCGCGAAGCGCCGCCAGCGGTGATTTTCTGCACCGCCCATGATGAATTTGCAGTCGAGGCGTTTCAGGTCAGTGCGGTTGGCTATCTGGTCAAGCCCGTGCGCCCCGAGCATCTTGAAGATGCCTTGAAAAAAGCCGAACGCCTCAATCGTGTGCAGTTGGCTGCACTGACTCGGCCGGCTGCCGAGAGCGGTGTAGGCCCGCGTAGCCATATCAGCGCGCGAACTCGCAAAGGCATCGAACTTATCCCGCTGGATGATGTGATCTATTTCATCGCCGACCACAAATACGTGACCCTGCGCCACGATGGCGGCGAGGTATTGCTCGACGAGCCGCTCAAGGCGCTGGAAGACGAGTTCGGTGATCGCTTCGTGCGCATTCACCGCAACGCGCTGGTGGCTCGCGAGCGTATCGAGCGCCTACAGCGCACGCCTCTCGGCCACTTCCAGCTCTATCTGCGAGGGCTCAACGGCGAGGCGCTGGTGGTCAGCCGCCGCCATGTCGCAGGTGTGCGCAAGTTGATGAACCAGATATGACAGGCAGCCGCGAGTAGGGCGAAGGGTCGCATCCAGCTCCGGGCTGGCGGCCCGCGAGCCTGTTATTATTCGCGGCAACTGTTTTCTGGATCGTACCCATGCCCCGCGAAATTCGCATCGCTACCCGCAAGAGTGCCCTCGCCCTGTGGCAGGCCGAACACGTCAAAGCTCGTCTAGAACAAGCCCACCCTGGCTTGCAGGTGAGCCTGGTGCCGATGGTCAGTCGTGGTGACAAACTGCTCGATGCACCGCTGGCCAAGATTGGCGGCAAGGGCCTCTTCGTCAAAGAGCTGGAAACCGCGCTGCTCGAAAATCAGGCCGACATCGCCGTGCACTCGATGAAAGATGTGCCGATGGATTTCCCCGAGGGGCTCGGGCTGTTCTGCATCTGCGAGCGTGAAGATCCACGCGACGCCTTCGTCTCCAATACCTACGAAAGCCTCGATGCACTACCGGCTGGCAGCGTCGTCGGTACCTCCAGCCTGCGTCGCCAGGCTCAGCTGCTGGCGCGTCGGCCAGACCTGAAAATTCACTTCCTGCGTGGCAACGTCAATACGCGCCTGGCCAAGCTGGATGCCGGCGAGTACGACGCCATCATCCTCGCGGCGGCTGGTCTGATCCGCCTAGGCTTCGAGGATCGCATCCGCGATTCGATCAGCATTGAGCACAGCCTGCCGGCTGGCGGCCAGGGCGCCGTCGGCATCGAGTGCCGGGTTGGCGACGCCGAATTGCAGCGTTTGCTGGCGCCGCTCAATCACACCGAAACTGCCCTGCGAGTCACGGCAGAGCGTGCCATGAACAAGCGCCTTAACGGCGGTTGCCAAGTGCCGATTGCCTGCTACGCGATCCTCGAAGGAGAGCAGCTGTGGCTGCGTGGCCTGGTTGGCGAGCCCGATGGCAGCCGCTTGCTGCGTGCCGAGCAGCGTGGCGCCGCCGAAGACGCCGAAGGCCTTGGTATCGAGGTCGCCGAGGCATTGCTGGCTCAGGGCGCCGGCAGCATTCTGACCGCGATCTACGGCGAGGCAGCTAGCGAGTGAGCCGCTGGCGCCTGCTGCTGACTCGTCCCGAGCAGGAGTGCCAGGCGCTGGCCCAAGCGCTCGCGGGCGAAGGTATTCAAAGTGCTTGTCTGCCGTTGCTCGGCATCGAGCAATTGCCAGAAACGCCGCAGCACAGCGCGACCATTTGCGACCTGCACCGCTATACCGCGGTGATCGTGGTGAGCAAGCCGGCAGCCCGTTTCGGTCTTGAGCTGATGGATCGCTACTGGCCGCAGCCACTATCCGATCAGCCCTGGTTCAGTGTTGGTGCCGGCACCGGACAGATCCTCGCTGACTACGGTCTGACAGTGTTCTGGCCGAGCAGTGGTGATGACAGCGAGGCGTTGCTGGAGCTGCCCGAGCTGCAAGCGCCTCTTAAAGCTGCCTTGTTCCCCCGGGTGTTGATCATTCGCGGCGAAGATGGCCGAACCCTGCTCGCAGAACGCTTGCAGGCGCAGGGCGTCGAGGTGGACTATCTGCCGGTCTACCGTCGCGTGCTGCCTACTTACCCAACTGGCGCGTTGCAGGAACTGATACAGGTGGAACGCCTGAATGGGCTGGTGGTCAGCAGTGGGCAGGGCCTGATGCACCTGCGCCAACTGGCGGCGGATAACTGGCCCACGCTGGCGCAGCTACCCTTGTTCGTACCCAGCCCGCGCGTCGCCGAAATGGCCCGCGAGCTCGGCGCGGTTGATGTTGTGGATTGCCGTGGTGCCGATACCGCGGCGTTGTTGGCGGCCTTGCGTGCGCAGGCTTCGCCCGACTCTTGAAGCAAAGGATGGATACGTGAGCGAAGCGAATTCCCCAAAAGACCAGGAACAACCTGTGCAACCCGCCCCCGAATCGTCCCCTGTCGCTGCCGAGGCCAAGCCCGCTGCGCGTGGTACCGCGATTGCTGCCGTGGCGCTGCTGGTTGGCGTCGTCGGCGTTGGTGTCGGCGGCTGGAGTGCCTGGCAGTTGCGTGCGCTGCAGAGCGAGACGCAGCAGCAGTCCGCGCAGCTCGAGCAGGCGCGTAGCCAGGCTCAGGCGTTGACGCAGCGCACCGAGAGCCTTGACGACCGTTTCGAGCAACTGCCCAGCGTAGAAGAGCTCGACGAGCGTCGTCGGCTGGTGGCTCAGCTGCAGGGCGATCAGCAACTGCTCAACCGCCGTCTGGAAACCGTACTGGGTGCCAGTCGCCAGGATTGGCGTTTGGCCGAAGCCGAGCACTTGCTGCGACTGGCTAGCCTGCGCTTGTCTGCGCTGCAGGACATCAACAGCGCCACCGCGCTGGTGCAGGCCGCCGACGAGATTCTGCGTGATCAGGATGACCCGGCTGCTTTCGCTGCCCGCGAGCAACTGGCGAAAAGCCTCGAAGCACTGCGCGCCACTGACAACCCTGATCGTACCGGCTTGTTCCTGCAGCTCGGCGCATTGCGTGAGCAGGCGGCGCAACTCAACTCTCTCAATCCCAAGTTCGTTGCCGATGGTGGTGTACTCGGTGAGCTGGCCGCCGAAAGCGAGCCCGGCACCTGGTGGAGTCAGACCCTGCACAAGCTCTCGCAATATTTCCGCCTTGATTTCAACGCCGACCAGAACGTACGGCCGCTGCTGGCCGGGCAGAGCCTGAGCCAGGTGCGCCTGGCGCTGAGCCTGGCGCTCGAGCAGGCACAGTGGGCCGCGCTGCATGGGCAAACCCAGGTTTACCGGCAGGCACTGCAACAGGCTGCTGAGGTGCTGGACGCCAACTTCAATCGCGACAATCCGGACAGCCGTGCCCTGCGTGCTCGGGTTGGCGAGCTGGTCGACCAGCCTATCGAAGTCAAGGCGCCGGAACTGGGCGCATCGCTCAACGCGGTGCAGGCTTATATCGAACACAAGCAATCTGCCCGTGAGCGCCTCAAGGATGCCCCGGGTGAAGACGCTGGCGGTGATGGGGAGGCGCATCCATGAAACGCGTTTACCTGCTGCTACTCACCGTATTGGTGATCGGTGGGCTGGCGCTGCTTGGCCTGGCCATCTCCGAGCACAAAGGCTACGTCCTGTTCGCCTACAAAGGGTTCCGTTACGAGTCGACCCTGTGGGCATTCGTGTTGCTGGTGGTCGCGTTCTGCTTGGCGATGTGGCTGCTGCGGGTATTGATTCGTGCATTGCTGGTGTCGGTCGGGCTGATCAATCCCTGGTCGCGGCTGCATCACGAACGTCGCGTGCGCAGCGCTTCTGAACATGGTTTTCAGGAGCTGATCGAAGGGCGCTGGGCCAAGGCGCAGGCGCACCTGAGCCGTATCGCTCGTAATGAGCCGCGCCCGTTGATCCACTATCTCGGGGCCGCGCGCGCCGCTCACAGTCTGGAGCATTACGAAGAAAGCGATGCCCTGCTGAGTGAGGCGCTCGAGCGTCAGCCGAATGCTGAATTGGCGATTGCCCTGACCCACGCCGAGTTGCAACTGGCGCGCGGTGAAGTCGATAGCGCCCAAGAAACCTTGCAAGTGATGCACGAGCGCCACCCGCACAACCCACAGGTGCTGCGCCAACTGCAGGAGCTGTATGGCGTGCGTGGTGACTGGCAGGCGGTACTCAAGCTGTTGCCAGTACTGCGTAAAGAGAAGGCCATGGCGCCCGCCGAGCTGATGGCGCTGGAGCGCCGCGCCTGGCGTGAGTACCTGCTGGGGCTCGATTTCAACGGTGCCGACGATAGTGCACTGCCGCCTTTGGCGCAGGCCTGGGATCGACTGTCGCCCAACCTGCGTGGTGAGCCCGAGTTGCTCGAGGTATATGCCGACCGGTTGCGTGCGTTGGGCGCTGAGCCCGGTGCTGAAGAACTGCTCAGTAAGGCGCTGAACCGCGAGTACGATAGCCGGCTGGCGCGTCTTTACGGGCTCCTGCGTGGTCGTGATTCGGCCCGGCAACTGCAGAATGCAGAGGGTTGGCTCAAGCAGCATCCCAATGATGCCGGTTTGCTGCTCACACTCGGTCGCCTGAGCCTGCACAACCAGTTGTGGGGCAAGGCACGCGATTATTTCGAAGCCAGCCTGACCCTTGAGCGTCATCCCGAGACCTGTGCTGAGCTGGCGCGCCTGCTCGCGCAGCTGGGTGAAGTGGAGCGCAGTAACCGGTTGTTTCAGGAAGGCCTGGGGTTGCTGGATCGTCGTCTGAGTGGTCAGGTTGCAACGGTAGGCACTGAGCCGCAGCGCATGCCTACTGGCGACTGAGCAAAGAGTGCTGGCGTCGACCCCCGGTCGGCGCTCGCCATCAAGTGTCTTGAAGGGCGCTTGGCGCAGGCATAACCTGAGACGAAATGAGTGGTCGGACTGCAATAAGAATCATGCTAGTGTCCGGACTCGGCTGCACGTTCAGGGATCGATTCGTGATGCGTTTGCCGTCGCTGTACGCAGCGACATTTGGCCGGAGGGAATGCCGACAGGCGACCAGCCAACTTCCGATTCGCGGCGACGACAGGTGAACAACGGTCAACGCCCGATGCCCACAGGACATACCGATAAGGGAGCGAGATCACCATGCTCGAAAGTTGCCAGAATGCGCAGGAGCGGTGGGGCGGCGTACACCAGTTGATTGACCGCTGGTTGCAGGAACGTGCCGAGTTGATCAAGGGCTACGTTGCCATCAGCGACGTCAGTGACGCGGCGGTGATGCAGCGTTTCTGTG
Source organism: Phytopseudomonas punonensis (assembly GCF_900142655.1). GTDB lineage: Bacteria > Pseudomonadota > Gammaproteobacteria > Pseudomonadales > Pseudomonadaceae > Aquipseudomonas > Aquipseudomonas punonensis. The sequence continues at coordinate 919,919 of NZ_FRBQ01000001.1, read as the reverse complement.
AAATCCTCGTCGACTATGTGTCCGCTGGGCACTTCGAGGTTTATCAGCAGCTCAACGAAGAGGCGCGCGCGTTCGATGATCAGCGCGGCCTGGAGCTTGCCAAGCAGATCTACCCGCGAATCGAGGTGATCACTGAAGCCGCTCTGGCGTTCAATGATCGCTGTGATGCCGGAGATTGCGGCGATGTCGATGCGGTGAGCAGCGAGCTCAAACGCCTGGGGCAGATGCTCCACGAGCGTTTCGAACTCGAGGACTGCCTCATCGAAGTGCTGCATACCGCCCACAAGCAGCAGGCCACTGCTGCAGTCGTTTAAGCCATAACGCCGCGACCATCGCGGCGTTGTCGTTTTAGCGGCCTGCCCGAACGTGTTCCACGGACCTTGCAGGTGCTTGCAAAGCGCTTGCGGCGGGCGCAAATTCATATAGCTAGTACGGCTTTATTCCATCCGCCTGGAGGCGCGTCATGCCGGCCACAAAAAACGTGAAGAAAAAATCGGTTACCACCCCTTTGCATCTGCTGCAGCAACTGTCCGGAAGCTTGCTCGAGCACCTTGAAAACGCCTGCTCGCAAGCGCTGGTAGATGCTGAAAAAATTCTCGCCAAACTGGAAAAGCAGCGCGGTAGCGCCCAGGAAAAACTGCACAAGGCACGCGGCAAGCTGCAGTCTGCAGTCGCCGACGGCAAGGCTAAGGCGCAGTCCAAAGCGAAGGCCGCGGTCGATGAGCTCGAAGGTGTGCTCGATGCACTGCAGGCCCGCCAAACCGAAACCCGCCAGTACATCGTGCAGCTCAAGCGCGATGCTCAGGAAAGCCTGAAGCTGGCCCAGGGTGTTGGCAAGGTTCGCGAAGCTGCCGGCAAGGTGCTGTCCAGCCGTGACAAGGCGCAGGCCAAGCCGGTTGCCGGCAAAGCGGCAGCGAAGCCAGCAGCCAAACCAGCCGCGAAGGCGGTTGCTAAACCTGCTGCCAAGCCAGCCAGCCAGGCTGCTGCAAAACCGACTACCGCTAAGCCAGCGGCCAAGGCTGCAGCTAAACCTGCCGCCAAGCCGGCTGCCAAAGCCGCTGCGAAACCTGTAGCCAAACCAGCCCCTCAAGCTGCTGCGAAGCCGGCTACTGCTAAGCCAGCGGCAAAGCCTGCCGCTAAATCTGCAGCTAAACTGACTGCAGCTAAACCCGCTAGCAAGACAGCTGCAAAACCGGTTGCGAAATCCGCTGCTGCCAAGCCAGCAGTCAAGGCCGCTGCTAAACCTGCTGCCAAGCCAGCTGCCAAGGCTGCCGCGAAGCCGGCCCCTCAGACAGCCGCGAAGCCTGCTGCCACCAAGCCGGCCAATGCCAAACCTGCGGCTACCAAGCCAGCCGCTAAACCTGCAGCAAAACCGGCGGCTGCCAAGCCCGCCGCAAAGCCTGAAGCCAGCAAGCCGGCAGCCGAGCCTGCCGCTGCCTCGACTCCAGCTAACAGTGCTGCAAACGGCGCAACGCCGCCAGCCAATAGCTGATCAAGGCATCCAAAGCCTGCGAGCTGCCAAGCTCGCAGGCTTTGCTTAGTCCTCAGCTCCAGCGCAATCAGCCGTTTCCCCCTGCGCTGATTAGTATGCGTTTTCTATTTTTCCTCGTTACGGTGCTCGACAAGCCTGTGTCGTACAGGCCATCTCCAAACAACTGTGAGGTGCAGCATGTTCAACGCTACCGTCAGCAAAAAGCCGCTTGTCAGTGCCCGCCGTAGCATTGCAATTGAGCGCCCATCGCGGGTCAGGACGTTGTGGCTTGCCGGTTTGGGCGCCTATGCCAAGGCTGGTCAGGAAGGACTGGGCTATTTCCAGACGCTGGTTCAGCTTGGTGAGCAAGCGGAACAGCGCGGCAAGAAGCAGGTCAATGAACAAGTCGAGCAGGTCAATGACCAGATCGACGAAGCCAGAAGCAAAGTGTCCGTTGTGAAGAACCAGGTCGCCGCCCGAATCGAGAAGATCGAGCAGGCCTTCGATTCTCGCGTGGCTGGTGCACTCAACCGTCTTGGTATTCCCGCCCGACAGGATATCCAGGCCCTGTCTGCTAAGCTGGATGAGCTGAGCGCGTTGCTCGAGCGTGTCGCGCGTACCCAATAAGGAGAGCAGGATGGCTGTCAAAAAGAAATCCGAGAAACAGACAGGCTCGTGGATTGGCGAGGTTGAAAAGTACTCGCGACAAATCTGGTTGGCCGGTTTGGGCGCTTATTCCAAGGTCAGCAAGGACGGCACCAAGCTGTTCGACACGCTGGTCAAAGATGGCGAAAAGGCCGAGAAGGCTGCCAAGAGCAACGTCGACAAGCAGGCCGAGGCGGTGAAATCGTCGGTCGATTCATCGGTCAGCAGCGCCCGCTCGCGGGTCGATGAGGTCAAGGGCAAGGCGATTGGCAAGTGGAGCGAACTCGAAGAAGCCTTCGACAAACGTTTGAACAACGCCATTTCCCGTCTGGGTGTGCCGAGCCGCAATGAGGTCAAGGCGCTCAATGACAAGGTCGACATTCTGACCCGTCAGCTCGAGACCCTCACCGGTTTCTCCAGCAAGCCAGCGGCCAAACCGGCGGTGAAGAAAGCCGCGGCCAAGCCAGCCAGCAAGCCTTCTACAGCGAGTAAGGCACCTGCTGCCAACAAGGCTGCCAGCGCTACTGCGGCGAAACCCACAGCCAAGCCTGCTGCTGCCAAGCCGGCGGCAGTAAAGAAGGCTCCGGCAAGCAAACCCGCGGCGAGCAAAACGGCTAGCGCTGCCAAGAGCCCGGTAAAAGCACCAGCCAAGCCGGCGATAAAAGCTGCTGCAAAACCAGCTGCCAAGCCGGCCAGCAAACCAGCAGCGAAGAAGCCGGCAGCCAGCAAAGCCGCTGCCCCAACTGCACCGGTCAGTACGCCGGTGGACACCGCCGCAGCAACCGGCACGACGCCTGCCGCCGGCAACCAATCCTGAGGTAGTCGTCTGAAATGAAAACGCCCGATCCTGTATCGGGCGTTTTCGTTTCAGGCAGGGCTGTCGTGTAGGTAACTGTGGGCCAGCAGCTCGGTGGTGTGTCGTGCATCGTCACGTAGATGGGGCGCGACCAGCATCATGACGTGATAGACCACCAGCCTGCTGTCGTCAGGTTGCGCGACGATACGTTGGTAATCCTGGGCGAACAGCAAGGTCAGCACGATTTGCTCGACCAGTTGCTGCAGGGTGTTTTGCTCGCCCACCAGCGCATGCCTGGCTTGCAGGCGCGCCAACAAGCACGCCAGCGTGCACCTGAGTTTGCCAAGCCAAAGGCGCATGCCGGATGCGAGCTTGGGCAGTCGCCCGCTGAGGTGGGAAAGGTCCTGGAACAGAAACCGATAAGCTGACATGCCTTCGGCGATCAGATGAACGAAAAGCCAGTAATCCTGGGCATCTAGATCCACGTCGTCAGGTGGTGTTAGCAACGGCGCCAGTGTCACCTGAAGCTGCTCGAAGAGCGCCAGGACCAGCGGCTCCTTGCCGTGGAAGTGGTAGTAGAGGTTACCCGGGCTGATATTTAGCTCGTTGGCGATTTCTAGCGTCGATACATTGGGTTCGCCGCGCTCGTTGAACAGCTGCAGGGTGGCCTGGAGAATGCGGTCGCGGGTTTTCATCTGTTCAGGGCATCCGAATGCCGGCGGCGGTATGGCTGTGAGTTGGCCGCAGGCTCCAGCCACACAGCGAATTTCTACAGACGCGAAGCACTCAGGATGGTCCCCGAGCAGCGGCTACCGTATTCGGATGCATGACCGCTGGCTGCCGCTCCTCGGCGAGGAATTTCATGATGATGGGCGCCACCACTTCGGCGCGCGTCACCAGAAACAGGTGACCGTCGTCGATCACGTGCAGTTCGGAGTTGGGAATGCGCCAGGCGAGCAGGCGCATGTTGAGCAGCGGAATGATCGGGTCGTCATCGCCGGCCAGCACCAGCGTCGGTTGGCGGATCTTGTGCAGCCAGTGGATGCTCGTCCAGCCCATGCCGGCGAACAGCTGCCAGTAGTAGCCCAGCTTGCCGCCCGAGCGCACCTTGCTGGCATGCGATAGCGCGAGTTTAGGATCGCGGCGAAAGGCGCCGCCGTAGATGTCGGCGGCGATGTGCACGCCGTAGGACGGCTGCAGGTAGCGGCGCGGACTGGCCATTCGCCAGAGTACCTTGGGCTTGCCTGGAATCATCACCGCACCCGCCGAGGTCGCGGCCAGTACGAGCTTCTTGCAGCGCTCCGGGTAATCGCGGGCGAACTGCTGCGCCAGCGCGCCGCCCCACGACACGCCGATGGCGTTGACCTGGCCGTAATCCAGATAGTCGAGCATACGTGCGGCCAGCTTGGCCAGGCCGGGGAAGCGGTAGGGAATGCTTGGCGTAGAAGAACCGCCGACGCCCGGTACATCGAAGGCGATGATTTCCTGATCCTTGTCCAGGGCGTTGACGAACGGCATGACCAGTTCAAGGTTGGCACCTATGCCGTTAAAGATCAGCAGCGGCACCTTGTCGGGGCTGCCGGCACGCACCGCGGTACGGATCGTCTGCTGATCGAGAACGATAGTGCGAAACACGAAGGCTGGAGACATGTGGCACCCCTGTCAGTGGTCGGCGCGCACGCTTAGCGTTCGTGCACGTAGGTGCCCGGCGCTGCCTCAGCGGCCGGGTAGCGCTTGTTACCCAGCTTGGCAGGCGCCTTCTTGGTTTCTCCGGAACGGGCAGTCAGCCATTTCTGCCAATGCAGCCACCAGGAGTCGGTGTGTTTGGTGGCGTCCTCCTGCCAGGCTTTCGGGTCGGCGGGCATGTCGGGGTTGGTCATGTAGCGCGCCTTGGGGTTGCCCGGTGGGTTGAGAATGCTCTGGATATGCCCGCTGCTGGAAAGCACGAATTCGCACTGCCCGCCAAATAGCCGGGCCGATTTGTAGCAGGACGTCCAGGGCGTGATGTGATCGTTACTGCCGGCGACAACGTAGTAATCGCAGGTGACCTGGCTGAGGTCGATGGGCGTTCCACAGACTTCGAGCGCGCCAGCGCGGGTCAACGGGTTGGTCTGGAACATATCGATGAATTCGCCATGCAGGGCGGCGGGCAGGCGCGTGGTGTCGTTGTTCCAGTAGAGGATGTCGAATACTGGCGGCTCGTTGCCGAGCAGGTAGTTGTTGACCCAGTAATTCCAGATCAGGTCGTTGGGGCGCATCCAGGCGAATACCTTGGCCATGTCGCTGCCTTCCAGCACGCCGGCCTGGTAGGAGCGGCGCTTGGCTGCCTCAAGGGTCTGCTCGTCGGCGAACAGCGCGTACTGGCTGTCCAGGCGGGTATCCAGCACGCTGACCAGCAGCGTCTGCGCATGCACTTTCTTCTCGCCGAGTGCAGCGTAATGGCCCAGCAGTGACGCCGTGGTCGCGCCGCCGGAGCAGGCGCCGAGCACGTTCACATCGGCGCTACCGGTGATCGTGCAAACCACGTCGACGGCTTCCTTGAGTGCTTCGATATAGGTCGAAAGGCCCCATTCGCGCTGCGCCTTGGTCGGGTTGCGCCAGCTGACGATAAAGGTCTGCACCTGGTTGCGCAGCAGAAAGCGCGCCAGGCTTTTTTCCGGTGACAGGTCGAATACGTAGTACTTGTTGATCTGTGGCGGTACCACCAGCAGCGGGCGTTTGAATACCTGCTCGGTGACCGGTGTGTACTGGATCAGCTCCAGCACTTCGTTGCGAAATACCACGGCGCCTTCGGTGGTGGCGACGTTGCGGCCCACTTCGAAGGCCTTCATGTCCACTTGGCTGGGCATGCCGCCGTTGTGCAGCAGGTCTTTGGCCATGTGCGAAAGGCCGTCGAGCAGGCTCTTGCCGCCGGTATCGAAGAAGCGTTTTACCGCTGCCGGGTTGGCCAGGCTGTTGCTCGGCGCCATCGCCTCGGTCATCAGGTTGATGATGAAGTGCCCGCGGCTGACGTCCTGTTCGGACAGTGAGCTATGCTCGACCCAGTCGTGCAGTTCCTTGCGCCAGGCCAGGTAGGTTTGCAGGTAGCGGCGGTAGAGCGGGTTATGGCTCCAGGCCGGGTCGTTGAAGCGGCGGTCGTTGTCGTCGGGCTGCAGTTGCGACTGGCCGAGCAGCACGTTTTTCATTTCGACCCCGAAATGCGCGACGTGACGGGCGCTATGCAGCGGTTGGCGCATGGCCTGGGTCAGCACCAGGCGGGCGGATGTCAGCAGGTCTCTGCCACGGATACCGATGACCGGGTTGAGGCCCATGGTGCTCTTGGCCGACGTGTGTTTCAGGTCATCGTTCTGCTTTTCACTCATCGACAACGCTCCCTTTGCCAGCGGCAGGCAGCCATCTGTTGCGAACAGCGGCGCTGATCCTGTCGAGGCTTGCGATTGGCAGTAGTAGTGGCGCTTTGCGGCATCCAGAGGATGGCTGGGTGAACCTGAAGTGCTCTGGTTACCCGAGTTTAGACATTAGCGCAAGATCAGCCAGGCGCGAGCGCGGCCGAGTACTACCGATCGATGGGGCTTCAGAGCATCAGGCGGACGACGGATTCGGCGGGGTCGCGGGATTTGCCAGCAGCGGCCAGTTCAGCCAGGTAGTCGCGCCATAACTCGTCCTGGCGCAAAGCCAGTTGCTGCAGGTAGTCCCAGGTGAACAGCCCACTGTCGTGGCCGTCGTCAAAGGTCAGTTTGAGGGCGTAATTCCCCGCGGGCTCGATGCCGATCAGTGCGACGTTGAGCTTGCCGGTTTGCAGAATGGGTTTGCCGTGGCCCTGCACCTCGGCAGAGGGCGAGTGCACGCGCAGAAATTCGGCGGGCAGCAGGTAGCTGTCAGCACCGTATTGCAATTCCAGGGTCCGCGACGCCTTGTGCAGCTTGATCGAAGTGGGGATAAGCACAGCAAGGCTCCAGGCCGGACTCCAGAGAGTGCGCGGCGCCTTTGGGCGCCGCGCAGTTCGTGGCTGTTTAGAGAATGTAGCGCGACAGGTCTTCGTCCTGCGCCAGCTCGCCGAGGTGGCTGTTGACGTAGGTCGCGTCGATGCGAATGGTCTCACCGTTCTGCTGGCCAGCCAGGTCACCGGCGCTGAAGGAGACTTCTTCGAGCAGACGCTCCAGCAACGTGTGTAGGCGACGGGCACCGATGTTCTCGGTCTTCTCGTTGACCTGCCAGGCGATCTCGGCGATGCGCTTGATGCCGTCTGCGGCGAACTCGACGCCCAGGCCTTCGGTCTGCAGCAACGCCACGTATTGCTCAGTCAGCGATGCGTGCGGCTCGCTGAGGATGCGCTCGAAATCTTCCGGGCTCAGCGCCTTGAGTTCTACGCGAATCGGCAGGCGACCCTGCAGCTCCGGCACCAGATCGCTCGGCTTGCTGAGGTGGAAGGCGCCCGAGGCGATGAACAGGATGTGGTCGGTCTTGACCATACCCAGTTTGGTGTTGACGGTGCAGCCTTCGATCAGCGGCAGCAGGTCGCGCTGTACACCTTCACGGGATACGTCGGCACCGCCAGCATTGGCACGCTTGGCCACTTTGTCGATTTCGTCGATGAACACGATGCCGTGCTGCTCGACTGCTTCCAGTGCCTTGGCCTTGAGTTCTTCCTCGTTGACCAGACGACCGGCTTCCTCGTCACGCACCAGCTTGAGTGCGTCCTTGACCTTGAGCTTGCGGCTTTTCTTCTTGCCCTTGCCCATGTTGGAGAACAGGTTCTGCAACTGGCTGGTCATTTCTTCCATGCCGGGCGGGGTCATGATTTCGATGCCGGCGGGGCTGTCGGCCACTTCGATCTCGATTTCCTTGTCGTCCAGCTGGCCTTCGCGCAGACGCTTGCGGAACAGCTGGCGGGTGTTCGAGTCGCTACTCGACGCCGCTTCTTCGGCAAAACCGCTACGTGCCGGCGGCAACAGTGCATCGAGAATACGGTCTTCGGCGGCGTCTTCAGCACGGTGGCGAACGCGGATGATTTCCTGCTCGCGGAGCATCTTCAGGGCGGCGTCGGCGAGATCACGGATGATCGATTCGACATCGCGGCCGACGTAGCCGACCTCGGTAAATTTGGTGGCTTCGACCTTCAGGAACGGCGCGTTGGCCAGCTTGGCCAGGCGACGGGCGATCTCGGTCTTGCCGACACCGGTCGGGCCGATCATCAGGATGTTTTTGGGGGTGACTTCAGCGCGCAGCTCGGCGGGCAGCTGCATGCGCCGCCAGCGGTTGCGCAGTGCGATGGCGACGGCGCGCTTGGCGTCGTCCTGGCCGATGATGTGATGGTTAAGTTCGTGGACGATCTCGCGGGGTGTCATGGACATGAGCGTGCTCCGATCCGGACTGGCTTAGATAGCCGAGTCCAGCTCCTCGATAGTCAGATTCTGGTTGGTGAACACGCAGATCGAACCAGCGATGTTCAGCGCGGTTTCGGCGATCTCACGGGCGCTCAGTTCTTCGCTGCCTTTCTGCAGCAGCGCCAGGGCCGCTGCCTGGGCAAATCCGCCACCGGAGCCCATGGCGATCAGGCCATGCTCGGGTTCGACCACGTCACCGTTGCCGGTGATGATCAGCGATGCGTCCTTGTTGGCGACCGCCAGCATGGCTTCCAGACGGCTCAGGGAGCGATCGGTACGCCAGTCCTTGGCCAGTTCGACGGCGGCACGTACCAGGTGGCCTTGGTGTTTTTCCAGCTGTGCTTCGAAGCGCTCGAACAGGGTGAAAGCGTCGGCGGTGGCACCGGCAAAGCCGGCGATGACCTGACCGTGGTAGAGGCGGCGGACTTTCTTGGCGTTACCTTTCATGACGGTATTGCCGAGAGAAACCTGGCCATCGCCACCGAGGACGACTTTGCCATGGCGGCGGACTGAAACGATGGTGGTCAAGGGGAGAGTCTCCACGCTGCGGGGCGAAATGGCCCTGATGAAAACTCAGATGGGGTGCCCGCCGCGGTTTTTCAACCGGCGGCGGGTGAAAGGGATCAGCGCAACTGGCGCTGTTGCAACAGCAGGTTGCTGAAGCCGCCAGCAGCCAGGGACTTCTGTGCAGCGGCCAGTTGCTCGCGGTTGGCGAAGGGGCCGACCAGCACGCGGTGCCAGGTTTTGTCCGCAACCGTACCGGATTCCACGCGCACGCTCTGGCCGAGTAAGATGATCTGCGCACGCATGCTTTCGGCCTTGTCCTTGCTCGGGAACGAGCCGGCCTGCAGGAAGAACTGCGTGGTCAGCGGAGCCTGATTGGTTTCCGCAGGTTTGGCGACCGGAGGCGGTGGTGGCGGCGTTTCACCGTTGAGCGCCGCCTGGGCACGGGCAGCATCGATCTTGGCGGCTTCCTCCGGGGTTACCGGTTTCTGCTCGGGCGTTGGCGTGGTGGGCGGCGGTACGGCATCCGGCGGCACGATGACTTCCGATTCGGGCAGCAGCGTATAGAAATCGTACTTGGGCTTGCCCGGTTCCTGGCTGGTCGCCGACGGTGTCGGTTTGGCCGAGGTGCTGGCGCGTTCGGGCTGGGGCTTGTCGCGTTTGACCGCTTCGTCACCCGGCTTGAGGTTGAGCAGCAGGGTAACGAACACGCCCACGGCCAGGCCGCAGGCTAGCCAGATCCAGCCCGGGACCGGGCGTTTGCTCGGGGCCTTGTAGCGGCTGGCGCCGCGTTTGGGTGCTGGCTTCTTGCGAGCTGCCACTTACATGCGCTCCAGAGTTTCCAGGCCCAGCAGTTCCAGGCCTTGCTTGAGGGTGCGGCGAGTCAGGCCAGCCAGGCGCAAGCGGCTCTGACGAGTGCTTTCGTCTTCGGCGCTAAGAACCGGGCAGTGCTCGTAGAAGCTGGAGAACAGCCCGGCCACGTCGTAGAGGTAAGCGCACAGCAGGTGCGGCGTGCCCTTGTCGGCGACGCTGCTCAGCACTTCGCCGAACTGCGCCAGCTTGCCGGCCAATTCGATTTCCTGGGGTGCCTGAAGTTCGATGTGCCCGCCGATCTCCTCGATGCCCTTGCCCAGCTTGCGGAAGATGCTCGCTGTGCGGGTGTAGGCGTACAGCAGGTAAGGCGCGGTGTTGCCTTCGAAGCTGAGCATCAGCTCGAAGTTGAAGCTGTAGTCGCTAGTACGGTGCTTGGACAGGTCGGCGTATTTCACGGCGCCGATACCGACGGCGCGAGCGATCTGGCGCAGCTCGGCCTCATCCAGTTCCGGGTTCTTGGCTTTGACCAGCTCGTAGGCGCGCGACTCGGCTTCGTCGAGCAGGTCAATCAGCTTCACGGTGCCGCCATCACGGGTCTTGAACGGGCGGCCATCGGCGCCGTTCATGGTGCCGAAGCCCATGTGCTCCAGGTCCATGCCCGCATGCACGAAGCCGGCGCGGCGGGCGACTTCGAAAGCCATTTGGAAGTGCAGGGCCTGGCGCTGGTCGACGAAATACAACGCGCGGTCGGCCTTTAGCACTTGGCTGCGATAACGCATGGCTGCCAGGTCGGTGGTCGAGTACAGGTAGCCGCCGCCGGCCTTCTGCACGATTACCGGCAGCGGGTTGCCTTCGGCGTTCTTGTATTCGTCGAGGAAGACGCACTGGGCGCCGTTGTCCTCGGTGAGCAGGCCTTTGCTGCGCAGGTCGGCGACTACGTTGGCCAGATCGGCGTTGTAGGCGCTCTCGCCCTTGACGTCGGCCGGGGTCAGCTTGACGCCCAGGCGGTCGTAGGCCTTTTGGCAGTGGCTCAGGGAAATGGCGTTGAAACGGTTCCACAGGCGCAGGCATTCCGGCTCGCCGGCCTGCAGCGCGACGACCAGGGCGCGGGCGCGCTCGGCGAACTCCGGCGACTCGTCAAAGCGCTTCTTGGCTGCGCGGTAGAAGCCTTCAAGGTCGGCCAGCTCGCTTTCTGCAGCGGCCGGGTTCTCTTCCATAAAAGCCAGCAGCATGCCGAACTGGGTGCCCCAGTCGCCCACGTGGTTCTGACGGATCACCTCGTCACCGAGGAATTCCAGCACTCGCGCCACGGCGTCGCCGATGATGGTCGAGCGCAGGTGACCGACGTGCATTTCCTTGGCCAGGTTCGGCGACGACAGGTCGACGACCACGCGCTGCGCCGCGCCGCTCTTGCGCACGCCCAGGTGCTCATCGGCCAGGGCCGCTTCCAGGCGCTCGGCCAAGGCGTCGCTGTTCTGGAAGAAGTTGAGAAAGCCCGGGCCGGCGATTTCGACCTTGCTGATCTGCGCATCGGCAGGCAGCGCGTCGATCAGCTTCTGGGCCAGGTCGCGCGGCTTCATGCCGGCCGGCTTGGCCAGCATCATGGCGATATTGCTGGCGAAGTCGCCGTGGGTCTTGTCCCGGGTGTTCTCCACCTGGATCGTCGGGCTCAGGCCTTCGGGCAGCACGCCTTCGGCGGTCAGGCGGGTCAGGGCTTGCTGGATCAGGTGGCGAATACTGTCTTTCATGGTCTGCTCATTCGGCCGCGAGGTGCGGCGCCGCTCGAAAGCGTGGGTGGAAAACTGCGCATTATAAAAGCAGCGGCAGGCGGCAAGCCACCGGCGGCTTGGATAAAGCACGGTGTAGTTGTCGCCGGATGCGAGTGGAGCGTGCTCAGAACAGGTCGATAGGGTCGACATCCAGCGACCAGCGCACGGCTCGGCCACTTGGCAGGCTCTCCAGAACCAACAGCCAGTGCGCCAGCAACTTGTGCAGCGGCGCCCGGGCATTGCCCTGCAGCAGCAACTGCGCGCGATAACGCCCGGCGCGGCGTTCCATGGGCGCTGGCACCGGGCCAAGCAGTTCGATGCCGCTTAGTGCTAGTTCGTTCAGCAACTGCTCGGCCTCACTGCAGGCCTCATCGAGAAAGCCTTCCGCCTGGCCGGGCTTGTGCGCTTCGGCACGCAGCAAGGCCAGGTGGCAGAACGGCGGTAGGCCGGCAGCGCGGCGCTCGCTCAGCGCTTGTTCGGCGAAGGCGAAATAACCCTGCTCGGTCAGCTGCACGAGTAGCGGGTGATCGGCCAAGTGACTCTGGATGATCACCTTGCCCGGCTCCTCCGCGCGTCCGGCACGACCAGCCACCTGGACGATCAGCTGGGCCATGCGCTCGCTGGCGCGGAAGTCGGCAGAAAACAGGCCGCCGTCTGCGTCGAGAATCGCCACCAGGGTGACGCGCGGAAAATGGTGACCCTTGGCGAGCATCTGGGTGCCAACGAGGATGCACGGCTCGCCACGTTGCACGGTGTTGAACAGGGTGGTCATCGCTTCCTTGCGCGAGGTGCTGTCGCGGTCCACGCGCAGCACCGGCACCTCAGGAAAGAGAATCTCCAGGCGTTCTTCGGCGCGCTCGGTGCCGGCGCCGACCGGGCGCAGGTCGACGTTGTTGCAGCTCGGGCAGTTGCTCGGCTGGCGCTCGGCGTGGCCGCAGTGGTGGCAGCGCAGCTCACGGCTGCGCTGGTGCACGGTCATGCGCGCATCGCAGCGCGGGCACTCGGACAGCCAGCCGCATTCGTGGCACAACAGCGTCGGCGCGAAGCCGCGGCGGTTGAGGAACACCAGCACTTGCTGGCCTGCCGCCAGGGTTTGGGTGATTGCCTGCTGCAGCGGTGGCGAAATGCCGGCGTCGAGCGGACGGCTCTTGATATCCAGGCGCAGAAAGCGCGGCGGCTGGGCGCCACCGGCGCGTTTGCTCATGCGCAGCATTGCGTAACGGCCGTTGTGGGCGTTGTGCAGGCTTTCCAGTGATGGCGTGGCCGAGCCGAGCACGATCGGCACGTTTTCCTTATGGGCGCGCACCACCGCCAGGTCACGGGCGTGATAGCGCAGGCCTTCCTGCTGTTTATAGGAGGCGTCGTGCTCTTCATCGATGATGATCAGCCCAGGGCGCTTCATCGGCGTGAACAGCGCCGAGCGGGTACCGATGATGATATCGGCCTCGCCATCGCGCGCTGCCAGCCAGGCGTCGAGGCGCTCGCGGTCGTTGACCGCCGAGTGCAGCAGGGCGATGCGTGCGTTGAAGCGGCGCTCGAAGCGCGCCAAGGTCTGCGGGCCGAGGTTAATCTCGGGGATCAGTACCAGCGCCTGTTTGCCCGCCTCCAGCGTTTCGCGGATCAGCTGCAGGTACACCTCGGTCTTGCCGCTGCCGGTCACGCCAGCGAGCAGAAAAGCATTGAAACCGTCGAAGCCGGCGCGCACTGCTTCGGCCGCGGCGCGCTGCTCATCGTTGAGTGGCAATTCCGGCTGGGCCAGCCAGTTGGCGTGGCGCTCGGGGCTGCTCAGGCGACGCACTTCGACGCGTACCAGGCCCTTCTCCTGCAGCAACTGCAGGCTGTCGCGGTTGATCTGCAACTGGCTGAGCAACTGATGGGAAACGCCATGGGGGTGCTGGGCGATGGTTTTCAGCGCGTCGCGCTGTCGCGGCGCGCGAGCGAGGCGTGGATCGTCCGCGCGGGCGTCTTTGGCGATCAACCAGAACCGCTCCTGGCGAGCCTCAGCCGGTTCGCCCTGGCGCAGCAGCACTGGCAGCGCCCAGTTCAAGGTATCACCGAGGCTGTGCTGGTAGTACTGAGCGGTCCACTGGCACAAGCGCATCATCGCGGACGGCACGGGCGATTGCAGGTCGAGCAGTTGCAGCGCCGGCTTGAGCTTGCCTGCCGGTACCTCGCTGTGATCGCTGACCTCGATCAGCACGCCGATCATCTCGCGGCGCCCGAAGGGTACGCGCAGTCGTGCGCCAGGCTGCAGGTCGCGGGCCGACACGCCGGGCGGGGCGAGATAATCGAACAGCCTGCGCAGCGGCGAGGGCAGGGCGAGTCGCAGGATGACGTCGGGCACGCAAAGGCTCCAGGCAAGCGAGGCGCGATATTAACACGCCGATGTGCGACGGCCGGTAGCCATGGCCGAGTTGCATCATGGCTGCGCTCTGGTATGATCCGCGGCCAACCTAAGTGCGGTACCTGACATCGTGTCCGGTGGCGGCACAAAACCTGAGGAAAAATCATGAAAGCCGATATCCATCCGGAATACGTCGCCATCGACGCTACCTGCAGCTGTGGCAACGTCATCAAGACTCGCTCTACTCTGGCCAAGCCGCTGAGCCTGGACGTCTGCTCCGAGTGCCACCCGTTCTACACCGGCAAGCAAAAAGTGCTGGATACCGGCGGCCGTATCGATCGCTTCAAACAGCGTTTTGGTGTGTTCGGCGCCAAGTAAGCGACCGAGTAGCGAAAGAGGCCCATATGGCTGTTTTCGCATCATTGAAAAAGGCGTCCCTTGTGGGCGCCTTTTTCGTTTCTGTCTTTTGTCTGCCGGCCCATGCACTCTGCCCGGCGCCCGGGAAGTTGCCGCAGGCAAAGGTGCAGCGTGTGGTGGATGGCGACACCGTGCGCCTGGTCGATGGCCGCAGCGTACGCCTGATCGGCCTCAATGCCCCAGAGTTGGCGCGCAAGGGCCAGCCTGCCGAGCCTTTTGCCGAGGCAGCGCGCAAGCGTCTCGTCGAGTTGGTAGCTGCCAATGATGGCCGTGTTGGGGTAAAAACCGGCGAGCAGAAGCAGGATCGCTACGGGCGCACCCTGGCGCATCTGTACGACAGCCGTGGCAATAACCTGGAAGCGCAGCTGCTCGCCGAGGGTTTTGGCCAGTTGGTGGCCATCACGCCGAATGTAAGCCTCGTTACCTGTCACCGCGCGGCCGAGCGCCAGGCACGCAGTGCGCGGGCCGGTTTGTGGGCGCAGCTGCGACCATTGCCTGCCAGGGCGGTGCGTAGCGGCGGCTTTGTCTTGCTCGAGGGGCAGGTGCAGCGCGTCGAGCGTAATCGTGGCGGTGTCTGGGTCGAGCTGGGTAATTCGGTGGTATTGCGGATTGCGCCTCAGGTGCTGGACACCTTTGCCGCCTCGGATTTGCGTGATCTGCAAGGCAAGCGAGTCGAAGCTCGCGGCTGGATGATCGACCGCTCGCGCGGTGGCGGCCTCAAGGTCGGCCAGGCGCGCTGGATGTTGCCGTTGACCCATGGCGCCATGCTGGAGGTGCTGCGATGAAGTTGTGCTTGCTGATCGTGGTGCTGGCGACACTGGCGGGCTGCGCGGTGAATCCGGCCACCGGGCGTACCGACTTCGTGATGATGAGTGAGGCCCAGGAGCTGTCCCTCGGCCGTGATGCCCATCAGCAGATTCTCAAGCAATACCCGCGTTACCCCGATGAGGCCCTTCAGGCCTACGTGCAGCAGGTTGGCGAGCGCGTGGCGCGGCATAGTCATCGTGGCCAGTTGGACTATCACTTCACGGTGATCGACAGTCCGGACATCAACGCCTTTGCGCTGCCCGGCGGTTACATCTATATCCACCGTGGGCTGATGGCCTATCTGAGCTCGGAGGCTGAGTTGGCTGCGGTGCTTGGGCATGAAGTCGGCCATGTCACTGCGCGGCATGGCGTGCGTCAGCAAAGCCAGTCGACAGCCTGGGGGCTTCTTGGCCAGGCCGTGGCGATGGGCACCGGCGTTGGCGCGGCAGCGGATGTCACCGGTGCGTTGGGTACCGCCGTGGTTCGCGGTTATGGCCGCGACATGGAGCTGGAGGCTGACGGCCTTGGCGCTCAGTATCTGGCTCGCGGCGGTTACGACCCGCAGGCGATGATCGAAGTGGTAGAGGTGCTCAAGCTGCAGGAAGACTTCGCTCGCGATCAGGCCGCCCGGCACGGCGAAGGGCAGCCGGCGGGTAGCTATCACGGCCTGTTCGATACCCACCCGGACAATGACCGACGACTGCAGCAGGTGATCGGCCCGGCGAAGGCATTGGTCGGCGGGCAGCAGGAGATCAATCGCGAGGCCTTTCTTAAGCGTTTGCAGGGTTTGCCGTTTGGTGATTCAGCCGATAGCGGTATCCGCCGTGCTGAGCGCTTCTACCACCGTGATCTTGATTTCACCCTAACCTTTGCGGAGGGCTGGAGCATCATCAACCAGCCGCAGCAACTGGTCGGCCAGTCGGCGGACAAGCAGGTACTCGTCGCCATGACGCTGGAAGACAATCCGCGTCAGCTGGATGCTGCCACCTTGTTGCGCCAGCGCATCGGCGGCAGGCGCCTGCTTGACGGGGCGCCACTGCAGCAAGCGGGCTTGCAGGGTTATACCGGCCTGATCGACGGCAGCGAGCCGCGTCGGGTAGCGGTGATACTCAAGGGCGATCAGGCTTATCTGTTCGTGGGTGCGGTCAGAGGCCGCAGAACGACAGCTCAGGACGATGCGCAGATGCTTGCCGCAATAGGCAGCTTCAGGTCGCTGCAGCCAGCCGAGCGCAAGCTGGCCGGGCCGCTGAGGTTGCAGTTGGTACGCGTAACGCAGGGCCAAACAGTCAAGTCATTCGCTGCAGGCAGTGGTCTTGCCTCTGACGCCGAGGGCACCCTGCGGCTGCTCAACAATCTTTATCCACAGGGCGAGCCTCGCCCTGGTGAATGGTTCAAGACGGTTCGCTGAGGCACGTTTGCAGGCTGACTGCATAGTCTTGTGCAGGCCCCTGCACTTTGCGTATCCTCGCCGACTGCCAGTCAATAGCCCAAAAAAAGCGGAATGCCACTATGTCTGATCTGAAAACTGCCGCTCTCGAATACCATGAGAAGCCCCGTCCGGGTAAGTTGAGCGTCGAGCTCACCAAGCCCACCGCCACTGCCCGTGACCTGTCGCTGGCCTACAGCCCAGGTGTCGCCGAGCCAGTGCGCGAGATCGCTCGCGATCCGGAGCTCGCCTACCGCTACACCGGTAAAGGCAACCTGGTAGCAGTCATTTCCGACGGCACCGCAATCCTCGGCCTGGGCGACCTCGGTCCGCTGGCGTCAAAGCCGGTCATGGAAGGCAAGGGTGTCCTGTTCAAGCGTTTCGCCGGCGTCGACGTGTTCGACATCGAAGTCGATGCTGAAAGCCCACAAGCGTTCATCGACACCGTCAAGCGTATCTCCATCACCTTCGGCGGCATCAACCTGGAAGATATCAAGGCACCCGAGTGCTTCGAGATCGAGCGCGCGCTGATCGAACAGTGCGACATTCCGGTGTTCCACGATGACCAGCACGGCACCGCGATCGTGACCGCTGCCGGCATGCTCAACGCCCTGGAAATCGCCGGCAAGACCCTGCCTGAAGCCAAGATCGTCTGCCTCGGCGCCGGCGCTGCAGCCATCTCCTGCATGAAGCTGCTGGTGAGCATGGGTGCCAAGGTCGAGAACATCTTCATGATCGACCGTAAAGGCGTGATCCACGCTGGCCGCGACGACCTGAACCAGTACAAGGCGGTGTTCGCCACCGAAACCACCAAGCGTACTCTGGACGATGCCCTGACCGGCGCTGACGTATTCGTCGGCCTGTCCGGCCCGGATCTGCTGAGCGCCGAAGGCCTCAAACTGATGGCGCCGAACCCGATCGTGTTCGCCTGCTCGAACCCGGATCCGGAAATCAAGCCGGAGCTGGCCCACGCCACCCGTAACGATGTGATCATGGCGACCGGTCGTTCCGACTACCCGAACCAGGTCAACAACGTTCTGGGTTTCCCGTTCATCTTCCGCGGCGCGCTCGACGTTCGTGCTACCCGCATCAACGAAGAGATGAAGATCGCTGCTGCCAACGCCCTGCGCGAGCTGGCCAAGCTGCCGGTTCCGCAGGAAGTGTGTGATGCCTACGGCGGTATCAAGCTGGAGTTCGGTCGTGAGTACATCATTCCGAAGCCTATGGACGTACGCCTGATCAACGTGGTGTGCGATGCCGTGGCCAAGGCCGCCATCGAAAGCGGTGTGGCGACCCTGCCGTATCCGAAGCACTACCCGCTGCAGTCGGTAGATGACGTGTTCAAAGGCTGAGTAATCGGCTGGAGACATAAAAACCCGCTTCGGCGGGTTTTTTTATGGCTGAGTTTTAGGAAAGGCGCGCAGGACGTTGCGCCTGAAACGGTAGCTGTGTGGTGAGTAACTAAAGCGGGAATAGCAAGGCGAGTGCCGAAGTTTGGTGCTGGGCGGTGATCTCGCATTGGCAAACGTGAACGCGCTGGACAGCTGCTGACTATTCGCTCAAGCCTGCTGGGTTGCCCAGCAGGCTTGAGCTATCTCGAGAGGCCTTAAAACAGATCGATTGGCGCGCTCTCATCCGCTGGCAGCGGGCTGTTCGGTGCGCCTATGCCTGGATCGAGTTCGTTCATCGGTGGCGGTGAATCTTCGCTCTTGAATAGCTCGAAATACGCATCCGGCGTGCCCGGTGCCGCGGCGCGGCCGCTGTGCGGATCGACGCGCAGGGTGAGGATGCCTTCGGGTTCGGCCGGGGCGCGGTTGGGCTTGTCCTTGAGGGCCGCGCCCATGTAGTTCATCCAGATCGGCAGGGCCACGGTGCCACCGTACTCGTTGCGGCCCAAGCTTTCCGGCTGGTCGAAGCCGGCCCACACGGTGGTCACGTAATCGGCGTTGTAACCGGAGAACCAGCTGTCCTTGGACTCGTTGGTGGTGCCGGTCTTGCCCGCCAGGTCGGTGCGGCCCAGCGCCATGGCGCGGCGCCCGGTACCGCGCTTGATCACGTCCTGCAGCATGCTGGTCATGATGTAGGCGGTTCGCTCGTCGATGATGCTCTCTGCCGTTGCCGGCTGAGGCGCCTCTGGCAATTGCTCTGGCGAGGCCTCGGTGGTGCTCATTACGCCTTCTTCGTTAACCGGTGGTGGCACTTCGGGCTTGGCAGCGTTCGGCACGGTCGGCGGGTTGGCAATGAACAGCGGGTCGCCATGACGGTTGTCGATACGCTGAATCAGGTACGGCTGCACCTTGTGGCCGCCATTGGCAAATACCGTCCAGCCGGTGGCGATTTCCATCGGTGTCAGGTTGGCGGTGCCGAGTGCTAGTGACAGGTTGCGGGGCAGATCCTGGCGGTTGAAGCCGAAGCGCTCGATGTAGGTCAGGGTGTTTTCGATCCCCATCGCCTGCAGCAGGCGAATCGAGACTAGGTTGCGCGATTTGTACAGCGCCTCACGTAGCCGGATCGGGCCGAGGAAAGTGTTGTTGTCGTTCTTCGGGCGCCAAACCTGATCCATGTAATCGTCGACGAACACGATCGGTGCGTCGTTGACCAGACTGGATGCGGTGTAGCCGTTATCCAGTGCGGCGCTATAAACGAATGGTTTGAAGCTCGAACCCGGCTGACGCTTGGCCTGAACGGCGCGGTTGTAGTTGCTCTGCTCGAAGGAGAAGCCGCCGACCAAGGCGCGGATCGCGCCGTTTTGTGGGTCCAGAGAAACCAGCGCGCTTTGTGCGCTTGGCAGTTGCGCGAAGCGCAGACTTTCATCGTCCTGGCGCTGTACGCGAATCAGGTCGCCGATCTGTACGACATCAGCAGGTTGCTGCGGGCGTGGGCCTAGGCTGTTGGTGTTGAGGAACGGACGGGCCCATTTCATGCTGTCCCACGACACAGCTTCTTCAGTGCCGCGACGGGTCAGTACCAGGATGCCGCTCTTCTCGACCTGAGTGACGATTGCCGGCTCCAGGCCGCCGCGAAGACCTTGTTTGCTCAGTTCGGTTTGCCAGGTTTCGCGAGTCATGCCAGGCAGGCGGCTTTCCGGGCCACGATAGCCGTGACGCTGGTCGTACTCGATCAGCCCGTCACGCAGCGCCTTGTTGGCCATGCCCTGTAGGTCGCTCGGAACCGTGGTAGTGACGTTGAAACCCTGGGTATAAGCATCGCTGCCATAGCGGCCGACCATTTCGGCACGGGCCATCTCGGCCACGTAAGGCGCCTGCACTTCAGGTGTCGGTGCGTGGTAGCTGGCGTTCACCGGCTCGGCCAGAGCGGTCTCGTAGCGTGCCTGGTCGATGCGGCCAAGGCGGTACATGCGGCCAAGAATCCAGTCGCGGCGTTCTTTGGCGCGTGTCGGGTTGGTCAGCGGGTTGAAAGCAGAAGGTGCCTTGGGAAGACCGGCTATCGTCGCAAGCTGAGAGAGGCTCAAGTCTCGGATGGATTTGCCGTAATAGACTTGGGCGGCGGCTTCGATGCCGTATGCACGATGGCCCAGATAGATCTTGTTGACGTACAGCTCGAGAATTTCATTCTTGCTCAGCTCGCGCTCGATCTGCAGGGCGAGAAGAATCTCGGTGATCTTGCGCGAAAAGCTGCGCTCGCTGGTAAGGAAGAAGTTCTTCGCCACCTGCATGGTAATGGTGCTGCCGCCGGACTGAATTTGACCCGTTTTCAATAATTGCGTGGCAGCGCGCATCAGACTCGTAAGATCAACGCCATAATGGTTTGCGAAGTTATCGTCTTCGGCCGCTAGCAGCGCGCTGGTGAAGTCCGGCGGAATGTCGGCGAAGGCAATGGGGGAGCGGCGCATTTCCCCGAATTCGGCGATGAGCTTTCCATCGCTGCTGTAGACGCGAAGCGGTATTTGCAGCTCTATACTGCGCAAGGCATCGACGGAGGGTAGAGTCGGGCTCAGGTAGAGGAAGGCACCGCTGAGGCTGAGTACCAGCGCACAAAAAACAGCGATGACGGACCAGCAGAAAAACTTCAGCAAACGCATCAAGATTTTTGGATTTCCAGATAAAAGAATGAGTTAAGCGGAAGGCAAAACGAAAAGGCAAAAGCTGATCACATTATAAGCGTTTTTTTTGCCTGGGAGCCATTTGCGCTTCTGTCAAGTCTGCTATTTAATGTGGAAAAACATAAATCATCCGTAAGTTATGGATGTGAATAGGAAATCGGTCGTGCTAGGGCTCTTCAGTAAAAAAGCGAATACGCTTTTGGGGATCGATATAAGTTCGACCTCAGTCAAGCTCCTCGAATTGAGTCGCTCAGGTAGCCGCTACAAGGTAGAGGCGTACGCTGTTGAGCCGCTCCCCGCCAATGCTGTGGTCGAAAAGAACATCGCCGAACTCGAAGGTGTGGGGCAGGCGCTGTCGCGGGTTCTGGCCAAGGCCAAGACCAACGTGCGCTCGGTTTCCGTGGCCGTCGCCGGTTCTGCGGTAATCACCAAGACCGTGGAGATGGAGGCCGGACTGTCGGACGACGAGTTGGAGAACCAGCTCAAACTCGAAGCCGATCAGTACATCCCTTACCCATTGGAAGAGGTGGCAATCGATTTCGAAGTTCAGGGGATTTCTCCGCGCAATCCTGAGCGCGTTGAAGTGCTGCTGGCCGCTTGCCGCAAGGAGAACGTCGAAGTTCGCGAAGCCGCCCTGGCTCTTGCCGGGCTGACCGCCAAGGTCGTGGATGTCGAAGCCTACGCGCTAGAACGTGCCTATGACTTGCTCGCCGAGCAGCTCGGTGGTGTGCATGACGAGCTGACCGTGGCCGTTGTCGATATCGGCGCGACCATGACCACGCTCAGCGTGCTGCACAATGGCCGCACCATCTATACCCGCGAGCAGCTGTTCGGCGGTCGACAACTGACCGAAGAAATTCAGCGCCGTTATGGCCTTTCCGTCGATGAGGCAGGGCTTGCTAAGAAACAGGGCGGCCTGCCCGATGATTATGAAAGTGAAGTGCTGCAACCGTTCAAGGACGCCTTGGTACAGCAGGTGTCCCGTTCGCTGCAGTTCTTCTTTGCAGCCGGCCAGTACAATGATGTGGATTACATCCTGCTGGCAGGTGGAACTGCATCCATCCCGGATCTCGATCGTCTTATTCAGCAAAAGATCGGCACTCAGACGATGGTCGCCAACCCGTTCGCGGACATGGCCCTGAGCGGCAAGGTCAATGCGGGCGCGCTGGCAAGTGATGCGCCGGCACTGATGATTGCCTGCGGCTTGGCCATGAGGAGTTTCGACTGATGGCGCGGATTAACCTTCTCCCTTGGCGCGAACAGCTGCGTGAAGAGCGCAAACAGCGCTTTCTGGCGTCATTGGGCGGCCTGCTTGTAGCCGCCGCAGCGTTGATATTTTTGGGTGATCAATACCTTAACGGTGAAATTGAAAACCAGCAGGCTCGTAACGATTTCGTGCGCAAGGAGATTGTCGTGCTAGACACGCGCATCGCTGAAATCAGTGAGCTGCGTACCCGTAAGCAGCAGCTTCTGGAGCGGATGAAGATCATTCAGGATTTGCAGGGCAACCGTCCGATCATTGGTCATGTATTCGACCAGTTGGTGAGAACGCTACCCGATGGCGTGTATTTCACTGGGGTGAAAATGACCGGTAAGAGTGTTGCAATCGTCGGCGCTGCCGAGTCCAACAGCCGGGTTTCCAAGCTGATGCGCGATATGGATGCTTCCGACTGGCTGACTGCTCCTAACCTGACCGAGGTCAAGGCGGTTACCGCAGGAGCAGTGGATCAGGCCAATACCTTCCAGCTGACCGTGCAGCAAGCCCAGCCAGTCAAGGCTCAGGCGGAGGTCAAACCATGAGCCTGAATGATTCGCTGGCAAGCATACGCAAGATCGATATCAACGACCTCGATGTCAATAATATTGGCTCCTGGCCGGCTGCGGCCAAGGTTATCGCTGGCATCATCTCCGTTGTTCTGGTGCTAGCGCTTGGCTACAACTTTCACCTGAAAGACCTGCAGGCCACCCTCGATCAGCAGCGCCTTGATGAAGAAACCTTAAAAGAGCAGTTCTCCAGTAAGGCATTCCAGGCCGCTAATCTCGAGTCCTACCGCGAGCAGATGAAAGAGGCGGAGATTTCCTTCGGCGCTCTGCTCAAGCAACTGCCCAGCGATACTGAAGTGCCGGGGCTGCTTGAAGACATCACTCGCATTGGCCTGGACAGCGGCCTGGAGTTCGAGGAGATCAAGTTGCTACCGGAAGTCACGCAGCCTTTCTATATCGAGCTGCCTATCCAGATCCAGGTAGTCGGTGGTTACCATGATCTGGCCACCTTCGTCAGTGGCGTCGCCAGCCAGCCGCGTATCGTCACGCTGCATGATTTCGAGCTGGTTCCTGCTGAGCAAGGCAGCACCTCAAAACTGCGAATGAGCGTATTGGCCAAGACATACCGCTATAACGACAAGGGGGCACATCAATGAAACGTGTCCTTCTTATGGGGCTTGTGCTGACGACGCTAAGCGGTTGCGGCGGTGGAGATTTCAGCGATCTACAGGCGTATATGGATGAAGTACGGGCCAGGCCCAAGGGTCAGATAGAGCCGTTGCCTCAGCCAGAGCCGTACGAAAGTTTCACTTACAGTGCTGCTGCCCTGCGTAGCCCATTCCAGCCTCCGGTAAAGATCGATTTGGTCAGCCGGGCTAAGGGAAGCAAGGAAATCAAGCCTGATGAGACTCGCGTCAAGCAGTTCCTTGAAGGCTTCAATATAGAAATGTTCGAAATGGTCGGCACGCTGGCCAATGACAATGGTTCGTTCGCTCTGGTGAGCGGTGCGGGCGGGGTCCATCGCGTCAAGGTTGGGGATTACCTTGGGCGTAATGAAGGCCGCATCGTAGCCATCGACAGCGCCAAAATCGACGTTGTCGAGATCGTACCTGACGGTGAGGGCGGCTGGCTCGAGCGTCCCCGTACCCTCACTCTGAAGGAGCGCTCCTGAGGAGCGAGGTGAATCATGAATAGAAATAACCGGTCTGCCAAACGGAACCCAAGCATGAACAGCTCTCTCTCTCGCCTAAGCATTTCGCTGCTGGTGGCTATGCTCTCTCCTGCCGTTCTGGCCGCCAACCTGCAGGCGCTGGATGTGGCTGCTCTGCCGGGTGACCGTGTCGAGCTCAAGTTGTCTTTCGATGAACCAGTAACAGCGCCTCGTGGCTACACCATTGAGCAGCCCGCGC
The DNA here is from genome assembly GCF_900142655.1 of Phytopseudomonas punonensis. Taxonomy (GTDB): domain Bacteria; phylum Pseudomonadota; class Gammaproteobacteria; order Pseudomonadales; family Pseudomonadaceae; genus Aquipseudomonas; species Aquipseudomonas punonensis. The sequence continues at coordinate 896,304 of NZ_FRBQ01000001.1, read as the reverse complement.
GCATCGCGCTCGACCTGCCTGGCGTTGCCAACAAGCTGGGCGTCAAGAACCGCGAGTTGGGGATGGGCAATGCGCGTAGCGTGACCGTGGTCGAGGCCAAGGATCGTACGCGGCTGATCATCAACCTTACCAACTTGTCGCCGTACAACACCCGCACCGAAGGCAACAATCTGTTCGTGCAGGTGGGCGCCGGCGTTGCCACTTCTGCAGCCGCCACAGCTGCGGCTCCAGTGAGCGCACCTGCCGCAGCGGCCGCCCGCCCTGCTCAGGCAGCCACGCCTGTTGCGGCGCCGGCAGCGCCCAAGGTGTTCGGCGCGGTAAACAAGTCGATCAGCAACATCGACTTCCAGCGTGGCGAGCAGGGTGAGGGCAATGTTGTCATTAACCTGTCTGATGCTTCCGTCAGCCCAGATATCCAGGAGCGTGGTGGAAAAATCATTCTCAACTTCAACCGCACCCAGCTGCCTGAGGCGCTGCGTGTCCGTCTGGACGTCAAGGATTTCGCCACTCCGGTGCAGTTCGTCAGTGCCAGCGGCACGGGCGACGATGCCAGTATCGTCATTGAGCCGGTTGGTGCTTTCGACTATCTGGCCTATCAAACCGAGAACAAGCTGACCCTGAGCGTCAAGCCACTGACCCAGGAAGATGCCGACAAGCGTCAGGCCGAGCGTTTCGCTTATACCGGCGAGAAGTTGTCGCTGAACTTCCAGGACATCGACGTGCGTTCGGTGCTGCAGCTGATCGCGGATTTCACCGACCTCAATCTGGTGGCCAGTGACACCGTGGCCGGCAATATCACTCTGCGTCTGCAGAACGTGCCTTGGGATCAGGCGCTGGATCTGGTGCTGAAAACCAAGGGGCTGGATAAGCGTCAGGTTGGCAACGTGCTGCTAGTGGCGCCCGCTGAAGAGATCGCCGCTCGTGAGCGTCAGGAGCTGGAATCGCAGAAGCAGATTGCCGAACTGGCACCGCTGCGCCGCGAGCTGATTCAGGTCAACTACGCCAAAGCGGCGGATATGGCCAAGTTGTTCCAGTCGGTGACCAGTGCCAATGGCGGCGTGGCGGACGATCGTGGCTCCATTACTGTCGATGAGCGCACCAACAGCATCATCGCCTACCAGACTCAGGAGCGTCTGGACGAGCTTCGCCGAATTGTGGCTCAGCTCGACGTTGCGGTTCGCCAGGTGATGATTGAAGCGCGTATCGTTGAGGCTAGAGTCAACTACGACAAAGCATTGGGTGTCCGTTGGGGCGGAAGCGCAAGGAGGGGCGGCTGGGATGTAAGCGGTAAGGATGGTGTCCAGGCTTTTGATGAGGATACAGGTCAGCGTGCAGGTTTCGTTGGGACTGACACTATTGGCAGTACTACATTGGATGATGGCTTGGCTCGCTTGCCCTTTGTTGATATGGGGGTGGCTGATAGTACTTCGGGTATCGGTATAGGCTTCCTTAGTAACAATGTGGTGCTCGACCTCCAGCTCTCAGCTATGGAAAGCTCCGGTAACGGTGAGGTTGTGTCACAGCCTAAAGTCGTTACATCGGACAAGGAAACTGCCAAAATTCTCAAAGGGCAAGAGGTTCCGTATCAGGAGGCTAGTTCAAGTGGTGCTACCTCGACATCATTCAAAGAGGCAGCGTTGTCTCTTGAAGTTACCCCTCAGATCACACCCGATAACCGGATTATCATGGAAGTTAAAGTAACCAAGGACGCCCCGGATTTCTCTAACACGGTCAATAATGTGCCACCGATCAACAAGAATGAAGTGAATGCGAAAGTCTTGGTGGCAGACGGTGAAACTATTGTGATTGGTGGGGTCTTTGAAAATACTCAAACCAAGTCTACAGAGAAGGTTCCATTCCTTGGTGATGTACCTTATCTGGGTCGCTTGTTCCGTCGCGACATCGTGCAGGACAACAAGACCGAGTTGCTGGTTTTCATCACTCCGCGCATCATGAACACCTCTGCGGTGGCCGTGAGTCGGTAATTTGTGCGTAATCTGATCCTTGTCGGCCCGATGGGTGCTGGAAAAAGCACCATCGGGCGTTTACTTGCCAAAGAGTTGCGGTTGCCATTCAAGGACTCCGACAAGGAGATCGAACAGCGTACCGGTGCCGATATTCCCTGGATTTTCGATGTCGAGGGTGAGCAGGGTTTTCGCGAGCGTGAGCAGGCAGTCATTTGCTCGTTGTGCGAAAGCGATGGCCTGGTTTTGGCAACTGGCGGTGGCGCGGTGTTGAGGCCACAGAACCGCGAGGCGTTGCGAAATTGCGGTCGTGTTGTCTATTTGCATGCCTCTGTCGAGCAGCAGATCGATCGTACCGCTCGCGATCGCAACCGACCTTTACTGCGCGCACCCAATCCCGGCCAGGTGCTGGCTGACCTGCTGGCCATTCGTGATCCGCTTTATCGGGAAATCGCTGATGTGATCATCGAAACCGATGAACGTCCGCCACGGATGGTGGTTCAGGAAATTCTCGAGCGGCTGGAAGCGCTGACGCCCCGTTAATGGCAGGGCAGAACTGCGCTATCCTAGAGCCCTTTTTTGATCGGGGGCTCCATGCAAACACTTCATGTTGATCTCGCTGAGCGCAGCTACCCCATTTATATCGGGGCTGGCTTGTTGAGCCGAGTCGATCTGTTGGCGCCGCATATCGTTGGTCGTCAGGTTGCCATCGTCACTAACGAGACCATCGCGCCGCTCTATTTGCAGGCGCTGCAGGATACCCTGGCGGCCTACCGGGTGACGCCGATCGTATTGCCCGACGGTGAAGCGTTCAAAAGCTGGGAAACCCTGCAAACCATTTTCGATGGCCTGCTTGGCGCTCGTCATGATCGTCGCACCACCGTGATCGCGCTGGGTGGTGGGGTAATTGGAGATATGGCCGGTTTCGCTGCTGCCTGTTATCAGCGTGGTGTGAATTTTATCCAGCTGCCAACCACCTTGCTTTCCCAGGTCGATTCCTCTGTCGGTGGCAAGACCGGCATCAATCATCCGCTGGGCAAGAACATGGTCGGCGCGTTCTATCAGCCGCAGGCTGTGCTGATCGACACCCAGAGCCTGGATACCTTGCCGCCCCGTGAGCTGTCGGCTGGCATGGCTGAAGTGATCAAGTATGGGTTGATTTGCGACGAGCCGTTCCTCGCCTGGCTTGAGCAGAACATGACCGCGTTGCGTAGCCTGGATCAGGCTGCATTGACCCAGGCCATCGAGCGCTCCTGTGCTGCCAAGGCGCGAGTGGTTGGCGCTGATGAGAAAGAAACCGGCGTGCGCGCGACGCTGAACCTGGGGCATACCTTTGGCCATGCGATCGAGACCGAAATGGGCTATGGCGTATGGCTGCATGGCGAGGCCGTGGCCGCAGGAACGGTGATGGCATTGGAGATGTCTTACCGCTTGGGCTGGATCAATGCTGACGAGCGTGATCGTGGTATTCGTCTGTTCCAGGCCGCGGGCCTGCCTGTGGTGCCGCCGCAGGAGATGACGCCCGAGCAGTTTATGGAACACATGGCAGTGGACAAGAAGGTGCTGGATGGGCAATTGCGTCTGGTGCTGCTGCGTTCGCTGGGCGAGGCGGTGGTGACCAGTGATTACCCCGCAGAGATATTGAGTGCCACCCTGGCAGCCGATTACCCGGCGCTGGTGGCCCGGCTTAACAATCAGTGAGTATTCAATGACCAGTTTGCACGCCGACGAAGCGTTTCTCGACCACTATCAATTCACTCATGATCCGTTCGCGGCGCGGGTGCCTGGGTTCAAGTTCTTCCCCGCGCAGCGCAAGCCTGTGCTAGGCCAGCTGCATCACTTGGCCCGCTATAGCCAGTTGCTGCTGGTGGTGACCGGCCCTGAAGGCAGTGGCAAGACCTTGCTGCGCCAGGCGCTTGTTGCCAGCACCAATAAACAGGCTGTGCACAATGTGGTGGTCTCGGCCCAGGGCGCCGCCGATCCGGCAACGCTGATGCGCCACATCGCGCAGGGGTTGAATACTCAGCAGACCGATCGCTCATCCTTGCTGGCCCAGGTTGGCCAACTATCGTTGACCGGGCAAGAGGTTTATCTGCTGATCGACGATGCTGAAGAGCTCAGCGATGCCGCGCTCGATGAGCTGCTGGTTCTGGCGCAGGGTAATCCGGAAGGGCGGCCCCATGTCTTTCTGTTCGCCGATACCGATCTGATTTCGCGTGTTGATGCGTTGAGCAACGCAGAAGAGTCGTTTCACATCATCGAGCTGCAGCCTTACAGCGAAGATGAAACCCGTGAATACCTGGCCGTTCGCCTGGAAGGCGCTGCGCAGGGCATCGAGCTTTTGTCCGAGGAGCAGGTCGAACTGATTCATGACCGCTCTGGTGGCTGGCCAGGTGAGATCAACCGGGTTGCGCGTGATGTGCTGATCGAAGCCATGGCGGCCCGTCGTGGTGCCGTTAAAAGCGCTGGTTTGCCATTCAAGCTGCCCAAGAAGCACCTGCTGGCACTTGGCGTGGTGGCTATCGGTGTGGCTGCTGCGCTGCTTATGCAAGGGCGCTCGGAAACTACCGATGCACCTGCGCCCGCGCAGGCGCAGCTGCCAATGGGCGCAGCTCCGCAACCTGAAGCTGCGCCTGCAGCACCGATTGTGGCCGAACAGAGTGCCGATGGCCGCCCACCGATCGAATTTGCCGGTAGCAATCAGCCGCTGCCTTTGCCGCTGGTTGGGCAGTCGCAACCGGTCATTCGTCAGCCATTGGCTCAGGCCGCCGGTGAAACGGATGGCGAGGCGAACGTGGAGCTGCCCGAGTCGGTGCCTACTGCGCCGGTCAGCGTGCCACCGACTGCTTCGCAGAATGTGCCTGCTCCAACGCCTGCGCCAGTTCCTCAGGTGGCGGCTCCCGCTGCGGCGCCGAAACCGGTTGAGCAACCGAAACCCGCGCAACAGCCAAAGCCGGCTGAGCAGCCCAAGCCGGTGGCCCAGTCTGCCCCGGCTGCCAAGCCAGCTGCGACCGCTCAGGCGCCCGCTGCTTCGGCTGGTGCGTCAGGCAATAGTTGGTATGCCGGCCAGAACAAAAGCCATTACACCCTGCAGGTTCTTGGTACCAGTACCGAAGCTGGCGCACGCGCTTTTGTGAGTCAGAATGGCGCTCAGTACCGTTACTTCAAGAAGATGCACCAGGGCAAACCACTTTTCGTCATCACATATGGTAGTTTTGCCAGCCGCGATGCCGCCCAGGCCGCCGTGAAGTCCCTGCCTGCCAAGGTTCAAGCCGGCAAGCCCTGGCCGAAGACCTTCGCCAGCGTCACCCAGGAAATGTCGAACTGATCGAAGTGAGCCCGCTGCGTACGAGCTGATGCAACGGGCTCTTTCGTTTTTGCGACATTTTATTCCTGTTTTTCGTCACATTATTCTTTGTGACGTTTATCTCGCTATGTACAATGCCCTCCGTTTGCCTGCGCAACGCGGCGTTTAGACCTGCGCGCGGATTAGAGAAAACGCCTGAGAAAGGCTGTCTGGTGAGAGTCCCCTATGAAAGCAGGTTTGTACCGTCCTGATGAGTTCAAGGATAACTGCGGCTTCGGCCTGATCGCCCACATGCAAGGTGAGGCGAGCCATCACCTGTTGCAGACGGCGATAGAAGCACTGACCTGCATGACCCACCGTGGTGGCATCAATGCCGACGGTAAGACGGGTGATGGCTGCGGTTTGCTGATTCAAAAGCCCGACCTGTTCCTGCGTGCTGTCGCCAAGGACATCTTTAGTGTCGAGCTGCCCAAGCAATATGCCGTCGGCATGGTCTTCCTCAACCAGGATGACGCCAAGGCCAACGCTGCCCGCGAGAACATGAACCGCGAAATTCAAGCGGCCGGTCTGACCCTAGTCGGCTGGCGCAAAGTGCCGATCGACACCAGCGTGCTCGGCCAGCTGGCTCTTGAGCGCCTGCCGCAGATCGAGCAGGTGTTTATCAGTGCCGATGGCCTAAGCGATCAGGAATTCGCCATCAAGCTGTTCTGTGCGCGTCGTCGCTCGTCGGTGGCCAACGCTGCCGATACCGAGCACTACATCTGCAGCTTTTCGCACAAGACCATCATCTATAAAGGCCTGATGATGCCGGCCGACCTGCAGCAGTTCTACCCGGACCTGGGTGACGAGCGCCTGCAGACCGCCATCTGCGTCTTTCACCAGCGCTTCTCCACCAACACCCTGCCGAAGTGGCCGCTGGCTCAGCCGTTCCGTTTCCTCGCCCACAACGGCGAGATCAATACCATCACCGGTAACCGTAACTGGGCCCAGGCGCGCCGCACCAAGTTCGAGAATGGCCAGATCCCGGCCCTCGAAGAGCTCGGCCCGCTGGTCAACCGTGTCGGCTCCGACTCCTCGAGCATGGACAACATGCTCGAGCTGATGGTCACCGGCGGCATCGACCTGTTCCGCGGCGTGCGTATGATCATTCCGCCTGCGTGGCAGAACGTCGAGACCATGGACGCCGACCTGCGTGCGTTCTACGAGTACAACTCCATGCATATGGAGCCTTGGGATGGCCCGGCCGGCGTGGTACTGACCGACGGCCGCCATGCCGTATGCCTGCTCGACCGTAACGGTCTGCGCCCGGCGCGTTGGGTGACCACCACCAACGGCTACATCACCCTCGCCTCGGAAATCGGCGTGTGGAATTACCAGCCCGAAGACGTGGTTGCCAAAGGCCGTGTCGGCCCGGGTCAGATTCTTGCCGTGGATACCGAAACCGGCCAGGTGCTGACCACCGACGACATCGATAACCGTCTCAAGTCGCGCCACCCCTACAAGCAGTGGCTGCGCAAGAGCGCGCTGCGCATTCGCGCGACCATGGAAGACAACGACCATGGTTCGGCCTTCTACGAGGCCGATCAGCTCAAGCAGTACATGAAGATGTTCCAGGTCACCTTCGAGGAGCGTGACCAAGTGCTGCGCCCGCTCGCCGAGCAGGGCCAGGAAGCGGTCGGCTCCATGGGCGACGACACACCGATGGCCGTGCTGAGCCAGCGCGTACGCTCGCCATACGACTATTTCCGCCAGCAGTTCGCGCAGGTTACCAACCCGCCGATCGACCCGCTGCGCGAAGCCATCGTCATGTCGCTGGAGATCTGCCTCGGTGCCGAGCGCAACATCTTCGAAGAGTCGCCGGAGCACGCTTCGCGGGTGATCCTCAGCTCGCCGGTGATCTCCCCGGCCAAGTGGCGCAGCCTGATGAACCTGGAGCGCCCGGGTTTCGAGCGGCAGATCATCGATCTCAACTACGACGAGTCGATCGGCCTGGAAGCAGCCGTGCGCAACATGGCCGATCAGGCCGAAGAAGCGGTGCGTTCCGGCAAGGTGTTGCTGGTGCTGACCGACCGGCATATCGCCCCAGGCAAACTGCCGGCGCACGCCGCGCTGGTCACCGGCGCGGTGCACCACCGCCTGACCGAAACCGGCCTGCGTTGCGACTGCAACATCCTGGTGGAAACCGCCACCGCCCGTGACCCGCACCACTATGCGGTGCTGATCGGCTTTGGTGCTTCGGCGGTCTACCCGTTCCTGGCCTACGAAGTGCTGGGCGACCTGATCCGTACCGGCGAAGTGCTGGGCGATCTGTACGAAGTGTTCAAGTACTACCGCAAGGGCATTTCCAAGGGCCTGCTGAAGATCCTCTCGAAGATGGGCATCTCCACCGTCGGTTCCTACCGCGGTGCCCAGCTGTTCGAGGCCGTCGGCCTGGCTGACGAAGTCACCGAGCTGTGCTTCCGTGGCGTGCCGAGCCGCCTCAAGGGCGCGCGTTTCGTCGACCTGGAAGCCGAGCAAAAGGCGCTGGCGGGCGAAGCCTGGAACAACCGCAAGGCAATCCAGCAGGGTGGCCTGCTGAAATTCGTTTACGGCGGCGAGTACCACGCCTACAACCCGGATGTGGTCAACACTCTGCAGGCGGCGGTCAAGCAGGGTAGTTACGAGACCTTCAAGGAATACACCAAGCTGGTCGATACCCGCCCGGTGTCGATGCTGCGCGACCTGCTGCAGGTCAAACTGGCCGATACGCCGCTGAGCCTGGACGAAGTCGAGCCGCTGGAAGCGATCTTCAAGCGTTTCGACGCCGCCGGTATCTCCCTGGGTGCGCTGTCGCCAGAGGCTCACGAAGCCCTGGCTGAGGCGATGAACCGCCTTGGCGCACGCTCCAACTCCGGTGAAGGCGGCGAAGATCCGGCGCGTTACGGCACCATCAAGAGCTCGAAGATCAAGCAGATCGCTACCGGCCGTTTCGGGGTGACCCCGGAGTACCTGGTCAATGCCGAGGTGCTGCAGATCAAGGTGGCCCAAGGCGCCAAGCCCGGCGAGGGTGGTCAGCTGCCCGGTGGCAAGGTCAACGGCCTGATCGCCAAGCTGCGCTACGCCGTACCCGGCGTGACGCTGATTTCGCCGCCGCCGCACCACGATATCTACTCGATCGAAGACCTGGCGCAGCTGATCTATGACCTCAAACAGGTCAACCCCAGCGCGCTGGTGTCGGTCAAGCTGGTCTCCGAAGCCGGCGTCGGCACCATCGCTGCCGGCGTCGCCAAGGCCTATGCCGACCTGATCACTATCTCCGGTTACGACGGCGGCACCGGCGCTTCGCCGCTGACCTCGATCAAGTACGCTGGCGCGCCGTGGGAACTCGGCCTGGCGGAAACCCACCAGACCCTGCGTGGTAATGACCTGCGCGGCAAGGTGCGGGTGCAGACCGATGGCGGCCTGAAAACCGGCCTCGACGTGATCAAGGCGGCCATTCTCGGCGCCGAGAGCTTCGGCTTCGGCACCGCGCCGATGGTCGCCCTGGGCTGCAAATACCTGCGCATCTGCCACCTGAACAACTGCGCCACTGGCGTGGCGACCCAGAACGACAAACTGCGCAAGGATCACTTCATCGGCACCGTCGACATGGTGGTGAATTTCTTCACCTTCGTCGCCGAGGAAACCCGTGAATGGCTGGCCAAGCTGGGCGTGCGCAGCCTCGGCGAGCTGATAGGTCGTACTGATCTGCTCGACGTGCTGCCGGGCGAAAGCGCCAAGCAGAATCATCTGGATCTGACGCCGCTGCTCGGCAGCGACCACATTCCTGCGGAAAAACCGCAGTTCTGTGAAGTCGACCGCAACCCGCCGTTCGACCAGGGCCTGCTGGCCGAGGAAATGCTGTCCATGGCCAAGTCGGCAATCGACAGCGCCAGTGGCGGCGACTTCGCGCTGGATATCTGCAACTGCGACCGCTCCATTGGTGCCCGCGTGTCCGGCGAGATCGCCCGGGTGCATGGCAACCAGGGCATGGTCAAGGCGCCGATCACCTTCCGCTTCAAGGGGACTGCCGGGCAGAGCTTTGGTGTGTGGAACGCCGGTGGCCTTAACCTGTATCTGGAAGGCGATGCCAACGATTACGTCGGTAAAGGCATGACCGCTGGCAAGCTGGTGATCGTGCCGCCGAAGGGCAGCCCGTTCAAAACCCAGGAAAGCGCGATCATTGGCAACACCTGCCTGTACGGCGCCACCGGTGGCAAGCTGTTCGCTGCCGGCACCGCCGGCGAGCGTTTCGCGGTGCGCAACTCCGGCGCTCATGCGGTCGTGGAAGGTGTGGGTGACCACTGCTGCGAATACATGACTGGCGGCTTCGTCTGCGTACTGGGCAAGACCGGCTACAACTTCGGTTCCGGCATGACCGGTGGTTTCGCCTATGTGCTCGACCTGGACAACAGCTTCTATGACCGTGTGAACCACGAACTGGTGGAAATCCAGCGCATCAACAACGAGTCCATGGAGGCGTACCGTAGCCACCTGGAGCGCGTGTTGACCGAGTACGTCGAAGAGACGTCGAGCGAGTGGGGTCGTAATCTGCTGGAAAACCTGGACGACTACCTGCGCAAGTTCTGGCTGGTCAAGCCGAAAGCCGCGAACCTCAAGTCGTTGCTTTCCAGCATCCGCGCCAACCCGCAATAAGCAGCTTCAAGCGGTGCGCCCTGTCAGCAGGGCGCGTTGCTCAACGTGATTGTCTTGCAGCCCTGGGCGTGTCGCCCGGCGCTGCTGCTAAGAGGTTTATGACATGGCTGAACGTCTGAATAACGACTTCCAGTTCATCGAAGTCGGGCGCAAAGACCCGAAGAAGAAGCTGCTGCGTCAGCGCAAGAAAGAATTCGTCGAGATCTACGACACGTTCAAACCGGCTCAAGCCGGCGACCAGGCGCACCGCTGCCTGGGCTGCGGCAACCCGTATTGCGAGTGGAAGTGCCCGGTGCACAACTTCATTCCCAACTGGTTGAAGCTGGTTTCCGAAGGCAACATCCTGGCCGCCGCCGAGTTGAGCCACCAGACCAACACCCTACCGGAAGTCTGCGGCCGCGTGTGCCCGCAGGATCGTCTGTGCGAAGGCGCCTGCACCCTCAACGACGGCTTTGGCGCGGTGACCATCGGTTCGGTGGAGAAGTACATCACCGATACCGCCTTCGCCATGGGCTGGCGCCCGGACATGTCCAAGGTCAAACCGACCGGCAAACGTGTTGCCATCATCGGTGCCGGCCCGGCTGGCCTGGGCTGCGCGGATATTCTGGTACGCAACGGCGTAACCCCGGTGGTGTTCGACAAGAACCCGGAAATCGGCGGTCTGCTGACCTTCGGCATCCCCGAGTTCAAGCTGGAAAAGACCGTGCTGAGCAATCGTCGCGAAGTGTTCACCGGCATGGGCATCGAGTTCCGCCTGAACACCGAGATCGGCAAGGACATTGCCATGCAGCAGCTGCTGGATGAGTACGATGCCGTGTTCATGGGCATGGGCACCTACACCTACATGAAGGGCGGCTTCCCGGGCGAAGACCTGCCAGGTGTGCACGATGCTCTGGATTTCCTGATCGCCAACGTCAACCGCAACCTCGGCTTCGAGAAGGCGCCGGAAGACTTCGTCGACCTGAAGGGCAAGCGCGTCGTGGTACTCGGTGGTGGTGACACCGCCATGGACTGCAACCGCACCTCGATTCGCCAGGGCGCCAAGGCTGTGACCTGCGCCTATCGCCGCGACGAAGCGAACATGCCGGGCTCGCGCAAGGAAGTGAAGAACGCCAAGGAAGAGGGCGTGAAGTTCCTCTTTAACCGCCAGCCCATCGCCATCGTCGGCGAAGACAAGGTCGAAGGCGTCAAGGTAGTCGAGACCCGTCTCGGCGAGCCGGATGCCCGTGGCCGTCGCAGCCCAGAGCCGATTCCGGGCTCCGAAGAAATCATCCCGGCCGAAGCCGTGCTGATCGCCTTCGGCTTCCGGCCGAGCCCGGCGCCGTGGTTCGAGGAGTTCGATATCCGTATCGATACCCAGGGCCGTGTGGTCGCGCCGGAGAAGGCCACCTTCAAGCACCAGACCAGCAACCCGAAGGTGTTTGCCGGCGGTGACATGGTGCGCGGCTCCGACCTGGTGGTTACCGCCATCTATGAAGGGCGCAACGCCGCGGAAGGGATTCTCGACTACCTCGGTGTCTGAATTCTTCGCGTCGTGACGAAGCCGGCCGAGTGCCGGCTTCGTCGTTTCTGGCCCCGTGCTGACCTGGGGCAATGCGCAGCGCCACCGCTTGCCTCATCCTCCCGCGCCTGCGGCACGGCGTCCCATGCCGTGCCTTTTAAAGCCTGCTCTGCGACAATGTGCGCACTTTTTGCTCACTGCTTCTGCCCGGGAAATACCCATGACTGCCTTGAAGAACGACCGTTTTCTGCGTGCCCTGCTCAAGCAGCCCGTCGACGTCACGCCGGTGTGGATGATGCGCCAGGCCGGTCGTTACCTGCCCGAGTACCGCGCCAGTCGCGCCAAGGCCGGGGATTTCATGAGCCTGATGATGAACCCCGAATTCGCGTGCGAAGTCACCCTGCAGCCGCTCGACCGCTATCCGCAACTCGACGCCGCGATCCTCTTCTCCGACATCCTCACCATCCCCCACGCCATGGGCCAGGGCTTGTACTTCGAGACCGGCGAGGGACCGCGCTTCAAGAAGGTGATCAGCAGCGCTGCCGATATCGAGGCACTGCCGATTCCCGATCCTGAAAATGACCTGGGCTATGTGATGGATGCCGTGCGCACCATCAAGTCGGCGCTGGGTGGCCGCGTACCACTGATCGGCTTTTCCGGCAGCCCGTGGACGTTGGCGACCTACATGGTCGAAGGCGGCTCGTCGAAGGATTTCCGCAAGATCAAGGCGATGGTCTACGACCAGCCCGAGGCCATGCACGCACTGCTCGACAAGTTGGCGCAGTCCGTGACCGCCTACCTCAACGGGCAGATTCGCGCTGGCGCCCAGGCGGTGCAGATCTTCGATACCTGGGGTGGCAACCTGTCGTCAGCCGCCTATCAGACCTTCTCCCTGGCTTACATGCAGAAGATCGTCGATGGCCTGATCCGCGAGCAGGACGGCCGCAAGATCCCGGTGATCCTGTTCACCAAGAACGGTGGCCTGTGGCTGGAGTCGATGGCCGCTACTGGCGCCGATGCGCTGGGCCTGGACTGGAGCTGCGATATCGGCGAAGCGCGCCGCCGCGTCGGCAATCAGGTGGCGCTGCAGGGCAACATGGATCCGACCGTGCTTTACGCCAAGCCGGCGGCGATTCGCGCCGAAGTCGCGCGCATCCTCGCCAGCTACGGCAGTGGCACTGGGCATGTCTTCAACCTGGGCCACGGCATCACCCCGGAAGTCGATCCGGCCCACGCTGGCGCCTTCCTCGAAGCGGTGCACGAGCTGTCGGCCCAATACCACGGCTGATCGTGCTCAGTCCTTCTGCACCTTGCCGCGAGGCTGGTGCAGGCGGATGTCGATCAGCGTGTCATCGTCGCCATGCTCGAACTGCGCCGCCTTTGGCGCTGGCTTGCCCTTGAGCAAGGTAGGGTTGGCGGAGAACCCGACGGGCTCCAGCGGAATGCCGCGGGGGCTGAGGTCAAGGTGACCGTTGCCGTTGCTGTCCTGATACAGCTGCAGGGCAAAGCGCCCCGGCGGCACGTCCTTGAGGATCAGTTGCTCGCCGCTTCCGCGTTGCTCGCGCAGCAGCGACTCCCAAGTTTTCTGGTCGGCGCTGACCAGTCCCAGGTACAGCGGGGCAGCACTCTGATTGCCCTCCACGCGTATCAATAGATCGCCCGCTTGCGCTGATAAGCAGCCAAACAAGAGAACCACTGCGCATGCCGCGCAGCGTTTGGTTACGATTTGAAGAATTCTCTGTGGCATAATCCGCCTATTTAGCAGGGATCCGCTTTAAATGCGTCAGGTTCTAGTCGTTCACTTCTCACAGACTGGCCAATTGAACCGCCTGGTGCAATCGGTCTGTGCGCCATTGCAGGCCAGTGACGGCATTCAGGTCGATTTCCTGGCCCTTGAGCCGGCAGAGCCGTTTCCATTTCCCTGGCCCTTTCTCGGCTTCTTCCGGATCTTCCCGGAAACCGTGCTGATGAAGCCGCAGCCACTGCTGCCGCTGAAGGTCGATGCCGACAAGCGCTATGACCTGATCATTCTCGCCTATCAGGTGTGGTTCCTGTCGCCATCGTTGCCTTTCACCAGTTTCCTTGCATCGCCTGAGGCTTCCCGGCTGTTGAAGGATACTCCAGTGGTGACCCTGATCGGCTGCCGCAATATGTGGCTGATGGCGCAGGAGAAGGTCAAGGCGCGCCTGCACGCGCTGGGCGCAAAACTGGTCGACAACGCCGTGCTGACCGATGCCTGCGGCACCGCCGCGAGCTTTCTGGCGACGCCGTTGTGGATGTTCACCGGCCGGCAGAAACCCTACAGCTGGGTGCCGCGTGCCGGCATCGACGAGGCGGAAATGGCCGCTGCCAGCCGCTTTGGCGATGCCATGGTGAGGCGCCTGCAGGCTGATGAGCGGCCCATCGAACAGCCGATGCTGGGTGGCCTGGGTGCAGTGAAGGTAGATGAAAAGCTGATCGCCAGCGAAAAGGTCGGCAACCGCAGCTTTACCCTGTGGAGCCGCCTGCTCTCCGCGCTCGGCCCGCAGCAGAGCAGGCGTCGTGGCGTCGGGCTGGTGGTGTATATCGTGTTCCTGATCTGCCTGATTCTTACCGTGGTGCCGATCAGTGCATTGTTGAAAAAGTTGTTGGCCCCGCTGTTCAAGGCGCGAATCCAGCGTCAAAAGGCCTACTTCGCCGGCCCGTCCGGCGAGTGAAGTGACCGAGGTAATCCCGTGGTAGCACCCGTATTCATCAACCGTATCAGTGCCAGCCTGCCCCATGATCCGGTCGACAACGAGCAAATGGAAGCACGGCTCGGCATGGTCGGTGGCAAACCCTCGCGCGCGCGCAAGCTGGTGTTGCGCCGTAACGGCATCCAGCAGCGTCACTACGTCATCGACCCGCTGACCGGCGAGCCGAGCATGAACAATGCGCAGCTCAGTGCCGCGGCGATTCGTGGCCTGGTTGGCGACGGTTTCGCGCTGGACAGCCTGGATTGCCTGGTTGCCAGCACCTCGTCACCCGATCAGCTGATGCCGGGTCATGGGGTGATGGTGCACGGCGAGCTGGGCAACCCGTCTTGCGAAGTCGCCACCACGGCGGGAATCTGCCTGTGCGGGATGACGGCGCTGAAATACGCCTGGATGAGCGTGGCCAGCGGTGAAAGCCGCAACGCCGTGGCCTGCGGCTCGGAGGTCGCCTCGGCAATGATGCAGGCGCGCAACTTCAACGCCGAGTACGAGAGCCGCGTCGAAGAGCTGGAGAACCATCCGGAAATCGCCTTCGAGAAGGACTTCCTGCGCTGGATGCTTTCCGATGGCGCCGGCGCCGTGCTGCTGCAGGATCGACCCAACGCCAGTGGGCTCAGCCTGCGGGTCGACTGGCTGGACATTCTCTCCTTCGCCGACCAGATGCCGGCCTGCATGTACGCCGGCGCCGAGATGCAGGACGGCAGCCTGCGCGGCTGGAGCCGTTATGACGCAGACGAGCGCGCCCGGCAGTCGGTGATGGCGGTCAAGCAGGACGTCAAGCTGCTCAACGACAACATTGTCAAATACACCGTGGAAGAAGCGCTGAAACGCATCATGGCGCGCCGCGAGCTGCGCGTGGCGGACATCGACTGGTTCCTGCCGCATTACTCCTCGGAGTTCTTCCGCGACCGCCTGGCCGTGGGCCTGGCCAATGTTGGCCTGCCGATTCCCCAGGAACGCTGGTTCACCAACCTGACCAGCAAGGGCAATACCGGCGCGGCGTCGATCTTCATCATCCTCGAAGAACTGTTCAATGGCGGGCATCTGCGCAGCGGCCAGAAACTGCTCTGCTACGTGCCGGAAAGCGGGCGTTTCTCCAGTGCATTCATGCACCTCACGGTGGTCGGCAATGAAGCTTGACGAGGTTCCGCAGGACCCGGATTCCGCCTACGGCGGGCACAGCAAATTGCTCTACGCCGTGGATGACAAGGGTCATTACACGGGCGCCAAGAGTGCCGGCTGGGAGGCCGAGTCGTTTTCCACGCAACTGGCCGTGGCCGAGTTGCAGGCCCAGGAAGCCGAGGCCTATGCCGGCTGGCAGCGCGGTGAGCTGTCGCCGCTCAAATGCCTGATGTTCCGCTACCGCATGGATGAGCCGGCGCTGGCGCAGATTTCCGGGCTCTGGCAGTGGCGGGTGCGGCGGCATTTTCGCCCGCAAATCTATCGTCGCCTGAGTGATTCCGTGCTGGGCCGCTATGCCGAGGCCTTTGGCCTGACCGTCGCCGAGCTGCGTCGTTATCAGAAGGAATTGCCATGACCCCGTTCGAGCATCGCCAGAGCGCTCACTGCGAAAGCGGCGTGATGGCCAGTCTGCTGACCCACGCCGGCCTGCCAATGAGTGAGCCGATGGCGTTCGGCCTGGCGTCGGGGCTGGCGTTCGCCTACCTGCCGATCGTCAAGCTTGGCGGCATGCCGTTGATTGCCTACCGCATGCCGCCCCGGCACCTGATCAAGACACTGAGCAAGCGCCTTGGCGTACGCCTGACCAGTCGCACCTTCAACAATCCCGAGCAAGGCCGCATCGCGCTCGATGCCGCCCTCGACAGCGGCCGCCTGGCTGGGCTGCAGAGCTCGGTGTTCTGGCTGCCGTACTTTCCGCCGGAGATGCGCTTTCACTTTAACGCCCACAACCTGCTGGCCTATGGGCGCGAGGGCAACGAATACCTGCTCAGCGACCCGGTGTTCGAGGCGCCGGTGCGTTGTGCTGCCGAGGATCTGCAGAAAGCGCGCTTCGCCAAAGGCGCTCTGGCGGCCAAAGGGCTGATGTATTACCTGGACGATGTGTCACCGGATCAGGACTGGGAAGCGCTAATTCGCAAGAGCGTGCTGTCCACCGCGCGGATTCTCGACGGCATGCCGCTGCCGTGGATCGGCATTCGCGGTATCGGCCATCTGGCCAAGCGTGTTGAGGCGCTCGATCCGGCGCAGGCAAAGTACAACCGCTTGTACCTCACCCACATCGTGCGCATGCAGGAAGAGATCGGCACCGGTGGTGCGGGTTTTCGCTTCATGTACGCCAGCTTTCTGCAGGAGGCCGGCGAGAAGATCGGTGATGCCACGTTGCAGGCCGCCTCGGCGCGCATGACCGCAGTCGGCGACGATTGGCGCCAGTTCGCTTCGGCTTGTGTACGGGCTAGTCGCAGCAAGGGCGAGACGCCAGACTTCCGGCCGATTTCCGAGATGCTGCGTGGGATCGCGGGTCAGGAGCGTGCGCTGATGAAGGAGCTGGGTGCTTGGGCCAGGCGCAAGGGCTGAAGCAGGGCGGCAGAAGGTCGAAGCAGAGATGTGCGTGATACCTATGGGAGCGGGGCACGGCCATGATTTCTTCGCGGGCATGGCCCGCTCCCACAGTCGTAGGGTGGGCGACGCTTCACCCGTCCACCGCTCTGCGATTGCAATGGTGGACAAAAAGAGCGTTGTCCACCCTACGTCTGCTCCCGTCTTAAACAGCCGCTGGTTTACAGCTGCAACTGCAGCGCATCGATCCCCGCCGTTAGCTCGGCAAAGTCCGCGGCCTGGCTTGGGCCTTCAACCAGCACCGCCTGGGCCTCGAACTCGTCGTCTTCATCGATCAGCACGAGCAGCGCTTGGCCGATCAGGCCGTCGGCCAGATCCAGTCCAGCCAATGCCTGCAGGTGTTTCCACACGTGCGGGCCGGCGCCGATAAACAGGTTTGGCCCTTCCAACCCCAGCTGCGCGGCGACATGAAAGCCCGCGGCGTTGCTGACGCTGTTGACGAACTCGAAGGGCTTGGGCTGTTGTTTGTGCACGCACACCGCGTCGAGCAGCGAGCCCATGGTGGCTCTGGCCGGGTGCCGCGAGGCCAGGTACAGCCCACAGTCGCTGCGGATCTTGGCCCGCAGCGGTGCAGCGCAGAGCAGGGCCTGCAGGATCAGTCGGTCGATACGCCGTGGTGTGGTCGGCAGCCAGTTGATCAGCGTGGCTTTCAGGTCCTTGTCGGAGTTATCCGCGTCCCCACGAACGCTGCAGGCGGCTATGGCATGGCTCATGGTGCGTCTCCCGTGCAGCGTTGCAACACCAGGCTGGCGTTGTTGCCGCCAAAGCCGAAGAAATTGGCGAGCAGCAGGCTGTCTTCGCTTATGGCCAGAGGCTCGGCAGGCAGCGGCAGCAGCGCTTCGGTGGCGTAGTCGCAGGCCGGCAGATGAGCGAGATTTTCCACCAACAGCAGGGTTTCCGTCAGGCCGCAGGCGCCCAGGGTGTGGCCGAGCCAGGGTTTGAGCACGCACAGCGGTGGCAGCGCCTCGCCGAACAGCAGGCGCACGCCATTGCTTTCGGCGCGGTCATTGGCGCCGGTGGCCGTGCCATGGGGTTTCACCAGGCCGATCTGCTCGGCACTGACATCGGCACTGCGCAAGGCCTCGCGCATCACCCATTCGATATGGCTGCCGTCTTCGCGGGTGGTGGTCAGGTTGCTGGTGTCGCAGGCGCTGAAGCCGCCCAGCAGGCGCGCCAGCGGCGCAGGCCCAGGCTGCAGGCTCAGCAGCGCCGTTGCATAGGCCTCGCCGAGTACCAGGCCGTCGCGTTGCGGGTGGAAGGGGCGGTAGTCGCCACTCGGCGACACCAGCCCCAACGCGCCAAAGCCTTGTTGGGCGATGGCGCTGGGTGTTTCGAAGGCCAGCACCAGCACGCGGCGATACAAGTCGGCACCGAGCATGCGCGCGCCGTACAGTAAACCGTTGGCAGCGCTGGTGCAGGCGGTATTGAGGGTGAAGGCTGCGGCGAAGCCCCAACGCTTGCTCAGTTGCTCGGCGATCAGATCCAGCGAAGTCGAGTGGTCGGGATGGAAACCGCCGCTCTGTTCGGCCAGCACTTCCAACTCGTCGATATCCAGGCTGGTGCTGGCGACGATCAGTAGGCAATCGTCCAGCGCAGTTGGGGCTTCGCCCAGGGTTTCGCGGATCAGCCGGTCGAAGTGTTCATCGCGGCTCTCGCCGCCTGCCACGCTCAGGTATGGCCGTGGTTCCTGCAACTCGTTGAGCGTGAAGCTGGCCGCGTGCGGGAGTACGCCAGTGCGCAGCGCCTCATTGGCCGTGCATAGGTCAGCACCGAGAGCGCTGTGCATGGCGCCTCGCTGCAGGTAGACGGGCGTCACTGTTGTTGCCTGATAAAGGCCGCAATGCTGGCAATGCTGTTGAGGATACGACGGCCGTCTTTAGCGCCTTCGATGCGCACGCCGTACTGTTGCTGCAGGGCCAGCGAGACTTGCAGGGCGTCGAGACTGTCCATCTGGATACGGCTCTGCTGGCCGAACAGCGGCTCGTCGTTATCGATGCTTTGCCAGTCGATATCGTCTTCCTTGTCGCACTCGCGAATCAGCAATTGCTTGAGCTTTTCTTCTAGTAGTGTGTGGTCCATTGCGTTTGCTGTACTCGTTTGTGGAACAGGAACAAGCCGCCCGCGCCGGCCAGGGCTGCGAACAGCAACAGGCGAGCACACCACGGGATTACGTCAGCCAGTGAACCGTGGCCCACCAGCAGGGTGAGGAAGGCGTCGAGCGCCCAGCTCATCGGGGAAACTTCCGCCAGTTGGCGCATGGCCTCCGGCATCACGCTCTTGGGCACCATAATGCCGCCGATGGCTGCGAGGATGATATTGATCCCGCCGCCAAGCAATAGGGCTTGTTCACTACTGCGTGCCAATGCCGCCAGCAGTAGGCCTAGGCTGCTGGTCGCCAGGGCGATGCTAGCCGCCAGCAGGGCGTAAGCGTGCAGGCTGCCATTGAGTTCCAGCGCGGGCAGGCCGACGAGCGGCAAGCCATGCATGCCGATGCTCAACAGCACCACGAACTGCAAGAGGTTGATGGCCAGGTACGGCAGCATCTTGCTCAGCGCCAGCGTGCCGAGCCCCAGGCCCAGGCAGCGAAAACGCAGCAGCGCGCCGCTCTGTTGCTCGCGCTGAAAACTACCGGCCATTGGTAGCACCACGAAGAACATGCCAAAGATCAGCCACGCCGGCACGCTCATCTGTGTGGCGTTGGCTCGGTCGCTCAGGTCGCCACTGGCCAGGCGCTCGCGTTCGTCGATCTGGCTCTCGGTGCGTTGCTGGATCAGCTCGAGCTGCTCGGCTGACGTCAGGCCTTCTTGCAGCGCGCCACTGTCCTGCAGGTAGGCGCGTAACCGGGTTTGCGCTAGGGCGATGGTCACCGCACCGTGCAGGCGCTGGCGCGAGAGGCGATCGAATTGCGCGGGAAAGCTCAGCGTGGGCCCTTGGTGTGGGATATCCAGCAGCCTTTCGTCGAAGTCGGCAGCCAGGCTGATACGCGCCAGTTCGGCCGGGCCGCTGGCCAGCAAGCTGCTGTCCGGCAGCTGCGCCTGCAAGGCGTTCTGGAAAAAACGACTGGAATCGCTCTGCTGCGGCGCTTCGATCACTAACTGCAATGGCGGCAGGCGATCCTGCAGGTAGCTGGACATGGCGCCAGCCATGATCACCAGAAACAGCGTCGGCATAAGGAACAACACCGCCAGCGCGTGGGGGTCGCGCAGCAACAGCAGGGTTTCCTTGCGGATCAGGGCGCGCAGCCTCATAGCTGGCCTCCATTGAGGCGCAGGTACAACTGCTCCAGTGACGGCCGACCGAAACGCAGCAGGCTCGGCGTTTGCGGCTGTGCGGCGATGAACCGGGTGATCGCCAGCAGTTGGTCGACGTTCAGCGTGGCGATGCGCACGCCGTTGGACGTGTGTTCGGCACTCAGGCCCAGCTCGGCAAGTAGCGCTGGAAGGGCGTCGGGGGGCTGCTCGGGCCACTCCAGAAACAGGCCGGGCTGGTCGCCCAGCAACTGGTGCTTGTCGATATCCAACTGCACGCGGCCTTCGTGGAGCAACAGGATGCGGTCGGCGACCTTTTCCACTTCATCAAGGTAATGGCTGGTGTAAATCACCGCCTTGCCTTCGCGGGTCAGCAGCCCGACGGCTTCGAGCAGCATCTGCCGGCTGCTGGCATCGACGCCCACGGTGGCTTCGTCGAACAGGTACAACTCGGCCGGTTGCAGCAGGCCGATGGCGAAGTTCAGGCGCCGCTGCTCGCCGCCAGACAGCCGTTCGGCGCGGCGTTCGAGTTTGTCTGCCAGCGCGGTGCTGGCGATGCAGCGGTCCAGCCGCTGATGCCGCTCGGCGCCGCGCAACTGGTACAGGTCAGCGAACAGTTCGAGGTTTTCCCTGACCTTGAGCCCGGCGTAAAACGCCAGTTGCTGCGGCACCAGGCCGAGGCGGCGCTCGCCTTGCCAGACGATCGCTCCCCCTTGGGGCTGCAGCACGCCGCTGAGCAATGACAGCAGCGTGGTCTTGCCCGCGCCGTTGCTGCCGAGCAGGCCCAGGCATTGGCCCGCCTGCAACTGCAGGTCGATGCCTTGTAGCGCCGGCTGCGTGGCTTGCGGGTAGCGGTAGCTGAGGTTGTCGAGCTCAAGCACGGACGAGCACCAGGAGTAGTTTGCCGTCGAGCAACAGGCGGTCGTGGCAGTGGATGCTGAAGCCGTAAAGCGCGCCCGCCGGGCTCATTGCCTCCTGGGCTGCGCTGACCAGCAGTGGGCCGCTACGCCCGCTGGGGTGATAATGCAGCTGCAGCTGCGAGAGCTTACCGACCAGGGCCATTTCGATGGCGCTGTCCTTGCCGTATAAGGCACCATGCGCGGCACACAACTGAGCGGCGGCTTCGAAAAACAGGCAGGGAGAGGCGTGTTCGCCGAGGTTCTCGAGGTACTGCCAGTCGCTCAGGCCGCGGATGCTGCTGGCCTCGTGTTCGAGCAGCGCGTCCAGCCAGAGTGCATTGCCCTGGTGCGGCAGCAGTGAGTGCAGTTGGGTGCGATCCATGGCGGGCGTCTAAGCGTGCGAGCGCAGCAGTGTAACAGAGCACTATTAGGGAGGAGTGTGGTGGAGGTCTGGCAATTATTGGTTTTCGTGGGTTTGAGCGTCGTGTTGACGGCCGTATCCTGGCGCTCGCTGGGTAACCCGCGCAGCCATGGTTTTTATCGCTTCTTCGCGTGGGAAGTGATGCTGGTGATGCTGGTGCTCAATGCGCCGTTCTGGTTCGAGAACCGCGACGCCGTGCATCAGCAGATCTCCTGGGTATTGCTGACGGTTTCGCTGGTTGTGCTGTTCGCCGGCATACACCAGATGCGCCGTTTTGGCCGTGCCAATGAGAAACGGCAGGATGATGAGCTGTTCGCTTTCGAGCGCACTTCGAAGCTGGTCACCAGCGGCATCTTTCACTACATCCGTCACCCGATGTACTGCTCGCTGCTGCTGCTGGCGTGGGGCATCGCCTGGAAACAGCCGACCGCCCTGGCGCTGGCGCTGGCCGTGCTGTCCAGCGTCTTTCTGTGGCTCGCGGCGCGCTGCGAAGAGCGTGAATCGCTGGCCTACTTCGGCGACGCCTACCGCGACTACATGACCCGTAGCCGGATGTTCGTACCCTTCATTCTTTGAGCTGAACGCTCACTGCTGCGCCGGCTGGTTTTCCAGCATCAGCTGGCGATAGGCGCGTTGGTAACTCTCATAGTCGAGATTTTGCTGCTGTAGCTCGCGAATCCGCTCATTCAGGCTGGCGCCGCCCGTTGGCGAGATGGTCGCCGGGGCGCTAACGGCAGGCTCGGTGATTAGCTGGGCCTCGCTCAGCAGCTCATCGATCACAGGATCCATCTTGCTTTTCGTGCCCTGCCACTTCATCAGCGACAGGCCGCCCTTGCCGCGCAGGTGATAGGCCGCCGTGGCCATTGTCTGCCGCCGCGGCCCAAGAATGGTCAGCTCAGCGCTGGAAAGATAAGGCGCCATGTCCCACGAGCGGCGCGCCGTATACCTCACCACGTACGGGCACTGGTCCCACGGGATCGTCGCATACGGCCGGGTCGTGATGCCGTGCCTGGCGAAGCCCTGCTGCAGCACTGGTACGAAGTCGCTGACCATGACCTTGGGGTTTTCTTCGATACACATGGTGTTCGGCGCGCTTTGCAGTGGTGTGACGCGAACCGACGTGCAGGCGGCGAGGATGAGCGCCAGAGACGATAGGGATAGCGTCGATAGAACCTTGGACATGCTGATCAACTTCCTTGTAATGAATAAGCCGCCCGCAGGCGGCTTATTTGGCAGGGCTAAAGCGCGCGCTTACTTGACGTTCGCGTACTTAGCCTTCAGCGCAACGCCAGCCATGATGGCGCCGGCGTGGCATTCGTATTTGCTGTTGTCGCGGTATTCCTTGTTCTTGTAGTTGCTGGCCAGGTCGACCACGGCGTTGGCGCCTGCGGCTTTGGCCGAGTTCTGCAGTTTGATCAGCGCGGATTGCAGCGCCCAGCTGCAGGCAGCTTCGTCGGTCTTGTTGAAGGCGTTGGTCTTCTGGCTGGTGGTCACGTTGGCGTTGATGATCTTGGCGCCAGCCGGGGTCTTGTTCAGGTAGAACTTCACCGAGCCATCGAGGCGGCCAGCCTGGGTGGCTTCATTGACCACCGACTGGAAGTCCAGGAAGTGGGCGGTGTCACGGGCCTGGCTGACGGCAGGCAGCAGGGCAGCGGTGAGCAGTGCAACGGCGGTCAAACGTTTCGCGTTCATCGAGTTTCTCCTGGGATGTCACTGGGGCATTGGAAGGGATGGACTACGCAGTTCCTGCTGGATGCTGCGATCAAGGTTAAGGACCCACTTGTTGTAGTTACGGTGGATCTTGCCGTCGCTATAGCCTAGGTTGTGGCTGTCGCGATAACGGATCGAGTAAGACGACGCGGTGTAAGGAATGCTGATTTGCGCCTCATGGCTGCGGCGGGTGATCGAGGCCAGGATCTGACCCTTATCGGCGCGCTCGATGGTCCATTGGCGGCGTTGCAGGGCAGTGAGAATCGCCCGGCGCATGTCATCCTGACTTTTGGCTGCGGCCGGCGGCACGCTGCTGGAGATGTTCAGCACCGGTTTCGAGGTACAGGCGGTAATGCCCAGAAGCAGCAGGGCAAGCAGGGCGAAGCGATTGAAGCGAGACATCATCCATGTTCCTTGTCAGTGAAGATTTCAGCGGTTAACGCCAGCGGCGAAATACAAGCGATGTATTGACCCCACCAAAGGCGAAATTGTTGTTCATAACGTATTCATTACTCATCTCGCGGAATTCACCGCGCAGGTAATCCAGCTCGCCACACGCCGGGTCGATGTGATCGAGGTTGAGCGTGTGTGCGTAACTGTCGCTGTTGAGCATCTCGATGCTGAACCAGGATTCCAGCGCGCCGCAGGCACCCAGGGTGTGGCCGAAGTAGCTCTTCTGCGAGCTGATCGGCATGCGCGCACCGAACAATTCACTGGTGGCCTGGGTTTCCGCCACGTCGCCCTGTTCGGTAGCGGTGCCGTGGCCATTCACGTAGCCGATGGCGTCTGGCGGCAACGCGGCATCTTCCAGAGCCAGCTCCATGGCGCGGCGCATGGTCGATTGCACCGGTTTGGTGGCGTGCTGGCCGTCGGCGTTGCATGCAAAGCCGACGATCTCTGCGTGGATGGTGGCGCCACGTGCCAGCGCGTGTTCCAGCTCCTCAAGCACCAGCATGCCGGCGCCTTCACCGATCACCAGGCCGTCGCGGCCGCTGTCGTAGGGGCGTGGGCTGGTGTGCGGTGCATCGTTTTTCAGGCTGGTGGCGTACAGCGCATCGAACACCATCGCTTCGGTCGGGCACAGCTCCTCGGCGCCGCCGGCGAGCATCAGCGGCAGGCGGCCGAACTTGATCGCCTCGTACGCGTAGCCGATGCCCTGGCTGCCACTGGTACAGGCGCTGGATGTCGGGATCAGCCGGCCGGTGAGGCCGAAGAAGATGCTGATATTGGCCGCCGTGGTGTGCGGCATCATGCGGATGTAGGAGTTGGCGTTGAGGCCGTCGGCCACCGAGTTGATCAGCATGTTGCCAAACGCTTTCACCTCATCGGTGCTGCCGGTGGATGAGCCGCAGGCCACGCCCATGCGCCCGTCCTTGATGCTGGCATCGCCAAGCAGCCCGGCATGTTCCAGTGCGCGTTCGGCGGCATACACCGAGAGTTTCGAAACGCGGCCCATGCTGCGCAGTTGTTTACGCGTCCAGTGGCTTGGCACCACGAACTCGTCAACCGGGCCGCCCAGGCGGGTGTTCAGCTCGGCGAAGCGATCCCACTCGTGCATGAACCGAATGCCGTTGCGGTTGGCGCGAAAGTTCGCCGAGATGCTCTCCCAGCTATCGCCCAGAGAGGTAATGCCGGCCATGCCGGTAACGACTACGCGCTTCATCGTGCCACTTCGCTCTTCATCAACACAGACCGCCATTGACGGCGATTACCTGGCGGGTGATGTACGCCGCCTCTTCGGACATCAGAAAATTCACCGTGCCGGCGACTTCTTCCGGGGTGCCCATGCGGGCCGTGGGGATCATCTTGAGAATCTCCTCGAGCGGTACGTGCTCGTCGAGAATCTCGGTATCGATCAGCCCCGGTGCCACGCAGTTGACGGTTATCTTGCGCTTGCCCAGTTCGATGGCCAGCGCCTTGGCCGCGCCGATGATGCCGGCCTTCGAGGCGCTGTAATTGACCTGGCCGCGGTTGCCGATCAACCCGGAAACCGAGGTGATACAGACGATACGCCCTGGCTTGCGACGGCGCACCATCGGCATCGTCAGCGGATGTAGGACGTTGTAGAAACCATCCAGATTTGTGCGCAGCACCACATCCCAGTCTTCCTCGCTGAGCGCCGGAAAGGCGCCATCGCGGGTCAGCCCGGCGTTGCAGACCACGCCGTAATAGGCGCCGTGGGCTTCCACGTCTGTCTCCAGGGCGTCACGACAGGCGACGCGGTCGGCGACGTCGAACTGCAGGATGCGCGCTTGCTGGCCGAGGCCTTCGATCTCGCGCTGGACTATTTCGGCTTCGTCGCGTCGCGAACGGCAGTGCAGCACCAGGTCGAAACCGGCGCGCGCCAGGCGCAGGGCGATAGCACGGCCGATACCGCGGCTCGATCCGGTGACCAGAATGGTCTCGCTCATGCAGACGGCTCCTGAGAAATGGGCGACTCTTGAATGTAGGTGGTCACGTCACGTGGCTGAAACACGTTCAGGCGCGCCTCGACGAGAATATCCGGGCCTTCCAGGCGGCACTCGAACACGCACATGCCGTTGTCGTCCTGCAGCGAGCGGGTGGCGTGGATGTGCAGTGTAGTGCCGGCCGGGAAGCGATCCACGTTGCAGACGAAATTACGCGTGCCGAGCAGAAAGCCCAGCTCCACCGGCAGCCCTTGTTCACGGGCGTGACAGCCCGCGAACGCGGCGACGCTCTGGGCCATCAGCTCGATGCCGACAGTCGCTGGCAGGCTGCCGTCGGCCTGGCTGAACAGGCCGTCCGGGCGGACCACCAAACGGGTGTCGATATGTTCGGCGCCAAACGCCAGCACCTCGTCGATCAGAATCATGTCACCGGCGTGGGGCACCAGCTCGGCGACGGGCCAAACACTCACGGCAGGTCTCCCAGAATCAAGGAAATATTGTTGCCGCCAAAGGCGAACGAATTGCTCATCAGGTAACGGCGCCCAGTCGCTGGCAGCGCACCGGGCGCTTCGACCAGCGCCAGGCGCGGCAGTTGCGTATCGGCCACGCCGTCCCAGACGTGAGGCGGCAGGCGCTTGGCGCTGTTGTAGTTGCTCAGCGTCAGCCAGCAGAACGCCGCTTCCAGCGCTCCGGCCGCGCCGAGCGTATGGCCAGTCAGCGCCTTGCTCGACGAGCAGGCCACGCCCTCTGGAAACAGCGCCTGGACGGCGAGGCTCTCCATGGCATCGTTATGAATGGTGGCCGTGCCGTGCAGGTTCAGATAGCTGATCTGCTCGGCTGCCAGGCCAGCCGCGTTCAGCGCCTTGTGCATGGCCTGCTGGGCGCCGAGGCCTTCGGGATGCGGCGCGGAAATATGGTGGGCGTCGGAAGTCGCGCCGCCGCCGAGCAGGGCGATGCCTGAAGCGGGCTCATCTGAATCCGCGCGGGTCATCAGAAACAGCGCGGCGGCTTCACCGATATTGATGCCATGGCGGTTGGCCGAAAACGGATTGCAGCGCTCGTCCGACACCGCTTCCAGGCTGGCGAAGCCGTTCAGGGTCAGCTTGCACAGGCTGTCCACGCCGCCGCACAGCACGGCATCGCAAACGCCCAGCTGCAGCAGGCGTTGGGCGCTGAGCAGCGCGCGGGCGCTGGAGGTGCAGGCGGTGGATTGGCAGTACACCGGCCCGCTCAAACCCAGCCAGTCGGCGAGGAAAGTCGCCGGTGCGGCGATTTCCTGGTTGCAGTAAAGGTACTCGGCAGGCACTACGCCGCTATTTATGTAGTTGGCGATATGCTCGCCCGCTTCGGCGATGCCCGAGGTGCTGGTGCCGAGCATCACTGCGATGCGCCCGACGCCATAGCGGGAAATGGCGTCTTGAATCTCTTCGTGAATTTCTAGGGCCGCCGCCAGCAGCAGCCGATTGTTGCGGCTCGCTGCCTGCTCAAAGCCGGCAGGCATATCAGGCAATAGCCCTTCGACTGCACCTACGGTCACGCTGCGCTCGGGGATCCAGCCGTTCTGAAGGCGCATGCCGCTGGTGTCGCCCGCGAACAGGGCGTCGGCCACGGCCTGTTTGCCCTGACCAAGGGAGCAGACTACGCCGAGGGCGTCGAGGCGGGCGATCATGGTTGCGTCTCCAGCGGGCTGACCCGATAACGCTGTTTGCCGTTGGCCAGTTCGATGATGTCGTGTTCCCGGTAATTGATCTGCCAATCCGGCGCGAGTTGGCGGCTGTTGGCGGTTTCCTGCCAGTCAGCCTTGGCGTAGGCGCGTGGCAATTCGCTAGGCGGCGTAAGGGCGAACAGCAGGGCCGCGAACAATTCCCGCGCCGGCGCGTTAGGCGGCAGCAGGCCGTCATTGTGCCAGGCGCCGGCGATCAGCGACTGCCGCGCCAAAGGCACGCCAAGCGGATCGAACAGCGACAGGCGCAGATTGCTGCCCTCGGCCTGGATCACCAGTAGCCAGTCCTGGCCGTCAGCGGTGCTTACCTGCAGTGAGATCGGCAGTGGTTTTGTTAGCGCAGGTGACTCTGCCGGAAGCGGCGTGCGGGCAGCACACGCCGTCAGCAACAGGACGCAGGCGAGCAGCAGCAGGCGCTTCATGCCCGCGCCTGCTCGAGCGGCTTGCGCACAGCGGCATTGACCAGAGTTTCATTGCGCTGGCCAAACGGCTTGGCCTTGCGAATGCCCCAGCGCTCCAACAGGCCGAAGTCTTCCGAGCGGCTCCACCACAGGTACGGATAGGAGACGTTGCGCTCGCTGAATTCGAAGCCCTGCTGGCGCAGCATGCCCAGGTATTCATCGGCGCTCTTCTGCACTTCCATGGGGTGGCGGAACAGCCAGCGGATCACCCAGGTATCGATGTAGTACTTGGTCGACTCGGCGAACAGCAGCAGGCCGCCGGGCTTGAGCACGCGCCAGAACTCGGCCAGCGCCTGCTCCTGCTCGACCAGGTGGTGGAAGGTCTGGTGGCAGAAGAGCATGTCCACACTGGCATCGGGCAACTGGATCGCCGCGCAGTCGCTGGCGATCAGCTCCACGTCCAGGCCCAGCCGCTGAGCCTCGGCGCGCGAGCAGTCAAGACTGTGCGGGTCAGCGTCCAGGCCGATGATGCGCGCCGGCGAAAACGCCCGCTGCAGCAACGAGAACGACTTGCCCTGGCCGCAGCCGGCATCGAGTATCACCGGGGCGTACGGCAGCGCGCCACTGATCAGCTTCTGCAGATCATCGACGGCCACGCGCAACACATGGTGCTGCCACACGTGGCTGCGCAGGAACCAGAAACCGAAACCGGTTTCCTCGACATAGGTGGCCGCAGCGCGGTTCATCGAAGCATTCTCAGGCACTGGCGCACAGCTCCGCGAGTACCCGCAGACGGCGACGCGGCTCGGCCACGTAGGGGTTGCGCTCGTCCCAGGCATAGCCGGCGAGAATCGAGCTGATCATGGCGCGGATATCCGGCGAGGCTTTGGGGTAATAGATGACGTCCTGGAAGCTGCCGTCGTACCAGCCTTCGACATACACACGGAAGGTGTCGACGCCGCGCTTGAGTGGGATCGCGAAGTCCTGTTCCCAGTCCACGGCCTCGCCGCTCAGTTGGCGATGCAGCAGGTTGGCGGCCATGCTCGCCGAGCGCATGGCGATGGTCACGCCGGAGCTGAATACCGGGTCGAGGAATTCGGCGGCGTTGCCCAGCAGGGCGAACCCCTTGCCGTGCAGCGCCTTGACGTTGGCTGAGTAGCCCTTGATTTCGTTCACTGGGGTGTCCCACACGGCGTTGCTCAGCACCTTGGTCAGGCTTGGGGTTTCGGCGACGAACTGCTTGAGGGCGGCGTCCTTGTCTTCCGGGTAGCCGTCGAAGCGTTCGGCGAGGCCGACCACGCCGAGGGAGCAGCGGCCGTTGCTGAACGGAATGGTCCAGAACCACACGTCGCGCAGGGTCGGGTGGGTGGTGATGAGGATCTTCTCGCGGTCGAAGGCCGGGTGGTCGATGCGGTCTTCGATATGGGTGAACAGCGCCTTGCGCATCGGCAGGTTGGACGGCAGTTCCAGGTCGAGCAGGCGCGGCAGCAGGCGGCCATAGCCGCTGGCGTCGAGCACGAAGGTGCAGCTCACTTGATATTCGTAGCCATCGGCGAGGCGGCGTACCGAAAGCAGCGGTTGTTCGCCGCTGAAGTCCACGGCATGGATTTCTTCTTCGTAGCGGATGGTCACGCCCTGGCGCTCGGCGTCGTCGGCCAGCACCTTGTCGAAGGTGGCGCGCTGCACCTGGAAGGTCGAGCCGAAGCTCTTCGTGAAGGTGTCGCGGAAGTCGAAGTCAGTGTAGCGATCACCCCAGGCGAAGGCCGCGCCGTGCTTGGTCTGGAAGCCCGCCGCGCGCACCGCGTCCATCATCCCGGCTTCCTCGACGAAGTCCAGGCAGTGCGACAGCAGGCTCTCGCCGATGGAGAAGCGCGGGAAGCGCTGGCGCTCGAGAATCAGCACCTCGTGGCCTTTGCGCTTGAGCAGGGCGGCGGCGATGGCGCCCGAAGGGCCGGCACCGACGACGACGATCTGGTGGTGTTGGACTTCAGGAGACTTCATAGCGGCTCTTTGCCTCGAGGTTGGTTGATCTGCGCAGGGTCGCCGGCAGCAAGGTGCACAGCAGCCCCATGAGCATCAGGGCGAAATACAGTTGGGTGCTGATGACCTGCTGATGCAGCAGCAGGTTAAGAAAGACGATCTCGGTCAGGCCGCGAGTATTGAGCAGAATGCTCTCGCGCCATTTGCTCTGGCTCAGCTCCAGTCCACCTGCGGCCCACGACAGCCCCAGCCAGCTACCGGCCAGTTTGCTGATCGCCGGCAGGGCGAGCAGTGCGATGAATTGCGTGGCGGTAAAGCCGAAGTCGGCGGCCAGGCCGTGCCAGTCGATCTGCAGCAGGCCGTAGGCAAGAATCAGCGGCACGGCGAGCCAGGTCTGCAACGCCGTGAAGGCCTTCGCCGGCAGCGGCAAGCGCAGCGGCAGGCGCAGGCCGGCAGCCAGCAGCAGGTAGGCGATGCCAAACACCAGCACGTTGTAGCCCATCTGCTGGAGGAGCAGCAGCAGAGCGAGGAACAGGCTGCCATTGAGCACGGCGTGGCGCAGGCCGAGCAGGCGCAGCAGCAGCGGGCTGGCCGCTGCCAGCAGCGGCCACGCCAGGCTGCTCGGGTCACGGCTGCCCTGGGCGAGGGCGAAGATCGACCAGCACAGCAGGTCCATGAGAATCGCCGCCTGCATCAGCGTGCGGGTACGCGCGGCGGGGTAGGCGAGATCCTGCAGGTACAGAAACAGCACCGGAATCGCCGTCAGCGCGAACAGCAGGCCGATGGCGATGGCCGTCAGGCTGTCCAGCGGTGGCAGCAGCCACAGTGCGCAGGCCAGGCCGCAGAAGAACGGCACGAAGAAGCTCGGCAGGGCGATCTTCAGGCTTGCCGCCTGCAGGTCGAGGTCGATCACGTCGCTGAGAATATGCGCCAGCAGCAGGCTGAAGGCGATGCCGTACAGCGGCTTGAGCCAACCCGGCGCGAGCAGTTGCTCGGCGCCGACGCCCAGCGGCGTGCTCCAGTACAGCAGCAACGGCAGGGCAAAGGTGCCGAGCAGCAACTGGCTGACGATGGCGATCAGACCCAGGCGTTTGCCGAACCAGGTGGCTAGGGCAAACAGGCCGATCAGCGCAAGCCAGCACAGGGCGATCATCATCCCTTCACCTCATGCTGTTGCGTACCGGCCCAGGGCGACAGCAGGAAGCAGAACATCAGACCGAGGCTGATCGCCAGGCCAAAGTTGGCGATGGCCGGCGTCTGGCTGAGCAACAGCAGGCCGAACGACAGCCAGCTGGAAACCGCCGAGAGCAGGGTGCCAAGCAGGCTGACTGCTCGGCCGCCGATGCTCTCGCGCATCAGAATCGCGTAATCGACACCGATGGCGGTGATCAGCAGCAAACCGAACAGGCTGAACAGGGTCAGCGGCTGGCCCAGCCAGCCCAGGCTGGCCAGAGCGGCGAGGGCAGCCAGCAGGGGTAGGCAGACCACCCGCAGGGCGCCACCGATGCCGAATGGAATGCACAGCAGCAGCACGATTGCCAGGCAGGAGATCAGCTTGAGCTCGGCGGCGCTGATCTGAGTGGCGGCGAACAAGCTGTTCAGCTCACCGAGGCGGTCGACCAGTTGCACACCTTCCAGGCCCTCGGCAGCGCCTTGCAGCACGCTGCTGTCGGTCTGGCCCTGCAGGCTGACCACCGCGGCAACGCCGTTGTCGTCACGGCCCAGCCACAGAGCACGCCAGGGCTCGGCTAGCGGGCTGGCGAGCGCCTGTTCCAGGTTTGGCTGTGGCTGTTCCAGCAGGTGTTGCAGTTCGGCCCGCAGCGCCTCGGCCGGGATGCCCAGGTCGAGCAACGCCTGCCAGTGGCCCGGCAGATCAGCCAGGGCGGCACGCAGCGCCTGCAGGTCGGCAGCCGGAGCGGCCAGCTGGTTCAGCGACAGGTAACTGCGCAGCTGGGCGTTTTTCACCAGCGCATCGAGGCGCACGCCGAGGGCTTGCTGGCGCTGCAGCAATTGCGCTTCATCAGCTGCGCGGACGAGAAAGAACTGGCTGGTGGGCTGCTGGCCGGTCAGCTCGACGATGCGTTGCGACTGCGCGAACAGCACCGGGTCTTTGCCGAGCCACTGGCGCAGATCGTTCTGGCTTTGCAGCAGCCAGATACCGCCGGTGCAGAACAGTAGGAAGGCGCCGAGTAGCCACAGGCTGGTGCGGCGGTTCTGCAGGCGACCGTGCCAGCTCAGCAGGCGGGTCGCGACGGCCAGCAGGCGCGGCGCGGGGCGCAGCTGCATGCCATTGAGCCAGGCGGGCAGCAGGCACACCGAGCACAGGTACGCGCCGATCAGCCCGGCGGCCGAGAATGCGGCGATCTGGGTGAGCGCCGGGAAGGGCGTGAAGGCCAGTGCCAGGTAACCGATCAGGTTGGTGCCCAGGCTCAGGCTCAGGCCCGGCAGGGTGCTGCGCAGGGCGCTCCAGCTGCGCCATTCGGCGTGGCCCCAGCTCTTGCTCAGGTAATGCAGCGGATAGTCAGCCGCGACGCCGATCAGGCTGGCGCCGAGCACCAGCGTCAGCGCGTTGATCTTGCCGAAGATCAGCACGCAGGCGGCGCAACCTGCCAGCAGCGCCACGCCGATGGGCAGCAGACTAAGCAACGCGCGCGGGCGGCGGAAGGCGATCAGCAATAGCAACAACGTACCGAGGCTGGCCGCGCCGCCGATCAGCGTCATCTCGCTCATCGCCTTGTTCTGGCCGGCAGCGGCATACAGCGCGCCGCCGGTGGCGAGCAGTTGGCCGCCTGCCGCCTCGGTGGAGGCGCGGGCGGCTTCGATGCGCTGTGCGATAGCCAGGGGCGCCTGCATATCGAAGGCATCGCCGCGGCTGCGCAGGTGTACCACGGCCCAGGTCATACCGGGCTCGTTGACCAGCAGCGTGCCGCTGGCCAGATCCGGCTGCACGCGACCACCAAAATTGAGGGCCTGTTGCGCACGCATGCCGAGGCCGAACCAGTCTTGCTCTGGCGGCAGCAGGCTGAAAGATGCGAAGGGGTCGAACAGCCCGGCCGCGCGTTGCTCGATGAAGGCGCTCGGCTGCTCGATCAGCAGTTTGCGGTCAGCGGCGGGCAGCATATTCAGGCGACTGTCACGCAGGTGCTGGCGCAGGGCATTGAGGTCGCTGTCGAGCTGCCAGCGCACCTGGGCGAAGTCGCCGCTGCCGCGCCATTGCTGACCGAAGCTGGCGGCCAGGGCGATGGCACGCTCGCGCTCGGGGTGGCCGACGAGTACCAGCACATCACGCTGGATCGGCTCCTGCATGCGCGCTTCGGCCTGTTGCAGGCGCGCATCGCCGGCGCCGCTGGGCAGCAGGGCAAGCATGCTCGCCGCCACCGGCGGGCCGTCGCGCCATTGCCAGGCGGTCAGCGCCAGCAGCGCCAACAGCAGCACGGCGAACAGCCGCGGCAGGCGGCGTTCGATCAGGCGGTGCTCAGTGCGCAAAATCGCTGCGCTCCTCGTCGCTCAAGGTGTCGCTGGCAATGCTCGCGGGCATGCGCATCAGCGTGCGGTCGCCCTGGGTTTCATGCAGCTCGATACGCTCGACCAGCTCGCCACCGCTGATATCGATACGGCTGAACACCTGCTTGAGCAGCAGCGAAGTGGGCGTCAGGGCCAGGGTCCAGGCCTTGGGGTCGCCGCTCAGTTGCAGGTCGAAATCCCGCGCCAGGCCGCTGTGGTTGCCCTTGAGGACGTCGAGAAACAGCTTGCTCTGCTGGGCCGCGACATCACGCCCCGGCTGCATCTGCCAGCCATCGGCGGTGCGCTTGGCGATGCCGTTGGCGTCGATGCGGTAATCCTGTTTGAGCGGTTTTTCCAACTTCCACAACAGGCCAGCATCGGCTGCCAGCACGAAGGTGCCGCTGCTGGTCAGCGGTTGCGGCAGGGCACGCAGGTGTTTTTCCTGGATGAACGGGCCACGCACCACCGGGTGTTGCGACAACTGCTTGCTCAGCGCATCGAGGGTCAAGGTGTCCGCGTAGCTGCACAACGCCGTGAGCAGCAGGCCGATCAGCAGGGAGAGGCGCGCCAGAATTTTCATCCGATCACCCGCTGCACGGCATCGATAAACACCTTGGGCGAAGCCAGCTGCATTTCGCGGCTGGCGATTTCCACCGCCACCTGCACGCTGCTGCCGCGGGTCATGCGCTCGCCGGTGGCGGCGTCGCTGATCAGGTAGTGGATCTTCAGGCGGTTTTCCCACTCCACCAGATCGGCGCACACGGTGATGCGCTGGCCGAAGGTGGCACCGCGGATATAGCGCAGCTGCAGGTCGATCACTGGCCAGGCGTAGCCGCTGTCACGCATCTGCGGGTAGCCGTGGTCGAGGCGGTCGAGCAGGGCACAACGCGCCTGCTCGAAGTATTTGACGTAGTGGCCGTGCCAGACGATTTCCATCATGTCCACGTCGAAGAACGGCACGAGGATTTCCACCTCGGCCTGCAGAACGCCTTTAGCGCGCATGGGGAGCGTCCTTGAGAGCGATGGCTATCCCCGTGGGAGCGCGCCATGCGCGCGAATCGTGGGCATGGCCCACTCCCACAGGTTCGTCGGCATGACGCGAATTACGCATACAGGCTCCAGTGCTGGGCGCGGATGCGTTGCAGGCACAGGCGCAGTTCGCCTTCCAGGGCACGATCCTCGATTAGCGGCGGGAAGTCCTCGCCCATCTGCCCATGCATTTTGGCCAGGGCGGCCGGCAGCACTGTGGTTTCGGCGCGCTGGCGCAGCCATACGCCCTGGTTGGCAGCCAGCAGCGTGGCCGCGGCGACCTGCTCGGCCAGTTCCAGGCTGCGCAGGGCGTCGCGGGCGGCGATGGTGCCCATACTCACCTTGTCCTGGTTGTGGCATTCGGTGGAGCGCGAGAACACGCTCGCCGGCATGGTGTTTTTCAGGGCTTCGGCAGTCCAGGCGCTGGCGCCGATCTGAACGGCCTTGAAACCGTGATTGATCATCGCGGTTTCCACCGGCGCGCCGGACAGGTTGCTCGGCAGGCCGTGGTTGTAGCGGGTGTCGACCAGCAGGGCGAGCTGGCGGTCGAGCAGGTCGGCGAGGTTGCCGATCAGGTTCTTCAGGCTGTCCATGGCGAAGGCAATATGCCCGCCGTAGAAGTGCCCGCCGTGCAGCACGCGCTCTTCATCCGGGTCGATCAGCGGGTTGTCGTTGGCACTGTTCAGCTCTGTTTCGATGAATTGGCGCAGCAGGCCCAGGCTGTCGGCCAGCACGCCAAGCACGTGCGGCGCGCAGCGGATCGAGTAACGATCCTGCAGGCGGTGCAGCGGCGCGGTCGGTGCGTCGATGGCCAGGTCCTGGCGAATCCACGCGGCGACCTGGTTCTGGCCCGGGTGCGGCTTGGCGGCGAACAGGCGCTCGTCGAAATGCTCCGGGTTGCCCTGCAGGGCGATCACGTTGAGCGCGGTGATGCGCGTCGCCAGCTTGAGCAGGTAATCGGCGCGGGAATAGGCCTGACAGGCTAGGGCGGTCATCACCGCGGTGCCGTTCATCAGCGCCAGGGCTTCCTTGGGGCGCAGCACCAGCGGCGTCCAGCCCAGCTCGGCGTGCACGTCAGCGGCGCTGCGGCGCTCGCCGCGGTACATGACCTCACGCTCGCCACACAGGGTCGCGGCGATGTAGGAGAGCGGCGTCAGGTCACCGCTGGCGCCCACCGAGCCTTCTTCCGGAATCAACGGCAGTACATCAAATTCGATGAACGCCTGCAGGCGCTCCAGCAGTTCCAGGCGCACGCCGGACATGCCCTGGCACAGCGACTGCAAACGCGCAGCCAGCACGGCGCGGGTGGCCTGCTCGTCGAGCAGCTTGCCCAGGCCGCAACCATGGAAGGTGTACAGGTGACGCGGCAGTGCCTCGACCTGATGCAGCGGTACGGCCACCACGCAGGAGTCGCCGTAGCCGGTGGTGATGCCGTAGATCATACCTTCACGGTCGAGCAGGCTGTCGACGAAGCGTGCGCCACGGCCGATGCGGTCGCGCCACTCGGCACTGTTGTCCAGCTCGCCGCGCGCGGTGCGCTGGGCCAGGTTGACGATCTGCTCAAGACGCAGCGGCTGCGCGCCGAAGGTCACGGTTTCAGGCTGCTGTGTTGTCATGGTCGTTCCAGAACGGATAGAAGTTGAACCACTGCTGCGGGGCTTGCAGACAGCGTTGGGCCAGGTGGTCGGCATAGCGTTGTGCCCAACCCTGAATCACCGCCTCACGCTCGCGGCGTGTCCACACCACGGCATCGGTAAAGGGTTGCAGCATGACCTGATAGCGGCCGTCGATCTTCAGGCAGTCGATCAGGTTGACCGGGCACTGCAGCAGCCCGGCCAGTAGCCAGGGCCCTTGCGGCAGCGGCGCCGAGTGACCGAGAAAATCCACGTTGACGGTGCGCTCGCCATGCAGTGGCACGCGGTCGCCGGCAATCGCCAGCCACTCTCCGCGTTCCAGATACTCGGCCAGGCGCATCATCACTGCCGGGTCCAGCTCGCTGACCTGAATCAGCCGCAGGTTGTTGGCGCCGCTTTCCTTGAGCAGGCGATTGAACTGCTCGGCGTGGCGGGTGTGCACCAGCACGTTCATGCGCACCTGGGCGCTGAGCTCGGCGAGAGCGCGGCACACTTCCAGGTTGCCGAGGTGAGCGCCGACCAGCATCTGCCCGCGCGTGCCGCTCATCTGCCCGTGCAGGCCATGGGGATCGATCAGCTCGATGTCGCGGAAATGTAGGCGGTCACTCCAGACGTCGAGCTTGTCCAGCAGGCTGTCGGCGAACGCCATGAATTGGGCGAACACCGAGCGGTGGGTCGGGCGCAGCTCGGGGCGCGTGCTCCAGGTCGCCAGGTTGTGCTGGTACTGACGAATGCTGAGCCGCGCTTTCGCGCCGAACAGGAAGAAGTAGGCGACGATCAGGTACAGCAACGGGGTCAATGCCCGGCGGCCGAGGTAACGCGACGCCAGGGCGGTGAATTTCATCGCCGCGAAACTGCCGCGCTCGCGCTGGCCGGCCCAGTGTTTGCTCCGATCCATCAACGCCACCGCCGGTACAGCAGCACGGGCGCGCGGCAGAGCATGCCGAAGAACAGCCGGGTGTGCATTTTCGAGATCAGCACGTTGTCCTGCCAGAGGCGAAAGTGCGAAACGCCGTCTTCTGGGTAGTGCACGCGGGTTGGCAGCCAGCGCATCGGCTGGCCGCGCCAGGACAGGCGCACGAGAATTTCCGAATCGAAATCCATGCGTTTACCGAGTTTTGCCGAGTCGATCAGCGCCACGCAGGCGGCCAGCGGGTAGACCCGGAAGCCGCACATGGAGTCGCGGATCTCAAACGACAGGCTGTTGATCCACACCCACACGTGGGTCAGGTAGCGCGCGTAGAGGCGGCCCTTGGGCACGCTGGCGTCGTATTGTGGGTAGCCGCAAATGATCGCGTCGGGGTGCGCGCGGG
Organism: Phytopseudomonas punonensis; assembly: GCF_900142655.1. Classification (GTDB taxonomy): domain Bacteria; phylum Pseudomonadota; class Gammaproteobacteria; order Pseudomonadales; family Pseudomonadaceae; genus Aquipseudomonas; species Aquipseudomonas punonensis. Next base: position 859,279 of record NZ_FRBQ01000001.1, on the reverse strand, counting down.
ATTCGCCGAGAAACGTCTGCACTGCCTGCAGGTCGTGCTGGCCGTCGGCGTCCACCTGTAGCGCATGGGTGAAGCCCAGACGCTGCGCTTCACGCAGACCGGCCATCACCGCGCCGCCCTTGCCCTGATTTTCCGGCAGGCGCAGCAGATAGGTGTCGGCCTCGCCGGCGAGGCGATCGATCACTGCCGCGCAGGTCGGCCCGGAGGCGTCGTCGACCAGTACGCACGGCAAACCGGCGGCCAGCAAACTCGCCACCACACCGGGCAGCGGGCCTTCATGGTTGTACACGGGGATCAGCGCGCAAGGGCGATGATCGCTTGCCGCCTGGCTCATGGCGCCGCCTTGAGCAGGATGCGGCCGGACGAGCAGTTGGCCTCGCCGTTGCGGAAGGTGAAGTACAGCTTGTGGCGCTCGGCATCGAAACGCAGGGTCAGCTGCAGGCGGTCGCCTGGGCGTACCAGCTGCTGGAACTTGAGCACTTCCATGCCGCCGAACAGCGGCGGCAAGTCGGTGATCAGGGTGCGAGCCAGTTGCTGCGCCCAGTCGATCTGCACCACGCCCGGCAGCACTGGCGTACCCGGGAAGTGGCCGCTGAAGTGCGCCAGGTCCAGCGGTACGTCCAGCACCAGGTGCCACTCGCCGTTTTCTTCACGGGCGCTCGCCGGCTCGACGCGAGTCGGGCGGGCGGCGGCCAGCAGGTCGTTGACCTGGGCTTGGCCGAGCTTGCCCTGGCTGCTGTAAGGCAGGTGCGCCAGCAGGCGCCAGCGGCGTGGCAGGGCGATGGCTTCGCAGTGGCCGGCCAGGTGCTGGCGCAGGCCTTCGGTAATGTGCCGACGACCCTGATTACGCAGCGCGTGCAGGCCTGCCGGCGAAAGCGCAACCAGTGCGCCGAGAAAGGCGCGGCCTTGCTGCAGCACGCCCAGGCGCGCCTCGCTCACCCACTCGTGCAAGGCCAGAGCCTGTTCGAGCAGGGGCAGGGAAATACGTTTTTCTTCGAGTTTGACGATGCGATCCAGACGCGCGCCGAGGGTGAAACGGCCATCGGCGTCGATCTGCGCGGCGTCGGCCATCTGCTCGCAGTGGCCGGCGGGCAGGTAGGACGAGGTCAGGCGCAGGGCACCTTCTTCGTTCAGCTCAAGCCTTACGTCAGCGAATGGCTGCCACTTTTCGCCGCCCTCCCGCCAACCAATGCCGCCAGTTTCCGAGCTGCCGTAGATTTCTGTCGGCCACTGGCCCAGGCGCCCTTGCACCGAGGCGGCGGCGTCGGCCGGCAGCGCGCCGCCGGAGGAGAACACCTTGCGCACCCGGCTCAGCGCCGCCCAGTCGAGGTTGTCGCCCATGCGCTTGAGTAGCGCCGGGCTGGTGATCCAGGCGAAGTGCAGGTGCGGCAGGCTGGTCAGTTGCAGGTCTTCCGGGAACGGCTGGGCCTTTGGCAGGAACACGCGGCCGGCGCAAATCGGCCAGAGCACACGGAACAGCAGGCCGTAAATGTGTTGGGCAGCCACGCTGCCAATGATTAGCGCATCGCCGAGGCGTTCGCCCCATAGCGCTTCCAGCGCTTGTACCTCGTTGGCTAGTTGGCCGAGGCTCTTGTCGATTAGCTTGGGTTCGCCGCTGGAGCCGGAGGTGCACAGGGTCAGGCGGCAGCGCTTACGGTCGAGCGCTTTGGCGGTCAGCGGCGCGGCGGCCATCGACTCGTCGAGTCGCTCCAGCCATAGGTCGACCTGAGCGCCCTGGCGCTGACGGGTTTGCGGCTGGGCATCGGCCGGCAACAGCACATGGATATCGGCCTGCCAGGCGGCGAGCAGGGCGATGGCCAGCTCGGCGGCATCTTCCAGGTGCAGGGCTACGCGCCTGACGCCCTTGGCCTGCCAATAGGCCGCGAGGCTGAGAGCACGCTGGCAGAGCTCGGCGTGGTTCAGCTCAGGGGTTACCTGGCGGCTGGCGTCCGCCTCTAGCAGCAGGTTTTCAAGGCTCAGCCAGGTCATGCAAATCTCCTTACACGTTGACGCACCAACCATTCGCCGGCGAATAGCAGGCCCATCAGGAGGTAGGAAATCAGTCCGGTATACAGCGCCCACCACGACAGTGGCGCCCACAGGTTAAGCGCCACCACCAGCAGGCCGTTTGTGAGCATGAACACGGCCCACACTTCGGTGACGCGGCGGGTGTAACGCACGGCGACGTCGGGCAGCTCGGGCTCGCGCAGGCGTGCCAGGCGTTCGGCCATCGGCATGCCGATCTTCAGGCTGCTGGCGAACAGCAGGCCAAGCGCTACGCTGACCAGCACCGGGTACCAGCGCAGCAGCGCTGGCTCATCGGCGAGCACCAGCAACAAGCAGAACACCAGCACCGCGCCAGTCATGCGCTGGCTGTTGCGGTCACGCGGGTTGCTCAGCAGCCGCGCCAGCCACAGGCCGCCAAGCAGCGCGGCAAACAGCGTTGGCGACAGGTGGCCGGCGCCGAAGTACACGGCGAACGGGTAGGCCACGCTAACCAGCGCGACCAACAGGCCGAACAGACGGCTCATGCCGGTTCCGCGTTGACCATCTGGTACACCGCTTCGACCACGTCACCGACGGTGCGTACGGTTTTGAACGCTTCGGCGGCAATCTTCTTGCCGGTCTGACGTTTGATGTGGTCGATCAGATCGACGGCGTCGATGCTGTCGATTTCCAGATCTTCGTAGAGGTTGGCGTCCAGGCTGATGCGCTCGGGGCTCAGTTCGAACAGCTCCACCAGGGCGTCGCGCAAGGTGGCGAAGATTTCCTCACGGGTTTGCATGGTCATTGTCCTCAAGCGGCCTGGCGGCTGGCAACGAAGGCAGCGAGGCTGGCGACGTTGGCGAAATGGGTGCGGGTGTCCTTGGCTTCGGCGTCGATCTTGATGCCAAAACGCTTCTGGATCGCCAGGCCGAGCTCCAGGGCATCGACCGAATCCAGGCCGAGGCCTTCGCCGAACAGGGTCAGATCGTCGTCGATATCCTGAGGCGTGACGTCCTCGAGGCCGAGAGAGTCGATGATCAGGTTTTTGATCTCAAGCTGCAGAGCGCTCATCTTTGGCGAGCTCCTTTATGAAATGCTGATGTAGATGATCGTTGAGTTTGCGCGACGCAACCGGCGCCGCGCCCATGGCGTTGAATTGCGCAGGGTCGATGTCTTCGCCCACACGCAAGTGAATGTGAAAACGCCGCGCAGGAATGCGGTACCAGGGCTCGGCCTTGGTCAGCGTGGTAGGTGAGACGCTGATCACCACCGGGGTAATCACACGGGCACCGCGCAACGCGATGGCCGCGGCGCCGCGATGGAACTCGGGCGGGCAGCCGGGCGTGGTGCGTGTGCCTTCCGGGAAGATCACCAGGGTCTGGCCTTGCTGCAGTGCGCCGGCGGCCTCGTCGAGCATGTCCATGCTGCCGCTGTTGCTGATGTAGCCCGCCGAGCGGATCGGCCCGCGCATGCAGGGATTGTCCCACAGGCTCTGCTTGACCACGCAGTTGGTGTCGCGGGTGAAGGCGATGGTCACCACCACGTCGATCAGCGACGGATGGTTGGCGATGATCATCTGCCCCGGGCGGCCGAGGCGTTCGGCGCCTTCGACTTCATAGGTGAGTACGCCGCTGCGGTACATGAATTCAACGAAGCTGCGAAAGGTCAGGCTGACCACGCGCCGAGCGCGCCGCTGATGGGCGGCAGCGTCACCGGGCAGCAGCGACAGTACCGGAAATATCAGCACGCGCAGCAGCACACCGCCGATACCGAACAGGGTGAAGCTCGCCGCTGTGGCGATCAGCCGCCACAGGTACGGCGGGCTGTAGCGCTTTACAGACTTTTGCGTGACCAGGTCCATTGGCGCTCTTTCCACGTGTGTTGGAGGGAGGTGCTCTGCGTGCACAGGCTTTGGATCAGGCTCAACGGGTGCGGCCAGGGCGAACGCTCGCCAGCGGCCGTTTGTAGCTGCAGGCTCCAGTCATCGCCGGGCGTCAGCAGCAGGGCAAGTGCGTAAGGGAACGGTACGTCATCGATGAACGGGGCGTAGGGCTCTGGCTGCGCTTCCTCGCCGATCACCAGCAATACTGCGGGCGCACCGTCAGCCAGAAAGGTCAGCGCCTCGAGCATGGCCATTTCCAGGCCATCTTCTGCGCCGGCCAGGGCGGTCATTTCGCTGGTGTCGCCGCGCATGATCGACCACTGACCGATGATCGCGTTGTGCACAGAAAGGCTGAACTGCGTCGGCGATAGCGGCTCTTTAGCTGCAAGGTCTTTGAGAATGGCCAGGTTGCGCGGCGTTTCACCGTGCCGCGAAGCGAACACCAGCGGCAGTGCGGTGTGGCCCTCGGCCAATGGCCAGGCAACCTGGAATACCATGCGCGCCAGGCGGCTCAGGCGGCGGCGCTGCATGGCCGGCAGGAAGCTGACATCGGGCTGCTCGCCACTATCGTGCAGGCGTTCGGGCGCCTTGCTCCAGGCGAGCCAGTCATCCGTACTGTCCAGGCCGGGGGCCCAGGCACGCCATTGATCGATCCTGAACTGCATTTCTACTGAAACTCTGCTTGGCCCGCCGGGCATTTCCTTGTCTGTACGACTGTCCTGTGCGACAAGAGCCTTGTCGATGGGGAGCGATGCTGCGCGTGGCATTATCCGGGGGTTAACTAGGGCTCGCAAACATTAAGTAGCGATTTTCTGATGGATGACCCGTTTCGCTTGGTTCTCGTGAATGTCATCAAGTTTTGCCTAGTATCAATGTACTAGTTGAAGAGGAGGTTCGGATGAGGCGCGTGGTTTTCAATCAGAAAGGTGGGGTAGGCAAGTCCAGCATCGCCTGCAATCTGGCGGCAGTCAGCGCTTCGCAAGGTTATCGAACGCTGCTGGTGGATCTCGATGCACAGGCCAACTCTTCTCACTACCTCACGGGGCTGACCGGCGACGACATTCCCATGGGCATCGCCGACTTCTTCAAGCAGACGCTGTCCAGCGGGCCGTTCGCCAAGAAGGGCAAGGTGGATATCTACGAAACGCCCTTCGACAACCTGCACGTGATCACCGCTACGGCCGAGTTGGCCGAGCTGCAGCCCAAGCTGGAGCAGAAGCACAAGATCAACAAGCTGCGCAAACTGCTCGAAGACCTCTCCGAAGATTACGAGCAGATCTACCTCGATACCCCGCCAGCGCTGAATTTCTATACCGTTTCAGCATTGATCTCCGCTGATCGCGTGCTGATTCCCTTCGATTGCGACACCTTTTCGCGCAATGCGCTGTACGGCCTGCTGCGCGAGATCGAGGAGTTGAAGGAAGATCACAACGAGGCGCTGCAGGTGGAGGGCATCGTGGTCAACCAGTTCCAACCGCGCGCCTCGCTTCCGCAGCAGCTGCTGGACGAGCTGGTCGCCGAGGGGCTGCCGGTATTGCCGGTCAACCTGATGAGCTCGGTGAAGATGCGCGAATCGCACCAGGCCTGCACGCCGCTGATCTTCCTCGACCCGCGCCACAAGCTGACGCAGCAATACGTCGAGTTGCACGACCTGCTGCAGCGCGGCTGATTGCATATTCCTGGGTATCGCTACGCTCAACCGCAGGCTACGGCCTTATCCTTTCGGTAGCCCGGCGTTGAGCGCAGCGATACCTGGGGCCGTATCAACGCACCACAAACACGTCGCACGGCGCCTTGTGCAGAAAATGCTGGGCCAGGCTGCCGAGCAGCGCCTGGCTCAGGGCGCCGCGGCCATGGCTGCCGAGTACCAGCAGATCGCTGTTACGGTCTCTGAGCTGCTCCTGCAGGCAGCGCAATATGCCGCCCTGATGCACCGCATGGCTAATGGTCGGGCCATTTGGCGGCAGCTTTTGCGCTTCATCCTTTAGCAACTGATCGATCAGCGCCTGCTGAATCTGCAATTGGCTGTCGACCTGTTCGCGGCTGCCCTTGGCCGGTTCAAAAACATGCACCGCATGCAGCTCTGCGCCTTCTGCCAGCAATCGGTAAGCGCCCGCCAGCGCGCTACAGGCGCACAGCGAGAAGTCGATAGCGGCTACGGCCTGCTTATACGGGCCGGGACTCGAATGAGCGACCAGCAACAGCGGCACCGGGCAATTGCGGGATATGCGGTCGAGGCTGGTGCCGGAGAAGAACTCGTGACGCTCAAGATGCCCGCCAAGCACCAGCAGGTCGTAATCGCCTTCTTGCAGGTGCTGAAGCACCACTTCCGAAGGTTTGCCACTGCGCAGCTGCAGGGTGCTGTCCGGCGGCGCGAACCCGCTGATGCTCTTATCCAGCACCTGCCGGGCCTGATCATGGGCCTGCTCGCTCTGGGTCGGGTCGAGCACATGCAGCACGCTCAGGCGCGCGCCATGTTGCTGCGCCAGTTGGGCGGCTCGGCGCAGCGCCAGGTCGGCGGTGCTGCGCAGGTCATGGGCGATCAGTATGTGCTTGAACATGGCGCCTCCCGCCGTGCTATCCATCCGGGCGCTCTCGCCCGCATAGTCCCTCCATGGATTAGTCGGCTTTTTGACCTGTGGCAAGGTCAGGTGTCAGCCGGCTCGCTCGCTTAGCCCTAGACGCCCTGGCTATTGAGCCAGGCAAGCAATTGGGGCAGGGGCAGGGCGCCGCTCTGCCGGGCCACTTCCTTGCCGTCGCGGAACAGGATCAGGCTCGGAATCGACCGGATGCCCAACTGCGCGGAAAGTTGTTGATGGGCTTCGCTATCCAGCTTGCCCAGGCGGCAGCGGGTACGCAGCTCGCCCGCGGCTTGGCTGAAGGTTGGCGCAAAGCTGCGGCACGGCCCGCACCAGGCTGCCCATACATCGACCAGTAGCGGCAGATCGCCTTTGAGCTGCGCGCTGAAGTTGCCCTGGCCGAGTTCGAAAGGCGCACCTGGCAGCACCTCGGCTTTGCAGTGGCCGCAGCGCGGCGCTTCGCGCAGGCGGGCGGTGGGAATGCGGTTAAGGCTGCTGCAGCTGGGGCAGGGGATAATCGCTGAGTCACTCATTGCGGGCTCCGAATAGGTTTGCATGGCCGAAGCCTATGGGCTGTGGCACGCCATCGCAAGGCGCCGGCAAAACCTCTCTGCTTCAATTCGTTATGCCGGACGGCACCAGCGTTATTGGCGCACGAGCGTTATGATGGGCCGTTTGCAGTTCTGGAGTGGCAGTGATGACGGCGGTGAAAAAATGGATGCGCCTGGGCGGCCTGGTGGTGGCGGTGATCGCGCTGACCTTTTTCGCCCTGCGCATCTATGACGCCCATAACAAGCCCGATCTTGGCCCGTGGCATACCTTCGTGCCGCGCGAGCTAAGTGCCGACGAACTCGATGCTGCCACCTGGCAGGATTATCTGCTTGCCGAGCAGGCGCTGTTCGCGGCGTTGCCTGCCAAGGTCTACCAGCGCCTGGACGATGCCGAGCGTGTGCCAGACAACCGCTATTTTGCCGACAGCCCGCTCAACGCCTCGCGCTTCGAGTGGGACTGGAACCGCTCTTACGTGCTGGAGCCCGAGGGCAAACCGAAGGGCGCCGCGGTGATGCTGCACGGGCTGACCGACTCACCCTACAGCCTGCGACACATCGCCGGGCTGTATCGGGATGCCGGCTTCGTGGTGATAGGCCTGCGCCTGCCCGGCCATGGCACCACGCCTGGCGCGCTGACCAGTGTGGCCTGGCAGGACTGGCTGGCCGCTACCCGCCTGGCGGTGCGCGAGGCCAAGCGGCTGATCGAGCCTGGCGACGAGCTGCAATTGGTCGGCTACTCCGCTGGCGGTGGCCTGGCGCTCAAGTATGCGTTGGACGCACTGGGCAACGATCAGCTGGCCCGGCCGACGAGGCTGACCCTGATTTCGCCGATGATCGGCGTCGCCGGTTACGCCCGCTTCGCTGGGTTGGCTGGGCTGCCTGCGGTATTCCCGGCGTTCGCAAAAGCGGCCTGGCTGGACGTGCTGCCCGAGTACAACCCGTTCAAGTACAACTCCTTCGCCCTCAATGCCGCGCGGCAGTCGTACTTGTTCACCACCGCTCTACAGGAGCAGATCGCCGTTCTGGCTGGGCGTAATGCCCTAGGGGAGTTGGCGCCGGTGCTGACCTTCCAGTCGTTGGTCGATTACACCGTGAGCACGCCGGCGGTGGTCGATGCGCTGTATGAGCACCTGCCTGATAACGGCAGCGAACTGGTGCTGTTCGATCTCAATCGTTTCGTCGACTTCGGCCCGCTGCTCGGCGCTCACGCCAAATCGCCAGGCGACTTGCTGCCCGTGGCACCACGGCGTTATCGCACCACGCTGATCGGCAACGTTTCACCGCAAACCCTGGACGCCGCGGCACGGACCACCGAGGCGGGCGCCACCGAGGAACAGCTCACACCCATCGGCCTGGCCTTTCCCCGTGAGGTGTTTTCGCTGTCCCACGTTGCTTTGCCATTCCCGATGAGCGACTCGCTGTATGGCTTGCAGCCTGACGAGCCGGAAGATTACGGCGTGCACCTCGGCGCGCTGTCCATTCGTGGTGAGCGCGGCGTGTTGCTGGTGAGCATGGAGGCGCTGCAGCGGGTGACTTCCAATCCCTTCTACCCGTACATGATCGAGCGGCTGCGCGAGCATGGGGGATTGCGGGGGAATTAGCTGATTGAGGGAGAAATGCGATCTCCTGTGGGAGCGCGCCATGCGCGCGAATTCGCGGGCATGGCCCGCTCCCACAGTTAATCTGCTGCCTCAGTTTCCGTAACTTCGGCCAGCCTTAGCGGCCGCCGCCAATGTTTGCAGCTGCGCCATCAGGCGCTTGGCTTGCTCTCGTCCGCCTCACCCTTGTCCTTCTTCTCCTTGACCACGAAATAGAACTCTTCGCCGTGTTTCACCGCGCCGTAGAGCACCGCTTTCTCGATCAGTTCGGTGCCGCGCAGGTCGCGCAGCATCATCGGGCCCTTGCGCAGGTCGCGGTACAGGGCCACGCAGATTAGGGCTATCACTACCCCGAAGACCAGGGCGAGCAGGCTGGTGAAGCCGAGCATGGCCCAGTCCAGCTTATCCTCTATGGGTTCTTGTTGGTCTGGCCACGCAAGTGAGGCATACCCTGGCCTGTCGCGCTTGCACGGTGCGCGCGATTTCGCGTCACGATGATGCGTACCCGCCACACGCCTGCGCTGTCTGTGAACGCCTCGCACCGTTCTTGTAGCGACTTTTCAGCGGCGCAAAAACGCAGAAAGCACCCGAAGGTGCTTTCCCGTTGCCGCTGCGGGTTGTAGCTAGTTGCTGCTCAGGCCCGCTGCCTTGGCGCGTGCCGCATGCAGCTTCTTGTAGCTATCGACCAGGCGCAGGTGACGGTCGAGCCCTTCGAGTTGCATGCTGGTCGGCGTCAGGCCATGGAAGCGTAAGCTGCCGGCTACCGAGCCGATGGCTGCGTCCATGCGCTCGTTGCCGAACATGCGCCGCAGGTTGTGCTCGAAGTTGCTCAGCTCCAGGTCATCCTCCAGCTGAATTTCCAGCACGGCATTCACCGCCTGATAGAACAGGCCGCGCTCGACGGTGTTGTCGTTGTATTGCAGGAAGGCCTCGACCAGCTCCTTGGCGTCGTCGTACTTCTTCAGCGCCAGGTGAATCAGCAGCTTCAGCTCAAGAATGGTCAGCTGGCCCCACACCGTGTTGTCGTCGAACTCTATGCCGATAAGCGTGCTGATGTCGGTGTAGTCGTCGACCTCGGTGTTATTGAGGTTGCGCAGCAGCGACTTGAGCTCGCGGTCGCTGAGCGTGTGCAGATTGAGGATGTCCTTGCGGAACAGCAGCGCCTTGTTGGTGTTGTCCCAGACCAGATCTTCGACCGGATAGATCTCCGAATAGCCAGGCACCAGAATGCGGCAGGCGTTGACGCCGAGGTCATCGTAGGTGGCTACGTAGACTTCCTTGCCCAGGTCTTCGAGGATGCCGAACAGCGTCGCGGCTTCCTGTTCATTGGAATCTGCACCCTCGCCGGAGAAGTCCCACTCGACGAACTCGAAGTCCGCCTTGGCGCCGAAGAAGCGCCAGGACACCACACCGCTGGAGTCGATGAAATGTTCGACGAAGTTGTTCGGCTCGGTCAGCGCCAGGCTGTCGAAGGTCGGCTGCGGCAGGTCGTTGAGGCCTTCGAAGCTGCGCCCCTGCAACAGCTCGGTGAGGCTGCGCTCCAGCGCCACTTCCAGGCTTGGGTGCGCGCCGAAGGAGGCGAACACACCGCCGGTACGCGGGTTCATCAGGGTCACGCACATCACCGGGAATTCACCGCCCAGCGAGGCATCCTTCACCAGCACCGGGAAGCCTTGCTCCTCCAGGCCCTGGATGCCGGCGACGATGCCCGGGTACTTGGCCAGCACCTCCTGCGGCACATCCGGCAGGCACAGCTCGCCTTCGAGGATTTCGCGCTTCACCGCCCGCTCGAAGATTTCCGACAGGCACTGCACCTGGGCTTCGGCCAGGGTGTTGCCAGCGCTCATGCCGTTGGACAGGTACAGGTTCTCGATCAGATTGGACGGGAAATACACCGTCTCACCATCGCTCTGGCGCACGAACGGCAGCGAGCAGATGCCGCGCAGCGTGTTGCCCGAGTTGGTGTCGTACAGGTGCGAGCCGCGCAGCTCGCCGTCCGGGTTGTAGATGGCCAGGCAATGCTCGTCGAGGATTTCCTCGGGCAGCGCATCCTTCGGGCCCGGCTTGAACCAGCGCTCGTTCGGGTAATGCACGAACTCTGCTGCCGCGATGTCCTCGCCCCAGAACTGGTCGTTGTAAAAGAAATTGCAGTTCAGCCGCTCAATGAACTCGCCAAGCGCCGAGGCCAGGGCGCTTTCCTTGGTCGAACCCTTGCCGTTGGTGAAGCACATAGGTGACTGCGCATCACGGATATGCAGCGACCAGACGTTGGGCACGATATTGCGCCAGGAGGCGATCTCGATCTTCATCCCGAGATCCGCGAGGATGCCCGACATGTTGGCGATGGTCTGCTCCAGCGGCAGATCCTTGCCCGGGATGTAGGTGGTGGTGTCGGACACCGGCATCAGCAGTGCCTGGGCGTCGGCGTCGAGGTTGTCGACTTCCTCGATGATGAACTCGGGGCCTTGCTGCACCACTTTCTTCACGGTGCAGCGGTCGATGGAGCGCAGAATCCCCAGGCGATCCTTCTCGGAAATGTCCGCCGGCAGTTCTACCTGGATCTTGAAGATCTGCGCGTAGCGGTTCTCCGGGTCGACGATGTTGTTCTGCGACAGGCGAATGTTCTCGGTGGGGATATCCCGCGTCTGGCAGTACAGCTTGACGAAGTACGCCGCGCACAGCGCCGAGGAGGCCAGGAAATAGTCGAACGGCCCCGGCGCCGAGCCATCGCCCTTGTAGCGAATCGGCTGATCGGCGATCACCGTGAAGTCGTCGAATTTGGCTTCGAGGCGAAGGTTGTCGAGAAAATTGACCTTGATTTCCATGGAGCGGCACCGGCAAGCAAAACGAATGGCCGGCATTATCCGGGTTTTCGCGGGGAAGTCTCGTGCGGAGCCTGGATGGCGGCTGAGTGGCGGCCCCTTGGCTGAATACCTCGAAAAGCCGCTTTACCAAGAATTTCTATACGCATAGATTGTGCGCATTACCTGGCAAGGAAACTCTCATGCTGCCTTCATACGATCTCAATGCCCCCAAACGAGCCGCTAACCTTCGCATCAATGAAGATCTGCTCAGCAAGGCCAAGTCGCTCAACATCAACCTCTCCGCCACGCTGGAGAAGGCCTTGGCCCAGGCGCTAAAGGAAAAGCAGCGTGAGCAATGGCTGGCAGACAACCGTCAGGCCATCGCTGCCTACAATGAGCATGTAGAGTCCAATGGCGTGTTCAGCGACGAATTGCGGAGCTTCTGATGGCGCAGTTTGCCGTTTATAGAAACCTCAATTCTGCCACCAGGGCCGCCGTGCCGCTGCTCCTCGATGTGCAGAGCGACCTGCTCGCGGAACTGGGTACGCGGGTTGTCGTGCCACTCTATGCAGCCAGCGCCATGCAGGGAAAAGTGCTGAGAACCCTCACTCCGCAGTTTGAAATTGGGGGGGAGCCCTACGTGATGATGACGCCGCAAATGGCTGGTATTGCCAAAAAACAGCTGGGTGCCATGGTTGCGGATTTAACTGCGCAGCGTGATGCAATCATCGCGGCGCTCGATCTGCTCATAACCGGTATTTGAGCAACCTTGTCCCGAGGTGTAGGGCGTATTAGCCGCAGGCGTAATCCGCCGAAAGAAGTGACATCACAACGCTCCTCACGAGGCGAAGCGTTCTGCCTATCAGCGGATATAGTCGGTTCGCGGTAAGCGATGGATTACGCTCCGCTAATCCATCCTACGGGCTAATTCCGTCTTACCGCGTTGATTGTCAGCCTTGCTTGAGTACCGCCGGCTCGGCCAACGGTGCCTGCCATAGCTGCACAAGGTAGTGATCCTCTCCGTCGAGACCATCCTCGGAGAGCGTGTCGGCGCCGGAAATCGACAGTCGAACCCGGTAAGTGCCCGGGGCTAGGGCGAAGCGCGCTGCGTCCGGGAAATAATCCGTACAGCCAGCGACCACCAGGGTGCCGCTGCGCGCATCGAGCGAGCCTTCGACAACGTGATCAGAGCCGGTGGTATCGGCGCTTGGCGGTTGCGCGAGGATTTCGAGCGTCACGGCAACGTCCATATTGCGCAACGTACCGATACCCACGACGCCATCGGCCACGGCCAGCATCCGTTCGACGGCTTCGGTGCTCCAGGCTTGGGACAGGTCACCGGCGGCTGCTTCATCCTGTAGGTAGAACTGGTGGTAGTCGGCGAACAGGGTGAGCTGATGGGTTTGCATGGGTCGACCTGTTTCAAGGGGTGGCAAAGCAAACGGTTCTGATCGGGGCTCACTGCTCGATCTGTCTTTACGTGCGGGGTTCAGCGTTGACGGTCGTTGCGCGGTGCTTTTTCCAACACCGACAAATCCTGCACCCAAGGCAGCGCCGCTTCGCACCACTTTTGCCAGGTCGGCTGCAGTTGCTGCGACTCGGCTAGCACACCTACGCGCAGGCCATAGGCGGTCGGGTTGTCGGCATCATAGGTGAACAGCTGCGAACCGCAGTCACCACAAAACGCCTGGGCGCGACGCGAACCGCTTTCTGCCACTTTCACATACACCTTGGGCGTGCCGCGCAGCAGGGCGAACGTACCGGGCAGCGCTGGCGTGGAAACCCGAAACGCCGTGCCGGTGAGCTTCTGGCAGTCGTGGCAATGGCACACGCTGGTCAGTTGCGGATCCGTTTCTGCAACGAAGGCGATGGCGTCGCAGTGGCAGCTACCGTGGACTTTCATGATGGTCACCTGTGGGCTGAGGCAATGAGGTCGATTCTGCTGTTTACCGGGTGAGCATGGAAAGGGCATGCCGCTGCTGCGTTTGCCCGGGCTTTGCCTGCACTCAGGACGAACAGCGGATCGACAGATGCTTGCCCCAGTCCAGCGGCCGCTGCGCGTAATGCTCCTTGCCCGGCTGCTCGTCGAATGGGCGGTTCAGCACCTTATGCAGTTCACGCACTGGCTCGTAATCGCCCGCTTCGGCGGCAGCAGCGAGAGCTTCCTGGGCGAAGTAGTTGCGTAGCACGTCGAGCGGGTTGACCGCGTGTACGCAATTTGTAGGGTCAAAGTGACTGATTCTGGGAAGCGCAATCAACGACTTTGACCCTATCGATTTTCAGAGGCCGGATATACGAATGCAATCGCGCTAGCTACAGGTGCATAAGAAAAGCGTTGCTCACTACTTGTGGGGAGAGTTTATATATACTTGTTAGGCGGACTTGACTACAGCTTCGTAAGCCTCTGCTAGCAATGGGTGCATTTTTTCCCAAGATGTATTCATTTTTAGAACTAGATCGTTTGCCTTGTCGCTGTCTAAGTCTCGGTTATCGCGAGTATATAGATATAAATCGAGCACAGAGTTTGAGTAAATCTCAACTTCTTTGAATAATTTGTTTGCGCCAGATAGAGAGGCTATAGCTTTGGCCTGATTTATAGTGATATATGATTCGAGTATTAATTTTAGGCCGTCTGGGTTGTCGCCGTTTATGCCTGAGTAACTGTGAATGCCTCGGTTGAGAGCTGCTGAGGCTTCTTCGAGTTTGCTTGAGATTTCTCTCAAAAGATTTTTTCTATCGTCACGAGCCATTTTGAAAAGCTCATGCCTTTGATTTTTATTGGTCACGACGAACATCGTTATTCCGCTAATAATAGCGCCTAGACCAATTTTTATTGCGGAGTCAATGATCTCAAGAGTTGTAACCATGCTGCGATTTCCTGTGGAGTTGCCTAACGTTTGGTTAAAGGGCGGGCTTTAGCCCGTCCCGGCGAGCGACTTGAACCAGTAGTTAGACATAAGGTTACGCAGAGCGCCGCTCGACTAGTATAAGTTTTGTATGTTTATTTTGATTTTCAACAAGAGACTCTGCGCGATATATTTTAATGAATGAACGGAGAGAGTCGAAAGCAAAGAAGCCGAAAGTGGGGATTGTTATTGCGGAAAATATAAGAACCTGCTTTGTTTCGGAATTTAGAAGCTGCTGTAGCAGGAACGGAGACATTGCAGTAAAGCCGCCTAAAACATAAATTATGATGTATGCGGCTTTTCGCCAGGTTCTAGCCCACGGCTTTTTATATTTATTTGCGAAATCAATTTTAGTGCTCTCATTTTCGCCTAGGTGTTCTAGATACTTTCTAGAAAGAGTGTAATCTTTTAAGCATCTGCCGGGGTTTTCAAGCGAAAGAATATATTCAATCTCTTTGCTTTTGATTGAGGCTGTGCCTGCTACTGCGTAATAGCCTTTTTCAATTGCTAATGGATGAAGCTTCGGTTCCTGGGTTAAGTCTCTTAAGAATTCTTTAGCAAATCGATATTCATCGCGGAGCTTTACTTTGCTTCCTGCGGATAGGTCAAATATTACTTTTGCTGCCCCAATAATTCCGAATATAACTGTGATTATTTTAACTGTTGTTTCGATTTCCACAGACTTCTTCCTTGTGTCTAACTCAGAACTAACCGGCGCTGCGTGGCTTTATTGCGCAGCGTCCAGCGACTGAAGGAGCGAGGTTGAGCGCCATGTTAGACTTCACAGCGCCGTTTCAATAGTATGAAGTTAGTTTAGGCTCATAGCTTGCAGTGATGTCCTTTGTGGACTCTTTCTACGAAGGTACGAAGCTCGCTGAGCCGCTCGTCACCAAGTGAAACACTAGACAGTAACTTGGTTACAAACTTTGGCCCGTGCGAACCAATTTCCGGACAGAAACTTTCAATTTCGCCAACTGGAACTAAGAATATTCCAATCGCCTCTAATTTGTCTCGAAGATAATTGTAGTCCTGCTGAGCATCTCCTTTCGGAATTCCACGCGTACCGTATTTTTTTACTTCCGTCCAAGGTTTGCCTTGCTTCATCGCTTCGATAACGTCTCCTTTAGGAAGATTGCCATCGCCAGCCTTTCCCAGTATTCCTACGATATCTTGCTTTATTTCGGCTATTGTTTTTGCCTTAATTCCGCTTCGCACCGCAGCATCCACGCGCGTCCATAACGGTTCTACTTCATCCCATCGACCGCCAAACGCTTCGACAGTGGACTCGACTAAGCTACGCTCGGCCAAGAAGTCGATATCAAAAACCGCTTTGACCGGCACACCGATTTTGCGCAAAACCACAGCAACTTTCGGGATGCCATGTTTTCCCCCTGTGGGCACATATGCAGTGTCTTGCCATTGTTGGGCAGCGTTAGTTGACAGGTGGTCCGCAACGGAGTTGATCAACCGACAGTCGCTGTCATCCTCACAAATTATTGTTTGTTCGTGAAAAATACCTTCGAGCGCATTGGAGTAGCGGAGTTCGGGCTTTTCCCATAGCTCTTTGATAACTGCCGGGGCCGCTTCAGACACTAGATTGACGTCTCCTTCGCGACGGATACGCAAAATCCGCACGTTGCCTTTTGTCCCCTCCAAAAAACCGCGCATGATGTCGCTGCTATGTGTTGCCACTATCAGTTGCCCACTAACTTCAGCAGCGAGCGTCTCACCCAAGCGACGCATTTGTGGTGGATGCAAAAATGCTTCGGGCTCATCAATCAAAGTGACATCTCGGTTAGCCACAACGGCTTCAAATAAGATGCCTGCATAGCTCTTCATTCCATCACCTTGCTTGTCAAGAAGAGGGTTTTCTCGGACGGCCATAACATAAGAGTTGCTAACGCGATCAACGCCAACTTCGACTGTTGGAAGCTCTCCTACATGAATTGGAAGGTGACTTCCTCCGCGGAAATCAAACATGATTTCCTTGCCAAATGCACGTTTAAATAGCGCACTAATTTTGGTCATTAGCGCCTCGTCGTCATACAAAATGTGCTGTGGCTTCGACTTTTGATCACCTGGCGCTATGCTGCTCTGTTGCGCGCATATTTTCAATCGATCATCAGCGGCAATCTTCTTTATAAAACCATGCACCAAACCATGGATAAGATACGGCTGGCTCCAAAATTGGAGATAATTTTCTTGGATTGTCCAATCTTCGTAACGATATGCCCCTTTCACAAAGCTCCCTTTATTCTCTAAGAAGTCGCGGAGATCAGCTGCGTTACCTTCCTTTGAGATATCTACCCTCGCCATTACTAAGGGTCGCTCTTTATTTTCATTTTGACTGAGAGACAATATTTCGCGAAGCGATTGTGACTTTCCACTATTGTTGGGTCCAACTAGGATTATCTTTTCTTTTGGATCAAGCGAAAATTCGCTGCCACCTGAGAACACTAGTTTCGCTATTGATGCTGAAGGTTTTTTCGACACTTTTGGTGAGCTCCGCTCTTGTCTATTTTTTCTGTGGTGATCTGTACGATGGCAGGCACACTGAAATCTAAAAGTGATTAGATGGAATTCTTCATTAGTGCGTTATTGCGGAATTTCGCATAACGTCGCTGACTCATTGGCGATGCAGGCTGGATTTTCAGAAAAAACAATAACTTGAGGTGTGAGCATGCACAGCTCTCGCGTATTCGCGCGACTTGTGTTTTGCACAGCACTTCTGCCCGGCGATGTGGGCGGTGAGGTCGTGGCGCAGGTGCGGAGAAGGGCGAGGTGCACTGCAAGTTCCTTTTGGCAATGGTTTACGCGTGCGGACATCCAGCCGCAGAGGATTTTGACGATAAGAGGTTGCCCGGCAAACAGCAAGTATCTGTCGGGCAATATGCTGCACTAAGCAGAGTTATGCGTGCGTACGCGTTGGCGGATTACGCCTTTGGCTAACTACGTTGCGGGCAACGCTTTAATCGGTGTCTGGTTGGCTGTTGCCGTCTGCGGCGAATAAGCGCTCAGCGAGGGTGTTGCCTCTGTTCAGGCCCTCTTCCGTCAGCCACACGGATTTGTTTTTGCCCCGTGGGTCGTCGATCAATCCTTGTTCATGCAAGGCATTCATCACATCGAAGTCGTAGCCTTTCCAGGATCGCCCACCGTCGAAGCTGAATGTGGTCAGCAGCGCCAGCACGGCTTCTTCGATACGTTTTTCGTCGTAGTTCATCGGTTGTCTCCTTTGCAGGTTTCAAGATGAACAGCTGATTTCCAGATGCTTGCCCCAGTCCGGTGGCCGCTGCGCGTAATGCTGCTTGCCCGGCTGCTCGTCGAACGGGCGGGTCAGCACCTGATGCAGTTCTCGCACTGGCGCGTAGTCGCCCGCTTCGGCGGCGGCGATGGCTTCCTGGGCGAGGTAGTTGCGTAGCACGTAGAGCGGGTTGACCGCGTGCATGCGCGCCTGGCGTTCGGTTTGCTCGAAGCCTTCGCGCTCCACGCGGGTCCGGTAGTCGGCGGCCCAGGCGTCGAAGCCCTGGAGGTCGACGAAGTCGTTGCGCACTACCTTTAGCGCCTCGGCTGGCGCCTGGTCGCCCAAGTGGCGGAAGAACAGCGAGTAGTCGGTGGCCGTGCCGGCTTGCATCAGGGTCAGCAGGCGCTGGATCAGTTCTTCGTCACTATCTTCGGCGCTGGTGAAGCCCAGGCGTTTGCGCATCAGATCGTGATAGTGGGCCTGATAAATTGGCAGGAACAGGTCGAGGGTTTCACTCAGGGTGTCGACTTCCACCAGTGATGTCAGCGCCTGGGCCAGGGCCGAGAGGTTCCAATGGGCGATGGGCACCTGGTTGCTGAAGCTGTAGCGGCCGGTGTCGTCGGAGTGGTTGCAGATGTGCTTGGCATCGAAGTCGTCGAGAAAGGCGTAGGGGCCGAAGTCGAAGGTGATGCCGAGGATCGACATGTTGTCGGTGTTCATCACCCCGTGGCAGAAGCCGTAGGCCTGCCACCAGGCGATCATCTCGGCGGTGCGCTCCAGAACCGCCTTGAGCAACACGGCGTAAGGTTGCGGCTGCTCCAGGCAGGCCGGGTAGTGATGTTCGATCACATGGTCGGCGAGTTGCTTGAGCTGCTCATGCTGGCGCGTGTAGTAGAAGTATTCGAAGTGGCCGAAGCGGATATGGCTGGGCGCCAGGCGCACCAGCATGGCGGCAGTTTCCTGCTTCTCGCGCCACACCGGCGTGCTTGAGCCGGTTACGCACAGTGCTCGCGAGCTGGGAATGCCGAGGGCGTGCAGCGCTTCGCTGGCGAGAAACTCACGGATCGACGAGCGCAGCACGGCGCGGCCGTCGCCCATGCGCGAGTAGGGCGTCATGCCGGCGCCCTTGAGGTGCAGGTCCCAGTGTTCGCCGGCATCGTTGAGCACTTCGCCGAGCAGCAGGCCGCGGCCATCGCCGAGGCGCGGCGAGTAGCCGCCGAACTGGTGGCCGGAATAGACCATGGCGCGCGGCTCGGCGTCGCTCCACAGCTGGTTGCCGGAGAACAGCTCGGCGAACACCTCGCGCTGCGCTTGCTGCGGGTCGAGGTCGAGCAGGGCCAGGGCGCTTTCGCTGACCACTACCAAACGCGGCTCGGCGATTGGCTCGGGCAGTATGTGGGTGGAAAACCCGTCACCCAGGCCGGCGAAGCGATTGTCGAAGGTCAGGGTGTCGAGGGTTTTCACGGTTTGGCCTCGTCTTTTTTCTCGGCTTGCTCGGCATTCGCCAGTTGCTCGTCGTCGAGCTTGAGCGTGTCGTGCGGTGCGGCGGCGCGGCTGAGGACGATGTCCATTTTCGGCGTGCTGGACAGGTTGATGTCGTTGTCGGCGAACAGCTGGTCGATGCGACGGTTGAGCTCATCGGTGGCGACGCCGCGGTCGCCCAGTTCCTTGACGTAGAACTTCAGCTCGTGGGTCAGGCCGTCGGGTGCGTACAGGCTGAGCTGGGCGGTCGGTGCCGGGTCGCGCATCACCCGGGAATTCTCCTGGGCTGCCTGCAGCAGCAAGGTGCGTACCTTCTCCAGGTCGGCGCCGCGGTTGACCTTGAAGGTCAGCACGATGCGGGTCACGGTATCGGTCAGGGTCCAGTTGATCAACTGGCTGGTGACGAACGTCTTGTTCGGCACGATCACTTCCTTGCGGTCACTGTCGATGATGTGCGTGGCGCGGATGTGGATGCGCTTCACGGTGCCTGTCACGCCGCCGATGGTCACCAGATCGCCGATGCGCACCGGGCGTTCGAACAGGATGATCAGGCCGGAAATGAAGTTGGCGAAGATTTCCTGCATGCCGAAACCGATACCTACCGACAGCGCGGCGACCAGCCATTGCAGCTTGTTCCAGCTGACGCCAAGGGTCGACAGGGTGACCACGATGCCGGTGCCGAAAATCACGTAGGAGAGCAGCGTGGTGGTGGCGTAAGCGCTGCCCTGAGCCAGGCGCAGGCGCGAGAGCACCAGCACTTCCAGCAAGCCTGGCAGGTTGCGGCCCAGAGCCATGGTGATGGCCGCGATGATCAGCGCATACAAGGCGTCGAGCAGGCTGATCGGGATCAGCGAAGTAGCGCTGCCGACCACGGCGCTGCTGTTGTATTCGTACAGGGTGATGTTGTCGAGGTAGGCAAATACCGAGATCAGGTCGGCCCACACCCAGTACATCGCGCCGATGAAGCTGCCCAGCAGGGTCAGGCGGATCAGGCGCAGGGATTGCTGGTTGACCTGCTCGATGTCCAGCGTCGGCATTTCGAGCTGAATCTCGGTGCCTTCACTGTCCTCGGTGGTCTGCGCTTCGCGCTTGCTGACCGCGCGCTGGTACGCCAGGCGCCGCGCCGCTACGGCGAGGCCGCGCACGAACACCGCCTCGACCACCAGCCAGATCAGCAGCAGGTAAAGGGTGTCGATCAGCCGGTCGCTGAGTTTCAGGGCGGTGTAGTAGTAGCCGAAGCACACCGCCAGGAACAGGCCCAGCGGCAGCATGCTGAACAGCACGCCGATGAACATGCGGAAGGTCGAGGCGTTCTCGCGGGCCGGGCCGCGCAGCAGCAGTTTCTGCAGCAGCCAGATCATCAGGCCGTAGCAGGTCAGTACCACGGCGATGCCGATCACGTCGTCGGAGAGGCTCGACGGCTGGAATTCGGCGACGGTCACCACCGCCACCAGCGCCATCACCACCACGCCCAGCCAGCGGATCTGCCGGTGCAGGTACGCTACGTGGGCACGCGCCCAGTGGAAGTGCAGCTCGGCCACGCCGCCTGGTGTGAAGATGCGGTACACGGTGTAGAACACCAGCCAGGCCTGGGCCATGCCGAGGAACGCGGAGCCGAGATTGACGTTCAGGCCGCGGGCGTCCATTTGCAGGGCGAAGCCGCACAGCGCCAGGAGCAACGTGCCGGGCAGTGCCAGCAGTACGTTGAGAAGGATCGCCACCGGCGTGTGCAGCTGGCTGTCGCGCCTGAAGTGGCCGATGTCCTTGTGCAGATCGGTGAGCTTCTGGCTCAGGTAGCGGCGCTTGAACAGCAGCAGGCCCATCACCAGCAGCAGCGGCAGGAACAGCAGAGGCCGCTCGATCAGGCCGGCGCCGAGCTGGCTGATGTTATCCAGCCACGGCAGGTCGGAGATCTGCCGTTGCAGCTGGGCTGGCGCGGTTTTGAACCAGTCGAGGTTGAGCGGGTTGTTGCTGGGAATCCAGAACATCTGCTCGTCGAGGGTCGCGCGCAGTGCGGTGGCGGTGTCCTTGAGCTGCTTCTGATTGAGCTGCAGGGTGATCGATTCGTTGAGTAGCGAGTTGAGCTCGCGGTTGAGGCGATCGTGCAGGGCGCGGCGGGTGTCGATCAGGTCCAACAGCGACTCGCGCAGCTCCGGCGTGACGTTTTCCGGCGGCTCGGCGGCCAACTGCTTGTCGACGTAGGCGCTTGGGTTGGAGATCTGTTCGCGCTGCTGGTTGAGTTCGAACTGGTAGAGGCGAATGTCGGCGATTTCGTCGGCCAGCCCGTTATCGAGCTTGAGTTTGGGCAGCGACTGCCTCTGCTTGTAGAGAATTTTCGACAGCAGCAGGCTGCCCTGCAGCACATTGATCTGCTCGTCGAGCGCCTGGTCGGTCTGGTTTACGGTGTCGAGCTGCTGCTGGGTGCGCAGGTTGAGCTGGGTCAGCTCGTTGAGGCGGTCGGTGCCGCGCAGCAGGTAGTCGGAAAGCTTGAGATTCAGTGCGCTCTCGCGCGACAGCAGGCTGTCGGAGCCGCCAACCTTCTCGGCTTCCATCGACTGCTCGGCGACGGTTCGTTCGGACTGGTCGCGACGCTTCTCGTTGATCAGGTTCTGCAGCTCCTGCAGCTCAACGTCCAGGCGCCTGACACGCTCGTCGAACAGATCGCGCTGGGCGCTGCCCAGGTCCTGCATCACGCTGTTGCCGGCCATTTCCTGGCGGCGCAGTTGGGTCAGGGCGCCGAGCTGGGCGAGCTCGGCCTTGAGTTGGTTGACCCGCTCGGCACTTAGCGGTTTGCCTTCTTCACGGCCGTTCTTGAGCTGCGAGTTGATCTGCTGGGCGCGGGTCTGGTTGCTGCTGATTTCCGCCTGAGCGCGCTCCGGGCGCGTCTGCGCGGTGACGATCAGGGTGTTGGCATCGTTGAGCTGCTTTTGCCAGTCACTGAGTTGCGCACTGCGTTCGCTGAGCATCTGCTCCAACTGGGCAACGCTGCTGCCGGCATAGCGCTGCGCCACGGGCACCACCTTGGTGGCCTTGAGCTTTTCCAGTTCGCGGTGGGCATCCTGAGTCTGCCGGGGCGCCTGGGCCAACTGCTTCTGCAGGGCGGCCAGCCGCTGCTGGCTATCGGCCTGGGCGTTGAGCGAGTCCAGGGTTTTTTCCAGCGTCTGGCGCACTTGGCTCTGCTCGGGCTCGACCAATTTGCGGTCGGCCAGGGTGTCCAGGCTGCGCTGGACGTCAGCGGCAGTTGGGTTGGCGTCGGCCCAGGCAGGTGAGTTGGCCAGGCACAGGCCCAGCAGGAAAACGGCAAGCAAACGACGGAAAGAGAGCATGGTCATGATCGCGGGGGTGGAGTCCTGCTGAGTCTACAGACTGGTGAGAAGTCCCGCGCGGCGATCTGTCACAAGCTGCCGCGCACCAACCCTGCCGGCTCGACAGGGCGCTGACAGGCGGGTTGGCGGGCGGTTGTCAGAACGACAGACCAGGGCCCGGGCGGACGCCTTCGGGGAATCTGACGCCGACCTTGCGGATCTTGTTCCCGTCCATCTCGGCGACCGTCCAGGTCAGGCTTTGCCACTCGATCTGATCGCCTACCACGGTTTCGCCGTCGATCAGTTCGCCAATGAAATTGCCCAGCGATTGGCCGGCGTTTTCCGGCTCCACGTGCAGGCCGTAAAGTGCCGCTACCGCATCGAGCTGGGCGTCTCCCTCGAGCACGAAATCGCCGAAGAAACGCAGGTCCTGGGATTTTTTCGGCGGCTGGATGAACAGCTTGCCCAGCGCAGGCAGGTCATGTTCGTGGCCGATCACGCACAGCAGGTCACCAGCATCCAGCTTGGTGCTGCCAGAGGGGTGCAGCAGCTCGTTGTTGCGAAACAGCGCCGCGACGCGGGTGCCCTTGGGCATGTTCAGCGCGCGTAGCGGCGCGCCGATGCACCATTTCTCGGCGCCCAGGCGATAGATGAACATCTCCCACTGGCTGGTGCTGTGGATCATCAGGCCGCTGCGTGAGATGGGCGAGGGTGAGGGTGGAATCTCTACCCTGGCCTTGCGTGCCGCCCAACCCAGCGAGGTGCCCTGTACCAGCAGGGACACCAGCACGATGAAGAACGCAACGTTGAAGAACAGTTGAGCGTTCTCTAGCCCTGCCATCAGCGGGAACACTGCAAGAATCACTGGCACGGCGCCGCGCAGGCCGATCCACGAAATGAACAGTCGTTCGCGCAGGTGGAACATTTTGAACGGCAGCAAGCCGACGAACACCGACAGCGGCCGTGCGAACAGAATCATCCATAGCGATAGTGCCAGCGCCGGCACTGCGATGGGCAGCAGGTCGCTGGGCGTGAGCAATAGCCCAAGGACCAAGAACATGCCGATCTGGCTCAGCCAGGCCAGGCCGTCGAACATGTGCAGGATGCCGTTGCGGTTTTGGATTGGCTGGTTGCCCATCAGCAGCCCGCAGACATAGACGGCCAGAATGCCGCTGCCTCCTAGGGTGCCGGACAGCGCATAGATGAAGATACCACCGCTCACGGCCAGCAGCGGATAAAGGCCATCTGCGATGGTCAGGCGATTGATCAACTGCAGCAGCAGCCAGCCGCCGCCTGCGCCCAGGGCGATGCCGATCCCGAACTGCCAGACCAGATCGGTCAATAGCGACCAGCTGAAGCTGGTCTGCCCGCTGGCCAGCATGGCAATCAACGAGACGGTCAGGAACATCGCCATCGGGTCATTGCTGCCTGACTCGATTTCCAGGGTAGAGCCGACGCGTTCGTTGAGATCCTTGCCATTGAGCAGATTGAACACCACGGCAGCGTCGGTTGAACCGACGATGGCGCCGATCAGCAGCCCCTCGAGAATTGTCAGGTTGAACAGCCAGGCCGCTGCCAGGCCGGTAAGCCCCGCGGTGATGGCCACGCCCACGGTGGCTAGCGAGAGTGCAGGCCACAGCGCTACGCGGAAGGTGGCCTTACGGGTGCGCATGCCGCCGTCGAGCAGGATCACGGCCAGGGCCAGGTTACTGATCAGGTAGGCGAGCGAATAATCATTGAAAGCGATTCCGCCAATACCGTCGACGCCCGCCAGCATGCCTACGCCGAGGAAGATGACCAGAATGGGAACACCGAGCCGGGTTGACAGTGAGCTGACGGCGATGCTTGCGGCTACCATCAGTGCACCGATTAGAAATAGGCTGTTAACCGTAGCGCTTTCCACATATTTCCCTGTTTATGGCGTGCCAAAAAGACTGGATTCTATCTTGTCGGCAAATGCGCCTGTCAAAACCAACTTGCTGCATCGCATTACGGAAACTTTCGATATCAACTCGATAGCCGCACGATGCCGGTCAGCGAACGGTCAGCGTCATGTCGATGCGTTTGAGCCACTCGGCTTCGCTTTCGAAGTCCGCCTGGGTCAGCGGGTTGGCGGCAAGCCAGCCTTCCGGGAACTCGATGGCCAGACTGGAAGGGCCGGCCTTCAGGCGTACGGTGGGCATGTTCTGGCTGCCACGAATGTGGTGGAACAGAATGGCAAAGCGCAGCAGTACGCACAGGCGTACCAGTTTCACGCCTTCATCGCCGAAGTCGGTGAGCTTTTCCTTGGGAATGTTGCGGCGGTGGCCGCGCACCAAAAGCGCAAGCATCTGCTGGTCTTGGCGAGAGAAACCGGCCAGATCCGAGTGCTCGATCAGGTAGGCGCCGTGCTTGTGGTACTGATAGTGGGCGATATCGAGGCCGACCTCATGCACCTTGGCGGCCCAGCTGAGCAGTTCGCGGTGCCAGTCGTCGGTCAGCTGCCAGTCTTTGGCGACCTTGTCCAAGGCCGATAAGGCCTTGGCTTCCACGCGGGCGGCCTGTTCCTGATCGACGTGATAGCGCTCCATGAATGCCGATAAGGTGCGTTCGCGTACGTCTTCATGCTGATGGCGGCCGAGCAGGTCGTAGAGCACGCCTTCGCGCAGCGCGCCTTCGGAATGGCTCATGCGGTTCAGTTCGCAGGCGTCGAAGATGGCTTCGAGAATCGCCAGGCCAGCCGGGAAGATCGGCCGGCGGTCAGGCTTCACGCCGTCCAGGTCGATGCGCTCGACATCACCACACTTGAAAATCTTGCGCTTGAGCCAGGCTAGGCCTTCAGAAGTGACCTCGCCATTGTTGCTCAGGCCGGCGGACTGGATCGCCAGGCCGATGGCCTTGATGGTGCCCGAGGCGCCCACCGCATCCTGCCAGCCGAGGCGGTTCAGGCCATGTTCGATACCCATGATTTCCAGGCGCGCCGCGGTATAGGCCTGGGCATAACGGGCAGGGGTGATTTTGCCGTCCTTGAAGTAGCGCTGCGTGTAGCTCACGCAACCCATCTGCAGGCTTTCGCGCAGCAACGGTTCGAAGCGCTGGCCGATAATGAATTCGGTGCTGCCGCCGCCGATATCGGCGACCAGGCGTTTGCCCGGCGTATCGGCAATGGTGTGCGACACACCCAGATAGATGAGGCGCGCTTCCTCGCGCCCGGAGATCACTTCGACCTGATGGCCCAGCAGCGCTTCGGCGCGGCGGATGAACTCGGCGCGGTTGCGCGCTTCACGCAGCGCGTTGGTGCCGACGATGCGCACAGCGCCCTGGGGCAGGCTGGTGGTCAGCTGCGCAAAGCGGCTCAGGCAGTCGAGGCCGCGCTGCATGGCCTCTTCACTAAGTTGACGATTCTCGTCGATGCCGGCTGCTAACTGAACCTTGTCACCGAGTCGCTCGAGGATGCGAATCTCGCCATGGTCGGCTTTGGCCAACACCATATGGAAGCTGTTGGAGCCCAGGTCGATGGCGGCAACCAGGGGGAAAGACTCGGAATGGTTTTGCGGCATGATCAATCAATCTCGATGCAGAACCCCGCCATCGTGCCACGATAGGTCGCGCACGCCAACGGATACACGCGTTGCAGGCACTGCGCCAGCTGTCTCAGGCGGCCTCTTTCGCGCGTTCTTCTCGGCCTCGCCCATTGCCCCTGTCGATAGCCTCTATGGCTACGCTCAATGGCTGGCGCCTTCCTGTGTCACGCTAGCCGGGCTATTATGCCCGCCACTTTTATCGTTATTGCGTGCCAACACGGAGACTTCCCATGAGTGAATTCATCACCAATGTAAGCGATGCCAGCTTCGATCAGGACGTCATCCAGGCAGATGGCCCGGTACTGGTCGACTACTGGGCTGAGTGGTGCGGCCCGTGCAAGATGATTGCCCCGGTGCTGGACGAGATCTCCAAGGAATACCAAGGCAAGCTGAAGATCTGCAAACTGAATATCGACGAAAACCAGGACACTCCGCCCAAGTACGGCGTACGTGGCATTCCGACCCTGATGCTGTTCAAGAACGGCAGCGTCGAAGCCACCAAGGTTGGCGCACTGTCCAAGTCGCAGTTGGCTGCCTTCATCGACGCTAATCTGTAAGCGTCGTCGAAAAGCCCCGTAGACAACGGGGCTTTTTTCTGTCTGAAGGCTAGACGCCTTCGCAAAGCCGATGTTACATTCGGGGCCATCGCTTTTCCTAAGTGACCCCCTGCACGCCGCTGCCGACGCATTCCTTATCGAACATTCGACAATAAAGCGGGCGCCTGTCGCCTCCTCGCGGTGCGGCCTCTCAAGCTCAATGCTTACCATTCCCTCCTTATACGACTACGTCATTCCTATATGAATCTGACTGAACTCAAGCAAAAGCCGATTACCGACCTGCTGCAATTGGCCGAAGAAATGGGCATAGAAAATATGGCCCGTTCGCGCAAGCAGGACGTGATTTTCTCCCTGCTCAAAAAGCACGCGAAAAGCGGTGAGGAGATCTCCGGTGATGGCGTGTTGGAGATTCTCCAGGACGGCTTCGGCTTCCTCCGCTCCGCAGACGCTTCCTATCTTGCCGGCCCTGACGATATCTACGTCTCGCCGAGTCAGATTCGTCGCTTCAACTTGCGCACCGGTGACACCATCGTTGGCAAGATCCGCCCTCCGAAGGAAGGCGAGCGGTACTTCGCGCTGCTCAAGGTCGACACGATCAACTTTGATCGTCCCGAGAACGCGAAAAACAAGATTCTGTTCGAAAACCTGACGCCGCTGTTTCCCAATAAGCGCCTGACCATGGAAGCCGGCAACGGCTCCACCGAGGACATCACCGGCCGTGTGATCGACCTCTGCGCTCCGATTGGCAAGGGCCAGCGTGGCTTGATCGTTGCACCGCCGAAAGCCGGTAAGACCATCATGCTGCAGAACATTGCAGCCAACATTGCGCGCAACAACCCCGAGTGCCACTTGATCGTTCTGCTGATCGACGAGCGCCCGGAAGAAGTGACCGAAATGCAGCGCACCGTGCGCGGTGAAGTGGTTGCATCGACCTTCGACGAGCCACCAACCCGCCACGTGCAGGTTGCCGAGATGGTGATCGAGAAGGCCAAGCGCCTGGTCGAGCACAAGAAGGATGTGGTCATCCTGCTCGACTCCATCACTCGTCTGGCCCGTGCCTACAACACCGTGATCCCGAGCTCCGGCAAGGTACTCACCGGTGGTGTCGACGCCCACGCCCTTGAGAAGCCGAAGCGCTTCTTCGGCGCCGCGCGTAACATCGAAGAAGGCGGCTCGCTGACCATCATCGCTACCGCGCTGGTCGAAACTGGCTCGAAGATGGACGAAGTGATCTACGAAGAATTCAAGGGTACCGGCAACATGGAGCTGCCCCTGGATCGTCGTATCGCCGAGAAGCGCGTATTCCCGGCCATCAACATCAATCGCGCCGGTACCCGCCGCGAAGAGTTGCTGACCGCCGAGGACGAGCTTCAGCGCATGTGGATTCTGCGCAAGCTGCTGCACCCGATGGACGAAATCGCCGCCATCGAGTTCCTGATCGACAAGCTGAAAGCTACCAAGACCAACGATGAGTTCTTCATGTCCATGAAGCGCAAGTAACGGTCTGGTGGCACAAAAAAGCCGGGGAAACCCGGCTTTTGTTTGTCTGTAGTATCGACTGTTCTGCAAGTCCGACTTCGGCGCTAAACTTTGCGCCCCGATTCGAGTGAGGTTCCAGCATGCAGTATCGCGATCTGCGCGACTTTATCCGCGGCCTGGAAGCGCGCGGCGAGCTCAAGCGCATCAAGGCGCCGGTATCGCCGATCCTGGAAATGACCGAGGTGTGCGACCGTACCCTACGCAAGGGCGGCCCGGCACTGCTGTTCGAGAACCCCACCGGCCACAGCGTACCCGTGCTCGGTAACCTTTTCGGCACCCCCAAGCGCGTGGCGCTGGGCATGGGCGCCGAGGAAGTCTCGGAGCTGCGCGAGATCGGCAAGCTGCTGGCGTTCCTCAAGGAACCCGAGCCGCCGAAGGGCCTCAAGGATGCTTGGAACAAGCTGCCGATCTACAAAAAAGTCATCAACATGGCGCCCAAGGTGCTCAAGGATGCGCCTTGCCATGAAGTGATCGAAGAGGGCGACGACGTCGACCTGAGCAAGTTGCCAATCCAGCATTGCTGGCCTGGCGACGTTGCGCCGCTGATCACCTGGGGTCTGACCATCACCAAGGGGCCGAACAAGGAGCGCCAGAACCTCGGCATCTATCGCCAGCAGGTTATCGGCCGCAACAAGGTGATCATGCGCTGGCTCAGCCATCGTGGCGGCGCGCTGGATTATCGCGAGTGGTGCCAGAAGCACCCGGGCAAACCCTATCCGGTGTGCGTGGCGCTGGGTGCTGATCCAGCGACCATTCTGGGCGCCGTTACACCTGTGCCGGATTCTCTGTCCGAATACGCCTTCGCCGGCCTATTGCGCGGTCATCGTACCGAGCTGGTCAAGGCCATCGGCAGTGATCTGCAAGTGCCGGCCAGTGCCGAGATTGTCCTCGAAGGCGTGATCCATCCGGGCGAGACCGCGCCGGAAGGCCCGTATGGTGACCATACCGGTTACTACAACGAGGTCGACACCTTTCCGGTGTTCACCATCGAACGCATAACCCGCCGCCGCGACCCGATCTACCACTCGACCTACACCGGCCGTCCGCCAGATGAGCCGGCGATTCTCGGTGTGGCGCTGAACGAAGTGTTCGTGCCGATTCTGCAGAAGCAGTTCCCGGAGATCACCGACTTCTACCTGCCGCCGGAAGGCTGCTCCTACCGCATGGCGGTGGTGACCATGAAGAAGCAGTACCCCGGCCACGCCAAGCGCGTGATGCTCGGTGTGTGGTCGTTCTTGCGACAGTTCATGTACACCAAGTTCGTGATCGTCACCGACGATGACATCAATGCCCGCGACTGGAATGACGTGATCTGGGCCATCACCACGCGCATGGACCCCAAACGCGACACGGTGATGATCGAGAATACGCCGATCGATTACCTGGATTTCGCCTCGCCGATTTCCGGCCTGGGCTCGAAGATGGGCCTCGACGCCACCCACAAGTGGCCGGGCGAGACAGATCGTGAGTGGGGCCGGGCGATCGTCAAGGACGAGGCGGTCACCAAGCGGGTCGATGAAATGTGGAGCGAGTTGGGAATCGATTGATGAAGGTCACCCTGCAACCCTCCGGCGCCGTGCTCGACGTCGACGTTGGTGAAGCCATCCTCGATGCCGCGCGGCGTCTGGGCTACAGCTGCCCGCAGAGCTGTCGCAACGGCAATTGCCACGTGTGCGTCGCGCTGCTGGTCGAAGGCCGTGTGCGCCAGAATGGCGCTGAGCTGGATCATGGCGAGCTTTACACCTGTATCGCCGAGCCGCTGGAAGACTGCGTGCTGCACTGGGACGGCGTACTGATGCCCGGCGAGCTGCCGGTGCGTAGCCTGGGCTGCCAGGTGCTGGATTGTGTCGAGGCGGGCGGCGATGTGTGGCGCGTGCTGCTGCGTGCGCCGGCCGGTAAACCGCCGCGCTACCACGCCGGCCAGTACCTGCTGATCGAGCGTCTGGATGGCGAGAAATCGGCGTTTTCCCTGGCCTCGGCGCCGCAGGACGGTCGCGATCTGGAACTGCATATCCTCGGCCGCGAAGCGAGCGCCCTGAACCTGCTGCAGCAACTGCGCGAGCAGGGCACGGCGCGGGTACAACTGCCGTTTGGTGATGCCCACCTGGCTGAGCTGCCAGACGGGCCTTTGGTGCTGATCGCCGCCGGTACCGGCATGGCGCAGATGCACAGCCTGATTGAGGAATGCCGCTCGCGCGGCTTCGAGCATCCGGTGCATCTGTACTGGGGGGCGCGGCGGCCGGAAGATTTCTACGCGTTGCCGCATTGGGACGAATGGCAGGCACTGCCCAATCTGTTCCTGCACCAGGTAGTCAGCGATCAGTGCGGCTGGCAAGGCCGTTGCGGCCTGCTGCACGAGGCTGTGCGTGAAGATTTCGCGGATCTGCGCGCGCTGCACGTCTACGCCAGCGGTTCGCCGAGCATGGTCTATGCCACGCTGGATGCTCTGGTCGAGTCGGGCATGGACGCCCACCAGATGCGCGCCGACGTATTCGCTTACGCGCCGCGGGGCTGAATGAAAAAGCCGCCCTCGGGCGGCTTTGTGTTTTCAGGAGCTGGCGCTCCCCGTCAGCGAACGGTCACCACCAGCTTGCCGACGGCCTTGCGCTGGCCGAGGGCATCGATCGCCTCGCCACCGCGCTCCAGTGGGAAGGCCTGCGACACCAGCGGCTTGAGTTTGCCCTCGGCATGCCAGGCGAATAGCTGCCGGAAGTTGTCGGCGTTGTCCGCCGGCTGACGTTGGGCGAACGCCCCCCAGAATACGCCCACCAGAGATGCGCCCTTGAGCAGCGGCAGGTTGGCCGGTAGCGCCGGGATGCCACCGCCCGCGGCAAACCCCACCACCAGAAAACGACCATTCCAGCCCATGCAGCGAAACGCCTCCTCGAACAGTGGCCCGCCGACCGGATCGTAGATCACGTCGACGCCGTTGCCTGTGAGCCTTTTCACCTCGTCCTTCAGGCTCTGTTCGCTGTAGTTGATCAGCTCGTCGGCACCAGCCTGGCGCGCCACCTCGAGCTTCTCGGCGCTGCTGGCGGCGGCGATCACCCGGGCGCCCATGGCCTTGCCAATCTCCACCGCTGCCAGGCCGACGCCGCCTGCCGCGCCGAGCACCAGTAGGGTTTCGCCAGGCTGCAGGGCCGCACGCTGGCGCAGTGCGTGCATCGAGGTGCCATAGGTCATGCTGAATGCGGCCGCTGTGGTGAAATCCATATCCTCTGGGATGGGCAGCGCGTTGTAGGCGGGCGCCGCAACCTGTTCGGCAAAGCCGCCCCAGCCAGTCAGTGCCATCACCCGGTCTCCGGCTTTCAGGTGTGCGACCTTGTCACCCACCGCGCTTACCACTCCAGCTACTTCGCCGCCGGGCGAGAAGGGAAAGGGCGGCTTGAATTGGTACTTGCCCTCGATGATCAGCGTGTCCGGGAAATTCACGCCGGCAGCCTCGACATCGATCAGTACCTCATTGCCTTTCGGGCGCGGGCTGTCGATATCTTCCAGAATCAGGGTTTTGGCCGGGCCAAAGGCCTTGCAGAGCAGTGCTTTCATTGCGGTAAGCCTCGAGCGGATCAGCTTTGCAGTTTAGGTAGGTGGGCCTGCGGGTCAACGAGCATGGCCTCGTCTGATAACCCGCTATAAGCATTGGGATCTGCGATGGGCGTTGCTATGCTTGCGGGCAACCCAATGGAGATCGCCCTGTGAAAACCCTCATCACGCTTCTGCTTGCCTGCGCACTGTCGATCCCGGCTTTCGCCAATGAGGAGAAAAAGGAAGGGGAAGGCGAGGGCGCCGCACCACAGGTGATCTATCACAGTCTGACGCCCGCGCTCGTTGGCAACTTCGGCGCTGGCCCGAAGCTC
This sequence comes from Phytopseudomonas punonensis, assembly GCF_900142655.1. Taxonomy (GTDB): domain Bacteria; phylum Pseudomonadota; class Gammaproteobacteria; order Pseudomonadales; family Pseudomonadaceae; genus Aquipseudomonas; species Aquipseudomonas punonensis. The sequence goes on along the minus strand of NZ_FRBQ01000001.1, from coordinate 827,429 downwards.
AAGTACTACAAGGCCGATGTGGCGCTGCGTGTCACTGGCGCTGATGCCGAAGCCAAGGTCACTCATCACGAGCCGCTGATTCGCAACCAACTGGTGATGCTGTTTTCCCAGCAGACTGAAGAGAACCTGGCCACACCGGACGCCAAGGAAAAACTGCGCCAGGAGGCTCTCAAGCAGGTGCAGCAGGTGCTGACCGACGAGGAAGGCCAGCCGCTGGTCGAGGACCTGCTGTTCAACAACCTGATTCTGCAGGGCTGATCACTTCAGCAGCAGGATCGCCGTCCACTGCGCGTCGGTAACCGGCATCACCGACAGGCGACTGCCTTTCTGCACCAGTGCCAACTCCTCCAGCGCACTTTGCGCTTTCAGCTCGGCCAGCGGGATGACCTTCTTGAAGGCCTCGACGAAAGCCACGTCGACGGCCGTCCACGGGTTCTTCTCGGCGCTGGCCTTGGCATCGAAATAGTGACTTTGTGGATCCAGCGCTGCGGGGTCCGGGTAAGGCTCGCCTTCTATACGGGCGATGCCGGCCACTCCCGGCTGCGGGCAGCTCGAGTGATAGAACAGGAACTGATCACCCGGCTGCATGCTGCGAATGAAGTTGCGCGCCTGGTAATTGCGCACGCCGTCCCAGCAGGTTTTCCCCAGGCGCTGCAGGTCATGGATGGACAGTTCGTCAGGCTCGGATTTCATTAGCCAATAGGGCATGAACTTTGCTCTCTGAGTCGGTGCGCTGCAGGGGCTGCGTGAAAGGGTAATTTGGTAAGGAGTGGTGGTATGCGGCGCAAGCCTGATTTGTTGTGGATGCTGGTCCTGGTTTTCGGCCTCGGCGTGGTGACCACCGGTTATACGCAAAGCCAATGGCAGCAGGGTAAACCGATCGCCGAGGATGTTCGAGCCGGGCGATAACCCGCTGTTTTCGCTGCAGTGCTAGTACCAGCCTTCATCGGTCACGGTGGCATCCAGCGGTATGTCCCAGGCGGCCATGGCCAGCTTGTCCACCTGTTGGCAGCTGTGGGCCAATCCGAGCAGCGTCGGTTTGTGCCAATTTTTGCGCAGCGCCCGATAGGCCAGGCTGCGATCGTAGAAACCGCCGCCCATACCGAGTCTACCGCCGTGTTGATCGAAGCCCACCAAGGGCAGCAGGATTAGATCCAGCGTCCAGATCTTGCGCTGACGTTTGCCGTTACGGCGCGGTTCGGGAATCCCGAAACGATTGGCAGCCAGCTTTTCGTGCGCATCGATGCGTTGAAACACCATGCTGGTGCGCGGCCAGGATTTCAGTACCGGCAGGTAGACGCGTTTGCCGCGAGCGTGAGCTGCGGCAACCAGCAGGTGTGGGTCGATCTCGCCGTCATTGGCCAGATACAGGGCGACGTGGCGTGCACGGCGAAACACTGGGTGTTGGGCCAACTGGCGATACAGCGCTGCGGCCGCCCGGCGTTGTACAGCCACAGGCAGGGCTCGGCGTTCCTGGCGCAGCTTGCGGCGTAGCTGGGCACGGCTGAGGTCGCTGGCATCAATCACGGGCCAATCCCCTTGTAGTATCGGGCGAAGCGAGGCGTCGCCAATGAGCAGCTGCTGGAACTGCGGCCAACAAAAAGCCCGCTGCTGGCCTGGGCCAGCAGCGGGCTACGAATTGTGACTCCCCAGCATGCCGCTGTCGGTTTAGCCCTTGAACCCGAAAGTTCAAGGTGGAGGTTGCAGGAAACCTTAAGGCTTTCCGTCAAGCGGACATGCACACCGGCCTCAACTGACAACCCCCGGGGTTGTGCGTATCGGCTCAGGGACATCAACCAACTGGCGCACACTCCAGGGAGCTGCGGCCAGTATAACGCAAATGGACGACCGTTGGTCAGACGCCACGGCCATCGGTGTCATCGTGCAGGGCATTGTCCACTCGGCCGAGCAGGTCACGCACGTGATCGCGGGCGACGGTGGCCTGCTTGTCGAGGTTCTGCTGCTTGTGCAGCAGGTCATGGGTGATGTTCAGGGCGGCCATCACGGCAACGCGGTCGGCGCCGATGACTTTGCCACCGCTGCGGATCTCCCGCATTTTGCCGTCCAGGTAACGGGCAGCGCTTTGCAAATTGCTACGCTCATCGGCGGGGCAGGCGATGCAATATTCTTTGTCCAGGATCTGAACGGTAACGGTATTCGATTGGGTCATGAGTCCTGCTCCAGGGCTTTGAGGCGCGAAATCATCGATTCGACCTTGTGCCGAGCCATTTCGTTCTTTTCGATCAGATGAGCGCGTTCTTCGCGCCACGCCTGCTCGCTTTCCAGCAAGAGACGATTTTGTGCCTTGAGTCGCTCGACGCGCTGGATCAGCAGTTCCAGCTTTGCCGTCAGGGCGTGTAGGTCGGCGTCTTCCATTGGCTCTCGCTTTGGCAGGGTTGTGCGCAGTGTATAGATCCAGCAGTTCGCCAGCGCAAACCGGCCGATGGTCTTGGCGCATCTGCCGATGCTAGGATACAAGGCCTCCATTCTAGTGATTGCGCCTCTTGGCGCCTAGTGATCGATGCCGACTTCCAGTTCTCCCTACGCTGCATTCGCTGCCCTGCTCGCCAGTGGCGGCACTTCTGTTTCTCCTGCCGAGCTGCACGGCCTTCTCCTGGGTCGTAGTTGCGCCGGCGCCGGCTTCGAAGCTGGCCCATGGCTCGTCGATGCCACCGAACTGCTGGGCACCGAGCCTGCGGAAAACATCCGCCAGGCACTGATCGGCCTGCAGGAGATGGTGCGCGGCGAGTTGACCGGTGATGACGTCACCGTGGTTCTGCTGCTGCCTTCCGATGATGCCCCGCTGGCCGAGCGCGCGGTTGCTCTGGGCCAATGGTGCCAAGGCTTTCTTGGTGGTTTCGGGCTGACCGTTGGCGACGCTGCGCTGAGCGCCGACGCCATGGAAGTGCTGCAGGATTTGTCGGCCATCGCTCAGGTGCAGAATGCCCTGGAGGAATCCGAGGACGGCGAGAACGATTACATGGAGGTCATGGAGTACCTGCGTGTGGCGCCTCTGCTGCTGTTCAGCGAGTGCAACAAGCCGGCTGCGCCTGCGCCGAAGCCTTCGCTGCACTGATATCGCCCTTTACTCGACTGATCGGAATCTAGCCTGCCCATGACCAGCATCTCCAAAGCGGAATACGCCCGTCGCCGCAAGGCGCTGATGGCGCAGATGGAACCCAACAGCATTGCCATCCTGCCGGCGGCGCCGGTGTTCATCCGCAACCGGGATGTCGAGCATATCTACCGTCAGGACAGCGACTTCCAGTACCTGTCCGGTTTCCCGGAGCCTGAGGCGGTGATCGCGTTGATCCCCGGTCGTGAGCATGGCGAATACGTGTTGTTCTGCCGCGAACGTGATCCCCTGCGTGAGCTGTGGGACGGGCTGCGTGCCGGCCAGGAAGGCGCCATTAGCCAGTATGGTGCGGACGATGCATTCCCCATCGGCGATATCGACGACATCCTGCCCGGCCTTATCGAAGGCCGTGAGCGCGTGTATTACGCGGTGGGCACCAACCCGGAGTTCGACCGCCACCTTATGGAGTGGGTCAACGTGATCCGCTCCAAGGCACGCCAGGGCGCCACGCCGCCGAAGGAATTCGTTGCGCTGAACCACTTCCTGCACGACCTGCGTTTGTACAAGTCGGCCGGCGAAGTGAAGGTCATGCGCGAGGCTGCGAAGATTTCCGCACGCGCCCATATCAAGGCCATGCAGGCCAGCCGTGCCGGGCTCTACGAGTACCACCTGGAAGCCGAACTAGATTATGAGTTCCGCAAGGGCGGCTCGAAGATGCCGGCCTACGGCTCCATCGTCGCGGCGGGTAAGAACGCCTGCATCTTGCATTACCGCGAGAACGACGCGCTGCTCAAGGATGGCGACGTGGTGCTGATTGACGCTGGCTGCGAGATCGACTGCTACGCCAGCGACATCACCCGCACCTTCCCGGTCAGCGGCAAGTTCTCGCCCGAGCAGAAGGCCATCTACGAAGTCGTTCTGGCCGCCAATCTGGAGGCGCTCAAGTTCATCGCCCCAGGCCGGCATTGGAACGAAGCCCACGAGGCCACGGTCCGCGTCATCACCGCTGGGCTGGTCGAGTTGGGCCTGCTTGAAGGCAAGGTCGACGAGCTGATCGCTGCCGAAGCCTACAAACCGTTCTACATGCACCGTGCCGGTCATTGGCTGGGCATGGATGTGCACGACGTCGGCGAGTACAAGGTCGGCGGTGAGTGGCGTGTGCTCGAAGTGGGCATGGCCATGACCGTCGAGCCGGGCATCTATATTGCGGTGGATAACCAGAGCGTCGCCAAGAAGTGGCGCGGTATTGGCGTGCGTATCGAGGACGATGTAGTCGTCACCAAGACTGGCTGCGAAGTGCTCACCAACGATGTGCCCAAGACTGTCGACGAGATCGAGGCCCTGATGGCCGCTGCCCGCGCACAGGTAGCCTGAGGCCATGCTGCGCGTGGATGTGGCGATTATCGGTGGCGGCCTTGTCGGCGCCAGCCTGGCGCTTGCGCTGCAAGGCGAAGCGCGCAGGCGCGGCTGGCGCATCGCGCTGATCGAGCCGTTCGCCCCTGGCGAGGGCTATCAGCCCAGCTACGACGCCCGCTCCACGGCGCTTTCCTACGGTTCGCGGCTGATTTACGAAGGCCTTGGCGTGTGGCCGGCGATTGCCGAGCAGGCGACGGCTATCGAACGCATTCACGTCTCAGATCGCGGTCGTTTTGCTGCCTCGCGGTTGAGTGCGGAACAGGAAGGCGTGCCGGCGCTGGGCTATGTGGTGGAAAACGCCTGGCTTGGCCAATGCCTGTGGCAGGCGCTGGACAGCGAGGTGATCCAGTGGCGTTGCCCGGCCCAGGTCGAGCGCATGGAGCCCACGGCCGATGGCTATCGCCTGACCCTGGATGATGAAACCCTGATCGACTGCTCGCTGGCCGTTCTTGCCGATGGCGGGCGTTCGTCGCTGCGCGAGCAGCTGGGCATCACCGTCAATCAGCGGCCTTACGACCAGACCGCGCTGATCGCCAATATCACCCCATCGCGTGCCCATGGCGGCGAGGCTTTCGAGCGCTTTACCGAATCCGGTCCGCTGGCGCTGCTGCCGCTTTCCGAGAATCGCTGCGCGTTGGTGTGGACGCACCCGAGCCGCGAGATCGAGCGGCTGCTCAAACTGGATGAGCGTGCCTTCCTCGCCGAGCTGCAGCAGGCCTTTGGTTATCGCCTTGGCGCTCTCAAGCAGGTCGGCGCACGCGTGCCGTACCCGCTTGTTTTGATCGAGGCCGCCGAGCAAGTACGTGCCAACCTGGTGGTGCTTGGCAATGCTGCCCACAGCCTGCATCCGATTGCTGGACAGGGCTTCAATCTCTCCTTACGCGATGTGCGGGCGCTGGCCGATACCCTGTTGGCGAGTGCCGCACCGCTTGGCGATCTGGCCACCTTGCAGCGTTACGCCGGCATTCAGGCTGACGATCAGGCGCGCACCGTGGCGTTCTCCGATCAGGTCACGCGGTTGTTCAGCACTGACCAGCCGTTGCTCGCCGCCGGTCGCAACCTGGGCCTGCTCGGCCTGGAGTTGTTGCCGCCCGCCAAACGCTGGTTTGCGCGGCAGGCGATGGGCATGGGTACTCGCGGTAGCCCGCAATGAATGCACGCCGGCTGGCGCGCAAGGCTCGTGTGCTGCGCTGGATCATGAACCTCTATCCGCCCTACCTGGGCGCTGGTGTATGGGTTCGGCGCATCGCCCCGGACTTTCGCCAGGTCGAGGTGAAGATGCGTCTGGGCTGGTACAACCGCAATTACGTCGGCACCCAGTTCGGCGGCAGCCTGTATTCGATGACTGACCCCTTCTACATGTTGATGCTGATGGAGAACCTCGGCCGCGATTACGTGGTCTGGGACAAAGCCGCCAGCATCGATTTCATCGCGCCCGGCCGCGGCCAGGTGTTCGCCTCGTTCGCCATCGACCAGGCCTTTATCGACCAGGTGCGCGAGCGAACCGCCAGCGGCGACAAGTACCTGCCCGAGCGGCAGGTGGAAGTGCGCGATGGCAGCGGCGCTCTGGTGGCGCGGGTAAACAAGACTCTTTATGTGCGGCTCAAGCCGCGCGCGGCAGGCAGCCAGAGGAAATGAACGAGATGCGTGCAGACCTGATCATCGTCGGTGCCGGAATGGTTGGTAGTGCGCTGGCCCTTGCCCTGCGTGAGAGCGGCCTGGAGTGCCTGGTGCTCGACGGTGGGCCGATGACCGTCGAACCGTTCGACGCCACTGCGGCTTACGAGCCTCGTGTCAGCGCGCTGTCGATGGCCAGTCAGCGCATTCTCGAACGTCTTGGCGCCTGGCCCGGCGTGCTGGCGCGGCGCAGCTGTCCGTATAGCGACATGCACGTGTGGGACGGCAGCGGCACTGGCAACATCCATTTCAGCGCAGCCAGCGTGCATGCCAACACGCTCGGCCATATCGTCGAGAACCGTGTTGTGCAAGACGCGCTGCTTGAGCGCCTGCATGACAGCGATGTGGGCCTCCTAGCCGATGCGCGCCTGGAGCGCATGCGTCACTCCGGTGACGACTGGCTGCTGACCCTGGCCGATGGCCGTGAGCTGCGCACGCCGCTGGTGATCGCCGCCGATGGCGCCAACTCGGCAGTGCGTCGCCTGGCCGGCTGCGAAACCCGCGAGTGGGATTACCTGCACCACGCCATCGTCACCAGCGTACGCTGCGCCGAGGCGCACCAGGCCACCGCCTGGCAGCGCTTCACCGACGAAGGCCCGCTGGCTTTTCTGCCGCTGGGCGAACGTGATGGCGAGCACTGGTGTTCGATCGTCTGGTCGACCACGCCGGATCATGCCACTCAGTTGATGGCGCTGGATGACGACGCGTTTTCCGCAGAACTGGGGCAGGCTTTCGAACACCGTCTGGGGCAGGTGCTGCAGGTGGATCGCCGCCTGTGCATTCCGCTGCGGCAGCGCCATGCCAAGCGCTACGTCGAACCGGGCCTGGCGCTGATCGGCGATGCTGCCCACACCATCCACCCGCTGGCCGGGCAGGGCGTCAATCTCGGTTTTCTCGATGCGGCGGTATTGGCCGAAGTGCTGGCACAGGCGGCCGAGCGCGGTGAGCGGCTTGCCGACGAGCGTGTGCTGAGCCGCTACGAACGCCGGCGCATGCCCCATAACCTGGCGATGATGGCCGCGATGGAAGGCTTCCAGCGGTTGTTCCAGAGCGATTCGCTGACCCTGCGCCTCGCGCGCAACGCCGGCCTCGATCTGGTCAACGGGCTGGACGAAGCCAAGGCCCTGTTCGTGCGTCAGGCACTCGGCCTGAGCGGCGACTTACCAGAGCTGGCGAAGGCGTGATGGCGCCGTAATATCTGGCAATGACCTCAAGGTGTGCGTTGTAGATGCGAGTCACTATCATCCTCGCTCCTTCAGCTCTCACAGGGTCTCTGTCATGTCGGTACGTCGCGCGCTTCTCGCCGTTTTCACCCTCAGTACGCTGGCCAGCGCCGTTCAGGCCGCCGACGAAGTCGTGGTCTATTCCTCGCGTATCGACGAGCTGATCAAACCGGTGTTCGACGCCTACACCGCCAAGAGCGGCGTGGCGGTGAAGTTCATTACCGACAAGGAAGCGCCGCTGATGGAGCGCATCAAGGCCGAAGGCGAGAATACCCCGGCCGATCTGCTGCTCACCGTCGACGCTGGCAACCTCTGGCAAGCCGAGCAGATGGGCATCCTGCAGCCGATGAAGTCCAGCGTCGTCGACGCCAACATTCCTGCCCAGTATCGCGCCGCCAGCGGTGCTTGGACCGGTCTGTCGCTGCGTGCACGCACCATCGTCTACTCGCCGGAGCGGGTGAAGGCCGACGAGCTGAGCACCTACGAAGCGCTGGCCGACAAGAACTGGGAGGGTCGCCTGTGCCTGCGCACCAGCAAGAAGGTCTACAACCAGTCGCTCACCGCGACCCTGATCGAGACCCACGGAGAAGCCAAGACCGAAGAGATCATCAAGGGCTGGGTCAATAACCTGGCCACCGACGTATTCCCGGACGACAACTCGGTGATCAACGCCGTGGCCGCCGGCCAGTGCGACGTGGGTATCGTCAACACCTACTACTTCGGCCGCCTGCACGAGCAGAACCCGGATCTCAAAGCCAAGCTGTTCTGGCCAAACCAGAAAGACCGTGGCGTGCACGTCAACTTGTCCGGTGTTGGCCTGACCAAGCATGCACCGAACCCCGAGGCCGCCCAGAAACTCGTCGAGTGGATGACCAGCGCTGAAGCGCAGAACATTTTCGCCGACGCCAACAAGGAGTTCCCGGCCAACCCGAAGGTGAAGCCTTCGGCGGAGGTCGCCTCCTGGGGTGAGTTCAAGGCCGACAGCATCCCGGTGGAAGTGGCCGGCAAGCGCCAGGCCGAGGCCATCCGCCTGATGGACCGTGCTGGCTGGAATTAACGACGGCGATTTGCTTGAATGCCAGCCGCGGCGCAGTTGCCGCGGCTTTTCATTTCAGTCACAAGGAAGTTTCTATGCCGTTTTCAATATTTTCTCGCTTGCTGGGAATGCTCTTCGTATTGTTGGTGCTGGGTGGTTGCCAGTCATCACTGATGGTTGCGCCGACTACCGAGGCCGAACCGAAAGCCACGGCCGACAAGGCTCTGGTGGTGTTCATGCGGCCCTCGTCGCTCGGTGGTGCAGTGCAGTCCTCCGTCTATGACACTCGCGCCGAGGGCAATGATGTATTCGCCGGCGTCGTATCGTCGAAAAGCAAGGTCGCCTATCTGGCCGAGCCCGGTGAGCACCTGTTCATGGTGGTGTCTGAAAATGCCGACTTCCTCGCCGCCAATCTGGAAGCAGGCAAACGCTATTACGTGCTGGTCGCCCCGCGAATGGGGGTATGGCGAGCGCGTTTTTCGCTGCTACCGATCCGTAACGATGCCAGTGCCAAGGAAGGCCTGCAGTCCAAGCAGTTCCGCGCTTGGGATGAATCCACCGAGTGGATGGTTATCGGTCCCAAGGCGAACAGTTGGTATCAGGACAACATCGACAGTATCCGCGCCCGCAAGCTCGACTACTTGCCCAAATGGCAGAACAAGAGCGCTGCCGACAAGGCCGAGCGTACGCTGCGCAGCGTAGACGGCATCTAACCGCGGTAAAGCCGATGCCCGGGCCTTCGCCGGGGCGTCGCGCGTTGTTTTTGAGGAGTCTGCTTGGCCCACCCTGCCCAGCGTCGCTGGTACCCCATCGCCTTGGCCATCGCCGTGCTGGTTCTTATGCCGTTACTGGTACTGCTGGCGAGCTGGCATGAGGTGGATCGGCAAATCTGGTCGCACTTGTGGCAAACGCAACTGCCAAAGCTGATCGGCAACACGGTGACGCTGGTGCTTGGCGTGGGCGTTGGCGTGACGTTGCTGGGGGTAAGCCTGGCCTGGCTGACCAGCCTCTGCGAATTCCCTGGCCGGCGCTGGCTGGACTGGGCGCTGATGCTGCCCTTCGCCATTCCTGCCTACGTACTGGCGTTCGTGTTCGTTGGTCTGCTGGATTTCTCCGGGCCAGTGCAAAGCCTGCTGCGCGAATGGTTTGGCAGTGGCGTACGGTTGCCGCGGGTGCGCTCCACGGGCGGGGTGATCATCGTTCTGGTGCTGGTGTTCTACCCCTATGTCTACCTGCTGGCACGCAATGCCTTTCTGGCCCAGGGCAAAGGGCTGATGGAAGCCGCGCGCACCCTTGGCCATTCGCCCTGGCAAGCGTTCTGGCGGGTTGCCCTGCCAATGGCGCGCCCGGCCATCGGTGCCGGCCTGGCGCTGGCGCTGATGGAAACCCTGGCGGATTTCGGCGCCGTATCGATCTTCAACTTCGATACCTTCACCACCGCCATCTATAAGACCTGGTACGGCTTCTACAGCCTCGGCAGTGCGGCGCAGCTGGCTTGCCTGTTGTTGTTCGCGGTGATGCTAGTGCTCTATGGCGAGCGCCGTGCCCGCGGCGCCGTGCGGCCGGCGGCCGAGCGAGCACGCATCGGTGCGCTGTATCGTTTGTCCGGGTGGCGCGCCCTCGCGGCGAGCTGCTGGTGTTTGCTGGTGTTCGCGTGCGCCTTCGTCATTCCGGTGTTGCAGCTCGTGGTGTGGTTCTGGCAGCGCGGCCGCTTCGATCTCGACGAGCGCTACCTGGCGCTGATTCAGCACACGCTTTATCTGGGCGTTGGCGCGGCGCTGATTACCGTAACGGTGGCGCTGCTGTTGGCATTCGCGCGGCGAATGGCGCCCACGCGGTTGATGGGCGCCACCGTCGGCCTGGCCAATCTCGGTTATGCACTGCCGGGTTCTATGCTGGCGGTGGCGATCATGCTGGCGTTCAGTACGCTGGATAACGGCCTGGTGATTCCCCTGTCGAAAGCGCTCGGCGGTGCGGGCAAGGCGCTATTGCTCGGCAGTCTTGGAGCATTGCTGTTGGCGTACCTGATTCGCTTTCTGGCGGTCGCCTACGGGCCGCTGGAAAACAGCCTGGCGCGCATCCGCCCGTCGCTGCCGCAGGCATCGCGCAGCCTGGGTGTTGGTGGTGTGCCGTTGTTCGTGCGTGTTTATCTGCCTTTGCTGATGCCGGGCGCACTGTCTGCTGCGCTGCTGGTGTTTGTCGATGTGCTCAAGGAAATGCCCGCCACGCTGCTGATGCGTCCCTTCGGCTGGGACACCCTGGCTGTGCGCATCTTCGAGATGACCAGTGAGGGCGAGTGGGCGCGGGCTGCCTTGCCGGCGCTGACGCTGGTGCTGGTCGGCTTGTTGCCGGTTATTTTGCTGATCCGCCGCTCCGCCCAGCGAATCGGATAGGCGGTCGCCATGCAGCCGCAGGGCCGCTTGCCGAAGGCTGCCAGGCGCTTTGTTACACCGCCTGCCAATGTGCGAGATGACCCGCCCCGACCATGCGGCTACAATGCGCGCCATTCGCTGCGGCCCGCCATGCAGCCATGCCCAAATTCATCTGGAATGGCCCATCTAACGCGCGCCCCAGCCTTGCAACGCCCGGAAGGAGATCCCATGGGACAGCGCACACCTCTTTATGACCTGCACCTGGCGCTCGGCGCCAAGATGGTCGACTTCGGCGGCTGGGACATGCCGCTGCACTATGGCTCCCAGGTCGAGGAGCACCACCAGGTGCGCCGCGACTGCGGGGTGTTCGACGTCTCGCACATGACCGTGGTCGATGTGCAGGGCGCCGATGCTCAGCGCTATCTGCAGCGTTTGCTGGCCAACGATGTGGCGCGTTTGCAAACGCCGGGTAAGGCACTCTACAGCGCCATGCTCAACGAAGAGGGCGGGGTGATCGACGACCTGATCGTCTACCTGCTCGGGACTGTCGAAGTGCCGGCCTATCGGCTGGTGGTCAATGCCGCCACCCGTGAGAAAGATCTGGCCTGGATGCGCGCCCACAGCACCGAGTTCGACGTCGAGTTGCGCGAGCGCAGCGACTTTGCGCTGTTCGCCGTGCAGGGCCCGAAGGCCCGCGCCAAGACCGCCGAGCTGGTCAGCCAGGCGCGTGCCAGTCTGATTCATGAGCTCAAGCCATTTCAGGGCCTGCCGGATGGCGAATGGTTTATCGCCCGTACCGGTTACACCGGCGAAGACGGCCTGGAAATTATGTTGCCGGCTGGCGAAGCTGTGGCCTTTTTCAACGACCTGGTCGGTGCCGGCATTTCCCCCATTGGCCTCGGCGCGCGCGATACGCTGCGCCTGGAGGCAGGCCTGAATCTGTACGGCCAGGACATGGACGAGCAATCCTCGCCTTTGGCCTCCAACCTCGCCTGGACGGTGGCATGGGAGCCAGCCGAGCGCGCCTTCATCGGCCGCGAAGCACTGCAGCGCCAATACGAAGAGGGCGCGCATCCGCGCCTGGTTGGCGTGGTGCTCGAGGAGCGTGGCGTACTGCGCGCTCATCAAGTGGTGCGCGTCGACGGCGTTGGTGAAGGTGAAATCACCAGTGGCAGCTTCTCGCCGACGCTGGGTAAATCCATCGCATTAGCCCGTGTGCCGGCCAAGACCGGTGATCGAGCTGAAGTGGAAATTCGCGGCAAGTGGTACCCGCTACGCGTGGTGCAACCGAGTTTCGTGCGCCATGGCAAGGTGTTGATCTAACGTCCACGCTGACGCGTCCGTGCGCGCCTGCTAAATTCCCCCGGACGGCGTGGTCGCCGTCCCGTCTGATGAGGAACGACAACATGAGCTCTATCCCCGCCGATCTGCGTTACGCCAACAGCCATGAGTGGGCGCGTCTGGAAGCCGATGGAAGCGTAACCGTGGGCATCTCCGACCATGCTCAGGAAGCGCTGGGTGATGTGGTGTTCATCGAGTTGCCGGAAATCGGCAAGGTGCTGGACGCTGGCCAGGAAGCTGGCGTGGTGGAGTCGGTGAAAGCCGCTTCCGATATCTACGCGCCAGTCGGTGGTGAAGTGATCGCCATCAACGAAGCCCTGGCCGACAGCCCGGAAAGCGTCAACAGCGACCCATACGGCAGTTGGTTCTTCAAGCTCAAGCCAAGCGATGCCTCGCAGCTGCAGAAGCTGCTCGACAGCGCCGCTTATGAGGCGAGCATCGACGGCTAAGCCGTGTTGGTATGAAGTCGTGGCATGAAAAAGCCGGCCCTTGGGCCGGCTTTTTTGTCACTGCTGGGCAGTGAGGTACTGGATTACTGCTGAGCAGTGAGAATTGCGGTGGCCAGCTCCATGTCGCTGGCTTGCAGATCCGGGTTGTCGGTGCGGATCTTCTGCAGCGCCGCTTCCAGGTACGGGCCACGAATTTCGCCGTTGCTGGCGATATAGCTGCTGGCGTCATCCTGGGCAGGGACAATCATCTTGTTGTCCTTGAAGGTCAGGTAGGTCGAAGCAGTGGTAGCACCCGACGACAGTACATCGCGCAGGTTGACGGCATGGGCTTGGGTGGCAGCGGCCAGAAACAGGCCAGCGATAAGCAGCGAACTTGAACGGCGCATAGCGGTAACTCCTGTTGGTTTTCCTACTGCTTAGGAGTGCGCTGCCTGACGACTGGTTCCACTGTATTCACGCATGGAGGTGCGCCCGCAGCGCACCCTGCATGCATAAGCCTATTTAGAGTGCTACCGCGCGTACTTTCAGCAGCACGCCGTCTTGGCCAATCACTTCGACTGGCGTGCCAACCGGCATGTCAGGGCCGATCACTAGCCATAGCGAATCACCGGCCTTGATCTTGCCGCGGCCACCGACAATGGCTTCGTGCAGCGTGAACTGTCTGCCTTGCAACTCCTGACCGCGACTGTTCAGGCCAGAGTGCCCGGCTACGTGCTCGGCGCTGCGCTGGCGTCGCCACCAGAACACGGCGGTGAGTATCGACAGGCTGCCAAACAGGATGAACTGCAGCGCCCATGGCGTTTCCGGAATTACATAAGTCAGCACGCCGACACCGGCTGCTGCCACGCCAATCCACAGCAGGTAACCGCCGGCACCAAACACCTCGAGAATCAGCAGCACGGTGCCGAGCGCCAGCCAGTCCCAGAACGTCAGATTCTGCAGATAAGCCAGCACGACTTAGGCCTTCTTGTCGCTGAACGTGGCTTTGACGATTTCGCCAATGCCACCGACTGCGCCGATCATCTGGCTGGCTTCCAGCGGCATCAGGATGACTTTGCTGTTGTCGGCGCTAGCCAGTCGTCCGAGGGCGTCGATGTATTTTTGCGCGACGAAGTAGTTGACCGCTTGCACATTGCCCTCGGCGATGGCCAGCGATACCACGCGGGTCGCTTCGGCTTCTGCAGCCGCGGCACGTTCACGGGCTTCAGCCTCGAGGAAGGCGGCTTGACGCTCACCCTCGGCCTCAAGAATCTGCGCCTGCTTCTTGCCTTCTGCGGTGAGAATGGCGGCAGCACGCAGGCCTTCAGCTTCTAGAATTTGCGCACGTTTGATCCGCTCGGCCTTCATCTGCCCGGACATGGCAGCCATCAGATCGGCAGGCGGACTGATGTCCTTGATCTCGATACGAGTGATCTTGATACCCCAGGGCGCCGTCGCTTCATCGACGGTTTTCAGCAGCTTTTCGTTGATGCCATCACGCTGGCTGAGCATGGCATCCAGCTCCATGGAGCCGAGCACGGTACGAATGTTGGTTTGCAGCAGGTTGCGAATGGCGTGCTCGAGGTTGTTGACCTCGTAGGCGGCTTGAGCCGAATTGATTACCTGGAAGAAGCACACTGCATCAATTTGCACCGTGGCGTTGTCGGCGGTGATGACTTCCTGGGGAGGGATGTCCAGCACGCTTTCCATGACATTGAGCTTGCGACCGATGCGGTCCATCACCGGCACGATGATGTTCAGACCGGGTTTGAGTGTGGTGGTGTAACGACCAAAGCGTTCTACCGTCCACTCCGAACCCTGGGGCACGACCTTGAAACCCATGAACACGATAGCGAAGGCCAGGCCAACGAAGAGGAAGATGACTGCAGTACCGATTTCCATGAAAAAGAGCTCCCTGTTGAATGTCGTGCAAGGGTACTGGAGATTACCTGGCAATAATGCGTTTCATAGCTCGAAACGCCTGACCGAGGCCTGCATGGCCTGAGCGGAGTTGTCCATTTGCACCAGCATCTGCGCCAGTTCCTGCATGGCGTGGTTGTTGCGCTGGGCGACCTCGCTGATCATCTCCACCCGCTCGGCGACTTCGTTGCTGGCCTTGGATTGTTCGGTGATGGTGTGGGCGATCTCGTCGACCATTTGCGCCGAACGCTGCACGCCCTGGCGAATTTCGGTGATCGAGGCGTTGGCCTGCTGAGCCATGCCGACGCCATCGGTCACCCTGCTGACACCAGCGTCCATGCTTTTAACCGCCTGGGCGGTGGACTCGCGGATGCGCTGGATCATTCCTGTGATTTCCTGGGTCGACTGCGCCGTGCGTGCCGCCAGCCCGCGTACTTCATCAGCCACCACGGCGAAGCCACGGCCGGCTTCGCCAGCGCGCGCCGCTTCGATAGCGGCGTTGAGCGCCAACAGGTTGGTCTGTTCGGCGATGCCGCGGATCACCTGGATGATCGAGTCGATTTCCTCGGACGACTGGCCCAGCACGGTGACGGTGCGTGACGACTGATTGACCGCATCGGCGATGTGATTCATGCCCTCGACCACGCCGACGATGACTTGCCCGCCGGTGGTGGTCAGCTTTTCCGATTGTTCGGAAATATCCCGGGCGCTGCGGGTGTGTTCGGCGATCTGCGCGATATTGCCAATCATCTGCTCCATCGCTGCCGCCATGCTGGTGGCGCTGTCGGCCTGGTCGCTGGCGCCGCGCGCCACTTCGCTGGAGGTCTGGCTGAGCTGCTGGGACGCGCTGCGCAACTCCTCGCTTTCCGTGCGGATGGTTTCGATCATCTGCCGCAGGCTGCCCTGCATGTCCGCCAGGCTTTGCTGCAACTGGCCGGCTTCGTCATCGCTGTCGACACTGATGGGCGCGCGCAGGTTGCCCTGCGCCATGGCGCGTGCGGCCTGGATGATCTTCGCCAGTGGTTTTAGCACCGAACTTAGTAGCTGCCGGGTAATTGCCAGGATCAACAGGCAGGAGAGGGCCAGGCTGCCCCATTGCCACCAGGAGGCCTGCTGCACGATGGCTTCGGTTTGCATGCGGGTCTGCGCGACGCTGGCTTCGATTTGCTCGCTGATCGCCTCGTTGCGCACTTCCAGTTCGCCGAAACTGCGCGAGAAGTCGGGCATCTGCGCGCGTGCTGCCACCGGCTCGTTAAGCGCCTGCTCGACGATGCGGCTGGCCGACTGGATGTAGGCCTCCAGCACAGGGCCGACTTCATCGATGGCTTTGCGGATATCCGCTGCCAGTGGCAGCTTGGCGTTTTCCGCCATGGCCTGGCGGAAGCGCTCGCTGTGCTCCTTGAGGTCGTCGCGTACCTGGGCGGCGGCTGCGCTATCGCCGGGCGCAGTGAGAAAGGCGGCAAACACGTCGGCGCGCAAGGCGTCGTGCATCATGTCGCCATCCATGTGATTGCGCAGCGCGTTGGCGTTGATCTCGTTGGCGATCAGGGCTTGGCCCAACTGCGCCTGGCCCCAGAGACCGATGCCACCGACCAGAAGGGTGGCAACGATACTGACAGCTCCGCAGGCGAGCATCTTCTGGCGGATATTCATGGCGCCGCTCCTGGCATGAGCAGGCTGCCCCTGAGCCCGCGTCCGCTCAGATTAGCGCTGCTCGCTTTGCGGTGTCACGCGCAATACTTCTTCGATCGTGGTCTGCCCTGCAGCGATTTTTTGCGCACCAGAAAGGCGCAGGCTGCGCATGCCATCTTTGAAGGCTTGGCGGCGCAATGGCGTGAGGTCGGTGTCGCCACTGATCAGCGGTTTCAAACTGTCGTTGAGCAGCATGATTTCGTACACCCCGGCCCGGCCACGGTAGCCGGTTTCCCGGCATTCGACGCAGCCGACTGCGCGGTGCGCGCCGCTTGGCAGCGGCGCATTCCACGGGCGGGTCAGCTCCTGCCAGTCAGCTTCGTCGAGTTCGACCGGCGCCTTGCAGTGCGGGCACAGGGTACGCACCAGGCGCTGGGCCATGACGCCGAGCAAGGTCGCCTTGAGCAGGTAATGCGGCACGCCCAGTTCGAGCAGGCGGGTGATGGCGCTCGGCGCATCATTGGTGTGCAGGGTGGAAAGCACCAGGTGGCCGGTCAGCGCCGCCTGGATGGCCATCTCGGCGGTTTCCAGGTCGCGTATCTCGCCGACCATGATGATGTCCGGATCCTGACGCATCAACGCGCGCACGCCACTGGCGAAGGTCAGGTCGATGTTGTGCTGCACCTGCATCTGGTTGAAGGCGCCTTCGATCATTTCGATGGGGTCTTCGATGGTGCAGACGTTCACTTCTTCAGTCGCCAGCTGCTTGAGCGTGGTGTACAGCGTGGTGGTCTTGCCCGAGCCGGTGGGGCCGGTGACCAGAATGATGCCGTTGGGCTGGCGGGTCATGCTTTCCCAGCGCTTGAGGTCATCCGGGCTGAAGCCCAGTTGGTCGAAGCCTCGCAGTAGCACGTCCGGATCGAAGATCCGCATCACCATCTTCTCGCCGAAAGCTGTGGGCAATGTAGAGAGGCGCAGTTCGACCTCGTTGCCCGCCGGCGTCTTGGTTTTCACCCGGCCGTCCTGGGGTTTGCGTTTTTCGGCGACGTTCATCCGGCCCAGGGTTTTCAGGCGGCTGACGATGGCCATGGTGACCTGGGCAGGGAATTGGTAAACGGTGTGCAGCACGCCATCGATGCGAAAGCGCACGCTGCCCTGCTCGCGACGCGGCTCGATGTGAATATCACTGGCGCGCTGCTGGAAGGCGTACTGGAACAGCCAGTCGACGATATTCACCACGTGGGCATCGTTGGCGTCTGGCTCCTGATCCTGGGCGCCGAGGTTGAGCAGCTGCTCGAAGTTGCCGACGTTGCTGATCTTCGCATCGGTGTTCGTCGCGCCGCTGACCGAGCGGGCCAGGCGGTAGAACTCCACGGTAAAGCGCTGGATATCCGCCGGGTTGGCCACCACGCGCTTGATCGGACGTTTCAGCACGTGCACGAGGTTGGCTTCCCAGCTCTGCATGAACGGCTGGGCGCTGGCGATGGTCACCGCCTCGGCATTCACCGCCACGGCGAGAATCTTGTGGCGTTGCGCGAAGGCGTAGGACATCAGCGGGGTAACTGCTGCGGCATCGATTTTCAACGGATCGATGCGCAGATACGGCTGCCCGGCCAGCTGCGCGAGCCATTGGGTCAGGCTTTCCAGGTCGAGGGTGCGGCCGGGGCGTGTCAGGTCATCGAGCTGCTGGGCAGCCAGAAACTCCAGCGGGTGCAAATCGGTGTTGGCGCCACTGCGACGGATCGCCAGGCACTGCTCGGCGCTTTCCTGGGCGATACGGCCCTGGCTGACCAGTTCGCGCAGCAGCTCGTTGAGGTCCAGCAGGCGGTCGGCGGCGGCAGGCGAAAGGCTGGACATGCGGGCTCCTGATTAACCTATGTTGGTCGCACCCTGTGCGGGATGTCAGCATGCCTGATTCTGCCGGCGCCGACTAAGCGCCGGTTCATGGTTCGCGGATCAGGGCTGTGGTTCGGGCGGCTGTTCGCTGCCTTTTGGCAGCTTTTCCGGCGCGGTTGGCGCCTCTGGTTCGCGGGCGTCTGCCAGGCTCTGTGACGGCAGCGTGGGCGGTGGCGTAAGGCCCATGGATACATAGATGCTGGTCAGTGCATCGACGCCCATATTGGCAGGCTTCACCCAGTCCGCTGGCACATAGAGCAAGCCGCCGCCGACCGGAATCGGCGCGGTGGGCACCAGAATCGCCAGGTGCGGACGACCTTCCAGTTCGACTGGCTCCGAAGTGGGCTGCAGAGCCAGCACCGCAACGCCGTCACCGCCGCCAAAGAAGCACCACACCGGGCGCATGCTGGTGATGTCGGTGTTCTTCTTGTCGAGCAGACCGACGAAGCGGTCGGCCAGGTTATAGAAGTTGCCGATCAGCGGCGTGCGCCGCAGCGTGACGTCGATCAGCCAACCCAGCGGGCGACGCAGGCCCAGCTTTACTGCCAGGCCCAGTGGGTAGAGGCTGACCAGCAGCACCAGAGTGCCGAGCAGGTAGGCCAGAAACGGGTTGCTGGCGAACGGCGTGCCGAGCGCTGCGAACAGCCGGCCGATGGCCGTGGACGGGCCGATGAGGTTGTTGAGCAGGCTGACGATCCACGCCAGCACCACCATGGTCAGTGCCAATGGCAGCAGCGCCAGCAGGCCGGTCAGCCAGGTGGCGACGATGGATTTCAGGCTGAGTTTGAACATCGAGGGGCATCCTGTCGTCGAGCGGGGCAGGCGGGCGCGCCACCTGCCATGTGCATCAGCCGTTCTTCAGCAGCGCTTTCCAGGGCTTGAGGCTCATGATGATCTGCGCCTGGGTCATGCGTGCCTCCAGTTCTTCTGGACTCAGCGGACGCTTGGCCAGTTCAGCCAGTTTGTTGAGTTCGCCGAACAGTCGGTCGGTCTCGGCAACGTCCAGCACGCCGCGGGCCAGGTGCAGCCAAAGCAGCAGGCGCTCCAGGCGCGGCAGTTGCTCGGCCAAGTCCTCGGGTTGCTGCTGGTAGCGCTTGAGTTGCAGGTCGCGGCCTTCTTCGGCGAAGAAGGTCGGCAGCCAGCTTTGCAGCGCTGCCGCGCCCTGGCGATCACCACGCTTGTTGCGCGCGCTGGTCCAGGCGCGGGCAAGCAGCCAGCGCGAGGTGTTCAGCGAGAACAGGCCCCAGCGAGTTTGCTCCAGTTCGGCGGCGAACTGGACCGGCGCTTCCTGACGCGCAGCGTCATCCTGCTGGCCGGCCAGCACGCGTGGGCGCCAGTCTTCGAACAGGGCATCGAGTACCTGGCGCAGTTCGCTGGTGCTGGCCCGTGGTGCGGCCTGGCCAAGGCTGCTCAGCAGAGCGCGCAGCTCCACCAGACAATCCAGCCAGTCGACCAGCAGACGCCAGTGACCATTGTGGCGATATTGTTCGGCCAGGCGCTGGCTGCTGCCGAGCAGGAACCAGCCGATGGTGGCCACGGCGTCATCCAGGCTCTGCTCTGCTTCGAGCTGCGGAGTGGGCAGTTGCAGGCTGTAGCTGGCCTCATCGAACAGGCGGTAACCGCGCTCGGCCTTGCTGATGTCGCAGGGCATCAGCGGCAGGTCGGCGGCCAGTTCGGCAGCCAGTTCCAGCAGCGCTTCTGGCTCGCCCTGGCGCAGTTCCAGTTCCAGTTCGCAGATTTCTTCCTGCTGCTTACCGGCGACCACTTTGCCCAGATCCAGCGCCGCTTCGATGACGACGCGCGCTTTGCCGCGCCCCCAAGCGATCTCGGCGCGCTGACGCACGAAGTCGGTGGTGAAGATCGGCTTGAGTTGCTTCTTGTCCAGCTCGGCCAGGCTGGCCGGCCAGCAGCTGTCGTCGAGCTTCTTGAGGTCCAGCTTTGCCTTGGTCAGGTACCAGTCCCACTCATTGCGCTCGGACAGGCCGGCGACGCTCTGGCCGCGGCTCTTGAGGGTCTGGATGATTTGCTCGCCGTCCTTGCGCAGGCGCAGGGCAACCTTGGCGCCTGCAAGGTCACGCGCTTCGGTGTCGAAGTACTGGTTGAACAGCTCGCTTGTTTCCCAGCCAGCCTTGCTGCGTTTCTTCAGCAGGGGGTGGGCTTGCAGGGCGGCCAGGGTTTCGCGGCTGGCGCGCAGTTTGATTTCGGTTTCTTTATTCATTGCGAGGGCTCGGTGAAGCGGCGACGGCGGCGGGGGTTGCTCGGTGCGAGGCACGGCCCCACACGTTAGGTCGTACAGGGTAGAGGAAAAGCGCGGCGGATGCAGGTCGGCGAGTGAGTCTGGCGCTGCGCAGTTATGCGGCGGAAACATTCACGTGTGGGGTTTTATTGATTTTCGTCAGCTTTTCGCCGCAAATAACTACGATATTACGACTTTATTACCAAGCGATGACACGCGCTGGCCTGCCCCGAGTGTGATCCGTATACTTGCCGCCTCTTTGACAGACAGGGGTCACCCCCATGCCAAGCAATCCGTTCATCAGCAGCCTGTTTGGCCGCTCACCGATCGGGCCGATGCAACAGCATATCGCCAAGGCTCATGAATGCGCCGCCAATCTGGTGCCATTCTTCGAGGCGGTAATGGCCGAAGACTGGGCGCGTGTCGAGCAGGTGCAACAGACGATGGTGCGTCTGGAGAACGAGGCAGACAAGCTCAAGAAAAACGTGCGCATGCACCTTCCCAAGAGTCTGTTCCTGCCGGTGCCACGTTCCGATTTGCTGGAACTGCTCAGCACCCAGGACAAGGTCGCCAACCGGGCCAAGGATATCGCCGGTTTGATGCTGGGCCGCTCCATGACCATCCCTGCTGCTCTGCAACCGCTGATGCTGGCGTACGTGCAGCGCTGCGTGGACGCCAGTGCCCAGGCACTCAAGGCGATGAAGGAGCTGGATTCGCTGCTCGAGGCCGGTTTCGCCGGTCGTGAGGCCACCCTAGTCGAGCGCATGGTCGAGGAGCTTGAGGAAATCGAGCGCGAAACCGACCGCCAGCAGATCGAGGTGCGCCGCACCTTGTTCAAACTGGAAAAGGATCTTCCCGCAGTTGATGTGATGTTCCTCTATCGGATCATCGACTGGGTCGGAGACATTGCCGATCGCGCCGAGCGCGTGGGCAACCGACTGGAACAACTGCTGGCGCGCTGAGCCGCCAGCATCCTTTCTGGGTTTACAGGTAATTCTCTATGTCTCTTGTCGCGGACTACGGTTTCGTACTCCTCGTGCTGGCCTGCTGCTTTGGTTTGTTCATGGCGTGGGGCGTTGGCGCCAATGATGTCTCCAATGCCATGGGTACGTCGGTGGGTGCCAAGGCACTGACCATCAAACAGGCGATTCTGGTCGCCATGGTGTTCGAATTCTGCGGTGCCTATCTGGCCGGTGGCCAGGTCACCGAAACCATCAAGAACGGCATTGTCGATGCATCAGTGATCCCCGCCGACATGTTCGTGCTGGGCATGATGGCCTCGTTGTTGTCGGCTGGTACCTGGCTGCTGATTGCCTCCACGCGAGGCTGGCCGGTGTCCACCACTCACTCGATCGTCGGCGCCATCATCGGTTTCGCGTCGGTCAGCGTATCGGTCGACGCGGTGAACTGGGGCGGCCTGGTACCCATCGTATCCAGCTGGGTGGTGACTCCGTTCATTTCCGGTCTGCTGGCTTTCGGCTTGTTCATGAGCGTGCAGTGGTTGATCTTCGACACTGAGGATCCGTTCCGCAACGCCAAGCGCTGGGTGCCGGTGTACATGTTCCTGACCGGTTTCATGCTGGCTCTGATGACCTTCACCAAGGGCCTAAAGCACGTTGGCCTGAACTTCACCACGAGCCAGAGCGTGATGCTGTCAGCCGGTGTCGGCCTGCTGGTCGCCGGCCTTGGCGTGCTGTTGCTGCGCCGTATCAAACTCGACCCGGAGGCGGACAAGGACTTCCATTTCGCCAGTGTGGAGCGGGTGTTCGCCGTGCTGATGATCTTCACCGCCTGCTCCATGGCTTTCGCCCATGGCGCCAGTGACGTCTCCAACGCCGTCGGCCCGCTGGCCGCGGTAGTCGGCGTGATCGAAGCCGGTGGCGACATGGTGATTGGTGGCAAATCTGCGGTGCCGGGCTGGGTGCTGCTGATGGGCGCCGTGGGTATCGTCATCGGCCTGGCCACCTACGGCTGGAAGGTGATCGCGACCATCGGCAAGGGCATCACTGAACTGACCCCGAGCCGCGGTTTCGCCGCCGAACTGGCCACCGCTGCCACCGTGGTTGCCGCCTCGGGTATCGGCCTGCCGGTTTCCACCACCCACACGCTGGTGGGGGCAGTGCTGGGCATCGGCATGGCGCGGGGCATCGGTGCCCTTAACCTGGCCGTGGTCGGGCGCATCTTCACCTCCTGGGTGGTGACCCTGCCGATTGGTGCGGCGCTGGCGATTATTTATCTCGAAATTTTCATGCTGATCTTCCTGTGATCGTTTGACGGTCTGCTGCGCGGCCGTTAACGAGCGCATGCTTTTGTAGGAGGGGTCGGGCGGCGATCCGCTTTAGCGCCGAGCTCTTTGTAACCCGATGAAAGGCTCGTGGCTAAAGCCCCTCCTACCAGATTGTCGGCCTGCGCCGCACATGCGTCGTCTCTGAAAAACAGCGATTCTCTATTGGCGGTTCTCGCGGGCAGCGCTTCACTCTATGATGAGGCGACCGACCCGAGAGAGCCGCCATGTCATTTCTCCCCCTCAAGGATCGCTTCGCGGCGTTGATCGCCGTGCCATCGGTCAGTTGCACCCAGCCTGCCCTGGATCAATCCAACCAGCCGGTCATCGACCTGCTTGCCAACTGGTTGAGCGAGTTGGGCTTCGCCTGCGAGAAACAGCAGGTCGAGCCGGGCAAGTTCAACCTGATCGCCACATACGGCAGTGGGCCTGGCGGGCTGGTGCTGGCCGGCCACAGCGACACCGTGCCGTTCGACGAAGCCCTATGGCAGAGCGACCCACTGAAGCTTACTGACACCGGCGATCGCTGGGTCGGCCTGGGCGTATGCGACATGAAGGGCTTTTTCGCGCTGATCATCGAGGCCGTGCAGACGCTACTCGACCAGCCGTTCAAGCAGCCGCTGATCATTCTCGCC
This sequence comes from Phytopseudomonas punonensis, assembly GCF_900142655.1. Lineage (GTDB taxonomy): Bacteria > Pseudomonadota > Gammaproteobacteria > Pseudomonadales > Pseudomonadaceae > Aquipseudomonas > Aquipseudomonas punonensis. Next base: position 804,257 of record NZ_FRBQ01000001.1, on the reverse strand, counting down.
ACATGCGACGAGGAAAGCTCGATGTCCGGCGCGCGGGCGCTGGCCGAAGCCGGTCGGCCGCTGGGCCGCGCCGCGGTGATCGGCGAGCCCACCGGGCTCAAGCCGATCCGCCTGCACAAGGGCGTGATGATGGAGCGCATTGACATCCTCGGGCAGAGCGGTCACTCCTCCAACCCGGCGCTGGGGCGCAGCGCTTTGGACGCCATGCACGAGGTGATGGGCGAGCTGATGCAGCTGCGTCGGCAGTGGCAGCAGGAGTACCGCAACCCGCAGTTCAGCGTGCCGCAGCCGACCCTCAACTTCGGCTGCATCCATGGCGGCGACAACCCCAACCGCATTTGCGGTCAGTGCTCCCTGGAGTTCGACCTGCGCCCATTGCCGGGCATGCAGCCCGAAGCGCTGCGCGCGGCGATTCGCCAAAAGCTGCAACCGCTGGCCGAGCGCCACGAAGTGAGCATCGACTTTGCGCCGCTGTTCCCCGCCGTGCCGCCCTACGAACAGTCAGCCGATGCCGAGCTGGTGCGCCTGGCCGAACGGCTGACCGGGCACACCGCCGCCGCGGTGGCCTTCGGCACCGAAGCGCCGTATTTGCAGCAACTGGGTTGTGAAACCCTGGTGCTCGGCCCTGGCGATATCGACTGCGCGCACCAGCCGGGCGAGTACCTGGATACCGACCGCCTGATCCCCACGGTGCAACTGCTGCGCCAACTGATTCAGCATTATTGCCTGAGCCCGCGCTGACATGAGGAGCATTTCGCTGATGCCATTGCGACGACGATAACGCACCGCCTCTGCCTGCGAGGCCAGCCGCCTCGCACCCATCGTTGCTTCTTTCGTTTTCCCAAGGGTTTCGCCGCACATGTACGACTACGTCAACTGGCTTCGCCACGCTTCGCCTTACATCAACGCCCACCGTGACTGCACCTTTGTGGTCATGCTGCCGGGCGAGGGTGTCGCGCATCCGAATTTCGGTAATATTGTCCACGACCTGGTGCTGCTGCACAGCCTTGGCGTACGCCTGGTGCTGGTGCACGGCTCGCGCCCGCAGATCGAAGCGCGCCTGGAGAGCCGCGGGCAAACACCGATCTATCACCGCGGCTTGCGGGTGACCGACAGCGCGACGCTGGAATGCGTGATCGATGCTGTCGGATCGCTGCGCATCGCCATCGAAGCACGGCTGTCGATGGACATCGCCGCATCGCCCATGCAGGGCTCGCGGCTGCGGGTCAGCAGCGGTAATTACGTCACTGCGCGGCCCATCGGCGTGCTCGATGGCGTCGATTATCACCACACAGGTGAAGTACGGCGCATCGACCGCAAGGGCATCAACCGCCAGCTCGACGAGCGCAACATCGTGCTGCTGTCGCCGCTCGGCTATTCGCCCACCGGCGAGATCTTCAACCTGGCCTGTGAAGACGTGGCCATGCGTGCGGCCATCGACCTGGCCGCCGACAAGCTGATCCTGTTCAGCAGCCAGCAAGGCCTGCTCGATGAAGACGGCAAGCTGATCCGCGAGCTGCGTCCTCAGCAGGTGCCGGCCCACGTGCAGCGCTTGGGCAGCGATTATCAGGGCGAGCTGCTGGACGCCGCCGCCCAGGCTTGCCGCGGTGGCGTGAAGCGCAGCCATATCGTCAGCTACACCGGCGACGGCTCGCTGCTCACCGAACTGTTCACCCGCGACGGTGGCGGTACGCTGGTCGACCCCGAGCAGTTCGAGTCGCTGCGCGAGGCGGATATCAACGATGTTGGTGGGCTGATCGACCTGATCACGCCCCTGGAGGAGCAGGGCATTCTGGTGCGCCGTTCACGGGAAGTGCTGGAGCGTGAGATCGGTCAGTTCAGCATCGTCGAGCGCGACGGCATGATCATCGCCTGCGCCGCGCTGTATCCGATTGCCGACTCCACCTGTGGTGAGCTGGCCTGCCTGGCGGTCAACCCGGAGTATCGCCATGGCGGCCGCGGTGACGAACTGCTCGAACGCATCGAAGAGCGCGCCCGGGCCAAGGGCATCAACACTCTGTTCGTGCTCACCACCCGCACCGCCCACTGGTTCCGCGAGCGCGGTTTCGAGCCCAGCAGCGTCGACCGCCTGCCGGCGGCGCGCGCTTCGCTGTACAACTTCCAGCGCAATTCGAAGATCTTCGAAAAGAGCATCTGATCTGTAGCCTGGGTTGAACCCGGCGATACCCAGCGGCGTGAAAGCCATCCTGGGTGCCGCTGCGCTCGACGTCAGGCTACCGGTCGGCTGTTGAGCGGCGCAGCGACCTTAATCGAAGCCATTAGGTGGCGCGGCGGGCCATCTTGGTCAAGGCTGCAAGGACACCCTATCGATAAAGGACCACGCATGCCGATCCGACGCTCAGCGATTACCGCCGCCCTCGCGCTCTCATTCTTTTCACTTTCCGCGCTCGCCGCCGACCTGGCACCTGAGGCACTGCTCAAGCAAGCCCAAGCCGAACAGAAACCGTACCTGGCCACCGTCGAGCAACTGGTCAACGTCGACACCGGCACCGGTCAGGAGCCGGGTCTGAAGACCGTTAGCGCGCTGCTGGTCAAGCGGCTCAAGGCACTGGGCGCCAAAGTTGAGACCAGCCTGGCCAGCCCGTCGGCTGGCGACAACATCGTCGGCACCTTCAAGGGCACCGGCAAAAAGTCGTTCCTGCTGATGGTTCACTATGACACCGTGTTCCTGCCGGGCACCGCCGCCAAGCGGCCGTTCAAGGTCGAGGGCGAGCGGGCTTATGGGCCGGGTGTGGCCGACGCCAAGGGTGGCGTGGCGATGATCCTGCATTCGCTGAAGCTGCTGCAGGATGAGAAATTCGACGGCTTCGGTACGCTGACCGTGCTGTTCAATCCGGACGAAGAAACCGGCTCCGCTGGCTCGAAGAAGATCATCGCCGAACTGGCCCGCAAGCATGACTACGTGTTCTCGTACGAGCCGCCGGACAAGGACGCCGTGACCGTCGCCACCAACGGCATCAATGGCGTGATGCTTGAGGTGAAGGGCAAGTCCTCCCACGCGGGCTCGGCGCCGGAGGCCGGGCGCAACGCCGCGATGGAGCTGGCGCACCAGATGCTGCAGCTCAAGGACCTGGGTGATCCGGCCAAGGGCACCACGGTCAACTGGACGATGGTCAAGGCCGGCGACAAGCGCAACATCATCCCCTCCAGCGCCTCGGCCGAGGCGGATATGCGCTACTCGGACCTGAGCGAAAGTGATCGCGTGCTGGCCGACGCACAACGCCTGGTGCAGAAAAAGCTAATCGAGGATACCGAGGTCACGGTGCGTCTCGAGAAAGGGCGGCCGCCGCTGGCGAAGAATGCCGCATCCGAGCAACTGGCCAAGGACGCCCAGGCGCTCTACGCCAAGATCGACCGCAAGATCGAGCCGATCGCCATGCGCTTCGGTACCGATGCCGGCTATGCCTACGTACCGGGCAGCGACAAACCGGCGGTGCTGGAAACCATGGGCGTGGTGGGCGCCGGCCTGCATGCCGACGACGAGTACATCGAACTGTCGAGCATCGCGCCGCGGCTCTATCTCACGGTAGCGTTGATTCGCCAGCTATCGGCGCACTAGCGTGAAGGCAGCGCGAGCCTGGCTTGCGCTGCATCTTGCAGCCTAGCGGCGTACCAGCAGCACACCCGACTCCATGTGATGCGTATAGGGGAACTGGTCGAACAGCGCACAGCGCTCGATGCGGTGGGTGTCGTGCAGCTGGGCGATATTTTGCGCCAGGGTTTCCGGATTGCAGGAAATGTACAGGATGCGTTCGAAGCGGCGGGTCAGCTCGCAGGTATCCGGATCCATGCCGGCGCGCGGCGGGTCGACGAATACGCTGCCGAAGTCGTAACTCTTCAGGTCGATGTCCGCCAGGCGGCGGAACGGGCGCACCTCGTTGAGCGCTTCGGTCAGCTCCTCGGCGGACAGCCGCACCAGGGTGACGTTGTCGATTTCGTTGTCGGCGAGGTTGGCCAGTGCGGCGTTGACCGACGTCTTGCTGATCTCGGTGGCCAGCACCTTGCGCACGCGGGTGGCCAGCGGCAGGGTGAAGTTGCCGTTGCCGCAGTACAGCTCCAGCAGGTCGTCGTCGCGCTCGCCGAGCACGTCGTAGGCCCAGCCGAGCATCTTCTGGCACACCTCGCCATTGGGCTGGGTGAAGGCGCCCTCCGGCTGGCGATAGCGGAAGGTGCGGCCGGCGACTTGCAGCTCTTCTTCCACGTACGGACGGCCGACGACGATGCGCTTGCCCTTCGAGCGACCGACCACGCTCACCTGCAGCTCTTCGGCGAGCAGCTTGGCTGCCGCTTCCCAGACGTCGTCCAGCGGGCGGTGGTAGCACAGGGTGATCAGCGCGTCGCCGCTGAGAGTGGTGAGGAATTCGACCTGAAACAGCTTGAAGCCCAACGTGTGGTTGCCCTGCCAGGCGGCCTTCAGGCGCGGCATCAGCGCGTTGATGCGCAGGCTGGCGATGGGGAAGTCTTCGAAGAAGATCGGGCTGTGCTTGTCGCCGGCCTCGAACATCGCGTAGTGACGATTCTCACTGCCCGCTTCGCGCCACAGACGGAACTCGGTGCGCAGGCGGTAATACTCGCGCGGCGACTCGAATACCTCGGGCTCCGGCGCGGCGAAGGGTGCCAGCAGCTCTACCAGGCGGGCCTTCTTCTCGGCGAGTTGGGCGTCGTAGGCGGCGGGGTCGAATGCGGGACGGCTCATCGGTCACTCGTGCGGCAGGAAAACGGGGCGCCATTGTAGCGATTCCGCTGCCTGCTTGCCGGTGTCGTCGATTATTGGTGGGATGGGACGCCGAGCGTGGGAGCGATCAATGCATTTCCTGTGGGAGCGCGCCATGCCCGCGAATCGCGCGCATGGACTAGGCGTCCCCGCCCGCTCCCACAATGACGGGTCTAAAACGCCGTCGCGTATGGGGGCCGGGCGGCGATCCGATTCGGCCCACCAGCGAACGTTTTAGAACAACGCCAGCTTGATCACGCAGAAGACGGCCAGCGCGACGAGCATGCCATTGAGCTCACGGAAGCGCCCGGCCAGGGTCTTTGCCGCCACCCAGGTAATGAAGCCAAAGGCGATACCGGTGGCGATGGAGTAGGTCAGCGGCATGGCCAGGGCAGTGACTACTACCGGCGCAGCAACGGTGATGTCGCTCCACTCGATTTCGGCCATGCCCGATGCCATCAGCACGGCGACGAACAGCAGCGCCGGTGCGGTGGCGAAGGCTGGCACGCTGCCCGCCAGCGGGGCGAAGAAAAGGGCGAACAGGAACAGCACGGAGACCACTATGGCGGTCAGGCCGGTGCGGCCGCCAGCGCTGACGCCAGCTGCCGATTCGATGTAGCTGGTGGTGGTCGAGGTACCCAGCAGCGAGCCGCCCAGGGCGGCGGTGCTGTCGGCGATCAGTGCACGGCCCATCTTCGGCAGGTGGCCGTCCTTGCGCATCAGCCCGGCCTTCTTGGCCACGGCGATCAGGGTGCCGGAGTTGTCGAACAGGTCGACGAACAGAAACGCGAAGATCACGCTGATCAGGCCCACATCCAGCGCGCCGGCGATATCCAGTTGCAGAAAGGTTGGGGCCAGCGATGGCGGCATCGACACCAGGCCGCCGAACTGGCTGACGCCGAGCAGAATGCTCAGGCCGGTGACCACCAGGATGCTGATCAACACCGCGCCAGTCACTCGCAGCGCTTCCAAGCCGATGATCAGGAAGAAACCGAGGATCGCCAGCAGCGCGGCGGGCGAGCCGAGATCGCCAAGGCCGACCATGGTTGCCGGGTTGGCAGCGACGATGCCGGCGTTTTGCAGTGCGATCAGCGCCAGGAACAGACCGATACCAGCAGCGATGGCCGAGCGCAGCTCCAGCGGAATGCTGTTGATGATCCACTCGCGGATCTTGAAGAGCGACAGCAGGAAAAACAGACACGCCGACAGGAACACCGCGCCGAGTGCGACCTGCCAGGTGTGGCCCATGCCCATCACCACGGTGTAGGTGAAGAAGGCGTTAAGGCCCATGCCCGGTGCCAGGGCGATCGGGTAATTAGCGATAAGGCCCATCACCGCGGAGCCGAAGGCGGCCGCCAGGCAGGTGGCGACGAACACCGCGCCTTTATCCATACCCGTCTCGCCGAGGATGCTCGGGTTGACGAACAGGATGTACGCCATGGTCAGGAAGGTAGTGACGCCCGCGAGTATTTCGGTGCGCACGTTGGTGTTGTGTGCTTTGAGTTGGAACAGTCTTTCCAGCATGCGGGGGCTCCCGGGGCGGCGATCGGAATTGACAGAGGTAGAAGGCAATAACAAGGCACATCACGTGCCATCAGGGCCGGTTCCGGAGGCCGGAGGCCGGCGCTGGTGTGTTGCTGGCCCATGAAAGCGCGGCATCATAGCAGCTCTCCTGCGTTTCGCCGCGAGGCCGATCAATCACTGTCTGGCAGGTGCAAAAAGGTGCGTTTCCGAGCGCTGCCTCAGGGCTTTTCGTCACCCACCAGCGGATCACGAATCCGATCTCGGCTCGACAGCGCCGGGAACAGCTTGATCCACAAGAGGCTGATGCCGATGGCGCCGACGCCACCCATCAGCACGGCTGGGACGGTGCCGAACCAGGCGGCGCTGACGCCGGCACGGAAGTCGCCGAGCTGGTTGGAGGCCCCGATAAACAGGCTGTTCACCGCGCCCACGCGGCCGCGCATGTCGTCAGGCGTTTGCAGCTGCACGAAGGCGCCGCGGATCACCATGCTGACCATATCTGCCGCGCCGAGCAGCACCAGGGTTGCCAGGCTGAACCACAGCGAGGTGGACAGGCCGAAGCCGATGGTCGCCACGCCGAAGATTGCCACCGAACCGAGAATCACCGGGCCGACCCGGCGTTCGATGGGGTGGCGCGCCAGGTAGATCGACATCAGCAGCGCGCCGACCGCTGGCGCCGAGCGCAGCAGGCCGAGGCCCCAGGGACCGGTGAGCAGGATGTCCTTGGCGAATACCGGCAATAGTGCGGTGGCGCCGCCGAGCAGTACGGCGAACATGTCCATGGAGATGGCGCCGAATACCTCCGGGCGACTGCGGATAAAGCGAAAGCCGGCCAGCAGCGATTCCACGGAAATCTTCTGCTTCAGCGGTTTCTGCTGCGAGGGCAGGCTGAGCATCATGGCCATGGCGATCATGTACAGCACCAGCGCGGGGCCGTAGACCCACGCTGGCGCCACGGCATAGAGCACGCCGCCCAAGGCCGGGGAAACGATGGTCGCGGTCTGCATCGCCGAGCTGGACGCCGCCACCGCTGCCGGGAACAGGCCGGGCGGCACGATATTCGGCAGCAGCGCCTGGGTCGTCGGCATTTCGAAGGCGCGTGCGGTGCCCATCATGAAGGCGATGACGAAGATCATCTCGCGGGTCAGGCTGCTCGTGCTGCTGCCGATCAGCAGGGTGATGGCGACGATGGCCTGGCCGCACTGGCACAGCGCGGCGACCTTGCGGCGGTCGAAGCGGTCGGCGACGTGGCCGGTCAGCAGGATGAAGAGAATTTTCGGGAGGAATTCGACCAGGCCCACGAGGCCCAGGTCGAGCACGTTGCCGGTGAGGCTGTACATCTGCCAGCCAATGGCCACGGTGAGCATCTGAAAGCCGCTGGCGGTGAACACCCTGGCGAGCCAGAAGCGAATGAAGGGCTTGTGGTGACGCAGGAGCAACTGACCATGCACGGACATTGGAGTACTTAGGCGGCTAACGACGGCCGCTCAGCCTAGCACGCTCGCTGTAACATTTGGATGCAATGTGCGATGTCTGACGACCGCGTGTCGACAGCCTAAGAGGCTGCCCGGCCTAGTGAATCAGCCCGCTGAGCAGCCACAGGCCGAGCAACAGCCAGATCAGACCGCCGATCACCGAGCCTCGCATGAACGAGCGCACCGCGCTGTAGAGCAGGATCAAGCCAAGCAGCAGCACAGCGATGCTGAGCAGCGAAGGGGTGACGCCAAGTGCCCCGGAGAGCCCGTCGATAAAGCTGGCGACCGCGCCGCCAAGCATGCCGAATACGCCGCTCAGGGCATCGACGATAAAGCGAATGAACGAGCCGAACGCTTCGCCCAGAGATTCAAAAAAGCCTTCTACGCGCATGTAGGGATTCCTGAAGAGCTGACACAGGCAGCCGGAAATAAGGGTGCTGCCTATTGGGCTGTCGGCCGGGAGCGGAGTTCCACGATTCTGTTCATCGCGCGGCGGCTATTGGCTCACAGCCGGAAACGGTCAGTTGCCGAGTATCGCTTTCAGCTTGCCGGCTAGCGCTTCGAACGAGAACGGTTTGGCGATCATTTCCATGCCTTCGCCCAAGTAGCCGTCGCGCATTTCGGCGCCTTCGGCATAGCCGGTGGCGAACAGCACCTTGAGGCCGGGCTGACGCTGCCGGGCGGCATCGGCGAGCTGCCGGCCGTTCATGCCGGGCAGGCCGACATCGGTGAGCAACAGGTCGAGTGGCGCGTGCTGTTCGAGCAAGCCAAGCGCGCTTTGCGCGTCGGCGGCCTGGATTAGCCTGTAGCCCAGCTCCTCCAGTACCTCGACCATCAGCATGCGCACCACCTTGTCGTCTTCCACCACCAGAATGCGCTCGCCAGTGCCGCGCGGGGCATCGGCAGGTTTGGCGTGCGTTTGCTCGGCAGGGGCAACGAGCAGGCGTGGCAGGTACAGGTTCAGGGTCGTGCCGCGGCCAACCTGGCTCTCCAGATGCAGATAGCCGCCAGTCTGTTTGACGAAGCCGTAGACCATCGACAAGCCCAGGCCGGTGCCCTGGCCGATGGGTTTGGTGGTGAAGAACGGTTCGAAGGCGTGGCGGATGACTTCCTGGGACATGCCGCAACCGGTGTCACTGACCGATAGCAGCAGGTAATCGCCGGCCGGAACCTGGTAGTTATGCGCTTCGACTTCACCGAGCTTGGTATTGCGGGTTTCCAGGCGCAAGGTGCCGCCGTCGGGCATGGCGTCTCGGGCGTTGATGGCCAGGTTGATCAGTGCGTTTTCCAGCTGGTGGCCGTCGCTGCGGGTCGGCCATAGATCTTCGGCCAGCTGGATATCCAGGGTGACCTGCTCGCCCAGGGTGCGCGCCAGCAGCTCCTCGATTGAACGTACCAGGGCGTTGACCTCGACCCGGCGCATGTCCAGCGACTGCCGACGGGCGAACGCCAACAGGCGGTGAGTCAGGGAGGCACCGCGATTGGCTGAGGCGATGGCCGCGTCGATGAACTTGCCGAGTTGCGGGTTCTCGCTCACAGGTAATTTGCGCTGGACCAGCTCCAGGCTGCCGAGAATGCCGGCCAACAGGTTGTTGAAGTCGTGGGCGATGCCGCCGGTGAGCTGGCCGATGGCTTCCATCTTCTGCGCCTGGCGCAGCTGCTCTTCGGCCTGAGTGCGCTGCAACACGGCTTCGCTGACGCGCTCTTCGAGGGTTTGGGTCAGTTGGCGCAGCGCCAGCTCGGTGTGCTTGCGTTCATCGATATCGATAAGCACGCCGGGAAAACGCAGCGGCGAGCCGTCCGCTGCCAACTCGCAACGCCCGTTCGCCTCGATCCAGCGATAGCCGCCGTCGGGCTGCTGCACCCGATACTCGGCGCGAAAACTGCCACCGACTTTGATGGTGTGCTCGATAAGCTCGCGCACACCTGGCTGATCCTGTGGGTGGATGGCCGCGGTGATTTGATCCAGGGGCATGCCGCTGGCGGCCTGTTGCGGGTTCGCGGAAAAGGCCCGAGCGAAGCGTTCGTCGCCGGTCACCAGGTCGTTGGGAATGTCCCACACCCAAGTGCCAAGCACAGCGCCGGCGTTCAGGGCCAGTTCGATACGCTCGTTGGCGCTGCGCAGCTGGGCCTCGGCTTGGGTGCGCTGTTCGATGGCGACGACCTGATTGGTGGTTTCCACCACGATGCACATCATGCCGTGGGAGTGGCCGGTGTTATCGAGCAGCGGGTTGTAGTAGAGGTTCATCCAGGCATCTTCCTGCAAGCCGGGGCGGCGCAGCGGCAGGTAGAGGTTTTCCTGGCACATGGATCGGCCACTCAGGCCCATGGCGATCACGTGACGGTTCCACTCAGCGATCTCCGGCCAGGCTTCTTCGGCGGGTAGGCCGAAGATTTCCGGGTGGCGCTGGCCGGCAAATGCGGCGTAGGCATCGTTGTAGATCAACACGCCCTTGGCGCCGCTCAGCAGCACGATAGGCGTCGGTGAGGAGAGGATAAGTCGCGTGGTGCTAACCAGCACGTCCGGCCACTGCTCAATGGAGCCGAGCGCGCTGGCTGCCCAGTCGAAGCGGCGAATGCGCTCGACGGCATCGCCGGACTGGCCGGAAAACAGGCAGGAATCGGGGGGGGTGTTCTGCGTCGCGGACATTGTCTGGGGGAGCCTATCCTGGCGGTGTGGTCGCGGCAGCGGTGCGCTGAGGCACCCTGGCTGCTGCGACTGCTGCGGGGTTCAGGTGGGGTTGCGGTGGGTGAAGGCGTGTTGCAACTTTTCCGCCAGTTCCTCGCTGCGATACGGCTTCTGCACGATAAAGGCTTCGTCGGCATCCAGCCCGCCTATCTCGGCATAACCGGTGACGAACACCACCGGCAGTTCCGGGTAGCGCTTACGCGCGGCCTGGGCCAGCTCGGCGCCGTTCATGCCGGGCATGGCGAAGTCGGCCAGCAGCAGGTCAATGCTATCGTCGAGTTTGCTCAGGGCGTCGCTGCCGCTGTCGGCTTCACGCACTTGGTAGCCGAGCGCGTCCAGCGTCAGGGCCGTTACCTCGCGCACCCGTGGGTCATCGTCGACGAGCAGGATGGTGCGCTGCGCACCGTGCTCGGCCAGTTGTTGCGGCTCACGGGGCAACTCTTCGGCGGGCGGCGCGATATCGCGCAGGCCCGGCAGGTAAACCTTGACCGTGGTACCGACGCCCATCTGCGTGAGGATGCGCGCGCCGCCACCGGATTGCTTGGCGAAGCCGAACACCTGGGCCAGGCCGAGGCCCGAGCCCTTGCCGATTTCCTTGGTGGTAAAAAACGGCTCGAAGGCCTTGGCCAGCACCGCTTCGCTCATACCACTGCCGGAGTCCTCGACCGCCAGTACCACGTAGTCGCCGGGCTCCGGGTCTTCGGGGCGGCGCGGCGTTTCGCTGATCACCTCGTTGCTGGTGCTCAGGCGCAGAGTGCCGCCGACGCCCATGGCGTCACGGGCGTTGATCGCCAGGTTGAGGATGATCAGCTCGATTTGCGTTGGGTCGACGCGGGCGTGCCAGAGATCGGGCTCGGTGCTGGTTTCGATCAGCACACTGCCGCCCAGAGTGCTTTTCAGTAGTTCGAGCATGCCCTGCACGGTTTCGCCGAGGTTGACTGCTTCGGGCACCAGGCGCTGGCGCCGCGAGAAGGCCAGCAACTGGCCGGTCAGCTTGGCGCCGCGCTCGCCGGCGTCGGTGATGTTCTGCAGGCGCCCGCGAGCCTTGTCGAGATTGCCCTTTTCCAGGTCGCGGATCAGGAAGCTGGTGCTGGTCAGCACTACGGTCAGCAGGTTGTTGAAGTCGTGGGCCACGCCCGCGGTGAGCTGACCGACTGCCTCCAGGCGCTGCATTTGCTGCAGGGTTGCCTCGACGCGCTCGCGCTCGGCGATCTGTTCGCGCAGTTGCCTGTTTGTTGCCGCCAGTTCTTCGACCACCGCACGCTCGTGGGTGATGTCGCGCACGGTGGCATAGAGCAGGTCGTCATCACGCACCACGATCCACGACAGCCAGTGATACTCGCCGCTGGCGCGGCGCATGCGGTTGACGAAGCGCACCGAAACGTTGTCAGAGGTGACGCGCTTGATATGCGCCTGGGTGTCGTTCTGGTCATCGCTGTGTACCAGCTCCCACAGCGGGCCCTGAGTCAGTTGCTGGCGCGTCCAGCCGAGGGTCTGTTCCCACGCCGGGTTGAGGGCACTGGGGCGCATGTCGAAGCGCAGCACAGCCAGCAAATCGCGGGACAGCTCCCAGTTGCGGTCGCGCTCGCGGGTACGCTTCTCGACGCGCTCGCCGAGCACGTCGTTAAGGCGCAGCAGGGCTTCGTTGGCTTGCTTCTGCTCGGTGATGTCGTGCAGCACGCCGAGAAAGCGGGTGCAGGTGCCGTTATCGAAAAATGCCTGGCCGCGGGCCGAGATCCAGCGTTTGCTGCCGTTGTTCAGGGGCAGGCGGAATTCAGCCTGAAACTCGTTGCCGGTGTCGCTGGCCAGCGCTTCATTGACGCGCTGCTTCAGCAGGGTGCGGTCGTCCGGGTGGCAGCGGGCCAGAAACATGGCCATGTCGACATGGGCGTCGGGCTGCAATTCGTAGAGGGCGCGGCAGCGCTCGTCCCAGATCAGCGTATCGGTGGCTGGCACGTAATCCCACATGCCCATGCGTGCCGCACCAATGGCCAACCGAGCGCGGGCCTCGACGGCTTGCAGGGTGTCTTCCACGCGGCGGCGTTGCTCGCGCTCGTTGACCTCCGCCATGGCCCGGTCGATGGCCTTGGGCAGGAACGGCAGGTTTTGCTTGAGCACGTAGTCGACGGCGCCCAGGCGCATCATCTCCACCGCATGCTCTTCACCGAACATGCCGGACAGAAAGATGAACGGTGTTTGCGGCGCCAGGCGCCGCGCCACTTCCAGTGCCTGCGCACCCGAGGAGCCCGGCAGCAGGTAGTCGGAAACGATCAGGTCGAAGCGCTCAAGCTGCAGCGCGCGCTCGGCAGCTTCGTGATCGTAGACCAGCGTGCTGTCGACCAGCAGACCGTTGCGTTCCAATGCGAGCAGGGCCAGTTCCGCATCATGCGGACTGTCTTCGATGAACAGCAGTTTAAGAGGCACGGGCGGCATGGAAAGGTCGTCGGTTGCGGTCTTTGGTAGGCCTGTATATCAAGCGAAAATCAGCTGGCGTCAATTGTCATCGGCTTGCGGCTCGTCATCGGCGATACGACGCTGCAGGCGCAGTGAGCCGGGAGGCGGCTCGTTGAGCACTGCCCAGAATACACCGAGGTCGGAAATGGCCGAGACGAAGGCCTTGAATTCGACCGGTTTCACCACGTAGGCGTTCACGTTCAATTCATAGGCGCGCTGCAGGTCCGGGCCCTCGCGCGAGGAGGTGAGCATGACGATCGGGATGCTGCGTAGTTCGGGCGAGTCACGCACCACCTTGAGCACTTCCAGCCCATCGATCTTCGGCAACTTGAGGTCGAGCATCATGATCGCAGGGTTGCCGGGCAGGCGATCAGCGTGGTCGCCACGGCGGAACAGGTAATCCAACGCTTCGGCGCCATCACGCATGATGATTACATCGTTGGCCAGCTGGCTGCGCTCCAGCGCGATCAGCGTCAATTCGAGATCGTGTGGATTGTCTTCGACCAGCAGTATCGGTTTGAGCATTAAAGTCCTCGTCCCGTCACGAAATGACGGGGTGTTTGCGTTTTGGTAACGCGAAATAGAAGGTAGCACCCTGATTGATCTTGCCTTCGGCCCAGACCCGTCCATCGTGACGCTCGATTATACGGCGTACGCTGGCCAGGCCGATGCCGGTGCCTTCGAACTCCTCCATGCGGTGCAGGCGCTGGAAAACGCCGAACAGCTTGTCCACGTATTCCATATTGAAGCCCACACCGTTGTCGCGCACAAAGACGATGACTTCATCATCGTTCTGTTCGGCGCCGACAACGATGATCGCCGTTTCACGCTCGCGGCTGTACTTGATGGCATTGGCCAGCAGATTGCGTAGCGCCAGGTGTAGAAACGCAGCGTCACCGACCACGCGCGGCAGCGGCTGAATGTGCCACTCCAGGTTACGACCTTGATAATCGGGTTTCATTTCCTCGCGAATCGATTCGACCAGCGCCTGCAGGTTGACGTCGGTGAAGCGCAGCGCCGAGCGGCCCATCTGCGAGAAACTCAGCAGGTTGTCCACCAGCGTGCCGGCAAAACGTGCCGATTCGGTGATGTGCTCGAGAAAACGCACGCCACGCTCGGACAGCTTGGCGCCTTCGAAATCAGCTAGCAGCTCCGCATAACCAGCGATGTGTCGCAGCGGTGCGCGTAGGTCGTGGGACACGCTGTAGGAGAAGGCTTCCAGCTCCTTGTTGGTTTTTTTCAAGTCGCCGGCCAGCTGGGCCAGCTCCTCGGCCTTGCGCAGCACGATGCCGAGCACCGCGTTGCGCAACTCCAGTGCGCTTTCCGGCACCTGTTCGTCCCATGGCGTGGAGAAACCGCTGATTTCCTCCTGCCAGCGCGCGAAGCTGTTGCGCGGGTCGAGTGCGCCGCTTGAGCCAATCGATTTCTCCGGTTTGCCTGCCCACTGCACCACGCGCTTCTGCTCGGGCTTGAACCAGATCAGGTAGTGCGAGTGCAGTTCGGAGATGGCAACGGCCAGCAGGCCACCGATGTGCTCACTGAGCTCGGGCAGCTCCGGGATGTCGCGGCTGACGTTATCGGTATGAAACAGGTCTTCGCCGGGGCGAGCGCCCAACCACTGCACCAGGGCATTAACCTGGTCGCGTGGCGGCGTCTGCCCGATCAGATCGCAGTGCAAGGCAGAGATGATCGCGGCGCCGCTGGCCTGGGCGAAAGCCAGAAAGGTGTCAGGCAGCGACAGCAGGCCTTCGCTGACGCTGTCGCGGTCTGCCATCGCCGAGAGCATTTGCACGATTTGCTTGCGCAGTTGCAGCAGGTGTTGGGTACGCGCGTGGGCGATCTTCGCCTCGATCTGCAGCGACAGCATGCGGCCGAGCAGTTCACAGGCGGTGCGCGTCTGGAAACCGACCGAGCGGGCGCTGGCGTGATGGCAGGAAATCAGCCCCCACAGCTGGCCCTCGACCACGATGGAGATCGACATCGAGGCGATGGTCTGCATGTTGCGCATGTACTGCAGGTGCACCGGCGAGACGCTGCGCAGCGTGGCGTAGCTGAGATCCAGCGGTTTGCCGGTCAGCGGGTTGTGCGCCGGCTGCAGTGGCGAGGGCTGATAGTTGGCGTCTTCGATCACCCGGATGCGGTTGGCCACGTACAGCTGGCGCGCCTGGGGCGGGATATCCGAGGCCGGGAAGCTCAGCCCCAGGTAGCTGGGGTAATCATCGTCGCGGCATTCGGCATGCACCAGGCCGTTGCCGTCGGCATCGAAGCTGTAGATCTTCACGCGGCCGAAACCGGTAATTCGCTTTACCTCGGCGACCGACAACCTGCACAGCTCGTCGATATCGTCGGCACCCTGCAGGTGGCCGATGAAGGTACGCACCATCGGATACAGGGTGTTGTAAGCCGTGACGGCGTTGCTGATCGGTTCGAATTCGGCGATCAGCACCTGGTCGAAGCGGTGGGCGACCATGGCGGTCAGCTCGCCGCGGCGGCTGCCTTGGCAAAAACGCACGTCGCCGATATGAAAGGGCGTGGTGTCGTCGTCGGAAAGTTGCGCCAGGCGTTCGGCCAGCACGGCGCTGTCTTCGAGCAGCGCATCCAGCTGCAGGCCCAGCAGTTGCGAGGGCTCGAGGCCGAGCCAGGAGGCGACGTTCTCGCTCACCTGCAGCACGGTCAGTGCTTGCTCGTCGAACACCATCAGAAATCCCTGGGGCTGAATGCTACCGGGAATATGGATGGGTTCTTTCGCGCAGTTGGCGATCGCGGTGCTTAACGAGCTGCCTGTTTCACTGGACGCCAAAATCTTCTCCTTCGGTTCCAGGCCGCTTGGCTTGGACAGTCTCGAGGGCTGTTGGAAACGTTGGCTAGTGCCAGCGTCTTTGCTGTGCGCTTTCTTGCGGCAGTCTGCACGGTCTTGCCAGTCGGGTAAACCGTCACGCTTGGCAGCCGCCGGGCGGCGCGCTGGCGCGGGTAGCGAGGAACTTTGCCCTGGCGCTCGCCTCTGAATGCGAGCTGTCGTGCCGTGCGATTGCAACATTGCTCCGGTACGCTGTCTGCACTCCTGAATTCGAGAATTTTCATGATAGTTGCCGCTAAGCGGGCCTTTTCCCGTCTGCCTGTGCTGCGCCCGTGGGCGTGGCTGCTGTTGTTATTGCTGCTTGTAGCCGGTTACCAAGTGCGTGCTCTGCATGTGGATGATCGCCTTTATTACTGGCTGACCACCCCGGCGGCCTTACAGGCAGCGCCAGGCAGCCTCACCGGCCGTGATTACAAGGTGCAGGTGAACGCTCGGGTGGTCAGCGGCGTTGACGACAACCTGTCCGGCATCAGTTACGACAACCAGCGTGATCAGCTGTGGGCAGTGGTCAACAGTCCTTCAGAGCTGCTGGCCATGAACAAGAGCGGTGAGGTGCTGGCGCGCTACCCGCTGAGCGGTTTCAGCGATGTCGAGGACGTGACCTACCTGGGCGACGGCATGCTGCTGTTTGTCGAGGAGCGCGAGCAGCAGATGGTCGTGGTGCCGGTGCCCAAACAGGCTGGCGCGTTATTCCGTGAGGATTATCGTTCGTTGACCCTGGGCATCGGGCGCGATGGCAATCAGGGCTTCGAAGGGGTTGGCTATGACCGGGCAGGTGATCGTCTGTTCGTTGCCAAAGAGCATTCGCCGATGAAGCTCTACGAGATTCGCGGCCTGAAACACAGCATGCAGGGTGATTTCGGTCTGCAGATCATCGACCACGACGAGTGGATTCGCGACTCGGTGTTCGCCACCGATCTTTCAGCCGTGCACTACGACGGGCGCACCGGCCACCTGGTGCTGCTCAGCGACGAGTCGAAGCGGGTCATGGAGCTCGATAGCGAGAGCGGCAAGCTGATCGGCTACCGCCCGCTGGATAGCGACTTCGCCGGCCTCGGTAAGTCCGTGCCCCAGGGCGAAGGTATGACCTTCGATGATCAGGGCAACCTGTATATCGTCAGCGAGCCCAATCTGTTCTATCGCTTCGGCGGCAGCTAGACGCTAATCGCCCCGCCGCGTCAGCGCGGCGGGTATTGGCTGAGCACGCGGGCGACGGTTTCACGGACTTGCGCTTCACGCTCGGCCGGGCTGCCCGAGCTGTCACGCACGATGCGCTCATCGCTGCCGCGCCACACCAGCTTGCCGTCCTTGCCATCGAACAGGTCGATCTGCACGGTCGCCACCTTGTAGTCGATGGTGCGGGTTTCGTTGTAACCCGGGCCGCCCCAGTAAGGCCCCCAGTAACCGCCGAAGCCGCCACCGAAACCGCTGCTGACCTGCTGCTGGCGGTCATCGACGACCAGCCACACCTGTACCTTCAGGTCGCCCTTGGCGCCGCTTGCTGCCGGGCGCAGGCCGCGCTGGTCGAGTTGATCCGCTACCGCGTTGCGCAGGCGCTGCTCGGTGAGGTCGCTGCGCAGGCGCGGGTCATCAGGCTTGTACTGCACTGCCGGCTCTTGCCAGCTCCAGCTGCGGTAGCTGGCGAAATCCCGGCTGGCGTCGAAGTCGCGGTTGATCTGCTGGCTCTGGCAAGCGCCGAGGAACAACAGCACGGGAATCAGTAGCAGAGGCAGGCGGCGCATTAGCGTTCTCCCGAATCCATCGATAGGTTGGTTCATGCTGGCGGGTACTCGCCGAGTGCATCGCTGACAGCCTTGCGCAGCGCTTCAGCGCGTTCCGCCTGGCTGCCAGTGCTGCGCATTTCGGCCTGGCCGCTCCACACCTGCTCACCGCTACGGCCGTCGAAGAAGTCGATGCGCACCACCACGACCTCTTCTTCATAAGAACGGGTCAGCGGCACGCGGGTGCCCACGCCGATACCGTTGCCGTAACCGCGGTTGCCGAAACTGCCGTAGCCGCCACCGTAATAGGGATCGTAGCTGTCGGCGACCTGGCGTACGCGGCGCTCCAGGCGAGTGTCGGTGCGTACCTTGATGTCGGCTGCGGCGTTGCCCTGGGCCGGGCGTAGGCCGCGTTGGTCGAGGGCGTTATTGAGCGCGTCCTGCACCAGGTCAGCCGTCGCCCAGGCGCTACCGGCCGGGCGTTGCTGCCAGGCCCAGCTGCGGTAGGCCGCATAGTCGCGTGGCGCGGCCGGGTAGGCGCTGCGGTCGAAATGATTGGCGGCGCCTGGCGGTGCAGGCGGCAGGGGCACTGAGTCCGTGGTGTACGGATTGTGGCTCTGACAGGCAGCCAGGCCAATGGTGAGCAGTAGCAGCGCAAAGCGTTTCATGGCGACTCTCCTGGCAGAGCAGGGTTCAGCGTGGCCGACAGATCCAGTGCAGGTAGCGGCCGAGGCCGGCGAAGGCCGGGTGGCGACGGTGAGCCAACTCCATTTCCAGCAGATCGGCGAGCTGCGCCTTGGCCTGGAAATCCCGTGGCATGTAATCGTGGAACACCCGCACGCCGCTCCTCTGTTCGACCTGCCAGCTGGCGGCAAGTTGCGACTCGAGTTCGCGAGGGTCGAGGGGGCGTTGTGGCGTCAGGCTCTGCTTCTCGCCGGCGAATTCTTCCTTGCGCAGTTTGCGCAGGTGGCCCTTGAGCAGGTTGCGGTAGATCAGCGCGTCCTTGTTGTAGAACGCCAGCGACAGCCAGCCATTGGCGGCGGTCAGGCCATGCAACGCGGGCAGGATGGCTGCCGGCTGCTCCAGCCATTCGAGTACGGCGTGGCAGATGACCAGATCGAAGGGTGCCTCGAAGCGCCCTGGCAATTCCTGCCAGGGCGCGTGAATGAAAGTTGCCGCCAGACCGGCCTGCGAGAAACGCTCGCGTGCGCCGGCCAGCATCGGCTCGGCAGGTTCCGCCAGGGTGACGTCGTGGCCGCGCTCGGCCAGCCACAGCGACATATGGCCGAGGCCAGCGCCGACGTCGAGCACCCGTAGCGGGCGCTCGGGTAGGGCTTCGGCCAGATCGGCCTGCAGCACGGCGAGGCGGATTGCGCCCTTGGCGCCGCCATAGATCTTCTCGGCGAAGCGCGTCGCCAACTCATCGAAATGCCGGTCGCTCATCAGGCAAACCGCCGTTCGCTGTGGGTCAGCTTGGCGCGCACCACTTCTTCCATATCCAGGCCCAACTCGCTGCAAAGCAAAAGCAGGTAGAGCACCACGTCGCCGATTTCCTGGCCGGCATGCTCGAGCTTGTCCGCCGGCAGGCTGCGCGACTGGTCTTCGCTGAGCCACTGAAAGATTTCCACCAGCTCGGCCATTTCCACGCTGGCGGCCATGGCCAGGTTCTTTGGTGCATGGAATTGGCGCCAGTCGTTGCGATCACGAATGGCGTGCAGGCGAGCGGTTAGTTCGGCGATGTTCATGCGGCGTCCTGTAGGCAGAGGCCGCACATTCTTTCATGGGCGACGAGCGCCGTCCAAAGGCTCGCAAGGAGCCTGGGTCTGTACGAAAAGTCTCCGAGCGAAGGTCAGGCGAGGCAAAAATCGGTGAGGCCGCGGAGTTTACGAGCTGTAAATGAGCAGGCCGAACTGATTTTTAACGAAGCATCACCGAGCGAAGGTACTTTTCGTACAGAGCCTAGATGACCTGCCAGTGGCCGGCCAAATGCGGCACATCCTCTTTGCCCAGCAAATCGAACTGGCCCTCGGCCGCGGGCAGGCTGGCACGCATGCGGATGGTGGCTGGCAGCAGCACCGGTTTCTGGAAGCGGACTTCCACGCTATAGCCGGAGGCCGGCAGATGGGCTTGCAGTGCTGCCAAAGCGCGAGCCTTGTTCCACAGCCCGTGGGCAATGGCACGCGGGAAGCCGAAGGGCTTGGCGCTCAGTGCTGACAGATGGATGGGGTTGTAGTCGCCCGAAACGCGCGCATAGCGGCGGCCGATATCTGCCGGCGCCTGCCAGCGATCCAGGTCGTCCATCGGCAGATTGACGGGTTCGCTGCGGCCAACCGTTGGCCCGTCGAGTTTCACGCCCCGGCACAGCAGGCGGCTGTCGCCTTCCCAAAGCAGGCCGAGCTGATCTTCGAGGCGGGTAATCACGCTGAATACGGCGCCCTTGTCGTGGGGCGCGAGGTTGGTCGCCTCCACGCTAAGGGTGAAGGGGCCGAGCCCGGCCAATTGGCGAATCACCCGAATGCGATTTTCCAGGTGCACCAGGCCGAGCAGCGGGAAGGGGAAGTCGGCTTCGGTCAGCAGCTTCATCTGCAGGGCGAAGGCCAGCACATGAGGATAAGTGGCGGGCAGGCGGGCGTCATCGGTGAAACCGCACAGCTCGCGGTAGCGGGCCAGGTGACCGGCGTCGACGCTAACCGCGCAACGCAGGCCACGGTGCGGTAGCACCTTGCCGGTGATACCACGGCGCATCGCTGCGCGCAGGAGCAAACCGGGCAAGGCCGGTGGAGTGTGCAAATCGAGCCATTCGGTTGCCATTGTGCGCTCCGGTGCAAAATGTGGTTCAGCGTACTCTCGTCGAGATTTAGGACATTAGCCAGCATCCATTGGTGCCGGCTGCGCAACCAATTGGCGGCGAGCGCGGGCGCCGCTCAGAAAAGCTGCCTACGCTGCTTGATACCCAGCCGCGCAGGCGACTCACGCAAGGAATGCAGCATGGCGCACTACAGACAAGAAAGCGGGATCAACACGCGCCCGGCCACGGCAGGCCCGGCGCTGGTTTATCTGCATGTACCGCTAATAAAAACAGCCACTAAGCCGCACTCGGAGCTGGTGCGCCAGGTCGCTCAGTTGATCGAAGAATTGCTCGTTGATGGGGCGACGCTGGAGCAGGTCGCCGACCGTATGCACATGCCGGTCAGGCGATTACGCGAGCAATTGTCGCAAGCCGATGTGCGTTTCAACGAGATGCTCACCAATAGCCGGCGCAACCTGGCAGAGCGCCTGTTGCTCGATACTGACAAGCGCATCGAGCTGATTGCCGAGCGCATCGGCTTTTCCGAACCGAGCACCTTCTGCCGGGCATTCAAACGTTGGGTTGGTGTGACGCCAGCGGAGTTTCGCCGTCGCGGCCGCCTGAGCGCAGGTGACCGCAGCGCTTCCTGATCAGGCGCCCAGTAGGCTTTGCCCGCACACCCTGAGCACCTGGCCGGTGACTGCGCCAGAGCCGGGCTGGGCGAACCAGGCCACGGCTTCGGCGACATCCTGGGGCAGGCCGCCCTGGTTCATCGAGTTCATGCGCCGACCGGCTTCACGAATGGTGAAGGGAATGGCGGCAGTCATGCCTGTTTCGATAAAACCCGGTGCCACCGCGTTGATGCTGATGCCGCGCTCGGCCAGCGTCGGCGCCCAGCTTTGCGCGAGGCCGATCAGCCCGGCTTTGCTGGTCGCGTAATTAGTCTGCCCGACGTTCCCGGCGATGCCGCTGAGCGAGGCGATCAGCACCACTCGGCCATTGTCACGCAAGGCGCCAGCCTGCAGCAGCGCCTCGGTGAGCTGTTGCGGCGCGCGCAGGTTGACGTCGATTACCGACTCCCACAGCCCTTCACTCATCTTCGCCAGGGTCTTGTCGCGGGTAATGCCGGCGTTGTGAACGATGATATCCACACCTTCCGGCAACGCCTCGACCAGCTTGGCCGGTGCGTCGTCGGCACAGATATCCAGCGCCAGGCTGCGCCCGCCAAGGCGTGAAGCGAGGGCATCAAGGGCATCTTTGGCTTGTGGCACATCCAGCAGCAGTACTTCGGCACCATCACGGGCCAGGGTTTCGGCGATGGCGGCGCCGATACCGCGGCTGGCTCCGGTGACCAGGGCTGTCTTGCCCGCCAGCGGGCGCGTCCAATCGCTCACCTGCTGCGCGCAGGGTTGCAAGCGCAGCACTTGGGCCGACACGTAGGCGCTCTTCGGGGAGAGCAGAAAGCGCAGGGCGCCTTCGAGCCCGGTTTCAGCACCTGGGTCGACGACATGCAGCAGCTGCACGGTGCCGCCGCGGCGAATTTCCTTGCCGAGCGAGCGGGTGAAACCTTCGAGCGCGCGCTGCACGCTGCTGGCTTGCGGATCGCTCAGCGTATCTGGCGCACGGCCGAGCACCACCACATGCGGGCAGCGGCCAAGATTCTTCAAGGCGGGCTGGAAGAACTGGCGCAACGCGTCGAGTTCCTCGAAGCGGCTCAGGCCGCTTGCGTCGAATACCAGGCCCTTGAGCTTGGGGCCGTGCTCGGCGGTCCAGCGGGGCAGGCCGTACTGGTCATCGCGGGCGGCGAAGTGTTCGTCGGTCAGCCGGTTGGCAAAGCCCGCGACAGCAGCCCCCAGCTCGCCGTCGCCGCCGATCAGCAACGCGCCTTCGAGTGGCCGGTTGCGGCCCGCGACCCAGCGTTCCAGGGGCAGCGGAGCAGGCAGGCCGAGCGCGCCGACCAGGCGGCGTCCAGCTGGCGTGTTGGCGAAGTTGAGGTAGCGATCGGACATGGAACAGACTCCAGGGCTGAAACTCAAAGTGGTTGACCACTGTACGCCATCACTCGTTTCATGCATCGACAGCAGCCCAATGACCGGCCACCGTGTCGGTAAATCGGCACCCTAATGTGCCGCAGAATATTACCTGCAAGGAGCCGTACATGAGCCTGCCGCGCCGGGTCGCCATCGTTGGTGGCAACCGTATTCCCTTCGCCCGCTCCAACAGCGCCTACGCCACCGCCAGCAATCAGGCGATGCTCACCAGCGCGCTGGACGGCCTGATCGAACGCTACAACCTGCATGGCGAGCGCCTTGGCGAGGTGGTGGCCGGCGCGGTGCTCAAGCACTCGCGAGATTTCAACCTGACCCGCGAATGCGTGCTCGGCTCGCGCCTGTCGCCGCAAACGCCGGCCTATGACCTGCAGCAGGCGTGCGGGACCGGGCTTGAGGCCGCGCTGCTGGTCGCCAACAAGATCGCCTTGGGGCAGATCGACTGCGGTATCGCCGGCGGCGTCGATACCACTTCGGATGCGCCGATCGGCGTCAATGAAGGTCTGCGCAAGATCCTGTTACAAGCCAATCGCGCGAAGAGCACCGGCGACAAGCTCAAGACGCTCTTGCAGATACGCCCACGCCACCTGGCGCCGTCGCTGCCGCGCAATGGCGAGCCGCGCACCGGGTTGTCGATGGGCCAGCACTGCGAGCTGATGGCGCAGCACTGGGCAATCCCCCGTGACGAGCAGGATCAACTGGCAGTGGAAAGCCATCGCAAGCTGGCTGCTGCCTACGCCGAAGGCTGGCAGGACGACCTGATGACGCCGTTTCTCGGCCTGACCCGCGACCAGAATCTGCGCCCTGACATTGACCCGCAGAAGATCGCCCAGCTAAAGCCGGTATTCGAACAGGGCCAGCGCGGCACCCTGACCGCTGCCAACTCGACGCCACTCACCGATGGCGCATCCCTGGTGCTGCTCGCCAGCGAGGAATGGGCCAAGGCCCGCGGGCTGCCGATTCTTGCCTACTGGCGTGATGGCGAGGCGGCGGCGGTGGATTTCGTCAAAGGCGACGAAGGGCTGCTGATGGCGCCGGTGTATGCGGTGCCGCGCTTGCTGGCACGCAATGGCCTGACCCTGCAGGATTTCGACTACTACGAAATCCACGAAGCATTTGCCGCGCAAGTGCTGTGCACACTGAAAGCCTGGGAAGACGCCGACTATTGCCGCACGAAGTTGGGGCTGGAGCAGGCGCTGGGCAGCATCGACCGCGCCAAGCTCAACGTCAAAGGCAGCTCGTTGGCCGCTGGCCATCCGTTCGCTGCAACCGGCGGCCGTATCGTCACCAACCTGGCCAAGCTGCTCTCGGTGGCGGGCGAGGGGCGCGGCCTGATCTCCATCTGCGCCGCAGGCGGGCAGGGCGTGACGGCGATTCTGGAACGCTGAGGCAATCGACAAGTAGCCCGGGGCGAGCGTAGCGGCACCCGGGAACCGCTTTCCTGGGTATCGCTGCGCTCAACGCCAGGCTACGGGTGGGGAGTTTGCCCGGTCATTCTTCGCGGCTGAGCGTTTTCAGCTTCAGCCTTCAGCAGCGCGGCCTTACGCGCCACGCCCCATCGGTAGCCGCCGAGGCTGCCATCGGCGGCGGTAACGCGGTGGCAGGGCACCAGCAGACCCAGCGGGTTGCTGGCGCAGGCGCGGGCAATGGCGCGCGGGTGGCTGCCGAGGCTTGCGGCCAATTGGCCATAGGTGCGCGTTTCTCCTGCCGGAATGGCTCGCAGGGCCTGCCAGACCTGTTGCTGAAAGGCGGTGCCGCGGATATCCAGCGGTAGATTGGCCGCGCGCTCGGGCTCTTCCATCTGCCTTATCACTTCACTCAGCGAATCCTTTAGCGATCCATCGTCAGCCTGCAGCGTTGCCTGTGGAAAGCGCTGGCGCAATTCTGCTTCCAGCGCGCTCTGCGACTCGCCAAACAGTAGGGCGCATAGTCCCTTTTCGCTGCTTGCCAGTAGCAGATAGCCGAGCGGGCAGGGCACCACGGCCACACGCAGCGTTTCCCCGATGGCACCTTTGCGTCGGCTGGCTGCGCTTACGCCGCCGGCTCGTTCATACAGTGCTCGGGTGTTGGAGTAACCGCTGTTCATCGCAGCATCGAGCACTGAGTCAGCCTGAGGCAGCGCCTGCTCCAGGCGCTCACGGCGGCGAGTGTTAGCCCAGGCCTTTGGCGTCATTGCTGTGCGGGCTTTGAAGGCTCTGGCCAAGTGCGAGGGTGACAGGCCAATTCGCGCAGCTAGCTCACCCAGCGTCGGCGGCTTGCCGTCGCCATCGAGCAGGCGGCAAGCTGCGGTCACCAGCGCGTCGAGTTGTTCGGCTGGGCTGATGCCTCTCGGTGAGCAGCGGTTACAGGCGCGGTAGCCTGCCGCTTCAGCCAGCGACGGCTCACTGTAGAAACTGACATGCTGGCGCAGCGGCCGGCGTGCCGGGCAACTGGGGCGGCAGTAGATGCCGGTCGAGCGCACGGCGAACACGAATTGGCCATCCTGTGTGGCATCGCGCTCGCATACGGCTTGCCACTGGCGCTCATCCGACATGCTCATCTCCTGTAACAGTGCCTCGATTGTCGGCGCCTGCTCCGTCTCGCACCAGTGCCAATCAGGCTTTCAAACGTTCTGTGGTCGCGCATTTTCCCTAGAGGCTGTGCGCTGCCGGAAGATTGCCGTATAAAAGGGCCGCATAGACCACCGAGGACCCTGATAAAAGCTGATGAAGACGCCAAAACGCATTGAGCCCCTGGTCGAAGACGGCCTGGTGGACGAGGTGATTCGCCCTTTGATGAGCGGCAAGGAAGCAGCGGTCTATGTTGTGCGTTGCGGTACCGAGTTGCGTTGCGCCAAGGTCTACAAGGAGGCCAACAAGCGCGGTTTCCGCCAGGCCGCCGAGTATCAGGAAGGCCGCAAGGTACGCAACAGCCGCGACGCCCGAGCCATGGCCAAAGGTTCCAAGCACGGGCGCAAGAACCAGGAAGAGAACTGGCAGAACGCCGAAGTGGCAGCCCTGTTTCGCTTGGCCAACGCTGGCGTTCGAGTGCCCAAGCCCTTCGACTTTCTCGAGGGGGTGCTGCTTATGGAGCTGGTTACCGACGGCGAGGGTGGCGTAGCGCCGCGCCTCAACGACGTTGACCTGCACCCCGACGACGCCCGTGAATTCCACGCGTTCATGATCGACGAGATCGTCAAGATGCTCTGCGCCGGCCTGGTGCACGGCGACTTGTCGGAATTCAACGTGCTGCTCGGCCCGGAAGGCCCGGTGATCATCGACCTGCCCCAGGCGGTGGATGCGGCGGGCAACAACCACGCCTTCAAGATGCTCGAGCGCGACGTCGGCAACATGGCTGCTTATTTCGGTCAGTTCGCCCCGGAGCTCAAATTCACCAAGTACGCCAAGGAAATGTGGGCGCTCTACGAAGACGGCAAGCTGACCCCGGAAAGTGTGCTGACCGGTGAGTTCGATGACCCCGAGGAAGAGGCCGATATCGATGCGGTGATGCGCGAGATCAAGGCCGCCCTGGCTGATGAAGCGCGCCGCCAGGCGGCGCTTAATGCCGACGACGAGCCCAAGGATCAGGAGCCGCCTCCGCCGTGGGAGCGTTGACAGGCGACATGCTCTTACCTGGCGCCTAGACGGCATTCTGCGGCTTTGGCTTCTAGGTGGTGAGAGCGGCCGGTCGCGATTTTGTAGGAGCGGCTTTAGCCGCGAGCTCTTCGCGCCCTAATAAAGCCCGGGGCTAAAGCCCCTCCTACATGCTCACCGGCCGCTCTTGCCTTGAAGTGTTCATAGGCCTGGCGAGACGCCTCCAGCGCCGCCCCGGACTTGCTCCAGAACTCATGGAGAATGGCCGAGCGTAGTGAGGTGCGCTCTGCCTGCCCTGAAGTGGTGAGCTTTGGCGTAGGTTGCCCCATATTGGTTCGCGCCAGTCGCCGGCATTTCCCCTCGTCAAAGGGCTGAAAGCCCCGTCCCTACAGTCCCTGCGGACACTCGCGAAATCCTGGCATGCAACCTGCTATTCAGCTTGTGCACCCATCATCAATGGGGCCGGTGAACAGGTCATGACCTGATCTCACCCCACATAACTGAATCCAAGGCAAAGACGCCTGAAGCTGACAACAGCTCCAGGCGTCTTTTTTTTGCGTTGCAGAAAACCGTGATACCGCAGCAGACAGAGGGCAGGCTATGAATTCCATCGTCACATCGATCAAGCGCGAGAACCTGATCGTCATCGGCAACGGCATGGTCGGCCACCACTGTGTGGAGCAGTTGATCGCCAGCGGCGCCCTGCATCGCTATCAGGTGCACGTGTATGGCGAAGAGCGCCAGCGCGCTTATGACCGTGTGCACCTGTCCGAGTACTTCTCCGGCAAGGATGCCGAAGCCCTGGCCCTTGGTGGGTCTGATCTTTACGCCCGCAACGGCGTGCACCTGCACCTGCACCTCGGCGAGCAGGTGCTGGAGATCGACCGCGAGAACCGCGAAGTCATCACCACCAAGGGCCGTCGCGGCTACGACCGGCTGGTGCTGGCCACCGGTTCCTATCCGTTCGTACCGCCGATCCCTGGCGCCGAGGGCAATTCGCGCCTGGTCTACCGCACCCTCGACGACCTCGACGGCATCCGCGCCGCCGCGACCAAAGCCCGCCGTGGTGTGGTGGTCGGTGGTGGCTTGCTCGGTCTGGAGGCGGCCAACGCGCTCAAATCTCTCGGCCTGGAAGCCCACGTGGTGGAATTCGCGCCGCGGCTGATGCCGGTGCAGCTGGATGTCGACGGTGGCGATGCCCTGCGCGCCCGCATCGAGGCTCTTGGTGTTGGCGTGCACCTGTCGCGCGCCACCCAGGAGATCGTCATCGGTGAGGAATACGCCTACCGGATGAAATTCAACGGCGGTGAGTATCTGGAAACCGATCTGATCGTGTTCTCCGCCGGCATTCGCCCACAGGACGCCCTGGGCCGCGCCGCGGGACTGGACATCGCCCCGCGCGGCGGCGTGGTGGTCGACAATGACTGCCGCACCAGCGACCCGGCGATCTTCGCCATCGGCGAATGCGCGTCGTGGAATGGCATGGTCTTCGGCCTGGTTGCGCCGGGTTATGCCATGGCCCGTAACGTCGCCGCGCAGCTGGCCGGTCAGCCCCATGAGTTGTTCACTGGTGCCGACATGTCGACCAAGCTCAAGCTGCTTGGCGTCGACGTCGGCTCCATAGGTGATGCCCACGCGGCTACGCCGGGCGCCAAGAGCTACCGCTATATCGACGAAGCTAATGCCAGCTACCGCCGCCTGGTGGTCTCGGCGGATGGCCAGCACGTTATCGGCGCCGTGCTGGTCGGCGACAACAGCTATTACGACACGCTGCTGCAGTACGCCCAGAACGGCATCAAGCTGCCGGCCGACCCTTCCAGCCTGATTCTGCCGCTGTCCGACGGCGCGCCGACCCTGGGCGCCGATGCGCTGCCGGATACCGCAACCATCTGCTCCTGCCATAACGTCAGCAAGGGCGCGGTGTGCTGCCAGGTCGACGCCGGCATCACCGACCTTGGCGAGCTGAAGGCCATCACCAAGGCCGGCAGTGGCTGCGGCGGCTGCAGCGCGCTGCTCAAGCAGGTCTTCGAGCACGAGCTGAGCGCCCGTGGCGTGGCCGTGGACAAGAGCCTCTGCGAGCACTTCGCCCACACCCGCCAGGAGCTGTACGCCATCGTCCGGGTGGAAGGCGTGCTCAGTTTCGAGGAGCTGCTGGCCAAGCATGGCCGCGGCCACACCGGCTGCGATATCTGCAAGCCGGCAGTCGGCTCGATCCTCGCGTCGTGCTGGAACCAGCCGATCACCGATCCGTCGCTGATCCCGCTGCAGGACACCAACGACACCTTCATGGCCAACATGCAGAAGAACGGCACCTACTCGGTGGTGCCGCGCATTCCCGGTGGCGAGATCACCCCGGACGGGTTGATCGCCATCGGCGCCGTGGCGAAGAAATATGACCTCTACACCAAGATCACCGGCGGTCAGCGCATCGACCTGTTCGGCGCTCAGTTGCACGAACTGCCGGAGATCTGGAGCGAGCTGATCGCCGCAGGCTTTGAAACCGGCCACGCCTACGGCAAGTCGCTGCGTACCGTGAAGTCCTGCGTGGGCAGCACCTGGTGCCGCTACGGCGTGCAGGACAGCGTCGGCATGGCGCTGCGCCTGGAGGATCGCTACAAGGGCCTGCGCTCGCCGCACAAGATCAAGTTCGCGGTCAGCGGCTGCACCCGTGAGTGCGCCGAAGCGCAGAGCAAGGACATCGGCGTGATCGCCACCGACAAGGGCTGGAACCTCTATGTGTGCGGCAACGGCGGTATGCGCCCGCGTCACGCCGAGCTGTTCGCCACCGACCTGGATGACGAAGCGCTGATCCGCACCATCGACCGCGTGCTGATGTTCTACATCCGCACCGCCGACAAGCTGCAGCGCACGTCGGTCTGGCGCGAGTCGCTGGAGGGCGGCCTGGATTATCTGAAGGCGGTGATCCTCGACGACAGCCTGGGCCTCGGCGCCGAGCTGGAAGCGCAGATGCAATTGGTGGTCGACCGCTACGAATGCGAGTGGGCCGGTGCCCTCAAGGACCCGGAGAAGCTCAAGCGCTTCCGCACCTTCGTCAACGATAAGCGCGCCGACCCGGACATCCACTTCGTCAAGGAACGTGGCCAGCGCCGCCCCATGACCGCTAGTGAACTTCACCTGATTCCCGTTACCGAGGAGGTGCTCTGATGAGCCAGTCCAACGCCGTGCGTGCCCAATCGCTTCCAGCCACCAGGTGGAAACCGCTGTGCAGCAGCGGGGATCTGGTCGCCAATTCCGGCGTGGTGGCCTGGCTCGAGGGTGCGCAGATCGCGCTGTTCCATCTGCCCCACAGCGAGGCTGGCGAGCAACTGTTCGCGGTGGAAAACCGCGACCCGAAATCCGGCGCCAACGTCATCGGCCGCGGCCTGATCGGCCAGATCAAGGGTGATCTGGTGATCGCCTCGCCACTCTACAAACAGCATTTCCGCCTCGTCGACGGCACCTGTCTCGAGTACCCGGAGCAGCGCCTGCGCGTGTGGCCGGTACGGCTCAATGGCGACACGGTGGAAATCGGCCTGGCGGGCTGAACGCTCGACGACTTACCGCGAAGGCCGGAGAAGAACGCCAAGCAGGCACCCCGGCCCATTCGCCCCCTCATTCCTGTTTGCATATCTGAAAAGAGAGCCTCTCCATGTCCTACCTGGTTCCTGCCGAATTCGTCACAAAGATGGTGGATGCCGGCGAGTCGAAGATCTTCATGTCGACCCGCGATACCCTGATCCGTGCCTTCATGGCCGGTGCGATTCTGGCCCTGGCGGCGGTGTTCGCCATCACCATCACCGTGCAGACGGGGTCGCCGCTGCTTGGTGCAGCGTTCTTCCCGGTCGGTTTCATCATGCTGTACCTGATGGGCTTCGACCTGCTCACAGGGGTGTTCGTCCTCGCGCCACTGGCGCTGCTCGATAAACGCCCAGGGGTCACCGTCGGTGGCGTGCTGCGCAACTGGGGGCTGGTGTTTACCGGCAACTTCGCCGGTGCACTGACGGTCGCTGTGATGATGGCGTTCGTCTTCACCTACGGGTTCTCCAAGGAGGCCGGGGATATCGGCGAGAGGATCTCGCACATCGGTGAGTCGCGCACCCTGGGCTACGCCGAGTTCGGCACGGCCGGCTGGCTGACCATTTTCCTGCGCGGCATGCTGTGCAACTGGATGGTCTCGATGGGTGTGGTCGGCGCAATGATCTCCACCACCGTCAGCGGCAAAACCATCGCCATGTGGATGCCGATCATGCTGTTCTTCTACATGGGTTTCGAGCACTCGGTGGTGAACATGTTTCTGTTCCCCTTCGGGATGATCATGGGCGGTGATTTCTCGGTGATGGACTACATGATCTGGAACGAAATCCC
The DNA here is from genome assembly GCF_900142655.1 of Phytopseudomonas punonensis. GTDB lineage: Bacteria > Pseudomonadota > Gammaproteobacteria > Pseudomonadales > Pseudomonadaceae > Aquipseudomonas > Aquipseudomonas punonensis. The sequence continues at coordinate 774,029 of NZ_FRBQ01000001.1, read as the reverse complement.
TACTGCACTTGGCAACTTGGTCGGCGGCCTGGCGTTCACGGGCCTGACCCTGTACACCACCCACGTGAAGACAGCGCCCAAGCGTAACTACAGCTGAGTACCGTCGATGGCCGCTGCTGAAAACCTCCGGACGGGCAGGAAGAGCCAACTGCAGGTCAGCATCGGCCAGTGCTCGGACGCGGGCCGCAAGCCGCGCAACCAGGACTTTCATGGCCTTTGCATCCCCCATGAGCCGCAGCTAAGCAGCAAGGGCATCGCCATCGCCCTGGCTGACGGCATCAGCAGTAGTGACGTCAGCCACATCGCCAGTGAAACGGCGGTGGCGGCGTTCCTCTCCGACTACTTCAGCACCAGCGAAGCCTGGTCGGTGAAGACTTCGGTGACCCGCGTACTCAGCGCCACCAATGCCTGGCTGCACGCCCAAACCCGGCGCGGCCAGCATCGCTACGACATGGATCGCGGCTACGTGTGCACCTTCAGCGCACTGGTGCTAAAATCCACCACCGCGCACCTGTTCCATGTCGGCGACACCCGTATCTACCGCCTGCGCGACGGCTCTCTAGAGCCGCTGACGCGGGATCATCGCGTTTGGGTCGGTGAGGGCAAGAGCTACCTGAGCCATGCGCTGGGCATCCAGCCGCAGCTGGAGATCGACTACCAGGCGCTGGCGATCGAGAGCGGCGACCTGTTCCTGCTGGCCACCGATGGCGTTTACGAGTTCGCCGATGCGCGCTTCATGATCGACTGCATCGCCGAACACATCGACGACCTGCAACTGGCCGCCCAGCGCATTGTCGATGGGGCCCTGGCCAATGGCAGCGACGACAACCTGACCCTGCAACTGGTGCGCGTCGACAGCCTGCCGCGTGCCGAGGCCGACGAACTGCAGCACAAGCTCGGTGAGCTGCCATGCCCGCCGATTCTGGAAGCGCGCATGCGGTTCGACGGTTACCGCATCGTCCGCCCGCTGCACGCCAGCGCCCGCAGCCACGTGTACCTGGCTACCGATGAAGACAGCGGCGCCACCGTGGTGATCAAAACGCCTTCACTGGATCTGCAGCACGATGCCGCTTACCTCGAGCGCTTTCTCATGGAGGAGTGGATTGCCCGGCGCATCGACAGCCCCCACGTGCTCAAGGCCTGCACGCCGACACGCAAGCGCAACTTCCTGTACGGCGTCAGTGAATTTATCGAAGGTCAGACGCTGGCGCAGTGGATGATCGATCACCCGCGCCCGGACCTGGAAACCGTGCGCGGCATCGTCGAGCAAATTGCCCGCGGGCTGCGCGCCTTTCACCGGCTGGAAATGCTCCATCAGGATCTGCGCCCCGCCAACCTGATGATCGATGCCACCGGTACGGTAAAAATCATCGACTTCGGCGCCACCCGCGTGGCGGGCCTGCAAGAGATCGACAGCCGCCAGGCGGACGACCCGATACTCGGCACGGCGCAATACAGCGCCCCTGAATACTGGCTCGGCGAGCCCGGCACGGTGCGCTCGGACGTGTTCTCCCTGGCGGTAATCGCCTATCAGATGCTGGCTGGCCGGCTGCCTTACGGCGCCGGCATGGCGCGGGCGCGAACTCGTGCTGCCCAGGCGCGCCTGCGTTATGCACCGCTCGGCCAGCCGGAGCGCAAGCTGCCGCTGTGGCTCGACGATGTACTGCGCAAGGCCTGCCACCCGGATCCGCTGAAGCGCTACGACGACCCGGATGAGTTCGCCCATGCCTTGCGCCACCCTGGCCGCTCCATGCTGGGCCGTGGGCGGGTGCCATTGCTGGAGCAAAATCCGCTGTTGTTCTGGCAGATCAGCTGCGCCGCACTGGCGCTAACGGTGGTGATCTTGCTGGCGCGCGGTTGAGGGGGGAAACGCGCCGCTCAATGGACGTTCGGAGCATGCAAGAAGATCATGATTTCAGGCGCCGGGTTCAGCCTGAATCTCGCTGTTAAATGGGTAGCGTGAATCGGCGCAGGCGCCCGATTTCAGGGCGTTTTAGGCGTGTAGCAAGAATGAAATGATTTGTCGCAAATTGTCATATTTGTTGTTCTGACAAAAGCACAGAATGCGCCTTCTGTTCAGCCATAAAGTGCGTGATCGTGGAATATATCCTGCAATTGACGAGCGACCCCGCTGCCTGGGTCGCACTGGCCACTCTAGTGGTCATGGAAGTGGTACTGGGCATCGACAACCTGATCTTCATTTCCATTCTCACCAACAAACTGCCCGAGCATCAGCGCGCCAAAGCCCGTCGCCTCGGTATTGGTGCGGCGCTGATCCTGCGCCTGGCGCTGCTCGGCACCGTGGCGTGGATCGTCAAACTGGTCGACCCAGTGATCGAGCTGTTCGGTCAGGCGTTTTCCTGGAAGGACATCATCCTGATCGCCGGCGGCCTGTTCCTGCTCTGGAAGGCCACCAAGGAAATCCACCACGCCATGGACCCGGAGCCCGAAGGCGACATGTTTGTTGGCCGCGCGGCAACCGTCGGCTTCGGTGCGGTGATTGTGCAGATCCTGCTGCTCGACCTGGTGTTCTCGGTCGATAGCATCATCACCGCCGTGGGCATGACGCCCCACGTGCCGATCATGGTGGTTGCCGTAGTTGCCGCCGTGACCGTGATGTTGCTCGCCGCCGACCCGCTGGCGCGCTTCATCAACAACAACCCGACCGTGGTGATGCTGGCGCTGGGCTTTTTGATCATGATCGGCATGACGCTGATCGCTGAAGGCTTCGGCGCTCATGTGCCAAAAGGCTACCTCTATGCGGCGATGGCATTCTCTGCCGTGATCGAGGGCCTCAATATGTTCTCCCGCCGGGCCAAGCGCAAAGCCAACGCCCAGGCCAACAAGGCGCCCTGACTGTCGCACATGCCCTTCTGCTTCGGCAGAAGGGCATGTTCGTCCCTCTGATACCTCCCCGCCCCGTCGGTAAATGCTGACCGATTAGTCATAAATTGCTGGCATCGTGCCATCTTTCGCGGCAAACTCTCCTGCAACCCCTGGTGAACGCCATGCCCGTGAACGGCCTGCGGCTGCCTTGCACGCCCGCATGTGCTGCTCGCCCTGAGCCGCTTCACTATCCAGATTGCGGGATTGCCATGCTCGCCACTCAACCCAATGCTGACGTGATGTACCGCCTGCTGGTGCAGAGTGTGGTGGACTACGCCATCTACCTGCTCAGCCCCGAAGGCATCGTCACCAACTGGAATGCGGGTGCCCAGCGGGCCAAGGGTTACCTGGCCGCAGAGATCGTCGGGCAGCACTTTTCGGTGTTCTACAGCGCGCAGGAGCGCGCCGATGGCGTGCCCGGCCGTGGCTTGCAGCAGGCCCGAGACACCGGCCGCTTCGAGGCTCAGGGGTGGCGGCTGCGCAAGGACGGCAGCTCGTTCTGGGCCCATGTGGTGATCGATGCGGTGCGCGATGACGACGGGCAGTTGATCGGTTTTGCCAAGATCACCCGCGACTGCACCGAGCAGCGCCGCCTGCAGATCGAGCAGCGTGAGCAGGAGCGGCGATTCCGCCTGTTGGTACAGGGCGTCACCGATTACGCGATCTACATGCTCGATCCTCAGGGCCATGTCGAGAACTGGAATGCCGGTGCCGAGCGCGCCAAAGGCTACAAGGCCGAGGAAATCGTCGGCCAGCATTTCTCGGTGTTCTACACCGCGGAAGATCGCGCGTCCGGGCTCCCCGCCAGAGGGCTGGAGACCGCCCGCAGCGAAGGACGCTTCGAGGCTGAAGGCGTGCGCGTGCGCAAGGATGGCACGCTGTTCTGGACCAGCGTGGTTATCGATGCCATCCACGACGAGGATGGTCAGCTGATTGGTTTCGCCAAGATCACCCGCGATATCACCGAGCGTCGCCAGAACGAGCTGGCGCTGCTAGAGGCCAAGGAACTGGCGGAGAGCTACAGCGAGGAAATGGCCACGCTGTCGCGGTTTCTCGATTCGGTGATTTCCAACATTCCCGCCAGCGTCATTGTGCAGGACACCCAGAGCCGGGAGATTCTGCTGGCCAACCCGCAAGCCGAGAAACTGTTCGGCTGCCTGTCGATAGATATGCTCGGCCGCCGCGCTGACCAGTGCATGGCGCCGGCCATCGCCCAGTTCATCGAACAACAGTCGGATCAGTGTATTCGCGCCGATGCCCCGCACCTCTCCGAAGATTGTCTGGATACCCAGCTCGGCCCGCGCATGCTGCGTACCCGGGTAATGCAGAGCGCCAGCGCCGAATTCCAGAAGGGCTACGTGCTGCTGATTGCCGAAGACGTGACCGACGAGCTCGCCGCCCACGCACAGATCCACCATATGGCGCACCACGATGCCCTGACCGGGCTGCCCAACCGCACCCTGTTTGCCGAACGCCTCGGGGAGGCGCTGGAGGACGGCGCTGAAAAAAGCGGGCTGACTGCCGTGCTGTGCCTGGATCTGGACAACTTCAAGAACATCAACGATGCCTTGGGTCATGCCTTCGGCGATCGCTTGCTGCGCGCTTTGGGGCAGCGCCTCAACATGGTGCTGCGCGAGTGCGACACCCTGGCGCGGCTCGGTGGCGACGAGTTCGCCGTGGTGCTAAACGGCCTGGACAGTGCCGAGGATGCCAAGCGCGCAGCTGAGCGGTTGATCGCCGCCGTGGCGCCGGTATTTCTGATCGATGGCCACAGTTTCTCGGTTGGGGTGAGCATCGGTATCGCCATTTCCCCGGATGATCATCAGCAGGCTGACCAACTGATGCGCTACGCCGACATGGCGCTCTACGAAGCCAAGCGCAACGGTCGCAATCGTTACGAACACTTCCATCCCGAGCTGGATGCCGCGGCGCGACGCCGGCGCACCATGGAGATGGACCTGCGTACGGCGTTGCACATGGGCCAGCTGCAGATGTATTACCAGCCGATCATCGATCACAGCAGCAACCGGATTAGCGGCTATGAAGCGCTGATGCGCTGGCAGCACCCGAGCAGCGGCCTGATCATGCCGCTGGATTTCATACCCGTCGCCGAGGAAACCGGGCTGATCCACGACGTGGGCGCCCGCGCGCTCAACCTCGCCTGCCAGGAAGCGGCGACCTGGCCCGGCAAGCAAACGGTGGCGGTGAACCTGTCGCCGGTGCAGTTCAAGAGCAGCGACCTAGTGAAGATTGTCGCCCTGGCACTGGCCGATTCGGGGCTCGAGCCGGAGCGCCTGGAACTGGAGATAACCGAGTCCGTGCTGCTGGAAAACACCGAGGGCAACATTGAAACCCTCAAGGCGCTCAAGGCCCTAGGGTTGAACATCGCCCTGGATGATTTCGGCACCGGCTACTCTTCTCTGGGCTACCTGCGCTCGTTTTCCTTCGATCGCATCAAAATCGACAAATCCTTCGTGCAGGACATGGGCAAAAGCCGCGAGGCGCTGTCGATCGTTCGCGCCATCACCGGCATGAGCGGCAGCTTGCTGATCAAGACCACCGCCGAGGGTGTGGAGACCGACGAGCAGTTCGAGCAGCTCAAGGCCGAGGGCTGTTCACATTTTCAGGGCTATCTGTTCGGCCGCCCGCAGCCGGCTAGCGAGCGCATCGAGGCGCTTGATTAAGAGTCGCCGTCAGATGGCAATGTGACACGCTTCACCAATCTTCATATCCGTCCGTCATCGGAGCGCCTATCGCTCGGCAGCAGCAGGTCAATGACGGGCGTATGGATTAGAATTGATTCCATCGCTGGCGTCGAAATCCTGGCAGCACCGTCTGTCGTGCTTCGCCTGTTTCAATTGCCCACGCCGTCACCGCATGGATGAGGATACCGAGTTGATTAAACGTTGCCTGCAAACCGCTCTGCTTAGCCTCGGGCTCCTCAGCTTCGTCTGCTGGGCAGAGATGGCGCCGCTGGAAGCCATGAACATGGCTGGCCTGCAGCGCAGCCTGGGGCAGATCATGGCCAAGGACTACATGATGATCGGCTCCGACGTGAAGGTTGATGATGCTACCAAGCAGCTCAACACCAGCGTCGCGCTGTTCGAGGATCACCATGCCAAGCTCAAGGCCCACCCGACCAATGACGAAGTGCGTGCGGCGTTGGCGCAGGTCGAGGTGATCTGGACGGCTTACCGCGGCATGGTTACCGCCAAGCCGGACAAGGCCCAGGCACCCGCCGTGCTGGCCAAGGCCGAAGAGCTGGTGAAGCAGGCCCAGCACGTCACCGACCTGTTCGAGAAGCACAACGGCGACGCCGCTTCCCATTCGATCAACCGCAGTGGCTGGAACCGTGTACTCACCCAGCGCACCGCAATGTTCTACATGGCGCGCGCCTGGGGCGTGCAGGCGCCGAACCTGGATGCCAACTTCGAGGCCTCGGTGAAGGAGTTCGACGCCATCATGAAAGAGCTGCAGGCCGCTGGCGCCCCGAACGATGAAATCGCCGCCGCCCTGCGCAAGACCGACGCGCGCTGGCAGTTCGCGAGCAAGGCCTTCGCCTCCAAGGAGTTCGTGCCGACCATCGTGGCGGTGAACGCCGAGTCGATGTTCCGCCAGCTCAACGAAATGACCCGCCTCTACGCCGGCCTCAAGGGCGACCAGCTCTGACCGTCCTGCTCGCCCTGCCAGCGGTGGGGCGAGCTGCGATCTCTCTTCTTTCTAGCGTTCCGCGCCCGGTGGGTGGCCGAAGTGCGCCCGATACGCATGGCTGAAGTTGGCAGGGCTGGTATAGCCGAGGCGATAGGCGATCTGCGCAACTTGCCATTTGCGCTGGCGCAGTAGCGTACGGGCCAGTTCCATGCGTTGCTGGCGCACGTACTGCAGCATGGATTGGCCGAATACCTGGGCGAACGCCCGGCGCAAGGTGGTTTCGCCGACCCCCAGCTGCTGCGCCAGGGCCTGGCTGCCCGGCGTCTGCTCCAGGTTGCCATCGAGCAAGCGGCGCGCTTCATAGGCCAGGTCGCGTTGGCCGCGAGCCGGCTGCGGCGCGGCTGGTGCGCGGCCCTTGAAGTGCGCCGCCAATTCCACCAGCACCGCCAGGCTCAGGCTCTCCTGATGCAAACGCTCCAGCGTTCCGTGATAAGGCGATTGGTAAAGCCGTTGCAGCAGCCCGCCGAGTGCCTTGCAGCGCTGCAGTTCGGTAAAGCAGATGCCGTCATCGAGCAGGCCGAGCAGCGGTTGCAGGTCAGGGTCCTCTTCAGCCAGTTCGCGCAGGTAGTCGGCGGCGATGCGCAGCCCGGCCATGCGCGCGTGGCTGCCGGCCGGCAACTGATCGACCGCTTCCATGCTTTCGCTCACCCCTAGCACACGGGGAGTGCCGGGCGTGTAGCTGTGCAGCTGGCCGTCGACGCGATGCTCCCATTTGCCATCGAGCACCTGCACGATGCACAGGCTGCCGGGCAGCACTTTGTCGATCCGCAGTGGCTCGGGAAACTGCAGGTCGCAGTCGAAATACTGCAGGTGCGGGCGTACGGTGCGCGCGCGGTAGTGACCGATGGCGCTGCCCATCACCCGCGGGGTGCTGGGGTCGAACACACCTGCCTTGGCCAGCGCGGAGGGATGGTCGAAGCAGAATTGCGTGTCCAGGTAAGGGGTCCAGCGTTGCATCGGGACAGGCATCCTTTGATTGCGATTGACACACTTTGACATGGTACCGCTATCGCTCTCTGAGTTCTCTGACCGTCAGTCGTTGTGATCGGCAGCTTGATTGTTGTGCGTCGCGGCTGCGCTGCTAGGCAGGCCGGCTCGGGTTGATTTCAATACCGGTGGTTATCAACAGGAGCATGAACATGACGATTTTTGGTAAAGGCGCAGCTGTTCTGGCCATGTTGCTGGCGGTCGCGAGCGGTCTGGTGCAGGCGCAGGAACGTCCCGAAGTGGCGGCAAAAGTGGTGGCCTTTGCGGGCGAGCAGGGCATCAAGGTATGGACCCTGCGCATCGGTGCGCGCAGCGAAAACCAGGCGCTGGTGCAGCTCGAAGGCGTGGACCATGACTGGGACATGCGCATCCAGCGCATGGACGTGGAAAAGACCTCCAGCGACACCCGCTACAGCACCCAGGTCGACGGCAAGAAGTTCGTGGTGCTGCTGGTTCGCAACGGTTGGGGCGAACTGTACCTGCCGGGTGAAGCCAAACCGCTGATGGTCGGTTATGACAACAGCCTCTCGGAGCAGGGCAACGCGCAGGCGTTCCTCACCGATTACCTGAAGGCCCAGTAACTCCCCCGCGGCGCGCCGGCCACTGGCAGGCAGAGCTGTGAACACGCAGCCGATTGTTGTGAGTGGCAGCCGCGCCGCTGCCCAGGCTACCTGACGGGCCGGATAATCCTCGCATCATGTCCATGCGAGGATTTTCACGATGAACCACCCCCAATCGCCCCGTTTCTCCGATGACGGCACAGCCTACCCGCGTGGTGCCCAGCGCGACGCGGTGGTGGCCGAACTCACTCAGGTCATCGAGCGGGTGCCCGAGCAGATGGAATTCACCAACACCAAACGCTACTGGGTGCTCGGCCCCGTACTGATCCTGGGGGCGCTGGGTATGCTCTGGAGCGGCTTCAGTTTCGGCAAGACCGGCCTGATCATTTGCGGAGGCTTCCTGACGCTGTTTTTCATGTTGCTCACCTGGCAGCACCGCAACGCCGGCCGCGAGGTGTTCATGCGCCTGACCCGCCGCGAGCTGCATCACACCGCGCTCAGCAGCCCCATCGACCTGACCGACGTGGTCGACGTATTCGTCAAAGACGAAGGCCTGGTAACCCTACAGAAATTGACCCTGAGCGAAACCGCTGTGCTGCCGACCCATCGCCCGGTATCGGTGCTGTTCGGCAACCAGGCGATGGTGCTGAAAAAGCCTCAGCCCCATGTGCGCATCAACTCTGCTGGTGTGGCGAGCGGTGGCCGCAAGCTCGATATCGATGACTTGGCCGCGCTGCTGACTGCCTACGTGCAGGCCGCCCTGGCCCAGCAGCAGCTCGATGCCCTGAAACAACATGGATGATGCCCGCCGCGAGGCGCTGTTGAGCGAACTGCAGGCCCACGCCGATGGGCCGCAACAGCGCTGCGAAATTCATGAGCGTTGTTCCGTACAAACCCTGATGAGCGGCTTGTGCGCCTTGCTGCTGGTCGTTGTCGGCGGCTGGCTGGTCAGCTTGCCCAGCCTTATCCACATGCGCTCCGCGCAGTGGTTGTGCTGGGTGCCCGGCGCGCTGCTGCTTGCGGCAGGCTTGGCGCTTCTGGCCTGTGCCGAGGCATTTAGCCGCCGGCATGGCAGCTGCGTAATGGCGTTAACCGCCGGCGGCGTGGAGTTCGCCAACGCGAGCGAGGCAACGCCCTGGGAATGCTTCGATGGGTTCGAGATCGATCAGCGCCCGTTGAGCATGGCGCTGGTGTTCTCGCTGATGGCCGGGCAGCGCGTGCAAGGGCTTGCGCCGCCGCGCTTCAAGTCGCTGTCTGCGCCGGATGCGCGTCCGGTAGCCGGCGGCATGCGCCTGCGGCTATGGCTGTTCAACCCGATGCTCGACGGTCGGCGGCTCGCTATGGAGGAGCTTGCAGGCCTGCTCGATGAGTACCTGCAGGCCGCCCAGGCGCAACGCACGCTGGGCAAACTGTTCGCGGAGGTTCAGCGTTTCTCGGCGCTGCGCCACAGTACCGGCCAGTAGGCTGAATCAAGGCCGAGGCAGGTGCCCAGCATGCTGGCGTGGATCGCTGTGAAACCCTTGCCGTCGTAACGCCAGCGTTGCGTAAAGCCGCAGCCGCCCATGCCCATGGCCAATGTGAAACTGCTCAGGTCACCAGTGGCCGGGTCGAACTCGACGCTGCCGCTGGGTGGCAGATCCTCGAAGATGGGTATTTCAGGGATGCTTGCCTTGCGCGCCTGTTGCGGTCCGTCGAGCGGCGCCTGGTACAGACTGTAGTTGCAGTTGTAAGCGCCGCAGCCGGTCTTGAGGATGACCAGCGCCTCGTGGTCACTGAGCGCGAAGGTCTGGCCCTCGGGCAGGCCATCCTCGACCATGTCCTTTTCCCAGTCGCTGCGCATGGCGGTGATCACCGCGTTCAGCACGCGCTTGCTCTCGACTTCGCTCAGCGGCTTGGGCGCCTTCCAGGTTGGCGCAAGTGGTGCGGCCGGGGCGGGCGGTACGCTGCCTGCCGGGTTGCTGCCCTTGCGTAGTAGCGCCGTGGTGGTGCCCAGGCGGCCCTGCACCGAATCCATCAGCAGCAGCGCCGCGCTCATGCCGTTGAGCGAGGTCACCGCCTCGCCTTCCTCGGTAGGCAGCAGCAGGCGCTGGCCATTGCGCAGCTCGGTGATCAGCGCCTCGGCGTCGGCACCGTCGACCCTGTACACCTCGGGCACCGAGCCCTCGGTCAGCTTGCCCGGCTGCAGCGCTACCTTCAGCGGCTTGCCATCGAGCAGCGGTTGGCCGCTGGACTTGTTGTAGCTGAACAGGCCGACATGCAGCGCGCCTTCCGGGCCTGCATCACGGCTCACGCTCAGGCTCCAGGTAGGTAGGGTCTGCACGTCTTCCTCGGCGGCGTTGGATAGCGCCGTGCAGTGGCGGGTGTTGTCGCACGCCACCAGCCAGTCCTTGAGGTTGCTGTACAGCGGCACCTGTTCGGCGGCGCTGGCGCTGCTCGCGGCCAGGGCAACGAGCAGGGCAAGGGTGCTACGGGTCATGGCTGATCCTGCGCGATGAAAACCGCCATTAGCGCAGGTTTTCCCGCCGCTGCCTATCGGCTGGCTGCTACGCACAACAGACTGAGCGTGCCGCACATCTGCCGGCTCAGAACGAGTCGATGATGCGTCCCAGGGTTGCCATGGCCTGTTCGCTCCCGGCGCTCCACGGGTGGCCGTGATTGAGCCGCGCGCAATGCCCGAAGCCGCGAGTGGCCGAGAAGATCGGCCCCGGCGCCAGGCTGATGCCCTGGGCCAGCGCGAGGCGAAACAGCTGCAGGGCGTCGACCCGCTCGGCGAATTCGAACCAGAGAAAATAGCCACCGCTCGGCCGGGTGACTCGTGTGTCCGCCGGGAAGTGTCGCGCGGCCGAGGCGAGCATCGAGCCCTGCTGGCTTTCCAGCTGGTGGCGCAGCTTGCGCAGGTGGCGGTCGTAGCCGCCGTGCTGCAGGTAGTCGGCCAGCGCCGCCTGGGCGGGCACTGACGGCGAGATGGTGGTCATCAGCTTGAGCCGGGCGATGCGCTGGGCGTAGCGCCCGCCGGCCACCCAGCCGACCCGATAACCGGGCGCCAGGCATTTGGAAAAGGAACCGCAGTGCATCACCAGGCCTTCGCGGTCGAAGCTCTTCACCGGCTTCGGCGGCTGGGCGCCGTAATACAGCTCGGCGTACACGTCGTCTTCGATCAGCGGCACCTGATGGCGCTGCAGCAGTTCGTAGAGCGCGGCCTTCTTGTCGTCGCTCATGCTCGCGCCGAGCGGGTTCTGCAGGCTGCTCATAAACCAGCACGCCTTGATCGGCAGGCGCTGCAGGCTGTCGGCCAGGCTGTCCAGGTCGATGCCTTCGCGCGGGTGCACGGGAATTTCCACGGCCTTGAGCTTGAGTCGCTCCAGCACCTGCAGCGTGGCGTAGAAGGCCGGGCTCTCGATGGCCACCAGGTCGCCGGACTCGGTCACCGACTGCAGGCACAGGTTGAGCGCTTCCATGGCGCCGGTGGTGATCACCAGTTCCTCGAGCGGCAGGCGCACGCCGCTGAGCATGTAGCGCAGGGCGATCTGCCGGCGCAGGTCCGGGTTGCCCTCGGTCATGTCGGCGATCACCGCGTGGCTGGGCATGTCGCGCACGCTCTGCGCCATGGAACGGGCCAGGCGCGGCAGCGGAAACAGCTCCGGGCTGGGGAATGCCGAGCCGAACGGCACGGTGTGCGGGTCCTTCAACGAGCCGAGTACCGAGAACACCAGTTCACTGACGTCCACCTCGGTCGCCTGCACGGCGCCGCTGCGCTGTTGCGGTTCGTGCAGCGGGCGTTTGGCGTGCTCGCGTACGAAATAGCCGGAGCGGGCGCGCGCCAGGATCAGCCCGCGATCCTCGAGCAGGTAATAGGCCTGGAATACGGTCGAGGCGCTGACGCCGTAAGTGCGACTGGCGTGGCGCACCGAAGGCACTTTCTCGCCGGGTGCCAACAGGCCGGAGCGGATCAGGGCGGCGATTTCGTCAGCGAGTTTTTCGTAGCGTTTCATGGCGTACCCGATGCGCAGGAAGTTGGGGCGTACAGCGGTAGTGCGGTTGGGCGGGGATGTTACAGAAGATATCAGAAGCGGGTATTTATGATTTTTGCATATCAGATCAAGGCGCCCGTTATTTCAGGCTATGCAGCCAATCGAAATAGGCTCAATAGCGTTTTTCACGCTCTACAGAAATCCATCTGATATGGTTTTTTATGAATTATCTGAGGCTGTTTTGATTTTTCCCGCTTGCCCATAGTGGCGGCCCTGTCTGCCGCGCTCCACGGCGCAAGGGGCCTCTCATGTATCACTACGACGAATACGACCATGCGCTGGTACGCGAACGGGTCGCGCAGTTTCGCGACCAGGTGCAACGGCGCCTCAGCGGCGAGCTGAGCGAAGAGGAATTCCTGCCCCTGCGCCTGCAGAACGGCCTGTACCTGCAGAAGCACGCCTACATGCTGCGCGTGGCGATTCCCTACGGCACCCTGTCGGCGCGCCAGTTGCGCACCCTGGCCAGCATCGCGCGGGACTACGACCGCGATTACGGCCACTTCACCACCCGGCAGAACATCCAGTTCAACTGGATCGAGCTGGAGCAGGTGCCGGACATTCTCGAGCGCCTGGCCGCGGTGGAAATGCACGCCATCCAGACCTCGGGCAACTGCGTGCGCAACATCACCACCGAAGCCTTCGCCGGAGTGGCTGCCGACGAGTTGCTCGACCCGCGGCCGCTGGCCGAGATCCTCCGCCAATGGTCGACGGTCAACCCGGAATTCCTGTTCCTGCCGCGCAAGTTCAAGATCGCCCTGTGCGCTGCCGAGCAGGATCGCGCGGCGGTGCCGATGCACGACGTCGGCCTGTACCTGTACCGCGACGCCGCCGGCGAGCTGCTGGCGCGGGTGATGGTCGGTGGCGGCCTGGGGCGCACACCGATTCTCAGTCAGGTGATTCGCGACGGCCTGCCGTGGCAGCACCTGTTGTCCTACGTCGAGGCGATTCTGCGGGTGTACAACCGCCATGGCCGCCGTGACAACAAGTACAAGGCGCGCATCAAGATCCTGGTCAAGGCGCTGGGCATCGAGGCCTTCGCCAGGGAAGTCGAGGCCGAGTGGCAGCACATCAAGGACGGTCCCGCCGAGCTCACCGACGCCGAATACCAGCGCGTCGCGGCAGCCTTCGCGCCGCCAGCCTATGCCACGCTGCCCCATGCCGATCTGGATTTCGGCACCGCCTTGGCCGGCGATGCCGCCTTCTCCCGCTGGGTGTCGCGCAACGTGCAGCCGCACAAGGTGCCGGGCTACGCCAGCGTGGTGCTGTCGACCAAGCCTGGCGCCAGCCTGCCGCCGGGTGATGTGACCGCGGCGCAGATGGAGGCGGTGGCGGAGCTGGCCGAGCGCTATGGTTTCGGTGAAATCCGCGTGGCCCACGAGCAGAACCTAGTGCTACCCGATGTGCGCAAGGCCGACCTTTACGCACTCTGGCAGCAGGCAGTCAGCGTTGGCCTGGGCAGCGCCAATATCGGTCTGCTCACCGACGTGATCGCCTGCCCCGGCGGTGACTACTGCGCCCTGGCCAACGCCAAGTCGATCCCCATCGCCCAGGCCATCCAGCAACGCTTCGAGGACGCCGAAGCGCTGCACGCCCTGGGTGATATCAGCCTGAACATTTCCGGCTGCATGAATGCCTGCGGCCATCACCACATCGGCAATATCGGCATCCTTGGCGTCGATAAGAACGGCAGCGAGTGGTACCAGGTGACCATCGGTGGCGCCCAGGGCAAGGCCAGTGCGCTGGGCAAGGTGATCGGCCCATCGTTCAGTGCCGCCGAGGTGCCGGATGTGATCGAGCGGCTGGTCGAGACCTTTGCCGAGCAGCGCCAGGGCGACGAACGCTTTATCGACACCGTGCAGCGCGTTGGCATCGAGCCCTTCAAGGCGCGGGTGTACCGCAAGGTGGAGGAGCCGGCATGAACAACCTGATCAGCCTGCGCGAAGGCGAGCCGCGCATCGTCAGTGACGATCCCTGGCGCGTGCCGGGCGCTGCCGAAGCAGCGGGCGCCGGTAGCCTGATTCTGCCGCTGCCCAATTGGCTGGAACGCCAGCCCCAGGCCGTGCTGCAGGGCGCAGCGGTAAGCCGCGACGGCCTGTTGCTCAACCCGGATGACGACCCCATGGATCTGCAGTCCTGGCTTGGCGTGCTGCCGCTGATCGCCATCGACTTCCCGAGTTTTCGCGACGGCCGCGGCTACAGCCAGGCCTACCTGCTGCGCACCCGCCTGGCCTGGCGCGGTGAGCTGCGCGCGGTCGGCGATGTACTGCGTGACCAGCTCAGCCACATGCGCCAGTGCGGCTTCGACAGCTTTGCGGTGCGCGAGGACAAGTCCGTGCACGACGCCCTCAAGGGACTCGCCGGCATGAGCGTGCAGTACGGCCGCTCGGTCATCGAACCGCGCCCGCTGTTCCGCCGCCGCAGCCAATCCTGACTTTCCACTGACCCAAGGAGCCCGTGCGCCGCCAGCCGGCGCCGAATCGACACATGCTCGGAAAACTGACTCTCGACGCCATACCCCTGCAAGAGCCCATCCTCGTCGTCACCATGATCATGGTGGCGCTCGGCGGCCTGGGCCTGTTCGCTGCGCTGACCTACTTCAGGAAGTGGGGCTGGCTGTGGCGTGAATGGCTGACCTCGGTCGACCACAAGAAGATCGGCGTGATGTACGTGATCGTCGCCCTGATCATGCTGCTGCGCGGTTTCGCCGACGCCATCATGATGCGCACCCAGCTGGCCGTGGCCACCGGCGGGGCCGAGGGTTACCTGCCGCCCCATCACTATGACCAGATCTTCACCGCCCACGGCGTGATCATGATCTTCTTCGTCGCCACGCCGCTGGTGGTCGGGCTGATGAACATCGTCACGCCGCTGCAGATTGGTGCTCGCGATGTGGCCTTCCCGCTGCTCAACTCGCTTAGCTTCTGGCTGTTCGTCGGCGGTGTGCTGCTGACCAACATTTCGCTGTTCGTCGGCGAGTTCGCCATGACCGGCTGGGTGGCCTATCCGCCGCTGTCGGGCATCGAGTACAGCCCGGGTGTCGGTGTCGATTACTTCATCTGGAGCCTGCAGCTGTCGGGGCTCGGCACGCTGCTCACCGGGGTCAACTTCCTGGTCACCATCCTCAAGATGCGCGCACCGGGCATGGGCTTGTTCCAGATGCCGATCTTCACCTGGACCATCCTCTGCACCAGCGTGATCATCTGCGCGGCGTTCCCGATCCTCACCGTCGCCCTGGCAATGCTGACGCTGGATCGCTACCTGGATTTCCACCTGTTCACCAACACCGCCGGCGGCAGCCCGATGATGTACGTGAACCTGGTGTGGGCCTGGGGCCACCCCGAGGTGTACCTGCTGATATTGCCGGCCTTCGGGGTGTTCTCCGAAGTGACCGCGACCTTCGCCCGCAAGCGCCTGTTCGGCTATCACTCGATGGTCTGGGCGACCGTGGCCATCACCCTGCTGTCGTTCGTGGTGTGGCTGCACCACTTCTTCACCATGGGCTCGGGGGCGAGCGTCAACGCCTTCTTCGGCATCATGACCATGATCATCGCGGTACCCACCGGGGTGAAGATCTTCACCTGGCTGTTCACCATGTACCGCGGCCGCCTGGAGTTCACTACGCCGGTGCTGTGGACCCTGGGCTTCATCATCACCTTCTCCATCGGCGGCATGACCGGTGTGCTGCTGGCGGTGCCCGGCGCGGACTTCCTGCTGCACAACAGCCTGTTTCTGGTCGCCCACTTCCATAACGTGATCATCGGCGGCGCGGTGTTCGGCTACATGGCGGGCATCGCCTACTGGTTCCCGAAGGTGTTCGGCTTCAGGCTGCACGAAGGTTGGGGCAAGGCCTCGTTCTGGTTCTGGATCGTCGGCTTCTACCTGGCCTTCATGCCGCTCTACATCCTCGGCTTTATGGGCATGACCCGGCGCCTGAATACCACCACCAATCCCGAGTGGGAACCGTATCTGTATGTGGCCTTGGTCGGCGCCGTGCTGATCGGCCTGGGCATTCTCTGCACACTGATCCAGATCGCCGTGTCGATCATCAAGCGCAAGGAACTGAGCGACCACACCGGCGACCCGTGGAATGCGCGCACCCTGGAATGGTCGACCTCTTCGCCACCACCGTTCTACAACTTCGCGGTCACCCCGCGCGGCGACCGCATCGACGAGTTCCACGAGCAGAAGCGCGACGGCCGCAAGCCAGCACCAACGAAGTACCGCCCGATCCATATGCCGCGCAACACCGGCATCGGCCTGATCGCCTCGGCGTTCATGACCCTGATGTGCTTCGCGCTGATCTGGCATATCTGGTGGCTGGTGGGCGTGACCTTCGTCGCCAGCATCGCCTGCTTCATCGTGCGCAGCTACGACGAAGACACCGACTACTACGTACAGCCGGAGGAGATTGCACGGATCGAGGCAGCGCGCAGCGCCTGACCTCCGCGCTGGTCACCAACACCCCTTGCCCGATGGGCACGGGGTGTTTTTGTTTGTAGCTTACTGATGCTATGAATAGGAATGTAAATACATCTCTAATACGATGGAATGCTATTTACAGTCGAGACTCACTTGCATAATCTCGCGCGGATTTTGCCGATGTCATCCCGACATCGGCTCATAGCCAGCGTGAGTCCAGATCGTTCCGGCAGGGAGTTGTCGGGTGTGTGGTGCCCAGGGGAGTTTTTACGGGGGCACTCGCAGCTGTTCAGGGAGTAGAGCGGTGACGCACGGCACGCTGTTGTCGGAGCCATCATGTCCCATAACAAAACCACTCTGCAGGCCGATGCCGATGTAGCGGCACCGCGTCTGAATGTTTGTTCGTTAGCCGTTGCCGTGCGCCTGGTGGCGGCCGGCGCGCTGTTCGTTGTACCGGCTACCTATGCCCAGCAAGCGGCTCAGGGCGGCGCGCTGGAGCTCGATGCTACGGCGATCACCGATACCGTCACTCCTGCTGACGATGCCGTGACCGAAGGTACTCAGTCCTACACCACTCGCTCTGCCCGAACCGCCACACCGCTGAACATGTCGCTGCGTGAAACTCCGCAGTCGGTCAGCGTGGTGACGCGGCAGCGCATGGAAGATCAGGATCTGCGCACCATCAACGATGTGGTCAATAACGCTGTTGGTGTTTCCATGAATCGTTACGAGACGGAGCGTGGCCAGATTAACGCTCGGGGTTTCGAACTCAATTCGCTGATGATTGATGGCGTACCTACGATCTACGACCAAGCCTGGAGTAGCGGCGAGATATTCAGCAGTCTGGCAATGTATGACCGCGTGGAAGTAGTGCGCGGCGCCAACGGCCTGATGACCGGCGCCGGGGATCCATCCGCTTCGCTGAACATGGTGCGCAAGCGTGCGAGCAGTCGTGAGCTCACGGGCTCGGTCGAGGCCAGTGCAGGCTCCTGGGATACCTACGGTACGCTGGGTGATATTTCCATGCCGCTCAATGAGGCCGGTACCGTGCGTGCCCGTCTGGTTGGCGAGGTGAACGACGGCAACAGTTGGATCGATATGAAATCCAACAAGCGCCAGACTGTTTACGGCACCATGGATATTGATCTGACGCCTGACACCACATTCTGGTTTGGTTTGAGCCGTCAGGAAAACAAGTCTGACTCACCCTCGTGGGGCGGCTTGCCGGTTTGGTACTCTGATGGTGGCCGAACCAACTGGAGCCGCTCCAAGTCGATCTCGGCCGACTGGGCCAAATGGGATTCCAGTTACGACACCTATTTCGCCAACCTGGAGCACACCTTCGCCAATGACTGGCGAGCCAAGCTCGGTTATGTACGAGGCGAGCGCGAGGCCGATTCTTCTCTCCTATATCCCTATGGCTCACCGGATCGCACAACCGGATTGTTGTCGGTTGGCTACTACGGGGGCTCCTACCAACCCAAGACCAAGCAGGATGACTACTTCCTCCAGGTCGATGGGCCTTTCCAGATGCTGGGGCGCAGCCATGATCTGGCGTTCGGTTATAGCTACAGCAAGCAAAAGCTCAACGTCGATTACCGCGGTTACCTCCTCATCGGAAACTACGATTTCAACAGTGACTTCGGCAGCTCGGTTCCCGAGCCTGACTGGAATGAAAAAAGCCATTATGGGTCCAGTGAAATCGAGCAGGAAGGTGCCTACCTGGCAACACGTCTCAACCTGTCCGATGATTTGAAACTCATCCTGGGGACGAGGGATAGCAGTTACAAAAAAACCAGTGAAGATATCTATACCGCGCGCAACACCACAAAAGCTTCGCACCAGATCACCCCATACGCCGGTGTGGTCTATGACCTGACCGACAACCTGTCCGCCTACGCCAGCTACACGGAAATCTTCCTGCCTCAGTCCGCGCGGGGCGCAGACCGCAAAACCCTGGAACCGATCGTTGGCGAAAGTTACGAGACGGGGTTGAAGGCTGAGTTTCTGGATGGACGTTTGAATGCCTCTGCCGCGATTTTCCAGATCAAGCAAGATGGCCTTGCCACTAGCACTGGCGACCTTTTTTCGGGTACATCCGAGTTCATTTACGAGGCCAGCAATGTAACCAGTAAGGGGTTTGAGCTCGAGGTTTCGGGTGAGCTTACCGAAGGCTGGAATGCCACCGTTGGTTATACCCAGTTCAAAGTCAGAGATGCCAATGGCGATGCTGCCAACACGCTGTATCCGACCAAGCTGCTGCGCACCTTCACCACCTATCGGCTGCCAGGTGTGTTCAACAAGCTGACTATCGGTGGCGGAGTGAATTGGCAGGACTCCACCTACACCTATGCCAATAACCCTCAAAATATTTCCGAGAAAATCTCCATTGATGCCTACGCTCTGGTCAGCCTGATGGCGCGCTACGACATTACTGAAAACCTGTCGGCACAACTCAACGCCGAGAATCTGACCGACGAGAAGTATTTCGACGTCTTCGAGGCATACGGTGGTCTGACCTACGGCGCGCCGCGCAGCCTGACCGCTTCGGCGAAGTACCGCTTCTGACCCGCCAAGGCTGCGCGCCCTTGACGGCCGCGCAGCCTGTTTTTCCGCCAAGTCCCTTCACCCCAGAAAACCAAGCAGGTGCTCGACCACGAAGTCGGGCGCTTCTTCGGGAATGTAGTGCCCGCAAGGGGCGATCACGCCCGTCACGTTATCGGCCACCTGCTTCATCATGCTTTCCATCATGCTTCCCAGTGCCGCCTCGCCGCCCATTGCCATTACCGGCATCTTCAGGCGCGTGCGCGCATGCCCGTGGTTCTGCGCCATGCTGTCGAACAGCACCCGGTAATAGCTGGCCGCCGCACGCCCGCCGCCTGGCGCAGAATAACAGCGCACGTATTCGGCCAGCGCCTGGGGTTCTAGCCAGCCGCTGCCCGCGCTCTTGGCATGGAAGAGCCAACTGAGGAAGGCGTGTTCGCGGCCGCTGATCAGTGCTTCGGGCAGGTCCGCTTGGGTGAGGAAAAAGAAGTGCCAGTTCTTGCTGATGCGCGTCGGCTCGAAGGCGTACATCTGCGCTGGCGCGAGGCTGGGCACGGTAGCGTCCAGCAGGGCCAACCGGCGAACCTGCTGCGGAAACAGGCTGGCATAGGCATAGCCGATCCACACACCCACATCGTGGCCCACGAAGTCGAAGTGCTTCCAGCCCAGTGCCTGAGTCAGTTGATGCAGGCGCCTGGCCACGCTATTGGTGTCATAGCCGCCGTAGGGTTTATCCGAGTCGCCGAGGCCGGGCGGGTCCACGGCGACCACCGTGTAGTGCTCAGCGAATGCCAGCAGGGTCTTGCGCCAGGCGTACCAGGTCTGTGGCCAACCGGGCACCAGCAGGATCGGTGTGCCTTGGCCGCCGATCACGTAGTGCAGGCCCTCGCCTGGTGCACCTTGCATGCGGTGTTCGAAGGTCGCCGCGAAGGTCGTTTCATCGTAGGTCGTGTGGTTCATGTCCAATTGCTCGTGGTGTTTGTGTCCATCCTAGGGCGCAGCACGCAGCAGAAAATTGGCAGTGGCGTAACATCACTCATAACTGTGGGTGATGAATGAGCGAGAAACGATGGATATGGATCTCAAGACGCTGGGCATCTTCGTTGAGGTTGCCGAGCGCAAAAGCTTCGTGCGGGCGGCCGAAGCGTTGGGTATTACCCAGGCCGGGGTAAGCAATGCCATCAAGCGCCTTGAGGCCCAGGTGGACACCGCATTGCTGGTGCGCACCACACGCAGCGTCAACCTGACGGTCGATGGCGAGGCGTTCTTCCATCGCTGCCGGCAGGTGCTCGCCGATCTCAACGACGCCAGGCTGGTGCTGTGCCGCGCTGGTCGGCAACCAACGGGCACTCTGCGGCTCAGCCTGCCGGTGTCCTTCGGGCGCTATCGTGTGGTCCCTCTGTTGGGTGAGTTCCAGGCGCGCCATCCACAGGTCGATCTGGCTGTCTCCATCAGCGACCGTTATGTCAATCTGGTGGAAGAAGGCATGGACGTGGCCATTCGCTTCGGCCCGCTCGATGACTCCAGCCTGATTGCCCGGCCGCTGGTGCAGGTGCGTCGGCGCGTGGTGGGCACGCCCGCCTATTTCACCAGGCACGGTGTGCCCGAATCGCCGGACGACCTGGCCCGGCACAACTGCCTGGCGCTGACCTACCATGAAACCGGGCGCTCACGTGCCTGGGCTTTTCAGGAGGCGGGTGAGCCGCGCGCGTTTAAGCCCAGAGGCTCGTTGAACTTCAACGATGGCCAGGCCCTGCATACCGCGGCGTTGGCCGGCTTCGGCCTGGGGCAGATCCACGACTATTACGTGAGGTCGCAAATCAACGCCGGCCAGCTGGTGCCGGTACTCGATGCCTGGGAGCCGACGGCTGACCTGATTTCCATCGTCTATCCCCAATCCCGCCACCTGTCACCGCGGGTTCGTGCCTTCGTCGATTTCATGGTCGAGGCGCTGGCGAGCGAAGATGATCCGTCGGCTGCCTGACTCGCCAGCAGTTGCTACGGCTATGCTTGTGGCAGCATCTTCTGCCGTCCCGGCGGCGCCGCGAACCCAGGCCACCATGTGAAACGTCTCTGCCTTGCCTTTACGCTGCTCTGCCTGCTGTTTGGCTCCCTGGTCCGAGCCGAGCCGTATCAGGTCGTGACCGAGGAGTGGGCGCCCTACAACTATCTGGAGAACAACAGGCTCACCGGCATGGCTACGGAGGTCGTGCGCGCCATCATGGCGCTGACTGGGGATGACTTCGAGATCGTGGTTTTACCGAGCATGCGCACGACTCATGTGCTGATGACCCGGCCAAAGACCATCATGTATTCGATGTTCCGCACCGCGGAGCGCGAGGCGCTGTACAAATGGGTGGGGCCGATTGCCGAGGAGTCGATTTATCCCTACCAGCTGGCCGACACATCGACGCCGGTGAACTCCCTCGAGCAGCTGCTGCATGCGCCTCAGGTCACCACCCGGCATGCGGGGCTGGTGCCGCAGATGTTGCAGTCTCTGGGCTTCAGCAACCTGCAGAAGAGTGCGACGGGCAGCCCGCAGCTCTATCGCATGCTGCTCGCCGGGCGTACCGACATCATCATCGGAGATACTGACGCGGGCGTGGTGTATTACAGCAACCAGTTGGGCATTGCGCACGGCACGTTGCGCCGGGTGCCCATCGCGCTGTATCGCTCCTCGCTCTACATCGCCTTCAGCCAGGACAGCGATGACGAACGTGTCGCCGCCTGGGCCGATGCGCTGGAACAGCTGCGCCGCTCTGGCGAGCTGCGGCGCATCCAGCAGCGCTACGAGCAGGCGTTGCCAGGCGCAAGCTAAAGCCCCTGAGCAACGGCGCTGGACGGTCGGCTTTGCTGCGCAAAATTTAACCAGCACTTCGTTTGCCGCGGGCCGGTCATAGCAGCAGGAGCCACTATTCAGGAGCGCGCAACGATGGCCGTGACGTTGAAGAAATTGCAGGGCAGCGACATTCCCGAGGCGCACAAGCACCTGGGTAATGAGGAAATCTTCCAGGTGGTCAGCGCCGATGATCAGCAGCACTTTTTCGCCAGCGAGGCGGAGGCGGCGGCCAAGGTTGCGCAGCTTATCGAGAGCGAGCGCAACAGTGAGCCACCATCTAGTTGAGGGGCTTTACTGGCGGGTCAGTACCAGTGGTTTGTCCGGGCCGGGGATGTGAATCTCGGTGTCGCTGATCACGTCGAGCGGCTCGCCGGGTTGTGGGAACAGCACGGCATCGCCTTTGACGCTGCTGAACATCATCACCGAGCCGCTCAACGTGTAGCCCGCCGAGCCGGTGAATTCGTAGTTCTTGATATGCGCCTTCTTGGTGAGCACCTGGTTGTCGGCAAACTCGAAGCTGATGGTCATCGGATAGCCATCCTGTTCGGCCTGGCCGGCGTACAGGCCGCTCGGCAGCGAGGTTGGCGCTGGTTTGCTCTTGTAGGTGTCGATGACCGCCATTTTCGCAGCGCTGACCGCCGGCGGGCTGCTGCGGAAAGCCTCCATCGATTTGCGATGCTCGTAGGGCACATACAGGGTGACGTAAGCGCCCCAGACGATAAGGCCGAGAACCATCAGGCTGAACAGATGGCCGGAGCCACGCTGCGAGTTTTTCATGCGGTTGTTCCTGAATGCGGCAACTGGGAGAGGGCCACGGCCCTTTGCAGGCCGCGATTATCTCATTAGCTGGCTGCTGAATAACTACCTGCGTTGCCGCAGCTTCGTTAAAAACAGGCTCGCATCGGCTGCCTCGCGTACGTTTTCAACGGCCTGCTAGTTGCAGGTGTCTGCAGGGTGGATGACCCGCTGGGTTGCTGGCAGCGGGCCATCCTTAGCTCATTCCCCCTGCAGGGTTTCGCGCTGCTTGCTCACCTCTCCAGAGGTGACAGGCGCGGCGGCGTTGCCCCAGCTGTTGCGGATGTAGGTCAGCACGTCGGCGACGTTCTCGTCCGACAGGTTCCAGGCAAAAGCGGGCATTGCCGGGCCGGTGGGGGCGGCGTCGGTGCTTCCGGCACGATTGCCGGCCAGCACCACGCGGATCAGCGAAGCGGCATCCTGCGCATTCACCAGCGGCGCGTTGGCCAGTTTCGGGAACAGCGTGGCGATGCCTTCTCCATCGGGCGTGTGGCAACCGGAACAGCGATCCGCATAGATCGCGCGACCGGCCTTCATCGCGGGCTCGCTGGCAGCCAGTGGCTCGGGCTTGTCGTGCTCATGGTCGAGATCTTTGAGGTACACGGCGACCGCCATCAGGTCTTCGTCATGCCAGTGCTGTGTCGAGTTTTCGACTGCTTCAGCCATTGGGCCGGACGCGATGTCGTAGCGGTTCGCACCGGTTTTCAGGTACTGCACGATGTCCGCTTCGCTCCAGTCAGCCAGGCCGACATGAGCTACGCCGGTGATGTTCGGCGCCATCCAGCCCTGCAGCTCGCCGCCTTTTAGGAACTCGGCATTCTTGTCGCCGCCAATCAGGTTCTTCGGTGTGTGGCAGCTGCCGCAGTGGCCCAGCCCCTGCACCAGGTAGGCGCCGCGGTTCCACTGTTCGCTCTTGTCCGCCTCAGGCTTGAATTCGCCTTCGGTGAAGTTGAGCCAGTTCCACACCTTCATGTTCAGGCGCACGTTGAAGGGGAAGGGCAGCTGGTTGGTTTCCACTTCGTTGTGCACCGGTTCGACGGTGCGCAGGTAGGCCCACAGGGCTTGGTTGTCCTCACGCAAAACCTTGGTGTACGCCGCGTAGGGCATCGCCGGGTAGAGTTGCTTGCCGTCGCGGCGGTGACCGCGGGCCATGCTGGCTTCGAACTCTTTGAAGCTCCAGCGGCCGATGCCGGTTTCTTGGTCCGGGGTGATGTTGGCGCCCAGCAGTTTGCCGAACGGCGTGTCGATGGCCACACCACCGGAGAACAGCGGCTTGCCAGGCACGGTGTGGCAGGCGGTGCAGTCGCCGAGGGTGGCGATGTATTTGCCTTTTTGCACCAGCTCGTAGGAGTCCTGGCCGCCGACGGCATGAGCACCTGCGCTTGCAGTGGCCAGCAGGGCCATACCGATTTTGAGGAGAGTCTTCATACGCTGATCATCTCCCCGGGGCGCTTGAGGTACTGAGTGCGAATCGCGTGGGCGGCCTTGAAGGCCAGGGCGCCGACGGTGCCGGTGGGGTTGTAGCCGGGGTTCTGCGGGAAGGCCGAGGCGCCGACCACGAACAGATTGGGCACGCCCCACACTTGCAGGTGCTTGTTCACCGAGCTGGTCGACGGATCGGCGCCCATCACGAAGCCGCCGACCACGTGGGACGACTGGTAGGAGGTATTCGACCAGGGGCCTTTGCGCGGGCTGGCGAACATCATCTTGGGGTTCAGCGCCTTGGCGATTTCGGCGGTCTTGTCGGTCACGTACTGGGCCATGCGCAGGTCGTTCTCGGTGAAGTCGAAGGTGATGCGCAAAAGCGGCCGGCCGTGGGGGTCCTTGTAGGTCGGGTCTAGCGACAGGTAGTTGGTGCGCGTGCTGTAGTTGCTCGCTTCGCAGCCGATCGACATGCTCGCGGCGTAATACTGCGCCGTAGCTTTCTTCCACTCCTTGCCCCATTTCGGCGTGCCCGGCGGCACCGGGCGCGAGTTGATCGGCGCGGCGCCGATGGGCGTCACCCGGGTGCTGCCACCACCGACGAAGCCCAGGCCGGAATGGTCAAAGTTGTCATTGTTGAATTCGTCGATGCCCATGCCGATGGCGCCGCCACCGATAAAGGGATTGAAGTTCTTGTCATCGAAGAACAGCTGCACGTTATTGGCCGTCTGGTAGGCGTAGTTGCGGCCGGTGGTGCCGGTGTTGCTGATCGGATCGTAGGCTTCGCCGATGCCGGAGAGCAGCATCAGGCGCACGTTCTCGAAGGTGAAGGCCGCGACCACGACGATGTCTGCCGGCTGCTCCCATTTCTCGCCGTTGGCGTCGACATAGATGATGCCGGTGGCGCGCTTGCCACTGCTGTCCTTGGTCACTTCCAGCACTTCGCAGTGAGTGTTGGCGGTGAAGTTTGGCATGCGCACCAGGGCCGGCAGCACGTTGACGATGGCGCTGGCCTTGGAATAGTTGGCGCAGCCGTAGTTGGTACAGAAACCGCAAAAGGTGCACGGTCCCATGGTCACACCGTACTGGTTGGTGTAGCCCTGGGACGCCAGTGCGGACGGCACCGGGAACGGCTTGTAGCCCATCTTGCGCGCCGCCTCGGCAAACAGCGTCGGCGCGTAAGTCTGCTTGGTAGGCGGGTTGGGGTATTCGTTGGAGCGCGGCCCCTCGAAGGGGTTGCCGCCTTCGATGATCTTTCCGCCAATGTTGCCAGCCTTGCCGGAGATGCCCGCGACGCGATCGAAGGCGTCGTAGTGCGGCTCCATCTCTTCCCAGGTGGTGCCCCAATCCTGCAGCGTAAGCCCTGCGAGGGCCTGGCTGCCGTAGCGTTCTGTGAGGTGGCTCTGGAGGCGGAACTCCTCGGGCTGGAAGCGGAAGGTGATACCGGCCCAGTGGTTGCCGGCACCGCCGGTGCCGTTGCCGGGGTGGAACGAGCCCCAGGTGCGCATCGGCAGCGCGGTTTCACTGGGCTTGTTGCGCAGCGTGCAAGTGTTCTGCCGGGTGCGCAGCATCAGCTCCTGGCGCGACACGTAGCGCAGCTCGTCGGCCACCGAGGCGATGTTGAAGTCACTTGCCGTGTCGCGCCAGGCGCCACGCTCGAAGCCTATTACGCGCAGGCCTTCGTCGGCCAGTTCCTTGGCGATGATCGAACCGGCCCAGCCGAGCCCCACCACCACGACGTCGGTTGCAGGAAGTTTCTTGGCCATGCCGCTCATCCTTTGCGATTCCACGCGGAGCTGCCGATGATCGACAGCGGTATCAGGTCCAGCTTCTCGTTGTGCCGGTCGATATAGGGGCGGTAGTCGTAACGCGCACCGGGGAAACCAAGCATCTTCCAGCTCACCATGTCGCGATTGCCACCGTAGATCGGGTCGGCGAAAAAGCCTTCCATGGTGTTTTGCAGCAGCTGCGCAAAGAACACTTTGGACTCGATGCCCTCGAAGGCGATCTCGCCAGCCTCCATGCCTTTGAGCACCTTGTCGCGCTGCTCACCGTCCAGTTCGCTGAAGCGTTTGCCGAACGCCTGCTGGCAGTGCTTGCCCAGTTGCTCCAGGCCGAGGCGATAGCGCTCACGGGGCAGTTGTTCGGAGCCCGGTTCAATGTCCGGCACGAAGGGGCCCTGTTGGTAGAGGCGCTCGTAGGTGCCGTAGTGGCCCGCGAGCTGGTGATCGATGAACACCGCGCAGCCAGCGTCTTTGCCACTGGGGGACAGCTCGTCCGCGGGAATCAGCTGCTCGACGATGGCCTCGATTTCACGGGCCTCATCGGCAGTGAGGAACTGCCAGCCTTTGGCGTCGTAATGCAGCGGACCGTTGTGATCGAACGGCAGCCACTGCGGTACACCACTGATGGTGACCGCCTGGGCGCTGGCGGCAACGCCGGCTGCAACGGTGGTGGCCGAGGCCTTGAGCAATGAGCGCCGGCTCAAACCCCGCGGGGCTTCTTTGGACATGTGAACTCCTCGAAAGCCGGGCATCCGCTGACCGGCTCAGGCTGTCTGAAACGAAACCACCCGAAGGCGGCAGGCGGATGCACGGACATCCATGACGGTCGTCGACTGTTCTGGCCGGTTACGAATAATGTTTTTCGGCCCCGCGACGACTCGTCCGAAGCAGCGCCCTGCGAGGTGCGATCAGGTTGCTTGCAATGCATTGCAACAATCTGTTGGCGGTTCTCGGGAACTTCTTCAAAAACTCGGACCGCGAAGCGGTTCGTGGTGTTCAGGGTTTTTGGCCAGTTGTTCAGGAAATTTATCGGGATGCGGTGACACGTCCGCGCAGTGCGGGGTGTTTGGAGATATTTCAGGCCGGCCCAAATTCGCTTTGGCCGTATTGTGACGGCGCTACCGAAAGCCGTTATGTGGTTTCAAGTTTCACCTCTCCAAGCCGATGCAGCAGTACCCATTCTGGAGTTCTTATCGTGTTCAACTCTCGCCTCAAACAAATCAACAGCGAGCTGGAAGCTCGTTTAGCGATGCAGGAGGAGGTAAGGGAGAACCTCGACAAGGAAATGATCATCATCCAGCTCGGTGCCGATGGCCGGATCGAACGGGTCAATGAGCTGTTTCAAGGCGAGCTGGGCTACCGCGCTGGCGATGTCGAGGGGCAATATCTGACCCAGTTTTCGCCGCCGGAACTGGTCCGCGATCCGCACCAGTCGCGCGCACTGTTGGCGATCAAGGAGCGTCGGCATTTCAGCGGCGCGCTGCGGCTGCTCGGCAAGGATGGCCGGCATATATGGCTGCGTTCGGTGGTCGTGCCGATGAGCGATCTGCAGACCGGCAAGCAGCAACTGGTGATTCACTCCAGTAACCTAACGCGCACCATCGAGGCGTCGTTGGAGAATGAAAGCCTGGTCAAGGCGCTGCTGCGCTCGACAGCGGTGATCGAATTCAATCTCGATGGCACGGTCATCACCGCCAACGACCTGTTCCTGCGCGGTATGGGCTACAACCTGGCGCAGGTGGTCGGCAAGCATCACCGCATGTTCTGCACCAGCGAAGAGAGCGCCTCGGAAGGTTATCGCCAGTTCTGGGAGCGCCTGCGCCGCGGTGATTTCGTGGTCGACCGCTTCAAGCGCATCGACAGTAGCGGTCGGGATGTCTGGCTGGAGGCGTCCTACAACCCGATCACCGATATTCACGGCAAGCTCTACAAAGTGGTGAAGTTCGCTACAGTCATTACCGAGCAGGTGAACCTGGAGCTTGCCGTCGCTAAGGCAGCCAACCTCGCTTACAGCACCTCGCTGCAAACTGACGCCAGTGCCAGCAAGGGCCGTGAGGTGGTTCGCGATACCGTCGAGGTGCTGCATCGGTTGGCGAGTGCGATGGAAAGCGCTACCCAGAGCATCCAGGCGCTGGATGAACAGGGGAAATCGGTCGAGACCATCGTCGCGGCGATCAGCGGGATTGCCGACCAGACCAACCTGTTGGCCCTCAACGCTGCCATCGAGGCTGCTCGTGCGGGTGAGCAGGGGCGTGGCTTTGCGGTGGTGGCCGATGAGGTCCGCCAGCTGGCCTCGCGTACCTCGAAGGCCACCCAGGAAATCGTCGCCGTGGTGCAGCAGAATCAGACGCTGGCCTCCGGCGCTGTCGATGTGATCACCCGCAGCCGCGAACTGGCCGATCAGGCACTGACGCTAGCCAACGACTCCGACGCGGTGATCCAGAACATCCAGAAGGATGCCGAAGGCGTGGTTGCCGCGGTAAGCCAGTTCTCCAATCAGGTCGCGACCTAAAGCGAAGCCGCTTCACGTCTGAAAGCAGAGTCGACTGACGGCTCTGCTTTTTTGTGGGTTTCGCTCGCCTGGCCGGCAGGTCGTCAATCCTCCGCCGGTACCGTCCAGAACAACTGCACACCATCGTCACGCCAGGCGATGGTCACGTTGTCGTTCTCGCCAATCTCGTCGAGCAGGCGAGCCCAGTCTTCAGGGCTGTCGCCTTCGGCGCGCAGCAATACTGCCGATCTGGATTTCTGCGCGGCGGGCGCGTTGATCGCTCTTGAAACCCGTGCGCCAAGTTGCTGGTAGGAGGTGAGGGTGAGCGCTGCGGTGGAGGTGCCTTGTGCCATGGTGCGAACTCTCGGTTTCTGTATGCATATACAGTAATCCGAGAGCTGCCCGGCTGTCACTCACCGTTCGTGGGGCTGTTCGCTGCCGGTGATGGCCAGCGAGTGTTCGCTGCCATAGCACGGGAAGTACAGGCTGACGCTCGTGCCTTCGCCGAGCCTGCTGGTCACCGCCAGTTGGCCGTTGATGTCGGTGATGAGGCTCTTGATCATGGTCAGCCCCAGCCCGGTGTTCTTGTCGACCGCCTTGGTCGTATAGAAGGGCGTGAAGATATGCTCGAGCGCATCCGGGGCAATGCCATTGCCGTCATCCGTAACGCGGATCACCACATAGCGGCCTGGTTTGAAGTTGGCGTTATGGTGCGGGAAGTTGCTGCGGTCGAGCAGGGTATTGAAGGTGCTCAAGGTCAGCTTGCCGCCGTTCGGCATGGCCTCTCGGGCGTTTATCACCAGGTTGATGATGGCGCTCTCGAGTTGCTGCCTGTTGGCCTTGAGGAAGTTGGCGTCCGTGGCCAGGTCGAGGGCGACGGTGATTGGCTGGCCCGTCTCGTTGCCGATCAGCCGGCTCATGCCCAATAACAGTTGGTTGGGGTCGATGCGTTCGAGTGCCCTGGGGCGGCTGCGAGCGAACAGCAGCAGATCTTCAGCCAGCTGAGTTACTCGGTCGGTCGCCTCCTTGCAGAGCGTGAGTCGCGCCTGCAGCTGCTCCGAGCCGGAGTCCATGATCTCCCGCTCCATCAACGACAGGCTCATGGACAGGCTGGTCAGCTGGTTGGTGAAGTCGTGGACAACGCCGCCTTCAACCTTGGCGACCTGTTCCATTTTCTGTGCCTGGAACAGAGCATTCTGCAGGTTGTTCTGCGCCCGTTCCTGCGCCGCTAGCTCGCGCAAATCTTGAACGCTGCTCATGAAACCCATCATCGCGCCATCCTTGCCAAGCAAGGGGATGATGTTGGCGAGGACCGGAACCTGGCTACCGTCGCGGCGCTCGATGATCAGCCGCAGGTTGGTGATCGGCTTCTTGCTGAGCAGAACGGCAGCCAGAGGCGACTGTTCGAGGGGAATATGCGCGCCGTTCTCGCTGCGCTGCCGATAAGCGCCGGTGTATTTGACGGGCTCCTTGCTCAGGTCCGGCGCCTCACCCCAAATTTCCGCGGCCTTGGGGTTATAGGTGGTCAGGTTGCCGGCGGCGTTGCACAGGTAAACACCAACCGGCAGAAACTCTATGAGCTCATGACCCAGCTTGCGAACAAGTGGCACATCATCTGGCAGCCGCAGACCGGCGCCGAGCGGATTGTCTGCCATGGTGGCTCCGTCAGGTTGTAGGGCCGTAGGTTAGTCGCTCCAGACCACAAACGCGACTGAGCTGCGTTGAATCCTGAGGCGCTCTGTAATAAGGACGGCGAGAAGGGCGTGTGGACAACGTTTTCCATCGCCCGGAAACGACAAAGCCCCGCACTGCGGGGCTTTGAATATGGTGCCGGCACCAGGAGTCGAACCCGGGACCTACTGATTACAAGTCAGTTGCTCTACCAGCTGAGCTATACCGGCATTTGAGGGGCGCCATTATATCCATTCGTTTGCATGAGTAAAGCTTCTTAAGGCAAGTTTTTCGCTGCTCTTTTCGAGCGCTCTATCTGGGCTTATGCACAAACTCGGGGCGTATAGATAGTTTTATAAATTTTCTACGCAGCCTTTCACAGAAATTACAAGCAGTTGTTTTATATCAGTTTTTATTGGTGCTCAAAAAATGATCAGCGCTAGCTAGGCGTTGAAGTAGGTGGCCCGGAGTTGTTTGCTCAGAATCTATGAACAGAGTTATCCACAGATCGTGTGTGCAACTTGGGCGCGTTCGGCGAGCAGCAGCAGGTTGCGTGGCGTAAGGTGTGGCGGGCAGAACTGCCCGAGGCGTACCTCGTAGCCTTGTTCCTGTAGATACAACGCGCGATCAAGCACCAGCCAGAGCTCCAATGGGCGGCGAAACAGGCCGCGCAGCAATTCGAGATTGCGCACTTCGGCCAGGCGTTGCCAGCCAGCGGTTTCCAGTCTATGCCAGTCGCGTTCACTCGGAGTCGGCAGCCTTTTGAGTTCGGCAAGGTCGCGGCAGTAATCAGTGAAGTCCTTTTTCAGCCAGACCGGTGGCAGCGAAGGGGTTGGCAGGTAATCATCCACTCCTCGCAGCTCGCGTTGCAGCAGGTCGAAAGCCAGGCGCCAGGCCATCGATTGGTCGCGCTGCAGGCGTACCCGATTGCCGGCAGTCACCGTCTCGCTCATCGGCAGGGCTAGATCATCCAGCGAGAGACTCAGGATTGAATCCTGGGCTGCCGTGGATAACGCTTGATAGGTGCTCGCGACGGTGCGGTTGTAGCAGCAGGGGGCGATGGCCAATTGGTGACAACCCGCCGCGCTGGCCAAGTGCATCAGCCGTACGTGCAGGTCGCCGCAGGCGTGCAGGGCTACGGGGCTGTGTGCGGCGTGCATGTGCTGGGAGGCGTTATCTGCGAGCACGTCCTGCTCGATGTGCTGAGCAGTTATCCCCAAGCGTTTGCTCAGTTCGGCGCCGTTGGCGACCAACGCCGGGTCGTATTCCAGGCACGTTAGCTGTTGGCCTTCGTGAGCAAGTACGCGCCCGAGGTGGCCTTTGCCGGCGCACCAGTCCAGCCAGTGCTGCGGCGTTTGGGCGAATTGCAGGCTGTCGCTGAAGGCACGTATCTGCTGCCACTTGCGGCCGGGCACATCCACCGAGAAGCGCGGCGGCAGGTCGGGCGAAGGCTGCTGAGGCAGGTCGCCAATCTGGCTCAGGCGCTCCGCCTGCAAGGCCAGTTCGGGGAAGGGCGCTGGCGCGCCGTCCAAAGCCGCCGGCTGATTATGACTGGCCTCCGCCTGCTCCAGTGTGCGGCTACGCAGCCAGGCTGCCAGCTCGGGATGTTGGCTTTCCCAGGGCAGAGTCTGGTGGGTGAATGGCCGCGGTTTCCACAGTGCCTGGTGGGCGACGAGAAAACCGTCCAGCGCCTGGAAGCGTTGGAGGAGGGCATCGCCACTGAGCGGTGGGAGACAATTGTATGCGGTCATGAGAGGCGACGACGGGACCTGCGCCCCGCCACTCTATCGGCCCTGGCAGGCGTCGACGCGCAGCCAGCGTTCCAGCAGTTTGAAGGCGTTGATCAGCGCGAAGGTGATCACTAGATAGAACACCCCGGCTGCGAAGAAGCCTTCCACCGGCAGGTAGGTACGTGCGTTCATGGTGCGCGCCATGCCGGTCAGTTCCAGCAAGGTCACCGTGCTGGCCAGGGCGCTGGCCTTGAGCATCAGGATCACTTCGTTGCTGTAAGCCGGCAGGCCAATGCGCGCCGCCCGTGGCAGCACTATGTGCAGCATCGACTGCGCCCGCGACATGCCCAGCGCCCGGGCGGCTTCGATTTCACCCGGCGGCACGGACTGGATGGCGCCGCGCAGAATTTCGGCGATATAAGCGGTGGTGTGCAACGTCATGGTGATCACTGCGCACCAATATGGGTCGCGCAGGTACGGCCAGAGCGGGCCTTGGCGCACCGCGTCGAACTGCGCCAGGCCGTAATAGACCAGAAACAGTTGCACCAGCAGCGGCGTGCCGCGGAAAAAGAAGATGTAGCCGTAAGGCACGGCGCGCACGTACCAGTGGCGTGAAGCGCGAGCGATGCCGGTCGGAATGGCCAGAATCAGGCCGAGGACGACCGCCACTGCGACCAGTTCGATGGTCAGCAGAGCGCCTTGGGCCAGGCGTGGCAACCAGGTAATGATGACGTCCCAGTTCATGCCTCACTCCGCTTGAAGCCGCGGCTGGCACGCTTCTCGAGGAAGTGCAGGCCAATCATGGCGATGACGGTCAGGCCCAGGTAGATAAAGGCGGCGACCATATAAAAGGTGAACGGCTCCTTGCTGGCGGTCACGGCGATCTGCGAGCGGCGCATCAACTCGTTGAGGCCGATGACCGATACCAGCGCGGTGTCTTTCATCAGGATCATGAACAGGTTGCCGAGGCCGGGCAGGGCGATGCGCCACATCTGCGGCATTACCAGGCGCCAGAGAATGCGGCCCTTGGAGAGCCCAAGTGCCTGGCCAGCTTCGCGATGGCCTTTGGGGATCGCCAGGATCGCGCCACGAAACACTTCGGTGGCGTAGGCGCCAAAGCACAAGCCCAGGGCGATCACGCCAGCGGCGAATGGCGACAGCTCGAGGCTCTCCATGCCAAGTATTTCGGCGAGGCCACGCATCAGGCCCACGGTGCCGAAATAGATCAGCAGTACCCAAAGCAATTCGGGCACACCGCGAACCAGGGTCGAATAAGTGCCGCCAAGCCATTGCAACGGCTTGTACGGAGAAGTCTTGGCAAAGGCGCCGAGCAGGCCAAGCACCAAACCGACGCACAGCGCGCTAAGCGCCAGCTGGACTGTCATCAGGGTGCCGGCGGCCAGGGCCGGGCCGAATCCGGAAAGATCGAAATTCATGGAAACTCAAGCGCCCGCGCCGCCATTGGCGGCGCGGGCAGGCTGCTTAGTAGATGCTGAAAGGGAAGTACTTGTCGTTGATCTTCTTGTAGGTGCCGTCGGCAACGATTTCGGCCAGGGCCTTGTTCAGGCGCTCGCGCAGAGCATCACCTTTACGTACGGCAATACCGATCTTGTCGTTGTCGAATACCGGGTCGCCCTTGAATTCGAAGCCTTTGCCGGCATCGCTTTTCAGCCATTCCCAGTTCACGAAGGTATCGGCCAGCACACCGTCAACGCGGCCGGAGGCCAGGTCGAGGTAGGCGTTTTCCTGAGTGTCGTAGAGTTTCACGTCAACCACGCCGCCCATGTTGTCTTCCAGCCAGGTACCGGCGATGGTTGCGCGCTGGGCACCGATTACCTTGCCTTTCAGGCTGGCTTTGTCGGTCTTGAAGTCACTGCCTTTGGGGGCGATGAACTGCAGCTTGTTGGTGTAGTACGGGTCTGTGAAGTCCACCGCCTGCTGGCGCTCTTCGGTGATCGACATGGAGGCGATCAGGAAGTCGAACTTCTTGGCGTTCAGGGCCGGGATGATGCCGTCCCAGTCGGAGGTGACCACTTCGCACTCGGCCTTCATCTTGGCGCACAGGGCCTGGCCGATTTCCACGTCGAAGCCGCCGACCTGGCCGCTGGCGTCGATGAGGTTGAAGGGCGGGTAAGCGCCTTCGGTACCGATCTTCAGTTTGTCAGCAGCGACGGCACCCGTGCCGAAAGCCAGAGTGGCGGCAGCTGCCAGCAGAATCTTTTTATAGCTATGCATGCGTGATTGCTCCGTGTTTTAACGATTGCTGGACATGAATTGTTTGCAGCGCGCCGACTTCGGGTTGTCGAACACCTGATCCGGCGATCCCTGTTCTTCCACCACACCCTGATGCAGAAACACCACTTCACTGGACACCTGGCGAGCGAAGCTCATCTCGTGGGTCACCAGCAGCATGGTGCGGCCTTCATCGGCGAGCGCGCGGATCACAGTAAGCACTTCTTGTACCATTTCCGGGTCGAGGGCCGAAGTCGGTTCATCGAACAGGATAACTTTTGGCTGCATCGCAAGGGTGCGGGCAATGGCCGCACGCTGTTGCTGGCCACCGGACAGTTGGTTCGGGTAGGCATGGCGTTTGTCGGCGATGCCGACTTTGGCCAGCAGCGCTTCGGCAATCTCGGTGGCTTCGGCCTTGCTCTTGCCGAGCACGCGGCGCGGCGCTTCGGTGATGTTGTCCAGCACCGTCATGTGTGGCCAGAGGTTGAAGTTCTGGAATACGAAACCGATTTCGCTGCGCAGGCGGTTGATCTGGCGGTTGTCTGCAGCCACCAGTTCGCCGTTCTTCTGCGCTTTGAGCTTGAGTTCTTCACCGGCCACGATGATCTGGCCCTGATGGGGATTTTCCAGCAGGTTCACGCAGCGCAGGAAGGTCGACTTGCCCGAGCCGGACGAGCCGAGAATGGAGATCACGTCACCGTCGCGTGCCGTGAGGGAAATGCCCTTGAGCACTTCGAGGTCGCCATAGCGTTTGTGCAGATTGCGGATTTCCAGCGCGGGCGCGGCCTCAGCCATCAAACAGTCCTCTTAATTCTTATGCGGATAGGATCCGTGTACGGCGGGGCTGTGGGCTGCAAACCTAGCATAGGCACCAGGAGGCGCCAAGGTTGCTGCTTGCCCGCTGCCGCTACGGTTGCAGGGGTGTCGCATCATCGCAGCCTGTTGTCGCCCCGCTGCAAAACAGGCGGCAAACAGGTCACGGTTAGAAAAAGACGCGCACCCTACTGATATCCGTCTCGCAATTCCAGTGCCAGGAGGCCGTTTGACCGATCTGGAGCCAGAAGTGTCAGTTGCCGAGCATGCTCTGCACCTTGTCGCGCAGGGCATCGAGTGAAAAGGGTTTGCCGATGATGGCGGTGTGATTGGCCGGTTCGCTCTTGTCGATCTCGACGCTTTCGGCGTAACCGCTGGCGAATAGAACTTTGAGCTCCGGACGCAGTTGGCGGGCCGCGACGGCCAGCTCCTGACCGCTCATGCCGGGCAGACCGATGTCGGTCATCAACAGGTCGATGGGCTCGTCGCTACGCAAGACCTGCAGCGCCTGCTGCGCTTCGGCTGCTTCGGTCACGCTGTAGTCGAGCTCTTCGAGCACCTCCACGGTGAGCATGCGCACCACATCGGAGTCCTCCACAAGGAGGATTCGCTGGCCGGCGGTTGCTGCGCTGGGAGCTAGGTCTGACAACGGCGTTACCTCTGATAAAGGATGGTGAAACCGCTGAGCGTCCTGGCGGGCGGTTGGCCTACCCACACAGCGTGTTTCAGAACCGCGTTGGCGGCAGGCCGCCTAGCATGGCACGAATCTGATGCGTGGGCTGCATTGCGAGCGTGCCGCCCGGCTGAAAAAACGCGCATTCAATGGTTGCAGCAGGTGACCGAAAGCGCTTTTGCACCGCGATGAAAAAATAACTCGAACCCTTGGCACCTTGCCATGATCCAAGCGCGCGGAAGACTAAACGCCGGCGTTGGATTAACCCATGATGGCGCATTAATATCCGCCGTTCGTCAAAACAACGACCTATAACTGCCGCAACACAGCCAGGGATCCGCGATGCCCAACAGCACAATTGATGAGAACAGCTTCAAGCGTATTCTGCGGCGCAATGTCGCCTTGCCGCTTGGCGTGGGCGTGGTCAGCGCGGTGTTCTTCGTGGCGCTGATCGTCTACCTGCTCAACGTATTAGGCTGGGTGCAGCACACCGACCGGGTGCTCAACAATGCCAGTGAGTCTCTGAAGCTTTCCATCGACCAGGAGACCGGCTTTCGCGGCTATCTGCTCTCCGGTGATGTGCGCTTTCTGCAGCCTTACGAGGTCGCCAAACCGCGCGTCCGCGCCGAGATGCAGACCCTAAACGAGCTGGTGGCCGACAACCCGCTGCAGGTGGAGCGGCTGCGCAGCATCGCCGCCCTGCAGGACGAGTGGACTGCCTTCGCCCAGGGAGCCATCGCCGCCAAGCGTGACGGTGGCAACTTTCTGGACCCGGTGCGCGACGGCCGCGGCAAGCAGCTGACCGATGCCATCCGTGACGAATACGGCGCCTTCATCGCCATGGAGCAGCGTCTGCGCGAGGAGCGCAACAACGCCGCCAGCAACACCGCGATCATCACCATTGCGCTGTTTCTGCTGTTCACTCTGCTGTTCAGCGGAGGCCTAGCGATTTTCGGGCGGCGTGAGCTGATGCGGCTGACGGACACCTACAGTGCGATCCTCAAGAAGCAGGAAGAGCATAACGAGCGCATGCAGGCCCAGGCCTGGCTGCGCAACGGGCAGAACCTGATGGCCGAGCGGCTGATCGGCCAGCAGGCGCTGCCGGTGCTGGGGCGCAACACCCTGGAGTTTCTGGCCAGCCACCTGGATGCCGCGGTGGGCGCGCTGTACGTGCGCGAGGAGCACGGCAACCTGCGCCGTGTAGCGACCTATGGCTTCTCCCGCGAGCACGAAAATGCCGAGCAGTCGTTCTACAGCGCCGAAGGCATGGTCGGCCGCGTGGCCCATGACCGCCGCCTGCTGATTCTCGATAACCTGCCGGCCGACTACCTGAAGGTCAGCTCCGGCCTTGGCGAGGGCAAGCCGCTGGTAGTGGCTGTGCTGCCGGTCAGCAACGATGGCGACGTCAATGGCGTGGTCGAGCTGGGCTTCTTGCGCCCCTTGAGCGAGCGTGACAGCGAGTTCCTGGAACAGATCGCAGCGAGCATCGGCGCGTCGGTGGAGGCGGCTCGCTACCGCCATCGCCTGCAGGAAATCCTCGCTGAAACCCAGCAGCTCAACGAAGAGCTGCAGGTGCAGCAGGAAGAACTGAAAACCGCCAACGAAGAGCTCGAAGAGCAATCGCGGGCGCTCAAGGAGTCCCAGGCGCACCTGGAAACCCAGCAGGCGGAGCTGGAGCAGAGCAACGAGCAGCTGTCGATGCAGCGCGATGCTCTGGACGATCGCAACAGCGCCCTGCGCGAGGCTCAGCATCAGCTCGAAGAGCGCGCCGAGGAGCTGCAGCGTGCCAGTCGCTACAAGTCCGAATTCCTTGCCAACATGTCCCACGAGCTGCGCACGCCGCTCAACAGCTCGCTGATCCTGGCCAAGCTGCTTGCCGACAACCCCAAGGGCAATCTGGACGCCGAGCAGGTCAAGTTCGCCGACTCGATCTACTCCGCGGGCAACGATCTGCTCAACCTGATCAACGACATCCTCGACATTTCCAAGGTCGAGGCCGGCAAGCTCGACCTGCGCCCGGAGAACACCAACGTGGTGCGTCTGGCGCAGAGCCTGGAAGCCACCTTCCAGCCGGTTGCCGGCGAGAAGCAGCTGGGCTTCAACGTCGAGATCGGCGATGACCTACCGCGTTCGCTGTACACCGACCGCCTGCGCGTCGAGCAGATTCTCAAGAACCTGCTCTCCAACGCCTTCAAATTCACCGAGCAGGGCCAGGTCAGCCTGAGCGTCATCCGGGTCGACGAGGGCGTTTCGTTCGCCGTGCGCGACAGTGGTATCGGCATCCCCAAAGAACAGCAGGAATATATCTTCGAGGCGTTCCGTCAGGCCGATGGCACCACCAACCGGCGCTTCGGCGGTACCGGCCTGGGGCTGTCGATTTCCCGCGATCTGGCGGCCCTGCTGGGCGGCTCGATCAGCGTGATGAGTACGCCGGGCGAGGGCAGCGTATTCACCCTGGTGCTGCCGCTGAGCTGTCCGGTAAGCGAAGAAGAAATCCTGCTGCCCGCCGCCCAGCCAGCCGCGCTGCTGCCCAAGGTGGCGCCTGCTGCCGTGGCGCAGCCGGCCAAGGGCGAGGCCGCGCGCAGCGTGCCGGTATTCGCGGACGACCGCGGCATGTCGGTGCTTGGTGGGCGCAGCGTGCTGGTGATCGAAGACGAGCCGCAGTTCGCGCATATTCTCTATGACCTGGCCCATGAGCTGGATTACCGCTGCTTGGTCGCCCACAGCGCCCAGGACGGTCTGGAGCTGGCCACCTCGCACCGTCCCGACGCCATCCTGCTAGACATGCGCCTGCCAGACGTTTCCGGCCTGTCGGTGCTTCAGCGTCTCAAGGAAAACCCCGGCACCCGGCATATTCCGGTGCACGTGATTTCCGTCGAGGACATGGCCGAAGCTGCGCTGCACATGGGCGCAGTCGGTTATGCACAGAAGCCTGCCACCCGTGACCAGCTCAAGGGCGTGTTCAGCAAGCTCGAGGAGCGGCTGACTCAGAAAATGCGCCGCGTGCTGGTGGTCGAGGACGACAAGCTGCAGCGCGACAGCATCGCCCGGCTGATCGGCGATGACGACATCGAGATCGTTGCCGTCGAGTTCGGCGAGCAGGCGCTGGAGCAGCTGCGCCACCACATCTTCGATTGCATGATCATCGACCTCAAATTGCCGGACATGCAGGGCGACGAGCTGCTGGCGCGCATGGGCAGCGAGAACATCCGCTGCTTCCCGCCGGTGATCGTCTACACCGGCCGCAACCTGACCCGCGCCGAGGAAGCCGAGCTGCTCAAGTACTCGCGCTCGATTATCATCAAGGGCGCGCGCTCGCCAGAGCGTCTGCTCGACGAGGTGACACTGTTCCTGCACATGGTCGAGTCCGAGCTGTCCAGCGAGCGGCAGAGCATGCTCAAGACCGCGCGCAGCCGCGACCGCGTGTTCGAAGGGCGGCGCATCCTGCTGGTCGATGACGACGTGCGCAACATCTTCGCCCTCACCAGCGCCCTGGAGCACAAGGGTGCTCAGGTCGAGGTCGCGCGCAACGGCCGCGAGGCCATCGAGAAGCTCGAAGCGGTGAGCGACATCGACCTGGTGCTGATGGACGTGATGATGCCGGAGATGGACGGCTACGAAGCCACCCGGCGCATCCGTGAGAATGCGCGCTGGCGTAAGCTGCCGATCATTGCGGTAACCGCCAAGGCGATGAAAGACGATCAGGACCTGTGCATGAAGGCTGGTGCCAACGATTACCTGGCCAAGCCCATCGACCTGGATCGGCTGTTCTCGCTGATCCGTGTGTGGCTGCCGAAGCTGGAGCGCATCTGAGATGTCCGACCGCACGCAGGATATCGAGCTGCGCCTGCTGATCGAAGCGATCTACCTGCAGTACAGCTACGACTTTCGCGACTACTCCGGCTCTTCGCTGAAGCGCCGGATCGTGCACGCCATGCGGCAGTTCGACTGCGCGAGCATCTCAGAGCTGCAGGCGCGGATCATCCACGACCCGGCGGCGTTCATGCAGTTGCTGCAGTTCCTCACCATCCCGGTCAGTGAGATGTTCCGCGACCCGAGCTACTTCCTGGCATTGCGCCAGGAGGTGGTGCCGTTCCTGCGTACCTATCCGTCGCTCAAATTGTGGGTGGCCGGCTGCAGCACGGGGGAGGAGGTGTATTCGCTGGCCATCCTGCTGCACGAGGAAGGCCTTCTGGAGCGCTCGATCATCTATGCCACCGACATCAATCCGCACTCGCTGAACAAGGCCAAGCGCGGCATCTTCCCGATCGACAACATGCGCCTGTACAGCGAGAACTATCAGCGCTCCGGCGGCAAGGGCTCGCTTTCCGATTACTACACGGCCGCCTACGACGGCGCGCTGTTCGAGCGCTTTCTGTGTGCCAACGTGACCTTCGCCGATCACAGCCTGGCGACCGACAGCGTGTTCTCGGAAACCCAGTTCATCTCCTGTCGCAATGTTTTGATCTACTTCAACAAGAACCTGCAGGATCGCGCTTTTGGGCTGTTCCACGAGTCCCTCGGGCATCGCGGCTTTCTCGGCCTGGGTAGCAAGGAGAGTCTCGATTTCTCGGCCTATGCCGGGCGCTTCGAGGCGTTGAATCGGCAGGAACGGGTGTTTCGCAAGTTATGAACATGCCTGTCCGTAAACCCGAGCTCGTCGTGGTCGGCGCCTCGGCCGGTGGCGTGGAAGCGCTGCTCGCCCTGTTCGAAGGGCTGCCGGCAGGCTACGGTTTACCGCTGGTGGTGGTGCTGCACCTGCCGGATGGCCGCGAAAGTCTGTTGGCGGATCTGTTCGCCCGGCGCCTGGCGCTACGGGTCAAGGAAGCGCAGGACAAGGAAGCGCTGCAGCCGGGCACGCTGTATTTTGCCGCGCCCGGTTACCACCTGTGCATCGAGGCGGACCGCAGTTTTTCCTACAGTCGTGAGGAGCCGGTGCATTTTTCCCGGCCCTCGATCGATTATCTGTTCGAGTCAGCGGCCGATGCCTATGGTGCAAAGGTCATGGGCATATTGCTGACAGGTGCCAATCAGGATGGCGCTGCCGGGCTGTACACAATAAAACAGCGGGGCGGTGTGACCGTGGTGCAGGATCCGCAAGAGGCGCAGGTTGCGACCATGCCTGAAGCGGCTCTGGCGCTGCACCAACCCGATTACATTCTTACTTTGCGGGGCATCCTCGCATTGCTAGCCGAACTGGACTCACGCCCATGTTGAGTAGCACCGGATGCAAACTACTGATCGTCGATGATCTGCCGGAGAACTTACTGGCACTCGAGGCGTTGATCCGCCGTGATGATCGCGAGGTGTTCAAGGCTCAGTGCGCTGATGACGCGCTGGTGTTGCTGCTCGAGCACGAGTTCGCCCTGGCCATTCTCGACGTGCAGATGCCCGGCATGAACGGCTTCGAACTCGCCGAGCTGATGCGCGGTACCGAGAAGACCAAGCACATCCCCATCGTGTTCGTCAGTGCTGCCGGCCGCGAGATGAACTACGCGTTCAAGGGCTATGAGAGCGGCGCCGTGGACTTTCTCTATAAGCCGCTGGATATACAAGCGGTGCAGAGCAAGGTGGCGGTTTTCGTCGACCTCTATCGTCAGCGCAAGGTCATGGCCCAGCAGCTCGAAGCGCTCGAGCGCGCGCGTCAGGAACAGGATGCCTTGCTCGCCGAACTGCGCTCCACTCAGGGCGAGCTGCAGCACGCCGTGCGCATGCGTGATGACTTCATGTCCATCGTCTCCCACGAGCTGCGCACGCCGCTCAATGGGCTGATTCTCGACACTCAACTGCGCAAGATGCACCTGGCCAAGGGCAACCTCACCGCGTTCAGCGAAGACAAACTTGGTGCCATGTTCGACCGCGACGAGCGGCAGATTCACAGTCTCATCCGCCTCATTGAAGACATGCTCGACGTGTCGCGCATCCGCACCGGCAAATTGTCGATTCGTCCGGTGGAGTTCGACCTGGCGCAGACCGTGCGCAACGTCGCCGAGAACTTCGCCCAGCAGATGGCCGTCGCCGGCTGCGATCTGCAGCTGGACAGCGATGAAGTGCTGCGTGGCAGCTGGGATCAGTTCCGTATCGAACAGGTAATCAGCAACCTGCTCAGCAACGCCCTGCGCTACGGTTCGGGCCGCCCCATCGAAGTGCGTGCCCGTTCCGCAGAAGACGGCGTGCGTGTCGAAGTACGTGACCACGGCATCGGTATTTCCATGGAGAACCAGCGGCGCATCTTCCAGCAGTTCGAGCGTGCGGTGAGCAGCGAATCGGTCGCTGGCTTGGGGCTTGGTCTGTTCATCTCCGACCAGATCGTCAAGGCCCATGGCGGGCGTATCGAAGTGCAGAGCAGCCTGGGGCAGGGCTCGCTGTTCAGCGTCTGGCTGCCGCGCGGCAAGCGCGTGGAGATAGGTTGAACTCGCCCGGCGCAGAGGGTCGAAGCGAAGGAGCAGAAATAGGCAGGAGCAGGGCAATGAATGATGTGACACGCACCGTACTGATTGTCGAGGACGACCCGCTACTGCTCATGCTGCTGGCCGAATACCTGCAGGGCGAGGGCTACCACGTGCTGCAGGCCGACTGCGCCACCGATGCCTTCGCCATCCTCGCCACCAAGCCGCATCTGGATCTATTGATTACCGACTTCCGTCTGCCCGGCGGCGTCTCCGGCGTGCGCATCGCCGAACCAGCCCTGCTGCTGCGCCCGGACCTCAAGGTGATCTTCATCAGCGGCCACCCCGCCGAAGTGCGCGAAACCGGCAGCGCCTTGCTCGACTCGGCGCCGCTGCTGAGTAAGCCCTTCACCTTGGAAACCTTGAGCACGCAGATCGCCCATCTGCTTGATTGACCAGCAGATGTCCGTTCATGCCCAACCAGGCCATGCCCATAATCTCGCGGGCATAGCCTGCTCCCACGGCCGCTAACTCCAGATAGGTGAAGGCGTAAGTAAGAGCCCGGGGCATCGCTTCGCTCAGCCCGGCTAAACGGCCCTAAGCTGAAACAGCTATCGACACCGGACACTTGTGGGAGCGCGCCATGCGCGCGAACGATGATGGGAACGCCGTCGCTGGCATGGTCAGCACGTAGGATGGGTGGAGGCGCTACCCGATCTGATGTCCGTCGCGCATATTAAAGCGCCGTAACCCATCAAGCATCCCAACGAGCACGTGCGCCCCGCCATATGGAATACGAACCTGGGTATCGCTTCGCTCAACCCAGGCTACGGGTCATTCAGCGCTTCTCCGGACGAGGCTTGCCCGGCTCCTCGATCGGACGCTGCGGGCTGAACGGGCTATCTGGATCATCGACGATAGAGCCAGGATCCTCGTTACCCGGATCGTTGATCGGTATCTCGTTTGGCTCTACCGGTGGCTGCTTTGGATCGTTGGCGGCATTCAACGCGATATTGAGGTGCATGGCTGGCTCCGGTTGCATGAGGCCTGCACTGTCTGCGCGGGCAATACCATGTTGAGTGTGGGGAGAGGATGGGCGTTCAGCGTATCCGTCAGGTGGCCCTGGTCTATTTACGGCTGTAGCTTTTGTTGCCGCTGCTGGTCATGCAGTACTGGCCGCCTCGCGAGCCTGTGCATAGCGTGCCGCTGCCACAGGGGCAGTCACCCGTAGCCTCGCCGGTGGCGCGCAGCGTTCTGCTGCCTGCGCCCGAGCGTTCGGCGCTGCAGTTGCGCTTGCTGCCACTGATGGAACCGTCATTACAAACAAACAGCGGGCCATCGCAGCGCGCGATACCGCCCTTGCTACCCGAGCAAGGCGTGTTGGCAGCATTGCCCAGCAATGGCAGCGTCAGCAGGAGCACCAACAATCCGATCAGGCGAATGCTCATGCGCGCGGCTCCAGCCTTGAAGCGCCAGGGGAGGGGATAAATTGCAGGCATTAAAAAACCGGCGCTAGGCCGGTTCTTTAATTCTCGGATGGTGCATGCACCACCTGAGTAGAAGGTGGTGCCCAGGGACGGAATCGAACCGCCGACACGGGGATTTTCAATCCCCTGCTCTACCGACTGAGCTACCTGGGCAACGGCGCGTATTAAACGGTTTTAGCCTTGGGGTGTCAAACCTTTTTTGGAAAATATTTAAATATTCCGGGCGCTTACGTCTTCAGGCCTTATTCGCTGGGCGGCACGTAGCCTTCGGCCTGGGCGTAGTCTTCGCCGGACAGGAACTTGTCCATCTCGGCCTGCAGGAATTTGCGGTCTTCGGCGTTCATCATGTTCAGGCGACGCTCGTTGATCAGCAGGGTCTGGTGCTTCTGCCACTCATCCCAGGCTTGCTTGGAGACGTTCTGGAAGATGTCTTCGCCCTTGGCGCCAGGGTAGGGCGCGCGGTCGAGGCCGGGGAGTTCCTGTTTGTGCTTGCGGCACATCACGGTGCGGG
The DNA here is from genome assembly GCF_900142655.1 of Phytopseudomonas punonensis. Lineage (GTDB taxonomy): Bacteria > Pseudomonadota > Gammaproteobacteria > Pseudomonadales > Pseudomonadaceae > Aquipseudomonas > Aquipseudomonas punonensis. The sequence continues at coordinate 730,054 of NZ_FRBQ01000001.1, read as the reverse complement.
TCATGCCATTTCTCCTGTATGCAGTGCGTCGGCCGCGCGTTTGAGCAGCTTCTTGACCGGGGCGGCGAGGCCCAGGCGCGGCGGGGTGGCGAGGTTATACCAGAGCCAGTCGGCCTCGGCCACGAAGCCGGGTACGCCGTCGACCTCTATCAGCCAGGGGTCGATGGTCAGCTGGAAGTGGCTGAAGGTGTGAGTCAGACCGTCGAGTTGGCGACGTTCGCCGAGGCGCAGCTGGTGCTGGTCGGCGAGCCCGCTCAGGGCATCGAGGTCGTCGAGCTCCGGCAGGCTCCACAGGCCGCCCCAGAGACCGGTTGAAGGCCGCCGGTAGAGCAGTACGGCGCCGTCGCGGCTGGCCAGCATCGGCATCAGGGTGCGTTTCTGCGGCAGTTCCTTGCGCGGCTTGGCGACCGGGTAGCGAATCTCCAGGCCGAGCAAGTGCGCCTCACAGCCGCTCTGCACCGGGCAGAGCAGGCAGGTGGGTTTGCTGCGCGTACAGAGCGTGGCGCCAAGATCCATCATCGCCTGGGTGTAATGGTTGACCCGCTCCTCGGGCAGGAAACGCTCGGCCACCGCCCACAGCTGCTTGGCCACCTTGGGCTCGCCCGGATAGCCTTCCTGGGCGACGAAACGGGCCAGTACGCGCTTGACGTTGCCGTCGAGAATCGGCGCACGCAGGCCCATGCTCAGGCTGGCGATGGCGCCGGCGGTGGAGCGGCCGATGCCGGGCAGTTCGGTGAGTGCTTCGACGCTGCGCGGAAACTCGCCGCCGTGCTCGCGCATGACGATCTGTGCAGTCTTCTGCAGGTTGCGGGCACGGGTGTAGTAACCCAGGCCTGTCCATAGATGCAGCACTTCGTCTTCCGGCGCTTCGGCCAGGTCGCGCACGGTGGGCAACGCGGTCATAAAGCGGTCGAAGTAGCCGAGCACGGTGCTGACCTGGGTCTGCTGCAGCATGATTTCCGAGACCCACACGCGGTAGGGCGTGATGTTCTGCTGCCAGGGCAGATCCTTGCGACCGTGTGCGTCGTACCAGCGCAGTACGGCGCTGGAGAATTGCTCGGGGGTCATCGCTTGAACAGGCCCTTGAGTGCATCTTTGAGTTCCGGGCTGACTTTGTCGCCAAGCTTCTCTTCGAGTTTCTCGTTGATGCGGTCGCCGGCCAGTTTGGCGGCGACCTTGCCCATGCCTTCCTGATCCAGGCGGCAGGCCTTGGCGCCGAGCTCCAGTGGGCCGCGGCAGTGTAGCGGCCAGGCGATGCCGACGTAGCGCTGGTTGACCTCGCAAGCCGGGTCCGGCATTTCGCGCTGGTCGCCTTCGATGGTGATGCCGACGCGGTAGTCCAGGCCCAGTACGCGCAGGTCCAGGTCGCCTTCGCCGGCTACGCTCAGGCCAGGGATGCGCGCCTGCAGATCGGGGTTGCTGGCTACGCCGTTGCGGATGCTTAGGCTGCCCTGCAGGCGTTCGAACGGTGTGTCCTTGCTACGCGGTTCGCTGCTCAACTGCTTGCGGTTGAGGGTGGAGATGCCACGGCAAAGTTGCTGCTCCAGGTTGGCGTCGACCAGTACGCCATCCTTGAGCATGAAGCTGGCGGTGCCGTTGAGGGCGTCGACCCAGGCTTTCTGGCTGTTGCCGCTGGTGGTCAGATCACTGTTCAGGTCGAGCAGGCCCTTGAGCGGCGAGGGGCGTTGTTCGTCCTTGAGGAAGGGTTCGACCGGCATGTCGCTCAGCTGGGTGTGCAGGCTGAGTACCGGTACGGCGGGGCGGACATCGGCGTCAGCCTTGATGGCGAAGCTGCCGTTACCGAGGTTGCCGCGCAGCTCTTCCAGGTTCAGCGCGCCGCCCTGACTGCGAGCCTTGAGGCTGACGTTGCTGAGCGCCTGCTTTTGCAGGGTCATTTGCTCAAGCGTCAGGTTGGTCTGCAGATCGAGCTTGCGCAGGGTCGGGATCGGCAGCACCTCGCTGGAACTCCAGGCGTGCTGGGTCGGTGCGTTGGGCACCGGCGTGGTACCCGCCTGGCCGGCATTGGCGACGGTTTCACGTACCTCGGCCTTGCGCGCCGAGTCGGCGTCCTTCTTGTCCTTCTTGTCCTTGCTGGCAGGTGGCAGGTAGCGGTCGAGGTCGAGTTTGTCGCCCTTGAGCTGCACGCGCAGCGCCTGCTTGGCGAAATCGGCCACGGCGATCTTGCCGGTAAAGGTGCTGTCATCGAGCTTGAGGGTCAGCTCGTCCAGCGACAGGCTGTTGGCGGTGCCGCCCAGCTGGGTGACCAGCTCGAATTGCGCCAGGGTTTTCTCGTCGCTCATCGGTGGCAGCTTCTGACCCAGGCTGGCGAGAAACTCACGCAGGTTGACCTGCGCCACGGACAAGCCGCCAGACAGTTTCGGCTCGCTCTGCAGGTCGCGAACCTTCAGTTCGCCCAGGGCACGCAGCTGGTTGGCAGACAGCTTGAGGCCGTTCCACTCGGCAACCTGCGCGGCCAGGTCGACCAGCAGTTGGCCCTGTGCAGCGTAGGTCAGGGTCTGTCCATTGAACGGTTCGCCGGATGCCTCGCCGGACAGGCGTGCATCTTCGAGCTGGTAGCGCTTGAGGGCGCGGTCGAAGCGCAGTTCGCCCTGCAGTTCGGTGCGCGCGCGCATCACCGGCTTGTTGCTGCCGAAGAAGGCGCTTAGCTTGATCGGCACGCCGGCGCCTTCGCGGATTGCTCCGGTGGTGAGTTGAATGCTTTCGGCGCTGAATTGCTGGCCCTTCTGGGCGTCGCGGTAGTCCACCCGGGCACCATTGACGATCAGGCTGTCGATATCCAGCTTGATCGGCTGGCCGCCGCTTTCCTGGGCCGGCTCGCTTGATGCTTGCGATGCGTCATTGGCAGCGCTCTGCTCGGTCGGCGTTTCGCCTGGTTTGGCGGCCGGTCGGCCGACGTCTTCCCAGTTGCCGTGGCCGTTTTCGTCGCGCTGCAGGTCGAGGTTCAGGCCATCGACGCGGATGTCGCTCATCTGCACTTCCTTGCGCAGCAGTGGCAGCACACGCACCGACAGGCCGAGCAAGCGCAGGTTGGCGAATGGCTTGTCCGGCGTGCTGGCGCTGGCCAGCGTGGCGTCGGTTAGCTCCAGGCCCAGCCAGGGGAACAGGCTCCAGCCAATGTCGCCGTTGAGGGTCAACTCAAGGTTGGCCTTGTCCCGCGCCAGCTGGCGGATTTCATCTTTGTAATCGTTGGGATCGAAGAGGTGAGTCAGGGCAAAGCCCAACGCCACGATGATCAGCATTAGTCCGAGGAAGAACAGACCCAGGATTTTGCCGAGCGCTTTCATGGACGAGTCCTATGCAGTGACGAGAAATATTAATCCGCGAGTATAACGCCCACGGCGCAGCCACGGTTAAAGGCTGTGGCAGATGCGTGTGGTCTGGTTCGCGGCCGTTGGCGGCGAGTCGAGCTGCCTCGCTCGTGCTGATAGACCATCATTAGCCGAGATTTGCGGCATCCAATCTTGCAGATTTACCCCACGTGCCCGATACAGCGGTACTCATGCGTGAGGCAGGGCAGTTAATGTCGGTGCGAAACCGAGGGTCGGCTATGCTGTGGCGCAGGTGTTGATCTTGCTATGCCTGCCTTTGGCAATCGAACTGTCACTCGTGCTCGGTACTGTTGCGCCGTGTCGGGTGATCGGTAAGCGTGTATTTTGGCGCCGGTTTTCTACCGGCTGTCGATTAAAGCCCAAATCAATACCCAGAAAGGTGCTGTAGAGCCGCAAAACTATCGCTTGGGTAGTTGCAAAGCGACCATGGCGATGTGACACAATGCCACGGGGAGCTAGCGACCAGCTAGAACGAATGGACTCTCCCGTACTTACTTGTTGTTTGGCGATGCTTCTATCGAGGTTTCGCCAGTAATTACCTGTTTGCCAACCTAATCAGAGAAGAAAACATGACTGACGCCACCGTGCAAAACGGTGCTTCGGCGACGCCTGCATTCCTGTCCAAGGAGCGCATCATCGCTAAGCCCGGTTTCAACCGCTGGCTGGTTCCGCCAGCTGCTCTCGCCATCCACCTGTGCATCGGCATGGCCTACGGTTTCTCCGTATTTTGGCTGCCGTTGTCCAAGGCCATTGGTATCACCGCGCCAGTGGCATGTGCGGCTGACATTGGTTTCTTCGAACAGATCTTCGCCAGCAACTGCGACTGGCAGATCTCCATGCTGGGTTGGATCTACACCCTGTTCTTCGTGTTCCTGGGGTGCGCGGCTGCTGTATGGGGCGGCTGGCTGGAGCACGCAGGTCCGCGTAAAGCGGGTCTGGTTTCGGCCGTGTGCTGGTGTGGTGGTCTGCTGATCTCCGCGCTGGGTATCTATACCCACCAGATCTGGCTGATGTGGGTCGGTTCCGGTGTAATCGGTGGTATCGGTCTGGGCCTGGGCTACATTTCCCCAGTATCGACGCTGATCAAGTGGTTCCCGGACAAGCGCGGTATGGCGACCGGTATGGCCATCATGGGCTTCGGTGGCGGCGCGATGGTCGGTGCTCCGCTGGCTGCAGCACTGATGGGCCACTTCTCCAGCGAAACTGATGTCGGTGTATGGCAGAGCTTCGTGGTCATGGCGGTGATCTACTTCATCTTCATGGTCGGCGGTGCGCTGGCTTACCGCGTTCCGCCAACTGGCTGGAAACCGGCTGGCTGGGTTGCTCCGGCAGCCAAGGCCAGCAACGCCATGATCACCCAGGGCCACGTACACGTGAACACTGCGTGGAAAACCCCGCAGTTCTGGCTGGTCTGGGCCGTGCTGTGCCTGAACGTATCGGCTGGTATCGGCATCATCGGCATGGCTTCGCCAATGCTGCAGGAAGTGTTCGGTGGCAAGCTGATCGGCGTGAACGTGCCCTTCGGTGAGCTGAGCAAAGATCAATTGATGCAGATCGCTGCGATCGCTGCCGGCTTCACCGGTCTGCTTAGCCTGTTCAACATCGGTGGCCGCTTCTTCTGGGCATCGTTCTCCGACCTGATCGGCCGTAAAGCGACCTACTTCGTGTTCTTCGCGCTGGGTTTCACCCTGTACGCGCTGGTTCCGTGGACTGGTCACCTGGGCAGCATCGCGCTGTTCGTGTTCGCCTTCTGCCTGATCCTGTCGATGTACGGCGGCGGTTTCGCAACCGTTCCGGCCTACCTGGCTGACCTGTTCGGTACTCAGATGGTTGGCGCGATCCACGGTCGCCTGCTGACAGCCTGGGCCTTCGCTGGCGTGCTGGGCCCGGTACTGGTGAACTACCTGCGTGAGTATCAGCTGAGCATTGGCGTTCAACGCGCTGCCGCTTACGACATCACTCTGTACATCCTCGCTGGCCTGCTGGTGCTGGGCTTCATCTGCAACCTGCTGGTCCGCCCTGTGGATCCCAAGTACTTCATGACCGAAGCAGAGCTGGCCGCCGAGCGTGCCCATGGTGAGAAATCCAAGCCGTCCACTGCCGAGCTGGAGTGGGCTGCCGATCCGTCGAGCAAACCGCTGGTGATCGCTGCCTGGCTTGCCGTTGGTCTGCCGCTGGCGTGGGGTGTTTGGATTACCCTGCAGAAGACTGCCGTACTGTTCCAGTAACAGTATGACGTCTTGAAAATCCCGCTGACGCCTCGTGCGTCAGCGGGATTTTTTATGCCTGCGATTTAGCTCTATAGAGGCGAGCGTCTTACTGCGTTGTGGTGCAGCGTGCGCCTTCGCGCCATTTTTGCCGGATGGCTTTATCGGTTCGCTGCTTATCAGCCTATAATGCTCGCCCTTTCGCCCAACGATTTTGTGGAGCAGGTGATGGCCGAACGTACGGCATCCGTCGAGCGCAACACCCTGGAGACCCAGATCAAGGTCTCGATCAATCTGGATGGCAGCGGCAAGGCCACCTTCGATACCGGCGTGCCGTTCTTCGAGCACATGCTCGATCAGATCGCCCGCCATGGTCTGATCGACCTGGACATCTTCTGCAAGGGCGACCTGCACATCGATGATCACCACACCGTCGAAGACGTCGGTATCACTCTCGGCAAGGCGTTCGCAGAGGCTGTTGGCGACAAGAAAGGCATGACCCGTTACGGCCATTCCTACGTGCCGCTGGATGAAGCGCTGTCACGCGTGGTGATCGACTTCTCCGGTCGCCCAGGCTTGCAGATGCACGTGCCGTTCACCCGTGCGGTGGTTGGCGGCTTCGATGTCGACCTGTTCCAGGAATTCTTCCAGGGCTTCGTCAACCACGCTCAGGTTAGCCTGCACATCGACAACCTGCGTGGTGTGAACACCCATCACCAGATCGAAACCGTGTTCAAGGCCTTCGGTCGTGCGCTGCGCATGGCCGTCGAGCTCGACCCGCGCATGGCCGGGCAGATGCCATCGACCAAGGGCGTTCTCTGATGCAGACGGTAGCCGTCATCGATTACGGCATGGGTAACCTGCACTCGGTGGCCAAGGCGCTGGAGCACGTGGGGGCCGGGCGCGTACTGGTGACCAGCGACGCTCAGGTAATCCGTGAAGCCGACCGCGTGGTGTTTCCCGGCGTCGGTGCGATCCGCGATTGCATGGCCGAGATTCGCCGCTTGGGTTTTGATGAGCTGGTGCGTGAAGTCAGCCAGGATCGTCCGTTCCTAGGCATCTGTGTGGGCATGCAAGCGCTGCTCGAGCGCAGCGAAGAGAACGACGGCGTCGATTGCATCGGCCTGTTCCCCGGCCAAGTACGTTTCTTCGGTAAGGGCATGGTTGAAGACGGCGAGCCGCTGAAAGTCCCCCATATGGGCTGGAATGAGGTGAGCCAGGCGGTCAATCACCCGCTGTGGCACAGCATTCCGGATCAGGCGCGCTTCTACTTCGTGCACAGTTATTACATCGAAGCTGGCAAGCCTCAGCAGGTCGTTGGCCGTGGTCATTACGGTAAGGATTTCGCCGCAGCGCTAGCCGACGGTTCGCGCTTTGCCGTGCAGTTTCACCCCGAGAAGAGCCACACCCACGGCCTGCAATTGCTGCAGAACTTCGCTGCCTGGGATGGCCGCTGGTAAATGGCCAGGCTCAAGAGCCCGATTCTCACGCTCACGCCCGAGCAGGAAAGCGATGCGGTGCACAAGTTGCAGCGCTTTCTGAGCGAGCGTTTCGAGCTGGAACTGGGTTCGTTCGAGGTGCTGGAGCTACTCGAATTGTTCGGCCGCGATATCGCCCCGCATTACTACAACCGAGCGGTCAATGACGCGCACACTCTGCTGCGCGAGCGCTTCGAAAGCCTCGAAGTCGACCTGTGGGCGCTCGAGAAAGACTGATTCCAGCTACGGCTGACTGAACAAGAAAGGTGCTGCAGATGCTGATTATCCCCGCTATCGACCTCAAGGACGGTGCCTGCGTACGCCTGCGCCAGGGCCGCATGGAAGATTCCACGGTGTTCTCCGATGACCCGGTGAGCATGGCTGCCAAGTGGGTCGAGGGCGGCTGCCGTCGTCTGCACCTGGTCGACCTCAATGGCGCCTTCGAAGGCCAGCCAGTCAATGGCGAAGTAGTCACCGCCATCGCCAAGCGTTACCCGAACCTGCCGATCCAGATCGGCGGCGGCATCCGCTCGCTGGAAACCATCGAGCACTACGTCAAGGCCGGCGTCAGCTACGTGATCATCGGCACCAAGGCGGTGAAAGACCCGCAGTTCGTCACCGACGCCTGCAAAGCGTTCCCGGGCAAGGTCATCGTCGGTCTGGACGCCAAGGACGGTTTCGTCGCCACCGACGGCTGGGCGGAAGTCAGCAGCGTGCAGGCCACCGATCTGGCCAAGCGCTTCGAGGCTGATGGTGTGTCGGCGATCGTCTACACCGACATCGCCAAAGACGGCATGATGCAGGGCTGCAACGTCGAAGCCACCGCCGCGCTGGCCGCTGCCAGCCGCATTCCGGTGATCGCTTCCGGTGGCATCCACAACCTCGGTGATATCGAGAAGCTGCTGCTGGCCCGCTCGCCAGGCATCGTCGGCGCCATCACCGGCCGCGCGATTTATGAAGGCACCCTGGACGTGGCTGAAGCGCAGGCGTTCTGCGACAACTTCAAGGTTTAAACCGTAGGGCGGGTGAAGCCCGCCGCAACTGACGCAATCTTTATCGGTGGGTTGCACCCACCCTACGGGAGCTCCGTATGGCACTGGCTAAGCGCATCATCCCCTGCCTCGACGTTGATAACGGCCGCGTGGTCAAGGGCGTCAAGTTCGAGAACATCCGCGATGCCGGCGACCCGGTGGAGATCGCTCGCCGCTACGATGAGCAGGGTGCCGATGAGATTACCTTCCTCGATATCACCGCCAGCGTCGATGGTCGCGATACCACGCTGCACACCGTCGAGCGCATGGCCAGCCAGGTGTTTATCCCGCTGACCGTGGGCGGTGGCGTGCGTACCGTGATGGACATCCGCAACCTGCTCAATGCCGGCGCCGACAAGGTGTCGATCAACACCGCCGCAGTTTTCACCCCCGAGTTCGTTGGCGAAGCAGCGTCGCGCTTCGGTTCGCAGTGCATCGTGGTCGCCATCGACGCCAAGAAGGTCTCCGGCCCGGGCGAGACGCCGCGCTGGGAAATCTTCACCCATGGCGGCCGCAAGCCCACCGGGCTGGACGCCGTGCAGTGGGCGATGAAGATGGAAGGCCTGGGCGCCGGCGAGATCCTGCTGACCAGCATGGATCAGGACGGCGTGAAGAGTGGCTATGACCTGGGCGTGACCCGCGCCATCAGCGAGGCGGTCGGTATTCCGGTGATCGCTTCCGGTGGCGTCGGCAACCTGCAGCACCTGGCCGACGGCATCCTCGAAGGCAAGGCTGCTGCGGTGCTGGCAGCGAGCATCTTCCACTTTGGCGAATACACCGTGCCCGAAGCGAAGGCCTACATGGCCAGCCGCGGTATCGTGGTGCGCTGATGTTTCATACCTCAGGGGCGTGCAGGGCGCCTCTGCGTTTTCTCTTCGCCCTGCATTCTCAGCGCCCGTTTGGCTTTTTTTGCTGAACGCGAGCTGAACGAATTGACTAATGGTTGCATCGTGCCATTATGGTGTTGGCGGTGTTCTTCCGTCGATTTTCCGCACCTCGCGGGCCCAAAAATATTTTTCTCAGAGCTCCTTTAGGTTGTCGCTTTCGCGACGATAGCAATGAACGGATCCCGATATCCGCGGCGGCTTGCCTGTGTCCGGTGGCAAGGCTGAGGCACATATCCTTCTTATAGGTAAGACAAGATGAGCAGCATTTTCACTGGCCTGACCACCGCCCAAGTCGCCGCGCTGTCGACCGATCAGATCGCCGCCCTGACCACCGAAGACGTAGCCGGTATGACCACCGCGCAGGTCGTCGCGCTGACCACTGCACAGGTGCGCGTGCTCACCAGTGATAGCCTCCAGGCGTTTAGCAACAATCAGCTGCAAGCGGTGCAGACCGTCGATCTTGCCGCTTTGACCACTGCTCAGATTGCCGCCCTGACGCCTGCCCAGACTGCTGTTCTCACAACGGCCCAGATCGTCGCTCTGACCCCTTCCCAGGCTGCCGCCCTGACTGCCAGTCAGGCTGCCGCCCTTACCACTGCGCAATTGCAGCGCATGGAGTCCGCCGATTTCGCGGCGCTGGGTTCTGACCAGCTCGCCGCTTTGGATGCCAGTCAGATCGCTGTGCTGAGCACGGCCCAGATTCGCGCGCTGACACCGTCCAAGCTGGCTGCTCTCGGTACCGATGTGTCCGCCCTCAGCAACGCTGCGGTTATCGCGCTGACCAACCAGCAGGTCGCTGGCCTGACCACGGCCCAGATAGAGGCGCTGACCACGATTCAGGTCAGCCGTTTGAATAGTAGCCAGTTGGCAAGCCTGACCACCGCTCAGATTCAGGCTCTGGAAACAGTCGATGTGGCGGCGATCTCCGCCACGGTGGTTGGCGGCTTCACCACTGCGCAGATTGCGGCGCTGAGCACGGAGCAGGTGAAGGCGTTCACTGCAGGGCAGATAGCTCGTCTCGATGCGGCCGATGTGGCTGTCTTTACGACGGCCCAGTTGGTTGCACTCGGTAGCGATCAGGTTGCCGCATTGACGGCGGCGCAGTTCGCCGGTCTCGGCAGTGCCCAGGTGCAGGCCATCGATGCCAGTGATTTCGCCGCGCTTAGCTCGCAGGTCATCGGTACGCTCAAGGTTTCTCAGGTCGCTGCATTGACCACCGATCAGGTGGATGCTCTGACTGCCAGTCAGATCGGTGCGCTCACTGCCGCGCAACTGGCTGCGCTGACCACTGCACAGCTGCAGGCTCTGGACGTTTCCTCCATCTCTGCTGTTAATATTTCTGGCCTGACCACCGCCCAGGTCGCGTCGCTGAGCAATACGCAGATCCAGTCCTTGAGCTCCGCCCAAATCGGTCGCCTCGACACTGCCGATGTCAGAGCCTTGACCACCGCGCAGATCGTGGCGCTCGACTCCGCCCAGCTTGCCGGCCTGACCGGTGCCCAGTTGGGTGCCCTGAGCACCGAGCAGGTCGCCGCCATCGAAGTGGCCGATCTGCCCGGCATTTCCGCTTCGGTCATCGGGTCCATGACTGTCGCCCAGCTGCGCGTCTTGAGTACCGAGCAGATCGCTGCCCTGAGCTCTGCCCAGTTCGCCCGGCTGACGCTCAGCCAACTGGGTGCTCTGAGCACGGCGGCTGTGCAAGCTATCGAGTCGAGTGACTTCGCCGCGATCAGTGTGGCCGCAATACCCGGCCTGACCACGGCGCAAGTAGCGGTTCTGACAGCTGCTCAGGTGGCCGCCCTGACCACTGCCCAGATTCGTGCCATGGAGGTGGCCGATGTCGCCGCGTTGAGCACTACCAGAATCGCGGCACTGGATGCCAGCCAGCTCGGTGCTTTGACTTCGGCGCAGCTCGCCGGGTTGACCACTGCCCAGATCCAAGCCATTGATGATGGCAACATCCCCCTGTTGTCTTCCAGTGCGATCGCCGGGCTGACTCCAGCTCAGATCCGTGCGCTCAGCGACGATCAGCTCATTGCGCTGACCACCGCGCAGGCTGCCGTGCTGAAGGCCGCGCAACTGACCGCGCTGACCACCGACCAAGTCGCCGCCCTGGCGACTGAAGATCTGGCCGCGATATCCGCTGCCGTTATTTCCGGTCTGACCAGCGCCCAGGTGGCAGCCTTGACCGATGCCCAGGTGCAGGCGCTGACCACCGCGCAAATCGCTAGGCTCGACGTGGCGGACCTGCAGGGTCTGTCTACGGCCGACATGGCACTGCTCAGCGCCGCGCAGATCGGCGCGCTTACCGTTGCCCAGATCGCCTCGCTGAGCACTGCCCAAGTTAACTCCATCGAAGCTGGTGATTTGGCGGGGCTATCCACTGCCGCCATAAAGAGCATGAGCTCTTCGCAGATCGCTGCGCTCTCGGAGACGCAATTAGCCGCGCTGAGCACCGCTCAGATCGCTGCGATCGATGCCAGTGATTTCCGTGGGCTGAGCAGTGCACAGCTCGCCGCCTTTGACCTGCAGCAAGTCGCCGCCCTGAGCTCGGCCCAAGTCGCGGCACTGACCCCCGTGCAGATCACTGCCCTTGACGATACGCAATTCGCTGCGTTGACCGCTCAGGCGATCCGTGGCCTCAGTGCCGCGCAAATGGCCCGGCTGACCACTGACCAGATCCAGGCGCTGACCACGCTCCAGGCTGCCGCACTGTCTTCCGCTCAGGTGGCGGCGTTGACCACGGCACAGACAGCAGCGCTGGAGATCGCCGATCTAGTTGCATTGTCCACTGCCGTGATTGCCGGCATGACCACCGCCCAGGTCGCCAGCTTGGGCGTCAGCCAAGTGCAGAGCCTGACCAATGCCCAAGTCATGGCCGTCGAGACTGCAGATATTCGAGCGATGACGACCGCCCAGGTATCGGCGCTGACTGCTTCGCAGGTCGAGGTTCTGACCATTCCGCAGTTGGTGGCCATGACCACGGCGCAAATCGCCGCACTCACTTCGCCGCTGAGTGATGAGCAGCAGGTAGCGCGCGATATCGGGGCCTTGAGCATTACAGCCGTGCGTTCGCTGACGACTGCCCAGATTGCCGCTTGGAGCACCGCCCATGCGGCAGCCCTGAGTTCTGTCCAAGTTGCCGCCATGTCCACAGCGCAGGTTCGCGCCTTTGAGACAGCCGACCTGCAGGCGCTTTCCGCCAGCGTGATTACTGGCATGACGTCCTCGCAGGTAGCTGCATTGACCACTGCCCAGGTCGCTGCGCTGACCAGTGTGCAGGTCGCAGCCATCGAAGTGGCCGACCTGCGCGTGCTCAGCACGGCGCAGATCGCGGCGTTGAACTCCGAGCAGTTCTCCGCGTTGACCAGAATCCAGGCCGCTGCCCTGAGTACCGCTCAGTTGCGCGCGCTGGAAGCCACGGATCTGAGTGCGCTCAGTACGGCAGCGGTCGCCAATCTGACCGCTACTCAGCTTGTCTCGCTGAGCACAGCTCAGGTACTGGCGCTGACCACCGAGCAGTTGCAGGCACTGAGCACTATTCAGATCAAGGCGCTCGCTTCCGCACAGGTTGCTGCCCTCGGCACCGAGCAGCTGGCTGCGTTGAGCTCAGTTCAGGTCACTGCCCTGGACACCATCGATGTAGTGGCGCTGAGCACTTCGCAGATTCAGGCATTGAGTACCGCGCAACTGGTGGCGTTGAGTTCGGCCCAGATCGTGGCGTTGACCAGCAAGCAGGTGGCCGCGCTCGACAGTGCCCAAGTCGCCGCCCTGACGACTGCCCAGATCGTTGCGCTGGGCTCGGAAGACTTCCGCGCCATGAGCGCCGAGCAGCTCGCAGCCCTGGGCTCAGCGCAGATTCGTGCCCTGCAGACTGACGATATCGTGGCCCTGACCACGGCCCAGTTCGTTGCCCTGAGCACCGACCAGGTGAAAGCCCTGACCGTCGCACAGATTCGTGCTATCGAGACGGTCGATCTGCGGCAGTTGAGTACGGCACAGATTGCCAGCCTCAGTTCCGCCCAGATAGCGGCCCTGACCACGGCGCAAGTCTCCAAGCTGCTGACCGAGCAGATCACCGCGCTTGGTAGCGATGACCTCGCGGCCCTGAGTACCGCTGCCATCGTCAGCCTGACCAACGTCCAGGTCGCTGCCCTGAGCACGGCCCAGGTGGCGGCCCTGAGCACCGCTCAGGTTCGCGCGCTCGATGTGGGCGACCTGGCAGCACTCGACACCTCTCAGATCACGGCACTGAGTAGTGCGCAGATTGCGGCCCTCAGCACTCAGCAGATCGCCGGCATGACGCCCGAGCAGATCGCTGCCCTGCAGACCGAAGACCTGGTGGCCCTGTCGACCTTGGCCATTCGCGCTCTGACCAGTATTCAGGTGGCGGAGCTGACCACCGCGCAATTGGCTGCCCTGAGAAGTGCCCAAGTCGCCGCCCTGGAGACGGCTGACCTGCGCGCTCTCAGCCAAGAGCAGATCACCGCCTTGAGCAGCGCCCAGATAGCTGCGCTCGGTTCTCTGCAGATCGCCAGCCTGACCAGTACGCAAATCGCTGCTCTGGAACCCGAGGATATTGCCGCGCTCTCGCTCGCCAATTTCCGTGTGCTCACCACGGCGCAACTGCAGGCGCTGGATGAGGAGCAGCTGGCTGCCCTGACCACGGCTCAGGTCGCATCCCTTACCACCGCGCAATTGCGTGCCTTGTCCGTCAGCCAGATTGCTGCGCTCGAGCCGGCCGATCTCGCCGCCATTTCCACCGCCGGTATCGCCGCCCTGCTCAGCAACCAGCTGCAGGGCCTGACCAGCGAGATGATCGCCGCCCTGACCAGCGCGCAGATCCGCGCCCTGAGCACCGCACAACTTGGTCTGCTGAGTACCGAGCAGGTCGCCGCGATCGAGGTGGACGACCTCCAGCAATTGACCGCTGCCGCCATTAAAGCCCTGAGCAGCGACCAGGTCGCGGCCTTGACCAGCGATCAGATTGCCGCGCTGGGAACGGCGCAGATCGTTGCACTGGATACCGCTGACGTTGCTGCACTCAGCCAGGAGCAATTGCTGGCCCTCAGGCCGGCCCAGCTCGCTGCGCTGACGACCTCGCAGATCGTCGCACTGGGCTCCGATCAGGTGTCTGCCCTGAGCCTTGACCAGCTTGCGGTGTTGACCACGGCACAAGTCCGCGCGCTCGAAACCGTCGACCTGCGTGCCCTGAACGCCGAGCAGATCCAGGCGCTCAGTTCCGCCCAGATCGCCGCCCTGAGCACCGCACAGATTGCCGCCCTGAGCAGCGACCAGGTCGCCGCTCTAGAACTGGGTGATCTGATGGCGCTGTCCACGACCAGCATCAAAGCGCTCGACAGCAGCCAGGTGGCAGCGCTGACCACCGATCAGATTCAGACGCTTAGCAACGCCCAGATCGCCGCCCTGGATACCCAGGATCTGGCCGCCCTGACCAACGAGCAGATCGTCGCCCTGACCAATGAGCAGTTCGCGGCATTCGGGACCGCCCAGATCGCTGCCCTGAGCAGTGCCCAGGTCGCGGCCATCGAGCCGGCTGATCTGCAAAGACTTTCCACCGCCGTCATCCGCAGCCTGGGTACCTCCCAGGTTGGGGCCCTGAGCGCCGAGCAGATCCAGGCCCTCAGCGTGGCCCAGGTCGCCGCGCTGAGCACCGGCCAGATCGCCGTGTTGAACAGCGATCAGATCGTCGCCCTGGAAGTCGAGGATATCGGCGTATTCAGCACCGCCCAGATCGCCGCGCTGAGCAGTGATCAGATAGCCTTGCTGAGTGTCGATCAGATCTCGGCCCTGAGCAGTGCGCAACTCGCCGCGCTCGATACCAGCGACATCCGTGCCCTGGGCACTGCCCAGATCGCTGCCCTCACCGAAGATCAGGTGGTTTCGCTCAACTCGGCGCAGCTGGCTGCCCTGACCACTGAGCAGATTCGTGCGCTTGATGCCGTCGATCTGGCGGCCCTCAGTCGCACCACCATATCTGGTCTGACCACCGACCAGATCATGGCCCTGAGCACCACGCAGATCGCGGCCCTGACCGAAGATCAGGTACCGGCGCTCACCGCCTCGCAGATGGCTGTACTTAGCACCGAGCAGATCGCCGCCTTCGAAGCCCTTGATCTGGCTGCGCTCGCGCCGGCCACAATTGCCGGTCTGACCACCGCGCAGATCGCTGCTCTGAGCTCCCAGCAGATTGCCGCGCTAACTTCCGCTCAGATCGCCGCCATCGAGACCGAAGACCTCGCGGTACTGAGCACCGAGCAGATCGTCGCTCTGACCCAGGCCCAGGTTCGTGGCCTGACCAGCGTCCAGATCGCAGCGCTTAGCAACGACCAACTGGCTGCAATGGAAGTGGCCGATCTGTCGCGCCTCACCACCAGCGGAATTGCCGCCCTGTCCTCGGCGCAAGTGGCTGCTCTGAGTCCTGACCAGGTTTCCGCCCTGACCGTTTCCCAAGTGGCCGCATTGTCCACCGGCAGCCTGGCCGGGCTCAGCAGCGCCCAGGTCATTGCACTGTCGTCGGCCCAGGTGGCCGCGCTGACCACCGAGCAGGTGTTCGCCCTGAGCACCGCGCAGATCCAAGCTCTCGAGGCCGGCGACCTGGCGGCCATGAGCAATACCCGCATTACCGCGCTGAGTTCCGAGCAGGTGGCCGCCCTCAGTGTCGGCCAGTTGGAGGCGCTCAGCACGGCGCAGATCCGCGCCCTGGATACCGAGGACGTGGCCGCGCTGAGCATCACGCAAATAGCTGGCATCAACACGGCCCAGGTGGCCGCGCTGACCACGGCGCAGGTCGCTGCGCTGACCAGCGCGCAGGTTCAGGTGCTGTCCGCCGAACAACTGCAGGCTCTCAGTGCTGCGCAGATCGCCGCCATTGAGACCGAAGACCTCATCGCCCTCAGTACCGATCAACTTCAGGCAATGGGCACTGCGCAGATCGCCGCGCTCAAGGTGGCCCAAGTGGCTGCGCTGACCACCGCTCAGGTGGCGGCGCTGGAAGCCGGGGATGTCGCCGCGCTGAGCACCGCGCAGATCGTTGCGCTGACCACGCAGCAGGTCGCCGCGCTGACCCTCGATCAGGTGGCTGTACTCAGCACGGCACAGGTCCGTGCGCTGGAAACCGCCGATCTGGCCGCCATTGCCACCGATCGCATCGCGATTCTCTCGACCCGCCAGCTTGAGGCCCTGAGCACGGCGCAGATCGTGGCGTTGACCACCGATCAGGTACGTGCCCTGAGCGTCGAGCAATTGCCTGGCCTGAGCACCACCCAGGTGCGTGCACTGGCGACCGACGACCTGGCCGCGTTGACCACCGAACAAGTCGCCGGCCTGAGCCTGGAGCAGGTGGCCGCGTTGAGCACCGCGCAAATCGTCGCGCTGACCACGGCGCAGGTCGCGGCCATTGAGCTGGCCGATCTGGCCGGACTGAGCAGCGCGCAGTTGCGTGCGCTGCAATCCGAGGATCTGGTCGCGCTGACCACCGAACAAGTCTCTGCCCTGAACACGGCGCAGGTCGCTGCCCTATCGACCGCACAGATCGTCGACCTGACCAGTCAGCAGGTTGCCGCCCTCACCAGCAGTCAGATTCAGGCACTGTCCACGCTACAGGTGCGCGCGCTGGAAACTGCCGACCTGGCGGCCATGAGCACCGCGCAGATTCAGGCCCTGACCACAGCGCAGATCGCCGCCCTGAGCACGGCGCAGGTCGCCAATCTGACCCAGACCCAAGTAGCGGCGCTGGAAAGTGCAGACCTGCGTACCCTCAGCACCGCGCAGATCGTGGCGCTGACCACTGCGCAGATCGCCGCGCTGACCACGGCGCAGATCACCCAACTGACCAGCACTCAGATTGCGGCGCTGGAAACTGCCGATCTTGCGGCGCTCAGTCAGGATCAGGTCTATGCCCTTAGCGGTTCGCAGCCGACCGCGCTGACCACCGCGCAGATCGCCAGCTTGCCGACGGCGCAGATCGCGTCCCTGCAGACCTCCGACCTGGTTCGTCTGACCACCGCACAGATCGTTGCGCTGACCAGCATCCAGGTGCAGGCGCTGACGCTCGATCAGGTACCGGCCCTCACCACAGCGCAGATCCGCGCCTTGGAAACCACCGATCTCGCCGCCCTGTCGGCCGAGCAGATTCAGGCGCTGACCACTGCCCAGGTAGCCGCGCTGAGCACTGAGCAGGTCGTCGCGCTGACCACCGCTCAGGTTGCGGCTCTTGAGCTGGCCGATCTGGTGGCGCTGACCACCACGCAGATCCGTGCGCTGGAAACCGCTGACCTGGCGGCGCTAACCGATGCCCAGATCGCGGCGCTGACCACCGCGCAGGTCGCCGCTCTGAGTACAGCTCAGATCGGCAAACTGACCACCGATCAGATCGCCGCGCTGGAAGCCGTCGACCTGCGTGCCCTGAGCACTGCTCAGATCGTGGCCTTGAGCTCCGATCAGGTGCAGGCGCTGAGTGTCAACCAGATCGCCGCGCTGACTACTGCGCAGGTGCGGGCCATCGAGACCGCCGACCTGGTGGCGCTCAAGGCCGATCAACTGGCAGCGCTCACGACTGCGCAGATCCAGGCGTTGAGCAATGCGCAAATCGTGGCACTGACTACCGCTCAGGTTCAGGCGTTGGCCCTGGATGACCTGCAGGCGCTGACCACCGCCCAGCTCGTGGCAATGGAAACCGTCGATCTGGCTGCCCTGACGACTGACCAGATCGTGGCTCTGACCACCGCCCAAGTGGCGGCGCTGACCAGCGCGCAACTGCAGGCGCTGACCACCACTCAGGTGGCTGCCCTAGAAACGGCCGACCTGGTAGCGCTCAGCCCGAGCCAGATCGCCAAGTTGGAAACCGTCGATGTCGCTGCTCTGCAAGCGGCCCAGGTCGCCGCGTTGACCACCAATCAGGTGGTTGCGCTGACCACGTCGCAGGTCGCCGCACTTGGCAGTGATCAACTGGCCGCCCTCACTACCGCTGGCCTGCAGGCGCTGACCAGCGCGCAGATCCGTGCCATCGATGCCGTCGATCTGCCGGCCCTGAGCAGCGCCCAGCTGGTAGCGCTGACCACGGCCCAGGCGTCCGCCCTGACCACGGCCCAGGTTGCCGCTCTGGCGCCAAGCCAGGTGGCTGTACTGGAGAACGTCGATCTGGCCGCCCTGGGTACTGCCCAGATAGCAGCCATGAGTTCGGCACAACTGGCTGCGCTGAGCAGCGGACAACTGCGCTCGCTCACGGCGGCTCAGATCAAGGCCATCGAAACCGCAGACCTGGCGGCGCTCAGCGCCAATCAGGTCAACAAACTGACCACAATGCAGATCCAGGCTCTGAGTAGCGCTCAGCTGGTGGCCCTGACCACGGCGCAGATCGAGTCGCTGACCACGGCGCAGGTCGCCGCGCTGACCTCGGCACAGGTCCAGTCCCTGGAAACGGCTGACGTGGCTGCCCTCACCGCCGCCCAGATCGTCGCGCTCAGCAGCGCCCAGGTCGCCGCATTGAAGGCGACTCAGCTGGCGGCCCTGACGGTCGACCAGATCGTTGCCCTGGAAACCGTCGACCTGGCTTCTATCAGTGCCTTGCTGATTCCAAGCCTGACCTCTGACCAGATGGCTGCGCTGACCACGGCGCAAGTCTCCGCTCTGACCACGGCTCAGGTCGCCGCGCTGGAGACGGCGGATCTGGTGGCTTTGAGCGCTGATCAGATCGTTGCCCTGCGGCCGGCTCAGGTTGCCGCACTGACCACTGCCCAGGTCGCCGCACTGACCACCGCCCAGGTCGCCGAGCTGGAGCTCGCCGACCTGCAGGGCATGAGTTCTGCGCAACTGGTCGCCCTGACCACGGCACAGATCCGTGCCTTGAGTCCGTCGCAGATCGCCGCTCTGGGGACTGCCCAAGTGCGTGCGCTGGAAATCGCCGATTTCGCCGCCCTGACCAGCGATCAGCTGGCTGCGCTGAGCACCGCGCAGATCCAGGCACTGACCACGGCGCAGATCATCGCCCTGACCACCGCCCAGGTTTCCGCTCTGGAGCCGGTCGATGTCGCGGCGCTGACCACGGCGCAGATCGTTGCGCTGGAAACCGCCGATCTGGCGGCCATGACGGTCGAGCAGATCGCTGCCCTGACCAGCACCCAGATCGCCAAGCTTACCATCGCTCAGGTGGGGGCCCTGACCACCACACAGGTTGCTGCTATCGAAAGCGCTGACCTGGCTGCGCTCACTAACCTGCAACTGCAGGCTCTGAGTACGGCGCAGGTTCGTGCGATGGGTGTCGAGCAGATCGCTGCTCTGGGCACTGGCCAGGTCGTTGCCCTGTCCACCGCTAGCGTCCAGGCACTGAGCACCGCTCAGGTCGTCGCGCTGACCACTGGCCAAGTGGCCGCACTGACCACTGCTCAGATCGTCGCGCTCACCGGCGCCCAGGTCGCTGCACTGCAAACCGATGACCTGGCTGCCCTGACCACGACGCAGATCCGCGCCCTGGAAACGACTGACCTGGTTGCCCTGACCCAGCCGCAGATCGTCGCCCTGACCAGCGCGCAGTTCGCGGCGCTGACCACTGGCCAGGTCGCGGCGCTGACCACCATCCAGGTAGCCGCCATCCAGAGTGGCGACCTGCAGGGCCTGAGCACGGCACAGATCGTTGCCCTGACCACCGCCCAGGTGCATGCACTGACGGGTGAGCAGGTCGCTGCCCTGAGCACGGCGCAGATCCGCGCCCTGGAAACGGCGGACATCGTTGCCCTCGGCACCGAGCAGATCATTGCCCTGACCAGCGCGCAGAGTGCTGCCCTGACCACCGCCCAGATCGCTGCTATGAGCAGCGAGCAGGTGGCATCGCTGGAGGTCGCTGATCTGGCGGCACTCAGCTCGGTACAGATCCGCGCGCTGAAAACCGCCGATATCGCGGCCCTGACCCAGGAGCAGGTAGCCGGTCTGACCACCGCCCAGGTCGCCGCGTTGAGCACGGCTCAGATGGTGGCCCTGACCACTGCCCAGATCGAGCAGCTGTCCTCCGCCCAGGTGGCGGCGCTGACCACGGCGCAGGTGGCTGTGCTGGAGACAGGCGATATCGCGATCCTGTCCGAGGTGCAGATCGCCGCGCTGACTCCGCAGCAGGCGGCCGCACTTACCGCCACGCAGATCGCTGCACTGGGGCTCGACCAACTTGGTAGCCTGGAAACCGCGGATCTGGCTGCCCTGTCCACGGCCGCCATCGCCGGCCTCAGCACGGTGCAGGTCGCTTCGCTGTCGCTGGCCCAGGTCGCCGCTCTGACCACCGCCCAGGTGGCCGCTCTGGAAGTGGCCGACTTCGCCTCGATGACGCCGGAGCAACTGGCCGAGCTGAGCACTGCACAGGCAGCCGCGCTGAGTAGCGCGCAATTGGGGGCGCTGAACGGCGAGCAAACGGCGGCCTTGAGCCCGGATGCGCTGAACTCGGCGGATCTGGCCTTCATCAACTCGCTGACGCCGAGCAACGTCCCGTCGCTAACCACCGAGCAGATCGCCGCCTGGACCACACGCCAGGTTCGCATCCTGGAAACCGAGGATCTTGCCGCGCTGACCACCAGCCAGGTACAGGCCCTTACCACTGCGCAGATGCAGGCGCTGACCACCGCGCAGATCCAGGCGCTGACTACCGGCCAGGTCGCCGCGCTGGAAAGCCAGGACTTCGCCGTGCTGAGCAACGCCCAACTGGTGGCGCTGACCACCGCCCAGGCCGCCGCGCTCACCGATGTCCAGCTCGCTGCCCTGAGCACGGCACAGGTGCGTGCACTGGAGGTCGTAGACCTGGCCGCGCTGAGCAGTAGCCACATCGCGGCCCTGAGTACGGCGCAGATCGAGGCGTTGACCGCTGCGCAGATCCAGGGGCTGACCACTGCGCAGGTTGCTGCCCTGACGGCTGACCAGATCATCGCGTTGACCACTGCGCAGATCCGCGCCATGGAAACCGCCGACCTGGCCGCCCTGGGTGCCGATCAGGTCAGCGCGATCCAGACCGAAGACCTGCGGGCTCTGACCAACGAGCAGGTCATGGCGCTGACCACGGCGCAGGTCGTGGCCTTGACCAACCAGCAGATCGCGGCGCTCTCCACAGCTCAGGTGCGAGTACTGGAAACCGCCGATGTCGCCGCCCTGACCCTGGAGCAGGTCAGTGCACTGACCACGGCCCAGGTGTCGGCGCTGACCACGGCGCAGATCGTGGCGCTGACGCCGGATCGTTTCGCCGAGTTCTCCACGGCGCAGATCGCTCGCCTGAGCACGGCGCAGATCGAAGTGATGAGCACGGCGGACATTGCAGCCCTGACCGAAGAGCAGGTGCAGGCACTGAGCACCGTGCAGGTCGCTGCGCTTAGCACTGGACAGCTGTCGAGCCTGACCGTCGCTCAGGTCGCTGCGCTGAGCACGGCTGTCATCCAGTCGCTCAGCTCGGCCCAACTGGTGGCGCTGACCACGGCTCAGGTGCAAGCCCTGGTCTTCGAGCAGATCGCGTCCCTTACCACAGCGCAGATCGCGCTGATGGAAACCGCTGATATCGCCGCGCTGACTGCCGACCAGGTCCAGCTTCTGTCTACCGCCCAGGTGGCGGCCTTGACGTCGGCCCAGGTAATCAACCTGACCACGGCGCAGATCGCTGCTCTCGATGGCCAGTCGCTGGCTGCGCTGTCCACCAGCGTGATTCCGCAGTTGACCTCGGCGCAGGTACAGGCCATCACCCTGGATCAGATCGGTTCGCTGACCACCGCGCAGATTCGTGCACTGGAAACTGCTGACCTGGCGCTGCTCAGCAGCACCCAGCTGGCTGGCCTGCAGCTGTCGCAGATCGCTGCCCTGAGCACCGCTCAGGTGGTGGCGCTGACGACGGCGCAGGTCCAGGCACTGAGCATCGATCAGGTGCAGGCACTGACCACTGCCCAGGTCGCCGCACTGGAGACCGCTGACATCCAGGCCCTGACCACGGCCCAGATCTCCGGGCTGGAGGCGGCTGACGTCGCGGCGTTGACCTCGGCGCAGATCGTCGCGTTGACCACGGCGCAGGTACAGGCACTGACCAACGAACAGATCCAGGCGTTGACCAAGGCGCAGCTGGCCGAGCTTGAGACCGTCGATCTGGCGGCCCTGAGCACCACGCAGATCCGTGCGATCGAGACGGCCGACATCTCCGGTCTGACCAGCGCCCAGATCGTCGCGCTGACCACGGCCCAGGTGGCGGCGCTGACCGCAGCGCAGATCCAGGCGTTGACCACGGCCCAGTTCCTGGCCATGGAAACCGTCGACCTGGCAGCGCTGACCACCGCGCAGATTCAGGCCATGGAAACCCGTGACATCGCTGCCCTGAGCACCGCTCAGATCGCCGCGCTGACCAGTGACCAGGTCAAGGCACTGACCACCGCGCAGATCGTCGCCTTGAGCACCGATCAGATTCCGGCGCTGGAGGCTGCCGACTTCGCCCTGCTCAGCACCGAGCAGATCGCCGCCATGCAAACGCGCGACGTGGCCAGGCTGACCACTGCGCAAGTCGTCGCTCTGACCAGCGAGCAGGCAGGGGCCCTCACTTCTGGACAACTGGCGGCGCTGAGTACGGCGCAACTGACCCGCATGGAAACCGAAGACCTGGTCGCGTTGACCACCAGCACGCTGCAAGGCCTGAGCGCCGAGCAGGCTGCAGCGCTGACCACGGCGCAGGTCGCGGCATTGACCACGGCGCAGATCGTGGCGCTGAACACCGTCGACCTGGCGGCACTGACCACGGCGCAGATCGTTGCCCTGGGCAGTGATCAGGTTAAGGCGCTGACCACGCTGCAGATCCAGGCGCTGACCAGTGCCCAGGTCAACGCGCTGGAAGTCGCCGATTTCGCGGAGATGACGACGGCGCAGATCGTGGCGCTGAAGACCTCCGACGTGGCGGCGCTGACCACCGCGCAGATCGTTGCCTTGACCACGGCGCAGGCCGAGGCGTTGGGCTCTGCCCAGCTCGCCGCGCTGAGCACTGCGCAACTGGTGGCGATGGAAGTGGCCGATGTGGCGAAGCTGAACACGGCAGCGATCGTTGGTTTGACCACGGCCCAGGCCGCAGCGCTGACCACCGATCAGGTGCAGGCGTTAACCGCTGCCCAGCTGCAGGCCATGGAAACCCGTGATCTGGCGGCCTTCACCACGGCTCAGGTGCGTGCGCTGACCAGCGACCAGTTCCAGGCGTTGACCACCGATCAGATCAAGGGCTTGAGCAGTGCCCAGGTCGAAGCGCTGGAAACCCAGGATCTGGTTGCACTGACCACGGCGCAGATTCGTGCGCTCGATGCCAGTGACCTGGCGCTGCTCAGTACCGGGCAACTGCAGGTGCTGACGACCGAGCAGGTCGAGTCGCTGACCACCGAGCAGATCGTCAAGCTCACCACCGAGCAGGTGTCCAAGCTGACCATCGCCCAGTTGCAGGCGCTGACTACCGAGCAGATCGCTGCTATGCAGGGCGTTGACGTCGCTTCGCTGACCACTGCCCAGGTGGTGGCGCTGACCACTGCCCAGGTTCAGGCTCTGACGACGGCGCAGATCGTGGCCCTGACCAGCGAGCAGTTCGCGGCGATGGAAACCGCCGATCTGGCTGCCCTGAGTACGGCGCAGATCCAGGCCATTCAGGGCTCCGACCTGGCGGCGCTGAGCACCGAGCAGATCGTTGCGCTGACCACCGCCCAGGTGCAGGCACTGACCACGGCGCAGATCGTTGCGCTGACCACTGCCCAGTACCACGCGATGGCACTGGACGACCTGCAGGCGTTGACCACGGCGCAGATCCAGGCCATGCAGATCTCCGACCTGGCGGCGCTGAGCACCGATCAGATCCAGGCGCTGACCACGGCCCAGGTGCAGGCACTGACCGCTGCGCAGGTCTACGGCCTGACCACCGAGCAGGTCGCGGCGCTGACCAACAACGCTCTGCAGGCGCTGACCACGACGCAGATCCAGGCCATGCAGAACACCGACCTGGCGTCGCTGACTGCGGCTCAGATCCAGGTGCTGAGTACCGATCAGGTGGTGGCATTGACCACGGCCCAGGTCAAGGCGCTGACCCTGACCCAGATCGCGGCAATGAGCAGTGCGCAGATCGCTGCCCTGGAAACGGCCGACATCGTCGCGCTGTCCTCGGCGCAGATCGGGGCCATCGAGTCGGCTGACTTCGCGGCGTTGAGCACGGCGCAACTGCGTGCCATCGATGTGGCGGACATCCCGGCACTGACCACCGATCAGTTGAGCCTTCTGACCATGGCACAGGCCGACGCCTTCACGGCGGCGCAACTGGCGGCCATGAGCAGCGAGCAGCGTGCCGAGATAACCACCTCGCCGCTGATCCTCGATCTCAATGGCGACGGTGCGCAGACCCTGAGCTGGAGAGCCGGTACCCAGTTCGATATCGACGGTGACGGCGATCTCGATACCACCGGTTGGGTAGGCCGCGGTGATGGCATGCTGGCGCTCGACCGCAACGGCGATGGCATCATCAACGATGGTAGCGAGCTGTTCGGTACCGCGACCACCCTGGCTGACGGTAGCAAGGCCAAGAATGGTTTCGAGGCCCTGGCCGAGCTGGACAGCAATCAGGATGGCCGTATCGATGCCAGTGATGATGCCTTCGCTTCGTTGCGTGTCTGGGTCGATGCCAACCAGGATGGCGTCAGCCAGGCCGACGAGCTGTACGGCCTGTCGAACCTGGGTATCGCCAGCATCAACCTGAGTTCGCAGGCGAGCAGCGAGCTGAGCAACGGCAACTGGATCGGCCTGACTGGCAGCTACGAGACGGTCGACGGTCAGGTTCGCAGCTTGGTCGACGCCTGGTTCCGCAGCAGTGATGCCGAGACACAGACGCTCGACCTGACCACGCTCAAGCCTGAGTCGGTCAGCGAGCACAGCCTGAGCCGCATCGACCTCGGCAATGACGGCGGTGCGGCCAGCAAGCTGAAGCTCGATGCCGAGAGCGTCAGCCAGTTCGGTCAGACCGGGCTGGTCGATACCAGTGGCCTGGGGGCTTCGCAGCCGGTACAACTGATCGTCAATGGCGATGCCAATGACAGCGTGCAGATCGCCGGTTCGGCCGATCAGTGGCAGGCTGCCGGCACCGTCAAGGTCGACGGCACCAGCTACGAGGTGTACAACGACGGCGATATCCAGTTGCTGGTTGCCAGCAACGTGCACACCAGCTTCTACTCCTGAGTAGACGCTGGACACCCATCGCGCGGCGGCGCTTGAGCGCCGTCGCGCGATGTTGATGTGCAACCCATTGCCTGATAAGACGCCTACATGTCCGCAAATCCGCTGGAAAGTCCGAATCTAGATCTGGTCCTGCTCACCGCGCTGCAGTTCTCCGAGCAGGCCGCACTCGAACCCATGCAATTGATTGCCGTGGCCGAGCGCCTGGGCCATGCCGGTCGACCCGCCGATGTTGTGCGGCTCTACCAGACCTGGTTGCAGCATTGCAGCTCGAGTGCCGACTACATCGTGCAGTTCAACCTGGGCGTGACGCTGGCGCAGCTGGAGCAGTTGCCGGCTGCTGAACAGGCCTACCGCGCGGCAATCGTCCGCAAGCCGGATTTCGTCCAGGCCTGGTTCAACCTGGGTGCAGTGATCGAGCGTCAGGGCCGTGCGGAAAACGCCCTGGTAATCTGGCAATCGATGCTCGATCACCCGCTGGTGGCGCCTGACCTGAATCACGACCTTTACATCATGGTGCTCAACAGCATGGGCCGGCTGATGGAAGAGGTGCGCAAGCTGGAGGCGGCCGAGCAGAAGCTGCTGGCCAGCCTGCAAGCCGAGCCCGACCAGCCCAAGGTGATCCAGCATTGGGTGCACCTACGCCAGAAACAGTGCCAGTGGCCGGTGCTGGTCCCAACGGCGGGGCTGTCGCGCGGTGACCTGCTCAAATCCACCTCGCCGTTGGCGATGCTGTCGGCCAGTGACGATCCGGGTCTGCAATTGGCCACGGCCATGCATTTCGTCAACGAGCGGGTCGACCAGCGAGTCGCTCTGCTGGCGCCGCCCAATGGCTATGCCCACACCAAGTTGCGGATCGCCTTCCTGTCCTCGGATTTTTGCCTGCACGCGGTGTCGCTGCTGACGGTCGAGCTGTTCGAACTGCTCGACCGCGAGCGTTTCGAGGTCTACGGCTTCTGCTGGAGTCGCGAGGATGGCTCGGCGTTGCGGGCGCGGGTGAAGGCGGCCATGGATCACTTCATGCCGATCGGCGGTCTGGACGATGCCAGCGCCGCCCAACTGATCCGCCAGCACGAGATCGACATCCTAGTCGATCTGCAGGGGCTGACGTCGGGGGCGCGGCCGAACATCCTGGCTTACCGCCCGGCACCACTGCAGCTCACCTATCTGGGCTTCCCGGGGCCAACCGGTCTGCCCTGCGTCGACTACGTGATTGCCGACCGCTACCTGATTCCCGAAGACGAGAAGCCCTTCTACAGCGAAAAACCGCTGTACCTGCCGGTGTTCCAGTGCAACGATCGTCAGCGCCCGGTGGCGCCATTGCCGTCTCGTAGCGAGTGCGGCCTGCCGGAAGATCGTTTCGTGTTCTGCTGCTTCAACAACAACTACAAGTTCAACGAGCAGATGTTCTCCTGCTGGATGCGCATCCTCGCTGCGGTGCCGGACAGCCTGTTCTGGCTGCTGGCCGACAACCAATGGTCGCAGGCCAACCTGATCGCCTGCGCCGAGCGCCATGGTGTCAGCGCCGACAGACTGGTTTTTGCCCCGCGAGTGGCGCCGGAGCTCTACCTGGCACGCTACACGGTGGCGGATCTGTTCCTCGACGCCTATCCGTTCAACGGCGGCACCACGGCTAATGACGCCTTGTGGATGGGGCTGCCGGTTCTGACCCGCTCTGGCCGTACCTTCGCCTCGCGTATGGCAGGCAGCCTGCTTACCGCGCTGGAACTGCCCGAGCTGATCACCGAGAATCTGGTGGACTACGAGCAGTGTGCCATCGAACTGGCTCGCGACCCCGAGCGTCTGCGCGACCTGCGCCAGCGCCTGCAACAGGGGCGAGAGACCTCCCTGCTGTTCGACATGCCTCGCTTCGTGCGCAGCTTCGAAGAGGGTATCGACGACGCCTATGCCCAGTTGCGCCAATAGGCTGGAGAGACAACGAACATGCCTGCCGAGCCCATTCACCTGTTCCACATCGCCTATTCGGACGCCACCCTCGAGGGCATGCCGGCGGGTTTCGAGTTGCTCGACAACATGGCCCACGAGCGTGACGACTGGCGAGAGTACTGGCCGATCCGCCGTTTCCTGCTGGAGCAGCCACTGGATGAGGAAGCCTGGTACGGCTTTTTCTCCCCACGTTTCAAGGATAAGATCGGACTGGGTGCGTTGCACGTCAGGGAATTCGTGCAGGCGGCCGCAGCCACTGGTGTCGACGTGTGCACCTTCAGTCCGCAGCCCGACATGGGCGCGTTCTTTCTCAACGTGTTCGAGCAGGAAGACCTGTTCCACCCCGGCTTTCTCGACATCAGCCAGGCCTTCGTCAGGCATGTCGGGCTCGATGTGGCATTGCGGCAGCTGGTCATGGACTCCCGGCAGATCGTCTTCAGCAACTATATCGTCGCGCGCCCGTCCTTCTGGCGTCGCTGGCTGGAACTCAACGAGCAGCTGTTCGTACTTTGCGAGCAGGGCGAGGGCGAGCTGGCAGACGGGCTGCGTCGCGAGTCTTCTTACCCGGGCAGCGTCCCCTGCAAGGTGTTCCTGATGGAGCGCCTGGCCTCGCTGATCCTGACCCTGGAGCAGGGCTGGCGAGTGCGCGCCTACAACACCTTCGACTGTGCCTGGTCGGCGAGTCGCCTGAACCAGTTCCGACTCGAGGCGGTGCTCAGCGACGCGCTGAAAATCGCCATGCGCGAGCAGGGCTTCACCCAGTACCGCGATGCCTTCGCGGCGCTGCGCGACAAGCTACGCTAGCGCTGGCCTGTGCCTGCGCCCATGAGGCTCACTTCAGGCGCAGACGGCCGGCGATGGTCTCGGAAATGATGCGCAGCTTCATCCCGTCTTCCGGGAACTCCTGCTGATTGAGAATACCCTCCTGGCCATGGATGAAGCCGTTGGCGTAGTTCTGGAAGCTATTCAGAATGCGCTGCTGATGCTGCGGCAGGTGTTCGCGATCCTTGAGGAAAACCGCTACATAGTCGTTCCACAGACCGTTGCTCTGGTAGGACGTGTAGGACTCCAGCATCAGCGTGTTGTAACCACAGCGGTTGGCCCAGTTGGCCAGGGCATTGCCCGAGTCCGGGTAGAACCGCCAGCAGTCGACCGGATAGCGGTGGAACAAGCCGTTCGACGGCGCGTTCAGGTAGAACAGCCCGGTCGGCTTGAGCACGCGCATGATCTCGTTGAACAGCAGCCAGAAGAACTCCGAGTGCTCGAAGCAGGAGCTGCTGACGATCGCGTCGAGCGAGCCATCCTCGAACGGCAGTTTGTAGGGGTCATCGATGATGATGTCGACACCCTTGCCCTGTACGAAGTCGACGCCGATATAGGTGGCGTTATCCGGGCAGACATCCTTGAGCGAGCCGTTGACGTTCTGCGCGCCAATGTCGGCGACGGTCACCTGGCCGAGCGGCTTGAGGTAGGTGTCGAAGAATAACTTGCCGTTTTCCATCGCGGATGGATGCATGGGATGTCTCGCTGGTTGTGGTTGTTGTCGGCAATGCCAGTCTGATCTTTTTCACGCCGCTAGAACAGCGTCTTCACCTGTTGCAGTACTGCCCGGTTCATCAGGCCGCTGCGGGCGTGCAGTTCCACCAGGCTCTGCAGCATGTCCAGCTTGCTGTTGAGCAGGTCGCGGCGCGCAGCAAACAGACTCTGTTGCGCATTGAGAATGTCCACCGTCGAGCGTACCCCCGCCTGGTAGCCTTTTTCCGCCGACTCCAGCGCGCGCTGACTCGAGTGCACGGCGGTTTGCAAGGCGCGGCTCTTGGCATAACCGCTGACCACGCCGAGGTAGTTGCGCTCGATGTCCTCGGCCAGTTGCCTGGCCTCGTCGTCGAGTTGCGACTGGGCGCTGGACAGCGCGTACTGCGATTTGCGCGAGGCCGCGTTGACGCCGCCGCCGCCATAGAGCGGCACGTTCAGCGACAGGCCCAGGTAGGAGGAGGACTGGCGCCGGTAGTCTTCGCTGAGGTTGTCACGGTCGCTGTGGTTAAGCTCGCCGACCAGCGCCAGCGTCGGATAGTGGCCGGCCCGCTGCACGCCGACCTCGGCTTGTGCCACGGCGACCGACTCGCGGCGTGCGTCCATGCGTGGCGCCGCGAGGCGTGCCTGGGACTGCCAGAAGGCGAGATCCTGCTTGGTCAGCAATGGCGCTGTAGGAGGCAGTTCGTCATCCATTGCAGTGATCGTCTCGACTGTCACGCCGGTACGGCCGGAAAGGGCGTGCAGGGCAGCCTGCAGACGTGCGCGTGATTCGATCTGCAGGGCCAGGATCAGGTCGAGCCTCGCCTGGGCCTCGTCGATATCGGTGATGGTGCCGTCGCCGGCTTCGAACAGGCGACGGGTCTGCTTGACCAGGCCTTCGATGGCGATCTTCTGCTGTTCGCTCAGACGCAGTTCGTTGCCCAGGCGAGCAACCTCGAAGTAAGCCTCCACGACCCGTGGGAACAGTTCCTGGAAGGCGTCGTCGTAGAGTGCCTCGCCCATACGCTGGCGAGCCTTGGCCTGGGCGTAGTAGGCGGTCTTGGCACGGTCGTAGAGCGTCTGACGGGCGCTCATGCTAAGACCGCTGGTGGTGTAGCGCTGGTCTGCGGTTCCGCTGTCGAGATCGCGTCCCCTGAGCTGGCGCGTGCTGCCATAGTTGCCGTTCAGGTTGATCTGCGGCAGCAGCGGGGCGAGGCCGATGTCCTTCTCTTGCTGGCTGGCCTGGTACTCGTAGGTTGCTGTCTGGAAGCTCGGATCGTGGTACAGCGCATTGTCGTAGGCATCGAGCAGGCTCATGGGGGCTGGCTCGGCGGCATAGGCCAGCAGAGGCAGGAGGCTCGACAGAACGAGGATCAGGCGCATGGTCATTCTTCCTTGAGGGCGCCGCGGATGCGTTTTTCCAGAGGGCTCAGCAGGTACTTGAGGAAGGTGCGTTCACCCGTCTGCACCAGCACTTCGGCCTGCATGCCCGGCTTGACCTCCAGGCCATGGGCCAGCAGACGGGCGACGGCCTCGGCGCCGACCTCCACCTCGACGGAAAAGTAGGGCTGCCCGGTCTTGTCGTCGAGCAACTGATCCCCGGATACCGTCAGCACCGTACCCTCGACCACCGGCAGGGTGGCGCTATTGAGCGAGGAAAAGCGCAGGTTCACCGGCAATCCGGTCTTCAGGCGGTCGGCGACAAGCGGCTCGAACTTGGTCTTGATGATCCAGGCCGAGCCTTGCGGAACGATATCCATGAGGCGTTGCGCCGCCGGGATCACGCCGCCCACGGTATGTACGGTCAGGCCGATTACCTGGCCGGCGACCGGTGCGCGGATGGCGGCGTTGTTCACCTCGAACTCCAGGGCCTTGATACGTTCTGACAGGCTGGAAGCCTCGGCGGCCACGCTGGCCAGCTGGGATTCGGCATCGATGCGGAAGCTTTGCTGCAGCTGCAGCGCCTGCAGCTTGGTCTCGGTGATGCTCTGGCGCGTTTTGCCGATATCGGATACCCCAGCGGTGAGTTGCGCGCTGAGTTGCGATGAGTTGCGCTCGGCTTCGAACAGGCGATTGCGCGGTACATAGCCCTCGGCGGCAAGCTGGCGCAGGCCGTCGAGCTCCTGGCGCTGGTAGTCGAGCTGAGTTTCAAGATGACGCTTGATCTGCTCGTAGGCATGCAGTTGTTCGAGCAGCGATGCGGTCTGGTTCTCGAGGATCTGCCGCCGGCTGGCCAGTTCAGCGCGGCGGGTTTCGAACAGGTTGGTCTGCAGATCCATGTTGCGTTTGGCGCGCGGGTCTTCGGCGTGCTCTAGCAGATCGTCCGGCCATGCGATGCCGTCGAGGCCATGACGCTCCGCGCTCAGCCGAGCCTCGTTGGCACTTGCGCTGAACCACTGGCCAAGGGCGACTTCGAGTTGCGATTGTGCCTGGATGGTATTGAGCTGGACGAGTACCTGGCCAGCGGCGACCCGGTCGCCCTCGCGCACCAGAATATTATCCACTGCACCGCCGGCTAGGGCCTGCACGGTCTTGCGCTCACCAGCGACCACCACTGTGCCGCTGCCGGCTACGCCTTGTGCCAGCGGTGCCAGGGCTGCCCAGAGGATAAAACCGCCCAGGCCGATGGCAATGATCCACAGGCCGAGGCGAGCCGTCTTGCTGGCGTCGCGATTGATGTCGGGCGCAGAGGCTACGGTGCTGGACATGGCATCAACTCGTCTGGGCTTCGGCGCTGCTGGTGGCGCTGGCCGGCAGCAGGGCCTTGAGCACCTGATCGCGCGGACCGAACATCTTCTGCGTGCCATCCTGCAACACCAGCAGTTTATCGACCACGGCCAGCACGTTCGGGCGGTGGGTCACCAGTACCACGGTCGAACCATGCTTGCGTAAGGCGTCTATGGCTGTCACCAGGGCGCTCTCGCCAGCGTCATCGAGGTTGGAATTGGGTTCGTCGAGGACGATCAGTGCTGGTTTGCCGTACAGCGCCCGTGCCAGGCCGATCCGTTGTTTCTGCCCACCGGACAGTCCCAGGCCGCCAGGGCCCAGCTGCGTGTCATAACCTTGCGGGAAACGCAGCACCATCTGATGGATGCCGGCCAGGGTGGCCGCCTCGATTACCTGATTGGAATCGACATCGCCGAAGCGCGCGATGTTGTCTGCCACGGTGCCATCGAACAGCTCGATGTCTTGCGGCAGGTAACCCAGGTGTGGGCCGAGGGCTTCGCTGTCCCATTGGTTGATCTCGGCACCGTCCAGGCGTACCGAACCATGACTGGCCGGCCACACGCCTACCATGGCTCGCGCCAGGGTAGATTTACCGGATGCACTGGGGCCGATAACCGCTAGAACTTCGGCCTTGTTCAGGGCTAGGTCGATACCGTTCACGGCGGAGCGTTTGCTGCCGGGGGGCGTGACCATCAGGCGTTCGATACGGATGGCTCCAGTCGGCGTGGGGAGGCTCATACGGTCGACCTGGCGCGGAAATTCTTCGAGCAGCTGGCAGAGTCGGCGGTAGCTTGCCTTGGCTCCGTCGAACTGGCGCCAGGAGCCGATGGCCTGTTCAGCCGGCAGCATGGCCTTGCTGATGAGGAACCCGGCAGCCATCATCACGCCGCCGGAAATCTGCCCTTCGAGGATCAGCAGCATGGCCAGGCCCATGGCCAGTGACTGCCAGGCGGTGCGCACCAGGCGGGTGATGGTGGAAATCTTCGCCGCCTTGTCGCTGGCCGTGGTCTGCGCACCGATCAGGCGACGCTGCATTGCCGCCCAGCGGCGCTGCAGGTTACCCAGCATGCCCATGGCCTGGATCACTTCGGCGTTCTGCAGGGTGCTGTTGACGTACTTGGCCGAGTTCACGGAAATCTGGTTGGCCTCGTCCATGCCCTTGCGCGTGGCATGCTCGTTCCACATGGCCAATGCGAACAGGATCAGCGCGCCGAGCAGGGTGAACAGGCCCAGCCAGGGGTGCAGCATGCCCGTGACGATCAGGAAGATCGGCATCCAGGGTAAATCGAGCAGGGCGATCGCTGCCGAGCCGGTGAGAAACTGGCGCAGGGCGTTGAGGTCGCTGAGCACCTGCGCCGGGTTGGCGTTGTGTTCCTTCAGGCTCTTCTGGAAAGCTACGCCGAACAGACGCTCGCCGAGATCGAGATCGATCCCGACGCTCATCTTGATCATCACCTGGCCTCGCACCCATTCCACCAGCGCGCTGAGCAGGAACAGGCCGAGCGCGAGCACGGTCAGCAGGAGCAGGGTGGTTTCGTTGCGGCTGGCCATGACCCGGTCGAAGACCTGCATCATGTAGAGCGCGGGTACCACGGTCAGCAGGTTGATCACGCCACTGAACAGGGCGATGACCCAGAACAGGTTGCGATAGCGCAGCAGGGCGGCATCGATATCACGGCGGGGGTCGAGGCGTAGACGCATAAACGGGCATTCTCGGCAGGTCCGGCATGATGCCATCATTGGCAGGGCGTGTGCTGGACTTCTGTGGTCGCTATGTCGGCACGCGATGACTCAAACTTTAGCTGGGTTGACGTCTGTCATGGCACTGGTTTCTGAAGCGGACAGGCTCTGTCAGGAAAGTGAGCGCGCCGGTGTTGGCGAAGCTGGCAAGGCATTGGCCGGTGTAGCGTTTGTCAGTGCGAAAGTGCTCACGGAATGACACCTTGTTTGCATCATTTCGGCCCGTGTTGGTGGCAGTCTGCCAACGATCGCTGGGCTGCGGCTGGCATGGCGGTTATCCTCGTGCAGTCTGTTTGATATCAACACGAGAAATGACATGCTAAAACGCTTGCTGATGCTGCTTGGTGGCACCCTTATGGTGCTTGTCGGTACTGCGCGCGCCGAGATCGACCCGAACTACAACGTGGTGTTGCTGACGGAAAACTTCCCGCCGTACAACATGGCGATCAACGGCAAGAACTTCGCTCAGGAAGACAACGTTGATGGCATCGCCGTCGACGTGGTTCGCGAAATGTTCAAGCGTGCCGGTATCAAGTACAGCCTGACCCTGCGCTTTCCCTGGGATCGCATCTACAAGCTCGCACTGGAAAAGCCCGACTACGGCGTGTTCGTGACCGCGCGGCTGCCTGAGCGCGAAGGGCTGTTCAAGTGGGTTGGCCCCATTGGCCCGGACGACTGGGTGCTGCTGGCGCGTGGCGACAGCAAGCTGGTGGTGAACAACCTGCAGCAAGCCAAGCAATACCGCATTGGCGCCTATAAAGGCGACGCCATCGCCGAGCACCTGGAAAAGGAAGGCCTGCAGCCGGTGACCTCGCTGCGTGACCAGGAAAATGCCAAGAAGTTGATGGCCGGGCAGATCGACCTGTGGGCAACGGGTGATCCTGCCGGGCGTTACCTGGCACGTCAGGAAGGTGTCAGCGGCCTTAAGACTGTGCTGCGTTTCAACAGCGCACAGCTGTATCTGGCGTTGAACAAGGGCGTGCCGGACGAGGTGGTACAGAAGCTGCAGTCGGAATTGGACAAGATGCGCGCTGAGGGAATCGTCGACAGTATTCTCAACAGCTATCTTTAAGCATGAAGGTCGTTTGATGGGCACGCCGCGGCGCTGAGGGGCGCCGGCGTGGCGATGATTCGGCATTCATGCTGCCGTGCATTCAACGTGCACGGCAGCCATCGCCAGGGAGGTGATGGTGTGGAGTTCGGCAGGAGGCCGCCAACCATAATCATAACCACGTGGCGGGGACGACTGATGTTGAACACTGTGAAGACCATTGCACTGCTCGGGCTGACTTTGCTGGCCTGTACGGCCAGGGCCGAGGTGCCAGCCGACTACAAGATGGTGCTGCTGACCGAGAATTTCCCGCCGTTCAACATGTCGGTGGACGACAAGAACTTCGCCCGTGACGATGGCATCGACGGCATCAATGCCGAGATCGTGCGGGAGATGTTCAAGCGCGCCGGCATCAAGTACAGCCTGACGCTACGCTTCCCCTGGGATCGCCTCTACAAGCTGACCCTCGAAAAGCCCAATTACGGGCTGTTTTCCACCACCTTCACACCCGAGCGTCAGCCGCTGTTCAAGTGGGTTGGTCCGCTGGCCAAAACCGGCTGGGTGCTGCTCTCGGCGCCAGGTAACAATCTCACCGTGAAGAGCCTCAAAGAGGCCGGGCAATACACCATCGGCGCGTACAAGAACGACGCGGTGAGCCAGCACCTGGAAAGCCAGGGCCTGGCGCCTGTCAACGCATTGCGTGACCAGGAAAACGTCAAGAAGCTCACCAGCGGCAAGATCGACCTGTGGGCCACCACTGACCCGGTCGGCCGCTACCTGGCCAAGCAGGAAGGCGTCAGTGGCCTGAATACCGTGCTGCGTTTCAACGAGGCCGAGCTGTACCTGGCGCTCAACAAGGACACCCCGGACGAAGTGGTGCAGCGCCTGCAGAAGGCCCTCGATGAGATGCGCAGCGAAGGCTTCATCGACGAGATGATCGGCAACTACCTGTAAGCGGCGCCAATGAAAGCCCGGCACTGTGCCGGGCTTTTCTTTGCCTGTGGCAAAGGCTTGCGGCAAGTGGCTCGGTGATTCGAATGCCCAACAAAAAGCCCCAATGCAGCTTCCTGCACTGGGGCTTTTCATTACCGCCGACGATCAGTCGGCGCGGGTGACGTTCAGGCCTTTGAGCAGGTTCAGGGCCTGGCTCAGCTGGTAGTCGTCGTCCTGAGGGCGTGCCGGCTTGCCGGGCGCACTCTGGGTCGGGCGATCGGCGCCGCCGTTGCCATTGCCCAGGTGACCTTGCAGATCAGCTTCCTTGAGGCTTGGATCGTCGCTCTCGCGGGTCAGCTTGGCGCGCGCTACTTCCACGTCCGGGACGATGCCCTGAGCCTGGATCGAGCGGCCGTTAGGGGTGAAGTACAGCGCAGTGGTGATCTTCAGGGCGCGGTCGTTGTTCAGCGGCAGCACGGTTTGTACCGAGCCTTTGCCGAAGCTGTCGGTGCCCATAACGATGCCGCGTTTGTGATCCTGAAGGGCGCCGGCGACGATTTCCGACGCCGAGGCACTGCCACCGTTGATCAGCACCACCAGCGGTACACCTTCGCTGGCGTCCAGCGGGTCGGCCGAGAAGCGCAGCTCAGAGTTGGGGATGCGGCCCTTGGTGTAGACGATCAGGCCCTGCTTGAGGAAATGGTCGGCTACTTCCACCGCCGACTGCAGCACGCCACCCGGGTTGTTGCGCAGGTCGAGCACCAGGCCGCTGAGCTTCTTGCCGTTTTCCTTGCGCAGCTTGTTCAGTGCCTTGCCGACTTCTTCGCCGGTGTTGACCTGGAACTGGGTGACGCGGATGTAACCGTAGCCCGGGTCGATCATCTGGCTGCGTACGCTGGTGACCTTGATCACTGCACGGGTCAGTTCGACGTCGAACGGCTTGCCGCCTTCACGCACCAGAGTCAGCACGATCTTGCTGCCGGCCTTGCCGCGCATGCTTTCCACGGCTTCCATCATCGACTGGCCCTTGGTCGGCTTGCCGTCGATCTTGACGATCAGGTCGCCGGGGTGGATGCCCGCTTTGGAGGCCGGAGTGTCATCGATCGGCGAGACCACCTTGATGAAGCCGTCTTCGGTGCCAACTTCGATACCCAGGCCGCCGAATTCGCCGCTGGTGCTTTCCTGCAGCTCGGCAAAGGCTTTCGGGTCGAGGTAGGCCGAGTGCGGGTCGAGGTTGCTGAGCATGCCCTTGATGGCATTTTCCAGCAGCTCTTTATCGGTGACCGGTTCGACGTACGCGGCCTTGATGCGATCCATCACCTCGGCGAAGGTGCGCAGCTCGTCCAGTGGCAGCGGTGCTGCTTTCTGGTCGGCGGCCGGCGGCGGGGTGATCGGAGCCTGGTCGGCATGCAGCACAGGTGCGCCACCGAGCAGGGCAATCGCCAGGGCCAGGGAGGTGAGGCGGGACAGTTGCGGCATTCGAGCTAACTCCTACGACAATGAGATGGCGCTTATCCTTGCGCCCGACACCATTGGGCCGGATCGCTGGCGCGGCCCTGCTGGCGAATCGCGAAATACAGTGCTGGGGTGTCCTGGCCGCCGCTGGTACCAACGGTGGCGATGGGTTCCCCGGCTTTGACGATGTCTCCGGCATCCTTGAGCAGGCTCTGGTTGTGCCCGTACAGGGTCAGATAACCGTTGCCATGGTCGAGAATGACCAGAAGCCCGGAACCGCGCAACCAATCTGCGAAAACCACTCGACCGCCATGCACGGCACGTACCTGACTGCCAGCGGTGGCGCCGATCAGCACGCCATCCCACTTAGTCCGAGCATCTTCGCCCCGCGGGGTTCCATATCTTGCAACAAGTCGGCCATTGACGGGCCACGGCAGCTTGCCTTTAGCGCTGGCGAACGGGCCACCATAGGTCGCGCCAGAGCTGACCAGCGGGCCGCTCTCGGCACGCTTGCCGGTGGCAGCCGGTGCGCTGGGATTCTCGCGGGCCGCGGTGAGTTCACGCTGGCGCTGCGCCTCGGCTTCACGGGCCTGGCGGGCGAGGGTTTCCTCGATAGTTTTGAGTACGCGGCCGAGTTCGGCCTGTTCCTGCTCGCGCGCTTTGAGGCGTTGATCGCGGGCGGAGTAATCCTTGTTCAGCTTGGCGAGGGCCAGCTGGCGTTCCTTGCGCACTTCAGCCAGCTCGGCGCTGCGGCTGTCCAGCTCGCTTTTCTGCGCCTGCAGCTGTGCCTGGTGATGGTTGATGTCCTTCTCGACGTTGGCCAGCTGGCGCAGCGTTTCGTTGAAGGCCGTCAGCTGGCCCATGCGCGCTTCGGCGAGGTAGTCGTAGTAGGTCAGGGTGCGGGAGAATTTTTCCGGGTTCTGCTGGTTGAGCAGCAGCTTGATGTATTCCTGACGGCCGCCCTGATAGGCCGCACGGGCCTGAATGCCGATCAGTCGTTGCTGTTCAAGGCGCGCGCCCTGGAGTTTTTTTTTCTCCTGATCGAGGCGCTTGAGCTCTTCTTCGCTGTCCTGCAGTTCTTCGCGCAGGCCTTTGACCTGGTTCTCCAGCTCGCCCATCTCGGTTTCGGTGGTTTTGAGCTGCTTCTGCACGCCGGATTTTTCCTGCTGCAATTGCTCCAGCAGTTTCTTCAGTTCGGTAACGTCGGCACGCGCCGCTTCCAGCTGCTTCTGAGTATCGGCTTTCTGATCGGCGAAAGCCGGTGCCAGCAGGCTGGTCATGAGAATGAGGGAGAGGACACGAAGCATGATGCAGGCGATACCTGGCGGGGAACGCGCCTAGTATGCCTTTGGCGCGGGTTAAAAAGAACGCCCCGGATCGCGGATTGCGACCCAAGGCGTGCCACTGTCGACCGGTGGCCGAATCGTTCAGTCGAGGGTGACGATACTGGTGCCGGTCATTTCTTCTGGAACCGGCATACCCATCAGCGTCAGCAGGGTTGGCGCCACGTCGGCCAGCACGCCGCCTTCGCGGATGCTCACCTGGCGCTTGCCGACATAAATGAACGGCACAGGCTCACAGGTGTGCGCGGTGTGCGCCTGCCCGGTGCACTCGTCCTGCATCTGCTCGACGTTGCCATGGTCGGCGGTGATCAGTGCTTCGCCGCCGACTTTGTCCAGCGCCTCGACGATGCGCCCGACGCAGGTATCCAGGCATTCGACCGCCGCAACTGCCGCCTCGAACACGCCAGTGTGGCCGACCATGTCGCCGTTGGCGTAGTTGACCACGATCACGTCATAACGCTGGTTTTCGATGGCGTCGACGATCTTGTCGGTGACTTCGGGCGCGTTCATCTGCGGCTGCAGATCGTATGTGGCGACGTTTGGCGACGGGATCAGGATGCGCTCTTCGCCCGGGAAGGGCTCTTCGCGGCCGCCGGAGAAGAAGAACGTCACGTGGGCGTATTTCTCGGTCTCGGCGATGCGCAGCTGGGTCTTGCCGTTGTTGGCCAGGTATTCGCCAAGCACGTTGACCAGCGGTTCCGGCTTGTAAGCGCTCGGCGTGTCGATGCTCGCCGCGTACTGGGTGAGCATGATGAAGCCAGCTGTTTGCGGCACACGGGCGCGCTCGAAGGCATCGAAACCCGGCTCGACGAACGCGCGGGTCAGCTCGCGGGCGCGGTCGGCGCGGAAGTTCATGAACACTACGGCGTCGCCATCTTCGACGCGCACCGGCTCGCCAATGCTGGTGGCTTTGACGAACTCGTCGCTTTCGTCACGGGCATAGGCGGCCTGCAGGCCCGCTACTGCGGTGTCGGCCTGGTATTGGCTCTGGCCATCGGCGATCAGGTTGTAGGCCTGGGCTACGCGGTCCCAGCGGTTGTCGCGGTCCATGGCGAAGTAGCGGCCGATCAGCGAGGCGATGCGGCCCTTGCCGAGCTTAGCGAAGGTCGCATCGAGCAATTCGATGGAGCTCTGTGCGCTCTTCGGCGCGGTGTCGCGGCCATCGAGAAAGGCGTGCAGGTAAATCTTCTCTGCGCCGCGGCGCGCGGCCAGTTCCGCCATGGCGACCAGATGATCCTGGTGGCTGTGCACGCCGCCATCGGACAGCAGGCCGAGGATGTGCACGGCCTTGCCGGCGCCGACTGCTTGATCCACCGCGCCAGTGATTGCCGGGTTCTCGAAGAACTCGCCATCGCGAATTGCCTTGGTCACGCGGGTGAAGTCTTGATACACCACGCGGCCTGCGCCCAGGTTCATGTGGCCGACCTCGGAGTTACCCATCTGACCGTCCGGCAGGCCGACGTCCATGCCGCTGCCGGAAATCAGCCCGTGGGGCTGAGTGGCGCGCAGGCGGTCGTAGACCGGTGTGTTGGCGGCGAAAATGGCGTTGTGCTCGGGGGTGTCGCTATGGCCGAAGCCGTCGAGAATGACCAGAACCAGGGGTTTGGGCGCTGCGCTCATACGGGGCTCGCTCTGCTTGGGGGACGCAATTATGGCCGGGAGCGACGGTGTGTTCGCGCGCGGCGGTCCGGAGGCGGTCGCCTGGGGAGGCGACCTATTGAAAACGGTCAGACATTCTACGGCCCCGGAAAGATCCCGTCACCGCCGCACGGCCTTTGGTGGACTCACCGGCCTGTGTATACTGGCCGGCATTTTACCGTCCCGGAACCGCGTGATGCTTGCCAACCTCATTGAATTTGCCACCACCCACTTCATCCTCAGCGGCCTGTTCGTCATCATTCTTGCGCTGCTGATCTTCACTGAGCTGCAGAAAGGTGGCCAGAGCCTGAGCAGCCGCGAAGTGACTGCGTTGATCAACAGCGATCAGGGTGTGGTAGTCGATATCCGCAACAAGAAGGAATTCGACGCAGGCCACATCGTCGGCGCCCTGAACATTCCTCTCGACAAGCTGACCGCCCGTGTTGCCGAGCTCGAGAAGCACAAGGCCAAGACCATCATCCTCGTCGATGCCATGGGCCAGCAGGCCGGCACCGCCGCACGTGACCTGAAGAAGGCCGGCTTCACGGCTGCTCGTCTGGGCGGCGGTATCGCCACCTGGCGCGGCGACAATCTGCCTGTGGTGAAGTGATATGAGCCAGGTCGTCATCTACTCCAGCGACTGGTGCCCGTACTGCATCCGCGCCAAGCAGCTGTTGACCAGTAAAAGCGTGGCATTCGACGAGATCCGCGTCGACGGCAAACCGGAGGTGCGCGCAGAAATGACGCGCAAAGCCGGTCGCACTTCGGTGCCGCAAATTTGGATCGGCGATACCCATGTAGGTGGCTGCGACGACCTGTTTGCCCTCGAGCGGGCAGGCAAGCTCGATGCGCTGCTCAGTGCCTGATCGATTTAGAATTTTCCTTTAAGTCCATACAGAAGGCTTTGCCCCATGACCGAACAAGCTACCGGTGCCGCCCAAGGCGAACAGACTCCTCAGTTCTCCCTGCAGCGCATCTATGTGCGTGACCTGTCCTTCGAAGCACCGAAGAGCCCTGAGATCTTCCGCCAGGAGTGGACGCCAAGCGTCGCGATGGACCTCAACACCCGTCAGAAAGCCCTGGAAGGCGACTTCCACGAAGTGGTGCTGACCCTGTCGGTGACCGTCAAGAACGGCGAAGAAACTGCCTTCATCGCTGAAGTGCAGCAGGCAGGTATCTTCCTGATCAAGGGCCTGGATGCCGAGTCCATGAGTCACACCCTCGGCGCGTTCTGCCCGAACATCTTGTTCCCGTATGCCCGTGAAACCCTGGACAGCCTGGTCGTGCGCGGCTCGTTCCCGGCCCTGATGCTGGCACCGGTGAACTTCGATGCCCTGTACGCCCAAGAGCTGCAGCGCCAGCAAGCCAACTGAGTTATCGGTTGCTGCAAAAAACGCCCTTCGGGGCGTTTTTTATTGGCTGGGATTTGTAGCCTGCGGTTGAACATAGCGATACCCAGGTTTTAGGCATTTCCGGGTCTCGCTGCGCTCAATGGCGTGCTACAGAGTCTGCCGTCAGCCCATGGCGAAACCGTTCTGGCGCCAGGCTTCATACACCGCTACTGCCACGGTATTGGACAGGTTAAGGCTGCGACAGCCTTCGCGCATCGGCAGGCGCACGCGCTGCGCTTCCGGCAAGGCATCGCGGATCTCCTGTGGCAGGCCGCGGCTTTCCGGGCCGAACAGGAAGGCATCGCCCGGCCGGTAGGCGACTTCATGGAACGGTTGCGAACCCTTGGTGGTGAAGGCGAATACCCGTGGCTGGCTAATGCTCTCCAGGCACGCCTCAAGGCTGGCATGGCGCTTGAGCGGCGCGTATTCGTGATAATCCAGCCCGGCGCGGCGCAGGCGCTTGTCGTCCAGTTCGAAGCCGATTGGCTCGATCAGGTGCAGGTGGCAACCGCTGTTGGCGCAGAGCCTGATAATGTTGCCGGTGTTGGGCGGAATTTCCGGTTGAAAAAGGATTACATGAAACATGCACGGCTCCAGGCCAGAAGACGGTCGCCATTCTACGCCGGATAAGCCGCCAAGGCCGCGTCCGTGGATGCGTGTGATTGGCTCGTTGGCGATCTTCGGTTTTCTGGTCGGGTTGATGATCGGCCGCCTGTTCCACCCGGACGCCATGCACCTCAAAGCGGTCGAGACTCAGGACGACCGCTTGCTGCTGTGGTTCAACGTCGAGCCGCACGTGCAGATCAGCGACGCCCACGGCACCTTTGGGCTGCGTTTCGAAGGACTGGGTCGCGAGCGTCAGGGCCAGTTGCAGATCGCCGGGCGCGCCGCCAACTGGCGTGTGGTGCGTGATGGGCGTGAGCTGGAGGTGCGCGTAGTGGCGGCTCGGCCGCTGCGCGCCGAGATGGATACCAGAGAGATCGAGGGCCGCTGGCGCCTGACGGTTCGTCTGGCGCCGCGTTAGGAAGAAAAGAGGGAGGTCCCGGCCTGCCTGTACCAGGGCTCCCGAAGAAAAGGGGGATTGTCTGATCTGCCTGTATCAGAGTCCCCGAAGAAAGAAGGGAGTTCTCGGCCTGCCTGTACCGAGGCTCCCGAAGAAAGAGGGGAATCCCCGGCCTGCCTGTACCAAGGTCCCCGAAACTGGGTTATTTGTACTATTGCAGGTGGCGTGCCAAGTTTTATGAGTTCGCTGCAGCGCCCATGGCGACTGGGTTGTAGCGGTTCTGGTGGATTCTTGGGTGTCTCGCGCCCAGTCGCCGATGTTCCGCTCAGGTGCATGGGCGCACCTGTTGTGCGCTGATGGCGTGCATTCTTCGGGTGGAGAGAAGGGCCAGCGTTGCATGCGGTACAAATGTGGGAGTGGGCGGGGACGCCTAGTCCATGCGCGCGAAAGCGATGGTATGGACGGCATAGGTCTTGGTGAATCAATGCAGTGGCTGATTCCTATTGGTATCGGTAGTGACTGTGTCGCGGGCATGGCCCGCTCCAACAACTGCACTCACGGCTAAGGTGCGGTAGCCGGGTCGAGTGCAGCGCCACTCGGGGGACTTTCCTGAGTGTCGCGTTGTTCAACCGCAGGCTACGTGCTCAGTGGCCAATCGTGTTTGGTCGAGAGGGTGGCAGCCAATAAAAAACGCCGCGACCTTTTCAGGGCGCGGCGTTCTTGTCGTTGCAGTGCGGCTTAGTTGTCGTCGCTGTCGTCGTCTTCGGAGCCGTCGACGTTCATGCCCAGCTCCTTGATCTTGCGCGTCAGCGTGTTGCGACCCCAGCCGAGCAGCAGCGCGGCATCACGGCGACGGCCAGCGGTGTGCTTGAGAGCGGTCTCGATCATGATCCGCTCGAACGCAGGTACGGCCGTGTCGAGCAGGTTCGACTGGCCACGGCCTAGGGCCTGGTCGGCCCACTGGCGCAGCGCCTGTTCCCAGTTGCTGACTGGCGCGTTGTCCTGAGGCTGCACGAGCAGTTCGGGCGGCAGGTCATCGACATGCACTTCGCGCCCCGAGGCCATGACGGTGATCCACCGGCAGGTGTTTTCCAGCTGGCGCACGTTGCCGGGCCACTGCAGCTGCTGCAGGTAATCTTCGGTTTCGCTTTTGAGCAGCTTTGGCTCGACCGCGAGCTCCGTGGCCGCACGGCTGAGGAAGTGGCGGGCGAGGGTGGGGATGTCCTCGCGTCGATCCGACAGACGCGGAATATGAATGCGGATCACGTTGAGGCGGTGGAACAGGTCTTCACGAAACTTGCCGGCAGTAACCAGGCTTTCCAGATTCTGGTGCGTGGCGGCGATGATGCGTACGTCCACCTTGACCGGCGTATGACCGCCAACCCGGTAGAACTCGCCATCGGCCAGTACGCGCAACAGGCGGGTCTGGGTGTCGGCCGGCATATCGCCGATTTCATCGAGGAACAAGGTGCCGCCGTCGGCCTGCTCGAAGCGGCCACGACGCTGGTTGGCCGCTCCGGTAAAGGC
Source organism: Phytopseudomonas punonensis (assembly GCF_900142655.1). Classification (GTDB taxonomy): domain Bacteria; phylum Pseudomonadota; class Gammaproteobacteria; order Pseudomonadales; family Pseudomonadaceae; genus Aquipseudomonas; species Aquipseudomonas punonensis. The sequence continues at coordinate 686,616 of NZ_FRBQ01000001.1, read as the reverse complement.
GCCTTTCTCGTGGCCGAACAGCTCGGACTCCATCAGATCCTTGGGAATCGCCGCCATGTTCAGCGCGATGAACGGCGAGGCCGCTCGCGGGCTGTGGCGGTGCAGGGCATGGGCGACCAGTTCCTTACCGGTACCCGACTCACCGTTGATCAGCACGGTGATATTGGAGTGGCTCAGGCGGCCGATGGCGCGAAACACTTCCTGCATCGCCGGTGCTTCGCCGATGATTTCCGGCGTTCGCGTCTGCACGGCGGGCACGTGCAGACCTTGTTGTTCCTTGGCGTGCTGGTTGGCGCGCTTGACCAGTGACACCGCTTCGTCGACGTCGAATGGCTTGGGCAGGTACTCGAAGGCGCCGCCCTGATACGACGCTACGGCGCTGTCCAGGTCGGAATGGGCGGTCATGATGATCACCGGCAGGCGCGGGTGCATCTCGCGGATGCTTGATAGCAGCTCCAGGCCGCTGGAACCGGGCATGCGGATGTCGGAAATGATCACGTCCGGTTGTTGGCGGGACAGGCGGCCCAGCACGCCGTCGGCGCTGTCGAAACTCTGGGTGCTCATGCCCTCCTGTTGCAGGGCTTTTTCCAGGACCCAACGGATAGAGCGGTCGTCGTCAACGATCCATACGGTTTCACTGCGGCTCATGTCGGGGTTGCTCCTTGTTCCAGCGGCAGAAAGATCGAGAACACGGTTTGTCCGGGATGGCTCTCGCATTCGATCAGGCCTTGATGCTGACTAATGATGTTCTGGGTAATCGCCAGGCCCAGGCCGGTGCCGTCGGCACGCCCGCTGACCATGGGATAGAAGATGGTTTCCTGCAGCTCCGGCGGAATGCCCGGGCCGTTGTCGATGATCTCGATCTTGGTCACCAGGCGGTGGCGGATATAGCCGATGGTGAACTGGCGCAAGGTGCGCGTACGCAGGGTGATGCGGCCCGGGCGCAGCTCGGGTTTGGAAGCCAGCGCCTGCATGGCGTTGCGCATGATGTTGAGAACTGCCTGAATCATCTGCTCGCGGTCGATGATCAGGTCGGGAATGCTCGGGTCGTAGTCACGCACCAGCACCACGCTGCCCTGGCTTTCCGCTTCCACCAGGCTGGCGACGCGCTCGAGCACTTCGTGCACGTTGGTCACCGCCAGCGACGGCAGCTTGTTGGAGCCGAGCATGCGGTCGACCAGATTACGCAGCCGGTCGGACTCCTCGATGATCACGTTGGTGTAATCCTTGAGGCTTTCTTCCGGCAGCTCGCGGGCCAGCAGCTGGGCGGCGCCACGAATGCCGCCGAGGGGGTTCTTGATCTCATGCGCCAGGCCGCGCACCAATAGTTTGGTGGTCTCCTGCTTGGAGATCTGCGCTTCTTCCTTGGTGATGCGCAGCAAGCGATCACGCGGATGCATTTCGAGCAGCAACATGGTTGCACCGCGGCTGAGCACCGGCGTCACCGCGTAATCGACGGTCAGGCTCTGCCCGGTCTGGGTGGTCAACACGGCTTCGCGCTTGTTGAACGGATGCGCTTCGGCTACGGCCTGGCGCAAGGCACCCAGAGCTTCACGGGTTTCGGTAAACAGCTCGCTGATGAACTGGCCATGGCTACGCTGGCCGCTGACTGCCAGGAGCATTTCTGCGGCGGGGTTCATGTACTCCAGGCGCAGGTCGGCATTGAGCAGCAGCGTTGCCGTGGTCAGGTTGTCGAGCAGCAGGCGATGCAGGGAGTCGTTGATGATCATCGGGCAGCGCCCATCAGTATGCGTCGTGCAAGCACGGCAGCGTCGTGGTCTGGCAACGTGGCGCAGCGTGGTATATCTCGTTGCGGGTATGGGCCAGCCAAAAGTCGTTCCTCGTGCGCTGAAAAGCAGAAGGGCCGGCGAGCGGAGCAATGGCGTGCTCTCGTCTCACGGCAGTAGAGGAGAAAATGCAAGAAGCAAACCAAAGCCCTGCAAAGAAGCGTTGATCCTGAAAAAACATTGGGATCGGCCACTTTTCGGCGCAACGGCTATAGGTGGGCGTGTGCCAATTTGGGACGAGTATAGAAATCAGTGCGGCAGTGCGCACCTTAATGGTGCGCTGCTTGTATGGCGAGGTGTGTGCTGCGGGCTGTGCAAGGCGGCGAGTGCTGCCGTGGCTTAGAGGAAGGGCAGAATGCTGATGATGCCTTTGTCTTCTTCCTTGGGTTTGTCCCCGATTGGGCATTCGGGGCGCACGCCGTAATCGTCTTTTTCGCAGGGGCGTACTTTGCGCTTCTGGGCCAGAGAGATGCGCTTCATATGAAACGGCTGGCTGGGTGTGCGTTCAACGATGATGCCGCCTTCGGTGATGATCTCCACAGCTATCTGGTGGGTGCCACGGTCAATATTCTGCAGCGGGAACACCGGGCTGCGCCCGGCATCGCTGTAGGGCTGGCCGTCGAGCAGTAGGCGGTAGCGGTGGCCCGGATGCAGGCCCGGCTCGGCGTTGACCGTGACAATCAGGTTGCCGGCATTGTCGTTGATGGTCGCGTCGGGCTGCGGAATGGTAATGCGCAGCAGCTCGTAGCTGAGGATCGGCCCGCTCGGGGCGGCGGGTGCAGGAGGTGACAGGCGGCGGGTCGGTGGTTCGACACGGTTGGACGGCGCCATCTGCACCTGCTTGGCGTTGCCATCGCGCGGGCTATCAGTGAACACCCGGTTACCGTCGGCATCCACGTAGGTGTACACCTGAGCGAACGTCGGCAGGGCGACCAGCAGCAAAGCGAAAAGCAGCGTACGCATGGGGTTCACTTACCCCGGCCCGGGCTGTTGGTGCTCGTACGCTGCACCGTGAAGGTGCGCGTGTCGCTTTGCTGGACGATACGCTCGCCCTGCATCACGGCAACGGCCAGGCTGTGCTCGCCGCGGTCGACTTCGGTCAGTTGCAGGCGCGGCACGCTGCTCCGTGCGCCATAGGGTTTACCGTCCAGCAGCAGTTGCAGGGTGTGGCCCGGGCCCAGGCGCGGCTCGATGGTCACGCCCACGGAAAACGTGCCGTTGTTGGCACGCAATGCTTCTTCATTCGGCAGATCACGCAGCGCGAGAATCTGGTAGGGGTTTTGCGGCAGTTCGCTCAGGCGCGGTTCGCTGCTGGTGGCAGGCGGCGCGGCCTGCGTGCTGGTATTGATCGGCTTGAGCTCGACGCTCTCCGCTTTGGTGCCTTCAGGCGGCTGGTTGGTAAACACCGTGTTGCCGTTGGCGTCGGTGTACTTGTAGATCTGTGCGCTGACTGGCAGAGCCAGAATCAGCAGCAGGCAAGTGAGCAGGCGGCGCATCGGGCCGGTCTCCGCAGTAAAGGTTGTCGATAGCCTTGCATCGCTTCGCCGTGCTGGCAAGCGTGCTACGCCAGGGATTTGCACTGGCGCCGAAAAATAGCCGGGCATAAAAAATGGCCGGGAGCCATTTTTAACGTCGCTTGCGACGGCCCGCAGGGTGGCCGCCAGGAATGGCAGGCCATAAAAAAGCCTCCCCGGCAGAACCGGGGAGGCTTCGTCGCGCTACAGGCTGTAGCGAGTCTGGCTTAGACGCTGTAGTACAGGTCGTATTCCAGCGGGTGTACGAAGGTGCGCACCTTGATTTCTTCTTCCGATTTCAGCTCGATGTAGGCATCGATGAAGTCGTCGGAGAATACGCCGCCCTTGGTCAGGAACGCGCGGCCCTTGTCCAGCTCTTCCAGGGCTTCTTTCAGGCTGCCGCACACCTGCGGGATCAGCTTGCCTTCTTCCGGCGGCAGGTCGTACAGGTTCTTGTCCGCGGCGTCGCCAGGGTGGATCTTGTTCTGGATACCGTCCAGACCCGCCATCAGCAGTGCTGCGAAGGCCAGGTACGGGTTGGCAGCCGGATCCGGGAAGCGAGCTTCGATGCGGCGGGCTTTCGGGCTGGAAACGTACGGGATACGGATCGAGGCCGAACGGTTACGGGCCGAGTAGGCCAGCATCACCGGCGCTTCGAAGCCTGGAACCAGACGCTTGTACGAGTTGGTCGACGGGTTGGTGAAGCCGTTCAGGGCCTTACCGTGCTTGATGATGCCGCCGATGAAGTACAGAGCGGTTTCCGACAGGCCGGCATAGCCTTCACCGGCGAAGGTGTTCTTGCCGTCTTTGGAGACCGAGATGTGTACGTGCATGCCCGAACCGTTGTCGCCGTACAGGGGCTTGGGCATGAAGGTAGCGGTTTTGCCGTAGGCATCGGCCACGTTGTGTACGCAGTACTTCAGGGTCTGGGTTTCGTCAGCCTTGGCAACCAGGGTGTTGAACTTCACGCCGATTTCGTTCTGGCCAGCAGTCGCCACTTCGTGGTGGTGAACTTCGATGACCAGGCCCATTTCTTCCATGGCGTTACACATGGCAGTACGGATTTCGTGGTCGTGGTCGCACGGCGGAACCGGGAAGTAACCGCCTTTGACGGCAGGGCGATGGCCCTTGTTGCCGCCTTCGACGTCCTGGTCGGTCATCCAGGAACCTTGTTCGGAGTAGATCTTGAACATGGAGCCGGAGATGTCGGACTTGAACTTCACTTCGTCGAAGATGAAGAATTCTGGCTCCGGGCCCACGAATACGGTGTCACCGATACCGGTGGTCTTCAGGTATTCCTCGGCGCGGCGAGCGATGGAGCGCGGGTCGCGGTCGTAGCCTTGCATGGTGCTCGGCTCGATGATGTCGCAGACCAGAATCAGGGTCGGCTCTTCGGTGAACGGGTCGAGAACGGCAGTGCTGTCGTCCGGCAGCAGGATCATGTCGGAGGCTTCGATGCCTTTCCAGCCATGGATGGAGGAGCCGTCGAACATTTTGCCGACTTCGAAGAATTCGTCGTCCAGGGCGTCACGGGCCGGCATGGTCACGTGGTGCTGCTTACCCTTGGTGTCGGTGAAGCGCAGGTCTACCCACTTCACGTCGTGTTCTTTGATCAGTTGAACGGCCTTAGACATGTTGTCCTCCAGGTGGATAGGGTCTCTTGACCCTTCTTTGAGTTCGTGACGCCGGGCCCGATAGTCGGCCAGGACACCCTGCCTCACAAGGGAGCAATATGCATGCCAGTGCCCCGTGATGGACGCATGCCCCGAAAATCAGCGTTGTAGAGGGTGTTGATGCCACAAAAGCAGACATGATGGCTCTTTGTTGGTGCGCTTTATCAGTGGATAGCTCTGTTTTGGTGCGATTGCAGATTGTTTGCGGATTTTCGATCAAAGGTTGAGCAATTTCCTTTATAATCCGCGCCCCTGTTTTTCAGGCCCTGGCGCCCGATATTTGCTCCCATGAAACTGATCGTCAAAGTCTTCCCGGAAATCACCATCAAGAGCCCGCCGGTTCGCAAGAACTTCATCCGGCAGCTGGCCAAGAACATCCGCTTGGTGTTGCGTGATCTCGACCCGCAGCTGCAGGTGACGGGTGTCTGGGACAATCTGGAAGTGAAAACCGAGGTGGCCGAGCCCAAGGTTTTGCAGGAGCTGATCGAGCGCCTGAGCTGTGTGCCGGGCATCCAGCATTTTCTGCAGATCGACGAATATCCGCTTGGCGACTTCGACGACATCGTCGCCAAGTGCATGCTTCATTATGGTGATCTGCTGCCGGGCAAGATCTTCTCGGTACGCTGCAAGCGCGGCGGTCGCCACAGCTTCTCCTCCATCGATGTGGAGCGTTATGTCGGCAGCCAGCTGCGTCAGCAGTGCGGCGCTGCCGGTATCGACCTGAAGAAGCCCGAGATCGAAGTACGTATCGAGATCCGCAACGAGCGCCTGTACGTCATTCATCACCAGCACCCGGGCCTGGGTGGTTATCCGCTGGGTTCGCTGGAGCAGACCCTGGTATTGATGAGCGGTGGTTTCGACTCCACCGTGGCGGCCTACCAGATCATGCGCCGCGGCCTGATGAGCCACTTCTGCTTCTTCAATCTCGGCGGCCGCGCCCACGAACTGGGGGTGATGGAAGTCGCCCACTTCCTGTGGCAGAAGTACGGTCGCTCGCAGCGCGTGCTGTTCATCAGCGTGCCGTTCGAGGAAGTGCTCGGCGAAATTCTCGGCAAGGTCGACAACAGTTACATGGGCGTCACGCTCAAGCGCATGATGCTGCGCGCCGCCAGCCGCCTGGCCGAGCGCCTGCAGATCGACGCGCTGGTAACCGGCGAAGCGATCAGCCAGGTGTCCAGCCAGACGCTGCCGAACCTCTCGGTGATCGACTCGGTGACCGACAAGCTGGTACTGCGCCCGCTGATCGCCAGCCATAAACAGGACATCATCGATACCGCTGAGGCAATCGGCACCGCCGAGTTCGCCCGCCACATGCCAGAATACTGCGGCGTGATTTCGGTTAACCCGACCACCAAGGCCAAGCCCAATCGCGTCGTTTATGAAGAAGAGCAGTTCGACATGGCCGTGCTCGACCGCGCCCTCGAACGGGCCCGACTGATCGCCATTGATCGGGTGATCGAAGAGTTGGGCCAGGACGTGCAGGTCGAGGAAGTCGCCGAGGCCTTGCCAGGCCACGTGGTGATCGATATTCGCCACCCTGACCAGGTCGAAGACGAGCCGCTCGAACTGGCTGGTATCGACGTGCAAGCCATGCCGTTCTATGCCATCAACAACCGTTTCAAGGAACTGGACGCTAGCCGCCAGTACCTCCTGTATTGCGACCGAGGCGTGATGAGTCGCCTGCATGCCCACCACCTGCTGAGCGAGGGACATGCCAATGTGCGAGTTTATCGTCCGGCATAAGACGCCCGGGCTTAATGGCGGCAGTATCCGCCATCGCCCTCCCGACCCGATTGGCGACGAGTTTGTCGCCACACATCGTTAACAGACTGCCTTTATCCTTAATCCTGATTTTTCGCGTTGGGCCGCTGAATGCAACTGCCCGGTAGCCCGACCCAACCTACGAGACAACTATAGTGATCGACAATCTACGTAACATCGCCATCATCGCCCACGTTGACCATGGTAAGACCACCCTGGTTGACGCCCTGCTGCGTCAGTCCGGCACCCTGGAGCGCAGCGAGCTCAATGACGAGCGCGTGATGGACAGCAACGACCAGGAAAAAGAGCGCGGTATTACCATTCTGGCCAAGAACACCGCCATTAAGTGGAACAACTACCGCATCAACATCGTCGACACCCCCGGCCACGCCGACTTCGGCGGTGAAGTAGAGCGCGTGATGTCGATGGTTGACTCCGTACTGCTGGTCGTTGACGCCCAGGACGGCCCGATGCCGCAAACCCGCTTTGTGACCAAAAAGGCCTTCGAAGCCGGCCTGCGTCCGATCGTGGTCATCAACAAGATCGACCGTCCGGGCGCGCGTCCGGATTGGGTCATGGACCAGATCTTCGACCTGTTCGACAACCTCGGTGCTACCGAAGAGCAGCTGGACTTCCAAGTCGTCTACGCCTCGGCCCTGAACGGCATCGCCGGTCTTGACCACACCGACATGGCTGACGACCTGACCCCGCTGTACCAGGCCATCGTTGACCACGTGCCGGCGCCAAACGTCGACGTCGACGGTCCGTTCCAGATGCAAATCTCGGCACTGGACTACAACAGCTTCTTGGGCATCATCGGTGTTGGCCGTATCGCCCGTGGTCGCGTCAAGCCGAACACCCCGGTTACCGCTATTGACGTCGACGGCAAGAAGCGTAACGGCCGTATCCTCAAGCTGATGGGCCACCACGGTCTGCACCGTGTGGACGTTGAAGAAGCCACTGCCGGCGACATCGTCTGCGTCAGCGGCATGGACGAGCTGTTCATCTCCGACACCCTGTGCGACCAGAACAACGTCGAAGCGATGACCCCGCTGACCGTCGACGAGCCGACCGTATCCATGACCTTCCAGGTCAACGATTCGCCGTTCTGCGGCAAGGAAGGCAAGTTCGTCACCAGCCGTAACATCAAAGAGCGTCTGGACAAAGAGCTGCTGTACAACGTTGCCCTGCGCGTTGAAGAAGGCGACTCGGCTGACAAATTCAAGGTCTCCGGCCGTGGTGAGCTGCACCTGTCGGTACTGATCGAGAACATGCGCCGCGAAGGCTTCGAAATGGGCGTTGGTCGTCCGGAAGTGATCATCCGTGAAGTGGGCGGCGTGAAACACGAACCCTATGAGAACGTCACCATCGACATCCCGGAAGAATCCCAGGGCAAGGTCATGGAAGAAATGGGTCTGCGTAAAGGCGACCTGAGCAACATGGTGCCGGACGGCAAAGGTCGCGTACGCCTGGAATACAACATCCCGGCTCGTGGTCTGATCGGCTTCCGTAACGCCTTCCTGACTCTGACCAACGGTGCAGGCATCCTGACCTCGATCTTCGACCGTTACGACGTGATGAAGTCGGGCCACATGTCCGGCCGCCAGAACGGCGTACTGGTATCGATCGATACCGGCAAGGCCCTGACCTACTCCCTGGAAACCCTGCAGGCGCGCGGCAAGCTGTTCGTCGAGCACGGCCAGGAAATCTACAACGGTCAGATCATCGGCCTGAACAGCCGCGACAACGACCTGGGCGTCAACCCCACCAAAGGCAAGAAGCTCGACAACATGCGTGCTTCGGGTAAAGACGAAACCATCGCCCTGGTTCCGCCGGTTCGCTTCACCCTGGAGCAGGCGCTGGAATTCATCCAGGACGACGAGCTGTGTGAAGTCACTCCGAAGTCGATCCGTCTGCGTAAGAAGATCCTCGACGAAGGCGAGCGTACCCGCGCTGCCAAGAAAGCCAAGAACTGATCCAGTTCTAGCTGACTAGAAAAAGCCCCCGCCGGTGTGAGCCGGCGGGGGCTTTTTTATGAGCGATCGCTTTCTGATCGTCGTGATTAAACGGCATGCCGGTGTTGATTCCGGTCAGCCTCAAGAGCAGACCACCTTTTTTGCCTGTGCCGGTTATAGATGGTGGCTGCCGGCTCTCTCGTTTCTGTTGTCTTGGCTGGTCATCGGCGACAATTGTGAGCGGCTCCATCCTCTCAGCGTATGGAGCTCTTATACTGCACGCTCCGTCAGGCGCGCAGCCCGGCATGGATGGTTTCTTCTCCAAGGATTCGAGTGCATGCAGTGGATTTTCATGCTGGTCGGGCTGGTGCTCGGGGCGCTGGTTCTGGGTGCGACAAATGGCGAGGCGGTGGTCGGGGCGGCCCTTGGTGGCGTGCTTGGGCTGGCGGTTGGCCAGGCGCTCGCACTGCATGCACTGAAGCTTCAGCACGAGGCGCTGCGTAAATCGCTGGCGGAGCTGATTGCCCGCTTCAACCATGGCACCGGCGATCTGCATGAGCGCCTGTTGCGCCTTGAGCAAGGGGCTGTGCAGCCGCGTACCGAGACGATTGCCGAGCAAAACGAACCGCCACCTGTTCAGGCTCCTGGGCAAATCGCTGCATCGGCGCCTGCCGAGCCCGTCGTCGAGCCTGAGTGGGAGCTTGAGCTGGTGCTGCCTGCTGTGACTCCGACCGCTCAGCAGAGCCCTGAGCCCGCCATAGAGCAAGCTGTTGTAGCGCCCCCGCCGGAAGCGGTGCGAGTCACCGAGCCACCAGCGCCAACCCTGCTCGAGCGTGGTGTCGCCGCCGCACGGGATTGGCTGCTGGGTGGCAACACTGTTTTGCGCGTGGGCCTGGTGCTGCTGTTTCTGGGTTTGGCCTTCCTGTTGCGCTACGCCTCCGAACGGGTGGTGGTCGCCATCGAGTTGCGTTACGCCGGTGTGGCGCTGGCGGCGATCGCCCTGCTGGCGCTGGGCTGGTGGCTGCGTCACCGACGTCCCTCCTATGCCTTGCTGATGCAGGGCGGTGGTATCGCTGTGCTGTACCTGACGGTATTCGCGGCCATGCGCCTGCATCCTTTGCTTTCCCCGCAGGTAGCGATGGTGTTGCTGGTTGTGGTGACCATTTGCTCGGCCATACTGGCCATCCTGCAGGATGCCCGTGGTCTGGCCGCCGCTGCAGCGCTGGGCGGTTTCGCAGCGCCGATCCTGGCCTCCAGCGGTGGTGGTAGCCATGTCGCGCTGTTCAGCTATTTCGCTCTGCTCAACGCGGGCATCTTTGCCATCGCCTGGTTCAAGGCTTGGCGCGAACTCAATCTGATCGGTTTTGTCGGCACCTTTGGCATTGGCCTGGCCTGGGGTTTGCGCTCCTACACCATAGACCTGTGGCTCAGCACTCAGGCCTTCCTGCTGCTGTTCTTCCTGATGTACGTCGCTATTGGCCTGCTGTTCGCCCGGCGGCGCTTGCTCGAAGCGCCGACCGAGCCGGAAAACGACTCCCGCGAGGCTTTGCTCAAGTGGTCGGCGCGGCAGGCCGGTTATGTCGATGGCAGCGTGCTGTTCGGCACGCCACTGGTGGGCTTCGGTCTGCAATACGCTGTGGTTCAGCATCTGCCGTTCGGCCCGGCGTTCAGCGCTCTGGCCATGGGATTGCTGTACATGTCATTGGCCTGGGTTCTGGTCTCGCGTGCGCCTGGGCGTGCCGTACTGCTGATGGAAACCTGCCTGGCGCTGGGCGTGATCTTCGCCACCCTTGCCATTCCATTGGGCCTGGATGCCCGGTGGACTTCCGCTGCTTGGGCGGTCGAAGGCGCGGGCCTGTACTGGCTGGCGTTGCGTCAGCAGCGTCTGTTTGCGCGCCTGTTCGCCCTGCTGCTGCAAGCGGGTGCTGCAGCAGCCTACCTGTGGGGCCTGCGCTTCGGTTACGAGACCTTGCTCGAGGGTTCGGCGCTTGGCGCGCTGATGCTCGGTGCGGCCCTGCTGTTCAGCTTTCTGCAACTGCGCGATGCGGCAGGCGGCGTGGCGGATCGCGAGCGCAAGCTTCAGCCGGCCCTGGCCTATTGTGGTCTGGCATTCCTCTTTCTGATGGCTCCGTTGTGCTTCGGCCCTTATGGCACTGCCGCCACCTGGGCAGTGGCAGGCGTGGCGACGCTGCTTGCCGGATTGCATCTGGGCGCGCGTAGCGTGCTGATCAGTGCCTTCGTCGTGCAGGCGCTGGGCGGTGTGATCTACCTGATCTTCAGCGATGGCCTCGATCAGGCCGTAGTCGCCGAGACCCTGCGGCCGCTGGCCCATCCGACATTCTGGGCGCCGGCGCTGCTGGCCTTGGCGGGCTTGATCTGCGCCTGGCGTCTGCACCTTGCCAGTCGCGTAAGCCGCGCTGATCTTCTGCCGCTGGATGTGCAGGAGCTGTCGCACGTGGCGCTGTTCTGGTGCGCAGCTTGGTGGCTATTGGCGGCGTTGAGTGAAATTGCGAGGTTCGTATCAGGCGACCTGCAGGGGCATGTATTCCTGCTGGTCGCTGTTATCAGCCTGGCCATCACCACCTTGTTCGCCCTGCACCAGCGCTGGTCGGCGTTGGCGGTGTTCAGCCTGGCACTGGTGCCGTTGGGCTTTGGCGTCGTGTTACTCACCTGGCATCTGGGCTATCACCCGTTGGCGGCGCTTGGCTGGCTTGCCTGGCCAGCGCTGTTCGCCGTGCATTTCCTCATGCTGCGGCGCGTTCAGGGGTTGGCGCCAGAGGCACTGATAAGAATCAGCCATGTGCTCGGCTGCTGGTTGCTGCTGGGCATACTTGCGCTAGAGCTGCGCTTCCTGTTCTTTGCCCTGGCCGAACACTACAACGCCTGGCGCTGGCTGGGCTGGGTACTGGTGCCGTGCGCCTTCCTGATGCTGATGAGCCTGCGCCGCGCACTGCCCTGGCCGGTGGCGACCTATCCGCAGGAGTACCGCAGTTATGCCGCCATGCCGGTGGCAGTTCTTTTGCTGGGCTGGTTCTGGCTGGTCAATCTGCTCAGTGATGGTTCCGCTGAGCCGCTGCCCTACGTGCCGCTGATCAACCCACTGGAGCTGGGCATGTTGTTCGTGCTCTTTGCCGTGCAGCGTTGGGCCCCGGACGGATTGTCCGCATTGCCAGTCGAGCCTAGGCAGGTGCGGCTGGCGACTCAGGCGATGATCGGCGCCTCGTTGTTCGCGCTGTTGACCATGATGGTCTGTCGTACCGCGTTTCATTGGGGGCAGGTGCCTTTCCAGATGGATGCCTTGATCGATTCGCGCCTTGTGCAGGCCGGGCTGTCCATCGTCTGGACGCTGATCGCGCTGAGCCTGACCATCGCCGGGCACCTACGCGCTCGGCGTGATCTATGGATGGCCGGCGCAGCGCTGATAGGCGTAGTAGTCGTGAAGCTGTTCTTCGTCGACCTCGGCAATAGCGGCAGCCTGGAACGGATCATCTCCTTTATTGGCGTCGGTGTACTGTTGCTGGTGGTGGGCTATTTCGCCCCGCTGCCGCCTCGCCAGGGGCGTGACACGCAGGTGTCGGCATGAGCCCGCGTTTTATCAGGGGGCTGATCATGCTGGGCGTGAGCCTGGCTGCAGCGGCAGCCGAGGTCGGGGAGCGTCCTGGCGACTATGCCGTGACTGTGCCGCTAACCCTGAGTGGAGAGGGTCCCTGGTATCGGCTGCAATTGCCGATGGAGGCTCATCTCGCCGCCAGGCATGCCGACTTTCGCGACTTGCGCGTGTTCAACGGCGACGGCGAGCGTCTGGCCTTCAGCCTGGTTCACGGTGCGCAGCGCTCCGCCGAGAGCCAGCAACAAGCCGATCTGCGCCTGTTTCCATTACGTGGCCCGGCGGGGCGCCGCGATAGCGTGCCGACCGTGCGCGTGCAGCGCGGTGCTGATGGCTCGATCATCGAACTCAGTGCGTTAGGCGAGCCCTCTGCCACTGCCGATGTGCTGCGGGGCTGGCTGCTGGATGCCAGTGCCACCGACTTTCCGCTGCAACGCCTGCATCTGCAGTGGCGCGCCGAGAGCGAGGGTTTCCAGCGTTTCAGCATTGAGGCCAGCGACGATCTGGATCATTGGCAGCCACTGGGTGAGGGGCAGATCGCCCAGCTGAGCTTCAACGACGAACGCATCGACAAGAGCGAAGTGGAATTGCCGCCCACCCGGGCGCGCTACCTGCGCCTGCTGTGGCTGGCACCCGAGCAGGCGGTCAGCCTGAGCGCTGCCAGTGTCAGCGGCTCGCGCAGTACTGCCGAACCTGCCTCATTGATCTGGTCGGCGGCGCTGCAGGGGCAGGCGGATGAGCAGGGCATTACCTGGACATTGCCGCTGGCCTTGCCACTGGAGCGCGTGCGCATCGAGATCGAGCATGCCAACAGCCTGGCTCCGGTGTTGCTGCAAGGGCGTAGGGACAGTGCTGCGCCGTGGACGCCGCTGGCGAACTCGGTTCTCTACCGTTTGCCTGTCGACGGTCACGAGGTGGTACAGGATCAGATTGAGCTGCCACAGTTGCCTGTCAGTCAGCTGCGCTTGCAGATCGACAGCCGCGGTGGTGGTTTGGGGCAAAGCGAGCCGCGTCTGAGCGTGGCCATGCGCGCTACCGAGCTGCTGTTTCTGGCCCGCGGCAATCCACCCTATCAGTTGGCCCTTGGTCTGACGGATGCCCAGGCTGGCAGCCTGCCGGTCACTACTCTGGTACCCGGCTTCGACTCGCAGCGCCTGGAGGGCATGGGCAAGGCCGTCATCAGCGGCGCGATCCCGGAAGTCGAGGTGGCGCCCGCGGTGGTTCCTGCGAAGGCTGGGGTGGACTGGAAACGCATCGGCCTGTGGGCTGTTTTACTGCTTGGCGTCGGCGCGCTGGCGCTGATGGCGGTCAGCCTGTTGCGCGGCGCCGCCAAACGCCCCTGACGGCCAAGCCCGGATGCGCAAGGCGAGCAGGCGGAAGTTGCAGGCTTACTTCGGTCGCCAAGCGCAGTAGCCGGGCCGTGGACCGATCTTCGGGTGATTGCGGCAGGTGTCCGGGCGACGTTCGTAGATGGTGCACAGGCGGGTCTTGCGATCCAGGTAATAGCAGTCGTTGTTGCTCATGCGCGTCAGCGTGAAGATGCCGGACTTCTGGTTGAAGCGCTCGACCAGGCCATCTTTCTGCAGGCGCTTGGCGATGTTTCTGGGCGGTTCGCCGCGTTCGAATTCATCGACCACGCCAATGCGGATCAGATCAGTGATGCGCACTTCGACCGGCAACTGACAGCAGCTGGAAATGCAGCTATGGCACATGTCGGCGGTATAGCGCGCCCAGGTCTCAAGGCGGTCTATTTCCGCAGCGGCGATCAGGTTGCTTTTCATCTCGGGAAGGTTTCGCGTGGTTGGCGGCGCGCGATCATAGCGGTGTTGCGGAAATTGTGAACAGTTATCCGCCGGTTGGCTGCTCCAGCATGCCGACGTGCGGCGCTGAGACTCGATAAAAACCTGCTGAAAGTGTGATGAATTGCAGTATCGTAGCGGCGAAAATCTTGCCGTACCTGTCTGCACCCTTACATAGGCTCGCGGCTCGGGTGACTCTATGCTGCCGGTGCATTCTTCCGGCCTCTATCCTGAGCCTGTTGGAATGGATATGTACCTCTTGCTTGCCTCCCTCGTGCCTTGGGTTGCATCGCGCGCCGCCGGCTTGTGCCCCGGCAGGGCGCAAGCATGAATTCCTGTCTCATCAATGCCTGGCAGCTCAATATCGCTGTACTGGTCACCGCGGTCGTCTGTATCGGCGGTGTGCTGCTGGCCCGCTGGGTCATCAATCAACGAGATTTCCCCGGGCGCGATACCTTCATTCTGATGCACCTGGCGAGCATGTGGTGGATGGCCATGGCCGGCCTGGAAGTCGCCTCGGTGGCGCCGGAATGCAAGATGCTCTGGGCCACTATGTCCTGGCCGGGGATCATCAGCGTACCAACATTCTGGGCGGTGTTTCTCTGGCAGTACGTCGGCAGCGTACGCAAGCCGCTGGGTCGCCGCTCGCTGCTCGGCATGATTCTCATGCCCTTGCTGATCTGGATGGTGGTGCTCAGCAATCCGTGGCACCAGCTGTTCTATGGCCCGGCGACCGGGCCGGTGTCTGCCGAGCCAGGCGCGCCGATTCGTTTCGAGCATGGCCCGCTGTTTTATGCGGTGGCGGTGTACGTCTACCTGTTCATGAGTTTCAGCCTGGGCGTGGTGCTGCGTGCGGCGCTGATCAGCCATGGCGTGCATCGCCGGCATTACCTGGCATTCGTGCTGGTAACTGCGGTGCCCTGGTCGGCCAATATCGCCTACGTGGGGTTCGGGTTCGTGGTGTTTGGCGTCGACCCGACGCCCTTCAGTTTCGTCTTTACCCTGGTTGCGTTTTCCTGGCTGATTCTTGGCGTGCGCCTGTTCGATCTGGTGCCGGTCGCCCGCCATCTGCTCTTGGAGGCGCTGCCCGATCCGGTGATCGTGGTCGACACCCAGTGGCGCGTGATCGAAGCCAACCAGGCCGCACTCAAACTGGACGGAATGGGCGCGGAATGGCAGGGGCGCAGGCTGCAGGATTGGCCGGTGTTCGGCAGTGATCTGCAGGCGCAGCTGCAAGAGCAGCTTGAGCTGCGTGAACCACTGCTGATTCAGACCAGCGCCGAGCACTACTTCGAAGTGCGCATGCGGCCCATCGAGCGCCTCACCCGCCACGGTGTTCTGTTGCTGGGGCGCTTGCTGTATCTGCGTGACGTTACCCAGCGCCAACTGGCCAAACTGAAACTTGCCGAAGCACTGGCATTGAGCGAGGAGCGCTTGCGCACCATCACCAGCCTGCATGAGCAGCTGCGTGAGCAGGCGCTGTGCGATCCACTCACCGGGCTCTACAACCGGCGTTATCTCGATGAAATGTTCGGCCGTGAACTGGCCCGTGCCAGGCGTGAGCATTCACCACTGTCGCTGGCGCTGATCGATCTGGATCACTTCAAACAGCTCAACGATCAGCACGGCCATCTCGACGGTGACGACGTGCTCAAGAGTGTGGCGCAGCACCTGCTGGTGAACTTGCGCAGTTCCGATACGGTCTTTCGTATCGGCGGCGAGGAGTTCCTGTTGATTCTTCCCGGTGCCGATGCCCGCGAAGCGACCAAACGCCTCGAGGCTATCTGCCTCGGTTTGGCGCAAAAGCAGATCGAAACTCGCAGTGGTATGCGTCACATGACTCTCTCGGCAGGCCTGGCGCTGTGGCCCGAGCAGGGCAATGCGCTCGATGAGTTGATGAGGGCTGCCGACGCCGCTTTGTACGAAGCCAAACGTGCTGGACGTAACCGTGTATGCAGCCTGCTGCCGCGTGTTGCGTCGCCGGCCGCTGAGGCGCCCGTTCTTGGAAAGGGTTAAACTCCTTTCGATTACCTTCCTTCCCGGAGTCCTTCATGTCCCGCGTTACCCTGAGTCGTTACCTCATCGAGCAGACCCGTAGTCAAAATACCCCGGCCGATCTGCGCTTCCTGATCGAAGTAGTAGCGCGCGCATGCAAGGAAATCAGCCATGCCGTTTCCAAGGGCGCCCTCGGTGGCGTACTTGGCAGCATGGGCACTGAAAACGTGCAGGGCGAAGTGCAGAAGAAGCTCGACGTGATTTCCAACGACATCCTGCTCGAAGCGAACGAGTGGGGCGGTCACCTGGCTGGTATGGCCTCCGAAGAAATGGACAACGCCTACCAGATCCCCGGCAAGTACCCGAAAGGCGCTTACCTGCTGGTGTTCGACCCGCTGGACGGCTCCTCGAACATCGATGTCAACGTCTCGGTCGGCACCATCTTCTCGGTGCTGCGCTGCCCGAACGAGTATCTGAGCCAGAACGAAAGCCTCAATGAGCAGGCCTTCCAGCAGCCAGGTACCCAGCAGGTCGCCGCCGGCTACGCTATCTACGGCCCGCAGACCATGCTGATCCTGACCCTGGGCAACGGCGTCATGGGCTTCACCCTGGACCGTGAGCTGGGCAGTTTCGTGCTGACTCACGACAACATCAGCGTGCCGGAAAGCACCGCCGAATTCGCCATCAACATGTCCAACCAGCGTCACTGGGAAGCGCCGGTGAAGCGTTACGTGGACGAGCTGCTGGCTGGCAAGGAAGGCCCGCTGGGTAAGAACTACAACATGCGCTGGATTGCCTCGATGGTTGCCGACGTACATCGCATCCTCACCCGTGGCGGCCTGTTCATGTACCCGCGTGACAGTCGCGAGCCGGACAAGGCTGGCAAGCTGCGCCTGATGTACGAAGCCAACCCGATGTCCTTCATCATCGAGCAGGCCGGTGGCGCCGCCACCGATGGCGTAAAGCGCATCCTCGACATCCAACCCACCTCCCTGCACCAGCGCGTGCCGGTCTTCCTGGGTTCCAAGGAAGAAGTCGAGCGCGTCACCGGTTATCACAAGGGCTGACCGATGGCGCCCTGGCAGCCGCTGCTCGACTGGTGGTTTGGCCCCTCGGGCTCGGCCGAGCAGAGCGCTGCTGAAAAGCACAGTCTGTGGTTCGGCAAGCGTGATGATCAAGATGCTGAAGCGCGTGAGCGCTTTGGCTCCTTGGTCGAACAAGCGCTCGCTGGCGACTTGCTGGATTGGTCAGCCGACCCGCGCGGTTGGCTGGCCAATGTGCTGTTGCTCGATCAACTGCCACGTATGATCCACCGCGACACGCCGCTGGCCTTCGCCGGCGATGCCCAGGCCCGCGCATTGGTCGAGGAGGGCATCACACTGGGTTGGGATCGTCGGTTATCCCCGCTGCAGCGCGTGTTCATCTATCTGGTGTTCGAGCACGCCGAGAATCACCTTCAGCAGATACGCTCGGTACAACTGTTCGCGGAGCTCTCTGAAGGTTCTAGCGCTACCGAGCGCGAGCTGTTCGCCGGCTTTCTCGACTACGCTCAGCAGCATCAGCGCGTTATCGAGCGCTTCGGGCGTTTCCCGCATCGCAACGAAATTCTCGGGCGCGTCAGCACCGCCGACGAGTTGCGCTTTCTCGCGGAACCGGGCTCACGTTTCTGACGTCGAACCGGCATCTGTCATCTATCTGGCTACGGAGATTTTCCATGCGCCTGCGTTCTCTCGTGTTACTGGCGGGCTGTATCGTTCTGGCCGCTTGCGGCAAGGTCAATCAGGAAAACTACGCCAAGCTCTATTCGGGCATGAGCAAGGCCGAGGTTGAAAACCTGCTTGGCACCGCTACTGAATGTTCCGGCGCGCTGGGCATGTCCAGCTGCACCTGGGGTGATCAGGTGAGCTTCATCAGCGTTCAGTACGCGGGTGACAAGGTGATCATGTTTTCCGCAAAAGGATTGAAGTGATGAACAAACGTACCCTTGGCGTTCTGGCGCTGGGCGCCCTGTTGCTGGTCGGCTGTGCCAATTCGGGTACCGGCGTGGCGCCGCCGAAGACTGTCGAATCGGTCGATCTGGAGCGCTATCAGGGCACCTGGTACGAAGTGGCGCGCCTGCCGATGTTCTTCCAGCGCAACTGCGTGGAGTCCGAGGCGCATTACCGCTTGCAGGATGATGGCAGCGTGGCGGTAACCAACCGTTGCCGCGAAGCCGATGGCAAGTGGAACCAGGTCGAAGGTCGTGCCGTGCCACAAGTCGAAGGAGAGACCGACAAGCTGTGGGTCACTTTCGATAACTGGTTCAGCCGCCTGCTACCGGGCGTAACCAAGGGCGAGTACTGGGTGCTGGATCTGGACGACGACTACCAGACCGCGTTGGTCGGCCACCCGAATCACAAGTATCTATGGCTGCTGTCGCGCACCCCGACGATCTCCAATGAAGTGCGTGATGAATTGCTGTCCGTGGCCCGTGCTCAGGGCTACGACACCAATGAGCTGATCTGGCGCGACGGCGCTAAACCGGCCGAGTGATCTAGCTCTAGGTAGCCCGGGTCGAGCGTAGCCACACCCGGGATCGATTCCCGGTATCGCTATGCGCCGCCCCGGCTACCGGAACGCTTCGCGCGTTATTCCCACTCCAGCCGCGCCAGCTTCCACTCGCCGTCGTCCTGCCACCACTCCAGCTTCACGGCGTAATGCCGGGCGCTGTCGGGGATCAACCCCTCGGCACCGGTTAGGCCCACCTGCGCATCCGTATAGCCCTTGTCGCGGTAGGTCGCATCCACGCGGCTGTCCTTGCTCAGGGCCAGTACCTGGACGTTTTTATGGCGCAGAAACAGCAGCGTCATGGTGCGCTTGGCCCAGTCACGGTCGTTGGCCTGCTGGGCACGAAACTCCTTGTGCAACTGGTCGAGCACTGCCGCGGTCTTCTTCGCTTCGAGGTTTTCCTGCAGTTGCTGCACTGCGGCTTCGAGCCTGGACTGCGGATCGTCTTTGCCGCCGCAGCCGCTCAGCAGTAAGCCGAGCAGCAACAGTGGTGCTGCAAATTTCCCTATCGACATGCCGAATTCCCTTTTCATGGTTATGATGCCCGAACGAGCGCAATAGCCCTATCAACGTGTGGGCGGCCCGAGCCTACCTTAAATTTTCCTCAGGAGCGCACCATGCAGACGCTGTATCCGGAGATCAAACCGTACGCCCGTCATGAGCTGGCGGTAGACGCCCCGCACGTCCTTTATGTGGACGAGAGCGGCTCGGCGGATGGTCTGCCGGTGCTGTTCGTGCATGGTGGCCCTGGTGCCGGTTGCGACTCAGCGAGCCGTCGCTACTTCGATCCGAACCTGTACCGCATCGTCACCTTCGATCAGCGTGGCTGCGGCCGTTCCACGCCCCACGCCAGCCTGGAAAACAACACCACCTGGGATCTGGTTGCCGACATGGAGCGCATCCGTGAGCACCTGGGCATCGACAAATGGGTGCTGTTCGGCGGCTCCTGGGGTTCCACGCTGTCGCTGGCTTACGCCCAGGCTCACCCGGATCGCGTACATGCGCTGATCCTGCGCGGCATCTTTCTGTGCCGGCCGCAGGAATTCAAATGGTTCTACCAGGAGGGCGCCAGCCGGCTGTTCCCGGATTACTGGCAGGATTACCTGGCGCCGATTCCGGCCGAAGAACAGGGCGACCTCATGCAGGCTTTCTACAAGCGCCTGACCGGGGCGGATCAGATTGCCCAGATGCACGCCGCCAAGGCGTGGTCGTGTTGGGAAGGGCGTACCGCCACGCTGCGGCCCAACCCGCAGGTGGTCGAGCGTTTTGCCGAGAGCCTGCGCGCGCTGTCGATCGCCCGCATCGAGTGCCACTACTTCGTCAACGATGCCTTCCTCGAGCCCAATCAACTGCTGCGCGACATGCCGAAGATCGCCCATTTGCCGGGTATCATCGTGCACGGCCGCTACGATGCCATCTGCCCGCTAGACAACGCCTGGGCGCTGCATCAGGCGTGGCCGAACAGCGAACTGCAGATCATCCGCGAGGCCGGCCACGCCGCTGCAGAGCCGGGGATTGCCGATGCGCTGGTGCGCGCCGCTGACGAGATCGCCCATCGCCTGCTCGACCTGGCGCCGGACGAAGCATGAAGGCACTGCTACAGCGCGTTTCCAGCGCCCGGGTGGACGTCGCCGGTGAAACCGTCGGCGCCATCGATCAGGGCCTGCTGGTGCTGGTCGGTGTCGAGCCGCAGGACAATGAAGCCAGCTGCGCCAAGCTGCTGCACAAGCTGCTCAACTACCGGGTATTCAGCGACGAGGCAGGCAAGATGAATCTGTCGCTCAAGGATGTCGGCGGCGGCCTGTTGCTGGTCTCGCAGTTCACCCTGGCAGCCGATACTCGCAGCGGTCTGCGCCCCGGTTTCTCCACTGCCGCGCCACCTGCTCTGGGTGAGGCGCTGTTCGATCATCTGCTCGAACAGGCCCGCGCGCAGCACCCGCAAGTCGCCAGCGGGCGCTTCGGCGCCGACATGCAGGTGCATCTGGTCAACGACGGGCCGGTAACCTTCCTGCTGGAAACCTGATCGAGGCCGTTCACTGGCCTGCTTCTTGCCTCCTGAGTCGCGGCCTTGTGCTGCTGTTTGTCGCTGATCCGGTGCGTATCTCTCGCCATCGGCGGCGATCACGGTTAGCATGCCGCGCCGCCTTATCGAAGGGCCTGTCGCCTGCGCCGCACTGGTGCATGAGCCTGAGCCGGCCCACATAATCGTTTGCCTTCAGGAGCAAGAATGAAAAAGCTTGTCGCCTCACTGCTGTTATCCGTCTGCGCCTTTACCGGCATCGCCCAAGCTGGCGTCATCGACGACGCGGTCAAGCGCGGTACTCTGCGCGTAGGTATGGACCCGACCTACATGCCGTTCGAAATGACTAACAAGCGCGGCGAGATCATCGGCTTCGAAGTCGACTTGCTCAAGGCGATGACCAAGGCCATGGGCGTCAAGCTGGAGCTGGTGTCCACCTCCTATGACGGCATCATCCCGGCGCTGCTGACCGACAAGTTCGACATGATCGGCTCGGGCATGACCCTGACCCAGGAGCGCAACCTGCGCATCAACTTCTCCGAGCCCTTCATCGTGGTCGGCCAGACCCTGCTGATCCGCAAGGAGCTGGCTGACAAGGTCAAGAGCTACAAGGACCTGAACAGCGCTGACTACCGCATCACCTCGAAGATTGGCACCACCGGCGAGATGGTCGCCAAGAAGCTGATCTCCCAGGCCAAGTACAGCGGCTTCGACAACGAGCAGGAAGCGGTGATGGACGTGGTCAACGGCAAGGCCGATGCCTTCATCTATGACGCCCCGTACAACGTCGTTGCCGTTAACAAGGCCGGCGCCGGCAAGCTGGTGTTCCTCGATCAGCCGTTCACCTTCGAGCCCCTGGCTTTCGGCCTGAAGAAGGGCGACTACGACAGCATCAACTGGATCAACAACTGGCTGCACCAGATCCGCGAAGACGGCACCTACGATCGCATCCACGCCAAGTGGTTCAAGAGCACCAACTGGCTGAAAGACATGGAGTGAAGCCCCGCGGCTTCATTTCGCTACACCCGGCGCGCGGCTAGTCCGCGCGCTGTCTTGTTGGCAACTCAACGGGTAGACACTCACCGTGGCTAAACAGAAGAAAGCCCAGTGGCCCTGGCACCTGCTAACCGGTCTGATCCTGGTTCTCGGTGTTCTGGCGATCTGGTACAGCACCTCGCTGATTTCCTACGAATGGCGCTGGAATCGCGTTCCCCAGTACTTCGCCTACCACGCCGAAGAAGCGCAGCGGGCAGCTGACTACGGGCGTGTCGAAAGCGTCAGCCGCCAGGGCGACGATGCAGTTGTCACCCTGCTTGGTGACAGTGGTGAACAGCAGCAGATCACCGTGGCGAGCGACAGTCTGCAACTCAGTGACGGCGATGACGTGGCAGAAGGCGACGTGATTGGTGTCACCCGTCACTGGGCCGCCGGGCCGCTGCTTTGGGGGCTCTGGACCACCTTGTGGATATCTGTGGCCGCTGGTGTGTTTGGCTTGCTTATCGGCCTCGTCACCGGCCTCTGCAGGCTCTCGGCCAACCCGACGCTGCGCCACCTGTCGACGGTCTATGTCGAGCTGGTACGCGGCACGCCGCTGCTGGTACAGATATTCATCTTCTACTTCTTCATCGGCACGGTGCTCAACCTGTCTCGCGAATTCGCCGGTGTGGCGGCGCTGGCACTGTTTACCGGTGCTTATGTCGGCGAGATCGTGCGCGCGGGTGTGCAGTCCATCGTCCGTGGTCAGGATGAAGCCGCTCGTTCGCTGGGCCTGAGTGCAGCGCAGTCGATGCGCCACGTGATCCTGCCCCAGGCCTTCAAGCGCGTGCTGCCGCCGCTGGCCGGGCAGTTCATCAGCCTGGTCAAGGACACTTCGCTGGTCTCGGTGATCGCCATCACCGAGCTGACCAAGAGCGGCCGCGAAGCCATCACCACCTCGTTCTCCACGTTCGAGATCTGGTTCTGCGTGGCGGCCCTGTATCTGGTGATCAACCTGCCGCTGTCGCAGATCGCCAACCGCCTGGAACGGAGGCTTGCGCAAAGTGATTGAAGTCCGTGATCTGATCAAGGTATTCGACGCCCGCGGCCAGCAGGTTCGTGCCGTCGATGGCGTGACCACTCAGGTGGCACGCGGTGAAGTGCTGGTGGTTATCGGCCCGTCCGGCTCCGGCAAGTCGACCTTCCTGCGCTGCCTCAACGGCCTGGAAGAGCTGGACGAGGGGTCGGTAAGCATCGATGGCCTCGACTTGGCCAACCCCAAGACCGATATCAACGCCTACCGCCGCGAAGTCGGCATGGTGTTCCAGCACTTCAACCTGTTCCCGCACATGACCGTGCTGGAGAACCTCTGTCTGGCGCAGAAAGTGGTGCGTAAGCGCGGCAAGGCCGAGCGTGAAGCCAAGGCGCGGGCGCTGCTTGATAAGGTCGGTATCGGCCAGAAGGCCGGCGAATTTCCGTCGCGCCTCTCCGGCGGCCAGCAGCAGCGCGTGGCTATAGCCCGCGCCCTGTGCATGGATCCCAAGGTGATGCTGTTCGACGAGCCCACTTCGGCACTCGACCCGGAAATGGTCGGCGAAGTGCTCGACGTGATGAAGCAGCTTGCCGTGGAAGGCATGACCATGGTCTGCGTTACCCACGAGATGGGCTTCGCCCGTGAAGTGGCTGACCGCGTGCTGTTCTTCGATCACGGCAAACTGCTCGAGGACGCACCACCCGCCGAGTTCTTCGCCCAGCCTAAGGATCCGCGGGCTCAGGCGTTCTTGCGGCAGGTGTTGTAACAGCAAGGCTGAATACTGTGGGGCGGGCGGGGGAGCTAGTTCACGCCCGCGATTTCGCGCGCATGGCGCGCTCCCACAGGTTTCGTATCCCCCGCACCATTTTGCAAAATTTCGCACCGGCAGTTTTTCAGAACCATTCACGCACGACCCAGTCCCACTGTTCTCCATTTCATACGAGGACGTTAAGGCGTGAAAACCGTTCTAGCCCTGTTGGCCGCTGCCATCACCCTGCCTGCGATGGCTGACCAGCCGACTCTCTACGGTCGCTACGAATACATCCAGCTGCCCCAGCTCGGCCAGACCCTCAAGGCCAAGATGGACACCGGCGCCATGACCGCCTCGCTGTCTGCCCGCGATATCGAGCAGTTCGAGCGTGACGGTGAGGACTGGGTGCGTTTTCGCCTGGCCGTTGACGACGCTGACGATCAGCTCTTCGAGAAGCCCCTGGCGCGCGTCACCGAGATCAAGAACCGCGCCGAGGAAGGCAGCTCCGCCAAACCGTCCTATTCAGCGCGTCCGGTCGTCAACATGGACATCTGCCTGGGCGAGGAGCTGCGCACCATCGAGGTCAATCTTACCGACCGCAGCCATTTCGATTACCCACTGCTGATCGGCGCCAGCGCTATCCGCAAGCTGGATGCCGCCATCGACCCCTCCAACCGTTATACCGCCGAGCGGCCTAGCTGCTGATTTACAAAGCTGCGCTTCCCTTTCGTGCAGGGCGGTGTGATTCTTGCCTCGAAATGGCACATTGCCACGGCCAGTTTGCCGTGGCGCCTGTTCGAGGTGATGTATGTGGGGACTGCTCAAACCGGGTATACGCGTTCTGGAACGTGTGAGTTTTGCCCGTAAATTTCAGCTGCTGTTCGTGTTGTTCATCATTCCCCTGGCCTACGCGCTGTGGGTAATGATGAGCGGCAATCTGGAACGCATCGCGGTTCTAAGTGCCGAAGTCGACGGTATGCGGGGCGTTCAAGCGCTCGGTGCGGTCGAACAGGAGTTGCACGAGCAGCGTTTGTTGCTCGCGCGCTGGAAGGGCAATGACAAGGCCGCTGAGGCCTTGTTGCGCGAGCGCAGCAGCAAGCTTGGCGAAGCGCTGAGTGCCGCCACCGAGCAGGTGAAGCTGACGCCAAGCGAGGAAACCAGTCGACAGCTCGATGCTCTGCAAGCCTCGGTGGCTGAACTCGACCTCGCTGTACTGGGTAAAATGGCCCTGCTCGATGCACTTGAGCGTTACCAAAAAACACTCTCCGTACTCACCGTGCTACGCGAGCAGGTCGCCACCGACAGCGGGCTGATTCTCGATCCCTTCCTCGACACCTACTTGATGATGGAGCAGCTGACGCAGACCCTGCCGCGGCTGTCGGACAACCTGGGCAACTTCGCTAGCCAGGGGTACGGCTCACTGGTGGCCCAGCATTTCACGCTGCAGAACCGCGTGGCGATACGCGATTTGCGCCGCTCGCTGGAACAAGCTGGTGCACAGATCGCTAAGTCGCGCACCGCTTTGCAGCAGGCGTCGCCGCGGGCCATGCAAACCCTGCAGCAGCCCTACGCTCAGGTTGAGGAGGGCTTGCAGAAGTTTCTTGCCGAGGTTGATCGCGACATGTTCGAGGCCAGCCCAATGGTGCTGCAGCCTGCGCAGTTCGTGCAGGATGTTCAGGCCTTGCAGGGCAACGTGAAAGGCCTGCGACAGGCGGTATTCGAGCAGTTCAATGCCAACATTGATGACTACCAGGGCAACGCCCGGCAGGACATGTTGCACACCACGCTGATCTTCACGGTGCTGACGTTGCTAGCGCTGTATCTGCTGCTATGTCTGAACGCCTCTATTCGCCGTAGTACCGCCGGGATCATCAAGGCCGCCGAAGGCCTGCGTGACGGCGACTTGCGGGTGCGCATGCAGGTGCATGGCGCCGATGATCTGGCGGCGATCTCTACTGCACTTAATACCGCAGTCGTGCAGTTGCGCGATTCCATCCATGGCGTCGGTCGCGAAGGGCAGAGCCTCGATGAAACCGTGCATAATCTGGGTAGCCAGGCCTCCACTTCGCTGAGCGCGGTCGAGCAGCAGCAGGCGCAGATGAGCCAGATCGCCACGGCTGCTACACAGATGGCAGCGACCGCGCAAAGCGTGGCGCAGAGCTGCGAGCAGGCCGCCCAGGAAGCCGGGCAGACCCGCGAGATTGCCAACCTGAGCAACCAGCGCAGCGCGAAAACCAGTGCCAGCATGCGTCAGCTCAGCGAGCGTCTTGCTGGCAGCGCACAAACCTTGCAGAAGCTGCGTCAGCAGACCGAGCAGATCACCCGCGTGGTCGATGTGATCAAGGGCATCGCCGAGCAGACCAACCTACTGGCGCTCAACGCTGCCATTGAAGCAGCGCGTGCCGGCGAGCAGGGCCGTGGTTTTGCGGTGGTCGCTGACGAGGTGCGTTCGCTGTCGCAACGCACCCAGAACTCCACCGCGGAGATCGCCCAGACCGTTGCTGACCTGCACAAGGTCGTTGGCCAGTCCGTCGCCGAGATGGAGCAGGCCATGCACCAGGCCGAAGGTGATGTGGACAACGTGCTGGCGATGAGCGCGGATCTCGACGGTATTGTCGAATCGGTGCAGCGAGTCAGCGACCGCCTGGCGCAGATCGCTACCGCTGCCGAGCAACAGGCGGCTACGGCAGACGAGGTGAGCGGCAATATCCAGCAAGTCGATCAGGCGGCCAGCGAATTGCTCGACGGTGCGCGGATGGTCAGCGACGCCTGTGAACAACTGCGTCGTGGCAGCGAAACCCTGTCGCGCAACACCCGGCGCTTCCAGGTCGATTGATCCCTTCGGTGCCACTGTTCAAAAAATGCACGAACCCTTGCAGGCCACGCGATTGCTGGCCTGCAAGGGTTCATACCATTGTTGTCCACAGCTTCGTCCACTTGTTCTGTGAACGAAACCGGCGCGCTATAAACGCTTGCCATATCTCCGCACGGACAGACTAAAAGTCAAGCAATACAGCGGGTTGTAGAGCCTGTTGCGCTTGCTGATCAAGAACTGTGCAATGCGTTACAGGCCTTAGCTGGCAAGCGCTGCACGCCTTGATCCAAGGCTTATCCACAGAATCTTCCACCGCAATTGTGTATAGCCGTCCTTGCGGAGCGTTAGCGTGGGGCATTTCTCGTCAGGAATCTCCGATCTTGTGATCTCTAGATTTTGTCTTACATAACTGGTTAAAAAGTGAGCAGAAGGCTGCAGGCCATAAGTCGCGGGTGACTTAGCGAGTCATGCAAGGTTTATCCACAGAGTGCTCCACGTGTTCTGTGCATGACCTTTCGATTTTTTGTGCATAAAGCGCTATTGACAGAAAATCATTTGATAACAGTGGGTTGTCTCTACTAATGATGTGGATAACGCACTGATTAAATAGTGATCTACTGGCCTCAGGCCGCGTTTTCACTGGTGTGCAGCGCTTCATGCCGAGCTTATCCACAGAATCATCCACGCCTTTTGTGCACGAAAGCCGAGGCGATCAACCTATTGACGCTGATCCCGGCCTGAATCAGGCTCCGCAACCCACGTGCCGCAAGGATGCCAACCATGGCGACCATCCTGATCGTCGAAGATGAAGCCGCAATCGCCGACACCCTGGTGTATGCCCTGCAAGCCGAAGGCTTTACCACCCGTTGGTCGACGCTGGCCGGCGAAGCGCTGACGCTGCTGGAGTGCGAGGCCTTCGACCTGGTGATTCTCGATGTCGGACTGCCGGATATCAGCGGCTTCGAAGCCTGCAAGCGGCTGCGGCGATTCTCCGACGTGCCGGTGATGTTTCTGACTGCGCGCAATGACGAGATCGACCGCGTGGTCGGCCTGGAAATCGGTGCCGATGATTATGTGGTCAAGCCCTTCAGCCCCCGTGAAGTGGCGGCACGTGTGAAAGCCATTCTCAAGCGAATGAGCCCTCGCGAGGCGCCTCCCAAGCCTGCCGAAGGCCCCTTCCGGCTTGATAGCGAGCGGGTGCGCATCGACTATCACGGCCAGCCCCTGAGCCTGACGCGTCTTGAGTTTCAACTGCTGCAATGTCTGCTTGGCCAGCCCGAGCGCGTGTTCAGCCGCGAGCAGTTGCTCGATGCCCTTGGCGTGGCGGCTGATGTGGGCTACGAGCGCAATATCGACAGCCATATCAAAAGCCTGCGCGCCAAGCTGCGGCAGATTGCGCCGCAGGCCGAGCCTATCCAGACCCACCGTGGCATCGGCTACAGCCTGAAGCTGGAGTAGGGCCGATGCCCTACATTGAGGAGAGTCGCTGATGCCGCTCGGTGTACGTATTTTCCTGGCCTATTTCCTGTTCGTCGGGCTGTCCGGCTGGTTCGTGCTCAGCACGGTAATGGATGAAATCCGTCCGGGCGTGCGCCAGTCCACCGAGGAAACCCTGGTCGACACCGCACATTTGCTGGCGGTGCTTTTGCGTGAGGACGTGCGCGAAGGTCGACTCGCCCAAGGTCAGTTGCCAGAGCTACTCAAGGCCTACGGCCAGCGCCAACCCGGCGCGCAGATCTGGGGCGTGGCGAAGAACCAGGTCAACCACCGCATCTATGTCACCGACGCCAACGGCATCGTGCTGCTCGACTCCAGCGGTCTAGCGGTGGGGCAGGACTATTCGCGCTGGAACGACGTCTATCTGACCCTGCACGGCCGCTATGGCGTGCGCTCGACCCGTGAAGACCCAGAAGACCCGGACTCTTCGGTTATGTATGTGGCCGCGCCAATCGTCGACGGTGAGCGCATTCTCGGTGTGGTGTCGGTGGCCAAGCCCAACCGTACGCTGCAGCCTTATATCGAGCGCTCGCAGCGGCGCCTCGGCTGGCTGGGCGCCGGGCTGATCGGCCTGGGTTTGTTGGTTGGCGGCTTGCTCAGTTGGTGGCTCAGCGGCTCGCTGCGCCGTTTGACCCGTTATGCACAGGCCGTAAGCGAAGGGCAGCGCGCCGAGCTGCCCCAGGTGCGTGGCGGCGAACTTGGCCAACTGGCCCAGGCGGTGGAGCGCATGCGTACCGAGCTGGAGGGCAAGGCTTACGTCGAGCGTTACGTGCACACCCTGACCCACGAACTGAAGAGCCCGCTGGCGGCGATTCGCGGCGCCGCTGAGTTGCTGGAGGCCGATATGCCCGAGGCCCAGCGCCAGCGTTTCGTGGCCAATATCAGTGAGGAGGGCGAACGTCTGCAGAACTTGATCGAACGCCTGCTGCACCTGGCGCAGGTCGAGCAGCGCCAGGGCCTTGAGGAGCGCGTCGCCGTGTCGCTGCAACCCATGATCGACGAGCTGGTGCACGCCCAGATGGCGCGCATCGAACAGCGCCAGGTGTATGTGGATAACCGGGTGGACGCCTCACAAACGTTGCTCGGCGAACGCTTTCTGCTGCGTCAGGCATTGAGCAATTTGCTCGATAATGCCCTGGACTTCACCCCGCCTGGCGGGTTGATCCGTTTTTCCAGTCAGGTCGATGAGGGGGCCGTGCAACTGTGCTTGTTCAACCAGGGGCCAACGATTCCTGACTACGCCCTGCCGCGCCTGACCGAGCGCTTCTACTCGCTGGCGCGGCCGACTACCGGGCGCAAGAGCACTGGCCTGGGACTCAATTTCGTGCAAGAAGTAGCTAGCCTGCATGAGGCGAGCCTGAGCATCGCCAACGTCCACGGTGGCGTGGAGGTGCGCCTCAGCTTCCCGCGCTAAGCGCCGTGGCTGCGACCTTAGTGATGCTGGCGGCGACTTGTCGCAAACACGATTCGTACAGATGCCCGCACTTTGGCTATTCTGAAGCCCCTCGCCAATCTACCGGGACAGGAAGACGCGCATGAAAAAGACCGTAGCTGAAGTGCTGAAGAGCAAACCGATTTCCAACGTATATAGCGTCACGCCTGACAGCAGCGTGTTCGCGGCGATGAAACTGATGGCCGAGAAGGGTATTGGCGCCTTGGTGGTGCTCGAGGGCGAGCGACTGGCCGGCATCGTCAGCGAGCGTGACTACGTGCGCAAGGTCGCGGTGCAGGAGCGTTCGCCAGCCAACCTGAAAGTCAGCGACATCATGACCGGCAAGGTCATTACCGTGACACCAGGCGAAGATGCCCGGCATTGCATGGAGCTGATGACCAATGGTCGTCTACGCCATTTGCCCGTCGTCGAAGACGGCCGCCTGATCGGCCTGCTGTCGATCGGTGACCTGGTCAAGGACATCATCAGCCACCAGGAAAACCTGATCCAGCATCTGGAACAGTACATTCGCGGCGAATGATTCAGCGGCTGCACGAGCGCCCGCTTTGCCAGGTCATCAGCCACTGACCTGGCCCCGCAGGGTTCCATAATCCCCCGTAAATCCCCACACAAACTCCATCTGCGCTCCATGCTGCCTCCACCGGGCCTGGCCAGACTGCGTGCATCCCAACTGCACGGAGCGCTGTGCCATGAACCGAAGCCTGCTATTCAAACTGGGCACCATTGCCCTGTTGATTCTGCTGTTGATGATTCCCCTGTTGTTGATCGATGGCCTGGTCAACGAGCGCCAAGGTGCGCGCGATGATGTGCTGCGCGATATCGCCCGCAGCTCCAGCTATGCCCAGCAGGTCACCGGGCCGATCATGGTGGTGCCGTATCGCAAGAAGGTGCTGACCTGGAAAACCCGCAAGGACAGCGAGGAGCGCTATCAGGAAGAGTCCATCGAGCATGGGCGTCTGTACTTTCTGCCGGAGCGTTTCGTGCTCGACGGTGATGTGCGCACCGAGTTGCGTTACCGCGGCATCTACCAGGCGCGCCTGTACCACAGCGATAGCCAGATAAACGGCGAGTTCAAGGTGCCGGCCAATTACGGCATCGTTGACGTCGATGCCTACTGGTTTGGCGAGCCGTTCATTGCCGTTGGCATCAGCGATGTGCGTGGCATCGGCAACGACCTCAAGTTGCAGCTCAATGGAGCGAGCCTGAGTTTCGAGCCCGGCAGTGGTGACGACAGTTTCGGCAGCGGTGTGCACGTGGCACTGCCAGCACATGACCGTCGCGATGAGCAGACCTATACCTTCGCCTTCGACCTGAAACTGCAAGGCACCGAGCAACTGAGCATCACCCCGGTTGGCCGCGAGAGCCAGGTGACGCTGCGTTCGGACTGGCCGCACCCGAGTTTCGTCGGAGAGTTCCTGCCGAGCCAGCGTGAAGTGAGCGAGCAGGGCTTTACCGCCAAGTGGCAGACCAGCTTCTTCGCTACCGACATGGAAGATGCTCTGAGCAGTTGCGTCAGCGGTTCCTGTTCGGCGATGCAGAGCCGTGCGTTCGGCGTGAGCTTCATCGATCCGGTGGACCAGTACCTCAAGGCTGACCGAGCGATCAAATATGCGCTGCTGTTCATCACCCTGACCTTCGCCGTGTTCTTTCTCTTCGAAGTGCTCAAGCGTATGGCCGTGCACCCGGTGCAATACGCCTTGGTGGGTTTGTCGATGGCGCTGTTTTACCTGCTGTTGCTGTCGCTTTCCGAGCACCTGGGCTTCGCGGTCGCTTACGGTTTGTCCGCACTGGGCTGTGTGGCGCTGAACACCTTCTACGTCAGTAGCGTGTTGCGCAGTTGGCTGCGCGGGGCGCTCTTCGGCGTCTTGCTGGCGGCCCTGTATGGCCTGCTGTACGGCCTGCTGAGTGCGGAGGACTACGCCCTGCTGATGGGCTCGCTGCTGGTATTCGGCGTGCTGGGCTGCGTGATGGTGCTGACCCGCAAGCTCGACTGGTACGGCGTCGGCCGCCCCGCCAGCAGCGCAACCACCGCTTCCTGACCCTTGCCGGGGCGTGCCAGGCGCACGCCCCATGGAGATCGCCATGCGCGTGCTACTGCAATTTTCTGCCTGTTTCTTCCTCGGCCTGTGCATCGCCGGTGTGCTGCTGATCGCCATGATGTTCGTGGGTCGTTTCGACTGGATCGAACTGATGATGCTCACCGGCTGGCCGTTCGCTCAGCTGGGTTTGCACCTGTTGCCCGAGCCGTTCTGGAACAGCCTGACCGGAGTGACCGATGCCGCCGCCAACAGCTCGGTGCAATCGTTCCTGCAACTGTGCGTGGCCATGGCACAGGTCGCCCTGCTGTTCGCCCTGGGCTTCTTTCGCCTCTGGTACCGGCGATGAGCGGGCGTGTCGGGCTGCGCGAGGAGCGCAGCGCAGGGCGGCAATTGGCACGCTGCATCGCGCGGTTGTTCCCTGCGCCGTGCTCGGTTCGCTACGATGGCCGCCGGTCGCTGGAGCAGGTCGGGCCGGCGTCGTCATAGACCTGGATCAATGGATGGGCGGGCCGGGATCTCTAGAATCGCCGGCCCCGTTTTTTGCGAGTCCGTTGCTCCATGTCCAGTCAACCGTTTCGCTCCGAACTGCTGTCACCGGCCGGCAGCCTGAAGAACATGCGTTACGCCTTCGCATATGGCGCCGATGCGGTGTACGCCGGGCAGCCGCGCTACAGTCTGCGGGTACGCAACAACGAGTTCGACCACGCCAACCTGGCCCAGGGCATCCGCGAGGCCCACACGCTTGGCAAGCGCTTCTACGTGGTGGTCAACATCGCCCCGCACAACGCCAAGTTGAAGACCTTTCTCGACGACCTGCAGCCGGTAATCGACATGGCGCCGGACGCGCTGATCATGTCCGACCCCGGGCTGATCATGCTGGTGCGCGGCCGTTATCCACAGATGCCAGTCCACCTCTCGGTTCAGGCCAACGCAGTGAACTGGGCCAGTGTGGCGTTCTGGCAGGGCCAGGGCCTGACACGGGTGATCCTGTCGCGGGAGTTGTCGCTCGGCGAGATCGAGGAAATCCGCACCCAGGTGCCGGACATGGAGCTGGAAGTGTTCGTCCACGGCGCGCTGTGCATGGCATATTCGGGGCGCTGCCTGCTGTCCGGCTACCTCAACCGCCGCGACCCCAACCAGGGCGCCTGCACCAACGCCTGTCGCTGGCAGTACGACGTGAAAGCGGCAAGCGAGAACGAGCTGGGCGAGATCGTTCGTGTGATCGAGCCGACCCTGGGCATCGGTGCGCCGAGTGAGCAGGTGTTCGTGCTCGAAGATGGCGAGCAGCAGATGCCGGTGTTCGAGGACGAGCACGGCACCTACATCATGAACTCACGCGACCTGCGCGCTGTGCAGCATGTCGAGAGACTGGTGAGGATGGGCGTGCACTCGCTGAAGATCGAAGGGCGTACCAAATCCCATTACTACTGCGCGCGCACCGCTCAGGTGTACCGCCAGGCCATCGACGACGCCGTGGCGGGCCGGCCCTTCGACCGCAGCCTGATGAACAGTCTGGAGTCGCTGGCGAACCGAGGTTACACCGAGGGCTTTCTGCGTCGCCACGTGCATGACGAGTACCAGAACTATCAACACGGCAGCTCGCTGTCCGATCGCCAGCAGTTCGTCGGTGAGCTGACTGGCGAGCGCCGTGGAGAGTTGGCTGAAGTGCGGGTGAAGAATCGCTTCGCGTTGGGCGACGGCATGGAGCTGATGACGCCCCAAGGCAATTTGCGCTTTACCCTGGAGCACCTTGAGAACCGCGCAGGTGAATCGATCAGCGTGGCGCCCGGCGATGGGCATGTGGTGTATCTGCCGGTGCCGCCCGAAGTGGATCTGCGCTTTGCGCTGCTGATGCGCGACTTGTAGTGCGGCGTTGCCCTTCCTGGATATCGCTGCGCTCAACGCAGTCTACGAACCGGCAAACAATTCCATGCCCGGAACGGGTTGTGACTAGAGCGAATGTCCCTGCAATCGCTGCCGCCAGCTCTTCAGGCGCTGCTCCAGCGCCTTGAGGCTGTCGATCTGTTGTTTGCGAGCACGGCTGAACAGGATCAGGGCCAGCTCGGCAGTCACTAGGGCATCGGCGCTGGCGTTGTGGCGCCTGCCGACCTGCAGGCCGAAGTGCCGGGTCCAGTCGTCCAGGCCGCCGTTGCGGATATCCGCCTGGGGGCAGAGCATCGGCGCCAGCTCGGCAGCGTCGAAGAAGGTGTGGCGCAGGCGCAGGTTGAGGGTGTCCTTCAGAGCGCGGGCGAGCATGTGCTGGTCGAAGCCGGCGTGAAAGGCCAGCAGCGGGCTGTCGCCGAGAAACTCCATGAACGCCAGCAAGGCTTCGGCCGGCTCGATGCCGGCGGCGATGTCGCTGGGCGCCAGGCCGTGGATCAGCACGCTCGCGCTGACGGTATGGCCGTCGCGGTGCAGGGTGCATTCGAACTGTTCACCGAGCCTGATGGCTCCGCCGTCGATAACCACCGCGCCAATCGACAGCACCTGATCGCGTTTGAGATCCAGGCCGCTGGTTTCCAGATCGACTACTACCAAGCGCTGCTGCGCCAACGGCGTTTCATCAGGCGCCTGGGGCGTTGGCAGGGCCGTACAGCGTTGTTGCTGGTCGTCGGGCAGGGCGGTGCGGCGGCGCGTCAGCCAGTCGAGTGCGTTCATAGTTGGTAGCGTAACCCCAGGCTGGTTTGCAGCCGCTGGGCCTGACGGAAGGACTCACGCAGGATGCGCCGATCCAAATGGTTGAGGCTGTCCGGGTCGAGGCGGTTGGAGTAAGGCTGGCCCTGGCGCGCCTGTAACTGGTGCTGTTGCAGGCGCGTCTGCTGGATGAAGTGGTAGGCCTCCTCGTAAGCGGCACCGTCCAGCGTGTCGATCACTCCGCGCTCGCTCAGCTCGCGCAGGCGTTGTTGGGTGTTGCAGGCTTTGATGCCGTGGGCCAGCGCCAGCAGGCGGGCGCCGTCGACGAAGGGTGTGAGGCCCTGGGACTTGAGATCCAGGGTGTCCTTCTCGGCGCCACGCCGGGCCACCACGAAATCTCTGAAGCGCCCCACGGGCGGGCGCTGACGCAGCGCGTTCTCGGCCATCATGCGTTGGAAAAGGCGGTTGTCGGCGATCTGCCCGAGCAACTCGTCACGCAGCTTTTCACAGCCGCTGGCGTCGCCCCAGACGGTGCGCAGGTCGAAGTAGATGGTCGATGCCAGCAGGTTTTCCGGCGAGGCTTCGCGCACGAAACCGGCGAAGCGTTTCGACCACTCCTGCCGTGACAGGCACAGCTGCGGGTTGCCGGCCATGATGTCGCCTTTGCACAGGGTGAAGCCGCAGCGCGCCAGGCGCTGGTTTATCTCCATGGCCAGCGGCAGCAGGCGGCCACGAATCGCCGCGGCTTCGACGTTATCGCTGGCCTCGAACAGAATGCCGTTGTCCTGATCGGTGTGCAGGGTCTGTTCGCGCCGGCCTTCGCTGCCGAAGCATAGCCAGGTGAACGGTACGCCCGGGTCGCCCAAATCTTCGAGCGTCAGCTCGATTACCCGGCATACGGTGTGGTCGTTGAGCAGGGTGACGATATGGGTGATCTGGCTGGAGCTGGCGCCGTGGGCAAGCATGCGGTCGACCAGTTGGCGGATGTCTTCGCGCAGCGAGGCGAGGGTTTCAACCCGGCCGGCGTGGCGAATGGTGCGTGCCAGGTGCACCAGGTCGACGCGCTGCAGGGAGAACAGGTCGCGTTCGGAGACCACGCCGCACAGCTTGCCCTGTTCCACCAGGCAGACGTGGGCGATATGCCGCTCGGTCATGGCGATGGCGGCGTCAAAGGCGCTGGCGTTCGGTGGCAGGTGAAACGGCGCCTGGGTCATGAGGCTGCTGATCGGTTGTTCCAGGGAACTGCCATCGGCCACCGCGCGGCGCAGGTCGCGAAGGGTGAAGATGCCTTGCGGACGCAGGCCGGTGTCGACGATGACGATGCTGCCGACCTGCCCTTCGTGC
Organism: Phytopseudomonas punonensis; assembly: GCF_900142655.1. Lineage (GTDB taxonomy): Bacteria > Pseudomonadota > Gammaproteobacteria > Pseudomonadales > Pseudomonadaceae > Aquipseudomonas > Aquipseudomonas punonensis. The sequence goes on along the minus strand of NZ_FRBQ01000001.1, from coordinate 651,417 downwards.
ATCAGCCGTACGGCGTCGCGCAGCGGCATTTGCGGGGCGCAGGAAATCGGTTGGCGCATCGCCAGTTCGCCCAGACGGGTGTCGAGCGAATATTGCGAACCGAGGGTTTCCACGGCGCGCATCTGCACCTGCTGATTCACTTGGTCGAGCAGGCTGCTGACGCCGCGCAGGGCGAAATCACGCAAGGGTGTGGACTGGGTGAACAGTCGCGTGAAGGCGGCTTTATCCAGCAGCAGGCAAAAAGTGTCTTCGGCGGCCAGGTGCGCGGTGCGGGTAGCGCGCTCGCCGATCAGCGCGGCCATGGGAAAGCATTCGCCGCTGGTGATCTCGAAAGTAGTCTCGGTGCCGCGGCGTGCCGAGTGCGGGCGCTGGCCATGCACGCGGCCCTGCTTGACGATGTACAGGTGCTGAACCGGGCCGTCATCGGGATGGATGATCACTTCGTCTTCGCCGTAGAAACGCAGCTGGCAGTGCTCCACAAAGTAGGCGAGGTGAGCGCTGTCCATCTGGTTGAAGGGCGGGAATTTCTGCAGAAACTCCATGGTGCCGTGGACGTTCTGGCGTATCGCCGTTTTGCCGGCTTGGACGAAATCGTCGGCTGGTTTCATCGCGCATGTTCCCTTTTGTTCTTGTGGCGCCATGGTGGCGGCCTGCGCCGTGAATCGACATAGGACGTAAGTCTAGGCGACAGGTTGCCGGGTCAATTATGCCGGCCTGCGGTGAACCTCTCACGTCTGCTGACGTCCTGATGTGTCTGAGACGCGTTTTTCAGGCAGCCCCCTTCCAAGCAAAGAGAGGAGACCTCACCCATGAGTGGAAGCATTCTGCGTCACGCCGTGGCGCTCGGCACCAGCATCCTATTGAGTTGCGGCGTCGCCAGCGCACAAAGCAAGCCGGTCGAGCTGATCGGCATCAACGTCGCGGGCGCGGGATTCGCCAGCTCGGTGCTTCCCGGTAAGCACGGCACCAACTTCTTCTTCCCGCCAAAAGGCTATTACGAGAAGTGGCAGCAGAAGGGCATCAGCTGGGTGCGCTTCTCCTTCATCTGGGAGCGGCTGCAGCCCAAAGCCAATGGCGAGTTTGACGAGGGCTACGCCAAGCTGATCGACAAGACCCTCGATGAAGCGCAACAGGCCGGCATCGAGGTGATGCTCGACGTGCACAACTATGGCCGCTACTACGGCAAGGTGATCGGCACCGACGACGTACCGATTTCCGCTTACCAGAATCTGATGGAACGCATCGCCAAGCGCTGGGGAAAGCACCCGGCCGTATATTCCTACGACCTGATGAACGAGCCCCATGGCGCGGCCAACAAGTTCTGGCCGCAGGTGGCCCAGGCCGGTATCGACGGCGTGCGCAAGTACGATTCGAAGAACGACATCTACGTCGAAGGCGCCGAGTATTCATCCTCGTTGCGCTGGCCCAAGCTCAACGACAACCTGCTCGACTTGAAGGATCCGGCCGACAAGCTGATCTATTCGGCGCACATGTACGTCGACCCGGATGCCAGCGGCCTCTACAAGACTGCCCTGGCGGCCAATCTGGATCCGCAGATTGGCGTCAAACGCATCGAGCCCTTCGTCAACTGGCTGATCGAGCACAACAAGAAGGGCCATATCGGCGAGTTTGGTGTGCCGGCAGAAGACGAGAGCGGCCTCAAGGCGCTGGACCAGACGCTCGCCTATCTGCAGAAGCACTGCATCCCCTTCGCCTATTGGGCGGCCGGGCCGTCGTGGGGCAAAAACAAGCTATCCGTCGAGCCGGTCAAGGGTGTGGATCGCCCGCAATGGGCGGTGTTGAAGAAGTATCTGGGGGGCGGCAAATGCACCAGCATCGGGCCGGGAACCTGATGCACAGGTTGACGCTCTGATCAGCGTGGCGGCGCCTGTGTCGCCGCCATCGCCTCTCACGTCGTACCTGATCTCAAGGATGCATGCATGACAAACCGCAATCTATGGGTGGATTACGCCAAGGCCATCGGCATCCTCCTGGTGGTCTATGGCCATGTGGTGCGCGGTTTGCTCAACGGCGGCATCATCACTGAAAACACCGACTTCCACTGGCTGGTGGACAGCATCATCTACACCTTCCACATGCCACTGTTCTTCTTCCTGTCCGGCTTGTTCTTCTGGCATTCGCTGAACAGCCGCGGCAGTACCGGACTGTTCTGCAACAAGATCGACACCATTTTCTACCCCTTCGTACTCTGGTCGCTGCTGCAAGGCACCATCGAAGTGGTGCTGGCGCGCTACACCAATGGTGGCGTCGGCATGAACGAAGTGCTGGCGCTGCTGTGGTCTCCACGGGCGCAGTTCTGGTTCCTGTATGCATTGTTCGCCGCGTTCTGCCTGGCGATTCTGCTGTACCGCAGCTTCTCGACCCGCGCCTTCCTGCCGCTGCTGGTACTCAGCGCGCTGTTCTACCTGTTACAGCAGTGGACGCCCCGCGTGGCGGCGCTGGTGTTCCTGGCGCAGAACTTCGTGTTTTTCGCCCTTGGCATCTGGTTTAACCAAGTGCGCGGCAGCATCGAGCCCCGTGCATCGGCTGTGGCGCTGGGCAGCGGTTTGGCTTTCGTGGTGGCGCAGTACGTGTTCCACGGCCCGCTGGGCCTGACCTACGCGGATCGCGGCGCGGCGTCGCTGGTGGTGGCCTTTATCGGCATTCTGTTCACCGTCAGCCTGTGCATGGTACTGGCGCGCCGGCCGGTGGGTTGGATGCTGACGCTTGGCGCGTTGTCGATGCCGATCTTCCTGATGCACATCCTGGCCGGCAGTGGCGCACGGGTGATTCTCAACAAGTTTCTGGGCATCAACGACGACACCCTGCACATCGTCATCGGTTGCCTGGCTGGCGTGCTGCTGCCGATCATCGCCGCGAAGATTCTCGAGGCACTGGGCATCAACTGGCTGTACGAAATGCCAAAGCGCTTTTCGGTCTATCGCTGGCAGCAACGCCGCGTGGCGGTGCAGCCGGCAGGATAAGAGTCCGGGATGGCGCCGGCTCTGCTGGCCATAAAAAGAAAACCGCCTTTCGGCGGTTTTCTTTTGCTCGGCTGTTTTAGCGCGCCAGGCTGGCTTTCAGCTCCCGGCGGCGGCGATGAAGCACCGGTTCGGTGTAGCCGTTGGGCTGCTTGGTGCCTTCGAGCACTAGCTCCACGGCGGCCTGGAAGGCGATATTGCTGTCGAAGTCCGGCGCCATCGGGCGGTACAGCGGGTCGCCCGCATTCTGCCGGTCCACCACTGGTGCCATGCGCTTGAGGCTTTCCAGCACCTGCTGCTCGCTGACCACGCCGTGACGCAACCAGTTGGCCAGCAGCTGGCTGGATATGCGCAGGGTGGCACGGTCTTCCATCAGGCCGATGTCGTTGATGTCCGGCACCTTGGAGCAGCCGACGCCCTGGTCGATCCAGCGCACCACGTAACCGAGAATGCCCTGAGCGTTGTTGTCGAGCTCGTTGCGGATTTCCTCGGCGCTCCAGTTAGTGTCTGGTGCCAGCGGAATGCTGAGGATTTCATCGAGTGAGGCCGGCGTGCGCTTGGCTAATTCGGCCTGCCGGGCGAACACGTCGACCTTGTGATAGTGCATGGCGTGCAGGGTCGCAGCGGTCGGCGAGGGCACCCAGGCCGTATTGGCGCCGGCCAGCGGATGGCCGATCTTTTGCTCGAGCATCGCGGCCATCAGGTCGGGCATCGCCCACATGCCCTTGCCGATCTGCGCGCGGCCCTGCAGGCCGCTGGCCAGGCCAACGTCGACGTTGTTGTTCTCGTAAGCGCTGATCCACTTCTCGCCCTTCATGGCGGCCTTACGCACGACCGCGCCAGCCTCCATGGAGGTGTGGATTTCGTCGCCAGTACGGTCGAGGAAGCCGGTGTTGATGAACACCACACGCTCGCTGGCTGCGGCGATACAGGCCTTGAGGTTGACGGTGGTGCGTCGCTCCTCGTCCATGATGCCGACCTTCAGGGTGTTGCGCGGCAGGCCCAGCACCTGCTCGACACGGCCGAACAGTTCACTGGTGAAGGCCACTTCTTCAGGGCCGTGCATCTTCGGTTTGACGATGTACACCGAGCCGGTGCGGCTGTTGGCGCGACTGTTGTTGCCATTGAGGTTGTGCAGCGCCGCGAGGCTGGTGCACAGCGCATCGAGAATGCCTTCGGGCAGCTCGTTACCGCTGGAGTCGAGTACTGCCGGGTTGGTCATCAGGTGGCCGACGTTGCGTACGAACAACAGGCTGCGCCCGTGCAGCGTCAGCTCACCGCCGTTCGGCCGAGAGTAGACGCGATCCGGGTTCATGGTGCGGGTGAAGGTGCTGCCGCCCTTGCTGACCTCTTCGCTGAGGTCGCCCTTCATCAGGCCCAACCAGTTGCGGTAGATAACGGTCTTGTCGTCGGCATCGACGGCAGCCACCGAGTCTTCGCAGTCCATGATGGTGGTCAGCGCGGACTCCATCAGCACGTCCTTCACGCCGGCTGCGTCGGTGCTGCCGATCGGGCTGGCGGCGTCGATCTGAATTTCGAAATGCAGGCCATGGTGTTTGAGCAGGATGGCGATGGGCGCGCCGGCCTCGCCCTGGAAACCGACCAGCTGGTCGGCGTCGCGCAGGCCGCTGATGTCGCCATTGGCCAGGGTTACCAGCAGCTTGCCGCCCTCGATGCGATAGCTGCTGACCTCGGCGTGGGAGCCGGTGGCCAGTGGCGCGCTTTCATCGAGAAAGGCGCGCGCGGCAGCGATCACCTTGTCGCCGCGTACCTTGTTGTAGCCCTTGCCCTTTTCGGCGCCGCCTTCCTCGCTGATCGCATCGGTGCCGTAGAGCGCGTCGTACAGCGAGCCCCAGCGGGCGTTGCTGGCGTTCAGCGCAAAACGCGCGTTCATTACCGGCACCACCAACTGCGGGCCGGCCATGCGGGCGATCTCGTCGTCGACGTTTTCGGTGCTGGCCTGCACCTGATCAGGCTGTGGCTGCAGATAGCCGATCTGTTCAAGGAAGGCCTTGTACGCTGCCGCATCGTGGGGCTTGCCGGCCCGCTCGCGGTGCCAACCGTCGATCTGCGCCTGCAGGGCGTCGCGCTTCTCGAGCAGGGCACGGTTCTTCGGTGCCAGGTCGCGGAACACGGCGTCGGCGCCAGCCCAGAAGGCATCGGCAGTAACGCCGCTGCCGGGAATGGCTTCGTTGTTGATGAAGTCGAACAGCACCTTGGCGACCTGCAGGCCACCGACTTGAACACGCTCAGTCATCTCTCGCCTCTCTGCTTCGCTTAGCCACTGTAACGGCGGGAACCCTCGTTGCTGCGCAGACAGGCCATTATCGGTGCCGTGGTATACGGCCACCCGCGTTGCTGCGGCGTGTCTGGAGATGCTTCGTGAGCGGGGTTTTCCACAACCAGCAGGACTGGGGGTTAGATTTATGTAGTGGGTTCTGCGGGATACTACATGAACGAATCGGGAAAAACAGTCTGGAAATGGTCTGCCGCTACCTTCGTCGTATTCTGACCGGGAAGCCGATCCCGCACCGCTGCCTATACTGCAGACCACCTGTGAGGAGGCCGCCATGCCGACACGTGCCGCAACGCCTGCTGATCTCGATGACCTGGTGCCGCTGTTCGCGGCTTATCTGACCTTTTACAGCGTGGACAAAAGCGCTACGCAGGTACGGGAGTTTCTGGCTGCGCGCCTGGATCGCGGCGACTCGACGATCTTTATCGCACGGGACGAGAGGGACGCTGCCCAAGGCTTTGTGCAACTCTACCCGCTCTATGCTTCGCTGGCGTTGCGTCCGAGCCTGCTGCTCAGCGACCTTTATGTTGCCGATCACGCACGGCGCCAGGGCATCGGTGAGTTGCTACTCGAAGCCGCCCGGCAGCATGCGCTGAGCAGCGGTGCCTGTGGCCTGCAGCTGGAAACGGCTCGAACCAATGTGGCTGCACAATCTCTTTATGAGCGTCTCGGCTACGTTCGGGATGCGATCTACCTGACTTATTGGCTCGACCTGAGTTGAGCGCCAACGACGAGGACATGAGCATGGATCATCTGATACTGACCGTTATTGCACAGGATCAACCCGGCCTGGTCGAGCGTGTCGCTCAATGCGTGGCGAAGCACGACGGCAACTGGCTGGAAAGCCGCATGTCGCGGATGGCCGGGCAGTTCGCGGGCATCCTGCGGGTTGACGTTCCGGCAGCTTCCCACGGTGCATTGATGGAAGCGTTGAGCGAACTGAGTGCCCAGGGCATTCGCGTGCAGCTCGCCTCGGCTGGCGCCGAGCCGGACTGCACCTGGAAGTCGATCCACCTCGACCTGCTTGGCAATGACCGCCCAGGCATCGTGCGCGATATCACTCGCCTGCTGGCGGCCAATGGCGTCAATCTGGAAAGCCTGCTCACCGAGGTGACACCCGCGCCCATGAGCGGCGAGCCACTGTTTCACGCTCAAGCTACGCTGGCCGTGCCCGAAGGCCTGCCGCTGACTACCTTGCAGACCTCGCTGGAAAGCCTGGCGGACGACCTGATGGTTGAGCTCAAGCTGCGCATGGAAGACTAGGCTGCTGAAACCTGAGCATCAGAAACGACAAGGCCGCTGAATCAGCGGCCTCTTGCTTTCAAACCGTGGTCTGGCGCTTGCGCAGGGTTCGCCAGGCATCGACGCTGTATACCGCCAGGCCCGCCCAGATAAGCAGGAAGGAAATGAGTTTCGCCGGGTCAAAATGCTCGTTGAAAACGAACACGGCCAGCAGCAGTACCAAGGTCGGCGCGATGTACTGCAAAAAGCCCAGTGTCGCGAATTGCAGGTGGCGAGCAGCGGCGTTGAAGCACACCAGCGGGATCAGCGTAACTGGCCCCGCCGCCATCAGCCACAGCGCTTCGCTGGTCGTCCAGAACGCTGGCTGGCTGCTCATGGCTGCTGGGTGGAAGAGGATCCAGCCGATGGCCAGCGGCAGCAGCAACCAGGTTTCCACCACCAACCCTGGTAGCGCAGCGACCGGGGCTTTCTTGCGGATCAACCCGTAGGTGGCGAAGGTCAGGGCTAGCGCCAGCGACACCCAGGGCAGGCTGCCTACCTGCCACAACTGCTGCGCCACGCCAGCCGCCGCCAGAGCCACCGCCACCCACTGCATACGGCGCAACCGTTCGCCAAGAATCAGCATGCCGAGCAATACGTTGACCAGCGGGTTGATGTAGTAACCCAGGCTTGCCTCCAGCATGCGCCCGTTGTTCACCGCCCACACGTAGATCAGCCAGTTGGCGGCGATCAGCGAACCGCTGAGGGCCAGCACCGCCAGGCGTTTGGGGTGATCGATAAGCTCGCGCAGCCAGCCCGGGTGCTTCCAGAAGAGCAACAGCAGGGCGCCGAAAATGGCAGACCAGATGGCCCGATGAACGATGATTTCCAGCGACGGAACGGCCTGGATCGCCTTGAAGTACATCGGGAACAAGCCCCAGATGACATAGGCGGAGAGGCCCAGGATGTAGCCGCGGCGCAAATCTGCGGTGGCCATATAAGTCCTTATCGAGGCAGTGGAGAAAACGCATCATTCTAGTGCGCAGTTGTCCGCGCGTTCAGTTTTTTGTTATCGGCGTGGCTGGCTCAAAACAGCTTCAGCGGTTCTTCATTCAGCGCCGCAATCTGCTCGCGCAGCATAAGAATCTGCTCGCCCCAGTACCGCTCGCTGCCAAACCACGGGAAGCTCTGCGGGAACGCCGGGTCGTCCCAGCGGCGTGCCAGCCAGGCGCTGTAGTGCATCAGGCGCAGGGAGCGAAAACCTTCGATCAGTGGCAGTTCGCGCGGGTTGAAGTCGTGGAATTCCTGATAACCATCGACCAATTCGGCAATCTGGCCGAGGCGCTCGTGGCGCTCGCCTGCCAGCATCATCCACAGATCCTGAATGGCCGGGCCCATGCGGCAGTCGTCCAAGTCGACCATGTGATAGGTCTCGTCGCGGCACAGCAGGTTGCCCGGGTGGCAGTCGCCGTGCAGGCGGATCGCTTTTGCCGGGTTTTCCGCGAACAGTTGATCGAGACGCTTGAGCAGATCGCGCGCCACCGACTCGTAAGCGGGCAACAGGCTCTTGGGGATGAAGTTACCTTCCAGCAGGGTCGCCAGCGATGCATGGCCGAAGTTGTCGACCCGCAGCGATTCGCGATGCTCGAACGGGCGCAATGAGCCGACCGCATGCAGGCGACCGAGCAGTTGGCCGAGGCGATAGAGCTGATCCAGGTTGCCGGGCTCCGGCGCTCGCCCGCCGCGACGCGGAAACAGCGAGAAGCGAAAACCGGCGTGCTCGAACAGGGTTTCACCGTCGCGCTGCAGTGGCGCCACCACCGGTACATCGCATTCGGCCAGCTCGGCGGTGAAGCTGTGCTCTTCGCGGATCGCCTCGTCGGTCCAGCGATCTGGTCGGTAGAACTTGGCAATCAGCGGCGTTTCCTCTTCGATACCGACTTGGTAAACGCGGTTTTCGTAGCTGTTGAGCGCCAGCACGCGGGCGTCGCTGAGGTAGCCCAGACTTTCGACGGCATCCAGAACCAGGTCTGGGGTGAGGGCGGCAAAAGGATGAGACATGGGCAGCTCCGTCGGTTGGCCGCAGAGTGTAACGCCTGGGGCCAGTCGGTACGGCCACTATTCTCCACGCAAGGTTCGAGCGGTCAACCGGCTGGGTCAGGCCTGCGTGCCGAGCAGCACATGGCTGGCGGCGAACTGGGTGCGGACCGGAGCGCCAAGCGCGAGGCCTTGCCGGGTCAGTTGTTCAGCCGATGCCTGGGCGCACAGCGTTTGCCCGTTGGGCAGGGCGATACGCACTTCGCAGGGGCCGTCGGCTTCAGGAATAATCTGCTCGATAGTCCCCTCGAGCGCGTTGAGACCCGGCTCGGGCTGTTGCTCCAGCGCGCTGAGCTGCAGCCAACCCGCCTTGAGCAACACCATCACCGACACGCCTGGCTGCAACTGCAAATGCGCGGTGCTGCTGCGGGTAATTTGCGCCTGAATAAGCGAGCCGCCCGGCAGTTCGATGCCAATCAGGTCGTTACCACCCTGAGGCTGAATAGCCCGCACGCGACCACCGAGCTGGTTACGCGCGCTGGTGCGTAGCATCAGGCGGCCGAGCAGTCGCAGATCGGCATCATTGTCGGCGGCCTGCAGCACTTCGGCTTGAATCGCCTGCAAGCGTTGATGCAATTGCAGTAGCCGTTCACCCGCAGATGTCAGTCGTGCACCGCCGCCGCCCTTGCCGCCGACGCTGCGCGCTACCAGCGGTTGCTCGGCCAGGTTGTTCAGCTCGTCGATGGCGTCCCAGGCGGCCTTGTAGCTCATGCCGGCGGCCTTGGCCGCGCGGGTGATCGAACCCTGCTCGGCGATCTGCTCCAGCAGGGCGATGCGTTGCGGGCGACGGGTCACGTGCTGGGCGAGTAACGAGAGGGTGGACATGGTGGGGGCGGCAGTCGTTACGAAGGCCGGCCACTGTGCGTTAGGCCTCAGGGCTCGTCAATGATCGCCCGGTGCCGGCGTGCGCGCCAGGCAGTAGATATCCACCCGTGACGCGCCAGCGCGGATCAGTTGGCGAGCCAGTTGCTGGGCGGTGGCGCCGGTGGTCAGTACGTCATCGACCAGCGCCACATGCCGGCCACGTACCTGGGCGCCAGGCTGCACCACAAAAGCACCACGCAGATTGCGCCGGCGAGCGGCAGCATCGAGCTTCTGCTGCGCGGCGGTGTCGCCCACGCGCTCTAACCAGGCGCTCTGCAGGGGGATTTGCAGCGCTTTGCTAAGCACCTCGGCGAGCATCTGCGCCTGATTGAAGCCCCGCTGGCGCTGTCGTTTTGGCGAGAGCGGCACTGCCAGCAGCACATCAGGTTTTGGCAGCCCTTCGCTGAACCCATGGGCCAGGTGGCGAGCGAGCAGGTCGCCAAGCAGCCTGCCGATCGGCCAGTGGCCCTGGTGCTTGAAGCGATTGATCAGGGCGTCGACTGGAAAGCCATAACGCCACGGCGCCTCGACCCGCGTAAACGCAGGCGGGCGTTTCAGACAGCTGCCGCAGGTCAGCCCTTCGACCGCCAACGGCAGCGCACAGACCTGGCAGTGCGGCCCGAGCCAGGGCAGCTCGGCGTCACAGTCGCTGCAGAGCGGCAATGACGTGTCTACCTGCTCGTCACATAACAAGCATGATTGTTTTATTTTTAGCCAGTTGTAAACCTTGATGAAAGCATTGGGTTGACAGTGCATTTGCCTTCCTTAACTATGCCGCACATCCGTGTTGGGTCTGTTTCGACTGTAGCAGGCCGCCTGTAGATAAGGACTTGCCCCCATGAGCGCCAGTACCGCCACCACCTTGCGTCACGATTGGAGCCTCGCTGAGGTTCGGGCGCTGTTTGAGCAACCGTTCAATGACCTGCTGTTCCAGGCCCAGACCGTGCACCGCGCGCATTTCGATGCCAACCGCGTGCAGGTCTCCACGTTGCTGTCGATCAAGACCGGCGCCTGCCCGGAAGACTGCAAGTACTGCCCACAGTCCGGCCACTACAACACCGGCCTGGACAAGCAGAAACTGATGGAAGTGCAGAAGGTGCTGGATGCGGCTGCCGAGGCCAAGGCTATCGGCTCCACGCGCTTCTGCATGGGCGCGGCCTGGAAGCATCCGTCCGCCAAGGACATGCCCTACGTGCTGAAAATGGTCGAAGGCGTCAAAGCTCTGGGCCTGGAAACCTGCATGACCCTGGGCAAGCTCGACAAGGAGCAGACTGCAGCGCTGGCCGAGGCGGGGCTCGACTACTACAACCACAACCTCGACACCTCGCCGGAGTTCTACGGCAGCATCATTACCACTCGCACCTACAGCGAGCGCCTGCAGACGCTGGCTTACGTGCGCGACGCCGGCATGAAGATCTGCTCCGGCGGCATCCTCGGTATGGGCGAGTCGCTCGATGACCGCGCCGGCCTGCTGATTCAGCTCGCCAACCTGCCGGAGCATCCGGAGTCGGTGCCGATCAACATGCTGGTCAAGGTCGAGGGCACGCCGCTGGCGAATGAAGAAGACGTTGATCCGTTCGACTTCATCCGCATGCTGGCTGTAGCGCGCATCATGATGCCCAAGTCCCACGTTCGTCTGTCCGCCGGCCGCGAGGCGATGAACGAGCAGATGCAGGCCCTGGCGTTCTTCGCTGGCGCCAACTCGATCTTCTACGGCGAAAAATTGCTTACCACCGCCAACCCCCAAGCAGGCAAAGACATGCAGCTGTTCGCCCGCCTCGGCATCCAGCCGGAAGCGCGCGAGGAGCATGCCGACGAAGTGCATCAGGCCGCCATCGAGCAGGCGCTGGTCGAGCAGCGCGACTCGCGGCTGTTCTACGACGCCGCTGCCGTTTGATCCTTTGCAGGCACCAGGACGGCGCCTGCTCTTAGCCGGTGAGCCTTGACGGTAGCTGGTGAGCGCTGGACGCTCCGCTTTACGGTGAACCCATGAGTTTCGATCTTGCCGCTCGCCTGGCCGAGCGCCGTGCTGCCGATCTTTATCGCCAGCGCCCCTTGTTGGGCAGCCCACAGGGGCCTCTGGTGGAGGTGGATGGCCGTCAGTTGCTGGCGTTCTGTTCCAACGATTACCTCGGGTTGGCCAATCACCCGCAGGTGGTCGAAGCCTGGCGCACTGGCGCTAAACGCTGGGGCGTCGGGGGTGGAGCCTCACATCTGGTGATCGGCCACAGCACGCCACACCATGAACTGGAAGAGGCCCTGGCTGATTTCACCGGGCGACCCCGCGCGCTGCTGTTTTCCACTGGCTACATGGCCAACCTCGGCGCCGTTACCGCGCTGGTGGGGAAGGGCGACACGGTGTTGGAAGACCGCCTCAACCATGCCTCGTTGCTGGATGCCGGACTGCTTAGCGGCGCGCGTTTCTCGCGCTATCTACACAACGATCCCGCCAGCCTCGCCACACGCCTGGCCAAAGCTGAGGGCAATACCCTGGTGGTCTGTGATGGCGTGTTCAGCATGGACGGTGACGTTGCGGATCTGCGGGGAGTGTGTGCCGAGGCGCGGCGCCATGACGCCTGGGTCATGGTCGACGACGCCCATGGTTTCGGCACGCTGGGCGCCACCGGCGGCGGTGTGGTCGAGCAGCTCGGGCTTGGTATGGATGACGTGCCGGTGCTGGTCGGCACTCTTGGTAAGGCGTTCGGCACCGCTGGCGCCTTCGTGGCTGGCAGCGAGGAGCTGATCGACACCTTGGTGCAGTTCGCCCGGCCTTATATCTACACCACCAGTCAGCCGCCGGCGCTGGCCTGCGCCACTCTCAAAAGCCTGGAGCTGCTGCGCAGCGAACACTGGCGCCGCGAGCACCTTGCGGCGCTGATCAACCGATTCCGCGAGGGAGCCGCGAGCATCGGCCTGCAACTGATGGCCAGTGATACCGCGATTCAGCCGATCCTGATCGGCGACAGCGCTCGTGCCATGGCCTTGTCCCAGGCCTTGCGCGAGCGTGGCATTCTGGTCACCGCGATTCGCCCGCCCACCGTCGCTGCGGGTACTGCGCGCTTGCGGGTTACCTTGTCCGCCGCCCATGAATTGGCCCAGGTCGATAGGTTGCTCGATGCCCTGGCTCAGTGCTGGGCGCAGCTGCCAGCGGAGTCCTTTTAATGCTCCCGTCGATTATTCTGCTGCCTGGCTGGGCGCTCGGCAGCGCGCCGCTGGTGCCGTTGGCCGAGGCGCTGGGTGGAGATTTTCAGGTCGGTATCGAAGCTCTGCCGGCATTCGATCACGCCGACATCGAGCAATGGCTGGACGCGCTGGACGAGCGTCTGCCCCGCGGCATCTGGCTGGGCGGCTGGTCCCTGGGCGGCATGCTCGCCACCTTGTTGGCGGCTCGTCGTGGCGTCGATTGCCCCGGCCTGCTGACGCTGGCCAGCAATGCTCGGTTTACCGCCTGCGAGGCCTGGCCTACAGCGATGCCGACAGCGACCTTCGCGGTGTTTCGCGAAGCGTATGAGCCGAACCCCGCCGCGACGCTCAAGCGTTTCGCCATGCTCTGCAGCCAGGGCGCTGTCGATTTTCGTGGTCTGTCCCGTCGTTTGCTGGAAGAGGCTGATGGTGCCGGTTCCCTGGCCGGCCTGGATCTGCTCGCTGCACTCGACACGCGAGCGGCGTTGCAGCACTTCGCCGGCCCCCAGCTTCACTTGTTCGCCGCTGACGATGCCCTGGTCCCGGTGGAGGCTGCAGCGGCTATTCAGGCACTACAACCGGCCGCCGAGGTGCGCTGTGTTGAAGGCGCAAGCCATGCCATGTTGGTCGAGCAGGTGGGGGCGGTGGCGACTGCGATCAGGCATTTTCTGGAGGTGCGAGCGTGAACGTACTCCCCGATAAACGCCGCGTGGCCGCCTCATTCTCCAGAGCGGCCGGCAGTTACGACAGCGTGGCGCAACTGCAGCGCGACGTCGGCCGACAGCTGTTGTGGTATCTACCGCTGTCGCTGCAACCGCAGCGCTGGCTCGACCTGGGGTGTGGCACCGGTTTCTTCAGCCGCGCATTGGGTGATTGGTATCCACATGCGCACGGCATTGCCGTGGACATCGCCGAAGGCATGCTGCAACACGCCCGGCAGTCTGGCGGCGCGCAGGCCTTCATCGCCGGCGACGCTGAGCATCTGCCATTGCGCGAGCAGAGCTGCGATCTGGTTTTCTCCAGCCTGGCGCTGCAATGGTGTGCCGATTTTCCGGCAGTGCTCAATGAGGCGCACAGATTGCTACGCCCCGGTGGCGTGCTGGCATTCAGCAGCCTGTGCGTGGGCACCCTGCAGGAGCTGCGCGACAGCTGGCAGGCCGTAGACGGTTTCGTGCATGTGAATCGTTTTCGCAGCGCTGATGACTATCAGGCGATGTGTGCGAGCAGCGGCCTGAGTGTGCACAAGCTGCAGGTGCACGCGCACCGTTTGCATTACCCGGATCTGGGCAGCCTCACCCACGCACTCAAGGCGCTTGGCGCCCACAACATCAATGACGGTCGCCCAGCCGGGCTGACCGGGCGCGAACGCCTGCGCGCGCTCGCCGAGGCTTACGAACAGCGTCGTGAGTCCGAGGGGCTACCCTGCACCTATCAGGTCATCTACGGCATCTTGCAAAAGGAGGCCCGGCCATGAGCGCCGCCTATTTCATAACCGGCACCGATACTGAAATCGGCAAAACCACTGTCGCGGCTGGCCTGCTGCATGCAGCTCGCCGTGCTGGCAAGTCGACCGCTGCAGCCAAACCAGTCGCCTCCGGTTGCCAGCTTACCGCGGACGGGCTGCGCAACGAGGATGCCCTGGCGCTGCTCGCCGAGTGCAGCGTGCCGCTGCTTTATGAGGAGGTGAATCCGTGGGCCTTCGCACCCGCGATCGCCCCGCATCTGGCCGCTCGCGACGCCGGTGTACGGCTCGAAGTGGCAGGGCTGAGCGCAGCTGTGCGTGTGATCTTGGACAAGGGGGCAGATTTCACCGCAGTCGAAGGTGCAGGCGGCTGGCGTGTGCCGCTGACGGGCACAGCCAACCTTTCCGATCTGGCCAGAGCGTTGCAGCTGCCGGTGATTCTGGTCGTGGGCGTGCGCCTGGGTTGCATCAACCACGCGGTGCTGACGGCTGAAGCGATCCTGGGTGACGGCCTGCCGTTGGCTGGGTGGGTGGCCAATATCGTCGACCCGCAGATCGCGCGCCTGCAGGACAACCTCGCCACGCTCAGCGATCGCTTGCCGGCGCCCTGCATCGGCCAGGTGCCCTATCTTGCGACGGCATCGGCGGAGCAGGTGGCAGCGCATCTCGATTTATCGCGATTGATGCTATAAACCCGGTGTTATGCATATTTTTTGGCTGTACATCTTTTAAGCGGCTTCTGCTTAAATGCACGCTATAAAGTTACTGCAGCAGGAGACGTCCCATGCAGATATCATCCCCCAGCGCTTTCACGTCTGGCATCAATACCATTCAGTCCGGCCAGCGCCGTGTCGACCAGGCAGCCGGTGAAATCGCCAGTGCGCCGGTTACCGCTGAGCGTGCTCAGGCCAATGAGCCATCCGCTGCTCGCTCGGATATCGCTGACAATATGGTCGAGATGCGTGTTGGCCAATATGAAGCTCAAGCCGGTGCTCGTGTCGTGCAGACTGCGGACAAGGTGCTGGGCACCCTGATCGACGTCACCGCCTAAAATCGTAGCGCCTGTTCAGGCGCTCGACTCCAGGAGGGAGCACGACATGCAAATTTCTGGTGCTTCCTCCTCGTACTATCCTTCCCTGCCGATATCGGCTTCCGCGCCTCGTCCTGTTGAATCCGCCAGCTCTCCTGATCTGGCCCGTGCTGCTTTCGCGCCGGTAGCCGCTGGCGCCGAGGCCGACTCTTCCAATGCCGCCACTTCGCAAGAAGAGCAGGACAAGCCGCAGGACTCTTCTTCCGCTGGCAGATCTGCCGAAGCAAGCACGCCGCAGGAAGAACAAAAGCTGCAGCTGGTTATCTCCGACCTGGCCAACCGTGACCGCGAAGTTCGCGCCCATGAGCAGGCGCATGCCGCTGTCGGCGGTGCCCATGCGGGCTCACCAACCTACACCTACACCCAAGGGCCGGATGGCAAGCGATACGCCTCTGGTGGTGAGGTAAGCATCGATGTCGGCGCGGTCGCCAATGACCCGCAGGCCACGCTGACCAAGATGCAAATCGTCATTCGTGCAGCGCTCGCCCCGGCCGAGCCTTCTGCGCAAGATCGCAGTGTCGCCAGCCAGGCCCAGGCACAAATGGCCGTGGCCCGCGCTGAGCTCGCTACCGCGCAACGCGGCGAGACCGCCGAGTCGAAATCGCCTGCCGACGAAGAGGGTGAAGAAAGCGACGACCCGTCAGTCACGTCCGATGACTTTACTCGCCCGTCAGCAGCAGCTGACCTCAGCCTTTATGCCGCGTCCGCGACTGATCCCTCGCCTTCCGGGTCGCTCGATCTTCGCGCCTGAGTACGCGCGACCAGCCTTGACAGTAATTGGGCGTAAACGTATGTTTCAAACACGTGTTTGAGTGAGTTGCCTTGCGGCTCATTCCATACAGCCATTCTGCAACGACCGCCCTCGGTCATCCCAAACATAAAAGTTCACTCGCAGAGGTACCCGCTATGCCTGACTACAAGGCCCCCTTGCGCGATATCCGTTTCGTTCGTGACGAACTGCTCGGCTATGACGCGCACTATCAGAGCCTGCCCGGCTGCCAGGACGCTACGCCAGATATGGTTGACGCGATCCTCGAAGAGGGCGCCAAGTTCTGCGAGCAGGTGCTCTCTCCGCTGAACCGTGTGGGTGATACCGAGGGGTGCACCTGGAGCGAGTCGGGTGTGAAAACCCCGACTGGCTTCAAGGAAGCTTACAAGCAGTTCGTCGAAGGCGGCTGGCCGAGCCTGGCCCATGACGTCGAGCACGGTGGCCAAGGCCTGCCGGAGTCGCTTGGTTTGGCTGTCAGTGAGATGGTCGGCACCGCCAACTGGTCGTGGGGCATGTATCCGGGGCTGTCCCATGGCGCGATGAACACCATCTCCGCCCATGGCACCGAAGAACAGCAGCACATATATCTGACCAAGCTGGTATCCGGCGAGTGGACCGGCACCATGTGCCTGACCGAACCGCACTGCGGTACCGATCTGGGCATGTTGCGCACCAAGGCCGAGCCCAGAGCGGATGGCTCCTACAGCATCTCCGGCACCAAGATCTTCATCTCCGCGGGTGAGCACGACATGGCCGATAACATCGTCCATATCGTGTTGGCGCGTCTGCCGGATGCACCGGCTGGCACCAAGGGTATTTCCCTGTTCATCGTGCCGAAGTTCCTGCCCAATGCCGAAGGTGGTGTTGGTGAGCGTAACGCGGTCACCTGTGGCTCCATTGAGCACAAGATGGGCATCCACGGTAACGCTACCTGCGTGATGAACTTCGATGCAGCCACCGGCTTCCTGATCGGCCCGCCGAACAAAGGCCTGAACTGCATGTTCACCTTTATGAACACCGCGCGTCTGGGCACTGCTCTGCAGGGCCTGGCCCACGCCGAGCTGGGTTTCCAGGGCGCCATCAAATACGCCCGTGAGCGTCTGCAGATGCGTTCGCTGACTGGCCCGAAAGCACCGGACAAAGCCGCTGACCCGATCATCGTGCATCCGGACGTACGCCGTATGCTGCTGACCATGAAGGCCTTCGCCGAAGGCAATCGGGCGATGGTGTACTTCACCGCCAAGCAGGTCGACATCCTCAAGTACAGCCAGGACGAGGAGCAGAAGAAAGCCGCTGATGGCCTGATGGCGTTCCTGACACCGATCGCCAAGGCATTCATGACCGAAGTCGGCTTCGAGTCCGCTTCCCATGGCATGCAGGTTTATGGCGGCCACGGCTTCATCAGCGAATGGGGCATGGAGCAGAACCTGCGCGACTGCCGCATCTCGATGATGTACGAAGGCACCACTGGCGTTCAGGCCCTCGACCTGCTGGGCCGCAAGGTGCTTATGACCCAGGGCGAAGCGCTCAAGGGCTTCACCAAGATCGTCCACAAGTTCTGCCAGGCTAACGAAGGCAATGAGGCGTTGAACGCGTTCATCGAACCGCTGGCCAAGCTGAACAAAGAGTGGGGCGAAGTCACCATGAAAATCGGCATGGCGGCCATGAAGGATCGTGAGGAGGTCGGCGCTGCATCGGTCGATTACCTGATGTATTCCGGCTACGTCTGCCTGGCCTATTTCTGGGCCGACATGGCGCGCGTGGCAGCCGAGAAGCTTGCCTCCGGTGACGGCGATCAGGCGTTCTACAAGGCCAAGCTGCAGACCGCGCAGTTCTACTACGCGCGCATCCTACCGCGCACGCGCACCCATGTGGCGGCTATGCTGTCCGGTGCCAGCAATCTGATGGACATGAGCGAAGAGGATTTCGCGCTCAGCTACTGATTGGCCTGCCATGAATAAGCCGCAGCCCTCGGGCTGCGGTTTTTTTATGCTTGCAGATCAATAAGCAGGCGCACCTGCGAGCAATTACAGGCAAAATGCCATTCTCATTTTTCGGTCATTGCGGAGCTCGCCTTGCCGCGCCTAGCCGCGTTTCGCCTGGGGCACTTTTTGCCGGCTTTGCTGTTGCTGGGCGGCGGACTGTTGGCCGCTACCTTGCCGACCCTGACCGACTTCTTCACCTCGCTATTCAATGTGCTACCCACCTCGTTACTGCTGCTGGGAGGTACCTTCTGCGTGGTGTACGGCCGCCAGCGCGAACTGTTCATGCTGCTGGTGCTTTACCTGGGTTATTTCCTGCTCGATGAGCAAGCGGACTACTATCTGGAGTTCGGTGTGGTGCGCGAAGACGCCGCGCTGGTTTTCCACCTCTGCAGCCTGCTGCTGCCTGCGCTCTACGGCTTGTTCGCGTTGTGGCAGGAGCGCACCCATCTGATTCAGGATCTGGTCGCCCGCGCCGCTGTATTGCTGGCTGTCGTCGGCGTGGCTGCTGCGTTGGCACGGCGTTATCCCCAGGAGCTGGAGCAATGGCTGTCGGTGATTCGCTGGCCCTCGCTGCATGCCGAGTGGATGAGCCTGGTGCAATTCGCCTATCCGTTGTTTCTGCTGGTAATGCTGGCGCTGCTGGTTCAATACCTGCGCACGCCGCGCCCCGTGCATGGCGTGCAGTTCGTTGGCGCGCTGGCGCTTTTGTGGATGTTGCCCAACACCTTCATCCATCCCCATGCGTTGCAGGTGATGTCTAGCGTGGTGATGCTGATGATCGTCGTCGGTGTCGCCCATGAGGCTTACCAGATGGCCTTTCGCGACGAGCTGACCGGCTTGCCTGGACGGCGCGCCCTGAACGAGCGGTTGCAGCGCCTGGGGCGCAATTACGTGATCGCCATGGCCGACGTCGATCATTTCAAGCGATTCAACGATACCCACGGTCACGATGTCGGTGATCAGGTTTTGCGCTTGGTAGCCAGCCAACTGCGCAAGGTCGGCGGCGGTGGCAAGGTCTATCGCTATGGCGGTGAGGAATTCACCCTGGTGTTCGCCGGCAAGACTGTCGACCAGTGCCTGCCGCACCTCGAGGCAGTTCGCCAGGCTGTCGAGCGTTACCAGATTCAGTTGCGCGACCGACAGCAGCGCCCGAGCGATGACAAGCAGGGCCGGCAGCGCCGCAGCGGTTCAGGAGCCTCTCAGGTATCGGTGACGGTCAGCATCGGCGTGGCTCAGCGCGGTGAAGAACAGCGCAGCGCAGAAGACGTTCTCAAGGCTGCCGACAAAGCGCTGTACGGCGCCAAGAGTGCAGGCCGCAACTGTGTGAGCACTCAGGTGCAGCGCCGTCGTGGTGCGGTCAAGCTGAAGACCGAACAGGCCTGAATTTCAGGGTGACTATTGCGTGGCTGATCGGTCACGACACGACCCTATGTGTCTGAAAAGTTGTTGGGCTAGACTCGGGGTCTGAACGTGCTACCGAGGACTTCCCATGGCCGATTACAAAGCTCCCCTGCGTGACATGCGCTTCGTGCTCCACGAGGTTTTACAGGCCTCCAAGCTGTGGGCGCAGCTGCCTGCTCTGGCCGAAGTCGTCGATGAGGAAACCGCCAACGCGATCCTCGAGGAAGCAGGCAAGATCACTGCAGGCATGATCGCGCCATTGAACCGTGCGAGTGACGAAGAGGGCTGCACCTGGGCCGATGGCGTAGTCACCACGCCGGCTGGCTTCATCGAGGCTTATAACGCTTACGCCGAAGGCGGCTGGGTTGGCGTCGGTGGTGACCCGCAGTTTGGTGGTATGGGCATGCCCAAGGTGATTTCCGCCCAGGTCGAGGAGATGGTCAACTCGTCCAGCTTGTCGTTCGGTCTCTATCCGATGCTTACTGCGGGCGCCTGCCTGTCGATCAACGCGCATGCCAGCGAAGAGTTGAAGCAGGCTTACCTGCCGAACATGTATGCCGGCGTTTGGGCGGGCTCGATGTGCCTGACCGAGCCGCATGCCGGTACCGACTTGGGCATCATCCGTACCAAGGCCGAGCCGCAGGCTGATGGCAGTTACAGGGTCAGTGGCACCAAGATCTTCATTACCGGCGGCGAGCACGACCTGACCGAAAACATCATCCACCTGGTGCTGGCCAAGCTGCCGGACGCGCCAGCTGGGCCCAAAGGCATTTCGCTGTTTCTGGTGCCCAAGTTCATGGTCAATGCCGACGGCTCGCTCGGTGAGCGCAACGCGCTGTCCTGCGGCTCGATCGAGCACAAGATGGGCATCAAGGCGTCGAGCACCTGCGTGATGAACTTCGATGGCGCCACCGGTTATATCATCGACGCACCGAACCGCGGCCTGGCCGCGATGTTCACCATGATGAACTACGAGCGCCTGGGCGTTGGTATTCAGGGCTTGTCGACTGGCGAGCGCTCCTACCAGAGCGCCATCGAGTATGCCCGCGAGCGTATTCAGAGCCGTGCACCGACTGGTGCGGTGGCCAAGGACAAGGCAGCCGACCCGATCATCGTGCATCCGGACGTGCGCCGCATGCTGTTGACCATGAAGGCGCTGAACGAAGGTGGGCGCGCGTTCTCCAGCTATGTCGCCATGCAGCTCGACACCGCCAAGTACAGTGAAGAGCCGACTACCCGCAAGCGCGCCGAAGAGCTGGTCGCGCTGCTGACGCCGGTTGCCAAGGCGTTTCTCACCGATCTCGGGCTGGAAACCACCATCCATGGGCAGCAAGTGTTTGGCGGCCACGGATATGTGCGTGAGTGGGGCCAGGAGCAGCTGGTTCGTGATTGCCGCATCACACAGATCTATGAAGGCACCAACGGCATCCAGGCGCTGGATCTGGTCGGCCGCAAGGTGGTGGGCAGCGGTGGTGCTTTCTCTCAGCATTTCACCGATGAAATCCGCGCCTTTGCTAACGAGGAAAAGGCGCTGCCTGCCGAATTCAAAGAGCCACTGCTCGCGGCGGTTGGCATCCTTGAAGCGCAGACCACTGCACTGCTCGAACGTGCGCGCAGCAACCCCAACGAGATCGGCGCGGCCTCGGTCGAGTACTTGCACCTGTTCGGTTACACCGCTTACGCCTACATGTGGGCGATGATGGCCAAAGCTGCGCTGGGCAAGGAGGGTCAGGATGATTTCTACGCCAGCAAGCTGGGTACCGCGCGTTTCTACTTCGCACGCCTGCTGCCGCGTATTCACTCCCTGAATGCGTCGGTGAACGCTGGTAGCGAGAGTTTGTACCTGCTGGCTGCTGAGCAGTTCTAAGGTGCTGCGGCCTGAATGTAGGCTATTGCTTACACGCGGTTCTGCCTTTGCCCACTATTGGCATTTAGGGGCGAAGCGTAATCTTCATCTCAAGGACTTAGCGCAGGAAGCGCACTGAAGCAGACAGGGATACGTGGGACGGTGCCAGGATGGCGCGCTGATCAAGGATGTCAGAATAGAGTCTGTAAACCCCGCCTCGGCGGGGTTTTCTTTTTGTGCGCGAAAAAGTTCTCAGGCCTGAAGCGTTTACCCGTGTGCGCGAGAGCCCGCAGCCGGGCTCTCGCCTCTGGATCAGCCTTTGGCTGTCTTTTCGACCCAGGCCGCGTAGGTATCGACGTACTTCTGCAGAAACGGCTTGATGCTGTCGCTCAGCTTGCCGCTGTCATCGAAGAAATTGCCGGCACCTCCCAAGTAGGCTTCTGGTTGTTGCAGCACTGGCATATCAAGGAACACCAGGGTTTGACGCAGCTGGTGGTTGGCCCCGAAGCCGCCGATGGCGCCCGGTGAGGCGCTAACTACGCCAGCTGGTTTGCCGCTGAATGCACTCTGGCCATACGGGCGCGAACCTACGTCCACGGCATTCTTCAGGGGCGCAGGGATCGAGCGGTTGTATTCGGGGGTCACGAAGAGCACTGCGTCCGCAGCTTTGAGCTCCGCGCGAAACGCGTTGTAGGCGGCGGGTGCCGGATCGACGTCGATGTCTTCGTTATAAAGCGGCAATTCGCCAATTTCGATGATTTTCAGTTTCAGGTTCTGTGGCGCCAGCTCCGCTAGTGCCAAGGCCAGTTTGCGGTTGATCGAGGCTTTGCGCAGGCTGCCGACCAGCACGGCAACGTTATAAGTCTTGCTCATGGGAATTCCTTTGCACGAGGAGTGGAGCGCTTATAGACAAGCCAGAACACTACAGTCTCCTCTGCGTTGATCTGTAGTTGCTCGCGAAGAGCGCTGCGCAGTGCCCTTCGCGAGGTTGCTGGCGATATGATTTTCCTTGAACCGGATACTCCTGGTGCAAGTCGATTGTCAGGTATCGCCCAGCCGGGCCAATTTAATAGGACACAAACCATGGATCTGATCCGCATTCTGATCGCCATCATTCTTCCGCCGCTCGGCGTTTTCCTGCAGGTCGGCTTCGGCGGCGCCTTCTGGCTGAACATCCTGCTGACGCTGTGTGGCTATTTCCCCGGCATCATTCATGCGGTGTATATCATCGCCAAACGCTAAATCTCAGCCGCTCCCGAAAACCGCGCCTTGCGCGGTTTTTTATCGCCTGCGATTCCCGGCATGCGAGCGGATGCTGTACGACAACCTGCTTGAGTTGTTCTTTTTAGCGAGGTGAAGGAGGTCTTCAGCTCATCTGTAAATCGTATTTCGTGGAAAATATTTTTAGCACAAGAATTACCATTTGCACTGTGTGGGATTTTCTTTGAGGTCTTTTAATTACCGTTTAATTTGTTGTTTTTTAATAGTTTTATATATTTTATCGGGCTGGGCATTGAGGGTGGTGATGGCAGTTTCACATGTCATGAAGCTGCAATTTTGTTCTTTACAGCTTCTTGACAGCATTTTGGATTGGCGCAATTATTTGCCCATTCGCTGTATGACAACATACATCGGGCCACTCAAATAATCACAAGATCCAAGGCGCGCTCAATGAAGATCACCCAGGTCAATGTCGAGGTTTTCACCTATCCCACTCGCCGCAGCGTCGATGCTGCCGGCCACGCTCACCCAGGCGAAGAATCCCTGGCCAAGATGGCGCTGCTGCGCGTCGCCACTGAAGATGGCACCGAGGGCTATGCCTTCGGCGCCCCCGAACTGATTCGTCCGCACATCATCGACAGCTTCGTGCGCAAGGTGCTGATCGGCCAGAACGTCATGGATCGCGAAAAGATCTGGCAGGACCTCGCCCATTGGCAGCGCGGCAGCGCCAGTCAGTTGACCGACCGCGCGCTGGCGCTCGTCGAGCAAGCGCTGTGGGATTGGGCAGGGCGCAAATTCAAGCAGCCGGTGCACAAGCTGATTGGCGGCTACCGCGACAAGGTGCTGGCCTATGGTTCGACCATGTGCGGTGATGACCTGCCGGGTGGCCTGTCGACGCCGGAAGAGTACGGCCGCTTCGCCGAGCAACTGGTCGCCCGCGGCTACAAGGCAATCAAGCTGCACACCTGGATGCCGCCGATCTCCTTCGCGCCGGATCCGAAGATGGACGTGCGCGCCTGCGCTGCGGTGCGCGAGGCGGTCGGCCCGGACATCGCCCTGATGCTCGACGGTTATCACTGGTACAGCCGTACCGACGCGCTGTACATCGGTCGCGAGCTGGAAAAACTCAACTTCGCCTGGTTCGAAGAGCCGATGATGGAAGAGTCCGCCGAGTCCTATGCGTGGCTGGCGGCCAACCTCGATATCCCGGTTCTGGGCCCGGAATCCCTCGGTGGTAAATACATGAGCCGTGCCAGCTGGGTCGGGCAGGGCGCGTGCGACATCCTGCGCGCCGGCGTGGCCGGGGTAGGCGGTATCGCGCCGTGCCTGAAGGTCGCGCACCTGGCGGAATCCTATGGCATGCACTGCGAGATTCACGGCAACGGCGCCGCCAACCTGGCGGTGGTAGGTGCGATCAAAAACTGCGACTGGTACGAGCGCGGCCTGCTGCACCCGTTCCTCAACTACGACGATGTGCCTGCCTACCTGAACAGCATCGTCGACCCGATGGACGCCGACGGCTACGTACACCTGCCGGATCGTCCGGGGCTGGGCGAGGACATCAACTTCGCCTACATCGAGACAAATACCGTCAACCGGTACTGATGCACCGGTGCGCAGCCGTACTCGGCTGCGCTGCTTTTGAGAGTCGAATAACTATAAGAAGGCTATCTCATGATGAAACCAATTCCGCACCTGGTGGCGGGCCTTCTGGCCGCTACCCTGGCCCTCGGCTCCGTCTCCACGGTGCAGGCCAAGACTCCCGCCGACCAACTGATCGTCGGCATGAGCATGATCAACCTGCTGTCCCTCGATCCGGCTGCCGCCACCGGCCTGGACGTGTCCGAAGTCAACGCCAACCTGTATGACATGCTGCTGGTGCAGGACGCCGCCGCGCCGGACAACTTGGTGCCGGCTCTGGCCGAGCGCTGGGAAATCAGCGACGACCACAAGACGCTGACCTTTCACCTGCGCAGCGGCGTCAAATTCCATTCCGGCAACGAGCTGACCGCCCAGGACGTGATCTGGTCGCTGCAGCGCGTGCTTAAGCTAAATCTGGCATTGGCATCGACCTGGAAGGCTTACGGCTTCACCGCTGATAACGTCGAGCAGCAGATCCGCGCCCCGGATGACCACACCGTGTTGGTCGAGCTGGCTCGCCCGACCGATCCGATGTTGGTGCTCAATACCCTGGCCACCTCGCCCAGTGCCTTCATCCTCGACAAGAAAGAGGTGCTCAAGCACGACAAGAATGGCGATATGGGCGGTGCTTGGTTGACCACCAATGCGGCGGGTAGCGGGCCATTCGTGCTCAATGCCTGGCGCGCCAATGAAGTGATTCTGATGACCCGTTTCGAGGACTACTGGGGTGGCCCGGCCAAGCTCAAGCGTGTGGTGATGCGCAACATGACCGAGTCGCAGTCGCTGCGTCTGATGGTCGAGCGCGGTGACCTGG
This sequence comes from Phytopseudomonas punonensis, assembly GCF_900142655.1. Lineage (GTDB taxonomy): Bacteria > Pseudomonadota > Gammaproteobacteria > Pseudomonadales > Pseudomonadaceae > Aquipseudomonas > Aquipseudomonas punonensis. Next base: position 626,546 of record NZ_FRBQ01000001.1, on the reverse strand, counting down.
ATATCGCCCGTGGCATGTCCGCTCCGGACATTACGGCCCTGAGCAGCTCGGACAAGGTCAAGACCCAAACCGTGCAGCGCGGCACCCTTTATTATGTGGCGCTGAGCACCAAGCAGCCGATGTTCGCTGACGCCCGCGTGCGCAAGGCGGTTCGTTCGCTGATCGACTACCAGGGCATCAACGATGTGGTGATGCCACATTACGGCACCCTCAACCAGCGCCCGATGCCGCTCGGCCTGCCGGCGCGCCTGGATGATCCGGGCTATCGCCTGAACGTCGAGGAAGCCAAGAAGCTGCTGGCCGAAGCCGGTTACCCGGACGGTTTTCAGACCACCATTCGCGTGCTCGCCGAACCTCCGTTCATCAACATCGCCTCCAGCGTGCAATCGACCCTGGCTCAGGCCGGCATCAAGGCGCGCATCGTCACCGGTACCGGCACTCAGGTGTACGGTTCCATGCGTGAACGCACCTTCGACATCATCGTTGGTCGTGGCGGCGGTGGCGCCGAGCGTCACCCGCACTCCAGTCTGCGCACCCTGGTTTACAACCCGGACAACCGCGACGAAGCCAAACTGAGCAACTTCCAGGGCTGGCGCACCTCGTTCTACAGCCCCGAGCTCAATGCGCTGATCGAAAAGGCCGAGGTAGAGCCGGACAAGCAGACTCAGACGGATCTGTACCACCAGTTCCAAAACCTCTACGACGAGCAGGTCGGCGCCATCATGCCGATTTCGCAGATGACCGACACGGTGGTGATCTACCACGACGTGGTCGGCTACATCGGTCACAGCGCGGCGACCACGCGCTACAAGGATGTGCACAAAGAGCGTTGAGCTGCCGGGCAGCCATTGGCTGCCCCTGGTGACACGAACTTGCTGCGATCAATCGGGAGCTCCATATGTTTGCTTCGACTGCGTCTTTCTTCGGCACGCGGATGGGCGGTACTTCACGCCGTTTCGGCGCGGTGCTGATGACCCTGCTGGGCTTGCTGGCGATGACCTTCTTCATCGGCCGGGTGATGCCACTCGACCCGGTGCTGGCGGTGGTCGGCCCGGATGCCGACAGTTCCACCTACGACCAGGTCTATCAGGCCATGGGCCTGGACCGGCCGCTGCTGGTGCAGTTCGGCTACTACCTGCGCGACCTGTCGCAGGGCAATTTCGGTAATGCGCTGCTCACCGGTCACCCGGTCATCGAAGACATCGCCCGGGTATTCCCAGCGACCATCGAGCTGGCCACCCTGGCGATCATCTTCGGCGTGGTGCTCGGCCTGCCGCTGGGCGTGTTCGCCGCCGCCAACCAGGGCCGTATCGGTGACCACCTGGCACGTGTAGTGACCCTGTTCGGTTACTCCACACCGATCTTCTGGCTGGGCATGATGGGCCTGCTGGTGTTCTACGCCTGGCTCGGCTGGGCCGGTGGGGCAGGGCGCATCGACCTGGCCTACGACGGCATGGTGCCGTCGGTGACCGGCATGCTGCTGATCGACAGCGCTATTGCCGGCGACTGGGAGGCCTTCTCCAGTGCCCTCAAGCACATTCTTCTGCCGGCACTGATCCTGGGCCTCAACTCGGTGGCCTACATCAGCCGCATGACCCGCAGTTTCATGCTCGAGCAGCTTTCTCAGGAATACATCCTCACCGCTCGCGTGAAAGGACTGTCGCGGCGCAAGGTGATCTGGGGCCACGCCTTTCGCAACATCCTCGTGCAGTTGCTCACCGTGGTGGCGCTGGCCTATGGCTCGCTGCTCGAAGGTGCGGTGCTGATCGAGACGGTGTTCGCCTGGCCCGGTTTCGGCCAGTACCTGACCAGCAGCCTGTTGCTCGGTGACATGAACGCGGTGATGGGCTGTGTGCTGGTGATCGGCTTCATTTTCGTCGGCCTCAATCTGCTCAGCGATGCGCTCTACAAGGTGTTCGACCCACGGACCCGTTGACCACACCCAATCGATTGCAGCCCTTCAATAATTACAAAATAGGGATATCCGCATGAAATCGTTTCGCTCCACAGTGCTAAGCGCTGTGCTCGGTGCGCTGCTGTGCACCGCTCCACTGCTGACTGCCCAGGCCAAAACCCCGAACGATCAACTGATCGTCGGTATGAGCATGGCCAACCTGTTCTCCATCGACCCGGCCAACGCGCCTGGGCTGGATGCCTCGGGCATCAACGCCAACCTGTACGACACGCTGATCCTGCGCAAGGACGGCAGCCCGGACGAGCACGTGCCGCAACTGGCCGAGCGCTGGGACGTCAGCGAAGACGGTCGCCGCTTGACCTTCCACCTGCGCGATGGCGTGCGCTTCCACTCCGGCAATACAGTCACCGCCGAAGACGTCGCCTGGTCGCTGTACCGCGTGATGAAACTCAACTTCGGCCTGGCCACTACCTGGAAAGCCTACGGCTACACCCTCGACAACATTGGGCAGCTGATCCGCGCCGAGAACGATTCGACATTGGTCATCGACTTGCCGCAGCCGACCGACCCACTGCTGGTAATCGATACCCTGGCCACTTCGCCAAGCGCCGTGGTGCTGGATCGCAAGACCGTGCTCGAACATGAAAAGGATGGCGATCTGGGCGCTGCCTGGCTGGTCACCAACGAAGCCGGCAGCGGCCCGTTCACCCTCAGCTCCTGGCGCGCCAACGACACCCTGGTGATGACCGCGTTCGCCGATTACTGGGGCGGCGCGAGCAAGCTCAAGCGCGTACTGATCCGCCATATCACCGAGTCGCAATCGCTGCGCCTGATGCTCGAGCGCGGTGATCTGGACATGGGCTACGGCATGGCCGCTTCCGACGTCCAGGCGCTGGCCGCTAAAGGCGAGATGCAGATCCAGACGTTGCAGCGCGGCACCATGTACTACGTGGCGATGAGTATGAAGTCGGCGCCGTTCGACGACATCCGCGTGCGTAAAGCCGTGCGCTCGCTGATCGACTATCAGGGCCTCGACAAGGTGGTGATGCCTTATTACGGCAAGCTCAACCAGCAGCCGATGCAGTTGGGGCTGGAAGCGCGTCTGCCGGACCCTGGCTACAAACTGGACGTCGACGCCGCCAAGGCGCTGCTCGCCGAGGCCGGTCACCCGCAGGGTTTCAAGACCACCATCCGCACCCTGGCCGAGCCGCCGTTCGTCAACATCGCCTCAAACCTACAGTCGACCCTGGCCCAGGCCGGCATCCAGGCGAGCATCGTCACCGGTACCGGTAATCAGGTGTACGGCGCCATGCGTGCACGCAACTTCGAGATCATCGTAGCCCGCGGCGCCGAGCGTTATCCGCACCCGTACTTCAGTCTGCGCACCTTCGTCTACAACCCGGATAACCGTGATGACGCCGGTATCGCCAACTTCCAGGGCTGGCGCGCAGCGTTTCAGGATGACGAGCTCAACAGCCTGATCGACAAGCTCGGCGTGGAGCGCGACGAAGCCGCCAAGCTGAGCATGTACCACCGTGCGCAGCAGCGTTACGACGAGCTGGTGGGGCCGATCAGGATGATTTCGCAGATGACCGATCCTGTGGTCAGTGCTGCCGACGTCAAGGGATTCCAGGGTGCCGACGCCGAGGCGACGCGTTACCTGGGTGTGTACAAGCAGCGTTGAGTGACCGAGCGCGGTAGCGCGCTCGGTACCGACCGAACCGTTACGGAGGCATACAATGATTGCCAACATCTCTTCATCTTCATCCATCAAGCGGGCGAACGCGCAAGCGCCAGTCTCCGCCTTCCAGGCGTTCTGCCTGAGCAGCGTGCGGGTGATGCAGCATCTGCTGCGCAACCCCATGACGTTGATGGGCTCAAGTGTGGTTCTGCTGCTGATTCTGGTTGCGGCTTTCGCGCCGTTGATCGCCACCCACGACCCGATCGTGCAGAACCTCAGCAACGCCCTGCAGGCGCCGAGCACCGCGCACTGGTTCGGCACCGACGAGTACGGCCGCGACGTGTTCAGCCGGCTGGTCTACGGCTCGCGCATCACCTTGTACATCATCGGCCTGGTGACCATCATCGTCGGCCCCATCGGCTTGCTGGTTGGTACCATTTCCGGCTACTTCGGTGGCTTTGTGGATGCGCTGTTCATGCGCATCACCGACATCTTCATCTCGTTCCCCAGCCTGGTGCTGGCGCTGGCCTTCATCGCTGCATTGGGCCCAGGCCTGGAGCATGCGGTCATCGCCATCGCGCTGACCTCCTGGCCGCCCATCGCGCGTCTGGCCCGGGCGGAAACTTTGTCGCTGCGCAACGCCGATTTCGTGGTCGCGGTGCAGCTGCAAGGCGCCTCGTCGTCGCGCATCATCTTTCGCCACATCATGCCGATGTGCATGTCGTCGGTGATCATCCGTCTGACCATGAACATGGCCAGCATCATTCTCACCGCTGCCGCATTGGGCTTCCTCGGCCTCGGTGCCCAGGCGCCGCTGCCGGAGTGGGGCGCGATGATTTCCACCGGGCGCCGCTACATGCTCGAGTGCTGGTGGCTGGTAGCCGTTCCGGGGGCGACCATCATGCTGGTCAGCCTGGCATTCAATCTGTTGGGGGACGGTCTGCGTGACGTTCTCGACCCGCGCAGCGAATAAGGAGGGCCCATGTCCGCTATCAAACTGGAAGTAAACGACCTCTGCGTACGCTTCACCAGCGGCCGCAAGGAAGTCGACGCGGTACGCAACGTGTCCTTCAGCCTGGGCCGTGAAAAGCTGGCCATCGTTGGCGAGTCCGGCTCTGGCAAGTCCACCGTGGGGCGCAGCCTGCTACGCCTGCATCCGGCCAGCGCGCATATCACCGCGAAGACCATGACGCTCGGCGAGGTCGACCTGCTCGGTGCCAGCGAAAAACAGATTCAGGCGATTCGTGGCAAGCGTATCTCGATGATCATGCAAGACCCCAAATATTCGCTGAACCCGGTGGTGCGTGTCGGCGAGCAGATCGCCGAGGCGTATCTGGCGCATCACAGCGCCAGCAAGGGCGAGGCCCGCGAGCGGGTGCTGGATATGCTCGACAAGGTGCATATCCGTGATCCCAAGCGGGTCTATGGGCTCTACCCGCACGAGGTATCGGGCGGTATGGCGCAGCGCATCATGATTGCCATGATGGTGATCACCGACCCGGAAATTATCGTCGCTGACGAGCCGACTTCTGCGCTGGATGTGTCGGTGCGCCGCCAAGTTCTCAACGTGCTCGACGAATTGGTTGGGCAGCGCGACCTGGGCCTGATCCTGATCAGCCACGACCTCAACATGGTGCGCAGTTTCTGCGACCGCGTGCTGGTGATGTACGCCGGCCGTGTGGTCGAAGCGCTCGACGCCGCTGACCTGGACAGCGCCAAGCATCCCTACACCCAGGGCCTGCTGGCCGCTTTGCCGAACATCGACCGCCCCCGTCCGCGCCTGCCCAATCTGCAGCGCGATCCCCTCTGGCTGACCCACTGAGTACGCACCCATGGCCATGATCGAAGTGGATTCACTCAATCTCAGTTTCGGCGTCAGTGCGGCGCGTAATCAGGTGCTCTACGACGTCGCCCTGCGCGTCGAAGAGGGCGAGTCGTTCGGTCTGGTCGGCGAGTCCGGCTCGGGCAAGACCACGGTGCTGCGTTGCCTGGCCGGCCAGTACCGGCATTGGGAAGGGCAGCTGAGCGTTGCCGGTCGGGGGCTGCGTCACAAGCTGGATCTGGCGCACTTTCGCCAGGTGCAGATGGTCTTCCAGGACCCCTACGGCTCGCTGCACCCGCGTCACACCATCGACTCGGCCCTGAGCGAGCCGCTCAGTGTGCACGGCATCGGTGATCGCGGGGATCGGGTTACCTCGATCCTCAACAAGGTCGGCCTCAACGACAGCTTCCGCTACCGCTATCCCCACCAGTTGTCCGGTGGCCAGCGTCAGCGGGTGGCCATCGCTCGGGCGCTGATCCTCGAGCCGCGGGTGCTGCTGCTCGACGAACCGACCTCGGCGCTCGACGTGTCGGTGCAGGCGGAGATCCTTAACCTGCTCTCCGACCTGCGTGAACAGGAAGGCCTGACCTACCTGCTGGTGACCCACGACCTGGGCGTGGTCGCTCACCTGTGTGACCGCGTAGCGGTGATGCAGCACGGGCGCATCGTGGAAACCCTCGACACCGGGCTGCTCGCGCAGAACCGTGCCGAGCACGCGTATACGCAGCTGCTGGTCGACGCCAGCCGTGATATCGGTGCTGTCGCACCGCCTTGATGGCGTAACCCGCAAGCCTCAGGTGCTCACCGACACCTGAGGCTCTGCACCGCGCAATAGCGCGAGCTCCCCTGCCGATTTTCTAAAACGGGCTTCCAGGACCGCGGCACGGACTCGCCTGCGCGATGGCCAACACAGCAATTCAGACATGCGGACAAAGTGCTGCAGGGCGGCGCTTTGCCTGAAAACCGGGCAACACAAACTCAACCCATAGAAAACAATAAGAAGGTCACGATGAACAAGAAAACTCTCACGCTACGTCTGCTCGCCTACTTACTGTCCGCCACCGCTGCAGGCAGCGCGTTGGCCGACAGCGCCTCGATCAACTACCGCCACCAGTTTCTCGAAGACGACAGCATGCATGCTGACCGGGTCAAGCTGTCCTATCGCATGGATAACGGTTGGGGTTTCGAAGGGGAACTCAAGTACCGCACCGCAGGTGATCGAAAGGATGTCGCCTTCGATAACACGGTGTCGAGCGGCCACGAACTGACCACCAGTTATCAGTACAAATACAGCGCGGTATCGACATGGCAGCCTGCGATCCAACTGGACAGCAACGAGAACGGCACGACGTACAAGTTCGGCCTTAAGTACACCCGCAAACTGAATGACCAGTTCTATGTGGCCGCCCGCTACCGCTTCGACGCGCTGAAACTGAACCGTGATCGCATCGACGAGGAGGTGCCAGATCGCGGCTCCGACAACCGCAATACGCAGCGTTACGAGGGCTGGCTCGGCTACACCCCCGCCGGCAAGTTGTCCTACGAATATCAATACATCTACTTCGATACCGACTACATCCGCTACGACAACAAGAAGAGCGACTACGAGCAGAACCTGATCGTCAAATACAAGTGGGATAAATCCTGGGCGCCGTTCTTCGAGATTGGCGATATCAAGGTCAGTGCCACTGATGACGACCGTCAGCTGCGCTGGCGCATCGGGGTGCAGTACAACTTCATGTAAGAAGAAACTGACCACCGCAAACCAACGCCGGGGCTTGGCCATAGCCCCGGCGTTGGTATTTTTGGGGTTATGTCAGGTGGCCATTGGGCGATTCGGCATCGGCCTCAACACGGGGCTCCTACCTAATTTTATGAACCGCAGCGCACGCTTAGGAGCGCCGCTCCGGCGCGAAGCGATGGAGGCCATTCAGTGTTACTGGCGTTTGCGGTGCGATTCATTCTGCAGTGAGGTGACTCGCCCTGCGTCTGCTCAGGCGCGGCGCTGGGCCTTGAGCAGGCGCTCGCGGCTGTTGATCAGGTGCAACTGCATTGCGGCTCGGGCGCAGTCGACGTCGCCGCGGGCAATGGACTCGTAGATCATCTCGTGCTCGATACTTAGGTTGTCCTTGTACGCCTCGCCGTCCTCGTGAGCCTTGTAGGCCGAGTTGAACTTGTTGCGCGGGATCTGCTTGGCGCCGAGGTGCTTCATTATGTCGAGCAAGTGCGAGTTTTGCGCTGCCTTGGCAATCTTGATATGAAACTGGAAGTCTGCACTGATCGGCAGGCCGGCGGGAAGTTGCACGGTACCCTGCTGTAGGGCATCCAGTGCGATACGGATCTCCAGGAGTGACTCAGGCGTTCGTCTTAGTGCCGCCAAACCTACTGCTGCCACCTCGACGCTCATGCGCAGTTCCAGCAGTTCCAGTACATCCTGCGCAGTACTGATGGTCGCAGGCCCAAGCTGCAGCTCCGGCGCTGCTGGCATATCGCAAACGAAGGTACCGACACCGCGGCGCGTCTCCACCAGGCCCGCCACCTGCAAGCGCGACAGCGCATCGCGCACCACCGTCCGGCTGACCCCTTCTGCCCGCATGATATCCAGCTCAGCCGGCAGCTTCTCGCCACGCTTGAGCGTGCCGTCGCGCATATGCTGAGAGATCTTCGCAACCAGGTCTTCAGCCAGGCGGCTGCGCTGCTTACGCGGAGGAAGCGTCCAAATCGGGTTGTCCTGCATCATCGATCCGTTGTTGTTTCGTTATCGGCATACGACCGCAATGCTGGCGATTTGGTCGCATCGAATGACAGGCGGAGATAGTAGCAGTAGTGGGGAGGATGTGGTTGAGGCACAAGTTAACGCAAGACCAAAATTGTACTCGCTGTAACTAGCTTAACGGGTACAGGGGCTAGCTAGCGTGCCGTCTAATCCCCTAGGAAAGAAATGCCCCAACGATTGCTGTTGGGGCTGTAGCACTAGCGCCAGCAGTCACTGACATTTGCACCTGAGGCTGTTGCCCCACGTTCGCCTTTGGCGTTAAGTGTGAGGTTGCCGCATTTGGTGTCGTTAAATTGCTGATTTGCAGTCAGGGTATAGCCTCCATCCGTGTTGACCTTGCTGACCGAGAACACATATTTACCGGTATTAGATTTATTATCTTTTAGGTACATGCCTAGCTTGCTGATATTGGCATCAGTGGTGATGTAGGCATTGTTCTGATTAAAGTAGCGCTCCTGTCGCGCTGCTGCATCATTTAGCAGGGCTTGGCCTTCGCTGCGGTTGCCTCTCTTCACATATTCGGCATAGCTCGGGTAAGCAATAGCTGCGAGTATGCCGATAATGGCAACTACAACCATCATTTCTATCAAGGTAAAGCCCGTTTGCTTCGAGTTGAATGTTTCTGATGGCGCGAGGCCGCTAGAACGATTCATTCCTGCTCCTCCGTGCGGCGCCAGCTTTGGCGTCCAATGCTGCTCGGGTCTGGGTAGATATTGATGGATGATTGGCCTGTAGAGTACTGGTAACGGCCATCTGAGTTTTGCGATACGGTACCACCGCCTTCGCCATCCTGTCGGACTGCGGAAACAATTGAGGTGCCAACATCTGTAGTCGGTGTGTAGTCAAACGCCTTCTGTGTTGTTCTGCCACCTGAGTAGGGGTTGATGGCATAGGTCCAGTTACCGGCACCGTCGCCGCACGGGTCGTCATTCGGCACCAAGGATTGGAAGAAAACCGTGCGGCCCAATTGCGACATATTTTCTACCACCATTTCGCCATCTGCCTGCACCAGGTTCAGATACCAACCATTTTGTGCTGATTGCGTGACACCGGAGGCGTTGGTGGTTGGCTGCCAGCGAACCGTGTTGTTACTGATCACTCGTCCCCTGGCGGTACTGCCATCGGCCGAAACGGTGGTGGTTGTTTCGATGCTCTGAGCTTGCAAGCTTGAGCGCAAAATATTGGGGTTGCTTGCTGTTTCACCGAGCGTCTGTTTGTCCCAGATACCATAAACGCTCTGGGGCATGCTCTTGTCGCCCGCTTTGTCAGCAGTGTCGAAGAATCGGCCGGTGCCGAAGATCACCAGATAACCGGTGCCGGTTGGATGGGTCACCAGGCTCGGAGCGGAGGTAATGGCTTGGCGCTGTGTGCCAGCATTGTCCGCTGTGGCCTTAAACAGCGGGCTACCACCAAAACCTACCTTAAAGGCACTGGCAGGAACATTATTAGTAACCTTGAATGGGTTGTCCGCATCTTGAGTTGCACGCAGTAGGTCGAAGCGCCACATGTTGCCCTGTAGGTCGCCAGCATAGGCGTAATCAGCCGTGCCGTCGGCATTGAAGTCGCCTAGCTTGGGCGTTGAGAGGCCGTTGGCGACACCGTTCGTACCCTGTACTTCCAAACTTCTCAGTAGAGTGCCATCAACAGCATCGAGGATAAAAAGCGCGGCTTTACCATTGGTATTGTTGGCGCTTTCGTAACCGTTGCCGAATACCACGGCCCATTTTCCCGTGTGCAAACGAGCAATGGTCGGCTGGGAAAAGCTATAACCCATCTTCACTGCGTTGGCGGCGGTAATGCTGTTCTCGTCGAACTGCCAAAGGAGTTTTTCTTGTCCAGGCAAGGTGATGTCCAGGGCAAAGATGGACTTGCCTCCTGCCTTGAGTGTGCCAACCAGAATAGTGCGCCACGCGCTGCCATCATAGATATCAGCAACCACAGGCGAGCCATCTACGTAGAACTCATGGCTATAGTTGCTGCCAGTAAGCTTGTTGAGCTTCGGAAAGACTGCAGATGGGATAAACGCAAATTCTTCGACGCCCGTATTCGCGTTGAAACCATGCAGCATACCGTCATTGCCGCCTACGTAAATGCGTGGGGAGCGGGTGGAAATCCTACCTTTAAACGTGGTGTAAGCGTTATTACCCTCCAGACGATTGGTGAACTGCTCCAAGTAGCGGGGAGTATTCAGCACCACCGCGGGTGTCGATGAGTAGAAGTCACCCAGCACGCCGCTGCGCTGCCGGTAAGTGGTGCCTTCTCCCGCGCGGTCGCCGCTTAGATAGCTTACTCGCGCCGAACCTTTTGTATCGGCAGTATTGGCATTTTCTGGGTCGCGGTTCAGGTAGGTGAGCAGTGTAACGCCCGAGTAGCTGGTCAACGCCGCGTTGGGCCCCGTGAACTTTGCAAGACCTGTATTGCCTGACCCAGCTATATAGATATTGCGAGTGCCAGGTATCATGGCCTTGGCGCTCCAGACTTCCTTGGTTTCCATCTTGTTAGTTGTAGCATTCCAGCTTTTCTCAAAGCGTTTGACATCGCCCGACCAGTTGTCATCGCTGGCATAGGAGGTTTGATAAGAAACCGTCTTGACCGTGCCGTTATTATTCTCGTCAACACTAACCTGACCTGAGTTAATTGCTGGACGGGCTGCAGTCGATTTACGGTCGGCGATGCGCGAAAGAATATCTGTAAAGGCCTGCACCATAGCCTCTGGGCTGTCCACGCTGAAGAACTCTCCGCGGGAGTTGATCGCGGCGTGCCACAGGTCATAAACGTTAGCATCGGTTGCACTTGGACCTGCTGCCGGCCAAGATGCGGTACCGGCCTTCAGGGCATTATAGCCAGCTCCAGTGAAGGTACTACCGGCCCAGGGTATACTTGTCTGATTCAGTGATTGAGTCAGACCCAGCCCCATCATGAAGTTAGTCATGTGTTGCCAAGTGGCTGGATCGTTGCGTGCATCCCAGTAGTCTGTAGTCGCATCGCCACTCTTAAAGGGCGTGTAGGCTTTCAGAGTGTTACTCAGGTTGGGGTTCAGGTCGGTCGCCCAATAATGCATGGCTAAATCTGCCAGGGTGTTGGCCGTAGCATCGTAGTAAGGCGCTCGACGCACGAAAGGTGTGTTATCCGGAAGGGTGAACGTGTCAGCATCGTGTCGGAAGCCACTAGGCGAGGTGGCTGCAGTGTTCCAGACACCATCCGTCATCATGATGTGATAGCTGGGACGACAGGCGTAGGTATTCTGGGTTGTGTTGCCCGTGCCATTGGGAAAAGCCTGCCAGGCTGTAGTGGTCTGGTAGAAATCACCAGCTCGTCTCATGGCTGTGGGCAGTGGGGTACCTGAGTCAAATGTCATGGTTCGTAACCAGTTATATAACTGGCCTTTGTGTGCCGGGTTGTAGGCCTTGAAAGCATTGTTGCCGCAGTCAGTATCCGAGCCAGTGAAAGTTGTGCAGCGATTGAGCCCTTGCCAGCTCAGGCGCACGGATGGAGACACGTCATAGAACGCCAAGGCTGCTGCGGAAATGGTTGCAAGGGCACGATTTCGGTAGAAGGAATACCAGTTGGCGAAATTCTGCTGTTCTGCGCTTCCAACAAATTTCAGAACGTAACACGTGTCATTAGCGGTGCTGCAGCCAGTGGCGACGTTTGAATCGTATACATAATAATAGGCGGGAACACTACTTTGACTGAGTGTGGCCGTCGAGTTATTCCCATTGCGGCTGCATGAGGCCGTTATATTTGAAAAAATTCCAGTATAACTTGCGGTGGCGGTGCAGCCACCCGAAGTTCGAGTAATTCTGAACTGGATTCCACCTGGTGTCGTTGATGTGGCTGTAACGTTATTGGAAGATATCGAGGCAGTAGCCTGGAAATCGCTGGCCGGATTCTCGCCTAAGCGAAATACGATGCCCGTTCCGGTGTAATTGGTTGAGGTTGTGTAAGAATAATCAGCGGGTTTACTGGTTATTGGGACATCCCACCCGACCCTATAATTGGCTCCGCTGAGATCGACTGAGCCGACGTTGGTATTGAATCCGTTATGCCAAGCCTGTGCAAAAGTTGTCGTCAGTTGTTGTTCGACGCCCGCTGTTGTGAAAACGGTAGGTGCTTTATAAGTCGCGCGGGGATTGTAGTAGAGCGGATTATAGGCGCTTGATTTTGCGCGTCGCGTCGCAGAGGTGCCGCTAATGCTGTCCGGTGCAAACGCAAAACGCATACTTCCTGAGTCGTCGAGCGTCAGGAGCATATTTGGCGGAACGCCGATGGTCAGGCTAACAGGGCTTTGTGAGACTGCGGCGTAACTACTGGCGCCATGCAGCAGTGCAGCACCGAAAGCTGCATAAGAAAGCACCTTGACGCAGGAGGTAAATTGTAGGGTTTTCATTATGCAGGCTCTCAATTGTTCAGGCCCAGATAGATATTGGCGTGCGTCGACTGCAGGTAAACCTGATCATCCGCCTTGGCATTGTTTAGGTAGTAATAAGTGCCTTGGCCTTCGAGCTGCATTCCGTATTCGGCATTGATTGCCGCGTTGCCTACGGTGATCGCGCGCGTGCTATTCCAGTAAGTTGTTTTATTGTTGCTAGATTCTCTATTTCCTGCAGTCGTTTGGTTGGCTGCATCTATTCCGCGATAGGGCATCCACAAAAGGCTGTTTGTGGATTCACTTTTAAGAAATGCTGCTTCTATTGATCTGGGTTTTTCGACAAAATTGAGGAGGCTGTCATCTTTAATAGAAAGCAAGCAAGGTTTATTGAGTCCATTGGTTTTCAACGTGTTGGTAAGCGCACAATTAGCGGCGTTCCCTTCCAACTTGTCAGCCAGGTTAGCCGGACCGTAATAACGAAATTCGGCCTCGCGCAGGGATGCGTCAGCCGCGCTTTGTTGTTGGGTATCGTGAGATTTGTTGGCGGTAATGCGGCTTTCCAAGGTAGTGGCACGCATGCTACCAACCGCCAGTAAGGTCAGTACCAGCAACATGACGAGGGCGATCATCAGGACGGCGCCGCCCTGAGTATGGCGACTAGAGAGAGCACTCATGGCATTAGGTTCCTGACTGTCTGGGTATTGCTTACTACCTGATAGATGCGTTTGTTATCAGCGTTTTGCAGGCGTGTTTTAGTGGCAGCAGGTGCCAGTGCCAGCCAGTCGGTCAGCACTTTTGAGTCGTCACTGTCACGCTGGGCTGTACGGCTGGCGAGCAGTAACGAGTAGCGCACGCTGCGGATCGCGCCTGTGTTTGCTGTCCAGTCTTTCTGAGCCACGTAGGACGTTACTTCTTTTGATAGCACGTCGGTGCTACCAATGCCGAAGTCCAGACGCATGTCGGCGATGCCCGTTAGCTGCTCGGTGAACTGCGGAGCACTGACATTGAGGCTTTTGCACAGTAATTTGCCATTCTGCAACTCGCCTGATGCACCTGCTTCATATTTGAAGGCTAGTACGATCAGGCTGCTTGAGGCGACATCTGGGAAGGCTTTAGCATAGGTAGTGGTGCTGGCAATGCCCTGGCAGTCCAATTCCGCGCTCACTTGTGGTTGATAACGCACGCAGAAGCCGATGCCTTCTGCGGGGTCTAGCCCGGTTACCGACGCGCCCGCAGCAAAAGCCAGGCAGCCGCCCGAAGCTGTCCGTACAGGAAAGGCCTCCTCCAGAAGTTTAGACGGCGTACGGCGGTAGCCCGCTTTGCTCAGGTATTGCTCGAATATCAATGAGGCGAACCGACCGCTGTCCAGGTTGCCGGTTTGGCTTTGCTGGAAAAGATAGTGGCGCTGGTTATCGATGTAAACCTGAGTGATGCCCAGGATCAGAAAGCTACTGATAGCCAAGGCAATCATCAGTTCGACCAATGAGAGGCCAGCCTGGTGTTTGGTTAGGTTCATGGCTGCACTCGCACGGTGTAGGTACAAACAGTGGAGGTATTATCGCTATCGGCAGCATCAAGGCAGGCGCCTTCACGAACTTGCCAGGCTAGGCGAATTTCGATCATCGAGCCTTGGTTGTTGCAATTACCCGCGCTGCTACTGCGGCAAATGTAGGTGTCGCTCACGAACACGCTAGAACCGCCCGGCAGCAGTGCTTTGGCTCTGCTGGCCCAGCAGTCGCGCTGTTCTTTGGCGCTTTTCGCGACGACCGTGCTGCTAGCGATACAGTCGGCGCTATTGGAAAGATCCTGGCCCTTGGTTTTATAAAATATCGAGTTGGATGTGAGCCCGCTATTCATGGGTGCTGCGGGCGCGGTATTGCTAAAAGTCTCTTTTGGGTAGGCACGAATAATTTCGACCAGTTCATTGGCCAGATCTACCGCCACGTTGCGCTGCACCGAGTCCTGTGCGTACTGCACGCTACGGCCCTGTAGAGCAACCATGCCCAGTACTCCGACCGTAGTTAGCAGCAGTGCGACCAGCACTTCGATCAGGCTGAAGCCTTTGCTGTCTCTATTCATCGCCATTCCCCAGGCATTACTTGCATTCAGTCATATTGGTCGAAGTTCCTTTCTGGCCTCTTGGCCACGTCCTGATGTTGCCGCTTGAGTTGACGTCAATCGTGAAGCCGTTGGCGAAATCGTCACTCTTACAGGTGACCAACTGAGCAGTTGTTCCCGTGCCGTTGTACCGAAAAGAGATTGCATCAATAGAGGCCGTTACCTTTAGCGTTTCAGGTATGTCGAGCTTACGAAGGGGATCTTCGTTGGAGTCGTCACATTTCCTTTTGACCGACCAGCTATCACGGCCGTTATTGGTTTCCTTGCAAGCTTTGAGGAAGGTTCGCTGTTCGACGGCCGTGCTTCGGGTGTACTGCAGCAACGAGATCAGCTCAT
The DNA here is from genome assembly GCF_900142655.1 of Phytopseudomonas punonensis. Lineage (GTDB taxonomy): Bacteria > Pseudomonadota > Gammaproteobacteria > Pseudomonadales > Pseudomonadaceae > Aquipseudomonas > Aquipseudomonas punonensis. The sequence goes on along the minus strand of NZ_FRBQ01000001.1, from coordinate 611,526 downwards.
TGTTGAGTGACTGAGTACGGCTTTTGTTGATGAGTTCTGTGAAGCTCGGCACGGCAATGGCAGCGAAGACGCCGAGCAACGTGACGACAATCATCAGTTCAATCAAGGTAAAGCCGCGCTGTGCGCGCAAACACGCCGAGAGGTGGTTGTCTGAGGGGCTTGGCATGGTTGTCCAGTCTGAATGCAGGAGGGCTAGAGAATCGTGACGGCTTATCTGGCGCCTGTCTTCTGGCCGTGGATGATCGGTTCTGATGCGCGGATGACTGGTCTAGCAGCAGCTCGAGTTGTGACTAGTGCCCAGTTTTAAACGGCCCTGGCGATTAAGGACTAGCTGCCAGTGAGGGCCGTTCGCGTTACAGATAGAGAACGTGCCGTTGCTGATCCAGCTCGTCCCGTTGGGGTGGAAGCGGATGCTGTCACTTGCGAAACCCGCCCAGCACAAGTTCTCAGTAGGCGCCAGTTGTTGGCGAAGAATCTCTGGGCTATCGCCTACTGTGGTGATCAGCCAATAGCTGCCCCATTCGCCGTCGCAGTTTTCCCCGTCGCTAGAGCCACATAGCTGATGAGGGCGTCCGAGAGTGATGGCATTGGTGCGTGTTTGTTGAATGTGGCTGGCGAGTAGATCGCGCGATGACTGCAGGCGTTTGGTCTCTAGGAATTGCGTGAATGAGGGCGCTGCCAGGCTGATCAAGATGGCTAATATGCCCATTGTGATCAGTAACTCTACAAGACTGAAAGCCTTCTGATGATCTCTATTCATGATGCAATTCCCTATGCGCGTATGATTGACGGCCTTCCTGGCCTGCCTTTTCTGTTTAGACCCTGAGGTGTCGCTGTCAAGGCTTGCCGTTCTCGCAACTGGGGTGAGCTGTGCGTGCGGATGTGATCGTGGTGGGTGGTGGTGTTATCGGGTTGTTGTCGGCCTATCAGCTGGCGATGGCGGGCAGGAACGTCATGTTGCTGGATCGCGGCTCTGTTGGCTTGGAAGCGTCGTGGGCTGGGGGCGGGATCGTGTCGCCGCTTTATCCCTGGCGCTATAGCCATGCGGTGACGGCGCTGGCGCACTGGTCACAGGATTACTACCCAGGCCTTGGCGAGCGGCTGCTGGCGGATACTGGCGTCGATCCCGAGGTGCATGTCACGGGGCTGTATTGGCTGGATCTGGATGACCAGGTCGAAGCGCTGGCCTGGGCGCAGCGAGAGAGACGACCACTGTATAAGGTGCCTGTCGAGTCCGCCTATGCCCAGGTTCCTTTGCTGGGTGACGGGTTCGAGCGCGCCATTTATATGCCTGGCGTAGCCAATGTGCGTAACCCGCGACTGGTCAAAGCGCTGCGAGCTGCCCTACAGCATTTGCCGAACGTCGCGCTGCGTGAGCACAGCCCAGTTTTACAGTTCGTGCGCGATGGCGCCCGTATCGCCGGGGTGCATATTGCCGAAGGTGAGTTGTTGGCCGAGCAGGTTGTGGTCGCTGCGGGCGCCTGGAGCGGGGAGCTATTGCAGAGCCTGGAAATGAGTCTGCCTGTTGAGCCGGTCAAGGGGCAGATGATTCTGTTCAAGTGCGCCGAGGATTTTCTGCCCAGCATGGTGCTGGCCGGCGGGCGTTACGCGATTCCGCGGCGTGACGGACATATTCTGGTGGGCAGCACGCTGGAGCATGCTGGGTTCGACAAGACGCCAACTGATGAGGCACTCACCAGTTTGCGTGCTTCTGCTGAAACGTTGCTGCCGGCGTTACGCGACGCCGAGGTGGTGGGGCACTGGGCTGGATTGCGACCAGGCTCGCCCGAGGGCATTCCCTTTATCGGTGAGGTGCCCGGGCATCCGGGCTTGTGGCTGAACTGCGGGCATTACCGCAACGGTTTGGTGCTGGCGCCTGCATCTTGTCAGTTGTTGGCGGATTTGATGCTTGGGCGGGAGCCGATTATCGATCCTGCGCCTTACTCACCAGTGGGGCGCTTGCAGTAAGGAGCGACCTGCTTTGTTGGCAGGTCGCAATAACCTGGGTATCGCTTCGCTCAACCGCAGGCTACGGTCTCAGTCGATGCCTAGTTTCTTCAGTCGATAGCGCATCGAGCGGAAGCTCAGGCCCAGGCGTTGTGCTGCCGCTGTGCGGTTCCAGCGGGTTTCCTCTAGCGCCTGCATGATCAGTTTGCGCTCGACGTCTTCGAGGTAATCCTCGATGTTGTCGATTTGCGCCAGGCTGGCATCGCCATTTTCGCCGCCAGGAGACGCATCGGCCAGGCGCAGGTCGTTAGCACAGATTACGTCGCCTTCGCACAGCGTGTAGGCACGTTCCAGCATGTTCTCCAGCTCGCGGACGTTGCCGGGGAAGCGATAGCTCTTGAGCTTTTCCAGCGCCGGGCCGTCGAGTTTGACCGGCGGCAGGCCGATACCTTCGTTGAGGCGCTTGAGCATCACGTCGGCCAGCAAGGGAATGTCTTCGCGGCGTTCGCGCAGCGGTGGTACACGCAACTCGATGACGTTGAGGCGGTAGTAGAGATCCTGGCGAAAGCGCCCGGCTGCCACTTCGGCGGCGAGATCCTTGTGGGTAGCGCAGAGGATGCGGGTGTCGACCACCACCTCCTGCTGGCCGCCGACGCTGCGAATGGCTTTCTCCTGGATGGCGCGCAGCAGCTTGACCTGCATGGTCAGCGGCAGGTCCGCCACTTCATCGAGAAATAGGCTACCGCCGTTGGCGGCCTGGAACAGGCCTTGTTTGTCTTCGACAGCGCCAGTGAAGCTGCCTTTCTTGTGGCCGAAAAATTCGCTTTCCATCAGCTCCGAGGGAATGGCACCACAGTTGACCGGTACGAAGGCGCGCTCGCGGCGCGGGCCCTGCTCGTGGATCAGCCGGGCCACCAATTCCTTGCCGCTGCCGGATTCGCCACTGATATAGACTGGTGCCTGGCTGCGCGCGAGTTTCTGGATCTGCCCGCGCAGAGCGCGCATGGGCGGTGATTCTCCCAGTAGTCGGCTAGCGCCTGGTGCTTCTTCATCGTCAGTGCTGCGAAGGCGCAGAGCCGTATCGACCAGCTCGCGTAAGCGGCCCAGGTCGACGGGTTTGGTCAGAAAGTCGAAGGCGCCGGCTTTGAGGGCATTGATCGCGGTATCCATGCTGCCGAACGCGGTGATCATCGCCACGGGCGTTTGTGGGTAGCGTTGCTGGATGTGCTGCACGACGTCGAGCCCGGTGCCATCAGGCATACGCATATCGGTCAGGCACAGATCAAACGGCTCTTTGGCCAGCCACTCGCGTGCTTCCTTGACGTTGCGCGCGCTGCGCGTGTCGAGCTTCATGCGCCCGAGGGTGATCTCCAATAGCTCGCGGATATCGGGTTCGTCGTCGACGATCAGGGCTCTCTGGCGGTTCATCGGTCGTTCAGCTCATTTTCCGCGGATGCGCGAAGGTGATACGGAAGCAGGCGCCGCCGCCTTCGCGTGATTGATAGTGAAGATGAGCCTGGTTGCTTTCGCAAAGCTCACGGGAAATATACAGGCCCAGGCCGGTGCCTTTGTTCTCCGTGGTGTAGAAAGGCTCGAAGATGTGATGCAGTTGGTCTGCTGGCACGCCTTCACCGTCATCAAGCACTTCGAGCACCGGCAAATCGCTGCGCGGATCGCGGAACAGCTTCAGCCAGACCTGGCCTTGCGGGTTGAGCTTGGCGCTGTGGCGCAGGCCGTTCTGCACCAGGTTGGTGATGACCTGGTTGAGCTGGTTGGGGTCCATGCGCGTCTGGATGCTGCTGCCTTCGATGGCCAAATGCAGCACCTTTGATGCTGGCGCGGTGCTGCGAAACTCCGCGGCAAAGCGGTGCAGCCAGTACTTGAGATCCAGTAGTTGAGGCTCGGCCTGACGGCGGCGCGAGAGCTGCAGCACGTTTTCGATGATCAGGTTCATGCGCCGCGAGTGATCTTGGATGATCTGCGCGAGACGCAGATCCGGCCCCTGTAGGTCTTCGGACTCTTGCAGCAACTGTGCTGCGTGGCTGATAGCGCCTAGCGGGTTGCGAATCTCGTGAGCGATACCGGCGGTCAAGCGGCCGAGGGCGACCAGCTTGAGTTGCTGCGCCTGCTGGGCGATCTGCGAGATATCGTCGAGCAAAATCAGGATATGCCGTTGGCCGCCGCGCTGCAGGGGGATAAAGCTGGGCTGCAGGGTCGGGCCGTCATCAAGCGTTTGCAGGCTGGCGGGGCGCATGCTGCTGTTCTCATGCCAGTGCTGCAGGCGTTTGACCAGCTCGGTGCAGTGCGGGTCGAGAATCTTGCCAGCCAGGTTCTGCTGGTCCAGTAAGCCGAGTGCTGACTGGTTGGCCAGCAGCACGCGGCGCTGCTCGTCGACTACTAGAATGCCGGTGCGCATGCGCTGCAGGATCAGGTTGTTCAGCGTTTCCAAGTCGGCTACATCAGCCGCGCGCTGTTCGGCGAGGCTTTCGCTGGCCTGCAGGCGGCGAGTCACCCCTTGAACGAACAACGCCGCGGCGAAGCACAGCGCACCCAGCGCGCCGACCTGTACGTATTGGGCGCTGACCTGTGGGTGCCTGAGGCTCAGGTAGAAAGTCAGGTAGATCATGCCGATCGCCGCAGCGGCAGCGATCAATACGCCGAAACGACCACGCAGCAGGATATTGGAGATCGCCACGGATACGATCAGCAGGTTGCCGATCCCGCTCGGCGTGCCGCCGCCAGCGTAGAACAGTGCCGAGAGCAGCATCACGTCGCCAAGCGCAACGGCGAATACCGGCAGCAGGCGATTGGGTGTGTGGAGGGTCAGCGCGACCAGGATGTTGAGCGTCAGGTAGACCCAGCTGGCGCCGCGAAACAGCGGCACGTGGGCCAGCTCGAGCAACTCGGAGTCGAGGTTGGCCGACACCAGGAGCACCAACACCACGCCGATGACCAGGCGGTAGAGGTGGTAAAGCCGGAAAATACGGTGCCCTTGTGGGCCCCGTACGGCGAGGGCGCTATTGGGCACCGGGCTTGGGACCTTGTTCCAAGTGGGCCCGGCTGCAGTACCAGCGCTGCGCCAGTTGTATGGCGTGCTGTTGCGGTGTGTGCACGCCGCAGTGGGCGCAACGCACCATGGGCGCCGGGCTGTCTACAGGCGGTGCTGCCTGGCGCTGGCGCGTTGCACCGACATAGCGGCGCCATACCCAGATGGCTGCAAAGATGATGGCAATCCAGAACAGTAGGCGGAACAGGCCCATGGCGCTCTCTTCGTGTCGGAGGATGGGGCAGTGTAGCTAAGGACGCCTTGGGCGGACAGTTACCCGGTCAGCGTTTTCACTGGGCCAAAACGCAGGATGCCAGTCGGTTGACTGGCATCGTTGGTGGGGCAGCTTATGATCTTGGCTTAGTCGAACAGGCCGAAGGTCATGTAGCTGAGCCAGGAGCGCTTGGGCGCTTGAGGTTCTTCTTTCTCGGTTGCCGATTTCAGCTCCGACGGAATCTGGTCGGCAGCTTCTTCGTACTGACGAATCACGTCCTGGCTGGCCTGGGTCTGGCTTGGAGGTGGCGGCGCGTCGCTTTCGATCAGGCCGAGAGTGGCCTTGGCCAGCCAGGAGCGCTCATCGGCGGCTTCTTCACGCGGTACGAATTCACCGTTTTCCAGGCTTGGGTGATCTGGGTAGTTGAGCTTCAGGGTTTCCAGGCTGGTGGCAGCCAGATCATCGAGGGTCAGGCGCTGGTAGGCCTCGACCATCACGGCCAGGCCGTCACCGACCGATGGGGTTTCCTGAAAGTTTTCCACCACGTAGCGGCCGCGGTTGGCTGCAGCGACATAGGCGTGGCGAGTCAGGTAGTAGTGGGCTACGTGAATTTCGTAGGCCGCCAGCAGGTTGCGCAGGTAAATCATGCGCTGCTTGGCATCAGGCGCATAGCGGCTGTTCGGGTAGCGGCTGGTGAGCTGGGCGAACTCGTTGTAGGAGTCGCGGGCGGCGCCCGGGTCACGCTTGGTCATGTCCAGCGGCAGGAAGCGCGCGACAATGCCACGATCCTGGTCGAACGACGCCAGACCCTTGAGGTAGTAGGCGTAGTCGACGTTCGGATGCTGCGGGTGCAGGCGAATGAAACGCTCGGCGGCGGAGCGTGCAGCTTCCGGCTCGGCGTTCTTGTAGTTGGCGTAGATCAGCTCGAGCTGGGACTGTTCGGCATAGCGACCGAACGGGTAACGAGACTCCAGCGCCTTGAGCTTGGTCACGGCGCTGGTGTAGCTGCCGTTGTCCAGGTCTTGCTGAGCCTGCTGGTAAAGTTCTGTCTCGCTGAGGTTTTCGTCCACAACTTCCTTGGAAGAACAGGCGGCGGTGAGTGCGAGGATGGCGATCAGCAGCAGGTGTTTCACTGGCATGGCGGCTTGCGTCCCTGGGACGGCGGCTGTCTTGGGCAGGGCCGTCCTGTTATGATGAGCGCCCCCGGTACCCCTGGGGCAAAGACGCCGTATTTAACCACAAGCGTGTAGCCGAAACCAAAGGCTATGCCCCCGCCGTTGCCGAGCATGTCATCTATTAATAAGCAGGCCATTGAGTTAACCGCCGAGGTGCCCGCCGATTTGGGCGGTCAACGCCTCGACCAAGTCGCCGCCCAGCTGTTCGCCGAGCACTCGCGCTCGCGCCTTTCCGGCTGGATCAAGGAAGGTAATCTGACCGTTGACGGTCAGGTGCTGCGCCCCCGTGACATCGTTCACGGTGGCTCTGTGCTAGCCCTTTCCGCCGAGCAGGAGGCCCAGGGTGAGTGGATTGCCCAGGACATCGAGCTCAACATCGTCTACGAAGACGAGCAGATTCTGGTGATCGACAAGCCTGCCGGGCTGGTCGTGCATCCGGCTGCCGGGCATGCCGATGGCACCTTGCTCAACGCGCTGCTGCACCACGTGCCGGACATCGTCAACGTGCCGCGTGCCGGTATCGTGCATCGCCTCGACAAAGACACCACCGGCCTGATGGTGGTCGCCAAGACTATCGAAGCGCAGACCCGCCTGGTCGATCAACTGCAGAAGCGCACCGTCAGCCGCATTTACGAGTGCATCGTTATCGGTGTGATTACCTCGGGCGGCAAGATCAACGCGCCGATTGGCCGCAGTTCTTCCCAGCGCCAGCGCATGGCGGTCACTGACGGCGGCAAGCCGGCGGTCAGCCATTACCGTGTGCTTGAGCGTTTCCGGTCGCACACTCACAGTCGGGTCAAACTGGAAACCGGGCGTACGCACCAGATTCGTGTGCACATGAGCCACATCGGTTATCCGCTGGTCGGTGATCCGGTGTACGCCGGGCGCTTTCGGATTCCGCCAGCGGCCAGCCAGACCATGGTGCAGAGCCTCAAGGAATTTCCGCGCCAGGCTCTTCACGCGCGCTTCCTCGAACTGGATCACCCGATCACCGGCGAGCGCATGAAGTGGCAGTCGCCATTGCCCGATGACTTCGTCTGGTTGCTGACGCTGCTGCGTCAGGACCGCGAGGCGTTCATCGGATGAGTGACAAGGCTCATGACTGGCTGACGCCACACTGGCCCGCTCCTGAGTGGGTGCGCACCTGCGTGACCACCCGCGCTGGCGGCGTGAGTGTGGCGCCTTACGACAGTTTCAACCTGGCCGCCCATGTCGAGGATGACCCGGTTGCGGTGGCCAAGAACCGTCAGCGGCTGCTCAGTCAGCTCGGTTGTCGGCCGGCCTGGCTGCAGCAGGTGCATGGCATTGCCGTTGCGCATGCCGATCCGGAAGTTGTCGTCGAAGCCGATGCCAGCTGGACGGCCACGCCAGGCATCGCCGCGACGGTGATGACCGCTGATTGTTTGCCTGTGCTGTTTTGCGACCGTGCCGGTACCCGCGTCGCTGCCGCTCACGCCGGCTGGCGTGGGCTGGCCAATGGCGTGCTTGAAGCCACATTGGATGCGCTGGCCGTTGAGCCAGACGACACCCTTGTTTGGCTAGGCCCTGCAATCGGCCCGCAAGCATTCGAGGTTGGCGCCGAGGTGCGTGAGGCGTTCGTCAGCCAGCATGCCCAGGCCGCTGGCGCCTTCATGCCGAGTGAAAACGCTGGGCGCTTTATGGCCGATATCTACCAACTGGCGCGCACCCGTCTCGCCGCACGCGGCATCACCGCGGTGTATGGCGGCGGCTTCTGCACAGTCAGCGATTCGCGCTTCTACTCCTATCGCCGTTCGGCCCAGACCGGCCGCTTCGCTTCGCTGATCTGGTTGGCGGATCGCTAATCACTGGCGATCATCAACGCTCGTGTAGGAGCTGCGCCCTCGCAGCGAATGGTGTGAGCGGCATTTGTGTTGCGCAATGGCCGCCATCGCATCGCGCCGAGGTCGACGCTCCTACAAACCTGCAATGCAATTGCTCAGACCGTAGCCTGGCGTTGAGCGCAGCGATACCCAGGGCTGTTCTGCCTCCTAATCAGGCAACCCCTGATTCTTATCAAAACCTCTGCGCTTGAAACCCGCACAATCGGCCTCATCTATGCTCCATCTCGGCAGGTTTTAACGTCAGGCGCATGCATCGCGCCGGCCTGCCTTTAAAGAAGGAAGGATGACGCCATGCGAATCGACCGTTTAACCAGCAAGCTGCAACTTGCCCTTTCCGACGCCCAGTCCCTGGCCGTCGGCCACGACCATTCCGCCATCGAGCCGCTGCACCTGATGCTGGCGCTGCTCGACCAGCAGGGCGGCTCCATTCGCCCGCTGCTGATGCAGGTGGGCTTTGATGTGAACGGCCTGCGCCAGGCACTGAGCAAAGAGCTCGATCAGCTGGGCAAGATCCAGAACCCAACCGGCGATGTGAGCCTGTCCCAGGATCTGGCGCGTCTGCTCAACCAGGCTGATCGTCTGTCGCAGCAGAAGGGCGATCAATTCATCTCCAGCGAACTGGTGCTGCTCGCCGCCATGGACGAGAACACCAAACTGGGCAAGCTCCTGCTCGCCCAGGGTGTGAGCCGCAAGGCGCTGGAAAACGCGGTTAACAACCTGCGTGGCGGCGATGCGGTCAACGACCCAAACATCGAAGAGTCCCGCCAGGCGCTCGACAAGTACACCGTCGACCTGACCAAGCGTGCCGAAGAGGGCAAGCTTGATCCGGTGATCGGCCGTGACGACGAAATCCGCCGCACCATTCAGGTGCTGCAACGCCGTACCAAGAACAACCCGGTATTGATCGGCGAGCCTGGTGTGGGCAAGACGGCCATCGCCGAGGGCCTGGCCCAGCGCATCATCAACGGCGAAGTTCCAGACGGCTTGAAAGACAAGCGCCTGCTGTCGCTGGACATGGGCGCGCTGATCGCTGGCGCCAAATTCCGCGGTGAGTTCGAGGAACGCCTCAAGGCGGTGCTCAACGAGCTCTCGAAGCAGGAAGGCCGGGTGATCCTGTTCATCGACGAGCTGCACACCATGGTCGGCGCCGGCAAAGCCGAGGGCGCGATGGACGCGGGCAACATGCTCAAGCCGTCCCTGGCTCGTGGCGAGCTGCATTGCGTGGGCGCCACTACGCTGAACGAGTACCGCCAGTTCATCGAGAAGGACGCCGCCCTGGAGCGTCGCTTCCAGAAGGTGCTGGTCGACGAGCCGAGCGAGGAAGACACCATCGCCATCCTGCGTGGCCTCAAGGAGCGTTATGAGGTGCACCACAAGGTGGCCATCACTGACGGTGCGATCATCGCGGCGGCCAAACTCAGCCATCGTTACATCACCGACCGCCAGCTACCCGACAAGGCCATCGACCTGATCGACGAAGCCGCCAGCCGCATCCGTATGGAAATCGACTCCAAGCCAGAGGTGCTCGACCGGCTGGATCGGCGACTGATTCAGCTCAAGGTGGAAGCCCAGGCGCTGAGGAAGGAAGAGGACGAGGCCGCCAAGAAGCGTTTCATCAAGCTGCAGGAAGACATCGCCAAGCTCGAGAAGGAATATTCCGACCTCGAAGAAATCTGGAAGTCGGAGAAAGCCGAAGTCCAGGGCTCGGCACAGATTCAGCAGAAGATCGAACAGTCGCGCACCGAGCTCGAAGCGGCGCGCCGTAAGGGCGACCTCAATCGTATGGCCGAACTGCAGTACGGGATCATCCCCGATCTGGAGCGCAGCCTGCAGATGGTCGACCAGCACGGCAAGACCGAGAATCAGCTGCTGCGCAGCAAGGTGACTGAGGAAGAAATCGCCGAAGTCGTTTCCAAGTGGACCGGTATCCCGGTGTCGAAAATGCTCGAAGGCGAGCGCGACAAACTGTTGAAGATGGAAGGCCTGCTGCACCAGCGCGTCATTGGTCAGGATGAAGCCGTGGTGGCGGTGGCCAACGCTGTGCGCCGCTCGCGTGCCGGGCTGGCGGATCCGAACCGGCCAAGTGGCTCGTTCCTGTTCCTCGGCCCGACCGGCGTCGGCAAGACCGAGCTTTGCAAGGCGCTGGCCGAGTTCCTCTTCGATACCGAAGACGCGTTGGTGCGCATCGATATGTCCGAGTTCATGGAGAAGCACTCCGTCGCTCGCTTGATCGGCGCGCCGCCCGGCTATGTCGGTTACGAGGAGGGCGGTTACCTGACCGAGGCGGTGCGTCGCAAGCCTTACTCCGTCGTGTTGATGGACGAGGTTGAGAAGGCCCACCCGGACGTATTCAACGTGCTGCTGCAAGTGCTCGAAGATGGTCGCCTGACCGACAGCCACGGCCGCACCGTAGACTTCAAGAACACGGTTATCGTGATGACCTCCAACCTGGGCTCGGCGCAGATCCAGGAGCTGGTCGGTGATCGTGAAGCACAGCGTGCGGCGGTGATGGACGCGGTGGGTAACCACTTCCCGCCGGAGTTCGTGAACCGTATCGACGAGGTGGTGGTGTTCGAGCCGCTGGCGCGTGAGCAGATAGCCGGTATCGCCCGCATCCAGCTCTGTCGCCTGCTGCAGCGTCTGGCCGAGCGCGAGCTGAGCCTGGAACTGTCCGATGAGGCCATGGACAAGCTGATCGCCGTTGGTTACGACCCGGTATACGGCGCACGGCCATTGAAACGCGCCATTCAACGCTGGATCGAGAACCCGCTGGCACAGATGATCCTGGCCGGCAAATTCAACCCCGGCAGCACGGTGACCGGTAAGGTCGAGGGCGACGAAATCGTCTTTGCCTGACAGGCTACAGCAGCAAACAAACGGCCGGAGTGAGCGATCACACCGGCCGTTTTTATTATGCAACGATAACTGTCATCGACCTGTGGGAACGGGCCATGCGCGCGAAAATCACGGGCATGGCCCGTTCCCACAGGAGCCAGCTTTAATGCTCGCTACCAACAGTTTTCAGGGCTTGCTGCTATCCGGCGCATTACGCCGTCCTTGCTCCACTACCCAATCCATCAGCTGCCGCGAGAGTTGGTCATTGGCTGTACCGAATGTCTTCACGACCGATTCCACGGCGGTATCGCCAGCGAGCTGGCGTACCTCGAAGCGCCGGCTGGCAAGGATGCGCTGGTTGCCGGCTTGCACCAGGCGGGCATCGAGCAGGATATGCACCTCTGGCCGCCCGTTGCGGTACTCGCTCTGGAAGGCACGTAGATCGCTGCTCAGTTCCAGGTCGGCCTGCAGGCGGCTGTCGTCGCTGCTGACGGCGCCGATCCGGCCGTCATCGAGAAAGGCGCCGATCAGCCGATCACGAAACAGCGCCGGCGCGCGATCGCTCCAGCGCGCGCCCTGGTAAGCGCTGATCATGTCGCCTTCCGGCAGCACGGCAATGCGTGGGCTGTCGAGCAGTTGGCTGCTCTGCGGCCTGTTGACCCGCAGCGACCAGCTTTCCCGTGGGGCATCGGTTGCACGCACCGGCAGATTGCTCGGCAGCAGGTAGACGTTCAGCGCCTCACCCGAGGGCAGAATCGAGCAGGCGCCGAGCAGGCCGGTCAGCAGCAGGGCGCCAGCGGTGGCGAGTACTTTCATGGCTGGAACTCCTTGATGCTGTCGCTGCGCAGCAGATAGCCGGCGGGGTCTTCCTCAAGGCGCCGCGAGAACGAGCGCAACGAGCCGAGAGTGTCACGCAGCTCGTTGATCGCCGGGCCCAGCTCGCCGATGCCTTGCATGCCGCCGTCGAGGGCTGCGCGGTTGTCCTGCAGCAATTGCTCGATGTTGCTGCTGGTGCGCTCCAGCGAGGTGACCAGACGCTCGGCGCTATCGAGGGTGTTCTGCGCCGGGCCAGTGAACAGCCCGTTGGCATTTTTCATCAGGGCAGACGCTTCGCGGCCGGCAGCGCTCATTTGGGTCAGCGCTTCGCGCAGCTCCTCGCGTTGTTCGGAAACGCTGGCGGTAATCTGTTCGAGGTTGCGCAAGGTCTTGGCGATGTTCTGGGTGTTCTCGCGGGAGAACATGGCGTTGGCGCGATCGAGCAGGCGCGTGACGCTGACCATCAGATCCTCGCCATTGGCCATCAGCCGTGACAGCGGCGAGCGGTCGGCGATGATGATCGGCGTACCGCCATTCTTGGCTACCAACGCCGGACTTTCCGGTGAGCCGCCGTGCAGCTGGATCACCGCGCCGCCGGTGATATTGGTGATGGTCAGGCGGGCGCGGGTGTCCTCCTTGATCGGTGCGTTGCCGGTAATGCGGATGTTCGCGTGGACCTTGCGCGGGTCCTGCGGGTCGAGGGTCAGGCTGGTCACGTCGCCGACGCGAATGCCGCTGTACTGCACGGCGCTGCCCTGGGACAGGCCGTTGACCGCCTCGGTGAAGATCACCTCGTAGTAGTTGAACTGCTTGTCGGCGCTGGTTTTCCCCAGCCACAGAGCGAACACCAGAATGGCGCTGACGATCGCCACCGTGAACATGCCGATCAATACGTGATGGGCGCGTGGTTCCATTCAACTAATCCTCGCTGAAGCTTCTTCGGCTGCGCGTCCGCGCGGGCCGTGAAAGTAGTCGTGTATCCATGCATCGTCGGTGGCGGCGACCACGTTCAGTGTGTCGGCCACTAGCACCCGTTTTTGCGACAGCACCGCCACGCGGTCGCACAAGGTGTAAAGCGTATCCAGGTCGTGAGTGACCAGAAAAACGCTGAGCCCCAGCGCGTCGCGCAGGGTACGGATCAACTGATCGAAAGCCGCTGCGCCGATAGGGTCGAGGCCCGCCGTCGGCTCATCGAGAAACAGGATGTCCGGTTCCAGCGCCAAAGCCCGGGCCAGCGCGGCGCGCTTGACCATGCCGCCGGACAGCTCGGTCGGGTACTTGGCACAAGCGTGGGCCGGCAGGCCGACCAGCGCCACCTTGGATGCGGCCAGGCGCTCGGCCTGGGCGCGCGTGAGGCCGGCATGCTCAATCAGCGGCAGGGCGATGTTCTCCAGCACGGTGAGCGACGAGAACAGCGCGCCGCGCTGGTAGAGCACGCCGAAGCGTCGTTCCAATTCGGAGCGCCGCTGGGGAGGCAGGGTCAGCAGGTCTTCGCCGAATACCCGCACCGTACCGGCATTGGGCTGACGCAGGCCGACGATAGTGCGCAGCAGCACCGACTTGCCGGTGCCCGAGCCACCCACCACGCCGAGTACTTCGCCGCGGTACAAATCCAGATCCAGGTGCTGATGCACCACCTGCGGGCCGAACTGGTTGGTCAGGTCGCGGACCTGAATGATCGCTTCGCCACTCACCAGCCCATCTCCATCAAGAACAGTGCGGCCACGGCATCGACCACGATGACCACGAAGATCGACTGCACCACGCTCGAGGTGGTGCGCTCGCCTACCGACTGGGCGCTGCCGGTGACCTTGAAACCTTCCAGGCAACCAATCACCGCGATCAGAAAGGCGAAGATCGGCGCCTTGAGCATGCCCACCAAAAAGTTATTGATCGGGATGTTTTGCTGCACCAGGTTGATAAACATCGTCGGTGAGATATCCAACGTCAGCATGCACACCATGGCGCCGCCGAGCATGCCGCAGACCATGGCGATAAAGGTCAGCAGCGGCAGGGCGATCAGCATGGCGAACACCCGCGGCAGCACCAGCAGCTCCATGGGGTTGAGGCCCAGCGTGCGGATCGCGTCGATTTCCTCGTTGGCTTTCATCGAGCCAATCTGCGCGGTAAAGGCGCTGGCGGTTCGGCCGGCCATGAGAATGGCAGTGAGCAGCACGCCGAATTCACGCAGGAAGGAAAACGCCACCAGGTCGACCGTGTAGATGGTCGCGCCGAAATCTCTGAGGATAGTGGCGCCGAGAAAGGCCACCACGGCGCCTACCAAGAAGGTCAGCAGGGCGACGATGGGCACAGCATTGAGGCCGATCTGTTCGAGGTGCGAGGCCAGCGATGTCAGCCGCCAGCGGCGCGGGTTGAGCAGAATCAGCAGCATGGTGCTGAGCGTTAGACCCACGAAACCCAGCAGGCCGACCGCCTTGTGCCAGACGCCTTCGACCACCTCACCGATATGCCCGAAGAACTCGCGATACGTTGAGCGCGCCGGGTGCGCAGGTGGCTGATCCTGCTGCATGGCTGTGGCGACGGTGTGCAGCAGAGCGCGGCGTTCGGTACTGAGCTGGGCGGTTGGAAGCAACTGGAGTAGGCGTTCTGCGCCGAGTAATTCTACCAGCAGGCTCGCGCCGGCGGTGTCCAGCGCGTTCAGCGCGCTGATATCCGGCTCTGCATCATCCGCCAGGTCGCGCCTGACAGCATCCACCTGAGCCAGCAGCGCGCCGTAATGGGCGAGCGTCCAGTCGCCTCCGAGCTTCAGTGCATCGGCTTTAGCTGCGGGTGGAAGGATGTAGGGCGATTGGCTCATGGTCGACAGCTTAACGCTCGAGGCTTTCCGGGGGACAGTCGTTAATAAGCCGCAGGGGCATTGCGCGCACCGTACTTTGGCATGCCTGCACGAGCGCCCTGGCGGCTTTGATGTACGACTGGCTGCGCCAGGCGCGGTTCGAATAAATCGTTACAGGCGATGAATCCAATCGGAATGCTCAAGTGGCGTCATCGCGCCGGCGCGCCTAGCATGGGCGGGTTTTCCATTTCTGTTGGAGTTTGCCATGCATATCGACGAAGCCATCCGCAGCCGCCGCGCCGTCAAGGTCTATGACGCGGGTTTCACCCTCAGCAGCGAGGAGAAGAATGAACTGCTGCAACTGGCGCTGTTCGCGCCGACGGCCTTCAACCTGCAGCATGTGCGCCTGGTGGAAGTCAGCGATCCGGCCTTGCGTCAGCAGATCCGCGAAGTTGGTTGGGGCCAGGCGCAGATGACCGACGCTTCGATGCTGGTGGTGGTCTGCGCGCAGGTCGACAGCTGGGAGAAGAACGTAAGTCGTGTATGGGAAGGTGCGCCAGTTGAGGTGCAGCAGTTCATGGGCGGCGCCATCGACAATTACTACCGCGACAAGCCGCAGGTGCAGCGCGACGAAACCATGCGCAGCTGTGGTTTGGTGGCGCAAACGCTAATGCTGGCCGCGCGTGGCAAGGGTCTGGATTCCTGCCCCATGGACGGCTTTGATTTCGATGCCGTGGCCAAGCTGATCAACCTGCCGGACAACCACGTGATCGGCCTGATGGTTGCCGTCGGCAAGAAAGCTGTTGATGCCAAGCCGCGGATTGGCAAGCTGCCGTTCGACGAAGTGGTGATCCGCGACCGCTTCTGATCGGCCTTCCGTTGTGTGCCCCGGCTGCGTATGGTGGCAGCAGGGGCATTGAGCAGGAACCTAGTCTGTATCTGCTGCCTCCAAGCTTTCAGACCCGTCAGAAGCGAGGAATACCATGCAAGTTCACGTGAACAGCAACCATATCGAAGGCAGCGCGCGACTCCAGGAATGGGTCGGCGCATCGGTGGCGGATCGACTGGATCGCTACGAGGAATTTCTGTCGCGGGTAGAAGTGCATATCAGTGACGAGAACGCCGGAAAGGGCGGTGCAGACGACAAGCGCTGCCAGATCGAGGCTCGCCCAAAAGGGCATCAGCCGCTGTCGGTGACCCACAAGGCCGAGTCGTTGGAGCAGGCTATCGAAGGTGCCGCCGAGAAAATGCGCCACGCCTTGGAGCATCTGGTCGGTAAGCTGGAAAGCAAGGCGGTGGGTACCGGGCATTTGGAGCAATCACTGCATGAGGGCGAGTCGGAAAACCCCGATGCGCTGTTGCAGGAAGAATTTCTCGAGCGCCAGGAAGCACTCGAAAAGGACTGATCGTTAAATGGTGCTCATCTGGCTTGCAGGTGAGCGCTAGCTCAGTACCAAAGCGCACCTATAAACGAATCGGGTCCTGTGTAACGGCGTTACACAGGACCCGATTCGTTTGTCAGGCGACGAGGCTGCGGCTGATGAAGTCTGGCGACTCTGTTTGGCGATACGTGGAAATCGCCTCGGCAGCCAGACGCGGGTTGAGCTGAGCAGCGTTGCTCGCCGGCAACGTGTTATCTGTCTGCACGCGCTGCCTGGCCAGGCTTTCGGGCGACAACGGATTGAGTGCCTCCAGTCGTTGTTCCTGCAGGGCCTCAAGGCGCTGCTCGCGTAGTTGCTCGTCGAGCGCCTGGGCCGCCTGCTGGCGATCAAGGCGCAGCTGCAGAGCCCGCTCTTGTTGCTGCTCCTGCTGAGCGACTCGCTCTTCACGTGCTTGCTCGCGTGCCTCGCGCAGCTCCTCTTGGCGCTCCTGATCGAGCTGCCGACGCTCCAAAAGTTGCTGCTGAGCATCATTTAGCCGTTGGGCGGTGGGCTGCACCCGATCCAGCGCATTGGTTTGCAATGAGTTACCGACAGTGCCAACCGGCCGGTAGCTGTACTGACCTACATTCATGCCGTCGATAGAAAGGGGCATGAGTCACCTCCGTCTTTCACTTCGATGGTTTGAGTCTAAAACGTGCTGCGCACCGGCTTTAGGCGGATATGTCATAACCACAAGAACTGGATGGACTAGCACTTTTCTGAGCAATCAATGTCGTGCATTTGCATTGATCCTCTCAGTAACTCGTGAAACCTGCATGGATACTGGCTTGCGTTGCTTCGGGCCACGAGGCCGAGAAAAGCTGTGCACAGGCCGTGGGCGTTTTCGCGGCATGCGGTACTCCGTGATTAAACGACGAACGGCCTTTGCCGGGATGCATTTCCGGGCAGATGTGGGTTCTCGGCCTACTATGAACAAAGGCCTTGCCGGGATGCAGTACTGCGAGCACGACACAGGGGCATGGCCTTCAGGTGTGCGGATTCCCGCGCAAAACATGAAGAGGAAAGCGTCATGCAGCCATTCAGTTTCGCTACAGCCGCCCATCTCATTTGCGAACCCGGTGCCGTGCAGCGGTTATTGCCGCTTTGCAAAGCGTGGAGCGCGCGCTCCGTGGTAGTGATAACCGATGCGGGCGTAGCCCGGCTGGGCATTTTCGATGAGCTGCGTGCGGCCTTCGCTGGTAGCGAAGTGGCGCTGCACGTCTTCGACGATGTAAAGACCGGAGCGCCTGAAAACGTGGTGACGGATGCCGCCCAGTTCGCCAAAAATGTGCAGGCGAATCTGGTCGTCGGCTTCGGCGGTGGCAGCTCGCTGGATGTGGCCAAGCTGGTTGCGCAGTTGGCTCATCCGGATTGCCGACAGTCGTTGAGTGATCTGTATGGCATCGACAAGGCCGTAGGCCAGCGCCTGCCACTTATTCAGGTACCCACTACGGCTGGTAGCGGCTCCGAAGTGACCCCCATAGCCGTGGTCACCACGAAGCATGCTACGCGGGTCGCTGTGGTGTCGGCGCGACTGCTGCCAGACCTGGCACTGCTCGATGCCGAGCTCACCCTGCAACTGCCGGCGCCGATTACCGCCGCCTGTGGCATGTTGGCCATGGGGCACGCGGTCGAGGCCTATACCGGCGCACGGCGCAAGAATCCGCTGTCCGATATGCTCGCCCGTGAAGCCTTACGGCTGCTGGGCGCCAATCTGGATGAGGCGGTGCATAACGGCGGCAATCTTGAGGCGCGTCAGGCTATGCTGCTGGGCGCTTGTCTCGCTGGCCAGGCCTACGCCAACGCGCCACTGGCAGCCGTGCATGCGCTGGCCTATCCGCTCTGTGGGCATTGTCAGGTACCACATGGGGTAAGTGCGGCGGTGTTGCTGCCCCATGTGCTGGGGTTCAATGCCTCGGTTGCCGCGCCACTCTACGAAGAGCTGGCGCCGCTGTTGCTCGGCGAGCGCCTGCGTGGCGGGGATGCGACTGATCACACCGAGCAGTTCATCATCGAGCTGGCGGATCTTAGTGAGCGCAGTGGTTTGCCGGTACGTTTGCGTGATGTGGGGGTGGATCAGGCGTTACTGCCACGTCTGGCAACGGACGCCATGTTGCATGAGCGACTGCTGGCCAATAACCCACGTGCAATGACTCAGGCTCATGCGCTGGCTATTTATCAGGTCGCCTATTGATAGGTGGCGATAGCGTGAGTTGCCACTGACAGCTGAGGCCGGCACCATGCCGGCTTGGCTTTTTTGCAAGGTGTCGATTCATGGAACAGCCGCAGCATCTGCGCGAGCACTACCGGCATTTTCAGCCGGTCACCACCCGCTGGCATGACAACGACCTGTATGGGCACGTCAACAACGTTACCTATTACAGCTATTTCGACACTGCCGTGAACAGCTACCTTATCGAGGCGGGCGGCCTGGATATCCATCGCGGTGAAGTCGTAGGCTTTGTGGTCAGCTCCAGTTGCGACTACTTCGAATCGATCGCCTTTCCCGAACGCATCGAAGTCGGCCTGCGTGTCGGCAAGTTGGGTAACAGCTCGGTGCAGTACGAGTTGGCAGTGTTTCGTGAAGGGGAGTCGCAAGCCTGTGCGGCAGGGCGTTTCGTGCATGTTTTCGTGGATCGCCAGAGCAACCAGCCTGTGACGATTCCACAGTTATTACGCCAGGCAATGGAGTCGTTACTGCCAGCCTGAACGAACAAGGGCGCCCTGAGGCGCCCTTGTTGTTGATACGGATGATTAGCGGTGACGATGCTTGTGGTGACGTTTATTGTGCTTCTTGCCATGGCGATGGCCGTTGTCACGATAGCGGGATTCGTTGCGGTTGCTGTCGGCCATCTCGTTGGCCAATGCACCGCCAGCCGCGCCACCCAGGCCGGCACCAATGGTCGAGCCCGTGCTGCCGCCAAACTGATTGCCGAGCACCGAGCCACCTGCGGCGCCCAGGCCGCCGCCCAGTGCAGCTTCGGTCTTGTTGCGTGAGCTGATGGCGCCACCGGCCGCGCCGCCCAGGCCAGCACCAATGGTGGCGCCTGTGCTGCCTCCCAACTGCTGGCCGACGATATTGCCCAGCGCGCCGCCGACCCCGCTGCCGATGGCAGTCTTGGTGGTATCGGCATAGGCCAGGGGAGAAACCATTGCACTGAAAGCCAGTGCGGTAAGGAATGTACGCATCGCGCAACCCTCGAAAATGACCCTTGCGGGCGTAGCCATGGCATTGCCATGGTTCTTGCGGTCAGCCATGCAGTGCAGGCGACATCACTTAGAGGTTGGATGGAGAAGAAATTCCCATGAGGGGATTTAAAGATACATGAATGAATGTATCAAGATGTGTGGGGTTCGCTGTTGGCGATTGTGACCATTAAGCGGCAAAGCCTCTAGAACAGCGATCTCGAGGCTTTGATCGAAAACCAGCCCTCGCACTCGGTGTTGTGGCCTGAGTAGGCTGAGCAGGCGTTGCCGCTCAGGCTCGAATCCGAATATGAAAAATCGAAGTCGATACCCTTCCACGGGCGCGAAAGGCTCAGTGACCAGTCGTTGAAAGAGCTGACCTGGCCGCCGCCGGAAATGTTCTTCGGGGTTTCGAGCAGGTGGTTGCCGTAACGCACGATCACGGCCATTCCCAGCAGTTTTACGCGGCCCAGGTCGGCGAGCATCGTGCTGTTGAAGCGATTCGGATCGTTGCTGAAGGAAAATCCGAAACGACGCGCATCGTAGGTCACGCCTGCGTACACGTCCTGGCTATCGAGGTGGCTGTAGCCCGGATGGCTGTAGCGGATAGTGCCGAGCTCGTAACCGAGCGAGTCGACGAACTGCTGCCTGTAGCCCACATAGCTGTTGAGTTCCATCTGGCTGCCCGGGCTGATGCCGAGATTGGGCGACCACTGGCCCAAGTACCAACCACTAGGGTGGCTCAGGTCGAGACCGCCGTGAAAGGCGCCGCCGCTTTGCGGCTTGACCAAGCCTTGGGCCATGCTGCGACTTGGTGTAGTGCCCAGACTCAGATCGTAGTCACCCACTTCCCGCACCAGCAGGGCCGCCTCGGCGTGGATACTCAGCAAGACCGTCCCAAGCAGGACGGCAGATGAAAACCGCATGGTCTTCCCCCATTGCAGCCAATGACGCAAGCGCCAAGCAGCGCTAATAAGGCTTGGCAGTCATTCGCATGGTTGTCGCAGGTTTGGCAGAAACCCGAAGGGCCACATCGTGGCTTGGGCTGAAAGCATTACGCGCTTCGGTCGAGCGCTTAGAGCCTGTTCACGATCTCGCGAGCTAGAGCGATACAAGGCCTAGGCGGCCCCGCAAAAACAAGCGAGGAAGCGGAGTTTACGAGCTGTAAATGAGCATTTCGAGCTTGTTTTTAACGCAGGAGCGCCGACGCGCAGCAGATCGTGAGCAGGTTCTTAGGTGGGCACGTTAACCGACACGCGTAACGGCAAAGGGACATCAGAGGGGATTTTTTGCGCGATGTGCCGCAGATTCCGACGAGCTGCATCTATCCTGCGCTTAGCTCCCACCTCATATGAGGCGGGAGCCGTAGCGTCTGGCCTTACAGGATGCGTGCAGTTTCCTGCGCAGCGTGCAGGCGGATGGCGACGAACTTGGAAGTCGGCGTGTGGCTGCCAATACCAACGCTCTGCAGCGGTACCAGCGGGTTGGCTTCCGGGTAATAAGCCGCAGCCTGGCCGGCAGGGATATCGAATGCCAGCAGCGTGAAGCCCACCACCTTGCGCTCGACACCGTCGTCCCACAGCGAGGTGATATCCACTTTCTGGCCTGGTTTGTAGCCCAGGCGGGTGATATCCGCTTCGTTGACGAACAGCACGTCACGCTGGCCGCGAACACCGCGATAGCGGTCGTCCAGGCCGTAGATGGTGGTGTTGTACTGGTCGTGCGAGCGCATGGTCTGCAGGATCAGATCCGGCTTCTGGCCACTGTTGCGCACTTGCGGTGGCAGCAGGTCGGCGAGCAGGGCGTTGGATTTGAAGTTCGCCTTGCCGGTGTTGGTCTTCCACTGCCGCGCGCCTGCCGAGTTGCCCAGGTAGAAACCGCCTGGGTGCTGCACGCGGGTGTTGAAGTCCTGGAAGCCGGGGATGGTGTCGGCGATCAGCTCACGAATACGGCTGTAGTCGGCAATCATCGCATCCCAGTCGACCGGGTGATTGCCCAGGGTCGCCTTGGCGATACCGGCGACGATCGCAGGCTCCGAGCGCATCTGCTTGGACAGCGGCTCGAGCTGGCCGTTGGAGGCGTGGATCATGCTGAACGAGTCTTCCACCGTGATCGCTTGCGGGCCGGTGGCCTGAATGTCGATATCGGTACGGCCCAGGCACGGCAGGATCAGCGCGTCCTTGCCGGTGGTCAGGTGGCTGCGGTTGAGCTTGGTGCTGATCTGCACGGTCAGATCGCAGTTCTGCAGGGCCTTGTGAGTGCGCGGGCTGTCCGGCGTGGCCTGGGCGAAGTTGCCGCCCAGGGCGATGAATACCTTGGCCTGGCCGTCGACCATGGCGTTGATCGCTTCCACGGTGTTGTGGCCGTTCTCGCGCGGCACCTTGAACTGGAAGCGTTTCTCGAGGTTGTCGAGCAGCACCACCGGCGGGCGATCGTTGATACCCATGGTGCGGTCGCCCTGCACGTTGCTGTGGCCACGCACCGGACACAGGCCGGCGCCGGGGCGGCCGAGGTTGCCGCGTAGCAGCTGCAGGTTGACGATTTCCTGGATGGTCGCCACCGAGTGAACGTGCTGGGTGATGCCCATCGCCCAGCACATGATCACTTTCTCGGCGCGGCGGTACATCAGTGCCGACTGCTCGATTTCCTCGATGGTCAGGCCAGATTGCTCGACCAGCGATTCCCAAGATGTTGCATCGAGAACGGCGAGGTAAGCGTCGACGCCGTCTGTGTGTTCGGCGATGAAGGCGTGGTCGAAGACTGGCTTCTCACCCTTGGCTACCGCTTCACGCTCCCACTGCAGCAGGAATTTGGCGATACCGCGCAGGGCCGCCATATCGCCACCCAGAGCAGGGCGGAAGAACGCGGTGTTGAGCGGTTCGGAACCGTTGGTGAGCATTTCCAGCGCATGTTGCGGGTGTTGGAAACGCTCCAGGCCACGCTCTTTGAGCGGGTTGAAGGCAACCACCTGGGCGCCACGTTTGACCGCCTCACGCAGCGGCTCGAGCATACGCGGGTGGTTGGTGCCCGGGTTCTGGCCGAGTACGAAAATGGCGTCGGCGTGCTCGAAGTCATCGAAAGTTACGCTGCCTTTACCGATACCGACGCTCTGGATCAGCGCGACACCGCTGGCCTCGTGGCACATGTTCGAGCAGTCAGGGAAGTTGTTGGTACCAAAGGCGCGCACGAACAGCTGATAGAGAAACGCAGCTTCGTTGCTGGCGCGGCCCGAGGTGTAGAACTCGGCCTCGTTGGGGCTTGCGAGGTTCTTGAGGTGTTTGGCGATCAGGCTGAAGGCGTCGTCCCAGGAGGTCGGCACGTAACGGTCAGTGGTCGAGTCGTAGCGCATCGGCTCTGTCAGGCGGCCCTGATACTCGAGCCAGTAGTCGCTTTGCTCGCGCAATTGGCTGACGGTGTATTTGGCGAAGAACTTGGCATCAACCCGGCGTTTGGTGGCTTCCCAGTTAACCGCCTTGGCACCGTTCTCACAGAACTTGATGCGGCCGTCTTCCGGCGAGTCGCCCCATGCACAACCGGGGCAGTCGAAGCCGCCGTTCTGGTTGGTCTTGAGTAGTGCACGCAAGTTCTTGAACGGCTGTTTGCTGTCCAGCCAGAACTGGGTAACGCTGATCAGCGCGCCCCAACCGGCGGCAGCGCCTTTGTAGGGTTTGTAACGCGGGTTCACGGGTTGCAGGCTCATGGCTGTTCTTCTCTTGCAGGCGGAGCGGGGCTGTAGACCCGCGGCGCGCTGTGGTGGGGCAAATGAATCAGGTTGAGGTTGTGCCGGCGCGCCCATTGCACGGTAAGGGCGGTCGGGGCCGAAAGGCTGACCAGATTGCCGATGCCGGCTCTGACCGCCTTGTGAATCAGTTCCAGGCTGCAGCGGCTGGTGACCACCGCAAAGCCTTGGCGCACGTCATGTTTCTCGCGCAGCAACGCGCCGATCAGCTTGTCCAGCGCGTTGTGCCGGCCGATGTCTTCGCGGCAGGCGCGTATCTCGCCGTCACCGTCTACGTACAACGCTGCGTGCAAGGCGCCGCTGCGTCGGGCCAGATCCTGCACGGCGGCGATGCGTTCGCGCAGGCCGACCAGGTGAGCTGCGTCCGGCAGGTCACATTGCTCCAGCGTATTTAGCTGTGGTAGTGCCTGATCGAGTGCTTCGACGCCGCATAGGCCGCAGCCGCTATTGCCTGCCAGTTGCCTGCGTTGCTGCTTCATCGCCCAGAAGGCGCGACTGCTGATCTCTACCTCGGCTCTGATGGCCGGGCCAAGGTGATGCAGGCGGATGTCATAAATATCGTCGATGGTGTCGACGACGGCGCTGCTAAGGCTGAAACCAGCAATAAAATCTTCCACCGCGGTCGGTGAAACCATCATCACCGCATAGCTGATGCCGTTGTAGCTGATCGCCAGCGCGCTTTCCTGGGCAAGAACCGCAGAACCCGCAATTTCGGGGACCCCAAGTTCTGCGTAGGCATAGCTCTGCGCCTGCTGGACGCTGGAGTTATCGTGGCTGGTGACGGTAGGACTCTCGGCTGACCGGGGCACGGCAAGCTCACCTGCGGCGGATTGACACAGAGAAGCGTAGGTGTTCGTGAGGCGGACGTCTAATCGCTGTTGCCGATACGCCGATCAGTTCCGTCTATCATGATCTGAGGAATGCTCTACACCGGTCGTTCAAGGCGTTGCCTCAATTCAGGCGCTCTCCTGCAAATGCTGGATAAGCTCCTGAAGTAGCTGCGCATTGAGCGCATCTATGTCGATGATTTGGAAGCCCGCCCAGGATTGCTGGCCAGGGGCGCCGTTGCGGCTCCATAGACAATCTGCAGTGAAGTACAGATCGCTGGTGGCGGCTAGCAGGGCTGCACAGGCCAAGCGGCACTCCACCAAGCTGTCTGCAGGTAGTGAGGTGGTGCTGCAGAGCATGAACCCTTCATTGGAGAGGTCGGCGACTCTGCCAAGGTATCTGTCGCTGTGCTGCTCGAATACCTCCAGCAGCGTAGCCGTAGAGTAGCGAGGGTGCTGGCGACGTTCATCCATGGGCGGCCCTCAATTGTTGCGTCCGGTAAGTTGCTGAAGAACACGATAGACCGCCTTTAGCGCGCGGTCGACCATGGGGGCTGATCGATCAGGCTTGCTCAGGCGTGCAGTGCCCTGTTGCATTTCATCGACCAGCTGATCCATCGATTTGACCGCCGCGCGCTGACCATTACGGTCGACGAACATGTAGTTGTGGGTGGTCGGGCTGTACCAGGAGAGTTTCAGGGTTTGTCGCCGGCCGCCGAGGGTGAAGTCGAACCAGGTGCCGAATTCGACTTTCTCCAGGTCCCGGATCAGCTGTTGGCCCGTCGGCTGGTGCGTGCGGTTTCTCTGCGAGCTGGCGAGCAGCGCGGCGTCATCGCCCAGCATCGATCCCAGTGGGCTTGGGCTGGGTGGCAAGCTCAGTTTTGAGGCGAGCTCCGGTTGCCCTGCCTGCACAGCGTGCTGGCAGGCGACTAGATCCTGGAGAAGGCGACGAACATCGTCCTCGCGGTAGCCACCCAATAGCATCAGGCCACTGCGTAGCTCATCGAGCATATCGACGCGCAAGCGCTGCAGTCGATCACGCTGCGCGGCATCGAGTAGGGTTCCGCTCCAGGCCAGCTGTCCCGCCGTTTCGCATGCTCGTTGCCATTCGCTACTCGCCGGGCCGTGGCGCAGCTGAATGAACACCAGCACATCGATCCAGGTGCGCTCGAGAAATTGCCGGATGATCGGTGGTGGCGAGCGTTTCGCCAGGGCCTGGGCGATGGCCTGCGCGGCGCTGTGCCGGGCGCCAAGCAGTTTGTCGCGACCTTTAGCGGTCTCTACGGCGCGGCGCTCCTGAAGCTCTACCCGCTGCTTTATGGCGCCTGTGAATTCCTCGAACTCGGCAAGCAACTCCTCGAAGATGTGTAAATCGCCGCTGAAGCGCTGCACAACCTGGCGAACCACCCACTGCACCTTGTTCAGCAAGCCGTAGGCATCGTCCGCCGCGTCATAAAGCACGCCAGCTTGGGCCATGGCGTTGATCAGCTTGCGTGCGGGATGGTGGGGTTGAGTAAAAAGCGCCTTATCAAGCAGGGCCACTTTCAGGCAAGGCGTATGCAGGTGGGAGAGGGCGACCTTATAGGGCTGGGGCAGATTCTCGTCGTCGAGGATAAAGTCGAATAGCAGGCCAACCAGGTCGATGACATCGGTTTCGCGATTACCCACGCGGTGCTGCCCTGGAGCGTCGCTGTGGCTAGCCAGTTGTTCCTGCAGGTGGGTTTTTAGGCTGGCGACTTGCAGGGGGCGTTCTTGGGGGTGAGCCAGTTCCATGGCGGACGCCTGCTGTAGGCGATTGAGGGCCGCAAGAAGCTCTGCGGCGTCGTAGGTACGCTTGGCACCCTCCGGAGCGAAACTGGCCATGCTCGGTGAGCCATTGAGCGTGCCGATGGCGTTACGGTGTTTGCGATACTCGGCCAGCAGAGTATCCAGGCCTTCTACCAAGCGGGCGGCGTCATCGGGCGGCGCAGTGGTCAAGTCGAGTGCTGGCGGTTCGTTCTTATCTTCATAGGCAGGAGAAGGATTGATCGTCGGTGTGGCAGGCTCCGGAGGGCGCGTCGGTGCAAATTTCAGATTAGGTAGTACGCCCGCATCGATCAGGCGCTGGTTGAGCGCGTCATACAGGGCATCGAGCCCTTGCATCACCTGTTTTTCGAACAGCCCATAGAGCACCAGCTTGATACGCAGCGGCAGCTCGCAGTCTTGCAGGGCTGTCAGAAGGGCATATGCAATGCTTTTCGGGGAAAGAGGATTGGCGTTTGCAGGCAGGGGCTGGCCGTTGTTAAGCAGCGCCAGGCGCTTGTCCAGCGCGAACAGCGCTTGCGCGCAACGTGTCTGCACCTGCTGGGCCATGTTGGTCACCTGCAGGATTTCTTCGTAATCCTCGTTTTCGACCAGAGTCAGGTCTTTGGCAGGCATATCTGCCGCTGATATGTCCGCAACCAGCTTGCCGTCCAGAAAATCGCCGATACCTTTGGAAATGCTCAGGTGGTACTGGCGCTCGATCTGCGGCCGCAATTTGCGGATATGGCGCATGTTGTCGAAGAACATCGCCTGCACCTGATTGTTCTCGGCTTGCTCGGCGCATTGAAAGAGCGTGTCGTCGACTTGAGCAAAGGTACGTGCCAGATGATCCGCCAGATGATTGAGCACCAGCTTGCGGCAGCCTTGCCCCAGCTCGCTGAAGCGCGGCTGGATGCCTCTGCTTGCCAGCGTGCGAGAGGTGCCATTGGATGGCGGCGGTGTGCCCTGATTGGTCATCTGTGATCCTGATGAAGGCGCCGATACGGTGCTTCAGGCTGTGCAGGTGTGTCTTGAAGGTAAAGCAAATGCACACTCGTTCGCAAAGCATTGTCATAAAAGCAATTTAGGGGGTTGACAGCGGTTTGCGAAACCGTAAAATGGCGCGCCTCTGCAGCGGCAATTGGCGGAAGCCAAAAGCTAGTAACAGAGACTGAAAGAAGCATAGTTCCGCGATAGCTCAGTCGGTAGAGCAAATGACTGTTAATCATTGGGTCCCTGGTTCGAGTCCAGGTCGCGGAGCCAATCTTTCTTCGGGGTGTAGCGCAGTCCGGTAGCGCGCCTGCTTTGGGAGCAGGATGTCAGGAGTTCGAATCCCCTCACCCCGACCATTTTTGGGTCGTTAGCTCAGTTGGTAGAGCAGTTGGCTTTTAACCAATTGGTCGTAGGTTCGAATCCTACACGACCCACCATTTCAAGCACTGCTTGAGAGTAAAAAACCCGCCTAGAGCGGGTTTTTTGCTTTCTGAAGACAGGGTGTACTTCCCGTAGGGTGGATGACGCTTTTTTCATCCACCATTGCGCTTGTAGAGTGGTGGACGGGCGAAGCGTCGTCCACCCTACGGCAGGCTGCCCTTGGGGTCAGTGCAGCTTGAGGCGTGGGTCGGTGCTGCGGCCGATGCGATCGCTGAGCATCAGCAGCAGCGTGCGGAAGGGCCCATATAGCGCCATTTGGTGCATACGGTACAGCGAGACGTAGAACATCCGCGCCAGCCAGCCTTCCAGCTTCACGCTACCCATCAAATTACCCATCAGGTTGCCGACCGCGCTGAAGCTCGACAGCGAGATCAGCGAGCCGTAATCCTTGTAGGCATAACTCGGCAGTGGCTGATTCTGCAGCCGCAGAGCAAGCGATTTGACCAGCAGCGAGGCTTGCTGGTGCGCAGCCTGTGCGCGTGGCGGCACGTTGCGCTCGCTACCATCGCCCATCGGGCAGGCCGCGCAGTCGCCAAAGGCGAAGATATTTTCGTCGTGCGTGGTCTGCAGCGTGCTGGTGACGACCAGCTGGTTGATGCGGTTGCTCTCCAGGCCATCCAGGCCCTTCAGGAATGCTGGCGCACGGATGCCGGCTGCCCACACCTTGAGGCTTGCCGGGATGGTTTCGCCATTGGCGAGTATCAGGCCTTCGCTGGTAACTTCCTTCACTGCCGCGCCAGTCATCACATTGACGCCGAGCTTCTGCAGGGTTTTGTGCACAGGGGCGCTGATGCGCTCGGGCAGCGCTGGCAGCACGCGTGGCCCGGCTTCGACTAAGCTGATGCGCATATTTTCCGGGCGGATGCGATCCAGGCCATAGGCTGCCAGCTCGTGAGCGGCGTGATGCAGCTCGGCAGCCAGCTCCACGCCGGTAGCGCCGGCACCCACGATGGCGACACTGATTTGGTCGTTGTCGCCATTGCCTGCGTGGGCGCGCAGGTAGTGGCTGAGCATCTTGCGGTGGAAGCGCTCGGCCTGTTCGCGGGTATCGAGGAAAATACAGTGGTTGGCCGCGCCTTCGGTGCCGAAGTCGTTGGTGGTGCTACCGACGGCGATCACCAGGGTGTCGTAGGGTAGTTCGCGTGCGGGCACAAGCTCGCGGTTGTCTTCGTCCAGTGTCGCGGCCAGCTGAATGGTCTTGCGCTCGCGATCCAGTCCGCTCATACGCCCGAGCTGGAATTCGAAGTGGTTCCATTTCGCCTGGGCCACGTAGTTCAGCTCGTTCTCCGTGGAGTTCAGCGAGCCGGCAGCGACTTCATGCAGCAAGGGCTTCCAGATGTGGGTCAGGTTGGCATCGGCAAGGGTGATCTGCGCTTTGCCGCGCTTGCCGAGCTTTCTGCCCAGACGGGTAGCCAGCTCCAGGCCGCCGGCGCCGCCGCCGACAATAACGATTCGATGGGTCATGGTGTGTCTCACAAGGCTAAGAAATCGGTGGCGAGTCCGGGCGAGCTACGCTCCAGCGCCGGGCGACTCATGTGCCAATTCGCGCAAGGGATGCCTGCGCGTTGCAGTCTGTGTGGTCTCTGAGGCTATCTGTCGTCAACTCATCGACATATAGCCTGCCGCTTGGGTTCAATCCACGGGGCGGCGATGCTGATGCAATGGCGGCATTCTAGCAGGGTGCTTGACGGCGAGATGGGCTGAAAGAACGCCTATTCGAGGTGTTCCAGAGGCTCGACCTCGAGCGAGTCGCCAAGGCGAATAATGCCCGTATGAATCACCCGGGCCGTGATGCCGCCATGGCCGCGCACCGCCTGAAAAGTACCAAGGCCCAGGCGGTGCTCGAGCTTCGCGCAAGGCTGGCACCAGCCCGTGGTTTCCAGGATTGCCTGACCGACGCGAAAGCGCCTGCCTTTGAGGCTAAAGAGGTTGATACCGCTGATGGCGATATTGCGCCGCAAGTCCTCAGGAGTTATCGCATGCTCAGGTTCGCGGCCCAGCAGGGCGCTGATCACCGCCAGATGCTCCCATTGAATCAGGGTTACCTGACGCGCGTTGCGCGGACCGGGTCGAGCATGATCGCCGGTTAGGCCGGCTTCGCGACGCGCCTCCACGGCATCGAGGATCAGCATTTCGCCACGTGATTCAGGGCGTACACCAAGCCAGCGTACCTGCCCGCATTGCGGCACTGCAGCGATAAGCGCTTGCAGTGCGCTGGCCGGGTAAGCGTCAGGCCTCAAGGCGTGATTCCGCCGTACTCATTTGCATGACTGGGCCTGGTTGCTCAGTGCCGACTAGGCGGCAGGTCGTCCGAGAAAAGATCATCCTCGAGCTCATTGCCGGGAATTACATGTTCTTCCGATGCCCAGGCACCCAGGTCGATCAGCTTGCAGCGTTCAGAGCAGAATGGCCGGCTCGGGCTTTGCGGGCCCCATTCCACCGGAGCTGCGCAGGTCGGGCAGGCGACGAGTGTGGGAGCGGTCATGGTTGGCCTCCGTTGAGGGTCAGATAAAAGGCATGCAGGCGTTCGACTTCGCTTTGCATCCACGCCAAGTCTCGGTCATTGGTGAGTACATCGTCGGCGTAGCTCAAGCGTGTTTCACGGGTTGCCTGAGCTGCCATGATCGCGCGCACCTGTTCGGCAGACAACCGATCACGTTGCATCGTGCGTTCGATCTGCACATGCTCGGGTACGTCCACCACCAGGATGCGCTGCGCCAGTTTGTATTGGCCGGACTCGATCAGCAGTGGCGACATCGTAATAGCGTAGGGTGATGTGGCCTTGGCCAGAAATTGCGCAACTTCCTCAGCGATCAAGGGATGCAGCAGACTTTCCAGCCAGCGACGCTCGGCAGGTGATGTGAAGATCAATTCGCGCAGCGTAGCGCGGTTTAGCTGGCCATCGCCTTGCAGCACCTGTTCACCGAAGTGCTCGGCTATCGCTGCCAGTGCCGGTCGACCCGGCTCGACGACCCAGCGAGCCGCCTGATCCGAATCGACCAGATCTATGCCCAGCTTAACGAAGTGCGCGGCAACGGCACTTTTGCCGCTACAGATGCCACCAGTTAGGCCAAGCGTCCAGGGTTTCATGGTGGGCTGCCCCGTAGAAAAATCAGGGGCGGATTGTAAAGGAGCTGCTACTCAAGTGCGAATCAGTGACGGTAATACGCCGGCTTTTAGCCTCATCCCGTTTTTCGCCCCGGAGCGGGGCTCCTGCGCGATTTCAGGCGATTCACATACCCCGTAGGAGTGTTGCCCTCGGCGCGAAGATGATCGTCATGTCGAACCGCTTTGGCGTCGTCGTCCGCCCCCTGGGTTAACCGAGGCGATACCCAGATTGGGTCTTTGCGCGTTAATTGAAGCCCGCGAAGCGCAAATAACCATCGGTAATCTGCTTACCCCACATCAGCGCGATAAAACCCGCAATGGCCAGGTAGGGGCCAAAGGGAATCGGTGTACTGGTGCTGGCAGCGCGCAGGCGCAGCATGATCACCCCAAGCACGGCACCGACTACCGAGGACAGCAAAATGGTCAGCGGCAGAATCTGCCAGCCACCCCAGGCGCCAAGCATCGCCAGCAGCTTGAAGTCGCCATAACCCATGCCTTCCTTGCCGGTCACCAGCTTGAACAGCCAGAACACCGACCAGAGGCTCAGGTAGCCCGCTACAGCGCCCCACAAGGCATCTTCCAGGCTCGTAAAAAGCCCGAAGTTGTTGGCAATCAAGCCCAGCCACAGCAGCGGCAGCACCAGAGTGTCCGGCAACAGCTGGTGATCCGCGTCGATCAGGCTCATCGCCAGCAATCCCCAGGCCAGCACCAGCATGCCTGCTACTTGCCAGCCGAACCCCAAATGCCAGGCAATATAGGCTGAAAGCAGGCCGCAACTTAGCTCTACTAGCGGGTAACGCAGACTGATCTTCGCCTTGCAGCCAGAGCATTTGCCACGCAGAAACAGATAGCTGATGACCGGGATATTTTCCCAGGGGCGGATTTCATGCTGGCAATGGGGGCAGCTGGAGTGGGGGAGTATCAGATTGTAGGTTTCGTCGGCAGGCTCGGCGGGTAACTTCAGTACTTCGCGTGCCTGGATTCGCCAGTCGCGAAACATCATTTTAGGCAGGCGGTGGATAACCACATTGAGGAAGCTGCCGACCAGTAGGCCGATAACTAACGCGCAGAAAACAAAGGCCGGTATATTGCCGGCGAGGAATTCGATTACGAGCATGTATTAAACAACGCCGCCCAATTGGAAGATGGGCAGGTACATGGCGATTATCAGGCCGCCAACCAGTACACCGAGCACCGACATGATCAGGGGCTCCATCAGTGCGGTCAGGCCATCCACGGCATTATCCACTTCCGCCTCGTAGTAGCTGGCCACCTTGTCGAGCATGGTATCCAGTGCACCGGACTCTTCACCAATGGCGGTCATCTGTACGGCCATAGCAGGAAACACATTGGTCGAGCGCATGGAGAAGTTCAGTTGCATACCGCTGGTTACGTCCTGTTTAACCTTGTTCACGGCATTACGGAACACCACGTTGCCGGTAGCGCCTGCCACCGAGTCCAATGCTTCTACCAATGGCACACCGGCAGCAAAAGTAGTGGACAGTGTGCGGGCATAACGCGCTACAGATGATTTGTAGACGATATTGCCAACAACCGGCGCCTTGAGCACGGCGCGATCCAGTCCGTCACGGAATTTTTCCGAGCGTTGTTTGGCCTGCATAAATAAGTAACCAGCCGCCACGAGCGCGATGATGAAAATAAACCACCATTCCTGAAGACCTTCAGATATACCGATCACGAACAGAGTAAAGCCGGGGAGTTCTGCGCCGAAGCTTGAGAAAACATCCTGGAATTGCGGCACCACCTTGATCAGCAAAATACAGGTCACGATTACGGCGACTGCCACCACCGCAATTGGGTAGTTCATCGCCTTTTTGATCTTGGCCTTTAGTGCCTCGGTTTTTTCCTTGTACGTGGCCACCCTGTCCAGCAGTGTTTCCAAGGCGCCTGACTGTTCGCCCGCTTCCACCAGGTTGCAGAACAGATCATCGAAATACTGAGGCTTGGTGCGCAGTGCTGCTGCGAAGCTATTACCGGCCGCCACATGCTGCTTAATCTCATCGACCAGCTTGCGCATATTCGGGTTTTCCAGGCCATCGGCGATGATGTCGAAGGATTGCAGCAGCGGAACGCCGGCCTTCATCATCGTTGCCATCTGACGTGCGAACAGGGCGATATCCAGCGGCTTGATCTTTTTGCCCGCTCCGAACAGGCTTATGCCCTTCTTGCGTACCTTGGTCGGGTTGATGCCCTGTTTGCGTAGCTGGGCTTTGATCAGTGCCGGGTTCTGCCCGTTTAGCTCGCCCTTAACCACAGATCCCTTGCGATCCTTGCCCTCCCAGACAAATGTGCTGGTCTTCGCTGCCTTTGCTGCTGCCATGGTTAATCCTTGGTAACGCGGTTGACTTCCTCAAGGCTGGTAACGCCTTGCATGGCTTTCAGCAGGGCCGAAGTACGCAGGTCGTTGAAGCCGTCTTTTCGCATTTGCGTGGCAATATCGATGGAATTGCCTTCCTCCATGATAATCCGCTGCAGGCTCGGAGTGTTTTTAACCACTTCATAAATACCGACACGGCCTTTATAACCATTCTTGCAATTTTCACAGCCTACCGGGCCATAAAGCTTGAAGGTGCTGAGCTGATTTTCAGGGAAACCTTCTTCCAGCAGTGCCTCTTTCGGAATGGGCACCTCCTTCTTGCAGCTGTTGCACAGCTTGCGCGCCAGGCGCTGGGCGATGATCAGGTTCACCGAGGTAGCGATGTTGAAGGAGGGCACACCCATATTGCGCAAGCGGGTCAGGGTTTCAGCCGCGCTGTTGGTGTGCAAGGTGGACATCACCATATGGCCCGTTTGTGCGGCCTTGATGGCGATGGAGGCGGTGTCCAGGTCGCGGATCTCGCCGACCATGATGATGTCCGGATCCTGGCGCAGGAACGCCCGCAGGGCCTGAGTGAAGTCCATGCCCTGTTTAGGATTGACGTTAACCTGGTTGATGCCCTCCAGGTTTATCTCTACCGGGTCTTCTGCCGTAGAGATATTCACGTCTGGGGTGTTGAGAATGTTCAGGCCGGTATACAACGAAACGGTTTTCCCCGAACCCGTGGGGCCGGTGACCAGAATCATCCCCTGCGGCTGCTTGAGCGCGGCCATGTAGAGGTCTTTCTGGCTTTCCTCGTACCCCAAGGCATCGATACCCATCTGGGCGCTGGCGGAGTCGAGAATCCGCATCACGATCTTCTCGCCCCACAGGGTGGGTAAGGTGTTGACGCGAAAGTCGATGGATTTGCTCTTGGATATGCGCATCTTGATGCGACCATCCTGCGGCTTGCGCCGTTCGGAAATATCCAGCCCTGCCATAACCTTCAGGCGCGCAGAGATGCGTGGCGCCAGCTGGATCGGCGGGCGTGCTGTTTCATGCAGGATGCCATCCGTACGAAAGCGTACGCGGTAGGTTTTTTCGTAGGGCTCGAAGTGCAGGTCGGAGGAGCCACCCTTGATCGCATCGAGCAGCATCTTGTTGACGAAGCGCACCACTGGGGCGTCGTCGGCATCCTGCACTCCGCCATCGCCCTTTTTGTCGTCATCGACCGACTCCGTTTCCAATCCATCAAGGTCAACGTCGCTTAAGTCTTCAAGGCCGCTGTGTCCCGTATCGAAGAACTTGTCGATGGCATCACCGAGCTTGTCGTCTTCTACCAGCAAGGCTTCGGTCGAAAGGCCCGTGCTGAACTGGATATCAGTAACCGCTTGGTGATTGGAGGGGTCGGAGATGCCAACGAATAGCTTATTGCCTCGACGCCATAAAGGCAGGGAGCGGTGTTGGCGTACCAGTTTTTCGCTAACCAAGTCCCTCGGTTGGCTTTCCTTATCCAGCGCATTGAGGTCGAAGTAGGCCACGCCAAACTGATCCGCTGCCAGCTCCGCCAGGGCGAGACTCTTTACCAGTTTGTTCTGGGCCAGGTATGTGACCAGCGACAATTTATTACGCTTGGCCTGAGCTTGCGCCTGTTGAGCGGCCTTTTCGTCCAGCAACTCAGCCAGTACCACCTGCTTGGCCAAGCCGGAAAGGGGAATATTGTCGCTCATGGGCACCTCACACATATCGAATGGGTGCGTTATAGCGCAGATGACAGTTGCTGCCAAACGGCCAGCACCCAGGTGACGTAAAGTGTCACAAGGTGCGGAGAAGTGCAGTGCGGAATGCTGGGCACTAGTGACCCGGAAGGCTCCATTCTGTGAGGCAGTCCGCAGGTTTCATCGTGTTCTCGAGAGTTGGCAGTGTTGGCACGCCTCCTGCTTAGCCACCAGCAGGCTTGTCTGCCTGACACTTATGACTGGAGAGTTACATGAAAGCTAACATGCAAAAGGGTTTTACCCTGATTGAATTGATGATCGTTGTCGCGATCATTGGTATTTTGGCTGCTATTGCGTTGCCGGCCTATCAGGATTACACCGTCCGAGCCAAAGTAGGCGAGGCCATCATTGCCGGCTCTGCAGCCAAAGGCTTGATGAGCGAAGCTTTCCAAACCGACGGTGTTGCTGGAATGACTGCTGCTGCCGTAGCTTTCAATGCTTCGCCCATAGCTGAGCGTACTTCTAAGTATGTAAGCAACGTAGCCATTGCTGAGGCATCGCCTTGGACAATCACTGTGACACTTGCCGCTACGCAGGCAAACGGCATTCCTAACGTGCTTAATGGTCAAACTCTGACTTATTCGCCTAACGTGGCAAATGCTGTTCCTACTGCTGCATCGGTAGGTGCAATTGATTGGGCGTGTGGTAGTGCTACTACCGCAACCGCTACTGGCCGTGGTCTTGGTAACGTAGCTCAAGGCACCTTGCTGGCCAAGTATGCTCCTAGCGAATGCCGATAAGCCTCGCTTGTATGTGGTAATCGTGGTGTAAAAACCGCGCTATGGTGGATTAAATACGATTCATAGGATGGATTAGCCGAAGGTGTAATCCGTCGTTTAACGCGAATCGACTGCATCTGCCGCTGCAGCTGAACGCCTCGCCTCGTGCGGGGCGTTTTGTTTTCTGGGTTTGGTGTTGCTTATGGGGCATGCGGCGGATTACGCCTGCGGTTAACGCACCCTACGAGTTTGTCCGGTTCGCTGCTCTATGCTTCGTTTTTCCATGGGAAAGAGGAGGCATAGATGCCTAACTATCGTCGTGCCTCTGCGCCTGGGGCTACTTGGTCTTTACCGTCAATCTGCTGTAGCGCCAGGGGAATGATTTGCTGGTACGGCATATCGGCCTGCTCCGTGAAGCGGTGCGCAAGGTCCGTCATCAGTATCCGTTTGTGGTCAATGCGTGGGTTGTGCTGCCGGAGCATATGCACTGCATATGGACGTTACCGCCAAGTGATGCGGACTACCCGCTAAGTTGACGCTTGATTAAAACCTTCATCTGTCGTGGTTTGCCGGTGAGCGAGCACCGATCTTTGATTCGTTTCCGTCGTAGCGAGCGGGGCATTTGGCAACGGCGCTATTGGGAGCATCAGATTCGGATGATGAAGACTTTCGCGGCATATCGATTATGTCTACGCGAACCCGCTCAAGCATGGATTGGCGCAGCGTGCACGAGACTGGCCTTATTCGAGCTTTCATCGCGATTTACGCGCCGGGCTCTATCCGCAGGACTGGGTGGGGAATGCCGAACTGACGAGTGCTGCATCGCAGAATGGCGAATAACGTAGCTGGATTAGCCGAAGGCGTAATCCGGGTGCGAAGCCAGTAATCTGCCGCTCACCGCGAACCTGCTGTATCTGTTGCGATAGCTGGACGCTACGCCTTGTGCGGGGCGTTTTGCTATATGGGTATCGGAGTGTTGCGAGTAGTACGGCGGATTACGCCTTCGGCTAATACGCCCTACGGTTCTGCCCGAGGATAAATAAGCAGAAAATCCCCGGGTATCGCTTCGCTTGACCCAGGCTACGAGACGCCTCATAAAAAACGGCCCATCAAGGGCCGTTTTTATGAGCGCGTGAGACGCGCGATCAGTGATGCTCGCGGGTGGCGCGGAATTTCACGTCTGGCCAGCGCTCTTCCATCAGACTCAGGTTGACGCGGGTCGGCGCCAGGTAGGTGAGGTGGCCACCGCCGTCGAGGGCGAGGTTTTCCACGGCCTTATTGGAGAATTCCTCGAGCTTCTTCTTATCGTCGCACTCGATCCAGCGCGCCGACCATACGGTGATCGGCTCGTAGCCGCACTCGACCTTGTATTCCTCTTTCAGGCGGCTGGCGACCACGTCGAACTGCAGCACACCGACGGCGCCAAGGATGATGTCGTTACTGCGCTCGGGGAAGAACACCTGGGTGGCGCCTTCCTCGGCGAGCTGTTGCAGGCCCTGGCGCAGCTGCTTGGATTTCAGCGGGTCCTTCAGGCGCACGCGGCGGAACAGCTCCGGGGCGAAGTGTGGGATACCGGTGAAGCCCAGCGCTTCGCCTTCGGTGAAGGTGTCGCCGATCTGGATGGTACCGTGGTTGTGCAGGCCGATGATGTCGCCCGCCCAGGCCTCCTCGAGCATTTCCCGCTCGCTGGAGAAGAAGGTCAGGGCGTCGCCGATGCGTACGTCCTTGCCGGTGCGCACGTGGCGCATCTTCATGCCTTTCTCGTACTTGCCCGAGCAGATGCGCATGAAGGCCACACGGTCGCGGTGCTTGGGGTCCATGTTCGCCTGGATCTTGAATACGAAACCGGTGAATTTCTCTTCAGTCGGTTGCACCGGGCGCTCGTTGGCGACCCGCGCCAGTGGGCGTGGCGCCCAGTCGACCACGGCGTCGAGCACATGGTCGACACCGAAGTTGCCCAGTGCGGTGCCGAAGAACACAGGGGTCAGCTGGCCGTTGTTGAATTCGTCCTGGTCGAACGGATGGCAGGCGACCTGCACCAGCTCCAACTGCTCGACGAAGCGCTCGTACTCGTCGCCCAGGTGGGCGCGGGCCTCGTCGGAGTCGAGTTTCTCGATGATCTTGGTTTCGGTGCGCTCGTGGCCGTGGCCGGCGGTGTAGACGATGATGTAGTCGCCTGCCAGGTGATACACGCCCTTGAAGTCGCGGTAGCAGCCAATCGGCCAGGTGATCGGCGCGGCCTTGATCTTCAGGACCGCTTCGATCTCGTCGAGCAGCTCGATGGGGTCGCGAATATCACGGTCGAGCTTGTTGACGAAGCTGACGATGGGCGTGTCGCGCAGGCGGCACACGTCCATCAGCGCGATGGTGCGCGGCTCGACGCCCTTACCGCCGTCGAGCACCATCAGCGCGCTGTCCACCGCGGTCAGGGTACGGTAGGTATCTTCCGAGAAGTCTTCGTGGCCCGGTGTGTCGAGCAGGTTGATCATGTGCTCGCGGTAGGGGAACTGCATCACCGAGGTGGTGATGGAGATGCCGCGCTGCTTCTCCATTTCCATCCAGTCGGAGGTCGCATGGCGGTCGGATTTACGCGACTTCACGGTGCCGGCCACTTCGATTGCCTTGCCCATCAACAGCAGCTTTTCGGTGATGGTGGTTTTACCGGCGTCGGGGTGGGAAATGATCGCGAACGTACGGCGCTTGGCGACTTCGGCGGCCTGAGTGGTCATGGATGCGTGCCTGCTTGAAAGCGTGGGCGGGCCTGGGCGGCCCGAAAAATGCGCGATTATAGCGGCAAATGCCGGTGCGCTGGGGCATCCG
Source organism: Phytopseudomonas punonensis (assembly GCF_900142655.1). GTDB lineage: Bacteria > Pseudomonadota > Gammaproteobacteria > Pseudomonadales > Pseudomonadaceae > Aquipseudomonas > Aquipseudomonas punonensis. The sequence goes on along the minus strand of NZ_FRBQ01000001.1, from coordinate 573,703 downwards.
CTGTGTGCGTCTGTCATATTGCCGATGCCGCAAATGGCATCCGGTCAGTAGGATCGTCACTCTTTTCAATATCGAGGTTATGCATGACGCATCAGAGCCCGCGCGGTTTGCTGTTTATTGGCTTGAGCTTTAGCTGTGCAACCGCGCTGGCGCAATTGCCTGAATGCCAGGTCAAGTTCCCCGCTGGCGTAACGCGTGACTTGCCGCTGGCCGCGACGATCGAGACGCGTACGGTTGGGCTTTCCGGGCGCGACGATGTCGGCCGCGGCATGCTCTTCACCTGGCCCCAGGATGGCGTGCGCGAACTGTGGATGAAGGACACCCGCGTCGCCCTGTCCGCTGCGTTCGTCGATGCTGGGGAACGCGTGCGCAAGGTCGTCGATATGCGCCCTTATAGCCTGCAGCAGCACAGCTCCGATGAGCCGGTGCGCTACATCATCGAGGTCGCCCGCGGCGAGTTCGCAGCGCTTGGTGTGGTGGTCGGCAGCCATGTGGCGATCAGCTGTGAGCGCGCCGACGGCTGAGGCCGATGCTCGATCCTTTTGATCGGTAATTCGGCTGACGATCCCTTAGGCGCTGCTGTTACACTATCACCCCTCGCAAATCCGCATCCCTTCCGATACCAGGAGCATCCGGTGCCTGTCGTGTTCGTCGCCGCCTCCCAACTGCCGACTCCGTTCGGTGTGTTCACCATGCATGGCTTTCTTGAAGAGGCCACCGGCAAGGAGCATGTTGCGCTGACCTTCGGCAACGTTGCCGATGGCGAGCCAGTGCTGGGGCGCCTGCATTCCGAGTGCCTGACCGGCGATGCGCTGTTCAGCCTGCGCTGTGATTGCGGCTTTCAACTGGAAGGTGCGCTGCGCGCGATCTCCGAAGAAGGCCGTGGCGTGCTGCTGTACCTGCGTCAGGAAGGCCGCGGCATCGGGTTGCTCAACAAGATCCGCGCTTATGAGCTGCAGGACGGCGGCGCTGATACCGTCGAAGCCAATGAGCGACTGGGCTTTGGTGCCGACATGCGTGACTACGCGATCTGCCTGCCGATGCTGGAGCACCTGGGCATCACCTCCCTCAAGCTGATGACCAACAACCCGCGCAAGGTCAAAGCGCTCGGCGACATGGGCATCCCTGTAGCCACCCGCGTGCCGCTGCAGCTGGGGCACAACCCGCACAACAGCAAGTATTTGGCGACCAAGGCCGGCAAGCTCGGGCACATGCTCGGCAAGCTGCATCAGGGCGAGGTCGAGCGGCCTTGACCCGCGCCGCGGTCAAGCGCCGGTTGGCCCTGCTCTGGTGGCGGCAACTGGCACTGACCCTGGCGCCGCTGTTCCTGATCAATCTGCTGTTCGGTGCCGGGCGCCCGCCGGGCGTGCTGGCCATGCCGCTATTCATTGCCGGGCTGGCTTCGCTGTTCGTCAGCCTGCCGCTGTTCAGCGCCTACAAGCGCGCGTTGTTCTCCACTGTAAAAGCCCTGAATACCGCTGACGAGCCGGCCGCCTGGTTGACTCTGGCCGAGCGCCGGCGGCCGGCATTGCTGGGCGCCGGGCTGCCAGCCTGGATTGCCGCCCTTGCGGTGTTCGCGGGGCTGGAGGCGGTGCCGCAGATTCTGCTGGCGCTGGCCAGCGTCGTGGTGCTCTACCTCTATCGAATTCCCCGGCAGTTCTGATGCGCGGCGTGCTGCTCTCGCTGTTGTTACTGCAGGCGGCCTCACTGGCTGCTGCCGAGCGAGTGGTAAGCCTGGCACCGTCGCTGAGCGAAATCGTCCTCGAACTGGGCGCCTCCGACCTGCTGGTTGGCGTGCTCGATGGCGGCGAGCGCCCTGCAGCGCTGGCGCATGTGCCGTCCGTGGGGCGCTACGGGAATCTGGAAATGGAAACCCTGCTGGCTCTGCAGCCGGATCTGCTGCTGGTTTGGCCGGGCAGTGTCAGCGCTGCCCAACGCGAGCAATTGCAGGGCTTCGGTATTCCCATGTTGGTACTCGAGCCCGGCTCGTTGAATGAGCTGGCCCGGCAGTTTTTGCTGGTCGGCGATAGCCTCGGCCGGGCGCAAGCGGGCCAGCGCCTGCATGATCGTTTCCTCGCCGGGATTGAAGAACTGCGGGCACGTTATCGGCGTGATGAGCCGTTACCAGTGTTCTATCAGGTGTGGGATGCGCCGCTCTATACCATCGGTGGCAGGCAGATCATCAGCGATGCGCTACAGGTGTGCGGGGCGCGCAACGTGTTCGCTGAGCTGAACTTGCCCGCACCTCAGGTCAGCGTGGAGGCTGTGCTGCAGCGCGACCCGGCGTTGATCATCGCCGGGGATGCGCGCCAGTTGCTGGGCTGGAAGCGCTGGCCGCAACTCAGGGCGGTAAAAAGCGATCAGTTAGTGGTGTTGCCTGATAAAGGCCTTGAGCGACCCAGCTTTCAAATGCTGGCCGCCATGGCGGGGCTCTGCGAGTTGCTCGCGCCAGCCAGGTGATTGCCGTCAACACCTGCGCTCAAGTCGTGCGATGACACTGGTAAAGCGCGCCGGCAACTGGCAGATTGAACGCCTTCCCGTTTGTTGCAGACGTTATGAAAGTCCCTGCCTCTCCCTGGTTTTCCCTTGCCAGCGCCTTGATCGTTGGCGCCGCACTTCTATTGGTATTTCCCTTGAAGCTGCTGCCCAGCCTGTTGGCCGGGTTGCTGGTGTTCGAGTTGGTCAACCGCCTGGCGCGGCCTATGCAGCGCCTGCTGGCGGGCCATATGGGGCGTGTGCTGGCCGTTGGCGTGCTCAGCGTACTGGTGATCGCCGTGCTCGGTTTAATTTTCGCCGGTGGCTTTTCACTGCTGATGCACGAGCTCAATAACCCGGGGCGGATGATGGGCAAACTCCTCGGCGTGGTCGACCGCGCCCGCGAGCAACTGCCCGAAGCGCTGGTGGCCTACTTGCCGGCCAATGTCGATGACATCCGCGTCGCGCTACACGACTGGTTGCGTGGGCACATCAGCGAACTGCAACTGCTCGGCAAGGGCGCGGTGCACATGTTCGTCACCGTGCTGATCGGCATGATCCTTGGCGCGGTGATAGCCCTGCAGAGCGTACCGGACCCGGATCAACTCAGGCCGCTGGCCGGCGCCCTGCTGACTCGCGTGCAGCGCTTCGTCGAGGCGTTTCGCAATATCGTCTTTGCGCAGATCAAGATCTCGCTGCTCAACACCACCTTTACCGCGATCTTTCTGATTGGCGTGCTGCCGCTGTTCGGTGTGCATCTGCCTCTGACCAAAACGCTGATCCTGATTACCTTCATGGCTGGCCTGCTGCCAGTGGTCGGCAACTTGATCTCCAACACCGCGATCTTCGTGGTTGGCCTGTCGCTGTCGATCTGGGTGGCGCTGGGTGCGCTGGCTTACCTGATCGTGATCCACAAGGTCGAATACTTCCTCAACGCACGCATCGTCGGCGGGCAGATCAAGGCGCGGGCCTGGGAGCTGCTGCTGGTCATGTTGGTGTTCGAGGCCGCGTTCGGCATCGCCGGCCTGGTCGCCGCGCCGGTGTATTACGCCTACCTGAAAAGCGAGCTCAAGGCCCAGGGCTGGGTGTAGAACTGGCGTTACAGTGGCTGGCTGTGGCCTGGGTATCGCTACGCCCAACCCATGCTACGGGCTCAATCCAGACCACCGCTCATTCCGGCATTAGAGCACCACGCTGCCAGGTGTGAGCGCTGCTGTTTGCAGCGGCGCGCCAGGCGCTGCCGCGTTGGCCGATTTGTCCTGGCGGCTGAGCCGGCTGGCGGTCTTGTGCAGGTCGAGTACTAGCTGCGCCATTGATTGTGCTGCCTGCAGGGTTTCCCCGGCGCTTTGGCTGCTGTGCTCGGCGGCGCCAGTGATTGCCTGGGCCTGACCGTTGACGGCCTGCACCTGGCTCATTTGTAGCGTCATGGCCTGGCTGATCTGGCCGAGGCGATCCTGCATACCGGCCACTTCCTGCTTGATACGTTCCAGTGCCTCGTTAGCCTCACTCGAGCGGGCCACGCTGCTTTGTGCGGCCCGCTGGCAGCTGTACATTGCCGATTGGCTGTCGAGCGTTTGCTGGCGCACGCTGCCCAGCGTCGTGGCGATCTCCTGGGTTGCCTGTGCGGTGCGTCGGGCGAGGTTGCGAACTTCATCGGCTACCACGGCGAAACCGCGGCCGCTGTCACCAGCGCGAGCAGCCTCTATCGCGGCATTAAGTGCCAGCAGGTTGGTTTGATCGGCGATACCGCGGATCGCCTCGCTGATGTGCTGGATCTTCTCGGTTTGCCGGCTCAGGGCTTCGAGCGCCTGGCTCGATTGTTCGATACGGCCGGCCAGCTGAGCGACATCATCAGCATTGTGCTGCACGGCGCTGGCGCCCTTGCGCGTCATGCTCAGCGCCTGCTGCGAAGCGCTTTCGCTGTCGCGGATGTGCTGGGCGACCTGGCCGATGCTGTGGTTGACCTCAAGCATCGCGCGCGCCGTGGAGACTGCCGCAGCCTGGCCCTGAGCGGCGCATTGGCTGGCGTTGGTCGCGGTGCGCGTCAGCCCGGTCGAGGTATCGTGCAGCGCGCTGCCAGCCGTGACGATGCCCTGCATGGTGTGATCCATCTTGTCGACGAAGCTGTTCACCCAGCCGGCGAGTGTACCTGCTTCGTCACTGGCGAAGCGCTCCAGTACCAGGCGATTGCTCAGCGGTGCGCCACATTCGGCGGTGTCCAGAAAGAAGTCCGAGAGCGCCTGCAGCGAACGCGCTCGAGCACGCAGGCTGAATGCCCAGAATGCCAGCAGCAGCCCGCCAGCGGCGGCGAAGGTTAGCGGCGCGGCGTACTCGGGCAGCTGGCGCGTCAGCCACCACTGCAGGCCACCCAGAATGGCCAGGCCGGCCAGCAGCTGGCTGGCCAGCGAAAAGCTCAGGCTGCGCTGTCGGTAAACCTCTTCCAGATCGCCCTCGCACATCAGCCCCCAGGTGTCCGGTGAGCCAGGCAGGCGCAAGGTCAGCCCGGCGCCCACAACCGGCACGTGGCGGTAATCGGGGTAGCCGGGATAGAGCACGAACAGGTTGCTGCCATGGCGAATGGTTTCCCGCACGCCGGGGTGCAGTTCGCCCGTTGCCGGAGCAGTGAAGCGCAGCTCGAATTCGGTGTGTTTGCGCACCTTTACAGTGCCGAACGGCGTGGATATGCCCTGTTTGAGGTTGTCGCCACCGGTGAAAACATCGTCTTCGAAGCGTGAGCGGGACAGCGCGGTGCCTTGGGCAATCGCCGGGTTGTAGGCGCTTTGCACCATGAACAAGTAGTTGTCGCCGGAGTCGCGATAAACATGGCCGGCTTCGCGCTGGATCAGGTCGCTCATCACATCATTGGGAATACGTGCGCACAGGCAGCCGACGACCTGACCGGCGTGGCTTATCGGCTGATGGAACATCAGCGTAACGGCATCGTGAAATTTCGAGGTGGTGGCGCCTAGTTGCTGGGTCAGCTCATCGCTGTAAGGGCCGAGCAGAAACGGGCCGCGCAGGCCGGCGGCAAGCGCTTGGGCATCATAGCGTGCGCCCTGGTGTGGTGCGTGGGTGGACGCGACGATATGCCCTGTGGTGTCGAGCACGAACAGTTCGGAGACTTCGGGCATATACGTCAGTGCCCGCTGCAGGCTACCGGTTGCTATGGATGGCCAGGACGCGGTTATCCCGCTGCTGAGCACATCGAGTGCTTGCCAGTGCTGCTGGGTCCAGTTGAGCAGGAGATCGACTCGGGTCTGGGCCAGGCCGCTGAAGGTCTTTTCAACCCGCGCCCGCTGTCCTGCATTGAGCAGGCAGGCCCAGCGCATGGCAAATTTTCCGGCCTTGCCGAACCAGGGCAACCAGCGACGTTCGCTGCCGTGAAAGTCCATCTTGTGGCTACGCAGTTGCATACAAACTCCGGCCATCGATCGATGGTCCACATATGCCCAATTTCGGCGAGAAATTGATGCAAAATGTGAGCCGCTCGTCATCCCGGAGGTTGCGTATCCTCAGCTATTCAGGCGGGCGCGAATCGCCTTCTCAATGCCGGCTTCGTCCAAGCCGCACTCGGCGAGCATCTGCTCGGGGCGGGCATGCTCGACGTAGTAGTCGGGCAAGCCTAAGTGCAGCATCGGTTTGAGGGTGCCTTGGCCAGCGAGGAATTCGCTGACCGCGCTGCCGGCGCCGCCCATCACGCTGTTTTCTTCTATGGTCACCAACAGCTCGTGGCCCGCAGCCAGTTCGCTGACCAGCGCCTCGTCGAGGGGTTTGACGAAGCGCATATCGACCACCGTGGCGTCCATCGTTTCGCCAACGCGCAGGGCCTCACTCAGTTGTACGCCGAACACCAGCAGGGCGACGCCCTTGCCTTGACGACGCACCACGCCCTTGCCGATCGGCAGTGGCGTCAGTTTGCGGTCGATGGGCGCGTTCGGGCCGCTGCCGCGCGGGTAGCGCACCGCCGCCGGGCCAGTGAACTGGTAACCGGTGGTGAGCATGTGGTGCAGCTCGTTTTCATCGCTCGGCGTCATGATCAGCATGCCGGGGATGCAGCGCAGGTAGGAGAGGTCGAAGCTGCCCGCGTGAGTCGGGCCGTCTTCACCGACCAGACCGGCGCGGTCAATGGCGAACAGCACGTCGAGGTTCTGCACCGCGACGTCGTGTATCAGTTGATCGTAGGCGCGCTGCAGGAAGGTCGAGTAGATCGCCACCACCGGCTTGGCGCCTTCGCAGGCCATGCCGGCGGCGAGCGTTACCGCGTGCTGTTCGGCGATGGCCACGTCGAAGTAGCGATCCGGGTGGCGTTCGCTGAAGGCGACCAGATCGGAGCCTTCCTTCATCGCCGGGGTGATCGCCATCAGGCGTTCATCGCTGGCGGCCATTTCGCACAGCCACTGGCCGAATACGCTGGAATATTTCGGGCCGGACGGCGCCTTCACCTTGGCGGGCGCGTTGATCGGCTCCAGCTTGGTGATGGCGTGGTAGACGATCGGGTCGACTTCGGCGGGCGCGAAGCCCTTGCCCTTCTTGGTGACCACATGGAGGAACTGCAGGCCCTCCAGGTCGCGCATGTTGCGCAGGGTGGCCAGCAGGGTCGGCAGGTCGTGGCCGTCGATGGGGCCGATGTAGTTCCAGCCCAGCTCTTCGAACATGGTGCCCGAGACCAGCATGCCCTTGGCGTGCTCTTCGGTTTTGCGGGCGATTTCCCAGGCGCCAGGCAGCTTAGACAGCACTTTCTTGCTGCCCTCGCGCACGTTGGCGTAGGTACGGCTGGAAAGAATCTTGGCCAGGTAGTTGGACAGCCCGCCGACGTTCTTGGAGATCGACATGTCGTTGTCGTTGAGCACCACGAGCATGTTGGCTTTCACGTCGGCTGCATGGTTGAGCGCCTCGAAGGCCATGCCGGCGGTCAGTGCGCCGTCGCCGATCACCGCCACCGATTTGCGCTTGCTGCCCTGGCGCTGGGCGGCGATGGCCATGCCCAGTGCGGCGCTGATCGAGGTGCTGGAATGGCCGACGCCAAAGGTGTCGTACTCGCTTTCCGAGCGACGCGGAAAGGCGGCGATGCCGTCCTTCTGGCGCAGGCTGCCCATGCGCTCACGGCGGCCGGTGAGAATCTTGTGCGGGTAGGCCTGATGGCCGACGTCCCAGACGAGCCGGTCGTCCGGCGTGTCGAAGACGTAGTGCAGGGCGACGGTCAGTTCGATCACCCCGAGGCCGGCACCGAAATGCCCGCCGGTCTGGCCAACCGTATAAAGCAGGTACTGGCGCAGTTCATCCGCCAGGGTCTCCAGCTCGGCCTCACCAAGACGGCGCAATTCGTCCGGCGTGTTGGCACGGTCGAGCAGCGGCGTCAGCGGGCGTTCGCGGGGAATCTCGTGGAAAGTCGTCGGCATCAGGCGAGTCGTTATAAGAATTCGAAAATAGTGGGGCAGTCTACCTGATGCGATGACCCTAGCCCAAGGGAGGACTTGGGCATGGTTGCCGCAGCAGCGATGTCAGATAGACAGCGGTTCAGTTGCGCCGTTCGACGATATAGCGGGCCAGCTCGCGTAGCGGCTCGGCGGCCTCGCCGAATGGCTGCAGCGCGTGCAGCGCCTGGTCGCGCAGCTCCAGGGCGTAGGCCTTGGCGGCGTCCAGGCCGAGCAGGGCCGGGTAGGTGGGTTTGTCGTTCGCCTGATCCTTGCCCTGGGTCTTGCCCAGGGTCGCGGTATCGCTTTCCACGTCGAGGATGTCGTCCTGCACCTGGAAGGCCAGGCCGACCGCACGGGCGTAGGTGCTCAGGGCTGCCAGGGTCTGCTCGTCAGCTCGACCGCTGGCCAGGGCGCCGAGGCGCACGCTGGCTTCGATCAGTGCGCCGGTCTTGTGGCGGTGCATGACTTCCAGTGCTGGCTGTTGCAGTTGCTGGCCCACCGAACCGAGGTCAATGGCCTGACCGCCGACCATGCCGGCAGGCCCAGCGGCGTACGCCAGGGCCTGGAACATGCTCAGGCGAATCTCGGCGCTTTGCGGGTTGTGCTCCGTGCTGGCGAGCACCGCGAAGGCCATGCTCTGCAAGCCATCACCGGCGAGGATCGCGGTGGCTTCATCGAAGGCGATATGGGTGGTCGGCTGGCCGCGGCGCAGATCGTCGTCGTCCATCGCCGGCAGGTCGTCATGCACCAGCGAATAGGCGTGGATCAGCTCAACCGCACAGGCGGCGCCGTCGGCCTGCGCCGGTGCACCGCCGAGGGCTTCGCAGGCGGCGTAGGCGAGCAGCGGGCGTACCCGCTTGCCGCCGTTGAACACGCTGTAGCGCATGGCCGCATAGAGGCGCTCGAGCTCGGCACGTGGCGCTGCGAACAACGGCTCCAGAGCGGCGTCGACCTGCTTCTGGCAGCGCGCCTGGTAGGCGGCGATCATAGCGGCTCGTCCGTTTCGAATGGCGCCGCTTCCAGCGCGCCATCGCGCTCCAGGAGGATCTGCACCTTCTGCTCGGCCTGGGTCAGGGCAGCCTGGCATTCGCGGGTCAGGCCGATGCCCTGCTCGAAGGCGCTCAGTGACTCCTCCAGCGACAGCTCGCCGTTTTCCAGGCGCTCGACGATGGTTTGCAGTTCGGTGAGGGATTGCTCGAAGTCGAGCGCGGCTTTCTTGCGTGCCATGGTCAGCAGGTCTCAGGCGGGGTTCGCGGTCGCCGCGACACTAGCAGAGGGTTCTGTTGCGAGCAAATCGATCCGGGTGGGCGATTTGGATGGATATACAGTATTCTTCTGCCATCCATTTCCTGCTGGCCCAAGCCGATGCGTCTGTTTCTCTGCGAAAAGCCCTCCCAAGCCAAGGATATCGCCAGCGTGCTCGGTGCCACGCGGCGTGGCGATGGCTGCTGGCTGGGCAATGGCGTGACGGTAACCTGGTGCATCGGCCACCTGCTCGAAACCGCACCGCCGGATGCTTACGACGCACGCTACAAACGCTGGGTGCTGGACGACCTGCCCATCGTGCCGCAGCAGTGGAAGATGTGTATCAAGCCCAAGACCGCCGCGCAGTTCAAGGCGGTCAAGCGCCTGCTGGGGGAAGCCAGCGAGCTGGTGATCGCCACGGACGCCGACCGCGAGGGAGAAATGATCGCCCGCGAGTTGCTCGAGCATTGCCGCTACCGCGGGCCGATCCAGCGCCTGTGGCTGTCCGCACTGGACGACGCCTCGATTCGCAAGGCGCTGGCCGCGCTCAAGCCCGGCGCCAGCACCTACAACCTCTATCAGTCGGCACTTGGCCGCTCGCGGGCCGACTGGTTGATCGGCATGAACATGAGTCGCCTGTTCACCTTGCTCGGGCGCAAGTCCGGCTATCAGGGCGTGCTGCCAGTCGGCCGCGTGCAGACGCCGACCCTGCGTCTGGTGGTGGATCGTGACCGCAGCATCGCCGACTTCGTGCCCGTGCCGTTCTGGGCCATCGAGGTGACGCTCGACGGCAATGGCACGCCGTTCACCGCTGGGTGGCGCGCGCCCCAGGAGGATTGCGACGAGCAGGGCCGCTGCCTGAAGCAGGCGGTGGCGCAGCGCGCCGCCGAGGCCATGCAGAGCGCCGAGCATGCCGTGCTGAAAAAGTTGAAGACCGAACGCATGCGTGAAGCGCCGCCGTTGCTGTTCGATCTCGGTACCCTGCAGCAGGTATGTTCGAAGAAGCTCGGCCTGGGCGCCCAGGAAACCCTGGATATCGCCCAGAAACTCTACGAGACCGACAAGCTGATCACCTACCCGCGCAGCGATTGCGGCTACCTGCCGTTGAGCCAGCACGCCGAAGCGCCAGCTATCCTCGCAGCCTTGGGGCAGGCTGATCCCGCGCTGCGCGAGGTGTTGGCGCATACCCAGGCCGGGCGCCGTTCGAGGGCCTGGAACGATGCCAAGGTCAGCGCGCACCACGGCATCATCCCGACACTGGCGGCTGGTGCTCTGGCGCGGCTGAGCGGCCGGCCACGCGCCGTCTACGAGCTGATCCGCGCCCGCTACCTGGCGCAGTTTCTGCCCAACCACGAATACGATCGCACCCAGGCCGATTTCGATTGCGCCGGCCATGATCTGCGTGCCGTCGGCAAACAGATCGTCGAGCCTGGCTGGAAACGCGCATTACCCGAAGCCCTGGCACCTGCCAAGGGCCGCGAGGCTCCGGCCCCCCAGGCACTGCCTGCGTTAAGAGAAGGCCAGCAGTGCGCGGTGCGCGAGGTGACCCTCAAGGATCAGTTCACCCAGCCGCCCAAGCCATTCACCGAGGGCGACCTGATCCAGGCGATGAAGAACGTGGCGCGGCTGGTCGAGGACCCGCTGCTGAAGCAGAAGCTCAAGGACACCACCGGCATCGGCACCGAAGCCACCCGTGCCGGGATTATCCAGGGGTTGATCGACCGCGGTTACCTGAGCAAGCAGGGCAAGGCACTGGCGGCCACCTCGGCGGCGTTCGGGCTGATCGATGCGGTACCGCGGGCAATTGCCGACCCCGGCACCACGGCGATCTGGGAGCAGGCACTGGACATGGTGCAGAGTGGCGAGATGCCGCTTGAGGAGTTCGTCGCCAAGCAGTCGGCCTGGATGGGCAGGCAGGTCGAGCGTTGCCGTGGCCTGCAACTGACCATCAGCGGCCCGCCGCCTGGCGGCAAGCCGGCGTGGAAGGGCAAGCGCAAAGGTGGTACCCCGCGCAAGAAAGCTGCCCCGGCCAAGCGTGCAGGCGCTGGCGCCGTAAGGGCGAAGTCGAAGTAAGTGATCGTTGGCGGCGCAGGCGTTCCTGTGCCGTTCGGTAGGATGTGGGAGCGGGCGGGGAGACCCAGGCCATGCCCGCGATTCGCGCGCATGGCGCGCTCCTACAAAGGCAGGGTAGGCCGCCGGCCGTTCCTACCTTGTTGGCTCAACACACTCGAATAAGGCGGGCCTTGTAGGATGGGTGCAACCCATCAAATTTCGATGGGTTACACCCATCCTACGGCTTTCTTATCCACCATCACCGTCGCCAGGCGGTGGGCGGATGAAGCGTCGTTCACCCTACGGATGACGCCATCGCCGCGCATTGGTGTCAGCGCCAGCAACATCTGGGTGATGCCACCCATCTGCTCGTCGTACGAGCAGAGTATTCCCAAATGTAAATTTTCCGTTACCATCCGGCCCCGTTGAATTTAACGAACGGGTTTCATTCGCCTGGGCGAGGGCGGATTTAATCGCCTTAGTGGCTGTCTCTAAAGGGATTGTCACCTGCTGGTGGCGCTGGTTTCAGCGGCGAAAGTCGAGCTGAAAAGGGCCTGGTTTCGAGCGAGTTGTGGAGTAAAACGAACATTCAAATTGGTGCGCCGGCGTTTTTTCAGGCAGCACCGCTGCGGTAAATGGCTCGGCAGTCAGGGTGATGACGGAGCTTTCTCTGCTTCAACCGGATGGATTTCGGCAAGGAACTGTCTCCCGAAACCGGTTCGCCGGATCCGGAAACGCTCACATGGAATGCGATCACGCAGCGAAGCCTGCTGGCGCGCCGCCTGGCGGTATGGGCTGCGGCCTGGCTTCAACTGTTTCCAGCAAAATCAATAAGAGGTAGTCCTTCTATGGATGCGGTATCAGCCGAACAGGCAAAGCAGGAGCCTGAGAGCAAGCTCAGTGCGTCATTGAAGCCCCGGCACCTCACCATGATGTCCATCGCCGGCGTGATCGGCGGGGCATTGTTCGTCGGCTCCGGCAGCGTGATCCACAGCGCGGGGCCGGCAGCGGTACTGGCCTATCTGGCAGGCGGCATCCTGGTGGTGCTGATCATGCGCATGCTCGGTGAGATGGCCACGTCCTCGCCGGACACCGGCTCGTTTTCCACCTACGCCGAGCGCGCCATCGGCCGCTGGGCCGGCTTCACCATCGGTTGGTTGTACTGGTGGTTCTGGGTCATCCTGATGGCCTGGGAAGCCTACGTGGCGGGCACCATTCTCAACGGCTGGTTCCCGGAGATTAGCGTCAACGTCTTCGTGCTGGCGGCCACCCTGGTGCTGATCAGCATCAACTTCTTCAACGTCAAACACTACGGCGAATTCGAGTTCTGGTTCGCGCTGATCAAGGTGGTGGCGATTATCTGCTTCCTGGCGGTGTGCAGCCTGGCGGTGCTCAGTCTGTGGCCGACCGGCGAGGTACGCGGCTTCAGCAACCTGACCGCCCAGGGCTTCATGCCCAACGGCATCGAGTCCGTGGTGGTGGCCATTCTCGGCGTGATGTTCGCCTTCCTCGGCGCCGAGATCGTCACCATCGCCGCATCGGAAGCCAAGGATCCGGCCAACCAGATCGTCAAGGCAACCAACTCGGTGGTCTGGCGCGTGTGCCTGTTCTATATCGGCTCGATCTTCCTGATCGTCTGCCTGGTGCCCTGGAACGACCCGCAGATGGCGCAGTCCGGTTACGGCTCCTACCGCCGTACCCTGGAGCTGCTGGGCATTCCGTACGCCGAACTGGTGATGAACTTCGTGGTGCTGACCTCGGTGAGCAGCTGCATGATCTCGGCGCACTACACCGCCTCGCGCATGCTGTTCTCGCTGTCCACCCGTGGTGATGCACCGCGCTTCCTGAAGATCACCCGTTCGGGTACCGGCGTACCGGTGTTCGCGATCATCGCCTCGTGCTCGGTGGCGGTGTTCGTGGCGCTGATCAACTTCAACGAAACCCTGCGCCCGAAAGACGTGCTCGACACCCTGATGAACACCACCGGCATGATCGCCCTCTTGGTGTACCTGGTGATCGCCTTCTCGCAACTGCGGATGCGCCGCAAGCTGGAAGCCGAGAGCCAGGACATCCGCCTGAAAATGTGGCTGTTCCCCTGGCTGACCTACCTGGTGATCCTGTTCATCGTTGGCTCCCTGGTGACCATGGCGTTCGTCGAGGAGTATCAGGTGCTGGTCATCTCCACCGGCGCGGCTGCGGCCGTGGTGGTGGCGCTGGGTGTGCTGGTTCACAAGCGTGCAGCGAGGAATCTCGCGCGCTGATCGTTCAGGTATGATCGGCCACGAGGGGGGCACTCATCGAGTGCGCCCCTTTTTAATAGCCATCGTTCATAGGCAAGGGAAGCAGATGAAAGAGTACAAGGTCGTCATCTATCAGGAAGGCATGCTGGGTTCGCTGGTGCTTGGCGCCTCCAAGGTCAACCCGCTGCGTTTCACCGAATTCCTCAACCGCAACGCCCGCGAAGGCTGGCGCGTGGTGACCATGGAAAAGGACATCCGCCGCATGTTGCTGCTGTGGCGCCGCGAGGCCTACGTGGTTGTGATGGAAAAGGACGTATGAGATTCGCCGGTGTCGGTGCGCTGCTGATTTTCATCGGCTGGTCGTTGCTGGCAATCGTGCAGCTGTGGGCTGACGTGCTGTCGAGTGAGCACTTTCTCAAGGTGACCCTCACCGCGGGCATCCTGCTGCTGGTGCTGATGGCCGTGCGCAGCTACTGCGCCGACCGCAAGCTCAAGGATGACGGCTTTCTCGACGGCTGATGCCTCCTGGGCGAAGGCCAGACAGCCCGCTGCAGCCCTGCTGCCGCGGGCTGTTTTGCATCAGTGCGAGTGACGCGGCATGCCGCCGCTGCGCGCGATGATGCGCATGTGCAGGGTGGCCGGCTCCAGACAGCCGCCGGTGGAGAGCTGGCCGACCAGCTGGCGATACAGCTCCTGCCACGGTGTTTGCGAGGCCGGGTAGCTCGGCTTCCAGGCGGCGCGACGACGCTGCATCTCCTCGTCGTCGATCAGCAGGTTCACCGAGCGGGCGTTGAGGTCGACGCGCAGCACGTCGTTGGTCTGCAGCAGCGCCAGGCCGCCGCCCACCGCCGCTTCCGGCGACATGTTGAGGATCGACGGACTGGCCGAGGTGCCGCTCTGCCGGCCGTCGCCCAGGCATGGCAGCGAGGTCACGCCCTGTTTAATCAGCGCTGCCGGCGGGTCCATGTTGACCACTTCGGCGCTGCCCGGATAACCCACCGGCCCGGCGCCACGTACCACCAGAATGCAGCGCTCGTCGATATCCAGCGACGGGTCGTTGATGCGGGCGTGGTAGTCCTCGGGGCCCTCGAACACGATGGCCCGCGCCTCGAAGCTGTTCTCCTTGCCCGGCTCGGACAGGTAGGTCTTGCGGAAGGCTTCGCCGACCACCGACATCTTCATGATCGCGCTATCGAAGAAGTTGCCGCTGAGCACGATGAAGCCCGCGCTGTGCTTGAGCGGTTCGTCATAGGGCAGGATCACCTCGCGGTTGCCGGTCACCTTGTCGGCAACGATCTCACCGATGCGCCGGCCGCTGACCGTCATGCAGTCTTCGTGCAGGCGCCCGGCTTTCTGCAGTTCGTGCATCACCGCCGGCACGCCACCCGCGTGGTGGAAGCCTTCACCCAGGTACTTGCCGGCCGGCATGCAGTTGACCAGCAGCGGCACGCTCTCGCCGATGCGCTGCCAGTCTTCGAGGCTCAGCTCGATGCCCATGTGCCGGGCGATGGCGATCAGGTGCGGCGGGCAGTTGCTCGACGCGCCGAGTGCCGAGGCCACGGCGATGGCGTTCTCGAACGCTGGGCGGGTCATGATCTGCGAGGGGCGCACGTCCTGCATCACCAGCTCGCAGATGCGTTTGCCGGTGGCGTAGGCCATCTGCCCGCGCTCGCGGTAGGGCGCGGGGATGCTGGCGCAGCCGGTCAGCGACATGCCCAGCGCTTCGGCCAGGGCGTTCATCGACAGGGCCGTGCCCATGGTGTTGCAGTGGCCCACCGACGGCGAGGCGGCGGTGGTCATTTCCATGAAGCCTTCGTAGTCGATCTCGCCGGCGGCCATCAGCTTGCGTGCATGCCAGAGCACGGTGCCCGAGCCGATCAGTTCGCCCTTGTGGTGGCCGTCGAGCATCGGCCCGCCGGACAGCACGATGGCCGGCAGGTCGGTGGTGGCGGCGGCCATCAGGCAGGCGGGGGTGGTCTTGTCGCAGCCGGTGGTCAGCACCACGCCGTCGAGCGGGTAGCCATGCAGAATTTCCACCAGGCCCAGGTAAGCCAGGTTGCGATCCAGCGCAGCGGTGGGCCGGCGGCTTTGCTCGGCGATCGGGTGCACCGGGAATTCCATGGGAATGCCGCCGGCATCGCGGATGCCGGCCTTGACCCGCTGGGCCAGCTCGATGTGGTGGCGGTTGCAGGGTGTCAGGTCGCTGCCGGTCTGGGCGATGCCGATGATCGGCCGGCCCGACTGCAGCTCGGCGCGGGTCAGCCCGTAGTTCATGTAGCGCTCGACGTAGATGGCGGTCATGTCGGCGTGGTCGGGATCATCGAACCACTGCTGGCTGCGCAGCGGGCGTTTGGGGTCGGTCATGATGGGTTTCTCTTGTTCTTGAATGAGTCGCGTGGCGCTGGGGCTGTCAGCTCAGAGAGCGACGCTTAGCCCAGCAGGCCGCGGGCGCTGAGGTTCTTGATCAGCGCGGTCACGCCAAAGGTCCACGGAGCGGCCTTGTCGCTGGTGGTCACCCTGTTGTGCAGGGCGCCGAGGCGCGGGCTGCTGATGCTCACGCGGTCGCCGATCTTGTGGGTAAAGCCACTGCCGGGGTGATCGCGATCCTCGGTGGGGGCGAACAGGGTGCCGAGAAACAGCAGGAAACCGTCCGGGTACTGGTGCGAGGCATTGAGCGTCTGGCTCGCCAGGTTCTGCGGGTCGCGGCTGATCTGGTCCATCGAGCTGGAGCCCTTGAGCTTGTAGCCGTCGGTGCCTTCAATCTGCAGCTCGACCACGCAGTTGCGCACGGCGTCGAGGTCGAAGTGCTCGTCGAACAGGCGAATGAACGGGCCGATGGCACAGGAGGCGTTGTTGTCCTTGGCCTTGCTGAGCAAGAGGGCGCTGCGGCCTTCAATGTCGCGCAGGTTGACGTCGTTGCCCAGGGTCGCGCCATGGATCTGCCCGCGGCTGTTGACCGCCAGCACCACTTCCGGCTCCGGGTTGTTCCACTGCGAAATCGGGTGGATGCCGATCTCGCTGGCGCTGCCCACCGCAGCCAGAATCGGCGCCTTGGTGAAAATCTCCGCATCCGGGCCGATGCCGACCTCCAAATATTGCGACCACATGTTCTGTTCGATCAGCAGTTCCTTGAGGCGCATCGCCTGGGGCGAGCCGGGTTGCACGGCGCGCAGGTTGTCGCCGATGGCCTCGCGCACGATGGCCCGTACGCTCTGCGCCTTGGCGGCGTCGCCGGCGGCTTTTTCCTCGATCACCCGCTCGATCATGCTGGCGGCGAAGGTCACCCCGGCGGCCTTGATCACCTGCAGGTCGGCGGGCGCCAGCAGGTAAGGCTGGCTCGCGTCGACGTGGGTGCCGGTGTTGGCCAGCAGCGCCTCGATGCTGGAGACGAAGGAGCCGGGTGTGTCGCGCACGGCCCGCAGCGGATCATCGACCTCCAGCAGCTGGCTGAGGGTGGCGAAGCGCGCCGACAGGTCGAACACGCCGTCGGCGCGCAGCACGATCGGCGAAGGGCCGGCGATGGCGCCGGGAACCCAGGCGCGGCCGATCAGTGTGGCCGTGGCCGCGTCGGCGGGCAGGGTGTTTTCGGGGGTAAGACGGATCGACATGGCGATGAATCCCGGAGTACGTGAAAGCTGCACGCTAGGCGGCGGTGTGGATAAACTCCAATGGCATATTTTCAATTATCAATAACCTGCCGTTATTGAATGCCTGGAGCTGCCCATGTCGGATCTGTCGTTCTCGAGCTTTTGCAACTGGCTAAAATTCCGCCACCTGACGCTCCTCGACACCTTGGGCCGCACCCGCAACATGCACCTGGCGGCGCAGCAGATGAACCTCAGCCAGCCGGCGCTGAGCAAGATGCTCAAGGAGATCGAGAGCCTGCTCGGCTTTGCCGTGTTTGAGCGCCTGCCGCGCAGCATGCAGCCCACGCCGCTGGGCGCCCAGGTGCTGCGCTACGCGCACCTGGCATTGAACGACGCACGCACCTTCGTCGAACAGATCAACAACCTCAGCGCTGGCGGCCATGGTCATCTGAAAGTCGGCGGCATCTTCGCCGCCACGGCGGTGGCCCTGCCCGAGGCCATCGTGCAGATCAAGCAGCGCTGGCCGCTCTTGGCCATCGAGGTGGTCGAGCAAACCAGCGATCACCTGATGAAAATGTTGGAGGAGCGCAATCTGGATCTGGCCATCGGCCGTTTCACCGAGCAAAGCCAGCAGCAGCGCTACGATTTTCAGCCCCTGGCGCCGGAGCCGTTCTGCATCGTGGTCAACAGCCGCCATCCGCTGTGCGAAGCCGGGCCGATGACCCTGGAGCAACTGGTGACCTGGCCGTGGATTCTCTATCCCAAGGGCACGCCGATCCGTGGGCGCATGGAAGAAGTGTTCGCCAAGGCCAGGGTGGAGGTGCCGCGCAACACCATCGAAACCATCTCCATGCAGACCTTCCTCAAGGTCCTGCAGGGCGGCCCGATGATCGGCATGCTGCCCGAAGCCATGGTGCTGGAGCACCTGGGCAGTGGCCTGCTCAAGAAGCTCGACACACCGTTCTACCTGATGCCCCAGGACTACGGGATTCTCACCCGCAAGGGCGATCAGCTGCTGGGCCCGGCTCGGGAGTTCGCCGACATCCTGCTCGCCAATGCGCAGCGCGAGCGCGACTGATTCGATAACGCAACGTTATCGATTAATCAGTAAATGCCATTGGGATTGAATCGGTCCGCGGCATAGATTACCGGCCATCGCCACGGCGGTCCGGCATGCGCCCGGCCGTCGAGCCCGGCCCGGCGCTGTTCCCCAACGCATTGCGCCAGCTGCCCGGCGGCCCATTCACCATCAGGGAGCCTCACCGCTGTAACTGCAGTGTCGCCCGGCGCCGCCGGCGAAGCCCATTTCAATAAAAACAATCAGGCATGCGCGCATGCCCAAGGGTCATCACCATGCAACCACGTACCGAGCCATCGGCCGCGCCAGCACGCGACCACGACAGTGCCTTCGAGGATCGCACCTACCGCAAGGTCATTCTGCGTATCCTGCCCATTCTGCTGCTGTGCTACATGGCGGCCTACCTGGACCGCGTGAATATCGGCTTCGCCAAGCTGGATATGCTCGAAGACCTGCAGTTCAGCAACACCGTCTACGCCCTCGGCGCGAGCATGTTCTTCTGGGGCTACTTCCTGTTCGAGGTGCCGAGCAACCTGTTGCTGCACCGCCTCGGCGCGCGCTTCTGGATCGCCCGCATCATGCTGACCTGGGCGCTGGTGTCGATGGCCGTGGCCTTCACCGTGCCGCTGGCGCAGTTCTTCGGCATCCAGTCGAGCACCATGTTCTATAGCCTGCGTTTCCTGCTCGGCATCTGCGAAGCCGGCTTTTTCCCAGGCGTGATTCTGTACCTCAACTACTGGTTCCCCACCCACCGGCAGAGCCGCGTGATGTCCGGCTTCCTGCTGGCGCTGCCGATCAGCCTGGTGCTGGGTGGCATGCTCTCTGGCTGGCTGATGACCGCGATGCAGGGCGTACACGGGCTGTCCGGCTGGCAGTGGATGCTGCTTATCGAAGGCCTGCCGTCGATCGTCATGGCCGTCGTGGTGATCGTCTGCCTGTGCGACAACATCGATAAGGCCAAGTGGCTGTCCGCCGCCGAGAAAGCCATGCTCAAGGCCAACCTGCAGCAGGACAACACCGGTAAGGCATCGCGCCTCAGTGAAGCCTTCCTCAACCCGCGCGTATGGCTGCTGGTGCTGATCCTGTTGACCTTCAACACCGGCTTCTACGGCCTGGCGTTCTGGATGCCGTCGATCATTAAGAGCGCCGGTATCACCAGCAGCCTGCACATCGGCCTGCTGACCGCCATTCCTTACGGCGTGGCCGCCGTGGCGATGCTGCTCAACGCCCGCCATTCCAACCGCACTGGCGAGCGTCGCCTGCATGCTGCGATTCCGGCCTTCATCGGCGGTGTCGGCCTGATGCTCAGCGCCTACTTCGCCCATGACATCGTGCTCTCTGTGCTGTTCCTGAGCGTTGCCGCCTCGGGCATCCTCAGCCTGATGCCGATCTACTGGACGCTGCCCGGCACCGTGCTGTCCGGCATCGCCGCGGCGGCCGGCATCGGTATCATCAACTCTTTCGGCAACCTGTCCGGCTTCACCGGCTCGATGATCACCGCCATGGCAGAAACCATGACCGGCGACATAAACAACGGCACCTACGTATTGGCCGGCTGCCTGTTCGTCAGCGGTGGGCTGATCATGGCCATCCCGCGCAGCATGCTCGACACGCCCGCTAGCAAGCCGGTCGTTACGCCTACCGGCGGCCTGACTCTGGAGAAAGCATGAGCGAGTTGCACGGCAAACGCGTGCTTATCACCGCTGCTGGCCAAGGCATCGGCCTGGCCAGCGCCCGGGCCTTTGCGGCCGCTGGCGCCGAGGTGATTGCCACCGATATCGACACCAGTGCGCTGCAGGATGAGCCGGGCCTCACCGCCTTACCGCTGGACGTCACCTCGCCAGAGGCCATCGCCGCGCTCAGCGAGCAGATCGGCGCGGTGGACGTGCTGTTCAACTGTGCGGGCTACGTGCACGCCGGCAGCATTCTGGAGTGCGACGAAGCGGCCTGGGAGCGCTCCCTGCAGCTCAACGTCACTGCCATGTACCGGATGATCCGCGCCACGCTGCCGGGCATGCTGGCCCGCGGTGGTGGCTCGATCATCAACATGGCCTCGGTGGCGTCGAGCATCAAGGGCGTGCCCAACCGCTGCGCATACACCGCCAGCAAGGCAGCGGTGGTCGGCCTGACCAAATCGGTGGCCGCCGACTACATCGGCCAGGGCATTCGCTGCAACGCGATCTGCCCGGGCACCGTCGACTCGCCCTCGCTGCGTGCGCGCATCGCCGAGCAGGCGGCGTTGCAGGGCGTGGCCGAGGAGCAGGTGCACGGCCAGTTCGTCGGCCGCCAGCCCATGGGCCGCCTGGGCAGCGCCGAGGAAATCGCCCGGCTGGTGCTGTACCTTGGCTCCGACGCGTCTTCCTATACCACCGGTGCGCTGCACGTAATCGATGGCGGCATGAGCATCTGATCGTCTTGAATCTGAACAAGGACCCCACATGAAACTGCTACGTTACGGCGCCAAGGGCGCAGAGAAGCCAGGCCTGCTGGATGACAACAACAGGATTCGTGACCTCTCCGGGCATGTGGCCGATATCGCCGGCGACGTGCTGACACCGGCGGGCCTCGCCGCGCTGGCGCAGATTGATCCGGCCAGCCTACCAATCGTGACCGGCAACCCGCGCATCGGCGCCTGCGTCGGCCAGGTCGGCAAGTTCGTGTGCATCGGCCTCAACTATGCCGACCACGCCGCCGAGTCGGGGATGGACGTGCCTAAAGAGCCGATCATCTTCAACAAGTGGACCAGCGCCATCTGCGGCCCCAATGACGCCGTCGAGATTCCCCGCGGTTCGACCAAGACCGACTGGGAAGTGGAACTGGGCGTGGTGATCGGCAAGGGCGGGCGCTACATCGACGAGGCCAACGCCATGGACCACGTCGCCGGCTACTGCGTGATCAACGACGTGTCCGAGCGCGAGTGGCAGCTCGAGCGCGGCGGCAGCTGGGACAAGGGCAAGGGCTTCGATACCTTCGGCCCACTGGGCCCGTGGCTGGTGACCCGCGACGAAATTGCCGACCCGCACGCCCTGGACATGTGGCTGGAGGTCGACGGCCACCGTTATCAGCAGGGCAATACGCGCACGCTGATCTTCAACGTGCCGCAACTGATCGCCTACCTGAGCCGCTGCATGAGCTTGCAGCCAGGCGACGTGATCTCCACCGGCACCCCGCCGGGCGTCGGCCTGGGCATCAAGCCCAACCCGGTATTCCTGCGCGCCGGGCAGACCATCAAGCTGGGCATCGCCGGGCTGGGTGAGCAGCATCAGGTCACCGTTCAGGCTGACTGAGACCAAGATGAAAAAAGGGGCCGCAAGGCCCCTTTTTTCGCTCAGCGTAAAGCCGGTTCACGGGCTCGCGAGCTAGAGCGATACAAGGCCTAGGCGGCCCCGCGAAAACAAGCGAGGAAGCGGACTGGGCTCGCACGCGAGTTTACGAGTGGTAAATGAGCATTACTCGCTTCGCTCGCCCTTCGGGCCGCGCTGAAGCGCGTTAGCCGCAAGCGGCTTTCCGACTGGGCTGGCTCTCAGCGAGCGGCCCAGCCGTTGAAGCGCTCTTCCAGCTCCTCGCCATGGTCGATCCAGAACTCGGCATTCACCAGTTGCGCGCTGGCCATGTTGGCCTCGGCGGTTGGCAGCTGCGCCTGTACATCGGCCGGCAGTTGCGGCAGCGTCTGCTTGTGCACAGGGCCGTAGGGGATCTGGCTGGAGAACACCTTTTGCGTGTCCGCCTGGCTGGCGAACTTGATGAAGCGCTCGGCCAGCGCCTTGTTCGGGCTGCCTTTGACGATGGCCCAGTGTTCCGGGTCGTAGAGACTGCCGTTCCAGGAGATTTTCAGATTGGCGCCTTCCTTCTGGGCCACGCCGATACGCCCGTTATAGGCGGCGGACAGGGTCACGTCACCGGCCAGCAGCCACTGCGGCGGTTGCGCGCCGGCTTCCCACCACTGGATCGAACCCTTGATGGCGTCCAGCTTCTTGAAGGCGCGGTCGACGCCTTCCTTCGTGGCCAGCACCTTATACAGATCCTGGCGGCTCACGCCGTCGGCCAGCAGGGCGGCTTCGAGGGTGTACTTGGCGCTCTTGCGCAGGCCACGCTTGCCCGGGAATTTCTCCAGGTCCCAGAAATCCGCCCAGGAAGTGGGTGCGGTTTTCAGCTTGTCGCCGTTGTAGGCCATCACCATCGACCACACGTAGGTGGCCACGCCGCACTCGCTCACGGTGCCGGGAATGTACTGGCTGGTGTCGCCGAGAATGGCCGGGTCGAGGCGTTCGAACAGGCCTTCTTCGCAGCCGCGCTGCAGCTCCGGGCTTTCCAGTTCGACCACGTCCCAGGTCACTTGGCCAACGTCGACCATGGCTTTGACCTTGGACAGTTCGCCGTTGTACTCGCCAGCGATTACCTGACCGGCGCCGCTCTGCTCGAAGGGTTTGAAGTAGGCAGCGGTCTGCGCGACCTTGGTGGCGCCGCCGAAAGAAATCACCGTCAGTTTCGACGAATCAGCCAATACCGATGTGCTGGCGCCGGCCAGGATGGACAGGCCGATGGCGGCCCGGATAGATGGACGCAAGTGCTTGAACATGGAAACTCCCTCGCTGTTTTTTCGTTGTATTTCGGAACAGGGGCAGTAGGGCCGAAGCGGCGAAGCTGCGCGTTGTGTCACGCGTCAGCAGGATCTTTGTTGTTTTGTCGCGCGGTGTGCTTGCCGGGCGGGAACTGTCGTTCATGTGAGGGCCATGGTGCGTCAGTCGGGCAAGAACGAAAATTAGTAAAAATATGCTCGGGACTTATGAAAAACCTTTGCAAGGCAACGCCCCGCCGCAGCACTTTGTTGGAGTAAGGTGCAGGCAGTAATCGCGGCGAGATCGACACGTGGCTTCCTATACCCTGCGGCAACTCAAATACTTCGTCACCACGGTGGAGGCGGGCAGCGTGGCCGAGGCCTCGCGGCAGCTGTACATCGCCCAGCCGTCCATCTCCACGGCGATCAAGGGGCTGGAAGAGAGCTTTGGCGTGCAGCTTTTTATCCGCCACCACGCCCAGGGCGTGTCGCTGACGCCCAGCGGTGCGCGCTTCTACGAGAAGGCCCAGCAACTGCTGCGCATGGCCCGCGAGTTCGAGCAGAACGCCTTAGCCGACAACGACATCGTCGCCGGTCAGATAGATATCGGCTGCTTCGAAACCGTCGCGCCGCTCTACCTGCCACAGCTGATCGCTGGCTTTCGCGAGCGCTATCCTGGGGTGGATATCCGCATCCGCGATGGTGAGCAGCAGGAGCTGGTGCAGGGGCTCACCTCCGGCTCCTTCGACCTGGCGTTTCTCTACGAGCACGACCTTGACGGCACCATCGCCACCGAGCCGCTGATGCCGCCGCAGAAACCCTACGTGCTCTTGCCCGAGCACCATCGTTTCTCCGGACAGGCCCAGGTATCGCTGCGCGATCTGTGCTTGGAACCGATGATCCTGCTCGACGTGCAACCCAGCCGAACCTATTTCGTCAGCCTGTTCCACGAGCTGGGGCTGACCCCCAATATCGTCTTCAGTTCACCGTCCATCGAGATGGTGCGCGGCATGGTCGGCCAGGGCTTCGGCTTCTCGCTGCTGGTCACCAAACCGCATTCGGAATGCACCTACGACGGCAAACGCGTGGTGACCGTGGATATCACCGAACATGTCGCCACCTCCGGGCTGGTGGCGGCGCGTCTCAAGCGGGGACAGCTCACCAAACCGGCGCAGCTATTCGTGGATTTTTGCCGGGAGCGGTTGGGCGAGTTGAGTGAGCGGGGTGTGGCGTAGGAGCAGGGTTAGGTTGGAGCCACTGTCGGTGCGATATCTGTGGGAGCGGGCGGGGACGCCTAGTCGACGCCCGCGAATCGCGCGCATGGCGCGCTCCCACATTGAACGTAGCCCGGGTCGAGCGCAGCGACACCCGGGGAAATGTCCTGGGTATCGCGTTGCTCAACCCAGGCTACGGATGGTTTTCAGAGGCGTAGGATGGGTGAAACCCATCGGGCATTGATGGGTTTCACCTACGCTGCCCGACCCATCCTACAAGCTGTCGGCGCAAATCATGTGGGAGCGGGCCATGCCCGCGAAATCAAAAATCACGCCGGATCGCAGAGGTAGTCCGCTAACCGCTGCAGCATCGCATCGCAGCCATTTAGCTGTTCCACGCTGACGAACTCGTCGGGCTTGTGGCCCTGGTCCATGCTGCCTGGGCCGCAAACCACGGTGGGAATGCCGGCACCGTCGAACAGGCCGCCTTCGGTGCCAAAGGCTACGGTGCCGAAATCACTCGATCCGCAGAGCCTCGTCAGCAGCCGCGCTGCTTCACTTTCCGGTGGTGTGGCGAGGCCGGGGTAGGCGCTCAGCGCGTGCAGGCGAATGTCGCTAGCGGCGCTCACCGCCTGCATCTTCGGCAGCAGTTGCTCGGCGGCGTAGCTCTGTAATTCATCCGCCACGCTTTGCGCATCGAAGCCCGGCAACGCGCGTACTTCGAAATCGAACTCGCACTCCGCCGGCACGATGTTCAGTGCTCGGCCGCCTTTAATCACGCCGGTCTGCACGGTGGAGAAGGGCGGGTCGAAGCGCGCATCGTGGTGCTCGGGCTGGGCCAGGCGCGCGCCGATATCGCCCAGGTGGCCGATCAACCGCGCCGCGTATTCGATGGCGTTCACGCCATAGGGCGCGTACGCCGAGTGGCAGGCAGCGCCGTGCACTTCGCAGCGCATCGCCAGCTTGCCCTTGTGGCCGAGCACGGGCTTGAGTTCGGTAGGTTCGCCGATCAGGCATAGGGTCGGTTTGTGCGGGCGCTTTTCCAGCTCGGCGAGCATGGAGCGCACGCCGATGCAGCCGACTTCCTCGTCGTAGGAAAACGCCAGGTGCACCGGCACTTGCAGCGGGCGTTCTACGAGGCTCGGCACCGCCGCCAGCACACAGGCGATAAAGCCTTTCATGTCCGCGGTGCCGCGGCCGTACAGGCGCCCGTCGCGCTCGGTCAGCCTGAACGGATCGACCGTCCAGGCCTGGCCGTCCACCGGTACCACGTCGGTGTGGCCGGACAGCACCACGCCACCGCGATCCGTCGGGCCAATGGTGGCGAACAGGTTGGCCTTGGTGCCCTCGGCGTTGTGGAAAAGCTCGCTGGCGACGCCGAACCCGGCCAGGTACTCGCGGATGAAGTCGATCAGTTCCAGGTTGGAGTCACGGCTGACCGTAGCGAAGCCGATCAGCCGCTCGAGCAGGGCGCGGCTGGTTGGCTCATTCATCACCCGGTACTCCGTAGCTTGGCGCCGCCGTCGGGTCGAGGGCGCGGGTCAGGTAGTCCTGCATCTGCGGCCGGTAGGCCTGCCACAGGCCATCGAGCTGGCCGATGGGGTCCTCGTCTGCCCAGTCGACGCGCAGGTCGATGATCGGCCACACCAGGTCGCCCACCACTTTGAGCGCCGCCGAATGCACCGGGCCGGCCTCGCCGCCGGCGGCCATCGCCCCATGCATGGCCGCGAGCAGGCGGTCAGCCAGTTGCCCGCTGGCGTTCTCGAAGGCCTCGACCATCGCCTGGATCACCGCTTCGCTCGACAGCAGATTACCCGCCGCCACGCACTGCTCACCGGCCACCGCGTTGTACAGCCCCAGCGCTTCCTTGCCGTTGAACAGCGCGGTGCGGCCCTGGCTGTCGATCACCGTCACCTGGCGATACTGGCTCCAGCCATTGGCGCTCAAGGCATGCTGCAGGGCATCGCTTGGAGCCAGCGCCTGCTGTTCAAGCAAATCGAGAATCTGCGGGCCGAGGGCGGGCAGGGTGACGTTTTGCGTGGCAACCGCACCCACACCGGCGCGCAGCCAGGGGCAGCGCGCGCCCACGGCGATACTCGACGAGCTGATGGCGATA
Source organism: Phytopseudomonas punonensis (assembly GCF_900142655.1). Taxonomy (GTDB): domain Bacteria; phylum Pseudomonadota; class Gammaproteobacteria; order Pseudomonadales; family Pseudomonadaceae; genus Aquipseudomonas; species Aquipseudomonas punonensis. The sequence continues at coordinate 547,721 of NZ_FRBQ01000001.1, read as the reverse complement.
CCCAGTTGCCCGGTTTCCGGGCAGCGCCCGACGATGGAAAAGGTCATGCGCGCCTCCTTATTTGGCCTGCCAGTCGTCCGGGATCACCGCGATTACGTCGATCTCCATCAGCCACTGCGGCTGGCCGAGTGCCGAGACCACCAGCCCGGTGGAAATCGGGAACACGCCCTTGAGCCATTTGCCGACCTCCTTGTACACCGGCTCGCGGTAGCGCGGGTCGATGATGTAGGTGGTGGTCTTGACGATATGGGACAGGTCGCTGCCGGCTTCTTCGAGCAACTGCTTGAGGTTCTTCATCGCCTGCTCGGTCTGCGCCTGCGGGTCGCCGAGACCCACCAGGTTGCCGTCGAAGTCGGTGCCGACCTGGCCGCGCACGTACACCGTGTTGCCGGCGCGCACGGCCTGGCACAGGTCATTGTCCAGGGCCTGGTTGGGGTAGGTGTCCTTGGTGTTGAACATGCGGATACGGGTATGGGTGGGCATCATTTGACTCCCTGCAGGCGAGTGATGGGGGCGTCTACATGGCGCTGCTCGGCATCGCGATAGGCGGTGTACTTGCGTTGCGTGGCGATATGGTCGGCGACGTGCTTGGCGTCGTGCCACACGCCCCAGATGAACGACGAGCCACGGCGCGACAGCCACGGCAGGCCGAGAAAATAGATGCCCGGCTCGCGGGACACGCCGCGCTGGTGCTGGGGCTTGCCGTTGGCATCGAAGGTGTCGGCTTCCAGCCAGCTGAAGTCGGTGGCGAAACCGGTCGCCCAGATGATCGACGTCACGCCTGCCGCGACCAGATCCAGCTCGCGCAGCGGCTCGCTCATGCAGGCAGGATCTGCCGGGATGATGCGCGCTTCGGGTTCTTCCGGCAGATCCAATCCGTTGCGTTTCACATAGGCATCTGCGGCATCGAGCAGCGCCAGATAGTTCTCGTCGCCACGGCGGACGTTATCGACAAGATCGCCGGCGAACTGCACCACACCGTTTTCGAACGAGCGGGTCAGGCCGACCAGCGTCATGCCCTGGTGAGCCAGGCGGCGGAAGTCGATGGTCTTGCCGCCACCGGCGCCGCTGACGGCGATGGTCACGTGTTCGCGGCCGGCTTTCGGCGTCTCCTGGTCCCACTCGCCGAGCACGCCCAGCCACCAGCAGAAGTCGCGGTTGCGGTAGCTGCGCGGCGGCCGGTCATGGGCGCCGACGGAGAGGTAAACCTGGCGGCCGGCCTGCATCAGCTCATCGGCGATCTGCGTGCCCGAGGAGCCGGCACCCACCACCAGCACGGCGCCGGCGGGCAGTTGCTGCGGGTTGCGGTAGTCGGCGGAGTGGATCTGCAGCAGGTGTTCGTCCTGCGGGGCGATGGCCGGAATCACCGGGCGCTGGAAGGGGCCGGTGGCGGCCACCACGCGATTGGCTTCGATCACACCCTCCGAGGTTTCCACGGTAAAGCCGGGGCGATTGGCGTTGCGGCGAACCTTCTTCACCTCCACGCCGGTGCGGATTGGTGCGTTGAAGCGGCGCGCATAGGCTTCGAAGTAGGCGGCCACCTTTTCTTTGTCCGGAAAGGCGTCGTCGTCGATGTCGAATTCAAGGCCGGGGAAGCGGTCGTGCCAGGCCGGGCCGTTGGCGACCAGCGAATCCCAGCGCATGGTGCGCCAGCGTTCGGCGATGCGTTCGCGTTCCAGCACCAAGTGCGGCACGCCGAGCTTGGTCAGGTGCTCGCTCATCGCCACGCCGGCTTGGCCGGCGCCCACCACCAGGGTGTCTATTCGGGTTATTTCGACAGCCATCGTTGCGTCCCTCTGAAGGAGGCTCGGCGCCCATGGTCAGGGAGACCCTGGCCGAGCGCACGAGCCGTTCGTGCGTTGAGGCCATTGTGTTCAGAGGTGGGAGATAGCGAAATTAGCGTTTTTGTAGTCGTTGCCCAGCAAAAAGTTGGGCATGGCCACTGGTGGCCGGGTCAGGCTGGATTCTTGCCGAGGATTACCCGGTTACGACCTTCGCCTTTGGCGACATAAAGTGCCACATCCGCAGCCGCGACCAGGTCGGCTGGCTCCGGCATATCGCGCCCCGGTACACAGGTGGCGACGCCGACGCTAAGCGTCAGGCGGGCGTAGGGCGAGCCCTCGTTGACGATTGCCAGTGCCTCGACATCCGCGCGAATGCGTTCGGCGACCGCCATGGCCGAGGTGCTTTCTGCTCCAGGCAGAACCAGCGCCAGTTCCTCACCGCCGTATCGTGCCGTGGTATCCGCGCTGCGTTTGGCATGGCGCTTGAGTACTGCCGCCACCTCTTTGAGCACCTCGTCACCGGCCGGGTGGCCATATTGATCGTTGAAGCGCTTGAAGTAGTCGACGTCCAGCAGCACGAACGACAGTGGCTGGCCCTGGGCCGCGGCAGATTGGAAGGCCACACGTAGTGTTTCGTCCAAGCGGCGACGGTTGGCTAAGCCGGTCAGGGCATCTTCACCAGCCATGATTTCCAGCGCGTGGTTGGCCAGCGCCAAGTCGCGGTGCATGCTCTGCAGGCGCGCTTCCATCCGCCCCTGCCGGCCCAGCGCACGCCCGATCAGCCAACCCATGGAAAACAGGATGACCAGCACACCGGCAGCCAATGACCAGTTCTGCAAGGAGCGATCGCGCCAGGCAGCCATCGCCTCCTCCTCCCCTCGGGAGGCGGCCACGAGGATGGGGTACTCGTCGCTGGTATCGAAGCCATAGATGCGCTTCACACCGTCGATCATCGCCGTGAGCACCATATTGCCGCGCGTCACGCCTTGTTCATTCACCGCGCGCAACACAGGGCTCTTGGACATGTTCAGACCAGCGTTCTGAACGGACTCTAGCGACCTGACCAGTAGGGTACCGTCACGTTTTACCAGGCCGATCACGCCCTGGCTGCCCAGATCGATAGTCTGGTAGAAATCTACGAAATGCTGGACCAGCAGCGTCGCCATTACCACGCCGCGAAACTCACCATTGGCATCACTCAGGCGTAGCGTCAGGGAAATCACCCACTCGCCACTCATGCGACTTTGCACGGGCGGGCCGATGTACAGGCCACTGGCCTGGTTATTGCGCTGAATAAGGAAGTACTCGCGATCTTGGGCGGAGTACGTGGTGATGGGGTTGGGCACCGTAGTGATCAGGGGGCGGCCTTCGGCACTCAGCACCGTGAAGCCCTGCACGTCGGTCAACACCGACGACTGAGCCCGCGCCACCTCCAACACCTCGTTCAGGCTTTCGGGGGCATAGCCGGACACCTGCAACTTGCGCTGCATGCCGAGCAGCACGGCATGGGCATCACGAATCGTCGACTCCGCCTGCCGGGTCAGCGCAGTCGAGAGGTTCTCCATATCGGCCACATGCTGGCGCAGCGACTCGCGCCGGTCCCACTCGACCTGCAGGTAGGTGAGCAGCACCACGGCCAAACCCACCACACTGGTCATGATCGCGACCAGGCGTCTGAGGTGGGTGATTTTGGAATTCTGGCTCTTCACGGCGCGGGCCCGGCTAGGCTGGTAGGGCTCGTATCGTCAGCGTGAGGGCACGGAGGGATAGGAACGTCGCGCAAATTATGAACAAAGAGGCGGCGGGATTGCACGCGGTTTTGCTGGCTACAAGCCATTAGTTAGTGAGTGTATGCCACGCGTGAAACGGGAACAGACCCCAGCGTAGGGAAGGGCATGGCGCATCGGATTGGCACTCGGCGGAGTCCATCGGTATACTCCGCCGGCCTTCTGGGGGCCTATAGCTCAGTTGGTTAGAGCACTCGACTCATAATCGATTGGTCGCAGGTTCAAGTCCTGCTGGGCCCACCATCTTTAAAGCCGCGCACTGCGCGGCTTTTTCATGTCGAAAAATAGCCACGCCAGCCCCGAATTCCAAGAATACACGTTCAGTCACGGCCTCTCGTTCAGCGCATTCTAATGCGCCAAATCATCTGCATATCTCCAGATGACGCATTATATTGCGCCGAATAAGCATTCGATCTATATTTTGGAGCAATGTAATGCGCCAATTGATGGTTCGGTCATGGCCAAAGAACTCACCGTTGAACTGTTCGCTAATGGCGTCTGGCAAGATGCCTACAGCCTGAAATTCGAGGATTCGCTAAATCCTCGTGAGGGCACCTGCATCATGGGTTACCTCACCAATTTCTACCTCAACAACATGGAATCTGAAGACTCGTTCTTCGAGAGCTCCGTCAGTGTCCTGCATCGCCTGGATATGAATATCAACACCTCGCACGGCTACCCGGCATTCCTGTTGGATATCATCCCGGCCGGTGCCGCCTTTCGCTCCTTGAAGAAGCGCTTCGCGAGCCGCAAGCCTGATGACGTCGCCATGGAGCTGTTTCTCCTGGAGCGTTGTACACCATCGCCAATCGGCCATATGCGCATCAAGCAATCCTTTCCCTACCTTGATGAGGGCCAGCCCATGGGCTTTACCCGTCAGGATGTGGCTGAGCGCAACACGGATTTTCTGGAGTATGTCTACGAGCAGGGCGCGGCCATTGGCGGTGCGACAGGTGCAGGCGGTGAGGCGCCCAAGCTGTTGTTGGCGGAAAACCACGACGGCCTGATGTTCGCCGAGGCCACACTAGCGGATGAGCAGACCAGGCAGCACTGGTTCGTGAAATTCCCCAGGAACCGAACAGCAGCTATCGACAAGGACATACTCAGGGCGGAGTACCAGTATTACTGCGCGGTCGCCGAGATCGGCATGAACACCATCTCGAATGAAGGGCTGGCGCTGATAGACAACGGTGAACACAAGCCCAGCCTTTGGATGCCGCGCTTTGATCGTGAGGTAACCGAGCAGGGCATCCTGCGCCACCCGGTAGAGTCGATCTACTCGGTGTGTGGCATTACTGAGAATGGCGCCTACCTGGCCCATGAATTCGTGCTCGGGCGCCTCGGCGAGATCTGGACGATGGCAGGGCAAGGCAGTGAGCTGTTTGACCTGGCCGTCGAGTACATGGCCCGAGACCTGCTGAACCGCATCCTGGGCAACTCGGATAACCACGGCAGAAACATCTCGATCATTCGGGCTGCAGGCAAACTGAGGCTCGCGCCCATCTACGATTTGGCCCCAATGGTTCTCGACCCAGACGGCATAACACGAGTGACGAAATGGCAGCACGAGAAGGCCGGCTCGCCGGACTGGCGGCAGGCCTGCCATGACTTGGCAGGTGAAGCATCGGGGGATCTGTATTTCGATGCACTGCGTGGCAAAGCTCAGGACTTCCGAGCGCTGCCCGATCTACTGGTGAATTTGCCAGACAGCGTTCGCAACGCGAACAGCATTCCGCTCAACAACCTAGACGCGCGCCTGAAGGAATGGGGGTTGATATGAAAGAGATGACCCTGGAGGAGCGCAAGGCTTACATACAAGCAGTGGCCGACGAGGTTGCCGGAGGAAGACTGACGCTCGGCGGCGCCGTTAAGCGTCTACGTGAAAACGTATTAGGCGTGAGCCAGGAGCGGTTCGCCATCGCATGCAAAATCTCCAAGCGAGCACTGTCACAACTGGAGGTCGACAGCGGCAACCCGACCCTTGCGACCCTAGACGCCGTATTCAAGAAATTCGGCCTCAAAATCAGTCTCACTCATTTAAACCCGGTAGATCTCAATGCTGCTGCGGCCAAGCAAGCCAAAACGGGCTTCGGCATTCCCAGGGTTGTCACTACATGAACCTGAGTACTGATCCCGCTAAGGTAGTTGGCCCCAGCACCTGACCAGGTTTCATTAATTAGACAGTGAGCCGAATAGGCTGCATTATCGGCTCACCATATGAGCCGAATAGGCTCGCTAATCGGCTCACAAATAAACACACCTATGAATAACCGACTCTGGATCTGGCAGCAGCCAGACTGGCCGCGCTTCAGCTGGCAAGCCGAAACGCTTGCGCCGCTGCTGCGCGCTTGCGCTCAGGCTCAGGGACGCTTGTTAGGCATGCTTGGTGCGGTGGGCGCTGATACTGAAGTGCAGAGCAGCCTGGATGCCATGCTGCAGAACATCGTTACCTCATCAGCTATCGAGGGCGAGCAGCTGAACGTCGGCTCAGTGCGCTCATCGCTGGCGCGGCGCCTGGGGTTGAACGAAGAGGGCCGCACCACTTCACGCTCCGAAGGTCTGGCGCAGCTGCTGCTCGATGCTACAGGTGGGCTTCACGAGCCGTTGGACGAACAGCGACTGTTCACATGGCACCGCTGGTTATTCCCGGGCGATGACCCATTGCTGGCTCGACCGCTGCGCGTCGGCGCACTGCGTGGCGAAGAGCCCATGCAGGTTGTTTCCGGTCGGATCGACCAGCCGACTGTCCATTTCGAAGCTCCTCCTCGCACAGTACTTGAGGCGCAACTGGCTGAGTTTCTCGCCTGGTTCAACAGTAGCTACAGCGACGCCAGTCTCGATCCGTTTTTACGTGCCGGTATCGCCCATTTCTGGTTCGTCACCCTGCATCCCTTCGATGATGGTAACGGTAGGCTCACGCGGGCGGTCACCGATATGGCCTTGGCACAAAGTGAGCAACAGGTCATCCGCTTCTACGCCATGTCAGCGAGCATCCTCGATGACCGCGCCGGTTACTACCGCATCCTCGAACTCAGTCAGAAAGGCGGCCTGGATATCACCGCCTGGCTGCAGTGGTTTCTCGAAACATTGCTCAAGAGTTTGCAGCAGGCGCTCGTGCGCATCGACCGAGTGCTGGCCAAGGCGCGCTTCTGGCAAGCACATCGCAGCCAAGCGCTATCGGCGGAACAGATCAAAGTACTTAACCGGCTGCTGGATGGCGGTGAGCGGGGTTTCGAGGGCGGCATCAGTGCAGCGCAATATCAGGCGGTGGCCAAGGTTTCCAAGGCCACCGCGACGCGTCACTTGAGTGATCTGCTAGAAAAGGGCTGTATCGAGCGGTTGCCGGGCGGTGGGCGTAGCACGCGGTACCGGATAGCACCTTAGATACGTTGAGCTGCCTGCCCTTGGTAGGTCATCGCGACATAGGACATTGGTCGCGACCCCCTTGAGTCATTGGCGGCAATTAGCCATTATTCGGGCCAGTGCCAGGCTTTTGGATTTCGGCACACCTGCACGCCCTGCAACCGGGCGCTCTGCAAGTCGCTCGGCTCAAGGAAGAAAATGGATTACAGCCCGATTATCGGCCAGGTCTGGGGCATGCTGGCCTGGTTCATCCCCGCGGCCGTGCTGATCGGCCTGCTCAAATCGCCATGGGCCAAGGGCCATATCGGCGAGCTGCTGGTGCGCTTCTTCGCGCACAGACAACTCGATGAGCGAACCTACCGCCGCCTGCATAACGTCACCCTGAATACCCCCGACGGCACTACGCAGATCGATCACGTCTTTCTCTCGCCCTACGGCATCTTCGTGCTGGAAACGAAGAACATGAGCGGCTGGATCTTCGGCAGCGAGAAGCAGGCGCAGTGGACGCAGAAGCTCTACAAACGCACCTTCAAATTCCAGAACCCACTACGCCAGAACTACAAGCACCTCAAAGCTCTGGAAGCTACCCTTGGCGCTAATCCCGAGCACCTGCACTCGGTCATCACCTTCATAGGCGGCAGCACCTTCAAAACAGAAGTGCCGGCCAATGTGACCCAAGGCATTGGCTTTATCCGCTACATCCAGTCATTCCAACGGGCGGTCTTTAGCGAGGCTGAAGTCGACGCGATGCTGCACGCACTGCAAACCGGCCGCCGTACACCGACGCTCGCCACTCACCGCGAGCACGTGCAAAACCTCAAGCGCCGTAGCGATCCTACAGCCGAGCGGCAATGTCCAAGGTGCGGTAACGAATTGTTGATTCGCACAGTGAAATCAGGATCAAAAGCAGGACAGCAGTTTTGGGGGTGCTCTTGGTTTCCAAAGTGTCGAACGATACAAAGTTTTTGAAAGAAACAGCTAGGACACCAGTGTAAGGCGCGCTCGTAAATACATCCGCCCCATATCCCTAGTGTTAAAGGTGAGACCTTGACCAAAAAAAGTAGAGCAGCGAATTCTGGCGTAGAGGCGCTGCTAGGCTTTGAGTTTCAACGCAACTGCGCGCTGTACTTATTGCTAAACAACTACGCAGAAATTAGCCGTCGAGAGTTTTTCTTATGCATCGAGCATCATGATGATTTTTTGTTTTGCTATAGATCGGATTGCCTCAGAAACATAGAGGCAATTGAATCATATCAAGCAAAAAAACTTTCAGGCGGGATGTGGACGATTGATGCGAGATTTGCCGAAGTCATAGCTAAGATGCTTGACGTTGGAAATGCCTTAAGAAACGATCCCGTGCCTAAGTGCACAGATTACGCACACAGCTTAACTTTTATATCAAACACTGATATCAAATTAAGCTACTCACCAAAAAAAGCAGAAAAGCTAACAGGCAAAACCGACGTAGTCCACCTTCTCAATGAGCAAAACAGCAAAAGCCGTTATGATGACATACCTGAAGAGATAAAAAATAAAATAAAAGAAAAGGTACATGAACACTGCACTAAAGAAGCAAGCACCTTCAGCGAAGCAGAGTTCAGCAGTCTACATATTCAGTGGGTAGATTTCCCCCGCAACAAAAACTCTCAAAAAGACATATTAGTCGGGTTGATGCATAGAAAATTCCCTAATATTCCAGACCACTCAGCTGCGGTCGAGCTTCTTCTAAGTCTCTTTAGAGATGTTGAAGCCATATATAACCAAGGAAAAATCATCAACCTGCTCGACAAAACAAAAAGGGTTGAGGGTGCCGAAATAAAAAAAGCACTTAATATTATTGAGACAGAGCAAAAAACATTCGAGCTTTGGCGCAATAATTCATTAGAGCTAACACGAAAATTTCGCATCCCTCTGGGGGTTCAACGAAACCACGAAAATCACATTAGGAATACCTTCGAACTCCTAAAGGACATGAGCAACAACGAACACCAAATAATAAAAACATTTATTAAAGAAAATGATTACACTCTAGACTTCTACTCTTATGAAGAAATGCTTGGCGCATACATGACCAACATAAAAAATGCTAGCAATATAAACCTGGCGGATATTGATATTTTTTTTGCTGCGCTATGTGCATTTGTAGAATATTACGGCGAGAGTAAAAAATGAGCACGACCCTTACGTTTAACAGGCTATTTGTCAGTTCCGAATTACATGGCGCCTGCTTCTACAATGAATTTTCGCCAGGAGCCAATATAATCAGCGGGCGCAATACTTCGGGGAAGAGTTCACTCATACTGAGCTTACTGTATACCTTTGGCATTAATGATATCAAAGAGAGCCTGAGTGAGATACTAAGCTACCAGCCAACGTTCAGAGTAGACTTTTCCAAGACAGCTGAGGGCAAGGAAGATAAGTACTCGATTATAAGAACGCAAAGGTCGATCTACATTAAGGAACCGACTGGAAAAGTTGTACCTTTTCACGGCATCAATGCTGATAATAGTGCTGAGCACATCGCATTGAAGGAATACGTGCGAGGCTTGGTAGGATTCACTCTGCAGCTTGAGCAAAAGGGCGAGCTAAAACCAGCCCCTCTCGAAAGCATGTTCCTGCCATATTATATTTCGCAGTCTGTAGGCTGGGTGTATTTGCGAGAGTCGTTTTCCAATCTTCAATACTACAAAGGTTTTAAAGACGACTACCTAGACTATTACCTAGGCGTAAGTAATAGCTTTGATCGCGTCGAGCACAGACAGCTTACAAAAAGAAGAGACAACCTATCAGCCGACATTAACAATCTCAGGCGATACGGCAAAAGAGCTGAATTCCAGTTCGCCAAACTTGCCGACGAAGCGTTCGGTGCACAGGCAGAGGAGTACATAGAAAGCTATATAGAAATATCAAGCTCACTTGAGGAGGAAAGAAGAAAATACATAAATCTCTGCAACAAACTTTCCTTATTGCAGAACCACTACAAGATCCTCAAAAGAACCAAAAGCAATATTAAGAAGCAAAGCTACAATGATGTAGATCGCTGCCCGGCATGCACACAAATTCTCACGTACTCCCTGGAGGGCTTATACAGCTACTATCAAAAATACAATGATACCGTAGAGCTTGAATCACACATTACAGAGCAGTTAACAGATAAGAAATCAGAAATCCACACATCTAGCAAGAAAATCACGAGCATAAGCAATGAAATATCTAAAAACTACGGAGCTCTAACAAGCAAGTCCGTTGACGGCGTTACTTTTGATCAATGGATATCAAACAAAGCTAACGCTGCGCTATACAGAAAAATGCAAGCCGACATTGAAACGTTCGAGAATGAACTAGAGAGAATAAAATCTTCCCTTGACTCAATGATTACAGAAAAGGAAACCCTAACAAAGCGAACTAACAAAGAGACTGAGTTTAAAAGAGTTTTTGTAAAAAATATGTCGCAACTAGAACTACAACCGCTGACCGACAGTAGGTATCTAGATCTTTACAAAATCAGCTCTTTCCCTCGGCAAGGCGTTGAGCTTCACAAGACAGTAATGGCTTATCACTTTGCACTGAACTTTTTAATCGCGAACTCAAAATCGGCTCACAGGTTACCATTTTTGCTAGATGCAATCCTCAAAGAGGACATTGACGAAACCAACCTCAATGTCATTCTATCATTCATCGGCAAGAATCTACCTGCGGACACGCAAGCTTTCATTTCTATATCCGAGCACATCAAGGACGAAACTCGTGCTGATGAAGCTTTAAATCCCTTAGAAAGAATTAAAGTTAGCGAAATCAAAGATATTTACTTCCCCGAAAACTCCAAACTTATTTACATTGGAGAAGGAAAATTAGAACGCAGCTTCCTTTCTCAGCCTCTCGACAACCACCAAGAGATTTACATAGATACCGTCAACATAATCGCAGTTTGAATTTTACATATAAAACTGCCTAATTGGTGAAGAGACGATTAGGCCTCTGCCTGCTGAGTCATGAAGAACGGTCCCGCTCCCGTTTCGCGGTACAAAAAACAGTACACTAGCGGTACAGTGCGCAGCTTTTACAGATTTCGCTCAATTGCGCTAAAACCCCTCTACGGCGCTACTTTCAGCTCACTGTACCTACGCTAGCCTACGCACGATTTCACTAGGCTTGCAGCGTTTCTAGGCAACTCATAATCCTTTGGTCCACGGTTCGAGTCCGTGTGGGCCCACCATATAAATCAAAGAATTAAGCCAGCCTTCACGCTGGCTTTTTCTTTTTCTGGGGCTGTAAAAGTTTTTGAGCACCGCTTGAGTGCTGATCGGCAGCGCGATTTTTTGCGCAGCCGGGGAGCAACAATTGCTGCTTTCTGAATTTACAGAGTCGAGGGAGTGAATCGCTTGTTGTATCAGTGAGGCCTCTGATTACCGTGGGGCCGATGTAGCCGGCAACACTAACTTGACGCGATGAGCCGGTGTAAGCGCAGTGCTTAGTTGATCAAATAGACATGGGCGATGAATGCCTCGATCCTGGCGTGGGTGCTGGGAGTGAGCCCGCGTCGTGGCTTACGCGGGCAATCGAACCTCAAAAGTTGTTCCCTTCTGGGCTGTAGATGTCACCTCAATCTCTCCACCATGAGCCGTGACAATCTGTGAGGCGATGTACAGCCCCAGGCCCATTCCTGCGCAGGGTCCTTGATCATCCATCGCATGCTGCGAGAAGCGCCCCATTGGATTGAAAATAAACGGCATCACGTCATCGGCAATAGGTGTTCCCCAGTTGTGGACTCTGATAGTGCACTCTCCAGAGCGTGATGAAAGGCTGACCGTGATTGGCGACTCCGCGTCGCCGTGCTGCACTGCGTTGCTGATCAGGTTGGAGAAAACTTGCTCCATGCGCGACTCGTCAAACATACCGATCTCGGAAGCAGGCACTTCACAGATGATTGTCGAATTAGGGTGGGCAGCCCGCGTTTCGTCAACGATCCGCTTGCAGACTGAAGCTAGATCAGACTTCCCTCGCCGTATAGGCAGCGCGGGCCCTAGCTGAGTACGCGTGAAGTCGAGCAAATCCCCCACAATTTGGTTGGCTCGGTGCGCACTGCTGGAGATTTGTTCGATGATTTTGGCAGGTTTGTCGCCAAGATTTTCTTTGCGAAGAAGCACGTCTGCGCCTAGCAGAATGGCACCAAGGGGGTTGCGTAGATCGTGACCCAATATGCCTAGAAAAATAATGCGAGCAGCCTCGACAGCGCGGGAGTACCCGGCAATGGATTCAGCAAGCGCTTGATCAATGGCCTCGTTGAAGCGGGTCATGTCTTCAATTTCAAAGTCCGACCCTGATTTTATCTGGCCCATCCAGAGGCTTAGTACGCTCGCTCTCAAGGCGCGGTATTCCGAGACCATTTGATCGAGCGTGAAGCCCGCCATAAGTCTCGTTACGGCATGCGTCTCGGCTGCCGTCTGTTCACTGTTGTCGAGGTCAAGCCCGCGTGATTTATCTCGCTGTTGCTGCTTGGTCTGTGAGGTATTTAGGTCCTGCGTGATGGCACGCAGCATGTGACCTGCGTGGTCGCGCAACTCTTCAGCGTCGAGCGCTTTGCCAGGTGTCTTGATCGTCCGGGCAAAGTCTTCCCAAGATTGAAGAATAGATTCGATGTTTTCATCGATGAAAATGGACAGGCGCATTCCATCATCCTAGTGCCGATTCAGCATTGAAAAGTTAGGCGTTCATTGCCGCAAGCAGTCAGTAAAGCATGAATGACGGCTGCATATTACCTGCAGTCATTCGCCTGAACGGATGCGCGATAACGAATGCTGAAAAGCGCCGTTTCGCTTGCCCGAGGCAAGCCGACACTCGGTGGCGAACTCACGGTTCAAGGCGCCGAGCACTCGCGCATAAACCGTCATGCCACTGAGAGATCATCTTTCTGGATAGCGAAGATCTTCTGTCGGGCAACGGCTACCCATGCGGCGAGCATGGCTTGCGTCAGCTCTCTATCGAGACGTCGCTGCCGGATCTGCTCGCCCAAGCGCGCTGCGATGAGGCAATAGTCCATGTTCTGCATACGTAACAAAATGAAGTGGATGTAACGTACCTAACTCTAGAGGAGCTTAAAACTGCGGCAGCCGAGTACCTGAAAGTGTGAATTGGATGAACACTTTGCTGATCGTTCATCCAGCCCCCAGGATTTTTCAACGCTACTTGATGGTCTATGTCGCTACACCGGCTTTTTTCATTGACCGAATGCCGGGTTCACTGTGCCCAGATTGAGAGCCAGACGCTGGCGCCGCTGTGGATATGACTTTAGCCTGAGGCCATGATGACAACGCCCCCCACGCTTGAACGATCCCAGCCAGAACGCATTATCGTTGCCGATGACCATCCCGTTTTTCGAGAAGGCCTGAGCCGCATTGCGAAGCGGGTCTTTCCCCACGCCTGCATTTTGGAGGCTGGTGATATGCACGAGGTGCTTGCGCTGGCGGATGCCGGGGCGGCGCCCAGCCTGTTCATGCTCGACCTGTTGTTCCCAGGGCAATCGCCACAGGCCATTGGCGCGTTGCGTCAGCGCTTTCAGCGCAGCTCGATCGTGATCGTGTCGATGGTCGATAACCGTGAGTTGATCGATGAGGTGATGGCCGCTGGTGCGGACGGCTTCATCGGCAAGGCGACGCCGCCTGACGAAATTGGTGAGGCGCTGTTAGCGGTGCGTGCCGGCGATTTTGTGCTCACGCTCGGGCCGGCTGGCGTGCCGGCCTTCAGTGCGGGCAAGCATCTGCTGGAGCAGCTCACGCCGCGTCAGCAGGATGTACTGCGCTTGCTGGTGCGCGGCCTGGCGAACAAGGAAATCGCCCGTGAGTTGGATATCTCCCCCTTTACTGTGCGCATCCATGTGTCGGCGCTGATGCGCACGCTGGATGTCAGCAGCCGTGCTGCTGCAGCCGCCTTGGCGGCCAAGGCCGGGTTGCGCTAACCATCAGGCGGCGCGCGTTCTTAGCTTGAGTGCCACCAGCAGCGAGCGCAGCTCCGCCGGTTGTACGGGCTTGGACAATATCGGGATGTCGTCATCACCTACTGCCTCTTGTACGCGGCGAACGTCATGCCCGGTCATGATGATGGCCGGTATGTTGCGCCCGCTGAGCGCTCGTACATGCTTGATGCAGTCTGCCCCGGAGGCCTCCAGGCCGAGATCGAAGTCGGTGATCACCAAGTCGAAGTCCCGCGATGTGTCAGGCAAAGACGTGAAGGTGTCGACGCTACAGCCCCATTTCTTGAGCAGGGTTGCGGTGGCCAGTAATACGTTCTGATCATCTTCGATCAGGCACACACGCAAGCCGTCGAGCATGCGTGGCGAGGGGTTGGCGCTCTGTGCGGGCACGCTGGTGACGACGGGCGCGGCTACCCTTTGCAAGCCATCGATTGCCGCCAGCGTGCCGCGGCCCTCGACGGAACGAATGCGGATGCGCAGGTCCATCAGGGTTGCCAGGCGCCTGACGATGGTCAGCCCCAGGCCCATGCCTTCAACATCGCTGTCGCGCGCCTGGCGTATGCGATAGAACTCTTCGAAAATGCGCTCCAGGTGCACGGCTGCAATACCTCGGCCTTTGTCGTACAGCTCGATGGACAGGCTCTGGCCATTGCGACGGCAGCCGATCAGCAATGGCTGGCCGGGGGCGTACTTGAGGGCGTTGGAGAGCAGGTTTTGCAGCATGGTGGTCAGTAGGCCATGGTCGGCGCGCACGTATACCGGCGCACAGTGCAGGCGAATCTCTACTCCGGCCCAGCGGGCTGCCTCGGTGTTCTGCTGAATCAGATGCTCCAGCAGCTTGTGAAGTGGCAGGTCCTCCATCTGAGCGACCACCTTGCCGCTGTCCAGTGAGTAGATGTCGAGAATCGAGCGGAACAGGCGCGCAACGCTGTGCAGCGATTTGTCGATGTTTTCCACAAGGCGCTTTTGCTCGGTGTCTAGGCTACTGTCGCGCAGGCAGGCGGTGAACAGGCTGATGGAGTGAATGGGCTGGCGTAGATCGTGACTGGCCTGCGCCAGGAATTGTGACTTGGCCAGGTTGGCGGCCTGCTCCGCTTCGGTCGCCCGGCGCGAGCGTTTGAGCAGGCTGTGTATATATGCCGGCACCATCAGAGTGGTGAGCACTAGCGTGAATATGAGGTAGGGCTGCGACTGCCAGTAAGCCGACGTGGCGACGATTATCAGCAGCGAGGCTGTGGCCATGATGGTCGCCAGCAGCAGATAGCCCGACCTGTAGCGCAACCCGTAACCGACAGTTACCCAGAGTAGAACGGCGTAGATCGGTAGCATGGGAGCGCCGCCGGTGGAAATGACCAGCGTGATGGTGGTGTAGTCGATGAGCATGGTGAGCACTCGCCGCACCGGTCTATTGCCTGGGCGGCGGCGGATGTCGAGCCACAGCGCCAGGGCCGCGGCACAGTAAGCAGTCTCGAACAGGACGATCTGCCAAGCCACTTCTTCCACGATCATGGATAGGTAGTACAGCGCCAGCGCGTAGCTAATGGCGATTGGCGAGATGATCAAGCGCACGACCGCCTGAGCGCGTTCTACGTCGTAGGCGCGGGAGGTGGTTACGGACATGGGAATTCCTTACAAACCATACGACTTGGATCCGCTCACCATAGGCCGTAGGCAGTTGCAGGCGCAATACACCATCAACGGTACAGAGTGCCTCTAGCACACCCGTACTATTTCGCTGCCAATACACCCTTTCTAAACTTGCGGGCATCGCTTAGGCACCCGGCCGTAGGCATGTCATCGAGGATAATACTCACATGAGCATCAACGGAACGCTGCGAGCACTGCTCATCGCACCGATGCTGGTTACCCTTGCTGGGTGCCTGCCGCAGAACACGCAAAGCCAGGGCCTGCACAGCTCGCAGGTAGCCAATGGTGCGGCGCCTTGCACGCCGAGCACCTCCGACAGTCTGATCTCCTCAGGGCGTAGCCTGCTGAGCATCGCCAACTCGGTGTTGGAAACCCAGCAGAGCCTGCAAGGCAACTCCACCACCTATACCCAGCGCATGCAGGCAGCCGAGAAGGCTCAGAAGGTCAACCAGGGTAACGACGTGCTCAACAATGTCGAGAGCATGACTGCTGGCCTGGGCGCCGGGTCTCCGTGCACGGCTGCCGCTGCACCGGCTGCTGCCGTGCGTTGATCAGGGCTGCGCTATAACCGTGTGATCCCCGCTTGAACGACCCGCCGAATAAGCCGCGCTATTGCGCGGCTTATTCGTTATGGCCTGCAGCCTGAGAATCGAGCGATAGCGGTGCCGCGCTGCTGGGCTGGCCAGTGCGTTTTACAGGTACAAAAAAAGCCCGGCATGAGCCGGGCTTTCTCGTTTGCAGCGCTAGCGCTTACTTGCCGTAGACCGGCAGTTTGGCGCAGATGGCTTTGACCTTCTCACGTACGGCGTCGATCACCGTTTCGTTGTTCAGGTCGGCCAGGATGTCGCAGATCCAGCCAGCCAGTTCGCGGCACTCGGCTTCCTTGAAGCCGCGAGTGGTGACGGCTGGGGTGCCGAAGCGCAGGCCGGAGGTCACGAACGGGGAGCGTGGGTCGTTTGGCACCGAGTTCTTGTTGACGGTGATGAAGGCTTTGCCCAGCGCGGCGTCAGCGTCCTTACCGGAGATTTCCTGCTTGATCAGCGAGAGCAGGAACAGGTGGTTTTCGGTGCCGCCGGAGACGACGTCGAAGCCACGCTCGATGAATACGCCCGCCATGGCCTTGGCGTTCTTCACGACCTGCTGCTGGTAGGTCTTGAACTCAGGCTGCAGCGCTTCCTTGAAGCAGATCGCCTTGGCAGCGATGACGTGCTCCAGCGGGCCGCCCTGGGCGCCTGGGAATACGGCGGAGTTGAGTTTCTTCTCGATCTCGGCGTTGGCCTTGGCGAGAATCAGACCGCCGCGCGGGCCGCGCAGGGTCTTGTGCGTGGTGGTAGTGACCACGTCAGCGAACGGCACTGGGTTCGGGTACACGCCAGCGGCAACCAGACCAGCTACGTGGGCCATGTCGACGAACAGGTAGGCACCGACCTTGTCGGCGATGGCGCGGAAGCGCGGGAAGTCCAGCACTTGCGAGTAAGCGGAGAAGCCGGCCACGATCATTTTCGGCTTGTGCTCGACCGCCAGACGCTCGACTTCGTCGTAGTCGATCAGGCCGTTGGCATCGATGCCGTACTGGATGGCGTTGTACAGCTTGCCCGACGAGGAAACGCTGGCGCCGTGGGTCAGGTGACCGCCGTGGGCCAGGCTCATGCCGAGGATGGTGTCACCGGCGCTCAGCAGAGCCAGGTAGACCGCTGCGTTGGCTTGCGAACCGGCGTGCGGCTGGACGTTGGCGTAGTCGGCGCCGAACAGCTCCTTGGCACGGTCGATGGCCAGTTGCTCGACCACGTCGACGTGCTCGCAACCACCGTAGTAACGCTTGCCCGGGTAGCCTTCGGCGTACTTGTTGGTCAGCACGCTACCCTGGGCTTCCATCACCGCTGGGCTGGTGTAGTTCTCCGAGGCGATCAGCTCGATGTGCTCTTCCTGGCGCAGAGCTTCTTGCTGCATGGCTTCGAAGAGCTCGGCGTCGTACTTGGCAATGGTCAAATCACGGCTGAACATGGCAATCCCCTGAAAGTCAGCTGGGCGGAGTAAATAGGGGGCGGATTCTACCGCATCCGGGCTGGCCAGGCATATGAAGCGTGATCATGACCGGTACAAGCGGCGCTCACTCAGCGCCGCTTGCTGTGCTGTCAGCCGAGCATGAACAGGCTGCGCCCGCAGAATTGCGCCTCGAACTGGTGGGCCGGCATTGGCCGGCCGAGCAGGTAGCCCTGCACCTCGTCGCACTCGTGAGTGCGCAGGAAGTCGAGCTGCTCCTGAGTCTCCACACCCTCGGCGATTACCGACATGTTCAGGCTGTGAGCCATGGCGATAATGGCGCGGGCGATCTGCCCGTCCTGCTCGCCCTGGGGTAGGCCGTCGACGAAGCTGCGGTCGATCTTCAGCACGTCGATGGGGAACTGCTTGAGGTAGTTGAGCGACGAGTAGCCGGTGCCGAAGTCGTCAATGGCGATGGATACGCCCAGGTTCTTCAGGTCGGTGAGTGTCTGCAGTGCTGCGCCAACGTCCTGCATGAGGATGCTTTCGGTCAGCTCCAGCTCCAGGCACGCAGCGCGAAGGCGGCTTTCGGTCAGGGTGCGTTCGATGCGTTGGCGCAGATCGCCATCGCTGAACTGGCGAGCCGAGAGGTTCACCGACACCTTTGGTACGCGGATCTTGTTGTGGTGCCAGATGTTCAGCTGGCGGCAGGCTTCGGCCAGCACCCAGTCGCCGACTTGCACGACCAGGCCGAGTTCTTCGAGCACCGGGATGAATGCATCGGGCGCCACCAGACCGCGTGTCGGGTGCTGCCAGCGTAGTAGCGCTTCCACGCCGGTGAGGCGCTTGCCGTTGCCGGAGAACTGCGGTTGGTAATGGAGCAGGAATTCGCCCTGTTCCAGCGCGTGACGCAGGTCACCTTCGAGCTCCAGACGCTCCAGGGCGCTGGCGTTCATGTCGGCCTGGTAGAACTGGAAGTTGTTCTTGCCGCGTTCCTTGGCGTGGTACATCGCCGTGTCCGCGTTTTTCATCAGCTGGCTGGGTTCGTTGCCATCCTGCGGGCCAAGAGCGATGCCGATACTGGCGGTGACGAAGAACTCGCGGCCTTCGAGCACAAAGGCCTGGGCCAGGCTGGCGAGAATCTGTTCGCCCACGTGAATGGCGCGGTGCAGCGCCGTATCGCGGCTGGCGCTGGAGCGCAGCAGCAGGGTGAATTCGTCGCCGCCCATGCGCGCCACGGTGTCGTCTTCACCCACGCAGGCGGCCAGGCGCACGGCCACTTCCTTGAGCATGCGGTCGCCGGCGGCGTGGCCGAGGGAGTCGTTGATCGGCTTGAAGCGGTCGAGGTCGAGGAACATCAGCACCACCCACTCGCGATGCCGTTCGGCATGCTGCAGGGCAGTGTGCAGGCGATCCTGGAACAGCGTGCGGTTGGGCAGCTGGGTCAGGGCATCGTAGTAAGCCAGGCGGTGAATGCGCTGCTCGCTGGCCTTGCGTTCGCTGATGTCGCTGAAGAAGCACACGTAGCTGACTAGGTCGCCTTCCTCGTCGTGTACGGCGGTGATGCCAACCCACGCCGGAAAGTTCTCGCCATCGCGGCGCTTGAGCCAGATTTCGCCTTCCCAGCTGCCGCGCTGTTTCAGCTGCGCGAGCACGTAATGCAGGTGAGTGCTCTGCTGGCTTTCGGCGGTGAGCATACCCGGCAGTTGGTCGAGCACCTGCGCGGAGCTGTGGCCACTGACCCGGCTGAACGCGTTGTTGACCTGCACGATATAGCCGGCCGGGTCGGTGACCAGAATCGCCGCCGTGGAGTGCTCGAATACCGTGGCAGCCATGCGCAGGTCTTTCTCGGCGCGGCGTTGCTGGGAAATGTCGCGGCCCACACCCAGCAGGCCTTCGAATTTGCCGCTGTCGTCCCACATTGGCAGCAGGCGCAGCTCGACGGGAATCTTGCGGCCGTCGGCGCGCAGAAAGTCGATCATGAACAGCTGCGGCGTGAGTGTCTGGCGCAGCTCCTGCAGTTGCTGCTGAACACCCAGAGCACCGCGGATGCGCTCGAGCATGGCGTATACCGCTGCCAGATGCTGCGGGTTGGTCGCCAGGCGGCCGAAGCCGTGGGCCTGCACCCACGCGGCGGGGTAGCCCAGCACCGTTTGCACCGAGGGGCTGACGTAGTTGAGGTTCAACTCGCTGTCAGTGGAGAAGATCACGTCGCTGATGCTTTCGGCGAGCATGCGGTAGCGGCGCTCGTTCTCGCGCAGCGTTTCGTTGCGGGAAATCTGCCCGGTGATGTCCTTGGCGACGCTGACCAGGCGGCTGACCCAGCCATTGCCATCGCGCGCCAGGGCCTGCTCGGTAATGCTGAACCAGCGCCAGGAACCGTCGCTGTGGCGCACGCGCACCTGTGATTCGAGCAGCACGCCATCGCTCAGAACGCGTTGCAGGTTGCGCACGCGCGCGTGCAGATCAAGATCGTCGGGGTGGACGATGCGCTTCCACCAATCATCGGCATGGTTGCTCAAGCTGCCGGCGTCGTAGCCCAAGCGACTGGCCAGATCATGGTTGCTGAACAGCATCGTCTGGGTGGAAAGGTCGGTGACGTAAAGCGTATCGGGTACGGCGCGCACCACCTCGGACCAGAAACGCTCGCGCTCGACCAGCGACAGCTCCATGCGCTTGCGGCTGGTGATGTCGCTGATGCTCAGAGCGACGGCGTGCAGGTCCTCGGGGCTTTCCGGCAGGCGCATCACCAGCCATAGATGGCGAGTGATGCCGTTGGCGCCCTCGATATGGCTTTCCAGTTCCAGATGGCCGCCGCCGTCGAGCAGCGCGGCGCTGAGCTGTGCGCGGAAACCATCGGCACGTACCGCGCCACGGTTGATCAACTGCTCCCACGCCTGTTCGGTAGTGCTCACGCCAAGCAGACGCAGGGCGATCTGGTTGGTTTCGGTGAAGCGCATGTGTCTCAGCAATTCGCCGTGACGCTGCGGGTTGGCCTCTAGCCAGGGCTTGAGGTCGGCGCCGCTGCTCATGCCCTGTTCGCGCAGGAAATGGTAGAGGCCGGCGAGGTCGAGCACGCAAAGCGCAGTGCCGGTACCGTCGAAAATATCCTGATAGCGGCGACGGGTTTCCTGCAGCACGCGGGTGGCTTGCTGCTGCTCGGTGACGTCACGCAGCACCCAGACGAAGCCTTGCTGGCGGCCGGCTTCGTCGAGATCGCTGCGGGTAATATTGAACAGGCGGGGCTGGCCGTTCTGGTGAATCTCCACCACGTCGGCGCCTTGATCGCTGTGAAACGCGGTGGCGTGCAATAACAGCGGGTCAAGGCGCGGCAGCAGCTCCAGCAGGTGCCACTCGCGGGCATGCTGAGTGGCCAGGCCGAACATCGCTTCGGCCTGGGGGTTGAGGTAGGTCAGCCGGCCGGTGGCATCGGTGACCAGCACCCGCTCTTCGATGGCGCCCAAGGCGCCGGCGGCCTGATGCAGCGAATGCCGTGAGGCGGCGTTGAGCGCGTACAACCGGCTTTGCTCGCGCACCAGGCGATACAGGGCAAATAGCGTGAGCAGGCTGAACAGGGTGAACAGCAGGATCTTGCCGAGCATTTCCGGCAGTATCTGGGCCTGTACCTTGTCTTCGTCGAGCATCGCCCGTAGCTGCCAGCGCGAGCCAGGCAGATCCTGCAACACGATGGTCTGCGCCTGGTTGGCCGCGGTGATCTTCGGGAAGTTGCGTTGCCCTGCCATGGCGTCCCGCGAGTCGGCGATCACACGTTGGTTGGCGGCATCTTCCAACTGCCAGGAAACATCTTTCTGCATTGCGCCTGGCAGCCAATTTTCCAGGGCACTGGAATGCAGCCGCACCGCCCAGTAACCATCATCCTCGCGCAGCAGTAGGTTGAGGTGGCCGCCGTCTGCTGGATTGAATAGGTAGTAATAGCTGTGGGTTGCGCTATGCCTAATCAATTCGGCAAGCATCGCCTGTTCGGCCGGTGGCATGGGGCTGCCCGGGCGCGGCTGGCCGTTGGCATCCAGGTGCACGAGGCGCTGCAAGGTCGGGAAGACCGTGCGCAGGTTATCCAGGTAGCGCTGTTGCTGCTCGAAAGAGTCGGACGGCCCGCGGGTGGCTCTCAGTACCGCGGAGCCGGCGTTGGCCATCGAGGCCATGTTCAAGCTCAGTTGTTTGGCCAGCTGTTCGCTGACCGCCAGGCTGAGTGCGCGCTGGTTTTCCTTGAGTTGGCGGAATTCGAATTGCAGTTGCCAGAACAGCAGCGTCAGCATGCTGAACACCAGCACGATCAGCGCACCTTTCAGTGAAGGGCGCATGGGCTTAATCATGGGATCGCGGCGCGGCCGCGTGATCTCTGGGGCTGACACGTGATGACGTCCTGCAACGGGCGGGGGTCGAGTAGGTAGGTAAGGCTGCAATAAAGGTTAACTCAGGGCGTCCGCTTCCCAAGCCGGCTAGCATGCCATAAATGTGGCGAAGTGCCATCCTTGGGCGACGAGTGTCGCGCGTCGGTAACTCTTCCTAGTCTGGTAAAGATCGCCGAAAATACCCGGTTCGTGCTGCGCCGTCAGCCTTGCAGGTTGTCCTTTGCTTGCAGAGGCCGGCGCAGGCTGGCTCGCTCCCCGGCGCGGCATTTATCCGTTTGCGTGGCGCCGCGTCTTGGCATAGGGTGCGCGCCATCGTTGCCATTTATTAGTGAGGTCTGAATTTTGGCTCAATACGTCTACACCATGCATCGGCTCGGCAAGGTCGTGCCGCCGAAGCGCGAGATCCTCAAGAACATCTCCCTGTCGTTCTTCCCCGGCGCCAAGATCGGCGTACTCGGCCTCAACGGTTCGGGCAAATCGACCCTCTTGAAAATCATGGCCGGCGTCGACACCGAGTTCAACGGTGAAGCCCGCGCCATGCCTGAGCTGAATATCGGCTACCTGCCGCAGGAGCCGCAGCTCGACCCAAGCAAGACCGTGCGTGAAGTGGTTGAAGAGGCCGTCAGCGTGGTCAAGGACGCCCAGGCGCGTCTGGACGAAGTTTACGCCGCCTACGCCGAGCCGGATGCCGACTTCGACAAACTGGCCGCCGAGCAGGCCAAGCTGGAAGCCATCCTGCAGGCCAGCGATGGTCACAACCTGGAGCGTCAGCTGGAAGTGGCCGCCGATGCGCTGCGCCTGCCGGCCTGGGACGCCAGGATCGAGCACCTGTCCGGTGGTGAGAAGCGCCGTGTGGCCTTGTGCCGCCTGCTGCTGTCGGCTCCCGACATGCTGCTGCTCGACGAACCAACCAACCACTTGGACGCCGACTCCGTCGCCTGGCTGGAGCGTTTCCTCCACGACTTCCCGGGTACCGTGGTTGCGATCACGCACGACCGTTACTTCCTCGACAACGTCGCCGGCTGGATTCTCGAACTCGACCGCGGCGCGGGCATTCCGTATGAAGGCAACTACTCCGGCTGGCTGGAAGCGAAGTCGTCGCGTCTCGCGCAGGAGTCCAAACAGCAGTCGGCCCATGAAAAGGCCATGAAGGAAGAGTTGGAGTGGGTGCGCAAAGGCGCCAAGGCTCGCCAGTCGAAATCCAAGGCTCGTTTGCAGCGCTTCGAGGAAATGCAGTCGCAGGAATTCCAGAAACGCGCCGAGACCAACGAGATTTATATCCCGGCCGGCCCGCGTCTGGGCGACAAGGTCATCGAGTTCAAAAACGTCACCAAGGGCTACGGCGACCGCGTACTGGTGGAAGACCTGTCGTTCAGCGTGCCGAAGGGCGCCATCGTCGGCGTCATCGGTGGTAACGGTGCCGGTAAGTCGACCCTGTTCCGCATGCTGATGGGCAAGGAACAGCCGGACTCGGGCAGCATCGAGATTGGCGAAACCGTGCAGCTGGCCTGCGTGGATCAGAGCCGTGACGACCTGGACGGCAGCAAGTCGGTCTGGGAAGCGGTCTCCGACGGCATGGACATGATCAAGATCGGTAACTACGAAGTGCAGTCGCGTGGCTACGTGGGGCGCTTCAACTTCAAGGGCGCCGACCAGCAGAAGTTCGTCAAGGACCTCTCCGGTGGTGAGCGTGGCCGCTTGCACCTGGCCCTGACTTTGAAGGAGGGCGCCAACGTCCTGCTACTCGACGAACCGTCCAACGACCTCGACGTGGAAACCCTGC
The DNA here is from genome assembly GCF_900142655.1 of Phytopseudomonas punonensis. Lineage (GTDB taxonomy): Bacteria > Pseudomonadota > Gammaproteobacteria > Pseudomonadales > Pseudomonadaceae > Aquipseudomonas > Aquipseudomonas punonensis. The sequence goes on along the minus strand of NZ_FRBQ01000001.1, from coordinate 524,031 downwards.
GCTCGCTTGAAGACGCGCTGCTGGACTTCCCTGGCGCCGCCATTGTGATCTCTCACGATCGCTGGTTCCTGGACCGCGTGGCGACCCACATCCTCTCTTACGAGGACGACGGCGTGCTGTTCTTCGAAGGCAACTACACCGAGTACGAAGCCGACCGTAAGAAACGCCTCGGCGACGCCGCCGCCCAGCCGCACCGGGTACGGCACAAGAAACTGGCGCAGTAAGCGCTGTTGTGGAAAACGGAGCCTCAGGGCTCCGTTTTTTATGGCTGTGTTCTTGGGGGCGTTTTCGAATTGCTCTCGTTTCGATGACTGCAAAGTGGCGGTAGCTGCCGTTCGCGTAACTCGTAGGAGGGGCTTTAGCCCCGAGCTCTTTGCACCCTCATAAAGCTCGGGGCTAAAGCCCCTCCTACAAAAGCGGCGGCGCCCGATGTCCGCTTCTGCCTTGCTACCGACTATCCATGGAAATAGGCATTCGCCGGTACCCAAAGATCGCGACCAAGCCTCAGGCGCGGCTACCCATCTCGACCCGCAACGCCTTGCCGGTCGGCGTGCAACGAACGGTCACCGGGCAGAAGGCTTCTATCACTTGGATATTGCTCTGCAGGTGCTCGCTCAGGTGCGTGGTGGTGAAGCTGCCTGAACCTGCTAGCGCCATCGGCAGCAACAACTGGTCTGCCAGGTGTTCAGCCACCGCTGCCCCGCTGGCAAGCCACTGACGCAACGGTTCGACGGCTTGGTCCGCGACGGCTTCGGCGCGCACGCCGTTCTGGCCGAAAGCGCAGAACTGCTCGGTGAGCTGCTCGCAGGCTACCGTCAGCATCAGGATATTGCCCGGGCCATGTTCCTGATCCAGCCAGGTGCAGCGCAGGTTGGCGTCCGGCCACTGCAGGCGTTTGCCGACACGCGCCAGCTCACGTTCGCCGACGTGGCCGGGAATCCCTGCAAGCAGCACCTCGGCGCGCTGTTCGAGCACGGCGCCACGTTCGTGCAGGTGCAGAGGCGTCAGCTGCGACGGCTGGATGAAAGCCTCCAGCGCGCCGCCACCGGCCGGCACAAAACCATGGCGTTGCAGTTGTAGCTCGACCTGCCCACCCATACGTCGCAGCAACGGCAGCCAGGCCCCGTCGAGAAAATCGAATGGCGGCGCAGCCGGGTTGTGGGTGCCACCGCTGATATGCACGCGACTCGGCTCGGCGGCTTGCAGCAGGGCCGGCAGGATGGTTTGCAGCACCAGCGTGCAGCTGCCCGCCGAACCGATGGCGAAACGGTATTCGCCGCCGCGGATTGGGCCGGGGCGAAATACCAGGCTGGTCGCGTGGGGCTCGGCACCCTGAACGTCGGCGCCACTGATTTCGGCTGCGGCCAGTACCGCGGTCAGGTGCTGGCGCAGCAGGCCTGGCCGGCTGCGCTTGGCGCGAATGTTGGCGATGCGAAACGGCGTGCCGGTGATCATCGACAGGCTCAGCGCCGTGCGCAGTACCTGCCCGCCGCCGATGGCGCCGTCGAGTTCGAGCATGTCTTTGTTCATCTATAAATCCTTGGTGATCGTTCCCACGCTTCGCGTGGGATTACCTACCGGGCCGCGCCGCGTCCCGCTCAGCGGTGGACTGGGTCGAGCAGGCGACACCCGGGATATCACCCCGGGTATCGCTGTGCTCGACCTGGGCTACAGGCGTGGCTCAGGCATAGCGGCCAACCATCTCGCGCAAGTAGGCATCGAGCAGGCCGCTGTCCGCCTGGGTACGCGGCAGCGCCGGCACCGGCCGTTTCAGCTGCGTCTCGATAAAGGCGTGCAGGGCAGGGCGGCGCGGACCGTAGGCAGACTCGTAGGCGCTGCGCTTGAGGGCCAGCAGCTCGTCCACTTCGACCAGCAGCGGCGCATCGTCTACCGTCTGCAACAGCTCGGCGAAGGTCATCGGCGGCCGGCCACGACCCTGGTCGATCCACAGCACGGCGAGCAGCGGGCGCAGCACATAGAAATACTTCTTCAAGCGCACCGTCTCGTCCTGCAAGTAGCCACGAAAATTCTTCCTGGCCATCGACAGGTAGTGATTGCGCGCCGCCGGCGGGCTGTAGAAGTGCTCGGCCAACTCGCGCAGGCGCGCCGTGGCTTGATCTTCCTGGCGGTACACCAGGGGCGAGTCGAGCCACTCCAGCAGCGTCGGGTTGGACTTGCGCAGCAGGCCGAGGGTCTTGCGCAGCTCCCAGCCGCTGACGTCCAGCTCGTCATCCAGTGGGCGTTCGATCACGTCGCGGCCCGCATCGACCTGGACGAACCAGTCCGGCTTTTCCACGTAGACGAAGCGCACGTCGTAATCGCTGTCCGTCGAGGCGAACCCCCAGGCGCGGCTGCCCGACTCGCAGGCGTACAGCACCTTGACGTTGCGCTCGCGCTCGACCCGTTCGAGTTCGGCCAGCACCCGCGCGCGCATGGCGTCGCTGAGGGGGTGGCGTTGTTGCATATCCATGTCTTTCTATCCTTGTTCAGTCTGTCGCGCTGGCGGCTAGCGCGGACAATGTCCGACGTCGCGGGTTGTATAGCGTGAGGCACCAGATGCCCCACCATTCCTTGCCGTCGTCGAAATAGTCGCTCCAGGCGCTGCGCTGCGGCTCTCTGTCTGCATCGCCGGCCCAATCAAGCACCTGCAGCCCTTCGTCGGGGTACAGCCGCAGCACCTGCAGCCAGTCGCGAAAATCCGCCACTTGCAACTGGGTGCCGTAGGGCGGGTCGCGGAAGTTGCGGCACAGCAGACCGTTCTCGCTGGCCAGCCCCCGGATTGCGTCGGCCGTGAGCGTCTGCGGGCGGGCCTGGGCCACATCCGCCGCCAATTCGGGCCAGCGGTGGTTCGCATAACTGGCATCCTGAGCGATGAGTTTTTGCTGCCAGATTCGGGCGCGCTCCTGAATGCTCTCGAACAGCAGCCCCAGCACCTGCCGATGCTCCGCCTCGCCAGGCTTGGCGGTCGGGTCGAGCGTGGTCACCACGAAGTCGAACACGCAGCCCGCCTCTTCGAGGCGGGTGCGCAGTTCATCGAGTCGCTGGCTTTGCATCGGTTGCAGCATGGCCTCACCTCATCCTTTCACGCACACCACCTGACGCAGGGTGTGCACAACTTCCACCAGCTCGCGCTGGGCGTCCATGACCTGGTCGATGTCCTTGTAGGCCATCGGGATTTCGTCGATCACGTCGGCGTCCTTGCGGCATTCGACGTGGGCCGTGGCCTTGATCTGGTCGGCCACGGTGAACAGCTTCTTCGCCTTGGTGCGGCTCATGGTGCGCCCGGCGCCGTGGCTGCAGGAGCAGAACGCCTCCTCATTACCCAGGCCGCGCACGATGAAACTCTTGGCCCCCATCGACCCGGGGATGATCCCCAGTTCGCCTTTCTTCGCCGACACCGCGCCTTTGCGCGTTACCAGCACCTCTTCACCGAAGTGACGTTCCTTCTGCACGTAGTTGTGGTGGCAGTTCACCGCTTCCAGCGCGACTTCGAACGGCTTGGCGATCACCCCGCGGGCCGCCGTGACCACCGCGTGCATCATCAGCGCACGGTTCTGCTTGGCGAAGTCCTGGGCCCAGCCCACCGCTTCCACGTAGTCGGCGAAGTGCTGGCTGCCTTCCTCGAAGTAGGCCAGGTCGCGATCCGGCAGGTTGGCGATGTGCTGGCGCATATCGGCCTGGGCCAGTTCGATGAACAGGTTGCCAATGGCGTTACCCACGCCGCGCGATCCGCTGTGCAGCATGAACCAGACCCGATTCGCTTCGTCCAGGCACACCTCGACGAAGTGGTTACCGGTTCCTAGGGTTCCCAGGTGTTTGCGGTTGTTGGTCTTCTCCAGCCGCGGGTACTTGTCGGTGATCGCCTTGAAGCGATCGCTCAGCGCCGACCAGGCGTGGTCGGCCAGCTCCGGCACGTTTTCCCAGGCGCCTTTATCGCGAGCGCCACGGCCGGTGGTTCGACCATGGGGTACGGCCTTCTCGATGGCGGCACGCAGGCCGGCCAGGTTGTCCGGCAGGTCATGGGCCATCAGCGAGGTGCACGCGGCGATCATGCCGCAACCGATATCCACCCCGACCGCTGCCGGAATGATCGCGCCGATCGTGGGAATCACGCTGCCGATGGTCGAGCCCTTACCCAGGTGCACGTCCGGCATCACGGCCAGGTGCTTGAAGATGAAGGGCATCTTCGCGGTGTTCATCAGCTGCTGCTTGGCGTCTTCCTCGACCGGAACGCCTTGCGTCCACAGCTTGATCGGCTTGCCATTGGCGACTTCCAGCAGGTTGTAGGTTTTCTCGTTCATCTCGTCACACTCCTGTTTGCGTTATGGCCCGGTCGGCGTTGGGGCGTTCCCGGCCATCGCGAATCCGTTTGTTCAATCGGCAGGCACGGCAGCGTACTGCCGTGGAAAATACCTGCCCTTTACACAGCTCGTACCACCAGCGCTGCTGGGCTGCCGTCCAGATCTGCCCAGCGCCGCAATCACGGCAGGTGAACGGCAGGTCCTGGTACCAGCCGCGCTGGACGAAAAGCGGTTCGTCATAGCTGTGGTAAGGCGTAAGGCTGGCTCGGTTGACCGCAAGGCTGCCGGGTGGCGGCGTCTGGCTCGCAGGCCAGCTGGCCGATGCAGCCTGGCGCAGCTTGCGTTTTGCGCGTGCCTCGCGGATTTCCCGGCGGCGTTGCTTGTTGCTTTTCACTGAATCTTCTCCTGCGCTGTGCAGGTTCTTTTCAGGCCTGCTCAAGCGCTCCCGTGTTTCTTGCCGATTCAGCTTTCTGCAAGCCGCATCAGTGATTCGCTCAGGATGGATATAGCGATAGCCGTGCCAGTTCTTTTTTGAAAGCCCGTTTTTATTTTATGTTTTTGATAATTAAGGATTTTTATTTTTATATCGATCATCGTGATGCGATTGATGGCTGGTTTTGTCTGAGTATTTGGATAATCTGGTATCAGAATTTATCTCTATGGATAAACTATGAAAGCTAAGAAAACCGTCGCCATCGGCTTTATCGGCGCCACCCTGGATCGGGTCGGCAAGGGCGCCAATCGCTGGAACAAGTGGCGGCCGAGTATCGGCCTGTGCCAACAGTCCGACCTGCTGATCGATCGCCTGGAGTTGATCCACGGCACCGATGCGCGCGACATCAGCCTGGCCGAACGCATTCGCGCCGACATTGAGCAGATCTCCCCGGAAACCGAGGTTCGCCTGCAGCCGATGCACCTGCGTAACCCCTGGGATTTCGAGGAGGTGTATGGCGCGCTGCATGACTTCACCAGCGGCTACGCCTTCGATACCGAGCGTGAGGATTACCTGGTGCACATCACCACCGGGACTCACGTGGCGCAGATCTGTTGGTTCCTGCTCACCGAGGCGCGCTACCTTCCGGCGCGGCTGGTGCAGACCTCGCCAGCGCGCAAGCGTGATGAAGCGGCGCAGGTCACCGGCACGCATGCGCTGATCGACCTCGACCTGTCTCGCTACGACCGCATCGCCACGCGCTTTCAGCATGAGCGGTTGGAGGGGCTGGCGTTTCTCAAGTCCGGTATCGCCACGCGCAACGCGGCGTTCAACCGTTCCATCGAGCAGATCGAGCGGGTCGCCGTGCGCTCCTCGGCACCGATGCTGCTGATTGGCCCGACCGGTGCGGGCAAGTCGTTCCTGGCTCGGCGCGTCTTTGAGCTCAAGCGCAGCCGGCACCTGGTCGATGGCCGCTTCGTCGAGGTCAACTGCGCGACCCTGCGCGGCGACGGCGCCATGTCGGCACTGTTCGGCCACATCAAGGGCGCCTTCACCGGTGCGCAGAACGCCCGCGATGGTCTGCTGCGCGCCGCCGATGGCGGCATGCTGTTTCTCGATGAGATCGGCGAGCTGGGGCTGGACGAGCAGGCCATGCTGCTCAAGGCTGTCGAGGAAAAGCGCTTCTTCCCCATGGGCGCGGACAAGGAGGTGAGCAGCGATTTCCTGCTGATCGCCGGCACCCATCGTGACTTGCGCGTGCGTGTGGCCGAAGGGTTGTTCCGTGAAGACCTTTACGCGCGGATCAACCTGTGGACCTTCGATTTGCCAGGGTTGGCCGGGCGCCGCGAGGACATCGAGCCGAACATCGATTTTGAGCTGCAGCGTCACGCTCGCGAGCAGGGGCGGATGGTGCGTTTCAATCTGGAGGCGCGGCGCCGTTACCTGGCCTTCGCCAGCTCCGGCGAGGCCGCCTGGCAGGGAAATTTCCGCGAGCTGTCGGCCTCGATCACGCGTATGGCGACCCTGGCCGACAGCGGGCGCATCGACGAGGCTCAGGTGCAGGAGGAGATCGAGCGGCTGCGGCGCGCCTGGGGCGTTTTGGAACCGGAGGATGGCCTATCGACTTTGCTGGGCGAGGCAGCAGGTGATATCGACCTGTTCGACCGTCTGCAACTGCAGGCGGTGATCGATATCTGTCGGCAGGCGGACAGCCTGTCCGAGGCCGGCAGGCGTTTGTTCGATATTAGCCGCCAAGCCAAGGCGCAGCCCAATGATGCCGATCGGTTGCGCAAGTACCTGACGCGCTTCGGTTTGAGCTGGCAAACCGTGCGGGGTGAGTGATTATTTTGGTGCGTGAAGAGGCTGGATTGGTGCGCAATATAACTGGCGAAAGGCCCTGTTTTTAAAGGTCTATTTATAGCAAAGCACCAGAAACTTTCATAAAAGCGTCATTTTGCTCTTTTTTAGGGCGCTCCGTTCTTGCTAGAGTCCCGCCACTTTTCATTGCGCGGCGCAGCAAGACGCCAGGGAGCTTGCCATGAGCATGTCCGTAGACCTTTTTCTCGAACGCCTGAAACAACGCGATCCCCACCAGCCAGAGTTCCATCAGGCGGTGGAGGAAGTGCTGCGTAGTTTATGGCCGTTTCTGCAGGCCAATCCGCGCTATCTGGAGGCGGGTATCGTCGAGCGTCTGGTCGAGCCGGAGCGTGCCGTGCTGTTCCGCGTGCCGTGGGTCGACGATGCCGGCCGCGTGCAGGTCAACCGTGGCTTTCGCATCCAGATGAACAGCGCCATCGGCCCGTACAAGGGCGGCCTGCGTTTTCACCCCTCGGTGAACCTCAGTGTGCTCAAGTTCCTGGCCTTCGAGCAAACCCTGAAGAACTCCCTGACTTCGCTGCCCATGGGCGGCGGCAAGGGCGGTGCGGACTTCGATCCCAAGGGTAAGAGCGACGCCGAGGTGATGCGCTTCTGTCAGTCGTTCATGACTGAGCTGTACCGGCATATCGGTGCCAACCTCGACGTGCCTGCCGGTGATATCGGCGTGGGTGGTCGCGAGATCGGTTACATGTTCGGCCAGTACAAGCGCCTGGCCAACGAGTTCTCCTCGGTGCTGACCGGCAAGGGCCTGACCTATGGCGGCAGCCTGATCCGCCCGGAAGCGACCGGCTACGGCTGTGTGTATTTCGCTGAGGAAATGCTCAAGACCCGCGGGCGCAACTTCGACGGCCAGCGCGTGGCCATCTCCGGCTCCGGCAACGTGGCGCAGTATGCGGCGCGCAAGGTCATGGATCTGGGCGGCAAGGTGATCTCTTTCTCCGACTCCGAAGGCACGTTGTACGCCGAAGAGGGTTTCAGCGAACCGCGCTGGCAAGACGTGATGGAGCTGAAAAACCACAAGCGCGGCCGCCTGCGCGAGCTGGACGGCGGCGCGTTGCGCTTTCTGGCCGACCAGCGCCCATGGAGCCTGGCCTGCGATATCGCGCTGCCGTGCGCGACGCAGAACGAGCTGAACCTGGACGACGCCCGTGCGCTGCTCGGCAACGGCTGCATCTGTGTGGCCGAAGGCGCCAACATGCCGACGACTCTGGACGCGGTGGACCTGTTCATCGAGCACGGCACCCTATTCGCGCCGGGCAAGGCCTCCAATGCCGGTGGCGTGGCGGTCAGTGGGTTGGAGATGTCGCAGAACGCCATGCGCCTGCACTGGAGCGAAGGCGAGGTGGACGAGAAGCTGCACGGCATCATGCAGTCCATCCACAGCGCTTGCGTGCGTCACGGCGAGGAGCAGGGCGGTATCAACTACGTCAAGGGCGCCAACATCGCCGGCTTCGTCAAAGTGGCCGACGCCATGCTGGCGCAAGGAGTGGTGTAAGTGCAGTACGCGCGGCAGGGCAATCCTGCTGCGCGGCCAGTGCTGCTTAGCTCCAGCCGTCTCACAGACGGCTGGTCGGTAAAAACCTCAACCTCGCTTCACTGTCACGACTCTTACACACAAGGCGCCGACAATAGCTTCCCGTTGTGGCGCAGGATGGCGCCGCGTTTGTTGGTGTTACCACTGGAACAACGAGAGTCGTGTCATGAAACAGATCCCAGGAATGCTCGAAGGCGCCATGGCTGTTCGCTTCTACCAGAGCGTGCAGGGGCCATTCCCTATCGAAATCGGTGCGGCAGTGCCTGGCTCGAGCATGTCCGCCATCGTCAAACCGACGGCCAGTCCCATCACCTTGGATGCGGCCTGCGAGGAAAACCTCGGCCTGTCGCTGCTCGAAGCCGAGGCCACCGGCCTGGCTGCCGAAAAGGTCTGCGACCAGCTCAACGCCTTCTACGCTGGGCGCCGGGTCAATTGCAGCTGCGCGGCGGAAGTCGAGGCGGTGCTCCATCTGTTTCAATCCTGCGGTATGGAGCTGGAGTTCTCGCTGTCGACCCTCGACGCCGCGGCGCTGTACCTGCCGGCTGCTCCAGCACTCGACCAGTACCCGGAAAGCATCGCCCGCGACCTGTTCGTGCTAGCCAAGCCGTTCGAGGTTCGGCGTTTGCGCTGAGCCGTTCAGGCCCTGCTTTCCGCTCCGCGATCACCTCAAGGTCTGCTCTCCATCTGGAGCAGGCGTTTATTTTTCATGCGCTGGCTTCTCTCGCCTGATTGTTGCGCCTTAGAATCATTCTCTACTAGGCGTTCGCGAGAGTCCGTTAATGATGTTGACCATTCCCAATGTGCTGGCGCCCGAGCAGCTGCGCCAGTGCCGTGTCGCGCTGGAGCAAGGCGCCTGGCAGGATGGTCGTGGTACAGCCGGGCATGTGGCCCAACGCGCCAAGGACAACCAGCAACTGGCCCAGGATGATCCGTTGGCGGTACAGATCGGCGACTTCATCGTCGATTGTCTGGGCGCTAACCCGCGCTTCGTCGCCGCCGCGCTGCCGCTCAAGGTGTTGCCACCGCGTTTCAACCGCTATGCCGGCGGCGGCACCTATGGCAATCATGTCGACAACGCCATCTTCAGCGTGCCTGGCACGCCGCACCGGGTGCGCAGCGACCTGTCGGCCACCCTTTTCTTCAGCGAGCCGGAGGAGTACGACGGCGGCGAGCTGGTGATCGAGGACACCTACGGCAGCCACAGCGTCAAGCTGCCGGCCGGGCACCTGGTGCTGTATCCCGGCACCAGCCTGCACCGGGTGATGCCGGTGACCCGCGGCGTGCGCTTCGCCTCGTTCTTCTGGATCCAGAGCCTGGTGCGTGAGGATGGCCAGCGCAGCATGCTGTTCGAGCTGGATCAGGCCATTCAGGGCATCAGCCAGCAGTTGCCGGAAAGCCCCGAGGTGGTACGCCTGACCGGCGTGTACCACAACCTGTTGCGGCACTGGGCGAACACCTGAGCATGGAAAAGCTGCAGCAGATTCCCCCGAGCATTGCCTCGGTCAGCGATTACCAGCCTTACGCCCAGGCGCGAATGAGCGAGCAGGCCTGGGCCTACGTCAACGGTGGCGTGGCCGATGAGTTGACCCTGCAGGCCAACCTGGAAGCGTTCCAGCGCCTACGTTTGCGCAGCCGGGTCCTGCGCGACCTGAGCGGTGGCCACACGCGCCGGGAATTGTTCGGAGTGACCCACGATTTTCCGATTCTGCTGGCGCCAGTGGCCTTTCAAAAGCTCGCCCACCCGGATGGCGAGCTGGCCACGGTGATGGCCGCCGCTGCGCTGCAGGCCGGGATGATCGTCAGCACCCAGGCCAGCACGAGCCTTGAGGACATCGCCGCTGCGGCCCGAAATCCGCTGTGGTTCCAGTTGTACATTCAGCCTGATCGTGCCTTCACCGAAACTCTGGTCCGGCGGGCCGAAGCCGCCGGCTACCGCGCCCTGGTGCTGACCGTGGATGCGCCAGTCAACGGCGTGCGCAACCGGGAGCAGCGGGCCGGTTTCGTGCTGCCGGCCGACGTGCAGGCGGTCAATCTGCAGGGCATGCGCGCGCCCGCCGCGCAGCCGGCGGCAAGCAATGGCGCCTTGCTGCTGGGCGGTAGCCTGCTCTCCTCGGCGCCGACCTGGGCGGACATTCGCTGGCTGCGCTCGATCACCCGGTTGCCGTTGTTGCTCAAGGGCGTGACCGAAGTGGAGGACGCTCGCGAAGCGCTGGAGCAGGGCGCGGACGGGCTGATCGTGTCCAATCACGGTGGCCGCACGCTCGACGGCATGGCGGCCAGCCTCGACTGCCTGGAGCCGATTGCCGATGCGTTGCAGGGGCGTCTGCCGCTGTTGTTCGACGGTGGTATTCGCCGCGGCACCGACATTCTCAAGGCCCTCGCTCTCGGCGCCGATGCGGTGCTGATTGGCAGGCCTTACATCCATGGGTTGGCGGCGGCCGGCGCGGCGGGGGTGGCGCATGTCATTCAACTGCTACGCGCCGAGCTGGAAGTGGCGATGGCCCTGACCGGGTGCCGCGACCTGGCGGCTATCGACAGGCGCGTGTTGGCGCGCTGATCACGGGCATTTCATTCGGGGAGGTGGTGCTGGGGCTGGCCGGCAGAACCGCAGCCGCTATACATACAGATCCGAATGATTATTGTTGTTGCATGATAATAATTATCAATTATTCTTCCCGGCTTTCTGGGGAGACACATCATGCAACACACAAGAAAAACGCTGATCCGCCGTCCACAACCCTGCCTGCTCGCTTCTGCCATTGGCTTCGCCCTGGCCTCCTGTGCCTGCAGCGCCCTGGCTGCCGAAACCGTCACCAAGGCCGGCTCGCTGCAACTGGGGGATATACAGATCCAGGCCCAAGAAGCGGAAAGCTCCAAGGTCGAGCAGTCCGCTTCTGCGAAGATCGCCACGCCGCTGCTGGATACCCCGCAGACCATCACCGTGGTGCCGAAGAAAGTCATCGAGGAGCAGCAGGCGCTGAGCCTTCGGCAGGTGCTCTCCAACGTGTCCGGTATCACCTTTAATGCTGGCGAGGGCGGTGGCGGCTCGGGCGACAGCATCAACATTCGCGGTTTCAGCGCCAACGCCAACATGCAGATCGATGGCCTGCGTGACAGCGCGCAGACCAGCCGTACCGACACCTTCAACATCGACCAGGTGGAAGTCATCAAGGGCCCGAACTCGGTATTCGGCGGTGCCGGCACCACCGGCGGCAGCATCAACGTGATCAGCAAGCAGCCGCAGAATCGCGCTTTCACTCGCATCGGCGGCAGCGTCGGTACCGACAACTACTACCGAACGACCTTGGACACCAACCAGCCGCTTGAAGACGTGGGCACCGACAGCGCCGTGCGCCTGAACCTGATGGGTCACCAGAACGACGTGGCCGGTCGCGACGAGATCGACCGCAAGCGTTGGGGCATCGCACCGTCGCTGCGCCTGGGCTTCAGTGACGCCACCCGGCTGACCCTCAGCCTTCACCACCAAGAGGACGACAACCTGCCCGATTACGGCGTGCCGGCCGTGGATGGCAAACGCCTGGCCGGTGTCGACCGCGATGCCTACTTCGGCTGGAAGAACCTGGATAAGGAAGAAATCGAGCAAAGTGCATTCACTGCCAACTTCGAGCACGATCTCAACGACAGCCTGAGCCTGCAGAACCTGACCCGCTACAGCCGGGTCAACCGCGACACCACGGTGTCCGCCTCCCACGTCAACACCACCGGCGTGCCGGCCGGCAGCTATCGCCCGGCGGGCCCGCAGGGCTACGGCCGTGACGCCGAGACCGAGATGTGGATCAACCAGACCAACCTCAAGGCCGCTTTCGATACCTTCGGGCTGGCCCACAACCTGGTGGTCGGCGCGGAAATCTCTCGCGAAACCCTGGACCTGCGCACCTACAGCTACAACCTGACGGGCGCGGCGCCTTATCCGATTTTCGATCTCGGCAATCCGCCGGGCTACTGGGCCGGCGCGACCAATAAGGCCACCAGCGGCTACACCGAGACCAAGTTGGTCGACAAGGCCGTCTACCTGTTCGACACCATCGCCCTCAACGAGCAGTGGGACATCAATGGCGGCGTGCGGGTGGACTGGATGGACGGCCAGGCGCGGGCGTTCGACGCCAACCACCAGCCGACCACCCGCTTCGAGTCCAATGATCGCAAGGCCAGCAGCCGTCTCGGCCTGGTCTACAAACCGGTGGAAAACGGCCGCTTCTATGTCGCCTGGGGCAACTCCTTCAACCCGTCGGCCGAGAACTTGGCGTCTTCGGGTGGTGGCCTGAGCGTTGCTACGGCCGACCTTGGTCCAGAGAAGAACGAAACCTGGGAACTGGGCACTAAGTGGGAGCTGTTCGAGCGCCGTGTCGAGCTGGACGCCGCCTTGTTCCGCGTCGAGAAGAGCAACGCCCGGGAAACCATGTCCGATGGCTCCACGCAGCTGGCTGGCAAGCAACGTGTCGACGGCATCGAGCTGGGCCTGACCGGCCACGTGACCGAGCAGTGGGACGTGTTCGCCAACTACACCTTCCTCGACAGCGAAACCCTCAAGGCCGCCGACACACCAGCCGGTGCCGACCGTGAAGGCCAGGCGCTGGGCAATACGCCGCCGCGTTCCTTCAACCTGTGGACCACCTACAAGCTACCTGCTGGCTGGAGCATCGGCTACGGCGCCCGTTACGTCAGCGAGCGTAACGTGAGCTCCAGCACCCGCGCCAAGCTGGACGACTACTGGCTGCACAACGCCATGGTTGGCTACAAGGTCAACGACAACCTCGACCTGCAGCTCAACGTGAACAACCTGTTCGATGAGGATTACGTCGAGCGGGTGCGTCAGCAGCCCGGTGCCGCGGCACGTTCGTCAGCCATCGAGTATGGCGATGGCCGTTCGGCGCTGCTGTCGGCTACCTACAGCTTCTGATCGGCGTCACCAAGCCCCGTCGACGTGTGGCGTCGACGGGGCTTTTGCCTGTGTGGCGGCCTCGTTTGCTGTAAAGGGCAAGTAAATATCGAGCATTTCGAATGCTTCTCATCTAGAGTCGCGCGGCTTCGAGTCGCGTTCATCTGCTGAGTGTTAATCGTGTTCAAGAAAGTCTTGTTCCAACTGCACTGGTTTTTCGGCATCAGCGCCGGGCTGGTGCTTGCCCTGATGGGCGTGACCGGCGCGCTGTACAGCTTTCAGGAGGAGATCCTGCTGGCGATCAATCCGGAGATGGCGGTGGCCGCTCAGGCGGGCGAAGTGCTGCCGCCGGGCGAGATGGTCGAGCGCTTGCAGGCCCAGGGGCTCAGCGTATCCGGACTGTATGTCGACACCGAGGGCGGCCAGCCGACGCGTGTGTTCCTGACCCCGGCGCCCGGCGAACGACGCGGCGGTGTGCGTTTCGTCGACCCTTACACCGCTGAGCTGTTCGAAGATCCGCGAGGCCTGCAGTTCTTCGGCTTGATGCTGCAGCTGCATCGATTCCTCGCCATGGGCCAGACGGGCCGGCAGATCACCGGCGCCTGCACCATCGCCCTGGTGTTCTTCTGCCTGTCCGGGCTGTACCTGCGCTGGCCGCGCAAGGTCTGGAGCTGGCGCGCCTGGCTGATCTTCGATTGGGCCAAGAAGGGCCGCGCGTTCAATTGGGATTTGCATGCAGTGGCAGGCACCTGGTGCCTGCCGCTGTATTTGTGCGCTGCGCTGACGGGCCTGTATTGGTCTTATGAGTGGTATCGCAGCGGCCTGGAAAGCCTGCTTAGTGACACGCCGCGCGCAGCCGGTGAGGAACGTGGTCGCCGCGGGCCGCCTCCCGAGGGCCAGCCGCTGCCCGAGGTGAACTACACGAACCTCTGGCAGGGCATCCAGCAGACGGCGGGCGGCACATTGGGCATTTACAGCCTGCAATTGCCCAACGCGGCCGGCCAGTCGGCGCGGGTGTTCTTCATGCTGCGCGATGCCGAGCACACTCGCGCCTTCAACCAGATGCAGCTCGATCCGCTCACCGGCGAAGCCAGGCAGGTCGAACGTTACGCCGACAAGTCATTCAAGGCGCAACTGCTGGCCAGTGTGTACGCCCTGCATACCGGCGAGTATTTCGGCATGGTCGGGCGCGTGTTGATGATGGTGGCCAGCCTGCTGATGCCATTGTTCTTCATCACCGGCCTGCTGCTGTACCTCGACCGGCGTCGCAAAAAGCGTGCTGCGTTGGTCGCCCGTCAGGCGCTGGGTGCTGGCGACGGCGGCGAGCCCTGGTTGGTCGGCTTTGCCAGCCAGAGCGGCTTCGCCGAGCAACTGGCCTGGCAGACTGCCGGGCAGTTGCAGGCTGCTGGCATGACGGTGGAGGTGCAACCGCTGGCCCGTATTGATACCGCAAAACTGAGCGAGACGCCCCGTGCGCTGCTGGTGCTCAGCACCTTTGGCGACGGCGAGGCGCCCGACAGCGCGCGCGGCGTCGAGCGCCAGTGGCTGGCGGCGACGCTGGACTTGCCCGGCCTGCGTTATGCGGTGCTGGCCCTTGGTGATCGCCAGTACGCGCAGTTCTGCGGCTTCGCCCGCCGTGTCGACGACTGGCTCTGCGGCCGGGGAGCTCAGCGCCTTGGGGAGCTTATCGAGGTCGACGGCGATGATCAGCAAGCGCTGCAGAGTTGGCAGCGGCAACTGGCCGAGCTGACTGGCGCGCAGCCGCTTGCCGTGCAGCAGGTGCCGTTCGATGGCTGGGTGCTGCGAGAACGTGCGTGCCTGAACCCTGGTAGCCAGGGACAGAGCACCTGGCTGGTCGGCTTGCAGCCACCGGCCGAGGCGCATTGGCAGGCCGGCGACATTCTGGAAATCCTCCCGCGCAACGGCGAAGCGCAGGTGCAGCGCTGGCTGCGTGAGCACGGTTTGCAGGCGCTGGAGTCTGTCGTCATCGCGCCGCTCGGCCATACGCTAGGCGAGGCGCTGGCCGCTCGACAGTTGCCGTACAGTGCCAGTCATCTGGTCGGCCTGCATGCCCAGCCGCTGCTTGAGGCGCTGGTGCCGCTGCCCAGCCGTGAGTATTCGATTGCCTCGTTGCCCGAAGACGGCGTGCTCGAGCTGATCGTGCGTCAGCAGAACCTGGCTAATGGCGAGCTGGGCGCCGGTTCCGGCTGGCTCACCGAGTACCTGCCGGTTGGCGAGCAGTTGCTGGCGCGGGTACGCCGTAACAGTGGTTTCCATGCTCCAGAGGATGATCGCCCGGTGATCCTGATCGGCAACGGCACTGGGCTGGCTGGTCTGCGCAGCCTGCTCAAGGCGCGCATCGCCGCCGGGCATTCACGCAATTGGCTGCTGTTTGGCGAGCGTAACGGCGAACACGATTTCTACTGCCGTGAAGAGCTGCAGACCTGGCTCGAGAGTGGCCAACTGCAGCGTCTGGATCTGGCTTTCTCCCGCGATCAGGCGCAGCGCCTCTATGTGCAGGATCGCTTGCGCGAAGCGGCTGATGAACTGCGTGCGTGGATTGCCGACGGCGCCGCCGTTTACGTGTGCGGCAGCTTGCAGGGCATGGCGGCGGGTGTGGATAAGGTGCTGCGTGAGGTGCTGAGTGACGCCGTTGTCGAGGGGCTGGTGGAGCAGGGGCGGTATCGGCGGGATGTGTACTGAGAGCCTATTCACGATCTTCCTGGACGGGCGCCCTGGCAGCGTCAAGGTAGAAGCGTACGGCAGGCACGGAGCTTTTGTGGGAGGGGCTTTAGCCTCGAGTCTTTTATCAAGGCAAACAAGAGCTCGGGGCTAAAGCCCCTCCCACGAGTCGCGGTAGCTGGCGCCTCACCTACGCGGCCCCGGCCCGTCCATCGCTCTGCAATGGCAATGGTGGATGAAAAAAGCGTCATCCACCCTACGTCCTGTCGATTGTTGATCCAGAATTGGGCGCGCGTGATGCGCGCTAATCGCGGGCATGGCCCGCTCCCACGATGGGTACCGCTGGTAGTGCTGCCATTCTGCTGGCCTGAGCGGATTTCAGGTGGACCGGGCGCAGCCTGGAGCTGCGCCCTGCAGGCGGTCAGAGAAACTGCTCGGCGTGGTGGCAGGCCACCTCACGGCCGTCGAGCGGGCGCAGCAGCGGCAGTTCGGTCTGGCAGCGTTCGGTGGCGTACGGGCAGCGCTTGTGGAAGGCGCAACCCGATGGCGGGTTCAACGGGTTGGGTAGCTCGCCGACGATCTTGATCTTCGGCTTGCTCGGATCCGGGTGAATGGTCGGTGTGGCCGACAGCAGCGCCTTGGTGTACGGGTGCAGCGGGCGCTCGTAGATGCGCTCGCTGGGGCCGATCTCCGCCGGGCGGCCGAGGTACATCACCAGCACATCGTCCGCCACGTGTCGCACCACCGAGAGGTTGTGGGAGATGAACACGTAGCCGGTCTTGAACTCTTCCTGCAGGTCCATGAACAGGTTGAGCACCTGGGCCTGGATCGACACGTCCAGCGCCGATGTCGGCTCATCCGCTACCAGCACCTTGGGGGTGAGCATCATGGCGCGGGCCAGGGCGATACGCTGGCGCTGGCCGCCGGAGAACATGTGCGGGTAGCGCTGGTAATGCTCGGGGCGCAGGCCCACCTGGCTCATCATCGCCTGCACCTTCTCGCGGCGTTCGGCGCGCGACAGGCCTGTGTTGATGACCAGCGGCTCGGCCAGTTGATCACCGATCTTCTGGCGCGGATTGAGCGAGGCGTAAGGGTTCTGGAACACCATCTGCACATCACGGCGCAGTTGCTTGCGCGTCTGAGCGTTGGCGCCGTTCACTTCCTGGCCGGCGATCTGCAGCGAGCCCGAAGACGGCTCTTCGATCAGTGTCAACGCGCGTGCCAGGGTGGATTTGCCGCAGCCGGATTCACCGACCACGGCCAGGGTTTTGCCAGCCTGCAATTCGAAGGACACGCCGTTAAGCGCCTGCACGGTGGCACTGGGTTTGAACAGCCCTTGGGAAACGGAGTAGTGACGCGTCAGTTCGCGTGCGGTCAGGACGGTCGTCATCACGCCACCTCGGCATTCAGGTTGAGGGGGAAGTGGCAGCGCACGGCGCCACGCTCGTGTGGCTCCAGGGCCGGGCGTTGATCACGGCATTTGGGCTGCACATAAGGGCAGCGCGGCGACAGCAGGCAGCCAGTTGGTCGATCGTAGCGCCCGGGCACGATGCCCGGCAGGGTCGACAGGCGCGTGGCGCCTAGGCTGTGCTCGGGAATTGCCTTGATCAGCGCTTCGGTGTACGGGTGGGTGGGCGCATCGAACAGTGCTGGCACCTGGCCCAGTTCCACGGCCTGGCCTGCGTACATCACGCAGACCCGGTTGGCGGTTTCGGCGACCACGGCCAGGTCGTGGGTGATCAGCACCAGGCCCATGTTCTGCTCGCGCTGCAGGTCGAGCAGCAGTTCCATGATCTGCGCCTGGATGGTCACGTCCAGCGCGGTGGTCGGCTCATCGGCGATCAGCAGCTTGGGTTCGGCCGCAATCGCCATGGCGATGGCCACGCGCTGGCTCATGCCACCGGAGAGCTGGTGTGGAAAGGCATCGAGGCGGCTCGCGGCGCCGGGAATCTCCACCCGTTCGAGCAGTTGCAGGGCGCGCTGGCGTGCGTCCTTGCCCTTGAGGCCAAGGTGCTGGCGCAGCACTTCCTCGATCTGGAAACCGACGGTAAAGCTGGGGTTCAGGGCCGTCATCGGGTCCTGGAAGATCATCGACAGGTCCTTGCCGACGATGTGGCGGCGCTGACGGCCCTTGAGTTTCAGCATGTCGGTGCCGTCGAAGACCAGACGGTCTGCACGGACGAGGCCGGGCGAGTCGATCAGGCCCATCAGCGCCATCATGGTCACCGACTTGCCGGAGCCGGACTCGCCGACGATGGCCAGCACTTCGCCCTTGTCGACTTTCAGGTCGAGGCCATCGACCACGGGTACGGCGTTGGCGTCGCCGAAGCGCACGCTCAGGTTGTCTATTTCCAGCAGGCTCATCGGGTGGCCTCCATCGAATGGCAGGGGGCGGCCGTGGTGCGGAACAGGTTCATGGCGGCCTCCTCAGATCGCGTTCTTGAGTTTCGGGTCCAGCGCATCGCGCAGGCCGTCGCCCATCAGGTTGATCGCCAATACGCTGAGCAGAATCGCCAGCCCCGGCAGGGTCACCACCCACCAGGCGCGTTCGATGTAGTCGCGCGCGGAGGCCAGCATGGTGCCCCACTCAGGCGTTGGCGGTTGCACGCCGAGGCCGAGAAAACCCAGGGCGGCGGCGTCGAGAATCGCCGAGGAGAAGCTCAGGGTGGCCTGCACGATCAGCGGTGCCATGCAGTTGGGCAGCACGGTGATGAACATCAGGCGCGGCAGGCTGGCACCAGCCAGACGAGCCGCGGTGACGTAGTCGCGGTTCAGCTCGCCCATTACTGCGGCGCGGGTCAGGCGCACGTAGGAGGGCAGCGAAACGATGGCGATGGCGATCACCGTATTGATCAGCCCAGGGCCGAGGATGGCGACAATGGCCACCGCCAGCAGCAGCGAAGGCAGGGCCAGCATGATGTCCATCAGGCGCATGATCGACGGGCCCATCAGACGCGGGAAGAAGCCCGCGATCAGCCCCAGCAGCAGGCCGGGAATCAGCGAGATGACCACCGAGGCCAGGCCGATCAGCAACGACAGGCGCGCCCCGTGGATCAAGCGCGAGAGCAGGTCACGGCCGACTTCGTCGGTGCCGAGGATAAAGCGCCACTGGCCGCCATCCAGCCAGACCGGTGGGGTCAGCAGTGCATCACGGAACTGCTCGCTGGGCGAGTAGGGCGCGATCCACGGCGCGAACAGCGCGCAGAACACCATCAGGATCATGAAACCGAGGCCGGCGACGGCGCCCTTGTTGTGGCTGAACGCGCTCCAGAATTCCTTCAGCGGCGATGGGTAGACCAGGCTCTGGTCGAGCGGCGTGGTGGTGGTCGAGGTCATGCTCGCACCTCATGGGTATTGGATTGGGACGTGGCTCGGCTCGAGCGGAGCGACATCCAGGAGAGAGCGACTTGGGTATCGCTGTGCTCGACCAAGGCTACGGAAGTAGTCTGTAGGGTGGACGACGCTTCATCCGTCCACCGCGGCGCGGTCATGGTGGATGAGAAAAGCGTCATCCACCCTACGGGTTGCCAGCAGGGCTGGTTCAGGGACATTGCAGGCTCCTTTATCAACGCTGGTGGCGAATGCGTGGGTTGACCAATCCATACAGGATGTCGACCACGAAGTTGACCAGGATCACCAGGCAGGCGATCAGCAGGATGCCGTTCTGCACCACCGGGTAGTCGCGGGCGCCGATCGACTCGATCAGCCACTTGCCGATGCCCGGCCAGGAGAAGATGGTTTCGGTCAGCACCGCGCCGGCGAGCAGTGTGCCGACCTGCAGGCCGAACACGGTGAGTACCGGAATCAGTGCGTTGCGCAGGCCATGCACGAACACCACACGGCCCGGCGACAGGCCCTTGGCGCGGGCGGTGCGCACGTAGTCTTCACGCAACACTTCGAGCATCGCCGATCGGGTCATGCGGGCGATCACCGCCAGCGGAATGGTGCCCAGCACGATGGCCGGCAGGATCAGGTGGCGCAGCGCGTTGACGAACGCGCCTTCCTCGTCGGACAGCAGCGTGTCGATCAGCATGAAGCCGGTCACCGGCTGGATGTCATAGAGCAGGTCGATGCGCCCGGACACCGGCGTCCAGCCCAGCCATACCGAGAAGAACATGATCAGCAGCAGGCCCCACCAGAAGATCGGCATCGAATAGCCGGTCAGGGAGATGCCCATCACCCCGTGATCGAATAGCGAGCCGCGCTTGAGGGCGGCAATCACCCCGGCGATCAGCCCCAGCGTGCCGGCGAACAGCAACGCGGCGAGGGTCAGTTCCAGGGTGGCAGGGAACAGCGTGGTGAACTCGTCCCACACCGGGGTGCGAGTGCGCAGTGACTCGCCCAGGTCGCCCTTGGCCAGTTGGCCGATGTAGTCCAGGTACTGAGCGTACAACGGCTTGTTCAGGCCCAGGCGCTCCATGGCTTCGGCGTGCATCTGCGGGTCGACACGACGCTCGCCCATCATCACTTCCACGGGGTCACCGGGGATCATGCGAATCAGGGCGAAAGTCAGCAGGGTGACGCCAAAGAACGTGGGGATCAGCAGACCCAGGCGGCGCGCAATAAAACTCAACATCGTCGGAGGTACCTCATTGGCCGGTCAGGGCAGCCCGCCGGCATGTGTTCCGCCGGCGGTTATTTTTTGTCTACTTCACCTGGGTGGTGGCGAAGTTGTTAGTGGTCAGGGGACTGATGTGATAGCCCTCGACATCCTTGCGCATGGCGGTGAACAGTTTCGGGTGAGCAACGTTGATCCAGGGCTGGTCCTTGGCGTAGATCGCCAGGGCCTGGCGATAGAGATTGGCGCGTTCATTATTGTCGGTTACGGCGCGGGCCCTGGTGATCAGCTCCTGGAACTTAGGGTTGCACCAGCGCGCATAGTTCTCGCCGTTTTTTGCCGCTTCGCAGCTCAGCAGCGGGCTCAGGAAGTTGTCCGGGTCGCCGTTGTCGCCAGCCCAACCGGCGGAAACCAAATCGGCTTCGCCGTTCTTGGCGCGGCGCAGCATTTCGGCCCACTCCATCACCCGGATGTCGACCTTCAGACCAACTTCGGCGAGGTCGGCCTGCAGCATTTCAGCTGACAGGCGCGGATTGGGGTTGGTCTGACCACCACCGTTCCGGGTGAACAGAGTGATCACCGTGCCCTCGGGCACGCCGGCTTCCTTGAGCAAGGCGCGGGCTTTATCGAGGTCGCGGGGCGGATTGCGGTTTTCGTCGTTGTAGCCGATCAGGGTTGGCGGGTACGGGTTGGCCGCAACCAGCGCGTTGCCTTTGCCAAACAGCTGCTCGACGTGGCGCTGGCGGTCGAAGGCGAGGTTGATCGCCTGGCGCACGCGCACGTCGTTCAGGTATTTGTGCTCGGTGTTCATGGCGACGTAGCCGGTAACGATGGCTTCGATCTCGTCGACCTTGAGGGTGGCGTCGGCCTTGATCGACGGCACGTCATCTGGCTTCGGATACAGCGCCACCTGACACTCGTTGGCACGCAGCTTCTGCAGGCGCGTGTTGTTGTCGGTGGTGATGGCGAAGATCAGCGGGTCGGCCGGTGGCTTGCCTCGGAAGTAGTCGGGGTTGGCCTTGAAGCGAACCTGGGCGTCCTTGTTGTAGCGCTGGAAGATGAACGGCCCGGTGCCGATCGGCTTGCTGTTAAGCTCGGCGGTCTTGCCGGCTTTGAGCAGTTGATCGCCGTACTCGGCGGAGTAGATCGAGGTGAAGGCCATGGCCAGGTCACGCAGGAACGGCGCTTCGGGGCGGTTCAGGGTAATGACCACAGTGTGGTCGTCGGTCTTGGTCACCGACTTGAGCAGGTTGCGAAACGCCATGCTCTCGAAATACGGGTAGCCCACGCTGGCCTTGTCGTGCCACGGGTGCTTGGGGTCGAACTGGCGATTGAGGCTCCACAACACGTCGTCGGCGTTGAATTCGCGGCTTGGCGTGAAGTAATCGGTGGTGTGGAATTTCACACCCTTGCGCAGGTGAAAGGTGTAGGTCAGGCCGTCGTCGCTGATGTCCCAGCGTTCGGCCAGGGCCGGTTGAATGTCCGTGGTACCGGGCTTGAAGTCGACCAGGCGGTTGAACACCGTCTCGGCCGAGGCATCGGCGGTCACTGCGGTGGTGTACTGCACGATGTCGAAACCCTCGGGGCTCGCCTCGGTGCATACCACCAGCGGCTTGGCTGCGAGGTTGCCGGCGGCGCCGAGAACGATGGCGGCCAGGGCGGCGCGCAGCGGTAATGATTTCATGGAGTGCCCCCAGCGATTCACGTCAGCATAGACGTCACGGCCCGCACGCGGCAGGCCGTGGCCTCTATGCCCAGAAAATATTCAACGCCACGTGGGTCACGTGGCGTCATGCGTACCGGTCGATAAGTGCTAGGCGCTGGAGGTGAGCGTTTTCACACCAACGCTCCATGCCTGTTTCGACTTATCGCCTGCCATTTCGCGGTTGTAGCCGCGAAAGTGGCAGGTACGCGATCAGTCGTTGCTCACACCGATAAAGCTGTTGCGGCCGAAGGGGCTGATCTGGAAGCCCTTCACGCTGGCACGCATCGGTTGGTAAACGGTGGAGTGGGCGATCGGGGTGATCGGCACTTCACGCTTGAGCACCACCTGGGCCTGCTTGTACAGCTCGGTACGCTCCTTCTGGTCGGTCACGCGCTTGGCGGCCACGACCAACTTGTCGTATTCGGCGTTACACCACTTGGAGAAGTTGTTGCCGTCTACCGAGGCGCAACCGTACAGGGTGCCGAGCCAGTTGTCGGGGTCACCATTGTCGCCAGTCCAGCCAATCAGCATGGCGTCGTGCTCGCCGGCGTGGGCGCGCTTGATGTACTCGCCCCACTCGTAGCTGACGATGCGAGCCTTGACGCCGACCTTGGCCCAGTCGGCCTGGAGCATCTCAGCCATCAGCCGGGCGTTGGGGTTGTACGGACGCTGCACGGGCATGGCCCACAGGGTGATCTCGGTGCCTTCCTTGACGCCAGCAGCCTTGAGCAGCTCCTTGGCTTTTTCAGGGTTGTAGCCGGCGTCCTTGATCGATTCGTCGTAAGACCACTGGGTTGGCGGCATGCCGTTGACGGCCAGCTGGCCGGCGCCCTGGTACACGGCGTCGATGATCGCCTGCTTGTTCACGGCCATGTCGAGCGCCTGGCGCACTTCGAGCTTGTCGAACGGCGCGCGGGTCACGTTGTAGGCGATGTAGCCCAGGTTGTAGCCCGGAGCGGTCGGCACGTTGAGATTCTTGTCCGCCTGCAGGCCTTTAAGGTCGGCCGGGCGCGGGTTGAGGGTGACTTGGCACTCGCCAGCACGCAGCTTCTGCGCACGTACCGAGGCGTCGGTGTTGATCGAGAAGATCAGGTTGTCGATCTTCACCTGATCAGGCGCCCAGTATTCCTTGTTGCCCTTGTAGCGGATCGCCGCGTCCTTCTGGTAACGGCTGAACACGAACGGGCCGGTGCCGATCGGCTTCTGGTTGATTTCCGAGGCCTTGCCGGCCTTGAGCAACTGGTCGGCGTACTCGGCCGAGTGCACGGCCGCGAAGTTCATCGCCAGGTTCTGCACGAAGGCAGCATCCACGGCGTTGAGGGTGAAGACCACGGTGTGCTCGTCGGTCTTCTCGATCTTGGCGATGTTCTTGTCCAGGCCCATATCGGTGAAGTACGGGAACTCGCTCGGGTACGCCTTGCGGAACGGGTGGTTGCGATCGAGCATGCGCTGGAAGGTGAACAGCACGTCGTCGGCGTTGAATTCGCGAGTCGGCTTGAAGTAGTCGGTGGTGTGGAACTTGACCCCTTCACGCAGGTGGAAGGTGTAGGTCAGGCCGTCTTCGCTGATGTCCCAGGAAGTGGCCAGGCCCGGCTGGGCCTTGGTGCCGCCGCGCTCGAATTCGGCCAGACGGTTGAAGATGGTTTCCGAGGCCGCATCGAAGTCGGTGCCGGTGGTGTACTGGCCAGGGTCGAAACCGCCCGGGCTGCCTTCGGAGCAATACACAAGATTGCTGGCTTGGGCGAGCGAAACACTGGAGAGCAGACCTGCAGTAAGCAGAGCCTTGCACAGGAGAGACATGCGCATGCGAACCTCTTTTTCTTTTTGTTCGCGCCTGGGTTCAGCGCGAGCTCGGAATGCGGTGAAAGCGGATAGCTCACCGGGTCGGGCTCGAAATTAAGTCATGCTGAAATTTCTGTCAACAAAAATTAAGCAGCACTAACATTGCGCGTATTTGCCCTGAACTGGTGCATAAATCACTCATTGGCTGGGTGATCGCCAAACAACGCCATGGTGGTCATGGTCAGCACTTCGGCGGGCTCGTCGGCGGCATTGGCCAGGCGGTGCAGCTTGCCCGCATCGAAATGCACCGAGTCGCCAGGGCCGAGCGGATAGTCGCGGCCCTCGATGGTGTAGACGATCTGCCCGGCCAGCACGTAGGAGAACTCCACGCCTTCGTGGGCGATCAGCTCGGACTCGTAACCCACCGGGATATTCATCTTCACGGCGTTGATCGAGTTGCCGGGAAACGAGCTCGACAGCCGCTCGTAGGCCAGCAGCTGGCCACCAACGGTGTAGCGCACGCGCTCGTTGACGTGGGAGTCGGGCTGCGCCTGAACGGGCTGGTCGAACAGGGCGTTAAGCGGAATATTCAGCGATTTGGCGATGCTCGCCAGCGATGAAATCGACACCCCGGTGAGGTTGCGTTCGGCCTGGGACAGGAAGCTGGCAGTCAGGCCGGCGTCGGCGGCTACCTGATTGAGAGTCTTGCCGGCGGCACGCCGATAGCGGCGCAGGCGTTCGCCAATGCGATCTGCTGTCATGGTGAAGATTCGTTGTTCGAGTGGGCTCAGTATACCTAGGCAGCGTAGGGACTTCAGCCGGAAGATTAGCGCACTTTTTAAGTCCCACTGAAAAATGCTTTGACCGCAATTTAAGTTGCACTTAAATTTTGCCGCAGTGAATGACCCGGCAGCGATATCCGTTGCCGTCGCCAGACGAGGATGTGCAGATGACACTGGGAGTGGGCGGTAGCACGCCAGAGCAGGCCTTGGCCCGCCTGCAGGACATGACGGCCGGCACGCAGCCGATCAGCGAAGCGGAATATCAGGCGCGCATCGAGCGGGCTCAGGCACTGATGCGCGAGCAGGGCATCGAGGCGCTGTTCATCGCCGCAGGCAGCAACCTGCAGTACTTCACCGGGGTGAAATGGAACCCCAGCGAGCGCATGGTCGGGGCGATTCTGCCAGCCAACGGCGTTCTGGAGTACCTGGCGCCGACCTTCGAGGAAGGCACTGTGCGTGACTTCCAAGTGGTGCCGGGCACCGTCAATACCTGGGAGGAGCACGAGAGTCCCTATGCGCTGCTACTGCGCTGTCTGCGCCGCCTTGGTGTAGCGCCCAATGATGGTGCGCCGCCTCAGGTAGGTCTTTGTTCTTCCTTGCCTTTTTTCATGTTCGAAGGCATTCGCAAGCTGACCAGCGGTTACCGCTTCATCGACGCCGGGGTGATCACGGCGGCCTGTCGGCAGTGCAAATCGGCGGCGGAAATCGCACTGATGCAGCGCGCCAAGGACATGACCCTGGAAGTGCACAAGGCAGCCGCCAGCATTCTCCATGAAGGCATCACCACCACTGAAGTGGCTGAATTCATTCGCCAGGCACACCGCAAGGTCGGCGCGCCAGGCTCGATCTTCTGCATCGTTCTGTTCGGCCCGGCCAGTGCCTTTCCACACGGTGTGAAGCATGCACAGACCCTGAAAGATGGCGACATGGTGCTGATCGACACCGGCTGCCAGGTACACAGCTACCTGTCGGACATCACCCGCAGCTACGTCTTCGGCACGCCGAGCGAGCGCCAGCGCGATTTCTGGAACAAGGAAAAGGCTGCCCAACAAGCCGCTTTCGAAGCCGCTGTGCTCGGTGCGCCGTGCGCCAGTGTTGACGCCGCCGCACGGCGCAGTCTGGAAGCCGCCGGCCTCGGGCCTGGCTACAAGCTGCCGGGTCTGTCGCACCGCACCGGTCATGGCATCGGGCTGGACATCCATGAAGGCCCGTACCTGGTCGGTGGCGACGACACGCCGCTCGCCGAAGGCATGTGCTTCAGCAACGAGCCGATGATCTGTGTGCCAGGCGAGTTCGGTATTCGTCTGGAGGATCACTTCTACATGACCGCCGAAGGCCCGCGCTGGTTTACCCAGCCAAGCCACTCGGTGGATGACCCGTTCGGGCTGAATGCCTGAACCGTCCCCAGAACTGATCTTTTGGGTGACATAAAGAGACTGCTACAAGGCAGAAGCGGCCATCTGGCGCTGCTGCTTTTGTAGGAGGGGCTTTAGCTAGGTAGGGTGGATGACGCTCTTTTCATCCACCATTGCGATTGCAGAGCGGTGGACGGGTCGGGCCGCGTAGGTGAAGCGTCGTCCACCCTACAAATGTCCGCGCCCGCCACTTTGCAGGCAACGCGCTGAATTCAGTCCGCAAGATCGTGAACAGGCTCGTAGAAACGAAAACGCCCGGCCAATTGGCCGGGCGTTTTCATTCAGGGACTAAGTTACTCGATGCTCACACCGTAGAAGGAGCTCAGGCCGAACGGGCTGATCTTGAAGTCCTTAACGCGGGTGCTCATCGGCTGATACACCGTGGAGTGGGCGATCGGCGTGTTCTGCACATCGGCCTTGAGTAGTTGTTGGGCCTGCTTGTAGAGCACGGTGCGCTCTTCGCGGTCGTTGATCGCCTTGGCCTTCTTGATCAGCGCGTCGAACTCCTTGTTGCACAGGCGGCTGTAATTGTTGCCACCAATGGAGTCGCAGCCATACAGCACGCCCAGCCAGTTGTCGGGGTCACCGTTATCGCCGGTCCAACCGATCAGCAGGGCGTCGTGCTCGCCGGCCTTGGCGCGCTTGTTGTACTCGCCCCACTCGTAGCTGACGATGCGCGCCTTGATGCCGATCTTCGCCCAGTCGGCCTGCAGCATTTCGGCCATAAGCTTGGCATTCGGGTTGTACGGGCGTTGCACCGGCATGGCCCACAGGGTGATTTCGGTGCCTTCCTTCACGCCGGCAGCCTTGAGCAGTTCCTTGGCCTTCTCCGGGTTGTAGGGCGTGTCCTTGATGGTGTCGTCATAGGACCACTGGGTCGGCGGCATGCCGTTCACTGCCACCTGGCCAGCGCCCTGGTACACGGCGTTGATGATCGCCTGCTTGTTGACCGCCATGTCCATAGCCTGGCGCACTTCGAGCTTGTCGAACGGCTTGTGCTCGGTGTTGTAAGCCAGGTAGCCGACGTTGAAGCCAGCCTGCTCGGGCATCTGCAGCTTAGGATCCTTTTTCAGGGTTTCCAGATCCGCCGGGCGTGGGAACACGCTGACGTGGCACTCGCCGGCACGCAGTTTCTGCATGCGCACCGATGGATCGGTGTTGATGGCGAAGATCAGGTTGTCGATCTTCACGTCATCCGGATTCCAGTATTCCTTGTTGCCCTTGTAGCGGATCTGCGCGTCTTTCTGATAACGGCTGAACACGAACGGGCCAGTGCCGATGGGCTTTTGGTTGATGTCCGAGGCCTTGCCGGCCTTGAGCAGCTGGGCGGCGTATTCGGCGGAGTGGATCGAGGCGAAGCTCATGGCCATGTTCTGGATGAACGCGGCATCGACCGTGTTGAGGGTGAAGCGCACCGTGTGTTCGTCGACCTTCTCGATCTTGGCAATGTTCTTGTCCATGCCCATATCGGTGAAGTACGGGAACTCGGTGGGGTAGGCCTTACGGAACGGATCGTCCTTGTTGAGCATGCGGTTGAAGGTGAACAGTACGTCGTCGGCGTTGAATTCGCGGCTCGGCTTGAAGTACTCGGTGGTGTGGAATTTCACGCCTTCGCGCAGGTGGAAGGTGTAGGTCAGGCCGTCATCGCTGATATCCCATTTCTCGGCCAGGCCGGGGATTACCGAGGTGCCGCCACGCTCGAACTGCGAAAGGCGGTTGAAAACGGTCTCGGCGCCCGCGTCGAAATCGGTGCCGGTGGTGTATAGGCCAGGGTCGAAACCTGCCGGGCTGCCTTCTGAGCAGTACACCAGGTTGCCGGCGGCCTGTGCGAAGGGGGCGCTGGCAATCAGGCCGGCGACAACAAAAGCCTGGATAAAGGCGTTCTTGTACATGGTTACCTCATGTCTATTGTGATTTTCCTGAGGGGTCTGCTGCGGGTAAGCGGGCGTGTCGGATGGTGACGAGCCTGCCTTGAGCCTAGACCTTGTTTGAGGCTATGCACGGGTTGTGCCGAAAACGTCTGAGCAACCCGCAAAAACGAAGAGGAGGCTGCGACATCCGTCGCAGCCTCCTCTTATTTACCCGGGCGGTTTAGCGCGCAGGCTTACAGCTGAACTTCGATTACACCATCGGCATTCATCGTCACCTGGCTGGTGCCGGCTTCGACTTCCGGGGTGGCGCTGTCGCTGGAGAACGCCGAGGCCTTCATGGCTTCCATGCGCATCGGCGGGCGCACGAAGCCGCCGCTGTTGAGGTTCAGGCTGACCAGCTTGTAGCTCTTGCCGCCCAAGGCTTCGGTGGTCAGTTGGGCGCGTTCCTTGAAGGCCGCGACGGCGTCCTTGATTAGCGCGTCTTCTTCTTTCTTGCGCGTGGCATCGGCGATGCTGAAACTCATGCCGCCCATCTTCAGGGTTTTCAGCATGTCGCCGGTGAGTTTGGACAGCGCGGTGAAGTCGGCGCTCTCCAGGCGGATTTCCGCGCGCTCGCGCCAGGCGCTGATCTCTTCGCCTTTCTCGCTGTACACCGGGTAGCTGTTACGGCTGCCCTGGGAGACAGTCACGCCCTTCGCGCCGCGTGCCTGGGTCAGCCCGGCATTCAATGTGCGGGTGATCTCGGCGGCCAGCGCCGCGGGGTCCTTCTGCTGGGCTTCGGTGTACAGGGTGACCTGCATCAGGTCGTGTGCCACTTCATGGCTGACCTGGGTGCTCAGGGAAATCTGGTTGTAGCGCTGCTCGTCGGCGTGCGCGGCGATACTGAGCAGGCCGGCAGTGGTGAAGGCCAGAGCGGTGGCGAGGCGGGACAGTGGCAGCATGGCGATTCCTTATCGATAGCGGGCACGGACAAAGACCGTGTTCATGGGGTTAGACGAGGCAACCTCGAGAGTCGGGTTAAGAGAACCGAAAAAATATTTACCCCACCTCTGACCACCGTGATCGGCAAGTGACTGCGCTGATCCGGCGCCAGGCGAGAATCATCGTACGACTGCGGCGCGTTGCCGCATCAGGCCGTCGGCGGGCTTGGTTATACTCGTCGTGCTCGCCAACGAGCATAGAGGAGTATTGATGCTCGCCCCTGTACAACTGCTTTCGGCCAGTCGCCAGAACCTCTGGCGCCTGACCCTGATTCGCTTTCTGGTGCTGGCTGCGCAAGCCGGTTCGGTTGGTCTGGCCTACAAATCCGAGCTGCTGCCGCTGCCCTGGTTGCAGCTGAGCATCACCCTGGGCGCCTCATTCGTTCTGTGCCTGCTGACCGCCCTGCGTCTGCGCGGGCCTTGGCCAGTCACCGAGGCCGAGTACGCGATCCATCTGGGCTTCGACCTGATCATCCACAGCGTGCTGTTGTATTACTCGGGCGGCTCGACCAACCCCTTCGTGTCCTATTACCTGGTGCCGCTGACCATCGCTGCGGCGACCTTGCCGTGGCTGTTCACCATGATTCTCGGTGGCATGGCGCTGGCGTCCTACACGCTGCTGCTGGTCTGGTCGCACCCGTTGCAACTGCCGGTGGGGCCGCGCGAAAGCCTGCTGGTCTACGGCATGTGGCTGAGCTTCGCGCTGGCGGCGGGGCTGATTACCTTCTTTGTCGCCAAGATGGCCGAAGAGCTGCGCCAGCAGGAAAAGCTGCGCGCCGAGCGCCGCGAAGAGGGCATGCGTGACCAGCAGCTGCTGGCCGTGGCCACCCAGGCTGCCGGTGCCGCCCACGAGCTGGGCACGCCGCTGGCGACCATGAGTGTGCTGATCAAGGAGCTGCGCCGCGAACACCAGAATCCGCTGTTGCAGGAAGACCTGGCGCTGCTGCAGGAGCAGGTCAAGCTGTGCAAGGAAACCCTCCAGCACCTGGTGCGCGCCGCCGAAGCGGATCGGCGCCAGGCTGTGGTGGAAATCTCCGCAGTGAGCTGGCTGGAAACCACCCTCAATCGCTGGCACCTGATGCGCCCCGAGGCCAGCTACCGTTATGAGTGCCTGGGCGTCGGCAAGCCGCCGCAGTTGATGCCGCCCGCCGACCTCACCCAGTCGCTGCTCAACCTGCTCAACAATGCCGCCGATGCCTGCCCGGACAATCTGGAAATCAGCCTGGACTGGGATCATCAGTGGGTGCGTCTGAGCATCCGTGATTACGGCGCCGGTGTACCCTTGGCCATCGCCGAGCAGCTGGGCCGACCGTTCTTCACCACCAAGAGCAAAGGCAAGGGGTTCGGCCTCGGGTTGTTTCTCAGCCAGGCCAGCGTGACTCGCGCCGGCGGTACCGTGAAGTTGTATAACCATGAAGAAGGCGGCACGCTCACCGAGCTCAAGTTGCCGCGCGCCTACGCCCGGGTGTGAGCCCGCCGCAGGATTGTCGATACGCCGTACTGCCGCAGCGGCAGGCCGCGAGCATATTTTGAGGAGTGATTTATGAGCGACGAAACACTGCTGGAAAGCGAAGAACAACCCCATCTGCTGCTGGTCGACGACGATCCGACGTTCACCCGGGTGATGGCGCGCGCCATGAGCAGCCGGGGACTGCGTGTGTCTACGGCGGCATCCGCGGAGGAAGGCCTAGCGGTCGCCACTCAGGATTTGCCGGACTACGCCGTGCTCGACCTGAAGATGGAAGGCGACTCCGGCCTGGTGCTGCTGCCCAAGTTGCTGGAGCTGGATGCCGAGATGCGCGTGGTGATCCTCACCGGCTATTCGAGCATCGCCACTGCGGTGGAGGCCATCAAGCGCGGCGCCTGCAACTACCTGTGCAAACCGGCTGATGCCGATGACGTGCTCGCCGCGCTGCTGACCCAGCATGCCGACCTCGACACTCTGGTGCCGGAAAACCCGATGTCCGTGGATCGCCTGCAGTGGGAGCACATCCAGCGCGTGCTGGCCGAGCACGAAGGCAACATCTCGGCGACCGCCCGGGCCCTTGGTATGCACCGCCGTACTCTGCAGCGCAAGCTGCAGAAGCGCCCGGTTCGTCGCTAAAGCGAACCGCTGCAGGCTCTTGCGGCTGAAGCTTTGCTATCATTAGCAGGCTATCGACGTACCTGAACCCCAGGTACGTCGGTGTTTCACAATGCCTTTCGCCTGCTTCCGGAATTCCCATGCTCGCTGTGCTTCAGCAAACGCTCGCGATCACCGCGCCCGTTTTCTCCATGCTGTTCCTCGGCGTGCTGCTCAAGCGGCTGCGCTGGATCGACGACGCCTTTATCAACACCGCCTCGTCCCTGGTGTTTCGCGGCACCATGCCGACGCTGCTGTTTCTCAGCATCATCAATGCCGACCTGAGTACTGCGCTGCAGCCGGCGCTGATCGGCTACTTCGTGTTCGCCACCCTGGTGTGCTTCTTCATCGCCTGGAGCTGGGCGATCTGGCGCTGCCCGCAAGCCGACCGCGGCATCTACACCCAGGGCGCCTTTCGCGGTAACAACGGCATCGTCGGCCTGGCGCTGGCCACCAGCATGTACGGCGACTACGGTCTGTCGGTGGGGGCGGTGCTCGGTGGCGTGGTGATCCTCTGCTACAACGTGCTGTCGGCCATCGTGCTGGCGATCTACAGCCCGAACATGAAGGCCGACCCCTGGACGCTGTGCAAAAGCATCTTCAGCAACCCGCTGATCATCGGCGTACTGCTGGCCATTCCCTTTGCATACTGGAAAATCCCGCTGCCACACTGGGCCATGGTATCCGGTGACTACTTCGCACAGATGACCCTGCCGCTGGCGCTGATCTGCATCGGCGGCACGCTGTCGCTGACTTCCTTGCGCGAGAGCAGCGGCGTGGCCATCGGCTCAAGCCTGATGAAGATGGTCTGGCTACCGCTGCTGGCCACCCTCGGTGCCTGGGCGTTCGGCTTCCGCGACGCCGACCTGGCGATCCTCTTCCTGTACTTCGCCAGCCCCACGGCAGCAGCCAGCTTCGTGATGGCCCGGGCGGTGAACGGCAACTACCAGCTGGCGGCCGCGATCATCGTGATCACCACGCTGGCGGCGGTGGTCACTACCAACGTGGGGTTGTTGCTGCTGCAGTGGGCGGGATGGGTGTAGCAGCGGTTGTTGTGAACCAGCATGCGTTGATTGTGATCCAGTACCGATTCGCAAGTGCCACGATTGTCAGCCTCAAGGCAACTCGCTAGCATCCTCGCACGCGTGTAACTTGATGTGACGCCGCCGTCTCGATGGCGTCGAACGTCAAGACGTAACTTCTTTCCCAGAGCCCAGTGTGAGTGCGGGTGTCAGGCTTTAATGCCTGACCAGCACAAGGAGTGCAGTGCGGTGGTTCGCTTTCTTTCGCAGCGCCGAGCGATTCGGTTCGCTCTCGCTGGTGCCTCGCGGGTGCATTGCGTGCTGCTGCTCTGTGCTGCCCTGGCCACGCCGATGAGCTGGGCCGAAGTTGGCCGGGCCGAGCCTTCTGCATCCCTGCAATCTCCCACTGGCGGCTGGCGTTATCACGGCCTCAATGAAGGTGACGGTGAAGCACGTGTCGCCTATCCGACGCCGCCCATCGACCGTGGCGCCCTGCGCGGGCGTAGCATGATCGAAGGCACCCTGCAGAACATTGGTGGAGTGCGCCCACCGCACCGGCTGGTGGTCAACGGCAACCCGCTGCCGCTGTACACCGACGAGCAGGGCAGCTTCGCCCGGCCTTATGCCTTTGGCGCCGGCTCCAACAGCGTCGAGCTGGTGGCGGGCGAGGGGCAATCGCTCAAGCGCATTCAATTCTATGAAGCCAACAGCCTGCGCACGCCGGCGCGCATCCGCATGGTGCTGGGCTGGGACGACCCCAAGGCCGAGCTTGACCTGCACGTGGTCACCCCGGATGGTCAGCACGCGTTCTGGAGCCACCCGGTACTCACCAACGGCGGTGGCCTGGATGTGGATAGCGTCGATGGCCCTGGCCCGGAAATGTTCACCATGACCGCGCCGCTGCAAGGCACCTATCTGATCTACGTGAACTACTGGGGCAACCTGGGCAGCGAGGGCTACAACTTCGAGGCCGGCAGCAACCAGAACGAGATCATCACGGCGCAGATCAACCTGATCTTCAACGAGAACACCGTCAACGAGAAGCGCGAGACCTTCGTGGTGCCATTGCGCGCCATCGGTGAGCTGCTGTTCGTCAAATCTTTCAATTATGCAGGCCGTTGAAAAACGTGATCGAGGCAGCCAGTGCAAGGCAAAACAGGAGAAAAAGCGGAGTGTACGAGTAGTACATGAGCATTTTGAGCCTGTTTTTAACGCAGCGATGGCAACGCAGATAGTTTTTCAAATGCCTGACATTGATATCCCGATGCTTGGATGAATAGGGTTTTGTTATGAACCGGAATACCACTGCCCACCTGCGCCACGTCGCCGTTTTGCTGACAGCCGGCCTGCTTGCCGCCTGCGGCCAGGACTCGCGCGATCTGGGTGAGCGCAGCGCCCTGGGCTTGGATCTCAAGCACCCCGATGCGCTGATCGAGAGTGCCTCGCTCAGCCGCCTGCCCAAGGATCTGCTGGCGGTGCCGCTGCTGCGCGACACCCTCACCGAAGACTTCGTGTTCTATTACGAGCACAACGCCGACCGCCTCGGCCTGGTCGGTAGCCTGCGGCGGATCATTTACGAGCGCGACCTGAAACTGCGCGACGAGCTACTCGACGAATTGCTCGACCAGCCCGCCGACGTTGCCCTGTGGAAGGGCGCCGACGGCAAGCTCAAGCACTTTGTGATGGTCATGCAGCGTGGTGGCCTGGCCAAGGTGCTGGAGCCGCTGGCCCATGTGGCGCTGGACGACACCCAGCTCAGCAAGGCCGGCGAGCTGCGCGTCGATGGCAGCAGCGTGCCGCTGTACCGCCTCAACTACCTGGGGGACCGTGCCTTGCTGCTGGCCAGCCACGGCGACAAGCTCTTGGTGCTGTCCTCACCCGGCATGCTGTTCGGTGAGGACGACAAACTCGGCCGTGCGGCGACCGAATCTGTCGAAGCGCTGCTCGACGGCGACAATCCCTTCGCCAAGCGCTTCGGCCTCAAGGCTCGCGAGACCGAGCAGCAGCGTATTTCCCTGAGTGGCGAATACGTCGCGCTGGGTTACCAGCGTTTCTTCCCGGCGTTTGCCGGTGTGCGTTTCGAGAAGGGCGAGGGCGGCTGGAGCAGCTTCCTGGCGCTCAACGAAGTCGACGATCAACCGGCCATGGATTTCACCCCGATCTGGCAAGCCATGCCCATGGGCGCCAGCGCCTGCGTCGCCGTGCCCATTGCACCGGGCAGTGCCGAGAAACTGCTGGAGCGTGTCGGCGCGAGCAAGGCGGTCAGCGAAGACCTGCAGAAACGCCTGGGCAGCACCGCCGGCCTGTGCTGGTACGCCGACTCACGGCTGCACTCGCCGTTGCTGGTCACGCACCTCGATGAAGCCGCCACGCCGGAGCTGGATCAGGCCATCGGTGGGCTGTTCGACGGCATGATCGGCGCCTTCGAGCCCAATGTGGAAAATGGTCGCTTCCCGGTAGAAAGCCAGAGCATCGCCGACGGCCATATCTGGCATCGCCAGGTGGGCTCCAACTTCGGTCAGTACCCGGCTGAAGACAGCAACACTCCCGACGCCCTGGCGTCCCGCGCATTCTTCAACGTCAGCCTGGCGCGCCAGGGCCAGACCCTGCTGTTTTCGCTGGATGACACGCTGGTGATCAAGGCCCTGGATACCCTCAACAAGCGCTACCCGCCGCTGGCCGAAGTGTTGCCCGTCGACGGTCTGGTGCCCGGTTACCTGGCGCCCGAAGGCTTGTCGCGCCTGCTCGAGCAGGAAACCCTGGACAGCCTGCCGGCCAACTACGAGCCGGTGTTCCGCAATGCCGCCGACACCCACTTGCTGCCCAAACTGCGTGCCATGGGCGGTTATGGCCAGTTCGCGCTGACGCTGCCGAAAGGCACCGAAGCCGACGATGATTGGAAGTGGGTGCCCCTGGAATGGCGCTCCCTGTGAAAACCCACCCAGAGGCTGCTGCGCGTCGGCCCTGCTGCGTTAAAAACAGGCTCGGAATGCTCATTTACAAGCTCGTAAACTCCGCTTCCTCGCCTGTTTTTGCCTTGCATGGCTCTAGCTCGCGAGCCCCTGGGCGGGTTGCAACAATCGCACTGTTCGCCATGCTCATGGCGTTGAGCCTGTGCGCGCGCGCCGAGCAGTCGCCCGACCTCGATCCCGAGCAGTCGCAGATCTTTCGCGCCTGGTTCGTGCGTATCGCCCAGGAGCAGCTGCGCCAGGGCCCGAGCCCGCGCTGGCATCAGCAGGATTGTGTCGGCCTGGTCCGCTTCGCCGCCAACGAAGCGCTCAAGGTGCATGACGCCAAGTGGCTGCATGCCAATGGCCTGTCCAACCGCTACCTGCCGCCGGAACTGGAGCTGGACGACGCGCAGCGCCGTCTGGCGCAGAACTGGCAGCAGGGCGGCGGCAAGCAGGGCCCCTACGTCAATGCGATCAAGATGATCCAGTTCAACAGCCAGTTGGTTGGCCGCGATCTGAACGGGGCACGCCCCGGCGACCTGATGTTCTTCGATCAGGGCGATGACCAGCACCTGATGATCTGGATGGGCCGCGACATCGTTTACCACACCGGCACCACCACTCCCACGGATAACGGCATGCGTGCCGTCAGCCTGCAACAACTCATGACATGGAAGGACACCCGATGGATACCCGACGACGCCAACCCCAACTTTATCGGCATCTATCGGCTGAATTTCCTCGCGCGATGAACCGTCTACTAGCCGTCGCGCTGCTGGCGCTCATGCCCCTGGCCGCTCACGCCGAAGACGAAGTGCCGGCCAGTGGTTACACACCGCTTGCTGGCGAGTCGTTCTTCCTGCTCGCCGATTCCAGCTTCGCCGCCGATGAAGTGGCCACCGTGCGCCTCGAAGCGCCGGGCCGCGACTACCGCCGCTACCGCATGGAAGGCTACGGCGGCGTGGACATGCGCCTGTACCGCATCGATCAGCCGCTGGAGTTCCTCAAGCGCCAGAAGAACCTGCACCGCGTGGTCGCCGAGGGCCAGTTCAAGGGCGAGGGGCTGTCCAACACCCTGTCGTACTTGTGGGACAACTGGTACCGCAAATCCCGCCGGGTGATGCAGCGCGCCTTCTCCTACGAGTCGCGCAAGCAGGTCACCGAGGAAGCTCCGGAGCTGAAGATGGGCAGCGCCATCGCCGCGCCCACCGAGTTCACCCCGCAGGTGCAGTTCGCGCCGATGAAGGGCCTGCCGCTGGTGGCCGAATTCCGCTACCCGCTGTGGGAAGCCAAACCGATCGAGCCGCCGGCGGGCGTCGACCTGTCCGGCTCGTCGAGCAACTTCGTCAGCGTCGCTTCCGGTAACGTCTACGTGCCGCTTGGCAAGCTCAAGCCTGGCCTGTACCTGGCCGAGGCGATCATTGGCAAGTACCGCGCCACCACCGTGGTGTTCGTTTCCAATACCGTGGCGGTCAGCAAGATCGCCGGCGGCGAATTGCTGGTATGGACGGCCGACAAGCACCAGGGCACGCCGGTGGCCGGTGCCAAGCTGTTGTGGAGTGACGGCCTGGGCGTGATGACCAGTGGCAACACCGACGGCCAGGGCCTGCTGCGCCTCGGCCACGCCAGCCCGGAGCGTTCCTACGTGATCGGCGAGGACGCCGACGGCGGCGTGTTCGTGTCCGAGAACTTCTATTACGACAGCGAAATCTACGACACCAAGCTGTACGCCTTCACCGACCGCCCGCTGTACCGCCCCGGCGACTGGGTGGAAGTGAAGATCGTCGGCCGCGAGTTCAAGAACGCCCGCGACTCGGTGGCGGCCGGCACCGCGCCGATCAGCCTCAGCGTGCTGGATGCCAACGGCACCGTGCTGCAGACCCAGAAGCTCGACTTCGACAGCGCCCGTGGCGGCCAGGGCCGCTTCCAGCTGCCGGACAACGCCGTGGCCGGCGGCTATGAGCTGCGTTTCGCCTACCGCGACGGGCTGTACAGCAGTGCCTTCCGCGTCGCCGAGTACATCAAACCGCACTTCGAAGTGTCGCTGGATCTCGACAAGCCGGACTTCCGTACCGGCGAGCCGGTCAAGGGCGCCCTGGTGCTGCTCTATCCGGACGGCAAGCCGGTGGTCAATGCCAAGGTGCAGCTGAGCCTGCGTGCCCAGCAACTGTCGATGGTCGACAACGAACTGCAGTACCTCGGCCAGTTCCCGGTCGAGCTGGCCAGCAGCGAAGTCAGCACCGACAGCCAGGGCCGTGCGGTGGTCGACCTGCCGGCCGCCGACAAGCCGAGCCGCTACCTGCTCAGCGTGTTTGCCAGCGATGGCGCCGCCTACCGGGTCAAGACCAGCAAGGAAATCCTCATCGAGCGCGGCGCCGCCCGCTATCGCCTGAGCGCGCCGCAGCGCTTCAGCTCGGCCGGGCAGGCGGTGAACTTCAGCTATCAGAGCGAAGGCAGCAGTGAACGCAAACCAGCCCGTTACGAATGGGTGCGCCTGGAAGACCAGAGCACCGGCAACGGCGAGCTGGCCGCGGATGCCAAAGGCTTCGAGCTGAATTTCGAACGCCCCGGCACCTACAGCATCACCCTCAAGGACAGCAGCGGTTTGATCCTCGGCGCCACCGGCCATTCGGTCAGCGGCGAGGGCGTCAAGTCGGTAGCCGGCACCATCGAGATCGTGCTCGACAAGGCCGAGTACCAGGCCGGCGACGAAGCCCTGGCGCTGATCACTTTCCCCGAGCCGGTCAGCGATGCGCTGTTGACCCTGGAACGTGACAAGGTCGAGGCCACTGCGCTGCTGTCCAAGGGCGGCGACTGGCTCAAGCTCGAGCGCCTGTCCGACACCCAGTACCGCGCGCGCATTCCGGTGGGCAAGACCTTCTCGCCGAACATCACCTTCTCGGCGCTGTACACCCGCGGCGGTGACTACAGCTTCCAGAACGCCGGCATCAAGGTCGCCACGCCGCAGATCGACATCGCCATCAAGGCCGACAAGGAGGTGGTGCAGCCGGGTGACCTGGTCACCGTCGAGCTGAGCACCCTGTTCGAAGGCAAGCCGGTGCCGACGCGCCTGACGGTCAGCGTGGTGGACGAGATGATCTACGCCCTGCAGCCGGAAATCGCCCCGGGTATCGACCAGTTCTTCTATCACCCGCGCCGCAACAACGTGCGCACCAGTGCTAGCCTGTCGTTCATCAGCTATGACCTGGCCCTGCCGGGCATGCCCAGTGCACCGGGCCGTGCCAACCGCAGCGAGCGCGGCGTCAAGGTACTGGAGCGGCCGCGCCGCGAGGAAGTCGACACCGCCGCCTGGCAGCCCGACCTGGTCACCGATGCCAACGGCAAGGCGAGCTTCAGCTTCCGCATGCCCGATTCGCTGACCCGCTGGCGCATCACCGCCCGCGCGGTAAGTGCCGAGGGTGAAGTGGGCCAGAAACGCCAGTTCGTGCGTTCGGAAAAGCCGCTGTACCTGAAATGGAGCGGCCCGAGCCGCTTCCGTGTCGGCGACAAGCCGGCGCTGGGCCTGTTCGCCTTCAACCAGGGCGAGGAGGGTGCCAAGGCCGAACTGCTGATCCGTCATGGTGAGCAGGAGCAACGCCGCGAGGTGACGCTTGCCAAGGGTATCAACTACCTGCCGGTCGAGGACGCGGTTATCGCTGCTGGTGATTTCAGCGCCGAGCTGCGCCAGGCCGATAAGGTCGCCGACGCCCTGGCCGTCAAGCTGAGCACCGTGGCACCTGGCTGGCAACAGGTGCGCAGCGAGCCGCTGTCGGTGTTCCCGGGCAGCACGCCGCTGCAGTTGCCGGCCGATGCCACTCAGGTGCAGCTGCGCGTGGCCGACAGCGGCGCCGGCCTGTTCAACGCCGCGCTGGACGACCTGCTCGACTACCCCTATGGCGGCGTCGAGCAGACCGCCAGCCGCCTGCTGCCATTGAGCCTGGCCTACCCGGCGTTGGCCGCCGGCGAGCCGCGGATCAAGGATCGCCTGCGCCTGATCATGCAGAACAGCCGCCTGCGCCTGGTGCAGATGGCCGGGCCCGAGGCAACCTTCACCTGGTGGGGCGGTGATGCCGATGGCGACGCCTTCCTGACCACCTATGCCTATTACGCCGACTGGCACGCCAGCCGCGCCCTGGCCATTCAGTTGCCGCCGGAGCACTGGCAGCGCGTGCTGGAACTCTATGCCAAGCGCGCCCCGGAAACGCCGCTGCTGCAGCGTGCGCTGATCCTGGCGTTCGCCCGCGACATGGGCCTGCCGGTGAAAACCCTGCTTGAAGGCCTGGTATACGACCTCGCCGCCGCAGGTGAGGGCGAGGAAGTGGTGCTCGGTGAGGGCGACAGCCTGGTGATGGCGGCGCCGGCTTCGGCCTTGGGCCTGGCGATTGCCCGCGAGCTGGGCGTGCGCCTGGCGCAGCAGAACAATGTGCCGGTGGCCGAGGCGCTGCAGGGGCAGCTCGATGGTGCCCGTCGCCGCCTGGCCGAGAGCCAGTCGCCTTTCGTGGCGGCTGTCGCCCTGTACCTCAATGGCCCGGACCGCCAGCGCGCCCAGCGCCTGCTCGGCGAACTGGCGCCGGCCCAGGCCGGCCTGGAACGCGCCCTGGCGCTGACCTGGCTGCAGCCGTCGCTGGACCTGCGCGGTACGCAGCCGACGCTGGCGCTGGAAGGCGACTGGCAGGCGGTGGAAGGCACCAGCGGCGACAGCTACTGGCAGTGGAACGGCGCGCAACCGCCCCAGGCACTGCTGGTGGCTGGCTATCTGGATCAGCCGAACGATGTTCGCCTCGACTACCAGAGCGCCCAGGCCGCACCGAGCAATGTGCCGGTTACCCTCAAGCGTCGTCTGTTGCGCTTGGTGCCGGGCGACAAGGCGTTCGAGTTCCGCGCCGAGGAAGTCGGCAAGGACGAGATCTCCAGCGCCGACCTGTACCTGGATGAAGTGACCCTGAGCAGCGAATCCGAGCAGCCCCTGCGCTATGGCATGTTGGAAGTGCCGCTGCCGCCGGGCGCCGACGTGGAGCGCACCACCTGGGGCATCCAGGTCAGTGGCCTGGGTGGCGATGAAGCCTCGGCGCTGGAGAAGGCCCGCAACGAGCCGGGCGAGCTCAGCTATGCGGTGCCGGTGGACAGCCTGCAAGGCGAGCTGGTGCTGCGTCACCTGGTGCGCTTCTCCCAGAAGGGCGAGTTCGTGCTGCCGCCGGCCCGCTACGTGCGCCTCTACGCACCGGGCCAGCAGGCGCTGGAAACTGAGCCAGCGCTGCAGAAGGTTCGCGTTGAGTAAGTACCGCCTGCTCGCTTCGCTGGCCCTGCTGACCGCCTTCGGCGGCTCGGCAATGGCGGGCGAGGCGCCGCTGTCGCTGGCCTGGCAAACGGCTGGCGGCAGCGAACTGCTGCGCCTCGACGGGCAACGGCTGATCAGTCGCGAACCGCTGCCCGACACTCTGCAGGCGCCGTTGGGCAGCCTGTGGAAATTGTTCGTCTATGCCTACCTGGTCGACATCGGCCAGCCGGACAACGGCTATCAGTGCCGCGGGCAGGACAAGGAGGAGGTGTATTGCTGCGACCCGGGCGAGCGCATCGACCGGGAGCAGGCGCTGGTCAAATCCTGTGGCCTGTACTTCGAGCAGCAGAACCTGCAGCTGGACCAGGGTGACTGGTCACGCTACTGGCAGGCCCGGAAGGCGCCGAGCTGGCTCAGTGAGCGCCAGCGCCTGGCGCCGGCGACCCGCGTCCCGGTTCAGCAAATGCTCACGCAACTGGCGCAATTGCCCGCCCAGGCCGATGCCCGCAAGGTCCTGCTGGACGTGGTGCTGGCCGGCAACGGCTCGACCGTCAGCGCCCTCGGCAGTCGTCTGCGGGTGAAGACCTGGAGCTGGCTGGCCGATAAGGATCCCCAAGCTCGCCAGGGCGGTTTCGCCGGCTGGCTGGCCGACGGCACGCCAATCTGGGCCGGCGGCTCGGGCACCAGCGTGATGGTGCTCAAACGCCATGCTGAGGCGCTCGGCCAGGTGCTGCCTGCGCCCTGGCCAAGCGAGGCCGGCAGTTGCGTCGAGGTGCGCCTGTTCGCCCGCTATCCATTGCGCCAGCTCAAGCGTGAGGGCGGTGATGCGGCCGTCGAGCCTGGCGCGCTCAATGGGCGCTACGAGGTCGAGTTCAGCAACGGTAACCGGCTGCCCATCGAAAGCCACGGCGAGCTGTTTCTCGAGAAAAGCAGCGAAGGGTTGCAGCTCACTGCCCATCTGGATCGTGAGGACTACGTGGCGCGGGTGCTGGATCGCGAAGCCTCGGCGCAACCTGCCGAGGCCGCCAAGGCGCTGGCCATCACCGCGCGCACTTACCTGCTGCAAAGCGCCGGGCGGCGCGGCGAGTGCCTGCGTATCGATGACAGCAGCAGCAACCAGCGCGTGGCACCACGCCCGGCCAGCCAGGGCGCCCGCGCTATCGCCGCGTGGACGGCCGACCTGGTGCTGGCCGACACGCCGGTCACCTACCACACTACCCAGCCCGGCACTGATCGCCTGGCCTGGACGCAAGCGGTCGAGCAGGCGAACAGCGGTCTGCGTTATGACGCCATTCTGGCCCGCGCCTTCCCACGCGCCACGCTGAGCCGCTGGGACAAGCCCGTGGCCGCCTGCCAGCCCCTGGCTGCCGCCGAGCAATGGCTGCGCAAGCAACGACGTGACTGGCGGCAACGGCTGGATGCTGAGCCGGGCTATGAAGAAATTCAGCAGTTCACCGTTTGCCAGTTGGCGGCCGGCCGGCCCTATGTGGATCGCGAGCGCCAGCGCATTTTCGTACGCGGCTTCTTCTCCCTGCAGGACCGCCTCGACCTGACTCACGAATACCTGCACCTGGCGTTCGTCGCCCACCCCAATGGACAGGACGAGGCCTACGTCGAAGGTCTCGCCCGTACCCTGTTACTGGAATGACATCATGGCTCTGATCACCCCTCGTATCGCCCTCTGCCTGACCCTGCTGCCGCTTTGTGCGCTGGCCGAGGTAAAGCTCGACACCCCCCGCAGCGGCTGGCGCGTTGGCGGGGGCGACGGCGCGCAATTCATGCAGGAGGTCAATTACCCGGCCTCCTCGGTGAACAGCGCCGCCAACCAGGCCGACACTGCGCGCATCAAGGGCGCGATCAGCGGGCTGCGCAAGGACGAAAGCCAGGCGCCGGGCCGCCTGGTGGTCAACGGCACCAGCATGCCGCTGAAGATCGGCGAGGACGGCGGCTTCGACCGCCCGTTCGTGTTCCCGGCCGGCAGCAACAATGTCGAAGTGCGCAGCCCGGATGGCAGCCAGCGCCGCCGCGTGCAGTTCTACAACAATGGCAGCGGCGAAACCCCGGCGCGCTTGCGCGTGGTGCTGTCGTGGGACAGCGACAACACCGACCTCGACCTGCACCTGGTCACGCCCGATGGCGAACATGTTTGGTACGGCAATCGTTCGCTGGCCAACGGCGCGGCTCTGGATGTCGACGTGACCACCGGCTACGGCCCGGAAATGATCGCCTCGCCCACCCCAATGAAGGGCCAGTATCTGGTCTACGTGAATTACTACGGCGGTGGTTACAGCTATGGCGAAGACGGCGAAAGCAACGCCGGGCAGATTCTCACCACCGGGCAGATCACCCTGAT
Source organism: Phytopseudomonas punonensis (assembly GCF_900142655.1). Lineage (GTDB taxonomy): Bacteria > Pseudomonadota > Gammaproteobacteria > Pseudomonadales > Pseudomonadaceae > Aquipseudomonas > Aquipseudomonas punonensis. The sequence goes on along the minus strand of NZ_FRBQ01000001.1, from coordinate 481,484 downwards.
CAGCGAAGAAGGCACGGTCAACGAAAAGCAGCAGAGCTTTCTGGTGCCGATGCGCACGCCGGGCGAGCTGACGCTGGTGAAGAGCTTCAGCTATCCGTAATTCGTAGCCTGGGTTGAGCGCGGCGATAACCCAGAATGGGTGGCACCGGGTATCGCTGCGCTCGACCCGTGCTACGGGCTTTATGCATGTTGGTTGATATCAAAAAAAGCTTATCAATCCTTCATTATTATTCGTTTGATCGCGCTATCGCCCTTCGTCACACTCCCTCTCATTGCCCGCCGCGGTTTCTCTGCCGGGGCGGGCAAGGTTGCAAACAGACGAGTACATCATCCAGGGACGGATGCTCCTGTCAGCCGCGTCCAGCGGTGCCCAGCGAGTCTCTCATGTGAGAGGTTCGATCTTTTCGACGATACCGATGAAGTCCCACGCGCATTTCCCCCAATGGCTCTCCGCCTTTCTGCCTGACGCCCTGCATACCCGCCCCCGAGAATGGAGCCGCGCCGCCTTTGGTGCTGCTGCCGGTTTTCTGTTCAGCACCTGGGTGTGCAGCCAATTGTTCGGCCTGCATATGGCGGTGCATTTCTCCGGCCCGCTGGCGGCGTCGGCAGTGTTGCTGTTCGCGGTGTCTTCAGGCGCCCTGGCGCAGCCCTGGTCGATTCTCGGCAGCTACCTGTGCGCCAGCGTCGTTGCGCTGACGATCACCCATTTCGTCGACCACAGCCTGCTGGGTGCAGCGTTGGCGCTGGGCCTCAGCCTGTTGCTGATGTGCCCGCTGCGCTGCCTGCACCCGCCGGGCGGCGCCATCGCCTTCTGCATGGTGTTCGCCACCCCGCTGCCGGGCGAGCCGTTCTGGCAGCCGGCGCTGGTGGCAATGACTGCCGGGGTCGGCCTGCTGGCCTGCGCGTTGCTCTACAACAACCTCACCCGTGTGCCCTATCCGCGCCCGCATCCCGGTATGCAGGCGGTTCACCACACCGATGATCCGCTGCCGGGCGAGCGCGCCGCTATCAACGCCGACGACCTGGATTACGCACTCGACGAGCTGGGCTCCTTTGTCGACATCACCCGCGAAGACCTCGAACTGATCGTGCGCAGCACCGAGAAGCACGCGCTACGCCGCAGCATGGGCGAGATCCGCGCCGGGCAGATGATGTCCCGCGACCTGATCCATGCCACGCCGCAAACGGCAGTTGCCAAGGGCCTGTACCTGCTGACTCATCACGGCCTCAAGGCGCTGCCGATCCTCGATAAGGGGCGGCTGGTCGGTATCGTCAGCCTGGTCGATCTGGTCAGTGCCATGCGGGCCAATAGCTTCAACCTGCGGACGATTCTTGGCCTGCAGAAAAAGCAGGTGCTCGGCGAGCTGATGACGTCGCCAGTGCGTGCGGTGAAGGTCGACACCCATGTCGTCGACCTGATCGCGCTGCTTTCCGACGAAGGCCTGCACTGCCTGCCGGTGCTGGATAACGGCGCGATGGTCGGCGTGATCACCCAGACCGATCTGGTCGCGGCGCTGCACCGCGATCTACTCCGGCACCTCGACTGATCCATCGAATGATCACGCCTGGCGCCTTACACTGTTCAACGAATCAGGCTTGAGGAGTCGCCAGCGCCGATTGGGCTGGCCCAGTGAAGATGGATATCGACCTTACCCGCACCTTTCTGGAAATCGTCCGCAGCGGCAGCTTTATCGCCGCCGCCGAGCGCATGCACGTCACCCAGACGGCGATCACCGCGCGCATCCAGAAGCTGGAAAGCCACCTGGGCAGCACGCTGTTCGTGCGCAATCGCGCCGGCGCACGGCTGACGCCCGATGGCGAGGCATTCGTCACCTACGCCAACCAGATCCAGCAGACCTGGGAAGCGGCGCAGCGCGACCTGCCGTTGCCTGACGGCTACCACAACGTGCTGCATATCGGTGGCGAGGTGAGCCTGTGCAACCCGCTGATGTTGCGCTGGGTCAGCGCGATTCGCCAGGGCATCGAAGGCTACGCGGTGCGTGCCCAGGTGGCCGAATGCGCCAGTTTGCTGCGTCAGGTGGAGATGGGCGTGATGGATGCGGCCCTGGTCTACCAGCCCAGCTACTGGGCCGGCATGCAGGTCGAGCAGGTGCTCGAAGAGAAGCTGATTCTGGTCCGCGCAGCGAACCCGGAGCCCTACGTGTACATCGACTGGAGCGACAGCTTCCGTGCCCAGCACGACCGCGCGCTGCCAGACAAGGCGCGGGCGCCGGTGTCCTTCAACCTCGGGCCGTTGGCCCTGCAGTACATCCTGGAGCACGGCGGCTCGGGTTATTTCCGCACGCGCGTTGTGCAGAGCTATCTGGACAAGAAGGTGCTGGAGCGGGTGCCGCGGGCGCCGGAGTTCAGCTACCCGACGTATCTGGTGTATTCCCGTGAACGGGATTCGGCGGCGTTGCAGCAAAGCTTCGAGCTGCTGCGCGAAATCGCTGCACAGGACGCCGACTGGTCGCAGCGCTGGGATCCGGCGTTGTAAGCGTCTGTTCACGATCTTTTGGTTTGAATTCAGCGATTTGCCTGCAAAGTGGCGGAAGCGGCCTTTCGTAGGGTGGACGACGCTTCATCCGTCCACCGCTCTGCGAGCGCAATGGTGGACAAAAAGAGCGTTGTCCACCCTACGCTGGGAACGTCCGCTCTTGCCTTGTAGCAGTTTCTTTGATGTCGCCTAAAGGATCGCTCTCGTCTTACTTCAGGCTTTCTACGCGCACCGGCGCCACGCCAGAGCGGATCATGTCCAGCGATTCGGCTGCCTTGCGCGACACGTCGATGATCCGGCCGCGGGCGAACGGGCCGCGGTCGTTGATGCGCACCACCACGCTACGGTCGTTGTTGAGGTTGGTCACCCTGACCATGGTGCCGAAGGGCAGGGTACGATGGGCGGCGGTCAGGGCGTTCTGGTTGAAGCGTTCGCCGCTGGCGGTCCTGTTACCGTGGTGGGCCTTGCCGTAATAGGAGGCCTTGCCTTCGGCGCGGTAATCGCCGGGAACACCACCGCCAAAGCTGCTACAGCCGGCGAGCAGCAGGCTGAACAGACCCAGCAGAATCGATAGTCGGCGCATTGCTTTTCTCCTTGCTCATACGGCAGACACAAAAACGCCGGGAAACCCCGGCGCTTTCACATCGCTCAGCCTTCGAGCTTTTTCTTCAACAGTTCGTTCACTTGCCCCGGGTTGGCCTTGCCTTTGGAGGCTTTCATGGCCTGACCGACGAAGAAGCCGAACATCTTGCCGCGCTTGGCTTCGTCGCTGGCGCGGTACTGTTCGACCTGCTCGGCGTTGGCTGCCAGCACGTCGTCGAGCATCGCTTCGATGGCGCCGGAATCGGTGACCTGCTTGAGGCCCTTCTTGTCGATCACTTCATCGGCCGTTGCGCCTTCACCAGCCGCCAGGGCTTCGAAGACCATCTTGGCGATCTTGCCGCTGATGGTGTTGTCCTTGATGCGCAGGATCATGCCGCCCAGTTGCTCGGCGGACACCGGCGACTGGTCGATCTCCAGGTTGTCCTTGTTGAGCAGGCTGGACAGCTCGCCCATAACCCAGTTGGCCGCCAGCTTGGCGTCGCCACAGGTCTTGGCGACCACTTCGAAGTAGTCGGCCAACTCGCGGCTGGCGCTGAGCACGCTGGCGTCGTAGGTCGACAGCGCGTACTGGCTTTCGAAACGCTCGCGTTTCTGTGGCGGCAGTTCGGGCAGCTTGGCGCGCAGGTCGTCGAGAAAACTTTGCTCGATCACCACCGGCAGCAGGTCCGGGCAGGGGAAGTAGCGGTAGTCGTTGGCTTCTTCCTTGCTGCGCATGGAGCGGGTCTGATCCTTGTTGGGATCGTACAGGCGGGTTTCCTGTACCACCTTGCCGCCGTCTTCGATCAGCTCGATCTGACGCTGCACTTCATGGTTGATGGCTTTCTCGATGAAGCGGAATGAGTTGACGTTCTTGATCTCGGCGCGCGTACCGAACTCGGCTTGGCCCTTCGGGCGAACCGACACGTTGCAGTCGCAACGCAGCGAGCCTTCGGCCATGTTGCCGTCGCAGATGCCCAGATAACGCACCAGTGCGTGGATCGCCTTCACATAGGCCACCGCTTCCTTGGCCGAACGGATGTCCGGTTCGGAAACGATTTCCAGCAGCGGCGTGCCGGCGCGGTTCAGATCGATGCCGCTCATGCCCTGGAAGTCTTCGTGCAGGCTCTTGCCGGCGTCTTCTTCGAGGTGCGCGCGGGTGATGCCGATGCGCTTGACGGTGCCGTCTTCCAGGGTGATGTCGAGGAAGCCCTTGCCGACGATGGGGTGATCCATCTGGCTGGTCTGGTAGCCCTTCGGCAGGTCCGGGTAGAAGTAGTTCTTGCGCGCGAAGATATTGCGCTCGGCGATCTCGGCGTCGATGGCCAGGCCGAACTGGCAGGCCATGCGTACCGCTTCGGCGTTGAGCACCGGCAGGGTGCCGGGCATGCCGAGGTCGACCAGGCTGGCCTGGGTGTTGGGCTCGGCGCCAAAGGTGGTGGCGCTGGCCGAGAAGATCTTCGATTGGGTGCTGAGCTGAGCGTGAATCTCGAGCCCGATGACGGTTTCCCACTGCATGTCTTAATCCTTCCTCAGAAGCCGCTCGGTGCTTGTTTGTGCCAGTCGCTGACCTGTTGGTACTGGTGCGCGACATTGAGCAGACGACCTTCCTGGAAGTAGTTGCCGAGCAACTGCACGCCCACCGGCAGGCCATCGACGAAGCCGGCTGGCATCGACAGGCCGGGAATGCCGGCCAGGTTGGCGGTGATGGTGTAGATGTCTTCCAGGTAGGCGGAAACCGGATCGGCGTTCTTCTCGCCGAGCTTCCAGGCCAGGTTCGGCGTGGTCGGGCCGAGGATCACGTCGACGTCCTTGAAGGCCGCGACGAAGTCGTTCTTGATCAGCCGGCGAATCTTCTGCGCCTTGAGGTAGTAGGCGTCGTAGTAACCGGCGGACAGCGCATAGGTGCCGACCATGATTCGGCGCTTCACTTCGGCGCCGAAGCCTTCTTCGCGGGAGCGCTTGTACAGATCCTGCAGGTCTTTCGGGTTTTCGCAGCGATAGCCGAAGCGCACGCCGTCGAAGCGCGACAGGTTGGAGCTGGCTTCCGCTGGGGCGATCACGTAGTAGGCCGGGATGGCGTGCTGCATGTTCGGCAGGCTGATGTCCTTGACGGTGGCGCCGAGCTTTTTCAGCGCCTCGACCACGGCCATGACTTTCTCGCCGATGCGTGCATCGAGGCCGGCGCCGAAGTATTCCTTCGGCAGACCGATGCGCAGGCCGGCCAGCGGCTGGGCGAGGGCGGCCAGGTAGTCATCGACCGGCTGATCGACACTGGTCGAATCCTTCGGGTCGAAACCGGCGATGGCACCGAGCAGCAGGGCGCAGTCTTCGGCGGTGCGGGCCAGCGGGCCGCCCTGATCGAGGCTCGAGGCGTAGGCGATCATGCCCCAGCGCGATACGCGGCCGTAGGTCGGCTTGATGCCGGTAAGGTTGGTCAACGCGGCCGGCTGGCGGATCGAGCCGCCGGTGTCGGTGCCGGTAGCAGCGGGCAGCAGGCGCGCCGCCACCGCAGCAGCCGAACCGCCCGACGAGCCGCCAGGCACACGGCTGATATCCCAGGGGTTCTTGACCGGGCCGTAGTGGCTGGATTCGTTGGCCGAGCCCATGGCGAACTCGTCCATGTTCAGCTTGCCGAGGGTCACGGTGCCGGCGGCATTCAGTTTCTCGACCACGGTGGCGTCATAGGGCGCCTTGAAACCGGTGAGGATCTTCGAGCCACAGCTGGTCAGTACGCCTTTAGTGCAGAACAGGTCCTTGTGGGCGATCGGCGCGCCGAGCAGCGCACTGGTTTCACCAGCGGCGCGGCGCACGTCGGCGGCCTTGGCTTGTTCGAGGGCCTGGTCGGCGGTCACGGTGATGAAGCTGTTGAGCTGCGGATCGAGCTGCTCGATACGAGTCAGCAGGTTCTGAGTCAGCTCGGCAGAAGAGAATTGCTTGTCGGCGAGCGCGCGGGCGATCTCGGCCAGGGTCAATTGATGCATGGCGGTGCGCTTTCCTTACTCGATGACTTTGGGAACCAGGTACAGGCCGCTTTCCACGGCTGGGGCGATGGCCTGATAGGCCTCGCGCTGGTTCGCTTCGGTAACGGCGTCGGCGCGCAGGCGCTGGGTAGTTTCCAGCGGGTGCGCCAACGGCTCGATGCCATCGGTATCGACGGCTTGCATGCTGTCGATCAGGCCGAGGATGCTGTTCAGGGTGGCGGTGGTGTGTGGCAGCTCGCCCTCACTCAGGCCCAGTCGAGCCAGGTGTGCGATCTTTTCCACCTCGGTGCGTTCAAGCGCCATCGGGTTCTCCTTTAAAGGCAGCCTTTATGGGCTGCCAGTGAAAATATGAGCAGGTGCCTTGCGCGGATAGCAGGGAACGGATGCGTTTGGCCGGCGTCAAAGGCCGCGATAAGCGGTTAAGGCGCACGTTGGTCGCCGGTTGCAGGCTTTCGCCATGTTGGCACCAACGTCGAAGATGCCTCAAATGCCGCGGAAAAACCGGCAATCTAACATATTGGTGCCTTGCTCAAAATCCCTGCCGTTGTTAGAGTTTGCCGCACTTTTTTACCTGCGTGTTTTCTTGCGCCGATCTTTACCACGCGTTGCCTAGGGTCCCTATCCCATGTTCAAAAAACTGCGTGGCATGTTTTCCAGCGATCTGTCGATTGACCTGGGCACTGCCAATACCCTTATTTATGTACGCGAGCGCGGCATCGTCCTGAACGAGCCGTCGGTCGTCGCCATCCGTACCCATGGCAATCAGAAAAGTGTTGTGGCCGTCGGTACCGACGCCAAGCGCATGCTCGGCCGTACGCCGGGCAATATCGCCGCCATCCGCCCGATGAAAGACGGCGTGATCGCCGATTTCAGCGTCTGCGAAAAGATGCTGCAGTACTTCATCAACAAGGTTCACGAGAACAGCTTCCTGCAGCCCTCGCCGCGCGTACTGATCTGCGTGCCGTGCAAATCGACCCAGGTCGAGCGCCGTGCCATTCGTGAATCCGCCCTGGGCGCCGGTGCCCGCGAAGTGTTCCTGATCGAAGAGCCGATGGCCGCCGCTATTGGTGCTGGCCTGCCGGTCGAAGAAGCCCGCGGTTCGATGGTCGTCGATATCGGTGGTGGTACCACGGAAATCGCGCTGATCTCCCTGAACGGCGTGGTTTATGCCGAATCCGTACGGGTTGGTGGTGACCGTTTCGACGAAGCGATCATCACCTACGTGCGCCGTAACTACGGTTCGCTGATCGGTGAATCCACCGCTGAGCGCATCAAGCAGGAAATCGGTACTGCTTATCCGGGTGGCGAGATCCGTGAGGTTGACGTGCGCGGCCGTAACCTGGCCGAAGGCGTACCGCGCAGCTTCACCCTGAACTCCAACGAAGTGCTCGAAGCGCTACAGGAATCCCTGGCGACCATCGTTCAGGCGGTGAAGAGCGCCCTGGAGCAGTCGCCTCCAGAACTGGCTTCGGACATCGCCGAGCGCGGTCTGGTGCTGACTGGTGGTGGTGCATTGCTGCGTGACCTGGACAAACTGCTGAGCCAGGAAACCGGCCTGCCGGTGATCGTCGCCGAAGACCCGCTGACCTGTGTGGCTCGCGGTGGCGGCAAGGCGCTGGAAATGATGGATCGCCACACCATGGATCTGTTGTCCACCGAATAAGCCGCACGCCTCACGCTGCAGCAGCTCGGAAGCTACCATCGCGCCGCATGCAGCTTCCGGGCTGGCTACGAGGTAATCGCCATAAAGCCGCTATTCGCCAAAGGTCCTTCGCTCGGTGTACGCCTGCTGGTGTTCGCCGTGTTGTCGGCTGCCCTGATGGTCGTCGACGCCCGCCTTACCGTTCTGCATTCAGTGCGCAGCCAGCTCGGCCTGATCGTCGAGCCCGTATACTGGCTGGGCCGCCTGCCGGTCACCCTATGGGAGAGCGCCACTCAGGAGCTCAGCTCGCGCAACGAGCTGGCTGCCGAGAACGAGAAGCTCAAGGCCGAACAGCTGATGATGCAGCGCCGTCTGCAAAAGCTAGCCGCGTTGACCGAGCAGAACGTGCGCCTGCGTGAGTTGCTCAACTCTTCTGCATTGGTCGACGACGAGGTGCTGGCCACCGAGTTGATTGGCATCGATCCCAACCCTTTCACCCACCGCATTCTCATCGACAAGGGCGAGAAGGACGGCGTGGTGCTGGGTCAGCCAGTGCTCGACGCCCGTGGGTTGATGGGCCAGGTGGTCGAAGTGATGCCCTATACCTCGCGGGTGCTGCTGCTGACTGACACTACCCACAGCATTCCGGTGCAGGTCAATCGCAATGGCCTGCGCGCCATCGCCACCGGCACCGGCAACCCGGAGCGCCTTGAGCTGCGCCACGTGGCCGATACCGCTGATATCAAGGAAGGCGATCTGCTGGTCAGCTCCGGTCTCGGCCAGCGTTTCCCGGCCGGTTATCCGGTGGCCACGGTGACCGAGGTGGTACACGACTCCGGCCAGCCGTTCGCCATCGTGCGCGCCGTGCCGACCGCCAACCTCAACCGCACCCGTTACATGTTGCTGGTATTCACCGACCCGCGTACGCCGGAGCAGCGTGCCACCGAGTCGGCCGAGGCGCAGGAAGAGGTCGATCGTCAGGCGCTCGAACACCCGAACCCCGAGGCGCCGCTCGATGATGCGCCGGCAGTAGAGCCTCCTGCACCGGCAGGCCAGGCCGCAGCGCCTGAGGAGCCAGCCAATGATCGCTAGCCGTTCCAGCAACCTCTGGGTGATCTGGGCCAGCCTGATAGTGGCGCTGCTGCTCAGTGTGTCCACGCTGCCGCGCTTCATGGAAATCGGTCGGCCGCTGTGGCTGGCGCTGTTTCTCACCTACTGGGTATTGGCTGTGCCGCATCGCATCGGCATGACCAGCGCCTTCTGCTTCGGCCTGCTGGCGGATGTGCTCAACGGTACGCTGCTGGGCCAGAACGCGCTGATCCTCACCCTGATCACTTTTCTGGTGCTCAGCCTGCATCAGCGTCTGCGCATGTTCCCCATGTGGCAGCAGAGCATGGTGCTCTTGGTGGTATTCGGTGTCGCCCAGCTTGTTCAGTTGTGGCTCAACGCCCTGACTGGCAACCGCCCGCCAACCCTGACGTTCGTGTTACCGGCACTGGTCAGTGCGCTGCTGTGGCCGTGGGTGTGCACCCTGCTGCGCGCGGTGCACCGGCGCATGCGTGTCAACTGAACTGCGCTGCGGCGCCTGACCTCGAGACCTGTGCATGACCACGCTCTACCTGGCCTCCGCTTCGCCGCGGCGTAGTGAACTGCTCACGCAGATCGGTGTTCCTTTCGTAACCCGTGTGGTGCCCATCGACGAAGCGCCGCTGCCGGGCGAGGCGCCGGCGGCTTATGTCGAGCGTCTGGCGCTGGCCAAGGCGCAGGCAACGTTTGACACGCTGGATGATCGCGATAGCGCGGTGGTGCTGGGCTCCGATACTGCGGTAGTGCTCGATGGCCGAATCCTTGGCAAGCCGGTCGACCGCGACGATGCGCTGGCGACGCTCACTGCGCTGTCCGGTCGCGAACATCATGTGCTGACCGCCGTTGCGCTGGTCAGTGAAGCGCGCTCTGCATCCAGGGTCGTCGTCAGCAGCGTGCGTTTCAAAGCGCTCAGTCAGACACAGATCGAAGCGTATTGGGCCACTGGTGAGCCATGCGATAAAGCCGGCAGTTATGGTATTCAGGGGCTGGCTGCGGTGTTCGTCAGCCAGATGCAGGGCAGTTATTCAGCGGTGGTCGGCCTGCCGTTGTGCGAGACTGCCGAACTGCTCGCGGAATTCGCGATTCCGTGCTGGCAAGCGACTGCCAGCGCATAACCCAGAGGTTGCAGGCTGCGTTGAACCGGGCACAGATGCCTGGCGCCGCTTTCAGCTTCATCTCAGCCAAGAGATGGGCGCATGAGTGAAGAAATTCTGATCAACATCACACCGATGGAATCGCGTGTGGCGGTGGTGGAAAACGGTGTCCTGCAGGAAGTGCACGTCGAGCGCACCCAGCGCCGCGGCATTGTCGGCAACATCTACAAGGGCAAGGTGGTACGTGTGCTGCCTGGTATGCAGGCGGCATTCGTCGATATCGGCCTGGAGCGCGCGGCGTTCATCCATGCCTCGGAAATCTCCAGCCGCGAAGGCAGCGCCGTGGAGAGCATCAGCGCCTTGGTGCACGAAGGCCAGAGCTTGACCGTGCAGGTCACCAAGGATCCGATTGGCAGCAAGGGCGCACGCCTGACCACGCAGCTGTCGATTCCCTCGCGCTATCTGGTGTACATGCCGCGCACCAGTCATGTCGGCATTTCCCTGAAGATCGAAGACGAAGCCGAGCGCGAGCGCCTCAAGCAGGTGGTCGCCGATTGCGTTGCTGCCGAAGGCATTGCCGAAGCCGGTGGCTTTATCCTGCGTACCGCCGCCGATGGCGCGCGGGCCGAGGAGATCCTCGTCGATATCCGCTACCTGCGCCGGCTGTGGACGCAGATCGCCGAGCAGATGAAGAGCGCGCCAACGCCCTCGGTGATCTACGAAGACCTGAGCCTGGCGCTGCGTACCTTGCGTGACCTGGTCGGCCCGCGCAGCGAGAAGATCCGCGTCGACTCGCGGGAAACCTTCCAGAAAATCACCAGTTTCGTTGCCGAGCTGATGCCGGAGATTTCCGATCGCCTCGAGCATTACCCGGGCGAGCGGCCGATCTTCGATCTGCACGGTATCGAGGATGAAATCCAGAAGGCCCTGGAGCGCAAGGTGCCACTCAAGTCCGGTGGCTACCTGATCATCGATCCGGCCGAGGCGATGAGCACCATCGACGTCAACACCGGCGCCTTCGTCGGTCACCGTACGCTTGAGGAAACCATCTTCAAGACCAACCTCGAAGCGGCCACCGCGATTGCCCGGCAGCTGCGCCTGCGCAACCTGGGCGGCATCATCATCATCGACTTCATCGACATGGAAGACGAGGAGCACCAGCGCCAGGTGCTACGTACCCTGGAAAAGCAGCTGGAGCGCGATCACGCCAAGACCAACATCATTGGCATCACCGAGCTCGGCCTGGTGCAGATGACCCGCAAGCGTACCCGCGAGAGCCTCGAACAGGTGCTGTGCGAACCGTGCAGCCACTGCCAGGGCCGCGGCAAATTGAAAACTGCGGAAACCACCTGCTACGAAATCTTCCGGGAAATCCTCCGCGAAGCCCGTGCCTATCAGCCCGAAGGTTATCGCGTGCTGGCCAACCAGAAGGTGGTCGACCGGCTGCTCGACGAGGAATCGGGCAACGTTGCCGACCTCGAAGCTTTCATCGGACGAACCATCAAGTTCCAGGTCGAAACCATGTACTCCCAGGAACAATACGATGTGGTGCTGCTGTAACGACGCCCGGCCAGCCCGGGGCATGAACTGAATGGCGCGGCTGGGTCTGGCTTTCGCCACATTGCTGCGCTGGAGCCTGGGGCTATGTGCGCTGGGCTTGGTGCTGGCTGCGTTTTACGTGAGCCTGGGCCGGCAGTTGGTGCCGTTGGTAGCCGAGTATCGGCAGGAAGCTGAAACCCGTGCCAGCGAGGCGCTGGGAATGCCGATCAGCATTGGCGCGCTCGAAGGTCACTGGAGCGGCTTCTCGCCGCTGTTGACGGTGCGCGACCTGCGTATCGGCGAAGGTGAGCAGGCGCTGGCTCTGGAGCATGTGCAGGTGGTGCCTGACTTGCTCGGCAGCCTGATGGCCTGGCAGCCACGTATCGCTGATCTACAACTCGATGGCTTGCGCCTGACGCTGCGCGAGGATGAGAGTGGCGCCTGGCATGTGGAAGGGTTTCCACAGCGGCAGAATCAGCCTCCTGTGGATATCGCCAAGGCGCTGCGTCAGTCCCAGGTGCTCGGTCACCTCTCGCTGCTTGGCAGCCGGGTGAGCATCGAGGCTTACGAGCAGAAGCCGCTGCAGCTCACCGATATCAATATTAGTGTCAGCAATGGCAGCAGCCGTCAGCGGCTGGACGCCCGTGTACATTTGCCCGATGGTCAGCCGCTCGCCCTGCAGCTGCGCACACGCATCCAGTCCGAGCAGTGGCAGGACGCCCGCGCCGAGCTGTACCTCAGCGCCCCGCAAAGCGACTGGGCCGCCTGGCTGCCGCCAAAGCTGACCCGCGACTGGCACCTCGATAACCTGCAGCTCGGTGGTGAGCTGTGGGGCGTGTGGGACAAGCGCCAACTGCAGCGTGCTGTGACTCGCCTGCATGCGCCAGAACTGAAAGGTCGCTACAGCGAGCGAGAGGCGGTGACCATCAAGGACCTGGCTCTGAACGCTTACTTCGAGCGCAGCGGCGATGACTTCGATCTGCTGCTCGATGACTTCGCTTTCAGCCGTGGCGACAACCGCTGGGGCGAGACGCGTATCGCAGTTGGCCATCAGGCTGCCAAGGCCGACCAATCGCAGCGCTGGAAACTGAGCGCCGACCGCCTCGATGTTGGCCCGCTGGTACCGTTGGTAGAGGGGCTGGCGCCGCTGCCGGACACGGCCCTGGATCTGCTGCAGACCCTCAAGCCACACGGCGGCCTGCGTAACCTCAATGCCAGCTTTCAGCCTGAGGTCGATGGCCCTGAGCGGCTGCAGTTCTCCGCCAATCTGGAGCGTGTGGGTTTCTCCGCCTGGCATGCCTCGCCTGCCGTGGAGAACGGTAGCGGCAGCATCACCGGCGATCTTGGCGGCGGCGAGCTGAAGGTCGACAGTGAAGATTTCTCACTGCACCTCACCACCCTGTTTCCCAAAGCCTGGGTTTATCAGCAGGCCAAAGGCCGGCTGACCTGGACGCTTGATGATGAAGGTTTCACCCTGCGCGCGCCTTACCTGCAGGTGGTGGGCGAAGAGGGCAAGGTGGCTGGTGACTTCCTGATCCGCATGCTCAAGGACCCCGAGCGCGAGGACTACATGGACCTGCGCGTCGGTATGCGCGACGGCGATGCGCGCTTCACCGAAAAATACCTGCCCAGCCCGGTGCTCAGCCCGGCGCTGGATGAGTGGCTGAAAACCGCGATTCACAGCGGCAAGGTCAATGAGGGTTATTTCCAGTATCAGGGCTCGATCAATCGCAACCCCGATCCGGCGGTACGCAGCATCAGCCTGTTCTTCGATGTCGAGGATGCTGAACTAGCGTTCCAGCCCGGCTGGCCTGTGCTGCGCGATGCTCGCGGCCAGGTACTGATCGAAGACAGCGGCGTGCGCGTGCGGGTATCCGAGGGCAACATTCTCGATAGCCGCGTGCGTGAAGCGTTCGCCGATATCCCCCATGTCGATCCTGGCCAGACACCGCACCTCAAGCTCAAGGGCAAGCTGCAGAGCAGTGTCGGCGACGGCTTGAAGATCCTCCAGGAAGCGCCACTGGGCGTTGCCGATACCTTCGCCGGCTGGAAGGGCGAGGGCGCACTGAATGGCTCGCTGAATCTGGATATTCCCCTGCAAAAGGGCGAGCCGGCCAATGTGGTTGTCGACTTCAGCGCCAACAAGGCCTCCCTGACCATCAGCAAGCCCGAGCTGCAGTTGAGTGACGTGACCGGCGATTTCCGCTACGACACGAGCAAGGGCCTGAGCGCACCTTCGATCAGCGCCCGAGCGCTCGGCCATGCGATCCGTGGCAAGGCTGTAGCCGATGGCCGGCCAGGCCAGGCACGCAGCCATATCGAAGCCAATGGCGTGGTTACCTTGAACAACCTGACGCAGTGGCTAGGTGTCGAGCAGAAGCTGCCTGCCGAAGGCAGCCTGCCATATCGCCTGCGGCTGAGTCTCGAGGGCGAGCAAAGTCAGTTGCGCGTCGACTCCAATCTCAAGGGCCTGAGCATCTCCTTGCCAGCACCCTTCGGCAAGGCGGCCAATGACGAGCGTTACGCCGACTGGCGCATGAGCTTTGGCGGCGCTGAACAGCGCTACTGGCTGGACTACGCGGATGTGGCCAGTTTTACCCTGGCCGCACCACCGGGTAAATTCGACCAAAGCCGCGGTGAGCTGCGCCTGGGCGACGGTCCGGCAATCCTGCCGAATATCCGAGGCGTGCGGGTGCGTGGGCGCGTCGCGCAGGTCAACCTGGCCGAGTGGCAGAAGGCAATCGAGCCCTATGAGCAGTCGTCGCGCAAAGGCGCTCAGCAGTTGTTCAGCGACGCCGAGCTGCGCATCGGACGCTTTGAAGGGTTTGGCCAACAGCTCGAAGATCTCGACGTCGGCCTGCGCCCGCTGGACGGCGGCTGGTCGCTCAATCTGGACAGCACCCTGGCCAAGGGTCGCATCGACCTGTTCGAGGCGGCTGATAAACCCATCGTTGCCGATCTGGAATATGTGCGCCTGCCGGCCGCCAAGCCGAAAACCGAGGATGCGCCGGAACCAGAAGGCCCGGACCCGCTGGCCGATTTCGACCCACGGCAGATCCCGGCGCTGAACTTGCGCGTCGCCCATGTGTTCCAGGGCGATGACGACATGGGCACCTGGTCGCTCAAGGCGCGCCCGGATGGCCAGGGCGTGCAATTCAGCGACCTGGATATCAACCTCAAGGGTCTCAAACTGGGCGGCGCGATTGGTTGGCAGGGCGTACCGGGGCAGACTCGCAGCTGGTACAAGGGCCGCATGCAGGGCGAGAAACTCTCCGAAGTACTCAAGGCCTGGGGTTACGCGCCGTCGGCGACCAGCGAGAGCTTCCGCCTGGATGCTGATGGGCATTGGCCGGGCTCACCCGCCTGGTTCAACCTCAAGCGCTATTCCGGCAGCCTCGATGCTGCGCTGCGCAAGGGCCAGTTTGTCGAGGTGCAGGGCTCGGCGTCGGCGCTGCGAATATTCGGGTTGCTCAACTTCAATTCCATTGGCCGTCGCCTGCGCCTGGACTTCTCCGACCTGCTCGACAAGGGCCTGAGCTACGATCGGGTGAAGGGCAACCTGCTGGCCACCGACGGCGTGTTCGTGACCCAGGAGCCGATCACCATGACCGGCCCGTCGAGCAATCTGGAACTCAACGGCACCCTTAACATGGTCAACGAGGCCATCGATGCCAAGCTGCTGGTCACCCTGCCGGTCACCAACAACCTGCCGATTGCCGCATTGATCGTTGGTGCGCCGGCCATCGGCGGTGCGCTGTTCATCGCTGACAAGCTGCTGGGTGACCGCGTGGCGCGGTTCGCCAGCGTGCAATATGACGTCAAGGGCACGCTGCATGACCCGGAGCTCAAATTCGACAAGCCGTTCGAGAAGCCCAACTGAGCCGGAGGTCTTGATGTCACTCGCCGTGATCCAGATGGTCAGCCAGGACGATATCGCCGCTAACCTGCAGCAAGCCCAGCGCATACTCGAGCAGGCTGCAGCGGGCGGGGCGCGGTTGGCAGTGTTGCCTGAGAACTTCTCGGCTCTGGGGCGACGCGATGCTGCCGCCCTGGGGCATCTGGAGGCCAGTGGCCAGGGCCCGGTTTTGCCGTGGTTGCGACGTACCGCCCGTGATCTCGGCTTGTGGATAGTGGCCGGAACCTTGCCGCTGCCACCGCAGGATCAGCCGGATGGCAAACCGCGGGCCTGCTCGCTGTTGGTCGATGAGCACGGTGAGTTCGTCGCCCGCTATGACAAGTTGCACCTGTTCGATGTGGATGTCAGTGACCGCCGTGGTCGCTATCGCGAGTCGGATGACTATGCCCATGGCGAGCAGGTAGTGGTAGCGGACACGCCCGTCGGGCGTCTGGGTTTGACCGTCTGCTACGACCTGCGCTTTCCTGAACTCTATGGCGCACTGCGTGAAGCGGGCGCCGAGCTGATCACTGCGCCTTCAGCGTTCACCCGGGTCACCGGCGCTGCGCACTGGGAAGTGCTGATCCGCTCGCGCGCTATCGAAACCCAGTGCTACGTGCTGGCCGCGGCACAGGGTGGTTTTCATCCCGGCGGCCGTGAAACTTATGGCCATAGCCTCATCGTCGACCCTTGGGGGCGTAAGGTGGCCGAACATGTCGATGGTGAGGCGGCTTTGCTGGCCGTTCGCGATGCTGACGAGCAGGCGGCGATCCGCGAACGCATGCCGGTGCTGCGACATAAACGATTTTTCGCTGCGGCCGAGCCGCGGCAGCCTGATGTGGAGACCTTATGAGCGACATGTTATCGACCGTCAGCGAGCAGATGCTGAGCCCAGGCGGCCTGACCCTGGATCACCTGCCAGGCGTACTCGGCGAACTCGCCGGCCCTGGTATTGATGCGGCTGACCTGTACTTCCAGACTCAGGTCTCGGAGACCTGGGTGCTGGAAGACGGCATCGTCAAGGAAGGCAGCTTCAACCTCGATCAGGGCGTCGGCGTGCGCGCCCAGTCCGGTGAGAAAACCGGCTTCGCCTACAGCAATGCGATCACCCCCGAGGCGCTTAGCCAGGCAGCGCGTGCGGCGCGCTCGATTGCCCGTGCCGGGCAGCAGGGCCGCGTGCAGGCCTTCAAGGCCACCGAGGTGATGCCGCTGTACGCCGCCGACAACCCGCTGGACGTGATCGACCGTGCGCAGAAGGTCGAGCTGCTCAAGCGTATCGACGTCGCTACCCGCGCCTTGGATCCGCGCATCAAGCAGGTGACGGTAAGCCTCGCCGGCGTTTGGGATCGCATCCTGGTCGCGGCCACCGACGGCAGCCTGGGCGCCGATATCCGACCCCTGGTGCGCTTCAACGTCAGCGTCATCGTCGAGCAGAACGGTCGTCGTGAGCGCGGTGGCCACGGCGGTGGCGGGCGTACCGACTACCGCTATTTCCTCAACGAAGACCGCGCCATGAGCTACGCCCGCGAGGCACTACGCCAGGCTCTGGTCAACCTCGAAGCAGTTGCTGCGCCGGCTGGTACGTTGCCGGTGGTGATGGGCGCCGGCTGGTCCGGTGTGTTGCTGCACGAAGCGGTTGGTCACGGCCTGGAAGGCGACTTCAACCGCAAGGGTAGCTCCAACTACAGCGGCAAGATCGGCCAACAGGTGGCGTCCAAGCTGTGCACTATCGTCGACGACGGCACCCTGGCCGAGCGCCGTGGCTCGCTGAGCATGGACGACGAAGGCACACCAACCCAGTGCACCACGCTGATCGAAAATGGCGTGCTCAAGGGCTACATGCAGGACAAGCTCAACGCCCGCCTGATGGGCGTAGCGCGCACCGGTAACGGCCGCCGCGAATCGTACTCGCACCTGCCGATGCCGCGCATGACCAATACCTACATGCTGGCCGGCGAAAGCGATCCAGAAGAAATTATCCGCTCGGTGAAAAGGGGCATCTACTGCGCCAACCTCGGCGGTGGCCAGGTCGATATCACCAGCGGCAAGTTCGTGTTCTCCACCAGCGAGGCGTATCTGATCGAAGACGGCAAGATCACCGCGCCGGTCAAAGGTGCCACGCTGATTGGTAATGGCCCGGAGGCGATGAGCCGGGTGTCCATGGTCGGTAACGACCTAGCGCTCGACAGCGGCGTGGGCACCTGCGGCAAGGACGGCCAGTCGGTACCCGTGGGCGTCGGCCAGCCTACCTTGAAGATCGATGCGATAACCGTGGGTGGTACCGGGGCTTGAAAATTGCAGCCGGGGCTTGCCCCCGGCCGTGCGAGCGGGCGAAACCTAGCGCAGGCCGCGCTGGCTTTCGTCGAGTTCGCGGATGTACTTGAAGATTTTGCGCGACGAAGCCGGCGCCTTTTCCTGGGCCGCTTCATGCTGGGCATGACGGATCAGCCCACGCAGATGCTGGCGGTCGGCCTCGGGGTACTCGACGACGAATTTCTCGAGCACCTCGTCGTTACCGGCGATCAGGCGATCACGCCAGCGCTCGAGGTTATGGAAGCGTTCGTTGTACTGACGCGTGGAAGCGTCGAGCTGGTCGAGCAACGTCAGGATGGCATCGATGTCCTGGTCGCGCATCAGCTTGCCAACGAACTGCATATGGCGTTTTTTCGCCGAGTTGGCGGTGTGCTTGGGTGCTTCTTCCAGGGCGCGGCGCAACCCGTCGGTCAGCGGTAGCTTGCGTTGCAATTCAGGCTTGAGGCCGGCCAGACGCTGACCAAGATCCTGCAGGGCATGCAGCTCGCGCTTGACCTGGGTTTTGCTCTTCTCGCCGGAGAAGTCGTCGGAGTAATCAGACATGGTGCGGTGATCCAATGGGAAACGCCGCCATGATAGCAGCAAGTTTCTTGCCGCATGCGCGACTGCAGTCGTTGCCGCTGTGGCTATCGTTCAGGAGTCGTTATGAGTGAAGTGGAAGTAGTCGGGCCTGCCGCGTTGCCAGGTTTGCAGGCGCAGGTCGAACAGATTCTTGCCGAGGCCAAGAACCAGGGCGCTACGGCTTGTGAAGTCGCCGTGTCGGTGGAGCAGGGGCTGTCCACCACGGTACGTCAGCGCGAAGTGGAAACCGTCGAATTCAATCGTGATCAGGGCTTTGGTATCACCCTTTACGTCGGTCAGCGCAAGGGCTCGGCAAGTACTTCGGCGACCGGCGAAGCCGCGATCCGCGAAACCGTGGCGGCTGCTCTGGCGATCGCCAAGCACGCCTCCGAGGATGAAAGCGCTGGCCTGGCCGATGCGGCGCTGATGGCCCGTGATCTGCCGGAGCTGGATCTCTACCACGCCTGGGATATCACCCCGGAGCAGGCAATCGAGCGTGCGCTGCTTTGCGAAGCGGCGGCGTTCGACACTGATGCGCGCATTCGCAATGCCGACGGCACCAGTCTGGGTACCCACCAGGGTTGCCGCGTATACGGCAACAGCAACGGTTTTGTCGGCGGCTACGCCAGCACACGGCACAGCCTCAGCTGCGTGATGATCGCCGAGAGCGACGGGCAGATGCAGCGCGATTACTGGTATGACGTGAATCGTCAGGGCGAATTGCTCGCTGATGCCGCGAGCATCGGCCGACGTGCTGCGCAACGTGCGGTCAGTCGTCTGGGCGCACGCCCCGTGCCGACGTGTGAAGTGCCAGTGCTGTTCTCGGCTGAGCTGGCCACCGGTCTTTTCAGCAGCTTCCTGGGGGCAATTTCCGGCGGCGCCTTGTACCGCAAGTCATCGTTCCTTGAGGACACATTGGGCGAGCAGCTGTTTCCATCCTGGCTGAACCTCGATGAGCGGCCGCATATTCCGCGCGCGATGGGCAGTGCGGCGTTCGACGGCGATGGTCTGGCGACCTATGCCAAGCCCTTCGTCGAAGGCGGGCGCCTGGTTTCCTACATTCTGAGCACCTATTCCGGCCGCAAGCTGGGCATGCCCAGCACCGCCAATGCCGGCGGCGTGCACAACCTGTTCGTCAGTCATGGCGAGGAGGATCAGCAGGCACTGATCAAACGCATGGGTCGTGGCTTGCTGGTCACCGAGCTGATGGGCCATGGCCTGAACATGGTGACCGGTGATTACTCACGCGGAGCTGGCGGTTACTGGGTCGAGAATGGCGAGATCCAGTTCGCTGTGCAGGAAGTGACCATTGCCGGCAACATGCGCGATATGTTCCGGCAGATCGTCGCCGTTGGCAGCGATCTGGAGTTGCGCAGTAACATCCGCACCGGCTCGGTGCTGATCGAGAAAATGACCGTCGCTGGCAGTTGAACACTCAGGGCGCCCAATGGCGCCCTTGTTGTTTTTGAGTCCCCGCGCAACGCGGCGACTCTAACGCCAATGCTGTACGCCGAAGCGCCAAGCTCCCGGCCATCTGCTCAACATAGGTGGCGCTGCGTAACTTGCCCATAGATCTCCATGCTCTCGAAAGGATTGATTATTTTTCCTATTTAGGAATTAATATCATTATCTTTTGAGGGAGTTGCCATGAGATTTCGCGCGAGCAATACGCCCTGTCTGGATTGCTGGCAGTGGCTGGGATTCCGGATTCGCTGTGCACTGGTACCTGATGAACCGCGGCTCCTGGAGCTGCATTGGGCGCAAGGCCGGCAACTGGTCGAGCACGGACGCCTTTGCCCTTGGCGGATGTCGCTGACCACTCTGAATCTGCTTATGGACACCGCGTGTGACACCGCGTTGCCCTGGCACTGGCGCAGCGTCTGTCTCGATCACGCCTACCGCTCCCTCTATGCCCTGCAGCACCTGGCGGTCGACCGTGAGCAGCAGTGCAGCCTGATTCGCGTACGCAATCGCCTGGCGACCTTGCGCATGCAGCCCTCGCTTTCGATGTCCGAACTGGCAGAAGGAAATCCTTATGAGTAATCACCACAGCGCCACTCGCATAGAGCGCGACAGCATGGGCGAGTTGGCAGTGCCCGCCGATGCGCTATATGGCGCTCAGACCCAGCGCGCAGTAGACAACTTCCCGGTTTCGGGACTGGCCATGCCTAAAGCGTTCATCCGTGCCCTGGTGCTGGCCAAGGCCGCCGTAGCGCGCGCCAACGTCGATCTGGAACAGATTCTGCCAGCCCAGGGCGATGCCATCGTCGCGGCTTGCCAGCAGTTGCTGGCCGAGGATTCCATGCAGCACTTTCCGGTTGATGTCTTCCAGACCGGTTCCGGCACCAGCTCCAACATGAATGCCAACGAGGTGATCGCGACCCTCGCCACGCGCATCCTGGGTGAGCCGATCAACCCCAACGATCACGTCAATTGCGGGCAAAGCAGCAACGACATCATCCCGACCACCATTCATGTCAGTGCCGCCATCGAGGTCAGCGAGCGGCTGTTGCCTGCGCTTGGGCATCTGCTCGAGGTGCTCTGCAACAAGTCGCTGCAAGTACAGCCTTACGTGAAAACCGGTCGTACCCATTTGATGGACGCGATGCCGGTGCGTATGAGTCAGGTGCTCGACGGCTGGGCACAGCAAATCCAGGCCAATATCCAGTTGCTCACAGGTATGCTGCCGGCATTGCAGGCTTTGGCTCAGGGCGGCACCGCCGTGGGTACCGGCATCAACGCACACCCTCGCTTCGCCGAGTTGTTCTGCCAGGAACTCAATGCGCTGACAGGACGGCAGTTCACGCCGGGCAGCAATTTCTTCGCCCTGATCGGCTCCCAGGACACTGCGGTCGCGCTGTCCGGTCAGCTCAAGACCACTGCCGTTTCGCTGATGAAGATCGCCAATGATCTGCGCTGGATGAATTCCGGGCCACTGGCCGGTCTCAGCGAAATCGAGCTGGAAGCGCTGCAGCCCGGCTCCTCGATCATGCCGGGCAAGGTCAACCCGGTGATTCCGGAAGCCACCGCCATGGTCGCCGCACAGGTGATCGGCAATGACGCCACCATTGCGGTGGCGGGGCAGTCCGGCAACTTCGAACTGAACGTGATGCTGCCGGTGATCGCTCATAACCTGCTCGGCAGCATCGAGTTGCTGACCAATGCCAGTCGGCTGCTGGCTGATCGGGCGATTGCCAGCTTCAAGGTCAACGAGCCCAAGCTCAAGGAAGCTCTGGGGCGTAACCCGATTCTGGTCACTGCGTTGAATCCGCTGATTGGTTACCAGAAGGCCGCCGAGATAGCCAAGACAGCCTATCGCGAAGGTCGGCCGATCATCGATGTGGCCGAGGAGATGACCGACCTGGAGCGCGCCGAACTGGAACAGTTGCTAGACCCCGAGCGCCTTACCAGAGGCGGCCTGTAACCGTCGCGTCTGATGCACGTTCGATCACGAAACGAGGAGGCAGCCATGGAGCAGTGGAAGCGACTTATCGAAGCCGGTAACCGCTACTTCGCCGACGGTTGCTGGGTTGAGGCGCGTGAGCAGTACCTGCAGGCCCTCGCACTGGCGCAGGTGTTATTCGAGCGCTGGCGCGACCCGGATGCGGCTGTTGCAGCCTTTGTCGTCTCGCAACACAACCTGGCCGACCTGCAGTTGATGATCGGCCATCCAGAGGGCGCAGCCGAGCATTTGTGTGCCTGCCATGAGCACCTGCTGCGCTGCGTGGCCGCCCCGCAGTTGCCGCCAGCTTTGCGGCAAGCCGCACTGAATCACAGTCGGCGCAGCTACTCGGGAGTGTTGAACTTTGTCGCCGAGCACGGGGCCTACCCCCGTACGGACCGATTGCTGGATGCCCTTGCACCCGGCGATATGCCAACTGCAGCGCGCTCAGCGCCTGCCAACCGTCAGTACCATTAGAGGAGTGAAATCATGCCGTATAGCCTGCCTGCTTTGCCGTATGCCTACGATGCCCTGGAGCCGCATATCGATGCGCAAACCATGGAAATCCATCACAGCAAGCACCACCAGACCTACGTCAACAACCTCAACGCCGCTCTGGAAGGCAATCCGCTCGGCGAGCTGCCGGTCGAAGAGCTGCTTACTCGCCTCAAGGACGTACCCGAAGACAAGCGCGGCGCGGTCATCAATAACGGTGGCGGGCACGCCAACCATTCGCTGTTCTGGACGGTGATGAGCACCAATGGCGGCGGCGAACCTCAGGGTGAGTTGAAGGTCGCTATCGACAGCCAACTGGGCGGTTTCGAAGCCTTCAAGGAGGCGTTCACCAAGGCTGCACTGACACGCTTCGGCAGTGGTTGGGCCTGGCTCAGCGTGACGCCGCAGAAGAAGCTGGTGGTCGAGAGTACCGGCAACCAGGACAGCCCGCTGATGACCGGCAACACGCCGATTCTCGGTCTGGACGTCTGGGAGCATGCCTACTACCTGCGCTATCAGAACCGCCGCCCGGAATACATCGGGGCGTTCTATAACGTGGTCGATTGGGCGGAAGTTGCTCGTCGCTATCAAGCCGCGCTGGCGTAACGCGATGCGTTCGCCGCAGCCTCAGGAGCGCACATGAGCCCATTGCATGAGCTGATCGTGAACAACCGACGTTCGCTGCGTTATGCGCTGGGGCTGATGCTGGTCTTTGCGGGCGGGTTGATCCTCGTCCTCAAAGCTCTGAATGGCGCTTCAGGCTGGCTCTGAGCTAGTTCGGTAATGGCGCTGCCGGTGAGAGACGCCACTGGCAGTGCCCGTTACTCGCCTTCGTCGAAGTAGTTGTTTATCAAATCGACCAAAGCCTGCAGTGCCTCGTCTTCACGCTCGCCTTCGGTGAGCAGGTGCACATTGGTGCCTTTGCCTGCCGCCAGCATCATCACCGCCATGATGCTCTTGCCGTCGACCAGTGCTTCGGCGCTACGGCCAATCTTCACCTGACACGGAAAGCGCCCCGCGACGCCGACGAACTTGGCTGCTGCCCGGGCATGCAGGCCGAGTTTGTTGATGATGGTGATTTCACGGGCGGGCATCGCGGCAATTCCTTAACTGAGGTCGCGGTGGCGAATCTGGACATTCTTCAGCAGTGGCTTGAGCGCCTGGCCGAGGCGGTTGGCCAGGTACACGGAGCGGTGGTGGCCACCCGTGCAGCCAATACCTACGGTGACGTAGGAGCGATTGCTGGCTGCGAAGCGCGGCAGCCACTTGTGCAGATAGGTGTGGATGTCCTGATACATCTCCTCGACGTCCGGCTGCGCCGCCAGGTATTCCTCGACAGGTTGCTCCAGGCCACTGAAATCACGCAGTTCGGGCTTCCAGTAAGGATTGGGCAGGCAGCGCACGTCGAACACCAAGTCGGCATCCACCGGCATTCCGCGTTTGAACCCGAACGACTCGATCAGGTAAGCGGTACCAGGCTCGGACTGGTTGAGCAGGCGCAACTTGAGGGTGTCGCGCAGCTGGTAGAGATTCAGGTGAGTGGTGTCGATCTTCAGGTCGGCCCGATCGATGATCGGGCTGAGCAGCTTCACCTCGGCGACCATGGCTTCGGCCAGCGAGCGTTGATCATTGGTCAGCGGGTGACGACGGCGCGTTTCCGAGAAGCGCTTGAGCAGGGTTTCTTCGCTGGCATCCAGATACAGCACGTCGCACTGGATATTGCGTGAGCGCACCTCGTCGAGCAGTTCGGAAAAACGCCGCAGCTGGCTCGGCAGATTACGCGCGTCGATGGAGACGGCCACCAGCGGGTGCAGCAGCTCGGAGTTTGGCAAAGCCCGTTCTGCGAGCTCGGGTAGCAAGCTGGCCGGCAGATTGTCGATGCAGTAGAAACCGTTGTCTTCGAGCACATCGAGCGCAGTGCTCTTGCCCGAACCGGAACGACCGCTGACGATGATCAGGCGCATGCTCACCTCGGCTAGCTATTGGCCGTTCTGGACGTTCACGACAGTCTGGTACAGGGCATCGCTGTCTTGAGCCTGACGCAGCCGCTCGCGGACATCGTCACGGTCGAACATGCTGGCGATCTGGCGCAGCAGTTCAAGGTGCTCATCGGTCGCTGCTTCGGGGACCAGTAGCACGAAGAGCAGGTCGACGGGCGCACCATCGATGGCGTCGAAGTCGACGGCATTGCTAAGTTTCAGCAGCGCGCTGATCGGGGTGCTGCAGCCGGGCAGCCGGCAATGCGGAATGGCGATGCCATTGCCGAAACCGGTCGAGCCGAGTTTTTCGCGGGCGATCAGGCTTTCGTAAATGTTCTGGCCATCGAGATCGGGCAGGTCGCGCGCGATCACGGCGGCTATCTGTTCGAGTACACGCTTTTTACTGCCGCCCGGCACGTTCACGAGGGAACGGCCGGGGGTCAGGATGTTTTCAAGTCGGATCATAGGAGAAGGACGAGGTCAGCGGGCCATTGCACCCTGCTGGCGGTCGAGCTGTTTTTCCTTGTGCTTGATGAGTTGGCGGTCAAGTTTGTCGGTCAGTAGATCGATGGCAGCGTACATGTCGTCATGCTCGGCATTAGCTACTACTTCGCCTCCGGCTATATGCAAGGTAGCTTCGACTTTTTGCTTGAGCTTCTCGACCTCCATGATGACCTGCACATTGGTGATCTTGTCGAAGTGCCGCTCGAGGCGCTCGAGCTTCTCTTCGATGTAGCTGCGTAGTGCGTCTGTCACATCCAGCTGGTGTCCACTGATGTTGACTTGCATACCGCTTCTCCTTGTTGCCGTGTGTGAGTGGCAGGCTTAGCGGCCTGCCGCAGGAACACTGGGGCTTTAGTACAAGGGCTCCCTTACATCAGTCGTTTGCGTTCGCTCGAAGGCGCTATACCGAGCGATTCACGGTACTTGGCGACTGTGCGGCGCGCCACTTGAATGCCCTGTGCTTCCAGTAAACCAGCGATCTTGCTGTCACTCAATGGCTTTTTCGCATTTTCCGCGGCGACCAGTTTTTTGATGATCGCGCGGATCGCGGTCGACGAACATTCGCCGCCTTCGGAGGTGCTGACGTGGCTGGAGAAGAAGTATTTCAGCTCGTAAATGCCACGCGGTGTGTGCATGTATTTCTGGGTGGTAACGCGCGAAATCGTCGACTCGTGCATGCCCACCGCCTCAGCGATGTCGTGCAGGACCAGAGGCTTCATGGCCTCGTCACCGTAGTCGAGGAAGCCGCGCTGGTGTTCGACGATCTGCGTGGCGACCTTCATCAGCGTTTCGTTGCGGCTCTGCAGGCTCTTGATGAACCAGCGCGCCTCTTGCAGCTGATTGCGCATGAAGGTGTTGTCGGCACTGGAGTCAGCGCGTTTGACGAAGCCGGCATATTGCGCGTTGACGCGCAGGCGCGGCATGGCCTCCTGATTGAGCTCCACCAGCCAGCGCTCGTTGTGCTTGCGCACGATCACATCGGGCACCACGTACTCGGGCTCGCTGGATTCGATTTGCGAACCAGGGCGCGGGTTGAGGCTTTGAATCAATTCGATGATCGGGCGCAGCTCGTCTTCCTTGAGCTTCATACGGCGCATCAGTTGGCTGTAGTCGCGGTTGCCGAGTAGATCCAGATAATCACTCGTCAGGCGCTGTGCTTCTTTGAGCCAAGGCGTGGAGGCGGGCAACTGGCGCAGTTGCAGGAGCAGGCACTCGCGCAGGTCACGCGCGCCAATGCCGGATGGCTCGAACTGCTGGATGCGACGCAAAACCGCTTCGACTTCATCGAGCTCGACGTCCAGTTCCGGATCGAAGGATTCGACGATTTCATCGAGAGTTTCTTCCAGATACCCCTGGTCGTTGATGCAGTCGATCAGCGTGACTGCGATCAGTCGATCCTTGTCGGACATCGGCGCCAGGTTGAGTTGCCAGAGCATGTGGCTCTGCAGGCTTTCACCAGAAGAGGTGCGGGTGGTGAAGTCCCACTCGTCATCGTCGTTGCTTGGCAGGCTGCTGGCGCTGGTCTGGTAGATGTCTTCCCAGGCGGTATCGACCGGCAGCTCATTAGGGATGCGTTCACCCCATTCGCCTTCTTCCAGGTTGTCGACGGTCTGGGTGTTTTCCTGGAAGCTGGATTCCTGAAAGGTTTCTTCCTGCGTCACAGTCGGCGTCGCGCTTTCCGCGCCATCGGCCATCGGGTCGGAGTTGTCGAAGTCTTCGCCTTCCTCCTGACGTTCCAGCATCGGGTTGGATTCCAGTGCCTCCTGGATCTCCTGTTGCAGGTCCAGGGTCGACAATTGGAGCAGGCGAATGGCTTGTTGCAGCTGCGGTGTCATCGTCAGCTGCTGGCCCATTTTCAGGACTAGCGATGGTTTCATTGCAGACCTTATCCGGCGTCTGTGCGTAATCCACGACAGGGCGACGAAGCGCCACTAGGAAGCAAATTATATGCCTGATTCCGAGCGCTTTGCCTAGAGCCTGTTACCAATTCGTTGCGGCGCTGCCGTAACGCCAACAGGCTCGGGTGAGCACTCATCGGTGGAGAATCCGCTAGAGGCGGAATTCGTGGCCCAGATAGACTTCCTTGACCACCTGATTGGCCAGGATTGCCGCGGAATCGCCTTCGGCAATCAGCTGGCCATCGCTGACGATGTAGGCGGTTTCACAGATATCCAGGGTTTCGCGTACGTTGTGATCGGTGATCAACACGCCAATGCCTTTGGCCTTGAGGTGATGGATGATCTGTTTGATATCGCCAACCGAAATCGGGTCGACGCCCGCGAAGGGTTCGTCGAGCAGGATGAACTTCGGTGAGGTTGCCAGCGCGCGGGCGATCTCGACACGACGACGCTCACCACCCGACAGGCTCATGCCGAGGTTGTCGCGAATGTGGGTGATGTGGAATTCCTGCAGCAGGCTTTCCAGCTCTTGCAGTCGCTGCTCACGGTTCAGGTCTTTGCGGGTTTCCAGAATCGCCATGATGTTGTCGGCGACGCTGAGCTTGCGAAAGATCGAGGCTTCCTGAGGCAGATAACCGATGCCGGCGCGGGCGCGGCCATGCATTGGCTGATGGCTGACATCCAGATCATCGATCAGCACGCGGCCCTGATCCGCCTGCACCAGCCCTACGATCATGTAGAAACAGGTTGTCTTGCCGGCGCCATTGGGGCCGAGCAGGCCAACGATCTGGCCGCTGTCGATGCTCAGGCTGACGTCACGAACGACCTGGCGGCCCTTGTAGCTCTTGGCCAGGTGTTGGGCTTTCAACGTTGCCATGCTTATTGGCCCTGCTCGGCAGCAGGAGCTGCTTTCTTCTGTGGCTGGATCACCATGTCGATACGCGGGCGCGGGCTCGATACGTTAGTACCTGTGGCGCGGCCAGCGTTGACGATCTGACGGCGGGTGTCGTAGACGATTTTTTCGCCTTCGAAGGTGTTGCCTTCCTGTACGACCTTGGCCTGGTCGATCAGCACGATGCGCTCGTTGGCAGCAAAGTACTGGATGGTCAGGCCATAGGCCTTGACGATCTGCTTGTCGACCGCAGGTTTCTGCTCGTAATAGGCCGGTTTGCCCACCGAGGTGAATACGTCGACTTCGCCCTGAGCATTCTGGGTGATGGTCACGGTGTCGCCGGTAATCTTCATGGTGCCCTGGGTGATGACTACATCGCCGCGGTACACCGCTACACCTTGTTTGTCGTCCAGTTCAGCACTGTCGGCCTGCACGCGGATCGGTTGTTCACGGTCGCTCGGCAGAGCCCAGGCGCTTACGCTTCCTAGCGTGGCGCCGAGGCTTAGAAGTAGGGGGAGGGTTTTAACGAACCTCATGCTGGCCTCTTACGTTGGACTGCAGGATCATCCTGCCGTCATTCAAGTACGCTTTCATTCCTTGTGCCGTGGTGACCCCATTGGCCGCGTCGATTCTAACGGCTTGCTGGGTCTGCGCATATTCCTTCTGTGGGAATACGGTCAGGCGGCTGGTGGTGAGTATAGTGGGGCGGCCCTTTTCGTCCGTGCGTTCGACGCGTACTTGGTCGATCAGCTCGACTTCGTTGCCGTCAGGGCCGACCTCGCCACGAGCGCTGCGTACCTTCCACGGCAGCTCGGTGCCACGGAACAGGTTCATGCGCGGCTCGGTCAGCAGGGTGACATCGGTGCTCTGCACGTGCTCGAGTTTTTCGCTGGTCATGTCGTTCTGCACCTTGCCGTCGGGCAGGTACTGTACGCTGCGTGCGTTGAGCGCATAGAAGTCGATCGGGTTTTCCGGGCCGGTGTGTTGCGGCGTGTTGGAGAAGCTGTCCGGATTGATGTTCCAGTAGCCTGCGGCAACCACCAGCAGAGCGCCGAAGGTGAGCAGGACGGGAGTGAGGAATTTGCGCAGCATCGGCAGGCCCTAGAGGTAGGCGGATTGGGCGGCGTCGAGCGTGCCCTGTCCGCGCATGATCAGTTCACAGAATTCGCGTGCAGCACCTTCGCCGCCGCGCGCTTGGGTCACGCCATGGGCATGCTCGCGCACGAAATCGTTGGCGCTGGCCACGGCCATGCCCAGACCGACGCGGCGTATCACCGGTAAATCCGGCAAATCATCACC
Organism: Phytopseudomonas punonensis; assembly: GCF_900142655.1. GTDB lineage: Bacteria > Pseudomonadota > Gammaproteobacteria > Pseudomonadales > Pseudomonadaceae > Aquipseudomonas > Aquipseudomonas punonensis. Next base: position 452,785 of record NZ_FRBQ01000001.1, on the reverse strand, counting down.
CAGATAAGCGACCTGCTCGTAAGTCAGGCCCAGCTCGGCGAGCAGTTCGTCGAGCACGTCGAGTTTGTCTTCGCGGCCCTGATACAGGTGCTGAATGCCGAGGTTCTGCGCGCGACGTTCGACCACCGGCGTTTTACGACCGCTGATGATGGCCGTACGTACACCCGAATTGATCAGCATCTTGATGCCTTGACCATCGAGTGTGTTGAAAGTCTTGAATTCGCTACCGTCGACCAGGAAGTACAGTTTGCCGTCGGTCAGTACGCCGTCAACATCGAAGATCGCCAGTTTGATACTGCGAGTACGCTGCAGAAGATCGTTCATCACATTACCCCCGCACGTAGCAGGTCACCAAGGTTGAAGGCGCCGACCGGAAAGCCATTGGCGTCGATTACCACCAGGGCGCTGATCTTGTTGTCTTCCATTATCTTCAGGGCCTCGGCAGCGAGCATGTCGGCTCGCGCGGTCTTGCCATGCGGGGTCATGACCTCATCGATGCGTGCATCGCGCACGTCTATGCCCTTGTCGAGGGCGCGGCGCAGGTCGCCGTCCGTGAAGATGCCGGCGAGCTTGCCGTCGTTCTCCAGTACGGCGGTCATGCCCAGGCCTTTCTGGGTCATTTCCAGCAGGGCTTCACGCAGGCTAGTACCGCGCTTGACCTGCGGCAGGCTGTCGCCGGCGTGCATCACGTTCTCGACCTTGAGCAGCAGGCGACGGCCCAGCGCGCCACCGGGATGGGAGAAGGCGAAATCTTCGGCGGTGAAGCCGCGAGCTTCCAGCAGCGCGATGGCCAGTGCATCGCCGAGTACCAGCGACGCGGTAGTAGAGGACGTTGGCGCCAGGTTCAGTGGACAGGCTTCCTTGGCGACGCGGGTGTCGAGGTTGACTTCGGCAGCCTTGGACAGCGGCGACTCAGGGTTGCCAGTCATACTGATCAGGGTGATACCGAGGCGCTTGATCAGTGGCAGCAGGGTCACGATTTCTGCCGTGGAGCCAGAGTTGGAGAGGGCCAGCACCACGTCATCGCGGGTGATCATGCCCATGTCGCCATGGCTGGCCTCCGCCGGGTGTACGAAGAAAGCGGTGGTGCCGGTGCTGGCCAATGTTGCGGCGATCTTGTTGCCGATGTGCCCGGACTTGCCCATGCCGACCACCACTACGCGGCCTTTGCTGGCCAGGATCAGCTCGCAAGCCTTGACGAAGTTAGCATCGATACGGGGCAGCAGCTCTTGCACCGCTTCGATCTCGAGGCGGATGGTGCGCTGTGCGGAATCAATCAGGTCGCGGGTCTGGTTCATGCTCGGCTTGGGCTGCTCGACGAAAAAGACGGGGATTATAGCCGGAAAGCCCTTGGGACTCATCATCCATGGCGCAGGGTGTAAATGGCAAAGCTGTCACAACCCTGAACGCTGGTGCGGCCCGGCTTTGGCGGGCAAATCTGCAAATGCTATAGTCCGCAGCCGTTTTGACGGGCCAACGGTAGTGCCCTTGTCCCGATGTCGGGCGTCTGATTAGGAAGGCAGTACGCAATGGAGTTCCGATGAGCGCGGAAAATCAGTACGCGGTCGAGCTTAAAAACGTAAGTTTTCAGCGCGGCGAGCGACACATCTTCAAGAACGTCGATATCTGCATCCCGCGGGGCAAGGTCACCGGGATCATGGGCCCTTCCGGTTGTGGCAAAACCACTCTGCTGAGACTGATCGCGGCCGAGCTGCGGCCAAGCGCTGGAGAGATCCACGTCAATGGCCTGAATCTGCCTGATCTGTCGCGCAGCGAGCTGTTCGACATGCGCAAGCAGATGGGCGTGCTGTTTCAGAGTGGCGCGCTGTTCACCGATCTCGACGTGTTCGAGAACGTGGCTTTTCCGCTGCGAGTGCACACGCAACTGCCCGAAGAAATGATTCGTGACATTGTTCTGATGAAGCTGCAGGCAGTTGGCTTGCGCGGTGCCATCGAGCTGATGCCAGATGAGCTCTCCGGCGGCATGAAGCGCCGCGTGGCGCTGGCTCGTGCGATAGCGCTGGATCCACAGATTCTCATGTATGACGAACCCTTCGTCGGGCAGGACCCCATCGCAATGGGCGTGCTGGTGCGGCTGATCCGTCTGCTCAATGATGCGCTGGGTATCACCAGTATCGTGGTCTCCCACGACCTGGCCGAGACCGCCAGCATCGCCGATTACATCTATGTGGTGGGTGACAGCCAGGTGTTGGGCCAGGGAACGCCAGCTGAGCTGCGTGACTCGGACAATCCGCGAGTGCGTCAATTCATGCAGGGAACGCCAGACGGCCCGGTTCCCTTCCATTTTCAAGCGCCGAATTACCAAGACGATCTACTGGGAGGGCGCTGATGCGCAGGACATCTTCACTCGAACGCGTTCGCCTCTTCGGGCGTGCGGGTATCGATGTGGTCGCCGCGCTGGGGCGTTCGATAATCTTTCTGCTGCGCGCGTTATTCGGCCGCGGCACCTCCGGCAATGGTTTGCAGCTGTTGATCAAACAGCTGTATTCGGTGGGCGTGCTGTCTCTGGCGATCATCATCGTGTCCGGTGTATTCATCGGCATGGTGCTGTCGCTGCAGGGCTTCAGCATTCTGGCCAAATACGGATCCGAACAAGCGGTAGGACAGATGGTCGCCCTGACGCTGCTGCGCGAACTGGGCCCCGTCGTGACTGCGCTGCTGTTCGCCGGGCGTGCCGGCTCGGCGCTGACTGCCGAGATCGGCAACATGAAATCCACCGAGCAGCTGTCGAGCCTAGCGATGATTGGTGTCGATCCGCTCAAACACATCGTTGCACCACGGCTTTGGGCTGGCTTCATCTCCATGCCGCTGCTGGCGATGATCTTCAGCGTGGTCGGTATCTGGGGCGGTGCGATGGTCGCCGTCGACTGGTTGGGCGTTTATGAAGGCTCGTTCTGGGCCAACATGCAAAACAGTGTTTCGTTCCGCGAGGACGTGCTCAATGGCGTTATAAAAAGCCTGGTCTTCGCGTTTGTGGTGACCTGGATCGCCGTCTTCCAGGGTTATGACTGCGAACCCACTTCCGAAGGCATCAGCCGCGCGACCACGCGTACCGTGGTGTATGCCTCGCTGGCCGTACTCGGGCTGGACTTCATTCTGACCGCTTTGATGTTTGGAGATTTCTAATGCAAAACCGCACGATGGAAATCGGTGTCGGCCTGTTCCTGTTAGCTGGCTTGCTGGCCCTGTTGCTGCTGGCGCTGCGCGTCAGTGGCCTGGCGCCTGGTAACAGTGTCGACACCTACAAGGTTTACGCAAATTTCGACAACATTGCCGGCCTGACCGTACGCGCCAAGGTGACCATGGCAGGCGTCAATATCGGCCGTGTTACCGCTATCGATCTGGATCGTGACAGCTACACCGGCCGCATAACGATGGAACTCGACCGTGCGGTAGACAATCTTCCGGTGGACTCCACGGCGTCGATCCTGACCGCTGGTCTGCTCGGTGAGAAGTACGTGGGGATCAGTGTCGGTGGCGACGAAGCGTTGTTGGCCGATGGTGGAACCATCCATGACACCCAGTCTTCTCTGGTGCTCGAAGACCTGATTGGCAAGTTCTTGCTCAATTCGGTCAACCGCGATCAGGAAAGCAAATGAGGTACCCGATGATGATCAAGACCCTTCGCAACAGCCTTGTCGCCTTGCTGGCCGCTCTTCCGTTGCTGGCGGTGGCTGCACCTGCCGCCCATGAAGTGGTACAGAAAACCACCGAGACGCTGCTGGCCGACCTCAAGGCCAATAAAGACGAGTACCGCAAGAATCCAGACGCCTTCTACAGCTCGCTCAACGAGATTTTGGGGCCGGTGGTAGACGTCGATGGTATTGCACGCAGCGTGATGACGGTGCGTTACTCGCGTGACGCCACGCCTGAACAGATGACCCGCTTTCAAGAGAACTTCAAGCGCAGCCTGATGCAGTTCTACGGCAACGCGTTGCTCGAATACAACAATCAGGATATCCGCGTGATTCCCGCTTCCGGCAAGCAGGACCCGCAGCGCACCTCGGTGAACATGGAGATCCGTGACGGCAAGGGCACCGTGTACCCGCTGTCCTACACCATGGTTGCCATGGATGGTACCTGGAAGCTGCGCAACGTGGTGATCAACGGTATCAACGTCGGCAAGCTGTTCCGCGATCAGTTCGCGCAGTCGATGCAGAGCAACGGAAACAACCTCGACAAGGTTATCGACAGCTGGGCCGATACCGTTGCCCGTGCACGTCAGGCACGGGGTACATCGTGAGTTCAGCTGCCATCGTCGAACAGTCGCCCGGGGTTTTCGCCCTGAGCGGCGTTCTTGATTATCAGAGTGGTCCCGCCTTGCGCGAGCAGGGTGGTCGGCTGATTCGTGATACTCAGGCGAGCGACTGTGTGATCGATTGCTCGGCGGTGCAGAAGTCCAGCAGCGTCGGGCTTTCCCTGCTCCTGTCTTACATGCGCGATGCGCGGGCCGCCGGCAAGCCGTTGAGCGTTCGCGGTCTACCGCATGATATGAACGGGATCGCTAAGGTGTGCGAGTTGCACCACGTGCTGCCCGTGCAGGCCTGACGCGCCACGTATCTGCCTTGCAACTGTAGGCTTGCTAGCGCTGTCGATTAGCATGGCGCTGGCTAGGCCAATGCAGGAAATCGCCCACGGCAATTTTTTGGTATGATGCCGGCCCCGTGTCTACAGGCCTTTGCTGATGGGTGCTGCGTGCAGTGCTCTACCGCCGGGCTGTCCTGGCTTGAGCTTTATCTAGAGCGTCGCCAGGCGACGTTTACGCTTATTTGAATACGTTGATCGAGGTTGAGCATGCAGGCCCTTGAGGTAAAAAGTTTCTTGGAGACCAAACTGCCGGAGGTTCAGGTAGAGGTCGACGGTGAAGGCTGCAATTTCCAGCTCAACCTGATCAGCGACGAGTTGGCCAGCCTTAGCCCGGTCAAGCGTCAGCAACAAATCTACGCTCACCTGAACCCCTGGATCGCCGATGGCAGCATCCACGCCGTGAGCATGAAATTTTTCAGCCGTGCCGATTGGGCCACGCGTTCCTGAGACGACGAATTAGCTATGGATAAATTGAGCATTACTGGCGGCGTGCGTCTCGACGGCGAAATCCGCATTTCCGGTGCAAAGAACTCCGCACTGCCGATCCTCGCCGCCACCCTGCTGGGTGATGCGCCGGTGACGATCTGCAACCTGCCGCACCTGCACGACATCACCACGATGATCGAACTGTTCGGCCGCATGGGTATCGAGCCGATCATCGACGAGAAGCTCAGCGTCGAGGTCGATGCACGCACCATGAAAACCCTGGTTGCGCCGTATGAGCTGGTGAAAACCATGCGCGCTTCGATCCTGGTGCTTGGCCCGATGGTCGCCCGTTTCGGTGAGGCCGAAGTGGCGCTGCCCGGCGGTTGCGCCATTGGCTCGCGTCCGGTCGACCTGCACATTCGTGGCCTCGAAGCGATGGGTGCGGTCATCGACGTCGAAGGCGGCTACATCAAAGCCAAGGCGCCGGAAGGCGGCTTGCGTGGTGCGCACTTCTTCTTCGATATGGTCAGCGTGACCGGTACTGAAAACATCCTGATGGCCGCTACCCTGGCCAAGGGCCGCACCGTTCTGGAAAACGCCGCGCGTGAGCCCGAAGTGGTGGACTTGGCCAACTGCCTGATCGCCATGGGTGCGAAGATTCAAGGTGCCGGTACCGACACCATCACCATCGACGGCGTCGAGCGCCTGCATGGTGCGCGTTTCAATGTGATGCCTGATCGTATCGAAACCGGCACTTACCTGGTTGCCGCTGCCGCCACTGGTGGCCGCGTCAAGGTCAAGGACGCCGACCCGAGCACGCTGGAAGCCGTACTGGCCAAGCTGCAGGAAGCGGGCGCCGAAATTACTACCGGCCCGGACTGGATCGAACTAGACATGAAGGGCAAGCGTCCGAAGGCGGTGAGCCTGCGTACCGCGCCGTACCCGGCATTCCCGACTGACATGCAGGCGCAGTTTATCGCCCTCAACGCGATTGCCGAAGGCACTGGCACGGTCATCGAAACCATCTTCGAAAACCGCTTCATGCATGTGTACGAAATGAGCCGCATGGGCGCGCAGATCCAGGTCGAGGGCAACACTGCCATCGTCACTGGCGCTGCTCAGCTCAAGGGTGCTCCGGTCATGGCGACTGACCTGCGTGCTTCGGCGAGCCTGGTCATCGCCGCACTGGTCGCCCAAGGCGATACCGTGATCGATCGCATCTACCACATCGACCGTGGTTACGAATGCATCGAGGAAAAACTGCAACTGCTGGGGGCGAAGATTCGCCGCGTGCCGGGCTGATCACATGCTGACCATTGCCCTGTCCAAAGGCCGCATTCTCGATGACACCCTGCCGCTGCTCGCCGCGGCAGGTATCGTGCCGACCGAGAATCCGGACAAGAGTCGCAAGCTGATCATCCCCACCACCCAGGAAGATGTGCGCCTGCTGATCGTGCGCGCCACCGATGTGCCGACCTATGTCGAACATGGCGCTGCCGACCTCGGCGTCGCCGGCAAGGACGTGCTGCTCGAATACGGTGGTCAGGGACTCTACGAGCCGCTGGACCTGCGTATCGCCCGCTGCAAACTGATGACCGCCGGTGCAGTGGGTGCGCCCGAGCCGAAAGGCCGCCTGCGCGTGGCCACCAAGTTCGTCAACGTCGCCAAGCGCTACTACGCCGAGCAGGGTCGTCAGGTCGATATCATCAAGCTGTACGGCTCCATGGAACTGGCGCCGCTGGTGGGCCTGGCCGACAAGATCATTGACGTGGTCGACACCGGCAACACGCTCAGGGCCAACGGCCTGGAAGCGCAGGAGCTGATCGCCCACATCAGCTCGCGGCTGATCGTCAACAAGGCGTCCATGAAGATGCAGCACGCTCGTCTTCAGGCGCTGATCGACACGCTGCGTGAAGCGGTCGAGACTCACCATCCGCATTGATCCTCTCCCGCGCGGCTTGACCGCCGCGCAACGCCTATCCGTGTCATAGCCAATTTTTCAGGTGCCCGCACGGGGAGGCCTGTTAATGTGGCGCCTGAAAAACTCCAGATGAGGCTTCAGCTATGACCGCTCCAGTTGCCATTCGCCGACTCAACGCTAACGACGCGGATTTCGCCCAACATCTGGATCATCTGCTGAGCTGGGAAAGCGTCTCGGACGACGGCGTCAATGCGCGGGTGCTAGACATCATCAAGGCCGTGCGCGAGCGCGGCGATGCCGCCGTGGTAGAGTTCACTCAGCGTTTCGATGCGCTGGAAGTCGCCTCGATGGCTGACCTGATCCTGCCGCGTGAGCGTCTGGAGCTGGCGCTGACCCGCATCACTGCCGAGCAGCGTCAGGCGCTGGAAATTGCCGCCGAGCGCGTGCGCAGCTACCACGAAAAGCAGAAGCAAGATTCCTGGACCTACACCGAAGCCGACGGCACGGTGCTGGGTCAGAAGGTCACTCCACTTGATCGCGCCGGCCTTTACGTGCCGGGCGGCAAAGCCTCGTACCCATCCTCGGTGCTGATGAACGCTATTCCGGCCAAGGTTGCTGGTGTTGCCGAGGTGGTTATGGTGGTACCGACGCCGCGCGGTGAGATCAACGAGATCGTATTGGCCGCCGCGGCCATTGCCGGTGTCGACCGAGTGTTCACCATCGGTGGCGCTCAGGCCGTTGCCGCGCTGGCCTATGGCACAGAGAGCGTGCCATCGGTGGACAAGATCGTCGGCCCCGGCAACATCTATGTGGCCACCGCCAAACGCCATGTGTTTGGCAAGGTCGGCATCGACATGATCGCCGGGCCATCGGAAATTCTCGTGGTCTGTGACGGCCAGACCGATCCGGACTGGATCGCCATGGACCTGTTTTCCCAGGCCGAGCACGACGAAGATGCCCAGTCGATTCTGGTCAGCCCGGATGCGGCGTTTCTCGACAAGGTTGCCGAGAGTATTGCCAAGCTGCTGCCGAGCCTGGAGCGCGAGGCCATCGCACGTACTTCCATCGAAGGCCGCGGCGCTCTGATTCTGGTCGAGGACATGGCCCAGGCCATCGAAGTGGCCAACCGCATTGCGCCCGAGCACCTTGAACTTTCGGTAGAAAATCCTGAGCAGTACCTGTCGCAGATTCGCCATGCCGGTGCGATCTTCATGGGGCGCTATACCGCCGAGGCGCTGGGCGACTATTGCGCTGGGCCGAATCACGTGTTGCCGACTTCGGGTACCGCGCGGTTTTCGTCACCGCTGGGTGTGTACGACTTCCAGAAGCGTTCGTCGATCATTCACTGCTCGGCCGCCGGTGCTTCCGAACTGGGCAAGGTCGCCTCGGTGCTGGCTCGCGGCGAGTCGCTGACCGCCCACGCGCGCAGCGCCGAATATCGCATCAAGAATTGACAGCCGGTGCGGGTATCCGCGCCACGATCATCATCGAATTCGAGGAGAGAAGGGCAGATGAGTAAATTCTGGAGCCCCTTCGTCAAAGACCTAGTGCCTTATGTGCCGGGTGAACAGCCGAAGCTGACCAAGCTGGTTAAGCTCAACACTAACGAAAATCCCTACGGCCCGTCGCCGCAAGCCATCGCGGCCATGCAGGCCGAGCTGAACGAAGACCTGCGCCTGTATCCCGACCCCAACGGCGATCGCCTTAAGCAGGCCGTCGCCGCTTTTTACGGCGTACCGACCAGCCAGGTGTTCGTCGGCAACGGTTCGGACGAAGTCCTGGCCCACGCTTTTCATGGCTTGTTCCAGCACGGCAAATCGCTGCTGTTTCCGGATATCAGTTACAGCTTCTATCCGGTCTACTGCGGGCTTTACGGCATCCAGGCCGAGCCTATTGCGTTGGACGAGCAGTTCCAGATTCGCGTCGAAGATTATGCGCGCCCCAACGGCGGCATCATTTTCCCCAACCCGAACGCGCCGACCGGTTGCCTGCTGGCGCTGGAGGCGGTGGAGCGTCTGCTGCAAGCCAACCCGGACAGCGTGGTGCTGGTGGACGAGGCCTATATCGATTTCGGCGGCGAATCGGCGATCAGCCTGGTGAGCAAATACCCCAACCTGCTGGTCACCCAGACGTTGTCCAAGTCGCGCTCTCTGGCCGGTCTGCGCGTTGGCCTAGCGGTGGGGCATGAAGATCTGATCGAGGCGCTGGAACGCATCAAGAACAGCTTCAACTCCTACCCGCTGGACCGTATAGCCATCGCCGGCGCCGCTGCGGCGTTCGAGGATCGCGCATACTTCGAGCAGACCTGTGCGGCAGTGATCGGCAGCCGTGAAACGGTGGTTGCCGGCCTGCAGGCCCTGGGCTTCGAGGTGCTGCCATCGGCGGCCAACTTCATCTTCGCTCGCCATCCGGGGCGTGATGCTGCCGGCATCGCCGCGACGCTGCGCGAGCAGGGCGTGATCGTGCGGCACTTCAAGCAGAAGCGCATCGCTCAGTTTTTGCGCATCAGCATCGGTTCTCCCGAGCAGAATCAGGCACTGCTGGACGCGCTTGCAACGCTTTAAGTGTTTGCGGTTGAAAACGAAAAGCCAGGGTGTAGGCCCTGGCTTTTTCGTATCTGTTGCAGCTGTTAGTTGCTGGTGGCCACCGGCGGGCGCACACCGATCTCGGCTTTGAGCTCCATCGGCTTGCCGTTGCGCATCACCTCGATACGAATGGTCTCACCGGGCTTGGCGCGGGCGACCTGGTTCATCGAGCGGCGCGCATCGCCCGCCGGTTCGCCGTCGATCTTGAGGATCAGGTCGTTGGGCTGCAGGCCTGCTTTCTGCGCCGGGCCATTGCGGTAGATGCCGGCGACGATGATGCCTTGGCGACCTTCTAGGCCAAAGGATTCGGCGAGCTCCGGGGTCAGCGGCTGCACTTCGAGGCCCAGCCAGCCGCGGATCACTTTGCCGTGCTCGATGATCGCCTGCATCACTTCCATCGCCAGCTTCACCGGGATGGCGAAGCCGATGCCCTGGGAGCCACCGGACTTGGAGAAGATCGCCGTGTTGATACCGACCAGGTTGCCGTAGGCATCGACCAGCGCGCCGCCGGAGTTACCGGGGTTGATCGCCGCGTCGGTCTGGATGAAGTCCTCGTAGGTGTTGAGGCCCAGCTGGTTACGGCCGGTGGCGCTGATGATGCCCATGGTCACGGTCTGGCCGACGCCGAACGGGTTGCCGATGGCCAGGGTGACGTCGCCGATGCGGATGTTGTCGGAGCGCCCCAGGGTCATCGCAGGCAAGTCCTTGAGGTCGATCTTCAGGACTGCCAGGTCGGTCTCGGGGTCGCTGCCAATCACCCGGGCCAGGGTTTCGCGGCCGTCCTTGAGTGCCACTACGATCTGGTCAGCGTTGGCGGTCACGTGGTTGTTGGTCAGCAGATAGCCTTCCGGGCTCATGATCACCGCCGAGCCGAGGCTCGACTCCATGCGGCGCTGGCCTGGCAGGTTCTCGCCATAGAATTTGCGGAACTGCGGGTCGTCGAGCAGCGGGTGATTGGATTTGCCCACGTATTTGGTGGTGTACAAGTTGGCCACTGCAGGAGACGCGACGCTGACAGCTGTGGCGTAGGAAGCGGGGCCTTCTTCGGAGCGTGCGTAGATCGGCGCCTGGCGCAGTTGCACGTCATGCATGGGTAGGCCGACCAGTTGCGGGTACTGCTGCATGATCAGCAGCGATACCAGAACGCCGACCAGTAGGGGCCAGCCGAAGAAACGCAGGGCCTTGAGCATCGATCCAATCCTGAGGGTTGCGAGGCCCCTATCGGGCCCTTAAGGTGCGCCATTATAGAGAACCGCGCCAAGAAAGCAGCGGTTCGCAACCGTTCGTGAGGAAACTGTATGGCCATTGCTCTGACCACCCTGGTGGAGGACGCCGAGCGCTACCTCGGCGCTGCGCGAATCAGCGATTACTGCCCTAATGGATTGCAGGTCGAAGGGCGGCCGCAGGTGCAACGCATCGTCAGCGGCGTGACCGCCAGCCTGGCGATGATCGAGGCCGCCGTCGAGGCTCGCGCCGACGTATTGCTGGTGCACCACGGCTACTTCTGGAAAGGCGAAAACGCCTGCATCACCGGTATGAAGCAACGCCGCCTGAAAACTCTGCTGGCCAACGACATCAGCTTGTTGGCCTATCACCTGCCATTGGACGTGCACCCGGAAGTGGGCAACAACGTACAGCTAGCACGGCAGCTGGATATCACTGTGGAGGGGCCGCTGGAGCTCGACAATCCTCGCTCTTTCGGCCTGGTCGGCTCGCTGGCGCAGCCCATGAGCGCCCGCGACTTCTCCCGCCGTGTGCATGAAGTGCTGGGGCGTGAGCCGCTGCTGATCGAGGAAGAGCGGATGGTCAGCCGTATCGGCTGGTGCACCGGTGGCGGCCAGGGTTATATCGACCAGGCGATTGCCGCCGGCGTTGACCTGTACCTGACGGGCGAAGCCTCTGAGCAGACCTACCACAGCGCCCGGGAAAACGGCGTCAGCTTCATCGCCGCCGGCCACCACGCAACTGAGCGCTACGGCGTGCAGGCACTGGGCGAATACCTAAGTCGGCGCTTCGCCATCGAGCATCTGTTCATCGATTGCCCGAATCCGATTTGAGCGTGAAACCTCCAAATTCCCAGGTATAAACCTAGATCGTTTCCGTCTAAGCCGTGCCCTGATTAGAAGCAGGTGCTGTGCTAGAGTGCGCCCTCGTCCAAGGCCCGTTTGGCCTGAATAAAATACCGTGACCTCCGTGAGTAGCCATGCTCGACAAACTGACGCACTTGAAACAGCTCGAGGCGGAAAGCATCCACATCATTCGTGAAGTGGCCGCCGAATTCGATAACCCGGTGATGCTCTATTCCATCGGCAAGGATTCCGCCGTGATGCTGCATCTCGCGCGCAAGGCATTCTTTCCGGGCAAGCTGCCGTTCCCGGTGATGCACGTCGACACGCGCTGGAAATTCCAGGAGATGTACAGCTTCCGCGACAAGATGGTCAGTGAGATGGGCCTGGACCTGATCACCCACATCAACCCTGATGGTGTGGCGCAGGACATGAATCCCTTCACCTACGGCAGTGCCAAGCACACCGACGTGATGAAGACCGAGGGCCTCAAGCAGGCGCTCGACAAGTACGGCTTCGACGCTGCCTTTGGTGGTGCGCGACGCGACGAAGAGAAGTCCCGCGCCAAAGAGCGCGTGTACTCGTTCCGCGACAGCAAGCACCGCTGGGATCCGAAGAACCAGCGCCCTGAGCTGTGGAACGTCTACAACGGCAACGTCAAGAAGGGCGAATCGATCCGTGTGTTCCCGCTCTCCAACTGGACCGAGCTGGACATCTGGCAGTACATCTATTTAGAGCAGATCCCGATCGTGCCGCTGTACTTCGCCGCCGAGCGTGAAGTGATCGAGAAGAATGGCACGCTGATCATGATCGATGACGAGCGCATCCTCGAGCACCTGAGCGACGAAGAGAAGGCGCGCATCCAGAAGAAGAAGGTGCGCTTCCGCACCCTGGGCTGCTACCCGCTGACCGGTGCGGTGGAGTCCGAGGCGACCAGCCTGACCGATATCATCCAGGAAATGCTCCTGACCCGTACTTCCGAACGCCAGGGCCGCGTGATCGATCACGACGCCGCCGGCTCGATGGAAGAAAAGAAACGTCAGGGCTATTTCTGAGGATCACGCACCATGAGTCATCAATCCGATTTGATCAGCCAGGACATCCACGCTTACCTGGCGCAACACGAGCGCAAGGAACTGCTGCGCTTCCTGACCTGTGGCAACGTCGACGACGGCAAGAGCACCCTGATCGGGCGCCTGCTGCACGACTCCAAGATGATCTACGAAGACCATCTGGAAGCCATTACCCGCGACTCGAAGAAGAGCGGCACCACCGGCGAGGAAGTCGACCTGGCGCTGCTGGTCGATGGCCTGCAGGCCGAGCGCGAGCAGGGCATCACCATCGATGTCGCCTACCGTTATTTTTCCACTGCCAAGCGCAAGTTCATCATCGCCGACACCCCCGGTCATGAGCAGTACACGCGCAACATGGCCACCGGCGCCTCGACCTGCGACCTGGCGATCATCCTGATCGACGCCCGTTACGGCGTGCAGACCCAGACCCGCCGGCACAGTTTTATCGCCTCGCTGCTGGGCATCAAACACATCGTTGTGGCCATCAACAAGATGGACCTCAAGGACTTCGACCAAGGCGTGTTCGAGCAGATCAAGGCCGATTACCTGGCGTTCGCCGAGAAGATCGACCTGCGCCCGAGCACCCTGGAGTTCGTGCCGATGTCGGCCCTCAAGGGCGACAACGTGGTCAACAAGTCCGAGCGTTCGCCGTGGTACAGCGGCCAGTCGCTGATGGAAATTCTCGAAAGCGTGGAGGTGGCGGGCGACCGCAACTTCGACGATCTGCGCTTCCCGGTGCAGTACGTCAACCGTCCGAACCTGAACTTCCGCGGCTTCGCCGGCACCCTGGCCAGCGGCATCGTGCGCAAGGGTGACGAAATCATCGCGCTGCCATCGGGCAAGGGCAGCAAGGTCAAGTCCATCGTCACCTATGAAGGCGAGCTGGAGCAGGCCGGCCCGGGCCAGGCGATCACCCTGACCCTGGAAGACGAGATCGATGTTTCGCGCGGCGACATGCTGGTGCATGCCGACAACCGCCCGCAAGTGGTCGACACGTTCGACGCCATGCTGGTGTGGATGGCCGAAGAGCCGATGCTGCCGGGCAAGAAATACGATATCAAACGCGCTACCAGCTATGTGCCGGGCTCGATTGCCAGCATCACCCACCGGGTCGATGTGAATACCCTGGAACAGGGCGCGGCCAGCAGCCTGCAGCTCAACGAGATCGGCAAGGTCAAGGTGGCCCTCGATGCGCCGATCGCACTCGACGGCTACGCGCACAACCGCACTACGGGCGCGTTCATCATCATTGACCGCCTGACCAATGGCACCGTCGGCGCCGGCATGATCATCGCCGATGCCAACAGCGGCGCGCACCATGCCGACAGCGGCCATGTGTCGACCGCAGAGCGTGCGTCGCGCTTCGGCCAGCAGCCGGCCACCGTGCTGTTCAGCGGCCTGTCCGGCGCCGGCAAGAGCACCCTGGCTTATGCCGTGGAGCGCAAGCTGTTCGACATGGGTCGTGCGGTCTACGTGCTCGATGGCCAGAATCTGCGCCATGACCTGAACAAGGGCTTGCCGCAGGATCGTGCCGGGCGTACCGAGAACTGGCGCCGTGCCGCACACGTGGCGCGTCAGTTCAACGAGGCGGGCCTGCTGACCCTGGCGGCCTTCGTGGCACCCGATGCCGAAGGCCGTGAACAGGCCAAGGCACTGATCGGTGCCGAGCGCTTGATCACCGTCTACGTGCAGGCATCGCCTCAGGTCTGCGCCGAGCGTGACCCGCAAGGGCTGTACGCGGCCGGTGGCGACAACATTCCGGGTGAGTCCTTCCCGTACGATGTGCCGCTCAATGCCGATCTGGTCATCGATACGCAGAGCGTGCCGGTGGAGGAAGGGGTCAAGCAGGTGCTGGCATTGCTTCGTACTCGCGGCGCCATCTAAAAACCTGCTTATGACCAGCTGCGCTTCGGCGCTGCTGCGTTAAAAACAGGCTCGGAATGCTCATGTGCTACAGCACACTCCGCTTCCTCGCCAGTTTTTGCCTTGCAGTGCTCTAGCTCGCAAGGTCATAAGCAGGTTTTGGGGGGATATAAAAATGCCCGCTCTCCTGGGAGGCGGGCATTTTTCATTTCAGGCTGCTGGCAATCAGATGCCGTTGCCACGGGCGCGTTCGCGCTGGTTTATTTCCATCTGCTCGCAGGTCAGGAAGCCTTTGCTCTCCACGCGGTCGGCGGAGTTGAACGCGACGTAGTAGGGCTGCTCCTTGCCATCCTTGTTGAGGATGTAGTTGTTGCAGGTGCCCGGTACTACGGTGCGGTTGATTTCCGAGGAGGGTGGGCCGCCCAGCTCCAGCACGGTGGACTTGGTCATGTCCTTTTCCACCTGCTTGACCAGCGGCTCATTGCGGAAGGTGATGTGGTCGACCGGATTCTCAGGCTTGCCGGCACAGCCGGTCAGAACGGCCAATACGCATGCGGCACCCAGGCTTTGCTTGAACATGGTTAATTTCCCTTGTGATGAACCAGACCATTTTTCTGAGCCTGGGTCAGGGAATTAAGTTCGGCTTAAATCAGGTGAGCCTGTGCCCGGCCGTTGGCATCACTGCCCGATGGGCGCTTGCAGCTGGCTGCTGTCCAAGGCTTCGCCGAGGATCGGCGATGGGCTTCGGCTGGGCAGGGCCATCACCTGGGCGCTGAGCAGGCTCAGCAGTAGGGTAATCGTCAGGGCTTTCATGGTGTACCTCGTCTCGCATTCGGTGTTTCACGGAACCATGCTAGGGGCGAGGCAGTCAGGGATGAAGTCGAATGGCTCGATAGTGGCCATCGACGGTCATGATGCGCATTGCACCTGACTATTCGCTCAGAAGGTAACGCTCCAATGGAAGCTGAAAAGGGTTATCGCGCAGTTCCCCGGTATCCACTGGTGCTGGTGCCCGGCATGTTGGGCTTCGTCAGGCTGTGCGGGATGGACTACTGGTATGGCATCACCACCGCGCTGCGTAATCAGGGTGTGGACGTATACCCGGCGCGTCTGTCGCCGGTGCACGCCACTGAGTTGCGAGGTGAGCAATTGCTGCTGCAGATTGCCGATGCGCGGCGGCGCAGTGGCGCGCAAAAGGTGCACCTGATCGGCCATAGCCAGGGCGCGCTGGTATGCCGCTACGCTGCTGCCCATCGACCCGAATGGGTTGCCTCGGTCACCTCGGTGGCCGGCCCCAACCAGGGCTCCGAGCTGGCCGATTACCTGGAGCGCAAATACGCCTCGAACAGTTTGCGCAGCCTGCTGATGCGCATGGGCACCCATATGCTGGCGCGGTTGTTCACCCTGCTCGATGGTGGGTTACGCGGTGCCTCCCTGCCGATCAACGCCGTCGCTGCCCATCGTTCGCTGACCACCGAGGGCGTGGGCATCTTCAACCATCAGTACCCGCAGGGCCTGCCCTCGACCTGGGGCGAAGACGGGCCGGAGGAGGTCAACGGCGTACGCTATTACTCCTGGTCCGGCACCCTGCAGCCGGGTATCACCGATCAGGGTGGCAATCGTCGTGATCCGTCGAACTGGTTCTGCAGGCGCTTTGCACGCACCTTCGTGCGTGAGGCCGGGCAGTGCGATGGCATGGTCGGACGGGTCAGCTCGCATCTGGGCAAGGTGATCCGCGACGACTATCCGCTCGACCACCTGGACATCGTCAACCAGCACTTCGGCCGGGTTGGCGAGGGCGTCGACCCGGTCGGCCTGTATATCGAGCACCTGCGCCGGCTGCACGACGCCGGCCTGTAAAGCGCCGTAGCCTGGGTCGAGCGAAGCGATACCCGGGTTGGTAAGGCGCTACTCGGCCTGCGCGGCCTTCAGCGCCTCGTACGCGGGCGCCGCATAGATACCGATCTCGACCGCCAGCTCCAGCACCCGCAGCAGGTCGGTGGTGTACACCAGCACGGCCTGCAGCTCGTCATCCAGCGGTTCGCTGAAGTCGACCAGCACGTAGCCCTGGGTTTCCTTCGACAGGCTGCCGAGCTGCACCTGAATGCGATTGAGCGCCTTGAGCGGCTCGACCTTTTTCAGTTGCTTGGCGGTGAGCACGAAGCTCACTTCGGCGCCAAACGACTCGGTGATCTGGCTGAACAGCTCCTCATAGCTGTCGGCCTGGAACAGCACGGTCTCCGGCAGGTTGCCGACCACCATCCACTCGCCCAGGGGAATGGGGAAACTGTCGTCGTAATTGATGTCCGGGTTGGCGGCCAGGAAGGCGGCGGGGTCGGCATAGGCCTGGGCGGCTTCGTCGGCGATGCGGCTGATTTCGGCCTGCGGCAGGCAGCCCGAGCTGATTTTCCTGATGAGTTCTTCGAGCTGGGCGCGCATGGCGGATTCCTGAGCATGGATGGGGGGGCGCAAGGCTGCCCGTTAGCGGCGCTCAGCGCAACTGACTTTCTGCCAGGGTACGGCTACGGGGGATGAGATCGGCATTCCAGTGCCTGGCGCTCCACTGCAGCAACTCTTCGGCGCTGGCCGCTGCCAGCTCGCTCGGCGTGGGCTGGCCAAGGGCGCGCAGGGCGCGGATCAGCAGCGCGGTGGCCTGGTCGCCGGGCAGGGGTGGCGAGCGATAGGACTTGCCCAGCTTGTGGCCGTCGGGCTGGATGATCAGCGGTACGTGCAGGTAGCGTGGCTGCGAGAAGCCGAGCAGCTCCTGCAGGTAGAGCTGACGCGGCGTCGAGTCGAGCAGGTCGGCGCCGCGCACCACGTTGTTGATGCCTTGCCAGGCATCGTCGAGCACCACGGCCAGCTGGTAGGCGTACAAACCATCACGGCGACAGATCACGAAGTCGCCGACTTCCCTGCCCAGGTGCTGGCTGTACTCGCCCTGTACGCGGTCGGTGAAGCGGTAGGTCAGCTGTGGCACGCGCAGGCGGATGGCGGCGTCGTGGCGGCCGTGGCCGGCATTGGCGCAGTAACCCGGATAGATGCCGCCGCTGCCTTCCAGCTGTTTGCGTGAGCAGGTGCAGGCGTATGCCAGGCCCTGGTCGAACAAACGCTGCACCAACGCTTCGTACTCGGCATGGCGCTGGCTTTGGCGTACCAGTTCGCCGTCCCAGTGCAGGCCGTAGCGTTCCAGCGTGTGCAGAATCGCATCCTGCGCGCCGGGTGCTTCCCGGGGCGGGTCGAGGTCTTCCATGCGCAGCAGCCAGCGGCCGCCAACGGAGCGGGCATCGAGGTAGGAGGCGAGGGCAGCGACCAGCGAGCCGAAGTGTAGATAGCCACTTGGCGTGGGGGCGAAGCGACCGATATAGGCGGTGTTTTGCATGGTGGGATGTTCAAACAGGCGAAACGAAACGGGGCGCCTAAGCGCCCCGTTCAGTCGACTCAGGAGCCGACCTGTTTTTCCTTGATTTCCGCCAGGGTTTTGCAGTCGATGCAAAGGGTGGCGGTGGGGCGGGCTTCCAGACGGCGGATGCCGATCTCGACGCCACAGGAATCGCACCAGCCGTAGTCTTCGTCTTCGATCAACTGCAGCGTTTCGTCGATCTTTTTGATCAGCTTGCGCTCGCGGTCACGGGCACGCAGTTCCAGGCTGAACTCTTCTTCCTGGCTGGCACGGTCTGCCGGGTCCGGGAAGTTGGCTGCCTCGTCCTGCATGTGGTGCACCGTACGATCGACTTCCTGCATCAGTTCCAGCTTCCATTTATTCAGGATGCTGGTGAAGTGGGCGCGCATCGCCTCGCTCATGTACTCCTCGCCCTTTGTTTCCTTGTAGGGTTCGAAGCCACGAATCAATTGGCCAGTTGTTGCTTTTGCTTTGGTGGGCATGGATGACCGCCTCTCAATCTCTCTAATCCACTGCGCAGGGAATGTGTCCTTTGCCGTTTACAATAACGGCCCTGCGACTGCAAGCCGGCGAACTTACCAGATCGACTCATGCCGCGCCAGCTCTGGATGTCGCGGTTGTGCGTCTTGGTCCGATAGAGCATCGTTAGCGGCTCTGCGAGGGGGCCTGGAAGGCCTCCGAAGGCTATGCGCTATCTGCCGAACGGACTTTTGCAGTCGCAGTGTAAACACGTATTTCAGTGGTGCGTTGGCACGGTATGACCGGGTGCTCCTGATAGAATTCCACCTTTATAAGTAGCTCAAGGCACCCTTCATGGCCCAGCCCTACAGTGCGCGTAGCCGCGCGATCGAACCGTTCCACGTGATGGCGCTGCTGGCGCGGGCCAACCAGTTGCAGGCCGAGGGGCATGACGTCATCCATCTGGAGATCGGCGAGCCGGATTTCACCACCGCCGCGCCCGTCGTTGCCGCTGGTCAGGCCGCGCTTGCTGCCGGCCATACCCGTTACACCGCCGCCCGCGGTTTGCCGGCCTTGCGCGAGGCGATTGCCGGTTTCTACGCGCAGCGCTATCGGCTGAGCATAGACCCGCAGCGCATCCTCATCACGCCGGGAGGCTCCGGTGCCTTGCTGCTGGCCGCGAGCCTGTTGGTCGACCCCGGCAAACACTGGTTGCTGGCCGATCCGGGCTACCCGTGCAATCGCCACTTTCTGCGCCTGGTGGAAGGTGCGGCGCAGTTGGTGCCGGTCGGCCCCGAGCAGCGTTATCAGCTCACCCCCGAAAGCGTCGCCGAGTACTGGAATGGAGACAGCGTCGGCGCCTTGCTGGCGTCGCCTGCCAACCCGACCGGCACGCTGCTCAGCGCTGCCGAGCTGGCAGCACTGTGCGCAGCGCTGAAAGCGCGGGGCGGCCATATGGTGGTCGATGAGATCTACCACGGCCTGACCTACGGCGTTGACGCCAGCAGCGTGCTTGAGGTGGATAACGACGCTTTCGTACTCAACAGCTTCTCCAAGTATTTCGGCATGACCGGCTGGCGCCTGGGCTGGCTGGTGGCGCCTGAAGAGGCGGTGGCGGACCTGGAGAAGCTGGCGCAGAACCTCTATATCAGCGCGCCGAGCATGGCTCAGCATGCGGCGTTGGCTTGCTTCCAGCCGGAGTCGATGGCCATCTTCGAGGAGCGTCGCGCCGCTTTCGCCGAGCGCCGCGACTTTCTGTTGCCGGCCTTACGCGAACTCGGCTTTGGTATTGCCGTCGAGCCCGAGGGGGCCTTCTATCTGTATGCCGATGTCAGCGCCTTTGGTGGCGACGCCTATGCCTTCTGCCAGCATTTCCTGGAAACCGAGCACGTCGCCTTCACGCCAGGCCTGGACTTCGGTCGTCACCAGGCCGGCCACCATGTGCGTTTCGCCTATACCCAAAGCCTGCCGCGCCTGGAAGAAGCGGTCGAGCGGATTGCCCGTGGCCTGAAGAGCTGGCAGCCCGATGCAGTTTGATCCGCCCCTCGAAGAAGCCCGGCTGCTGCGCCGTTACAAGCGCTTTCTCGCCGATATCGAAACCGCTGGCGGCGAGTTGCTGACCATCCACTGTCCGAACACCGGCTCGATGCTCAACTGCATGAGCGAGGGTTGCCGGGTGTGGTTCAGTCGCTCCAGTGATCCCAAGCGTAAGCTGCCGGGAACCTGGGAAGTCGGCGAGACGCCCCATGGGCGCCTGGCCTGCATCAACACCGCGCGAGCCAACGCCCTGGTCGAAGAAGCACTGCGTGCCGGGTTGATTCCCGAGCTGGCCGGTTTCAGCGCCTTGCGCCGTGAAGTGCCATATGGCGTGGAGCGCAGCCGGGTGGACTTTTGCCTGGAATATCCGAGTGGCGTGGCTTTCGTCGAGGTGAAGAGCGTGACCCTGGGCTTTGCCGACAGCGCCGTGGCCGCCTTTCCCGACGCGCGCACCGAGCGCGGCGCCAAGCACCTGCGCGAGCTGGCAGCCCTGGCGCGCAGTGGCGTGCGCGCCGTGCAGTTGTATTGCGTCAATCTGTCGGGTATCGAGGCCGTGCGGCCTGCCAAGGAAATTGACCCGGCCTACGCGACGGTTCTGACCGACGCGGTGAGTGCGGGCGTCGAGGTGCTGGCCTATGGCGTGGATATCTCGCCGCAGGGGATTGAGGTAGTACGGCGTCTGGATGTGCTGCTGACTTGAGGGCGCTCCCGGGTGTCGCTGCGCTCGACCCGGGCTACGGGAGCGCGTTGCTCTTGTAGCCTGGGTGTTGAGCGAAGCGATACCCAGGTTTCGACCTACAAATCGACCCAGATCCCCTCGCCATCCTCTCGGCAGTCGATTGCGTGCAGCGCTTCGCCTTCGCACGGCCCCGCCACGCACTCGCCGGACTCGATCAGAAACAGCGCGCCGTGCCGGGCGCACTGGATCAGGCTGGCGCTGGGGTCGAGAAACTGATCGGCCTGCCACTCCAGCGGCACACCGCGATGGGGGCAGCGGTTGCGGTACACGAACACCTCACCCTCCTTGCGAACGGCGAACAGTTGCATGTCTTCAACGCAAAAGCCCCGGCTCTGAGCTTCCGGTAGCTCATGGGGGGCACATAGACGAATCATCGGTGTCTCCAGGCCTGAGCGGGGGATTATCCCGCATCGGCCTGGCGATGGAAGGGGCGCATGTGCGTGCGCCAGGGGCTGGTGCTCAGATTTCCCAGGCCACGTTGAAGGCCGCGTGGCGCCCAGGCTGGGAGTAACGGCCAAGGCTCTGGCTGTTTTCGGTGAGGCTGCGCACGTCACCCCATTGCCAGTACTGCTTGTCCGTCAGGTTGAACAGGCCGGCGTTGACCGAGATGCCGGAGCCGATGTTCCAGTAAGCACTGAGATCCAGCGTGCCGTAGCCCGAGGGCTCGAACTGGTTGGCGATCTGCGTTTGGTCGACGCGTTTCTTGGCGGCTGCCAGCGTCCAGGTCAGTTCGCCGCCAAAACGTCCGCTTGGCGCGTCGTAGCCGAGGCCCAGCACGGCTTTGAGCGGGTCGATGCTGTTGATCGGCTGGCCACTCGCTTCGTCCTTGCCGCGCGCATAGGCAATGGCGCTGCGCAGGTGGCTGCCAGCTGGCATGCCAAGGCTGTCCATCAGCAATTCACCATGGGCTTCCGCGCCGCGAATGGTGACCCGATCGAGGTTCTGGTACTGGAAGGTCATGCGCCCGGCACCGGTTGGGTCATTCGCCAGCGTCACCTGCTCGATGAAGTCGTCATAGCGGTTGTAGAACAGCGCCACGCCAAAGGCGCCTGTTGCGTACTGGCCGCGCAGGCCGACTTCGTAACTGTCGCTGGTTTCGGGCTTGAGGCTCGGGTTGGCGATGGTCTGGTAATTGCGCGCGAAGTTGATGAACTCGCCAAAGATATCCACCGGGTTCGGCGCGCGGAAGCCCGCGGCATATTGGCCATATACGCTATGGGCGTCGTCGATCCGGTAGGTGATGCCGAGCTTGGGTGAAATGGCCTCGTCGCGGTAATCGGCCGGGTTGCGGTTGATCGGCTGACTGTTCAGGTAGTGTTGCGTCACCTCCGGCTTCATCTCGTAGTGGTCGTAGCGCAAGCCGGGCAGCAGGGTCCAGCGGCCGATATCGATGCTGTCCTGAACGAAGAAGGCATATTCGGTCGAGGTCGGGTCCGGGAAGTCGCTGAGCGGGAAGGTTTCATCGCCAGGGATGGCCGGAACCGGCAGGCCGCTGCTGGCGAATACTTCGCGGCCTTTGCGCAGGTCACTGCTTTCCAGGCGCTTGAGGTCGAAGCCGTAGATCAGCTGATGGCTCGCCGCGCCGGTATCGAAGGTCTTGTCGAGCTTGGCATTGAACGCCCACAGGTCTTCCTGATAGGTCGAGTCACGGCTGCGCTCGCGCAAGGCGCCAGCGCTGAAACGCTGCTGGTAGGTGCGCTGGCGAATCTGGCTTTGCTGATAGCTCAGTTGCCACTCGGCCTTGTCGGCGAGCGCGCTGCCCAGTGCGAAGCTGTGCTGCAGGCTGAGCCGCTGGCGATCGGTGTTATCGGTGGCGTCCGAGGTGCGCACGGTGGCCGTGCTGCTGTATTCGCTGAGCACCCGGGTATCGGCGTCGTCCTCGTAGCGCTCGTAGGTCAGCTGCAGACGATCCTCGTCGAGGTAGTCCCAGCCGAGCTTGGCGAGCAGGTTGTTGGCCTTGTAATCCTGATGGTTGGCCTCTTCGCGCGCTGCTCCAATCCCGCTTCGGCCGCCAAAGGTGTCGAGCGCCTGGCCATCACGGCGCCCCAGGTGCAGCAGGCCGTCGACCCGGCCCTGGCGGGCGGCAAACGTGGCACTGCGTGACCAGCTATCGTCGGCGCCGTCGTAACCGGTTTTCAGGCGGGCATAGCTGTCGTCGCCGGCTTCCAGGTAGTCGGCGGCATCCTTGGTCATGAAGCTGACCGCGCCACCGATGGCATCGCTGCCGTACAGCGAGCTGGCCGGGCCGCGGATGATCTCCACGCGCTTGAGGGTATCCGGGTCGACATAGTTGCGTCGCGCGTCGAGGAAGGGCCCGAAGGCGAAGGCGTCCGGCACGGGCACGCCATCCACCTGGGTGAGGATGCGATTGCCGCCGATGCCGCGAATGGTGAAGCCCGCCAGGCCGAAGCGACTGCCCGTTCCACTGACCGACACCCCTGGCTCGTAACGCACCAGATCGCGGATGTTCTTCACGTTCTGGCGGTCGATATCCTGCTCGGTCAGCACGGTCACGGTACTGGGGACCGAATCGACAGGCTGTTCCGTGCGGGTTGCACTGATCGTGGTTTTTTCCAACTGCAGCATTTCTGCGCTGGCGAGCGCGGGGCCAAGCAGCAGGATGGTCATGCAGGCGCGAAGCGGGTAGGGCGGGCGACTCGACATGCGATTCTCCTTGATCATGCCGGAATACGATGCGACGTGGTGGCCGATTAAATATTAATGATTCTTATTTGTAAAAGAGATTATTTGTCGATTAGGATCCGTCACCTGATAGCGGTTTCGCTCGCCGTGTAAGGCGTTTACCCTTTTCAATTCATGGCGCCCTACCTGTCGATGGGCCCACAAGGAGTTGCTGTGATGAGTGATCTACCCGTCGCCGGCGAAGGCCTGTATGCCGCCTGGCAGAACCTGCGCGCCGAGCAGCCGCATCTGCGGGCTCGGGATGCCGCGGCGCAGCTGGGTGTCAGCGAGGGCGAGCTGACGGCCAGTCGCCTGGCTGTGGATGCGGTGCGCCTGCGCGCTGACTGGGCAGCTTTACTGCCGGCGCTCGGCGAGCTCGGTCAAGTGATGGCCCTGACCCGTAACGAGTCCTGCGTGCACGAGCGCAAGGGCGTCTACCGCGAGGTGACGATTGCCGGTAATGGCCAGATGGGCCTGGTGGTGTCGCCGGATATCGATCTGCGGCTGTTCCTCAGCGGCTGGGCCAGCGCCTTTGCGGTGGTCGAACAGACGCCCCGTGGCGTGCTGCGCAGCGTCCAGGTGTTCGATCATCAAGGCGCCGCCGTGCACAAGGTCTACCTGACCGACCACAGCGAGCTGGCCGCCTGGGAACCGCTGGTCGCAGGTTTTCGCGATGAGCAGCAAAGCGCCGAGCTGGCGCTCAAGCCCATGCCGGAGCCCGCAGCCGTGCAGCCGGACGAAGCCATCGACGGCGAGTCGCTGCGCGCCGGCTGGGCCGCGCTGAAGGACACCCATCATTTCTTCGCCCTGCTGAAAAACCACGGCGCGAACCGCACTCAGGCGCTGCGCCTGGCCGGTCGCGGCTGGGCCGAGCCGCTGGCGCCCGATGCCTTGCCCGGCCTGTTCGAGCGTGCGGCAGCGGCCGAGGTGCCGATCATGGTGTTTGTCGGCAACCGCCACTGCATCCAGATCCATACCGGGCCGGTCAGCAACCTGAAATGGATGGACACCTGGTTCAACGTGCTGGACCCGCAGTTCAACCTGCACCTCAAGGCCAATGACGTTCACACGCTGTGGCGCGTGCGCAAGCCGAGCGCCGATGGGGTGATCACCAGCTGGGAAGCCTTCGATGCCAATGGCGAGCTGATCCTGCAGCTGTTCGGTGCACGCAAACCGGGCGTGCCGGAGCGTGACGACTGGCGGCGCCTGGCCGAGCAAACCCCAGCCCTGTCAGCCTGACGCTAAATTGCCAGCCCTGGCCGTCTGCGCATTCGGACGGCTCGATACGAACCTTGCTTCCGGAGTTGCTCCATGGCCCGCCCCCTCGCCGTATTCGTCCTGTTCGCCAGCCTGTTGTCGCCGCTGGCGAGTGCCGAGAACCTGCCAGAGCGCTGGGTCAGTGCCGGTGGCTCGTTGAGCGAATGGGTGGTCGAACTCGGCGGTGAGGGCAAGCTAGTCGGCGTCGACACCACCAGCCAGCACCCGGCCTCGCTGCAGAAGTTGCCGAGCGTGGGTTACCAGCGCCAGTTGGCTGCCGAGGGTATCCTCGCCTTGCGCCCGCAGGTGCTGCTGGGCACCGAGGAAATGGGCCCGCCACCGGTGCTGGCACAACTGGCGGCAGCGGGGGTGAAGGTCGAAACCTTGCCTGCCGATGCCGACCTGCAGGTGCTGCATGGCAATCTCAAGCGCATCGGTGCACTGCTGGGTGATGAGGCACGTGCCGAGAGCGTGTTCGCGGCCTATCAGACCCGCCTGAACGAACAGGCTGCCTGGGTGGCAAAGGCCCAGGCTGAAACGCGGGCGCCGACCGTTCTGCTGTTGCTCGGCCATGCCGGCAGCAGCCCCATGGCGGGCGGCAAGGACACTGCCGCTGCCTGGGTGATCAAGCGCGCGGGTGGCAGGAACCTGACCACCCATGACGGCTACAAGACGCTGTCCACCGAGGCGCTGTTGGCGCTGGATCCCGAGGTGGTGATTTTCGCCGACCGCCGCCTCGGCGGTGATGAAGCCAGGCAGGCGCTGCTGAAGCAGAACCCGGCGCTGGCCTCGACCAAGGCCGGCAGGGCAGGGCGCCTGGTGGCCATCGATCCGACCCTGTTGGTCGGCGGTCTTGGCCCACGTATTCCCGCAGGTCTCGCCGAGCTGTCCGCCGCCTTCTACCCAGGTCGTGCGCCGCTCAAACCCGCCACACCATGAAGGCAGCCATCAGTCCGCGCTCACTGTTTATCGCACTGGGGCTGCTGCTGGCGCTCGCCTTGTGGCTGTCACTGGCGCTTGGCCCCGTCAGCCTGCCGCTGGGGGACACCCTGCGCGCTGCCTTGCGCCTGGCCGGTGTGCCGTTGGCGGCCGATGGCCTGCAGCAAGCGGAGCTGATCCTTGGGCAGATCCGTATGCCGCGTACCCTGCTGGGCCTTGCGGTCGGAGCGGTGCTGGCCTTGTGCGGCGTGGCGATGCAGGGGCTGTTTCGCAACCCGCTGGCCGACCCCGGGCTGATCGGTGTCTCCAGCGGCGCGGCCCTTGGCGCGGCAGTCGCCATCGTCGGTGGTGCGGCCTTGGGCGGGATGCCGGAGGTGTTTGCGCCTTATCTGCTATCGCTGTGCGCCTTTCTCGGCGGCCTGGTGGTCACGGCGCTGGTCTATCGCCTTGGCCGCCGCAACGGGCAGACCAGCGTCACCACCATGCTGCTTGCCGGCATCGCCCTCAATGCCCTGGCGTTCGCCTGCATCGGCCTGTTCACCTACCTGGCCGACGATGCCACCCTGCGCACCCTGACCTTCTGGAACCTCGGTAGCCTCAACGGCGCCAGCTATGCACGGCTGTGGCCGTTGCTGCTGGTGACCATCGCCGTGGCGCTGTGGCTGCCGCGCCGCGCCCAGGCGCTGAATGCCCTGCTGCTCGGCGAGTCCGAGGCGCGCCACCTGGGCGTGGCGGTGGAGCGGCTCAAGCGCGAGCTGGTGTTCTGCACCGCGTTGGGTGTCGGGGCGGCGGTGGCTGCGGCCGGAATGATCGGTTTTATCGGTCTGGTGGTGCCGCATCTGGTGCGCCTGCTGGTCGGGCCCGATCACCGTGTACTGCTGCCCGCTTCGGCGCTGGCGGGTGCCAGCCTGTTATTGCTGGCCGATTTGTTCGCGCGATTAATCCTCTCGCCGGCCGAACTGCCCATCGGCATCGTCACCGCCCTGATCGGCGCGCCGTTCTTTCTTTATCTGCTGCTGCGGGGGCGTACCTGATGCTAGCTGCGCGCAAGCTGTCGATCCTGCGTGGCGACAAACAGGTGCTGATCGATATCGATCTCGGGCTGCAGCCCGGCCAGGTGCTCGGTGTGCTTGGGCCCAATGGCGCCGGTAAGAGCACCTTGCTCGGTGCGCTGTGCGGCGAACTGAGCCCGGCTGCCGGCGAGGTCACCCTGGACGGTCGCCCGCTGCCGGACTGGCGGGGCAAGGAGCGCGCACGCCGCCTGGCGGTGCTGCCGCAGAGTTCGTCGCTGAGCTTCGGTTTTGCCGTCGGCGATGTGGTGATGATGGGCCGTATGCCCCACGACACTGGCCGCGAGCGTGACGCGCAGATCGTCCGCGAGGCGCTGCAGGCCGCCGATGCCGAGCACCTGGCTGAGCGCAGCTACCTGGAGCTGTCCGGTGGCGAGCGTCAGCGCGTGCACCTGGCGCGGGTGCTGGCGCAGTTGTGGCCGGGCGGCGCCGAACAGACGCTGCTGCTCGACGAGCCCACTTCCATGCTCGACCCGCTGCACCAGCACACTACCCTGCAGGCCGTGCGCCGCTTCGCCGAACAGGGCGCCGCGGTGATGGTCATTCTCCATGACCTGAATCTGGCGGCGCGCTACTGCGACCGCCTGCTGTTGCTCGACGAGGGCCGCACGCATGCTGTCGGCTTGCCAGCGGAAGTGTTGCGTGCCGAACCGCTACAAGCGGTGTTCGGCCTCGAGGTGCTAGTGCAGCAGCACCCCGAGCGAGGGCATCCGTTGATCGTTGCTCGCTAAGAACCTGTTCACGATCTGCTGCGCGTCGGCCCTACTGCGTTAAAAACAGGCTCGGAGAGCCGCTTGCGGCTAACGCGCTTCAGCGCGGCCCGAAGGGCGAGCGGAGCGAGTAATGCTCATTTACAGCTCGTAAACTCCGCTTCCTCGCCTGTTTTTGTGGGGCCGCCTAGGCCTTGTATGGCTCTAGCTCGCGAGATCGTGAACAGGTTCTAAAGGAAAACCGATGCGTACGTTGTTGTTATCCGTGCTGCTGTTGCTCGCCGCCTGTCAGAGCCAGCCAGCCCTTGCGCCTTTGCCCGAGTGGCAAAGCCCACGGGGCCGTGAGCACGCCGACCTGGGCCGGATCATCGATCTGCGCAGCGGCGCGCACCTGACGCCCGAGCAGCTTGTCGCACGGCTGGCAGCGGCGCCGCGGGTGCTGGTTGGCGAGCAACATGACAACCCCGATCATCACGCCCTGCAGCTCTGGCTGCTGCGTGCTCTGGAGGCGCGGCGGCCTCAAGGTAGCCTGTTGCTGGAAATGCTCGCAGCCAGCAGCTCCAGGTCGACGACGTGAAGCAGCAGTTGCGCGAAGGCCTGCAGATCGCCGATCTGCCCAAGGCGCTGGAATGGAGCAACGGTTGGCCATGGGCGCTCTATGGCCCGCTTATGCGCCACGCTCTGGCCCAGGATTATTCCCTGCGCGCGGCGAACCTCGACCGCGCCGAGATTATGGCCATCTACCGTCAGCAGCCGGTTCTGCAGGGGGAGGCCTCGACTGCCGAGGAAGTGCAAAAAACGCTGCTGGAGCAGATTCGTGAGTCGCACTGCGACAAGCTGCCGATTAGCCAGTTGCCGGCAATGCTGGCTGTGCAGCAGCAACGTGATAGGCGCATGGCCGAGAGAATGTTAAAGGCGCCGGTACCGGCGATGTTGTTCGCTGGCGCCTTTCACGTGCGCCGCGATCTAGGCGTGCCGCTGCACCTGGTTGACCTGGGCGAGCCGGCTGGCGCCCAGGTGCTGATCCTCTCCGAGGTTGGTAAAGCGGTGACGGCCGAGCAGGCGGACTATGTGTGGTACACCGCCGCACTGCCGCCCGAGGATCATTGCGCGCAGTTTCGGTAGGCGACGCTCCCGGCGGTCGATACCGATTGGTGGGTTACGCGACGCGTCTTGATTAGATGGGATTTTTGAAATCGTGCCACGCGGCGCTCCACCCACCCTACGTCTGCGGGTTTGCCTCGATTTCGTAGGGTGGGTGAAGCGCCTGTTAGAGATGTTCAGGATTGTGCGGAAGGCGATACGCCGTAACCCACCATGAGCGTCATGGCTGCTATCGGCTGGTGGGTTACGCGACGCACCAAGATGGCGGAGGCTGATACAGCTATGTCTGGCGTCGCTAACCCACCCTACGGGAGCTTCAGAACCCTTCCAGCACAATCTTGCCCTTGGCCTTGCCGCTTTCCAGCAGGGCATGGGCGCGGCGCAGGTTGTCGGCATTGATGGTGCCGAAGTGTTCGCCCAGGGTGGTTTTCAGGGTGCCGGCGTCGACCAGGTCGGCCACGCGGTTGAGCAGGCGGTGCTGTTCGATCATGTCGGCGGTTTCGAACAGCGAGCGGGTGAACATCAGTTCCCAGTGCAGGGAGATGCTCTTGCGCTTGAGCTTCATCACGTCCAGCAGCTGCAGCGGGTCATCGATCAGGGCCAGGCGGCCTTGCGGCGCGAGGGCTTCGACGATGGCGTCGTAGTGCTGGTCGGTCTGGGTCAGGCTGGCTACGTGGGTGACCTGGGGGATGCCGATACGCACCAGTTCTTCGTTCAGCGGTTTGCGGTGATCGATCACGTGGTGGGCGCCCAGCTCGCGTACCCAGGCCTCGGTTTCCGGGCGCGAAGCGGTGCCGATCACGGTCAGCCCGGTGAGCTGGCGGGCCAGTTGCACCAGTATCGAACCCACGCCACCAGCCGCGCCGATGACCAGCAGGCTCTGGCCCTGGTCGGCGCTGCCGTCAGCCACTTGCAGACGGTCGAACAACAGTTCCCAGGCGGTGATGGCGGTCAGCGGCAGGGCGGCGGCTTCGGCGAACGGCAGGCTGGCCGGTTTGCGCCCGACGATGCGCTCGTCGACCACATGCAGCTCGCTGTTGGCCCCGGCGCGGTTGATGGCACCGGCGTAGGCCACTTCGTCACCGACCTTGAACAGCGTCACCTCGCTGCCAACAGCCTTGACCACGCCGGTGGCATCCCAGCCAAGCACCTTGGGCTGGCCGGCCTCGGGCGCCACGTTGCGACGGATCTTGGTGTCCACCGGGTTGACCGAGATGGCTTTCACCTCGACGAGCAGGTCGCGCGGGCCGGGTGTTGGCGCATCCAGTTGGACGTCCTGCAGAGCCTGGGGATTATCGATGGGTAATGACTGGTGATAGGCGACGGCTTTCATGGTTTTCCTCGCAATCAGGCGATACGGTT
Source organism: Phytopseudomonas punonensis (assembly GCF_900142655.1). Taxonomy (GTDB): domain Bacteria; phylum Pseudomonadota; class Gammaproteobacteria; order Pseudomonadales; family Pseudomonadaceae; genus Aquipseudomonas; species Aquipseudomonas punonensis. The sequence goes on along the minus strand of NZ_FRBQ01000001.1, from coordinate 422,985 downwards.
CAGGGGTTGCAGGGCGACATCCTGCAACGCTTCGCCGCAGGTGGTCTTGAAGTGGCGGTAATGGTCGGTGTTCTGGTGAAAGGCCAGGGCGGCGCTGTCCTGCCACTGCTCGATCATCACGAACACATGGGCATCGTCCTGGTGGCGGTGCAGGTCGTACTGCAGGCAGCCGGCTTCGGCACGGCTGGCGCTGACCAGCTGGCGCAGACCCGCTTCGACGATATCGGCCTGGCCGCTTCGGGCGGTGATGGTGGCAACCAGTGTCAGGGTCATGGTGGGGCTCCATTCTTGAGAGAGGGCCATGCTCGTTTATTTGCGTGGCAAGAAAAACAGCATGCAAGTAGAGTCTCTTTCAATATTTTTTTGAAAGTGAGCGACTGTGCTGCGTCTGGATGATCTGCAGGTGTTCGTGCGTACTGCCGAAGTCGGCAGTCTGTCCGCGGCCGCACGGTTGCTCGATATCTCGCCTGCGGTAGCCAGTGCGGCGCTGAAACGCCTGGAGCACGCGTTGCAGGTACGCCTGTTCGCCCGTTCCACCCGCAGCCTGCGCCTGACGACCGAAGGTGAGGTCTACCTGGTGCATGCCCGCCAGGTGCTGCAGAGCCTCGAGGCCGGGCGCCAGCAACTGGCCGGCAGCAAGTCCGCGATCAGCGGGCCGCTGCAGCTCTCGGTGCCGTCGGATTTTGGCCGTAATACCTTGCTGCCGTGGCTCGACACTTTTATGCAAACGCACCCGCAGGTGCAGTTGCGCCTGCTGCTCGGCGACCGGGTTACCGATCTGTTTCGCGAGCGGGTGGATATCGCCCTGCGCTATGGCGAGCCGGAGGATTCGAGCCTGGTGGCGCTGCCGGTGGCGCCGGGCAATCGCCGGGTGCTGTGCGCCGCGCCGGCCTATCTGCAGCGCCATGGCGAGCCACGGCAGATCAGTGACCTGCGCGAGCACAACTGCCTGATCTACATGCTCGGTGGCCGCGCCTACGAGCGCTGGCGCTTTCATGAGGCTGATGGTGAGCACAGCCTGCAGGTTGCCGGTGACCGGCTCAGTGACGATGCCGACGTGGTGCGCCGCTGGGCAGTGGCAGGGGCGGGTGTGGTGTACAAATCCTGGCTGGACGTGGCCGGCGATGTGCACGCCGGGCGCCTGCAGGTGCTGCTGCCAGAGGTGCGCGGCGAGCCGACGCCGCTCAACCTGATCTGCGCCCATCGCGAGCAATTGAGCAAGCCGGTGCACCTGCTGCGCGAGTTCGTTCAGGCGCGCTGTGCCGAGTTGCTGGCGCAGGCGCCGTGGCGCCGTTAAGCTGCTGCGGCAATCCACCACAGCCCGTTTACCGCCACTGCCCCTAAAATCGCCAGCCATGAACCTGTCCCGCTCTGACCGCTCGTTGCTCGCCTGGGTGCTGTATTTCAGCATCCTGTTCAGCGCGCTCGCCTGTGCGGTCAGCCATGGGCAGATGACCGGCCTGCAGCTCAGTGGGATGGACGGCGGTTATTGCGGTATGGATGCCAGCGCAAGCGGCGGAGCCGCGATGGACATGGGCAGCACGGGCTCAACTATGCCGATGCCATTCATGGGCTCCGGCTGCCCGCTGTGCTCCACCTTCGTTGCCCTTGCTCTGGCGGCCTTCTTCGGCCTGCTGGGGCTGTTGCCACGGCTACACCCGGCAATCGCGCGGCCTAATGCCGAACCTGGCGGCTCCGTTCGCTACCTGTGGCCATCGGCCAACCCCCGCGCCTCACCCGTTATCGCCTGATTCGCTTCCTTGTCGTTGCCTGCGGCGCGTTTGCGCTGGGGGCAATTCGCCTATGCACAAGATCAGGCTTCACATGAAAAACTCGACACCCTCGTTTTATAACCTGGCCTGGCGCTGGCACTTCTATGCCGGCCTGTTCGTCATTCCCTTCATGATCATGCTGTCGCTGACCGGCATCATCTACCTGTTCAAGCCGCAGCTCGACGGGTTGATGTACGCCGACCTGCTGCAGGTCGAGGCGTCGGGGCAGCCGCTGACCGCTGACGAGATGCTCGGCCGGGTGCAGGCCGTTTATCCCCAGGGCAGCATCGGCAAGTACCAGCCGCCGGAGGACGCCAGCAGTAGCGCCCTGTTCGTGGTGAAGGTCGGTGAGCGCACCCGCAATGTATTTGTCGACCCCTACGGGGGCGCAATCCTCGGCACCCAGGACACGCGCAACAACCTGCAGGCCTTGGCGCGTGCGGTGCACTCTGACCTGTTGATCGGCACCCCAGGCGATCGGTTGATCGAGCTGGCCGCCGGCTGGGGTGTGGTGCTGGTGGTCTCCGGGCTGTACCTGTGGTGGCCGCGTGGGCGCGGCGCTGGCGCCGGCGTGCTGTGGCCGCGCCTGACGGCCCGTGGTCGATTGCTGTGGCGCGACCTGCATGCGGTCACCGGTTTCTGGGGCGCCTTGTTGCTGCTGTTCATGCTGCTTACCGGCATGACCTGGACGGGGTTCTGGGGCAAGCAGTTCGCCGGCGCCTGGAATCAGTTCCCGGCGGCGATGTGGGATCAGGTGCCGACCTCCGATCGCCAGGCTGGCGAGCTCAACCTGAGCCATAAACAGACCGTGCCTTGGGCGCTGGAAAACACCCCGCTACCCGAGTCCGACCCGCACGCGGCTCACAATGGCGGCGCGGCGCCGGCCTCTAACGCCACCCCCACCGTGGGCTTGCAGCAGGTGGTGGATATCGCCAGCGAGCGCGGGGTGCATCCGGGATACAGCATCAGCTTTCCGGCCACGCCGACCGGGGTCTATACCATCTCGGTATTCGCCGATGACCCACGCAACGACGCCACCCTGCATGTCGACCAGTACAGCGGCGCCGTGCTGGGGGACGTGCGCTGGGCTGACTACGGCCTGGCGGCGCGGGCCGTCGAGAGTGGCGTGATGCTGCACCAGGGCAAGCTCTACGGCCTGCCACATCAGCTGTTCATCCTGTTCGTATGCCTGATGATTCTGCTCAGCTCGGTCAGCGGTCTGATCATGTGGTGGAAACGCCGCCCAAGTGGCAGTCTCGGCGTACCGCCGCTGCGCCATGACCTGCCGCGCTGGAAGGTCGGCGTGGCGATCATGATCGGCCTGGGCGTGCTGTTCCCCCTGGTCGGCGCCTCGCTGCTGGCGATCTGGGCGTTGGATTATCTGCTGTTGTCACGCCTCGGCGCTCGACGCCTGGCCTGAACCCGCTCGGCCGCCTCGCAGCGGCCGACCCGAATTCGTTTGAAGGAGAAACACCATGACCCTGAAGAAACTGGCTCTGACCGCTGTACTGCTCGCCACCAGCCTGCTGGCCAACGCCCACGAATACGAAGTCGGCCAACTGCATATCGACCACCCCTGGTCGCGGGAAATGCCGCCGGTAGCCCCGACTGCTGCTGCCTACTTCGTGGTGCACAACAAGGGCGATGCCGATGACCGCCTGCTCAGCGTCGAAACCCCGGTGGCCGGTAAGGCGGAGATTCACGAGCACGCCCACGTGGGCGGCCTGATGAAGATGCAGCAGGTGCACAACGTGGTGATTCCCGCCGGCGGCGAGGTGAAGTTTGCGCCCATGGGTTACCACGTGATGCTGTTCAACCTGAAGCAGCAGGCCCAGGCCGGTGACCGCTTCCCGATGACCCTGACCTTCGAGAAGGCCGGCCCGGTGATGGTGGAGGTGGCGGTGCAGAAGGATGAGCCGGCAGCGGAAGGTGGGCATGAGCATATGGGGCATTGATTGCAGATGCTTGCCTTCTACTGGTCGTTTAGAAGTCCTCCTTGTTAGAACCGTGCGTTTATGCGGATCAAGCTCACTTGCTTTCAGCTTCTTGGTGTTCTTTTCCACAAGGCTAACAGGCGACATCCATTGCCCCTTCAGGAGGCCGAGCGGAATCGTTGTGTAGATGGTTGAGCGGCATGGATGCCGCGAGAGCCGCGATGGGCCAAGGATGGCCCTTCGCGGAGTGCCCTCGGAGCAACGATGTAGCGAGGGAACCCCGGCGAAGCCGGGGCCGGATGTCGGGGCTAGACCTTTTGGTTTCTTTTGGCGGGGCCGGCCATCCGGGCAATGCCAAAAGAAACCCGCTCGCCAGAGCGGAACTGAGGGCACAAACAACACGGTAGGGTGGATGGGTGAAGCGTCATCCACCCTACAACCGATCGATCTACCGGCGTTTCAAACCAGTCGCGCATCCAGGCTGTTCTGCGCCAGGCGTTTGGCCTGCGCTTCGCTCATGCCAAGGCCTTCGTGCAGGGCCATGAAGTTTTCGGTGACGTAGCCGCCGAAGTAGGCCGGGTCGTCGGAGTTGACGGTTACCTTCACGCCGCGCTCGAGCATGTCGAGGATGTTGTGCTGGCCCATGTGCTCGAACACGCAGAGCTTGGTGTTCGACAGCGGGCAGACGGTCAGCGGAATCTGCTCGTCGATGATGCGCTGCATCAGGCGCTCGTCTTCGCTGGCACGTACGCCATGGTCGATGCGCACGATCTTCAGCAGGTCGAGGGCTTCCCAGATGTACTCGGGCGGGCCTTCCTCGCCGGCATGGGCCACGGCGTGCAACCCTTCGCTACGGGCCTTGGCGAACACCCGCTCGAACAGGCGCGGCGGAAAGCCTTTCTCGGAACTGTCCAGGCCGACGCCGATAAAGGCATCGCGAAACGGCATGGCCTGCTCCAGGGTCTGGAAGGCCTGCTCTTCGGGCAGGTGACGCAGGAAAGCGAGGATCAGGCCATGGCTGATGCCCAGCTTCTTCTCGCCATCGACCAAGGCCGCCTTGATGCCGCGCATTACCACTTCGAAGGGAATGCCGCGTTCGGTGTGGGTCTGCGGGTCGAAGAACGGCTCGACGTGCACCACGTTCTGCGCCTTGCACTTGAGCAGGTAGGCCCAGGTCAGGTCGTAGAAATCCTGCTCGGTACGCAGCACGTCGGCGCCGCGGTAATACAGGTCGAGGAATTCCTGCAGGTTGTTGAAGGCGTAAGCCGCGCGTAGCGCCTCGACATCGTTCCAGGGCAGGGCGATGCGGTTGCGCTCGGCCAGGGCGAACAGCAGTTCGGGCTCGAGGGAGCCCTCGAGGTGCAGGTGCAGTTCGGCCTTGGGCAGGGCGTTGAGCCAGTCGTACATGGGTAAATCTCGGTCAGCTAGAAACGTGATCGACAAGTTTACCCTCATGCGTCCAAGCATGCGGTATTGAACGGCACCAACGGTAAGCGACTGGAATTATTTACCGGATGTTGCAGTCGGAGCAGGATCGTTCTGCTGTTATATGAAAGGAATCGCCCATGTTGAATGCCATCAAGCAGGAATACTGGCTGCTGCTGGCCGTGCTTGCCGCCTTTATCGCGCTGCCGATGGAGCACGCCTTGCTCGGTCATGGCCAGGCCATTGCCCTGGCCGGCGCGGTGGCGCTGATCGCCGCTATCGTCTGTGCCTCGTTGCGCGTCGCTCACCATGCCGAGCAACTGGCCGAGCGGGTCGGTGATCCCTACGGCACCATGATCCTCACCCTGTCGGCGGTGCTGGTCGAGGTGGTGATCCTGGCGATCATGATGAGCAATCAGGCGTCGCCGACCTTGGTGCGCGACACCATTTATTCGGCAGTGATGCTCGACATCAACGGCATCCTTGGTTTGGCCGCGCTGATGGGCGGCCTCAAGCACGGCGAGCAGTCCTACAACGACGATTCGGCGCGCAGCTACAGCGTGATGATCCTGACCGCCATGGGCATTTCCATGGTGGTGCCCGAGTTCATTCCAGAGGCGGACTGGAAGGCGTACTCGATGTTCACCATCGGCGCCATGCTGGTGCTCTACGCGGTGTTCCTGCGCATGCAGGTGGGCCCACACAGCTACTTCTTCAGCTACAGCTACCCGGAGAAGAAACACCGCGGTAGCGAAGGGCGTGGCCGCGGCGAGGATGAATCCCAGGTCAATGTGGCCTGGTCGATTGGCGTGCTGGTGTTCGGGGTGATCGTCATCGGCGTGCTCGCCGAGGTGATGTCCCTGGCGATGGATGTCGGCCTGGAAGGTACCGGCGCGCCCCCGGTGCTGACTGCCATCGTGGTGGCCGGCATTTCCGCGGCGCCGGAGATCCTCACTGCATTGCGGGCGGCGCTGGCCAACCGCATGCAGTCGGTGGTCAACATCGCCCTGGGCGCGTCGCTGTCAACGGTGATCCTTACCGTGCCGGTGATGGAGGCCATGGCGCTGTACAGCGGTCAGCCGTTCCAGATGGCGATGACCCCGGTGCAGACGGTGATGGTGTTCATCACCCTGATCGTCTGCGCCATCAACCTCAATGACGGTGAGACCAACGCCATCGAGGGCATGACCCACTTCGTGCTGTTTGCCACGTTCATCATGTTGGCGATGTTGGGTTTGTAAGAGCCTGCACACGATCCCTTGTGGGTATGAACGCTGGTTTTTTATAAGGCAGGAGTGGTCGCTCGTGCTCCGATTCAACTGATCGTTCCTCACGCTCCGCGTGGGAATGCATCCATGGACGCTCCGCGTCGCTGTTCGTAGGGTGGACGACGCTTCATCCGTCCACCGCTCTATGACCGTAATGGTGGACAAAAAGAGCGTTGTCCACCCTACGGGAACGACCGTCCGCTATCGCCACGTTGCAGCCAAAATCCCAAGATAATGAACAGGCTCTCAGGTGCTTACCAGGCGATGCGACTGCCCTGATAGTCGACAAAGTGGTGGCCGCCCTGGCCGGCGAAGCGTTCGACCTGGGCGATCAGGCCGCGGCAGCTGTCGGCCACTTCGACCATGGCGTTTTCGCCGCCCATGTCGGTCTTCACCCAACCCGGATGCAGCGACAGCACGGTCGGGCGCGGCTCTGGCAGCTCGCAGACGAAGCTGTTGGTCAGCGAGTTGAGCGCCGCCTTGCTGGCCTTGTACAGCGCCAGGTTATTGCCTTCCGGGTTGGCCACGCTGCCTAGTCCCGAACTCATAAAAGCCAGTACGCCGGTGCGCGGGCGCAGCTGGCCGACCAGTCGCTCGGCCAGATGGATCGGCGCCGTCACGTTGGTCATGAACAGCTGGCCGAGTTCCTCGACGGTGGCTTTGGCGGCTGACTGATGGCTCGGGCCGATGATCCCGGCGTTGACGAACAGCAGGTCGAAGGTCTGGCCCTGCAGGCGCTGCACCAGGGCTTCCAGTGCGGCGCCGTCGTCGATATCCAGTAATTCGATCCGCACGCCGCTCAGGGCCTGCAGCTCGGTGGCGCCTGCCGGGTTGCGCACGGTGGCGGTCACCTGCCAGCCGTCAGCGTGCAGCTGGCGCACCAGGCCCAGGCCGATGCCGCGCGAGGCGCCGATGATCAAGGCAGTTCTGTTCGAGGGCATGACGAAACTCCGCTAATGGCAAGGCCCATCAGCTTAGCAAGGCTGCGCAATCGTTACCTGGAGTTACTACATATTCACTGACAAATCATGGGGTTAGCACTTCAGGCCATAAAGGTTCGTGAAAGGTTTTTGGTCTAGAGTCCGCGCCTCGTGTCCGTGTCCGCACCGACTTGAACAAGAAAAAGAGGAGAACCCGGTTTGTTGACCCTGATTGGCTTGTTGACCATTTTCTGTCTGGTGGTGATGTTGCTCAGCGGGCGCATGTCACCTGTATTGCCGCTCATCGTAGTGCCCTTGTTGGGTGCGCTATGTGCGGGCTTCGGCGCGGAGGAGATCTCCGGGTTCTTCACCGACGGCGTCGGCAAGGTGGTGTCCATCGCCACCATGTTCATCTTCGCCATCACCTTCTTCGGTGTGCTGCAGGACACTGGCCTGTTCCGTCCGATTATCGGCTTTCTGGTCAAACTGACCCGCGGCAACGTCATCGCCGTTGCGGTCGCCACCGCGATCATCGGCATGCTGGCTCACCTCGATGGTGCTGGTGCGACCACTTTCCTGCTGACCATTCCTGCGCTGTTGCCGCTGTACAAGCAGCTGCGCATGAGCCCCTACCTGATGCTGATGCTACTGGCCACCGGCGCTGGCATCCTCAATATGGTGCCGTGGGCAGGGCCGCTGGGCCGCTCGGCGGCCGTTACTGGTCTCGACGTCACCGAGCTGTGGCGCCCTTTGCTGGCCATTCAGGGTACCGGTGTCGTCCTGCTGGTGGTTTTGGCCGCCTTTCTCGGTTGGCGCGAGCAGCGTCGCATTGCCGCGACCGGCGGCACCTTGGTGGACGATGGCTCCGAGGAGCACATCGGTGCGCCCGGCCAGATCAGCGACGAAGAGCGCGCGCTGGAGCGCCCGGGCCGTATGTGGGTTAACTTCGGGCTGTTCATGCTGGTGCTGGTGGCGCTGTTCACCGGCGTGCTGCCGGCCGGCTACGTGTTCATGATTGGCCTTAGCCTGGCGCTGCTGATCAACTATCCCAACGGCAAGATGCAGATGCAGCGCATCGCCGCGCATTCTTCGGCGGCCCTGGGTATGGGCATGATCATTCTGGCAGCCGGTTCCATGCTCGGCATTCTGTCCGGCACCGGCATGCTCACCTCGATCGCTCAAGATCTGGTCAAGGTGCTGCCCGCCGGCATGGTCGGTCAGCTACACATCATTCTGGGTGTGTTCGGTTTCCCCATGGAATTCCTGCTCAACACCGACGCCTATTACTTCGGGCTCCTGCCAGTGGTGATGGAAGTGGTCGAGAACCATGGTGTCGCTGCACCGAGCGTGGTTTACGCGTTGATGATCGGCAATATCATCGGCACCTTCATCAGCCCGTTCTCGCCGGCACTATGGCTGGCGCTCGGCCTGGCGCGCCTGGAAATGGGCAAGCACATTCGCTATTCGTTCTGGTGGATGTGGGGCTTCTCGCTGGCGCTGTTCGCCACGGCCTGGGCCATCGGCCTGTTCTAAAAAACACCTGTGTTGAATAAAAACGCCGTGAAAACGGCGTTTTTTGTTTTAGCGCCCTAGGCGCCGCAGCTCGTCGGACTCGACGATGCGCAGCCCTTCGCCTTCTTCGAGAGCCAGGCGCCACAGGGCGCGGGCCAGCGCCGTTACATCGATAGCGCGGTGCTTGCCTGGCAGCCAGCGCAGGAAGGGCGCAGCCAGCCGTTCGCCCAGGCGGAATTCGTTGCGTGGGCCGAGCAGCAGGGAAGGGCGGGCAATGGTCAGTTGCGGCCAACCCTGAGACTTCAGGGCTTCCTCGGTCTGCCCCTTGATACGGTTGTAGAACACCGATGAGCCCGAGTCGGCGCCAATCGCGCTGACTACCAGCAGATGCCGCGCGCCCAATTCCCGTGCGCGGGCGGCGAAGGCTACCACCAGATCATGGTCTACGGCGCGAAAGGCGTCCTGCGAGCCCGCTTGCTTGATAGTGCTGCCCAGGCAACAGAACGCGGTATGCACCGGGCCGTTGAGGCCGGGAAGCAGGTCGAGCAGTTCGCCAACCGGGTTTTCCAGATGCGGGTGTTCGGCCAGCGGCTTGCGACTCGGGGCCAGCACGCGCTCGACGGTGGGTTCGTTGAGCAGGCGGTCGAGCAGGTGTTCGCCGGTCATGCCCGAGGCGCCTGCCAGAAGAATGTGCTGGGGAGTCAGATACATGGTCGATCCTCGACTGCTATTCATTATCAGGCCGTTGAAAACTACCTGCCTTGGCATCGCTGCATTGAAAACAGCCTCGCCTGCGAGCCCAGTCAAAATGCTCACTTACAGCATGTAAACTGCACTTTTGACTCACTTCGTTCGCCCTGCGGGCCAGCCTTCGGCTGTTACTCCGCTGCGCTACGTTTCGGCTGTTTTTGCGGGGCCGCCATCGGTATTGCACTGGCTGCCTCGCCTACGCTTTTCAGCAGCCTGTTATGGAGTTTAGAGGGCTGTGGCCGATTTATCGTTCAAGGCGCTTCGCTTCTCTGCTGGCGCAGGGCATTCCAGTGTTCGATCACGGCAGGCGGCGCCCAGATCTGCGGCTCGGAGGCTTCAAAACCGTCCGCTTTCTCACGCGCTGCCACTGCCGCGCTTGCCAGCTTGAAGGCCTGTTCGAGGTCATCCGTCTGCTGTAACGCCTCGGCGAACAGGGCGCGGCCGAAGTAGGTGAATTCAGCCTCCTCGGAGCAGCCGAACGAGACGCGGTCGGCTCGGGCAGCGGTCATTACCAGGGTCTTGTCGTCTTTCAGCGCCGGGATGAAACCGCCGGAATAGCAGGCGGAAATCACCACCACCTTGTCGCGCTCGGCCAGCGGCTTGAGCAGATCGGCCAGCTCGTCGGCAGGCAGGTCGCCTAGCTGCAGGCGCGGCTGATCCAGGTTCAGCTCGTGAGTGCGCGAGCCGTGACTGGTTAGATAGATAAACACCAGGTCTTCCGGCCCGCTGCGTTCGGCGATGGCCTGCACCGCGCGGCGCAGGTTCTCGCGGGTTGCCAGCGGGCGATCTGCCAGGTGATCGCGGTGGTTGGCTAGGGTGATGCGGCCGTATGCGGAAAACCGCTCGGTGAGCAGGTCGGCCACGTAGTCGGCTTCGCGCAGGAACACGCTCTGCTTGCCGTCACCGGCCAGGGTCAGGGCGTAGAGTTCGCTGCGCGGGGTGGAGGCCGGCAGCGCAGCGATGGCGCTGTCGAGCAGCTCGCCCTGTTTCAGTAGGCCGATTTCCAGCGGGTCGGGTAGTGCCTGGCCGTTTTCGTCGCGCACCCACAGGCCGCGCCGCCAGGTGCCTTGCTGCTTGCTGCCATCGGCATTGAGTAAGATGCCCACGCCGTTGAACTGGCCATTGGCGAACTGGCCGTCGTAACGGCTGCCGTCGGCCTGCTGCAGGTGGCCTTCGCCCTGGTAGCGCCAGTCACGGAATTGCCCTATGTAGCGGCTGCCATCGCTGCCGCTGTATTCGCCCTTACCGTTGAGTGCGCCCTCGATGAAGGTGCCGCTCCATGCATCGCCGCCGGCGCTCTGGTAGCGACCCTTGCCATGGAACAGGCTGTCTTTGAACTCGCCGTCGTAGCTGTCACCATCGCTGCCGCGATAGTTGCCGGCGCCCTTGAGCTGGCCGCCAACGAAGTGCCCGGAAAGCTGGTTGCCCTGTTCGTCCTCGCGCATGCCCTGGCCATCCGGCAGACCTTTGGCGAAAACACCCTGGAAGCGGCTGCCGTCGGCCTGCTCGAGAATACCGAAACCGTGAAAGCGGCCAGCACGAAATTGCCCGCGATAGGTTTGTCCGGCTTCCTGCAACATGCCTTCGCCACTGAACTGTCCCTGGCTGAAGCCGCCGCTGTAGCTGCTGCCATCGCCCTTCTTGAGGGTGCCTTGGCCGTCATAACGGCCGGCGGCGAACTCACCGAGGTAATGCTCGCCATTGGCGCCTTGCCACTCCCCGGCGCCATGGCGCTGACCATCGACGAAGTGGCCGACGTAGCGGCTGCCATTGGGATAGTCGAGGCGGCCTTCGCCCTGCAGCAGGCCTGCGATCACCTCACCGTGATAGCGCGAACCGTCCGGCAGAATCGCGTCGGCGGGCAGCAGTGAAGCGCTCTGGCCACAGGCAGTGAGGGCGATGGTCAGGGCCAATGGCGCGAGGCGAAGCATGCGGGACGTCCTGGTCGGATGGGCGAGGCTGGCAGTATGCCGCAAAGCATCTGGCTGCGCGCTGCCGCGCTGAGCTGCTCGATTGCAGGCGATCTGGCTCTGTTAAGACGCCAGGGTTCGCGGCCTATAATGGCCGTCTTTGATGGCGGGCAAGCCGGTCGGCCTGTCGAGTTTGCGGGGGACAATCATGCTGCTTCGTGGCCTGTTCTGGCTGGTGCTGTGCCAACTGCTCGGCACGGCGATCAATGCGCTGTTTCTGCCGATGCTGCCGGGGCCGATTCTCGGCATGCTGCTGTTGGTGGTGTTTCTGCTCTGCCGCGGCCAGGTCGACGAGCCGATTCAGCAGGCCGCCAGCGGCCTGCTCAAATACCTGCCACTGTTGCTGGTGCCGCCGGCCGTCGGGGTGATGGCCTATGCCGAGGCGATTGCCGCCGACTTCTGGGCAGTGATCGGCGCCCTGGTGCTGTCGCTGATCCTCTCGTTGGTGTTCGCCGGTTGGATGATGCAGAAACTAATCGAGCGCCAGGCGCGACGTCGGGGGGAGGGGTGATGCTCGACTGGCACGGCGCCTGGATGGCCGTCACCCATCATCCGCTGTTTGGCGCGGGCGTTACTCTGGGCGCCTACCAGCTGGCGATTGCCCTCTACGAGAAGACTCGCCTGGTGTTCCTGCAGCCGGTGCTGGTTTCGACCACCCTGGTGATCACCATCCTGCTGTTCTGCGGGCTGACCTTTAGCGAATACAAGACCAGCGCTGAGGCGCTGACCATTTTCCTCGGCCCGGCTACCGTGGCGTTGGCGGTGCCGCTTTACCTGAACCTGCGGCGTATTCGCCAGGTCTTCTGGCCTACGGTGCTGACGCTCTTGGTCGCCGGTGTGGTGGCCACCGTGCTGGGTGTGGCATTGGCCTGGCTGCTCGGCGCCGAGCACAACATGCTGATGAGCATGGCGCCCAAGTCCGTTACCTCACCGATTGCCATGCTGGTGGCCAACCAGATTGGCGGCCTCGCCGCGCTGGCCGCGGTGTTCGTGATGATCACCGGCGTGCTGGGCGCAATCATCGGGCCATCGTTGTTGCGCCTGTGTGGTGTGCGCAACCATGCCGCCATGGGCATGGCGTTGGGCATGACCGCCCACGCGGTCGGCACCTCGCGCGCCATGCAGGAGAGCGAGGAATGCGGCGCCTTTGCGGCGCTGGCCATGAGTCTGATGGGCGTGTTCACGGCGATCCTGTTGCCCCTGGCCATCGTCTTCCTGAGTTGAGAGCCCTATGACCCTACCTTTATTCCCGCTGCATACCGTTCTGTTTCCCGGCTGCGTGCTGGATCTGCAGATTTTCGAGGCGCGCTACCTGGACATGATCAGCCGCTGCATGAAGCAGGGCGAAGGTTTTGGCGTGGTATGCATCGTCGACGGCGCCGAGGTTGGCGAGGCCGCCGAGCGCGTCGCGCAGATTGGCTGTGAAGCGCGGATCATCGATTTCCAGCAGCGCCCCAATGGCCTACTGGGTATTCGCGTGCAGGGCGGGCGGCGCTTTCGCGTCAAGCAGGCCCAGGTGCTGCCGGACAAACTGACCCTGGCCCAAGTCGAGTGGCTGGAAGAACAACCCGAGCTGCCACTGGATGAGGTGTATGCCGACCTGCTGGCGCTGCTCAGTGCCCTGGCCGAGCACCCGATGGTCGCCAGCCTGGACATGGGCGGCAACGCAGAAAGCCAGGCCGAACTGGCCGACAAACTCAGCTATCTATTGCCGTTCAGCGCCGAGCAAAAGCTCGCCTTGCTTGCCGAGCCCGACGCGACGCTGCGCTTGGACATGCTGCAGGACTTGGTCGAGCAGCTGCAGGGCGATGGCCCGGCTCAATAGCGGTAAATTTCCACGCCTTCTGACATCCGCATCAGCGCCATGCTCGTCAGCAGCAGCGCGCAGCTTGGCACGATCATCCACCAAGCCCTCGCAGGCAGTGGTGGCAGTGAAGCGAAGCGTTGCATCAGCGCCAGGCTCAGCGCGCACAGGCTGCTGGCCAGCAGTGCGCCGGCGATGATGTCGCTCGGCCAGTGCACCCCTAGATAAACCCGCGACAGGGCGATAAACAGTGCCGGCAGGCAGGCCAGCAGAATCCAGGTCAGGCGCAGGCGCGCCGGCTGGCCGCGACCCGCCAGGATGGCGACGGTCAGGAAGAAGGCGAACGCCGCCGAGCTGTGGCCGCTAGGGAAACTGTAGGTATGCAGCGGCTCGAGCAGCACATCGGGGCGCGCCCGCTCGAACAGGTTCTTGAACAGCCCATTGGCCACCGCGGTGCTGAGCATGGCGCTGCCGGCGAACAGCAGCGCCTGCCATTTGCGAGCGAGCAGCAACAGGATGCACAGCAGTGCAGCGACCGCCAGTTGAACGTCGAAGTCGCCGAAGTGGGTGATGATCACGGCGATGTGGTCGAAGCGCGGGTTGCGTTGTTCCTGGATCAGCGTCATCAAGCCTTGGTCCAGCGCGATCAGGTGCGGCCAGCCAATGAACAGGGCGATCAGCAGAATCGCGCCCAGCCCAGCAGCGATCACCGCGGCTTGGCGCTGTTCGCGCAGGCTGCTTTGAATGGTCAGCACCAGTATCAGCGCCAGCCCACCGGCGACCACGGCCGCTTGGGGCCAGAAACCATCTGGTAACGGCAGACGCAAGGCGGCGCCTGCAGCCCAGCCAGGCAGCAAGTACGCGACAGCCCAGCCAGCGGCGGCCAGCATGCTGACCGCGATAAAGCGGCCAATTGGCATGCTCAACATGCCCGCGACCATCGGCAGCATTGGGCGCAACGGGCCGATATAGCGGCCCAGCAGCAGGCTGGCGACGCCGTAGCGCTCGAAGTAGCTTTCCGCGCCGCTCAGCCACTGCGGATGGCTGCGCAGGCCTGGCAGGCGACGAATGTCCTGATGGAAGTAGCGGCCCAATGCGTAGGAAATGGCATCGCCCAGCAAACCACCGAAGTAGGCCAGCAGCAGGGTTTCCCACAGACTTAGGGCGCCGTTGCCGGCCATCACGCCGACGGCGAACAGCAGCACGGTGCCGGGAACGATGATGCCGGCGATGGCCAGGCATTCGACGCAGGCGATCACAAAGATCGCCAAACCCAGCCACTGCGGGTGGGCCGCGAGCCAGGTAGTCAGACTATCGAGCCATTGGCCCATGGATGGACACCTTCATTGAGTAGGAAATCGAGCCTTCGACCTGTCGACCTGAAAAGCGGTTCCTTTGCGCGAATCTGCTGTCAGGCGCTTGCCGCGGGCGATCATAGCAATGCGCCTGCAGTTTGCGCCGCCTCCATATGCTTCGTTACAAGCCTTTGATGACCATCTGCCAGGCGCCGCTGTGCGTGGGGCGGCATGACCGCTATAATCAGCAACTTTTTCCAACTGCCGACCTGAGTTGCCATGACCGAGTCCGTGCTTGACTACATGACCCGCCTGGGCCGCGCTGCCCGCCAGGCCTCGCGCGTACTCGCGCGGGCCAGCACTGAGCAGAAGAACAGAGCCCTGCAGGCTGCTGCCACTGCGCTGGACGCTGCGCGCAGCGAACTGACTGCCGCCAATCAACTGGACCTTGCCGCCGCGCGCGCCAATGGCCTGGAACCGGCCATGGTCGACCGCCTGGCGCTGACCCCGGCAGTCATCGACAGCATGATCGAAGGCCTGCGTCAGGTCGCCACGCTGCCCGACCCGATCGGCGAAATTCAGGGCATGCGCTACCTGCCATCCGGCATTCAGGTCGGCAAGATGCGCGTACCGCTGGGCGTGATCGGCATCATCTACGAGTCGCGTCCCAACGTGACTATCGATGCGGCCAGTCTGTGCCTGAAGTCCGGCAATGCCGCCATCCTGCGCGGCGGCTCCGAAGCGATTCACTCCAACCAGGCCATCGCCCGCTGCATTCAGGCTGGTCTGGCCGAAGCCGATTTGCCTGCCAGTGCCGTGCAGGTGGTGGAAACCACCGACCGCGCTGCCGTTGGCGCGCTGATCACCATGCCGGAATTCGTCGACGTGATCGTGCCGCGCGGTGGCAAGGGCCTGATCGAACGTATCAGCCGTGACGCCAAGGTGCCGGTGATCAAGCACCTGGATGGCGTTTGCCACGTTTATGTGGATATCGCCGCTGATCTCGACAAGGCCATTCGCGTTTGCGACAACTCGAAGACCCAGCGCTATTCGCCATGCAACGCGATGGAAACCCTGCTGGTGCACGCCGATATCGCCGCTCGAGTGCTGCCGCCGCTGGCTGCCATTTACCGCGACAAGGGTGTCGAGCTGCGTGGCGATGCGCAGACGCGCGCGCTGCTCGGTAGCGATGTGCTCGAAGCCAGCGAAGACGACTGGTTCGCCGAATACAACGCACCGATTCTGGCGATTCGCGTGGTCGACTCCTTGGATGCGGCCATCGAGCACATCAACAAATACGGCTCGCAGCACACCGACGCGATCATCACAGAAAACTTCAGCGATGCGCGGCGCTTCCTTACCGAGGTGGATTCCAGCTCGGTGATGGTCAACGCCTCGACGCGCTTCGCCGATGGTTTCGAGTACGGCCTGGGCGCGGAAATCGGTATTTCCACCGACAAACTGCACGCCCGTGGTCCGGTTGGCCTGTTGGGGCTGACCAGCGAGAAATACGTGGTATTCGGCGACGGGCACGTGCGTACCTGATGGCAAACCGCAAGCGCATCGGGATATTGGGCGGTACGTTCGACCCGGTGCACATTGGCCATCTGCGCGGTGCGCTGGAGGTGGCCGAGTTCATGGGGCTGGACGAGTTGCGACTTATCCCCAGTGCGCGCCCGCCACACCGTGAAACCCCGCAAGTCGGGGCGCAGGATCGCCTGGCCATGGTCAGGCAGGCCGTGGCGGAGTTGGCGCCGCTGACGGTGGATGACCGTGAGCTCAAGCGTGACAAACCGTCTTACAGCATCGACACCCTGGAGTCGTTGCGCGGCGAGTTGGCTGCCGAGGATCAGCTGTTTTTGATTCTGGGCTGGGATGCCTTTTGTGGCTTGCCGGCCTGGCACCGTTGGGACGAGTTGCTGCAACACTGCCACATTCTGGTGCTGCAACGCCCGGATGCCGGCAGTGAAGCCAGCGAGCCGCTGCGCGACCTGATGGCCGCGCGCAATGTGGCAGACCCGCTGGCGCTGAAAGGCCCGGCAGGGCAGATATCTTTCATCTGGCAGACACCGCTGGCGGTGTCTGCCACCCAGATTCGTTCGTTATTGGCGAACGGTCGCTCGGCACGCTTTCTAGTGCCCGATGCGGTTCTGGCTTATATCAACGCCCATGGACTGTACCGTGGGTGAATCGAACATGAGGCAAACGAGCACGTTATGACGAACAAAACCATGCACAGTGAAGACCTGGTCAAAGTGGCCATCGCAGCACTGGAAGAAATCAAGGCCCAGGACATCACCACTATCGACGTGCGTGAAAAGACCAGCATCACTGACTACATGGTGATCGCCAGCGGTACCTCCAGCCGCCACGTCAAGTCGCTGGTCGACAACGTGCTGGAAAAGACCAAGGAACAGGGCGTACGCCCGATCGGCAGCGAAGGCCTGGACAGCGGCGAATGGGCACTGCTCGACCTGGGTGACATCGTCGTTCACGTGATGCTGCCGACCGCTCGCCAGTTCTATGACCTGGAGCGTCTGTGGCAGGGCGCCGAGCAGAGCCGCGCTCAGCATGGTGTCGAAGGCGAGTAAGGGCGTTCCGTGCGCATCAAACTGATCGCGGTCGGCTCGCGCATGCCGCGCTGGGTCGAGGACGGCTGGCAGGAGTATGCCAAGCGCATGCCCTCCGAGCTGTCTCTCGAACTGGTGGAAATTCCCCTGACCACGCGCGGCAAGAATGCCGACGTGGCGCGGATGATCCGTCAGGAAGGCGAAGCCATGCTGGCCAAAGTCCAGCCTGGGGAACGCATCGTCACCCTGGAAGTCGAAGGGCGACCCTGGAGCACCGAGCAACTGGCGGTCGAACTGGACAAATGGCGGCTCGACTCGCGTACGGTCAACCTGATGGTCGGTGGCCCGGAAGGGCTGGCGCCGGAAGTGATGGCGCGTAGCGAGCAGCGCTGGTCGCTGTCGCCACTGACCTTGCCTCACCCGCTGGTACGGATACTGGTCGGCGAACAGATTTATCGTGCCTGGACGATATTGTCCGGTCACCCTTATCACAAGTAGTCAGCAGTCCCGATGCCCCAGCCGATCCGCCTAAAAGATCACGAGAAGGACGCGCGCCTCATCCGCAAGCGCGCGATCGTCGGTGGCTCGGTATTTCTGATTCTGGCCCTCGTGCTGATGGCTCGCATGTATTACCTGCAGGTGATCCAGTACGAGTACCACTCCACGCTGGCGGAAAACAACCGCATCCACGTGCAGCCGATTCCACCCAACCGCGGGCTGATCTACGACCGCAACGGGGTGATCATCGCTGACAACCGGCCCAGCTTCAGCCTGACCCTGACCCGCGAGCGTGCGGGTAACTGGGAGCAGGTGCTCGACGTGATCGTCGAAGTGCTGGAGCTCACGCCCGATGATCGCGAGTTGTTCGAGCGCCGTGTTAAGCAGGGGCGTCGGCCGTTCGAACCGGTGCCGGTGCTGTTCGAGTTGAGCGAAGAGCAGATCGCCCGGCTGGCGGTTAATCAATTCCGCCTGCCTGGCGTCGAGGTGGTCGCCCAGCTGGTGCGTCACTATCCGCAGCGTGAGCACTTCGCCCACTCGGTCGGGTACGTAGGGCGCATCAACGAGAAGGAACTCAAGGAACTCGACCCGGTGGAGTACAGCGGTACTCACCATATCGGCAAGACCGGTATCGAGCGCTTTTACGAAGACGAGTTGCACGGCAAGGTCGGTTACGAGGAAGTTGAAACCAACGCCCGTGGCCGGGTTTTGCGGGTACTCAATCGCACCGACCCACTGCCGGGTCGTGACGTGATGCTGACCCTCGACGTGCACCTGCAGGAAGTCGCCGAGAAGGCCCTGGGCGGGCGCCGTGGCGCGGTGGTGGCGATTCAGCCGCAGACGGGTGAGGTGCTGGCGATGGTCAGCCAACCGAGCTTCGACCCCAACCCATTCGTCACCGGTATCAGCTTCAAGGCCTATGCCGAGCTGCGCGATTCCATCGACCGGCCGCTCTACAACCGCGTGCTGCGCGGCTTGTATCCGCCAGGCTCGACCATCAAACCGATGGTTGCCGTGGCGGGCCTGGACGCTGGTGTAGTGACGCCGAGCTCGCGGGTCTTCGACCCCGGTTTCTATCAGCTGCCGAACAACAGCCACAAGTACCGCAACTGGAACCGCACCGGCGACGGCTGGGTAGATCTCAACCTGGCGCTGATGCGTTCCAACGACACCTACTTTTACGACCTTGCCCACAAGATGGGCATTGATCGCCTGCACGATTACATGAGTCGCTTCGGCATCGGTCAGCGCGTGTCGCTGGACATGTTCGAGGAAACCGCTGGGCTGATGCCGTCGCGCGACTGGAAGCGCGCCCGTTATCGCCAGGGCTGGTATCCCGGTGAGACGCTGATTCTCGGCATCGGCCAGGGCTACATGCAGGCCACGCCGCTGCAGCTGGCTCAGGCCACTGCGCTGATCGCTACCAAAGGCAAGTGGATTCGCCCGCATTTGGCGAGAACCATCGATGGCAGTCAGCCCCACGACCCGGACCCGATGCCGGATATCGTGCTGCGCGACCCCAAATACTGGGATTACGCGCGCCAGGGCATGGAAGCGGTGATGCACGGCGCCCGTGGTACGGCGCGCAAGGTCGGCGATACCGCTGCCTATCGCATCGCCGGCAAGAGCGGTACTGCCCAGGTGGTGGCGATCAAGCAGGGCGAGAAGTACGACCGCAGCAAGGTGCAGGAACGTCACCGTGACCACGCCTTGTTCGTCGGCTTCGCGCCCGCGGATAACCCGCAGATCGTGGTGTCGGTGATGGTCGAGAACGGTGAGTCCGGCTCCGGCGTCGGCGCGCCGGTGGTTAAACAGGTTATGGATGCCTGGCTGCTCGACGAAAACGGGCATCTCAAGGCCGAATACGCCACGCCCGGTGCCGCGACGCCGACCAACGCAGAGGTGAAGCACCCATGAGTCTGACCGGCAGCTTCGACCGCACGCTCTCCACCGATGACGTCCTGCGTCGTCGTTCCAGCCTACTGCAGCGCCTGCACATCGACGGCATCTTATTGCTGCTGCTGTTGCTACTCGCCACCGGCAGCCTGTTCATTCTCTACTCGGCCAGCGGCAAAAACGTCGACCTGCTGATGAAGCAGGCCAGCTCCTTCGGTATCGGCCTGGTGGCGATGGTGATTATCGCCCAGTTCGAGCCGCGCTTTATGGCCCGCTGGGTGCCGCTCGGTTATTTGTGCGGCGTTGCCTTGTTGGTGGTGGTGGACGTCATGGGCCACAACGCCATGGGCGCCACGCGCTGGATCAACATCCCTGGGGTGATCCGCTTCCAGCCGTCGGAATTCATGAAGATCCTCATGCCGGCGACCATGGCCTGGTACCTGTCCAAGCGCACCTTGCCGCCAAGCCTCAAGCACGTTGCCGTCAGCCTGGCGATGATCGTCACGCCGTTCGTACTGATTCTGCTGCAGCCGGATCTCGGCACCTCGTTGCTGATTCTCGCCTCCGGCGCCTTCGTGCTGTTCATCGCCGGCCTGCAGTGGCGCTGGATTGCCGGCGCCGTAGCCGCTATTGCGCCGATTGCCGTGGCGATGTGGTTCTTCGTCATGCACGACTACCAGAAGCGCCGCGTACTGACGTTCATGAATCCGGAAAGCGATCCGCTGGGCGCAGGCTGGAACATCATCCAGTCCAAGGCGGCCATCGGCTCGGGCGGCGTGTTCGGCAAGGGCTGGTTGCTCGGCACTCAGTCGCACCTGGACTTTTTGCCGGAGAGCCACACGGACTTTATCATTGCCGTTCTGGCCGAAGAATTCGGCCTGATTGGTGTCTGTCTGTTGCTGCTCTTGTACATTCTGTTGATTGCGCGCGGTCTGGTGATTACCGTGCAAGCGCAGACGCTGTTCGGTAAGCTGCTTGCCGGCGGTTTGACCATGACCTTCTTCGTTTATGTGTTCATCAATATCGGCATGGTCAGTGGTTTGTTGCCGGTAGTGGGGGTACCGCTGCCGTTCATCAGTTATGGCGGCACGTCATTGATTACGTTGTTGTCGAGTTTCGGAATCCTGATGTCCATCCACACGCATCGCAAGTGGATCGCTCAGGCATGATTGGGGTTATGAATTCAATGCAGATTTTGCGTGGCTGGGCCGCACGACATGCACAATGGCTGGCGGTCGCCGGCCTGCTCGGGGCTCCACAGGCGATGGCTGCCAACGAATACGCGAACTCGCCGCTGGTCGGCGAGTTCATCACCGAGATGACCCGTGACTACGGTTTTGCCAGCGAGCAGCTGACCACCTTGTTCGCCGATGTGGAGCGCAAGCAGGCGATTCTTGACGCCATCTCGCGCCCTGCCGAACGAGTAAAACCGTGGAAGGAATACCGCCCGATCTTCATCACCGACGCACGCATCAGCAAAGGTGTGGCGTTCTGGAACGAGCACGCTGAAGCCCTGGCGCGTGCCGAGAAAGAATACGGCGTACCGGCCGAGATCATCGTCGCCATCATTGGCGTGGAAACCTCCTACGGCGGCAACACCGGCAACTACCGTGTGATCGACGCGCTGTCGACCTTGGCCTTCGATTACCCGCCGCGCGCGCCGTTCTTTCGCAAGGAGCTGCGTGAGTTCCTCATGCTGACCCGCGAAGAGCAGGTCGACCCGGCCAGCCTGAAAGGCTCTTACGCCGGCGCCATGGGTCTGCCGCAATTCATGCCGAGCAGCTTCCGCGCCTATGCCGTGGACTTCGACGGCGACGGCCACATCAACATCTGGAGCGATCCGACCGATGCCATCGGTAGCGTGGCCAGCTACTTCAAGCGCCACAACTGGCAGCCGGGGCAGCCGGTGGCCAGCCTGGCAACGGTCAAGGGCGAGCAGGCCGATCAGGGCCTGAGCTCCGGCCTCGATCCCGAGAAAACCGTGGGCGAGCTGCGCGCGCTGGGCTGGTCGAGCAATGACGTGCTGGCTGACGATCTGCCGGTTACCGCGTTTCGTCTGGACGGCGCCGAAGGCCCCGAGTACTGGATGGGGCAGCCGAACTTCTTTGTGATTACCCGTTACAACCGCAGCGTGATGTACGCCATGGCGGTCAATCAGTTGTCCGAGTTGCTGGTTCAGGCCCGAGGTGCCAATCAATGACACGCTTGCCGTTCAAGCTGGCCGCCTGCGGCATCGCGGTGCTGTTGCTGGCCAGTTGTTCTTCCAGTCGCGCGCCGACCGGCTCGTCGACTCAGGCCGGTAGCGCGGCTTCCAGCCCAAGCGATTTCGACCGTCCGCACAAGGACGGCGCGCCGTGGTGGGATGTCGACGTCTCGAAGATCCAGGACGCCATTCCGATGCCGCATTACGGCCCGGTCAAGGCCAGCCCTTACGTGGTGTTCGGCAAGCAGTACTACCCGCTAACCGATGCCCGTCGTTACGTGGCTACCGGACCGGCCTCCTGGTACGGCACCAAGTTTCACGGCCAGGCCACTGCCAACGGTGAGGCCTACGACCTGTACGGCATGACCGCTGCCCACAAGACGTTGCCGCTGCCCAGCTACGTGCGGGTGACCAATCTCGAAAATGGCAAGAGCGTGATCCTGCGCGTCAACGACCGCGGGCCGTTCTATTCCGACCGCATCATCGACTTGTCCTTTGCCGCGGCCAAGAAGCTCGGCTACGCCGAGAAGGGCACCGCCCAGGTGCGCGTCGAAGGTATCGACCCGACCGAATGGTGGGCCCAGCAGGGTCGCCCGGTGCCGATGGTGCTCAAGCAGCCGCAGATGGCCAAGGTTCAGCCGGCTCAGCTTGCACAGTTGCAAGCCGCCAGTGCACCGGTCGAGCAGTACTCGCCGCCACCGCAGCAGCATGCAGCCGCCACGGTACCGGTGCAGGTCGACTCAAAAAAAAACGGTTCAGCCGCAGCGTCTGGCCTGTATCTCCAAGTTGGAGCCTTCGCCAATCCCGACGCTGCGGAGCTCCTGAAGGACAAGCTGAGTCAGGCGGTGAGTGCTCCGGTATTCATCAACTCAGTGGCGCGCAACCAGCAGATACTGCACCGCGTGCGCCTGGGCCCGATCAGCAGCCAGGGCGAGGCTGACCGGGTGCGTGACAGCATCCGTGTTGCCAACCTCGGGCAGGCAACCCTGGTCAAGGCGGACTAAGAACCTGTTCACGATCTGCTGCGCGTGGGCGCTACTGCGTTAAAAGCAAGCTCTAGCTCGCGAGATCGTTAAAAGGTTCTAGGCCAGTTTCTAGCGAGCAACTAAATGGCTCGCCGCCTGACTAAGCAGTGGATCGTCGCGTGCGGCGCCCACGTTTTCACATTTGCCCGCAAGGGCCTGTTCCACCTTCCAGCGATCTAGAGAGACGGATGAAAATCACCAGCTTCGCGCAACGCATCTTCCTGTCACTTACTTTGCTCGGCGCTTCCAGTGCCTGGGCAAACCAGGCGCCGCTGCCGGCTCCGCCGCAATTGGCAGCCAAGTCCTATGTGCTGATGGACGGCGCCAGTGGCAACATCCTGGTCGAGAACAATGGTGACGAGCGCCTGCCGCCCGCCAGCCTGACCAAGCTGATGACTGCCTACATCGCCACCCTGGAAATCCGTAACGGCAAGATCGGTGAGCAGGACAAGGTCACCATCAGTGAGCATGCCTGGCGTACCGGTGGCGCTGCTTCGGGCGGTTCCACCATGTTCCTGCCGGTGAACAGCCAGGCGACCGTCGACGAGCTGCTGCACGGTGTGATCATCCAGTCCGGCAACGACGCCAGCATCGCCATCGCCGAGCACATCGCCGGTAGTGAAGACGCCTTCGCCGACATGATGAACGCCACTGCCCAGCGTCTTGGCATGAAGAACAGCCACTTCATGAACGCCACTGGTCTGCCGAATCCTGAGCACTATTCCAGTGCCCACGACATGGCGATTCTGGCCCGCGCGATCATCAATGAAGATGCCGAGCACTACGCCATCTACTCGCAGAAAGAGTTCCTCTGGAACAACATCAAGCAGCCCAACCGCAACCTGCTGCTGTGGCGCGACCGTACCGTTGATGGCCTGAAAACCGGCCACACCAACGAAGCCGGTTTCTGCCTGGTGGCTTCGGCGGTACGTGACGGCGCGCGGATGATCACCTCGGTATTCGGTACCGACAGCGAGAGCGCCCGTGCTGCAGAAACCCAGAAGCTGCTGACCTACGGCTTCCGTTTCTTCGAAACCCGCACCTTCTATCAGAAGGGCACCGAGTTGGCTCAGGCACCGGTCTGGAAAGGTCAGACCAACCAGGTCAAGGCTGGCCTGGCTCAGGACCTGACTCTTACGCTGCCGAAAGGCCAGTTGGAGAAGCTGCAGGCGAGCATGACCCTCAACCAGCAGATCACCGCACCTATCGCCCAGGGTGACGTGATCGGCAAGGTAGAAGTGAAGATGGGTGACCAGGTGGTGCACAGCGCCGATCTGGTTGCGCTGGAAGCGGTTGAGGAGGGTGGTTTCTTCCGTCAGCTGTGGGATAGCATCCGCTTGTTCTTCTACGGGTTGTTTAACTGACAGCTCGCCCCCATGTTGTGATGAACGCCCTCGAACCGAGGGCGTTTCATTTTGGATCAGTGAACATCATGACCGATACCGACGTACAAGCTCCGAAAATCGAATTTCCCTGCAAGAATTATCCGATCAAGGTGATCGGTGAAGCCGGTGAAGGCTTCGCTGACATGGTGATCGAAGTGATGCAGCGCCACGCGCCTGACTTCGACGCCGGCACTCTGGTGACCCGCGACAGCAGCAAGGGCCGCTTTCTCTCCGTGCAGGTGCTGATCACTGCCACCGGCGTGGAGCAGCTGGAAGCCATTCATGTCGACCTGCGTGCCACTGGCCGCGTGCACATGGTGCTGTAGTGGCCGCAGCTGACCTGATCGTGCGGCATCTAGGGGTGGTGGATTATCTGCCGACCCTCGAAGCCATGCGCACGCTGACTGCCGAGCGTGGCGAGACCACGCCTGACGAGATCTGGCTGCTGCAGCACCCGCAGGTGTTCACCCAGGGCCAGGCGGGTAAGCCCGAGCACTTGCTGGCTCCCGGTGACATTCCCGTGGTGCAGGTGGAGCGCGGCGGTCAGGTGACCTACCACGGCCCTGGCCAGCTTGTTGCGTACCTGCTGCTGGATCTGCGCCGCCTCGATCTCGGCGTGCGCGAGCTGGTCACCCTCATGGAGCAGGCGCTGGTCGAAGTGCTCGCCAGCTACGGGGTCGAAGCTGCGCCAAAGGCCGATGCGCCGGGCGTCTACGTCAAGGGCGACAAGATTGCCTCGCTGGGCCTGCGGGTGCGCCGTGGCTGTTCGTTTCACGGTCTGGCGCTGAATGTCGATATGGATATGACGCCCTTTGGGCGCATCAATCCGTGCGGCTATGCCGGTTTGAAGATGACTCAGTTGAAGGATCTGGTGGCCACGCCGCCGGCCTTTGACGAGGTCGCCCGGGGTCTGGAGCAGGTGCTACGCCAACGATTGGGCTACGCCTAGGGCTGGGGGGTATGTGGAGCAATGTAAAAGGGACGCCGAGGCGTCCCTTTTACATGTGTCTGGGGTAACCCAGGGTGCCCTCAATTGACGTTCAACGCCGGGATCAGGCTGTTGTCGACTTGCTGGCCAGGTACCGGAACCGGTGCAGCAAGGCCCAGGTTGTTCTTCTCGAACACCTTGTCAGCGCGGTAGCTGGAGCGTACCAGCGGGCCAGCCGCCACTTCCATGAAGCCCATCTGCAGGCCAATGTCGCGGAAACGGTTGAACTCGTCCGGGCTGACCCAGCGCTTGACCGGTAGGTGGTTGCGGGTCGGCTGCAGGTACTGGCCGAGGGTCAGAATATCAACACCCACGGCGCGCATGTCCTGCATAGCCTCGAACACTTCGTCGTCGGTCTCGCCCAGGCCGAGCATCAGGCTGGTCTTGGTAAGTACGTCCGGACGATGGCGTTTGGCGTGTGCCAGTACATCCAGAGTTTTGCGGTAGCCGGCACGCGGGTCGCGCACTTTGCGGGTCAGGCGATCAACTGTCTCGACGTTCTGGGCGAATACTTCGAGGCCGGAATCCACCACGCGCTCGATGCACGCCAAGTCGCCGTCGAAATCCGGGGTCAGGGCTTCGACCACCACCTGCGGGGTATTGGCCTTGATCGCCTGGACGCAGGCCGCGTAATGCGCGGCGCCGCCGTCTGGCAAGTCATCGCGGTCCACCGAGGTCAGCACGATGTAGCGCAGCGCCATCAGCTCCACCGACTTGGCGGTGTTCTGCGGCTCATCCTTGTCCAGCCAGCCATTCGGGTTGCCGGTGTCTACCGCGCAGAAGCGGCAGGCACGGGTGCACACCGAGCCCATCAGCATGATGGTGGCCGTGCCGTTGGACCAGCATTCGCCCATGTTCGGGCAGTGGGATTCCTGGCAAACGGTGCTCAGGCGGTGTTCACCGACGTTGCGTTTGACCGCTTCGAAACGGCTGCCGCCCGGTGCCTTGACCCGCAACCAGCTTGGCTTGGGCTCGTAAACCTTGGCTTCGGTCGAGGCGCGGCGTTTCTGGCCGTCCTTGATGGCGGTAATACCCTGTGCGGTACGGAATTTTTCACCGCTGGCGACGGGTTTTGGCGGGGCAGTATCGGACATCGAAAATCTCGGCTCCGGTAGGGGCTGCGGTGGCGGGTGGGCAGCTTTTGGCCGCCGCGAAGTGTATCACACCCCTTTATCGCAGACGCCCAGCCTGCCGCCCTGTCAGTGCGCATCCTGGCGCGCCGCCGATCAGCTGGTGGGCAGCTTGGCGATCACCTTGATCTCGAACTGGAAACCATACAGCCAGGTCACTCCGACGCAGGTGATGTTCGGGAATGGCGCCTCGCCCCAGTACTCGGGCACCACCTCCCAGATGGTCTCGAAGCGCTCTTCGGGGTTGACGATGAACACCGTCACGTCGACCACGTCGTCGAAGGTGCAGTCGGCAGCCTTGAGTACCGCATTGAGGTTCTCGAAGGCCAGGCGAACCTGGGCCTTGAGGTCCGGTTCGGGTGAGCCGTCGGGCCGGCTGCCCACCTGGCCGGATACGAACAGCAGGCCGTTGGAGCGTACCGCCGGTGAATAGCGGTTGCGCTCATAAAGGGCCTGGCGGCCAGCGGGGAAAACCACGTCACGCGTTGTCATGTCGTCTCCTTTGGGTCACGCGACCCGTGCAAGTGATGGGTTCACTTTAGGAACGTCGGCGGGCTGGATAAACCGGCCACTTCGATCAACACTGTTTGCGAATCCCAAACAATCACGGTTTGAGCAGATGGACCGATTCGACGCGATGCGCGCCTTCGCCCGGGTGGTGGAGACCGGCAGCTTCACCAAGGCCGCCGATACGCTGCGCATGAGCAAGACCACCGTGACTCAACTGGTGCAGCAGCTCGAGGCGCGTTTGCGCGTGCGCCTGCTTAACCGCACCACCCGCAAGGTGGCGGTGACCGCCGATGGCGCGGCTTATTACGAGCGTGTGGTGCGTTTGCTGGCTGATATGGATGACGCCGAGACCAGCCTGTCCGATGCCAGCAGCCAGCCACGCGGGCGCCTGCGCGTCGACGTGCCCAGCCCGTTCGCGCGGATGATACTGGTGCCGTCACTGCCGGCCTTTCATGCCCGCTACCCGGAGATTCAGCTCGACCTGGGCGCCAGTGATCGGCTCGTCGACCTGCTTGGCGAGAACGTCGATTGCGTGATCCGCGGCGGCGAGATCACCGATCAGTCGCTTATGGCACGGCGCGTCGGCGACCTGCGTTCCGGTGTCTACGCGGCGCCAGCCTACCTGCAACGCTGTGGCACGCCGCTGCACCCACAGGAGCTGGTCGATGGTCATCACCGCATCGTCGGCTTCAAGCGGGCGCGGTCCGGCAAGCTGTTTTCCTACCGCATGCGGCGCGGCGCCGAGCACCTGGAGGTCGAAGGTCGCTACGTGGTGGCAGTGGATGACGGCAACGCCTACCTGGCCGCCGGCCTGGCCGGGCTCGGAGTGCTCTGGCTGCCCACCTATATGGCCGATGCCCATGTGCAGCGCGGCGAGCTGGTCGCGGTGTTCGCGGACTGGCAGTTCGAGTCGATGCCGATGTACCTCGCCTATCCGCCGAACCGCCACGTTAGTACCAAGCTGCGGGTGTTCATCGAGTGGATCGTCGAGTTGATGGCGGTACATGCGCCGATGATCGACCGCAGCGGCCGCTGATCCGCCGGCTTTGCGCTAAACTGCGCAGCCGTTCTGCAATGGCCGCTCGCTGCATGTCCCGACCCAAACGCCCCGCACCGCATCCCTATCGTGTGGCCAAGGCTCCGCCTGCCGAGCCGCGTCTGATCGTGCTGAACAAGCCGTTCGATGTGCTGACCCAGTTCAATGATGATCAGGGTCGCGCCACGCTCAAGGATTTCGTCGCGGTGCCAGGCGTATATCCTGCCGGGCGCCTCGATCGCGACAGCGAAGGCTTGCTGCTGCTCACCAATGACGGGCAACTGCAGGCGAAGATCGCCGACCCCAAGCACAAGCTGGCCAAGACCTATTGGGTGCAGGTGGAGGGGGAGCCGAGTGCGGAGCAGTTGCAGCAGCTGCGTGATGGCTTGCAGCTCAACGATGGGCCGACGCTGCCCGCCGAGGTGCGGCAACTGAGCGAGCCCGAACTGTGGCCACGCAACCCGCCGGTGCGCTTTCGCAAGAGCGTGCCCACCAGTTGGCTGGAATTGGTGATTCGCGAAGGCCGCAACCGCCAGGTGCGGCGCATGACGGCGGCAGTCGGCTTGCCGACGCTGCGTCTGGTGCGGGTGCGCATCGGTCCTTGGTCCCTGGATGGCTTGCAGCCGGGGGAGTGGCGCGACCTGCCGCCGAGCCTCAAGTAAGCAGGCCTGGCCCCATCCGTTTCAGGCGTTGTAGCCCGCCTTGATCACGCTGATGCCCTTGACCAGTACTTCGCGCCAGCCTTGCAGGGTGGCTGCGTCGGCCTGCTTGTCGTGCTCTACGATGGTCTTGAGCAGCGCTTCCAGCCACAGGTCATACAGCTCGGGGCGGATGTCCATGGCTGTGCGTGCATGGGTACAGCCCAACGCACGTAGCTTGGTGTCCGGCATGCCGCGTGCGTGCATCACCAGGTTGAGAATGCCCTGGCGCAGCAGCAGCTTTTGCGCAGCCATATCGGTATTGACGAATTTCTCGCGCACGGCCGGCGAGCTGGCGAGGAAATGCCGGTAGAAATCATCGAAAAAGGCAGGGCTGGCACAGCAGCGTCCGTAACTCTGCATGACGCGATCGGTGGCGTTCATGTGTTTCTCCATGGGGCAGCAGACAGGGCAGTACGGCAGGTGCCGCGATTCTAGTTATTGAGTTCAAGCGCCTTCGAGGCCGGCGATGACCAGGCTCTTGATAAGGAAACCGAGTACGCCGAGGCCCAGCGCGAAAAACAGGATGAAGGTGCCGAAACGGCCGGCGCGTGATTTTTTCGCCAGATCCCAGACGATGAAGGCCATGAACAGCACTAGGCCGCCGACCAGCAGGGTCATCATCAGCTCTTCGAAAACCTCAGGTTCCATCCTGACCTCAACGGCGATCCATCAGTTGCCGCCTGAAAATAAGGGCGGCAAGGCACAGCAAACGTGTGGATATTACAGGTTTGTTGGCTGGCATGCGTAGCCGCCTAATGGTCGTATGGTTTCAGCCGCGCAGGTGCTGCAAGGGCAGCTGTGTGCTGGAGAGAATCTGCTGCAGCACGAAGCTCGAGCGCACGCTGGAAACGCCGTCTATGCGGGTCAGGGTGCCGAGCAGCAGCTTCTGGTAATGGTCCATGTCCGGCACCACGACCTTGAGCTGGTAATCGGCGTCCATCCCGGTGACCAGGCAGCATTCCAGCACCTCAGGGCATTTGCGAATCTCTTCCTGGAAATGCTCGAAGCGCTCTGGCGTGTGTCGGTCCATGCCGATCAGCACATAGGCGGTCAGGGTGAGGCCGAGCTGGCGGCGGTCGAGCAGCGCGACCTGACCGGTGATATAGCCATCATCTTCGAGCTGCTTGACGCGGCGCGAGCAGGGCGAGGGCGACAGGCCGATGCGCTCTGCCAGCTCCTGATTGGACAGGGTCGCATCGCGCTGTAATTCGGCGAGAATGTTCAGGTCATAGCGATCGAGTTTGTTCATGATTGATTGGTTTGGTTGTCTGATTGCTGTGAATTTTTATTTATTAATGAATAATTGCGCAATTGAGTTGTGGGTTAGCAATCTTAGCAATCTTTTGTCGTGGCTGCGGGCGTAATCTTTACCTCAGTTTCACGGCCCGGACGATACGTCCACCCGGCTCGCCCAATCAGGAGAGCTGGCGCCACCGACCTTACCAGGTCGTCACGGCACCCGGGTCCGCACTGCCCAACCAGGCGGGCGACGAAAGCGGCGACAGAATTGCCAGCACAGGACATCTACGAAAGGGGAGGCCGAGAGGTTTCCCCTTTCTTCTTTGCGTGGCAGAAAGCACGATGCGGCCGCAGCATGATGGCCGACACCTCAGTGCCCGCCGCAGCACTCTTCCCAGTGTTTTTTCTTCGAGGTGTGGCCAATGCCCGGGTTGAAGGCATTGGTCGGGTCCAGCTCGCGGTAGAAGCCTGCCAGCGCCGGCTTGGCTACATAAAGGTGACCGACGTTGTGCTCAGCCGGGTACTCGGCGCGGCGTTCGTCGAGCAGCTTCCACATGGCGTGTTCCATGGCGATGGGGTCGGTGCCCTTTTTGACGATGTAGTCTTGGTGGAATACGTGGCAGAAAAAGTGCCCGTAATAGAGCTTGTGGATGATCTGCTCTTCCATTTCTGCCGGCAGCGTTTCCACCCAGTCGCGGTCGTTGCGGCGCAGGGCGATATCCAGAGCAAGAATATCTTCCACGCTGCTGCGGTGCGCCTCGCGGTAGCGAATCGCCGCACCAGCAATGGCGAAGCGATGCAGGAAAGCCTTGCGACCTTCGTCGGCATCGCATTCGAAAAACGCGCCACCGCTACCAGCCGCGAAGTATTCACTCAGAAAGCGCCGGGTTTCTTCCAGGCTGTCATTGGCCACGCGAATCATCAGGTGATGTTCGAAGCGCTCGCGATACTCGCGCATGCGTGGCGGCAAGTGGCTGGGCAGCAGGTTCATGGCCAACTGAATGATGCGATCGCTGATTCCGCGCAGGCCAAAACGCTCGAAGAAGCCATCGACACGGCTCTTCATGGCGAAGGCGCCAGGCACCCTCGCGGTGCCGAAGCGGTCGATCAGCAAAAAGGTATCCTTGCCATACTTCTCGCCGATATCGAACGCGGTGCGGTGAATGTACTCACCGGCAATCGGCAGGCTTGGCAGGTGATTAAGCAGGTGGCGGCGCACTTCGGTGAGGTCGTCGGCCGCGTTGGTACCTACGTAGAAGACGGTACTCGGTTCCTTTGGGAAGGTGTCCAGGCGCACGGCGAACAGGCACAGCTTGCCGGCCGAGCCGGAGGCTTCGAACAGCCGGGATGGGTCGGCGTTGAAGCGCGCTGGGGTGTCTGCGTCGACATCACGCACGTGCTCGCCATAGCGCTGGTCCGAAGCCTTACCGCCCGCCTCATTGCTGACCTGGTACGGACTGTAGTCGCCGCGTTGCAGGCGGGTGAGGATTTCTTCCGGGCTGTTGCCCAGGTCGATACCCAGGTGGTTGACTAGCTCCAGGGAGCCGTCTTCCGTTACCTGTGCGTAGAGTGCCAGTTCGGTGTAAGCCGGCCCGCGGCGTACCAGCGATCCGCCGGAGTTGTTGCACACGCCACCGAGCACCGAGGCGCCGATGCAGGATGAGCCAATCACCGAGTGCGGCTCGCGGCCCAGTGGTGCCAGGTCTTGCTCAAGGCGGTCGAGTGTGGCGCCGGGCAGGCAGACCACTTGTTCGCCATCGTTGATCAGCTGCACACCGGTGATGCGCAGGGTGTTGATCAGCACGATCTCGCGGTCGTAGTCTTTGCCGTCCGGCGTCGAGCCGCCGGTCAGACCGGTGTTGGCTGCCTGCATGATGACGATGCGGTCGGCGGCCACGGCTGCTTCGAGCACACGCCATTGTTCCAGTAGCGTGCCGGGGCGTACCACGGCCAGCACGTTGCCTTCGCCGGTGCGGTGGCCCTTGCGAAAGCGCCGGGTGCTTTGCCCGTCGGTGAGCACATGGTCACGGCCCACGGCATCGCGCAGTTGTTTGAGCAAGGTGTCGCGGCTGATCATCTCAGAGCTCCCGAACGAGTGAGTCGGTACTGATCTCGGCGATGGAGCGGGCGCCGGTAAGCACCATGGCGACGCGCATTTCCTTCTCGATCAGACTCAGCAGATTGCTCACGCCCGCGCCGCCGGCCGCGGCCAGGGCATAGACGAAAGCGCGGCCGAGCATCACCGTGTCGGCGCCCAGGGCTATCATGCGTACCACGTCGAGTCCGTTGCGGATGCCCGAGTCGGCGAGAATCTTCAGGTCGCCTTTTACCGCATCAGCGATGGCCGGCAGCGCGCGGGCGCTGGACAGCACGCCGTCGAGCTGACGACCGCCGTGGTTGGAGACAACGATACCGTCGGCACCGAACTTGACCGCATCACGTGCGTCCTCAGGGTCGAGAATGCCCTTGATCACCATCGGGCCGTCCCAGTATTCGCGAATCCACTCCAGATCCTTCCAGGAAATCGACGGGTCGAAGTTGGCGCCCAGCCAGCCGATGTAGTCAGCCAGCCCGGTCGGATTACCGCGGTAAGTGGAGATGTTGCCTAGGTCGTGAGGTTTGCCCATCAGGCCTACGTCCCAGGCCCATGCCGGATGCGTAAAGGCCTGCAGCATGCGACGCATAGCGGCGTTGGGGCCACTCATGCCGGAGTGGGCGTCACGGTAGCGGGCGCCGGGTGTCGGCATGTCGACGGTGAACACTAGCGTGGTCACCCCCGCAGCCTTGGCACGCTCCAAAGCGTTCTTCATGAAGCCGCGGTCTTTGAGTACATACAGCTGGAACCACATGGGGCGGCTGATCGCCGGCGCAACCTCCTCGATCGGGCAGACCGAAACGGTCGACAGCGTGAAGGGGATGCCCTTGTCTGCCGCCGCCCTGGCCGCCTGCACTTCGCCGCGGCGCGCGTACATGCCGGTCAGGCCGACCGGCGCCAAGGCCACCGGCATCGAAAGGGTTTCACCGAACAGCTGGGTTTCCAGACTCAGCTCGGCCATATTCTTCAGCACGCGCTGGCGCAGGGCGATGCTGGCCAGGTCTTCGACGTTGCGCTTGAGGGTGTACTCGGCATAAGCGCCGCCATCGATGTAGTGAAACAGGAACGGCGGCAGGCGACGCTGGGCGGCGGCGCGGTAATCGGTGGAGGCAGAAATGATCATGGGCTCTATTCCGTGTCTGGTCTAACGCGCTTCACAGCGCGGCAGCGACAAAGCCCGGACAGTGTCGCGGGCTTTGGGTGTGTAGCACGCCTCGGGTCAGGGCGCTGCGTTCGCAATTAACCTGCAGCGTTCTTGCGAGCTGGCAGGGCCGACGCGCAGCTGCTCGATAATTAATGCACCAGCATGCCGGTCAGCCAGTAAGCTTGAACCAGCGTGATCACACCGACGAAGGTGGCGAAGATCAGGCTGTGCTTGAGGGTGAAGCGGAACAGGTCGGACTCCTTGCCGACCATGCCGGTGGCGGCGCACGCCACAGCGATCGATTGCGGCGAGATCATCTTGCCGGTCACGCCGCCGCTAGTGTTGGCCGCTACCAGCAGGGTGTCGCTGACGCCGATCTGGTGCGCCGTGGTCGCCTGCAGCGAGCCGAACAGGGCGTTGGACGAGGTATCCGAGCCAGTCAGAAACACGCCCAGCCAGCCGAGGAACGGCGAGAAGAACGGGAAGGCTGCGCCAGTGCCGGCCAGTACCAGTGCCATGGTGGTCGACATGCCCGAGTAGTTGGTGACGAAGGCGAACGCCAGCACCATGCCGATGGACAGAATCGGCCAGCGCAATTCGTAGAATGTCTCTCTTAGAGTGGTAAGACCAGTTATGAAATTGATCTTCAATACCAACATCGACAGGACGGCCGACAGGAAAATCGCGGTACCGGTCGCCGAGATCGGGTCGAGTTTGAATACCGCTGCAATCGGCGTGGGGTTGGCGACGATGGGCGCGACCTTTACCACCAATTGGTCCAGATGCGGAATCGGCAGCATGAACACCAGGCTATCCAGCACGCCGCCTTGCGCGAACAGGGCCTTGAAGGGTTTCAGCGTCCAGATGGTGACCATGGCAGTGAGAATCAGGAACGGCGACCAGGCCTTGAGGATCTGCCCGAGGCTGTAAGGCGAAGGCGTGGTGCTGCGTACGCCGCCGAAGCTGCCGGCTACCGCTGTGCCGCCGGAAACACCCGCGACCTGGCTTGCTGCGGCCCGCTTGGGCTGCCAGGCCTTGAGGAACAGCGTCAGGCACACCAGGCTGACCAGGGCTGAGGTGATGTCCGGCAGTTCCGGGCCGATGTAGTTGGAGGTGTAATACTGGGTTATGGCGAAGCTCACGCCAGCGACCAGGGCAGCCGGCCAGGTTTCCTTGATGCCTCTCCAGCCGTCCATCATCGCAACCAGCCAGAACGGCACGATCACCGACAGCAGCGGCAGTTGGCGGCCAGTCATGGCGCCGATCTTGAAAGCGTCGATGCCGGTGACCTGGCCTGCGACGATGATTGGGATGCCCAGGGCGCCGAAGGCAACGGGGGCGGTGTTGGCGATCAGGCACAGGCCTGCGGCATAAAGCGGATTGAAACCCAGCCCAACCAGCAGCGCGGCGGTGATGGCGACTGGAGCGCCGAAGCCCGCGGCACCTTCGAGAAAGGCGCCGAACGAGAAGCCGATCAGCAGTACCTGCAGGCGCTGGTCATCGGTGATCGACAGCACCGAACTGCGGATGACTTCGAACTGACCGCTCTTGACCGTCAGTTTGTACAGGAACACCGCCGCGACGATGATCCAGGCAATCGGCCACAGGCCATAGGCGAAGCCGTAACCGGCTGCAGCCAGCGCCATGTCCACCGGCATGCCGAAGGCGGCAATGGCGATGATCACCGACAGCGCCAGGGTAATGCTGCCAGCGACATGACCCTTGAGGCGAAACACCGCCAGGGCGAGAAAGAAGAAGACGATTGGAATCACTGCTGCAAATGCGGACAGTCCGAGGCTGCCGAGCGGTGTGTAGAGCTGTTGCCAAGTTTGCATGGGGGAGGCTCGCTGATTGTTGTTGGTATCGCCTGACCGCAAGTTGCTGGTGCTGTACCGAAGGCAGGAGCAATGTGCGAACGGGTTGTTATTATTGGTAAGACCAATTTACAGGTGGCGAGAGCAAGAATAATTTCTTTTCGGTGGGTGCGTCAATTTGTGCCGTTGCGACTTTGGTCGCACGTTGTTCTGTGCTGCGTCGTGCTTGTGGCGGTAGAGGTCACTGGGTAGGCTGCACGGATTTGCGGCGAACAGGCGATCCAGCCTCGTTTTCGTGGTGAGTTGGGGTGTTGAGGTAATGAATTTTGGTCCGCTGCGACAAAGGCGCTTGTCAGACGATATCGTCGCTCGCCTGGAGGCGATGATCCTCGAAGGCACTCTGAAGGCGGGTGAGCGGCTGCCTGCCGAGCGGCAGCTGGCCGAGCAGTTCGGCGTCTCGCGACCTTCGCTGCGTGAAGCCATCCAGAAGCTTGCTGCCAAGGGGTTGCTGAGCAGTCGCCAGGGCGGCGGTACTTATGTCTGTGAGAACCTTGGGTCGACATTCAGCGACCCGCTGATGCAGTTGCTGGAAAGCAGCGCCGACGCTCAGCGCGACCTGCTTGAGTTTCGCCATACTCTGGAAGGCTCCTGCGCCTATTACGCCGCGTTGCGGGCAACCGATGTGGATCGGCAGCGCCTGAGCGAAGCTTTCGAGCGTTTGCAGGATTGTTACGGGCGCGCCGCCGAGGTGACCCGAGCCGAAGAGGGCGTTGCGGACGCCAGCTTCCACCTGGCTATTGCCGAGGCCAGCCACAATGCGGTGCTGCTGCACACCATTCGCGGGCTGTTCGACCTGCTCAAACGCAACGTGGTCACCAATATCGGCGGCATGTACGCCCTGCGCGGTGAAACCCGCAGCATGCTCAATGCACAGCATCGCGCGCTGTTCGAGGCGATCATGGAGGGGCGTGCCGAGGATGCGCGAAGGCTGTCGAATCAGCACATCGACTACGTGCAGGAAGTCTTGGCCGATGTAGTGCAGCAGGAAATGCGCGAACAACGGGCACAGCGTCGGCAAGGACTTTAAATAAGCTTTTGCCGGTTTGCGTGCTTGCAGATGGAATTGCTGAGGGGAAGGGCGGCGGAGGTACTGCAGATCGAGATTGAACTGCAGTTACTCGTCCTTACCCTTGCTGCGCATGGCGCGCTGCACTTCGCGATCAGCGTCGCGCTCTTTCTCGGTATGGCGCTTGTCGAAATCCTTCTTGCCCTTGGCCAGGGCGATTTCGCACTTCACCAGGTGCTGCTTCCAGTACAGCGAAAGCGCCACGCAGGTATAGCCTTTCTGTTGTACAGAACCAAACAGCTTTTCCAGCTCGCGTTTGTTGAGCAGCAGCTTGCGCGTGCGCGTCGGGTCGGCGATGACGTGGGTGCTGGCGGTTTTCAGCGGCGTGATGTGGCAGCCCATCAACCAGGCTTCGTCGTCCTTGAGTAGAACGTAGCTGTCGACCAGTTGGGCTTTGCCGGCGCGCAGACTCTTCACTTCCCAGCCGGCCAGGGCCAGGCCGGCCTCGAAGCGCGACTCCACGAAATAGTCGTGCATCGCCTTCTTGTTCTGGGCGATGGTGCCTTGCGGATGTTTCTTTTGTTTAGCCATAGGCGCGGCATTATAGGGAGTCTGTTGGCGGTGCGCCATGCATGCGCACGCTAAAAGCGCTGCGGCAGCGGTGCGCTTGAGCCCTCAAGTCGAATCCCTGACAATATCGGGATACCTGTCTTCTGGTTGATGTCTGTTGTTAAAGGGCGTCGCCCCGTGACATCGCGCTGCTGCGATGTCGCCAACCGTGGAAACCCAATCGTTATGAGCACTCACATTCAACGCTCGGCCTTGCTGCCGTACCCCGCGCAGGCTCTTTACGAGCTGGTCAACGACGTTGAGCGTTACCCTGAGTTTCTGCCCTGGTGTGCGTCGAGTGAGATCCTCGAGGTCAGCAACACGCATATGATCGCCAGCCTGGAGGTGGCCAAGGCCGGGTTGAGCCAGCGCTTTACCACCCGCAATGGACTGGTGCCCGGGCAGTCGATCGAGCTGAATCTGCAAGATGGTCCGTTCGAGCATCTGCACGGTCAATGGACGTTCAAGGCGCTAGGCGATAAGGCCTGCAAGATCAGTCTGGATCTGACCTTCGATTACGCTGGGTCGATCGTGCGCGCGACCCTGGGTCCTCTGTTCAATCAGGCGGCCAATACCATGGTCGATGCGTTTTGCCAGCGGGCCAAAGAGCTCCATGGCCAATAACGAGC
This sequence comes from Phytopseudomonas punonensis, assembly GCF_900142655.1. GTDB lineage: Bacteria > Pseudomonadota > Gammaproteobacteria > Pseudomonadales > Pseudomonadaceae > Aquipseudomonas > Aquipseudomonas punonensis. The sequence goes on along the minus strand of NZ_FRBQ01000001.1, from coordinate 385,797 downwards.
TATCCGTTGAGGTGGTGTTTGCCGCGCCCGACAGGCAGATGCTGGTAACGCTGCAACTACCCGCTGGAACAACAGTGCGTCAGGCTGCTCTGCAGTCAGGGTTGCAGGCGCATTTTGCCGGGTTAGATCTGGCCGCCGCGCCGCTGGGATTGTTTGGAAAGGTCGTGGCCGAGCCGGATCTGCAAGCGCTCGAGAATGGTGATCGTGTGGAGATCTATCGGCCATTGCTCGCCGACCCCAAGGAGGTACGCAAGCGGCGTGCCGCGCAGGCAGCCGAGCGGGCGAGAAAGGCGGCGCTATCTGGCGCTTAGTCAGTGGGGACATCGTTTAGGATTAAACGCAATAAAAAGCCCCGACATTGGCCGGGGCTTTTTATTGCGCTTCACTCATTACTGAGGCGAGGTTTCCAGCGGTTCCGGAGTCGGTACCGGTACGGCTTCGACGTTGTCGACGTCGCGCTGGATCTGCTCAAGCAGCGAGCCTGGAGCGGCTGGCTCTTCCTGTTTCTGGCTCGGAGCGCTTTGCGGGGCGCCGTCACGACCTAGGATCGCATCATCACGGCTGGTGCCCGGCATGAAGTCGCCAGACAGGCTGACGAGTTGGTCGTCGCCGCTGAAGATCAGGCTGACCCGCTCCTGCTGACGCGGGCTGCCGCCAGCCTGCATGCTGTACAGGTAATCCCAGCGATTGGCGTGGAAGGTGTCGGTCAGCAGTGGGTTGCCCATGATAAACCGCACTTGGCGTCGGGTCATTCCAGGCCTCAACTGGTCTATCATGTCCTGCGTGACGACATTGCCCTGTTGGATGTCGATTTTATAAACCCCGGGGAATGAGCAACCGGCGAGTGCGATGAGCCCCATGAAGGTGAGGCTGGTCAGCAGGAGTCTGGTTTTTTGCATCGGTGGGCGTCTTCCACTATCTTGGCTGGGCAACGTAAACCCCGATCATACCCGCAATAAGGGAAGCTGCGAAGCGCTTCCGCGAGAAAGCAGACCATGGTTGAAAATAGCGAACTGCGAAAAGCTGGCCTGAAAGTAACCCTGCCACGGGTCAAAATCCTGCAGATGCTGGACTCTGCCGAGCAGCGTCACATGAGTGCAGAAGATGTCTACAAGTCGCTGATGGATGCGGGTGAAGATGTCGGTCTGGCCACTGTTTACCGGGTTCTTACCCAGTTCGAGGCGGCTGGCCTGGTGGTGCGTCACAACTTCGATGGCGGCCATGCCGTGTTCGAATTGGCGGACGGTGGCCATCACGATCATATGGTGTGTGTTGACACCGGCGACGTGATCGAATTCTTCGACGCCGAAATTGAAAAGCGCCAGAAAGAAATCGTTCGCGAGCACGGTTTCGAGCTGGTGGATCACAATCTGGTGCTCTACGTGCGCCGCAATGCTGCCAAGCAATAAGCGCATCGTTTGATTGAAAAAGGCGACCTAGGTCGCCTTTTTCATGCCTGCAGTTTTTGCAGGCTTCGATTCGTCTGCTCAGCTCTGCGCATTGCTGACCAGTTTGCGCGCGTGAGCCAGTGATTCGTCGGTCAAGTCGATGCCGCCGAGCATGCGAGCCACTTCCTCGACGCGCTGCGTTTCGTCGAGCTTGCTGACGGCTGTACGCGTGGCGTTGCTGCCGCGCACCTTGTGCACGAACAGGTGCTGGTGACCTTGTGCGGCAACCTGGGGTAGGTGAGTCACAGTAAGCACCTGCCCACGGTCACCAAGGCGGCGCAGTAGTTGGCCGACCACTTCCGCCGTGGGGCCGCCAATGCCGACATCCACTTCGTCGAACACCAGCGTCGGTACGCGTGAGGTCTGTGCGGTGATGACCTGTATCGCCAGGCTGATACGCGACAGCTCGCCGCCCGAAGCGACCTTGGCTAGCGCTTTGATTGGCTGACCAGGGTTGGCGCTGACCAGAAACTCGACCTGCTCCAGGCCAGTGGTATTCGGCTCACTGCCTTCGTAGTTCTGCAGTTGAATGCTGAAACGCCCGCCAGGCATGCCCAGCGTCTGCATTTCCTTTTCTACCGCCTTGCCCAGCTTGCCCGCGGCTTTCTGCCGTTTGGTGCTGAGCTCGGTCGCTTTTTCCTGATAGTGGCGACCATAAGCGGCCAGCTCTTGGCCCAGGCGTTCGGCGGCCTGGTCATCAGCATTGAGGCTTTCGAGTTCGTCGAACAGCTGTTGCTGCATGGCGGGCAGTTCGCTGGGATGGATGCGGTGTTTACGCGCCAGGGTGTAGATGGTGTCGAGGCGCTCTTCGAGTTGTTGCTGGCGCTGCGGGTCGGCATCGAAGTGGTCGAGAAAACGATTGAGCTCGCCGACCGCTTCTTCGATCTGAATCTGGGCGCTGGCCAGCAGGTTGGTCGCTTCGTTGAGTGCGCCGGGCTGGCCCTGCAGGGCGCTGAGGCGATTGAGGCTGGCAGTCAGCACCGACAGCACGTTACCAGCGTCGCTTTCGCTGCACTGGTCGATCACCTGGCGGCAGGCGCTCACCAGGCTTTCGGCGTTGGTCAGGGCCTTGTGGTCCTGCTCCAGCTGCTCCAGCTCGTTATCGCCCAGACCGAGATTCTCGAGCTCTTCCAGCTGGTAGCTAAGCAACTGGTGGCGGGCGCGTTGCTCGTCGCCCTGGGAGGTCACGCGCTCCAGTTCGCTACGGGTCTGTTTCCAGCGCTGCGCAGCCAGTTGTACCTGACGAGCCAGTTCCTGAACGCCTGCGTATTCGTCAAGCAGGCGGCGGTGAGTGTCGGTTTTGAGCAGCGACTGGTGTTCATGCTGGCTGTGAATGTCGATCAGCAGCTCGCCCAGCGCCTTGAGGTCGCCAAGCGGGCAGGGCGTGCCATTGATGTAGCCGCGCGAGCGACCTTCAGCGGTAATCACGCGGCGCAAGATGCAAGGGCCGTCGTTATCCAGGTCGCGCTCGGCGAGCCAGTTGTGGGCCTCCGGGATATCGCCCAGGTCGAAGCTGGCAAGGATATCGGCCTTGTCGGCGCCGGGGCGCACCACGCCGCTGTCGGCTCGGTCGCCCAAGGTAAGGCCCAGTGCGTCGAGCATGATCGATTTGCCGGCGCCGGTCTCGCCGCTGATAACGCTCATGCCTCGATCCAGTTCCAGATCCAGATGTTCGACGATGGCGTAATTGTGGACGGACAGGTGCACCAGCATGGCGAGGCCTCTCAAGGTTTGTCTGGTTATTTATACAGTGGTATTTGCTCCGCTGGCAATACTGCTGCGCGAGTGACTGCGAAAGTGTGCTCGCCCCTTGAAACCCTACAAATCGTCCTTATATAGCCGGCAGACGCGCGAGTTGAGGCTCGTCGATTCATTTAGAGGAGAAATGCATGGCTGACGAACAGAACCTGGACCCGCAGACTTCCGACGCGCAAGAAAACGATGCTGCGCTGAACGAAGACATGGCTGCTCGCGTGCAAACGCTGGAAGAGCAACTGGCGGCTGCGCAGGATCAGTCGCTGCGCATGGCTGCCGATCTGCAGAACGTGCGCCGTCGCGCTGAGCAGGATGTCGAGAAGGCGCACAAGTTCGCTCTCGAGAAGTTTGCCAACGACCTGCTGCCAGTGGTCGACAGCCTGGAGCGTGGGCTCGAGCTGTCGAGCGCTGATGACGACGCAATCAAGGCGGTGCGTGAGGGTATGGAGCTGACGCTCAAGTTGCTGCTCGACACCCTCAAGCGCCACCAGCTGGAAGCCATCGATCCGCATGGTGCGCCGTTCAACCCTGAGCACCATCAGGCCATGGCTCTACAAGAGAGCACCAACGTCGAGCCGAACAGCGTGCTCAAGGTGTTCCAGAAGGGCTACATGCTCAACGGTCGTCTGCTGCGCCCGGCTATGGTCGTGGTCAGCAAGGCGCCAGCCGAAACGCCGCCGTCCATCGACGAGCAGGCTTGAAATCGGCGGGCGAGCCCCCATTTATTAAGTCAAGCGTATTAGTGCTACCGCAGCGGTCACGACAACGCTGCGGATACATCAAAGTTTCGGGAGAGTGAAATGGGCAAAATTATCGGTATCGACCTGGGGACCACCAACTCCTGCGTCTCCATTCTTGAAAACGGCAACGTTAAAGTCATCGAAAACGCCGAAGGCGCGCGTACTACACCGTCGATCATCGCTTACGCCAACGATGGTGAGATTCTGGTTGGCCAGTCCGCCAAGCGTCAGGCCGTGACCAACCCGCACAACACCCTGTACGCGGTTAAGCGTCTGATCGGCCGTCGTTTCGACGAAGAAGTCGTGCAGAAAGACATCCAGATGGTCCCGTACAAAATCGCCAAGGCTGATAATGGTGACGCCTGGGTTGAAGTGAACGGCCAAAAGATGGCACCGCCGCAGATCTCGGCTGAAATCCTCAAGAAGATGAAGAAGACCGCTGAAGACTACCTCGGCGAAGCGGTTACCGAAGCGGTCATCACCGTGCCGGCCTACTTCAACGACAGCCAGCGTCAGGCCACCAAAGACGCCGGCCGCATCGCCGGTCTGGACGTCAAGCGCATCATCAACGAGCCGACCGCAGCTGCACTGGCTTACGGTATGGACAAGGCCAAGGGCGATCACACCGTGATCGTTTATGACCTGGGCGGCGGTACTTTCGACGTTTCGGTAATCGAAATTGCCGAGGTTGACGGCGAGCACCAGTTCGAAGTACTGGCCACCAACGGCGACACCTTCCTCGGTGGTGAAGACTTCGACATCCGTCTGATCGACTACCTCGTCGACGAATTCAAGAAAGAAAGCGGCATGAACCTCAAGGGTGACCCGCTGGCCATGCAGCGCCTGAAGGAAGCTGCTGAGAAGGCCAAGATTGAGCTGTCCTCGAGCCAGCAGACCGACGTCAACCTGCCGTACATCACTGCAGACGCCACCGGTCCTAAGCACCTGAATGTGAAGATCTCCCGCGCCAAGCTGGAATCGCTGGTTGAAGACCTGGTTCAGCGCACCATCGAGCCATGCCGCATCGCATTGAAAGACGCCGGCATCGACGTCGGTTCGATCAACGACGTGATCCTGGTCGGTGGTCAGACTCGTATGCCGTTGGTGCAGAAGCTGGTTACTGAGTTCTTCGGTAAAGAAGCTCGCAAAGACGTCAACCCGGACGAAGCCGTTGCCATGGGCGCTGCCATTCAGGGCGCGGTACTGGCTGGCGACGTCAAGGACGTACTGCTGCTCGACGTTTCTCCGCTGACCCTGGGTATTGAAACCATGGGCGGCGTGATGACTCCGCTGATCGAGAAGAACACCACCATCCCGACCAAGAAGTCGCAGGTGTTCTCGACCGCGGACGACAACCAGGGCGCGGTGACCATTCACGTGCTGCAGGGTGAGCGTAAGCAGGCAGGCCAGAACAAGTCTCTGGGTAAGTTCGACCTGGCCGAGATTCCGCCGGCTCCGCGTGGCGTGCCGCAGATCGAAGTGACCTTCGATATCGACGCCAACGGCATCCTGCACGTCAGTGCGAAAGACAAAGCCACCGGTAAGACTCAGTCCATCGTGATCAAGGCCAACTCCGGTCTGTCCGATGACGAAATCGAGCGCATGGTGCGTGATGCCGAGGCCAACGCCGAGGAAGATCGCAAGTTCGAAGAACTCGCCACTGCTCGCAACCAGGGTGACCAACTGGTGCACGCAACTCGCAAGATGCTCACCGAGGCTGGCGATAAGGCCACCGCGGAAGAGAAAACCGCCATCGAAGCTGCGTTGGGCGAGCTGGAAGTTGCTGTTAAAGGCGACGACAAGGCTGCCATCGAAGCGAAGATGAATGCGTTGTCCGAGGCTACCACTCCGCTGGCGCAGAAAATGTACGCCGAACAGCCGCAGCCAGGTGCTGCTGGCGCTGGTGCGGCGGATGCTGGCGATACCAAGGGCTCTGCCGACGATGTGGTCGACGCCGAGTTCGAGGAAGTCAAGGACAACAAGTAAGCCCCAGCTTGCCTGTGTTTACGCCCTGCCGCACTGCTGTGCGATAGGGCGATCCGCCGCGCGGGGGCTTGCTCCCGCGTTGGCGTGTCTGGACGGTACGAATTTTGAGAGTGTTAGAAACCCATGTCTAAACGTGACTACTACGAAGTGCTCGGGGTCGAGCGCGGTGCCAGCGAGGCGGAGCTGAAAAAGGCTTATCGTCGCCTGGCGATGAAGCACCACCCCGATCGCAATCCTGGCGACAAAGCCGCTGAAGACGCCTTCAAGGAAGCCAACGAGGCCTACGAAGTGCTGTCCGATGCGGGCAAGCGCAGCGCCTACGATCAGTACGGTCATGCCGGCGTTGACCCGCAAATGGGCGGCGGTGGCGGTTTTGGCGGTGGCGGTGCGAACTTCTCCGACATCTTTGGGGATGTGTTCAGCGATTTCTTCGGTGGCCAACGTGGCGGCCAGCGCGGCGGTGCACAGCGCGGCAGCGACCTGCGCTACACCCTCGAGCTGGACCTCGAAGAGGCGGTGCGTGGCACTACGGTGACCATTCGCGTACCGACTCTGGTCAACTGCAAGACCTGCGAAGGTTCCGGCGCCAAGAAAGGTACCAGCCCCGTCACCTGTACCACCTGTGGTGGTATCGGTCAGGTGCGCATGCAGCAGGGCTTCTTCTCGGTGCAGCAGACCTGCCCGCGCTGCCACGGCAGCGGCAAGATGATCACCGACCCTTGCGGCTCCTGCCACGGCCACGGCCGTGTCGAAGAGCACAAGACGCTGTCCGTGAAAGTGCCGGCTGGCGTCGACACCGGTGACCGCATTCGTCTGTCCGGCGAAGGCGAGGCGGGCTCCATGGGCGGCCCGGCTGGCGATCTGTATGTGGTGGTCAATGTGCGTGAGCACGCGATCTTCCAGCGCGATGGCAAGCATCTGTACTGCGAGGTACCGATCAGCTTCGCCGATGCAGCGCTGGGCGGCGAGTTGGAAGTGCCGACCCTCGACGGTCGGGTGAAACTGAAGATTCCGGAGGGCACCCAGACCGGCAAGCTGTTCCGTCTGCGCGGCAAGGGCGTTGCCCCTGTGCGTGGCGGTGGTGCGGGCGACCTGATGTGCAAGGTGGCGGTGGAAACTCCGGTCAACCTGGATCGTCGTCAGCGCGAGCTGCTCGAGGAATTTCGTCAGTCCCTGGCGGGCAACAGCTCCAACTCGCCCAAGGCCAATGGCTGGTTCGAGGGCGTGAAGCGCTTCTTCGGCGACCTTTAACGCGATAATCCACGGCAGGCAGCTGGCATCCGCCGGCTGCCTGCCGTTTTTGCTTTGGAGTTATGCATATGCGTATTGCAGTCACGGGCGCCGCGGGGCGCATGGGCAAGAATCTGATCGAAGCGATTCATCAGGCTGACGGCACGACTCTCGGTGCCGCGCTGGCGCGCCCGGAAAGCACGCTGATCGGCGCCGACGCCGGTGAGCTCGCTGGGGTTGGCAAGCTGGGCGTAGCGCTGGGCGGCAATATCGAAAGCGCGCTCGATCAATTCGACGTGCTGATCGACTTCACCCATCCATCGGTGACGCTCGAAAACCTGCAGATATGCCGTCGCGCCGGCAAGGCCATGGTGATCGGCACCACCGGCTTCAGTGCTGCCGAGAAGCAGCTGCTGGTCGAGGCTGGCAAAGAAATTCCGATCGTCTTCGCCGCCAACTTCAGTGTGGGTGTCAATCTGTGCTTGAAGCTGCTCGATACCGCCGCGCGCGTATTGGGTGACGATGTGGATATCGAAGTGCTCGAAGCTCATCACCGGCACAAGGTCGATGCGCCGTCGGGCACTGCGCTACGCATGGGCGAAGTGGTGGCCAATGCGCTGGGGCGTGATCTGGAAAAGGTCGCGGTCTACGGCCGCGAAGGCCAAACCGGTGCGCGTGCTCGGGAAACCATTGGCTTCGCCACTGTGCGCGCAGGCGATGTTGTAGGCGATCACACCGTGCTGTTCGCCGCCGATGGTGAGCGCGTGGAAATCACCCACAAGGCGTCCAGCCGCATGACCTTTGCCAAAGGCGCCGTTCGGGCTGCTTCCTGGCTGCGCGAGCGCCCGGCCGGTCTGTATGACATGCAGGATGTGTTGGGTCTGAAGTAAAGCTGAGGCCGGGGCGTTCGCTGGCGCTCCCGGCATTTTTCGGTACGTGCCTGACTGCTTCCATGCGCTATTTTCGATGCGTCGGGCTGTCTTGTAAGGCGCGCTGATGGGCTTTGATCGATCAATGTCGCTTCAATTTCAGATTTTTGCCCTCACATGCCTTTCGAAAAACAGGCTTTTCCTGTAAGCTTTTCGCTTTAGTGTGTCCACTAAAAGTTGCGCAGAATGAATCAATCAAAAAAGCGGGATGACCTTCACACGTCATCCCGCTTTTTTACAATCTGCGTTTGCTCCACGATCTACGGGAGGTCTTCTTGAGTAAGCCAGCCATACTCGCCCTTGCTGACGGCAGCATTTTTCGCGGCGAGGCCATCGGGGCCGACGGCCAAACTGTCGGGGAGGTGGTGTTCAACACCGCCATGACCGGCTATCAGGAAATTCTTACCGATCCGTCTTATGCCCAGCAGATCGTTACCCTGACCTATCCACATATCGGCAACACCGGTACCACGCCGGAAGATGCCGAGTCGGATCGCGTTTGGGCTGCGGGCCTGATCATTCGTGATCTGCCGCTGATTGCCAGCAACTGGCGTAACAAGCAGTCGCTGCCTGATTACCTCAAGGAAAACGGCACCGTCGCCATCGCCGGTATCGATACTCGTCGCCTGACGCGCATTCTGCGCGAGAAAGGCTCGCAGAACGGCTGCATCCTGGTTGGCGCCGACGCCACCGAGGAAAAAGCCCTCGAGTTGGCGCGCGGCTTCCCAGGCCTGAAGGGCATGGATCTGGCCAAAGTGGTGAGCTGCTCCGAGCCTTACGAGTGGCGCTCCAGTGTGTGGAATCTGAAAGACGACAGCCACCCGGAAATCGCCGCTAGCGAGCTGCCTTATCACGTCGTTGCCTACGACTATGGCGTCAAGCTGAACATCCTGCGCATGCTGGTCGAGCGTGGCTGCCGCCTGACCGTAGTTCCGGCGCAAACCCCGGCCAGCGACGTGCTGGCGCTCAACCCCGACGGCGTGTTCCTGTCCAACGGCCCTGGCGACCCCGAACCGTGCGATTACGCCATTGCCGCGATCAAGGACGTTCTGGAGACCGACATCCCGGTATTTGGCATCTGCCTTGGTCACCAACTGCTGGCTCTGGCCTCCGGCGCCAAGACCCTGAAAATGGGCCATGGCCACCACGGTGCCAACCACCCGGTGCAGGACCTGGATACCGGCGTGGTGATGATCACCAGCCAGAACCACGGTTTTGCCGTGGACGAGAACAGCCTGCCGAGCAATCTGCGGCCGATCCACAAGTCGCTGTTCGACGGCACCCTGCAGGGCATCGAGCGTACCGACAAGGACGCCTTCAGCTTCCAGGGCCACCCCGAAGCCAGCCCGGGCCCGAATGATGTCGCCCCGCTGTTCGACCGCTTCATCGAAGCCATGGCCAAGCGCCGCTAAGCCCGCTGACTGACCTACGGATTCGAGAGAGATAAAATGCCAAAACGTACAGACATCAAAAGTATCCTGATCCTCGGCGCCGGCCCCATCGTCATCGGCCAGGCGTGCGAGTTCGACTATTCCGGTGCCCAGGCCTGCAAGGCCCTGCGTGAGGAAGGTTTCCGCGTCATCCTGGTGAACTCCAACCCAGCGACCATCATGACCGACCCGGCCATGGCCGACGCTACCTACATCGAGCCGATCAAGTGGGCCACCGTGGCCAAGATCATCGAGAAGGAGCGCCCGGACGCGCTGCTGCCGACCATGGGTGGCCAGACTGCGCTGAACTGTGCGCTGGATCTGGAGCGCCACGGCATTCTGGAGAAATTCGGAGTCGAAATGATCGGTGCCAATGCCGACACCATCGACAAGGCCGAAGACCGCTCGCGCTTCGACAAGGCGATGAAAGATATCGGCCTGGCCTGCCCGGTATCGGGTATCGCCCACAGCATGGAAGAAGCCTACGGCGTGCTCGAGAAGGTTGGCTTCCCGTGCATCATCCGTCCGAGCTTCACTATGGGTGGCACCGGTGGTGGCATCGCCTACAACCGTGAAGAGTTCGAAGAAATCTGCACCCGTGGTCTGGATTTGTCGCCGACCAGCGAGCTGCTGATCGACGAATCGCTGATCGGCTGGAAGGAATACGAGATGGAGGTGGTCCGCGACAAGAAGGACAACTGCATCATCGTTTGCGCCATCGAAAATTTCGACCCGATGGGCGTGCACACCGGTGACTCGATCACCGTCGCACCGGCTCAGACCCTGACCGACAAGGAATACCAGATCCTGCGTAACGCCTCCCTGGCGGTGCTGCGTGAGATCGGCGTGGAAACCGGCGGTTCTAACGTGCAGTTCGGCATCTGCCCGAATACCGGTCGCATGGTCGTCATCGAGATGAACCCGCGCGTATCGCGTTCCTCGGCGCTGGCTTCCAAAGCCACCGGCTTCCCGATCGCCAAGATTGCCGCCAAGCTGGCCGTTGGTTACACCCTCGACGAACTGAGCAACGACATCACCGGTGGTCGCACCCCGGCCTCGTTCGAGCCGGCGATCGACTACGTGGTGACCAAGATCCCGCGTTTCGCCTTCGAGAAATTCCCTAAGGCCGATGCTCGCCTGACCACCCAGATGAAGTCCGTCGGTGAAGTCATGGCCATCGGCCGTACATTTCAGGAATCCCTGCAGAAAGCCCTGCGCGGTCTGGAAGTTGGCGTGGCTGGCTTCGATCCGAAGCTGGATCCGGCCGACCCTGAAGTGGAAAGCACTCTCAAGCGCGAGCTGATCGTGCCGGGCGCTGATCGTATCTGGTACGTGGGCGATGCTTTCCGTGCCGGTAAGACGGTCGAGGAAGTGTTCGCGCTTACCAACATTGATGAGTGGTTCTTGGTGCAGATCGAAGATCTGATCAAGGACGAGCAGCGCGTCCAGACCCTGGGTCTTGCCAGTATTGACCGCGACCTGATGTTCAGCCTCAAGCGCAAAGGCTTCTCCGATGCACGCCTGGCCACACTGCTGGGTGTCACTGAGAAGAACCTGCGCAGCCATCGCCACAAGCTGAAGGTGCTGCCAGTCTACAAGCGCGTCGACACCTGCGCCGCCGAGTTCGCCACCGATACCGCTTACATGTACTCGACCTACGAGGAAGAGTGCGAGGCCAATCCGAGCAGCCGTGACAAGATCATGATTCTTGGTGGTGGCCCGAACCGCATCGGACAGGGCATCGAGTTCGACTACTGCTGCGTACACGCCGCACTGGCCATGCGTGAAGACGGGTACGAGACCATCATGGTCAACTGCAACCCGGAAACCGTCTCCACCGACTACGATACCTCCGATCGCCTGTACTTCGAACCGGTGACCCTGGAGGACGTGCTGGAAATCGTCCGCGTCGAGCAGCCCAAGGGCGTAATCGTCCAGTACGGTGGCCAGACGCCGCTGAAGCTGTGCCGCGCCCTGGAAGAGGCTGGCGTGCCGATCATCGGTACCAGCCCGGACGCCATTGATCGCGCCGAAGACCGTGAGCGTTTCCAGCAGATGGTGCAGCGCCTCGGCCTGCGTCAGCCTGCCAACGCCACCGCGCGCAGCGAAGAAGAAGCGCTGACATTATCGAAGAGCATCGGTTATCCGATGGTAGTGCGCCCGTCCTATGTACTGGGCGGCCGCGCGATGGAAATCGTCTACCAGGAAGAAGAGCTCAAGCGCTACATGCGCGAAGCGGTGAAGGTCTCCAACGACAGCCCGGTACTGCTCGACCGCTTCCTCAATTGCGCCATCGAAGTCGATATCGATGCGGTGAGCGACGGCGAAGTCGTGGTGATTGGCGCGATTATGCAGCACATCGAACAGGCTGGCGTGCACTCCGGTGACTCCGCCTGTTCGCTGCCGCCGTACTCGCTGCCAGCGCACATCCAGGACGAGATCCGCGACCAGGTCAAGAAGATGGCTCTGGAGCTCGGTGTGGTCGGTCTGATGAACGTGCAGATGGCCGTGCAGGGCGAGGACATCTACGTCATCGAGGTCAACCCGCGTGCCTCTCGTACCGTGCCGTTCGTGTCCAAGTGCATCGGCGAGTCGCTGGCCAAAGTCGCTGCCCGCGTGATGGCTGGCAAGACGTTGACCGAGCTTGGCTTCACCAAGGAAATCATTCCGCCGTTCTTCAGCGTCAAGGAAGCGGTGTTCCCGTTCAACAAGTTCCCCGGTGTTGACCCAATCCTCGGCCCAGAGATGAAGTCCACCGGTGAAGTGATGGGCGTGGGCGACACTTTCGGCGAAGCCTTCGCCAAGGCGCAGATGGGGGCCAGCGAGATCCTGCCGAACGCCGGCGTTGCCTTCATCAGTGTGCGCGAAGACGACAAGCCGGAAGCCATCCAGGTCGCTCGCGATCTGGTCGTGCTGGGCTTCGAAGTGGTTGCCACTGCCGGCACTGCCAAAGTGATCGAGGCTGCTGGCCTGCCAGTGCGCCGCGTGAACAAGGTAACCGAGGGTCGTCCGCACGTGGTCGACATGATCAAGAATGACGAAGTCACGCTGATCATCAACACCACTGAAGGCCGTCAGTCCATCGCTGACTCTTACTCCATTCGTCGTAACGCTCTGCAGCACAAGATCTACTGCACCACCACCATCGCGGCGGGGCAGGCGGTCTGTGAGGCGCTCAAGTTTGGTCCCGAGAAGACCGTGCGCCGTCTGCAGGATCTGCATGCAGGAATTCAGGCATGAACAAGTACCCCATGACCGTCGAGGGCGCGCGCGCCCTCGAAGAAGAGCTGGCCCACCTGACCAAGGTGGTTCGGCCCAAGCTCAGCCAGGACATCGGCGAAGCGCGCGAGCTCGGTGACCTGAAAGAGAACGCCGAATACCATGCTGCCCGCGAGCAGCAGGGTATGGTGGAAGCGCGTGTTCGTGATATCGAGGGGCGCCTGCAGAATGCGGTGGTCATCGATGTCACCACTATCGCCCATACCGGCAAGGTGATTTTCGGCACCACGGTAGAAATCGCCAACGTCGAGACTGATGAAAGCGTTTCCTACCGGATCGTTGGTGAAGACGAAGCAGACATCAAGCAGGGCAAGATTTCCGTCGGTTCCCCCATCGCCCGTGCCCTGATCGGCAAGGAAGAGGGTGACGTGGTGGCGGTCAATACCCCCAGCGGTCTGATCGAGTACGAGATTGTCGAAGTTCGCCACATCTGAGCCGGCTGCTACGCGTGATGGCGTAGAGAATGCCTGGGTGCTGCTGCAAACCCTTTGGGTGGGCGGCATCTGGGTATTGCACTTTCTTGTGCTGCCGGGGCTGTCGCAAGTTGGGCTGGCGTCGCTTTTGATAGAAGAGATTGCGCGTACGCTGGTGCCGCAGATGGTCGGCGTGACGTTGGTCGCCGCTTTATTGCAGGCCCTTTTGCTGGTCAGGCAGTGCGCCTGGTCGGCGCTATGGACGCGGCGCAGTGGGCAATTGCTGCTCGCTGTGCTGGCTGTCTCGCTAGCCTTCTTGATTTCGCTCGCCCTTTGGCCGCACGCAATGCGTTGGCAGCTGTTCAGCTACTTGCTGTTGGCGTTCTTCGGCTTTTTGCTGGCACTGCAGCCGGTGCCTCGCAAGCGCGTGGCAGCCGACCCGCAGGTCGGCTGAGCACCTGAATCAGCCTTGGTGGCGGCTGATGTTGGACAGGTTGCGGTTGGCCTTGGGGTTCTTGCGGTACAGCAGCGCCATCTTGCCGATGATCTGTGCCAGTTCGGCATTGCTGGCCTTGCACAGTTCATCGATAACCGCCAGGCGGTCTTCACGTTCGGTGATGCGAACTTGAATCTTGATCAGTTCGTGGTCGTTCAGCGCGCGTTCGAGCTCGGCCAGTACGCCCTCGGTAACACCGTTGTCGGCAACGATCAATACCGGTTTCAGGTGGTGGCCGATAGATTTGAACTGTTTCTTCTGCTCTTGAGTGAGCGGCATAATCTGAACCCTGCGTCTTAATCTGGGGAAAGCGGGCTATTTTAACCGAGCTGCCCGAAACCCGCCCAGTTATTCATTCTGTTCTGTTGAGGTGTTGTGTGGCCCGTTCCAAGACCAGCCAGCGTTGGCTGAAAGAGCATTTCGACGATCCGTACGTCAAAATGGCGCAACGGGACGGCTACCGTTCACGTGCCAGTTACAAGCTTTTGGAGGTGCAGGAAAAGGATCGCATCCTGCGTCCCGGCATCACCGTGGTCGACCTGGGCGCTGCGCCCGGCGGCTGGTCGCAGGTCACCAGCCGCGTGATTGGCGACAAGGGGCGTTTGATCGCCTCGGACATTCTGGAAATGGACAGTATTCCGGACGTCACCTTCATTCAGGGCGATTTCACCGATGATGAGGTGTTCGCGCGCATTCTCGACGCCATCGACAATCATCCGGTCGACCTTGTGATTTCCGATATGGCCCCCAATATGAGTGGGGTCAGGGAGTCTGATCAGCCGCGCGCCATGTACCTGTGCGAGTTGGCGCTGGATCTGGCGACCCGGGTATTGCGGCCGGGTGGTGATTTCCTGATCAAGATTTTCCAGGGCGAGGGCTTCGACGAGTACCACAAGCAGGTTCGCGGTCTGTTCGAAAAGGTACAGATGCGCAAGCCGTTGTCGTCTCGCGGTCGTTCTCGCGAGCAATATTTGCTGGCTCGAGGTTTCAAAGGGCAGCGGGTGGAATAAAACCAATGGCGTGGTTGTCAGTCCAAGCCAAGACGCGCATCGTAACGGGCAGATGTCTCATAAAGGGTTACAGACGGTGTCAGCCATGAGCGAGCGTTTGTAGTAAGTTAGATCGGTTTATAACTGGTCGTCATGCGAAGCACGCTTCGGCAAGGGGCCTGCTTCAGAGGGTAGCTAATTGAACGACATGGCAAAGAATCTGATCCTGTGGCTGATCATCGCCGCCGTCCTGGTTACGGTGATGAACAACTTCTCCAGCCCGAGTGAGACCAACAAGCTCAATTACTCGGAGTTCATCCAGCAGGTTCAGAGTGGCGGCGTTAAACGCGTCACCGTCGATGGCTATACCATCAGCGGCCTGCGCTCCGACGGCACGTCGTTCGAGACCGTGCGCCCGGCGATCCAGGACAACGGCCTGATCAAGGATCTGATGGACAACAATGTCGAGATCGTTGGCAAGCAGCCTGAGCAGCAGAGCATCTGGACTCAGTTGCTGGTCGCCAGCTTCCCGATTCTGGTGATCATCGCCGTCTTCATGTTCTTCATGCGGCAGATGCAAGGCGGCGCCGGTGGCAAGGGCGGGCCGATGAGTTTCGGCAAGTCCAAGGCGCGGCTGCTCTCCGAAGATCAGGTCAAGACTACCTTCGCTGATGTTGCCGGTTGCGACGAAGCGAAAGAAGAAGTCAGCGAGCTGGTCGAGTTTCTGCGTGACCCGGGCAAGTTCCAGCGCCTCGGCGGCCGTATTCCTCGCGGCGTGCTGATGGTCGGCTCTCCGGGTACCGGTAAGACCCTGCTCGCCAAAGCCGTTGCCGGCGAAGCCAAGGTGCCGTTCTTCACCATTTCCGGTTCCGACTTCGTCGAAATGTTCGTCGGTGTCGGTGCCTCCCGTGTGCGCGACATGTTCGAGCAGGCGAAGAAGCATGCACCGTGCATCATCTTCATCGATGAAATCGACGCCGTTGGCCGCCACCGTGGTGCCGGCATGGGCGGCGGTCATGACGAGCGTGAGCAGACCCTCAACCAGTTGCTGGTCGAGATGGATGGCTTCGAGATGAACGATGGCATCATCGTCATCGCTGCCACCAACCGCCCGGATGTGCTCGATCAGGCGCTGCTGCGTCCTGGCCGTTTCGATCGTCAGGTAGTCGTTGGTTTGCCGGACATCCGCGGTCGCGAGCAGATCCTCAATGTGCATATGCGCAAGATTCCGATGGGCGAGGACGTCAAGGCGTCGGTGATCGCTCGTGGTACACCTGGCTTCTCCGGTGCCGACCTGGCCAACCTGGTCAACGAAGCATCGCTGTTCGCTGCTCGTGCCGGTAAGCGCCTGGTGGAGATGAAGGAATTCGAGCTGGCCAAAGACAAGATCATGATGGGCGCCGAGCGCAAGACCATGGTCATGTCCGACAAGGAAAAGTTAAACACCGCTTATCACGAAGCAGGCCATGCCATCGTTGGTCGCTTGGTTCCCGAGCATGATCCGGTTTACAAGGTCACCATCATCCCGCGCGGTCGCGCCCTAGGGGTGACCATGTTCCTGCCCGAGGAAGACCGCTACAGCCTCAGTAAGCGTGCGTTGACCAGTCAGATCTGCTCGCTGTATGGCGGCCGTATTGCCGAAGAAATGACCCTTGGCTTCGATGGCGTCACCACTGGTGCTTCGAACGACATCATGCGAGCCAGCCAGATCGCTCGTAACATGGTCACCAAATGGGGCCTGTCCGAGAAGCTGGGCCCGCTGCTATACGCAGAGGATGATGATCAGCCGTTCCTGCGTGGCGGTGGCGGCTCCTCTGGTGCCAGCGTTTCCGGTGAGACGGCCAAGCTGATCGACTCCGAAGTGCGCGCCATCATCGATGGCTGTTACAACACCGCCAAGCAGATTCTGACCGACAACCGCGACAAGCTCGATGCGATGGCTGAAGCCTTGATGAAGTTCGAGACCATCGATCTCGATCAGATTAACGACATCATGAGTGGCCTTCCGGCGCGTGAGCCGAAGGACTGGACTGGCGGTGGCAATGATGCTGGCACGCCGTCTGCCAAGTCCGATGAGGCAGATCGCCCCGAGAAACCGATCGGCGGCCCTGCTGCCGAGGTATAAAACCGTCACATGTCTCTAGTGCAAACAAACAACCGGCTGCCTTGTGGCAGCCGGTTTCTTGATTTAAGCCATCCGCAAGTGATGGGTATCCTTAACGTTACCCCCGACTCCTTTTCCGATGGTGGCCGGTTCGCAATGCGCGATGCGGCGCTGCGCCATGCCGAGGGCATGGTGTGTGTTGGGGCGACGCTGATCGATATCGGCGGCGAGTCGACTCGGCCAGGGGCGGCGCCAGTTTCTGTCGAGCAGGAACTGGAGCGCGTTGCGCCCATGGTAGAGGCGGTCGCGGCCGAGCTGGACGTGATCATCTCGGTGGATACCTCGACCCCCGAGGTGATGCGCGAGTCGGCCAGGCTGGGCGCCGGGCTGATCAACGATGTGCGCTCGCTGCAGCGTGAAGGTGCGCTTCAGGCAGCCGCAGAGAGCGGATTGCCGGTGTGTCTGATGCATATGCGTGGCGAGCCGACGACCATGCAGCGGAGCCCGCAATACAATGACGTGCTCGATGCCGTGGCTGACTTTCTGCGTGAGCGCCTGGCGGTTTGTGCCGCTGCGGGCATTCCTGCAGAGCGCATCGTGCTCGATCCGGGTTTTGGTTTTGCCAAGACCCTGGAGCACAACCTCAGTCTGTTCCGGCGCATGCCTGCGCTGCAGGCTTTCGGTCTGCCGCTGCTGGTCGGCGTTTCGCGCAAGAGTATGATTGGCGCCGTGTTGGGTCGCGAAGTCGACGGGCGCCTGTATGGCAGCCTGGCTTTGGCGGCTCTGGCGGTCGCCAAAGGCGCGAATATTCTGCGTGTTCACGATGTGGCGGAAACCGTCGATGTGGTGCGTATGGTCGCCGCAGTTGAAGCAGCGCAGTAAATCAGAAAAGGGAGTTGTCGTTTTGAGTCGCAAGTATTTTGGCACCGACGGTATTCGTGGGCGCGTTGGTCATTATCCGATCACCCCTGATTTCATGCTCAAGCTCGGCTGGGCGGCTGGCATGGCCTTTCGCAAGCAGGGTAAATGCCGAATTCTGATCGGCAAGGACACGCGCATCTCCGGCTATATGTTTGAGTCTGCATTGGAGGCTGGCCTTTCCGCTGCTGGTGCTGACGTCATGTTGCTCGGCCCGATGCCGACGCCGGCGATCGCCTATCTGACGCGCACCTTTCATGCAGAGGCAGGCATTGTTATCAGTGCCTCACACAATCCGCACCATGACAACGGCATTAAGTTCTTCTCCGGGCAGGGCACCAAGCTGCCAGACGAAGTCGAGTTGATGATCGAAGAGTTGCTTGATGCGCCGATGACCGTGGTCGAGTCCGAGCAGCTCGGCAAGGTCTCTCGGATCAACGACGCAGCCGGTCGCTATATCGAGTTCTGCAAGAGCAGCGTACCGACTAGTACCGACTTCTCTGGCCTGAAGATCGTGCTCGACTGTGCTCACGGTGCAGCCTACAAGGTCGCTCCGGCGGTATTTCAGGAGCTGGGTGCTGAGGTGTCTGTGCTGTCGGCCCAGCCCAACGGACTGAACATTAATGCCGATTGTGGTTCGACCCATATCGAGAACCTGCAGGCCGAAGTAGCGGCGCGCCACGCCGATCTGGGTATCGCCTTCGATGGCGATGCCGATCGGGTGCTTATGGTCGACCATACTGGTGCAGTAGTGGATGGTGATGAGTTGCTGTTCATTATTGCCCGGGACCTGCAAGCCCGCGGCAAGCTGCAGGGTGGTGTGGTCGGCACGCTGATGAGCAATCTGGGTCTCGAGCTTGCCCTCAAGGAGCTGGACATTCCTTTCGTGCGTGCCAATGTCGGTGACCGCTATGTGATTGCCGAGCTGCTTGAGCGTGGCTGGCAGGTGGGGGGCGAAAACTCTGGGCATTTGGTGTGCTTCCAGCATGTCACCACCGGCGACGCCATTGTTGCCGCGTTGCAGGTGCTGCTCGCCATTCGCCGTCGTGGGCAAAGCCTTGCCGAGGCACGCCAGGGGTTGCGCAAATGTCCGCAAGTGCTGGTCAATGTGCGCTTCGCTGGTGGCGTCGACCCGCTCAAACATCCAGATGTTCAGGCAGCCAGCGATAGTGTGACCGAGCGTATGGCAGGCCGCGGGCGCGTGCTATTGCGCAAGTCCGGCACCGAGCCGCTGGTACGTGTCATGGTTGAAGGTGAGGACGAAGCGCAGGTTCGTGCTTATGCCAATGAATTGGCTGAAGTTGTCTCTCGCGTCTGTGCTTGATTCGGCTTGCCAGCCCAGCAGCTGTTGGGTAACATCTGCGCCCTCTTTGACCAACGAGGTAAAGCATGCGCCGCCCAATGGTTGCTGGTAACTGGAAAATGCACGGTACCCGCGCCAGTGTCGCAGAGCTGATCGGTGGTCTGAATCAGCAGGCGCTGCCTGCTGAGGTCGATGTTGCTGTATTCCCTGTTAGCGTTCATCTCGGTCAGGTTGTTGAAGGGCTGAGTGGTGGCGTTGTTTCGGTAGGTGCGCAAGATTGCGCGGTCGAGCCGGGGCAGGGTGCGTTGACCGGAGAAGTGTCGGGCGAGCAATTGCGCGACGTTGGTTGCAAGCTTGTGTTGATTGGCCATTCCGAGCGTCGCCTGATTCTGGGTGATAGCGAAGAGCAAGTCGTGCGCAAGTTTGTGGCTGCTCAGGTCGCAGGGCTGGTTCCCGTGTTGTGCGTTGGGGAAACCCTCGAGCAGCGGGAGGCGGGCGAGACGCTTGCGGTGGTTGCGCGTCAGCTTGATAGCGTGATCGAGGCGTTGGGTGTTGCGGCGCTTTCTGATGCTGTGGTGGCGTATGAGCCGGTCTGGGCCATTGGTACCGGGCTGACTGCAACTCCCGGGCAGGCTCAGGATGTGCATGCGGCAATCCGTGCACGCGTTGCTGTCAAAGATGCAAATGTAGCAGGTGCTTTGAGAATTCTTTATGGCGGCAGCGTCAAGGCCGTCAATGCTGCCGAGCTTTTCGGTATGCCTGATATCGATGGGGGGCTTGTGGGTGGAGCCTCTCTGAATGCGGATGAGTTCGGTGCGATTTGTCGCGCTGCAGGAAACTAAGAATATGCTGGAAACAGTCGTTGTAGTTCTTCATCTGCTGGGTGCGATCGGTGTGGTTGTGCTGGTTCTGCTGCAGCAGGGTAAAGGCGCCGATGCAGGTGCTTCGTTTGGTGCTGGTGCTTCGAATACCGTCTTTGGTAGTCAAGGAACCACTACCTTTCTGAGTCGTCTTACTGCTATACTGGCTGCCGCTTTTTTCATTACCAGCTTGGGGTTAGGCTACTTTGCTAATCAAAAGTCTGATAAGCTTGGTCAGGCTGGTCTGCCAGATCCGGCAGTAATGGAAGTGCCGCAGGGTAACAAGCCTGCAGAAGATGTACCGGTGCTTGAGCAACAACAAGCGCCAGCTTCGAGCGAGCAAGATGTACCTCAGGCGCCCGAAGAGAAGTAAGCGTCAAATTGCCGAGGTGGTGGAATTGGTAGACACGCTACCTTGAGGTGGTAGTGGCCATAGGCTGTAGGGGTTCGAGTCCCCTTCTCGGTACCAATTGAACAGAAGAGCTCGCTGAATGCGAGCTTTTCTGTTTCTGGGGGTTGGTTGACCCGATAGCGGGTTAGGCCGTATAATCCGCTCCCAGTTTTGAAGCGGGATTGGGTAGTCCGGTAGCTCGTCGGGCTTGTGGCCCGAAGTGTTTTTGGTTAGCTCCAGTTCTCGTGATCGGTTAGCAATAGAGCCCCTTTCAAGGGGCTTTTTGCTAGCTGGAAGACAGTTTTGCCGTCGCACGGACGGTTTTATGGATGGGCGTTTCGCCCATTTTTCATTTGCACAGCATGCGCGAGGGGTTCAGGTGTCGAGCAAGCTAGAACAGTTGCAGGCCTTGGTGGCCCCGGTCGTCGAGGCGCTTGGTTACGAGTGCTGGGGTATCGAGTTCCTGTCTCAGGGGCGGCATTCCTTGCTGCGTATCTACATTGATCATGCCAATGGCATCCTCATCGATGATTGCGAAAAGGTCAGCCGCCAGATCAGTGGTGTTCTCGATGTTGAGGACCCCATCGCGGCGGAATACACCCTCGAGGTGTCGTCGCCGGGTATGGATCGGCCGCTGTTCACATTGACGCAGTTCGCCAGTCACGCCGGCGAGCAGGTAAAAATCAAGTTGCGCTCGCCGTTCGAAGGGCGCCGCAACTTCCAGGGTCTGCTCCGCGGTGTGGAGGAGGAGGACGTGGTGGTGCAGGTGGATGACCACGAGTTCCTTTTGCCGATCGATCTGATCGACAAGGCCAATATTATCCCCCGGTTTGATTGAGACACGGATCCCGCGGGATTCGCGGAATGCGTGGATCCCAATGGATTGCGAAAGGCGAGGCGTACGATGAGCAAAGAAGTACTGCTGGTTGTTGAGTCGGTATCCAATGAAAAGGGTGTGCCGGCCGCTGTTATTTTCGAGGCGCTCGAACTGGCTCTGGCCACGGCGACCAAGAAACGTTTTGAAGATGAAGTCGAGCTGCGCGTGGCGATCAATCGCCAGACCGGCAGCTATGAGACTTTCCGTTGCTGGACTGTGGTCGAAGAAGAAGACTTCGATGACCCGGCTCACCAGGTGACGACCGACATGCCGCGTGCTGTCGAGGCGAACGCCAAGGTCGGTGATGTGCTCGAAGAAAAGGTCGAGTCCATCGAGTTCGGCCGTATCGCCGCGCAGACCGCCAAGCAGGTCATCGTGCAGAAAGTGCGCGAGGCCGAGCGTGCCCAGGTCGTTGAAGCCTACCGCGAGCGTCTGGGCGAGATCATCGCCGGCACCGTGAAAAAGGTTACCCGTGACAATGTAATCGTCGATCTGGGTGCCAACGCTGAAGCGTTGCTGGCTCGCGAAGACATTATCCCGCGTGAGACTTTCCGTGTGGGTGTGCGCTTGCGTGCACTGCTCAAGGAAATCCGCACCGAGAACCGCGGCCCGCAGCTGATCCTGTCGCGTACCGCGCCGGAAATGCTGATCGAGCTGTTCCGCATCGAAGTGCCGGAAATTGCCGAAGGCCTCATCGAGGTCAAGGCAGCTTCTCGTGATCCTGGCTCGCGGGCCAAGATCGCGGTGCGTTCCAAGGACAAGCGTATCGACCCGCAGGGTGCCTGCATCGGTATGCGTGGCTCGCGCGTTCAGGCGGTTTCCGGCGAACTGGTCGGCGAGCGTGTGGACATCGTGCTGTGGGACGACAACCCGGCCCAGTTCGTCATCAACGCCATGTCGCCGGCCGAAGTCGCGGCGATCATCGTTGACGAAGACGCCCACGCCATGGACATCGCCGTTGGCGAGGACAACCTGGCCCAGGCGATCGGTCGCGGCGGCCAGAACGTTCGCCTGGCGAGCCAGCTGACTGGCTGGACGCTGAACGTGATGACCGAAGCGGACATCCAGGCCAAGCAGCAAGCTGAGACTGGCGACATCCTGCAGGGCTTCATCGACGAGCTGGAAGTCGACGAAGAGCTGGCGCAGGTGCTGGTTGAAGAGGGCTTTACCAGCCTGGAAGAAATCGCTTACGTGCCGATGGAAGAGATGCTCAGCATTGATGGTTTCGACGAAGAAATCGTCAATGAGCTGCGCTCGCGAGCGAAGGATCGTTTGCTGACTAAAGCCATCGCCACAGAAGAAAAGCTGGCAGACGCCCAGCCGGCCGAAGACCTCCTCGAAGTTGAGGGTATGGACAAAGGCCTGGCGCAGGAACTGGCAGTGCGCGGTGTGGTTACCCGCGAAGACCTGGCCGAGCAGTCGATTGACGACCTGCTCGACATCGACGGCATCGACCAAGAGCGTGCCGGCAAGCTGATCATGGCCGCCCGAGCCCATTGGTTCGAGTAAGTTTTACGGCCTGAGGAGAGAAGTGCATGACGCAAGTCACGGTGAAAGAACTGGCCCAAGTGGTCGACACACCGGTAGAGCGCCTGCTGCAGCAGATGCGAGAGGCGGGTTTGCCGCACAGCAGTGCCGAGCAAGTTGTCACCGACAATGAGAAGCAGGCCCTGCTTGCTCATCTGAAAAGCAGCCACGGCGAGAAGAAAGCCGAAGCGCCGCGCAAGATTACCTTGCAGCGCAAGACCACCAGCACCCTGCGGGTCGCTGGAAGCAAGACCATCAGCGTTGAAGTGCGCAAGAAGAAGACCTTCGTCGAGCGCAGCAATGAAGAGATTGAAGCCGAGAAGCAGCGTGGGCTCGAAGAGCAGCGCGCCGCTGCGGATGCTGCTCGTCTGAAGGCTGAAGAGGAAGCCAAGCGTAAGGCCGAAGAAGAGGCCAAGCGCCAGACTTCTTCGCCTGCTGCAGCTACTCCGGTTGAAGCCGCACCTGCTCCGGTCAGCATTCCTATTGCTGCACCTGCCGCCGATGATCGTAAGAAAGACGAGCCGCGTCGCCCAGACAAAGCCCGTAATGATGACGCTGATCGCCGTGGTGGTGACCGCAAGACGACTCAGCATCGCCCGACCGTCAAGGAAAAGGCGCCTGCTCCGCGTGTTGCTCCGCGTACTACCGACGAAGAAAGCGATGGCTTCCGTCGTGGCGGTCGTGGCAAGGCCAAGCTGAAGAAGCGCAACGCCCACGGTTTCCAGAGCCCAACCGGCCCTATCGTGCGCGAAGTGAAAATCGGCGAGACCATCACTGTTGGCGATCTCGCTCAGCAGATGTCGGTCAAGGCTGCTGAGATCATCAAGTTCATGTTCAAGCTGGGCACTCCAGCCACCATCAACCAGGTACTGGATCAGGAAACTGCCCAGCTGGTCGCTGAAGAGCTGGGCCACAAGGTGACCCTGGTCAGTGACACTGCCCTGGAAGATTCCCTGGCCGAGTCGCTGAAGTTCGAAGGTGAAGAGTTCTCCCGTGCGCCGGTCGTGACCGTCATGGGCCACGTTGACCACGGTAAGACCTCGCTGCTCGACTACATTCGTCGTGCCAAGGTTGCTTCCGGTGAGGCGGGTGGTATCACTCAGCACATCGGTGCGTACCACGTGGAAACCGAACGCGGCATGGTGACCTTCCTCGACACCCCGGGCCACGCTGCGTTTACCGCTATGCGTGCCCGTGGTGCCAAGGCCACCGACATCGTGATCCTGGTGGTTGCGGCGGACGACGGCGTGATGCCGCAGACCATCGAAGCGGTTCAGCACGCTGTTGCTGCTGGCGTGGCGCTGGTTGTTGCAGTGAACAAGATCGACAAGCCAGGTGCTGACCTTGATCGCATCCGTAGCGAACTGTCGGTGCATGGCGTGACGTCGGAAGAGTGGGGCGGTGATACGCCGTTCGTACCTGTTTCGGCCAAGGTCGGTACCGGTGTTGACGAATTGCTCGAAGCCGTTCTGCTGCAGGCCGAAGTTCTGGAACTCAAGGCAACCCCGTCGGCCCCAGGCCGTGGTGTGGTGGTCGAGTCCCGTCTGGACAAGGGCCGTGGTCCGGTCGCTACCGTGCTGGTTCAGGACGGTACGTTGCGTCAGGGCGACATGGTGCTGGTCGGTTCGAACTATGGCCGCATCCGCGCCATGCTCGACGAGAACGGCAAGCCAATCAAGGAAGCTGGTCCGGCGATCCCGGTCGAGATCCTCGGTCTCGACGGTACACCGGAAGCCGGTGATGACATGACTGTCGTCGCCGACGAGAAGAAAGCGCGTGAAGTTGCGCTGTTCCGTCAAGGCAAGTTCCGCGAAGTGAAGCTGGCGCGTGCTCACGCAGGCAAGCTGGAAAACATCTTCGAGAACATGGGTCAGGAAGAGAAGAAGACGCTCAACATCGTCCTCAAATCCGACGTCCGTGGTTCCCTGGAAGCACTGCAAGGCTCGCTTGGTGGCCTGGGTAACGACGAAGTGCAAGTGCGCGTCGTCGGTGGCGGTGTCGGTGGTATCACCGAGTCCGATGCCAACCTGGCGCTGGCTTCCAATGCTGTGCTGTTCGGCTTCAACGTTCGTGCCGATGCTGGTGCGCGCAAGATCGTCGAGGCCGAAGGCCTGGACATGCGCTACTACAACGTCATCTACGACATCATCGAGGACGTCAAGAAGGCGCTCACCGGTATGCTCGGCAGCGATGTTCGCGAGAACATCCTTGGTATCGCCGAAGTCCGCGACGTGTTCCGTTCGCCGAAGTTTGGCGCGGTCGCCGGTTGTATGGTGGTCGAGGGTACTGTTTACCGTAACCGTCCGATCCGCGTACTGCGCGACGACGTGGTGATCTTCGAAGGCGAGCTGGAGTCTTTGCGTCGCTTCAAGGACGATATGGCCGAAGTGCGTAATGGCATGGAGTGCGGTATCGCGGTGAAGAGCTACAACGACGTCAAGGTCGGCGACAAGATCGAAGTGTTCGAGAAAGTCCAGGTGGCTCGCAGCCTGTAATCGCGAGTCGCAACACGCAACGCCCGGCCCCGCTTTTGCGCGGCCGGGCGTTTGCCGCTTTTGAGTCCGGTGCTTTTGCTGGCATCGAGACGAGTGGAAGGTAGCAAAGATGGCCAAAGACTATAGCCGTGCCCAGCGCATCGGCGACCAGATTCAACGCGAGTTGGCTCAGCTGATTCGCACCGAAGTCAAAGACCCGCGCCTGGGTGGGCTGGTGACCGTTACGGCGGTCGATGTCAGTCGTGACGCCAGCCACGCCAAAGTGTTCGTCACCATCATGGGGGCCGAGCCGGAAGAGGGCGTTGATCCTATCGTGCAAAGCCTCAAGGTGCTCAACGATGCCAGTGGTTTTCTGCGTATGCAGCTGGGCAAGGCGATGAAGCTGCGCAGCGTGCCGAACCTACGTTTTCACTACGATGAGAGCGTGATTCGCGGTGCTCAGCTGTCGGCGCTCATCGAGCGTGCGGTAACCGAGGACAGCAAGCACGGCGAGAGCGATACCGAGGCCAAGGAGTAAGTACGTGGCTCAGGTAAAGCGTATTCGTCGCAAGGTCGACGGCATCATCCTGCTCGATAAGCCCAAGGGCTTCAGCTCCAACGCCGCACTGCAGAAGGTGCGCTGGTTGCTCAATGCTGAAAAGGCTGGGCACACCGGCAGCCTCGACCCCTTGGCAACTGGCGTGTTGCCGCTGTGCTTCGGTGAGGCGACCAAGTTCTCCCAGTACCTGCTCGATGCTGACAAAGGTTACGAGACGGTCATGCAGCTTGGTGTCACCACCACCACGGCCGATGCCGAGGGCGAAGTGCTCGAGCGGTGTGAAGTCAACGTTGCGGCTGGTGACATCGAAGCGCTGCTGTCGCGTTTTCGTGGCGACATCAGCCAGATTCCGCCCATGTACTCTGCTCTCAAACGCGACGGTCAGCCGCTGTACAAGCTGGCGCGCGCAGGAGAAGTAGTGGAGCGCGAGGCGCGTTCTGTTACTATTGCGCGCCTGGAACTA
This sequence comes from Phytopseudomonas punonensis, assembly GCF_900142655.1. Lineage (GTDB taxonomy): Bacteria > Pseudomonadota > Gammaproteobacteria > Pseudomonadales > Pseudomonadaceae > Aquipseudomonas > Aquipseudomonas punonensis. Next base: position 359,626 of record NZ_FRBQ01000001.1, on the reverse strand, counting down.
CTGAGCTGCGCCGCCGACAAGGCGAGCCTCGCGGTAGATTGCAGCAAAGGCACCTATATTCGTACGCTGGTCGAGGATATTGGTCACCTTCTGGGTTGTGGCGCGCATGTCGCCGAACTGCGTCGGGTCAAGGCCGGACCGTTCGGCTTGCTGCAGACCGTTACCCTGGAAGAGCTGGAGCAAGTGCACGCCGATGGCGGCAACGAAGCGGTAGATCGCTTCCTGCATCCGGTAGATAGCGGGCTTGAACACTGGCCGCTGCTGAGCTTTTCGGAGCACAGCTCGTTCTATTGGTTGCAAGGGCAGCCCGTCCGCGCTGCGGATGCGCCGAAGTTTGGCATGGTGCGAGTACAAGATCACAACGGTCGCTTCATCGGTATCGGTGAAGTGAGCGAAGACGGGCGCATTGCGCCGCGTCGCCTTATTCGGTCTGCATGACCGTGGCGAGTCGCTCCGGCGGCTCGTATCGAGGGTGGCTGTCAATAGGCACGGTCATACCTCCTTTTAAAACACGGGAAGCGATTCCCGGCCTATTGAGACTGTCGCACGCGACAATCTCCAGATGAGAGGATGCCCACATGGCACTCAGCGTTGAAGAAAAAGCTCAGATCGTTAACGACTATAAGCAAGCCGAAGGCGACACCGGTAGCCCGGAAGTTCAGGTTGCTCTGCTGTCCGCTAACATCAACAAGCTGCAAGGCCACTTCAAGGCCAACGGCAAAGACCACCACTCGCGTCGTGGCCTGATCCGTATGGTTAACCAGCGTCGTAAGCTGCTGGACTACCTGAAGGGTAAAGACACCAGCCGTTACAGCGCCCTGATCGGTCGCCTGGGTCTGCGTCGCTAAGCAATGCTTATGCGCCGTTGACTGCAAAAGCTGGAAGTGGGCTCGCCCTGCTTCCAGCTTTTGCGTTTATGCTTCACCCGTTTTAACGCTTCACCCGCTTGGACAGCGCCGGGCCGACTCCCGAAGCCACTGCCCACGAATTCGCAAGAAACCGTTTCCCCTAAGGCAACAGAGAGAAGGAAAACACCGTGAACCCGGTAATCAAGAAATTTCAATTCGGTCAGTCGACCGTAACCCTCGAGACTGGTCGTATCGCCCGTCAAGCCTCCGGTGCCGTGCTGGTCACCGTCGACAATGATGTTAGCGTGCTGGTTGCCGTTACCGGCGCCAAGACTGCCGACCCGAGCAAGGGCTTCTTCCCCCTGTCGGTCCACTACCAGGAAAAAACCTACGCAGCGGGCAAGATCCCAGGTGGCTTCTTCAAGCGTGAAGCGCGCCCGAGCGAGAAAGAAACCCTGACCTCGCGTCTGATCGATCGCCCGATCCGCCCGCTGTTCCCGGAAGGTTTCCAGAACGAAGTGCAGGTCATCTGCACCGTGGTTTCCACCAGCAAGAAGACTGATCCGGACATCGCTGCGATGATCGGTACCTCGGCTGCTCTGGCTATCTCCGGCATCCCGTTCAACGGCCCGATCGGCGCCGCCCGCGTAGCCTTCCACCCGGAAACCGGCTACCTGCTGAACCCGACTTACGAACAGCTCAAAGCTTCCAGCCTGGACATGGTCGTGGCCGGTACCAAAGACGCCGTACTGATGGTCGAATCGGAAGCCAAAGAGCTGACCGAAGACCAGATGCTGGGCGCCGTACTGTTCGCTCATGACGAATTCCAGGCCGTTATCCAGGCTGTTACCGAGCTGGCAGCCGAAGCTGCCAAACCGACGTGGGACTGGCAGCCAAAAGCGGAAAATACCGCTCTGCTGTCGGCTATCCGTAGCGAGTTCGGCGACGCGATCTCCCAGGCTTACACCATCACCATCAAGCAGGATCGTTACGCGCGCCTTGGCGAGCTGAAAGATCAGGTGGTTGCCAAGTTCTCCGGTGAAGAAGGTCAGCCTTCCGCTGGTGAAGTCAAAGAAGCCTTCGGCGAAATCGAATACCGCACCGTGCGCGAGAACATCGTCAACGGCAAACCGCGTATCGATGGCCGTGACACCCGTACCGTACGTGGCCTGAACATCGAAGTCGGTGTTCTGGACAAGACCCACGGTTCGGCGCTGTTCACCCGTGGCGAAACCCAGGCGCTGGTTGTTGCCACCCTCGGTACCGCTCGTGACGCACAGCTGCTCGACACCCTTGAAGGCGAGCGCAAAGACCCCTTCATGCTGCACTACAACTTCCCGCCTTACTCGGTCGGCGAGTGTGGTCGCATGGGCGCCACTGGCCGTCGCGAAATCGGTCACGGCCGTCTGGCGCGTCGTTCGGTTCAGGCGATGTTGCCGGCCGCTGACGTGTTCCCGTACACCATCCGTGTGGTATCGGAAATCACCGAGTCCAACGGTTCGTCTTCGATGGCTTCCGTTTGCGGCGCTTCCCTGGCCCTGATGGACGCTGGTGTACCGATGAAGGCACCGGTTGCCGGTATCGCCATGGGGCTGGTTAAAGAAGGCGAGAAGTTCGCCGTTCTGACCGACATCCTCGGCGACGAAGATCATCTGGGCGACATGGACTTCAAAGTAGCTGGTACTGCCAATGGCGTCACTGCGCTGCAGATGGACATCAAGATCCAGGGCATCACCGAAGAAATCATGGAAATCGCTCTGGGCCAAGCCCTCGAAGCGCGCCTGAATATCCTCGGCCAGATGAATCAGGTCATCGCTCAATCGCGTAGCGAACTGTCGGAAAATGCTCCGACCATGATCGCCATGAAGATCGATCAGGACAAGATTCGCGACGTCATCGGTAAAGGCGGAGCCACCATTCGCGCTATCTGTGAAGAGACCAAAGCGTCGATCGATATCGAAGACGACGGCTCGATCAAGATATTCGGCGAAACCAAGGATGCTGCAGAAGCGGCGCGTCAGCGCGTTCTGGGTATCACCGCGGAAGCCGAGATCGGCAAGATCTACGTCGGTAAGGTTGAGCGCATCGTCGACTTCGGCGCATTCGTCAACATCCTGCCGGGCAAAGACGGTCTGGTGCACATCTCCATGCTCAGCGATGCGCGCGTAGAGAAAGTCACCGACATCTTGAAAGAAGGCGAGGAAGTCGAAGTGCTGGTACTGGACGTCGACAACCGCGGCCGTATCAAGCTGTCCATCAAGGACGTTGCCGCTGCCAAAGCTTCGGGTGTCTGATCCGGGCTAACGCCGCTGCTACACGAAAGCCAGTCAGGGTGACCTGACTGGCTTTTTTATTGCTGCTCGTTTTTGCATTTGCAGGCGCTGCGTTAACGTGGAGCTTTTCGCGGAGAAGCTAATGGCATCACCTATTCTGGTAGCGGCTCAATGCGCGGTGCAGGCTGGCGATCTCGCCGCCAACCAGTCTCTGCATCTGGATTTCATGCGCCGTGCCGGTGAGCTCGGCGCGGATCTGATCATCTTTCCCGAGCTGTCGCTCACTGGGTATGAACCGGCGCTGGCCGATGCACTGGCACAGCCTGCCGACAGTCCGATCCTCGAGCCGTTGTGCAGCCTGAGCATGGCGTCAGGGGTGACGGCGGTAGTCGGCTTGCCGTTACGTGTCTCGGGGCACGACAAGCCGCAAATCGCCGTCTTCATCCTGCATCCTGATGGCTCGCGCGCCATCTACACCAAGCAGTATCTACACGCAGGCGAAGAGCAGTTTTTCAGCCCTGGCCAAGGTGGCGAGCTGCTGCTGATTGCTGGCACGTCAGTGGCCTTGTCGGTGTGTGCTGATTTCGCTCATGCCGAGCATCCCGCCCAGGCTGCCGAGCGTGGTGCTGAAGTGTATGCGTCGGGCGTGCTGATCGGCGAGGGCGGTTATCCCCACGACAGCTCGCTGTTGCAGGGCCATGCACAGCGTCATGGCATGGCGGTGTTGATGGCTAATCACGGTGGCCCTACGGGCGGCTGGGCTGCAGCAGGGCGTAGTGCGTTGTGGGATGAGCAGGGCCGTTGCATCGCCTCGACGGCAGGACTGGGCAATCGTCTGCTGGTGGTTTCCAGGCAGCCGGATGGCTGGCAGGGAAGCGACATTGCCCTATCGGCTTAAGCTGTACGCACAAAAAACGCCAGTCAGGGTAGGCCTGCTGGCGTTTTTCATTGCGGCATTTACTGATCAGTCGGTGTACTGGAACAGTTTGATGATCTTCTGTACGCCCGAAGTGCTCTGCACCACGTTGCTCGCGGCATTGGCCTCCTGACGGCTGACCACACCAAGCAGATAAACCACACCGTTCTCGGTAATCACCTTGATGCGGCTGCCTGGCACGCCGCTGTCGGCGAGCATCTGGGTTTTGATCTTGGTGGTCAGCAACGAGTCGTTGCTGCGTGCCAGCAGCGAGCTTGGCTGTTGCACCTGAAGCTCGTTGTGCACCTTGCGCACGCCTTGAACGCGGCGCGCTGCCTGTTCGGCGGTGCTTTTCAGTTCGGCGCGTGGCGTTTGCCCGGCGATCAGGATCACGCCGTTGTAGCTGGTCACCACGATGTGCGAGGTAGGGCTGGCCAGATCGGCGTGGGCGCGGGTGATGGCGTTGGCGACATCAGGGCCGACGAACTGGTCGTCGATCTTGTTGCCGATACTGCGGCTGCCGCAGCCGCCAAGGAGCAGGCTCAGTGCCAATGCGGCGAAGATCAGTGGTGAACGGGTCATTCTTCACTCCCAAACAGTTGACTATCGATAAGGTCGCACAAGCAGTGGATGGCCAGTAAATGGACTTCCTGGATGCGCGCCGTGACCTTTGACGGCACGCGAATTTCGACGTCTTCCGGCAGCAGCAGCGAGGCCATGCCGCCGCCGTCACGACCGGTCAGGGCGACTACGGTCATCTCGCGGTCGTGAGCCGCCTGGATAGCCTGGATCACGTTGGCGGAATTGCCGCTGGTGGAAATCGCCAGCAGTACGTCGCCCGGTTGGCCGAGCGCGCGAATCTGCTTGGAGAAAACTTCGTTGTAGCTGTAATCGTTGGCGATCGAGGTGATCGTCGAGCTGTCGGTGGTCAGCGCAATCGCCGGGAGGCTGGGGCGCTCGCGCTCGAAGCGATTCAGCAATTCCGAGGAGAAGTGCTGAGCGTCGCCCGCTGAGCCGCCGTTGCCGCAGGAGAGAATCTTGCCTTCGCTGAGCAGCGCCTGGACCATGACTTGGCTGGCATGCTCAATGAACGGGGGCAGCACTTCCATCGCGTGGTGCTTGGTTTCGATGCTGGCTTGGAACAGCTGGCGAATACGGGCTTGCATATCCATGTAGAGCTTTGACCTTGACTGTAACGAGGCGCTGGCCACGAAGGCTCGTTGCGCTGTCGTTGGAAATGGCGGTGAATCAGGTTATGGCAGCGAGCCTTGGCTTCAACTGTCGAAGGCGTTTCTGATCCATTCCAGTGATGCGGGTTTGCCATGGCCTAGGGCTATGACATCGAAACGGCAGGGATGTTTGGCCCAGCGCTTCTCCTGTTGCAGAAATTGCGTAGCGGTGGCTATCAGCTTGTCGCGCTTGCGGCGGTCGACACTTTCGATGGCGCCGCCCCAAGCGCTGTGCTTGCGGTAGCGCACCTCGGCGAATACTACTGTATCGCCATCTAGCATGACCAGATCGAGTTCGCCGCGCTGGCCGCGCCAGTTCTGGCAGATAAGCCGCAAGCCGTGGCTCTGCAGGTGTTCACAGGCGAGGGCCTCGGCCTCTCGCCCACTTACGTGCCGCGGATCGTCACTCAATGTTGGTCTCGGGCAGGCGCTGAACCTGACCGTTGCTGAATTGCGCCCATGGCAGTTGGCGCTCGACGCGCTGCGCGGAATTCAGACTCAGGTTGCCGGAAAGACCTTCAACGCGGCTGTCCGGCAGGGTCTTGAGTTGATCGAGGCGTGGTGCCAGGCGGAACGCATCGACGCCCATGGCGTACAGGCGACCCATGCTGCCACCAGCCTGCGGCCACTGGCTGTCGACCTGCTGGCGCAGTGGATCGTCGGCGTTCAGCAGCCACGGCGTTTCACAGAAGCGGATGCCGTCCAGATCGCGATACTGGGCAGCACTCATGCTGCCGCTGAACAGGTGCGAAGTGGCGTACACCGGCACATCACCAGCGTACTGGTAGGCCAGGGTCGGTTTGATTTGCTGGGCCTGCTGCGGTGTGGCGGCAAGAAAGATGAAGTCGACGTCCTGACGGCGAGAGGTGCCGTTGACCTGCAGCAGTAGGGCGACCTGGCCGGCCATGTCCACCGGCTGGTCAATGTGTTCGGCGCCGAGGAAGTTACCGCCGGCGGCTTGCCAGCTCTGGCGGAACGCGTCGAGCACGCGGTCGCCCCAGTCACCTTTTGGCACCAGTGCCACGGCGCTGCGCTTGCCATCGGCCCAGGCGCGACGTGCGACTTCGCGGGCTTCGTCTTCAGCTGCCAGGCCGAACTGGAACAGTTGGGCCGGGCTTTTGGCGCTCGGGTCGGCGTAGTTCAGTGCCAGCGTGGTGATCGGCAGCTCCGCGCGGCTACCCAGTTGGGTGACCAGATTCTTTTCCAACGGGCCAATTACCAGTTGGACGCCGTCGGCCTTTGCCTGGCGGTAGAAGTCATCCAGCGAGGTAAGGCGAGCACTGTCGTAGAGCTGGATCTGCGGCGGCTGCTCGCCAGCCTGCTGCGCCTGGTAGTGGGCCGCCAGGAAACCATCGCGCAGCGCGCGCGATACCGAAGCCAGCTGGCCTTCCTGAGGTAGCAGCAGGGCGATCTTTTCCAGCGGTTTGCTCGACAGGGCGCGCAGGTCGGCGAGCGCCTTGGGCAGCTGTTGGGCAGCAGGGTGATTAGGGTGCTGGGCCAGCCAGTTGTCGATGGCGTCCTGCTGTTGCTTGAGGGTGCCAACGGTCTTGGCGACCTGAGCCAGTGACAGCCAGCCGGCAAGATCGGCATCGTCGGCCACCGGGGCGGGTTCAGCGGGCAGGTTGGAGACCAGGCTCCAGATGTGTTCCTGGTTACGCTGCGCTTCGTCGCCGCTCAGTAGCGGGGCAATGAATACGCGCTCGCGGGCAGCGGCAAGTAGCTGGCCGTCCTTCTCAAGAGCATTGGCGCGGGCCAGTTGGGTGCGGATTTGCTGCTCGACCGGCAGTTCGCCGAGGCGATCGAGGCTGGGATGAGCGAGTGCTTGGAGTGCCGCCTTGGCATCATTGCGCGCCAAGGCCAGTTCTGCCTTGAGCGTGCTGGCGTAGATCTGCTGCGCCGGCTTGAGCAGTTGCAGGTCGACCTGCTTGAGGATGCTTTCGGCACGCTCGGTGTTGCCTTGCTTGGCGGCCAGGTCGGCAGCTGACAGGCGCAGAAGCTGGGCATCTTCACTCTGGCTGGTGCCGGCTTTCTGGAGCATCTGCTCCACGCTGGCCTGGGGCGTGCGTGGCAGTTCGCCAAGGTTGGAGGAAGGCGAGCTGCTGCAGGCAACGAGCAGGCCGGCTAGGCAGAGTGCAGAGAGCGGACGCAGGCAGGCAATCATGTAAGCGATTCCGGTTCTTGAGCAAATGAACGCGCAAGTGTACCCAAGGCACGCCGCCGGCGCGATCTCGAAGGTGTTAACCGGTACGCAGACAGCGCAGCCGTGCGCTTTGCATGGGCGATGCCTCCCTCGCCTGTCGCTCGCGTTACAATGGCGGCTTTCTACATAGAAGAGGCGTTGCCGTGACTGCTAGTGAAGCCCCCCGTTCCACCACGGGCACTCTGTTCGTGGTGGCGACGCCCATCGGCAATCTCGATGACCTCAGTGCTCGCGCATTGAGAGTGCTGAGCGCCGTCACGCTGATCGCTGCCGAGGACACCCGGCATTCGGCGCGGCTGATGCAGCATTTCGGCATCGGTACCCCGTTGGCGGCCTGCCACGAGCATAACGAGCGTGACGAGGGCAATCGCTTCATCGAGCGCCTGCTGGCTGGTGATGATGTGGCGCTGATTTCCGATGCAGGCACACCATTGATTTCCGACCCTGGCTATCACCTGGTGCGCCAGGCGCGTGCTGCGGGTGTGCGGGTGGTACCGGTGCCAGGCGCCTGCGCGCTGATCGCGGCCTTGTCGGCGGCGGGGCTGCCGTCCGATCGCTTCGTCTTCGAAGGGTTTCTGCCCACCAAGACGGTCGGTCGGCGTGCGCGTCTCGAACTGGTTCGCGAAGAGCCGCGTACCTTGATCTTTTACGAGGCGCCGCATCGAATTCTCGAATGCTTGCAGGATATGCGCGAGGTCTTTGGTGGTGATCGCCAGGCGCTGCTGGCGCGCGAGCTGACCAAAACCTTCGAGACGCTACAAGGGCTGCCGCTCGATCAGTTGTGCGAGTGGGTGGCGGCCGATGCCAACCAGCAGCGTGGTGAGTGCGTGGTGTTGGTGGCGGGCTGGCAGGCGCCTGAAGACGAGGCGGCGGTAAGTGTCGAGGCGCTGCGTGTGCTCGATCTGCTGCTCGCCGAAATGCCGCTCAAGCGTGCGGCGGCGCTGGCGGCGCAGATCACCGGTGTGCGCAAGAATCTGCTTTATCAGGCCGCGTTAGAGCGTCAGCACGACGGTTGACCTTGTTCTCGGCGGGGTGCAGCGGTTACCCTTGTCGGCGGAGAGTCGATCGGACAGTCGCTGCCGTGCTTCGTTCGCGAAGTATGGGGGAGGAAAGTCCGGGCTCCATAGGGCAGAGTGCCAGGTAACGCCTGGGAGGCGCGAGCCTACGGAAAGTGCCACAGAAAATAACCGCCTAAGCGCTTCGGCGCCGGTAAGGGTGAAAAGGTGCGGTAAGAGCGCACCGCGCGGCTGGTAACAGTCCGTGGCTAGGCAAACCCCACTCGGAGCAAGACCAAATAGGGTTCCATTGGCGTGGCCCGCGCTGGAACCGGGTAGGTTGCTAAAGGCGTGCAGTGATGTACGTCGTAGAGGAATGGCTGTCCTCGACAGAACCCGGCTTACAGATCGACTCTCCACCTCCTTTCTGCTTCATCCCTCGATTTCTAATACCGAAAAAATCTTACTCTTAACAAACTACTTTAAGTTTGGAGGGTAGGTTGCAGTAGGTGTTTGTTTTTTAGCCATCTTTCCCGTTCTGGGCACTCGTTCCACTTCTCATTTATTCGCTAAATCTCCGTTCTATAAGGAATTTTCCGTTCTGGCGCGCCTTGACGGTGGGGCATGCGCGTTCCTATAGTGTGCTCCGGTGGTGAAAAGTGGCATGAAGTGGGTTTTTTTGGATGCAGATGGCTAATTAAGGGGAAACGCAACAGTGTTTCGCGGAGCTAATGCCATAAGTCTTGACGCCAAGGGGCGGCTCGCGATGCCAAGTCGGTATCGGGACGAGCTCGTTTCGCGTTCGGCTGGCCAGCTCATCGTTACCATTGATGCCATCGATCCATGCCTTTGTGTCTACCCGCTGCCTGAATGGGAAATCATCGAAAACAAGCTGCGTGAGCTGGCGTCCTTTCGTGAAGAAAACCGTCGCCTGCAGCGTTTGCTGATTGGTAATGCCGTCGATCTTGAGCTGGACGGTAGTGGTCGTTTCCTGGTTCCGCCGCGTCTGCGTGAGTACGCCAAGCTGGATAAGCGCGCAATGTTGGTGGGGCAGCTCAATAAATTTCAACTGTGGGACGAGGATTCCTGGAATGCAGTGGCTGATGCCGATCTGGCCGCCATCAAGCAACCGGGTGCTCTTTCCGATGACTTGCGTGATCTGATTCTGTGAACATGACCCCTACCTTCCGCCATATCACCGTACTGCTCGAAGAGGCCGTCGACGGCCTGTCGCTGCAGGCCGATGGTTGCTACGTGGACGGTACGTTCGGGCGTGGTGGTCACAGCAGGTTGATCCTCGAGCGGCTTGGGCCAGGTGGTCGCTTGCTGGGGTTCGATAAGGACCCACTCGCAATCGCGACTGGAAATACGCTAGCGGCCGAAGACGGCCGCTTTGTCGTTGTGCAGAGAAGCTTTGCGGAACTCGGCGATGAGCTTGCTGTCCGTCATCTCGCTGGCAAGGTCAGCGGCGTTCTGCTCGATCTGGGCGTCTCATCGCCGCAGCTCGACGACGCCGAGCGCGGCTTCAGCTTTCTCAATGACGGCCCGCTGGATATGCGCATGGACCCGACTCGCGGCGTCAGTGCTGCGCAGTTCATCGCCACTGCCGCGGAAGAAGAAATCGCCCGGGTTTTCAAGGAATACGGCGAAGAGCGTTTCGCCAAACGTATGGCCCGTGCCGTTGTAATGCGCCGTGCCGAGCAGCCGTTCGAGCGTACTGCCGATCTGGCGCAGGTGCTGACCGTCGCCAACCCCGCGTGGGAGAAAGGCAAGAATCCAGCGACTCGAGCGTTCCAGGGGCTGCGCATTCACGTCAATAACGAATTGGGTGATCTGGAGCGTGGTCTGGATGCCGCGCTGGAGAATCTCGAAGTCGGCGGTCGCCTGGTGGTGATCAGCTTCCATTCCCTGGAAGACCGCATCGTCAAACTGTTCATGCGCAAGCACGCCAAGGGCGAGATGGACAAGTTGCCGCGTGACCTGCCGATCATTCCTAAGGCTTTCGAGCCGCGTCTCAAGCTGATCGGCAAGCCGCAGTTCGCCTCTGATGCTGAATTGAAAGCCAATCCGCGTTCGCGTAGCGCCGTCATGCGCGTCGCGGAGAAGTTGCGATGAGCGGCGTACTCGCCAAGCGTTTCCCAAAGGGCAGCCTGCTGATGCTGGTGCTCTTTATAGCTGTGCTCGGTTCCGCGCTGGCGGTTTCCTACAGCGCGCACTGGAATCGTCAGTTGCTCAATGGCCTGTACTCCGAACTCAGCGTGCGCGACAAGGCGCAGGCAGAGTGGGGGCGGCTGATTCTCGAGCAAAGCACCTGGACCGCTCACAACCGTATCGAAACCTTGGCCAGCGAACAGCTGAAGATGCGCATTCCTGACGCCGCCGAAGTGCGCATGGTGGCGCCATGATGAAGCTCGAGGGGGCTCTGTACCCATGGCGCTTCCGTCTGGTCATGCTGCTGTTGGCGGTGATGGTCGCGGCGATTGCTGCGCGCATTTTCGAACTGCACGTGTTCGACCATGACTTCCTCAAGGCTCATGGTGATGCACGCAGCGTGCGGCACATCCCGATTCCTGCGCACCGCGGCCTGATCACCGACCGCAATGGCGAGCCGCTGGCCGTCAGTACTCCGGTTACCACCTTGTGGGCTAACGGCAAAGAACTGCAGGCCGGCAAGGCGCAGTGGCCAGTGCTGGCAGCCGCTCTGGGGCAGGAACCCAATGCCTTCGCTCAGCGCTTGCAGGCCAACTCCGAGCGCGAGTTCATGTATCTGGTGCGCGGCCTGACCCCAGAACAAGGTCAGCGCGTGATCGACCTCAAGGTGCCCGGCGTTTATTCCATCGAAGAATTCCGCCGCTTCTATCCGGCCGGTGAAGTCACTGCGCACATGGTCGGCTTTACCGATATCGACGACCACGGCCGCGAGGGTGTTGAGTTGGCGTTCGAGGATTGGCTGGCCGGTGTGCCAGGCAAGCGCCAGGTGCTCAAGGATCGTCGTGGTCGTCTGATTCGCGACGTGCAGGTTACCCAGAACGCCAAGGCTGGCAAGGCGCTGGCGCTATCGATCGATCTGCGTCTGCAGTACCTGGCCCACCGCGAACTGCGCAATGCGCTGGTTGAGTTCGGCGCCAAGGCTGGCAGCCTGGTCATGCTCGACGTGAAGACCGGCGAAATTCTCGCCATGGTCAATCAACCGACCTACAACCCGAACAACCGTCGCAACCTGCAACCGGCTGCCATGCGTAACCGGGCGATGATCGACGTGTTCGAGCCAGGCTCCACCATGAAGCCGTTCTCCATGAGCGCTGCCCTGGAAACCGGCCGTTGGAAACCTACCGACAAGGTCGACGTGCAGGGCGGTACGCTGCAGATCGGCCGTTACACCATCAAGGACGTATCGCGCGTTCCAGAAGGTGTTCTCGACCTGACCGGCATCCTTATCAAGTCCAGTAACGTCGGCATGAGCAAGGTCGCCTTCGATATTGGCGGCGCAGCTATTTATGACGTCATGCAGCAAGTGGGCCTCGGCCAGGACACTGGCCTGAGCTTCCCGGGCGAGCGCGTCGGCAACCTGCCGAACCACCGTGAATGGCGTAAGGCGGAAACCGCCACGCTGTCCTACGGCTACGGCCTGTCGGTGACTGCAGTACAGCTGGCCCACGCTTATGCCGTGCTTGGCAACAGCGGCCGCAGCGTACCAATGTCGCTGACCCGTACTGATCGCGTTCGTGACAGTGTGCAGGTGATCCCGGAAGACGTGGCTCACACCCTGCAAGGCATGCTGCAGCAGGTTACCGAGGCTCCGGGCGGGGTATTCCGTGCCCAGGTGCCGGGTTATCACGTAGCCGGCAAGAGCGGCACGGCACGCAAGACGGCTTCCGGCACCAAGGGTTATCAGGCCAACGCCTATCGTTCGCTGTTCGCTGGTTTCGCACCAGCCAGCAATCCGCGTATTGCGGTGGCTGTGGTGATCGACGAGCCGAGCAAAAGCGGCTATTACGGCGGTCTGGTCTCTGCGCCAGTATTCAGCCGCGTGATGGCCGGCGGCCTGCGGCTGATGAACATTACCCCTGACAACCTGCCTGAGACCGCGGCGGCGAAAGCCGAAGCGCCAGTAGCAAACAACAATGGAGGGCGCGGCTGATGCCCATGCCATTGAACCAGCTTCTGCCTCAGGCAAGCAGCGGTGTGCTGATTCGCGAATTGACCCTCGACAGCCGCCAGGTGCGCCCGGGCGACCTGTTTCTCGCCGTGCCTGGTACTCGCCAGGACGGGCGCGTTCACATCGCAGATGCAATTTCCCGTGGCGCTGCTGCGGTTGCTTATGAAGTCGACGGCTCGCTGCCGATGACTGCCGAAAGCGCCGAGCTGGTCGCCATCAAAGGCCTGGCCGGCCAACTGTCGGCCATCGCTGGTCGCTTCTATGGCGAGCCTAGCCGCGGTCTGCACATGGTCGGCATCACCGGCACCAACGGCAAAACCAGCGTCAGCCAGTTATTGGCGCAGGCGTTGGATCTGCTGGGTGAGCGTTGCGGCATCGTCGGCACCCTCGGCAACGGCTTTTATGGCTCGCTGGCGCAAGGACTGCACACGACGCCCGACCCTATTGGTGTACAGGCGACCCTGGCTGGCCTGAAAAAAGAGGGCGCCCGCGCCATCGCCATGGAGGTTTCGTCCCATGGCCTGCATCAGGGCCGCGTGGCTGCCCTGGATTTCGACGTGGCGGTGTTCACCAACCTGTCGCGCGATCACCTCGATTATCACGGTTCGATGGAGGCCTATCAGGCAGCCAAGGCTGCGCTGTTCGCCTGGCCGAGCCTGCGCGCTCGTGTCATCAACCTGGACGATGCGACTGGCCGCCAACTGGCTGTGCAGGAGCGTGACTCGCGTCTGATCGGTTACAGCCTGCAAGACCAGAGCGCTTATCTGTTCTGCCGCGACATTCATTTCGATGACCAAGGCGTGCGCGCCACACTGGTTACCCCGCGTGGCGAAGGCAGCCTGCGCAGCTCGCTGTTGGGCCGCTTCAACCTGAGCAACCTGCTGGCTGTGGTCGGTGCGCTTGTGGCGATGGATTACCCGCTCGACGAAATTCTAAAAGCGCTACCGCGTCTGCAAGGGCCGATTGGCCGCATGCAGCGCCTGGGTGGCCAACAGGCACCGTTGGTCGTAGTCGATTACGCCCACACCCCGGACGCGCTGGAGCAGGTGCTCGGCGCATTGCGCCCGCACGTGACTGGCCGCTTGCTCTGTCTGTTCGGCTGCGGTGGCGACCGCGATCGCGGCAAGCGCCCGCTGATGGCCGAAGTGGTCGAGCGCCTGGCCGATGCCGCGTTGGTCACTGACGACAACCCGCGTAGCGAAGCGCCACAGCAGATTTTCGACGATATTCGCGAAGGCTTCCGTAACGCTGATCAGGTGCGCTTCGTACATGGTCGCGGCCTTGCCATTGCCCAGCTGATTGGCGAAGCACAGGTTGGCGACGTGGTCGTGCTGGCTGGCAAGGGCCATGAGGACTACCAGGAAATCGACGGCGTGCGTCAGCCGTTCTCCGATCTGCAGGAAGCCGGTCGTGCACTGGCAGCATGGGAGGCGGCACATGCTTAAATCACTGCGTTTGAGCGAAGTGGCTGGTGCGCTGAATGGCCGTCTGGTTGGTGGCGACTGTGCATTCACTGCCGTCAGCACCGACAGCCGTAGCATTGCGCCGGGCCAGCTGTTCATTGCGCTCACCGGCCCGCGCTTTGATGGCCATGATTACCTTGCGCAAGTTGCCGCCAAAGGCGCGGTTGCCGCGTTGGTCGAGCGCGAAGTTGCCGATGTCGATCTGCCGCAACTGGTGGTTGCCGATACCACCCTGGCCCTGGGGCAGCTCGGTGCACTTAACCGTCAGGCCTATGGCGGCCTGCTGGCTGCGGTGACTGGCTCCAGCGGCAAGACCACCGTCAAGGAAATGCTCGCTGCGATCCTGCGCGCCTCGTGCGCCCAGGACGGCGGCGCTGTATTGGCGACCCGTGGCAACCTGAACAATCAACTGGGTGTCCCGCTGACCCTGCTGGAGCTGGCGCCTGAACACACCGGCGCGGTCATCGAGCTTGGGGCTTCGGGCATCGGCGAAATTGCTTACACCGTGGGCCTGACCAAGCCGCAGGTGGCGATCATCACCAATGCCGGCAACGCCCATGTGGGCGAGTTCGGCGGCCCGGAGAACATCGTGCTGGCCAAGGGCGAGATCATCGAAGGCCTGAGCGATAGCGGCGTTGCCGTGCTCAACCGCGATGATGTGGCGTTCGAGCGCTGGGTCAAGCGTGCAGCCGGTCGCCGGGTGCTGAGCTTCGCCCTGAACGACGCCAGCGCCGATTTCCACGCCCGTGAGCTGAGCCGTGACCCACGTGGTTGCCCGGCCTTCACGCTGTTCTGCCACGAAGGTCAGGCCCGCGTGCAGCTTAACTTGCTGGGCGAGCACAATGTCGCCAACGCGCTGGCTGCCGCTGCCGCCGCCTATGCCCTGGCGGTTCCGCTGGTTGCGGTCAAGAACGGCCTGGAGAGTCTGCTGCCGGTCAAGGGCCGCGCGGTTGCGCAGCTCGCTCAGAACGGCGCCCGGGTGATCGACGATACCTACAACGCCAACCCCGCTTCGATCTGCGCGGCCATCGACATCCTCACCGGTTTCTCCGGCCGCAAGGTGCTGGTGCTGGGCGATATCGGTGAACTGGGCGCCTGGTCAGAGCAGGGTCACCGTGAAGTCGGCGAATATGCGCGCGGCAAGGTCGACGTGCTGTATGCCGTCGGCCCGCAAATGAAACATGCCGTACTGGCTTTCGGTTCCGAAGGCCGGCACTTCGCCGACCAGGCTGCGTTGATCGAACAGGTCCGCAGTGAGTCCGGCGACAGCACCATTCTAATTAAAGGTTCACGCAGTGCCGCGATGGAAAACGTCGTGGCGGCGCTGTGTGGCGACAGTGGGGAGAGTCACTAAATGCTGCTGCTGCTGGCAGAGTATCTGCAACAGTTCCATAAGGGCTTCGCGGTCTTTCAGTACCTGACCCTGCGCGGGATTCTCGGTGTGCTGACGGCGCTCGCGCTGGCGCTGTTCCTCGGCCCGTGGATGATTCGCACCCTGCAGATCCGCCAGATCGGCCAGGCTGTGCGCAATGACGGCCCGCAGTCGCACCTGTCCAAGAAGGGCACGCCGACCATGGGTGGCGCGCTGATTCTCTCGGCCATCGCCGTCAGCACCCTGCTGTGGGCTGACCTGAGCAATCGCTATGTATGGACCGTGCTGATCGTCACGCTGCTGTTCGGCGCCATCGGCTGGGTCGACGACTACCGCAAAGTGATCGAGAAGGACTCCCGTGGCCTGCCGAGCCGCTGGAAGTATTTCTGGCAGTCGGTGTTTGGTCTTGGCGCGGCGCTCTTCCTTTATATGACTGCGCAGACGCCGATCGAAACCACCCTGATCGTGCCGCTGCTCAAGGATGTCAGCATTCCGCTGGGCATCGGCTTCGTCATCCTCACCTACTTCGTGATCGTCGGTTCGAGCAACGCGGTCAACCTGACTGACGGCCTGGATGGCCTGGCGATTCTGCCCACCGTGATGGTCGGCGGCGCCCTCGGCATCTTCTGCTACCTGTCGGGCAACGTGAATTTCTCCGAATACTTGTTGATTCCTTATGTGCCCGGCGCTGGCGAGCTGATCGTGTTCTGCGGCGCGCTGATCGGCGCTGGCCTCGGCTTTCTATGGTTCAACACCTACCCGGCGCAGGTGTTCATGGGCGACGTCGGTGCGCTGGCGCTGGGCGCTGCGCTGGGCACCATCGCGGTGATCGTGCGTCAGGAAATCGTGCTGTTCATCATGGGCGGCGTGTTCGTCATGGAAACCCTGTCGGTGATCATCCAGGTCGCCAGCTTCAAGCTGACCGGCAAGCGCGTGTTCCGCATGGCACCGATTCACCATCATTTCGAGTTGAAGGGTTGGCCCGAACCACGGGTCATCGTTCGTTTCTGGATCATCACCGTCATTCTGGTGTTGATCGGCCTCGCTACTTTGAAACTGCGTTGAGGACAGCATGAGCCTGATCGCTTCCGACCAATTCCGCATCGTTGTCGGCCTCGGCAAGAGCGGCATGTCCCTGGTGCGCTACCTTGCGCGCCAGGGCGTGCGCTTTGCCGTGGTCGATACCCGTGCCAATCCGCCGGAACTGAGCACCTTGCGTGAACAGTTCCCGCAGGTCGAAGTGCGTTGTGGCGAGCTGGACGTGGAATTCCTCAGCCGTGCCAGCGAATTGCTAATCAGCCCCGGCCTGGCTGTGGCCACGCCTGCACTGCAGGAAGCGGCCAAGCGCGGCGTCAAATTGTCCGGCGACATCGACCTGTTTGCCCGCGCGGCGAAGGCGCCGATCATCGCGATCACCGGCTCCAATGCGAAAAGCACCGTGACCACGTTGGTCGGCGAGATGGCCGCAGCGGCAGGCCGCAAGGTCGCCGTGGGCGGCAACCTTGGTACGCCGGCACTGGATCTGCTCGCTGATGACGTCGAGCTGTACGTGATCGAACTCTCCAGCTTCCAGCTGGAAACCACCGAATTGCTCAACGCTGAAGTGGCCACCTGCCTGAATGTCAGCGAAGACCACATGGATCGCTACGCCGATCTGCCGGCTTATCACCTGGCCAAGCACCGCATCTTCCGCGGCGCGCGTCAGGTGGTGGTGAACCGTGACGATCCGCTGTCGCGGCCGATGATCGCCGATCAGGTGCCATGCTGGAGCTTCGGCCTCGGCAAGCCCGATTTCAAACGCTTCGGCCTGCTCGAAGAGAACGGCGAGAAATACCTGGCCTATCAGTTCGAGGCGCTGCTGCCGGTGCGCGAGCTGAAGGTACGTGGCGCGCACAATCAGTCCAATGCCCTGGCGGCGCTGGCATTGGGTCACGCCGTGGGTCTGCCGATGGCGGCCATGCTCGAAACCCTCAAGGGCTTCACAGGCTTGCCGCATCGTTGCCAGTGGGTTGGTGAGCGCGCCGGCGTGAGCTACTACGACGACTCCAAAGCCACCAATGTCGGTGCTGCTCTGGCAGCCATCGAAGGCCTGGGCGATGACATCGCCGGCAAGCTGGTGCTGATTGCCGGTGGCGACGGCAAAGGCGCCGACTTCTCCAGCCTGCGCAAGCCGGTAGCGGCCCATTGCCGCGTGGTGGTGCTGCTCGGCCGTGACGCCGACAAGCTGGCCGCGGTACTCGATGGCGCCGTGGACATCCTGCGTGTCGACAGCCTGCAGGCTGCGGTCGAACAGGCCGCCGCCATTGCCCAGAGCGGCGACGCCGTGCTGCTGTCGCCAGCCTGCGCGAGCCTGGACATGTTCAAGAACTTCGAAGAACGCGGGCGCATGTTCGCCCAGGCCGTGGAGGCGCTCGTCTGATGCTGTCCTTCCTGCGTCCTTATCCGTCCCCGCTGTTTGGCCGTCGTCGTGGCCTGGACATGGACTTCCCGATGCTCGCCGGTTGCCTGGCGTTGCTCGGCCTTGGCTTGGTGATGATCTCCTCAGCATCCACCGAGGTGGCTGCGGTGAACACCGGCAGCCCGCTGTACTACATGATTCGCCATCTGGTGTACCTGGTTATTGGCCTGGGCGCTGCTGGTGTGGTGCTGATGGTTCCGCTGGCTACCTGGCAACGTCATAGCTGGTTGTTGCTGCTGATCGCCATCGCCCTGCTGGTGATGGTGCTGCTGCCGGGCATCGGCCGTGAGGTCAACGGTGCCAAGCGCTGGATTGGTTTCGGTGCGTTCAACATTCAGCCGTCTGAGATCGCCAAGGTTTTCGTGGTGCTCTATCTGGCCGGCTACTTGGTGCGTCGCCAGGAAGAAGTGCGCGAAAGCTGGGCAGGCTTCTTCAAGCCGTTCGTGGTGCTGCTGCCTATGGCGTTCCTGCTGCTGCTTGAGCCCGACTTCGGTGCCACGGTGGTAATGATGGGCGCGGCCATGGCCATGCTGTTCCTCGGCGGTGTTGGCTTGTTCCGTTTCCTGCTGATGGTGGCCCTGGCGGTCGGCGCAGTATTCGTGCTGGTGCAGAGCCAGGAGTATCGCCTGCAGCGTCTGATCACCTTCACCGACCCGTGGGCCGATCAGTACGGCTCGGGTTATCAGCTGACCCAGGCACTGATCGCCTTTGGTCGCGGCGAGTGGCTGGGCGTTGGCCTGGGCAACAGCATCCAGAAGCAGTTCTACCTGCCCGAAGCGCACACCGACTTCGTGTTCTCGGTACTGGCCGAAGAACTGGGCCTGGTCGGCGCACTCGCCACCGTTGGCCTGTTCGTGTTCGTCAGCGTACGCGCGCTATACATCGGCCTGTGGGCAGAGAAGGCCAAGCAGTACTTCTCGGCCTATGTGGCCTTTGGTCTGGGCTTCCTGTGGATCGGTCAGTTCCTGATCAACATCGGCGTGAATATCGGTCTGCTGCCAACCAAAGGTCTGACGCTGCCCTTCCTCAGCTATGGCGGCAGCTCCCTGGTTATCTGCTGCGTCAGCCTGGCGCTGCTGCTGCGTATCGAGTGGGAAGCGCGCAACGGCCTGGGCAACGAGGATATCGAGTTTGATGAAACCGATTTCCCCGAGCCCGAGCGGGAGGTGCAGCATGGCCGGTAATGTGCTGATCATGGCAGGCGGCACCGGTGGCCATGTGTTCCCGGCCCTGGCTTGCGCCCGTGAATTTCAGGCGCGTGGTTATCGTGTGCATTGGCTGGGCACGCCGCGCGGCATCGAAAACGAACTGGTTCCGGCTGCCGGCCTGCCGTTGCACCTGATAGACGTCAGTGGCCTGCGCGGCAAGGGCAAGCTGTCGCTGCTCAAGGCGCCGCTGCAACTGATCAAGGCGCTGTTCCAGGCGCGCAAGGTTGTGCGTGAGCTGCAGCCGGTCTGCGTGCTCGGCATGGGTGGTTACGTGACTGGCCCAGGCGGTCTTGCTGCCAAGCTGGCAGGCGTGCCGCTGATCATTCACGAACAGAATGCCGTGGCCGGTACCGCCAATCGCAGCCTGGTGGCTTTCGCCAGCCGGGTCTGCGAGGCTTTCCCCGATACCTTCGCGGCCTCGGACAAGCGCCGCACCACCGGCAACCCGGTGCGCGAAGAGCTGTTCCTGGAAACACCACGCGATTCCCTGACCGGTCGTCGCCCGCGTCTGCTGATTCTGGGCGGCAGCCTGGGCGCCGAACCGTTGAACAAATTGCTGCCAGAGGCGCTGGCGCAGGTCTCTGCCCAATTGCGCCCGGAAGTGTTCCATCAGGCAGGCAAACAACACGCCGAAGTGACCGGCGAACGTTACAGCGCTGCGGGCGTCGAAGCGCAGGTCGCGCCCTTTATCAGCGACATGGCCCGTGCCTATGCCTGGGCCGACCTGGTGGTCTGCCGCTCCGGCGCGCTGACCGTCAGCGAACTGGCTGCCGCCGGCCTGCCGGCTTTCCTGGTGCCGTTGCCCCACGCGATCGACGACCACCAGACGCGCAATGCCAGCTATCTCGCGAAGGACGGTGCTGCCGTTCTTCTGCCACAACGCTCCACTGACGCTGCCGATCTTGCAGCGCAGCTGACCGAGGTCTTGATGCACCCCGAACGACTCAAACAAATGGCCAGCACTGCACGTCGCCTGGCCAAGCCCGATGCTACCCGTACCGTTGTCGATGTCTGTCTGGAGGTGGCCCGTGGCTAAGTCTCCCGCAGCGGTCAAGGCAGAAGTGCGGCGCATGCGCCGTATCCGCCGCATTCACTTCGTTGGTATCGGCGGCGCCGGCATGTGCGGTATCGCCGAAGTGCTGCTCAACCTTGGTTACGAAGTGTCCGGTTCCGACTTGAAAACCTCGGCAGTCACCGAGCGCCTGGAAAACTTCGGCGCGCAGATCTTCATCGGTCACCGCGCCGAGAACGCCGAGAGCGCCGACGTGCTGGTGGTTTCCAGCGCCATCAACACCTCCAACCCGGAAGTGGCGACCGCGCTCGAGCGCCGTATCCCGGTAGTACCGCGCGCCGAAATGCTCGCCGAGCTGATGCGCTACCGCCATGGAATCGCCGTAGCCGGCACCCACGGCAAGACCACCACCACCAGCCTCTTGGCCTCGGTGTTTGCCGCTGGCGGTCTGGATCCGACTTTCGTGATCGGCGGGCGTTTGAATGCAGCAGGCACCAATGCCCAGCTGGGTTCGAGCCGCTACCTGATCGCCGAAGCTGATGAGAGCGACGCCAGCTTCCTGCACTTGCAGCCCATGGTTTCGGTAGTCACCAACATCGACATGGACCACATGAGCACCTATGAGGGCGACTTCAACAAACTGAAGAAGACCTTCATCGAGTTCCTTCACAACCTGCCGTTCTATGGCCTGGCTGTGCTGTGTGTGGATGATCCGGTGGTGCGCGAGATTCTCTCGCAGGTCGGCCGCCCGACCCTGACCTACGGTTTCAGCGAAGATGCCGACGTGCGCGCCATCAATGTGCGCCAGCAGGGCATGCAGACCTTCTTCACCGTGCTGCGCCCGGACTGCGAGCCGCTCGATGTGTCGGTGAACATGCCGGGTAACCACAATGTGCTCAATTCCCTGGCCACTATCTGCATCGCCACCGATGAAGGCATCAGCGATGAAGCCATCGTGCAGGGGCTGTCGCAGTTCCAGGGCGTGGGTCGGCGCTTTCAGGTTTACGGTCACCTGCCGGTCGATGGCGGCGACGTGATGCTGGTTGACGATTACGGCCATCACCCACGTGAAGTGGCCGCGGTGATCAAAGCCGTTCGCGGTGGTTGGCCTGAGCGTCGCCTGGTGATGGTCTATCAGCCGCACCGCTACAGCCGTACCCGTGATTTGTACGACGATTTCGTGCAGGTGCTGGCCGACGCCAACGTGCTGCTGCTGATGGAAGTCTATCCGGCCGGCGAAGAGCCGATCCCTGGTGCTGACAGCCGTCAGCTGTGCCACAGCATCCGCCAGCGCGGTCAGCTGGACCCCATCTATATCGAGCGCGGTGCCGACCTGGCACCGCTGATCAAACCGCTGCTGCGTGCTGGCGACATCCTGCTGTGTCAGGGCGCCGGGGACATTGGCGGCGTCGCCCCACAACTGCTGCAAAGCTCGCTGTTCAGCGCGCAAGGTCAAGGGAAATGAGTGCTGAAACCCTGAAATCTCAACTGCCGGTCTCGGCTTTCGGCCGCGTCGCCGTGTTGTTCGGCGGCAAGAGCGCCGAGCGTGAAGTGTCGCTCAAATCCGGCAATGCCGTGCTGGCTGCGCTGCAAAGCGCCGGCGTTGACGCCTTTGGTATCGACGTGGGTGACGACTTCCTCGCGCGCCTTACGGGCGAGAAGATCGACCGCGCGTTTATCGTGCTGCACGGTCGTGGCGGTGAAGACGGCAGCATGCAGGGCCTGCTCGAGTGCGCCGGCATTCCTTACACCGGCAGCGGTATTCTTGCCTCGGCCCTGGCCATGGACAAGCTGCGCACCAAGCAGGTGTGGCAGAGCTTGGGCCTGTCGACGCCGCGCCATGCCGTGCTGGCCAGCGCCGACGATTGCCGCCGCGCCGCTGGCGAGCTGGGTTTCCCGCTGATCGTCAAACCGGCCCACGAAGGCTCGAGCATCGGCATGGCCAAGGTTGGCGATGTGGATGCGCTGATCGCTGCCTGGCAAGACGCCGCCGGCTACGACAGCCAGGTGTTGGTCGAGCAGTGGATCCATGGCCCGGAATTCACCATCGCCATGCTGCGTGGCGAGGTGCTGCCACCTATCGCGCTCGGCACCTCGCACAGCTTTTACGATTACGACGCCAAGTACCTGGCGGATGACACCCAGTACCGCGTGCCCTGTGGCCTGTCGGCCGAGAAAGAGGCCGAGCTGAAAACCCTGACCGCCCGTGCCTGTGAAGCCGTTGGCACCCAGGGCTGGGCGCGCGCTGATGTTATGCAGGACGAGCAGGGGCGCTTCTGGCTGCTCGAAGTGAACACCGTTCCGGGTATGACCGACCACAGCCTGGTGCCGATGGCGGCGCAGGCGGCCGGTCTGGATTTCCAGCAACTGGTGTTGGCGATCCTTGCCGATAGCCTCGAGGCTCGGGGGTAAGCATGGGCGCCATCCTTCGTCATCAGCCAGGTTCAGGCACGCCGGTACGCGGCAAGGCTGTGCCGCGCGGCGCCAGCCGCCTGGTGGCCAAGGAGCCGATCAGCGTGCGTTTGCCGCGGCCGAATTTCAGCCTGCTCAAGCGTATTACCTGGCCGGTGATGCTGCTGGTGCTGGGCTTTGGTGCTTACGAGCTGTCGCTGCGGCTGCTGCCGTATGCCGACCGGCCGATCACCAAGATCAGCGTGGAAGGTGACCTGAGCTACATCAGCCAGCAATCGGTGCAACAACGTATTGAACCTTTTGTCAGTGCGAGCTTCTTCAGTGTCGACCTCGTGGGTATGCGCCACGAACTGGAACAGATGCCATGGATCGCCCACGCTGAAGTACGCCGTGTGTGGCCGGATCAGGTGATGGTGCGTTTGGAGGAGCAACTGCCGATCGCCCGTTGGGGTGATGAGGCACTTCTGAACAATCAGGGCCAGGCATTCGCGCCGAAAGAGTTGGCGCATTACGAAAATCTGCCACAGCTGTACGGCCCCAAACGGGCACAGCAACAAGTGATGCAGCAGTATCAGGTGTTGAGCCAGATGCTGCGACCAATGGGGTTCACCGTGGCACGCCTGGAGTTGCGTGAGCGTGGCAGCTGGTTCCTGTCCACCGGGCAGGGCATCGAAGTGCTGCTGGGGCGCGACCATCTGGTGGAAAAAATACGTCGTTTCGGCGCCATCTACAGCAAGGCGCTGAAGGATCAGAAAGACAATATTGCGCGGGTCGATCTACGTTACGCCAACGGCCTGGCCGTAGCGTGGCGCGAGCCGCCAGCACCCGTAGCGGTCGATACCGCTGCGGTGCAGTGAATAAAGAGAGAAGGCAGGAAACATGGCAAACGTGCAGAGCGGCAAGATGATCGTCGGCCTTGATATCGGCACCTCCAAGGTGGTGGCGCTGGTAGGCGAAGTGACCGCTGATGGTCAGCTGGAAATCGTCGGCATCGGTACTCACCCGTCACGCGGCCTGAAGAAGGGCGTGGTGGTCAATATCGAGTCCACGGTGGCCTCGATCCAGCGCGCAGTGGAAGAAGCCCAGTTGATGGCGGGTTGCCGCATCCACTCGGCCTTCGTCGGCGTGGCCGGTAATCACATCCGCAGCCTGAACAGCCACGGCATCGTCGCCATTCGCGACCGTGAAGTGAGCGGTGCTGACCTGGAGCGCGTGCTCGATGCCGCCCAGGCCGTTGCCATTCCGGCTGACCAGCGCGTGCTGCACACGCTGCCACAGGATTACGTGATCGATAACCAGGAAGGCGTTCGCGAGCCACTGGGCATGTCCGGTGTACGCCTGGAAGCCAAGGTGCACGTGGTGACCTGCGCGGTTAACGCGGCGCAGAACATCGAGAAGTGCGTGCGCCGCTGTGGCCTGGAAGTCGACGACATCATCCTCGAGCAACTGGCTTCCGCCTATGCGGTGCTGACTGACGACGAGAAAGAGCTGGGCGTGTGCCTGGTCGACATCGGCGGTGGCACCACCGACATCTGCATCTTCACCGAAGGCGCGATTCGCCACACCGCGGTGATCCCGATCGCTGGCGATCAGGTCACCAACGACATCGCCATGGCGCTGCGCACTCCGACTCAGTACGCCGAAGAGATCAAGATCCGTTACGCCTGCGCTCTGGCCAAACTGGCCGGCGCTGGCGAAACCATCAAGGTGCCGAGCGTCGGTGATCGTCCGCCGCGCGATCTGTCGCGTCAGTCTCTGGCCGAGGTGGTCGAGCCGCGTTACGACGAGCTGTTCACCCTGATTCAGGCCGAACTGCGTCGCAGCGGCTACGAGGATCTGATCCCCGCGGGTATCGTGCTCACCGGCGGCACGGCGAAGATGGAAGGCGCGGTCGAACTGGCCGAAGAGATCTTCCACATGCCGGTTCGCCTCGGTGTCCCGCACAGCGTCAAAGGCCTCAGCGATGTGGTGCGCAACCCTATTTATTCGACGGGCGTTGGCCTGTTGATGTACGGCCTGCGCAAGCAGTCCGACGACATCCCGATGCCCGGCAATGGTGGCGGGTACGGTGATGAAACCAAGACACCCGTTCTGGAACGGCTCAAGCGCTGGATTCAGGGCAATTTCTAATGTGGGTAACGCTGCACGGGCGTGTGCAGCATTGCTGGCAGTAGGCGTTAAAAACTAGAAAATACAGGAGAGAGACCATGTTTGAACTCGTAGACAACCTTCCGCAGAGCGCGGTCATCAAGGTTATCGGTGTTGGTGGTGGCGGCGGCAACGCAGTCAACCATATGGCCAAGAGCAACATCGAAGGCGTCGAATTCATCTGCGCCAACACCGATGCTCAAGCACTGAAAAACATCGGCGCACGTACCGTTCTGCAACTCGGTACTGGCGTTACCAAGGGTCTGGGCGCTGGCGCCAACCCGGAAGTCGGCCGTCAGGCTGCCATCG
This sequence comes from Phytopseudomonas punonensis, assembly GCF_900142655.1. Taxonomy (GTDB): domain Bacteria; phylum Pseudomonadota; class Gammaproteobacteria; order Pseudomonadales; family Pseudomonadaceae; genus Aquipseudomonas; species Aquipseudomonas punonensis. The sequence goes on along the minus strand of NZ_FRBQ01000001.1, from coordinate 334,624 downwards.
AAGACCGTGAGCGCATCGCCGAAGTGCTGCAGGGCTGCGACATGGTATTCATCACCACAGGCATGGGCGGTGGTACCGGTACCGGTGCTGCTCCGGTCATCGCCGAAGTGGCCAAGGAGCTGGGCATCCTCACCGTTGCGGTGGTGACTCGTCCGTTCCCGTTCGAAGGCCGAAAGCGTATGCAGATCGCCGACGAAGGCATCCGTGCGCTGCAGGAAAGCGTTGACTCGCTGATCACCATCCCCAACGAGAAGCTGCTGACCATCCTTGGTAAGGACGCCAGCCTGCTGTCCGCTTTCTCCAAGGCCGACGACGTGCTGAGCGGTGCCGTTCGCGGTATCTCCGACATCATCAAGCGTCCGGGCATGATCAACGTCGACTTCGCCGACGTGAAAACCGTGATGAGCGAAATGGGCATGGCGATGATGGGCACTGGCTGCGCCAGCGGTCCGAACCGTGCGCGTGAAGCCACCGAGGCGGCCATCCGTAACCCGCTGCTCGAAGACGTCAACCTGCAGGGTGCTCGCGGCATTCTGGTCAACATCACCGCCGGCCCTGACCTGTCTCTGGGTGAGTACTCCGACGTGGGTAACATCATTGAACAATTCGCTTCCGAGCACGCCACCGTCAAGGTCGGCACTGTGATCGATCCGGACATGCGCGACGAGCTGCACGTGACCGTGGTTGCCACTGGTCTGGGCGCGCGTATGGAGAAGCCGGTCAAGGTCGTCGACAACACCGTTCAGGTTGCCGCCGCTCAGTCCGTCGCCCCAGTTGCCGCTCCGGTTCGTGCCGAGCAGAACGTCAACTACAAAGACTACGAGCGCCCGACCGTACAGCGTCAGAGCCATGGTGGCGCTGCCACTGCGGCGAAAATGAATCCGCAGGATGACCTGGATTATCTGGATATTCCAGCCTTCCTGCGTCGTCAGGCGGATTAATGAAATCTATCAGGAGTATGAAGGTGATTGGTGTTCAGCAAAGGTCGGTTCTGCTATTATCGCCAGCCTTTGTTGAAAACAATTCGCACCTAGCGCAATAGCGGCCAGACCCATGATCAGACAACGCACCCTGAAGAACATCATCCGCGCCACGGGTATCGGCCTGCACTCCGGGGAGAAGGTTTACCTGACCCTGAAGCCGGCTCCGGTGGATACCGGCATCGTGTTCCGTCGTACCGACCTCGACCCTGTGGTAGAGGTAACCGGTCACGCCCTGAACGTCGGTGAAACCACCATGTCGACCACGTTGGTCAATGGTGATGTCAAGGTGGATACGGTAGAGCATCTGCTTTCGGCCATGGCTGGCCTGGGCATCGATAACGCCTACGTCGAGCTCTCTGCATGTGAAGTGCCGATCATGGACGGCAGCGCTGGTCCCTTTGTTTTCCTGATTCAGTCGGCTGGTCTGCAAGAGCAGGACGCGCCCAAGAAGTTTATCCGCATCACCCGCGAAGTGAGCGTAACGGACGGCGACAAGCGCGCCACCTTCGTTCCGTTCGATGGCTTCAAGGTGAGTTTCGAGATCGACTTCGATCACCCGGTATTCCACGATCGCACCAAGACCGCGAGTGTTGATTTCTCCAGCACCTCGTTCGTCAAGGAAGTCAGCCGTGCTCGCACATTCGGTTTCATGCGTGACATCGAATTCCTGCGCTCGCACAACCTGGCACGCGGCGGCAGTGTGGATAACGCCATCGTGGTGGACGAAGACGGTGTACTCAACGAAGACGGCTTGCGTTACGAGGACGAGTTCGTTAGGCACAAGATTCTCGATGCAATCGGTGACCTCTATCTGCTCGGCAACAGCCTGATCGGTGAGTTCCGCGGTTACAAATCCGGCCATGGCCTTAACAACCGTCTGCTGCGTGCTTTGATCGCGCAGCCGGATGCTTGGGAAATGGTGACGTTCGAAGACGCCGAGACTGCTCCGATCTCTTACATGCGCCCGGCTGCGGCGGTGTAAGGCACTCTCTCCTAGTTTTATCTTCTTCAAGGCCACCTTCGGGTGGCCTTTTTTATGGATTATTTTTATCGCCCGACAGGCGGCACGAGACAGGCGAAACGAGCCGCCGATATCGCTATCGGTGAATGGCGTCATTTTTATGGCAAATTTTTATCAGCGTTCGTAACGAGCTGAAGTGAGTTACGAATCGCTGCGGCGACGATGGCTGGCAAGGCGTTCCAGTGCAGCTTTGAGGCGGGGGTCGCTGACGCCTTCGGCGGTTTCCTGAATGTTGTCGGCAGCACTGTCAGAGAGCTCGAATGGCTGGGCAGGCGGGCGTTTCTCTGTGTTCGAAGGTTGCATCTTGAAGAGGATTTTCGTTAAGGTCGCGAACGTTTCGAGCGCCTGTAACTGCCTTTGCAGGCGTCTTTGTTGATAGCGCAGCCGAGTGGCCCAGTGGCCATCGGTGACGATCAGAAGTAAACAGCCCTCTCGCCACGATGCCACGCGACAGTGTTCACGGGCGGCGGGTTGCAGCTGGCTTTCCACTATCTGCTGAAGGTGGTCGATGCGTTGAGCCTGATTGAACAGGGCTTTCAACGGCTTCGCCTCGCGCAGCAGTGCAGCGGGCGCCTTGGCCGGCAAGGGACGAAAACTCATGGCAGGAAGCCTGCGACTTTTGGGGCCGTCATGGTAGCAGAACTTCTGCTGCCAGCTCTGGTTCCACTTTTTTCATTGGGGATGTCATGCACATCATTTTGCTCAGCCGACGCCATGGCGCCGCGCGATCGCTCAGCCTCGATCTGCGTTGGCTGCTGGCCGGCCTGCTATTGCTGGCCGTTGTGGCGGTAGGCGGCGGTGCCGCGCTGGGCGCCTGGATGGCGCCGCAGTCAGTGCCTGCACTGGACAGCGCGGTGGTCAATCAGGCGCTCGACGCGCAGCGTGAGGAAGTCGGTGCGGTACGGGTCGATGCGCAGCGTCAACTCGATGCCTTTGCCGCTCATGTGGCCGAACTGCAAGCGCGCCTGACCCGACTGGATGCACTCGGCGAGCGGCTTACTGAGCTGGCCGAGTTGGATGCCAGTGAATTCGATTTCTCGCTGGGCGTCGGTCAGGGCGGCCCTGAAGAGCTTTCTGTCGGCGCCGCTTACGCACCACCGCCGTTCATGAGCACGTTGGACGAGCTGGCGCTGCGTATGGACAGCCGCGAGCAGCAGCTTGAGGTGCTCGAGCAGCTGCTTGCCGATCGCCGTCTCGATGAGGCTGCGACCTTGTCTGGTCACCCGGTGCTGCAGGGCTATGTATCGTCGCCCTTTGGTCGCCGCATCGATCCATTGACCGGCCGAGTCAGTGTGCACAAGGGAGTAGATTTCGCCGCCAAGGCCGGGAGTGATGTCGTAGCAGTCGGCGCAGGCGTGGTGACTTTCGCCGGGCGCCGTAACGGTTATGGCAATACCGTGGAAATCAGCCACTCCGATGGTTACGTGAGCTTGTACGCACACAACCGCAGCAACACGGTGCAGGTCGGTGACATCGTCCAGCGCGGCCAGGCCATCGCCACGGTGGGCAGTACCGGGCGCTCGACCGGCAATCATGTGCACTTCGAAGTCAGCCGCAACGGTGAGCTGGTCAATCCGCACAGCTACATCGCCCGAGTCAGCGACGAGCCCTGATCGAGCCGGCCGAGGCCGGCTCGCGTTCCGCCGATGGCTCTGTGCCAATCGCGCTCTTTCTTCAATTTCGTTTCCGGGTAGAATGCCCCCTTCGCACGCAGCCATACGGGCTGCATGGGCGACTCACGGGGCCGCCCTCCATTCATAGCGTGGAAGATCCTGTCGATATGTTTGCGCCTTTGTTGAAAAAACTCTTTGGAAGCAAGAACGAGCGTGAAGTCAAACGCATGCTCAAGGCGGTTCAGGCCGTCAATGCATTCGAGGAGCAGATGCTCGCGCTCTCCGATGAGCAACTGCGTGCCAAGACCGAAGAATTCAAGGCCCGCCTGGCCAAAGGCGAAACCCTGGATCAACTGCTGCCCGAAGCCTTTGCCGTAGCACGCGAGGCCGGCAAGCGCGTGATGGGCATGCGCCACTTCGACGTCCAGTTGATTGGCGGTATGACCTTGCACGAAGGCAAGATCGCCGAGATGCGTACCGGCGAGGGTAAAACCCTGGTCGGCACCCTGGCGGTATACCTCAACGCGCTGGAAGGCAAAGGCGTGCACGTGGTCACGGTCAACGACTATCTGGCCCGCCGCGACGCCAACTGGATGCGTCCGCTGTATGAATTTCTCGGCCTGTCGGTGGGTATCGTCACCCCGTTCATGCCGCCGGATGAGAAGCGCGCTGCCTATGCCGCCGACATCACTTACGGCACCAACAATGAATTCGGCTTCGACTACCTGCGCGACAACATGGCGTTCAGCGTTGAAGAGAAATTCCAGCGCGAGCTGAATTTCGCGGTAATCGACGAAGTCGACTCGATTCTTATCGACGAAGCCCGTACCCCGCTGATCATCTCCGGCCAGGCCGAAGACAGCTCGAAAATGTACACCGAGATCAATCGACTGATTCCTCGCCTCAAGCAGCACATCGAGGAAGAAGAGGGCGTGGTCACTCAGGAAGGCCACTACAAGGTCGACGAGAAGAGCCGCCAGGTCGAACTCAACGAGGAAGGCCATCAGGTCATCGAAGACATGCTGACCCAAGCAGGTCTGCTGGCTGAAGGTGAGAGCCTGTATTCGGCGCACAACCTCGGTCTGCTGACTCACGTATATGCCGGTCTGCGCGCACACACGCTGTTCCAGCGCAACGTCGAATACATCGTGCAGAACGGTCAGGTGATTCTGATCGACGAACACACCGGCCGTACCATGCAGGGCCGTCGCCTGTCCGAAGGCCTTCACCAGGCCATCGAAGCGAAGGAAGGCGTGCAGATCCAGGCCGAGAGCCAGACCCTGGCATCGACCACCTTCCAGAACTACTTCCGCCTGTACAACAAGCTGGCCGGTATGACCGGTACTGCGGATACCGAAGCCTTCGAATTCCACCAGATCTACGGTCTGGACGTGATGGTCATTCCGACCAACAAGCCGATTTCCCGTAAGGACTTCAATGACCTGGTCTATCTGACCCAGGAAGAGAAGTACGCGGCAATCATCACCGACATCAAGGAGTGCCAGGCTCAGGGCCGGCCCGTTCTGGTCGGTACCGCGACAATCGAAACGTCCGAGTACATGTCGCGCCTGCTGGAACAGGAAGGCATCGAGCACAAGGTGCTCAACGCCAAGTTCCACGAGAAGGAAGCCGAGATCATCGCCCAGGCCGGTCGCCCGGGTGCGCTGACCATCGCCACCAACATGGCTGGTCGTGGTACCGACATCCTGCTCGGCGGCAACTGGGAAGTAGAAGTCGCGGCGCTGGATAATCCTACGCCCGAGCAGATCGCCCAGATCAAGGCCGACTGGCAGAAGCGCCACCAGCAGGTGCTGGAGTCCGGCGGCCTGCATGTGATCGCTTCCGAGCGCCATGAATCGCGCCGTATCGACAACCAGCTGCGTGGCCGTGCCGGTCGCCAGGGTGACGCCGGTTCGAGCCGCTTCTACCTGTCGCTGGAAGACAGCCTGATGCGCATCTTCGCATCTGACCGCGTGAAGAACTTCATGAAGGCGCTGGGTATGCAGCCGGGCGAGGCCATCGAGCACCGCATGGTTACCAACGCCATCGAGAAAGCGCAGCGCAAGGTCGAAGGTCGCAACTTCGATATGCGTAAGCAGCTGCTCGAATACGATGACGTGGCCAACGAACAGCGCAAAGTGATCTACCACATGCGCAACACCTTGCTGACCGCCGACAACGTGGGCGAGACCATCGAGGACTTCCGCAAGGAAGTGTTGGACAGCACCATCAACGCGCACATGCCGCCGCAGTCGTTGCCTGAGCAGTGGGATATCGCTGGTCTGGAAGAGGCGCTGTACGCCGGCTTCAACCTGCGCCTGCCGATCCAGCAATGGCTCGACGAAGACGACAAACTCTATGAGGACACACTGCGCGAGCGCATCCTCAAGGAGCTGATCGACGCTTACAACGAGAAGGAAACCCAGGCCAGCGCCGAAGCCCTGCGTACGTTCGAGAAACAGATTCTGCTGCGCGTGCTCGATGACCTGTGGAAAGACCACTTGTCGACCATGGATCACCTGCGTCACGGCATTCACCTGCGTGGTTACGCGCAGAAGAACCCGAAACAGGAGTACAAGCGCGAGTCCTTCACCCTGTTCCAGGAACTGTTGGATTCGATCAAGCGCGACGCTATCCGTGTGCTTTCGCACGTGCAGGTTCGGCGCGAAGATCCGGTCGAAGAGGAAGCCCGTCTGCGTCGCGATGCCGAAGCCCTGGCCCAGCGCATGCAGTTCCAGCACGACGAAGTTTCCGCGCTCGAAGAGCCTGAAGCCGAAGCGCAGGACGGTGGCGATGTCGCCGTTGCCACTGCCCCGGTGCGTGCCGAGCAGAAGATCGGCCGCAACGAGCTTTGCCCGTGCGGTTCCGGCAAGAAGTACAAGCACTGCCACGGTCAGGTGAACTGAGAACCTGAACACGACTGGCTGCGCGTCGGTCCTGCGGCGTTTAAAGCAGGACTCTCGCTCGCCAGGTCGTGAGCAGGTTCTTAGCCTGAGCTGGCTGTAAAATCTTAACGCCGCGAGGGTTCAGCCCTTCGCGGCGTTTTCGCATCGAACATGCTGTGCACATCAACCTAATTCGAGGAGCTCTCCCATGGCTGTTGGTCTTGGCCCGCTGTCTACCCTGCATCCGGTTCCAGGTTTCGAGCTGGGCATCGCCTCCGCCGGCATCAAGCGCCCGGGGCGCAAGGATGTGGTGGTTATGCGTTGTGCTGAAGGCAGCAGCGTGGCGGGCGTGTTCACCCTCAATGCGTTCTGCGCGGCACCGGTGATCCTGGCCAAGAAGCGTGCTTCCGGTAGCGTGCGCTACCTGCTCACCAACACCGGCAACGCCAATGCCGGCACTGGCGAGCCGGGCCTGCAGAACGCTATGCGCACCTGCGCCAGCCTGGCCAAGCTGGCCGGCGTAGACGAAAGCGAAGTACTGCCGTTCTCCACCGGCGTGATCGGTGAGCCGCTGCCCGTCGAGAAGATCGAAGGCGCGCTGCAGGCAGCGCTGGATAACCTCTCCGAGAACAACTGGGCCGATGCCGCCACCGGCATCATGACCACCGATACGTTGCCCAAAGGCGCCAGCCGCCAGTTCACTCACGAAGGTGTGACCGTCACCGTGACTGGCATCAGCAAGGGCGCTGGGATGATCAAGCCGAACATGGCCACCATGCTCGGCTACATTGCCACCGACGCCAAGGTCGCTCAGGGCGTACTGCAGGATTTGCTGCGTGACGCGGCGAACAAGTCGTTCAACCGCATCACCATCGACGGCGATACCTCCACCAATGACTGCTGCATGCTGATCGCTACTGGCAAGGCGGCGCTGCCGGAAATCACCCAGGCCAGCGGCGCACTGTTCGCTGCGCTCAAGCAGGCGGTATTCGAGGTGTGCATGGACGTGGCCCAGGCCATCGTGCGTGACGGTGAGGGCGCGACCAAGTTCGTCACCGTGCAGGTCAACGGTGGCGCGACGCATCAGGAATGCCTGGACGTTGGCTATGCCGTCGCCCATTCGCCGCTGATCAAGACCGCACTGTTCGCCTCCGACCCCAACTGGGGGCGCATCCTTGCAGCCGTCGGCCGCGCAGGCGTGGCGCAGCTGGACGTCAGCAAGATCGACGTATTCCTCGGTGACGTATGCATCGCCAGCAAGGGCTGCCGCGCGACCACCTACACCGAAGAGCAGGGTTCGGCGGTGATGGCCGAGGAGGAAATCACCATCCGCATCGAGCTGGGACGCGGCACCTGCAGCGAGACCATCTGGACCACCGACCTGTCCCACGAGTACGTGAAGATTAACGCCGAATACCGCACCTGATGGCGGTGCCGGCCGCTTAAAGCGGTCGGCTGGTAACCTTCACGCTGTCGCATTCCGCCCGCGCATGGCCCCATGAGCGAGCGGAATTTGCCCTGCCGGCAGCCAACGGTGAAGCTGTCGCTCTGTTCTTCTGACTGCTGGAGAAATAGATGTCGCTCGAATTGGTGGTAGGCAATAAGAATTACTCGTCGTGGTCGCTGCGCGGCTGGCTGTTGGTCGAGCTCACTGGTACGGCTTATCAGGAAACTCTGGTGCCGCTGTTTCGTCCTGACACCCATGCGCGGCTGCTGGAGCATTCGCCAACGGCCAAGGTGCCAGTTCTCAAGACCGAGGATGCCGGTGCGATCTGGGATTCCCTGGCGATTGCCGAATACCTGGCCGAGCGATTCCCCGAAGCGGCCCTGTGGCCGCGTGACGTAGCAGCACGTGCCATGGCACGTTCCGTCTGTGCGGAAATGCACAGCGGCTTCGGTGCATTGCGCAGCCATATGCCGATGGATATGCAGCGCAATTCGCCGCTGGCCAGCGTGGCCGATGAGGTCAAAAGTGATATCCAGCGTATCGTCGCCATCTGGACGGGCTGCCGTGAGCGCTTTGGTCAGAGCGGCCCTTATCTGTTCGGTCAGGTGAGCATCGCCGACGCCTATTTCGCCCCGGTCGCCAGCCGCCTGCGCAGCTACGGCGTGCAACTTCCGGCAGAGGCTGCGGCCTACGTGGAGACCATTTTTCAGTGGCCGGCGTTTCAGCGCTGGTTGCAAGCAGCCTTGAAGGAGTAAACGTGAAACGCGTGCATGTAGCGGCAGCGGTAATACGCGGTGAAGACGGCCGAATCCTGATTGCTAAGCGCCCTGATGACAAACATCAGGGCGGGCTCTGGGAGTTTCCGGGAGGCAAGGTCGAGGAGGGCGAGGCCGTACAAGCCGCGCTGTCACGCGAGTTGCACGAGGAACTGGGGATCACCGTCGCTGCTGCACGGCCGCTGATTCAGGTGCGCCACGATTACACTGACAAGCACGTGCTGCTGGATGTCTGGGAAGTCAGCCGTTTCACTGGCGAGCCCCACGGCGCCGAAGGCCAGCCGTTGGCCTGGGTCAGCGCGCGGCAGTTGGGCGAGTACGAGTTCCCCCTGGCCAACCGGCCAATCGTCGCGGCAGCACGGCTGCCCGAACATTATCTGATCACCCCTGAAGGGCTGGACGGCCCGGAACTGCTGGCCGGTGTGCGTGCCGCTGTCGCGGGTGGCATCCGCCTTATCCAGCTGCGGGCGCCGGCGATGTTCGATGCCCAATACCGTGATCTGGCGGTGGATATTCAGGGACTGTGCGCCGGCAAGGCGCAGTTGATGCTCAAGGGCCCGCTGGAGTGGCTCGGTGACTTTCCTGCCGCTGGCTGGCACCTGACCGCCGAGCAGCTGCGCAAGTACGCGAGCAAAGGTCGCCCGTTGCCAGCGGATCGCTGGCTGGCCGCCTCCTGCCACAGCGCCGAAGAGTTGGATCTGGCCACCCAGATCGGCGCCGATTTCGTCACCCTGTCACCGCTGCAGGCCACCGAGAGTCACCCGGAGGCTCGGCCACTAGGCTGGGAGCTGGCGAGCGAACTGCTTCAGGGCTTCAATCAGCCCTGCTATCTGCTCGGCGGTATTGGCCCGCAGCATTATGAGCAAGCCTGGCAGATCGGCGCGCAAGGCGTAGCCGGTATTCGCGCGTTCTGGCCGCAGCACCAAAGCTGAGGCGCGGCGGCTTGCATGGCCGGGCCACCTATGTGAATACAGCTAAATGATGTGGCTGCAGGCCGTTTATTTCCTTCGTCTTCCGAAAATGTGAGCACGCTCGGCGTTGTTGCTCAGCGCTCAGCCAAGCGGCACCGGGCCCGCTGGTAACGCTGTCGGTCTGCCTTTACCTGATTGCGCCCTGACCAACGCGCCTGGAGTTTCCCCATGTCACCGTCCGACCACACGACCATGCGCCCCAGCACTCTGCATTTGCCCCAGGGCAGCTGGAGCACCGTGCTCGACTGCCTGTGCGCACATTTTTCGGCGATTTCTCGGGACACCTGGCTGGAGCGCATGGCCCGCGGGCGGGTGCAGGATGCGCAGGGCGTGCCGATTGGTGCGGAGCACCCTTATCGGGTTGGCCTGCGCGTGCATTACTTTCGCGAGGTGGCGGCCGAGCCGCAGATTCCCTTCGAGGAGACGATCGTGCATGTCGACGAGCATCTGCTGGTCGCCGACAAACCGCATTTCCTGTCGGTGATGCCGGCAGGTGTCTATGTCGAGCAAACCTTGCTGGCGCGGCTGGTCAACCGCACTGGTAATGCCGATTTGGTGCCGCTACACCGTATCGACCGACACACCGCCGGGCTCGTGCTTTTTTCCACAAATCCGCAGACGCGCGGCCGTTACCAGGCGATGTTTCGCGAACGAGCCATCGACAAACGCTACGAGGCGTTGGCCGCTCCGTTGCCGCATCTGCAATTTCCCGTCGTGCGCAATACGCGCTTCGAGGCGGGGGAGCCGTTCTTTCGCATGCGCGAGGCACCGGGCGTGGCCAACACCTGCACACGCATCGAGGTGATCGAGAAACGCGCCGAGTACTGGTTGTATGGGCTCGAACCGGTTACCGGCAAGAAGCACCAGTTGCGGGTGCACATGGCGGCGCTGGGCGCGGCGATTCTCAACGATCCGTTCTATCCCGAGGTGAGCTGCGCCGAGGGCGAGCCGGATGACTACAGCAAGGCGCTGAAGCTGCTGGCACGCGGGCTGCAGTTCAGCGATCCGCTGACTGGCGAACTCAGGTGTTTCGAAAGCCGCCTCAACCTTTGACGGCTGCCTGCCAGAGCACTTCATCGATGCCCTGGCGCCTGGCGATCAACCGCGCGGCGACGAACAGCAAGTCGGACATCCGATTGATATAGGCCAGCAGCTCGCCACGCAGCGGCTCGATGGCATGCAACTGGCCGCAGCGGCGCTCGGCGGTGCGGGCGCTGCTGCGGCACAGGTGGGCTTGGGCGATCAGCCGCGAGCCACCGGGCAGGATGAAGTTGGTAAGCGGGCCGACTTCTTCATTCCAACGGTCGATTGCCGCTTCCAGGCGTTCGATCTCGACCGCCTGCAGCGCTTGGTAATCCGGCATGGCCAGCTCGCCACCCAGATCGAAAAGACGGTGCTGACACGGCGATAACACCTCGACTAGCTCTATGAGCCCAGGGCAGACGGCCTGTTGCTCGATCAAGTCGGCGAGCAGCAGACCAAGCTGGCTATTGAGCGTATCCACTTCACCGATGGCTTCGATGCGCGGGTGATCCTTGGCGACCCGGCGGCCATCGGCCAGCCCGGTTTGCCCGGCATCGCCGGTGCGCGTGTAGATTTTCGAGAGTCGGTAGCCCATGGGGTCTCCGTGGTAATCAGTTGGCCACGCCCAGCGGCAGGCGCAGGGTGAAACAGGTGCCCTGGCCGATGCGCGAGTGCACCTCCATCTGGCCCTTGTGGTTGTTGGTGACGATGAAATACGACACGGAAAGCCCCAGGCCGGTGCCCTGGCCGACTTCCTTGGTGGTGAAAAATGGCTCGAAGATACGCTTGCGTACCGCTTCGGGAATGCCCACGCCGTTGTCCTCGACCTGTATCTCAGCCCACGGTGGCGCCAGGCGCGTACGCAAGATCAGCTTGCCGGGCACGCTGTCATCTTCACGCAGGTGGATGGCCTGGGCGGCGTTCTTCAGCAGGTTAAGCAGCACCTGTTCGAGTTCGTTGGCGATGCCGGGGATTGGCCCCAGCTGCGGGTCGAATTCGCGCTGGATCAGCAGGCTCTTGAAGTCGAAGCTTTCGGTCAGGTCAAAGTCGTTGCTGGCGATTTCCACTGCCTGGTCGATCAGTGCGGGTAACTGGCAGGGCGCCAGCTGACGGTTGCTCAGGCGGCTGAAACTGAGCATGTGGGTGACGATTTTCGAGGCTCGCGTGCCGGCCTGCTGGATGCCGTCGAGCAGCATGGGAATTTCCCGGGCTGTCAGGTAATGATTGATGGCTGGCAGGCTGACGCCGGCTACCTCGGCATGCTCCTGGTTGCGCGGCAGTTCCGGCGACAGTCGTCGGCGGATGTTCTGCACGTTGTGCAGGATGGCGCCCAGCGGGTTGTTGATCTCGTGGGCCATGCCAGCTGCTAGGCCGCCGACCGATAGCATCTTCTCCGATTGCACCATGACCTCTTCGAGGTTCAGGCGCTGGGTGATGTCGTCGATGCGGATCACCACGCCACGGCCGATGCTGCCGATCAGCGGGTAGAAAGTCAGGGCGTAATGGTGAGGCTCGTCATCGCGAATCCAGGTCACGCGCTCGATCTTTTCGACCCGATGCTGCTCGGCGGTGCGCTTGAGTTTGGACAAGTACGGCTTGAGCAGCGGGAAGGCGAGGAACACCGGTTGGTTCACCGCTTCGTCGATGGAGGTACCGGATAGCGCGCTGGCCTCCTGATTCCACTGCGCCACGTAGAGCTGCTCGTCGAGGGCGATCAGCGCCGAGGGCATGGAGTCGATGATGCTGTTGAGGTAGTTCTGAAAGCCGGTGAGCTTCTTCTCGATCTTGCTGCGCACCTGCACTTCGAGCTCCAGCTTGCGGTTCGACAGGCGGGTTTCTTCGGCTAGGCCGCGGGCCTGGTTGTAGGCTTCCTCGGAGTCGTCACGGGCGCGCTTGAGCTGCTGTTCGCGGGCCTCGATACGCTCAAGCATGGTGTTGAAGGCTTCGGCGAGGCTGCCGATTTCATCGCGGTTGCCACGTCGTGCGCGCAGCGAGTAGTTCTCTTCGCGGGTGACCTGGCGGGTGAGTTCTTCCAGGCGTTTGATCGGACTGGTGACCAGGCGGCGTATCTGCCGCGCCACCAGCAGCCAGAGCACCAGGCTGAAGCCCAGAATCACCAGGCTGGCGGTCACGGTGCCGGTGTAGAAGGCGCCTGGCAGCTCGCTGGAGGCAACCAGCAGCAGGTGGCCGGGCGGGGCATCGGGGCGTGGCAGCTCGACCAGCTGGTGGGCACGAAATTCGCCGATGCGCCAGTTGTCCAGCGCGCCGACCTGGTCTGGCAGGTCGAGTTTTTCTCCGCGCTGCAGTTGCGCCATGCTGTTGCCGTTGGCGTCGTAGATCACCGCGGCGCGTAGCGGACCATAACCTTCCAGGCGCTTGAGCACTTCATGGGCGGCTTCGGGCGAGCTCAGCGCTTCGCGGCTCAGAACCGGGGTGGCAATCAGTCGGCCGAGGGTCTGCAATGCTTGGGGCGCAACGCTTTCCTGGGAGATCCAATAGGCCGCGCTGATGAAGGTCATGTTGGCGACCACCAGCACGGCAGCCAGCAGGACCAGCAGGGCAGCGAGCAGCTTTCGGCCTACGGGCAGGTTCTTCAGGCGATGGCGCAGGCGCATTGGACTTTGTCGTGGTGGCAGGTGAGGGCGCAGGTTAGCGCGTGACTCAGTAGCGCGGCAATCCGTGGGCGTCCAGATGCTCGAGCAGGCGCTGGTAAACACTCTGCAGCGCCGGCAGTTGCAGGCCGCTGCGCTCGGCGGCGGTGCGCGCGTAACCAAGCAGGTAGCTGATTTCGGTACGCCGACCGCTGGCTACATCCTGGTACATGGACGAGTAATTGGCCGCTGTGGCTTCGATCACTCGCCATACATCGCCGTGCAGCTGCTCAGCTGCCTGCGCGTAGCCACAACTGATCAGCAACTGGACGAGCTCTGCGCAGAGCGCATCGACTTCTTCGTGATGTGGCATCAGCCCGCCGTTGCGACAGCCGTAGAGCACGGTCAGAGGATTGATGGCGCAATTGAGTGCGAGCTTGTGCCACAGCCGCGCGAGGATGTCCGGGCTCCAGGTGTACGGGATCTGGCCGCGCTCCAGGTCGCTCAGCCAGGCCGGCGGCGTGTTGTCGGCCGGGTCGCCTAGCCAGGTGTGGCCCTGACCGGCGAAGACCACTTGCCAGTCGCCATCGCGAAACGCCCCTTCGGTCGTGGAGGCCACCAGGCAGCGCTTGCCAGGCAGCAAGGCAGATACTTCCTCCTGGCTGCCAAGGCCGTTCTGCAGCAGGACTACCTCGGCACCTGGCGCCATGCGATGAGCCACGGCCGCGACGGCCTCGGCTGCGTCATAGGCCTTGCAGGCAAGCAGCAGGCGGGTGATGGGCGTTTGGTCGGAAAGGTCAGCCGCGGCGATAGGGTAAACGCTGGTCTGGCCCTGCTCGATCAGCGTCAGGCCACTCACTTGGCGGTACGAGGCCAGGCGCTGCGGGTCACGCAGAATCAGCTGTACTGGCACGCCGGCACGAAACAAGCGGGTTGCCCACAGGCTGCCCAGGCTGCCTGCGCCGAGTACGTGCCAGCTCATGGGCGTGGCAGGCGCACTGCGGTTACACGGCCGCTGGCGTGGGCTTCGGGCAGCAGGCGGGCGGCCAGATCGAACAGTTGCTGCTGCTCCATCGGCATGGCCTTGCTATCCAGCCCGACTACGGCAATGCCGGCCTTGAGGCTGATGAAACCTTCGCTGGTCTTGAACGCCTTGAGATTGAGACCCTCATGCAGACGCTTGAAGCTGCTTGGCGAACATTCCTGCAGGTCTTCGAGCAGGGTGATCAGCGCAAAATGACGATCATCCAGGCTGACCAGTACGTCCAGTGGGCGCACCAGTTGCTGCAGTCGCCGCGCCACACTGCGCAGCAGCTCGTTGGCGAAGGTTACGCCATGCCGCTCGACCAGTTCGTCGACGCCCTGCAGGCCGATCATCAGGTAGCACAGTGCGCCACCACGCGATTCCACCTGGCGCAGGCTGTCCGCCATTTTCTGATTCAGGTAGCGGGTGTTGCCCAGGCCGGTGAGCGGGTCGACCAGGTTGCGTTCTTCCAGGCTGGCGATGTTTTGCACCAACAGCGCGTTTTCTTGCAGGAGGCGCTGCAGGGTGCTGCACAGGCGCTCGGCGGCGAATATGCGCGGCAGCAGCTGTTCGTTCATCGCCGATTTGCTGATGAAGTCATCGACACCACGGTCGAAGGCTTCATTGAGTACGTTCTCGCCTTCCTTGCCGGTCAGCAGAATGATGTAGGTGTAATGCTCGGCCGCTTCGTCGAGCTGGCGCACCTGCCCGGTCAGCTCAAGGCCGTCCATTTCGGGCATCAGCCAGTCTGCCAGCAGCACGCTGGCCGGACGTTGCTCGAGGTTGCTGATGGCTTCGGCTGCGCTGCTGGCGAAGCGTACATCCTGATAGCCAGCCTGACTCAGCGCACGACCGATGATGGCGCTGGAAAACTTGGCATCGTCCACCACCAGGATGCTGAGATGGGGGTTGGGCATTAATGGCACTCGCTGGCAGGAAAACGTGTCGAGGGGAGGGGAGTAACCAATACAACGCCGAACGGTCTGTATCAGAGCGGATATAATGATCGCGCCAATTTTATCGTCAAGCCATACGCGCGATTTGCGCAGAACTTATTCACGATCTTGATACCTGGCGCCCAGCCCGACGCAGCTTTTTTACTGCAGTGGTGGCTGAAGGTAGCTGGTAGCGAAATGTTGCGGATAACGCCTCTGCCCTGTTGCGCCTTTATCTGGAGCAATTTCATGCCCTCGTTCGACGTGGTGTCGGAGCTGGACAAACACGAACTCACCAATGCCCTGGACAACGCAGCCAAGGAGCTGGAGCGGCGCTTCGATCTGCGCGGCAAATGCAGCCTTGAGGTCAAGGACAAGGCCGTCACGCTGACTGCCGAGGCCGACTTCATGCTTGAGCAGATGCTCGAGATCATTCGCAGCTGCCTGATCAAACGCAAGATCGACGGCCAGTGCATGGAAACCAAGGATGCCTATGCATCCGGCAAGGTGGTCAAGCAGGAGGTCGAATTCCGCGAAGGCATCGACAAGGAGCTGGCGAAGAAGATCGTCGCCCATATCAAGGACGCCAAGCTCAAGGTGCAGGCCGCCATTCAGGGCGAGCAGGTCCGTGTGACTGGCAAGAAGCGTGACGATCTGCAGGAATGCATCGCCTCGCTGCGCGGCAAGGATTTCGGCATGCCCCTGCAGTACAACAACTTCCGCGACTGATAGACCGGGGTTTATTGAACCCCGGCGAAGCGGCGACGTCGCAGCTTGTGACCCGTGCAAACGCCATGGCCTGCCATGGCGTTTTCGTTTGAATTGCTAGAAGGAACGCCCGATGGATATGAGCATCGACCAGTTGGTCGTCATGTCGCAGGCCTGGATCCCGGTGTTGCTGCAGTACAGCGGCAAGCTGACCCTGGCCATCTTCACCCTGCTGATCGGCTGGTGGCTGATCAGCAAGCTGACAGCCAAGGTCAGTGCGTTGATGGACGGCCGCAAGGTCGACCGAGCGCTGAGCAGCTTCATCGGCAGCCTGGCGAGCATCGTGCTCAAGGTGCTGCTGATCATCAGCGTGGCCTCGATGATCGGTGTGGAAACCACCTCGTTTATCGCCGTGATCGGCGCTGCAGGTCTGGCCATCGGCCTGGCGCTGCAGGGCAGCCTGGCGAACTTCGCCGGTGGCGTACTGATCATGCTGTTCCGCCCGTTCAAGGCCGGTGATTTCATCGAGGCCCAGGGTGTATCCGGGTCGGTGGATTACATCCAGATCTTCCACACCGTGCTGCGCACCGGCGACAACAAGGTGGTGATCGTGCCCAACGGCACGCTGTCCAACGGCATCATCACCAACCACTCGCGGCAGAACACCCGTCAGGTGCTGTACGACGTGAAGCTCGACTACGACGCCGATCTGGCCAAGGCTCGCGAAGTGCTGCTGGAGCTGTCCAAGGACGCCCGCGTGCATCAGGAGCCAGCGCCAGTGGTGGTGGTCTCCAGCCTGGGCGAAACCTCGATCAACCTGTCGCTGCGCATGTGGACGGCGGCTGGCGACTACTGGCCGGTGATCTTCATGCTCAACGAAAGCGTGCGTGATCGCCTGCGTGCCGAAGGCGTGGAGCTGGCCCAGCCACCGCGCATGATGCAGGTGGTGCAGCAGGGCAAGGCTGGCTGATCCAGGCCCGCCCCGCAGAAACGAAAAAGCCGACTCGCGTCGGCTTTTTCATGGGCGTGAATATCAGGCGTCCGGCTTCTGCTCGGTAGGCAGCGCGCTGGCCCGGTTACCCTGGCGATGCCACTGCAAGAGGATCAGCAGCAGGGTAGGAACGCCCATCAGCGCGGTGATCAGGAAGAAGTCACCGTAGCCGAACTTCTCCACCAACACCCCGGAATAACCGCCGATCAGGCGCGGCAGCAGCAACATGATCGAGCTGAGCAGTGCGTACTGGGTGGCCGAGAATTTCAAGTTGGTAAGGCTCGACAGGTAGGCGACGAACGCCGCCGTTGCCAGGCCGGAGCTGAAATTGTCGGCCGAGATAGTGAAGATCAGCATCTGCAGGTTGGTGCCCATATCCGCCAGCATCATGAACAGCAGATTGGTCGCCGCCGAGGCCGCGCCGCCGATGAACAGAATCGGCATGATGCCGAAGCGCACGATCAGCAGGCCGCCGGCGCCGGCGCCCACTAGCGTCATGATCAGCCCGAACAGCTTGCTGACGCTGGCGATCTGGTCCTTGGTGAAGCCCTGGTCGATGTAGAACACGTTGGCCATCACGCCCATCACCGTGTCGGACATGCGATAGGTGGCGATCAGCCCGAGCAGCAAAAGGGCCTGCCAGCGGTAGCGCAGGATGAAGTCGTTGACCGGGGTGAGCACCGGCGCCAGACCGCGGCGTCCCATGGACGACAGGCACAAGGTGGTGAGGATGGTGTAGAGGATGGCGCGCAGGAAGGCGCGATCTTCGAGCAGCAGATCCAGCAGGGTCGACTCGCCCGTGACCAGGCTGGGGAAGTCGGTGTTGTAGAGTTGGGTGAACATCGCCGGTACCGACACCAGCAGCACGATCAATACCAGCACCGAGGCGATCTGATGGCTGAAACCGTACTTGGCGGCGGCCAGCTGAGTCTTCAGGGAAACGTTCGGCTCCTTCATCCATAGGCTGGTCAACAAGCCCGGCAGCATCAGCAACGCGAACAGCAGGTAGGTGCCAGCCCAGGCCGCGTGCTGATAGAGCAGGGTGGTAGAGCCCAGGCCTTCGGCGACATAAAGCGCGCCTGCGGTGGCCAGCAGCGCGGCGACCCGGTAACCGGCCATGTAGGCGGCGGCCAGCGCGGCCTGGCGAGTGTCGTCGACGATCTCCAGGCGGTAGGCATCGACGGCGATGTCCTGGGTGGCTGAGGCGAACGCTACCAGCACGGCGAGGGCGATCAGCCAGGTCAGGTGGGTGTGCGGGTCACACAGCGCCATACCAGCCAGGCCGATGGCAATGAGAATTTGCGACAGCACCAGCCAGGAGCGCCGCCTGCCAAGCTTGCCGAGTAGCGGCAGGCGCCATTGGTCGAGCAGCGGCGACCATACCCATTTGAATGCATAGGCCAGGCCGATAAGGCTGGCGAAACCGATGGTTTCCCGCGCCACGCCGGCCTCGCGCAGCCACACCGAGAGGGTCGAGAACACCAACATATAGGGCAGGCCGGCGGCGAACCCAAGCACCAGAAGAACCAGTGTCGAGGGGCTGGAATAGGCGGCGATCGCGTCGCGCCAGCTTTTACGATGCATTGAAAGGGGTCGGCCTGGAGGGAGTAAGCATGAACAAGTGGCGCACTCTAGGGGCTGTTGACGTTTAAGTGCAAGCCGGTTGCGTGTGGGGCGCCGAGTCTAGGTGCTCGTGCTCCAGAGGCCGCCAGCCGTGGCGTCGGATATCCACCCGACCATTGTGGGATAGCACCCCTTCGACGCGCAATCGGGTGCGTTGTTCAACGCCGCTTGGCGAGTCGGCTGTCAGGCTCAGCCGGCCACCAGCGGCCACCACCCGGTGCCAGGGCAAGCTGGTGCCATCAGGCAACTGGCTCAGCGTGCGGCCCACCCAGCGCGCGGCACGCCCCAGGCCTGCCAGCGCAGCCAGTTCGCCATAGGTGACCACTTTGCCGGGCGGCACCTGGGCGAGAGCCAGGTACAAGGCATCTCGGCGCGCTTGCTGGTCACCGCTGTTCAGAGAGGCGCTGTCACTGGGCTGTCTTGCGGGCATGGCACGCTCCTGGCGTCTAATAAACGACGGCCCGCGATGAACTCGTGATAATTCCGTCGGTCATTTCTTGCTCAATTATCGGGTATGCGGATAATGCCCGATTTCCCGCGAACCGGAGCAGTAGCATCCGCCTATGTTTACTCGTACCTTGTTGTGCCTGGGCCTGAGCGTAGCGGCAACACCGCTGATGGCCGATACCGTCTGGATGAAGAACGGCGACCGTTTGACCGGAACCATCAGGGTTTTCGACGGCGGCAAGCTGATGCTGGAGACCGAGTACGGTGGCTCCATCCCTCTGGACTGGAAAAAAGTCGCCACGCTGGAAAGCGACCGTGAGTTGTTGGTCAAGGAAAACAACACCACCGGCGAGCGCGCCAAGTCGTTGAAGGCCGCCGACAGCGGTAAGGTGACACTCGCCAACGGCGATGCACCGAAGACCGTCGAGCTGGCCAGCATCAAACAGATCATGAAGCCCAAGCCCATCGTCGAAGACTTCCTGTGGAAGGGCAACGTCGACGTGGCCATGGACTACAAGCGCGCTGAGCGCGACACCGATGACTACGACGTCGATCTCAAAACCCAGGCGCGCCATGGTAAGTGGCGTCACAACGCCGAAGTCGACTACAACCGCGAACTCAAGGACGACGTGGTCAGCACCGACAACTGGAGCACCGAGTACGCGCTCGACCGCTTTCTCGATGAGAAATGGTTCTGGCAGGGGCGTTTGGAATACAAACGCGACAAGATCGAGGACCTGGCGCGCCAGCGCACTATCGGTACCGGTCCTGGTTACCAGTTCTGGGATGACGAGCTGGGTGCCTTCTCGTTGGCGGGCCTGGTCAACCGCTCGGACTATGAGTTCGCCAATGGCGAGAAGCAAAACTTCTACGCCATCAGTATGAAGTGGGATTACAACCGTTATCTGGTTGGCAAGACCATCGAGCTGTTCAGCAATGGCGAGATTGGCAAACCGCTGGCTGGCGCTGCCGATTACTCTCTGGATGCCGAAGTGGGCCTGCGCTACAAGGTCACCGACTGGGCCTCGCTGAACATGAAGGCCTCCAAGGATCAGGTCAGTGGCTCGGAAGGCGACAAGGACGAAACCCGCTACACCCTCGGTTTCGGTGTGGGCTGGTAATTCGCTTTGCTGCACTGCTGAAAAAGCCCCGCCTGAGTCAGGCAGTGTGAAAACTACTGCACTCGGCCATGCTGCGTTAAAAACCGGCTCAAAATGCTCATTTACACCACGTAAACTGCGCTTTTTCGCCGGTTTTTGCCTTGCCTGACCTTCGCTCGCTACGTTTTCACACAGCCTGCTGAGTGCGGCTTTTTTTCGCCTGCTATTTATCTGGCGATCGCCGTGCGTGATGCCGAATCACGCGCGGGAGCTCAGGGAAGCTGTTACAGGCGAACGCCGCCGTCGAGCTCTAGGATGCGCCCGGTGAAGTACTCGTTCTCCAGCAGAAAGGCAATGGCGTGCGCGATTTCCTCTGGTTTGCCGAGACGCTTGAGCGGAATCACCTCGGCCATGCGCTGCAGCGCCTCGGGCTTCATGCTGGCGACCATCTCGGTCTCGATGAACCCCGGTGCCACACCGGCCACACGGATGCCGTAACGCGCCAGCTCGCGGGCCCAGACCACGGTGTCGGCAGCGACTGCCGCCTTGGCGGCCGAGTAGTTGGCCTGGCCGACATTGCCGGCCCGCGACACCGAGGAAATATTGATGATTGCACCGGTGTTCTGCAGCTCGATCATCTTCGCCGCTACCTCGCGGGTGCACAGGAACACGCCGGTCAGGTTGACGTCGATCACCGACTGCCACTGCGCCAGGCTCATCTTGCTCATCTCGCCGTCCTTGACCTTGATGGTCAGGCCGTCGCGCAGGATGCCGGCGTTGTTGACCAGGCCGTTGATCGAGCCGAAGTCCTCGGCGATCTGCGCGATGGTCTGGGTGACCTGCTCCTCACTGGCCACGTTGCACAGGTAGGTGCGCGCCTGCACGCCCAGTGCCCGGCAGGCCGCGGCGGTGTCATCGAGCTTTTCCTGATTCAGATCGACCAGCGCCAGGCGCACCCGGCGCTGGGCAAGGTACTCGGCCATGGCACGGCCCAGGCCCTGGCCGCCGCCGGTGATGATGATGACTTTGTCTTCGAGTTGCATGCCAATTCCCTTGTTTGAGAGTCGAACGGGGCATACCGGTGATTGCCGCACCACAGCGCTTGGCGCATGCTCAGGCCGGTCGATTGCCATGACGTACAGGCAGCAGCATAGAGTGCGACATGGGCCTGGCACCAGCGGTACACAGGTTAGCCTCAACATCCTGTAACAGCGTCGCCGCCCTGCGACGGGCCTTGTATCGCCTGGCGTTGAACGCGGCAGTCACGGGCGAAGTCCAAGCTTCAGCTTGAATTAAGCGCAACACCCCATATTTCTCTCCTACTGGAAGGTGTTCTTCCGTCAAGGAAACCGCGATGCGCATTTTCATGTTGTTGTTCCTGCTGTTCCCGATCCTCGAGCTGGCCGTGCTCATTTCGGTGGGCAGCGCCATCGGCGTGCTGCCGACCATTGCCCTGGTGATCGCCACCTCGATCTTCGGCGGCCTGATGCTGCGCATTGCCGGTATCACCACGGCCTGGCGTGCCCGCGAGCGTCTGGCCCGCGGCGAAATGCCGGATCAGGAAGTGCTGCAGGGGCTGATGATGGCCGTCGGCGGCGGCCTGCTGCTGCTGCCGGGCTTCATCAGTGACGCCATCGGCATCCTCTGCCTGCTGCCGTTTACCCGCCGTTGGCTGGTCGAGCGCGTGCGCCAGCGCGCCGCCGAGCAGGCCGCGCGACAACGTGCCTTTGCCGATGACCTGGCGGCCCGCAATGGCCAGCCCGGTGCGCACAAGCCGAACGTGCTGGAAGGTGAGTACGAACGCCGCGAGTAATCGCTTGAGCTGTCGCCTACAGCCCCGGTCAGAGCCATCTGCCCGGGGCTGTGCATTTTCAGGCGGGCCGATTTGCTGAGTCGCGGTATTAAAAAATTTACCGCCTCGCCCTTGAATTGCTGTTCATCGACCTTATGTAGCGGTCACCGCAAGGTTTTTCAGCGTTTGTGCGCTGAAACAAATTTCGGCGTTACGTGTACTGCGCAACGCCATGATCCTGCCGGTGAAAGCACCGGTTGATGTCAACAACTATTGGGAGAGATCGACAATGAAGCTTCGTCCTTTGCATGACCGCGTCGTGATCCGTCGCAGCGAAGAAGAAACCAAGACCGCTGGCGGTATCGTGCTGCCGGGCTCGGCTGCCGAGAAGCCGAATCAGGGCGAAATCGTTGCCGTTGGTACTGGCCGTGTTCTGGATAACGGTGAAGTCCGTGCCCTGGCCGTCAAGGTCGGTGACAAAGTGGTGTTCGGCCCGTACTCGGGCAGCAACACCGTCAAGGTCGATGGCGAAGACCTGCTGGTGATGGGCGAGAGCGAAATCCTCGCCGTCGTCGAAGCCTGATCGCCCGCGAATTTCCGTTTAATCGTCAAGAATTGAGGATCAATTTCCATGGCTGCTAAAGAAGTTAAATTCGGCGACTCCGCCCGCAAGAAAATGCTCGCCGGTGTGAACGTCCTGGCTGACGCTGTTAAAGCTACCCTCGGCCCGAAAGGTCGCAACGTGGTTCTGGAGCGTAGCTTCGGTGCTCCGACCATCACCAAGGACGGCGTTTCCGTCGCCAAAGAAATCGAGCTGAAAGATCGCTTCGAGAACATGGGCGCTCAGCTGGTCAAGGACGTTGCGTCCAAGGCCAACGATGCTGCCGGTGACGGCACCACCACCGCTACCGTTCTGGCTCAGGCCATCGTCAACGAAGGCCTCAAGGCCGTCGCTGCCGGCATGAACCCGATGGACCTGAAGCGTGGTATCGACAAAGCCACCATCGCCATCGTCAAAGAGCTGAAGAACCTGTCCAAGCCTTGCGCTGACACCAAGGCAATCGCTCAGGTCGGCACCATTTCCGCCAACTCCGACAACTCCATCGGCGACATCATTGCCGAAGCCATGGAAAAAGTCGGTAAAGAAGGCGTGATCACCGTTGAAGAAGGCTCGGGCCTGGAAAACGAACTGTCCGTCGTCGAAGGCATGCAGTTCGACCGTGGCTACCTGTCCCCGTACTTCATCAACAAGCCGGACACCATGGTTGCCGAGCTGGACAGCCCGCTGATCCTGCTGGTCGACAAGAAAATCTCCAACATCCGCGAACTGCTGCCGGTGCTGGAAGCTGTTGCCAAAGCTGGCCGTCCGCTGCTGATCGTTGCCGAAGATGTCGAAGGCGAAGCGCTGGCTACCCTGGTAGTCAACAACATGCGCGGTATCGTCAAGGTCGCTGCCGTCAAGGCACCGGGCTTCGGTGATCGTCGTAAGGCCATGCTGCAGGACATCGCCGTGCTGACTGGCGGTACCGTGATCTCCGAAGAGATCGGCCTGAGCCTGGAAAGCGCCACTCTGGAGCACCTGGGTCAAGCCAAGCGCGTTGTCCTGAACAAGGAAAACACCACCGTCATCGACGGCGCTGGCCAGCAAGCCGACATCGAGTCGCGCGTTGCACAGATCCGCAAGCAGGTCGAAGACACTTCGTCTGACTACGACAAAGAGAAGTTGCAAGAGCGTCTGGCCAAACTGGCTGGCGGTGTTGCTGTGATCAAGGTCGGTGCCGGTACCGAAGTTGAGATGAAAGAGAAGAAAGCCCGCGTTGAAGACGCCCTGCACGCTACCCGCGCAGCCGTCGAAGAAGGCGTGGTACCTGGCGGCGGCGTTGCCCTGGTGCGCGCTCTGCAGGCGATCTCCGAGCTCAAGGGCGACAACGAAGACCAGAACGTCGGTATCGCTCTGCTGCGCCGCGCTGTTGAAGCGCCGCTGCGTCAGATCGTTGCCAACGCCGGCGACGAGCCGAGCGTAGTGGTCGACAAGGTCAAGCAGGGTTCGGGTAACTACGGCTACAACGCTGCAAGTGGCGTCTACGGCGACATGATCGAGATGGGTATTCTCGACCCCGCCAAAGTCACCCGTTCGGCGCTGCAAGCTGCAGCTTCCATCGGTAGCCTGATGATCACCACCGAGGCGATGATCGCTGAAGTGCCTGACGACAAAGGCGCTCCGGCCATGCCTGACATGGGCGGCATGGGTGGCATGGGCGGCATGATGTAAGCCACCCGGCACCTGAGCAGTACCAAGACCCCGCGCCCTGGCGCGGGGTTTTTTATTGCCGCGGGTAATGGCCGCAATGTACGCCGGGGCCTCTGGGCGGCGGGCTTCAGGCGAACAGCGCAGGCAGCGTGACAGCGGTCGGCGCAAAGGGTTTTGACCGTTCGTCTTGTTGCAATCTGTTTCGAGCAATCCTGATCTAGTGTTAGCGGACGCATTGGCCGCACTATCAAGAGGTTGCGATCATGAGCTTAGGCTTGGTCAGAGGTTTGTTTTTCGTTGCGGCGCTGAGCGTCTCGGCGCTGGCGGCGGCTTCCTGGTACGAGCCGGGTCCTGGGGTCATCAGTAGCAACGGCCGCAGCTATTGCCTGAGCCCTGCGCTCAAACCGCTGACGCCCGCCTCGGTGCAGGCCAACCAGAACCTGTTGCTGCTGGTAATGGGCCTGTCCCAGGGCATGCGCTGACCGGCTCGCGTTAAAACCTCATCAGCCCCTGGCGTAATGCCGGAACAGTGAATTTCTACCGCCGCTGCGAACTCCGATACCCTGAGCGAACATTCGACGCAGGGGAGGCAGCAGATGTCCATTTACCGTGAGCGTGGCGAACGCCTTCGATCCTTACACCAACAGGCCGAATTGCTGGTGCTGCCCAACCCCTGGGATGCCGGGTCGGCGAAGATGCTCGCGGCGCTCGGTTTCCATGCCCTGGCCACCACCAGCGCCGGGCTGGCCTTTTCGCTGGGCCGGCGCGATGCCGAAGGTGCGGTAAGCCGCGACGAGGCGCTGGCCAATGCCCGGGCAATCGTCGAAGCGACGGCGCTGCCGGTGGTCGCCGATCTGGAAAATGGCTACGGCGATACACCCGAGGATTGCGCCGCGACCGTACGGCTGGCGGCGCAGGTTGGCCTGGTCGGCGGCTCCATCGAAGATGCCACCGGCCACGCGGACGCGCCTATCTATCCCTTCGAACTCGCGGTAGCGCGCATTCGCGCCTCGGTAGCGGCCGCTCGGGCGCTGGACATACCCTTCACCCTGACCGCCCGTGCGGAAAACTTCCTGCATGGCCGCGCCGACCTGGACGACACCATTCGCCGCCTGGTCGCCTATGCCGAGGCGGGCGCGGACGTACTCTACGCGCCAGGATTGACCACCCGTGAGCAGATCCTGGCGGTGGTCGAAGCCGTGGCGCCCAAGCCGGTCAACGTGCTGGTCGGCTCGCCGAGCCTGGCGCTGTCGCTGGACGAGTTGGCACAGCTGGGCGTCAAGCGCGTGAGCCTGGGTTCCAACCTGGCGCGCGTCGCCTATGGCGCCTTCCTGCAGGCGGCCACCGGGTTGGCCGAGCGCGGCGACCTGAGCGGCGCTAGGCAGGCGCTGCCGTTCGATACCATCAACGATCTGTTCAAGGGCTAGCGTGCGGCAGTTCCTGATCGCGCTGTTGATCTTCGTGGTGGTCGGCGGCCCGCTGGCGCTGTATCGCCAGTGGATCGACGTGCCGCCGCGCTGGAACCCCTGGGCACCCCTCGACCTGCGCGATACGCCCAACTGGCTGACTGCCTACAAGCTGCGCCGTTTGCAGGGCGACGCCGAGTTATGCCGCACGGTGCTCGATACCTCGGCGCTGCGTTACGTCGCACTGCCCGACAGCACGCCGGCCGCCGATTGCCCGCTGAGCAATACGGTGAGGGTGCAGGGCAGCGACGTGCGCCTGAGCAGCAGCTTTATCGCCACCTGCCCGGTGGCCGCGGCCTTCGCCCTGTTCGAACGCCATGGATTGCAGCCGGCGGCCGAGCAACGCTTTGGTCACCGTGTGGTACAGGTCGATCATGTCGGCAGCTTCGCCTGCCGCACCATCGCCGGCAGTCAGCGGCGCAGCCAGCATGCCTCGGCCAATGCCCTCGATATCGTCGGCTTTCGCCTGGCCGATGGCCAGCGGATCAGCGTGCTGCGCGACTGGCCGGGCGAGGATGACAAGTCGCTGTTTCTGCGGCAGGTAAAAGAGGCGGCCTGTTCCAGCTTCAACACCACACTGGGGCCGGATTACAACGCGGCGCACCGCGATCACTTTCACCTGGATATGGGCGGCTTTCGTATGTGCCGCTGAGTCAGCCCTGCAAACGTTGTTGCAAGGTCAGGCGGCCCATCAGCAGCTCCCAAGGCGCCAGCGACTCCTGCAGCAACGGGTTGCTCGCCGCGTTCTCGGCTGCACCGCGGGGCGCCAGCAGTTGCTGCTGCAAGGCCAGCTCTTCAAGGGGCAGGGCGGTATCGATGTCGTTCAGCGAGCAGACGAACTGGCGCTGCATCATCACATCTTCCAGGGTGCGCATGCCGTGCATGGGCGCTTCGTCTGCAGGCGTGGTCGGGGCCGGCGCCGGGGGGGCTGCCAGGGCACTTTCCATGTCGCGCAATACACTGCGCAGAATCTGGTCGTACAGCGCCGTGCCGGCGCTCGACGGCGTGCCGGCTTTCTGGGCGGCGACCCGGGTGTCACCGGGAATATGGGAGATGACCTCGAACATCGGACGGCGGGCTCTGGCAAACTATCGCTTGCTTGGGTATCGGCTGCCGCCGGCCCGAGTTGAGCCACCGGCCGATCAAATCTTGCCGCCCAAGCGATGGACTATCTGCAATGAGTGAAATACAGCCCGACACGCGCATCCGCATGGAGGCTCTGACGCCGTACCTGGACGGGAGTGCGCAGCAGTGGGCGCAGCGCCTTGGCCTACCTCTCGAGGGAGAGGCCGGGTACGCGTTGCAACTGGGTGATGCCGGTCTGCAACTGGTCGAGCTGGGCCCCCAGGCGCCAGGGCCGGTGCGGGTTGATTTCGTCGAGGGCGCAGTCGCACACCGTCGCCAGTTCGGCGGCGGTGCCGGGCAGATGATCGCCAAGGCCGTCGGCATCGCCCAGGGCATTCGCCCGCGGGTGCTGGACGCCACCGCCGGGCTGGGCCGCGATGCTTTCGTGTTGGCCAGCCTGGGTTGTCAGGTGGATCTGATCGAGCGTCAGCCGTTGATCGGTGCGCTGCTCGAAGACGGGCTGCAGCGGGCGACGGCGGATGCCGAGGTGGCGAGTATCGTTGCGCGTATGCGCCTGCTGCAGGGCAACGCCATCGAGCTGATGAGTGCTTGGCAGGACGGGGCGCCGCAAGTGATCTACCTCGACCCGATGTTTCCTCACCGCGACAAGAGCGCCCTGGTGAAGAAAGAGATGCGCCTGTTCCGGCCCTTCGTCGGCGACGACCTGGATGCCCCGGCGTTGCTCCAGGCCGCTCTGCGGCTTGCCAGCCACCGTGTGGTGGTCAAGCGCCCGCGCAAGGCCCCGATCATCG
The DNA here is from genome assembly GCF_900142655.1 of Phytopseudomonas punonensis. Taxonomy (GTDB): domain Bacteria; phylum Pseudomonadota; class Gammaproteobacteria; order Pseudomonadales; family Pseudomonadaceae; genus Aquipseudomonas; species Aquipseudomonas punonensis. Next base: position 307,100 of record NZ_FRBQ01000001.1, on the reverse strand, counting down.
AGGGCGCCAAACCGGGCTATGCGCTGGAGGGCAAGTCCAGCCGCTACGATATCTACCCGCTGAAGAAGCTCACGCCTTAGCGCCTGTTCACGATCGTTCGGCTCAATTTCAGCGCTTTGGCTGCAAAGTGGCGAAAGCGGCCGGTCGCCCCCGTTAGGGTGGCTGGTGATTATCTGTGGGAGCGGGCCATGCCCGCGAAAAATCACGGGCGTGGACTGGGCGCCCCCGCCCGTTCCCACAGGTAAAGCAACAATGCCCGCTTTTGCCTTGTAGCAGTCTCCTTAATGTCGCCTAAAAGATCGTGAACAGGTTCTTAAACGAACCGCTCTACGGTCGCGATCCAACCTGAACGTTTTTAGCGGGCCTCACCTCAGATTTTGAACGGATGCACGAGACATCCACGCGAACCGAGGTAGCCCCATGAGCGAGACCATCACAGCCGGCGCCGAGCGCCGGACGATTTCCCTGTCGTTGAACGGCAGCCCTACCCAGGTCGAGGTGTACCCGTGGATCACGGCCCTCGATCTGCTTCGTGAACAGCTCGACCTGGTCGGCACCAAGAAAGGCTGCGACCACGGCCAGTGCGGCGCCTGCACGGTGCTGGTGGACGGGCAGCGGGTCAACGCCTGCCTGACCCTGGCAGTGATGCTCGACGGCCGCGAGCTGACCACCATCGAAGGCCTGGCCACGGGCGATGAGCTGCATCCCATGCAGCGCGCCTTCGTCAAACACGACGCCTTTCAATGCGGCTATTGCACGCCCGGGCAGATCTGCTCGGCGGTCGGTCTGGCCAATGAAGGGCGGGTCGGCGACACCGCCGATATCCGCGAGCGCATGAGCGGCAACCTGTGCCGTTGCGGCGCCTACAGCAACATCCTGGCGGCCATCGAAGAAGCACTGCCCGAAAGCGAACAGGCGGTGCGCCCATGACGCCCTTCGCCTACAGCAAGCCTGCGGCCATTGATGAAGCGGTGCGCCTGGCCGGGCCGGACAGCCATTTCATCGCCGGCGGCACCAACCTGGTCGACCTGATGAAGGAAAACCTGGTGCGCCCCAAGCGGCTTATCGACATCAACGCGTTGCCGCTGCGTGACGTGACCGCCACCGCCGACGGCGGCCTGCGTATCGGCGCCCTGGTCGGCAACGCCGAGCTGGCCTGGCACCCGGAGATCGAGCGGCGTTATCCGCTGCTGGCCCAGGCGCTGCTCTCCGGCGCCTCGCCCCAGGTACGCAACATGGCGAGCGCCGGCGGCAACCTGCTGCAGCGCACCCGCTGCCACTATTTCTATGACGCTCAGGTACCGTGCAACAAGCGCGAACCTGGCAGCGGCTGCCCGGCCCGCGAAGGGCTGAACCGCAACCATGCGCTGTTCGGCGCCAGCGAGCACTGCGTGGCGGTGCACCCATCGGACTTCTGTGTGGCCCTGGCCGCCCTGGATGCCCAGGTGGTGATTACCGGCCCGCAGGGTGAGCGCCGCGTGCCGATGAGCGACTTCCATCGTTTGCCTGGCGATACCCCGCAGCGCGACACCGTGCTGGAGGCAGGCGAATTGATCCTCGCCATCGAGCTGCCGGCCGCAGGCTTCGCCGGGCATCACGCCTACCTCAAACTGCGTGATCGCGCTTCGTTCGCCTTCGCCCTGGTGTCGGTAGCCGCGGCACTCGAGCTGGACGAGGGCGGGCAGATCCGCCAGGCGCGTATCGCCCTGGGCGGCGTCGCTCACAAGCCATGGCGCCGAGCGGACGTGGAGGCCAGTCTGGTCGGCCAGCCCGCCACGCCCGAGCACTTCGCGGCGGCCGCCGAGCTGCTGCTCAAGGATGCCCAACCGCTGGCTCACAATGCCTTCAAGGTCGAACTGGCGCGCCGCGCCGTGGTTCGGGCCCTGACCACTGCCGCACAAGGAGCCCGCCCATGAATGCGCGAACCCTCGGCCAACCGCTGGACCGCGTCGACGGCCCACTGAAAGTCAGCGGCCAGGCGCGTTATGCCGCCGAACATCCGGCCGATGACCTGCTGCATGGCAGCGTGATCTGCAGCGTGATCGCCCGTGGCCGTATCACCGCTATCGACGCCTCGGCGGCGCTGGCGCTGCCCGGTGTCAAACTGGTGCTCAGTCACCTGAATCGTCCGCCCATGGCCCAGGACGACGAGAGCTACGAAGACGACGATGCTGCCGACGGCTCGCCATTTCGCCCGCTGTTCAACGAGCGTATCCGCTACAGCGGCCAGCCGGTGGCCCTGGTGGTCGCCGATACCCTGGAGCTGGCCCGTCACGCCGGCTCGCTGGTGCGCATCAGCTATGAGCAGCAGCCCCATGCTACCGATCTGCGTGAAGCCCTGAGCGAGGCGCATGCCGCGCCCGCCGAACTGCCCACGCCGCGTGGCGACGCCGATGGGGTGATCGCCGGTGCACCAGTGCGCCTGGAGCTGGAATACGAGTTGCCCAGCGAATATCACCACCCAATGGAGCCCCACGCCTCGACGGTGATCTATCAGGCCGATGGCAGCCTGCTGGTGCACGACAAGACCCAGGGCCCGCAGAACAGCCAGCGTTACCTGGCCGATGTGCTCAAGCTCGAACCGGATCGCGTGCGCGTCAAGTCATCCTTCGTGGGGGGCGCCTTCGGTTCCGGCTTGCGCCCGCAGTACCAGCTGCCCCTGGCTGCCATGGCCGCACTGAAGTTACAGCAGTCGGTGCGCGTGACCCTGACCCGCCAGCAGATGTTCACCTTCGGCTATCGACCGCGGGCGGTGCAGCACCTGCAACTCGGTGCCGATGAAAATGGCAAGTTGCGGGGCCTGGTGCACGAGGTGATCGCCCAGACCTCGCGCTTCGAAGACTTCACCGAGCACGTCGCTGAATGGTCGGGAATGCTCTACCACTGCGATCACGTGCGCCTGGCCTACCGGCTGGCGCCGCTGGATGTCTACACGCCGCTGGATATGCGCGCGCCGGGCGCTGCCACCGGCGTTTATGCGTTGGAGTCGGCAATGGACGAACTGGCCTGGGCAGCAGGGGTAGACCCGGTGCAACTGCGCCTGACCAACTACGCCGAAACCAACCAGAACGAAGGCAAACCCTATTCCAGCAAGGAGCTGCGCGCCTGCTACCAGCAGGGTGCCGATGCCTTCGGTTGGAGCAAGCGCAGCCCGCAGCCGCGCAGCATGCGCGAGGGCGACCAGTTGATCGGCTACGGCATGGCCACTGGCGTGTGGGAAGCCATGCAGATGCCGGCCAGTGCCCGTGCCAGCTTCACCGCCGATGGCCGTCTGGTCGTCGCCAGCGCCACCTGTGACATCGGCCCGGGTACCGCCACGGTGATGACCCAGATCGCCGCCGACGTGCTGGGGATGGAACCGTCCCAGGTGGAGTTTCGCCTCGGCGACTCCAGCCTGCCCAAGGCGCCACTGCAGGGCGGCTCGTTCACCGTGTCGTCGGTGGGCAGTGCGGTACGCGAGGCCTGCATGGCCCTGGCCGACAAACTCTGCGAGGCGGCGCGGCAGTGGCCGGAAGCGCCGTTCAGCGATGGTGCGGCGCTGCGTTTCAGCGCTGGCCGCGTGCAGCAGGGCGAGGATGCCAGTCGTGCGGTCGAGCTGAGCGCGCTACTCGCTCGCCACGGCAGCCTGGAGGTCGAGGTGCAGGCGCAGCCTGGCAAGCAGCGCGAGCGCTACGCCAGTGCCAGCCACTCGGCGGTGTTCGTCGAGGTGCAGGTGGACGAGGCGCTGGGCACGGTAAGGGTTACCCGGGTGGTCAGCGCCATCGCCGCGGGCCGGGTGATCAACCCGAAAACCGCACGCAGCCAGATTCTCGGTGGCGTGGTGTGGGGTATCGGCATGGCCTTGCACGAGGAGGCGATGATCGACCATGACCTGGGGCGCTGCATGAACCACAACCTGGCTGACTACCACCTGCCGGTGCAGGCCGATATCGGCGATATCGAGGTGATCTTCGTCGAGGAGAACGACAGCATCATCAACCTGCTGGGCTCCAAGGGCGTGGGCGAGATCGGTATCGTCGGGGTTGCCGCGGCGGTCGCCAATGCGGTCTACCACGCTACCGGCAAGCGCATTCGCCAGTTGCCGATCACCCTCGACAAGCTGCTTTGACGGTTGTCGATGACGGGTTCGCCGAGGCGCGCCCGTCATCGTTCTGTCTCGGTTCGTTGCGTATCACCAGCCAGATTCCCAACCCCGAAATGACCGTGCCCAGGCCCATCAGCCAGGACAGCGGCTCGCCGAACATCGCCCAGGCCCACACCAGGGTCAGCGCCGGGCTCAGGTACAGCACGCTGGCTACCCGGGTCGGCGTCGAGCGCTTCAGGCACAGCCAGTACAGGCCGTAGCCGCCCATGGTGGAGATGCTCGTCCACAGCACGCTCAACGCGAAGCCGCCCGAAGGCACCGGCATCAGGCTGCTATCCATCGCGGCCAGCAGCGCGAAGGGTACGCAGCAGATGCAGCACTGCAGCCACAGATTGCCGAGCAGGTCGAGCGAGGCCGTGGCCTTGGTGCGTTTCTGCCACAGGGTGGCGATCGCCAGCGAAAACATGCCCAGCAGCGGCAAACCGTAGACCCACAATGGCGCATCGCCCCAGGCCAGCGCGTCCGAGGTGACCAGCACCACGCCGGTCAGGCCGATGAGCAAACCCAGCCAGGTGCGCCAGCCCAGGCGCTGCTGGAACACCAGCACACCCAGCAAGGCAACGCCGATGGGCAGCAGGTCGGCCAGCAGGGCGGCGAGGCCTGCCGGTACGCCCAAGGCGATGCCCTGAACCACACCAGCGAGGTAGCCGCCCATCGCCAGCAAACCGATGCCAGCGTGGCGCAGCAGGGTGGCCGGTGAGGTGTGGCGCAGGCGCGGCAACGCCCAGGGCGCCAGCAGCAGCACGAACAGCAGGCTGCGCCAGAACACCACCAGCATCGCCGGCGCGTGCTCGATGGTGAAGCGCGCGCCGATAAAGCCTGAGCTCCAGATCACCACCAGTGCCGCTTCGAGCAGCAGCAAGGGAATCGCGATGGGCCACAGGCGGGCAGTCTGTTGAGCGGACATGGCGGTAAACCGGATTAAGGGTGTAGGTCCAGCCTACGAAGGTGGAGTAGTCTAATAAATCAAAATGTATTGAATCAGTGGTTCGGAATTATTGAACGATGAATGCCGTACTCGACATCGAGCTGGTCCGCACCTTCCATGCAGTGGCGCGCAGTGGTCGCTTCAAGGCGGCAGCCGAGCTGCTGCACAAGAGCCCGGCAGCGATCAGTGTGCATATCCAGCGTCTGGAGACGGTCGCCGGTGGCCGCCTGTTTGATCGTGACAACCAGTCGGTAAGCCTGACGGCCCTTGGCAAGCGGCTGCTGCACTCGACCAGCGAACTGCTCAACACCCACGACCGGGTGCTCGCCGAGCTGCACGGGCCGCGGCTGGTCGGGCGCATCCGCCTGGGGATACCCGACGAGTACGCCGCCCATGTGATCCGCGACATCCTGCCGATCTTCGCGGCGGCCTGGCCCAATGTGGTGCTGGAGGTGAAGACTGCCTCCAGCTACTCGCTGCGCGAGCAGGTGCAGGCCGGCAAACTGCACGGCGCGGTGCTGACCCTGCCGCTGGGGCAGCGCGAGCCCAGGGCCCAGGTGCTGGTCGCCACCACGCCGGTGTGGGTCGCCGCGACGTCCCATGCGCAGCCCGCAACGGGCATCATTCCGCTGGCCATCCACGCAGCCGATTGCCCGTACCGCAGCCTGATGCTGGAGTCGCTGAAAGCCGCCGGTCACCGCTGGCGGGTGGTACTTGAGAGCCCATCCAGCCAGGCCATCAGGGCCTGCGTCGAATCGGGGTTGGCGATCACCCTGATGGATCGCGCGAAGATGAGCAGCGCCATGCGTATCGTCGAGGAGCTGCCCCAGGCCGCCGAACATGAAGTGATGTTCCTGCGTTCAGCGAAGGCGCAACACGACGAAGCCCTAGAGCTATTGGCTCAGGCCATTCATCAGCACTTCCGCTTGTGATCAGCGATGCTTGGTGCTTGAGCGCAGCTTGTAGCGCTCGCCCGGATGGATCAGGCGCACGTAGCTGATCAGGTGCTCATCCGACCAGGTACGGCGGATCATCGACAGGCAGGCGGCGCCCGGTGCGATATCCAGCCATTCGGCGGTGCGGGCATCGGCGTGCACGGCCTCGACCACATGCTCCACGTCGCTGATCGGGCAACTGGCTACCAGTACTTCGTTGGGCGTTTGCTTGGAAAAGTCGCTGCTCAGGTAATGGGGCACCCAGCGTGGATTGACGAAGCGATCCTCAAGCTGGATCGGCACGCCATTTTCGAGGTGCACGAGGATGCTGTGAAACACCTCGGCGCCGATGCGCAGACCCAGGCGCAGTGCCACCTCGTCATCGGCGGCCAGCGCTTCGCTGCGCAGGATGCGATTGGAATAGGCGTGGCCACGGGCGCGCACCTCGGCGGCGATATTCATCACCTCGTGCAGTGACGACTCGGACTTGCGGTCGGTGACGAAGGTGCCCAGGCCCGCCTGGCGAATCAGGTAACCCTGCTGCACCAGGTTGGTGATGGCCTTGTTGGCGGTCATGCGGCTGACGGAAAAATCCCGGGCCAGTTGCTCTTCCGGCGGAATCTGGTGATGCAGCGGATAGTCACCATTGCCGATGCGTTCGAGCAGAAACTCTTCGATCACCTTGTAGCGAGGGGGCATTGCGCTGGTCACAGGCCCTCCAGGGCGCCATCAAACGGCAGCATGATAGCGCGCGCCCTGCACCTTGCCATCAGCGGCTGCAGATCGCGAGGCAAAGGGCGGCTTTGACCAGCGAACCCCGTCACAGGCTGGGCAACAACGGACGGGGCACCAAGACGTTCAGGCAGCCACTGGCGAGCAGTTCGCTGGCTGCCTCGATGTCTGGCGCGAAGAAGCGGTCTTCCTGGTAATAAGGCACCTCGGCGCGCAGCAGGCTGCGGGCCTTTTCCAGTTTCGCCGAGCTCTTCAGTCCATGGCGGAAGTCCAGGCCCTGGCAGGCACCCAGCCATTCGATGGCGAGGATGCCGCGTACGTTCTCGGCCATCGGCCACAGACGCTTGCCAGCGTTCGGCGCCATGGACACGTGATCTTCCTGGTTGGCCGAGGTCGGCAGGCTATCGACGCTATGTGGGTGGGCCAAGGCCTTGTTGTCGCTGGCCAGCGCCGCGGCGGTGACCTGGGCGATCATGAAGCCCGAGTTGACCCCGCCGTTCTCGACCAGGAACGGCGGCAGCTGCGACATGTGGCGGTCCATCATTAGCGAGATACGCCGCTCCGACAGCGCACCGATTTCCGCGATGGCCAGGGCCAGGTTGTCGGCGGCCATGGCCACTGGCTCGGCGTGGAAGTTGCCGCCGGAAATCACGTCGCCCTGTTCGGCGAACACCAGCGGGTTGTCGGACACCGCATTGGCCTCGATCTGTAGCACGTCGGCAGCCTGGCGCAGCTGGGTCAGGCAGGCGCCCATCACCTGGGGTTGGCAGCGCAGCGAGTAGGGATCCTGCACCTTGTCGCAGTTGGCGTGGGAGCGCGCCACTTCGCTGCTGTCGCCGAGCAGATCGCGGTAGGCCGCTGCCACGTCGATTTGTCCGTGCTGGCCACGCGCCGCATGGATGCGGGCGTCGAAGGGCGCGCGTGAGCCAAGCATGGCCTCCACGCTCAGGGCGCCGCACACGGTGGCGGCGGCGAACAGGTCTTCGCCCTCGAACAGGCCGCGCAGCGCATAGGCGGTCGAGACCTGAGTGCCGTTGAGCAGTGCCAGGCCTTCCTTGGCCGCCAGAGTCAGCGGCTTCAGGCCCGCCACTGCCAGTGCTTCGCGGGCTGGCAGCCACTGGCCCTTATGGCGTGCCTTGCTCTCGCCGAGCAGCAGCAGAGACATATGTGCCAACGGCGCCAGGTCGCCGGAGGCGCCCACCGAGCCCTTGAGCGGAATATGCGGATAGACCTCGGCGTTGATCAGGGTGATCAGCGCGTCGATCACCGTGCGACGGATGGCCGAAAAGCCGCGCGCCAGGCTGTTGACCTTGAGCAGTATGATCAGCCGCACCATGGCGTCGTCCAGCGCCTCGCCGACACCGGCGGCGTGGGATAGCACCAGTGAGCGCTGCAGCTTTTCCAGGTCGTCCGGGGCGATGCGCGTCGAGGCCAAGAGGCCGAAACCGGTGTTGATGCCGTAAGCGGTGCGGCCCTCGGCGAGTATCTGCTCGACACAGGCGACGCTGGCGTCGATGCCGGCATGGGCGCTGGCGTCGAGCGTGACGTGCACCGGTTGCAGGTACACGGCGCGCAGCTCGGCCAGGGTTAGCGAGCCCGGTTTGAGGTTCAGGGTGGTCATGAATCAGGCTCCTTTGGTGATCATTGGCAGGTTCAGGCCCTGCTCGTGCGCGCACTCTATGGCGAGCGGGTAGCCGGCGTCAGCATGGCGCATCACGCCGCTGGCCGGATCGTTGGTCAGTACGCGGGCAATGCGCGCGGCTGCTTCATCGGTGCCATCGCAGACGATGACCATACCCGAATGCTGGGAGAAACCCATGCCGACGCCGCCGCCGTGGTGCAGTGACACCCAGGTGGCGCCGCTGGCGGTGTTGAGCAGGGCATTGAGCAGCGGCCAGTCGGACACCGCATCGGAGCCGTCCTGCATGGCCTCGGTCTCGCGGTTGGGGCTGGCCACCGAGCCTGAGTCCAGGTGGTCGCGGCCGATCACCACCGGTGCGCTCAGCTCACCCGAACGCACCATCTCGTTGAAGGCCAAGCCGAGCTTTGCGCGCTGGCCCAGGCCGACCCAGCAGATACGCGCCGGCAGGCCCTGGAAGGCGATGCGCTCGCGGGCCATGTCCAGCCAGCGGTGCAGGTGGGCGTCATCCGGGATCAGTTCCTTGACCTTGGCGTCGGTCTTGTAGATGTCCTCGGGGTTGCCGGACAGCGCCGCCCAGCGGAACGGGCCGATGCCACGGCAGAACAGCGGGCGGATATAGGCCGGCACGAAGCCGGGGAAATCGAAGGCATTGCTCACGCCTTCTTCCTTGGCCATCTGGCGGATATTGTTGCCGTAGTCGAAGGTCGGCACGCCCATCTTCTGGAAGTCGAGCATGGCCTGCACGTGCACGGCCATGGATTGCTTGGCAGCCTTGACCACGCCAGCCGGATCGGTGGCTGCACGGTCCTTGTATTCGGCCCAGCTCCATCCGATCGGCAGGTAACCGTTGAGCGGGTCGTGGGCGCTGGTCTGGTCGGTGACCATATCCGGGCGCACGCCACGGCGTACCAGCTCCGGCAGGATTTCGGCAGCGTTGCCCAGCAGGGCGACGGAGGTGGCCTTGCCTTCGCGGGTGTAGCGGGCGATGCGCGCCAGGGCGTCGTCCAGATTGGTGGCCTGCTCGTCGACGTAACGGCTGCGCAGGCGGAAATCGATGCTGCTCTGCTGGCATTCGATATTCAGCGAGCAGGCGCCGGCCAGGGTCGCGGCCAGCGGCTGGGCACCGCCCATGCCACCCAGGCCTGCGGTCAGCACCCAGCGGCCCGTGAGGTTGCCGGCGTAGTGCTGGCGGCCCGCCTCGACGAAGGTTTCGTAGGTGCCCTGGACGATGCCCTGGCTGCCAATGTAGATCCAGCTGCCAGCGGTCATCTGGCCGTACATGGCCAGGCCCTTGGCATCCAGCTCGTTGAAGTGCTCCCAGCTCGCCCAGTGCGGCACCAGGTTGGAGTTGGCGATCAGCACGCGCGGCGCGTTGCTATGGGTCTTGAATACGCCGACCGGCTTGCCGGATTGCACCAGCAGGGTTTCGTCGTCATTCAGGTTGGTCAGGCTCTCGACGATCTTGTCATAGCACTCCCAATTACGCGCGGCACGGCCGATGCCGCCATACACCACCAATTCCTTGGGGTTCTCGGCTACGTCCGGGTCGAGGTTGTTCATCAGCATGCGCAGCGGCGCTTCGGTCAGCCAGCTCTTGGCGGTGAGCGTGGTGCCGCGCGGGGCACGGATTTCGGTGTCGCGGAACTTGGTCATGGTGCGGGCTCCTGTGGGAACGGATCAAGGGTGGGCGGTCAGAGCCAACCCAGAAATCGGGCGAGATAGGCCAGGGGGATGGCCAGCAGCAGGCTGAGCAGGGTGCGCTGCAGCCAGATCAGCAGCAGGTGCCCCAGGCTCAGGGGAATCCGCGTGGCCAGCACGCAGGGAATCGAGGCGGAGAGAAACAGCACGCTGCTGACCGAGACGACGGCGGTGACGAACTTCACCAGCACGTCGGCGTCCTTGAGCAGCATCGCCGGCAGGAACATCTCCGCCAGCCCGGCGGACAAGGCACGGGCCACCTGCATCGGCTCGTCCAGGCCGAACAGCCAGGTCAGCGGGTAGAGCAGCAGGCCGAGGGCGTCGAACAGCGGCGTGTACTTGGCGGCGAGCAGCCCGAGCAGGCCGACGGCGAGAATGCTCGGCAGGATGGCGGCGGTCATGCGCAGGCCGTCGAAGGTTTCGCGCAGCGCCGAGCCCAGCGACGGCGCGCTGCCGGCCTGCTGCATACCGGCGCGCCAGGCACTGCCCAGGCGGCTCTCGCCGGGTTGCAGCTGCGCCTCGGGGGTGGAGTCGGATGGCAGGCGCGACAGCGGGTAGATACGTGCGCTGATCGCGGTGACGGCGAAGGTCACCGCCATGGCGCCCCAGAAATACAGGTTCCACTGGCCCATCAGGCCCAGGGTCTTGGCGATGATCACCATGAACGGCGCTGACACCGTGGAGAACCCGGTGGCGATGATCGCCGCCTCGCGCACGCTGTAGTGGCCCTGCTGGTACATGCGGTCGGTGATCAGCAGGCCCACCGAGTAGCTGCCGACGAAGGAGGCCACGGCGTCGATGGCCGACTTGCCCGGCGTGCGCCAGATCGGTCGCATCACCGGCTGCATCAGCACGCCGATCAGCTCCAGCAGGCCGAAGCCGATCAGGAACACCAGGGCCAGCGAACCCAGCGGCACGATCAGCGCCAGGCTGAGCACCAGCTTCTCGAACAGGAATGGCAGCATGTCCGGCTGGTACAGCGCCTCTGGGCCGAGCTGCAACAGGTAGGCGGTGCCGATCAGCAGGCCGAACACCTTGAGCACGCTGAACACCCTGTGGGTCAGGCTGCGCCGCCAGCTGCCGTCGAGCCAGGGCGCCAGCGCACCGTAGAGCATGAATAGCAACGCCAAACCGATCACCAGTGGACGCGCATGCAGTTGCAGGGCGCTGGCCGCGTGGTCGAGGAGGATGGTCGAACGCCCGGCGATCTCGAAGGGCACGAAGAACAGCAGCAGGCCGATCAGGCTGTAGCCCAGCAAGCGCGCCAGGGCTCGGGGGCGCGACACGCCGGTGCTCACGGGCAGGGACTTAGACATGGCGCGGCTCCTGGCCGCGGCGGGCGGTGGTGAACATCGGGGTTTCCTCGTAATTGTTGTTGTGCGAGAAAGCGCGGTTCTTGCCTGCTCAGAGGCTGAGCAGATGAATCAGCCGCGCCGCCACCTTGGCGGTACGGTTGTCGATGTCGTAGTCGGGGTTGAGCTCGGCCAGGTCGGCCAGGCGCAGCTTGCCGCTCGCCTTGAGCCGTTCGAGCAGCGGCTCCAGCAGTTCCAGGCGCACGCCACGGGCGGCCGGGGCGCTGACGCCGGGTGCCTCGCAGGCCGGCAACACGTCGATATCGAGGGTCAGGTAGAGCGCATCGCACTCGGCGGCGAAGGCCTCCAGCTCGGCGCCGACGTATTCCAGAGTCGATTCACGGATCTCGTGATCCTCGCGCACCAGCACGTTCAACTCGGCGGCGCGGGCGAACAGTGCGCGGGTGTTGCTGGCGCGGCTGACACCGAGGCAGGCGTAGCGGAACGGCCAGCCGCGTGCGGCGCACTGCTCGGCGATCTGCGCGAAGGGCGTGCCCGAGGAATGCACATGGGTCGGATCACGCAGGTCGAAATGGGCGTCGAAATTGACGATCCCGATACGCGGGGCGGGCTGGCCACTGAGATGTTCGGCCAGCCCGGACCAACTGCCGAACGCCACTTCATGGCCGCCGCCAATCACCAGCGGCAGATGACCGGCCTCCAGCAGCACGCAGACGTTATGAGCGAGGCGTGCCTGTGCCGCTTCCAGGTCGCCGTCCTCGCAGGTCACGTCACCGGCGTCATAGGCCGGCGCCTGGCGATGCCAGGCCAGGTTGGCCAGGGTCTTGCGTACGCTTTGCGGCGCGCCGGCAGCACCGACGCGACCCTGGTTGCGGCGCACGCCTTCGTCGCAGGCAAAACCCAACAGCGCCAGGCCCGGCTGGCTGTCTTCGGCCAGAACCTGGATGCGCTGATGCCAGCGCGTGCTGTCGGCTTCCGGGTCGGTGCGGCCAGTCCAGGCACTCATGCAATGTCGGTCAGCGTGCATAAACCACCTTTCCGTTGAACACGCGCTGACGCAGGCGGCCGGTCTGCACCGCGTAGGCCAGCTCGGCCGGTTGCTGGATATCCCACAGGCACAGGTCGGCCGGGGCGCCGGCGGCGATGCGGCCGAGTTCGGGGTGGCCGAGGGCGCGGGCGCCATGGGCGGTCATGCCGGCCAGAGCCTCGCGCGGGGTGAGGCGAAACAGGGTGCAGGCCAGGTTGGCCATCAGCGTTGGCATGCAGATCGGCGAGGTACCAGGGTTGGCGTCGCTGGCCACGGCCATGGGCACGCCGTACTGGCGCAGCAACTCGATGGGCGGCAACTGGGTTTCACGCAATACGTGGAAGGCACCGGGCAGCAACACGGCGACCGTGCCGGCCTCGGCCATGGCGCGTACGCCGGCTTCGTCCAGGTATTCGATATGGTCGGCGGACAGCGCACCGTAACGCGCGGCCAGGGCACTGCCACCGAGGTTGGACAGTTGCTCGGCATGGGCCTTGATCGCCAGGCCGTGGGCCTGGGCCGCCTGGTAGATGCGCCCGCACTGCGCCGGAGAGAAACCGATGCCCTCGCAGAACACATCCACTGCATCGGCCAAGCCTTCACGGGCAGCAGCCGGGATCATCGCGTCGCAAACCAGGCTTACGTAGTCGTCGGCGCGACCGGCATATTCCGGCGGCAGGGCATGGGCACCAAGCAGGGTGGTGAGCACCCGCACCGGGCGCAGTTCACCGAGGCGGCGGGCCACGCGCAGCATCTTCAGTTCGCTGTCGACGGTCAGGCCATAGCCGGACTTGATCTCCAGCGTGGTCACGCCATCGGCCAGCAGCGCATCGAGGCGCGGCAGGCTGGCGGCGATCAGTTCATCCTCGCTGGCCGCACGGGTGGCGCGCACGCTGCTGAGGATACCGCCACCGGCGCGGGCGATGGTTTCGTAGCTGACGCCTTCCAGGCGCTGCTCGAACTCACCGGCTCGATCACCGGCGTAAACCAGATGGGTATGGCAGTCGACCAGCCCCGGGGTCATCACGCCGCCGCTGGCGGCTTCCTTGGCGCCGCGGGCCAGGCTCGGGTCGAAGCCGCTTTCCGGCCACAGGCCAACCACGCGGCCCTGTTCGACCAGAACGACCATTGGTTCGGGAAGCTGTTCGAGCCCGTCGAACAGGGTGACGTTGCGCCAGAGCCGGCGGGTGGTTTGAGAAGAAGCCATTGCAGATCGCCTGTTCTTGTAATGTATATACAATTAAGCGAAAGGATGACGGCGGTCAATAGCTATGCAGTCGTTGCTGGAGAGTGAAAAGGTTTTTACGTCGCTTATGTATATACATTGCGAGTGCGACAACATGGACTTGAGCCTGGCGCCTCAGGAACGATCCTTGGGATAGCGCTCGCTGACGGCAAAGGCCGGCAGCCAGGCTTCACGACGGCTCGTCCAGCACTCATAGGTCGGTTGCAGCTGATCGGGCGCGTCGAGAGCGCCCAGATGCACTTCGATTTCCTCGCCGCTGCGGGCGAATACCGATGAGCCGCAGCGTGGGCAGAAGTGGCGCCCGGCGTAGCTGCTGGTTTCGCCGCTGACGGTCACGGCGCGCTGGGGATAGATGGCGGCTGCGTAGAACAGCGCGCCGTGATGCTTGCGACAGTCGAGGCAATGGCAGATGCCGACTCGCTCAGGCTGCCCCAATGCCTCGATGCGTACCTGTCCGCACAGACAACCGCCGCTCAATCGATCCATGTCGCACCTCCTGCAGGCTCATGGCAGAACCATAGCAGCAGGCGAGCACTCGGCGAGTCAGGGGCGATAGGCGCGCAGGAACATCTCGACGGTGGCACGTGCGTGCTGCTCCTGCTGCGCCTCGGTTTCCGGCTCGCCACAGCCGATCAGCAGGCGGAAGTTGGCGCCACCCTTGAGCAGGGAGAAGAACTGATCGGCGGCGAGCTTCGGCGACTCGATACGCAGCTGGCCGCTCTGGTCCATCTTGCCCAGCAGACACTCCATTTCGGCGAGCAGGCGCTGCGGCCCGGCCTCGTAGAAAATCTTCGCCAACTGCGGATCCTGGGCGCCAAGGCTGGTCATCAGGCGGTGCAGGTCCACCGACTCGCTGCTGTTGAGCAACTGGCTGAAGCCACGGGCGATGTTCAGCAGCACGTTATGCACGGTCGCACCGGCGGGAAACTCGAAGAACAGCTCGGGTAGCTGTTCCTCGCACCTGGCCTTCACCGCCGCGCAGAACAGCGTCTCCTTGTCGGTGAAGTGGCTGTACACCGTGAGTTTGGAAACCCCGGCGTGGGCGGCGATGGCGTCCATGCTGCTGCCGGCGTAGCCATGGCGCAGGAACAGGCATTTGGCCGCTTCGAGAATGGCCTCGCGCTTGGCGAGATCTTTTGGGCGGCCGGGGCCGCTGGACTGTAATGAAGTGTCTGACATCCGGCGATTTTAATACTGGACTGCCGAGTACGCTATTTTTAATATACCCGGTAGTACAAATATTAAAAAGTTCCCGCTGAAAGGACGCTCATCATGTCTCGCCATGCTCTGTCTCGCCTTGCGCCTTTGTGCCTGGCCCTGTCTCTGGCTGCCTGCAGCGATACCCAGGCGCCGCAGCCAGGCATTCGCCCAGCCATGGTGGCGCAGCCGCAGTTGGCGGCGGAGCAGGTGGACTCCTACCCAGGCGAGATAAGGGCGCGGCTGGAGCCGGAACTGGCGTTCCGCATCGGCGGCAAGGTGACCCGACGCCTGGTCGAGGTGGGCCAGCGGGTCGACAAGGACGCGGCGCTGGCCGAGCTGGACCCGCAGGACGTGCGCCTGCAGCTCGACGCCTCCCGGGCCCAGCTGCAATCGGCCGAATCCAACCTGCAGTTGGCGCGCGCCGAGCGCGACCGCTATCGCACCCTGCAACAGCGCGGGATGATCAGCAAATCCCTGGCCGACAACGCCGAAAACACCTATCGCGCTGCCGAAGCGCGCCTGCGCCAGGTACGCGCCGAGCTCAACGTCGCCGACAACCAGGCTGGCTATGCCGTGTTGAAAGCGCCGCAGAGCGGGGTGATCGTGCAGCGCCGTGCCGAGGTCGGGCAGGTGGTGGCGGCCGGGCAGACGGTGTTCGTGCTGGCTGCCGACGGCGAGCGCGAGGTGGCGATCGACTTGCCCGAGCAGGCGATCGGAAACCTCGCCATCGGCCAGGAGGTGGCCGTGGAGCTGTGGTCGCAGCCCGGCCAGCAGCTGGCCGGGCGCGTGCGTGAACTGTCACCGGCAGCCGACTCACGCTCGCGCACCTACGCGGCGCGCGTCGCCTTGCAACAGTCGGAGGCTCAGGTCGAGCTTGGCCAGAGCGCCAGAGTCTTTATCGCCCGCAATGGCGACGTGCCGCTGGCGGTACCGTTGTCGGCGCTGAGTGCGGAACAGGGCCAGCCCTATGTCTGGGTGGTCGACCCACAGACGTCCAAGCTCAAGCGCACCAGCGTGCGGGTCGGCGCCTATGGCGAGAATAGCGTGCCGGTGCTCGACGGCCTGAAGGCCAGCGACTGGGTGGTGGTGGCCGGTGTGCAGGTGCTGCTGGATGGGCAGCAGGTGCGCCCGGTGGACCGGCAGAACCGCGCCGTCGACCTGGCTGCCAAGGAGTAAGCGCCGATGTCGTTCAACCTCTCCGCCTGGGCGCTGCAACAGCGCCAGATCGTGCTTTACCTGATGTTGCTGCTCGGCGTCGTCGGTGCGCTGTCCTACACCAAGCTGGGGCAGAGCGAGGACCCGCCGTTCACCTTCAAGGCCATGGTGGTGAAGACCAACTGGCCGGGGGCCACCGCCGAGCAGGTGGCGCGCCAGGTCACCGAGCGCATCGAGAAGAAGCTGATGGAAACCGGCGAGTACGAGCGCATCGTGTCGTTCTCTCGGCCCGGCGAGTCCCAGGTCACCTTCATGGCTCGCGACTCGATGCACTCCAACGAGATTCCCGAGCTCTGGTACCAGCTGCGCAAGAAGATCGGCGACATCCGCCATACCCTGCCCGCCGGTATCCAGGGGCCGTTCTTCAACGACGAGTTCGGTACCACCTTCGGCAATATCTACGCGCTGACCGGCAACGGTTTCGACTACGCGGTGCTCAAGGATTACGCCGACCGCGTGCAACTGCAGCTGCAGCGCGTGAAGGATGTCGGCAAGGTCGAACTGGTCGGCCTGCAGGACGAGAAGATCTGGATCGAGCTGTCCAACACCAAGCTGGCCACCCTCGGTTTGCCGCTTGCCGCCGTGCAACAGGCCCTCGAACAGCAGAACGCCATGCCCGTGGCTGGCTTCTTCGAGACCGGCTCCGACCGCGTGCAGCTGCGGGTCAGCGGCAATTTCGAGACGGTCGAGCAGATTCGCGATTTCCCCATCCGTGTGGCCGACCGCACCTTCCGCATCGGCGATGTGGCCGAGGTCAGCCGTGGCTTCAACGACCCACCGGCGCCGCGCATGCGCTTCATGGGCGAGGATGCCATCGGCCTGGCGGTCTCCATGAAACCCGGCGGCGACATCCTGGTGCTCGGCAAGGCGCTGGAGGGCGAGTTCACCCGCCTGCAGAACAACCTGCCGGCGGGCATGCAGCTGCGCAAGGTGTCGGACCAGCCAGCGGCGGTGAAGACCGGCGTCGGCGAGTTCGTCAAGGTGCTTACCGAGGCGCTGATCATCGTGCTGCTGGTCAGCTTCTTTTCCCTCGGGCTGCGCACCGGGCTGGTGGTGGCGCTGTCGATTCCGCTGGTACTGGCGATGACTTTCGCCGCCATGTACTACCTGAACATCGGCCTGCACAAGATTTCCCTCGGCGCCCTGGTGCTGGCCCTGGGCCTGCTGGTGGACGACGCGATCATTGCCGTGGAGATCATGGCGATCAAGATGGAGCAGGGCTACGACCGCCTCAAGGCGGCGAGCTTCGCCTGGACCAGCACGGCATTCCCGATGCTCACCGGCACCCTGATCACCGCGGCGGGCTTTCTGCCGATTGCCACCGCGCAGTCGGGCACCGGCGAATACACCCGCTCGATCTTCCAGGTGGTGACCATCGCCCTGCTGATGTCCTGGGTGGCGGCGGTGATGTTCGTGCCGTATCTGGGCGCGCGTTTGTTGCCGGATCTGGCCAAGCGCGCTGCCCTCAAGCATGGTGGCACGGGCGGGCATGACCCTTATTCGACACCTTTCTATCAGCGCGTTCGGCGCCTGGTGGACTGGTGCGTGCGCTGGCGCAAGACGGTCATCGTGCTGACCCTGGCGCTGTTCGTCGGCTCGATCTTGCTGTTTCGTTTCGTGCCGCAGCAGTTCTTCCCGGCCTCGGGGCGCCTGGAGCTGATGGTCGATTTCAAGCTGGCCGAAGGCGCCTCGCTGATCGCCACCGAGGCCGAGGTGCGCCGCCTTGAGGAGCGCCTGGCCGGTCATCCGGGTGTGGATAACTACGTGGCCTATGTCGGCACTGGCTCGCCGCGCTTCTACCTGCCGCTGGATCAGCAGTTGCCGGCCACCAGCTTCGCGCAGATCGTGGTGCTGGCCACCTCCATCGAGGAGCGCGAGGCCGTGCGCGCCTGGCTGATCGGTGTACTGCATGACGACTTCCCGAGCCTGCGCACGCGTATCTCCCGGCTGGAGAACGGCCCGCCGGTGGGCTACCCGGTGCAGTTCCGGGTTTCCGGCGAGCATATCGACGAAGTGCGTGCCCTGGCCCGCCAGGTCGCCGACAAGGTGCGCGACAACCCCGATGTGGTCAATGTGCACCTGGATTGGCAGGAGCCGAGCAAGGTGGTGTACCTGAACATCGACCAGGAGCGTGCCCGTGCGTTGGGCGTGAGCACCGCAGAGGTGGCCAAGTTCCTGCGCAGCTCGCTCAATGGCTCGTCGGTCAGCGATTACCGGGAGGACAACGAGCTGATCGAAATCCTCCTGCGCGGCACCTCGGCCGAGCGCCAGGCGCTGCAACTGCTGCCGAGCCTGGCAGTGCCCACCGACAGCGGCAAGAGCGTGGCGCTGGCGCAGATCGCCACCCTGGAATACGGCTTCGAAGAGGGCGTGATCTGGCACCGCAACCGCCTGCCGACGGTCACCGTGCGCGCCGATATCTACGGGCCTCAGCAGCCGGCTACCTTGACTCAACAGATTCTGCCGACCCTGGCCGATATCCGCGCCAGCCTGCCCGATGGCTACCTGCTGGAAGTGGGCGGCTCGGTGGAGGATTCCTCCAAGGGCCAGGCCTCGGTGGCGGCCGGGGTGCCCTTGTTCATCGTGGTGGTGCTGACTCTGCTGATGCTGCAGCTCAAGAGCTTCTCGCGCATGACCATGGTGTTTCTTACCGCGCCACTGGGGCTGATCGGCGTAACCCTGTTCCTGCTGCTGTTCGGCCAGCCGTTCGGTTTCGTGGCGATGCTCGGCACCATCGCCCTGTCGGGCATGATCATGCGTAATTCGGTGATTCTGGTCGACCAGATCGAGCAGGACCGCGACGCGGGGCTGGACAGTTGGAACGCCATCGTCGAAGCCACCGTGCGGCGCTTCCGGCCCATCGTGCTGACCGCGCTGGCGGCGGTACTGGCGATGATTCCGCTGTCGCGCAGCGTATTCTTCGGGCCGATGGCAGTGGCGATCATGGGGGGGCTGGTGGTGGCCACGGCGCTGACCCTGCTGTTTTTACCGGCGCTGTATGCGGCGTGGTTCAGGGTGAAGCCGAGTGGCAGGGCGCAGGCTGCGGGTGACCGCCAAGAGCCCGGTTCATGATTTTTGGGGGCTGGAAACGTCTAGTCCCGTGTCAGCAATAAGGCAGAAGTGGACGATGAGTAAAGCTATTGTGGGAGAGGCTTTAGCCTCGAGTTTTCTGGACAGCTCGCTGCACATGCTTGAGCAGTGGTTTGCCATCGTTATCGCATTGCTCTTACGTTCGGTTCCGGCCTGTCGAGCGGGTTTCTTTTGGCATCGCCCCAAAAGAAACCAAAAGGTCTAGCCCCGACATCCGGCCCCAGCTTCGCTGGGGTTCCCTCGTTCCATCATTGTTCCGGGGGCCGGCCTGGAAGGGCCATCCATGGCCCATCAGGCCTCTCGCCGCATCCATGCGGCTCGTCCCCCTGCACAATGATTCCACTCGGCCTCCTGAAGGGGCGCTTGGTAGCGCCTGATAATTCTGTGGCATGAGTAGCACCCAAAAGGCAAAGCGGCCGAACGGCCGCTTCCGCCACTTTGCAGCCATTCCAGTCGTAAGTTGGATGATGCTTTATCCATCCACCAACCTCGCGCTCACACGCAGAATAAAAAAGGGGCTGGCGCATAACGCGCCAGCCCCTTTTCTTGCAGCTCGCCGCTTACAGCGCGCCGAACACCTTCTTCGCCAGGCTGGTAGCCGCCGCCGCCGGGTTTTCGCGGATGCTGGCTTCCTGCTTGGCGATCATGTCGAACAGGCCGTCGAGGGCCTGCTCGGTCACGTAGCTTTCGATATTCGCGCTCTTGGCGTCGAGCACGCCGAAGGTCGCCGCCTGGCTGGCGAAGCCGTTGTATTGCTTGGCCAGGCCGACCTGGTCGGTGGCCTGTTTGACGATAGGCAGGAACTTGGCGCGGATCTGCTCGCGGCTGCTCTTGTTCAGGTACTGGGTAGCCGAGTCCTGGGGGCCGGAGAGGATGCTCTTGGCGTCCTGCACGCTCATTTTCTTCACCGCGTCGACCAGCAGCGCCTGGGCCTGTGGCACGGCAGCCTCGGCGGCCTTGTTCATGCTGGTTTCCAGCTGCTCGACCTGGGCGCCCATGCCCATCATCTTCATGGTCTTGGCGGCCTTGCCGAGTTTGCCGGGCAGCTCGATGCGCACTTCGGGGTTGTTGCTGAAGCCGCCTGGCTTGCCGAGCTGCTGCACGGCCACCTTGGCACCCTGGGTGAGGGCATCCTTGAGGCCGCCGCTGGCGTCCTGCTGGCTGAGGTCGGAAAGCGACAGGGCGAACACGTTGGCAGACAGCAACAGGCCGGCGACGAGAGCGGGGATGCGGAGCATGGCGGTAACCTTCGAGCGGTGGAGATAAGCAGCGAGCTTAGCAGGCTGGCGCGCTGATCGGCGAAGGTTGAGCGCAGGAGGGGGATGCAGCGGGGATGACGGCACGCCCTTGGCAGGCGTGCCGGTTCGGCGTTACTGGACTTCCAGGGCGGTCAGGCTTTCCAGGGTCAGGGCACCGACAGCCAGGCCGTTGGCGGTCTGGAACTCGGTCAGCGCATCGAGGGTGCGCTTGCCGAGCTTGCCGTCGACACGGCCCGGATTGAAGCCGCGCTTGACCAGGCTCTGCTGCAGGCGGGTGACCAGGTCGTCATTGATGTCCGGGTCGCAAATGGTCTGCCGCGAGACGATACGAGCGGTGCCCTCGAAGCGGGTGACCTGCAGCTGGCGCTTCTCTTCCGGCAGGATGATCTGGTTGGCTTCCACCGGGCGCACCACTTCGGTGGAGGCGACCTTGGTGTATTCCGGATCCAGGGTGACTTCCACGGCCTGGGCCGGCTTGTCGACGATCCAGCGGGTCACGCTCTTGTACTGCGCAGGGTCGGTTTCCACCCGCACGGTTTCCGGCGAAACCAGCTTCTTGACCTTGACCACTTCCTGCTTGGCCGGCACCTGGCGGGCGCAGAAGGACATGGCGCCGGTACCGCTCGAATAACGGGTACCGGCTGCGCGGCACTGGTCGAGCACGGTTTTGGCTTCTTCGAGGGTCACGGTTTCCTTGACGTCTTCGTAGACGGCCGGTACCACGATGTAGCGCTTCACTTCCGGGCGAATCTTCACCTGCTCGGAGACCACACGATAAGTCGGCGGCTCGATGCGGTAGGTCTTGGTGCCTTCGCGGGTGACCACCTGCTTGAAGCCTTTTTCGAGCTCGGCAGGGGTGACGGTGATCTTGTTGACCGAGTCCTTGACCACCACTTCCTGGGTGCTTTGCACCGGGCGTGGTCGAACCTGGGCGTGAACCCAGCACTGACCGGGCTGAATTTCGTATTCCTGGGGCTCGCGGGCTGGCGTCGCTGCGGCAGGCGCAGGCGCGCTCGGCGTCGCAGCAACGGCTGGCTGTGCTGCCGGCTGTGCGGTGGCGGGTGCGGTTTGCTGCGCGACTGGAGCCGGTTGCGCCGGCTTTTCTTCGTTAGTGGTCGATGTGGACGGTTGCATAGCGCAACCCGAAACCACGATCGCCAATGATCCTAATAGTGTGTGATAACGCACGAAAATCCCTGCCCTAGATGGCCCCAACGACGCATCTTAGGGGCTGCAGCGGCAAAGCTCAATAACGCCCGGCGCACTCGTTGACTCAGTGGCCAGGCGCATGGAGTCAGAGCCCGTCCAGCAGCTCCTCGCTACGATCCATGGTCACCTGGCGAATGGACAGGCGAATCTCGGCGGGCAGCACGCGCTTGGCCGCACCTTCGGCCAGTTCGGCGAACGCTGGGGGATGGCTGAGCTTGCCGGCTTCGTCCGCGCGCAGTACACCCTGGTCGAGCAATGTCTGGATGAAGTGGCGGAAAAGGCTCTTGTCGAAGAACTCCGGCGCGTTGAGCCCGTGCAGGATCGACAGGCGCTGGGCCATGACCGTGCAGAGGTCTTCCAGCTCCTCGGCGCTGATGGTGTTCTGCCCTGCGTTGAGCAGCAGAGCGCTGGCCATGTAGAAACGCTGCAAAGTCTGGGCGATAGCGCGCGACAGCAGGGTCAGCAGCACGAAGCTGCGCGAGCTGGGTGCCGGGCGCACATATACATCGTTCTCCTGCTTCAGCAGGCCCTGATCGACGAAGGCCGCCAGCCATTGATCGACGACTGCTTCGAGTTCTTCAGCCGACCAGCGGATGTACAGCTCGGCCTGCAGGTACGGATACAGCGCACGCACGAAGCGCAGGATCTGCTCGCGGCTCATCCGCCCGCTGCTCTGGAAGAAACTGGCGATCAGGCCGGGGAGGGCGAAGATGTGCAGCACGTTGTTGCGGTAATAGGTCATCAGTACCGCGTTCTGCTCATCCAGATAAAGGATGCGGCCCAGCGCGTCCTTTTGTTCGGAGAGCAGTTCCATGCCGCGCGCATGCTCGATCAACGCCAGGCCATCGCCTTCCGGCACGGTGGTGTGAGGTGAATAAGGCACCTGGCGCAGCAGGCTCTGATACAGATCGAGGATGCGCACCAATGCGCGTTCGTCCAGCGCCAGCTTGCTGGTCGACAACAGCGCCAATGCGACCAGGTTGACCGGGTTGATCGCCGCCGCCTCGTTGAGGCGCTGAGCCACCCGCTCGCCGAGGCGGTTGGTGGTGTCGTTCAGCCAGGCCGGGCGATAGTCCGGCCCCAGATCCTGCTCACGCCAGTCGGGCTGCTGGGCATCGAGAAAGGCGTCGAGCTTGATCGGCTCACCGAAATTGACCCACACATGGCCGAAGCGCTGCTTGAGCGCACCGATGACCTTGAAGATATCGAAGATCGATTCCTTCTTCTTGGTCGCTCCGCGCAGCTCGCCCAGGTAAGTGCGGCCTTCCAGCACGCGCTCGTAGCCGATGTATACCGGCACGAACACCACCGGCAGGCGATGGCTCTGCAGGTAGCTGCGCAGGGTGATGGCGAGCATGCCGGTTTTCGGCCGCAACATGCGCCCGGTACGCGAGCGGCCGCCCTCGACGAAGTACTCGACCGGGTAACCCTTGCTGATCAGGGTGTGCAGGTATTCGTTGAACACTGCGGTGTACAACGGGTTGCCCTTGAAGGTGCGGCGCATGAAGAAGGCACCGCCACGGCGCAGCAGGCCGCCGATGATCGGCATGTTGA
The DNA here is from genome assembly GCF_900142655.1 of Phytopseudomonas punonensis. GTDB lineage: Bacteria > Pseudomonadota > Gammaproteobacteria > Pseudomonadales > Pseudomonadaceae > Aquipseudomonas > Aquipseudomonas punonensis. Next base: position 283,908 of record NZ_FRBQ01000001.1, on the reverse strand, counting down.
GATTGATGCCGGCAGCGATGTGCGGCGGAGTCAGGCCATTGCGGAACAGCAGGTAGGACAGCAGCAGGTAATCGATGTGGCTGCGGTGGCAGGGCACGTAGATCACCTCGTGACCCTGGGCGATGTCCTGCACGCCTTCGATATGGTTGACCTTGATGCCGTCGTAGATCTTGTTCCAGAACCACGACAGGATCAGCTCGAGAAAACGGATCGCCGTGTAGGTGTAGTCCGAGGCAATCTCGTTGCCGTAACGCAGGGCCAGCGCCTCAGCTTTCTCAACGGAGATTTTCTCGCGCTCGACCTCATCGGCAATCGCCTGACGAACCTGCGGGCCGTGCACCAGGCCCTTGACCAGGTTGCGGCGGTGCGACACGTCCGGGCCGATGACCGCGGCCTTCTGGTTGCGAAAGTGCACACGCAGGATGCGATGCACCATGCGCAGGGTGCGTTCCTGGCCCTTGTTCTGCTCGATCAACTCGCGCAGCTGGATCGGCGTGGAGAACTGCACGCGGGTGGTGCGGCCCAGAATCAGGATGCTCACCAGGCGGCGCAGGCGGCCGGTCACTGCCCAGCTGTCGGCGAACAGCAATTTCCAGGCGCTGGTTTCCCGGTTTGGCGATTGCCCCCAGAACACGCTGACTGGAATGATCTGCGCCTGCTCGACCGCTTGCTCGCTCAGCGCGCTGACCATGCGCTGCAGAGTTGGCGAAATACCGCGCTTGTCCTGGCGGCCGAGCCAGTCGGGCTCCGGCGTGAGATAGAAAAACGCCGCCGGTTCGATCAGATCGCCCACCGCCACGGGCAGCACCGGGCGCGGCAGGTTGGCCTTGGTGCATTCGTGATCTAGCACCGCCAGGTCGCTCACCGACGGCTGCTGCAGCACGTAGAAGACCGGCTTGCTGCGGTCGAGCTTGAGCGTGAAGGCCGACTGGTTGATGGTCTCCGAGCGCACCCACAGGTACAACAGGCGGCGCAGGGTACCGAAGGCAAGACGGCGAAGCGGGGAGCGGGTCATACGAGATCTGGCTGCGACGGCGAGCCGGGGCTCGGGGCCGTTAGTGTGCCGGATCGTCGCTCTGTCGGCAAAATCTTGTAAAAGTTACCGTTTCGTTGCGAAAAGTGCGGTTGTGGGCAAGCCGCGCTTCTCCATTCTGGTGAACACCGTGAGTCACGAGGCCCGCACACCGAGCGATCACAGGTTGCTGTGTTCGCCCTTCACGGCATTGATGAATGCCTGCATGGCCGAGGACTGAATGCGGTGGCGGCGGGTAATCAAGCCGTAGGGCGGCAAACGCGGTTCGAAGGTGATCGGCAGTACCTTGAGCAGGTGCTTGCCTGGGTAGTCGTTGACCACCGAGACCGGGGTCACGCCGATCATGTCGGTCTGCTGCAGCAGTGACAACAAGGTCATGATCGAGGTGGTTTCAACGATGCTGCTAGGGATGTCGACCCGTGCATTGTGGAATGCCTGGTTGATGATGGTGCGCATCGGGCTGGGGTGCTGCTGCAGCACCCAGGTCATGTCCTGCAGTTCGTGCCAGGTCAGCTTGCTGGCGCCGGCCATTGGATGTTGCGCGCCCGAGACTACGCACAGGGTTTCCTCGCCAAGGCTGTCGAACAGCAGGTCATCGGTGCGCGCACCATCGGGAATCCGCCCCAGCACCACGTCCAGTTGGTCTTGCTGCAGGGCCTGCACCAGCACGTCGCTGGTATCGACCTGGATGCTCATCGACAGCCGCGGGTGGCTCTTCTTCAGCGTGGCAATGGTGCGCGTCAGCAGCCCCGAAGCCAGGGCCGGAATGGCACCGATGGTGACCCGGCCGAGGTTACCGGACTCCAGCGCGGCGAATTCCTCGCGCATGCCCGACAGCTCGGCGAAGATCATCTTCGCGTAGTAGATCGCCGTTTCGCCGAACGCCGTGGCGCGCATGCCCCGTGGCAAACGCTCGAACAGTTCGACGCCAAGCAGGCTTTCCGCCTCATGGAGCATCTTTGTCGCTGCTGGCTGGGTCATGCCGATTTCTTCGGCAGCCCGGCGTAGCGAGCCAAATTCCTGCAGGGCCAGCATCAGACGCAACTGCCGCAGGCGCAGGCGGCTGTGGATGATGCTGGCGTCTGGAATGCGGGACATGGCGCGGCTCGTGGCAGGGGAGTTGGCCAAGGGTGACAAGAAATCGCGGCGCTCGCCAGTCATCAGCGAGCGCCCGGTTGCGGTGGCCAGGAAAGAGCCGGCCTGCTGGCGATTACGAGACATGGCGAGGCTGCTCCTGTCGGGCACCGAACAGCGCCTTGAGGCCGCGGGCCAGCAATGGCCAGAACAGCATCAGCAGCGCGGCGCTGGTCAGGCTGCCGACCAGCGGGTTGGACCAGAAGATCGACAGTTGGCCATCGGAGAACAGCATCGACTGGCGGAACGCGTCCTCGGCCTTGTCGCCCAGCACTGCCGCCAGAATCAGCGGTGCGATTGGGTAGCCGAGTTTTTTGAACAGATAACCCAGGGCGCCGAAGATCAGCATCAGACCTACGTCGAACATCGAGTTGTGCACCGAGTAGGCGCCGATCGAGCAGATCATGATGATGATCGGCGCGATGATCGAGAACGGAATACGCAGGATCGAGGCGAACAGCGGCACGGTGGCCAGCACCACGATCAGGCTTACAACATTGCCCAGGTACATGCTGGCGATCAGGCCCCACACGAAGTCGTGTTGCTCGACGAATAGCGTTGGCCCCGGGTGCAGGCCCCAGATCATCAAACCACCGAGCATCACCGCAGCGGTGGCCGAGCCTGGGATGCCAAGGGTCAGCATCGGCAGCAGGGCGCTGGTGCCAGCGCTGTGGTCGGCGGTTTCCGGAGCGATCACGCCTTCCAGTTCGCCCTTGCCAAAGTTGTCGCGGTTTTTCGAGAAACGTCGTGCCAGGCTGTAGCTCATGAACGAAGCAGCAGTCGGCCCGCCAGGTGTCACGCCCATCCAGCAGCCAACCAGAGCGCTACGCAGCCAGGTCAGCCAGTAGCGTGGCAGCTTGGCCCAGGTGCGCAGGATGGTCATCGGCGTGATGCGTGCGCGTTCGCCGCGAAACACCAGGCCTTCCTCGACCGTGCAGAGAATCTCGCCGATCCCGAACAGCCCGATCACCGCCACCTCGAAGCTCAGGCCGGAGAGCAGCCAGGGTTGGTCGTAGGTCAGGCGCAGCTCCCCGGATACGGTGTCCATGCCGACAGCGGCCATGGCGAAACCGATCATCATCGCCACCACGGTTTTCAGCGGCGGGTTCTTGCTCATGCCGATGAAGGTGCAGAACGCCAACAGGTACACGGCAAAGAACTCGGGCGAGCTGAACGCCATGGCGAACTCGGCGATACGCGTCGACAGGAAGGTCAGCAGCAGCACGCCGACCAGCGCACCGAGCAGCGCCGAGGTGAAGGCGGCGGTCAGCGCTTCGCCGGCTTGGCCATTACGGGCCATTGGGTAGCCATCGAAAGTGGTTGCCACTGACGATGGCTCGCCGGGGATATTGAACAGGATCGAGGTGATCGAGCCGCCGAACAGCGCGCCCCAGTACATGCACGAGAGCAGGATGATCGCCGACACCGGCTCCATGGTGAAGGTCAGCGGTAGCAGCAGCGCCACGCCATTGGGAGCGCCGAGGCCGGGCAGCACACCGACGAGAATGCCAAGCAGCACGCCGATGACCATCAAACCGATGTGATATGGCGTGAGGATTAGGGCCATGCCCTGCATCAGTGAGTCGATTTCGCTCATTTCAGCGCCCCTCCGGCAACGGCCACCAGGTCGCCGAGCACGCCGCTGTCCAGCGGCACCTTGAACCACAGCGCGAAGATCAGGTAGCTGGCCAGCGCCGCGCCGCAGGAGATGGTCGCGATCAGAGCAATACCGTAGGGCTTGCTGCGCTGGCGATCACGCCACATGAACCAGGCGATGAACACCGCCGAGGCCAGGTAGATGCCGGCAAAGGGCATGGCGATCACGTACAGGACGATCGGCACGAACACCGCCAGCACCTGGCGAAACGCCTGGCGGCCGACGAACGCGGCGCTCATCGCCGGCGTGCGCAAAAGTGCCAGGATCAGGTTTCCGACGCTGGCCGCGCTCATCAGCAAGCCGATATAGAAGGGGAAGTAGCCGGCTTCCGGGCCGCTATCGCCCCAGCCAATGCCGATGTCGACGGCGCCGACCATGACGATACTGCCGAGGCCGGCGGTGAACAGCGCCAGGCCGATTTCCACCGGGCGGGTGGCAACCAGCGGCGTATCCGTGGTGTTGGACATGGGGGGTTCCTCCTGTGTGCAGGGCTGCCCGGCGGCGCCGTTGCGCACCGGACTAGAGGGGCGCGCGATTTACTCACGCAGCCAGCCGGCTTGCTTGAACACAGGGGTAACGCGCTCACGATCCTTCTCGATATAGCTCACCAGCTCATCGTCGGACAGGAAGGTCGGTGCCAGGGCAGAGCGCTCGATGTAGGTTTTGAATTCCGGGGTCTGGCTGACCTTGCGCATCAGTTCGACATAGAACGCACGCTGCTCGTCAGTGACGCCGCCAGGCATGAATACGGTGCGTGGGAAGCGGTACTGGTCGATGCCCAGACCCTGTTCCTTGCAGGTCGGTACGTCCGCCCAGGACTGGGTGTCGGTGACTTTCTGGGTGTAACCCATGCGCTCCTGACTGAATACGCACAGGGGTACGACCTGGCCACCGCGCCACTGGCTGAGGCTCTCAGCCGGGTTGTTGAAGTTAGCGGCGATGTGTTTTCCGGCCAACTGAGTGGAGGCTTCGCTACCGCTCTTGAAGGGGATGTAAGTGATCTTGGTGTTGGCCTGCTGGCCTAGCAGCAGAGAGAGCGTCTGGTCGACGTCCTTGGACTGGCTGCCGCCGATGCGCATCTTCGCGGCATTCTTGGTCAGATCTGCCTTGAAGGCTGCGGCGTCTTTCCATGGTGAGCCTTGATAGGTCCAGAGAATGAAGTCGTCTTCGGCAACTGCTGCGACGGGAGTCAGGTCCGTCCACTGGTAGCCCAGTTTGGCTACCAGCGGCAGCAGATAGACGTTGTTGGTGCCGATCACCAGCTTGTTGGCATCACCTTCGGCCAGTTTCATCTCCAGGAAGGCTTCGGCGCCGTTGCCGCCGCCCTTGTTGAGTACCACGGTGTTGACGTCGAGCAGCTTGTGCTGGGTGATCGCCGACTGGATTATCCGGCCGAGTTGGTCGGTGCCACCACCGGGGCCGCCAGCCACGACGATCTCCACATTTTTTTCGGGTTTCCAGTCGGCCAATGCAGCTAAGGGCGCGACGCAGAGCAGGGCAGTGAGCACTGTGGAAACATGACGGGTGCGGGGACTGAACATGGGGCTACCTCATTGTTGTCGTTCTTGTGGGTTGCCCTGAGTCTGCGAAGCCGGTCGATAAGCGTCTACTCAAAAGAACTGATACTCCGATAGCCTCAGGTTATGCCGCCGACATGGGCTTAGCGATAACTCCAGGCTATGTCCGTATGAGAAGCTTTGATTAGACGGTTATCGTTGAGCAGGCAGATAGTTCGCTCAGCCCGGATGACCGTTCGTCGCCCGCTACTAAAAAAACAACAATACAGAGGTACTCCCCATGGCTCAGGCCCAACCTGTCGCCCTGCCGGTACGCACCCCTTCGGCCGCTGTTCGAGTCGGTAAACCGTCCCGGGTACGCTGGCGCATCTTCGCCATCATTTTTGCCCTCACGGTGATCAACCTGATCGACCGTGTTTCCCTGTCCATCGCCATGCCGGTGATCGCCGGGGAGTTCAGCCTGAGCCCGGCCATGCAGGGGCTGATCCTTAGCAGCTTCTTCTGGGCTTATGCGCTGTTGCAGATTCCCGGCGGCTGGCTGATCGACCGCTACGGCCCGCGCCGTGTGATCGGCTGGTCGACCGGCCTGTGGGGCGCCTTCCAGACCCTCGCCGCGTTCGCCACCGGCGGCCTGTCGCTGATGTTCGCTCGCGTGGCGCTGGGCGCTGCCGAAGCACCGCTGTTTCCCGCTGGCGGCAAGCTCAACTCATTGTGGCTGGGCAGCGGCGAGCGCAGCCGCGGTGCGGTATTGATGGATTGTGGCGGGCCACTGGGCGTAGCCCTCGGCGGGCTGATCATCGCCTACCTGATCGCCGTGTTGGGCTCCTGGCGCACCGCTTTCTTCATCGCCGGTATCGCCACGCTCGCCATGGCCTGGCTGGCCTGGCGCTACCTGCGCGATAACCCCGCCGAACACCCGGATGTCAACGACGCCGAGCTCGACACAATCAACGAAGGTCGCTTGGTGAGTATGGCCGAAGCTGCCAGGCAGACCGTGCGTGGCCTGGGCATCGCACGCCACTCGCTGATCGGTATTTTGCTCGGTCGTGCCAGCTGGGCGATGGTGTTCTTCGGCCTGCTCACCTGGGGGCCAAGCTACCTGGCTCAGGCCCGCGGTTTCGATATCAAGGGCATTGGCGCCGCCACCTTCGTGATCTTTCTGTGCGGTGCTGCAGGTTCGCTGACGGGCGGCTTCCTGTGCGATCTGTTGATCCGCAAAGGCATGCGCCGCGGCTTGGCAGCCAAGGGCCTGTTGAGTTTTTCCGGATTGGTGGCGCTGATCGCCTTCCTGTTGCTGCCCGGTTTGAGCGACCCCTACATGGCGGTGGGCCTGCTTTCGCTGACCGCGTTCTTTCTGATGTGGGGCAGCCTGTACTGGAGCTTCCCGGCACTGCTGGCATCGCCAGCGCGGGTCGGTCTGATCGGCGGCGTGATGAACATGGCCGGCAGCCTAGGCGGTATCGCCGTGCCGATCCTGGTCGGCCTGCTGTTGCAACACGCCGGTGGTTACGGCGCGGTGCTAGGTTTCTTCGCGCTGTGCTCGGGTGTGTTCATCGCCGGCACGCTGCTGATCTCCCTGGACAAGACCGAGGTGGCCCATGGCTGATCTCTACGACGGGCCGATCATCGACGCCCACCACCATTTCTGGGACCCGCTGCGCAACCATCACCCCTGGTTGTCGGGGGCGGAGAACATCCCGTTTCGCTACGGCGACTACAGCGCCATCAAGCGCCCGTACTACCCGGACGACTACATGGCCGATGCCGGCGAGCACCAGGTGGTAGCCACCGTGTATGTGGAAACCGAGTGGGACCCGCGCGACCCGATTGGCGAAACCGCTTTCATCCACGAAGTCGCCCTGCGCTATGGCGCACCCAATGCGGTGGTCGCCCAGGCCTGGCTGGATGCGCCGGATGCTGCCCAAGTGCTGGCCGCCCAGGCGGCGTTCCAGCGCGTGCGCAGCGTGCGCCACAAGCCTGGTGGCCCTGCCTCGCCGGCCGAAGTCGGCACCCAGCGCACGCTGATGAGTGATGAGGGGTGGCGTCGTGGCTACACCGAATTGTCACGCCATGGTCTTCACTTCGACCTGCAGACGCCCTGGTGGAACCTGCCCGAAGCCATCGAGCTGGCCCGCGACTTTCCCGGCACCCAGCTGATTCTCAACCACGCCGGCCTGCCTTCGGATCGCAGCGAACAGGGCCTGTCCGGTTGGCACGCGGCGATGGCGAAACTGGCCGAATGCGAGAACGTGGCCGTCAAGGTATCCGGCATCGGCCTGCCGGGCCGGCGCTGGTGCGTCGAAGACAACGCCTGGATCGTGCGCGAAACCATCGCCATCTTTGGCGCCGAGCGGGTGATGTTCGCCAGCAACTTCCCGGTCGACAGCCTCTGTGGTTCGTTCGACGACATCTATGGCGGCTTCAAACGCATTGTCGCGGATCTGCCACGCCATCAGCAGCAACAGCTTTTCCACGACAACGCACGGCGCCTCTATCGCACCGTGGCCGACGTCATTCGTATTCCGGAACTATCCGACCTGAGGACAACCACATGAGCAACTCGACTCTTCCCCGCCTGGCCATGGTGTTGGGCGATCCCGCTGGCATTGGCCCGGAGCTGATCGCCCGCCTGCTCGCCGAGCCGGAGGTACGCCGCAAGGCCCAGGTTGTGCTGATCGCCGACGAGGCGGAAGTGCGCCGAGGCATGGACATCGCCGGTGTGTCGTTTCCGTACCGCCTCATCGAGTCGACCGATACGCTATCGTTCACGGACGACACGCCGCTGCTGCTGCCGTTTCGCGGTCGCGCCGAGGGCGAATTTCCGCGCAGCGAAGCCAGTGTGATCGGCGGGCGCTATAGCCTCGACACGCTGGAGCAGGCGCTACGCCTGACCGCCGCTGGCGCTACCGATGCCATCTTGTTCGGCCCGCTAAACAAGACCTCGCTGCACATGGCCGGTATGGGCCATAGCGATGAGCTGCATTGGTTCGCCGAGTACCTGGGTTTCGACGGCCCGTTCTGCGAATTCAACGTGCTCGATAACCTGTGGACCTCGCGCGTTACCTCCCACGTCGCACTCGCCGAAGTGCCGGGCATGTTGAGCCAGACGCGTGTGGTGGAAGCGATCCGCCTGATCGACACCGCGCTCAAGCGCAATGGCCTGGAAAAACCACGCATCGGCGTTTGCGGCCTCAACCCGCACAACGGCGACAACGGCAGCTTCGGCCGTGAAGAGCAGGACATCATCGGCCCGGCAGTCGAGCTGGCGCGCGAGCAGGGCATCGATGCCGTTGGGCCGTATCCCGGCGACACCATCTTTCTCAAGGTGCAGGGCGACAGCCAGGCCTTCGATGCGGTGGTGACCATGTACCACGACCAGGGGCAGATCGCGATCAAGCTGATGGGCTTCTCGCGCGGCGTGACCGTGCAGGGCGGCTTGCCGATCCCCATCACCACGCCGGCTCACGGCACGGCGTTCGATATCGCCGGGCAGGGAAAGGCCAATGTCGGCGCGACCCGCCAGGCCTTCGAAATCGCCTGCCGCATGGGCAGTCGTCAGCGGGGCTGATTCAACAACGCTGTTATCCAGAACAACAATAACAAGGAGCCAGTCATGGCTATTGCATACCGCAACGATCGGCGGCCTCGGCTGCCGTCGGTGAGCCGCCCTGTGCGCGGCGTACAGAATCAGGAGGGTCTGCCATGCGCCTGCTGACCCTGCTGATGTCCCGCCTGTTCGAAAGCATCGTGGTGTTCTGCATGGGCACCATGGTGATTCTGGTGTTTTTCAACGTGGTGCTGCGCTACGGCTTCAACTCCGGTATCGCCCTGTCGGACGAAGGCGCGCGCTACCTGTTCGTGTGGCTGACCTTTATCGGCGCGGTGGTCGCCCTGCGGGATAACGCGCATCTGGGTGTCGACCTGCTGTATCGCCGCCTGCCTGCCTTCGGCCAGCGTATCTGCGCGGTAGTGGCCGAGCTGATGATGCTGTTCTGCGTCAGCTTGTTCCTGATCGGCAGCTACAAACAGACCGTGATCAACATGGACAACCTGTCACCGGTGGCCAACCTGCCGCTGGGGCTGATGTACGCCGCTGGCGTGGTGTGCAGCCTGGGGATGGCGGCAATCATGATCAAGCGTCTGTACCTGTTGCTCTTCTGCCATGTCGATCCGGACAAGGTCATGCCGCAGAGCCCTGAAGATGCACTGATTTCCGAGGTGTCGAAATGACCATCATGGTATTCCTCGGCTCCCTGTTGGGCGCCATGGCCATGCGTATTCCTGTGGCCTTTGCCCTGCTGGTAGCCGGTGTGGCGCTGATGATCCAGCTGGACACCTTTGACGCGCAGATTCTCGCCCAGAACCTGATCAGCGGCGCCGACAGCTTCCCGCTGCTGGCCATCCCGTTCTTCATGTTGGCCGGTGAGCTGATGAATGCCGGCGGCCTGTCGCGGCGCATCGTTGCGCTGCCCATGGCGTTGGTTGGCCACAAGCGTGGCGGCCTGGGTTTCGTGGCGATCATCGCGGCGATGGTCATGGCGTCGCTGTCCGGCTCGGCCGTGGCAGATACCGCAGCCGTGGCGGCGATGCTGATGCCGATGATGCGCAAGGCCGGTTATGACCCGAACCGTTCGGCTGGTTTGATTGCTGCGGGCGGCATTATCGCGCCGGTGATCCCGCCGTCGATTCCTCTGGTGGTGTTTGGTGTTGCTGGTGGTGTATCGATCACCAAGCTGTTCATGGCCGGCATCGTGCCGGGGCTGATGATGGGCCTGGCTTTGTGGGCGACCTGGTGGTGGCTGTCACGCAAGAGCGATCTGCCTTGTGGTGAAAAAGCGCCACTGAGCGAAGTCTGGAAGGCGTTTCTCGAGGGCATCTGGGCACTGTTGCTGCCGGTGCTGATCATCGGCGGCTTGAAAATGGGCATCTTCACGCCGACCGAGGCGGCTGCCGTGGCGGCGGTGTATGCGCTGTTCATTTCGCTGTTCGTGTATCGCGAACTGAAGGTTCGTGACCTGTTCAAGGTGTTCCTCGACGCAGGGCGTACCACCGCGGTGGTGATGTTCCTGGTGGCCGCAGCGCTGGTGTCGTCCTGGCTGATGACCATTGCCGAACTGCCAATGATGGTCAGTGGCCTGCTCGAACCGCTGATCGACCGCCCGCAACTGCTGCTCGTGGTGATCATGGTGATCGTGCTGATGGTCGGCACCACCATGGACCTGATGCCGATCGTGCTGATCCTCACGCCAGTGTTCATGCCAGTGATCAAGATGGCCGGTATCGACCCGGTGTACTTCGGCATCCTGTTCATTCTCAACACCTCCATCGGCCTGATCACTCCGCCAATCGGCAACGTGCTCAGCGTGATGAGCGGCGTCGGCAAGGTGCCGCTCGATGGCGTGATGCGTGGCGTGCTGCCGTTCCTGTTCGCGCACCTTTCGGTGCTGGCGCTGCTGATCATCTTCCCGCAGTTGGTGATGACGCCCATGCGCTGGTTCCTGCCCTGAATGTTCCCGTTCACTCACAGCAAGGAAGTAACGATGAAAAACAATAAGAAAGCGCTGCGTACCCTCGGCTGCCTGTTGCTGCTGGGCTGCTCCGTTCTGCAGGCCCAGGCGGCCACCACCCTGCGTTTCGGTTTCGCCGGTTCGGACAGCGATACCCAGAGCCTGGCCGCCAAGGAGTTTGCCCAGCGGGTCAAGGACGGCAGCAACGGTGAGCTGGTGGTACGCGCCTACGGCAACAGCATGCTGGGCAACGACCAGGCGATGATCGCCGGTGTACGCGGCGGCACTATCGACCTGGAAATGTCCGGCACGCCCAACTTCAGCGGCCTGACGCCGCGCATGTCGGTGCTCGACCTGCCGTTCGTCTTTGCCGACAGCGCCCATGCCTACCGGGTGCTCGATGGTGAGATCGGCCAGCAACTGCTCGACGGCCTGGCCGAGCACAACCTCAAGGGCCTGGCGTATTGGGAAGTGGGCTTTCGTGACATCACCAACTCGCGCAAACCCGTGCGTGTGCCCGAGGACGTAAGGGGCCTGAAGATCCGCACCTCCAGCAACCCGGCGCAGATCGAGGCGTTCCGCCTGCTCGGCGCCAACCCGCAGCCGCTGCCGCTGGCCGAGCTGTACAACGCGCTGGAAATGAAGGCCGTCGATGCCCAGGAACACCCGCTGAGCATCACCTGGTCGTCGGGTTTCTACGAGGTGCAGAAGTACCTGTCGCAGACCCACCACGCCTACACCGCGCTGGTGCTGGTGATGAACAAGCAGAAGTTCGACGCCCTGCCGGCTGAACAGCAGAAGGTGCTGGTCGATGCCGCCCGCGCCGCAGGCCAGGCGCAGCGCCGCATGAATGCCGAGAACGACAGCAAGTACCTGGCCGAGCTCGCCGAGAAGGGCATGCAGATCGAGCCCAACGTCGACCGCGAAGCCTTCCGCCAGGCAGTTTCCCAGCCCGTGCGCGACACCTTCATCAAACAGCATGGCAGCCAGTTGCTGGACGCCATCGACGCCCTGCGCTGAACCCATCAATCCGGTGGCGCCCGGTGCGCCGCCTCGAGGAATCGAGATCATGAGTCAGGAAATTCTGCTGCTGGTGCAGAAATGCGCCCACACCTTCAGCTTCTACGACGTCGAGAGCGGTGACGCGATCAAGCACATCCGTCTGCCGGACTTCCCCCACGAATTCGTGGTGGACTCGCAGAACCGCTTCGCCTACGTCGGCCACTACGGCATCGAAACCTCCAGCCATGAAGGCGAGGGCGGTTGCTCGGTGTTTGTCATCGACCTGGAAAAGGGCGAGCACGTGCGTACCCTGAGCATCTGGCCGTTCCGTCGTCCCCATGGCCTGGCTATGGACGACGAGGATCGCCTCTACGTGCTCAGCGAAGGCAACTCGACTCTGCTGATTTTCGATCAGCCGCACCTCAAGGACACCCCGGACCGCGCCATTCCGTCTGGCGGCTACAAGAGCCATCTGGTGGCGCTGACCCGTAGTGGCGAAACCGCCTTCGCCCTCAACCTGTTGAGCAACACCATCACCCGGCTGAAACCGCAGGATCCAACCATCGCTCCGGTGCCGGTTCAGCCAGGCAGCATGCCCGAGGGCAACTGCTACAGCGCCGACGAGCGCACCCTGTATGTCGCCACCCGTGGCGACAACAGCATCGTCGCCGTGGATGTCGAGACGCTGCAAGTGACTCGCCGCGGCCGTACCGGCGCCGACCCGACGCGCATCTACCGCGACAGTCAGAATCGCCTGTACGTGACCAACTACGCCGAGCATTCGATTTCCGTGTTCAACGCCGAGCTGGAGGAAATCCACCGCATCGAGCTGGACACCCACGCCATCGCCATGAGCCTGCATCCGACTCGCGACCTGGCCTTCGTCACCCTCAAGGATCAGCGCGTCGGCATGCTCGACCTCAACACCTACAGTTTTCTTCGCTACTTCCACACCCTGCTCGAGCCGGATGTATCCCAGGTCATCGTGCGCTGAACGGAGAACAATAAGATGAACAAGCCATTCACTCGCACTCTGGCCGCTCTCGGTCTGGCCCTCCTGTTGCCGGGTCTTGCCGCCCAAGCTGAAGAGCGCAGCTTCAAACTCAGCGCCGGCGACCCTATCGACGCACCCGGCCCGCAGGGCGCCAAGCTATTCGCCGAGCACCTGAAGGCCTCGAGCGACGGTACCCTCAACGTCAAGGTGTTCCCCTCGGCGATGATCGGCAACGACGTGCAGATGCTTGGCGCGCTGCCGGCCGGCACGGTGGAGTTCGCCCTGGTCGGCGCACCGACGCTGGTCGGCTTGGTCAAGGAGTTTGGCGTGCTCGACCTGCCGTATCAGTTCAACTCGCCGGCTGAAGTGGACGCCATGCTCGATGGGCCGATGGGCCAACAGCTACTGGCCAAGCTGGAAGAAAAGGGCCTGGTCGGTCTGGGCTTCTGGGAAATCGGCTTCCGTGACCTTACCAACAGCAAGCGCCCCATCGAGAAGTGGGAAGACCTCAAGGGCCTGAAAATCCGCACCGTACAGAGCCCGATCTTCCGTACCTTCTTCGAGCACCTGGGCGCCAATGCCCAGCCCATGCCGATCAACGAAGTGTTTGGCGCCCTGGAAATGCACGCCATCGACGGCCAGGAAAACCCCATCTCGCTGATCGCCACCCAGCGTTTCAACGAGGTGCAGAAGTACCTGACCCTGAGCGAGCACATTTACACCGCCTACGTGCTGCTGATGAGCAAGAAGACCTGGGACTCCCTCGACGATGCCCAGCGCGCTCAGGTACGCCAGGCCGCCGAGCAGGCCAGAGGTGAACAGCGCGCCATCGCCCGCAAGGCCAACCAGGACAAACTGGCCGAACTCAAGGACGCCGGCATGCAGGTCAATGCTCTGAGCGATGAGCAGCGTCAGCGCTTCGTCGAGCAGGCCAAGGTGGTCACCGAACAGGTGAGTGGCAGCATCGACGCCGAGTTCGTCCAGGCCTGGCAGGCCGAGCTTGCCCGTGTACGGGAGAGCCACTGAGATGACCGCCTGCCTGCACCAGCGCCTCGGCCTGCCGTATGCGGCAGGCGGGCAGCGGCTGATCGATGCCCATCACCACCTGTGGAACCTCGATACCCATTGCTACCCCTGGCTGCAGGATGAAGTCGACCCAGGGTTCTTTCTCGGCGACTACAGCGCCCTGCGCCGTAACTACCTGCCCGAGGACTACCTGGCCGACAGCGCCGGCCAGCAGGTGCTGGCCACGGTGCACTGCGAGGCCGAGCACGACCGCGCTGATCAGGTGGCGGAAACCCGCTGGGTGCACCAGCAGCATGCACGCTACGGCTTCCCCAATGCGGTGGTTGCCCACGTCTGGTTCCACCGCCCGGAATGCGAGGAGGTCTTGGGGCGGCACCTGGAGTTCCCACTGCTGCGCGGCATCCGCAGCAAACCGGTGACGGCCGCGCGGCCGGAGCTGGCCGCCAGCGTGCGTGGGCAGAGCGGCAGCATGCAGGACGAGGCCTGGTTGCGCGGCTTCGAACTGCTGGCCAGGAACGGGTTGTCCTGGGACTTGCGTGTGCCGTACTGGCATTTGCAGGAAGCCGCCGAGGTGGCCGCTGCCTTTCCCGAGGTGCCCATCGTACTCAACCACATGGGCTTTCCCTGGGATCGCAGCCCGATTGGCCTCGACGGCTGGCGCGCCGGCATGGCCGCGCTGGCCGCTCAGCCCAACGTCTGCGTGAAAGTCTCCGAACTGGGCCTGCGTGACCAACCCTGGACGCTGGAAGGCAACCGCGGGGTGATCGAAGAAACTCTGGCGTTGTTCGGCATCGAGCGCTGCCTGTTCGCCAGCAACTACCCGGTGGCGGGTTTGCGTATCGGTTATGGCGAGCTGGTCACGACGCTGCAGACGATCCTCGCTGGCTACGACGAGGCGCAGCGCGATGGGTTCTTCTGGCGCAATGCCCGGGATTTTTATCGGATTGAGGTGCGCGACTAACGGCTTACATTCGGGCGTGCTGAGAGTTGAAGGGCCGCTTTGGAGTCTTGTACCGGCGGATCAACGCCGGTCTTCTCATCGCAGGAAGCGTGATAACAGACTAAGTCGGGAGAGAAAGATACGGTTTTGGCGCGGTTCGTTCTGACGCCTACTCTCTTTGCATGTTCGTCACTTGCCAGCAGAGAGGGGGGCGGGGCTCGCCACGGGTTTGGTGTATCGCCACGTTTCATTCAGTGACATCAGGTATGGGGCGCATTTGCTGTCTCGTGAGTTAGATACAAATAAATAAAACCACCCCTTTTTTGGCTTGTTGGGAGTGTACTCCCAACAAGGCTGTGATGAGTTTTAACGTTTAATCAGATATTAGGCAGCATTTGTCTCAGTTGAAACAGTGGCGAGTGGCGTGCCATCTTCTGAGTACTGCAGCAGCCCTTCGCTTTTGGCGACCAGCAAGGCGCCGAAAACATCACCGGTGACATTCAGGGTCGTATGTCCCATATCGATGATTCGGTATATACCGGCAATGACGCCAACCAGTTCGAATGGCAACCCCATGAGTTGTAACATCAACGTCCCCATTACGATGCCGCCACCTGGGATACCGGGCGCCGCCATAGACAATAACGTGCCGACCAGTACCACGTTAACCATCTGCGCGATGCTCAGTTCGACGTTATAGAAGCCTGCCGCGAATACCACCAATACGGAGAGGTAAACCGCAGCCCCCATCAGATTGATGGTGGCTCCCAGGGGCAGCATGAATGAGGTTATCCACTCTGGAACCTTAAAGTCCTCTTTGGTTACATGCATGCTCATCGGCAATGTGGCAGCGCTGCTGGTGGTGGACAATGTAACCATCCAGACCTTCGCAATTTTCTTGAATAAATACAGCGGATTGATCTTGGTGTAGGCCACTACCACCATTGACGCTAGTATCAGCACGACCAACAAGCCGACGTAGTCGGCAAGGATGAATTGGCCGACTTGACTGAAAATATCCAAGCCATAGTTGCCCATGGAGTAGGCCATCAGCGCAAATATGCCGTAAGGCGATAGCGCCATGACCATATCTAGAATTTTCAAGATCAAGGTTGAGGCTTGGGTGCATAGGGTCTTGATGCCGCTGGCCTTATCCCCAAGAAAAACCAGTGCCACGCCAACCAGAACCGCAACCAGGATGATCTGGATAACACTGCCTTTGGCCATGGCATCGAAGATGTTCGAGGGGATCATGCCAAGGAGGAACTGGCCAATGGTTGGTACGTCGCCCACAGGCGTAACTGAGTTGCCGTTTCCAGCGAAGCCAACGCCGGGTTGTAGCAAATTGGCGACAACCAGCCCCACCAAGCCCGCAAGCATGGTCATCACCGTGTATATCACCAGCGTTTTGCCACCCACACGCTTGAGTTGGGCTACATCACCCATGTTGGCGATGCCTGCCGACACGCTGAAGAAAACGATGGGGATGATCAACATCTGTATGGCGCGGATAAAGGCATCACCTAACGGCTTGAGGGCAACGCCCCACTCGGGAGCGACTAGGCCAAACAGCATGCCGGAAACGAAGCCGACGAATATCTTGGTCGAGAGCCCGAAAGATAGTTTGATACCTTTCATATCCGGAGCCCCCTCTGTAATAGCGAGTTGAGAGGTGAAGCGAGACGCATAATTGTCATCTTTGAATGCCTCTTTCTAGTTTGAATTGTTCTAGTGCTGTATTAGGCAGTTCTGCTGTGGGCCAATCCCTTGGCGTTTTTTTATGTGAGTTTCAGTTTGCTATTTATAGGGTTTGAAGACAGTGGACGTTATTTGAATAGATTCATGAATAGGGTGATAACGAATGGGTTGCATATGTTGATGATGATGACGGTTATCACGGGTAGCATGACCCAGGCCGTGGGCGCGGGGCCGTATCTGTCAATGACAGTCGACATATTGGCAATGGCATTCGGTGTTTGTCCAAGACCAACACCACAATGACCAGCCGCCATGACCGCTGCTTCGTAGTCCTTGCCCATTAGTTTGAACGTGACGAAATAAGCGAACAGAATCATCAGGAGGGTTTGGCAAGCCAGCACGGCCAGCATTGGCAGCGCCAGGGCGAAAAGCTCCCATATTTTCAGCGACATCACCGTCAGTGTCAGAAATAAGGCCAAGGCAATATTTCCAACCAGATCGATATGCTTCATGTTGATCTTGTGGTCGGTCATGTCCAGTAGATTCCTTACTAGGGCTGCAGCAAAGACACCGCCGACGTAGTAGGGAAAGGTGATGCCGGTTTTGTTTAACAGCAGAACAAGAACTGAGCCCAGGCCCATTGTGATCAATATTGTCGATACGCTGCTTAGCGCAGAGCTAGTGTTCGGCGTTGGCTCTTGCTCAGCGAAACTGATCGAGGTGCCGGTGGAGGAAGGCTCCAGTCGCATGCGCTCGATCAGGCGCTTGGCAACCGGGCCGCCAATCAGGCTACCCATGACAAGGCCGAAGGTCGCAGCGGCGATGCCTATGACAGTGGCTGAGTTTGCACCCAATGCCTCGAATGAAGGCCCAAATGCCGCTGCCGATCCTATTCCACCTGACATCGATACCGAGCCCATGCTGACGCCAAGCAGAGGGTGAATACCCATCAAGCTCGACACCCCCATGCCCAGCAGATTCTGCAAGAACAATACGGCTATGGCGGCAATCGCTAATGTCAGACCCTGTTTCCCACTTCTTTTGATCACATGGATACTGGCCATGAAGCCTGTGCAGGTGAAGAAAAGAACCATCAAGAAGTCATCCAGACCATGGTTGAGACTGATGCTGAATAACCCTGTCTGTCTTCCGGCAAGAATTGCCATCGAATAGATCAGTCCGCCGATGACCGGCGCAGGTATGAAATACCTTTTGAAGAATGGAACTTGCTCTTTCATATACTTGCCCAGGTAGAGAACAAGTACGGCGAGTCCAATGGTCTGTATTAGATCCAGACTGATAGTCATAGGGGTGTCCTTTTTTATTCTTGTGCTTTTTTGCTGTTATCAGCTGTTGTTATCGCAGTGTTCGGCAGGCTGCGGATATTCGACGGCAGCCTTCGTCAATGACGTCCATAGGGCTGGAAAAAGAGAGGCGCAAGTAAGGAGACATGCCGTATGCCTCGCCACTCACAGTGGCCACATTGGCTTCTTGCAGCAGGTAGTTCGCCAGGTCTGTATCGCTGGCCATGTACTGGCCTTGTGGAGATTGTTTGCCGAGTAGTCCTGCTACATTGGCAAAGATGTAGAAGGCGCCCTGTGGTGACGCGCAGCGCAGCCCGGCGATTCCATCTAGGTTCTCCAGCATTCGTTGCCGGCGCTGGGCATAGATTTCGCGCATCTGTGCAATGGGCGTTTGGTCACCTGCGAATGCGGCCACTGCAGCAGCCTGGCTGATCGAGGAAGGGCAGGTGGTGGTCTGCGATATCAGCTTGCCAATTGCCTTGATCAATACGCTGGGGCCGGCAGCAAAGCCTAGACGCCAGCCGGTCATCGCATAACCTTTGGAGGCACCGTTGACGATCAAGGTACGAGCCTTGAGATCCGGCGCAACATTGACGATGGAGAGGTGGCACGCGTTGTCGTACACGAAATGCTCGTAGATCTCGTCAGACATGATCAACACCTGAGGGTGTAGACGTAGCACCTCGGCCAGGGCCAATAATTCTTCGCGGCTGTATACGGCTCCCGATGGATTGTTCGGTGTGTTGAGGATGACCCACTTGCTGTGCGGCGTGATGGCCTGCTCGAGTGCCTGCGCAGTCAGTTTGAAACCGCTGCTTTCATCGCCTGGAATAATCACCGGAGTGGCTGCATTGAGGCGGGCGATATCTGGATAGGAAACCCAATAGGGGGCATGCACGATCACTTCGTCACCCGCGTTCAGAGTGGCTGCTAGCGCGTGATAGATGATGTGCTTGCCGCCGCTGCCGGCAATCACTTCGTCAAGGTCATAAACCAGCCCATTGTCGCGCAATAGCTTGCTCACGATGGCTTGGCGCAGGGCTAGGCTGCCACGGGTGTCGGTGTAGTGAGTGTCGCCCTGTTGCATGGCAGCAGAGGCGGCCTGGATGATGTGCGGCGGGGTGTCGAAGTCAGGCTCACCAATGGTGAAGTTGATGATGTCGCGGCCTTGAGCGCGTAACTCGTTGGCCAGCGCATTGGCTGCGATGCTGGGCGATGGCTGGATGCTGAGCAGGCGCGAGGAAAGCAATTGAGTGGTCATCGATCAATTCCTCACACCGTAAGTCCGTGCTTTTCCAACACGGCATCTAGCCAGGATTGCTGCGGGTTGCCTGTCGCAATCTCTGCCTTGATCCGCTCCTCGTGAGCGGCATGCGTGCGCGCTGCCGCGAGGAGTTCTTCGGCGTGTTCCTGGGCGAATGCCACCACACCATCTTCATCGCCAACAACGATATCCCCCGGGTTGACCAGCATGCCGCCGATACTCACCGGTACGTTGATCTCGCCTGGGCCGCTCTTGTAGGGGCCGCAATGAATCACATCCAGGGCATAACAAGGTGTGCTGTCGAAGCTGGCAACATCGCGGATGGCACCATTGACCACAAAGCCCACGCAGCCTCGCTTTTGCGCATACAGCTTGATCAGCTCGCCGATCACCGCATTCAGGGTATCGCCCTGGGCATCGATTACCAGAACGTGGCCTGGCTGGATCATGGTCATGGCTTTGTAGATAAACAGGTTGTCGCCTGGCCGCGTCTTGACTGTCAGGGCGGTGCCGACCAGCTTGCCGGTTTGGTTGTAGCGCTTTAGCCCGCGAGCGCCGATATGACGTCCAATGCTGTCACTGATATGAGGAGTAACCACATCTCGAAATGCCTCCACGAGATGGGTAGGCGCAAGAGCTGGGGCGGGTTGAATTCTCAAGCCGGGTAACATTTTTATTCTCCTTGATCGGTATCGGGCTGATGGCCGTGTCTCGATGTTAGGAGGGATAAAAAGATAGTTTTAGCGATATTTTATGATGCGGTAAGATCGATTTTTTTCATGAGAAAGTCGGCATGATTACCTTCAAGCAACTTGAGGCGCTCTACTGGATTGCCGAGCTCGGTAGTTTTGAAACAGCGGCGAACAAGCTGTATATGTCGCAATCTGCAATATCCAAGCGGATTCAAGAGCTTGAGGATTCATTCGGCGTGCAGCTGTTCGACCGCAGCAAGCGCCAGGCCAGGCTGACGGAAAAGGGCAGTGAGTTGCTGGAGTATGCCAAGGAGCTCCTCGAGAAAAGGGACCTGCTGGTGGAGCGAGTCAGCTCAAGCGAGGTCTTGGTCAAGCGCTTTCGCCTAGGGGTGACGGAACTAACGGCACTGACTTGGTTGCCGGCCCTGGTGGAGCGAATTCGCCAGACCTATCCCCGGGTGCACATAGAGCCTTCGGTTGAATTGAGCAGTGATCTGTTCCGAAAGCTGGGTGACGATCAACTCGATCTCATCATCGTGCCTGATGTCTATGACGATGCACGGTTCATAGTTACGCCACTGAAAGCCGTAGAGAACGCCTGGATGTGCGCGCCACATATGGCTCCTGCAAGCTCGCCTATTGGCTTGGAGGAACTTGGCTCCTACACAGTCCTGACTCAGGGTTCCAGCTCGGGTACGGGCTTGGTTTACGAGCGCTGGCTCTCCAGCCATAACGTACAGATGCCTCGCACGTTGACCAGTCATAACCTGCTGGTGCAGGTAGGGCTAACACTTTCAGGGCTTGGTATCAGTTATCTACCGAAGCAGTGTCTTGCACATCTTGTCGATGCGGGAACGCTGAGCATCATCTCGACCAAACCAGGGTTGCCCTTGATCCGTTATGCAGCCATGTACCGCCTTGATCGTCAGATGGGGTTGAACGGCTATGTCGCTCAGATGGCCCACAAAAGCTGCAATTTCTCCAAGCTTCTTCTCAATCGAACTTTGTGATGAACGCGATCAGAGCATTTAACTTAATAATTCTAAAAGAATTATCGTTACGCACCTTGCGTAGAGGCATATCTTCGCTGATCTGCGCACTCCCACGATAAGTCCAAAATCCTGCTTCCCGCCTCCTAGTTATTGGCTATCGGCCTAAGCCTGCATCCAGCTCTCGGTTGCTGCCAATAGTGGAGTTTCCGAACTGACAGGCGATAACACCCGAACGCCTTTTGCCGCTCCAGGCATTTCCTGTGGTTATCACCGAATGCGCATAAGTGATTATCCGCCGCCGTGCGCCATGGCTAGAGTCGTCGGCAACAGGCAGCTCGGCTGCCGCCGTAGACCAACAAGAAGCCGGCCCTGATCGCCAGGGCAAAAAGCGGCAACAAGGAATCGACCATGACACCGATGGCATCGGCCAGAGCGCTGGCTTCGCTGTGTTTGCCACTTCTTTTCAATTTCCCGCTCAACCAACCCCGTCGTATCGCCGAGAGCCAGTCTCTGTCGGTCGCCCGTCTATCGTGAAAGGAGCCGTACCATGAAAATAAAATCCATCCGCACCCGTGTTTTCGAGTGGAAGGGCAAGGTCGTGCCGCCCCAGGCGCATTTCTGCACCAACGCCAGCGACATCCTCTTCGAGAAGGGCGATGCCATGGGCTCGTTCCGTTTCCACGGTTGGCTGGTGGTGGAAGTGGAGACCGACGACGGCATCGTCGGGATCGGCAACTGCGCCCTGGCGCCGCGTGTGGCCAAGGAAATCATCGACACTTACCTGGCGCCCATCGCCATCGGTGAAGACCCCTTCGACAACGAATACATCTGGCAGAAGATGTACCGCCAGAGCCACGCCTGGGGCCGCAAGGGCATCGGCATGGCGGCGATCTCGGCGATCGACATCGCCATCTGGGACATCATGGGCAAAGCGGTGAACAAGCCGGTGTTCAAACTGCTCGGCGGGCGCACCAAGGAAAAGATCTGGACCTACGCCTCCAAGCTCTACGCCAACGACAACCTCGACCTGTTCCTCGAAGAGGCCCAGGGCTATCTGAGCCAGGGCTTCAACGCCCTGAAGATGCGCTTCGGCTACGGCCCGAAAGACGGCCCTGCGGGCATGCGCCGCAACATCGAGCAGGTGCGTGCACTGCGTGAACTGGCGGGGCCGGACGTGGACATCATGCTCGAGTGCTACATGGGCTGGACCCTGGAATACGCCCGCCGCATGCTGCCCAAGCTTGCCGAGTTCGAGCCTCGCTGGCTGGAAGAACCGGTGATCGCCGACGACCTGGAAGGCTACATCGAGCTGAAGAAGATGGGCATCATGCCGATCTCCGGTGGCGAGCACGAGTTCACCTCCTATGGCTTCAAGGACCTTCTGGAGCGTCGCGCCGTAGACGTGATCCAGTACGACACCAACCGTGTGGGTGGCATCACTGCGGCGCGCAAGATCAACGCCATGGCCGAAGCCTGGTCGGTGCCCGTGATCCCCCATGCCGGGCAGATGCACAACTACCACCTGACTATGTCGACCACTGCTTCGCCGATGGCCGAGTTCTTCCCGGTATTCGACGTCGAGGTCGGCAACGAGCTGTTCTACTACGTGTTCAAGGGGGAGCCCGCGCCGGTCAACGGTTACATCCAACTGGACGACCACAAGCCCGGTCTGGGCCTGGAGATCTCCGAGGAGTACCTGAGCGAGTTCAATATCATCGAGTAAGCTGCGACCGCGTTTCCTGCATCGTAGAGCCCCGGTTTATCCGGGGCTTTTTGTTAGCGGCGCCGCAATAGGCTGACCAGACCGATCAGCGCCAGCAACAGAATCACCACCGCCACCGCACCTACGACATACAAGCCGGTGGTGCTCAGTAATGGTTGTTTCACGCGCAGATAGCTCGGCTGCTTGAGCAGCAGGTTCAGCGCCGCATCGAGCTGGGCGGTCTGGATCTTGCGCAGTTCTGGTGCCGGGTCGGCGAAGCGGCCTTCTTCGTAACTGCCGAGCGAGCTCCAGTAGGTATCGGCCAGGGCGCTGTTGCCTTGGGCCATCCAGTTCGGGCGGGCGAGGGCGACGTCTCGCAGGCGCTCGAGGGTGGCGTCGTTCAGGCCGTTCTTGGCGAGTGTGTGCAGCAGATCGTGCAGGCGCTGCCCAGTCTGTTCGACATCCCCGCGTGCAACCTCGGCGGTGATGGTGAAGAAGCTGCTGCTGCCGTAGGCGCTGCGCTCTACGTTGGGGCTGTAGGCCAGGCCGTGTTCCAGGCGCAGGTCGCGGTACACCGACCATTGCAGGTAGTCGCGCAGCAGTTGCCAGGTGCCCTGGTCGAGTTCGCCGACCCATGGCTCGGTGAAGATCAGATTTACCTGAGCCGTGTCGCCGACCAGGCCGGTGGTCAGCGTGCGTTCAGGCTCGGCGTGGCCGGTGCTGTCTGGCAATTCGCGCAGCTCTGGCATCGGGCCAGGCGGCAGTTCACCGAAGCGGCGTTCGAGGTAGGCGGGCAGTCGGCGATCCAGGTCGCCTACCATGATTAGCGTCATATTGTTGGCCACGTACCACTGCTCGCGCAGGCGCTCCAGGGCGGCGGTGTCCAGCGCGTCGAGGGAGTCTTGCTCGGTGCACGCCTGGCCGAGTTCGGTGGCCACTTGTTCGGTGGCGTCGTTGCGTTTGGCCGAGGCGCCCAGCAGCCGTTGCCAGGCAGCAGGGTGTTCGCCGTTCTCGTGGACGATCACCCGCTTGGCCGCCTCGATGCGCTCAGGCGTGAATTCGGTGTTGAACAGCGCGGCGAGCAGCAGATCGAGTGCGGCACGCTGATTGGCAGCGGGCACCTCGAGTACGAAGGTGGTGTCGCTGTCACGGGTGAAAGCATTCCAGTCGCCACCGAGGGCCTGCATGCGTTCCTCAAGCCCGGCTTCACCACTGTCGTCGATGCCGCTGAACAGCAGGTGTTCGAGCAGGTGAGGCAGTTCTTTCTGGCGACAATCGAACTGGTTGAAGCCGACGCCGACTACCAGGCGGATCGACACATGGCCGCGCTCGCTGGTGGGCTTGAGGATCAGCTGCAAGCCGTTGTCCAACGGGTAGCCTTCGACCTTCAGGCGGTCTGCCGCCCACAGTTGGCTGCACAGCAAAAAGCTCAGCAGCAGCGCCAGTGAGCGCCCGGCAGAAAGCACTATTCGCCACCTTCTTCGGCGAGCAGGGCACCGGTTTCGTGGTTGCCGAGTACGGCATAGGCACTTGCGCAGAACAGCGAGTTGAGGCGTTTCATGTCGTCGATCAGTTCCAGGTGCAGTGAGCTGGTTTCCAGACTCTTGACCACCTGCTTATGCAGACGTTCGACATGTAAATGCGTGAGCCGGCGCTCCTGGATGCGGAAACGGCGTTTCTCGCGCAGCAATTGCCGCGCGGCATCGGCGTCGGCGGAGAAGAACACCGACAGGCCCAGGCGCAAATTGCCTAGCAGGCGTTCGTGCAGCGCGGTGAGTTCTTCCAGGCCGCTGTCGGAGAAGGCATGCCGCTGGGCGGTCTTCTCGTCCTGAATCTTGCCGAGCATCCGCTCGATCAGGTCACCGGCGCGCTCCAGGTTCGAGGAAAATTCGATGATCTCGGCCCAGCGGCGGCTGTCCGTTTCGCTCAGGTCTTCCTGCTGCACCTGGGCGAGGTAGAGCTTCACGGCGGTGTAGAGGGCGTCGATATCGTCATCGATGCGGCGCAGGTCTTTGGCGAGAATCGGTTGGCTGCCGCGCAGGGCATCAAGCAGATGGCCGAGCATGCTGTCGACCAAGTCGCCGATACGCAGGGTTTCGCGCACCGCGTTGGACAGCGCCAGGCTCGGTGTAGACAGCGCCGTAGGGTCGAGGTGGCGGGCCTTGGCGACGGCGTTCATGTCCGGGCGATCTGGCAGTAGCCAATTGCAGAAGCGCGCCATCAGGCCGAGGGTCGGCAGCATCAGCAGGCAGCGCAGAGTGTTGTAGAGCAAGTGGAAGCCGATCACCAGTTCCGCCGGGTGCCATTTGAGGCTGTCCAGCCAATGCACCAGCGGGTCGAGTACCGGAATCACCAGCACGAGGCCGATCAGCTTGTACAAGAGGCTGCCCAGGGCCACGCGGCGGCCGGCCTGGCTTTGCATACTGGCGTTGAGGAAGGCCAATATGCCGCTACCGATATTGGCGCCGATCACCAGGCCGATGGCCACCGGCAAGCCGATCACCCCGGAGCCGGTCAGCGTGGCGGTGAGCAGCACCGCAGCCAGGCTGGAATAGGAGATCAGCGCGAACAGCGCGCCGACCACTGCATCGAGCAGTAGGTCGCCAGTCAACGAGGCAAACAGCACGTGAATGCCCTTGGCCTCGGTGATCGGCGTGGCGGCGGCAACGATCAACTGCAGGGCGAGGATCATCAAACCCAGGCCGATACCCACGCGACCAAGCTGGCCGGCGCGCGTCTGCTTGCGGGAAAGGAAGAACACCACGCCGAGAAAGATCAGCAGCGGCGACAGCCAACTGAGATCGAAGGTCAGCACCCGGGCCATCAGCGCGGTGCCGACATCGGCGCCGAGCATGATCGCCAGCGCCGGAGTCAGCGCCATCAGGCCCTGGCCGACGAACGAGGTGACCAGCAGCGCCGTCGCGTTGCTGCTCTGCACGAGCGCGGTCACGGCGATACCGGCAACGAAGGCCATCGGCCGCTTGCCGACGTTGTGACTGAGCACACGGCGCAGCTGCGAGCCATACACCCGCAGAATGCCGGTACGCACGATATGAGTGCCCCAGATGAGCAGGGCAATGGCGGATAATAGATTGAGCAACGTCAACATCACGCATCTCCCTGATATGCAGATTCGATCCCTGTACTTGGGATACTGCCGATGGACGAAATGCGATAGGTGCCAG
The DNA here is from genome assembly GCF_900142655.1 of Phytopseudomonas punonensis. GTDB lineage: Bacteria > Pseudomonadota > Gammaproteobacteria > Pseudomonadales > Pseudomonadaceae > Aquipseudomonas > Aquipseudomonas punonensis. Next base: position 258,261 of record NZ_FRBQ01000001.1, on the reverse strand, counting down.
TCACAGCTGAGCTCGCGAGCACTCATTGGTTAGCTGTAGCTGTGGATCCGGAGTTTGCCAAATGGCAGCTTCGGGTGCATCCGATTGATATAGTTGTAAGGAATCAGACCCGGTCAGGAATCGTTCTTCTTCGGCCTTTTAAAAACGTACTCCGGTCTCGGGGGAGTTGCGTTTCGTGCCGCTATTGAGGGCAAGGATGAAGTACTTTTTTCTACTGCTGTGGCTGGTCTTTACCGGCGTTACGGTGCCGTTGGCTGCATTGGCGATCTACAGGTCACCGGCATCCCTGGGCGCCTATCTGATGCTGCTGGCTTTCAGTTTTATTTCGCTATGCACCCTGCGCCTGATTCAGGAGGGTTACCGGCCGGCGTATGCAAGAGGTGCTAACCGATTGGGCTTCTGGCTAGGTCTGCTGCTCCTGCCGCTTACTCTGTTGCCGCTGCACTCGGCTTATGAGACCTGGCAGCGAGGTGCTTACGTGGCTTCATCCTACGATGGTCACCGCACCCGGCTGGTGGGAGTGGTGCTGGAAATGCTGCAGCACTGGGTCGGCCACTGGGGGCCGATTTTCGTTCTGGTGTTTTTCTCGCTGAGCATGGCAGTGCTGCTTTGGAGAGTGCTGATCACGTCTAGGTAATTGAGAAAACCTAGCCGAGTTCTTTGAGCCTGTCTTGGATCAAGCTAGCGCAAAAAAAACGGGGCCGCGAAGGCCCCGTTTCTTTTCACGCATCAACTCGAGCCGATCACTGCCCAGGAACGTCCTTGCGCAGTTTTACCGGCTCCACATCGTCCTTGCCTTCGGCGCGGCGGCGGGCGGTGCGCATGCGGATGTTCAGCGCTTCCACGGCCAGGGAGAAGGCCATGGCGAAGTAGACGTAGCCTTTCGGTACGTGGACTTCGAAGCTCTCGGCGATCAGCACGGTACCGACCACGATGAGGAACGACAGGGCCAGAATCTTCAGGCTCGGATGTTTCTCGATGAAGTCGCTGATGGTGCCGGCGCAGATCATCATCACGATGACGGCTACTACGATGGCCGCAACCATGACCGGTACGTGGGACACCATGCCCACTGCGGTGATGACTGAGTCGAGCGAGAAGACGATGTCGATAATGGCGATCTGGATGATGGTGCCGAGGAACTGCTTGCCGGCGCCTGTAGGCTGCTCAGCGCTTTCTTCCTCGCCTTCCAGGCCGTGGTAGATCTCGGTGCTGCTCTTCCAGAGCAGGAACAGGCCGCCGAAGAACAGGATCAGGTCGCGGCCGGAGATGCCCTGGCCGAACACGTGGAACAGGTCGGCGGTGAGGCGCATGATCCAGGTGATGGAGAGCAGCAGCAGGATGCGCGTGACCATCGCCAGGGCCAGGCCGAAGAAGCGGGTACGCGCCTGCATGTGCTGCGGCATGCGCGACACCAGAATGGCGATCATGATGATGTTGTCGATGCCCAGAACGATTTCCAGGGCGGTCAGAGTCAAGAAAGCAACCCAGATTTCCGGGTTGGTAAGCCATTCCATTAGAGGTTCCTTGTGGGTGATAGAAAACTGGCGCGAGCCATCGGCATGGATGCCGAAGTCTAGCGCCAGCGATGTGAAAATTTCGTCAAAATATTTTCGGATCAGCTACCGAACAGCGGAAACACGCCAAGCACCAGGGCTGCAGCGAGGATCGTCATGCAGATCAGGATCGCCCACTTGAGGGTGAAACGCTGCAGGTCACCGAACTCGATCTTCGCCAGGCCGATCAGGAGGTAGGTGGACGGCACCAGCGGGCTGAGCAGGTGCACCGGCTGGCCGACGATCGAGGCGCGGGCCATTTCCACGGCGCTGATGCCGTAGCCGGAAGCGGCCTGGTTCAGCACCGGCAGAATGCCGTAGTAGAAGGCATCGTTGGACATGAAGAAGGTGAATGGCATGCTCACCAGTGCGGTAATCACCGCCAGGTGCGGGCCGAGGGCGTCCGGGATCACCGCCAGCAGGCTCTTGGACATGGCGTCGACCATGCCGGTGCCGGTCAGGATGCCGGTGAAGATACCGGCCGCGAAGATCAGCCCGACCACCGCCAGCACGTTGCCGGCATGGGCAGAGATACGGTCTTTCTGCTGCTGCAGGCACGGGTAGTTGATGATCATGGCGATACTGAAGGCGATCATGAACAGCACCGGCATCGGCAGCAGGCCGGCGATCAGTGTGGTCATCAGCACGATGGTCAGCAGGGCGTTGATCAGGATCAGTTTCGGGCGACGGGCTTCCGGGAACTGGGAGACGCTGATCTCGTCCTGGGTGATCTTGCCTTCGGGCAGTTGCAGCACGCCCAGGCGCTTTCGCTCACGCAGGCCATACAGATAAGCCACGCCGAACAGCACGATGGCGCCGACGATCATGCCCGGAATCATCGGCACGAAGACGTCCGACGGATCCACGTGCAGGGCGCTGGCGGCGCGAGCGGTCGGGCCGCCCCAGGGCGTCATGTTCATGATGCCGCCGGCCATGATGATCAGGCCGGCCATGATGGTCGGGCTCATTTTCAGGCGGCTGTACAGCGGCAGCATGGCGCCGACGCAGATCATGTAGGTGGTCGAGCCGTCGCCATCCAGCGACACGATCAGTGCCAGGGCCACGGTGCCGACGGCGACCTTCAGCGGGTCACCTTTAACCATCCTGAGGATCAGGCGAACGGGCGGGTCGAACAGGCCCGAGTCAATCATGATGGCGAAGTAGAGGATGGCGAACATCAGCATCACGCCAGTGGGCGCGAGCTTGCTGATGCCTTCGAGCATCATCGGGCCGATCTGCGAGGCGAAGCCGCCAATCAGGGCAAAGATGATCGGGATGATGATCAAAGCGATGAGCGCCGACAGGCGTTTGCTCATGATCAGGTACATGAAAGTCGAGACCATGGCGAAGCCAAGGAATGTGAGCATGGTGTTTCTCCGGACGTTATTCGGCTAGGTGCGGGTAAGGCGCGAGGGAGCTAGCGTTGAGGCGAGCGGAGAGGGAGCAAGCGTGAGGAGCTAGGGCGGAACATGGTTAATTACCTGTTTTGTTCTTGTTGACGGCAGCTGCGGGCCTCACTGGCGGCAGCTCATCGACCGATCTGTGTCGGTCAGTGAGCAGATGCTAGAGCACGAAGCTTTCAGCCAGCTTTCGTTGCAGGTAGGTAATCGAGGGGAGGCATGCGGGCTCGCACAGACTACGTAGCCCGTGCGAGCCGCGGGCTAGAGCAGTCTTTCGAGCAGCAGCAACACGCCAACAAGCGAAGCGGCGGCCAGCAGGTGCTGCAAGGTAATGATGCCAGCCATCAGATTGGCGTCGCCGCCGAGCTGGCGTGTCAGCACATAAGCGGTCGGAGCGGTGGGCAGGGCGAAGAACAGCACCAGCACGGTGCTTTCCATGCTCGGCAACTGCAGGCCATAAGCCACGGCCAGAGCCAGGAGTGGCATCAGCAGCAGACGCAGCAGGCTGTTCCAAGCCAGGGCCGGCACCTCGCCGCTTAGCTGCTCGGGCTTCAGCGCGGCGCCCACGCACAGCAGGCCTAGCGGCAGGCTCGCGGCGGCCAGCAGGCTGAGCAAGCGACCGCTGCCGCCGGGCAAGCCCAGGCCGCTCAGGTTGACCAGCGCACCGGCCAGGCAGGCCAGAATCAGCGGATTGCGGATGATCGGCAGCAACAGGCTGCGCACGCTGACCCCGCGCTCGGCGGTCAGCGACCAGACCGAAAGTACGTTGACCGTCGGCACCATCAGCGCCAGCATCAAGGCGGCCAGCGTCAGGCCTGGTTGGCCGAACAGGCTGCCGACCGCCGCCAGGCCCAGGTAAGTGTTGAAGCGCAGAATGCCCTGGCTGAACGCGCCGAAGCGCGCCGCCGGCCAGCCACGCAGGCGGCGCACGAGCAACAGGGCCAGCCAGGCGATACCCAGACCAAGCAGCACGGCCAGGGCCATGCGCGGCAATTGTGGGTTGTCCAACGGTACGGTGGCCAGGCTGTTGAACAGCAAGGCCGGGAACAGGATGAAGTAGTTGAGGCGTTCGGCGCCGGGCCAGAAGGCCTCGTTGGGAAAGCCGCGACGGCTCAGTACATAGCCGCCGACGATCAGCGCGAAGAGTGGCCAGAGGGCCAAGAGCAGGTCGGTCACGGGAGCCCCCGGTGGTGGTGAGCGTGCATCTTCGCCAGCGCTGTACGATCAGGCAAGCAGGGATACCACAGCATTTCAGGGAGAGTGCCATGAGTGATTTGCATGAGGGTGGCTGCCAGTGCGGTGCCTTGCGTTACAGCTTTCAGGCGCCGTTGCGCGATATCGCCCATTGCCATTGTTCGATTTGCCGGCGCAGCACCGGCGGCATTCTGGTCACCTGGATCACCGTGCCGCTGGCCGCCTTTACCTGGTTACGGGGTGAGCCGGCGCGCTTCGCTTCCTCGCCAAGCTGCGAGCGTTACTTCTGCGCGACGTGCGGCGCACACCTGGCGCTGCTCACCACCCTCAGCCCGCACAGCCTGGACGTGACCATCGCCACGCTGGATCACCCCGAGCAGGCCGCCGCCGACCGACATATATGGACGCAGAGCCGGCTGCCCTGGCTAGAAGTCGACCCCCAGTTGCCGCACGAGCGGCAGGAACATATCGACTAGGGCGCTAGTAACTGCCTTCTTTCAGATGGCGGGATGAACTTCATTAAAGAATGCCTGTCGCGCGCCGATTACCGCCTAGTACCTCGTCTATTGCTTTTCGTGCCGCATGCCAAATGCGTCTCCCTGTTCAACGTACCGCGCAGACGGTGTGACAGCAGGTAATTCGTTCGCTTCGCCAGCAAACTGTCGAAGTTCATTGAATAGGTGACACACCGTGCTCAGAAACATCCCGTTGAGCCTCAAGCTCCTGCTGATCCTCGCTTTCCCGCTGTTGGGCTTTCTCTGGCTCGCCGCATTGCAGGTCAGCGACAGCTACCAGACCTTGCAGGAGATGGAGCAAACACAGGAGGCCAGCGAGGTTGCCCAGAAAGTCAGCCAGCTGATCACCGTGCTGCAGCGCGAGCGCGGCGCCAGTGGCGTTTTCCTCGGTAGCCAGGGCAAGAACATGCAGGACGTGCTGCTGCGCATGCGCGGCCAGACTGATACCGCCCTGGCCGATGCGCGCTCGTTGGGCAATGTCGATACGGGGCTGAGTGAAGCCCTGGCCGCGCTGAGCGGCCTGGATGCCATGCGCGGGCAAATCGACAAGCTGGCGATCAACAACCGCGAATCCGGCGCGCGCTTCACCGATATCATCCGCAAGCTGATCGGCTACACCCATGCCGTCGAGCGCTCGGTCACCGACCCGACACTGTCGCGCGCCCTGTCGTCGCTCAACCAGTTCATCGAGATGAAGGAGCGCGCCGGCCGCGAACGCGCCATGCTCGGTGTAGTGTTCAACCAGGATCGTTTCGATGCCGACCTGCTCTCGACATTCAGCCGCAACCTGGGTGAGTTCACCGCGTATTCCGAAGGCTTCCGCCGTAATGCCTCGGCCGACTTCATGCGCAAGCTCGATGAAAAAATGCAGCAGCCCAGTGCCCTCGAAGTCGCCCGCCTGCAGAAGTTGGCTTTCGAAACGCCGCTTGGCCAGCCGTTGGGCGTCAAGGCCACTGACTGGTTCCAGACCTCCACCAACCGCATCGACCTGATGGGCGAAGTGGAAAGCGAATTGGGCGGCAGTGTTTATGAGTTGGCTACCGAAGCGCGTGCCAAAGCGTCGGCGATGCTGTGGATGACGTCGATCAGCGTGCTGGTCGCCATGGCCATCGTGGCCGTGCTCTCCTACCTGATCATTAGCAACATCAAGCTGGCGGTGGGCGAGGCCAATCGTGCTTTGCTGTCGCTGTCGCAGCGTGACCTGACGGCCCGTTCTGGCTATGTCGGCAAAGACGAGTTCGGCGAGATCAGCCGCAACCTCAACACTATGGCTGGAGAGCTGACGCAGATCGTCCAGGAAATCGGCTCGGCCACGGCTCAGGTCGCTACCGCTGCCGAAGAGTGCTCGGCGGTCACCCTGCAGACCAGCAACAGCCTGGAGCGTCAGCGCCAGGGCACCGAGCTTGTGGTCACCGCCATCAACGAGATGAGCGCCACGGTTCGTGAGGTGGCGCAGAGCACCAATGACGCCGCCGAAATGTCGCGTCAGGTCAACATCAGCACCACCCAGGGCCGTCAGGAAATCGAGCGTACCGTCGAGGTGATTCGTGAACTGTCGACCCAGGCCGACGACACTGCGCGGATCATTGGCGACCTCAAGCACGAGAGCGATTCGATCTCCTCGGTGCTCGACGTGATTCGCGGCATCGCCGACCAGACCAATCTCTTGGCCCTCAACGCGGCCATCGAAGCGGCGCGCGCCGGCGACCATGGCCGCGGTTTCGCGGTGGTGGCCTCCGAGGTGCGCACCCTGGCGCAGAAGACCCAGGAGTCGACCGGCAACATCCAGGAGATGATCGCCAACCTGCAGCGCGGCTCCGACCTGGCTACCCAATCCATGGAGGAAACGCTGGGCAAGGCACGTGCGGGCGCGAGCAATATCGGCCGCGCCGGCGACCTGCTGGCTGAGATCGCCTCGGGCGTGAGTAGCATCAGCGACCGCAACATGCAGATCGCCGCTGCCGCCGAAGAGCAGAGTGCGGTGGCCGAAGACATCAACCGCAACGTAGTGGAAATCAACGACGTTGCCATCCAGGTCAGCTCCGGTGCTGAGCAGACTGTCGTCACTAGCCAGGAGCTGGCGCGACTGGCTGATCATCAGCAGAAGTTGGTGAGCCGCTTCCGCCTGGCCTGATCGTTCTGGCCAGTCGTCGCCCGCTGCAACGGCGGGCGGCGATCCGGCCCTTGTAGGCCGCCAGTCGGTGCCACGAAAAATTAATGAAATCTTGCCCGATCGGGCAGGTCAGAGCGTGACCCTTACTGCCGGATCCGCGCAATGCCACTGATAGTCATAGCCGAAGACGAACGCTCGATCAGAGAGCTGCTCGTGGAAATCTTCGAAGACGAAGGCCACGAGGTAAAAGCCTTCCCCTGTGCTGACGACGCCTGGGAGTTTCTCTCCAGCAGCGATGGCCAGGTGGACATGGTGCTCACCGACTTCAGCATGCCCGGCGACATTGACGGGATCTTTCTCGCGCACTTGATTCGCGACCGTTTCCCGGATCTGCCGATCATCATTTCCTCGGGGTTCCTCGAAGGCACCACTGACTTCGATGGCCTCAACGTGGCCGTCATTCCCAAGCCCTGGAGCGTCGACCAACTGCTCGCCATGTGCGCAGCGATGACCCCGACAAAGACGCCGCAACCCGGTATTTCCGAGGGCTGAATGCCCGGCAGCGAACACTCGTTGCATCCCATGACAAGTGACTGCGCAGAAACCGCGACGGATATGTAAAATCGCCGCCCCGTTTTACTGCTGGAGATGTCACCTTGGCCATTCACTACTCGCCTTCCTCGAACACCATTGCCTGTGGCCGCAGCGGCGCAAGCCTGAGCACCACCGAGGATCAGGCGCAGGTTTCCTGCAAACTCTGCCTGCGTTCGCTGGACAAGACGACCGCTCCTGTGGCGGCTAACCGCACCCCAACCCTGGCCGAGCTGCGCGCTGCAGCCCGTGCCGCCAAGGCGCCAGCGGCCAAGCCGGCACCGGCGGCAACCGTCAGCGTGAAAGCTGCCTGGCAGCAAAAGCTCGAGCAACTGCCTGGGCGCAATCGCCTGCCACGCGGCGCCTCGCGTCAGGCCTTCGTCTAAGAGCCTGTTCAAAGTCTCGCGAGCTAGAGCAATGCAAGGCCTAGGCGGCCCCGCAAAAATAGGCGAGGACGCGGAGTTTACGAGCTGTAAATGAGCAGTCCGAGCATGTTTTTAACGCCGCAGTGCCGACGCGCAGTAGACTTTGAACAGGTTCTAAGCCCTTCACTGCAGCCTGCGTTATGCAGGCTGGTCGCAAAAAAACTGAACCGAAGCGATGGCCTGACCTACCAACTTGCATGCCCGATAGCACGCCGATTTTGGCGCGCGGGGTGCGATGGCTGAGGTGGTGTCGATGAAGCAACTTGACCTGCAGGTGGTGCAGCAGGCCCGCAGTTGGCTGGAGCAGGGGCATGCCGTTTGGCTGTGCACCGTGCTCTCGACATTCGGTTCGGCGCCGCGGTCGCCAGGCGCGATGCTGGTGGCGCTGCCTTCTGGTGCATCCTGTGGTTCGCTGTCCGGCGGCTGCGTGGAAGAAGACTTTCTCGAGCGCGTGCAGAGCGCCTCGTTCGCCCCCTGCAATCAAATCGTGCGTTACGGCGAGGGCGGCCTGACGCCGACTCGCGCGCTGCCCTGCGGCGGCGTGCTGGATGTGCTGATCGAATACCTCGCGCCTGGCGAGGCCGTGCTGCAGATGCTGCGTCAGGTCGAGCAGGCGCTCGGCGGTGGCGAGTTGCTGGTGCGTGAGGTGCCGCTGGGCCAGGGCTGCTGCCGCTGCCGGCCGGGCAGCATGAGCGACGTGAAGATCCAGCGCAGTGCCGGGCAGGTATCGATCCGCGTCGGTGCCGTGCTGCGCGTGTTCCTCGCCGGCTGGTCGCCGGTCGCCGAGTTCTGCGCCGGCTTTGCCGTGGCGCTGGGTTATGAGGTGATCGTCTGCGACCCGCGTGCCGAGGTGATCGCCGACGTGGCGGTGCCCGGCGTGCAGGCCCTCGAAATGTTACCTGCGCGTTTTATCGCGGAGCAGGGCGCGCATTGCGCCACGGCGATTCTGGCCCTGACCCACGATCCGCGCCTGGATGACCCAACTCTGATCGAAGCAGTGCGCACCGAAGCGTTCTATATCGGTGCCATGGGCTCCCAGCGCACCAGTGGCAAACGCCTGGAACGGCTGGCGCGCCTTGGCGGTTTGAAGCCGGATGACGTCGCGCGCATCCATGCCCCGATCGGCTTGCAGCTGGGCAGCAAGTCACCCGCAGAAATCGCCCTGGCGACCATGGCCGATGTACTGCGGGTCGCCAACAGCATCGAGCGTAGCGCGGTATAGCCATGCAAGCACATCTACCGGTGGTGATCGTGTTGGCAGCCGGGCGCAGCTCACGCTTTCGTGCGTCCGGTGGTGGTGGCAGCAAGCTGCACGCCGATCTGGATGGCATGACCGTACTCGAACACGTGCTGGCCGCAGTCGAGCGATCCGGCCTGGCGGTTCAGCTGGTGGAGCAGGCCGCAGGTGATGCCATGGGCGATTCGATTGCAGCTGGCGTGAATGCAACCCGCGACGCTGCCGGTTGGTTGGTGCTGCCGGGTGATTTGCCCCTGGTTGGCGTTGACAGCATACGCAGCGTTGCCGAGGCGCTGACGAACCACTCCGTAGCGGTGCCGTGCTATCAGGGCCAAAAAGGCCATCCGGTAGGGTTTTCCCGTGAATGCCGCGATGCGCTGCTAGCCTTGGCGGGCGAGGCGGGCGGCGCAGCTGTCGTTAGCCACTATGCTGCTGCAGGGCGAGTGGTGAAGCTGGATGTCGACGACCCTGGCATCGTCACCGATATCGACACCCTCGAAGACCTGCAGCGTGTTCGCGCCCTGCTGGCCGCATCAAGGTAGCCGCAAACGGCAGCTCTCGATTATCACTATCGACGCAAATGATGCGGTGCTTCAGACCTTTACCGATACCCTACACCTCGATGAACTCAACACCATGGGCTTTCGAGAGAAGCCGGTGGTCTCTCCGGTTCATCAACCTTTGGTTACCGCCTCCATGATGAGGCGGTTTTTTTTGCCTGCGAAAAATGTCACGAATGCGGACTGCACCTGCAGGTGGCAGCAATGTCAGAGTGGGCGGCTTTCGATCCATCCTGAAGGGGCGAGATAACGGTGTTCCATCTGATCACGGGCGTTGTGGCCCTGTATGTGTTCTGGCGAATGGTGTGGCTGCAGCGCTGGCCGCGAGCGATCAAGGCGCTGCTCGGCGTGTTGATTCTGGCAGCGGCGGAGCATCATCTGTTGACCCGCTATTTCTTCGGCAGCATGGCCTCGCCAGAAATTCCGGGCTGGCTGCTGATGCTGCTTGGTTGCGCCTTCGGGGCGCTGCTGATCAGCGCGGTGGTGCTGCTGGTGCTGGATATTCTGGCGCTGCTGCCGCGGTGTCGCGCCGTGGTTTTCGCGCCTCGACTGCGCGCAGGTGTTGGCGTCGCTGCGTTGTTGCTGTCGGCGCTGAGTGTCTGGCAGGCAGTGCGCGTGCCGGATGTGCGCGAGGTGGAAATCACCCTGGCGCAGTTGCCCGTCGAGCTGGACGGTCTGCAGCTGGTTCAGCTCACTGACCTGCACGCCAGCCGCCTTTTGCAGCGCCCGTGGATGGAGGCGGTGGTGGCCAAGACCAATGCCCTTAAGCCGGACCTGCTGGTGATCACTGGTGACCTGGTCGACGGCACCGTGGCTGCGCGAACTGCCGATGTAGAGCCCTTGCGCGAGCTACGCGCGCGCCTGGGTGTTTACGCGATTGCGGGTAATCACGAGTACTACGCCGAGTATCAGCATTGGCTGGAGCACTTCGCGAAGCTCGGCCTGCCGATGCTGCTCAACGAGCATGTGACCATCGAGGACCGTGGCGCCAGCCTGGTGCTGGCCGGCATCACCGATCCTGCTGCCAGTCGTTTCGGACAACCGCTGCCGGATATCGACGCGGCACTGGCCGGCGTACCGAAAGACGCTGCGGTGATCCTGCTCAGCCACCGGCCCCTGGCCGCTGCGCGCAATGCCCTGGCCGGTGTCGACCTGCAGCTATCCGGGCACACCCATGGCGGCCAGGTGCTGGGCATGCACTGGGTCACCCAGGCGTTCAACGAGGGCTACGTGTCGGGCGAATATGCGGTGGGCGACATGCGCCTGTACGTGAGCAACGGCACCGGGCTGTGGAACGGCTTTCCGCTACGCCTGGGCAAGCCCTCCGAGATCACCCGCATCACCCTGCGCTCGGCCAAAGGCTAGGTGCGCCGCACCGGCGTCTAGCAGCTTTGCTCTGGCCTTTTGAGCAGCATGCTCAGCAGTTGCGGCGGTTGGTGAACCAGGCCATTCGGCGTTTCGCAAACGCGCTGGATGAAGTTGTCGGTGAACAGCAGCTTGCCGTGCACGAAGTGCTCGTTGGTGCGCAGGTTGGGATTGTGGATGCGTGTGCCAAGGCGCGCAGCCAGCCATTTACCGGCTTCGTAATGGCTTATCCAGCGCTCGGCTGAAAGCGTCGCCATGGTCTCGGGTTTCGCCTCGCGACCGATGACGATCACCGGCACGTCGCTGACTTCCGGCACCAGGTCGTTATGGCCCCAGTTGCCGCCCTCACCGAGGCGCTGGCCGTGGTCGCCGGTGATGATCAGGTAGCGCTCGCCCTCCAGGCGGTCGAAGTCGGCGATCACCTCGGCCAGCAGGCTGTCCAGGTAATGCACCGAGTTGTCGTAGGCGTTGCTCTGGCCGTTCGGACCTTCATCAACCCAGGGCGCCGGCGTCTTTTCATGGCGGTAGTTCTGCGCGTAGGGCAGGTGCGCGGTGCGCAGGTTGAGCACCACGAAGTTGCGCTCGGCCCAGCGCTGGGCGTCGAGCACGTCGAGCAGGGCGCGATCCTGCTGTTTGAGGAAGCGCAACGGATGGTCTTCGCGGGTGATCGACAGGTCCAGGTAACGGCTGCCCAGGTTGGCCAGCAGCTTGGATTCCTGGGAGGAAATCCAGTGGGTGCGAAAGCCCGCCTGCTTGGCGAAGCGGAACAGGTTGATGTCGCCGGTGCGCAGCAGCGCGTCCTTGCCGGGCTCGCGAATCGGGTTGATCAGGTAGGGCAGGCTTACATCAGTGGCCACCCCGGCGGCAATGCCCGGGCGCACGAAGGCGCTGGGATGGTCGCGCAGGTAGGCGGCCAGTTTCGGCGTGGTATCCCGGTCGTAGCCGAACACGCCGAGGCGATCGCTGCGCAGCGAATCGGCGACCACCAGCCAGACGTGTTTCGCCTCGCTCATGCTCGGGCTCAGCGCATAGGGCGCGAAGGAGGTGGGCGGCAGCTCGACTTCCGGCTTGAACGCCAGGTGCACCGCCCAGGCGGAGAACACGTTGAGGTTGTTGTGCAGGGCGCTGCGGCTGGGGCTGGCGGCGAACGAGTCGAGGTTGCGGTAGGTGGCGCGGTAGGGCTTGGAAAGCAGCACCACGGCGATCAGTAGTAGCGCCCAGCGGCTCTGCGGCAGGCTTACCCGACCAGGCAAGCGCCAGTGCAGGACCAGCAGCAGGCCGTAGGGAATGCCCACGCAGAGCAGTACCGGCCAATGTTGGGCCAGGCTGTGGGCTGCGGTCTCGCGCACCTCGCCGGGGTCATTGAGCAGCGACTGGATGTCGATGGCGGTCAGCGGTTCGCCAAAGAAGCTGATATTGGCCAACTGCATCAATTGCATCACCGCGAACAGCGCCAGGATGCTCATGCTCAACCATCGCAGGTTGCACAGCCATAGCCCCAGGCTGAACAGCCACAGCACCACTACGTAACCTGCTTCGAGCTCGGCGTGGTTGTTAGGGGTGAACAGTTGCTGCAGAAAATCATCGGCGAGCAGCAGGGCGCAGCTCAGGGTGGCCAGGGCAAGCAGCGACAGCCAGGCGCGCGGGGCGCTGGCACGGCGAGGCGCAAGCAGGGTCAGCATGGGTTGAGTCTCAGCGATGGTCGGAAGGGGCGCGGCGTTTACCGGTGATCATCGACAGCGGCAGGTTTTCGCGCAGGTGCAGGCTTTCGATCACCGCTGCGGCCATGTGGATGACCACCAGCGTCGCCAGGCTGTTGGCTGCCCAGGCATGTAGCGTGAGTGGCCAGTCGGCGCCCCACAGGGCATCGACCTCCTGCATCAGAAAGCCGCTGATGCCGAGGGTGGCGATGGTGCTCATCATCAGCATCATCACCAGAGCGCCAATCGGTGAGTGACCGAGGCGGCGGTGCGGCTCGCCCTTGAGCACCCGGCTCAGGTGTTCACGCAGGCGAGCGCGGGTCGGCCAGAAGTCCGCCCAACGCGCACTGCGTGTGCCGACGAAGCCCCATACCAGGCGAACCGTCAGCCAGGCACAGGCGTAATAGCCGAGCCAGGTGTGCCAGTCGTCACCTTCCTCGGTAAAGAAATAGTTGGCGACGAAGACCCCGGCTATCGACACATGGAACAGCCGAATCAAGGGATCCCAGAGTCGTATCGTCGCCGCGTGCATCAGTCTTCGATCTCGGTCTTGATGGCCTTGCCGCTAACCGGATCGTGGTAGATCTCGACCTTGCGCTTGTCCTTGTCGAAGCCGTAGATCTCGTAGCAGTTGCCTTTGGTGATCTTGAACTTGCTGATCTCGTAACCCTGCTCTTTCAGCTTGGCCTGAAACTGCTCAGGATCCTGCCAGGTCGAGCGATCAGCGGTGGTGCATTCGGTGCTGGCCATGGCCAACGGGCTGCCCAGCAACAGGGCGAAGAGTGCAACGTAACGCATGGTGAGACTCCTTGACGGTAGTGGTCAGAGGCACCTTGCGACACGAAGCTTAGGAAAGCCTTAACGGGCAAATCTCGGTAACATCTGCCTCTGCCAATCGTGCTGCCAGCGGCGCATCATGGCGCCGTTATCGATGACGAGGTGTGTGCCGTGCGTGTCCTGCTGGTTGAAGATGATCGCGCCCTGGCGCGCGGTATCCGCGTCGCCCTGCGCGGCGAAGGTTATACGCTGGACTGGCTGGAAGACGGCATCGAAGCCGCCCATGCCCTGCGCAGCGAACAGTTCGACCTGGTGCTGCTCGACCTCGGCCTGCCACGCCTGGATGGCATGACGCTGCTGCGCCAGTTGCGCGCGCGTAGCGAGAACGCCGTGCCGGTGCTGGTGCTCACCGCCCGCGACGCCATGGATGATCGAATCCAGGGCCTGGATGCTGGCGCCGACGATTATCTGGTCAAACCCTTCGATCCCGAGGAGCTGAAAGCGCGCATCCGTGCCTTGCTGCGCCGCAGCCAAGGGCGTGCACAGCCGGTGCTGGAATTCGCCGGCGTGAGCCTCGATCCATCCACCCAGGAGGTGCGTTACGGGGGCCGCAGCGTACCGATGACGCCTATGGAATATCAGCTACTGCACCAGTTGTTGATCCGCCCCGGTGTGGTGGTCACCCGCGAGCGGCTGGCCAATGCCCTGTATGGCTGGCAGGAAAGCGGGCCGGGCAACACCCTGGAAGTTCTTATTCATAACCTGCGCCGTAAATTGTGCAGCGAGCTGATTCGCACCGTGCGTGGGGTCGGTTACCTGGTGGAGCGCACGCCATGATTTCCATCCGCACACGCATCCTCGCGCCGACCATCGCTCTGGTGCTGGCCGGCAGCCTGGCGCTGGTGCTGCTTGCCCTGCGCGACAGCCATCGGCAGACCGAGGCGGTCTATGATGCCCAATTGGTGCAGGCCGCCCGCGTGCTGCAAGGCATGCTGCAGCAACCGGACGGCCGGCCGATCGACTGGCAGTTCGTCAGGCAGGCGCTGGACAACGCCCTGGACCTCTCGGCCGATGGCATCTTTTCCCATCCCTATGAAATCAACCTGGCGTTCCAGGTATGGGCCGCAGACGGCACGCTGCTGGTGCGTTCCGAGCAGGCGCCGCCACTGGCGTCGCCGCCCGCCCCCGGGATCCACGACTTCTTTCTCAACGATCAGGAATGGTGCGGGGTGCTGCTGGAGGATGCCGCTCAGGGCCTGCGCATCTGGGTCGGCGAGCGTGAGGATCTGCGCCAGGATCTGATCCATCAGATTCTCCAGCACACCCTGATGCCAACACTGATCTGTTTGCCATTGTTGGCCGCCTTCATCTGGCTGCTGCTGGGCTGGGGGTTGCGCCCGTTGCAGCGCCTGGCCCAGCAACTGCGTGAACGCCCCGAACACAGCCTCGAGCCTTTGCCCGCCGGCCCGCTGCCGCCGGAGCTGGAACCGATGCGCCTGGCCCTGGATGACGTCTTGAGCCAACTGCGCGCATTGCTCGAACGCGAGCGACGCTTTATCGCCGATGCCGCCCATGAACTGCGCACGCCGCTGGCGATTCTCGATATTCATGTGCGCAACGCGTTGCAGGCCGAAAGCGCGCAGGAGCGCGACGAAGCACTGGCATTCCTGCAGCAGGGCGTACATCGCGCCACTCGCATCGCCAGCCAGTTGCTGACCATGGCGCGCCTGGAAGCGCCTTCGCAAAACCTGCAACCGCTGGATTTGACCGCCGTGGTGCGCGAGGAGCTGGCCGACCTGGCACCTCTGGCGATCAACCGCCGTATCGACCTGGCCCTCGATGCTGAAGAAACCGCGTTGATTCAGGGCGACCGCGGCCTGATCGTCATTCTGCTGCAGAACCTGGTCAGCAACGCGCTGACCTTCTCTTCGCCGGGCAGCGAGGTGAGCGTGCGTGTGTGCCGGGAGGGCCAGGGTGTGCGCCTGCAGGTCGTCGATCAGGGCCCGGGCGTAGAAGAGGAGCGCCTGCCGCGCCTCGGCGAGCGCTTTCACAGTGCGGGCAATCCACAGGGAGCAGGGTTGGGATTGGCCATCGTCGGCATGATCACCCGCCACCTGGGCGGCTCCATCGGCTTCAGCAATGCCAGCCCACGGGGCTTCAGTGCGGTGATCCGGTTTCCTGACGCGGTAGTCTGAGTCTTTGACCTGAAAGGCGCATCCGCCTGCATTGCGCAGGCGGATGTCGGGTGCCTAGAGGCGCATACCGAACAGGGGGAAGTGCTCGTTCGGGAAGCGTACCTGCACGGGCAGCGAGTCGACGCGCCATTCGTTGGCCAGCGGCTCGGTGAAGCGTGCCGGCACCATCAGCCCGCGCGTTGGGCTGCGGAATGGCTGGCGCAGATCGCTGGGCAGCGGGTTGGCGCTTTCCGCCGGATTGATCACCTCGGCCTTGATCCAGCTGCCATCAGGCAGGCGTACGTCCAGCGCTGAACCTGGGGTGGCGTGCTCGACATCCTTGGGATCCAAATACACCCACAACTGCGCCGGGCCGCTGCGCTCAAGGCGCATCAGCAGGGTGCCTGGGCCGACGTTCTCGCCCGGTGCAGTGATCACTTCGGCGACCCGGCCAGGTTCGCTGGCGCTGACTTTCATCTGGTTCAACTGCCCGGTCAGCCACTGGCGTTCCAGCTCTTGCTGGCGCTCATAGCGTTCACTTTCACTGCTGCCAGCGCCGCTCAGGCTGCGCTCGAAGGCCAACAATTCGGCCTGACGACTGTCCAGCTCGTTCTGTGCCTCGAGCAGCTCGCCGCGGGTGGCTGCGCCCTGTTGCACCAGGCGCCGGGTGTCGTTGACTCGCTGCGCCGCGCGGCTGACCAGGCTCTGCAGCACCGCACGGTTGCGCGTGCCAAGGTCGCCAGCTGGCGCGGCAGCCGGTGCTGCGCCGCCTTGCAGGAGGTTCAGGCGCAGGCGCCATTCGGGGTTGTCGAGCTCCACCAATGGCGTGCCGACATCCACGTGATCACCAGCCTGCACCGGGATGCTTTTCACCTGGCCGGGCTGCATGGCGCGCACTTCCATGCTCGGCAAACGCACCAGTGCTGGCGCCTCCACGCGTATCAGCTCCAGCCCGTAGCGACCGGCCAACCACAGGGCGGGCAGCAGGATCAGAAACAGGATCAGGTACCAGCGCAGGCGGAAGGCCAGGCGTTTGCCGGGGGCGTAGAGCACCTCCATGCCGTTGTCCTGGGTTGGGTGTCTTTCTTTGCGGCTATTGAAACGTATCTTCATCGGCTTCTCGGGTAATCAGTCCAGGATTGCCAGTCGATACCGCCCACTCCAGCCGGGCGCAGAGCGTTCTGCCAGTTCACTACCTGTTGTTGCAATTGTTCGTGGGAAGCATCGGCCCAGCTCAAATCAGCGGGTTGATCGGCCTCCACGCTCTGCGCCAGGCGCAGCTTCAGGGCTGGCCATTGTTTGGCGATGGCCAGGGCCCTGTTGGCGCTGCTTTGCGGGTTGCGGGTGTAGATCATCAGGCTGATCTCGCCAACCCCGATGCGTTGCAGCTCGCAGGGCACGCAGGGTTGGCGGTTGGCCTGTTCGTCGAACCAGCGCGGGTGGCTGGACAGGTTGAGCGGCCAGGGCGCCGCGGCCTTGGCCTCGCGCACGGTATCGAGCCAGTCGCGCAGGCGCCCGTCGGGCACCGGCCAGCCCAGCTGTTCGACTTCCAGATCCAGATGCAGGGCAGCGAAGGGCAGGTCCCGGAGCTTGCCGATCAGGTCGATCAGCCCGTGACGCTGGCGGGGCTTCATCCAGTCCGGATCACCGAGCAGCAGGCTGACCTGCATTCCCTTGGCGTGGGCGGCCTGGATCAGTTCGCGCATTGCCTGGTGAGTACGCCTGATGTCGGCGACCTGCAGGCTGGTCAGCCCAACATGCAACTGACTGATGCCGGCTTGCTGCAAGGTGCTCAGCTGGCCCGGGCGCTGGCTCGGGTCGAGCAGGGCGGTGCTGTCCCAGATGTACACGCCCTGATTCCATTGCGCCTGTGTGGCCACCTGGGCTGGCATCACGGTCTTGTCGCTCTGCCACTGCACCACGCGGTTGCCGAGCAGGCGTTCGAAGCCCGGGCTGTCATCGCCGAACAGGCGCAGCGCCGAGTCCTGCAACCAGGCGCCGTGCCAGGCGGAGATCTGCGCGAAACCGGCATTGTAATGATCGACCTGGGCCTGCAGCAGACGCAGGCTGGCTTCACCGGCATCCAGGCTGCCGCGCTGGCGGCGTTCGGCGATGATGGTGTCTAGCGCGGCACGTCGCTCGCTGCGCCACTGGTATTCGTTGAGCTCGCGGCGTTGCTGTTCCAGCACCTTGCCGAGTTCGCGCAGCACGCTGCCTCGCTCACGCTCCAGTGCCTGCACGGCGGCCTGGTAGCGCGCCTCGCCTTCGCGGCCACGGGCCGAGCCGTAGTCGAGCAGGTCGAAGGGCGCGGAGAATGTGACGCCGGCACTCAGCCCACTGCCGTTGTCACTGGCGCCGCTGCGCTGCTCCAGGGTCTGGGCGACGTTGACGTAGGACTCGATGGCGCTGTACCAGGGCTGCTTGCGGCCCAGTTCGGCGTTGGCCAGCTCGGCATTGCGCCCGGCCACCCTTGGGTTGCTTTCGAGCTGCTCCTGCCAGGCTTGCAGCGGTTGCGGTTCGCTTGCCAGAGGGCTGGTGATCGGCGTGTCGTTAGCCTCGACTTGCACGCCAAGGGTTTGCAGGCTGGCGCGGATGTCTTCCAGCAGCCCTTGCTGCATGGCGCAACGCTGGGTGACTGCCGTCCATTCGCTGCGCATCAACTGCGCGTCGGAAGGCAGGATCCAGTTGCCTTTAAGACGCGTTTGCACCTGCTCTTCGGCATCACGGGCGGCTTGTTCGACGCCCTCACAGAGGCGTTTTTCTTCACTGGCGCGCCACCAGTCCGCATAGGTACTGCGGATGGCCAGGCGCTGCTGAGCGCGGCGATAGCCTTGCTCGATTTCGGCGAGGCGAATGTCGCGCTCGCTGTCGCGCA
Organism: Phytopseudomonas punonensis; assembly: GCF_900142655.1. Taxonomy (GTDB): domain Bacteria; phylum Pseudomonadota; class Gammaproteobacteria; order Pseudomonadales; family Pseudomonadaceae; genus Aquipseudomonas; species Aquipseudomonas punonensis. The sequence continues at coordinate 239,779 of NZ_FRBQ01000001.1, read as the reverse complement.
CGGCATCCATGCGCCGGCGCAGGCTGCCGAGCAGCGGGTAGCGCACGCCGACCGCGAAGCTGCGGCCGTAGTAATCGTCGCGCACGTCATCGGTCACCAGTTCGCGGTAGCGGCCGACGTTGGCATTGCCGAACATTTCCCAGCCGGATTCGCTTTCGCGTTGGTCGCGGGCCGCATAGCGCGCTTCCAGTTCGGCATTGGCCGCCGGGCCGCTGTCGCCGGCCTGTTGCAGGGCCTGCTCGAGCGTCAGGGGTGCGGCGCCTGCCAGCAGCGGCGCGCAGCACAGCAGCGGCAGCAGCAGACGTGAAGGTCGTGGTGCAGTCATTGAGTCGTAGCGCCTCAGAATCGATTGGCCCGTTTGAGAACCCACCAGGGCGCCATGCTCGATTCCTCGTGCCCGCGCCGCAGGGTTTCATTGAGAATGGCGACCACGCTCCAGCAGCGCAGGGCATACATCGCCAGGGGATAGAACGGCAGCACCCAGATCAGCCGCAGATCCTGCTGCGGCCGCTCGCTGACCATCAGCATCAGGCCCAGGTACAGCAGTGTGCTCATCGACAGGTACAGCGCGTAGATCAGCAGTGAATAGAACAGCAGCGCGGTGAACGGCAGGATGATCACCGCCACCAGGCTGTAGCCGAGGATGATGAACGGCAGCACCAGCTGGAACAACAGCCCGCTGACCATCAGCATCAGGAAGTTCGGCCAGCCGAGCAGGCGCGGGGTGAAGACGTGGCGGTGCTTGCGTATGTAGACGAAGAACAGGTCGCCGTCCCAGCGCAGGCGCTGGTCGAGAAAACTGCGCAACGTCGCCGGTGCATCGGTGTGGCCGATGGCCTGGGGTTCGAAGGGAATGCGCAGGCGGTAGCGGCGAAAGTACGCCTTGATGCGCAGGGTCAAGTCCAGGTCTTCGGCGGTGTGGGTGTCCCAGCCGCCGATCTGCTGCAGGAAGCTGCGGCGGAAGGCGCCAAACGCGCCGGATACGTTGTTGACCAGGTTCCACTCGGCCAGGCCGATCTTGCACATGTGGATCGACAGCAGGTATTCCAGCGCCTGGATGCGCGCGACCCAGGATTGACGGGCATTGCGCACGCGCAGGCTGCCGGCCACCGCAGGCACCTTGGGGTCACGGAAGTGGCTGACCATGCGCACCACCATGTCGTTGTCGAACGAGGTGTCGCCATCGACGTTGATGAGAATCTCGCCAGTGCTGTACGCCAGCCCGGTATTGAGCGATGACACCCGACCGCCGCGCTGCCATTTGGCGATGGGGCGGATCACCCGGTTGCGCGGCATGCGCTGCTCGGCCTTGAAGCGGCGCACCACCTCGGTGGTCGCTTTGTTTGCGACCGCGCCATCGACGATCGGGATGATCTCGATCATGCCGGGGTAGGTCTGCTCGGCCAGGCTGCGCAGCGTCAGCTCGACGTCGCGGCCTTCGCTGTAGCAGGTGATAAGGCACGATACCCGCGGATTCCAAGTGTTGTGGATCGGCACGGCGCTGCGCTGGCGCACGAACCAGCGCAGGGTACCGAGCAGCACCATCAGGTTGAGCGGCACTTCCAATAGCAGGAAGTACGGGAACACCATGAGAAACAGCCGCCAGTGGCCATTGGCGCCGTAGATCTCGCCCAGCCAGGCGTGCAGGTGCTCGAGCAGCGCATTCATCAGAGTTCTCCGGCGAGGCGTGCCATCAGCAGTTCGGCGTCTTCCTTTTCGATCAGGCCCGAGGGCGCTACGCAACCGCTGGTGGTCAGGCGGATGTCCTGCAGGTCTTCGCCAACGAACAGCTCGCTGATTTCATTGATTCGCTCGGTCACCCGGCGCAGGCCGGCGGAGTCGGTGTACATCAGCAGCAGCCAGAGCTGTTCTTCGCTGGTGCGGGTGCAGCGGTCGGTGTCGCGGATGGCCACTTGAATGCGTTCAATCAGCGTGTCGAGCAGGGCATGGCCGCGCTGCGGGCCAAGGCGTTCGAGCACCCTGCCGAGGTTGCGAAAGCGCATGCCGAGCAGTGCGAAGGCCGGCGCCTTGTGCCGCTCGATCAGTTCCAGTTGCCAGTCGAGCAGGGTCTTGAAGGTGTTGACGCCGACCACCGACAGGCCGTTGAAGTAATGATCGGTGTTGCGCTCCAGGCCCTGGCGGGCGGTGAGCAGGCCGCCTTCGGAGAGCTGGTAGTCGCGGATCTCGCGCACCTGCAACTCGTCCGGTGCGTGGTGTTCGCCGCAGTCCAGGCAGCGCGCCTGCACGTCGGCGTCGACGAAGAAGGCATCGCAGCTGTTGCAGTTGTAGTTTTCCAGCGGCCGGTCGTAGTCAGTGCCGATGTGGCGCAGGCGGGTCAAGCAGTTCGGGCAAACCAGTGCACCATCCTTGAGGTACTCGGTCTGCGCGCCGATATGCCCGCAGGTGAAGCAGTGCAGCGACGGCTGGCGGGCGATATCCAGGGAATTGCATTCCACGCACACGTCGACGTAATTGAGGTGCCCGCTGCCGCAGCCGCGGCACAGGCGAATGCGGTCGACCAGTGCGGTGCTGTCGAGCAGATTGCGCTGCGCCAGGTTCTGTACCTGCGTCAGGCCGTTGACCTGATCATCACCAAGCGCTTCAACCAGTGGGTATACGTAATGCCTGGATGAAGAGGGAGCCCGCACCGCTTTCAGGGTGCCCGGTGCGCGCAGCCACAGGTAGGCGAGCAGATGCGCCTCCAGCCCTTCGGGCGCACGACCGTTGTTGAACACGGCAAGGCGCTCGCGCCATTGTTGCCAGGCCTGCTGGATCACGCTCGCTTGTGCCGGTGGCGGGCCGTCGCTGAGGGCGATGGCCAGCGGCGCCTGGCTGCTGCAATAGATCAGGCTCAGGCGATAGGCCGGCTGGCGCCGCAAGGCCTGGAGCATGGCCAGGTTTTCGGCATCGGTGGCGCTCAGCACCACGACATCGAAGACGGGGCTGTGCAGCAAGGAGGTGAGTTCGCTGAAGCGACTGGTGGCAGGAAACCGCACGTCGTGGCCTGTGGCTACTTCAGCGATGCGAACAGTCAATTCGGGCATCGTCTATTCCAATCAGGAGGCGAAAATCCGACTGGGACAGACCGTGAAAAGTTCTACAGAGATAATCAGCTTGTACAACTTAAGCTGAAAATCTCAAAGCACGACACATTTTGCTGCGATTGCAGTGGCTTTACGCAATGCTCGACTGCTAGAGCTGCAGCCCACCGCTTTCCTTGTGCAACTTGCGCAGGTGGTCGCCTAGCATTTTCAGGTTAGCTTCATTGGCCTCCAACTCGGCCAGGCGCTGTGGCTCCAGGAGGCTACGCACTTCGCCGTCGAGGTCGGCGCTGAGCAGGCTTAGCTGCTGCTGGCGTGTGCGGGTTTCGCTTTCCAGGCGCTGCCATTCTTCCTGCTGCGGCAGGCCGTAACCGCCTTCGAGCAGCTCGGCCGGTCGACTCAGGAAGCCGGTGTTGGCGAGGATTTGCTCCAAAGCGTCACCGGCCTTGTTGAGGCTCGGATCCTTGGCGGCGCGGCCGGTCAGGTAGCGTTGCTTGAGCTCATCTTGGGAGAGCAGCAGTTGGCGGCGCATGGCTGCCTGTTCGAGCAGCAGCATGGCAGCGCTGGCGCGCAGGTCGGCCTGCTCGAACCATTGGCGGCGTTTCTCGGACGGCTGTTCGAGCCAGTCCTCGACGCGCGCCTGCGGGATCGGCAGGCGCTGCTGCAGCACTTTGAACATCGCCTGGTAACGGTCGCGGAACGAGTCGAAGCGGTAGCCCAGGCGCAGCGCTTCGCGGGAATCGTTGAGCACGCTGCTGTCGGCCAGCTCGCGGGCTTCCAGCACCTCCAGCAAACCGATGGGGGTGATGCTGTCGAGGTTCTGTAGGCCCGGCAGGCCGGTGCCGCTGCGCAGCAGCTTGAGTGTTTCCACCGCACAGTTGTTGGATACGAAGAAGTAATCGCCGTCGTAACTCCAGTGCTGTTCGACGGCGCGGGCGACCAGTTGCTCCAGGCGCTCGCGTGAAAGCTTCAGGGGTACCGAGGCCAGGCTGCGCAGCTCGACCTTGGTGTACTCCTCGATCACCTGGGCCAACGGCAGCACGAACAGCCGTGACGGGTAGGCGCCGGTCAGCCCGTCCCAGCTGGACAGCTGCACATCGTTGACGAAGGCGCGGTAGGACAGCACCAGGTGCTGATCCAGATCCAGCCGGCAATCCGGCCCACGTGGGCGCCCTGGTGCACAGATGACCAGGCGCAGCATCGTGTGGCCCCAGCGGCTGGCCATGTTCTGGTTGGCTTCGGCGAGCAGATAATCGACCTCATAGATGCGTTCCGGGTCGAGGTTTGCCAGCGCCTGCTTGTCGAAATCACGCCCCGCATTCAGGTAGGCGTAGCCGTTGCCGCAGGGCGCCTGATTAGCTGGCGACCAGCCAAAATGCGCGCTGAAAAACCGTGCCAGGGATGGGCGGCGGCAGGCGTATTCGGGGTCGAGGAGAAAGTACTCCATGTTCACCGCGACGAATTCGCGCGGGTTGCTCAGCTCGTAGATGTCCGGGCTGCGCGCGACCTGACCGTTGTTCGACTCACGCTCGCCGCGCTTGCCGACCCGCTGTGGCCAGCCGGCCAGGTCGAGCAGGCGCGGATCGTCGCTGAGGGTGAAGCGACGCTCGGTCTGCCCGCGGCATTCTGCGCGCAGGCCAATCGGGCCGAGGTCACTGTTCTGGCGCTGGCAGCGGCGCAGCTGGGTGCGCTGTTCAGCGTCCCAGTAAGCCCCGCGGTCGTAAAGGTGAGTCACCTCATGCAGAACGGTGGCCAGTAATTCCTGGCGCACGGTGCTGTGGGGGCGGCCATTTGGCGTGCTCGCTGCGCTGCCGTCGGTAAGGCCCGGCAGCAGCTTGGCATTGAGCTCGATGCCACTGAGGCGCCCGGCTCGGCCGTAATTGTCCTCTGGCATGTCGACCCAACGCACCACGACGTCACGATCCACCGCTTCGCGCAGGCGCGGCGGTAGAGCGTTGTTGGCTTCGTCGAGGAGGGTCTGGCTGGCTTGGCGTTCGGCGCTGCTGAGCCCCGACGTATCCAAAGCGAAATGCAGTTGAGCGTGGCTGGCCGTGCTGACCAGCAAGGTCAGCAGCAGGAGCCAGCCACGTGCGGCTATCACTGCGCGAGAATGGCTTCTGCGAGTACCTGGTCGGAGGCGTTCTGTGCCTCGGGAACTTGGCTGCGCAGCGCGCCGAAGGCGGCCTCCAGCTGGGCACCGCGGATATCGCCTTCGCTGGCGACGAAGCTGGCGGCGTCGTCACGGGCTTCGATGACCACTTTCATATCGCGGATCGAGGTAGTGGTGTCCGAGGTGAAGTCGATGGTGCGATCCAGCGCACGGACGATGATGTTGCTGGTGGCCACCAGGGTCTGGGCCTGAACGGCGCCGGCGAACAGGGCCAGCGATGCAGTGGCGGCTAACAACGGACGCTTCATGAATGGTCTCCGAAAGGGATCTGATTGGCTGCTTGGACGAGGAACCTGTGCCGCAGTTCCGGCAATGACACACGCTTAATTGGCGAGGATGGCCTGGGCCAGTCTTGCGTCGTCGGCCTGCACCGCCGGCATGCGTGCACGGATGTGCTGCAGCGCGGTTTCCAGGTACGCGCCACGTACGGCACCATCGGTGGCGACGAAGCTCGCGGCGTCATCCTTGGCGGCCAGCACGACCTTGTTGTCGACTACTGACGAGGTGGCGTTGGACATGGTGTCGATGGTGCCTGCCAGGGCATCGACCAGGGTGTCGGTGGTGACGATGAAGCTACTGGCAGAGGCGTTGGCAGCGAGGCTGAACAGGCTGGCAAAGGCGAGGGTGCGGACGATGGGCATGGGCTTGGTCTCTACGGCTCACGGAAAGCCGCATTCTACCTGCTCTGCAGCGTGCCGTTGAGAAACACCTGCACAGTTTGTGTAGCGTTGTTGGCAGTCCGATGACTGTGCCCCTGAAACGACAAAACCCCACAGGCGCTGCATGCCGGCGGGGTTTTGCGGGAGAAGCTCAGGTGTCGCGATTAACGCCAGAACGGTTTGCTCAGTTCGGCGTAACGCTGACTTTCGCTGATACCGGCGTCAGCCAGCAGGCGAGGGTCCAGACGCGCCAGTTGGCGGCGGCTGACGATGCGACGCTGCCACAGGAGCAGAGTAGCGAGAATATTCAGCGGCAGGCTGGTGGCAGATTTGGACGAGGTGTCGACAAGCAGATCGGAACTGAGGGTACGTTCCATGGCGTGCATCCTTCCGCTTTTGGCGGGACTGGTTAAGTTCTGGAGCCTATTTTCGACCTCGCGCGGGGTTTGCAGTAGCCACAGCTGCAGTAAATTAGCCTGGTACTAGATAGGTTGCTTTGTAACTGTTGTGCAAATTTACTTTGTAACTGTACCGGTGTTTGTGAATTTGCCGTGACTTTGCCTGTTTGGCAGTTTTTTTATCTGAAATTATTTAATTTTTCAGTGATTTAATTGCGGTACAGTTACGATTGTTCGGCATAGTTGCTTAGCTCATTACTTTTTTGAGCACCAATTCTCGTTACCAATCAGTGTTGCTGTGCTTTTTTCTTGGTCTGAAATTGCACCTGGAAAGGGCGCAGCCGCTCTGCTGCGCCCCTTTGCGGATCATTCCACCGCTTTGAGCATGTCTTCGATGACCTTCTTGGCGTCGCCGAACACCATCATGGTCTTGTCCAGGTAGAACAGTTCGTTGTCCAGGCCGGCATAGCCGCTGGCCATCGAGCGCTTGTTGACGATGATGGTCTTGGCCTTGAAGGCTTCGAGAATCGGCATGCCGGCAATCGGTGACTTGGGATCGTTCTTGGCGGCCGGGTTGACCACGTCGTTGGCGCCGAGCACCAGCACCACATCGGCCTGACCGAATTCGGCGTTGATGTCTTCCATCTCGAACACTTGGTCGTAGGGCACTTCCGCTTCGGCGAGCAGCACGTTCATATGGCCGGGCATGCGGCCCGCTACCGGGTGGATCGCGTACTTCACGGTCACGCCCTTGTGCGCCAGCTTCTCGGTGAGTTCCTTCAGGGCGTGCTGGGCGCGGGCCACGGCCAGGCCGTAGCCGGGCACGATGATCACGCTGTCGGCGTTGCCGAGCAGGAATGCCGCATCGTCGGCAGAGCCGGATTTCACCGGACGCTGCTCACCACTGCCTGCTGCCGGGCCGGCATCCGTCGCGCCGCCAAAGCCGCCGAGAATCACGTTGAAGAACGAGCGGTTCATCGCCTTGCACATGATGTAGGAGAGGATCGCGCCGCTGGAGCCGACCAGGCTGCCGGCGATGATCAGCATCGAGTTGTTCAGCGAGAAACCGATACCGGCGGCCGCCCAGCCCGAGTAGCTGTTGAGCATCGACACCACCACCGGCATGTCCGCGCCGCCAATCGGGATGATGATCAGCACGCCGATCACGAAGGCCAGGGCCACCAGCACGGCGAAGGCGGTGAGGTTGCCGGTGAGCGTGAAGTACAGGCCCAGGCCGGCGATGGCCAGGCCGATCAGCAGGTTGATCAGGTGCTGGCCGGCGAACTGTACCGGTGCGCCCTGGAACAGGCGGAACTTCCGCCCCCCGAAAAAAGAGCCGCCAGACAGTTTGCCAAAAGCGATCACTGAGCCTGAGAAGGTGATGGCGCCTATGGCCGCGCCAAGGAACAGCTCCAGGCGATTACCGGCTGGAATCGGGTCGGCAATGCTGGCAACGATGCCCAGCGATTGCGGCTCGACGACTGCGGCAATTGCAATGAACACGGCGGCCAGGCCGATCATGCTGTGCATGAAGGCGACCAGTTCCGGCATCTTGGTCATCTCGACGCGCTTGGCCATGATTGAGCCCGCCGTGCCGCCGACCAGCAGGCCGACGATCACGTAGCCGATGCCTTGTGCTGCCAGCTCGCTGCCGAGCTTATAGATGAGGCCGAAGGTAGTGAGCACGGCGATGCTCATGCCGATCATGCCAAAGGCATTGCCGCGCCGTGAGGTGGTCGGGTGCGACAGGCCTTTAAGTGCCTGGATAAAGCACACCGAGGCAACAAGGTAGAGCAGGGTGATCAGGTTCATGCTCATTTCACTGCTTCTCCGCCGCGGCTTTCGGGGCTTTCTTCTTGAACATTTCCAGCATGCGGCGCGTGACCAGGAAACCGCCGAACACGTTGACCGCTGCCAGGGCTACGGCAAGGGTGCCCATGGTCTTGCCCAATGGAGTGACGGTTAGCGCGGCGGCGAGCATGGCGCCGATGATGACGATCGCGGAAATCGCGTTGGTCACCGCCATCAGTGGGGTGTGCAGGGCGGGGGTGACGTTCCAGACCACGTGGTAGCCGACATAAATGGCCAGCACGAAGATGATCAGGTTGTAGATACCGTCGGAAATCAGATCCATCGCAGTGATCCTTTTTTGTAGTGATTGGCCCTCTCCATAAAGAGAGGGCGGTCATCATTTATTGACGCGCACGATCTCGCCGCCTTTGCACATCAGGCAGGCGGCGACGATGTCGTCTTCCAGGTTGAGGTGAAAGGCGCTGCTCGGGGCGATCACCAGCTTGAGGAAATCGAGCAGGTTGCGCGCGTACAGGGCCGAGGCATCGGCAGCGACCATTGCCGGCAGGTTGCCGTGGCCGACGAGTGTCACGCCGTGCTTGACCACCACCTTGTCCAGTTCGGTCAATGGGCAGTTGCCGCCCTGGATAGCGGCCAGGTCGATGACCACGGAGCCCGGCTTCATCTCGGCGACCGTAGCCTCATGCAGCAGCGTCGGTGCCTTGCGACCCGGGATCAGGGCGGTGGTAATGACGATGTCGGCCTGCTTGGCGCGCTCGTGCACGGCCTTAGCCTGGCGCTCCATCCACGAAGCTGGCATCGGGTGGGCATAACCACCGACGCCAACTGCGCATTCGCGCTCCTCATCGGTCTCGAAGGGCACATCGACGAACTTGGCGCCGAGCGATTCGATCTGCTCCTTCACGGCTGGGCGCACGTCGGACGCTTCGACCACCGCACCCAGGCGTTTGGCCGTGGCGATGGCCTGCAAGCCGGCGACGCCAGCGCCGAGGATCAATACGCGAGCGGCCTTCACCGTACCAGCGGCGGTCATCAGCATCGGCATGAAGCGCGGGTAGTGATTGGCCGCCAGCATCACCGCCTTGTAGCCGGCGATGTTGGCCTGGGAGCTCAGCACGTCCAGGCTCTGTGCGCGGGATGTGCGCGGTGCAGCCTCCAAGGCGAAGGCGGTGACGCCGGCTGCGTTCAGGCGCGCGATGGTTTCATTGCTAAACGGGTTGAGCATGCCGATCAGCACGGCGCCGCTGTTCATCAGCGCCAGCTCGGCGTCGCTGGGGGCGACCACCTTGAGGATCAGCTCGGCGCCGAACGCCGCCGCTGCATCGCCGATGCTGGCGCCGACAGCGACATAGGCCGTGTCGGTAATGCTGGCTGCCACGCCAGCGCCAGCCTGGACGGTGACCTGGTGGCCCTGGCCAATCAGCTTCTTGATGGTTTCCGGCGTCGCGGCTACCCGCGTTTCGCCTGCCTGGGTTTCGAGAGGAACACCAATGTGCACGCTTACATCTCCTGCGATCGTTGCAGATTCACCCAGAGGGCGGCAGAGGTACCGTGTCGACTAAAGTCGTACGGCAGGCATTCTGCAAACGAAGCTGGCTAGTAAGCAATATTCATGGAGTGTTTATTTTTAATGACTACAAGTTATCGGAGATATTGTTATTTTTCATGCTGAATTATTCAAATAAAAATCACTATAAAGCAGTTATTTGTCGTTAAAATTCGGTCATCGTAAATAAATGTCTTTTAAGTTGTTAGCTTGCTAACAGGCGTGCTGCGGCGCAATGCCGCACCGTTAATCGTCGGCTAAAGCTACGAAATTGGCTTTTTTTGAGATTTATGTAGTTATTTTTAAATGTCGCTACGGAATAGGCGGGGTCGGTACAGCGCTTCGGGAGCGCTTTCGCCTATGCCAGAAATAGCTGCAGAAGTGGCAGGAGGCGCCTACCTTGCTAGCGGTTGAGAAGAAGAGCCAGGAGTTCGTCAAAAGAAGGGAGCGAACAAATTGATCATGAGGCGCGCAGCTGAATGGCGCGCCTGCGGTGCTGGTCGCTCAAGCCGTAGTTCCGGTTGAGCGAAGCGATGCCTGGGTTGCAGTAGCTGGTGCGATCAGCCTGTGCGCCAGGTAATTTCCTGCACGCCATCGGCGCTAATGCGCAGCCACTGATCGGCCTGCTCATCGCTTTCTTCCTCTTCCCAGCTACCCGGCGCACAGCGAATTTCCACGTCCAGTGCGGCGTAGGCAGCCTTGGCGCAAGCCAGGTCGTCGTCCCACGGCGTAGCGTCGCTTTCCAAGTAGAGGCTGTGCCATTTGCCTACGGCTTTGGGCAGCCAGGTCACTGGCACGTCGCCGGCACGGCACTGGAAGGTCTGGCCTTTCTGCTGCCAGTCGGAGCACGGGCCAAGGGCCTCGGTCAGCCAGGCGGCGATGGCCTGGTGATCGGCGTCCTTCAGGTAGATCTCGATATCCGGTTGGCGCATGCGGGTTCTCATCTGGTCGGGGGCGTTCAGGACGCGTCTCGCTCGATCCAATCGTAGCGGATAGCGACGGTTACTTCGAAGCTTTCGGCAATGACGGCCGCACGGCGTTCGGCGCTGGCGCGCCAGCCGTGGGGCGTCATCGCCAGCAGATCGGCGCGCGCTTCTGGGGTGTCGAGCAGCAGCGGGAAACTCAGGGTTTCACTGTGCGCCAGGTGCATGCCTGCGGGGATCAGTTCTAGGTGTTTCTGATCGTCGTAGTCGCGCACTTCGTCGTACAGTTTCTGGCGCAGCTCCATCAAGTGGTCGCGGGTCGGCCCCATGCGTAGCAGGCCGCCGCCGGGCGCGAGCAGGCGCTTGGCTTCCTGCCAGTCCAGCGGGCTGAACACGCTGGCCAACAGCCCGCAGCTGGCATCGGCCAAGGGCACGCGGGCCATGCTGGCGATCAACCAGTTCAAATGCGGGGCGCGCTTGCAGGCACGCTTGACCGCCTCGCGGGAAATATCCAGCGCATAGCCGTCGGCATCCGGCAGGGCTTCGGCGATCTGCGCGGTGTAGTAGCCCTCGCCGCAACCGATATCCAGCCAGTGCTGTGGTTTATAGCCTGCCGCCAGTTCAGCCAGTCGAGCGGCCAGCGGCGCGTAGTGGCCGCCATCGAGAAAGCGTCGGCGAGCTTCGACCATCGCGGCATTGTCGCCGGGATCGCGGCTGTTCTTGTGCTGCACCGGCAACAGGTTCAGATAGCCCTGGCGGGCGCGGTCGAAACGGTGGTTGGCCGGGCAGGCCACGCCATTGTCGACGGCGGTCAGCGGTGCCTGGCAGATCGGGCAACTGAGCATCAGGCGAGCAGCTTGACCAGGGTCTGGTAGTAGATCTCGGTGAGTACATCGAGATCGCTGGCCAGCACGCGCTCATTGACCTGGTGGATGGTCGCGTTGACCGGGCCGAGCTCGACTACCTGAGTGCCGAGAGTGGCGATAAAACGCCCGTCCGAGGTGCCACCGCTGGTGCTTGGCGTGGTTTCGCGACCGGTCACCGTGCGGATGCTGGCGCTGACCGCATCGAGCAGCGCGCCTGGCTCGGTGAGAAATGGCAGGCCCGACAGCGCCCAGTCGATGTGGTAGTCCAGGCCGTGCTTGTCGAAGATCGCGTTGACCCGCTGCTGCAGGCCCTCCACGGTCGATTCGGTGGAGAAACGGAAGTTGAACACTGCCTTCAGCTCGCCGGGGATTACGTTGGTAGCGCCGGTGCCCGAGTTCAGGTTGGATATCTGGAAGCTGGTCGGCGGAAAGAACGCGTTACCATCGTCCCAGTGCTCGGCAGCCAGTTCGGCTAGCGCTGGCGCTGCCAGATGAATCGGGTTCTTGGCCAGATGCGGATAGGCCACGTGGCCCTGGATACCGCGCACGGTGAGGGTCGCGCCGAGCGAACCGCGGCGGCCGTTCTTAACCACGTCGCCAACCAGGGTGGTGCTCGATGGCTCACCGACGATGCACCAGTCCAGGCGCTCGTTGCGCGCAGCCAGGCGCTCGACCACGGCCTTGGTGCCATGGTGGGCCGGGCCTTCCTCGTCACTAGTAATCAGAAAGGTGATACGGCCCTTGTGGTTCGGGTATTCGGCCACGAAGCGCTCTACGGCGATGATCATCGACGCCAGGCTGCCTTTCATGTCGGCAGCGCCGCGGCCACAGAGCATGCCCTGCTCGTCGATCAGCGCCTCGAACGGGCCGTGCTGCCAGGCCTGCACCGGGCCGGTTGGCACCACGTCGGTGTGCCCGGCAAAGCATAATACTGGGCCGTCCTGGTTACCGTGGCTGGCCCAGAAGTTATCCACGTCCTCGATGCGCATTGGCTCGATGGCGAAACCCAGAGCCGCGAGGCGGCGCATCATCAGTTCCTGGCAGCCTTCGTCCAGTGGCGTGACGGAAGGCCGGCGGATCAGGTCGCAGGCGAGCTCGAGGGTAGGGGACAGGGCCGTCATGGAAACTCCGGTAAAGCAGTGCAGGGCGGGAAGGGCGCATAGCTTAAAGCAAAACGCCTGGCTCTCGTAGGCGTGCGGCCCATTGGCGGCGGATAGAGTGCCCTGGCGCTGTCTGCCGCGCGGGCACTACAAATGAAAACGGCGGCCAATTGGCCGCCGTTTTAGTGCTGCTTTGCAGATAGCTCAGGCGTTTTCTGGCTCGTCCGGAGCATCACTCTGCACCACCGGGATTTCCAGCGGTTTAGGCTGCGAAGACAGCAGTGCCATGATCAGCGCGGCGAGGTATGGCAGCGACTGTACCAGCAGCATGACCACCCAGAACTTCACGTCGTAGCTGGGCAGGCCCTGCACGATGGCGATGCCCAGAGCGGCGCCCCACAGCAGCAGCATGATGAACACTTCTTCGCGCGCTTCGGCCAGGGCCACCATCAGGCCATGGCTGGAGCGCATCTTCGGCGTGCGGAAGAACGGGATCGACTTGGTGAACATCCCGTACAGCACCGCTTTGGCGATGGTGTGCGACAGCGCCAGCCCGGCCACCGCGGCGCAGAAGGCATCCTTCAGGTTGACGCCCATCGCCCGACGATAGAGGAAGATGATCTTGCCGACCTTGAATAGGAACAGCGCTAGGGGCGGAATTGCGAAGATCAGCAGCGGTGGGTCGACTCGTTGCGGCACGATGATCATCGCCGCCGACCACAGCAGGGCGCCGGCAGTGAAGAAGATGTTCAGGCCATCAGCAACCCACGGCAGCCAGCCCGCGATGAAGTGATAACGCTGGCCGCGCTTGAGCTGGCTGTCCTTACCGCTGAACAGGCTGCGTGCGTGGCCCTTCATGATCTGAATGGCGCCATAGGCCCAACGGAAGCGCTGCTTCTTGAAGTCGATGAAGGTGTCCGGCATCAGCCCCTTGCCGAAGCTGTCGTGGGCATAGGCGGCTGAGTAGCCGGCCTTGAACACGCGCAGGCCAAGCTCGGCGTCTTCGCAGATGGTCCAGTCGGCCCACTTCAGCTCGTCCATCACGGTACGGCGAATCATCGTCATGGTGCCGTGCTGGATGATCGCGTTACGGTCGTTGCGGGTCACCATGCCGATGTGGAAGAAGCCCTTGTATTCGGCGTAGCAGAGTTTCTTGAAGGTGCTTTCTTCGCCGTCACGGTAGTCCTGCGGCGACTGCACCACGGCAATCGACGGGTCGGCGAAGTGCGGCACCATGTACTTGAGCCAGTTGCGATCGACGCAGTAGTCGGAGTCGATCACCGCCACCACTTCAACGTCCGGTGCGGTGTGCGGCAGGATGTAGTTCAGCGCGCCACCCTTGAAGCCATGCAGCGGCGCAACGTGGAAGAAGCGGAAACGCGGGCCGAGCTGTTCGCAGTAGTCGCGTACCGGCTCCCACACCGCAGGGTCCTTGGTGTTGTTGTCGATGATCAGGACTTCAAAGTCCGGATAGTCGAGGTTGGCCAGGGCGTCGAGGGTCTGTTTAACCATCTCCGGCGGCTCGTTGTAGCACGGCACGTGGATCGACACCTTGGGCCGGTAATGGCTATCGCCGACCACTGGCGTGAAGGGCCGGCGGCGCTGCGTCCATACCGTTTCGGCGAGCTCGTGGGCCTCGGTCAGCAAGACGATGAACACGCCGATGGCGCCGATGCCGAGCAGCACACCAACGAGGGTGCTGAACCAGGTGCTGTACTGCTGGCTGTAGTCGTAGCCGATCCACACCAGAGCCGAGCCGCCGGCGAACGCCACGAAGGTCAGGAAGGTACGGCCGCGTTGGCGCAGGGCGCTGCCGTCGATCAGCATCAGAGCCAGCGACAGCAGCGCCATGACCACCGAGGCGACTGCCAGCATGCGCCATTTCGGAATGGCGACTACCGGGCCCTCGAAGTTGAATTTCGGTTGGCGGTCTAGGTTGTAAACACCCCAGTAAGCGCCCACCGAGCCTTCGTCGCCGGCTTTCCAGGGTTGGTCGAAGGCTTCGATGACGAAGTAGTTGTAGCCCTGGGCGTTGAGCGTGGTAACCAGCGTGCGCAGGTAGATTGCCTGATCCGCCTGGGTCGCTTCGGCGCCACCGCGCACGCGGCCGTTGCTCGGCCAGCCGACTTCGGAAAGCAGCAGCGGCTTTTTCGGGAACAGTTTTTTCAGATCGCGGGCGCGGTCCAGGGTGAACTGGGTGGAGTCCTTCATGGGAATGAATTCCCAGTAAGGCAACACGTGCGCAGCGATCAGGTCGGCGTGGTCAGCCAGCTCCGGGTATTCCTCCCAGATGTGCCACTGCTCGGACGTGGTGACCGGCACTTTGACCGCCGAACGCACGCGATCCATGTAAGCGGTCAGCTGCTTGACGGTGACTTCGCGGCGAAACAGCGCCTCGTTACCGACCACCACACGCACAACGCTGCGTGAGTTGTTGGCGATTTCGATGGCTTTGGTGATTTCGCGCTCGTTGCGCTCCTCGTCGGGGCTGATCCATACGCCCAGGGTCACGCGCAGGCCGAACTCTTCGGCCAGCGCAGGGATCTTGTCGAGGTCGCCGTCCACCGAATAGGTACGGATGCTGTCGGTTTGCTTGGACAGCAACTCGAGATCCTCACGCATCTCTTCATCACTGGGATACACACCGGTTTGCGGGCTCTCGCCCTGCCGGAACGGCGAGAACGAATAGCCGGATATCTGCTCCGGCCAGTTCGGGGCCGTGATCGGACGGTTGTAGAGCGCCCAAATACCGGTGAAAAGGGCGGCAATAGCCAGGAAAACAACTAGATTGAGGCCAAACTTGCGCGAAAGCATGCTGTGTAAGGTTCCGAAGGGTGGAACGGGGAGAAGACCGGCGAACGCCGGCTGGCGCGCATGCTACTCCGTCGATGAATGACTGTATAGCACAGCTCCGGCAAGCTGCCCGAGGGTTGTTGAGGCCACGCGCATCGTCTTGCGGCAGGCGCCGGCCCGATGGTGCTTGGGATGCGCTGCCGGGCTTTCTATAATGCGCGCCCTGAGAGAGGAGCCACCATGTCGTTCGATGAGCAGCGTTTCGCCGGAATTGCCCGGTTGTATGGCCGTGAAGGCGCCGAGCGGCTGGCTGCCGCCCACGTGGCTGTGGTCGGCATTGGTGGCGTCGGCTCCTGGGCGGCCGAGGCGCTGGTGCGTTCCGGCGTCGGCGAGATTTCCCTGTTCGACCTGGACGACGTCTGCGTCAGCAATACCAATCGCCAGGCCCATGCCTTGCAGGGGCAGGTGGGGCGCGCCAAGGTCGAGGTGATGGGTGAGCGGCTGCGGGCGATCAACCCGGCGTGCGTGGTGCACGAAGTGGCCGATTTCGTGACCCGCGAAACCATGGCCCAGTACATCACCGTCGAGCTCGATGGGCTGCTCGACTGCATCGACAGCGTAGCCGCCAAGGCCGCGCTGATCGCCTGGTGCAAGCGCCGCAAGATCGCCCTGGTAACCACCGGCGGCGCTGGCGGGCAGATTGACCCGACCCAGGTGCAGGTGGCCGACCTCAACAAGACCTTCAACGATCCCCTGGCTGCCAAGGTGCGTTCCACCCTGCGCCGCGATTACGGCTTTTCCCGCACGCCGGGGCGTACCTACAGCGTGCCCTGCGTGTTTTCCACCGAGCAGCTGCGTTATCCGGGGGAGGATGGCGGTGTTTGCCAAAGCAAGGCATTCGTAGGCGAGGGCGTGAAGCTCGACTGTGCTGGCGGCTTTGGTGCGGTGATGATGGTCACGGCGACCTTCGGCATGGTCGCCGCGGCGCGGATCGTCGACAAGATCGTGGCCGGCGCGCGACGCCCAAGCGAGCGGGCTGCGCCGAGGCTCTGACGAAAAGTACCTGCGCTCGGTGATGCTTCGTTAAAAATCGGTTCGGACTGCTCATTTACTACTCGTAAACTCCGCGTCCTCACCGATTTTTGCCTTGCCTGACCTTCGCTCGGAAACTTTTCGTACAGACCCTACGGCTTAATCCGCTTCGATCAGCCGGCGCATCTGCTGCACAACAGCGTTCATGCCGCTGGCGCGTGACGGCGACAGTTGCCGCGACAGGCCGAGCTGGGTGAACCAGTCGCTGATATCCAGGCTCGCCAGCTCGGCAGCATTCAAACCATTGACCCGCGCCAGCAGCACGGCCAGCAGGCCGCGAATCAGCCGTGCATCGCTGCTGGCGCGAAAGTGCCAGTGCCCGTCGCGTTGTTCACCGTTCAGCCATACCTGGCTCTCGCAGCCGTGTACACGATCCGCTTCATGACGCTCAGGTAGCGGCTCCAGGCGTTCGCCCCACTGCATCAACAGGCGTGCGCGCTGTTCCCAGCCTGCGCAGGCGTTGAATGCCTCGCGTGCTTCGAGGGCGTTGTCCGGCAGGCTCATCGCAGCAGCTCCAGGGCTTTGTCCAGCGCCGTGAAGAAACGCTGCAGGTCGCTCTCATCGTTGTAGAGGCCAAGCGACACGCGGATCGCGCCGTCCACGCCAAGGCGTTGCAGCAGCGGCATGGCGCAGTGATGGCCGGCGCGCACGGCAATGCCCTGTTCGGTAAGCAGGTGGGCTAGGTCGCCGCTGTGCACGCCGTCTACGGTAAAGCTGGCCAGTGCGGTTTGCGGCTCGCCGAGAAGGCGCAGGCCTTCGTAATTTTGCAGGCCGCTCAGCAGCGCGTGGTGCAGCGCCGCTTCATGGTCGCCGATGGCTTTGCTGTCGAGGCCTGCGAGGTAGTCCAGCGCAGCGCCGAATGCGATGACGCCAGATATCGCCGGCGTGCCGGCCTCCAGGCCCAGTGGTGCAGTGCGAAAGGTGGAGGTGTGATAGTCCGCTTGTTGCACCATCTCACCGCCGAACTGCCAGTGGCGCAGGCGCTGCAGCGCGTCGCGGCGGCCGTAGAGCAGGCCAACGCCATCCGGCCCATACAGCTTGTGGCTGGAGCAAACGTAGAAGTCGCAGCCCAGTGCCTGCATATCCTGGCGGCCATGCACCACGGCCTGGGCGCCATCCACTACCGTCAACGCACCGTGCTCTCTCGCCTGGTGGATCAGCGGCGGCAAATCCTGCCAGCGCCCCAGCACGTTGGACAACTGGCTGAGGGCGAGCAAGCGAGTGCGCGGGCCGATCAGCTCGGCCGCCTGCTGCAGGTCGATATCACCCAGCGGGGTCATCGGCAGTACAACCAGCTTCAGGGACCTGCGGGCGGCCAGCTGTTGCCAGGGCAGCAGGTTGGCATGGTGCTCGGCAGCGCTGATAACGATTTCGTCACCGGTCTCGAGCAGGTGTTCCAGGCCGTAGGCGAGCAGGTTGAGCGATTCGGTGGCGCCGCGGGTGAAAACGATTTCTTCACTGCTGGCAGCGCTCAGCCAGTGGGCGGCTTTATGGCGAGTGTCTTCGAAGGCGCGGGTGGCACGCTCGCCTGGCAAGTGCTGAGCACGGTGCACATTGGCGGCGCCGCCAGCGTAGTAGGCCAGCAGGGCATCGAGCACCGCTTGTGGTTTTTGCGCCGTGGCGGCGCTGTCGAGGTAGGTCTGGCCTTCGGCGTCCAGGGCCCGCATGCCGGGGAAGTCGGCGCGCCAGGGGGAAGTCAGGGTCATCCGGATCTCGTCACGCAGAATGTGAAAACGGGCTGTGCCCACGAAGACGCTAGTCTATCGCGCGCACAGCCCGTTCGGGCGAAGCCAGGGCTCAGTTGTGAGCGTGCAGGGCTTCGTTCAGCTCAATAGCCGACTTGTTGGTCTTGCACTCGACCGCGCCGCTCTGCGAGTTACGACGGAAAAGCAGATCCGCCTGACCAGCCAGGTCGCGACCCTTGACCACCTTGACCAGGTTGTTCTGGTCGTCGAGCAGGGCGATCTTGGTGCCGGCGGTGACGTACAGACCGGCTTCGACGATGTTGCGATCGCCCAGCGGAATGCCGATACCGGCGTTGGCACCGATCAGGCAGCCTTCGCCCACGGAGATGACGATGTTGCCGCCACCGGACAGGGTGCCCATGGTCGAGCAGCCGCCGCCCAGGTCCGAACCCTTGCCGACGAATACGCCAGCGGAAACGCGGCCTTCGATCATGCCCGGGCCGGCGGTACCGGCGTTGAAGTTGACGAAACCTTCGTGCATCACGGTGGTGCCCTCGCCGATGTAGGCGCCCAGGCGCACCCGCGCACTGTCAGCGATACGCACGCCGGTCGGCACCACGTAGTCGGTCATTTTCGGGAACTTGTCTACCGAGAACACTTCCAGCAGATCACCTTTCAGGCGCGCTTCCAACTGACGCTCAGGCAGCTCGGCCAGGTCGACCGCCCCCTGGCTGGTCCACGCGACGTTGGGCAGCAGCGGGAAGATGCCGGTCAGGTTCAGGCCGTGGGGCTTGACCAGGCGGTGAGACAACAGGTGCAGCTTGAGGTAAGCCTCGGGCGTGCTGGTCAGCGCGGCGTCTTCGGCCAGCAGTGTAGCGACCAGCGGCTTGGCGCTTTCTGCCAGGCGAGTGAGCAGGGCGGCTTGTACCGAGTCGACGTGCTTCAGGGCGCTGGCCAGTTCACCGGCTTGCTGATTGGTGATGGCGATGGCCTGGTTGCCGCCGCTGTAGCCGAGCTTCTCGGTGACTTTGGCAACCAGTTCGGCGCTTGGGTTGAGCAGCGGCTGTGCGTAGAACACTTCTAGCCAGGTGCTTTGACGGTTTTGGGTGCCGACCCCGAAGGCCAGGCTGAACAGCGTGTTGGACATGAGCTTTTCCTTGCAGCGAATTCGATTGAGGGCGATATCAGGCCACTTCGGTGGCGTAACGCTCGGGTTTGAAGCCAACCAGTGTGCGGCTGCCGAGATCCAGCACCGGACGCTTGATCATCGACGGCTGGGCCAGCATCAGTTCGATGGCTTTGGCTTGGTCGAGATCGCTTTTCTGGGCGTCCTCGAGCTTGCGGAAGGTGGTGCCGGCGCGATTGAGGATGGTTTCCCAGCCGTGCTCGTCACACCATTTCTGCAGGTTGCCGCGGTCGATGCCGGCGGTCTTGTAGTCGTGAAACTGGTACGCGATACCGTGCTCGTCGAGCCAGGTACGGGCCTTCTTCATGGTGTCGCAGGACTTGATGCCATAAAGCACGTAACTCATGGGTCTACCTCTGGAAGATTCCACTCGTCGAATCTTCCTGCATGCTTGTGAATGCCGAAGCCTGCGATTATGCCACGTCGATTGGTCTTAGGGTGGGTCAGCCTGCACGCACCTCGCGTTAGAATGGCTGCGCCTTCGGGCCGTCATCGCAAAGGACTTTTCCCCCCATGCAGCTTCTCTACACCATCTTGATCATGTTGCTGGTGGTCAGTGGCACGCGCATCAGCGCCCAGTTCATCCCGTTACCACTGCCCATCTTGCAGATACTGATCGGCGCGCTGTTGGCGATTCCGGTGTTGGGCCTGCATGTACGGCTCGACCCTGAACTGTTCCTGCTGCTGTTCATCCCGCCGCTGCTGTTCGTCGATGGTTGGCGCATGCCCAAGGGGCAATTCCGCAAGCTGCGTACGCCGATCCTGTTTCTGGCGTTCGCCCTGGTGTTCGTCACCATTCTGGGCGCCGGATATTTCATTCACTGGTTGTTGCCGCAGGTTCCGCTGGCCGCCTGCTTTGCATTGGCAGCAGTGTTGTCGCCGACCGATGCGGTGGCGGTATCGGCCATCACCCACGGCCGCCTGCCCAATACCTTGAACAACCTGTTGCAGGGCGAAGCGTTGATGAACGATGCCTCGGGTCTGGTAGCCTTCAAGTTCGCCGTGGCGGCAACGCTGACCGGGGTGTTTTCGTTTGCCGATGCCAGTCTGCAGTTCGTGCTGGTGGCCGCCGGTGGGCTGTTGATCGGCATGGCGCTGAGTTACCTGTTGGGGCGTCTGCGCGCCTGGATGATCGCCCGTGGCTGGGAGGAGCCGGCGCCCCATGTCCTGCTGATGTTGTTGCTGCCATTCGCCGCCTATGTAGCTGCCGAGCACCTGGGCTTGTCCGGCATCCTCTCCGCGGTGGCCGCCGGCATGATGCAGAGTCGCCTGGACCTGCTGCCGCGACAGACCACCACACGGCTGCTCAATCGCGGCGTGTGGGCGATGCTCGAATTCACCTTCAACGGGTTGATCTTTCTGCTGCTGGGCCTGCAGCTGCCGGACATCATCAAGGCGGTGATGGGTGAGAGCGCCGATAGCTGGCATGTACTGCTGCCGGCGCTGGGCTACGTGCTGGCTGTCTACGCGGTGCTGATGCTGCTGCGCTTCGTGTGGGTGTACTGCTATTGGCGTACCTCGGGGATGGTGCGCCGTTGGCGCGGCAAGTCGACGCGCTTTGCCGGGCAATCGCGGCTGGCGCTGACAGCTGTGCTGACGGTCGGGGGCGTGCGCGGCGCGGTGACCTTGGCCGGCGTGATGTCGCTGCCGCTGCTGCTCAATAACGGCCAGGCGTTTCCCGAACGGGATCTGCTGATCCTGATCGCCGCCGGGGTGATTCTGGTGTCGCTGCTGGTCGCCAGCGTGCTGTTGCCGAGGTTGTTGCCCTTGCTGCCGCAAGACAACGTGGCACGCCAGGAGGCGGAGCTCAATCGCCATCGTGCCCAGGTTCTGGAAGCTGCGATCCGCTGCCTCGAGAACGATGAGGAAAAGGCCACCGATACCGATAGCGCGATTGCCACTGCCGAGATTCGCGCCAAGCTGATGAGCGAATACCGCGACTTGCTTGAGCGTACCCGTACGCGCCGCGCCGAGGAGTCCCGTGAATATCAGCGCCAGGCAGACCAGATGGAGTACCGCATGCGCCTCCAGGCACTGCGAACGCAGCGCCTGGAGCTGTATCGGATGCGCAAGGACAACCAGCTGGACGATGACATGCTGGCCGAAATCCTCCGCGATCTGGATAACGCGGAGGCGCGGTTGCTCAAGGGCTAGTGAAAGTGCTTTAGAGGCTGAGCATGGTTTTTCAGCCCAGGTTCGTCGATTTCGGCAACCAAGTGGCGCAAGCGGCCTTTAGTAGGGTGGACGACGCTTCACCCGTCCACCGCTCTGCGATCGCAATGGTGGATGAAAAGAGCGTCATCCACCCTACGACTGCTTCTGCCTTGTAGCTGCCGCTTCATGCACATAACGATCGTGAACTGGCTCTTACAGCGCGTAGTGTTTGAGTTCACGTGCGATCAGCAGGCGCTGGATTTCGCTGGCGCCTTCGTAGATCTGGGTGATGCGCGCGTCGCGGTAATAGCGCTGTACCGGGAAATCTTCCAGGTAGCCGTAACCGCCGTGGATCTGCAGCGCTTTGGAACACACGCGCTCGGCCATTTCCGAAGCGAACAGCTTGGCTTGTGAAGCCTCTGACAGGCATGGCTCGCCAGCACTGCGCAGGCGCGCGGCGTGCAGGGTCAGCAGGCGTGCGGCGTTGATCTGGGTGTGCATGTCGGCGAGCAGGTTGGCAATGCTCTGGTGTTCGCCAATCGGCTTGTCGAACTGCACCCGTTCACGGGAGTAGAGCAGGGCCGCTTCGAAAGCCGCCCGCGCGATGCCGACCGCCTGGGCAGCGATACCGATGCGTCCACCTTCGAGATTCGACAGGGCGATGCTCAGGCCCTTGCCGCGTTCGCCAAGCAGGTTGGCAGCGGGAATACTGCAGTCGTCCAGGGTGATGGCGCAGGTGTCTGACGCGCGGATGCCCATCTTGTGCTCACTGCGTTCGATGCGAAAACCAGGTGTGTTGGTGGGCACCAAGAACGCCGAAATGCCTTGTTTGCCAAGCGTGGCGTCGGTTACCGCGAAGACGATGGCCAGTCCGGCGCGGCGACCATTGCTGACGAATTGCTTGGCGCCATTGAGCACCCAGCGGCCGTCGCGCAGTTCAGCGCGGGTGCGCAGGTTGTGGGCTTCAGAACCTGCCTGGGGTTCGGTCAGGCAAAAGCAACCGATCACTTCACCACTGGCCAGGCGTGGCAGCCATTCGTTCTTCTGCGCGTCGCTGCCGTACTTGAGCAGCGGGCCGCAGCCCACCGAGTTATGCACGCTCATCAAGGTGCCGGTGGCGGCATCAGCGGCGGAGACTTCTTCCACGGCCAGGGCATAGGCCACGTAGTCGAGATAGCTGCCGCCCCAGGTGTCTGGCACGATCATGCCCAAGAGGCCCATTTCGCCCATCTGGGCGACCGCCGCGTCATCTATCCAGCCGGCCTTTTCCCAATCCTGGGCGTGCGGCGCAAGGGCGCGCCTGGCGAACTGTCGGGTGCAGTCGCGGATCATGCGTTGTTCTTCGTTCAGTTCGATGTCGTGCATAGCGACCTCTCTGTTGTCAGTGACCCGCGCCGGATCACGGCATGCGGGCAGTCAGGCATTCCCTGGATCACAAGAAATGCCTGCTACAGAGTCGCCCAGGAGTAGGCTAATCGCAAATGCAGAAACGCGTGGTGACGGACGTTCGGTCAGTCAGGCTGACGCAGCTTCTCGAGCAGGTTGGCATCCGGGTAGCCGTCGGCGGGCCAGCCCAGCTGCAGTTGGAAGGCACGAATCGCCTTGCGGGTATTAGCGCCAATGATGCCGTCGGCATGCCCGGAATCGAAGCCGCGGGCGTTGAGGCGCTCCTGTATTTCGACGCGTTCGCTGCGGCCCAGCTGGCGATCACCTTCCGGCCAGCTGCCTTGCACACCGTTGCCGCCGCGCAGGGCGTCAGACAACAGGCCGATGGCCAGTGCATAGGAGGTCGAGTTGTTGTAACGCAGGATGCTGCGGAAGTTGCTGAACAGCAGGAACGCTGGACCACGGTGGCCGGCTGGCAGCAGCAGGGTTGCGGTAGCGTCGTCACGCGGCTCGCTCAGCGGTTGCCCCACCGGGTGGATGCCCAGTGCTCGCCACTGCGTCAGGCTGCGGCGCACTTCTGGGTCAGCCAGGGCGTAGTCGAAACCTTTCGGCAACTGCACCTCAAAGCCCCAGGGCTGGCGCAGTTGCCAGTTGCCGCTTTGCAGGTAGTGCGCTGCGGACGCCAGGGCGTCGGCGGTGGAGGTCCACACATCACGCTTGCCGTCACCGTCGAAATCCACGGCATGTTCGTTGTAAGTGGTGGGCATGAACTGGGTCTGGCCCATGGCGCCGGCCCAGGAGCCAACCAGGCTTTCGGGTGCGATATCGCCATGCTGGAGAATCTGCAGCACGGCCAGCAGCTGGCTGCGCCAGAATGCCTGGCGACGGCCTTCATAGGCGAGGGTGGCGAGGGAGCGCACCACGTTGTGGCTGCCGATGTTGCTGCCGAAGTTGCTCTCCATGCCCCAGATGGCAACCAGGGTTTCGGCGTCGACGCCGTAGCGCTGCTCAATTTGGTTAAGTAACTGGCGGTTCTGCGCCAGCAAAATGCGGCCACGGGCGACCCGGCTCGGCGACACTGCGCCCTTGAGGTATTCCCACACCGGGCGGCTGAACTCGGGTTGGCTGCTGTCCGCCTTGACCACATCGGGGTTGGGTACCACGCCAGCGAAGGCACGGTCGAACAAGGTCGGGCTGATACCGGCGGCAATCGCGTCACTGCGCAGCAGATCACGCCACTGTTCGAAGGTCAGTTGCTCTTCGACCGGCTGACTGGCGGAGGCGTTGACGGAGTTGGTGCCTGGCAGCATCGTGGTGGACGCCAGAGGCTGGGCAGGAGCATCGGCGCAAGCCGTGAGCAAAAGCAGAAAGCTGGCCGCAGCGGTAGCAGGCAGGCCGCGAATGAACAGGTTGGGCATGGTCATCTCAACACGTTTTGCAGGCGACCACCTTAGCACGGATGAGCAGAAATGCGGGCTGAGAGAGGTTTTCAAGCCGCCTTAAATGAACAAGCCTCCCAGTTTTGCTGGGAGGCTTGGCGGTTATAGCTGCCTTTTCCTTTGCCGGGGCGTTCCTGGCGTGAGCGGAACAGTGGCTGGGCGATGATGGATTTCGCCTTGTTCGGGCGTTGTTTCTTGCTCATGGCAGATCCTCGGTCACTGCTCGTTCTAATGCGAGCGGCGCTGATCATGCGCCGCTCAAAGAGCAATGTCCATATTCGCAGTAGGCGTTAACAGGCTGTTAAAAAACTAGCTACGTTGCCATCGCAGCGTTAAAAACAGACTCACGTGCGAGCACAGGCTAGGCGCCCCATCAAAATGCTCATGTACTACTCGTACACTCCGCTTTGACTCACTGCGTTCGCCCGTTTTTGCGGGGTCGCCATCGGTATTGCGCTGCCTGCCTCGCCTACGTTTTTCAACGGGCTGTTAAGCGCCAAGCTTCAGGCGTTGCCCGGCCATCATCAGAACCAGGCGCGACAGGCTGGCCCAGGGATCGCCGGCCGCCTGGCCTTTGACTTGTGCGTCGATCTGCTGGGCATCCATCAGCAAGGTATTCCAGCGCGCTGGGGTATGGCGCTGCAGGGCCTTGCTGACCAGTGGACGACGCTTGTCCCACACCGGCGGGCGGGCCGAGGCGAAGGCTTTATCGAGTGGTACGCCCTGGCTGTACTGATAGGAAATGTTGGCTAGCTGGCGCAATTCGCGGGCCAGCATCACCACGATGAACAGCGATTCCTGCCCCTCGCCGCGCAGCCCGTCGAGCATGCGCAGGGCGTGGGCTGCTTCGCCGTTGAGAATCGCGTCGATCAGGCCGAACACGTCATAGCGGGCGCTATCGGCAACGGCCGCCTGGACGGTGCCTGCATCGATCTGCTGGCCGTCGGCGAGTAGCTTGAGCTTCTCGATTTCCTGGGCGGCGGCCAGCAGGTTGCCTTCCACGCGCGCGGCGATGAGGTCGATGGCCTCGGCGCTGGCGTTCATGCCGGCCTGCGCCAAGCGCTGGCGGATCCACTGCGGTAGTGCGTTGGCATCCACCGGCCAGATCTGCACGAACTGGCAATGCGGGCCATCGATAAGCGCCTTGGCCCACTTGGTTTTCTGTGCGCTGCCGTCGAGCTTTGGCAGGCTGACCAGTAGCAGAGTGTCTTCCGGCGGGCGGCTGAGGTATTCGAGAATCGCGGCTGCGCCTTTGTCCCCGGGTTTGCCGTTGGGAATACGCAGTTCGATAACGCGTTTTTCGGCGAACAGCGACATGCTGGCGCCGGCTTCGTAAAGCATGCCCCAGTCGAAGTTGGCTTCGGCGTGAAACACTTCGCGCTCGGTAAAACCTTGCGCGCGGCTGGCGCTGCGGATGGCGTCGGTGGCTTCCTGGCACAGCAGCGCTTCATCGCCGCAGACCACGTAGACGGGGGCCAGAGTGCCTTGAAGGTGTTTGCCGAGTTGGGCGGGAGCGAGTTTCATGAATACCTAAACCCGATGGACTGAGCAAAAGGTTCTGTCAGCTTGGCGCCTGATTGGTGATCAGGGGGCGGTGAGGCAATAGCCAGCGTTTGGCGTTCCATTGTGGGAGCGCGCCATGCGCGCGAATTCTCGGGCATGGCCCGCTCCCACAGTTAGCCTGCAAACCTTACTGGACCGGCAGTTCGATGGGCGACTGCTGCGGCTGCGCCGCTTCGCGCTGACGTGCCGCTTCCAGCGCATCGGCTTCCGCCTTGGCTTTGGCTTCGGCGGTCTGCTGTAGCTCGTCGAGTTGCGACGGGGTGATCTGCTGCAGGCGCTGGGCCAGTTGCTGAACCAGGTCGCGGCGCATTTCGGTGCGCAGTCGAGCAGCTTCCTGGTCGTTACCGATCAGGTTGTTGGAGTCCTGCACGTAATAGCTCTGCACTTCGAGCTTGTTGCTCATCAGTAGCAGGTTCTTGGCGCCGCGAATCTCGTAGTCGAGGGTCATGGTGCGCTCGTATTCGACGGCACGCGCCGAGCTGGTGTAGCTGGCCGAACGCTGGTTTTCCTGCTCGCGGGTCAGGTACAGCTTGTAGGCTGCGCCCTGGAACACCCGTACGCCGTTGTTCTCCAGCACTTCTTTGACATCACGTACGGTTTCGCCATACGAATCGCGCGCGCTGACTTCAAGTTCCTTGAGAGCGAACTGCACATCACCGGTACCACGCAGCTGGAAGCCGCATGCACCGAGCAGGCCTGCCAGGCCGATTACCAACAGATTGCGCTTGATCATCTCGTATCCCCTTGTCCTGCCGGCTCCGCTGGCCGGCATGGCCGAAACTCTAGATCGGATGCTGGCCGCGATAGGCGGCCAGCCGTTCCCTGTCGCCTCAACTGGCGACGATATTGACCAGCTTGCCAGGCACCACGATGACCTTGCGGATCGTCAGCCCTTCGGTGAAGCGTTGTACGTTTTCGTTGCTGCGCGCTGCTGCTTCCACGGCCTCGCGGCTGGCATCGGCCGGCACGTCGATCTGTCCGCGCAGCTTGCCGTTGACCTGAATCACCAACTGCAGGCTGTCCTGCACCAGGGCCGCTTCGTCGACGGTCGGCCAGCTGGCATCGATGATCGCTTCTTCGTGACCCAGCTCCTGCCACAGCTCATGGCTGATGTGCGGAGTGATCGGGGCAAGCAGCAGGGCGACGGTTTCCAGGCCTTCCTGAAGCAGGGCGCGCTGTTGGTCGTCTTGCTGAGGTGCCTTTTCCAACACGTTCATCAGCGTCATCACCTGGGCGATGGCGGTGTTGAATTTGTGGTGCTGGCCGACGTCCTGGGAGGCCTGCTTGATCGCCAGGTGGATGGCGCGGCGTACTTCCTTGCCGGCGTCGTCCAGCTTGGCGATATCCAGCACGCCCGGCAGGCCCTGGCTGACATGGCCCTGAGCGAGACGCCAGACGCGGCGCAGGAAGCGGTTGGCGCCTTCGACGCCAGCGTCCGACCATTCGCAGCTCATGTCAGGCGGCGAGGCGAACATCATGAACAGGCGGCAGGTATCGGCGCCGTAGGCATCGATCATCGCTTGCGGGTCGACGCCGTTGTTCTTCGACTTGGCCATCTTCTCGGTGCCGCCGATTTCCACCGGCAGGCCATCGCTGTTCAGCGTGGCGGCGATCACCTTGCCCTTGGCGTCACGCTCGACGGTGACATCGGCCGGGTTGAACCAGTCCTTGCCGCCGTTATCGAGGGTGCGGTAGTAGGTTTCAGCAACGACCATGCCCTGGGTCAGCAGGTTCTTGAACGGCTCGTTCGAGGTGACCAGGCCTTCGTCACGCATCAGCTTGTGGAAGAAGCGCGCATACAGCAGGTGCAGAATCGCGTGCTCGATACCGCCGATGTACTGATCCACCGGCAGCCAATGGTTGGCTGCGGCCGGGTCGACCATGCCGCCGGTATAGTGCGGCGAGGCGTAGCGGGCGAAATACCAGGACGATTCCACGAAGGTATCCATGGTGTCGGTTTCGCGCTTGGCCGGTGCGCCGCATTTCGGGCAGCTGCATTCGTAGAATTCGGGCATGCGCGCCAGCGGCGAGCCGGCGCCGTCCGGTACCACGTCTTCGGGCAGGACGACCGGCAGTTGGTCTTCCGGCACCGGTACGTCGCCACAGCTGTCGCAGTGGATGATCGGGATCGGGCAGCCCCAGTAGCGCTGGCGGCTGATGCCCCAGTCGCGCAGACGGAACTGGGTGCGCGACTTGCCGAGGTTCTTGCGAATCAGCGCTGCTTCGATAGCGTCGAACGCGCCTTCAAAATCCAGGCCGTCGAATTCGCCGGAATTGATCAGTTGGCCGTGTTCGCCGTAGGCGTCCTGCCACTCGCTGCCCACTTCATCGCCAGCGCTGGTACGCACCACGGCCTTGATCGGCAGGTGGTACTTGCGGGCAAAGGCGAAGTCGCGCTCGTCGTGGGCGGGGACCGCCATCACTGCGCCGTCGCCGTAGTGCATCAGCACGTAGTTGGCGACCCACACCGGCAGCTTCTCGCCGGTCAGCGGGTGCTCGACGAACAGCGAAGTCGGCAGGCCTTTCTTTTCCTGGGTGGCCACGTCGGCTTCGGCGACGCTACCGGCCTTGCATTCGGCGATGAACGCCTGCAGCTCGGCATCGTTCTGTGCGGCCAGGGCCGCCAGCGGGTGCTCGGCGGCGACGGCCACGTAGGTCGCGCCCATCAGCGTGTCCGGGCGGGTGGTGAACACCTTCAGCGCGCCGGCTTCGCCGATGGAATCGACGTTGTAGGGGAACTGCACTTCCATGCCGCGGGATTTGCCAATCCAGTTGCGCTGCATGGTCTTGACCTGTTCCGGCCAGCCATCGAGTTCGTCCAGGCTACTCAGCAGCTCATCCGCATAAGCGGTGATCTTGAAGTAGTACATGGGGATTTCGCGCTTCTCGATCACCGCGCCGGAACGCCAGCCGCGGCCGTCGATGACCTGCTCGTTGGCCAGCACGGTCTGGTCGACCGGGTCCCAGTTGACGGTGCCGTTCTTGCGGTAGATCACGCCTTTTTCGAACAGGCGAGTGAACAGCCATTGTTCCCAGCGGTAGTAATCCGGCTTGCAGGTAGTGACTTCGCGCGTCCAGTCCACCGCCAGGCCCAGGCTTTTCAGCTGGCTCTTCATGTAGGCGATGTTTTCGTAGGTCCACTTGGCCGGTGCGACGTTGTTCTTCATCGCGGCGTTTTCCGCCGGCATGCCGAAAGCATCCCAACCCATGGGCTGCAGCACGTTCTTGCCGAGCATGCGCTGGTAACGGGCGATCACATCACCGATGGTGTAGTTGCGCACGTGCCCCATGTGTAGCTTGCCGCTAGGGTAGGGGAACATCGACAGGCAGTAGAAGGTGTCTTTGCCAGGCTGTTCGCTGACGACAAAGGAATTCTGCGCGTCCCAGTGGGATTGCGCGGCGGCTTCGATTTCGCGTGGCTGATACTGTTCGTGCATGGCTACTTGCGCTAGGGAAAGGGGCTTTCGGGAAACGT
Organism: Phytopseudomonas punonensis; assembly: GCF_900142655.1. Taxonomy (GTDB): domain Bacteria; phylum Pseudomonadota; class Gammaproteobacteria; order Pseudomonadales; family Pseudomonadaceae; genus Aquipseudomonas; species Aquipseudomonas punonensis. Next base: position 210,491 of record NZ_FRBQ01000001.1, on the reverse strand, counting down.
CGTAGCATACATGACCCCCCTCGGCAGAGGGAAACGCTGATTGCGCGGCCTGCCGATGGCAGCGCCATTTGTCGTCAGGGCAGGCCTGTCGCGAGGCGGCGACTAAGCTCAGTCAAAGGCACCCGGCCTGGAGGTGTGTAATGCAAGTCCCTATCGAAGCCCATAAGCAAAGTGACCCCTACGGGCGGTTGCTGGAGCGCCTGACGGTGGCCTTGGGGGAAGCCGACACACTGGCGCAGTTGTCCAGCGAACCATCCCCGGATATGGAAGTGCGCGGTCTGTCGAGTGACGAGCTGGCGCTGATCACTGCCTACCTGGCTGATGACCGCGCTTCACTCAACGGCTGGTACGCCACAGCGGCGCGCCACCAGCAACGTGTAGTTCTGCCACCGCCATTCGAGCGTCATCCGGCCATTGCAGGGAGTGGTCACCATCACCTGCTCACTGGCGAACGTCGCAAGTTCTGAGTGTTGCCCGGCGCTATCGGCGCCAGCTTGCGTTGTAGCCTCAACAGACCCTAGGCTTCGACCCTTTTCGGAGGTGCTCGATGCCGCTGCGTTATCTGCTCAAGCAGTTCTTCATGCCGCCCGGCATTCTGCTGCTGCTCATTGCCCTTGGTTGGTTTCTGCGCCGGCGTTTTCCGCGGCTTGCGCTGTGCTGCTTCACGCTTGGCCTCGGCGGACTGTGGCTGATGAGCCTGCCGGTGACCGTGGAGTGGATGGCCAAAGCGATAGAGCGCGAGCCGGCCATCGCTCATCAGCAGTGGAGCACGCTGGCCCAGCAGGCGGATGTCATCGTTGTGCTTGGCGGTGGGCGTGATTCGGACGACCCCGCCTGGGGCGGCGAGCAGCCCAGCGCCATGGCGCTGGAGCGAACTCGCTATGCGGCGCGGCTCGCCAAAGCGTCCAGCCTGCCGGTGCTGACCACCGGCGGACTGCATTTCGGTCGACCGCCGAGCGAAGCGGCGATGATGGCCGATGTAATGCGCGAGGATCTTGGCGTCGAGGTGCGCTGGAGGGAAGAGCGCAGCCGCACTACCTGGGAGAACGCGACAGAGACCGCCGCGCTGCTAAAGCCTGAAGGTATTCGCCGAGTTTTGCTGGTTACCCAAGCCTGGCATATGCCGCGCTCTCGCTGGTGCTTCGAGCAGGCTGGCTTCGAGGTGGTGACCGCGCCAGTAGGATTTCTCGGTGTGCCCAACGGCCGGCCAATGGGCGGCTGGTTGCCGGAAGGCAAGGCATTCTGGCAGAGCACCTTGCTGCTCAATGAAGTGATCGGCGCGCTGGCTTATCCGTTGGCGTACGGGCGTTAGCGTTAACTGGTGGGCTAAAGCCTGCGCCGGTATTTCGACTGCAGTAACTAAAGCTGGCACTCATTCCATGATTTAACTGCCGCTAGATCGGCGTGATACATGCGCACGAATCACGGGCATGGCCCGTTCCCACATGAGGTGAGCACATTCAAGCCCCGCTTGGCCTTTCGCTAACAAGTTGACTCGCAATCCGTTGCATAGGGTGGGCTTTAGCCCACAGCCGGCTCAAGTGAGTTACTTGGCATCCCGACGCCGCCGCACCAGCGCCCAGCCAGCCAGCAGGCTGCAAAGGATGATCAGCGGCCAGGAGCGCCACTGCAGATAGGGCGTCAGGTGCTGCATCGGCTGCACCTCGCCGTACAGCGTGGCCTGTTCGAATTGCGGCAGGCGTTCGGTAATGCGCCCGAACGGGTCGATCAGCACGGTCACGCCGTTGTTGGTGGCGCGGATCATCCAGCGACCGGCTTCCAGGGCGCGCATCTGCGCCATCTGCAGGTGCTGCAGTGGGCCGATCGACTTGCCGAACCAGGTGTCGTTGCTGACCGTCAGCAGCAGGTCGCTCTGCGCAGCCATTTCAGCGGCGAACTCGGGATAGACCACCTCGTAGCAGATGAAGGTCGCGATGCGATGGCCTTTGGCTTCCAGCAGCGGCTGGCCGTGTTCACCACGGGCGAAGTCGGACATCGGCAGGTCGAAAAAGGCGATCAGTCCACGCAGCATTTCTTGCAGCGGCACGTACTCGCCGAACGGCACCAGGCGTTGCTTGAGGTAGTCGCCACTGCCCTGGCCGACCACACTCACGGCGTTGTAATAACGCTGCTCGCCGCGCTCGTTGGGCTGGCGGATCGGCACGCCGGTGATCAGCGCGCTTTTTCGGTCGCTGGCAAAGCGATCCATCATGCTCAGGTAGCCGATGGCCTGCTCCTTGAGCACCGGCACCGCGGTCTCTGGCCAGACCAGAATGTCCACCGGCTTGCTGGCGAAACTCATGTCGCGGTACAGCGCCAGCTGGGCATTGAGCTGGGCCGGGTCCCACTTGAGGTTCTGCTCCACGTTGCCCTGGATTGCCGCCACGCTCAGCGGCTCGCCGGCCGGGGCGGTCCAGGCGTGATCCTTGAAGGCCGCGCCGAGCAGCCAGGGGGCGATCAGCAGCACCAGGGCTTCGGCCAGTTGCGGCTTGTTGCGGTAGAGGCGCGGCAGGTTGACCAGCAGCGCCGCGCTCAGCGCCAGGGCAAACGACAGCAGCCACACGCCGCCGACCGGTGCCAGGCCGGCCATGGGGCCATCGAGCTGGCTGTAGCCGACATACAGCCACGGGAAACCGGTAAGGAACCAGCCGCGAAACGCCTCCTGTGCCACCCACAGGGCGGCGAACGCCAGGGCATCACCCAGTGGCGCGCTGTCGCGGCGCAGGCATAGGGCCCACAGCCAGGCGGCGAGTGCGAAGAGCAGGCCAAGGCCGGCGACGAAGCCCAGGGTCAGGAATGTCGCGAGGGGTGGCGATGCGGCGCCGTAGTCGTGAATGCTCACATACACCCAGCTGGTACCCGAAGCGAACAGGCCGAAGCCATACCACCAGCCGCGCCAGGAGGCCTGGCGCGGCGTCAACCCGCGCAGGCCACGGTAGAGCAGGGCGATCGACAGCAGCGCCAGTGGCCAGATGCCGTAGGGCGCCAGCGCCAGGGTGGTCAGCGCGCCCGCCAGCAGGGCGATCAGGTTGCCGGGCCAGCCGGGTCGGAACAGTCGGTTCATCGGGATGCTCATCAAGGGAGGAAAGCAAACACCCCGCCAGCGGGCGGGGTGTTCAGTTCACCGGGCCAGCGGTGTCAGGCGCAGCAAGTGCACGCGGCGGCTGTCTGCGTTGAGTACGCGAAAGCGGAACTCGCCGATCACCGTCACTTCGTTGCGCTTGGGCAGGTGGCCGAAGGCGCTCATCACCAGGCCGCCGACGGTGTCGAACTCGTCGTCGGAGAAATCGGTGGTGAAGGTTTCGTTGAAGTGATCGATGGGCGTCAGCGCCTTGACCAGGAAGTCGCCGCTGGGCAGCGGTTTGACGTAGCTGTCTTCCTCGACGTCGTGCTCGTCCTCGATATCACCGACGATCTGCTCGAGCACGTCTTCGATGGTTACCAGGCCGGCCACGCCGCCGTACTCGTCGATCACCACCGCCATATGGTTGTGGTTGGCGCGAAACTCGCGCAGCAGCACGTTGAGACGCTTGGACTCGGGCACGAAGGTGGCCGGGCGCAGCATGTCGCGAATGTTGAAGTCGGGCTGATCGGCCAGCAACAAGGGCAGCAGATCCTTGGCGAGCAGAATGCCGAGTACGTCGTCGAGGGTCTCGCCGATCACCGGGTAGCGCGAGTGCGCCGCTTCGATGATCACTGGCAGGAACTCCTTGGGGGACTGGCTGGCCTTGATGGTCACCACCTGGGAGCGCGGCACCATGATGTCGCGAACCTGCAGGTCGGCGACTTGGATGGCGCCTTCGACGATGGCCAGGGCCTCGCTGTCGAGCAGTTTGTTCTGGTGCGCATCGCGCAGGACTTCCAGTAGTTCCTGGCGGTTTTTCGGCTCATGAGCAAAAGCCTGGGTCAGTTTGTTCAACCAGGACTTTTGCTCGTTGCTCGATCGGTCTTCGCTCATGGCGTTTTACTCGGGATCCCTATAGTCATTCGTCGCCGGCATACGGGTCGGGATGACCCAGCTCGGCGAGCAGTAATCGTTCCAGCGCTTCCATTTCCTCGGCTTCCTCATCGTCGATGTGGTCGTAGCCCAGCAGATGCAAGCAGCCGTGAATCACCAGATGCGCCCAATGCGCGTCCAGTGCCTTGCCTTGTTCGACAGCCTCGCGCTCGACCACTGGTACGCAGATCACCAGGTCACCAAGCAGCGGGATATCCAACAATTCATCAGGTACATCGGCTGGAAAGGACAATACGTTGGTGGCGTAATCCTTGCCGCGCCAGGTGCGATTGAGCTCGCGGCCTTCCTCTTCGTCCACCAGACGGATGGTCAGTTCCGAGTCGGCGCTACGCTGGCGCAGTGCAATGGCGCACCACGCCTGAAAATCGCTCTCGGTAGGCAGGTGGCCAGCGTTGCTGGCGACCTGCAGATCCAGTTCGATCATGGCTCGGAGCGTGCTCCCGGATCGTTATCCGCCGGGCGGCGATCGAACGGCTGGCGCTCGGCATCGAAGCGTTCGTACGCCTCGACGATGCGCTGCACCAACGGGTGACGCACCACGTCCTTGGGTTTGAAGTGGGTGAAGCTGATGCCCGGCACGCCCTTGAGCACGTCGATCACGTGGGTCAGGCCGCTCTTGGTGCCGCGCGGCAGGTCGACCTGGGTGATGTCGCCGGTGATCACCGCCGTGGAGCCGAAGCCGATACGGGTCAGGAACATCTTCATCTGTTCCATGGTGGTGTTCTGGCTTTCATCGAGAATGATGAAGCTGTTGTTCAGCGTGCGACCGCGCATGTAGGCCAGCGGCGCGACTTCGATCACCTGCTTCTCGATCAGCTTGGCTACCTGCTCGAAACCGAGCATCTCGTACAGCGCGTCGTACAGCGGGCGCAGATACGGGTCGATCTTCTGCGACAGGTCACCGGGCAGAAAGCCGAGTTTCTCGCCAGCCTCGACCGCCGGGCGTACCAGCAGTATGCGGCGGATCTGCTCGCGCTCCAGTGCATCCACGGCGGCAGCCACGGCCAGGTAGGTCTTGCCGGTACCGGCCGGGCCGATGCCGAAGTTGATGTCGTGGTCGAGGATCGCCTTCACGTACAACTGCTGGTTGGCGCCGCGCGGACGGATCATGCCTTTGCGGGTGCGCAGGGCAATGTTGAGGTTGGCGCTGGGGTTGTTCAGCTCCTCGATACCGGATTCCTGCAGGAACAGATGCACCATGTCCGGTGACAGCTCGGTGGCGTCGGTTTCACGGTACAGGCGCCGCAGCAGGTTTTCCCCGGAAACCGTCTGGCCGGGCTCGCCCAGCAATTCGAACTGGTTGCCGCGGTTGCGGATCTCGATGCCCAGACGCGATTCGATCAGGCGCAGATGCTCGTCGAATTGCCCGCTAAGGTTGGCGAAGCGCTTGGCTTCGAAGGGTTCGAGGGTGAAGCGATGAGGTGTCGAGGTGATATTCAAGGTCGTTTTGTGGCCGCCGTCGGCTGAATGGAAGGGAGAGAATAGCGCTAGCGACGGACGAGTGAAAGCACGGCCGATAGCCGCGCTGCGCCCGGCGCGTTATCACTCATATGCGGGGTGTCGGCTATTTCTTCAATGGCGTTCGATCAGGGTGCCGCGCAGGGAATGCGGCATCGCCTCGTCGATATGCACGTCGACGAACTGGCCGATCAGGCGCGGATTGTCGCACTGGAAGTTCACGAAACGGTTGTTCTCGGTCTTGCCCTGCAGCTTGCCCGGATCCTTCTTCGAGAAGTCACTGACCAGAATGCGCTGCACGGTACCGACCATGCGCCGGCTGTTTTCGAAGCCCTGCTGATTGAGGCGATGCTGCAGACGCTGCAGGCGCTCCTTCTTCACCTCTTCCGGGGTTTCGTCATGAAGGTCGGCGGCCGGCGTGCCGGGGCGCGAGCTGTACATAAAGGAATAGGAGAAGTCGAAACCGACGTCTTCAACCAGTTTCATGGTCTGCTCAAAGTCTTTTTCGGTCTCGCCAGGGAAGCCGACGATGAAGTCCGAACTGATCACGATATCCGGCACTGCCGCGCGCAGCTTGCGGATGCGCGACTTGTACTCCAGCGCCGTATGGTTGCGTTTCATGGCGGCAAGAATACGGTCGGAGCCGGACTGCACCGGCAGGTGGAGGAACTTCACCAGCTCTGGAATTTCGGCGTGGGCTTTGATCAGGGCGTCGGAAAATTCCAGCGGGTGGCTGGTGATGTAGCGAATACGGTCGATGCCATCGACGGCGGCCACCAGGTACAGCAGCTCGGCGAAGTCGGCGATGCCGCCGTCGCGCGTTTCACCGCGGTAGCCGTTGACGTTCTGACCTAGCAGAGTGAGTTCACGCACGCCGTTTTCGGCCAAGTGAATGATTTCGCCAAGCACGTCGTCCAGCGGCCGGCTGACTTCCTCGCCGCGGGTGTAGGGCACTACGCAGAAGGTGCAGTACTTGCTGCAGCCTTCCATGACCGAAACCATAGCGCTGGGGCCGTCGACCCGTGGCTCGGGCAGACGGTCGAATTTCTCGATCTCGGGGAAGGAAATGTCCACCTGAGCCGTCTTGGTAGTACGCGCGGCATCAATCATTTCCGGTAGGCGGTGCAGGGTCTGCGGGCCGAACACTACATCGACGTAGGGCGCGCGGTCGCGGATCGCCGCGCCTTCCTGGCTGGCCACGCAACCGCCGATGCCAATCACCAGATCCGGGTTCTCCAGTTTCAGCTCACGCCAGCGACCGAGCTGGGAGAACACCTTGTCCTGGGCTTTTTCGCGGATTGAGCAGGTGTTGAGCAGAATGACGTCGGCGTCTTCCGGACGATCAGTCACTTCCAGGGCCTGATGCTCGCCCAGCAGGTCGACCATGCGCGAGCTGTCGTACTCGTTCATCTGGCAACCGTGGGTTTCGATATAGAGCTTCTTGGTCATGGCGGTTCGTCGGTGGTGAAAAAATGACCGCGGATTATAGGGGTGTTGTTCCTGGGAGGCCACAGGCTATGGACGGGAGGGGCTCGCCGTGGCGAAGCGACATGCTAAGATTCGCGCCCTTTTATTGCACAGCCAGCCATCTGCTATCCATGACCAAGCGCGAACCCATCTACAAAGTGATTTTTCTCAATCAGGGCCAGGTATACGAGATGTATGCCAAGCAGATCTTTCAGAGCGATCTGTGGGGCTTTCTGGAAATCGAGGAATTCGTGTTCGGTGAGCGCTCGCAGCTGGTGGTCGACCCCAGCGAAGAAAAGCTCAAGGCGCAGTTCGACGGTGTGGTGCGCAGTTTCGTGCCGATGCACTCGATCGTGCGGATCGATGAAGTCGAGCGACTGGGTACACCGAAGATCAGCGAAGCCAAGGGCGGCGGCAATGTCATGCCGTTCCCGATGCCTATGCCTGAGAAGTAAAAACGTGGAAGCGCTCCTGTCGTGGAGCGCGTAGACGTTGCAGATTGTTATTTGAGCGGTGCGAAGGGCGACAGGCTGTCGGCGGCCTGCAGTTCCTGTAGGTAGTTGCGGAAAATCTGCCCCAGCACCTGGGTGGCGACTTCCTGTTCGGCTCTGGGCATTTGCATGGCCACTTCGTCGGCGCTGTCCATTGCCTCGTCCGAGCCGTTGACCGCGGCCATCTTCAGCAAGATGTAAGCCTGCACGTTGTTGGCCGCGACGCCTTCACCCCTGAAGAACATCATGCCCAGCCGCGACTGTGCCTGCGCGTGGCCTTGCAGAGAGGCGTGTTCGAACCAACTCAATGCCTGAGGCAGGTCGCGCTCGCCAGATTGGCCTTCGTAATAGAACTCACCGAGTTCGTATTGGGCCTGGGCATCGCCGCCCTCGGCGCTCTTCTGGCAGGAGTCCAGCGCAGCGGGCAGATCTTCGGCGGCGACGTTCAGCGAGCAGCTCCCGGTTGCCGGGATCAGCAATGAGTTGCCGTCCGCCAAGGCAAGCGTTGGCAGCAGGAGCAACAGGCAGCCCAGAGACAGGGTGCGGCCGGCGCGCTTCATGAAGATCCAGATACCTCGACAGGCTGACGGGTGGGGTGGCTGGCGGTCCCAGATGGGCTCACCATCACATTATGAAATAAGCAGCACCGTTCTTACAAAGTGTTTACCGGCTTTTCTGCCCCAAGCTGGCGCAAGGGCATGCTTTGAAGGTCGTTTGCACCACAAAAAGTCGTTTTGAGCCTGTTGCGGTGCCCTATATACGTGATCGCATATGTCACCGCTATGTTCATGCCAGGCGCCAGACGGCGCCGGTGATGATTATTGTCCGGCCAGTACCGCGAACGCGCGTTCGGCGGCATCGAGGGTCAGTTTCAGCTCTGTCTCGCCATGGGCGATGGAGGTGAAGCCGGCTTCGAACGCACTTGGCGCCAGGTACACACCGCCTTCCAGCATCAGATGGAAGAAGCGTTTGAAGCGTTCGGCATCGCTGGCCATCACGTCATCGAAAGTGACGATGTCGTCGGCACCGCTGAAATACAGGCCGAACATGCCGCCCGCCTGGGTGGTGACGAACGGGATACCAGCGGCATCGGCGCGCTCTTGCAGGCCTTGCAGCAGCTTGCTGGTGTAGTCGGTCAGTTCGGCGTGGAAGCCTGGGCGGCTGATCAGCTTCAGGGTGGTCAGGCCGGCGGCCATGGCCAGCGGGTTACCCGAGAGCGTACCGGCCTGGTAAACCGGGCCGAGCGGGGCGATACGCTCCATGATGGCGCGCTTGCCGCCAAAGCAGCCGACCGGCATGCCGCCACCGACGATCTTGCCAAAGGTCGACAGATCCGGCGTCACGCCGTAATGGGCCTGGGCGCCGCCAAGGGCGACGCGGAAACCGGTCATCACTTCATCGAAGATCAGTACTACGCCGTGCTTGTCGCACTGCTCGCGAAGGCCTTCGAGGAAGCCAGGTGCCGGCGGTACGCAGTTCATGTTGCCGGCAACCGGCTCGACGATGATGCAGGCGACGGTCTGCCCGGCTTCGGCGAGCATGGCCTTGACCGCTTCGATATCGTTGAACGGCAGCGTCAGGGTGTGTTTGGCGAAGTCCGCCGGCACGCCCGCGGAGCTCGGCACGCCCTGAGTCAGCAGGCCGGAGCCGGCCTTGACCAGCAGGCTGTCGGAGTGGCCGTGGTAGCAGCCTTCGAACTTGATGATCGCGTCGCGGCCGGTGTAGCCACGGGCCAGGCGGATGGCGCTCATGGTCGCTTCGGTACCGGAGCTGACCATGCGCACCATCTCCATCGACGGCACGATGCTGCAGACCAGATCGGCCATCTCGGTTTCCATGGCGGTTGGAGCGCCGTAGGAGAGACCATGCTCGAGTTGCTTGCGCACCGCGTCCAGCACATCCGGGTGGCTGTGGCCGAGAATCATCGGGCCCCAGGAGCCGACGTAATCGACATAGCGCTTGTCGTCTTCATCGGTGACGTAAGCGCCTTCGGCGTGCTTGAAGAACAGCGGCGTGCCGCCCACGCTCTTGAACGCGCGGACCGGCGAGTTGACGCCGCCGGGGATGTGTTTCTGGGCGTTGGCGAACAGCGTTTCGGAGCGGGACATGCGGGTTCTCCTGAAAGTAAGTCAGTTCGATTCGAACAGCGCGCTGAAGGCTCGAGCGCGTTGCTCGACCTCCGCGGGGGAATCGGCAGCGAATAGGGCGTGGATCACGGCGATCATGCTGGCGCCGTGCTCGATCAGCGGCGCTGCGTTGTGCAGGTCGATGCCGCCAATGGCGACGATTGGCAACTGCACGCGGGCTTTGGCCGCGCTGAGCAGATCGAGCGTGGCAGCTGGCGCGCCAGGTTTGGTCATTGAGTTGAAAAAGCGGCCAAAGGCCGCGTAGCTGGCGCCTTCGCTGGCGGCCAGCTCGGCCAGTGCGAGCTGGGCATGGCAGGTGCCGCCGATGATCGCCTGCCGGCCAAGCAGGGCGCGGGCAGCAGCCAGCGAGCCGTCTTCCTGACCGAGGTGCAGACCAACGCCGAGGCGCGCGGCCAGCTCGGCGTCGTCATTGATGATCAGCGTGGCGTCGTAGTTCTCGCACAGCGTGCGCAGCGCCTCTGCTTCGCGCAGGCGGCGGGCGTCGTCGCTAGATTTGTCGCGGTACTGCAGCAGGCGTGCGCCACCGGCCAGAGCGGCTTCCACGTAGGGCAGCAACTTGCCGTCGGCGAGCAGCGCGCTGTCGGTGATGGCATAGAGGCCGCGCAGTTTACCGGGCGCTGCCATCAGCTGAAGTCCAGCGGCAGGCGGCGCGGTACGTATTGACCGCGGCCCGGTTGCTCGGCATCGCGCAGGGTGCGCCAAGTGTAATCTAGGGCGGTTTTTACCGCGCCGATCAGATCCTGACCAAGGGCAAGTCGGCCCGCCAGGGTGCTAGCCAAAGTGCAGCCGGAGCCGTGGTAGCTGCCGGGCAGGCGCGCGCAGGTGAAGTCGTGGCGGCTGCCATCACGCAGGTAAAGGCGGTTGTGGACTTCACTTTCGTCGCCATGGCCGCCAGTGATAAGCAGGTGCTCGATATATGGCAGCAGTTTTTCAGCGCACTGGTCAGCGCTGCCGTCCGGCAGTTCGGCAAGAATGCGTGCCTCCGGTAGATTTGGCGTGGCGATGGTGGAGGCCTGGAACAGCCGCTCACGCATGGCGAAGCCAACATCTTCCTTGCCCAGAGCACCGCCGCCGCCGGCACGCAGCACCGGGTCGCAGACCAGCGCAATACCGGGCAGTTTGTCCATGATCATCAAAACGGTATCGACCATCTCCACCGAGCCAAGCATGCCTAGCTTGACCGCGGCTACCGGCATATCGGCAATCACCGCATGGGCTTGAGCCAGTACCCAGTCACGGTCGAGCACTCGAAAGTCCATGACGTCGACGGTGTCCTGTACGGTCAGCGCAGTGACAGCCGGAGCTGCATGGCAGCCCTGAGCAAGCAGTGCCTCGATATCGGCTTGCAAGCCGGCGCCACCGCTCGGGTCGTGGCCGGACAGGCACAACACCACCGGACGCGAAGGGGCGAGGCGGGCGGTGCTGCGTTCGTAATCTGGGAGGCCGAAGTCGATCATCTGTGTCGCGGGTTCCGGTTTACGGGTACGGCGACTGCCGCAGTACCGAGTTGGTCGGGCTCGCACCCGCACATGGCAGGCAGCATTTGGATGGGGCGCGAGCTTAACATTTTATGTGCGGTAATGAGGCCGGGCTGGATAAGCTCTGGCAGGCTGATGATCCGCGCTAATGCGCTTGAGCCTAGTAGTTCGGGTTTGTACGATGGCCGCTACGCCGGGCGTCTGGCAGTAGTCATAGCCTGTGCACCTGTCTGGTGCTTTTGGCTATACAGGTATTTCCTTGGTTGATGGGGCAGAAGGCGCCTGGCATGAAAAATCTGTTGCGTGGTGTCTCGCTGTTGCTGTGCCTCTTTGCTGGTTTGGCCCACGCCGAGCCTCGAGTGGTGGCGCTCAGCTGGGAGGCCACCGAGCACCTGCTGAAGCTCGACATCATCCCCATCGCCGTGGCCGATGCGGACCAATATCGCACCAGGGTGGGACGCCCGCCATTGCCGGCGCAGGTGCCGAGTGCCGGGTCGCGCAAGAAGCCGAATCTGGAAAGACTCGCTGCGCTCAAGCCGGACTTGATCGTTATCGGCGAGCCGCTCGAAGGCCAGCGCGAGAAGCTTTCACGCATTGCGCCAGTAACGACCTATGGCAGCCTTTCTCAGGAGCATGACAGCTACTTGGTTGCCCGCGATGACTACCTGGCGCTTGCTCAGCGTTTCGGTCGGGAAGATCAGGCGCTACGCGAGTTGGCCGCGATGCAGGTGCAGGTCGATGAGCTGCAGCAGCAGCTGGTCGAGCACTTTCGCGGAAGGCTGCCGAAGGTCGCGGTGATCCGCTTCTCTTCACCCTCCGCCGTGCATATCGAAGGTGCCGGCTCTATGGTCGACCACGCCCTGCAACTGCTGCATCTGCAAAACGCCTACACGCCACAGCACGATGGGGCTAAAGAGCCGCTACCGGTGAAGGCGCTGGCAGGCATCGAAGAGGGCGTGGTGCTGTATGTCGAGCCCTTTCCCGGGCAAACGCAGCTATTCGCTACGCGCGAGTGGCGGGCCATGCCATTTGCGCGCGCCGATCGTTTGGCGGGTATGCCCGCCATCTGGACCCACGGTGGAGTGTTTTCCATTCAGTATCTGGCCGAAGCCATCACCGCCGCGCTGCTGACGCTGCCAGCGCCCTGAGCTGACATTCGGTCGTCATTGCGCTTGCGGTGAGAGGTCACCCTCCATAGAGTTGCCAGCATTCATATGTCGAGCCGTGCACGGCGGTATCAACATGAGGGCGTGGGGCCTTCCGGTATCGCGCAACATGGCCATCTGCGGGGCTGCATGCGTTTTTTCCTGATCCTTTTCCTGGCGCTGTGTCCATTGCTGGCCCATGCCGCCGGCCCTGTGGTGTTCGATGAGTACAGCCGCTCACTGTCGCTGGGCGAACACATGGCGGTGTTCGAAGACGTGCGTGGCGACAAAACCATCGATGATGTTACCTCCAGCGCACTGCAGGGCAGCTTTCGCCAGCACGAAAAGGCGGTATTGAACGCCGGTTATTCGCGTTCGGCATTCTGGTTGCGCATTGATCTGCAGTATCAGCCCCGTACGGCGAAAGGCAGCGTCTCCCCGCAGAGCTGGCTGCTAGAGCTGGCCTATCCGCCGCTCGATCATCTAGAGCTATACGAAGAGGGCGCCGATGGCCGCTTTCACCTGAGCCATCGCACCGGAGACGCGCTGCCGTTCTCCAGTCGGGAAATTCGCCAGAACAACTACCTGTTCACTCTCGACTTCCAGCCAGAGCAGGTACGCCGTGTTTACCTGCGCCTGGAAAGCGAGGGCTCGATTCAGGCGCCGCTGAGCCTGTGGTCGCCGGCGGCATACCTGGAGGAGCAGCCCGCGCGCATCTACGTGCTGGGCATCATCTACGGCGTGCTGCTGGTGATGGCGATCTACAACCTGTTCATCTTTATCAGCGTACGTGACACCAGTTACCTGTATTACATCTTCTACATCGCCTCGTTCGCTCTCTATCAGGTGTCGGTCAATGGAGCGGGCATCGAGTTCTTCTGGCCCAATAATCCGTGGTGGGCCAACGCCGCCACGCCGTTCATGATAGGGGCGACGGCGCTGTTCGGGTGCCAGTTCGCCCGCAGCTTTCTGCACACCCGCGAGCACAGCCCCTGGGTGGATCGCTCCCTGCTGGCGCTGATGCTATGGGGCGCCGCCGTGATGGGCTTGGCGCTGTGCGCCAGTTATGCGCTGTCGCTGCGCCTGGCCACCGTATTGGCGTTGGTATTCACCGTCGTGGTGCCAATCGCCGGCGCACTGGCCTGGTGGCGCGGCATGCGGGTGGCACGCTACTTCCTGATCGCTTGGGCGGCGTTCCTGATTGGCGGGCTGGTCAACACCCTGATGGTGCTTGGTCACCTGCCCAACGTGTTCCTGACCATGTATGCCAGCCAGATCGGCAGCGCGATCGAGGTGGCGTTGCTCTCGCTGGCACTGGCCGACCGCATCAACGCCATGAAAGAAGAGCGGGCGCGGATTCTGCAAAACGCCAGCGCCAAGCTGGAAGTGCTCAACCATGAGCTGGCTGACAGCAACCGTCTTAAGGATGACTTCCTGGCCACGGTCACCCACGAACTGCGCACTCCGATGAACGGGGTGATCGGCTCTCTTGAGCTGATGCAGACCCTGCGTCTGGACCCCGAGGTGGAGCAGTACCAGAAGACCGCTACGCGCTCGGCACGGGACATGATGCAGATGGTCAACGACATCCTTGCCCTCACCGAGCTGCAGGCAGGCAGGCTTTATCCGCGGCGCGAGACCTTCAGCCTGCGTGGTTTGCTCGACGGTTTGTGCGCCAACTTCGAAAACCGTGCGCGCGACAAGGGATTAGCCTTCGTGCTGGACCTCGACGAGCGCCTGCCAGACACCGTCGAAGGCGATGGGCAGAAACTGGCGCAGGCTTTGGGCTATCTGCTCGATAACGCCATCAAGTTCACCAGCGTGGGCAATGTCTGCCTGCGTGTGCGCGGCAATGGTCAGGTTTCCCCGGATAGCCTGCCGCTGAGTATCGAGGTGATTGATGCCGGTATCGGCCTGGAAAACGTGCGGGAAACCGATCTGTACCGGCGCTTTCATCAGCTCGATACCTCGATGACCCGCGAGTATGGCGGGCTGGGTATCGGTTTGAGCATTTGCCGGCAGTTGGTCGATTTGCTCGGTGGCAGCCTGGCTTACGAGCCCAATCGCGCCGGCTCCGGTGGCAGTGTTTTCCGTCTGAACCTGGTGCTGAGCCTGCCCACGCAAAAGCTCGATGCGCAGCCGGTGGTTCGTCGCAGTAGCGGCGCGGCGGTGCGCCCGCCCGAGCAGTGCACGGTGCTGGTGGTCGAGGACAACGCCATCAATCAGCTGGTGATCCGCGGCATGCTGCTCAAGCTCGGCTACCGGGTACGCACCGCGGATAACGGCAACGATGCGCTGGAATGCCTGCAGCGCGAAGCCATCGACGCGGTGTTGCTCGACTGTCAGATGCCGGTGATGGATGGCTTCGCCACCTGCCGTGCGCTGCGCCAGCTGCCTGCCTGCGCCGAGTTGCCGGTGTTGGCGATCACCGCCCACAGTCAGTCGGGCGACCGCGAGCGCTGCCTGGCCGCCGGAATGAGCGATTACCTGGCCAAACCGGTGAAGTTCGATGAGCTGCGGGTAATGCTGCACGACTGGGTGCTGTGCCGAATAGCCTGAGGGGAGCCTGGCTGAGCTGCCCTCCGTCTCTGCAGGGGAGAGCAGAGCAGGCATCAATGATGCACGTGCGCCCCTGTTGGGTCCTCGATCTGGAACACCTTGCCTTTCTGCCACGCATCGGCGTCAGGCGCGACCTGTGGCGGCTCGATGTCGGCGCGATTCTGGCGTTTCTTCATGCTGTCGATACCAAAGCGCTGGTCGCGCTCATCGACCATGCGAGGATCCAGCTGGCCGTCGGCGGTGAACCCCATCATCAGCTGCGGCACCCCAAGCGGCAGGCTGTTCTTCTGATCGGTATGCCAGGTGTGCCAGGTGTGCCAGGTCTTGCCGTAGGTGCGTACCAACTTGCGCATCAGCGCATGCTCGGCCGCCTCGGGAATCCCCGGGGCGATCAACTGGCCGGATTTCACTTCATGCACGTGGCTGTGCCACAGCGCCTTTTCGTCCTCGGGCAGTGTGTTGAACAGCTGCTCGCTGATGATGTACTCGACGCCCATCAGCTTCGCTTCCTTGACGTTGCCGTCGTAGATCACGCACTGAATCAGCTCTTCACTGAGAATCGAGCAATAGTGATGCGCTTCCATTTGCGCCTCGGGCCTGCCGTTATAGAAGTGGAAGCCGTCGAGGTAGGCGTTCAGGGCCGCGACCGGCGGCTGCGATTGCAAGGTGGCAGCCCCGGCTTCCAGCAGACGTGTATCGGCTTTGGTGGGCGCACCTTCAATGCCGACATTGGAGTGGCTCTCGGTGCCAATGCAGCCGCTCAACGGCAGAGTCGCCAGCATAGGCAGGAGTATCAGGCCGATTCGCGTAAGCATGATGATCCCCCGTCATGGCTGGGCTCTACGGGTGCCGAGCCCAGCAATTTGATTACTGGCGAGTTTGGTTTTGCAGTTCTTTGGCCATTTCCAGGTGATGTTCCAGCTTCGGCAGGGTCTTCTTCGCCCAGGCACTCACCTCGGCGTCATCGGAGGCTGCGGCTTTCTGATACAGCTCGATGGCCTGCTCATGGGCGACGACCTGGTTGTTGGCGTAAGCCTTGTCGAAGTTTTCGCCATCGCGTACCTGCAGGATCATGGCTTTGGCCTTGTTCATCAGGTCGGCGCCATCGGAAAGTTCGAGGTTGTTCTTCTTGGCGAGGGCCTTGAGCTCATCATTGGCGCGGGTATGGTCGTCGATCATGGTCTGCGCGAATTTCTTCACCTCGGCGTGGCTGCCTTTTTCGAGCGCCAGCTTGCTTGTTTCGATTTCCGCGATCCCTTTGGCCGAAGCCTCCTCGGCAAAGTCGTTGGCGCTGACCTTGTCTGCGGCGTGGGCGAGACCAGTAAGGCCGAGTAGCAGGGCGACGGTTGCGCTGATCAATACACCTGTGCGTTTCATGATGACTCCTTGTTAAGACAAGTCTGCTGGGGATAGAACCATTCGCAAAATTGCGTACTGGTCTGGCCATTAGCAGCTGTCGTAGTTGGAAAGGTTAATGACGCTGCGTTTGTTAAAGCGCTTCGTTAATTACCGAGGAATACAGGGTCTGCCCTTTGTCTGGGTTTGTTTTGCCAATTCTTCTTCGGTAAAGCCCGCCTTGCTTGACAGGTGAAAGTTCGAGAAGGCTTTGCGGGGAAATGTTCGAACTAAAAGATAAGGTCGCGATAAGCGGTATAAAGTGATGGTGTTGTGATAGTGGTTTGTATAAGAGTTGTATGAGAATAAGAAATTGTCTCTTGGCCACCTAATCGCTTCGCTTACTGTCGTTGTTCGCTTCCAGTCTGGATAGCTGTGTAGCCGCTATTCCTGTGTGGCCGGCGCCTTTGTACGGCCTATGCATATTCGCACAGCCAGCTTGGCAGGTTTTTATTTTCCGTGGCTATGATCGATATTCAAAATGTTATCGGTCGCCAAGCCTTGCGTGAAGTTGGTTTGCCAGTAGGTTCATTACATTTCGCCAGTGGCCTGTAAGCGAAACGGCTAACTATGAGTTGAGCTGGAAGTTTGCCGTTTCGGTTGTTTGAAAGTTGGTTTTTTTCTTGAACTAGCGTCGTGCTTTCGTATTCGGTTAATACAAGCCCTCAAGGGCAGGGAGCGATACGGGAAGGGAACTATTACCGGTGAGGAGAGCACTTCATGTTCGTACATAACAAGCGACTGCAATATACGGTGAGAGTCGCCGGGCCTAATCCAGGCTTGGCGAATCTGCTGCTCGAACAATTCGGCGGGCCGCAGGGCGAGTTGGCGGCAGCCATGCGCTATTTCACTCAGGGTTTGGCTGAAGACGACGCAGGCCGCAAAGATCTGCTGCTGGACATCGCCACCGAAGAACTCAGCCATCTGGAGATCATCGGTTCCATAGTCGGCATGCTCAACAAGGGGGCCAAAGGCGATTTGGCCGAGGCGGTGGAGGAAGAAGCCGCGCTGTACCGCTCATTGACCGAGGGCGGCAACGACTCGCACATCACCTCGCTGCTTTACGGTGGGGGCCCGGCGCTGACCAACTCAGCAGGCGTGCCCTGGACGGCGGCGTATATCGACACCATCGGTGAGCCGACCGCGGATTTCCGCTCGAACATCGCGGCAGAAGCACGCGCCAAGATCGTCTATGAGCGGCTTATCAACGTGACCGACGATCCCGGTATCAAGGATGCCCTGACGTTTCTGATGACCCGCGAACTGGCGCACCAGAAATCGTTCGAGAAGGCGCTGCATGCCATCCAACCCAACTTCCCGCAAGGCAAGCTGCCGGGTATGCCTGAATTCACGGGCGTGTACTTCAACCTGTCCCAGGGTGAAGAAGATCGCCGGGGGCCGTGGAACGAGGGCGACCAGTGGGAGTTCGTCGACAACCCGCAGCCGGCGGTCGACGGCGGTGACGGCACTGCGCAGGTGATGCTGCCCGCCAAGCAGGCGGAAACGCTGCTGCAAATGGCGCAGCGCACCGCGTCGGATCCCGCGCTGGATTCGATTACCGGTGCAGATATCGGCTCGGGAGCTGCACGCAAGCCCGAGTGAGGGTCCTGCTCCGCTGCAGGCATGCAGTGGGGCAAGGTAATCGAGCAGCCAGGTGGGCAATGCCCAGCCTGGCTTTTTTATGTCTGAACGGCGGTGTACTGCGCTTGCTGTCACATCTGTTACCTGTGCCGGCTCGGCAAGCGTTACCGCTGATCCCCAAGGTTGAATCTTTTTTCCCGCAGCCTTCTCCCTATTCCATAAGGCCACGATGTGCCGAGACCTGGCGAGCTGGGTTATCGCGACAAGGGCCACCCTAAAAAATGCCTGAGCGTGCTGCGAGTTGATCCTTTCGCAGGCGCTCCTGAACTGCCCACGCAAGGCTTTGACCATGACGACTCTGACGCCGATCTTCACCACGCCCCGCCATAGCTGCAGCCTGCTTCAACGCGGCCCGGCCCGTGATCTCTACGAGCGCCTGCTTCAGCCACAGCTGAGCGAGGGCGCTCTGGACGAGGCGTGCAACTTTCTCGACGCGCAGTTGCAACAAGCACAAGAGCTGCCCTGCGACGTGCCGCTGCGGCCCGAGGCATTGCTGGATTGGATGCGTGATGGCGCGCAGCGCACCACCGAGGCGTACGGGAAGTATCTGCAGGAGCGGCGCCAAGGCGTCCCGAGACGTTACTTCGCCAATCGTGCGCACGCCTTGTACTTTCTGCGTCACGTGGCGCCTACCAAGTTGGTCGACGGCGCTTGGCTGTATGGCCTACTGGCGCATTGGCAGGAGCTGCGCCTGCGGCCGTTGCTGCGTACCTATCTTGAAGAGCTAGGTGACGGCGTTCCAGCCATGAACCACGTGGTGCTCTACAAGCAGCTGCTCTCACAGAATGGTTGTGATGAGTTGGCCGAGCTCGAGGATGGCCACTTTCTTCAAGGCGCTCAGCAACTCGCGCTGGGCCACTTGGCTGACGAATATTTGCCGGAAGTGATCGGCTATAACCTCGGTTATGAGCAATTGCCATTGCACTTGCTGATTACCAGCTACGAGCTGACCGAGCTGGATGTCGACCCGTACTACTTTCAGTTGCACGTGACCATCGACAACGCCAGTACCGGTCATGCGCAGAAAGCCGTGCAGGCGGTGTTGGAGAATCTTCCGGTGGTCGGTGATCGGGACGAGTTCTATCGCCGAGTGATTCGCGGCTATCAGCTCAACGACCTGGGCGTGGGTTCTACCGCAGTGATCGCCGCCTTCGATCTCGAAGATGAGGTTTGCGCGATGCTCGAGCGCAAGCGCGAAGTCGCCACCCAAGTGCACTCGGACTACTGCCGCATCGAAGGGCGCACCGTGAATGAATGGCTCAGCCAGCCGGGTCAGGTGCGCGCCTTCCTCGAGGCCCTGGAGAAACGCGGCTGGATTCGCCGTAACGAAGACCCGCAGAGCAGCCGCTTCTGGCAACTGGTGCAGGGCGAGCGAGCGGCCATGTTCGGGGTGTTCAGCAGCTATGAACAACAGCTATTGCACGACTGGATCGCTGGCAGCTGGGCGCCTCCGCGCACCCGTGGTCGCAACCGTCGCCGCCCAGCGCCTGCCGGCGCCGAGCAGGCTGCAGGTTTGGACGATGAAGCCCAGGCGCTGCATGCCACGTTGCGGGAGATGCCGGTGCAGCAGCAGGCCAGCAAACTGATCGAGCTGATGTCGCCGGCAAGCCATTTCACGCCAGCCGGGCTTTTGGCAACGCGCCTGTTCAACGCTTATCTCCAATAACCTCAGCGGGGCAACGATGCATAGCGAGCAAAACAGCGCACAACAGTCACTCCTGAGCCTCGGCCAAGCGCTGAATAAACAAGGCTATCGATTTATCACCGGTACGCCGCTGACTCACGAGCGCGTCAACGCGCGAGGCGAGAATGCCGAGGCTCATGACCTGCGTGGTGTATTTGGTTGGAGCCGCCCGTTCACGCCAGCTTTAGTGGGCGGCGAGTTGTTCGAGCTGATGCAAGCCGCCGAGATACTTCAACACGATGGCGAGAAGCTATTCAGCGCCGTGCGCTGGGCGAATCTGGACGGCAATCTGTTCGTGCACTCGCGTTACCCGACGCAGCAAACCGACGCCGTATTCTTCGGGCCTGATACCTACCGTTTCGTGCGGGCCATCGATGCGTTTCTCAATACGCCGTCCGCTGTGACGATTTCTCGCGCTGTGGATATCTGCTGCGGCGCTGGCCCGGGAGCGGTGAGCATTGCGTTGGCGCGCCCGGCTGCCGAGGTGCTGGCAGTGGATATCAACCCACGGGCGCTGGAGTTCACGCGTGTCAATGCCGCGCTTGCCAAAGTAGATAACGTCGAAGCCGTGCACAGCGACCTGCTGAAAAACGTCGAGGGCGACTTCGACCTGATCGTCGCCAACCCGCCTTATATGCTCGACGCCGAGGCCCGTGCCTATCGCGATGGTGGTGGTGAGCTGGGTGCAGGGTTGTCTGAAGCGATCGTGGAAGCGTCCATCAACCGCTTGGCGCCCGGTGGCAGCCTGCTGCTATATACCGGCGTGGCGATGACGGCGGCAGGTGATCCGTTTCTGGCTTACGTCAAGCGTAGCCTTGGTGACCGGGCATTGGCCTGGCGCTACGAGGAAGTGGACCCGGACGTATTCGGTGAGGAGCTGCTGAAGCCGGGGTATGAGAAGGTCGAACGCATCGCAGCGGTGGTGCTGACCGTTACCCGACTGGCAGGTTAACGCTATGGCGCTGAGGGCAGTTGCTTGCCCTCAGCAACAGGGTTTTAAGCGCTTTCGATAAAACGACGAATACGTTTTGCAGCTTCCACACATTCGGCTAGCGGTGCCACCAACGCCATACGTACTCGGCCGGCGCCCGGGTTGAAACCAGCCACTTCGCGGGACAGGTACGAGCCCGGCACCACGGTGACGTGCTCTTGCGCGAACAGCCCACGAGTGAATTCGGCATCATCGCCTGGCGTCTTGGCCCACAGGTAGAAGCCACCGTCCGGGCGCTGCACGTCGAGCACGTCACCGAGAATCTCCAGCACAGCGTCGAATTTCTCGCGGTACAGGTCGCGGTTGGCACGCACGTGGTCTTCGTCCTGCCACGCAGCGATACTGGCCAGCTGGGTTTGCACTGGCATGGCGCAGCCGTGATAGGTGCGGTACAACAGGAAGGCCTTGAGAATCTCGGCATCGCCCGCAACGAAGCCCGAACGCAGGCCCGGCAGGTTAGAGCGCTTGGACAGGCTGTGGAACACCACGCAGCGCTTGAAATCGCTACGGCCAAGCTCGGCGCACGCGGTCAACAGGCCGGCTGGCGGGTTTTCTTCGTCGAAGTACAGCTCGCTGTAGCACTCGTCCGCGGCAATCACGAAGTCATACCGATCAGCCAGGGCGATCAGCTTCTTCAGTGTGTCGACGGGAATCAGCGCGCCGGTCGGATTGCCCGGCGAGCAAAGGAACAGAATCTGGCAGCGCTGCCACACCTCGGCTGCTACGGCATCGAAGTCCGGATTGAAGCCGTGTTCGGCCAGGCATGGCAGGTAATGCGGCTGGGTGCCGGCCAGCAGGGCTGCGCCCTCATAGATCTGATAGAACGGGTTGGGGCTGACCACCAGCCCGTTGACATCGCGCTGGGCGACAGTCTGGGTAAAGGCGAACAGCGCCTCACGCGTACCGTTGACCGGTAGCACATGGCGGGCAGCGTCCAGCCAGCCGGCCGGCACCTTGAAGCGGCGCTCGCACCACTGTGCGATGGCCTCGCGCAGCGCCGGAACACCCAGGGTGGTCGGGTAGACCGCCAATTGGTCGAGATTGTCGGTCAGGGCCTTTGCAACAAAAGCCGGCGAGCGGTGCTTGGGCTCGCCAATGGACAGCGCGATGGGCGAACGATCCGCGGCAGGCGTAACACCGGCGAGCAGGGCGCGCAGTTTCTCGAAGGGGTAGGGCTGCAGCTGGGCGAGGGCGTGGTTCATGGCGATCCGACGGGTCCTTTGTAAGGCGGCGACAAAGCCGTGGACACTAGCACGTGGGCGCCGTCAGGAAAATTGCTTATCGACGCGGATAACCTTTGGCGCGTGTCGCTCAAGCATCGAGAACGATTCCTCGGGAAAATGATTGCGTGATCATCAATGCACCGCGAAGAAAGCTGTGCAATGCGGCTCTAGACCCCGCGCTATCTGTACCGCATGAGTCTGTCCATTTGGTCAACTTTGTTGGTATGTCGCTAAAGATGCGCCGCTTTAGGCCGATAAGCTGACCGTAAACCGTCCCCTGCATTTTTCTAGCGAGAGTTCTCTCATGCGCACCCTCAAGTTCAGCCACAAGATCATGCTGGCTGCTTCCCTGGTGGTTATTGCGGCCTTCGCATCCTTTGCGCTGTACAACGATTATCTGCAGCGCACGGCGATTCGCGACAATCTGAATAACTATCTGCACGATGTTGGTCAGGTGTCGACTGGTAACATCCAGCATTGGCTCTCCGGGCGGATGCAGCTGCTGGATAACTTGGCCGAGTCGGTTCAGGACGACAGCTCGCCAGCACCACTGGCGAAAAACCTGCAACACCGCAGCGTGGCGTCTGCTTTCCTGTATGCCTACTACGGCCAGAACGACGGCACCTACACACAGTTTCCGCCCAGCGAACTGCCGGCTGGCTACGATCCGCGTCAGCGCCCTTGGTACAAGAGCGCTGTTGGTGCCAGCGGCCCGGGCCTGACCGAGCCTTATCTGGCAGCCGACCCGCGCGATGGCCTGCTGATCACCATCACTCGTCCGGTCAGCGTTGGCGGCACCCTGCAAGGCGTAGTGGGCGGCGATCTCAAGCTGCAGACCATCGACGACATCCTCAACTCCTTCGATCTGGGCGGCATGGGTTACGCGTTCCTGGTCGACGACAAGGGCACGGTATTCGTGCATCCGGACAAGAGCCTGGTGCTGAAGAAGCTGACCGATCTGTTCCCCGGCGCCGCGCCGCGCCTGGAAGCGGGTCTGCAGAACGTCTCTGCAGCTGACGGCAGTGCGCGCATTGTTTCTTTCCTGCCGGTACAAGGCCTGGCTGGCGTGCGTTGGTATGTCGGCTTGTCGGTCGATGAAGGCAAGGCCTTCGCGGCACTGCGTGAGTTCCGGGTTTCGGCGCTGATGTCGACAGTGATCGGCGTCATCGCCATTCTGCTGTTGCTTGGTGCGCTGATCCGCATCCTGCTGCGTCCGCTGCATGTGATGAGCCACGCCATGGGCGGTATCGCCGAGGGTGAGGGTGACCTGACCCAGCGTCTGAAAATCGACTCCGGCGACGAATTCGGCCAGCTGGCCGGTGCCTTCAACCGTTTCGTTGAGCGTATTCACGAGTCGATCCGCGAAGTGGCTTCGGCCACCCGTGAAGTGCATTCGCGCGTGAGTACCGTGGTGCAGGCGTCCAACGCTTCCATGGGCAACTCCAGCGAGCAGGCGGCGCGTACCGATAGCGTTGCGGCTGCGATCAACGAGCTTGGTGCGGCTGCCCAGGAAATTGCCCGCAACGCTGCCGATGCTTCCGTGCAGGCCAGCGAAGCACGCCGTGATGCCGAAGAAGGCCAGGGCATGGTAGAGCGCACCCTGGGCTCGATGGGCGACCTGTCAGAGAAAATCCAGGCTTCGGGCAATCACATCGAACTGCTGAGCGAGAAGAGCAACGACATCGGCCAGATCCTCGACGTCATCAAGGGCATCTCCGAGCAGACCAACCTGCTGGCGCTCAACGCCGCCATTGAGGCTGCGCGTGCCGGTGAAGCAGGGCGTGGTTTCGCGGTAGTTGCCGATGAGGTGCGTAACCTGGCCCAGCGCACTCAAAGCTCCGCGCAGGAAATCCAGCAGATGATCGAGCAACTGCAGACCGGTGCGCGTGACGCTGTGGCGACCATGAGCGAAAGCCGCCGCTTCAGTGACGACAGCGTGCGTATCGGCGGGCAGGCCGGCGAGAACCTGCGTGGCGTGACCCGCCGCATCGGTGAAATCGACGGCATGAACCAGTCCGTGGCCACCGCAACCGAGGAGCAGACCTCGGTGATCGAAAGCCTGAACATGGACATCACCGAGATCAACACGCTGAACCAGGATGGCGTGCGCAACCTGCAGGCCAGCCTCAGCGCCTGTACCGAGCTGGATCAGCAGGTCGGGCGGCTCAAACAGCTGGTCGACAGCTTCCGGATCTGAAACGACAGCGCGGGCCTTTAGGGGGCCGCGCTGCATTTAGATGCTGATCTGCTGCGGGCTCGGGCTGCTGCTCGCCGAGAGCTTGGTAATGATGGTCTGCTGCAGGCGGGCGCACAGCTCGGGGTCGGACAGCGGCTGGTTGTTGGCGTCGGTGACGAAGAACACGTCTTCTACGCGCTCGCCCAGGGTGGCGATCTTGGCGTTCTGCACGGACAGGTCGAAATCCAGGAAGATGCGCCCGACCTTGGCCAGCAGGCCCGGGCGATCCGGGGCGGTCAGCTCGACCACGGTGACCGGCCGCTGGGCATCGTTGTGGATGGTCACCTGGGGAGCGAAAGCGAAGTGCTTGAGCTGGCGCGGCACGCGACGCTGGATGATGTTGGGGTACTCATCCGGGTGCATCAGCGTATCGATCAGGCTTTGGCGGATCTGCTTGATGCGCTGCGGGTTGTCGCCAATCGAGCCGCCTTCGGCTTCCAGCACGATATAGGTGTCGAGGGTGAACTGGCTGGTCGAGGTAAGAATCCGCGCGTCGTGAATGTTCAGGTTCAACTGCGCCATCGCCGCTACTGTCACTGCGAAGAAATCATGCTGATCCGGCGCGTAGATGAAGATCTGCGTGCCGCCTTCGAACTCGCGCTGCGTGGTTTCCTTCATCAATACCAGTGGGCCGGCGTCGCTCGGGTGCTGAAGAATCGCATCGGTATGCCAGGCTACGTCATTGGCCGTGTGGCGCAGGAAGTAGTCATCGCCCAGTTGCGACCATAGCTGCTCAACATCATCAGGATCCGTGCCCCCTCGCACCAGGGTGTCGAGGGCGGCGCTCTGGGTCAGGCGAATCTGCTCCTCGCGCTCCACTGGGTTTTCAAGGCCGCGTTGCAGCGCCCGCTTGGTTTCGGTGTAGAGCTGGCGCATCAGGCTGGCGCGCCAGGAGTTCCACAGTGTCGGGTTGGTGGCGTTGATATCGGCCACGGTGAGCACGTACAGGTAATCCAGGTGCGTCTGGTCGCCGACGAAGGCCGCGAAGTCGTTGATCACCTGCGGGTCGGAGAGATCCTTGCGCTGTGCGGTGGTCGACATCACCAGGTGGTTTTGCACCAGCCAGACGATCAGGCCGGTGTCCCAGGCGGGCAGGTGGTGGCGATTGCCGAAGGCTTCGGCATCCAGTGCGCCGATCTCCGAATGGTCGCCGCCACGACCTTTGCCGATGTCGTGGTAAAGGCCGGCGAGGTAGATCAGTTCGGGCTTGGGCAGCTCATCGATAAGCTTGCTTGCCAGCGGGAATTTCTCCGCCAGCTCCGGCCACTTGAACTTGCGCAGGTGCTTGATCAGGTTGAGCGTGTGGGCGTCGACCGTGTAGATGTGGAACAGGTCGTGCTGCATCTGCCCGACGATATGGCCGAACTCCGGCAGGTAACGGCCGAGAATGCCGTAGCGGTTCATGCGCCGCAGGTTGCGGTGGATGCCTTGCTCGCACTTGAACAGCTCGATGAACAGGCTGGTATTGCGGATATCGCGGCGAAATTCGTCATCGATCAGGTAGCGATGGTCACGCAGCAGGCGAATGGTGTCGGCACATACGCCGCTGAGTTCCGGGTGCTGAGCCATCAGCACGAAGATTTCGATGATGGCGAACGGCGTGCGCTTGAAGACGTTCGCGTGAGTGACTTCGATGTAGCCGTCGCGCACCTGGAAGCGGCTGTTCAGCGGCTTCGCCGGGCTGCTGTCGCCGGTGCGCAGAATCTCTTCCTCGAAGTGCTGGTTGATCAGGTCGCTCAGCTCGGCGATGGCCATCACCACGCGATAGTACTTCTGCATGAAGCGCTCAATGGTGTGCTTGGTATCGCCTTCGTTGTAGCCCAACAGCTCGGCAACCTTGCTCTGATGATCGAACAGCAGGCGGTCTTCGGCGCGCCCGGCGAGCATGTGCAGGGCGTAGCGCACCTTCCAGAGAAATTCCTGGGACGAGGCGAGCAGGGCGTATTCGCTTTCCAGCAAGAAGCCCTGGCCGACCATCGCGTGCAGGTTCAAGGTGCCGAAATGCCGGCGCGCCACCCACAGGATGGTCTGGATATCACGTAGGCCGCCGGGTGAACCTTTGACGTTGGGCTCCAGGTTGTACTCGGTGTCGTTGTACTTGGCGTGGCGGGCCCTCTGCTCGTCGCGCTTGGCCAGGTAGAACGCCTTGCTCGGCCACATGTGGGCGCTGGCGGTCACCTCCTGCATGCGTTCGCGCAGGTGCTCGGGGCCAGCGATGGTACGGCTTTCCATCAGGTTGGTGATGACGGTCAGGTCGGCGTGTGCCTCTTCGCCGCATTCGGCCACCGAGCGCACGCTCTGGCCGACTTCGAGACCGATGTCCCAGAGCAGGGTGAGAAAGCCTTCGATCGACTCGCGGAAGATTTCCTGATCATCGCTGCCGAGCAAAATCAGCAGGTCGATATCCGAATAGGGATGCAGCTCACCGCGGCCGTAACCGCCGACCGCCAGCAGGGCGATTTCCGCCTCGCTGCTCCAGCTGAAGCGCTTCCAGGCTTCGAGCAGGATCTGGTCGGTGAAGCGCGCCCGGTCCTCGACCAGGCGGCGCACGTCGCGGTTCTCGCGAAAGCGTGCATCGAGCACCTCGTGGGCACGGCGGATGGCTTTCTTGAAGGCGCCGATGGGGCTGGACTTGAGTGCCAGTTCCGCCTGGAACTGGCCGCGATCAAACAACTCGGCGTCTAGCAGCGACATGCGGCGGCCTTCCTTCATCTATAGAGTGATGCTCGTATCAGGCTGAGGTGCGGGCGATGGTGTCGTCGCTGCGCAAGGTAAAGATCTCGTAGCCGTCGGCGGTGACCAGCAAGGTGTGCTCCCACTGGGCGGACAGCTTGCGATCCTTGGTGATCGCGGTCCAGCCATCACCGAGCACGCGGGTTTCCGGGCGGCCCTGGTTGATCATCGGCTCGATGGTGAAGGTCATGCCCTCCTTGAGCTCCATGCCGGTGCCGGCGCGACCGTAGTGCAGCACCTGCGGGTCTTCATGGAACACCGAGCCGATACCGTGGCCGCAGAACTCGCGAACCACCGAGAAGCCGTTTTTCTCGGCATGCTTCTGGATCACTTCGCCGATGTCGCCAAGGCGCGCCCCCGGGCGAACCACTTCGATGCCCTTGTAGAGGCATTCCTGGGTGACACGCGACAGACGTTCGGCCCACTCCGGCACCTTGCCGACATGGAACATGCGGCTGGTGTCGCCAAAGTAGCCGTCCTTGATCACGGTGATGTCGATGTTCATCACATCACCTTCTTTGAGCGGCTTGTCGTTGGGGATGCCGTGGCACACCACGTGGTTGAGCGAGGTGCAGATGGATTTCGGAAAGCCTGGACGGCCTGGCGCTGCGCCGTAGTTGAGCGGCGCCGGGATGGCCTTCTGCACGTCGACGATATAGTTGTGGCAGATGGTGTTGAGCTCGTCCGTGGTAACGCCAGGTTTGACGTGCTCGGCGATCATCTCCAGTACGTCGGCGGCCAGGCGACCGGCGATGCGCATTTTCTCGATTTCGTCGGGCGTCTTCAGGGTGACGGTCATGGTGATCTCGGTAGTTCTGTAAAGAGCGGCATGGTAACAGTTTGCGCCGGCAACCTTGAAGCGCTGGCGCGCAGCGGGGCTGGTGATCAAGAGTATGTCGGCATATAGCCTAAGGTTGGTTTGTGTGGTATAAAACGCGCCGCTTTACGGGGTAGACCCCGAAAGCTTAACCCCACACACGTATCGACACGGTTTCCTGGGTGCCCGCAAGGGTTGGAAATTGGGATGCGTGGAGGCCTAACCCGACTTATCAAGGAACTATCATGTCCCAAGTCAATATGCGCGATATGCTGAAGGCCGGTGTGCACTTCGGCCACCAGACCCGTTACTGGAACCCGAAAATGGGCAAGTACATTTTCGGCGCGCGTAACAAGATTCACATCATCAACCTTGAAAAGACCCTGCCGATGTTCAACGACGCGCTGTCGTTCGTTGAAAAGCTGGCTGCTGGCAAGAACAAGATCCTGTTCGTCGGCACCAAGCGTTCCGCTGGCAAGATCGTTCGCGAAGAAGCTGCTCGTTGCGGCTCGCCGTTCGTCGATCACCGCTGGTTGGGCGGCATGCTCACCAACTACAAAACCATCCGTGCCTCGATCAAGCGTCTGCGTGATCTGGAAGTGCAGTCCCAGGACGGCACCTTCGCCAAGCTGACCAAGAAAGAAGCCCTGATGCGTTCGCGCGATCTGGAAAAACTGGACCGCAGCCTGGGTGGTATCAAGGACATGGGCGGCCTGCCGGACGCACTGTTCGTCATCGACGTTGATCACGAGCGCATCGCGATCACCGAAGCCAACAAGCTGGGCATTCCGGTAATCGGCGTTGTCGATACCAACAGCAGTCCAGAAGGCGTTGACTACATCATCCCAGGCAACGATGACGCCATTCGCGCCATCCAACTGTACATGGGCGCAATGGCTGACGCCGTTGTCCGTGGTCGCAGCAACGCTGGCGGCGCTACCGAGCAGTTCGTCGAAGAAGCCCCGGCTGCTGAAGCTGCCGAAGGCTAAGCGGTAACGCAGAGCATTTAGTGTTATGCGCTGCGCAAAAAGGGGGCTAGGCCCCCTTTTTGCCACTCACAGATTTGATCATCCGTATTGCGGGTGATGGTTGAAGACCTACAAAGAGGATTTTCAAAATGGCAGAGATTACTGCAGCACTGGTCAAGGAACTGCGCGAGCGTACCGGCCAAGGCATGATGGAATGCAAGAAGGCCCTGGTTGCCGCCGGTGGCGACATCGAGAAAGCCATTGATGACATGCGTGCTTCGGGCGCCATCAAGGCCGCCAAGAAAGCCGGCAACATCGCCGCTGAGGGCGCTATCGCCGCTCGCGTCGAAGGTGGCCGTGGTGTGATCATCGAAGTCAACTCGCAGACTGACTTCCTGGCTCTGCAGGACGACTTCAAAGGCTTCGTAAAAGATAGCCTGGATGAAGCTTTCACTCAGAACCTGACCGACGTCGCTCCGCTGATCGCTTCGCGCGAATCCGCTCGTGAAGCGCTGGTTGCCAAGTGTGGCGAGAACGTCAATATTCGTCGCCTGACCGCTGTTTCCGGTGACACCGTTGGTGCTTACCTGCACGGCCACCGCATCGGCGTTCTGGTTGTTCTCAAAGGCGGTAACGACGAGCTGGCCAAGCACGTTGCCATGCACGTTGCTGCCTCCAACCCGGCCGTTGTTTCGCCTGATCAGGTCTCCGAGGAGTTGGTTGCCAAGGAAAAAGAAATCTTCCTGCAACTCAACGCCGACAAGATCGCTGGCAAGCCGGAAAACATCGTCGAGAACATGATCAAAGGTCGTATCAACAAGTTCCTGGCTGAAGCCAGTCTGGTTGAGCAAGCCTTCATCATGGATCCGGAAGTCAAGGTCGGTGACCTGGTCAAGAAAGCCGGTGCTGAAATCGTTTCCTTCGTTCGCTACGAAGTGGGCGAGGGTATCGAGAAGGCCGAGAACGACTTCGCCGCCGAAGTTGCTGCTCAGGTTGCTGCCAGCAAGCAGTGATAGCTGCTTAGCCAGTGCCCCAGAAGAGGCTGCCCGCTCACGCGCGCGGCCTCTTTTTCAAAGGGGATTTTTTTCGAAGCGATGGTGGGTGCCGGTGGCACTCACGGTCGTGAGCGCTGTCGAAGCGCTCGATATGGCGAGTCACTCGGCTCGCAGGTTTTTCTTACGCCGCAGGAGAGAATGGTAATGGCTCAGCAGGTGAGTGGTCGTCAACCGCGTTACAAGCGCATTCTGCTCAAACTCAGCGGCGAGGCCCTGATGGGCTCCGAAGATTTCGGCATCGATCCCAAGGTGCTCGATCGCATGGCCCTGGAAGTTGGTCAACTGGTCGGCATCGGCGTGCAGGTCGGTGTGGTGATCGGTGGCGGTAACCTGTTCCGTGGTGCGGCGCTCAGCGCAGCCGGCATGGATCGGGTCACTGGCGACCACATGGGCATGCTGGCCACGGTGATGAACGCCCTGGCCATGCGCGACGCCCTGGAGCGCTCGAACATCCCCGCATTGGTCATGTCGGCCATTTCCATGGTCGGCGTTACCGATCATTACGATCGCCGCAAGGCCATGCGCCACCTGAAAACCGGTGAGGTGGTGATTTTCGCCGCTGGCACTGGTAATCCGTTCTTCACCACCGACTCGGCCGCCTGCTTGCGCGGTATCGAGATCGATGCCGATGTGGTGTTGAAGGCAACCAAGGTGGATGGTGTGTACACTGCCGACCCATTCAAGGATCCGCATGCAGAAAAATTCGATCGCCTCACCTATGACGAGGTGCTGGATCGCAAATTGGGCGTAATGGATCTGACGGCCATCTGTCTGTGCCGCGACCATAATATGCCGCTGCGTGTATTCAATATGAACAAGCCGGGTGCTCTGCTCAATGTCGTGGTGGGTGGCGCCGAAGGTACTTTGGTCGAGGAAAGTAAAGAATGATCAACGAAATCAAGAAAGACGCTCAGACGCGCATGCAGAAGAGCCTGGAATCGCTGGCCCACGCATTCAGCCGCATCCGCACCGGACAGGCTCATCCGAGCATCCTGGGTGGCGTGATGGTGCCTTATTACGGCGCTGATACCCCGTTGAACCAGGTTGCCAGCGTAACCGTCAAGGATTCGCGCACCCTGCAGGTCGTGGCCTTCGAGCGCAACATGCTGGCGGCTGTGGACAAAGCGATCCAGAGCTCCGGTCTGGGCTTCAACCCGACCAACCTGGGCGAGCTACTGCTGATCTCCATGCCGGCACTCACCGAAGAAACCCGTAAGGGCTTCACCAAGCAGGCCCGTGACGCTGCCGAAGATGCTCGTGTAGCGGTGCGCAACATTCGCCGCGACGCGATGAGCCAGCTCAAGGATCTGGTGAAGGAAAAGGAAATCAGCGAAGACGAAGAACGTCGTGCCGCTGATGATGTGCAGAAGCTGACCGACAAGTTCGTGGCCGAAATCGAAGTTGCCGTGAAGCAGAAAGAAGCGGACCTGATGGCCGTCTGACGGCCAGGAAGTCGCCATGGACAATTCCAAAGTCGGTGCCGTGATGGCCGTTCCACGGCATGTGGCGATCATTATGGATGGTAATAATCGCTGGGCGCGCAAACGTTTGCTGCCCGGCGTCGCTGGTCACAAGGCCGGTGTCGATGCGGTGCGCGCGGTTATCGAAGTGTGCGCCGATTCGGGCGTTGAAGTGCTGACCCTGTTCGCTTTCTCCAGTGAAAACTGGCAACGCCCGGCAGACGAAGTCGGCGCGCTGATGGAGCTGTTTCTCAGCGCCCTGCGCCGCGAAGCCCGCAAGCTCGACGAGAATGCCATCAGCCTGCGTATCATTGGTGACCGTTCGCGGTTTCACCCTGAGCTGCAAGCCGCCATGCGCGAAGCTGAAGCGGCTACCGCTGGTGCGTCTGGCGAGAAGCGTTTCATTCTGCAGATCGCCGCGAACTACGGTGGTCAGTGGGATATTGCCCAGGCCGCACAGCGTCTGGCGCGTGAAGTGCAGGGCGGGCATTTGCAGCCCGAGGACATTACGCCGCGGTTGCTGCAGGGCTGCCTGGTGACTGGTGATCTGCCGCTGCCTGATTTGTGCATTCGCACGGGTGGCGAGCATCGCGTCAGCAATTTTCTGCTTTGGCAAATGGCCTACAGTGAGTTGTATTTTTCCGACCTGCTGTGGCCGGACTTCAAGCACGACGCCATGCGCGCGGCGCTGGCGGATTTTGCCAAGCGTCAGCGACGTTTTGGCAAAACCAGTGAACAAGTCGAAGCCGAGGCCCGCGCCTGATGCTCAAGCAACGAATCATTACGGCGCTGATCCTGCTGCCGATCGCTTTGGCAGGATTCTTCTTGCTCGAAGGTGGCGCGTTCGCGCTATTTATCGCCGTAGTGGTCGTGCTTGGAGCCTGGGAGTGGGCGCGCTTGGCCGGTTTCCATGGTCAGCTGCTGCGCGTTGCCTATGCGGCACTGGTAGCGCTGCTGATTTATCTGGTCTACAGCGCGCCTGCGCTGGCGCCATGGCTGCTGGCAATCGGCGTGCTGTGGTGGGTGTTCGCAACTTTTCTGGTACTCAATTATCCGGAGAGCAGCCGCTACTGGGGCGGTCTGCCCGGACGCCTGCTGATTGGCTTGCTGATTTTGTTGCCTGCCTGGCAAGGGCTGGTGGTGATCAAGCAATGGCAGCTCGCTAACTGGCTGATCCTGGCAGTGATGGCGCTGGTCTGGGTGGCCGATATCGGCGCCTATTTCTCCGGCAAGCGTTTCGGCAAGCGCAAGCTGGCCCCGCAGGTCAGTCCTGGCAAGAGCTGGGAAGGGCTGGTTGGCGGCCTGCTGCTTAGCCTGCTGCTTACTGTGGTTGTTGGTTTCTTCCGCGATTGGTCTTTCTCTCAGTTCCTGCTGGCACTGCCAGCTGCCGCCCTGGTTGTGCTGATCTCGGTGGTCGGTGACCTGACCGAGAGCATGTTCAAGCGCCAATCGGGCATCAAGGACAGCAGCAACCTGTTGCCTGGTCACGGTGGCGTGCTTGACCGCATCGATAGCCTGACGGCGGCGGTGCCGGTATTCGCTACGTTGCTGTGGCTCGCTGGCTGGGGCGTATTGTGAGTCAGGTGCAGCAGATCACCGTATTGGGCGCCACGGGGTCGATTGGCCTGAGTACCCTTGATGTCATCGCGCGTCATCCTTCGCGCTATCGCGCTTTCGCCTTGACTGCCTTCTCTCGCGTGGCAGAGCTGGAAACGCTGTGCGTCAGCCATCGTCCGCGCTTTGCCGTGGTTGCTGATGCAAAGGCTGCCAGCGACCTGCAGGCGCGCTTGCAGCAGGCTGGGCTCGATACTCGCGTGCTATTTGGCGAGGCTGGGCTGTGCGAGGTTTCCGCGCATGCCGAGGTGGATGCCGTCATGGCGGCCATTGTCGGCGCTGCCGGGCTCAAGCCGACGCTTGCTGCGGTCGAGGCGGGCAAGAAGGTATTGCTGGCCAACAAGGAAGCGCTGGTGATGTCCGGCGCGCTGTTCATGCGTGCTGTGCGCGAGAGTGGTGCCGTGCTGCTGCCCATCGACAGCGAGCACAATGCGATCTTCCAGTGCCTGCCGCACGATTACGCGCGCGGCCTGCAGCCGGTAGGTGTGCGGCGCATTCTGCTGACTGCGTCCGGCGGGCCGTTTCGTGAGGCTTCGCCCGATACGTTGCATGCGGTAACTCCCGAGCAGGCGTGCGCCCATCCTAACTGGTCGATGGGGCGCAAGATTTCCGTCGATTCGGCAAGCATGATGAACAAAGGCCTCGAACTGATCGAGGCCTGCTGGTTGTTCGATGCCCGGCCCGAGCAGGTCGAGGTGCTCATTCACCCGCAAAGCGTCATCCATTCGCTCGTCGACTATGTAGATGGCTCGGTTCTCGCCCAGTTGGGCAACCCTGATATGCGCACGCCCATCGCCCATGCGTTGGCCTGGCCGCAACGTATCGATTCGGGCGTCGCGCCGCTGGATCTGCTTGCCGTGGCTCGCCTGGATTTCCAGGCGCCTGATGACATTCGTTTTCCCTGCCTGCGCCTGGCCCGTGACGCTGCAGAGGCCGGTGGCAGTGCGCCGGCGATGCTCAACGCCGCCAACGAGGTAGCCGTGGCTGCGTTTCTCGAGCGGCGGATTCGCTTTACCGATATCGCGCGTATCATTGGCGGCGTTCTCGAGGCCGAGCCAGTCGTCGCAGTGGATTGCCTCAATGCTGTGCTCGAGGCGGACCGCCGAGCGCGGGAGCTGGCAGGGCAGTGGTTGAATCGCGGGGAGGTAGCATGAGCGCGCTGTATATGATCGTCGGCACCCTGATCGCGCTTGGCGTTCTGGTGACCTTTCACGAGTACGGGCATTTCTGGGTCGCCCGTCGCTGTGGCGTCAAGGTGCTGCGCTTTTCCGTAGGTTTCGGTACGCCGCTAGTGCGCTGGCATGACCGCCAAGGCACCGAGTTCGTGATCGCCGCGATCCCGCTCGGCGGTTACGTGAAGATGCTCGATGAGCGTGAGGGTGATGTGCCGGCCGAGCTGGCCGAGCAATCCTTCAATCGCAAGACCGTCAAGCAGCGCTTCGCCATCGTCGCCGCAGGCCCGGTTGCGAACTTCGCACTGGCGCTGGTGTTTTTCTGGCTGGTGGCCATGCTTGGCAGTCAGCAGGTACGTCCGGTTATCGGTGCGATCGAGGCGGGAAGCCTGGCGCAGACCGCCGGGTTGCAGGTTGGCGAGGAAATCGTTGCAGTTAACGGCAAGGCTACGAGCGGCTGGTCTGCGGTAAATCTGCAGTTGGTGCGTCGCCTCGGTGAAAGCGGCGAGTTGCTGATTACCACGCGACCCGTCGAGGGCGGCACCGATACCCTACATCGGGTCGAACTGAACGATTGGCTGCGTGGCGCCAACGAGCCTGATCCGATTGCATCGCTGGGGCTTCGCCCGTGGCGCCCGAGTCTTGAGCCAGTGCTGGCCGAGTTCGATCCAGAGGGACCTGCGCAGGGCGCTGGCATGCAGGTCGGCGATCGTCTGCTGGCGCTCGATGAGCAACCGCTGACCGACTGGCAGGATCTTGTCGACCGTGTGCGCGGGCTGCCAGGTAAAACAGTCAGCATTGCCGTTGAACGTAACGGTCAGCGCATCGATATCCCGGTTACCCTGGCGTCCAAGGGCGAGGTTGAGGCGGCCACCGGGTACCTTGGCGCCGGCGTTGCGCCGGCTCAGTGGCCAGCGAAGATGATGCGTGAAGTCAGCTACGGTCCGCTGCAGGCAATAAGCGAGGCGGGCGCTCGCACCTGGACGATGAGCGTTCTGACCCTCGATTCACTGAAGAAAATGCTCTTCGGCGAGCTCTCGGTAAAAAACTTGAGCGGGCCGATAACCATTGCTAAAGTGGCGGGCGCTTCGGCCGAGTCAGGCCTTGGGGACTTTTTGAATTTCCTCGCCTACCTGAGCATCAGCCTGGGCGTTCTCAATTTGCTGCCCATCCCGGTTCTGGATGGCGGACATCTGCTTTATTATCTGGTCGAGTGGGTACGAGGCCGCCCGCTCTCCGAACGGGTGCAGGGTTGGGGGATGCAGATTGGTATCAGCCTGGTGATCGGGGTGATGCTGCTGGCTCTGGTCAACGACCTTGGTCGCCTGTGAGCTCAGCTGAATTATATATCTGTCGTCACAGACGACTGATTTCTTATCGTTAGTTGGAATAAGAAAGGACTTCATGAAACGTCTGCTGCTACCTGCGGTTCTTGCCGCATTGATGATCGCCGAAGTTCACGCCGAGTCCTTCACCATCTCCGATATCCGCGTTAACGGCCTGCAGCGTGTTTCTGCGGGTAGCCTGTTTGGCGCGCTGCCCCTGAACGTGGGCGAGTCTGCCGACGACCGCACACTGACCGAAGCGACTCGCGAACTGTTCAAAACCGGTTTCTTTCAGGACATCCAGCTCGGCCGCGACGGTAATGTGCTGGTTATCACCGTTGTCGAGCGCCCATCGATTTCCAGCATCGAAATCGAAGGTAACAAGGCCATCAGCACCGACGATCTGATGAAGGGCCTGAAACAGTCTGGCCTCGATGAAGGCGAGATCTTCCAGCGCGCCACCCTTGAGGGTGTGCGTAACGAGCTGCAGCGTCAGTACGTGGCTCAGGGCCGTTATTCGGCCGAGATCGAGGCTGAGGTCATTCCTCAGCCGCGCAACCGTGTTGCGCTGAAGATCAACATCAATGAGGGCACCGTTGCAGCTATCCAGCACATCAACGTGGTGGGCAACAAGGTTTTCTCCGATGAAGACCTCAATGATCTGTTCGAGCTGAAAACCACCAACTGGCTGTCGTTCTTCCGTAACGATGACAAGTACGCCCGCGAAAAACTGTCCGGTGACCTGGAGCGTCTGCGTTCCTATTACCTGGATCGCGGCTACATCAATATGGACATCACCTCCACTCAGGTGTCCATCACGCCGGACAAGAAGCACGTCTATATCACCGTCAACATCGAAGAGGGTGAAAAATTCACCGTTCGCGATGTGAAGCTCTCTGGCGACCTCAAAGTGCCGGAAGAAGAAGTGCGCGCACTGCTGCTGGTCAAAGAAGGCCAGGTGTTCTCCCGCAAGGTGATGACCACTACCAGCGAGCTGATCACCCGCCGCCTGGGTAACGAGGGTTACACCTTCGCCAACGTCAACGGTGTACCCGAGCCGCATAACGAAGACAACTCGGTATCGATCACCTTTGTGGTCGATCCGGGCAAGCGTGCCTACGTCAACCGCATCAACTTCCGTGGCAATACCAAAACCGAAGACGAAGTGCTGCGTCGCGAAATGCGCCAGATGGAAGGCGGCTGGGCGTCGACTTACCTGATCGATCAGTCCAAGACTCGCCTTGAGCGTCTGGGCTTCTTCAAGGAAGTCAACGTCGAGACCCCGCAGGTGCCAGGCACCGATGATCAGGTCGACGTCAATTACAGCGTCGAAGAGCAGGCTTCTGGTTCGATCACCGCGAGCGTTGGTTTCGCTCAGAACGCCGGTTTGATCCTTGGTGGCTCGATCACCCAGAACAACTTCTTGGGTAGCGGTAACCGCGTCAGCATCGGCCTGACCCGCAGCGAATACCAGAGCCGCTACAACTTCAGCTTCACCGATCCTTACTGGACCGAAGATGGTGTGAGTCTGGGTTACAACGCCTTCTACCGCACCACCGACTACGACAAGCTTGATGTCGATGTGTCGAGCTACTCGGTCGACAGCCTCGGCGCCGGAGTCAACATCGGTTACCCGATCAGCGAGACCTCGCGTCTGACCTATGGCCTGACCGTACAGCAGGATGAGATCAATACCGGCCGCTACACCGTCGACGAGATCTTCGATTTCACCCGTCAGGAAGGCGAGAAGTACCTGAACCTCAAGGCATCCGCCGGTTGGTCTGAATCGACCCTCAACCGCGGTGTGCTGGCTAACCGTGGCCACTCGCAAAGCCTGGTGTTCGAAACCACCGTGCCAGGTAGCGACCTGTCGTTCTACAAGCTCGACTACCGCGCCCAGGTATTCAAGCCGCTGACCGATACTTACACCATGCGTTTCCATACGCAGTTGGGTTATGGCGGCGCCTTTGGCTCCACCAGCAAGCTGCCGTTCTATGAGAACTACTATGCCGGTGGCTTCAACTCTGTACGTGGCTTCAAGGACAGCAGCCTGGGCCCGCGTAGTACGCCAAGTACAGGTGCCAATCCTGGAACGTTGGCTGATCCCGATCAAGATCCGTTGCCGTTCGGTGGTAACGTGCTGATCCAAGGTGGTGCCGAGTTGCTGTTCCCGATGCCGTTCGTAAAAGACCAGCGTTCGCTGCGTACCGCGTTGTTCTGGGACGTGGGTAACGTCTTCGACACTGACTGCAGCTCCGCTCAGAAGCGCCGTGGCGACAGCTGCGACATCAGTTTCGGCAACCTGGCCAGCTCGGTAGGTGTCGGCGTCACTTGGATCACTGCGCTCGGTCCGCTGAGCTTCAGCCTGGGTATGCCGATCAAGAAACCGGATGATGCCGACACCCAGGTATTCCAATTCTCCCTCGGTCAGACGTTCTAAGCGTCTGATCACGAATCACCAAGACAGTTTTCTGCAGGAGTTGCACCGTGCGTAAGTTGACTCAACTGGTTCTGTTAAGCGTCACCCTGCTGGCTACCCCGGCCTTCGCTGAAATGAAGATCGCGGTGCTCAACTATCAGATGGCTCTGCTCGAGTCGGACGCTGCCAAGCGTTACGCTGTCGACGCCGAGAAGAAATTCGGTCCGCAACTGAACAAGCTGAAAACCTTGGAAAGCGACGCCAAACGTATCCAGGATCGCATCGTCAAAGACGGCGAGAAGATGCAGACCGCTGAGCGTGAGCGTCTCGAGCTGGACTTCAAGCAAAAGGCCCGTGACTTCCAGTTCCAGTCCAAGGAGCTGAACGAAGCCAAAGCTGTTGCTGACCGTGACATGCTCAAGAAGCTCAAGCCGAACCTGGACAAAGCCGTTGAAGAAGTCATCAAGAATGGCAACTTCGACCTGGTGCTGGAGCGCGGTGCGGTAATCGATGTCAAACCTCAGTTCGACATCACCCGCCAAGTCATCGAGCGCATGAACCAGATGCGTTGATGATGTCGACACCGGTATTCACGCTCGGCCAATTGGCCGAGCAGCTCGGCGCTACCTTGCGTGGCGCGGCTGATCTGAAAATCGACGGGCTGGCAACCTTACAGGATGCCGGCCCGTCTCAGCTGACGTTCCTGTCCAACGCCCAGTACCGCAAGCACCTCAACAGCTGTCAGGCTGCTGCGGTATTGCTGACCGCAGCCGACGCGGAAGGCTTCACGGGCAATGCCTTGATCGTCGCTAATCCGTATCTCGCCTATGCCTCGCTTTCCCATCTGTTTGATCGCAAGCCCAAGGCTGCAGCGGGGATTCACCCCACCGCGCAAGTGGCTGAAGATGCTCAGGTAGATGCGACTGCAGCTATCGGACCTTTCGTGGTGATCGAGAGCGGGGCGAAGATCGGCGCTGGAGTGTCGTTGGGTGCGCACTGCGTAGTCGGTGCTCGCTCCGAGATCGGTGAGGGCGGCTGGTTAGCGCCGCGTGTCACGCTGTATCACGATGTGCGCATCGGCAAGCGTGTGGTGATCCAGTCGGGTGCGGTGATCGGCGGTGAGGGCTTCGGCTTCGCCAATGAGAAGGGCGTCTGGCAGAAGATCGCGCAGATCGGTGGGGTGAGCATTGGTGACGATGTTGAGATCGGTGCCAACACCACGCTCGATCGCGGTGCGCTGTCCGATACGCGTATCGGCAATGGTGTGAAGCTAGATAACCAGATCATGATCGCGCACAACGTGCAGGTCGGTGACAACACGGCGATGGCTGCCTGTGTCGGTATTTCCGGCAGCACTTCGATCGGCAAGAACTGTATGATCGCCGGCGGTGTTGGCATGGTTGGCCATATCGACGTATGCGATGGCGTATTCGTGACCGGTATGACCATGGTCACTCGCTCGATTACCGAGCCCGGTGCTTACTCCTCGGGCACCGCCATGCAACCTGCAGCCGAGTGGAAGAAAAGCGTGGCGCGCATCCGCCAGCTGGACGACATGGCGCGGCGTGTGAAGCAGTTGGAAAAACAGCTCGCTGCCGTGACCTCGAGCGGGAATGCCTCATCTGATGCCTGAGCCAATGGCCGGCTCTCTTCTTTTTATTACAGGCTTCTCTGGAAATGATGGAAATCAACGAAATTCGCGAGTACTTGCCGCACCGTTACCCATTCCTGTTGGTGGACCGGGTTACGGATCTGGACCTGGAAGGCAAGAGCGTTCGTGCTTATAAGAATGTCAGCGTCAATGAGCCATTCTTCAACGGCCATTTTCCTGAGCACCCGATCATGCCAGGTGTGCTCATCATCGAGGCCATGGCTCAGGCGGCCGGCATCCTGGGCTTCAAAATGATGGGCGTAAAGCCTGCCGATGGTACGCTTTACTACTTCGTCGGCTCCGATAAGCTACGCTTCCGTCAACCGGTCGTGCCGGGTGACCAGCTGATCCTCGAGGCTAAGTTTCTCAGCAGCAAGCGCAGCATCTGGAAGTTCGAATGCAAGGCCACGGTCGATGGTAAAGAAGTGTGCTCGGCCGAAATCATCTGTGCGGAACGCAAGTTATGAGTTTGATTGACCCTCGCGCCATCATCGATCCCAGCGCCAAGTTGGCAGACGACGTCGTCGTCGGCCCTTGGTCGATCATTGGGCCCGACGTAGAAATTGGCGAGGGCTGTGTGCTGGGTCCCAATGTGATCATCAAGGGGCCTACCCGAATCGGGAAGCACAACAAGATCTATCAATTCGCCTCGCTGGGCGAAGACACCCCGGATCGCAAGTACAAGGGCGAGCCCACGCGCTTGGTCATCGGTGACCACAACATCATCCGCGAAGGCGTGACGATGCACCGTGGCACCATTCAGGATCGTGACGAAACCACTATTGGTGACCACAACCTGATCATGGCCTATGCCCACATCGGGCATGACAGCGTGGTTGGCAATCACTGCATCCTGGTCAATAACGTGGCCCTGGCTGGGCACGTGCACATCGGCGACTGGGCGATTCTGTCCGGCTACACCCTGGTGCATCAGTTCTGCCATATCGGTGCACATGCCTTCGCCGGTATGGGCGCAGCGATCGGCAAGGACGTACCGGCATACGTCACCGTTTCCGGCAATCCTGCCGAAGCGCGTAGCATGAACTTCGAAGGCCTGCGCCGTCGTGGTTTCAGTTCCGAGGCGATGCAGGCGCTGCGCCGCGCCTACAAGATCGTCTACCGTCAGGGTTTCACCATCGAAGAAGCACTGGTGGAGCTGGAAGATGTGGCCGCTCAGTTCTCCGAAGTAGCGGTTTTCCGTGATTCGATTCTGACGTCCAGCCGCGGCATTACGCGCTGACCCATGGCTGAAGTATTGCGTGTCGCGCTGGTTGCTGGCGAGGCATCCGGCGATATTCTCGGCTCAGGCCTGATGCAGGCGCTCAAAGCCCAGCACCCACATGTCGAGTTCATCGGTGTAGGCGGGCCGCGTATGCAGGCCGAAGGGCTGGTCAGTGACTTTCCCATGGAGCGCCTTGCGGTCATGGGCCTGGTTGAAGTACTGGGTCGTTTGCCTGAACTGCTGTCGCGCCGCCGCCGCCTGATCGCCAGCTTGGTCGAGCGTAAGCCTGATGTATTCATCGGTATCGACGCCCCGGATTTCACATTGGGCGTCGAACTCAAGCTGCGCCAGGCGGGTATTCGCACCGTGCATTACGTCAGCCCGTCCGTTTGGGCCTGGCGGCAAAAGCGTGTGTTAAAGATCCGCGAAGCGTGCGACCTGATGCTCACCCTCTTTCCTTTCGAGGCGCAGTTCTACGAAGAACATCAAGTGCCGGTGTGCTTCGTGGGGCATCCGCTGGCTGATGCCATTCCCTTGCAGGCTGACCGCGCTGCGGCGCGTGAGCTGCTTGGCCTGCCAGTTGATGCACCGGTGGTGGCGTTGTTGCCAGGCAGCCGCGGTGGTGAGGTGTCGCGCCTCGGTAGCCTGTTCCTCGATGCTGCCGAGCGCCTGCGTGCGCTGCGGCCTGGCGTGCGTTTCGTATTGCCTTGCGCGAGCCCGGAGCGACGTCAGCAGCTGGAGCAGATGCTCAGTGGTCGTGACCTGCCGTTGCAGTTGCTCGATGGCCGCTCCCACGACGCTCTGGCCGCCTGCGACGCGGTGTTGATCGCGTCCGGCACTGCCACCCTCGAAGCGCTGCTGTACAAGCGACCGATGGTGGTTGCTTACCGCGTGGCGCCAATGACCTTCCGCATTCTCAAGCGTCTGGTGAAAAGCCCGTACATTTCACTGCCCAATCTGCTTGCTCAGCGCCTGCTGGTGCCCGAGTTGATTCAGGATGCCGCGACGCCTGAAGCGCTGGCCCAGACGGTATCGCCACTGCTGGTCGATGGCGAGGTGCAGACTGAAGGCTTCGATGCCATTCATCGCACCTTGCGCCGTGATGCCTCTGAGCGCGCAGCTACTGCAGTGCTCGAACTGTTGGGCCGTCGCTG
Organism: Phytopseudomonas punonensis; assembly: GCF_900142655.1. Lineage (GTDB taxonomy): Bacteria > Pseudomonadota > Gammaproteobacteria > Pseudomonadales > Pseudomonadaceae > Aquipseudomonas > Aquipseudomonas punonensis. Next base: position 168,968 of record NZ_FRBQ01000001.1, on the reverse strand, counting down.
ATGCAGTTGGGGCTGGATTTTTCCACCGTCGAAGAGTTGGTTGCCGGCGTCGATGAGGTTGGCCGCGGCCCGCTGTGTGGCGCCGTGGTGACCGCTGCGGTGATTCTCGATCCGGCTCGACCCATTCTTGGTCTCAACGATTCCAAAAAGCTTAGCGAGGCGCGGCGCGAAAAACTCTTCGACGAGATTCGTGAAAAGGCACTGGCCTGGTGCATCGCCCGTGCTGACGTGGAGGAGATCGACCGCCTGAATATTCTGCATGCCACCATGCTGGCCATGCAGCGTGCCGTCGAAGGCCTGAGCGTGAAGCCGAAATTGGCGTTGATCGACGGCAACCGCTGCCCGAAACTGTCGATGCCCAGCGCCCCGGTGATCGGTGGTGACGCGCAGGTGCCGGCTATCGCAGCAGCGTCGATTCTGGCCAAGGTCAGTCGCGATCGCGAGATGCGTGAGCTCGACGCATTGTATCCCGGCTACGGTATCGCCTTGCACAAAGGCTACCCGACGCCTGTGCACCTCGAGGCTCTGACTCGCCTGGGCCCGACTCCCATTCACCGCCGCTCCTTTGCGCCGGTGCGCCGTTTGCTGGAAGCCGCCACCTTCGGTTGAGTGCAACCACTCGCTGTCGGACTTTCCAGTTACGGTACAATCCGCGTTTTGTCGCTTTTCCTGCAGGGCTTCTTCATGGCTGTTTCTTTCGTTCATCTTCGCCTGCACACCGAATATTCCCTGGTCGACGGCCTGGTCCGCGTCAATCCGCTGGTCAAGGCGGTTGCCGGCGCCGGCATGCCGGCCGTAGCGGTCACCGACATGAGCAACATGTGCTCGCTGGTGAAGTTCTACAAAGCCGCCATGAGCGCCGGTATCAAGCCGATCTGCGGCGCCGATATCTGGTTGGCCAGCGCCTACGAAGACGGCCCGCTGACCCGCATGACCTTGCTGGCCATGAACCCCAAAGGCTATCGCAACCTCACAGAACTGGTTTCTCGCGGCTGGAGTGAAGGGCAGAGCAACGATCTGGTAATCATTCAGCGCGATTGGGTGAAAGCTGCCAGCGAAGGCCTGATCGCCCTGTCTGGCGCCAAGGAAGGTGAGATCGGTCATGCGCTGCTCGATGGCGAGCCGGCCAAGGCCGAAGCCCTGTTGCAGGAATGGCAGGCGGTGTTCCCGGAGCGTTTCTATCTGGAAGTGCAGCGCACCAGCCGCGTCAATGACGAGGAGCATCTGCATGCTGCCGTCGCCCTGGCCGACAAGACCGGTGCTCCACTGGTCGCCACCAACGATGTACGCTTCCTCAAGCAGAGCGACTTCGAAGCCCATGAGACTCGTGTTTGTATCGGCGAGGGTCGCATTCTCGACGACCCGCGCCGGCCGCGTATTTATTCTGATCAGCAGTACCTGAAGTCGCCGCAGGAAATGGCTGAGCTGTTCAGCGACTTACCCGACGCGCTGGAAAACACCATCGAGATCGCCAAGCGCTGCAACATCGAAGTGTTGCTCGGCAAATACTTCCTGCCGGACTTCCCTGTGCCGGAAGGCATGACTATCGACGAATACTTCCGCAAGGTCTCGTTCGACGGCTTGGAAGAGCGCCTCGAAGTTCTGCTGCCCAAGGACACCCCGGATTACGACGCGAAGAAGCAGGTCTACATCGACCGGCTGAATTTCGAGCTGGATATCATCATCCAGATGGGCTTCCCCGGTTACTTCCTGATCGTTATGGACTTCATCCAGTGGGCCAAGAGCAACGGCGTGCCGGTCGGCCCGGGCCGTGGTTCAGGTGCCGGTTCGCTGGTGGCCTACGTGCAGAAGATCACCGACCTCGACCCGTTGGCCTACGATCTGCTGTTCGAGCGCTTCCTCAATCCCGAGCGGGTGTCTATGCCCGACTTCGACGTCGACTTCTGTATGGATGGTCGCGACCGCGTTATCGATTACGTGGCCGAGAAGTACGGCCGTAACGCGGTAAGCCAGATCATCACCTTCGGTTCGATGGCGGCCAAGGCGGTAGTGCGTGACGTGGCGCGGGTGCAGGGCAAGTCCTACGGCCTGGCAGATCGCCTGTCGAAGATGATCCCGTTCGAAGTCGGCATGACTCTGGAGAAGGCCTTCGAGATGGAGGAGCCGCTGCGCGACTTCCTCAAGGTCGACGAAGAGGCTGCCGAAATCTGGGACATGTCGCTCAAGCTCGAAGGCATCGTGCGCGGTACCGGCAAGCACGCGGGTGGCGTGGTTATCGCGCCGACCAAACTGACCGATTTTGCACCGATCGCCTGTGACGAAGAGGGCGCTGGCCTGGTTACCCAGTTCGACAAGGACGACGTCGAATCGGCCGGTCTGGTGAAGTTCGACTTCCTCGGCCTGCGTACGCTGACCATCATCAAGTGGGCGTTGGAAACCATCCACCGCGACCAGCGTGCTGCCGGCGAGCCAGAAGAGAACCTGGTCAACATCGACTTCATCCCGCTCGATGACAAGCCGACCTACCAGATGCTGCAGAAAGCCGAGACCACTGCGGTCTTCCAGCTTGAATCGCGCGGCATGAAGGAGCTGATCAAGAAGCTCAAGCCCGACTGCCTGGAAGACATGATCGCCCTGGTGGCCTTGTTTCGCCCAGGCCCGCTGCAGTCCGGCATGGTGGACGACTTCATCAACCGTAAGCACGGCCGGGCCGAGCTATCCTACCCGCACCCGGACTATCAATACGCGGGTCTGGAGCCGGTGCTCAAGCCGACTTACGGGATCATCCTGTATCAGGAACAGGTCATGCAGATCGCCCAGGTCATGGGCGGTTATACCCTCGGCCAGGCGGACATGCTGCGTCGTGCCATGGGTAAGAAGAAGCCCGAGGAAATGGCCAAGCAACGCGGCGGTTTTATCGAGGGCTGTGCCAACAACGGCATCGATGCCGAGCTGGCTGGCAACATCTTCGACCTGGTGGAAAAATTCGCTGGTTACGGCTTCAACAAATCTCACTCCGCCGCCTACGGCCTGGTCTCCTACCAGACCGCCTGGCTGAAAGCGCATTACCCGGCGCCATTCATGGCGGCGGTGCTCTCGGCGGATATGCACAACACCGACAAAGTGGTGATCCTCATTGAGGAATGCCGCAGCATGAAGCTGCGCGTCGACCCGCCAGACGTCAATGCTTCCGAATTCAAGTTTACCGTCAGCTACGAAGCCGATGTTCCGCGAATTCTTTACGGCCTGGGGGCGGTCAAGGGCGTCGGTGAAGGTCCGGTCGAAGCCATCGTCGAGGCGCGTCAGGACGGCCCGTTCAAGGATTTGTTCGATTTCTGCTCCCGTGTCGACCTCAAGCGCATCAACAAACGCACCATGGAAGCATTGATTCGCAGTGGTGCGCTGGATCGTCTGGGGCCGCATTTCCATGACGAACTCAAGGCCTATCAGGCCAATATCGATCGTAACCGCGCCGTGCTGCTGGCTGCGATGGAGGAGGCCGTGCAGGCTGCCGAGCAGACTGCGCGTAGTCACGACAGTGGTCATATGGACTTGTTTGGTGGGGTGTTCGCCAGTCCGGAAGCGGATGTTTACGCCAATCACCGCAAGGCCCGCGAGCTTTCGCTCAAGGAGCGCCTCAAAGGTGAGAAGGACACGCTGGGCCTGTATCTGACCGGTCACCCGATCGACGAATACGAGAGCGAAGTGCGGCGGTTCGCCCGTCAGCGCATCGTCGACCTCAAGCCAGCTCGCGATACGCAGACGGTTGCAGGTTTGATCGTCAACCTGAGGGTGATGAAGAACAAGAAGGGCGACAAGATGGGTTTCATCACCCTGGACGACCGCTCCGGGCGTATTGAAGCCTCGTTGTTCGCCGAGGCCTTTTCCAGTAACCAGGCATTGCTGCAGAGCGATGCTCTGGTGGTGGTGGAAGGCGAGGTCAGTAACGACGATTTCTCCGGCGGCATGCGCCTGCGTGCCAAGCGGGTGATGAGCCTGGAAGAGGCGCGCACTGGGCTGGCCGAGAGCCTGCGGGTAAAGGTGCAGGCTGCAGCGCTCAAGGGTGATCGCCTGCGCTGGTTGGGTGAGCTGTGTCAGCGGCACCGCGGCGCCTGTCCGATAACTCTGGACTACACTGGCGCCGATGCGAAAGCCTTGCTGCAATTTGGTGAGGAGTGGCGAATCGACCCGGCTGACAGCTTGATTCAAGCTTTGCGTGACCAGTTCGGGCGAGAAAACGTCTTCTTGCAATACCGCTAGAATAGCGGCGTTGAAATGCGGGGTTCAGGCCCCGTATTTCGACCTCTGACACCGCACGATTGCCCCTGGTGTGACCGAACCCGAGTGGTTCGGTTGCCGAGTGAATGCTTGACGCATTTGCCGGCATTTTCGCCGGAAGTGCCTTGCAGGTGTCGACCTGAAGGCGCCTGTTCCTATAAGGTAGGCGCCAATTGGATACACGCTCCCCGGCCCTTTTGGCCGTCGACGCATGACGGATGCCTATGAACCCGAACTATCTCGATTTCGAACAGCCGATTGCCGACCTGCAAGCCAAGATCGAAGAGCTTCGTCTGGTTGGTAACGATAACTCCCTGAACATCGGCGACGAAATCGCCCGCCTGCAGGATAAGAGCAGCACGCTCACCGAGAGCATCTTCAGCAATCTGACCAGTTGGCAGATCGCCCGGCTCGCGCGTCACCCGCAGCGTCCGTACACCCTGGATTACCTCAAGCACATCTTCACCGAGTTCGACGAGCTGCATGGCGACCGCCACTTCTCCGACGACGCGGCGATCGTGGGCGGGGTTGCGCGTCTCAATGGCCAGCCAGCTATGGTTATCGGCCACCAAAAGGGCCGTGAAGTGCGTGAGAAGGTGCGCCGTAACTTCGGCATGCCGCGTCCTGAGGGCTACCGCAAGGCGTGCCGTCTGATGGAAATGGCCGAGCGTTTCAAAATGCCGATCCTGACCTTCATCGACACTCCGGGCGCTTACCCAGGTATTGACGCTGAAGAGCGTGGCCAGAGCGAAGCGATTGCCTGGAACCTGCGTGTCATGTCGCGCCTGAAGACACCAATCATCTCCACCGTGATCGGTGAAGGTGGTTCCGGCGGCGCACTGGCCATCGGCGTGTGCGACAACCTCAACATGCTCGAGTACTCGACCTACGCAGTGATCTCGCCGGAAGGTTGCGCATCGATCCTGTGGAAAACCGCTGAAAAGGCGCCTGAAGCTGCCGAGGCCATGGGCATTACCGCCGAGCGCCTGAAAGGCCTGGGCATCGTCGACAAGGTGATCGCCGAGCCGCTCGGTGGTGCGCATCGTGATCCGGCTGCTGCTGCCGAATCGATCCGCCAGACACTGCTGGCTCAGCTCGAAGACCTGCGCAAGCTCGATACCGATGCGTTGCTGGCCCGTCGTTACGAGCGCCTGATGAGCTACGGTATCGCCTGATGCCGTTCTACCCCGCAAGCAGGCCGATCGCCCTGATGGCCGCCATGCTTGCGGGGATGCTTCACTGACTCCCCATGGTCCTAGAAAACATTCTGCTTGAACGCCTTGCGGCGTGTCGAAGCGCGCCTGCGTGGCGTGTAGCTTTCTCCGGCGGGCTCGACTCCAGCGTGCTGCTGCACGTGCTTGCCTGCGCCGCCCGGCGGCATGAGCTTCCTCCAATTTCCGCTATTCATGTCCATCACGGGCTGCAGTCTATTGCTGAGAGTTGGCCTGCGCACTGTCAGAGGTTCTGTGATGAGCTTGGCGTTGCTCTGCATGTCGAGCACGTGCAGGTCGCGCCGGGCGCTAGCATTGAGCGGGCCGCCCGTGATGCGCGCTACGCCGCGTTCACGTCGTTGATGGCGCCGGGCGAAGTGATGCTGTTGGCCCAGCATCAGGATGATCAGGCGGAAACCGTGCTCTACCGCTTGCTGCGTGGTGCCGGTGTGAGTGGGTTGGCCGCGATGGCGGAGCGTCGCCCGTTGGGGCAGGGCCATGTGGTCAGGCCTTTGCTCGCTGTGTCGCGTAAGGTGCTTGAGGACTATGCCGTCAGCCATGGATTGCGCTGGGTCGATGATCCATCGAATGCCGATAGCGGCTTTGCCCGTAACTTCCTGCGCCGGGACATTTTGCCGCGTCTGGCGACCCGCTGGCCTGCGGTGTCTCAAGTATTGGCTCGTGCTGCTGCGCATCAGGCCGAGGCGGGCGAGTTGCTGCAGGACCTCGCTGAAATCGATCTACAGCGCACGCGCAGCGAGCTGGCGATTTCGTGGCTGAGGATTCCCTGCCTCGATTTGCAGGCGCTGCGCCAGTTGTCCGAAGCGCGTCAGCGTAACCTGCTCAGGTACTGGTTGAAGGATGCGACGGCCATGCCCGATAGCCGCCACTGGCAAGGCTGGCGTGACTTGCGCGATGCAGCGGCTGGCGCCTCGCCGGTGTGGCGCTTGGAAGATGGAGAGTTACGCCGACACGGTAATCAGTTGTTGTGGTTGGACGCAGTGTGGAGTCTTGGCTGGCCCAGGCAAGAGCGGCCTTGGCACGATCCAAAGCATCCGCTAGTTTTGCCTGGCAACGGCGAGGTCTGGTTCAGTGGGCCGATTCCCGAGGGGCGGCTGAGTATTGGCTATCGCCAGGGCGGCGAGATTATTTCCGTTTCCGGGCGCGGTCGGCGTGACCTTAAGCGGCTTTTACAGGAGGCCAGCGTACCCGACTTTATCCGCGCGCGCATGCCGCTGCTATTGAGGGACGGCCAGCCTCTGGCGGTGGCCAATCTGCCCTTTGACCCTGCTGCCGCAGCGCTTCACTGGCGCCCTTTGTGTGTTGCGGGCAGCGAGTAGGCGTACTGCCCGGAATAAGTGCTGCTTCTTAAAGGTGCGTTGCATAGGGTTATGATTTGAAAGAGTTTTAATTCTTGTCGAGGTCTTTAGTTCACCTGCTTTTGGCCCACATGGGCTTCCTGTTCTTCCCCACTCAAGACGTTTCCGGTAGACTACGCTCCCGTCTCTATTCAGGTATTCGCTGCTTCTTTCAGAAGCGGTGGATGTTTGCTATTTGCCAGCATGGTTCGCCATGTTTGCTAAGGTGAACCAAGGCCTTCTCTGCTCCCCGGCGGCTCGACCGTCACTGCTGACTTCTTAGGGTTTTTCATGACGCGCTTCATCTTCGTCACGGGTGGTGTTGTTTCTTCATTGGGGAAAGGCATCGCCTCGGCATCCTTGGCGGCAATCCTGGAGGCGCGGGGCCTGAGGGTCACGATGCTCAAACTGGATCCGTACATCAACGTCGATCCGGGCACCATGAGCCCGTTCCAGCATGGTGAGGTGTTCGTTACCCACGATGGCGCCGAGACTGACCTCGATCTGGGTCACTACGAGCGTTTCATCCGCACCACTATGACCAAGAGCAACAACTTCACCACCGGCCGCGTGTACGAAGACGTACTGCGCAAAGAGCGCCGTGGTGATTACCTGGGTGCAACCATCCAGGTCATCCCGCACATCACCGACGAGATCAAGCGCCGCATTATCAAGGGTGCTGGCGACGCTGACGTCGCCATGGTCGAAATTGGCGGTACGGTTGGCGATATTGAGTCGCAGCCGTTCCTTGAAGCCATTCGCCAGCTGCGTTTCGAAGTGGGCGCCAAGCGCGCCATGCTGATGCACCTGACCCTGGTTCCGTACATCGCCACCGCAGGCGAAACCAAGACCAAGCCGACTCAGCACTCGGTCAAGGAGCTGCGCTCCATCGGCCTGCAGCCGGACGTGCTGGTATGCCGTTCTGATCACCCGATCGACCTGTCGTCGCGTCGCAAGATTGCTCAGTTCACCAACGTCGAGGAGCGCGCAGTCATCGCTCTGGAAGACGCCGACACCATTTACAAGATTCCGGGCATCCTGCATTCGCAAGGCCTGGATGATTTCGTCGTCGAGCGTTTCGCCCTTGAATGCCGCGGTGCCGACCTATCCGAATGGGATCGAGTGGTCGATGCCAAACTGAACCCGGAAAAAGAAGTCAACATCGCCATGGTCGGTAAGTACATGGAGCTGCTGGACGCTTACAAATCGCTGATTGAAGCAATGAGCCACGCCGGTATCAGCAACCGCACCAAGGTCAACCTGCGCTACATCGATTCCGAAGACATCGAGAACAACGGCACCGACCTGCTGCAGGGCGTCGATGCCATTCTGGTTCCGGGCGGCTTCGGTCTACGTGGTGTGGAAGGCAAGATCAAGACCGTTCAATACGCCCGCGAGAACAAGATTCCTTACCTGGGTATCTGCCTCGGCATGCAGGTTGCGGTCATCGAGTTCGCCCGTAACGTGCTGGGCTGGGCCGACGCCAACTCCACCGAGTTCGATATTGCCAGCAAACACCCAGTGGTCGGCCTGATCACCGAATGGCAGGACGCGACCGGCGCGACCGAGCTACGCACCGAAACTTCCGACCTGGGCGGCACCATGCGTCTCGGCGCTCAGGATTGCCAGCTGCAGGCCAACTCCAAGGTTCACGACTGCTACGGCAAGGACGTTATTGTCGAGCGTCATCGTCATCGCTACGAAGTGAACAACAACCTGTTGCCGCAACTGATCGACGCTGGCCTGAAGGTCACCGGTCGTTCTGGCGATGGTGCGTTGGTCGAAGTGGTCGAGAGCGCGGATCACCCATGGTTCGTCGCCTGCCAGTTCCATCCTGAATTCACCTCCACACCGCGTGACGGTCATCCGCTGTTCAGCGGTTTCGTCAACGCCGCGCTCGCGCACCAAGCTAAGAAGGCCTGACCCATGGCGCAGAAGACTGTTCGAGTCGGCAAGATCGACATCGCCAACGACAAGCCTTTCGTGCTGTTCGGCGGTATCAACGTGTTGGAATCCCGCGACCTGGCCATGCGTACCTGCGAGGAGTACGTGCGAGTAACCGATAAGCTCGGTATCCCGTATGTGTTCAAGGCAAGCTTCGACAAAGCCAACCGTTCGTCAGTGACTTCTTTCCGCGGCCCAGGCCTGGAAGAGGGCATGAAGATCTTCGAAGAGGTGAAGAAGACCTTCGGCGTGCCGGTGATCACCGATGTGCACGAGCCGCATCAGGCGCAGCCAGTGGCGGATGTTTGCGACATCATCCAGTTGCCGGCTTTCCTGTCCCGGCAAACTGATTTGGTCGTGGCCATGGCCAAGACCAATGCAGTGATCAATATCAAGAAGGCGCAGTTTCTGGCTCCACAGGAGATGAAACATATTCTCGCCAAGTGTGTCGAAGCCGGGAACGATCAGTTGATCCTCTGCGAGCGTGGTTCCTCTTTCGGGTACAACAACCTGGTAGTGGACATGCTGGGTTTCGGCATCATGAAGGCCTTCGAATATCCGGTTTTCTTCGATGTCACCCATGCCCTGCAAATGCCGGGTGGTCGCTCGGATTCTGCCGGCGGCCGCCGTGCCCAGGTTACCGAGCTGGCCAAAGCTGGCCTCAGTCAGGGACTGGCAGGTTTGTTCCTCGAGGCGCATCCGGATCCGGAAAATGCCAAGTGCGACGGGCCGTGCGCATTGCGTCTGGACAAGCTTGAGCCATTCCTTGCTCAGCTCAAGCAGCTGGATGATCTGATCAAGAGTCAGGATCCAATTGAGACCGCCTGAGGCGTTTCCTGATCTCGTCTGTTCCACCGCCCGGCCTTTAGGCCGGGTTTGTATATCTGCCTGGCCGCCAACGCGCGTTGCGGGTAGCGGCTACCGAATGCTGCAGTGTGTTTTTCGACAACTTCTGGAGAGCTTACAAGAATGGCAAAGATCGTCGACATCAAGGGTCGTGAGGTTCTCGACTCCCGTGGCAACCCCACCGTGGAAGCGGACGTAATCCTCGACAATGGCATCGTTGGCAGCGCCTGCGCGCCGTCGGGTGCCTCCACCGGTTCGCGCGAAGCGCTGGAACTGCGTGATGGCGACAAGAGCCGTTACCTGGGCAAGGGCGTGCTGAAGGCCGTGGCCAACATCAATGGCCCTATTCGCGATGCGCTGCTGGGCAAGGATCCGGTTGACCAGAAAGCCCTCGACAAAACCATGATCGATCTCGATGGCACTGAGAACAAGGCCAAGCTGGGCGCCAACGCCATCCTCGCCGTGTCTCTGGCTGCTGCCAAAGCCGCTGCCCAGGATCAGGATCTGCCGCTGTACGCGCACATTGCCAATCTCAACGGCACGCCGGGCGTCTACTCGATGCCGGTACCAATGATGAACATCATCAACGGCGGCGAGCATGCTGATAACAACGTCGACATTCAGGAATTCATGGTTCAGCCGGTTGGCGCCAAGACGTTCTCCGATGGCCTGCGCATGGGTACAGAAATCTTCCATCACCTTAAGGCCGTACTGAAGGCCCGCGGCCTGAACACTGCCGTAGGTGACGAAGGTGGTTTCGCACCGAACCTGGCGTCCAACGAAGACGCCCTGTCGGCCATCGCTGAAGCCGTAGCCAACGCCGGCTACAAGCTTGGCACCGATGTGACCCTGGCGCTGGATTGCGCGGCCTCGGAGTTCTACGAAGACGGCAAGTACAACCTGTCCGGCGAAGGTAAATCCTTCGACGCCGAAGGTTTCGCCGACTACCTGAAAGGCCTGACCGAGCGTTTCCCGATCATCTCCATCGAAGACGGTCTGGATGAGTCCGACTGGGCGGGCTGGAAAATCCTCACCGACAAGATCGGCGCCAAGGTTCAGCTGGTGGGTGACGACCTGTTCGTGACCAACACCAAGATCCTCAAGGAAGGCATCGATAAGGGCATCGGTAACTCGATCCTGATCAAGTTCAACCAGATCGGCTCGCTGACTGAAACCCTGGAAGCCATCCAGATGGCCAAGGCAGCCGGCTTCACCGCGGTGATCTCGCACCGTTCGGGCGAAACCGAAGACAGCACCATCGCTGACCTGGCCGTCGGTACTGCCGCTGGTCAGATCAAGACCGGTTCGCTGTGCCGTTCCGACCGCGTGTCCAAGTACAACCAGCTGCTGCGTATCGAAGAGCAACTGGGCGCCAAGGCGCCGTACCGCGGTCGCGGCGAGTTCCGCGGCTGAGTCAGGTTCGCGCAGCCGGGCGTCATGCCCAGCTGCGCGGGCTTCCTGGATTACCGCCAAGTCGACTTAGCGGCCTTGCCGGATGCCGATGACGCAGGGAGAATCCACGGATGTCCGCAGTAGCGACCTTTTCTTACCCGAGTGCCTCACCTGCCATGCGTAGTCCCTACTGGCTATTTCCCGTTCTGATCCTTGTGCTTGCAGGCCTGCAGTACCGCCTGTGGGTGGGCGAGGGCAGCCTGGCGCAGGTGACTGAACTTCAGCAGCAAATTGCCGATCAGCAAGGCGAGAACGAGCGTCTGCTCGAGCGCAACCGTATCCTCGAAGCCGAGGTTATGGAGCTCAAAAAAGGCATGGAAACCGTCGAGGAGCGTGCCCGCCATGAGCTGGGTATGGTCAAGGACGGCGAAACCCTCTATCAGTTGGCTGAATGAACACACCTGATCTGCCGTTTTTCTGGGCGGTGATTCCGGCCGCCGGTATCGGCAGCCGCATGCGTGCCGACAGGCCCAAGCAGTATCTGCAGCTGGCCGGTAAGAGCATTCTCGAACATACCCTCAACTGTTTTCTCGATCATCCATGCTTGCGTGGCGTGGTGGTCAGCCTGGCCGAGGACGATCCGTTCTGGCCGTCTCTCGATTGCGCCCGCGACGCGCGCATTCACGCTGCCAGTGGTGGCGCCGAGCGTGCTGACTCGGTACTCAACGCCTTGCTGCGCTTGGCGGAATTGGGTGCCAGCGAGCAGGACTGGGTGCTGGTGCACGACGCCGCACGACCGAATCTGGCGCAGTCCGATCTTGATCTGCTGTTGGCCGAGCTGGCCGATGACGAGGTGGGTGGGCTGCTGGCGGTGCCGGCACGCGATACGCTCAAACGCGTGGGCAGTGATGGTCGGGTGCGTGAAACCATCGATCGCTCGGTTATCTGGCAGGCCTACACGCCGCAGATGTTTCGTCTCGGTGCCTTGCATCGGGCCCTGGCGGAAGCGCTGGTATCGGATGTTGCCGTGACTGACGAAGCCTCGGCCATCGAGTGGGCCGGGCAATCGCCACGTCTTATCGAAGGCCGGGCGGACAACCTCAAGATCACCCGCCCGGAAGATCTGCATTATCTGGAGCGCCTCTGGCGAGGCCGGCACTGAGTCACTGTCTGTGCCTCAGTGAATCCATTTCTTGGCGTTTTTGCCAATGTTTCGCTCCAGCACGGCGGTGAGCTTGTTCATCGCTCCGTCGATGGCCTGGTGCAGTTCGCAGGCGTCGAAGGAGACCGACATGGGGTCGCGTCCTTTCATGCGTGCCTCGACTTTGCAGCGTTTGTCCTGGGGGCCGCTTTTCAGGGCGTTCTCGTCCGAGAGGTGAATTTCCACCCGGGTGAGGTGCTCCTCGTAGCGTTGCAGTTTGTCGCGCACTCGACCGCGAATGTCAGTCTTGAATGCCATTGAGGTGTCGACGTGCTTTCCGCTGTTGACCATGACCTGCATAACCATTTCCTCATGCTGGTGGATTCACAACGACCCGAACAGGGGCCTCATGGGTTACGACGGAGCAGGGGCGAGTGGGTTCGTGGATGGTTGTGACATTCTATGAGCACGATACCCGCAGGCCGCCGCACTCAGGCGTATTCAGGGCGTTGCGCGAGACCGTAACGTAATGCGTCGATCAGCTGCCTGACCTTGGGCGACAGGTGCCGCTGCTGTGGATACAGCGCCCACACCGCGGTATTGGGCGGCTGATGGTTGTCGAGTAGCGACACCAGGGCGCCGCTGCGCAGGTGCTCGAGCACGTAGTAGTCCGGCAACTGGCACAAACCGAGCCCGGCCAGGGCGGCGTCCAGCACGGCCTGGCCGCTGTTGCAGCGCCAGTTGCCATTGACGCGCTGAGAGGCTTCTCGGCCTTCGAGCTGGAAGATCCACATATCGCTACTGCCGATCAGGCAATTGTGCCGCGCCAGTTCCGACAGGCTGTGTGGGCGCCCATAGCGCTGCAGGTATTCGGAGGATGCGCACAGGTACATGCGCCGCGGTGCGAGCCGTGTTGCCAGCATGCGTGAATCCTGCAAGCGGCCGAGACGGATGGCGATATCGAAGCCGTCCTGCACCAGATCCAAAGTGCGATTGCTCAGCTCGATTTCCACGGAAAGCCGCGAGTTGCGCGCCATGAACTGGGTAACCAATGGCACGATGAAGCGCTCGCCATAAGCTACCGCGCAGGTCATGCGCAGCAACCCTTTGGGCTCACTGCCCAGATCACCAATGGCGTTGAGCGCTTCCTCGCGGGCGTCCTGCAGGCGTTGGCAGTGTTGCAGAAAGGTCTGGCCAGCTTCAGTCAATGCCACCTTGCGGGTGGTGCGGTAAAAGAGGCGGGTGTGCAGCCGCTCTTCCAGTCGGGCGATCTGCCGGCTCACCTGGGATGACGAAAGGCCCAAACGCTCGGCTGCGGCAGTGAACTGACCACATTCGGCGACTGCAACGAATTCATCCAACCCTTCCCAGCGATTCATATGTTCTCCGTAGGCCCACTCGATGTGATTATCCCTGGATGGCAATAATGTTTTGCATTCTGCCTGATTATCTCTCGACATTGCTCTACTACACTCGTCGCCATCGTTACTTCATCTGGAGAGTCAGAGCATGATCAAGTCCCGCGCCGCTGTAGCCTTTGCGCCCAACGAGCCGCTGAAAATCGTTGAAGTGGATGTCGAGCCGCCAAAGGCTGGGGAAGTGCTGGTGCGTATCGTTGCCACCGGCGTTTGCCACACCGACGCCTACACCCTTTCTGGTGCTGACTCCGAAGGTGTATTCCCATCGATTCTCGGTCACGAAGGCGGTGGCATTGTCGAGGCCATCGGCGAGGGCGTGACCTCGGTTGCCGTGGGTGACCACGTGATCCCGCTGTACACCGCCGAATGCCGTAAGTGCAAATTCTGCCTGTCCGGCAAGACCAACCTGTGCAGCTCGGTGCGCGCCACTCAGGGCAAAGGCCTGATGCCCGATGGCACCTCGCGCTTCAGCTACAACGGCGAGCCGATTTATCACTACATGGGTTGCTCGACGTTCTCCGAGTACACCGTGCTGCCGGAAGTCTCCCTGGCTGTAATCCCCAAAGATGCACCGCTGGAAAAGGTCTGCCTGCTCGGTTGCGGCGTGACCACTGGCATCGGCGCCGTGCTCAACACCGCCAAGGTGGAAGAGGGCGCTACCGTGGCTATCTTCGGTTTGGGTGGCATCGGCCTGGCCGCGATCATCGGGGCGAAGATGGCCAAGGCCTCGCGCATCATCGCCATTGACATCAACCCGGCGAAATTCGATGTGGCACGTGAGCTAGGCGCCACCGACTTCGTCAACCCGAAGGATTACGACAAGCCAATCCAGGACGTCATCGTCGAAATGACCGATGGCGGCGTGGACTACAGCTTCGAGTGCGTGGGTAACGTGCAGCTGATGCGCGCGGCTCTGGAATGCGCCCACAAGGGCTGGGGCGAGAGCGTGATCATCGGTGTGGCCGGTGCCGGTCAGGAGATCAGTACCCGTCCGTTCCAGCTAGTGACTGGTCGCGTCTGGCGCGGTTCGGCGTTCGGTGGCGTCAAGGGCCGCACCGAGCTGCCGAGCTATGTCGAGAAGTCGCAGAGCGGTGAAATTCCGCTGGATACCTTCATCACCCACACCATGGGCCTGGAGCAGATCAACGAAGCGTTCGATCTGATGCACGAAGGCAAGAGCATTCGCACCGTCATCCACTACTGATCAGTGGGGCGGATAACGCCGTTGCCCGACGGCTTATCCGCGGCCCGTGAGGATTCGTCATGACCTTGGAAATCGTCTCCAGCAACAAGAGCTTTGGCGGCTGGCACAAGCGCTACAAGCATCGTTCCACCTGCCTCAATTGCGACATGGTGTTCGCCGTCTACTTGCCGCCGCAGGCCGAAAAAGGCGCCAAGTTACCGGTGCTGTACTGGCTCAGCGGCCTGACCTGCACGGACGAGAACTTCATGCAGAAAGCGGGCGCTCAGCGCATGGCTGCCGAGCTTGGCCTGATCATCGTCGCGCCCGATACCAGCCCGCGTGGCGAGGGCGTGCCGGATGACGCCAATGGCGCCTACGATTTCGGTCTGGGTGCTGGCTTCTACATCAATGCCACTCAGGAACCCTGGGCGCGCCACTATCGTATGTACGATTACGTGGTGCAGGAATTGCCGGCGCTGATCGAGGCCAACTTCCCGGTCTCGGACAAACGCGGTATCGCCGGGCACTCGATGGGCGGCCATGGTGCGCTGATCTGCGCTCTGAAGAATCCCGGGCGCTATCAATCGGTCTCGGCGTTCTCGCCGATTGCTAATCCGCTGAATTGCCAGTGGGGTGAAAAGGCCTTTAGCAACTACCTGAGTGAAGACCGTTCGCGCTGGCGCGAGTGGGATGCCAGCTTGCTGATCGCCGAGGCTGGCGAGAAGCTGCCGATTCTGGTCGATCAGGGCGACCGCGATGATTTCCTCGACGGCCAGCTCAAACCCCATGCGCTGGAAGCGGCGGCGAAGGCAGCGAATCATCCGCTGACCCTGCGCCTGCAGCCAGGTTATGACCACAGCTATTACTTCATTGCCAGCTTTATCGAAGATCACCTGCGTCATCATGCCGAGGCGTTGGCAGGCTGAGGGACCTCTTCGATAGGTAGGGCTTCGTGGGCATGGCCCGCTCCCGCGAGGGATCGCTTTGTGGGCGCGGGCGGGGACTCCTAGTCCATGCCCGCTAGGCGGTATCGATTAGGGCAATTAAAAAGGCGCTGCAGACCAGATCTGCAGCGCCTTTTTTATGTCGCCGAACGATTATTCGCCCAGGCTGGAGCGCAGCATCCACGCGTTCTGCTCGTGCACGCCGATACGTGCTACCAGCATGTCGTGGCTGAACAGGTCACCGGCTTCTTCGGCCAGCTCGGCGAACTCGCTCATGCGGCGTGCGACTGCTTCGTTGTCCTTCACCAGCTCGGCAATCATCTGCGCCGTTGGCTTGTGTGGGGCTTCGTTATCGATGACGGTCAGCGAGCGGAAGGTTTCCCCGCCGGTCGGCGCCAGTTTGCCCAGTGCGCGAATACGCTCGGCAAGTGCGTCAGCGGCCTGATGAATTTCGTTGTACTGCTCGTCGGTCAGCTTGTGCAGCCCGTAGAAGTTGGCGCCTTGCACGTTCCAGTGCACGCCAAGGGTCTTCACATACAGGGTGTAGCTGTCCGCTACCGCTTTGGTCAGCGCTTCAGCGACCTTTTCGCGGGCAGCGCCGTCGACGCTCGTATTGATGGCCAGGCCATCGCCTTTGAGTTTCTGCTGGGTGGCTTTCGACTTAGGTTTTGGTGCTGCGGCCATGATGGTCTCCATGGGTGGTAGAAATTTTTTGCTACTTCTTGTCGACTATTGGTAGCGCAAGAACATTCCAATATTTTCACCACGGTGATTTTCAGCTCGGCCGAGAGACGCATTGCTCTTCAGTAAGCGTGGCAGTCGAGATTCGCTGATGGTGGGCTCAAAATAATGAAAGGCGCTGCAATTGGCCGCCCCAGCGGCCCGGCAAGTCCGCGGGTGCTGCGCTTTCGGGTAGAATCGCGTTTTTTTGCGAGGGCACCGGCTCATGCGTATCGGCCATGGCTACGACGTACATCGTTTCGGCGAAGGGGATTTCATCACCCTGGGCGGTGTACGCATTCCCCATAAATTCGGCCTGATTGCCCATTCCGATGGCGACGTGGTGCTGCATGCCCTGGCCGATGCCTTGCTTGGCGCCGTCGCGCTGGGTGATATCGGCAAGCATTTCCCGGATACCGACCCGAACTTCAAAGGCGCCGACAGCCGTGTGCTGTTGCGTCATATAGTCGGTTTGATCCACGCCAAAGGCTGGAAGGTCGGCAATGTCGACGCCACCATCGAAGCCCAGGCGCCGAAGATGGCCCCGCATATCGAAGCCATGCGCGCGCTGATCGCCGAAGATCTGCAGGTCGAGCTCGATCAGGTCAATGTCAAGGCCACCACGACCGAGAAGCTGGGCTTCGTGGGGCGTGAGGAAGGCATCGCGGTTCACGCAGTTGCTTTGCTGGTCAGCGCATGACCGAACTGGAATTGCTTGGCCCGCGCGCCTATGGCAAACCCTGTGGCCAAGCCGTGCTCAAGGCTACGGCCGAAGACTTCCAGGTTGACGAGGTGCTGGACATCGAACTGTCTGGCACTGGCGAGCATCTATGGCTGTGGGTCGAAAAACGCGAGCTGAACACCGAAGATGCCGCGCGCCGATTGGCCCGTGCTGTGGGTGTGCCGGTGCGGATGATCAGTTATGCCGGGCTCAAGGATCGTCAGGCGCTGACCCGGCAATGGTTCAGCGTTCACCTGCCGGGCAAGAGTGATCCTGATCTCGCCGCTGCGCAGGATGACAGCCTGGTGATCCTCAAGCAGGTGCGCCACTCGCGCAAGCTGCAGCGTGGTGCCCATGCCGCTAACGGTTTCACCTTACGCTTGACGCAGTTGCAGGCCGATCACGCGGTACTCGATGAGCGCTTGCAGCGTATTGCTGCTCAGGGCATTCCCAACTATTACGGTGCTCAGCGTTTCGGCTTCGAAGGCGGCAACGTCGCCCATGCACGGCATTTTGCCGAGCGCAAGGAACTGCCCGAGAAACGCAATGTGCGCTCGCGGGTTTTGTCCGCTGCGCGCAGCTTCATTTTCAATCGTGTATTGGCCGAGCGCGTCGCCGCTGGCAACTGGAATCAGGCGCTGCCTGGTGACCTGCTGGCGTTTACCGACAGCCGCAGCTTTTTCCCGGCGGGCGAGGCCGAATGTCAGGACCCGCGCTTGGCTCAGCTGGACTTGCATCCGACTGGGCCGTTGTGGGGGGAAGGCCCGTCACTAGCAGCCGGTGCTACTCATCAGCTCGAGCAGGGCATCGGCGATGCCGAGGCGCAGCTGGCCATCTGGCTGGCAGAAGCGGGCATGGCGCACGAACGGCGCATCCTGCGCCTCCCCATTAGCGGTTTGACGTGGCATTATCCCGAGCCTGACATTCTGCAACTGGAATTCGTCCTGCCGGCTGGATGTTTCGCCACCGCACTGGTGCGCGAAATCGTCGATCTTTTGCCTGCAGGGCAGACGGACAACCCATGCTTATTCTGATTTCTAACGATGACGGCGTGGCCGCACCGGGCCTCGCCGCGTTGCATGCTGCGCTGGCAGATTATGCCGAGTGCACGGTGATTGCGCCCGATGGTGATCGCAGTGGCGCCAGCAGCGCTCTGACGCTGGATCGCCCGTTGCACCCGTGCACCTTGGCCAACGGTTACATCAGCCTCAATGGTACACCCACCGACTGCGTGCACCTGGGCATCAATGGCTTGCTGCCTGCTGTACCGGATCTGGTGGTTTCAGGTATCAACATGGGCGCCAATCTGGGCGATGACGTGTTGTATTCGGGTACCGTGGGTGCGGCCCTGGAAGGTCGTTTTCTGGCGCGTCCGGCGTTCGCGTTTTCGCTGGTTTCACGGTCGCCGGAGAATCTGCTCACGGCAGCCTATTTCGCCCGCAAGCTGGTCGAGGCCCACGAACTGCTCGACCTGCCGCCGCGTACCGTGCTGAACGTCAACATCCCGAACCTGCCGCTGGAGCATATCCGTGGCGTGCAACTGACCCGCCTGGGGCATCGTGCGCGCGCCGCTGCGCCGGTCAAGGACGTGAACCCGCGGGGCAAGGAAGGCTACTGGATCGCTGCAGCCGGCGATGTCGAGGATGGCGCCGAAGGCACCGACTTCCATGCAGTGATGCAGGGCTACGTGTCGGTTACTCCGCTTCAGCTTGATCGAACCTATCAGGACGGCCTCAATCGCCTCAAACCCTGGCTGGAGGGGTTGATGACATGAACCGGGAGCACGACCGCCACGGGATTGGCATGACCTCGCAGCGTACCCGCGAGCGCCTGATTCAACGCCTCTACGATGAAGGGCTGTCGAACGCGCAGGTGCTCGAAGTGATTCGCCGCACGCCGCGCCATCTGTTCGTCGATGAAGCCCTTGCTCATCGCGCATATGAAGACACCGCGCTGCCCATCGGCCACAACCAGACCATCTCGCAACCTTATATGGTCGCCCGGATGAGCGAGCTGCTGCTGGCCGCAGGCCCGTTGGACAAGGTGCTGGAGATTGGCACCGGTTCGGGTTACCAGACGGCGATTCTGGCGCAGCTGGTCGAGCGCGTGTTCACGGTCGAGCGCATTCAGGGATTGCAGGAACGGGCCAAGGAGCGTCTGGTCAAACTGAGCCTGCGCAATGTGGTGTTCCGCTGGGGCGATGGCTGGGAAGGCTGGCCGGCGCTGGCGCCTTACAACGGCATCATCGTTACCGCCGCTGCCTCGGAAGTACCGCAGGCGTTGCTGGACCAGCTGGCCCCAGGCGGCCGCCTGGTGATTCCTGTCGGTTCAGGCGACGTTCAGCAACTGTTATTGATTATTCGCGAGGAACAGGGTTTCTCCCGGCACGTACTCGACGCAGTACGATTCGTGCCTCTGCTTAACGGCCCGCTGGCCTGATTCAAATTGATCGGAAGGATGCATGAAGAAAACCTTGTTGCTGTATAGCAAAGGATTGGCGATGGGCGCGGTCGATGTAGTGCCTGGTTTTTCCGGTGGCACCGTCGCCCTGATCACCGGTATATACGACAAGCTGCTTGCCTCTTTTTCCGCCATACCTCAGGCGTTGATGCTGGTTGCCCGCGGGCGCATCGCCGCCGCCTGGCAAGCCTGCAATGCCAGCTTCCTGCTTGTGGTGCTGATGGGCATTCTCAGTAGCGTATTCACTCTAGCGCGGGCTATCAGTTACCTGATGAGCGAACACCCTGTGCCATTGTGGGCATTCTTCTTCGGGCTGGTGCTGGTCTCGGTTTATTTGGTGGGGCGCGAAGTTGCTGTCTGGCGAGGCAATAGACTGATCAGCTTCGCTATCGGCCTGGCATTTGCGCTGTGGATTACCCTGGCAGTGCCGATGCAGTTGTCAGCTGATCCGCTGATGCTGTTTTTCGCTGGCGCGATTGCCATCAGCGCGATGATCCTGCCGGGGATTTCAGGTAGCTTCATTCTGGTGTTATTGGGGCTTTACCCGCTGGTATTGGGCGCGTTGAAGAATTTTGATCTGCCTGTACTGGCGGTGTTTTGCGCCGGTTGCGTGCTGGGTTTGCTGACCTTTTCCAAGCTGCTGAGCTGGTTGCTCGCCAATATGCGCGATCTGACCATGGCTTTTCTGGCTGGTTTGATGCTCGGCTCGCTGGTCAAGGTCTGGCCCTGGAAACAAACGCTCACCTGGCAGACCAATCGACATGGTGAATCGTTTCCACTCGAGCAGGTCAATCTGTTGCCGTGGCAGTTTGCCGATGCCAGCGGTGATGATGCGCAACTGCTGTTCGCTATTGCGCTGAGCCTGGGTGCCATCGCATTGGTACTCGGCATGGAATGGCTGGCGCGTCGCCGCCAGGTTGAAGAGATTTGACGTTTTCGGCGTTCGTCACAGGTCGCTCGGGGCCGTCTGCAAGGGAGATTGGGGTGAGTTTCACAGCCAAACAAGGACATCGCTCCTCGGGCATGTTGCGCAACCTGCTGATTTTGGTAGCGGTGGGCACATTGCTGAGCGGCTGCGCCAGCTCGCACTCCGGTGGTGTACAGGTCGTCGATCGCAATAGCTCGGCCTCGCAGCGCCAGCCGGTGACCTCGGGCCAGTACCGCGTGCAACGCGGCGATACACTTTACTCGATCGCTTACCGTTACGGCTGGGACTGGAAAGCACTGGCTGCACGCAACGGCATTGCGCCGCCTTACATGATCCGTGTCGGGCAGGTGATTCGCTTTGGCGACGGTAGCTCGAGCAGGCCTGTGGTTGCATCTTCACCTACCGTCTCGACACCCGTAGCGACCACGCCTGGCCGACCTTCGGCGCCTGTTCAGACTGCGCCTACACAGACTACGACCAGGCCATCGGCACCCGTCGTGACGACGCCTGCAACCACTCCGATCGAGCCCGTTCAGCGCTCTGCAGCAGGTTGGGCATGGCCAGCAAGCGGTGCGATTATCGGACGCTTTTCCTCAAACGGTAGTTTGAATAAAGGCATTGATATAGCCGGTGAATTGGGACAGCCTGTCCTTGCTGCGTCTGGTGGAACCGTTGTATATGCCGGGAGTGGGTTACGGGGCTACGGCGAATTGGTGATCATCAAGCACAGCGATACCTACGTGAGTGCCTACGGTCACAACCGCAGGCTGTTGGTACGAGAGGGGCAGCAGGTCAAAGTCGGGCAACAGATTGCCGAGATGGGTTCCACGGGAACTGACCGGGTGAAGCTTCACTTCGAAATTCGCCGCCAGGGTAAGCCTGTAGATCCAATGCAATACCTGCCACGTCGTTGATCTGTCGCTCGTTCGCCCCTCACGTGGGATGGACGGGCTCGGATGTTGCCAAGGAGAAGGGCACATCGGGGCTTGCTGGTCGAACTCAGCAAGGGACGGAATAATAAAATGGCACTCATTACCAAGGCAGCGCCGGAGTTTGACATCGATGACGAAGTGCTCCTGATGGAGCCTGACATCGATCTTGACGAGGCTAGTGACAAGGCGGCTACTGCCAAGGTCGCTACACGCAGCAAAGCCAAGCAACCCGCCGGCAGCAAGCAACACAAGTACATCGACTACACCCGCGCGCTAGACGCCACTCAGCTGTATCTAAACGAAATCGGTTTCTCCCCCTTGCTTACACCGGAAGAAGAGGTGTTCTTCGCGCGCTTGGCGCAGAAGGGCGACCCCGCCGGCCGCAAACGCATGATTGAAAGCAACCTACGCCTGGTGGTCAAGATCGCCAGGCGTTACGTGAACCGCGGGCTTTCCCTGCTGGATCTGATTGAAGAGGGCAATCTGGGCCTGATTCGCGCGGTCGAGAAGTTCGACCCGGAGCGCGGCTTCCGCTTTTCTACTTACGCCACCTGGTGGATTCGGCAGACCATCGAGCGGGCGATCATGAACCAGACCCGCACCATCCGCCTGCCGATTCATGTGGTCAAAGAGCTTAACGTCTACCTGCGCGCCGCGCGGGAGCTGACCCAGAAGCTCGATCACGAACCGTCCCCTGAGGAGATCGCCAACCTGCTGGAAAAACCAGTGGGTGAGGTCAAGCGCATGCTCGGCTTGAACGAGCGCGTATCCTCGGTCGACGTATCTCTCGGTCCGGATTCGGACAAGACGTTGCTCGACACGCTGACCGATGACCGACCAACCGACCCCTGTGAGCTGCTACAGGATGATGATCTGTCGCAGAGCATCGATCAGTGGCTCTCGGAACTGACCGATAAGCAGCGTGAGGTGGTTGTGCGTCGCTTCGGCTTACGTGGCCATGAAAGCTGCACGCTCGAAGAGGTTGGCCAGGAGATTGGCTTGACCCGTGAGCGTGTTCGGCAGATTCAGGTCGAGGCGCTCAAGCGTCTGCGTGAAATACTCGAGAAAAATGGCCTTTCCGCCGACTCTCTGTTCCAGTAGTTCCCGGCCTGCCAGGCCTGCCAGGCCTGCGGCCAGTCAGTTTTGCTGACTGGCCTTTTTATTGCGCACGTCTTTATTGAGCAAGTAGAACCACAGCAATGAAAACGGCGCCTCGCAGGCGCCGTTTTCAGTAAGCCCGGTGATCAAGCCGGTTATGCTTCTCGCAGCTGCAGCAGTGCGTCGGATTGTGCCTGCACAGAGCGGTACTGTTCGGCATCGCTCACCAGCACCGAAGAAGGTACCGGGAAGATTTCGTTCAGCTTGCTACTCCACTGCGCCGAGGCTGCCTGTTCAGGGAAGCAGCGGCGAATCAGGTCAAGCATGATCGAGACGGTCACCGAGGCGCCTGGAGAGGCTCCCAGCAATGCCGCGATGGAGCCGTCCTGAGCCGCTACCAGTTCGGTACCGAACTGCAGAATGCCGCCCTTCTTGGCATCCTTCTTGATGATCTGCACACGTTGCCCAGCAATTTCCAGGCGCCAATCGCTGGCTTTGGCCTCTGGATAGAAACCGCGCAGGGTATTCAGGCGCTGTTCCTGGGATTGCATGACTTCTTTGACCAGATAGCGGGTCAGGTCGAAGTTGTCGCGAGCGACTGCCAGCATCGGCCCGATGTTGTTCAGGCGCACCGACATCGGCAGGTCGAGGAACGAGCCCTTCTTCAGGAACTTGGTGGTAAAGCCGGCATAAGGCCCGAACAGCAGAGATTTCTTGCCATCGACCACGCGGGTGTCCAGGTGCGGTACCGACATGGGCGGCGAGCCGACTTCGGCCTGGCTGTAGACCTTGGCCTGGTGCCGGTTGACCACTTCCGGGTTGTCGCAGCGCAGCCACTGGCCACTGACTGGGAAGCCGCCAAAGCCTTTGCCCTCCGCGATACCAGACATTTGCAGCAAGGGCAGAGCGCCGCCACCGGCGCCCAAGAAAACGAAGCGCGCCTGGATCTGGCGATGGTTGCCGTTCTTCTGATCCTTGGTGCTTACGCGCCAGCCATGCTCGTTGCGGGTCAGGTCTGTTACACGCTGATTGAACGTCACACGTGCCTGGCTCTGCTGAGTCAGGTGGTCGAGCAGGCTCTTGGTCAGTGCGCCGAAGTTCACGTCCGTACCGTTGGCTACACGGGTCGCTGCGATGGGCTCGTTCTGATCACGGCCCGGCATCATCAGTGGCATCCATTGGTGCATGGTGTCGCGATCTTCGCTGTACACCATGTCCTCGAAGGCGTGGTGCACACGCAGGGCATCGAAGCGCTTTTTGAGGTAGTCGATGCCTTTCTGGCCGCGCACGAAACTCAGGTGCGGAACCGAGTTGATAAAGGTCTTGGGAGCGCCAAAGGTGCCTTTCTTGACCAGATAGGCCCAGAACTGCTTGGATTCTTCGAACTGGGCATTGATGCTCACTGCCTTTTTGATGTCGATGGACCCATCGGCGGACTCGGGGGTGTAGTTGAGTTCGCACAGGCCGGCGTGCCCGGTACCCGCGTTGTTCCACGGGTTGGAGCTTTCCACTGCACCGCTGTCCATCGCCTCGACGACTTCCAGCTTGATGCCCGGATCAAGCTCCTTGAGCAGCACGGCCAGCGTTGCGCTCATGATGCCGGCTCCGACCAGCACTACATCTACAGCTTCGTAATCGTTCTGCGCCATTACCACATCTCCAAAAAATCAGCGTCCAGTCGTAGGCCGTCGGCCTGGGCGTCAAATGCGCCTGTCAGCGGTTGCAGAGCTGTACTGGGAATTCGGAAGACGGGAAGAACTCGCCTTGTCCTGCCGCAAGATGATTCATATGTTCGCCACACTCTTGTGAAGTTACTGAAACCGTCTTTTCACGTTCTTTTGGAACGCGAACCTCAAAAGTTCATGTGCCTGTTTGGCCTTCCCCAGCCGCAGATGTTCCGCGAAAACGCGGTGCTGTACGGATGCGGAGGCTGTCGATATCGAGCAGCACGAAGTGGGCGACTCTCTGCGGCGATGCCGATCAGGAGGCGTCCTTATAATCGGGGCGCGATTATAAGGCGAAAGCGAGAGAAGTGATCAGGTACGCGCGACTTTTATTGCGCACGCAGTGGGGCGTGAAAACGCCCCGGCAGGTGTTCAGTGAATGGCGAAAGCGCTTTTGGGGAGCTGTGCGCCGAGCCAGTTGAGGCGCTGCTCATTGACCTCATGCCAGCCTGTATGGCCCGGTGGCTGGGCGCTCTGGCGAAAGGCGCGGCAGATGCCGTGCTCGTCAAGACAGGCGAAAATACGCGGTTGTGGGGTGTTGGCGACCTTCTTGAATAGGGCATGCATCGAACAAGTCTCCATCATGCAAAGCGACCAAAGTCTTATACCGCCAGCATGTGACGGGCGCATGACGCGGAACCGCGTTCACCGTTTGCGGGTCGATTCGTTATACTTCGCGAGCCTTAAGCGCCCCCCATGGAGAACCGAGTATGAATCGCCTGTTGTTTGGTCTGGTTGCCGTTATCAGTCTGGCTCTTGTCGGTTGTGCCCACAGCCCGCAACAACTCAGCCCGCAGCCCAAGTTGCTTGGATCATTGACTCCTGTTGGCCAGGGGCAGCCGGTTGTGGTGCGTGTGGTCGATGGGCGCCCTTCTCCGGTCTTGGGAACCCGCGGTGGCCTGTATCCAGAAACCAGCGCGATCAGCGTCTCGGGCCAGGATGTACTGCCCAAGCTGCAGGCCCAGGCTGAAGCTGCCGTGCGTCTGCTGGGCTTCACCCCATCGGCGAATGCTTACAATGCGCCGCAGTTGACCCTGACTCTGGCTGAGCTGAAGTACCAGTCGCCTAAAGAAGGTCTGTACGTCACCGAAGCTGATATGACCGCCAGCTTCCGTGCTGACGTGCAAAACAGCAGCCGTCGTTACAGTGGTCGTTACGGTGCCTCGCTGAACCAGCGTTTCGGCATGGCGCCGAACCAGGAAACCAACACCAAGCTGGTCAGTGATGTACTGAGCGATGCGCTCACCCGCGCATTCAAGGACCCGACCCTGTCGCAGATTCTCAGCGGCCAGTAAGTTTTCCGCTGTTGTAAAAAAGCCCCGACATGTCGGGGCTTTTTCATTTGTCTTTTATCAAACGATCAAAGTGCAATGCCCGCTTTTACGCGGTACTGGTTACGTACCGGCATCGCATACTGAAGGATCAGGTAAGGCTGCTGCTCGCTCGGGCAGCGGTTTAGGCGTTCTTGCCACTGCTCTTTGGCAGCGGCCAGCTCAACTGCACCGAACAGCGACTCGGCTGCCGGCACCTCGAGTTGTGGGTCGCGCTCGCTCCACATGGCGTAGGCAAGGTAGTGCACCGGGAACAGGCGATAGCCGGTGAGAATCTGCGCGTCGGTCAGGGTTGCCAGTTGCTTGGCGTCTTCAAAGCCAGCCGTCACCGGGTCACCGAAGTGCACGTGCACGCGCCCTTTGTATCCTGTGATGCCCAGGCCGATGCTCTTGTCATCTTCGCCAGGCTGTTTGGTGTAGCTGCCCGTTGTCGCGCGCGTGTACAGCTCGCGGGCCTTGGCCTGGTCGCAAGGGTCGTATTCGTAGCTGATCGAAACCGGGGTGAGCCTGAGGCTGGCGATGACGTCGGCGAACGACTCGTCCTTACGGCTCATATGAAACATCTTGAGGATCGCCGAGTCGGTGCGGTCATCACCGTCCTTGGCGCGGCCTTCGGCCTGGGCAATCCAGATTGACTCGCCGTCCTGGCAGATCGAATGACTGATATAGGCCGAGAGCAGTTGATAGGCGGCCAGCTTTTCGCGGCGGCCGCTGATCGAGCGATGCACGATGAAGCTCTTGTTCAGGCGCATCAGGTCGCTGACGAAAGGCTTCTGCAGCAGGTTGTCGCCAATGGCGATGCGTGGCGTCTGCAGGCCCGCGTGATACACCGCGTAGTTGACGAATGCCGGGTCCATGACGATATCGCGATGGTTGGCCAGGAACAGATAAGGGGTGCCGGCCTTCAGCGTTTCCACGCCTGAGTAGGTCACGCCATCGGTAGCATGCTCGACGCTGCGGTCGATGTAAGGCTCGATGGATTCCTGCAGCGCGCGCACCGAATCGATATGGCGGAACTGCGAACGCAGGCGATGGGCTATAAGAGGCTTGAGCGCCCAGCCGAATGGGCCGGCCAGGCGTGGGAAGCGAAATTGGGTAAGGATGTCGAGAAACGCATCGTCGGCCAACAGGCGGGCCAGAACCGCTGGAATTTCCGCGTCGGCATAGGGTCGGATGCTGTCGAATTCGCCCATCATGATCTCTTGTGATTATCGCTGCGATTGAGAGGTTGAATGCCTGCGCCACGCGCTACTGCCATACTCGTTTCAGCACGGCAGCCGCATAAGGCGCGGCAATAAGCCGCCCATTATACCCTGCAAGTCACACGGAGGCGCCCCATGTTGGAAACCCAGGATTATCAGTGCCCCTACTGCGGTGAGGCGGTCGAGGCAGTACTGGATCTGTCGGCTGGCGATCAGCAGTACATCGAGGATTGCCCCGTGTGTTGCCGGCCCATCGTGTTTCTGCTCGAAACCGACGGGCAGGTCTGGAGTCTGGATGTGCGCGGGGAGAATGACTGATGAAGCGCGTCTACGAGCCGCAGGACCTGATGGAAGGCGAATTATTGAAAGCCATGCTCGCCAGCGAGGGTATTCAGGCGCATCTGGTGGGGGCTCATTTGGCCGGCGCGGTGGGCGAGCTGCCGGCTTGTGGGCTACTCGGCATGCTGGTCGACGATGGCGACGCCGAGCGCGCCCGCTGGCTGATCGCCGAGTACAATGGCGCGCAACCACTACCCGGTGACGAGCCGGACAACGTTCAGGGCGTGTTGCTGTGTTGAACGACCCGCCCCGCTTATCCTGACCGAGCCCTTCATGAGTGGACGCTTTGCGCTGTTTCGCTGGACGCCCGCCTTTGCGGCCCAGCAAGGTTTCCCCGCTGACCAGCAACCACACTGGAACCTGGCGCCTGGCTCCCAGGTGCTGCTGCTACGCGGCGAACATGAGCAGCCTGCGCTGGTTCGCGCTCGTTGGGGGCTTACCCCCGCCTGGTTGACTGATCTGTCGAAAACGCCTGCCCACGCCCGCGCGGAAACCCTCGCTGAGCAACCGATGTTTCGTGATGCGTTTCGCCAGCGTCGTGGCTTGATTCCGGCCAACGGTTTCTACGAGTGGCGAGGTGCCGCGCGCAAACGGCCTTACTGGCTGAGCAGCGAGGAATCGCTGCTGTATTTCGCTGCCGTCTGGGAGGCTTATCCCGTTGAAGGGCATGTTTACCTGAGCACGGCGATGATCACCCAGGCCGCGGCATCGCTGCGCCGCCCGTTGATTCTCAATGCGCAGGACAGGCAGCGCTGGCTGGCGGCCGATACGCCGCTTGAGGAGCTGCAAGCGCTGCTTGTCGGCAGACCACAACCCTTGCGGGAACGGGTGTTGAGCAATCTGGTCAATGACCCGAAGCTCGACGGCCCAGAGTGTCTGACGCCCGCCTGAGCCCTGCTGCTTGCGCTGAAATACAGGCAGCCCCTAGCATACGTCGCTCAGTTCCCAGGGAGTTCCAGCATGAAATCGTCGTTGTCCATTACCACGCTGACTGCGGCTCTGCTGCTGGCAGGATGCCAAGCCGTTAACACGACCAGCGGTGGCTCGGTCGGCGTCGAGCGCAAGCAGTACATGTTCAGCGCGCTGTCGACCGATGAGGTCAACCAGATGTATGCCCAGTCTTACCAGCAGACGCTGCAGAAAGCGTCCAGCGAAGGTGTGCTGGACAAGAACAGCGCCGAGGCTAAGCGTCTGCAGCGCATCGCTGATCGCTTGATCAAGCAGGCACCGATACTCCGCCCGGATTCGGCGCAGTGGCAGTGGGAAGTCAACCTGATCAAGAGCCCAGAGCTCAACGCCAACTGTGGCCCTGGCGGCAAGATCATTTTCTATACCGGCATCATCGAAAAGCTGAAGCTCACCGACGATGAAATTGCCGCGGTAATGGGCCACGAGATTGCTCACGCCCTACGCGAGCATGGCCGTGAGGCAATGTCCAAGGCCTATGGCGTGAGTCTGGCCAAGCAGGGCGCCGCCGCGCTGCTGGGGGTAAGTTCTGACCAGATGGCGCTGGCTGACGCCGCCGTGAACTACGGCATGACGTTGCCCAACAGCCGCGGTAACGAGAACGAGGCTGACCTGATCGGTCTGGAGCTCTCTGCACGTGCGGGCTTCAACCCCAACGCGGCCGTCACCCTATGGGAAAAAATGGCCAAGGCCAGCGAGGGCTCGCCGCCAGAGTTCATGAGCACTCACCCCTCGTCGTCAAGCCGCATCGCCTCGCTGCAGGCGGCGATTCCGAAAGTCATGCCGTTGTATCAGCAGGCCAAGAAAGGCTGATCGCGAGTAAGCAGCCAGCTCCTGAACGACGTTCTCGGGAGCTGACCTTCGGGATCACCTGTTCTGCCTGCTGATTCGGTTTCCAACGCCGCCTGTATTCAGGCGGCGGTTTTATATGGCCTTCAGCTATTCAGAAAACCGCTTAGCAGCATGGCCTGATAGGCCGCATAGAGTGCCAGGGCCGCAAAGGCGACGGCTGCAATCCTGCGAATCAGCGTGAGTGGCAAGCGGTCGGCGGCGAAGTTGCCAGCCAGAACCACCGGCACGTTGGCGATCAACATGCCCAGCGTGGTACCGAGCACCACCATGATGAAGTGGGGATACTGCGCCGCGAGCATCACCGTGGCCACCTGAGTCTTGTCACCCATTTCTGCCAGAAAGAACGCGATCAGCGTGGTTAGAAATGGCCCGTAGCGCTTCAGGCTGGAGCTTTCATCGTCATCGAGCTTGTCAGGGATCAGCGTCCACAACGCCACGGCGATGAAGGAGGCGGCGAGGATCCAGCTCAGCACCGCCGGCGAGAGCAGGCCGGCGACCCAGTTGCCTACCGCGCCAGCGGCCATATGGTTGGCGAGGGTGGCGACCACCATCCCCCAGATGATTGGCCAGGGCCTGCGAAAGCGTGCGGCCAGCAATAGGGCGAGCAGTTGCGTCTTGTCGCCGATTTCCGCCAGGGCAACGATCAGGGTGGGAACGAACAGAGATTCCAGCATCAGGATTCCTAAAGGGGCGGGTAGACACGGCTATGACACGTACAGCCTTCCCGCCCCGGGTAAGGTGTTCGTGTCATAGGTCTTGTCAAACCCTGCGCGGCGTTCGAGCCGAACGGCGCAGATCCGTCTTGGCGGATCTTGGGTCGCATGCACCATGGCCTGTGGACCAAGTATGTTGATACATGCCGGGCGAGCTGGCGCTCGCGGGAGACTACTCCCCTAGGACGCGCGCATTCTGCCCAAACCGATCACGTTGGGCAAGGCCTGCGCGGCTCTGTCGCAGGCGTGTGCGATTACGCTCGAGTGGCCTGGTAAATCCGAAAGCCATCGGCGTCGGCCAGGGTGTGGCAGGTGCCGATGTGTTGCTCGATCAACGGCGGATATTTGAGGAAGCGGTTGGCCACCAGGCGTATCTGCCCACCTTTGCGCAGATGTCTGCAGGCTTGGCGCAACAAGTCTTCGCTGGCCTGGTAATGGGTGTGCACACCCTGGTGGAACGGCGGGTTACTGAGAATGGCGCTCAGCTCGCTGGGCGCTGCGGCAATGCCGTCACCGTTGATCACATTGGCCTCCAGGCCATTGGCAGCCAATGTCAGGCGGCTACTGGCGACGGCAAATGCATCGACGTCCAGCAGGGTGACCAGACTTTCTGGATAGCGACGCTTGAGCACTGCACCGAGCACACCGGCACCGCAGCCAAAATCGAGCAGATGACCGCCCGGTAGTTGCTGCAGGTGGTTGAGCAACAGTGCGCTGCCGATATCGAGCCGGCCATGGCTGAATACACCCGGTAGGGTGACTACTTCGAGCGGGCCGTCATCGAGTTGCAGGCTATAGCGCTGCGCCAGTGAGGCGAGCTCTGGGGCGGCAGGCGCCTGATCCACGCGCACCTGCCACAGCTGGCAGTGGCGTGCGCTGTCGAGCTTGCGAGGCGTGCCGTAGATCGACATCTGCTTGGCCGCACGCTCGACGCCGGCGCGCTTCTCACCGACTAGATAAAGCAGCTTGCCCGGCAGGTGCGACGCAAGGGCGTCGAGCAGGTAACCGGTCAGTTCGCGAGACTTGGGTAGAAACAGCACGGCTGTCTCGAAATCCGTTTGCGGCGGGGTGACCGCGAAATCGCTGCGCCCGGCGAAGCGTGCCTGCAACAGATTTTGGTCGCCTGCGTGCCAGCTCCAGCCGAGGGCCTCGGGCAGTTGCCCAAGCAGATCATCGGCAGGCAGCCCGGCGAGCAACGTCCGGCCACCGAACAGCTCGGCCTGACGCAGCAGCACTTCACTTCGCGGATCCATGATCTACCCCGGCAAAAGCGCGAAGGGTAGGGGCGCACGCGTTACGCTGCAAGCCTAAAGCTGCAGGCGACGCGCAGCGCCTTCAATTCACCTGGCGCTTGGGTCGGCCAGAGAGAAAGCCCGCCGCGTTTTCAGCCAGCTGCCCGACGATCCGCTGGCGCGCTTCGCGAGCCCCCCAGGCGCTGTGTGGGGTGATGATCAGGCGAGGAATGTCTGCAGCCATCAGCGGGTTACCATCCTTGGGCGGCTCCTGCGTCAGCACATCCGTGGCGGCGCCGCCAAGTTTGCCGGCACGCAGTGCATCGGCTAACGCTTGCTCATCGATCAAACCGCCACGGGCTGTGTTGATCACGAACGCGCTGGGCTTGAGCAGGTCGAGTTCGCGTGCGCCGATCAGGTTGCGGGTCTGCTCGGTCAGCGGGCAGTGCAGCGTCAATGCATCGACCTGTGGCAGCAGTTCATCGATCGGTAGGCGATCTGCCCGTGGCGGCCGGCCGGGCAGTTGGCCGTAGAGCACGCGCATACCGAATGCTTCGGCGAGCCTGGCGACGGCGCTGCCCAGCTCACCATGGCCGAGCAAGCCGAGGGTCTTGCCTTCGAGCTCGACGATCGGATGATCGAGCAGGCAGAACATCGGCGACTTTTGCCAGCAGCCATTGCGGATATCGCGCTGGTAAGCCGGCAGGCTGGTGGCCAGGGCGAGCAGTAGTGTCAGGGTGTGCTGGGCGACCGAGGGCGTGCCGTAACCCTGGCAGTTGCACACCGCGACGCCGTGCTCACGGGCGGCGGCGAGGTCGACGTTATTCGTGCCGGTGGCCGCGATCAGGATCAGTTCAAGGTCAGGGCAGGCGGCCAGCACCGATGCGTCAATGACCGCCTTGTTGCTGATCGCTACGCGTGCACCCTGCAGTCGCTCGATGAGCTGCGACGGGCTGCTCTGATCGTGCAACACCAGTTCGCTGAACTGCTCGCGCAATGGCGCCATGTCCAGATCGCCGAGGTCGAGGGAGCGATAGTCGAGAAATACCGCGCGGCCGTTTTTGCTCATCAGCTGTACCTGTCTGGGTGTCTAGTCGAGAAGTAAAATGCAGCCTATCAGATGCTGTTTAGTCGCTGCCGATTGCCTGTAGCGAGTCGGTTCGTATCAATTACTTGATCCTGGAGCTGCCATGTACTGGATGGAATTCTTCACTGTCGCCCTTATCCATCTGCTGGCCGTTGCCAGCCCGGGGCCGGACTTTGCCATCGTGGTCCGTGAAAGCGTGGCCCACGGGCGACGTGCCGGGGTGTTCTGCGCACTGGGCGTTGGCATGGGGATTTTCGTTCACGTGGCCTATTCGCTGTTGGGGATCGGCCTGATCGTTTCCCAGTCGATCATGCTGTTCAACGCCCTCAAGTGGTTGGCCGCTGCCTATCTGCTGTACATCGGCTTCAAGGCGCTGCGGGCCAAGCCAGCTGCGCCTGGTGCGGTGCAGGAGCAGGCAGCTGTGCCAGCGAGAACGCCTCGCGGTGCGTTCGTCACCGGGTTCGTCACCAACGGTCTGAACCCCAAGGCGACGTTGTTCTTCCTGTCGTTGTTCACCGTGGTGATCAACCCCCACACGCCGCTGCTCGTGCAGGGCGGTTACGGGGTTTACCTGGCGGTAGCTACGGCCCTGTGGTTTTGCCTGGTGGCGATGCTGTTCAGCCAGCAGCGCGTGCGCGATGGTTTTGCCCGCATGGGGCATTGGTTTGATCGTCTGATGGGCGTCGTGCTGGTTGGTCTTGGCATCAAGCTGGCCTTTACCGAATTGAAGTGAGTACGCGGTTGCGTACTCACTTCAGGTGAGGCTAGAGCGCCTCTATCGCGATTGCCGTTGCCTCGCCGCCGCCGATGCACAACGAGGCGATACCACGCTTGCCGCCCGTTTGGCGTAGCGCATTGATCAGCGTGACGACGATGCGCGAGCCGGTTGACCCCACCGGATGCCCCTGAGCGCAGGCGCCGCCGTAGATATTCACCTTGGCAGGGTCAAGGTTGTGCTCGCGGATGGCGAGCATGGTGACCATGGCGAACGCCTCGTTGATTTCGAACAGATCCACGTCGTCCTTTTGCCAACCAGCCTTGTTGAGGACTTTGCTGATGGCGCCGATTGGGGCGATGGTGAACTCGCTGGGATCCTGGCTCTGCGTCGAATGCGCGACGATGCGGGCCAGCGGTTGCAAGCCACGTGAGCGCGCCTGCTCTGCCGTCATCAGCAACAACGCGCTGGCGCCATCGGAAATCGAACTGGCGTTGGCGGCCGTAATGGTGCCGTCCTTGCTGAAGGCCGGTTTCAGGCCGGTGATCTTGTCTATCCTGGCGTTCAGCGGCTGTTCGTCTTCGCTAACCTGAGTGTCACCCTGGCGAGTCGTTACAGTGACGGGGACTATCTCGGCGGCCAGCACGCCTGAGGCCATGGCCTGTTGCGCGCGGCTTAGCGATTCGATGGCATAGGCGTCCATCGCTTCACGGGTGATGCCAGAGCTATCTGCGGTCTCCTGAGCGAATGAGCCCATCAAACGGCCGGTGCGCGCATCCTCCAGCCCATCGAAGAACATATGGTCCTTCACCTCTCCATGGCCCATGCGCAGCCCGCCGCGCGCCTTGGGCAGCAGGTAAGGCGCATTGGACATGCTCTCCATGCCTCCCGCGATGATGATCTCGGCGCTGCCAGCCTTGATCAGGTCATGGGCCAGCATCACCGCCTTCATGCCTGAGCCACAGAGTTTATTGATGGTGGTACAGCCCGTTGCATTCGGCAGGCCTGCCGCGAGTGACGCCTGGCGCGCGGGGCCTTGCTTGAGACCGGCGGGCAGCACACAGCCCATGATCACTTCCTGCACATCGCCCGCAGCGATGCCAGCTTGAGCCACTGCGGCACGAATCGCCGTTGCGCCAAGATCCGTTGCGCTTACCGAAGACAAGCTACCCTGAAAACCACCCATGGGCGTGCGAGCGCCGCTGACGATAACGATATCCGACATATTTCCATCCTAATCTGCAGTAAAGGGGCGAAACCGGCTCGCAGGTCATAGCGAGCAACACAATCATCCCTTTGGCTGATTGAGTGAGCGCTTGCACAGGCTAATGTTGGGCAAGTTGCCATCCCCGCTACGGTTTCGCTTCATATTCGTCGCTTTCAACAATAGTTCAGAACAGGTGAGCCCATGTTGCAGACCCGTATCATTCCCCCCGCCGCGAATGCCCACCCATACCCGTTGTTGATCAAAAGCCTGCTGCTGTCGGGCAGCCGCTACGAGAAAAATCGCGAAATCGTCTATCGCGACACCTTGCGTTACAACTACGCGACCTTCAACGAGCGGGTAGCACGATTGGCCAATGTGCTCACCCAGGCGGGTGTGAAGGCCGGTGATACCGTGGCGGTAATGGATTGGGACAGCCACCGTTACCTGGAATGCATGTTCGCGGTGCCGATGCTGGGCGCGGTGTTGCACACCATCAATATCCGCCTGTCGCCAGAGCAGATTCTCTACACGATGAACCACGCCGAAGATCGCTTCGTGCTGGTCAACAGCGATTTCGCTACGTTGTATCAGGGCATCGCGGGGCAGCTCAGCACGGTGACCGGCACGTTACTGCTGACCGACAACGCTCAGTCCGCTGTTGAGCTTCCCGGTTTGGTCGGTGAATACGAAAACCTGCTGGCAGCTGCAGAGCCGACCTATGCGTTCGCCGACTTTGACGAAAACTCCGTGGCGACCACTTTCTACACCACGGGTACTACCGGCAACCCAAAGGGCGTGTACTTCACCCATCGCCAGCTGGTGCTGCATACCCTGTCGATGGCAACCACTTTGGGCAGCCTGGACAGCATCCGTCTGATGGGCAATGACGACGTGTACATGCCGATCACGCCCATGTTCCACGTGCATGCCTGGGGCGTGCCCTACGTGGCGACGATGCTGGGCGTGAAACAGGTGTATCCAGGGCGCTACGAGCCGGAGATGCTCTGTAAGCTGATCAAGAGCGAGCAGGTGACCTTCTCCCATTGTGTACCGACCATCCTGCAGATGCTGCTCGCTGCACCTGGCGCCCAAGGGCATGACTTCAAGGGCATGAAGGTGATCATTGGTGGCAGCGCACTCAATCGCGCCGTGTATGACGCGGCCAAGGCCAAAGGTATTCAGCTGACGGCCGCGTACGGTATGTCTGAGACCTGCCCACTGATTTCCTGTGCCTATATCAACGAAGACCTACTCGCGGCAGGCGAGGAACAGCGTGCCTCCTACCGCATCAAGGCCGGCATCCCGGTGCCGATGGTGGAGGCTGCGATCATGGACAGCGAGGGCCAGCGACTGCCTGTTGATGGCGAGACCCAGGGCGAGCTAGTGCTGCGTGCGCCCTGGCTGACTCAGGGCTACTACCGTGAACCGCAAAAAGGTGAAGAGCTTTGGACCCATGGCTGGCTGCACACTGGTGACGTGGCAACGCTGGATGACATGGGCTTCATCGACATTCGCGACCGCATCAAGGATGTGATCAAGACCGGCGGCGAGTGGATTTCTTCACTTGAACTCGAAGACCTGATCAGCCGCCAATCGGCGGTGCGCGAAGTAGCCGTAGTCGGTGTGGCGGATCAGCAGTGGGGTGAGCGACCCTTTGCCTTGGTAGTCGCCAAGGAAGGGCAGCATCTCGATGCTGGGATTCTCAAGGAACACCTCAAACCATTTGTCGAGCAGGGCGTTATCAACAAGTGGGCAATTCCCTCGCAGATTGCCCTTGTTACCGAAATTCCCAAGACCAGTGTGGGCAAGCTGGACAAAAAGCGTATTCGCGTTGACCTCAAGCAGTGGCAGGAGACCGGAAGTGAGTTTTTATCGTCCCTGTAAGGCACGAATTTCAACGCCAAAAAAGTGACTGATCAGTCAAACAAGCGTTTGGCTTGCTAATTGCTGGTTTCAGGCCATTCTTGGCTTGTCACGGATGGATCTGATCTGTCTAAACCGGCGAGCCAGAGTGTCTCGGGCACTGCAAGCACCATCTGGCAAGGCTCGCTGGATCTAGTCAATCAGCCATAACAAAAACAAATGGAGTAGCGTCGATGACCAACACAACAAGGCCGTTCTGGCGTCTGGCAAAACTGCCGCTGGCCGTCAGTCTCGCATCAACTCTTGCCAGCCCGGCATTCGCAGTGAACTTCAATATTGGGGAAATCGAAGGTCAATTCGACTCGTCGCTGTCGGTGGGGGCTAGTTGGTCGACGGCTTCGCCTGACAAGGATTTGATTGGGTCGAATAACGGAGGGCGTGGACTGTCGCAAACGTCTGATGATGGGCACCTCAATTTTAAGCGTGGTGAGACGTTCTCCAAGATTTTTAAGGGTATCCATGATCTTGAATTGAAGTACGGAGATACTGGTGTTTTTGTTCGAGGCAAATACTGGTACGACTTCGAGTTAAAAGATGAAGGGCGTGAGTTTAAGGAGATTAGCGACTCTAATCGTAAAGAGGGAGCGAAATCATCCGGTGCGCAGTTGCTCGACGCTTTTGTTTATCACAATTATTCCATAGCAGATCAGCCAGGGTCTGTTCGTCTCGGTAAACAAGTTGTCAGTTGGGGTGAAAGCACCTTTTTGCAGAATAGCATCAATTCTATAAATCCTATTGATGTTGCTGCATTTCGTCGCCCAGGGGCTGAAATTAAAGAAGCGTTGATTCCTGTTAATATGTTTTATGTTTCTCAGGGGTTGACGGAAAATCTATCTGCTGAGTTTTTCTATCAGCTAGAGTGGGACCAGACAATTGTAGAGAACTGCGGTACTTTTTTCTCCCAAGCAGACATTGTTGCTGATGGATGCGATAACAATTTGAGAGTGCTTCGGCAAGCATCTTCCTTAAGCCCGGCTGCTTTGGGAGCCTTGGGGGCGTTTGGTGTAGATGCCAATGAAGAAGGCGTTCTTGTAAGGCGTGGTGGTGATAAGGATCCATCCGATAGCGGTCAATGGGGAACGGCATTTAGGTATTATTTTGCACCCCTCGATACCGAGTTTGGTGCTTATTTCATGAATTACCACAGCCGAAATCCCGTTTTTAGCGGCAGTAGCGCCACGCAGGCGCAGCTGAATGCCATTAATGCTGGGTTGCCGAATATACCCGTATTAGGTGCAAATAATCCGGCAAATTTAAGGCCTCTTGCTGTGGCAGGATCTTCTCGGTACTTTATTGAGTATCCTGAGGACATACAGCTCTATGGTTTGAGTTTTTCTACCACTTTGCCTACGGGAACAGCATGGAGCGGTGAGATAAGCTATCGCCCAAATGCTCCCGTTCAGCTTAATACCACTGATATTCTTTTTGCTGGCGTAGGTTCTTTGGGAGGGCTATTCGGTAATGCGTCTGTGTTGGACGGCGCTCCAGGCCAGGATCTGAATGGTTATCGTAGGAAGGAAATTACTCAATTCCAGACAACCTTTACACATTTCTTTGATCAGGTTATGGGGGCTAGCCGCTTTACGGTTGTTGGAGAAATAGGTGTTGTGCATGTCGGGGGGTTGGAAAGTACGTCCGAGGCTCGCTATGGTCGTGATCCCGTGTTCGGCCCTGGGCCACTACAGCCAACACAAGTTGCACCTGGAACTTTCGTAAATACGTGTGAAACGCTTAACGGATCTACACTCGGTGGCGCATCACGGAAGAACGTTTCTAAATATTGCGAAAACGATGGGTTCGTCACTAGTACCTCTTGGGGTTACCGTGCACGTGCGATTTGGGAGTATCCAGATGTATTTGCTGGTGTGAACCTCAAGCCCAATGTTGCCTGGTCTCACGATGTGAGCGGTTACGGGCCCAATGGCTTGTTCACTGAAGGCGCAAAAGCTGTGAGTTTGGGGCTGGATGCTGAGTATCAGAATACCTATACCGCCAGCCTCGCTTACACCGACTTCTTCGGTGGCAAATACAATACGCTGGTTGATCGTGACTTTCTGGCCCTCAGCTTCGGTATGAACTTCTAAGCGCCCGTATTCATAGGAAAACGCATTTATGAAAACAACAAAAAGGCTGTTGCAAACAGGCGCTCTGACATTGTCGTTGTTAGCCACCGGTGTGATGGCGGCAGTATCGGCGGACGAGGCGGCCAAGCTGGGTAATACCTTGACGCCTATCGGTGCTGAGAAGGCCGGTAATGCCGACGGCAGCATCCCGGCCTGGACCGGTGGACTGCCGGTCAATGCTGGTGCGGTGGATTCGGGTGGCTTCCTTGCTGATCCGTTCCCTAACGAGAAGCCGCTGTTCACCATCACCGCGCAGAACGTCGAGCAGTACAAGGACAAGCTGACGCCTGGCCAGTACGCGATGTTCAAGCGTTATCCGGAAACCTACCGGATGCCGGTTTACACCACCCACCGTACGGCGACGGTGCCGGATAACATCATTGCGGCTACCAAGCAGAATGCTACCAACGCCAAGCTGATTCAGGGCGGCGAGGGGCTGGAGAACTTCCAGCTGGCCAATCCGTTCCCGATTCCGAAGGACGGTCTGGAAGCGATCTGGAACCACATCACTCGCTACCGTGGCGCCAGCGTACGCCGCCACGTTGTGCAGGTGACGCCGCAGGCCAATGGCTCGTTCAGCCCCGTCAGCCTGGAAGAAGAGTTCGCCTTCCGAGCGATGATGAAGGATGCCGACACCAGTAAACCAAGCAACATTCTGTTCTATTTCAAGCAGCGGGTAACGGCGCCGTCACGTTTGGCCGGTAACGTGCTGCTGGTGCACGAAACTATCGACCAGGTAAAAGAGCCGCGCATGGCGTGGCTGTACAACGCAGGTCAGCGTCGTGTGCGTCGTGCGCCGCAGGTGTCCTACGATGGCCCGGGTACTGCAGCCGATGGCCTGCGTACTTCCGACAACCTCGACATGTACAACGGTTCACCTGATCGTTACGACTGGCAGTTGCTGGGCAAGAAGGAAATCTACATTCCTTACAACAGCTACCGTCTCGATTCGCCGAAGCTGAAGTACGCCGACATCGTCAAGGCCGGGCACCTGAACCCGGATCTGACGCGCTATGAGCTACACCGCGTCTGGCATGTGACTGCCACCCTCAAGCAGGGCGAACGTCATATCTATGCCAAGCGTGATTTCTATATCGACGAGGATACCTGGCAGGCCTCTGCCATCGACCACTACGACGGTCGCGGTACCCTGTGGCGCGTAGCTGAAGCCCACGCTCAGTACTACTACGACAAGCAAGTACCGTGGTATGCCGTCGAGGTGATCCATGATCTGCTCTCCGGCCGCTATCTGGCTCTGGGTCTGAAGAACGAAGAGAAGAAGGCCTACGAGTTCGACTACCCGGCCAAGGAAAGCGACTACACGCCGGCAGCACTG
This sequence comes from Phytopseudomonas punonensis, assembly GCF_900142655.1. Lineage (GTDB taxonomy): Bacteria > Pseudomonadota > Gammaproteobacteria > Pseudomonadales > Pseudomonadaceae > Aquipseudomonas > Aquipseudomonas punonensis. Next base: position 129,683 of record NZ_FRBQ01000001.1, on the reverse strand, counting down.
CGACAGTCTGGCGTTCGCTGATCGCAACGTAGTAACAGAAAGCCGGCCTTAGGGCCGGTTTTTTATTGCCTCTTCAATAATCGCGGTTGGGTGCTGATGCTCCGGGTAACTGGCTCGGCTGGAACGCGCTATGCCGGTTAGAATCAATGCTTCGCCTGCCATTCGCGTTACAGGAATACAGTATGGAAACCGCCAAACCCGCGTTAATCCGCGAGACCTTTCCCGTAGGCCCTCTGCAGTGCAACTGCACAATTATTGGCGACCCCGTCACTGGTAAAGCCATCGTGGTCGATCCTGGCGGCAATCCCGATCTAATCATGGCGCGCTTGGAGGCTCACGGCCTCAAGGTGGTGAGCATCATTCACACTCACGCACATCTCGATCATTTCCTGGCCTCTGGGCAGATGAAGGAAAAGACTGGCGCGACGCTGCACCTGCACAAGGACGATCAGTTCCTGTGGGACAACCTGGAGATGCAGTGCCAGATGTTCGGCGTTCCTTATACGCCGGTACCTGCGCCCGATCAGTGGCTTGCCGATGACGAGGCGCTCGCCTGTGGCTGTGGTGTGGCGCTGCACACGCCGGGGCATACGCCTGGCTCCATGAGCTTTTGGTTTCCCGAGGCCAAGCTGTTGATCGCAGGCGACACGCTGTTTCGCCGCGGCATTGGCCGTACCGACTTGTGGGGTGGTGACTACGCGACCATCGAGCGCTCCATCAAGCAGCGCCTGTATCGCCTGGATGAGGACGCCACGGTGGTGACGGGCCACGGGCCAGACACTCGCTTGGGTGACGAGATGCGCGAAAATCCATTCGTGAGAGCTTGAAAAACAAGTGCTTACAGATTTTCTGCGTCGTGATTGTTAGCCTTGGAGGGGAACTTGACTGCGTTCGCCGGCTCGAAGTCGCGAATAAAAGAATGCCTCCATCTGCAACACGACTAAGGATTACCCAATGATTAAACTCCGCTCCCTGGTTGCCGCAACGGCAGTTTTCGCTGTGTTGTCCGGCTGTACAGTCAACCCCTATACCGGTGAAAGCCAGGCAGGTAAATCCGGTATCTACGGCGGTGTAGGGGCGCTGGCTGGTGCTGCAGTCGGTGCTGCTACCTCGAGTAAGAAAGATCGCAAGAAGGGCGCATTGATCGGCGCTGCAGTAGGTGGCGCGGCAGGCGGCGGTTACGGTTATTACGTCGATACTCAAGAAGCCAAACTGCGCCAGCAGCTGCAAGGCACCGGCGTGCAGGTGCAGCGTAACGGCAATGATCTGACCCTCATAATGCCCGGCAAAATCACCTTTGCCAGCAACTCGGCGGATATCTCCAGCAGCTTCTACCCGACGCTGAATTCTTTGGTGCTGACCTTCAAGGAGTTCAACAAGAACGGCGTGAACATCGTTGGGCATACCGATAGCACCGGTTCCGCCGAGCTGAACCAGAGCCTGTCCACCCGCCGTGCCCAGAGCGTGGCCTCGTACCTGGCTGCTAATGGTGTCGACTCGTCGCGGATTTCTGCCTATGGCGCGGGCCCGAACCAGCCGATTGCCAGCAACGCCAATGAAGCAGGTCGCGCGCAGAACCGCCGCGTGGAGATCAACCTGCGGCCGCTGTGATCCTGTCCGGCCGTATTTGAAATCCTTGCCTGAAACCCCGCTTCGGCGGGGTTTTTCTTGGCTGTCGATTCGATGGTGTGGCTACCGCGCAGGCGAGAGCTAGACTCTGCTGATCAATGGTCGAGCCGTGAAGCGATGCAGGCAGGGAGGTAGAGGTGCTACTGGATCGGGAAGAACCGCTGGAAATACTGGTCGTCGATGATCGGCAAGACAATCTTGATGACATGCAGGAGCTGCTCGAGGCCATCGAACAGCCTGTTCACTGTGTTGATTCGGGCGCTGAAGCGCTTGAGTACCTGGCGCAGGGGCACGTGGGCCTGGTGCTGCTCGATGTGCAGATGCCGCGTATGGATGGCTTCGAGGTCGCGCGGCGTATGCGTGCTGATCCGCACACTCGATTCACGCCGATCATCTTCGTTTCCGGCATGGCCCAGACTGACGAGATTCTCGGTCAAGGTTACGGTGCCGGAGCGATGGATTTCATCGCCAAGCCTGTCCAGCCCGCCATGTTGCTCCACAAGGTACGTGCGCTGCTTGAACATGAGCAGTATCGCCGCGATCTGCGACGCATGAGCCTGCAGTTGGAGCGCGAGCGGGCCTTCAATGCGTCGATCCTCGACAATACCGCTGAAGGCATTCTGGTGGTGGGCGATGATGGCCGCATACGCTTTGCCAACCCTGCGATCACTCGGATGCTCGGCTGCCAGGAGGGCGAGCTTACAGGCAGCGAATTACTTTCCTGGGTCGATGTGCCTGGGCATCTGCAGTGGCAGGAGTCGAGCTTTTATGAGCATTGGCGGCGCCGTGAGCACTTGCGTTTGCACGATGCCAATCTACATACGCGTGGCGGTGGCGTCGTGCCGGTGGCGCTGTCCTGTTCGCCGCTGCCCGACGATGCCCACGGGATGATCCTGCTCGCGCTGGATATGTCGAGGGTGCGCGACTTGCATCACCAGCTCGAAGCATTGGCCATTACCGATGCCCTAACCGGGCTGCTCAACCGTCGCGGCTTTCTGCAGGAGCTGCAGGCCTCGATCTCCCGCCATCAGCGCACCGGTCAGAAGGCCGCCTTGCTGTATCTGGATCTGGATGGCTTCAAGCACATCAATGACACCCTGGGTCACGAGCGTGGCGACCAAGTACTGCGTCAGGTGAGCGTTCAGCTCAAGGCCTGCTTGAGGCCATACGACCGCCTGGCGCGCATCGGCGGTGACGAATTCACGGTGATCCTCGACAGCCTGAGTGACCCGGCCGAGGCCGCCTCGGTGGCGCAAAAACTGATCCAGCAGGTAGTCAGTGAAGGGGCGGGCGAGGGCGGTCAGCCAGGTCTTGGCGTTAGCATCGGTATCGCTTGCCTACCGACTGATGGCAGCAGTGTCGAAGATCTGCTGCGCGCTGCCGATACGGCAATGTATGCGGCCAAGCGCGGCGGGCGGCGACAGTATCGTTTCTACGAAACCGATCTATGCCCGCAAAATTGAGCGTTAGGGGTGTTGCTGATGCAAACGCTCGAGCAGGCTGTCCTTGTCTTCCCAGAGCGTATTGACCCACTGCTGGAAGTCTTTGCGATAGATCTCATCCTGGTCGTAGGCGCGGCCGATGAAGTGTGTGGGAATCGGTAGCTGTTCGACGACCACGACCACATCCTCCAACTGGCCACTGAGTAATGTCCAGAAGCCGGGGCTACCCTGCGGGTAATGCAGCGTGACGTTGATCATGCCGTGCAGTTGCTCGCCCATGGCATCGAGCACGAAGGCCAGGCCGCCAGCTTTGGGTTTGAGCAGGTAGCGGTAGGGCGACTGTTGCTCCTGATGCTTGGCGGGGGTGAAGCGCGTGCCTTCGGCGAAATTGAAGATGCCCACCGGGTTATTACGGAACTTGGCGCAGGTGCGTCGCGTGGTCTGTAGATCCTTGCCTTTCTTTTCCGGGTGCTTGGCCAGGTATTGCTTCGAGTAACGCTTCATGAAGGGAAAGCCCAGCGCCCACCAGCACAAACCGATAACCGGCACCCAGATCAGTTCCTGTTTGAGGAAGAACTTCAGCGGTCGGACGCGTCGGTTGAGCAGGTACTGCAGCACCAGAATATCCACCCAGCTTTGGTGGTTACTGGTTACCAGGTAGGAATGTTCATAGTCGAATTTCTGGTCACCCTCGATGTGCCAGCGGGTTTTACCCAGCACCTGCATCCAGGTTTTGTTGCAGCTGATCCAGCCTTCCTGAATGAATGTCATCACGCGATCGCTGGCGCGTTGCACAATCGGCAGTGGCAGCAGGATACGCAGCAGCGTGACGGTGAACAGAGGTACGCACCAGAACAGGGTATTGAGCGCCAGCGAGACGCTACCCAAAAGGCCGAGCACCGGGGCAGGCAGAAAGTGCAGCATGGACGTGCGAACCTCAGGCAGGTTGGCGGCCAGCTATAGCGCTGGCCGCAATTGGCGCACAGATTAATGATTGGCGATGGAACTGCAAGTCGATCCGAATGCGGGGTGTGTCACCCGCGCTCGGATCGGCCCGTTTCACTGGCGCATGTTGGCAGCCTGGATGGCAGTCAGGGCGATGGTGAAGACGATATCGTCGACCAGCGCGCCGCGCGACAGGTCGTTCACCGGCTTGCGCAGGCCCTGCAGCATGGGGCCGACGCTGATGCAGTCGGCGCTGCGCTGTACGGCCTTGTAGGTGGTGTTGCCTGTGTTCAGGTCCGGGAAGATAAACACCGTGGCGCGACCGGCTACCGGGCTGTTGGGGGCTTTCTGCCGGCCGACGCTTTCGATGGCGGCGGCGTCGTACTGCAGGGGGCCGTCGACTAGCAATTGTGGGTTGGCTTCGCGTGCTATGCGTGTTGCCTCGCGGACTTTTTCCACTTCCTCGCCGCTGCCCGAATCACCGGTGGAATAGCTGAGCATCGCTACCCGCGGCGGAATACCGAAGGCCTGGGCCGAGTTGGCGCTCTGCAGGGCGATTTCCGCCAACTGCTCGGCGTTAGGGTCGGGGTTTACCGCGCAGTCGCCGTATACCAGAACCTGATCCGGCAGCAGCATGAAGAACACCGAGGACACCAAGTTGTAGCCGGGCGCGGTCTTGATCAACTGCAGCGCCGGGCGGATGGTGTTGGCGGTGGTGTGCACGGCGCCGGATACCAGGCCATCAACCTCGTCCAGCGCCAGCATCATGGTGCCGAGCACCACGGTGTCTTCGAGCTGGGCGCTGGCCATCGGTGCGTTGAGGCCCTTGCCCTTGCGCAGCTCGACCATCGGCTCGACGTAGCGCTCGCGAATCAGATCCGGATCGAGAATCTCCAGCCCTGGCGGCAGTTCGATGCCCTGGGCCTGGGCCACGCTGTGCACCTCCTCGGGCTTGGCCAGCAGTACGCAACGGGCGATTCCGCGTGCCTGGCAGATAGCGGCGGCTTGCACAGTGCGCGGCTCGGCGCCTTCAGGCAGGACGATGCGTTTGTTGGCAGCCTTGGCCTGCTGCACCAGTTGATAACGGAACGCCGGCGGCGACAGGCGCAGCTCGCGCGGGCTGCCGCAACGGGCGGCCAGCCAGTCGTGATCGATGTGGCTGGCGACGAAGTCGGCGACCTTCTCGGCGCGCTCCTTGTCGTCGACCGGAATTTCCTTGTTCAGGCGGTTCAGGTTGGTGGCCGTGTCGTAGGAGCCGGTGCTCACGGTCATCACCGGCAGGCCGCTCTGCAGGGCGCCACGGCACAGCTCCATGATGCGCGGGTCGGGGGCGAAGTCGCTGCACAGCAGCAGGCCAGCCAATGGCATGCCGTTCATGGCGGCCAGGCTGGCGGCAAGAATGATGTCGTCGCGATCACCCGGCGTGACTACCAGCGTGCCGGGCTTGAGCAATTGCACGGTGTTGGCCACGGCGCGGGCACAGAGCACGATCTTGGTCATGCGCCGTTGTTCGTAGTCGCCGGCGTTGAGTACGCGGGCGCCGAGCAGTTCGGCGATGTCGCGGGTGCGCGGTGCGTTCAGCTCGTCGAGCCAGGGGATGCAACCGAGCAGGCGGAATTCCGGGTGACGCAGCAAGGAGGATTGTTCACGCAAGCGTGCGGTGAAGGCTTCCAGGCCATCGTCGCTGCGGATCTTGTTGAGGATCACACCAAGTACCTTGGGGTCCTTCGGCCCGCCGAACTGCTGGGCTTGAATCTCCACGCGGTCGCACAGCTCGCCCAGGCTTTCCTGCTCCGGCGCCGAGACCAGAATCACGTCGGCATCCAGGCTCTTGGCCAGATGAAAGTTGACCCGCGCGGCGTAACTGGCCTGGCGCGTCGGCACCATGCCTTCGACGATCACCACGTCTTTGTCTTTGGCGGCCTCCTGGTAGAGGCTGATGATTTCTTCGAGCAGTTCATCCAGGTCGCCGTCGCCGAGTCGGCGTTCGACGTGGGCGAGGGCCAGCGGCTTGGGTGAATGCAGGCCGTGGGTGCGCGCAACCAGCTCGCTGGAACGCTCGGGGCCGGCGTCGCCCTGGTGCGGCTGGGCGATGGGCTTGAAGAAGCCGACCTTGAGGCCGGCCCGCTCTAGCGCGCCGACCAGGCCCAGGCTGATGGAGGTGAGGCCGACGCCGAAGCCGGTCGGGGAGATGAAAAAGGTGTGCATGGGGTTCTCCGTATCAGTCGAGCAGTGCCAGCGTGTCGAGGGCGATCTGCCGTTCTTCGTTGGTGGGCACCACCAGCACCCGCGTATGGTTTTGCGCGTTGATCGGGCCGCTGACACCGCGCAGACAACGATCGTTGGCGGTGTCGTCCAGCTTCAGGCCGAGCAGGCCTAAGTGAGCGACGGTTTTGCTGCGGATCAGCGGCGAGTTCTCGCCGATACCGCCAGTGAAGATCAGCCCGTCCAGACGCTGCAGAGCGCAGCTCATGGCCGCCAGGGATTTGGCCAGGCGGTAGCAGAATACTTCGATGGCCAGGGTGGCGCCGGCATGCCCTTCGTCACGTGCTTGCTCCAGGCTGCGCATGTCGTTGGACAGGCCGGACAGGCCGAGCAGGCCGCTGTCATGGTTGAGCATGCGATCAATCTGCTCCAGGCTCCAGCCCAGCGTGCGTGACAGGTGACTGTGCAGGTTAGGGTCGACATCACCGCTGCGGGTGCCCATCACCAGGCCTTCGAGCGGTGTCAGGCCCATGCTGGTGTCGCGGCTCTGGCCGTTGACCACCGCGCAGGTCGAGCAGCCATTGCCCAGGTGGGCGACCAGCCAGGCGCTGTCGTCCGCCGGCAGACCGGTGAGTTCGGCTGCACGGGCGCTGACGAAGCGGTGGCTGGTACCGTGAAAACCGTAGCGGCGTACGCCGTGGTCGCGGTACAGCTGCTCCGGCACGGCGTAGCGGAAGGCGTGTTCGGGCAGGCTCTGGTGGAAGGCGGTGTCGAACACAGCAACTTGTGGCAGCTGCGGATATAGGGCCAGTGCCGCTTCGATACCAAGTAGGCCTGCCGGGTTGTGCAGCGGAGCCAGCGGCGCAACTGCACGAATCGCTGCGATCACTTCATCGTCCAAGCGTTGGGCACTGGTGAAGTGCTCGCCACCGTGTACCACGCGATGACCAATACCATGCAGCTGGCCGCCTGTTGCTTCCTGCACCTGCTGCAGCAGGTGAACGAGCGCAGCGCGGTGATCGTCTCCGGGGATGGCCTGGGTGTGTTTGACGCCATCTCGCTGCCAATGCAAAGCAGCGTCGGCGCTGCCGAGGCGCTCTGCCAGGCCGCTGATCGCGAATTGCTGCTGATCAGGATCGACCAGGGCAAATTTGATCGAGGAGCTACCGCAGTTGATCACCAGAATATTGCGTGCGGGCATTCAAGAGTCCTTAGCATCAGAAGGCGTTGGAGCCAGTGTTGCGACACACCAGCCACAGGTGAAGTTCGTGCCGATATGCGCATGGCGCTGCGCGGCATCAAGCACCCAGGCGCGATTTTGCCAAGGCGGCTGATGGCGCAGGTGCTGAGTATGACCACAAGATAAGACAGCTACCCAATGGCCGTCATGATCTTGCTCAAAACCGACCAGAGTAACCCCGGCTGCGTCCCGCCCGTCTGGGCTTGGGTCGCTTTCGCCCCCGCCGTTGGTTACAATCTCACGTTCATTTTCCTCGAGCAAAAGGTTCGCCCCATGCAGATCGCCGCCAACAAGGCCGTTTCCATCGAATATACCCTGACCAACGATGCCGGTGAGGTGATCGATAGTTCCGCTGGCGGCGCGCCGCTGGTCTACCTGCACGGTGCTGGCAACATCATCGTCGGTCTCGAGAAGGCCCTGGTCGGCAAGCAGGCTGGTGACGAAGTCAACGTTTCCGTCGAGCCGGAAGAAGCCTACGGCGAATACAGTGCTGAGTTGGTTGCCACCCTGAACCGTTCGATGTTCGAAGGCGTCGACGAACTGGAAGTTGGCATGCAGTTCCACGCGTCCGGCCCGGATGGCGGTATGCAGATCGTCACCATCCGCGAGCTGGAAGGCGACGACGTAATTGTCGACGGTAACCACCCGCTGGCTGGCCAGCGACTGACTTTCGCGGTCAAGGTCGTTGACGTGCGCGATGCCAGCGAAGAAGAAGTTGCCCACGGTCACGTGCACGGTGAAGGTGGTCATCACCACTGATCCGTATGTCGGCAGCCGCTTAGTCGCTGCTGGCAGATGGTCATCTGTGACTGCTAAGCTGCAGTCACGAAAAGGCGCCTTTTCAGGCGCCTTTTTTGTGCCCAGCCATCCGTGGTGAGCACCTTGCCAGCGTTAACTAGCTCGGCGATTTTCTGTTTTATTCATGCCTTTTGCGTTACCGGAGCACCACATCATGAGCGCCTTTCACGACCTGACCCTGCATGCACTCGATGGCCAGGAGCTGCCGCTGGCTCCGCTCAAAGGCAAGGTCGTGCTGGTGGTCAATGTCGCGTCCAAATGCGGGCTCACGCCTCAATATGCCGGGCTTGAGCGTTTGCAGCAGACTTACGCCTCGCAGGGTTTCAGCGTGCTGGGTGTGCCGTGTAATCAGTTCGCTGGGCAAGAGCCGGATAGCGAAGCGGCCATCGCGCAGTTCTGCAGCCTCAACTACGGCGTGACCTTTCCGCTGAGCAGCAAGCTCGAGGTCAACGGCAACGCTCGCCATCCGCTGTATCGCCTGTTGGCGGGCGAAGGTGCCGAGTTTCCAGGCGACATCACCTGGAATTTCGAGAAGTTTCTGGTGGGACAGGATGGCCGCGTGCTGGCGCGTTTCTCGCCGCGCACTGCGCCGGATGATCCTGCGCTGATCCAGGCCATCGAGAAAGCCTTGGCCTGATTTCCTGGGCCGAGCGATCGGCCCGCCGTTCACACCCTTCGTATCTTCAGTGCGCGCGTTTGGTTTCGATCGCCAGTGCGGTGCTGCGCGCGGCGCTTAATGCCACGCCATTCTGTAATGCGCCATGCAGGTGCTCTTCGAATTGCTCGACGATGCTCGACCAGCTCTGCCTGGCCGCATGCTGGCGCGCATTCAGGCGCACCCGGCGCAGGTTCTCGCTGTTCTCGATCAGCCAGCCGGCCGCTTCGATGAAGGTGCGCTGGTCATCGGCGCTGGCTAGCATGCCGTTGTGGCCATCCTCGATGTGCTGGGCAGCCGCCGCCTGATCGAAGGCGACCACACCAAGCCCCGACGCCATGGCTTCGAGCAGCACGTTGCCGAAGGTTTCCGAAAGGCTGGGGAATAGAAAGATGTCGCCGCTAGCATAGTGCTGAGCCAGCGTTTCACCGCGCTGGATGCCGCAGAACAGTGCATCTGGCAACTGCTTCTGCAGGCTCTCGCGCTGCGGGCCGTCGCCGACCACTACCAGTCGGAGCGTTGCTCCTGCACACTGCCGCTGCAGTGCATTGAAGGTGCTGACCAACAGGTCCAGGTTCTTTTCTGCAGCCAGTCGGCCCACATGCAAAACGGCAATGTCCTGCTCAGCCAGCCCCCAGCTGCGGCGCAATTCGTCGCAACGCCTGGCCGGGTTGAACAGCCCTGCATCGACACCACGGGCGAGCAGTTCCAGGCGCTCGAAGCCACGGCGTTGCAACTCGCTGCGCTGGCTGAGGCTGGGCACCAGGGTCATGCGTGAGGCGTTGTGAAACCAGCGCAGATAGTTGGTTAGCAGGCGCGTCAGCAAGGTGATGCCATAGTGCCCGGTGTACTGCTGGAAGTTGGTGTGAAAGCCGCTGATTACCGGTATGCGCAGACGCCGCGCCGCGCGCAGGGCGGACAGGCCTAGTGGGCCTTCGGTGGCGATATACAGCACATCCGGACGCTGGCGTCGCCACAGGCGCAGCAGCTTATGGCGCGCCGACTGACCCCATTGCAGGCCGCGATAACCGGGCAACGGCCAGCCGCGGGTGAGCAGCAGATCCTCATTATTCGCGGCCGGGGCATCGTGGTGCTGCCGGGGGCGTATCACTTGCAGGCGATGGCCGCGTGCGCGCAGCCCGTTGACCAGATGGCCAAGGGTATTGGCCACACCGTTGATTTCCGGGCTGTAGGTCTCGCTGACCAGGGCGATGAATAGCGGGGGAGTGCTCATGACAGCAGTCTGGGCTGCCGTCATGTAGCGTTTGTGACATCAGCGTGGCGTTTGCGTGACAGTGCCGGCGCCCGAACTCACGCCACCTTCACGCACCCAGAACAGCGTCGCGCCGGCGACAGCCGCCGGCATCATCACGATATTCACGAAGGGCACCAGCAGCGCTGCGTAAGTAATGCCGCCAAAGCCCAGGGACTGCCAGCGCTTCTCGCGCAGCCAGGCGAGCATGTCCTGCCAACTGACCTTGTTGTTGTCGGCGGGGTAGTCGATGTACTGGATGGCCATCATCCACACGCCGAACAGCAGCCACAGTGGCGCGGCGATCAAATTGACCACCGGGATGAACGAGAGGATCAGCAGGCCTAGTGCCCGTGGCAGGAAATACGCCAGCTTGCGCCCTTCGCGGCCCAGAGTGCGCGGCACCATGGCGATCAGTTCGGCCCAGCTGAAGGGCGGGAAATTGTCCTGGCCACGCACCACCACTTCGACCTTCTCGGCGAGAAACCCGTTGAACGGCGCGGCGACGATATTGGCCAGCATGGTGAAGGTGAAGAACACCATCAGCACCACCAGCACCACGAACAGCGGCCAGAGGATGTACTGCAGAAAGCTCAGCCAGCTCGGTAACGACGGCATGAAAGCGTCCACCCAGCCGCTGAACTGCTGCACGGCTAAGCCGATCATCATGCTGAACAGGATCAGGTTGATCGCCAGCGGCAGCAGCACGAACAGGCGCAGGCCGGGGCTCATCACCAGCTTCAGGCCTTCGCCGAGGTATTGCGGACCGGACAGCACAGGAGCGCGCATCGAGGGTGTCTCCAATCAGTGAACGTGGCGCGACCTTACCCATTTTGCCGTCCCGGTGAAAGCGTCGAGCGCTGATAGCCGGCGGCTATGCATGGAATTGGCAAAGCGCATTTCCAAGCACGAGACTGTGGCGACTACTCTGCTCGCGTCCCTTTATAGCCGCCGAAGTCCGACCGCCCTGGTTGGTGGCGGCTTTTTTTGCAGCGCTACGCTGTGAGGAGTTACTGATGTCGAGTACCCGACACGCCCGCGTGATCATTCTCGGTTCCGGCCCTGCCGGCTACAGCGCGGCGGTCTACGCTGCACGCGCCAATCTCAAGCCACTGCTGATCACCGGTTTACAGGCTGGCGGCCAGCTGACTACCACCACTGAGGTGGACAACTGGCCCGGCGATGCCCACGGCCTGACTGGCCCGGAGCTGATGCAGCGCATGCAGGTCCATGCCGAGCGCTTCGAGACCGAGATCGTTTTCGATCACATCCAGGCAGTGGATCTCGCCGCGCGGCCATTCACCCTGGTCGGTGACAGCATTTCCTACAGCTGCGATGCGCTGATCATCGCTACCGGTGCCAGCGCCCGTTATCTGGGCTTGCCGAGCGAGCAGGCGTTCATGGGCAAAGGCGTATCTGCCTGTGCTACCTGCGACGGCTTTTTCTACCGCAATCGCGAAGTGGCGGTGGTGGGTGGCGGCAACACAGCGGTGGAAGAAGCGCTGTATCTGGCCAAAATCGCCAGCCGCGTAACGCTGGTTCACCGCCGTGGCGCGTTCCGGGCCGAGAAGATCCTGCAGAACAAGCTGCAGGAGCGAGTGGCCGAAGGGCGCATCGTGCTGGCGCTGAATGCCGAGGTAGACGAGGTGCTTGGCGATGCTTCAGGCGTGACGGGTGTGCGTTTGCGCGAGCGTGATGGCGCTACTCGGGAGCTGCACGTCGATGGCCTGTTCGTGGCCATTGGGCATACGCCCAATACGTCATTGTTTGAAGGCCAGCTGGCACTCAAGGATGGTTATCTGCAGGTCAATGGCGGGCGCGAAGGCAATGCGACGGCGACGACTATTGCCGGGGTATTCGCTGCCGGTGACGTAGCAGATAGCGTCTATCGCCAAGCGATCACCTCGGCCGGTGCCGGCTGCATGGCTGCGCTGGATGTGGAGCGCTATCTCGACGGGTTGTAAGAACCTGTTCACGATCTGCTGCGCGTCGGCGCTCCTGCGTTAAAAACAAGCTCGGAATGCTCATTTACCACTCGTAAACTCCGCTTCCTCGCTTGTTTTTGCCTTGTATCGCTCTAGCTCGCTAGATCGTGAACAGGTTCTAAGTCACAAGGCTTACCAAGGCCTTGGACGAAGAAGCCCGTATCGATCGATACGGGCTTCTTCGTTCGGCGGTGATCGCGCTGCCTGTTACAGGTCGAAATCGTATTCGGCCAACTGCTTGTGCAGGCGTCGCTCCTCGAGAAAATTGTCGATGATGCGGCGTTTGGTCAGGTTGGTTTTCGCCACTTCTACAGGTGCTTCGCTGTTGTCCGAGTCTTCGCTGACGAAGTCGTCTTCCAGTTCCAGGTCTTCTTTGCCGCTCATGCGCTTCACTCCCGGCTACAGGGGCCATTTGCCGACCTTATAGAGCCAAATGTGAGGCGAGTAAAAAAGATTTTTTCAATCAGCCCATACAAGAACTGTATGAAGCCTCAATCGTCGGAGGTTTTCAGTTTGTATTCGCACAGGTCTTCGATACGGCAACTGCCGCAGCGCGGCTTGCGCGCCTGGCAAACGTAGCGCCCGTGCAGGATCAACCAGTGGTGCGCGTCGAGGAGAAAATCCTTGGGCACGAACTTGAGCAGTTTCTTCTCGACCTCGACGACATTCTTGCCGGGCGCGATGCCGGTGCGGTTGCTGACCCGGAAAATATGCGTGTCGACCGCCATTGCTAACTGGCGAAACGCGGTGTTGAGCACCACATTGGCGGTCTTGCGGCCGACGCCCGGCAGCGCCTCGAGTGCTTCACGGTTATCGGGAACCTGGCTGCCGTGCAGCTCGACGAGCATGCGGCAGGTCTCGATGACGTTCTTGGCCTTGCTGTTATACAGGCCGATGGTCTTGATGTATTCGCTCAGCCCGTCGACGCCGAGGGCGAGGATAGCTTCGGGCGTGTTTGCCACCGGATACAGCTTCGCGGTGGCCTTGTTGACACCGACGTCGGTCGCCTGCGCAGAAAGAATGACGGCGATCAGCAACTCGAACGGTGTGCTGTAGGCCAGCTCGGTCTTTGGCTCGGGGTTGTCTTCGTGCAGACGGCGGAAGATTTCAAGGCGTTTGGCGGCGTTCATGGTCTGGCATCAGGGTTCGTCAGTGCGCGCTAGCTGGCGCTGGTGTGTTCCTGCAGGCGGCGTTCGGCGGCTGCAAGACGCTCTCGGGCATTGTTAAGCATGACAGCATCGGGTGCTTCGGCGCGCTGTAGCTTGTTCAGTTCGGCACGCGCATAGGCCAGATCAGTTTTCAGTTCGCGCCATTGTGCGCTGATGCCTGCCTTGTCGACCAGCAAGCGCGTTGGAGCGGGCTTGCCACAGCGCTCTTCGGCCAGGTGTAGCGCCTGTTGGGCGGCCGCGTAGGCGCTGCGCAGTGGCGCCAAAGCCTGCTCGTCCAGCCCGCGGCGCTCGCCCGCTTTGAGGGCCATGCGGTGGCTGGCCAGGTCGATCTTGGCCTGCTTGAGTGCCTGCTCGCCCGGGCTCGCGGTTGCTTGTTCGGACGTTGCCTGCAGTTCAGCGAGACGCCGTTGATCCTGCTCGGCGGCCTGTTGCAGGGCCGCCAGTTGCTGGCGCTGGCTGTCATCCGGCGTATCACCAAAGGCTTTCAAGGCCTTCTGCAGCCGGGCCCGGCTCATGGCGGCGTCGATCTTCGCCTGTTTCAGCGAGGTAGCGCCGTGGGGCTGCAGGGGCGCGACAGCAGGCGCTTCTACAGGCGCAGGACGTACCGGGCGGGCCGTGCGGCGACGGGCATCGTTGCGCGCCAGGCGGGCCAGACGATTCTGGTGGCGGGTACGGAACTGGTCGGCCCGGGCGCGTTGCTCTTCGGCCTCGGTTGGCGCCAGGGTGATCAGGTCGATGCAGTCCACCGGGCAAGGGGCGATGCACAACTCGCAGCCCGTGCATTCATCGTTGATCACCGTATGCATCAGCTTGGCCGCGCCAACGATGGCGTCCACCGGGCAGGCCTGGATGCACTTGGTGCAGCCGATGCACTCGGCCTCGCGGATCACCGCCACCTGGGGCGGCGTCGCCGGCAGTGCCAGGAGCAGCTCAGGTACCTTCAACAGATCAGCCAGGGCATGGAGGGTCGCCGTACCGCCGGGCGGGCACTTGTTGATCACCTCACCTGCGGCGATGCCCTCTGCGTAGGGCAGGCAGCCCGGATGACCGCACTTGCCGCATTGCGTCTGCGGCAGCAGCGCGTCGATGGCGGCAATACGCTGCGCGTCCCTCATGGGCGCACCCAGGCGCGCCGGCACGGATGCGGCCCATGGCGGTGCGGGCAGGTGAAGTGGCGGGAGTCGATCATCGCTGTTGCAGGTCTGGCTGGCGCGTGAGCCGGGCATTATCCGGCATGGGCCGCGCCCGGTACAGCGGCACGGCCGCGTCAGCGCTCACTCATGCCTTGATGCGTGCGCGGCTCGCTTTACGCCACAGCCAGCGAACCTGCAGGGCGAGCGGGAACAGAATGATCACGAAGGGGATGCCGTAGCCAAGCAGCCTGAGCGCTTCGGTGGCGCCCTCGGTGGCGTTGTCGAGCATGCCACTTGCCGCGTCGCCGATACGCGCCAGGCGCCCAACAGGTTCGCCTTCGGTGCTGAAGCTGATGGTCAGCAGGTTGGTGGTCAGGCGACGTTGCTGCTGTGCCGACTGCTGGGCATTGCCTGCCAGTTGCACCTCTACCTCGGCCAGTTCGTGGGCCAGAGCGAGCATGTCGCTGACGCTCAGGTCTGTGCGTGCCTGATAGAGCAGCAGGGTTTTCTGCTGGCGCTCCAGGCGTTGGCGCTGCTGTTCGGTATCGCTGACTGCCTGAGCCAGGTCCTCGGCGCGGGTATGGCGGCTCTGCAGCTCGCCGCCTTCACCCGCAAAACCTACCAGCGGTTCGACACCCGCCGGCGCGATGCGCACGGTGATGCTGGCCGCCTGGTAATGGCCTTGGCTCTGCTCGATGGCCAGCAGGTCGCATTGGCCGAAACGCTGGCTGCTGCACGCGTCACGTACCGCTGCCAGGCGTGGCTCGACCTGCTCGACCGGCAGGCGAATACCGACGCTGTGTTCGTAGGCGAGAAAGGCGCCCGGTTGCGCCATTTCACCCTGCAGCGCTGCACCTGCCGGTGCGCGACCGTCCCCAGACGGCGAGCAGCCGACCAGGGTCAGCAGGGCCAGGGCAGTGGCGAGAAACCAGGTTCTTTGGATAAGCATCCTTGCTCCAGATCGGTTACTTGACGCGTTGACCCGGCTTGGCACCGCTGTCGGGGCTGAGCAGGTAGATTTCTTCGCCGCCAGGGCCGGCCGCCAGCACCATGCCTTCGGACACGCCAAACTTCATCTTGCGTGCTGCCAGGTTGGCCACGTACAGCGTCAGGCGGCCCTCCAGCTTGCTGGGGTCCGGGTAGGCGCTCTTGATGCCACTGAACACGTTGCGCTTCTCGTCGCCGATATCCAGAGTCAGGCGCAGCAGCTTGTCGGCACCTTCGACAAACTCGCATTTTTCGATCAGCGCGATGCGCAGGTCGACGGCAGCGAAGGCGTCGAAGGCGATCTCCGCGGCCAGCGGATCCTTTTTCAGTTCGCCATTACCTCGGGGAGCGTCCTCCTTGGGGGCTTCGGCGGCTGCCAGGTCTTCCTTGGAGGCTTCGACCATGGCTTGCACCTTGGCCGGCTCGATGCGGCTGAGCAGCGGGGTGAACGGGTTGAGCTGATGATCGGCGAGCAGTGTGGTCAGGTCCTTCCACTCCAGCGGCGCGACATTGAGGAAGGCCTCGGCATCGCGGGCCAGGTTCGGCAGTACCGGCTTGAGGAAGATCACCAGTTGGCGGAACAGGTTGACGCCCAAGGCGCAGATCGCCTGCACCTCGTCGGCCTTGCCTTCCTGCTTGGCCAGCGACCAGGGCGCCTTGTCGGCGATCCAGGCGTTGGCGCGGTCGGCCAGGGCCATGATTTCACGCATGGCGCGGGCGAAGTCGCGGCTCTCGTAGGCTTCGGCGATGCCTGGCGCGGCGCTCTGGAAGGCATTCCACAGCTCGGGTTCCGGGTTGGCGGCAACCAGCACACCGGCATTGCCCTTGTGGATGAAACCGGCGCAGCGGCTGGCGATGTTGACCACCTTGCCGACCAGGTCCGAGTTGACCTTCTGGATGAAGTCCTCGAGGTTCAGGTCGAGGTCATCGACGCCGCGACCGAGCTTGGCGGCGTAGTAGTAGCGCAGGTATTCGGGATTCAGGTGATCCAGATAGGTGCGCGCCTTGATGAAGGTGCCACGCGACTTGGACATCTTCTGGCCGTTGACGGTCAGGTAGCCATGCACGTTGATGGCGGTCGGCTTGCGGTAGCCGGCGCCTTCGAGCATGGCCGGCCAGAACAGGGCGTGGAAGTTGACGATGTCCTTGCCGATGAAGTGGTACACCTCGGCCTTGGAGTCCTTGTTCCAGAACGCATCGAAGTCCAGCTCCGGGCGGCGTGCGCAGAGGTTCTTGAAGCTGGCCATGTAGCCGATCGGCGCATCCAGCCAGACGTAGAAGTACTTGCCCGGCTCGTCGGGAATCTCGAAACCGAAGTAGGGCGCATCACGGCTGATGTCCCACTCGTGCAGGCCGCCATCGAGCCATTCGGCGAGCTTGTTGGCCATCGATTCCTGCAGGGTGCCGCTGCGCGTCCACTGCTGGAGCATCTCCTGGAATTGCGGCAGCTTGAAGAAGAAGTGCTTGGAGTCCTTGAGCACCGGCACCGCACCGGAAATCGCCGAACGCGGGTCTTTCAGCTCGGTAGGCTCGTAGGTGGCGCCACATTTCTCGCAGTTGTCGCCGTACTGGTCCGGCGTCGCGCATTTCGGGCAGGTACCCTTGATGAAGCGGTCGGCCAGGAACATGCCTTTTTCCGGGTCGAAATACTGGGTCACCGAACGCGTGGCGATGTGGCCGTTGTCACGCAGCGCCTTGTAGATCGACTCCGACAGCTCGCGGTTTTCTGGCGAGTGGGTGGAGTGGAAATTGTCGAAGTCCACCAGAAAGTCGGCGAAGTCGCTGCTGTGCTCGGCCTTGACGCCATCGATCAACTGCTCTGGGGTAATGCCTTCCTTCTCCGCGCGCAGCATGATCGCCGAGCCGTGAGCATCGTCGGCGCACACGTAGATGGCCTGGTTGCCGCGCAGCTTCTGGAAACGCACCCACATGTCGGTCTGGATGTACTCGAGCATATGGCCAAGGTGGATCGAACCGTTGGCATAGGGTAGGGCGCTGGTAACGAGAATCTGGCGAGCTTGGGACATTGTCAGGCAGTCATCGGTTGGCGGGTGGTCGGTCACTATAAAGTAACCGGGCGCGTTCCGGCCAGCGGGCAAATTCAGCGGCTATCGGCTTGAATTTACAGGCGTGAGCGGGTTCCAAGGATTACCTTCCGCTCTCCCTCCAGGAGATGAACCATGCGTGCAATTCTACGTCCGCTCGCCTGTGCCACTGCGCTGGCCCTGCTGGTTGGCTGTGCCTCCAGCAATCCTTATGACAATGTCGATGGTGGGGCGCCCGGCGGCAGTGGTCACCGTACCGCGACCTACGGCGGCTTGGCAGCGCTTGCCGGCGCGGCTGTCGGCGCAGCGATCAGCCATAACGACCGTGGCAAGGGCGCGGCCATCGGTGCAGTGCTGGCCGGGGCGGCGGGTGCCGGCTACGGCTATTACGCCGATCGTCAGGAGGCCGAGCTGCGGCGCAGCATGGAAGGCACCGGCGTGGAAGTGCAGCGCCAGGGTGACGACATCAAGCTGATCATGCCGGGCAACATCACCTTCGCCACCGACTCGGCGGACATCGCACCGAGCTTCTATGCGCCGCTGAACAACCTGGCCACCTCGTTTAAGCAGTTCCAGAACAACAGCATCGAGATCGTCGGCTACACCGACAGCACCGGCTCGCGCCAGCACAACATGGCGCTGTCCGAGCGCCGTGCGCAGAGTGTGACGAGCTACCTGACCGCCCAGGGCATCGACGGCTCGCGCCTGTCCAATCGCGGTGCCGGCCCGGACAATCCGATTGCCGACAACGCCTCCGCCGAGGGGCGTGCGCAGAACCGCCGCGTCGAGGTAAATCTCAAGCCACTGCCGGGCCAGCCCGTGCAGTGAGTTTTGCGTGCTGGCGGCTCAGGTGGCCGCCAGCCTGCATCAGCCAAACAGCTCGGGTAGGATAGGCGCCTTTCCTGTCATTTCCGGAGCCAAGCATGAGCGCTGATATCCGCGCTGCGGTCGAAGCCGTATTGCGCCAGTACACCGACCCCCATCTCGACCAGGATCCGCTCAGCGCTGGCTGCGTGCGCACCATCGACGTGCAGGGCGGTCAGGTCAGCGTCAAGCTGGAACTGGGCTATGCCGCTGCACAGTTCAAGCAGGGCTGGGCGCAGATGCTGCAACTGGCCATCGAGAACCTCGAAGGAGTGCGCAGCGCCACTGTCGAGGTGAATTGCGTGATTGCCGCGCACAAGGCGCAGGCCCAGGTGCCGGCGCTGGCCAACGTCAAGAACGTGATCGCCGTGGCCTCCGGCAAGGGCGGTGTTGGCAAGTCCACCACTGCCGCCAACCTGGCCCTGGCCCTGGCCCGTGAAGGCGCTCGGGTGGGCATTCTCGATGCGGACATCTACGGCCCCAGTCAGGGCATCATGTTCGGCATTGCCGAAGGCACGCGGCCGCAGGTGCGCGAGCAGAAGTGGTTCGTGCCACTGCAAGCCCATGGCGTTCAGGTGATGTCGATGGCCTTTCTGACAGACGAGAACACCCCGGTGGTCTGGCGTGGCCCGATGGTTTCCGGTGCGCTTATCCAGCTGGTCACCCAGACTGCCTGGGACGATCTCGATTACCTGATCATCGATATGCCGCCGGGCACCGGCGATATCCACCTGACCCTGGCGCAGAAAGTCCCGGTGGCTGGTGCGGTGATCGTCACCACGCCGCAGGATCTTGCGCTGCTCGATGCCAAGAAAGGCGTGGAAATGTTCCGCAAGGTGAACATTCCGGTGCTTGGCGTAGTGGAAAACATGGCCGTGCACATCTGCTCCAGCTGTGGGCATGCCGAGCATCTGTTCGGTGAGGGCGGTGGCGAGAAGCTGGCCGCGCAATTCGGTGTCGACCTGCTGGCCTCGATGCCACTGTCGATGGCCATTCGCATGCAGGCCGATGGCGGCAAGCCAACGGCCATCGCCGACCCGGAAAGCCAGATCGCCATGCTCTATCAGCAGGTCGCCCGCCTGGTCGGCGCGCGTATCGCGTCGAGTACCACGCAGGCTATGCCGAATATCGTGATTGCCGACGATTGATCGTCAACGTGCGCTCGCAAAGCGGGCGCACGGCTCAGGCAACTAAGCGGCAGGCACAAATCACAGGCATAAAAAACCCCGCCGAAGCGGGGTTTTTTCTAACAGTTAAAGCAGGTTATACAACCTGAACTTCTTCTGCTTGCATGCCTTTCTGACCACGGGTGGCCACGAAAGTCACTTGTTGGCCTTCTTTCAGGCTCTTGAAGCCATCGCTCTGGATAGCTTTGAAGTGTACGAACAGGTCGTCACCGGATTGCGGGGTGATGAAGCCGTAGCCTTTCTCATCGTTGAACCACTTAACGGTGCCAGTCTGACGATTGGACATGTGATGTCTCCTAAGAACTAAATAAATTAACAGCCCTGGATAAAACCAGGCCGGGACTGAGTGCAACGAGTACTAGGAGTCGGACGATGTTTGGATCGAAATCTAGGCATCATGTAGCGATTCGCGGTGACACATGCAGCACAGTGGGATCACCATACCCGCTTTTTTCGCGAAGTGCGAATGCTCTGTCAGTCTTTTTGCGATTTACTTGCATCGGCCCCCTGCCGAACGCATCGCAACGGCCCGTCAAGAGGCTTTGAACGCGGCTCTGCAGCCCGGTAAGATGCGAGCACTTTTCACCGCAAAGACTTTCAGGAAGGCCCCGCCATGAGCATCAAATCGGACAAGTGGATTCGCCGCATGGCCCAGGAACACGGGATGATCGAGCCGTACGTCGAGCGCCAGGTGCGCGGCGCGGACGACAGCCGGGTGATTTCCTACGGGGTTTCCAGCTACGGCTACGACGTACGTTGTGCCGATGAATTCAAGGTGTTCACCAATATTCATTCGGCCATCGTCGACCCGAAGAATTTCGACGAAAAAAGCTTCGTCGACATCAAGAGCGATGTCTGCATCATCCCGCCGAACTCCTTTGCGCTGGCGCGTACCGTCGAATTCTTCCGCATTCCGCGCGATGTGTTGACCATCTGCCTGGGCAAGAGCACCTATGCGCGCTGCGGCATCATCGTCAACGTCACGCCGCTGGAGCCGGAATGGGAAGGTCACGTGACCCTGGAGTTCTCCAACACCACCAACCTGCCGGCAAAGATCTACGCCAACGAAGGGGTGGCGCAAATGCTGTTCCTGCAGTCGGACGAGGCTTGTGAAGTTTCCTACAAGGATCGTGGCGGCAAGTATCAGGGCCAGACTGGCGTGACACTGCCGAAGGCCTGATGGCCACACTGGTTCGCTGAGGAAAGAACCGGGAGATTCCCGGTTTTTTTATGCCTGCGCTCTATCAGCTGCGGCCTGGGCGGCCCGGAAACGCTGAATTTCAGGCAAAAAAATGGGCGCTTCATGCGCCCGGAGAAATCAATCGATGCGTAATTTCTGAGTGGCATGAGCCAGCGAAGTTCCCCCGGATTTATAGGGCGAACTGTTCACGGTCGATAGGTCTACATCTTCTATCAGGGTACGCGTCAGCGTGCCACCACCTGCTGGAGACTCGCCATGAGCCAATGGATCATCACCTATAGTCGAGACGAAGCTGCCGAAGTCCTCAAGGTCAAATCCAAAGACAAACCCAGCCTGGAAGAGGCCGTCACCTGGTTGCTCGAGTGGGCGCAAGAGAATCTCGAACCTCTCGAACCGAAGGAGCAGCCCCACGAGGAGCAGACGCCCGCGGTACGCCTCGAGGAGCGTTATGGCATCACCATTACCGGTATCGCCAAGGACTGACGGCTACCGGTGTCAGGCGCGAGCGCGCTGCTCGGTAGCGAGTTCTGCCGCTGGCGCGCTGCGCCGGGTGCCCAGTGGTTCTACCTTGCGCTGCTTCTCATGGAGGAAGCTCAGCACCGCGTGTCGATAGGCGTTGTAGCGCGGATCGTCCGCCAGGGCGATGCGGTCGCGTGGCCGTGGCAGGTCGATGGTGAGAATCTCGCCGATGGTCGCTGAAGGGCCGTTGGTCATCATCACGATGCGGTCGGAGAGCAGCACCGCCTCGTCGACGTCGTGGGTGATCATCATCACCGTGTTGTGCAGCTCGCTCTGGATGCGCATCACCTCGTCCTGCAGGTGTGCGCGGGTCAGCGCGTCGAGCGCGCCAAACGGCTCGTCGAGCAGCAACACCTTGGGTTCCATGGCCAGCGCCCGGGCGATGCCGACGCGCTGTTTCATGCCGCCGGAAATCTCGCTGGGCCGCTTGTGCAGCGCATGGCCCATGCTCACCAGTTCCAGATGATGCAGCGTCCATTCGCGGCGCTCGGCCTTGCTCTTGGTGCGCTTGAACACCTTGTCGACGGCCAGGGCAACGTTCTCCTGCACGGTCAGCCAGGGCAGCAGCGAGTGGTTCTGGAACACCAGGCTGCGATCCGGGCCGGGGCCGCGCACTTCGCGGCCGTCGAGAATCACCGCGCCGCTGCTGGAGTCGGTAAGGCCGGCGACGATATTCAGCACCGTCGACTTGCCGCAACCGGAATGACCGATGATGGAAATGTATTCGCCGCGCTCGACGTTGAGGTTGATCTGGTTCAGTACGTGGGAGCTGACGCCGTCACGCTCGAAGTACTTTTCCACATGCTCGATGCTCAGGTAGTGCTTGCTCATGTCCGTCTCCTCAGGCCGATGTGCCGCGGGTGATGCGATTGCCGACGAACAACACCAGGCGATCGAGTATGAAACCGACCACGCCGACGTAGACCAGGGCAAGAATGATGTCGCTGATGCGCGAGGCGTTCCATGCATCCCAGATGAAGAAACCGATGCCCACGCCGCCGATCAACATCTCTGCGGCGATGATCGCCAGCCAGGACAGGCCCACGCCGATGCGCAGCCCGGAGAAAATGTACGGCGCTGCTGCCGGCAGCATGATCTTGTGGAAATACTCCACGCCATTGAGGCGCAGCACCTTGGCGACGTTGCGGTAGTCCTCGGGGATGTTGCGGATGCCCACCGAGGTATTGATGATGATCGGCCAGATGGCAGTGATGAAGATCACGAACAGTGCCGAGGGATGGCTGTCCTTGAAGCCGGCCAGCGACAGCGGCAGCCAGGCCAGCGGCGGCACGGTACGCAGGATCTGGAACAACGGATCGAGGCCGCGCATCGCCCAGGTCGACTGGCCGACCAGCACGCCCAGGGCCACACCCACCACCACCGCCAGGGCATAGCCGTAAGCGACGCGTTCGAGGCTGGCGAGCAACTGCCAGGCCATGCCGACATCGGTGCCGCCGTTGTCGTAGAACGGGTTGATGATCAGCTCCCAGGTGTCTTCGATCACCTGGCTGGGCGGCGGCAGGGCGGCATTCGCGCCGCTGCACAGCAGTTGCCAGATCAGCATCAACGCGGCGGTGATCACCAGCGGTGGCAGCACCGACTGCATCAGGGTTTGCGACAGGCGTTTCAGCCAGCTGGGGGCGATGACGCCAGCCGGTAGGGCCAGCGATTTTACGGGCGCATTCATGGGGTTTCTCCGGTTAGGCCTTCAGGGCCAGGCTGTCGAGATAGGCTTGCGGGTTCTGCGGGTCGAAGGTCTTGCCGTCGAAGAAAGTCTCGATACCGCGGGATTTGCCCTGTGGAATCTGTGCGGCGGGGACGCCCAGTTCGGCCGCAGCCTGGCGCCAGATGTCCTCGCGGTTGACGGTGTCGATCAGCGCCTGGCTGTCGAAATCCTTCGGCAGGTAGCCCCAGCGCTTGTTTTCGGTCAGGAACCACAGGTCGTGGCTCTGGAAGGGGTAGGAGGCGAACTCGCTCCAGAAACGCATCAGGTGCGGGCTGTTTTCCACCACGCGGCCATTGCCGTAGTCGAATGTGCCTTGCAGACGGGCCAGCAGATCCTTGGCGGGCGCGCCGATCCAGCGGCGTTTGGCGCAGATTTCGGCGACCTTTTCCTTGTTCTCTGCTGCTTCGCAGAACATCTGCGCTTCCATCACTGCCTTGAGTATTGCGCGGGTGGCATTGGGGTTGGCATCGACATAATCGGCGCGCAGCGACAGGGCCTTTTCCGGGTGGTTGGCCCACAGCTCGCCAGTGGTTACCGCGCTGTAGCCAATGCCCTGGTTGATCAGTTGGGCGTTCCATGGCTCGCCGACGCAGAAGGCGTCCATGCTGCCGACCTTCATGTTGGCGACCATCTGCGGTGGCGGGATGACCACAGTCGGTAGATCCTTGTTCGGCTCGATACCGCCGGCGGCCATCCAGTAGCGCAGCCACAGGTCATGGGTGCCGCCCGGGAAGGTCATCGCCGCCGCGATCTTCTGGCCCTTGGCCTGCTTGGCGGCGACCGCCTGCTTGAAGGCGCTGGCGTCGCTGCCGAGCTTGAGGTCCCCATATTCCTTGCTGATCGAGATGCCCTGGCCGTTGAGGTTCAGGCGCGCCAGCAGGACCATCGGCAGCGGTGTGTTGTTGGTGGTGATCTTGCCGGCGGCCATCAGATAGGGCATCGGCGTGAGGATATGGGCGCCGTCGATACCGCCGCTGCCGGCGCCGAGCAACAGGTTGTCGCGGGTGGTGCCCCAGGAGGATTGCTTGAGCACTTCCACGTCGGTCATGCCGTGCTTGGCGAACAGCCCGAGCTCCTCGGCGACGAACAGTGGCGCGGCATCGGTGAGGGCGATAAAGCCGAGCTTGGCCTTGGTGGTTTCCAGGCCGTCGCTGCCGGCAGCCCACACCGCACTGCTCAGGCCCGCCGGCAGCATGCTCATCAAGGCGCCGCCGCCCAGCAGGCCCATGGACTGCTTGAGGAAGGTGCGGCGTGGCAGGCCGGTTTTTGGTTCGGCGTTCTGCTGTTCGCGTGGCGTGTCGTCCATCTCGTTCTCCCCAAAAGGCACGCATAAAAAAACGGCGTCACGCTCATGGCAGCGCAGGGCTGCGTCGAGTGTGGACGCCGTTGTCCAGAATTCGGATTGTGGAGGGCAGAGTCTGCCTCCCTGTCAGGGACTTAGCAGGTTGCATGCCAGCCACTGCGTCGTCCCAATCGACGGCCAGGTGGCGACCGCAGAACAGCCGGTACCGATGTGTTAACTGACTGAGCGGGAAGGCTTTTCAGATCGTTATCGATACTTCATGGCCATCCGCGCAGCACGCGGGCCACCGTCGCTATCGCACAGCGGCGGGGCGCGATGCTCCTCAAGTGCGCGGCATAGGTGCATGACAAGTTCGCGGCTGGGGCAGCGGTAGTCAGACGGATCTACGGCGATAAGGCAAAAGCGGCCTTTACCCTATCCCGTGGGAACGGGCCAGGCCCGTGATTTTTCGCGGGCATGGCCCGCTCCCACAATGGACCACTCCCGCCACGTTGCAGCGAATTGCGCATGGCAGTACGTCGACGATCGTGAACAGATTTCAGGCGGGGCAAGGCCATGCTCAGCCGACAGCCGCAGCTCGCTCAGCTGCGCCGCCCCTTGTCCGCCCGCGGGGTTTGCTGGGCCTTGCGCGCGGCGAAGGTGAGCAGGTTCTGGGCGACGTCGACCAGGCGCATGCTGCGCTCCATGGCCGATTGGCGCAGGCGCGCGTAGGCGTCTTCCTCGCTGAGGCGGTAGTCGTTCATCAGCAGCTTCTTGGCCCGCTCGATCAGCTTGCGCTCATTGAGCGTTTCGCGGGTTTCCTGCAGCTCGTCACTGACCTGTTGCAGGCGCTGGTTCTGCTCATGGAGAAGATCCAGCACCGAGCGGGCCAGGTGGTTACCTACGGCGTCCTGAGGCGGGACGTCGAGCGTGCTGCTGTGCACGCTGAACAGCAGCGCCTGGTCGCTACCGGTATCCATCCGTGCCACGCGGCCGAGCAGCGCGCGGTGGTTATCCAGGTCGGCATGGGCTTCGGCGATGCTGCGCCGGCAGCGTTCGAGCAGGCATTGGGTCAGGTGGCTTTCCACCTGCTTCATGGCGTCGATGCGCAGGGTGTTGAGCTCGAACCACAGTTCGCACAAACCCGGATCCACCTGCGCCTCGGCCGAGGTGCGCTTGGCGACGCCGCGCAGGCTGATCACCTGGGCAACGGTGTCGGTACCGAGAATCTGCTGCCACAGCGCATTGGCCTCGGCGTCGGCGAATTCAGCAAAAATATCGAAGCAGCGCTCCTGGCCTTCCTGCAGGTGCAGCAGCCGCGCCTGCAGCTCGTCATCGAAGTAACCGCGAGAAAACCCCTCGACGCCGACCGCGCGCTCCTGGCCGGCGAGCTCCTTGCCTTGCATGAAGTTGAACAGCGCCACCAGCACCCGGGTGATGCCCGGATCCACGGCGGTATCAGCCGCTTCGAACACCACTGCCAGGAGACCGCCGATCAGCCGGGTAAAGGTCTGAGTCGCCTGGCGCGGAGACAGTTGCCGTTCACGGATACGCCGGCGCAGGTCGGGCAGTTCTTCGAAGCCGTGCAGCACGTAGGCGATACGGTTGAACAGGCGAGCGCGGTCGGCGGCGTTGTGCTGGGCGGTGTCCATGGACAGGAAAAAGTCGTGCACCTCGCGCTCCACGAGGGCGGAACCGGCGCTGTGCGCATCAAGATGGTGCAGGTAGCGATCCGTCTGGTTGCCCAGGTAGATGTTCGAATAGCCCCGTTCCTTTTGTAGCTGGTGCACCAGCTGGCTGATCCGAGTGACCAGCTCGCAGGTCACGGACAGGCTTTCCAGGCCTTGCAGCTCGCAGCGGCGGGCGGCGAGCATGAAACGCAGGGTGGGAGGCATTTTGTGATCGGGCATGGGAGCGTCTTATCGGTCGCGGTATTGAACCAGAACGGTGCAAATAGCAGTCCAGTTCTGCTGAGCCACCTGCTTCAGGCGCTGTGCAGGTGCAATTGCTCCGCCGCCAGAGTGGCCGCGCCGACCACATCGCCGATCACCAGAATGGCCGGGCTTTTCAGCTTGAAGGCCTGGGCATCGTCGGCCATTGCCTGCAGTGTGCTGCGACATTCGCGCTGGTCGGGCAGCGAGGCGTTTTCGATCATCGCTACCGCGGTGTCTGCGGCCATGCCGGCGTCGAGCAGGTGTTGGCGGGTGTCGGCCAGAGTGGCAATGCCCATGTACACCACCAGCGTGGTGCCGCTGTGGGCCAGCGCCCGCCAGTTTGGCGAGCTGCCGTCCTGGGTATGGGCAGTGACCAGCGTGACCCCGCGGGCGATGCCGCGCAGGGTCAGGGAGATACCGCAGCGGGTCGCCGCGGCCAGGCCGGCGGTGATGCCGTTGACGATCTCGCAGTGCACGCCGCGCGCCGCCAGCCAGTCGGCTTCTTCACCACCACGGCCGAAGATGCACGGGTCACCGCCCTTCAGGCGCGCGACGACCTTGCCCTGGCGCGCATAGCGCAGCATCAGCCGATGGATGAAGGCTTGGGGCGTCGAGCGGCAACCGCCACGCTTGCCGACGCGGATCACCCGGGCGCCGGGGCAGTGCTCCAGCACCTGTGGGTTGACCAGATCATCGATCAGCACCACATCGGCCAGGCCGAGGGCGCGCACCGCCTTGAGAGTGAGCAGCTCCGGATCGCCGGGGCCGGCGCCGATCAGCCATACGCTTGGGTTCATCACGGTATTCCTTCTCTCTAGGTTCCGCCCAGTCTTCGCTAGGCTTCGATGGTCTGTAGCGCCAGCAGGCGCCTGATTTCCGGTACGCAGGAGCCGCACTGAGTGCCGCAACCGAGATTCTGTTTCAGCGCATTCAGGTCGCAGCCGCGCTCGATGCCCTCGCGCACGGCGGTTTCGCTGACGTTCATGCAGGTGCACAAGGTTTTGCCAGCACGTGCGCGGGTTTCACCGGGTGGGCTTTCCACGGGCGCCAGCAGCCAGCGGCGCAAGGCGCGGCCGCTGTCGTCATCCATTGAGGTCTGGCTCTGCCAGAGTTCGCGCAGCCAGTTGCGTGCCCTGGTTTCGCCACTCAGGGCGAAACCGGTGAGGCGGCCATCCTCGATGCGTACGCGTTTGTGAATGGGCAGGCAACCCTGGGTTTCGCGTGGGTCGTCGTAGCGCATCACTGGCCCATCGTTCAGGCCCAAATGTTCGTGCAGCCTTGAGAGCAACGCTGCAGCGGGCGCGTGATGGTGGGCGGCGCGCATCAGCAGTGCTGATGTCTCGCGACCGGCGAGGCCGAAGCTGGCGTAGGCAAAGGTTTCGCACAGTGGGCGCAGGGCTTCCAGGCGTTGCTGCACATCGTCTTCGATCAGCGCGTGGAAGGTCCAGGGCAGGTCGATGGGCTGCACGTCGATCCCTGCATGCTTGAGCTCGGGTTGTTTCGACAGCGGATCGAACGCTGACAAGGTCAGGGCGTTGATACCGAGGCCTTTGAGGAAGCGATCGCCCCAGTGCATGGGCAGAAATGCCTGGCCCTGTTGCAGGCTGCTATCGGTCTGCACGCGTACCACCAGCGCGCCGCGACGGCTGCGCACTTCGACCAGTCTGCCGTCTTCCAGCTGCCGCTGCGCCATGTCCTGCGGATGCAGGCCAAGCAGCGGCTCTTCGACATGGGCGAACAGCCGCGCTGCGGTGCCGGTGCGGCTCATGCCATGCCATTGATCACGCAGGCGACCGGTGTTGAGCGTCAGTGGATAGCGTTCATCGCGTTGCTCCCTGGGTGGCTGATACGCCTCGGTGATAAAGCGTGCGCGACCATTGGCGCTTGGGAAATGGCCATCACCGTAGAGGCGCGTCGTACCTTGTTTTGCACCTTCGGGAAATGGCCATTGCTGTGGGCCACGCGCTTCCAGCAGGGCATAGCCGAGCCCACTCAGGTCCAGGTCGCGCCGGCGGGTCAGTACCTTGTATTCCTCGAACAGTTGCTCGGGGTGGGTGAAGGCGAAACGGCCGACAGGTGCAGCTGGCAACCTGGCTTCCAGGCGGCGGGCGAAGTCGCAGGTGATCGACCAGTCGGCACGCGCTTCGCCAGGTGCGGCTATTGCACGGCGCACGCGACTGATGCGGCGCTCGGAATTGGTCACCGTACCTTCCTTCTCGCCCCAGCTGGCAGCGGGCAGCAGCAGGTCGGCATAGCGGCAGGTTTCAGTGTTCGCGAACGCTTCCTGCACCACCACGAATGGGCAGTCGCGTAGTGCCTGATGAACCTTGTGCTGGTCGGGCATCGATTGAGCCGGGTTGGTGCAGGCTATCCATAGCGCCTTGATCTTGCCGCTGCCCACCGCGTCGAACAGTTCGATGGCGCTGAGTCCGGGCATTTCCGGCAGCCTGTCGACGCCCCAGTAAGCGGCGACTTCGGCGCGGTGCTCGGGGTTGGCAACTTCACGGTGGCCGGGCAGCAGGTTGGACAGGCTGCCGGTCTCCCTTCCGCCCATGGCGTTGGGCTGGCCGGTCAGCGAGAAGGGGCCGCTGCCGACCTTGCCAATCTGCCCGGTGGCCAGATGCAGGTTGATAATCGCGGCGTTCTTCGCGGTGCCGGCGGTGGATTGGTTGACGCCCATGCACCACAGCGACAGAAAACGCGGCGAGCTGCCGATCCAGCTTGCGCAGCGGCGCAGATCCGCTTCGCTGATGGCGCACAACTCGGTGACGCGCGCGGGTTCGTATTCGGCAACCAGGCTTTGCAGCGCATCGAAGCCTTCGGTATGCGCCGCAATGAAGGTGTGGTCGATCCGCCCCTGTTCCAGCAGCAGGTGCAACACGCCGTGCAGCAGCGCCACATCGCTACCAGGGGCGATGGCCAGGTGCAGGTCGGCCAGCTCGCAGGTGTCGGTGCGCCGCGGGTCGACGACGATCACCTTCATCTGCGGGTTGGCTGCCTTGGCCGCTTCCAGACGGCGAAACAGGATCGGGTGGGCGTAGGCCATGTTGCTGCCGATGATCAGCAGCGTGTCGGCCTGTTCCATGTCTTCGTAGGAGCAGGGCGGCGCATCGGCGCCCAGGCTGCGCTTGTAGCCGACCACCGCCGAGGACATGCACAGGCGCGAATTGCTGTCGATGTTGTTGGTGCCGACCAGGGCGCGGGCCAGCTTGTTGAAGGCGTAGTAGTCCTCGGTCAGCAACTGCCCGGAAATGTAGAAGGCGACGCTGTCCGGACCGTGTTCGCGGATGGTGTCGGCGAACCGGTCTGCAGCATGATCCAGGGCGCTGTTCCAGTCGGTGCGAGTACGGCCCAGACCCTTGCCCAGGCGCAGTTCGGGATATAGCGCGCGGGCGGCGAGGTCGCCGGTCAGGTGCAGCGAGGCACCCTTGCTGCACAGCTTGCCGAAGTTGGCCGGGTGCGCCGGGTCGCCGCTGACGCCGAGGATCCGCTCGCCGTCATGTTCGATCAGTACACCGCAGCCGACGCCGCAGTAGCAGCAGGTCGAGGCGGTGGTCTGTGTGGCGCGCTTGTTCATCAGGCTGCTCCCTGCAGAAGCAGCGGTTCGGCAGGCGCAGCCGGTGTCTGGCTGGCCACGGCCGCGTCGCCGAACATCAGCAGGTCGCGGATGGCGGCCACATTGCGGCCTTCGCGGATCAGTTGCAGGTACCAGGCGCCGTCGGCGGTGTCGCCGTACAGGCAGGCGCCGACCAGCACGTCGTTCTTCAGCACCAGCTTGCGGTAGCTGCCGGTGGTGGGGTCGTCCAGGGTGATGCTCTGGGTGCCCGGCTGGCCTGTGAAATCGCCGGCGGAAAACAGCTCGATGCCGGTGACCTTGAGCTTGGTGGAGGTCAATGAGCCGAGGTAGCGACGATAGCCCTGCATGGCCAGATGACTGGCGCACACGCGGGCCTGCTCGAACAGCGGCGCCACCAGGCCATAGGCGACGCCCCGGTGGCTGACGCATTCACCCACCGCGTACACCCGTGGGTCGAAGCTCTGCAGCGTGTCGTTGACCAGAATGCCGCGAGCGCAGGGCAGGCCTGCGTTCTGGGCCAGTTCGATATTGGGGCGGATGCCGGCGGCCATCACCACCAGGTCGGCCGGCAGGCTCTCGCCATCACTGAAGCGCACGGCGCCAACCCGGCCGGCGGCGTTGCCGATCAGCTCGCTGGTCTGCTTGCCTAGGGCGAAGTGCAGGCCGCGGCGCTCCAGGGCGCCTTGCAACAGGCGCCCGGCGCGGGCATCGAGCTGGCGCTCCAGCAGGGTCGCACCGTTGTGCACCACGCTGACGTCCATGCCGCGCAGCTTGAGGCCGTGGGCGGCTTCCAGGCCCAGCAGGCCGCCGCCGATGACCACGGCGCGGCGGTGCCGGGTGACGCTGTCGAGCATCAGCTGGGTGTCGGCAATGTCACGGTAGCCGATCACACCCTCCAACGAATTACCTGGGATTGGCAGCATGAACGGTCGCGAACCGGTGGCGATCAGCAGGCGGTCGTAGCCTGCGCTGCTGCCGTCATCGGCGAGCACCCGGCGACGCACGCGGTCGATCTCCACCACGGTGCGGCCCAGGCGCAGCTCAATGCCGTGGTTGGCGTACCAGGCGAGGTCGTTGAGCACGATGTCAGCGAAGGTCTGTTCACCGGCCAGTACCGGCGAGAGCAGGATGCGGTTGTAGTTGGGGTGCGGTTCGGCGCCGAACACGGTGATGTCATAGAGATCCGGGTCGATCTTCAACAGCTCTTCGAGCGTGCGCACTCCGGCCATGCCGTTGCCGATCATCACCAGTTTCAGTCGCTTCATCCTTCACCTCCATGGAACCAGCCCAGGCGACCTCGAGGCCAAAAAAAAGCGTCCTGCACCGTGAGTGCAAGGACGCCTTTGTCCGGTCCCGATCGTTCGGGGGCGCGTGCCGTTTGCCGGCGCGCGCTATGTCTGAGATGCGAAGAGCAGGGAGTGTGCCAACTCGGCAGAGCCCGCCGTAGCGGGCTACCCGTGACGCCTTGCCCTAATGACAGCGCACCTGCTGACTTCTCTTGGTGCGCTGCGCACCGCTGTTGTGCGTCAAGGCGTCAGCAGCAGGCGTTTGCGCCCGTAGGTCTTCTCCAGGTTCTGTTGCAGCATCGGGAAGCTCACGTACTGGGCGCGGCGCCAGGCGTCGATGCCGTCGGCGTAATGCGGACTGGCCGGGTTGCCGGACTGCCCGGAGCTGTTCAGGCCGATCATCGGCTCTTCGCGGCCGAAGTCGACGATCATGCGCATGCTCGGGATCAGCCAGGTATCGAAGTCCTGCCCCCAGTTGTAGGCCGAGACGTTCAGTGTGCTGTGGTCACCGCCGGCCGGGTAGGGGCCGCGATCCAGATAGCCCTTGAGCGACGCGATGCTGGCGCGCTGGCCGGCACCGAGGTGCGGCGCCATCTGCGTGCTGCCGCTCAGCCACTCGTAGGTGTGCAGCTTGCCCCACTGCCACGCCGTGCGCTCGCTGCCCAAGCGCTGTTCGAGCAGCTCGATGCTGGCTGCCAGGCTGCGGGCCAGGATCGCCGGCTTGTCTTCCTTCTGCGCGGTGCGCACGTCGTCCCAGAAGGGGCTGTCTTCGCGCCCGAGCAGGTGATCGGCCTGCGCCGAGTAGGACAGGTTGGCGGTGTCCACCAGTGCCTTCCAGGCGGGCGAGGTGTCAGGGCCCAGTTCGTCGAGGAAGATCTCCCGTGCGCTCTGTTGCAGGAAGGCGCCATACACGGCGGCATCCGCCGAGGTGGCCGACAGTTTGCCATCGAAGGCCATCAGTCGGCTCAGGGCTTCGCGGGCCTTGCCGCGCTGCGGCTCGGGCAGGCGGTCGATGGCCTGGCGCAGCGGCCCGGCCATGTTCTGCGCTTCGAACATGCCCTGCAGCTTGGCCACGAAGGGCGAGGTCTGGTCGTATTGCATGGCGATCATGCTTGGCGTGTCGTGACGGCCGCTGCCAGCCAGCTGTGCGATACGCTCGTAGCGTTCCGGCGCGTACCAGGAGTTGGACAGCTGCATGCCATAGCCGCGCGGCACGCTGCGTTGGTTGGCGCTGCCCAGCCAGCCCTGCTGCGGATCCTGATCGTAAGGGTGGAGCATCGGGTCGGCGAAGCCATCCCATTCGTAGCGGCTGTCCCAGCCGGGTGAGGGCACCAGGCCCTGGCCTTCACGGCGATTGGGGAAGCGCCCGGTGACCTGCCAGCCGATGTTGCTGGCGTCGGCGAATACCAGGTTCAGCGACATGGCGCGGATTTCCCGGGTTGCTTCGAAGGCCTGCTCCACGGACTGGGCGCGGGATAGATTGAAGAAGGCGTCGAGGCTGGCATCTTCCTCGAACTGTGCAGTCTTCAGCGCCAGGCCATAGCCGCTCTGCAATTGCAGCGGCTGCAGCGGATGTTTGCGTTCGCCCAGCACGCTGTTAAGCAGCGGGCCGTGGCGGGTTTCGTAAACGGTTTCGCGGATCGACTTCTGACCCTTGATGAAAAAGGTTTCCTGGCGCTCGTGAGCGGGCTGCCATTTGCCGTCGGCCAGATACAGCAGACGATTGCCTTCGCGTTTGACCTTCTCAAGGAACAGATCCTGGTTGTCGCCCATGACCATGGTCATTCCCCAGGCCAGCTTGCCATTGAAGCCGGCGACCACAGCCGGCATGCCGGCGACGGTCACCCCGGAGGCCTGGAATTTTGGTGCGCGAATCTGCACGAAGCTCCACACCGAGGGCAGGCCGATCGGCAGGTGCATGTCATTGGCCAGCAGGCTCTTGCCGCTGCGGCTGCGCGACGGGGCGATGGCCCAGTTGTTCGAGGCTGCGACGCCGAGCATATGGTGCTCGGAGACTTGCGCAGCGGCGCTCTTCACCGCCTGCAGACCGGCGATGGTGCCGCCCAGGGACAGGCCCTTGAGCTTGTCGGCTTCCTCGAACGGCAGCGGCTCGTCTGGGTAGGTCGGCAGCAGCCAGGCGAGTTTGTCGGCGCCGACTTTCTGGGTCAGGCTCAGCGATGCGATTTCTTCCTGCAGGTTCACCGAAAGGCCGAAGTTGAGCAGGCAAAAGATCATCACCGAATCCTCCGGCTTCCAGTACGGCGGGCGATAGCCAGCCTCGGCCAGGTCCATCGGCAACTTGTCGCGGTAACGGAACAGGTAGGCGTTGACGCCGCGTGCGTACACCTCGAAGAACGCCTTCATTCGTGGCGAGGCATTCTTGTAGAGCACCTCGGCGCTCTTCTTGAGATCTGCCGCGCGCATGAAGCGGTCCATCTCCAGCGCGCCCGGGCCGGCCATCTCCGCCAGGCGACCTTCGGCCATCAGGCGCATGCTGACCATCTGGCTGATGCGGTCGCTGGCGTGCACGTAGCCCAAGGTGAACAGCGCGTCATGGAAGGTATGCGTCTCGATCAGCGGCATGCCCAGCGGGTTGCGGCGTACCGAGGCGGTTTGCGCCAGGCCCTGCACGCGAAAGGAACCCTGATCGGGATGCACGCTGTTGCGGTAACGGCTGTCGAACAGGGACTGGCAACCGCTCAGCGCGACCATGCCGGTAACGATGCCAGCCAGGCTCAGGGTAGCGAGAGGACGGAAAGCGCGCGGCAGCATGCGGCGGACTCCTGATGGGTAAATGATGGCGGTGGGCGGCTGCCCGGGCGCGAATGGCGCTAAAGGTAGAGAGCCCCATGGCGCCTGGCAAGAGGCGCGATGAGTGCCGCGACGTGGGGTTATGGCCGGGCGGCCAATCCCTCGTCGAGCAACCAGCGTGCTGCGTCGTGCGCCTGCTGCTGGTAAGCCTCGGTCAGCTCGGCAAAACGCGCTTCGTGCTGGCGTCGCTCGGCACGGCTGAGGGCTTTCCAGCCGGCGTGAGTCGGCACATGAGCGGTCGCCTCGTAAAGTTGCTGAAAGACCTGGGCCTGCGGTGTGAGGCTCAGTGCGCTGTCGTAGTTGTCGAGCAGCACCTTTATACGGATGGCGCCTTCGATCAATGGCAGTTGGCCGTCGAGCAGGCAACTGGCCAACACCCGCAAATCGTCACGCAGGCGCTGGTGTTGCGCGCTGCGAACTTCAGCTTGCTGACGTTGTTTGACCCAGACCTGGCGCCAGAGATGAACGGCGTAGAGTGCAAGAGCAACGACGAGCAGTATCGCGAGAGGGATCAGAGCTTGATCAAGCCCCATGGCACTTCTTGAATTTCTTCTCGCTGCCGCATGGGCAAGGGTCGTTGCGGCCAACATCCTTCAGGGAGTTGCGCACCGGCTCCTGGGGCGCATGGTTGCAGTGTGGGCCATGCACATGGCCGTGGTCGTGATGATGATCATGGTCGTGATCGTGGTTGCAGTCAGGGCCGTGAACGTGTGGTTGCTGGGTCATGCGGGTTACTCCGGAAGATAATCGCCGGGAATTATCTCGCCATTGCGCGCCATGTGCACGCGGCGGCCGAAGAATAATCCGGTTTTCACTTCGCCCTGCAGGCGATAGCGAATCGGCTGATCGGGCTCTTCCAGCAACTTGACCACCTGCCGCACATGACGCCACAGGTTGGTGCGCACCGGTACGTCGAACTCCAGATGACCGTTGGCAGGGACGGTGAACCAGACTTCCGAGTCGCCATCTGCAAGCAGCACGTCGTTTAGGTGCACCACGTAGTTGAGGCCACGTATCGGCAGGCTGACTTCGTTGGGGTTGTCGATGCGAAAGCGCAGGATAAAGCGCTGCTCGAGCAATTTGGCTTTCACCACATTGACGTCCACGAGGCGGACGTCCGGGTCTTTGAAACTGTCGGAAAACCAGGTCGAGCAGCCACCGAGTGCCGAGCCCAGACCGAGGAATACCATTAGGCTAAGAATTCTTATCATTTGCGCCTGAGAAAACATTTCATACTCCGTTCGAGGCCTCAGTGTAACAAGAGACGGCTTGGCTGCCCTAGTGCTGTCGCGCGTGATTTGCCGTGGGGAAAATGCCGACCGACTCTCGTGTGCGTGCGAAAAGCTGCGTCATACTGGCCCTCACGCATTTAGGTTTTATTGCCGTGACCGAAAAGGTGCGGCGAGCCGACAGGAAGGAACGAGAAGATGGCGCGATACGAGATCGCATTTTCCGGTGAGCTGGTCCCCGGTGCTCAGTTGGAAGTGGTACAGGCCAATCTGGCCAAATTGTTCCAGGCCGACGCCCAGCGTATTGCCCTGCTGTTTTCTGGGCGCCGTGTGGTGATCAAGAACAACCTTGATGAAGCCGCGGCAGAAAAGTACCGCAGCACGCTGGAGCGCGCCGGAGCGCGTGTCGAGGTAATCGATATCGATGCGCAGGTCATCGAGGAGATCGAGCTGGCGCCGCCGCCCGTGGCTGCTCCAGCTAGCCCTGTTGACGCTCAACCTACAGGCCGCCTGGTTGTCGCACCGCGGGACGAGTACATGGCGGCTTTCGCCAATGTGGATGCGCCGGACTTCGGTGTCGCTGCGTTAGGTGCAGATTTGCAGGATGGCAAAGCGCAGATAGCGCCGCCGGCACTCGACCTGTCGTCGTTCAGCCTGGCGCCGGTGGGCAGTGATATGGGCCAGGCCAAGGCAGCGCCCGCGGCTGAGGTGCCGGATACCTCGCACCTCAAGCTGGTTTAGGGGCTGCCTTTATAGATAGCCGGCGCAGCACTTCTTGAATTTTTGCCCGCTGGCGCAGGGGCAGGGATCATTGCGGCCGACGTGCAGCCCAATGGTGGGGTCGATAAAGTACCAGCGGCCCTGATTCTGCACGAAGGCCGAGCGCTCGCGATGGCTGTGCTCGCCACCTGCGTCGTGCCAGCGCGCCACGAACGTGACCCGCGCATGCTCGGGCTGGCCGCCGAGCAATTCCGAATGCTCAACCTCCAGGCCCAGCCAGGTGCTTTGCAGGCTCCAGGCGCGAATACCTTCTATATCAAGCTTCGCCTGCTGCGCCGGCAATGACGTGGCGACCAGATAGTCGACATTACCCAGCACGTAGGCGCTGTAGCGCGAGCGCATCAGGCTCGTGGCGCAGGGGGCGTGGGCACCGCTGTGGTAGCGCCCGCAGCAATCGGGCAGGGAGTTGCCGCTGCCGCAAGGGCAGCCGCTTGGCATAGCGTCAGGCATCGTGCTTACCACCAGTATTTGCCGTAGTTTTCCGGGTTGGCCCAAAACTTCGCATTCAGCCAGTCGGGCGCCTGCTTGTATTCGAGCAGGTCGTAGGTGAACAGGCTCAGCACCTGCTCATCCCGGGAGAAGCGTTCGCTGACATGCAGCGCAAGCGCGAAGAAGTCGGTGTCTTTCCAGCCGCAAGCTGGCAGATCGACCAGCACGGCCATGCGACTGGCGTTCAGATTGCGAATACCACCGAGCAACTGCAGGCCCGCGCGGCGCTCCAGGTGCTCGAGACAATCGACTATCACAGCGAGATCGAAACGTTGCCCGGCAAGCTCTTCTGGCAGGTAGCCGGGGGTGGCGTGGGCCACCAGACTCTGCGGATGTGCCTGTTTGAAGGCATTAACCGCGGGCTGTTCGCTGGCGCTGACCAAAAGCAGTCGAGCGGGCGCATAGCGTTGCAGTAGAGCGGCCAGTGATTGTTGGGGTGTGCGTGCGGACGTGATATGGCTCATCAGAAACCTCGAAACAATCACAAAAGACTACCGCGCATCCTCATATTCAACTAGAACTGTTCGGCCTGCAGTGATGTCGTAATGCTGTCTGGCAGATTCTAAAGCGGGCGTCTTTAATCCAGAGTGTCGGTTTTTGCGCCGATTCCATTAGGAGACTTGCATATGAGTATTACAAGGAAAGCGGTACCCCTGATCATTGCGTCCACCCTTCTGACGGGCTGCGCTGGCGTCCAGAAATCCGACTGGCCGACCTGTGCCGCTGTTGGTGGTGTGAGCGGTGCTGCTCTGGGTGCCATCGAAAGCTCTGCTTGGGCGGGCGGTGGTGCGGTAATTGGCGCTGGCTTCGCCGCTGCCTATTGCTGGGTTCATGGCGCTGAAGCCCAGGAAGTTGCAGTAGTCGAAGAGACCGTTATGGTCGAAGAGACTGTTGCACCTGAGCCGGTTGCCGAAGCAGTACGTGTTGAGTTGGACGTGAAGTTCGATTTCGACAAGGCGCAAGTCAAGCAGGAAAGCCTGGGCGATATCCAAAGCCTGGCTGACTTCATGAAGCAATACCCGCAAACCACCACAGTAGTTGAAGGCCATACCGACTCCGTTGGTACCGACGCCTACAACCAGAAGCTGTCCGAGCGCCGTGCGAAAGCTGTGCGTGAAGTGCTGGTCAACCAGTACGGTGTGGGTGGTACCCGCGTGAACGCAGTCGGCTATGGTGAAAGCCGTCCGGTTGCTGATAACGCCACCGAAGAAGGCCGTGCGATCAACCGTCGCGTGGAAGCGGAAGTCGAAGCCCGGCCATAAGCCTGACTCGATGTTCGTGAGTATCCTGGTCGGCCCCGTGCCGACCAGGAGCGCGATGTCACGCAATGTGCATCGTTTTTAATTTCGCCCTCTAGTTCCCTACCTACAAACGCAGTAATGTGCCGCACAATCACAAGCTTGTGGGGCGGGGTAATGAAGACTATTGCAGGGCTGGGCAAACTGCTGGCGACACTGTTCTGGTGCGTCGTGCTGGCCAATCCGATCACCCCTTATGCGCAACCTTTCGGGCAGTTGCTGGCGCTTGCCGGTGTTTTGCTGTTTGGTCTGCACCTCGTCGAACTGGCGCTGTTCAGCAGCGTATTGCGGGCTCAGCCACGCATGGGCGCCGAGCGTGCCAAGGTGCTGGCTTTCGGCATGTTTCATATCTGGTCGCTCACCCGCACGGAAGTCGTCGTCCAGCCAGTCGTTACCGAAGAGGGCGTCGTATGCGCAAGCTGATTATCCTGGCCGCATTGTGCTGCCCTCTGGCTGCGATGGCCGCCGCCGTGATCGAAGTCGATTCCCATAACTTCACCCGCCTGCCAGCGCAGGGCAGCGTTTTGCAGCTTGAGCGTGTGGCTGTTGCCGACAGCGGCACGCTGCTGATTCCAGCCGGTGTCAGCGAGTTGCATATCGGTGAGTTGTACTTGGGCCATGACGCGCAGATCGCCATCGCGCCTTCCAACGAGAAGCTGCTGCTGGATATCGGCACTAGCCAGATCGCCTCTGGTGCGCAAATCAACGCAGCGGGTGCCCCAGG
The DNA here is from genome assembly GCF_900142655.1 of Phytopseudomonas punonensis. Lineage (GTDB taxonomy): Bacteria > Pseudomonadota > Gammaproteobacteria > Pseudomonadales > Pseudomonadaceae > Aquipseudomonas > Aquipseudomonas punonensis. The sequence continues at coordinate 91,291 of NZ_FRBQ01000001.1, read as the reverse complement.
TACTGCACAGCGGGAGGCAGTGCCGGGGCGTACGCTGGTCATTCGTATGCAGTCGGTTACCAGTGAGCCTTGGTTACTCGATGCCCGTGGTGGGCGCGGCGCAGCTGGCTATGCGGGCCTGGACGGCGCTGATGGCAAACCGGGCGGATGCACTTGGGGGCAGGCCAGCGCTGGGCATAATGGTCAGGATGGCACCGACGGCCACCCTGGTGCGCCTGGTGGTCAGGTTCGCCTGGAGGTCCCGGCCGATTTTCCCGTGGAACATCTGCAGGCCCGCCTGGATGGCGGCGCGGGTGGCCCTGCGGGAAGCGCGGGCAGTGCCGGTAGCGGCGGAGCGAGTAAAGGCTGCTGGATTTACAGCACCAGCGCAGCCCTTGACGGTCGACCTGGCTTAGCAGGGCAACCTGGCCCTGCCGGGCAGGCCGGTAGCCTGGATATCGTGCGTTTCTGATTATCAAAGGGCCTGTGACCAAGCCCTTTTCGTTTAGAAGCTCGGACGCGCTGCGGCAAGCGCCGTCACGCTCAAACCGATCAGCAGGTTGAAGGCGACCAGGCGGCGGATGCGGCCCAGCGTGGCGCCTGCTGTCTGCCAGTCCTGCTGCTCGACCGCGCGGCGCATCACCGGTAGTTGCAGCGCCTGAATACGCAGGAACAACGCCAGCATCGCCAGGTACAACCCCATCATCACGTGCACGTAGCGCGGTGCACCATCGAAGCCACTGAAACCCATGTGCAGCATGCCGATACCACTGACCGGCAGCAGCACGACCGCGACCCACACCCAGACGAAGAAGCGGCGAAACACCTCCAGCCACAGCGTTAGCCGCTCCGGCGGCTGCAACGCTCCGGCAGCCGGGCGCAGCACCATCCAGGCGAAGAACATGCCGCCGACCCAGACCAGCGCTGCGAGCAGGTGCAAGGTGTAGACGAGGGAATAAGGTGGCATTCACGCACTCCGTTATCCGGCAGGCCACGTCGACGGCTGGCTTGGCGGCACCCATGCTGCAGGCCAGTCTTTAGCGGTCGATGAGCTGTGATCGGTTTCAAAAAAGGTCTGGCCCGGCGCCGCGCTTATTCGTGCTCTTCATCGGGAGGAGGCAAGCGAGTCAGCACGCGGGCGATTGGCGCGTTATGATAGCGGCCGTTTGCAAATACTGAAAATATATCCAGCCCTTTCGCAGTCAAGATCCTTAATGCTCAGTACCGAACTCAAGACCCAGATTCAGGGCGCCTATTCCCGTTTTCTCGAATCCAAGGGCCTCAAGCCGCGCTATGGGCAGCGCTTGATGATCGCCGAAGTGGCAAAGGTACTGGGCACCATCAAGACCGACGACGAAGGTCACCGGCTTGGCGATCCCGCAGTGGTCGCAGTCGAGGCCGGCACCGGTACCGGCAAGACCGTGGCTTATTGCATGGCAACCATCCCCATCGCCAAGGCGGCCGGCAAGCGCCTGGTGCTCGCCACGGCAACCGTGGCGCTGCAAGAGCAGATCGTGCACAAGGATCTGCCTGACCTGATGCGTAACAGTGGCCTGAGCTTCAGCTTCGCACTGGCCAAAGGCCGCGGTCGTTATCTGTGTCTGTCCAAGCTCGACGTATTGCTGCAAGAGGGGCAGGCGCAAAGCTCCACGGCTCAGTTGTTCGAGGAAGAAGGCTTTCGCATCGATGTGGACGAAGAAGGCCAGAAGCTATTCACCACCATGGTCGAGAAACTGGCGGGCAACAAGTGGGACGGTGACCGCGACAGCTGGCCCCAGGAACTGGAAGACAGCCGCTGGTCGCAGTTGACCACCGACCACAGCCAGTGCACCGGGCGCCATTGCCCGAATTTTGGTCAGTGCACCTTCTATAAAGCCCGTGAAGGCATGGGCAAGGTCGACGTGATCGTCACCAACCACGATATGGTACTGGCCGACCTCGCCCTTGGCGGTGGTGCAGTACTGCCTGACCCGCGCGACACGCTGTATGTGTTCGACGAAGGTCATCACCTGCCGGACAAGGCCATCGGTCACTTCGCCCATTTCACCCGTCTGCGCTCGACGGCTGACTGGCTCGAACAGATCGCCAAGAACCTCACCAAGCTGCTGGCTCAGCATCCTCTGCCGGGCGATCTCGGTCGCTTGATCGAGCAGGTGCCGGAGCTGGCCCGCGAGCTCAAGACTCACCAGCAGTTCATGTTCAGCGCCTGCGAGCAGGTTGCCGACTTCAAGCCTGGCGAAGACATGGAAGGCCGCGAGCGGCCGCGACACAGGTTCATTGGCGGCGTGGTGCCCGAGCATCTGATCGAGTTGGGGCTGGAGCTGAAAAAGGGCTTTTCCAAGCTCAACGACCTGTTCACCGGCGTGACCGAGAAGTTGAAGGAAGCCATGGACGGCGAGGGCAGTATCGGTATCGCCAGCCATCAGGCCGAGGAGTGGTATCCGTTGTTTGGCAGCCTGCTGGCGCGCGCGCAGGGCACCTGGGAACTGTGGCTGGCATTCACCGCCGAAGACCCGGAAAACAGCCCGCCGATGGCGCGCTGGCTGACGCTGGCCGAGAGCGGTGCGCTGTTCGATATCGAGGTCAATGCCAGCCCGATCCTGGCGGCGGAAACTCTGCGCCGCAATCTGTGGAGCGTCGCCTATGGCGCGCTGGTCACCTCGGCGACGCTGACTGCGCTGGGCACATTCGACCGCTACCGGATGCGCGCCGGGCTGCCGAAAGTGGCGTCCACGGCGGTGGTGCCGAGCCCGTTCCATCATGCCGACGCGGGTGTGCTACGCGTGCCGGACCTCAAGGCCGACCCGCGCAACGCCGCCGAGCACACCGCTGCGATAATTCGCGAGCTGCCGGGGTTGGTGCAGGGCTCGCGAGGCACGCTGGTACTGTTCTCCTCACGCCGGCAGATGCAGGACGTTTTCGATGGCCTGGAACGCGACTGGCGCAAGCGCGTGTTCATTCAGGGCAACCTCTCCAAGCAGGAGACCCTCAACAAGCACAAGGCGCGGGTCGACAGTGGCGAGGAAAGCGTGCTGTTTGGGCTGGCCAGCTTTGCCGAGGGCGTCGACCTGCCAGGCGCCTATTGCGAGCATGTGGTGATTGCCAAGATTCCCTTTGCCGTGCCGGACGATCCGGTCGAAGCGGCCCTGGCTGAGTGGATCGAAGCGCGCGGCGGTAATCCATTCATGGAAATCTCCGTGCCCGATGCTTCGCTGCGCCTGGTGCAAGCCTGTGGGCGGTTGCTGCGTACCGAAGAGGACCGCGGCACCATCACGCTGCTGGACCGGCGGGTGGTCACCCAGCGTTATGGCAAGGCGATTCTCAATGCGCTGCCGCCATTTCGCCGGGAAATCGGCTGAGTCGGCCTTCGATCCGAACAGCGCTGATATAGAAAAAAGCTGCTAGTTGCCCGTCATCAGACATGCGGGCTTTGCGGTGGAGCCCCCATCTGTCGCACTATTGCGCCTGCGCGCAGCATGCGTGGCAAAAGGCTCGTGACGGGACTGTCGCGGGCACACATATTCGACGTCGAGTTGCGGGGAGTAGGGGTCTTGAAGGTTAACACCTGGCTGCTGTCGGCCGACCGTTCGGGGCAGTGCGATATGCACGCATCCGAGGGTCTGGTTTCCAAAGTTCTGTCACTGTGCATCGCTGCAGCCCGTCCTCGACACCCGCTGGCGATGAGGCGTTTGGCGCTCGTCACGCTGCTTGGCCTGCCGGCCTTGGGCAGCGCTGCTGATCGTCAGGAACTGTTCAACTTCGTGCGGCCGATGGATGCCGTGCAGGTTTCGGGTGATAACGCCTACCTGCCGAGCGTCACCGCAGAAAGTGCTGCTCAGGGCGAGATCCTGCGCCGGGTGAGCTTCAACCCGGGCGAGCGTCCGACCCTGCGCCTCACGCCGCAGAGCGGCAGCTGGGATTGGTCGCAATCAAGCGCCATGAGCCTGCGCGTGCAGAACGCCATGGACTGGGCGCTGACCCTGGATGTGACCATCGAAAGCGCCGATGGCAAGCGCCTGACCAGTCAGATCGCGCTGCCTGCCGGCCCGGCACAAACCCTGCTGGTTCCCCTTGGCGCCACGTCGCCGCGCGCCCAGGGCATGCGCGCTGGTGTGCCAATGCCGTGGCGTTATGACGGGCGTCTGCTGCTATTGGCAGAAACCGTGAACGGCGAAATTGATGTCAAGAACGTCACCGCCGTAACGATCTCGATTCCCAATCCCCAAGTCGCCCAACACCTACTGCTGGGCCGCTTTGGCGTGCGCGGCAGCGGTGACCTGGAACAGCCCTATCGTGGCATCGTCGACGGCTATGGCCAGTTCACCCGCCGCGACTGGACGGGCAAGATCAAGAACGACGAACAACTGCGCCAGGGCGTCGCTCAGGAAGACAAGCAGCTGCAAGCCTGGCAGGCCGACCGCCCGCGGCAGGACAGCTACGGCGGCTGGATCGGCGGGCCGTCGTTCAAGGCCAGCGGTTTCTTTCGCACCGAAAAGCGTGGCGATCGCTGGTTTCTGGTCACTCCGGAAGGCAATCCTTTTTATTCGCTTGGCGTGAACACCGTAGTCGGTACCGAGAGCCAGACTTACATCGAAGGGCGCGAGATCATGTTCAGCGCGTTGCCTGCCGAAGGCGAACCGCTGGCGGCGTTCTATGGCAGCAGCGACAACCAGTCGGAAACCGGTGCCAACCGTGGGCGCGCGTTCGACAGCGGCCGTTGGTACGACTTTTACTCCGCCAACCTGCAGCGGACTTATGGCGCTCAGGATCCGAAAGCCTGGCGCGAGCGTGCGCAGAATCGCCTGCAGGCCTGGGGCTTCAATACCCTGGGTAACTGGAGCGACAACAATTTCGCCGAAGACAAGCGCATGCCCTACAGCATTCCGCTGTCGATCCACGGTGACTACGCGACCATCAGCACTGGGGTGGACTGGTGGGGCGGCATGCCTGACCCGTTCGATCCGCGTTTCGCCATGGCCGCCGAACGTGCCATCGCCATCGCTACCCGCGGCCATCGTGACGACCCGTGGGTGATTGGCTACTACGCCGACAACGAGCTGGCCTGGGCCGGGCCGGCCGATGATCCGCTGTCGCGCTATGCGTTGGCCTATGCGACCTTGCGCCTGACCACCGATGTGCCGGCCAAGCGTGCGTTCCTCAAGCAGCTGCGCGACAAGTACCGCAACCAGGAAGGGCTGTCCAAGGCCTGGGGGATCGACCTCAAGGCCTGGGAGCTGATGGAGGATCCAGGGTTCCAGGCGCCGCCGATCAACCCGGCTTACCCGGCCATCGAAAACGACATGAAGCGCTTCCTGCGCCTGTTCGCCGATACCTACTTCAAGACCATCGACGACTCGCTCGAATGGCATACGCCGAACCACCTGCTGCTCGGTGGCCGCTTCTCGGCCAGTATTCCCGAGGCGGTCGAGGCGTGCGCCCAGTACTGCGACGTGCTGAGTTTCAACTTCTATACCCGTGAGCCGCAGCAGGGCTATGACTTCGAGGTCTTGCGCAAGCTGGACAAGCCGCTGATGGTCACCGAATTCCATTTCGGCTCCCGTGACCGCGGCCCGTTCTGGGGTGGCGTCGCCGAGGTGTACAAGGAAGAAGAGCGCGGCCCAGCCTATGCCAACTTCCTCAAGAAAGCCCTGGAAGAGCCGCAGATCGTTGGCGTGCACTGGTTCCAGTACCTCGATCAGCCGGTTACCGGCCGCCTGCTTGACGGCGAGAATGGTCACCTGGGGCTGGTGGCCATCACCGACAGGCCGTGGGATGGTTTCGTCAGCGCTGTGCGCAGGGCCAACCTGACTGTGCCGCCGCTGGTGCTTGAGCAAGCCGCCAAACAGCCAGAGCCCGCTGCAGAAGCAGAGCCAGAGGCAACGCCTGAACCTGAGGCCGCGCCGGCTTCCGCTCAGGATGCAGCTGCGGCGCCAGCCGCCGAGCCCGCTGCGCCAGCCAAACCGTAATCATCACGCGCCAGCCCAGTCTGGCGCTTTCTTCGCAGGAGCCCTTTGTGCAGATTCAAGGTTACTTCGACCTCAAGTTCGAAGCAGTGAAAGACGCGTTCGCTGCCTTGTTCGATGATCCTCAGGAGCGCGGCGCAGCGCTTTGCGTGCAGGTCGGCGGTGAAACCGTAGTGGATATCTGGGCCGGCGTCGCCGACAAGGACGGTCAAGAGGCCTGGCACAGCGATACCATCCTCAATCTGTTCTCCTGTACCAAACCGTTCACGGCCGTCACCGCCTTGCAGTTGGTGGGCGAGGGCAAGCTCGAACTGGATGAGCCGGTCGCGCGTTACTGGCCGGAGTTCGCCGCTGCGGGCAAGGAGCGCATCACCCTGCGGCATCTGCTCAGCCATCAGGCCGGGCTGCCGGCGATCCGCGCGAATCTGCCTGCCGAAGCGTTGTACGACTGGCAAACCATGACCGCTGCCCTGGCTGCCGAAGCGCCCTGGTGGGCGTTGGGCGAGGGGCACGGTTACGCGCCGATCACCTACGGCTGGTTGGTGGGTGAGTTGTTGCGGCGGGTCGAGGGGCGTGGTCCAGGTGAGTCGATCGTCGCGCGTACTGCCAAACCGTTGGGGCTGGATTTTCATGTCGGCCTGGCCGATGAAGAGTTTCACCGCGTGGCGACCATTAGTCGTGGCAAGGGCAACTTGGGTGATGCGGCAGCGCAGCGCATGCTCAAGACCATGATGAGCGACGCCTTGGCGATGACCACTCGGGCATTCACCAATCCGCCCTCGATCATGACCAGCACCAACAAACCCGAGTGGCGGCGCATGCAGCAGCCAGCAGCCAATGGCCATGGCAATGCCCGCAGCCTGGCCGGTTTCTACACTGGCCTGCTCGATGGCAACCTGCTCGACAGCGAGCTGCTCGCTGAACTCACCCGCGAACACAGTGTCGGTGAGGACAAGACTTTGCTGACCTCCACGCGTTTCGGCCTCGGCTGTATGCTCGATCAACCGACCGTGAGCAATGCCACCTACGGCATGGGACCAGGTGCGTTCGGCCATCCGGGTGCGGGTGGTACCACCGGATTTGCCGACCCGGAGCGCGATGTGGCTGTGGGTTTCGTTACGAATAACCTGGGGCCGTTCGTCTTAATGGATCCGCGGGCACAGAAACTTGCGGGTATCTTATGCGAGTGTTTTTAAGAAGCGCGCTTAAACTCTTGCGCAATAACGCTTTTAGCTGCTGATTCCGGGTTGCCCGGGTGACTTCGACCGATTAGATAGTGGATGAACCGATGCTTTCCTATAAGACTTGCGCGCTGGCGCTTTGCGTACTGCTGACAGGTTGCTCCCTGTTCGAGAAGAAGGAAGATCCCAAGCCGGTTCCGATGCCGCCGCCTGAGGTCACTCAAGCCTGGCTCGACGAATACGAGCCGCTGGTGCGCGAAGCGATCAAGGACAGCAACTTCGAAATGGAACGTCGTGAGAACCTGCTGGTGGTCACCGCGCCGGTAAAGGGTTCGTTCAACCCTGATCGTCCGGGCATGCTGCTGCCTGTCACCCTCAGCCCGATCACCCGTGTCGCCAAGGTGCTGGAAAAAGACAGCAAGGTTGGCGTTCTGGTACTCGGCCACGCCGACAGCAGCGGCGCGCTGGACACCAACCGCGCACTGAGCCTTGAGCGTGCCCGTGCGTTCACCGCCATCTTCCGCCTCAGCGGCCTCAAGCAGGACCGCCTGATGGTCAAAGGCATGGGCCCGGATATGCCGCGCGCCGCCAACGACAGTGTCAACGGTCGTGAGCTGAACCGCCGTGTGGAAATCCTCCTGACCCGCCAGGACACGCTGCAGGCCCTGATCGCCAAATACAGCACGCCAGAGCCGGCACCTGCTGCCGCCACGGCTGTTGCAGCAGCCGACAAGCCAGCCGAGAAACCGGCTGCCAAGGCTACCGCCAAACCCGCAGCCAAAACGGTAGCAAAAGCTTCCGCCAAGCCGAAGGCCGCGGCAAAGCCGGCCGCCAAACCTGCTGCCAAAAAAGCAGTTGCCAAAGCTGCCGACAAACCGGCTGACAAGGGCACCACCAAGCTGGCTGATGCCAAGAAAGCGGTTGCCGCAGATCAAGCCAAATAAGGTTTGTCCCGTTAAGCTAGGGTCTTTGTCGCTTCCGAGAGCACTCTCATGACTCAGACCCTGGCCGATATGCGCCGTGATTACACCCGTGACGGGTTGAGCGAGGATCAGGCTCCGCTGGAGCCCCTCTCGCTGTTCAGAAGCTGGTTCGCCGATGCGGTGAAAACCGAGCAACTTCCTGTAGAGCCCAACGCTATGACCCTGGCGACCGTCGATGCGGATGGCCGGCCGCACTGCCGTGTGCTGCTACTCAAGGGGCTGGACGAGCGTGGTTTCACCTTCTTCAGCAATTACCAGAGCGCCAAGGGTGAGCAGCTGCAAGCCAACCCCTTTGCCGCACTGACTTTTTTCTGGCCGACCCTGGAGCGCCAGGTGCGTATCGAAGGGCGCGTCGAGCGGGTTACGCCGACTGAATCCGACGCGTACTTTCAGGTGCGCCCACTGGGTAGTCGACTGGGCGCCTGGGCCTCACCGCAAAGCCGAGTGATCCACGACCGTGGCGAGCTCGAAGGCCTGTTGGCGCAAACCGAACGGCGCTTCGCCGACCAGGCGCCCGAATGCCCGCCGCACTGGGGCGGTTACCGCCTGCTGCCCGAGCGCATCGAGTTCTGGCAAGGTCGCCCCAGCCGCCTGCACGACCGTCTCGACTATCGTCTTGAGGGTGAAGCCTGGCTGCGTCAGCGCCTGGCACCCTGACGACTCTCCGCTGCGTCGCCAAGGCGGCGCACGGTATGCCCCAGATATCCGCCCAATAGGGCGGCTTTCTTTATGTAGGCCGCACGATGCTTGAACTCGACTCTGCCCTGGCTCAACACATCGTTGATCGAGCCATGGCCATCCTGCCGCACAACATCAACGTGATGGACGCCCAGGGCATGATCATCGGCAGCGGTGATCCGGCGCGTCTGCATACCCGTCATGAAGGCGCCCAACTGGTGTTGGCCAACCGCCGTGTGGTGGAAATCGACGAGCAGGCTGCCACCTGTCTGCGCGGCGTCAGGCCTGGGGTGAATCTGCCGTTGCTGCATGCTGATGAGCTGATCGGCGTGCTGGGCATCACTGGCGATCCCGAGGTCGTGCGGCCCTACGCTGAACTGGTGCGTATGGCTGCGGAGATGCTCGTCGAGCAACGTCAGCTGCAGGCCGAGCGCCATTGGCAGCGCCATCAGCTGGACGCTTGGCTTCGTCAGTTGTTTGATCCGACAGTGCCGATAGGTACGCTGGCGGCGGATGCCGAGCGCCAGGGGCTGACACTCGCCTGGCCGCGCCATGTTTGCCTGCTGGAGTTGCAGGACGGCGGCGAGCCGCTGGCCCAGCAGGCGCGTTTGCTGGGTGTGCTATCGAGCAAGAGCGAGCACTTGGCAGCGCCACTGGGCATGCGCGAGATGTTCTGGTGCCGGCCGCTACACGCGGGCCGTGACGACGCGCACTGGCTGGAAGGTGCCGATGAGCGCGGCTGGGGCGTGGCCCGACTGTTGATCAGCGACCCGGTGCAGTCTCTGGAGCAGTTGCGTCAGGCCTGCCTGGCCCTACGTGATCTGCAGGCTTTTGCCCGGGCACGCTATCCGGCGTTGCGTCTGGTGGCGCTTGAGGAACATCGCCTGCCGACGCTGCTTCACGCCCAGCGCAACAGCTGGCTGCTGCAAGGATGGCTGGCACCGTTGAAGAAGGTGCTCGCCCATGACAGCAGTGGTGTGCTGCGCGAAACCCTCGAAGCCTGGTGTGAGCATGATGGCCAGGTGCAAAGCTGCGCGGCGGCTCTGGGCATTCATCGCAACACCCTGCGCTATCGCCTCGAACGCATCGCCGAGCTCAGTGGCGTGGAGCTGACGCGTCTGGATCGGCGTCTGCAGCTTTCCCTGGGGCTAGGGCTGATCGAGCCAGACTGAGCGCTGCTATCCGAAGTGATGCTGCTGCACAGTAACACGCATTCGCTTTGCCTCTCTTGTTGTGCGAATGAACAGGGTGTCGCCCGGTATTGATGGGTGACAATGCCTGGCACCTGGCAAATCACATAACAACAATGAGGACACCGGCATGGCTCTGGTTCTGATCCTGGTCGCACTTATCGCGTTTATCGTGGTGTCGACTACCCGTCTCAAGCTGCATCCCTTTCTCGCTCTGCTGGCCGCGGCCCTGATCGCTGGTTTTGCTTATCAGTTGCCCCATCAGGACATCCTCAAGACCATCGCCACCGGTTTTGGCGGCATTCTTGGCAACATCGGTATCGTCATCGTGCTCGGCACCATCATCGGGGTAATCCTCGAACGCAGTGGCGCGGCGATCACCATGGCCGAAACGGTGATCAAGCTGCTCGGCGAGCGCTTTCCCACGCTGACCATGTCGATCATCGGTTATCTGGTGTCGATTCCGGTGTTCTGCGATTCCGGCTACGTCATCCTCAACTCGCTGAAAAACGCTCTGGCGGCGCGCATGAAGGTCTCGGTCGTGGCCATGAGCGTCGCGCTGGCGACTGGCCTGTACGCCACCCACACCTTCGTGCCGCCAACGCCTGGGCCGATTGCCGCGGCCGGCAACCTGGGGCTTGAGTCGAGCCTGGGGCTGGTGATCGCGGTTGGCCTGTTTGTCGCCATGATCACCGCCCTGGCGGGCATGTGGTGGGCTAACCGCTTCGTGGGCAAGGACATCGCCCTGGTGGATGACGGCACGCCGCTGCCCAGCGCCGAAGAGTTCGCCGAGCTGCGTAGCAGGTACGGAAAACTGCCAAGTGCCGGCCAGGCCTTCGCGCCGATCTTCGTACCTATCCTGCTGATCTGCCTGGGCTCTATAGCGGTATTCCCCAGTAAGCCGTTCGGAGAGGGCGAAATCCTTGCGGTTCTGCGTTTCTGCGGTCAGCCGGTAGTGGCGTTGCTGATCGGTCTGCTGCTGGCCTGCACGCTGCTCAAGGGCAATGGCAAACGCCAGAATCTGCATGACCGTGTTAGCGAGGGCATCGTTTCCGCAGCGCCCATCCTGCTGATTACCGGTGCCGGTGGTGCGTTCGGCGCGGTGTTGAGTGCCTCGCCGCTGGGCGCCTACCTGGGCGCCACGCTGTCGGCCCTGGGCGTTGGGTTGTTCATGCCGTTCTTGGTCGCGGCTGCGCTGAAGACCGCCCAGGGCTCGAGCACCGTCGCTCTGGTCACCACCTCGGCGATGGTCGCACCACTGCTGACGCAGCTCGGCCTGGACAGCGAAATGGGCCGCGTGCTGACTGTAATGGCCATTGGCTCGGGAGCCATGACCGTCTCCCACGCCAACGACAGCTTCTTCTGGGTGGTCACCCAGTTCAGCCGTATGCCGGTGGCCGTAGCTTATCGCGCGCAAACCATGGCTACCTTGATCCAGGGGCTGGTCGGCATGCTCACCGTATGGCTGCTCAGTCTGGTTCTCCTGTAAGTCGTTTCTCTACGGGACGCCCGCGTGGCGTCCCGCTGCTATCGAGGTCTTCCCATGAAAATCGTCATCGCCCCTGATTCGTTCAAGGAGAGCCTGAGTGCGCCCGAGGTGGCCCAGGCCATCGCCCGCGGCTGGCTTGCCGTGTATCCGCAAGCCGAGATCGTGTTGTGCCCCATGGCCGATGGCGGCGAAGGCACTGTCGATGCGGTGCTGGCTGCCAGTGGCGGCGAGCGTCGCGAGGTGAGCGTAACAGGGCCGCTGGCAACACCTGTAAACGCTCATTGGGGCTGGCTGGGCGACGGCACTGCGGTGATCGAGATGGCCGCCGCCAGTGGCCTGCATTGGGTGCCGAGTGAACAACGTGATGCCCGGGTAACCAGCAGCTATGGCACCGGGGAGCTGATAAGGGCTGCACTGGATGCCGGTGCCACGCGAATCATCCTGGGCCTCGGCGGCAGCGCCACCAATGATGGCGGTAGCGGTTTGCTACGGGCTCTGGGCCTCAGGTTTCTCGATGCAGGCGGCAACGAATTGCGCCAGGGCGGCGCCGCGCTGGCATCGCTGCAGCGCGTCGACATGAGCTGGCTCGATAATCGCCTGCAGAATGTGCAGGTCGATGTGGCGGCAGATGTCGACAATCCGTTGTGCGGACCGAAAGGTGCATCGGCGGTTTTCGGCCCGCAGAAGGGTGCCAATCCCGAACAGGTCAGGGAGCTGGACGCGGCGTTGGCGCGTCTGGCGGAAGTCGTCAGCGAGGCGTTGGGTGAGGATTTCAGTACCTTTCCGGGCGTGGGCGCCGCCGGCGGCCTGGGGTTTGCGGCCAAGGCGTTTCTCGGCGCGCGTTTTCGCCCGGGCATCGAGTTGGTGGCCGAGTTGTCCGGCCTCGCCGAGGCTGTGCGTGGTGCTGACCTTGTAATTACTGGGGAAGGGCGCCTGGATGCCCAGAGCCTGCACGGCAAGACGCCGGTCGGCGTCGCACGGGTGGCGCAGGCACAAGGCGTGCCGGTGATCGCCCTCGCTGGTAGCCTGGGTGAAGGCTACCAACAGGTACGCGAGGCGGGTATCGAAGCTTGTTTCAGCCTGGCGCCTGGGCCGATCACCCTGGAGCATGCTTGCGCTCACGCCGGCCAGGAGCTTGAAGCACGTGCTGCTGATCTCGCCAGGTTCTGGCGCCTTGCTCAAGCGGCACGCTGCTGATCGTCGCTGGATACCGCTGTGACGATTGCCAATGGCAGCTGTCTATACTGCTGTCGCTAATGTGGTCAGGTTTTTGAGCTGTACCGCAGCTGAACGCGTGAAGCAATTTGTCAGCAATCACAGTGACCGTCCTGAAGGCCAAGCTGTCATAGGTTTATCAGTCCAGTCTGGAGAATCGTCATGCTTAAACCCGGTATTTTCGCTGTCCTGTTTGCTGCAGCGACTCTCACCCTCGGCGGCTGCGCGTCCAGCCTGACCGGCGACAGCTATTCGCGCGACGAAGCACGCGCCGTACAGACCGTGCGCATGGGCACCATCGAATCCCTGCGGCCGGTGAAGATCGAAGGCACCAAAACGCCAATCGGCGGTGGCGCAGGTGCGGTAATCGGTGGTGTAGCGGGTAGCGGCGTTGGCGGCGGTCGTGGTTCGGCCGTGGCAGCTGTTATTGGCGCGGTAGCGGGCGGCCTACTGGGCGCCGCAGCCGAGGAAGGCATCACCCGTACCCAAGGCGTGGAAATCACAGTGCGTGAAGACGACGGCAGTATGCGTGCGTATGTGCAGGCTGTAGAGGAAAACCAGATTTTCCGCGTCGGTGATCGCGTGCGCATCATGACCGTCAACGGCACCAGCCGCGTCACCCACTGATTATGCCGGCAGTTGCCGGAGTGAATCGAGGGCCGGAACAGCAAGCTGTTCCGGCCCTTTTGCTTATGCTGTAAGCAGATATTTAGACCGCCCTGATAGTGTTTAGTAATAGTTCTATCCATGACCTCGGGCTGATAGCTAAGCATAATCGTCCGGCGCTTCGAATCAGGCGCCCAGACCAAAACAGATCGAACATAACGCACGGATTATCAGTCAGTTATAGGCGATTGCCGGTGACCAAGCGGTTTCGGCCAGTTCTGGGTATGGGCTAAAAATGACCACCGGCACTTACGCCCGCTGATTCGGCTTCGCGCTTACCCTTGCAAGGAGCGGTCAGGCTGTAGCCGGCTGGCTTTAGCACACATCAATGGGCCGCCAGGTTACAGGCGGGCTGGTACGAGAGGTTTTAGTGTATGGCGCTTGCGCTGGTCGTCGCCCTACCATTTCTAGGCATCCTTCTTCCGCTGCTGGCTGACCGCAAGGGTCGCTCGCTCTGCGCACTGGCGGCCGCGATCGCGCCGGCCGCCGCCATGGTTCTGCTGTGGGCGGAACGGCCGGGCACTTTCGAAGGGCACGGCCACGTGGTGCGCTACCCCTGGCTGACCGAGCTGGGGTTGGACCTGAGCTTTCGTCTTGACGGCTTGTCTTTCCTGTTCGCGCTGCTGATTCTGGGCATTGGCCTGCTGGTTATCCTCTACGCCCGTTATTACCTGGCCAAGCAGGAGCCGATGGGGCGCTTCTTCGCCTACCTGCTGCTGTTCATGGGCGCCATGCTGGGCGTGGTGCTGTCCGAGAACCTGCTGTTGATGCTGGTGTTCTGGGAGCTGACCAGCCTGTCTTCATTCCTGCTGGTGGGGTTCTGGAGCGGTAGCAGCGACGCCCGTCGTGGCGCGCGCATGGCGCTGACCGTCACCGGCGGTGGCGGCCTGGCACTGCTAGCTGGCATCTTGCTACTGGGGCACATCGCCGGCAGCTTTGAGCTGAGCATGGTGCTTGAGGCCGGCGATATCGTGCGCGCCCACTCGCTCTATCCGGTGGCACTGACGCTGATTCTGCTCGGCGTATTCACCAAGTCCGCACAGTTTCCTTTCCATTTCTGGCTGCCCCAGGCCATGGCAGCACCCACGCCGGTCTCCGCCTATCTGCACTCGGCCACCATGGTCAAAGCCGGAGTTTTTCTTCTGGCGCGCCTCTATCCAGTGCTGGCTGGAACGGACTGGTGGTTCTACATGGTCAGCATGACCGGCATGGTCACGCTGCTGTTCGGTGCAGGTATGGCGTTGTTCCAGCACGATCTCAAGGGCCTGCTGGCTTACTCCACCATCAGCCACCTGGGCTTGATCACGCTGCTGTTTGGCTTGGATACCGAGCTGGCAACGGTGGCGGCGCTGTTCCACATCATCAACCACGCTACTTTTAAGGCCTCGCTATTCATGGCCGCCGGCATCATCGACCACGAGACCGGTAGCCGTGACATGCGGCGTATCGCCGGGCTATGGAAATACATGCCCCACACTGCGGTGCTGGCCATGGTGGCGGCCTCGGCAATGGCTGGTGTGCCGTTGCTCAATGGCTTCCTCAGCAAGGAAATGTTTTTCAGCGAAACACTCAACCAGGACCTGCTAGGGATCTTCAACTGGATGATTCCGGTGGCGGCGACCCTGGCCGGAGTATTTTCGGTGGCCTACTCGCTGCGCTTCATTCATGACGTGTTCTTCAACGGTGAGCCGAAGGACCTGCCCAAATATCCGCCCCATGAGCCGCCGCGCTACATGAAGGTTCCCGTGGAAGTTCTGGTGTTTCTCTGCCTATTGGTGGGCATGCTGCCGGCCTACACCGTTGCGCCACTGTTGGCCGCGGCTGTTGCGGCTAGCTTGGGCGGTGAGGTGCCGCAGTACAGCCTGGCAATCTGGCACGGCTTCAATCTACCGCTTGCCATGAGTGTCGTGGCGTTGGCCGGTGGGGTTCTCGTCTATGCCTGCCGCGAGCCTTTGTTCCGTTGGTACGACGGTATGCCGACGATGGACGCCAAGGATATCTTCGAGCGCTTTATCTCCAGTGTGGTCATGGGTGCCCGCGCGCTGACGCGGATTCTGGAGAGCGGCTCGCTGCAGCGTTATATCGCCTGGCTGTTGCTCAGCGCGCTGGCGCTCCTAGTGGTGGCGTTGTCGGATCTCAAGAAGCTCGGTGGTGAAGTGGCGCTGTCGCCGGTCGATGGGATCACCACGTTGGGTATGTTGATCCTTTGTGTGATGGCAGTACTGACGGTGGTGTTCCACCGCGACCGCCTCAAGGCCTTGATGACGCTCAGCTGTGCGGGACTCATGGTGGCGTTGGCCTTTGCCCGTTATTCGGCACCGGATCTTGCCTTGACTCAGCTGTCGGTTGAGGTAGTGACCATCATTCTGCTGGTGCTGGCGCTGTTCTTCATGCCCGACCGCACGCCGCAGGAGTCCAGCAGCCTGCGCGGGCTGCGCGACGCGGCTCTGGCCGGCGGTGCTGGTATCGCCATCGCCTTGCTGACCTACGCGGTGATGACCCGTCCGTACGACAGCATTTCGTCGTTCTTCCTGGAGAACAGCGTCAGTGGCGGTGGCGGCACCAACGTCGTCAATGTGATCCTGGTGGATTTCCGCGGCTTTGATACCCTCGGCGAGATTGCCGTGCTGGCTATCGCGGCTGTCGGTATCTACGGCTTGCTGGCAGGGTTGCACCTGCCGCATCCGCATACCGATCGCAACGGTAAACTCTGGTCGACCGATAGCCACCCCATGATCCTCGATGTGATCGCCCGGTTGATGATGCCCATGGCACTGCTGGTTTCGGCATTTATCTTCCTGCGTGGCCACAACCTGCCGGGCGGCGGCTTTATCGCCGGCCTGATCACGGCCATTGCGTTGATCCTCCAGTACGTTGCCCATGGTGTCGAGTGGACTCAGCAGCGGCTGCGCTGGAGTTACCACTCCATGGCCGGTCTGGGCATTCTCATCGCTGCGCTGACCGGTCTGGGCAGCCTGGCGTTCGGCGCACCGTTCCTGACCTCGGCGTTCGACTATTTCCATCTGCCGCTGATCGGCAAGTTCGAACTGGCCACGGCGCTACTCTTCGACCTTGGCGTGTACCTAACGGTGGTAGGGGCGACACTGCTGATCCTTTCTAATATTGGCCATGTCAGCCAGGACGAATCCAGCAAGGAGGTTCACTGATGGAAGCGCTCTACGCCCTGACGCTTGGCGTCCTGACAGCAGCGGGCGTGTATCTGCTAATGCGTGCGCGGGTCTATCCGGTGGTAATGGGGCTTACTCTGATCTCTTATGCCGTCAACCTGTTCCTGTTCGCCATGGGGCGCCTCGGCACCGGCGTGCCGGCCGTAATCGGCAAGAGCACCGAGCACGGCGATCCGCTACCTCAGGCGCTGGTGCTTACCGCCATCGTCATCGGCTTCGCGATGACGGCCTTCGTGGTGGTGCTGTCATTGCGTGCCCTGGGTGAGCTGCGCACTGACCATGTGGATGGCGAGGAGCCTCGTTGATGAACCATGGTCTGATCCTGCCAATTCTGTTGCCAATGCTCGCCGGCAGCCTGCTGCTGGTGCGTTCCTACCTCTCTTTGCGCGTCAAGCGCGTGATTTCCCTGATCCTGACCTGGGCGTTGCTGCCGATCAGCATCTGGCTGCTGATGCAGGCTAATAGCGGTGAGCTGCAGCTCTACGCGCTGGGCAACTGGCAGGCGCCCTTCGGCATTGTGCTTATGCTCGACCGACTTGCCGCGCTGATGCTGGTGATAACTGCGGTACTGGCCGGCTTCGCAATGCTCTATGCAGTGCGCGGCGACGACGAGCGTGGGCCCAATTTCCACGCCCTGTTCCAGTTCCAGCTGCTGGGCATCAACGGCGCCTTCCTGACCGGCGATCTGTTCAACCTGTTCGTGTTCTTCGAGATCCTGCTGATCGCCTCCTATTCGCTGCTGGTCTATGGCGGCGGCGCGCAGCGGGTCAAGACCGGTGTGCATTACGTGGTGCTCAACCTGGTTGCCTCGTCGCTTTTTCTGATCGGCATCGGCATTCTCTACGGTCTGCTCGGCACCCTGAACCTGGCCGACCTGGCGCTCAAAATTGCCGAGGCCGACGCTGAGCGGCAGCCGCTCCTGGCTGCTGCCGGCTTCCTGCTGCTGATCGTGTTCGGCCTCAAGGCCGCGGTACTGCCTCTGTACTTCTGGTTGCCGAGCGCCTATGCCGCTGCCACCGCACCGGTGGCAGCGCTGTTCGCTATCATGACCAAGGTGGGCCTTTATGCGATCGTACGGGTGTTCACGCTGCTGTTCGGCAGCCAGGCTGGCACCCTGACCCATCTGGTCGAGGGCCTGCTCTGGCCTTTGGCGATGCTGACTCTGGCGGCAGGCGTTATCGGCGCCCTGGCGGTTCGTAGTTTCGAGCGGTTGATCGGTTACCTGGTCATCGTCTCGGTCGGCACCTTGCTGGCCGGCATTTCCCTGGGCACGGCCGATAGCCTGAGCGGCGCGCTGTTCTACCTGATCCACAGCAGCTGGATTTGCGCCGCGTTGTTCCTGCTCGCCGATATGGTCGCGCGTCAGCGCGGCGACCTGCGTGGACGCCTACGCACTGGGCCACGGCTGGCCAACCCGCTACTGCTCGGGGCGCTGTTCTTTATCGCCGCGGTTTCGGTGGCCGGGCTTCCGCCATTTTCGGGGTTTCTCGGCAAGATTATGTTGCTGCGCGCCGCTGGCGCCGGGCAACAGGCACTGGAACTTTGGCCGGTGGTACTGATAGGCGGGTTGGGCATGCTGGTCGCACTGTCCCGCGCTGGCAGCGTACTCTTCTGGCGCACTACGGATGAGGCCGCTCCCAAAACCGACCTCGATACTGTGCGCGCCTTGGCGACCATCGGGCTGCTGGCCTGCAGCCCGTTGCTGGTGGTCGCGGCGCAGCCGGTCTACGAGTATACCCAGGCCACGGCGCAGCAGTTGTTGAACGTCGATGCCTATCTGCAGCTCGTGCGGGGAGGTGAAGCATGAGTCTCAAACGCTGGCTTCCCCACCCCATATTCACCCTGATGCTGACCGTGATCTGGCTGCTGCTGGTCAACCAGCCAAGTGTCGGCCATCTGCTGCTTGGCGCTTTTCTCAGTTGGGGGATCATGCTGCTGTGCCGAGACTTCATGTTCGAGGTTCCGCGCCTGCGTAAACCGCTGAAGCTATGCCGCTACCTGCTCATGGTGCTGTGGGACATACTGGTCGCCAACATTCATGTGGCGCGCTTGGTGCTGGGGCCGACGCGTAAGATCAAGCCGGCTTTCGTCGAAGTGCCCATGCTCATCGACAACGAGTTTCTTCTGGCGGTGCTGGCGTGCATTCTTTCGCTGACACCCGGCACCGTTTCCTCGGGCCTCAGCGCCGACCACAAGACGTTGCTGCTGCACGTGCTCGATTTGGCTGATGGTGATGACGTCGTCGCGCAGATCAAGTCCCGCTACGAGGCGCCGCTGCTGGAGATTTTCGAATGCTCGATATCGTGATTCCTTTATGCATGGTCTTGATGGGCCTTGCCATGATACTCAACGTGATTCGTTTGGTGAGGGGGCCGTCGATGCCGGACCGCGTGCTGGCGCTTGATACGCTGTACATCAACGCGCTGGCGTTGATCGTGCTATTTGGCATCTGGTTGCAGTCTGATCTGTTCTTCGAGGCAGCCCTGCTGATCGCTATCATGGGTTTTGTTGGTACCGTGGCTGTGGGTAAACACATGCTCCATGGCGAAATCATCGACTGATCGGAGATCTAAACCATGTCTTTCTGGATCGAAGCGCTGGTCGCGTTCTTTTTGCTATTGGGCTGCACGTTCGCGTTGATCGGCGCCATCGGTCTGTACCGGTTGCCGGATTTCTTCACACGCCTGCATGGCCCGACCAAGGCCACCACTTTGGGTGTGGGGGCTATGATCGTCGCCTCGATGATTTTCTTCGGTAACCAGTCCCATGGCCTGAGCGTCCACGAGTTGTTGATCACCCTGTTCCTGTTCATCACCGCACCAGTCAGTGCACACATGCTGGCCAAGGCGGCGATGCAGGACAAGGTCAAGCTGGTCAGGCGCACCCGCGGTCAGCCCTGGGAGTCCTGAGCTGATCGCTGCCTGCCGCGTGCTGCCGCGACAGGCGGCCGTGGCACACCATCATGAGCAGCAGCAGCAGCAGCAGCAGCAGCAGCAGCAGGTGGCGGGCGACAGCGCGGGGTGGCCGCTGCTTCAGTCGGCCTGCTGCTCAATGATCGCCCGTGCCACGCCTTCGGCCACGCGGATACCGTCAACCCCTGCAGACAGAATGCCGCCGGCATAGCCCGCGCCTTCACCGGCCGGGAACAGGCCGCGAACGTTGAGGCTTTGCAGGTCTTCGCCACGGGTAATGCGCAGCGGTGACGAGGTACGGGTTTCGATGCCGGTGAGCACGGCGTCGTGCATGTCGAAGCCCCTGATCTGCTTGCCGAACGCCGGCAAGGCCTCGCGGATCGCCTCGATGGCGAAGTCCGGCAGGGCCTGCGCCAGATCGCCCAGCTTGATCCCCGGCTTGTAGGACGGCTCCACGCTGCCCAGCGCTTCGCTCGGCTTGCCAGCGATGAAATCGCCGACCAGTTGGCCCGGCGCCTCGTAGTTGCTGCCGCCAAGCACGTAAGCGTGCGACTCCAGGCGCTCCTGCAGCTCGACGCCGGCCAGCGGGCCGCCGGGGAAGTCCTGCTCGGGCGTGATGCCAACCACGATGCCGGCGTTGGCGTTGCGTTCGTTGCGCGAGTACTGACTCATGCCGTTGGTGACCACCCGGTGCGGCTCACTGGTGGCCGCCACTACGGTGCCGCCCGGGCACATGCAGAAGCTGTACACCGAGCGCCCATTCTTGGCGTGGTGTACCAGCTTGTAGTCGGCAGCGCCCAGTTTCGGGTGGCCGGCGTACTTGCCGAGGCGCGCGCGGTCGATCAGCGACTGTGGGTGCTCGATTCGAAACCCCACCGAGAACGGCTTGGCTTCCATGAACACGCCGCGCTTGTGCAGCGCGCGAAAGGTATCGCGGGAGCTGTGGCCGAGAGCCAGAATGACGTGGCGGCTGTGAATCTGCTCGCCGTTCTCCAGCTCCACGCCGACCAATTGGCCGTCTTCGATCAGCACATCACTGACGCGCTGCTGGAAGCGTACTTCGCCGCCCAGAGCCTTGATCTCTTCGCGCATCGTCGCCACCACGCCGGTCAGGCGGAAGGTGCCGATATGCGGCTTGCTGACGTAGAGAATCTCCTCTGGCGCGCCTGCCTTGACGAATTCTTCCAGCACCTTGCGCCCGTAATGGTTGGGGTCCTTGATCTGGCTGTACAGTTTGCCGTCGGAAAAGGTCCCCGCGCCGCCTTCACCGAACTGCACGTTGGACTCGGGGTCCAGCACATTCTTGCGCCATAGGCCCCAGGTATCCTTGGTGCGCTGGCGCACTTCCTTGCCGCGCTCCAGCACGATCGGCTTGAGGCCCATCTGCGCCAGCAGCAGCGCCGCGAAAATGCCACAAGGGCCGAAGCCGATCACCAGTGGGCGCTGCGCCGGTTGCTGTTCGGCAGCAATGCTCAGCGGCTTGTAGCGCACGTCCGGAGCGATGCCGAGGTTGCGGTCATTGCTCAGGCGCGCCAGTAGCGCTGCCTCGTCGCGCACGCTGAAGTCGAGCGTGTAGATGAATGGCATATCACCGGACTTCTTGCGGGCATCGTAGCTGCGCTTGAAAACGTTGAGCTCCAGCAGTTCGCTGTCGTCGATACCCAGGCGTTCGACCAGGGCGGGGCGCAGGGCGTCGTCTGCATGGTCGAGGGGCAATTTCAGTTCGGTGATGCGCAGCATGAGTGTCTACCTATCAGGGCCGGAGGTAACCCGGCAGCTTTTCGAGGGCGGCGATTATGGACGAAAAAGACGCTCGAGGCTGCAGTTCGCGCGGCGCAGTCGACGGGCAGCGTTGCGTACTTGTGTGTCGCACGGCGAGCTGGCTGCGTCATTGCCCTGTACCTCATGGCATAAAAAGGAGCTTTGCATGCAGTCGAACAGGATGCTCACCCTGGGTTATCTGGCCGGTTTCATCACGCCTTTCTGGCTGGCGCTGGGCGTGGCTCTCGCAGGCTGGTTGTATCCTGGTTACAACCACCTCGATCAGGCCATGAGCCTGCTGGGCGCCGAGGACGCGCCGACTCGAACGCTCTCGCCGCTGATCAACAACTTCCCGCTGGGCGCGCTGTTCATGCTGTTTGGCGTGGCTGTGCTGCTCAGCTTTGATAACCGCTGGGCGCGCTTCAGCGGACTGCTGATCATCCTCCATGGGCTGGGCAGTTTCGGTACTGGTTACTTCTCCTGCGATGCAGGCTGCGCACCGCAGCATCCATCAATCAGCCAGAGCCTGCATAACCTGGCAGGGTTGGTCATGGCGTTCAGCCTGTTACTCGCCAGCACAGTGTGGATTTTTCTGGGTCGCCGTCTGCTCGGCTCCCGTGCTTTTGCCTGGTTTTCGCTGCTATGCACGCTGGTGGCCGTCGGTGCGCTGCCGTTGATGGCGGCTGCGCTGGAGAGCGGCCATGGCTTCGGCCTCTATCAGCGCATCAATTACGGCGCGTCACTGCTGTGGATCGCAGGGCTGGCGCTGATGCTGTTGCGCCGCCCGGGCTGACCCGATCCGCGAGTGCCGGTGCTAGCCCCTGGCGATGATCAGGCGCTAGTGCGGGTGCTCAGCCAGCGCTGACGCTGCTCGGCAGTGTGGAAGGTCCAGGCCACGAAGCGGCTCTGCTTCTGGCCCTGGCTCATTTCTACCGTGCGGGTTTCCAAGGCGCCGACATTCTTCAGCGTGGCGTACACGCCAGGCAGATTGCCAGATTTGGATATCAGCGTGCTGAACCACAGCACCTGCTCGCGGTGCTCGGCGCTTTCGCGAATCAGCTTGGCGACGAACGCCGCCTCGCCACCGGGGCACCACAGTTCGGCCGCCTGGCCTCCGAAGTTGAGCACCGGCAGTTTACGTTTTGGGTCGAGCTTGCCGAGGTTGCGCCATTTGCGTTTGCTGCCGCTGGTCGCTTCGTCTGCCGAGGCATGGAAGGGCGGGTTGCACAGCGTCAGCTCGAAGCGTTCGTCGGCTTGTAGCAGCCCCTTGAACACATGCCCGGTATCGGCCTGCAGGCGCAGCTCGATCAGCTCGCTGAGGCCTGGGTTCGCCTTCACGATTGTCTGTGCCGAGGCGATGGCCTGGGGCGCGATATCTGCGCCGAGAAAACGCCAGCCGTACTCGCGATTGCCCAGCAGTGGATAGATGCAGTTGGCGCCCACGCCGACATCCAGGGCCCGCACCGCTGCGCCAGTGGGGATAGCGCCGGTGTTGTCAGCGCTCAGCAAGTCGGCCAGGTAATGCAGATAGTCCGCTCGCCCCGGAATCGGCGGGCACAGGTAATCCGCCGGAATGTCCCAGTGCGCGATGCCATAGAACTGCTTGAGCAGCGCGCGATTGAACACCTTGACCGCTGCCGGGTTGGCGAAGTCGATGCTCTGGTTGCCATACGGATTGATGATCACGAACGCCGCCAGTTCCGGGCTGGCCTTGATCAACGCCGGGAAGTCATAGCGGCCCTGGTGACGGTTGCGCGGGTGTAACTGACCCTTCTCCGATGACGGGGCGGGTGATTTTGATGGGCGTTTGGCGGGCATTCTGATGGGTCACACAAAGGGCAGAGCGGGCATTTTCCCACAGGCGCCAGCGCGGTGCTTGCCGTCTTGTCC
The DNA here is from genome assembly GCF_900142655.1 of Phytopseudomonas punonensis. Lineage (GTDB taxonomy): Bacteria > Pseudomonadota > Gammaproteobacteria > Pseudomonadales > Pseudomonadaceae > Aquipseudomonas > Aquipseudomonas punonensis. The sequence continues at coordinate 68,196 of NZ_FRBQ01000001.1, read as the reverse complement.
TTGAGAGTGTGAAGCGGGTCATCCTCGCAGGCCTGATACCAGGCCGGGCACTGACCCATATCAAGCATTCACCGTTTTGAGGGCTCTAGACTGGCTTATTCCGGGCAATGACAGGGAAGCACACCGTGGCCTATCTCAGTTGGAGTGATGATCTGAACACCGGCATCGCGGTGATCGACGGTCAGCACCGGCGCATCGTCGACATGATCAATGAGCTCTATGCGGCCCAGCACGGCGGTGCTCGCCAGGGCGTGGCCGTGGTGATCGAGGAACTGGTGGATTACACCAGCTCGCACTTCGCCTTCGAAGAGGCGATGCTCGAGGAGGCGGGGTATGTATTCACTAAGGCGCATAAGCGCGTGCACGAGCTGTTTATTCGCCGGGTCGAGGACTACCGCGTGCGGTTCAGGCAGGGCGAGGATGTCTGCGACGAGTTGCGCAGCCTGCTAGGGCGCTGGCTGTTCGGCCATATCCGTAACGATGACCAGAACTACGTTGCGGCGGTGACCGAAAACCTGCGCCGCCTGACCGCCGACAAAGCCGAGGATAGCTGGCTGAACCGTGCCAAGCGGCGCTTCTTTCGCGCGGCGTAATAGCTTATTCAAAGCAATAACTGGTACTCGTAGGATGGGTGAAACCCATCGGCAATTGATGGGTTTCACCCATCCTACGAATCGTGCGGCTGTGTAAGTCAAGAAGCGGAGCGACGATGTCTCTCAGGTCAGTGCGCATGAACGTCGATGGTGATCGGTTCGTTCGGGCGACGCGGCCTGTCCTACGACTACAGCGGAAATATCCACGGCACCATCACCACGTTGACGATCATCACCAAGATGGTGAACGGCACGCCGATACGCACGAAGTCGCCGAATCGATACTGGCCTGGCCCCAGCACCAGGGTGTTCACCGGGGATGAAATCGGCGTCATGAATGCCGCCGAAGCGGCGAGGGCGACGGTCATGGCGAACGGCAGGGGCGATGCGCCCAGCGCCTGGGCGGTGGCGATGGCTACGGGCGCCATCAGCACGGCCGTTGCCGTGTTGGAAATGAACAGGCCGATCAGCGCGGTAACCGCGAACAGGCTGGCAAGAATAACCCGTGGCCCGGCGTTGCCAAGTGCATTGACCAGGCCGTTGACCGCCAGGTCGATGCCACCGGTTTTCTGCAGCGCCAGGGCGAAGGGCAGCATGCCGACGATCAGGATCAGGCTCGGCCAGTGGATCGAGCGATACGCGCTGGGCATGTCGATACAGCGAAAAGCGCCCATCAGCAGGCAGCCGATCAGCGCAGCCATGACGTTGGGCACCAGGCCGCTGATCATCAGCCCGACCATTACTGCCAGGCTCAGCAGGGCATAGGGTGCCTTGCGCGCAGCGGGCGCCACTTCGTCGACCTCGGCGGGTAGGCTGAGCACCAGGAAATCGCGATTGAGGCTTTGCAGGTGGTGAATCTGCTTCCAGCTGCCGGCCACCAGCAGGGTGTCGGCGTGAGTCAGCTTCTCGTCCACCAGAAGGCCTTCCAGCGCCTGACCATGACGGCGTAGGCCAACCACGTTGAGCTTGTAGCGGCTGCGCAGACCGAGCTCCTGAATGCTCTTGCCCGGCAGATGGGATTCCGGCGGCAACGCCACCTCGGCCAACCCCAGCTCGTGGGAATGCACGCTGTAGTAGGAGTTGCGCAGCGGCAGCGCTTCCAGACCGAGCTCCTGATAGGCGCCGAGCACCGCGATGGCCGGGCTGGCCAAGTCGACCAGTAACACGTCGCCAGGCAGCAACTGCGTGTTGCCGGTGGCCATCAACAGCAGGGTGCGGAACTGCCGCTGACGCTCCACGGCGATCACGTTGATGCCGTATTGCGAGCGCAGTTGCAGCTCGTCCAAGGCTTGATTCGCCAGTGGCGAGTCGGCGCGCACCTGCAGGCGGCGCTCGCGTTCGCTGAGGCGATAACTGTCAGCCAGATCGGCGAGGGTCAGGCGCGGCGGCGCAGAGGTATCGCCGTCGGCATCACGCTGCAGCCAGCGCCGGGTGGCGAGCATATAGAGCACGCCGAGCACCAGCACGGCCAGGCCAATCGGCGTGAAACTGAAAAAGCTGAAACCCGGCAAGCCAGCGCGCAGCAGCTCGCTGTGCACCACCATGTTTGGCGGCGTGGCTACCAGGGTCAGCATGCCGCTGGTCAGGCCTGCGAAGGCCAGGGGCATCATCAGTCGGCCCGGCGCGATTTTCAGGCGCGCCGCCACACCGAGTACCACGGGAATGAAGATCGCCACCACACCGGTCGAACTCATCACCGAGCCCAGTCCGGCCACGGCCACCATCAGCAACACCAGCAGCCGGGTTTCGCTGCTGCCGGCTTTCGCCACCAGCCAGTCGCCCAGACGATAAGCAATGCCGGTACGCACCAGGCCTTCACCGATCACGAACAGCGCTGCGATCAGGATCACACTCGGGTCGGCGAAGCCGGCCAGGGTTTCCTGGACTGTCAGCACGCCGGTCAGTGGCAAAGCGACGAGGATCATCAGCGCGACCACGTCCATACGCGGCTTGTTGAGGACGAACAGCACCACGGCCGTGAACAGCAGGCCGAGCACCATGAGTAGGTCGATGTTCATTCAGGCTCCATGCCGGGGAAGTTTCAGAGCCTGTTCAAAGGCTCGCGAGCTAGAACAATGCAAGAGCTAGGCGCCCCCCAAAAAGCAGGCGAGGAGGCGGTCGGAGTCGCGGGCGACTTTACTGGTGTACATGACCATGACTCGCTTCGCTCGCCCTTCGGACCGCGCTAAAGCGCGTTACCACTAGTGGCTTTCGACCGGGCTGGCGATCCAGCCTGCTTTTAACGCGGCAGTGTCGACGTGCAGCAGTCTTTGGGCAGGTTCTCAGGGATAACCGAGCACCGTTTTGATCTGCTGCAGGTTGGCGGCAATCCAGCGTTTGTCGATGGCGCCCCAGTCGCGGATCACGTAGTGGCCGGCGTTGTTGCGCTCGCCGTCCTGCTGCTGAAATTGGCAGTCGATATCCAGCTCTTCCAACGCGATCAAGGTGTCCTGAGCGGTGCGGCGTGGCATGCCGGTGGCGGCCATCAGGGCCGGGACGCTATCGGCAGTCCCACTGTCGATCAGCCAAGCGACGTAGAGGCGGCGATAGAAACTGGTCTTGGTCTTGCTCACTTCCATTTGCATAGCCCAATCATGTGAAGAGTCGCGAGCATACTGCCTGATACCAGATGGCATGCCCATAAACGAAAACGGCCTGCCGGGTTTTCACCACGGCAGGCCGTTTTCCGTTACGCGCTGGTTTACAGGCTGGCGATCTTGCCGCGCTGCTCCACCAGATTAGCCAGGGCCTGTTCGGCTTCGGCCAGTTTGGCGCGCTCCTTCTCCAGCACCTCGGCCGGTGCCTTGGCGACGAAACCTTCGTTGGCCAGCTTGCCGCCGACCCGCTTGGCTTCACCTTCCAGGCGCTGGATTTCCTTGTCCAGGCGCGCCAGTTCGGCTTCCTTGTCGATCAGCCCGGCCATTGGCACCAGTACCTGCATGTCGCCGACCAGGGCGGTCGCGGACATTGGTGCTTCTTCGCCGGCAGCCAGCACCTTCACCGATTCGAACTTGGCCAGCTTGTTGAGCAGCGGGGCGTTGTCGTTGAGGCGGCGCAGGTCTTCGGCATTGGCGTTGGCGAGGATCACGTCGATGCGCTTGGCCATGGAGATCTTCATCTCGCCACGGATCTGCCGCACGCCGAGCATCAGCTGCTTGACCCATTCGATGTCGCCCTCGGCCGCCGCGTCGATGCGTGCCTCATTGGCCACTGGCCACGGCTGCAGCATCAGGGTGTCGCCGCTGACACCGGCCTGGCCCTTGATGCGCTGCCAGATTTCCTCGGTGATGAACGGCATGAACGGGTGAGCCAGGCGCAGGATCACTTCCAGCACACGCACCAGCGTGCGGCGGGTGCCGCGCTGGCGTTCGAGCGGCGCGTTCTCGTCCCACAGCACGGGCTTGACCAGCTCCAGGTACCAGGCGCAGTACTCGTCCCAGACGAACTCGTACAGGGCTTGGGTCGCCAGGTCGAAGCGGAAGGCGTCGAGGTGGCGGGTCACGTCCTGCTCGCAACGCTGCAGGGCGGAGATGATCCAGCGATCGACCGGTGACAGGTCGACCGCTTCGCCATTGATGCCGGTGTCCTGGCCATCGGTGTTCTCGATGACGAAGTTGGCGGCGTTCCACAGCTTGTTGCAGAAGTTGCGATAGCCCTCGACGCGGCCCATGTCGAACTTCACGTCGCGGCCGGTGGTGGCCAGCGAGCAGAAGGTGAAGCGCAGGGCGTCGGTGCCGTAGCTGGCGATGCCGTCCGGGAATTCGGCCTTGGTCTGCTTGGCGATCTTCTCGGCCAGCTTGGGCTGCATCATGCCGCTGGTGCGTTTGGCCAGCAGGGTCTCGAGGTCGATGCCGTCGACGATGTCCAGCGGATCGAGCACGTTGCCCTTGGACTTGGACATCTTCTGGCCCAGGCCGTCGCGCACCAGGCCGTGTACATAAACGGTCTTGAACGGGATCTGCTCCGTCAGGTGGGTCGACAGCATGATCATCCGGGCAACCCAGAAGAAGATGATGTCGAAACCGGTGACCAGCACGTCGGTGGGGTGATGGGTTTTCAGGAAATCGGTCTGCTCGGGCCAGCCGAGGGTGGAGAAGGTCCACAGGCCGGAGCTGAACCAGGTGTCGAGCACGTCGTCGTCCTGGCGCAGGGCGATGTCGCCCAGGTCGTGCTTGGCGCGCACTTCGGCTTCGTCGCGGCCGACATAGACGTTGCCCGCCTGGTCGTACCACGCCGGAATGCGGTGGCCCCACCACAGCTGGCGGCTGATGCACCAGTCCTGGATGTCACGCATCCAGCTGAAGTACATGTTTTCGTACTGCTTGGGTACGAACTGGATTTCGCCGTTCTCGACCACTTCGATGGCTTTCTCGGCCAGCGGCTTGGTGGACACGTACCACTGATCGGTCAGCCAGGGCTCGATGATGGTGCCGGAGCGGTCGCCCTTCGGCACTTTCAGGGCGTGGTCGTCGATGCTTTGCAGCAGACCAAGGGCGTCGAACGCGGCGACGATCTGCTTGCGCGCTTCGAAGCGATCCAGGCCGGCGTATTCGGCAGGCAGGCTGGCATCGAGCAGGGCGTTGACGCTGCCGTCGATGTTGAAGATCTGCGCGCCGGCCAGCACCTTGGCGTCCTGGTCGAAGATGTTGATCAGCGGCAGGTTGTGGCGCTTGCCGACTTCATAGTCGTTGAAGTCGTGAGCCGGGGTGATCTTCACGCAGCCGGTGCCGAATTCCGGATCGCAATAATCGTCGGCGATGATCGGGATACGGCGGCCCACCAATGGCAGCTCGACGTACTGGCCGATCAGCGCCTTGTAGCGCTCGTCGTGCGGGTTCACGGCGACGGCGGCATCACCCAGCGCGGTTTCCGGGCGTGTGGTGGCAACGATCAGGTAGTCATTGCCTTCGGCGGTCTTGTTGCCGTCGGCCAGCGGGTAGCGCAGGTTCCACAGATGGCCTTTCTCGTCGTGGCTTTCCACTTCCAGGTCGGAAATGGCGGTGTGGAACTTGGTGTCCCAGTTGACCAGACGCTTGCCGCGATAGATCAGGCCGTCTTCGTGCAGGCGTACGAAGGCTTCCTTGACCGCTTCGGACAGGCCGTCATCCATGGTGAAGCGCTCGCGCGACCAGTCCACCGACGAGCCCAGGCGGCGGATCTGCCGGGTGATGTTGCCGCCGGACTCGGCTTTCCATTCCCAGACTTTGTCGAGGAACTTCTCGCGGCCCAGATCATGACGATCGATACCCTGGGCGCCCAGTTGGCGCTCTACCACCATCTGCGTGGCGATGCCGGCGTGATCGGTGCCCGGTTGCCACAGGGTGTTGCGACCCTGCATGCGGCGGAAGCGGATCAGCGCGTCCATGATCGCGTTGTTGAAGCCGTGGCCCATGTGCAGGCTGCCGGTCACGTTCGGCGGCGGGATCATGATGGTGTAAGGCTCACCGGAGCCCTGCGGAGCGAAGTAGCCCTTCGCCTCCCAGTTTTCATACAGGGCGGTTTCGATGGCGTGGGGCTGGTAGGTCTTGTCCATGCGCGGCGGGACCCTTCTGGCGTCTGATCGGAAAAGCCGAGCAGTATAACGGACAGCTGCGCAGTTTTCTTCCGCTCTCACGGCTATCGGTCGAGCGGGAAAAACTTTCAGGGCAGGGGAGTCAGCGGCGCGGGGGCAGCAGGCGATTGAGGCGCGCCTGCAGGCGGCGCTTGAGTTCGGCCTCGATCTGCGGCACGAAGTCGTCGATCACGTCTTGCAGCAACAGCTGAGCGGCGGCACGCAATTCGCTGTCGAGGCGGTTGATCTCGTTGTCACGGCCAATCGCGCGCTGGACCGTTTGACGCAGTTCGTCTTCCGAAGCCATGCCGGCGCTGTTGCCGGGTGCCGATGGCTGTGCGGCTGGTTCTGAGACCGGGGCGCGTACGATATCGGAGAGCAGCGGGATGTCGTCAGGATCGAACTTCTCGGTCAGCAGCGGGGGGGCGAGGTCGTCATCTAGGAGCTCGCGAATCGATTCGAGATCGCTCAGCAGGGCGCCGGGTTTGTGGGGCGGGTTCAGGTTGTCCATGGCAGGGGTCTACAGTTCGACACGTTTGGGATCATAGCCGCGCTGCCGGTAGCTGCGGAAATTCTCCCGGCAGGCGGTCAGCAGGTCGGGTTCCTGGTTGACGATCTCGATCACCCGGCTGAAGCGATCGATATGCGGGCTGAGCGTGCTGCTGAGGTTGATCAGCACTGCCTGCTGCGCCTCGGGCTGTTCGTCCAGGCCGATCACCACCGGCGCTTGCGGATCATCCTGATGCAAGCCGTGGGGGATGAAGCTCTCCTGGCGGGCTCGCCAGAGCAGCTCGTCGAGTTCGTGGCATTGCGCGCTGTCGCGACCGCGCAGGAATACCGGCAGGCCATGGCGCCAGGCTTTGCCGGCGAGCTGGCAGGCAGCGCGCAGGCGTTCGGCTGGGGTGGCCGACGACAGTACGTAGAATTCGATTCGGGGCATGTGCAAAGTGTCGGGCTTCAAGCAGAAAGCTTCAAGCGAAAAGCGCAGTGGAGGTCAGCAGACAGGCTTGCGTCATCGGCGGGTGAGGGTGGCCAGGGACGGCCACCCTCGGGTCACCGGCGATCAGGCCGGCACGCGGTCGAGCAGGTACTGGGTGAGCAGCGGCACCGGGCGGCCGGTGGCGCCCTTGTCCTTGCCACCGCTGACCCAGGCAGTGCCGGCGATATCCAGGTGCGCCCACTTGTAGGCTTTGGTGAAGCGCGACAGGAAGCAGCCCGCGGTGATGGTGCCGGCTTTCGGCCCACCGATGTTGGCGATGTCGGCGAACGGGCTGTCCAGCTGCTCCTGATATTCGTCGTACAGCGGCAGTTGCCAGGCACGGTCATCGGCCTGGCGGCCGGCGGCGAGAATCTGATTGACCAGGTCATCGTCGTTGCCCATCAGGCCCGACACGTTGCTGCCCAGGGCCACGATGCAGGCGCCGGTGAGGGTGGCGATGTCGATCACCGATTGCGGCTTGAAGCGCTCGGCATAGGTCAGGGTATCGCACAGCACCAGACGGCCTTCGGCGTCGGTGTTGAGGATCTCCACGGTCTGCCCGCTCATCGTGGTGACGATATCGCCGGGACGGGTCGCGCCGCCGCTGGGCATGTTCTCGGCACAGGCCAGCAGGCACACCAGATTGATCGGCAGTTGCAGTTCGAGCACCGCGCGCAGGGTGCCGAACACGCTGGCGGCGCCGCCCATGTCGTATTTCATTTCATCCATGCCGGCGGCCGGCTTGATGCTGATGCCGCCGGTATCGAAGGTAATGCCCTTGCCGACCAGGGCGTGGGGTTTCTCGCCTTTCTTGCCGCCGTTGTATTGCATGACGATCATTCGCGGCGGCTGGTCGCTGCCTTGGGCTACGGCGAGGAATGCGCCGGCGCCGAGTGCCTGCAGCTTCTTCTCGTCGAGAATGTCGACCTTGAGGCTTTTGTGCGCCTTGGCGAGTTCCTTGGCCTGTTCGGCCAGGTAGCTGGGGTGGCAGATGTTCGGCGGCATGTTGCCCAGGTCTTTGGTCAGCGCCATGCCGATGGCGATGGCGCGTGCCTCGCGGGTGGCGCGTTCGACGGCGGCGATGTCTGCCTTGTCGGTGATCAGGGTGATCTTCTTCAGGGCGCCCGGTGTGGCCTTCTGGCTCTTGAAACGATCGAACTGGTAGCCGGCATCGGCCAGGCTTTCGACGATAAGGCGGGCTTTGCCGTGGGCGTCGCGGCCTTTTACCTGAACATCCTGCAGGGCCAGCAACGCATCGCTGCCGGCAAGATTCTTCAGTACGCCATAAACAGAGGCGATCAATTTGCGCAGTTGGCGGTCAGACAGTTCGGCGTCCTTGCCGGTGCCGACCAGCAGTACGCGCTCGGCCTTGAGGTTCGTCACGCCGTGAGCAAGCAGGGTCTGGCCGGGCTTGCCAGCCAGGTCACCACGCTTGAGCAGGGCAGCGATGGCGCCGCCGCTGGCAGCGTCCACTGCCTTGGCCGTGGCGCCGAGTTTGCCGCCCTCAGCAACCGGGATGACCAGGGTGGCGGTTTTCAGTGTTTCCGGGCGAGCGTTTTTGACGATAAATTCCATGCGTGGTGTCCCCAAGACAACGAGTCGCGAATTCAGGATAATGGCGAAAATTTTGGCCGGTGCGCTTGAACGCGCGTATCGGCATGCAGTGCGGTTAGTTTGAGCACAGCCGCCTGAGCCTGACAACCCTGGAGTGTCTGTTTGATCGTCTTCCGATATTTGTCCCGAGAGGCTCTGGTTACCTTGAGTGCGGTAAGCGCCGTGCTGCTGGTGGTCATCATGAGTGGCCGCTTTATCAAGTACCTGGCCCAGGCGGCCCAGGGCATACTCGATCCGAGCGTGCTGTTCCTGATCATGGGCTTTCGCCTGCCCGGTTTTCTGCAGCTGATTCTGCCCCTCGGCCTGTTCCTGGGCTTTTTGCTGGCATACGGGCGGCTGTATCTGGACAGCGAGATGACCGTACTGTCGGCCACTGGTATGAGCCAGCAGCGGCTGTTTCTCTACAGCCTGGCGCCCGCCGCGGTGGTGGCGTTGCTGGTGGCCTGGCTGAGCATGGGCCTGGCACCTCAGGGTGTCACCCAGGTGGCCAGGATCCTCAATCAGCAGGAGGCGTTGACCGAATTCGACACCCTGGTGCCCGGGCGCTTCCAGTCGATGCGCAACGGCTCGCGGGTCACCTACACCCGTGACCTGTCGGAAGACCGCACCGAGTTGGGCGGCATCTTCATCTCCGACAAGCGCGTATCCCGCGCGGGCGACAAGGATCGTGGCATCAGCGTGCTGGTTGCCGAAAGTGGGCGCCAGGAAGTGCAGCCCGATGGCAGCCGCTACCTGATCCTGGAAAACGGTTACCGTTATGACGGCAATCCGGGGCAGGCCGACTATCGGGTGATTCAGTACGACACCTATGGCGTGCTGTTGCCCAAGCCGTCGGTGGCTGCGGATATCAGCGAGCGTGAGGCTATCCCAACCTCGCAGTTGATCGGCAGTGATGATTCGCGCCTGCAGTCTGAATTGCAGTGGCGTCTGTCACTTCCGCTGCTGGTCTTCATCATTACCCTGATGGCGGTGCCGTTGTCGCGGGTCAATCCACGCCAGGGTCGCTTCCTCAAACTGTTGCCGGCGATTCTTCTGTACATGACCTATCTCGGCCTGCTGGTAGCTGCCCGTAGCGCCCTGGACAAGGGGCGTATCCCGCCTTACCTCGGGCTGTGGGGCGTGCACCTGTTGTTCCTGCTGATCGGTCTGGCACTGCTCTACTGGGAGCCGTTGCGTTTGAAGATGGTAAGCCGCCGGGAGAACGCTCGTGGTTAAGCTGGATCGTTACATCGGCGTGCAGGTGCTGTTCGCCATTCTGGCTGTGCTCGGCATCATCGTCGGCCTGGCGCTGCTGTTCGCGTTCATCGACGAGTTGGGCGATATCGAGGGCAGCTATGGCATCGGCGACGCACTCTGGTACGTACTGCTGACCGCACCGCGGCGTATCTACGACATGCTGCCGATGGCGGCGCTGGTGGGGTGCCTGATCGGCCTGGGTACGCTGGCCAGTAACAGCGAGCTGACCATCATGCGTGCAGCTGGTGTGTCCATCGGTCGTATCGTCTGGGGCGTGATGAAACCCATGCTGGCGCTGATGCTGGTGGGCATTCTGATCGGTGAATACGTGGCGCCCTGGACCGAAAACCAGGCGCAGGCCAGCCGCTCCATGGCGCAGGGTGGTGGCGAAGCGCAAACTGCCAAGCGCGGCTTGTGGCACCGTCAGGGCCAGGAGTTCGTGCACATCAACGCCGTGCAGCCCGGTGGTGTGCTGTTTGGCGTGACCCGCTATCGCTTCGACGATAAGCGCCAGTTGGAGTCGTCGAGCTTCGCGCGTCGTGCGACCTATGAAGGCAATTATTGGGAGCTGGAAGATGTAGCGACCACGCTGTTCCATGATCGCCGTACCGAGGTAGTCAAGGCGCCGACCGAGCGCTGGGATATCGAACTCAGCCCGCAATTGCTCGGCACTGTGGTGCTGGAGCCTGAAGCGCTGTCGGTCACTGGCTTGTGGAGCTACATCCATTACCTGAAAGAGCAGGGCCTGAACAACGGTAATTACTGGCTGGCGTTCTGGACCAAAGTGCTGCAGCCGCTGGTCACCGCTGCGCTGGTGCTGATGGCCATCTCCTTCATCTTTGGTCCGCTGCGCTCGGTGACGCTGGGGCAGCGAGTGTTCACCGGCGTACTGGTGGGCTTCGTATTCCGCATCGCCCAGGATCTGCTCGGGCCAGCGAGCCTGGTATTCGGCTTCTCGCCGCTGCTTGCCGTGCTGATTCCAGCAGGTATCTGCGCGATTGGCGGGCTCTGGTTGCTTCGCAGGGCCGGCTGATCCGTCGCGCACCTGTCGTAAGGCAGGTGCGCAGTTTCACTCTTCGTCTCTTATCCCGCGCTCGCGGTGATTTCTACGCTTGCTGCTATTTACGGTGCGCATGCTTTGGCAGCTGCACCGTGATGCTGTTCGAGTACAGGTCATGCCAGCTGCGCTTGCGGCTGTCGAACAGCACCCACAGATAGCCCAGGCCCAGCATCAGTCCGGAAAGTATCGCCACCAGAAAGCGCAGCAGTGCCTGCCAGAGGCTGATTGCGGTGCCGTCTGCATTTTGTACGCGGATGCCCCATACCTGCATGCCCAGTGTCTGCCCACCATGTGTCCAGAACTTGGCGAAAAAACCGAACAGGCTGAACAGCAGCAGGGTGGAAAGCAGTGGATCGCCGTCCAGAGCGCCAGCGTCCGACCATTGCCGTAGCTGCGTCTCGCCGTAGATGCCCATCTGAATCAGCTTGTAGGCGAAGGCGACGACGATAAGCAGGGCAATGCACAGAAAGCTGTCGTACAGCATCGCAGCCAGGCGGCGGCTTAGGCCGGCAGGCTGATAGTCGCCTTGCGGGCGTAACGCAGGTTTGGACATGGGGTGCTCATGAAAAGGGCGCATGGAGAGCGGATACTAAGTTGCGGGCATAAAAAAACCCCTGACGTGAGTCAGGGGTTTTTTGAGCAGCGGCTTATTCCTGGACTTGAACCTGGTCAGCCTGCATGCCTTTTTGACCTTGTACAGCAACGAAGCTAACTTTCTGGCCTTCTTTCAGGCTCTTGAAGCCGTTACCTTCGATAGCGCGGAAATGTACGAACAGATCCGGACCGCTTTCTGGAGTGATAAAACCAAAACCTTTCTCGTCGTTAAACCACTTGACGGTACCGTTCTGACGATTCGACATGTTTCATTTCCTTGGAACTAGAGTTGATGACAGCCTCCATGTGTAGAGGACTGAAGACTGGTTGCAAGGAGTGTTGGAAGTCGAACGGGATGTAGCGGATCTGGATCGATCTACTGCATCAGGTCACGAATTTCGGCGACCCATGCAAACACAGTGGCTGAACTCTACGCTAACTTTTGCGCAAATGCCAACCCCTCGGGCACGCATAAACCCACGTAAATTTCGCGAGTCTTTGGGGCTGATTTGTGATGGGTTTTTATAATGGACGAAGCATGTGCATCGAGGCGATGCACGGCACTGTTTTAGTGCGAACTGTCACAAGCTGGTAACAGTTGAAGGATATATGGTGCCCCGGGGGAGACTCGAACTCCCACTTCTTTCGAAAACGGATTTTGAATCCGCCGCGTCTACCGGTTCCGCCACCGGGGCACAATGGCGGCGCAGTATAGGGAGCAAGATGCCATTGGTCAATGCACTTGCGTGGTCAGATTACGGGAATTCCGGTAAGCTGCTCCGCCCTGCAGTACGACACCTTTTCCATCATGCGCGTTGCCGACTTTCATTTCGATCTGCCTGACGCGCAGATCGCCCGCCATCCCCTCTCCGAACGCCGCGCCAGCCGACTGCTGATTGTCGACGGTGCCAGCGGTGCGCTCGCACATCGGCAGTTTGCCGACCTGCTCGAATACCTGCGCCCCGGCGACCTGATGGTGTTCAACAATACTCGTGTCATACCGGCGCGGCTGTTCGGGCAGAAAGCCACCGGCGGCAAACTGGAAATATTGATCGAGCGGGTGCTCGATGAGCATCGGGTGCTGGCGCATGTGCGTTCTAGCAAGTCGCCAAAGCCGGGCTCGATGATCGAGATCGATGGTGGTGGACAGGCGCAAATGCTGGCGCGCCACGATGCCTTGTTCGAGCTGGGTTTCGACGAGCCAGTGTTGCCGCTGCTCGAGCGTGTTGGGCACATGCCGCTCCCTCCTTATATAGACCGCCCGGACGAAGACGCGGATCGCGAGCGCTATCAGACCGTCTACGCGCAGAAGGCCGGTGCCGTTGCTGCGCCGACTGCCGGCCTGCATTTCGATGAAGAACTGCTGGCCGCATTGCGCGAGAAGGGCGTCGAAAGCGTCTTCGTCACCTTGCATGTCGGCGCCGGTACGTTCCAGCCGGTGCGCGTCGAGCGTATCGAAGATCACCACATGCACAGCGAGTGGCTCGAGGTTAGCCAGGATGTGGTCGATGCCGTGCAGGCCTGTCGTGCCCGCGGTGGTCGAGTGGTTGCCGTGGGCACTACCAGCGTTCGCTCTCTCGAAAGCGCTGCTCGTGATGGCGAGTTGAAGCCGTTCAGCGGCGATACCGATATCTTCATCTACCCGGGCCGGCCCTTTCATGTGGTCGATGCCCTAGTCACCAACTTCCACCTACCGGAGTCGACCCTGCTGATGCTGGTTTCGGCTTTTGCCGGTTATCCCGAAACCATGGCGGCATATGCCGAGGCCGTGGCCGAGGGTTATCGCTTCTTCAGTTACGGTGATGCCATGTTCATCACCCGCAATCCCGCGCCGCGCGGGCCCGAGGATTCCGTATGACGCGCTCCTGCCGCATGTCCTTCGAACTGCTTGCCACCGATGGCAAAGCCCGCCGTGGTCGCCTGACGTTCCCGCGCGGTGTGGTGGAAACGCCAGCCTTCATGCCGGTCGGCACCTATGGCACGGTCAAGGGCATGTTGCCGCGTGATATTGAAGCCATCGGCGCGCAGATCATTCTCGGCAATACCTTCCACCTGTGGCTGCGCCCAGGTACGGAAGTCATCAAACGCCACGGCGACCTGCATGATTTCATGCAGTGGCAGGGGCCGATCCTCACCGACTCTGGCGGTTTCCAGGTGTTCAGCCTGGGCGCGATGCGCAAGATCAAGGAGGAGGGCGTGACATTCGCCTCGCCGGTTGATGGCTCCAAGGTGTTCATGGGGCCGGAAGAGTCCATGCAGGTGCAGCGCGACCTGGGCTCGGACATCGTGATGATCTTCGACGAATGCACGCCGTACCCGGCCGAGTTCGACGTGGCCAAGACCTCCATGGAGCTGTCGCTGCGTTGGGCCAAGCGCTCCAAGGTCGCCCATGGCGAAAGCACCGCTGCGCTGTTCGGCATCGTCCAGGGCGGCATGCACGAGTCGCTGCGCATGCGTTCGCTGGAAGGCCTGAACGAACTGGAGTTCGACGGCCTGGCTATCGGCGGTCTGTCGGTCGGTGAGCCGAAAGAAGAGATGATCAAGGTGCTCGACTATCTGCCCGGGCAGATGCCGAGTGACAAGCCGCGCTATTTGATGGGCGTCGGCAAGCCGGAAGACCTGGTCGAAGGTGTGCGCCGTGGCGTGGACATGTTCGACTGCGTGATGCCGACCCGCAACGCACGCAACGGCCATCTGTTCATCGACACCGGTGTGCTGAAAATCCGCAATGCGTTTCACCGTCACGATGACTCGCCGCTCGATCCGACCTGCGACTGTTACACCTGCAAACACTTCTCGCGTGCCTATCTGCACCATTTGGATAAGTGCGGCGAAATGCTCGGCAGCATGTTGAATACAATCCACAACTTGCGTCATTACCAGCGCCTCATGGCTGGTTTGCGCGAGGCAATTCAACAGGGTACATTGGCCTCCTTTGTCGATGCCTTCTACGCCCGGCGCGGCCTGCCAACGCCGCCGCTGGACTGATTTTCGATGGCCAAAATATCTTTCAACAGGAGTGTCAAATGAGCTTTTTTATTCCCGCTGCCTACGCTGATGCCGCTGGCCCTGCTGCCGGCCCAGCCGGTACCGGTTTCGAGTGGATCTTCCTGGTCGGCTTTCTGGTCATCTTCTATCTGATGATCTGGCGGCCTCAGGCCAAACGCGCCAAGGATCACAAGAGCCTGCTCGGTAACCTGCAAAAAGGTGACGAAGTGGTGACCTCTGGTGGTATAGCCGGCAAGGTTTCGAAGGTGAGCGACGACTTCGTGGTTATCGAAGTGTCCGACACCGTTGAGCTGAAGATCCAGAAAGCAGCCGTTGCGGCAACTCTGCCCAAGGGCACGCTGAAAGCCATCTGATCACGGTTGAAAAACTACCTGCGCTGCCATCGCTGCGTTAGAGACAGGCTCGGAATGCTCATTTACACCAGTAAAGTCGTTCGCGACTCCGACCGCTTCCTCGCCTTTCTCTGCCTAGCGCTGGCTGCCGCGCCTACGTTTTTCAGCGGTTTGTTAAGTCTCTGTTCCAGTTTTATCCATCCCGCGGGGCGCACATTGCGCCCCGCGTCATAAGCGGGCGGCGTCATTCATGCTCAACAAATACCCTTTGTGGAAGTACCTGCTGATCGCAGCTGTGCTGATCATCAGTCTGATTTATTCCGCACCTAATCTTTACCCCGATGATCCGGCGATCCAGATCAGCGGGGCCAGCTCAGCGCAGACCATCGCTCAAGCCGATCTCGACCGCGTCAGCAAATCGCTGAGCGAGGCGGGCATCGAGGTCAAGGCATCGAGCGTTGGCGAGCATGGCCGTAGCGGCCTGATTCGCCTGACTAGCCAAGGCGACCAGCTGCCGGCCAAGGATGTCGTGCGCAAGGCGCTCGGCGACAATTACGTAGTCGCCCTGAACCTGGCACAGACCACCCCCGAGTGGCTGCGCAAGGTCGGCGCGAGCCCTATGAAGCTTGGTCTCGACCTGTCCGGCGGTGTGCACTTCCTGCTCGAAGTCGATATGGACAAGGCTCTGGAAGTTCGTCGCCAGGTTTACGAGGGTGAGCTCAAGAGCCTTCTGCGTAAGGAACGTGTGCGTTATCGCAGCATGCCGCAGCAAGGCGGCGCCATTCAGCTGGGCTTCGCGGACAGCGACACGCTGGACAAGGCCGAGCAACTGATCCGCAAGGATTACAAGGATTTTGAGCTCAACGCTCAGGAGCGTGGTGGCCAGCAGGTGCTGCGCGTCACCCTGACGCCGGCCAAGATCGCCGAAATTCGTGAGTACTCGATTCGCCAGAACTTGACCACCGTGCGTAACCGGGTCAACGAACTGGGCGTTGCCGAGCCTCTGGTGCAGCGCCAAGGCGCCAACCGCATCGTGGTCGAGTTGCCAGGCGTGCAGGACACTGCCGAAGCCAAGCGTATTCTCGGCAAGACCGCTAACCTTGAGTTCCGTCTGGCGGCTGATCCAAATGCGCCGCGCGGCACTACCGAGCAGTTCGGTTTCCGTGAGGAAGGTCGTCCGCCAGTGCAGCTCGAGCGTGAGCTGATCATCACCGGTGACCAGGTGACCGACGCTCAGGCCAGCTTTGACGAGAATGGTCGCCCGCAAGTGAACATCCGTCTGGATGGTCACGGCGGTGACCTGATGAACCGCGCGACCCGCACCAATGTCGGGCGCAGTATGGCGGTGATATTCATCGAGCAGCGCCCGCAGACGCGCTATGTCAAACAGATAGTCGATGGCGTCGAGAAGGAAGTGCAGGTCGACTCCTTCAAGGAAGAAAAGCAAATCATCAGTCTGGCGACCATTCAGTCGCCGTTGGGTAGTCAATTCCGTATCACTGGTCTGAATGGCCAGGGCGAGTCGTCCGAGCTGGCGCTGTTGTTGCGCGCTGGTGGTCTGGCTGCGCCGATGTACTTCGCTGAAGAGCGCACCATTGGCCCTAGCCTGGGTGCCGAAAACATCGTCAAGGGCATCGAGTCCACCGAGTGGGCGATGATCTTCGTATCGCTGTTCATTATCGCTATCTACCGCTTCTTTGGTGTGCTGGCCACCGTGGCGCTGGCGTTCAACCTGACCCTGCTGGTCGGCCTGATGTCGGTGATCGGTGCCACGCTGACGCTTCCGGGCATTGCCGGTATCGTGCTGACGCTGGGTATGGCGGTCGACGCCAACGTGCTTATCTTCTCGCGGATTCGCGAAGAGCTGGCCAGGGGTCTATCGGTTCAGCGGGCGATACATGAAGGTTTCGATCGCGCCTATTCGGCAATTCTCGACAGTAACCTGACCACCCTGTTGGTTGGCGCGATTCTGTTCGCGCTGGGCACCGGTCCGGTGAAAGGGTTCGCGGTAACGTTGTCGCTGGGCATTATTACCTCGATGTTCACGGCGATCATGTTCACCCGTGGCATGGTCAACCTGATCTTCGGTGGCCGTAACTTCAAGAAATTGTGGATTTAAGGTGAAGTCATGAAGTTGCCAACCCGCATTCCCTTCATGGCGATACGCAACATCGCGTTCGCCATTACCGTGGTTATCAGCCTCATCGGCCTGGGTAGCCTGTTCAAGCATGGCCTCAATTTCGGTCTGGATTTCACTGGCGGTACGCTGATCGAGCTGACTTACGATAAGCCGGCTGATCTGGAGCTGATCAAGCGTGAGCTTGGCCAGGTCGGTTACAGCGACGCCGTTGTGCAGAGCTTCGGCTCCACCACCGACGTACTGGTTCGTCTGGCCGGTGATTCGCCTGACCTGGGCAATGAAGTGGCCACCGCACTACGCAAGATCGACGATACCTCGTTCGAGGTGAAGCGCGTCGAATTCGTCGGCCCGCAGGTGGGTGAGGAGCTGCGTGACCAGGGCGGCCTGGCCATGCTGCTGGCGCTGGGAGGCATCCTGCTGTACCTGGCCTTTCGCTTCCAGTGGAAGTTCGGCGTCGGCGCAGTCGGTTCCCTGGCTCACGACATCATCGTTACGCTCGGCATCTTGGCCTTCTTCAAGGTGCCGTTCGACCTTACCGTGTTGGCTGCTGTGCTGGCGATGGTCGGCTACTCGCTGAACGACACCATCATCATCTACGACCGCATTCGCGAAAACTTCAGAGTGATGCGCAAGGCCGACATTATCGAAAATATTGACGTTTCGGTGACTCAGACCTTATTGCGTACCATTGCTACGTCGCTGTCGACCGCCTTGGCGCTGATCGCGTTGCTGGTATTCGGTGGTGACAGCCTGGGCGGCTTCGCGTTAACCCTGCTGATCGGTGTGGTAGTGGGTACCTACTCTTCGGTATATATCAGTGCGCCGGTGCTCATCTGGTTGAAGCTGACCTCTGAGGATCTGATTCCTCCAGCGGCTGATGCTGAGGGTGTCGACGATCGCCCATAAAGCGTGATTCGTTCATCATCTGCACGTCACTAAAGACGGGCGACAAGGGAACTTGTCGCCCGTTTTGCATTTCCAAGGCTGGGAGTAAGGCGCATAGGCGCTGCGTTGTGATCAGGAGAATCGCATGAACAAGTCATTGTTGGTTGGTGCTGTACTGGGTGCCGTCGGTGTTACTGCGGGTGGCGCTGTCGCGACCTACAGTTTGGTCGGCGGGCCGAAGTATGCCGAGGTGCTGGCAGTCAAGCCGGTAACCGAAACCATCAAGACCCCGCGTGAAGAATGCCGTGACGTTGCCGTGACCCGTCAGCGTCCCGTACAGGATCAACACCAGATCGCCGGTACCGCAATCGGTGCCGTGGTCGGCGGCCTGCTGGGCAATCAGGTGGGCGGTGGTAACGGTAAGAAAATTGCGACTGTCGCCGGTGCTGTAGGTGGTGGTTATGCTGGTAACAAGGTGCAGGAAGGCATGCAGGCGCGTGACACCTACACTACCACCGAAACCCGTTGCAAAACCGTCAACGACACCAGTGAGAAGATCGTTGGTTACGATGTGAAATACGATCTGGATGGCAAGGTTGGCCGCGTGCGTATGGATGAAGAACCGGGCAGCAAAATCCCGGTTCGTGACGGCAAGGTTGTAGTTGCCAGCTCCGAGGCTGACGAGTAATTCGTCTAGCTGGATTAAAAGGCGCTCTTCGGAGCGCCTTTTTCATGGGCAATAAAAAACCGGCACAAGGCCGGTTTTTTATTGAGCTGCTGTTAGCGCTTGAGCGAGGCCGACAGGTGCGGCTGAATCGCGGTCAGGACGGCTTTGAAGCACTTAGTGTTGCCAGCAACGATCTGACCCTTCTCGAGGAATTCATGACCGCCGCTGAAGTCGCTGACCAGGCCGCCTGCTTCCTGAATCAGCAGGGCGCCCGCAGCCATGTCCCACTCGGACAGGCCGAATTCCCAGAACGCATCGAAACGGCCGGCGGCAACGTAGGCCAGGTCAAGGCTGGCGGCGCCAGCGCGGCGAACACCGGCAGTTTGGCCGACCAGGCTGCGGAACATGCCCAGATAGTTCTCGAGGTTGTCCAGTTGCTCATTGCGGAACGGGAAGCCGGTGCCCAGCAGTGCGCCGTCCAGGCTCTTGCGGGTGCTGACGCGCAGGCGGCGACCGTTCAGGGCTGCGCCGCGGCCGCGGCTGGCGGTGAATTCTTCCTGGCGAACCGGATCGATGATCACGGCGTGCTCGAGGCGGCCGCGGTATTTGCAGGCCACGCTCACGGCGAAGTGCGGAACGCCGCGGACGAAGTTGGTGGTGCCGTCGAGCGGGTCGATGATCCACTGATAGTCAGCGCCTTCGCCACTGCCTTCGAGCAGTCCGCCTTCTTCGCCAAGGAAGCTGTGAGTCGGGTACGCCTTGCGCAGCGCCTGCACGATCATCAGCTCGGCGCTGCGATCGATCTCAGTCACGTAGTCCTTGGCATCCTTTTCATCCACCGAGATGACATCCAGGCGTTCGATGGAGCGGAAGATCATTTCACCGGCGCTGCGGGCGGCGCGCAGGGCGATATTCAGCATGGGCTGCATGGAGGTTCACCTGGGGTCGTAATAAAGCCGGCCATTCTAGCAGAAAAGATTCGGGCGGTAAGTGCCGGCCGTGTACCGCGTGGCGTAAAGGAAGGGGCTTATGTAAGATTTGTCACCTTATTTATCCGATGCGGGCGTTTACCTTGCTGCAGAACATTCGAGTGGTACTGGTCAACACCAGTCATCCCGGCAATATCGGCGGGGTGGCCAGGGCCATGAAAAACATGGGGCTGTCTCGATTGATACTGGTCGAGCCGCGCCAGTTTCCCAGTGAAGAGGC
Source organism: Phytopseudomonas punonensis (assembly GCF_900142655.1). Taxonomy (GTDB): domain Bacteria; phylum Pseudomonadota; class Gammaproteobacteria; order Pseudomonadales; family Pseudomonadaceae; genus Aquipseudomonas; species Aquipseudomonas punonensis. The sequence goes on along the minus strand of NZ_FRBQ01000001.1, from coordinate 48,327 downwards.
GGTGGCAAGGGCTTCGGGCGCCACCGATATTCTCGACTCCGCGCAGGTGGTCTCCTGTCTTGAGGATGCCTTGGTCGGATGCAGCGTGGCGTTCGGAACCAGTGCTCGTGAGCGGCGTATCCCCTGGCCGCTGATCGACCCGCGCGAATGTGGCGTGGCGGCGGTGCAGAAGGCAGGCGAGGGTGGCGAGGTGGCGCTGGTATTCGGGCGCGAGCATGCTGGTCTGACCAACGAAGAGCTGCAGCGCTGTCATTTTCACGTGCATATCCCCTCCGATCCGGCATTCAGCTCGCTGAATCTGGCTGCTGCGGTGCAGGTTTTGACCTATGAGGTGCGCATGGCAGCCCTGGCGCTAGAAGCGGTACCAGTGCCTGTTCGTGAGGAGGTGGTTGTCGATGAGGGTGATCAGCCGGTGACGGCGGATGAAATGGAGTCCTTTTATGGGCACCTGGAAAAGTCGCTGGTGGAAATCGGCTTTCTGGATCCTGCCAGCCCGCGACACCTGATGAGTCGCCTGCGGCGTTTGTATGGACGCAGTGAAGTGACCCGTCTGGAAATGAACATTTTGCGCGGCATCCTGACCGAAACACTCAAGGCGGCGCGCGGTGAGCACCATAAGCGAGGAAAGGTCGATGTTTGAGCGCATGCGAGAAGATATCCAGGGTGTTTTTCATCGTGACCCGGCTGCGCGCAATGCCTTCGAGGTGGTGACCTGCTACCCCGGACTGCACGCGGTGTGGCTGCATCGCGCGGCCCATGCGCTGTGGGGCTCTGGCTGGAAGTGGCTGGCGCGGGGCGTGTCGAACTTTAGTCGTTGGCTGACCGGTATCGAAATTCATCCGGGGGCGGTGATTGGTCGGCGTTTTTTCATCGATCACGGGATGGGCATCGTCATTGGTGAAACTGCCGAAATTGGCGATGACGTGACGCTCTACCAGGGTGTGACCCTGGGTGGCACCAGTTGGAACAAGGGCAAGCGCCACCCAACGCTCGAAGATGGTGTGGTGGTGGGCGCTGGTGCCAAGGTGCTTGGGCCTTTTACGGTCGGTGCGGGTGCCAAGATCGGCTCCAATGCGGTCGTTACCAAGGCGGTTCCGGCAGGTGCCACAGCAGTCGGCATTCCAGCGAAAATCATCATCAAGGGCGATGACGGTCTTGAAGCGCAGCGCCAGGCGATCGCCGACAAGCTCGGTTTCGATGCCTATGGCGTCAGCCAGGACATGCCAGACCCGGTGGCGCGTGCCATTGGCCAGTTGCTCGATCATCTGCACGCGGTCGACAACCGGCTCGAAGGTATTTGCGGCGCGCTCGGCAAGCTCGGTAGTGATTACTGCGCCAAAGATATGCCGCAGCTGCGCGATGAAGATTTCGCGGGTGTCTGCAAGGAGCAGGACGGCAAGCCGGCTGCCTGATGCGGGCGGGGATGGGCTTTGCTATGATTCGCCGCCGGTTTTATAGGTAGGGTATCTAAAGCCTGAGTGTTTTAGTCGGACTTATAGTTGACTCAAATACTCGGGAAAGAGGATAATCGCTGCACATTGTGAATCCTTGGTAACCCTTCATGCGACTGACTACCAAAGGCCGATACGCCGTGACCGCCATGCTCGATCTGGCGCTGCATGCCCAGAACGGGCCGGTATCCCTCGCCGATATCTCCGAGCGTCAGGGTATTTCCCTTTCCTATCTCGAGCAGCTGTTTGCAAAGCTTCGCCGTGGAAGTTTGGTCTCCAGCGTGCGCGGTCCAGGTGGTGGTTATCAGCTGTCGCGAGACATGCAGGGGATCCAGGTTGCCGAAGTGATCGATGCGGTCAACGAGTCCGTCGATGCCACCCGTTGCCAAGGGCAGGGTGGTTGTCATTCCGGCGATATCTGCCTGACCCATCATCTGTGGTGCGACCTGAGCCAGCAGATCCACGAATTCCTCAGCGGCATCAGCCTGGCCGATCTGGTCACGCGCCGTGAAGTGCAGGAAGTCGCCCAGCGCCAGGATCAGCGTCGCTGCAATAACAATGGCAGGGCGCACCATCTGGATAAGATTGAAGCGTCCACCGTCGATTGAGCACGCAAGGCGCCGGCCTGATACCTGATTAGGAGATACCGAAATGAAATTGCCGATCTATATGGACTACTCCGCGACAACTCCGGTCGATCCACGTGTTGCGCAAAAAATGATCGAATGCCTGACCAATGACGGCAACTTCGGCAACCCTGCCTCGCGCTCCCACGTATTTGGCTGGAAAGCCGAAGAGGCCGTGGAAAATGCCCGTCGCCAGGTTGCTGAACTGGTCAGCGCCGATCCGCGTGAAATCGTCTGGACCTCCGGTGCGACCGAATCCGACAACCTCGCGATCAAGGGCATTGCAAACTTCTACGCCAGCAAGGGCAAGCACCTGATCACCTCGAAGATCGAGCACAAAGCTGTCCTCGATACCATGCGTCAGCTCGAGCGTGAAGGCTTCGAAGTGACTTACATCGAGCCCGGTGAAGATGGCTTGATCACCCCGGCCATGGTCGAGGCGTCGCTGCGTGAAGACACCATTCTGGTGTCGATCATGCACGTCAACAACGAAATCGGTACCGTCAATGACATCGCCGCGATCGGCGAATTGCTGCGCGCTCGTGGTGTGTTCTTCCACGTCGATGCTGCTCAGTCGACCGGCAAGGTCGAGATTGATCTGCAGGCTCTGAAGGTCGATTTGATGTCCTTCTCGGCGCACAAGACCTATGGCCCGAAAGGCGTTGGCGCCCTGTACGTTCGCCGTAAGCCGCGTGTGCGTCTGGAAGCCCAGACCCACGGTGGCGGCCACGAGCGCGGCATGCGTTCGGGCACCCTGGCGACTCACCAGTGCGTCGGCATGGGCGAAGCCTTCCGTATCGCCAAGGAAGAAATGGCTGCAGAGAACGCCAAAGTGTTGGCCCTGCGTGACCGCTTCTTCAAACATGTCGAAGATCTGGAAGAGCTGTACATCAACGGCAGCATGACTGCCCGTGTACCGCACAACCTGAACCTGAGCTTCAACTATGTCGAAGGCGAGTCGCTGATCATGGCTCTCAAGGATCTGGCGGTATCGTCCGGTTCGGCCTGTACCTCGGCCTCGCTTGAGCCGTCCTACGTGCTGCGCGCACTGGGTCGCAACGACGAATTGGCACACAGCTCCATTCGCTTCACCTTCGGCCGTTTCACCACCGAAGAAGAAGTCGACTACGCCGCCGAGAAAGTCCGTGAGGCGGTCACCAAGCTGCGCGATCTGTCGCCGCTCTGGGACATGTTCAAAGAAGGTGTCGACATTTCCAAAGTGGAATGGGCAGCACACTAAAAGCTGCCGGTGAGCGGCGCCTGATGAGAGAGGATTGAAAAATGGCTTACAGCGAAAAGGTCATCGACCACTACGAGAACCCGCGTAACGTCGGCAAGATGAACGCGGAAGACCCAGACGTCGGCACCGGCATGGTCGGCGCGCCGGCTTGCGGCGACGTGATGCGCCTGCAGATCAAGGTCAGCGACGCTGGTGTTATCGAAGACGCCAAGTTCAAAACCTACGGCTGCGGTTCCGCCATCGCCTCCAGCTCCCTGGCGACCGAGTGGATGAAAGGCAAGACCCTGGATGAGGCTGTCACCATCAGCAACACTCAGCTTGCCGAAGAACTGGCTCTGCCGCCCGTGAAGATTCACTGTTCCGTTCTCGCCGAGGACGCCATCAAGGCGGCAGTGCGCGATTACAAACAGAAGAAAGGTTTGCTCTAAGGAGGTTTGTCGATGGCTATCAGCATGACTCAGGCTGCCGCCCAGCATATCCAGCGTTCCCTCGACGGGCGCGGAAAAGGTGAGGGTATCCGCCTGGGTGTCCGCACCACGGGCTGCTCCGGTCTGGCCTACGTGTTGGAGTTCGTCGACGAAACCGCCGGCGAAGATCAGGTGTTCGAGAGCCATGGCGTCAAGGTGATCATCGATCCCAAGAGCCTGGTCTACCTCGACGGCACCGAGCTCGATTTCGTCAAGGAAGGGTTGAACGAAGGCTTCAAGTTCAACAACCCGAACGTCCGTGGCGAATGCGGCTGTGGCGAAAGCTTCAACATCTGATGAACAGCTCCGGTCCTTGTCATTTCGCCCTGTTCGAGCTGCAGCCGAGCTTTCGTCTGGATCTCGAGCAGTTGGCGGCGCGTTATCGCGAGCTGGCTCGCAGCGTGCACCCTGATCGCTTCGCCGATGCCTCCGAACGTGAGCAGCGCCTGGCGTTGGAGCGTTCGGCGAGCCTCAATGAGGCCTATCGCACGCTGAAGAGCGATTCGCAGCGCGCGCGCTACCTGTTGGCGATGCGTGGCCCCGAAGTGCCGCTGGAAGTCACGGTGCAGGATCCTGACTTCCTGATGCAGCAGATGCAGTGGCGTGAAGAACTCGAAGAGCTGCAGGACGAGGCCGATCTGACCGGTGTTGCCGCCTTCAAGGGTCGCCTGAAGATCGCTCAGCAACAATTGAACGAACGCTTCGCCGAGGCTTGGGAGGACAATGCGCGCCGAGAAGAGGCTGAACGCCTGATGCGCCGCATGCAGTTTCTCGACAAGCTTTCCCACGAGGTGCGCCAGCTCGAAGAGCGCCTCGACGATTAATGCTCGCGCGGCTGCCGTGGCCGTGCCTGACACCCCAGATAAGCACTGACTACCTATGGCTTTATTGCAGATTGCTGAGCCCGGACAGAGCCCACAACCACACCAGCGTCGGCTGGCGGTCGGGATTGATCTGGGCACCACCAATTCCCTGGTCGCTGCCGTGCGCAGCGGCGTCAGCGAACCGCTGCCGGATAGCGAAGGGCGCCTGATTCTGCCTTCGGCGGTGCGTTATCACGCCGATCGCGTCGAGGTAGGGGAGGCGGCTCGTCTCCAGGCTGCCAGTGATCCCTTCAACAGCATCCTGTCGGTCAAGCGCCTGATGGGGCGCGGCCTTGCCGATGTCAAGCAATTGGGTGAGCAGCTGCCTTACCGCTTCGTCGCTGGCGAGTCGCACATGCCGTTCATAGACACCGTGCAGGGGCTGAAAAGCCCTGTGGAAGTGTCTGCCGACATTCTGCGCGTTCTGCGTCAGCGTGCTGAAGCGACTCTGGGTGGCGAGCTGGTTGGCGCGGTCATCACTGTGCCGGCTTATTTCGATGACTCCCAGCGGCAGGCCACCAAGGACGCCGCGCGTCTGGCTGGGTTGAGCGTGCTGCGCCTGCTCAACGAACCCACCGCTGCTGCGGTCGCCTATGGCCTCGACCAGAAGGCCGAAGGCGTGGTGGCGATCTATGACCTGGGCGGCGGCACCTTTGATATTTCCATTCTGCGCCTGACCGGCGGTGTCTTCGAAGTGCTGGCTACCGGCGGCGACAGCGCCCTGGGTGGCGACGACTTCGATCACGCCATTGCTGGCTGGATCGTCGAGCAGGCTGGCCTGTCTGCCGATATCGAGCCGGGCGCCCAGCGCAGCCTGCTGCAGACGGCCTGCGCCGCCAAGGAAGCGTTGACCGCTTCTGAAAGTGTTGAGGTGGTGTTCGGCGAGTGGCGCGGTGCGTTGTCCCGTGCCCATTTCCAGGCGCTGATCGAGCCCATGGTGGCGCGCAGCCTGAAAGCCTGTCGCCGCGCCGTGCGTGATTCGGGGATCGAAGTCGAAGATGTCGGCGCCGTGGTCATGGTCGGTGGTTCGACCCGTGTGCCGCACGTGCGCGAGGCGGTCGGCGAGCTGTTTGGTCGTCAGCCGTTGACCGATATCGACCCTGATCAGGTGGTCGCCATCGGTGCGGCGATCCAGGCCGACGCGTTGGCTGGTAACCGCCGTGCCGACGGCGAAGAGTTGCTCTTGCTGGACGTCATCCCGCTTTCCCTGGGGCTGGAAACCATGGGCGGCCTGATGGAGAAGGTGATCCCGCGCAATACCACTATTCCCGTGGCCCGCGCGCAGGAGTTCACTACTTACAAAGATGGCCAGAGCGCCATGATGATCCATGTGCTGCAGGGCGAGCGTGAGCTGATCAGCGATTGCCGTTCCCTGGCGCGCTTCGAGCTGCGCGGCATCCCGCCCATGGTCGCGGGTGCAGCGAAGATTCGTGTGACCTTCCAGGTCGATGCCGACGGGCTGCTCAGCGTCAGTGCTCGCGAGCTAGCGTCGGGCGTCGAAGCCAGCATTCAGGTCAAACCTTCCTACGGCCTTACCGACGGTGAGGTGGCGCGCATGCTCAAGGATTCCTTCCAGCACGCCGGTGGCGACAAGGCTGCCCGCGCGCTGCGTGAGCAGCAGGTCGATGCACAGCGTCTGCTCGAAGCCGTTGAAGGTGCGCTGCAGGCCGACGGTGAGCGCCTGCTGGATGCCGAAGAGCGCATGGTCATCGAACTGCAGATGCAGGAATTACGTGATTTGTTGACGAGCACCGATGGCGTGGCCATCGAGCAGCAGACCAAGCGTCTGTCGCAGGTGACAGATGCCTTTGCCGCCCGGCGTATGGATTCGACGGTAAAAGCCGCGCTGGCCGGGCGCAGCCTGAATGAGATCGAGGAATAACTGATGCCCGTGGTAACTTTTCTGCCCCACGAGAAATTCTGCCCGGAAGGGTTGGTCGTGGAAGCTCAGGCTGGTACGTCCATTCTGGAGCTGGCTCACGAGCACCACATCGAGATGGAAAGTGCCTGCGGTGGTGTGTGTGCCTGCACCACGTGCCACTGCGTAGTGCGCAAGGGCTTCGACTCGCTCAACGAAGCCGATGAGCTTGAAGAGGATTACCTCGACAAGGCCTGGGGGCTGGAGGCACAGTCGCGTCTCGCCTGCCAGGCTATCGTCGGTGAGCAGGACATCACTGTCGAAATTCCCAAGTATTCGCTCAACCACGCCGCCGAAGCGCCGCACTGATCAGGAAGCCACAGCATGAGCCTGAAATGGGTTGATGTTCTTGAAATCGCCATCCAGCTCGCTGATGGCAAACCCGATGTAGATCCTCGTTACGTTAATTTCGTCCAGCTGCATCGCTGGGTGGTCGAGCTGCCAGAATTTTCCGACGATCCGCAGCGCGGCGGCGAAAAGGTACTCGAAGCCATTCAGGCTGCCTGGATCGAAGAAGCGCAGTAATCATTGGGGCCGGTTGATATGCGGCCCTTTATGCTGAGCAGCTAGCACCTTGGGGTAGCGCTCTTATGCTTTTGACTGGAACCCGCGTATAATTCGCGGGTTTAATTTTTGGCTTTAATCCACCGTTTCTGGAGTTTCACATGGCTGTTCAACGTACCTTCTCCATCATCAAGCCGGATGCCGTCGCTAAAAACGTTATCGGCAAGATCACCACCCGCTTCGAAGAAGCCGGCCTGCGCGTCGTTGCTTCCAAGCAACTGCAACTGTCCGAGCGCGAAGCTGCTGGCTTCTACGCCGAGCACAGCGAGCGCGGTTTCTTCAAAGACCTGGTCGCTTTCATGACTTCCGGTCCCGTCATCGTTCAGGTTCTGGAAGGCGAAAACGCCATCGCCAAAAACCGTGAGCTGATGGGCGCTACCAACCCGAAAGAAGCGGCTGCCGGCACCATTCGTGCTGACTTCGCCGTTTCCATCGACGAGAACGCCGTTCACGGTTCCGACTCGGAAGCTTCCGCTGCTCGCGAAATCGCTTACTTCTTCTCCGCTACTGAGGTAAACGCTCGCATTCGCTAAGGCGAAGCGTGCGAAGGTGACGTTCATGACCGACACGAATGGCAAAATCAACCTGCTGGGCCTGACCCAGCCGGAAATGGAGCAGTTCTTCGAGAAGCTCGGAGAGAAGCGCTTTCGTGCCGGTCAGGTCATGAAGTGGATTCACCACTTTGGCGTCGATGATTTCGCCGCCATGACCAACGTCGGCAAGGCCTTGCGCGAGAAGCTCGAGGCCACCGCCTACATTCGCGGGCCTGAAGTGGTCAGCGAAGATATTTCTACCGATGGCACCCGTAAGTGGGTCGTGCGTGTGGCGTCGGGCAGCTGCGTGGAAACCGTGTACATCCCCCAAGGTGGGCGTGGCACCCTGTGCGTTTCCTCGCAAGCCGGTTGTGCTCTGGACTGCAGCTTCTGCTCCACGGGTAAGCAAGGTTTCAACAGCGACCTCACCGCGGCCGAGATCATTGGCCAGGTGTGGATCGCCTGCAAGTCGTTCGGCAGTGTGCCGGCCACCATAGACCGCGCCGTCACCAACGTGGTGATGATGGGCATGGGCGAGCCGCTGCTGAACTTCGACAATGTCGTCGCAGCCATGAAAATCATGATGGACGACCTTGGCTACGGCATCTCCAAACGCAAGGTGACATTGTCCACCTCTGGCGTTGTGCCGATGATCGACAAGCTCGGTGAAGTGATCGACGTGTCGCTGGCGCTGTCGCTGCACGCGCCGAATGATGAGCTGCGTAGCCAGCTGGTGCCGATCAACAAGAAGTACCCGCTGGAGATGCTGCTCGCGGCCTGCCAACGCTACGTCTCGCGCCTTGGCGAGAAACGTGTGCTGACAGTTGAATACACTCTGCTCAAGGATGTGAACGATAAACTCGAGCACGCTGAGCAGATGGTTGCGCTGCTGGCGGACATCCCCTGCAAGATCAACCTGATTCCGTTTAACCCGTTCCCCCATTCCGGCTACGAGCGACCGAGCAACAATGCTATCCGCCGTTTCCAGGAACTGTTGCAAAAAGCCGGACATAACGTCACGGTGCGCACCACCCGTGGTGAAGATATCGACGCTGCCTGCGGGCAATTGGTTGGTCAGGTCATGGACCGCACCCGTCGCAGTGAGCGCTATATCGCCGTACGCCAATTGAATGGCGACGCGGGAACTCCACGCTCCACCGCCAGCCGTACCTGAGAGGATCTCCATGACCGCGCTGCGTTCCCTGTTGTTTGTGCTGATTGCCAGCCTGCTCACCGCCTGTGTCTCTACTGGTGACGTCGACCCGATGAAAACGTCCGAGGGGCGCAAGAAGGCTTACGACTCGTTCGTACAGTTGGGTATTGGCTATCTGCAGCAGGGTGAAACGGGCCCGGCCAAAGTGCCGTTGAAGAACGCACTGGATATCGATTCCTCGGCTCCCGATGCGCATGCGGTGCTGGCTCTGGTGTTCCAGCGCGAAATGGAGCCCAAGCTTGCTGACGAGCACTTTCGCAAATCGCTGTCGAGAAACCCGAAAGACGCGCGTTTGCTGAACAACTATGCCGGCTTCCTGTTCGAGCAGAAGCGTTACAAGGAAGCGATGGAACGTTACAGCCTGGCGGCTGAAGACAGCCTCTACCCGGAGCGCGCGCGGGTGTTCGAGAACATGGGTATGACCGCCATGATGCTCAACCAGCGCGAGCAGGCGAAAACCTATTTCGAGCGCTCCTTGCGCCTGAACAGCCGTCAGCCACGGGCCCTGTTGGAGATGGCCAATCTCTCCTTTGAGGATCGTCAATATGTGCCGGCACGCAGTTATTACGAGGGGTTCAGCGCGATTTCCGAGCAGAACGCCCGTAGCCTGTTGCTGGGCGCGCGCCTGGCCACGATCTTCGAGGATCGTGACCGTGCTGCCAGCCTTGGCCTGCAATTGAAACGTCTTTATCCCGGTACGCCGGAATATCAGCAATATCTGTCGGAGCAAAGATGAAAGCGGCCCAACCCGAAGTTGCAGCAGCTCATCGCGTCAATCCTGGAGAAGCCCTGCGCGCGGCGCGTGAGAGCCGAGGCTGGTCGGTAGCGGAAGTCGCCACCCAGCTCAACCTCACGCCGATGCGCCTGACCCAGTTGGAGGCCGGCGAGTTCGACAAGCTGCCAGGCAATACCTTCTCCCGTGGCTATATTCGTGCCTACGCCAAATTGCTGGGCCTGGAGCAAGCGCCGTTGGTAGCTGATTTCGATCAGTTCACCGGCAGCAACGCTACCGGCGCCAGCGTGCATGCGCTGGGTCGCATCGAAGAGCCGACCCGTTATTCGCAAAGCATCCTGCGCTTGGTCAGCTTCCTGCTGCTGCTCGGTGTCGGCAGTGCCTGCTTCTACTGGTGGCAGGATCAGGGCTGGCAACTCGACGACCTGAAAAATGTTGGCATGGGCCATGTCGAAGTTGAAGGCGCCGACGGCAGTACGCAGATTCATCCGCTCGATGAGCCGGAAGATCAAGCCGTTGCCGAAGCGCAGAACCAGGGCACCGATCTGCCACTGCCGGGCATCGCGGCTGAACAGTCGGAAAGTGCTGCGGGCGACGCGCCGGAAGCTACGGCGGGTGAGTTGCTCGAACAAAATCCGCCAGCTCAGGCCGCGCCTTCCGAACAGCCTGCCTCGCCTGCGCCAGCACCTGCACCATCGACTGCTACTGTTGCCCCAGCCGCACCCGTTACGCAAGCGCCTGCTGCAGCGCCTCAGCCGCAAGCCCCGGTGGCTGCCGGTGAAGGGCTGGTGAGCGTGAAGTTCACCGCCGATTGCTGGGTTCAGGTGACCGATGCCAACGGCAAAGTGGTTGCTAGTGGCCTGAAGCGTTCCGGTGACAGCCTCGACGTTCGCGGCCATGCGCCAATGGAACTGCGCCTGGGTTACGCCCGTGGCGCGCAGGTCAGTTACAACGGCGCTGCTGTCGACGTAACGCCGTATATCTCGAACGAGACCGCACGCATCAAGTTGGGTGGGCAGTAATATGCACGGCGAATCACCGATCAAACGTCGTATTTCCCGCAAGATCTGGGTCGGTTCGGTACCGGTTGGCGGCGATGCTCCTATCGCCGTGCAGAGCATGACCAACACCGATACCAATGATGTTGCCGCCACTGTCGAGCAGATTCGTCGCCTCGAAGCCGCTGGTGCCGACATCGTGCGTGTGTCTGTGCCGGACATGGACGCTGCCGAAGCCTTTGGCCGCATCAAACAGCAGGTCAACCTGCCGCTGGTGGCCGACATTCACTTCGATTACCAGATCGCCCTGCGTGTGGCTGAACTGGGCGTCGATTGCCTGCGCATCAACCCCGGCAACATCGGCCGTGAAGATCGCGTCAGGGCAGTGGTCGAGGCTGCGCGCGACAAGGGCATTCCGATCCGCATCGGCGTCAACGCCGGTTCGCTGGAAAAGGATCTGCAGAAGAAATACGGCGAGCCGACTCCCGAAGCACTGGTCGAATCCGCGTTGCGTCACGTCGAGCACCTCGACCGTCTGAACTTTCCTGACTTCAAGGTCAGTGTTAAGGCCTCCGATGTGTTCATGGCGGTCGAGGCGTATCGCCTGCTGGCCAAGCAGATCGAGCAGCCGCTGCACCTGGGCATTACCGAAGCCGGTGGCCTGCGTTCGGGCACTGTGAAGTCTTCCGTTGGCCTGGGGATGCTGCTCGCTGATGGTATTGGCGACACCATTCGTATTTCTCTGGCCGCCGATCCGGTGGAAGAGATCAAGGTCGGTTTCGATATTCTCAAGTCGCTGCGCCTGCGTTCGCGGGGCATCAACTTCATTGCGTGCCCAAGCTGCTCGCGGCAGAACTTCGACGTGGTCAAGACCATGAACGAGCTGGAAACCCGCGTTGAGGACCTGTTGGTACCTCTGGATGTGGCGGTTATCGGTTGCGTGGTCAACGGCCCCGGCGAGGCCAAAGAGGCGCATATCGGCCTTACCGGCGGCAGCCCGAACAACTTGGTCTACATCGACGGTAAGCCCGTCTCGAAACTGACCAACACCAATCTGGTGGATGAGCTGGAACAGCTGATCCGCGCCAAGGCGGCCGAGAAGGTCGCAGCCGACGCGGCAGTGATCGTGCGCGGCTGATCCGCGTCTAAGGAAAACAAGTGAGCAAGTCCCTGCAAGCCATTCGTGGCATGAACGACATCCTGCCGCAGCAGACGCCAGCCTGGCGTTATCTGGAGAGCACTCTGGCGACGCTGCTGGACAGTTATGGCTATCAGGAAATTCGCCTGCCGATTCTTGAGTTCACCGAGCTCTTTGCTCGCGGCATTGGCGAGGGCACTGATGTGGTCGATAAGGAGATGTACACCTTCCTCGACCGCAACGAAGAGTCCCTGACCCTACGCCCTGAAGGCACTGCCGGTTGCGTACGCGCGGTGCTCGAGCATGGCATGACCGGCGGTGGCCAGGTGCAGAAGCTGTGGTACGCGGGCCCCATGTTCCGCTACGAGAAACCGCAGAAGGGCCGCTATCGCCAGTTCCACCAGATCGGCGTTGAGGTCTTCAACCTGCCTGGGCCGGACATCGATGCCGAGCTGATCACCCTGACCTGGCGCCTGTGGAAGCAACTGGGTCTGAGCGATGCCGTGACCTTGCAGCTCAATAGCCTGGGCTCCAGCGAGGCCCGTGCGGTGTGTCGCGATGCACTGGTGGCTTATCTGCAGGAGCGCTTCGAGCAGCTCGATGAAGACAGCCAGCGCCGCCTGAAGACCAATCCGCTGCGCATTCTCGACAGCAAGAATGCCCAGACCCAGGCGCTGCTCGCCGACGCACCGACCCTGCACGACTACCTGGACGAAGAGTCCCGCGTGCACTTCGAGGGCCTCAAGGCGCGTCTGGATGCCGTCGGCATCAAATACGAAATCAACCCGAAGCTGGTGCGTGGCCTGGATTACTACGGCCGCACCGTATTCGAATGGGTTACCGACAAGCTCGGCTCGCAAGGCACCGTGTGTGCTGGCGGCCGTTACGACGGCCTGATCACCCAGTTTGGCGGCAAGCCGACGCCAGGTGTCGGCTTCGCCATGGGTGTCGAGCGTCTGGTACTGCTGCTGGAAACCCTGCAGCTTGTGCCGGCCGAACTCAATCGTCCTGCTGATGCGTTTATCTGCGCCTTTGGCGAGGCTGCCGAACTGGCTGCGCTGACGCTGGCAGAGAATCTGCGTAACGAAGTTCCGGGGCTGCGTCTGCTGGTCAACGCCGGCAGTGGCAGCTTCAAGAGCCAGTTCAAGAAGGCCGACAAGAGCGGAGCCCTGTATGCTCTGATTCTGGGTGAGGACGAACTGGCCAAGCGCGTGGTAGGTTGCAAACCTTTGCGCGATGACAGCGAACAACAAAGCATTGCCTGGTCGGATCTTGCCGGCCATCTGGCGTCCTGCACCAAGCAGGCTTGAGCGATTTAGCGATTAAGGAGTATCTGGGGTGGCGTTGAACAGCGATGATGATGAACTGGCCGGCCTGAAGGACTGGTGGGATCGTAACGGCAAGCCACTGCTGGCGGGCGGCGCTCTGGCGCTGATCGCTGTATTGGGCTGGCAGGGCTGGCACAAGTACCAGGCCAACCAGGCGCAGGGCGCGTCGGTTATCTATCAGCAACTGCTGGAGTCGGCGATGACCCCGAGCGGTCAGCCTGACGCCGCCAAGGTAGCGGCACTGGCTGGCGAGCTGAAGAAGGATTTCGGTGGCACCCAGTACGCCCAGTACGGCAGCCTGTTCGTCGCCAAGGTGGCGGTCGAGTCCGGCAAGCTGGACGATGCCGCGACCGAGCTGCGCAGCGTGGTCGACAAGCCTGCCAACGACACCCTCGGCGAACTCGCCCGTCAGCGTCTGGCGCGCGTGCTGGCTGCCCAGGACAAGGCTGAAGAAGGCCTGAAACTGCTCGAAGGCGACGCCGATCAGGCGTATCTGGCCAGCCGCGAAGAACTCAAGGGCGACCTGCTGGTGAAGCTGGGTCGTACCGATGACGCTCATGCAGCCTACGTAAAAGCCAAGGGTGCGCTGTCTGAAGAAGCCGCCGTTGGTGGTCTGCAGATGAAGATCGACGACCTGGCCAAAGGGGATGCATGACGTGATGCGTTGGAAGAATGCCGCAATGCTGGCCCTGGCCGTATTGGCTGTAGGTTGCAGCAGCAACAGCAAGAAAGAACTGCCGCCTGCCGAGCTTCCCAAGTTCACCGAGGAAGTGAAGCTGCAGAAAGAGTGGAGCCGCTCGATCGGTGACGGTCAGGGCGACATCTACAACATGCTCGAGCCTGTGGTCGATGGCGAGCAGATCTTCGCCGCTGACGTCGAAGGCCTGGTCGTAGCCATGGACCGCACCACCGGCAAGGTTGCCTGGAAAAAGGATCTCGACGTTCCGGTTTCCGGCGCTGTAGCGGCGGGCTACGGGATGATCGTGGTCGGCACCCTCAAGGGTGAAGTGATCGCGTTGGATTCTTCCAGCGGTGAAGAAAAATGGCGTTCCCGGGTCAAGAGCGAGGTGCTTTCTGCGCCGGCGATCAGCAGCGACACCGTGCTGGTACAGACTCAGGACGACACCCTCGTTGCACTGGACGCCTACAGCGGCCAGCAGCGTTGGATCTTCGAGAACACTCCGGCAGTGCTGAGCTTGCGTGGTACCGGCAGCCCGCTGCTGACCAACCAACTGGCTATCGCTGGCCTGTCCAGCGGCAAGGTGATTGCTCTGGACGTGCAACGTGGCATCCCGGTTTGGGAACAGCGCGTGGCGATTCCGCAAGGTCGTTCGGAGCTTGATCGTATCGTCGATATCGACGGCGGCCTGCTGCTCTCCGGTGGCCAGCTGTACGTAGTGACCTACCAAGGCCGCGTTGCGGCGCTGGATCTGCAGAGCGGCCGGGTGATCTGGCAGCGCGAGGCGTCCAGCTCCATGGGCGTGGCGCAGGGTTTCGGTAACGTTTACGTGACCCTGGCCAGCGGCACCGTGGAAAGTATCGACGAGCGTTCGGCGTCGGCACTGTGGAGCAACGATGCCCTGGCGCGCCGCCAGCTGTCGTCGCCGGCAGTGTTCTCCAGCTACGTCGCGTTTGGCGATCTGGAAGGTTACCTGCACCTGGTCAGCCAGGTCGATGGTCGCTTCGTCGGTCGTATCCGTATCGACAGCGACGGCCTGCGGGCTCGTCCGCTGGTGGTTGGCGACTGGCTGTATGCCTTCGGCAACGGCGGCAAACTGGTGGCGCTGACCATCAAGTAAGCCCAGCGCTTCGCTCGCCTGGCAGTGCCGGGCGAGCGGGGTGGATAGTGCGAGATTTGCGGCCGCTGCCTGTGCAGCGGCTTTTGTATTTTTTGAATTAACGAAGTGGAGAGCCGAATGGTTCCCGTAATTGCCCTGGTGGGCCGGCCGAACGTCGGCAAATCCACCCTGTTCAACCGCCTGACCCGCACCCGCGACGCGATCGTCGGGGACCTTTCGGGTCTGACCCGCGACCGCCAGTACGGCGAGGCCAAATGGCAGGGGCGCACCTATATCGTGATCGACACCGGCGGTATTTCCGGTGATGAAGAAGGCATCGACGCGAAGATGGCCGAGCAGTCCCTGCACGCCATTGAAGAAGCCGACGCTGTGCTGTTCTTGGTTGACGCCCGTGCTGGGCTTTCTGCCTCTGACCAGATGATTGGCGAGCACTTGCGCAAGCGCAACAAGCGCAGCTTCTTGGTGGTCAACAAGGTCGACAACATCGACCCGGATCTGGCCCGCGCCGAATTTGCCCCGCTGGGCATGGGCGAAGCCCTGGCCATCGCTGGCGCCCATGGTCGTGGTATTACCCAGATGCTCGAAGCTGCTCTGGGCAGCTTCCCCAAGGACGCTGGCGAGTTGGAGGATGGTGAAGAGCCTGAAATCGTCGCCGAAGGTGAGGAACCCAAGCGTATTCCCGGCCCGAGCGAGAAGGACGGCATCAAGCTGGCCATCATCGGTCGCCCCAACGTCGGCAAGTCGACCCTGGTCAACCGCATGCTCGGTGAAGACCGGGTCATCGTTTACGATCAGGCCGGCACTACTCGCGACAGCATCTACATTCCCTTCGAGCGCGATGACGAGAAGTACACCCTGATCGATACCGCTGGTGTACGTCGCCGCGGCAAGATCTTCGAAGCGGTGGAAAAGTTCTCGGTGGTCAAGACGCTGCAGGCCATTCAAGACTCCAACGTCGTGGTGTTCGTCATGGACGCCCGCGAAGGTGTGGTCGACCACGACCTCAACCTGCTTGGCTTCGTGCTGGAAAGTGGTCGTGCTCTGGTTATCGCCCTGAACAAGTGGGACGGCATGGAGCCCAGCGAGCGCGACTACGTGAAGACCGAGCTACAACGCCGGTTGTTCTTTGCCGACTTCGCCGATATCCACTTCATCTCGGCGCTGCATGGCACCGGTGTTGGCCATCTGTACAAGTCGGTGCAGGCTTCGTTCCAGTCGGCGATTACCCGCTGGCCGACCAACCGCCTGACGCAGATTCTCGAAGACGCCGTGCGTGAGCACGCGCCGCCGATGGTCAACAACCGTCGTATCAAACTGCGTTACGCCCACTTGGGTGGTGCCAACCCGCCGCTGATCGTGATCCACGGCAACCAGGTCGACGCGGTGCCCAAGTCGTATATCCGTTACCTGGAAAACACTTACCGTCGTGTGCTCAAGCTGGTCGGTACGCCGATCCGCATCGAGTTCAAAGGCGGCGAGAACCCGTATGAGGGCAACAAGAACACCCTCACCGATCGCCAGGTGAACAAGAAGCGCCGCTTGATGAGCCACCACAAGAAAGCCGACAAGAAGCGCAAAGACAAGCGCTGATTGGGCCAGGTGGCGACAGGTCGCCATAAGCAAACAGGGGTAGCTATCGAAAGGAGCTACCCCTGTTTCGTTTCTGCTACCAGAAAAAGGCGATTCGCTTGTAGATCGCCTTTTCGTTGCGGCGTGAGAGCTGCGTAGGCAAGGTAACGACATGCTGCGCGGGGTCGTCCGGACCCATGGCACGCTGGTGCTGGAGAACCGCCCGGCAGGCGGCCTGGCTGTCGAGCTGTGGCTGCCTGCCTGCGATGAATGAAAAGCTTTGGGCACTCCGCGCCGTTTTCAGCCACTAACTCAGAACCCTATCGACAAGTAAGGAGTTCACGATGAAAGTACTGATGGTGCTCACCTCCCACGACCAGCTCGGCAACACCGGTGCGAAAACCGGCTTCTGGCTCGAGGAGTTCGCCGCGCCTTACTACGTGTTCAAGGATGCCGGTGCCACAATCACGCTGGCGTCCCCGGCCGGCGGCCAGCCACCGCTGGACCCGAAAAGCGATGCAGCCGATGCGCAGACCGACGCCACCCGCCGTTTCAAGGCCGACGCCGAGGCCCAGCGCCAGCTGGCAGGCACCGTGAAGCTCGCCTCGGTGAACCAGCAGGACTTCGATACCGTGTTCTACCCAGGCGGCCATGGCCCGCTGTGGGACCTGGCCGAGTCGAGTGAGTCCATTGCCCTGATCGAAGCCTTCGAGCGCGCCGGCAAGCCGATTGGTTTCGTCTGCCATGCGCCGGGCGCGCTGCGCCACGTCAAGGCTGCTGATGGCAGCCCGTTGATCAAAGGGCGTCGTGTCACCGGTTTCAGCAACAGTGAAGAAGCCAGCGTGCAGCTCACCGACGTGGTGCCGTTTCTGATCGAAGACGAGTTTCAGAAGCTCGGCGGCAACTACGAAAAGGGCGAGGATTGGGGCTCGTTCGTGATCACGGATGGCAAGCTGGTCACCGGCCAGAACCCGGCCAGTTCCGAAGCTGCTGCCGAGGCGCTGCTCGCGCAGCTCAAGTAGTTGCTCAGGCTGCATTGCCGCAACGGTGATGCAGCCTGCGCGTTTCACAAACGGCTGGCATGAAGGTGATTATCCAATGCAATTGTGAGTGAATCGCAGCTGGATTAGAATCGCGACCCCTCTTCTCAGGATCGCCTTTCATGCGTTGGAGTCGTGCTTCAATTTGCCTGCTGTCGTTGTGCTCCGTTGCGGTTCACGCTGCATCTCTGGCTGTGCCAGAAGACGGCGCGTTGGAACTGCCCGACTCCGTAGTTACCGGTACCAGTGAAAGTGCGACCGGGCCTGTGCAAGGCTACGCTGCAACCCGTTCCGCCAGCGCCACACGCACCGATACCGCACTGCATGAAACACCGCAGTCGGTCAGCGTGGTGCCCCGCGATGTAATCGACGACATCTCCGCCACACGCCTGCAGCAAGCGCTGGATCAGGCCGGCGGCGTTGGCCGCGCCAACAACTTTGGTGGCCAGGGCCTCACCAACTTCACGGTGCGCGGTTTCACCTCTTCCGAGTTCTACCGCAACGGTTTTCCGATCAACCGCGGCTATCCCAACTCGCCGGACGCCTCCACCCTGGAGCGCGTAGAAGTGCTGCGCGGCCCGGCCGCCACGCTGTATGGCCGTGGCGACCCCGGCGGCACCTTCAACGTGGTCACCAAGCAGCCGCTGGACGAGCAGCGCACCACCATCGGCAGCCAGTTCACCGACCAGGGCCTGCGCCGTGGCACCCTGGACACGGGCGGCCCGCTGGACGAAGAAGGCCGCCTGGCCTATCGCCTGAACGTGGTGGGCGAGGGCGGCGACAGCTTCCGTGACGATGTGGAGAGCGAGCGCTACGGCATCGCCCCGGTGCTCAGCTGGCAGGTGTCCGACGACACGCGCATCACCCTCGAAGGTGATTTCATGCGTAACAATCACCCGCTCGATCGTGGTATTACGCACTTCCCGGGTCAGCGCGGCACGCCCAGCCATTCCACCTATTACTGGGGGAAGGGCACCGACAATATGCTGCATAACGACAACGACATGGTGCAGCTACGTTTCGAGCATCAGCTCAATGACGATTGGTCGTTGGCTGGCGGTTATCAGTACCTAGACGGTTCCCTCAAGGGGAACGCGGTCGAGGCCAACGGCATCGCCAACGATGGTGTGACGCTGGGTCGTAACTTCAGCTACCGCAAGCTGGAATGGACCGACCACAACTACCAGCTGAACCTGACTGGCAACTTCGAGACGGCGGGCTTCGCTCACACGCTGATCACCGGCGTGGAGTACGAGGATTACGATTACCGCTCGATCATCAGCCGCTCGCCTGGTGGTATTACCTATCCGATCAATATCTTCGATCCGGTGCTCAACCAGCCACGGCCAGCGCTGACCCGCACACCGACCCACGACCATGAAACCCTGAAGACCTGGGCTGCCTTCGTGCAGGACCAGATCGCGCTCACCGAGCGTTTCAAGGTGTTGGGCGGCGTGCGCCTTGAGCGCTTCGAGCATAAATACGACGACCTGACGGTGGCCAATCGTGATTGGCAGAAGGCCGAAAATGCCGTGACCCCGCGTGTCGGAGTCATCTACGACCTGACCGACAGCGTCGCCATCTACGCCAACGCCTCCAAGTCTTTCAAGCCCAACTCCGGCACCGCGCGCCAGAGCAATGCGGGTTTCGAACCGGAAAAAGGCAAGGCCTACGAGCTGGGTATGAAGTGGGCGGCGCTGGATGGCTTGCTGAATATCGACGCAGCGGTTTTCCACACCATCAAGGAAAACGTGCAGGGGATCGACCCGACCGATGATGCTTTCCGTATCGTCGCTGGTGAAGTACGCAGCCGTGGATTCGAGGTCAACGTGGCCGGCGAGCTGACGCCCGAGTGGCGAGTGATCGGCGGCTACGCCTATGTGGATGCCGAAGTCACAGAGGACAGCACGCTGCCCAAAGGCACGCGCCTGGCCAATATCCCGCGCAATGCCTTCAACCTGCTCAACGTCTACGAGTTCCAGGACGGCGTCTGGCGCGGCCTGGGCCTGGGCGTCAACCTCAAGTACGTGGATCAGCGTGCTGGGCAGACCGCCGCGAACACCTTCACCATGGACGACTACACCGTCACCGACCTGCTGAGTTTCTACAAGGTCAACGAGCAGCTGCGTCTGAATCTGGATGTGCGCAACGTGTTCAACAAGGGCTACGAAGAAAGCTCGTGGAACAACTACGCCTACCCGGGCGAGCCACGTACCGTGCAGACCGGCTTCACCTACACCTTCTGATAACCCGTGGCGCTCAGAACCTATTCATGATCGTCCAGACCTGATTCTTCGATTTTGGTAGATAAGCGGCGGGAGCGGACATAGATCGCTGCTGCTTTTGTAGGAGTGGCTTTTGCCGCGAGCTCTTTGTCGGCCTTGATAAAAAGCTCGGGGCTGAAGCCCCTCCTACGAGATCGCTGTATGTCCGCCTTGCAGTTGCAGCTTTAGCGCATAAAGATCGTGGACAGCTTCTCAGGCGAAAGCCTGAGCGCTTAGCGGTTGCACCACCGGCCGGCCCTGACGGTCCTTCAGAATATCCACCGCCACGCCATAAGTGCTCTGCAGCAACGCTGCAGTGACGATCTCGCCTGGGTGACCGCTGGCGGCCAGCTTGCCGTCGACCAGCACCAGCAGGTTGTCGGCATACTGGCAGGCCAGGTTCAGGTCATGCAGCACCACCACGGTCACCAGGTTGCGGCTGCGGGTTTCCTGGCTTACGCGGTCGAGCAAGGCGATCTGGTGGCGCAGGTCTAGGGCGCTGACGGGCTCGTCGAGCAGCATCACCTTGGGTTCGCGCATCAGCACCTGGGCGAAGAACGCCATCTGCCGCTGCCCGCCGCTGAGCGAGCCAATGCTGCGCCCGGCGAGATGGGCGATACCGACTTGCGAGAGCTTTTCCATGGCGCGCTGCAGCAGCGCGTCATCGAGACGCAGGCCGATCTGCCCGAGGTTGCCCAGCACCACCACTTCGAGCACCGACAACGACACCTCGGTGCTGCAGTCCTGGGGCATATAGGCGAAGTCGCGGCGCCAGGCTTCCAACACCCGTCGACCCGGTGCCTGGGCGCTGCGGCTGTGCTCGCCATGGGTGATGGCGCCGCCGGCCAGCGGCAGATCGCCGGCCATGGCGCGCAGCAGGGTGGTCTTGCCGGTGCCGTTGGGGCCCAGCACCACGTGGATGGCGCCCGGCTCCAACGTGGTACTCAGGCCATGCAGGATGGTGCGCCCGGAGCGGGCGAGGGCGAGGTTGTCGAGCTGGATCATGAGCGGCCTCGCTGCGGGGCGAAGATCAGCCAGAGCAGGAACGGCACACCGACGATGGCAGTGACGATACCGATGGGAAACAGCGCGCCCGGCACGATGGATTTGGACAGCACCGACGCCGCCGACAGCATGAACGCACCACAGATGGCCGACAGCGGCAGCAAGAAGCGCTGATCCTCGCCGACCATCATCCGCGCGATATGCGGCGACACCAGGCCGACGAAGCCGATCACGCCGACGAAGCTGGTCGCCGTGGCGGTCATTACCGCGACCAGAATTAGGATTTTCAGGCGCAGCACGCGGATGTTCACACCCAGGCTCACCGCGCGGGTTTCGCCCAGGCTAAGGGCCGCCAGCTTCCAGGCATCGCCCATCAGGATCACGCAGCAAAGCAGGGTCACACCGGCGGTGATGCCGAGCGTCGTCCAGGTCGCCTTGCCGAGGTTGCCGAACAGCCAAAAGAGGATTTGCTGCGACAGCTCAGGCGAAGACAAGAACTGCACCAGCGACAGCAGAGACTGGAACAGGAACAGCATGGCGATGCCGCCCAGGATGATGGTGTGGCTGCCGGCGTGGCGCATCGTGGCTAGGGCGAACAGAAACACCACTGCCAGCATCGAGCAGGCGAAGGCGCCCAGCGGCACGCCGATCAGCGGGCCGAGGCCGAAGCTGCCGAAGGCCAGGCTCAGCGCCGCGCCAAAGCCGGCCGCGGCAGCCATACCCAGGGTGTAGGGGCTGGCCATGGGGTTGTTGAGCAGGGTCTGCATCTGCGCGCCACCGGCGCCGAGGGAGGCACCGACGGCTAGGGCCATCAGCGCCACGGGCAGGCGCAGGTCATGCACGATAGTGTCGGTCATCGCCGGGCGCTCGCCGATGTCCAGCAGCGAACGCAGCACGTCCCACGGCGAGAGCATCGACGGCCCGGTGGCGATATCCAGCACTAGGCAGGCGCCGCACAAGAGGGTGAACAGCAGGCAGTTGCGCCAGCGCTTGCGTTCGCGCAAGCGGTGCTCGGCGATGGCGTCGCGCTCGACCGCAGTCGGCACCACGGTTTCCGGCTTATTCATGGGCGCTGACGGCATAGGTGCCCTCGAGCGGGATCGGCAGGTACTTACGGTAGTAATTCTGGTAGTTGGCCATAGGGTCCAGGTCGGCGAATAGGTCCGGGTACAGCTGCTTGGCGATGAACTGCAGCATGGTGAAGTCGCCCAGGCTGCGCGAGGCACCCTGGTAAACGCCGTACAAACGACCGTCACGAATCGCCGGCAGTTCCGCCCAGCCCGGGCGTGCGGCGAAGGCATGCAGCTGCTTGCGTGCCGTGGCTGCGTCCACGCCAGGGCCCATGGACAGGGCGGTGGGGTTGGTGTTGTCTTCACGGCCGGAAATGATGATCACCTCGGGGCGCGCCACCAGCACCTGCTCCGGGTTGATCTGGCCCCAGTCGCGCACGTACGGCGCGGCGATATTGTCGCCACCGACCGCGATGGCCATGGCGCCCCACATGTTCTTGCCGTAGGTGAAGGAGTATTCGGCCGGGCCCTTGTTGCCGAACTCGATATAGATGCGCGGCTTGGGCTTGTTGGCCTTGGCGATGCGTGCCTCGATGTCCTTGACCGCCGCGCTGTACAGGTCCGCCAGCTCACGGGCGCGGGCCTGCTGGCCGGTCACTTCACCGAGCAGCAGGGTGGACTTCACATGGCGCTCCAGGGTCTGGGCGTTGTAGTCGATCACCAGCACCGGCACGCCGGCCTTCTCCAGCCGCGCCACCTCATCGGGCAGCGCCTGGAATTGCCAGTCGGTCAGCACCAGCAGATCCGGCTCCAGGCTCAGCACCTTCTCCACCGAAAAACTCTGGGTTTCCACCTCACCAACATCGGCCAGGGTGTCCAGCCGCGGGTAGTGCTCCACATAACGCTTCCAGATCGTCGGCACCTTGCGCTCCCAGGCCCCGCGGGAAATCCCCACCACCGAATCGAACGCCTTCTCGCCACCGACGGCCGCGTAATCCTCGAAGTTGAAGCCCAGCACCACCCGCTTGGCCGGCAACGCCACCTCCACGCTACGGCCCAGCACATCGACCACCTGCGCGGCATGACAAAGGCTAGAAAGAAGAAAAGCGATAACCATTACTACTAGCGGGCAAGCGCGTTGCTTGTTCATCGTCTCGGTGTCCGTTTTTACCGTGGGGTGCGTTGGGTCAGAGGGGCGCGAATAGCTCTGCGAGGACAGGGCTTTGGTGGGGAAGGTGAGTAAGGGACTCGAACCCTTTGTTCAGCTCACGCAATGCCCCTGCCGTACTCGTGTGCGCGCGGATTTTACACGCTTTCTGTTGCCGCCGCGCCGCAGCGGTTTCGGCGCCGGAATGCTCGGGGTTGGTTAGGCTGCCAAAGGGTTATCACGCAGCTACCGCCCGGCAGCCAATTGAAGGGAGGTACGCCATTGGCGTACTGTTGCGCATGATCTATCGAGACCCCGGTTTTCACCAGGCGCTTGAAAGAGCTGTTGGCAGACGACAGCTACGCCGCGTTTCAGCGCGCCTTGGCG
Source organism: Phytopseudomonas punonensis (assembly GCF_900142655.1). Taxonomy (GTDB): domain Bacteria; phylum Pseudomonadota; class Gammaproteobacteria; order Pseudomonadales; family Pseudomonadaceae; genus Aquipseudomonas; species Aquipseudomonas punonensis. The sequence continues at coordinate 25,034 of NZ_FRBQ01000001.1, read as the reverse complement.
GAGCGCCCGGATCTGGGCGATGTAATCGAAGGCACGGGCGGTATCCGCAAGGTGCGGGTTGCTTCCAGTGGCGACGGCAGGCGCGGTGGGTCCAGGGTCATCTATTACCACTTCACGTCGGCGTCGCAGATCGTCTTGTTGCTGATCTATCCCAAGAACGAGACGGATGATCTGCCGGCAGACGAGCGTAAATAGCTCAAGCAAATCATAGAGCGGTGGAGGTAGTCACCATGAGCAAGTTCTTCGACGAGCTGCTGGAAAGCGTCCAGCAGATGGACGAAATTCACCGCGGCGAACGGCAGCCATCCCGAGAATTCACCGTGGATGCCCTGCAGGTGAAACAGATCCGCAAGGCCACCGGCCTCACCCAAGCCAAGTTCGCTGCCATGATCGACGTGCAACTTGGCACTCTGCGCAACTGGGAACAAGGCCGCCGCGAACCGACCGGCCCGGCCAAGGCGTTGCTGCGTGCCATTTATAACGACCCAAAATATGTTATTCAGGCGTTGTCTGGCTAGCAGTCTTTGGGCGCTAAATGAATCTGGACTTCTTTTTTGACTCTTGGCATCCAGAAATTCACTCGGCGAATACCAGATGAAAGCTGTAGGGCTTTCCTGTGGATGGGGCTTCACGGCCGAGTGCTAGTTCGTAAATGCGTTGACAGCCATGTTGTAAAAGCTTTTTCTCCTCATTACTAAGCGGCCCGCCGAAGTGCAGTTCAATGCGTCCACTGAACCTGGCCGCATCAGGATTGTTTTCACGTGCATAGTATTGATTGAGTCCGTCATCAAGAGCAGCCAACGATTGGCGTAATAGCTTTGAAAAAGGGGCCTCTCCAGAGAAGTTAATTAATAAGTCGAAAACCTCTACGCGCTCACGCTTCTCAACCTGAAATAGTGGTTGCTCTAGTTCTAGGCGTGGGCAGCCGTTGTGAGTGATGGTCAAATTTAAAGCGTAGATTAGTCGCCTGTCATGGCTGGGAGCACGCAAGTAACCGACCATTTTTTCTTTGTCTGCATGAAGAGAGCTAAATGAATATTCCGGCAATGGAATAGCCATTTCATCGCGTACGTGCTTTAGCTCATGATCATAGATGCGTACTGCACTTTCATCTTCGAAAAAAATACAGATACCCTGAGCGTTGAGATAGAATCCTCCAATAGTACGCTCCGGTAATACTTGTTCGACAACTTCTCCGTTAAAGTGGAAGAGCGTGCTTCCCCATTGGAAGTACCATCCTTTCTCATGTCTATAAATATCTGATGGATATCCTGGGTGGTGATCAAAAGTGAAAATACCAATAGCTTTTTGGGCCACTAGGTCGAAAATTTCACAACATGCTTTGCGATTAGTTCCATTGCCAAAAACTAAAAGGTGATCGCTCAAAATGTTTGCGTATTTGGCTCTGGACATCGTTGGAGAAAAAAGTGTGCGCCAATTACCATTCGTGTCTAATGCAATAACACCTACTCCAGTTGCTCGGAATAATAACTGCTTTTCCCACTTGCCTATATAGGTGAGTCCTGCGCCTATATACTCAGCAATCAGCGAATTACTAGCGTTCTTAATTTTATTAACTATGCGGGTGGAGTCTGTTGGGTCATACTCCAAGAAGTATTCACCACAGCGGCCATTGCCGAATTTATCCCATGTGTCTGGTTGAACTGAAAGCACACTGTCACCAATGAGCTCATAGAAAAAATCCGAACCGCAGTTGATGCCTATGTCACCATTTTTTCTTGAGTAAACAAACGTCACATCATCACTCAATCGCCACACCCGTTCCGATGTCTCGGAGAGTTCGAGAAGCATATCGAAAATAGCTAGAAAAGCTCGGCCCTCCTGTAAGTAAACTATGCTCCCCGTGAATGGGCAGATGTATCCAAAATCATTATTTTTAGGCTTCATTTAATGACCTTTTAGCTACTATTCAAGTGCGTGTGTGAGTTGAAAATATTTTTTGATGGAAAAAGGTTTTTCCATTTTAGAAAAGGGGACATAGAAAAGGGGACAGATTTATTTTCTTGGCTAGCCCATCTTCACTGAATTGCAAAACGCCATCTTTCTCAGTTCAAACCCTTTCGGTCAAGCCTTCAAACGCCAGAAACAAAAAAGCCCCGTCATCGCTGACGGGGCTTTTTCTGATCTGGAGCGGGCTAAGGGAATCGAACCCTCGTCATGAGCTTGGGAAGCTCAGGTAATGCCATTATACGAAGCCCGCTTGAGGGCGCCTTTATACCCGAATCCATCCGCAAAATGAAGCCCACGTTGCCCGGTGGTGATTAGCCGGGGCAACGCGGGCTGCTCTGCGTTGCGTCATACGGCCATGGCGTGCAGGCCGGGGTGGACGGTGAAGCGTTTGCTGGCGTTGTTGTGTTGCAGGAAGCCGAGCAGGGCGTTCTGGGTCTGCAGCCAGGCGCCCTTGTGTTCCATGTCGATGAAGTGGCCGGCGTTGCTGACCGTGGTGAAGTGGCAGTCGTTGATGTGCTGGGCCATCAGGCGGGCGTCGGCGGCAGACGTATATTCGTCGTGCTCGCCGTTGATGAACAGCAGCGGGATGTCGATATCGCTCAGGCAATCGAGTTGGCAGTGAGCCTCCATGCGCAGCACTTGCTGCACGTGGGCGTTCATCTGCCGGTATTCGTGGCTGCTCAGGCGGCTGATGTGCTTGTGGTTGTAGCGTTTGAACAGCGATGGCAGGTGCTTGCCGATGGTGTCGTTGACCAGGTGGCCGACCTTGTCGCCGTCCTCCTGATTCAGGCACACCAGGGCGCGGCCTAGGTAATCGAGCATCGGCTCGTTAAGGATCGGCGAGAACGACGCAAAGATGGCCTTTTCCAGCGTAGGCGGGCGCTTGGTGAGGGCGAGCATGCTGGCCACGCCGCCCCAGGAAAACGACATCACGTACTGGGCCTGATAGTGGTCGATCAGGTCGAGCAGGATCGCCGCTTCGTCTTCCTTGCTGATGCAGTGGTCGTTGCGGTTGTGCGCCCGCGACTGGCCGGCGTAGGGCTGGTCGAAGAGCACCACGTTGAATTGGGTGGCGAGGTATTTGACCGTCTGCGCGAAGGAAGCGGTGGTCGCCAGCGAGCCGTTGACCAGGATGATGGTCTTCTGGGCCTGGGGGTTGGCGTGAAACTCCGTGTGTACCTTGTACGTCCTGTGCACATCGATGACAGCGATTGCTGGCTTCATATGTATTCCTCCTGGCGCAAAAGATGAACGCGGCTGACGGCGAACCGTAAACCGGGCAAGTCGGATAGCTAGGAAAACGCCTGGACATGACAAAGCAATGTCAGGCTGGAGGATCTTGTGATTAGAGGGGTGATGCAGGTTTCAGGGCTGTAATAAAACGGCTTGCCGGACGCCTCAGACGTTGCAGTTCGTTCTTCTCACCAGGCAGGAGCCCCTTTCGCGGGTAATGCAGGCCACGCGGCGGCGACCTTGATTTCGCCTGCTGCTATCGAGCGGCATGGCGACATCTTTTTCGAGTTAAGCAGCGGCCAAAAGGGCTGGCAAGGACGCTGAAAGGATTCCGCATGACCGCTTGTCGGCGGCGGCTCAGACGCTGGCGATTTCTACGGCGGTGAGGGCGCGGTACTGGCCGGGCGCCAATTGCGGGTCGAGGACGATCTCGCCCATGCTCTCGCGGTGCAGGGCGACGACGCGGTTGCGGAAATGGCCGAACATGCGCTTGACCTGATGGTAGCGGCCCTCGAACAGGGTCAGCCGCGCGTGGTGACTGCCTAGCACGTCGAGCTCGGCGGGCAGGGTGGTGAGATCCTCGAAGGCGAAGTACAGGCCGCGGGCGAAGACCTCGGCGTACTCATCCGTGATCGGCTGTTCGGTGGTGACGTGGTAAACCTTGGGCTTGCGCTCTTGCGGCTGGGTGATGCGCCGCGACCAGCGCCCGTCATTGGTGATCAGCAGTAGGCCGCTGGTATTGAGATCCAGGCGCCCGGCCAGGTGCAGCTCGTGCTTGTCCGGCTCATCGAGCAGGTCGAGCACGGTGCGATGTTCGTCGTGCTCGGTAGCGCTGACCACGCCGACCGGTTTGTGCAGCATCCAGTAGCGCGCGCTGCGCCCGGCCTGCAGCAGTTCGTCATCCAGTTCCACGCGGTGGAAGTCGCGGATATCGAAGCGTGGATCAATGATGATCTCGCCGTTCACACGCAGGCGGCCGGCGCTGATCAGCAGGCGGCTGTCTTGCCGGTTGAAACGGGGGAAGTTACTGAGGAAGCGATCCAGGCGCATGGTTCAGTCTGGCTCGCGGTCGTGCTCGCGGGAAGCTGCGATGTGTACGGCGCCCGCGCAGCGTGGGCACAGGCAGGCGCGGTTCAAGGCTTCGGGCGGCAGCTGTTGCAGCGTCTGCGGCTGGACTTCTACCTCGAAGCACCAGCAGTGCGTCACTTCGCTTTCGCTCGCAGCCTGGGCGCAGCTGTTGGGCTGGCCGCAGGCGGGGCACCTATTGGCGTTCATCGGGTTTCTTCGCACATGCGGTTGCGACCGGCCTGCTTGGCCCGATACAGGGCGCGGTCGGCGCGGGCGATCAATGCTTGCAGGTCTTCGCCGTCCTGCAGGGTGGCCAGGCCGATGCTAGTGGAGGTGTGCAGCGTCTGCTCGGCGAAGTTGAAGGCGCTGGTCTCGGTTTGCTGGCGGATCTTCTCGCCGAGCTGGCGGGCCGCGTCGAGCGGGGTGTCCTTGAGCAGCAGGATGAATTCTTCACCGCCCCAGCGGCAGATGATGTCGGACTGGCGCAGGTTCTGTTGCAGGTGCCGGGCGAAGCCGCGCAGCACGGCATCGCCGGCCAGGTGGCCGTGGCTGTCGTTGAGCAGCTTGAAACCGTCGAGGTCGAAGAGCAGGGCGCACAGCGTGCTCTGGCTGCGCCGCGCTTCCTGAATGGCCTGGTTGGCCAGCAGTTCGAAGCCGCGGCGATTGGGTAGTTCGGTCAGCGAGTCGGTCGTTGCCAGCGCGGTGATGCGCGCCTGATAGCAGCGTAGTACCAGGGTCACCAACACCAGCACGAGCAGGGTGACGACGCCGCAGATCAGCAGGTTCAGGTACAGCGACTGGCGAATGCCCGCTACCGCGCCGGTTTCGTGTTTGTCGACGAACAGGTACCAGTCCAGTTCGGGAATGAAGCGTACGTTGAGGAAATGGCCGCGGCCATGTTCCTGATAGAAGAAGTCGCCACTCTTGGGGTGGGGCAGCTTGCCGTGCAGGTCTTGTAGGCCTTCCACATCGCTCAGCTGGTCGCCGATACGCGCTCCAAAAGGCCCGCCGCCGGCACCGGTGAGCACGATGCGCCCGGTGGTGTCGACGAAGTACACGCTGCGGTCGTAGCGGCGCTGGTACTGGTCGATCAGCTGCACCACGGAGTCCACCGTCAGGCCAACGCCGGCGGCACCGATAAAGCGGTGCTCGTAGTCGAACACCTTGTAGTTGATGAAGACCGTCATGCGGTCGCCATTGGCCATGTCGATATCGACATTGATCTCGTAGGGCTCTTCCTGATCGCGCAGGCGGTAGTACCAGACGTCGCGCTCGGCCTGCGGGTCGATCTTCTTCAGCACGCCCTTGGCCTGGTAGTAGGTCTTGCTCCGCTCGGAGACGAAGAAGCTGGTGACCGCGCCGTAGTGGCTCTGCACTTCCTGCAAATAGCGGGTCATGGGTTGCAGGTCCTGCTCGCCGCCAAGCACCCAATCGCGCAGGAAGGTGTCGCGCGACATCATCGAGGAGATGAGGGTGGGCCGCACCAGATCCTTCTGGATTTCCGAGTAGACGTTGTCCGAGGTTAGCGGCAGTTCGGTATTGATGATGTTGTCGCGGATCGAATCCAGCGCCGCGTAATAGCTGGCCAGCGAGGTGGCGATAAAACCGCAGGTAAGCAACACCAGCAGGATAAACACCAGCGAGCGAGGGCTGGCGGCTTTGGCGGACTGCGAGGGCATCGTGCTGGCTCTGTAGGAATGCCGCAATGCTAGGTGGGCTGGGGCCATGGCGCAAGCGGGGCAGCACGACGCGATGCGTTGTGGCTGCCCGCCCAGGCCTGACATTGGCTGATTGAGTTAGCCCTGTTCGATAACGGCCACGCGCTGGCCGGCGCGTACTGCGGCGCCCGGTTGCACGCGCACTTCGCGGACGATGCCGGCGATTGGCGCTGTGAGCGGGATTTCCATCTTCATGGATTCCAGAATCACCAGTACGTCGCCGGCTTCGACCGTAGCGCCTTCCTCGACCTGCACCTGCCAGAGGTTGCCGGCGATATGGCTGTCGACACTGTGCTGGCCTGCTTCGAGCGCTGCATCTTCGGTGACTTCAGCCACGCCTTCGTCACTTTCGAAGTGCGCCTGTCCGGAGTCGATCCAGCGTTGGCGCTCGGCGGCAAACGCGGTGCGTTGCTGATCGCGGAAGGCGGCGATGCCATCGGCTTCGTCAGTGAGGAATTGCTGGTAGTCGGCCAGAGCCAGTTCGCTCTCCTCGATACGAAGATCGAAGCGACCGAGCGGGAAGTCGCGGCGGATGCGCAGCAACTCGTCGGCACTGACCGGGTAGAAGCGGATCTGGTCGAAGAAACGCAGCAGCCAGGGCTTGCCACCAAAGGCCGCCACTTCGCGGTAGCGGTTCCACATCTGCAGGGTGCGGCCGACGAACTGGTAACCACCGGGGCCTTCCATACCGTATACGCACATATAGGCGCCGCCGATGCCCACCGAGTTCTCGGCGGTCCAGGTGCGCGCCGGGTTGTACTTGGTGGTGACCAGGCGATGGCGCGGATCCAGCGGCGTGGCCACTGGCGCGCCGAGGTACACGTCGCCCAAACCCATGACCAGGTAGCTGGCGTCGAACACGGTGCGGTGGACCTCATCGAGGTTTTCCAGATCGTTGATGCGTCGGATGAACTCCAGGTTGCTCGGGCACCAGGGCGCGTCCTTGCGCACGGTGGTCATGTATTTGTCGATGGCCAACTGGCAGGCCGGATCGTCCCAGGACAGCGGCAGGTGGACGATGCGTGACGGCACTTTCAAATCACGCGCTGTGCAGACGGCATCCCATTCGCCCGCGACGATATCCAGCAGCGCCTGCAAGGCCAGGGTTTCCGGTTGGTAATGCACCTGCAGCGAGCGAATGCCGGGCGTCAGGTCGAGCACGCCGTCGAGCCTCTTGGCTTCCAGTGCCTGCATCAACGCATGGCCGCGGAAGCGCAACACCAGGTCGAGTTCCGGCTGGCCGATTTCCAGCAGCAGATGGGTGTCGCCGGACAGGCGTGCGACCAGGCGCGTGTCGTCCTGGCCGATATCCAGCACTATGGGGCTTTGCAGCTCGGATGCTTTTGTTGGAGCGGTCGCATCTGTGGGAGCGGATTTATCCGCGATAGGGGCGCCGCGTGTATCGCGGCTGAAGCGGAGCGCCGCCCGGCCGCTCTCACGGAGAGTTTCGCATTCGCTGGCATTGGTTTTGGCCAGCTCCCGCGCCGTGGCGATATCCACCGCCACGAAGCGCACCTTGTCACCGGCCTTCAGTTGGCCGAGCTGCCACAGGTCGGCCTCGATGATGGTCACCGGGCAGACGAAACCGCCGAGGCTGGGACCGTCCGGGCCGAGGATAACCGGCATGTCGCCGGTGAAATCCACCGCGCCGATGGCGTAGGGGTTGTCGTGGATGTTCGAGGGATGCAGGCCCGCCTCGCCGCCGCTCTCGCGCACCCACTCGGGCTTTGGCCCGATCAGGCGTACGCCGGTGCGGCTGGAGTTGAAGTGCACTTCCCAGGCGGTGGCGAAGAAGGTGTCGATATAGGCGGGCGTGAAGTATTCCGGCGCGCCGTGGGGGCCATAGATCACACGGATTTCGCGCACGCTCGGCAGAGCCGGATATAGCTCGGCGGGCAGTTGCGCGCCGGCCTGGTGATCCATTAAGACCGGGATATGCAGCACGTCGCCGGCACGTAGGGCACGGCCGCCGTGGCCGCCGAACTGGCCGAGGGTGAAGGTGCTCTTGCTGCCCAGGTAATCCGGCACCTCGATGCCACCGCGAACGCTCAGGTACGAACGCGCGCCGCTACCTGCGATGGTGCCGAGAGTGAGCGTGCTGCCGGCCGCGATCAGCAGCGCGGTGTTCATCGGCTGGGCGATGCCATCGACGCTCAGGGGAATCTCTGCACCGGTCACGGCGATCACTGCGTCGGTATTGAAGCGCAGCAGCGGGCCGCTCATGGTGATTTCTAGCGCGGCGGCGCCTTCTTCATTACCGAGCAGGCGATTGCCCAGGCGCAGGGCACGGCTGTCCATCGGCCCGGACGGCGGCACGCCGACGGCCCAGTAGCCAATGCGGCCGGGGAAGTCCTGCACGGTGGTCTGGGTGCCGGCGCTGAGCACCTCGAAGGTGGTGGCCTGGTAGACCAGGTTTTCCAAGCAGCGCGTCCAGGGCGAGCCGCTGGCGAAGGGCGTATCACTGAGGATCTGGCGCAGGTAGTCGCGGTTGCATTCCACGCCGTACAGCACGGAATCGGCCAGGGCTTTGTCCAGCGCGGCGCTGGCTTGCTCGCGGGTCGGCTGCCAAGTGATCAGCTTGGCGATCATCGGGTCGAAGTAGGGCGGAATCTCGCAGCCGGCTTCGACCCAGGTGTCGATGCGCAGGGCTTTGCCGTCGGCTTCTGGGAACTGCACAGCGGTTAGCAGGCCGGGGCTGGGTTGGAAGTCGCGGCCCGGGTCTTCGGCATACAGGCGTGCCTGGATGGCGTGGCCGCTGGGCCGAAGTTGTGCGGCCAGTTCGCCCAGCGGCGGCAGATCGCCTGCGGCCAGCTCGATCATCCAGCGCACCAGGTCGACTCCCCACACCTGTTCGGTAACGCCGTGCTCGACCTGCAGGCGGGTGTTCACTTCCAGGAAGTAGAAACGCTCGGCCTCGCTGTCGTAGACGAATTCGACGGTGCCGGCGCTGCGGTAGTTGACCGCTTTCGCCAGTTTGATCGCCGCAGCACACAGCTCGTCGGCCATGCCGACCGGCAGGTTCGGCGCCGGGGTTTCTTCCAGCACCTTCTGGTTGCGTCGCTGCACCGAGCAGTCGCGCACGCCGAGGGCGATCACCTCGCCCTGGCCGTCGCCGAACACCTGCACTTCCAGGTGACGGGCGCGCTGGATGTACTTCTCGATAAACACGCCGCTGTCACTGAAGTTGTTCTGGCCCAGGCGCTTGACCGCCTCGAAGGCGTCGCTTAGTTCGGCGGCCGAGCGGCAGACGCGCATGCCGATACCGCCGCCGCCAGCAGTACTTTTCAGCATCACCGGGTAGCCAACCTGTTCACCGGCGACCAGCGCCGCATCGAGGTTTTCCAGCAGCTCGGTGCCTTCGAGCATCGGCACGCCGTGCTGTTTGGCCAGGGCGCGGGCGGTGTGCTTGAGGCCGAACACGCGCAGTTGCTCGGGCGTGGGGCCAACGAAGGCGATGCCGGCCGCTTCGCAGGCTTCGGCGAAGGCGGCGTTTTCGGAGAGAAAACCGTAGCCGGGGTGGATGGCTTTGGCGCCAGTCTGCCTGGCGACGGCGAGAATTTTGTCGACCACCAGATAGGTCTGCGCGGCCGGGCCTTCACCGAGGGAGAAGGCTTCGTCGGCCTGTCTGATATGCAGGCTGGCAACATCGGCTTCGGAGTAGACGGCGACGCCCTTGACGTCGAGCTCGCGCAGGGTACGCAGGATGCGGCAGGCAATGGCGCCGCGGTTGGCAATCAAAAGTTTTTCGAACATTCGAGGAACCCTCGAAGGAGGCGGGCCGTCCCGCCGGTAATGGGTCTGCACCACGGCCGTCCGTGGTTGGAATCAGGTCGTTCGTTGGCTGTTTACGCAGGCCGATTTGTATCGCGGTCTTGGTGGACGTTAAGAGCGACGTCCACCCTACGGTTCTGCGCTGTCAGGCATTGGCCCGAGCGGCTCTGGCAGAGCAGCAGCAACAGGCGGCGCAGGCGCTGGCTCAGTTCCATACCAGCACCTCGGCAGGGGTCGGGTTCCAGCCGTTGCACGGATTGTTCAGCTGCGGGCAGTTGGAGATCAGCACGATGACGTCGGTCTCGGCGCGCAGCTCGACGTACTTGCCCGGCGCGGAGATGCCGTCCTCGAAGGTCAGGCCGCCCTCGGGCGTGACCGGCACGTTCATGAAGAAGTTGATATTGGCGCCGATGTCGCGCTTCTCCAGGCGGCCGTCGTGCAGGCTGGCGCGCAGGAAGTTGTCGCGGCAGCTGTGCATGTAGCGCTTGTCCAGCGCGTAACGCACGGTGTTGCTCTCCTGGGCGCAGGCGCCGCCAAGGGTGTCGTGGCGCCCGCAGGTGTCGGCGACGATGGTCAGCAGCGGGTTGCCGAGGTTGGAGTAGAGCACCGTGCCGGTGGTCAGGTAGACGTTGTTTTGCTTGCGCAGGGTGCGCTGCGGGTCGAAGCGCTCGCGCGGGTTGCGGGCGGCGAAGAACAGCGTGTCGATCGCCTGGTTGCCTTCTAGGTCATGCAGGCGCAGGGTCTGGCCGGCCTTGACCTCGAACAGGTAGGGCTCGCCGGCCGGGATGGTGTGGCGGAATACGGCGGTTTCGGGATGCAGGTTGCTTGCGGTCTGGCTCATGTCGGCACCCTCAGATGTACTGGCGTTCGGTGTTGTGGAAGGCGCGGCCGTTCTCCGAGCGCGAGGTGCGGCACAGCACGCTGATGCCGTCGCTCTGGACCTTGCTCCAGGCGAGCTGCACCGGCTTGGGGGCGTACTGGCGGTTGGGGTCCATCGGGTGCTGCAGGGCGGTGAGCACCACCAGAGTGTCCATCGGCGCATACAGCTCGACGTAGTCACCGGCTTTGCTGTTGTCAGCCTGGAACCCGAAGGCGCCGTTTGCGTCGACGTCCACGCGGCTGAACAGGTTGAGGTTCATCAGCATGTCCTGCAGGTTCAGGTTCCACTTGCCCATTTCCACCAGCAGGTTGTCCATGCCGTTGCGGAAGAAGCCATTGCGCAGTTCCTGGTAGCGGCCCTGGCCGTACTTCTCGGCGACTTCCTCGGCGTTGAGCACGCCGCCGAAGCTGTCGTGCCAGCCGCAGGTGTCGGCGGTGATCGCTGCCAGCACCTTGCCCATGTCCGAATACAGGCAGTGGCCGGCGGTGAGCTTGGCGGTGTGTTGGCCCTTGAGAGTGTCGGGCAGGTTCAGGCGCTCGCTTTTCTCGGCCGCGTTGAACAGCAGCAGGCTGACGTTGGCGCCGCCCTCGATATCGGTGAGGCGCAGCAGTTGGCCGCGCTTGAGCACGAAGGAAGCGTGGCCACCGCCGGGGACGGTTTCCTCATAGAGGGTGGGGCGCAGGGTGAGGGCAGTTGTCATTGCAAATCTCCTTACAGGGCCGGCGCAAGGTGCGCTGGCAGTGCTGCGATGGCGCTTCGGCGATCGCTATTCAGAGGAATGTCATAGGTGATGCGCGCACCAAAGGCGTTCGGTGCATGAGGGTCGATACGGGTCTTGTCGAACACCATCAGGCGGGTGCCGAGGCTGAAGCCTTCGCTGAGGTCGTGGGTGACCATAAATACAGTCAGCCCGGTTTCGCGCCACAGCTCGAGCAGCAGGGCGTGCATGTCCTTGCGGATGCCAGGGTCGAGCGCGCCGAAGGGTTCATCGAGCAGCAACACGCGCGGCTTCATGATCAGCGCCTGGGCAATCGCCAGGCGCTGCTGCATGCCGCCGGAAAGCTGGCTGGGGTACTTGTTCAGTGCGTGGCCTAGGCCGACTTTGTGCAGCAGTTCGGCGGCCTGTTCGCGGGCGGCGCGCTTGGCGCTGCCGAACAGCCGGCCGAGCAGGACGGAACGTGGCAGCTCCAGGCCGATGGCGACGTTATCCAGCACGCTCAGGTGCGGGAACACCGAATAGCGCTGGAACACCACGCCACGGCTGGCATCTGGCTCGCCGGCCAGCGGTTTGCCGTCGAGCAGGATCTCGCCTTTGCTCGGGCGCTCCTGGCCCAGCAGCAGGCGCAAAAAGGTCGACTTGCCGCAACCGGAGGCGCCGACCAGGGTGCAGAACTCACCCTCGGCGATGGACAGGTTCAGGCGTTCCAGAACGGTTTGTTCGTCATAAACCTGCCAAACGTTTTTTACTTCAATAAAGGCGCTCATGCTTTTGCCCCCTCGTACCAGGGAAAGCACAGACGCGTCAGCTGGCGCAGGCCCAGATCCATCAGCCAGGCGAGCAGGGTGATCCACACCACGTACGGCAGGATCACGTCCATGGCCATGTAGCGGCGTACCAGAAAGATGCGATAGCCCAGGCCATCGGTGCTTGCGATGGCTTCGGCGGCAATCAGGAACAGCCACGCGGAGCCCAGCACCAGGCGCAGGGCGATCAGCAGGCGCGGCAACAGTTGTGGCAGCACCACCCGCAGGATCAGCGTCCAGGTGCTGGCGCCGAGGGTCTGCGCCTTGATCAGTAATTCCTGAGGAATTTCCCGGGCGCGCTGTTCCAGATCACGCGCCAGGATCGGGGTGATGCCGATGACGATCAGCATCACCTTGGACAACTCGCCCAAGCCGAAGACGATGAACAGAATCGGCAATATCGCCAGCGGCGGCACCATCGACAGCACGGTGAGCAGCGGAGACAGCGGCGCCCGCAGCAGCGGCAGAATACCCGCCGCAATACCCAGGCACAGACCGACTACTGCCGCGATGCCGATGCCCATACCAAGGCGCGTCAGGCTCGACGTGGTGTCCTGCCAGAAGGCGTATTCGCCGGTTCGCTTGTCTTCGGTGAAGGCCAGGCGGTCGACGGCAGCAACCATCTGACTGGCACTGGGCAGCAACTTGTCGTTGGGGTTGTCCGCCAGGCGCTGCGCCGAGCCCATGAAGTAGGCGAACAGCAGCAGCGCGAACGGCAACAACACAAGCAGCAAGCGGCCGGCCCGGTCGGGATGTCGGTTGATCAGGCGCATAGAAATCTCATTGGCGATGGCCGTGTCGAAACGCTCGTTCCCACGCAGCGCATGGGAACGGTCAGCCGTTCTAGAGTTGGCCGTCGGCAGCCATCTGCATATAGGTCGGATCGAAGCGCAGCTTTAGGTTGCCCTTATCGCCGGTGATCACGTCATTGGCGAAGCTCATGCCGATGGCGTCAGCACTCTGCGCACCTTCGCCGAGCAAGCCGTGATCGAAGGAGAAGGCCGCGACCTTGCTCATGGTTTCCGGCAGGCTCGGGCTCTTGGTGAAGGCCACGGCTTCCTTGGCGGTGTAGAACATCTTGGTAGTGGCGAGCTGCGCTTCGTAGCCCTTGAGGTCGGTGCCCGAGGCTTTGGCCATGTGCTCGCGAGCAGCCTTGCCGGCAGCGCCGCTGTCGCTCATGGTCGCCATGATTTCGTACCAGGCGCCGGTCAGCGCTTTGCCCAGCGCCGGGTTGTCCTTCAGGGTTTCGCTGTTGACCACCATCAGGTCGATGATTTCGCCCGGAATCTGGCTGGAGTTGAACACCTTGGTCACGCCTGGCGTGGCTTCGATTTCGGCGAGCAGCGGGTTCCAGGTGGTGACGGCGGTTACGTCTTTGGTGGCGAAGGCGGCCACCATGTCGGCGTCGGAGGTGTTGACCACCTTCAGGTCACGCTCGCTGAGGCCGGCTTTTTCCAAGCCGCGAGCGAGCAGGTAATGCGACACCGAAAGCTCGACCAGGTTGACGTTCTGGCCCTTGAGGTCAGCGAGGGTTTTCTTCTCGCCCTTGAGCACGACGCCGTCATTGCCGTTGGAGAAGTCGCCGACGATCAGTGCGGTGCTGTCCACGCCGCCAGCAGCAGGGATGGTCAGGGCGTCCATGTTGGTCATGGTGCAGCCGTCGAACTGGCCGGCGCTGTACTGGTTGATCGACTCGACGTAATCGTTGACCTGCACGACATCGATATTGATGCCGTATTTCTTCGCCCACTTGTCGACGATGCCTTGGGCGGCGCCGTATTCCCAAGGCATCCAGCCGGCATAGATGGTCCAGCAGACGCTGAAGCTGTCCTTCTGGGCCGCTTGGCTGTTGAGGGTGATGGCTGCCGCGAGACCAGCGGCGAGAACGGAGAAAAGACGGGGCTTGCGCATGGGAACCTCCAGTTCGAGAAAGGGCGGGCAGGAGTGCGCGGCATGTCCCATCACTGGGGCGCGTTCTCCCGGGCTTTTGTCCCGCCGTGTAACCCCTCGAGGAGGTCGCCAACTCTCGGACCAGTCATTCGCCTGTTGTTGGCGAACCGGAACCCTAGTCGGCTATTGCAAATTGTGATGCCGCTATCCCAGACCATTGCCGGGGATTTTCCTGCACATATGGGACTAAGCGAGGATCGTGCCAGCGTTCGATGAGCCGCCTAGCCTGAGGCTCGCGGTGTTGTTCAGGAGATCCGTTGCGCCTTTGTGGTGCGTGGTCGATGTGATTTGCGCGGTTTCGGCGCGTCGTGTTGGTCGGTGCGGCGATCATCTCTGAAATCATTTGTAGCGAGTCACCGACGAGCGGAGCGGATTCGGCCTATGAGCCATTGTCTGATGGATTGGGAACATTCCCGGCATCGGCAGCCGCCGATGTGCGTTTCGCGGTCGAAGGAGGCCGCCCCATGATCCGTAAATCCATGCTCGTTGCGTTGTTGGGTTTCTCGCTGACCGGTTGCGCCGTTTACGGCGACAGTCGCTATGGCAATCGGTATTACGAACGTCAGTACTACCCGGGCACCTATGTGGAGCGCACTGAGGTGTACGGCGCACCCCGCGTCTACGTCTATGAGGATCGTCGCTACGACCGGCGTATTGCACCGCCCGGCTACTATGCGCCGCCACCACCGAGGTATTACGCGCCGCCACCACCGCCACCGCGTTACTACAACTCGTCTGGCTATGATCAGCGCTACTACGGCCGCCACGACCGCAATCGCCGCGATTACCGCCCTGCGCCACCGCCGGGCTGGGAAGGGCAGCGCCATCACTACCAGCAGCAACGGCCACAGCGCTCCGCACCGCTGCAATGGCAGCAGCGCGAGACGAATCAACGTCTCCAGGGCGGCGGTTGGAATCGCGAGCGCTGATCTACTCCGTGCCGATGCGCGCTCTGAGCGCATCGACACATTCGTCGCCTGTAGTGGCATCTAGCAATTGTCTTTTGGCCCCGTGCGCCGCACCATGACAGCGTTGCTTGTCTGGAAGCATTGTCGTGCCAATCGGCGATTCTGGCGTTCTCTCACCTCGTTATCGCGGGCTATTGCTGGCGGCGTGGCTGCTTGCCTTATCGTTGGTGGCTGGCGGCCTGAACGCGCAGTGGGATTTCCAGCGTATCGCCGCCCGCGCCGAGCAACTCTATGGCCCGCTGGGTGCTGGCAAGCCGCGTATCGATGCCTGGCAACGGCTGCTCGACGAGCAGCAAGGCGCGCCTGAAGCCGACAAGCTCAAGGCCGTGAACCGTTTTTTCAATCTGCAATTGCGCTTTCGTGACGACCAGGAAATTTGGGGTGTTGCCGACTATTGGGCGACGCCCGTGGAAGCGCTGATGCGCGGCGCTGCCGATTGCGAGGATTACGCCATCGCCAAGTACTTCAGCTTGCGTGAGCTGGGCGTACCGAGCGAGAAGCTGCGCATCACCTACGTCAAGGCCGTGCGCCTGAATCAGGCGCACATGGTGCTGACCTATTACCCGACCCCCACCTCCGTGCCGCTGGTACTGGATAACCTGATCGATGCTATCGAGCCCGCCACCGAGCGGCGTGACCTGGTGCCCGTGTACGCCTTCAATGCCGAAGGGCTCTGGGTGCCGGGGCCGGCTGGCGGCAAGCAGGTGGGAGACAGCAAGCGCCTTTCGCGCTGGCAGGATTTGTTGAAGAAGATGCGCGCCGAAGGGTTTCCTTAAGGCGTAGCGAGGAGTTGTGCATGTCACTGTTCAAGCAGTTGTGTGTCGCCATCTGCGTGCTGATGCTGGTGAGTTTCGCCGGCAGCGTCGTGGTCAACGTGGAGAGCTCGCGCGAGCAGCAGGTCAACCAGTTGCGCTCCCATGCGCAGGACGCCGCGACGGCACTGGGCCTGTCGCTCGGCTCGCACCTGGACGACCCGGCAATGCTGGAACTGATGGTCAGCTCGATTTTCGACAGTGGCTATTTCGAAAGCATTCGGGTGATCGGCCCGGATGAAAAGGTGCTGGTCGAGCGATCCGGCCCGAGCCTGGGCCGCGGCGCGCCGCAGTGGTTTGCCGACCTGGTGGATCTGGCGCCTGCTCAGGGCGACGCCATTGTCAGTGACGGCTGGAATCAGGCGGCCCATGTCGAGGTGGTCAGCCATCCATACTTCGCTATCGCCAAGCTGTGGCAAACCGCGTACGCCACCTTCCTGTGGCTGGCACTGATCAGCCTGCTGTGCATCAGCCTTGGCGTGCTGCTGCTCAAGCGTCAGCTGCGCCCGCTTGAATACATGGTCGAGCAATCCAACGCCATCGCCCGCCGCGAGTTTCTCAGTGCCTCGAAGCTGCCGCGCACGCCGGAGTTTCGCCGCGTGGTCGCGGCCATGAACCAGATGGTAGAGAAACTCAAAACGCTGTTCGACGAGGAGGCCTCGCGCAGCGAGAAACTGCATGCCGAAGCCTATCAGGACAGCCTGACTGGCCTGGCCAATCGCCGCTATTTCGACCTCGATCTGCAGGCCCGACTGACCGAGGAGGAGCGGGCCAGCAGTGGCGCGTTGATGCTGTTGCGGGTCAATGATCTGGTCGGCCTGAACCAGCGTATCGGCGGGCAGCGTACCGATCTGCTGCTCAAAGCAGTGGCTGAGCAACTGCAACAGATCAGCCAGGGGCGCTTCCTGCTGGCGCGCAACCGTGGCGGCGAGTTCGCGCTGTTGGCGGCCGGTGTCGATCGTCAGGAGGCCGAGCAACTGGCCGAGCAATTGTGCGGTGCCTTGCTATCGCTGCAACAGACCGGTGCTAGCGATTGCTCGCCTGTGGCGCATATCGGCATTACCACCTTCGCACCGGGAGCGAGCAGCAGCGAGCTCTACAGCGCAGTGGATGCGGCGCTCGCCGAGGCTGTCAGCAACAGCCGTAACCATTGGGCGTTCGTCGAGCACCGCCAGCAGGCAGGCGCGAGTGACGAGCGCAACGACTGGCATCGCCTGCTGGACGGTGCTCTGCAGCAAAGCCGCTTCTTGCAGTACGCGCAGCCGGTGGTCAACGCGGCCGAGCCGACGCAGGTGCTGCACAACAAGGTGCTGGCCCGCTTGATCGATGATGGCGGTGAAACCATACCTGCTGGCCAGTTCTTGCCGTGGCTGGAGCGCTTTGGCTGGACTGCTCGTCTGGACTTGGTGATGCTCGATGCCTTGCTGGCGCAACTTGCCAGCCACGAAGGGAAGTTGGCACTGAGCCTCTCGGGTATGACGGTGCGTGACCCGCAGGCGCTGCAGCAGGTTTATGAGCGCTTGCGATTGAACCCGGCGGCCAGCGGCCGGTTGATTCTGGAGCTGGACGAAGGCCAGTTACCTGGCCCTGCGGAGCTCGAAGCGATTACCCGCAAGCTGCGCAGCCTGGGCGTCGAACTTGGTCTGCAGCATTTCGGTGGGCGCTTCAGCATGATCGGTAACCTTGCGAAGCTGGGCCTGGCTTATCTGAAAGTTGATGGTGGCTTTATCCGTGGTATCGATCAGGAAAGCGACAAGCGCCTGTTCATCGAAGCCATGCAGCGAGCAGCCAACAGCATCGACTTGCCATTGATTGCCGAGCGGGTGGAAACCCGTGGGGAGTGGGAGGTGCTGCGCGCGATGGGCGTCAGCGGCGTGCAGGGTCGTCTGTTCAGCGAGCCTGCAGCCTGGGCCTGATCAGATCAGGCCGCGTTCTTCGTCGTTGATCAAACGGTTCATGCCACCGAGTGCATCGCGCGCTCGGCTGCGGCCCATCAGCTTGCTCTGGGCGGCGTCGGGTAGATCGGTGATGCGTACCACGCCTTTCTTGATCAACAGGTCGATCAAGTCTTCGAGTACCCGGATCATATCCAGGTCGCTCTGCTTGAGCTGCAACAGGCTGCTTTCGACGTTCTGATTGGAAAACCAGGCGCGCGCTTCCTCGCTGTCGGCATGCAGCTCGCCGTTCATCCCATCGAACGGCTCGGGCTGCACACGTTGCAGCTCGCCTTCGGCATTACGTTTTACGTAGAACACGTGCCTTCTCCCAATAGACCTATGCGTACAGCTTAGCGCCCCGCCACGAAAGTGTGGCGGGGCATTGGCCTATCACGGATCGACTTTGATCGTGTGGTTGGCGATCAGGGTGTTGATGTCGTAGCTCGGCAGGCTGGCCTGGCCCAGGTCGATTTGCACATCAGCCTTGGCGGCCACCTGCTGATTGGTTGTGTCGGCGTTGTTGAACTCACCCTTGGTGCTGATCAGCAAGGTGGAGCTGCCGTTATCCGTCACCAGTTTCAGGTAGCTATCCAGGTTGTTGCTGTGATCCTGCAGCAACGAGCTGAGGTCGATGGTGTCGCCCTCGGCCACGCTGAAGTCCTTGATCACGTCCTTGCCGAAATCGCCTTTCTGCCACGCGAACGTATCGGCACCCGCGCCGCCGAACAGGATGTCGTCGCCTGCGCCGCCAACCAGGAAGTCGTTACCACCCTGGCCGTAGAGGATGTCGTTGCCGGCACCGCCGTACAGGTGATCCGAGCCGCCTCGGGTATCGCCTGCCACGTTGAACGTCTCATGGTTGGCGCGGATGTAGTCGTACAGATCGGCGTTGGTTGGCGCAATGCCGTTCTTCAGCTCCAGGAAGGTTTCCAGGGCTTTCACGCCGGCACCATCGTGCAGGTCGGTTGGCTTGGTCGGGTTACCGTCCACGCCCCACTTCAAGCCATCGGTGTTGATCACGTCACCGAAAATGATGTCGTTGCCATCGCCACCGTAGATGGTGTCATTGCCCACAGCGACCGGCACGTTGGCGTTCGAACCACCGTGCAGGGCTACGGAGAGCTCATCGGCCGAGTTGACGATCTCAACCTTGCCGACCGGCACTTTGGTGTAGTCCACACGGGTGATGTTGTCGATCGACATGGAGGCGCTGTTGAGGTTGAACGACTTATCGTCAACACTGAACGCCAGGCGATAGGTACCAGCACCGACAACCGATGTTTCAACGCTCGTCCAATTGCCGCCAGTGGTGCCGCCACCTGTTTGCACGTCGACCCAGGCGCCATTTACCAGCTGCTGCAGCTTCCAGGAGAGGGAGTCGCCGCTGCCGGTATCCGTTGTGCCGTAAGCAAACTTCAGGCTGCTGAAGGCGCCATCGGCAACCGTCATCGTCGGGGTCGCTGCGGTGACAGGTGTGCCGCCATAGGTATCACGAAGCACCAGCGTATCCGAGCTGCGGCTCACCGAGCTACCGCCACCGGTGCCGGAGGTTTCCCAATTGGTCAGGTTGTTCCAGCCGCTCGAATTGTTGTTGAAGTTGGCCAGTGTGGCCGACGAACCATTGGTCAGGTAGGTGGACGCAGGGGAGTCCGTGGTGTTGTCGAACAGGCTGAGGTTCTTTTCGCTGATACCCGAACCGATGCCGATCGCGTGCACGGCACTCTTGCCAGCGAGCACATTGAAAGTATCGAGCGAACCCAGCAATACCTCATTGTTGGTAGTCGATCCATTACCACTGACGGTGGTGGTGTTGCCGTTGTAGTAGTAAGTCGGATCGCCGTCAGACAGGAAAAACGTCAGGTTCTCGTAACCGGCAGCCTTGGAGCTGCCGGCAGCGCTCTGTGCGTCAAACCAGGCGGAGGCTTCCTTGAAGGCTGCTTCGTAGTTGGTGCCACCATTAGCGGTAAGCTTCTGGATGTTCGCCAGCAGCGTGTCGAGTTTGCTGCCGCTCTGCAGATCAGCAACCGTGGTGCTCAGCGTTACGTTGCCAGCGAAACCCACCAGGGTAAGGTTGATCACGCCGTCGTGCCCTGCCAGGGTTTTCACGAATTTCGACAGGGCATCCTTGGTCAGGCTCATTCGATCGCCTTGCATGCTGCCGGAGGTGTCGACCAGCAAGGCGATGTTGTAATTGGTTGCGGGCTGGACGGTGGTCAGCGTGCCGCCGGCGTCACCGAGCAGCACATCGTTTCCGGAACCACCTCGGATGGTGTTGTCGCCGTTGTCATTGGCACCATTGCCTGCCACTTGGATGGCGTTAGTCGGCTGGTTTACCTTCAGTGTGACAGTGGCGATATCGCTGCCGCCCTTACCGTCGCTGATGCTGTACTGGAAGCTGGCGTCACCGTAGAAGCCTGCTTTCGGTGTGAACACAACGTTGCCATTGTTGAGTGTGACCGTACCGTTGGTGGCGTTTTGCACGCTGGTGATGGAAAGCGCATCGCCATTCGGGTCGGTGTCGTTGCCGAGCAGGGTGCTGCCGGCAATTGTAAGGCTGTCACCGGACTCGACCACCAGGCTCGATGTGCTCGGCACGTGGTAGAGCATGTCCGAATCGACGACCTTGAAGGTGCCGCCTTGGCCCAGCTCTACCTTCAGGCGAGCGTCACCGCCCTGATCCCAATAGATGATTTCGATCTGCTGAGCGCCCGCTTGAGCCGCGCTGATGGTGAACGAGTTGCCGGTGGCGGTGGAGGTCGACTGGATGTTGTTGAACTCGGCAACCACCTGGCCGTTGATACGGATGCTATAGCCGTCATCGGCCGTGACCTTGAACTGGTAGGTACCGGCGGCCAGGTTGATGTAGCCACCCATCTTGATGATGGCGTCGGACGTATTGCCCGGATCCGTGGACAGCGAATTGGCTTTGGTACCGTTGCCTGACGCGACGTCCACACCCAGGAAGTTCTGCAGGTTGGTGCCGTTGCCCAGGCCCGATGCATTGCTCAACGTGCCGTAATCCAGCTTGGTGGCGTTGAAGGTCGCCGCTGGGTTGTGGCTGTCGATGAACTGGCGAACCTGGCTCAGGTTGGTCAGGTTGGCGCCATCGTTGCCCGTACCAGTGCTCGTGTCGTTGTAGCCGTAGTATTCGGCTTTAAGGCCGGTGATCTTGGTGTAGCTGTCATCCTTCGCATCCGGCGTGCCATCGATGATGCCGCCGGTGGCGCTCAGGCCGCCGATGTCCAGCTTCACTGTTTCCAACGGCTCGGCCACGACATTGTCGGCAAGCGTCTGTACGGTCACCGAGAACGTGGTGACACCAGCAGGCACGGTGATTTTTCCGGTGTTGGCATCGTAGGTCACACCATTGCTGAAGCTCTGAGCGCTCAGCTTGTAGTCGACGTTGGCGGTTGCCGTACCGGTGGCGTTGAAGGACAGCACGGTCGGCGTCGAGCTGGCATTGCTCAGGGTAACGTTGAAGACCAGGTTATTGCCTTCGACCACGTTGTCATCGGCCGTACCGGGTTGGCCGACGTCGATGGTTTTCACCGTCGGCACCGGGTCGTTGTCGATGATGGTCGCGGTGCCGACCTTGCCGCCGACGTTGAGCGTAAAGGTCTCGGTTGGCTCGAAGACCGTGTCATTGACGGTCGGTACGGTGACCGTAAAGGTCGTCACGCCCGCTGGAACAGTGACGGTCCCGTTTGTAGCGTTGTAAGTCACGCCATTGCTGAAACTCTGGTTGGTCAGTGTGCCGTTGTAATCGCTACCGGCAGTGGCCGTACCGGCATTCAGCGCGAGGCTGAAGGTGGTCGGCGTGCTGCTGGCGTTGGTGAGATTGACGGTGAAGACGGCGTTATCGCCTTCGTCGACCTGGCCGCCTGTGCTATCGACCGCTGCGCTGACGGTGCTAACGGTAGGCGCCGTATCGTTGTCGATGATGGTCGCGGTACCGGTCTTGCCGCCTACGGTCAGGCTGAAGGTTTCGGTCGGCTCGAAGACGGTGTCATTGATAGTCGGTACCGTGACGCTGAAGCTGGTGACGCCGGCAGGCACGGTAACCTGGCCCGTGGTGGCGTTATAGGTCACGCCGTTGCTGAAGCTCTGGTTAGTCAGCGTGCCATTGTAGTCGCTGCCCGCTGTCGCAGTACCGGCATTCAGCGCGAGGCTAAAGGTGGTCGGCGTGCTGCTGGCGTTGGTGAGGTTGACGGTGAAGACGGCGTTATCGCCTTCGTCGACTTGGCCGCCGGTGCTATCGACAGCCGAACTGACAGTGCTGACGGTTGGCGCTGCATCGTTATCGATGATGGTCGCTGTGCCGGTCTGACCGCCTACGGTAAGGCTGAAGGTCTCGGTAGGTTCGCTGATAGTGTCGTTGATGGTCGGAACCGTGACCGTGAAGCTGGTCACGCCAGCCGGAACGGTGACTTGGCCAGTGATAGCGTTGTAAGTCACGCCGTTGCTGAAGCTCTGGTTGGTGAGCGTACCGTTGTAGTCACTGCCCGCCGTCGCGGTGCCCGCATTCAGCGCGAGGCTGAAGGTGGTCGGCGTGCTGCTGGCGTTGGTGAGATTGACGGTGAAGACGGCGTTGTCGCCCTCATCGACTTGGCCGCCTGTGCTATCGACCGCTGAGCTCACAGAGCCGACAGTCGGCGCTGCATCATTATCGATGATCGTAGCGGTACCAGTTTGGCCTCCGACTGTCAGGCTGAAGGTTTCGGTCGGCTCGCTGACGGTGTCATTAATGGTCGGCACTGTGACCGTGAAGCTGGTCACACCAGCTGGAACAGTCACCGTCCCGTTACCAGCGTTGTAGGTCACGCCATTGCTGAAACTCTGGTTGGTCAGAGCTGCGTTGTAATCGCTACCTGCCGTCGCGGTACCGGCATTCAGCGAAAGGCTGAAGGTGGTCGGCGTGCTGCTGGCATTGGTGAGGTTCACCGTGAAGACGGCGTTATCGCCTTCATCGACTTGGCCGCCGGTGTTATCGACCGCCGAACTCACGGAACCGACAGTCGGCGCTGCATCGTTATCAATGATGGTCGCTGTGCCGGTCTTGCCGCCTACGGTGAGGCTGAAGGTTTCGGT
>NZ_FRBQ01000001.1:0-1459 GCF_900142655.1 Phytopseudomonas punonensis | reverse complement strand
TGCTGACGGTTGGTGCTGCATCGTTATCGATGATGGTCGCTGTGCCGGACTTGCCACCAACGGTAAGGCTGAAGGTTTCGGTCGGCTCGCTGACGTTGTCATTAATGGTCGGCACTGTGACCGTGAAGCTGGTGACACCTGCAGGCACCGTGATCTGGTTAGTAGCGGCGTTGTAGGTGACACCATTGCTGAAGCTCTGGTTGGTCAGTGTGCCGTTGTAATCACTGCCCGCCGTTGCAGTACCTGCATTCAGCGAAAGGCTGAAGGTGGTCGGCGTACTGCTGGCATTGGTGATATTGACGGTGAAGACGGCGTTATCGCCTTCGTCGACCTGACCGCCGGTGCCGTCCACGGCATTGCTTACTGTGCTGACGGTTGGCGCTGCATCATTATCGATGATCGTAGCGGTACCAGTTTGGCCTCCGACTGTCAGGCTGAAGGTTTCAGTCGGTTCGCTGACCGTGTCGTTGATGGTCGGCACCGTGACGGTGAAGCTGGTCACGCCGGCTGGAACAGTGACCTGGCCAGTAGTGGTGTTGTAAGTCACGCCGTTGCTGAAGCTCTGATTGGTCAGCGTACCGTTGTAGTCGCTACCCGCCGTTGCGGTGCCCGCATTCAGCGCGAGGCTGAAGGTAGTCGGCGTGCTGCTGGCGTTAGTGAGGTTGACGGTGAACACGGCGTTGTCGCCTTCATCAACTTGCCCGCCGGTGTTATCGACTGCCGAACTCACGGAACCGACAGTCGGCGCTGCATCGTTATCAATGAGGGTCGCTGTGCCGGTCTTGCCGCCTACGGTGAGGCTGAAGGTTTCGGTAGGTTCGCTGACTGTATCGTTGATGGTCGGTACGGTGACCGTAAAGCTGGTGACACCTGCCGGTACGGTGACTGTTCCGTTGGCGGCGTTATAAATGACACCATTGCTGAAGCTCTGGTTAGTCAGAGCTGCGTTGTAATCGCTACCTGCCGTCGCGGTACCTGCATTCAGCGAAAGGCTGAAGGTGGTCGGCGTGCTGCTGGCGTTGGTCAGATTGACGGTAAATACGGCGTTGTCGCCCTCGTCGACCTGGCCACCAGTGCCGTCCACCGCGGCGCTGACGGAACCGACAGCCGGCGCTGCATCGTTATCGACGATGGCCGCAGTGCCGGTTTGACCGCCCACGGTCAGGGTGAAGGTCTCGGTCGGTTCGCTGACGGTGTCATTGATGGTCGGTACGGTGACCGTGAAGCTGGTGACGCCAGCCGGCACGGTGATCTGGCCGGTGGTGGCGTTATAGGTCACGCCATTGCTGAAACTCTGGTTAGTCAGTGTGCCGTTGTAATCACTGCCTGCCGTTGCAGTGCCGGCATTCAGCGCGAGGCTGAAAGTGGTCGGCGTACTGCTGGCATTGGTGAGGTTTACCGTGAAGACGGCGTTATCGCCTTCGTCGACTTGGCCGCCTGTGCTATCGACCGCTGAGCT
>NZ_FRBQ01000010.1 GCF_900142655.1 Phytopseudomonas punonensis | reverse complement strand
ACTGGATCAGGCCGCATCAGTACAACGACGGACTGCCACCTGCGGTGGCCGAAGAAAAACTTAACCCACTGTCCGGGATGGGTTGACCACTACACAATGAGCTTATCGAATTGCAATCCAGCGGCTCGGAAGAGAACGTCGCGCTCGACAAGCTCTCTCCCGAACTGATGCAAGGTTGTGCGATCACGGCGGACACCAAAGGCAATGCCAGCGCATTCGAGAAAACGGAAGCCTGCGACAAGGTCTTCTACAAAGGTTTGATGCCTCTGCTCGGCAAGGTTATGCCAGTCGAAACCGCCAGGCAGTGTTCGGTAACGCTGAACGGTCAGCAGGTCTTTAGTGGCCGCTTCGTTTTCGACTGAGCACTTCAAGACCCTGAATAAAAAAACCACGCTTGGCGTGGTTTTTTTATGGCTGCCCGAATCAGGCCGTGGCCTTCTCCTGTAGCGGCGCGGTGGTGCGGTTGACTCGCGTCTTGGCGCCGAAGAACGCCACGCCGAGAAAATGCAGCGGGCCGATACGCTCCAGCACCAGTTTGAACGCCACCGGCAGCAGCAGTCCCAGCGCCATGCTGACGGTGAAGACCAGCCACTGCTCCTCGACCTGCAGTTTGTTCAGCACGATGCGCGCCCCCGCCGTGCCGAAGACGTGGAACAGGTAGATCTCGAAGGAGAAGTAACCCAGCCAGGCCAGCGGCATGCAGTAGAAGCGCCGGGCGATCAACAGGCTGATGGCGGCCAGGCCCAGGGCGGTGCCGACCAGGGCTAGGTTGGCGTCGTCGAGGTCGAGCAGCGCGAACAGATAGGCCTGGTCGATGCCGACCAAAATCACCAGCGCCGCAGCCATGGTTATGACGCTGCTGCGGGTGATCAGTTGCGCGCTGAAGCGATAAAGCCCCAGGCCCAGCAGGAAGAAGGGAAACAGCTCCACCGCCCGGTCGAGGCTGAACAGGTTCGGAAAACCCTCCGACGCGAAGGACGCCGCCAGGGCCGCCGCGAACACCAGGCCATAGTTGCGCAGGCTAAGCAGCAGGCCTGCTTTCTCCAGCAGCGAGATCACCACGAAGATGCAGAAGATTGCCTGCAAGAACCAGAAGTGCGCATAGCTGAAGAAGTAGATGCTGAAAATGTCGCTCAGCTGCGGCTTGTCATTGGTGTTGGGTACGACCATCTGCAAGACGAAGAACAGCGTCGAGACCGTCAGCAGCGGTATGCCGATGCGTTTGAATTTGCCCTCGTAGAAGCGCGACAGGTCACTGCTGGCGTGCAACGGACGCAGCGCATACACATAGCCGGAGATGGCGGTGAACAGCGGCATGCGAATGTAAACGAGGGATTCATAGAGGTAGCGCAGCACGGAGTCGTCCGGCACCTTCATGCCCAGGTCAGACGAACTACCGATGACATGGCCCGCTACCATCAGAAACAGCGCCAGTCCGCGAATGGTCTCTATTCGCAGATCCTTTTCAGGCGTGGTCTTGGTCATGCTGAGTCCTCTGTACTAGCTAAGCGAGACAGCGTTTCCACGAAGATGGGGAACGAATGCCGACGAATCGCTCATCTGAGCCCGGTGAGCTTCGAGTAGTTCATCAGATGCCTTGCGATAGCGCATACAGACGATTGATTTTCGATAATCCAGCGAGCCCCCCCATACACAGCCACCCGGCGCTACTTCTCCGCGTGAGGAAGATTTCGCGCGCATGGCGCTCTCCCACAAACGGCTGAGTGTCAGTGACTGCTTTGAGAATGGACGACCACAACGGCAGGCTGTCGGCGATCAGGCGTTCTTTTCGCCTGCGTCGCCTTTAGACAGAAAGGCGCAACGGCGGGCCTCGGGACTCGCCGTTGCGCTGCCGGTTACAGCGTAGGGACGGTGCCGCCGTCGATCCGGTGCTCGGAGCCGGAAACCGAGGTGGCCCGCGGCGATGCCAGAAAGACGATCAGGTCGGCTACCTCCTGAGGCGTCGCGGGTCTGCCCAGCGGGATGCCGCCTAGGGCGTCCATGACGATCTGCCTGGCACCCTGGTAGTCGGTACCCGTCTGTTCAGCCAGGCGCCCGGCAAAGGCTATGGACGCCTCGGTCTCTATCCAGCCGGGTGCGACGCTCAGCACGCGCACGCCCTTGGGTGTCACTTCCCGGGCCAGGGACTTGCTGTAGTTGGTGAGCGCTGCCTTGGCGGCTGCATAGGCTGTGGTGGATTCGGGCAACGGCATCATGCGCTGGATCGAGCTCACATGCAGGATGACGCCCGCGCCCTGGGCCAGCATGGACGGCAACAGCGCGCGGTCCAGGCGCACGGCCGGCATCAGGTTCAAGTTCAGCTCAGCCAGCCAGTGCTCGTCACTGAGGGCGGCAAAACCACCAGCGGGCGCGCTCGAACCACCAACCGAGTTGATCAGGATATCGACACCACCCCAGTGATCCAAGACGCTCTGCGCGAGGTGCGTGACGCCTTGCGCGGTGGTCAGGTCGGCGCCGATATAAGTGACGCCCTCTACCGGCGCTGCCGATACGTCGCGCGCCGATGCCATCACCCGGGCGCCGGCTGACACCAGGGTCTGCACCACGGCGGCGCCAAGGCCCTGGGTACCGCCGGTGACCAGCGCACGCAGGCCGTCGAGTCGAAGATCGAAATTCATGCCGTGATCTCCAGCGATGCGATCAGGCCGCGTTCGAGACGAAAGCGGTACAACAGCACGGTCGGGCTGCCCGGAAAGTTGCCGGTGACTCGGGTGCGCACGAGCTGGCAGCCGTCCTCCCGGTCGATGGCGATGGGCTCGCTGGTGGCGCTGTACTTGGCCGATACCTCGGCCACGAAGGCCTTGATGGCATCTATGCCCGCGTAGCGGTGACCGAAGTCGGTCATGACCGCGTGCGGCGTGAAGCAATTCGCCAGGGCAGCGGGATTGTGCTCAGCGGCGAAGTAGGCTGCGATGGGTTCGGGGAGGTTCAGGGTAGACATGCTGTCGGCTCCATGGGATCAGTGACGGCCCTAGGATGCGCAGCGGACAGCATTAAATGAATCGCCTAGAATCCGCATTGGCTATGTAGAGAAAAGCACATAATGCGTGGATCGGAATTTGCCGAGCTGAAAGCCTTCGTGGCCATCGTCGAGCGCCAGAGCTTCGCCCGCGCGGCCGAGTATCTGGGGCTCTCGCCCTCGGCGCTGAGCCAGACCATTCGGCAGCTCGAAGCGCGCCTTGGCGTGCGCCTGCTCAATCGCACGACCCGCAGCGTTGCGCCATCGGCCCACGGCGAGCGGCTCTATCGGCGTGTCGCCCCGTTGTTTCAGGAAATGGCTGTTGCGGTCGCCGAAGCCAGTGAAGCGACCGGCCAACTCGGTGGCACGCTGCGCATCAACACCCCCGGCATCGCCGCCAGAACCCTGATTGCGCCGCGGCTGGCGCGCTTCCATCAGGCCCACCCGAATGTGCTGCTCGACATCGTGGTCGACGACGCACTGGCCGATATCGTGCGTGGCCGTTTCGACGCCGGCATCCGTGTCGGCGGTCGGCTCGAGAAGGACGTGGTGGCCGTGCGCCTCACCCCCGACCTGAACATGATCGCGGTGGCATCTCCCGACTACCTCGCCCGCCGGGGCACGCCGAAGACTCCTGCCGAGTTGCAGCATCACGCCTGCATCAACTGGCGCCTACAGATGGATGGAAGGCCCTATCGCTGGGAATTTCAGGAGCGCGGGCATCCGCTGGAGGTCGCGGTGGATGGCCCCGTAATCACCAACCACCCGGATATCGGCATCGCTGCCGCCCTGCAGGGCCTCGGCATCGCCTACCACTTCGAGCGCGAAGGCGTGGGCGAGTTGCTGGCCCAGGGGCGGCTGGTACAGGTGCTCGCCGATTGGTCGATCTCGCGCCCGGGACTGTTCCTCTATTACCCGAACCGGCAATACCGCCCCGCAGCACTGAGCGCATTCATCGACTGCCTGCTGGATCGCGACCTGCCCTGAGGTGACCGGTTTCCCAGCAGCGATACAGCAATCGCCGCTAGACGATACAACATAACATTACTATATTGTCCGGCCATTTTTACACCGGGCAGTGCGGCGCTGGCTCCTGCCCGTCAATCGGACTCGCCAAGGATTAGCCCATGCTTCTCAGGAACCGCCCTCGCCTTTCACTGCTCGCCGGCGCCTTTGCCACCTGGCTGACGCTGACCGCAAACCCTGTCGCCGCCGAAGACCGCGTATTCGACGTGGTCGCGCCATTCGAGATCGGCGGGCTGGATCCGGCGATCTCCGGGTTCATCTTCCAGCGCATGCAGATCACCGAAACCCTGCTCGAAGCCGACGCCAAGGGCCAGCCGCTGCCGGCCCTGGCCGAGCGCTGGAGCGTATCGGACGACGGCAAGCAGTGGACGCTGTCGATCCGCCAGGGCGTGAAGTTTCATGATGGCAGTGAGCTTACCGCGGCGGTCGCCGCCCACGCCCTGGAGGCGGCGCGCAAGAAGCCCGGCATGCTGCGCGACGCGCCGATCACCGCGATCAGCACCAAGGGCAACGACGTGGTGATTGCCCTGAGCAAGCCCTTCAAGCCACTCGCCGCACTGCTGGCTCACTCGTCCACCAATATCCTGGCCAGCGCGGCTTACGATGCCGAGGGCAATGTCAAACAGATCATCGCCACCGGGCCTTATCGGCTGACCTTGCTGGAGCCACCGCAGCGGTTGGCGGCCGAGCGTTTCGCGGATTACTGGGGTGAGAAGCCGAGCATCGAAAAGGCCACCTACCTGGGCGCCGGGCGTGGCGAAACCCGCTCGCTGATGGCCGAGAGCGGTGGCGCCGAGCTGGTGTTCCAGCTCGACCCACCGAGCATCGCGCGCCTGCAGCGCAACCCCAATGTGCAGGTGCTGATGGGCCCAGTGCCGCGGGTGCTGGTGCTGGCAGCGAATGCCGGCAGCGGCGCAACCGCGCCGATCGAGGTGCGCCGCGCCCTGAGCCTGGCGATCAACCGTGAGGGCATCACCGCTGCCGTGCTGCGCGCCCCGGGCACCGGCGCGACACAGATGTTCGCCGGCAGCGTGCCGGCCTGGCACGACGCCAGCCTGCCGCCGCTGAAGTACGACCCGCAGGCGGCCCGTGACCTGCTCAAGGCCCAGGGCTGGGCGCCGGCTGCCGACGGCATTCTGGAAAAGGACGGCCAGCGCCTGCAGCTCAAGCTGCTCACCTACTCCGACCGCCCGGAACTGCCGCTGATCGCCACCGCCCTGCAGGCGCAGCTGCGCGAAGTGGGTGTGGACGTGGAGGTCGCGGTGACCAACGCCAGTGCCATCCCTGCCGCCCACAACGACGGCACCCTGCAACTGGCCCTGTACGGGCGCAACTACGCCCTGGTGCCCGACCCGCTGCTGACCCTGATGGCCGACTTCGGCAACGGCGGCGCCGAGTGGGGCCCGCTGGGCTGGAACAACCCGCAGTTCGAGCAGACCCTGAGCGCACTGCTGGCCAGCGATGACCCGGCCGCGCAACAGCAACTGCGCAACAAGCTGATGGCGCTGGTGCAGAACGATCTGCCGCTGATTCCCATCGCCTGGTACCGCCAGTCCATCGCCGTGTCCCAACAGGTCGAAGGCGCGTTCATCGATCCGTTCGAGCGCACCTTTGGCCTGAGCGACATGCGGTGGCGTCCATGATGCGGTTGCTGGGCTTTCGCCTGCTGCAGGCGGTGATGGTCGCCGTGCTGATCGGCGCGCTGACCTTCCTGCTGATGAGCCTGCTGCCCGGTGATGCGGCCTATCGCATCGCCGCCGGGCGCTATGGTTACGACATGGTCAACAGCGCGGCGGCCGAGGCGGTGCGCGCCGAACTGGGCCTGGATCAGCCGGTGCTGTGGCGCTTTACCGCGTGGATTGGCGACCTGTTGACCCTTGACCTCGGTAACTCGCTGGTCACCGGCCGGCCAGTCATGGACATGGTCGCCCACGAACTGGGCAGCTCCGTGCGCTTGGCGGTTGGTGCCGTGCTGCTGTCCTTTGTGATCGGCCCGCCGCTCGGGGTGATCGCCGGGCTGCGCCCGGGCGGCATGCTGGACCGTGGTTTGCTGCTGCTCAGCACGCTCACCCGCGCCATTCCGCACTTCGTACTCGGGGTGATTCTGGTGCTGATCTTTTCGGTGTGGCTGATGGTGCTGCCGTCGGCCGGCCATGGCAGCCTCCCCCATACCATCCTGCCGACGCTGACCCTGGCACTGGGTCTGGCGGCGGTGTCTTCCCGCGTGGCGCGGGACGCCACCGTAGCGGTGGCGTCGTCCGCCTACTTCGCTTTCGGCCGCCTCAAGGGCCTCAGCGGCACCCAGGTATTTATGCGCCATGGCCTGCGCAATATCGGCGTACCGGTGGTGACCTATCTCGGCGTGCAGCTGGTGTACCTGATCGAAGGCGTGGTGGTGGTCGAGACCCTGTTCGCCTGGCCGGGCATCGGCCACGGCTTGGTGCACGCCATCGTCCAGCGTGACGTGCCCATGGTGCAGGGCAGCGCATTGGCCATGGGGCTGATGTTCGTGCTGCTCAATACCGTGGTGGACCTGCTCAACCACCTGATCGACCCGCGCCGGAGGACCGCATGAGCCTGGAAATCGCCATCGCCGAAGCGGCACCCGTATCGCGCTCGACCGTTCGTTTCATCGGCCTCGCCCTGCTCGCGGCGCTGGTCGCCTTCGCCATCTGCGTACCGTTTTTCTGGGACGTGGATATCGCCAGGCAGGACTACAGCGCGATTCTCGCTGGCGTGAGCAGCGCCCACCCGCTGGGCACCGATCACCTGGGCCGCGACATGCTCGCGCGCTTGGCCGCTGCGGTGCGCCTGTCCCTGGGCCTGGCGCTGGTCAGCGTCGCCACCGCGGCCATTCCCGGCGTACTGCTGGGCATCCTGGCGGCGTGGAAAGGCGGCTGGGTCGACAAGGGTCTTGGGCTGCTGGCCGAGATGTTTCTGGCCCTGCCCGGCCTACTGCTAGTACTGCTGATCGTGGCCATCTACCCCGGTTCGTTCCTTGCCCTGTATGGCGCAGTGGCGCTGGTGCTGTGGATCGAATACTTCCGCATGACCCGCGCCCTGGCGCGCACCGTACTGGCCTCGCCGGCGGTAGCAGCCTCGCAGCTGCTCGGTTTCGGCCCGGCGTACATCATCCGTCGTCACCTGTGGCCGGAGCTGGCACCAACGCTGATGACCATCGGCGCCTTTGGCGCGGCCGCGGCGATCATGGCCATCGCCGCCCTGGGCTTCGTCAGCGTGGGGGTCAAGCCGCCCACCGCCGAGCTGGGGCTGATGATCACCGAGCTGCTGCCGTACTTCGCCGAAGCGCCGTCGGTGATCGCCCTGCCGATCACCGTGATTTTCCTGATCGTTCTGTCACTGCTGCTGATTGCCGGGGGGCGCAAGCCATGAAACCACTGCTGAGCACCCGCTCCCTGGCCATCCGCACTGCCACGGCGCAACTGGTCGAACCGCTGTCCGTCGATCTGTGGCCGGGCAAGGTGTTGACCATCATCGGCGAGACCGGCTCGGGCAAGAGCCTGTTCGCCCAGGGCATCGTCGGCAACCTGCCAGCGGGCCTCTCGGCCCACGGCGAGATCGAACTGGCCGGCGGCCTGCGCGAACAAGGCCAGGCCAGCGGCCGGCGTGCCGCCTGGGGCCGCGAGCTCGCCGTGCTGCCACAGGAACCCTGGCTGAGCCTGGATCCGACCATGCGTGCCATCGACCAGGTGGCGGAAACCTACCGCTACGTGGTCGGCAAAAGCGCTCAAGAATCCCGTCAGCAAAGCCGCCAGGATCTGACGCAGTTGGGCATCGAACAGGCCGAGGCGAAGTTTCCCTTCCAGCTCTCCGGCGGCATGGCCCAGCGCCTGGCCTTCGCCGCTACACACGCCGGCGGCGCCAAGGTGATGATCGCCGACGAGCCCACCAAGGGCCTCGACAGCGCGCGTATCGGCGAGGTGATCAACCTGCTGCAGGCGGGCATCGCCGATGGCGGCACGCTGCTGATCATCACCCACGACATCGAGGTGGCACGTCGGCTAGGCGGCGAGGTGATGATCATGCTCAAGGGCCAGGTCATCGAGAGCGGCAGCGCCACGCAGGTGCTCGATGCGCCGACCCACGAATACACCCGCCGGCTACTCGCTGCCGATCCGTCGCGCTGGCCGCGCCGTGAGCCGTCAGTGCCGAGCGGCGAGCCCGTGGTGCAGGTGCGCAACCTGGCCGTGGAGCGCGGCGACCGCGTGCTGTTCGAAGGGTTGTCGTTCGACGCGCGCCCTGGCGAGGTGGTCGGCGTGACCGGCCCCTCGGGCTGCGGCAAGTCGACCCTGGGCGACGTCATCCTTGGCCTGATGCAGGCGCGCAGCGGTAGCGTGGGCAAGCAGCGCAACGCGCCGCGCGTAGCCTTCCAGAAGCTCTATCAGGACCCGGTGGCGGCCTTCCCGCCAACCGTCACCCTGGGCCGCTGCCTGGCTGATCTGGTCAAGCTGCATCGCCTCGATGCCAGCCGTATCGACGCTCTGCTGGCGCGCCTGCGTCTCGACCGCGGCCTGCTCGACCGCCTGCCCGGCAACGTCTCCGGTGGCGAGCTGCAGCGCTTTTCGCTGCTGCGCGTGCTGCTGCTCGACCCGGTGTTCATCTTCGCCGACGAACCCAGCTCGCGCCTCGACCTGATTACCCAGCAGGAGATGATCGAGCTGCTGGTGGAAACCGCCCGCGAACGGCGCACCGCGGTGCTGCTGGTCAGCCACGACGAGGCGCTGATCGAGGCGGTAGCGGATCAGCGCATTCGCCTGGGGCACTGACCGGCATGGTTTTGCACGGCCACTTCAGGCCTGTGCAGAACCGTCGTGCGCCGCGAGCAGCTCGGCGATCCAGCGCACTTGCTGCTCCAGCTTTTCCTCGGCTACGCCCTGGCTGGATCGAGCCTGGCCGGCCAGGGTCTGCTGCTTGAGGCGCAGCAGGCGCCGCCATTTGGCGACGAACACCGGGTCGCGCGCCTGCAGCAGCTGCGGGCCGAAATACAGCTCCCGTTCGCTATAGCGCGTCGGCTGGCCGGGCTCGGCGACGATGATTTCATAGAAGAAGCGGTTCTCCTGCAGCAGCTCCTCATGAAGGATGCGGTAGCCGTTGTCCATCAGCCATTGGCGCAGCGGCTGCTCGCCACCGTTGGGTTGCAGGATCAAGCGTTCGGTGCCGCCGAGGCGTGCCCTGTCGCGCGCCAGGATGTCGCGAATGGTCTCGCCGCCCATGCCGCAAAAGCTGATGGCGTCGATGCGGTCGGCAGGCTCGATGGCGGCCAAACCATCGGCCAGACGCACGGCGATGCGCTCCCCCAGGTCATTCTCGCGAACGCTGCGCTCGACCGCGCGCCATGGCGTGAGCGCGACCTCACCGGCCACCGCGGCGCTGATCAGGCCGCGGTTCATCAGCGCGACGAGCAGGTAACCGTGGTCGGTGCCGATATCGGCCAGCCGCGCGCCGGCGGGCACCTGGGCAGCGACGCGCTCCAGGCGGGCGGATAACTTGCGTTCGTTCAACTACAGCCTCATGAGTACACTAGCGGGCTCGACCGAGCCGGCGGGCGATTCTGTCGGGCAATGGCGAGTGAGGCAACCGCCGGAGAGCAGTTTGGGGGGCGATGCGGTGAGCGCGCCACCATATTCCCAGCGTACCGGCGACGCGCTAATCGAGCATTGCGATCAGGTGCAGGGACTGGCCGCCACGCGACGGGCAGCGAATGGGCGAATCACGCTGAGCAAGCCAAGCAGCGCGATGGCGGCGCCAACCCACAGCGGCGCACGCAGCCCAAAGCCGGCTTCGATGGCCGCGCCACCGGCCCAGCTGCCGAATGCCAGCCCAGCGGTGATCACCGAGGTATGCAGAGTGTTGACCAGCGCGCCAGGCTCGGCGGCCTTCATCACCCGCGCGACCATGGCCGGGTTGAGCGCTACGCCGGTGAGGCCGATGGCGATAAAGCAGCTCAGGTTGAGCCATAGCTGGTCGCCCGCCAGAGCGAAAACGCTCATCAGCAGCACCATCATGGCCAGGCCCAGGCCCAATACGCCAAAGGTGTGGCTGTCGGCGAAGCGCCCCACCACCATGTTGCCGATCAGGTTGGCAATACCGTAGAGCGCCAGCATCGGCGCGACCTGACCTGGCGCCAGGCCGACCTCTTCGATCAGGATCGGCGTGCAATAGCTGAAGGCCGCAAAGGTGGCGCCGATGATCAGCCCGCTGGTCAGGTAGGCGCCCCACAGACGGCGGGTGCGCAGGGTTTTCAGCTGGTGGCCGAGCTTGGCTTCACCGCCGGCTCCGGCGGTTGGCAGGCGCATGGCGGCCAGCAAGGTGCAGATCAGCGCCAGGCCGACGACGGCCAAGGAGCTGGCACGCCAGCCGTGGTGCTGTTCGATCCAAGCGGTCATCGGCACTCCAGCAACCGGCGACAGCATCAAGCCGGCGAGCACCACGGATACCGCCCGGCCGCGATCTTCACGAGCGACCATCGCCGCACACAGGGTCATGCATAGGCCGATACACGCGGCACTGGAGACGCCCATGATGATCCGCGCCACCGCCAATATCGCGTAGCTCGGCGCCGCCGCTGCCAGCGCGCCCGCCAGCACGTAAACCGCCAATAGGCCGACCAGCGCATGCTTGCTGCTGATGCCCCGCGCCAGCAGCAGAAGGGTCACAGGTGGGCCACCCAGCGCCATGCCGAGGGCATAGAAGGCGATCAGGTTGCCGACCTCGCCCAGGCTCACCGAGAACGCTGCGGCCAGGGCGGGCATCATGCCGGCGACCATGAATTCGGCGGTGACCAGCGAGAAAATCGTCGCGCCCAGCAGGTAGATGGTGAACGGCAGTTTGGAACGAGCGGACATGGGCAACCTTGAGTCTGGAAAAACGGGTCGCCACCCTATGCACTCACGCCGCGAGGGTCAAATGATCGTGGTGCATAACAGTCATGCCTGTGGGCAATGCAGTGCTGTGGGCCGGCATGGGTATCGCCCATGCGATCATTTTACCAATGCTTGATGGCCCCGCGCTGCCGGGCGGCGCTGACTGCATGCAGGCTCGGGCAAGCCGGCCGCATCATCCCACCTAGCGTCTGACTCACAGGCGCTGTACCTATGCCACCAAAACGCCCAGCAATGGCGCGTTACGCGTGACGTCTGCTTCATTCGGTTACATCCGCTGCCTGGGCGTAGCCCAGGCGATGCCAGGCTGAACTGCCAACTCGCTGTTAAGCCTCGCGATTTCCTGCACGAACAAATACTGGCCCGCTCCTTGCTAAATTGGCTAAACGGATAATTGGATACATTTATTCAGGATCGCCAATATGCTTACCGCCCCGCTTTACGCCCAGCGCCAGCCCGTAACCGCCGAGGAAGAGGCCTACAACTTTCTGCTCGGGGCAATCTGTGCCGGGCGTTACTGCAAGGGCGACCGACTGGTGGCCGAAGACATCGCCGCCGAAATCGGCACCAGCCGTATGCCGGTGCGCGAAGCCTTTCGCCGCCTCGATGCCCAGGGCCTAGTTACCTTGCGCCCCAACCGCGGCGCGGTGGTCAGCGGCCTGGACATCGAGGAGATGCGCGAAGTCTTCGAGATGCGCAGCGCCCTCGAGGGCCTGGCGATGCGTGTTGCGGTAGGCAAGGTGACTGAGCGCCACCTGACCCTTTTGGAGCGGCTGCTCGACGACATGGACGAATGCCGCGACGACACCGCCCAGTGGGTGGTGCGCCACCGCATCTTCCACGAGTACCTGTGCAGCATCAGCGAACGCCCGCGACTGATGAAACAGATCGTCGCGCTCTATTCGCTGATCGAGGCGCCGATGCGCCTGTGGCTCGAGCACGGTGAGAAGCCGCTCAGCGGCCGCGAAGAACACGTGCAGATTCTGACCGCCCTGCGCAGCCGTGACGCCGACCTGGCCGAACGGGTGATTCGCGAGCACATCGAAGGCACCTTGCCGGCCCTGACGCTGTTCCTGCAAACCGAACAATAACAAGCGGACGACCGCCGACGGTCGCCTCTTTCCACTTCACTGCTGCCCTTTCGATCACAGCAAACGGAGTACCACCATGCGCCTTCCATTCTCTCTCGTCGCCGTCGTTTCACTGGGTCTGACCGCTTCGCTGGCCTCGGCCGCCCCCGCCGTTCCGGATCGCCTCAAGGACGTCAGCAAGCTGACCTATTGCTCGGGCATGGACTCGCCACCTCTGGTGTCTTTCGACGCCGCGCAGAAGCCGACTGGCCTGGCCATCGACCTGGGCATGGAAATCGCCAAACGTTTGGGCGACAAGCAGGTGTCCTGGCGCGTCACGCCGTTCGCCGGTCTGCTACCGGCGCTGCTTGCCAAGCAGTGCGACCTGATCGTCGACCAACTGTTCGACAAGCCAGAACGTCGCGAAGTGATCGATATCGTCAACTACATGTACTCCAGCCAGTCGGTTGTCGTGCCCAAGGGCAACCCCAAGAATATCCAGGCCCTCGATGACCTGTCCGGCCGCAAGATCGCCGTGCTCAACGGCTCGACCATCAAGACCCTGCTCGACGCTGAGAACGCCAAGCTGGCGGAGGCCGGCAAAGCGCCGATGAAACTGGTGGTCTACAACGCCGACACCGATGCCTTCCAGGCGCTGCGCATCAACCAGGTCGACGCCTACGGCACCACGGTGGAAACCGCCGGCTACTACGCGGCGATGGCACCGGATCTGTTCCAGGAAGGCGTGCCGGCGTTCGGCCGCATCCTTACCGGTATCGGCGTGCGCAAGGACGACCAGCAACTGTCCGCCGCCGTGCAGCAGATCATCGATGACATGCGCGCCGACGGCAGCTACATGGCGCTGCTCGGCAAATGGCACGTCGCCAGCGACAAGCTGGACTGAGGGGCGGCACGATGAACTTCAACTGGGACATCTTCTGGCAGTACCTGCTGCAACCCAGCGACGTGTACTTGCGCGCGCTGTGGATGACCTGCGTCATCGCCGTACTGGCGATGGCCTTGGGCTGCGTGATCGGGCTGCTGACGGCGCTGATGCGGTTGTCCAGCAACCCGTTCATCCAGGCACCGGCACGCCTCTATGTGTGGCTGATGCGCGGCACGCCGCTGCTGGTGCAGATCGTCTTTCTGTACACGGCGCTGGCGGCGGGCGGCATCTTCCGCTTCGAGGATCTGGATCTGGGCTGGGTAGTGATACCCGGCAACCTGCAGGCCGCGATCATCGCCCTGGGCCTCAACGAAGGCGCCTACATGGCGGAGATCATGCGGGCAGGCATCGGTGCGGTGGACAAGGGCCAGTACGAGGCCGGCCGTTCGCTGGGCATGACCTTCGGCAAGCTGATGCGCCGCATCGTGCTGCCCCAAGCGTTTCGCATCATCGTCCCGCCGCTCGGTAACGAGTTCAACCTGATGCTCAAGAACACCACCCTGGTCAGCGTGATCGGCGTGCAGGAGCTGCTGCTCAGCACCCAGATGATCACTTCGGCGACCTTCCGGGTGTTCGAGCTGTACCTGGTCGTGGCCATCTACTTCCTGGCGCTGACCACCCTGTGGGGCTTCTTCCAGACCTGGCTGGAGCGCCGCTTCGGGCAATCCGACCGGCGCCCGGCCACGGCCTCCAAGCGCATGTTCGGCAGCTACACATCAAAACTCTTGAGGGGTCGTTGAAATGCAGAGCAGTAATCAGGACCTGATCATCGAAGCGCTGGATATCGAGAAGTCCTTCGGCGACCTGCAAATCCTCAAGGGCGTGTCGCTGCAGGTCAAACGTGGCGAAGTGGTGGTATTGATCGGTGCCTCGGGCTCGGGCAAGACCACCTTCATCCGCTGCATCAACCTCTTGGAAGATATCCAGGGCGGGCGCATCCGCGTCAACGGCCGGCCCATGGGTTACCGCGAGCGTGCCGATGGTTCGCTGGTGCGTGAAAGCGAGCGCAACATCGCCCGCCAGCGTCGCGATATCGGCATGGTGTTCCAGCGCTTCAACCTGTTCCCGCACATGACCGCCCTGCAGAACATCATCGAAGCGCCGATCCAGGTGCTCGGCGTCAGCAAGGCGCAGGCCCTGGAGCACGCCCGCCAATTGCTCAAGCAAGTGGGCTTGGCCGACAAGGCCGATCACTACCCGTCGATGCTCTCCGGCGGCCAGCAGCAGCGTGTGGCCATCGCCCGCGCCCTGGCGATGAAACCCCAGGCGATGCTGTTCGACGAGCCGACCAGCGCCCTGGATCCGGAAACCGTCGGTGAGGTGCTGCAGGTCATGAAGCAGCTCGCCGAACAGGGCATGACCATGGTGGTGGTCACCCACGAAATGGGCTTCGCCCGGGAAGTGGCCGACCGCGTGGTGGTGCTCGACCAGGGCGAACTGATCGAACAGGGCCCGCCCGAACAGATTTTCAGCGCACCCAGCCATCCGCGTACGCGGGCGTTCCTGAGTCGCGTACTGCCGGAGGTAACCGCATGCTGAGTTTTTCTGCCCACCGCTATCCCTATGCTTCGCAGCGCCAGAGCGTGTTCGCCCGGCGCGGCATGGTGGCGGCTTCGCAACCCCTGGCCGCCGAGGCCGGCATCGACATCATGCGCCGCGGCGGCAATGCCATCGACGCCGCCATCGCCACTGCCGCTGCGCTGACGGTGGTCGAGCCTACCGGCTGCGGCATCGGCGGTGACGCCTTCGCGCTGGTCTGGGTCAAGGGCCAGCTGCACGGCCTGGACGCCAGCGGCCACGCGCCGGCAGCGCTGAACATCGACGCGGTGAAGGCCGCCGGCCACACGCAGATGCCCACCTACGGCTGGACACCGGTCACCGTGCCCGGCTGCCCGTCGGCCTGGGCCGAACTGTCCCGGCGCTTCGGCCGCCTGCCGTTCGCCGAATTACTCGCACCGGCGATCAGCCTGGCTGCCGATGGTTTTCCGCTGTCGCCGGTGGTCGCCCACCAATGGCAGGTGGCCCTGGATGAATTTTCCGCACACCGCGAGCCGGCCCTGCAGGCCTGGTTCGACACCTTCCTGATTGAGGGCCGCGCGCCGCAAGCCGGCGAACTGTTCCGCAATCCGGCCCAGGCACGCACCCTGCAGGCGCTGGCCGACAGCGGGTGCGAGAGTTTCTACCGCGGCGAGCTCGCCGATGCCATCGACCAGGCCTCGCGCGCCGCCGGCGGCTACCTGCGCAGGGAAGACCTGCAAGGCTACAAGCCGCGCTGGGTCGACCCGATCAGCGTTAACTACCGCGGCTATGACGTGTGGGAAATCCCGCCGAGCGGCCAGGGCCTGGTCGCCCTTATGACCCTGCAGATTCTCCAGGGCTTCGAGTTCGATCACCGCGACAGCCTGCAAACCTGGCACCGCCAGATCGAGGCGCTGAAGCTGGCCTACGCCGACGGCCTGCACCACATCACCGACCCCGAGCACATGCGCGTCGCCGTGGCCGACCTGCTCAGCCCCGGCTATGCCGAGCGCCGCCGCCAGCTGATCGGCGCGCGTGCGATCAAGCCTGAAGCCGGCGACCCGCACGCCAGCGGCACCGTTTACCTGGCCGCCGCCGATGCCGAGGGCAACATGATCTCGTTCATCCAGAGCAACTACCACGGATTCGGCTCCGGTGTAGTGGTGCCGGACACCGGCATCTCCCTGCAGAACCGCGGTCAGGAATTCAGCCTGGACGCCAACCACGCCAACGCCCTGGTCGCCGGCAAGAAGACCTTCCACACCATCATCCCCGGTTTCCTCACCAAGGACGGCGAGGCGGTCGCGCCGTTCGGCGTAATGGGCGGCTATATGCAGCCACAAGGGCATGTGCAGATGGTCATGAACCTGGTCGACTTCGGCCTCAACCCCCAGGCCGCGCTCGATGCACCGCGTTGGCAGTGGCTGGGCGACAGGAAGGTCGGCATCGAACAGGGCGCCTCGCGGGACCTGGCCGCGGCGCTGGCGCGCCTGGGCCACGAGGTGAGCGTGGCCTGCGACTCTACCGACTACGGACGTGGGCAGATCATCGT
Source organism: Phytopseudomonas punonensis (assembly GCF_900142655.1). GTDB lineage: Bacteria > Pseudomonadota > Gammaproteobacteria > Pseudomonadales > Pseudomonadaceae > Aquipseudomonas > Aquipseudomonas punonensis. The sequence goes on along the minus strand of NZ_FRBQ01000010.1, from coordinate 141,617 downwards.
GCGTGATCCGAAAACCGGCGTGCTCTGTGGCGGCACCGAGCCACGCGCCGACTCGCATATCGCCGTGTGGTAGCCCTCAGTGCCGCGGCACTGGCGGCTGCAGTGGTGGTGACTAGCGCCAGAAGTCGTCGAGGTTGCTGAAGCCCCACTCGGCCGGATCCTCGCGGCCGACGATGCGGTCATTCGCACCTGGCCGCGACAGATCCAGCTCCTGCTGGGTGATCGCCGTCTTGCTCTTCGCCGAGAAGAACACCCGCACCACCGGCGTGGTGAGTTTACCCGGCAGCAGATCGACCACCACGCCAAGGCGCCCCGACTCCAAACGCACCAGCGAACCGAGTGGGTAGATACCCACCGAGCGCACCAGAGCGTGGAATACGTGGGTGTCGAAATGGCCCGTCCACTGCGCCATGCGCGCCAGGGATTCAGCCGGGTTCCAGGCCTGTTTGTAGGGCCGGTTGGAGGTGATGGCGTCGTACACGTCGCACACCGCACCCATGCGCGCCAAGAGGCTGATTTCCTCGCCGGCGAGCTTGTCCGGGTAGCCACTGCCGTCGTATTTCTCATGGTGATGGAGGCACACGTCCAGCGCCGTGGCCGGTAGCGAGCCAGCAGCCAGCAGCATGGCGTACCCACACTGCGGATGGCCGCGCATGATGGCGAACTCGGCATCGGTCAGGCTACCGGGCTTGTTCAGCACCTCCAGCGGCATGGCCATCTTGCCGACATCATGGAGCAGCCCCGCCAGGCCGGCTTCTCGGGCACGCTCTTCGTCCAGGCCCAGCTGCCGCGCCAGTGAGAGCATCAGCGCACACACCGCTACCGAGTGCATGTAGGTGTATTCGTCCTTGTGCTTGAGCCGCGCCAGGCCGAGCAACGCCGAGCTGTTGCGCGCCAGCGACTCGCTGATGTCGGCAACCAGCGGCATGCAGCCCTCGACATTGATGGCATTGCCCAGGCGCGCCTCCTGAAACAGCTCGGTGACCGCCTTCTTGGAACGGTTGATCAGCTTGGTGGCGCGCTGCAGCTCATCACGCACGCTGCAAGTCTGCACCGGAACCGGCTCCGGCACGGCGGGCGGCACCTGCGGCGCTTCGACGGCGACCAGGGCCGCAGGCGAAGCAGCACCCGGAGAGGCCGCGACATCCAGCCCTTTGCTGATATCGATCCATACGCCACTGACACCGCTCTGGCGCACGCGGGCCAGGTCTTCGGCGTCTTCGATGACGAAACGACTTTTCCAGAACGGGTGCGACAGCCAGTTGCCATCGAAACCCTGGATGAACATGCCAACGCGAACAGCCTGCGTGGGGATCTTTTTCAGCATGGGCGCCTCGACACGACTCAGCGAACACGTTGATGCCTGCTCATTAATCTAGCGCATCTTGACACTGTTCAGTGTCAGAGTTGGCTGGCGCCCTCACAAATTCCAGGTTAGTTTGGCCGCCCTGTTCTCCATGACGACTTTTGCCATGCTGCCACGCAATCTTCATCGCCTGACCATCCTCGGCCTGGTGTTCTTCATCCTCGGGCTGATCGGCGTCGTCTACGCCCTGTACCAAATCTACAGCGGCCCACGCCCGGCGGATCCGGATCTCACTCGTAGCCTGGTGATCGCCGCGGGCATGCAGCTGACCGGCTACGTGCTGCTCAACCGCAACCGCTGGAAGATGATGGTCGGCAAGTCAAAAAAATAGGCATGAGCCTGGGAGTCAGACTCATGCCTTCGCTTGTCGCTGAATGATCAGCGGAACGGCGGCTCGTCGAAGCTACGCAGCTTGCGCGAGTGCAGCGAGTTGAGCTGGCCGCGAAGCAGATCCAGCGCGGTGATGCCGATGTGCAGGTGCTGGGTCACCGCCCGCTCGTAGAACGCACCCGCCGCGCCCGGCAGCTTGATCTCGCTGTGCAGCGGCTTGTCCGACACGCACAGCAAGGTGCCGTACGGCACACGCAGGCGATAGCCTTGCGCGGCGATGGTGCCGCTTTCCATATCCACCGCTACGGCACGCGACAGATTGATCAGCGGCCGCTCCTGGGCCCAGCGCAGCTCCCAGTTACGGTCGTCGTAGGTCAGCACGGTGCCGGTGCGCAGACGACGTTTGAGGTCATCCCCGCGCTCGCCGGTCACCTGGGCGGCGGCATCCTGCAGCGCCTGTTGCACTTCGGCCAGTGCCGGTAGAGGAATGTGCGGCGGCAGCACGCGGTCGAGAATGCCGTCGCGGCGCATGTAGGCGTGAGCCAGCACGTAATCGCCAATGGTCTGCGACTGACGCAAGCCACCGCAGTGGCCGATCATCAGCCAGCAATGCGGGCGTAGTACAGCCAGGTGATCGGTGATGTTCTTGGCGTTGGACGGGCCGACCCCGATGTTCACCAGGGTGATGCCATCACCATCGGCGGCCTGCAGGTGATAGGCCGGCATCTGGTAGCGGTGCCAGACCACGGTCTCGATGATCGCTTGCATCTCGCCTTCGGCCATGCCGCGCGAAATGACGATGTTGCCCGGCAGCACCATGCGCTCGAAACGCGACTCGGCGTTGAGCATGTCCAAGCCGTGGCGGATGAACTGGTCGACATAGCGATGGTAGTTGGTCAGCAGAATCCACGGCTGCACATGGCGCCAGTCACTGCCGGTGTAATGCACCAGGCGCCGCAGGGAAAAGTCCACCCGTGCGGCGTCGAACAGCGCCAGCGGCAGCGGGTCGGTGTTCTCCCAGTCATACAAACCGTCGGCAGTGCCATCGGTGGCAGCGGACAGGTCGGTACTCGGGAACACCCGCGCCAGCTCGGCGGCGGTCACCCCGGAGCCGGCCAGCTCGTCGCCCTGCTCCACCACGTAGGGATAGGGAATGTATTGCTGGCTGACGCCGACCTCGACGGTCAGGGTGAAGTCCGCCATCAGCGGCTGCAGCTGCTCGAGCAGGTACTTACGAAACGCCGCCGGGTGGGTGATGGTGACGCTGTAGGTGCCGGGCACCTGCACCTTGGCGTAGGCGCGCACCGTGGTCGGCACTTCGCCCTGGCAATCGTAGGTCAGGCGCAGTTCGGGGTAGCGAAACAGCTCCTGCTCCTCGGCAGTGGGGCGCACGCGGTCTTTCAGGTAGCGCTTGAGCGCCTGGCTCAGGCCCTCGGTGGCGCGCTTGTGCAGCGCAGCCAGACGGTCAACGGCTTCTTCGGCAGAGTTGACGACGATAAAAGCGCCGTCTGTAGAAAGGGACATGCACGGTTCCTTATCGTGAATTTCACGGATCATAGCTGACACTTATTACTGTGAAGGTGCAAGGGGCGCTCATAACGGCCAGGCCTCGGCGATGCGCTCCAGCGCCTGTTTGAGTTCGGCGCGGCTGCGTGCGGCGGCCAGGCTGATGCGAATCGCGCTGGCCTGGGCCGGGCCGACGGCGAACACGTCCGCCGGCACCACCTCCACACCCGCAGCCCGGCAGGCGGTCACCAGGGCGGCGCTGTCCGGCGGTTGCAGCCACAGGTGCGGCGACACTTCGCGGCCGGGCGGCGTGCGCGGACCCAGCACACGGCTCGCCAGGCGCCAGCGCTGCTGCAATTCATCACGCTGCCAGACCAGTTTGCGCGCGGCGGTGCCATCCTCGATCCACTCGCAGGCCAGCGCCAGGCACAACGGCGACACTGCCCAGCTGGTGGCGTGGCCTTGGGGATCGATGCGATTGAGCAGTGCCTGCGGCCCGTGCATGAAGCCAAGGCGCAGGCCCGGTGCCACGGTTTTCGACAGGCTGCTGACCAACAGGCTGCGCGTCGGCGCTGCGGCGGCCAAGGGCGCCTGGCTGCCAAGGGCGCCATAGACGTCGTCTTCGATCAGCCACAAGCCATGGCGCTCGATCAGTTCGGCGATACGTTGGCGACGTTCAGCATCCATGCTGCTGCCGGTAGGGTTCTGCAGGCATGGAGTGAGCACCAGCACACGCGCGCCGGTGGCGCGAATCTGTCGGTCGAGATCCTGAGGGAGAATGCCGCGCTCATCCATCGCCACACCATGCAGCGGCAAGCGCAACTGGCGCGCGGCGGCCTTGATGCCGGGCGCGGTGAAGGCTTCGGCCAGCACCGGGTCGCCGGCCTCGCAGAGCGCCAGCAGCGCTGCCGAAACGCCCTGCTGTGCACCGGCGCACAGCGCCACCTGGGACGGTGGCGTATGCAGGCCGCGCTGCTGCAGCCATTGGCTGACGGCAATCCGACCACGCTGTTCAAGCTCGGCCGACGCATAGGCCTGCAGGCCATCGAGGCGGCCCTCAGCAATCAGCCGCTGCAATGTGCGCGACAGGTCGTCACTGCCGCCATCGTGCACCGGCACATTGGTCGACAGGTCGATGCCGTCGGCTGGCAGCCGTGGCTGCTTGAGGTGGAACAGACTGGCTTCATGGCTATCGGCCAACACGTAAGTGCCGCGGCCGACTTCGCCGGATACCAAGTGCCGCCGCGCCGCCTCGCGATACGCCTGCATCACCGTGCTCGGGTTGATGCCCAGCGTCCAGGCCAATCGCCGCTGAGGAGGCAGCTGTTCGCCGGGCTTGAGCTCGCCGTTGCCGATAGCGCTGGAAATCGCCTCGACCAGCGCCAGATAAGTGGGCAGCGCACTGCCCTTTAGGTCAGGTAACCACATTGCTTGCCATGCAATATAAAGATTTACCCATACAATGCCCGAGCCGTAGCATCTGGTCAAAGCCCCCCCCCGGAGCACCACCCGATGTTCGACCTCGCCGCCCTGCGCCAAGCCACCACGCTGATTCGCCCGAGCATTCCGGCAACGCCGCAGTTCGCCTGGCCGCTGCTCGCCGAACGTCTCGGCTGCGAGGTGTGGGTCAAACACGAAAACCACACCCCGACTGGCGCTTTCAAGGTGCGCGGCGGGCTGGTCTACGTGGATGCACTGATGCGCCGTGAGCCGACCATCACCGGGCTAGTCTCGGCCACGCGCGGCAATCACGGGCAAAGCATGGCGCTGGCCGCGCGCAAGGCCGGGTTGCCCATCGTCATCGTGGTGCCGCAGGGCAACGCCCGCGAGAAGAATGCCGCCATGGCCGCGCAGGGCGCCGAGGTGATCGAGCAGGGCCGCGACTTCGACGAAGCCCGCGCCAAAGCCGCCGAGCTGGCCACCGAGCGCAACCTGCATTTCGTGCCGTCGCTGCACCCGGATCTGATCCGCGGCGTGGCCACTTACGCGCTGGAGCTGTTCGAGGCCGCGCCGCCGCTCAAGCGCATCTACGTGCCCATCGGCCTGGGTTCGGGTATCTGTGGGGTGATCCGCACCCGTGATCTGCTCGGCCTGGATACCGAGGTGATCGGTGTGGTGAGCACCGCCGCCGATGGCTATGCGCAGAGCTTTGCCGCTGGGCGAATCATCTGCACCGACAGCGCCGATACCATCGCCGATGGTATGGCCTGCCGGATCCCACAGGCTGAAGCACTGGAGATCATTCGTGCAGGCGCCGCGCGGATCGTGCGGGTCGATGATGACGAAATCCGCCAGGCCATGCGCATCTATCACGAAGACACCCACAACTTGGCCGAAGGCGCCGGTGCGGCGGCCCTGGCGGCATTGATTCAGGAACGCGAGATCAATCGTGGCGAGCGCGCCGCAGTGGTGCTTAGCGGCGCCAACGTCGACCGTGCGGCGCTGGCCGCGATCCTCGCGTAAATCGCAGCCCCGCAGTGAGGCGTGCTAAACGCTGATCGACAACGACGCGCCAACGGAAACGGAAATGGAAAGGCCACCGCCGCTCATCTCGGTGGCGGCCTTCTCGACATCGGCCAATTGCTTGTCGATGCCCTCGATCAGCTTCTTGCTCTCGTCGTCCGGCTTGCCACTGATTTGCGAGCGCACCATGGCCAGCAACTGCTTGAGCTGGGCGGCCACTTTCTTCAGTTCTTCGGCGTCGGCGCGACGCTGACGCTCATTGCGCTCGTTACGGGTCTGATTGATAGCAGCTTGCGCCTGCTCGCTGACCTCCTCTTCGCTGGCGACGGGTTCGTCACCCTCCTCGGCTTCTTCACCAGCAGCCAGCTCGGCAGCCTCGGCATTCACCTCAGGAGTTTCAGCCTCGACCTCGACCTCTGCATCCGGTGCAACTTCAGTCACCGCATCGACCGTTTCCGTCCCCTGAGCAGCAGTGCCCTCGCTCTCGCCACTCGCGGCCTGAGCCGTATCGATCGTGGAGCTGCCACCGCCGGATGGCTCCTTGAGCACCGCGGCAGCTTGGCCTAGTTCCTGAGCCAGTTGCTTGATCTGACGCAGCGCCCCTTTCGCCGCTGCCGGCCCAAGGGCCATGACCAATTGCTTGAGCATTTCGATGCGTCGCTTGATGTCTTCGAGGCGCTGGCGTGCCGCGTCCTTGCGCGTCTCGGCCTGCCTGGCCTGCATTTCGCTCAACTTGCCAAAGGCCTCACGCATAGTTTTCGCGCGTTTCTGGGCGTATTCGCTGAGGGTGACGGTAACCGAGGGCTGCTGCTCGGGCTCGCTGGCCGGTTTGGCTTTCGAGTTGCTGCTATCGGTAGTGCGCCCAGGCGAGACCTTGAGCGGTGGCGCGGAGCTTGCGCCGGAGGGGGTGATCGTCGACATGCTACGTCCTGTGCCTGGCGAGTATGGTCATGGTATCGACCCGCAGACGGCAAACTTGAAGTTCGCCGCCAGCTGGCGACGCTCACCATACGCCAAAAAGCAGAAAGCCCCAGCACAGGCTGGGGCTCTCCGAGAATCAGTGGCGCAGGTAACGCCGGTGAAGAATCAGTACTTGCTGCGGAAATCGCGCAGCTCGTCCTCGACTTTTTCCTTGGTCCAGCCGTAACGCTCCTGCAGCTTGCCAGCCAGGTATTCGCTATGGCCTTCGGCGACGTCAACGTCGTCGTTGGTCAGCTTACCCCAGCGCGCCTTCATATCGCCGCTGAGCTGCTTCCACTTACCTTTGATGATGTCGGAATTCATGATTCATTCTCCTGTTATCGAGAGAGACGGCAGGCCCCAAAGGGCCTGCCCGAACACATGATCAGTCGGCAGCTTTCAGGCCGTCAGCGGAGACCGCTTGAACGCCTTTGATTTCCTTGGCTTTGGCAACAGCCAGGTCACGCTCAGCTTCGGTTTTCACGACGCCGGACAGGGAAACCACACCTTTGTTGGTCTCGACCTTGATGTCCAGAGCGCTGAGGCCGTCGTCAGCCAGGAAGGACGATTTGACTTTGCTGGTGATCCAGGTGTCGGAAACAGCTTCTTCAGCCTTGTCCATGGTGTTGGCAGCCAGCATGGTCGGCTGGGTGCTGTTGTAGGTATCGGCGAAAGCGGTACCCGCCACGGACAAGCTCAGGGCGGTCGCAGTGATAGCGGCAAAAGCGAACTTATTGACTGGCAGTTTCATGGGCAACACTCCTGTTTCATTCAAGTTCGCCACATCCAACTTCTGGACTGTGGCTTCCTCCTGAATATCGCAAGCGCTGTGCCAGGTTTTTAAATCAAAAATAATCATTAAAAATCAATAATTTAAGCAATTATGTGAATTCTATTTTCCGTGCAAACTGCATGTTAAAGCGTAGCGGCTCAGGCAGATTGCACGAACTGCCAAAATGCCATTGCAGCGCGTGGAAAGTTTCGCCCCGCCCATAAAAAATGCCGGTCATGAGACCGGCATTTTGCAAGCGACAAGCGATAAAAGCGCTTACTTGACGACCTTCAGGCTCGGCCGTCCGCTTGGCCGCGGCGGCTCGTCGTCCGGTGGCGTGTCCTGCTCTTCGACAACCTCGACCTCGTTTTGCACGGGCGGTGGCTCTTGATCGAAGACCATGCCCTGGCCATTTTCCCGCGCGTAGATCGCCAGCACGGCAGGCGACGGCACGAACAGGCTGTGGCCGACGCCACCAAAGCGGCCCTCGAAGCTGACCGCCTCGGTGCCAAGATCCAGTTCACGTACTGCGGTGGGCGATACGTTGAGCACGATCTGCCCGTCACTGACGAACTTGGTCGGGACCTGAACACCGGGATACTCGGCGTTGACCAGCAGATGGGGGGTGCAACCGTTGTCGACGATCCACTCGTACAGCGCGCGAATCAGATAAGGACGACTGGAGTTCATCAAACCTCCTGAACGGGGTGCGCCTACTGCGGCGCCCCGGAAAAATGGGTCAGCGCATGTCTCGTTCGACAGACGACAGGCTCTGGCGAAAACTCGCGCGCGCAAACTGCCGGTCCATGTAATCGAGCAGCGGTTTAGCCGGCCTTGGCAATTCGATCCCCAGCACCGGCAGGCGCCAGAGGATCGGCAACAGGCAGCAGTCTACCAAGCTCAGCTCGTCGCTGAGAAAAAATGGCTTCTCGGCGAACAGCGGAGAAACCCCGGTCAGGCTTTCGCGCAATTCCTTGCGCGCCTGCACACGGGCCGGCTCTTTGCTGCGCGGGTCGAGAATCAGGTCGACCAGCGAGCACCAATCGCGCTGAATGCGGTGCATCAGCAGGCGCGTGTTGCCGCGTGCCACCGGATACACCGGCATCAACGGCGGGTGCGGGTAGCGCTCTTCCAGGTACTCCATGATCACCGTGGGCTCGTAGAGCGCCAAGTCACGGTCGACTAGAGTCGGCAGCGTCGCGTAGGGGTTGGCTTCGAGCAGCTTGTCAGGCAAGCGGCCCTGCTCCACGTCGATGATTTCCACAACGACGTTCTTCTCGGCAAGCACGATGCGCACGCGGTGAGAGTAGTGATTGGCGGCGTCGGAAAAACAGGCCAACCGGTTGGTCGCAGCCAAGGCGATCCTCCAGATTTGTGAAACATAAAATCGCCGGAAACGCTGTCGCAAGCGACGGCTCCCGGCTGCCCATGAATGAGTTTTCAGGGCATAAAAAAGCCCGCGGGGTACGCGGGCTGAGCATGATACCGGAACCGACAGTTTAAAAACGTAAGCGAGGCCGCCGGCGCAGGTAGTTTTTAATGCACGTCTTTCCAATACTCGCGCTTGAGCAGATAGGCGAATACGAAGAAGAACGCCAGGTAGATCAGCACGTAAGTGCCGATGCGCCTCATGTGCAGCTTGTTCGGATCCGCCGAGTAGGCCAGGAAAGTCACCAGGTTGCGCACCTTGTCATCGAAAGCCTGGGGGCTGAGCTGGCCGCTGTTCGGCTCGAGCACCAGCTGGTCGCAGGCTTCATGAGTCAGCGGTGTGCCGGTCAGTGGGTCGAACTGCTTCTTGCCGTTGTCGACCACCTGCACCTGCTTGCAGCCCATGTACTGACGCCCCTGCAGGCGACCCAGCACGTTGGGCATGCCGACGTTGGGGAACACCAGATTGTTGGCGCCCAGCGGCCGCGCCGGATCGTCATAGAAGGTACGCAGATAGGTATACTGCCAGTCGTTGCCGCGTACCCGGGCGACCAGGGTCAGATCGGGCGGCGCGGCGCCGAACCAGCGCTTGGCGTCCTCGGGCTTCATGCCGATGGTCATGTGGTCGCCGATCTTGGCGTCGGTGAACACCAGGTTCGCCATCATTTGTTCTTCGGACACGCCGATGTCCGCAGCAACGCGCTCGTAGCGCTGGAACTTGGCGCTGTGACAGCCCATGCAGTAGTTGGCGAAAGTACGCGCGCCATCCTGCAGCGCAGCCTTGTCGGTCAGGTCGATATCGGCGTTGTCCAGGGCCACGCCGTGGCCACCGGCCGCCAGCGCGAATGCCGGCAGTAACGCGACCACACATGCAGCAAATAGCTTTCTCATCAGCCGGTCACCCTTTCAGGAACGGGTTTGGTCTTTTCCATCCTGGTGTAGAACGGCATCAGGATGAAGTACGCGAAATACAGCGCCGTGCACAGTTGCGACAGCAGCGTACGGCCCGGCGTGGGAGGCAGAACGCCGAGCACACCGAGGATGACGAAGGACACGCAGAACACCAGCAACCACAGCTTGCTCAGCCAGCCCTTGTAGCGCATCGAGCGCACGGGGCTGCGGTCCAGCCAGGGCAGCACGAACAGCACGGCAATGGCGGCGCCCATGGCGATCACGCCCATCAACTTGTCGGGGATGGCGCGCAAGATTGCGTAGAACGGCGTGAAGTACCACACCGGAGCGATGTGCTCGGGGGTCTTGAACGGGTTGGCCTGCTCGAAGTTGGGCTTCTCGAGGAAGTAGCCGCCCATCTCTGGGAAGAAGAACACCACGAAGCAGAAGACGAACAGGAACACCACGACGCCGACGATATCCTTCACCGTGTAGTACGGGTGGAAGGGAATGCCGTCGAGCGGGATGCCGTTCTCGTCCTTGTACTTCTTGATGTCGATGCCGTCCGGGTTGTTCGAGCCGACTTCGTGCAGCGCCAGAATGTGCAGCACCACCAGGCCGAGAATGACGATCGGCAGGGCCACCACGTGCAGAGCGAAGAAGCGATTCAGGGTGATGCCGGAAATCAGGTAGTCACCGCGAATCCACTCAGTCAGCTCGCCGCCGATGTACGGAATGGCGCCGAACAGCGAGATGATCACCTGGGCGCCCCAGTAGGACATCTGCCCCCACGGCAGCAGGTAGCCCATGAAGGCTTCGGCCATCAGCATCAGGTAGATCAGCATGCCGAAGATCCACACCAGCTCACGGGGCTTCTGATACGAGCCATAGAGCAGGCCGCGGAACATGTGCAGGTAGACGACGATGAAGAACGCAGATGCGCCGGTGGAATGCATGTAGCGCAGGATCGCACCGTGGGGCGTATCGCCGGTGCGCACGTCGCGCATCAGCCCCTCGACCGACGCGAAGGCACCCTCGGCAGTCGGGTTGTAGCTCATGGTCAGCCACACACCAGTCAGCAATTGATTGACCAGCACCAGCAGCGCCAGGGAGCCGAAGAAATACAGGAAGTTGAAGTTCTTCGGCGCGTAATACTTGGCGAGGTGGTCGTTCCACATATTGGTGGCGGGGAAGCGTGCGTCCACCCACTCCATGAATTTGCTCATCATGCTTGCTCCTGATCCACACCGATGATGATCACGTCAGCCGACTCGTAGGTGTGCGCCGGCACCGGCAGGTTCAGCGGCGCCGGTTGCGACTTGTAGACGCGGCCGGCGAGGTCATAGCGCGAACCGTGACACGGGCAGAAATAACCACCGACCCAGTTCTCGCCAAGGTCAGCAGGTGCCACCTCGGGACGGAATGACGGCGCGCAGCCCAAGTGCGTGCACAGCCCGACCAGCAGGAGGATTTCCGGCTTGATCGAGCGGGTTTTCGGGTCAACGTAACGAGGCTGCACCGAATGCTGGGAGTCCGCATCGGCCAGCTGCCCTTCGATCTTGGTGAGGTTCTCGAGGATCGCCTCGGTGCGCCGCATGATGAACACCGGCTGGCCACGCCATTCGGCGACCATCTGCTGGCCCGGCTCGATCTTGCTGACGTTGACCTTGACCGGAGCACCCGCGGCCTTGGCCTTGGCACTCGGGTACCACGACCCCACAAACGGAATTGCAGCCCCCACCGCCCCGGCGGCCCCAACCACCGAAGTGGCTGCCACCAGAAAGCGACGCCGGCCCGCATTCACGCCGTCATTGCTCATTCAGTCGTCTCCCATCGGCTTTCCGGCCTGTTGTTCAGGCCTCTAATAAGTAAGTGTCTGTCGCGAGGCAGCAGCGGCCAGAGGGACATAGCGGCGCCATACGCGCACTCGCCCGTCTCTATTCAGGGCTGCGCACGTCCGGGGCGCTTCCATTCGACGTTCATCAGCGACTTTAATCGATTGCCTCGGCCATACGGCCCCGCAGAACAAGTCGGCGGCCGGGCGGCGGAGGTAGAACGTGGTAGTGGTGGTGCATCGGATCGGCGCTACTGCAATCCGGCGCGAGATTCGCACAGGCCCACCGGGCGACTCATGACGCGCATCAACGAAGCGGTGAGTAGGCCGCAAACACCAGAGTTCGAGCGGAGCGGACGGAAATCGGCGGCGCCTGGAGCAGCAATTAAAAATGGCAGGGCGCCATTTCTAACGTAGTTTGCGACGGGCCGCAGGGTAGCCGCCAAAAATGGCAGGCAATAAAAAACGCCCAGCTCCGTGAGGAAACTGGGCGTTTTCGAGTACCGAAGCGAATTAACGCTTGGAGTACTGAGGACGCTTACGTGCTTTACGCAGACCGACTTTCTTACGTTCTACTTCACGAGCATCGCGAGTCACGTAGCCTGCTTTACGCAGAGCCGGACGCAGAGTTTCGTCGTAGTCCATCAGAGCGCGGGTGATACCGTGACGAATTGCACCAGCTTGACCGCTCACACCGCCACCGATAACGGTAACGTAGATGTCGAATTTCTCGGTCATCTCGGTCAGCTCCAGCGGCTGGCGAACTACCATGCGGGCAGTTTCACGACCGAAGAAGGTGTCCAGGGTGCGGTTGTTGATGGAGATCTTGCCAGTGCCCGGACGCAGGAAAACGCGTGCGGTTGCAGTCTTGCGACGGCCAGTGCCGTAATTTTGAGTCGCCGACATAATGAACTATTCCGTTAAATCTTCAGTTCTTGAGGCTGCTGAGCAGTATGAGGGTGAGCAGCGCCCGCATAGACTTTCAGCTTACGGTACATGTCGCGGCCCAGCGGGTTTTTCGGCAGCATGCCTTTAACCGCGGTCTCGATCACGCGCTCAGGGGCCTTAGCGATCAACTTCTCGAAGCTGATCGACTTGATGCCGCCCGGGAAACCGGAGTGGGAGTAGTACATTTTGTCGCTGGTTTTAGCGCCAGTCACACGTACCTGCTCGGCGTTGATAACGACGATGTAGTCGCCGGTGTCAACGTGAGGGGTGTACTCAGGCTTGTGCTTGCCACGCAGACGGCTCGCGATTTCTGTAGCCAGACGACCCAGGGTCTGACCAGCAGCGTCAACGACGAACCAGTCGCGTTTTACTGTTTCCGGTTTAGCGGTAAAAGTTTTCATTCTTTATAGCCTCAGGGGCCGCCCAGCAAAAATAGACGGCGGATCTTACTGAATAGTGCGTACTTTGACAAGTCAAAGGCAGCCGGATGCGGGCGCTATTCGGGGGCTCGGGTCAGCGCGTCCGCGTACGGCAAGATTCTTCGGCAGGCGGCGCATCACTTCCACCGCAGAAAGAGGAGGCGGATTATCCTGATTGCGAAAAAAATTTCAACCTGCTTGTATGCCCCTTTTGTCAGAGGACGCTCCAATGGAATACCGCAAGCTCGGCCGAACCGATCTCAACGTCAGCGCCCTGTGCCTGGGCACCATGACCTGGGGCGAGCAAAACGACGCTGCCGAAGCGTTCGCACAGATCGAACGCGCCAAGGCCTACGGCATCAATTTCATCGACACGGCGGAGATGTACCCGGTACCGCCGCGTGCAGAAACCTACAGCAAGACCGAGCAGATTATCGGCGACTACTTCAAGCAACGCGGTGATCGCGCCGACTGGATTCTGGCCAGCAAGATCGCCGGCCCCGGCAATGGCATCACCCATATTCGCGACGGCCAGCTCAAGCACAACCGCCAGCACATCGTCGCCGCGCTGGACGCCAGCCTCAAACGCCTGCAAACCGACTGGATCGACCTCTACCAGTTGCACTGGCCAGAGCGCCCGACCAACTTCTTCGGCCAGCTCGGCTACAACCATCAGGACAGCGACTTCACCCCAATCGAGGAAATCCTCGAAGCGCTGGAAGAGCAGGTCAAGGCTGGCAAGATCCGCCACATTGGCCTGTCCAACGAAACGCCGTGGGGCACCATGAAATTCCTGCAGCTGGCCGAAGCCCGTGGCATGTCTCGGGTGGTGTCAGTGCAGAACCCCTACAACCTGCTCAACCGCAGCTACGAAGTGGGCATGGCCGAAGTATCGATTCGTGAGCAATGCGGCTTGCTGGCCTACTCGCCCCTGGCGTTTGGCATGCTCTCGGGCAAATACGACAATGGCGCCCGTCCGGAAAACGCCCGCCTGACCTTGTTCAGCCGCTTCGCCCGCTACAACAGCCCGGAAACCGTGTCGGCTTGCTCGCGCTATGTGGCCCTGGCCCGCGAACACGGCCTGGATCCGGCACAGATGGCCCTGGCGTTCGTGACCAGCCGCCCGTTCGTGACCAGCAACATCATCGGCGCCACCTCGCTGCAACAGCTGGACGCCAACCTGGCGAGCAGCGAGCTGAAGCTCAGCGATGAAGTGCTGGAAGGTATCGAGGCGATTCACAAGACGCAGCCCAACCCGGCGCCATGATTTTTCAGGGTTAAGGGTTATTGGTGGGTTGTCACCCACCCTACGGGATGCTGGGGGTGACAACCCACAAGATCTTCACGCAAATCTAGTAGGGTGGGCTTTAGCCCACCCTACTACTGCAAACCTACCAGTCGTAGGATGGGTGACAACCCATCGCACAAGCCTTAACACTGCCTACAGCAGCTTCGGCCCCCTGCTATCGCGCCGCGATGCCAACCGGTCGGCCAAACGCGTCGGCTCTGGCAGCCGATAACCGCGATCCCAGCTCAGCACCAGCTCTGCTGCCGTGTACATGCTCACCCGGTTACCCGGCGAAACGATCAGCGGCCGCACTTTGCGCTTGCTGCGCAGCACCCAGCCGATCTGCCGGTTCTGGCGGTCGAGCAATTCAACCTTGTAGCCCCGCTCGTCACCCAGCTCACAGTGATGCCCAGTGAGAATCTTCTTCGCTACTCCGATGGTCGGCCTCCCCGTCACCACACCCAGATGCGCAGCGATACCCAGCCCACGCGGATGGGCGATACCGTGACCATCGACCACAATCAGATCAGGCTCCTGTGGCAACCCCGCCAAGGCGCTAATCAGCGCCGGCAGTTCGCGAAACGACAACAGCCCCGGCACGTACGGCATGCTGGTGGGAATTCGCGCCACGCATTCGGCCAGTGGCTGCAGGGTTTCGGCGTCGAGCAGGATCGCTGCTGCGCGGGTGATTTCGCCGCCTTCCTCAAAGCCGACATCGACGCCTGCCAGCACCCGCAACGGCGGAAAATCGTCCTCTAGGCACACTTGCTCGGCCAGCTCTTTCTGCAGAATTCTCGCCGCAGCCGGCGTGCCGTCCCAATCGGCGAATGGCGCGGCGGCCAGCTCGGAAAAACTAATCATGACGGTGTATCCCCCAACAGTGCTGTAAGAACCTGTTCAAAGTCTGCTGCGCGTCGGCACTGCGGCGTTAAAAACAGGCTCGGACTGCTCATTTACAGCCCGTAAACTCCGCGTCCTCGCCTATTTTCGCCTTGCATTGCTCTAGCTCGCGAGACTTTGAACAGGCTCTAAGACCAGACTGGACGCAGGCGGGATAAAAGAAGACGATTCAGCCGCAGCCTGACGGCTTTACCATCAGGCTGACCCAATCACTCAAAATAAGAACAACAGCCATGCCCAGCCTGCCATTCCCGCTCACGCGCGTGAGCATCCTCGCCACGCCCGGTGTATTCGCTTCGACCCTCATGCAGGCCAGAGATTTCTTTCATATGGCCGGCCTGCGCCATGGCAAGCAGCAGGGGTTGGGGCTGGTGCCGACCTTCGAGGTGCGTCTGGTCAGCCCGGATGGCCTGCCGGTGCGCAGCTTCAGCGACGTGCAGCTGCCTGTCGATGGAGGCCTCGACAACCAGGCTGAGCTGATCATCCTGCCGGCCTTCTGGGACGATTACGACGCGCTGTGCAGCCGCTACCCGCAAGTATTCGACTGGCTGCGTGAACGCCATGCAGCCGGCGCCAGCCTCTGCGGCGAAGCCAACGGGGTTTACTGGATGGCCGCAGCTGGCCTGCTCGACGGTAAGGAAGCGACCACCTGCTGGCGCTTCTTCGGCGAGTTCGCCACGCGCTTTCCGGCCGTGGCGCTAAACCAGGACAAACACCTGACCGACGCCGACAACCTCTACTGCGTGGCCGGCCCAACCTCGGCGTGCGACCTGTACATCTACCTGATCGAGCGTTTCTGCGGCACGGGCGTGGCGCAGAGCGTGGCCCGCGACATCCTCTACGAAGTGCGCCGCAGCTATACGCCGGGGCGCATCGGTTTCGGTGGCCAGAAGCAGCATCAGGACACCAAGATCCTGCAGATCCAGCAGTGGCTAGAGGAGCACTTCGCCGAGCGTTTTCGCTTCGAAGACGTAGCCCGCGACCACGGCATGAGCATTCGCAACTTCATGCGCCGCTTCCACGCCGCTACCGGCGACAAGCCGCTGTATTACCTGCAGCGCCTGCGTATCGAAACAGCCAAGGGGTTGCTGTCGTCATCCGCGAAAAGCATCAAGGCCGTCAGCTACGAGATCGGCTATGACGACGCCAGCTTCTTCGCCCGCCTGTTTCGCCAGCACACCGGGCTGTCGCCCAACCACTACCGCCAGCAGTTCCAGCAGCAGGCGCAGCCGGCCGGCAACTGAAACGAAAAAGGCCGCACGCCGTGCATCCTTTCCGGAAGCGAGCGTGCGGCCTTTGCCGTTGCAATCAGCCGATCAGGGCTTGTGCGGGCGCGAGAGGAACTCGTGGGACTGCATTTCCAGCAAGCGGCTGAGGGTGCGCTGGAACTCGAAGCTCAGGCGCCCGCCGGTGTACAGATCCTTGAGCTCCACTTCGGCGGAGATGATTAGCTTGACGTTGCGGTCGTAGAACTCGTCCACCAGGTTGATGAAGCGCCGCGCCATGTCTTCCTTGGCCACGCTCATCTGCTCGACGTTGGAGAGGATCACCGAGTGGAAGATCTTGCCCAGCTCGATGTAATCGTTCTGGCTGCGCGGGCCGTCGCACAGCTCGCGGAAATCGAACCAGCCCACGTCACCGCCGACCCGACGCGCGACGATGGCGCGGTTCTCGATCATCAGTGACTCGTTTTCCTGCACGGTGGTTTGCTCGTGCAGCAGGCTCTTGAAGCTCTTTTCCAGGCTCTGCTCGGCGGCTTCGCCCAACGGGAAGTGGAACAGCTCGGCTTGTTCCAGTGCCCGCAGGCGGTAGTCGATACCGCTGTCGACGTTGACGACCTCGGTATGCACCTTCAGCAGCTCGATGGCCGGCAGGAAGCGCGCGCGCTGCAGACCGTCCTTGTAGAGGCCGTCGGGCACGATGTTGGAGGTCGAAACCAGGGTCACGCCGTTCTTGAACATCTCTTCGAGCAGCGTCGCCAGGATCATCGCGTCGGTGATGTCGGAAACGAAGAACTCGTCGAAGCAGATCACCCGGAACTGCTCGGAGAAGCGCTTGCCGATCACCGTCAGCGGGTTCTTGACGTCCTTGAGGGTGCGCATCTCTTCGTGCACGCGCTTCATGAAGCGGTGGAAGTGGGTGCGTTCCTTTTCCTTGAACGGCAGGGCATCGAAGAAGGTGTCGACCAGATAGGTCTTGCCGCGGCCGACGCCGCCCCAGAAATACAGGCCCTTGACCGGGGTGACGGTCTTCTTGCCGAACAGTTTGCCGAGCACGCCGGGCTTGCTGCGATCATCGGCGACCAATTCGTCATACAGACGCTGCAGGTGGCGCACAGCCTTTTCCTGGGCGGCATCGTGAAAGAAGTCCGGACGTTTGAGGTCGGCCTGGTAGCGTTCGAGCGGAGTCATAGTGCGAAAACCGGGCAAGTAAAGCGGGGGCGACACTTTAACGACGCCCCCGAGGATTGGCAAATAGGCCCTATGGGCAGCGGGGCTAAGGCTTCAGACCGTAGCGCCGCCCATAGGTGTCAGGCTTCTTCCGGCGCCAGTGCTTCGCGCAGGCGGGCAATTGCTGCCTCGGTGGCGCCCGCATCGGCGAACGCCGGGCTTTCAGCGACCTGCTGCTCGTCCAGCCAGACGCCGAAGGCATTGCCCTGAACACGGATATCCAACACATCACCAGCCTGCAGGCGCTTGCTCACCTGCCCTGCCGCCTTGCCGTCAGCGAAGGACGACGACAGCAGCAGTTGCTCGCCATCGGCATCCAGCAAACGGAAGCGGAAGCTGCCGTCTTCATCGCGGAAGCTGACGAAGCGGGCGCGCTTGGCAGCCTTTTTCTTGCTGTCCGTGGCGACCTGCACTTGCTCGCGGAACGAGCGCAGGCCAACCGCTTCGCGCAGTTCGCCGAGGAACGGCGTAGCGATCTTGCGCGCCTTGGCAGCGCCGGCCAGCAGGATGTCTTCCAGATCGGCCGGGCGGGCGATCAGCGTGTGGTAGCGTTCGCGCGCCTCACCCAGCTCAGCCTCCAGCAGCTCATAAAGCGCCTGTTTGGCTTCGCCCCAGGCCAGCCCGCCGAGCAGCGCGGCGCGGAAATCCGCCTGCTGGGTCGGTGCGGCAAAGGCCTGATAGATGGTGAACAGGTGCGAGTTGTCCGGATCCTTCGCCTCGCCGGGCTGTCGGGAGTCGGTGACGATCCGCGCCACGGCATCCTTGAGCTGCTTGGAGCTGCCGAACAGCGGAATGGTGTTGTCGTAGCTCTTGCTCATCTTGCGGCCGTCGAGGCCTGGCAGCGTGGCGACGTCTTCCTCGATTACCACTTCAGGCAGCTTGAACAGGTCCTTGCCCTGGCCGAACAGGTGGTTGAAGCGCTGGCCAATGTCGCGGGCCATCTCCACGTGCTGGATCTGGTCACGGCCGACCGGCACCTTCTGGGCGTTGAACATCAGAATGTCCGCCGCCATCAGCACCGGATAGCTGAACAGCCCCATGCTCACGCCGGCATCCGGGTCTTCACCGGCTTCGACGTTCTTGTCCACCGAGGCCTTGTAGGCGTGGGCGCGGTTGAGCAGGCCCTTGCCAGCCACACAGGTCAGTAGCCAGCACAGCTCGGGGATTTCCGGAATGTCGGACTGGCGGTAGAAAGTCGCCTTGTCGGTATCCAGGCCCAGCGCCAGCCAGGTCGCGGCGATTTCCAGACGCGAACGCTGGATGCGTGCCGGGTCATCACACTTGATCAGCGCGTGATAGTCGGCCAGGAAATAGAAGGAATCCATGTCGGCGCGGCGGCTGGCGACGATGGCTGGGCGAATCGCGCCCGCATAGTTGCCCAGGTGCGGCGTGCCGGTGGTGGTGATGCCGGTAAGGATACGAGTGGTCATGTTCAGGTTCGCTTTACGTGGACCAACTTGAGGATCTGCCGTGCCAGGCTGGCACGTGGCAGATCAAAGACGAGGCAGCAGCAGATCCTTGAGATCGGTCAGCTTGCCGTGAAAAAAGTGGCCGCATTCTGCCACTTTCAGGAGCTCATGAGCACGCCCGAGGTCGGCCGACCAGTCGTAGACCCGCTGCGGCTCGATCACTTCGTCGGCGTCCGGCTGGATCATCACCAGCGGGCAGCGCTCGGCAGGCGGCGTATCGGCGCTCAGGCGGGTAACGGCCGGGGCGATCATGAACAGCTTCGCCAGCTCGACGCCCTGCAGCTCCAGGCGACCGCCCAGGGCAGCAGCCACGAAGCCACCGAAGGAGAAGCCCATCAGGGTGATCGGTAGATCCGGGTAGCGCTCGCGCAGCCAATGGGAGACGGCTTCGGCGTCATCCACTTCACCGGTGCCCATGTCGTGGCTGCCGGCGCTGGCGCCCACGCCGCGATAGTTGAAACGCAGGGTGTGGTAGCCAGCATCACGGGCGGTGCGTTGCAGGGTCGACACCACCTTGTTGAGCATGGTGCCGCCCTGCACGGGATTCGGGTGACAGATCAGCGCGACACCGCGCGCTTCGGCCACTTCCAGGCAAAGGGCCTCGAGCTGGCCGCTTGGGCCATCGATCATTACGGGGGTTTCGCGGATCAGCAACAGTGAACTCCGTGACCTTGAATCGGGTCGACTCGTCTAGCATTTAGCCTTCGCATACACACACTTAGCGGTGTACAGCGCAGGTTCCAGCCGTTAACGTAAAGCAAAGCCGTTTAGAGAGGAAGGACTCGTGGAACAGACGCTCACCGCCTGGTTGCTACCGGCGCTCACCCTGGTCGCTGGCATCGCCATCGGTTTCCTGATCGCCCGTCTTGCGCCCAATGCTGCTCCCAGCCGCACTCAGCGTCAGCTGGACGAGATGCAGGAACGTTTCGAGGCCTACCAGAACGAAGTGGTCACCCACTTCAACACCACCGCTAGCCTGGTCAAGAAGCTGACCCAGAGCTATCACGACGTTCAGGAGCACCTGTCGCATGGTGCCGACCGCCTGGCACTCGACGAAGTGACCCGCCAGCGCTTGCTCGCCACCCTGCACGCCGAGCCGAGCGCCGATAAACGCGAGCGCCTGACGCCGCCGCGCGACATGGAAATCCCCAAGGATTACGCGCCCAAGACTGGCGACGTGCCAGGCATGCTCGACGAGGGCTACGGCCTGAAGAACCGTTACTGAGCCACTGACTAGCAATACCCGAACCCCGCCCTTTGGCGGGGTTTTGTTTTAGGATGCTTGCACCGAGCCCGACAAGGAAGTGATTCCATGCCAGCACGTCCCTCACACCACCCTACCCGCCAAGCGCTGATGGATGCCGCCCGCGAGCTGCTGGACGGCGGCCGGGCCTTCAGCAGCCTGAGCTTGCGTGAAGTGGCACGCGCCGCCGGTATCGTGCCGACCGGTTTCTATCGCCACTTCAAGGACATGGACGCCCTCGGCCTAGCCCTGGTGGCCGAAGTGGGCGAAACCTTCCGCACCACCCTGCGCCAGGTGCGCCGTAACGAATTCGAGCTGGGCGGGATCATCGATGCCTCGGTGCAGATCTTTCTGCGCGCCGTGGAAGAGAACCGCGGGCAGTTCCTGTTTCTCGCCCGCGAGCAGTTCGGTGGTTCGCTGCCGGTACGCCAGGCGCTGGCGACCTTTCGCGACGATATCGCTGAGGACCTGGCCAGCGACCTGAGCCTGATGCCCAAGCTGCAGCACCTCGATGAAGCTGCCCGCAGCATGTTGGCCGACCTGGTGGTGAAAACCGTATTCGCCACCCTGCCGGAGCTGATCGACCCGCAAGGCGCTGCCCTGCCCGCCCATCGCCGGCCGGAAACCAAGATGATCGAGCAGCTGCGCTTTATCCTCATCGGCGCCAAGCGCTGGCGTGGCCTGAGTGCCTCGGAGCAGGACTGATTCAGCACGCAGCCAAGAGAGCGAAAAATCACCAGTGTGCGCAACCGCGCGCCCTTTCTGGCCTGCGCAGCGCTGCTCCCACGTTATCCACAGCTTGCTCCACATCTTTCGTGGACAACCTCGCTGGCAGAGCAGGCAACTCGCTGAAATACCTCAACTAATTGTTGACTTTCCGGCGCTTCGAAAACGCAAAAACAGCTGATCAAATAACGATCACCACTCGCCAAACCACAGCCGGCGAGGGCTGTAGCCGAGCATGCTCACCTTATCCACAGCAATGCCCACAACTGCCGTGGAAAACTCCGCCAGTCACAGTTTTAGCCATGCAAGTCACTGTTTCAAAACAGGTATGAGGCCTGCTCAAAAAAAGCGCTATGCCCTGCGAGTCACACCGCTCGAGCGCTACGCGGTCTTTTACACATCTTCGATACAGGCTTATCAACAGGCTCTGTGGGTAACTGAGGCAACCGACTGATGCTCCTGGATAAAAAGGCCTGCACAAAAGAAAAGGCCGCTGACATGCAGCGGCCTTTGCGATAACAGCCTGGCTTAGTCGACCAGAGTCACCGCGCCTTTCATCATGGCGGCGTGGCCCGGGAAGGAGCAGAAGAACTGGTAAGCCTCGCCCGCATCCAGCTTGCTGACGTCGAAGGTCACCGAGTCGGACTCGCCACCGCCAATCAGCTTGGTATGAGCGATCACCCGGGCGTCATCGGGTTTCAGGTAATCCTTGTCGACGCCGGCTGCGATGCCGTCGGTGCTGATGCCCTGAACGTCTGCGGTCTTGGCGACTACCAGGTTGTGACCCATGATTTTCTTAGGCAGGTTGCCCACGTGCTTGAGCTCGACGGTAAAGGTCTTGCAGCTCTTGCTGATCTTGATCTCCTTGGTATCGAAGGTCATCTGGTCGGTGGAGTGCACTTCCACCGAGCATTCGGCAGCCAACAGCGGCGCACTGACCAGGGCCAGCACAGAGGCGACGACAAACTTGCGAATCATGGGAGTCTCCTTGGCAGTAAAAATGTTCACAGCCTGCAGGGTGCCCTATCGGCCGGGCATTTCCCATGACCTGAGGCAACAGACCGCAGGCCATCCAGCCAGGCGATCCAGAAAAGCTATCGAGGCCATCCAGACAAACAAGCGGCCGAACGGATGCGCAGGCCCTACGCTGTGCCGAGGTTCAAAAGGAGAAGACCATGACCTTCATCGATAGCCTGCAGCAATGGTTTGCCGCTTATGCACAGGCTGCGAGCGGCAGCGCCAGCTAAACCATCCGGAAACACAACGGCCGCTGCAGAGCATGACCCTGCAGCGGCCGTCGCGTTACCTCCTAGTGCCCGCCCAGGTAGGCGTTGCGCACATCCTGATTGCCGAGCAGCTCCTGGCCGGTGCCGGTCATGCGGATTTCCCCAGTGACCATCACGTAGGCGCGATCACTCAGGCGTAGCGCGTGGTTGGCGTTCTGCTCGACCAGAAAGATGGTCATGCCGGTCTGCGCCAGCTCCCGCAAGGTGGCGAAGATCTGCTTGACCACGATGGGCGCCAGCCCCAGCGACGGCTCGTCGAGCAGCAGCAGCTTGGGTCGGCTCATCAATGCCCGGGCGATGGCCAGCATCTGCTGCTCACCGCCGGACATGGTCATCGCCCGCTGGTTGCGCCGCTCCTTGAGCCGCGGGAACAGCTCGAACATGCGCTGCATATCCTCGTCGGCGTGTTTGGTGCCGATCGGGATGGTGCCCATCAGCAGGTTTTCTTCCACGCTCATGTCCGGGAACACCCGGCGCCCTTCCGGGGACTGGGCGATACCGTTGGACGCCACGAAGTGGGTGCTCTTGCGGGTGATGTCCTCGCCGCGGTAGAGAATCTGCCCACCGCTGGCCCGTGGCTGGCCGAAGATCGACATCAGCAGCGTGGACTTGCCCGCGCCGTTGGCGCCGATCAGGCTCACCGTCTCGCCGGGGTTGATGTGCAGGTTGACCTTCTTCAGCGCCTGGATCTGCCCGTAATGCACGTCGACGTCCTTGAACGCCAGCAGCGGTGCCGTATTCACATCGCTCATGCCACTTCCTCCTCGTCCGCGCCGAGGTAGGCGGCGATCACTTTCGGGTCGTTCTTGATGGCGTCCGGGCCGCCCTGGGCGATCACCAGCCCGTGGTCGAGGACGATGATGTGGTCGCTGATGCTCATCACCATGCCCATGTCGTGCTCGATCAACAGCACGGTCAGGCCGTGCTCGTCACGCAGCAGGCGGATGATCTTGCTCAGCGCGTGAGTTTCCGAGGGGTTGAGGCCCGCGGCTGGTTCGTCCAGGCAGATCAGCTCTGGGCCGGTGCACATGGCGCGGGCGATCTCCAGACGGCGCTGCTGGCCATAGGAGAGTTCGCCAGCCAGGTGGTTGGCCTGCTCGACCAGGTCGACCACTTCCAGCCAGTAGAAGGCGGTGTCCAACAGCTTGTTCTCGGCACGCCGGTAGCCGGGCGTGTTGAGAATGCCCTTGATCATGCTGCGCTCGGCGAGCATGTGCTGGGCCACCAGCAGGTTTTCCAGCACGGTCATTTCCTTGAACAGGCGAATGTTCTGGAAGGTACGCGCCAGCCCTGCCCGGTTCACCAGGTGAGTGCCGCCAAACATCTTGTACCAGAGGCGCGAGCCGAACTGCCGGGGCTTGATGAAGTCGGCAGCCTGGAAGGGTTCCCCGAGAATCTGGATCACGTCGGTCTGCCGGCCCTGGGCGTTGAGCATGATCTTGCCGCCAGTGGCCGAGTAGAAACCGGTCAGGCAATTGAACACCGTGGTCTTGCCGGCGCCGTTGGGGCCGATCAGGGCCGAGATGGAATTGCGCTTGATCGAGAAATTGACGTCGCTGAGCGCCTTGATGCCGCCGAAGTGCATCATCAGGCCGTCGACCGAGAGGATTTTATCGCTCATGGCGCGACTCCTTTACGCGGGGCGATGCCGATGCGGTTGATGCGAATCAGCCCGCGCGGTCGCCAGATCATCATCACCACCATCAGCACACCGAACAGCAGCACGCGGTAGTCGGCGAAGCTGCGCAGCAGCTCCGGGGCGATAGTCAGCACGAACGCGGCGATCACCACGCCCACAGTCGAGCCCATGCCGCCGAGCACCACGATGGCGAGGATCAGCGCCGACTCGAAGAAGGTGAACGAGGTAGGGTTGACGAAGCCCTGGTAGGTGGCGAAGAACACCCCGGCGATGCCCGCAGTCGACGCACCGAGCATGAACGCCGAGAGCTTGACCAGCACGTGGTTCAGGCCCATGGAGCGGCAGGCGATTTCATCCTCGCGCAGCGCTTCCCAGGCGCGGCCGACCGGCATACGCGTGAGGCGATGCTTGACGTACAGCACCAGCAGCACGACCAGCACCAGCACCGCATAGATGAACAGGAACTTCATGTTGGGGTTGTAGGCCACGCCAAAGAACTCGTGATACGGCACGCCGCCGTCCTTGGCACGGCGGGCGAACTCCAGGCCGAAGAAGGTCGGCGACGGCGCGCTCATGCCGTTCGGGCCGCCGGTCACTTCCAGCCAGTTGGTCAGCACCAGGCGGATGATCTCGCCAAAGCCCAGGGTGACGATGGCCAGGTAGTCGCCGTGCATCCTCAGCACCGGAAAGCCCAATATCATTCCTGCGAACGCCGCCATCAGCGCCGCCAGCGGCAGCATGCTCCAGAAGCCCAGGCCCAGGTACTCATAGCCCATGGTCAGGCCGTAGGCACCGATGGCGTAGAAGCCGACGAAGCCCAGATCGAGCAGCCCAGCGAGGCCGACCACGATGTTCAGGCCCAGGCCGAGCAGCACGTAGATCAGGCCGAGAATGATCACCGTCAGCAGGTATTTGTTGGCGAAGAACGGAAAGATGATCGCCAGCACGATCAGCGCCGGAATGATCCAGCGCATCCGCGACACGTAGCCCGGTGGCTGCACGCCAACGCCACCGCCGGAGCGCTCGAAGCCCTCCAGCACCGTGCGCCCCTTGCCGGTCTGCAGAAACAGGCTGAGCAGCAGGCGGCCGACCATCACCACGCCGACCATCCAGGCCACGCGGTCGAACTGCGGGGTGAAGTCGTAACCCTTGAGCACCACGCCCACCACCGGGCCGAACACGATCAGGGCGATCAACCCGGCCATCAGCGCATCGACCAGGCTCTTTTTCACATCGATAGAAGTCGTACTCACGGCATCACACCTTGGTTACCTGAGGACGGCCCAGCAGGCCCTGGGGACGGAAAATCAGAATCAGCACCAGCAGCGAGAAACTGAACACGTCCTTGTAGTCGGAATTCACCATCCCGGAGAACTGCGCCTCGGCCACGCCGAGAATCAGCCCGCCGAGCATCGCGCCGGGCAGCGAACCGATGCCGCCGAGCACCGCTGCGGTGAAGGCCTTGATGCCGATGATGAAGCCGGCGTAGAAATCGAAAGTGCCGTAGTTGAGGGTGATCAGCACCCCGGCCAGCGCGCCCATGGAAGCGCCAATGACGAACACGTAGGAAATCACCCGATCGGTATTGATGCCGAGGATCTGCGCCATCTTGCGGTCCTGCTGGGTGGCGCGGCACATGCGCCCGAGGCGGGTCTTCTGGATGATGAAGGTCAGCGCCAGCATGCCGATGATGGCCGCGGCGATGATGAACAGCTTGGTGTAGGTGATCATCACGTAGCCGTCCCCCACATGCAGGCGCAGCGCGCCCTCGAGCATGGTCGGGATGCCCTGTTGCCGCGCGCCCTGGCTGAGCTGCACGTAGTTCTGCAGGATCAGCGACATGCCGATGGCGCTGATCAGCGGCGCCAGCCGCGTGGAGTTGCGCAGCGGTTTATAGGCGATGCGCTCGATGGCGAAGCCGTACACCCCGGTGACCACGATGGTGAACACCAGCGTGCCAAGAATCACCAGTGGGAAAGAATGCACACCGAAGAACGCCAGTACGGCGATGGCGATGGCGGCGAGGTAGGCCGAGACCATGTACACCTCGCCATGGGCGAAGTTGATCATGCCGATGATGCCGTAAACCATGGTGTAGCCGATGGCGATCAGGCCGTAGACAGAACCAAGGGTCAGGCCGTTGACCAGTTGCTGCAGGAAGATACCGTCCATTGAAAAATCTCTGAGTCCGTGACGGAAAGAAGCGCGTAGTCGCCAGGCGACCGCAGCAGCCCCGGCAGGTCATGGCCCGCCGGGTTTGGAGGTTTGTTCACGAGAGGCAAGGTGAGATAAGACAAAGCAACCATCTTGTGGGAGCGGGCCATGCCCGCGATTCGCGCACAGCGCGACATCAGGCACATGACCCCATCCCAAGAACGGCGACTCCGACTCCACCCTGCCGCTCGAGAAAACCCTGCTCTTAAAGCTGCTTGTACTTGCCGTCAGCGCCCCACTGGTACATCACGTAGTCAGAGACTTTCAGGTCGCCCTTCTCGTCGAACTCCTTCTTGCCCATCACCGTCTGCACCGGGTTGGCCTTCAGCCAGGTAGCGGCTTCGGCGCCATCGGTGCCCTTGATGCCGGCGAAGGCCGCGGCGACCACCTGCATCGAGGCGTAGGAGTACAGGGTGTAGCCTTCCGGCTCGTAGCCATTGGCGCGGAATTTCTCGATTACCGCCTTGCCGTCGGCGATCTGGCGCGGGTCGGCACCAAAGGTCATCAGCACGCCATCGACGTACTGCGGGCCGCCGGCAGTGCCGACCATCTCGTCAGTAACGATGCCGTCGCCGGAGATGAACTTGGCGGTAACGCCCTGCTCGCGCATCTGCCGAACCAGCGGGCCGGCCTCGGCATGCAGGCCACCGAAGTACACCACCTCGGCACCGCTGGCGCGGATCTTGGTGACCAAGGCATTGAAGTCCTTCTCGCCACGGGTCAGACCTTCGTACATCACTTCCTTCACGCCGCGCTTGTTGAGTTGCGCACGGGTGGCATCGGCCAGGCCCTGACCGTAGGTGTCCTTGTCGTGTACCACGGCGATTTTCTTGGCCTTCAGCACGTCGACGATATAGTCGCCGGCGACGATGCCCTGCTGGTCGTCACGGCCGCACATGCGGAACATCGCGGTCAGGCCGCGCTCGGTCACCTGCGGGTTGGTGGACGCCGGCGTTACCGCCAGGATGCCCGCCTCGTCATACACCTCGGACGCCGGCATGGTCGACGACGAGCAGAAGTGCCCGATCACCGCCACCACCTTGTCCGCATCGACCATGCGGTTGGCTACCGACACCGCCTGCTTGGGCTCACAGGCATCGTCGCCCTTCACCAGCTTGATCTTCTCGCCGTTGATACCGCCCGCCGCGTTGATATCCGCCGCAGCCTGCTCGGCACCGCGCCACAACTGGTCACCAAACGCTGCGTTGCCGCCGGTCATCGGCGCACCGACACCAATGATGATGTCCGCGTGAGTCAGCGAGGAAAAACCCAGTGCGCCAGTGATCGCGAGCGCCAAGAAACCTTTCTTGAAAGACGTGTGAGGCATGGACGTGCTCCTGAGGAGTTTTAGGATTGGCCCGCCTGTTGGAGCAAGCGCTATGCCATTCGCACGGCCGTTTGAAACTTCTAGACGAAAGTCGCGGTTGAGGGTGGTGTAACCGGAGATGTACCCGTGCAATGCGTCACTTTCGATAGAAAAGGCGCCACGTTCACCACAAACCGCCGCCAGTTACGCACCGTAGCCGGGCAAGGCGTCGTCCATGCTGGTGCAACCATGGGAAACACTGCACAACCTTGGACAGGGTGCTCGGAAGCTTGTGAATGGCTGCCGCTTTGCCAGCCAAGGCTTATTCCAGAGCGGTCTATGCACCTTTCGGATTGGCCTAACGGCTGATTGCCGGCGTTGTAACCGGTAACAGCGTCGCCCTGGCCTCAGCGCTGCCAGGACGATGCCCGTTGCGGCCACTTCACCTCGCCCTTGATCACCTGGGCACTCAGCTCCAGGGACGACTCATCGGCCAGGTTCGGGTAGCGCTTGCGCATGGCGGTGATCAGCTGCGCCGAATCCTTGGCCTTGCCGGCCTCCTCCTCGAACGCCTGCAGGTACTCGCGGGTTGCGGCGACGGTCTGCGGCGAATCCGGCAGGCTACCATCGGCGTTGGCCAGGTAATGACCGGGCACCACGCGGCTCGGCTTCAACGCCTCGATGGCCGCCAGCGTAGCCAGCCAGTCGCGGCGCGATTGCACAGTCTGGGTATCGGCCATCCACACATGAATATTCGCCGACACCGGGATGCCGCCGACCACCGTCTTCAGCGACGTAATCCACACGAAGGTACGCGCCGGCTCCGGCCCGCGAATCTCCAGCACCTGACCATCCACGATCAGCTTCGGCGCCTTCAGCGCTTCGGGCACCACCAGCGCCGCCGGCGCATTGCCCTCCATGATCGGCCCCCAGTGAGCCAGCTTGCCGTCCTTGCTCGCCTCGATGGCAGCCACCGTCTCGGCAGTGGCGACGATCTTCGCGTCCGGGAAGGCGCGGTGGATCACATCCAGCCCGAAGTAATAATCCGGGTCGCTGTGGCTGATATATACGGTGGTCAGCTTATTGCCGGTAGCGCGCACCTTCTCGACCAGCGCCTGGGCATCGTCACGCTGGAACTGCGCATCGATCAGCACCGCCTCGGTAGGCCCAGACACGATCTGCGCTGACACCGGGAAAATCGACTTGGCACCGGGGTTATACACCTCCAGCTTGAGCGGCTCAGCCGCCAGCACCTGACCGGCCACGGCCAGCACGGCACTGCCTAACAACAAAGGACGTAACAGACGGAGAGCTTTCATGGCATGGCCTCGCAAGGGAAAGTGCGAGCCATCATAGAGAGACGGATAGGTTCGAAATACAGACTAACGCGCAATGTTTTGTTGCGCGTTTTGGCGCAAATAGCTGCTCTGTTCTGGCGGCGAGTTCGCCCATGCGACTAAAAGCCATCCACACCTGGTGGCGCACCGCCAGCATTTCGCAGTAAGGTCGGCCATCGCCTCTCAAGGAAGAACCATGGCCAGCAAGAACGCGCCTGCCGCTCATCAAAAGCACCTCGCCGTCCTCATCGACGCCGACAATGCGCTGCCGCCGTTGAAGGCCTCCTCAAGGACATTCACGTTAAACGAGTTTTCGATTAAATAAGAACTTAAAAAATAGCTCCGCAACTCAAGATGGCGCTCGGCTAGAAAATTTGATTGCAGCTTAGCAATATCGAGCCAAGCCACTACTATATAAAATAAAATCAGGAATATCCAAAACGTGAAAAACAACGAGAGCACACACGCACATACCCCTAAAGAAAAATACGAAATATTAATCAAAATTCTTGACACAATTCGCGAAGAATCCAGAGTTTCGGGACACAAGCGATACACGCCATCCGAGGCAGAAGAAGATCGCCTAAATAATGCGCGCGCACGAGCATACATACACCTCTTTCTAAAGGTAATGTTTGGGATAACTGATTTTAGCGAGCGAGAAAGATGGATTACAGACGATTCATATGACGGCGGCATTGACGCATACTACATAGATAAAGAGACAAAGCAGATATTCTTAATTCAGTCAAAATTCAGAACAACTAACAAAAATTTCGAAACCAAAGAAATAGCTCTTTCAGAAATACTACAAATGGACATTGATCGAATACTGGACGGAGAAACCCACGACGAAGAACAAAACGAATACAACGGCAAGATAAAACAACTACAGAGAGAAATAGGGAGAATTGATGACATAGCAAGATACAAGTATAGAATTGTAATCTTGGCAAATCTAAATGGAGTTTCAAGCCAAAAAATAAGGAATTTAACAGGCGGATATAACGCCGAGGTATTTGATTTTAAGAAAAGCTATGAGAAACTTGTTTTTCCAGTAGTGTCTGGAAATTATTTTGCTGCCTCCGAAATAACAATACCGGTCGACATTTCGAACAAAAGCTCAGGCACAAAAATCAGCTACACCGTCACAACAAAAGCAAACGACTGCGAGATAACTGTTTTATTCGTACCCGCAATTGAAATAGCCAAAGTAATGAGCAAGTACAAAAACTCAATTTTGCAATTCAACCCAAGAAGTCACTTAGAGCTTGAAGGGCAACAGGTAAATACAGCCATCAGAAACACTATTGAAAAAACATCAACCAATGAACTGGCCTTATTCAACAACGGAATCACAATAATATCCGACGAAACCAGTATAAACGAGAAAGTAGGCATCAAGTACCAAGCACAACTCCTAATAAAGAACCCACAAATAATTAACGGAGGCCAAACATCTTATACTCTAAGCAAGATTTATGAAGAACAGAAAGAGTCAGGAGACTTAACTGTATTTAACAACAAAGAAATCTTGCTAAAAGTAATTACACTAGTAACAAACACAGACACTCAAGCCAAACTTCAGCTAATAGATGAAATCTCAAACGCAACTAACAAACAAACACCCGTAATCACTGCTGACAAACTAGCCAACGACACAATCCATAAAAAGATCCAATCGGTGCTTTTTGAAGAAAGCGGCCTACTTTACGAACGAAAGCGAGGCGAATTCGCTGACGGACTCCATAACAAATATATATCTGAGCAACAAATAATCGAAAGAAACCTGTTCTTCAGACTTTTCTATTGCTGCAAAGGATTAATAGAACTAACAAACCAAAAAAGGCTATTCCAACGAAGTGAACTACAAGAACTAAACGAGCAAGACACCATAGTAATAAAGAGAGTCCCTAACGCGTACAAACTATATGAAGCACTAACATCTACAAAAAGAAAAAACACCAAGGTAAGCCAAACACAGTATGCAAAAATTTACATAGGCACGCTATTGCTTGGTGATAGAACAAACATCAGCGAACAGGATCTAGACCATATAAATGAAATCTGGACCGACTTAGAAAACAACTTAAAGAAAAAGTACCCAAATTTTACTAGCAAAAAGAACAAGACCACATCAGATTCTTCAAACCTGATAGAAACATTCAGCTATCGCAGCTATTTCAGAAGCAAATTCTTTCTCCTAGACGCCAAAGACGGCGTTGCAAAATTCACTAATACATCTGGCCCTCTTAGCAAGTAAATCAATTATTAAAACTTGGCCCGCAAGAACTCCACGCGGTGTATGAGTCGTACTCCAATCGCCCCTTCAGAAGGCCGAACGAAATCGTTGTGTAGAGGGCCGGGCGGGCAGCCTTGAGCGGCATGGATGCCGCGAGAGCCGCGATGGGCCAGGGATGGCCCTTCGCGGCGGGCCCTCGGAGCAATGATGGAGTGAGGGGAGTCGAGCGTAGCGAGTCGGGACGCCTAGTTCCGGATGCAGGGGCACAGCGTTTTTGCTTACTTTTTTGCGGGGCCGGCCTTCCGGCGTTTGAAAAAAGTGAGTCGCCGTAAGGGCGAAACCGGTTTTTCAGGCGATAGATGGGCGGCGCCGGAGTGCGGTACCCAACCGCAAACCATGTGTCGCTGCCGATAGCGATTCGCGGGCATGGCCCGCTCCCACAGTTGGGGATCTCACAATTCCTACTCACACAGCTCATCTCCCACAGAGATGAGCCGCACGCCGACTTTCCGGGCACCAACAAAAAGGCCGATCATCTGATCGGCCTTTTCGCTACCTCACCCCACCTCAGCTATTGCTGGGAAACGCAAACTGCGCCGCCTCGTGGGTCTTGCGCTGCGGCCAGCGCTGGGTGATCGACTTGCGGCGGGTGTAGAAACGCACGCCGTCCGGGCCGTAGGCGTGCAGGTCACCGAACAGCGAGCGCTTCCAGCCGCCGAAGCTGTGGTAGGCCACCGGCACCGGCAGCGGCACGTTGACGCCGACCATGCCCACTTCGATCTCGTCGCAGAACAGCCGCGCCGCTTCGCCATCGCGGGTGAAGATGCAGGTGCCGTTGCCGTACTCGTGGTCGTTGATCAGCTTCATGGCGGTTTCCAGGCTGTCCACACGGACGATGCACAGCACCGGGCCGAAGATCTCGTTGGTGTAGATGCTCATGTCCGCGGTCACCCGGTCGAACAGGCTGCCGCCGAGGAAAAAGCCGCTTTCATTGCCGGAAACGCTCAGGCCGCGACCGTCGACCACCAGTTGAGCGCCAGCAGCCACGCCAGCCTCGATGTAGCCGGTGACCTTGTCCTTCGCTGCAGCGGTAACCAGCGGACCCATGTCCAGGCCGCACTGGGTGCCGGCGCCGATCTTCAGGGCCTTGATCTGCGGGACGATGCGCTCGACCAGGGCATCGGCGATCTGGTCGCCCACGCACACGGCCACCGAAATGGCCATGCAGCGCTCGCCGCAGGAACCGTAGGCGGCGCCCATCAATGCGCTGACGGCGTTATCCAGGTCGGCGTCGGGCATCAGCACTGCGTGGTTCTTGGCGCCGCCCAGGGCCTGCACGCGTTTGCCGTGCTTGCTGCCTTCGGCGTAGATGTATTCGGCGATCGGCGTGGAGCCGACGAAGCTCAGGGCCTTGACCTCCGGCGCCTGGATCAGCGCATCCACCGCCGTCTTGTCGCCATGCACCACATTGAGCACGCCTGCGGGTAGGCCGGCTTCATGCAGCAGTTGGGCGATGTACAGGGTGGAGCTGGGGTCGCGCTCGGACGGCTTGAGAATGAAGCAGTTGCCGCAGACGATGGCCAGCGGGTACATCCACAGCGGCACCATGGCCGGGAAGTTGAACGGGGTGATGCCGGCGACCACGCCGACCGGCTGAAAGTCGCTCCAGGCGTCAATGTTGGGGCCGACGTTGCGAGTGTATTCACCCTTGAGAATCTCCGGTGCCGAGCAGGCGTATTCGACGTTCTCGATACCGCGCTTGAGCTCACCGGCGGCGTCTTCGAGGGTCTTGCCGTGCTCTTCGGCAATCAGCTTGGCGATGGCTTCTTCGTGCTGCTCGAGCAGTTGCTTGAAGCGGAACATCACCTGGGCGCGCTTGGCCGGCGGCGTGTTGCGCCAGGCCGGAAAGGCCTCTTTGGCCGAGTCGATGGCCTGCTGCACGGTGGCCACGTCGGCCAGGGCGACGCGGCGAATCGCTTCGCCGGTGGCCGGGTTGAACACGTCGGCGCTGCGGCCGCCCTGGCCGTCGGTGAGTTGGCCATGGATCAGGTGCTGGATGGTGGTCATTGAGTCCTCCGAATGCTGTTCGCTTGGGCGGCAGCGATGCAGGCCGCTGCCGCAGGAAATGGGGTGGTCACTTGAGTTCGGTTTCGACGAAGACCACTTCGTGGTCGCTGGCGTTGACCACGTTGTGCTCGACGCCCGCCTTGCGGAAGTAGCTCTGCCCGGCGACCAGCGTCGCGTGCTTGTCACCGTCCGCGGTTTCCAGCAGCAGGGTGCCGTCGGTCATCGGCACCACCACATAGTCGTAGCCATGGCGGTGGCGGCCGGTTTCAGCACCGGGTACGAAGCGCCACTCGGTGACGATCACTTCGTCGTTATCCACCTGCACGGTGGCCACCGCGTGTTGTCGACCGGCCATCAGGCGATACCCTGCAGCGCGTCGCCAACGGCGCTGAACACGCGGTCGAGGTCTTCGATCTTGGCGTTGAACATTGGCCCGAACTGCAGGCCGTCGCCGCCGAAGCGCACGTAGAAGCCGGCCTTCCACAGGGCGATACCGGCCTCGTACGGGCGGATGGTCGGGTCGCCGTCACGGGGCGCCAGCTGGATCGCGCCGGCCAGGCCGCAGTTGCGGATGTCGACCACGTGCTTGGCGCCCTTGAGGCCATGGATGGCGTTCTCGAACTTGGGCGCCAGCTCCGCGGCCTGCTGGATCAGGTTCTCGCGCTTGAGCAGCTCCAGCGACGCCAGGCCGGCGGCGCAGGCCACCGGGTGGGCCGAGTAGGTGTAGCCGTGGGTGAATTCGATCATGTGCTCGGGCGTCGGCTGGCCCATGAAGGTCTGGTAGATCTCGCGGCTGGCGATCACCGCACCCAGGGGGATGGCGCCGTTGGTGATCTGCTTGGCGACGTTGAGGATGTCCGGCGTGACGCCGAAGTACTCGGCGCCGGTCCACTTGCCCATGCGCCCAAAGGCGGTGATCACTTCGTCGAAGATCAGCAGGATGTTGTGCTGGGTGCAGATCTCGCGCAGGCGCTCCAGGTAACCCGCTGGCGGCACAATGACGCCGGCCGAGCCGGACATCGGCTCGACGATCACCGCGGCGATGTTCGAGGCGTCATGCAGTTCGATCAACTTGAGCAGCTCATTGGCCAGCTCGACGCCGCCGGTCTCGGCTGCCCCCCTGGTGAACGCCATGCCCGGCTGCAGGGTGTGCGGCAGGTGGTCGACGTCCATCAGCTGGCCGTACATCTTGCGGTTGCCGGCGATGCCGCCGAGGCTGGTGCCGGCGATATTCACGCCGTGGTAACCGCGGGCGCGGCCGATGAACTTGGTCTTGCTGGCCTGGCCCTTGAGGCGCCAGTAGGCCTTGGCCATCTTCACGGCGGTGTCGGCGCACTCGGAGCCGGAGCCGGTAAAGAACACGTGGTTGAGCTCGCCCGGCATCAGGTCGGCCATCTGCTCGGCGAGCTTGAACGACAGCGGGTGGGCGTACTGGAAGCCCGGCGAGTAATCGAGGGTGCCGAGCTGCTTGGCCACCGCCTCCTGAATTTCCTTGCGGCAATGGCCGGCGCCGCAGGTCCACAGGCCGGACAGGCTGTCGTAGACCTTGCGACCGGAGTCGTCGGTCAGCCAGGCGCCTTCGCCGGCGACGATAATCCGCGGGTCGCGCTGGAAGCTGCGGTTAGCGGAAAACGGCATCCAGTGGGCATCCAGCTTGAGCTGGCTGGCCAGGGGCGGCGTTGCGGTCTGCGGCATGTTCATGACGATGGCCTCGGCAGTGGCGGCGTGATCGGGAATAACGAGGGAGGGGCTTTAGCCGCGAGAATCAGCAGCAATCGCGGCTAAAGCCGCTCCCACAGGTATAGGTCGGTTGTCAGCCAAGGTGCCACAGGCATAAAGTCACTCAAACCAGACTCTTCTTAACCTCAGTTCAGTGATGACTAAACAATGAGCAGCCGACGCCCCGAACCTCTCGCCCAGGTCAGCGACTTCGATATCCGCCTGCTCAAGCTGTTTCGCAGTGTGGTCGAGTGCGGCGGGTTTTCTGCCGCAGAGAGCGTGCTGGGCATCGGCCGTTCGGCGATCAGCCAGCAGATGAGCGACCTGGAGCAGCGCCTCGGCCTGCGCCTGTGCCAACGCGGCCGCGCCGGCTTCGCGCTGACCGAGGAAGGCCGCGAGGTGTACCAGTCGACCCAGCAACTGCTTGCAGCGCTGGAGAGCTTTCGCACCGAGGTCAACGGCCTGCACCAGCACCTGCGCGGCGAGTTGAACATCGGCCTGACCGACAACCTGGTGACGGTGCCGCACATGCGCATCACCGGCGCCCTCGCCCGCCTCAAGGAACGCGGGCCGGACGTGCGGGTGAACATCCGCATGACCCCGCCCAGCGAGGTCGAGCAAGGCGTGCTCGACGGCCGCCTGCATGTCGGCGTGGTGCCGGTGGTCGGCGGCCTTTCCGGCCTGGATTACCAACCGCTGTACGACGAACGCTCGCGGCTTTATTGCGCGGTCGGCCATCCGCTTTTCTATGTCGATGACAAGGAGCTGGCGGACGAGCGCCTCAACGCTCAGGACGCCATCGCGCCGACCTTTCGCCTGCCGCCGGAGATCCAGAACCACTACGGCGTGCTCAATTGCACGGCCAGCGCGTCGGACCGCGAAGGCATGGCGTTTCTGATCCTCACCGGGCGCTACATCGGCTACCTGCCCGACCACTACGCCGAGGCGTGGATCAAGGAAGGCCGCCTGCGCGCGCTGAAGGCCGATTCGCGCTTCTACGACATCAGCCTGGCCTCGGTGACCCGCAAGGGCCGCCGGCCGCACTTGGTGCTGGAGAGCTTTCTGCAGGAATTGGCGGCGAGCGCCTGAGCGGTCGCTTTTGATCACTTGGGTGTGCGCTTGAATGAGCGGCATAAAGGCAGAAGCGCTCGTTCGCTACGTAGGGTGGACGACGCTTCACCCGTCCACCGCTCCGAAACCGCAATGGTGGATGAAAAAAGCGTCATCCACCCTACGCCTGAGCAAACAGCCGTTCGCCAATCCACTGTGGGAGCGCGCCATGCGCGCGAAAAATCGCGGGCATGGCCCGCTCCCACAGGGAATGCACAAACGTCCGCTACCGCCATCTTTCAACCATTAAGGCGCCCTACTCGACCTTCTCGTAATGCCCGCCGCAGTCGGTAAAACAACTCTTGTAGCTGTCCGAGCAGATGCTCGTGTCCGGCCCGCTGATCGCCGTGGGCTGCGGGCACAGCGACTGGAGGTTTGGGTCGCGGGTGCTGTTGTGCAGGCAATTCTGGTAGGTCTGATTCTGGGCGTCGTAGATCACCTTGAAGCCCTGGTACGACTCTTCTGCACGCTGCCTGCATGCGCTTGCCTGCTCGGTGCATTTACGCACGCAGGCCTGGCCTTCGGCCGTTTGCGGGGGCACTTCGCGGTACTGGGTGCAGCCGCCGAGCAGGGTCAGCGCGGCAAGCAAGGTCACGGGCAGGAAACGATGGGGCACAGTTCAAGTCCTTGTGAGGTTCGAGCAGGCCGCCTGAGCGTGGCGGCAGAAGCAAAAGCCTCTTTCTGAGAACAGGCGCTCTGGATGGTTCCCGCTGAGCGACATAACAGGTAACAAGTCATCCTGGCGATGCAACCGATTGGCCGAAGTGGACGACTAACCTCATCTGCCTAGCCCTTTTCGCAATGGAGCACGCCATGCCCAGCCGTCGCCATTTTCTGCAGGGCAGCGCTGCCCTGATGACCATCACCGCCGGCAGCCAATTGCTGCCCGGCTTTGCCTTCGCCGCCAATCCGTCACCGCTGCTGCAACGCAAGATCCCGTCCAGCGGCGAGAGCCTGCCGGCGATTGGCCTGGGTACGTCGCAAACCTTCAACGTGAGCCTGGACAACACCAGCCTGATACCGCTCGACGAAGTGGTGCGCGCCTTTATCAATGGCGGCGGCACGCTGATCGACACCGCGCCCAGCTACGGCGCTGCCGAAGCGGTGACTGGCGAGCTGCTCAAACGCACCAAGACCCAGGGCAAGGCGTTTCTTGCCTCCAAGCTGTCGAGCACCGGGCGCGAGCGTGGCCTGGCGCAGTTCGAGGCCAGCCTCAAGGCGCTGCAGACCGACAAGATGGACCTGCTGCAAGTGCACAACCTGCAGGACACCACCACGCAACTAGCGCTGGCCCGCGAACTGCGTGAGCAGGGCAAGGTGCGCTATATCGGCATCACCCATTACATCGAGTCGGCCCACGACGACCTACTGGCCGTGCTCGCCAAGGAGAAGGTCGACTTCGTGCAGCTCAACTACTCGGTGGGCGAGCGCAACGCCGAGAAACGCCTGCTGCCCTACTGCGCCGACAACGGCATCGCCACGCTGATCAACCGTCCGTTCCAGCGCGCGCAGTTGCTCAGCCGGGTGAAGGGCAAACCGCTGCCAGAGTGGGCCAACGAAATCGACGCGACCTCCTGGGCGCAGCTGCTGCTCAAGTTCATCCTCGCCAATGAGGCGGTAACCGTGGCGATTCCGGCCACCTCGAACCCGCGCTATATGGTCGACAACCTCAAGGCTGCCCAGGGCCGCTTGCCGGATGCGAAGCTGCGCGAACGCATCGTCCAGGCCTTCAGCTGATCCACGCGGGTTCTGCGGACATACACTAGGCTCCCCCGGCGCTTGTCACGCCCGCAGCAGAGGAGTATTTCTTCACCCGCTGAGCCCCTCGATCACCACGGAAGCCCCTTGATGCCCCCCGACGCCACCGCTGCACGCGCCACCACCGGCAAACCGACTGGCCGCATCCGGCAGAAGAACGAAGAAGCGATCATCGCCGCCGCCGTGGAGCAGTTCGCCTGCCACGGCTTCAAGGGCACCAGCATGAACACCATCGCCCAGGCGGTGGGCCTGCCCAAGGCCAACCTGCATTACTACTTCAGCAGCAAGCAGGGCCTGTACCTGGCCGTGCTGAGCAACATCATGGAGCTATGGGACAGCGCCTTCGACAGCATGAGCGTCGACGACGACCCAGCCGAAGCGCTGGAGCGCTACATCCGCGCCAAGCTGGAATTCTCGCGCCGTTATCCGAAAGCCTCGCGCGTATTCGCCATGGAGGTGATCAGCGGCGGCGCCTTCCTGTCCCAGCATCTCGGCGATGATCAGCAGAGCTGGTTCCGCGAGCGCGCGGCGATCTTCGAGCAGTGGATCGCGGCCGGCAAGATGGACGCCGTCGACCCCACCAACCTGATCTTCATGATCTGGAGCAGCACCCAGTACCACGCCGATTTCGCCTCGGAGATCTGCCGGGTCACCGGCCGCTCGCGCCTGACCAAGCCGGACTATCAGGCGGCTGCCGACAACATGGTGCGCATCATCCTCAAGGGTTGTGGGCTGAAGCCGAGCGTCTGATGCCTTACCTGCTACTCGCCCCCTGTGATTACCGCGAGGAAATCCGCAAGAGCCGCTTTCTC
Source organism: Phytopseudomonas punonensis (assembly GCF_900142655.1). GTDB lineage: Bacteria > Pseudomonadota > Gammaproteobacteria > Pseudomonadales > Pseudomonadaceae > Aquipseudomonas > Aquipseudomonas punonensis. Next base: position 103,134 of record NZ_FRBQ01000010.1, on the reverse strand, counting down.
GCCCAGGCCCGCGCCATCAGCAGCGCGGCCGATGCCCAGGCGTTCATCGACGAGGTCAGCGACCCGGGCGCCTCGCACAACTGCTGGGCCTGGAAGCTCGGCCAGCAATACCGCTTCAGTGACGATGGCGAACCCGGAGGCACCGCCGGTAGGCCGATTCTGGCGGCCATCGAGGCGCAGGGTTTCGACGGCGTGGCTGTGGTGGTGACGCGCTGGTACGGCGGCATCCAGCTCGGCACCGGCGGCCTGGCCCGCGCTTATGGCGGCAGCGCCAACAAATGCCTGCAAAACGCCGAGCGCCAGGAACAGGTGCCGCGCACCGCCTGCGCCTGCCATTGCGGCTTCGCCGAACTGGTCCTGCTCAAATCACGCCTGGCCGAATTCGATGCCGTGCTGGAACAGGAAAGCTTCGATGTCGAAGGCGCCGAACTACAGCTGGCCGTGCCGCAACCGCAGATCGAGGGCCTAAGGCGCCTGCTTGCCGACATCAGCCGTGGGCGCAGTAGACTGCGCATCATCGAGTGACCACCGCCCACTTGCCATGGAGCCTCTATGAAGCCGCATCTGCTGATTCTCAACCCGCTCAGTGAAACCAGCCTGGCACGCATCGCCGAACACTACCGGGTAACCCACGCACCGAATGCCAAGGCCCGCGAGGCGGCCATCGCCGAGCACGGCACGAACATCGAAGCGGTGCTGACCATCGGCACCATCGGCCTGAGCGGCGAGGAGATCGCTCGCCTGCCAAAGCTCGGCTTCGTCGGCACGCTCGGTGTGGGTTATGAAAAGGTCGATATCGAGGCGGCCCGCGCTCGCGGCATCGCCCTGAGCAACGGCGCCGGCAGCAATGCGGTGTGCGTGGCCGACCACGCCATGGCGTTGCTACTGGCGGCGATCCGTGACGTACGCCGCCTGGACAATGCCTGCCGCGCTGGCATCTGGCGCGACGCCCTGCCGATGACCGATGGCGTCAGCGGCAAACGCCTGGGCATCCTCGGCCTCGGCGCCATCGGCGAACAACTGGCCCGCCGTGCGGCGGCCTTCGACATGCCGGTGGGTTATCACAACCGCTCACCGAAAGCCGGCAGCCCCCACCAATACTTCGCCAGCGTGCAGGCGTTGGCGGATTGGTGCGACTGCCTGGTGGTGGCCATTCCCGGCGGCGCTGCGACCCATCACCTGGTCAATGCCGAGGTGCTCGATGCGCTGGGGCCGCAAGGTTATCTGATTAACGTGGCGCGCGGCAGCGTGGTGGACACCGCGGCGCTGGGCAGCGCACTACGCGAGAAACGCATCCGCGCCGCGGCGCTGGACGTGTACGAAAGCGAACCGCTGCCGCCCACCGAGTTGCTCAACCTCGACAATCTCACTATCACCCCCCACGTCGGCGGCAACTCGCCTCAGGCGCTGGAGCAATCGCTGAGCCAGTTTCTCGACAATATTGGCCGGCACTTTCGGGGGGAGGCGCTGCTGACGCCGATCTGAGAATCTCTTTTTAGGCGAGATAAATGAGGCTGCAACCAATGCAAGAGCAGCCTTTGGTACGGTGGACGACGCTTCATCCGTCCACCGCACTGCTATCGCAATGGTGGACAAAAAGAGCGTTGTCCACCCTACGAGACTGCAATTGAATAATGCGGGCTCCCTGTGGGAACGGGCGGGGACGCCTAGTCCATGCCCGTGACTTTTCGCGGGCATGGCCCGCTCCCACAGGGTAATAGTCTTCAGACCGTAAGATGGGTCGGGCCGCGTAGGCGCTAGCCCATCAAAACCACGCGCGCCAGACCAAACTACCCTACCCGCCCCCACTCACCTGCAAGCCAATCCCCAGCGCCTTGGCCAGCGACAGCGGTAACAGTAAGGTATCGAGCAAGGCGCTGGCCGGCAGGTCGACGCCCGCGTAACGCGGCGCCTCGGCGCCAAAGCGCTCGACCGGGCAGCAGCCGTCCTGCAGCGCGTACCAATCCAGCCGCGTGCCGGCATACACCACCGGCGCGCCGGGCTTGTTGGCATCCAGCGTACGTGCGGTGGCGCAGCCGCCCAGGTGCAGGCAGGTGAGCAGCAGAAGCCAGCCAGCGTGCTTATTCATCGCCACTGTTGAGGTGATGCTCGCCCCAGCGCGGCAGCATGTCCTGAGGGATATTCAGGCAGTTGAGGATGCGCGCGACCACGAAGTCGACCAGGTCATCCACGGTCTGTGGCTGGTGATAGAAGCCCGGTGAGGCCGGCAGGATGGTCACGCCCAGGTTGGAGAGCTTGAGCATGTGCTCCAGGTGAATGCTCGAATACGGCGCCTCGCGCGGCACCACAATCAGCTGGCGGCGCTCCTTGAGGGCAACATCGGCGGCGCGCTCGATCAGGTTGTTGCAGGCACCGGTGGCAATCGATGACAGCGTGCCGGTGCTGCACGGCACCACCACCATGGCCGACGGCGCACCGGAGCCAGAGGCGACCGGCGCCATCCAGTCTTCCTTGCCGTAGACGCGAATCTGCCCGTCGGTGGCGCCGGTGTACTCGGTCAGAAACGCCTGCATGGCCTGCGGTTTGGCCGGCAGGCTGACGTCCGTTTCGGTAGCCATCACCAGCTGCGCGGCCTTGGAAATCAGGAAGTGCACTTCCCGATCCTCACGCACCAGGCAGTCGAGCAGGCGCAGGCCGTACTGGGCGCCCGAGGCGCCGGTCATAGCAAGGGTGATTCTTTCAGGGCCTGACATTCAGTCCTCCAGTGCCTTGGCCAGCTTGCCGTGCAGGCCGCCGAAACCGCCGTTGCTCATGATCACCACTTGAGTGCCAGGCCGTACCCGCGCCTTCACGCCGTCGATGATGGCCTCCAGAGAATCGCATACCTGGGTCGGGTTGGTCGCCCCGGCAACGGTGGCCGCCAGGTCCCAGCCCAGATTCGGCGGTGCGTACCAGAACACCGCATCGGCCTGCACGGCGGATTCGGCCAGGCCGTCACGGTGAGCTCCGAGCTTCATGGAGTTGGAGCGCGGCTCGATCACCGCGATGATCTGCTCGTCGCCGACGCGCTTGCGCAGGCCGTCGAGGGTGGTGGCGATGGCAGTTGGGTGGTGGGCGAAATCGTCATAGACGGTCACGCCGTTCACCTCGGCAACCTTTTCCATGCGCCGCTTGGCGTTGATGAACGTGCCCAGCGCCTCGATGCCCAGCGCCGGCACCACGCCAACATGACGCGCCGCCGCGAGCACGGCCAGGGCGTTGGCAACGTTATGCTGGCCGGTCAGCTGCCAGTCCACCAAACCTTCGACCTTGCCGTCGAAGCTCACTTCGAAACGAGAGCCGTCGGCGCTGAGCAGGCGGGCCTGCCATTGGCCACCTTCACCGGTGGTCTGCACCGGCGTCCAGCAACCCATCTGGATCACTCGCACCAACGCTGTTTCGCCGGCCGGGTGGATGACCAGGCCTTCACTGGGGATGATCCGCACCAGGTGATGGAACTGCCGTTCGATGGCGGCCAGGTCCGGAAAAATGTCCGCGTGATCGAATTCCAGGTTGTTGAGGATGGCGGTGCGCGGGCGGTAGTGGACGAACTTGCTGCGCTTGTCGAAGAACGCGCTGTCGTACTCATCCGCCTCGACCACGAAGAACGGCGTGTCGCCCAAACGCGCGGAAATTCCGAAGTTCTGCGGCACGCCGCCGATCAGAAAACCTGGTGCCATGCCGGCGTACTCCAGCACCCAGGCGAGCATGCTTGAGCTGCTGGTCTTGCCATGAGTGCCGGCCACAGCCATCACCCAGCGGCCCTGCAGCACATGATCGGCCAGCCACTGCGGGCCGGATACATAGGGCAGTCCCTTATTGAGCACATATTCCACTGCCGGGTTACCGCGGCTCATGGCATTACCAACCACCACCAGATCGGGTGCAGGCTGCAGGTGCGCGGGGTCGTAGCCCTGCATCAGCTCGATACCCTGGGCTTGGAGCTGGGTGCTCATCGGCGGGTAGACGTTGGCATCGGAGCCCGTAACGCGGTGGCCCAGGTCCTTGGCCAGCACGGCGAGCGAGCCCATGAAAGTGCCGCAGATGCCGAGAATGTGGATATGCATGAAAACCTCGAGAACAGGCGCGCCAGGGGCCAGGCGAGCCGCGTGAAAATATGGCCGCAGATTAGCACAGCGGCGCCTCGCTCCCAGCCTGCCTGAAGACGTGCAACGCGTGCGCTGCGCAGCCGTTAGCAAAACCGCTCGCTAAGCGAGTAAAGGCTCTGCGTCGCTGGCTTTAGGGCGAAAACTGCACTTTAATCGAAACGCCTGCCGTCTCCACCCGACAGCCAACGAGGCCCTCGCCTATGCGCATCGTGCAAGCCACCCTGGAGCACTTGGATCTACTCACCCCGCTGTTCGTTCGCTACCGCGAATTCTATGGAGAGCGGCCGTTTCCCGACTCATCGCGCAAGTTTCTGGAAACTCGCCTCAAGCGCGACGAATCGGTGATCTACCTGGCCCTGGCCGACGACGATGACAAGCTGCTGGGCTTCTGCCAGCTGTACCCGAGCTATTCGTCGCTGTCGCTCAAGCGCGTGTGGATCCTCAACGACATCTATGTGGCCGAGGATGCGCGCCGCCAGCTGGTCGCCGACCGCCTGCTGCAGACCGCCAAGAAGATGGCCAAGCAAACCCAGGCCGTGCGCATGCGCGTGGCGACCAGCCGCGATAACGAGGTGGCGCAGAAGGTTTATGAGTCGATCGGTTTCGTCGAAGACGATCAGTTCAAGAACTACGTGCTGCCCATCAATAGCGAGTAACTCCTGAGAACCTGCTCAAAGTCTGCTGCGCGTCGGCACTGCGGCGTTGAAAACAGGCTGGAATGCCAGCCCAGTCGGACTGCTCATTTACAGCTCGTAAACTCCGCGTCCTCGCCTGTTTTTGCGGGGCCGCCTAGGCCTTGCATTGCTCTAGCTCGCGAGGCTTTGAACAGGCTCTGAGCGCTTGCGGCCTGCGGCCGGGCTGTTAAGGTGACGCGTCTTTCAATCGAGCCGTTTGCATGTGGTCGTTTAGCGCCTGGCGCCGTCGTCGAATTCTCTCCCGTCACCCCGTCAGCGCCAGCAGCTGGGCCACGGTGCGCCAGCGCCTGCCGATTCTCGATGGCCTGAGCAGCGAAGAAGAGCAGCTGCTGCGCGAGCGCGCCGTGCTGTTTCTGCACGCCAAGCACCTGACCACCCTGCCCGGCCTGGAACTGGACGGCGACGACCGCCTCGCTCTGGCCGCGCTCGCCGAACTGCCGTTGCTCGGCCTGGCCGACCTGAACTGGTACCAGGGGTTCCATGAGGTGATCCTCTACCCCGACGACTTCGTCAGCCCACAACGCCATCGCGACTCCGGCGGCATCGAGCACGAATGGGACGGCGAACACAGCGGCGAAGCCTGGCAGCAAGGCCCGGTGATTCTCGCCTGGCCAGGCGTACAGGCCAGCGGCAGCTGGGAAGGCTACAACCTGGTGATCCACGAGCTGGCCCACAAACTGGACATGCTCGGCGGCGATGCCAACGGCCTGCCGCCGCTGCACAGCAATATGGACGTGACGCAGTGGGCCAGCGCCATGCAGCAGGCCTTCGACAGCATGAACGCCGAGCTGGACATTGACGAAGAAGCGCAGACCGCCATCGACCCTTATGCGGCGGAAAACCCGGCCGAGTTCTTTGCGGTCACCAGCGAGTATTTCTTCAATGCGCCAGACCTGCTCGAAGAGGCCTACCCGGCCGTCTACGAACAATTGCGCCTGTTCTATCGGCAAGACCCATTGGCACGTTTGCGCCGCCTGCAGGTCGAACACCCGGACTATCAGCAAGCCACACCCGCGCCCGCCGATACGCCAGATGGCTGTAATGGCAACGACGCAGGAATCCACCTATAATCGCGCCACTTTTTTTGGCGCACATCAGGGAGTCACCCATGAGCTACAGCAAGATTCCGGCTGGTAAAGACCTGCCGAACGACATCTACGTCGCTATCGAAATCCCGGCCAACCACGCGCCGATCAAATACGAAATCGATCACGACACCGACTGCCTGTTCGTTGACCGTTTCATGGCCACGCCGATGTTCTACCCGGCCAACTACGGTTTCATCCCGCACACACTAGCCGACGACGGTGATCCCCTCGACGTGCTGGTCGTGACTCCGTACCCGGTCGCACCAGGCTCGGTGATTCGCGCTCGCCCGGTTGGCGTGCTGCTGATGAGCGACGAAGCCGGCGGCGACGCCAAGCTGGTTGCCGTACCACACGACAAACTGAGCGTGCTGTACAAAGACGTCCAGGAATACACCGACCTGCCCCCGCTGTTGATTGAGCAGATCAAGCACTTCTTCGAGAATTACAAAGATCTCGAGAAAGGCAAGTGGGTCAAGGTTGAAGGTTGGGCCGGTGCCGACGAGGCCCGCAACCTGATTAACAAGGCAGTCGCGGCTTACCAAAAATAAGCTGAGACCACCCCCTAAAAGCCGGCCACAAGCCGGCTTTTTTATGCCTGCGGTTTAGCGCCGCGTCAGGGTACGGCCAAAGAACGCCAGCATCTGCTTCCAGCCATGCTCGGCCGCTTTTTCGTCGTAAACCGGGAAGTCCGGCTTCATCCACCCATGCTGTGCCGGGTAGTTTTCCGAGCTGAAGGTCACGCCAGCGTCGCTCAGGGCCTTCTCGAAACGCTCGGCCATTTCCGGTGGGTAGCTGCCGTCGTTCTCGGCGGCGGCGATATACAGCTCGGCCTGCAGCGCGGATGCTGAAAGATGTGGGCTGTCGGCGGCATCGGTCGCCAGGTTGCCGCCATGGAAGCTGGCGACCGCCGCGAAGCGTTCCGGTCGTGCACCAGCGGAGGCGATGGCCATGCCGCCGCCCATGCAGAAGCCCACCGCACCGATGCGCTCCCCGTGCACGTCGCTGCGCCCATCGAGGTAGGCGATATAAGCATCGATGTCCGCAGCAGCCTTGGCGTTGCCGGTGGTTGCCATCAGCGGCCCGACGACGGTGCGGAAATCACCCTTGAACACTTCCTTGGGGTCGAACGGCCCGTAGATGCCATAGCGGTAGTAGGTATCCGGCAGCAGCACCACATAGCCGGCATCGGCCAGCCGCTCGGCCATGCCGAGCACGCCTGGGCGGATGCCGACGGCGTCCATGTAGAAGATGATCGCCGGGCCGCCCTGCCCGTCAGCAGGCGTGAACACGTGGGCCGGGCATTGGCCGTCTGGCGTGGTGATGACTGTTTGCTCGTGAGCCATGTTGATCCTCCGGTTGGATGCTCCCGCCAGCTTCAGCCGATGCGGGCATAAATGGACGAAGTCAGGTATTGGTCAACAGAATGGCAAGCGAGTGCCCGGACTTGAGGAACAACAACGCTTCGCGGCAGCTAGCCGACCGGGCTGCCACTCGGCGCCAGGCGCGCCCGCTTTACCCGGTACATGTGTCCGTCTGCATGGTCGAGCAATGCATCGGCGTCCGCTCCGTCGGTGGGGTAGCACGCCACGCCGATGCTGCAGCTCGGCATACGCAGCGCGCCGAACTCGGCGCCCAGCGGCTCGCTCAGAGCAGCGAGAATCTGCGCCACCTTTTCAGCGACGGCCTGCGGCGTATCGATATCGGTCAACAGCACGGTGAACTCGTCACCACCCATGCGCGCCACGGTGTCGGTTTCCCGTACGCAGGCCTGCAGGCGCCGGGCCACCTCGCACAGCACCTGATCACCCGCCGTATGTCCGTGGGTATCGTTGATCCCTTTGAAATCGTTGATATCCAGAAACAGTAAAGCCAGCGTACTGGTGCGGCGTTGGGCGGCGCGCAACGCTGTTTCCAGGCGGTCGCGAAACAGCGCGCGATTGGTCAGCTTGGTCAGGGGATCGTGGTGGGCGAGGAAACGTAATTCCTCCTCCGCATGCGCAAGGGCCGTCACGTCCCGCGCGACGCCGATGCGCGCGCCGACCTCTTCGGACCAGAAGGCAGCCCAGAGGATGTAAACGACGCTGCCATCCTTGCGTATGTAGCGATTGCGAAAGTCGAAGTGGGGCTGACCATTCATGACCCGAACGATCGACGCCTTGGTGGCGGCCAGATCATCCGGATGCATGTAGTCGGTGATCAGCGTGCCGCAGAGCTCGGCGGCGCGGTAACCGAGCAGTGTTTCGCAGGCATCGCTGACGAACACAATGCGGTTGTCCGGATCGACCACAAAAACCGTGTCCAGCATCAGGTGGATCAGTTTGGGATAGAGCGCTTGCAAGTCGACGGGCATAGATCGGCAATCCGGTTCTGATGGCTGATCATAGCCTGATCCCAGCGCACGGCGGCGAGCAAATCATCTGCATTTCCGTGCGTTTCGCTCACGTAACGAGTGCTCTGCCAATACGCCTGGATCGACGCTAACGCGCACATGAAAAAGCCAGGGCAACTGCCCTGGCTTCTTTTACAACGCTTAACCCTAGACAGCCTTGAGCCGTAGCTCCTTGGGCATGGAGAAGGTCACGTTCTCCGGGCGGCCATCAAGTTCCTGGACGTTACTCGCACCCCACTCACCCAGCCTGTCGATCACCCCGCGCACCAGCACTTCGGGCGCGGAAGCGCCGGCAGTGATACCGATGCCCTTGGCGCCATCGAACCACTCGCGCTTCAGATCCTCGGCACCATCGATCAGGTATGCAGGCGTGCCCATACGCTCTGCCAGCTCGCGCAAGCGGTTGGAGTTGGAGCTGTTCGGGCTGCCAACCACCAGCAGCACGTCGCACTCGTCAGCCAGTTGTTTGACTGCGTCCTGACGGTTCTGGGTGGCGTAGCAGATGTCGTCCTTGCGCGGCCCGCCGATGTTGGGGAAGCGTGCTCGCAAGGCATCGATGACCTTGCTGGTGTCGTCCATCGACAATGTGGTCTGGGTGACGAAGGCCAGGTTGTCGGGATCGCGTACCTGCAGCGTGGCGACGTCTTCTTCGTCCTCGACCAGGTAGATCGCCCCGCCATTGCTGGCGTCGTACTGGCCCATGGTGCCTTCGACTTCCGGATGGCCTTCGTGGCCAATCAGGATGCACTCGCGGCCATCGCGGCTGTAGCGCACCACTTCCAGGTGCACCTTGGTGACCAGCGGGCAGGTGGCGTCGAACACTTTCAGGCCACGGTTGGTGGCTTCGTTGCGCACCGCCTGAGACACGCCGTGGGCGCTGAAGATGACGATCACGTCGTCGGGCACCTGGTCGAGCTCTTCGACGAAGATCGCCCCGCGCGAACGCAGGTCTTCGACCACGAACTTGTTGTGTACCACTTCATGGCGCACGTAGATCGGCGGGCCGAACACCTCGAGGGCGCGGTTGACGATCTCGATGGCGCGGTCGACACCGGCGCAGAAACCGCGGGGATTGGCGAGTTTGATTTGCATGGCACGCTCGGCACGGAAAGCTTGAGTGGAGAGTCTATCCCACGAGCCGCACTGGGCTCATGGGATAGACAGCGCGTTCACGAGTAATGTCCGCCTGCGACTGACGCCCGGTCAGATCGCCTGCACGTCGATGATCTCGACATCGAAGGTCAGCGTCTTGCCGGCCAGCGGGTGGTTGAAATCGATGGTCACCTGGGCGTCATCGAACGCCTTGACCACCCCTGGCAGCTCGGTATTTGCAGCGTCGTTGAAGATCACCAGCAGCCCTTCCGACAACTCCATGTCCTGGAACTGCGAGCGCGGCATCACCTGCACGTTCTGCGGGTTGTGCTGGCCGAAGCCCTGCTCGGGCTGCACGGTGAGGCTACGTTTGTCGCCGGCCTTGAAACCGTACAGCGCGGCCTCGAAACCCGGCAGCAGGTTGCCGTCGCCGACCTTGAAGGTCGCCGGCTGCTTGTCGAAGGTGCTGTCGACCACATCGCCGTTATCCAGCTTCAGCGCGAAGTGCAGGGTCACCTGCCGATCCGGGCCGATACGTACATCAGTCACGTGCCACCTCTTCTTCGGGCTTCTTGCTCTTGAACATATCCAGCGCCAGCAGTATTGCGCCGACGGTGATCGCGCTGTCGGCGAGATTGAAGGCCGGGAAATACCAGCTGCTCTGCCAGTGCACCAGGATGAAGTCGACCACGTGGCCGAACACCACGCGGTCCACCAGGTTGCCCAGGGCGCCGCCGAGCACCAGGGCCAGGCCAACGGCCAGCCAGGTTTCATCAGGCTTGAGGCGCTTGAGCCAGACCACCAGCACCACGCTGACCACCACGGCGATCAGGGTGAACAACCAGCGCTGCCAACCGGACGCACCAGCCAGAAAGCTGAAGGCCGCGCCGGTGTTGTAGGCCAGCGTCCAGTCCAGCACATGAGGGATCACGGTAATGCGCTCCCACATCTGCAGGTTGTTGTCGAACCAGTATTTGGTGACCTGGTCGATCACAAACACCACCGCGCTGAGCCACACCCAGCCGAGCTTGCCGAAACGTGCGCTCATGAATGCATCTCCGCAGTGCAGGCCAGGGCGTTACGCATGGTGGCGTACCTCGCCCTTGCCTTCGATATTGCTGATGCAGCGGCTGCACAGCTCCGGATGCTCGGCATGGCTGCCGACATCGGCACGCAGGTGCCAGCAACGGCCGCATTTGGCATGGGTAGACTTGACGATCTTCAGCTTCAGGCCTTCGACCTCGGTGACCACCGCATCGGCCGGCGCTTCGCTCAGCGGCGCGGTAGCAGCGGCGGAGGTGATCAGCGCGAAGCGCAGTTCGTCGCCGAGCTTGCCCAGGTCATTACGCAGGGCGTCATCACTGAACAAGGTGACTTCGGCCTGCAGGCTGGCACCGATGGCCTTGGTTGCGCGCAGGTTTTCCAGCTCCTTGTTGACCGCGCCCTTGACCGCCATCACGCGCTCCCAATAGGCGTTGCCCAGCTCGGCGCCTTCTGGCAGGCGAGCCAGGTTCTCATACCAGGTGGCCAGCATCACCGACTCGGCGCGCTCGCCCGGCAGGAACTGCCAGATTTCCTCGGCGGTAAACGACAGGATCGGCGCGATCCAGCGCACCAGCGCCTCGCAGATGTGGAACAGCGCGCTCTGGCAGGAACGACGGGCGATGCTGTCAGGTGCGGTGGTGTACTGGCGGTCCTTGATGATGTCCAGGTAGAAGCCGCCCAGCTCCTGCACGCAGAAGTTGTGTACCTTGGAATACACGTTCCAGAAGCGGTACTCGGCGTAGGCTTCGGTCAGCTCGTCCTGCAGGCGCGCGGTGGCGTCGACGGCCCAGCGGTCCAGATCGAGCATCTGCTCGACCGGCAGCAGGTCGGTAGCCGGGTTGAAGCCATTGAGGTTGGCCAGCATGAAACGCGCAGTGTTACGGATGCGCCGGTAGGCGTCGGCACTGCGCTGCAGGATCTGATCGGATACCGCCATCTCGCCGGAGTAATCGGTGGAGGCCACCCACAGGCGCAGGATATCGGCGCCCATGCTGTCGATGACCTTCTGCGGCGCGACCACGTTGCCGAGGGATTTGGACTGCTTGCGGCCCTGCTCGTCGACGGTGAAGCCGTGGGTCAGCAGTTCCTTGTATGGCGCATGGCCGTCGATGGCGCAGCCGGTTAGCAAGGATGAGTGGAACCAGCCGCGGTGCTGGTCGGAGCCTTCCAGGTACAGGTCAGCCACCGGGCCGCTGGTGTGCGCTAGCTCGGCGTGGGAGCCGCGCAACACGTGCCAGTGGGTGGTGCCGGAGTCGAACCACACGTCCAGGGTGTCGCGACTCTTGTCGTACTGATCGGCCTCGGCGCCGAGCAGCTCGGCGGCGTCCAGCTTGAACCAAGCTTCGATGCCTTGCTGCTCGACGCGCTTGGCGACCTCCTCCATCAGCTCCACGGTGCGCGGGTGCAGCTCGCCGCTCTCCTTGTGAGTGAAGAACGGGATCGGCACGCCCCAGTTGCGCTGACGCGAGATGCACCAGTCCGGGCGACCAGCGATCATGCTGTGCAGGCGCGCCTGGCCCCAGGCCGGGACGAACTTGGTGTCTTCGATTGCCGCCAGCGAACGCTCACGCAGGGTGGCGCCGTCTTTCGGCTTGGTGTCCATACCGACGAACCACTGCGCAGTGGCGCGGTAGATCAGCGGGGTCTTGTGGCGCCAGCAGTGCATGTAGCTGTGGCTGATAGTGGCGTGCTTGAGCAGCGCGCCCACTTCTTCGAGCTTGGCGACGATGGCCGGCGTGGCCTTCCAGATGAACTGGCCGCCGAAGAACGGCAGCGAGTCGACGTACACACCGTTGCTCTGCACCGGATTGAGGATCTCGTCGTTGCTCATGCCGTAGCGCTTGCAACTCTGGAAGTCGTCCTCGCCATAGGCCGGCGCGGAGTGGACGACACCGGTACCGGCGCCCAGCTCGACGTAGTCGGCCAGGTAAAGCGGCGACAGACGATTATAGAACGGGTGACGGAAGTTGATCAGTTCCAGCGCCGAACCTTCGGCGGTGGCGACCACCTGGCCCTCGAGGCCAAAGCGCTGCAGGCAGCTCTCGACCATTTCCTCGGCGAGCAGCAGCAGGCGGTCGCCCACGTCCACCAGCGCGTAGGTGAATTCCGGGTGCACGTTCAGCGCCTGGTTGGCCGGGATGGTCCAGGGCGTGGTGGTCCAGATGACGATGGCGGTCGGCTTGCTCAGGCTGGCCAGGCCGAAGGCGGCAGCCAGCTTTTCGGCATCTTCGACCGGGAAAGCCACGTCGATGGCTTCGGATTTCTTGTCCTGGTACTCGACCTCGGCCTCGGCCAGGGCCGAACCGCAGTCGAAACAGAAGTTGACCGGCTTGAGCCCCTTGAACACGAAGCCGTTCTTGACCATTTCCGCCAGGGCGCGGATCTCGCCGGCCTCGTTGGCGAAGTTCATGGTCAGGTACGGGTTGTTCCAGTCACCCAGCACACCGAGGCGGATGAAGTTGGCCTTCTGCTCCTCGACCTGCTCGGCCGCATAGGTGCGGCAGCGCTCACGGGTCAGGTCGGCCGGCTGGTTCTTGCCGAAGGTGGTCTCGACCTTGTGCTCGATCGGCAGACCGTGGCAGTCCCAGCCCGGCACGTACGGCGCGTCATAGCCGGCCAGGGTCTTGGAACGAGTGATGATGTCCTTGAGGATCTTGTTCAGCGCGTGACCGATGTGGATGCTGCCGTTGGCATAGGGCGGGCCATCGTGCAGCACGAATTTCGGGCGGCCTTCGCCGGCCTTGCGCAGCTTTTCGTACAGACCAATATCAATCCAGCGCTGCAGGGTCTGCGGCTCGCGTTGCGGCAAGCCTGCCTTCATCGGGAAGGGAGTATCGGGCAGGTTCAGCGTGGCTTTGTAATCGGTCATGTCAGGCTCTTCATCAGCGGATGGCGCTGCCAGTGGTCGCGGGCAGCGGCAATATCGGCCGCAATGGCCGTCTTCAGTGCCTCGAGCGAGGCGAAACGCTGCTCATCGCGCAGCTTGTGGTGGAAAGCCACCGTCAAACGCCGGCCATACAGGTCACCGGCAAAATCCAGCAGGTGCACCTCGAGGTGGGCGCTCCCGTCGCCAGCCACGCTGGGGCGCACACCGATATTGGCGACGCCGGGCCATGGCTGATCGTCTATCTCGACGCTGACCAGGTAAACCCCGGTCAGCGGTACACGTTTACGTTTGAGCTGCACGTTGGCGGTCGGCGCATTCAGCTGGCGACCGAGCTTCTGGCCATGCAGCACTCGCCCGACGATGCGAAACGGCCGGCCCAGCATGCGCTCGGCCACGGCGAAGTCACCGCTGGCCAGCGCTTCACGCACACGCGTGCTGCTGACCCGCTGCCCGTCGATCTCCACGGTCTTGGCCGCCTCGACGCTGAAGCCTTCACGCTGCGCGGCCTCGGCCAGAAAGGCGAAATCTCCGGCGCGGTCGCAACCGAAGCGGAAATCGTCGCCCACTTCCAAGTGCATAACACCCAGGCCGTCGATCAGCGCACGCTGTACGAACTCGGCAGCGCTGAGTTCGCGTAGACGCGGGTTAAAGGTCAGGCACAACACCCGGTCGACGCCTTCGGCAGCCAACAAGGCGAGCTTGTCACGCAGCCGGCTCAGACGCGCCGGAGCGCCCTCTGGATCGAAGTATTCACGCGGCTGCGGCTCGAACAGCACTACGCAGCTCGGCACACCCAGCTCTGCCGCGCGCTCGCGCAAACGCGCCAGAATTGCCTGGTGGCCACGGTGAACGCCGTCGAAATTACCGATGGTGGCGACACAGCCCCGATGCTGGGGCCGCAAATTATGAAGGCCTCGAACCAGCTGCATAACGCACTTCTTGCTCACAAAGTGGCCAATTATACGCACAGCCGCTGGTGCCGGGTAGCAGATACGGCGCGCTCATTTGGCCGCGCCGCGGCGCCATCAGGCAATCGAGCGCCGAGAGAAGTCGCGCAGACGGAAACCGAGGATGCCCAGCACCGCGAAATAGCTCAACGCACCGGCAGCCACCAACGCACCCAGGCGCAGCAGACGGGCCAGCATGTTGCCGTCGCTCCAGGCGGGCATCAGCCAGAGCATACCGATCAGCACAACGACCATCACCAACACCGCCGCCAGCAGCTTGCTGGCGAACATCGCCCAACCCGGTTGTGGCTGGTAGAAGCCGCGGGCGCGCAGCTTCCAGAACAGCAAGCCGGCATTCAGGCAGGCCGCCAAGCCGATGGCCAACGCCAGGCCGGCGTGGGCCATGGGGATGACGAAGATGAACAGCACGTTCATCACCTGCGTCATCAGCAACGTGAACATGGCGATGCGCACTGGCGTACGGATGTCCTGGCGCGCATAAAAGGCAGGCGCCAGCACCTTGACCAGCAGCATGCCCAGCAGACCGAGCGAATAGGCCAGCAAGGCACGCTGAGTCATGTCCGCGTCATGGGCGGTGAAGTTGCCGTACTGGAACAGCGCCACCACCAGTGGCTCGGAGAGCAGCGCCAGCGCCAGCGCACAAGGCAGCGCCAGCAGGATGCACAGGCGCAGGCCCCAATCGAGCAGTTTCGAATAGGCCGCGGGATCTTCAGCAGCGTGGGTCTTGGCCAGCGACGGCAGCAGGATGGTGCCCAAGGCAACGCCCAGCACGCCGGACGGCAACTCCATCAGGCGGTCGGCGTAATACATCCACGACACCGAGCCTGCAACCAGAAAGGAGGCGAATATGGTGTTGATGATCAGCGAGATCTGCGCCACCGACACGCCTAGAATCGCTGGCCCCATCTGCCGCAGCACGCGCCACACGCCGCTGTCGCGCAGGTTGAGACGCGGCAGCACCAAAAGCCCGATCTTGCGCAGGTGCGGCAGCTGATAGAGCAACTGCAGCAGGCCGCCGACCAATACCGCCCAGCCCATGGCCATGATCGGCGGATCGAAGTACGGGGTCAGGAACAGCGCGAAAATGATCATGCTGACGTTGAGCAGCGTCGGCACGAAGGCCGGCACGGCGAAACGGTTCCAGGTATTGAGCAGCGCACTGGCGAACGACGACAGCGAGATCAGCAGAATATAAGGAAAGGTTACGCGCAGCAGATCGCTGGTCAGCTCGAAGCGCTCGGGATTGTCACTGAAGCCCGGCGCCGAGGCCCATACGATCCAGGGCGCAGCCAGCACGCCGAGCAGCGTCACCAACGCGAGGATAAGCGTCAGTTGGCCGGCAACATAAGCGACGAAGGTACGGGTCGCCTCCTCACCTTTCTGC
Source organism: Phytopseudomonas punonensis (assembly GCF_900142655.1). Taxonomy (GTDB): domain Bacteria; phylum Pseudomonadota; class Gammaproteobacteria; order Pseudomonadales; family Pseudomonadaceae; genus Aquipseudomonas; species Aquipseudomonas punonensis. Next base: position 87,478 of record NZ_FRBQ01000010.1, on the reverse strand, counting down.
GTCTTGTATTCCGCCAGGATCGGCACGAATGCCTGGGAAAATGCTCCCTCGGCAAAAATACGCCGCAGCAGGTTGGGCAATTTGAAGGCCACCACGAAGGCATCCGAGGCGATGCCCGCACCGAAAATCCGGGCCATGATGGTGTCGCGCACGAAGCCGAGAACCCGCGACAGCATGGTGATGGAGCTGACCGCAGCCAGCGACTTGAGAAGATTCATTCGGCAGAGATGCTCAATCGGCGATTACATGATCAGGCGCGACGCTTGTCACGCGTCAGCAACAGACCCCGACATCGCACGAAGGTGCGGTGTCGCAAGTGCGGGCCGGAAGTGTAGAATTGCCGGCTCGATAAAGCATCCTTTCTTGTAGGGCGCCTTGCGACGACTGACCGAGGTTCGACCTTGACAAGTGCTTCGCTCGCCTGCATGATTCGCGGCCTTATTTGTCTGTAACCCCTTAGTTTTCGAGGAGCTTGACGGTGGCCAATACACCTTCTGCCAAAAAACGCGCAAAACAGGCTGAGAAGCGTCGTAGCCATAACGCCAGCCTGCGCTCCATGGTTCGTACCTACATCAAGAACGTAGTCAAGGCTATCGACGCCAAAGACCACGAGAAAGCACAAGCTGCTTACGTTCTGGCTGTGCCTGTTATCGACCGTATGGCCGACAAAGGCATCATCCACAAAAACAAGGCCGCTCGTCACAAGAGCCGCCTGAACGGTCACGTCAAAGCACTCAGCCAAGCTGCTGCTTAAGCGTCCCGCTTCATGAAAAACCGACCTCAGGGTCGGTTTTTTATTGCCTGTAGAAAAGAGCTACACCACCCCCCCGAAAGCCTAGCTATCGATACACTCAAGCAACAAGCGAAGCGGCCGATATGCCGACTGATTCCGCAGCACTCGCGCGGACAAAGAAAGGAATTCTGTCATGTGGCTGAGAGGGTTGAACATTGGCAAACGTGCCAGCCTGGCATTCGCGCTGTTAGCAGCGATCGTACTGGGGCTCGGAGTTTTTTCGGTGTCGCAAATGAATCGTATGGACGATGCGTCGGACGAGCTGCGCGACAACTGGCTGCCCTCTCTACTCGCCGCAGAGGGAATCACCAACAGCATTGGCCGCCTACGCGCCCTCACGCTGCGCATGGTACTGCTGACCGATGAAAGCGATCGGCAGAGCACGGTTGCCGTTGTCGACGGTATCGCCAAAGCCCTACCCGACCAGCTCGACGCCTATGTCCGATGGATCAGCGGCCCTAACGAGCAGAAACTGTTCGACCAGTTGCGCGGCGCCTATGAAAAGTATTCAGCAGTGCAACAACAGGTGGTGAATGCTGTTCGCAGCAACAAACCCGACGACGCCGTGCGGTTGGTCAATGGGCCACTGGTCAGTCTCGCAGACGACTTGGCAAACGCCATCACCCAACTCGCGGACTTCAACAACGCTGGCGCCAAGCAATCGACCGATGTCAGCCAGGACACCTTCGATAGCGCCGTGACGATGGTCATCGCTACCCTGGCCATTAGCCTGGTGATAACGGTCATTCTCGCCCTAATGCTGACACGCAGCATTGTGCGGCCGCTGGGTGAAGCCCTGAGCGTTGCCAACGTTATCGCTGCTGGCGACCTGACCCAGCGCATCCAGGTCAGCGGCAGCGACGAGCCGGCACGACTGATGGGCGCCCTACAGACAATGCAGAAGAACCTGCACGGGGCGATTCAGAGCATCGCAGACTCTTCCAACCAGCTCGCCTCCGCCTCAGAAGAACTGCACGCAGTCACCGAAGATTCCACTCGTGGCCTGCACCAGCAGAATACCGAGATCGAGCAGGCGGCCACAGCCGTGAACCAGATGACTGCCGCCGTGGAAGAAGTAGCACGCAATGCGGTCAGCACCTCGGAAGCCTCCAAGGAATCCAACAACACAGCCATTCGCGGCCGTGAACAGGTACGCGAAACGGTCGAATCGATCAGCCAGCTGACCCGCGACGTGACCGACACATCAGGCGAAGTAGAAAAGTTGGCCGAACAGATTCGCGAGATCAGCAAGGTGCTCGACGTGATCCGCTCGATCGCCGAACAGACCAACCTGCTCGCACTAAACGCCGCTATCGAAGCGGCGCGCGCCGGGGAAGCCGGCCGCGGGTTTGCCGTGGTTGCCGATGAAGTGCGCGCACTGGCGCACCGCACCCAGCAGTCGACCCAGGAAATCGAAGGGATGATTGGCGGCATCCAGACCGGCACCGAGAAAACCGTTACCGCCATGCAGAACAGCAACCAGCGAGCGCGCTCGACACTGGATGTCGCCAAGGGCGCCGGCCAAGCGCTGGAGCAGATCACCGAAGCCATCGCGATGATCAACGAACGCAACCTAGTGATCGCCAGCGCGTCGGAAGAGCAGGCTCAGGTGGCCAGAGAGGTCGACCGCAATTTGGTGAACATCCGCGACCTGTCCATGCAGACCTCCGCCGGCGCCAACCAGACCAGCGCCTCCAGCCAGGAGCTGTCGCGCCTGGCCGTGGACCTCAACGCACTGGTGACACGCTTCAAGATCTGAGCAAAGGCGGCGAGCGCCGCCTACTCAGTTGCTTTTCGGCCAGGGCAGAATCGGAATGGCCGTCACCGCATTCTGCGGGCTACCTTCGATGATGCGGTCGCTGTAGACCAGGTACACCAGGGTGTTGCGCTTCTGATCGAAGAAGCGCACGACCTGCATGGTCTTGAACACCAGCGAGGTACGCTCGCGGAAGACTTCATCGCCATCCTTGAGCTCACCGACAAAGCTGATCGGCCCGACCTGGCGGCAGGCGATCGATGCCTCGGCACGATCCTCCGCCAAACCAAGCCCACCCTTCACACCGCCAGTCTTGGCCCGCGACAGGTAGCAGGTCACGCCTGCCACTTTGGGGTCATCGAATGCCTCGACCACGATCTTGTCGTTGGGCCCCAGCCATTTGAATACCGTGGAAACCTGCCCCACTTCCTCGGCAACCGCACCCAGCGGTACGGCCATCACCGCTGCAGCAATCAACAGAAGCCTACGCATCGCAACCCCCCTAAGCAGCCGTCATACCAGAATCAGATTGTCGCGATGCACCAGTTCCGGCTCATCGACATAGCCCAGCAAGCGCTCGATCTCATCCGAAGGACGACCGATGATCTTCTGTGCCTCGAGCGCACTGTAGTTGACCAGACCGCGGGCGATTTCCCGACCGTCCGGCGCCACACAGACCACCATTTCGCCGCGACGGAAACTACCCTGCACGGCTTTGACGCCAACCGGCAGCAAGCTTTTGCGATCGGAGCCCAGCGCTTTCACCGCGCCATCGTCCAGCACCAGCGTGCCGCGGGTTTGCAGGTGCCCGGCCAGCCACTGCTTACGCGCCGCCAGCATGCCGCGCTCGGGCACCAGCAAGGTGCCGAGCAGCTCGCCAGCCTTGAGCCGCGCCAGCACCTGCTCGATGGCGCCGCCGACGATCACCGTGTGCGCGCCGGAGCGCGCGGCCAGGCGCGCAGCACGCAGCTTGGTCTGCATGCCGCCACGCCCAAGCGCACCACCCACACCGCCGGCCACGGCATCCAGCGCCGGGTCATCGGCGCGCGCCTCATGAATCAGCTTGGCATCAGGGTTGTTACGCGGATCAGCGTCGAACATGCCGTCGCGGTCGGTCAGGATCACCAGCAGGTCAGCTTCCACCAGGTTGGCGACCAGTGCAGCCAGGGTGTCGTTATCACCGAAACGAATGCCCTCGGTGACCACCGTATCGTTCTCGTTGATCACCGGCACCACATCGAGATCGACCAGCGTGCGCAAGGTGCTGCGCGCGTTGAGGTAGCGCTTGCGGTCAGACAGGTCATCGTGGGTCAGGAGGATCTGCGCGGTACGCCGACCATGCTCGCCAAAGCTCGACTCCCAAGCCTGCACCAGACCCATCTGGCCAATAGCGGCAGCGGCTTGCAACTCATGGACCGCGCTCGGTCGCGCCGTCCAGCCAAGACGACTCATGCCCGCCGCTACCGCGCCGGACGACACCAGCACCAGCTCGACACCCTGCGCACGCAGAGCGACCATCTGCTCGACCCACACCGCCATGGCGCCGCGATCGAGCCCCTTGCCATCGGCGGTCAGCAAGGCACTGCCGATCTTCACTACCCAGCGCTGCGCACCACTTACCTTGTCACGCATGTTTTCCAACCCTAGCCAGAAGCACATTTTCGCAAGCCATCACCGACGGCAACGGCCGAACTTACGAAAACGCCGCTAAAAAGCGGCGTCTGTCGTCCAATCAATCCCGGACGTATATGATTTCCGGGCCATCCTCTTCATCTTCCTGATCCCAGAAGCTGTCGTCTTCCTCGACGTCACCAACAGGCCGCACACCGGAACGACGCAACGCACGCTTGTCATCCAGCGCCTGCAACTGGGCACGGGCTTCATCTTCGATACGCTGATCGAGCTCGGCGAGCTGCGAGGCGAACTCCGGGTTCTCCTGGATACGCTCAGCACGGGCTTCGAGGAAGTCCATGATGTCGTAGCACAGCTGCTCGGTACCTTCGCGCGCCAGCGCCGAGACCACATACACCGGGCCTTCCCACTCAAGCCGCGCGACGATCTCGGCAACACGCTGCTCCTTCTCCTCATCGAGGATCTGGTCAGCCTTGTTCAGCACCAGCCAGCGCTCACGCTCGGCCAACGCGGGGCTGAACTTGGTCAGCTCGGCAACGATGGTGGCAGCAGCCTCGGCAGGATCGGTCAGATCCAGCGGCGCCATGTCGACGAGGTGCAACAGCAAGCGGGTACGCGACAAATGCTTGAGGAAGCGAATCCCCAGGCCGGCGCCCTCGGAAGCACCCTCGATCAAACCCGGAATATCAGCGACCACAAAGCTCTTGTAACGGTCGACGCTGACCACACCCAGGTTCGGCACCAGCGTGGTGAACGGATAGTCGGCAACCTTCGGCTTGGCAGCCGACACCGAACGAATGAAGGTGCTCTTGCCCGCATTGGGCAAACCAAGCAGACCAACATCTGCCAACACCTTGAGCTCCATCTTCAGGTCACGGGCATCGCCCGGTTTGCCTGGAGTGGTCTGGCGTGGCGCACGATTGGTACTGGATTTGAAACGGGTATTGCCCAGGCCGTGCCAGCCACCCTGAGCGACGAGCAGGCGCTGGCCGGCCTTGGTCAGGTCGCCAATCACTTCCTGAGTGCCAGCATCGATCACCGTGGTGCCAATCGGCACTGGCAGGATCAGGTCTTCACCCTTGGCGCCGGTGCAGTCGGTGCTGCCGCCCTTCTCACCATTGGGCGCCTGGAAGCGGCGGGTATAGCGGTAGTCCACCAGCGTATTGAGGTTGGCCATCGCCTCGATATAGATCGAGCCGCCATCACCACCATCACCACCGTTAGGGCCGCCGTTCTCGATGAACTTCTCACGACGAAAGCTCATCATGCCGTTGCCACCGTCACCGGCCTTTACAGAAATCGATACTTCATCGACGAATTTCATGGGTACACCTCCCGCTTAAAACGCGGGTCACTGAAACAAGAAACACCGGGTGCTTGCGAAATTGCCCTGAAACCACCCGCGCTCAACCCAGGACAGTTTGGCAAGAACCCACACGGTGCGCACCCTAGAGGCACTTCCCATTGAGGAAGTCACCGAAAAGCCACGCCATAGGATACAGAAACAAAAAAGCCCCGTCGCAGGACGGGGCTTTTCCAGCAACGTCGCGATTAGGCTGCGACGACGCTCACGTAGCGGCGGTTGAACGCGCCTTTTACTTCGAACTTGATCACGCCTTCGATTTTCGCGAAGAGGGTGTGATCTTTACCCATGCCAACGCCATAACCAGCGTGGAATTGGGTGCCGCGCTGACGCACGATGATGTTGCCAGGAATGATTTTCTGGCCGCCATACATCTTCACGCCAAGGCGTTTGGCTTCTGAGTCGCGACCGTTGCGGGTACTACCGCCAGCTTTTTTGTGTGCCATGAGTTCAATACTCCTATAAAGGGCTCAGACGAGAAGAATCAGGCCTGAATACCGGTGATTTTGATCTCAGTGAACCACTGACGGTGGCCCTGACGCTTCATGTGGTGCTTACGACGACGGAACTTGATGATGGTGACTTTATCGTGACGACCTTGCGAAACGACTTCAGCCGATACCTTCGCGCCTTCGACGACAGGTGCGCCGATGGTGACGTCATCACCGTTGCCAACCAGCAACACGCGGTCGAAAGTCAGAGCTTCGCCAGTGGCCAGCTCCAGTTTCTCGACCTTGAGGAATTCGCCTTCGGTGACTTTGTATTGCTTGCCACCAGTAACAATTACTGCGTACATGGTAAATCTCCGTTGATCCTGCTCACCCAGCGCTTTATAGGAATAAGTGTCGGCTGGCATGGCTGCTTGGGGCCGGATGGACACCCTTGCAATTGCGTAAGGCAGGGAAATACCCAGGGGGAAGTTCAGGGTGCGCGATTGTACGCAAGCCATTGACACTGCGCAAGCGCCCCTTGCCGTTGCCTTGACAGCCCCCACCCTGCCCCCTAGCATGCCGCGCAAACTAGGGTCTATTAACGTCAGTAGGCCCTACTAAAGGAGCATATGTCGCCGATGCAACCTCAGGCTTTTTACAGTGTGGTAGCGGATGATTTCACCGCTGTTGACGGCATCATCCGTCAGCAACTGGTGTCCCGCGTCCCGCTGGTCGAGAAGATCGGCGACTACATCATCTCCGCTGGCGGCAAACGCCTGCGCCCGCTCCTGGTTTTGCTCAGCGGCAAGGCCTTGGGCATGAATGGCGAGCGTCTGCGCCTACTGGCCGCGACCATCGAATTCCTGCACACCGCCACCCTGCTGCACGATGACGTAGTCGACATGTCCGACATGCGCCGTGGCCGCAGCACCGCCAACGCCCAGTGGGGCAACGCGCCTAGCGTGCTGGTCGGCGATTTCCTTTATTCGCGCTCGTTCGAAATGATGGTCGAACTCGGCTCGATGCCGGTGATGAAGATCCTCTCCAAGGCGACCCGGGTGATCGCCGAAGGCGAAGTGCTGCAGCTCTCGAAGATCCGCGACGCCAGCACCAGCGAAGAAACCTACATGGAGGTCATCCGCGGCAAGACCGCCATGCTCTTCGAGGCCTCGACTCAGAGTGCCGCAGCGCTGGCCGAAGCCACACCGGAACAGAACGAAGCGCTGCGCCTGTTTGGCGACCATTTGGGCGTCGCCTTCCAGCTGGTCGACGACCTGCTCGACTACAAGGGTGATGCCGCCACCCTGGGCAAGAACGTCGGTGACGACCTGGCCGAAGGCAAGCCGACCCTGCCGCTGATCTACACCATGCGCGAAGGCAACGCCGAACAGGCAGCTCTGGTACGCAAGGCGATTCAGAAAGGCGGACTGGAAGATCTGGAAAGAATCCGCAATGCCGTGGAAGCGGCTGGCGCCCTGGACTACACCGCCAATATGGCGCGCGAGTACGCCGAACGCGCCATCGCCTGCCTCGAAGTCTTGCCCGCCAGCGTCTACCGCGACGCACTCGTGGAGCTGAGCCATTTCGCCGTGGCTCGCACGCACTGATCGCCCGCCAGAGCATCATCAGAAGCCCGTCCCAGTGACGGGCTTTTTTATGCCCGCCCTCCCGGCTCAATAAGCCAAGACATCGGCAGATCGACGAAAGGCGCGATTAAGACTTGCTATTAACGTAATAAGAATTATTCTCATATCTGCCATTTACCAAGGGAGATGCAAGCATGACTTATCTAATAGACGCCTGGCTGGATCGCCCTCATCCCTACCTACGCATCCTGCACCGTGAGACAGGAGAAGTCTGCGCCGTGCTTGAAGAGGAAGCACTGGATGAACTGCGTAAACAGGGTGACCTGGATCTGCACGAACTGAGCTCGAGCGAGCCGCTGATCCTCAAGGAGCTGGTGCGTAGCCTGTTCCTGTATTGCTATGCCCGAGCATTGCGCCCGTGACATTGGAGCGGCATCTAAAGGCTCGCGAGCTAGAGCATTGCAAGGCAAAAATCGCCGAGAAACACAGCGCAGCGAAATAACAGCCAACGGCTGGCCCCTAGGGTGAGCGCAGCGAATCAAGCGGCCGGGGTCGCGACCGACTGTACTTTTGTACATGAGCATTACTCGCTCCGCTCGCCCTTCAGGCCGCGCTGAAGCGCGTTAGCCGCAAGCGGCTTTCCTCGGCGATTTTTAACGCCGCAAGGCTGACGCGCAGCAGCCTTCGCAGGTGCTTACAGGATGTCGAGCAGCTCGACATCAAACACCAGCACGCTGTGCGGCGGGATGCTGCCAACGCCCTGAGCGCCGTAAGCCAGCTCGCTCGGCACGTACAAGCGCCATTTGCTGCCGGTGCCCATCAGTTGCAGGGCCTCGGTCCAGCCGGCGATCACGCCACCGACCGGGAACTCCGCCGGCTGGCCACGCTCGTAGGAGCTGTCGAATACGCTGCCGTCGATCAGAGTGCCGTGGTAGTGAGTGCGCACGCTGTCGTCACGCGAAGGCTTGGCGCCGTCGCCGGCGGTCAGTACTTCGTACTGCAGGCCCGACTCCAGCACGGTGATGCCGTCGCGCTTGGCGTTCTCGGCCAGGAAGGCCAGGCCTTCGCCTGCTGCCGCATCGGCTTTGGCCTTGGCTTCAGCTTGCATCACATCACGGATGACCTTGAAGCTGGCCGACAGGTCGGCTTCGCTGACGCGGCTCTGCTGGCCAGCGAAGGCGTCGGACAGACCTGCCAGAACGGCGTCCAGGCTCACGCCCGGTGGAGGATTGTCACGCAGTTGGCCACCCAGTTGACGGCCAATGCCGTAGCTGACGCGTGCTTCGTCAGTAGAAAGATCGAGTTCGGACATATACCGCTCCGCTAGCAGGAAAAAAGGCCGGCTAGCCTATCACGGTTCCAGGCGGGCTCTGCGCTTACCAGCGGCTGCGTAGGCCAACCGGCACGCGCAGGGCATCGCGCGACCCCGTCTGCAGGCCGCACATTTCATCGTAGGCCGAGGCATGCACCAGAAACATCGGCACATCCGGTAGATCCTCGAGCAGGTCACGGGCGTGCTCGACCGAGCGCAGATGCTGATTACGCCCGACATCATCGACCAGATAGGCGCGCTGCTGCGGGCCGAGAATCTGCAGCAGGTAGATGCCGCCTTCCAGGGAAATCAGTTCGAGTTCGCTCACCGCACCAGCGCGCGCCGCTTGCAGCAATTCAGGCAGGGTCATGGCATGTCCTCGCAGGCAAGAAGCGCCACTATACGATTGTCGGCCTGCAGATAACAAAACACCCGGCGCGCAATCTGCGGGCCGGGCGTTTTGTTTGCCAGCAATGATCAGTGCTTGGTCAGCTTGTCCAGATAACCCATGGCGAAGGCCGACACCACGAAGGTCATGTGAATGATCACGTACCACTTCAGGTGCTCGGGGTCATGGTTGCGCGCATCCATGAATACTCGTAGCAAATGGATCGAGGAGATCGCCACGATGGACGCTGCGACCTTCATCTTCAGCGAGCTGGAATCCATCTTGCCGAGCCAGGCGAGCTTTTCCTTGCTGTCATCGATATCCAGTTGCGAGACGAAATTTTCGTAGCCGGACATCATCACCATCACCAGCAAGCCGCCAACCAGCGCCATATCGACCAGAGACAGCAGTACCAGAATCAGCTCCGCTTCGGCCATGGCGAAGATGTTGGGCAGGATGTGGAAAATTTCCTGGAAGAACTTCAGGGCCAGCGCCAGCAGGCCAAGCGACAGGCCGAAGTAGATGGGGGCCAGCAACCAGCGCGACGCGTACATCGCGTTTTCGATAAAGCGTTCCATGGGCTCTCACCGTAATTAGAGGCGAGCGAGTATACCCATCGGCCGGGAGCAGACAAAACGATCTTCAGCGCCTTGAACTGCGCTTTTTATGCTCGACGGTCGGCGCTTTATGGATTGTGGATAAGATCCGCGGCCATGCGTCGCAGGCTGACTGCTCGGTCGCTGAAAGAGCGCACGAAAGCTATCCGCTTACTTATCAGGCCAGGACTGCGTAGCGGCCCGCGAACCGCCACCCGTACCGTTGAGGCGACGCAACTGCGCCTGGGCGTGCAACTGCCAGATCAAGGGTTCCTCGCACGGCTCATAACCTTGGGCAGCGAGGCTCTCGGCAATATCATCGAGCAAGTGTTCAACGACTAAAGGCCCGTGGAATGGGCCTTGCGCTTTGATGGCAGTGGGTTGGCGAGCGGACATTCCGGCGATGCAGATCAGCGTCCACAGCCCTTGCTCACCCGCCAGGGGCAACACCGTACATTCGATGCGAGTGGTTACACCGAGGTAATGACGGGTCAGGCAGAGGCTACGCGACATGGCGGCAATCCTCGCGGAATACCCGTGCAGCCTACACCTGCCAGGCAATCAGGCAAAGCCAGGTTTATACACAAAAGCTGTGGATAACCTTGTGCATGACAGGTGCGCAAGCACCTGTCATGCAGCCGGCTAAATGGCAGTAGCAGAGCCGATCACCGATTGATCAGCTCGGCGTGTTGACCGGCTCGACCGTCGATTTTTTCCCGCGCGGTTTCTTCGGCGCCTTTTCCGGCAGCGCGGCGGTCAGCGCTTCTTTGGCCTGCTCCGGTTTCTCTTCCTCGCCCATACCGATTTCGGCGATCTCGCGCAAACGTTCGACCACCCGAGCGTTGACACTGCCCGCAGGGAAACGGCCCTTGTCATCCGGCGTACCAGCGTCTTCGCCAACCAGCAGGCTCAGCGCCTCATCGACATGGCGCACCGAGTACACGTGGAACTGCCCGGCGCGCACAGCCTGCAGCACACGCTCGTCGAGCATCAGCGTGGAGACGTTGGAATGCGGGATAATCGCGCCCTGCTCGCCCGTCAGGCCACGCGCTTCGCAAAGGCGGAAGAAGCCTTCGATCTTCTCGTTGACGCCGCCAACGGCCTGCACCTCGCCAAACTGGTTGATCGAACCGGTAATGGCAAAGCACTGCTTGAGCGGCGTGCGTGACAAGGCGGAGATCAGCGTGCAAACCTCGCCAAGCGAAGCGCTGTCGCCATCCACATAACCGTAGGACTGCTCCAGGGCGATGCTCGCGGAAATTTCCAGCGGGAATTCCTGGGCATAGCGGCTGCCGAGGAAACCGGTGAGGATCATCACGCCCTTGGAGTGAATGGGTTGGCCAAGGTTGACCTCACGCTCGATGTCGACGATGCCCGAGCCGCCTGGGTAAACGGTCGCGGAAATCCGCGCTGGCACGCCAAAGGCCGAGTCACCGACTTCCAGCACGGTCAGGCCGTTGCATTTGCCGATGGCGGCCCCTGCGGTGTCGATCAGGATGATGCCGGCCAGCATGTCGTCGATGATCCGCGCGGAAACCCGACCGGTACGCGTGGCCTTGGCTTTAAGGGCACGTTCGATATGGTCGGCGTCGGTGACCGCTTCGCCTGCCAGATTGCGGATGAAATCCGCCTCGCTGACCAGCTGGAACAAGTCGCCGATACGCGCCGACAGGCGCCCTTGATGTTCCGCCAGACGCGCACTGTGAGTCGCCAGGCGTGCCACAGCGGCAGCGCTCAGCGGCGCCATGCCCTCTTCGGTGGTGCGGGTTTTCATCAGCTGGGCGAACTGCTCCAGGCTCTCGTCCGCCAGGGGAATGTCCTCGTCGAAATCGACCAGTACGCGGAACATCTCCTGAAAGTCCGGATCGGCATCCTGCAGCGCGTAATAAAGCTGACGCGAGCCGATGATCACCACCTTGAGCTGCAGCGGAATGGTTTCCGGATTCAGAGTGACCGTGGCGATGCGGCCCAGATCGCCGAGCGGCGATTCCATCTTCAGTTTGCGCGACTGCAGGGCGCGCTTGAGCGCCTCCCAGACGAACGGCTCGCTGAGAAACTTCTCGGCTTCGAGGATCAGGAAGCCGCCGTTGGCGCGGTGCAGCGCGCCGGGGCGCAGCTGGCGATAGCTGGTGTAGAGCGCGCCTTGATCAGTGTTGTACTCGATGCGCCCGAACAGGTTGTCGTAGGTCGGGTGCGGCTCGAACACCACCGGCGCGCCGCCGTCAGCATGATGGCCAACGATCAGGCTCGGGCAATACAGTTCTTCGAGCAGTTTGCGGGTCTGGGCATCGGCCTTTTCCACCTCGATGAGCAGATCAATCACGCTTTTCAGCAGATCCACCTGCATGGCCTGCAGGTAGGCGCACACGCCGGCGTTCTCGGCGTACTTCTGCGACAACGGCGCCAGCAGCGGCTGCAGGGCAACGGTGATGGTGTCTTCGTTGAGCTGACGCAGCTGATTGCTGGACTCACGCTTCCATTGCGGCAGGCTGGCCAGCTCTTCGTTGAGGCGTTCCTCCAGCGCGGCGATATCGTCGTGAAAACGCTCACGATCGGCCTCGGGCAGTTGTGCGAACTCGGCTTCGTCCAGCGCCTTGCCATCGAGCATCGGTGTGAAGGCGATATTGGTACTGTCGCGGTACAGCGCGATGCCGCGCTCCAGCGACAGCTTCTCGATCACGTCCAGCGCCTGGTCGTAGCGCTTGTTGAAGGCGCGGTCGATGGCGCTCTTCTTTTGCTGGAACGACGGATGCTCGAATACCGCCGGAAAGGTCGCCAGCAGGTTGTCGATCAGTGCGTTGATGTCGGCGATGAACTCGCCAGCGGTGCCAGCCGCCAGCTCCACAGCGCGGGGCTCGCGGGGCTCGTCGAAGTGGTTGACGTAGACGCGATCCGGCGGGGTTTCCAGGCGTTTGCCCTCGGCCCGCAGGTAGCGTTTGACGAACGAGAAGCGACCGGTGCCCGGCTCGCCCATGACGAATACGTTATAGCCGGGGCGCGGCATCGCCACGCCGAATTGCAGTGCCTGCACGGCACGCTCCTGCCCCAGCACACCGCGGAAGGGTTCCAGATCATCGGTGGTGGTAAAGGCGAACTGCGTGGGCGAGAAGGGACGGGTGAGTGCATCGGGCGCCAGGCGCAGGCCGGCTGCAACGGGATCGGGCATCGGGGATCCTTAAATACCGCGGAGAAGTGTCTGCATTCTCGCGCTGCCTACTTCCCGCTGGCAAGGCACCATTGGTGCTCACGAGCAGAAAGCAAAACGCCCGCGACAGGTGCGGGCGCTTGGCATTGCAGCAGGGCTTACAGGTAGAAGGATTTCAGCGGCGGGAAGCCATTGAATTCCACCGCGCTGTAGCTGGTGGTGTAGGCGCCGGTAGAGAACCAGTACAGGCGGTCACCGCTGGCCAGGTTCAGCGGCAGGCCGTACTTGTAGTGCTCGTACATGATGTCGGCGCTGTCGCAGGTCGGGCCAGCGATGACTACTTCCTCCATCTCGCCCTTTTTCTCGGTCCAGACCGGGAATTTGATGGCTTCGTCCATGGTTTCGATCAAGCCGCTGAACTTGCCCACGTCGGTGTATACCCAGCGCTCCACGGCGGTGCGCGATTTACGCGCGACCAGGACCACTTCGCTGACCAGGATGCCGGCGTTGGCGATCAGTGAACGGCCTGGCTCGAGGATGATTTCCGGCAGCTCGTCGCCGAAATCGTCCTTGAGGAAGCGGATGATTTCTTCCGCGTAGGTTTCCAGGCTGTTGGTACGGGTGATGTAGTTGGCCGGGAAGCCGCCGCCCATGTTGATCATCTGCAGGACGATGCCGTCTTCTTCTTTAAGACGCTCGAAGATCACCTTGACCTTGGCGATGGCGGCGTCCCATACGTCGATATCGCGTTGCTGCGAGCCAACGTGGAAGGAGATGCCGTACGGCACCAGCCCCAGCTGTTTGGCGAGGATCAGCAGATCCATGGCCATGTCGGTCTGGCAGCCGAACTTGCGGCTCAGCGGCCAGTCAGCCGAAGTCGAGCCTTCGGTGAGGATACGCACATAGATCTTCGAGCCCGGCGCGGCCTTGGCGATGTTGCGCAGGTCTGCTTCGGAGTCAGTGGCGAACAGGCGCACGCCCTTCTCGTAGAAGTAGCGCACGTCGCGGGCTTTCTTGATGGTGTTGCCGTAGCTCATGCGGTCCGGGCTGACGCCGGCGGACAGCACCTTGTCCAGCTCGTAGATCGAGGCGATATCGAAGTTCGAGCCCTTGTCGCGCAGCAGCTCGATGATTTCGATCGCTGGGTTGGCCTTGACGGCGTAATACACCTTGGCGAACTCGAAACCGGCACGCAGGTCGTCGTAGGCCTGCTTGATGATCGCGGTATCGATCACCACGAACGGGGTTTCATGCTGGTCGGCGAAGGCTTTCATTTTGTTGAAAGTTTCGCGTGGGTAGTAGTCTTCGACCTTGATCGGCATGCGGCACTCCAGATGGCTAAACCATGAACACTAGGATTCGGGCAGTTGAACCGGGCACAGGTTCAACATCGGGGGCGGCTGATTTTGCAATCGGCCGGAAGGCCTGTTTCCAGGCCACGAACGTCTGATCAGTTTCCCCACTTTGGTTCGCCTACTTCCCAAGGCATGTCGCCGAGAATTGCGCAGCCTGCAATCAGGCGCCGCAACCTCTCGTCGTCAGTACTTGAGCCGAATGGATCGTTGCCAGCATGGACGTTCGGCCGCGGACTTTAAGACCATGCCCCGCTCAGATCAACCAAAAATTGCCCTGAGCGGAAACTGATTTCACAGGCGTTTTGGATTCCACACAAACCACGGCGGAATGCTGCACAGCCGAGGCCCGCACATGAAAAACCCATGCCCGGCGATAAGCCTGGCATGGGCTGCTTTCAAAGCGATGACAGTAGTGTTGGCCAACCCCAGAACGGGGCTGACCAAGCGGCGACGCGTAGCTGTTTTAGCTGCGCTGCCGAGAGAGGGACTTAGCGGAAACGCTCGACTTCGCGATGTAAGTCAGCGGCCAGTGTCTCCAGCTCCTTGGAGGTGTGCGCTAGGTTGGCGATTACTTCGCGCTGCTCGCCGTTGGCCTGGGCGATGCTTTGCAGGTTGCTGCTCAGCACTGTGGCGGTGCTGCTCTGCTCGCTGGTCGCGGTGGTGATAGCGGCGAACTGCTCGCCGGCGGCGTTAGTCTGCTCAGCGATCTGGGTCAGCGCGGCAGCAACCTTGGCGTTGAGCTCAAGACCGTTCTGCATCAACTGACGGCCCTGCTCCATGGTGCTGATCGCACTGCTGGTTTCACCCTGAATGCTACTGATCATGCTGGAGATCTCGGTGGTCGCCTCACGGGTACGACCGGCCAGGCTGCGCACTTCGTCAGCCACGACGGCAAAACCACGGCCCTGCTCACCGGCACGCGCAGCCTCGATGGCGGCGTTGAGCGCCAGCAGGTTGGTCTGATCGGCGATCGAGGTAATGACGCTGAGGATGCCGCCGATTTCCTGAGAGCGCTGACCGAGGCTGTCGATAACTTTGGCGGCGCTATTGAGCGAGGTAGAAATCTGCTCCAGGGCGTTGGACGCCTCGTCCATCGAGGTGCGGCCAATACGTGTCTGGCTGGCGTTCTCGCTGGCCATACGCTCGGTGCTGCGCATGTTGTCGGCGATGTTCAGCGAGGTGGCGCTGAACTCTTCCACGGCGCCGGCCATGCTGCTGATCTCACCGGACTGCTGCTCGATGCCTTCATAGGCGCCACGCGACAGGCCAGACAACGCCTCGGCGCGCTGGCTGACATTGCCGGCGGAACTGCGGATGTGCGAGACCATGGTCGACAGCGCTTCGCTCATCTGGTTGAAGCTGCGCGACAGCTCGCCGATTTCGTCATGGCTCTTGACCTGCAGACGCACGCTCAGATCACCAGCGCCCAATGCCTGAGCCTGTTGAACCAAGTCACCAAGCGGGCGCAGCTTGCGACGCAGCAGCCAGATCACCGCCAACACGGCCAGCACCAACGTCACCAGGCTGCCGATAGCCAGCTGGCTGCCGACACGCCAGGTCACGGCCTCGATCTCTGCTTCCGGCATGCTCGCCACGACAGTCCATGGGCCGCCAGCGAATGGCACGGCAACGCTGTAGAACTGCTGCTCGCCGTCGCTCCAGAAACCACCTTTGCCCGGCGTGCCAAGCACCTTCGTCATGTTGCCGGTCAGTTGCTCGGGGCGCTGCGCGCCATAAGGCGGCACCAGCCATTTGTTCCCGTCGTCGAGCAGCGCCAGCGAGCCAGTGCTGCCGATGCGGAAGCGCTGCAGGTTGGCGAACTGGGCATTCTGCGCGTCGGTGTAATCGAAGCCGACGAACAGCACGGCGATCACTCGGCCTGCGCTGTCACGCACCGGGGTGTACTGGGTCATGTAGAAACGCTCAAACAGCAGCGCGCGCCCCACATAGCTCTCACCGGCCAGCAGGCGTGCATAGGCCGGGTGGTTGCGATCGAGCACGGTACCGATGGCGCGGCCACCATCCTGTTTGGTAAGCGAGGTGGTGACACGCACGAAGTCATCGCCATCACGCACGAAGATGGTCGCCACACCGGCGGTCAGGCGGCGAAACTCGTCGACTTCGCTGAAATCGTTGTTCAGCAAGGTGCTGCCCATATAGAGAGCAGGCGCTTGCAGGGCGCCGACGGCGACGCGCTCGTCCGCGCTAACGCGCAAGCCGCTGCTGAAACGTCGCTCGAACAGGCCAGCCAGACGCTGCGTACTTTCACGCAGGCTCTCGTGGAAAGTGCTCAGCTGGTCGGCGAGCAGGCGTGCTTCGCTACCAAGGTGCTCTTCACGGGTCACCAGGTTGGCGCTGCTCAGCGAGCGCAGGGCAAATACGGTACTGACACTGATCAGCAACACCAGCATGGCGGCAAGAGCCGTCGCCAGTTGCCAGGCGATACGCGAACGAGGTTGGTTCATGAAACATCTCCGTGCTCCATCGTCCCTGTATGGAGTAATTGAATAAATAATGATCAGCCTGTACGTCGGCGAGCGCGGAGAATACTTGAGAGTTTTAGTGCGTCAATGGCCATCATGACGCTATCACCCCATTTTTTACGTGGGGTAATGAAAACGTCCCGTAGATGAAAGTTTTCAGCGGTTTTCTAGCGGCGTAGCTCCACTTCGGGCAATTGCATGGCCGCCACTTCGGCGAGCAGGAACTCGGCCAGCCGCTCGAAACGCTCCTGACCGCGGCGCGCCTTGGGCCACACCAGGTAATAGCTTTCACCGCTGGAGACGGCGGCCGGCCAGGGCAGCGCCAGACGTCCCAGCAGCACGTCCTCGGCGACCATGGCCAGGTCGCCGATCGACACGCCGTAGCCACGGGCGGCGGCGACAATGCCTAGCTCCAGGGTGTCGAACACCTGGCCACCCTTAAGCGACACCTGATCGGTCAGGTCCATGGCCTGCAGCCAGCGGCGCCAGTCACGGCGGTCGGGCGTCGGGTGTACCAACTCGGCCTGTTGCAGGCGGCTGACGTCCCAGGGCTGTTCGCCAGAGGCGCCTGGCGCGTAGACCGGGATCAGCCATTCCTCGAACAGCCGCACGCTATGCCATTCGTTGCTGAAGGTGCCGGCACTGAGTAACACGGCGCAATCGAAAGGTTCATGGAGAAAATCCACGCGATCAAGATCCATCCAGGCGCTGGTGAGCTGCACTTCAAGGTCTGCATGCCGGGCGCGAAACAGCGACAGGCGCGCCAACAGCCAGCGCATGGTCAGAGTCGAAGGCGCCTTGAGACGCAAGGTGCCGTCCTCCACGAGCAGGGTCGCGCAGGCCCGCTCCAGGGACTCGAAACCTTCGTGCACGCCCGGCAGCAGCAGACTCGCCGGCTCGGTCAGGTGCAACGCCCGGCCGCGGCGCTCGAACAGCCGGCAGGCGAAGTGTTCTTCGAGGGTGCGAATGTGCCGGCTCACCGCACTCTGGGTGATCGCCAGCTCATCGGCGGCGCGGGTGAACGAGAGATGCCGCGCGGCGGCCTCGAAGGCACGCAGGGCATAGAGAGGGGGCAAGCGCCGCGTCATCGCCCTAAACCATGAGTTTTAATCATGCCTGGCATGGCTATTTTCCTTTTGTGGCCACCTGCTACAAACCTGAGAATAGCGGTCATTGCTCATCTCCTGACAGTCCGGGGATGCTTACCCTACCGAAGTTTTACTCATCATGAAAAATCCCCTCCGTCACGAGCTGCGCTCGCTGCTGCGCCTGGCCGGGCCGCTGATCTCTGCGCAGCTGGCCCACGCGCTGATGATTTTCACCGACACCTTGATGATGGCCATGCTCGGCCCCGGGCAGCTGGCCGGCGGCGCCCTGGGCACGACCTGCTACTTCATCTTCTCGATCTTCTGCACCGGGGTGGTTGCCGCCGTGGGCAGCATGATCGCCATCCGCCATGGCGCCGGAGACGCTGAGGGCGTCACCCGCCTGCTGCGCAACGGCCTATGGCTGGCGATACTGCTCGGCGTCATCAGCGCGTTGTGCCTCAATGGCCTGGGCCCACTGTTGCCGCATCTGGGTCAGAACCCGGCCGCTGCCAGCGAGGCCATGAGCTTTCTGCGCCCACTGTCGCTGGGCCTACCCGCCTACCTGTGCTTTATGGCCTTGCGCGGCTTTACCAGCGCCATCGGCCATCCCGGCCCGGTGATGACCATCAGCATCGTCGGCACCATCGCCAACTTCATCATCAACTACGCGCTGATCAAAGGCTGGTTCGGCGTCGACCTGGGCCTGAGCGGTATCGGCCTGACCACCGCGCTGGTCAGCAGCGCCATGGCGCTGGCCCTGGGGCTATACATCCTGATGTCGCCGACCTACCAGCGTTACAAGCTGCGCGGCGGCCTGGGTCGGCCACAACGCGCCGAGATCCGCGCCCTGCTGCGCCTCGGCCTGCCGATTGGCGGCACCTACGCGGCCGAGCAAGGCCTGTTTACCTTCGCCACCCTGTGCATGGGTGCCCTGGGCAGTGTGCAGCTGGCAGCGCACCAGATCGCCATGCAATCGGTCGCCCTGGCCTTTATCGTGCCCCACGGTCTTTCTTATGCGGTGACCTTCCGGGTCGGCATGCACTACGGCGCCGATCGCCTGCATCTGTCGCGTCTGGCCGGCCACCTGGGCATGGGTATGGGCGCCGTGCTGATGCTGCTGTTCGCCCTGGCGTTCTGGCTGCTGCCGGAGTGGATCATCGGCCTGTATCTCGACCGTCACGATCCGGCGTTCGCCGAGATTGTCACCCTCGCAGTGAGCCTGCTGGCGATTGCCGCCTGGTTCGAGCTGTTCGACGGCCTGCAGAGCATCGCCATGGGAGCGATCCGTGGCCTCAACGACGGCCGTCTGACCCTGGTGATCGGCCTGACCGGCTACTGGTGCATTGGCGCGCCACTGGCCTGGCTGCTGGCCTTCCCATTTGGCTGGGGCGCCCATGGCGTGTGGTGGGGCTTGGCTGCGGGTCTGGCGGTGACGGCGAGCGGCCTGGTGCTGGGCTTCCAGTGGAAAACTGGGCGTCTGCAAAAGCCAGAGGCCACGCAGGCCTGCCCGTCCTGATTGGGCAGCTGATCGCTGCGGCTAGGGTCGACCACCGAGTAGCGACTGGCGAACGTCCGCCGACAGAAAGCGCGCCAGCTCTGTCAATGGCATCGCCTTGCTGATCAAGTAGCCCTGCGCCTGATCACAACCGAACTCGCGCAGCAGCTGGAGCTGTTCCAGGGTTTCCACACCTTCGGCGACCACTTGCAGGTCGAGGTTATGGGCCAGGCTGATCATCGCCTGCACCAGCTGTTGGCTCTGCGGGCGCGTTTCCATGCCGGTGA
Organism: Phytopseudomonas punonensis; assembly: GCF_900142655.1. Classification (GTDB taxonomy): domain Bacteria; phylum Pseudomonadota; class Gammaproteobacteria; order Pseudomonadales; family Pseudomonadaceae; genus Aquipseudomonas; species Aquipseudomonas punonensis. Next base: position 67,768 of record NZ_FRBQ01000010.1, on the reverse strand, counting down.
CGAAGCTGCGGTCGATCTTCAGCAGGGCGATAGGCAGGTTGCTCAGGTGCTCGAAGGACGAGAAGCCGGTGCCGAAGTCGTCCAGGGAGAAGCGCACGCCCAGATGCCCAAGACGGCGCATGGTCTGCAGCACGTAGTCGCTGCGGCGCATCACCGCAGTTTCGGTCAGCTCGAACTCCAGCCAGTGGCTGTCGATACCGCAGCTGTCGATCAGCCGCTCCAGGGTCGGCAGCAACTGGCTGTCCTGGAACTGGCGGAACGACAGGTTGACCGCCATGTGCAACGCCGGGTGGCCACGCTCGCGCAACAGCTGCATGTCACGCATCGCGCGGTCGATCACCCAGTAACCGAGCGGTACGATCAGCCCGCACTCCTCGGCCAGCGGCACGAACTCGCCAGGCATCAGCAGACCATATTGCTCGTGCTGCCAGCGCACCAGCGCCTCCAGGCCGACGATGCGCCCCGTGTGCAAACAGAAGCGCGGCTGATAATGCAGCTGCAGCTCACCTTTGCGCAGCGCCCGGCGCAGCTCGCGCTGCATGTCGACCTGGCTGCGCATGCCGTGGTCGAGACGCTCGTCGTATAGGTGATAGGTGCAGCCCTGCCGGCTTTTCGCCTGCTGCATGGCGATATGGGCGTGCCACATCAGGGTATCGGCGGTGCTTGCCGGTTTGGCCAGCGCCACGCCAAGGCTGCAGCCCAGCAGCAGGCTTTCGCCCTCGACCCAGTACGGCTCGCCCAGCGCTTCGAGCAGGTGCTGAACCCAGCCGTGAAAACGCTCGACGTCGCCATGGCTGTCGACCAGCAGGGCGAACTCATCGCCGCCCAGCCGCGCCAGCTGATCACCGCGGCCCAGGTGCTGTTCGAGACGCGCCACTACCTGCTGAATCAGCTGATCGCCAGCCAGGTGGCCGAGGGCATCATTGGCCTGGCGGAAGTTGTCCAGGTCCAGCTGGATCAGCGCCAGGCCGCGACGGCCCTGCTCGCCAAGGCGCGCTGCCAGCAAGGTATGAAAACCCTGACGATTGGCGATGCCGGTGAGGGCATCCTGCTCGGCCAGCTGTTGCAGGGTCATGCGCAAGCGGCCCTGCTCGCGCACATACCGCAGGCTGCGGCGCAACACGTCAGCGCTCAGTTGGTCACGCACCAGCCAGTCGCAGACCTGGGGCGGCGCCTCGCTCGGCTCCTGCTCCAGCAAAAGAATGATCGGCGCGGCGCAGCGCCTGGAGTCTGGCAGGTGCGCTGGCGTGGTGAGCAGCACTGCATCGCTGGCTTCATCGAGCAGCATGCTGGCGTCCAACCAGCTGGACGCGCAGCTCAACGGCACCGGGCTGCCGGCAACTTCCAGGCGCTCGCACAACAGTTCGCGCCACTGCGGCGTTTCCGCCAGCAGAACCAGACGTAACGGCTCGACGAATGCGCTCAAGAAATACCCCCCGATGCACGAAAAAAATGAGCACTTACCAGTGCTTCTGAATGCGCCGTTCCGGCGTCAAATCAATCACTTCCGTGTAAATCGCTGAACATCCTGCGATAAAACCCATCGAGGCGACAACCCCGGCAAAGGAATCAGCGCCCACACGCGGCAGCACGGCTGTCGGCTGATGCAGCAAAGCCACGAAATGCCAGACGACTTTCGGCTAAAATGCGCGGCCATTTTCCTTCGCGATAAACACGATGTCCCGACTCAACCCCCGGCAACAAGAAGCCGTGAACTACGTCGGCGGCCCTCTTTTGGTGCTCGCCGGTGCAGGCTCCGGCAAGACCAGCGTGATCACCCGCAAGATCGCCCACCTGGTGCAGAACTGCGGCATCCGTGCCCAGCACATCGTCGCCATGACCTTTACCAACAAGGCCGCGCGCGAGATGAAGGAGCGTGTCGGCAGCTTGCTCAAGGGCCCCGAAGCCCGCGGCCTGACGGTGTCGACCTTCCACAACCTGGGCATGAACATCATCCGCAAGGAATACGCGCGCCTGGGCTACAAGCCCGGCTTCTCGATCTTCGATGACGGCGACATCAAGGCGCTGCTCACCGACATCATGCAGAAGGAATACGCCGGCGATGATGGCGCTGACGAGGTCAAGAACTACATCGACAGCTGGAAGAACGACCTGATTCTGCCCGACGAGGCGCTGGCCAACGCGCGCAACCCCAAGGAACAGACCGCCGCCATCGTCTACCTGCACTACCAGCGCACGCTCAAGGCGTACAACGCGGTGGACTTCAACGACCTGATCCTGCTGCCGGTGAAGCTGTTCCAGGAACACAGCGACATTCTGGAGAAGTGGCAGAACCGCATCCGTTATCTGCTCGTCGACGAATACCAGGACACCAACTCCAGCCAGTATCTGCTGGTGAAACTGCTGGTAGGCATGCGCAACCAGATCACCGTGGTAGGCGACGACGACCAGTCGATCTACGCCTGGCGCGGCGCACGCCCGGAAAACCTCAACCTGCTCAAGGAGGATTACCCGTCACTGAAGGTGGTGATGCTCGAGCAGAACTACCGCTCCACCAGCCGCATCCTCAAGTGCGCTAACACCCTGATCGCCAACAACCCCCACGCCTTCGAGAAGCAGCTGTGGAGCGAGATGGGCATGGGCGACGAGATCCGCGTGATCCGCACGCGCAACGAAGACGCCGAGTGCGAGCGCGTGGCGCTGGAAATTCTCACCGAGCACCTGCGCACCCAGCGCCCGTACAGCGAGTTCGCCATCCTCTATCGCGGCAACTACCAGGCCAAGCTGATGGAGCTGAAACTGCAGCACCACCAGATTCCCTATCGCCTGAGCGGCGGCACCAGCTTCTTCGCCCGCCAGGAAGTGAAAGACCTGATGAGCTACTTCCGCCTGCTGGTCAACCCGGATGACGACAACGCCTTCCTGCGTGTAATCAACGTACCGCGCCGGGAGATCGGCTCGACCACCCTGGAAAAGCTCGGCAACTACGCCAACGAGCGCAAGATCAGCATGTACGCTGCCAGCGACGAAATCGGCCTCGGCGCTCACCTCGACAGCCGCTACACCGAGCGCCTGGCGCGCTTCAAACGCTGGATGGACGGCGTGCGCGAGCAGTGCGTGGTCAACGAGCCGATCGCCGCGATCCGCAGCATGGTCATGGATATCGACTACGAGAACTGGCTGCGCCAGAACGCCTCCAGCGACAAGGTTGCCGATGCGCGCATGGGCAACGTGTGGTTCCTCGTCGATGCGCTGAAGAACACCCTCGACAAGGACGAGGAAGGCGACATGACCATCGAGGACGCCATCGGCAAGCTGGTGCTGCGCGACATGCTCGAGCGCCAGCAGGAAGAGGAAGATGGCGCCGAAGGTGTGCAGATGATGACCATGCACGCCTCCAAAGGCCTGGAGTTTCCGTCGGTGTACATCATCGGTTTCGAGGAGGAGATCCTGCCGCACCGCTCCAGCATCGAAGCCGACACCATCGAGGAAGAGCGCCGCTTGGCCTACGTGGGCATCACCCGCGCCAAGCGCAACCTGGCGCTGACCTTTGCCGCCAAGCGCAAGCAGTACGGCGAGATCATTGACTGTTCGCCGAGCCGCTTCCTCAACGAACTACCGCCCGAAGATCTGGTGTGGGAAGGCATGGAAGAGGCCCCCGTGGAAGTCAAAGCTGCCCGCGGTAACGACGCCCTGGCCAGCATGCGCGCCATGCTCAAGCGCTGACGCAAGACCGTAGCCCGGGTCGAGCGCAGCGACACCCGGGAATCTACCTGGGTATCGCCTGCTCAACCCAGGCTACGTTTTCATCGAGCCCAAGATGGCGTCGGGCACCTGCGTAACATTTCGTAGTCAGAGTGAAAGCCCGGCCGCTATGGCCGGGCATTTCGTTCTCCGTGAAGCTCCTTTGCAAAGAGGCCCGGCACCATGCGCACGCTCACTCTCGACCTCGATACCCTGACCCAATTGATCAACGGTCGCGAAACCCTCGAGCACTGGCTCGACATGGAAGCCGGCACGGTGCTGACCTTGACGCCCGAGGATCAGGGCAGCGACGAGCGCCAGCAGATCCAGCTCAACCCAGACCGGTACACCGCCGTGCCGAATCTCGATGTGGCCCAGCGCGTGGCGATGCGCGAGTCCTTTCTGTTCACCCTGAACGACCTCAATGCTCACCCGCTGCTCAGCGCCGCACTGACGGGCCGCAAGCCGCTGCGCGCCTTCGACTACGAGATCGACCACTTCCCAACCCTGCGCCAGCAGTGGCACGACTACGAACAGAAGCAGCTGCGCGAGTACGCCCTCAACTGGCTGTTCGAGCTGGGCCTGGAGCCCGCGCCGGACAAGCTGCCTCTGGATACCCGCGGCATTCCCAAGGATATTCTGCGGCGCCTGACCAAAAGCGCCTGAGCGCTGCGTTTGTACCTGCAATGGATGAGCGGAGCGCTGCGCGTGCGGTTTCGCTACAAATGATCGGCATTTTGAGCGAAAATCCGCCGCTTTGCTCTTGAGCCCAGAGGATCGATCGTGGAGTCGTTGAAACAGAAGATATGCAGTGAAGGTACCGTCCTCTCCGAGCAGGTGCTCAAGGTCGACGCCTTTCTGAATCACCAGATCGACCCACAGTTGATGAAGGAGATCGGCCACGAGTTCGCCGAGCGCTTCAAAGGTCAGGGCATTACCAAGATCGTCACCATCGAGGCTTCGGGCATCGCGCCGGCGGTCATGGCCGGTCTGGAGCTCGGCGTGCCGGTGATCTTCGCCCGCAAGTATCAGTCGCTGACGCTCACCGACAACCTCTACATCTCCAAGGTGTTCTCGTTCACCAAGCAGACCGAGAGCACACTGGCGATTTCATCCAAGCACTTGAACGCCACTGACCACGTATTGCTGGTCGATGACTTCCTGGCAAACGGCCACGCCGCCAAGGCTCTGATCGATCTGGTCGGCCAGGCCGGCGCCAGCATCGCCGGCATCGGCGTGGTGATCGAGAAGTCGTTCCAGAGCGGCCGCGCTGCGCTGGACGCCGAGGGTTATCGCATCGAATCCCTGGCGCGTATCCAGTCCCTGGCAGGCGGCAAGGTTACCTTCCTCGAGTAGCCTGCAGCCCGGCCAGCACAAGACGCTGGTACAGCTCTTCGCGCAGACCATCGGGCCGTTCCAGGCCCATGCGCTGCAGGGCTGCCGGAAACGCCTCGGCGGGCGGCGCATCGAACGCCGCCTTGCCCAACTCCAGCACCTCGCTCAAGTGGAACTTGCCCTTCAGCCAGGTCAGCGCTCGCAACAGCGCCTGCTCCTCGTCACTGAAATCGCTGCCTAACGGGTATTCGACGAACATCGGCCGATGCCGCCCGGCAATCTGTTCCAGGCGTTCGGGGGTGTTGTCGGTGTAGCGCGCATCGAGGCGAAAATCCTTGGAAAGCTTGCCCGCGTCGATGGCCTGCTGCATCAGCTCTTCCTGGAAACGTGAATCGGCGACTGCCAGCAGTGCCTCGACAACCTGGGAGTCGGTCTTGCCGCGCAGGTCGGCGATGCCATATTCGGTGATCACCACGTCACGCAGGTGACGGGGAATGGTCACGTGGCCGTATTCCCAGACGATGTTCGAGCTGACTTCACCGGCCGATTCGCGCCAGCTGCGCAGCAGCAGGATCGACCGAGCACCAGGCAGCGCATGCCCCTGGGCGACGAAGTTGTACTGCCCGCCCACGCCGCTGAGCACCCGGCCATCTTCCAGCTGGTCAGCCACCGCCGCGCCAAGCAGGGTCACGGTGAACGCGCTGTTGATAAACCGCGCGTCGACGCGCTGCAAGCGCTTCAGTTCTTCCTGCCCGTACAGCTCATTGATGAAGCCGATGCCGGTCATGCCGAAGCGATTGCGCTGCTTGGGATCCATGGCGTTGAGCCGCGCATAGAAGGATTGCGGCCCCAGGAAGAAGCCACCATGAACACACACGCCGTGCTGCGCAGGCGTCAGATAATCGCGCAGCGCTGCCTGGCTCAGCGGGTCGGAGAGATCCGTGGAGCACTGCTGGTCGGTGGGCAGCAGCAGGTTCTCGCCCTGCAGCTTGAGGTTGGCGTCCAGCAAACCAGCTTCCTGCAGCCAGGCCAGGGTGGCTTCGTCGAGGCGCGGGGGCAGGCCCGCATCGAGCAACGCCTGTACGCTGCACGGCTGGCCATTGGCATCCAGCGCGCCAGCACTGGCCAGGCGCTGCACCCGCAAATCGGGATAGACGATGCGGCGAATCACTCCAGCATCGGCAAGCGCCAGCAGGCCGCTGACGAACATCTCGCTGCAGCCGTAAAGCCCCTTCTGAAAAACGCCCAAATCACCGAGCACGCTACTCAGCGGATGAACGCGACCGTTTTGCAGATCATCCAGCACCGCGCGGTACGCCGGGTTATCTGCGTGGCGCTGCAACAACGCGGCACTGACCGCATCGCCCATGGCGCCGATGCCGATCTGCAGGCTGCCGCCATCGCGCACCAAAGTGCTGGCATGCAGACCGATGCAATGGTCCTGCACCGTGACCGGCATGTTCGGTGTGGAAAACAGCGTAGTGGTTTCGGGTTCCTGCAGCTCGATATCGAAGACGTCTCGGGACACCTCGGCGTCGCCGGCCATGTACGGCAGCCCCTCATGCACCTGAGCCACACAGAGAATGGTTTCGCCACGCTCGCGGCGCGCCTGCAGCATCGGCAGCAGATCGAGGGTGATGTCCGGGTTGCAGCTGAGGCTGAAGTGATAAGGCCGTGTCGGGTCGGTCGCGACCAGCTGCGCCACCACGTTGACGCCCTTGGCGTTTAGGTCACGGGCGGCGTGGCTGTAGTTGCTGCTGGTGTAATCGAGCTGGGTCGGCGCGCTGTCGAGCAGGCTGCCGGGTTGCAGAAAGAACTGCTCGACCCGCACATTGGCCGGCAACTGATCGGCTTGCAGGTCGGCAAGAAAATCCAGCTCAAGATAGTCGCCATAGATACGTTCGACGAAGGGTTCGAGAAAGCGCTGCTGCAGTTCCTGCCCGGCCCGCGGCCGGCCCAGACACAGCGCGGTGTAGATGGTCAGGTGCCGCTCGGGCAATTCACGCAGCCGCGCATAAAGGGCGTTGACCCAACGATTGGGCTTACCCAGGCCAAGCGGCAGACCAAGGTGAATCGGCCCGTCGATCGTTTCCAGCACACGGTCTACAGCTTGCTCGAGGGTACAAGATTGGGGCATGCGGTTCTCCAGGCCAACGGTCGGGATCGTCCATGTTGGACTCCCCCGCTACGCCTTTTGCTGCATGTCGTCATCATTCTGAAACGCCAAAGCCGCCTCGCGGCGGCTTTGGCGGGCGCGGAAACGCCGTTCTACAGGCCGGACATCTTCTGGATGGCGGCGCGCAACTCGTCATCTGAACAGTCACCGCAGGTGCCTTTAGGCGGCATGGCGTTGATGCCGTTGATGGCCGCCGCAAGAATGCCGTCCAGGCCGCCCTGGTGATCCGCACGCTCCTTCCAGGCAGCGCTATCGCCAATCTTCGGCGCGCCGAGCAGGCCGCTGGTGTGGCAGGCCGTGCAGTGCTTGGCAATGATGTCATCGGCATTGCGGGCGCCACCGCTGCTTACCGCCGCAACGGCTTCGACACCCTTGCATTCCTGACCGGCGATGCACACCTGCCCGACGGGCTTGATTCGCTCGGCAACCGCCTCGTCGGTGTTCGCCTGGGCTGTCACGGCCCATAGCGTCAGGGCGATGGCTGGCGCTAGCAGCATGCTTCTAGAAGGCCGTTGAAAAACGTCAGCGAGGCCGCCGGAGCGAGGCAAAAACAGCCGAAAAAGCGGAGTGTACGAGTTGTACATGAGCATTTTGAGGCTGTTTTTAACGATGTGCCGGCAACGTAGGTAGTTTTTCAACGGCCTGCTAATTGGGTTCACTCAGATGCCCTCATGGATGACTTATCACGCTCGCGGCCACGGTTTCGCAAGCCAGCAAAGTATACCGACTGGCCCGGGTGACGGGATGCGTGACCCCATGACGCAGATCAACGACGGCGCAGATTGCCACGCGCGTGCATTGGATCCGTACGAAAAGTCTCCGAGCGAAGGTCAGGCGAGGCAAAAATCGATGAGGCCTCGGAGTTTACGAGCTGTAAATGAGCAGCCCGACTGGGCTGGCACTCCAGCCGTTTTTTAACGAAGCATCACCGAGCGCAGGTACTTTCCGTACGGTTCCTAGAAGTTGGCCGGCGTGGTGGCACTGATCAAGCGCGCCGGCTGATCGAAGGGATTGCGGAAACGGTGCGGCCGGCTGCTCTCGAAGTAATAGCTGTCGCCGCTCTCGAGGATGAACACCTCGTCACCGACGGTCAGCTCCAGACGCCCTTCCACCAGCATGCCGGTCTCCTCGCCCTCGTGGGCGTACATCTCCAGGCCGGTGTCGCTATGCGGCGGGTAGGTTTCGTCGAGAAAGGAAATGGCCCGGCTGGGGTGCGCCTTGCCGATCAGTTTCATGGTGATCGCACCGCTGTGGATATCGGTGAGCTCGCTGGCGCGGTAGACCACCTGCACCTGGTTATCCTGCTCGGCTTCCAGAGAGAAGAACTCCACCAACGACATGGGAATGCCGGCCAGTACCTTCTTCAACGAGCTGATCGAGGGGCTCACGCTGTTCTTCTCGATCATCGAGATGGTGCTGTTGGTAACCCCCGCCCGCTTGGCGAGTTCGCGCTGGGAAAGCCCTTTTTGCTTGCGGATAGATTGCAGGCGAAGACCGACGTCCAATGTTGGATACCCCCAGTGAAACCATGAAAAGTGGCTTCATCATGGCGGCAGTGTTCAGTATTTACAACAGTCCGAACACTCTGGGTCGTATCCCGCTCAGAACCTATTCATGATCTTTGTGAGCATGCACGGGCGGCTACAAGGCAAAAGCAGACGGTGGGCGGAGCTTTTGTGGGAGAGGCTTTAGCCTCGATTGTGCCAAGCTAGGCGTAAAGAGCTCGGGGCTAAAGCCCCTCCCACGAGTTCGCGAGCGGCTGCTTTCGCCCCACCTAGCTACCAAACCGACGAAGCTTGGCTGAGCGATCATGGACTGCTTCTCAGGCTTCGCTGTAGATCAGCGGCACCCGGCGCACATTGCAGAACAGCTGATAGGGAATGGTGCCGGCGGCCACGGCGACGTCGCTGGCCAGCACGCCGCGGCCCCAGAACTCGACGCGGCTGCCCACGCCGGTACCCGGCAGATCGCTGAGGTCGACGGTGAGCATATCCATGGAAATACGGCCGATGATCCGCGACGGCTGGCCGTCGATCAGCACCGGCGTGCCGGTCGGCGCATGGCGCGGGTAGCCGTCGGCATAGCCCATGGCGACCACGCCGACCCGTGAGGGGCGCTCGCTGACGAAGCGCGCGCCGTAGCCGACCGGCTCGCCGGCCGGCAGATCACGCACGCTGATGACCTTCGACTCCAGGGTCATCACCGGCTGCAGCCGCGAGGCGACTTCTTGCGCCTGCTCGAACGGCGTGGCGCCGTAGAGCATGATGCCGGGCCGCGACCAGTCACTGGGGATACTCGGCCAACCCAGCAGCGCCGGCGAGTTGCGCAGACTGACCTCGGCGGCCAGGCCTTCGCGGGCCTGCTGAAACACTGCCAGTTGCTCGTCGCTGCGGCTGCAATCGAGCTCGTCGGCCCGGGAGAAATGGCTCATCAGCACGATCTTCGCCACTTTGCCGCTGCCCAGCAGGCGCCGATAGGCCGCCTGATAATCAGCCGGGTGAAAACCGACGCGGTGCATACCGCTGTCCAGCTTGAGCCAGACGTTCAGCGGACGCTTGAGCGCGGCCTGCTCGATGGCTTCGAGTTGCCACCCAGCGTGTACCACTGTCCAAAGGTCATGCTGCTCGATCAGCGCCAGCTCGCTGGCTTCAAAAAAACCTTCGAGCAACAGAATCGGCCCACTGATGCCCGCTGCGCGCAGCTGCAGCGCCTCTTCAATACAGGCTACTGCGAAACCATCGGCCTCGTCCTGTAGCGCCTGAGCACAACGCACCGCGCCATGCCCATAGGCATCGGCCTTGACCACCGCCAGCGCACGCGCACGCGCGCCAGACAGTTCACGAGCCAATTGGTAGTTGTGACGCAGAGCTTGCAGATCGATCAGAGCACGGGCGGGACGCATGGTTATCTCTAAACAGGGTGTAAGCGGGGAACCTGTGGGAGCGCGCGGGGACGCCTAGCCCATGCGCGCGAAAAAATCGCGGGCATGGCCCGCTCCCACAATGGATCGGCAAAACGCTTCTTACAGTCGGATCATTTCGGTAGATCGCAAGCCGGCCTTCAATCACGGCAGCGCAGCAATCACCGTCATTTCCACCAACACATCCGGCGAATACAGCTTGGCCTCGACGCACGCGCGCGCCGGCGAGTGGCCAGCCGGCACCCAGGCATCCCAGACCTTGTTCATGCCGTCACGATCATCGATGTCTTTCAGAAAGATGGTGATCGACAGGATGCGCGTCTTGTCGGTGCCAGCCTCGGCCAGGAATGCGTCGATGCTGTCCAGGGTCGCTTTGGTCTGAGCCTCGATGCCTTCGCTGTGGTTTTCATCCAGCTGGCCGGCCAGGTAGACGGTGCCGTTGTGGATGACGATTTCGCTCAGGCGCGGCTCAGTTCGCAGGCGCTGTATGGACATGGCTGTTCAACTCCTTGGGGCTACCGTAACGGGAAATATCCAGGCCTTCGCTGCTGATCTGCGGGCGCTTCTTGGCGATCAGGTCGGCCAGCAAGCGACCAGAGCCGCAGGCCATGGTCCAGCCTAGGGTACCGTGTCCGGTGTTCAGAAACAGGTTTCGATAGGGTGTGGCGCCAACGATCGGCGTGCCATCCGGGGTGGCCGGGCGCAGGCCGGTCCAGAAGTCCGCCTGGCTCAGATCGCCGCCCTGGGGATACAGATCACCGACGATCATCTCCAGGGTCTCGCGACGGCGCGGGTTGAGGCTCAGGTCGAAGCCGGCGATTTCGGCCATGCCGCCGACGCGGATGCGCTGGTCGAAACGGGTGATGGCGACCTTGTAGGTCTCATCGAGAATGGTCGAGGTCGGCGCCATGTCCGGGTTGGTGATCGGCACCGTTAGTGAATAGCCTTTGAGCGGATACACCGGCGCGCGGATACCCAGCGGTTTGAGCAACTGTGGGCTGTAGCTGCCCAGGGCCAGCACATAGCGGTCGGCGGTTTCCAGCTTGCCGTCGATCCACACGCCGTTGATGCGGTCACCGGCCACGTCGAGACGCTGGATGTTCTGCCCGAAGCGGAACTGCACGCCCAGCGCGGCGGCCATCTCGGCCAGTTTGCGGGTGAACAGCTGGCAGTCGCCGGTCTGGTCATTCGGCAGACGCAGGGCACCGGCGAGCTTGTCGGTGACGCTGGCCAGGGCCGGTTCGACCTTGGCGATACCGGCACGGTCGAGCAGTTCATAGGGCACGCCGGACTGCTCGAGTACCGAGATATCCTTAGCGGCGTTGTCGAGTTGCGCCTGGGTGCGGAACAGCTGAGTAGTACCGAGCTGACGCGCTTCGTAACCAATGCCGGTTTCCGCGCGCAACTCGTCGAGGCAGTCACGGCTGTACTCGGACAGACGCACCATGCGCTCCTTGTTCACCGCATATCGGCTGGCGGTGCAGTTGCGCAGCATCTGCGCCATCCACAGGTACTGGTCGATATCGCCGGTCAGCTTGATCGCCAACGGCGCATGCTTTTGCAGCAGCCACTTGATGGCCTTCAGCGGGATGCCCGGAGCCGCCCACGGCGATGCGTAGCCCGGCGACACCTGGCCGGCGTTGGCGAAGCTGGTTTCCATGGCCGGGCCGTCCTGGCGATCAACGACCACCACCTCGAAACCCTGACGGGCCAGGTAATACGCACTGGCCGTACCGATCACACCGCTACCAAGCACCAGAACCCGCATGTTGTTCTCCTCGCCGCGACGATGCACTGGCGTATTACGATTTGAGAAGTCGATGCGTACAGTATAGAAAGTGAATGGCAGTGCTTTTCACTGTATACACTCGTATATTCGAAGGGAATTCTGGCTTTACGAGCCTTTCACGGAGGGGTGCCGAGCATGCGTACGCAACATCAGAGCCGCCGCGAGCTGGACAAGATCGACCGCAACATCCTGCGCATCCTCCAAGAGGACGGGCGCATCTCCTTTACCGAGCTGGGCGAACGGGTGGGGCTGTCGACCACGCCGTGCACGGAACGGGTCCGCCGTCTGGAGCGCGAAGGCATCATCATGGGGTATCACGCGCGCCTCAACCCGCAGAACCTCAAGGCCAGCCTGCTGGTGTTCGTGGAGATCAGCCTGGACTACAAGTCCGGTGACACCTTCGAAGACTTCCGCCGCGCCGTGCTCAAGCTGCCCCACGTGCTGGAATGCCACCTGGTGTCCGGCGACTTCGACTACCTAGTGAAAGCGCGAATAAACGAGATGGCCAGCTACCGCAAGCTGCTCGGCGACATCCTGCTCAAGCTGCCCCATGTGCGCGAGTCGAAGAGCTATATCGTGATGGAAGAAGTAAAGGAGAGCCTGGCGCTACCGGTGCCGGAGTAATTCTCTAGACGAGAACCTGGCGGGTGCTGGCGATCAACTGATGCACCTGCCGCTCCACATGCGCCTCAATGGGTTGCTCGGGGCCGTGGCCGTGAGGGCATGGCAGGTTCGGCGTGGTGCCGAACAGCCGGCAAATCAGCGGGCGCTGGTCATACACCTGACACCCCTGGGGCCCGAGATGCACGCAGTTGTACTCGGCCAGGGCAGCCTCCTGCTCGGCGGCGGTCTTGCGTGGCAGACGCGACATTTCCTCGGAGGACGCGGTCACCGGGCCGCAGCAGTCGTGGCAGCCGGGCACGCAGTCGAAGCGCGGAATCTGGCGACGCAGCAGGTCGATCTTGCGGCTGGTACAACTCATGGACAGGGGCTCTGGAACGGCAGACGAGCATGGTACAGGCGGGCCCGGGCGGCGCAAAGCTCGGTCTGCCAAGGTGATCACCAGTTGGCCCGCAGCGGATTCCGCGCTTATGCTTCGTCCATTTTTACGCACATAACACTCAGGATCCTGCACATGACCGCCCGTGCCCACCCGCCGGTTCATAGCGCCGAGCATGCGCCCTCCTACTACGCCGCCAGCGTCAACCAGTCCCTCGATTTGCCGGCCTTGCAAGGTGAGCAGCACGCCGATGTGTGCATCGTCGGCGGCGGCTTTTCCGGCCTCAACACGGCGATCGAACTGGCCCAGAAAGGCCTGTCGGTGGTGCTGGTCGAAGCTCACCGGATCGGCTGGGGCGCCAGCGGACGTAACGGCGGGCAGCTGATTCGCGGTGTCGGCCATGGCGTGGAGCAGTTCGAGTCGGTGATCGGCAAGGACGGGGTGCGCGAACTGAAACTGATGGGTCTGGAGGCGGTAGAGCTGGTACGGCGGCGGGTCGCCCAGTACGACATCGCCTGCGACCTGACCTGGGGCTACTGCGACTTGGCCAACAAGCCCCGCGACCTGGCCGGTTTCGCCGAAGACGCTGCCGAGCTGCAGAACCTCGGCTATCGCCACGAGCTGCGCCTACTGCAACCGGAACAGATGCACGAGGTGGTCGGCTCGAAGCGCTATGTCGGCGGCATGATCGACATGGGTTCGGGGCATTTGCATCCGCTCAACCTGGCGCTGGGCGAGGCCGCTGCGGCACAGAGCCTGGGGGTGCGCCTGTTCGAGCGCTCGCCCGTCACACGAATCGACTACGGCAGCGAGATCCGCGTGCATACGGCTCAGGGTGTGGTGCGCGCCGGGCAGCTGGTGCTGGCCTGTAATGCCTACATCCGCGATTTGAACCCGACACTGGGGGGCAAGGTGCTACCGGCCGGCAGTTACATCATCGCCACCGAGCCACTGAGCGAGGAGCAGGCCAACAATTTGATCCCGCAGAACATGGCGCTCTGCGACCAGCGAGTGGCGGTCGACTATTACCGCCTGTCCGCCGACCGCCGCCTGCTGTTCGGCGGCGCCTGTCGCTACTCCGGCACCGACCCGGCGGATATCGCAGCCTATATGCGGCCGAAGATGCTCGCGGTATTCCCGCAACTGCAGGATGTGCGTATCGACTACCAGTGGGGCGGGATGATCGGCATCGGCGCCAACCGCCTGCCGCAGGTCGGCCGACTCAAGGATCAGCCCAACGTCTTCTACGCCCAGGCCTACGCGGGCCACGGCGTGAACGCCACGCACCTGGCCGGCAAGTTGCTCGCCGAAGCCATCGCCGGGCAAGCCGGTGGCGGCTTCGAACTGTTCGCCAAGGTGCCGCACATGACTTTCCCCGGCGGGCGCCATCTGCGCTCGCCGCTTCTGGCGCTGGGCATGCTCTGGCACCGGCTCAAGGAGCTGGTCTGACAGCGCCCGTAACCTGCCTAGAGCGTCCAGTCTCGTAGGGTGGATGGTGCTTTTTCATCCACCGTTGCGATTGCGGAGCGGTGGATGGGTCGGGCCGCGTAGGTGAAGCGTCGGCTACGCGCCCCGGTCCACCCTACAAACAGGCACCGCCTCAAGGAACTGGACTGACAGAGCGCAGCGATACCCAGAAAGAAGCCCCCGGGTATCGCTGCGCTCAACGCCGGGCTACGGCCCTGATTCAGAGTTTCCAGAACGGCAGGTTGGCTTCGCGCTCGGCCTGTTCGCGGCTCAGGCCGATGTCTTGCAACTGAGCGTCGTTGAGCCTGAGTAGCGCGCGGCGGGTGGTCAGTCGGCGCATGAAACGCTGCCAGCGATCGGTCAGCGCCGCATGCGCCGGCACACCCGATAGGCGCTGCCCGTTAACGCCTTCCAGCTCGCTGCCTTTCAAGGTCAATCGCACATCGCTCAGCCCGTTCATGTCGCTCTCCTGCGCCTGGTGGGTCATGGGAGATCATGATGGCGGTCCGTGAAAAAGCATGACAGATGCAAAGAAAGGGAATTAAATCCATACAGATCACCCACAAGCCGAACTGAATGGTCGCAACAAAGGCCATCTGTATGGTTCAGCTGAATCCTTGCATACAGGTGCGCGACCATGACCCTCTACACCAACCTGGCTGACCTACTCGGCGATCGCATCGAGCAGGGCCTGTATCGCCCTGGTGATCGCCTGCCATCGGTGCGCGCTCTGAGTCAGGAACATGGGGTCAGCCTGAGTACCGTGCAGCAGGCCTACCGTCATCTGGAAGATCGCGGCCTGGCGCTGCCCAAACCGAAATCCGGCTACTTCGTGCCACAAGGGCGTAACAAGCCGGCGCTGCCTAAGGTCAGCCGCGCACCGCAGCGTCCGGTTGAGGTGTCGCAATGGGATCAGGTGCTCGAGCAGATCGCGCCACTCCCCCGGCCCGACTTCGTGCAGCTGGGGCGCGGCCGCCCGGATATCGACAGCCCGACCCTCAAGCCGCTGCTGCGCTCGCTGTCCCGTTTGAGCCGCAAGCAGGATCTGCAAACGCTCACCTACGGTAGCATCTACGGCGATCAGCGCCTGCGTGAACAGGTCGCGCGCCTGACACTGGACTCCGGCTGCCAGCTGTCCTACGAGGACATCGTCATCACCACCGGCTGCCACGAGGCGCTGTCCGCCGCGATTCGCGCGATCTGCGTGCCGGGCGATATCGTCGCGGTCGACTCGCCGAGCTTTCATGGCGTGATGCAGGCCCTCAAGGGCTTCGGCATGAAGGCCCTGGAATTGCCGACCGACCCGCTCACCGGTATCAGCATCGAGGCGCTGGAACTGGCCCTCGAGCAGTGGCCGATCAAGGCCATTCAGCTCACACCCAACTGCAACAACCCGCTGGGTTACATCATGCCGGAGGCCAACAAGCGCGCCCTGCTCGCCCTGGCTCAGCGTCACGATGTGGCGATCATCGAAGATGACGTGTACGGCGAACTTGCCTTCAACTACCCACGCCCGCGCACCATCAAATCCTACGATGACGACGGTCGCGTGCTGCTCTGCAGCTCGTTTTCCAAGACCCTGGCGCCCGGTTTTCGTGTTGGCTGGATCGCCCCTGGCCGCTACCTCAACCAGGTGCTGCACATGAAATACATGGGTACCGGCGCCACCGCGCAGCTGCCACAACTGGCACTGGCCGAATACATCGAGGGCGGCCATTACGAACCGCACCTGCGGCGTATGCGCGGCCAGTACGCGCGCAACCTGGAGCAGATGACCGACTGGGTGAGCCGTTACTTCCCGCCGTCGGTGCGAGTCAGCCGCCCGCAAGGCAGCTTCATGCTCTGGGTGGAGATGCCCGAAGGGTTCGACAGCCAGCGCCTGAACCGCGAACTGGCCGCCCACAAGATCCAGATCGCGCCGGGCAGTATCTTCTCCGCCGCCGGCAAATACCGTAATTGCCTGCGCATGAACTATGCCTCGCGCCCCAGCCCGACCATCGAAGCCGCAGTGCGCAAAGTGGGGGAAACCGTAGCGGCCATGCTCGACGCGTCGCCACCGCCGAGAGACTGAATTTTTATCAGCGCAGCGGCGTCCTATCAGCACATCCAGACAGCCCATGGAGGCTGCAACAGTGCCCTTGCGCGTGCTCTTTATCGCTCTGCTGATCCTCAGCGGCTGTACCAATCAGGTGCCCATCGTCCCCAGCCAGGCGCTGCCCGCCGCTGACTCCTCATTCGGCGCAGCGCTGCAGAAGCGTGCCGCCGAACATCAGGGCCATTCCGGCTTTCGCCTGCTGCCGGCCAGCAACGAGGCCTTCGCCGCCCGCGCCGAGCTGATCCGTGCGGCGCAACACAGCCTCGACCTGCAGTACTACATCGTGCATGACGGCCTGAGCACCCGCGCGCTGATCAAGGAATTGCTGCAGGCCGCCGACCGCGGCGTGCGCATCCGCATCCTGCTCGACGACACCACCAGCGACGGCGAGGATTACAAGATCGCCCTACTCGCCGCCCACCCGAACATTCAGATTCGTGTGTTCAACCCGCTGCACCTGGGGCGCATCAGCGGGGTGACGCGGGTGATCGGCCGCGGCCTGAATCTGTCGCAGCAACATCGGCGCATGCACAACAAGTTGTGGCTGGCCGACAGCGCCGCAGCCATCGTCGGCGGTCGCAACCTTGGCGACGAGTACTTCGACGCCGAGCCGAACATGAACTTCACCGATATCGACATGCTGTCCATTGGCCCGATCGCCAAGGATCTGGCAGAGAGTTTCGATCAGTACTGGAACAGCCGGCTGAGCAAACCCATCGAGGAATTCGTCTGGCGCGAACCGTCACAGAAGGATTTGGAGAAAGCCCGCAAGGGCCTGCGCGAATACCTGGACACCGCCCGCGTCGAGCAACCGGAGCTGTACGAACGCCTGCTCGCCTATCAGCACGACCCCAAGCTCAAGGTGTGGCTAGACGAGCTGATCTGGGCGCCCGCCGTCGCCTTGTGGGATGCACCGAGCAAGGTGCTGGCCAGCGGCGAGCCCGACCCGCAATTGCTGCTCACCACCCAGCTGGCGCCGCACCTGAAAGCCGCCAAGAGCGATTTGGTGATGGTCTCCGCCTACTTCGTACCTGCGCCTGCCGGCCTGCAATACCTGATTGGCCTGGCCGACAACGGCGTGGACATCCGCCTGTTGACCAACGCCCTGGAAGCCACCGATGTACCCGCGGTACACGGCGGCTACGCGCCCTACCGGCAAGAAATGCTCGAGCACGGCATGCGTCTGTTCGAACTGCGCAGCCAGCCTGGAGCGGATTCGCCACCGGCCTACAGCTTCAGCGGCAGCTCCAACTCCAGCCTGCACAGCAAGGCCATCGTGATCGACAAACAGAAATCCTTCGTCGGTTCGTTCAACGTTGACCCGCGCTCGGTGCTGTGGAATACCGAAGTCGGCGTGCTGGTCGACAGCCCGCAGCTCGCCGCCTACCTGCGCGAACTGGCGCTGCAGGGCATGAAGCCGTCGGTGAGTTACGAGGTGCGCCTGCAGCCCGATGGCAACGGCACGCGCATGGTCTGGGTCGGTGAGGACGACGGCAAAAAATTCGTCCTCACCGAGGAGCCTGGCAATCGCTGGCGGCGCTTCAACGCCTGGTTCGCCCGAGCGATTGGCCTGGAGAAAATGTTATAGCGCGACGCGCTCATCGAAGGCATGGGGTCGCCAGGCCAGCCAGATGAACGCCGCCGCACCGACCGCCATCAGCATCGGCAGCGCATGCCCGCTGACCCACTGGCTGACAGCGCCGGTGGCCAGCGGCCCGATCAGGCAGCCGATGCCCCACAACTGGGCCACATGCGAGTTGGCACGCACCAGTTGATCATCGCGAAAGCGCTCGCCGATTAGAATCAGCGACAAGGTGAACAGACCGCCCGCACTGGCGCCGAACAGCACCAGCACCGGCCAGATCACCGGCGTATGCAGCAGCAAGGGAATGCCCAGGCTGGAGACCAGCAGCACCACACCACACAGGCGGAACAGGGTGACCCGTGAAATGCGGTCGGCGAGCAGGCCGATGGGCAACTGCAGCACGGCATCGCCGACCACCACTACGCTGGCCATGAACAATGCCACTTCCTGGGTGAAGCCCTGGCGCAGGCCGTATATCGGCAGCAAGGTGAGCATCATCGCCTCGAACGCGGCGAACAGCATCACCGCCCAGGCGATCGCAGGCATGCGCTGGCAGAACACCAGCAGGCCGCGCCCGGAGGCGCTGTGCGCATCGACTACCGGCGCGCCGGTGCGGCCTATCAACAGCAGCGAGCCGCCTACCAGCAACGTCACGCCAAACCAGAATCCCAGGTCGGTGTCGGTGCCCAGCACGCTGAGCAGCAGCGGCCCGCACAGCTGGCTGAGCGCATAGCCGGTGCCGTACAGCGCAACCAGGCGGCCGCGCCACATCTCCACCGCCAACTGATTGATCCAGCTTTCACCGAGGATGAACACCACGGTCAGGGTTACGCCGAGCAGCAAACGCAGCACGATCCACACCGGGTAACTCTGCAGCAGCGCCAGGCCAGTGACCGACAGCGCACCGGCGAGCAGGCAGAACTGCATCAGTCTCGGCGTCGGGCAGCGCGATGCCAACCCGCCGGCCAGCGAAGCACCCAGCAGCACGCCGATGGCTGGCGTGGCCGCCATGATGCCGATGGCGAACGAGCCGTAGCCCCAACTCTCCAGCCGCAGCGACACCAACGGCATGGTGGTGCCCATGGCCAGGCCGATACTGATCACCGCCGCACACACGGCGAAGTAGGTTCCCCAACGCATCACTGACTCCCATCGAAACACAGCGGCCGGGCTCTGGGAGCCCGGCCGCTGGTTTGCTCAGGCCCGCCGGCTGGCGCGCCTCATCCTTGCTGGATCAGAGTTTGATCCAGGTAGCCTTCAGTTCGGTGTACTTGTCGAAGGCGTGCAGCGACTTGTCACGACCGTTGCCCGATTGCTTGAAGCCGCCGAACGGCGCGGTCATGTCGCCGCCGTCGTACTGGTTGACCCACACGCTGCCGGCGCGCAGGGCGCGGGCGGTCAGGTGCGCCTTGGAAATGTCCGCCGTCCACACCGCGGCCGCCAGGCCATACACAGTGTCGTTGGCGATCTGCACGGCCTGCTCGGCGCTGTCGAAACCGATCACCGAGAGCACCGGGCCGAAGATTTCCTCGCGGGCGATGGTCATGGCATTGGTCACGCCGTCGAAGATGGTCGGCTCCACATAGGTGCCGCCGCTTTCTTCCAGGGTGCGCTTGCCGCCGATCAGCAGCTTGGCGCCGTCCTTGTGGCCGGCTTCGATGTAGCGCAGCACGGTGTTCATCTGTTGGGTGTCGACCAGCGCACCGACGTTGGTATCCGGATCCAGCGGGTTGCCGGCCTTCCAGCCTTTCAGCGCCTCGACCACCATCGGCAGGAAGCGCTCCTTGATGGAGTTTTCCACCAGCAGGCGCGAGCCGGCGGTGCACACTTCGCCCTGGTTGAAGGCGATGGCGCTGGCAGCAGACTCGGCGGCGGCCTTGAGATCCGGCGCATCGGCGAAGACGATGTTGGGGCTCTTGCCGCCCGCCTCCAGCCAAACGCGCTTCATGTTCGACTCGCCGGCGTAGATCATTAGTTGCTTGGCGATCTTGGTCGACCCGGTGAACACGATGGTGTCGACGTCCATATGCAGCGCCAGAGCCTTGCCAACGGTGTGGCCATGGCCGGGCAGCACGTTGAATACGCCTGCCGGGATGCCCGCTTCGATGGCCAGGGCGGCAACGCGAATGGCGGTCAGCGGCGACTTCTCGGAAGGTTTGAGGATCACCGAGTTGCCGGTGGCAAGGGCCGGGCCGAGCTTCCAGCTCGACATCAGTAGCGGGAAGTTCCACGGCACGATGGCCGCGACCACGCCGACCGGCTCGCGGGTAACCAGGCCGAGCTGGTCATGGGGCGTTGGCGCCACTTCGTCGTAGACCTTGTCGATGGCCTCGGCGCTCCAGCGGATGGCATTGGCCGCAGCGGGAATGTCGATGCCCAGGGAGTCGCTGATCGGCTTGCCCATGTCGAGGGTTTCCAACAGCGCCAGCTCCTCGGCATTGGCCATCAACAACTCGGCGAAGCGAATCATCTTGGCCTTGCGTTTGGCCGGCGCGATGCGCGACCACACGCCGGAGTCGAAGGCGGCGCGCGCCGACTTCACCGCCAGCTCGGCATCCGCCAGGTCGCAACTGGCGACCTGGCCCAGCACCCGGCCATCGACCGGGCTGATGCATTCGAAGGTTTCACCGCTCTGGGCTGGCTGGTATTTACCCTGCACGAACGCGCGGGTCTCGATTTTCAGATCCTTTGCACGCTGCTCCCAGTCGGTACGGGTCAAACGGGTCATCTGATCATCCTCTCAGTCAATGAAGGCGCTAGCGCCTTGGGGCCGCTACAGGCCAGAAACTGCGAAACACACTAAACCAGCGCTCGCAGGATTTTCAATATTCTTGACACTTGGTGGGCAAACGCCTTGCTGCGTTCATTTTTTTAAACATAGACTCGCCGCGTATCGCCACGCGTCATCCCCACACGCCACCTCACGTGGCATGATCGCCAACGCCCTCTGAGTAACCACGGAAGCGAAGATGAATATCCAGCAGATCGTCGATTTCGCCCAAGGCGCAGGCAGCGCCGAAACCTACCGCCCGGCTGCCGAGAAGATTCTCAAGGGCGATCCGGTGCAACAGGTGCGCAACCATTACGCCAGCCCATGCAACCAGTTCAATGCGGGCGTCTGGGAGGGCGAAGTCGGCCAGTGGACGGTGAGCTACACCGAGCATGAATACTGCGAGATTCTGCAGGGCGTGTCGGTGCTGCGTGACAGCGAAGGCAACGCCAAGACCGTACGCGCCGGCGACCGCTTCGTCATCCCGGCGGGCTTCAGCGGCACATGGGAAGTGCTGGAGCCGTGCCGCAAGGTCTATGTGATCTTCGAGCAGGCCTGAGAACCTGTTCAAAGTCTGCTGCGCGTCGGCACTGCGGCGTTGAAAACAGGCTCGGCAAGCCGCTTGCGGCTAACGCGCTTTAGCGCGGCCCGTAGGGCGAGCGAAGCGAGTACTGCTCATTTACAGCTCGTAAAGTCGAGCGCGACTCCGACCGGTCCTCGCCTGTTTTCGTGGGGCCGCCTAGGCCTTGCATTGCTCTAGCTCGCGAGACTTTGAACAGGCTCTGAGGCAAGGCCCCAGGCCTGTCAGCATGACCGGCACGGGGCTAAACCTTAGCTGGCGACTTGCTCGGCCGGCGAGACGATGCTGCTCTTGCCGCGCGAACGACCGGAGCTCAGGTAATCGGCAATCGACTCCTGGGTGACTTCGCCAAGGAAGTCGTTTTCCGCGCTGAGCACCGGCAACCACGAACGATTGAACTCGTACATGCGCGACAGCAGGATGCGCAGGTGTTCGTCGTGGGCGGCAGTAGCGTTGAACGGCTGCACGAACGGCTGCACCGAACCGCCCTGGCCGCGCAGGTCACGGCGGCGAATAAAGCCCAGGGCTTTCTTGTCGGCGTCGGTCACCACCAGGTGGCGGCGATCATGCTCTTCCATCAGTTCCACCGCATCGGCAATCGCGGTTTCCGAAAGCACTGACGGCGCATTGTCGGCAGCGTCTTCGGCACGAATCAGCAGCAGGCGCTTGAGGGTGCTGTCCTGGCCGACGAAGCCACTGACGAAGTCGTCCGCCGGGTGCGCCAGCAGGGTATCCGGATGGTCGAACTGCAGCAGCGTGCCATCTTTGAAGATGGCGATCTTGTCACCCAGCTTGATGGCCTCATCGATGTCGTGGCTGACCATGATCACGGTCTTGTTCAGCGCGCGCTGCATCTGGAAGAACTCGTTCTGAATGGCGTCGCGGTTGACCGGGTCGACGGCGCCGAACGGCTCGTCCATCAGCAATACCGGTGCATCGGCCGCCAGGGCGCGGATCACGCCGATACGCTGCTGCTGGCCACCGGACAGTTCACGCGGGTAGCGCGACAGGTACTGCTTGGGCTCGAGCTGCACCATGCTCATCAGCTCCATCGCGCGCTCGTGGCAACGTTTCTTGTCCCAGCCAAGCAGCTTGGGCACCACGGTGATGTTTTCCTCGATGGTCATGTTGGGAAACAGACCGATCTGCTGGATCACGTAGCCGATATTGCGGCGCAGGGTCACTTCGTCGATGCCGGTGGTGTCTTCACCGTTGATCAGTACACGCCCGGAGGTCGGTTCGATCAGCCGGTTGATCATCTTCAGCGTGGTGCTCTTGCCGCAACCGGACGGGCCGAGGAACACGCAGATCTGGCCTTCGTCGACGGTCAGGCTGACTTCGTTCACCGCGACGACATCTTTGCCTTTCTGCTGGAATTTCTTGGTCAGTTTATCGAGTTGAATCATGTTCGAGTCCTCAGTGGGCGGCTTTCAGGCCACGGGGAGTGAGCGTTTTCTGCAGCCACTGCAAAAACAGGTCGGCGACGATGGCGAGCAGGCTCACCAGCACCGCACCAACGAAAAGGGTGGCCATGTCGCTGCGGCTGATGGCGGTGAGAATCAGCACGCCAAGGCCGCCGGCGCCGATGGTCGCGGCGATGGTCATCACCCCGATGTTCATCACCACGGCGGTGCGCACCCCGGCCAGGATCACCGGCACGGCAATCGGTAGGTCGACCATGCGCAGGCGCTGCCAGAAGCTCATGCCAATGCCCTTGCCGGCTTCGCGAATGCCCGGCTCGACGCTGGTCAGCGCCAGGTAGGTGTTGCGCAGAATCGGCAGCAGCGAATACAGGAACACAGCGGTGACGGCCGGCAGCGGCCCGAGGCCCTGGCCGAACTGCGAATAGAACGGCAGCAGCAGGCCGAACAGCGCAATGGCCGGCAGCGTCAGCACCACAGTGGCCAAGCCCTGCAGCGGCCCGGCGAGCCACGGGAAGCGGGTCATCAGAATGCCCAGCGGCACGCCGATAAGGATCGCCAGGCCGACGGCGATGCCAACGAGGGCGATATGCTCAACGGTCAGGCTGAACACCTGGGCCCAGTCGATGTGCTGGAAAGCAGTCATGAAATCCATATCAGTTGCCCTCCCCGATCAGTTTTTCCTGACGCAGGAAATCGGCAGCTACCGCCGCAGGCGTCTCGCGATCCACATCGACGCGTGCATTCAGGCGACGCATGGTGGCGTCGTCCAGGCGCTCGGCGAGCGGCTTGAGCAGCGCCTCGAGCTCCGGGTGCTGTTTGAGGTAGTCGGCATTGACCACCGGCGCGGCGGTGTAATCCGGGAAGTACTTGCGGTCGTCCTCGAGCAGACGCAGACCGAAGGAGTCCAGGCGGCCATCGGTGGTGTACACCAGGCCGACGAACACCTGACCATTGCGCAGCGCGGTGTAGAC
The DNA here is from genome assembly GCF_900142655.1 of Phytopseudomonas punonensis. Classification (GTDB taxonomy): domain Bacteria; phylum Pseudomonadota; class Gammaproteobacteria; order Pseudomonadales; family Pseudomonadaceae; genus Aquipseudomonas; species Aquipseudomonas punonensis. The sequence goes on along the minus strand of NZ_FRBQ01000010.1, from coordinate 43,951 downwards.
CAGGCCCGGATCCATCTGGCGGATCTCGTTGCGGGTGAAGGTCAGGCCGTATTCCTTGACCAGGCCGTCCAGACCGTCGGAGCGGTTGGCGAACTCGATATCCAGGGCCAGCAGGCGATTGCCTTTACCCGGCTTTTTCAGGGCCTCGGCCAGGTCGCTGATGGTGTGGATGTCGGGATTTTCCTCAGCGACCTTTTCCGGCAGAGCCAGCGCATAGGTGTTGTTGAAGCGCGAGGGCGCCAGCCAGATCGCGCCACTCTTGGCGTCGAGCTCCTTGACGCGCTGGTAGGCGGCTTCCTTGTCGAGGCGCTCGGTGACCTTGTTGTAAGCCACCAGCGAGGTGCCGGTGTACTCCCAGGTAATATCCAGCTGGCCGCTCTTCATCGCATTCCAGGCGATGGTACTGCCCAGGTTGCCGACGATGCGCGACTGATAGCCATGGGGCTTGAGGTATTGAGCGGTGAGTTCGGAGAGGATCACCTGTTCGGTAAACACCTTGGCACCAATACGGATTTCCGCAGCCTGGCTGGTCGCTGCCAGCAGCAGGCCGAGGCATAGAACGAGAGACTTCATCATTGTTTCCTTCAACGGGCCACCCCACGCTCGAACCAGAAGCGGCTGGCAGCAGCCACCAGGCCATCGAGTAGCAGCGCCAGCAACGCCGTGGCGGCCGCGCCGAGAATCAGCAGAGGTTGGTCTTCGAGGGCGATGGCGGGGAAGATCAGGCTGCCGAGGCTGTTGGCGCCGATCAGAAACACCAGCGGCGCCGTACCGACGTTCAGCGCCAGCGCAACCCGAATGCCGCCGACGATGATCGGCACGGCATTGGGCAGCTCGACTTTCCAGAGCGCCTGCCGCGGCGTCATGCCGATGCCGGTAGCGGCCTCCTTCAGCGAACCCGGCACATTGCGCAGCCCTTCGTAGGTGTTGCGCACGATGGGCAGCAGCGAGGCGAGAAACAGCGCAAGGATGGCCGGACCGTTGCCAATACCGACGATGGACAGGGCAATCGCCAGCACCGCCAGCGGCGGCACGGTGTTACCCACGTTGAACACCTGCATGAAGCGCTCGGCGCTGTGCTCGCGGCCAGGCCGGCTGAGCAGGATGCCGGCGGGAATGCCGACCGCCAGCGCTGCCAGCATCGACACGAAAACCAAGTACAGGTGCGCCTGCAGGTAATAGATAAGGTCTTCACGGTGCTGTGCGAGCACTGCCGGGGTGATCCAGTGGACCAGCAAGGCGAGTACCGCGACCAGCGCAATAGCGCCCAGCAGCACCTTGCCCAAGCTTTTCAGCATATTACGACTCCAATCAACGACGGCCTGTGGCGCGTCGACCTGGCCGGATGCGTTGCGCATCGACCGTCCAATGTCGGAGGTGGGAACACCGTGCTGCACCGGCACACATGCCACGGCACATGCGCCCTACAGCCCTCCGACCCATGGTTACTCGACCCTGATGCGCCGCTTCGGTTCCCCTTTTTTGCCATCGTTCTGCCATGGGATAGCTGTCACCCGCAGCCACACATCCAGTTACAAGCCAGGTATTATCGGGCCTCCAGGGTGTTCGTCGGGATGGCGAACACCAGCCTTCAAAGGAGACCTCGTGCTCGACCTCGTTGCCGCTTTTATCGTCCTCACCACCCTGCTCACCTACGTCAACTACCGCTTCATTCGCCTGCCGCCGACCATTGGTGTGATGGCCACCGCGCTGATCTTTTCGCTGATAGCTCAGGGCCTGAGCCTGCTCGGCTACCCACTGATCGAGATCGAAGCGCAGGAGATCATCCGTCGCATCGACTTCTCCGACATTCTGATGACCTGGTTCCTGCCGGCCCTGCTGTTCGCCGGCGCCCTGCACGTGGATCTGCATGACCTGCGCAGCTACAAGTGGCCGATCGGCCTGCTGGCCACCTTTGGTGTGCTGATCGCCACCAGCGTGATCGGCACATTGGCGTTCTACATCTTTGCCCTGTTCGGCTGGCACGTGGACTTCATCTACTGCCTGCTGTTCGGCGCACTGATCTCGCCGACCGACCCGATTGCGGTGATGGGGATTCTCAAATCGTCGGGCGCACCGAAGCCGCTGGCGACCACCATCGTCGGCGAATCGCTGTTCAATGACGGCACCGCGGTGGTGGTGTTCACCATCCTGCTCGGCATCCTGCAACTGGGCAGCACGCCGACGCTGGGTGCGGTGAGCTGGCTGTTCGTCCACGAAGCGGTCGGCGGCCTGCTGTTCGGCGCCGCGCTGGGCTATGGCGTGCTGTTGATGCTGCGCAGCATCGATCAGTATCAGGTCGAGGTGATGCTGACCCTGGCGCTGGTGTTCGGCGGTGCGGCACTGGCGGCGCGCCTGCATGTGTCCGGGCCGATCGCCATGGTGGTAGCCGGCCTGATCATCGGCAACCTGGGCCGCAAGCACGCCATGTCGGACGAGTCGCGCCGCTACGTGGATGGTTTCTGGGAGCTGATCGACGAGATTCTCAACGCCCTGCTGTTCGCCCTGATCGGCCTGGAGCTGCTGCTGTTGCCGTTCTCCTGGCTGCACATCATCGCTGCCTTCGTGCTCGGTGGCGCGGTGCTGGTGGCACGCCTGCTAACGGTGGCGCCAGCCATATTCGTGATGCGCCGCCGTGCTGACGGGCGCCGACAGGTTTCTCACGGGGCGATCCGCATCCTCACCTGGGGCGGGTTACGCGGTGGCGTGTCGGTAGCACTGGCGTTGTCACTGCCACTGGGCGATGAGCGCGACTTACTGCTGAGCCTGACCTATATCGTCGTGCTCACTTCGATTCTGCTGCAGGGGCTATCCATCGGCCCGCTGGTCAGCCGGCTGTATCGCAACGAGCCACAAGTCGCCACAGACGATCATCACTGAGAAACACGAAGCCGCTGGCGACAGCTTTATCGCCAGCGGCTCAGAGATGGGATTGCAGCACCAGCAGGTTGTTTTCTACCCGCCAGCCGACACGATTGAGAAAGCTCATGCCCAGCAGCGCTTCAGCTGGTGAGGCGCCTTCAAGCACCACCGCCTCGACACCGAGCACCTGCAACGGCCCGACTGATACCTTATCGAGCGTCACGCGCCAGCCCTTGGCCGTGCCACTGGCGGTATTAACCTGAATCGGCTGGCCACGAGTGCGGTAATCGATACCCAGACGACGGGCGTGGTTCTCGTTGAGGGCTATCGAGGTGGCGCCGGTGTCTACCAGAAACTGCTGGGCGCGGCCATTGATCGCACCTTCGGCCCAGTAATGGCCGCCGTTGCTGCGAGCGATGCTGAGGGTCTGTTTTTGCGGGGCGGCGACGCCTTCGGTGTTGTACTCGCGGCTCAAGCCGTAGCTGCGCTCAACGCCGTCGACGCGCAGCACTGCGCTGCGGCTGTCGACACTGACCACCTGCACACCACTGGGGCCACTCTGGCCGACGCGCACCAGCTTGCGCTGGCCATCGACCGACAGCACGGCCGCACCCGGGAACAGGCCGACCACCTGCACTTGCGGCGCTGCCAGCAGCGGTGTCATCAACAAGCCAGCCATGCCCATCATTATTCGACGCATCCGTGCCGCTCCCGGTTATTCGAAGGGGTAATGCTGGCCCCAATGTTCGAACACCTCGCGCAGCTCGCCCTTTTCGACGAGCTCGGCCATGCGCTGGTCGAACAGTTTGGCCAGTGCGCGCCCGCGCGGGCTGTCGGAAAAGCCGATGTACAGCGGCAGGCGCAGCAGGTCGGTCATCCGGTATTTGGCAGGGTTACTGGCGCCAGCCAGCACCTGTTCGACCTCGGGACGGGCATCAATGTAGTAATCCGCGTGCCCCTGGTCGAGCATCGACAGGATGCCGCTGCGGCGCTGCAATTCGTTGTAATGTTTGAGCCCCGGGATGTAGCGCTGATACTCGTAGCCACGCATCCACACCAGGCGCGAGCGGCGCAGTTCGGCCTGATCCGGTTCGGGTTTGGCAACCACGCTCAGCGAGCTGATCAGATCCGAGTCGTAATGCCAGGTCGGGTACACCACACCTTCGCTGATCTCGTTCTGGTAGGAGGCCACCCAGGCGTCGGCCTCGCCGCGCTGCACCAGGCCGATCGAGCGCGTGTACGGCACGATCTGCATCTCCAGCTTGACGCCGGCGGGCTCGAACACCTTGCGCAGCACGTCCCAGGACAAGCCGGTGCCGTCCGGATTGATGCGATCGATCCATACGTCGCTGGCCATGCGAATGCTGCCAGGCACGTCACTGCTCGCCTGGGCGCAGACGCTGATCGACAACAGCAAAGCCAACCACAAACCGCGAATCATCAGGCCTCCAGAATCAGGCGAAACCGAGAGAGGCTGACAGGCCATTGGCCCAGCCCCAGACGAGCACTTGCATGGACAGCCAGGCGAAAACGCCCGCTAACACGTCGTCGAGCATGATGCCGAAACCACCATGAACGTGGCGGTCGATCCAACGGATCGGCCAGGGCTTGAGAATGTCGAAGAAGCGAAACATCAGAAAACCCACCAGCACCCAGCCCCAACCTTCGGGCACCAGCCAGAGGGTGATCCACATGCCGACCATTTCGTCCCAGACGATGCCTTCGTGGTCGTGTACGCGCAGATCGTCGGCCACCTTGCCGCAAAGCCAAACGCCAAACAGCATGGTCACGCCGAGCAGCAGCCAGTAGCCCCAGTCCGGCAGCATCTGCCACAACGGAATGAACGGCACGGCCGCCAGCGAACCCCAGGTGCCCGGCGCCTTGGGCATTGTGCCGGTGCCGAAGCCAAAGGCGAGGAAATGCCAGGGGTTGCGCCACACGGATGGCGGCACGAACTCGGCGGGGACTTGCTTGGGATGATCAGTCACGGTTCGATCCGAAATGTTGGTAGCCACTGTACCGTGGCTTGATGGCTCGGCCCTCGGCGCCCAGCAGGTGCACGCCCTGTCCGGCCTCGACTCGACCGATCACGTGTACAGGCTGGCCCATCGCAAGCAGCGCGTCCAGTTTCTCGGCAGGCAGGGTAAAGGCAAGCACATAGTCGTCGCCACCTCCAAGTGCCAGCTGGCGTGCCGCTTCGTCGCCCATGCAGGCGAGCAAAGCGTCTGACAGTGGCAGGCGCTGCTGCTCCATGTGCAGCGCCACGGCCGAGGCGCGGGCGATATGCCCGCAGTCGGCGAGCAGACCGTCGGAGATATCCAGCGCCGCGGTGGCAACACCACGTAATACCTGGCCAAGCTGCAGCTGTGGCAGCGGAGACCAGTAGTGCGCCAGCAACTCCGCGCTCCCCGGCTGCTCAGAGCGCTCGCCGAGCACGAACGGCAACGCGCCGGCGCCGTTGCCAAGGGTGCCACCGACACACAGCAGATCACCGGGACGCGCACCGGCGCGGGTCAGCGCCTGGCCGGCGGGCACGCGGCCGAATACGGTAAGGGTCAGGCTCAATGGCCCGCGGGTAGTGTCGCCGCCGACCAGACGCACGCCGCATTGGCGCGCCATGCTTTCCAGCCCGGCCGTGAAATCAGCGAGCCAGTCAGGGGAAACCTCGGGAAGAGTCAGCGCCAGGGTGAACGCCAGCGGCGTTGCGCCCATGGCTGCCAGATCACTGACCGAAACGGCCAGGGCGCGCTGGCCAAGCAAACGACCCGGCGCATCGGCAGGGAAATGCACGCCAGCGACGAGGGTGTCGGTGGACACCGCCAGTTGCTCACCGGCCGGCACTTGCAGCAGGGCGCAGTCATCGCCGATTCCCAGCACCACACCATCGGCCGCCTGTGCACAGGCGGCTGCGGCGAAGTAGTGACGAATCAGCTCGAACTCGCCCAAGACACTCAGCGCTTGCTGTTAAAGTCGCGGACTTCGTCGGCGCGCAGGGTCGGCGCCAGCTTGTCGAGCACGCCGTTGACGAACTTGTGACCGTCGGTGGCGCCGAACACTTTGGCGAGCTCGATGCCTTCGTTGATCACTACGCGATACGGCACGTCGATGCGGTTACGCAGCTCATAAGTGGAAAGACGCAGGATGGACAGCTCGACCGGATCGATCTCTTCCAGTGGACGGTCGAGCAGCGGCTCGAACAGCGCGTCGATTTCGCTCTTCTGGCGCGGCACGCCATGGAGGATCTCGTGGAAGTAGGCGCCGTCGACCGCGCTGAAATCGTTGTCGACGCGAAACTGCGCTTCGATCTCGTTCAGCGCCTGGCCGGCGATGTGCCAGGAGTACAGCGCCTGCATGGCCAGGGTGCGCGCCTCACGGCGAGCCAGTACCTTGGGGCTTGGGCCTTTTTTCACTGGCTTCTTGTCGTTCTGGCTCACTTGGCCTCCAACTGCGCCAGCAGGCTGACCATTTCCAGAGCGGACAGGGCAGCTTCGGCGCCCTTGTTGCCGGCCTTGGTGCCGGAACGCTCGATGGCCTGCTCGATGGAGTCGACAGTCAATACGCCGAAGGCGACCGGCACGCCGAATTCCATGGAAACCTGAGCCAGGCCTTTGGTGCATTCGCCAGCCACGTATTCGAAGTGTGGGGTGCCGCCACGGATCACCGCGCCCAAGGCGATGATCGCGTTGTACTCGCCCTGCTGAGCGACTTTCTGGGCAACCAGCGGGATTTCGAAAGCACCCGGCGCGCGGATGATGGTGATGTCATCTTCGCTGACCCCATGGCGAACCAATGCGTCGACCGCGCCGCTGACCAGGCTTTCGACCACGAAGCTGTTGAAGCGGCCGACCACCAGGGCGAAGCGACCCTTGGGAGCGATGAAAGTACCTTCGATGGTCTTGAGTGTCATAGCGAGTTCTCGAGCTGTCTTTAAAGAGCCAGGGCATGCCATGGCAGGCCCCGAAAATATAGGCGATAGGCGTCAATCGGCCCATCGCGGTCGCCCCCATTATTTAGGGGGCAGGTATTCTACAACTTCCAGGTCGAAACCGGATATCGCGTTGAACTTCATTGGTGCGCTCATCAGGCGCATTTTGCGCACACCAAGGTCACGCAGTATCTGCGAGCCGGCACCAACGGTGCTGTAGGTGCTTGGCATCTTGCTGGTGGCGCCGTCCGCTTCGCGAATATGCGCCAGCACCTCGTCACCGCCCAGCGAATGGCCAAGCAGCAGCACCACGCCGTTACCGGCCTCGGCCACTTCGGTCATCGCAGCGCGCAGGCTCCAACGGCCTGGCTGACGAACCATCAGCAGGTCGCGCATTGGGTCCATGTTATGTACGCGCACCAGTGTCGGTTCTTCGGCGCAGATGGTGCCCATGGTCAGCGCCATGTGCACGTCACCTTCCACCGAATCGCGGTAGGTCACCAGGTTGAACTGGCCGACTTCGCTGTCCAGCGGCTGCTCGGTGATGCGCTGCACGGTGCGCTCGTGGAGCATGCGGTAATGGATCAGGTCGGCGATGGTGCCGATCTTGATACCGTGCTGCGCGGCAAACTCTTCCAGCTCCGGGCGACGGGCCATGGTGCCGTCGTCGTTCATGATCTCGCAGATCACCCCGCTCGGTTCAAAGCCGCCCATGCACGCCAGGTCGCAGGCCGCTTCGGTGTGGCCGGCACGAGCCAGCACGCCGCCGGGCTGGGCCATCAGCGGGAAGATGTGGCCAGGGCTGACGATATCTTCGGCCACCGCATTCTTGGCTGCCGCAGCCTGCACGGTACGCGCACGATCGGCGGCGGAAATGCCGGTGGTCACCCCTTCGGCGGCCTCAATGGACACGGTGAATTTGGTGCCAAAGCCGGAACCGTTGCGCGGCGCCATCAGCGGCAGCTTGAGGGTTTCGCAGCGCTCACGGGTCATCGGCATGCAGATCAGGCCACGGGCGAAACGCGCCATGAAGTTGATGTGCTCAGCGGTGACGCATTCGGAGGCGATGATCAAGTCGCCCTCGTTCTCGCGGTCTTCGTCATCCATGAGGATGACCATCTTGCCGGCGCGGATGTCTTCGACCAGCTCTTCGATACTGTTGAGTGCCATGGTGGCGGTGTCCTTAATTCTTCAGGTAGCCGTGTTCGGCGAGAAATCCTTCGGTCAGCCCCGAGCTGCTCGGCTCGGCGGCCTTGTCACCGAGCAGCAGGCGCTCCAGGTAACGGGCCAGCAGATCGACCTCGAGATTGACCCGACGCCCGACGCGGTAGTCGGCCATGATGGTTTCGGCCAGGGTGTGCGGCACGATGGTCAGCTCGAACTCGGCGCCGTCCACGGCATTCACCGTCAGGCTGGTGCCATCGACGGTAATCGAGCCCTTGTGGGCGATGTACTTGGCCAGCTCGCGCGGCGCGCGCACCTTGAACTGAATGGCGCGGGCGCTCTCTTCACGGGAGACAATCTCGCCAACGCCGTCGACGTGCCCGCTGACCAGGTGGCCACCCAGGCGCGTAGTCGGTGTCAGGGCCTTTTCCAGGTTGACCCGGCTGCCGCTCTTCAGATCGATGAAAGCAGTGCGCGCCAGGGTTTCGCGGCTGACGTCGGCCCAGAAGCCGTCACCTGGCAGCTCGACGGCGGTCAGGCACACGCCGTTGACCGCGATGCTGTCGCCGAGCACGACATCACTGAGGTCGAGCTTGGCGGTTTTGACGTAGACGCGCACGTCACCGCCCTTGGGCGTGATGGCGGCGATGCTGCCGATGGATGCAATGATTCCGGTGAACATAGGTGCTCCTCGTCAGACCGGCAGCTCTTTGAGCTTGCGCAGCGTGTCGGCACAAGTACGCGCCGCTTCGGCGCCCTTGACCACAAAATGCTCGCGGAAGAACGTCTGGTGCTCTTCGCCGGCATGGAAATGATGGGGCGTCAGCACTGCCGAGAACACCGGCACATCGGTGTCGAGCTGCACCTGCATCAGGCCTTCGATCACCGCCTGGGCGACGAACTCGTGACGGTAAATACCACCATCAACCACCAGCCCGGCCGCGACGATGCCAGCATAACGGCCGCTCTTGGCCAGACGCTTGGCGTGCAGAGGAATTTCGAAGGCGCCGCCAACTTCGAAGCAATCGATTTCGCTGGCGGCATAACCCTGGCGCTGCATTTCTTCGATAAAGGCGTGGCGCGACTGGTCGACGATTTCGCGGTGCCAGCAGGCCTGCACGAAGGCAACCCGGCGCACGCTGTTAGAGATGGACATGTTCGACTCCTGTTTATGGTTAAAACAGGGCAGCTTGGATCGATAGGGATGGTACGGACATGCAACAGCCGGAAGGCCGCCTGACCAGGCAATCCCGCTCTCTCTTCATCCGGACTATACCGTCGGCTCCGGAATCACACCGGATCTGCTCGTCCCCGGGCGGCTGGTGCCGTACCGGGCGCTCGCGGGCTAGCTGCGTTGCGCAGCATTACCGCCGGTGGGGAATTACACCCCGCCCTGAGAACGTGTGGCTGCGTGTCGCAGCCGACAGGCGTTTTACCACAGATGCTGCACGGGTGCACGGCGGCCATGCTTGAGCGGCTGTTCACGATTGTCATGACGGGCTTTATCTATTTGACTGCAACGCGGCGGTGGCGGCCTTTCGTAGGGTGTACGACGCTTCATCCGTCCACCGCTCTGCGAGCGCAATGGTGGACAAAAAGAGCGTTGTCCACCCTACGCTGGGAACGTCAGCTTTTGCCTTGTAGCAGCCCTTGCGCATGCCCAGAAAGATCATGAACAGCTCAAAGCGGTGCGTTCAGCTCGCGCGGTCAGGCACGGCGATGATGCGCCAGTCGTCACCAACAGCGCGCATGTCGACGATCTTCAAGGCCGGCGCTTCGGCCATCTTCGCCAGGGGCAGATCCAATAAAGGTCGGGCACTGGAGCCGAGGAACTTGGGGGCGACGAACAGCTGGTACTCATCGACCAGCCCCAGCCGAGCGAAGGCGCCGGCCAGCTTCGGCCCGGCCTCGACCAGCACTTCGTTGGCGCCACGCGAGGCTAGCTCAAGCAGCAGCTTGCGCAGGTCGACATGACCATTGCTGCCCGGCATGGCCAGCAACTCGTGGCCGTCATCGAGGTAGCGGCAACGCGATGTCGCCGCAGCGCAGGTCGCCACCAGCGCCGGGCCAGCCTGGAAAAACGGCGCGCTGAGCGGTACCCGCAGGCGCCCGTCGATCAGCACGCGCAACGGCGGCCGTGCCTGAGCCAAGGCAGTCAGTTCAGCGCCCAGGCCGAGCTCGTCGGGGCGCACGGTCAGGCGTGCACCATCGGCCAGCAGCGTATCGGCGCCGCTGAGCACTACGCTGGAGCGCGCCCGTAGCCGCTGCACCGCGGCACGCGCCGCCGGCCCGGTGATCCACTGGCTTTCGCCACTGGCCATGGCGGTGCGCCCATCGAGACTCATTGCCAGTTTGACGCGCACCAGCGGCAGGCCACTTTCCATACGTTTGATAAAACCGGCGTTCAGCGCACGCGCCTCGGCTTCCAGCAAACCGCCCTGCACGGAGATGCCGGCATTCATCAGGCGCAGCAGGCCGCGGCCGGCTACCTCGGGGTTGGGGTCCTGCATGGCCGCCACCACGCGAGTGATGCCAGCGGCAATCAGTGCATCGGCGCACGGCGGCGTGCGCCCATGATGGCTGCACGGCTCCAGCGTCACGTAGGCGGTAGCACCGCGCGCCTTGTCGCCGGCCTGGCGCAGCGCGTGCACTTCGGCATGGGGCTCGCCAGCCTTGGCATGCCAGCCTTCGCCGACGACCTTGCCGTCGCGCACGATCACGCAGCCGACTCGCGGGTTGGGATGGGTGGAATACAGCCCCTTGCGCGCGAGTTCGAGGGCGCGCGCCATGAAAGCGTGATCGCTACTGCTCATCTCAATCCTGATTCGGCTCGCGGGAAAGACGGTCGATTTCCTCGCGGAATTCGTTGAGGTCCTGGAAGCGCCGGTACACCGAGGCGAAGCGGATATAGGCCACTTCGTCGAGTTTCTGCAGCTCGGTCATCACCAGCTCGCCGAGCACCAGCGACTTGACCTCACGCTCGCCAGTGGCACGCAGCCGATGCTTGATATGGGCGATAGCTGCTTCCAACCGCTCGATACTCACCGGGCGCTTCTCCAGCGCCCGCTGCATGCCGGCACGCAGCTTGTCTTCATCGAAGGGCTGACGGCTGCCGTCCTGCTTGATCAGCCGCGGCATCACCAGCTCGGCGGTTTCGAAGGTGGTGAAGCGCTCACCGCAAGCCAGGCATTCCCGGCGACGGCGTACCTGATCACCCTCGGCGACCAGACGCGAATCGATGACTTTTGTGTCGTTGGCGGAGCAGAAGGGGCAATGCATGGCTGGAAACTGTCGCGGGCGAGAAAGTCCGCATGGTAGCGCATCAGCACCGCCCGGCGCCAAGCGCCCAGGCGGAGGCGCTTTCCTTTGCATTCACCGCACGCTATGGCGAGAATCCAGGCATTGCCCGCTTGCCAGGATCATCCGATGCCATTGCGCCCCCTTGCCCTGCTCTGCTTCACCTCCCTGCTTGCCGCCTGCGCTGGGGAAACACCGCCGCCCGCCGTAACCCCGCCAGCGCCAGTGGTCAAAACCGAAGAGCCGGCGCCAACCCCGGCTCACCTGCGTGAACTCACCGGCACCCTGCTCGATGTGCCGGCCGGCGCCGACGTCGAGCTGGCCTTGCTGACCATCAACGACCGCGGCCTGCCGAACAAGCTGCTCGGCAATATCCAGCTGCGTGGCACCGGCGCGCCACTGCCGTTTCGCCTGCAGTTCAACCCGGAAAACTTTGACCAGGGCATCCGCGTGGAGCTGCGCGGCCGTGTACATCAGTCCGGCAAGCTGATGCTGCATATGCCCAACCAACTGATTCGTGAGCCGCAAAGCCAGGCGCTTGGCGAGGTTCGCGTGACTCCGGCGCTGTGAACCCACCGCAGCACCTGCAGGCCGCTTTGAGCGAACTGCTCGGCGATGCGCGACTGAGCGCTACCGTGCTGCCGGATACAGACCTGCGCCTCTGGCTGATCGACCCGGCGAACATGGACCGCTGCTTCAGCCCGGAAGAAACCCGGCGCATTCTCGAAGAGCCACCGTATTGGTGCTTCTGCTGGGCCAGCGGCCTGGTGCTGGTGGACTGGCTGGCGCGTAACCCGCAATGGGTACGCGGCAAACGGGTGCTGGATCTGGGCAGCGGCTCGGGCGTGGCCGCCATCGCAGCGGCCCGTGCGGGCGCCGCGCAGGTGGTGGCCTGTGATCTGGACCCGCTGGCCCTCGCGGCCTGCCGGGCCAACGCAGAGCTCAATGGCGTACAACTCGATTATTCGAACGACCTGTATGCCGAGCGCTGTGACTACGACCTGGCGATAGTCGCTGACGTGTTATACGACCGCAGCAACCTGCCCCTGCTCGACCGCGTGCTCGAACATGCCAGCGAAGTGCTGGTGGCCGATTCACGCGTGCGCGACTTCAACCACCCGCGCTACCGGCGCATCGCCGGGTTGCAGGGCTGCACCTGGCCAGATCTCGCCGAGCCGGAAACCCTCCGGCACGTCAGCCTGTATCACGCTGCCACGGTGCACTTGTAGCCTTGCCCCGCCGCCCACACTTATAGTCACACCACTTTTCGCCCAGACAGAGACCGACCATGAGCGACACCCCCTACATCTTCGATATCAACGGCGCCGCCCAATTTGATCAGCTGGTGATCGAGAACTCGTTCACCACGCCGGTTCTGGTCGACTTCTGGGCCGAATGGTGTGCGCCCTGTAAAGCACTGATGCCAGTGCTGACGCAGATCACCGAGGGTTATCAGGGCGAACTGATGCTGGCCAAAGTGAACTGCGACGTCGAGCAGGAAATCGTCGCCCGCTTCGGCATCCGTAGTTTGCCGACCGTGGTGCTGTTCAAGGACGGCCAGCCGGTCGATGGCTTCCAGGGCGCCCAGCCGGAATCGGCGATCCGCGCGCTGCTGCAACCCCATGTCGCCGAACCGCAAGCGCCCCAGGCAGACCTGCTTGAGGCCGCCCAAACGGCATTCGCCGACGGACGCATCGGCGAGGCCGAAGCTGCGCTCAAAGAGCTGCTGACCGAAAATAACGAGAACGCCGCTGCGCTGATTCTCTATGCCCGCTGTGTGGCCGAACGTGGCGAACTGAGCGAAGCCGAGCAGGTGCTCGGCGCGGTGAAGGGTGAAGAGCACAAGCAAGCACTCGCCGGCGCCCGCGCGCAGATCACCTTTCTGCGTCAGGCAGCCGATCTGCCGGACGCCGCGACGCTGAAGAGCCGTCTGGCCCAGAATGCCGAAGATGACGAGGCCGCCTACCAACTGGCCATTCAGCAGCTCGCCCGTCAGCAGTACGAGCCGGCTCTGGACGCTTTGCTGAAGCTGTTCGTGCGCAATCGCAATTACGCCGACGGCCTGCCGCACAAGACCCTGCTGCAGGTATTCGACCTGCTCGGCAACGACAACCCGCTTGTCACCACCTACCGCCGCCGGGTGTATCAGGCGCTTTACTAAGAACCTGTTCACGACCTTCAAACAGGGCTTTGTCTATCTTGGCTGCAACGCTGCGGTAGCGGGCATCGGCGCAGTATCTGTGGGAGCGGGCCATGCCCGCGAAAAATCACGGGCATGGCCTAGGCGTCCCCGCCCGTTCCCACGGGTAAAACAACAATGTCTGCTTTCGCCTTGTAGTTGCCCGTACGCATGCCCAGATTGCCCAGGCAGCAGAACTACGCCTCTCCCACCCAACAATAGACCGGCGCATCGGCGCCGGCTTCCATGCGCACCTGCTCGCAGTGGCGCAGGCGCACCAGCAGGCGCTTGCCGGCCACTTCGCCGCCGGCCAGCGCGGCCAATTGCGCCATCAACTGCGGCCCTTCGATACGCCCGGCGCGGCGCAACAGTTCCAGCACCGTTTGCCACTGGCCATCCTGATCCGCCTGAGCCGGGGCTGGGGCGACCGCCGCTGGGCTCTGCGTTGTCACGCTCGGCACGGCTGCTGCCAACTGCGCCCAGTCCTGCGGATCCAGCTCCACCGTCAGGTCTACCGGCCAATCGCCGATCCGCCCGCGAATACGCACCATATCTGTCTCCACCTGATCGATGCGCCATGCTCCCACGGGCCGGCTGGCAAACCAAGCAGCCACTACCACGGCAGTTAAATTTGTTATAACGTATCACTAACTATCCCATGCCGGAGCTTTCCATGCGTCGCCTATTGCTCGCCCTGCCTTTCGCCCTCCTCCCGCTGGCCGTCGCTCATGCTCACGATGATCATGAACACGGCAGCCTCGGCAAACACGAACATGGCGTTGCCACGCTGAACGTGGCGCTGGAAGGCAGCACCCTAGAAATCGAACTGCAGAGCCCGGCAATGAACATCGTCGGCTTCGAGCATGCCGCCACCAGCGATGCCGACAAGAAAACCGTTGCCAGTGCCCGCGCACTGCTGGAAAAACCCCAGACCCTGTTCGGCCTGCCTGCCGCGGCCGGCTGCAGCCTGAGTGAAAACGAAGTGCGCAGCCCGCTGTTCGGCAATGCCGAAGCTGACCATGACCATGACCATGACCATGACCACGACGAGCATGCGGACGGCGACGAGCATCACCACGAGCACAGCGATATCGATGCCGACTACAGCTTCACCTGCAAGCAACCTGGCGAGCTGAAGACCCTCGACCTGTCGGCGTTCTACAAGCAGTTCCCCGCCACCCAGAAGATCAACGTGCAACTGATTGGCCCGAGCGGCCAGCAGGGTGTCGAGTCGACCCCGGCCAATCCGCGCCTGAGCTTCTAAACCGTAAAGCCGATTCACGCTTCAGCTGCAGTGGCAACAAAGTGACGAGAGCCACCCTTCGTAGGGTGGACGACGCTTCACCCGTCCACCGCTCTGCGATCGCAATGGTGGACAAAAAGGGCGTTGTCCACCCTACGCAGGGAGCCTCCGCTTCTGCCTTGTAGCTGCACATTCGCCGGCAAAGCCATTTTTAGCGTGTCGCAACATATCCGGTTCGGTATCCACACCTAGGACTGGCACACTTGCCTCTTTCCCTCCAGCGCCAGCAGTCCCCATGACCACAGCACTGATCGAACTCACCGACCTCGGCTTCGCCTGGCCCGGCCAGGACGAGCTTCTGGACATCCCCCATTTCCATCTGCAACGCGGCGAGACCCTGTTTCTCAAGGGCCCCAGCGGTAGTGGCAAGACCACCCTGCTCGGCTTGCTTGGTGGCGTGCAGAAACCCGGCCGCGGCAGCATTCGCCTGCTCGGCGAAGACCTCGCCTCGCTCTCGGCGGCGCGCAGGGACAGCTTTCGCGTCGACCATACCGGCTACATCTTCCAGCAGTTCAACCTGCTGCCGTTCCTCAGCGTGCGCGACAACGTCGAGCTGCCTTGCCGCTTCTCACGCTTGCGAGCCGAGCGCGCCGCACAGCGTTACGGCAGTGTCGATGGGGCCGCAGCGAAACTGCTGGAGCATCTGGGCCTGCGCCCCGAACTGCTCGAGCGCCGTGCCGACTCGCTGTCCATAGGTCAGCAGCAACGCGTCGCCGCCGCCCGCGCGCTGATCGGCCAGCCGGAGCTGGTGATCGCCGACGAACCGACCTCGGCACTGGACGCCGATGCCCGCCAGGCGTTTCTCGAGCTGCTGTTCAGCGAGTGCCGCGATGTCGGCGCCAGCCTGCTGTTCGTCAGCCACGACCAGAGCCTGGCCGCGCTGTTCGACCGCAGCCTATCGCTCGCCGAACTCAACCGCGCCAGCAAAGCAGAGGAGGTCTGAGGTGTTCCTGTTACGACTCGCCCTGGCCAGCCTGGCCAACCGCCGCTTCACCGCGCTGCTCACGGTATTCGCCATCGCCCTGTCGGTGTGCCTGCTGCTCGCCGTGGAACGGGTACGCACCGAAGCGCGCACCAGCTTCGCCAACACCATCAGCGGCACCGACCTGATCGTCGGTGCCCGTTCCGGTAGCGTCAACCTGCTGCTCTACTCGGTGTTCCGCATCGGCAACGCCACCAACAACATCCGCTGGGACAGCTTCGAGAAGCTCGCCGCGCACCGCCAGGTGGACTGGGCCATTCCGATTTCCCTGGGCGACTCGCACCGCGGCTATCGGGTGATGGGCACCAACGAAGGCTACTTCGACCATTACCACTACGGTCGCGGGCAATCGCTGCAGCTGGCTCAGGGCGAGCGCTTCCACGACTTGTTCGACGTGGTGCTCGGCGCCGAAGTAGCCGAGGCGCTGCACTACAAACTCGGCGACAAGATCGTGCTGTCTCACGGCGTTGCGGCCATCAGCCTGCAGCAGCACGACGACAAACCCTTCGTGGTCAGCGGCATTCTGGCGCGCACCGGCACGCCGGTGGATCGTACCCTGCACATTTCTCTGGAGGGCATGGAGGCGCTGCACGTCGACTGGCAGAACGGCGTGCCGGCTCGCGGCGCCGGCAAGGTGAGTGCCGAGCAGGCGCGCCACATGGACCTGCAACCCAAAGCGATCACCGCGGCGATGCTCGGTCTGAAAAGCAAGATCGCCACCTTCGCCGTGCAGCGTGAGGTCAACGAGTATCGCGGTGAGCCGCTGCTAGCGATTCTTCCCGGCGTTGCTCTGCAGGAGCTGTGGAGCCTTATGGGCACGGCGGAAAAGGCGCTGTTTGTGGTCTCGTTGTTCGTGGTGCTGACCGGACTGATCGGCATGCTGACGGCGATTCTCACCAGCCTCAACGAGCGGCGCCGGGAGATGGCCATCCTCCGTTCGGTCGGCGCGCGGCCCTGGCATGTCGCCAGTCTGCTGATTCTCGAAGCCTTCTCGCTGGCGGTGGCTGGCGTGGTGGCGGGTACGGCACTGCTGTATGCCGGCATCGCCGGCGCCCAGGGCTACGTGCAGGCCAACTACGGCCTGTATTTGCCGCTCAGCGCACCAACGACCTATGAGTGGACGCTGCTCGGCGCTATTCTGGCGGCCGCCCTGCTGATGGGCTGCGTACCGGCCTGGCGCGCGTATCGCCAATCTCTAGCCGATGGGCTCTCCATTCGGCTGTGACTACGCGAAGCCGGGCCTGATCAGCCCGGCTTCGTTTTCAATCAAAAGGTAGTGTCATGCGTCGCGCCCTACTTACCGCTCTGCTCCTTATCCTGGTTTCACCGCTCTGGGCTGCCGAACTGCGCACCCTGAACTGGCAGGAGCTGATCCCCAAGGATGCGCCGCCACAGGTGCCGCAGATGACGCCCATGCACGACATGTCGCAGCTTGGCGACGCGTTGTCCGAGGGCGGCGCCGTGTCGCTGCAGCAGTTTCCGTCTGCGCCGGTGGTCAAGGAAATGGATGGCCAGAACGTCAAGATCCCCGGCTATATCGTGCCGCTGGATGTCACCGAAGAAGGCCGCGTGACCGAGTTTCTGCTGGTGCCCTACTTCGGCGCCTGCATCCACGTGCCGCCGCCACCGTCCAACCAGATCATCCATGTCACGACCGAACTGGGCGTGTTGCTTGACGCGCTGTATCAGCCGTTCTGGATCGAAGGCCCACTCAAGGTCGAACACAGCAGCAGCGAGCTGGCAGAAGTTGGCTATCAGCTTGCAGCGGACAAGATTTACCCCTACGAACTGCCAGCCAACTGAGATCGCGACAAACCGTCGCACCCTTGCTTAGCCAGCTATTGAGCTGAGTCAACGGGCGCTGCGCTCAGCGCCCTACCCTGACGCCATCCGAGATGATTCGAATGACCGTTAGGAGCTCACCATGTACAAGTCGCTGTTCTCTGTCTCGCTGATCGCCCTGGCATTGGCTGCCCCTGCTGCACAGGCGCACCAGGCTGGAGACATTCTCGTGCGCGCCGGCGCCATCACCGTCAACCCGGACGCGGACAGCTCTTCGGTCAAGGTCGACCGCGGCGGTCTGGCCGGCACCGATCTGGGCGGCAAGGCGACCATGAGCAGCGATACCCAGCTGGGCCTGAACTTCGCCTACATGATGACCGACCACCTCGGTATCGAGCTGCTCGCCGCCACGCCGTTCGAGCATGACGTGAAGATCAAGGGCACCGTGCTGGACGCCGCGAACGGCAAGCTCGGCACCCTCAAGCACCTGCCGCCAACCCTGAGCCTGGTGTACTACCCGCTGGATGCCAAGTCGGCCTTCCAGCCCTATGTTGGCGGCGGCATCAACTACACCTGGATCTTCGACGAGCACGTGGGCAGCGGCGCCTCGGCAGCCGGCTTCGACAACTTCCGCGCCAAGAACTCCTGGGGCCTGGCCTGGCAGATAGGTGCCGACTACATGCTCACCGACAACCTGATGATCAACGCCCAGGCCCGCTATATCGACATCGACACCACCGCCTATGTGGACAACACCGCCCTGGGCGTGCGCGCCAAGGTTGACGTGGATGTCGATCCGTTCGTATACATGGTTGGCCTGGGTTACAAGTTCTAAAGGACAGTTAGTAGGAGCGGGCTGACAGCGATCTACTTTTTGTGGGAGCGGGCGGGGACGCCTAGTCCATGCCCGCGATTCGCGCGCACGGCGCGATCCCACAGGTTCAGCGCTAGGCTCACTAACCCCACCCCACAAACGAAAAAGCCGGCATTGCCGGCTTTTTGCTGTCCTGCGATTAGCGCCTCAACTGTTGAGCAATGCCGCCAATCCATCACGCAGCGAGGTCTGCGCCGGCAACCGGTACTCGCGGGCCAGGCGGCCATTGTCGGCAAGGGAATGGCGGATATCGCCGGCTCGCGCATCCAGATGCGTGACCGGCGGCAAGCCGCCGAGCAGCTCGCCGATCTGCGCCAGCAGCTGCTTGAGGCTTACCGACTCATTCCAGCCGACGTTCACCGCACCGGCAGGCGGCTGCCTGGCATCCAGCGCCTGCAATAGCAGCTCGACCAGATCGGCGACGTAGAAGAAATCCCGAGTCTGCTCACCGTCACCGAACACGCTGATCGGCAGGCCCTGCTGAGCACGCTGGGTGAAGATGCTGATCACCCCGGAATACGGCGACGACGGATCCTGGCGCGGGCCGAACACGTTGAAGAAGCGAAAGATCGCCGGCTCCAGCCCATGCTGCCGCGCGTAGAACTCAAGGTAGTGCTCGCTGGCCAGCTTGTCCGACGCGTAAGGCGTCAAGGGCGCCTTGGCGGTGTCTTCATCGATCGCTACACCTTCGCCATTGTTGCCATACACCGCAGCGCTGGACGCGAACACCACACGGCGTAAGCCGTGCTCGCGCATCGCTTCGCAGATGTTCAGGGTGCCGATGAAATTGCTCTGATGGGTACTCACCGGGTCGTCCACCGAGGCTTGTACCGAGGCCACGGCAGCCAGATGCACCACGGCGCTGCAGCCCGCCACCGCACGGCTGACCAGCGCGGCATCAGCCACGTCGCCTTCGATAAAGGTCAGGCGCGCATCGCCAACTGGCAGATTGCTAAGTTTACCCATGGACAGGTTGTCCAACACGCGCACGCTATGGCCGCGTGCCAGCAAAGCGTCGACCAGGTTGGAGCCGATGAAGCCGGCACCGCCGGTCACGAGAACAGGTTGATCAGACATGACGGTAATACTGCTCCAGCAGGCTCGGCAGGCCGGCACGCCAGGCGCGCGGCTTGACGCCGAAGGTGTGAAGGATCTTCTTGCACGCGAGTACGCCGTGCTGCGGCTCTTCCGAGGCATCGCCCCTCGCGGCATGGGCCTGCCCGCAGATTTCCTCTAGCAGGTTCTCACGCACGTGGCGGGCCTCGCTAAGCATCGCCTGGCCCAGCGCCAGCGCCGTGGTCGCCTCGTGCCCGCCGTAGTGGTAGGTACCCCACAACGGCGCGGCGCAGTCGAGCTGCTTGAGCACGGCGAGAATCACCCGCGCGGCATCATCCACCGGCGTCGGGTTGCCGCGCCGGTCATCGGCCAGGAACAGCGCCTTGTCACGCTCGGCACGCACCAGAAAACGCGCCAGCAGACCGTCCGGGCTGTCATCGAGTATCCAGCCGAAGCGCAGCAGCACATGGCGCGGGCACAGGGCGCGTACGCTCTGCTCCATACGCACCAGCACCTGGCCACGCATGCTCAGCGGCTGGGTTTCGTCTTTCTCGTTGTAGGCGGTAGCGCGGGCACCATCGAATACCCGGTAGCTCGACGGCTGCAGCAGGCGAATGTCATGGTGCTGGCAGAGTTCGGCCAGGCGCTCGACAGCGCGCTCCTGGGCAGCAAAACGCTCTTTGCTGACCTTGGAAGCCTGAAACCAGTCGAAATAATAAGCGAGGTTGATCACCGCATCAGGGCGGGTATCGTCGACCAACTGAGTCAGGCTGGCGGCATCCCAACCCTGAGCCGGCGGGCGCGGGGCAAGAAAACCGATATCTTCTTCGGCTCCCAGGCGAATCAACGCCCGACCCAGCGTACTGCCACCACCCAGCAACAACAGGCGCATGCGCATAACGAAACTAGAAGCTCCACAATCAGATTTGAGCCAGCACCCGACACCATGCCTGGGAAGCTAACTCTTGGCAGAGCCCGAACGGTTCAGCCCTATGGCCTGCATTTTGCTGTTTTTACCCCTCGGCGTCACCACCGGGATTCATCTTGACGCACTTGGTGCCCCAGAGGGCACGCAGCCTTGGGCAACCGGGCGCCGCCATGCGAGTCCGAATGCCAAGACGATTGAAACGAAGGAAATTAAACGTGAGAAAACTGCTGTTCCTGGCCTGCTGTGCGGGACTCGCCTACGGGCTATTCCGCCCTGAGCCACCACCGGATCTATTCGAAGAGTCGGACAAACTCCTTCATCTGATCGCCTTTGTCGGCCTGGCGCTGGTCACCCGCATCGCTTTTCCCAGCACGCCCGGCCTCCTGCTGTGGCCACTGCTGTACATCCAGGCACCACTGCTGGAATGGCTGCAACACGTGCTCCAGCCAACCCGCGAGTTCAGCGTGATGGATGTGCTGGCCAACCTCTGCGGCATCAGCATCGCCCTGATGCTGTGGGTCTGCCAGTGCATGCTGCGCAAGCGCTACTGCAGCCCGGCCTGAACCGCACCGGCAGAAACGAAAAGGCCCCGCAATGCGGGGCCTTTCTGTCAGCACTCGATCAGAACGGGATATCGTCGTCGAAGCTGTCGTAGTCCTGAGCGGGCTGCGGCTTCTGCTGTTGCGGTGCGGACTGGCGCGGAGCCTGTTGCTGCGGCTCGCGCTGCGGCGCCGGGCGCGACTGACGCGGGGCGGAATCACCACCACCCGCGCCGTCAGGACGGCCGCCGAGCAGCTGCATGGTGCCCTGCATGTCGACGATGATTTCGGTGGTGTAACGCTTTACACCATCCTTTTCCCACTCGCGAGTCTGCAGTTTGCCTTCGATGTACACCTGGGAGCCCTTGCGCAGGTACTCGCCGGCGATCTCCGCGACCTTGCCGAACAGCGACACACGGTGCCACTCGGTTTTCTCGACGCGCTGACCGGTCTGCTTGTCCGTCCACTGCTCGCTGGTAGCCAGGCTCAGGTTGGTCACGGCATTGCCGCTGGGCAGATAGCGCGTTTCCGGATCCTGTCCGCAGGTACCGACCAGAATGACTTTGTTAACCCCACGGGCCATAACGCTCTCCTACTTTCAGCACGTCACCGGCGCCGCTTCGATCAAGCGCTGCAGCGACGTGCGATCCAATTGTTGGGTATCCACTTTCACATAGATGGCGGCCTCTTCGACCACCACAACGGCATCCGCCACTCCCGGCGCTGCCTGAATTCGCTCCGCCAGACCTGTTTCCTGCAACGCAGCGCTCGAGAGCGGCAACCGCAGGCTGGTCACATACGGCGGTTCGCGCATAGTAACAGCAATGGCCAGCCAGAGAACCGTCAACAGCGCACAGCCGCCAAACACGCCGGCCAGCCCGTAGTGCTGATACAGCCAGCCGCCGAGGATGCCACCCAGGGCCGAGCCGAGGAACTGGCTGGTCGAATAAACCCCCATCGCCGTGCCCTTGCCACCGGCGGGCGCTACCTTGCTGATCAACGATGGTAGCGAGGCTTCCAGCAGGTTGAACGCGGTGAAGAACACCACAATGCCCAGCACCAGATTGCGCAGGCCGTGGCCGAATACCCAGAAGAACAGCTCGCAAGCGAGCAGCACGGCCACCGAGCCGATCAGCACACGGCGCATCTGACGTTTCTTCTCGCCGTAGATGATGAACGGCACCATCAGAAAGAAGCCGCCGAGCAGCGCGGTGAGGTACACCCACCAGTGTTGCTCCTTGGGTAGACCTCCCTGCTCCACCAAGGCAAGCGGCAAGGCGATGAAGCTGGCCATCAGAATGGCGTGCAGGGAGAAGATCGCGAAGTCCAGGCGCAGCAGATCCGGATGCTTGAGCGTCGGCCACAGCGCCTGCTTGGCGACGCCCGACTCACGGTGCTGCAGCGGGCCGGCACTCGACGGCACCAGGCCGGCGACGATGACGATACCCAGCAGCGCCATGGCGCCGGTGGCGAGGAACAGCCCGGACAGGCCGAACGCACGGGTCAGCAGCGGCCCGACCACCATAGCGATGGCGAACGACAGGCCGATGCTCATGCCGATCATCGCCATGGCCTTGGTACGGTGCTGCTCGCGGGTCAAGTCGGAGAGCAGCGCCATCACCGCAGCCGAGATCGCCCCAGCGCCCTGCAGCACGCGGCCAGCAATCACCCCCCAGATGGAATCGGCATTGGCGGCCAGCAAACTGCCGGCCGCGAAGATCAACAGGCCGAAGTAGATCACCGGTCGCCGGCCGATGCGGTCGGATATCACACCAAAGGGAATCTGCAGAAAAGCCTGGGTCAGGCCATAGGCGCCGATCGCCAGACCGATCAGGGCCGGGGTTGAACCGGCGAGCTCCTGCCCATAGGTAGCCAATATCGGCAACACCATGAACATGCCCAGCATGCGGAATGCGAACACCAGCGCCAGCCCACCGGCTGCCCGAGTTTCCGCGCCACTCATGCGTTCGCTGTGCGAATCGCCCATCGTCGATAACCTGTTGAAACAAGCCGGCGATTCTACCAGTCGAAACCCTACTGGCACAGCAGCGGCGCTTTGCCGCACGGCTGTTGCCCCCCATATACTCGGCGGTTTATCCGCCCGCCACGCGAGGCTGTTTTGGACAAGATCCTGATCCGGGGTGCCCGCACCCACAATCTCAAAAACATCGACCTGACCCTGCCACGCGACAAGCTGATCGTGATCACCGGCCTGTCCGGCTCGGGTAAGTCGTCCCTAGCCTTCGACACGCTGTATGCCGAAGGCCAGCGTCGTTACGTGGAGTCGTTGTCGGCCTATGCCCGGCAGTTCCTGTCGATGATGGAAAAGCCCGATGTCGACACCATCGAAGGTCTGTCGCCGGCCATCTCCATCGAGCAGAAGTCCACCTCGCACAACCCGCGCTCGACGGTCGGCACCATTACCGAGATCTACGACTACCTGCGCCTGCTCTACGCCCGCGCCGGTACGCCGCGCTGCCCGGATCACGACCTGCCGCTGGAAGCTCAGACCGTTAGCCAGATGGTCGACCAGGTACTGGCACTGCCCGAAGGCAGCAAGCTGATGCTGCTGGCCCCAGTGATCCGCGAGCGCAAGGGCGAGCACTTGGCGGTGTTCGACGAGCTGCGCGCCCAGGGTTTCGTGCGTGTGCGGGTCAACGGCAAACTTTACGAGCTCGATGAACTGCCCAAGCTCGACAAGCAGAAGAAGCACAGCATCGATGCCGTGGTCGACCGCTTCAAGGCGCGTGGCGATCTACAGCAGCGCCTGGCCGAATCCTTCGAGACCGCGCTCAAGCTGGCTGACGGTCTCGCATTGATCGCTCCGATGGAAGGGGAAGAAGGCGAAGAAATCATCTTCTCCGCACGTTTCGCCTGCCCGGTATGCGGCCACTCGATCAGCGAGTTGGAGCCCAAGCTGTTCTCCTTCAACAACCCGGCTGGCGCCTGCCCGACCTGCGACGGCCTGGGCGTGAAACAGTTCTTCGACACCAAGCGGCTGGTCAACGCCGAGCTGACTCTGGCCGAGGGCGCGATCCGCGGCTGGGACAGGCGCAACGTCTACTACTTCCAGATGCTCGGCTCGCTGGCCTCGCACTACGGCTTCAGCCTGGACAAACCTTTTGGCGAGCTCGACAGCGAGCACCAGAAAGTCATTCTTGGCGGCAGCGGCTCGCAGAACGTCGACTTCAAGTACCTCAACGACCGCGGTGATATCGTCAAGCGCTCGCACCCGTTCGAAGGCATCGTGCCGAACCTCGAGCGTCGCTACCGGGAAACCGAGTCGACCAGCGTGCGCGAAGAACTGGCCAAGTTCCTCAGCACCCAGCCCTGCCCGGATTGCCGTGGCACGCGCCTGCGCCGCGAGGCGCGTCACGTGTGGGTCGGTGAGAAAACCTTGCCGGCCGTTACCGGCATGCCGATCGGCTCGGCGAGCGAGTACTTCGGCGGCCTGACCCTGGAAGGTCGACGCGGCGAGATCGCCAGCAAAATTCTCAAGGAAATCTGCGAGCGCCTGCAGTTTCTGGTCAACGTTGGCCTGGATTACCTGACCCTGGACCGCAGCGCCGACACTCTCTCTGGCGGCGAAGCCCAGCGTATCCGTCTGGCCAGCCAGATCGGTGCCGGCCTGGTGGGCGTCATGTACATCCTCGACGAACCTTCCATCGGCCTGCACCAGCGCGATAACGAGCGTCTGCTCGGCACCCTGCGCCACCTGCGTGACATCGGCAACACAGTGATCGTGGTCGAGCACGATGAAGACGCCATCCGCATGGCCGATTACGTGGTCGATATCGGCCCAGGTGCGGGCGTGCATGGCGGGCGGATCGTCGCCGAAGGCACCGCCGAAGAAGTCATGGCGCACCCGGACTCGGTGACCGGCAAGTACCTGTCCGGTCGCACCAAGATCGTCGTGCCGGCCAAGCGCACACCCCGCGACAAGAAGCTGTCACTGAAGATCAAGGGCGCGCGCGGCAACAACCTGCAGAACGTCAATCTGGACATTCCGATTGGCCTGCTGACCTGCGTGACCGGGGTCTCGGGCTCGGGCAAGTCGACGCTGATCAACAACACCCTGTTCCCGCTCAGCGCTACCGCTCTCAATGGCGCCACCACACTGGAAGCTGCCGCCCACGACAGCATCGACGGTCTGCAGCACCTGGACAAAGTGGTGGATATCGACCAAAGCCCGATCGGCCGTACGCCACGTTCCAACCCGGCGACCTACACCGGGCTGTTCACGCCGATCCGCGAGCTGTTCGCCGGCGTACCGGAGTCGCGTTCGCGCGGCTACGGCCCCGGCCGCTTCTCGTTCAACGTCAAGGGCGGACGCTGCGAAGCGTGCCAGGGCGATGGTCTGATCAAGGTCGAGATGCACTTCCTGCCGGACATCTACGTGCCCTGCGACGTGTGCAAGAGCAAGCGCTACAACCGCGAAACGCTGGAGATCAAGTACAAGGGCAAGAGCATCCACGAGGTGCTGGAGATGACCATCGAGGACGCCCGCGCATTCTTCGATGCAGTGCCGGCCCTGGCGCGCAAGCTGCAGACACTGATGGACGTGGGCCTGTCGTACATCAAGCTCGGTCAGTCGGCGACCACCCTGTCCGGCGGTGAGGCGCAGCGGGTCAAGCTGTCGCGCGAGCTGAGCAAGCGCGACACCGGCAAGACCCTGTACATCCTCGATGAGCCGACCACAGGCCTGCACTTCGCGGATATCCAGCAATTGCTCGATGTGCTGCATCGCCTGCGCGACCACGGCAACACCGTGGTGGTGATCGAGCACAACCTGGACGTGATCAAGACAGCCGACTGGCTCGTCGATCTCGGCCCGGAAGGCGGCTCCAAAGGTGGCCAGATCATCGCCGTCGGTACGCCCGAGGAAGTGGCAGAGATGCCGCAGTCCCACACTGGGCACTTTCTCAAGCCGCTGCTGGAACGCGACCGCGCTTAACCCGCGGTCTGAAACGAAAAAGCCCCGCAGATGCGGGGCTTTTTTGTGCTGCGTTTTTACATCTGGCTTTGCAGGTACTTCTCGAGCCCCAGCTTGGCAATCAGCTGCAACTGGATTTCCAGCCAATAGGCGTGGTCTTCCTCGGTGTCCTTGAGCTGCAGCAGCAGAATGTCGCGGCTCTGATAATCCTGGTGACGCTCGCACAGCTCGATGCCTTTGCTCAGCGCAGCACGCACCTGATACTCAAGAGCCAAGTCCAGCTTCAGCGCTTC
Source organism: Phytopseudomonas punonensis (assembly GCF_900142655.1). Taxonomy (GTDB): domain Bacteria; phylum Pseudomonadota; class Gammaproteobacteria; order Pseudomonadales; family Pseudomonadaceae; genus Aquipseudomonas; species Aquipseudomonas punonensis. The sequence goes on along the minus strand of NZ_FRBQ01000010.1, from coordinate 17,834 downwards.
CGGCACGGTCTGCCCGAAGGTAAAGGCATCCGGCACCATATCCGGCACGCCTTCCAGGAAGATGATGCGCTTGAGCAACGCATCGGCGTGTTGGGTCTCTTCTTCCATTTCGTGGTTGATGCGCTCGTAGAGCTTGGTGAAGCCCCAGTCCTCATACAGCCGCGAGTGGATGAAGTACTGATCGCGCGCTGCAAGCTCGCCCTTGAGCAGATGCTTGAGGTAGTCGACGACTTCGGTATGGCCTTTCATGCCGGTATCCCTAGTTACATGCTTGAACAGAGCGTAATGCTCCGCCCCATAAGGTGTCTGGTCAAGCAAAAGCACAACGCCCCCTTGAAAGAAGGCGTTGTGCTTCAGTGACACAGTGGGTGCTTAACCCGCGGTTCAGGCCAGATCGAAACGGTCCAGGTTCATCACCTTGACCCAGGCGGCGACGAAATCCTTGACCAGTTTCTGCTTGCCATCAGCACTGGCGTAGACCTCAGCATAGGCACGCAATATCGAGTTGGAGCCAAACACAAGATCGCTGCGCGTACCGGTGTACTTCACTTGGCCGTCCTTGCGGTCGCGGCCTTCAAACACTTCGTTACTGCTGTCGATGGCTTTCCAGACGGTGCCCATGTCGAGCAGATTGACGAAGAAGTCGTTGGACAGCACGCCCACCTTGTCGGTGAACACCCCATGCAGGCTACCATCATGGTTGGCACCCAGTACGCGCAGACCACCCACCAATGCAGTCAGCTCCGGCGCGGTCAGGGTCAGCATCTGCGCCTTGTCGATCAGCATCACTTCTGACGGAACGCCCAGGTCGCCCTTGTTGTAGCTACGGAAGCCATCGGCCGCGGGCTCCAGTACGTCGAACGACTCAACATCGGTCTGATCCTGACGAGCATCCACACGGCCTGCCGCGAACGGCACATTAACCGCGATACCTGCCGCGCCGGCCGCCTGCTCGACGCCGACGTTACCGGCCAGAACGATTACATCGGCAAGCGATGCTTTACCAAACGCCTGCTGGATCTCCGCCAGTTTCGGCAGAACATGCATGGCGCGCTGGTTGACCGCCCAATCCTTCTGTGGGGCAAGCGCCAGGCGAGCACCATTGGCGCCACCACGCTTGTCGCCGCCCCGGAAGGTCGACGCCGACGCCCAGGCAACAGATACCAGATCACCCACCGACAGCCCGGCTGCAGCAATCTTGGCCTTCAGCTCAGCGATATCGGCTGCGCTCGGGCTGTGCACCGGCGCCGGCAGTGGATCTTGCCAGATGAGGTCTTCTTTCGGCACTTCAGGGCCGAGATAGCGAGCCTTCGGCCCCATGTCGCGGTGGGTCAGCTTGTACCAGGCGCGGGCAAAGGCATCAGCGAAGGCCTGCGGGTCCTCAAAAAAGCTCTTGGAAATCCTGCCGAACTCAGGGTCGAAGCGCAGAGTCAGGTCGGTGGTGAGCATGGTCGGCTTGTGGAATTTGCCCGGCACGTGCGCATCCGGAATGATTTCAGGTGCGTCCTTGGCCTGCCACTGCTTGGCACCGGCCGGCGAGCGCACTAGCTCCCACTCGAACTTGAACAGGTTCTCGAAGAAGTTGTTGCTCCACAGCGCCGGAGTCTTCGTCCAGGTCACTTCAAGACCGCTCGACACGGTGTCCTTGCCAGAGCCACTACCAAAGCTGCTGGCCCAACCAAGGCCTTGAGCCTCAATGGCCGAACCTTCGGGATCGGCCCCCTTGTGCGATTCCGGCGCAGCACCATGGCATTTGCCAAAGGTATGACCGCCAGCGATCAGTGCGACGATCTCTTCGTCGTTCATGGCCATGCGGTAGAAGGTCGAGCGGATATCCTTGGCTGCCGCCAGGTAATCACCACTGGCATTCGGGCCTTCGGGATTCACATAAATGAGGCCCATGTGGGTAGCACCAAACGGAGCGGTCAATTCACGCTCATCGTTGACCCGCTTAGGGTCCACATCCAGCCAGCCCACCTCTGCGCCCCAGTTGACGTCTTGATCCGGTTCCCAGACATCCTCGCGACCGCCCGCGAAACCGTAGGTGCGAAAGCCCATGGATTCCAGCGCAACGTTGCCGGCAAGAATGTACAGATCCGCCCAGGAAATGGACTGGCCGTATTTCTGCTTGATCGGCCACAGCAGGCGACGCGATTTGTCGATGTTGACGTTATCCGGCCAGGAGTTGAGCGGCGCGAAACGCTGCTGACCACGGCCACCGCCGCCACGACCGTCGGTGGTGCGATAGGTACCAGCGGAGTGCCAGGCCATACGCACGAACTGCGGGCCGTAGTGCCCGAAGTCGGCAGGCCACCAATCCTGGCTATCAGTCATCAGGCGCACGAGGTCAGCCTTCAGGGCCTTGTAGTCGAGCTTCTTGAACGCTTCTGCGTAGTTGAACTGCTCGCCAAGAGGGTTAGAGCGCTCGGAGTGCTGATTCAACAGGTCGACGCGCAGCTGGTTTGGCCACCAATCCTTGTTGGTAGTACCGCCCCCAGCTACGTGATTGAACGGACATTTACCTTGGTTCGACATGGTTCTTCCCCTCTCCTCATCCTGTCGGTTCCAGCGATTGCGGCCGACTATGCAAGCAGACTAACTGGAGTTTAGCGGGCAAACCAATTCATCAAGCGAAACGGCTCGATAGTTATTTTCTTTCGCTGACCACGTTGAGATTTTCCGCCTAAAACTACGACCAGCCGCAGTTGAAGGAAGCACTCTGGCAACCCCTACTGGTAAATCGCAGGCAATAAAAAACCGGGCACTAGGCCCGGTTTTTCGTACAACCTGCAACTTACTCGGCAGCTTCTACCGAACCAGCGACCGGACGGTCAACCAGCTCAACATAAGCCATCGGAGCGTTGTCGCCAGCGCGGAAACCGCACTTGAGGATACGCAGGTAACCGCCCTGACGGGTGGCGTAGCGCTTGCCCAGGTCGTTGAACAGCTTGCCAACGATAGCTTTCGAACGAGTACGGTCGAAAGCCAGACGGCGGTTAGCAACGCTGTCTTCTTTAGCCAGGGTGATCAGCGGCTCGGCAACGCGGCGCAGTTCCTTGGCTTTCGGCAGAGTAGTTTTGATCAGCTCATGCTCGAACAGCGATACCGCCATGTTCTGAAACATGGCCTTGCGGTGAGCGCTGGTGCGGCTGAGGTGACGGCCACTTTTACGATGACGCATGGTTCAATTCCTTACCAAACTATACGTTCGGTGATGATGACGATCAGGCAGTCGCCTTGTCGTCTTTCTTCAGACTTGCCGGCGGCCAGTTGTCGAGGCGCATACCGAGGGACAGACCACGGGAAGCCAGAACGTCCTTGATTTCAGTCAGGGATTTCTTGCCCAGGTTCGGCGTTTTGAGCAGCTCTACTTCAGTGCGCTGAATCAGATCACCGATGTAGTAGATGTTCTCTGCCTTGAGGCAGTTGGCCGAACGAACGGTCAGTTCCAGGTCATCAACCGGACGGAGCAGGATCGGATCGATCTCGTCTTCCTGTTCGATTACCACAGGCTCGCTGTCACCTTTGAGGTCGACGAATGCAGCCAGCTGCTGTTGCAGGATGGTTGCAGCACGACGGATAGCCTCTTCAGGATCCAGGGTACCGTTGGTTTCGAGGTCGATAACCAGTTTGTCCAGGTTGGTACGCTGCTCAACGCGAGCGTTTTCCACCACGTAGGACACGCGACGCACCGGGCTGAAGGAAGAGTCGAGCTGCAAGCGACCAATGCTGCGGCTCTCGTCTTCATCACTCTGGCGCGAATCAGCTGGCTCATAGCCGCGACCACGAGCTACTACGAGCTTCATGTTCAGCGCGCCATTGGAGGCCAGGTTGGCGATTACGTGGTCGCCGTTGACGATTTCAACATCATGATCCAGCTGAATGTCGGCAGCGGTTACGACGCCAGAGCCCTTCTTCGCCAGAGTCAGTGTAACTTCGTCTCGACCGTGCAGTTTGATGGCAAGACCTTTGAGGTTGAGCAGGATTTCAATGACATCCTCCTGAACACCTTCAATGGCGCTGTACTCATGGAGTACACCGTCAATCTCGGCCTCGACTACTGCACAGCCAGGCATGGAGGACAACAGGATGCGACGCAGCGCGTTGCCCAGCGTGTGGCCGAAACCACGCTCGAGAGGCTCGAGAGTGATCTTGGCGCGGGTCTGACTGACCACCTGCACATCGATATGGCGGGGGGTCAGGAACTCATTTACCGAAATCTGCATGGATGCACCTATTTTCTAGCCCTTACTTGGAGTAGAGCTCGACAATCAGGCTCTCGTTGATGTCAGCGGAGAGATCACCACGAACCGGAACGCTTTTGAACACGCCGGATTTCTTCTCGGTGTCTACATCTACCCACTCAACACGGCCACGCTGAGCACACAGCTCAAGAGCCTGAACGATGCGCAGCTGATTCTTCGACTTCTCGCGAACTGCAACAACGTCACCAGCTTTAACCTGATAGGACGGTACGTTGACAGTTTTGCCGTTTACGCTGATCGCTTTGTGCGAAACCAGCTGACGGGATTCGGCACGAGTAGCGCCGAAGCCCATACGATAAACGACGTTATCCAGACGGCACTCGAGCAGTTGCAGCAGGTTCTCACCAGTAGCGCCTTTCTTGCCGGCAGCTTCTTTGTAATAACCGCTGAATTGACGCTCAAGCACACCGTAGATACGACGAACTTTTTGCTTCTCACGCAGCTGGGTGCCGTAGTCGGACTGACGGCCACGGCGCTGACCGTGAATACCTGGGGCTGCTTCGATGTTGCACTTCGATTCCAGAGCGCGAACGCCGCTTTTCAGGAAAAGATCAGTGCCTTCACGACGAGACAGTTTGCATTTGGGACCAATGTAACGAGCCATTTCTCACTGTCTCCTGATTACACGCGACGCTTCTTCGAAGGACGGCACCCGTTATGCGGGATAGGCGTCACATCGGTGATGCTGGCGATCTTGTAACCGCAACCGTTAAGAGCACGGACTGCGGACTCACGACCCGGACCTGGGCCCTTGACGTTTACGTCGAGGTTTTTCAGGCCATATTCCAGCGCAGCTTGACCAGCACGTTCAGCAGCTACCTGAGCAGCGAACGGGGTGGACTTGCGGGAACCGCGGAAACCCGAGCCGCCGGAAGTAGCCCAGGACAGGGCGTTACCTTGACGATCGGTAATGGTCACGATGGTGTTGTTGAAAGAAGCGTGGATGTGGGCGATGCCATCAACCACCGTCTTCTTGACTTTCTTACGAGTACGAGCAGCAGGTTTTGCCATGACTAAATTCCTGTCGATTCGCGAACGCGATTACTTGCGGATCGGCTTACGCGGGCCCTTACGGGTGCGTGCGTTGGTCTTGGTGCGCTGACCGCGAACCGGCAGACCTTTACGATGACGCAGGCCGCGGTAGCAACCCAGATCCATCAAGCGTTTGATTTTCATGTTCACTTCGCGGCGCAGATCACCCTCGGTATTAACCTTGGCGACTTCACCACGCAGCTGCTCGATCTGCTCGTCAGAGAGATCTTTGATCTTCGCTGCCGGATTGACACCGGTAGCAGCACAGATTTTCTGCGCAGTAGTGCGACCAACACCAAAGATGTAGGTCAGCGAGATAACAGTGTGCTTGTTATCCGGAATGTTAACGCCTGCAATACGGGCCATTCAGTGGAACTCCAATTGACAGCTACCTACGCCCCGGGAGCCAAGAAATAGGGCGCGAGATATTATCGCTGTAGAAACAAATAATCAACCCGGCAGCGCACTAGCTGCCGGGCTTATAGCTTCGATCACACTCAGCCTTGGCGCTGTTTGTGACGCGGTTCAGCGCTGCAAATTACCCGTACCACACCTTCACGGCGAATAATTTTGCAGTTACGGCACAGCTTTTTCACCGATGCACGAACTTTCATCACCAACTCCTCGAACCTTATGGACACTTCAGCGGAGCATGCCGCTGCCGTAGCCCTTCAGGTTGGCTTTCTTCATCAGGGATTCGTACTGGTGCGAAACGAGGTGCGATTGTACTTGCGACATAAAGTCCATCACAACCACTACCACGATCAGCAACGAGGTCCCGCCAAGGTAGAACGGTACGTTGGCCGCCACCACCAGGAACTGGGGCAACAAGCATACGGCCGTCATGTACAGAGCACCGAACATGGTCAAGCGAGTCAGAACGCCATCGATATAGCGTGCAGACTGCTCACCGGGACGGATACCCGGAATAAAGGCACCGGACTTCTTCAGGTTTTCCGCTACGTCTTTCGGGTTGAACATCAGCGCTGTGTAGAAGAAGCAGAAGAAAACGATCCCTGCACTAAACAGCAAAATGTTCAACGGCTGACCAGGAGCGATAGCCTGTGAAATATCCTGCAGCCAGCCCATACCTTCGGACTGACCAAACCAGGCACCCAGCGAGGCCGGGAACAACAGAAGGCTGCTGGCGAAAATGGCCGGGATTACGCCCGCCATGTTCACCTTCAACGGCAGGTGGCTGGTCTGCGCAGCAAAAACCTTGCGGCCCTGCTGACGCTTGGCGTAGTGCACCGCGATACGACGCTGGCCACGCTCAATGAACACCACAAAACCGATAATCGCTACTGCCAGCAAACCGATGGCAATAAGAGCGAAGATGTTGATATCGCCCTGACGCGCAGACTCAAAAGACTGCCCGATTGCCGACGGCAGACCGGCTACGATGCCCGCAAAAATCAGCATCGAAATACCGTTGCCAACACCGCGCTCGGTGATTTGCTCGCCTAACCACATCATGAACATCGCACCCGCCACAAACGTGGTGACTGCAACGAAGTGGAAGCCGAAATCGACCGAAAACGCTACGCCCTGACTTGCCAGGCCAACGGACATGCCGATTGCCTGAACAAAAGCCAGAACCAAGGTGCCGTAGCGGGTGTATTGACTGATCTTGCGACGACCAGCCTCACCTTCCTTCTTCAACTGCTCCAGCTGCGGGCTCACGGCGGTCATCAGCTGCATGATGATCGATGCCGAGATGTACGGCATGATCCCCAGTGCAAAGATGCTCATCCGCTCCAGCGCGCCGCCGGAAAACATGTTGAACAAGCTAAGAATGGTCCCCTCATTCTGTCGAAACAGATCGGCCAGACGGTCGGGGTTTATACCGGGAACTGGGATATGCGCGCCGATTCGATAGACGATGATCGCCATGAACAGAAAACGCAGACGAGCCCAGAGTTCGGACAACCCGCCACCAGCCAGAGCAGAGAGAGCACCTTGCTTAGCCATTTATTCCTCGAACTTACCGCCAGCTGCTTCGATAGCCGCACGCGCACCTTTGGTGGCAGCGATACCTTTGAGGGTGACCGCACGAGTAATCTCACCGGACAGCATGACTTTCACACGCTGTACGTTTTGATTAATCAGATTGGCATCCTTCAGCGCTTGCAGAGTAACTACGTCGCCTTCGATCTTGTTCAGCTCGGAAGTACGCACTTCTGCGCGGTCCATAGCTTTCAGAGACACGAAACCGAACTTGGGCAGACGACGGTGCAGAGGCTGCTGGCCGCCTTCGAAACCCGGAGCAATGGTGCCACCGGAGCGGGAGGTCTGACCTTTGTGGCCGCGGCCACCGGTCTTGCCCAAACCACTACCGATACCACGGCCCGGACGGTGCTTCTCGCGACGGGAACCCGGCGCTGGACTCAAATCGTTCAGGTACATGGATCAACCCTCCACACGGAGAAGGTAATAAGCCTTGTTGATCATGCCGCGGTTTTCCGGAGTATCCAGAACTTCGACGGTATGATTGATGCGACGCAGGCCGAGACCTTTGACGCAGGCTTTATGATTGGCCAGACGGCCATTGGTGCTCTTGATCAGAGTCACTTTGACGGTGTTAGCCATGGTTAGAGAATCTCCTCGACACTCTTGCCACGCTTGGCCGCAACCGAATCCGGAGACTGCATAGCCTTCAGACCTTTGAAAGTGGCATGAACCACGTTCACAGGGTTGGTAGAGCCGTAGCACTTGGCCAGAACGTTCTGAACACCAGCGACCTCCAGGACGGCACGCATGGCGCCACCAGCGATGATGCCGGTACCTTCGGAAGCAGGCTGCATATAAACCTTCGAAGCGCCGTGGGCGGACTTCATGGCGTACTGCAGAGTGGTGCCGTTCAGATCAACTTGGATCATGTTGCGACGAGCAGCTTCCATAGCTTTCTGGATAGCAGCCGGCACTTCACGAGATTTGCCACGGCCGAAACCTACACGACCCTTACCATCACCAACCACGGTCAACGCGGTGAAGGTGAAGATACGGCCGCCTTTAACGGTCTTGGCAACGCGGTTCACTTGAACCAGCTTCTCGATATAGCCTTCGTCGCGTTTTTGGTCGTTATTTGCCATAACTTAGAACTCCAGCCCGCCTTCACGAGCAGCATCAGCCAGCGCCTTGACGCGGCCGTGGTACTTGAAGCCAGAACGGTCGAATGCAACCTGAGTCACACCAGCGGCTTTCGCGCGCTCGGCAACCAGCTCACCAACTTTCTTGGCCGCGTCGACGTTGCCAGTGGCGCTGTCACGCAGTGCTTTGTCCAAGGTAGAGGCGCTGGCCAGAACCTTGCTGCCGTCGGCCGAGATGACCTGGGCATAGATGTGCTGCGAAGAGCGGTACACGCACAGACGCACGGCTTCGAGCTCGTGCATTTTCAGGCGTGCTTTGCGAGCGCGACGCAGACGAGTAACTTTTTTGTCGGTCATTTCCTAGCCCCTTACTTCTTCTTGGCTTCTTTACGGCGGACGACTTCGTCAGCGTAACGAACACCTTTGCCCTTGTAAGGCTCAGGACGACGGAAATCACGGATCTCCGCAGCAACCTGACCAACCAGCTGCTTATCGACACCCTTGATCAGGATCTCGGTCTGGTTCGGGGTTTCGGCCACAACGCCTTCCGGCAGTTGATAGTCGATAGGGTGAGAGAAGCCCAACGCCAGGTTAAGCACCTGACCCTTGGCCTGCGCCTTGTAACCAACACCGACCAGCTGGAGCTTGCGCTCGAAGCCTTGGCTTACGCCGATGACCATGTTGTTAACCAGAGCGCGGGTAGTACCGGCCATCGCACGAGTCTGCTGGTCGCCGTTGCGAGCAGCGAAACGCAGCTCACCGGATTCCTGCAGCACTTCAACGGACGAGTGAACATTCAGTTCCAGAGTGCCCTTGGCACCCTTCACCGAAAGCTGCTGACCGGCGAGTTTGATCTCTACACCAGCAGGCAGCTTGACGGGGTTCTTAGCAACGCGAGACATGCTTATCCCCCCTTAGAACACAGTGCAAAGCACTTCGCCGCCGACACCGGCAGCGCGCGCAGCGCGGTCCGTCATCACACCTTTGTTGGTGGAGACGATGGAAACACCGAGACCGCCACGAACTTTCGGCAGATCATCGACGGACTTGTACTGACGAAGGCCAGGACGGCTGACGCGCTTGACTTCCTCGATGACCGGACGGCCTTCGAAGTACTTCAGCTCGATCGACAGCTGTGGCTTTGCTTCACCATTGATTTCATAACCGGCAATGTAACCTTCGTCTTTGAGAACTTTGGCTACAGCCACCTTCAACGTGGAAGACGGCATGCTTACGACGGACTTTTCAGCCATCTGGGCATTACGGATACGAGTTAGCATGTCCGCTAACGGGTCCTGCATACTCATGGGCTAGACGCTCCTGATACAAAAAGAATTAGCCTTTCAGCTAAGAATCACCAGAACTCACGGAAATCCGGGCTCAGGCGAGCCGGGCATTCTAGAGACTGATCAAAAATGAATCAAGCCCCAAAAGGGGCTTGATTCATATTGCTTGTACGCCGGAGCTAACCCCGGCGTTTGCCGCATCGGCTTACCAGCTGGCTTTAACCAGACCTGGTACGTCACCGCGCATGGCTGCTTCACGCAGTTTGATACGCGACAGACCGAACTTGCGGAAGACACCGTGCGGGCGGCCGGTAATACGGCAGCGATTGCGCAGGCGCGAAGCGCTGGCATCACGCGGTTGCTTCTGCAGGGCAACACTGGCTTCCCAGCGTGCTTCTGGAGTTGCGTTCTGATCTACGATGATGGCTTTCAGCTCAGCACGCTTTTTGGCGTACTTAGCAACCGTTTGCTGACGTTTCAGCTCACGGTTTTTCATGCTCGTCTTGGCCATGTTCCTACTCCAATCAGTTACGGAACGGGAATTTGAAAGCACGCAGCAGTGCGCGACCTTCATCATCCGTACGGGCAGTAGTGGTCAGAGTGATGTCCAGACCACGCAGCGCATCGATCTTGTCGTAATCGATTTCCGGGAAGATGATCTGCTCTTTCACGCCCATGCTGTAGTTGCCACGGCCATCGAAGGACTTGGCATTCAGGCCGCGGAAGTCACGTACGCGCGGCAGGGAGATGGACAGCAGACGATCCAGGAACTCGTACATACGCTCGCGACGCAGAGTGACCTTGACGCCGATCGGCCAGCCTTCACGAACCTTGAAACCAGCGATCGACTTACGGGCATAAGTCACGACGACTTTCTGACCGGTAATCTTCTCGAGGTCGGCAACTGCGTGTTCGATGATCTTCTTGTCACCGATCGCTTCGCCCAGGCCCATGTTCAGGGTGATCTTGGTGATGCGCGGAACTTCCATCACGTTACCAAGCTTCAGTTCTTCCTTCAGCTTGGGAGCGATTTCCTTCCGGTAAATCTCTTTCAGTCGTGCCATGGTGTTTTACCTATGATTCTCAAGCGCCAACCGGCTTCTGGGTGGACTTGAAGACACGAATTTTCTTGCCGTCTTCTACTTTGAAACCAACGCGGTCAGCCTTGTTGGTTTCGCCATTGAAGATGGCAACGTTGGAAGCGTGCAGTGGCGCTTCTTTTTCGACGATACCGCCTTGAACGCCCGACATCGGGTTCGGCTTGGTATGACGCTTCACCAGGTTGATCCCACCAACGACCAGACGGTCGTCAGCGAGAACCTTGAGCACCTTACCGCGCTTACCTTTGTCTTTACCGGCGATCACGATGATCTCGTCGTCACGACGAATCTTTTGCATGTCGGATCTCCTTAAAGCACTTCAGGGGCGAGCGAGACGATCTTCATGAACTTCTCAGTACGAAGTTCACGGGTCACTGGCCCGAAGATACGGGTACCGATCGGCTCTTGCTTGTTGTTCAGCAGAACAGCAGCGTTGCCGTCGAAGCGGATGATCGAACCGTCGGCACGGCGAACGCCGTGACGGGTACGAACGACCACTGCGGTCATGACCTGACCTTTCTTCACTTTACCGCGCGGAATTGCTTCTTTGACGGTGACCTTGATGATGTCGCCAATGCCAGCGTAGCGGCGATGCGAGCCACCCAGCACCTTGATGCACATGACGCGGCGTGCACCACTGTTGTCGGCCACATCGAGCATGGATTGAGTCTGAATCATATAATTTCTCCGACCCTTAGCCCTTAGACTTCCACTGCGCGTTCGAGAACTTCAACCAGCGCCCAAGACTTGGTCTTGGCCAGCGGACGCGTTTCGGTAATCGAAACTTTGTCGCCGATTTTGCACTGATTGGTTTCGTCGTGTGCGTGCAGCTTGGTCGAACGCTTGACATATTTACCGTAGATCGGGTGCTTAACGCGACGCTCGATCAGTACGGTGATGGTCTTGTCCATCTTGTCGCTGACAACACGGCCGGTCAGCGTACGGACTGTTTTTTCGGCTTCAGCCATGATCACTTACCTGCCTGCTGGTTGAGCACAGTTTTCACACGAGCGATGTCGCGCTTAACTTGCGAGAGCAGGTGAGACTGCCCCAACTGGCCAGTTGCTTTCTGCATACGCAGATTGAACTGGTCGCGCAGCAGGCCGAGCAGTTGCTCGTTCAGCTGCTGTGCTGATTTTTCACGAAGTTCATTCGCCTTCATCACATCACCGTCCGCTTAACAAAAGTGGTGGCGAGCGGCAGCTTTGCAGCAGCCAGGGCGAAAGCCTCACGCGCCAACTCTTCGGAAACGCCTTCGATCTCGTACAGGACTTTGCCTGGCTGGATCTGGGCTACCCAATATTCAACGCTACCCTTCCCTTTACCCATCCGCACTTCGAGAGGCTTCTTGGTAACAGGCTTGTCAGGGAACACGCGAATCCAGATTTTCCCGCCACGCTTAACGTGACGAGTCAGAGCACGACGAGCGGACTCAATCTGACGGGCGGTGAGACGACCGCGGGCAACAGACTTCAGCGCGAACTCGCCGAAGCTGACTTTGCTACCGCGCTGAGCCAGACCACGGTTGTGGCCGGTCATCTGCTTGCGGAACTTCGTACGCTTTGGTTGCAACATGTGGCGTACCCCTTACTTAGCAGCTTTTTTACGAGGCGCAGGTGCTTGCGGTTTCAGTTCTTCTTTGAGGCCACCGATGACCTCGCCTTTGAAGATCCAAACCTTGACACCGATCACACCGTAAGTGGTGTGCGCTTCGTACGTGGCATAGTCGATATCGGCACGCAGGGTGTGCAACGGCACACGACCTTCGCGATACCATTCGGTACGTGCGATTTCAGCACCACCGAGACGACCGCTCACCTGGATTTTGATGCCTTTGGCACCAATGCGCATGGCGTTCTGTACAGCGCGCTTCATAGCGCGACGGAACATCACACGACGCTCCAGCTGCTGAGCTACGCTTTGCGCAACCAGCATACCGTCGAGCTCCGGCTTGCGGATCTCTTCGATATTGATGTGCACAGGCACACCCATTTGCTTGGTCAGGTCCTGACGCAGCTTCTCAACATCTTCACCTTTCTTGCCGATCACGATGCCGGGACGAGCGGTGTGGATGGTGATGCGTGCGGTTTGGGCCGGGCGAGCGATGTCGACACGGCTTACGGACGCGCTTTTTAGTTTGTCGAGGAGGTATTCACGCACCTTCAGATCAGCGAACAGGTAGTCCGCATAAGTCCGACCGTCTGCGTACCAGACGGAGGTGTGTTCCTTGACGATTCCCAGGCGAATGCCAGTGGGATGTACTTTCTGACCCATCTGATCGACTCCGTTACTTGTCCGCAACCTTGACAGTGATATGGCAAGACCGCTTGACGATGCGATCAGCGCGGCCTTTGGCACGCGGCATGATTCGCTTCAGCGAACGCCCCTCGTTGACGAAAACGGTGCTGACCTTCAGGTCATCAACGTCTGCGCCTTCGTTGTGCTCGGCGTTGGCTACAGCCGACTCCAGCACTTTCTTCATGATTTCCGCGGCTTTCTTACTGCTAAAAGCCAGCAGGTTGAGCGCTTCGCCCACCTTCTTCCCGCGGATCTGGTCGGCGACCAAGCGGGCTTTCTGGGCGGAGATGCGAGCGCCCGACAACTTAGCGGCTACTTCCATTTCCTTACCCCTTAACGCTTGGCTTTCTTGTCAGCCACGTGCCCACGATAAGTGCGGGTACCGGCGAACTCGCCCAGTTTGTGGCCGACCATGTCTTCGTTCACGAGAACGGGGACGTGTTGACGACCGTTATGCACGGCGATGGTCAGACCGACCATCTGCGGCAGAATCATCGAACGGCGCGACCAGGTTTTCACCGGCTTGCGATCATTCTTTTCTGCTGCCACTTCGACCTTCTTCAGTAGGTGAAGATCGATGAAAGGACCTTTTTTCAGAGAACGTGGCACTGTCGTATCCCTCTAGTTACTTGCGACGACGGACGATCATGTTGTCGGTGCGTTTGTTACCACGAGTCTTCGCGCCCTTAGTCGGGAAGCCCCATGGAGACACCGGATGACGACCACCAGAGGTACGACCTTCACCACCACCGTGTGGGTGGTCGACCGGGTTCATGGCAACACCACGAACGGTCGGGCGAACGCCACGCCAGCGTTTGGCACCAGCTTTACCCAGCGAACGCAGGCTGTGCTCGGAGTTCGAGACTTCACCCAGGGTCGCGCGGCATTCGGCCAGCACTTTACGCATTTCACCGCTGCGCAGACGCAGGGTGACGTAGACGCCTTCACGAGCGATCAACTGAGCCGAAGCACCAGCGGAACGAGCGATTTGAGCACCTTTGCCCGGCTTGAGCTCGATACCGTGAACGGTCGAACCAACCGGAATGTTACGCAGCGGCAGGCTGTTACCAGCCTTGATCGGCGCCATCGAACCTGCAACCAGCTGATCGCCGGCGCTCACACCTTTCGGTGCGATGATGTAGCGACGCTCACCGTCTGCATATTTCAGCAGGGCGATGTGCGCAGTACGGTTCGGGTCATATTCAACGCGCTCGACAGTAGCTGGAATGCCATCTTTGTCGTTGCGACGGAAATCGACCAGACGATAATGCTGCTTGTGACCACCACCGATATGACGGGTAGTGATACGGCCGTTGTTGTTACGACCGCCAGTCTTCGACTTCTTCTCGAGCAGCGGAGCATGAGGAGCGCCTTTGTGCAGCTCCTGATTGACCACCTTGACCACAAAACGGCGGCCCGCGGAAGTCGGTTTGCATTTAACGATTGCCATGATGCACCCCTTCCTTACTCAGCACTGCTGGTGGCGAAATCGAGATCCTGGCCTGGCTGAAGCGAGATGATCGCTTTCTTCCAGTCGTTACGCTTGCCCAGACCGCGAGCGGTACGCTTGCTCTTACCCAGAACGTTCTGAGTAGTCACATGCTGAACCTTCACGCTGAACAGGCTTTCGACGGCCTTCTTGATTTCCAGCTTGGTTGCGTCAGTCGCAACTTTGAAAACGAACTGGCTTTTCTTGTCTGCCAGAGTCGTGGCCTTCTCGGAGATGTGCGGGCCAAGCAGCACTTTGAATACGCGTTCCTGGTTCATCCCAGCAGCTCCTCGAATTTCTTCACGGCAGAAACGGTAACCAGTACCTTTTCATACGCGATCAGACTGACCGGATCGGAACCCTGTACGTCACGAACGTCGACGTGCGGCAGGTTACGAGCAGCCAGGTACAGATTTTGGTCAACCGCATCAGACACGATCAGGACATCAGTCAGACCCATGTCATTCAGCTTGCCCAGCAGTTCTTTGGTTTTCGGAGCTTCAACAGCGAAGTCTTCTACCACTACCAGGCGGTCGCTACGGACCAGCTCAGCAAGAATCGAACGGATCGCAGCGCGATACATCTTCTTGTTCAGCTTCTGATCATGGTTTTGAGGACGAGCTGCGAAGGTCACACCACCGCCACGCCAGATCGGACCACGAGTAGTACCAGCACGAGCACGGCCAGTACCTTTCTGACGCCATGGGCGCTTACCGCCACCGGATACGTCGGAACGAGTCTTCTGTTGCTTGCTGCCCTGACGGCCGCCGGCCATGTAGGCCACAACTGCTTGGTGAACCAGGGTCTCGTTGTAATCACCACCGAAAGTCGCATCGGACACTTCGATCGCTTGAGCGCCATTTACATTTAATTGCATGTCAGCTTCCCCTTAACCGCGAGCCTTGGCAGCCGGACGTACAACCAGGTTGCCGCCAGTAGCGCCAGGAACGGCACCCTTGACCAGCAGCAGGTTGCGTTCAGCATCCACGCGCACTACTTCCAGGGACTGCACAGTCACGCGCTCAGCACCCATGTGACCGGACATTTTTTTGCCCTTGAAGACACGACCCGGAGTCTGGCACTGGCCAATCGAACCCGGAACGCGGTGGGACACGGAGTTACCGTGGGTGTTGTCTTGGCCGCGGAAGTTCCAACGCTTGATGGTACCGGCAAAGCCTTTACCTTTGGACTGACCGGTCACATCGACCAGTTGACCAGCTTGGAAGATTTCAGCGTTGATCAGATCGCCAGCCTGGTAGTCGCCTTCTTCAAGACGGAATTCCATGACAGTACGACCAGCCGCGACGTTCGCCTTAGCGAAGTGACCAGCTTGAGCAGCTGTAACACGCGAAGCACGACGCTCACCTACAGTGACTTGCACTGCACGATAGCCATCGGATTCTTCAGTTTTGAACTGGGTGACGCGATTCGGCTCGATCTCAATGACCGTAACCGGAATGGAGACACCTTCTTCGGTGAAAATACGGGTCATGCCCGCTTTTCGACCGACTACACCAATAGTCATGTTGTAACCTCATGAGTGTACGGGGCTTTCACCCGCTATGGCCGCCCATTTCAGAGCGTTACACGACTAAAACCGCCAGGTTTTAGCCGAGGCTGATCTGTACTTCCACGCCAGCCGCAAGATCAAGCTTCATAAGAGCATCAACGGTTTTATCCGTTGGCTGGACGATGTCCAGTACGCGCTTATGAGTGCGGATTTCGAACTGATCACGCGCGTCTTTGTTGACGTGTGGCGAAGTCAGAACAGTAAACCGCTCTTTGCGAGTTGGCAGAGGAATCGGACCACGCACCTGAGCACCAGTACGTTTCGCGGTTTCCACGATTTCCTGGGTTGATTGATCGATCAGGCGATGGTCAAAAGCCTTCAACCGTATACGGATTTGTTGGTTTTGCATTTTGACCTCAGATTCCAAGCTGCGAGTCCCCCTTAACAGGCGCAGTACGCCCGTTAAAAGGAGGCGTGATTCTATAGACGCCCCCACAGGGTGTCAACCCGGTTAGAAAATAACCAACAAAGCAGGCGCCCATAAAAAAGCCCCCGCAGAGCGGGGGCTTTTTCTACATCAGATCATTGATTACTCAACGATCTTGGCAACCACGCCAGCACCAACGGTACGACCACCTTCGCGAATTGCGAAGCGCAGGCCGTCTTCCATGGCGATCGGCTTGATCAGGGTGACAACCATTTTAATGTTGTCGCCCGGCATTACCATCTCAACGCCTTCCGGCAGTTCGCACGAACCGGTTACGTCAGTGGTGCGGAAGTAGAACTGTGGACGGTAGCCTTTGAAGAACGGGGTGTGACGACCACCTTCTTCTTTGGACAGAACGTACACTTCAGCTTCGAACTTGGTGTGCGGCTTGATGGTGCCCGGCTTGGCCAGAACCTGACCACGCTCTACGTCGTCACGCTTGGTGCCGCGCAGCAGAACGCCACAGTTCTCACCAGCACGACCTTCGTCGAGCAGCTTGCGGAACATCTCAACACCGGTACAGGTGGTCTTGGTGGTGTCACGCAGACCAACGATCTCGATTTCTTCCTGGATCTTGACGATACCGCGCTCTACACGACCGGTAACTACAGTACCGCGGCCGGAGATCGAGAATACGTCTTCGATCGGCATCAGGAACGGACGGTCGATCGCACGAACCGGCTCTGGGATGTAGCTGTCCAGAGTTTCAACCAGGGTCTTAACAGCAGTGGTGCCCATGCCGTTGTCGTCCTGGCCGTTCAGAGCCATCAGAGCAGAACCGATGATGATCGGAGTGTCGTCGCCCGGGAAGTCGTAAGTGCTCAGCAGATCGCGCACTTCCATCTCAACCAGTTCCAGCAGCTCAGCGTCGTCAACCATGTCAGCCTTGTTCAGGAAGACAACGATGAACGGAACGCCTACCTGACGGGACAGCAGGATGTGCTCACGAGTTTGCGGCATCGGACCATCAGCGGCCGAGCAAACCAGGATAGCGCCGTCCATCTGAGCAGCACCGGTGATCATGTTTTTTACGTAGTCGGCGTGACCTGGGCAGTCAACGTGCGCGTAGTGACGCACGGCCGAATCGTATTCAACGTGAGCGGTATTGATGGTGATACCACGAGCCTTCTCTTCCGGCGCGCTGTCGATCTTGTCGAAGTCGACCTTGGCCGAACCGAATACTTCGGAGCAGACACGAGTCAGAGCAGCGGTCAGAGTGGTTTTACCATGGTCAACGTGACCAATGGTGCCAACGTTGACGTGCGGTTTGTTACGTTC
>NZ_FRBQ01000012.1 GCF_900142655.1 Phytopseudomonas punonensis | reverse complement strand
AAGCACCCACACGAATTGCTTGATTCAGTTGTTAAAGAACGGTTGGTTGATTCTTTCGTCTCAACCGAGGCGCGCATCTTACAGCAGCCTCATTTCCTGTCAAGTTGTTTTTGAAGAACTTTTTCTTTCTTCTCAACACCTTGCAGCGCCCGACCAGATCATCTTCTCTCCAGCGGGAGGCGCATTCTACAGCGTTACAAACCGCTGTCAACACCCTCTTTTACCGCCTTCGATCACACCTGACCGAACCATCAACAGAACCACTCAAACCACCCTGTCGATGCCGGCGCATTCTACTCGAATTCGCCGTCCGCGCAACCTTTATTTTCGTCTAACTCGTTGATATACAAAGAGTTTTCAGATCATGCTGCGCCGGAAGTGGTGCGCATTATAGGCCCCCACAGTTTCTGGTCAACCGTTAATTTCATCTAATTGAAAAAAACCTGCCCAACGGCCGCTCTCCTGTATATATAGCGACCTGCATGGCGCTACTTGAGCCCCAAACGCTTGGCCAGACGCTGCAGATTGGCGCGGTCCACACCCAACTCGCGAGCGACATCCGCCCACCGCCCGGCATGACGGGTAAGCGCGGTCTCAATAAGACAGCGCTGATAGTCATCCACGGAATCACGCAATCCCTGCCCTGCCAGCGGCTGCTCAGTTTCAGGAGATGAATGCGGCTGCTCTTCTATATAAGGTCGATGGATTGGATGCAGGTCCAAGGCACGACTATCGATGGTCAAGATCTGCGGACGCTCCGCACAGGCCGACAAGGCCTTGATCGCCGCGCGGCCGATCAGGTGCTCCAGCTCGCGAACGTTACCTGGCCAGTCATGCTGAAGCAGCGTCTTCTGTACGTCCGGCGCGAGCCTCAGACTGCGCAACCCCAAACGCGCTCGGTTGTCTTCCAGGAAGTATCCGGCAAGCAGCAGTACATCACGCCCCCGCTCACGCAATGCCGGCACCTTTAGTGGATAGACGCTCAGGCGGTGATAGAGGTCGGCGCGAAAGCGCCCGGCACGCACCTCCTCAGCCAAGTCCCGATTGGTGGCGGCCAGAACCCGTACGTCGACCCGATGCTCACGATCCGATCCGACTCGCTGCAACTGCCCGCTTTGCAAAACGCGCAGCAATTTGGATTGCACCGCCAGCGGCAGCTCGCCAACCTCATCAAGGAACAGGGTGGCGCCATCCGCCAATTCAAACTTGCCACGCCGCTCGCTGACCGCACCCGAGAAGGCACCGCGGACGTGGCCAAACAACTCGCTTTCCACCAAGGTATCCGGCAGTGCAGCACAGTTGATGCTGACCATGGGCCGTGAGGCCCGGGCCGAAGCAGCATGCAGCGCCTCGGCCACCAACTCCTTGCCCACGCCCGTCTCACCACTGATCAGCACCGTCAGGTCGCTGCCGCCGACCAACTCTATCTCCTGCAATAGCGCCTTGTGCCTGGGGCTCTGGCCGATCATCTCCCTTGGCCGCAAGGCGGCAGCCGCTTGCTTATAAAGGTCGGCGCGGCGTTGCTCATCTTCCACCCGCCCCATAAGCAGGGAGATGCGTTCACTGGCCGCCACGGTCGCCGCCGCGAGACTGGCGAAAGCTTCCAACATGCCCAGGTCAACACGGCCGAAGCTGCTTGACTGCAGTGAGTCCAAGGTCAGCAGTCCCCAGAGCTGCTCTTTCACATAAAGCGGGCAACCCAGACAGTCATGCACTTCCAGGTGCCCGTGCTGCCCTTCCAGCAAGCCGTCATAGGGATCGGGCAACTCGCAGTCGGCGGCGAATCGGGTAGGCCCGCGGTGCTGCAGCAACTCATGCAGACGTGGATGTTCGCTCACCTTGAAGCGCCGGCCCATGGTGTCGGCACTCAGCCCCTCCACGGAAAGCGGCACCAACACCTCGCCATCGAGCCTGAGCAGCGCCACGGCGTCACAGGGAAACAGCTGCCGCAGTGCAGCGAGCAGACGCCGGTAGCGCTCGCTTTCGGGCAGATTACGGGACAGGTCATCCAACAGCGGAAGCAGGGCGACCAGCAATGGATTTGAGGTCATAAAGACACCAAGAGAGTCATAAGGACACAAAATATAAGGGTCAAAATGACTCATAGCATGGGCAGCCCCAGTAATCCAGGGGCCTAGCCAGTTGGCACGGGATCTGTAATGGCATAGCTAGAAAACATCCATGCCTTGCGACAGGAATCATCACCATGCTGACCAGCCAACAACGCACCATCATCAAAGCCACCGTCCCGCTGCTGGAAACAGGCGGCGAAGCCCTGACCCGCCACTTCTACGCGATGATGCTGGAGGAATATCCCGAGGTTCGGCCGCTGTTCAATCAGGCCCACCAGGCTAGCGGCGCCCAGCAACGCGCCCTGGCTAATGCGGTGCTCATGTACGCACGGCATATCGACCGGCTTGAGGCGCTCGGCCCACTGGTGGGGCAGATCGTCAATAAACACGTGGCCCTGCAGATCCTGCCCGAGCATTACCCGATCGTCGGCAACTGCCTGCTGCGTGCCATTCGCGAAGTACTTGGCGAAGAGATCGCCACCGATGAAGTCATCGAGGCATGGGGCGTTGCCTATGGGCAACTGGCGGACATACTGATCGGCGCGGAAGAAGGCGTCTATAAAGAGCACGAGCAGGCACCAGGCGGATGGCGTGGTTCGCGGGGCTTCACGGTGGCGGCCAAGATTCAGGAAAGCGAGGAAATCACCTCCTTTCACCTGGCCCCAGTCGACGCGGGAGAGGTGCTAGTGCCAAAGGCAGGCCAATACATCGGCTTGCGCATGGTCATCGATGGCACCGAACAACGCCGCAACTACTCGCTGTCCTCCTTGAGCAACGGCCGCGAGTACCGTATCAGCGTGAAACGTGAAGCGCAGGGCAAGGTTTCCAACTACCTGCACGATCATATTCAAGTCGGCGACACCCTGGAGCTGTTCCCGCCAGCCGGCGACTTCGTGCTACAGCCATCGAGCAAGCCCATGGCGCTGATCACTGCAGGCGTGGGCATTACTCCGGCGCTGGCGATGGTCGAGGCTGCCCGCGAGACTGGCCGCCCTATCCACTTCATTCACTACGCTCGCCATGGCGGCGTACATGCGTTCCAGAAATGGATCGAGGCGCAGAGCCGTGACTACCCGCAAATCAGCTATCGCTTCTGTTACAGCGACCCACGTGATGGCGACCAACCACATGCCCAAGGGATGGTCAGCCGCGAGCAGCTGGCCGAGTGGCTGCCAGAGGATCGCAACCTGGACGCCTACTTCCTGGGACCAAAGCCCTTCATGGCGCAAGTAAAACGGCACCTGCACGAGCTAGGTGTACCCGGCGAACAGTGCCGTTACGAGTTCTTCGGCCCGGCCTCCCAGCTGGACGCCTGAGGCGGAGCCTGCCTAGGGGCGCTGGAGGTGGGTTAGATCACGCCCTGGCTGCGCAGCGCCTCTATCTGGCCGGTATCCAGCCCAAGCACCTCGGCAAGCACGCGCGCGGTGTGCTCGCCGAGCAGCGGCGGAGCCTGGCGATACTCGACAGGGCTGGCCGAAAGGCGCAGTGGGCTGGCGACCTGCGGCGTGCTGCCTGCCAGCGGATGCGGCAAGTCGATACGCAAACCACGGGCGAGCACCTGCGGGTCGGCAAACACTTGCTCCAGATCGTTGACCGGGCCGCACGGCACACCGGCAGCCTCGAGCACGGTCACCCACTCAGCCGTAGTGCGAAATACCGTGGCTTGGCGGATCAGCGGAATCAGCTCGGCACGATGAGCGACACGCTGGCCATTGCTGGCAAAGCGCGGATCGACGCCCCACTCGGGGTGGCCAGCCACTTCGCAGAACTTGCGGAACTGACTGTCGTTGCCGACGGTGAGGATCAGGTCGCCATCGGCCGTCGGGAATGCCTGATACGGCACGATATTCGGGTGGGCATTGCCCAGGCGCTTTGGCGAAACGCTGGTGGTGAGGTAATTCATCGCCTGGTTGGCGAGGCAGGCGACCTGCACATCGAGCAGCGCCATGTCTATGTGCTGGCCTTCGCCGGTCTTCTCCCGATGCGCCAATGCGGCGAGCACGGCGACCGTCGCATAAAGCCCGGTGAGAATGTCGGTCAGCGCCACACCAACCTTTACCGGGCCTGCGCCGTCGCTACCGTCAGGCTGGCCGGTCAGGCTCATCAGCCCGCCCAGACCCTGGATCATGAAGTCGTAACCAGCCCGCTTGGCATAAGGGCCGGTTTGGCCAAAGCCGGTGATGGAGCAGTAGATCAGCCGCGGATTGATCGCCTTCAGGCTGGCGTAGTCCAGCCCATAAGCCGCCAGACCGCCAACCTTGAAGTTCTCGATGAGGATGTCCGATTTGGCCGCCAGCTCGCGCACCAGGCGCTGCCCCTCGGCTTGGGTGAAATCGAGAGTCAGCGATTGCTTGTTGCGGTTGGCGGAAAGGAAATAGGCCGCCTCGCTGGTGTCGCGCCCTTCATCATCGCGCAGATAAGGCGGGCCCCAATGACGGGTGTCGTCACCAACCTTCGGGCGCTCGACCTTGATCACCTCGGCACCGAGGTCGGCCAGGTTTTGCCCGCACCAGGGACCGGCGAGAACCCGGGACAGGTCGAGAACACGCAGATGGGACAGGGCACCGGACATCGCAGAGGCCTCATGCAAGGGTGACGCCTGGCGTCACCGGTGGCGTTCCCACGCGACGGCTCGATATGGGAACGATCTACAGCTCAGCGCTGGCTATTAAAAGAAGGCCTGGATGCCGGTCTGCGCACGGCCAAGAATCAGCGCGTGCACGTCGTGGGTGCCTTCGTAGGTGTTGACCACCTCGAGGTTGACCAGGTGGCGGGCCACGCCGAACTCGTCGCTGATGCCGTTGCCGCCCAGCATGTCGCGAGCCATCCGGGCGATATCCAGCGCCTTGCCGCAGCTGTTGCGCTTCATGATCGAGGTGATTTCCACCGCTGCGGTGCCTTCGTCCTTCATGCGCCCCAGACGCAGGCAACCTTGCAGGGCCAAGGTGATTTCGGTCTGCATATCGGCCAGCTTCTTCTGGATCAGCTGGTTGGCAGCCAATGGGCGGCCGAACTGCTGACGGTCCAGGGTGTACTGGCGCGCCGTGTGCCAGCAGGCTTCGGCAGCGCCCAATGCGCCCCAGCTGATGCCATAACGGGCGGAGTTCAGGCAGGTGAACGGGCCGCGCAGGCCACGTACGTCCGGAAAGGCGTTTTCTTCGGGGCAGAACACGTTATCCATGACGATCTCGCCGGTGATCGACGCACGCAGGCCAACCTTGCCGTGGATCGCCGGAGCCGACAGCCCTTCCCAACCCTTCTCCAGCACGAAGCCGCGGATCTCGCCAGCATCGTCCTTGGCCCAGACCACGAACACATCGGCGATCGGGCTGTTGGTGATCCACATCTTGCTACCACTCAGGCGGTAGCCGCCGTCGACCTTCTTGGCGCGGGTGATCATCGAGCCGGGGTCGGAGCCGTGATTCGGCTCGGTTAGGCCGAAGCAGCCGATGTATTCGCCGGTGGCCAGCTTGGGCAGGTATTTCTGCTTGGTGGCTTCGTTGCCGAATTCATTGATCGGCACCATCACCAGTGACGACTGTACGCTCATCATCGAGCGGTAGCCGGAGTCGATGCGCTCAACTTCGCGGGCGATCAGGCCGTAGCACACATAGTTGAGGCCACTCCCGCCGTAGGCCTCGGGAATGGTCGCGCCGAGTAGACCGGTCTCGCCCATCTCGCGGAAGATCGCCGGGTCGGTCTTCTCGTGACGGAAGGCCTCGAGCACCCGCGGCGCCAGCTTGTCGGCGGCAAACTGCTCGGCGCTGTCGCGCACCATGCGCTCTTCTTCTGTGAGCTGCTGATCGAGCAGCAGTGGGTCGATCCAGTTGAAGCTTGCCTTGCCGGCCATCGCGAAATCCTCGGGTAATAACTCGTTGGGCTGAGCCTAAGAGCCTAGCCGGCTCACGGCAAACGACTAATACGCATGCTGTTGTGCGCATAGCTCACTCCGAGATAGCCTGAATGACCTTTTAACGCATCACTGAGTGAGTCCTGCGCACATATGCGCCGAAAAATACCCAGCACGGCAGCCTTGATCGCTTTCGAGGCCTCGGCCCGTCATCAGAGCTTCACCCGCGCAGCGGACGAACTGGCACTGACCCAGGGGGCGGTCTGCCGGCAGATCGCCGGGCTGGAAGAATTCCTCGGCGTGGAGCTGTTTCGTCGCTCACGCCGTGGCGTACTGCTTACCGAGGCGGGCACAGCCTATGCGGTCAAGGTCGCGGCGCAGCTCGACGCGGTGGAGCGTGACACCCTTGCTCTGATGGGCGCCCAGGGCGCCATGAGCCTGGAGCTGGCAGTGGTGCCGACCTTCGCAACGCAATGGCTGCTGCCACGGCTGAAGGATTTCCAGCGCCTGCACCCGGAAGTCACCGTGCACCTGACCAACCGCACCCGGCCGTTCCTGTTCGCCGATACCGGTTTCGATGCGGCGATCTACTTTGGCGATGGCGACTGGTCGGGCACCGAAGCGCACTTTCTGATGCACGAGCACCTGATGCCGGTGTGCAGCCCGGCGCTGCTCGGCGGCCAGCCGGCCAGTGCCGAGCGCATCGCCAAACTGCCGCTGCTGCAGCAGAGCACCCGGCCTTACGCCTGGCGCCAGTGGTTCTCCGCGCAGGGGCTGAACGTCGCCCGCGACATGACCGGCCCGCGCCTGGAACTGTTCTCCATGCTCGCCCAAGCGGCGCGCCACGAGATGGGCGTGGCGCTGATTCCGCCTTTTCTGATCCAGCGCGAACTGGCAGACGGCAGCCTGGTGGTGGCCATGGACCGTCCGGTCCCGGACAACGGCCGCGCCTATTACCTGACCGTACCTGAGCGCAAGGTCGAGTCGGCAGCGTTGAAAGCCTTTCGGGATTGGCTGTTGGGGGAGGCGCAGCAGTATCGGGAGACGAGTTGAGGGCCGGCATCAGGCAAGCCGGATAGTGTTGCCGTACCTGTGGGAACGGGCCATGCCCGTGATTTTCGCGCGCATGGACTAGGCGCCCCCGCCCACTCCCACAAAAGCATGCGAAGACAACCCTAGCCGCGTGGCAGTGCCGCCCATGGAAAGGGCTCCAGACAAGCGCAATGTATGTCCACCACGCCTGATCGGTGGAGGCCTCAAGTTTGGACAAATGCAGTATCCTGCGCATCGTTCTAGACCACTGCCAGAACTGCCTTGTCTCTAATCGATTCCAGCAAAAGCCTCATATTCCGGATCATCGCGCTGATGCAGCGCCATCCCGGTGTCATCGCCATTTTCGGTTTTCTCTCCGGTGTTGCCAGCTTCGTACTGGTCGACCGTCAGGCCGGGCTGGCCAAGGTGCTCGCCTTGGTGCTACTGATCAGTTGGCTGTGGCTGATCATGGAAAACGTGCTGCGCGAACGTATCGCCGCACGCTTCGGTTTCGAGCTGCCGCGGCCGCTGCTGCGCTACGCCACGCAGATGATCCACCAGGAAAGCCTGTTCTTCGTCCTGCCGTTCTTCTTTATCACCACCACCTGGAACAGCAGCCAGGCGTTGTTCAGTGGGCTGCTGGCGGCAGCAGCGCTGGTGTCGATTACCGATCCGCTGTACTACAAGTGGTTGGCGCCGCGGCGCTGGATCTTCCTCGCTTATCATACGCTGGCCTTGTTCGCGGTGATGCTCACGGCGCTGCCAATCATCTTCAAACTCAACACCACCCAGAGTTATCAGTATTCGCTGGCGGCAGCAGTGTTGCTGTCATTTCCCAGTCTGTTCAGCATCATCACCGTGCGCAAATGGTGGCGTGGCCTGCTGCTGGTCGGCCTGACCCTGGCGATCGGCGCCGTTGGCTGGGTGACCCGAACCTGGGTGCCGCCGGCAACCTTGTGGCTGACCGAGGTGGCGATCACCACCGAGTTCGACAACCAGAACCGCTCGCCCGGTGAAGGCATCGACAGCTTGACCGTCAGCCAGCTGCGCAGCTCTGGCATCTACGCCTACACGGCAATCAATGCGCCGCGCGGCCTCGATGAACGCATCTATCACGTGTGGGAACACAACGGGCGGGAGCTGGAACGCATCGCCCTGGATATCCACGGGGGCCGCGAAAAAGGCTATCGCGCCTGGACGCACAAGAAGAACTTCCCGCAGGACGTGGAAGGCGACTGGGAGATTCAAGTGCTGACCGACGCTGGACAGATGATCGGCGTACTGCGCTTCGAGGTCACGGCCGATGGGAGCGCGCCAGCAAACTCGTCAAAAGAAGCCGAACAACCGCCAGCAGATGTGCAGGAACCCGCCACTGCGCCTGAATCTGCGCCGGAAACTGAGACTCAGACGGACTCCGCCGAGGAGCCCGCCACTGAAGCTGAACCGCAAGCCGAGGAAGCCCAGCAAGCGGATCAGCCTTCAACTCCGGCGGGCAACTGAACCGCGTCGTTCAGCCAAAGAACCAGTAGCACACGGCAATCGCTGCCACCACGCCGGAGAACTCGGCCAGCAACGCGCAACCCACCGCATGCCGGGCGCGCTGAATACCGACCGCGCCGAAGTAAACGGCCAGTACGTAGAAGGTAGTTTCCGTACTGCCCTGGATGATCGCCGCTGCCAGAGCCGGGAAGCTATCGACACCCTGAGTCTGCATGGTCTCGATCAGCATGGCCCGCGCCGCACTGCCGGAGAAGGGTTTGACCATCGCCGTTGGCAGCGCGTCGACGAAGCGGGTATCCCAGCCGCCCCAGGCGACCACCCAGCGGATGCCGTCCAGCGCCAACTCCAGGGCGCCGGAAGCGCGCAGCACGCCGACCGCACAAAGCATCGCCACCAGATAAGGCAGCAGGCTCTTGGCGACGTCGAAGCCTTCTTTCGCACCCTCGATGAACTGCTCGTAGACCTGCACCTTGCGCAGCGCGCCAATCATGACGAAAGCGGTGATGATGCCGAACAGAGTCAGGTTACCAAGCAATGAAGACAGCGCCGCCAGCGCCGTGGCGGACATGCCAGCAAGCATCGCCATGAAGCTGCCGAGCAGCAGTGCGCCGGGAATCATGTAGGCCAACACCACCGGATCCCAGAGGCGCAGGCGTTGCATGATCGCGACAGAGAACAGACCGACCAGGGTCGATACGCTGGTGGCCAGCAAAATCGGCAGGAACACCAGCGTTGGGTCGGGCGCGCCTTGCTGGGCGCGGTACATGAAGATGGTGACCGGCAGCAGGGTCAGCGAAGAGGCATTGAGCACCAGAAACAGAATCTGCGCATTGCTTGCCGTGGTGCTGCTCGGGTTCAACTCTTGCAGGGAGCGCATGGCCTTGAGCCCGATGGGCGTTGCGGCGTTGTCCAGGCCAAGACCGTTAGCGGCGAAGTTCATGGTGATCAGCCCGAGCGCCGGGTGACCACGTGGCACTTCCGGCATCAGCCGGGCGAACAATGGGCCAAGCACACGCGCCAGCGCATCGACCAGGCCGGCCTTCTCAGCGATACGCAACAGCCCGAGCCACAGGGTCAGCGTACCGAACAACAGCACCATCACCTCGACCGACAACTTGGCCATGGCGAACAGGCTTTCCACCATTGCGCCGAACACAGCCGGGTCGTCAGCGAACAGCCAGCGGCTGAGCCCTGCTACCGCCGCCACCACGAAAAAGCTCAGCCACAAGCCATTGAGCATAAGTCACCCCCCTAGAACATGGCGGCGATGATAACGCGCGGAGACGGGGAAAGAGGAAGGGCTCAGAGAGGTAGACGGCACCATTTAGTGAGTGCCAGACGGAGCAACGGCGCCAGAAGGCGCCGTTAATAGCATCAGTACCAGTTGGGATCTTTCTTCAACTGCTCCTGTAGCAATTGCTTGACCCCGTCGTCCGGCTCGCCGAGCCAGCGCAGATCAGCATGCTTACTGGGTGCCTTGTCCTTCGGCAAACCTTCGGGTACCTGTACCCAAAGGGCGTAAGCGTCATCCTTGTCTGGTGTGAAGGCGACGTAGAGCCGCTGATTGAAACAGTTCGAGGTTTCGCACAATTGCCCGACCAGATACTGGTCGCCGTCTTCTTCCAGCGATTTCATCGGTGTGGCAACGCCACTGAGGTTGATCACCCATTCGGGCAAACGCTCCTCATCCTGAATCAGCTCCTGCCATGCTTCACGGTAGTCCGGGTTACTGGCGAGCAACTCGTTCAGGCGGAACTCGCCATCCGTATTGGCGGCCAAGGCCGCCGCACTACCACCCAGCATTAGGGCGGCAGCGAGCGTCTTGAATCGATTCATAGTCATGCCTCGCCTAGCCCCGTGGGCGACGACCCATGATGAACGAAACGATGAACATGACCAGGAACACCACGAAAAGGATTTTCGCGATACCTGTGGCAGTGCCTGCGATACCACCGAAACCCAGTACAGCAGCAACAATGGCGATGATCAGAAAGGTAATGGCCCAACTCAGCATGGCGTTTCTCCTTGGTTTTTTGAGGTCTTACGGGTGCAGCACTTGGAAATTGGTCTGGGCGTTTCAGAACACCCAACGGCTTTGCTTGGCAGGCGCCTGAACGGAGTCGGCACGTACCCAATCGCTATCATCTGTTTGCTTCGGTGCGCTGATGGTTTGCAGCGTGGCTGGTTCGGCCTTGATGGCTGCAGAGCGCGCCTCTACGGATACCGGCATGGCAATCTGGCTAGCAGGCTGCGGCGCCAGAGCGCGAGGCTCCGATGCCTTATTCGCCACGCTCACGAACAGGATCATTACGGCTACAGCGGCCAAAATCAGGATCTCGGTGTGGGCGCGGTGAAGGTTCATGTGGAGCTCCTCAGATCGTTGTTGAACGGCTTGGCGTTCTAATCATGAGTAGGCAATTGCAGCCTGCGTGCCAGCTTTTGGTTAAAAATAAAATCGTTTTAAAACAATAACTTAAACAACAAAAACCAAATGCCATCATTGGCATCCTGCACGATCGTCATCTGCGGCTCGGGCGTTATGCACGACGCCGCAGATGCAATGCTCAATGCAGGTTCTTCAGCTCGCGCATACGCTCGTGACAGGCCCGTACCTTGGGCATTTCCACGGCCAGCAGCGCCTTTACATCGGGCTGCGCACTTTCCAGCGCATCTTCGAATGCTTCGAGAATGCGATCTTCCGCCTGCTCCAGCTGAGCTACATATGTCGCCTTCTCATCACTGGACAGCGTCGCGCGTGCATCGGCATAGGCCTGGCGCAGCTTGCCCACCAAGGTACCGCTGGTGGCGGGCTCTTCATGGTTGGCCGCTACCTTGACCGACAGCGCCTGGATCACCTGGTGCTTGGCTTGCGCCATATCGCGAAACAGCGCCTGCAGAGACGCATCGTCGATTTCATCGTGGGCGTGTTCGTAGAAGCGCTGACCGTCGAGAATGATGGCGATCAGTTCGTTCAGTTGCTCAGTCTTGTCGCTCATGGTGGCTCTCCTGAATAGATTGGCGCCGCCCCTGCCTGACAAGGCAACGAACAGCGCTATGGTCGAGATGGCTTAACCTGCGATGCGCAGCGCGTCGGCATCGACGCCCCGCACACCGCGGATGTTGCGGGCGGTTTCTACCGCAAGGCGTTTTTCGGCATTGCTCAGCACGGTGCCGCTGAGCCTGACGAAGCCCTCACGGGTGTCGACCTTGATGTTCAGCGCGTCGAGGTTGCGGCTATACAAGAAGCTGGCCTTCACCTTGCTGGTGATCCACGAATCGCTGATTGAGGCTGCCGCATCGTTAGCCGCGTTCTGGGCCTCGGCCGACGTGCTGTCAGCGGTGCTAATGCTCAGGTGGTTGTGCACTTCACGCACACCTTCGGTATTAGTGACCAGCTCACCGGCCAGCTCCTTGGCCGCTGGCGTACCGGCGTTGCCGCTGAGGCTGACCACGCCATTTTCGGCGCGCACCTGAATATCCAACCCTTCGGTATTGCTGTTCCACAGCAGTTTGGATTTCACCGTGGCGGCAAGCGTGGCGTCGTCGAAACGCTGGGCCAGGGTCTTGTCGGCAACGATCCTGGCTTGATCGTTTACAACCGGCGGCGCCTGATCCGGGTCAACCTTGAGCCTGTTGTTCACCTCACGAACGCCTTCTATGCTGCCTGCCAGTTCGCTGGCGAGGTCATGCTCGGCGGAGTTCTCCACTGCGCCGTTGAGCGTGGCGACGCCATCTTCAACGACCACTTCTATATCGAAGGGATCCAGATGCCGATTAAGGGCGAATGCGGTGTCGATGGCACCCTGCTGGCGGGCATCGCTCAGCTGCTGGGCGAGCCCTTCTTCCGCCGCTTGCGCAAGCGGAGCGAGGGTAATCAGACCGGCAATGGCGATGGCCAACGTGGATTGTCTCAACAGCATGTAACGCCTCTTCTTTAGCTAAAAAGCCGCTTGCAAGCGGATCGGAGACAGTCGCAAGTGATATGCCAGCCACCTATAAAAATAAAAACCAACTAAAATCAGTCTGTTAAATCCAATACCTGGCTAATGGCCGCTTGCACGATGCAAGATCGCGCCATACTAGCCGTGCAAGTTGCACGAAAATTTCCAGATAATCTCTGCCATTCACCCCATGGAGCACGTAAATGGAAGCAACAGGTCAGAGCGGGCGCATCCTATTGGTCGACGACGAAGCGGCTATCCTGCGTACCTTCCGCTATTGCCTGGAGGACGAGGGCTATCAAGTCACCACTGCCAACAGCGCCGCGCAAACCGAGTCGCTGCTGCAACGGCAAGTGTTCGACATGTGCTTTCTCGACCTGCGCCTGGGGGATGAAAACGGCCTCGATGTGCTCGCGCAGATGCGCGTGCTCGCGCCCTGGATGCGTGTGGTGATCGTCACCGCGCACTCAGCCATCGACAGCGCGGTGGACGCTATGCAGGCCGGCGCCGCCGATTACCTGGTCAAGCCGTGCAGCCCGGATCAACTGCGCCTGGCCGCAGCCAAGCAGCTGGAAGTACGCCAACTGTCCGCGCGCCTGGAAGCGTTGGAAGGCGAAGTGCGCAAGCCGAGCGACGGCATCGACTCGCACAGCCCGGCAATGATGGTGATTCTTGAGACGGCCCGGCAGGTCGCTACAACCGATGCCAATATCCTGATTCTCGGCGAATCGGGCACAGGTAAAGGCGAGCTGGCCCGCGCGATTCACGGCTGGAGCCGACGTGCCAAGAAATCCTGCGTGACCATCAACTGCCCGTCGCTGACTGCCGAGCTGATGGAAAGCGAGTTGTTCGGCCACAGCCGCGGTGCCTTCACCGGCGCCAGCGAGAGCACCTTGGGCCGGGTCAATCAGGCGGACGGCGGCACCCTGTTCCTCGACGAGATTGGCGACTTCCCGCTGACCCTGCAGCCTAAGTTGCTGCGCTTCATTCAGGACAAGGAATACGAGCGCGTCGGCGACCCGGTGACCCGCCACGCCGACGTACGCATCCTCGCGGCGACCAACCGTGACCTCAACGAGATGGTCCGCGAAGGCCACTTCCGAGAAGACCTGCTCTATCGCCTCAACGTCATCACCCTGACCCTGCCGCCACTGCGCGAACGGGCCGATGACATCCTGACCCTGGCGGATCGCTTCCTGGCGCGCTTCGTCAAGGATTACGCCCGCCCGGCCCGGGGCTTCAGCGACGACGCGATCAAGGCGCTCCTGGCCTACCAGTGGCCCGGCAATATCCGCGAGCTGCGTAACGTCATCGAGCGCGCCAGCATCATCTGCCCGGGCGAATGGGTAGACGTCGCGCACCTGGGCATGAGCGCACCGGCGACCAACAGCGCGCCTCGTGTGGGCGCCGACCTGAGTCTCGAAGAACTGGAAAAGGCCCACATCTCGGCAGTGCTGGCCAACAGCGACACCCTCGACCAGGCCGCCAAGACGCTCGGCATCGACGCCTCGACCCTGTATCGCAAACGTAAGCAGCTCGGCCTATGAAGCTGCGCAGCAAGCTGTTTCTCAGTACCAGTGCGCTGCTTACCGTTGCTTTGCTGGGCCTGAGCCTGGGTATTTTCAGCGTGCTGCAGCTGACCCAGTCGCAGAACCGCTCGCTGGCGCACAACCTGGAAGTCATCAGCGCCAGCATGGATTTGCGCCAAGAAGTGGGCAAGCAGCTGTTCATGATGCTCAGCGAAGACTTCAACGGCCAGACCGTGCAAGCACTCCAGGACTCCGACAAGCGCATCCAGACCTGGCTTGCCGACAGCCTGCAAAACAGCGCGACGGAGGCCGATCGCCAAGCGCTGCTCGAAATACAGTCTGCCTACCAGAAGTTCAGCGTCCTGCTCGCAGATCCCGCGACCGTGCGCCGCGATTTGCTGGTCAACGATGATTTCGCCAAGACCGTCGAAACCGTGCGTGATCGCCTCAATAGCCTGCAGGTTCGCTACGTATCGGCAGTCAAGGAAGCCGAAGCGCAGTCTCGCGAACGCGCCTGGCTGATTGCCGGCCTGCTTGGGCTGGTCGGACTGGCGGTGCTGGTGATCGGCTTTATCACCGCGCACACCATCGCCCGCCGGGTCGGCCAGCCTATCGACGCGCTGGCCCGCGCAGCTGATCAAATTGGTCGCGGCGACTTTCAGGTCACCCTGCCGATCACGCCAGTTGCTGAGTTGTCTGCACTAAGCCGGCGCTTCGGCTTGATGGCCGACAGTCTGCGCCAGCTCAAGAGCAGCAACGTCGAAGCGTTGATGTCCGAGCAACGCCGCCTGCAGGCGGTGCTCGACAGCATTGATGACGGCCTGCTGATTTTCGGCCGCGATGGTTTGCTGGAGCACTTCAACCCGGTGGCGCAGCGCCAACTGGGTTGGGATGACCAGCCGCTCGGGCAGAGCCCCAGCAAGGCCCTCGGCCGCCCCGAGCTCGACGAGCAACTGCAGCATGTGCTGCTGGGGCACAACCTGGAGCAGCGTCTAGCAGACCTGCAGGTCGAGGCCAACGGCGAAACGCGCCTGCTCAACTACAGCCTGACGCCAGTCAGCCACAGCGAGGGGCATATCCTTGGCGCGGTGATGGTGCTGCATGACGTGACCGAGCAGCGCGCCTTTGAGCGTGCGCGTAACGAGTTCGTGCTGCGCGCCTCCCACGAGCTGCGTACGCCGGTGACCGGCATGCACATGGCCTTCGGTTTGCTCCGTGAACGCAGCAAGTTCGCCGAAGATTCCCGCGAAGCCGACCTGGTGCATATCGTCGATGAGGAAATGGAGCGGCTGGTGCACCTGATCGAGGATCTGCTCAACTTTTCGCGCTACCAGAGCGGTGTGCAGAAGCTCGAACTGGCGCCTTGCGACGTGCCCGAACTGCTCGAGAACGCCGTCAGCCGTCACCTCGGCAAAGCTCAGGCGCGACAGATCAAGCTGGAACTGGAAATGGCCAATGCGCTGCCACGCACCCATCTGGATCGCGCGCAGATCGAGCGGGTGCTCGACCACCTGATAGACAACGCCCTGCGCCACAGCCCCGAAGGCGGCACCTTGCGCCTGTGCGCCAGCCGCCAGGACGAGCGCCTGCTGATCAGTGTAGAGGATGATGGCGAAGGCATCGCCTACGGCCAGCAGGCCAGACTGTTCGAGCCCTTCGTGCAGATTGGCCACAAGAAAGGCGGCGCCGGCCTGGGTCTGGCGCTATGCAAGGAAATCGTCCAGTTGCATGGCGGGCGAATCGGCGCCGAGTCCCAACCGGGCCAGGGCGCGCGCTTTCACTTCGCACTGCCCCTGTAACGTCCCGCTGGCTGAGCCTCAGCTTTTGCTGAGGCGGTTGACCTCCAGCAGCAGAGCGGCGGTTTCCGCGTCCGGCTGGCCATCGTAGAGCGCTTGCCGGTATTTCATCTGAAAGGCGCGAATCACGTTACGGGTTTCTTCATCGAGCACGCCGCTGCTCGGCACCGTATAGCCCTGCTGCGCCAGCTGCTGCTGGAACCAGGCTACGCTCGGCAGGCTGACAGCGAAGATGGCTTGCTGGCGGGCGACTACCTCGGCGTTCGGCCACGGCATCAGCCCGGCATCGGCCAATTGCTTCCACGGGAACATCGGACCCGGATCGACCTTGCGCTGTGGCGCGATATCGCTGTGGCCAATGATGCTGCCCGGCGGCAGGTGGTGGCGCTGCATGATGTCCTTGAGCAGCACGATCAGCGCATCGATCTGCGGCTGGGCATAAGGCTGCCAGTAACGGCCGTTGGGCGTATCGAAATAGCCTTGGTTGACCATCTCGATGCCGATGGTCGTGCCGTTGAGCCAGGTGCGCCCCTGCCAGTCGCTGACGCCAGCGTGCCAGGCGCGGCGATTCTCGTCGACCAACTGGTAGATGGTCGGCGGCACGGCATTGATCAGGTAGTGGGCACTGACCTCTTCCTTCGTCAGCAACTCGAGCGAATGCGGCAGATCGGTCGAGGTGTAGTGCAGCACGATGTACTGCACGCGGCTGTTCTGCCCGCTGGCGGTGTAGCTGTGATCGATACGCGGCCCGCTGCTACAGCCGGCGAGCAGGAAGGCGAACAAGGCAAGGCTGAGAAATTTCATGGCTGGATGTGCAATACGCTCTGAATGTTGTCCAGCAGCATGTCGACGCTGAGCATGATCAACAACATGCCCATCAGCCGCTCTACTGCGGTCAGCCCGCGAGGACCGAGGAACCGCTGCAAAAACGAAGCCTGCAGCAGAATGAATGCGGTTGCCGCCCAGGCCATGATCAGCGCCAGGTACAGCTCCCAAAGCGCCCCTTCATGGGTATTGCGCAGGGTCATCAGTACCGCAAGCGCCGAGGGCCCGGCAACCGCTGGTGTCGCCAACGGCACCAGCATCGGCTCGCCGTCCGGCACATCGCCCAATACGCCCTGCGGGCTCGGGAAGATCAAGCGCATGGCGATGACGAACAGGATGATACCGCCGGCAATCGCCGTTGCCTCCCGCGACAGGCCCAGCGCGCTGAGCACTTTGTCACCAAAGGTTAGGAACAGCAGCAAGAGCGCCAGCGCGAACAGCAGTTCACGCGCAGCCACCCACAACCGCCGCTCGGGGGCGACATTCTTCAAGGCGGCGATAAAGATAGCGATGTTGCCGAACGGGTCGGTGACCAGAAACAGCAATACGGCGATGCTGAAGATATCCATTGGGTGGGGCTCCTGAAAAACAGCCGCGTAGTCTAGTGGCTGCAGCCTCCCGAGTCAGTCAGCAATGCGCCGCCATCCGGCGTTTGCTAACCATCGGTCGCCGCCCGACGGCGCTGAACTTGTCGTACCTCTACACGATCAATATTGGGTCGACTATGAGGGAACATCCCATGCGTGCGCTGCTCTGGTTCAAACAGGATTTACGCCTCGACGATCATCCTGCCCTGCAGGCCGCCCTCAGTGCCAACTGTCTGCTGCCACTCTATGTGCTCGATCCCGCGCTGCTGCAGTTCGACGAGTTCGGCAGCCGCCGAATCGGCGTGCATCGCGCGCGCTTTCTTCTGGAAAGCCTGACCGCCCTCGACAGCGCGCTGCGCCAGCGCGGCTCCAAGCTGCTGGTGGTCACCGGCAAGCCGGAAGAAGTGATAGCCCAACTGGTCGGCCAGTACGATATGCGCCAGGTGCTGACGCTTGACGAAATCGCCCCGCAGGAACGTGCCGTGCTCTCCCGTGTCCGGGAAAGCCCTGGCGCGGTGCCACTGCGCCTCGCTCAGGGCAACGCGCTGTTTAGTGAAGCCGAGCTGCCCTGCACACTCGACGAGCTGCCGCAGGTGTACAGCCAGTTCCGCGCGCTAATCGATGCCCGCCAGTACGTATTCCAGCCCCAGCCGGCGCCCGAGCAATTGCCGCCCCTGCCTGACGCCCTGGATACCCACGCGTTCGGGCTGCCGACCCAATCACAGCTGGGCCTGGGCGATGCCCTGAGCGTGGTGCCCAGCGCCTTCCCCTTCTCCGGCGGGGAAACAGCAGCGCTGGCGCGCCTGCGCGACTACCTGTGGGACAGTCAGAACGTGCGCACCTACAAGGAAACCCGCAACGGCATGATCGGTAGCGAGTACTCGTCGAAATTCTCGCCGTGGCTGGCTAACGGTTCGCTGTCGCCACGGCGTACCGCGGCCGAGCTGCGCCGCCACGAATCGCTGTACGGGGCCAACGAGTCGACCTACTGGCTTTGGCTGGAACTGCTGTGGCGCGAATTCTTCCGCTGCACGCTGCAGCGTCACGGCCAGGCACTATTCGAAGCCGGCGGCCTGAAAGCCACCGAGCGCGCACCACAGCAGATCGACGAGCGCTTCGAGCAGTGGACACAGGGCCGCACCGGTATGCCATTGGTGGATGCCAACATGCGTGAGCTGGTTGCCACTGGCTACATGTCCAACCGTGGCCGCCAAGTGGTTGCCAGTTATCTAGTCAGCGATCTGGAGCAGGACTGGCGCCACGGCGCTGCCTGGTTTGAGGAGCATCTGATCGACTACGACCCGGCAAGCAACTGGGGTAACTGGGCTTATCTGGCCGGTGTCGGCAGTGACCCGCGGCTCAAGCGTACCTTCAATGCGCTCAAGCAGGCGCGCCAGTACGACCCCAAAGGCGAATACGTCAGCCTATGGATTCCGGAGCTGCGCAACCTGCCTGAGCACCTACGGCATACACCGTTCCTGCTTCAGGCTCAGCAGCTCGATGCGCTCAATTACCCGAAGCTGCAGCAGATTCCAGAGTCCTGGCAGCGCCACCTTACAGCGGTGGCCTAGGGACGGCCGAGCAAGCTGCATGCGTACTCGGTTGCGCGCCGATCAGGCGCCTGGGGAGAAGTGCTTCTGGGCGGTGCCGCGTGCGATCAGACGGGACAGATAGTCCATCTTCTGCGGGTCGCGGTCGACGAAGCGAAACACCACCTGCAGCCATTCGCTATCCGGTTTCGGCTCGAAGGCGGAAACGCTGTGCAGGTAACCGTTGAGTCGCGCCACTTCCGAGGATTCGCCTTGCTCTAGGTCGAGCACCGCACTCTCCAGCACCTGCGGCAACAACTCGGCACGCTTGACGACCAACAATGCTTCTTTGAGGCTCAGCGCCTTGACCACGCAGGCCATCATGCCGCCAGGCAAACGCAGTTGGCCTTGCCCACGCCCGGCCGGCGCCGCTGCCTTGGCTGGGGCCGCTGCCGGGCTGGCCGCAAAAGCTGCAGCCGGCGTGGGAGCAGCAGGCCGCACCACTTCGGTCTTGCCGCCAGTCAGCGCGGCCAGGGAGTCGTTGGCGAAAGCGCCGGTGCTGAGCATTTTCGGCGGCGCGGCCGACATCAGCGCCGCCAGCTTGCCGGCGCGCTGCAGGGCTTTCTTGACCTTGGTGATCAGCTGCTCGTTGGAGAAAGGTTTGCCGATAAAGTCGGAAACGCCGGCCTGAATGGCCTGCACGACGTTTTCCTTGTCGCCGCGACTGGTGACCATGATGAACGGTACGCCTTTCAGCGATTCCTGCTCACGGCACCATTGCAGCAGCTCTAGGCCGGACATTTCCGGCATTTCCCAATCACACAGAATCAGATCGATCGGATTGCGCCCGAGCAACTGCTGGGCTTTGCGCCCATTGACCGCTTCCTCGATCTGGATACCAGGAAGATGGTCACGCAGCCCCTTCTTCACCAGATCGCGGATAAAGGTGGCGTCGTCCACCACCAGCACATTGACTTTGCTCATCGACCACTCCCTCGAATGGTCATTAGCATAGACGCGGGCACTGGCTTATTGCCAACACTAAAGCGTAACCCTGCGGGAGCGAGCACAGGGCGCAGCAACATCATTCCTTGGCGCTGCCCTGCACTTCTTCCTGCATGCGCGTCAGGCCCATGTGCTTCACGTCGGTGCCGCGCACGAGGTAGATCACCAGTTGGGCGATGTTGCGCGCATGATCGCCGATACGCTCCAGCGAACGCAGCGCCCAGATGACGTTGAGTACGCGGGAAATCGAGCGCGGGTCTTCCATCATGAAGGTGACCAGCTCACGCAGGGCCGTCTTGTATTCACGATCAACGGTCTTGTCGTACTGAGCGACCGACAGCGCCAGGTCGGCGTCGAAACGGGCGAAAGCGTCCAGCGCCTCCTGCACCATCTTGCGTACCTGATCGCCGATGTGGCGAACCTCGACGTAGCCACGTGGCGACTCGCCTTCTTCGGTCAGCAGAATCGCGCGCTTGGCGATCTTGGTCGCTTCGTCGCCGATACGCTCCAGGTCGATTACCGATTTGGAGATGCTGATGATCAGGCGCAAGTCCGATGCCGCCGGCTGACGACGAGCGAGGATGCGCACACATTCTTCGTCGATGTTGCGTTCCATCTGGTTGATCTGATCATCGACCTCACGCACCTGCTGGGCCAGGCCGGAGTCGGCCTCGATCAGCGACGTGACGGCGTCATTGACCTGCTTCTCGACCAGCCCGCCCATGGCCAGGAGGTGGCTGCGCACTTCCTCAAGCTCGGCGTTGAACTGCTGGGAAATGTGGTGGGTCAGGCTGTCTTTGTTGATCATCTGGTTTCGCTCCGCGAAAGCTACGCTTGAGTGGCCATGGTGCGCACGCTGCACCTTCCACGTTTATCTCAGCACAGAGGCCTTTGGAAAATGATCACTGGCGCGAAGGGCGTGCGCTGACAGTACGAGTAGTACGGCAAGCGCGCCCGACAAAGCCAGGGAGTATTTGCCATGGCCTCAGCCGTAGCGGCCGGTGATGTAGTCTTCTGTCTGCTTCTTGGCCGGGTTGGTGAACAGCGCGTCGGTGTCACCAAACTCGATCAGTTTGCCCATGTACATGAACGCCGTGTAGTCGGACACCCGCGCAGCCTGCTGCATGTTGTGGGTGACGATGACGATGGTGTACTTGGATTTCAATTCGTAGATCAGCTCTTCGACCTTCAGCGTGGAGATCGGATCGAGTGCCGAGCACGGCTCATCGAGCAGCAGCACTTCGGGCTGCACCGCCACGGTACGGGCGATCACCAGACGCTGCTGCTGACCACCGGACAGGCCAAGGGCGGAATCATGCAGGCGGTCTTTGACTTCATCCCACAGGGCGGCGCTTTTCAGGCCCGACTCCACGGCCTCATCGAGAACCCGCTTCTGGTTGATGCCCTGGATGCGCAGGCCGTAGACCACATTCTCGTAGATGCTCTTCGGGAATGGGTTGGGTTTCTGGAACACCATGCCGACACGGCGGCGCAGTTCGGCCACGTCTTCACCCTTGCGGTAGATGTTGCGGCCGTCGATGTTGATCTCGCCTTCCACGCGGCAACCATCGACCAGATCGTTCATCCGGTTGAAGGTGCGCAGCAGGGTCGACTTGCCGCAGCCGCTTGGCCCGATGAAGGCGGTCACACGCTGCTTGGGGATGTTCATCTTGACGTCGTACAAGGCCTGCTTGTCGCCGTAGAACAGGTTCAGGCCCGGCACTTCGATGGCCACGGTTTCGTTGGCCAGGTTCAGGCTCTGCTTGTCGCGGCCAAGGGCCGAGATGTCGATGCCGTGGGTAGAGGTTTCGTGCTGCATCAATAGTCTCCTTCGGGGCTACAGGCTTCAAGCTGCAGCGCTGGCCGGGTCAGGCCCGGCACCTCGCGCTGCGGCCTGCAGCCACCTTAATGATCCAGGGCCTTGTACTTCTCGCGCAGGTGATTGCGCAGGTAAACGGCCGTCAGGTTGAGAATCGCGATCACCAGTACCAGCAGCAGCGCGGTGGCGTAAACCAGCGGGCGCGCCGCCTCGACGTTGGGGCTCTGGAAGCCGACATCATAGATATGGAAGCCCAGGTGCATGATCTTCTGGTCGAGGTGCAGGTAAGGATAGTTGCCATCCACCGGCAGGCTCGGCGCCAGCTTGACCACACCGACCAGCATCAGCGGCGCCACTTCACCGGCGGCACGGGCCACAGCGAGAATCAGGCCGGTCATCATCGCCGGGCTGGCCATTGGCAGCACCACGCGCCACAGGGTTTCGACCTTGGTCGCGCCGAGGGCCAGCGAACCTTCGCGCAGCGCCCGCGGAATCCGCGCCAGGCCTTCCTCGGTAGCGACGATCACCACCGGCACGGCGAGCAGCGCCAGGGTCAGCGAGGCCCACAACAGGCCGGGCGTGCCGAAGGTTGGCGCCGGCGCGGCTTCCGGGAAGAACAGGCGATCGATCGAGCCACCCAGTACATAAACGAAGAACCCCAGGCCGAACACGCCGTAGACGATGGCCGGAACGCCGGCCAGGTTGTTCACCGCGATGCGTATCACTCGGGTCAGCGGGCCCTGTTTGGCGTACTCACGCAGGTAGATAGCGGCGATCACGCCGAACGGGGTGACGATCACCGCCATGATCAGGGTCATCATGATGGTGCCGAAAATTGCCGGGAAGATACCGCCCTCGGTGTTCGCTTCCCGCGGATCATCGCTGACGAATTCCCACAGCTTGCTGCCGTAGAAGCCGAGCTTGTCCATAGTCGACATGGCGTTCGGGCGATAGGCGCGCACCACCTTGCCGAGACTGATCTCCTGCTCGCGGCCGTCAGCCGAGCGCACGGTCATGCTGTCGCGATTGAATTGCTGATGGCGGGCGTTGAGTTCGGCTTCCAGCACCTTGTACTCGGCATCCCAGCCCGCGCGTTCGGCGGCCAGATCGGCTTTGGCGGCATCGGTCAGCTCGCCAGCGAGTTCCAGCTTGCGGGTCTGCAGACGCACACGCTCGAGACCGGCGTTGATGCGGCCGATATCGCGCTTCTCCAGTTTGACGATTTCGCCGTGCAGCTCGTCGACACGCTCCAGGCGCTTCTGCAATTCGCCCCAGGCGGCATCGCCCTCGGCGACCAGCCGGCCTTGTTCCTTGACGTTGACCAGGTAGCCGTAGAAGTTGCCCCACTCGCGACGCTCGAAGGCGGTCAGATCGGCAGGCGTGCGCTGCTCGCCCAGCCATTCGCCGACCACCCAGGAAAAGTCGGCGCCGTACAGGTCGCGGTTACCGACCTTGAGCAGCTCGCGGGTCATGAACTCGCCGCCCTCGACGCTCACCGGCAGCCCGGCGGAAGCCAGCCGGGCGCGCGGAATTTCTTCCTTCTGCACCACTTCGCCGGCCATCAGCTTGGCTTCCTGGCCCGGGATCTGATAACTGGCTTCGATGATGTCGGCCGGCCAGAAATGCGCCAGGCCACGGGTAGCGATGACCGCCAACAGACCCACGGTCATGATGATTGCGATGGATACCGCACCCGCGTTCATCCAGATCCAGGGCGAACCGCTCTTGAACCAAGATTTCATGTTGTGCTTTTTCACGGACATAGTCTTGCAGTCCTCAGAGCGAAGCGTACTTGACGCGCAGGCGCTGACGCACCAGCTCGGCCAAGGTGTTCATGACGAAGGTGAACGACAGCAGCACCAGTGCGGAGAGGAACAGCACCCGGTAATGGGTACCGCCGACTTCCGACTCGGGCATTTCCACCGCTACGTTGGCGGCCAGCGTGCGCAGACCTTCAAAGATGTTCATGTCCATGATTGGCGTGTTGCCAGTGGCCATCAGCACGATCATGGTTTCGCCGACGGCGCGGCCCATGCCGATCATCACCGCCGAGAAGATGCCCGGGCTGGCAGTCAGAATTACCACACGTGTCAGGGTCTGCCACGGCGTAGCACCGAGCGCCAGGGAGCCGAAGGTCAGGCTTTTGGGCACGCTGAACACGGCGTCTTCGGCGATCGAGTAGATATTCGGGATCACCGCGAAGCCCATGGCCAGACCCACCACTAGGGCGTTGCGCTGGTCGAAAGGGATGCCCAGATCATTGCTCAACCAGCCACGCATGTTGCCGTCGAACAGCCAGTTCTCCAGGTGGCCACTCATGCTCAGC
The DNA here is from genome assembly GCF_900142655.1 of Phytopseudomonas punonensis. GTDB lineage: Bacteria > Pseudomonadota > Gammaproteobacteria > Pseudomonadales > Pseudomonadaceae > Aquipseudomonas > Aquipseudomonas punonensis. The sequence continues at coordinate 99,618 of NZ_FRBQ01000012.1, read as the reverse complement.
GACACGACACCGACCAGCAGGATCACCGGGATCAGCAGCGCGGCTTCCCAGCCATCCGGCACGCGCAGGCGCACGGACTCCGGCAGACGGCTCCAGATGTAACCGGCCAGCAGGATGCCTATCGGCGTGAAAATCAGCAGGCTGAAGATACCGGGTAGGTGCCCCTCGACGTAGGGCGCGAGAAACAGGCCGGCGAAGAAGCCGAGGATCACCGTCGGCAGCGCTTCCATCAGCTCGATCACCGGCTTGACCTTGCCGCGCATGGCCGGCGCCATGAAGTAAGCGGTGTAGATTGCCGCAGCGATGGCCAGCGGCGCGGCCAGCAGCATGGCGTAGAAGGCTGCCTTGAGCGTACCGAAGGCCAGCGGCGCCAGGCTCAGCTTGGGCTCGGCGTCGGTGCTGGCGGAGGTCGACTGCCACACGTAGGCCGGCTTGTCATAGTTCTCGTACCAGACCTTGCCCCACAGCGAACTCCAGGAAATTTCCGGGTGCGGGTTGTCGATAAGGATGCGTTCGATCTTGCCATTGGCCTCGACCAGCGCGCGGTTGGCACGGGGTGACAGCGCGGCGATGTTGTGGCCTTCGGCAACCGGCTCGACCAGCAGCGTGCGGTGTGCGGTGCTGTGAAAGATGCCCAGGTTGCCCTTCTCGTCCAAGGCAATGAAACCCTTGCGTCGCTCTTCGGAGATGATCTGGCTGATCGGGCTGTCCGCCAGCTGGAATTCACGGACCTGCTTGAGCGAGGACTTGCCATCTTCGTCACGCACCATGAACCACTGGCGAATGCCGCCGGTGCTGTCGCCGATCAGCAACGAAATGCCGCCCAGCAGCGAGGTGGCGTGGGTGATTTCACGAGAACCGTCGTTGAGCAGTTTGTAGCGGCCGTTGAGCGCCTTGGCACGCAGATCGAAAACATCGGCGGTGGCGCGGCCATTGATCACGAACAGCCATTGCTGACGCGGATCGATGATCAGCTCTTTGATCGGCTCGGCGATCTGCGGCAACGCCAAGCGCTCTTCGCTGACCTCAACTTCGCCGGTCATCATGTTCTCTTCGCGGCTCAGGCTCAGCACCTGCAGCTCGCTGCCCACGGAGCCGGCGAGCAGCAGCGTACCGCTGTTCACGCTGATACCCATGTGCTCAAGCGGACGACCCTGTTGGTCGATGGTCAGTGGGGTTTCACCGAACGGGTAGACGATGGCCGGGGTGATGGTCTTGACGTCGTTCGGGTAGGTGATGCGGTAGGTGTGCTCGAACACCAGCGCCTGACCGTTGGAAAGGCCCAGGGCAATGCGGTGGCTGCCCGGCTGATCTTCACCCACCGATACCACCTCGCTACCGGCCGGCAACGGCAACTCGACGCTGGTCAGCGCCTGCATGGTCTTGGCATTGAAGAACTGGATTTTACCGTCGCGGGCCAGGCGCATGCCGACCTGGTTCTGCTCTTCGAGCGTCATCAGCAGCGGCTTGCCCGCATCGGCCAACCAGGCGGGCTGGATGGCCTCGCGCTTCTCGAGATCGGCGCCCTGGAACATCGGCAGCACGACATAGGCGAGGTAGAAAAAGATCAGGGTGATGGCGCCGAGCACGGCCAGGCCACCGATGGATACGCACCAGCGCGCCAGGCGATCCTTGAACGCGCGTATGCGGCGCTTGCGTTGCAGGGCCGGGGTGTTGAAGTCCAGCACGAGGGAATTTGGAGAGGCGGTCATGGGGTCACTTGGCAAGTCATTCATAGGTGAGAGCGTCTCTGCGCGGCCATGAGCGCGCCGTATTTTTCGTCTATTTCGCGAGCCTGGCCAATCTAACGCGACTGTATGACAGAAAAGTTACAGTACGGTGACGCAGCAAAGCCCACCTCTCAAAGAGAGGCGGGCTTCGGGATTGCTTACCGCAGTCGACTTACAGACCCAGTTCCTTGCGAGTCTTCTCGATGACCTTGAGCGGCAGCGGAATGTAGCCGTCCTTGACCACTACGTCCTGGCCCTGCTTGGAGAGGATCAGCTTGAGGAACTCGGCATCCAGCGGGCTCAGCGGCTTGTTAGGCGCCTTGTTCACGTAGATGTAGAAGAAGCGCGCCAGCGGGTATTTGCCCGACAGTGCGTTGGTTTCGTTGGCTTCTTCGACCTCGCCCTTCTTGTTGACCAGCGGAACGGCGCGCACGCTGGCGGTGCGGTAGCCAATGCCCGAGTAACCGATGGCGTTGACGGTGCTGGAGATCGACTGCACCACGGAAGCCGAACCCGGCTGCTCGTTGACGTTGGACTTGAAGTCGCCTTTGCACAGGGCTTCTTCCTTGAAGTAGCCGTAGGTGCCGGAGACCGAGTTACGGCCAAACAGCTGAATCGGCTTGGCAGCCCACTCGCCGCTCAGACCCAGCTCGCCCCAGTTTTTAACGTCCTTGGGCTCGCCGCACAGGCGGGTGCTGGAGAAGATCGCATCGACCTGCTGCATGGTCAGCTGCTTGATCGGGTTATCCTTATGGACGAAGACAGCCAGGGCGTCGATGGCGACCGGAACGGCGGTCGGCTTGTAGCCATACTTCTGCTCGAAGGCCTGAATTTCGCTGTCTTTCATAGCGCGCGACATCGGCCCGAGATTGGCGGTACCTTCGGTCAGCGCGGGTGGTGCGGTGGAAGAACCGGCAGCCTGAATCTGGATGTTCACGTTCGGGTACGACTGCTTGTAGGTCTCAGCCCACAGGGTCATCAGGTTGGCCAGAGAGTCAGAGCCGACGCTGGACAGGTTGCCCGATACGCCCGAAGTCTTTTCGTAGGCCGGAATGGCCGGATCGACAGCGGCAACCGCATTGGCGGTAGCGACGCCAGCAGCGACGAAAGTCATGGCCGCCATCAAACGCTTCAGTTTCATGCCTTGCTCCTAGCAGAGTGGTAATCATCGAGAGGCCGGCGTGCCGTGGTCGTAGCGCCCGGTTTACCGTCTTCTCACGATTGGGGTCGTGTCAGTTGGGACGGGCTCAGTATCGTCAGCCGATATGACCACTCTATGTAATCTATATGACAGTTGGATGACGGCGCTGGTGAGCATGCGGGATACGCGAATGCGCGTGCGCAGGCGTCTACAACGCGATAGGGTCTATATGAATAAAGGTACTTTTCATAAAGCCCCTAAGGTCGCAGCGCGACCAGCCAGTCGTTATACTTCCCCGGCCCCTGCACTGCAGGGTTCACCACTGCGCCGCGAGCCGTGAACAGATGAAAGACTTCGAACAAGAAGACCCGATCCCCCAAGGCGATCTGGCCCTGCAAATCACCGCGCTACCGCGCGAGACCAATGGTTTCGGTGACATTTACGGCGGCTGGCTGGTTTCGCAGATGGATCTGGCCGGTACTGCCATGGCCAGCAAGGTGGCTGCAGGCCGCGTAGCGACTGTGGCGATCGATCGCATGGCGTTTCTGGTTCCGGTACCGGTCGGCGCGCAGCTGTCCTTCTATACCCAGGCACTGGAAGTCGGCCGCAGCTCGATTCAGATGCTGGTAGAGGTGTGGAGCGATGACCCGCTATCCAGCGAATGGCGCAAGGTCACGGAAGCCGTTTTTGTGTTCGTGGCTATCGACAGCAGCGGTCGTACCCGCTCAGTTCCGCGCCGCTGAGCCGCTGCCACGCCTGAGAAGCGCGACAGCCTGATCACTCGGCCTAACGACCCTGCCCGAGCAGCTCGCTAACCCGCGACCGATCTGCCGCAAAGATACTTTGCGCCTGGGCACGCGCTGCCTGGTAGCGCTCGATCTCCTTCTTGAGCCGCACCTGCTCATCACGCTGCCCGCTGATCTGCCCAAGCAGTTGATCCGGAACCGGTCGCCCTGCCCGCTCCTGATCGGCGGCCTGTTTCTGCAGATTGGCCTGCTGCTGACGCACTGACTGCAGGTTGCCAGTGGCCACACCGATCAACCCGTCGAGCTCGGCAAGCTTGCGCGCCTGGGCACGGTCAACGTCTTCGAGGCTGCTGTACAGGCGCAGCAACTGGGCGTCGGATTTCGCTCGCTCGCGATCAGCGAGGATCTTCTGCATCTCTTCGGCAGTCGGCGCCGGCGGCACTACACGCACCACACGCCCCTGGTCGTTGAGCACTTCATAGCCCTTGGCGATGAACTCGCTGGGCACGCCCTGGCGGTCGATCACGATCACGCCCTGCGCGTTGGTGTAGCGGTACATCTCGGCAGCATTCGCCCACAGCGGCAGCAACAGGCCAAGCCAAAGGGTGCGGCGCATCAGCGGCGAAGTGGACATAGAAACGTTCTCTTGGCGAGCCGGGGTCAGATACCGAATTCGGCCCGGTAGGCTTCAACGGCAGGCAGGTGTTGTTTCAGTTCAGCATCATCGGCCAGATATTCCAGCACTTGCTGTAAGGAAACGATGCTGACCACCGGAATACCGAAGTCACGCTCGACCTCCTGAATCGCCGACAGCTCGCCACGGCCACGCTCCTGACGATCCAGAGCGATAAGCACGCCTGCCGCCTGCGCGTTCTGCGCCCCGATGATCTGCATCACTTCGCGGATCGCGGTGCCGGCGGTGATCACGTCATCGATGATCAGAATGCGGCCATTGAGCGGCGCACCAACGAGGGTACCGCCTTCGCCGTGATCCTTGGCTTCCTTGCGGTTGAAGCACCAGGGCGTATCGATGCCATGGTGCTCAGCCAGGGCCACACCGGTACTGGCTGCCAGCGGAATGCCTTTGTAGGCCGGGCCAAACAGCACATCGAAGGAGATACCGCTATCCACCACAGCCGCTGCGTAGAAACGCCCCAGCTTGGCAAGCGCCAAACCACTGTCGAACAAGCCGGCGTTGAAGAAGTACGGGCTCACACGACCTGACTTGAGGGTGAACTGGCCGAAGCGCAGAACGCCTCGCTCGATGGCAAATCGAATGAAATCGCGCTGATACGTTTGCATGAAAGACCTTGAGGCAGCACAGGATGTGGCTTTGAATTACTAAACGACGTCTAGCTCAGGTATCATACACGCACGTGTTTTTGGGGGCCATTTATGCGGATCATCAGTGTGAACGTGAATGGTATTCATGCTGCAGTCGAGCGCGGTTTGCTCAGTTGGCTGCAAGCACAGAATGCCGACGTGATCTGCCTGCAGGATACCCGCGCCTCCGCCTTTGAGCTGGACGACCAAGCCCTCCAACTGGATGGCTATTTCCTCTATGCCTGCGATGCAGAAGTACCAAGCCAAGGTGGCGTGGCGCTGTATTCGCGGTTGCAACCCAAGGCGGTAATCAGCGGGCTCGGCTTTGAAACAGCCGACCGCTACGGGCGCTACCTGCAGGCTGATTTCGACAAAGTGAGTATTGCCACGCTGCTGATGCCTTCGGGCATGGGCGGTGACGAGAACCTGAATCAGAAATTCAAGTTCATGGACGATTTCTCCAAGTACCTGGACAAGCAACGCCGCAAGCGCCGCGACTATATCTACTGTGGTTCGCTGTACGTTGCCCATCAGAAGCTGGACGCGAAGAACTGGCGCGACTGCCAGCAATCGCCCGGTTTCATGGCGCCCGAGCGCGCCTGGATGGACGAAGTCACCGGGGCGATGGGTTATGTCGATGCCCTGCGTGAGGTCAATCGCGAGGCTGACCAGTACAGCTGGTGGCCAGATAACGAACAGGCTGAGATGCTCAACCTGGGCTATCGCTTCGACTATCAACTGCTCACCCCGGGCATGCGCCGCAGTGTTCGCACCGCACGCCTGCCGCGTCAGCCACGCTTCTCTCAGCATGCGCCGCTGATCGTCGACTACGATTGGACGCTGACCGTCTGATCGATGCCGCACCGCCAAAAACGCCCCGACCTGTTCGGGGCGTTTTTATTTGCGCGGGTTCTGTATGGGGAAAAACACCGCCAACTGTGGCGTGTCAGCGCGAACCATCCGCGCTAGCCTGCGCGTCTGCATACCACCACACGAGGCCGCGCCCATGACACCCAAGGATATTCTGCTGGCCGCTGTGGTGATCATCGCCTGGGGCGTCAACTTCGTGGTCATCAAGGTCGGCCTGGAAGGCGTACCACCGATGCTGCTCGGCGCCCTGCGCTTCATGCTGGCCGCCTTTCCCGCGATCCTCTTCATTCGCCGCCCGGACATGCCGCTGCGGTGGTTACTGGCTTACGGCCTGACCATTTCCCTCGGGCAGTTCGCCTTTCTGTTCTCGGCAATGTATGTCGGCATGCCTGCCGGCCTTGCCTCACTGGTTCTACAGGCGCAGGCGTTCTTCACCCTGGGGTTCGCGGCGCTGTTCATCGGCGAGACGGTGCGGCGCAGCAGCCTGATCGGCCTGGTGATAGCCGCGGCAGGCCTGCTGCTGATCGGCAGCGAGAGCGGGCGCGCCTTCACGCTCGCAGGCTTCGTACTGACGCTGTGCGCGGCGGCAATGTGGGGGCTGGGCAACGTGGTCACCAAGCGTATCGGCAAGGTGAACCTGGTCAGCCTGGTGGTATGGGGCAGCCTGATTCCACCGCTGCCATTCCTGGCGCTATCGTTGATGCTCGAAGGGCCTGCGCAGATTGAGACAGCGCTGCGCAGTATTTCGCTGAACTCCCTGCTGGCCATCGCCTACCTGGCTTTTGTCGCTACGCTGCTGGGCTACGGCCTGTGGAGCCGCCTGCTGTCACGCTATCCCGCCAGCCAAGTAGCACCGTTCTCCCTGCTGGTGCCGGTGATCGGCCTCAGCTCGGCATGGCTGTTTCTCGGTGAAGCGCTGAGCAGCGTACAGTGGTTGGGTGCGGCGGTCGTGATGCTCGGGTTGCTGATCAACGTCTTCGGCGCTCGTCTGCTCAAGCAGTTGCGCGGCGCGACTGCCTAATCAGCGCTGACGCGAGGCCCACCAACTGAACCCGCCAAGGCCGCCGAGAAACAGCGCGGCGGCGGTGTGCCACAGCAGCATGAGCCAGTAGCCAAGTGGATCGGAGGCCAGCGGGTAGACAGTGGCTGGGCCGATACGCGACAGCGATATCGCCACGCCGCTGTACAGCGCCTGCCCTACCGTGAAGAGAATCGCCGCGGCGCTGATGCACATGACCACAGCGGTCAGCGGCAACAGCAGACGCGCCGCCCATGCAGCCCTGGTACTGGGCTGCGGTGCGTGCCACTGAGGGCGGTTGCGGGCATGGCCGGCGCGCCGGGTCTGACGCTTCGACAGTCGCATCATCTGATCAGTCGATACGCTCGAACTTCAGATCCCAAACGCCGTGCCCAAGGCGCTCACCGCGACGTTCGAACTTGGTGACCGGGCGCTCAGCCGGGCGCTCGACGCAACGACCATCGGCGGCCTGGTTGCGATAACCAGGGGCAACGTTCATCACTTCCAGCATGTATTCGGCATAGGGCTCCCAGTCGGTAGCCATGTGCAACACGCCGCCGACCTTGAGCTTCTGCCGTACCAGCTCGGCGAATGCCGGCTGCACGATGCGGCGCTTGTTATGACGCGCCTTGTGCCACGGGTCCGGGAAGAACAGCAGCACGCGATCCAGGCTGGCGTCCGGCACACACTGACGCAGCACTTCCAGGGCATCGCAGCTATAAACACGCAGGTTGGTCAGGTTCTGCGTCATCACGCCATTGAGCAATGCACCCACGCCCGGCCGATGCACTTCCACGCCGATAAAGTCCTGCTCAGGCGCTGCGGCAGCCATTTCCAGCGTGGAGTGGCCCATGCCGAAGCCGATTTCGAAGGTACGCGGCGCCTGGCGCCCGAATACCGTATCGAAATCCTGCATGCCATCGCTCAACTCCAGGCCGAATTTCGGCAGGCCCTGATCGAAGCCGCGCTGCTGGCCCTCGGTCATGCGCCCGGCGCGCATCACGAAGCTCTTGATGGCGCGCATGTGCCGTGGGGTTTCTTCGGCTGGGGTTTGTTCGATATCGCTCATGGGGGCACTCAGCAACGCAGGTATTAAATGGATAAAGGGAAAGCAGCTAAATAACGATCTTGCGAGCTAGAGCCATGCAAGGCCTAGGCGGCCCCACAAAAACAGGCGAGGAAGCGGAGTGTACTTTTGTACATGAGCATTACTCGCTCCGCTCGCCCCTGCGGGCCGCACTAAAGTGCGTTAGCCGCAAGCGGCTTTCCGAGCCTGTTTTCAACGCAGCAGGGCCGACGCGCAGCTGATCGTGGAGAGTCAGCGGATCAGGCCGTCTAGTGGCGACGACGCACTGGCATAAAGTTTCTTCGGCATACGCCCGGCCAGATAAGCCATGCGCCCGGCGATGATCGCGTGCTTCATGGCTTCGCCCATCAGCACCGGGTTCTGGGCATGGGCGATGGCGCTGTTCATCAGCACCGCTTCGCAGCCCAGCTCCATAGCGATTGTCGCGTCGGAAGCAGTACCGACACCGGCATCCACCAGCACGGGAACCTTGGCTTCTTCGAGGATGATGCGCAGGTTGTACGGGTTGCAGATACCCAGCCCGGTGCCGATCAGGCCGGCCAGCGGCATCACCGCGATGCAGCCCATGTCAGCCAGCTGGCGGGCGATGATCGGGTCATCACTGGTGTAAACCATCACATCAAAACCTTCCTTGACCAGCACTTCGGCGGCCTTGAGGGTTTCGATCACGTTGGGGAACAGGGTCTTTTGGTCGGCCAGCACTTCCAGTTTGACCAGCTTGTGGCCATCAAGCAGCTCACGGGCAAGGCGGCAGGTGCGCACGGCCTCAACGGCATCGTAGCAACCGGCGGTGTTCGGCAGAATGGTGTAGCGATCAGGTGAAATCACGTCGAGCAGATTCGGCTCGCCCGGATTCTGACCGATGTTGGTACGACGCACCGCCACGGTCACGATCTCTGCACCGGACGCTTCGATGGCCGCACGGGTCTCGTCGAGATCCTTGTATTTACCGGTACCGACCAGCAGGCGCGACTGGTAGGTACGGCCGGCCAGAGTGAAGGGCTTGTCGCTGACAACGTGGCTCATGAAAATTCCTCTGCACAGGGGAGTTGGATGGGCGCGGCGCGGGGTTCAACCACCACCGATGGCATGGACCACTTCGAGGCTGTCACCGTCAGCCAGCAGCGTGCTGGCGTACTGGCTACGCGGCACGATGTCGAGGTTACGCTCAACGGCCACGCGACGCCCGGCCAGCTCCAGACGCTCGATCAGGTCAGCGACGCTGGCGCCTTCGGGCAGTTCGAGGGATTCACCGTTCAACTGGATATGCATGGCGACCCGTCACAACAGGAGAAAGGGCCGGCATTCTAGCCCGATCCCCGGCGATGACCAAGGCGCAGGCCAGCCATTGGTCTCGTGGGAGGTTCAGGCCATGCGCCAGGCCAGCATACCCAAACAAACCCAACCAGCCAGAAAAGCCAACCCACCGAACGGCGTAACGATGCCTAGCTTGCTGACGCCGGTTAGGGTCAGCAGATAAAGGCTGCCGGAAAACAGTACGATGCCGGCAGCGAAGAAGCCGCCCGCCAGATTCACCAGGCGGCCCGGCGCGACCATCGCCAGGATGGCCACGCCCAAGAGCGCCAACGCATGGATCAGTTGATAGTGAGTGCCGGTCTGGAACACGGCCAGATAATCAGCGCTCAGCCTGCTCTTCAGGCCGTGGGCCGCGAAAGCGCCCATGGCAACGCCCGAAAAACCGGCTAAGGCTGATAACAACAACCACAGGCGAACCATAACGCTCTCACCGATCCGAAAATGAGCGTGCAGTTTACGCCGCCCCTCGCTCCAGCGCGCGCCTCGGATTGCCGCAGCATTATCCGCAACCCCACCAGGCGCCGTATACTAATCGGCCAATCAAGCCTGGCTCCCTGCGCATGCTCCGATCCCTTCGCCGCCTCCTGCTGAAGCTGCTGCTCTGGTTCATTGCCGGCTCCTTCCTGTTGGTGCTCGCCCTGCGCTGGGTACCGCCGCCGGGCACGGCGCTGATGGTCGAGCGCAAGATCGAATCATGGTTCGACGGCAAACCGATCGACCTGCAGCGCACCTGGCGCTCCTGGGACCAGCTACCGGATGACCTGAAGGTAGCGGTTATCGCCAGCGAAGATCAGAAGTTCGCCAAGCACTGGGGCTTCGATGTCGACGCGATCAAGGCGGCGGTATCGCACAACCAGCAAGGCGGCTCGGTGCGCGGCGCCAGTACGCTGAGCCAGCAGGTGGCCAAGAACCTGTTTCTCTGGTCCGGCCGCAGCTGGCTGCGCAAGGGTATCGAGGTGTGGTTCACCGGGCTGATCGAGCTGCTGTGGCCCAAAGAACGCATCCTAGAGGTTTATCTCAACAGTGCCGAGTGGGCCGACGGCGTGTTCGGCGCCGAAGCCGCAGCTCAGCACCATTTCAAGATTGGCGCCTCCTACCTGTCGGCGCGACAGGCCAGCCTGTTGGCTGCAGTGCTGCCTAACCCACGGCAGTACGATGCGGGCCGCCCCAGCGGCTACGTCAACCAACGCGCCAACTGGATCCGCCGGCAGATGCGCCAGCTGGGCGGCAGCCACTATCTGGATCAACTGCAGGCGCCGCGGCCGCCGTTGTGGGCGAAGTAGGCTTCGGCAATGGCGCGATTTAATGTGGGAGCGGGCGGGGACACCTAGTCCATGCCCACGAAAGGAGCCTCCACTCAGAAGTCTGGAATTCGCGGGCATGGCCCGCTCCCACAATCCCCAAAAAGTTAAAATCAGCAGTAGGTCTGAATCGCCCAAACAAAAACGCCCCGAACACTGTCGGGGCGTATTGGGTATTGCGGGCCAAGTCAGGCGGCGATGGAGCCCTTGAGCTTGTTCATCGCATTCTTTTCCAGCTGACGGATACGTTCTGCCGACACGTTGTACTTGGCTGCCAACTCATGCAGCGTGGCCTTTTCTTCGGCCAGCCAGCGTTGCTGCAGAATATCGCGGCTACGCTCATCGAGCGCTTCCAACGCCTCGTGCAGGTTGGCACTGGAAGTGTCGCTCCAATCCTCGTCTTCCATCTGCCGAGCCGGATCGTAGCGGTGATCTTCCAGATACTGGGCCGGCGACTGGAACGCGCTGTCGTCGTCAGCATCAGCTGCCGGGTCGAAGGCCATGTCGTGGCCGGTCAGGCGGCTTTCCATCTCGCGCACTTCACGCGCTTCAACGCCCAAGCTTTCGGCCACGGCATTGACTTCGTCGTTGTTCAGCCAGGCCAGACGCTTCTTCTGGCTGCGCAGGTTGAAGAACAGTTTGCGCTGAGCCTTGGTGGTCGCGACTTTGACGATCCGCCAGTTCTTGAGAATGAACTCGTGGATTTCTGCCCGGATCCAGTGCACAGCGAACGACACCAGACGCACACCCATTTCCGGGTTGAAGCGTTTGACGGCCTTCATCAGGCCAACGTTGCCTTCCTGAATCAGGTCGGCCTGGGCTAAGCCGTAGCCAGAATAACTGCGCGCGATATGGACGACGAAGCGCAGGTGAGCCAATACCATCTGGCGTGCTGCTTCGAGGTCCTGCTTGTAGAAGAGATTACCGGCCAGCTCGCGCTCCTGCTCAGGCGTCAGCAGCGGAATGCTGTTAACGGCATGCACGTAAGCTTCCAGGTTGGCGCCTGGAACCAGAGCATGAACAGGTTGCAAGGAAGTGGACATTCGAATCCTCCGATTCACGAAACGTACGCAGTGTAGCACTGCGCAATATGACCGGAAGCCACCATCCTGGTTCCCCGGTCAATAGTCAATATCAATCAAATCAATAACTTGGCGAGGCGTCAAACTAGCGCCTTAGCGGGGGGCAAGCTCCCTCAGATGCCTCGCCACCGCCAGCCACGCACCGATATACCCCAACAGCACCGCTCCCAGCAATAGGGAGAAGCCGTCACCGGGCGGCACACCGGCCAAGGCGAAATCGCTGCCATACAAACCGGACAGACGCACCACGGCATCGTTCAACCAGTTCAGCCCAAAGGCCAGCACCAGCCACGACAGCACGCCGGCGCCCAGGCCATACAGCGCGCCCATATAAAGGAAAGGGCGGCGCACATAACTGTCGGTACCGCCGACCAGCTTGATCACTTCGATCTCGGTACGGCGGTTCTCGATATGCAGGCGAATGGTGTTACCGATCACCAGCAGCAGCGCCATGATCAGCAAAACCGTGAGGCCAAAAACGAAACGGTCGCCCAACTTGAGGATTGCGCTCAAACGCTCGACCCAGACCAAGTCCAGCTGTGCCTGCTCCACGTTGGGCAGTTCTGCCAAACGCAAACGCAACGCCTCAAGAGTGGCTTTGTCGACTTCCTTGGGCGTTACCAGCACAGCGCCGGGCAACGGATTGTTCGGCAACTCCTTGAGGGCTTCGCCCAAGCCTGACTGCTGCTGAAACTCTTCCAGGGCCTGTTCGCGACTGATCCATTCGGCTTCGGCCACGTCGTCCATGCCGGCGATTTCTTCGCGCAGGGCCTGGCCCTGACTATCGCTGGCGTCGATCTTGAGGAACACCGAGATCTGCGCAGCACGCTCCCAGGTGCCGCCCAGGCGCTCGACGTTGCCGAGCAGCAGCGAAAGGCCCATGGGCAAGCTCAGCGCCACGGCCATTACCAGGCAGGTAAAGAAGCTGCCGATCGGGTGCTTTCCAAGGCGACGCAAGCTGTCGACCAGACTGGCCCGGTGGCTTTCGACCCAGGCGCGTGCCAGGGTGCGGAAATCCGGTTCGTTGTCCGGGCCTTGCGGTTCGGCATTCTTGGGCGCCGCGCCTACGCGTTGCGACGGCTGCGGTGGCGGCATGCGGGAGGCGCTCATTCTGCAGCCTCCCCGTCGCCAATCAGGCGGCCGCGTTGCAGGGTAAGCATGCGGTGACGCATGCGCGCGATCAGTGCCAGGTCGTGACTGGCGATCAGCACGCTGGTGCCGAGACGGTTGATGTCTTCGAATACGCCCATGATTTCCGCCGCCAGACGCGGGTCGAGGTTACCGGTGGGTTCGTCAGCCAGCAGCAGCGCCGGCCGGTGGACGATGGCGCGGGCGATGCCGACGCGCTGTTGCTGCCCGGTCGACAGATCCCCGGGGTACAGCTCGGCCTTGTCGCTCAGCGAAACCCGCTCCAGCGCCGAGCCGACACGACGGCCGATATCGCTCTTGGACAGGCCGAGGATCTGCAGCGGCAGGGCCACGTTGTCGAACACGCTGCGGTCGAACAGCAACTGGTGGTTCTGGAACACCACGCCGATCTGCCGGCGCAGGAAGGGAATCTGCGCGTTGCTGATCTGCCCCAGGTCCTGCCCGGCCAGCAGCAGCTTGCCGGAGGTCGGACGCTCCATGGCCAGCAGCAAGCGCAGCAGCGTGCTCTTGCCGGCGCCGGAGTGGCCGGTGACGAACAGGAACTCGCCGCGGCGCACGCGGAAACTCAACTCATGCAACCCGACATGTCCGTTGGGGTAACGCTTGCCGACCTGCTCGAATCGGATCATCACTGCTCCCGCTGCTGGAAAAGCGCCTGAACGAAGGGTTCGGCCTCGAAGGTGCGCAGATCGTCGATACCTTCGCCAACACCGATGTAGCGAATCGGCAGGCCGAACTGCTTGGCCAGGGCGAAGATCACCCCACCCTTGGCCGTACCATCCAGCTTGGTCAGGGCCAGACCGGTCAAGTTCACCGTCTGGTTGAATTGTTTGGCTTGGTTGATGGCGTTCTGGCCGGTGCCGGCATCCAGCACCAGCAGCACTTCATGGGGCGCGCTGTCGTCGAGTTTGCCGATCACCCGGCGAACCTTCTTCAGCTCCTCCATCAGGTTGTCCTTGGTGTGCAGGCGGCCGGCGGTGTCGGCGATCAGCACATCAATGCCACGGGCCTTGGCAGCCTGCACGGCGTCGAAGATTACCGAGGCCGAGTCGGCGCCGGTGTGCTGGGCGATCACCGGGATCTTGTTGCGCTCGCCCCACACCTGCAGCTGCTCGACGGCAGCGGCGCGGAAGGTATCGCCAGCCGCGAGCATGACCTTCTTGCCCTCGCCCTGCAGCTTCTTGGCCAGCTTGCCGATGGTGGTGGTCTTGCCGGCGCCGTTCACGCCGACGACCAGAATCACGTAGGGGCGTTTGGCGCTGTCGATCTGCAGCGGCTGCTCGACCGGGCGCAGCATGGCGGCCAGTTCTTCCTGCAGCGCCTTGAACAGCGCGTCGCTGTCGGTCAGCTGCTTGCGCGCGACCTTCTGGGTCAGGCTGCCGATGATCGCCGTGGTGGCTTCGACGCCCACGTCGGCGGTGAGCAGACGGGTTTCGATCTCGTCGAGCAGGTCGTCATCGATGGTCTTCCTGCCGAGGAACAGGCTGGCCATGCCCTCGCCGATACTGGCACTGGTCTTCGACAGGCCCTGGCGCAAGCGGGCGAACCAGCCGCCCTTGTTGTCCGACGGTTTGTTCTGCTCGACGACTGGCTCACTGACCGCCTCGACCGGCGCGGCCACCACCGCAGCAGGTGTGGCAGGCACGGCATGAAGCACATCACTACCGGAAGCCAGCGGGGAAGGATGCTCCGCCGGCGCGGCCGGTTGTTCGGCGATGGGCTCGAGCAACGCTTCAGGACCATGACGGGTCGGCAGCGCTTCGCTGATTACCGTTTCCGGCTCGGCGGGAGCGGCAGATTCGCTGACAGCGGGGGCATCCAGCGCAGCGCTTTCGAGCGCCTGGGGCGTCTCGACAGGCACCTCGGCCTGCACGTCGGAAGCCGGCTCAGGCAGGGCTTGTGGCGCGGCAGCTGGGGCTTCGGCCTGCTCTTCGGCGGCGGCAGGCGCAGGCTCTGCTGGCTTCTTGCGCAACCAGCCAAACAGGCCGCGCTTTTCAGCTTTCTCGGCAATCGGCTCGGGAGCCGGAGTCTTGTTGTCGTCTTTTGAACCAAACATGGAGGACGGCTATCTCACTGGGGCGAACGCCTTGGCGCCTTCGCACGGGCTGGCTGAGGGGCTTGCAGGTGGACGGGCTAGGCTCCGTACGAAAAGTCTCCGAGCCAAGGTCAGGCGAGGCAAAAATCGGAGAGGAAGCGGAATGTACGAGTTGTACATGAGCATTCCGAACCGATTTTTAACGAAGCATCACCGAGCGCAGGTACTTTTCGTACAGAGCCTAATCGCAGACTGCCACTGCATAGACGTGGTCGCCGTTAAAACGGATGCGTATCCTAGCACCTCCGCAGCCGCCACGGCTAAGCCATGCGACCGTCCTGACGGCCTGCGACGACTACGCTGCACAGCGCTCATTTCGAGCGCAATCCCACGCCCGCGTGGTTCAACGAGGAGAGAGGTTTGTCCAGTTCACTTGCCCGCCATCTCGCCGGCCTGCTGCTGGCCGTTTGCGCCCTGCCCTTTGGGGCTCAGGCCGCGGCACCGCAACCCACCCACGAGTTCACCCTCGACAACGGCCTGAAGGTCATTGTCCGCGAAGACCACCGCGCCCCCGTGGTGGTCTCGCAGGTCTGGTACAAGGTAGGCTCCAGTTACGAGACTGCCGGCCAGACCGGCCTGTCCCACGCCCTGGAACACATGATGTTCAAGGGCAGCCGCAAGCTCGGCCCCGGTGAAGCCTCACTGGTGCTGCGTGACCTGGGCGCCGAAGAGAACGCCTTCACCAGCGACGACTACACAGCCTATTACCAGGTGCTGGCCGCCGACCGCCTGGGCGTCGCCTTCGAGCTGGAGGCCGACCGCATGGCCAGCCTGCGCCTGCCGCCGGAAGAGTTCGTGCGGGAAATCGAGGTGATCAAGGAAGAACGCCGCCTGCGCACCGACGACAAGCCGCTGGGACTCGCCTATGAGCGCTTCAAGGCCATGGCCTATCCGGCCAGCGGCTACAGCATTCCGACCATCGGCTGGATGGCCGACCTCGACCGCATGAGCGTGCAGGAGCTGCGTCACTGGTACGAAACCTGGTACGTGCCGAACAACGCCACGCTGGTGGTGGTTGGCGACGTCTCCCCGGAGGCCGTGAAAGCCCTGGCTCAGCGGTACTTCGGTGCGATCCCCAAGCGTGAGGTGCCGGCGGCGAAGATTCCACTGGAACTGGCAGCGCCCGGCGAGCGGCAGATCACCCTGCATCTGAAGACCCAGCTGCCTACCCTGATGATGGGTTTCAACGTGCCGGGTCTGCCGACAGCTAAAAACCCGCGTGACGTGCACGCCCTGCGCCTGATCGCCGCTCTGCTCGACGGCGGCTACAGCGCGCGCCTAGCCACCCGCCTGGAGCGCGGCGAAGAATTGGTGTCCGGTGCGGGCGCCAGCTACAACGGCTACACCCGCGGCGACAGCCTGTTCACCATTTCCGCGACGCCCAACGTGCAGACTGGCAAGACCCTCGAACAGACTGAAGCCGGCATCTGGCGCGAACTGCGGGATCTGCAGAACACCGCGCCGTCGGCCGAAGAACTGGCCCGCGTACGTGCCCAGCTAATCGCCGAGCTGGTCTATGACCGCGACTCGATCAGCAGCCAGGCCACCTCCATCGGCCAGCTGGAAACCGTCGGCCTGTCCTGGAAGCTGATCGACCAGGAGCTGGCCGAACTGGAAGCCGTGACCCCAGCCGACATCCAGAGCGCTGCCAAGACCTATTTCACCCGCGATCGCCTCAGCGTCGCCCATGTTCTGCCCGAGGAGAAGCGCGATGAGTAAGCGCAACGGCCCGCGCTATGCCCTGCTGGGCTTGTTCCTGATCGCCCTGCTGGCAGCCCTGGCCTTTACCGTCAAACGCGCACCGGACGCTGCCGAGCCTGCGGCCCAGGCCACGCAACCCGACGACAGCCAGTTGCAGTCACTGGCCGAGCTGGACGGCAAGGAACCCGCCCGCCGCAAGCTGGACATCCAGAGCTGGCAAACCGCAGAAGGCGCCAAGGTGCTGTTCGTCGAAGCCCGCGAGTTGCCGATGTTCGACCTGCGCCTGACCTACGCCGCCGGCAGCAGCCAGGATGGTGACGTGCAGGGCCTGGCGGTGCTGACCAATGCCATGCTCAATGAAGGCGTGCCCGGCAAGGACGTCGGTGCCATCGCCGCCGGCTTCGAGAGCCTGGGCGCCGAGTTCGGCAATGGTGCCTACCGCGACATGGCGGTTACCAGCCTGCGCAGCCTTAGCGCCGCCGAGCAACGCGAGCCGGCCCTGAAGCTGTTCGAGCAGGTGATCGGCCAACCGACCTTTCCGGCCGACTCCCTGGCGCGCATCAAGAACCAGATCCTCGCTGGCTTCGAGTTTCAGAAGCAGAACCCAGGCAAGCTGGCCAGCCTCGAGCTGTTCGAGCGCCTGTATGGCAAGCATCCCTACGGCCACCCGAGCGAAGGTACTGAGCAGTCGGTTCCCGGCATCAGCCGCGCGCAGTTGCAGGCCTTCCATGCCAAGGCCTATGCCGCTGGCAACGCGGTGATCGCCCTGGTTGGTGACCTGTCTCGTGAAGAAGCCGAAGCGATGGCTGCCGAAGTGTCCGCCGCGCTGCCCAAAGGCCCGGCACTGGCGAAGACCGTCGAGCCCGAAGCGCCGAAACCCGGTCTGACCCATATCGACTTCCCGTCCAACCAGACGCACCTGCTGATCGCTCAGCTGGGTATCGACCGTAACGATCCGGACTACGCCGCGCTCTATCTGGGCAACCAGGTATTCGGCGGTGGCGGCTTCGGCACCCGGCTGATGACCGAAGTGCGCGAGAAACGCGGGCTGACCTATGGGGTGTACTCCGGCTTTACCGGCATGCAGGCGCGCGGCCCGTTCATGATCAACCTGCAGACCCGCGCCGAGCTCAGCGAAGGCACCCTGCAACTGGTCAAGGACCTGCTCGGCGAATACATCGCCAACGGCCCGACCCAGGAAGAACTGGACGCCGCCAAACGCGAAATGGCCGGCAGCTTCCCGCTGTCCACAGCCAGCAACTCGGCCATCGTCGGCCAGCTTGGCGCCATCGGTTTCTACGACCTGCCGCTGACCTACCTGGAAGACTTCATGGGCCAGGTGCAGGCGCTCAGCGTCGAGCAGGTGAAGGCCGCCATGGCCAAACACCTGGATCCCGAGGCCCTGGTGATCGTCAGTGCCGGGCCAACGGTCGCGCAGAAGGAATTGCCACCACCCACAGACAAGCCGGCTGAACAGCCCGCTGGCGTTCCGGAGCACTGATGGCCAGAAGACCGACTTCCGGCAAAGCGCCCGTCGCCCATGGTGGCGACGGGCAGCTGCGCATCATTGCCGGCCAATGGCGCAGCCGCCAGTTCAGCTTCCCGATGGCCCATGGTTTGCGTCCGACGCCCAATCGCGTGCGCGAAACCCTGTTCAACTGGCTGGCACCTTACGTCGAAGCCGCCAAGGTGCTCGACCCCTTCGCCGGCAGTGGTGCGCTGTTTCTCGAAGCCTTGTCGCGCGGCGCCGGCAGTGCCCTGGCGCTGGACCTCAACCCGGCAGCCGTGACCAGCCTGCGCGGCCATCTTGCGACCCTGCACTGCGACAACGGCCAGGTGCTGCAGAGCGATGCTCTCGCCTACCTGCAGGGCCAGCCGGCCACGCCGTTCGATCTAGTGTTCCTCGACCCTCCGTTCAGCCAGGATTTGCTGCTGCCCGCCTGCACACTACTGGAAGAGCGCGGCTGGCTGGCCGACGATGCCTGGGTCTACACCGAGAGCGAACAGGTGCTTTCCAGCCTGGGCATGCCCGGCAACTGGCGCCTGCACCGCGAGCAGAAGGCCGGGCAGGTGCATTACGCACTTTGGGAACGCCGTGATGCTTGAGCTCATCCTGGCCTTGCGCAATGCGCTGGTCCAGCAAGGCCTGGAGCTGCGTGCACAAGAGGCCTCCGACTGGCAGGGTGAAATCCCCCTGCCTGCCGATATCGCCAGGTTCTACCGCGATATCGGCCCCGATAACTGCAACCTGGCCACCGCTGGCAATTCGTTTTTCATCCCGGCTCTGGCTCGCTTATGGAGAATGCAGGCCGGCTACCGCTGGCATGGCATCAGCGGTGAGCGCCTGACCGACTGGCATGACGACTGGCTGGCGGTTGCCGACCAGGGTGGTGACCCGTTCATCTTTGAGACAAGTAGTGGCAAGGTACTGCACGACCGCCATGGTGGCGGCAGCTGGCAGCCCGCACCGCTATTCGACAGCCTGGAACAGATGATCGCCTGCCTCGCCACATTCGACGCCGTCTGGAACAGTGCAGGTGAGGACATCTTTCTCGACGACTACAGCGTCAACCCACGGCACCGCGAGCGGCTGATCGACGCGCTGATCCCCTTGCTGAACAGCCGATCTGCCGCGCAATCGCTGGCCGACGAGTTAGGCTGGTAGTCAGTGTGACGGCCCAACAGATGAACGGCCGATCGCTCTTCACGGCTGCCTGGTGGCTGCCGGGCCCGCATTTGCAAACCCTGTGGGGCTCGCTGTGCCGCCGCCCACCCGCACTTGAGCGGCAACGCGAGCGCCTGTGGCTGGCAGACGGCGACTTTCTCGATCTCGACTGGCACGGCCCACACGACGCGCAAGCGCCGTTGGTGCTGGTGCTGCATGGCCTGACTGGCTCATCCAACTCCCACTATGTGCTCGGCCTGCAACGCCAATTGGCTGCCCAGGGCTGGGCCAGCGTGGCGCTTAACTGGCGTGGCTGCTCGGGCGAGCCCAACCTGCTGCCGCGCGGTTACCACTCCGGCGCCAGCGAAGACCTCGCCGAGACCGTTCACCACCTGCACGCCAAACGCCCTATGGCCCCGCTCTATGCCGTCGGCTACTCACTAGGCGGCAATGTGCTGCTCAAGTACCTGGGCGAAAGCGGCGCTGACAGCGGGCTGCAAAGCGCCGCCGCGGTATCGGTGCCGTTTCGCCTGGATCAATGTGCAGACCGTATCGGCATCGGCTTTTCGCGGGTCTATCAGGCGCACTTCATGCGCGCCATGGTGGCCTACGTGAAGGACAAACAGCGCTTGTTCGCCCATCAGGGCCAAGCCGATCGGCTGTCCATTCTGGAAAAACTCGGCCCGCTGGATGGCATGCGCACCTTCTGGGATTTCGACGGACGCATCACCGCACCGCTGCATGGTTTCGAAAACGCTGACGACTATTACCGGCGTTCGTCGAGCCGCTACTACCTGAGCCGCATCCAGACGCCAACACTGATGATCCAGGCCAGCGACGACCCGTTCGTCTACCCCCATAGCCTGCCCGAGGCCACTGAACTGGCGGCCTGCATCACCTTCGAGCTGCATGCCAAGGGCGGCCATGTCGGCTTCGTCGACGGCTCGCTGCGCCGGCCCGGCTATTATCTGGAGCGACGTATCCCGCAATGGCTACAGACGATTGAACGCGGTATACAGCAGCTCCCGGTGAGTTCGTAAAGGACAGCGGCATGGTCACCCTTTCAGACCCGCACGAGCAGGCGATTACTGCGCTGCAACAGTGTTTCCATGCGCAGCGCGAGGCCTTCATGGCCAACCCGATGCCATCTGCCGAGCAGCGTATCGCCTGGCTCGTCAGCCTCAAGGCAGCCCTGCTCCGAGATCAGGACGCGCTGATTCGCTGCATCAGTGAGGACTTCGGCAACCGCAGCGCCGATGAAACACTGCTCGCCGAGATGCTGCCCACCGTGCAGGGCATCCGCTATACGCGCAAACGCCTGCGCCGCTGGATGAAACCGTCGCGGCGACATGTCGGCCTGCCGTTCATGCCGGCATCGGCGCGGGTGATCTACCAGCCGCTCGGCGTGGTCGGCATCATCGTGCCGTGGAACTACCCGCTGTTTCTCGCCATCGCCCCGCTGGTCGGTGCGCTGGCCGCCGGCAACCGGGTGATGCTCAAACTCAGCGAAGCCACGCCCCGGACATCGCAACGTCTCAAGGAACTGCTGGCCAGCATCTTCCCCAAGGATCTGGTTGGCGTGGTGCTGGGCGAGGCCGAAATCGGTATGGCGTTCGCCAAGCTGCCGTTCGACCACTTGCTGTTCACTGGTGCCACCAGTATTGGCCGCCACGTGATGCGCGCGGCAGCCGAGAACCTCACACCAGTGACGCTGGAGTTGGGCGGTAAATCCCCCGCCATCGTATCGGCCGACGTGCCGTTGACCGACGCAGCCGAGCGCATCGCCTTCGGCAAGACCCTGAACGCCGGGCAAACCTGTGTGGCACCCGACTACGTTCTGGTACCCCATGATCGGGTAGACGGGTTCGTTGACGCTTACCGCCAGGCAGTCCAACGCTTTTATCCACAGGTCGACGGCAGCCGGGACTACACCAGCATCATCAACGCTCGCCAGCACCAACGCCTGAGTGATTACCTGAGCGACGCCCGTGACAAGGGCGCGACGGTCATCGAGCTGATCGCCGAAGGTGCGCAGCGGCGGATGCCGCAGACCCTGCTACTGAATGTCGATGACAGCATGCGCGTCATGCAGGATGAGATCTTCGGGCCCCTGCTACCTATCGTCCCTTATGGGCAACTGAGCGACGCCCTGACCTACATCGCCGCTCGGCCAAGGCCGCTGGCCCTCTACTATTTCGGCTACGACCGCAGCGAGCAGCAGCATGTGCTGCACCACAGTCACTCCGGCGGCGTATGCCTGAACGACACGCTGATGCACGTGGCGCAGGACGACATGCCCTTCGGCGGCATTGGCACCTCGGGCATGGGCCACTACCACGGCCACGAGGGCTTTCTTACCTTCAGCAAGGCCAAGGGCGTACTCATCAAACAACGTCTCAACCTCGCCCGGCTGATCTATCCGCCCTACGGCAAGGCGCTGCAGAAACTGGTCTACAAGCTGTTCATCCGCTGAAGCACGGCGCGATTAACGCCCACATCCGACTCCCGGACGGACCACCGACTTGGCCCGCGCGGGGGTGCTGCGCTACCATCCGACTCCCTAACGCGCCTGCCAGGACGTCACGATGAACCGAGTGTTATACCCAGGCACCTTCGACCCCATCACCAAGGGGCACGGCGACCTGGTCGAGCGCGCCGCGCGCCTGTTCGACAGCGTGGTCATCGCGGTCGCCGCCAGTCCGAAGAAAAACCCGCTGTTCTCTCTCGAGCAGCGCGTGGAGCTGGCTCGGGAAGTCACCAAGCACCTGCCTAACGTCGAAGTGATCGGTTTTTCCACACTGCTTGCTTCCTTCGCCAAAGAACAGGGTGCCAACGTGCTGCTGCGCGGCCTGCGCGCGGTGTCGGATTTCGAATACGAATTCCAGCTGGCCAACATGAACCGTCAACTGGCGCCGGAGCTGGAAAGCCTGTTCCTCACCCCGTCGGAAAAGTACTCCTTTATTTCCTCTACCTTGGTGCGAGAAATCGCCAACCTGGATGGAGATATCAGCAAGTTCGTGCACCCGGCCGTGGCCGATGCGCTGACCGAGCGTTTCAAGAACCGCTGATCCGGCAACGCCGACATGCCTGAGCGCCATATAGCGCGCGGGCGTGCGCTGACGGTGACAATCCGGCACAATCGCGGCTAGCAGGCCGTTGAAAAACGTGATCGAGGCAGCCAGTGCAAGGCAAAAACAGGCGAAAAAGCGGAGTGTACGAATAGTACATGAGCATTTTGAGCCTATTTTTAACGCCGCGATGGCAACGTAGATAGTTTTCAACAGTCTGTTTCCGTTTGACTGTGTCGCGGCCGCAGCCCGGCAGGAGCTTGCCTTTAATGTCCCTGATCATTACCGACGATTGCATCAACTGCGACGTCTGCGAACCAGAGTGCCCGAACGCGGCGATTTCCCAAGGTGAGGAGATCTACGTGATCAACCCCAACCTGTGCACCGAATGCGTTGGCCATTACGACGAGCCGCAGTGCCAGCAGGTCTGTCCCGTGGACTGCATCCCCCTCGACGAGAACAATGTCGAGAGCAAGGAACAATTGCTGGCCAAGTACAAAGCCCTCACCGGCAAGGCCTGATAGTGCGCCGCCACCTTCGCGGCCTCGATTCCCTGCGCGCCCTCTCTGGCGCGCTGCTTCTGCTGCTCAGCCTCGGCCTGCAAGCCGTCGAACGTCCGGGCAGCAGCGCCATTGCTACCGCCCACCCTGCTGCCACGGTCGCTGGCAAGGAAACCCTGGCGCTGGGCGGTAATGCCTTCGACGCCGCCGTCGCCATCAGCGCCGCGCTCGCCGTGGTCGAGCCCTACGGCTCCGGCCTTGGCGGCGGCGGTTTCTTCCTGCTGCGCAGCGCCGACGCCCGCTACGGCTTTCTCGACGCCCGTGAACGCGCTCCAGGCGCGGCCCATGCCGATCTTTATCGCCGCGATGGCCAGGTACAGCCGGCGCTTTCCCGCGATGGCGCACTCGCAGCCGCCATTCCGGGCTTGCCTACCGCACTGGTCGAATTGGCCGAGCATCACGGCAAACTGCCGCTGCGCGACAGCCTGGCGCCGGCCATTCGCCTGGCGCGTGAGGGCTTCCCGGTCGACCGCGTGTATCGCGATCGCGCGACGATGCGCCTGGCCGCGATGCGCGACGACGCAGAGACCGCGAGGCTGTTCCTCGCTGACGGCACAGTCCCGGAAGAAGGCGCACTGATACGCCAGCCCGAACTGGCCGCTACCTTGCTAGCACTGGCACAGAACGGCCGTGATGGTTTCTACACAGGCCCGCTGGCCGAGCGTTTGGTGGCTGGCGTCAAAGCGGCCGGCGGTATCTGGACGCTGCAGGATCTGGCCGACTACCGCACCGTGAATCGCCAACCGATTCGCGTACCGCTGGCCGAAGGCCGCGAGCTGATCAGCTCGCCGCCGCCTTCGGCTGGTGGCGTGGCCTTGGCGCAAAGCCTGTTGATGCTGCAGCACCTGCCCTGGCGCGAAGCTGAACCAGTGCAGCGCACGCATCTGGTGGTGGAAACCCTGCGCCGGGCTTATCGCGACCGCGGCTTGTTGGGCGACCCGGATTTCGTCGAAAACCCTGCCGCTCGCCTGCTCAACCCTGACTATTTGCAACGCCTGAGCCGTAGTATCGACCCGTACCACGCCACGCCGAGCAGCGAGTTGCCGCCGGCCGGCACTTGGAAGGAAGGCGACCACACCACCCACTTCACGGTACTCGATGCCGACGGCAACGCGGTAAGCGCCACGCTTTCGATCAACCTGCCGTTCGGCGCCGCCTTCACAGTGCCTGGCACCGGTGTACTGCTCAACGATGAGATGGATGATTTCGCCGCCGACCTGGCAGGTGCCAACGCCTATGGCCTGACCGGCAGCCACGCCAACGCCATCGCCGCCGGCAAGCGCCCGCTGTCGAGCATGAGCCCGACCTTCATTGACAGCCCAGGCGAACTCACCAGCTTCGGCACGCCAGGCGGTAGCCGCATCCCGAGCATGGTACTGCTGTCGATTCTGCAGTACCTCGATGGCCAGCCCATCGCCAGTTGGCCGGCCGTGCCGCGCTATCACCACCAGTACCTGCCGGACGTTATCGAGCACGAGCCGGATACCTTCAGCGTGAAGCAAGTGGCCGAACTACAAGCGCGCGGCTATAGGCTCAAGAAGGTTGAGCGGCAATACGGCAACGGGCAGGTGCTGCGCTGGAACAAGGTCAGCGGCGAAGTGGAAGCGGCCAGCGATCCACGTGGCGTTGGCAACAGCGCGGTACAAGCCAATCGATAAAAACGGCAGCCAAATAAAAAGCCCCTCACCGAGGGGCTTTTTATTTGGCGAAATGCGCGATTACTGGCGCTGGTTGTAGCCATCACCGGTGCAACCCAGGCAGCGCACGAAAGCCGCCTTGCCCGGCTCGACAACCAGCGCACGACCGGCGGCGCCGATACCGCCACCCATGGCCGAGAACGGCAAAGAGACCACAAAAGCCGCTGCGCCGATGGCGGTAGCGCCGATCAGCAGCGGGCGGGCGATCAGCAGGTCACCGATCATGGCAAAACCATCCGGGGCCTGAACGGTATAGAGCGGGTCACCGCTGGCGTTCTGCTGCACTTCTTGCGCATTGGCGGTCAGCGCCAGCGAGGCAGCAGTCAGCGCCAGAACAGCAGCGCAAGAGCGAAACAGTTTCATGGGGCGATCCTTCAGAGGTATACGGGCGATGCCGCTAACTATAACAGCGCTCTGGCGATTGTCGCGTGATGGCCGTCAATCGCTGAACAAGTGGTCACGTTATCGGATGAAACGGCTTATCGCTGACATTTCGGACAATACACGCTGGCCCGCTGCCCCAGCTTCACCTCGCGCAGGGTGTTGCCACAGACCTTGCAGAACTGGCCGCCACGGCCATAAGCGAACAGCTCCTGCTGAAAATAGCCGGGCTGGCCGTCGCCGCCGATGAAGTCACGCAGCGTAGTGCCGCCCCGCTCGATGGCATGGGCCAGCACGCGCTTGATCTCCTGCGCCAGACGCACGTAGCGCGCCCGCGACACCGTACCGGCGGCGCGGCGCGGGTCGATACCGGCAGCGAACAGCGCCTCGGTTGCGTAAATGTTGCCCACGCCAACCACCACGGCGTTGTCCATGATGAACGGTTTGACCGCCACGGCCTTGCCACGCGACAGCTGATGCAGGCGCTCGCCATCGAACAGGTCAGTCAG
Source organism: Phytopseudomonas punonensis (assembly GCF_900142655.1). Classification (GTDB taxonomy): domain Bacteria; phylum Pseudomonadota; class Gammaproteobacteria; order Pseudomonadales; family Pseudomonadaceae; genus Aquipseudomonas; species Aquipseudomonas punonensis. Next base: position 74,178 of record NZ_FRBQ01000012.1, on the reverse strand, counting down.
CGGCTCGGGCCCCAGGCGCACCAGCAGCTCGTGCTCCAGCGGCAACTCGCTCCACAGCATGGCGCCAAAGCGCCGCGGGTCGGTGTAGCGCAGCGCCAACCCCGACTCCAGCTCGATATCCACATGCTCGTGCTTGGCCGCCGGCAGCCCGGCCTCGACCAGACGCAGGTTGCCGGACATGCCCAGGTGGCTGATCAGCGTACCGACTTCTGCCTTTATCAACAGGTACTTGGCGCGGCGCTCGACCGCTTCGATACGCTGCCCGGACAGCCGCACATCCAGATCCTCGGGAATCGGCCAACGCAAACGCCGCTCACGGACGATCACCCGGCTGACGCGCTGACCAATTAGATGGGGCGCGATACCACGGCGGGTGGTTTCGACTTCTGGCAATTCAGGCATGGTGGGCTCGAAACGGATTAGGGACGGCGACTCAGGCGGCGCCTAGGTCGCGGATACTTTCACGTAGGTTCTCGAAGTCATAACTGGAGAGCCCCACGTAATCGAGGATCAGCGCCTCAATGCTCTGCCACTCGTGATCTTCTTCCTGATTGCCCAGCACTTGATAACTGCGGCAGATGTGCTCGGCCATCTTGAGAATTGCCAGCAGGTTTTTCAGCTGTGCATCACGGTCGTTGTCATCGGTAAAGATGGCCAGCGCGTTGTGATGATTGGCAATGGCATCACACAGATGAAGAGGCAGGTTCCAGGATTTGGCAGTGTAGTAACCGACCACAGCGTGGTTGGTGTTGAGCAGGCGGTTCTCGGTATCGACTACGCGCTGCTCGGCACTGGCATTGGCGTAGGACTCTTCGAGCACCGCCATGTAATCGGGAAAGCGCTTGAGCATTAGCGGAATGCCGCAATTGTGGAACAGGCCCAGGGTGTAGGCCTCATCCACGGACTCGTAACCGATGCGTTTGGCCAGGGTCAGGCTGGTCATGGCCACGTCCTGGGCGGTGTCCCAGAAGCGGTTCAGGGTCACGATGGTCTCGTCGGTCATCTCGCCGCGGATCGACAGGGCGTTGACCATGTTGATCACCGAACGGCTGCCCAGCAGGTTGACCGCCCGCTGAATCGAGCCGATGCGGTTGGCCAGGCCGAAGTACGGCGAATTGACGATTTTCAGCAACGCCCCGGACAGCCCCGGATCCTGGCTGATCAGCCGCGCGATAGCTTTCAGATCCGGATTGGGCATGTACTGCTCGAACTGCAGATCCACCATGATCTGCGGTTGCGGCGGCACGCTGATGCCTTGCAGAAACGTCTGAATCTGCTCAGCGGAGAGTTCTTTATCCATGGAGGCGACGAGGCAAAAGGTGATTGAGCGTGCAGTCTACCCTGTGCGTGATGACTTTTGAGCCAACGGTTACAGAACAAATCTGCAGGTCGTCGCCTGGCCTGAACTTCACTGTTCAGCAGGCCCCGAATAATGCTCACTCCGCATATTCAGAGAGGTGTATTCGATGAGCAAGTCCCTCACAGGCAAGCGTGTCGCCCTGCTGGTTACCGACGGCTTCGAGCAGGTTGAACTGACCGCCCCCAAGAAGGCGCTCGAAGAGCTTGGCGCCCGCACAGAGATCCTCTCCAGCAAACCGGGAGAGGTGACGGGCTGGAACCACACCACACCCGCCGATACCTTCACCGTCGACAAGACCTTCGATACCGCCAGGATCGACGATTACGACGCCATCGTACTGCCCGGCGGCGTGGTCAATGCCGACACCATCCGCCTCGACGAAATGGCCGTGGAGCTGGTCAAGGATGCCGCCAAAGCCAACAAACCGATTGCCGTGATCTGCCATGGCGCCTGGATTCTCGCCACGGCCGACCTGCTTAAAGGAAAAACGCTGACCAGCTACCCATCGCTGACCGACGACCTGAAGAACGCCGGCGCCAACTGGGTGGACAAGGAAGTGGTGGTCGACGGCAAGCTGATCAGCAGCCGTACGCCGGATGATCTTCCGGCCTTCAATGGGAGGCTGATAGACGCCCTGGTAGCCTGAGGCAGCGCTTTTTCGCCAGCTACTTTTCGACAGCTACCAAGCGCCCGCCGGGCTCCTCGTTTAGAATGCGCGTTTTTCACGACGGAGCCCATCATGTCCCTGCCCAGCCTGCGCCTGAAAGCCAACGCCGACCGACGCCTGCGCGCCGGCCACTTGTGGGTCTACAGCAACGAGATCGACGTAGCCGTCACGCCGCTCAATGCCTTCGAGGCCGGCGATCAGGCGATCCTCGAAGCCGCCGGCGGCAAGCCGCTGGGCATCGTTGCCCTGAGCCCGAACAACCTGATCTGCGCGCGCCTGCTGTCGCGCGACGTCAAGCACGTGCTGGACAAGTCCCTCTTGGTACACCGCATCAACGTAGCGTTGAGCCTGCGCGAGCGCCTGTTCGACCAGCCCTGCTATCGCCTGGTGTACGGCGACTCCGACCTGCTGCCGGGGTTGGTGGTCGACCGTTTCTTCGACATCCTCGTGGTGCAGCTCGCCTCGGCGACCATGGAGCGTCACAAGGAAGACGTGCTGGCAGCGCTGATCCAGGTGATCAAACCCACCGGCATTCTGCTCAAGAACGACTCCGCCGCCCGCGACGCCGAAGGCCTTGAGCGCTACGTTGACACCGCCTTCGGTGTGGTGCCGGAGTGGGTCGCCCTGGAAGAGAATGGCGTGAAGTTCGAAGCGCCGGTGATCGAAGGCCAGAAGACCGGCTGGTTCTATGACCACCGCATGAATCGCGCGCGTCTGGCGCCCTACGTCAAGGGCAAGCGCGTGCTGGACCTGTTCAGCTACATCGGCGGTTGGGGCGTGCAGGCGGCAGCCTTTGGCGCCAGCGAAGTGTTCTGCGTGGACGCCTCGGCTTTTGCCCTCGACGGCGTGGAGCGTAACGCCACGCTCAACGGCTTCGCCGAGAAGGTCACCTGCGTGGAAGGCGACGTGTTCGCCGCCCTGCGCGAACTGAAGTCCGCCGAAGAACGCTTCGACGTGGTGATCGCCGATCCACCTGCCTTCATCAAGCGCAAGAAGGACATCAAGAACGGTGAAGCGGCCTACCGCCGCCTCAACGAGACCGCCATGCGCCTGCTCAACAAGGACGGCATCCTGGTCAGCGCCAGCTGCTCCATGCACTTGGAAGAAGACAACCTGCAGAACATCCTGCTGACCAGCGCACGTCATCTGGATCGCAACATCCAACTGCTCGAGCGCGGCGCCCAAGGCCCGGATCACCCAGTGCATCCAGCCATCGGCGAAACCCGCTATATCAAGAGCCTGACCTGCCGTCTGCTGCCAAACAGCTGATGCTGCCGACTGCCGAGCCTCAGTACGGCTCATAGCAGGCGGACGATACGTTGGCGGGCCCTGGTGATCCCGGGAGCCCGTTTCGTGGAATCTGCACAGGATTCGACGTGCCGTTATCCACAATCGCACCGTCAGAAATCATCTGACGACAGACGACTCATGGGTAACACCAGAGCCCCATCGATACTCACTACATTTCCCGTCCGGGCTGCCGACATACAGGCACAACGCTTGCAAAAATTGCAACCGCGTCAGCGAAGCGGCATGTAAAGCACCGACTACTATTAAAAGTGCCTTGCGAAGAGTGTTCAATGCACTGGTGGATTACTTTCAAAACAAGGGCTTGGCTGCGCTAGCGGGGGCGATATGCACCTCGGCGAGCAGTTCACGACTTTCAGCCATTGCCGCTACACGCAGTTTTTAAGGATTTCCTGATGATCAAAGTGCTGATCGCCGACGATCATGCGCTGATGCGCGCCGGCCTCAAGCGTCTGTTCGAGCTCTACGATGACATCCGCGTCGTTACCGAAGCAGCGGACGGTACCCAGGCACTGGAGAAGCTGCGCAGCCTGACGGTGGACCTGCTGCTGCTCGACATCAGCATGCCCGGCCTGAGTGGTGAAGCCCTTGTCACCCGCATCAGCCATCAGTACCCAAAGTTGCCCATACTGATACTGAGCATGCACAACGATCCGCATCTGGCCTTGCGCGTTTTGCGCTGCGGCGCGGCCGGCTATCTCACCAAAGGCCAGTCACCGGAGACCCTGGTGGACGCCGTGCGCAAGGTCAGCTCAGGCAATCGCTTCATCGATCCGGAGCTGGTCGAACAAATCGCCCTGAGCAGCCTCAAGCCTGCCAACAGGAGCGGCCTGGACAGCCTGACCAACCGCGAGTTCCAGATCATGCGCCTCTTGGCAGCGGGGCTGAGCGTCAACCAGATCGCCAAGCAATTGACGATCAGTAACAAGACAGTCAGCACTCATAAGATAAATCTGATGGAAAAGATGCATTTTTCAACGAATGCAGACTTGATTCGCTTTGCATCAACCTTGATGAATTCTGAGACAGCCTAAGGAAATCCCTAGACCTTTACAGCACTAAAACTCAGGCGAATATCAGCCAAGCCCGATGCACCCAGCGATGATGCTTCATGCATGCTCGTGACATCCAAAGGAATGCTTGGTCGCCATGCTGGAGCTCTACCCGCCTGATGCCTATTCCGTGGAGTCTGTACACAGTCCACCACGGAGCACTGCATGCGTAACCTCTCTACCTCCCTCCTCGCTCCACTGCTGATTCTGGTCGCTGGCATCGCCGCGGTGGTGCTGGTGCAGCAACAAGTGCTGGGCCTGCTACCCACCCTCGGCGGCCTGGTTCTGGTTGGCGCCGCAGTCATCTTCAGCGCTCTCAACAAAGCGCCGCAAACTTCCTCCGCCGACCTACAAGGCCTAGAAGCCGCTCACGCAGGCTCGGACGAAAGCGTCGAGCAGTTGTGCGGGCAGGTGCTGCCGCTGTGGTCGCAGCACATCGAAAACGCCCGCAGCCACACCGAGGAGTCCATCAGCTCCCTGAGCGAGCGTTTCGCTCAGCTCGCTACGCGCATCCAGAGCAGCCTGGGTGGCAGCACCGAGCGCGAGGCCGGCAAACGCCTGGTGGCGCTGCTGTCGAGCTGCGAGTACGAGATGGACATGATCATCGTCGCCCTGCGCGACGCCCTGGCCAGCAAGGAATCGCTGCTCAAGGAAATCACCCAGCTGTCCAACTTCACCGATCAGCTGCAGGACATGGCGCAAGACGTCGCCAATATCGCCAAGCAGACCAACCTGCTGGCCCTCAACGCAGCCATCGAAGCGGCCCGAGCGGGCGAAAGCGGTCGTGGTTTCGCGGTAGTTGCCGACGAGGTGCGCAAGCTGTCGTCGATGTCCGGCGAAACCGGGCAGCGCATCGGCGAAACCGTGGTGATCGTCAACGACGCGATTCACAAGACGCTGGATATTTCCCAGGAATACACCAAGACCGACACCGCAACCCTGAACAAGGCCAGCGAGGTTATCGCCGGGGTGATCAGCCGCTTCAACCAGAACGCCAGTGACATCGTTCACCACAACGAAACCATGCGTACGCAGAGCGAGTCCGTCGCCCAGGACATCGCCGAAGTATTGGTATCGCTGCAGTTTCAGGATCGCATCAGCCAGACGCTCGGCCATATCGCTGCCGACCAGGACAAGCTCCACGCACACATTCAGGAGCGCGACCTCCAGCGCCGGCAGAGCCTAACTCCCGCACCGCTGGATACCGATCGCTGGCTCAAGGAGCTGGCACAGACTTACACCACCCCGGAGCAGCACGATATTCACCGGGGCGAAAAAAGCAGCGCCAAAAGCAACGATTCCGAAATCACGTTTTTCTGAGGTAACCCATGAGCAAGACTGTACTGATCGTCGACGACTCCGCCTCCATCCGCCAGGTCGTCAGCATTACGCTCAAGGGGGCCGGTTATCAGGTCATCGAAGGCTGCGACGGCAAGGACGCACTCACCAAGCTCGATGGCCGCAAGGTTCACCTGATCATCAGTGACGTGAACATGCCAAACATGGACGGCATCACCTTCGTCAAGAACGTCAAACAGATGCCTGCCTACAAGTTCACCCCGGTGATCATGCTCACCACCGAGGCCGGCGAGTCGAAGAAGGAAGAAGGCCGCGCTGCAGGCGCCAAGGCCTGGGTGGTCAAGCCCTTCCAGCCGGCGCAGATGCTCACCGCCGTGTCCAAGCTGATCCTGCCATGACCGACGCGCCGGCCGAGAACCTCTACCGCATCCTGCCGCTGGAAGGCGGCCTGACCATTTACAGCGCTGCCGAACACATGCAATTGCTGACGCAGGCGCTGGCCTGCGATGTGGAAGTGGAGCTCGACCTCGGCGCTGTCGACGAACTGGATTGTGCCGGCCTGCAATTGCTGATCCTGGCCAAGCAGGAGGCAGCGCGCATTAACTGCGATCTGCGCCTTACCAATCACAGCCCAGCGGTGATCGAGGCCTTCGAACTGAGCGGGCTGGGTACCTTTTTCGGCGACCCCATCCTGATCAAGCCGGCAAGCGAGTAATCACCATGAACATGGACGAAGTGCTGCAGATCTTCATCGCCGAAAGCCAGGAATTGCTGCAGCAGATGGAAGAAGCGCTGCTGCAGCTGGAGAGCGATCCGGACGACGCCGACACCATAAACGCTGTCTTCCGCGCCGCTCACACCATCAAGGGTTCGGCAGGCCTGTTCGGGCTGGATGTCATCGTCGCCTTCACCCATATCGCCGAAAGCGTGCTTGATCGCGTGCGTACTGGCGAGCTGCGCTTCGACAAGAACATGACTGCGCTCTTTCTGCAGGTCGGTGATCACCTGGCGCGGCTGGTGGCGCTTGTCGACAGCGGCGCAGATCTGGAAACCCTGGAAGCCGAAACCCAGATCGCACACCAGCAACTGGCCGAGCAACTCTCCCAGTATCTGGAGCCAGCACCGGTCAGTGAGCCGGTACCTGCCACTGCCACGCGGATCGAACGTGGTCATGGAACCGGCGTCGGCGCCGACCACTGGCATCTGTCACTGCGCTTCGGCCCGGACACCCTGCGCAACGGCATGGACCCGCTCGGTCTGTTCCGCTACCTGAGTACCTTTGGCAGCATCATCAGCATCGTGCCGCTGCTCGACCGTATTCCGGTCGCCGCCGAAATGGACCCGGAAACCTGCTACCTGGGTTTCGAAATGGCCTTCGTCAGCGATGCCGACAAGGCCACCATCGAAGGCGCCTTCGAGTTCGTGCGCGAAGACAGCCTGATCCGCATCCTGCCGCCCAACAGCAAGTCGGACCAATACCTGGAGCTGATCCGCGCGCTGCCTGAAGAAGACATGCGCTTGGGCGAAATTCTCATGCGCTGCGGCACCCTGACCGCCAATGAGCTGCAGGAAGTTCTGCAAACCCAGGTGCAGGGCCAGGAGCGCGACGAGCCGCGACCAATCGGCCGTGTACTAGTCGAAGAGAGTCTGGTACAGCCGCCGGTCATCGCCGCGGCGCTGCAGAAGCAGCAGCAGATCAAGGAAAACCGCAGCAACGAGAACAGCCTGATCCGAGTCGATGCCGGCAAGCTGGACAAGCTCATCGATCTGGTCGGCGAGCTGATAATCGCCGGCGCCGGTGCACGGATGACCGCCCAGAACTGCGGCCACCCGGAAATGCTCGAAGCCACCGAGCTGCTCTCGCGGCTGGTCGAGGAAGTCCGCGACTCGGCATTGCCGCTGCGCATGGTGCAGATCGGCAGCACCTTCAACCGCTTCCAGCGCGTGGTGCGCGACGTCGCCGGGGAGATTGGCAAGGACATCGCCCTGTCCATCAGTGGCGGCGAAACCGAGCTCGACAAGACCGTGGTCGAGCGCATCACCGATCCGCTCACCCACCTGGTGCGCAACGCCATGGACCACGGCATCGAGTCGGTGGAAACCCGCCTGGCGCGTGGCAAGCCTGCCCAAGGCAAGGTCTCCCTGAATGCCTACCACGACGCCGGCAGCATCGTGCTGGAAGTCAGTGACGACGGCGGCGGCCTCGACGCCCAACGGATTCTCGCCAAAGCCCGCGAACGCGGCCTGATCGGCGAAGGCCAAACGCTGTCGGAGAAGGAAACCTTCGCACTGATTTTCGAGCCTGGCTTCTCCACCGCCGAGCAGGTCAGCAATCTGTCTGGCCGCGGCGTCGGCATGGACGTGGTCAAACGCAATATCGCCGCCCTGCGCGGCACCATCGATCTGGACAGCACCCTTGGCCAGGGCACACGTATCCGCATCCGCCTGCCACTAACCCTGGCAATCATCGACGGCTTCCTGGTCAGCGTCGGCCACGCCGGTTACGTGATTCCACTGGAGCTGGTGGAAGAGTGCATCGAGCTGCCGGCCGATACCTCGTTCAAACGCGGTCACCTGGAGCTACGCGGGCAAATGCTGCCGGTCGTGCGCCTGCGTGATTTGTTCGAGGAAGAAAGCCAGCCGCCACGCCGCGAGAGCGTGGTGGTGGTGCGTCAGGCCGGGCTGCGCGCAGGTCTGGTGGTCGACCAACTGGCCGGCGAGTTCCAGACAGTGATCAAGCCCCTCGGCAAGATCTTCGCCGGCTGCAGTGAACTCGGCGGCTTCACCATTCTCGGCGACGGCACGGTGGCGTTGATTCTCGATATCCCCCGCCTGCTCAACCGGCTGGCGGCACCTCGCAGTGCCGCGCATCACGAATCTACCCAGGTCTACGCCCATGAGTGAGCTCGCCGTAACTACTGCAAGCGACCTAACCACCGCAGCAGGTGAAGAGCTGGTGCACCAGTATCTGAGCTTCATCCTGCAAGACCGTCGTTATGCCTTGGACGGTCTGTGCGTGCGGGAAATCATTGAATATCAACGTACCACCAAGGTGCCGATGGCCAACCGCTGCGTGCACGGCGTGATCAACCTACGTGGCGCGGTGGTGCCGGTCATCGACTTGAGCCTGCGCTTCAACCATGCCAAGACGCAGATTGACCGCCGCACCTGCATCATCATCGTCGAAGTGGCCCAGCCTGACGCCCCGCAAATACTCGGCATCCTCGTCGATGCCGTCAGCGAGGTACTGGAGGTCGCCCCGGCGGAAATGAACCCGGTACCGGCTTTCGGCAATTCGATTCGTAGTGATTTCATTCAGGCGATGGTTCACCGCGAGGATGATTTCATCATCCTGCTGGCCATCGAAAACGCCCTTGCGGTCGCCGAGATTGCGGCTCTGCCAGACGGAAACAAAGCATTGTCCGCCTGACCGGGCAGCCAAGCATCATTGAGGGAAGCAACCATGTTCAAAGACCTACGTGTGTCCACAAAGCTCGGCCTCGGTTTCGGCACCGTGATCGTGTTGCTGCTAATCGCCCTGGTGCTGGGCCTGACCCGCATGAGCGCGATCAACGACTCCAATGACATGATCATCAAGGATCGCTACGTTAAGATCCGCGAGGCCAACGTCATCAAGGAAGAAACCTTGAATCAGGGTCGCTATATTCGCGACATCATTCTGGTCGACGATGACGAGACGGATCGCAAGAACCTCGCTCATTTAGAGGCCAGCCGTGAGCGACGCAAAGCGGCTACCGAAGAGCTGGATCGCACCGTCACCTCGGCCCAGGGCAAGGAGTTTCTGGCACGCGTCAACGCTGCGCGCGGCGAGGTAGGCAAACGCTATGACGAAATGTTCAAGCTGTTGAACGACCAGGAGCGTGCGGAAGCCTACCTGTATAGCGAAATCATTCCGGCCAACAACGGGCTGCTCGCGGCGGCTGATGCGCTGATCAAGTATCAAAGCGACCTGATGGATCAGGATGCCGCCGACGCTAGCGAGCTCTATCAAGAATCGCGCCTGCAGCTCTCGCTGATCGGCGGTGTCGCCATCCTTATCTCCATCCTGCTCGGCTGGCTGATTACCCGCAGCCTGCTCAAGCAGCTCGGCGGTGAACCCGCTTATGCCGCTGAAGTGGTAACGCGCATCGCCGAAGGCGATCTGCGTACTCAGGTGGTGGTCAAGCCCAACGACACCACCAGCATGCTGGCCTCGATCAACAACATGTCCACGCGCCTGACGCAGATCATCGCCGAAGTGCGCAGCTCTGCCGACTCGCTGTCCAGTGCCTCCGAGGAGATTTCCTCGACCGCCCAGAGCATGAGCCAGGCGGCTTCCGAGCAGGCTGCCTCGGTTGAAGAAACCAGCGCCTCGATGGAGCAGATGTCGGCGTCCATCTCGCAGAACACCGAGAACGCCCGCGTTACCGATGGCATGGCCAGCAAGGCCGCCACCGAAGCCGGTGAAGGTGGCCAGGCGGTGAAAGACACCGTGCGCGCCATGAAAACCATCGCCGACAAGATCGGCATCGTCGACGACATCGCCTACCAGACCAACCTGCTGGCCCTCAACGCCGCCATCGAAGCGGCCCGTGCCGGCGAGCACGGCAAGGGCTTCGCGGTGGTTGCCGCCGAAGTACGCAAGCTGGCTGAACGCAGCCAGGTGGCCGCTCAGGAAATTGGCGAAGTGGCGAAGAACAGTGTGGCCCTGGCCGAGCGCGCCGGCACCCTGCTCGACGAAATCGTACCGTCGATTGCCAAGACCTCCGACCTGGTACAGGAAATCGCGGCGGCCTCCGACGAGCAGAGCAGCGGCGTTGGCCAGATCAGCACGGCAATGAACCAGCTCAGCGAGCTGACCCAGCAGAATGCTTCGGCCTCCGAAGAGCTGGCGGCCACCGCCGAAGAAATGAGCGGCCAGGCCGAGCAGCTGCAACAACTCATGGACTTCTTCCGCCTCAACGGCACGGGCGAGCGCATCACTGTCGCAAACCCGCCGCGCAATCGCCCGCAGGCCGCCCGTGGCAATGGTCCGGCTCGCCAGCAGCGTGACGACGACGGGCGCTCAGGCGGCCTGCCAGCTGGCTATGTGCGCTTTCAGGAGTAAGCCATGAGTTCCGAGCCACGGCTGCTCGATAACGCTACGGCGGGGGCGGGCCAGTACCTGACCTTCACACTGGCGCAGGAGCTGTTCGCAGTCGAGATCCGTGCAGTGCGCGAGATCATCGGTTACGGGCGGCTGACCGCCGTGCCAATGATGCCGCCGAGCATTCTCGGCGTGATCAACCTGCGTGGCGCCGTGGTACCGGTGGTGGATCTTGGCCAGCGCTTCGGCGCCCAGGCCACTGCCATCGGCCCGCGTACCTGCATTGTGATCCTGGAAATCGCCGGGCCAAGCCATACCCAAGTGATCGGTATCGTGGTCGACGCGGTCAACGAAGTGCGTGAGCTGGGCGCTGAACATATCGAGCCGACACCGGCCTTCGGTGGCAGCATTCGTGCGGACTTCATCCGGGGTATGGGCAAGCTCGATGATCGCCTGGTGGTGATGCTCGACATCGGTCGGGTTATCTCGGCCGAAGAGTACGTCGCGCTCAGCCAGGCGCAGCAACAGGGTGCAGCCAACTGATGCGCGAGTCGACCCAGGCCACGCTTTCCGATATCGAGTTCAACCAGTTCCGCCAGCTGATCCACGATATCGCCGGCATTCACCTGTCCGACGCCAAGAAGCCGCTGGTGGCCGGGCGCCTCAACAAGCGCCTGCGCTCGCTTGGCATGGCCACTTACGGCGAGTATTTCCGCCTCGTCGGCAAGGACAAGGTGGAGCTGCAGACCTGCGTGGATCTGCTTACCACCAACGAAACATACTTCTTCCGCGAGCCCAAGCACTTCGACTTCCTGCGAGAACTGCTGCAAAAGCCCGGTGTGATTCCCAGCGGCCGACCGCTGCGCATCTGGAGCGGTGCCTGTTCCAGTGGCGAAGAACCGTACACGCTGGCTTTGCTGCTGGCCGAGCGTCTGGGTGAGCGACCGTGGGAGATTTTGGCCTCGGATATCAGCCAGCGCATTCTCGACCAGGCGCGCAGTGGCGTGTACGAACTCGCCGACAGCGAGAACATCCCGCGACATCTGCTTGTGAAGCACTGTCTGCGTGGCGTCGACGAGAACCAGGGACGGATGATGATCGCTCCGGCGCTGCGCCAGCGGGTGCGCTTCAACCAGATCAACCTCAACAGCACGCTGCCGGACGTGGGCCTGTTCGACGTGATCTTCCTGCGCAACGTGATGATCTACTTCGACGCCAACACCAAGCGCCAGGTGGTAGAACGCCTGGTCAAGCACCTGCGCCCAGGCGGGCATTTCATCATCAGCCACTCTGAAAGCCTGAACGGCGTCAACGACACGCTCAAGGTCGTCAAACCCTCGATCTATCGCAAGCCTGATGCCTAATCACCCCTCCATCGCCGAGGTGTACCTGAAACCTGGCGACTATCACTTTGGCGGCCCCTACACTCGCGTGCGCACCCTGCTGGGCTCCTGTGTCTCGATCGTACTTTGGCATCCCCATGCCCGCCTGGGTGGCATGTGCCACTTCATGCTGCCCACCCGCGGCCGCCCGGCCAGTCAACGCGACGGCCGCTACGCCGATGAAGTGATGAGCCTGCTGTGCGAGGCGATCGCCCTGAGCGGCACGCGCCTGGCTGAATACCAGGCGCGCATCTTTGGTGGCGGCCACATGTTTCCCGGCCTGGCGAAAACCCGTCGCCATCATGTCGGTGAGCAGAACATCGATGCCGCGCGCCGACTGCTCGCCGAGAACAAAATCGGCTGCCACGGCGAACATGTCGGCGGTTTCGGCCATCGCAATCTAATCTTCGATATCTGGAGCGGCCAGATCGCGCTGAAGCAAACTCAGCCCCTCGCCGTCCAAGAACCTCCTGCCGGAAAGCGACCGCAATGAAAAGCATCAAAGTCATGATCGTCGACGACTCCGCAGTGGTGCGCCAGGTGCTCTCCCAAGTGCTAGCGGCCGACTCAGCGATCGAGGTCATCGGTACTGCCGCCGACCCGCTGTTCGCCCTCGACAAGATGCAGCGCCAGTGGCCCGACGTGATCGTGCTCGACGTCGAGATGCCGCGCATGGACGGCATCACCTTCCTGCGCAAGCTGATGGCCGAGCGGCCTACGCCAGTGGTGATCTGCTCGACGCTGACCGAAAAAGGCGCAACCACCACCATGCAGGCCCTGGCGGCCGGCGCAGTGAGCATCGTCACCAAACCCCAGGCCAATCTCGGCAAGTTTCTGGTCAACGCCAGCGATGATCTGGTCAATGCGGTCAAGGCCGCTGCCCGGGCCAACGTGAAGCGCCTTGCAAGCAAAACGCCACCGGCGGCGCCCCAAGCCAAGCTCAGCGCCGATGCCATTCTGCCACCGGCCAGCGGCGCCATGGCGCGCACCACCGAGCGTATCGTCGCTATCGGCACCTCCACCGGCGGCACCCAGGCGCTGGAATACATCCTTACCCGGTTGCCGCGCGTCTGCCCGGCGATAGTGATCGTCCAGCACATGCCCGAGCGCTTTACCGCCGCCTTTGCCGAGCGCCTTAATGGCCTGTGCGAACTGGAAGTGCTGGAAGCGCGCAATGGTGATCGCGTGGTTCCCGGTCGCGCGCTGATCGCCCCGGGCGGCCGCCATCTGCTGCTCAAACGCAGCGGCGCCCAGTATGTAGTCGACGTAGTCGACGGCCCGCCAGTGAGCCGCCATAAGCCGTCGGTGGACGTACTGTTTCGCTCCACCGCCCGCGCTGCCGGCGCCAACGCCACCGGTATCATCATGACCGGCATGGGCGACGACGGCGCCCGCGGCCTGCGCGAAATGCATGAGGCCGGCGCCCTGACTCTCGGTCAGGACGAAGCCAGTTGCGTGGTCTACGGCATGCCCAAAGAAGCAATGAAACTCGGCGCAGTCAGCCGGGAAATCCCGCTGGAACAGATCCCGGCAGCCATCCTGCGCGGCTAGTGCTCTGCAGCCGGCGGGGACGACCGGCGGCCACCAGCCTTTCCTCCCCCGCCTCGTGCGGCGTAGAATCAGGGCATTTCCCGCCACCCACCCTTCGGCGGGCCTGTGAGCCCAGGCAGGCAGACGGAGATCCCGTCGTGCGCCATGCCATCTTGCGTCGCGGTCATCTGCCGCTGATCCGCTCACCCACCTATCAATGCCTACCTGATTAGCCGCAGGAATCCGTCATGCCTGATTACCGCTCGAAGACCTCCACCCACGGCCGCAATATGGCCGGCGCCCGTGCCCTGTGGCGCGCCACCGGGATGAAGGACGAAGACTTCAAGAAACCGATCATCGCCATCGCCAACTCCTTCACCCAGTTCGTGCCCGGCCACGTGCACCTGAAGGATCTGGGTCAGCTGGTCGCCCGTGAGATCGAGAAAGCCGGCGGCGTGGCCAAGGAATTCAACACCATTGCCGTCGACGACGGCATCGCCATGGGCCACGACGGCATGCTCTATTCGCTGCCGAGCCGCGAGATCATCGCCGACTCCGTCGAGTACATGGTCAACGCTCACTGCGCCGACGCCATCGTCTGTATCTCCAACTGCGACAAGATCACCCCCGGCATGTTGATGGCCGCACTGCGCCTGAACATTCCAGTGATCTTCGTCTCCGGCGGTCCGATGGAAGCCGGCAAGACCAAGTTGGCCAGCCACGGCTTGGACCTGGTCGACGCCATGGTGATCGCCGCTGACAGCACCGCCTCGGACGAAAAAGTCGCCGAATACGAGCGCAGCGCTTGCCCGACCTGCGGCTCGTGCTCCGGCATGTTCACCGCCAACTCGATGAACTGCCTGGTGGAAGCGCTGGGTCTGGCATTGCCGGGCAACGGTTCGACCCTCGCCACCCACAGCGACCGCGAGCAGCTGTTCCTGCAGGCCGGCCGCACCATAGTCGAACTTTGCAAACGCTACTACGGCGACAACGATGACTCGGTGCTGCCGCGCAACATCGCCAACTTCAAGGCGTTCGAAAACGCCATGACGCTGGACATCGCCATGGGCGGCTCGACCAACACCATCCTTCACCTGCTGGCCGCCGCCCAGGAAGCCGAGATCGACTTCGACCTGCGCGACATCGACCGCCTGTCCCGTCACGTGCCACAACTGTGCAAGGTCGCGCCGAACATCCAGAAGTACCACATGGAAGACGTGCACCGCGCTGGCGGCATCTTCTCCATTCTCGGCTCACTGGCCCGTGGCGGCCTGCTGCACACCGACCTGCCGACCGTGCACAGCCGCAGCATGGCCGAAGCCATCGCCAAGTGGGATATCACCCAAACCGACGATGAAGCCGTGCACCACTTCTTCAAGGCCGGCCCGGCGGGCATCCCGACTCAGACGGCGTTCAGCCAGTCGACCCGCTGGGAAACCCTGGATGACGACCGTGAGAACGGCTGTATCCGCAGTGTCGAACATGCCTACTCGCAAGAAGGCGGCCTGGCCGTGCTGTACGGCAACATCGCCCTTGACGGCTGCGTGGTGAAAACCGCTGGTGTCGACGAGTCGATCCACGTGTTCGAAGGCAACGCCAAGATCTTCGAAAGCCAGGACAGCGCGGTGCGCGGCATCCTCAATGACGAGGTGAAGGAAGGTGACATCGTCATCATCCGCTACGAAGGCCCGAAAGGCGGCCCGGGTATGCAGGAAATGCTCTACCCGACCTCGTACCTGAAATCCAAGGGCCTGGGCAAAGCCTGCGCCCTGCTCACCGACGGCCGTTTCTCCGGCGGCACCTCGGGCCTGTCCATCGGTCACGCCTCGCCGGAAGCGGCGGCCGGTGGCGCCATCGGCCTGGTGAAGGATGGCGACAAGGTGCTGATCGACATTCCCAACCGCTCGATCAATCTTTTGGTCAGCGACGAGGAAATCGCCCACCGCCGCCACGAGCAGGACAAGAAGGGCTGGAAGCCGGTCGAGCAACGCCCGCGCAAGGTGACTACCGCCCTGAAAGCCTACGCCCTGCTCGCCACCAGCGCCGACAAGGGCGCGGTGCGCAACAAGGCGATGCTGGACGGTTGATTTTCAGCCTAGAGACCAAAAGAAGCCCGGTTCTACGCCGGGCTTCTTCATATCCATCCCTCTTAAAAGGCCTGCCCAGCTAATGCAAACCTTCAGGTTGGAATTCGAAGAGAACGCCAGCGAGCTCTGCGTAGCATCGTTAGCCAGAGGCATTCTAGAAGGTATCAAAAGCGGTGCCTTAAAATCGGAAACAGGAATCTGGTCTCTTGGTCGTCCGATATTTAAACGCGCGCTTGCGGCTTGGCCGATCAGCCCGGAGCTGAGAAATGTGCTGGAAGGCTTTGACGAGCTCAGCGCATTGAGTGAGCTCGGTATCGATCCTGCTCCAACCCTCCAGCAAATGACGGATGTGTTGGACCGATGCCAACGCGCGATCGACATCGGTAACGCATCCCTCGTTATACGGGCTACATCAACGTAACTCGTTTTCCCTGGCCGAACGTTTTTCACACCCAGCGCTCCTATCCATGCATAGGAGTGAATCATGAAGATTGGCCTGATCGCCGACACCCACGGCCTGTTGCGGCCCCAGGCGCTGGCGGCGCTGCAGGGCGTCGATCACCTGATTCACGCCGGCGATATCGGCGGGCCGCAGATTCTTGCCGTTCTCGAACGTATCGCGCCGCTGTCGGTGGTGCGCGGCAACAATGATGGTGACGCCTGGGCCGACGGCATCCCCGAGCACCTGACGCTGCGCTTCGGTGCGGTCAGTCTGCATGTGCTGCATGACCTGAAGCAGTTGGCCATCGATCCCAGGGCCGAAGGTATCGACGTGGTAATTGCTGGGCATTCGCATAAGCCGCTGCATGAAGAGCGCGATGGCGTGCTCTACCTGAACCCCGGCAGCGCCGGCCCGCGGCGGTTCAAGCTGCCCATTGGCGTGGCCATTCTGCATATCGATGGCGATGGGGTGCGGGCCGAGATGATTGAGTTGGAGGTTTGATGCAAGGCGCAAGCAAGCATCGCTTTGTGGGAGCGCGCCATGCGCGCGAAAAATCCCGGACATGGCCCGCTCCCACAATAGATCGCCGATTGCAGACCCACCTTCAAACGCCACCCACCTTGAAAAACCTGCCCCACGAGGCCATCTACTGACCTCATGACTTTTTGAATCGTCCACTCACCTGATGGAGACGCCCATGACCCTCGACGAACTCAACACACTGCCCGGCGTGACCGGCAAGCCCGACGTCGCCACCGCGGACTTCGTCTACAACCACACCATGATTCGCGTGAAGGATCTCGAGAAGTCGCTGGACTTCTACACCCGCGTGCTGGGCTTCACCCTGCTGGAGAAGAGCGATTTTCCGGACGCCGAATTCAGCCTCTACTTCCTGGCGCTGGTTGCCGACAAATCGCAGATCCCGGCCGACCCGAAAGCCCGCCACCAGTGGCGCAAGTCCATCCCCGGCGTGCTGGAGCTGACCTACAACTACGGCACCGAGAAGGACCCGGAATTCTCCTACCACAGCGGCAACAGCGACCCTCGCGGCTTCGGTCACCTGTGCGTCGCGGTACCCGACATCAAGGCGGCCTGCCAGCGCTTCGAAGATCTCGGCGTGGACTTCCAGAAGCGCCTGACCGACGGTCGCATGCGCAACATCGCCTTCATCAAGGACCCGGACGGCTACTGGGTGGAAATCATCCAGTTCACCGACGTGGACTGATGGATACGGCGCCCCAGTCCGGGGCGCCCGCTTTACTGGCGCTCGACCTTGTTGTCGATACCACTCATCTGCACTTCCGGCTCTTCGCCGCTCCAGCGCACCTGCTGGTCTGTACCGCTGACATCCAGCTTCACCGGCCCCTCGAACTGCAGGTCCAGCTCCTGATCGGCGCCCGTCACCTCAACCAGCGCCGGCTGCTCGCCGCCGGCAACCGTGGCCCGCACCTGATTATCCGTGGTGTCGACGCTAAGTGCATTGACGCGCTTGGCCACCACGTCATGCTCGGCACCTGACACGCTAAGCGACTTGGCCGTGTCCAGCCTCACCTTGTGTTCCGAGCCGGCAACCTCCACCGCGCCACAGTCGCCCTTGAGGTGAATCACGTTGGCGTTGCCGGAAATGTTCACGTCCTGGCCTTTGCAGGAAACGTCGCGCGACAGGCCGATCCCCTCGATATTCAGCGGCTCGGCTTGAGCCAGCGTAGCGGTGCCGGCCAGCAGAAAACCTGCAATCAGCGTCTTGTTCATGGGCACATCCCTCTCTGTCAGTGATGGCCCGGGATATATGTGAGGGCCGATGCTATGACCGATGCCCGAGAAACAAGGTTCTGCGCTGCAGGCGACTCAACTCGCGGTTTGCAACGCTGTTCTCAACCAATCGGCAAGCCTCTCGGCGCGCTGACCGTTGCGCCGTTCTGGCACCCAGAGCGACAGCCGTGCCTCGGTTTGCACGAAGCCCCAGGGCGCGACCAATCGGCCCGCCGCGAGGTCATCGGCCACCAGTTGCAAGGGCGCGATGGCCACGCCAAGGCCTGCCGACGCGGCCTCGAGCAGGTAATACAGATGTTCGAAGCCCTGCCCTAGACGCATGTCCGCAGGCTGCAGGTCCATCGCCGCCAGCCATTGGGGCCAGGCCTGAGGGCGTGAGGTGGTGTGCAGCAGCGCTTCCTGCAGCAATGCCTCGGGAGCGGCCTCGCTCAGCGTAGAGAATCGCGGGTGGCGTGGGCTTATCACCGGCCCGATGGATTCCCGCGCCAGCTCGAATACGCGCATGTCCGCCGGCCACGGCGGCTCGGCATACAGCAGGGTGGCATCCACCTGGGGGCTGCGTGGGTCCAGTTCGCCTTGGCTGGTTGACAGCTGCAGGCGCAGTTCGGGCAATGCTCCGTTGAGCCGATCAAGCCGCGGGATAAACCAGCGCGCCAGCAGGCTGCCGGGACAACCGAGCACGAAGGGTGTGTCGACTTCCCGCTGGCGGATCTCGCCACACACCTGACGCAGCCGGGTGAAGGTCTCGCCGCTGACATCACGCAGGCGTATGCCCGCTTCGGTCAGCTTCAGGCCGCGCCCGTCTTTGATGAACAGTGCCACACCAAGTTGCTCTTCCAGCGTACGGATTTGCCGGCTCACCGCGCCATGGGTGACGTGCAGCTCAAGCGCCGCACGGCTGACGCTACCCAAGCGCGCAGCGGCCTCGAAAGCATACAGGGCGTTGAGCGACGGCAGATCCTGGGCCATCTCAGTCCACCAGCTCGGGCAGGAAGCGGGTGTCCATGCTGTAGCGCTTGGGGTTGTTCGGGTCGATCATCACCGTGACCAGCGACTCGCTGATATAGGGGCCCGGATCGAACCACAGGTTGTCACTACGAAACACATGCAGTTTGTTGGTCTGCGGGTTCAACCACTGGGCAACGATGCGGTAAGGGTTGCGGCCATTGATGCTTAGCGAGCCATTGAGTTCGACGTCGACCACTTCGGCCTGCACCGCTGTGCCGCTGACCCGCAACTCGGCAGCGCGGCGCTTGGCGAACAGCGGCGGCAGCACAAACAGCAGGCCAAGCGCCAGAAAGACCGCACCGATACCGCCGACGATCAGGCTGCCTATCCAGTTCTGTTCGAAGCTGTCGATGTGGGCGCGCTCGGGGTTCTGCGGGTCGTAATACACCGCCACGCGCTCACCGATATCGAAGGACGGCGGCGTGCTGCAGGTGCTGCTGTGATGCTCGCCCAGCGTGCCGTCGAGCGTGGTGAACGACACCGTCGGGCAGCCGCCCTCGACATCCACGATGGCGCCTTCGGCGCGCGTCATCTGCGCCTCACCGCTAATGCGCGATACCTGAATGCCGACAGCGAGCGCCAGCAGCAGCGCGCCGATACCTGGGAACAGCCACAACCATCCTGTTTTCATCCTGCCTCCAACCTGTGCGAAAACATCACATCAAGGGCGGGGATTATCTGCCATCGGCCGGCATAGTCCAGTCGAATAGCTCACATAAAGGCGAGCGGTCAGAACGTTACTGGTGTGTTCACCCACAGAATCCGCGCTTCGATTGAGCCGCTGTTGCGATAACCATGGGGCAGATTGCTGGGAAAGTGAAAAGCGTCCCCGGTCGCCAAGCTGTAGCACTGGTCGCCGATGATCAGCTCGATGCTGCCGGCCAGCACGTAGCCCATTTCTTCTCCGGGGTGCTCGATCAAACCATCACTGGCCACACCTGGCGCAACGATGTGGATATTGCCCTGCAGCAGCCCGCCCTTTTGCAGGTGGGTGATGCGCTCCAGGCCGATGTCGCCGTCCTTGTTACGCTTGACGAAGCGCTTCACCGGGCGCTCACCCGCACGCAGCACCGGCTCATCGGACACCCACTCTTCGGACGTAAGGGTGGATACGTTGCTGCCCAAGGCGCCTGCCAAACGGTGGAGCATGGCCAGTGACGGAGAGGCGGCGTCATTTTCCAATTTGGAAATCAGGCTTTCCGAACACCCGGCGACGGTAGCCACCTGCTTGAGGGTCAGACCAGCGACCTTGCGGGCATGGCGCAGACGCACTCCCAGACTAGGCAGGCCCTCGGTGTGATTGGCCTTCGACGGCGGTGTGTGGCTAGGTTTGAGCATGCGTTTCTCGATGAATGGATAACCCGTATTGAAGGCAACCGTGCGGCAGCGAGTTCTCCCGCTGGCCGCACAGTATCGCCGAAGGCACACGGGTAATTAATCCCCTGACACCAACCAAACCGGCTCTAGTGTCCAGGGCGACCTCAGGCACTAACCGAGAAGTGCACTTCCACCGGATTCAGGTCATTGATCGGCACGATGTCCTGCGGGCAGGCCGACATTACCACCACGCAATCCATCACGGCTTCGATCTCCACGTAATCGCCGGCCTTGGACACTGGCGGCAGCCACTCGATGCTGTAGTCCGCCTTCACAGGGATGTTCATCCACAGGTTGAACGGCTGCGGCACTTCGCGGGCGCGCAGGCCGATGGCCTGTAGGGCCAGGCGCATGTTGTCGGCGCAGCTGTCGTGGTAACCCTCGACACCGAGGTTGGTGTAGCGATGCAGGTCGCAGGCGGCGATCAGCGTGTCGTGCACGCCGGGCGAGGTGTCGGTGAGCAGTTTGCCGATGGCGCGACGACGGTTGCTGAACAGCTCATCGCCCGGCTTGGGGATGACCCGGTCGATATGGGCGCGGGCGTGCTCCATGGACAGGAACTCGCTGAGGTCTTCGGCATTGAACAGCCAGGTGTCGCACACCTGGGTGCCGTGGGTGTTGACGATGCGGATCACCTCGCCCGCCTTCAGGCGCACGGCGCGGCCGCAGCGGGCCGGCACGGTATAGGTCTTGCCGAGCTCCGGAGTACCGTCGGCCGACAGCGGCTCGGCGAGGGTGGCGTTGGTGCCCAGCGAGGCACCGTTGTCGGGCTGGCAGCAGGCGGGGTAATCGTGGGCGTGGTTGGAATGGCTCATGGTAGCTCCTGATTGGGCAAGTACGGGTCAGGCCTGATCGGCCAGTTGGACGAGGCTCCAGGCCAGCGCGCGGGCGCCGGCTTCGAGCTGGGAGGGTTCGGTGTATTCCCTGGGGTTGTGGCTGATGCCATCGCGGCTCGGCACGAACAGCATGCTGGTGGGGCAATGCGTAGCCAGGTACATGGCATCGTGAAAGGCTCCCGAGCGCAGGCTCAGGGACGCTTCGCCGGTGGCCTCGACGGCTTGCTGCAGCACGCCGATGACGACTGCATCGAAGGCCACGGGCGGATGACTGAACAGCGGCTGCAGGTCGGCGGCATCGGGCAGGCAAGCGGGCAGTTCGGCGTCGAAGGCCGCCAGCACCGCGGGGTCGGCGTGTCGGAAGTCAATGGTGAAGGTCGCCTCGCCCGCCACCGTGTTGATCGAGTTGGGCAACACCTGCCAGCGCCCGAAGGTCAGGCGCTTGTCGGCGCCGGCCAGGCGCTCGGCCAAGGCATCAATGGCCGGCAGACAACCGGTGGCCAGCAGCAGTGCATCCTGGCGCATGTCCATCGGTGTGGTGCCGGCATGGGCCGAAGCACCGCGGCAGCGCACCTGATACCAGCGCACGCCCTGAACGCCGGACACCACGCCCAGCGGCACGCCGGCGCGCTCCAGTACCGGCCCCTGCTCGATGTGCAGCTCGACGAAGGCATGCGCCGCGATCCGTTCACGCAGCGGCAACTCGGCGAAACGCCGGGCATGGGCGTCCAGCGCCTCGGCGACGCTGACGCCGGCGGCATCACGACTGTCGCGATAAGCGCTCATGCGCTGCGGCTCGACGAACGCGCTGGAACCCATGGCGCCGGGGCTGAAACGACTGCCCTCCTCGTTCGTCCACACCACCAGCTCGATAGGCCGGCGCGTGCGCAGGCCCTGATCGTGCAGCGCCAGCAGGCACTCCAGACCAGCCATCACACCGTAACAGCCATCCAGATGGCCGCCGCTGGGCTGGGTATCGATGTGGCTGCCGGTCATCACCGGCGGCAGATCCTCCAGGCCGTCGCGGCGGATGAACAGGTTGGCGCAGGCATCGGTCCACACGCGACAACCGATGCGCTGCGCCTCGCCGATCAGCCAGGCACGCGCCGCGAAATCCTCGTCGGAAAGCGCCTGACGGTTCATCCCACCAGTCGGCAGCGCGCCAAAACCGGCCAGGGTATCGAGCAGGCCGTGCAGCCGCCCGCCACGCACCGCCGCCATCACCTTCTCGGCCTTCATGGGCTGACCTCCTGACGCGGTGTGAGGCTGCGGTTGAACCAGGGTTTGAGGAATTGCTTGAGGCGGTCGGTAGCGGGCGCCTGGAACATCGTCGCCGGCTCGCCGGTCTCGACCACCTGCCCGGCCTCCATGAACACCACCTGGCTGGATATCTGCGCCGCGAAACTCATTTCGTGGGTGACCATCACCATGGTCATGCCATCGTTGGCCAGGCCGCGAATCACCTGCAGCACCTCCTCGACCAATTCCGGGTCGAGGGCCGAGGTCGGCTCATCGAGCAGCATCAACCGCGGCTTGACCGCCAACGCCCGGGCGATGCCGACGCGCTGCTGCTGGCCGCCGGAAAGACGTGCCGGATAGGCGCCCAGCTTGGCAGCCAGGCCAACCCGCTGCAGCGCCGATTCGGCAAGGCTACGCGCCTCGCTGCGGTTCAGGCGCTTGCCCAGCAGCAACGGCGCCATGACGTTCTCCAGCACGGTCATGTGCGGCCACAGGTTGAATTGCTGGAACACCATGGACAGTGGCCGCCGCACCTCGGCGATGCTGGCCGCACTGTCCTGGTCGGCCGGGCGCCGGCCACTGCCGCTGTAGCCGAGCAGCTGACCATCGATCCACACCTCGCCCTGGTCGTAGGCCTCGAGGAAGTTCATGCAGCGCAGGGCGGTGGTCTTGCCGGAGCCGGAAGGGCCGATAAGCGAGACGATCTCGCCGGCTCGCACACTCAGATCAAAACCCTGCAATACGGTATTGGCGCCGTAGGACTTGCCCACGCCGCGCATTTCAAGAAGGGGACGATTGCTCATCAGGTCATCCTCGCTGGTAGCGGGTTGCGCGGCGGCCAAGCGCGGCAGCGGCAAAGCCGACCAGCAGCGTCAGCAGCCAGTACGAAAGCACCAGCAGCACATAGGGCACGACGTAGGAAAAGGTGCTGGACACGATCTGCCCGGCGGTCATGGTCAGTTCCGGCACGGTGATGATCGAGGCCACCGCGCTCTCCTTGATGGTCAGGATCACCTGGTTGCCCAGAAGCGGCAGGGCAAACGCCAGGGCCTGGGGCGCCTGGATGTGCCAGAACGTCTGCAGGCCTCTGAGGCCGTGTACCCGCGCCGCCTCCAGCTGCCCGGCAGGCACGCTGGCCCAGGCCGAGCGCAGCAGCTCGGCGAAATATGCTGCGCTGTACAGACACAGGGCGAGAATGCTTGCCTCGATGGCATCCAGGGTCAGCCCCAACACCGGCAGGCCGAAGTAGATCAGCAGCAGCTGCGCCAGAAACGGCGTGCCCCGTATCAACCAGACGTAGAGCCGGTAGAGGCCGATGAAACCAGGCACAGCCAGACGCAGCGCATTGAGGGCAAAGCCCAGCAGCAGGCCCAGCGCCGCGCCGGCAAAGCTGATGCCCAGGGTGACGAGCAGCGCCTGGCCGAAATCGGGAAGGTAGTTCATCCAGTTCTCCATCAGCTGCGTGCCTGCCAGCGACGCTCCAGCTGCCGCCCGAGCAGGGCCAGCAGGCTGGTCAGCGCCAGGTAGAACAGCGCCGCGACCAGGTAGACCTCAAGCGGCCGGTAGGTCTGCGAGACCAGTTGCTGGCTGACACGCATCAGGTCGGTGATGGAAATCACCGAGACCACGGCCGACACCTTGATCACATCGATCAGCTCGGAAATCAGCGCGGGCAGCGTCAGACGCACCACCTGCGGCAACTGGATATGCAGCAGCGTCTGCCAGCGGCCGATGCTGAACACCGCCGCAGCCTCCAGTTGCCCGGCGGCAATGGCGGCGAAACCGCTGCGCAGGATCTGCGATTGATAGGCCGCGGTATTCAGGGCCAATGCCAGGGCTGCCGCCACCAGTGCCGGCACGTCCATGCCCAGCCCGGCCGGCAGGTAGAAGAACAGCAGCAGTTGCGCCAGCATCGGGGTGCCGCGGAAGAAGCTCACGTAGACCCTGGCGAACGCCACGCAGCCACGGCTGTGGCTGCTGCCCAGCAGGTAGATCAGTACGCCGAGGGCGAAGCCCAGCAGCATGCCGGCCAGGCACAGCCACAAGGTGGTGAGCGCACCGTCGAGCAGGGCTGGCCAGTAGAGCGCCAGGCGGTCGCCGAAATCAGTCATGGTCGGCGGCTCAGATGCTCGGCGCGGGCATGGCGTCGGCCGGCACGTCCATGGTGAAGCCGAACCATTTTTCCTGCAGGGTCTTCATGGTGCCGTCGCGGTTGGCGCGGGCGATGCCGTCGCTGAACAGTTTCACCAGGCTGGCACTGTCGGCATCCTTGCGGCCGACCCAGCCGTAGTAGGTTTTCGGGCCCAGCATTTCGTCGAGGGTGGTGAACATGCCGGGGCGCGACTTGATCAGCGGGCCAAGGTTGGACAGCGATTGCGCCACGCCATCCAGGCGCCCCAACGCGAGGTCGGCATAGGCTTCGTCGAAGCTGACGTACTGACGGATGGCCTTGAGCCCCGGCTGACCTGCATCCTTGAGTTTCTGGTCATAGGCCTGCAGGATCTGCAGCTGGCCCGAGCCGCTTTGCGAGCCGACGACCTTGCCGTTGAGGTCGCTCAGGCTGTTGATGGAATCGTCGTTGCCGCGCTTGAGCAGCGCCACGGTGGATTCGGCAATCGGCACGGTGAAGGCGAACTGCTCGAAGCGCGCCTTGTTGACCGTTACCGAGGTCACCACGAAATCGAACTTGCCGGTGTCCAGGCCCGGGAGAATGCCCTGGAAGGGCAGGTCCAGCTGCTTGACCTTGACGCCAGGCAGGTCGGCCAACACGTAATTCATCAGATCCGCACCGTAACCGACGATCTTGCCGTTCTCCACGGATTCGAACGGTGCGAAGCGCGCCTCGGTGGCGACGGTGATCTGTTTTTCCTGGGTGATGCGCTGCAGCAGATCGCCGGCCTGGGCCAGGGAACTGACAAACACGGTGGCGAGCGCAAGTGACAGATTTTTCACGGCACGACGGTTCATGGCGAGGCCTCTTGAATGCTTGGATATTTATTCAAGTAACTTGAATAAAAGTACAAAAGCATGAAGCGTGCCAGCCAATTCGACCGGTAAATCCTGCGGATAAAGGCTTGTGGATAAAATATTCTGCACCCTTTATGGGCGCCGACAGAAAACATGTTCCGCCCCGGTGCGCCAGCAAGCCAGCAGGAGAGATCGAGCTAGAAATACCAATACGTGAGTTTTACTCACCAATTCAATCAAACTACTCGCTTTTCCAAGTGCCCAGGTAGCGTTAGTCTGCATGCCATCAGCCTTTACGAGCAGCGCTCGGGCGGCACCTGCCGCCGACCTCTGAGTTCACAGGAGAACCCCATGACTTCATTACGCAACGGCCCAGACGCCACCGGCTTGTTCGGTAGCTTTGGCGGCCAGTACGTCGCCGAGACGCTGATGCCGCTGATCCATGAGCTGGCCGCCGAGTACGAGAAGGCCAAGGCCGATCCCGAATTCGCCAAGGAGCTGGCCTACTTCCAGCGTGATTACGTGGGCCGCCCGAGCCCGCTGTACTTCGCCGAGCGCCTGACCGAGTTCTGCGGCGGCGCGAAGATCTATCTGAAGCGCGAAGAGCTCAATCACACCGGCGCGCACAAGATCAATAACTGCATCGGCCAGATCCTGCTGGCCAAGCGCATGGGCAAGCAGCGCATCATCGCCGAGACTGGCGCCGGCATGCATGGCGTGGCCACTGCTACCGTGGCGGCGCGCTTCGGCCTGCAGTGCGTGATCTACATGGGCACCACCGACATCGACCGCCAGCAGGCCAACGTCTTCCGCATGAAGCTGCTCGGCGCCGAAGTGATTCCGGTCACCGCCGGCACCGGCACCCTGAAGGATGCGATGAACGAAGCCCTGCGCGACTGGGTGACCAATGTCGACAGCACCTTCTACATCATCGGCACCGTGGCCGGTCCGCATCCATATCCGGCGATGGTGCGCGACTTCCAGGCCGTTATCGGCAAGGAAACCCGCGACCAGCTGCAAGCCCAGGAAGGCCGCCTGCCGGACAGCCTGGTCGCCTGCATCGGCGGCGGCTCCAACGCCATGGGCCTATTCCACCCGTTCCTCGACGACAAGTCGGTGCAGATCATCGGCGTCGAAGCGGCCGGCCACGGCGTGGCCACCGGCAAGCATGCCGCCAGCCTGAATGGCGGCGTACCGGGCGTGCTGCACGGCAACCGCACCTTCCTGCTGCAAGACGACGATGGCCAGATCATCGACGCCCACTCGATTTCCGCCGGCCTCGACTATCCCGGCATCGGCCCGGAACACGCCTGGTTGTTCGACATCGGCCGCGTCGAGTACACCTCGATCACCGACAAGGAAGCGCTTGCCGCCTTCCACCAGTGCTGCCGCCTGGAAGGCATCATCCCGGCCCTGGAGTCGTCCCATGCCCTGGCTGAAGTATTCAAGCGCGCGCCAACGCTGCCAGAGGATCACCTGATGGTGGTCAACCTCTCGGGCCGCGGCGACAAGGACATGCAGACCGTCATGCACCACTTCGACGAACAGGAAGAACATATATGAGCCGCCTGCAGACGCGCTTCGCCGAGCTGAAACAACAGAACCGCGCCGCCCTGGTGACCTTCGTGACCGCCGGCGACCCGAACTACGATGCCTCCCTGAAGATCCTCAAGGGCTTGCCGAAAGCTGGCGCTGACGTGATCGAATTGGGCATGCCGTTCACCGATCCGATGGCCGACGGCCCGGCGATCCAGTTGGCCAACATCCGCGCCCTGGAAGCCAAGCAGAACCTGGCCAAGACGCTGCAGATGGTCCGTGAATTCCGCGAAACCGAAGAGGCCACGCCGCTGGTGCTGATGGGTTACTTCAACCCGATCCACAAGTATGGCGTCGAGCGCTTCATTACCGATGCCCAGCAAGCCGGCGTCGACGGCCTGATCGTGGTCGATCTGCCGCCGGAACATAACCGCGACCTGTGCGACCCGGCCCAGGCTGCGGGTATCGACTTCATCCGCCTGACCACACCGACCACCGACGACAAGCGCCTGCCGACCGTACTCGCCGGCAGCTCGGGCTTCGTCTACTACGTGTCGGTGGCGGGTGTTACCGGTGCCGGCTCGGCGACTGTGGAGCATGTGCAGGAAGCCGTCACCCGCCTGCGCCGCCACACCGACCTGCCGATCAGCATCGGCTTCGGCATCCGTACCCCGGAACACGCGGCGACCATCGCTCGCCTGGCCGATGGCGTGGTGGTCGGCTCGGCGCTGATCGACCAGATCGCCAAGGCGGCCGGCAATGATCAGCAGGCCATCGACGGCGTGCTGGAGTTGTGCAGCCAACTGGCCGAAGGCGTGCGCAGCGCTCGCCGCTAAGCACCCTGCACCAAAACAAAAAACCGCTGCCCCAGTTCGGGTGCAGCGGTTTTTTTATGGGCGAGACGACTCAGCCGTTGTCAGTAGCCGACGGTAAAGCGCTTACGCGAATGCTTGGGCTGCTCCAGCTCGTCGACCAGGGCGATGGCGTAGTCCTCCATGGAGATCGCGCTGTTGCCGTCGGCATCGATCAACAGGCTGTCCTTGCCGACACGGAACTTGCCGGTGCGCTGGCCCGGTTCGAACAGCGCTGAGGGCGACAGGAAGGTCCAGTCCAGGGTCTTTTCACCACGCAGCACATTGAGGAAGTCACGCCCCGCCCCCGCTTCATCCTTGTAGGCCGCTGGGAACTCAGGCGTGTCGATCAGCGCAACACCAGGCGCCACTTCCAGGCTGCCAGCGCCGCCAACCACCAGCAGGCGCGGCACGCCGGCGGCCTGCACCGTACCGATCAGGCTAGGGGCATCGCTGCCAACGAAGCGCGTGGTGCTGATCACCGCATCATGGCCCTTGAGCAGCGGCACCAGCCGTTCGCTGTCGGCTACGTCCGCACTGGCCAGAGTCAGGCCTGCCTGGGTCGGCACGCTACTCACGTCGCGGGCGATTCCGGTGACCTCATGACCACGCTGCAACAGTTCATCACGCAGGCGCGAACCGGCGCGACCGCTGATACCAAGAATGACGACTTTCATGTGAGGCTCCGCTGTGACAGGCAAGGAGGCATCGGCGGGCACTGCCGCGCACCGATGAACGAGGCATGAGCTTACCCGCGTATAGCGCCACAAAAAGCCGCATAATCGCAGCATCTCAGTTGCATGAATCGAGCTAATTATGGACAGACTCACGGCAACCCGCGTTTTCGTCGAGGTGGTGGATCGCGGCAGCCAGACCGCGGCGGCCGAGCACCTGGATCTCTCGCGGGCCATGGTCTCGCGCTACCTGGCCGAGCTGGAGGGCTGGGTCGGCGCGCGCCTGCTGCACCGCACCACGCGCAAGCTGAGCCTGACCCAGGTCGGTAACGAGCTGCTGCCGCACTGTCGGGAAATGCTGCACACCGCCGAGATGATGCGCGCCACGGGCATCAAGGCCACGGACGGACCGAGCGGCAATTTGCGTATCGCTACCAGCCAGTCGTTTGCGCAAACCTGGCTGACGCCGGTGCTGCTCGAGTACCTGGCGCGATACCCGAATACCTCGGTCGATGTGCTGGTAAATAGTCAGGCGGTGAATCTGGTCGAAGAGCGTATCGACCTGGCGCTACGCATCACCAACCAGCTCGAACCCAACCAGGTTGCCCGCCATCTGGGCGACTGTCATTCGGTGGTCTGCGCCGCGCCGGCCTACCTGGCAAAGGCCGGCACACCGCAGGAGCCACACGAGCTGGTCGGGCACAATTGCCTGACCTACAGCTATTTCGGGCGTAGCGTCTGGCGGTTCAGCGGCCAGCCGGGAGCCGTACAGGTGCCGGTGGATGGCAACCTGAGCAGCAACGATACGGCGGTACTGCTGGAGGCGGCGGTGGGTGGTGGCGGCATCTGCATGCAGCCGCTCTATGCGGCGGCGCCACTACTGGAAGAGGGGCGTTTGCTGCGCGTGTTGCCCGACTGGCAGCCGCAGTCGCTGGGCATTCACGCCATCTACGCGTCACGCCGGCAGATGCTGCCGGCGCTGCGAGCCTTGCTGGATTTCATCGCCGAGCGGCTGGCTGCCGATCCGCTCTGGCAAACGCGCTAGCGCTTACTGCGCCGCCTGCAACTGACGCTGCGAGGCGCGTTGCTGCTTGTAGGCCAGCGCCGCCGGAGCCACCGGAGTGACCTTGCCAGTCTCCACCCATTTGCGCAGACGTGCAGCATCGGCCATGTGGGTGTACTTGCCAAAGGCGTCGAGCACCACGAAGGCCACGGGCTTGCCGGCCATGGTAGTGCGCATCACTAGGCAATGGCCGGCACTATTGGTGAAGCCGGTCTTGGTCAGCTGCACGTTCCAGCCTTCCTTGCGGGTCAGCCCATTGGTGTTACGAAAGCCCAGGGTGTAGTTGGGCTTGTGGAAGGCCACGGTCTTTTCCGGGGTGGAGCTGAGCTCGCCGATCAGCGGATAGCTGCGCGTCGCCTTGAGCAGTTTCACCAGATCATTGGCGGTGGATACGTTGTGCTCGGACAGGCCGGTCGGTTCGACGTAGCGGGTCTGGGTCATGCCCAGCGCGCGAGCTTTGGCATTCATGGCCGCGACGAAGGCGGTAACGCCGCCCGGGTAATGGTGCGCGAGGCTGGAGGCGGCGCGGTTCTCGGACGACATCAGGGTCAACAGAAGCATCTCGCGGCGGCTGATCTCGCTGCCGATGCGCACGCGGGAATACACGCCGCGCATGTCGTGCACGTCACGGATGATCACCGGCAGCTCTTCGTTGAGCGGCAGCTTGGCATCCAGCGTGACCATGGCGGTCATCAGCTTGGTCACCGAGGCGATCGGCACCACCATGTTCGGGTTACTGGAATACAGCACCTTGTCGGTGTTCAGGTCGACCAGCAGGGCGCTGCCGGAGGCGAGCTCCTGCTTGGCGGGGGCGGCTGCCGTGGCGACCAGCGGAGAAACGATGAACAGGCAGGCCAGGGCCAGGCTGGCGAAGGGGCGACGAATATTCACGATGGGATTCACTGGGCAAGAGATGGCTGAAAAGGCGCTCCGTGCCGGTGAAAGAACTTCGTCCGTGACCCTTGAGCTTCGATAAAAGCGCCGCGCAGACCTTCGCTCGGTAACTTTTATAAAGCCCTGGAAAATAGGGTTTTAAAAACAGCTAATTGCGTTTGCAATTGAAGGTGCGATGTTAGCACCCGTCAAGGCAGGTTCCTATTGTCCGATAAATGGATCAAGCCGTCGCCAGGCGCCGCCGGCCAAGGCGATTGAGCCACAGCGAGGCGAGGATGATCGCTCCGCCCAGGGCCAGGCGGGGAATGTCGGCGTCGCGGTTCCAGATCAGCAGGTTTACCACCAAGCCGGCAGGAACGTGCAGCTCGTTCATCACCGCCAGGGTGCCGGCATCGACTTTGACGCTGCCCTTGACCCACCAGAACAGCCCCAGCGCCGTGGCGAACAGGCCCATCCACAGCAGGATGCCCCACTGCAGCGCGGTGCTCGGCAGTTTGTCCGAGTTACCGAACAACAGGAACGACGGCAGCACCAGCACCATCGCCCCCAGGAAAAAGTGCCCGAAGAAGCGATGCAGCGGCTGCTCGGTCGGGTAACGCATCAGCAACTGGCGGCACAGCACCTGGCCTGCTGCGAAGGTCAGGTTGGCCAGCTGCAGCAACAGGAAGCCGATCAGGTACTCGCCTTCCAGGCGCTCGAAGCGGATCACCACGCCGCCACCGACCGCCACCAGCGCAGCGACTAGCGCCCAGGGGCTGAAGCGCCGCGCCAGGGCATCGTCGAGCAACGTCACGTAGATCGGCGTGAGTACCGTGAACAGCAGCACCTCGGGCACCGTCAGCACCTGGAAGCTGCGGTACAGGCACAGGTAGGTGACGCCGAACTGCAGCGCCCCGGCCAGCCAGAAGCCGGCCAGCAAACGCCGCGGCAAGCCGCGCCAAAGGGTGAAGGGCAGAAACACCAGCGCCGCCACCGCCACCCGTGCCAGCACGGCGAAGTCGCTGTCCACCCGGCCCGCCAGGTATTCGCCAATCAGGCTAAAGGAAAACGCCCAGAGGACGGTGACGGCGAGCAGGTAGGGCATGGCGCGGGCTCTCGGAAAATCAGGCGCGGATCATACCTTGCCTTGCTTTGCGCGTCAGAGTTCGAAAGTGAGCGGTCCGCCGGACAGCACCGATAGATCCAGCGGCCGAGGGGCGCCCAGCCAGAAGGCGTGGTCGCGGTGGTCGATCAGGTCGTTGCCGGTGATCGGATGCACCAGCACCACCAGCTCGCCGCGGTTGAGCATCAACCAGGGAATCACCTCGCCGAACAGCTCGGCGCGCATCGCCAGCTGGCAGCTCCACTGCGGGTGCGGACCAACCGTTTTCTCGTGCATACGGCCCATCTTCAGGGCGAAGCGTTCGGCAGCAGCTTCGCACAGCACCCTCGCCTGGGGCAGGCTGCCGCCGTCGAAGTACACGTGGGCGTGGTAACCGCGGATGCTGCTTTCACTCATAGGGCCAGTCCTTTGGGGTCGATACCGCCCGGCCGCTCCGGCAGGGGTTCGCGCTGCAGTTCATCCTGCAGCCAGGCGACGAAATGTTCCACCAGGCGAATGCGTCGCTTGCGCGTCGGCAGCACCACGTAATAGCCAAAACGCGAGGTGGCCGAGCGCGAGTCGACGCGCACCAAGAGGCCCTGGTTGATCAGCTCGTCGACCAGATGCCGCCAGCCGATGGCCACCCCACGCCCGGCGATGGCTGCCTGGATCAGCAGTGTGTAGTTGTCGAAGCGCAGGCTGCCGGGACTCGGCACTTCGGCAATGCCGAGGGCGCGGAACAGGCCGCTCCAGTCGAACCAGCGCGAGCGGCTCTCCGGGCGCAGATGCAACAAGGGCAACTGCGCCAGCAATTCGCCGGGCGAGCTCTCGAGGTTATTGAGCAGCAGCGGGCTGCACACGGCGAACACCTCCTCGCTGAACAGCAGGTGCTGCTCGCCATGCTTGAAGCGCCCGTCACCAAAGGAGATGGCCACGTCGATCTCCGCCGGCAGGCTGGCCAGGTCGCGCTCACTGGTGATCAGGCTGACGTCGACGTCCGGGTAACACTGGTGAAAACGCTGCAGACGCGGCATCAGCCAGTAGGCGGCAAAGGCGAAGTCAGTCGCCACTTGCAGCACCTCATGCTGCTGGCGGCCGACCACCGTCGCCAGCCCGACGTCGATGGCCGCCAGGCCTTCCTGTACGGGCGCAAGCAACGCTTCGCCGGCATCAGTTAGCACGATGCCGCGGTACACGCGGTCGAACAGGCGGGTGGCCAATTGCGCCTCCAGCCGTTTGATCTGCTGGCTGATCGCCGGCTGGCTGCTGCCGAGTTCCGCCGCTGCGGCAGTAAAACTCAGGTGGCGCGCCGCCGACTCGAACACCCGCAGCGTGTCGAGAGAGATGCCGGCGATCGCTTCAAACATAAGTGCTGCTTATCCGAGGCATGTGCTGCATCCGGGTTTACCCCTGCTCATCGAGCCTTGATCATCAGTTGATCAATTTCGCATAAAACAACGATATGGAATACGCCGCCATGAAACGCCCCAATATCCTTTTCATCATGGCCGACCAGATGGCCGCGCCGCTGCTACCGCTGCACGACGCGAACTCACCGATCAAAATCCCGAACCTGCAGCGCTTGGCCGCCGAAGGCGTGCTGTTCGACTCCGCCTACTGCAACAGCCCGCTGTGTGCGCCATCGCGCTTCACCCTGGTCAGCGGCCAGTTGCCCAGCCAGATCGGCGCCTACGACAACGCTGCCGACTTCCCGGCTGACGTGCCGACCTACGCCCACTACCTGCGTCGCCTCGGCTACCGGACGGCGCTGTCCGGCAAGATGCACTTCTGCGGCCCGGACCAGCTGCACGGCTATGAAGAGCGCCTGACCAGCGACATCTACCCCGCCGACTACGGCTGGGCGGTGAACTGGGACGAGCCCGACGTACGCGCCAGCTGGTACCACAACATGTCGTCGGTGCTGCAGGCCGGCCCTTGCGTGCGCACCAACCAGCTGGATTTCGACGAGGAGGTGGTGTTCAAGGCTCAGCAATACCTCTACGACCACGTGCGGGTGACGCCCGACCAGCCGTTCTGCCTGACCGTGTCGATGACCCACCCCCACGACCCCTACACCATCCCCGAGGAATACTGGAATCGCTACAGCGATGAGGACATTCCGCTGCCGCAGCAGGTGATCGACCAGGCCGAGCAGGACCCGCACTCGCAGCGCCTGCTCAAGGTCATCGACCTGTGGGACAAGCCGCTGCCCGAGCACAAGATTCGCGACGCGCGGCGCGCCTATTTCGGTGCATGCAGCTACATCGACGACAACATCGGCAAACTGCTCAAGACGCTCAAGGACTGCAAGCTGGCCGACGACACCATCATCGTGTTCTCCGGCGACCACGGCGACATGCTTGGCGAGCGCGGCCTCTGGTACAAGATGCACTGGTTCGAGATGGCTGCCCGGGTGCCGCTGCTGGTGCATGCGCCAGCGCGATTCGCGGCGCATCGAGTCAGCCAGTCGGTATCTACCGTCGACCTGCTGCCAACCCTGGTGGAGCTGGCTGGCGGCCAGGTCGAGCCGGGCCTGGCGCTCGATGGCCGCTCACTGTTGCCGCATCTGCAAGGCAACGGCGGCCATGATGAAGTGCTCGGCGAATACATGGCCGAAGGCACCACCAGTCCGCTGATGATGATTCGCCGTGGCGAGTGGAAATTCGTCTACTCCGAGGAAGACCCGCTGCTGCTGTTCAACGTGGCCAACGATCCGCAAGAGCGCGAAAACCTCGCCGCCTCGCCGGATCATCGCGAGCAGCTCGAGGCGTTTCTCGCCGAGGCGCGCAGCCGCTGGGACATGGCCGCCATCCACGGCGCCACCTTGGCCAGCCAGCGCCGTCGCCGCCTGGTCGCCGAGGCGCTGACCCAGGGCAAACTGAAGAGCTGGGATCACCAACCGCTGGTCGATGCCAGCGAGCAATACATGCGCAACCACATCGACCTCGACGACCTGGAGCGCCGCGCCCGCTTCCCCCAACCGTGACGTCGCAAACCGGGTGACCCGCCAGAAAGCGGGAACCCGGTGCGCTCGCTTGCGTCGCATAGCCTGCCCAACAGAAAACCAACATAAGGGCACCTCTAAAAACGTTGGCGAGGTAGCCAGCGCAAGGCAAAAACAGGCGAAAAAGCGGAGTTTACGTGTTGTAAATGAGCATTTTGAGCCTGTTTTTAACGCTGCGCTGACAACGCAGGTAGTTTTTAGAGGTGCCCTTGAGGAAATAGACATGAATACACTCAAGAAAGCCGTCGCGGGCAGCCTGCTCCTGGCCGCCACCCTGGCCAGCCAGGCCCACGCCGAAGACGCCAGCTGCGCCACCGTCACACTTGGTGATCCAGGCTGGAGCGACATCGCCGTGACCAACGGCATCGCCAGCCTTGTGCTCGATGGCCTGGGCTATGAGGTGAAGACCCAGACCCTGGGCGTGCCGATCATCTTCGCCGGCCTGCAGAAGGGTCAGGTCGATGTGTTCCTCGGCAACTGGATGCCGGCGCAGCAGGCCAACTACGACAAGTTCGTCGCGGGCGGCACTGTGGATAAAGTCGCCGAGAACCTCAGCGGCACCGAATACACCCTAGCCGTGCCGACCTACGCCTATGAGGCCGGCGTGAAGACCTTCGCCGACCTGGAAAAACACGCCGACAAGTTCGGCCGCAAGATCTACGGCATCGCCTCCGGCGCGCCGGCCAACGAATCGATCAAGGAAATCATCGCCGCCAACGAGTTCGGTCTGAAGGACTGGAAACTGGTCGAGTCCAGCGAGCAGGCCATGCTGGTGCAGGTTGGCCGGGCGGTGAAGCGTGACGAGTTTGTTGCCTTCCTCGGCTGGACGCCGCACCCGATGAACGTGCAGTACGACATGAAGTACCTCAAGGGTGGCGAGAAGTACTTTGGCGACAGCGGCAGCGTCAACACCCTGGCCCGCAAGGGCTACGCGGCGCAGTGCCCGAACGTCGGCAAGCTGCTGAGCAACCTCAAGTTCACCCAGGAGATGGAGAACGCCATCATGGACAAGGTGCTAAGCAAACAGGCCAGCAACGATCAGGCCGTGAAAGACTGGCTCAAGGCCAACCCCGAGGTGATCGACGGCTGGCTCAAGGGCGTCACCACCCGCGAGGGCGGCGATGCAATGGCGGCGGTAAAGGCCAAGTTGTAAGCCTGTTAGAAGGCGATAGTGACCTGTCGTAGGGTGGATCGGGGCGCGTAGCCGACGCTTGCCTGCGCGGCCCGATCCCTCCACCGCTCTGCGATTCGCAATGGTGGACAAAAAAAGCGTTGTCCACCCTACCAGTGGCTTTTGTGGGAGGGGCTTTAGTTTGTAGGATGGGTGAAACCCATCGGCCATTGATGGGTTTCACCCATCCTACGAATTGCCTAGCCGTAAAGAGCTCGCGACTAAAGGCCCTTCCATAAGTTATGCAACTGCCAGTTCCTGACTTTCTCAAGCCGCAGACGTGATGACCAACACCTCTGCTACCCTGCCCACCACCCAGCCCACTTAACGAAAAAGCCGCATGCGTCTACCCAGCCGTTACAGCCTGTTCCCCTCTCTGCTCTGGTGGCCAAATGTCACCCGGCGCACGCTGGGTACGGATCTGCTAGTCGGGCTGAGCGGCGCCATCCTCGCCTTGCCGCAATCGATCGCCTATGCACTGATCGCCGGGTTGCCGGCCGAGTACGGGCTGTATGCGGCCATCGTGCCGGTGATCATCGCCTGCCTGTGGGGCTCGTCGTGGCACCTGATCGGCGGGCCGACGGCGGCGATTTCCATCGTGCTGTTCACCAGCGTCAGCCCTATGGCCAGGCCGGGTAGCGAGGAGTTCGTCGCCCTGGTGCTGGTGCTGACCTTTCTCGCTGGGCTGTTCCAGTGGCTGCTCGGGCTGCTGCGCTTCGGCAACCTGGTCAACTTCGTCTCGCCGTCGGTGATCCTCGGCTTCACCCTGGGAGCCGCGCTAGTGATCGCTCTTGGCCAACTGCCCAACCTGCTGGGTCTTGAAGTCGATAGCCAGCGCACCGCCGTGGCGACCCTGCTCGACCTCGGCCGACATTTAGGCCAAGCCGACTGGCACTCCATGCTGGTCGCTGCCGTCACCCTGGCGGTCAGCCTGCTCTGCCGGCGCCTGTGGCCACGCCCACCGGCGCTGCTGATCGGTGTGGCCGCCGGCAGCCTGCTGGTCGCCGCCCTCCCCGGCTTCTTCGCCAGCATCCGCCTAGTCGATGCCTTCGAGGGCACCCTGCCGCCGTTTACTCTGCTGCACTTCGAGATCAATAGCCTGCTCGAACTGCTGCCCGCAGCCATCGCTTGCGGCATGCTCGGGCTGGTCACCAGCCTGTCCATCGCACGCTCGCTGGCGGCAAAATCCCAGCAGTTGCTGGATGCCAACCAGGAAGTACGCGCCCAGGGCCTTTCCAACATGATCGGCCCGTGGTTCTCCGGCTCATTGTCAGCCGGCTCCTTCACCCGCTCGGCGCTGAACCTGCAGAGTGGCGCCACCTCGCCGATGGCCGGGGTGTTCTCGGCGCTGCTGGTGGCCGCCTTCGCGCTGTTCTGCGCGCCACTGATCTCCCATATCGCCCTGCCCAGCATGGGCGCGGCGATCCTGCTGATCTGCTGGGGGCTTGTGGATGTCGCCGGTGTGCGCGCGCTGCTGCGGGTCAGCCGCGCAGAGTTCGTGGTGATGCTGCTGACCCTGCTCGCCACCCTGGTGCTGGAGCTGCAGACCGCTATCTACGCCGGCGTTCTGGCCTCGCTGTTTTTCTACCTCAAGCGCACCTCGCAACCGCGCTTCAAGTACACCCGCGACGGCGACGACGAACTGCTGCGCCTGGAGGGCTCGATCTTCTTCGGCGCCTGCCATTACGTGCAGCAGATCCTGCAGCTAAGCCACGGCGAACGGGTGGTGGTCGATGCCCGGCACATCAACTTCATCGATTACGCCGGCGTGGAGATGCTTCACCTAGAGGCACGCCGCCTGCAAGCGCAAAACCGCCAGCTGGTGCTGCGCCACGCCCGCCCCCACGTGATCGAAGAAATCCAGAAGCTCGAAGGCGCCACCTGCCCGGTGCAGTTCGAGGAATGAGCCGCAGCACCTTGGCCATACCCGTAGCCTGGCGTTGAGCGCAGCGATACCCAGGAATCCCAGGTGTCGCTGCGCTCGACCCGGGCTACGAACGATCCGCAGGCTACCGCCAGCCGTGCCGACGAAAGTAACGCCACACCAGCAGCAATGCCGCCAGTCCCAGCCCCCCGGCACACACGAATAACCCGTCATAACCCAGCGCCTTGGCCAGCACGCCGCTGGCCGCACCGACGAAGCCGCCAAGCAAAATCTGCGTGGAGGCCTGCAGGGTAAAGTCCGCACCTTCGTGACCGGGGCGGCACTGGCGCATCATTGCGGCGAACAGCGCGACTGTGGATAACCCGTCGGCCGCCTGCTCGCTCAGGGTCAAGGCATACACCAGCGATGCATCGCCACCACGGCTGACCAGCAGCGCCAATGCAGCAAGGCTCAACGCCTGCAACGCACCAAAGGTTAGCAGCGCACGCAGCACGCCAAAGCGCGCATACAGCAGGCCGCCCAGCAGCGCGCCGCCGATGCCGACCAGGCTGCTGATCAACGTCAGCTGCCCCAGCTCGGCATTGCTCCAACCTTGGTCTACCAGCATCGGCTTGATCATCGGCGAGCCCAGGGCGTCGCCGAGCTTGAAGGTCAGCACCATCGCCAGCCACAGGCCCATGCCCGGCAGCGCCAGCAGGCCGCGGTAATGGCGCCACAGCAGACCGACGCCCAGTGGCTCGGCCGAGGCGTTGGCAGGCAGCAATTGTTTTGTTTCGGCAAAGCGCCATACCGGCAGCAGCATCAAGGCGACTAGCAGGGTCAGCGCCAGCAGAGCCAGGTTCCAGCCAACGCGGTCGATCACCAGCAACAGGCCGCTGCCGCTGACGATCATCCCCACCTTATAACCGCCCACCTGCAGGCTGTTGCCCAGGCCGCGCCAACGCTCGGGTAACAGGCGCACGGTCAGGCCGTCGGTGGCAATGTCCTGGGTCGCCGCCGCCAGGTTTACCAGCACCAGCAGGCCAAGCAGCAATGGCAGGTGCGCGCCGAACAGCGCATCCGGCGAGAGCAGCGCCAGGGCCAGCAGAATCATCACCACCGCGCCCTGCAGCGGCAGAATCCAGCCGCGATGATGGCCCAGGCGCCGCGACGACAGGCGGTCCACCCACGGCGCCCATAGCACCTTGAGCAGCCAGGGCAACGCCAGCAGCTTGAGCAGCCCGATCACGGCCAGGTCCACGCCATGCTGGCGAAGCAGCACCGGCAGCGCATGGGCGATCAGCCCCGACGGCAACCCCTGGGCGCAATACAGTGAGGCCAGCAGCACCAGGGTGGCACCGGCCGGGCGGCGCAAATCGACAGGAGTGGGCGACATGGCAATGTCCGCGAAAATTCAGCGACGCAGCATAGCGCAGGCTTGAAAGCGCCAGCAGGCTGCGGTTACAACTCGATACCCGAAAGCACCGGCGCAGACGAACGCAGCCGTGGCGTTTCGGTCTATTCGCCTATCACCTTCCCTCGCCCCTGCGCCGCCCATGAGCGAAGCGCAGCGCGCCACCTTTGCAACGCCCGCGGAGAGCCATGGCCACTTCACTTATCCACACACTGCGTCGCCGCTGGCTGAGCATCGGCTTGCTGGCTCTCCTGGCTGTCGGCCTGCCGGTCGGCTGCACCAAACTGGAAGAGAAAGAGCGCGAGCTGGTGTTTCGCATCGAGCCAGGCACCGCCAGCTGGTTCCATGGCCTGCCGGCCGGCGTGAAAGACATGACCCTCAGCGTGCCGGAGTTCGGCGACAGCCAGAGCATCCACGCCTGGTGGTGGCCGGCCCGCAAGGCGGACGCGCCGACCCTGCTTTACCTGCACGGTTCGCGCTGGAACCTCACCGGCCAGCTGTTTCGCATCGAACAGCTGCACGCCATGGGCTTTGCGGTGCTGGCCATCGACTACCGCGGCTTTGGCGAGAGCCGCGGCGAGCTGCCTTCCGAGCGCACCCTCTATGAAGACGCCGAGATCGCCTGGCAACGCCTCACCGAGTTGCAGCCGGATCCTGCCAAACGCTTTATCTACGGGCACTCTCTGGGCGGCGCGGTAGCGGTCAACCTCGCCGACTCCTTGGGTCGTGATCGCCACACGCCGCCGCTGGCCGGGCTGATCATCGAATCGACCTTCACCAACCTGGCCGATGCCGCCACCGAGGTGGCGTCCGAGTACACCTCGCTGCCGGTGCGCTGGCTGCTGTCGCAGAAATTCGACTCACTAAGCAAGATCGGTGACATCAAGGTACCGGTGCTGATCGCCCACGGCACCGGCGACCGCTACGTGCCGGCGCGCTTTAGCGAAAGCCTCTACCAGGCGGCCAACCAGCCCAAGCGTCTGCTGCTGATCGACGGCGGCAACCACAACAACAGCATGCGTACCGGCAGCCGCGAATACCGCGAGGCGATTCGCACGCTGTTCTCCCAGCAGATGATCGGCAAGGGCTGATCGCGCTTAGCCCGGCAGAGGACAGTCCCATGCAGGTCATCGATCACCAACCCCACGCCTGGTTTCTGCTGGAAGACGACAGCGGCTTGCTGCTGGACTTGGAATGCCATCACAGCGCCGTCAGTTGCAGCGTGCTGATCCGCCTTAACGAGGAGGAGCTTGCCGAGTACCGCCGCGATGGCCACGCCTACCTGGATCGCCTGGCCCAAGCCATTCATCACAGTGCGCCGATCCTGGCCATCAGCACCTCGCCCTACAAAGCGCGCAAGCTGCGCGGCTATGACGATCAGGTGCTGCAAGCGATCCGCGAATGGCAGGCGCAAGATCAGCCCGGCGGAGCGGCCACCAGGCAGGACTGAAGATCCGCCAGTTGCACGGCTGACAGACAACGCTTGGGGATCACTCGATAGAGGCGATCCGACTCATAGAGCAGAATCATCCGCTCATCTTGACGCGCCTTGCGGAAGTCCGCCCAGGGCACGCGTGCATCGCCGTAATCACTCTGCAGCACCACGCCCTGCTCGGTCCACGCCAACGTGGCGGGCTTGTGCAAGGTCTTTTGCTGCCTGAAGGTTCTGCGCGCCGCGACGCCGCCCAGCACATGGGTGATCAGGAACGGAAAACCCAGTATGGCGAACGGCGTGGCCAGGGCAAAAGCCAGCACCGGCACCACGGCATCGCTACCGCTCCCCGCTAGCCATAGCAGGCCGGCGAAGAGAGCCGTGGCCACCACACAGAGGATCGACAAGCGAATGATGCCGCCACGGCTGCGCACGTGCTGCCAGAAGTGCAGACGCTGGGCCAACGCCAGATCCTCGGGGCATAACTGGATCACCACCACTCTCGACTCGGCATTCAATAATCTGTCGTTCATGAAGCCCTCTTCCTAACTGTCGCTGTATCCATGAGCCGTTCCTTTCTCTCGCGGGGCGAACTGACAGACGTCGCGATCACCCTTAGTGGCGTGCTTGGCGCAAATAGTTCGCGAGCAGCCCGGCGCGCTCGGCCTCAGGTATTCTGCGCAGCTGACCACACGGCGCGCATCGCAGCGCACAGGGATTTCGCGTGCTGATTGGCTATCGCTACGAGCGCACCCCAGAGGGCGACCTGCACATTCACTCACACAATGGGGTGATGAACATCGTCGCGCCGCTGATGGGCGCGATCGCCTTTGCCGCCCCGGTTGCATTCGTGGCCATCGCGGTTGCCAGCGACTCCTCGCCATCGGCCAGCCTGGATCCACTGACGATGTTGCTGATCATGCTCGGGCTGCTGCTGTTTCCAGCCCTTGGCCTGGTCGTGACCGTCTACACCGGCATGCGCGAAACCTTGCTGTTGTCACGCCTCGACGGCGAAGGCAAACGCCGCACGCGAAACTTCTTTGGCCGTCGCGAGCGGATACACGACGTATTCCGAATCGATAATGCCAAACGCCTCGAACTGCGCCGCCGCCAAGACGCCGAGCCCGCCCGCACCCAGCTGTGGCTGGTGATGCGCGACGGCAGCGAACACCGGCTGACCACCAACAACGTGCCGGTCATACCCGGCAGCCAACGCACCGACCGCTGGCTGCAAGAACTGGCCGAGTATCTGCAACTTGAGGTGCCGACGGCCATCATCGATCCGGCGACAGTCAAAGCGCCGGTGATCTACAAGCCAATGCCCGCCCCAAACCGCAGGCGCGCCAAGAGTGCGAGGCAGAGTGCCGAACGGGAATCAGCACCACTGACCAAGGCAGCCGAGACCATCAGCGCTCCAGCACGGGCGTTCTGCGCGTTACTGGGCGCCTTCCTGGCGGTATTCGAACTGAGCCACCTCACCACGCTGCTGCCTGCGCTGTTTACTGGCCGCTTGCGTGTCAGCGGCTTTCGAACGGGAGTGCACAGCTTCTACTGGAGCGAACAACCCCTGGTGTTCTCGTTCAACCTGCTGGTTGGCTATGCCGAAGTGGTGATCATCGGCGCGATCGCCTGGGGATGCGTGCGCGCGGCGCTTGTGGGGCGGTTCAAGGCAGCGCCCTGAGCGCTACTGCTCTCCTCCCCCTTTTTCGCCTGGCGCCCACAGTGGGATGCGTGTCGTGGTTCAGATCGCT
The DNA here is from genome assembly GCF_900142655.1 of Phytopseudomonas punonensis. Classification (GTDB taxonomy): domain Bacteria; phylum Pseudomonadota; class Gammaproteobacteria; order Pseudomonadales; family Pseudomonadaceae; genus Aquipseudomonas; species Aquipseudomonas punonensis. Next base: position 32,030 of record NZ_FRBQ01000012.1, on the reverse strand, counting down.
ACCCGCCCCTCAACGGGCGCACCTCGTTATAATCACGCCCCGCTACATTTCAACGATGTCGCCAAGGATTGGTGTGCTATGCCCCTCGCTTCACACCTTGTGTTCATTATCGGCCCCGCCAGCCTTCGTGCTCGGTGGCGCTGCCTGCACGCGAGTGTTCCGATGCCCCTGCTCCGCAATCTCTGCTGCGCCCTGCTGTTTCTCAATCTGGCCGGCTGTTACAGCCTGTCGCCGGTCGATATCGACAAGAGCATCCGCCCCGCCAAAGACGGCGCCACCAGCTATCTGGTGGGCGTGGTCGGCGTCTGGCCGGACGCCAAGTATTCGCTCCACGAACAAAGCCTCCTGCTGCGCCAGAAAGGCGGTGGCGGCTCCGCCTCGGCACGCCTGCGCAACAACGTTCACCTGCGCACACCACGGGACATCCGCGATGGCCGCCGTGGCATCGGTACGCTGTTCGTCATGCCGCTCAAGCCCGGCCAATACGAGCTGTACAACGTTCTGTTCAAACGCAGCGAAGGCACCACGGCCTGGAGGCGCGAGGACTTCTCCATTCCCCTGCAGCTTGAGCCCGGCAAGGCCTACTACATCGGCGACTTCCGCGCGGCCTGCATCGACTACGACGGCCACTGCTCCTTTATCCACAGCTACAACCTGAAACGAGACCAGGCCCTGACCACCGGCAAACACCCCGAACTGCCGCCGCTCCAGCAACTGGAGCTGAAACACATGGAGGGCGCCTACCCGATCATGCTCGACAGCGAAGCCGAGAATGCCGCGGTCTACAAAACGATTCTGTCGGGGCAAGCGAAATGAACAACTTACTGCGCGTCCTGAGCATTGCCGTGCTGGGGCTTTTGGGCGGCTGCCAGGTCAACCACACCCTGCCCGAACCCACGTTGAATCAGCAACTGACGCTGCCACAGGTAAGCGTGCAAACCCTGGGGTCGGTCCCCGGCCCGCTTATCCGTAATCACCTGCGTAGCACCGGCGTCTTCGAGCAGGTTCGCGAAGGCTTCGACCCTGGCGGCTATAACATCCAGGTGGTGTCGCTTGGCGACTACTACGGCTTCAGCAACATTCCCAACCAGTTCCTCAGCGCTTTCAGCCTGTTCATCATCCCGGCCTCCGTGTCCTGGGAGACGGAAATGACGTTCCGGGTCACCCGCGGCCAGGAAGAGGTGGCCACGTACCGAGTCGACAACAAGACCACCCATTACAACGGGTTGTTCGTACATCCCGATGGCCGCGGCGACAACATCCGCCGCATCATCAACAGCTTCGCCGCCCGGGTTCAGGCCGATGCGGCGCTGTTCAAGCTCACCCCACTGAAGCCCGTGCACACGCCGATGCCGGTAGCGCCAGCAACTCTGCAACAGCACATCGCGTTGATCGTCAGCTATCAGGTAAACGCCGATGGTTCGGTGAGCGACGTGACGGTCGCCGGCGATGCCCCCGAGCTTGCCCGTTCGGCCGTCATGGAAACGGTGCGCGCCTGGCAGTACGAGCCCTGGACGCCCAGCCCCGAGGCACCGGCGACGCAACGAACCAGCCGACCGATAATCCTCAAGACACAGTCCCTGGTGCGCACGCAGGAACAGAGCTGCGCCCAGGTCACCCAGGAACTGAAAGCCTTCGAGCAAGCGTCGCCGGGCAAACCTGTCAGCGATCTGTCGACCTTCCAACAGACCTCGGCACTGCTGTTCCTTGCCGAACTGCGTCAGCAGGACAGTGCGTCCGCGACGGAAGTCGACAAGGCCTTCGCACGCGCACTACCGTGGATCATCGAGCAGTGCCGCGCCGACCCGCAGGCCGATTACTGGAAGTACGTACACGAAGGCGTGAAGCAGCAGAGAGCGGCTGCAGGCCAAACACCTCAGTAACCGCTGCACCAAGGCACGTAACGACAGATTGGTCGTTACGTGCCCCCTTCGCCACACGGCCCGGACCCGGGCTCAGGCCATCTGCCTTCCACGGCACCTCATGCCAGACCAGCACACCGAGACGAATGGACTAGCCGGTGGTCAGATAACAGCTAACCTGTTTTTCGTATCAAGATTATTCGGCCTGGCATTCGCTGCTGCAGGCCCTGCTCGTTAGAACGACTCTCACAACAATAAAAGGAAGTTCGACCATGACCCACCCTCACCATCTGTTGTCCGGCCTGGCCCTCTCCCTGGCGATCGCCAGCACAGGCGCCAACGCTGCCGGGCTGACAAGCGAACACAAGCCCTTCGGCAAGACCCGCGATGGCACGCCCGTGGAGCAGTATCAGCTGCGTAACAGCCACGGCATGCAGGCCACCATCATCACCTACGGCGGCGTGCTGCAGGCCCTGGAGGTGCCGGACAAGAACGGCAAGGTCGAAGACGTGGTGCTGGGCTTCGATGACGTGCAGGGCTATGAGGCCGGCACCGCGTTCTTCGGCGCCACCATCGGCCGCTTCGGCAATCGCCTGGCTGGCGGCGCCTTCGAACTCGATGGCAAGCGTTTCCAGGTGCCGCTCAATGACGGGCCAAATGCCCTGCATGGCGGCGCCGAGGGCTTCGACAAGAAGGTCTGGGAAGCCAAACCGGTGAAGGATAAGGACTCGGTCGGCGTGACCCTCACCTACCTCTCCAAGGATGGCGAGATGGGCTTTCCCGGTAACTTGAAAACCGAAGTCACTTACCGCCTCACCGACAGCAACGAACTGCACATCGACTACAAGGCCACCACCGACAAGCCCACGGTGGTCAACCTCACCAACCACAGCTACTTCAACCTTGCCGGGGCCGGCAACGGCGACATGCTCAAACAGGTCGCCACCCTGCACGCCAGCCACTACACACCGGTCAACAAGACGCTGATCCCCACCGGCGAACTGGCCCCAGTCAAAGGCACACCGATGGACTTCAGCAAACCGACGCCCATCGGCCAGCACATCAAGGACGACCACGAGCAGCTCAAATTCGCCGAAGCCAAACAGGGCGGCTTCGACTTCAACTGGGCACTGGATACCAAAGGCGACATCAAGCAACTCGCCGCCGAAGTCCACGACCCCGCCTCCGGCCGCCTCCTGCAGCTCTACACCACCGAGCCGGGCGTACAGTTCTACACCAGCAACTTCCTGGACGGCTCGGTAAAAGGCAAAGCCGGCAAGACCTACGCCCACTGGAGCGCCTTCACCCTGGAAACCCAACATTTCCCGGACGCACCGAACCAGCCGACGTTCGCCTCAACACGGCTGGATCCGGGGCAGACTTATACGCAGAACACGGTGTTCAAGTTTTCGGTGAAGTGAGAATAGGCGTTTATAATGTAAAAGGGGCAGATCTAGATCTGCCCCTTTATTTTCGGCTCGATCCCATGTTCAACCCGATATAGCGGCAGCAGGCGGGCAAGTAGCGTCTAATTCGAATCCACTGGACTTTATTCAGCATTTTCCATGAGCCAAAATAAATCTGTCCCTTTTACCTAGAGCTATAAACGTGGTCTGTCCCTTATTGGCCCTCCAAGTTGAGTTGTTACAAACTCTACGTAATAGATGATCAGTAAAAAAGTCCCGCACAATGGCGGGGCTCGACGATTAACTTTTACACTTCGCCTTCGGCGCCGGCTTGGGCTCGACCACTAAAGGCAACGCCTCTCCAGTGTTCCCGATTGGTAGCATCTTCCGCACAGCCAGGGCACAGAACAGCTTCGTTCCCTCTGGGGTCTGCCCTGGCCCCATGCCCACGAAGACCTCGTAGCTATTTCCCGCCTCAAGGTCGAAGACCTTCGCATCCATAGGGCAACTCGGCTGGGTGCTGCCGTAGCTGCCCATCACCGCGCCTAGGGTTGAGATCATGAAGGGGGCGTTAGTCGGCACGAGATACTCGGTAGCGACTTCAACGTACATCCCTTCCGCCATACGGATGCCGGGCTTCAGATCGATCATCTTCGGCGCCATACGCTTCGGCATTCCCTCTACCGTCTTCGGCTGCAGCGGAAACTGGGGATACGTCTCGTGCATGCGTCCGCTTTCATACTGCCGGCCAGACACCGCCATCTTCTGGCGGATCTTCGGAATGCAGTTTTCGGTGAGGCTGTCGCCGTAGACGCTCGAATTCGTGATCACCCGAACCTTGGCGGTATCGGCAGACGGGCTCGGTTCTACGTACGGGACGGAGGAGATGCTGTTGCAGCCTGCGAGCGCACCGGCCAATAGGATAAAACTGATTTTTTTCATGAACGTCCTTGAGCTGTAAAGCGCTCCATCGGTAAGAAAAGGCCAAGCTCGGAGGTGAGGCCCTGATATCAACTGCTGCAAGTTTCCGTGGGTGGAGGCTTCGGCGTAACAATCAAGGGGAGCCTCTTCGAAAAGGGGACAGATTTATTAATTCAGCCATTGCCACGGCCGAAAATAAACCTGCCCCCCTTTTCCCGGAGATGGTTTCCAGTTTGGTACGTAGCACTGGCAACTTGATCAGCAGCAACGCCCGATGCGGGCAATGGATGGGGGACCTGTTCGGCTGGTATAGTTGATGGGGTCAGGATCATTGATTCGAGCATACAGCTAAATCAATGACTCTGAACCTATCGATTCCAAGTTTCAACTCTTCAATGCTGGCAACGACAACACTTCATCGTACTGTGGCCAGTCTTCCCTCGCGCGTTTGAGCACACCTTGCATCAACTCGTCCAACTCAGGCACTGGTTGCTCGGGAGGCAATTGGTCAAAGGGCGCGGCCAGCAGTGGATGATCAATCTTCTGCGGATTGGCTAAACCTTCCCACTGGCGCAGGCGTAGGATATAGAGAATTTCCACCGGGACGCGCTCCAAGTGCCAGTCCTGATTGAAGTCGTAGGACTTCTTCTGGCTCTCTTTGCCGGTTTGCCACGTGTGGCGGTCACACGCGGCCAACAGACACGGCATCAGGTCGTCGGGGCTGGGAGTGCGCCACTTGGCCAACAAGGCTTCGTAGATGGGTTCGTCGTAAGCATAAGCAGGCCATTGATGCGAGACATCGCCCATCCAATCGGCAAACACACGCATCATAAAGGCTTGGGCGCGGCGGTGTTGCTCTTCGTACTCAATCACTAATTGATGCCCACGATTGAGAGCCGCATGGGTGAGATAGCCCTGATGGATGACGGCATCCTTCCAGCCTAGGATCGCCATGGCGGCCATCATATTGGTGGCGGTTTGGATGCTGTAGTTTTGGCGGCGTCGATCATTGCCTGCCGCTTTGGCAATAATGTCGAACTGGCCCGCCCAGAAGAACAACTGCCAAATTCCTACTTGGTAATAGCGCAACCAATGGGCCAATTCTAGAAGCCATTGTGGGTTATCTTGGGCGGTTGCCAATACCTTGTGGGCTCGTGTGACGGCCATCCATTCGGAGCTACTACGCGTAACGTTGTCACTATTCGGTACAGGCATTGATGGCTTCGCAAATGCGTCGCCGCGCTCAACATATTCACGGATGCCATTCAACTCGTATTCATCTGAGACGTGTGGCCCCTTGGCTATGCGCCCCAGCACGCTTTTGTAGGAAGGCCATTTCGGGTTCACGCCCGAGCGCTCGCACTGAATTACTTCTTGGTCCATGGTTCCACTTTAAATTCTGCTACACCTGTTTTACTGGGGGCGGGAACACCGACTTTGACTGTTACACCTTGAACCTTGGCTTTTCCTGAATCCAACGCTGCTCGCAAAGCATCGCGTAAAGCAGGATCAGAGTCGGCAATTGATCTATTACCCAGCCAACCCTCCAACCGCGTCCTCGGGTCCCCATGCGGCGTACCGGCCTTACTCACGCCATTCACCGAAGACTTCGCATCCATCACCACCACGGTAATCGTATCGCCATCGATCGCCACCGCGCAGCCATCGCAACCGTGGTTGCTAGTATTGTGCAGAGGTTTGAAATTGAGGCCGGTTTTCTCGTTAAGGGTTTGCAGGGCCAGTTGCTCGCCCAGCACCCCATCATTTACACGTGAACCAGTCTTCCAATTGGGAAGGTGCGACAGCGGGATACTTTCAAATATCTGCCCAAACAGGTCCTCAACCTGGCTGAACTTGGGAGGACTGATTGCATCAGGGATAACCTGCACCGGCCCTTTTTGACCTACAGGATGCGCATAGGGCATCCCTGCCTCGGGAAGAAAAGGGGACAGATTTATTTATTCAGCCATTGCCACGGCCGAAAATAAATCTGTCCCCTTTTCCTAGTCCCCTTTTCCTAAAGCAAGCGTATCTCGCTTAACTACCATAAACCATATTGTCAAAACGAGAGACAATGGTAGTGAGAAGAAAGCATGGACAGTCAAGACAACTTCGTCCCTTACTTTAAAAACCGCCATTATAAGCCCACTAAAAAAAACACGAAAAACATGAAAATCCCAAAAACAATTATCGCCGTCGCAAACCACAATAAAAGCCTAGTAGGATTAAGATTAATTTTCATTCTTCGGCCCCTCATTAACCTTATCCCCTAGATCGTAACCTTTACCGCCTACACCTAAAATCGAAAAAAGGGACAGATTTATTTATTCAGCCATTGCCACGGCCAAAAATAATCTGTCCCCTTTTCTCAATCCCCCAACCTCAACCTCAAAGCAGAAGGAATCATACCCCTCGATTATACCGACATCTATGATCGAAAAAATTTCCTTAACTAGCGTAAAATCTTCAGTAATCATTAGTGATTCTTCGGAACTTTATTAGCTTCATTTTCAAAAATTCTAGTCCTGGTTTTCCCATCAATCGTATACATCACAGATAATGTATCTGGCCTTGGCGAATCTGGAACAGACCTGTTGAATTTTATAGTAGTCGAACCGACAGTTTTAGGAAATCGATGGGTCAGAGTCATTGATTTAGCTGTATTTCCTAATCAATGACTCTGCCCCCAAGATTCCAAGAACGAGGAAACGTGCTCGACCGGATCAACCCATCAGGTTCGGCGCTGGAAAACTCTGCTCTTAAAAAGCAGAGCGGGTGGCTTTGAGTCTTGACACAGAGCCGGCTAATAGGTGTCCTCTATTGTTATTGTTCTATTCAACTGAAAGAAATTATTCTTTTTTCTAAGAAATCAATAAAATTTTCCGCATACAAACTGGAAGCTTTATTCGAAAGATCAAGCCTATAAACAGGATACTCCCCATCATTAAGACCATCATCCGTGGCAAAATAAAATGACTCCCCCGCACCCGGCGGCTCACAGATAAATAGCTTCTCCTTCCCACACAACCCATTGCGGCCATTAACGATTGACATATAAACTATATCACCACCCCTTACGCTATCAAAATCCATTTCGTAGATACTATAGATCTCTTCTCCAGATATTTCCCCGCCAGAATAATACTTCAGCCACCATTTATAGCTATCAGGCAACTTCAACCCAAGACGAGCCTCAGCTTTATAAATCCATTCATCGGCAATCCCGTCACCATAGTCAGCAAACTCAACGAAATCCGATTTTTCAATAAGGTTAATTATTCTCGAATAATCCACGCCTGACTACTCCCAATCTCTAACCCGCAACTTCCAATGAGCGAAAAAGGGGACAGATTTATTTATTCAGCCATTGCGACGGCCAAAAATAAATCTGTCCCCTTTTCTATTGCCTTTTCTCTGAGGAGGGTTAAGTAAGTACCATTAAATCTGTTTCCTGTTCCTCTTTTCCTTTTACTCTAGTACCCGCCAGCGTCCTCAGTTGCAATATCTAACCATGCCTCAACAAGCAAATCGAATGCCTCATCCTTCGAATAAGCTTGCAGTTCTTTTATAGCACGCCGCGCACTCCGGACAGACCAACCGGGTGAATTCAATGTAAGCCACGCCTTATCAAAAGCACAGTCAGATACATATTCATAAAACAACCGCTCTTTATCCAGCGACACAAACCAACTGGGCAACTCCCCAGTTACTAAAGCTTCAGCTTGCCCGTTATTCAACTCAAACGGACAGCTATGATTTAAAAAGCCTTTCGCAATATTTACTGCACAGGGAAAAGCACCAGTGTACTTGGCCTGATCTTGTATAACTGCCAGTGGCGTGTTTATTTTGAAAACCTCAACACTATGAAGCCCTTTTAAGTCATCACCAGTGTCCAGGGAGATTCGATCATAATCGGATAACGTTACGCCACCAGTTTCTTCGCCTACTTCTTCAGCAAAGGTCTTTACCTCTTGGCTCAAACCATCAAATTGACAGATTGCATCAATTATTATCACACCAAAAAATTGCTCAGAGTTTCTCGCAATCTCCAGTAGCGTCCGACCAGAGTCGACATACATCTTAACGAAGGAGCTTTCGCGCTCTACAAACCAATGTTTCCAATACCCGAGATAGGATGGCCCTGAACTATCACTCAATATAGGAATTAGAGCTGGAGGGTAGCCAAACCACTTTGCAGGAGCATCAAAACCAGTTACAGGCATCTGAAGCTCACCCGATGCAAGAGCAACAACTGCGTCGGGCAGACAAAGTTTTTTTAAAACCTTTACATAACTCATAGAACTTAATCTCGCGGCGGCAGAGGAGTTGACCACTCAGGAATATTAATAACATGTTCTGGAGCTATAGGTCCCACCCAAATATTTCTAGTTGAGCTAGTGGCCCTGTGAATTTCTTCATGAGTCCTCCTAGAGTCAATAGGAACCAGGTGCCGAGGGTCGACAATTTGCGTCGGAAACTCAGACTTGCTGAAATTCCAATGGTGCACTTCTGATATTTCATTTCCAGCTTTACGGGCCGTATTTAAGAAGCGGTCATTAACTGCTTTAAACGCATTTTCAAGCATGACTTTATCCGGGCTCTCGCCACGCTCTAAAGCCGAGAGATAGCGAGTATATCCGTTTGGTCTCAGAGAGCCAGCAGCGCTACGCATTGCATCGTTCCACATCGTTAGCAGCTCCGGTCGATCAGCGATAGTTGACGTACCAAAATCTGAGGGGGATGCTTTATAAACAAAACCGCTATTAATATCTACACTTATAAAATCAGCCGCATTTTTTTGAACTGGCAATGTCGCCGCGCCGCTTACTCCCCGGACTGGCATATGCAGTCCAAGCATATCCAGCGAGCCGAGTGCTATATTTCCAACTCCATTCCATCCTTGACCTTCGCCGAGTTGCCCAATGCCGAAACCAAATTGGCCAGCTCCATTAATAGCTGCGGCGCTTCTAACTCCTAATCCTACGGGACCGGACATAACATAAAGCGCCGGACTGCCAATATTTGCCTGCCCTTGCTGCACATTATGATTTTTAACAAGCCCTACCGCGTCTTGATAAATCTCTTCATTTTCGCTTTTTGTGCGACTCCAAAAAATACTGCCTAAGCCGCTACTTTGTTCTCTATTGAAAGATGCTTGCCTAGATTTAATGTCCTCATCAGCTGCATAGCTATACGAATAGTCACGAATTGTGTCTTTCTCGTTGAGCAGTGCATCTACCAAGTTTTGTGCTGTTTCACTTCCGTACTTAGCGGACTGTTCCTCGAAATATAGACCAACGTAGTGATTTAGTTCTATTTGCTCTGAGGGAGTAAGAGAACCTTTATCGTTCAAGTACTTATCCAACAAAGAATCGCTCCGCTGATCTTGCTTTTCGAGCGAAATCAGCTTGGAAGCGGCTTCAACATTTTGATTTTCACTAACCTCTTTACGTGCTTTGTCTCTTGATTCTCGAGATTCATGGCCAAGGAAGTTATATGCAGTAGCCCCACCCGCCACAGCCGAAGCCACCTGCAGGCTCTGTTCATCTCCACCCTGCACCCCAGCGGTGAACACGCCCACCAGTTGCGAGTTCATGACCAGCAGCGCTTTGCGGTCTTCTATGCCCATCTTCTGGTACTGGGCATCCAGCTTCTCGACCAGTAGCTCGTTCACCCCAGCCGCCAGTGCACCAGTCTTGAAGTCTCCGCCCATAGCTTCGGCGGTGAGGCCGCCCATTACGGCATGCAAGCCCGCTTTGGTGAGGCTGCCATCTTCCAGTTCCAGCTTGGCGCCTGGAGCCGTGTTATCGCCAATCCAGTTGAAACCGGCTGCCATAAAGGTGTTGGCCAAGGTGCTCTGCAATGCATCGCTGAAGCTGCCGTCCTGGCCGACGAGTTTGCTCAGAGCCGCGGAGGTGGTGTTCTGAAGGGCCTGATTGGCCGCGAACCGGCCTATGCCTGGCAAGGTACTCAAACCTGACCCCGAGCCCGCAACACTTACAGTGCCGGAGTTGCTCAGCGGTGTATTGGCGCCTACTGCATTACCTGCGCTGCTGTTGGTAGTCTCAGTGCCTGTCCAACCGTCATAAAGCCCTGCGGTCAAGCCCGCCGTGACACCCGCAACTGCGTAGCCCTTCACGGCGTCGCTAGAGGTGATGTCTTTGTAGACAGCGCTCAAATTGCCACGATTGTTGATAGTGCTGACTGCCGCATTGCCCGCTGCCCCGGTGAGTACCGCAGTCGCCGCCAAGTTGGCCCAGCCCGCGCCGGCGAGCGACGCACCGGTTCCTGCAGCCAATGCGCCTCCTGTTCCGACTGCAGTTGTAGCCCCTGCCGCAGATCCGGCACTCGCTACCAACCCACTCGCCGCCCCAGCCGTGAAATACGCCACGATAATGGCGATCACGATCGCAGCGCCGCCACCCAACCCCGAATGGCTGTACTTGAAGCTGTCGTGGATCTCCTTCACCCGGTGCCAGTCGACATCGCCGCGTTGTTCGGCGGCTTTCAGCCAGGCCAGCTGCGGGTCGGCTTCGACCATGGCGTCGATAGTCTGGGTGACGGTCTGCTGGTCGACGTGCTTGATGTCGATGTTCAGGCCTTCCACCGCTTTGATGGCGATTTCGCCCTGGGCGATCATCTGGGTCTGCAGCAGAGTTTCGTCGGTGGTGCCCTTGCCTTTGGCGGAGGTCCATACCAGGCTGTTGCTGCTCTTCTCGTGGCTCTCCTGATCCAGATCCTTCACCGCTTCGAAGGTGATGCCACCGCCGCTTTGCAGGGTCAGGTCGGCGCCGCTGTCCAGGCGCACGCGCTGATAGAGCTGGTCGCCGGTGCTGGCCAGGGTCAGGTCGCTGCCGGTGGTGATCTCGGTGCCGATATGGCGGATGGTGGTGACTTCGTCACGGCGCGTGGCCTTGGCGCCGAAGGAGCCCTTGGACTGCTTGTCGTAGAGCGAGTAGTCACTGTTCTGCGCAGCCAGCAGGTTGAGTTGCCCACCGCTGTAGAGGTAGGCCGAGCCGCCCGCGTCGATGCGACTGGCGCTCAGGTTCATGTCCTGGCCGGCCACCGCGCGGAAGTCGCCGCCAGCGCTCAGCTCGCTGGCGATCTGGGTGACGCTGTCCTGTACGGCCTCGACCTTCTTGCCGCCGCCCTTGCGCTTGGCGTCATAGTGGTACTCATTAGCCGCCGAGGCGATGGTCATGCTGCCACCGGCCTGCAGGGCCATATCGCCCTCTGCCGCGACCTGGCTACCGACGATGGCTATGTCTCGCGCGGCAGCGGCCTGCAGGTCACCGCCGACCTTTACATCACTGCCGTATTGGTCGATCTGCTGGCGATTGTTGTAGTTGCGCGCGTCGTAATAGCGCGAGGTGCTGTTCTCGGTTTGCTGGCTGGCAAGCAGCAGATCCTGGCCGGCCTGCAGCTTGGCATCGCCGCCGGCGGACAGGGCGCCGCCGACATTGAGCAGGTCACGCCCTGCGGCCATGCTCAGCTCACCTTCAGCTTCGATACGTGCGGCACTGTCGGCCATCTGCCGCTGGTGCTCGTAGGCCTTGCCATTGGCGGACTGGTGGGTGGCGACGCTGCGCTCGTTGATAATGTCGCTGCCGGCCTGCAGGCTGACGTCGCGACCGGCAATGATGCCGCCCTGGGCGTTGCGGATGCTTTCGGTGGCCAGCAGTTGCAGGCGCTGATTGGCCTGCATAAGCCCGCTATTGCCAATGGACTCGGCCTGGATGCCAAGGTTGGCCGAGGCGCGCAGGGTGCCGGCGTTGCTCAGGCCACCGCCACTGATCAGGGTCAGGTCGCGGCCCTGGACCAGGGCTCCATTCGGCGCCAGGCGGCCTTCGGCCTGTGCCAGGTAGAGCACGGGTGCCAGCACCTTCTGGCCGTTCACTTCGCGCTCTTCCATCCACACGATGTCATGGGTCAGGGCGGCGACCTGCTCGGCGGAAAGCCCGACGCCCACGGACAACTGCAGGGGTTGCTGGCTGGCGATGGCGTTATCCATCAGGTAGCGGAACTGCGTCTCGTCGCTGTTCAGCCCGGCCAGGAAGCGCTGGCCGGTGCGGGCCAGCACTGCATCGCGGATCAGGCGTTGTTCGTAGAGGCCGTCGCCAAGCAGCTTCTGGGCGTGATCGGGGTCGTAGTCGAGCTGGCCGAGCAGGTAGCTGGAATTGAGGAAGTTGCCCAGCTCGGCGAATTGCGGATCGGTCTCGATCAGGTAGGGGTGATCGGGATTGGTGTTGAGGCTGAACAGACCGTTCTGGCCGGTGGGCAGCTTGAAACTCGGCAGCCCCAGCGGGTCGACGGCTTGCTGAGCCAGATCCGGCGGTAGTTGCGGGTTGAGGGTGATGGCGGTGGCGATATCGCTACCGGGCGTGGTGGTGTCGACCCGCGTGCCGCCGCCGAGGTAGGCATAGCTGGGGCGAATGACCCGGCTGTCGAAATCGTCGCGGGTGTCGACGCGCACATTGCCGCCGCTCTGGATGACCGCGGCGTAGGTCTGCCCGTCGACATTGACCCGCTCGACGGTATTGGCCGGCAGGTACTCGCGCTCCATGGCGCCGATGACGCGGTTGAGATCCGATTCCAGCGTATCGAGGTTGCGCGAGCCGGCATGCTTGTCGTTGAAGCCGTATACCAGGCCCCGATAGTAGTAGTAGCTAGGCTTGCGGCCGGACACCAGCACCCGGGTGGTGTGCACCTCGCCGGTTTCCAGGCCGATATTGTCCAGGCTGCCGAGCTGCATCTGCAGGTCGCCAGCCGAGGCGATGGTGCTGCTGCTATTGGTCAGGCTGTCGCCCAGCACGTTCAGCGAGCCGCCGGCAGTGATATGCGAGGCGCCACTGTCGGCGGTGACGATCAGGCGATCGTATTCCTTGAGCTGCCAGACCCCGACCTTGCGCCCGTTGCCGCCCAGTTTGCAGTCGCCACCGGGGTTATAGGGCCCGCGGCAGGCCAGCTCGGTGAACACGGCATCGTACTTGCCCTGCTCGGTCTGCAACTCGTCGCGCACGTTGGCGATGACGGCGGCGCGCAGGCTCATGTCGCCGGCGCTGTCGAAGGTGCCGGAGCGGTTTTCGATCAGACTGGCGAGGCTGCCCTGGGCATCCCTGGCGATGCTCAGGTGGCCCAGGCTGTAGAGCGCCGCGAGACGGTTGGTGAAACGGTCGGCCAGCAGCTGCAGGTTGCCGCCGCTGAATATCAGCCCGCCATCGTTGCGGATAGTGCTGGCCTGCAACAGCAGGTCGGCGCCCGCACCCAGGTTGCCGCGGTTGTCGATCTTCTGCGCCGCCATGCTCAGCCAGGCGCCAGCGGTCATCCGCCCCTGGCTGACCAACTCGCCCCGTGCCGCCAGGCGGCCATAGCCACCGCTGCGTACCTGGGCGTCGGCGCCGAAGCCGATGTTGCCGGCCTGCAGGTCGAGGTTGCCGAGCGCCAGCAGGCTGCCGTTGCCACGGTAATCACCGCTCAGGCGCAGGTCGAGATTGCCGTTGGTTTCGATACGGCCATCGTTGATCCAGCTTTCACCCGTGGTGCTGAGGCTGTTGACCGCCAGCAGGCCGCCGCCGGCGGTCTGGGTGAGGCGGTCGATGTCCAGGGTGATGGAGGCGGCCTGCAGCAGGCTGTTGTTGACCCACTCTTCGGCACTCAGGCTCACCGCGCTGTTGGTGATGAACTCACCACCGGCCTGGCCGAGTAGATCCATGTCGAGATTCAGCCCGGCGCTGCCGAGGTGACGCACCACACCGCCCTTGTTGCTCAGGGCCGGGGTGTCGAAGGTCAATGCCGCGCTGGCCACCTCCAGCACGCCGCCGTCGTTATTCAACGCGGTGCCGATGGCGAAGCGGCTCTCACCGCCGCTGCCCAGGGCACGCAGGCGGCCACCGGCATTGCTCAGGCTGTCGGCTTGCATATCGAGATGACCGCCGGCCTCCACCAGGCCGCCGTCGTTGTTCAGTGCGTTGCTGGCCTTCGCGGTGATGGTGCCACCGGCCGCCAGGGTGCCGGCGCGGTTATCCACAGCCTGGGCGTTGACCTCCATGGCCTGGCCCGCCAGGGCGCTGCCTTGGCGGTTGTCCAGCGTATCGGTGTCGAGGGTCAGGTTGCCCTGGGCGACGACCTGGCCCTTCTGGTTGTCGAGTTCCTTGGCTTTGAGCGTGGCGCTGCCTGCCGCGGCGATCTGGCCGCCGGCATTGTCGAGTGCCTGCAGGTCGGTTTTCAGGGAGCCATGGCTGACGAGCTGACCGTCGTTACGCACGCTGCCGCCGTCCAACTGCAAATGCCCGGCGCTGTTGGTGCTGCCGTCGGCGCGCACGCCGGCCTCGATGGCACCGGCGTTGTTCAGCCGCTCGGCCTGTACCTTGACCTGCTCACCGGCGGCGAGGCTCTCGCGCACGTCAACCTGCCTGGCCTCGACACGGGCGGTGCCGCCCGCATAGGTATCGCCCTTGAGATCGACGCTATCGGCCACCAGGGTGGTATTGCCGCTGGCCGCACTGCGGTTCATGGTCAGCTGGCCGCCGGCATCGATCTGGATATCACCGGCAGTGGCCGCCATGTCGCCGGCCAGCTTCACGCCCACGCCCGCTTCGGTACCCACCAGGCTGATCGCCCCGGCATACATGCCGCCCAGGGCCGAGCTGTCGATGGCCACCTGGGGCTTTTCGCTGCCGTCGTCGGCCTTGGCGGTGGCTTGCAGGGTGGCAACGTCCACTTCGTTGCGGCCGGCAATGACGTTCAGGCGCTTGGCGTGGATATCGGCGTTGATCTTAGCCGTGCGGGTGATCAGGTCGAACTGGTCGACGTTGCTGGCGTTGAGGCCAGCACCTTCTATGGCGATGTCGCCGCCGTCGACGTCGAAGCCCTTGAGGCGGCCATCCTGAATCTGCGGTGCACCGGTGCTCAGGGTCGCGCGCGGGGTGTTGATGAAACCGCAGCCATCGCAGGTGATGCCATGGGGGTTGGCGACGATGACATGGGCGCCCTGCCCGGCCACTTCCGTGTAACCCTTGAGCTGGCTGCGGTTGCTGCCGGTCACTTCGTTGAGGATGACGCCCGCGGCACCGCCCTGGAGATTCGGGTTGCCGTTGATGTAGCCACCCAACTGGCTCGGCACGAAGGCCTGGGCGCCATTGTTGAGGATCAGCCCCTGCTGGCCGACGTTGTAGTCGGTGAACTTGTTGTGCGACAGGCCACTGCCATTGGGCGTGGCGATATTCACCACCGGCACGCCATTGCCGGCCTGGCCGATGCTGGTGTTGCCGCCGGCTGCGGCGTCGACCGCCAGGTCGGCGGCCAGCGCCTTGACCGGATCGAACAGCATGACGCCGATGAGGATGCGGGCGATGGCACGGTTCAGGGGGCTGCGAACGTCCATGTGACTATCTCCGTTACGCGTTGAAATCAGAAGAACACATCGAGGCGGAAGTACACCGGTCGCTCACCCTCGGTGAAGGCGGCGGGGCGTTCCAGGGAATGGGCGAAGGTCACGCTGGCGGCCAGGTGCTCACCACGGGCACTGAGCTCCAGGGCGTGGCCGCTCAGGCGGCCACTGGCGCCGTTGTTGTGGTCGTCATGGCTGATCACGCCGACGTCATAGGCCAGGGCGGCGCCGTACTGCTGCACGAAAGGCTGCAGCGGCGCCCAGGTCACCGGCCGCGTCCAGCGCAGCTGGTTGCGCCAGTAGCCGCCGCTATTGCCGGACAGCGACTGATCCTTGTAGGCGCGCACCGAATTCAAACCACCAACGCTGATGCGCGCCGGGCTGAACAGCTGGTCTTCGCTCTTCTGGCCGGTGGCCAGACTCTCGAAACTGAAGCGCTCGCCGCCCAGGTTGAAGGGCTGCAGGTAGCTGAGGGTCAGGGTGTACTTGTTGTAGCGGGCGACCGGGTCCTGGCCACGGGGATGGCCGTTGCCCTGGGCGTCGAAGGCACCGATGCCGCGCTGCCAGCCGATGTCGGCGTTGACGAAGGCGCTGCCCACACGACGGCCGTGATTGAAGCCCAACTGCCATTCGCTAAGGCGATTGCTGGAGATACCTATGCGATTGTCTTCGATGAAGTTATTGGTGCGAACGTGGCTCAGGCCAGTGCTGAAAGCAGTCTTGCTGACGCTGTCGCGGTGCAGCACCCGCTCTGCCAACAGGTTATGGCTCTGGTAGTCGCCATCGGTCTCTGCCAGGAAGCCGTTGAAATCGGTCTTGTTGCGGTAGTAGGACTGGCCGTAGTTGTAGCTGAAGGTCCACCAGCCGTAGGGCAGGCTGTAGTAGAGGCTCTGGCTGTGCGAATGACGGTAGCTGTCGCTGACCGCATCACGGCTGGCGCGCAGGCTCAGCTGGTCGGCCAGGCCCAGCGGGCTGTCCCAGTCCAGGCCAACGCCCCACTGCTGCTCGCCGGTGCTGAGCTGGCCATCGTTGTGGCGCGACAGGCTGGCGCGCCACGGCTTGCTGCGCTCGCCCTGCAGTTGCACGCGGCTGCCACCCACCTGCTCGCCGGGCACCAGCTCCAGCTTGGCGAAGCGCGATGGCAGGCGATTGAGGTTCTCGACCAGTTGCTCCAGTTCGCGCAGGTCGAGCACCTCGCCGGTCTTGCCGGGAAAGCTCATCGCCAGCTCACGATCACTGGCCAGAGCGGAGCTGTCGAGGCCTTCGAGGCGGCCTTCGACCACGGTGATCTTCAGGGTGCGGGCAGACAGATCCTGCTGCGGCAGGTAGGCACGGGTGGTGACATAGCCGCGGTCGATGTAGTGATTGGTGATGGCCTTGAGCAGCGCGTTGAGCTGGCTGACGCCCAGGCAATCGTCAGCGAACGGCGCGAGGATCGCGGCGCGGTCGGCCTCCGACAGCAGGCTGGCACCGCTGATCTCGATGTCGTCGATGGCGAAGCAGCGTTCGTCGCCCGGTTCAGGCTCGGCAGGCTGTTGTGCCTCGCGGCCGGGGAGCTGTTGCAGCTCCCGCAAACGTTGCTGCTGCTCTTGCAGCAAACGCTCCTGTCTGTCGCGATACAGCTCACGTTCACCAGGGGTCTGAGCGACCGCCAAGACAGGAAAAACAACCAGACAAAACCCTACAACCGCAGCTCCGTTGCGTACCACCATGCATCCATACCCGTCGTAAAAACTGATTCGTCGCTACGACGGCTCGATACCGACAGGGTTCCAAAATGTTCAAAAAAATCGCTGAACGGTCGATTTTTATGGCAAAAAAATATCAATTTAATGGCAATAGAATTTCATCGGCACATGCTCCAAGAGGGCTCGTTGCTTCAATAAATTGCCGGAGCGTCGAGGGCTTAACCGAAGCACACCTGCGCAAGCTCGACCAGGTGCTGGCAAGCATCTTCGCCAACCAGCCGGAGCACTGTTCACGGGCTCGCGATGGCCGAGGCCGGCGGCTAGTCACGTCGCCGTCACCAGCGTTTGCCCTACCTGCATCGGCCCCCTAGAATGCCGCGATGCAAAATGACCTCGATCAGCGACTCAGTTCTCTAAACCCAGCCCAGCACCACGCGGTTACCACGCCGCCTGGCCATCAACTGGTGCTGGCCGGTGCCGGCTCCGGCAAGACCCGTGTGCTGGTGCACCGCATCGCCTTTCTGATCCAGCGCCTGGACGTCTCGCCGCACAGCATCCTCTCGGTGACCTTCACCAACAAGGCCGCTGCCGAGATGCGCCACCGCATCGAGGACGTGCTCGGCCAGAGCCCGGCCGGCATGTGGGTCGGCACCTTCCACGGCCTGGCGCATCGCCTGCTGCGTGCCCATTGGCGCGAGGCCAACCTGGCCGAGAACTTTCAGATTCTTGATTCCGACGACCAGCAGCGCCTGATCAAAAGGGTGATCCGCGAGTTGAACCTGGATGAACAACGCTGGCCGGCCAAACAGGCGCAGTGGTTCATCAACGGCCAGAAGGACGAGGGCATCCGCCCGGCCGGCATCCAGGCCAGCGGCGACCTGTTCCTGGCCACCATGCGCAGCATCTACGAAGCCTACGAGGCCGCCTGCGCCCGTGCCGGGGTGATCGACTTCGCCGAACTGCTGCTGCGCGCCCTGGACCTTTGGCGCAACAACGCCGGCCTGCTGGCCCACTACCAGAAGCGCTTCCGGCACATCCTGGTCGACGAGTTCCAGGACACCAACGCCGTGCAGTACGCCTGGCTGCGCTTTCTCGCCATGGGCGGCGAAAGCCTGATGGTGGTGGGCGACGACGACCAGTCGATCTACGGCTGGCGCGGTGCCAAGATCGAGAACATCCAGCAGTTCGACAGCGACTTCGCCGACGCGGAAATCATCCGCCTGGAGCAGAATTACCGCTCCACGGCGAACATCCTCAACGCTGCCAACGCACTGATCGCCAACAACCAAGGGCGCCTGGGCAAGGAGCTGCGCACCGATGTCGGCGATGGCGACCTGATCAGCCTGTACGCCGCCTTCAACGAACACGACGAAGCGCGCTATGTGGTGGAAACCATCGAGGACGCCCTGCGCAAGGACGGCCTGCGACGCAGCGACATCGCCATCCTGTATCGCTCCAACGCCCAGTCGCGGGTGCTGGAAGAGGCCCTGCTGCGCGAGAAGATTCCCTACCGCATCTACGGCGGCCAGCGCTTCTTCGAGCGCGCGGAAATCAAGAACGCCATGGCCTACCTGCGCCTGATCCACCAGCGCGGCAACGATGCGGCCCTGGAGCGGGTGATCAACGTGCCGGCCCGCGGCATCGGCGAGAAAACGGTGGAGACCCTGCGCCAGTTCGCCCGCGCCAACGACCTGTCGATGTGGGCCGCGCTGCACGAAGCGGTCGGCACCAAGGTGATCAGCGGCCGCGCCGCCAGCGCACTGAACGGCTTCGTCGAGCTGATCGATACCCTGGCGTTGAAGGTCGAGGGCATGCAGTTGCACAGCATGGCGCAATTGGTCATCGAGCAGTCTGGCCTGCTGGCCTATCACCGCGACGAGAAGGGCGAGAAAGCCCAGGCTCGGGTAGAAAACCTCGAGGAACTGGTGTCTGCCGCGCGTGCGTTCGACTCCTACGAGGGCGAAGAAGGTGACGAGGAGCAAACGCCACTGGCTGCGTTTCTCGGCCACGCCTCGCTGGAGGCCGGTGATACCCAGGCTGCCGAGCATGAAGACAGCGTACAGATGATGACCCTGCACAGCGCCAAGGGCCTGGAGTTCCCGCGGGTGTTCCTGGTCGGCATGGAGGAAGGCCTGTTCCCCCACAAGATGAGCCTGGAAGAGCCCGGCCGCCTGGAAGAGGAACGCCGCCTGGCCTACGTGGGCATCACTCGAGCCATGCGCAATCTGGTGATCAGCTACGCGGAAACCCGTCGCCTGTATGGCAACGAGACCTACAACAAGGTCTCGCGCTTCGTGCGTGAAGTGCCGCCGCACCTGGTGCAGGAAGTGCGTCTGTCGAACAGCGTCAGTCGCCCGTACGGCAGTGGCAGCCGCAGCATGAGCGGCAGCAGCCTGTTCGCCGGCAGCGCCGTGCCGGATACGCCATTCAACCTCGGCCAGCGCGTGCAGCACTCACTGTTTGGCGAAGGCACCATCCTCAACTTCGAGGGCTCGGGGCCCCAGGCGCGGGTGCAGGTGAACTTCGAGAGCGAAGGCAGCAAGTGGCTGATGTTGGCGTACGCCAAGCTCGAGGCTATCTAAGGAGCCTGCTCACGATCCTGCGGGGTATGTGTACGGCAGCTATATGGTGGGGGCGGCCGATCGCGAACTCGTGGGAGGGGCTTTAGCCCCGATTGTGCCTATCTAGGCGTAAAAGGCTCGCGGCTAAAGCCCCTCCCACAAAAGCAGTGAGGTAGGGTGGACAACGCTCTTTTTGTCCACCATTGCGATTGCAAAACGGTGGATGAATGAAGCGCCATCCACCCTACGAATGGCTGCTTCTGTCGCGTTGCAGGCAAAACTGGATAAAGCCTGACATGAAGATCGTGAACAGGCTGTAAGTAGCTCAACGATTACAACCATGGCAGCCGCCATTACGGCCGGCTGCCAATAACAAAAGCAATCAGGGCACGCTGCTCGACACTCAAGGGAGAACACCATGAACCGCCGCAATCTGTTCGGTGCCGCTATGGCGCTGCTCGCTGCCATCGGTCTGGCCGGCTGCAAGGAAGAAACACCCGCTGCCGGGCAAGGCGCCACCGCTGCAAAAGCCGAGACCTTCCACTGGAAGATGGTCACCTCCTGGCCGAAGAACTACCCAGGCCTGGGCACCGCCGCTGAACGCCTGGCCGATCGCATCAACGCCATGAGCGCCGGCCGTCTGACCGTCAAGGTCTATGCCGCCGGTGAGCTGGTGCCGGCTTTGGAAGTGTTCGACGCCGTGTCCCGCGGTACCGCGGAAATGGGTCACGGCACGCCGTACTACTGGAAAGGCAAGGTGCCGGCCGCACAGTTCTTCTCGTCGGTGCCGTTCGGCCTGTCGACCCTGGAAATGAATGCCTGGCTGAGCAAGGGCGGCGGTCAGGCCCTGTGGGATGAAACCTACGCGCCCTTCGGCGTAAAGCCGCTGTCGGCGGGTAACACCACCATGCAGATGGGCGGCTGGTACAACAAGGAAATCAACTCGCTGGACGACATCAAGGGCCTGAAGATCCGTATGCCGGGCCTCGGTGGTGAAGTCTGGACCAAGCTTGGCGCCATCACCGTCAACCTGCCTGGCGGCGAAATCTTCACCGCCCTGCAAACCCACGTGATCGATGCCACCGACTGGGTCAGCCCCTACAACGACCTGGCCTTCGGCCTGCACAAAGCGGCCAAGTACTACTACTTCCCGGGCTGGCAGGAGCCACAAGCGGTGGTCGAGTCGATGGTCAACCAGAAGGCTTTCGACAGCCTGCCGGCCGACCTGCAGGCCATCGTCGTCGAAGCCGCCCGCGCCGCGACCCTGGACATGATGGACGACTACGTCTTCCACAACGCCAAGTCCCTGGCCCAGTTGAAGGAACAGGGCGTGACGATCAAGCGCTTCCCCGACGAGGTACTGGCGGCGATGAAGCGTGAGTCGCAAACCGTACTCGAAGACCTGGCTAGCCAGAACGACCTCAATGGGCGCATCTGGAAATCCATGAAAACCTTCCAGGACGAAGCCACGCCGATGGGCGAAGTGACCGAGAAAGAACTCTACAACTGGCGCTAAGAGCCTGTTCACGATCTCGCGAGCTAGAGCCATACAAGGCAAAAGCAGGCGAGGAAGCGGAGTTTACGAGCTGTAAATGAGCATTCCGAGCCTGCTTTTAACGCAGTAGGGCCGACGCGCAGTAGATCGTGAACAGGCTCTAAGGCACTAGCCGCTAAGCACTGAAACGGAAACTATTGGTTCCGTTTCACCTCCCACCTCCATCGCCCTGGCGCAGCGCAAGCCGCCTCGTTGGGCAAAAGCTCGAAACATTCTGTTGCTGGTCATGCCGACCTGCCACGGGCAAGATGCCCGTCAGTGTTTCAATAACCAAGAGAAAACCGATAATGCAGCGTTTCCTCAGCATCGCCCTGGTAGTTTGCCTGGGCCTGTCCTTCAGCCTGACTGCCGACGCCAAGCGTATGGGCGGCGGCAAATCCTTTGGCGCCGCGCCGAGCCACCAGACCCGTCAGGCCACGCCGCCATCCCAACCTAATGCCAATGCCGCTGCCCCAGGCCGCACGCCTGCTGCCGCCAGCGGTGCGTCGCGCTGGCTCGGCCCACTGGCCGGTCTGGCCGCCGGTGGCCTGCTGGCCTCCATGTTCATGGGTGACGGCTTCGAAGGCCTGCAGATCATGGACATGCTGATCTTCGGCCTGATCGCCTTCCTGCTGTTCCGCTTCCTGGCCGCACGTCGCCAGAAGCAGCAGCCGAACGTCGCCGCTGCCGGTGGTGCTCCGTTCCAGCGTGAGGCCCATGGCCAGCCGCAGCCGGCTCAGCCGTCGATCTTCGGCGGCAGCAGCGCCGCGGCGATCAAGCCGGTGATCAACGCACCTGCCTGGTTCAACGAGGAAAACTTCGTCAACGCCGGTCGCGAGCACTTCCTGAGCCTGCAGCAGCACTGGGACGCGAACGAGATGGACAAGATCGCCGAGTTCGTGACCCCGCAACTGCTGGAGTTCCTCAAGCGCGAGCGCGCCGACCTGGGTGACGGCTTCCAGTCCACCTACATCGACAACCTCGACGTGCAGCTGGACGGTGTCGACGACCACGCCGACAAGACCATCGCCACCCTGACCTTCAGCGGTGTTTCGAAGACCTCGCGCTTCGACCAGGGCGAGGCCTTCAGCGAAAGCTGGCGCCTGGAGCGTGCCGTTGGCGAGAACCAGCCCTGGCTGGTCGCCGGTATCCGCCAGAACGGCTGATCCGTTACGCACTGACAAAACCCGGGCTTGCCCGGGTTTTGTTTTTTGCGTATTCGACTTTTGGAACCTATGCCGGGCGCAGCACCCAAACCGATGAGCAGCAGGTCGCAGGCTGGAGATGGCTTTTTGCCTTTTCGCCGCTTGTGACTATTTTCCATTCAGCGTAAAAAGCTGCGTTATCAAGGAGCAGTAAAGTAGACGGCGGCCAATCGAACGCCCGTCTGCTTCGTGCTTTCCAGAATCTGATGAGAATCGCCGAACTCAGGTGGAGCCGCCGTGGAAGAAGTCATCGAACAACTGCGTGAATTGAACGAGCCGGTGCCGGTGCCGCTGGAGCTGCCCGACGAGGAACTGCTGGTGGAGATCGAGGAGCAGATCCTCATCAACCTGCCGTTCGAGCTGCGTGAATTCCTGCTCAAGGTCAGCGATGTGGTGTACGGCCGCCTGGAGCCGGTCACCGTGACCGACCCGCAATCGCACACCTACCTGCCGGAAGTGGCCTCGGTGGCCTGGTCGCTGGGCGTGCCGCGCGAGCTGGTGCCGATCTGTGAAGATCGGGGCAACTACTACTGCGTCGAGCAGGACGGCACCGTGCTGCTCTGGGACGGCGAAGAAGAAGACCTCACCGACGAGAGCTGGGACTCGGTGTGGCACTGGGTGCGGGAAGTCTGGCTGGAGGAGTAATGCCGGTCAGCCTTGGTAGCCTGGGTTGAGCAGAGTGATACCCGAGAAATGCTGCCCTGGGTATCGCTTCGCTCAACATCAGGCTACGGGCTGCTCTCTGTAGCCCGGGTCGAGCGCAGCGATACCCGGGGAGCGCCTAAAGGTCGCTATGCCACAGGCTACGAAAAGGGATACAAGAAGGGCGCCGATTGGCGCCCTCGTCGTTTCAGTGATGCCCAGGTGTTTCGGGCTTGTCGAGTGTCTCGAACAAGGCGATCTGCAGGCGCGTGTGCACGCGGATGAACCAGCGCCACAGCACGGCTACCACACCGGCCGCGACCACGCCGACCAGCAGCAGCATGTCGTTGGACGGCAGGATGCTCGACGACAGCGCGGTCAGCAGCACCATGATGCCGACCAGCGAGAGCAGCGGGATCACCTCGGAAATCACCTTGCGTACCCGCGCCGTATGGCGACCGGCCTTCTCCTGGCGCACGCCCATCTCGGCGAGCAACATAGAGAGTGCCTTGATCTTGCGGTACGCGGCGATCAGGCACGGCAGCGAAAGGATCAGCGCGGCGCCCCAGATTACCGCCTTGCGCAGGTTCTCCTGATCGATCCACTCGGCCAGCCAGGCGCCGATCTGCGTGGCGAAGAAGGCGATGCCAAGGAAGATCGCCACCACGAAGGCCAGGTTGACCAGCACCTGCAGGACGATCTTGCGGATCATCCCCGCCAGAATCGCGCCCTGGCCTTGCGGCTGAATGCTGCGCAACCACTCCCCATACAGCGAGAACACCCGCGATACCCGCTGCGGCATAACCTTGCCGAGGCTCACCGCCAGCGGATCGGCCGAGCGGATCAGGTACGGCGTGGTCAGGGTGGTGATCACCGAAACGGCTACCGCAACCGGGTAGAGGAAGTCGCTGGTCACCTGCAGGGTCATGCCCAGGGTGGCGATGATGAAAGAGAACTCACCGATCTGCGAAAGACCCATGCCGACGCGCAGCGAGGTGCGCCCATCATTGCCGGCGATGAAGGAGCCGACGCTGCACGACAGTACCTTGCCGACGATCACGGCCACGGTGATCACCGCGATCGGCCACGCGTATTCGACCAGTACATTAGGATCGAGCAGCAGGCCGATGGCGACGAAGAAGATCGCGCTGAACATGTCACGCACCGGCTCGATCAGGCGCTCGATCTGCACCAACTGGCGCGACTCGGCCATGATCGCACCGATCAGGAAGGCGCCCAGCACCATGCTGTATTCCAGCTTGACTACCAGCAGGCAGAAGCCGAAACAAATACCCAGCACCGTGACCAACAGCATCTCGTTGCTTTCAAACTTCGCGACATAGGCAAGCACACGTGGCACCAGGATAATGCCGATGACCAACGCGACGATCATGAACAGCGACAGCTTACCGACGGTGGCGAACACCTCGCCGGTTTCCACGCTGCCGCTCAGGGCGATACCGGAAAGCAGCGCGATGATGCCGATGCCGAGGATGTCCTCGACGATCAGCACGCCGAAGATCAGCTGGGCGAAGCGCTCGTTCTTCATCTTCAGGTCGCCGAGCGCCTTGATGATGATGGTCGTCGAAGAAATCGCCAGGATCGCGCCGAGGAACAGCGAGTCCATGGTACTCCAGCCGAAGTAGCGGCCGATCTCGAAACCGATCCAGATCATCAGGATGATTTCCAGGAACGCGGCGATGAACGCCGTGGCACCTACGTTGAACAGCTTGCGCAGGCTGAACTCCAGCCCCAGGCAGAACATCAGGAAGATCACCCCCAGCTCAGCGAGGGTGCGGATGGTCTCTTCATCGTGGATCAGGCCGAACGGCGGCGTATGCGGGCCGATCAGGAAACCGGCGAGGATGTAGCCGAGCACCACCGGCTGCTTGAAGCGGTGGAACAGCACGGTAACCACGCCGGCTACCAGCATGATCACCGCTAGATCCTGGATGAAGCTGATGGCATGCATGACGGAACTACTCCTTGTTTTGGGCAGGCAGGCACGAACACGCGCGGGCGGCTGCTCGATGGCTCGTTGAAGCCTGCTGGAATGGGGGAAGATCGGCCCGCTGCTGGGCCACATTGAACGCAGGTTAACATCCGGGCCAGACACGTCGCGGCGTGGAAATATTCAGAAATATTTGCCGCAAACCGCGAGGCGGTGCGTGTTACAGCGCTACAGGGAAAAGACGCCGGGTATCTCGTCAGGGTCACCAGTTGGCGGCAATCCACGACGCTTCCCGCACTGCGATCACTGAATGGGGGCTTGTGGAGCCTGTGGCTCGGCACTGACCTTCAGGTAGCCTCCCGCCACGCTGATACCGAAACCGCCGTACGCCTGGCAGCTCGGATCGATCACCTCCAGCACCTGGATATCCAGCCCTTCGTGCAGCAGCGCCACCGAGCAGCCCTTTGGCAAATCCGCTGCAGTCAGCTGGAAGTAGGCCTTGTCGCCCTGCAGTGTGCCTTGCAGGTTACCAATGGCCGCCGGGCCATATTCTTCAACCTTGCCACCTGCTCGCAGCGGCGCGAAGTTCGCCCGATAGCTGCCGTCCGCCTGGCGGGTGATGTCCAGGCTGCTCCACACCGCCGCACCGGCGTAACGCAGATAGCGGCCCTCGAGGCTGGCCGCCAGTTTCGGGTAGTCCACCGCCGCGGCCACCGTTCGCAGGTTGTTGCGGGTGGCGGCGCCCTGCATGCCATCGACCAGCGCGAGGTTCAACCAGGCACGTGCCTGGCCGGGCTGTCCCAGGCGCAGGCTGGTCACCACTAGGTTGTTCAGTGCCAGCTCACGAGCGGCGCTGCTGTCCTGCTCCTGCTCGGCGCGCCGCAGCTGCCGCTCGAAGGCTTCGGCGGCATCGTCGTAGCGGCCCGCCTGATAGGCGGCGGTGCCGGCGGCGTTGCACAGGCTGACGCTGTCGCAGGGCTGCGGCGCCGCATTAGCAACGCCGGCCAAAAGCGGCAGCAGGGCGTAGCAGGCAAAGGTGCGCTTCATGAGATCGTCCTGAATGAGTGAATAAGCTATGGCTCTAGGAGTGAAATGCCGGTACATACGTTGCAGCAATCGAGTGCATAGGCACAATCGACAGGCCAAGGCCGCGCAGACGGCTGACAATCACGCCCCAAATCAACCTGATGAGCCAGACGTTATGGAACCCGGAAACGCGCAACTGTCGATGACCGTCCTGATGACCCCGGACATGGCCAACTTTTCCGGCAATGTACACGGCGGTACGCTGCTCAAGTACATGGACGAAGTCGCCTATGCCTGCGCCAGCCGTTACGCCGGTCGCTACGTGGTCACCCTGTCGGTGGACCAGGTGACCTTCCGCGAGCCGGTGCATGTCGGCGAGCTGGTGACCTTTCTGGCCTCGGTCAACTACACCGGCCGCACGTCCATGGAAGTCGGCATCAAGGTGATCACCGAAAACATCCGCGAGCGTTCGGTGCGCCACAGCAACAGCTGCTTCTTCACCATGGTGGCGGTCGATGAAAACGGCAAATCCATTGAAGTACCGCCGCGTCAACCGGAGAGCTCCGAGGAGCGTCGGCGTTTCGAGCAGGGCCGTCAGCGTCGGGAGATTCGCCAGGAGCTGGAAAGCCGCTACCGAGCCCTCAAAGGCGAGGCGTGACGCGGCTCACAACACGCCAGGCACACTTCGACACATCCTGTATAAAGACCTTTTAGTTATAAGTAGTATTTTAATATAAACTATCGGTCTTTATGGTCGAGCAATTCGACCCTGGCCGTTACGCTGTTCTGCGCGGTATCCGCTGCCGCGCAGGCATGCCAGGCCCTCTCACCAAGGAGACCGCATGCCGCATCACACCCCCCTGATTGCGACGATCGCTGCCGGCTTCGTGCTGGCCTACCTGTTCGGCAGCCTGGCCAACCGCCTGCGCCTGTCGCCACTGGTAGGCTACCTGCTGGCTGGCGTGATCGTCGGCCCCTTCACACCCGGCTTCGTTGCCGATAAAGAGCTGTCCGTCGAGATTTCCGAGATCGGCGTGATCCTGCTGATGTTCGGCGTAGGCCTGCACTTCTCCCTCAAAGACCTGATGTCGGTCAAACACATCGCCATTCCCGGCGCCGTGGTACAGATTACCGTGGCCACGCTGATGGGCATGGGCCTGTCGTGGGCGATGGGTTGGGGCTGGGGCGCCGGCTTGGTATTCGGCCTGGCGCTCTCGGTGGCCAGCACCGTGGTGCTGCTGCGTGCCCTCGAAGAACGCCAGCTGATCGATACCCGCCGCGGCAAGATCGCCGTCGGCTGGCTGATCGTCGAAGACCTGGTGATGGTGCTGGCCCTGGTGCTACTGCCGGCGCTGTCTGGCGCGCTCGGAGGCATTCCCCAGGGCGACGGTTCCAGCAGCATCGGCATGCAGCTGTTGATCACCCTTGGCAAGGTCAGCGCCTTCGTGGTGCTGATGGTCGTGGTCGGCCGCCGGGTCATCCCCTGGCTGCTTGAGCGCAGTGCCGGCACCGGCTCGCGGGAGCTATTCACCCTCGCCGTGCTGGCCATCGCCATGGGCATCGCCTACGGCGCTGCGCAGCTGTTCGGCGTGTCGTTCGCCCTCGGCGCGTTCTTCGCCGGGATGATCCTCAACGAGTCCGAGTACAGCCACAAGGCCGCCGAAGATTCGCTGCCGCTGCGCGATGCCTTCGCGGTGCTGTTCTTCGTATCGGTGGGCATGCTGTTCAACCCGGCGATCCTGCTCGAGCAGCCGCTGTTGGTGCTCGGCACCTTCCTGGTCATTGTGCTCGGCAAGTCGCTGGCGGCGATGCTTATCGTGCTGGCCTTCCGCAAACCGCTGAGCACCGCGCTGACCATCTCGGTAAGCCTGGCGCAGATCGGCGAGTTCTCGTTCATTCTCATCGGTCTGGGCATCGGTCTGAACCTGGTTCCCGAAGCAGGCCGCGATCTGGTGCTGGCAGGTGCGATCCTGTCGATCCTGTTCAACCCGCTGCTGTTCCTGATGATCGACCGTCTGCAGCCCTGGCTGGACCGCCGCGAGAAAACCACGCCGGCCGACCTGGCCGTGGTGGAGCCGGACGAAGACCACGACCTGCATCCAATCACCGAAACCGGCCACGCCATCCTGATCGGCCATGGCCGGGTGGGCAGTCGTATCAGTCGGCGCCTGCGCGACGAAGGCGTGCCGCTGGTGATCATCGATGACAACCGCACCCGCGCTCAGGAACTGCGTGAGGAAGGCTTCAGCGTGGTGCTCGGCAACGCCGCCAGCACCCAGGTGCTGGAACTGGCCAACGTGACCTCGGCGCGCTGGCTGATGATCGCCATCCCCAACAGCCTGGAAGCCGGGCAGATCGCCATTCACGGCCGCCAGGCGAATGCCGATCTGGACATCATCGCCCGCGCCCATTTCGACGATGAAGTCGATTACCTGCAGACCCACGAAGCCGATCTGGTGGTGATGGGCGAGCGAGAAATCGCCCGGGTGATGTTCGAACGTCTCGGCCTGCAGGCGCCCGCGCCAGTCGCGCCACTGGCCATCAACCCGCATGGCCTGGCCAGCTGATACGGCGGCGAGCAATAAGCAGCCCGGGACCTGATTCACGGCGGCAACTGTCACCGTGGATCGGGTAAGCTGAGCGCTCCTCGTCACGAGTTCGCCTGCCATGTTGACCCTCGGCAACCTGTTCATCCTGATGCTGCTCGCCGCCGGTGCTGCCTGGCTGTGGCATGGCCACGGCATTCGCGAGCGCGCGCTAACCCGGGTCAAGCAGCACTGCACCAAGTTGGATATCGAACTGCTCGATGGCAACGTGGCCTTTCAGCGTTTCGGCCTCGTCCGCGATGGCCGTGGCAACCGCCGTTTTGCGCGGGTCTACGGGTTCGAGTTCACCGTTACCGGCGAACAACGCCATAGCGGGCGTGTCGTCATGTTCGGCGGGCATCTAGGCAATATCGAGCTCGATCCCTACCCGTTCCGTGAGCCGCCAGTTGCCCTACCGCCAGTTGTCGAAGCAGCACCGGCGCCGGCGCCACGGCAATCCGGCCAGGTGATCGAACTGCAACAATGGCGCCGCGACCACCCCACTTCGCGGGACTGAGACAGGGTCTAAGCTGCACTCAGCAATCCAGAAAAGCGGCCATACCGGCACACAACATCGTCTTGTCCTGAGCATGGGTAAAGATCAACTCCAACCGCGAATCCTTGCGCCACTCGCTGTTCTGCCAATGCAGCGCCTGGCCTTCCAGGGCATTGGCAGATAGCCAGCCGGCGTTGGTGTGCAACACCAGCTTGGCGCGCCGCCAGGGCAGCGTCGCCAGCCATTGCTGGATCGCCAACAAGTCGAAAACCTGGCTGGGATGCCAGCGCCAACCAATGCTCCAGCCTTCGTGCTGATCCTGAATCAGACAAATCGGCTCGTCGGTGCTACGCCACACCATGGCCGGCGTCGGTGGGCCGTCTGGCAGAGAGCGGCCAGCCGCAACATCGGCTGTCGCAGAAGCCTTCGGTAGCTGGCTGAACGGCAATGCGCCCTGGCTCGTCCAGTGACAGCTTCGCTGAAAGCCTGATTCGAGACGCGCGCGTGTCGCCTTATCCAGCCCCTCACTCTTGTTCAGCACCAGCAGCCCGGCGTGAGCCAAGGCGTCACGCTGGGTGTCGGCCAGCGGCTGATTGGCAGCCAGCGCCGCAGCATCGAGCACCATCAGCAGCGGCTGCACGGCGAGTACGCCTTCCCAAGGCGCCTGGCTCAGTTGCTCCAGCAGCGCCAGGGGATGACCCAGGCCGGACGGCTCGATAAACAGCCGATCCGGTTTGGCCTTGCGCAGCAACCGGCCCAGGCCGACCTGAAAGGGCACGCCATTGACGCAGCACAGGCAGCCACCGGCCACTTCGCTGAAACTCAGGCCATCTTCGTTCCGGGCCAGCAGAGCCGCGTCCAGGCCGATCTGGCCGAACTCATTGATCAGCACCGCCCAGCGCTCATCCGCAGGTCGTTGCGCCAGCAGCTGACGGATCAGGCTGGTCTTGCCAGCGCCCAACGGGCCGGCGATCAGATGGGTGGGTATCTGTTTGAGCATGACGCTATGGTGAAGCCTCTGCAGCGCGGGGAAAAGCCCGGCTTGCGCTGATCGAGCGGCAAGCGAGAGTATGTTGAAGTTTCAACGCGAGCCGCGTTGCCGCGAAACGTCAACAGCCCCTAAAATCGCCGCACCTTTTCTGGAGTTGGACCGATGCGCCGTTTGCTGCCCCTGCTGTTGTGTGGTCTGTCCGGCTTGGCCTGGGGCGAAGCCTGTGTGGTGCACAGCCAGGCCGAGCGGCTGGACGTGAAGGTCTGCCAGCAGAACCGCAGCATTCCGCCGAACCTGTTCCGTACCGGCTTCTGCCAGCCCGAGCTCAAGGGCCAAAAGGTCGATGTCAGCTTCGTCGAGCAGTGCCCGGTCGGCGCCTTTGGCGTCTGTCGCAACGCCCGGGTCGGCGGCACACCGTATCAGCAGGACATTCACTACTACGGCGTCGCCGAAGACGCCGCCTACCTCAAGCCCTTCTGCGAGAGCCAGAGCAAGGGCGTGTGGATGGCCTACTGAGCCGTCATTCAATCGTCATCTTTATCGGCGTAAATACAGTCTCTCTTGGCTGCCGGACAGGCCCGGTGGCGATGTTGCTGCGCTTAAGCGCAGCATTTTTGTCTGCGGCTGCCTAAGCGCTGCACTGCCAGCACCAAGCGTTCTTGCGAAAATCAATCATTGACCCCCATCGGGTCGCCCAGAATGCTCAGTTGCAAGGTCTCGCTATTCGCCAAGACGATGGGCAACGTGGACTGCAGGTTTCGCATACTATCTCACCGGCTGCTCCAACTGCCCGCCGCCTGGCGTGCTCAGCGGTGCCACCATAGCTCAGGCTGCCATTGAGCACACCCATTTCCCGGGATTCAATCAACCGAAGAGGAAGTCGCCCTGGCGCAGTTCGCTCACTCCCAGCAAGCGAATTTCAAAGGCGTTGCTCGCCCCCGCGTCGACGGAACCATAGAGCGTGCCAGCATCGAAACGCAGTTGATGGCTACTGGCAGAGCCCGCATTGAATGATTGGCCGACGAAGCTGAAACTCTGCGCCCCATCGCCCTGCAACTGGATCTTGTCGCCATCCAGACGGCGGAAATCGGTGATTAGAGCATCAGCTCCGTCATTCAGGCCAAGCCAGCTCAGGTCGAAACGGAAGGTGTCGGCGCCGCGGCCACCGGTCAGCGTATCGAAGCCGCCCATACCAACAAGGATGTCGTTACCGTCACCACCATTAAGGGTGTTGTTGCCCTGATTACCGATCAGCAGATTATTCGCGGCGTTGCCCGTGAGGTTGAGCGCGATACTGCCTGTTCCACTCGCATCCATGTTCTCGATGTTATTGGCCAACACGATGGTAGCGGCCTTAGGCAGTATGGAGCCTCCACGCAAGAGGATCGTGTCAATGCCTTCATTGGCGTTTTCGAGGACGCGATCCTGGAGCACATTGCTGGCCGTCAGGTCGACGATATAGGTGTCATCGCCCTTGCCACCGCGCAACGTATCCACGCCAGCACCACCATCGATGACGTTGTTGCCGTCGTTGCCGGTGATGACGTTGGCCAGGGCGTTGCCGGTGGCAGTGAGGTGGTCGCTGCCCAGCAGGCTCAGGTTCTCCAGGTTGTTGCCCAGGGTGTAGCTCACGTAGGCCTTCACCAGGTCGATGCCACCATTGGCCTCTTCGATCACCGTGTCGCCCGCTCCGACGATATAGGTGTCGTTGCCGCCCAGACCTCGCAGTTCGTTGGCTGCGCTGTTCTGTGAGCCATCCAGTACGTTGGCCAG
>NZ_FRBQ01000014.1 GCF_900142655.1 Phytopseudomonas punonensis | reverse complement strand
AGGAAGTGATGATCCACTCAGACCAGGGCAGTCAGTTCAGTAGCCTGGACTGGCAAAGTTTCCTCAAGGCCAACAACCTGATTAGCAGCATGAGCCGACGCGGTAACTGTCACGACAACGCCGTGGCAGAAAGCTTTTTCCAATTGCTGAAGCGAGAACGCATCAGACGGAAAACCTACGGCACCCGTGAAGAAGCACGCGCTGATGTGTTCGATTACATCGAGATGTTTTATAACCCTAAACGCCGGCACAGCAGCGCTATGCAGCTATCGCCAGTGGATTTTGAAAAGCGCTATTTCCAGAGCTTGGAAAGTGTCTAGGAAAGCCGGGGCGATTCACCTAGCGCATCAATTTGATTGTAAACAAAAAAGGGGGCAGATTATTTTTAGACTAGTGGCTCTGTGCCACAAATAAATCTGTCCCCTTTCCCCTGCTGACGACAAGTGCAAAAAAAAGCTTTGCTCACTACTTGTGGGGAGAGTCCATATACCAGTTGTTGGAGCCGTTAACCCAGGGTTGCGTTGCATGACGGGCATGACCACTTTCCGAATGTTCTAAATGCCCCGGATAGAGGTGAAACTCTTACCTTTAGACTCTTGGTGTCAAAGCATCCTGTACAAAATAGGCCATCTTCTCCGTCGAATGCATAAGCACCGTCTGACAGCTTTGGAGCTTGGCTCGATCGTTGATTGATAATTTTCTTTTGTGATTCGTTTTCCTCAAGAGCCTCTGCAAGAGCAATTTTTAAGTTAGCTGTTTCAAGCTTTGCATCTGCTAGCTCTACAGAAAGATCAGCTACAAGCATTTTGAAATCCGCATCTTCTATCTTTTTAGATAAGGCACGAAGCTTGCCAGCGATTTCAATTGCGCTTTGAAGTGAGGCGATGACATCCATGATTCTTCCTCTAGGCTCTAACGCGGAGAGCACCGGCGCACTTTAGTACGTCCGATTGGTGCGAATTGTTATGGACGAGGGATGCTACCACTGGGATCTGGGTCACTCCCTAAATCTAAACGTGGACTCACTATTGATTCGTACACGCTCCTATTAATCATCACGGGCTCCAACTTCATCTCTGGTTTGTGTGTGTGTGTGACCGTAGCAGTGAGGAGGTATTTAGCAAACAGATTGGACTCACCAAACCCCTTTGCAGACTCCACAGCTTGCGGATCAAAATCTAAACCATATCCCATGAACAATCTAAAACACATCAGCTGATGAAAGTTTTCGCAATATGGGTAGACGTCTCTTTTCTTTCTCTTTATTTCTAGTAAGTGCTTGGTGAGTATGGTTTTGCAAATAAGCTTAATCTCTGAGTCTTCATCTACGTCATAAAGCATGACATAGTGCGCATGACTTGAAGAAGCATATTCTTCTAATCTGCTCCAATCAATCGAATCAAACGAGCACTGCTCATGCTTTTCTTTATGGTAGATTCTTTTTGCCTCAAGGTAAGCCACCCCCTCTATGCTTTTGCCCTTCTCAAACTCAATCTTTACTACAATAGCAACGTCACCAAAAGCATATTCTGGAGTACCACTAAACTTGAAAGACTCTAAATTGACATTCTTATAGCCTGTCTCTTGACGCAAAGAATAGGCAGGTAGCTTATTTAGCCGCTCAAGTATTTCAGCTGTGATGAAATCCTCTTTCCATTTACCTGTTCTTGAATTTTCTAGGCAATGCCGGATTGAATCGTACGCTACCTGGTAGATGTCTTGAGCCCATTTATTAAAATCCAAATTATTACTCCATATCCCGTACATAACAGTGATTAGACAGAACTCTGCGTTAACACAATAGTAAAGCGTTCTGTATAAGCGCGACCTACCCGTATTCGCAAAAAACCAAAATCCATATAAATCAAAAACTTACCGATCCACTAGAACGCCCGCGCCTGCATTCGCCTGACTTCCGCATTTTCACGGCCAGCACTGCCCTATAAAAAACCAGCCCTTTCCCGCAATAGCAAAGCGCCCTCTACGGCATGCAAATGCCGTAGAGGGCGCGCCTCTTACAGAACCAGCCCTTTAATGCGCCAGCAACGAACCACCCTTTTTGCCCGCCAGTTTCTCGGGCTTGATCAGGTAATGGGCCAGCGCCGGTAGCAGCCACAGTGCGCCGAACATGTTGACGATAAACATGAAGGTCAGCATCAGGCCCATGTCGGCCTGGAACTTGATCGCCGAGAACATCCAGGTGGCCACGCCGATGGCCAGGCACAGGCCGGTGAACAGCACGGCTTTACCGGTCGAGCGCAGGGTCTGGTAGTAGGCTTCCTGCAGCGGCAGGCCGGCGCGCAGGAAGGTTTCCAGGCGGCTGTAGATGTAGATGCCGTAGTCCACGCCGATGCCGACGCCCAGGGCGATCACCGGCAGGGTCGCGACCTTCACACCGATGCCCAAGAAGGCCATCAGGGCGTTGCCGAGGATCGAGGTTAGGATCAGCGGCAGTACGATGCACACGGTGGCGGCGAAGGAGCGGAAGGTGATCATGCACATCACGCCGACGCACAGGTACACCAGCACCAGAATCAGCAGCTCCGAGGTGCTGATCACTTCGTTGGTGGCCGCTTCGATACCGGCGTTACCGGCGGCCAGCAGGAACTGCACGTTCTCGGACTGATGCTCGGCGACGAAGCCCTCGACCGCCTTCACCGCACGTTTGAGGGTTTCCGCCTTGTGGTCTTCGAGGAACACCAGCACCGGCGCCACCGAGCAGTCGCCGTTATACAGGCCGTCGGCGCGGGCGATGGAGTTGTTGAGCACGTCCGGGTTGCGCGACAGGGTTTCCCATTTCAGGTTGCCCTCGTTCATGCCCTTGATCACCTGGCGCGACACGCTGACCATGGAGATCGCCGACTGCACGCCCGGCGTGTTGTCCATGGTCCACATCAGCTCGTCCATGGCGGCCATGGCTTCGTAGGTCGAGCAGCCTTCGGGCGCGGTCTTGACCATCACCACCAGCACGTCGGAGCTGGTCGAGTAGTTGCGAATCACGAAGTCGTTATCCAGGTTGTAGCGCGATTCCGGGCGCAGCTCCGGCGCGCCCTGGTCAAGGTCGCCGACCTGCAGATTTTGCTGCTGATACCAGAAGCCACCGATACCGGCCACCAGCGCCAAGGTCACGGAAATCGGCGCGACTTTGGAGCTGGCGAAGTTGGAAAGCAGGCGCCAGAACGGATGCTCGCTCACCGCATCGCGCTTGCTGCGCTCCACGGCCTTCTTGCTGATGCCGATATAGGAAATCGCCACTGGCAGCAGGATCAGGTTGGTGAACACGATCACCGCCACACCGATGGAGGCGCCGATGGCCAGCTCGCGGATCACGCCGATGTCGATCAGTAACAGGGTGATGAAGCCCACGGCGTCGGCGAGGATGGCGATCATCCCCGGCAGGAACAGCTGGCGAAAGGTCAGCCGCGCGGCCATCAACGGTGTGTCGGCCGCACTGGACTGCAAGGCGATACCGTTGATCTTCTGCACGCCGTGGGAAATGCCGATGGCGAAGATCAAAAACGGCACCAGCATCGAATACGGATCGAGGCCGAAGCCCACCGTGTGCATCAGGCCCAGCTGCCAGCCCACCGCCACCAGGGTGGTGATCAGCACGGCGATGGTGCTGCGAATGCACCAGGTAAACCAGTACAGCAGCACGAAGGTGATCAGCAGTGCGACGCCAAAGAACAGCGCGACCATGATCAGGCCATCGATCAGGTCGCCGACCTTCTTGGCGAAACCGATGATATGCACCTGCACGTCCGGGTTCTGCGCCTGGTATTTGCTGCGGATTTTTTCTTCGAGCTGGTGGGAGAACTGCTGGTAGTCGAGTTTGATCAGGCGGCCCTGGTCCTCCGGGTCCGGATAGGACTCAAGCAGCGGCACGTCGATGATGCTGGATTTGAAGTTGTTGGCGACCAGGCGGCCGATCTGCCCGGACTTGAGCACGTTGCTGCGCAGTTCTTCGAGGCTCTGCGCGCTGCCGTCGTAGGTCTGCGGAATCACCTCGCCACCGGCGAAGCCTTCCTCGGTCACTTCGGTCCAGCGCACGCTGGGGCTCCACAGCGATTTCAGCCCGGAGCGGTCGACGCCTGGAATGTAGAACACTTCGTCGTTGATCAGACGCAGCGTCTCCATGTACTCCTTGCTGAAGATGTCGCCATTCTTGGCCTCCACGGAAATACGCACGGTATTGCCGAGGTTCGCCAGGTCGTTGCGGTGCTCCATCATGTTCTGAATGAACGGATGGCTCAGCGGAATCATCTTTTCGAAGCTGGTCGACGGGCGCACCTGGGTGGCCTGGAAGAACAGAAAGACGCTCACCAGCAGGCAGATCAGAATCACTGCCGGCCGGTTGTTGAAGATCAGGCGCTCCAGCAGGCTGGCCTTGTCTTGATCAAGGTTACTCATCGAACACTACCCCAGCTTGTTATTGTTGGCCTGGATTGGCACCGGTTTCGGAGGTCAGGCGTACCCCGCCCTGCCCGACCAGCACCAACTTGCCGTCTGCACCTGCGGTGACGCCCGCCAGGGATATGCGATCCGGGCGGTTGAACACGCTGAAGCTGTGGCCGTGATCGGTACTCTTGAGCACGCTGCCACCATGGCCGACCACCACGATACTGCCGTCGCCGAGCGTAGCCGCATTGGCCAGGCCGAATTCGAGCGTGCCGCCGCTGGCGGTGGTCAGTGCCACCTGCTGCCAGCTGTCGCCGCCATCGGCCGAGCGGAACAGATGGCCGCGCAGCCCATAAACCAGCAGGCCACTGGGTTCACCGCTGGCGATCACGCCGAACAGCGAGCCTTGATACGGCACGTCCAGGGTTTCCCAGGTTGCGCCGTCATCGGTGGAGCGAAACAGGCTGCCCATCTCGCCGACGATGAACAGGCCGGCGCCCGGCACACTGGCGATGGCGTTGAGGTGGTAGGTGTCTTCGTTGTCGAGGCGGTCGCTGACATCTTCCCAGGTGCTGCCACCGTCGGTGGTTTCCAGCAGCGCACCGTAGGCGCCGGTGGCAAAACCATGCTGCGGGTCCTTGAACCACACATCGAGCAGCGGTGCTTCGCGTTGCAGGTCGTCGAACTGCTTGCTCCAGGTCACGCCACCATCGCTGCTGGCGAAAATCAGCGCATCGTGGCCAACCGCCCAGCCATGCTGCTCATCGACGAAGAACACTGCGGTGAGCATCTGCCGGGTCGGAACCTTGGCCTGGGTCCAGTTGGCGCCGCCGTCGTCGGAATACAGCACATGGCCGCGCTCGCCGACCGCCACCAAGCGCTTGCCGGCATGGGTGACGTCGAGCAGCAGGCTGGACACCGCCTTTGTCGCCGGCACCGCATAGGTTACGGCCTCGTCACTCTGGGCCTGGACGGGCGTTACAGCCGCCGTCAGCAGTGCGCACAGCGACAGTGCCTGCAGCACCGGGCGCACGATTTTAGTGCCTCCGCTGCGCCACACCATGGGCTCCCTCATACAAACTCCCCCTTGTTCTTGTTATTGCCGGCGTCGGTGCAGACGACGCTCATGCTATCGGCCTTTGCGCATCGTGGTAGCCACAAAATCCACTGTTTTGTAAGAAAAAGCCCGTGTTATCGACCGCGCGAATGACCGCCGCGCAGCCTTTGCAAAACCATCGCCTCAGCGAGTACCACGGCGGCGCAACTGTGCCGGCGTGAAGTAGCCATCATCGGCAGTCGGCTGGCTGAAGTCGATGGTATTGGCTTCTTCGTTATCCAGGTTCTGCACGTGGTAGCGACGCGCCTGCAGATCGTGGAATACGTCCAGCCCAGACCAGGTGGTCGGCAGCTCGTAATAGTTCTTCAGGTACGCCATCGATACCCGCCACAGCTCGCCACGGCCATCGTACTGATCGACGGCGGCGGCCTGCCAGCTGTCCTCATCGAGGTACAGGGTGCGCTTGGAATAGATATGCCGGGCGCCGGGTTTGAGCGTGCCCTCCACCACCCACACGCGGTGCAGCTCGTAGCGCGTGTAAGCCGGGTTGAGATGGCCGACCTGCAGCAGGTCCTTGTATTTCACCTCTGGGCTGGTGAGCTTGTAGCTGTTGTACGGGATGTAGATTTCCCGCTTGCCGAGCAGCTTCCAGTCGTAACGGTCCGGCGCACCGTTGAACATGTCGGTGTCATCGGCGGTACGCAGGCCATCGGCTGCGGAGATCGGCGTGTCATACGCCAGGTTCGGCGCGCGACGTACCCGGCGCTGGCCGGCGTTGTAACCCCAGGCCTGACGCGGCTCCTTGACCTGATCCAGCGTCTCGTGAACCAGCACCGCGCCACCGGCCAGACGTGCTGGGCTGCGGGTGAACGACAGGTAATAGAAGAGGATGTTGTTGAGGTTGGCGTAGCTGCCTTTCGGGTCGTAGAACTTGAACAGCGCTTCCTGCTGCGAGGTAACCAGCGAATAGGAGCCGTTGCGCTGCACGGCGACTTCCGAAGCGCGGCGCACCACATAAGTGCCACGATAGCGGGCGATATGGTTCCACAGGGCCTCGACGCCATTCTGCGGAATCGGGAACGGGATACCGCCGAAAGCATCGGCAAAGCCGTTGCCGCCATCGAGCAGCTTGGCACTGACGGCGTTCTTCGCGGTGTTGTCGTACACCCACTGCGGCGCCGAACCCGAGCGGCGGCTGGGGTAGACCGGCATCTGGAAGGTATCCGGGTAGGCCTCGAACAACGCAATCTGCCCAGGCGTCAGCTGATTGCGGTACTGGGCCAGGTTCGCCTTGGTGATGGTGAACAGTGGTTTGTCGCCCGCGAACGGATCCACATGGTGCTTGCCCGAGCCCTGATAACCAGCCGGCGCCCTGGTGATGCCCCCAGTCCATGCCGGAATAGTGCCGGCGGCGTTGCCGGCTTTTTCAGCGCCCAGCGGCGTCAGGCTAGTGCCGAGCTTGGCGGCGTCCTGCGGCGAGACCGCGGCCATGCTG
This sequence comes from Phytopseudomonas punonensis, assembly GCF_900142655.1. Taxonomy (GTDB): domain Bacteria; phylum Pseudomonadota; class Gammaproteobacteria; order Pseudomonadales; family Pseudomonadaceae; genus Aquipseudomonas; species Aquipseudomonas punonensis. The sequence continues at coordinate 63,714 of NZ_FRBQ01000014.1, read as the reverse complement.
TTGCCGGCCAGCAGCACCAGCGCGACGGCGACACCCTTGATGTTCAGCATGCTGTTTCCCCGTGATCAGAAAGAGTATTTGACGTTGAAGCCGATGTTGTCGCGGTCGCGAATGGCGTTGTTGTTGCCACCGCCGGAAAACTCGGTGTACTGCAGCTCGGCTTCCAGGCTGTTCATGTAGTTGGCCTTCATGCCGACCGTATAGGCCGTGCGGCCCTCGATGAAATTGCCGGTCTGGTAGGAGTTGCCCTCGAAATCGTCCTTGTAGACGACGAAGGGCGACAGGTTCACCCCGGCCAATACATCGTTCCAGGTACCGGACAGCACCAGGGTGTAGCCATAGGCATTCTTGTTGGCCTGGTAGCTGCGGCCGTAACCAAAGGTGTAGGACGAATCACCACGCCCTGCGTAGTAGCGGGTCGAACCATCGAACGCGGTGTATTTCAGGTCGCTGCCGCGCAGGTGCTCGGAGGCCAGCTCGGCAACCCCGGTCAGCGCATCGAAGCCCAGCGAAGGCCCGAAGTTGTAGATGGTACCGAGCGACGCGTTGTAGGCCTCGACACGCTCGTAGTTGTGGATTGCATCACCCAGCTGCAGCGCCTGACCGCCGATGTTGCCCTGTTGCCCCTGCACCAGCGCCGATCCCTGACGCAGCAAATCGCCGAGCAGGTCGTTGGTCGTGGCAACGGCGATCGGCAAGTTCGGGCGGTAGGCCAGCTCACCGAACACCGAGGCATCGCCCAGGGTGGTGTTGAAACTGAAGCCGTACATGCGGATGTTCTCGACATACTCGCGATGTGCATTGACCTGGCTGGCGGCATCGACGGTGGCTGCGCCGTTGACCAAGCCGAGCAGCCCCTGAGCAGTTGGATCGCCCAAACCGGCCGCCGTCCGCAGAGTCGAATAATCCATAATCGTGCCGCCACTGGCGGCGGCAGTGATTGCATCCATATTCAGCCCCGAGAAGCCCTCGAGATCAGCGTAAAGCGTCGGCTCCTTGGAGTGGTAATTGACGAAGTAGAAACCGAACTCGGTGGAGTTCAACTGCTCGGCAATGTAGCGAAAGGCGACGCCGAACTGACCGTCATCCTTGGCCTTGATATCCGAGCCAATGGACGCGACCTTGAAATAACCGTTGCTGTCGAGGTAATCAGTGCCCTGCAGCCCACCAATCCCAAGGGCCGCCAGGCCGGCGTAGTTGCTGCGGAAGGCGGCGCTGCCCAGCGCTGGATTGCGGGTGTAGGCGGTATTGCCGCCCTCGCCAAACAGATCGGTCTCGGAGAAGTAGCTGCCCGCCGGATCGATGGCGCTTTCCTTCCACTTGAACTGGTAGAAGGTTTCCATCGACAGGTTGTCGGTGAGGCCGATATTGAAGCTGACCGCCTCGACGGGGATCAGCACTTCCTTTATTTCTGCGCCAGGCAGGCGGAAACGCGCGCCGTCCACCGGGTTACTGGCGTTCACGCCACCGCGGTAGAACACACCCTCGCCCCAGTTGAACACCTGACGCCCCAGGCGAGCGCTGACCGGTCGCTCGGCAACATCCCAATTGGCGAAAACGTAGGCATCGAGAATCTGCGCATCACGCCCGGCCTTGTGGCGGGTGTCGCGGGTGAAACTGTCATCGTTCGGGGTGTTCTGGCTGGGCTGAGCGGTTCGGTTGCCGCTGGAGAAGTCGTTGCGCTTGTCCATGATCTGCGTGTCATAGAACGCCGTACCGCGCACGAACAGCCCGTAGTTCTGATAGTTCATTTCCAGATCGGAGGTGATCTTGAACACTTCCGAGGCCAGGCCGGTATCGAAGTTGCGATTGCCGTCGTTGACGTTGACGTCATCATTGTTCCTGCTCTGCCCCTGCACACGCCACAGCTGCCCGTAGGACAGCGTGGTGTCCAGCGAGCCGCTGACCTCGTTATCGGCGAAGCTGAACTCCGCCGCCTGCGCAGGCACTGTGCCCAACAGCGGCAGCATGCTGACCAGGGCGAAACCTGCCTTTGCCGGCACCAGGCGCTGAGCCTGCCCAAGGGACTTGATACGCATTGAATCTCTACTCCGCAGACAGACAGTCGTTGTTCTTTGCGGCCCATTTTTCGGCGGGCCTGGGGAGCACCTCGCGAGGTGCTCGATCATTGCGCTGAACTGGCTGACGTCACTGCCTTTTGCAGTGCAACCTTGGTGCCAATTCAAACGATCGTATTAGCTGAAACCGCTTTTCTAGAGCAGCTCCGTAGCGTCTTTTTGTGACTGATCAGCCACTGATCAACTACTGCCTATTCCTGGTCAAGAATCACTCATTACTGCTTTCAATAGCCTGTCGGAGCGCCGCAAAAGCGCAAAGAAATACGGCTAAATGCCAGCATCCCGATCGCCGGCGCGATATTAAGTGGCTCGCCTTACGCGGCGATAGCTTTTCATTCCCGCAGGTAACAAAAAATTGTTACCACGCAAACTGCAGGTAACAGGATCAAAGATCGAGAAAGCCGCTCATGAGCAGCAAAGGCGTCCAGAACAGACGCCTGGAGACGCAGCAAATACCACGGGGCGGTAGAAAACCGCCCCGCGGTGCGGCCTCAGGCGAGGCTTTTGCTGACGACTTCGTAAACGTCGGGCGACAGCTCACCAGAGGCTAGAATCCGCTCCAGCTCGGCCTTCATCAGCTCCTGACGCTCGGCGCCGTATTTGCGCCAGCGGGTCAGCGGCGCCAGCAGGCGCGAGGCGATCTGCGGGTTCAGCGCATTGAGCACGATCACCTGGTCGGCCAGGAAGCGGTAGCCGCTGCCGTCGATGGCATGGAAATTCACCAGGTTTTGCCCAGCGAATGCGCCGATCAATGCGCGCACCTTGTTGGGGTTCTTCAAGGTGAACGCAGGGTGCTCCATCAGCGCCTGCACACGAGCCAGACCGCCCGGCAAGGTGCTGGCGGCCTGCACGCTGAACCACTGATCCATGACCAGGGCGTTGTCCTTGAATTGCTCGGCGAAGGCTTCGAGCGCCTTGCTGCGCTCAGCCTCGAATGGTGAGTTGACCAGCACTGCCAGGGCCGTCAGGCGCTCGGTCATGTTGTCGCTGTTCTCGAACTGATCAAGCGCCGCGGCCAGTACTTCAGGCTTGTCACCGAGCATCAGGTAAGACAGTGCGATGTTCTGCAACGCACGGCGGGCGAAATGCTCCGCTTCGGCGACATAAGGCGTGTTACGCGACACCTCGCGGTTGGCCTGGTAACGCTGCCAGAGCGGCTCGAACAGTGCGTCGGCCAACTGCTGACGGGCGAACTCGCGGGCGCCATGAATGGCGTCGACGTCGGCCACGTCGCTGATTTCGGTGAGGTACGCCTCACCCGGCAGCGACAGCATCTCGGCAACCATCGCCTGATCCAGCGTGTCATCCTGCAGCAAGGTGCGCAGCGCGCTGACCAGGCGCGCGTCGAGCACCAGCGCTTCGCCACGCTGATGCTGGCCGATCAGCTCCTGCAGCACCTGCACGCTGAGCTGCTGGCCAGCTTCCCAACGGTTGAAGCCGTCGCTGTCGTGCTGCATCAGGAACATCAGCTGGTCGCGGTCGTAGGCGAAACTCAGCTTCACCGGCGCACTGAAGCCGCGCAGCAGCGACGGCAAGGGCTTCTCGGCCACGTCGACGAAGGTGAACGACTGCTGAGCCTCGGTTACCGACAGCACGCGATTGCTGCCAGCGGCGGCCTCGTCCTGCAGGCGCAGCGGCAGGTCATTGCCCTGTGCATCAAGCAGGCCCAGCTCCACCGGAATCACGAACGGCAGCTTGCTGCTCTCGCTCTGCCCCGGCGTTTCCGGGCAGCTCTGGGTGAAGGTCAGCGTGTAGGTTTTCGCGGCAGCGTCGTAGCTGTCGCTAACGGCCAGGCGCGGCGTGCCGGCCTGGGTGTACCAGCGCTTGAACTGGGTCAGGTCGATGCCACTGGCATCCTCCATGGCCTTGACGAAATCGTCGCAGGTCACGGCCTGGCCGTCGTGACGCTCAAAGTACAGGTCCGAGCCTTTACGGAACGCCTCGGCGCCGAGCAGCGTGTGGATCATGCGCAGTACTTCGGAACCCTTCTCGTAGATGGTCAGGGTGTAGAAGTTGGAGATTTCCATGTACGCATCCGGGCGCACCGGGTGGGCCATGGGGCCGGCGTCTTCGGCGAACTGGTGGGTACGCAGGTAGGCGACATCCTGCATGCGCTTGACCGTCGCCGAGTTCATGTCGGCGGAGAAGGCGGCATCGCGGAACACCGTGAAGCCTTCCTTGAGCGATAGCTGGAACCAGTCGCGACAGGTCACGCGGTTACCGGACCAGTTGTGGAAGTACTCGTGGGCGACGATCGCCTCGACCCGCTGGTGCGCGGCGTCGGTGGCGGTTTCGGCGCGGGCCAGCACGGCGCTGGAGTTGAAGATGTTGAGGCCCTTGTTCTCCATGGCGCCCATGTTGAAGTCGTTGACCGCGACGATCATGAAGATGTCCAGGTCGTACTCGCGGCCATACACCTCTTCGTCCCATTTCATGGACTTCTTCAGGCTGTCCATGGCGTGCTGCACCTTGTCGATGTTCTCCGGCTCGACATAAATGCGCAGCGTCACGTTGCGGGCACTTATGGTGGTGAAGGTGTCTTCCACGCACCACAGGTCACCGGCGACCAGGGCGAACAGGTAGGCCGGCTTCTTGAACGGGTCTTCCCAGGTCGCCCAATGGCGGCCATCGCCCTCCTCGCCGCTGGCAACCGGATTGCCGTTGGAGAGCAGGATCGGGTACTTCTGCTTGTCGCCGCTGAGCGTGGTGGTGAAGCTGCTCATCACGTCCGGGCGGTCGAGGTAATAGGTAATCTTGCGGAAACCCTCGGCCTCGCACTGGGTGCAGAACATGCCGCTGGACTTGTACAGCCCTTCCAGCGCGGTGTTGCTTTCCGGGTGGATGCGCACGGTGCTGTCGATCACGAAGCTGGCCTGGGTCGGCTGCACGGTGAGCGTGCTGTCGGTCAGTTGATAGTCGCCGGCACCCAGCTCGCGATCATCAAGCTTGAGTTCGAGCAATTCCAGCTGTTGACCGTCCAGCACCAGAGCCGGCAACTCGGCCGATAGCGCTGGGTTGCGGCGCATCACCAACTGGGCGTGCACCTGGGTGTGATCCTCGAACAGCTCGAAGGTCAGGTGGGTTTCGTCGATCAGGTAATCCGGCGCCTGATAGTCCTTGAGGTAGATGGTCTTGGATTGTTCGGTGCGCATGGGAAACCTCTTCGATGCCACGCCAGCTGGCGTGGCAGACAGGTGAATGGCGTCAGCCGCGCCTGCCGGTCAGGCGGCGCAGCTGGCGGCGATCTGGTAAGCGGTGTACTTGCGGATATTGATCACGCCGGTATCGAACATCAGGTACTGGCCCTTGATGCCCAGCAGCGTGCCTTCGGCAACAGGATTCTTGTCCAGGTTGAAGCTGGTGATCTTGGCAGGATAGCCCTCGATCGGGTAACGGATCTCCACCACGCTCTGATCAACGAGCGGCTGCACGGCCTGCAGACCGAAGCGTTGTTGCAGCTCGGTGATGCCGCCTGCGCAGGCATCGAAGATCTGCTCGCGCACGTGCAGCAAGTCGACCGGCGCCGCGTCACCCTTGAGCAGCGCGCGCCAGTTGGTCTTGTCCGCCACTTGGCTGCGCAGCAGGTCTTCGACGAAACCGGATTGCTGACGCGTGGCGACGCGCATGATCGGCAGCGCCTGGGTGGCGCCCTGGTCGATCCAGCGGGTGGGAATCTGCGTGGCACGGGTAATACCGACCTTGATGCCTGACGAGTTGGCCAGGTACACCACGTGATCGGTCATGCAGAACTGCTCGCCCCAAGCCGGATCGCGGCAGGTGCCGGCGTCATAGTGGCAGCGCTCGGGGCTCATGATGCACAGGTCGCACTGGGCGAGCTTCTGCATGCACGGGTAGCAATAGCCCTGGCTGTAGCTCGACTTGGTCTTGCGGCCGCAATGGCTGCAGTGAATCGCGCCGAGAAACTCCAGGCGCACGGTCTTGCCGATCATCGGGTTGACGGCGATCTGCTCGTCACCGAGGCGAAACGCATACTGCACTGGCGCATCGAGCCTGGTGGCCATCTTGCTCAGGGCGCCGCGGGCTACTTCCAACATCAGTGCAGTGTTTCCGAGGACTTGAACAGGATGTTCGGGACAGGCTCGGATTTCGAGGCACATTCGGACGCGCCCATGTAACCGGTACGCTGATCCTCGGGCAGGTTCTCGATTTCCCACGCGATCATCGCCTGCAGGCTCAGCTCTTTCTGCTCCTGGGTCAGCTTGCGGCCATCGGGCCACTTGCCAATCTCCACGGCCAGCTTGAGGCTTTCATACACGTCCGGGGTGATGTTGCGGATCAATTCGACGAAGGAGGACATGCCTGACTCCAGAGCTGGAAAAGCGCTGATTCTACCCTATCTCGCCTGCCAAGCCGAGGCGCCAGCAGCGCTCAACGGCGCGCGAACTGGCGAGCCAGCAGCCCGCCGATCAACCCGCTGAGACAACCTGCGACCAGCCCGCCGACGTGAGCGGCGTTAGCAATGGAACCGAACTGCAGCAGCTCGAACACCCCGGTCATGCAGATCAACAGCCAGATCAGCATGCTCACCAGCACACCGCGCGGCAGCTTGTATGCCGCATTCGGCGCCAGCAGCTGGAACAGCCAGCAATGGCCGAGCAAACCGTAGAGCACACCAGACAGGCCGCCGAACAGCGCCGGCCCGCCGTAAACGTACTGCGCCACGTTGGAAGCCAGGCCAAACCACAGCGTCAGCAGCGACAGCATCAGTGCGCCCTGGCGTGCCTCGATACGCCGCCCCAGCTCCCAGTACCACAGGCTGTTTATCGCCAGGTGCAGGATGCCGAAGTGCAACAGCATGGGCGTTAGCAGGCGCCACCACTGGCCGCTGTCGACCACCTGAGCAAAGGTGCCGAAGTAGATGTACTGCCCTTCAATCTGGAAGTCGACGAAGCTCAGCCAGCGCACCACGTCGTAGTCTTCGCCGCCCCAGGTCAGCAGCGCGACCAGCAGGGTCAGCGCCAGCACGATCAACGTCAGCGGGCTGTGTTTGGCCTGGGCGAAGAAGCCCGGGCGTGAGCTGGCAACCGGTGCACGCACAAGCTGGAAATTCGGATCCCCCCCAGGTACCCGCGCATATAACTCACGTACCTGGCCAGCGATATGTTCATCCGGCACCCAGAGCACCTGCTCGTTGCCCTGCTCGGCCACGCGGTGCGGCACGCCCAAGTTGCCCAGCAAGGTAATGAAGGGCGCCAGGTCTTCCTCCAACGGAGCACGCAGGGCAATCACCGGGCTCATCGCGTAGCACCCGGCTTCTCAACCTCGACCCAGACGAACTTGCCCGGGTCCAGGCGGGTTTCCTGGTCCAGCCGGTAGGCCACCAACTTGCCGTACATCACCGCGCTGTAATCCAGGCAGGCGATGTTGGGGCTGATCGGCGCTGGCGTGCCGCGACGCCAGTAGTGGCCGACGAACAGCGGCGGCTGCTCGGCGCCATAGGTCAGCAGCTGCGCCTTGTCTTCTTCGCTGAGCGGCAGGCAGGCCACCTCTTCGGGCAGCGGGTCGGGCTGAAATTGCACATCGCCGTAGGTCAGCGGGTTGCCGGCCCAGAACTTGGTGCGAAAGAACGAACGGGTGAAGCCGTCGCTGCTGGTCATCGTCAATCCGCCCGGCAAACGCATATCGGTACCGCGCAGCAAGCGGTCGAGCACCGTGCAGGCGTAGCTGCCGGGCACGGCCGAGGCCTGCAGGAAATGTTCGTCGATGCAGCCATCTGGGAACTGACCGCGCAGCGAGGCGATCATGCCCTCGTCCCAGCAGGCGTGCACCACACGGAAATGACCGGCATCGAGAAACAACGGCAGCTCATAGAACCAGGCCAGCATGTCGCGCCATTCGTCCGGGTAGGCCTCGAACTGCTTCAGGGTCTCGCCGATCAGCCGCTCGTGCCGCGCGGTGTGCTCGCGCACGAAAGCGCGCCCGCTACCCGGCGGCGCCGGCGTCATCCAGCCGAGGGCGTTGAACTCGTGATTGCCCATGATGCACAGCGCCTCGCCGGCGCGAACCATGTCGTGCACCAGGTGCACGGACTCGCGAATGCGCGGGCCGCGGTCGATCAGGTCGCCCAGGAAGATCGCCATGCGCTGAGGGTGGCGCCAGACTCCGCTCTGGCGGCGATAACCCATGCGTTCGAGCAGGCGCACCAGGGTATTGGCGCAGCCGTGCACATCACCGATCAGGTCATAACCGCGGGACGGATCGAGCTGCATCAGTCGCCTCCGCCGAGTCGGCTACCCCAACCCAGCTTGGTACGGCAGACCTCGTAGTAGTTGTGATCCAGCGGATGGATCAGGCACAGCTTCTGGGATTTCTTGCGCACGGTAATGGTGTCGCCCGGTGCGCAGGTGAAATGGTTCTGACCGTCGCACGACACCTGCGGATAGAGCTGCAGGTCCTTGGAGACGACGATCTTCAACTCGCTGTTGCCATCGACCACAATCGGCCGGCTGGACAGCGTGTGCGGGTACATCGGCACCACGACTATGGCATCGAGTTTGGGATGCATGATTGGCCCGCCCGCCGACAGCGCGTAGGCCGTCGAGCCGGTTGGCGTGGCGACGATCAGCCCGTCGGCCTTCTGGCTGCAGACGAACTGGCCATCGATATACAGCTCGAACTCAATCATTCGGTTGGACTTGCCCGGGTGCAGCACCACATCGTTGAGCGCGTCGCCCTGACCGATCGCTTCGGAATGACGACGTACCTCGGTCTCGAGCAGAAAGCGGTTTTCGGTGAGGTAGTTGCCTTCCAGCACCTCGGCGACCTTGGACTCCAGCTCGTCCGGGCGAATATCGGTGAGGAACCCGAGATTGCCGCGGTTGATGCCAAGTACCGGCACCTTGTGGCGGGCCAGGGCGCGACCGGCACCGAGCATACTGCCGTCGCCGCCGACCACGATCACCAGGTCACAGAACTCGCCCAGGTGCTTGCGCGCCGACGTCTGCAGGCCATGGCCCGGCAGCACTTCGGCAATGGTGTCGTCGAGAATCACGTGCAATTGGCGCTCGAGCAAAAACTTCTTCAGGCGGCGGATGGTGTCGAGCACCTGGGTACTGCCCAGACGGCCGATGATGCCGATATTACGAAACTGCTCCATGGGGCTCCCGCGAGGCTTTGGCTCTGATGGCCTGGATTATGACGCCAGCAAACCCTGACGTCGACGGCCCTGGCAGGCCGTTGAAAAACGTAGGCGAGGCAGCCAGTGCAAGGCCGATGGCGGCCCCGCAAAAACAGCCGAAACGTAGCGCAGCGGAGTAACAACCGAAGGCTGGCCCGCAGGGCGAACGAAGTGAGTCAAAAGCGGAGTGTACGAGTTGTACATGAGCATGACTCGCTTCGCTCGCCCTTCGGGCCGCACTGAAGTGCGTTAGCTGCGAGCAGCTTGTTGAGGCTGCTTTTAACGCAGCAATGGCAACGTAGGTAGTTTTTCAATGGCTTGCCAAACGCCTATGCTGCAACGATGAACCCCTTCACCGCACTTGCCGACCTGCCCCGCCATCTCAGCGAACCTGCCGTGCGCGATCTGGCCTGGACGCTGTTGTCACCGCCGCTGCTCGCCCACACGCCCTGGCCGCAGCGCCACCCGCTGGCCGACTCAGGCTGGGTCGCAGAACCGGGCCTGCTGGCCGACTGGTTGCAACGGCAGGATGAAAACCCACAAGCCCTGCACGAATGGCTGTCGCGCAGTTCGGTACGCCGCCTAGGCCTCTACTACGAGCGTTTGTGGCAGTTCGCCCTGCAGGCTGCGCCGGACATCGAAGTGCTGGCCACCAACCTGCCGATTCGTCAGGGCGGCCACACCCTCGGCGAACTGGACCTGCTGCTGCGTGATGCTAGCGGTGTGCATCATGTGGAGCTGGCGATCAAACTCTATCTGGGCCAGCCGCCTCTGGCGCCGAACCACTGGATCGGCCCGGGCGGTCGCGACCGGCTGGATCTGAAACTCGAACATCTCGCAGGCCATCAGTTGCCGCTGTCGGCCTCGGCAGAGGCGCAACAGACACTGCAGGCGTTGACCCGTGCGCCGATTCAGGCATCGATGTGGCTGGCCGGTTACCTGTTCTATCCCTATGAGCTGCCTTGCGCGCCGCCGGCAGAGGTTGAACCGGCGCACCTGCGCGGCGCCTGGCTGCACCGCCACCAATGGCCGGCGCTACAAGCCGAGTACCCGGATGCACACTGGCAACCACTGCCCCGCGGCGCCTGGCTGGCACCAGCGAAAATGCCGGTAGCGCAAGGGTGGTCTAGCACGCAACTGCTGGAATGGCTGGGTGGATTGGCTGCAGATGCCGGCGCACAGCTATTGGTCGATCTGCAGCCCGATGGCAACGACTCGCTTGCCGAGCGCCAGCGGATCTTTCTGGTAGCCGACGCCTGGCCTACGGGCGGCACAGAGCCAGGTGCAGCGCCGCCCTCAGGGCCTGTTCATGATCTTCCTGGCGGGTTTTACCTATGTTGACTACGACGGGGAAGCAGCCGTTCGCGTTCTCGTGGGAGGGGCTTCAGCCGCGAGCTCTTTACGCCTAGCCAGGAAAAATCGAGCCTAACGCCTCTCCCACAAAGCTATGCTCACCGGCTACTTTTACCTTGAAGTTGCCCATACGCACCCCCAGAAAGATCGTAAACAAGTGCTCAGAACTCTGAAGCGGCAACGGACGCTGCACGGCGACCCTGCAAGCCGCCGGTGTGCATAAAGATCAGCCGTGTACCGGCGCAGATCTCGCCTCGCTCGATAGCTTCACGCAGCGCCAGCAACGCCTTGGCGGTGTACAGCGGCTCGAGTGGCAAGCCACTTTGCGCTTCGCTCTGCGTCATAAAGGCCAACAGCTCGGCATCCTGACGCGCAAAACCGCCGCGGCAAGCATCGACCAATCGATAGCCAGCGTCTCGCACAGCTGCCTCGCTCAACAGCCCACGCACCTGCTCAGCCACACCGTGATCGGGCGGCACGGCTAAGGCGCCGTGCACGGTGCGCTGCCCACCCTCGCCAATCACCAGCCCGGCCAGCGTGGTGCCAGTTCCGGCAGCCAGCCACCAACCGTGGTAATCGCCCCAGCCGAGTGCCGGCAGTTGTGCGGCGACCATCGCCGGCAAGCCGGCACAGCCCAGAGCGCCCGGCAGCCCGCCGCCGCCCTCGGGAACCGGCAGAAAATCCGGGTAATGCACCTGCCAGGGTGCCCAGAATTCGGCGCGATGCCGCTCGCGATAGCCGCCGTAACCCAGCCAGTGCAACTGCATGCCGAAACGCTGCAGATCGGCAACGGTGGGCGTTTCCTGCGGATGGCCGCGCAGCAGGCCGACGGTGGCGAAGGAAAAACGCTGACCGGCAGCGGCCAGCGCATGCAGGTGATTGGAATGGGCGCCGCCCAGGCTGATGATGCCGCGCGCGCCCTGTTCAGCGGCGCGATGCAGATGCGGGGCGAGCTTGAACCACTTGTTGCCGCTGATCAGCGGATCGATCAGGTCCAGACGCAGTACCGCCAGTTCGACACCTGCCAGCCAGTCGAAATGCAGACGCTGCAGCGGCGCCTGAGGACGCCAGGCGCTGATGGCGGAGAGTGGAATTGAGGTCATGAACAGGCGGCCCGGAAAAGGCCGTGAGTTTAACCCACGGTACGCAGCCGGGCGGCCTTGTGCAGCATGCAGCAGCTGGACTCACCAGCCACGAAACGGCCAGGTGTCTCGACCCGCTCGAGCGCAACATCGCAGCGCTGGCCATCAGCTTGCAAACCTTCGCAGCGGGGCCGCTGATAGTGCTCGAGCCACTGGCGATATTGGCTTTCCGGCACGAAACACTTGCTCGCGGCATAGGCCAGCGGGCTGGCCAGGTAACGGTCGACATCCTGCAGCGGCACGGTCAGGTGCCCGGCGCCCGGATGGAACACCACGAACACCACACCTTGCGCGGCGAGGCGCTCGAGCACCTGGCTGGCACCACGCTGGGCGGCTTCGCCTTCGCGTCGGCGGGTCTGCTCTTCGCCAGCGGCCTGGGTGGCAGCGATTCGCGCACGCAGCTCTTCATCGAACTGTTCACGCAAAATCTCCCGTTCGGTGCGTGCATGGCGCTCGGCAGCACGTACACGCACGGCCATTTCCTCGCGCTCGCTCTGCTGCACGACAAGTTGCTCGGCAAGCTGGGATTTCAGGCTCTGGTTGAGCCCTTCCTGTTGCCTGAGGGCCTGGCGGAGCACACGGATCTGCTCCTGCAGCTCGGCCAGCTGGCTATCGCTCTGCGCGGCAGCACGAGCCAGTTCGGCCTGATGCTCACGAGCCAGACCAGCCAGGCGCTCACGCTGTTGCCTGACCAACTGCGCGGCCTTTTGCCGGTAATCATGGGATAGCCGCTCGGCCAGCTTTTCGGCCAGATCGCGGGATGGATCGACGGCGTACCACTGATCTTCCGGCGCCACCTGCAGGCGATCAGGCGCCACCGCTGGAGCCTCTTCTTCCTGCATGAGAATACCCAGGGCATTGATGCGCACGCTGTCGCGCAAGGTCGCCAGGTCGTTATTGCCGGGCACCAGGCTGGGATCCCAGAGGTGCATCTGATGCCAGGAAACAGGGCACTGGCTGCGGCAGGCCAGACGGATCGGCCCGGCGCCCAGATCAGGGCCGCGGCCGGCACGTTCGGCCATCTGCTGCAGGGGAATGTTCCAGCCGGCGTCGGGCGCGCCGTCTTCGTCGAAATCCAGATAGAAGAACACAGCGGAGCGAATCTGCAGGCGGCCGCTGATTACCACATAAACCGCCCGCACCTGCTCGTCGGCAAAGACCGGCATCTTCACCAAGCCGTCGAGCAACGTCTCGAACTCGGCATAGAACATCTGCTTGCTGACGCTGCCGTCCGGCGCGAAGAACATCACGGCCTCGGTCAGTTGCGGCTTGCTCATCGATGTTCTCCAGGCAAATAGCGGATCTCGGTCCATTGAGCTGCCGCAGTAAAGCGGCAGCTCGGCAAGTCTAGGCGAGAACCCGTTACAGCCTGTGTGAACCGGTTGGCAGTCATTGGGCTGCGTGACGAATGGCGCTGCTGAACTGTGACCTGCTCGGTAGAGGCCTGGCGAAAGTGCAAAAATTAGAGCCTGTCCACGATCTTTCGGCTCGAATTCAGCGCTTTGACTGCAAAGTGGCGCAAGCGGCCTTTTGTGGGGTGGACGACGCTTCACCCGTCCACCGCTCTGCGATCGTAATGGTGGATGAAAAGAGCGTCATCCACCCTACGTAGCTGTCCACGATCTTTCGGCTCGAATTCAGCGCTTTGACTGCAGGGTGGCGGAAGCGGCCGTTCGCGTAACTCGTAGGAGGGGCTTTAGCCCCGAGCTCTTTGCAGCCTAATAAAGCTCGGGGCTAAAGCCCCTCCTACATGCTCACCAGTCGCTTTTGCCTTGCAGCAACCTCTCCAATATCGCCCCAAAAGATCGTGGACCGGTTCTTAAAGTCCTGCTGCCAACCGCGAGCCTTGATTGATCGCGCGCTTGGCATCTAGCTCGGCGGCCACATCAGCGCCGCCGATCAGGTGCACCGACGCGCCGCCGGCAACCAGTTCGTCCTGCAGTTCGCGCAGCGGGTCCTGGCCGGCGCAGAGAATCACCGTATCCACCGGCAATACCTGGGGCTCGCCCTCGGCCACCCTGATGTGCAGGCCCTCGTCGTCGATCTGCAGGTATTCAACGGCATTGATCATCTGCACCCTCTTGTTCTTCAGGCCCGCGCGATGAATCCAGCCGGTGGTCTTGCCCAGGCCGTCGCCGACCTTGCTCTTCTTGCGCTGAAGTAGGAACACCTGGCGCGCAGCCGGCTCGACCTGAGGCTGCACACCGGCGACGCCGCCACGGGCCTGCAGCTCAGGGTCGATGCCCCACTCTTTCCAGAACGCCTCGCGGTCCAGGCTGGTAGCCGGGCCGGCGTGGGTGATGAATTCGCTGACGTCGAAGCCGATGCCGCCGGCACCTATAACCGCAACGCGCTGGCCCACCGGCTTGCGCCCCAGGATGGCGTCCAGGTAGCTGATCACCTTGCCATGCTCGACGCCAGGGATGGCCGGCGTGCGCGGCACGATGCCAGTGGCCAGGATGATTTCGTCGAAGCCGCCAGCCAGCAGCTCGCTCGCGCTTACGCGGGTGCCCAGACGCAGCTCGACCCCGGTGGTTTCCAGCTTGCGCTTGAAGTAGCGCAGGGTCTCGAAGAACTCCTCCTTGCCCGGCACGCGCTTGGCCACGTTGAACTGGCCACCGATTTCCCCCGCTGCATCGAACAGGGCCACGCGGTGCCCGCGTTCGGCGGCCACGGTAGCGGCGGCGAGCCCGGCAGGCCCGGCGCCGACCACGGCAATCGATTTCACCGTGGTGGTGGGGATGTAGTTCAGCTCGGTTTCGTAGCAGGCACGCGGGTTGACCAGGCATGTGGTCAGCTTGCCGCCAAAAGTGTGGTCGAGGCACGCCTGGTTGCAGCCGATGCAGGTGTTGATCTCGTCCGCGCGGCCTGCCGCTGCCTTGTTGACGAACTGTGGGTCGGCCAGGAATGGGCGCGCCATCGACACCATGTCGGCATCGCCCTCGGCCAGCACCTGCTCAGCCACTTCCGGGGTGTTGATGCGGTTGGTGGTGACCAGCGGAATCTGCACCTCACCGCGCAGCTTGGCGGTGACCTTGGTGAACGCCGCACGCGGCACCTTGGTGGCGATGGTCGGGATACGCGCCTCGTGCCAGCCGATGCCGGTATTGATCAATGTGGCGCCCGCTGCCTCGATGGCCTTGGCCAGCAGCACGATTTCGTCCCAGCTGCTGCCACCCTCGACCAGATCGAGCATCGACAGGCGATAGATGATGATGAAGTCGCTGCCCACGGCCTCACGCACGCGGCGCACGATTTCCACCGGCAGGCGCATGCGATTGGCGTAACTGCCGCCCCAGCGATCGGTGCGCTGGTTGGTATGGGCGACCAGGAACTGGTTGATGAAGTAGCCTTCGGAACCCATGATTTCCACGCCGTCATAACCGGCCTGCTGAGCCAGCACCGAGCAATTGACGAAGTCGGCGATCTGCTTCTCGATGCCCGCCTCGTCCAGCTCCTGCGGTTTGAACGGATTGATCGGCGCCTGGATGGCGCTCGGCGCCACCTGTTTAGGGCTGTAGGCGTAGCGCCCGGCGTGCAGGATCTGCATGCAGATCAGCCCATCGGCGGCGTGCACCGCGTCGGTGACGATCCGATGCTTGTCCGCTTCTGCAGGCGTACTCAGCTTGGCCGCGCCGGCGTATACGCCACCCTCTTCGTTCGGCGCGATGCCGCCGGTGACCATCAGGCCTACGCCGCCGCGAGCGCGCTCGGCGAAGTACGCCGCCATGCGCTCGAAGCCGCCCGGCTTCTCTTCCAGGCCGGTGTGCATGGAGCCCATCAGGGTGCGGTTCTTCAGGGTCACGAAACCCAGATCCAGGGGAGCGAGCAGGTGCGGGTAGGCGGTCATGGTCAGATCCATCGGCGTCGATCACGGAATTGCCGCAGCCTGCGCGGGCAGCGGTCGTATGGCACAGACGATAGTGAAGCAGATGTCCTCGCTCAATGATCGTAAATGACAAATTACTGATCAAAAGTGACAGCGAAGTTGGCGTTGCCAACGTCACCGGGCTACGCTGGCAAACCTTCACTTATGCGACACCTCGCCATGAAACCTGCCGCCATCCGCCTGGGCGATCTTTCCGTCGGCTACCTGCACAGCCTGGCCGACGCCGTCGACCACCTGGGCCATGCTTCGCAGCCGTTGCTCGAGCACTATGGTTTCGATGCCGCGCGCCTCGCCGAACCCCGTGCTCGGTTGTCGATTCCGCGCTACATGCACCTGGGTCACGCGGCCATCGCGCTGACCGGCGAACCAGCGCTCGGCCTGCTGATGGGCCGTTTCGCCTACCTGCATCGCCTGGGTCTTGCCGGCATCGCTGCCACCCAGGCGCCCACGGTGCGGGAGGCCGCGCGCACGCTGATCCGCTTCGAGGCGCTGTACGCCTCGAACTACCGCGGCCGCTCCAGCCTGCAGGAAGACAGCGGCGGAGCCTGGCTGCGCTTTCACTCCATCGGCCCCTACAACGCCTATAACCGTTTTGTGGTCGATACCGTGCTGGCAACCTGGCTACGGCAATTGGGCGCCCTCGCCCAGACGCCGCTGACGGCCCAGGCGCTGCAGCTGGAGTTCATGGCCCCCGATTACGCCGAGCGCTACCGACTGGAATTGGGCTGCCCGCCCACCTTCGAAGCCGGCTTCAACGGCCTCAGGCTCGACCAGCACGCGCTGAACCTGCGCAATCCGCTGCACTGCCCCGGCACCTGGAATGAATTGTTACAACTCTGCGAGGGGGAACTGCAGCGCCTGACGCGCCCGCAAAACATGCGTGACCGGGTCATCCAGTTGCTCGGCCCGCGCCTGCATGGCCGCGAACCGGACATGGACGACATCGCGCGCCAGCTGCAGCTACCGGCCTGGACGCTGCGCCGGCGATTGACCGAAGAAGGCACCCGTTTCAGCGCCATCGTCAATGAAACCCGCCGTGATCTGGCGCTCGCCTATGTACGCGACACCGAGCTGTCCTTCGGTGAAATCGCCTACCTGCTCGGCTTCGCGTCCGCCGAAGCCTTCCAGCGCGCCTTCAAGCGCTGGCTCAAGCAGCCGCCGGGAGAAATGCGCCGCAGCTATCGGCAAACCGGCAACAGCATATCTGAATCTATAAAATAACTATTTTCATTTGCGGCTGCGGGTTTTAGGCTTCTCACTCGTCTTAGTAGATAGCGGATCCATTTGTGCGCGATTGCGGTCGCGTCTCACGGGTTCCTCACCTCGCTGCCCGCAAGGCTGGCGAGGTTTCGTTCGTACCTAAATCGCCCTTTTCACTCGCCGTGCGAGGGCTCAGACAAGACTGATATTCCATGTCCAAGAAGTCGCGCTCGAAAATCTGGTTTCTGGTTCACAGCTGGCTCGCCCTGCCGATCTGGTTTTTCGTATTGATCGTTTGCGTCACCGGCACCCTGGCGGTGGTCAGCCAGGAAATCGTCTGGTTGGCCAACCCGGATGTACGCGCCAGCAAGCCGTCCGACGACGCCGAGCTGCTGACCTTCGGCCAGGTGCTGGCCGAGATCAGGAAAGCCGAGCCGGAGCTGGTGGTGGAGTCCATCACCCGCCCGGACGAATCGCACTTCGCCCTCACCGCGGAGGTCAGCTACCCCGACGGCAGCAACCCGACCCTCTATGTCAACCCTTACACCGGCGCCATCCAGGGCGTGAGCCCACAATTCGATTTCCGTCAGTTCACCCGCGCCCTGCATGGCTGGTGGCTGGTGCCGTTCACCAATGGTTTCAGCTGGGGCTGGTACCTGGTGTCGATGATGGGCATCCCGATGCTGCTGTCGCTGATCACCGGTCTGGTGGTCTACAAGAAATTCTGGAAAGGTTTCTTCAAGCCGCGCCTGCGCTTCAACCAGGGTGCGCGAATCTTCTGGGGCGACTTCCACCGCCTGAGCGGCATCTGGTCGATCTGGTTCATTGCCGTGGTGTCGATCACCGGCATCTGGTTCCTGATCCAGGCGATCCTGTTCGACAACCAGATTTCCATCTCCACCGAAGGCGTACCTGCCGTGGTGCCCCGCGAAGACGTGCCGATCGTGCGGCCTGGCGAGCCGATCCCGACGCTCGACATCGACGAAGCCGCGCGTATCGCCATCAGCAAGGTGCCGAGCCTGGACGTCAGCTTCACGCGCCTGCCCAGCAACGCCTATGACCATATCGCCGTCGGCGGCCGCGGCTGGTACCCACTGATGATGCAGAGCGCCTCGATCAACCCTTACACCGGTGAAGTGGCCCAGCAGCGCCTGCTCGAGGATCGCTCCAAGCTGGAGTTCGTCACCGAGTCCATGCGCCCGCTGCACACCGGCGATTTCGGCGGCCTGTGGGTGAAGATGATCTGGTTCTTCTTCGGCCTGGTGCTGAGCATGATGGTGCTCAGCGGCCTGCTGATCTGGACCAAACGTACCGCCCAGGCTACCGCCAAGGTGATCAAGCGCCCGGCGCGTGCGCGAACCGCAGAAGCCCTAGGCGACAACTCGGAGGTCAAGGCATGAGCAAGGCCATGGCAGCGCAACCCACCTCGCCCCTGAGCCGCCTTTGGTACAAGTGGCGCTTCCACATCAATATCCTGCTGGTGATCATCCCGCTGGCGTTCATGCCCAAGTACTTTGCCGATATGGCGCTGTTTCGCGGCACCAGCGGCCTGGGCGAGCGCACGATCGGCGAAGTGCCGGTGGGCCCCTGGTCGATCACCCTGGCCGAATTTCGCGCCGCGCCGCCGGAGCTCGACGGGCCGGCCGGCTACATGAAGATCTTCACCGGCGCGCTGTGCAAGGAATGCATCGGCCAGGTCAAGGCCACCTACCTGCGCATCGGCAAGCCGCGCAGCCTGCGCGCCGCCGGCGGCATTTTCTTCGGCAGCGCCTACCGCATGGGCGCCACCGTGCCGCTGCCGACCCGCACCAAAGCGGACGCCGAACTGTGGATCACCATGGAGGGCTGGGACGGCTCCGTCCATCAGGCCGCCGTGCCGCTCGACCAGGCATCCCCATCCACCGTCGCGTGGCTGCAGAAACAACAAGGAGGCAAACCATGATCAAGCCCAACGTCCTGCGCATGGCCGCAGGCATCGCGCTGCTGTCACTCAGTGGCCTGGCCCTGGCCCACAATCCGATGTGCCAGTGCGAAGAAGTCGATGCCGAGAACATTCGCTGCACCGGCGGTTTTTCCGATGGCAGCGGCGCCGCCGGCGTGACCCTGGATGTGATCGGCTATGACGAAAGCATTCTGGTACCCGGCAAGCTCGCGGAGGACTCGACCCTGACCTTCAAGAAGCCCGAAGGCGAGTTCTACGTGCTGTTCGACGCCGGCCCCGGCCATATCGTCGAAATCGACCACACGGAAATCGAGGCCCCATGACGGTTCAGGTCGTACGCCCCGCCGGTGCCGGACATGAAACCCTCTACGTGCTCCTGCTGTGCCTGGTCATCGTGCTGGCGGCCGCTTGCGTGGTCGCCTGGCATGGCGAGACGGAGAGCGAAACCCGCATCGAAAGCCACCAGATCGACGCCCGCCGTGACCTGACGGCCGCTGAACAAGGCCTCTATGCCGATCTGCGTGTGGCCGCCGACGAGATCCGTATCCGCTTCGCCGAAGAGCAAGCGCTGCTGACGCCTGCAGAACTCGCCGAAGAAGGCTTCCCGCCCTTCACCGCCGATGCCAGCACGACCAGCCGTGGCAGCCACCAGTGGCAATTGCTGCCCGGCGACGGGCCGGCCTACTTCGGCGCCAGCCAGGCGCTGGAGGTTGCCGGCTCGCTGCTGATGCTGCTCGACACCGCGCATGAGCAGGCCGACGTATGGCTCAACCGCAAAGGCGCCAGCGCGCCCGACAAGCTGGACGCGCAAAGCCTGATCACTGCCGGCTGGCAGCAGATCGCCTCGCAGTACGACGCAGGCGTCACCCGGCAACATCGCCACTGACCGCCTCCGACTCATCTGACAGAAGACCACCCGCCCATGCCCATTTCCCGCCCTTCCCGCGCACGTCACTTGCTGCTACGCCTGAGCATCGGCCTGGCCGCCCTGCTCCTGCTCGGCGCCGCCAGCGCCGCCGATGCCAAGCTGCGTATCGGCATCACCCTGCACCCCTACTACAGCTATGTGGCCAATATCGTCGGCGACAAGGCCGAGGTGGTGCCGCTGATTCCGGCCGGGTTCAACCCGCACGCCTACGAGCCGCGGGCCGAAGACATCAAGCGCATCGGCTCGCTGGACGTGGTGGTGCTCAACGGCGTGGGCCATGACGACTTCGCCGACCGCATGATCGCTGCCAGCGAAAAGCCGGATATCGAAGTGATCGAAGCCAACGC
Source organism: Phytopseudomonas punonensis (assembly GCF_900142655.1). Classification (GTDB taxonomy): domain Bacteria; phylum Pseudomonadota; class Gammaproteobacteria; order Pseudomonadales; family Pseudomonadaceae; genus Aquipseudomonas; species Aquipseudomonas punonensis. Next base: position 43,697 of record NZ_FRBQ01000014.1, on the reverse strand, counting down.
CAATGTGCCCCTGCTGGCGGCCACCGGCATCGCTGCCCGCGGCGCTGGCAAGGTGGTCAACCCGCATACCTTCCTGTCGATCAGCGCCTCCATCGCCCAGGTCAACAACATCGCCCGCGAGCTCGGCAAGCTCGACCCGGACAACGCCAAGACCTACACCCAGAACGCCCGCGCCTATGGCAAACGCCTGCGCAAACTGCGCGCCGACGCCCTCGCCCAACTGACCGAAGCGCCCAACGCCGACCTGCGCGTGGCCACCGTGCACGCCGCTTACGATTACCTGCTGCGCGAGTTCGGCCTGGAGGTTACTGCGGTGGTGGAACCAGCCCACGGTATCGAGCCGAGCCCGAGCCAGCTGAAAAAGACCATCGATCAGCTGCGCGAGCTGGACGTGAAAGTGATCTTCTCCGAACTGGACTTCCCGTCCACCTACGTTGAAACCATCCAGCGCGAGTCCGGCGTCAAGCTCTACCCGCTGTCGCACATTTCCTACGGCGAATACAGCGCCGAGAAGTACGAGAAGGAAATGACAAACAACATGAACACCGTGGTGCGCGCCATTCAGGAAGCCGGCAAATGACCGCGGCAGAAAACCTCAGCGTGGCGGCTGTCGGCCCGACCATCGACTTTCAGCAGGTCAGCCTGGTGCTGGGCCGCACGCAGATTCTCGACAACGTCAGCTTCAGGGTTCAGCCAGGCAGCGTGCATGCCTTGGTCGGCCCCAACGGCGGCGGCAAGAGCTCGCTGATCAAGACCCTGCTCGGCCAGATGCCCCATCAGGGCAAGCTCAGCCTGGAATGGCCCGGTGCTGCCGGCACCATCGGTTACGTGCCTCAGGCCCTGGAGTTTGATCGCGGCCTACCCATGACCGTGGACGACTTCATGGCCGCCATGTGCCAGCGCCGCCCGGCCTTTCTTGGTGTGTCGAAGCATTACGCCAAGGCTATCGACGATGCGCTGGCCCGCGTCGGCATGCTGGAGAAGCGCAAACGGCGCATGGGCGCGTTGTCTGGCGGTGAACGCCAGCGCGTGCTGCTCGCCCAGGGGCTGATCCCCGCACCACAATTGCTGGTACTCGACGAGCCGATGTCGGCCCTCGACGAAGCCGGCATCCAAGTGTTCGAGCGTCTGCTCGGCGACTGGCGTCGCGCCGGCATCACGGTGCTGTGGATCGAGCACGACCTGGAAGCGGTCAAGCGCCTGGCCGACCGCGTCACCGGCCTGAGCCGCCGCGTGCTGTTCGATGCACCGCCGGCCGAGGCCCTGACCCCGGAGCGCCTGCTCGGCCTGTTCTCCACCCATGTACGTGCGGTGGAGGCCGTTCAACCATGATCGACTATGAACAATTTCGCCTGCTGATCCAGGGCTGGGCCTCCTCCGGCTACCTGCCCGCCGCGCTGGCCTATGGCTTCGTGGTCAATGCGTTGCTCGCCGGCCTGCTGATCGGCCCGGTGCTCGGCGGCCTCGGCACCCTGGTGGTGGTCAAGCGCTTCGCGTTCTTCTCCGAGGCGGTCGGCCACGCCGCGCTGACCGGCGTGGCCATCGGCATCCTGCTCGGCGAGCCCTACACCGGCCCCTATGGCGCCCTGTTCGGCTATGCCCTGCTGTTCGGCATCCTGCTCAACTACCTGCGCAATCGCACGGGCCTGGCACCGGACACGCTGATCGGCGTGTTCCTGTCGGTGTCCCTGGCCGTGGGCGCCAGCCTGCTGCTGGTCCTGGCCGGGCGCATCAACGTACATATTCTCGAGAACGTGCTGTTCGGCTCGGTGCTCACCGTCAACGGCACCGACCTGCTGGTGCTGCTGGTGGTCGGTGGCCTGGTCATGGGCCTGGCGCTGCCGCTGTACAACCGCATCATGCTGGCCAGCTTCAACCCGCAACTGGCGGCGGTGCGCGGCGTTGCCGTGAAGACCCTGGATTACCTGTTCGTGATCCTGGTGACGTTGATCACCGTCGCTGCGGTCAAGGTCATCGGCGCCATTCTGGTCGGCGCCCTGCTGGTGATTCCGGCGGCCGCCGCGCGTCTGCTCAGCCAGTCGCTGAAAGGCTTCTTCTGGCTCTCGGTGCTGATCGCCACCGTCAGCACGTTGCTGGGTATCCTGCTGCCCATCGTGCTGGATCTGCCGATCCCCTCCGGCGCCGCGATCATCATGATCGCCGGTATCGCCTTCGCCCTCGCCGCCATCGCCCGCGGCGTCGTACCAAGCTTGAAAGGTAACCTGGGATGACCCATCGACTTCACCAACTGGGCCTCGCCCTGCTCCTCAGCCTGCCCGGCCTAGCCCTGGCAAAGGACGTGACCGTCCTCGTCTCGCAGCCGATCACCTTTGGCCTGGCGACTGATCTGCTCGACGGCACCAAAGTGCATATCGAACGCGCCGCCCCCGCCAACCTACCGGCCAGCCGCCAGGTGTCGTACTTCGCCGGGCGCGGCGCCGCGGCGCTGCAAAAGGTCGCCGTTGATGCCGACGCAGCCATCGCCCTACGCTCGCTATGGGCCGAAGACCCGCTTTACCCCATGGCTCGGCGCAGCAATATCCGTATCGTCGAGATCGACGCCGCGCGCCCGGTAGACGGCGCCCTGCCCGGCATCGCTACCCAGGCAGAGAGCAGTGGTGACAATGACCTGGCCAGTTATCCGTGGCTGGCGATCAACAACATGGGCCGCATGGCCGACGTGATGGCCGCCGACCTGGTGCGCCTGGCACCGGACGCCAAGGGCAAAGTCGAGCAGAATCTGGCGGCCCTCAAGCAGCGCCTGCTCAAGCTCAATGCCCACAGCGAGCGCGAACTGGCCAAGGCCGACAACCTGTCCGTCTACAGCCTCAGTGATCGCCTGGATTACCTGATCAGCGGCCTCAATCTGGATCTGGTCAGCAGCGACAGCCGTGATGACCGCGACTGGGATGCCGAAGCCCTGCAGTCTCTGACCGCAGCGCTGAAAGCGGACGACGTGGCCTTGGTGCTGCACCACCGCGCACCGCCAAAAGCGGTTGCCGATGCGATCAAGGCCGCCGGCGTACCCCTGCTGGTGCTGGAAACCGAGAAAGACGATCCGGTGACCGAACTGGAAGGCAATGTCGAAAGCCTGGTCAAGGCGCTCACCCAGTAAGCGTGGGACTTGCAAGACTGCAACGAAAAGGCCCGGTGCATATGCCCCGGGCCTTTTTTGATTCTGGGCTAAAGGCTGAAGCGGACTAACCGCTCACCTCTCGCCAGTTACCGAGCGCTCAGAGCTCGGTTGCATCTTCAGCGAACTCGGGTACGTCCTGCTCCACGGCGCGGGACTCGAGCAGCTCTTCCTGATAATCGTCCATTTCTTTCTCCTTTCTCTCTCTTTGGTCTCGAACCGAGTCTATGAAATCTGCGTGTCTGTTATATGACACAAATCAAACGCGCCTGGTTCAGCAGCCGCTTCGCTCGGCACTGGCCTGAGACACATTACTACCCGGCTCTACGCTGCGGGTAAGCCAGACGTTACCGCCGATTACTGAGCCTTTGCCAATGGTGATGCGCCCCAAAATCGTCGCACCGGCGTAGATCACCACATTGTCTTCGACGATCGGGTGGCGCGGCTGGCCCTTGTGCAACTGACCGCTTTCATCGCTGGTGAAGCGCTTGGCGCCCAGGGTCACCGCCTGGTAGATACGCACGTGGTTGCCGATGATCGCCGTCTCGCCGATCACCACGCCGGTGCCATGGTCGATAAAGAAGCTGTGGCCGATCTGCGCGCCCGGGTGGATATCGATACCGGTCGCGCCATGGGCGGTCTCCGCGGCAATGCGCGCCAGCAACGGCAGGCCAGCGCGATACAGATGATGGGCCAGGCGGTGGTAGATCACCGCCAGCACGCCCGGGTAGCAAAGCAGCACTTCGTCCACGCTACGCGCCGCCGGGTCGCCATTGAAGGCCGCCACCACATCCTGATCGAGCAACCGGCGCAGGGCCGGCAACGCTGCAGCGAACTCGCGGACGATGGCCACGGCCTGGCAATCCACATCACCGGCGCTGTCGCCTCGCTGACGTGCCGCATAACGCAGCTCCATACGCACCTGAGCTACCAACGCGTTCAGCGCACGATCCAGGGTATGGCCAACGTAATAATCTTCACTTTCTTCGCGCAGCTCGGCAGGCCCAAGGCGCATAGGGAACAACGCACCACACAGCCCGGTGAGAATTGCCGCCATAGCTTGACGCGACGGCAGCTCACGGCCGCCCAACTCGGGGTTGCGCCCGGAATGGTTGCGCCATTCGGCGCGCGCGGCACGCAGACCGGCGACGGTCTGCTCCAGCTCCCAGTTGATCGGGCGGGATGAATACTCAGCCTCGGCGCCATCCTCGGTGCGGATGGCAAACTCGCCGTTCATTGAAACCTCAACTCGACATGCGGCCAGCGCCATCGGCCAGCCTGAACAGAGACAATACGGCGCGCCCGCAGGCGCGCTCAACTACCCGACGGTTATAAGCTCAGCGCACAGAGGCATATCACCTAGCCGTCCATGGGCGCAATACCTGGCGCCATGCTGGCGATGCGTAGCGCGAGTCCCTCATAAGGTTCGAGCTGGATGCGCAGCTCGCCCTCGGCAGACAGGTCGCCCAACAGCCGCTCGTGGATGATGTCCACCACCGGGCCCGGCTCCACGTGCTCCAGAATGATCACTTCGCTGATCGGCTCGGCACCGAAATTCAGCGCGGTGACCTGAATGCCGCGGCCCGCCGGCAGCTCATGCACCATGATCAGCAGCGCCGGATGTTGCGTGACCGGCACGGCGATCTGCCGGCTGGATGCCACACCATGGGAGCGCCGCGCCGCGAACATCCGGCGCGCCTGGGAGGCGAAGGACTGCGGATCCTGCAGCTGCTCGGCGAGGCTGCCATACAACTGTCGAGAACGCGGCAGGCCTTCGGCAGACAACAGCGCTTCGGGGTCGAGGTCGACCAGGTCATAACCACCACGGTTGATCCAACGCGTGTCGCCCTCGGCGATCAAGTCGGCAACCTGCTCGACTTCCAATGGCAGCGCGCCAACCAGATCCCAGCCCGACAGCGCCACCACGCCAGGCTGCATGGCATTGAACATCAGCAGCAGCAGGTGCACGCGGCGGATCTGCTCGATATCGGCTTCGCTGATCGTGCTCAGGTCACGAATGCCCAGCGCCGCGGTGATGATACTCACCGTGGTACAGGCCACGCCGTTGGTGACGAACTTCAGGTTGTAAGGCGCGTGCTCGCCGGTCAGGCGCTCGTACATCTCGCCACGAATATGCTCGCGCAGGATGCTGCCAGGCAGGCTCTGGCCGCGGAACACGTAGGTGTCATTGGCGTGCAGGGTCCAGAAATGCACCAGCTCAAGGGTCAGCTCGTCGTGGTTCTGCAGCGCGTGGATCAGCGACGCCGGGTCGATGCCGAAGTCATGCATCTGCAGCATCATCAGGCGCAGGAACTCCACGTCACCGGTCAACAGCGCGTGTTGATAGGCCGGCCGAGTGATGAAGTCATAGGACAGATCAGCGCCACCCTGGGACATCGAGGCGATGTCATCGAGCGTCAGATTGAGCTCCTGAAAACTGAAGGCGCCGGCCTTGCGGATCATCCCGGCGAGCAGCTGGTTGCCGGTCAGCGACAGCGGATGGCTCTCCGACCAGGCATTGCCCTGGCTGCGCCGCTCGACGCCGAGAAAACCGTTGGCATCCAGGCGCAGCACCCGCGAGCCGATCACGTCGATGGCGTGCAACGACTCACCGGTGACCAGTTGCTGGGCGGCAAAGGTCGGATCCAGCCAGTTCAGTGACGGCTGGCCTTCCTTGAAATAATGCAGATACACCCAGCGCCGCACCTTGCCGTCGACGCCGGTGATTTCGCCAGTGGCGCTCCAGTCGGTTTCCTTGACGCCGGGTTCGAAGAAGATCACCCGCTGCAGCTGGCCGACGATGTAGTGCTTGTCGCGCAGTGCATCGACCGCAGCTGGCGACAGGTTCACAGAGTCGCGGCCTTCGGGCAGTGGCGGCAGCAGCTCCCAGTCGGCCTCGGCGATCTCCACCATGTGGTAAAGACCGGGATAGTCGCCGTAGGCCATTTCCGCCAGGCGGAAATCCGCGCCCTTGCCGGTGTGCGAGGGGATCGAGTCGTCGATGGTCACCGCATTGTGCGCGGCTGCTACACGGCTCAGGTGCACCAGTTCTTCCTCGCTGCCAAAGCGCGGGTCGATCTCCAGGCTGATGCGGTCGAAGTTGCCGTCGACAGTGGGCGTGTACTCGCGCCCCTGCAAACCGCCCGAGCGCCGCAGCGGCCCGGTGTGGATGCCCTGCACACCGAGTTCGGAGAGCGCCGACCATAAGCGTTCGTCGCCAAGCGCCTGCAGCACCGAGCCATCGGGCGAGGTAATGATCGAGGCCGGGTAGACGGCCAGCCACACCGAGGCTACCGCGGTAACGCTGCGCGGCCGGGCCAATGCGTAGGGTTGCTGCCACAAACGGGCCTGGCCCGAATACAGGCGCGTGCGCTGGCGGGCGGCGTGCAGCATGGACTGCTCGACCAACCAGTTGATCTGTTGTTCATCTGCCATAGCGATCCCGGGGTTCGAAGGGAAGGATCGCGAACGGCCAGGCCGTCCGCCGGTTCTAGTGTTTCAGAACCAGCGGCGAGTGCTTCGTTCAGATTGATTGCCGAGCGAGCAAGGGCTCGGTCAATGATCCTGCTGGGCTTTCAGGTAGAGCAGCAGGCTGTCGATCTTCTCCTGATCGCCAATGCCCCAGAAGCGCATCTTGTTGCCGGGCACCACGCTGTCGGAATCCTTGATGAAGGCGCTGAGCGTGTCGTGATCCCACACCAGATCCGCCTGCTGCATGGCCGGCGAATAGTTGTAGCCAGGGGTGGCGCCGGCATGCCGGCCGAAAATGCCGTTCAGCTGTGGCCCGAAGGCCGCGCGGGCACCCCGCCCGACGTTGTGGCAATTGCCGCAAACGCGCTTGAATAGCGCCTCACCAGCGGCGATATCCGCCTCGGCATAGGTCGCGCCAGCGAACAGTGCGGCGGCGATGAGCAGACCGTGGCGGATAAAGCGCCTGTACGGCAATTGGTTCGAAAGAAAAGCGGTCATTGGCACGCGAGCGGTTGCTACAAAGGGGTCGCCAGTATGCCCCAGCGCACTGGCCGATTCATTGATCTGCGCGGACCTTTCCGAAAAGTCTCCGAGCGAAGGTCAGGCGAGGCAAAAATCGATGAGGAACGGACTGGGCTCGCATTCGAGTTTACAAGCTGTAAATCGCTTCGCTCACCCTACAGGCCGCGCTAAAGCGCGTTAGCCGCAAGCGGCTTGCCGAATCGGTTTTTAACGAAGCATCATCGATGCGTAGGTAGTTTTCGATAGGGCCTAGCGAAAGATCAGAGATTGATGAGCCCCCGTCCCTGCCCGAGCGCCAGTGCCGACTGCGAGCGCCACCGAGCCGGTGGCCAGGGCGGCATCGCCGCAGGCGAATACGCCGGGCACGCTGGTTTCCTGGGTTTCCGAGGTTTGCAGATACAGCCCCATCGGCCCTTCGACCAGCGCGCAGCCGAGCTGCTCTACCAACGGGCTGTTCTGATGAGTACGCGGCATCACGAACAACCCGTCCAGCGCCACGCTACGGCTATCGGCCAGGTTGATATCGACGCGCTCACCGCTGATCGACAGCACGCGGTCCGGCTCCACCACCACACCGCGGCGCGCCAACTGGGCGAGCTGTTCGGCATCCGGCGCGAACACGCCATTGGTGAAGAAGGTGGTGCTGCCCCAATCCGGCAGCATCAGGGCGTGATGGATCGACATCGGCGACACGGCCAGCACGCCGATGCGCCCCTGATCCAGCTCGTAACCATGGCAATACGGGCAATGAAACACATGGCGCCCCCAGCGCTCGGCGAGCCCTTCGATGGCGGGCAGTTCATCGCGCACGCCACCGGCCAGGATCAGCCGACGGGCGGCCAGTACATTGCCATCGCGTAGCGTCACCAGGAAACCTTCGCCGTCACGCTGCACCGAAGTGGCCTCGCCTACCTGCCAGGTGACGTTCGGGTAGTCCATCAATTCGGCGCGGCCATCGGCGGCGATGTCATCGGGCGCCCGCCCGTCCTGGCCGAGAAAACCGTGAGAGTGGCTGGCAAAGCGGTTGCGTCGTATACCGGCGTCGATCACCAGCACGCGCCGTCGTGCACGGGCCAGCTGCAGGCCAGCGGAAAGACCGGCATAACTGCCGCCGACGATGATTGCGTCATGACTCATGGCGTTACTCCTCCATGGGGGCTTGGGCGAATACCAAGCCATCACGAAACACCATAAGTTACGTTAAGGAAACGCGTCAACCTCTCGTAACTTTATTCATTACGAATCATACTCGCGGCGACTGCCTCTGCCCTGAGACGCCAAAATGAGAAACGACACCCGCCTGTCGCGCATGCTGCACGTGCTGATTCATATGGATCGCCACGAACAGCGCACCACCTCGGAGACCATCGCCCGCATGCTGGAAACCAATCCGGTGGTGGTGCGACGCACCATGGGCCTGCTGCGTGACAAGGGCTATGTCACCTCGGACAAGGGCCACAATGGCGGCTGGGCGCTGGCCAAACCGCTTACCGAGATCACCCTGCTGGACATTCATCAAGCGCTGGGTTCGCAGTCGATCTTCAGCATAGGCCTGGCGACCGATCACCCCACCTGCCTGGTCGAGCAGGCCGTCAATCAGGCCCTCGAAAATGCATTCGATGAGGCTCAGCAATTGTTGCTGCAGCGACTGGGTTCGATCACCGTGGCGTCGCTCGCCGATGATTTCGATGCGCGCTATCAGGCGCTGGAGTCGCCCTGCAAGACGCTCTGAGTCTTGCGGCGTGATAATTACAGATCGCGGAACAGGTCGTTGGCATTGAGCAGTGCGTAGGCGATTTCCGGGCGCCGCTCCAGGCCACGACGAATGGCTGCGGGTATCGCCTGCCGGGTCTTGCGGCACAAGCCGGGGAAGGTTTTCACCTCGATGGCGATGCCGCGCATGCTGCGCACTTCGTTGAAACCCGGCGCCACCTCGACGCGAATGCCGAGCTGCTCGAACATGCGCTGCTGCATACGCTCAAGATCCTCGAGGCTGGCGAGGTTCTCCAACCGTTCGAGCAGGCGTTTTTCCTCTGCCTTGGTCAGCAGCAGGATGCGTTGATCGCCAGCTGCGGTTTCCAGCAACTGCTCACGCTCGCAGTCGCAAGCGCCCGGTGGGCAGGGATGACGGATCGGTACGGACGAATTCATGGCCTGCATCATAGACAGGCAAACGGCTCATTGACCATGGTCAACGAGCCGTCAGTCGCCCTCGCCTGTCAGGCACTGAGTTTGAAGCGCCCTACCAAGGTGTTCAGCCCTTGTGCCAGGTGCGCCAGCTCGCTGCAGGCTGCGGCGGTCTGATTGGCACCCGAGGCGCTCTGGATCGACAGGTCGCGAATGCTCACCAGGTTACGATCCACTTCGCGAGCCACATGGGCCTGCTCTTCCGAGGCAGTAGCGATTTGCAGGTTGCGTTCGTTGATCATGCCGATGGATTCGACGATTTGCTCCAGGGCAACACGCGCCTCATCGGCGACCTCCAAGGTATTGGTCGCTTCCTGGCTGCTGCCGCGCATCGCCTGCACGGCCTTTTCGGTACCGGCCTGGATCGCACCGATCATCTGCTCGATTTCTTGAGTCGACGCCGAGGTGCGGTGCGCCAGGGCACGCACCTCATCGGCCACCACCGCAAAACCACGGCCATGATCGCCTGCACGGGCCGCCTCGATGGCGGCGTTGAGCGCCAGCAGGTTGGTCTGCTCGGCCACGTTGCGAATCACGTCGAGCACTTTGCTGATATCGCGCGCCTGGTCTGCCAGCCCTTGCACCTGATCGGAGGCCTGCTCCACGTTGCTCGACAGGTTGCGGATCGCCGACACGGTACGTGCAACGTGCTGGTTGCCGGCATTGGCCGAAACGGTCGACTCACGGGACGCATCCGATGCACCGTTGGCATTGCGCGATACTTCCTCGACTGCCGAACTCATCTGCGTGACCGCCGTGGCTGCCTGGTCGATTTCGGCGTTCTGGCTTTGCAGGTTGCGAGTGCTCTCCTCGGTGACCGAGGCCATTTCCTCAGAGGCTGCTGCCAACTGGATAGACGATTCACTGATCTGGCGAAGGGCCCCGTTGAGGTTCTTCTGCATGGTCGCCTGGGCGGCCAACAGGCGCGAGGCTTCGTCATTGCCGGTAACCAGAACGGTACGAGTCAAGTCGCCGGAGGCAATGGTTTCGGCGCTCTGCAGCGCTTCTCGGATCGGCGTAGCGATGGAGCGGGTCAACAACATCGCCAACAGAATGGTCAGCAGCACCGCGACGCCAATGGTGATCAGCACACCGTTGCGCCCATGTTCGAAGATGCCGTGAGCGTTGACGCCGGCCTGCTTGGCACCCTGCATGTTGTAGTCGGTTAGCTCATCGAGTTGCTGCTGCAACGCATTGCCGGCATCGCGCACCTGGCCGTTGGCCAACTCCAGCGCCGGCGGCAGCTGCTTCTGATGGAGGAAGTCGACGATCTGCTGTTGCCCGGTGAGGTAGGTCTGGGCACTGGCGCTGACGCGGCTGAACATCGCGCGCTCGGCATCGGTGGACACCATGTGCCGATCATACTGCTCGAGCACCTGCTGCAGAGCGCCGCGATATTTCTGCGCGGCGCTTTCGTCGATGGTCTGCTGCGTGGTGTTCTCGACCACAGCCAGCATGCGCAGAGTTTCCAGGCGAACGTTGAGCAGATCCTTCTGCATTTCGCCAGTGGCCTGGATGCTGGCCATCCAGTTGGTCTCGATGTCCTGCTCGGCCTCATAGAGGTCACCGAGTTTGAATAATGAAAATACGCCCAGCACCATAACCAGCAAGGTAATGAGTGCGAAGCAGAAAGTGGCCCGAGGGGCGATATTGAAGCTACGAAGGTTCATGGTGGCACCATATGAAGGGCGTGTTACCAACCATTCCCTGTCGGCTCAGCAGACGCGCTACCGATGTTTTGGCAGGCACAGCCAAACAGTATCAAAGTGCCACCAAATAACACGTCAATTAAATCTATCGGCGCCCCACAAAAGTCCGCATAACTGCAATGGATCCTGACCAACCGGCCAGTAATCTACTACTGGCGCTTTATTCTGCAATCTTTATCATCCGCGACCATGAGTATGGGGAACTCCAGACCACTGCCGTGGTGTCGAACCCCGAGTCCGATGCCTCGTGCTGCGCCAGCCGCCAGGCCCCTCTACCCCATCAAAGGAACGATTGATGAGCATCCACAGCACCGCGGGACGTCTTCCCGACGAGCACAGCCTGACCAACCTGCCGCGCCTGGTATCGCGTTACTACAGCGAACGCCCAGACCCTAGCGATCCCGCGCAGCAAGTGGCATTCGGCACCTCGGGCCACCGTGGCTCGTCACTCAAGAGCAGCTTCAACGAATGGCACATCCTCGCCGTGACCCAGGCGATCTGCGATTACCGCCGCGGCCAGGGCATCGACGGGCCGCTGTTCATCGGCATGGACACCCACGCGCTGTCCGAACCGGCCTTCGTGTCCGCGCTGGAAGTGCTGGCCGCCAACCGCATCGAGACCCGTATCGATGCCGGCTGCAGCGAGACCCGCGGCGAGCCGGGCTACACGCCGACACCGGCAATCTCCAAGGCGATTCTCGATTACAACAAAGGCCGCAGCAGCGGCCTGGCCGACGGCATCGTCATCACCCCGTCGCACAACCCGCCTGCCGATGGCGGCTTCAAGTACAACGCCACCAATGGCGGCCCGGCAGACACTGGCGTCACCAAGTGGATTCAGGAGCGCGCCAACGAATTGCTGGTAGCGGGCCTGAACGGCGTGCAGCGCATCGACTACGCCAGCGCCCTGAAAGCACCGACGACTCAGCGTCACGATTTCATCGAACAGTACGTCGGCGATCTCGAGCAGGTACTCGACCTGCAGGCAATCCGCGGTTCGGGCCTGAAGTTCGCGGTCGACCCGCTCGGCGGCGCCGGTGTGCATTACTGGACGCGCATCACCGAGCTCTACGATCTGCCGCTGGAGGTCTTGTCGACCCGCATTGACCCGACCTTCCGTTTCATGCGCGTCGACTGGGACGGCAAGATCCGCATGGACTGCAGCTCGCCCCATGCCATGGCCGGTTTGATCGAAAACAAGGACCGCTTCGATGTGTCCTTCGCCTGTGACACTGACCACGACCGCCACGGTATCGTCGCCCGCTCGGTAGGCCTGCTCAATCCCAACCATTACCTGGCCGTGGCCATCGAGTATCTGTTCACCCATCGTCCGCAATGGGCTGCACAAGCTGCCATCGGCAAGACCCTGGTGTCCTCCTCGATGATCGACCGCGTGGCCAAGGGCATCGGCCGCGAGGTGGTCGAAGTGCCGGTGGGCTTCAAGTGGTTCGTCGACGGGCTGATCGAAGGCCGTTTCGGCTTTGGCGGTGAAGAGTCCGCCGGTGCCTCGTTCCTGCGCAAAGACGGCAGCGCCTGGTCCACCGACAAGGACGGCATCATCCTCGGCTTACTGGCCGCGGAAATTACCGCCGTGACCGGCAAGGATCCGGGCGAGCGCTACCAGGCACTCACCGAGCGCTTTGGCGCGCCGGTTTACCAGCGTATCGACGCCCCGGCAGACCGCGAGCAGAAAGCGCGCCTGAGCAAACTCTCGGCGTCCCAGGTAACCGCCAGCGAGCTCGCCGGCCAGCCGATCACCGCGATTCTCACCGAGGCGCCAGGCAACGGCGCGGCCATCGGCGGGCTCAAGGTGGTGACCGACAACGGCTGGTTCGCCGCCCGCCCATCGGGCACCGAGGATGTCTACAAGATCTACGCAGAAAGCTTCGAGGGCGACGCCCACCTCAAGCGCATTCAGGACGAAGCCAAGGCGCTGGTCGACAGCGTGCTGGCAGGCTGAGCACTAGACTAAAGAAAACGCCCGGCATCAGCCGGGCGTTTTTTTAGATCGGGTTGAAGAGCCTGAACTCAGGACGAATAAACCTCCGTCCCCCGCACAACTTTGGGCCGGCGTACCGCTTGCTGCCGACTCATCTGCCGTTGCACCTGCGCCACGGCGCCCAGCACCTGCTGCGCCCATTGCTGATCATCAGGGCGCACCACCACTACGCGAAAGCCATGATGCTGGCCTTCAATCTGCACGCCCTCGGAATCATCGACATGCAGGTCGATATCAAACGCCGACGGCAACTTCGAGGGCGCATGCGAGAGCCCGCGCGCGGTCAACGCATGCTTATGGCGCACGCTGTTCACCACACCATCGACATGAATGCCGTGGAGCATCAGCCAGCGGCGGATATAGGCAGGCGTGCGCCCGGACGAGGTGTAGACCCACACGCTGCAGTTTTGCCGACGCAGCTCGCGAATCAGCGAGCGGGTACCAATGCGCAGCGGCTCGCCGAGCCAGCGATGGATGAACGCCGGCAGCCTGCTAGGCTCGGCATCGCTATGCAGGGCCTGGCAAGCCAGGGTGTCGTCGATGTCGAAGGAGATACGCAGGCGCTGACGCTTGAGCGAAACCAGTGGCACCAGACCTTTGAAGGTCTGCAATGTCGGCAGGTCAGTGAGGCGAGAAAGACGAGCTGCAAAACGCTTGTTCATCACGCCTCCCACTGCTGTGCGGCTGCGAGCTTTTTCTCGCTGAGGAAGAATTTCTTGCGCTCAGGCGACTGGTCTTCCAGAAAGGCTGCGTATTTCTTCTTGATCTTGGGCAGTTCGTACAAGGCCTTGACACCGTGTTTGGCGGAATTGCGGATCACCGACGAAGGATTGAAGTAGCCCTCGGCATTTTTCAGGGTCAGCACGAAAGGCGGCTGGCCGTCGCGCATCAGCAGGTAGCTGACGATCAGCGAGCCAGTGCGGTTGTTGCCTTCGATAAACAGCTGCGGTTTGCTGAGAATCCGCACATAGACGCCAGCGGCACGCTTCCAGACCGATTCGCTGCGGTGTGCGCAATACCAGTTGAACACGTCTTTGATCCCGCCTTCGATATTGTTGAAGAAGTGCGCTTCCGTCGCCGCCAGGTGCTGGGCAAATTCCTGGCGACCCGCTGGGTTTTGACCACACAAGACGGTGGCATTGAGCTCCAGCATCAGGTTCAGATTCTGCAACTCGAACAGATCGATACCGCGGGCGACATAATCGTCAATCAGCGCATAGCCCTCAAGCACATTTTCCAGCACTTCATCGGTCAACGGATCACGCGGCTCGGTGAAGCGCCGGCTGAGCTCGGCAAAGCGGCTCTGCACCTCACGCAGTGCGTGCTCCACCGCAGGTAAATCAAGGCGACGCTTGGCAGGCATTGGCACTCCTGAAAAGTTTTGAAACGGCAAAACGGCCGGATAGCCGCTGGAGCCTTTTGGGCTCGTGACGGTATTCGGCCTGCAACGAGCCTCGGCAGTTAGCTGAACTTGCCGCTGATGTAGTCCTCGGTCATTTTTTCGCGGGGGTTGCCGAAGATCTGCTCCGTCGCGCCCATCTCGACCAGGTAACCGGTTCGGGTGCCCTGGGAGATATCTACCGAGAAGAACGCCGTGGTATCGGCCACACGAATAGCCTGCTGCATGTTGTGGGTCACCAGGGCGATGGTGTAATCCTTTTTCAGCTCGACCATCAGCTCTTCGACGCGACGCGTGGCGATCGGGTCGAGCGCCGAGCAGGGTTCGTCGAGCAGCAACACTTCCGGCTCGGTAGCGATGGCACGGGCGATACACAGGCGTTGCTGCTGGCCGCCGGACAGCGACAGGCCGCTGACCTTGAGCTTGTCCTTGACCTCATCCCACAGCGCAGCGCCTTGCAGGGCGTGCTTGACGCGATCACCGAGGTCGCCCTTGTAGCGATTGAGGCGCAGGCCGAACGCGACATTGTCGAAGATGCTCATCGAAAACGGGTTGGGCTGCTGGAACACCATGCCGATGTAACGGCGCACCACCACCGGATCGACGCCCTTACCATAAACGTCTTGGCCGAGGAAGTGCACGTGGCCCTCGAAGCGGAAGCCTTTGACCAGGTCGTTCATGCGGTTGAGGCTGCGCAGCACGGTACTCTTGCCGCAACCGGACGGGCCGATGAAACCGGTGATCTTGTTCTTCTCGATCGGCACATGGCTGTCGCGCACAGCAAGGAAGTTGCCATAGAAGATTTTGTCCAGCTTGCAGTCCATGACCACGGGTGCGTGGGTCTCGAACGGGGCGGCTATTTGTGCAGATAACTGGTTCACTATCAGAGTGCTCCCATTCTCAATACTTGGGCTTGCCGAAAATACGGCTGATGACATTCACCATGAGCACGATCAACACCAGCACCAGCGAGGCGGCCCAGGCGAGTTCAAGCTGGTTGTCGAATGGCATGCCGGAGAAGTTGTAAATGAGTACGGCAAGCGATGCCGTGGGATTCATCACGGCCAGTTCGCCGTCGTGATAGATCCAGTAATTGCTGAACAGCGCGGTGAACAGCAGCGGCGCGGTTTCGCCAGCAGCGCGAGCTACAGCCAGCATCACGCCGGTCAGAATCGCCGGCAGGCCGGTCGGCAGAATGATCTTCCAGATCACCTGAGAACGGGTGCAGCCCATACCGTAGGCGGCGTCCTTCATGACCTTGGGCACCATCTTCATCGCCTCTTCGGCGGTCAGCACGACGATGGGCAGCATCAGTACCGCCAGCGCCACACCACCGGCCGGGGCCGAGTAAGTACCCGTGGTAACAACCACCAGCGCGTAGGCGAACACACCGGCGAGAATCGATGGCAAGCCGGTGAGCATCTTGGCAGCGAAGCGTGCGGCGTTGGCGAGCTTGCTGTGCGGCCCCAGCTCGGCCAGGAAAATCGCCGCCAGGATGCCGACCGGTACGGCGATGGCAGCGGCGATGCCGACCATTACGAAGGTACCGGCCATGGCGTTACCAAAGCCGCCGCCAGTCTCGAAACCGGTAGGTGGCAGTTCGGTGAACACTTCCAGGCTGAGGCGCGCGCCGCCGCGGGTGATCAGCATGTAGAGCACGGAGAGCAGCGGCACGCTGGCCAGCAAGGCAACGAGCCAGACCACGCTGGTCAACATCAGGCTGCGCAGCGCGCGGCCTTCGAAGCGGCGCTGTAGGCTCGGCATTTCGACGGCAGGAGCATTCAGGTTAGTCATTGTTTGTTCCCCCGCTGGGCGTAGACCATCAACATCGAACCGATGATGTTGACGATCAGGGTGATTAGCATCAGCACCAGCGCGGCGTACATCAGCACCTCGACCTCGCGCGGCCCCGCTTCCGGGAAGTTCAGGGCCAGCAGCGCTGCCAGGGTATTAGCCGGGGCGAACAGCGACAGGGAAATGCTGTTGGCGTTACCGACCAGCATGGCCAGTGCCATGGTTTCACCCAGTGCGCGGCCAAGGCCCAGCACCAGAGAGCCAAAGATGCCGGTCGCAGCGGACGGCACCATCACCTTGAGAATCGCTTCCCAGTGAGTGGTGCCCATGCCGTAGGCGGCCTGCTTGGTCTTCATCGGCACACTGGAAAGTGCGTCCTGAGATACAGCCGCGATGGTCGGCAGAATCATGATCGCCAGCACCAGTGCGGCAGGCAGCAGGCCCGGGCCGCTCAGCGAGGTGCCGAAAAAAGGGATCCAGCTAAGTTCGGTGTGCAGCCAGGTGGTCAGCGGCCGGATGGCCGGGATCACCACATAGATACCCCACAGGCCGTAAACGACGCTGGGGATGGCCGCCAGCAGCTCGACGATGGTGCGAAACACCGCAGCGAGCTTGGCAGGCAAAAAATCCTGGGTCAGGAAGATGGCCATGCTGATGCCGAAGAACCCGGCGATCAACAAGGCGATAAAGGCGCTGTAAAGCGTGCCCCAAATGGCCGGCAAGATGCCGTACTTGTTCTGATTGACATCCCAGACGGTACCGAACAGTACGTCGAAACCATACGCCTGCATGCCGGGCAATGCCTTGCGCCCGACCTCGAAAATCAGGGCGAAGACCACCGCCAGAATCAGAACCACGCCCACTCGGGAGAGTGCGCGGAAGGTGCGGTCAACCAGAAAATCCTTCGTGGAAGGAGGCTGACACGCAGAATCAGGATTGTCTGGAACAACGAAAGGGCTGGTCATTGGCTAATTCCGACGCAATTGCAGGCCCCTTGCGGCGTGCACCGCAAGGGGCCTGGCGAGCATTACTGGATGTTGGCAGACGCTTTGCGAACCTGATCGACGACCGATTGCGGCAGCGGGATGTAGCCCATCGAGTCGGCGATTTTCTGACCTTCGGTCAGGCTGTACTCGACCATCTCACGCAGGGCTTTGGCCTTGGCCGGGTTGCCGTTGTCCTTGCGGAAGATCATCCAGGTGTAGGTGGTGATCGGGTAGGACTTGGCACCGTCCGGGTCCGGCAGCCAGGCCACCAGGTTTTCCGGCATATTCACTGCGGCGAGCGCTTCGGCACCGCTTTCAGCGTTCGGCACTACATATTGACCGGCCTTGTTCTGCAGCGCGGCGAAGTCGACCTTGGCCAGTTTGGCGAAGCCATATTCGATGTAGCCGATGGAGCCCGGGGTCTGGCGAACGGTAGCGGTCACGCCATCGTTTTTCGGCGACTTGATGAACTTGTCGCTGCCAGGCCAGTTGACCGTGTTGCCCTCACCCAGCTCTTTCTTGAACTCGGCGTTGATGGCCGACAGGTGCTTGGTGAATACCGCAGTGGTGCCGCTGGAGTCAGCGCGCACGACGACGGTGATCGGCAGATCAGGCAGTTTCAGCTCAGGGTTGGCAGCCACGATTTGCGGGTCGTTCCACTTGGTGATCTTGCCCAGGAAGATATTCGAGTAAACGTCGCGCGGCAGCTTAACGCCCTTCGGGTTGCCTGGCAGGTTGTAGGCCAGAACGATTTCGCCCGCCGTCATCGGCAGCAGCTGTACGCCTTCGGCGACCTTGGCGATATCTGCGTCCGACATTGCCGAGTCGCTAGCTGCGAAGTCGACGGTCTTGTTCAGAAAATCCTGTACACCGGCACCGCTACCCTTGGATTGGTAGTCAACGGTGACGCCGGGGGTGTTCTTGCTGAAATCCTTGAACCAAGTCAGGTAAATCGGTGCTGGGAAGCTGGCACCAGAACCGGTCAAGCGCACATTTTCCGCGGCGAAGGAGACCGAACTGGCACAAAGAGAAACCGTGACGGCGATGGCGGCAGACTTGATTAGCTTTTTCATTAGGGACTCCTTGTGAGCGGGAGCCAGCACTTTGCATCAATCCTATGAAGCTTTTGTGACAAGTACTGGCTGATCGCCCACGCGTTGCTTTTTAGAGCGTTAAAAAGCCGCCAGAGAGGGAGCTCGCCGCTATTCGGCCGGCCCGCGCGGTGACGCCAGCGCTTGTAATGGCCGCGTAACAAATTGCGGCTATCACTTGCCACGCATTCATCACGTGAGCCGCCGCCATGTCCTTCACCGCAGACAGCCTGATACAGCGCATCCACCGCGAGTTGCTCGACCACAGTGACGAAGAGCTGGAACTGGCGCTGGCCGAAGATGGCGATAACTTCAATGCGCTGTTCGATGAGCAGAGCCATGGAGGCAGTGAACAGGACGCCAGGCGCCAGTACTTCACAGAGCTTTTTCGCCTGCAGGGTGAGCTGGTGAAGCTGCAAAGCTGGGTGGTCAAAACCGGGCACAAGGTGGTGATCCTTTTTGAAGGCCGCGACGCCGCCGGTAAAGGTGGCGTGATCAAGCGCATTACCCAGCGCCTCAACCCGCGAGTTTGCCGAGTCGCCGCCCTGCCCGCGCCCAACGACCGCGAACGCACTCAATGGTACTTCCAGCGTTACGTGTCACACCTGCCGGCAGCCGGTGAAATCGTTCTGTTCGACCGCAGCTGGTACAACCGCGCCGGTGTCGAGCAGGTCATGGGGTTCTGCAACGCCGATCAGTACGAAGAGTTTTTCCGCACCGTGCCCGAGTTCGAAAGAATGCTCGCGCGCTCCGGCATTCAGTTGATCAAGTACTGGTTCTCGATTTCCGATCAGGAACAGCACCTGCGCTTTCTCAGCCGCATTCACGACCCGCTCAAGCAATGGAAGCTCAGCCCCATGGACCTCGAGTCGCGGCGGCGCTGGGAGGCCTACACCAAGGCCAAGGAAGTGATGCTCGAGCGCACCCATATCGCCGAGGCACCCTGGTGGGTGGTGCAGGCGGACGACAAGAAGAAGGCGCGCCTGAACTGCATTCACCACCTGCTGGGCCAGATGCCCTACGAGGATGTCGAACACCCGACCATCGAGCTGCCGCAACGGGTGCGCCGCGAAGACTATTCGCGCATCCCGACGCCGCCAGAGCTGATCGTGCCGCAGGTGTATTGAGCGCAGAACCTGTCACACCAGCACGAAAAAGCCCCGCCTAGGCGGGGCTTCTTTTTGAGCCGTTGAATCAGATCAGGCAGTGGCGCGGTAGCTACCGTCACGATTGCGGCGCGACCACATTAGCTTGGCAGCTGTCGGATTGATCGGTGCACCAGTAAAGGTTGGCAGTGTGCGATCGATCCACTGAGCACCCTGGCCTTTCCAGTTGATCTCGCCGCTGATCAGCTTACTGTCACGCATGATCTCGTGCAGCAGCGCTTCAACGCGGGTTTCACAAAATACGGTCTGACGATCAATGGCCTTCACGAAGACCACTTCATCGTCTTTGCGCAACGTCATCAGCAACATCCCGTCCGGGCGTTTTTTGAAATCGACTACGTGATCCGGGAGATTCTCGATCAGATGCTGGATGGCGTATTGCATGGCTCGTACCCTCTGAGTGGTGTTCCTTATGAGAGGGATATTGCAGAGTGCATGCCAGCTATTGAGAAAAACTAAATCCTTGATTTAAAAGGACTATTTATATAAAAAAAAGAATTGAACTATGCATCCTGCACGGTAGCCAGATTCTGGTCGTGCAAGATGCAATACTGAGGAGAGATGGGGATTAACCCTATAGATAGAGAACCACTCCAGAAGTGCCCTTCCACCCGATATAAGGCATTGCCATGACCCAGCCCACCCTGATCATCATCGACATGCAGCGCGGCATGCTCGAGCCAGCAGCCGGTGATCGCAACAATCCCGATGCCCCGGCACGCATCGGCGAACTCCTGAAGGAATGGCGGGTGGCTGGCGCCCCAGTGGTGCATGTACGCCATATCTCCCGGTCAACGGGCTCGCTGTTCGCACCGGGCCAGCCCAGCGCGGAATTTCAGCCGGCTCTGCTGCCTCTGCCAAATGAGCATGTGGTCGAGAAAAACGTGCCGGATGCCTTTATCAATTCCGGGCTGGAGCGCTGGCTGCATGTGCGGGATATCCAGTCGCTGGTGATCGTCGGCGTCAGCACCAACAACTCCGTGGAGGCAACCGCACGCACGGCGGGCAATCTGGGCTTCAGCACCTACGTGGTCGCCGATGGCTGCTTTACCTTTGCCAAGAGCGACTATAACGGCGTGCTGCGCAGCGCCGATGACGTACACGCCATGGCACTGGCCAACTTGCACGAGGAATACGCACAGGTGATTAACAGCCGTGAAGCCCACGACTTGCTCATGAAGCACTGACACCTGCACGCGCCCTACAACACTTACCGACCAACCGCAGAGCACCTACAAGGATCGATCATGCTCAAGACAACATTGCTATTCACTTCACTGTTTGTCGCCACCACCCTGCAGGCCCAGGAGCTGCCGCGCCCGTCACCAGAGCAAGCGACCCAAGCCATTCTGGAGATGATGCAGATGGCTGATGAGCTCGCCGGGCAGGCCAGCGTCAAGCTGGGAACCTGTATCCCCGCGCTCGAGGCTGAGCACGAAGGGCAGATCGCCTGCACCGTAGCAGTGATGATGGGCGCCGGCAGCAGTGAGACACAGGCGGACTTTTACCGCCAGGGCGAAAAATGGGTCGCCCAACCCAGCGTTTCGCAGGATCAATTGCCGTTCCCGGACCCTGCCCTGTGAAACAGGCAGCCATCTCATTGCTAGCGGGGTTCAGCATGTCAGTATCTGCAGCGGGGAACTTTCAAGAAGGCCAGGTCTGGAATTACCAGACCCGTGCGGGCGAAGAGTCTTCACGGCTCTATATCGTGCAGATAGACCCGCACGAAAAACTCGGGCCGATTTATCACATTGCCTTGGACGGCCTGAAACTCAGGAACCCACATATTGAAGGCGGCTTGCAGATCGACCTGCCCCACCTACCCATCAGCGAGGCGGCGCTGCAGAGCAGCGTGACGCAGCTGATCGATTCAGGCGCGCCAATGCCGGATATTTCCGAAGGCTACGGCCACTGGAAAGCCGCGTTCGACGCGGACGAAGGTGGCATTTTCACCATCCCCGTCGCGCAAGCGGTGGAGTACATCGAAAAAGCCGTGAACCAGTAGCAGACGCGCATGGCTTCAAGGCAGAAGCCATGCGCCCGTCAAATCAGAAGCGCGGCTTGAGCGCTTTCCAGCTCGGGTCGTACTTCTGCATCTGAGTCACGTCGTTGCGCGAGCGGATGCCGCAGGTCAGATACTGATCATTGAGTTTGGCGAGTTGGTCGTAATCCAGCTCTACGCCCAGGCCAGGAGTACGAGAGACCTTCACGCAGCCATCGACGATGGGCAGCTTGCCGCCCTTGATCACTTCCTCATCCGGTTCCTGCCACGGGTAGTGGGTATCGCAGGCGTAAGACAGATTCGGCACCGCGGCTGCCACATGGGTCATGGCCATCAGGCTGATGCCCAGGTGCGAGTTGGAGTGCATCGACACGCCAAGGCCGAAAGTGTCGCACATACGCGCCAGAATCTGCGTGTCACGCAGGCCGCCCCAGTAATGGTGGTCGGCCAGCACGATCTGCACACTGTTTAGCGCCACGCTGCGGCGGAACTCGTCGAAATCGGTGACCACCATGTTGGTCGCCAGCGGAATACCGGTGCGCTTGTGCACCTCGGCCATGCCTTCCAGACCAGGGCACGGGTCTTCGTAATACTGCAGGTCATCCCCCATCAGCTCGGCCATGCGCAGGGAGGTTTCCACCGACCAGTTGCCGTTCGGGTCGATGCGCAGTGGCGTGCCCGGGAAAGCCTGGCGCAGCGCCTTGATGCAGGCCACTTCGTGTTCCGGGCCAAGCAAGGTGCCGGCCTTGAGCTTGATGCTCTTAAAGCCGTTCTCCTCGATCATGGTGCGCGCCTGGGCGACGATCTGCTCGGGGCTGATGCCCTCCCCCCAGCGATCCGGCTTGTAGGGCGAACCCACGTGCTCGGCGTATTTGAGGAACAGGTAGGCGCTGAACGGCACTTCGTCACGCACTGCACCACCGAGCAGATCCACCAGCGGCATACCCAGCGAACGCGCCTGCAAATCGAGAAATGCTACCTCGAACGCCGAGTAGGCATTGGCCACTTGCTTGCTCGGGTGCGAGCCCGGCGCCAGTTCGGCGCCAGCGGTGCCTGGTTTCAGCGCAGCGACGGTTTTCACCACGCGGGCACGCAGACCGTTGAGGTCGAACGGGTCGAGGTCGACCAGTGAATCCTGCATGGCCTGCAGCACGCTGAGCACCGGCGCATCGCCATAGCTCTCGCCCAGGCCGATGTAGCCGTTGTCGCTTTCCACTTCGATGATCGAACGCAGGGCATAGGGCTCGTGGATGCCGCTGGCGTTGAGCAAGGGTGCATCGCGAAAGGCAATCGGTGTCACCCGTACCTGTTTGATCTTCACGTTCATTCTCCTCGAAGTGGCGCAACGGATGCTTTCAAGCGCGCCTGATTAGCAGTCGCTGCTGATCATGTACGCGGGCATTGATCCCGTCTAATCTAGATTGGCATTCGATTGATACCGGAATTAGATCAATGTTCGAGCTCGCCCAGCTGCGCTGTTTCACCACTGTCGCCACCGAACTCAACTTTCGCCGCGCCGCCGAACGGCTGAACATGACCCAGCCGCCGCTAAGCCGGCAGATCCAGCTGCTCGAACACAGCCTCGGTGTCGAGCTGTTCACCCGCAGTACGCGCAGCGTGGCGCTGACTGCGGCAGGCCGCGCGTTTTTCATCGAAGCCCAGCACCTGCTGGAGCGCGCCCACCAGGCAGCGGCCTCGGCGCGACGCTTCGCGGCCGGCGATATCGGTTCGGTGAGCATCAGTTTCGTGGGCAGCGCGGTGTATGAATTCCTGCCCAGGGTGATCGCCGAGGCCCGGCTCAAGCAGCCCCAGGTGAAGATTTCCCTGAGCGAGATGAACACCCATCAGCAGCACGAAGCGTTACGCACCCGGCGTATCGACCTGGGCATCGTGCGCCAGCCGCTATTGCAGGCTGGTTACGAAAACGAGTGTCTGGTGCGCGAGCCGTTCGTGCTGGCCATTCCCAGCGGACACCCGCTGGCCACGGTCGAGCAGATTGACGTCAGGAGCCTGGATTGCGCGCCCTTTCTGATGTACTCGCACGCCGCCTACCCACCGTTCAACGAACTATTGACCGGCATGTTCCGCTCGGCCGGCGTGGCGCCGGAATACGTGCAATGGCTGGGTTCCTCGCTGACCATTCTGGCGCTGGTCAACGCCGGCATGGGCCTGGCCCTGGTACCGCGCTGCGCCACCAACGTGGTGTTCAAGGAGGTGACCTTTCGCGAGATCGATCTGGGTGAAGGGATTCAGAGCGAGCTGCACCTGACCTGGCGCAGCAACAACGACAACCCGGCCTGCATGATGCTGCTCGAAGCGATCCGGGCGGCGGTGGCGGCAGAGGTGCACTGAGGTGCTGCACTGAGGTGCTGCACTGCTCGCTGCACTGCTCAATGCAGGCAAGCGCGCCATTTTGTGGGACCTAGGAAATGTGGGAGCGCGCCATGCGCGCGAACTCCCATCTATAAGCTGGCCCAGTTGGGTGAACATGCAGCAGTACCGAGTCGATACAACTGCCTTTCGCGGGCATGGCCCGCTCCCACAAACATGGATAACCCGAGCCTCGACTGCAGCGCTCGCCCCTGCAAACAAACGCGATGAGAAGCGCTAAAAGCCTACCGACTCAGACCCACTGATCGTTACGCTTGCGGCGCAGGCGGAACATGGTCGGTAGGATCAACCCCGCCAGCAAGCCGACACCGGCGATGCTGCCGCCGTAGACCATGTAGCGCATCAGCACCTGCTTCTGCTCGTCGCCCAGCTGGGCCTGGGCCTCACGCAGCTCCGAGCGGGCCTGGTTGAGTTCGATATCCAGGGCGCTGCGGTTGGCTTCGAGTTCGTCGATCAGTTTTTTGCGAGTCTCCAGCGTCTCCTGCATGCCCTGCACGCGGGTTTCCCAGGTTTCGTTGATGTTCTTGAGCTCGGTGCTCAGCTCGGTCACTTTCTGCTCGAGCGCTGGCAGCCGCTCGGCCTGGCCGGGCACCTCCTGCAGGTCACTGTTGGGGATCCACACCGCATCGCCGTTCTCGCCACGCACCTGGCTGTAGTCGCCCTGGGTGCGCAGCAGTTGCACGCGGGTGCCGGAACTCAGGGTGCCGACGATGCGATAGCCCTCGGTCGGGCCGCTGCGCACGTAGGTATTGAGGCTGTCACTGACCCAGCGCACGTTGTCGCTGGCCTGTTGGGCGTGGGCCGGCGCGCCGATCAGCAGCAGGCCGGATAGAACGGAGGCCCCCAGCACACGAAGCTGCGGCAGGGAAAAGGATGCAGAAAAAGGGCGGGCTAGGGACATAAAAACCATCTTCACTCGGCGGTGGAACACAACGCGACGCAGCGCGCGAATGTCGACCAGGCGAATTGTTGTACCGGTGTGCAAGGGGCGCGGAAGTGGCGCAACGCCATGTCTGCCACCGGTTTGGCCGACTGCTGAAAGACCGCAGCGAAGCAGTCGGGTTCCTCAGCAGCCGGCACATTGGCCGATCGAAGCGGCGCCCCGGCGCGCCGCTCAAGTGACTTACTTACCGGCAGCCAGGCGCTGTTCGCCGGTCGCCCTGCGCCCGAACCACAAGGCCAGAAGCAGCGCCAGAGCGGGAAACGCCCCGCCAGCCAGTGCCGCGCCCTGCCAGCCGAAGTTCTCGTAGATCGGGCTGGCGATGGCCGACCCGCTGGCGCCGCCGATGAAGATGCTGGTCATGTACAGCGCATTGAGCCGCGCCTTGCTGTTCTGCTCCAGGGCATAGACCTCGCGCTGGCCGAGCACCATGTTCAGTTGCACCGCGAAGTCCAGCAACACCGCGCACAGCACCAGGCCGATCACACCTGCCAGCGGGCTGGCCAGGGTCAGCGCGAAGGCCAGCGGTGCCAGCACCAGCGCTACCAGCGTGGCGCGCCGGGTATGGCCGGCATCGGCCAGGCGCCCGGCAATCGGCGCGGCGATGGCACCAATGGCGCCGACCAGGGCGAACAACGCGACGTGGGTCTGGGTGAAGCCGTAATGACGCACCAGCTCCATCGGCGCCACCGTCCAGAACAGGCTGAACGAGGCGAACATCAGGCCCTGATACAGCGCCCGCTGACGCAGCGTCGAGTAGCGGCGCAGCAGGCTGAACAACGACAGCAGCAGCTGCCCGTAATGGCCGCGGTTATCCGGTGCATGGCGGGGAATGGTGGTGGCGATCACCACCACGATGCCCAGCATCATCGCTGCTGCCGAGAAGTACACCGCCCGCCAGCCGAAATACTCGGCGATCAGGCTGGCCACCGGCCGCGCCAGCAAGATGCCCAGCAGCAGGCCAGCCATGATGTTGCCAACCACACGGCCACGGGTCGCTTCCGGCGCCAGGTGAGCAGCCAGGGGAATCAGCATCTGCACTGACACCGAACTCAAGCCGACCAGCAGCGACAGGCCAAGAAACAGCCCCGGCGACGTGGAAAATCCCGCTGCCAGCAGGCAGACCATCGCCGCCAGGGTGGTCAGCAGCATCAGCCGGCGACTCTCCAGCAGGTCGGCCAGCGGCACCAGAAACAGCAGGCCGACGGCATAGCCGATCTGGGTCAGCGAGACGATCAGGCTGGCCTGATGCATCGACAGCCCGACAGCGGGCGCGATCAGCTCGACGATTGGCTGGGCGTAGTAGAGGTTGGCGACGATGGCGCCGCAGCAGAAGGCGAACAGCAGCACCAGCGCTGGCGAGAGGCTGTGCGACCGGTTGGACGTGGATGTACTCATGATTACCTCGCGATAAGCCGACCTGCACGGCGGCTCGTCGGAACAGGAAACGGGTGGGATGCCCGCCGATGCCATGGCGTCACCAGCACGAGGCTGGCTGCCTGGGTGAAACAAGGTTACGAGCCCTGGCGCGAGCGGAGAATCCACCGGCCACGCAACGCAGCGTTGCGCCAGGTCGAACGCAGCCGGGTTTCAGCCCGCGAGCAGCTCACGTAAAAACTCGACGAACGCGGCCACCCGCCGCGAGCCACGCTGATTGGGCAGGTAGAGCACGCTGATGGCGCCGCTCGCCGAGCCCGGGCTGATGTCGTAAGGCTTGAGCAGCCGCAGCAGTCGGCCACCGGCGACATCGTCACGCACCAGCCAGTCGGCCAGCAGCGCCACACCCTGCCCGGCCAGCGCCGCTTCACGCAGCACGTCGGCGTTGTTGCTGTGCAAACGGCCGCGCACCGCCACCTGCTGAACCTCGCCCGCGGCAGTGAACTGCCAGCGTTGGCTGGCCGTCCCGTAATCGAAGCGCAGGCACTCGTGCGCCAGCAACGCCTGCGGCGCATCGACCGGCTCGTTGCGCGCCAGGTAAACCGGGCTGGCCACCAGCCAACGCTGGAATTCGCCAACCCCGAGGCTGACCACGTCGTCGCTGACCAGCGTGCTACCGAGGCGTACGGCGACATCGACGCGCTCACCGAGCAGGTCCACCACGTCATCGCTCAGGCGCAGGTTCACCTCGAGTTGCGGGTGCCGCTCGAGCAAACGCCCCAGGTGCGGGGCGATGAGCCGCCGCCCGAACTCCACCGGTACGCTGACATTCAGCCGACCGCGCGCCTGGCTGCCGCGATCGGCGATGGCCGCATCGGCTTCTTCAAGCGCTTCAAGAATCGCCACCGCCCTGGTGAAATACGCCTGCCCGGCCTCGGTCACGCTGACCTGCCGCGGGCTACGGTTGACCAACACACTCTGCAGCTCGTTCTCCAGGCTGCTGACCAGCCGGGTAACCGACGAGGTCGCCACGCCAAGAGACCGCCCAGCCGCGGAAAACCCGCCACAGCGCACGGTTTCCACAAAGGCTTTCAAGGCCATCAGTTTATCCATACCTGCCTCCCCTCCTCGCCCGGCGACAGTTTGCCCGGGCATCGTCCGCCGCGGTCACAACGACTCGACGAGAAAATCGGTCAGCGCCTGCAGCCGCGCGGTACGCCGCTGACGGGCCGGCACCAGCAGATTGATCGGCGCGCCGTCGAACGTCCAGTCCGCCAATACGCGCAACAAGCGCTGATTGGCGATGGCCTCGCTGACATCCCATTGCGAGCGCAACAGCAGCCCCTGATCCTGCTCGGCCCAGTGGCGGGCGACGCCGCCATCGTTGCTGAGCATCGCCGGCTCGATCCGCAGGGTGCGCAACGAGCTGCCCTTGCGCAGGTGCCAAAGCGTTACGTCATCGTCGTTCTCACGAATGCAGATGCAGCGATGCTGCGCCAACGCCTCGGGCTCCAGCGGAACGCCGTGCCGCTGGAGGTAGCCCGGGCTCGCACACAGCCAGCGCTGATTGTCGGCAAGCAGGCGAGCGGTCCAGGCCGAATCGTCGACATGACCGATATGGATGACCGCATCGCTATCGTGCCGGTCCGGCCACGGTGCCTCACGCAGATCCAGTTGCACCTGTACCTGCGGATGCAGCCGGGCGAAACGAGCCAGCACCGGCGCCACGCGCTTGCGGCCGTAACCAAAGGGCGCGGCCAGACGCAGGGGGCCAGCCAGTTGCCCACCTGGCTGGCGGAAGGAATCGGGCAGCGCGTCGAGGCGTTCAAGCAGCGCCGCGCTTTCCCGGGCAAAGCGCTCGCCTTCCAGCGTCAGGCTCAGGCGCCGCGCGTCGCGATTGGCAAGGGCCACGCCCAGCCGAGCCTCCAGTTTGCAAACGCATCGACAGCGCCGGCGCCGAGACGTTGAGCGCACGAGCCGCGGCACTGAGCGAGCCGGCATTGGCCAGGGTGGCCGCCAGGCGTAGATCCTCGATGGCGATCATTAATCAGCACTTAATGAAAGATGACGGCTGATTTAACCACAGGCTTTGCTCGCAGCCCTAAAGTGCCGCCACCACCCGCCCTGGAGTTCATCATGATCACGCCCCCCGCAAGGTTGCAGACGCCCGCTGCCGTTCTCGACGTGCCGCGCCTGGAACGCAATATCCAACGTATGCAGGGCCGCATGAACGCCCTCGGCGTGCGTCTGCGCCCCCATGTCAAAACCAGCAAGTGCCTGCCGGTGATCGCCGCACAGATCGCTGCCGGTGCCACGGGCGTGACCGTTTCGACGCTCGGGGAAGCGCAGCGGTGCTTCGAGCACGGCATCGACGACATTCTCTATGCGGTCGCCATGGCCCCGGACAAGCTGCCTCAGGCCCTTGATCTGGTGCGCCGTGGCTGCCAGCTCGGGCTGCTCACCGACAGCCTGCAGGGCGCCCAGGCCATCTCCCGCTTCGCCAGCGAACAGGGGCAAGCCTTCGACGTCTGGATCGAGATCGATTGCGACGGCCACCGCGCCGGCCTGCGCGCCGAAGACCCGGCCCTGCTGGCGGTCGCCAGGGTGATTGCCCAGGGCCGGCTGTCACTCGCCGGCGTCCTGACCCATGCCGGCTCCAGCTATGCACTAAGCGATCCCCAAGCACTGGCGCAACTGGCCGAACAGGAGCGCCTGGCCTGCGTCACCGCCGCCGAGCGCCTGCGCGCCGCCGGGCTGCCCTGCCCCGACGTCAGCGTCGGCTCCACCCCAACCGCCCTGTCGGCCCGCGAACTGGACGGCGTCACGGAAGTGCGCGCGGGCGTCTATGCCTTCTTCGACCTGGTGATGCACAACGTCGGTGTCTGCCAGGCCGAGGAGCTGGCGCTGAGCGTCCTGACCCAGGTCATTGGTCACCAGCCGGACAAGGGCTGGATCATCGTCGACGCCGGTTGGATGGCCATGAGCCGCGACCGAGGCACCCAGCATCAGCAACGCGACTTCGGCTATGGCCAGGTCTGCACGCAGGCGGGTCACTGGATCGAAGGCATGCAGCTCAGCGCGGCCAATCAGGAACACGGTATCGTCACGCTGCCCGGGGTGAGTGGCGCCGAGCTGGCCAGCCGATTTCCACTGGGCACTCGCCTGCGCATCCTGCCCAACCACGCCTGTGCAACGGGCGCGCAGTTTCCCCATTACCAGGCGATCAGCGCCTGCGGCGAAGCTCGTCCGTGGAGTCGCTGGCATGGCTGGTAGGCCCATAACCCAGGTGCACAGCAACCAGGCGGCGCCTCCCGGTGGCCACTATGCTCAGGCCATCGGCCATGCCGGCCTGCTGTACGTATCAGGACAACTCCCGGTTCAAGCCGACGGCAGGCACCAGCCCGAGCAGCCGTTCGTGGAACAGGCCCGGAGTGCCCTTGGCAACCTGCTGGCGATCCTCGATGAGGCAGGCTCCAGCCCCGAAGACCTGCTGAAAGTCACCGTGTATCTGGTAGGGGTGGAGCACTGGCCGGTCTTCGACCAGCTGTACCGGCAACTGATTGGAAGCCATCGCCCGGCTCGCGCCGTGGTACCGGTAGCCGGTCTGCACCATGGTTACCTGGTGGAAATAGATGCCATCGCCCGCTGCGATACCGCCTGAGCTAGCGCAGGGCCAGCTGCATGTGGGTGGTTTGCCAGATGGGGTCAGCTTCGACATCCACCACCTCGAAACCCTGCCGTTCCCAGAAACGGACGGCGCCCGGCAAAAAGGGATGGGTGTGCAGGTAGAGCATTTCTACGCCCTGGCTGATGGCGTGCTCGCGCAACTCGCTGCACAGCCTGGCGGCCAGGCCGGAGCGCCTGAAGGCCGGTGCCACGAATAGCCGCACGATTTCCACGGTGGATACGCCCTGGTAGTCGAGCTGGGCGAAGCGGTGGTCGTAGGGCAGGTAGCCGACGGCGGCGACGACCTGCCCCGCACAGCGCGCCAGCCAGAATGCGCCCGCCTCGCCCTGCACATACACCTGGGCAAAGCGCTGCAGGTCGGCCGGCAGCACCGTGCTGTCGAGCATCGGGAAAATTTCCGCGCGTGCGGCCATCACGAAGCGAATCGCCTCGTCGATATTTTCGCTCGTGGCCTGGGTTACCTGTATGCAAGCGCTATTCATCATGGGGCCGAAAAAGGTACTCGATCATTCGCCTGAAAAGGGTCGGCAACATAGCGCGCACGCTTGGCGCTGCACAACCGATGCGAGTCGTGCGGGCAGCCAGGGCACCAATGGCTCGCCAGCGTGTCACTGCAAGCCTGGCGACGGCAGCCGCTGCGACATTTATCCTTGAGCCCCGCCGCCGTTCTCGTTATAAGTCCCGCTAATTTTTCAAGGGCCATCAGGCAGACCATGAGCCAAGCTGATCTCCTCGACCAAGACCCCGTGTTCCAGCTCAAAGGCAGCATGCTGGCCATCACCGTGATGGAGCTGGCGCACAACGACCTCTCCCGCCTCGACCTGCAACTCGCGGAGAAGGTCGCCCAGGCGCCCAACTTCTTCAGCAACACGCCGCTGGTGCTGGCCCTGGACAAGTTGCCCCATGGAGAAGGCGACCTCGACCTCGGCGAGCTGATGGCCCTGTGTCGCAAGCACGGCTTGCGCACCCTGGCGGTGCGCGCCAGCCGCGAGGAAGACATCGCTGCCGCCAACGCCCTGGACCTGCCGGTGCTGCCGCCTTCCGGTGCCCGC
The DNA here is from genome assembly GCF_900142655.1 of Phytopseudomonas punonensis. Taxonomy (GTDB): domain Bacteria; phylum Pseudomonadota; class Gammaproteobacteria; order Pseudomonadales; family Pseudomonadaceae; genus Aquipseudomonas; species Aquipseudomonas punonensis. The sequence continues at coordinate 12,791 of NZ_FRBQ01000014.1, read as the reverse complement.
GAGCGGGTCATCGATCCCGCCCCCAAACCGGTGGAACCGGAAGTCAAACCGACCCGCGTGATCACGGCTCCGGTGCGCGGCGGCCAACAGATCTACGCCCAGGGCTGCGACCTGGTGGTACTGGCGCCGGTGAGTGCCGGCGCGGAACTTCTCGCCGATGGCAACATCCATGTCTACGCCCCAATGCGTGGCCGGGCCTTGGCCGGCGTCAAGGGCAACCGGCAAGCGCGGATTTTCTGCCAGCAGATGGGCGCCGAATTGCTCTCCATCGCCGGCCAGTACAAGGTTGCCGAGGACCTGCGCCGCGACCCCAACTGGGGCCGCGCGGTGCAAGTCAGCCTGACGGGCGACGTGTTGAACATCACCCGTCTTTAACGGATACTGCCCGGCACTTTTAACTGTCACACAGGGCCCTTGAACGCCTCTGGGCGGGCTGTCAAAACAATCACCGGCAAGCATCTACCAGCGGATATACCGCCCGTTCGTAGCAATGCCCCGCCGTAGCGATTCTTTCGACAGACCGCCAACCGCGGCAGGCTCCTGCTTTTATTCATTTTTAGGGTGAATCACCTTGGCCAAGATCCTCGTAGTCACTTCCGGCAAAGGTGGCGTCGGTAAAACCACCACCAGCGCTGCCATCGGTACCGGCCTCGCCTTGCGCGGCCACAAGACCGTCATCGTCGACTTCGACGTCGGCCTGCGTAACCTCGACCTGATCATGGGCTGCGAACGCCGCGTGGTGTACGACTTCGTCAACGTCGTCAACGGCGAAGCCAGCCTCACCCAGGCACTGATCAAGGACAAACGTCTCGAGAACCTCTTCGTGCTGGCTGCCAGCCAGACCCGTGACAAGGACGCGCTGACTCAGGAAGGCGTCGAGAAGGTCATCAACGAACTGCGCGAGAACTTCGAATACGTGGTCTGCGACTCGCCGGCCGGTATCGAGAAAGGCGCCCACCTGGCCATGTACTTCGCTGACGAAGCCATCGTGGTCACCAACCCGGAAGTGTCCTCGGTACGTGACTCCGACCGTATGCTCGGCCTGCTGGCCAGCAAATCGCGGCGTGCCGAACAGGGCGGCGACCCGATCAAGGAACACCTGCTGCTGACCCGCTACAACCCGGAGCGCGTCACCAAGGGCGAAATGCTCGGCGTGGAAGACGTCGAGGAAATCCTCGCCATCCGCCTGCTCGGTGTGATCCCCGAATCCCAGGCAGTGCTCAAGGCCTCCAACCAGGGCGTACCGGTAATCCTCGACGACCAGAGCGACGCCGGCCAGGCTTACAGCGATGCCGTGGATCGCCTGCTCGGCAAGGAAGTGGCCCACCGTTTCCTTGATGTGAAAAAGCAGGGCTTCCTGCAACGCCTATTCGGAGGTCGCGAATGAATATTTTCGACTTCTTGCGTTCGCGCAAGAAGGAAACCACAGCCTCCATCGCCAAAGAGCGCCTGCAGATCATCGTTGCCCACGAACGTGGCCAGCGCACTCAGCCCGACTACCTGCCTGCCCTGCAGCAGGAGCTGGTTGAAGTGATCCGCAAGTACGTCGCCATCGACTCGGATCAGGTGCAGGTCGCACTGGAAAACCAGGGCAGCTGCTCGATTCTGGAGTTGAACATCACCCTGCCAGATCGTTAAAAATCTATTTGGGCTAGCTGCGCGTCGGCCCTTCGGCCTTAAAACCAGGCTCGGAATGCTCATGTACAACAGTACACTCCGCTTCCTCACCTGTTTTTGCCTTGCAGTGCTCTAGCTCGCAGAGCCCAAAATAGATTTTTCCTAACTAGATCTAAGAATGGCGGCCCTGGTGGCCGCCATTTTGCTGTCACGAGCCTGCCTGTGGGAGCGGATTTATCCGCGAGCTCTTACAGGCCAAGCCCATCGCGGATGAATCCGCTCCTACAGAATCTGTACACGCCCATGCCGCTCAGCCAAATCGAAATCGTCCATCAGGATGCCGCCCTACTGGTGATCAACAAGCCCACCCTGCTGCTCTCGGTGCCTGGCCGCGCCGACGACAACAAGGATTGCCTGGTCACCCGCCTGCAGGAAAACGGCTACCCCGAAGCGCGCATCGTGCATCGCCTGGACTGGGAAACCTCGGGGCTGATCGTGCTCGCCCGCGATGCCGAAAGCCACCGCGAGCTGTCCCGCCAGTTCCATGACCGCGAGACGGAAAAGGCCTACACCGCCCTGTGCTGGGGCTCGCCGGAGGGTGACAGCGGTAGCATCGACCTGCCCCTGCGCTACGACCCACCGACCAAGCCGCGCCACGTGGTCGACCATGAACAGGGCAAGCACGCCCTGACCTTCTGGCGTGTACTCGAACGCCATGCCGAGCATGCCCGCGTCGAACTGACGCCGATCACCGGCCGCTCGCATCAGCTGCGCGTGCATATGCTGTCCATCGGCCACCCGCTGCTCGGCGACGGCCTGTACGCCCACGCACAAGCCCTGGCCGCCTATCCACGCCTGTGCCTGCACGCCAGCATGCTCAGCCTCACCCACCCGCAAAGCGGCGAGCGCCTGCGCTTCGAGTGCCCGGCGCCGTTCTGACTGATACCCGCTACTACGGCTCTGGTAGCCCGGCGTAGAGTGCAGCGAACCCCGGGGACAACTCCTGGGTATCGCTTCGTTCAACCACAGGCTACGGACGCCGAGAACCGGCATGGCAACGGCAGCTTTTATGAGGGAGAATGCCGCCCCGCCAAACGATGGCTGCCACGCAGCCGATAAATCGTACGCACGCCGGATAGCCAACCGCCCACCGCTGCAACCAAGGAGTTTGCATGGCCCTGCCCTGCCCGCGCTTTGCCCCGAGCCTGCTCGCCCTGGCGCTGAGCCCGACCTTCTGCTGGGCCGCCGAGTCGGCGGTAGTGCTCGATGCCACCACCATTGAGGAACAGGCCGGCGACGGTTACCGGGCACGCAGCGCCGCGGTGGGCGGCTTCAATGAGGCCGAGCGGCTCGACACGCCGGCCTCGGTGTCGGTGGTCAGCCGGCAATTGATCGACGACCAGCAGGCACGCCTGCTCAGTGACGTGCTGAAGAACGACGCCTCGGTGGGCGAGGCTTACGCGCCCATCGGTTACTACGAGAACTTCGTGGTGCGCGGTTTCTCGCTCAATGCCGCCAACAGCTACCGGGTCAACGGCCGCAGCGTGGTGGGCGAGCAGAACGTGGCGCTGGAGAACAAGCAGCAGGTCGAACTGCTCAAGGGGCTGTCCGGCCTGCAAAGCGGCGTCACCGAGCCGGGCGGGCTGGTCAACTACGTGACCAAGCGCGCCGAGAACGTGCGCTCGCTGAGCGTAGCCAGCAACCAGGACGGCGAGCGCTACCTGGCCGCCGACCTTGGCCACTGGTTCGGCGCCGAGCAGCAGGTGGGCGTGCGCCTGAACCTGGCCCACGAGGATATCCGTTCGTTCGTCGAACATACCGACGGCAAGCGCGACCTTATTTCCCTGGCGCTGGACTGGAACATCTCGCCGGATGCCACCCTGCAGCTGGACGCCGAATACCAGACCCGCGAGCAGCGCTCGGTGCCCGGCTATCAACTGCTCGGCGGCACCCAGGTGCCAAGCGGCGTCGACCCGGACAAGCGCCTGGGCCATCAGAGCTGGTCGAAGCCCGTGGGCATCGATTCGCTAAACCTCGGCGGGCGTTTCGAATATCGCTTCGATGACAACTGGAAAGCCGCCCTCGATGCCTCGCGCAGCGAAGTGGTGATCGACGATTACAGCAGCTTCCCCTACGGCTGCAGCCCGGCCTCCGGTTGTAGCGACTGGCTCACCCAGTTCAGCCCTGAGGGTGACTACGACATCTACGACTACCGTAGCCCGGACGACACCCGTCGGCATGACGAGCTGCAAGCCACTCTATCCGGCGCCTTCACCACCGGCATCATCAGGCACGAGCTGACCATTGGCAGCAGCGCGCTGCGCCGCACCATTGACCGACGCGCTTCGGTCAACGTGCCAATCGGTACCGGGAATATCCATGAAGACCCAGCCGACTTCGCCCCGACCGACCTGCCGCTCAACCCCAAACAACGTCGCCTCGACAGCCGCCAGTACGGCCTGTTCTTCAGCGACCGCATCAACTTCGACGAACACTGGCAGGTGCTGCTGGGCGGGCGGCAGGTACGCTTGGATGAAGAGTCGTACGATGAAGATGGCATCAGTCAGCGCCATACCCGGCGCAGCGAATTCCTGCCCAACGCCGCCCTGCTCTACAAGCCGCAGGCCGACACCACCTTGTATGTGAGCTACAGCAAGGGCCTGTCTTTGGGCGGCGAAGCGCCGTGGTTCACCACTAACGCTGGCGAAATTCTCGCTCCGACCATTTCCCGCCAGCTGGAAGCCGGCTTCAAACGTGACTGGCAGGGCCTGAGCCTAGGCGCAGCGCTATTCCGTATCGACCAGGCGCTGCAATACAGCCGCCCGGACGACAACGGTGACCTGACCTACGTGCAGCAGGGCAAGCAACGCAATATCGGCCTGGAGCTCTCCGCCAGCGGCCATGCCAGCCGTAATTTGCAGCTGTCAGCCAGCACCGCGGTGATCCGCGCCCGGGCCATCGACAGCGGCACCGAAGCCTACGAAGGACACCAAGCGGTCAACGTGCCCAAGGTACGCGCCAGCCTGGCCGCGGATTACCAGATTCCCGGCATCCAAGGCCTGTCGCTGCTCGGCGGCATGCAATACAGCGCCAGCAAGTACGCCAACCCGGGCGGCACGGTGAAAGTCGCCGACTACACGGTATTCAACCTCGGCAGCCGTTACACCACCCGCATCGAAGGCTTTGATACGGTATTGCGCCTGACCGTCGACAACTTGTTCGACAAACGCTACTGGCGCGATGCTGGCGCCTACCAAGGTGACGGTTATCTGTTTCCAGGCGATCCGCGTACCGCGCGGCTGTCGGCGACGGTCAGTTTTTAAGCGGCGATTCGTGACCGCAGATCTTGATGGATACGAAAGGAAATCCGTATCTGCGATGGGCAGAGAAAAGGCAACAGCTGCCGGTTCCTACGTAGGGTGGACAACGCTCTTTTTGTCCACCATTGCAATCGCAGAGCGGTGGACGGATGAAGCGTCGTCCACCCTACGAAAGGCTACTTCCGCCACTTTGCTGCCGTTCCATATGAACTATCGGAGCATCCAAAATGCGTAGCAAAGCACCGTTATTGACCTTCTACTTGCTGGGAAGCCTGCTTACGGGCTGCCAGCAAGCGCCGAAAAGCCATGACCAGCTCGACGCGGTGCTGTGGACACAAACCTCCATCGAGCATGAGCTGCTCTATCGCCAGGTCTACGCCGCGGCGACCCGCCAGTTGCAGCCCGCACTGGCCGACCCGCAGTGGGATGCCCTCGCCCAGCCGCCGCGCGACCTCAGCGGCCTGCCGCCAGCGCTGATCGTCGACATCGACGAGACCCTGCTCGACAACACCCCGGTGAACGCCAAGGCGGTGGTCGATGGCGGCGCCTACGACTATGCCGAGTGGTACCGCTGGGTCGAGAAGGCCGAAGCTCGCGCCCTGCCCGGCTCGGTAGCCTTCATGCAGGCAGCGGCCCAGCTCGGCATCACGCCCTATTACCTGACCAACCGCGAGCCCGGCCAGGAAGCCGATACCCTGCGCAACCTGCAGCGGGCCGGCTTTCCCATCGATGACGCCGGGCAGATCCTCACTGCTGGCACGGCCATTGGCGGTTGCCAACAAGCGGGCTCGGACAAGACCTGCCGCCGCCAGTGGGTCGGCGAGCGCGCCCGGGTTCTGCTACTGGTCGGCGACAGCTATGGCGATTTCATCGCCGCCCCCAATCGCATGAGCGCACAACGCCAGGCTGCGGCGCCCTACCTGGGTTGGTTCGGCCAGCGCTGGTTCCTGCTGCCCAACCCCACCTATGGTGGCTGGTACACGGCGCCCTATGGTGATCGTGACGAGTTGCCCGACGCGCAGAAACGCGCCCTGAAACACAAGGCGCTGATTCAGCCATGACACGATAAAATCCTTGCGCCATCGGCTAGTGGCGGCTGCCCGCAGAGAGCAGCCGCGCATCTGCATATTGCAGGCCAAAGTTCCCGAATAAACCCTACATATTGTGTTTATGTGACGAAGTGAATTTCCCTCGTCAAACCCGCAAAAAAAACTGCCTGCGGCAATCAGGCCGCCGCCCCTGGCATCACCAGTAACCATGGGCATTTGCGCCACTTACCCCGCATTAACCCACAGATTTATCCACAGGCCGAAGGGCTTGCCTTAGCTCCGCCATCGCACTATCTTGTATCCCCAGCTCGCCAAACACCTACATGTTGGGTTTTTGGCAAAAATGGACACAAGCATAAATGCCCTGAAAAAGTCCATGCCTAGAGTCGTTTCGGTGCACAGAAAAGCCACCGAGTACCACGCTCCGGCAACCAGAACACAGCGGTATCGAACGACCCGGGTCATTCGACGCAAATAGAACACCGCTTGCCACGCTTGCACCGGCAACACTACATCTAGTGACCGCGTGCAGCAGGAAGCACCAGTTAAGCCAGGGATAGCGTTCCGGCCTCGAAGCAGTACCGACTGCAACTGCGCAAAAACGCCAGCAGTCCATCACCGCCTTTTTGCAACACCCTGCTGCCAGCCTTGTGCAGGCCTCAGGCTTTGTCGATTGGAATGAAAGCTAGGTACAGGTAACGATTCGCTGCCGAACGCTCACCCCGAAAATTTCATTGATCACGGAGACATACATGCACACCGACACCACTCGCGAGAATCCTCAGGCGCAAGCGCCTCAGGGTGATGACGCCACCCAGGCACTGGCTGCAACCGCACCAGGCCAACTGCGTGTGATCAAGCGTAACGGCACCGTGGTGCCGTACACCGGTGACAAGATCACCGTCGCGATCACCAAGGCGTTTCTCGCGGTGGAAGGCGGCAATGCCGCCGCCTCGTCGCGTATCCATGACACCGTGGCGCGCCTGACCGAGCAGGTCACCGCGACCTTCAAGCGTCGCATGCCATCGGGCGGCACCATCCATATCGAAGAGATCCAGGACCAGGTCGAACTGGCCCTGATGCGCTCCGGCGAGCAGAAAGTCGCCCGCGACTACGTGATCTACCGCGAAGCCCAGGCCAACAAGCGCAAGACCAGCGACGCTGCCGACGGCATCGCCGAGCCGCACCCGAGCATCCGCGTGACCCTGGCTGACGGCAGCCTGGCGCCGCTGGACATGGGCCGCCTCAACACCATCGTCACCGAAGCCTGCGAAGGCCTGCTGGAAGTCGACGGCGCGCTGATCCAGAAAGAAACCCTGAAGAACCTCTACGACGGCGTGGCTCAGAAAGACGTCAACACCGCCCTGGTGATGACCTCCCGCACCCTGGTAGAGCGTGAGCCGAACTACAGCTACGTCACCGCCCGCCTGCTGATGGACAACATCCGCGCCGAAGGCCTGAGCTTCCTCAACGTCGCCGCCAGCGCCACTCACCACGAGATGGCCGAGCTGTACGCCAAGGCCCTGCCCGCCTATGTCGAAGCCGGCGTCGAGTTCGAACTGCTCGATCCGAAACTGAAAACCTATGACCTGGAAAAACTGGGCAAGGCGATCAACCACGAGCGCGACCAGCAGTTCACCTACCTGGGCCTGCAGACCCTGTACGACCGTTACTTCATCCACAAGGATGGCGTGCGCTTCGAACTGCCCCAGGTGTTCTTCATGCGCGTGGCCATGGGCCTGGCCATCGAAGAGCCGAAGAACCGCGAAGACCGCGCCATTGAGTTCTACAACCTGCTCTCCTCGTTCGACTACATGGCGTCCACCCCGACCCTGTTCAACGCCGGCACCCTGCGTCCGCAGCTGTCCAGCTGCTACCTGACCACCGTTCCGGACGACCTGGGCGGCATCTACGACGCCATCCGCGATAACGCCCTGCTGAGCAAGTTCGCTGGCGGCCTGGGCAACGACTGGACCCCGGTTCGCTCGCTGGGCGCCTACATCAAGGGCACCAACGGCAAATCCCAGGGCGTCGTGCCGTTCCTCAAGGTGGTCAACGACACCGCCGTAGCGGTCAACCAGGGCGGCAAGCGCAAAGGCGCCGTGTGTGCCTACCTGGAAACCTGGCACATGGACATCGAAGAGTTCATCGAGCTGCGCAAGAACACCGGTGATGACCGTCGCCGTACCCACGACATGAACACCGCCAACTGGATCCCGGACCTGTTCATGAAGCGCGTCTTCGATGACGGCAAGTGGACCCTGTTCTCGCCAAGCGAAGTGCCGGACCTGCACGACCTGACCGGCAAGGCCTTCGAAGAGCGCTACGAGTACTACGAAGCCCTGACCGAGTACCCGGGCAAGGTCAAACTGTTCAAGACCATCCAGGCCAAGGATCTGTGGCGCAAGATGCTCTCGATGCTGTTCGAGACCGGCCACCCATGGCTGACCTTCAAGGACCCATGCAACCTGCGCAGCCCGCAGCAGCACGTGGGCGTGGTACACAGCTCCAACCTGTGCACCGAGATCACCCTGAACACCAACAAGGACGAGATCGCCGTCTGCAACCTGGGCTCGGTCAACCTGCCGAACCACATCGTCGACGGCAAGCTGGACACCGCCAAGCTGGCACGCACCGTGAAGACCGCAGTACGCATGCTCGATAACGTCATCGACATCAACTACTACTCGGTACCCCAGGCGCGTAACTCCAACTTCAAGCACCGTCCGGTCGGTCTGGGCATCATGGGCTTCCAGGACGCGCTGTACCTGCAGCACATCCCGTACGGCTCCGATGCTGCCGTCGAGTTCGCCGACAAGTCCATGGAAGCGGTCAGCTACTACGCCATCCAGGCTTCCTGTGACCTGGCCGACGAGCGTGGCGCCTACGAAACCTTCCAGGGTTCGCTGTGGAGCAAGGGCATTCTGCCGCTGGACTCCCAGCAGATCCTCATCGAGCAGCGCGGCCAGAAGTACATCGACGTCGACCTGAACGAAACCCTGGACTGGGCACCGGTACGGGCTCGTGTACAGAAAGGCATTCGTAACTCGAACATCATGGCCATCGCGCCGACCGCGACCATCGCCAACATCACCGGCGTATCGCAGTCCATCGAGCCGACCTACCAGAACCTGTACGTGAAATCGAACCTGTCGGGCGAATTCACCGTGATCAACCCCTACCTGGTTCGCGACCTCAAGGCGCGCGGCCTGTGGGACTCGGTGATGATCAACGACCTCAAGTACTACGACGGCTCCGTGCAGCAGATCGAGCGCATCCCGCAAGAACTGAAAGACCTGTACGCCACCGCCTTCGAAGTCGACACCAAGTGGATCGTCGACGCCGCCAGCCGTCGCCAGAAGTGGATCGACCAGGCGCAATCGCTGAACCTGTACATCGCCGGTGCCTCGGGCAAGAAGCTCGACGTGACCTACCGCATGGCCTGGTACCGTGGCCTGAAAACCACCTACTACCTCCGTGCCCTGGCCGCGACCAGCACCGAGAAGTCCACCATCAACACCGGCAAGCTCAACGCCGTGTCCAGTGGTGGCGACCAGGGCCTCAGCGCAGCACCTGCTGCCGCGCCGGCCACCCAGGCCTCCCCTGGCCCGGCTCCGGTTCCGAAGGCATGCGCCATCGACGAGCCGGATTGCGAAGCCTGCCAGTAATGGCCCAGCCGGCTGTAGCTACTGCAGCCGGCCCACATAACCCAAGAGCCGGGCTACAGCCCGGCCTCTGATAATCAGCCGTAGCGCTCTGCGTGCACCGCGAGCCACCGACGATTAGCCACTATCCATACAGGCCGGCTCATGCCGGCCCTCTAGCAGGAGCCAACCCATGCTGAGCTGGGATGAATTCGACAAGGAAGACGGCGCTGAAGCTGCCGCTCCGAAACAGTCTGCCGCACAAGCCGCTGCCGACATGAGCCTGGACAAGCTCAACCAGGTCGGTGGCAACGCCGCCCTCGAAGCCCGCGCCATCGACGCCAATGACTCCGACGCCATCGCCCGTGCCAAGAAGGCCCTGAACGATCTCGACATCCAGGAAGGCCTGGACGAACTCGAAGGCACCTCCGCACGCGTGGAAGTCGGCGACAAGCAGATGATCAACGCCCGCGCCGACCTCAACCAGCTCGTACCCTTCAAGTACGACTGGGCCTGGCAGAAGTATCTGGATGGTTGTGCCAACCACTGGATGCCGCAGGAAGTGAACATGAACGCCGACATCGCCCTGTGGAAATCTACGGACGGTCTCAGCGAAGACGAGCGCCGCATCGTCATGCGCAACCTGGGTTTCTTCTCCACCGCCGACAGCCTGGTTGCCAACAACCTGGTCCTGGCCGTGTACCGCCTGATCACCAACCCCGAGTGCCGCCAGTACATCCTGCGCCAGGCCTTCGAGGAAGCGATCCACACCCACGCCTACCAGTACTGCATCGAATCGCTGGGCATGGATGAAGGCGAGATCTTCAACATGTACCACGAGATCCCGAGCGTCGCGAAGAAAGCTTCCTGGGGCCTCAAGTACACCCGCTCGATCTCCGATCCGAAGTTCGAAACCGGCACCCCGGAAACCGATCGCCAGTTCCTCAAGAACCTGATCGCCTACTATTGCGTACTCGAAGGCATCTTCTTCTACTGCGGCTTCACCCAGATCCTCTCCATGGGCCGCCGCAACAAGATGACCGGCACCGCCGAGCAGTTCCAGTACATCCTGCGCGACGAGTCCATGCACCTGAACTTCGGTATCGACGTGATCAACCAGATCAAGATCGAAAACCCGAGCCTGTGGGACGCGCAGATGAAAGACGAAGCGACCCAGATGATCCTGCAGGGCGCCCAGCTGGAAATCGAATACGCCCGCGACACCATGCCCCGCGGCGTACTCGGCATGAACGCAGCGATGATGGAGGACTACCTCAAATTCATCGCCAACCGCCGCCTGACCCAAATCGGCCTGAAAGAAGAATACCCGGGCGCCACCAACCCCTTCCCATGGATGAGTGAGATCATGGACCTGAAGAAAGAGAAAAACTTCTTCGAGACCCGTGTGATCGAGTATCAGACTGGTGGGGCGTTGAGCTGGGATTGATATCAGTTTGAAATCACGCTAGATTCTCCCAACACCTGCCATGGATGTTGGGGATGAAGCTAAATAAGAAGCCCCGCCTAGTGCGGGGTTTTTTATGGAGAGTTGCATGGCTACCCCTCGAATTTTTGTTAGTTCTACTTGCTACGACCTCCAAGAAGTTAGATTTCAGCTCAGGCATTTCATTTCAGAGTTTGGCTTTGAGCCAGTCATGAGCGAGTTTGGCGACATTTTTTTCGACCTAAAAGCCCATGTACAAGATGCCTGTAAAAATGAGATAGAAAAAACAGACTTATTTGTTCTTATAATAGGCAATAGCTACGGCAGCATATATTACGGGCACCACAGCCATTCAGAACCAGACTCCGTCACTCTTCAGGAATTCCGCAAGTGTCTTGAGGTAGGAGTACCAAAATACATATTCATAAACAAATTCTTGAAACACGACTTTGACAACTACAAAAGAAGCAAAGCAAAAGCATACGCCAGTAACTATACCGCATCAAAGAAAGACATATCAGAAATTGACTTCACCGAAGGTTACAACAAAAACTATCCATTCCCTCAAGAAAGCTACAGGCACATATTTAAATTTCTTGACCTAGTTGAAAGCCTAGACACAAATAACGCCTACTACACCTTCGAATCATTCGACGAAATAAAAACATCGCTAAAAAAACAGTGGGCAGCTCTTTTCTATGACGCTTTAAAAGGCAACAAAAACATCAGCCAACTCAGCATAAACAACATCGAAGTAAAGCTTGAGAAAATTGAAAGCTATATTGAACTAATAGCAAAAGACACAGGAAACAAAACCAATAGCAAGGAAAACAAAAAAATCTTATCGTCAGAAATAAATAAAGACCACACTCAGAGCACACAAGAAGAGCTCTCCAGAATTCTGGACCACATATTCCTTAGCGGCAAATCAAGTCGAATCAGGTGCATAGACAAACCTATAACAAACACGGAAGCTGCAGAGATACTATCAAATATCGAAGAGCTACTTAAAAAATACAAGCTCTCAAAAACGATACCCATCCAAGAAATTCTTTCACCAATAAAAGATTTTCACTGGTACACCGTACATGCAGAGGTTCCGTGTAACGCACTGCAATCGCTTCTATCGCTTAAGAAAAACCTGCCCAAGGAAGATCACCAAGCTCTATATTCAGAGTTTTCTAAACGAGTAAACATCCACCCTCTTATAGATGATGAAATCCCTTTTTGAGTGAGGAAATTCTCGAAAAATGGGGACAGGCCCTGAGGAATCCCCATTAAATATCCATTAATATCAATCGGATAGCTTGAGGATGCCCGCATGAGTCGGCAGTTTGGTAGCGAGTAGGGTGGACAACGCGAAGCTTGTCCACCGTGTAGTGGTCTACTGATCCCGGACACCCATTTAGGGCGAGAATACTCGCCATAGAGAGGTGTCTGATGACCAAGCAACGTCGTTCCTTTACGCCCGATTTCAAACGAGAGGCCGCTGGTCTGGTGCTCGATCAGGGCTACAGCCATATCGAAGCAGCTCGCTCGCTGGGGCTGGTTGAATCAGCGCTTCGTCGCTGGGTGAAACAGCTCCAAGATGAGCGCCAGGGCGTTACCCCGAAGAGCAAAGCATTGACTCCCGAACAGCAGAAAATCCAGGAGCTGGAAGCCAGGATCGACCGACTGGAACGGGAGAAAGCGATCCTAAAAAAGGCTACCGCTCTCT
>NZ_FRBQ01000015.1 GCF_900142655.1 Phytopseudomonas punonensis | reverse complement strand
GTTGTGAGGCGTTGAGCTAACCAGTACTAATTGCCCGTGAGGCTTGACCATATAACACCCAAACAATTTGGCTGTTAGACGGTAGAAGTCGACAGTAATGCCGAAAATTTGCGAGAACACGTAATACCAACTGACATCACATACCCAATTCGCTGCAGCGGCTAAACCCCGAAGCAGCAACCAGTTTGCTTGACGACCATAGAGCGTTGGAACCACCTGATCCCATCCCGAACTCAGTAGTGAAACGATGCATCGCCGATGGTAGTGTGGAGTTTCTCCATGTGAGAGTAGGTCATCGTCAAGCTTCTACTAGAAACCCCAGATCTCAATAGAGATCTGGGGTTTCGTCTTTTAGGGGCCGCGGAAAACTAGAGAGCCGGCAGCGCCAGGAGAGCTCGGCGGGGGCTCCTCGGTAAGCCGCAACTACCTAAATCGCCGCACAGCCAAGTTGGCCGACGTAACGCTGGGGTAATGTTTGTCGCGCAGATAATCGGTATAACGGTGCGTTGCTTGCAGGGTCTCATTTAGAATGGGCGACATTTTTGAGAACTCCAACCATGCCCGAGTCGGCCGCTCAACAGTCGTTAGCTGAAGTCCCGCTGAGGGAGCTGGTTGCCTGCCATGAGTGCGATCTGCTGATGCATCGCCCGGTGATTGGCGATGGTGAGCGTGTCGAGTGCCCGCGCTGTGGCTACGAACTGTATAACCACCGCCCACAGGTAATACGCCGTAGTCTTGCTCTGGTGCTGGCTGCGTTGCTTCTCTATATCCCCGCAAATTTCCAGCCGATCATGCAGATGAGCATGCTCGGGCAGTCCTCTCATGACACGGTGTGGAGCGGCGTGCTTGGGCTGTACGACAGCGGCATGCAGAGCATCGCCGTAGTGGTGTTCCTATGCAGCATGGCGGTTCCGCTGCTGAAGCTGCTTTGCCAGCTGCTGGTACTGCTGAGCATCTGCCTGAACATGGGCCGTGGCTATGGCTTGCTGCTCTATCGCATTTACCACCATATGCGTGAGTGGGGCATGCTCGAGGTGTACCTGATCGGCATCCTGGTTTCCATCGTCAAGCTGGCGGATCTCGCCGAGCTGTCCGTTGGCTTGGGGCTCTTCTGTTTCATCGCGTTGTTGCTCGTACAGGTCTGGTTGGAGGTCACCATGTCGCCTCACCAGATATGGGAAGCGCTGGCCGGGGAGGATCGCCATGCGCGCCATTGATGCCGGGTTGATCATCTGCCACGAATGCCACCAGCTCAATCGTCATCAGCCCGAGCTGAAACGCCAGTTCTGCACGCGTTGCGGAGGGCGGATACATGAGCGTCGGCCCAATAGCCTGGTGCGCACCTGGGCGCTGCTGATTACTGCCGCGATTCTCTATATTCCTGCGAACGTGCTGCCCATCATGACGGTCAATTCCTTCGGCAAAGGGCAGCCTGACACCATCATGTCGGGCGTCATTACCTTGGTCGAGAATGGCATGGCGCCGATTGCCATCGTCGTGTTCGTGGCCAGTATTCTGGTGCCTACCTTCAAGTTGGTCGGCATCGGTCTTTTGCTGTATTCGGTACAGCGACATCAGCCGATGTCGGCTCGCCAACGTATCTTGATGTACCGCTTCATCGAATGGATTGGGCGCTGGTCCATGCTGGATATCTTCGTCATTGCCATTCTCGTGGCGGTGGTGCGGTTCGGCAGTCTGGCCAGCGTCGAACCGGGAGTGGGGGCGGTGGCATTCGCCACTGTGGTGATCCTGACCATGCTGGCAGCACTGACTTTTGACCCTCGGTTGATTTGGGATAACACGGAATCGGATGACGACCATGAATGATCTGCCCACCGCCAGGACGCGTCCAGCTTCCAACTGGTCTGCCATCTGGGTATTGCCGCTGATCGCGCTGCTTATCGGCGGCTGGCTGGCATGGCGCGCCTACAGCGAAGCCGGTGTCGAGATTCAGGTGGTCTTCGCCAGCGGCGAGGGCATCGAGGCTGGCAAGACCGAAGTGGTCTTCAAGGGCATGTCGGTCGGCAAGGTCACCAGCCTGACGCTGGACAAGAGCGACAAGCAACGTGGGGTGATTGCCACGCTGGAGATGAACAAGGATATCGAACCCCAGTTGCGCACTGGCACGCGTTTCTGGCTGGTCAAGCCAAGCGTGAGCCTGGCCGGGATTACCGGACTGGAAACCCTGGTATCCGGTAACTACATCGCCTTCAGCCCGGGTACTGGCGAGCCGGCCTATGACTTCCAGGCCCTGGCTCAGGCGCCACCGCTTTCCGATGAGCAGCCCGGCCTGCACCTGACCCTCAAGGCCGAGCGGCTGGGCTCGCTCAATCGTGACAGCCCGGTGTTCTTCAAGCAGATCCAGGTTGGCCGGGTGAAAGATTACGAGCTGGCTGCCGATCAGACGTCGGTAGAGGTGAAGGTCTTTATCGAGCCGGCCTATGCCCATCTGGTACGCAAACATACGCGTTTCTGGAATGCCAGCGGCATCAGCATCGACGCCAACTTCTCGGGCGTGAAGGTTCGCAGTGAGTCGTTGGCCAGCATCGTGGCTGGCGGTATTGCCTTCGCCACACCTGAGCATCGCAAGGACAGCCCGCCTACCGACCCCAGTAAACCCTTCCGTCTCTATGAGGACTTCGACGCTGCCCAGGCCGGTATCAAGGCAGTAGTCAAACTGACTGACTTCGAAGGGCTGCAGGCCGGGCGCACGCCAGTCATGTACAAGGGGATTCAGGCCGGTTTGCTGAAGACCCTCAAGGTCGACCCGGATCTGAAGAGCGCCACTGCCGAATTGGCCATGGACCCACTCGCCGAGGATTACTTGGTCGAAGGCAGCCAGTTCTGGGTGGTCAAGCCGTCGATCTCCCTGGCCGGCATCACCGGGCTGGAGGCATTGGTCAAAGGTAACTACATCGCCATTCGTCCGGGCGAGCTGGGCGGGCCACCACGCCGTGATTTCGTCGCCCGGACCAAGGCGCCACCGCTGGATCTCGGCGCCGAAGGCCTGCACCTGGTGTTGTTCAGCGACACCCTCGGTTCGGTGGATGTCGGTAGCCCGATTCTCTACCGGCAGATGAAGGTCGGCTCGGTGCAGAGTTTCCAGCTCGCGCGCGACAACAAGCAGGTGGTGCTCGGCGTGCATATCGAGCCTGAATACGCCAGCCTGGTGAACCGCACCACGCGGTTCTGGAATGTCAGCGGCATCACCCTCAAGGGCGGTTTGTCCGGCATCGAGGTCAAGAGCGAGTCGCTGCAAACGCTGATGTCCGGAGGCATCGCCTTCGAGACCGACGACCTCAAGGCGCCTGCCGATCCTAAGCGCGTGCAACGCTTCAATCTGTACGCTGATCGTGAGGCGTCGATGAAGAGTGGTGACGCTCTGAGCATTCGGGTGGAACGTGGCGACGGCCTCTCGCCAGGCACCGAGATTCGCTACAAGGGCCTGCAGATCGGCAAGATCGAACGCGTCGAGCTGACCGGCGACCTGCAGGCGGTGATGCTGCACGGGCGCATCACTACCGCTGCACAGCAGGTGTTGCGATCGGGCTCGCGCTTCTGGGTGGTCAAGCCCGAGATCGGCCTGACCGGCGCCGCCAACCTGGATACCCTGATCGGTGGGCAGTACATCGAAGTGCAGCCCGCCAACCAGGGCGGCGGACGGCAAACCGATTTCGTGGCGCTCAAGCAGCCGCCCGAACAGGTGGCCGAGGAGCCGGGCCTGCGTCTGGTGCTCAGTGCTCCGCGTCGCGGCTCGTTGAAGGCCGGTTCACCCGTGACCTATCGCGAAGTGCAGGTGGGCAAGGTTACTCAGTATGAGCTGGGCGCCACGGCTGACCGGGTGCTGATCCATATCCTTATCGAGCCGCGCTATTCCAGCCTGGTGCATACCGGTAGTCGCTTCTGGAGTAGCTCCGGGTTCGGCGTCGATTTTGGTTTGTTCAAAGGCATTCAGGTGCGTACCGAGTCGGTGGAGACACTGGTTGCCGGTGGCGTGGCCTTCGCGACACCAGACCCGACCGGCAATGCGGCGGTACCGGGGCAAACCTTTGCGCTGTTCGATGAGGCGCAGCCGGAGTGGCTGCAATGGGCACCGAAAATCGCTTTGCCCAAATGAAGGCAGCTGCGCGTCGGCCTTGCGGTGTTAACAGCAGGCTCTGGCTCGCAAGCCTTCAACTACGGTGAAACAAAAAGGCCCGCGTATTTCGCGGGCCTTTTGCGTTACGGCGGCAGGGTCAAGCCGGTTCGACGGCTTCCTGGTCGCTGCTGGTCGGTGTTTCGACCTGCTCGCGGCGCTTGATGTACTTCCAGTCCGCCTCGTCGATGTAGATGCCGTTCGGGCCGCTGCCACCTTCCAGATCGATGGCCACGGTGGCCGAGACCTGGGGTTTTACCGAGGCGAGGATTGGCACGAAGCCCAGTTGCAGGCTGGTTTCGATCAGCGCCTGCTGGTTGCGCTCGTCGATGTCCGCGGCCTCGTCGAGGTAGTAGGGCAGGCGTACCCTGCCGGCCTGGTCGCGATCCATCAGGTGCAGCAACAGGTACATGTTGGTCAGCGCCTTGATGGTCATCGTGGTGCCGTTGGAAGCGGCGCCATCGATGTCGGTGTGGATCACCGGTTGGCCGTGCACCTTGGTGATCTCGAAGGCCAGCTCGAACAGATCCTTGAGGCCCAGCTGGTTGCCGTTGGCGGCGACCAGGCGCGACAGGTAATCCTTGGCCTCTTCGTTCTTGACGTCCTGCTCGGCGTTTTGGGTCAGGTCGAACACCGACAGGGTTTCGCCTTCTTCGTACTGGCCAGCGCTGTGGATGATCTGGTCAATATGGCGCAGGGCATCCTTGTTTGGCGCCAGCACGATGCGGAAGCTTTGCAGGTTGGAGACCTGGCGCTTGTTGATCTCGCGATTGAACAGTGCCAGTTGGTGCTCGAGGTTGTCGTAGTCACTGCGGATGTTGCGCAGGGTACGGGCAATGTCGGTCACTGCCGCACGTCTGGCCTTCGCTAGCGTGAGGGCTTCGTCCTGACGGTGAGCATAGGCGTTGACCAGCAGCTGCAGGCGGCGCTCCATGTCGTCTTCGCTGTCGAACTTGGCGACACCCTTGAGGCGCACCTGGGCGTACAGCGCCTCGATCTGTCCGTCGATGCGCTGCAGGCCCTGCCAGGTGTCCTGGTAGTCGTTGAGCAGCGGCAGCAGGTTGTCCAGCGAGTCGTCGACCGGCTCCATGAACGGTGTGCCGAAGGGCAGGTCTGCGGGCAACAGCTGGCGACGGCGCAGGGCGTCTTCCAGGGTGCGCTCCTTGGCTTCCAGGTCGGCGATCTGCCGGCCGATCAGTTGCAGCTTGGCGGAGAGCTGCTGGACGCGCTCGGTGAAGGCGTCGCTGGCACGCTTGAGTTCGTCCTGGGCGGCTTCCAGCTGGGCCAGTTTCTCCAGCTTGTGCGGCTCCTCGGCGCTCAGCGTCTGGCTGCGGCGGAAGTCTTCCAGCGCCTTCTGGGCGTCGAGCACGGCCTGGTACAGCTGCTCGGCCTGGGCCTTGCTGGCAGCGCGGTCAGCGGCGACCGACTGCTGAGTCTTGAGCTGTTTGTATTCGCGATCGAGGCGGTCCTTCTGATCGCGCAAGGCGGCGCGGTCGGCGAGGGCCTGCAGGGCCGGGGGCTCGATGTTGGAGAGGTCGATATCCAGGCCGGGCACCTGGAAGCGCTCGCCCTTGAAGCCGTCGAGAATGGCTTCCAGGGATTTGACCCACACATCGCCGTCGTCGAGCTGGATGCCTTTTTCGCCCAGTGGCAGGCTGAACAGCTGGCCGTTGAACAGGCGCATCAGGCGATCGACATCGGCCTGGGAGAACTCTTCGCGCAGACGCGAGTAGCTGTTGTTGTCAGCGTGGTCGAGCTGCTGCTTGACCGACTTGAGGCGTTTCTCCAGCTCGCGCAGGCGCTCGTCCAGGTCTTCGCTGGAGAACTGACGGGACTGCGCCAGGGCGCCGGCCAGCTCGTCGTGGGCATCCTTGGCAGCCAACAGTTGAGCCTCCAGCACCTTGACGTCATCGACCAGGGCGAAGCGGTTCTTCAGCACTGCCAGTTCGCCGAGCCAGCGCTGGATCTCGCTGATCTCGCGCTCCATGCGCATCAGTTCCTGGGTGCCGCCGCGCTGATCGTTCTGCAGGCTGTCCTGCTCGCCCCGGTAGTGCTCGGCCTGGATGACCAGCTCTTCCTTGCGGGCATCGGCGTAGTCGTGCCAGGTGCCCAGCAGGTTGTCGAGCAGCGGCGAGAGGCGATGCAGCTTGCCGCGCAGCTGTTCGCGCTGGGTGACGCCGGATGCCAGGGCTTCGATCAGGGGGCCGGCAGTGACCAGGGCCTGGTAGTCCTGCTCCATGCGGCGTACGTCGCGGAAGGCTTCTTCGGTGGCAGCGATGTAGTCGACGCTACCCGAGCGCAGGCTGTGCTCGAAGGCATCGAGAAACAGCTGTTTCAGCTTCGCCGCGGTGATCTCGCGCATGTGCAGCAGGTTGATAAACAGGGCGCGGAAGGTCTTCAGGCTCTGCTCGCTGGTCGAGCGCAGCGGGATCAGGGTCAGGTCCAGCGGGATGCTGGTGTGGCCGCCGACCAGCAGGCGACGCAGTTCGTCGGGCTTGAGCTCGTAGGCGGTGATGCCGGCCTGGCCAAGATTCTTGAACAGCTCGCGTTGGCGCAGACAGGTGCCGTTGTGTTGGTAGTGATCCAGATCCAGCTCGCCCTGGTAGGCGAAGAACTGGTGACCGAAGCCGCCGCCCGGGCCGCGACCGGCCACGCCGATTACGTGCGGGCCGTGGGGCAGGGCGACTTCGACGAGGATGTAGCTGGTGTCGGTGGCGAAGTAGAACTTGCGCGACTGCTCGAGGCTGTACTTGCCGAAGCTCATGTCCGACATGCGCGCCAGGATCGGGAACTGCAGGGCGTTGATCGACGCCGACTTGCCGAGGTTGTTGGCGCCGTACACCGACAACGGGTTTTCCAGCGGGAACAGGCCAAGGCTGTAGCCGGCGGTGTTGAGCAGCGCGAAGCGGCGGATGCCGTAGCGTTCCTGGGTCATGCGTCTTGCTCCTGTGCGGCGCGCTCTTCGGCCAGGGCGCGGGCCATGGCCTCTTCTTCGGATTCTTCGACGTCGTCGAGGGTGATGATCGGGTCGCCACTGTCGTCGTCGATCAGCACCGGGGCCGGCAGCGGCAGGTCGGTGCTGTGCAGGCTGGCGGCCAGGTCGCGGTCGTGTTGCACGGACAGGCAGACGTCGAGGAAGCGGTGCATCGGCGGCAGGAAGCGGTACACGCCATTGCTGTCCTCGGCGAAACCAAGTTGCGTGAGGCGGCGAATGACCTTGTCTTCCAGCTCTTCGTGGGTGGTGACTTCGGCCTGCAGGAACAGGTCGCGGTACTTGTCGAGCAGCGCCGGCAACTCGTCACGGCCGATGGTGCCGCCATCGAGTACGGAGAGCGGATCACGGCCCTGATCGGCCAGGTGCTCGACCAGGATGAAGGTGAACAGCGCCAGGCGCTGAGCGGTCTTGTTGACCTGCGGCGCGGCCTGCTCGGGCACGAAGTAGTAGAAGCCGCGCGGATCGCACACAAGCTCGAAGCCCAGGGCGCGGAACAGCGCGCGATACTGGTCCTGCATGCTGGACAGTTGGGCGTAGCACTCCGGTTCGCTGCGCGAGATGTGGTAGCCCTTGAACAGGTCGCGAAACGCGGCCGCGAGCTGGGTCATTTCTTTCAGGTCGATATTCATATGCGGTGCTCGTTGGCAACTGGAGCGGGGAGCAGGGCAACGCCGGCTCTTGCCAGAAATTCGGGATGGTCTGTGGTGGACAAAAAAAGCGTTGTCCACCCTACGTAAAAATCAGGCACTGGGACGACCCACCAGGGCATAGGAGCTGATGCTGATTTCATGCTCGCGAGTCAGGTAGGTCTGGCGTTCCAGGCGATCGCGCTGGAAGCGGCCTTCGCGCGACAGGCGCGAGAACCAGTACAGCAGCTCATCGGTGGCGCCCTCGGGCTCCTGCTCCAGCAGCCAGGTCATCAGGTCCGGCAGCGGCAGTGACTGCTCGCAACGGTCGATCATTTCCCGGGCGGTTTTCGGCGCACGCGGGTTGTCGCCCTTGCGTTTGCCGCTGGCTTTCGGGAAGTGGTTGGGCTTGGCCTCGAAGCGCGCCAGGGCATAGACGTAGGCTTCGACCTGCGAGGCGCTGCCGAGGAAGTTGCTCTGCGGCCGGGTGAACATCGGCATTGCCGCTTGGGGAACGGCGTCGATGCCTTTCTTGCGGATCACCGACAGGGCCAGCGCCGCGCCGCGGGTCACGGCATTGTGGCGGCGGGCCTCCTCGCGCAGCGGTAGCAAGAGCTCGCGGGCCTTGCGCAGGGTCAGCTGGGCGTGGGTCTGCATTTCCAGGATGCGCGCATGGGTGCGCAGCAACAGGTCATCGTCGACCAGTTGGCCGAGGCGCTGTTGTTCGCCGAGCAGCTTGAGCAGCACCTGTTCGACGCGGCGCACGCCTTGCTCGAAGGCGCCATCGGCGGCGACCAGCTGGATCATCGGTTCGACGTATTCATCCCAGGTGGCCAGGACTTCGGCGTAACGCTGACGCAGGGGAATCTGCCGGTCGCTGGTCTTGGCCCGTTCGGCCACGCCCATCAGCGCCTGCTCGTCGTTGCCGAGCTTCTTCAGTACGTCGCGCACGCGCATGTCGAGCAGGCGCAACTGGCGCGCGAGGTCGTTGCCGTCACGGATCTCGAAGGCGTCCTGAATGTGGCCGGCCAGGCGCTCGAGGTGGCGCAGGTAGGCTTCGATTTCCAGGCACAGGCCGAGGCGGTGCTCGCGGCGCAGGTAGGACAGGAAGTCGTGAATCTGCGCGTTGAGCTCGAAGCGGTTGGGGCTCTTGGCCACCGGCACCAGGATATCCAGGCGGATCCACTGGTCGAGCAGGGCGGTGACATCCACCGCGGTGCTCTGCGGCGGCAGCTGGGCGGTCAGCTGGTTGCGCAGTTCCACCAGGCTCAGGGTGCCGGCGTCGAAGCGTTCACCGAGCGGTTCGAGCAGGGCCCAGTGCTCGGCAAGGGCGCGCAATACGCGTTTGGGGTCGATCATCGCGGGACGGTCGCTCGCTTGCGAAAAAACGCCGATTGTACGGGAAACCGAGGGGCGCCTGCATTGTCACGCGGGCGTCATCAGCGAGCGGCATGCTCGGCGTCGAATCGCCGGGTAATGTGCCCAGTTCGCCATGAAATATCCGTAAATGGACAAAATATGCTCAACGGCCTTTCGAACTGTGGCGGTTGTCGGCACAATTCGCGTCCGCTTTTTCCAGGAGGCTGGCGGGCTCCTGTTGGCCGACCTTTATTACGGACTGCGCAATGATCAAAACGCCGTACTACCTCATCGACAAACAGAAGCTGCTTGGCAACATGGAGAAGATCGCTTACGTGCGTGAACACTCCGGTGCCAAGGCGCTGCTGGCCCTCAAGTGTTTTGCCACCTGGTCGGTCTTCGACCTGATGCAGCAGTACATGGACGGCACCACCTCCAGCTCGCTGTACGAGCTCAAGCTCGGCCGCCAGAAGTTCGCCGGCGAAACCCACGCCTACAGCGTGGCCTGGGCCGACGACGAAATCGAGGAGATGCTGGAGAACTGCGACAAGATCATCTTCAACTCCATCGGCCAACTGCAGCGTTTCGCCGAGCAGTCCGAGGGCAAGGTGCGCGGCCTGCGCGTCAACCCGCAGGTGAGCAGCTCCGACTACCTGCTCGCCGACCCGGCGCGCCCGTTCAGCCGTCTGGGCGAGTGGGACCCGGCAAAGATCGAAGCGGTGATCTCGCAAATCTCCGGCTTCATGTTCCACAACAACTGCGAGAACGGCGACTTCGGCCTGTTCGACAAGATGCTGTCGCACATCGAAGAGCGTTTCGGCGATCTGCTGCACAAGGTCGAGTGGGTCAGCCTCGGCGGCGGCATCCACTTCACCGGCGAAGGCTATGCGCTGGATGCCTTCTGCGCGCGCCTGAAGAGCTTCGCCGAGAAGTACGGCGTGCAGGTCTACCTGGAGCCGGGCGAAGCGGCGATCACTGGCAGCGCCTCGCTGGAAGTCACCGTGCTCGACACGCTCTACAACGGCAAGCACCTGGCCGTGGTCGACAGCTCCATCGAAGCGCACATGCTCGATCTGCTGATCTACCGCCTCAATGCCAAACTGGCGCCCAGCGAGGGTGAACACACCTACATGGTGTGTGGCAAATCCTGCCTGGCCGGCGATATCTTCGGCGAATACCAGTTCGAGAAACCGCTGCAGATCGGCGACCGCCTGTCGTTCGTCGATGCGGCCGGTTACACCATGGTCAAGAAGAACTGGTTCAACGGCCTGAAGATGCCCGCCATCGTGGTCAAGCAGCTCGACGGCAGTGTCGAGGTGGTTCGTGAATTCGGTTTCGACGATTACCTGTCGAGCCTGTCGTAATACCGCAGCACCTTTATCAACGAGCGCAGTACCCTGGAGGTGAAACAATTGAAGAAGAACGTCCTTATCATTGGTGCAGGAGGTGTCGCCAAGGTGGTGGCCCACAAGTGCGCGCAGCACAACGACGAACTCGGTCGTATTGCCATCGCGTCACGGAACATCTCCAAATGCCAGGCCATCATCGACAGCGTCAAGGCCAAGGGTAGCCTCAAGGTTCCCGCCGACATCCAGGCCTTCTCGCTCAATGCATTGGACATCGAGGCGACCAAGGCGCTGATCCGCGAGACCGAATCGCAGATCGTCATCAACGTCGGTTCCGCCTTCCTCAACATGTCGGTGCTGCGTGCCTGCATCGATACCGGCGTGGCCTATCTGGACACCGCCATTCACGAAGAACCGGGCAAGATCTGCGAAACCCCGCCCTGGTATGGCAACTACGAGTGGAAACACCTCGAGGAATGCCAGCAGAAGAACATCACGGCCATTCTCGGCGTCGGTTTCGATCCGGGTGTGGTCAACGCCTATGCGGCCCTGGCCCAGCAACAGCATTTCGACAAGATCGAGTCGATCGACATCCTCGACGTCAATGCCGGCAGCCACGGCAAGTATTTCGCGACCAATTTCGATCCGGAAATCAATTTCCGCGAGTTCACCGGCACCGTCTACAGCTGGCAGAACAGCCAGTGGACGAGCAACCGCATGTTCGAGGTCAAGCGCACCGACGACCTGCCGGTTGTAGGTTCCCAGAACCTGTACCTCACCGGTCATGATGAAGTGCACTCGATCTCCAAGAACCTGGACGTGCCCAACGTGCGCTTCTGGATGAGCTTCGGCGAGCACTACATCAACGTGTTCACCGTGCTGAACAACCTCGGCCTGCTCAGCGAGCAACCGGTGAAAACCGCCGAGGGCCTGGAAGTGGTGCCGCTGAAAGTGGTCAAGGCCGTGCTGCCGGATCCGGCTTCCCTGGCGCCTGGCTACACCGGCAAGACCTGCATCGGTGACCTGGTCAAGGGCACCAAGGATGGCAAGGCCCGCGAAGTGTTCATCTACAACGTAGCCGACCACGAAGAAGCCTTTGCCGAGACCGATAGCCAGGGCATTTCCTACACCGCCGGTGTGCCGCCAGTCGCGGCTGCACTGCTGGTCGCCCGTGGCGAGTGGGATGCAGGGCGCATGGTCAACGTTGAAGAGCTGCCGGCCGAGCCGTTCCTCAAGGCGCTGGACGTGATGGGCCTGCCGACGCGCATTAAAGACGAGCACGGTGATCGTCCGTGGGATCAGTCGCTGTAAGACTGGCCTACGCAGTCGCTGCATGAAAAAAGGATCGCCTCGGCGATCCCTTTTTCGTTTCTGGGCGCTGCGTTCAAACGTTGAAGCGACCCACCAGGCGACTGAGGTCGGCTGCCAGGCGTGACAGCTCGTTGCTCGAGGCGCTGGTCTGGTGGGCACCAGTGGCTGACTGCACCGACAGATCGCGAATGTTCACCAAATTGCGGTCCACTTCGCGGGCCACCTGCGCCTGCTCTTCAGCCGCACTGGCGATCACCAGGTTGCGTTCATACATTTCACTGATGCCGCTGGTGATCTCGCCCAGTGCGGTGCCCGCGCTCTGGGCCAGCTCGCGGGTTTCGCGCGCACGGCCGTTGCTGGCTTGCATGGAGGTCAGCGCCTGGCTGGCGCCGGTGCGCATGCCGGAGACCATCTGCTCGATCTCCTGTGTCGAGTTCTGGGTGCGGTGGGCCAGTGCCCGCACCTCGTCGGCCACCACGGCGAAGCCGCGGCCCGATTCGCCTGCCCGCGCCGCCTCTATGGCGGCGTTGAGAGCCAGCAGGTTGGTTTGTTCGGCAATCGCACGAATCACGTCCAGTACCTTGCCGATTTCCTGGGACTGCTCGGCCACACGCTGTACCAGCGCCGAGGTACTTTCCACCTCGCCGGATAGATCGCTGATCGCCGTGATGGTTTCTGCAACCCGGCTCTGACCCAGTTGGGCGGAGTGGTTGGCAGCCTTGGAAGCCTCCGAGGTGGACACCGCGTTGCGCGCCACTTCGTCGACGGCAGCGCTCATTTCGTTGACGGCGGTAGCGGCCTGCTCGATCTCGTCGTTCTGGCGTTGCAGGCCACGACCGGCTTCGTCGGTCACTGCGTTCAACTCTTCGGCCGCGGCGGCGAGTTGCGTCGAGGAGCCGGAAATCTCAGCCAGGGTTTCGCGCAGGCGACCCTGCATCTGCGCCAGTGAAGTTTGTAACTGGCTGACTTCGTCGCGCCCTTCGACCTGAATGACTTTGG
The DNA here is from genome assembly GCF_900142655.1 of Phytopseudomonas punonensis. GTDB lineage: Bacteria > Pseudomonadota > Gammaproteobacteria > Pseudomonadales > Pseudomonadaceae > Aquipseudomonas > Aquipseudomonas punonensis. Next base: position 40,748 of record NZ_FRBQ01000015.1, on the reverse strand, counting down.
TCAGGTCACCGTTGGCCACATGCTGGGCCGCCTGCACGGCGTGCTTGAGCGGCGCGACGATGCTGCGCGTCAGTAGCCAGGCCAGCAGCACGGTGATCAGTGCGGAGAGCAGAATCACGGTGATGACGACCAGTCGGGAGCTGGCGTATTCATTCGCCGACACTGTTCCCTCCTGTGCGATGCCCTTGTTGTAGATCTCGCCGAGCTCGGCGAGCTGCGCGCCGGTGCCATCCACCACTGGCTTCATGTCGACCAGCAGCAGCTTATTGAGGGCATCGCGCTCGCCCTGGCGTGCCAGCACGAAGGAATCAGCCATACCGCGCTGGTAAGCGGCGAAGTCCTTGCGGAACTGGTCATAGATGCGCTGCTCGTCCGGCGTATCCACGAAAGGTTCGAAGTCGCGAATGTTCTGTTCCAGCACCTTGTTACGCGCTTCGTACTGGCCCACATAGGTGTCGACGTTTGCCGGGTTGGGGTCCAGCGCTACGCGCAGGGAAATGGTACGAATGCGCAGCATGTTTTCGCGAATCGACCCGACGGCCTGGATGCTTGGTACCCAGTCGGTTTCGATGGTGGTAGCTCGGTCGCGAATGCTCGACATGGTGGCGAGCGAGAAGATGCCAAGGAACGCCACCATCAAGGCGATCAAACCGAATCCGAAGGCAGCGCGTGGGGCGATGTTCCAGTTGCGTAGCAGCATTAGGGACCTCTTGGGTCTGGCAGATATTGTTGTTGTCCCCGGGCTATCGGCTGCCGGGGAGGGCGCTTGAGCGTCGATTCGGGGCTTTCGGCATTCTTGCAAAAAATGGTTACACAGTCATAGGATGTCTGACCACAATAATCACAAATAAGCAGGCCCTCCCATGTTCAAACCGCTCGCTGTCGCTGTATTGGCATCCTGCCTGGCCACTACGGCCCAGGCCGCTGTTTCCTTCGCCTACATTTCCAGTCCGAACGATGGCCTGATTTCCCAGTACCGCTTGGATGACAGCACGGGCGGCATCGCACTGGTGGAGCAGACCCAGGCCGGTGACAAGGTCAACCCGATGGCGCTCTCGCCCGATGGCTCGCTGTTGTTCGCGGCCCAGCGGGTTGCGCCGTTCAAGGTCATCACCTACCGGGTCGATGCGGCCAGCGGGCACCTGGAGCGCCTGGGCCAGGCCCCACTGGCTGACAGCATGGCGTACCTTGCTACCGACCGCAGTGGACGTTTCCTGCTGGCTGCTTCCTATGGCGGGGCATTGCTCAGCGTGCAGGCCATCGACAAGGACGGCCAGGTGTCGGACAAGCCCCAGGTTTACAAGACCGGCCCGTTCGCCCACTCCATCCGCACCGACCTGAGCGACCGCTTCGTGTATGCCGGTAACCTCGGTGCCGACAAGGTGCTGCAGTTCAGCCAGGACAAGAAAACCGGCGTGCTGACGCCCATCGGTGACGGCTTCGCCACCACGGCGGCGAAGACCGGCCCGCGGCATATCGCGTTCTCACCTAATGGCAAGTTCCTCTACGTGGTAGGCGAGCTGAGCGGCACGGTCACCGGTTATGCCATCGATGGGCAGACCGGTGCCCTCAAGCAGGTGAGCGCGGCCAATGGCATTCCCGAGTCGTTGGGGCTGGCCCACGGTGAGGCGCGCAGCGCTGCCAACAATGATCTCAAGGACGACCCGACACCGCGCATCTGGGCCGCCGATATTCGCCTGTCGCCTGATGGTTCGCTGCTGTACATCACCGAGCGCACCACCAGTTCGGTGTCGGCCTTCAAGGTCGATGCGAATGACGGCAGCCTGAAGTTTCTCGGTAATTATCCGGTGCAGGAAAAGCAGCCGCGTAACATCGCCTTTTTCCCCAACGGCAAGTGGTTGCTGGTCACTGGCGAGAAGAGTCAGACCGTGGGCAGCTATCGCATCGGCGACAAAGGCAACCTGCAGCGGGTGAGCGAGGCCAAGTCGGGCGATGGCGCGCTGTGGATCGAGATTCTTCCGACCAAACCCTGATCGCGGCACCTGGCGCTACGAAAAAGGATCGCCGCGGTGATCCTTTTTCGTTTACGGCCTTGAGTTCAGACCGTCACCACGCCCAGCAGCACTGCGGAGGCCAGCATGATCAGGCTGATACCCCAGGCCCACAGCACGGTGTAGCGGATGTGCTTGTACAGCTCGACGCCGGCCAGGCCGATGGCCAGGTACACGCTGGGCACTACCGGGCTGACGCCGAAGCCGGTGTTCTCGCCGATCAGCATGGCGTTGGCCACGGCGGCCGGATCGACGCCAGCGGCCACCGCCACGTCGCGGATCACCGGCAACAGGGCGAAGTAGTAGGCGTCCGGCGAGAACAGCATGCCCAGCGGCACGCCGAAGGCACCGATGATCACGTGCAGCCAGTTGGCTGAACCTTCGGGCAGGATGTTGATCATCCAGTGCGCCATGCCTTCGGACATGCCGGCGCCCGACAGCACGCCGAGCAGGATGCCGGCTGCGAGCATCACCAAGGCCATCTGCATGGCGTCGCTGGCGTGGCGCAGCACGGCCTTGTTCTGCTGATCCAGGTTCGGATAGTTGATGATCAGGGCGATGCCCAGGCCAACCATGAAGCAGGCGAACAGCGGAAAGGCACCGGTGAACAGGCAAACCAGAATGGCCAGGGTCAGCGCCAGGTTAGCCCAGTAGCGCCAGTCGCCGGGGCTCAGTTGCAGGCCACTGTCGTCAGCACGCGACGCTTCGGCGGATGCCTGGCCGGCCATCACGCCCTGGGAGGCATGCTGACGTTGGGCGCGCAGGCCCAGGAACACCGCCAGGGCCATGACCAGCGCCAGGCCGACCACCTGGACGGGAATCAGCGAAATCCACAGTTGTGAGGCCTCTATCCCGGTCACCGCTGAGGCGCGTGCGGTGGTGCCGCCCCAGGGCACCATGTTCATCACCCCGGCGCTGAGCACCACCAGGCACAGCAGCATTTCGCGGCTCATGCCCAGGCGCAGGTACAGCGGTAGCAGGGCGGGGATCACCAGCAGAAAGGTCGCCGCACCAATGCCGTCCAGGTGGGTAACGGCGGTTACTACTACGGTGACCATCGCTACCGCCAAGGGGCGGCCGCGGGTGCTCTTGAGCAGGAAGTTCACCAGCGGGGCGAACAGTCCGCGCTCACGCATCACGCCGAAATACAGAATAGCGAAGATGAATAACGTAGCCGTGGGCGCGACCGCCTTGAGGCCTTCGGTGATGAATTTGCCGATTTCGCCGAGGTCGAAACCGGCCATCACACAGGCGATCACCGGTAGGGTGACGAAGGCAACCAGGGGGGTGACACGTCGCATGAGAATCAGTGCGACGATGGTGAACATCAGGGTGAAGCCGAGGGCGGTGATCATGACGATCTCTCCGGTTTTATTATTGTTTTGAGTCGCAGGTCTGGCGTTGAGTGAGTTCAGGAGGGCGCAGGCAACCTCAGGTCGAGCAGCGCATAGCTCAGGCTCTTGCCGTGACGGTCGATGCCGGGGCTGGCATTCACACCACCCTCCAGGGCGTTTTCCACCACGAAGTTGAGGCCGCCCAGGTTCGGCAGCTCGAAGCGGCGCACCGTGCCGATGCGGCGGTGGGCCAGGCAGCCCGCCACCCGTTCGACGGTCAGCTCGCGGGCCAGCCAGGCATAGTGCGCGGCGTCATAGGCGAACACCGCCACGCTGAGAATGTTGCCCTTGTCGCCGGCACGGGCGTGGGCGTAGTCGCACAGCAGAACGTCGCTCATCAGAACCACTCCACCTGTTGCTGCACCGCGGTGCGGGGAATGAAGAAACTCGCCGTGCCGATGGATTCGGTGAGGTGCCGGCGCACGCCGCCGCCGCCCGCCGGGCCGTTGGTGTAGAGCGATTCGGCGTCGAGCAGCAGGTTTTCCAGCAGCGCCTTGTCACGGTCGACGAAACTGATGCGCAGGCGCACGTCCTGCGGGTCCGATGCGCTGGCGAGGCGCTGCTGCAGCCAGTCGCCGCGGGCGTCGTTGAACAGGCTGGCGACGCCGATCAGGTCGACCCACGGCGTCAGCTGCGGCGCCATGCGGGCGCAGCGCTGCAGCAGAACGTCGCGGGCGAGGGCGGCGCGGGCCAGAGCGCCAGGCCCGGCGTAGGATATTTCCGCCTCGGCGAACCAGTTGCCGCGCAAACCCACCAGTCCCTTGAGCTCGGCGGGGTGCGGATGACCGCATATGCCTTCGATCTCAACTAGGTCAGGGCCGGCCTGGCGAACCCGCGCGTTGCTCAGGTCCATGGTCACATCAGGCGTCAGGTAGGCGGCTGGGTCATGTACTTCATAGAGCAACTGTTCCTTGACCGTGCGCTCGGTGACGCAGCCACCGGTGCCGGCGGCTTTGCCGATGGTCACGCGGCCATCGGCCTCGATAGTGGCGATCGGGCAGCCGACATTGGCCAGGTCCGGCACATCCTTGAGGCCGGGGTGGGCGAAGTAGCCGCCGCTGACCTGGGTGCAGCATTCGAGCAGGTGGCCTACCACGGTGGCCAGGGCGATGCGGTCCCAGTCCTCGGGCTGCCAGCCGAAGGCGTGGCGCAGCGGGCCGACCGCCAGGCTGGGATCGGCGACGCGGCCACAGAGCACGATATCGGCGCCTTCATCCAGCGCCTGCACGATGCCGTCGGCGCCGGTGTAAACGTTGACCGACACCACCTCGCCGTCGAGCGATTCGGGCAGCCAGCGTTGCAGGGCGCCGCGGGACTCGAGCAGGTCGTCACCAAGTACGCAGGCGATGCGTGCAGTTGAGAAACGCCCAGCTTGCAGCTGCTGGCGCAGGCGCCGGGCTGCAGCGCTGGGGTTGGCCGCGCCGCCGTTGGTGATGATCGGGATGCCGGCGCTCAGGCAGGTTTCCAGCACTGGTTCGAGGAAGTCGAACAGCCGTGTGGCGTAGCCGCTGTCAGGATTGGCCAGACGGCGCAGTTGCGCTTCGGCCAGCGTGCGTTCGGCGAGCAGTTCGAAGAACAGGAAACGCCGGCCGTCGCGGGCCGCGAGGTCATTGGCCAACGCCAGGGCGGCATCGGGCCGATCATTGGCGAAGCCTGCCCCGCAACCGATATGGACTGTTGTCATCGTTATGATCCAGGTCGAGGTCTGCGGTGAGCGTGCCGCGTCTGGATTTAGTTGTGAATTCGAAATGTGATATCAATTGATAAAACAATTCTATAAAAGCGCCCGCCATGGATATCAGCTTTCGCCAGCTTCAGGCCTTCGTGCTCATCGCCGAGCAGCGTAGCTTCAGCCGCGCCGCCGAGCAGATTCATCTCTCCCAGCCGGCACTGAGTTACAGCTTGCGCAAGCTGGAAGAGGCGCTGGGGCTGTCGCTGTTCGCGCGCAACACCCGCAGCGTGGAACTGACCGAAGCCGGAGTGCGCTTTCTGGAGCAGGCCCGCCGCCTGCTGCGCGACATGCACAACGCGGTGCACGACGCCCACGAGCAGTTGCACCTGCAGAGCGGCTCGCTGCGCATCGGCGTGTTGCCGTCGGTGGCCATCGAGCCGTTGCCGCGGGTGCTGGTCGATTATCGGCAGCGTTATCCGGGTATCGACATCAGCCTGCGCGATGGCCGTGCCGGCGAGATCCTTCAGTGGGTGAGCAACGCAGAAGTGGACTTCGCCATCACCTCGATGACCGATGAACCCGGCGTGCTGGACTTCCAGCCGCTCTACGACGACAGCCTGGTGTTGCTGGTGCGTGGGCTGAGCCGCTTGCGCGGCAAGAAGCTGCTCGCGGCTCTGCAGGATCTGGATTACGTGGCCACCACCCGTGACACCAGCCTGCGCACCATGGCCGATCAGACCCTGGCGCGCATGGGCCTGCTACGCGAGCCGGCCTTCGAGGTCGCCTATATGAGCAGTGCTGCTGCGTTGGCGCGAGCGGGACTGGGCTATGCGCTGTTGCCGGCGAGCGTGGCGGACACCTTCAATGGTGATGGCAGCCTTTCCGTGCACCCGTTGCCGATGGCGCCCGCCCGCGGCATTGGTGTTCTGCAGCGCAAACCCTGTTACCTGAGCCCGCCGGCCCAGGCGTTCGTCAGCTTGCTCAAGCAGCAGGCCGAAGCCAGTGGCCTCTAGGGTCTGTTCCCGTTTCACGCACGGCCGCGCTGGAGCCAGTTTTTGTGCGAGGCAAGGCACGAGATGCGAAGTTTGGCAGGTCAAATGAGCCATCGAGTAACGCCGCATCGCACAAAAAATGGCCCGGCCCTTCGGGTTACGCGGCAACGCGGCTCGCGCTGAAACGGGAACAGACCCTAGCCACGGCTGACGTTTGGGACTACCCGTGGCCGGCGATTCACGCGACAATCAGCGCCCTCGAAAATCGAAGTGCCGGGTACCTGACGTTTGAACACCGAGCTGCGCCGCCGCGCCTATCTGGATGCCATGCAAGTGGCCAGTTGGCTGCCCCGTGTCGAACTGCCGTTCGCGGCACCTTCGAGGCCTGAGCTGCTGGTTTCTTTCGAGCCAGAACCAGAGCCTGAAGTGGTCGTAGCGCCTCAAGTGCAGACCAAGGCGCCGGCAGCCGCGGCAGTGGTCGCGCCCGCGAGTAATGATGTGGTTCGTGAGCGGCCCCGCATCGAAGTACCCAAGCCCGGTTCTGCAGCCAAGGCCAGCGAGCCTACTGCGACTGTTGAAGTCAGTGCGCCGCCGCCCCGCGAGCGGCCGGCACCCCCGCCGCGTTTCGCCCTGCAACTATTGCGCGCCGGTAGCTGTGCGCTGTTGGTCGAGCTGCCGACCGGTGAGCCGTTCCAGAGTCGCGATCCCGCCTACCTGTTGCTCAAGGATCTGCTGCGCGCCGCCGGCTTGCCGGATGCCCCGCAGATCATTGGCGAGCCGGTACGTTGGCCGCTGCTGGTGCGCGGCAATATGGATCAGGGCCCGCAGGCAGCGCTGGATTTCGTGCAGAGTTTTATTGGCGCGCGGCTGGAAGAGCAGGAGCCCTGTGTCTGCTTGTGGCTGATCGGCCTGCCGGCCATTCGCTTCGCCGGTGACGCCGATGCAGAGGCTTACAATCGCGAACTGCAGGTCGAGGAACTGGGCGCTGCCTGGGCGTTGCCGGGCCTGGAGCTGCTGATGGATGAACCGGAGCGCAAGAGCGACTTGTGGCACGCCATGCAGCGCGTTCGTCGGCGCTGGCTGGAGGCTTCGGCATGAGTGATGCGATCACTTTCCGCAGGGCCACCGAGGCGGATCTCGATGCGGTGCTGAAGATCGAATACGCCGCCTTCAGCCACCCGTGGACGCGCGGCATTTTTCTCGACAGCCTGAAATCCTACGAAGTCTGGCTGATGTTCGAAGGCAGCCAGCAGGTCGGTCACGGGGTGATCAACGTGATCATCGATGAGGCGCACCTGCTCAACATCACCGTCAAACCGGAAAGCCAGGGTCGTGGCCTGGGCCTGCGCCTGCTCGAACATCTCATGGAGCGTGCCGCGCAACTCAAGGCCGGAGAGTGCTTTCTCGAAGTACGCTCCAGCAACCAGGCGGCGTACCGGCTGTACGAGCGTTACGGTTTCAACGAGATCGGCCGCCGGCGCGATTACTACCCAGCGCCTGGCGGCCGTGAAGACGCGCTGGTGATGGCCTGCACGCTGGTGGAGTGAACTAGCGGCGCATGCTGCGCCGGCGCTCTTCGCGTTCCTCGTCAACCAGGCTCAAATCGTATTTATCCAGAAGCTCCTCAGGTCGCTCGTCGCGCTGCTGATCTCCAGGCGATTGCGCGGGCTTTTCGCGGCTGTTGTTGTCCACCGCTCTCGGTTTCAAGGGCTCTACCACATCGCGCAGAATGGGCGGCTCGGCGGGGTTTTCTGGCGCCGGTTGGCTACTGGCATGTGGTTGCTTGTCAGTCATGACGAACTCCGATCTGTCGATGGCTATACGCAATGGGACGGCCGCAAGGTCTGAAAAATTCAGCGTTTAAGCCATCGCCCGGCAAATCCATGGGCTTGGTCAGGGGCAAATCGCCTTGTCAAAAAGGCCAGTGCATCCGTATGGTGCGCATCGACCTTTCTCGGGAGCCGCCGGCATGAGCGATCTCAAGCACCTGTTCGACAACAATGAGCGCTGGGCAGAAAACATTACCAGGAACGACCCGGACTTCTTCCCGCGCCTGGCTCGCCAGCAGACGCCCGAGTACCTGTGGATCGGTTGTTCGGATGCTCGTGTGCCGGCCAATGACATCGTCGGCCTGCTGCCCGGCGAGCTGTTCGTGCACCGCAATGTGGCCAACGTGGTGCTGCATACCGATCTCAATTGCCTGTCGGTCATCCAGTACGCCGTCGACGTGCTCAAGGTCAAACACATCCTCGTCACCGGCCACTACGGCTGTGGCGGCGTACGCGCGGCCATGCACGATGAGCAGTTCGGCCTGATCGATGGCTGGCTGCGCAATATTCGCGACCTCTACTACGAACAGCATGCGCAGCTGGCTGCGCTGGCAGACGAGGAGGCGCGGGTCGATCGCCTCTGCGAGCTGAACGTGATGAAGCAGGTGGGCAACGTCAGCCGTACCAGCATCGTTCAGAACGCCTGGCACCGCGGCCAGCCGTTGTCGGTGCATGGCTGCATCTACGGGCTCAAGGATGGCCGTTGGAAGGACCTCGACGTCACCGTCACGGGTGCCGAGCAGCTACCCGAGCAGTACCGCCTGCGCCCACCACAGGCATGAGCATGGGTAAACCTTCGCGTCAGCTGGCGATTGCCGGTGTACTTGTGGCGGTGCTGTGCTGGGCCGGCAATGCTCTGGTGGCCCGCGCCTTCGCCGGCGAGATTCCTCCTTTCGCGCTGGCCTTCTGGCGTTGGAGCCTGGCACTGATCCTTATCCTGCCGTTCGTGGCACTGCCACTGTGGCGTCATCGTGCGGCGGTTCGCCATGCCAGCTGGCGCCTGGTGGTGATCGCGGCATTCGGTATCGCCGGCTACAACACCTTTCTGTACAGCGCGGCGCAAACCACTGCGGCGATCAACATCACCCTGGTCAACACCTGCATTCCGCTTATGACTTTCATCTTCGCCGGGTTGCTGCTGGGTGCTTGGCCCGCGCGGCGCGCTTGGTGGGGCATGGCGCTGGCGGTGCTTGGCTTGCTGGTGCTGATCTGTCGCGGAGACTGGCAGACCGTGGCACGCATGGAGTTCAACCGCGGCGACCTGATCATGCTGCTGGCGGTGCTCGATTGGGCGCTCTATACCGTGCTGCTCAGGCGCTGGGCTGCGTACCTGGCGCCAATTCCGCCGCTGGCGCTGCTCGGTATGTTCATGCTGCTGGGCGTGCCGATGATACTGCCGCTGTATCTCTATGAGCTCTCCACTGGCGCGCAACTGCTGGCGACGCCGGCGAACCTGGCGGCCATCGCCTACACCGCGGTGTTCGCTTCGCTCGTCGCTTACCTGGGTTGGAACAATGGCGTGAAGGTACTCGGCGCTTCGACCGCAGCGATGGGCAACTACCTGATGCCGGTGTTCACCGCGATTCTGGGCTGGATTCTGCTCGGCGAGGCGCTGCAGCTATTCCACTGGTTCGGCGGCGCGATGATCTTTGCCGGCCTGCTGCTGGCGACCCTGCCAAGCCGCTCGCAGCGCGCGGCGGCCTGAAACGATCAGGGCACCTGCCTGACATTGCCTGAGAAACGCCCTCGTAAGAGGGCGTTTTTTATCGGCTATAGGCTGCCAGCACCTGATCAATCTGCAGATCCACACTCTTTAGGCCTCCGCCGGACAGATACCACAGGGCAGGATCCAGGTAGACGACCTGTTTGGCTTGGGCCGCTGGCGTGCGCGCCAGTGGCGAGTCGGCCAGGGTGGTGACATCGAGCGGCGTGGCGCCAATGGCCGCGCTGCGGTCGATGATGAAGATTACGTCAGGCCGGGCCGCGGCGATGGCATCGGCGTCCAAGGGCAGTGGGCGTTGGCGAGGTGTGCCTGCGGGCTGCGGCGCTGGCAAAGGCAGGGCGCGTGGCGCCTGTAGCAGGGAGTAGATCAGCGCATGCTCGGTCGGCGCAAAGCGGCCCTCGTTGTGGGTCAGCACCAGAGTGCGCTGGCCTGATGCGGCGACCTGTTGCCGGGCTTTTTCGGCCTTGCTCTGCAGGGCGCTCAGCGCCTGTTGCGCTTCGGCGGATTTGTCGACCAGTTGGCCGAGCAACCTGGCGTTGTTGGCAACGCCTGCGAAGTAATCATCGCCGGTGATGCCAATATCCAGCGTCGGCGCCAGTGCTTGCAGGGCCTGGCGGCTTTCGCTCTGACGCCCGGTGATCAGGATCAGGTCCGGTTTTAGCGCCGCGATGGCATCGATATCCGGGGTCTTCATGTTGCCGGCGTCCTGCGTTCGACCGACCTTGTCTGCCAGGTAGGGCGGTACGTTACCGGGTACGGCCAGCACTCGCTCGCCGGCGCCAAGGACGATCAGGCTGTCGTAGCTGCCATAGTCGAAGGTGACTATCCGCTGGGGATCATGGGCGATTTCGGCCTGCTGGCCCGCCTGCGTAACCTTGAGGGTAGCGGGGCGTTGCTGGCCATCGTGGCTGCAGCCAGCCGTTGCCAATGCCAGAAGTGTAAATAGTGCGGCCTTCTTCACCTGATCGAGCTCCTTGGGATGGCGGTTCGCAGCTGGGTGCTGCAATCCTGAGGGCCAGGCAACATAGCATTCAAAGTTGATCGAGAAGCTTTCTCAACGGGTAAACTTTGCAAACCTCCGGCTGCAGCCATTTGCCCACCGGCGATGTAGGGCTAATTTCCCATGCCGGAAAACTTTACGGGACCCATGGAGGTCTACCCCGTTGGCTGGCGGCATTGTTGAACCGATGGCGCCATAACGGGCATGTAGGCAATTCAGTTGCTAGGGTTATGCCGTCTGCAGAAGGATAAGTTGTGAGTTAATGGATTACTCGCACGTCTCCCTAACTCGAAAAAATGCATCCGTGCACAGGCTGACGGCCCTCTATCCGTCACTTCGTGGTGCCTGCTGGCGCGTCACGTTGCTGGTGATGTTGGTCGTCGGGTTGAGCGGCTGCATACGCAATCAGGCCAATGGCGCCTTCTCCAGCAACAGCATGGCGGCCAGCCCTGGCGAGTTGTTCCAGACCCATTCTGATCGCATGGCCACCATCGGCATGCGCAACAACCTCAACAGCCTTTATCGCCTGATGGACAAGCTTTACCAGCGCAACCCGCGTGAGTGGCACAAGACCGGCCTGGCCAGCCGCGATGTGGCGCGACTGGCCGTGCAGCAGGCAATCGAGCAGGGCAGGCCGCCGCCAGCGCTGGCTGGCCGGCAGGACATCGTCGCCCTCAGCTATGCGTTGAGCCCGGAATTCGAGGGGGATCGGGTCGGCGCCTTCATCTACGCCATCGGCAGCATGGTGATCACCGCTCACGGCGGGCGCACCCAGTTCTACATCACCGACACCATCGACGCGCAGTTCGTGCACAACGCCGCGCGCAACATCGAGAAAGCCACCTGGCTGCTGGCCACGCGCCGCGACGCTCAGGGCAACCCGCTGCTGTTATCCAACGAGTTGTCCGAGAATGGGCGCAACCTGAGTTTTGCCGTGGAGTTCGGCAAGATTGTCGCCCGTCTGGATTACCTGAGCGATGTGCTCGACGAGCGCTACCGGCGTATCGGCGTGAACTACGCCCATAGCCTGCTGTTTCTGAATTTCCTGCCGGTGCAGTAGGCGCCCGCTGACGAGCGCCATCGCCTTGGAATCTATTCACGAGGTTTCGGCACGATCTCAGCGCTTTGGCGGCAAAAAGGCGGAGGCGGACATGCGGCGCTTCTGCTTTTGTGGGAGGGGCTTTAGCCGCGAGCCCTTTGCGCCTAGATAGGCACAATCGCGGCTAAAGCCGCTCCCACGCGGTTGCTAAAAGTCCGCTTCGGCCTTGTCACAGCCTTTTTAATGTCGCCCAAAAAGATCGTGAACAGACTCTCACACCTTGCGAACGAACTCGGACTTGAGCTTCATAGCGCCAATACCATCGATCTTGCAATCGATGTCGTGGTCGCCGTCGACCAGGCGGATGCCCTTGACCTTGGTGCCGACCTTGACCACCAGCGAAGAGCCCTTGACCTTGAGGTCCTTGATCACGGTGATGGTGTCGCCGTCCTGCAGCACATTACCAACCGAATCCTTGATCACTTTGGCGTCGTCGCTCGCAGCTTCGCTGGCGGTGGCCGACCATTCGTGGGCGCATTCCGGGCACACCAATTGGGTGCCGTCTTCATAGGTGTATTCGGAGTTGCAGGCAGGGCAGGGTGGCAGCGTGCTCACGGGGTATCCTTCTGAGGCCGTGGATAAAAAGGCCGCAGATTATATAGGGTTTTACACGCCGCCGGGGATTGTGGCTCAGGCATCCGGCAGCAAGGCCTCGGCTTCGATCTCGATCAGCCACTCGGGCTCCGACAGCCCGGTGACCACCACCCAGGAGGTTGCTGGCGGCTGATCGGGAAAGAAGCTGCGCAGCGCATCGACGATATGCGCCTGCTCGTCACGGGCCTGGGCGGCGATGTAGATACGCAGCATCAGCACGTGTTGCAGGCTGCCGCCAGCTGCTTCGAGAATCCTGCGTACGTTGTACAGTGCGGCGTGGGTTTGGGTGGCCAGGTCGCTGCCTACCAGGCGTTCGTGCTCATCCACGCCAACCTGCCCAGACAGGTGAATACGCCGCCCGCCCTGACTGATCACCGCCTGGCTGAAACCGTATTGGAGGGTATTGAAGACTGAATCGGGGTTGAGTGTTTGCCTGTGCATCGATGCGTCCTTGATCAAAAACAGCAGGCCAGTCTAGCGTTGCGCCTGTGCCGATCCAGCCCAAGACTGTTGCCAGTTGTGCAGGGCAGGTGCGGATAACCCGAACTCATGGCGGCTTCGCTGCCTCCAAACGAGTGTGGTGTTCGCCTAATGACGAGCGCCGCGTCAGCCGACGATTTTCAGGGTGTGTATCAACGCCCCGTCATAGCCAGTGGAGGCGCTATGTTTTTCCCCCAATTGCCGGGTGTCAGCCTGTTCCAGGTGATGAAGAAAACGGTCACCGACTTCATCGAGGATGAGCTGCCCACCTATGCCTCTGCCCTGGCCTTCCAGATGTTCTTCTCGTTGTTTCCCTTTCTGCTGTTTCTGGTGGCGCTGATCAGCCTGCTGGACATGCAGCCGTTCTTCGACTGGCTGCGCCAGCAGGCTGAGCTGCTGCTGCCGCTTTCCACAGTGGAATTGGTCAATCCAGTGATCGATCAACTGCAGACGCAAAAGGCCGGTCTGTTCTCGATTGGTATCGTGGTCGCCTTGTGGACCGCTTCGTCGGCCGTACGCTCGACCATGGATGCGATGAACAAGGCCTACGGTGTGAAAGAGGGGCGCAAACCCTGGAAGCGCATTCCGCTGTCGCTGCTGTACACCATCGGTATCGCTGCGGCGCTGCTGACTGCCGCCGCACTGATGGTGCTCGGCCCGCAGGTAATGAACTGGCTGGCGCATCAGCTTGGCATTGAGCAGATCGTGGTTACCCTGTGGAATTTGCTGCGCCTGCCGGTGGCGGTGTTTCTGCTGATGATCGTGGTGGCAGTGGTCTATTACGTGGCGCCGGATGTCGAGCAGCGTTTCCGCTTCATCACACCAGGCTCGGTACTGGCGGTGGTGGTGTGGATTGCCGCCTCGGTCGGCTTCGCCTATTACGCGCAGAACTTTGCCAACTATAACGCCACCTACGGCAGCATCGGCGCGATCATCATTTTCCTGCTTTACCTGCACATTTCCTGTGCGGTGCTGCTGTTTGGCGCCGAGCTCAATGCCGTTATCGAGCATTTCTCGCAAGAGGGCAAAGAGCCAGGCGACAAGGAAATTCGCCCGGAGAACGAGCCCACTACCTGACCGCTGGCTGCTCTGGTGGCCAGGTCAACTGGCCGCTATCGCTGAAGCGGCGGGTGCCGAACAGGCCGTCGGCGAGCTTGCCGTGCAGTTGATAGGGCAGGCTCTGCCCCAGCTGATGACTGCTGGCGCCCCAGGCCTGGCGAAATACCGAATAGGCAGAAATGGTCACCGGCACGCTGACCACCGTTTCGCCAAAGCGCGGCACTCTGCCGCTTTGATCGCTGACACCACGCGCCAATGGCTGGTCGTTGATATCCAGAGCAAGCGACACGCCGTTGAAGTCGATGGCGTTTTCGTTGGGGTTCTGCACCCGCAACTTCACGGCGAAGCGCATTTCCAGGCCTTCGGATGGCAGCGGCTCGAGACCGACCAGGTCGATATGCAGTGGATCACGCGGCGCCCAAGAGGCGCAGCCGGCCAGGGTGGCGATCAGCAGCAGGGCAAGCAGGTGGCGCAGGCGCATGACAATTCTCCGGTAGCTGAATCCTGCAGTTGTGACCGCACCTGGCTGCGTTCGGCTCAAGCCTTGGCGCGCTGTTTGGCCATCAGCACCAGTGCGATGCCGCCCAGAACGGCCAGTGAGCTCAGAGTCAGTCGCATGCTCAGTGCTTCGCCCAGCAGTAAAGCGCCGGCCAATGCCGTGATGATCGGTACGCTCAGTTGCACGGTGGCCGCCTGAATGGCTTTCAGCTCGGTGATAGCTGTGTACCAGATGGCGTAGCCCAGGCCAGAAGCCAATGCGCCGGACGCCAAGGCGTAGAGCACGCCGTGCAGATCCCAACTCGCGCTGTACAGCAGGGCCAGGCTGAGCAGCGTGGTCACCGGCACGCTGCGCACGAAGTTGCCGGCCGTCGCAGCCAACGCATCACCAGCAGTGCGACCCAGCAACGAGTAGGTGCCCCAGGCGACGCCGGCGATCAGCATCAACAGCGCGCTGCCAGCAGAGGGGGCGCTGGTGCCAGGCAGCAGCAGGACCAGCAAACCTGTAAAGGCCAGCAGCAAGCCGGCAAGGCTCATCGGCCTTGGTCGCTCACCCTGGCTCCAGCCAAACAGCAGCATGCAGATCTGCACGGCGCCGAACAGCAGCAACGCACCAACGCCCGCATCGAGGCTTACATACGCGAAGGAAAACGCGGCGGCATAGATGAACAGTGCTGCTGCACCGCTCCAACTGCCCGCCATTCTCTTCGCACCCGAGCCGTGGCGCAGGCGCAGCAGCAGAGCCAGCATCAGTGCGCCGCTGAGCAGGCGCAGGCTGGTGAAGGTAGCGGGGTCGATCTGGGTGGTTTTCAGGGCCAGGCGGCATAGCAGCGAATTGCCGGCGAAGGCCAGCATGGCGATAGCGGTGAGAAGCAGCGTACGTGCTGACATGGCCATCCTCTTGTGCAGGTCTGGCAGTGGGTCGAGCTCAGCCGCAGGCGGCTCGCTTATGGCTTTCAGAGGATATAAGCACGGCAGAGGAGGGCTTGGTATCAGCGCAAGGTCTTAGGACCTGTTCAAAGTCTACTGCGCGTCGGCACTGCTGCGTTAAGAAACAGGCTGGATTGCCAGCCCAGTCGGACTGCTCATTTACAGCTCGTAAACTCCGCGTCCTCGCCTGTTTCGTGGGGCCGCCTAGGCCTTGCATTGCTCTAGCTCGCGAGACTTTGAACAGGGTCTTAGCCGAGGGGCGCGTCAGATCGTGCGCAGTGCCTTGCTATGGAGCATGTCGATCAGCGCCTCGATCATCGCATGGGCATGAGCGCCAAGGTCATAGGCCTCGGGCTTGAGCAGCCAGTGGGCTTGCAGGCCGTCCAGGTAAGCGTGCATGCAGATCGCCGCGCGCTGGCAGTCGAGGTCGGCCGGCAATTGGCCGCGGTTCACGGCATTACGTAATGTTCTGGCAATGCGTTGGTCGCATTCTTGCTGGAACGCCTGCATCTGCTGGCGCAGGCCGCCAGCCTCGGAGCTGTATTCGCATTTGTACTGCAGAATCTCGCCGACGCGCCGGTACTCGTCGTTGGCGTGCATGCGTTGCAGGAGCTGTACCAGCAGTTGGCGCATGTTGCCCAATGGATCCGGTTCGTCCTCGCTCTCGCAGGCACGGGCCAGTTCTTCCTGGGGCAGCAGGCGACGGTCGAGCATGGCCTGGAATACGTCGACCTTGTTCTGGAAGTGCCAATAGATGGCGCCGCGGGTTACGCCAGCGGCAGCAGCGATGTCAGCCAGCGAGGTGGCGGATACGCCATTGGCGTAGAACACCCGCTCGGCGGCATCGAGAATCTGCGCCCGGGTTTCTTCGGCTTCCTCTTTGGTGCGTCTTGCCATGTCGAGCAGTTACCACGCGCTTAAATAGTGGATAAAAAAACGGGTTGGCGGTCACAAACAGGCCCGCAGTGTCACACCAAAAAGATCCGTTTACAAACATTCTCGAATGTAAGTATATTTGCGCTCTAATTCCCAGTGCTCGCCTCGGCTATCTGCCAGGTACCGCTCCCTGCGGCTCGAATCACTTAAGACATGAGGTTCTTTCAGATGCAGAAGAAGCCAGCCTTCGCCGCTATGGTTTCCGCTATCGCTCTGGCCACGCTGACGCTTGCTGGCTGCGGCGACAAGGCTGCTCCGCCACCACGCCCGGCGCCGACTGTCGGCATCGTTACGCTGCAGGCCGAGCCCTACACGCTGACCACCGAGCTGCCCGGCAGAACCGCTGCCTTCCGTGTCGCTGAAGTGCGACCGCAGGTCAACGGCATCATCCAGAAGCGCCTGTTCAAGGAAGGTTCTGAGGTCAAAGCCGGTCAGCAGCTGTATCAGATCGATTCCTCTGTTTATGAAGCCGCAGCCAAGAGTGCGGAGGCGACCCTGGCATCGGCCAAGTCGCTGTCCGAGCGCTACAAGAGCCTGGTTTCCGATCAGGCTGTGAGCCGTCAGGCCTATGACGAAGCCCAGGCTGCACGCCTGCAGGCCGAAGCCGCTTTGGAACAGGCGCGCATCAACGTGCGTTACACCAAGGTGCTGGCGCCTATCGCCGGCCGCGTTGGTCGCTCTGTCGTCACTGAAGGCGCGCTGGTCAGCAACGGCCAGACCACCGCCATGGCGACCATTCAGCAACTCGATCCCATCTATGTAGACGTAACTCAGCCGACCAAGGATCTGCTGCGCCTGCGCCGCGAATTGGAAAGCGGCCAACTGCAGAAGGCCAGCGACACCGCTGCCAAGGTGCAGCTGCGTCTGGAAGACGGCAGCACCTACGAGCACGAAGGCACCCTGGAGTTCTCCGAAGTGTCGGTCGACGAAGGCACCGGCTCGGTGACCCTGCGCGCTGTGTTCCCCAACCCGGATCACAACCTGCTGCCTGGCATGTTTGTGCATGCGCGCCTTGCCGCTGGTGTGAATCAGCAGGCCATCCTCGCACCGCAACAAGGCGTGACGCGTAACGCCAAAGGTGAGCCGACCGCGCTGGTGGTCAACGAGGAGAACAAGGTCGAGCTGCGCCAGATCAAGGCCGAGCGTACTGCCGGCAACCGCTGGCTGGTGCTCGATGGCCTGAAGGCCGGCGACAAGCTGATCACCGAAGGCCTGCAGTTCGTGCAGCCCGGTGCCGAGGTGAAAACCACCGAAGCGAAGAACGTAGCCGAGCCGAAACCGGCCTCTGCTGACCAGGCTGAAACCCGCTAAGGAGCGATTACACGATGTCGAATTTCTTCATCGACAGGCCGATTTTCGCCTGGGTGATCGCCTTGGTGATCATGCTGGCCGGCGGTCTGTCCATCCTCAAACTGCCGGTCAATCAGTACCCGAGCATCGCTGCGCCTGCCGTGAGCATCCAGGTCAACTACCCGGGTGCCTCCGCGCAAACCGTGCAGGACACCGTGGTACAGGTGATCGAGCAGCAAATGAACGGTATCGATGGGCTGCGCTATATCAGCTCGGCGAGCAACTCCGATGGCAGCATGGAGATCACCGTTACCTTCAACCAGGGCACCAACCCGGATATCGCCCAGGTTCAGGTACAGAACAAGCTGCAGCTGGCCACGCCGCTGTTGCCCCAGGAAGTCCAGCAGCAAGGCCTGCGCGTTACCAAGGCGGTGAAGAACTTCCTCTTGGTGATCGGCGTGGTGTCCACTGACGGCAGCATGACCAACCAGGATCTGTCCAACTACATCGTCGCCAACATGCAGGATCCGATTTCCCGGACCCCCGGTGTCGGTGACTTCCAGGTGTTCGGTGCCCAGTACGCCATGCGTATCTGGCTCGACCCGGCCAAGCTCAACAACTTCCAGCTGACCCCGGTCGATGTGCGTACCGCCGTACAGGCGCAGAACGTGCAGATTTCCTCCGGCCAGTTCGGCGGCTTGCCTGCCGGCCCCGGCCAGCAGCTCAACGCCACCATCATCGGCAAGACTCGCCTGCAGACGCCGCAGCAGTTCCGCGACATTCTGCTCAAGGTCAATCGTGACGGCTCTCAGGTACGCCTCGGTGATGTCGCCAAGGTCGAGCTGGGCGGCGAGAACTACAATATTCGTGCGCAGTTCAACGGTAACGCCGCATCTGGTCTGGCGATCAAGCTGGCCAGCGGTGCCAATGCCCTGGATACCGCCAAAGCGATCCGCGCCACCATCGACCAGCTCAAGCCATTCTTCCCGGCTGGTATGGAAGTGGTGATGCCGTATGACTCCACGCCAGTGGTTCAGGAATCGATCCACGGCGTGGTCATGACCCTGATCGAAGCCTTCGTGCTGGTCTTCCTGGTCATGTACCTGTTCCTGCAGAACTTCCGCGCCACACTGATTCCCACCCTGGCCGTGCCAGTGGTGCTGCTCGGTACGTTCGGGATCCTGGCGGTGTTCGGTTACAGCATTAACACCCTGACCATGTTCGCCATGATTCTGGCCATAGGCCTGTTGGTGGACGACGCCATCGTGGTGGTGGAAAACGTCGAGCGGGTGATGCGCGAAGAGGGGCTGTCGCCGCTCGAAGCAACGCGCAAATCCATGGGCCAGATCCAGGGCGCGTTGGTGGGCATCGGCGTGGTGCTGTCGGCGGTATTGCTGCCGATGGCCTTCTTCGGAGGCTCGGTGGGCGTCATCTACCGGCAGTTCTCGATCACCATCGTTTCGGCCATGGTGCTCTCGGTAATTCTCGCCCTGATCTTCACCCCTGCGCTGTGCGCCACAATGCTCAAACCGATCGCCAAGGGCGATCATCACGAGAAAGGCGGCTTCTTCGGCTGGTTCAACCGCACCTTCGAGCGTAGCGTCAATAGCTACGAGCGCGGCGTGCGTGGCGTGGTAAAGCGCAAGGCACCGTTCCTGATCATTTATGCGGTGATCGTCGCGATTGCCGGCTGGCTGTTCACCCTGATCCCGTCGGCGTTCCTGCCCGAGGAAGACCAGGGCGTACTGTTTGCCCAGGTGCAGACGCCATCGGGCTCCAGCGCTGCGCGTACCCAGGCGGTCGTCGACGATATGCGCAAGTACCTGCTCGAAGACGAGAAGGACGTGGTCAACTCGGTGTTTACCGTGACCGGCTTCAACTTCGCCGGCCGGGGTCAGAGCTCGGGTATGGCGTTCATCATGCTCAAACCGTGGTCTGAGCGTACCGCTGCCGGTACCAGTGTTGCCGAGTTGGCGCAGCGCGCCCAGGGCCGTTTCTTCGGTGGTGAATTCCGCGACGCGATGGTCTTCGCCTTCGCCCCGCCAGCGGTCATGGAACTGGGTAACGCCACCGGTTTCAACCTGTTCCTGCAGGACCGTGCTGGCGTCGGCCAGGCTACCTTGAACGAAGCCCGTGACAAATTCCTCAAGTTGGCCAACCAGAGCCCGGTACTGAGCAGCGTGCGCGCCAACGGTCTGCTCGACGAGCCGCAGTACAAGCTGCTGATCGACGATGAGAAGGTGCGCACCCTGGGTGTGTCCCTGGCGGATTTGAACAGCACCCTGCAGATCGCCTGGGGCGGCAGCTATGTCAACGACTTCATCGACAAGGGCCGTGTCAAGAAGGTCTATCTGCAGGGGCAAAGCGACTCGCGGATGAACCCCGAAGACCTGAGCAAATGGCACGTGCGCAACGACCAGGGCCAGATGGTTCCGTTCAGCGCCTTTGCCACCGGTGAGTGGACTTACGGTTCGCCCAAGCTGTCGCGCTACAACGGTGTGAGCGCCATCGAGATTCTCGGTGCGCCGGCGCCGGGCCACAGCTCGGGTGAGGCGATGGCCGAGGTCGAGCGGATTGCCGCCGAGCTGCCGCAAGGCATCGGCTATGACTGGACAGGGCAGTCCTACGAGGAGCGTCTGGCGGGTTCGCAAACCCTGGCACTCTATGCACTGTCATTGCTGGTGGTGTTCCTCTGTCTGGCTGCGCTCTACGAGAGCTGGTCGATTCCGTTCTCGGTGATCTTGGTCGTGCCGCTGGGTATCCTCGGGGCTCTGCTCTTTACCCTGGGTCGCGGGCTGTCCAACGATGTGTTCTTCCAGGTTGGCCTGATCACCACGATCGGTTTGTCGGCGCGTAACGCGATCCTCATCGTCGAGTTCGCCAAGTCGCTGCACGAGGCGGGCAAGAGCCATCTCGAGGCAGCGGTCGAGGCGTGCCGTATGCGTCTACGCCCGATCATCATGACCTCCCTGGCGTTCATCCTGGGGGTCGTGCCGCTGGCCATTTCCAGTGGTGCAGGCGCTGGTAGCAAGCACGCCATCGGTACCGGCGTGATTGGCGGCATGATCACCGCTGCGGTGCTGGCTATCTTCTGGATTCCGCTGTTCTATGTGGTCGTCAGCTCAATGTTCAAGGACAAGAGCGTTAAACAATCCAATGATGAGGAGGCGGTCCAGTGAGGCAGTCCCTGTTGTCTCTAGCCGTCGCGGGCATTGTGCTCAGCGGCTGCACCATGATCCCCGACTACAAGCGTCCTCAGGCGCCAGTCGAAAACGCCTGGCCACAAGGCAAAGCCTACGAGGGCAGCAACGTGCAGGGCACCACCGCCGCAGCCGACCTCGGCTGGCGCGAGTTCCTGCGTGACCCGGCGCTGCAGCGTTTGGTGGAAACCGCGTTGAACAACAACCGCGACCTGCGCGTCGCGGCGTTGAACGTCGATGCGTTCCAGGCTCAGTACCGCATTCAGCGTTCCGAGCTGTTCCCCAACATCTCGGCTGCTGGCAGCGGAACTCGCCAGCGCACCCCGGCCGACCTGTCGCAAACCGGCCGTTCCACGGTCGGCGGCCAGTACAGCGCCACCGTGGGCGTGAATGCCTGGGAAGTGGATTTCTTCGGGCGTCTGCGCAGCCTCAACGAGCAGACCCTGCAACAGTACTTCGCCACCGAAGAAGCACGACGCAGCACGCAGATCAGCCTGATCGCCAGTGTGGCCAACGCCTACCTGACGCTGCAGGCTGATGAAGCACTGCTCAAGCTGACCCGCGAAACCCTCGGCACTTACCAGCGCAGCCTGGAGCTGACCCAGCGCAGTTTCGATGTCGGCGTGACCGACGCCTTGTCGCTGAGCCAGGCGCGCACCGCGGTACAAACCGCCCAGGCCAACCTGGCGCAGTACACCCGCCAAGTCGCTCAGGATCGTAACGCCCTCGGCGTGCTGCTGGGCGGCCCGGTGCCGGCTGATCTGCCGCAGGGCGAAGGGCTGGATAAACAGCTGCTGGCCGAAGTGCCGGCCGGGCTGTCGTCCGACCTGCTGCAGCGCCGCCCTGACGTGCTGCGCGCCGAGCGCGAGCTGCTCGCTGCCAACGCCAGCATTGGCGCTGCGCGTGCCGCGTTCTTCCCGAGCATCAGTCTGACCGCCAACGCCGGCACCGCCAGCCGCCAGCTGTCGGGCCTGTTCGATGGAGGCTCGGGCACCTGGCTATTCCAGCCGCAGATCAACCTGCCGATTTTCACGGCCGGTCGCCTGCGCGCCAACCTCGACTACGCCGAGATCCAGAAGAACATTCAGGTGGCGAACTACGAGAAAGCGGTGCAAACCGCCTTCCAGGAAACCGCCGATGGTCTCGCCGCGCGTGGCACCTTCGAGGAGCAACTGCAGGCGCAGCGCAGCCTGGTGGAAACCTCCGAGAGTTACTACGACCTGGCCGACCGGCGTTTCCGTACCGGCGTGGACAGCTACCTGACCCTGCTCGACGCCCAGCGCCAGCTGTTCAGTGCCGAGCAACAGCTGATCACCGTGCGGTTGTCGCAGCTCACCAGCGAGATCAACCTGTACAAGGCGCTCGGTGGCGGCTGGAACGAACGTACCCAGACCGCACCTGCTCAGGCTGCTGCACCGCAGTCCTGATCGGCAGCGGCAAGGCAAAAGAAAGCCCCGGATTTCCGGGGCTTTTTCATATCTGCGAGGTAACCGTTAGGGCGTCTGCACGCGGGTCGAACTGCTCATCTTGTGGCGGATCAGCTGGATCACGCCCGGCAGGACCGACACCACGATGATGCCGATGATCAGGTAATGCAGGTTGCTCTGCACCGCCGGCAGGTTGCCGAAGAAATAGCCACCGTAGGTGAACAGCGTCACCCAGAGGATCGCACCGACCACGTTGTAGGCGGCGAAGTGGGCGTAGTTCATGCGACCCATGCCGGCAACGAAGGGCGCGAAGGTGCGCACGATCGGCACGAAGCGCGCCAGGATAATGGTCTTGCCGCCGTGGCGGGCATAGAACTGCTGGGTGATTTCCAGGTGGCGACGGCGAAAGATCTTCGAGTCTGGGTTGCGGAACAGCCACTGGCCCATGAAGCGGCCGATGGTGTAGTTCAGCGCGTCGCCGAGGATCGCTGCGGTGATCAGCAGCGCCACCAGCAAGTGCACGTTCATGGTGCCGTGCACGGCGATGGCACCGGCCACGAACAGCAGCGAATCACCGGGCAGGAACGGAGTGACCACCAGGCCGGTTTCGCAAAATATGATCAGGAACAGGATCGCGTAGATCCAGGTGCCGTATTCGGCGGTCAGGGCCGCCAGGTGCTGGTCGATATGCAGAATGAAATCGATAACCAGGTGAATGAATTCCATCAAAGGCTCCAACGATTGGGCAGCCCGGTGTCCGTTCGGGCGGGCTGTTTCGGGGCGGCATTATGCTCGCTATGGCGGGCAAAGGCGCGTGCTACAAGGTTCGGGCAGGCGTTTGAGCGTCAGTGCCGGCAAGCGTTCCATACCGAGAACGGCGCGCCGATGAAACGTGGGCGCTATCGGCGATTGCCGTGCGCGGGAGGATATTGCTAGAGGTTAGGGCTTCTGCCGAGAGGGAATATGCAGCTCGGTGGTTTGTGCTTCCTTGGCTTGCAGCGTCGACGGGTCGCGGCTGCTTATATCCTGCTGGGAGCGTTGCTTGGCGAGCGCGGCCATGCGTTCGGACCAGGCGAACTGCAGCTCGCGGTACTGCGGCGCTACCGCGGCACTATTGAGTCGTGCCTGCTCCTGCCAAAACTCCGCATCACCACGCCACCACGGGTCTTCACCGGGTGCCACAGGCTCGAATGGCGCGACCGGAACGGCCTTGGTGGCCGCCGCTGGTGCCAGCTTGATGGTGGTTGGCTCTTGCTGTTGCGGTGCGGGGTTGAGGCGAGCGAACAGATGAGCGCCCCCATAAGCCAGCGCGGCGCCAACGGCAACTGCAACGGCGCTGCGAGCGAACTCACTGCGCGGGCTTTTGGGTTTGCTGACTGAAGCTTTCATCATCCATCCCTAGAAGAGAAAGGGCCGACACGAGGCATGGCGGAACCTGCGTAGATGATAGCCACTTGCGTGGCGCCGTTGAGCTTTATTTACGTGTCGGTGTCGCGTGCTAGAGCAGTTACTTGGCCTTGATGATGCGCTGGATGGTGCCGGTGTTGTTGTTCAGCAACACATAGTCGGTACCAATCTTCACCCAGTGCTCATGTTCCTTGTCTTCCGGCTCCGGCAGGTTGTGCTTTTTCAGGTCCTTGATCGCGTAATCCTCGCGCCAGTACTTGTGCGGCGCCGGGGTGCCTTCCTTGAGATCACCGATGTGCATCGGGTCTTTGGCTTGCGGATCTTCCTGCTTCGGTTGCTGCTTGAGCACCTGGTCCTGATAGACCTTGCGGGCCGGCTCCTGCTCTGCGGGATCTGCCGCGTGGGCCAAGCCGCTGGCCAACAGGGCGCCGAACAAGATGCTGAGGGTAGGCGTGGTTTTCATGTGACTCTCCTTAATCCGTGTCCATATAGATGGACAGGGACAGGTTGCGGAAAACTCAACCTAAATTTTCGCCACCCTACCGGCCTGTCGATTTCTTATACCGCGTTGCTGATGACACTTCTGCACGCGCCGCCGAACGGCAGCTTTTTTCCATGAACCTTCAGGCTTTGCGCCGCCACTATCTATTCAGGTTCCCCAATCGAGTCAGTCATGCCTGTTTCCGTTTTTCTCGCCCTTGTGTTTGGTTGTGTCGGTGCCGTACTGATGGGCATCGGCTTGTCCAGGCGCCGTGCCAGCCGCAACTGGCTGTGCGCGCAGGGGCGCATCATCGCCAGCGACTGGGGGCTCAGCACGCCGAGCCGTTACCCGCGTTTCGAATGGCGCGACGCCGAAGGCAACCTGCACATGCACGAAAGCAGCATGAGCAGCTGGCGCCATTACCGAAAAGGCGACCCGGTGCCGGTACGCTACGATCCGGCGTTCCCCAAGCGCGCGGTGATCGATACGCCGGTGCAGCGTGGCGCCTCGTTCTTCTGGCTGGGCGTGCTGCTGTGCGGCATCGCCGGGCTGTTCCTGCTGGTCGAGCTGCTGCTCAACTAAGCCGCTCATCCTTCAGCCGCCTGGCAGGGCGGCTGCGACCATTGAGCACATACGTCCAATAAAGCCGCTCGACGCAGCGGCATAGTGGCTGCACGGTCGGATATAGCCACGAGCTTGCTGATCGTCACGCCGCAGGCCCTGGCCTTGCGGGCCGATTTCGCCGCCGGGACGTCCCTTCGATATGCCAACCATCGAGCCTAGTGAAGTGGTGACCCTGGTCATCCAGCACAAGATCCGTCCTGGCTGCCTGCCGGCCTACGAGGCCTGGCTCAAGCGCGCTCTGGCCGCTGCCGAGCAGCAGACCGGGCACCTGGGCGTCAATGTGATCCGTGCGGACGAGCAGGGCGACAGTTTCACCACCGTGCTGCGTTTCGCCCAAGGCTGGCAGCTTGACGAGTGGATCGCATCAGACCGCCGCCGCCTGCTGGTCGACGAAGTGTTACCGCTGCTCGAAGGCGGCGACCAGATTCAGGTCAGCCGCGATCACGAATTCTGGTTCACCCCCGAGCATGCCCAGGCGCCTCAGCCGCCGAAGTGGAAGCAGGCGGTGCTCACTTATCTGGTCATCTGCCCGCTGACCATGCTCATCCCGCAGTTGTGGCTACCCCTGTTCCAGCACTACCCAGCCCTGGGTGGGGTGGTGCCGAGCAACCTGCTGATCACCCTGTGCATCGTCGTGCCAGTGGTGTTCTGGATCATGCCGGTGGTCACCCGCTGTTGCGCGGGCTGGCTGAGCGCCCGTTGATTTTCCCCACCTTCCTACCCGAGAGGTTATTGCCATGAGCACTTTCACCACCCGTGACGGCACCGAGATCTACTTCAAGGATTGGGGCAGCGGCAAGCCCGTGCTGTTCAGCCATGGCTGGCCGCTGGACGCCGACATGTGGGAATACCAGATGCAGTACCTGAGCAGCCGTGGCTACCGCACCATCGCCTTCGACCGCCGTGGCTTCGGGCGCTCCAGCCAGCCGTGGACAGGCTATGACTACGACACCTTCGCCGATGACATCGCCCAGCTGATCGAACACCTCGACCTGCATGACGTGACCCTGGTCGGCTTTTCCATGGGCGGCGGCGACGTCAGCCGCTATATCGGCCGCCACGGCACCTCGCGGGTCGCCAAGCTGGCGCTGCTCGGCGCGGTCACGCCGATCTTCGGCAAGGCGGCGGACTTTCCCGAAGGCGTCGACGCTTCGGTATTCGCCGGTATCAAGGACGGCCTGCTCAAGGACCGTGCGCAGTTCATCGCGGACTTCGCCACACCGTTCTATGGCATCGACAAGGGCCACAAGATTTCTGACGGCGTGCTCACCCAGACGCTGAACATCGCCTTGCTGGCTTCGTTGAAAGGCACCGTGGATTGCGTGAGCGCGTTCTCGGAAACCGATTTCCGCGCCGACATGGCCAAGGTCGACGTGCCGACCCTGGTGATCCATGGCGACGGCGATTCCATCGTGCCGTTCGAAACCACCGGCAAGCTCGCCGCGCAGATGATCAAGGGCGCCGAGCTGAAAGTGTACGAAGGCGCGCCCCATGGCTTCGCCGTCACCCATCAGCAGCGTCTCAACGAAGACCTGCTGGCCTTCGTGTCCCGCTGATTACCGGAGTGCCCGGCCATGACCGATGACCCCAAAGATCCGAAACGCCGCCAGGTCGTCGCGGCCGGTGGCCTGCTCGGCGTGGCTGGCGCGCTGTGGTCCGCCTTACCTTTCGCCGGCGCTGCCGGTTACGCATTTGGAGCCAACATGAACGATGCAGACTTGATCCTGCTCAACGGCAAATTCCACACCGTCGACCCCGAGCGGCCACAGGCCACTGCCGTGGCGATCAAGGATGGTCGCTTCATCGCCGTAGGCAGCGATGCCGAAGCCATGGCCACCAAGGGCGCGGCCACCAAGGTCATCGACCTCAACAAGCGCACCGCCATTCCGGGCCTCAACGACTCCCACCTGCACCTGATTCGTGGTGGCCTAAACTACAACCTCGAGCTGCGCTGGGAAGGCGTGCCGTCGCTGGCTGATGCCCTGCGCATGCTCAAGGCCCAGGCCGACCGCACGCCCACCCCGCAGTGGGTGCGCGTGGTGGGTGGCTGGAACGAATTCCAGTTCGCCGAAAAACGCATGCCGACCCTGGCCGAGATCAACCAGGCGGCGCCGGATACGCCGGTGTTCCTGCTGCACTTGTATGACCGCGCCTTGCTCAACCGCGCCGCGTTGCGGGTGGTCGGCTACACCAAGGACACGCCCAACCCGCCCGGTGGCGAGATCCAGCGCGACAGCAACGGCGAGCCCACCGGCATGCTGATCGCCCGTCCCAACGCGATGATTCTCTACTCGACCCTGTCGAAAGGGCCGACGCTGCCGCTCGAATACCAGGTCAACTCGACCCGCCAGTTCATGCGCGAGCTCAATCGCCTGGGCCTGACCAGCGCCATCGACGCCGGCGGCGGTTACCAGAACTACCCGGACGACTACCAGGTGATCCAGCAACTGGCCGACAACGACCAGCTCACCGTGCGCATCGCCTACAACCTGTTCACCCAGAAGCCCAAGGAAGAACTCGCCGACTTCCAGCAATGGACCAAGACCGTCACCTACGGCCAGGGCACCGATTACCTGCGCCACAACGGCGCCGGCGAGATGCTGGCGTTCTCCGCCGCCGACTTCGAGGACTTCCTCGAGCCGCGCCCGGATCTGCCGCCGAACATGGAGGCCGACCTGGAACCGGTGGTGCGCCACCTGGTCGAGCACCGTTGGCCGTTCCGCCTGCACGCCACCTATGACGAATCCATCACGCGGATGCTCGATGTGTTCGAGAAGGTCAATCGCGACATCCCATTCAACGGCCTGCCGTGGTTCTTCGACCACGCCGAAACCATCACCCCGAAGAACATCGAGCGGGTCAGGGCGCTGGGCGGCGGTATCGCCATCCAGCACCGCATGGCGTTCCAGGGCGAATACTTCGTCGATCGCTACGGCAAGCAGGCGGCGGAAAGTACGCCGCCGATCAAGCGCATGCTTGCCGAAGGCGTGCCGGTCGGCGCCGGTACCGATGCCACCCGCGTGGCCAGCTACAACCCCTGGACCTCGCTGTATTGGCTGGTCAGCGGCAAGACCGTCGGTGGCACCGCGCTGTACCCGGAAGGCCTGTCCCGCGCCGTGGCGCTGCAGCTGTTCACCCAGGGCAGCGCCTGGTTCTCAAGCGAGCAGGGCAAGAAGGGGCAGATCAAGATTGGTCAGCTGGCGGACGTGGCGGTGCTTTCCCAGGATTACTTCAGTGTGTCCGAGGAAGCCATCAAGTACCTCGAGTCGGTGCTGACCGTGGTGGGCGGCAAGGTGGTTTACGGCGCCGATGAGTTCGACAAGTTCGGCACGCCGCCATTGCCGGTACTGCCCGAGTGGTCGCCAGTGGCCAAGGTGCCTGGCCACTGGAAGCCCGCCGTGCCGCTGCAGGCCGCCGTGCACCAGTGCATCGGCTCCTGTTCGGTACACGCCCACAGCCATGAGCGAGCGCGGCAGAGCAAGGTGCCGGTGAGTGATTACGCCGGCTTCTGGGGCGCGTTCGGGTGTTCGTGCTTCGCGTTCTGAGCCGTTTTTAGAGGGCTGAGGAACCGACGAGGAGCTTGAGAGCGACTGATTTCTGTGGGAGCGGGCCATGCCCGCGATTCGCGCGCATGGACTAGGCGTCCCGCACGCTCCCACAGGAAGGCTGAGTTTCGCCTGCACGTACCAGGCGCCTGGACTTGCGTAGCTAACGACGAATCATTTTTTAATCGACGCCTCTGCGCCGCCTCGGGCACGGCTGTGCCCATTTTTTACCGACACCGACTTTTTTAACGAGATAAGCCATGACCAGCGTCACCCAACCAACCACCGCCGGCCCCTGGAGCCCGCTGCGCACGTCAGTGTTTCGCTGGCTATGGCTGGCCAGCATCGCCTCGAACATCGGCACCTGGATGCACGAGGTCGGTGCCGGCTGGCTGATGACCTCGCTGTCGGCCAGCCCGTTGGCGGTGGCCATGGTGCAGGTGGCGGCGGCACTGCCGATGTTCTTTCTGGCTTTGCCGGCTGGCGCCCTGGCCGACATCGTCGACAAGCGTCGTTACCTGCTGACCGTGCAACTGTGGATGGCGACCGTGGCGGTACTGCTCGCCGGCCTGACCCTGCTCGGCTTGATGAACGTACCGCTGCTCCTGCTGCTGACCCTGGCCATGGGCATCGGCACAGCGCTGATGATGCCCGCCTGGTCGGCGCTGACGCCCGAGCTGGTCGGCAAGAGCGAGCTGCCTGCTGCCGTGGCGCTGTCCAGCCTGGGCATGAACGTGGCACGCGCCATCGGCCCG
Source organism: Phytopseudomonas punonensis (assembly GCF_900142655.1). Lineage (GTDB taxonomy): Bacteria > Pseudomonadota > Gammaproteobacteria > Pseudomonadales > Pseudomonadaceae > Aquipseudomonas > Aquipseudomonas punonensis. The sequence goes on along the minus strand of NZ_FRBQ01000015.1, from coordinate 11,801 downwards.
GCCATCGCCGGTGTGCTGGTCAGCCTCAGCGGCCCCTGGCTGACCTTCGCCCTCAATGCCGTGTCGTTCCTGGCGGTGATCGCTGCGCTGTACGCCTGGAAGCGCACGCCCACGGTGAGCATCCTGCCAGCCGAGCGGCTGTTCGGTGCAGTGCGCCTCGGTGTGCGTTATGCGCGCAGCGCCAAACCCTTGCAGGCGGTGCTGGCGCGTACCTTCGCGTTCTTCGTTGGCGCCAGTGCCGGCATGTCGCTGCTGCCGCTGCTGGTGCGCCGCGAGCTGAACGGCACGGCGGCGGACTTCGGCATCTTGCTCGGCTGCGTCGGCGCCGGTGCCATCGCCGGGGCGATGTTCCTGCCCAAGTTGCGCGAGCGCCTGCGCAGCGACGTGATCGTCGCCGGCGCCAGTGTTGCCTACGCCGCCGTGCTGTTCGGCCTGGCCTTCATTCGCGACTTCTACCTGCTGATTCCGGTGATGCTGGTCAGCGGCGGCGCCTGGATCGCCGTGCTGTCGAGCCTGCAGGTGGCGGCGCAGACCTCGGTGCCGAGCTGGGTGCGGGCCCGCGCCCTGGCGGTGTACATCCTGGTGTTCTTTGGTTGCAGCGCCCTGGGCGGTATCGTCTGGGGTTCGCTGGCCAGCGAATACTCGCTGAGCGTGGCGCTGGCCGGTGGCGGGGCGATGCTGCTGCTCGGCGTGCTGCTGTCCTGGCGCTTCCATTTGCCGGTCACTGACAGCGAAGATTTGGCGCCCTCGGTGCACTGGCCAGCGCCGGTACTCAGCGCCGACCTGGACCGCGAGCGCGGTCCGGTGATGGTCACCCTGGAATACGACATTCCTCAGGAAAACGCCGAGGCGTTCAGCCACGCGATGCTCGCCGTGCGCGCCATGCGCCGGCGTAACGGTGCGCTCTCCTGGGGCCTGCTACAGGACAGCGAGAACCCGCAGCTCTGGCAGGAATTCTTCTTCGACGCGTCCTGGCTCGAACATCTGCGCCACCACGGCCGCGTCACCGTGGCCGAGCAACGCATCGAAGCCAACGCCCGCCAATACCAGCGCGAAGGCGTGGCCGTACGCATCCGTCACCTGCTCGGCGTGCCGCCACCGCGTGGCCCACAACCCCCTTCAAACACCCCTCATGCAACCACAGGAGTTTCACCATGACCATTCCCTACAACCGCCTGGACAAAGACAACGCCGCCGTTCTGCTAGTCGACCACCAGGCCGGCCTGCTGTCGCTGGTACGTGACATCGACCCGGACAAGTTCAAGAACAACGTGCTGGCCCTGGCCGACATCGCCAAGTTCTTCAACCTGCCAACCATCCTCACCACCAGCTTTGAAACCGGCCCCAACGGCCCGCTGGTACCGGAGTTGAAGGAGATGTTCCCGGACGCGCCGTACATCGCCCGCCCTGGCCAGATCAACGCCTGGGACAACGAAGACTTCGTCAAGGCGATCAAGGCCACCGGCAAGAAGCAGCTGATCATCGCCGGCGTGGTGACCGAAGTCTGCGTGGCGTTCCCGGCGCTGGCGGCCATCGAGGAAGGCTTCGACGTGTTCGTGGTCACCGACGCTTCGGGCACCTTCAACCAGATCAGCCGTGATTCGGCCTGGCAGCGCATGACTGCCGCCGGCGCCCAACTGATGAACTGGTTCGCCGTGGCCTGCGAGCTGCACCGCGACTGGCGCAACGACGTGGAAGGCCTGGCGAAGATCTGCTCCGACCACATCCCGGACTACCGCAACCTGATGACCAGCTACTCGGCACTCACCGAAGGCAAGTAAGCAGCGCGTCTCAGAGTAGGATGGGCGGCGCTGTATGCGTCCACCTGCTGGGCAACAGGCGGCAGCGTCAGGTTTTCCTGCGCGCTGCCCCTCCATTTCTTCGGCGCAGCCTTTTCCGGGAGCTCATCGTGAACCGCAACGACCTGCGCAAAGTCGACCTGCAACTCTTGGTCGTGTTCGAAAGCCTGATGCACGAGCGCAACCTCACGCGCACGGCGGAAAAACTCTACCTCGGCCAGCCGGCGATCAGTGCCTCGCTGACCCGCCTGCGCGATTACTTCAACGACCCTCTGCTGGTGCGCAATGGCCGCGAGATGGAGCCCACGCCCCGCGCGCTGGAAATCTTCCGCCGCCTGCCGGCTGCCCTGGACGGCATCTCCCAGGCGATCAGCGAGGTGCGCGACTTCGACCCAAGCAACAGCACCGCAGTGTTTCGCATCGGCATGTCCGATGATGTCGAGTGCGGCCTGCTGCCTCAATTGCTGACCCACCTGCGCCAACAGGCGCCCGAATGCGTGCTGGTGGTGCGCAACGCCAATTTCCTGCTGCTGCCCGGGCTGCTCGCCACCGGCGAAGTGTCCATCGGTATCAGCTACACCACCCAGTTGCCGGCCAACGCCAAGTGCCGCAGCCTGCGTGATATCCGCGCCATGGTCATCCGTGCCGACGACGGCCTGCCGGCGCTGAGCCTGGACGACTACTGCACGCGGCCCCATGCGCTGGTGTCGATGTCCGGCGACCTGTGCGGCAACATCGACCAGGACCTGGCGCGCCTCGAACGCAGCCGCAAGATCGCCCTGGCGGTGCCGCATTTCAACGGCCTGGGCGCGCTGCTGCGCAACTCCGACATGATCGCCACCATCCCCGATTACGCCGCCGAGGCGCTGGTGCAGGGCGGCGGGCTGATCATGGAAGAGCCGCCATTCGAGATCGTGCCGGCGCAACTGACCATGGTCTGGCGCGCCGCCCAGGATCAGGACCCGGCCGAACGCTGGCTGCGTGAGCAGATCCTCGCGTTCATGGCGGCCTGATGCCTGCCAGCAACACTTTAGTGTTGCGCTGCTGCACCCCTTGTGGGGCTGTTTAACCGGCTGCCATGCCTAGATAATCGACGCAGACTTGCAAACCTGACAGGTGCCCTACGACGGCATCTGCTGTTTTCCCTTGCGTTCGAGACCTTGCATGACGACGAAAACCGTCGCGATTCTGTTGTTCCCCGATGTGTTGATGCTCGATGTGGCGGGCCCCATCGAGGTGTTCTCGGTCGCCAACCGCTACCTGCCCGAAAGCGATCACTACCGCATCGTTACCCTGGGCGCCGAGTCGCTCAGCGTGCGGGCCTCCAACGGCATCGTCATGCAGGCCGAGCAACTGGCCGTCGACGCGCCGGTGGCCTACGACACCTTGTTGGTACCGGGCGGCCCCGGCGCCTACAACGACAGGCATCCGCACCTGCATAGCTGGCTTTGCGAGGCGGCCCAGGCGTCGCGGCGGCATGGCGCGGTGTGCACCGGCGCCTTCATTCTCGGCGAAGCCGGGCTGCTCGACGGCCACCGTGTGACCACCCACTGGCATTACCTGGATCGCCTGGCCAAGCGTTTTCCCAAGGCGCAGCTGGAAACCGACCAGCTGTTCACCAAGGACGGCAAGCTGCTCAGCTCCGGCGGCGTGACGGCAGGCATCGACCTGGCGCTGTCGATCCTCGCCGACGACCACGGCAAGAAGCTCGCGCTGGATGTCGCCAAGGTGCTGCTGGTGGTGATCAAGCGCCAGGGCGGCCAGGCCCAGTTCAGCCCATTGTTGCCGCCAGCTGGGCAGGGCAGCACACCGCTCGAGCGGGTGCAGCAGTACGTGCTGGAGAACATTCAGGAGCCGTTCACCGTTGAGCAATTGGCCGAGTTGGCCGCCATGAGCGTGCGCAATTTCGCCCGCGTGTTCACCCGCGAGCTGCAGATGACGCCCATGGAGTTCGTACTCAATGCCCGTATCGATCATGCCCGCTCACTGCTGGAAAGCACCGACCTGCCGCTGAAGACCGTGGCCTTTCGCAGCGGCTTCGGCAGCACCCGGCATATGCGGCAGATGTTCGACAAACGCCTGGGACTGACCCCGATGCAGTACCGTCACCAGTTCGGCTGATCCGCTGGCACAGGGCCGCGATACCCGTGATAGAGCGTTTCGTCGGTTGTCCGAGTTGCGCACCGCGATGGCCGAATCCGCCCCCCCGTGCCGATGTCGCCGGGCAGACGAACGGTAGAGAATGATTCTCTTATCAGAACAGGAGCGGCAAAGCGCCGAGCAGCCGAGACCCGATGGGTGACGTCCGGCATGGCGGGATGCTGAACAGGACATGCGCGATCTCCAATCCAATGGCAGCGATACCGTCCTGCGCTTCGGCCGCTTCGAGTTGCACCCCCAGCGTCGTCTGTTGCTCGACGGCGAGCGGCCACTGCCGATTGGCGCCCGGGCCCTGGACATCCTGCTGGTGCTGGTGGAAAGCGCCGGCAAGATCGTCAGCAAGGAGGCGATCATCGCCCAGGTGTGGCCAAGAACCTTCGTCGAAGAGATCAACCTGCGCGTACACATCTCCGCGCTGCGCCGGGTACTCGGCGTGTGCCCGCAATCGCGGGACTACATCACCAACGTCCGCCAGCGTGGCTACAGCTTCGTTGCCCACGTCGAGCAGGTCAGTCAGGCCGGGAGCGAGACGCCGCGTACGCCCCGCGAGCTGCCCAACCTGCCGGGCCGGGCGGTGCGCATCGAGGGGCGCCAGCGGCTGATCGACGAGCTGACCCGCCGCCTGCACACGCGCCGGCATATCACCCTGATCGGCCCCGGCGGAGTCGGCAAGACCACCGTGGCGCTGCGCGTCGCCCAGCAGCAGCTCGGCCACTTCGCCGATGGTGTGCGTTTTGCCGACCTGGCAACCCTCGCCGAGCCGGCGCAACTGGCCGCTACCCTGGCCTCGGAAATGGGCATCGCGGTGCCCGAAGGCGTCGATGCCCAGGCCCATCTGCAGGCCACCCTGGCCAACCGGCACATGCTGGTGCTGATGGACAATTGCGAGCATCTGGTGGATGCCTGCGCCGCACTCAGCGAGGCGCTGCTGCAGGCCGCTCCCAGGCTGCACATCCTGGCTACCAGCCGCGAGGCGCTGCGGACCGCCGAGGAATACGTGCAGCCGCTGGCGCCCCTGGAGTCACCGCCGCTGGGCAGCCACCTGCGCCTGGCCGCAGCGCTGCGTTATCCGGCGGTGAAGCTGTTCGTGCGCCGGGCACGGGCGCGCCAGGCGGATTTCCGACTGCGGGAAAGCGATGTGCCGCAGGTAGCCGAGCTGTGCTGGCGGCTGGACGGTCTGCCGCTGGCCATCGAGCTGGCCGCGGCCCAGCTCGATGTACAGAGCCTGGACGGCATTCTTGCCCAGCTCGCCAACCACAGTTACCTGAGCCTGCTCGGGCGGCGCAGCACGCCGGCCCGGCATGCCAGTCTGCTGGCCTCGCTGGAGTGGAGCTACGCGCTGCTCAGCGCCGAGCAGCGTCGCTGCCTGCAAGGGCTGGCGCGTTGCGACGCGTACTTCACGGTGGCGGATGCGCAGCAGGCCCTGGCCGATGTGCAGGTCAGCGACACCGGGCGATGCGCTGCCGTGGCGCGCCTGGTGGCGCTTTCGCTGATTGGTCTGCGGCGCGATGGCGGGCTGGTCTATTACCACATGCTCGGCTGCACCCGCGCCTTCGCCCGCGAGAAGGCACGTGAAGCGGCGCTCGCCAGTGCCTGGGACACTCCGGCGCTCGCCTAGGCGCCGACTAGCAAGCGACGCGTGGCAGGTCGGCTGGCTGGGCCTGATGCTGGCGCTTGAAGGCCAGCGGCGTCATACCCTGGCTGCGGGCGAACACCCGGCAGAAATGCGCCTGGTCGAAGAAGCCGCACTCCATGGCGACCTGCGTCAGGGACAATTGCGAATGGCGCAGCAACGCCATGGCCTTGCCCACCCGCTGCTGGCGCAACCATACGTGGGGCGACAGGAGGGTGCTTTCCTTGAACTTGCGGGTGAAGTGGCTGCGTGACAGGGCGCAGGCCTCGGCCACTTCGGCGACCGATATGCCGGCATCCAGATTGGCCAGCATCAGTTGCTTGGCGATGTCTTCCTGCCAGTCGGCGAGTTTGCTGGCCGACGTTGGCGAATGTGCGGAACCCTGGATGGTCTTCATGCTGATATCCCGACTGGCGCCCGGGCGACATCGTGTCGCGGGGCAGCAGGGATTGTTGAAGAGCGGGGCGGTGGCGGCGAGTTGCGTAATGTTAATTAAGGTTAAGCCGCCGTCTAACGCTCGGCCGGGCGCTACTGCCAGCCGTCGATGATGCCGCGCTGCAGGGCGATGCTCACCGCATGGGTGCGGTTGCGCGCCTTGAGCTTGGTCATGATGCTGCGCATGTGGCCTTTGACCGTGTCTTCGCAAATCGCCAGTTGCGTGGCGATATCGCCGTTGCCCAGGCCCTGTGCCGCGCGTTCGAGCACCTGGATTTCCCGCGGGGTGAGGCCGTCCTCGGCGATGGCGTCGAGCAGCTCGCTGGCGATCGGTTCCGGGAAGTAGCGCTTGCCGGCGGCCAGGCTATGGATGGCGCTGAGCAGCTCCTTGCGCAACATGCTCTTGAGCAGATAGCCACGGGCGCCGGCCTGTACGGCTTGCAAGGCGCGGGCGTCGCCGCTGTAGGTGGTGAGCACGGCAATGCAGGCATCGGCGAATTGCCCGCGAATCGCTCGGATCGCCTCGGTGCCATTGAGACCGGGCATCTGCAGATCCATCAGGGTCACATCAGGACGTAGCTCGGCGTAGCGCTGCACGGCCTGCTCGCCGTTGGCGGCTTCACCAACCAGCTCGATGTCCGGGTGAGCCTCAAGCACGGCGGCGATTCCTTCGCGCAGCAGGGGATGGTCATCGACCACTAGCAGGCGGATGGGGGCGTCGCTCATGCATCGTCTCTCCTTAGTAGGCGCGCGATCCAGCGGCGCCAGGTTTGTCGGCGCTGGTCGATATAAGCCAGCGCCGCGTCGAGCTGCAGCTCCACGCGGGTACCGCCGGCATCGGTAGCCTTAACCTCAAGCGTGCCACCGATCTGTGTCGCGCGCTCGTGCATACCACGAATGCCCCAGCGCGCCGGCTTGCCTTCGGCCGAGGCGTAAGGTGTCGCGATGCCCTGGCCATCGTCGCCGATACGCAGGCTGAAACGCTGCGCACCATAGATCAGCGTCACTGCTATCTGCCGCGCTGCTGCATGGCGCACGGCATTGCCGATTGCTTCGACGGCGATGCGGTACGCTGCGTCATGCACTGCTGCAGTCAGCGCGCGTGGCTCACCCTGTACTTGAAGGTTGAAGGTGATGCCGGGCTCATCCAGCTTGCTGCCATGCTCGGCGAGCTCGGCTGCCAGGTTACCGTCATCTGTTCCAGCCTGACGAAGCTGTTGCAGGCGCTCGCGGCCCTCGTTCATCACGTCATCGGCGCGATCCAGCGCGTGCTCCAGCCGCGCGCGTGCCGGGTGGTCAGCGGCCAAGGTGTTGGCAGCGGCCTGGAAGCGCAGCATCAGCCCCTGCAGGCTTTGCAGCAGTGTGTCATGCAGTTCGCGAGCGATGCGTTCGCGCTCGTCCTGCTGGGCTTGCAATTGCAGTTGCACGCGCAGCCTGTCGCGGCGCACCACGCGGCGGTGCAGCCACCACAGGGCGAGCAGCAGCGCAGCTGTCATCGGTAGATAGAAGATCGGCCGCAGGTAAAACACCTGTGCCACGCTGAAGGCCAGCACTGTGGGGGCGGCAGGCTCGCCGCCGCCCTGATCGAATACCTGTACTTCGAAGCGGAAATCACCTGCCGGCAACGCTGTGTAGGTAGCGCGCCGCTGGCGCCCGGCTTCGATCCAGTCACGCTCGTAACCGGCTAGCCGATAGCGGAAAGACAGGCTCTGTGGCGCCCGCAGGCTCAATGCCGTGTAGTCGATCACCAGGCGCTGGGCGTCGGCTGGCAGCTGCAAAACGCCTGGCCGCGGTTGCGGCACACCATCGACCAGTACGTTCTCGATGACAACCGGCGGCAAGGGAGCAACTGCAGGCTGGCGCGCCGGGTCGAGCAGGTTCACTCCCGCGCTGGTGGAAAACCACAACTGTCCATCGGCGCCCACCACACCAGTAGGCAGAGGCAGCAGGCGGTAAGGGTCGTTGGCCAAGCTACCGTCCAGGCTGACGGTTCGGTAACGCAGGCGATAACCCGGCTCGGCCAGCGCGCGATGCACTTCGGCGGCCGGCAACAGCATGATGCCGCCCTTGCCATGCACCCACAGGTCGCCATCGTGACCCGGCAGTAGTGCATAGATGTTGTCGAACTGGCCGTTGGCCGGTAATTGCAGCATCTGGAAGCGCGCGCCGTCGAAACGCGCCAAACCATGCTGACCGCCGAACCAAGAAATACCGCCGTGGTGCAGCTGCGCGGTGACATGGCCAATCTGCAAACCATCGGCCGAGGCCCACTGGCGCATCTGCTCGCCCCGGTAGCTGATCAGCAGATTATCGCGGTAGCCGAACCACAGCCGGCCTTCTTCGTCGCTGCCTGCGTTGACCGGCATCAGCTGGCTTGGCATCGCATCCGGGCCTTTTAGCGCGCGCCACTGGTCACCGCGCAACACGAACAGCCCGAGCCCGTTGATCGACACCCACAGGCTCTTATCAGCGGCCACGACCATTGCCCGCACTGCTGCATCGTCTGCCGCCTGCTCAGGCAGCTTTGCCTGCAATGTCACCCCTGCTGGCGTGGCGTGCCAGATGCCATGGGGGCCGCCGGCCCAGACGCCATCATGGCTATCGGCAATCAGGCTGGTAACCGGCTCGGCTATCGACCAGTGCTGCAGGGCTTCGTTGTGCTGGCGCAGCAGCCCACGGTTGCCACTGGCCGCCCAGAGCGCGCCGTCAGCGGCCACCGCCAGAGCAGCGTTCAGCGTTCCGGGTGGCAGTGGCGCAGGGTTCAGCTCGCGCAGCCGAAAGCGGTCGAGCCCGGCGTTGCTGCCGGCCCACACGGTGCCGTCGCGATCCTCCAGTAGCGGCCACAGGTAGTCGGCGCTCAGCCCTTGCGTGCGGGTAACGCGTTCGGCGTCTGCGAGGTTCAGCGGCATGTCAGCGTTCGGGTAGCGGCGCAGGCCATCTCCCGGTGTGCTGGTCCACAGCCCGCCAGCACTATCGAACAGCAGGCCATTGATGGGTGCATCCACCGTTTGCGTCTGCAGGTGCGGCCGTGTACCGGGAATCACGCGGTGCAGCCGATTCACATAGCGTTCGGCAATCCAGATCGAGCCATCCGCCGCCTGGGCGATCTGACTGGCCCAATCGAGGCCGTCAGCCACTTCGGTAAATCGTTGGGTGCCGGCGGGGCGTTGATACAGGTGATTACCGCTGGCGGCCCACACCGTACCGGCGCGATCGACGAACACGGCGCGAGCGCTGCTGGCGGTAAAGCCCTGAGCATCGTCGATGGTCGCCCAGGTATGGCCCTTGAAGCGTGCCAGCCCCTCATGGGCTGCTGCCCAGATCGCGCCTTCGTGGTCACGTGCCAGCCCGTACAGAGCGCCGCCAGGTAAGCCCTGGCCTGCTGGGTAACTGCGCGTCTCGCGTCCCTGAATCAGTCGTGCGCCACCAGCACGCAAGCCGACCCACAAACCGTCGTCCACTGCCAGCAGGCTGGCTACCGTGCCTAGAGGCTGATCGCTATCCGGTTGGTAGTCGACGAAATCGAAACCATCGAAACGCAGCAGCCCGCTGTCGCTGCCGAGCCACAGATAGCCGTCGCGGGTCTGGGCCAGCGCCCCAACCTGATTGGGGCCGTCGTCATCCGCCATGGTCCAGCGATGGTGCTCACGCATGGCCAGCGGCTCGGCCAGAGCCGTTAACCCGAGCAGCCCCGCCAACAACCAGGCGCAACACACCCGTACCCCAAAGGACAGTTGGCGGATATATGGAAAGGCGAGGGTATTCACGGCTGGCGTTCAGGCGGGCAGGGGAGCGTGGATTGTGCCGCTACACCCGACATGGCGCCAGAGTGGCCGGTCATCTGACAGGGCGCACAAAAGTCGCACAGCAGACCGCACGAAACGGTTTCCGGGCGTACACTGAACTTGCGGATGCCAATGCCGCTCTGATTGATCAATTGGATAGATCAGCAACAGCCAGGAGGGCTTAATCATGGGACCGGAAGACCGAGAGTGGTGGCGCGAAGGCCGCCAAAAGCAGGGGCATGGCGCCTCATGGGATAACTTCAAAGCCCAACCCTCATCAAAAGTCAGCAACGTGCTGAGAATTCAACGTCCGCTCAAGCTCGCCACCGCAACTCCCTACGCCCAACTGCAACCCCAGCAATTGATCGCCCCACGTTTAAATACCAGCCGACTATTGCTGATCCTCGGCGTGGTGGCCGTGGTTTCGCTGATCGTCGCGGCGTTTCTGGTGATCTAGATTCAGTGCTCAGGCAGCGCAAAAGGCTTATCAGGTGACAAGCCTTTTTTGTTTGTGGCGCCCGCCGGCTCGTGCAACTCCATCCAGCCTCGCGGTATCGCAAGGTATGCTGCTCTGCACCAGGCAACCTGACAGCAATGGAATGCAGTGATGAAGAAACTGATCATGATAGTGGCGTTGGGTTTTGCGGCCTGGCACTTCTACCTCAAACCACCCGCCAGCCCGGTAATCAGTAATATCGGTGCCAATGGCGCGGTACTCAGCAATCCCATCATCGAACAGCCGGCCCCGGCATTCTCGCTGGAGCGCTTTATCCCGACGTTCGCCAACAATGACACAACACTACGCTCCACCTCCGCAGCTCAGTCCGCCACCACTTACCGCTGCGACGGCCGCACGCATTGCTCACAAATGCGCTCCTGCGAAGAAGCGACCTTCTTTCTGCGTAACTGTCCAGGCGTAAAGATGGATGGCAATAACGATGGGGTGCCGTGTGAGGCGCAGTGGTGCCGGTAGTTAAAGGCTCAGACGGAAAAAAGGGCTTGGCTCTCGCCAAACCCTTTCTTCCCAAAAGTGTTGGTGCTCACTACGTAGGCTAACGCACTACATGCCTACTACTTGGCTTTGAGCAGTACAAAAGCCTCACCACCGCGGCGGTCGTGCATCGCGATAAAGGTTTGCCCAGCCAACGCGAATTTTACCGGTACCGAGCGCGGCACCTGGCTGTTGGCGCTCTCGGCTACAACGTTGAGAAATTGCCGAGTCAGGCTATCGTCCTTCTGTTCTTCGGTAGTTACTACGCATTCCACGCCCGGCTTGAGCTGAACACTTAGGCTCTTGTCTGCAGTGAAGCCTGCAGTCATGAAACCAAGGTCGTCGAGTTCAGTGACGCCGTATGCCTTGGCAGCAGCGATAGAACCCGCGAAGTCCGGAGCGTTCTTCAGGCAGATATCACGAAAGGCCTGGATCGACGTCGAGTTGACTGCAACCGGCTCGACTGGCCCTGACGGCTGGCTGGCGCAGGCACTGAGAAGGGCAGCAGTCGCTGCTAGGTAAAGAGGCTTCATTGGATCATCCTTGAATAGATTGGTTGGCCGCGAAGGATGTCATGAAGCAGGCAGCAACTGAAGCTGGCTTGTTTGAAAGGATGGATAATTCAACAGCCAGCGTGGTCGTGACTCTGGTGAGCGTCTGCTTGTAGTGGTCTACTGATCCCGGACACCCATTTAGGGCGAGAATACTCGCCATAGAGAGGTGTCTGATGACCAAGCAACGTCGTTCCTTTACGCCCGATTTCAAACGAGAGGCCGCTGGTCTGGTGCTCGATCAGGGCTACAGCCATATCGAAGCAGCTCGCTCGCTGGGGCTGGTTGAATCAGCGCTTCGTCGCTGGGTGAAACAGCTCCAAGATGAGCGCCAGGGCGTTACCCCGAAGAGCAAAGCATTGACTCCCGAACAGCAGAAAATCCAGGAGCTGGAAGCCAGGATCGACCGACTGGAACGGGAGAAAGCGATCCTAAAAAAGGCTACCG
>NZ_FRBQ01000016.1 GCF_900142655.1 Phytopseudomonas punonensis | reverse complement strand
AACGGTTGGTTGATTCTTTCGTCTCAACCGAGGCGCGCATCTTACAGCAGCCTCATTTCCTGTCAAGTTGTTTTTGAAGAACTTTTTCTTTCTTCTCAACACCTTGCAGCGCCCGACCAGATCATCTTCTCTCCAGCGGGAGGCGCATTCTACAGCGTTACAAACCGCTGTCAACACCCTCTTTTACCGCCTTCGATCACACCTGACCGAACCATCAACAGAACCACTCAAACCACCCTGTCGATGCCGGCGCATTCTACTCGAATTCGCCGTCCGTGCAACCTTTATTTTCGTCTAACTCGTTGATCTACAAGGAGTTTTCAGATCATGCTGCGCCGGAAGTGGTGCGCATTATAGGCCCCCACAGCTTCTGGTCAAGCGCTTATTTCAGTTTTCTGCGTTATGAGCCCGAGCTCGATAATCGAACGCTTTGTCTTACCTATATATAGAGGAGATATTGACCAAATTAACCGGTTAGTACATTTTTCACCCTACCCAACAGGGTGACTCCACAATAACAACAGGTAGCACCATGGCTCCCATCATCCTTATCCTCAACGGCCCGAACCTCAACATGCTCGGCACTCGCGAACCGGCGACCTACGGCCATGAGACCTTGGCCGACCTATCAAAGCTTTGCGCAGATACGGCCGAAGCGCTGGGTCTGGCCACTGAGTTCCGGCAGACCAATCATGAAGCCGAGCTAATCGACTGGATTCACAAGGCGCGGGGACGCTGCGCAGGCATCGTGATCAACCCGGCAGCCTGGACCCACACCTCAGTGGCCATACGCGATGCGCTGGTCGCTTGCGAGTTACCGGTAATAGAAGTGCATTTGTCCAACGTGCACAAAAGGGAAACCTTTCGCCACCACTCCTTCGTATCTCCTATCGCTCTGGGCGTGATCTGCGGCCTGGGCAGCGGTGGCTATCGCGCTGCACTTCAGCACTTCAGCCATCTTGTTAAGGAATAAGCCAATGACCACCAATACCCAAAGCATCCTGGCCGGCCTTATCGGCGCAGGCATTCAGGCTTCCCGAACGCCTGCCATGCACGAACATGAAGGCGACGCCCAAGGCATCCGCTACTTATATAGGCTGATCGACATCGACCAATTGAAGCTCGACAGCAGTGCCCTACCCGCCCTGTTGAGCGCTGCCGAACGTATGAGCTTTACCGGACTGAACATCACCTTCCCCTGCAAGCAGGCAATCATCCCTCTGCTCGATGAGCTTTCAGACGAAGCCAGAGGTATTGGCGCAGTCAATACGGTTGTATTCAAAGACGGCAAGCGTATTGGCCACAACACCGACTGCCTGGGTTTCCTGGAAGGTTTCCGGCGCGGGCTTGGTGACGTGCAGCGCCGTAAAGTCGTGCAAATGGGTGCAGGCGGCGCAGGTGCTGCGGTCGCTCACGCCTTGCTGAGTGAAGGCGTAGAGCAGCTGAGCATCTTTGACGTTGAGCTAGCGCGCGCCGAGGCATTGGCTGCCAACTTGAACAAACACTTCGGTTCGCAACGCGCTCAGGCTGGCGACGACCTCGCCTCCGCAATGTCGAACGCAGATGGTCTGGTCAATACCACCCCAATGGGTATGGCCAAGCTTCCAGGTATGCCGATTCCCAAAGAGCTGTTGCGCGCCGCCCTCTGGGTCGCGGAGATCGTTTACTTCCCACTCGAAACGGAGTTGCTTCGCGAAGCCAGAGCAATCGGCTGCAGAACGCTGGATGGTGGCAACATGGCGGTATTTCAGGCGGTGAAAGCATTCGAACTGTTCAGTGGCTCTGAAGCAGACGCGCAACGCATGCTCGACCACTTCCACAGCATGAATGCCTGATGCATATGGGCCGGCGAATTAGCCGGCCTTTTCAACGAGTGATGTAGCGCAACACTGCTTCGCAGATCATGGCCTTATGGCGCTGCTTGACTTGCTCATCCAGCAGATTGATCTGGAAGATTTCACCGAAAGTATGCCGGTTGGATACTCGATAGAAGCAAAACGAGCTGATCAGCATGTGCACGTCAACGGTAGTGAGGCCTTCGCGGAACAGGCCTTCCTGTTCTCCCCGCTTGAGCGTCTCCTCAAGTGCCTGCAGCACCACGTTGCTCATTCGGCGGATTTCCGGCGACTGTTTTACGTATTCGCCGTAATGGATGTTCTCGATACAGACAATGCGCACGAAATCCGAATTGCGGTCGTGGTGATCGAAGGTGAATTCGACCAGCCGGCGGATGGCATCGGGCGCGGGCAACTCATCGAGATGCAGGCGATGCTCCGTGCTACGGATATCGCCGTACAGCTTCAAGAGCACCTCGACATACAGTTGCTCTTTGCTGCCGAAGTAGTAGTAGATCATGCGTTTGGAGGTCGCTGTACGCTCGGCGATGGCATCGACCCGTGCGCCTGACAGGCCTTGCTGAACGAATTCGGTGATGGCGGCCTGCAGGATGTTCTCGCGGGTCTTTTCCGGGTTGTTCTTGCGCGGCTTGCGTGGCGCGGCGGCAACTGCCGGGCTCTGAGGCCCGAGGATAGTGGTCATGGAATCACTCATCATGGAATTCTTATTATTACTGCTGACGCAAAGCGGATGCAGGTACTGGCCTGCATCCGCCGGGGCACAACTTACAGCTTCGCCTGACGCACACTACCACTGCGCGCTTTAGCCATAGCGGCGAGACGCACTGCTACGTTAGCTGCGCCGTAGCCGACATAACCATTCTTGCGCTGGATGATCTCGAAGAAAAACCGCTCCTCGAAGGCTTCGGTGTACACATGGAAAAGCTCGCCGCCCTGAGCGTCGCGGTCATAGAGCACGTTGTAGTAGGCCAGCTCGCTGAGAAACTCGTCATCGAAATCGAAACGTGCAGCCAAGTCGTCGTAATAGTTGAGCGGAATGTCCAGCAGCGGCACGCCTGCTTCCTTAGCACGCTCGACTTCCTTGAAAATGTCTTCGCAGGAAAATGCGATGTGATGCACGCCAGAGCCGCGGTAACTCGATAGGGCATGAGCAATGGCGGTATTGCGGTTCTCCGAAATGTTCAGCGGCAAACGCACCGAGCTGCAGCGACTGCGCAATGCGCGGCTTTTCACCAGACCATACGGGTCTGGCAGCACCACTTCGTCGTCTGCCTCAAAATCCAGCAGGCTCTTGTAGAACAGTACCCAGCTGTCGAGGCTTTCGGCAGGCAACGCCAGCGCCATATGGTCGATACGCTGCAGGCTGCCGGTCGGAACCGCAGCAGGATCAAGTTTGAAGTCGCTATCGTAGATGGTCTCCCCCGCTTCGGCCTGATCAACCAGATAGATGAGGCTGCCATCAGGTGCGCGCATGGCGGGAATCTCCCGCTCGTTCGGGCCAACCAAACCACGATAAGGATGACCACGATAGTCGATCGCTCGCTGCAGCGCTGTGGCGCCGTCCTTTACCTTCAAGGCAGTGGCGCACAGCGATGGGCCATGGGCTTCGAAGAAACCATGGGCGAAAGAATATGGCTCGGCATTGAGCACGATATTGATATCGCCCTGGCGCAACAGGCTAACGTCCTTGGAGCGATGCTCACCGGCCTTTGCAAAGCCCAGTCGCTCGAGCCAACCGGACAGCTTAGCCCCTGCCGCCTCATCGACGGCAAACTCCAGAAACTCCACACCGTGGTAACGACTGGCGGGCGGCGTATCGAACAACAGGTCCAGATTTGGTGCCTGGGTGTCGGCTGCAAGCAGTTGGCGGGTCTTTTCTTCTAGATAGAGCAACGAGCGCAGGCCGTCGACCGCATTGGCACGCGGTGGCGCAGCTCGGAAGCCATCGTTGAAGATTTCCAGCGACAGCGGCCCGGTGTAACCGGTGCGGATGATCGGGGCGAGGAAGCCCGGCAGATCGAATTCACCCTGGCCTGGGAAGCAGCGGAAATGGCGGCTCCATTCCAGCACATCCATGGCCAGAACCGGCGCATCGGCCATTTGCACGAAAAAGATCTTGTTGCCTGGGATATCGGCGATGGCAGCCGGATCGCCTTTGAGTGAAAGCGTATGGAAGCTATCGAAGATCACACCCACCGCGGAGTGATCCACCTGGCGAACCAGGTTCCACACCTGCTGGTAAGTATTAACGTGCCGGCCCCAGGCCAGCGCCTCGTAGCCAATGCGCAGCCCGCGTGCACCAGCGCGCTCCCCCAGCAAGCGCAGGTCATCGACAAGAATTTCTTCATCGCCGAGCGAATCGGCGGCCACGTTGCTGCAGACCAGTACTAGGTCGGTACCCAGTTCCTGCATCAAATCGAACTTGCGTTCGGCGCGATCAAGATTGCGCTGCAGGCGATCACGGCGGCAGCCCTCGAAATCGCGGAACGGCTGAAACAGCGTGATGGCGATCCCCAGATCGGCGCACATCTTGCGCACATCACGCGGGCTGCCAGCGTAGTACAGCAGGTCATTCTCAAAGATTTCGACACCGTCGAAGCCCGCAGCCGCAATAGCTTCCAGCTTTTCGGGCAACGTGCCGCTCAGGGACACAGTGGCAATCGAGCGATGCATACTTCAGCTCCTTGTAGATTACGATCTCTGCGGATCGCGTTATGACCTGGGCCAACACCAGCAAGCGTAGCTATTAAAGGCATTCGAGCCTCTGGCTGCCCGCCGTTCAATGCAGCAGCCTACTACCTTCGAGGCTTTGATCGATTATTCGTGCCCCGGCGTGAGGCGGCAATTCAAAGTGTACGAACTAGTTAGTTTTTCGTGCGGTTATCGAACGAAAGGCCGTTTATCGAATTGACGCTATTTGATCGTTTGCAACACCATGTTTCCCACTGCAGCGCAAAATATCGTTCCGCGCGACCAGCAAGCAACCATGCATCATCCATAACAATTTCAATAAGAGTGCTCCCATGCTTACTTCCCAGCCCCTGCGTACCCGCATACCATTCGCACGCTTTTTGGCAACCACCCCGCCAACTGCTACGGCGCACGTCCAACCCTGACTCGCGACACTCCGCTCGATAATCCTGAAAGCGGGTTGACCGGCGCCACCACCAGGCCGGTCGCCTAACTCTGTGGCCAGAGCGCACTCCGGTGCCTCCTCGCTCAGCGCTCTAATAACAACGGAGACCATGATGGCTAAGCCCTCAAGTTCACAAGCCAAGAAAGCAACTGCCAGCGGCTGGGTCGGTTCAGCACTGGAGTATTACGATTTCTTCATCTACGCCCAAGCGGCTGCGTTGATATTCCCGCAGATCTTCTTTCCCAACACTGATCCGAAGATGGCCATCGTTGCCTCGCTGGCAACCTATGGCGTCGGCTATCTGGCTCGCCCAGTTGGCGCCTTCGTCCTAGGTCACTGGGGCGACACCCGCGGCCGCAAAAATGTGCTGCTGCTGTGCATGTTCCTGATGGGCATCTCCACTATGGCCGTTGGCCTGCTGCCGACCTATCACGATATCGGCCTACTGGCTCCAGCGATGCTGGTAGTGCTGCGCCTGATTCAGGGCTTTGCAGTGGCGGGTGAAATATCAGGCGCCAGCTCGATGATTCTTGAGCATGCCCCATTCGGACGGCGAGGCTTCTATGCCAGCTTCACGCTGCAGGGCGTACAAGCGGGCCAGGTACTGGCCGCCGCAGTATTCCTGCCGCTGGCGTACTTCATGCCGAGCGAAGCCTTTAACGACTGGGGCTGGCGGATTCCGTTCCTGCTCAGCGCTTTCGTACTGCTGGCAGGCTTCATCATCCGTCGTGAAGTCCATGAAACGCCTGCCTTCGTTAACGAAGAGAGCAAGCAGAAGATCGCCAAATCACCAATCTCCGAAGCGTTCAGCACCAGCTGGAGGACCATGTTCCTGGTTATGGTTATGGCCCTGATGAACGTGATCCCGGTAGTCGCAACCATCTTCGGTGGCGCTTACGCTGTGCAACCGGCCTACGGCATCGGCTTCGACAAGAGTATTTACCTGTGGATTCCGGTGGTCGGCAACATCGTCGCCGTGCTGGTGATTCCGTTCGTGGGCAACCTCTCGGACAAGATCGGCCGGCGCCCGACCATGATCACCGGTGCACTGGGCTCTGGCCTACTGGCCTTTGGTTACCTGTATGCGATCAGCATCGGTAGCGTGCCGCTGGCATTCATCATGTCGCTGCTGATGTGGGGCGTGGTTTATCAGGGCTATAACGCCGTGTTCCCAAGCTTCTACCCGGAACTGTTCCAGACCCGCTACCGCGTCTCGGCCATGGCCATTGCCCAGAACATCGGCACCATGCTGACCGCGATGCTGCCAGCAATCTTCGCTTTGGTAGCGCCGCCAGGCTCGGACAATATCCCTTGGATGATCGGTGGCCTGGCATTCGGCATCACCTGCCTGTGCGCCATTGCCGCCTTTATCGCTCCGGAAACCTACCGGATCCCGATGAGCGAGCTGGGTAAGCCAGGCGCCAAGCCGATGGACAAAGCTGAGTACGACGCTGCGCGCAGAAGCAGCGTGAAAGACGCCAGCCATTGATCAGCGTTAACGCGTAAAGCAAGAAGGCCCTTAATGGGCCTTCTTGCATTTCTGAGAGACTGAAACGTCAGCGCTTCCGGCGCTGCTGGTAGGCAGCAGCCAGGCCGCTCAGGCAGATAATGGCGATACCTACCTTGGCGCTGGTCTCCGGGTCGTGGCCAAACACCAACAGCCCAAGCAAACCGGCGAAGACGATCTGACAATAACCAAACGGTGCCAGCAGCGCCGGAGCAGCATGCCGGAACGCTTTGGTCAGCAGCAAATGAGCGAACATGCCACACGCACCAAGTGCCAGCATCAACGGCAAATGGTGCCACTGCGGCAATTGCCAGAAGAATGGCACCAGGCAGCTCATCAGCAGGGTGTTGAGCAAACCGGTGAAGAAGTTGCTAGTAGTTGGCGTGTCGTACTGACTGAGCAGCCGGGTGAGTATCTGATAGGCCGCAAAACAACTCGCCGAGCACAGCGGCAGCAACACTGCAGGGGTGAACAGCTCACCGCCCGGATGCACGATGATCAACACCCCTACGAAGCCAACCAGCACCGCTGCCCATTGACCACGGCTGACATGCTCCTTGAGCAACGGAACGGAAAGAGCGGTAACCAGCAATGGCGCAAGGAAGTTGACCGCGGTTGCCTCGGCCAACGGGATATAAAGCAGGCCGCTGGTGAAGAACAGGCTGCAGCCCAGCAAACAGACTGCCCGCAATGCCTGCAAACCTGGCCGCTTGCTACGTAAAACCCGCAGGCCTGACTGCGGCAGAAAGATGCCCGCCATCAGCAGGGTATGCACAACATAACGTGCCCACACCACCATGATCACCGGATAGAAACCGGACAGGTACTTGGACAGCGCGTCGTGAGTGGCGAACAGAAAGGTGGCCAACACGACAAGGCCAATGCCCTTTAGCGGGTGATTGACGCCAGATAGCGAACTGGGGGTACTCATGCAGCCTCTCGTGGTTGAGCGGATGACTTCACTCGGTAGCAGACTAACTATTTAGTCAGTCTGATCCTGATCAACAAGTTAAAACTGACGCGATCGATTCAGGTATGGGCTTAGCATAGGCAGGCAACCGGACTAACGACGCATTGGCTATATCGATATCGGCTCGGACGCATTCCACGGCAATTACGCCTGCCAGTAAATTCGGCGTGGAGCCTTCCCGGCTTACTGGAATGTAGGCCGGTAGACAGAGCAACAGCCCTGCCAAGTCACAACCACCTTCACCGGCAAAACGGCGTGTGATGCGGGCTTGGCAGAAAAATCGCTGCCCTCTCATCAGGTCGTGGTTCAGCCACATCGCAAGATTGGGCACAACACAGGCGCGATGGTTCCGCTTGGCGCAGCTTCTCGAGATACTCAGCGTAGCGTTTAAGATAGAGCGAATTTACTCGGGATGTATGCCCAATACTCCAGCCGCTAGAAGCGAACCGCAGCATCCCACCAGCCCCGCCTTCAATGGCCGAGCAGCAGCGAATAAATGGCGAGAGTCGCCAGCTCTACCTCGTAACTCGAGTGACGTAGCTCGCGAATAATGCTGACTAGTCGCATGTATTCCCCTCCTCACGAAGCCTCATAAAAGGCTTCAAGAGACCCGCCACATTTTGAAATAAACCCACGTGACACACCGGCCTGCAATCGTAGCGGGCTCTTTGAGCGCGCGCGATAATCAACGGCCGTCATTTGTACTAACTGGTTCGTTCCTGTTCGTTTATCGAACAGGAACGAGTTTTGCGAATTGAAATAGCTGGCATCACCGCACAGTATTCCCATCATCTTGCCGTGACTTGCCCGTTCCGCTGGCGACACTCACGACAACATGCCGCACCTATAAATATAAAAAGGTCATTCCATGCCACAGCTCAACACGGTATTCGTCCGTGCCAGGCAGATCTGCCTTGGCGCCCTCCGCTCGCTGATCAACACGCACAGCGATGACGCATCGTCATTCTCACCCAGCGCACTCGACCTGCTAAGGCCGCACGCCATTTCAAGCAGCGCCGCGCCGGTGACAACTCGAAACTGCACACGCCCCTGATTCTGGCAGCCCTGACGCAGCCAGAATGGCTGCTTGTGGAGTGACAATGAGCACATCGAAAAAAGTGCCGGTGGGCGAACGTACGTTCTGCGTTCTGCTGGTGATATTCAGCCTCGCTGTTCTGTATCAGGCCTACCTGATATCCGGGTTTTCCTCGATCAGCTCGCCGGGCGCCTTTCCCCTGGGGGTCGGCGCCGTGCTGCTGATCTCCGCCATGCGAGTGCTCTGGGAACTGCGCGGCAAGACGACTCACGGCGAAGGCTGGACAGCCTCGGCCAAGCGCTTCAGCCACGAACACTTCCCACGCCACATCGTGGTGTTCACCCTGCTCTCAGTGGCCTACCTGGCCGTCATCCAGTGGGCGAGCTTCTACGTCAGCACCTTCGCCTTCCTGATGTTTTCCATCGTCTATCTGCGACGCGGAAAGCTGCTGTCGGCCCTGCTGGCCAGCAGTGTATCGCTAGTGGCCATCTACCTGCTGTTCACCCTGGCGTTCAGCGTCTACCTGCCCTGAGGCGAGACTTTCCATGAGCGATACTTTTTCCTACCTGCTGATGGCCTGGATGGACCCCAACCTGCTGTTGCTGACAGCACTCGGCACCTTCGCCGGCATCTACATTGGCGCCATTCCCGGCCTATCAGTGACCATGGCGGTGTCCATCCTCGTCTCGTTCACCTTCTCCTGGGACGTCAATGACGCCCTGGCACTGATCGTCGGCATCTTCATCGGCGGCGTGTACGGCGGTTCGCGAAGCGCGATCCTGCTCAATATCCCGGGCGGGCCTTCCTCGGTAGCCACGTCTTTCGACGGTTATCCGTTGGCCAAACGTGGCGAGGCTGGTCAGGCGATCGGCCTGAGCACCGTAATGTCAGTGATTGGCGGCCTCGCCGGCACCGTGGTACTGGCCTGTGCCGCGCCCGTCCTGGGCGACCTGGCGCTGAAATTCGCGCCGCGCGATTATTTCCTGATCGCCGCCATCGGTCTGATGCTAGTGGGTAGCCTGGCTGAAGGCAGCCTGGCCAAGGGCATCTTCGCCGCCGCGCTGGGCGCGATCATCGGCCTGATCGGCATGGATCCGGTCACAGCCCAGGGCCGCTTCACTCTGGGACAAATGGAGTTGATGGGCGGCATTCACTACGTGGTGGTGATGATCGGCCTGTTCGGTGTGGCGGAAGCCCTGTACCAGCTGCACAACCTCGGCAGCGCAGCGGTCCGGCAGAACGTCAGCAAGATCGTTCCGCCGCTGGCGATGGTGCTCAAATTTCTGCCCTTGTCGCTGCGTACCTCGGCCATCGGCGTGGTAATCGGCGCGCTGCCTGGCGTAGGAGGCGACATCGCCGCTCTAATGGCCTATGACCATGCCAAACGCACCGTGAGGAATCCGAGCCGCCCCTTTGGCGAAGGCGCCTACGAAGGCCTGGTCGCACCGGAAACCGCCAACAGCGCGGCAGTGGGCAGCGCCTATGTGCCAATGCTGACTCTGGGCATGCCTGGCGACGCCGTAACGGCCGTGATCATCGGCGCGCTGGTGATTCACGGCCTCAATCCCGGGCCGATGCTGATGGTCGAGAACCCCCACATCTTCTGGTTCACCGTCGGCAACCTGGCGCTGGCCAACATCTTCCTGCTGATCTTCGGGCTGATGGGCATCAAGTTGTTCGCCAAGGTCGTCGAGCTGCCCAAGGCCATGCTTATTCCATTAATCCTGGTGCTCTGCACCGTCGGCGCCTACTCACTGAACAGCAGCATGACCGAGGTGTACTGGATGCTAGGTTTTGGCGTGCTGGGCTACTTCCTCAAGGCGTTCGGCTTTCAAATGGGACCAATTATTCTGGGCGTCATTCTCGGCCCACTGATGGACACCTCCTACCGTCAGGCCATGGCTTCGGTGGGCGACAATCCCCAGGAGTTGTTGCTCGAACTGGTCAACAGCCCGGTATCGCTGATTCTCAGCACAGCACTGTTGCTGGTTCTGATGAGCAACACACCGCTATTCGGCTGGCTCAAGGGCAAGTTCAAAGGATCCTCGATTCAACCCTGATGCACCCGCGTCACGCATGCCCGGAAACGGATATATAAAAACAACCAATGGAGAGTCTCCAACATGCTCAAGCAACTACTTACCGGCGTCGCATTTTCCCTTAGCGCACTGACGCTTGCCCTACCCGCCCATGCCGAATATCCGGAGCGCAGCATCCAGGCGGTAATTCCCTGGGGCGCCGGCGGTGCCACCGATAACGTGATGCGCAGCCTGGCGCCCTATGTCGAGAAGGAACTGGGCACCAAGCTGATCCTCAACAATCGCCCCGGCGGCACCGCCGTGATCGGCAGCAGCTACGTGATGCAGCAGAAGCCCAATGGCTACACCCTGCTGCTCGGCGCCGAAAATCCGCAGCTTTACCCGGTTCTCGGGCTGGCCAAGTTCGACTACAGCGATTTCTACCCGGTCAACATCATTGGCCAGAACGTGGTGGTGATCGCCACCAACGCCGACAGCTCGTTCAACTCCATGGCCGATCTGCTAGCCGCCGCCAAAGAAAAACCCGACACCCTGCGCATGGGCTCTACCGGCGCCGGCGGCCTGCCGAGCACTGTGCATGCCATGGTCAACGCGGTTGGCGAACTGAAAGTGCGTGAAGTGACCTTCGGTGGCGACGGCCCTGGCATCACCGCATTGATGGGCAAACACATCGACTTCATGCCGCTGAGCCTGGCAGCCGCCCAGGAACTGGTGCGCTCCGGCAAACTCAAGGCACTCGCCGTACTGGCTGCCGACGAAGTACCGGAACTGCCAGGCGTCGAACCGATCACCAAAGCACTGCCTGACATCGCCGAGTACCTGCCGTGGGGCCCGTTCTGGGGCGCCTTCGTCCACAAAGACACCCCGGACGACATCAAGCAGAAGCTGGTCGAAGCCTACTCTAAAGCAGTCGCCAACGAAGAGTTCCAAGGCTTCCTGAAGAACTACGGGGCGCAGAGCCTGAACCTCAACGGCGCCGAGGCCGAGCAGTTCCTCAAACGCTGGCAGTCGGTTACCGCTTGGTCGATGTACAAGGCCAAGGCCATCGAAATCTCGCCGGACAGCGTCGGTATCGCGAAGCCCTGATACACCGGCTGGGCAGGCAAGCTGCCCAGCCTTTGTAAACCCGGAAGCCCTAGCCTGGGCTTCCGCCACTCGATGACAGCTAACAATTTCCGCATAGGCGGCAGGGCATCTGCGTCCTGAAAAAAGGAAAACAGTCATGAATCTGATCGCAACAGCAGTTCGCGGCAACCTCCTGTTGACGCCCTCGCTACTAGCGTTTGCAGTAGCTTGTGCGCTGCCGGTAAGCGCACATGCAGAAGGTTTCGTTGAAGATGCCAAGGTCACGCTTGGTCTGCGCAACTACTACTTCAACCGCAATTACCTCAACGGCACCGACCCGGTAATCCGCGGCGAGCGCCAGGGCCAGGCCGAAGGCTGGACGCAGAGCTTCATTCTGGATGCTCGCTCCGGTTACACCGCCGGCACTGTCGGCTTCGGCCTCGACGTGCTTGGTCTGTACAGCGTGAAGTTGGACGGCAACCGTGGTGCCGCTAACACCCAGTTGATGCCCATCCATGATGACGGCGAGGCTGCCTACGACTTCGGTCGAACCGCCGTAGCGGCCAAGGCGAAAATTTCCAAAACCGAGCTGAAAGTTGGTGAATGGTTTGCCGTTCTACCAATACTGCGCGCTGACGATGGTCGCTCCCTGCCGCAAACCTTCCAGGGTGCTCAACTAACTTCCAGTGAAATAGACGGCCTGACCCTGTATGGCGGCCAATTCTGGAGGAACAGCCAGCGTAACGACGCCAGCCGCGAGGCCATGACCTACAACAACATCAAAGGTGATGACTTCAACTTCGGTGGTGGGGAATTCAAGTTCAACGGCAACAACACCATGGTCGGCCTGTGGCACGCGCGCCTGGAAAACATCTACCAGCAGAGCTACCTGCAGCTGACTCATACTCAGCCGGTCGGTGACTGGGTGCTGGGCGCCAACCTGGGCTATGTGGACGGCAAAGACGAAGGCGCTGCCAAGGCCGGCCGGCTGGATAACAAGGTATACCAAGGCAGCTTCTCGGCCAAAACTGGCAACAACACCTTCACGCTGGCCTACCAGAAGCTCAATGGCTCGACCAAATTCATGCGCGTAGACGGCACCAGCGGTGGCACCCTGGTCAACGACGGTTTCACCAACAGCTACGACGCACCTAACGAGCGCTCCTGGCAGGTGCGCCATGACTACAACTTTGCTGGCCTTGGTATTCCAGGCCTGACCATGATGAACCGCTATGTGAGCGGCGACAGCATCCATACCACCGATGGTCGCAAGGATGGCGAAGAGTGGGGCCGCGAATCCGAACTGGCCTACACCATTCAAGATGGCACCCTGAAAAACCTCAGCGTCCGCTGGCGCAACTCCGACGTCCGTCGTGACGTTGGTCAGGATCTTCACGAAAACCGCCTGATCTTCAACTATCCGCTGTCGATTCTGTAACCCGCAACTCTCTCCAGTGTCACCTCTTTTGCCCGTCTTCGTGACGGGCTTTTTTATGGCACACACGAAAGATCGCTTACCTGCGATTAAGAAAATAGGACAGCAAAAAGCGCCGCTACGGTGGGTACCGAGCGCCGAGGCGATATTCAGAAAGAGGCGACCTGAACAGGTCTGAAAATGGAGGCGACCCTACCAGCCACACCCCGGCACACAATGTTCCCGCTGTGGCTGCTTCCTTCCGGATCTGACCAGGTTCACGGGTAATCGTTGCGGGGGGACCGGCAGGGCCACCATAACGCTGCTCACCTTGCAGTGAGCCGGCGCCATTGTACCGGCTTGCGCCGAACTTACAACTGCTTCAAGCACTTAGCATGTATCCGGGTGGCTAGACGCGGAATCGCCCAACCAATCGCGCCAGGTCGCTGGACAGCTCGGACAGACGCTGGCTGGCCTCTGTGCTCTGCTGCGAGGTATGCGCCGCCTCGTTGGACAACTCGCGGATATCAGTGATGTTGCGAGCGATTTCCTCGGTGACGCTGCTCTGCTGTTCACAGGCGGTAGCGATCTGCGCGGTCATGTCGTTGATGCGCTGCAGTGAATCACTGGTATCGCTCAACGCCTGATCCACGCCTGCCGCCTGCTCGACACTTTCGCGCGCCTTCAAACTGCCGGAGTGAGTGGCCTTGACGGCGTTCTGCACGCCGCCCTGCAAGCGCTGAATCATGTCCTGAATGTCGGTGGTCGACTGCTGGGTACGCGCCGCTAGTGCACGCACTTCGTCAGCCACCACAGCGAATCCTCGCCCTTGCTCTCCAGCCCGCGCGGCCTCGATGGCGGCGTTGAGAGCCAGCAGGTTGGTTTGCTCGGCGATGCCACGAATGACTGCCAGCACCTCGCCAATCCGGCCGGCTTCCTGCTCAAGTGCCTGGATACTCTGCGAGGCGCTTTCGACCTCGCCCGCCAGGTGGCGAATTGTCTGGATGGTTGCGCCGACCACCCGCGCGCCTTCTCGCGATTGGCTCTCGGCGTGGCGAACGGTGTCAGCTGCGCCTTGGGCACTGCGCGCGACTTCGTGTACCGCTGCGCTCATTTCTGTAGCTGCCGTGCTGACTTGGTCGACCGCCGCATGTTCGCTGTTGATCAGCCGATCATTTGTCGCAGCCATCACTGCCAGACCTTGTGCCGCATTGGCGACCTCACCGGTGACGCGTCCTACGTCGCTGATCATAGGGTGAAGTTTGTCGAGAAAGCGGTTGAACGTTGCGCTGAGCCGGCCTAGCTCATCGCGCGAAGACACTTCCAGGCGCACACGTAGATCGCCGTCGCCATCGGCAAGCTCTTCAAGTCGGTTGAGCAAGCGATACAGCGGGCCTGTCACCAGTCTCGGGAAAACGATGATAAGCAGCAGGCACACCAGTAACCCGCTCAGCACCGCCGCGCCGAGCTGCCAGCCCAGGCGCTCGCCTTGGACTATGGCCGCAGTGCCAACATTATTGGCGCCCTGGTCTTCCAGCTCGCCGAGCTTGTTGATCACCTCGCGCATGGCATCGAACTGCGCCTCGCTTTCACCAAAACTAAGCCGCGCAGCTGCGGCCGCGTCCGTACCTATCAGTTGCATGACCTGGGCAGCGCTGCGTTCCCAGGCAGAGAACGCGCGCTCGAAGTCGCCTACCAGACGCAAGGCTTCATCGCCAGGCTGCAACTGCGCGTAGGCACGCACACGATCGGCAGCCTGCTTGACGTTTTCGGCCTGGGACTGACGCAGATCGGCGATGTGCTCGCGAGCACCGTCACTGAGCAGGCTGCGCTCGGCGACCAGCGCCTGGTACAGATCACGATCGGCGTTGAGCAGCAAGCTCACGCCGGGCAGAAACTGATGAGTCATGCGGTTGCTGGCACCGACCACCTGGCCGATGCCCCAGATGGCCAGGCCGCCCATCAGCACCAGCAGCAGCGCCAGGAAGATGATCGGCAAGGCAATCTTCGAACGAAATCCAAGATCGGCGAATGAGCGCAGCATGACTTCCCCCAGCAGAACCAATACGGCTCTGGCGACTGTTTTCAGGAGAATAGCCCTCTTTATCGCAACAGAGAGGCAAACCGCCAGTATCTTTACGCGAACTTAACAGCCCTGAGCACAGGCGATAAAAGGTCGCAAGCGCCCGAATTTGAGCACTAGGGCGGAATTAACCGGGAGAGGCTGGGTCACAATGAAGCCTGACCGATCGCGCATAAGTAACTCGATCGATCGCCTATGATGCACAGGCATTATTCGATGCCAGATTTTTCATCCCCAAGGAGCTATTACATGGCCATTACCAAAGACCAATTGATCGGTGACATCGCTGAAGCCATCGACTCGCCGAAGACCACTGTCCGCGCGGCCCTCGATCAACTCAGCGAGATCGTCAGCGACGCCTTGGAAAATGGTGGTGAAATCACCCTGCCGGGTATCGGCAAACTGAAAGTCAGCGAGCGTCCGGCCCGCACTGGTCGTAACCCGCAGACCGGCAAAGCCATCGAAATCGCTGCCAAGAAAGTAGTGAAGTTCGTACCGGCCAAAGCCCTGACCGACGCGGTCAACTGATCCATCGGCGGGGCGCCGAAGCGCGCCCCGCTGCTTTCTAGCAACACGCCCCTCTCGATAAGTCTGAACCCCTACCCGCCTGCTGCCTCAAACGACGACATCCGTCAGACGCAGGTTCGTCATGCCCGCCGACCGCGAACTCACCTTCCGCGCCCTGTTTTCAGGCGTGCTGCTTGGCGCCTTGCTGACGCCATCGAATATATATTCAGGCCTGAAGATCGGCTGGTCATTCAACATGTCGATCATCGCCCTGCTGGTCAGTTATGGCATCTGGCAGAGCCTGGTGCGCTGGCGCCTTGGCACGGCCTGGAGCATGCGTGAAAGCAACATCAACCAAACCACCGCGTCAGCTGCCGCCTCGATCATATCTGGCGGCCTGGTCGCGCCGATTCCCGCCTACACCCTGCTGACCGGCCAGCAACTGCCCACCCTGCCGCTGATGGCCTGGGTATTCTCGGTGAGCTTTCTGGGTATCTGGGTAGCCTGGTACCTGCGCCGCAGCATGGTCGAGGACACCCGCCTGCGCTTTCCAGAGGCGGTCGCCACCCTGGAAACCATGCAGCAGGTCTATAACCATGGCCGTGACGCCCTGCATCGGCTTTACGTACTCGGCGCGGCCGCCTTGCTTGGCGGACTGGTCAAGTGGGCCGATACCTTCATCTACACCGTGCCGCGTTGGTCGCCCAGTGCGCAATTGGAGCGGCTGACCTTCAACCTCGACCCATCGCCGCTGCTGATCGGCTTTGGCGGCATCATCGGCATTCGCGTCGGCCTTTCACTACTACTCGGCGCGCTGATCGCCTGGGGCAGCCTGGCGCCCTGGCTGCTCAGCAGCGGCCTGGTGCCGCTCTCCGATGATGCCAGCGGCCCACAGTTCGGCCCTTTGGTGGAATGGCTGCTGTGGCCCGGTGTGACACTGCTGGTCTGCGCCACGCTAACCGCGCTGGCCGTACGTTTTGTGGCAAGCCGGCGGGTAGCACGCGTCGCGGGTACAACAACGCGGCAGGCGCCCGCGAAGCTGCCGCTGCTTATGCTGCTCTTGGCATCTCTGCTGGTTCTCGCGCTGCAGGTGCTGCTGTTCGATATCGACCCGCTGATGGCGCTGCTCAGCGTGCCCCTGGCAGTCGCCCTCGCCTGCATGGCGGCGCGGGTGGTCGGCGCGACCGGCATTCCGCCGATTGGCGCCACCGGACAGCTGTCGCAGCTGACCTTCGGGGTAATTGCACCGGGGCAGATCAGCGTCAACCTGATGGCAGCCAACACCGCGGGCGGCGCAGCGGGGCAATGCACCGACCTGCTCAACGACTTCCGGGTTGGCCATGCCATCGGTGCCAAGCCTTACAACCAATTGATCGCTCAGTGCCTGGGCATTCTCGTCGGCAGCATCGTCGGCGTGCTGGTCTACCAGATCCTGATTCCCGACCCACAGAGCATGCTGATCAGTCAGCAATGGCCAGCTCCGGCCGTGGCCACCTGGAAGGCGGTGGCCGAAGTGCTGGGCTACGGCCTCGATTCGCTCGACACCAGCATCCGCTGGGCCATGCTGATTGGCGCGCTGTGTGGTGCGCTATTCGGAATTCTGGAAGCGAGCCTGCCAGTGCAGTCGATCTACGCCCGGCTGCTGCCGAGTTCGGCCGCCTTTGGCCTGGCCTTCATTATCCCGGCGTCAATTTCGCTGATGATGTCAATCGGCGCCCTGCTCGCCTGGGTGGTTCAATCGCGCTGGCGCAGCCTGGGCGAACGCTTCACCATCGCGGCCGCAGCCGGCCTGGTGGCCGGGGAAAGTATCGTCGGGGTCGGGGCGTCGTTCTGGATGATGCTGGCGGGTGGCTAGACGCTGGTGGCAAGCCAGCTCCTACACAAACCGTCCAGACATACCTATAGGAGCCCACTTACGGGAGAAAACAATCGCGGGCAAGTCGGCTTCTACACTGATCGTATTGATCGGCAACCGCCCGTAGCCTGGCGTTGAGCGAGGCGATACCCAGGGCATCCCGAGTGTCACTGCGCTCGACCCGGGCTACTACTCGGCGTTGATGCCGAAATCCGCCAGTTTGGCGATAAAGGTCTGTTCATCGAGCACCAGAACGTTCAGCTCGGTAGCCTTGGCCAATTTCGAGCCAGCGCCGGGGCCGGCGACCACGTAGGTGGTTTTGGCCGATACAGAGCCAGCGACCTTGGCGCCGAGGGCTTCCAGTTTCTCTTTGGCGATATCGCGGCTCATCACTTCCAGGCTGCCGGTGAGCACCCACGTCTGGCCGGCCAGCGGTAGGCCTTCGACCACCTTTTTCTCGCTCTCCCAGTGCATACCGAAATCACGCAGCTGTGCTTCGATTGCTCGTGCACGCTCGGTATTTTCAGTGTTGGCAAAGAACTCGCGTACCGATTGCTTGGCCTTCTCGTTGAGCCCCTTCATGGCGCTCAGATCGAGCCAATCAGCGGAAATCACCCCGTCGAGGCTCTTGAAGCGCTCGGCCAGATTCTTCGCGCCGGTTGCTGCGACGAAGGGAATGTTCAGCTTGTCGAGCAAGCCACCCAGCGTGGTGCTGGCGGCAAACTCGGCGGACAGCTCGCCCTGGTCCTGCAACTCCAGGCCACGTTCAAGCAGGTGCTTGATCACGGTCTGATTGTGCTCATCTTCGAAGAAGCTGTGAATCTCGTGGGCAACCTCCAGACCGATGTCCGGCAGATAGGTCAGCACCTCGGGCAGCGCCTGGATAACGCGCTCCAGCGAACCCAGCGAGCGCGCCAGCACCTTGGCAGTTTCCTCACCGACATCCGGGATACCGAGCGCGTAGATGAAACGCGCCAGACTCGGGCGCTTGCTGTCGGCGATAGCGTCGAGCAGTTTGCGGCTGGAGACTTCGGCAAAGCCCTCTAGGCCGACGATCTGCTCGAACTGCAGGGTGTAGAGATCAGCCGGCGAGCCGACCAGGCCTTCATCGACCAACTGCTCGACGCTCTTCTCGCCCAGGCCTTCGATATCCATGGCACGGCGCGAGACGAAATGGATGATCGCCTGCTTGAGCTGAGCCGCGCACGCCAGGCGCCCGACGCAGCGGTACACGGCGCCTTCGCTGACCGTTTCGCGGCCCTTGCTGCGCTTGATCAACTGGGTGCGCTCGACTGCCGAGCCACACACGGGGCATTGTTCAGGCACGGCGACCGGGCGGGCGTCCTCGGGACGACGATCAGTGACGACCTGCATGACCTGCGGAATCACATCCCCCGCGCGACGGATGATCACGGTGTCGCCGATCATCACGCCGAGGCGCGCTACCTCATCCATGTTGTGCAGCGTCGCGTTGGACACCGTCACCCCGGCCACCTTGACCGGCTTGAGACGGGCGACGGGCGTCACGGCACCGGTGCGGCCAACCTGAAATTCCACGTCGAGCAGCTCGGTCAGTTCCTCCATGGCGGGAAACTTGTGGGCAATGGCCCAGTGCGGCGTGCGTGCGCGGAAGCCCAGCTGTTGCTGGTCCTCGATGTTGTTGACCTTGAAAACCACGCCGTCGATGTCATAGGCCAGGCCCATGCGCCGCTCGCCGATATCGCGGTAATAGGCCAGGCAGTCTTCGACACCCTTGGCCAGCTTCAATTCGGGGCTGATGGGAATGCCCCAGGTCTTCAGCCGCTGCAGCATGCCGACCTGAGTGGTGGCCGGCTCGGCACTGTGCTGGCCGAGGCCGTAGCAGCAGAATTCCAGCGGGCGACTGGCGGTGATCTTCGAGTCCAGCTGGCGCAGGCTGCCAGCTGCGGCGTTACGCGGGTTAGCGAAGGTCTTGCCGCCAATCTCGGCCTGGCTGGCGTTAAGGCGCTCGAAGCCGGCGCGGGACATGTACACCTCGCCGCGCACTTCCAGCACATCCGGCCAGCCGGTGCCATGGAGTTTGAGCGGCACGTTGCGGATGGTGCGCACATTGACGCTAATGTCTTCCCCAGTGGTGCCATCGCCACGTGTGGCGCCACGCAACAGCTTACCATCGCGATACAACAGGCTAACCGCCAGGCCGTCGAGCTTAGGCTCGCAGCTGTATTCGACTTCGGCGCCACCACCAAACAGATCGCCGCCCTGCACACCAAGGCCGTTCTGCACACTGCGGTCGAAGGCGCGCAAATCGTCTTCCTCGAAGGCGTTGCCAAGGCTGAGCATCGGCACTTCGTGGCGTACCTCGCCAAATGCGCTCAACGCTTCGCCGCCCACGCGCTGGGTTGGCGAATCCGGCGTTACCAGTTCAGGATGTTCGGCTTCAAGAGCCTGCAACTCGCGAAATAGCCGGTCATATTCGGCGTCTGGCACGCTCGGCTCGTCGAGCACGTAGTAGCGATAGTTGTGCACATCCAGTTCGGTGCGCAGTTCGATGATGCGTTGGGCGGAGTCTTTCATGGGGTAGTTCTCGACAAATTACGACAGCAGCACAGAAATGAAAAACCCCAAGCCAAGCGCGCGGCTTGTAGCTTGGGGCTCGCAGCTTGCAGGGCTGCTTAGCGCTTCTGGGTCAGCAGTCGGCGTTCATATTCGACGATACGCTGGCGGTAGTGTTCGATGGTTTGCGCGGTAAGCACGCTGCGCTGGTCATCCTTCAACTCGCCGTTGAGCTCGTGAGCCAGCTTGCGGGCTGCGGCGACCATCACGTCGAAGGCCTGCTTGGGATGACGCGGGCCTGGCAAGCCGAGGAAGAAGCTCACAGCGCGGGTGCTGAAGCCTTCGATATCGTCCAGGTCGAAGGTGCCGGGCTTCAGGGCATTGGCCATGGAGAACAGCACTTCACCGTTGCCGGCCATGCTTTCGTGACGATGGAAGATATCCATCTCACCGAAACGCAGACCACTTTCCAGAATGTTCTGCAGCAGCGCAGGGCCTTTGAAGCCTTGCTCGTCGCGGGCAATGACGTTGATGACCAATACTTCGTCGACCGGAGCCTGATCCTTGCTAGCCGATTTGGCGGAAGCGCTGTCGCGGGAGTTGTCTTCGTCGTCGACCGGCGTGAGCAGCATCGGTACCGGTTCGTCAGCGATCAGATCCAGGTCACCCTGGCGCGGCTCGCCACGACGGCGGCTGTTGACGTCGCGTGCACTCATCGACGGCAAATCGTCTTCATCCAGCGAGGGTTCGTTGTTGCGCTCGATCACCCGGGGCGGGCTGAGCACGTCGGGGTCCCCTTCGTCATCGGGCAAATTGGACACACTGCGATCCAGGCGGAACTTCAGTTTGCCTTTGCCACCACGCATCCGCCGCCAGCCATCGAAAAGGATGCCGGCGATGACGATGATACCGATGATGATCAGCCACTCGCGTAGACCGAATTCCATGAAATGTCCTGACCCCTAAAGCAAAAATTGATTAAAAAAGGCGTCCTGGCCCGTACTGATAACCTTGAAACGTGGCGCCAACTCCATGTTCTGAATGGCGTTTTCCCACGTGCAACAAAAGTGGGCGTTAAGCTAGCACGACGAAAGGCAACTTTACACCGGCAAAACGCTGTAAAACCGCTGCTCCCGGCAGTTTTTACGCAACAGAATCTGTGTCGCGCTCGATTAGCCGTCCACCATCGCCAATGCTTCTTCTACATCCACTGCCACCAGTCGCGAACAACCGGGTTCGTGCATCGTCACACCCATCAGTTGATCGGCCATTTCCATGGCGATCTTGTTGTGGGTGATGTAGATGAACTGCACGGTTGCCGACATCTCCTTGACCAGCCGCGCATAGCGCCCGACGTTGGCATCGTCCAGCGGTGCGTCCACTTCGTCGAGCATGCAAAACGGTGCCGGGTTGAGCTGGAAGATCGAAAATACCAGCGCCAGAGCCGTCAACGCTTTCTCGCCACCGGACAGCAAATGGATAGTGCTGTTCTTCTTGCCCGGCGGACGCGCCATGATGGTTACCCCGGTATCGAGTAGATCTTCGCCGGTGAGTTCCAAATATGCGCTGCCGCCACCGAAAACTTTCGGGAAAAGTGCCTGAATGCCGGCATTGATCTGGTCGAAGGTTTCCTTGAAGCGGTTACGGGTTTCCTTGTCGATCTTGCGAATCACGTTCTCGAGCGTGTCGAGCGCCTCGACCAGGTCGGCATTCTGAGCGTCCAGATAGCGCTTGCGCTCGGATTGCTGCTGGTATTCCTCGATGGCCGCCAGGTTGATCGCGCCGAGGCGCTGGATGCGCCCCGCCAGCTGTTCCAGCGTCTGCTCCCAGGCATTCTCGCTGGCGCCTTCGGGCAAGGTAGCGAGCACGCCGTGCAGGTCGTAGCCATCCTCCAGCAGTTGATCCTGCAGGGCCTTGCGGCGCACGTTCAGCGACTGCCATTCCAGGCGCTGCTGCTCCAGCTGGCCGCGCAGCAACTGCGATTGCTGCTCGGCTTGGGTGCGGCGCTTCTCGGCATCACGCAGTTCGCGGTCAGCGTCTTCCAGCGCCAGGCGCGCCAGCCGCAGCTCTTCCTCGACGCCCATGCGCCGTTCGAGCAGTTCTTCGAGCTTCAGGCGCAGCTCTTCCAGCGGTGCGGCGCCCTCTTCCAGATTCAGATCCAGCTGCTCGCGTTTTTCGTGCAGGCGCTCGGCTTGCAGTTCGAGGCGCTCCAGTGCCTGGCGCGTGGAATCGTGCTGGGCGCGTAGCGAGCCCAGGCGTACGGCCAGCTGGTGGGCGTGATCCTTGTGCTGACGAGCGTCCTGGCGCACCCGGTCAAGCCGCTCGCGCAAGGCGTCGCGGCTGGCCAGCAGGCTTTCGCGCTGCTCGTTGTCCAGAGCCATGCTGTCCAGCGCATCCTGCAGATAAAGGCGCGCCTCGCCCAACTGTTCGGTTTCCAGCGCACGCTGCTCGCCTAACTCCTGCTGCTCGGCCTCGATACGCTGGCGACGCAGCAGCAACTGTTCAGCCTTGGCCTGCCCGGCCGACAAACGAGCTCTCAGTTCAGCGAGCTGACGGGCCTGATCCTGCAACTGACGGCGCTGCTGCTCGCGCGCCTCTTCCTCGTGGCGCTGGCGTTCGCGCAATTCCTGCAGACGTTCGTCGAACAGCGCCAGCGCAGCTTCCCGCTCTTCGCGCTCCAGGCCGAGGCCTTCCAGCTCCTGCCCGCGCGCCAGCACGCCGCTCTGCGCCTCACTGGCACGCAGTACGCGCAGAAAGTTGCGCCCGACCCAATAGCCATCGCGGCTGATCAGGCTCTCGCCAGCGGTCAGACCCGCTCGCGCGGCCAATGCCTGATCGAGGTTTTCGATCGGGCGAACCTGCCCCAACCAAGGCGTCAGGTCGACCGGTGATTCGACCTTGTCCAGCAGGCTGCCCACGATGCGCTCGCCGCCGCTGCCAGCCGATACCAGGCGCAGCTCCCCCTGCTCCAGAGAGGCGAAGTCCAGCCCGCTGAAATCGTCCTGCAGCACGGCCTGCAGGTCGGCGCCGAGCACCGTCTCTACCGCCAGCTCCCAGCCGGCTTCTACACGCAAGCCTTCAGCCAAGCGCGGGCATTTGTCGAGGCCGTGTTCACGCAGCCACTCTGCCGTGCCTTTGCCAGGGTCCAAAGCAGCCTGTTGCAGGGCTTCCAAGGAAGCCAGGCGACCACTCAGCCGCTGCAGTTCGCCCTGAGCCTGCTGCTGGGCCTGGCCGGCCTGCTGCAGGTCTTCGCGCAGTTGCTGCAAGCGCTCGGCCTGCTCGGCCTCCTGTTCCTGCAACTGCTCCAGATCCAGCTCACCAATGGCGATCTGCTCGCCGAGCTCGATGATCGCGGCATCCTCAGGGTCGGCGGCCAGTTGCTGCAGCTCATCGGCCAGGCGGCGCTGGCGCTCGGCGAGGCGTTCCAGGCTGTGTTCCAGCTGCTGAATGCGCGACTGCTGCACTTCAGCCTGGCGACGCGGCTCGGCGCTGCGCTGATTGAAGCTGTCCCACTGTTCCTGCCAGCCACTCATGCCGGTTTCGGCTTCTTCCAGCGCTGCGGCGGACTCTTCGGCGGCCGCCGCAGTGAGCTCCTGCTCTGGCTCAAGCATGGCCAGCTCTTCGCCAAGGGTCGCCAGCAGCGTGCGGTCGTGGCCTAAGTGCGATTCGGTTTCCAGGCGCGCGCGCTCAGCTTCACGCAGGTCATCCTGCAACTGGCGCAAGCGCTGCTGGCCGTGCTGGATGCTCTGCTCGACGCGGGCAATGTCACCACCGACCGAATAGAAGCGCCCCTGCACCAGGTTGAACCGCTCGGACAGCTCGTGGTGGCCGTCACGCAGGCGCTCGATACTGGCATCGGCGTTGCGCTGCTCGGCCACCAGCGCCTCGAAGCCGATCTCCTGGTTACCGATCACCGCTTCGCGCTGGCCGACCTGTTCGTTCAGCGCCTGCCAACGTAGCGCAGTCAGTTGCGCCTTGAGCTGGCGTTCCTCGGCTTTATATTCCTGGTACTTCTCGGCGGCCTGGGCCTGGCGATGCAGGCGTTCGAGCTGGCGCTCCAGCTCTTCGCGCAGGTCTGTCAGCCGCGCCAGGTTGTCGTGGGTACGGCGAATGCGGTTTTCGGTCTCGCGGCGGCGCTCCTTGTATTTGGAGATGCCTGCCGCCTCTTCGATGAAGTTGCGCAGTTCCTCGGGCTTGGCCTCGATCAGCTTGCTGATCATGCCCTGCTCGATGATCGAGTAGCTGCGCGGTCCCAGGCCGGTGCCGAGGAAGATGTCAGTGATGTCGCGACGGCGGCATTTCACGCCGTTGAGGAAATAGGTGTTCTGGCTGTCGCGGGTCACCCGACGGCGAATGGAGATTTCCGCGAAGGCCGCGTACTCGCCGGTCAGGGTGTTGTCGCTGTTATCGAAGATCAGCTCGATGCTGGCCTGGGTCACCGGCTTGCGGGTGTTGGAGCCGTTGAAGATGACGTCGGTCATCGACTCGCCGCGCAGGTTCTTCGCCGAGCTTTCGCCCATCACCCAGCGCACGGCATCAATGATGTTGGATTTGCCGCAGCCGTTGGGGCCGACGACCGCCGCCATGTTGCTCGGGAAATTCACCGTGGTGGGGTCGACGAAGGACTTGAAGCCCGCCAGCTTGATGGACTTCAGGCGCATGCGCAGGCACTCGCCGACATGGCAAACAGGCTGGCAGAGAGGTCAACGGCGCACAGCGTCATATATGTCCTTAAGGCGCGATGCTTGGGAAGCGCGAGGTTCTGGCCATTGGCCAGAGGGGGCGGGAGTTTAACACAGCGGCGCAATGAAGCTGAGCAGCGCATGCAGACATGGAACGCTGCCGCTTCGCTAGCATCCAATCGCCAAGCCAGGCACCCGTCTGGCGCCGTATTTCCTTATCGCCCCGAGGCTCTCCATGCAGACGTACGCATGCGCAGCGAAACTGGATCGTCTGAATTTTTTCCTGGCAGATGTACGCGACGGCCTCGGGCCGTACCTGGCGATCTATCTGCTCTCGGTGCATAAGTGGCAAGCGGGCGACATCGGCCTGGTGATGGCGCTCGGCGGGCTTGCTGGCCTTGCGGCGCAGATTCCAGCCGGTGCGCTGGTCGACTGGGTGCGCGACAAACGCCTGCTGATCGTCATTGCCTCGATACTGGTCACCGTCGCCTGCCTGGTCACGCTCTGGGAGGCGCAGTTTGCCTGGGTGGCGGCAAGCCAGATTGCCGCCGGCATGGCCTCCTCGGTGTTCGCCCCGGCGTTGGCAGGCATCACCCTGGGTATCGTTGGGCCGAAGGCCTTTACCCGTCGTATCGCCCGTAACGAATCCTTCAATCACGCCGGCAATGCCACGGCGGCGCTGCTGGCGGGGCTGTTCGCCTATTTGTGGGGCCCGGTGGCGGTGTTCTATCTGATGACCGGCATGGCCGTATTGAGCCTGCTATCGGCGCTGAGCATTCCGGCACATGCCATCGACGCCGATCAGGCCCGAGGCCGTGAGGCCGGCGTGGCGCTGACGCCGCTGCGCCAGCTGCTCACTCAACCGCCGCTTGTATTACTCGCCCTGTGCTGCGCGCTATTTCACCTGGCCAATGCGGCCATGCTGCCGCTGGTGGGCCAGAAACTGGCCCTGGCCAACCCGGACCTGGCGACCACGCTGATCTCGGCCTGCATCGTTGCCGCTCAACTGGTGATGATTCCGGCAGCCATGCTGGTTGGCGCCCGCGCTGACAGATGGGGGCGCAAGCCACTGCTATTGGCGGGCTTTCTGATTCTGCCGATCCGTGGTGTGCTCTACACGCTCAGTGACGACGCGGTGTGGTTGGTCTCGGTACAACTGCTCGATGGGATCGGCGCCGGCCTGTTCGGCGCACTGATCCCGCTGATGGTGCGCGACCTCACCCAGGGCAGCGGGCACTTCAACGTCAGCCTGGCCAGCGTCAGCCTGGTGTTCGGCATCGGTGCGGCGTTGAGTAACGGCCTGGCCGGTTATGTCGCCGAAGCCAACGGTTACGACAGCGCCTTTCTGGTGCTTGCCGCCGTTGCTGGTTGCGCTGTGCTGCTGTTGTTAGGCATGCCGGAAACCCTGAAAGCCGACATGACAAAGCCCGAACACGACGACTTGGCGCCTCGGCAAACTACCTGACCAAGCGATCAAATTTCGCCTCAACGACGGGCATGGTTGTCGACACCGCGCTTGTCACGCAGAATCCCGGTTCATAGCCGCGAGCGCCCTTTAATGAGCCCTCGCCGAGCGGGTATCGCTATCCGCGATGCCTTGCACCGCTCCATTGGATTTGAATCGAGGCCCCATGTCCAACGTCACCCACGCCTACCGCGGCGCCATCCTGCACAGCCTGGCCGATCCGGCCGAAGTCGGTATCGAGGCGTCCTACGCCTATTTCGAGGACGGCATTCTGCTGGTCGAAGACGGCAAAGTCCGCGAGGTTGGCCCTGCCGCAGACCTGTTGCCGCGCCTGGCTGACGTTGCGGTAACTCATTATGAAAACGCGCTGATCACACCGGGCTTTATCGACACCCATATTCACTACCCGCAGACCGGCATGATCGGCGCATACGGCGAGCAGTTGCTCGACTGGCTGAACACCTACACCTTCCCCACGGAAATGCGCTTTGCCGACAAGGCCCATGCCAGCGAAGTGGCGGACGTGTTCATCAAGGAAATGCTGCGCAACGGCACCACCACGGCGCTGGTGTTTGGCAGCGTGCACAAACAATCGGTAGACGCCCTGTTCGAAGCAGCCGAGGCACTCAACTTGCGCATGATCGCCGGCAAGGTGCTGATGGATCGCAACGCGCCCGAGGCGCTGACCGACACCGCCGAATCCGGCTATGCCGACAGCCGCGAGCTGATCGAGCGCTGGCACGGCAAGGGTCGCCTGCACTACGCGGTAACCCCGCGCTTCGCGCCGACCAGCACGCCGGAGCAACTGGCCATGGCCCGGCGCCTGCTGGGTGAATATCCCGATCTGTACCTGCATACTCACCTGTCGGAAAACCGCCAGGAAATCGAGTGGGTCAAAGCATTGTTCCCAGAGAACAGCGGCTACTTGGATGTGTATGACAAGCACCAACTGACCGGCCCACGCTCGGTGTTCGCCCACTCGGTGCACCTGTGCGACGCTGAATGCGAGCGCCTGGCGGAAACCGGCTCGGCAGTGGCCTTCTGCCCGACTTCCAACCTGTTTCTCGGCAGCGGCCTGTTCGACCTCAAACGCATGGAGCAGCACAAGGTGCGCGTCGGCCTGGGTACCGATATCGGCGCGGGCACCAGCTTCTCGCAGCTGCGCTCGCTCAGTGAGGCATACAAAATCATGCAGTTGCAGGGGCAGAAACTCGACCCGTTCAAGTCGCTGTACCTGGCAACGCTAGGCAGCGCGCGGGCGTTGTATCTGGATGAACGCATCGGCAACTTCGAGGCCGGCAAGGACGCGGATTTCGTGGTGCTCGACTACCAGGCCACGCCGCTGATCGACTACCGCCTGCAACAGAGCAGCAATCTGGCCGAGCAGCTGTTTGCGCTGATCACATTGGGAGACGACCGCGTGATCAAGGAAACCTTCGCCGCCGGGCAAAGCGTGCACCGACGCGATAGCTGATTACGCTGTTTTCCTGGGTATCGCTGCGCTCAACCCAGGCTACGGCCAGATCTGTAACCCGGGTTGAGCGCAGCGATACCCAGGAACGTTAGGCGCCGATCACCGACACCGGGTAGATGGCGGTATAGGCGCCGTCGTCCACGCTCAGCGTTCGGCAATCAACGCCGTATACGGCTGCCAGGTGCTCTGGAGTGAGCATCTCTTCCGTAGTGCCGTAGCCATGCACCCGACCGTTGTTGATCATCAACGC
The DNA here is from genome assembly GCF_900142655.1 of Phytopseudomonas punonensis. Lineage (GTDB taxonomy): Bacteria > Pseudomonadota > Gammaproteobacteria > Pseudomonadales > Pseudomonadaceae > Aquipseudomonas > Aquipseudomonas punonensis. The sequence continues at coordinate 19,195 of NZ_FRBQ01000016.1, read as the reverse complement.
ATCGTCGGCATAGCGACTGGCCAGGTTCATATCGTGGAAGATCGCCAGGGTGACGATATGTTCGCGGCGGGTGTATGCGCTCACCGCTTCGAGCATGTGCAACTGGTTAGCCAGATCCAGCGCCGAAGTCGGCTCATCAAGCAAGAGCAAACGCGGGCTGCGCACCAATGCCAGCGCCAGGGAAATCATCTGACGCTCACCGCCGGACAAATGCCCTGGCTGCTGCTCGGCGAAACGCTGCAAGCCCAGCAGTTCGAGTACTTCACTGGCGCGGCGCTGACTGTCGCGCTGCGTCGACCAGCCACGCGCACCGCCGTGTTGAGCCAGGAGCAGCAACTCGTAGGTCGACAGCCGCACGTCGAGATGAGTCAGATCCTGGGCCACGTAACCGATCAGCCGCGCGCGCAGCGCCGGCTCCAGACCAATCAATTGCGTGCCGTCGATGGTCGCCGAGCCTTCGGCGCGCAGCAGGCCGCACAGGCCTTTCATGAACGTCGACTTGCCCGCGCCATTGGCGCCGAGCAACGCCAAGGTACGCCCCGCTTCGGCACGCACGGCAAAGTCACAGATGATCGGCCGACCACCAATCGAAACTCGGTAATCCTGACTGACAAAACTCATCGGGACGTCAGCCTCCGGTCACGCAAGATCAAGATGATGAAAAACGGCAGGCCGATCAGCGAGGTGACCATACCGATCGGGAGCACGGCACCCGGCACGATCAACTTGCTCGCCAGGGACGCCAGGGTGACGAAGATGATCCCGCAGGCCAGCGTCACGCCAATGGTGAAGCGCTGATCCTCGCCAACCAACAAACGTGCCACATGGGGCGCGACCAGGCCGACGAAACCGATGATGCCGACCACCGAGGTCACTGCTCCGGCCAACAGCGCCGCCAGCACCAGCATCAGGGTGCGCACGCGCTTGACGCGAATGCCAAACACCACGGCCTGTTCGCCAAAACTGCGCAGCGCGGTCAGCGCCCAGGCCTGCATCAGAACCAGCGGCACGGCCACCAAGGCGATGGCGGCGCACAGGGCGACCTTGCTCCAAGTCACGTGCAGCAGCGAGCCCATCAGCCAGAACACGATGCTCTGCAACTGATCGACGCTGGACACGTACTGCACCAGGCCGAGCAGCGAGCTGAACACGAAGTGTACGGCGATCCCCAGCAAAGTGATGGCCTGCAAGCCGATTTGCCCACGGGTCAGCAGCAGGATCACGCCAACCGTGAGCAACGAAAACAGGAAGGCGTTGGCGGTGACCACCATCTCCGCACCAAAACCCGGCAGCCATTGCGCCAGCGACAGATTGAAGGTCAACGCCAGCGCCGCACCGAAACCTGCCGCCGAGGAAATGCCCAGGGTGAAGGGCTCGGCCAGGGGGTTGTCGAGCACCGTCTGCATGATCAGCCCAGCAAGCGCCAGGCAGGTGCCGGCGAGCACCGCCATAAGCGTCATCGGCATGCGCAGTTCCCAAAGGATTACCCGCGTCGATGCGTCTACCTGATCGGGCATGAACAGCCCCTGCACGGCATCGGCGAAACTCAAGGTACCGGAGCCGACAACCAGGTCAGCGATAAAGGCCAACAGCGCCACCAGCAACAAACCGACGAGCAGCAGGCTGCGCTGCCAGACCGCTCGGGCATAACGCTGCTGGTAACCATCGACGGGCACCACGCTCACGGCAGAATCACTCACTGGCATGGCCGAACAGAATCATCGGTACTTCACCAAGGCCGGTCATGCCCAGCAGGGCGTGGGTACTCGCGGCGGGGTCGAGGCGCTCGGCAGCATTTGGATAGAACGCCTGGGTCAGGTACTCGACGGCTAGAATGTTCCAGCTGCTGGCGTAAAACTGGTGATACACGCCAAACACGCGGTGCTGCTGAGTAGCCTGCAACTGTGCCATGCCAGGACGTTTGAGCAATTGGCCCATGGACTTGTCGATGGCCGCCTGCGACACCGTCGGGCCAAAGCCGAACGGCGGCGAAATCGAGGTATTGCCCGGGAATTTCGTACCGCTCATCACGTACACGTCGGGCTTCTTGCTGATCACTGTTTCCAGGGTCACATCACCGGTCGCGCCAGGCAGCAGTCGGCTGCCCAGGTTATCGCCACCCGCAGCCTGAACCAACTTGCCCCAGTACACGTCGCCATGGGTGAAGCAGCAACTGCTGGCACCGCCCTGCCCGGCCTTGGCCTCGACGAATACCAACGGGCGCTTGTCCTGCTCGGCGATCAGTTTGTCGACCTGCGCCAGACGCGCCGTGTAGAAGTCCAGATATTCGCTGGCACGCGCTTCGCGGTTAAGCACCTTGCCAAGCAATGCCACGCTCTTCTGGCTGTTCGGCACCGGGTCCAGATCGCTGTCGACGTAGATCGCCGGAATGTTCAGCGCCGCGAGCTTGCGCTCAACGCCTGCGCCCTCGAGCGACTTGCGTGCACGCAGTTGGAACACCAACAGGTCAGGCTTGCCGGCGACGACCGCCTCAAGGTTCATATCGCCGTCGTCACCAAACTGCATGTCAACGGCTTGCGCCGAAGTCTTCGGCCACTGCTTCTCGAAAACCTGCCAGGTATTCGGATCGGAACGCTTGATGATGTTGTTCCATACCGCGATACGCGCAAACGGGTCCTCACGGTCGAGCAACGCAAGGCTAAATATATCGCGGCCGTCCTGCAGCACTATGCGTTTTGGCTCGTGCTCGATGGTCACCTGGCGACCTGCAAGGTCGGTCACGGTGAGCGGATAATCGGTGGCATGCGCGACGGTGCTACACGCCAGACAAACAATGGCCGTGAAGCGGCTAAGAAACGCGGAGATAGTCATCGAGGGAGCGAACCTTTACTGCGCGGTAGAGCGGACGACAGGCGTCGGCGGGAAAAGCGGAAACAGATGGTAACAAAGGCTCAGGAGAACGTCATTAAGAACCATTATCGCTGCAGATTGCAGCGCTCATTGCACTGTCAGCTGCATCTGTCGCAATACCTCGGGGTCGACGTAGGTGCCGCCACCGTGGGCAGCCCTCTCAAGACCAGCCAACATGCTCCAGCAATTTTGGCTGCTGCTCATCAGGCGCAGCCTTTCGTAAAAGGCATCATTCGTTCCTGCTGGCGCTGCTGCTGATGATCACTAACAGCCCATTACGGCTTGTGTAGATCAACGAGGTAAGCGCCCATTTTAGGCACTGCGTGAAACGATTTATTGCCTAGCTGCTGAGGATCGCACGACGAATTACAGGCACAAAAAAGGATGCCCTGAGGCATCCTTTTTCAATCAGCGTTGATCAGCTGGCGCGTGCGGAATCACGCAGCGCTTTGACTTGATCGTGGTTGCGCTGTACGCCTTGCATTTGCTTCTCCAGAACAACGCGAACGTTGCTTGGCAGGTCTTTCTGCAGAGCTTCACGATAAGCCTTCAGGGCGACGTCTTCACCACGCTCACACTCATTGAGGATGGCCTCTTCGCTTTTGCCGGTCAGCAGCGATTTCAGGTCAACCCAGCCGCGGTGCAGAGCACCGGAAACGCTGGAGCTGGTTTCCGGGTCGCCGCCCAGGCCACGTACCAGCTGCTGCAGCTCAGCTGCGGCGCTGGCGCAGTCTTGCGAACGCTGTACGAAGAAGGTTTTGAGGCGCGGCTCTTTCACGTCTTCGGCACACTCGCTGAAGCCTTTCTCGCCGTCTTTGCTGGTTTCGATCAGGTCGTTCAGTACCGAAATAACGTCTTTGTTATCCACTTTGAATCTCCTCGTCGCTTCAGAAAATAGCCCTGTATGGGCCGCTCCCTTAAGTTGAGTGAGCGCCTGTAGCGGAGGTTCAGGGCAATTTCTGGCAAGGTGGTTTAGGGCAGATCGAGCGACTGCAGCCAAAGGCGCGCACCGTCTGGGCGCGAACCATTCGTCTGGATTAGGAAAGCGCGTAGCAAGCGAAACGGCTTAGCCGCCGGTCATGCTCATGAAGCGTATGACCTGCACCTGCTCATCTGTTTCGAAGTGATGGCGCTCGGGTTTGAGCTGCAGCGCTCCGACCAACGCCTCGCGCAAGCGCTCACTGTCACCGGGGTGGGCGCGCATCAGGCTGCGCAGGTCGAGCGCATTGTCGTGCCCCAGGCAGAGCACCAGCTTGCCCTCGGCGGTAACCCGCACGCGGTTGCAGTCACCACAGAAGTTGTTGCTGTGCGGCGAGATGAAACCAACGCGGGTGTCACTGCCGCTGACCTGCCAGTAGCGTGACGGGCCACCGGTTACATGGCTGCTGCGCACCAGCGTGTGGCGCTCCTCGATACGCTCGCGCACCACGTCGCTCGAGCAGAAGGTCTGCTCGCGCTGATGGCTGACCACGCTGCCCAAGGGCATTTCTTCGATGAAGCTGATATCCAGCCCACGGGCCATGGCGTACTCGACCAGGCCGAGCACTTCATCATCGTTGCGACCGGTCTGCACCACGCTGTTGAGCTTGATGCGCTTGAAGCCCGCTTCCGCGGCAGCATCGATGCCGGCCAGCACCTGATCAAGCATGTCGCGGCGCGTGAAGCCGGCAAAGCGCTCGCGCTGCAGCGAGTCGAGGCTGACGTTCAAACGCGTCACCCCGGCAGCGCGCAGGTCGTTCGCCATGTGCGAAAGCTGCGAGCCATTGGTGGTGATCGACAGGTCTTCGAGTTCCGGGCGCTCGCCGAGGCGGCGCAACAGGCTAAGCAGGTTCTTGCGCACCAACGGCTCGCCACCGGTGATGCGGATGCGTTTGACGCCCAGCCCGATGAAGGCATCGGCGAGGTTGTAGAGCTCTTCGAGAGTGAGAATCTGCGCACGCGGGGCGAAAACCATGTCTTCGCTCATGCAATAGGTGCAACGGAAATCGCAGCGATCCGTTACCGAGAGCCGCAAATAGGTAATGCGCCGGCCGAAGGGATCGACCAACTGCGTCGTGTGCATGTATCCCGTCTCCCGGCCCGAAGACCAGCTATCTGGTGGCTGCCTGCGAGTGGCAGAGCGCAGCACGTCAACGGCTGCGAAAGGGCCACCAGTTTATCACGATGGCACTGGCACAGTGCCGGTCACGGCGTCACACCTTGTCGGATCGGTCAGCAATACCCACACATCCAGTGACATAACCGCAGCACTCCACGAGCAATCCAACACGTCCGCTACGTATTCGGCGAAAGCGCTACAGGCCAGGCGCCATGAGCGATTGCGCTACACAGCCAGGTCGAAGCCGTGAGCCTGTGCACGCCGGGCGGAAAGGTCGAACCGCATTTCTTGGGGCGCAGTCACACAGACAGACCTCAGGACGACTGGCAATGGAGGGCGCCGATGCCACTGCTGAAACTGCTGCACTTCACCGCGCTGATCGTCTGGTGCGGCACCCTGCTCTATCTGCCCGCGCTGATCGCGGCCGGCTGCCGAGCAGCACAGGTGCCCGAGCGGCCCGGCCACCCCGAGCTCAATCGCACGCTATTCAATCTAATCGCCACCCCCGCCGCGATTATCGCGATCGGTAGCGGCACCGCGCTGTTTCTGCGCGACGGCACCTTTGGTGTATGGCTGGTGTTCAAGCTCACCACGGTCGCGGTGATGGTCATCTGTCATGCCCTGTGCGGGCTGCTGATTCTGCAATGCGAACGCCACCCGCGGCCGGCGCTAAGCGTCGCCTGCGCCGCGCTTGGCGCCACCACCATGGGCATGATCGTCGCCACATTATGGCTGGTGCTCGCTAAGCCTTTCTGAATGAGGAGTCACCGGGCAATGAATGCAGGCGGGCTAAAGCCGAACCTAATCGACATCGACCCCCACGGCGTGCTCGTAAACCAGGCGGCCGCCCAGGTACGCGGCGATGGCGATCAAACCAGCGGTGAACAGCGACAGGTAGAAGGCCCACATCTCGAAGCCATCGTCACCGTGACGGTAGCGCAACATCCAGTTCAGCGAAGCCAGCGACAGCATCATCACGGCGATGATGGCGTGGCACCAGGCGCTGATCTTCTGACGAATACGTTTCACGCTGACCAGGTCGATCATCCCGGCGATGCTGGCGATCCAGCCACCGGCAGCACCCACGCCCGCCAGCCACAAACTGGCCCGCGCCCAGAACGGATCGGTGGTCCAGAAATAGGCGAAATCGGTCGCCACCAGCCCCAGCAAAGCGGCCACCGGGAAGTGGATCATCATCGGATGCAACGGATGCCCGGCGATGGCTGCGCGACTGATGATGGACTCTTGTTGCTCAGCCATGGCGGCCTCCCTGTCGATTCGAAAAGTGGCCGCGGTGTCGCGTCACTCTTGAAGTTGACCGCACTCGCGTCAGCAGTTCCGATTATCTCGGCCTGCAGTGGTGACCAATCAATTCTGGCGCCGGCCGGGCCGGTGGCACGTGATATCGCCCTGCTGTGGTGGGCGATGTGCGGCTTCTTCACTCTGGTGCTGGTGGTCGTCAGCGCGCTGTGGATCTACGCGATGTGGCGCAAGCCACGTGAGTACACCGTCGACCAGGCGCGGACAATTCAACGCCGCTGGTTGATCGGTGGAGGCATCGTGCTGCCCTCGGTGACCATCGTTCTGCTGCTGGCATTCGGCATCCCCGTGGGCCAACGGATGATGCAGCTGCCGATTCTCGGTGAGCAGCCGCTGCAAATCGAAGTGATCGGCCACCAGTGGTGGTGGGAAGTACGCTACCCGGACAGCGGTGTGGTGACGGCCAACCAACTGCACCTGCCGGCCGGAAAACCGGTGGACATCACCGTCAGCAGCGCCGACGTGATCCACTCGTTCTGGGTACCGCGCCTGGGCGGCAAGATCGACATGATCCCCGGCCGCGAGAACCGCATTCGCCTGCAGGCCGACAAGCCCGGCACCTTTCGTGGCCAGTGCACGGAGTTCTGCGGTACCCAGCACAGCCACATGATTCTCGACGTGCAGGCGCACAGCGACGAAGACTTCGCAGCCTGGATCGACGCCCGTCGTGAACCGCAAGTCGAGGCGCTGCAGGGCCCGGCCGCCGATACGTTTCTGGCTCATTGCGGCATGTGCCATAGCGTGGCCGGTTTCAGTGCAGGCAATCGCGCGCCGGATCTCACCGACCTGGCCAGCCGCCGCAACCTGGGCGCTGGCGTGATGCCCAACGAGTCCGGCGCCATCCTGCAATGGATACGCGAGCACGCCCGCCTGAAACCGGGCACCGGCATGCCACTGACCGATGACCTCGATGCCGAGCACCTGCAAGCCATCGCCACCTGGCTGGAGGCCCTCGAACCATGAGTGACGCACGGGAATTGCAAAGCAGCGAAGACAGGGATGCCCTGCACGATCAGTTTGATGAGGTGTGGGGCAACCCGCGCGGCTGGCGCGCGCTGACCATCGTCAACCACACCACCCTGGGCCTGCGTTTCATGGTCACCGGGCTGGGCTTCTTTATCTTCGGCATCCTGCTGGCGATGCTGATCCGCACCCAACTGGCGCTGCCGGGCAACGCCTTCATGGGCCCGGAGATGTTCAATCAGGTGTTCACCATGCACGGCACGGTGATGATGTTCCTGTTTGCCGTGCCGATGATGGAAGGCCTGGCGGTGTACCTGATTCCAAAGATGCTCGGCGCGCGGGATTTGGTATTTCCTCGGCTGTCGGCGCTGGGTTACTGGTGTTACTTATTCGGCGGCCTGATTATCTGCTCCAGCCTGTTGCTCGGCGTTGCGCCCAATGCCGGCTGGTTCATGTACACGCCGCTCTCCAGCGCAGCGCACTCGCCGGGCATCAATGCCGATTTCTGGCTGCTGGGTATCACCTTTGTAGAAATTTCTGCAGTGTCGGCCGGGGTAGAACTGGTGGTGTCGATTCTGCGCACCCGCGCCGAAGGCATGGCACTGCACAAGATGCCGATCTACGCCTGGTACATCCTGACCATGGCGATGATGATCGTCATCGGCTTCCCGCCATTGATCCTCGGCAGCATCCTGCTGGAACTGGAACGCGCTGCCGGCCTGCCGTTTTTCGAAGTAGCACACGGCGGCGACCCGCTGCTCTGGCAACACCTGTTCTGGCTGTTCGGGCACCCTGAGGTGTACATCATCTTCCTGCCGGCGGCCGGCATCGTATCGACCCTGCTGCCGGTGTTCTGCGGTCGCCCGCTGGTGGGCTACCGCGCTGTAGTGCTGGGTGTGCTCACCATCGGTTTCATCAGCTTCGGGCTGTGGGTGCACCACATGTTCACCGTGGGCATCCCGCAGCTGGCGCAGGCGTTCTTTTCGGCGGCGAGCATGCTGGTGGCGATCCCCACCGCCATTCAGGTGTTTTCCTGGATCGCCACGCTATGGCTCGGCAAACCGCGCTACAACGTGCCGATGCTGTGGCTGGTAGGTTTTCTGATCATCTTCGTATGCGGCGGGCTGACCGGCGTGATGCTGGCATTGGTGCCGTTCGATTGGCAGGTGCACGACACCCAGTTCGTGGTCGCGCATTTTCACTACGTGCTGATCGGCGGCATGCTGTTTCCGCTGATCGCCGGGCTGTATTACTGGTTGCCGCATTTCTCCGGGCGCATGGCCTCCGAACGCCTCGGCAAGTGGGGGTTCTGGCTGGTGTTCATCGGCTTCAACATGACCTTTCTGATCATGCACTGGACCGGCCTGCTCGGTATGCCGCGGCGCGTTTATACCTACGAGAGCGGCCTGGGCTGGGACATGCCCAACCTGATCTCGTCGGTCGGCAGCTTCATCATGGTGATCGGTATCGCCACCCTGTTCCTGGATCTGGCCCTGCACTTTCGCTTCGGTCGCCCCTCCGGGAAAAATCCCTGGCAGGCCGACACCATGGAATGGGCCACTAGCCTGCCGCCCAATCCCTACAACTTCGTCAGCCTGGCCAAGGTGACCGACCGCCATCCGCTATGGCGTGATCCAGACCTGGGCGAAAGCATGGCCCGTGGCGAGCATGCGTTGACGGTGATCGACCACGGCCGCCGGGAAACCTGGGGCGTCGATCCACTGACCGGCGAAGTGCGGGAAATCATTCACCTGCCGGGCAACAGCTGGCTGCCGTTTATAGCGGCTTGCTGCATCGCCGTGCTGTGTTTGAGCCTGCTGACGAAAACCTATCCGCTGGCGCTGTTCGCCTGCTTTGCCTCGGTAGTCGTGCTGCTGCGCTGGAGCTGGGAGAACGGCGCCCATCCCAAGGCGGCGCCAGACGCAAAGACCCAACCCGATGAACCACCGCTGCACTCACGCACTTGTGACGGCCCAGGCCTGTGGGGCATGGGCGTGACGTTGCTGTCGAACGGCGCGCTGTACCTGTCGCTGCTGTTCGGCTGGTTTTACCTGTGGACGGTGGCGCCCAACTGGCAGGTGCCGAACGCGCCAGTGTTCAACCATTGGCTGCTCTTCGCCAGCAGCCTGCTACTCACACTGGCAACGCCCTGGCAGCGCCAGGTGCTCGCCCGCCTGCGCCGGGGCGACGACCGTGGCCTGTTCGCCTGCCAGATCGGCCTCGCAGCTGTCGGCCTGGTGCAGGCCGCACTGCTGTTGATAGCGCTGCGCAGCGAAGCACTGCAGCCAACCGCCAGAGCGCACGATGCGGTGATCTTCGTAATACTCGCCTACAGCTTCGGGCATGCCCTGCTGGCCGGCGTGCTCAGCGGCCTGCAGGCGTTGCGGGTACGCATAGGCTACGTCAGCGGCGAAGCGCCGTACGAGCCGCTGGTGGTGGCGCAGTTCTGGTACTACAACCTTGTGGTGTCGTGGTGCAGCTACTTCGCCATCGTGCTGCTGCCACCGACCTTCGGAGGTGCTTGATGCAGAGCCTTCGCAGCCTCTACAACCCGATTCATATAATCACGGGCCTGACCATCTGGGGCCTGTGGTTCGTCGCGCTTTACGGCGGTCAGGGCGTCGGCTGCTCGGTCGCGCCGCCGCCACTCGAGGACGGGCCCTGGACCTGGCTGAATCTGGCTCTGCTCGTTCTGTCCGCGCTCACCACCCTACTGCTACTGGCCCTCGCGCAACTATTCAGAAAAGCCGCGCGAAGGCGTGGCTGCAGCGACCGCGAGCGCTTCGTGGCGAGTGTATCGGCAGGCGGCAACCTGATCGCGGCAATTGCGGTGGTGTTTATCGCCCTGCCGATCATGGCGCTGCCGCCCTGCGCCTGAGGGAGGAGGAAACCTGCTATTGCAGTGCGGCGAGCGAAGCATCGCCCGCCTAGGTGATCAGCCGCGCTCGGCAGGCGCCGATGTTAGTTCGAAGGGACTGTTGCTGCGCCGCTGATTGCGGTCTTCGCGCGGCGTGGCGCCGAAGAAGTTGCGGTAGGCGCTGGAGAAATGCGGCCCCGAAGAGAAGCCGCAGGACAGGCCGATCTGGATGATCGATTTGCTGGTCTGCATCAGCAGTTGCCGGGCCTTGTTCAGGCGCAGCTCCAGGTAGTACTGGCTAGGCACGCGATTGAGGTACTGCTTGAAGATGCGTTCCAACTGACGGCGCGACACGCACACGTGCTGGGCAATTTCGTCGGTGGTCAGCGGCTCCTCGATATTGGCTTCCATCAGCAGCACCGCCTGGGTGAGCTTCGGATGGCTGGAGCCAAGACGGTTCTGCAACGGAATGCGCTGGCGCTCGCCGCCCTCGCGAATACGCTCGACCACCAATTCCTCGGACACCGCGCCCGCCAGCTCCGCGCCGTGATCGCGGGCCAGCAATGCCAGCAGCATGTCCATCACCGCCATGCCGCCACAGGCGGTGAGACGGTCGCGATCCCAGTCGAACAGGTGGCTGGTGGCAATCACCTTGGGAAAGCGCTCGGCGAAATCGTCCTGCCAACGCCAGTGCACCGAAGCGCGGTAACCATCGAGCAAACCGAGCTGCGCCAGCGGGTAGACGCCGGCAGATACGGCACCAATGCAGCTGCCACTTCGCGCCACCTGTTTGAGAGCAGCTGCCAGCGCCGGTGCCACTGTGGCCGGCGGCTCGTCAGCAACCAGAAACAGCTTGCGATAGCCTTCCAGGCTTGCGCTCCACGGGCTGCCCGGCAAACGCCAGGCACCGTCGGTGGGCTCCTCAGCCTGCAGGAACGTCACCTCGTAAACCACTTCCGGATGGACGCGTTGAGCGACGCTCAGCGCCTCTTCCGCCAGCGCCAGGGTCAGGGGCTTGGTGGAAGGCCAAAGCAGGAAGCCGATTCGGTGAGCAGTCATGGTAGGCAGGTCAGGCTCTGAAGGCAGTGGAAGGTTGAGGCGCGCAGGGATGATACCCCCAACTACTTGAGACTGCCGCTGAGGAACTGTTGCAGACGTTGAGATTGCGGATTGGCCAGAACCTCGCGAGGGTCGCCCTGCTCCTCAACCAGGCCCTGATGCAGGAACAACAGTTGATTGGAGACTTCGCGGGCAAAGCCCATTTCGTGGGTGACCACCACCATGGTACGCCCCTCGCCGGCCAGATCACGCATGACCTTCAACACGTCGCCGACCAGTTCTGGGTCCAGCGCCGAAGTCGGCTCGTCGAACAGCATCACCTCCGGTTCCATCGCCAGCGCCCGGGCAATCGCCACACGCTGCTGCTCGCCGCCACTCATATGCGCGGGGTAGGCTTCCTTGCGATGGGCCACGCCAACTTTGTGCAGGTAGTGCTCGGCCTTGTCGCGGGCCTCGGCTTTGCTCATGCCCAACACGTGCACCGGCGCTTCCATGACGTTTTCCAGCACGTTCATGTGTGCCCACAGGTTGAAGTGCTGAAAAACCATGGCAAGGCGCGAGCGCAGGCGCTGCAGCTGCTTGTCGTCGGCAGCGCGCAGGGCGCCATCCTTGCCGGGCACCAGCTTGAGTGCCTCGCCATTGAGCAGAATCTGCCCGGCGTGGGGCTGCTCGAGCAGGTTGATGCAACGCAGGAAGGTGCTCTTGCCCGAACCACTGGAGCCGATGATGCTGATCACATCGCCGGCCTTGGCCGCCAGCGACACGCCCTTGAGCACCTCATGGCTGCCGTAGCGCTTATGCAGATCCTTCACTTCGAGCTTGTACATGCTTTCCACTCTCTTGAATCCGATGTTTAGCTGCGACGCGGCGCCAGGTAGGCCAGCCAGCGGCGCTCGGCCAACTTGAACAAGCGCACGAGGATGAATGTCAGGCACAGGTAGAACAGGCCGGCGGTGATGAACGCCTCGAACGGCAGGTAATACTGCGAGCTGACGGTACGCGCGGCGCCGGTGATGTCGATCAAGGTGACGATCGACGCCAGGCTGGTGGTGTGCAGCATCATGATCACTTCGTTGCTGTACTGCGGCAGCGCACGGCGCATGGCCGATGGCAGCAGGATGCGCCGGTACAGTTTGGCGCGCGACATGCCCATCGACTTGGCCGCTTCGATCTCGCCATGGGGCGTGGCCTTGAGGCTGCCGGCGAGAATCTCGGCGCTGTAGGCGCTGGTATTGATGGCGAAGGCCAGGCAAGCACAGAAGGTGGCGTTGGACAGGTACGGCCACAACACGCTTTCACGCACCGCCTCGAACTGGGCCAGGCCGTAATAGACCAGAAACAGCTGCACCAGCATCGGCGTGCCGCGAATCACGTAGGTGTACAACCAGGCCGGCCCGTTGACCCACGGTGAGCGCGAGGTGCGCATCAGCGCCAGCGGCACAGCAGCCAGCAAGCCGAAGAACAGCGCGATGGCCAGCAGCTTGAGGGTGACCAGCACGCCGCCCAGATATAGCGGCAGGTTGTCCCAGATAACCGTGTAATCGAAGATCATCGTCTGCTCCTCACAGCTCAGCAGCCTTGGTGCCGACCGAATAGCGTTTTTCCAGATAACGCAGGGCCAGCAACGAGACACTGGTGATCAGCAGATACAGCCCCGCCACCGCCAGGTAGAAGGTGAAGGGCTCGCGGGTGGCGTCGGCGGCGCTCTTGGCCTTGAACATCATGTCCTGCAGGCCGACCACCGAGATCAGCGCCGTAGCCTTGGTGAGTACCAACCAGTTGTTGGTAAAGCCGGGAATGGCGAAACGGATCATCTGCGGCACCAGAATGCGCAGAAACACCTGCAGGCCGCTCATGCCGTAAGCGGCGCCAGCCTCGGCCTGACCCTTGGGAATCGCCATGAAGGCGCCACGAAAGGTCTCGGACAGATACGCGCCGAAGATGAAGCCCATGGTGAATACGCCGGCGATGAAGGGGTTGATGTCGATGTACTCGTCGTAACCGAGCATCGGCGCGACACGGTTCACCATGTCCTGGCCGCCGTAGAAGATCAGCAGGATCAGCACCAGATCAGGAATCCCACGGATCACCGTCGAATAGGTTTCCCCCAGCACCGCCAGCCAGCGCACAGGCGACAGGCGAAACGCGGCGCCAATCAGACCGAGCACGATAGCCACGGCCATCGACGTCAGCGCCAGAACCAGGGTGAGCCAGGCGCCATCGAGAATGGACGAGCCGTAGCCGTTGAGCATCCGCTTACCTCATGCGTGCGCCATAGGGCGCCGGAAATACAACGCAAAAGTGGCACACGCCAAACCAGTCAGCGTGTGCCACCTCTGACAAGAAGTCACGATAGCTAGAGCCTGCTTGAACAGCGTGTGCCCTTGCCCAGCATCGTGGTCTTACTTGCCGTAGACGTCGAAACTGAAGTACTTGTCCTGGATAGCCTTGTACTTGCCGTTCTCGCGGATCGCCAGGATCGCGGCGCTGATCTTGTCGGCAAGCGCCTTGTCACCCTTGCGCACGGCGATGCCCTGGCCTTCGCCGAAGTATTTCTCTTCGGTAAAATCCGGGCCCACGAAGGCGAAGCCTTTGCCGGCATCGGTTTTCAGGAAGCCGTCTTCGATGTTCACCGAGTCGGCAATAGTGCCATCCAGACGACCAGCACTCAGATCGAGAAAAACTTCGTTCTGCGAGCTGTAACGCACGATCTCGGCACCGGCTGGGGCGAAAACGTCGGTGGCGTAGCGGTCATACACGGAGGAGCGCTGCACGCCGATCTTCTTGCCCTTGAGGTCGGTGGCCACGTCGTTCATAACCGCACCACTCTTCATCGCCAGCTTGGCAGGCGTGGCGTAGTACTTGCCGGTGAAGTCGACAGCGCGCTTGCGCTCTTCGGTGATCGACATCGACGACAGCACAGCGTCGAACTTGCGCACCTTCAGGGCCGGGATCAGGCCGTCGAACTCCTGCTCGATCCACTTGCACTCGACCTTCATTTCTTCACACAGGGCAACGCCGATGTCGTAATCGAAGCCGGTGATGTTGCCGTCGGGAGTCTTGTAGGCGAACGGCGGGTAAGCCGCTTCGATACCGATACGCAGCGCCTTGGCCTCCTGGGCCATGGTCAGCGGCGACAGCAGGGATAGTGCCAACGCGCCGAGCAGTGCGATCTTTTTCATGAAGGAAACTCCTGACAGGGATAGGGTTTCGCTGGCCGTGGGCGGATTACCCAGACCATGGAGAAGTGACGTCGCCAGCGTAGCGCAGGGCTGCGGGCGGCGCACGGAAGTGCGGCATTCTAGCGATAGCGCGGCAGTCGATATTTCCTAGATGCGACAAGTAATTACAGAAGCACGAGGGGCGTGACGCAGGCATCTTGACAGAACAAAAAACAGCCAATTCACGCTATTAATCTGGCCTTATAGCTCAGCCGCCAATCTCTAAAAACAAACGCCCCGCGCAGGCTTCCCGACGCGGGGCGTTCGCTTCTAACGGCTATCAGCTCAGGCGCAGGCGCTCTGCATCGACTTGTGGGTGTCGATCAGGTGCTGTACCACGCCTGGATCGGCGAGGGTGGAGATATCACCGAGGCTGTCGTACTCGGACGTGGCGATCTTGCGCAGGATACGGCGCATGATCTTGCCCGAACGGGTTTTCGGCAGGCCGGGCGCCCATTGAATCACGTCCGGTGTGGCGATCGGACCAATTTCCTTGCGTACCCAAGCCTTGAGCTCCTGGCGCAGTTGCTCGGACGGCTCCTCACCCTGGTTGAGGGTGACGTAAACGTAGATGCCCTGCCCTTTGATGTCGTGCGGCACGCCAACCACGGCAGCCTCGGCGACTTTGGGGTGGGCGACCATGGCGCTTTCCACTTCGGCGGTACCCATACGGTGGCCGGAGACGTTGAGCACGTCGTCGACTCGACCGGTGATCCACCAGTAGCCATCTTCGTCACGGCGCGCGCCGTCACCGGTGAAGTACATGCCCTTGAAGGTCTTGAAGTAGGTATCGACGAAACGGTCGTGGTCGCCATACAGGCTGCGCGACTGGCCCGGCCAGGAGTCTAGGATCACCAGGTTGCCTTCCGTCGCGCCTTCCATGATGTTACCCAGGTTATCGACCAGCGCCGGCACCACGCCAAAGAATGGACGGGTCGCGGAACCCGGCTTGAGGGCGGTAGCGCCCGGCAGCGGGCTGATCAGAATGCCGCCGGTTTCGGTCTGCCACCAGGTGTCGACGATCGGGCAACGCTCTTTGCCGACGTTGCGGTAGTACCAGTCCCACGCCTCGGGGTTGATCGGCTCACCGACCGAACCGAGCAAACGCAGGCTGGAGCCATCGGCACCGGCCACGGCTGCTTCGCCCTGGGCCATCATGGCGCGGATCGCGGTCGGCGCGGTGTAGAGGATGTTGACCTTGTGCTTGTCGATGACCTTCGACACGCGGGTCACGTCCGGGTAATTGGGGATGCCTTCGAACAGCAGCGTGGTCGCGCCGTTGGCCAGCGGGCCATAGACGATATAGCTGTGGCCAGTGACCCAACCGACGTCAGCGGTGCACCAGTAGATATCGCCCGGTTTGTAGTCGAACACCCGCTCATGGGTCAGCGCGGCATATAGCAGGTAACCGCCAGTGGTGTGCAGCACGCCTTTCGGTTTGCCGGTGGAGCCGGAGGTGTAAAGGATGAACAGCGCTTCTTCGGCGCCCATTTCCTTCGGCGCGCAAACACTGCCTGCGACCTTCATCAGGTCCTCGAACCAGATGTCGCGATGCTGGTTCCATTTGATCTCGGAGCCGGTGCGCTGCACCACGATGACCTTCTGGATGCTGCGGGTCTCGGGGTTGGTCAGTGCATCGTCAACGTTGGCCTTGAGTGGGATCTTCTTGCCGCCACGCAGCCCTTCGTCCGCGGTGATGACGACCTTGGACTGACAATCGATGATGCGCCCGGCCAGTGCCTCTGGCGAGAAGCCGCCAAACACTACCGAGTGGATGGCGCCGATGCGCGCGCAGGCCAGCATGGCGACCACGGCTTCCGGGATCATCGGCATGTAGATGGTCACCACGTCGCCGCGGTGCACGTCCTGCCCACGCAGGGCGTTGGCGAACTTGCACACCTGCTCGTGCAGCTGGCGGTAGGTGATTTCCTTGTGCTCGGACGGGTCGTCGCCTTCCCAGATGATCGCGACCTGGTCGCCGCGCTCTGCCAGGTGACGATCCAGGCAGTTGTAGGAAACGTTGAGGGTGCCGTCGGCGAACCACTTGATGTCGACGTGGTGATCGTCGAAGGAGGTCTGCTTGACCTTGGTGAAAGGCTTGATCCAGTCGAGGCGCTGCGCCTGCTCACGCCAGAAACCATCCGGGTTGACCACGGACTGCTGGTACATGGCTTTGTAAGTGGCTTCGTCGGTCAACGAATTGGCCGCCACCTCGGGGCGCACGGGATACAGGGAAGCAGCACTCATTGAATCACCTCGGTTATTGATGTTGTTTTTCTATGCTCACATTTGTAACCATCACCCTCCCCCACAGCCATTCGACCATGGTCTTACCAGCGCTAGACCTTGGGCGCAGCCGGTTCGTCAGGCGCGGGTGGCCACCCAAATCTGCCTGACAACTCGCCGCTCGGCAATTGCGAGAAGCAGCTAGCATTCTGACAGCACGCGTTGCGCTAAACTTTTCCCAGCCCCTCTGGATTCTTCAACACCCCATGCCCTTGCACACTCTGCGCTCTCGTGGACGCGCCCTGCGCCTGAGCACCTCGTTTGCAGTCGCGGCGCTACCTCTGCTGCTCGGTATCCCGCTGATGTACTGGCAGGCCGCCACGTTGCTGCAGAACCGCGCTGAAAAAAGTGCGGCTGATGCCAGCGCCCAATTCGAACGTATGCTCGATGACGCGGCACGCGCTGCGGATGTAGTGCTGCCGCTCGCCGGACTGCCTTGTGACGACGTGGTGCAAACGTTGCGCAGCCAGGTCGCGGTCAGCCCGTTTTCGCGCTCAATCAACCTGGTCACCGATGGCCTGATCTACTGCACCTCACTGATGGGCGCCTATGAAAAGAGCGAGGACACCGGTAGCTACATAAGCGGCCAGCTGCGCCTGATGGCCGGCAATGTGGTCACCCCGGATCGCGCCGTACTGGTTTATCGACAAGCCAAAGCGAACCATGGCGTACTGGTGGGCATAGACGGTCAGCACCTGATCAATCTGCTGCAGATCAACGGCCAGGAAGTGCGGTTGCAGATTGGCGTGGGCAACAACTGGATCCGCCCCGATGGCCATGTGATCGACAACCCCGAGAGGGACGCAACCGGATATGCGCTCCAGGCTAGCTCCTCGCGCTATCCGTTCAAGATCACTGCCGGCTATCCGCCAGGCGCCACCCTGCAGTACATGCGCGAGCACTATCAGCCGCAGTGGCTGCTGTTCCTGATTCTCGGCGCACTGGCGGGTGCCGGCAGCTACCGCCTCAGCCTGCGCGCCACCTCTCCCGGTACGGCGCTCAAACGCGCCATGGAAGCCGACGAATTCATCCCCCATTACCAGCCGGTGGTGGAGGCTGAGACCGGCCAATGGCATGGCGTCGAGACGCTGATGCGCTGGCAGCATCCCAGCGAGGGCCTGGTGCCGCCGAATCAGTTCATCCCCCTGGCCGAGCGCCTGGGACTGATCGTGCCGATGACCCGCGCGCTGATGCGCCACATCCGCGAAGACTTCGCCGGCCGCACCGAGCAGCTGCCGATGGGCTTTCATATCGGCGTCAACATCACGGCAGCGCATTGCCGGAATCTGCAACTGATCGATGAGTGCCGTGACTTTCTGGCCGCTTTCGCACCCGGGCAGATCACCCTGATCCTCGAACTGACCGAACGACAGATGATCGCCCCTACTGAGATTACCGAACAGCTGTTCGCCGAATTGCGCCAGATGGGCGTGCGCATCGCCATCGACGACTTCGGCACCGGCCACTCCAGCCTGGCGTACCTGCGCGAGTTTCGTGTCGACGTGCTGAAAATCGATCGCAGCTTTATCTCCATGATCGACTCGCACTCGCTATCCCGCCATCTGCTCGACAACATCCTCGATCTATCCACCCGCCTGCAGCTGGATCTGGTCGCCGAGGGCGTGGAAAACTCCGAGCAGGTCGAGTACCTAAGGCAACGCGGCGTGCGTTTTCTGCAAGGTTTCCACTTCGCCCGACCGATGCCCGCCGCGCCGCTGTTCGATACGCTGCGCACACCGCCGACGGTATAGAACGAAGAAGCCCGGCACTGTGGCCGGGCTTCTCCGTATCGCGCTGGACAGTCCCTTCAACGGCCAGTAAGCCAGAACCTTGCAGTCGTTGGTCGGGCTATCACATGCCCAGCAAGTTCGGCAGCCCCAGCGAGATGAACGGCACGTAGGTGACCAGCAGCAGGAAGCCCAGCATCACCAGCAGCCACGGCGATACCGCGCGTACCACACGGGTCAGCGGCATGCCGGTGACCGCCGAGGTGACGAACAGGTTGAGCCCCGTCGGCGGCGTGATCAGACCGATTTCCATGTTCACCACCATAATGATGCCCAGGTGGATCGGGTCGATGCCCAGCTGCATGGCAATCGGGAACAGGATCGGCGCCAGGATCAGGATGATCGCCGACGGCTCCATGAAGGTACCGGCGATCAGCAGCACGATGTTCACCACGATCAGGAACTCGATCGGGCTGAAGCCCTGCTCGACGACCCAGGCGGTGATCGATTGCGGGATCTGCTCGGTGGTCAGCACGTGGGCGAACAGCATGGCGTTGGCGATGATGAACATCAGTACCACGCTCAGCTTGCCGGCCTCGATGATCACCTTCGGGCATTCGCGGATGGTCATGTCCTTGTAGACGAAGATCGCCACGAAGGCCGCGTACACCGCGGCCACCGCAGCGGCTTCGGTCGGCGTGAACATGCCCGAGTAGATGCCGCCCAGGATGATCACGATCAGCAGCAGGCCCCAGCCGGCCTTGCGCCCGGCGACCAGGATCTCCTTGAACGA
>NZ_FRBQ01000017.1 GCF_900142655.1 Phytopseudomonas punonensis | reverse complement strand
TCGGAGCAGACACGAGTCAGAGCAGCGGTCAGAGTGGTTTTACCATGGTCAACGTGACCAATGGTGCCAACGTTGACGTGCGGTTTGTTACGTTCGAATTTTTCTTTAGCCACGACAATTAACTCCTAGCTTAAAGGGGCTGAATCAGCCTTGTTTTTTGGTTACAGACTCGACGATGTGCGACGGAGCTGTGTTGTATTTCTTGAATTCCATGGAGTAGCTAGCGCGACCCTGAGACATGGAACGGACGTCGGTCGCATAACCGAACATCTCGCCCAGCGGAACTTCAGCACGGATAACCTTACCGGAAATCGTGTCTTCCATACCGAGGATCATGCCGCGACGACGGTTAAGGTCGCCCATCACATCACCCATGTAGTCTTCCGGGGTAACAACCTCTACCGCCATGATCGGCTCGAGCAACTCACCACCGCCCTTCTGGGCCAGTTGCTTGGTCGCCATGGAAGCCGCCACCTTGAACGCCATCTCGTTGGAGTCGACGTCGTGGTAGGAACCATCGAACACGGTAGCCTTCAGGCCGATCAGCGGATAGCCGGCAACAACGCCGTTCTTCATCTGCTCTTCGATACCCTTCTGGATAGCCGGGATGTATTCCTTCGGAATCACACCGCCCACTACTTCGTTCACGAACTGCAGACCTTCCTGACCTTCGTCAGCAGGTGCAAAGCGAACCCAGCAATGACCGAACTGACCACGACCACCGGACTGACGAACGAACTTGCCTTCGATTTCGCAGCTCTTGGTGATTCGCTCACGGTACGAAACCTGAGGCTTACCAATGTTGGCTTCGACGTTGAACTCGCGGCGCATACGGTCGACCAGGATGTCCAGGTGCAACTCGCCCATGCCGGAGATGATCGTCTGACCAGTTTCTTCGTCGGTTTTGACGCGGAAAGACGGGTCTTCCTGAGCGAGCTTGCCCAGAGCGATACCCATTTTTTCCTGGTCGTCCTTGGTCTTAGGCTCTACGGCAACCGAAATAACCGGCTCCGGGAAGTCCATGCGAACCAGGATGATTGGCTTGTCAGCGTTGCACAGAGTCTCGCCAGTGGTGACGTCCTTCATGCCGATCAGAGCCGCGATGTCACCAGCGCGTACTTCTTTGATCTCTTCGCGGGCGTTTGCGTGCATCTGCACCATACGACCCACACGCTCTTTCTTGCCTTTGACCGAGTTGACCACGCCGTCGCCGGAAGCCAACACGCCCGAATAAACGCGGACGAAGGTCAGAGTACCCACGAATGGGTCGGTAGCGATCTTGAACGCCAGAGCCGAGAACGGCTCGTTATCGTCGGCGTGACGCTCCATCTCTTCTTCCTCGTTATCAGGGTTGGAACCCTTGATAGCAGGAATGTCAGTCGGAGCAGGCAGGAAGTCGATAACGGCGTCGAGAACCAGGGGAACACCCTTGTTCTTGAAGGACGAACCGCAGACTGCCAGAACGATTTCACCAGCGATGGTGCGCTGACGCAGAGCAAGCTTGATCTCTTCGTTGGTGAGCTCTTCACCTTCGAGGTACTTGTTCATCAGCTCTTCGTTGGCTTCGGCCGCAGCCTCGACCATGTTGCCGCGCCATTTTTCGGCTTCTTCCAGCAACTCGGCAGGGATGTCCTTGCGAACAGGAACCATACCCTTGTCGGAATCGTTCCAGTACACGGCCTGCATGTTGATCAGGTCGATCTGGCCCTGGAAGTTGTCTTCCGAACCGATAGCGAGCTGGATTGGCACCGGAGTGTGACCCAGACGCTGCTTGATCTGACCGATAACGCGCAGGAAGTCAGCACCGGCACGGTCCATCTTATTTACGTAAACAAGACGCGGAACACCGTACTTGTTGGCTTGACGCCATACAGTTTCCGACTGAGGCTCAACGCCCGAGGTACCGCAAAACACAACGACAGCGCCGTCGAGCACACGCAGCGAACGCTCAACTTCAATGGTGAAGTCTACGTGCCCGGGAGTATCGATGACGTTGAAGCGGTGCTCGTCTTTATACTGCTTCTCAGAACCTTTCCAGAAGGCGGTGATAGCAGCGGAAGTGATGGTAATACCACGCTCCTGCTCCTGCACCATCCAGTCTGTGGTCGCGGCGCCATCATGCACCTCGCCCATTTTGTGGCTTTTGCCGGTGTAAAAAAGGACGCGCTCGGTGGTGGTCGTTTTGCCAGCATCCACGTGAGCGACGATACCGATGTTACGGTAGCGATTAATCGGTGTAGTACGAGCCATAAAGCCCTCGCAAATTGAGTGACGCTAAAATTAGAAGCGGTAGTGCGAGAACGCTTTGTTGGCCTCAGCCATACGGTGCACGTCTTCACGCTTCTTGACCGCAGCGCCTTTGCCTTCTGCAGCATCCAACAGTTCGCCAGCCAAACGCAGGGCCATGGATTTCTCGCCGCGCTTGCGGGCGTAATCCACCAACCAGCGCATGGCCAGGGCGTTACGACGGGACGGACGAACTTCGACCGGAACCTGGTAAGTAGCACCGCCTACACGGCGCGACTTCACTTCGACCAGCGGAGCGATGGCGTCGAGAGCTTTCTCGAAGATTTCCAGGGGATCGCTGTTCTTACGCTCTTTAACCTTGTCCAGGGCGCCATAAACGATACGCTCGGCAACGGCTTTCTTGCCGCTTTCCATCACGTGGTTCATGAACTTGGCCAGGATTTGGCTTCCGTATTTTGGATCGTCAAGCACTTCGCGCTTGGCTGCTACACGACGTCTTGGCATTTGATAAGCCCTCAAACGGTCTTCAGGTTAGCCCGGAACTGCAACCAGCTTGGTTACGCCCGACCTTACTCTTATCGACTCAATAAAATTAGAAACTGCATTTAGTACCGACGACCGATCACTTCGGACGCTTGGTACCGTACTTCGAACGACCCTGGTTACGACCTTTGACACCCGAGGTGTCCAGCGAGCCGCGAACGGTGTGATAACGCACACCTGGCAAGTCTTTTACACGACCGCCACGGATCAGCACGACGCTGTGCTCTTGCAGGTTGTGGCCTTCACCGCCGATGTACGAGGAAACCTCGAAACCGTTGGTCAGACGCACACGGCAAACTTTACGCAGTGCCGAGTTTGGTTTTTTCGGCGTGGTGGTATACACGCGAGTGCATACGCCACGACGCTGGGGGCAGTTCTGCAGCGCAGGTACGTCGGATTTCTCGACGATACGCTTGCGCGGCTGGCGCACCAGCTGGTTGATAGTTGCCATCTACTAGCTCCACTGTCCGTCTTTCGACGCTATTTATTTACACCATAAATAAATGGCAGGGCTTATGCCCTGCCATATTTAGGGGTGCATGAGTCTAAAGAGACTCGCCCCCCTAGTCAAGATACGGCCCCGACTGCCAGGCAGTCGGAGCACGCTCTCAATTTTCGCTGGAGTTCAGCGCTTCGGTCAGCGCCGCTTCCACTTCGCTTGCGCTCACACGCACCGGCTTGTCAGCCTCGCGACGACGTTTGCGCTCGCTGTGGTAAGCCAGACCAGTACCCGCCGGGATCAGGCGACCCACGACCACGTTCTCCTTCAGGCCACGCAGGTAGTCGCGCTTGCCAGTAACCGCCGCCTCGGTAAGAACGCGAGTGGTTTCCTGGAACGATGCCGCCGAGATGAACGACTCGGTGGACAGCGACGCCTTGGTAATCCCCAGCAGTACGCGGGTGTACTTGGCGATGAACTTGTCTTGCTCGACCAGACGCTCGTTCTCGCCCAGCACCTGAGTCAGTTCCATCTGGTCGCCCTTGATGAAACTGGAATCACCCGACTCGGCAATCTCGACCTTGCGCAGCATCTGACGCAGGATGGTTTCGATGTGCTTGTCGTTGATCTTCACGCCTTGCAGACGGTAAACGTCCTGGATCTCGTTGACGATGTACTTGGCCAGCGCACTGACGCCCAGCAGACGCAGGATGTCGTGTGGATCGCTCGGACCGTCGGAGATAACTTCACCCTTGTTGACCTGCTCACCTTCGAACACGTTCAGGTGACGCCATTTCGGGATCAGCTCTTCGTACGGATCGCTGCCATCGGTCGGCGTGATGACCAGACGGCGCTTGCCCTTGGTCTCCTTACCGAACGAGATGGTGCCGCTGATTTCCGCCAGAATCGAAGCTTCTTTTGGACGACGCGCTTCGAACAGGTCGGCAACGCGCGGCAGACCACCGGTGATGTCACGGGTCTTCGAGGTTTCCTGCGGGATACGGGCGATAACGTCACCGACCGCAACCTGGGCACCGTCAGCAACACCGACGAGGGCGTTGGCAGGCAGGAAGTACTGCGCCGGTACGTCAGTACCTGGCAGCATCAGATCCTTGCCACTTGCATCGACCAGTTTAACGGCCGGACGAATGTCCTTGCCGGAAGCCGGACGATCCTTGGCGTCGAGAACCTCGATGTTGGTCAGACCGGTCAGTTCGTCGGTCTGGCGCTTGATCGTGATGCCCTCCTCCATGCCGACGAAGGTAACGGTACCCTTCATTTCGGTCACGATCGGGTGGGTGTGCGGGTCCCACTTGGCGACGATAGCGCCAGCGTCGACCTTGTCACCTTCCTTCACGGAGATGACCGCACCGTACGGCAGCTTGTAGCGCTCGCGCTCACGACCGAACTCGTCAGCGATAGCCAGCTCACCGGAACGCGATACCGCGATCAGGTTGCCGTCCAGACGCTCGACGTGCTTGAGGTTGTGCAGGCGAACCGCACCACCGTTCTTCACCTGGACGCTGTCAGCAGCCGAAGTACGGCTTGCAGCACCACCGATGTGGAACGTACGCATGGTCAGCTGAGTACCCGGCTCACCGATCGACTGAGCAGCGATTACGCCGACAGCTTCACCGATGTTGATCTGGTGACCACGAGCCAGGTCGCGACCGTAGCACTTGGCGCAGATGCCGTAGCGGGTTTCGCAGCTGATCGGCGAACGCACGATCACTTCGTCGATGCTGTTGAGCTCGATGAACTCAACCCACTGCTCGTCGACCAGAGTACCGGCCGGAACGATGACGTCTTCGGTGCCCGGCTTGAACACGTCACGGGCGATAACACGGCCCAGTACGCGCTCACCGAGCGGCTCGACCACGTCGCCGCCTTCAATGTGCGGAGTCATGTGCAGACCCTGCTCGGTACCGCAATCGATCTCGGTCACCACCAGATCCTGGGCTACGTCGACGAGACGACGAGTCAGGTAACCGGAGTTCGCGGTCTTCAGTGCGGTATCCGCCAGACCTTTACGAGCACCGTGAGTCGAGATGAAGTACTGCAGAACCGACAGACCTTCGCGGAAGTTCGCGGTGATCGGCGTTTCGATGATCGAGCCATCCGGCTTGGCCATCAGACCACGCATACCGGCCAGCTGACGGATCTGCGCGGCGGAACCACGAGCACCCGAGTCGGCCATCATGTACATGGAGTTGAAGGACTCCTGATCGACTTCGTTGCCATCGCGGTCGATGACCTTCTCTTTCGAGAGGTTCGACATCATCGCTTTGGACACTTCATCGTTGGCCTTCGACCAAAGGTCGATCACTTTGTTGTACTTCTCGCCCTGGGTTACCAGGCCGGAGGCGTACTGCGATTCGATTTCCTTCACTTCCTCGGTGGCGGCGTCAATGATGCGCGCCTTCTCATCCGGGATAACGAAGTCGTTCACGCCAATCGACACACCGGAGATGGTCGAATAAGCGAAACCGGTGTACATCAGCTGGTCAGCGAAGATCACGGTGTCCTTCAGACCAACGGTGCGGTAGCACTGGTTGATCAGACGGGAGATCGCCTTCTTCTTCATCGACTGGTTGACCACGTCGTACGACAGGCCAGCCGGCACAACCTGGAACAGCAGCGCACGGCCGACGGTGGTGTCGACGATACGGGTGTTCTTGGTGATAGTGCCGTCACGATCTTTGATGACTTCGTTGATACGCACTTTCACACGGGCGTGCAGGGACGCTTCGCCGGCGCGGAATACGCGGTCGACTTCCTGCAGGTCAGCGAATACGCGACCTTCGCCTTTGGCGTTGATGGCTTCACGGGTCATGTAGTACAGACCCAATACAACGTCCTGAGACGGAACGATGATTGGCTCACCGTTGGCAGGCGACAGGATGTTGTTGGTCGACATCATCAGCGCGCGCGCTTCAAGCTGGGCTTCCAGCGTCAGCGGCACGTGAACGGCCATCTGGTCACCGTCGAAGTCGGCGTTGTACGCGGCACAGACCAGCGGGTGCAGCTGGATGGCCTTACCTTCGATCAGAACCGGTTCAAAGGCTTGGATACCCAGACGGTGAAGCGTTGGTGCACGGTTGAGCAGTACGGGGTGTTCGCGAATCACTTCGGCGAGAACGTCCCATACTTCCGGCAGCTCGCGCTCGACCATTTTCTTGGCCGCTTTGATGGTGGTCGCAAGACCACGCATTTCCAGCTTGCCGAAAATGAACGGCTTGAACAGCTCGAGAGCCATCTTCTTCGGCAGACCGCACTGGTGCAGACGCAGAGCCGGGCCTACGGTAATTACAGAACGGCCGGAGTAGTCAACGCGCTTACCGAGCAAGTTCTGACGGAAACGACCCTGCTTACCCTTGATCATGTCAGCCAGGGATTTCAGAGGACGCTTGTTCGAACCGGTGATGGCGCGACCGCGACGACCGTTGTCGAGCAGTGCGTCGACCGCTTCCTGCAGCATGCGCTTTTCGTTGCGCACGATGATGTCGGGAGCCGAGAGGTCGAGCAGACGCTTCAGACGGTTGTTACGGTTGATAACGCGGCGATACAGGTCGTTCAGGTCGGAAGTGGCGAAACGGCCACCGTCCAACGGAACCAGCGGACGCAGGTCTGGCGGCAGAACCGGCAGAACGGTCAGCACCATCCACTCTGGCAGGTTGCCGGAACCCTGGAAGGCTTCCATCAACTTCAGACGCTTGGACAGCTTCTTGATCTTGGTTTCCGAGTTGGTCTGCGGAATCTCTTCGCGCAGGCGACCGATCTCGTGCTCCAGGTCGATAGCGTGCAGCAGCTCGCGAACAGCCTCGGCCCCCATGCGGGCGTCGAAGTCGTCACCGAACTCTTCCAGCGCTTCGAAGTACTGCTCGTCGTTGAGCAGTTGGCCCTTCTCGAGGGTGGTCATGCCCGGATCGATAACGACATAGCTCTCGAAGTAGAGAACGCGTTCGATATCACGCAGGGTCATGTCCATCAGCAGGCCGATACGGCTCGGCAGAGACTTCAGGAACCAGATGTGGGCAACTGGAGAAGCCAGTTCGATGTGCGCCATGCGCTCACGACGAACCTTGGCCAGGGCGACTTCAACGCCGCACTTCTCACAGATCACACCACGGTGCTTCAAGCGCTTGTACTTACCGCACAGGCACTCGTAATCCTTTACCGGGCCAAAGATCTTGGCGCAGAACAGGCCGTCACGCTCAGGCTTGAACGTACGGTAGTTGATGGTTTCCGGCTTTTTAACTTCACCGAACGACCACGAACGGATCATCTCAGGCGAAGCAAGACCGATGCGAATGGCATCGAACTCTTCGACTTGACCCTGGTTTTTCAGCAAATTCAGTAGGTCTTTCAAGGCCTTTCCTCCTGGCGGAGCAGGCAGCGGGAGTGAAGCCCCGCTGCCGATTCACGTCGTGTTATTCGGTTTCCAGATCGATATCGATACCGAGCGAACGGATCTCTTTGATCAACACGTTGAAGGACTCGGGCATGCCCGGCTCCATACGGTGATCGCCATCCACGATGTTTTTGTACATCTTGGTACGGCCGTTCACGTCGTCCGACTTAACGGTCAACATTTCCTGCAGGGTGTAGGCGGCGCCGTAAGCTTCCAGAGCCCAGACCTCCATCTCCCCGAAGCGCTGACCACCGAACTGCGCCTTACCACCCAGCGGCTGCTGGGTAACCAGGCTGTAGGAACCGGTAGAACGAGCGTGCATCTTGTCGTCCACCAAGTGGTTCAGTTTCAGCATGTACATGTAACCGACCGTGGTCGGGCGCTCGAACTGGTTGCCGGTACGGCCATCGATCAGGCGCATCTGGCCGCTTTCCGGCAGATCTGCCAGCTTCAGCATGGCCTTGATCTCGCTTTCCTTGGCACCGTCGAACACCGGGGTCGCCATCGGCACGCCTTTGCGCAGGTTGTTGGCCAGGGCCAGCACTTCCTGATCGCTCAGCTCGTCGAGGTTTTCCTGACGCCCACCGATCTCGTTGTAGATCTGCTGCATGAACTTGCGCAGCTCAGCGACTTTGCGCTGCTCTTCGAGCATCAGGTTGATCTTCTCGCCCAGACCTTTAGCCGCGAGGCCAAGGTGGGTTTCGAGGATCTGACCAACGTTCATACGCGACGGTACGCCCAGCGGGTTGAGGACGATGTCGACCGGCGTGCCATGCACGTCATGCGGCATGTCTTCGACCGGCATGATCACCGAGACCACACCCTTGTTACCGTGACGACCAGCCATCTTGTCACCCGGCTGGATGCGACGACGGATTGCCAGGTAAACCTTGACGATCTTCAGTACGCCCGGAGCCAGATCATCGCCTTGCTGCAGCTTGCGCTTCTTGTCTTCGAACTTGTCGTCGAGCAGCTGACGGCGGTCGGAAATGTAGGCCTGAGCCTTTTCCAACTGCTCGTTCAGTGCATCTTCAGCCATGCGCAGCTTGAACCACTGGCCGCGCTCCAGACCGTCGAGCACTTCGTCAGTGATCGCAGCACCTTTCTTCAGGCCAGCACCGCCTTCGGCGATCTTGCCAACCAGAGCGGAACGCAGACGTTCGAAGGTCGCGCCTTCAACGATGCGGAATTCTTCGTTGAGGTCCTTGCGGATCTCGTCCAGCTGGCTCTTCTCGATCGAAAGAGCACGCGCATCACGCTCGACGCCGTCGCGGGTGAAGACCTGTACGTCGATGACAGTACCTTTGGTGCCAGTCGGCACGCGCAGGGAAGTGTCTTTAACGTCGCTGGCCTTCTCACCGAAGATCGCACGCAGCAGCTTCTCTTCTGGCGTCAGCTGAGTCTCGCCTTTCGGGGTGACCTTACCAACCAGAATGTCGCCAGGGCCGACTTCGGCACCAACGTAGACGATACCGGCTTCGTCGAGCTTGTTCAGTGCAGCTTCACCCACGTTCGGGATATCCGCAGAGATTTCCTCTGGGCCGAGCTTGGTGTCACGGGCCACACAAGTCAGTTCCTGGATGTGGATCGTGGTGAAGCGGTCTTCCTGAACCACGCGCTCGGAGAGCAGGATGGAGTCTTCGAAGTTGTAACCATTCCACGGCATGAACGCGACGCGCATGTTCTGACCCAGCGCCAGTTCACCCATGTCGGTGGACGGGCCGTCGGCCATGATGTCGCCACGCGCAACCACATCACCTTTCTGCACCAGCGGACGCTGGTTGATGCAGGTGTTCTGGTTGGAGCGGGTGTATTTGGTCAGGTTGTAGATGTCCACACCGGCTTCACCGGTTTCGACTTCATCATCGGCAACGCGAACCACGATACGGCTGGCATCGACGGAGTCGATCACACCACCGCGGCGCGCCACGACGCAGACGCCGGAGTCACGGGCGACGTTGCGCTCCATGCCGGTACCAACCAGAGGCTTGTCCGAACGCAGGGTCGGAACAGCCTGACGCTGCATGTTCGAACCCATCAACGCGCGGTTGGCGTCGTCGTGCTCGAGGAACGGGATCAGCGAGGCGGCAACGGAAACAACCTGCTTCGGCGAAACGTCCATCAGGGTGACGTCTTCCGGCGCCTTGACGGTGAACTCGTTCAGGTGACGAACAGCTACCAGCTCGTCGATCAGCATCTTCTTGTCGTTCATCGTGGCCGAAGCCTGAGCGATCACGTGATCAGCCTCTTCGATGGCGGACAGGAACACGATCTCGTCGGTGACCTTGCCTTCCTGAACAACGCGGTACGGGCTTTCCAGGAAGCCGTACTGGTTGGTGCGGGCATAGGCAGCCAGGGAGTTGATCAGACCGATGTTCGGACCTTCTGGCGTTTCGATCGGGCACACACGACCGTAGTGAGTCGGGTGTACGTCGCGGACTTCGAAGCCTGCGCGCTCACGAGTCAGGCCGCCCGGGCCAAGTGCGGAAACACGGCGCTTGTGGGTGATCTCGGAAAGCGGGTTGTTCTGATCCATGAACTGAGAAAGCTGGCTGGAACCGAAGAACTCTTTCACCGCTGCCGCAACCGGCTTGGCGTTGATCAGATCCTGCGGCATCAGGCCTTCGCTTTCGGCCATCGACAGACGTTCCTTGACCGCGCGCTCAACGCGCACCAGGCCAACACGGAACTGGTTCTCGGCCATCTCGCCGACGCAACGTACACGGCGGTTACCCAGGTGGTCGATGTCATCGACGATACCTTTGCCGTTACGAATGTCGACCAGAGTCTTGAGAACTTCAACGATGTCTTCGCGGCTCAATACGCCCGAACCTTCGATCTCGGTACGACCGATACGACGGTTGAACTTCATGCGGCCTACGGCGGACAGGTCGTAACGCTCGGCACTGAAGAACAGGTTGTTGAACAGGGTCTCGGCGGCATCCTTGGTAGGTGGCTCGCCAGGACGCATCATGCGGTAGATCTCGACCAGCGCTTCGAGCTGATTGGTGGTGCTGTCGATCTTCAGCGTGTCGCTGATGAACGGACCACAGTCGATGTCGTTGGTGTACAGCGTTTCGATGCGTACGACCTGAGCTTTGGCGATCTTCGCCAGCAGCTCGACCGACAGCTCGGTGTTGCACTCAGCGAGGATTTCGCCGGTAGCCGGGTGCACGATCGCCTTGGCAGTGGTACGGCCGATCAGGTAGTCGAACGGTACGTCCAGCTCCTTGATACCGGCTTTGTCCAGCTGGTTGATGTGGCGAGCGGTAATACGACGACCCTGCTCGACGATCACCTTGCCGGCGCCATCCAGAATGTCCTGGCTGGCGATTTCACCGCGCAGACGATGTGGTACGAGCTCCAGGCTCAGGCCTTCGCCTTTAACGTGGAATACGTTGGTGGTGTAGAAAGCATCCAGCACTTCTTCAGTGCTATAGCCCAGCGCGCGCAGCAGCACCGAAGCCGGCAGTTTGCGGCGACGGTCGATACGTACGAATACGGCGTCCTTCGGATCGAACTCGAAGTCCAACCATGAACCGCGGTAAGGGATTATGCGCGCGGAGTACAGCAGCTTACCCGAGCTGTGAGTCTTGCCACGGTCGTGGTCGAAGAACACACCTGGGGAACGGTGCAGCTGGGAAACGATGACGCGCTCGGTACCGTTGATGACGAAGGTACCGTTCTCGGTCATGAGCGGAATTTCGCCCATGTACACTTCTTGCTCTTTGATGTCCTTGATCGCTTTGTTCGACGATTCTTTGTCGAAAATGATCAGGCGCACTTTCACGCGCAGCGGCACTGCGAAGGTCACGCCACGCAGCACGCACTCTTTGACGTCGAACGCCGGCTCGCCCAGGCGATAGCCGACATATTCCAGAGCAGCGTTGCCGGAGTAGCTGATGATCGGGAATACAGATTTGAAGGCCGCATGCAGACCGATGTCGCGGAACTGGTCCTTGCTCGCGCCCTGCTGCAGGAATTCGCGATAAGAATCCAGCTGGATGGCCAGGAGGTACGGCACATCCATGACATCCGGCAACTTGCTAAAGTCCTTGCGGATACGTTTTTTCTCAGTATATGAGTAAGCCATCAGCGTTCCCCAGCTTGGTCACCTGCTTATTTGGCTCCTCCGACGGGAGCAGCCAGAAACTCGTGCAAACCCTAAGTTTGCTCCACCTCGTTGGTGGGTATTTCACGTTCCAGGCCAGGACTATCAAATAGCCGAGTTAGAACGGAAAAAGGCCGGTGGCAAGAGCCACCAGCCGTCAGCCTTATGCGAATAGCGCGGGCTGTAGACGCAAGGTCGTCGCTTACTTGAGCTCGACTTTGGCGCCTGCTTCTTCCAGAGCTTTCTTGGCAGCTTCGGCTTCGTCTTTCGACACGCCTTCTTTAACGATGCCAGGAGCGCCGTCAACAACTGCTTTAGCTTCTTTCAGACCCAGACCGGTCAGTTCGCGAACGGCTTTAATGACGTTCACTTTCTTGTCGCCGGCTTCAGCCAGGATGACGTTGAACTCGGTTTGCTCTTCAGCAGCGGCAGCAGCCGGGCCAGCAGCAGCAACGGTAGCAGCAGCAGCGGTAACGCCGAACTTCTCTTCCATTGCTTTGATCAGTTCAACAACTTCCAGAACGCTTTTCTGGCCGATTGCTTCGATGATGTCTTCGTTAGACAGAGCCATGACTCTAATTCCTGTATTGGGGGACAGTCTTCGCGACCGTCAAATTAAACAAATAAGCGCGAGAACGAATGACGTGCCTTAAGCGGCAGCGGCTTCTTTCTGGTCGCGAACAGCCGCCAAAGTACGAGCCAGTTTGCTGGTAGCGCCTTGAATCACGCTCATCAGCTGGGAAATGGCTTCGTCATAAGTCGGCAGAGTTGCCAGTACATCGATCTGATTGGCTGCGAGGAACTGACCCTCGAACGCAGCTGCCTTGATCTCGAACTTGTCCTGACCCTTGGCGAACTCTTTGAACAGACGAGCAGCAGCGCCCGGATGTTCGTTGGAGAAAGCGATCAGGGTCGGGCCTTTGAACACGTCGTTGAGCACGTCGTACTGAGTGCCTTCAACGGCGCGCTTGAGCAGGGTATTACGTACAACACGTACGTATACGCCAGCTTCGCGGGCCTCTTTACGGAGTCCGGTCATAGCACCTACGGTCACGCCACGGGCATCAGCCACGACAGCGGACAGGGCAGCTTTGGCAGCCTCGTTGACTTCAGCGACGATGGCCTTCTTGTCTTCGAGTTTAATTGCCACGGGTTTACTCCTGGATGTTACCGTTTCGCCCGACCTAAGCCGGACGGCGTTTTGGTGTCTGATTCGGTAAGAATCGGGAGCACCATCTGCGTAGGGTTGAAGATCGCTCTTCGTGTTTGAGGCTTTCGCCCCCTACGGTCTTGGATAGCCCCCGCCAGGCAGGGACCCCAATTTTTTGCGGCAGGCGCACAAAGTGCGCCTGCCGTCATGCATTAAGCGTCCAGCGAACCTTGGTCGATCAGCAGACCTGGGCCCATAGTGGTGCTCAGAGTCACGCGCTTGACGTAGACGCCTTTCGAGGTCGACGGCTTCAGGCGCTTCAGATCAGCCAGCAGGGCTTCCACGTTCTGCTTCAGCTTGTCGGCGTCGAAGCCAACCTTGCCAACGGAACCGTGGATGATGCCGTTCTTGTCGGTACGGAAACGTACCTGACCAGCTTTGGCATTCTTGACTGCAGTGGCTACGTCCGGAGTTACGGTGCCGACCTTCGGGTTAGGCATCAGGCCGCGTGGGCCGAGTACCTGGCCCAGCTGGCCAACAACGCGCATGGCGTCCGGAGAAGCGATGACTACGTCATAGTTCAGGTCGCCGCCTTTCATTTCGGCAGCCAGGTCGTCCATGCCTACGCGGTCAGCGCCGGCAGCCAGAGCAGCTTCAGCGCCCGGGCCTTGGGTGAAGACAGCAACGCGAACGGTTTTCCCGCTGCCGTTAGGCAGAACGGTTGCACCACGAACGACTTGGTCGGATTTACGCGGATCAACGCCGAGGTTGATGGAAACATCAACGGACTCGGAGAATTTGACGGCGGAAATTTCAGCCAGCAACGCAGCAGCGTCGACGAAGCTGTAGGCTTTGCCCGGCTCGATCTTGGCCGCGATAGCCTTTTGGCGCTTGGTCAGCTTAGCCATTACACACCCTCCACGTTGAGGCCCATGCTACGAGCAGAACCGGCGATGGTACGCACGGCTGCATCCATATCAGCTGCAGTCAGATCAGCCTGTTTGGTCTTGGCGATCTCTTCGAGCTGAGCACGAGTCACGGTGCCGACTTTGACAGTGTTCGGACGAGCCGAGCCACTGGTCAGACCCGCTGCTTTTTTCAGCAGAACGGAGGCCGGGGTGCTCTTGGTTTCGAACGTGAAGCTACGGTCGCTGTACACAGTGATGATCACTGGAGTCGGCAGACCAGGTTCCATGCCCTGAGTCTTGGCGTTGAACGCCTTGCAGAATTCCATGATGTTCACACCGTGCTGACCCAGAGCAGGGCCGACGGGTGGCGACGGGTTGGCCTGAGCGGCCTTTACTTGCAGCTTGATATAAGCCGTGATTTTCTTAGCCATTAGCTACTCCAGTTACGGGTTCTAGCGCCGTTAAGCTCCCCGACTATTGCCTGTTTATCCCAGTGACAACAAAACCCCGCAGCCTATGGCTGCGGGGTATGGGATGCGTTTGTCAGTTACGACTTCTCGACCTGACTGAACTCCAGCTCGACCGGGGTGGCACGACCGAAAATGGTCACCGCCACCTGGATACGGCTCTTCTCGTAGTTCACTTCCTCGACGACGCCACTGAAGTCAGCGAACGGACCATCGACAACACGAACCATCTCACCCGGCTCGAAGAGAGTCTTCGGCTTGGGCTTATCACCGCTATCAGCGACACGACGCAGAATCGCATCAGCTTCTTTTTCGGTGATCGGTGCAGGCTTATCGGCGGTACCGCCAATAAAGCCCATCACGCGCGGCGTATCCTTGATCAAGTGCCAAGTCGCCTCGTTCATTTCCATCTGCACGAGCACATAACCTGGAAAGAACTTACGCTCACTCTTACGCTTCTGGCCGTTACGCATCTCCACCACTTCTTCGGTGGGGACCAGAATCTCGCCGAAGTCATCTTCCATTCCGGCGAATTTTACGCGCTCGATCAGCGAACGCATTACATGCTTCTCGTAACCCGAGTAAGCATGCACAACGTACCAACGCTTAGCCACGGGACACCCTATCTCAGCTTACAATAAACGACACAAGCCAACCGAGGAGCGAATCTAGCCCCCAAAGCACCAATGCCATCACCAGGACGACAAGGACGACGATCAGCGTGGTCTGCGTGGTTTCCTGACGAGTCGGCCAGACAACCTTGCGAATCTCGACGCGAGCTTCCTTGGCCAAGCCGAAGAACGACTGACCTTTCGTTGTTTGCAGAGCGATCAGAGCAGCAACAACTGCCAGAACCAATACAGCAACAACACGATACAGAATCGGCTCACCGGAGAAGTACTGATTACCGACCACTCCGGCGACCACAAGCAGGGCCACCGCGATCCACTTCAGCAGATCAAAACGAGAGTCTTTGGCTTCAGCCTTAACATTCATGAACTAGGATCCTGTGAGAAGACACGCCAAATTCGTTAGAAAATGGCAGGTCAGGAGGGAATCGAACCCCCAACCTACGGTTTTGGAGACCGTCGCTCTGCCAATTGAGCTACTGACCTAGAACAAAATCAGGCCGACCATTATGCCGGCCTGACGGGGACAGATCAATCGATTATTCGACGATCTTTGCTACAACACCAGCACCAACGGTACGACCACCTTCGCGAATTGCGAAGCGCAGGCCGTCTTCCATGGCGATCGGCTTGATCAGGGTGACAACCATTTTAATGTT
>NZ_FRBQ01000020.1 GCF_900142655.1 Phytopseudomonas punonensis | reverse complement strand
TGAATCGCCCCGGCTTTCCTAGACACTTTCCAAGCTCTGGAAATAGCGCTTTTCAAAATCCACTGGCGATAGCTGCATAGCGCTGCTGTGCCGGCGTTTAGGGTTATAAAACATCTCGATGTAATCGAACACATCAGCGCGTGCTTCTTCACGGGTGCCGTAGGTTTTCCGTCTGATGCGTTCTCGCTTCAGCAATTGGAAAAAGCTTTCTGCCACGGCGTTGTCGTGACAGTTACCGCGTCGGCTCATGCTGCTAATCAGGTTGTTGGCCTTGAGGAAACTTTGCCAGTCCAGGCTACTGAACTGACTGCCCTGGTCTGAGTGGATCATCACTTCCTGCTTGGGTTTGCGCCGCCACACCGCCATCAGTAAGGCATCAATCGCTAGATCGCTGCACATCCGTGGCTTCATCGACCAGCCGACCACCTGGCGTGAAAACAGATCCAGCACCACTGCCAAGTACAGCCAGCCTTCATAGGTGCGAATGTAGGTGATGTCAGTGACCCAGACCTTATTGGGTTCTGCGACCTTGAACTGTCTCTCCAGGCGATTGGGCGAGGCTACTGTCGGCTTGCCGCCGCAATAGCCAGGACGCCGACGATAGCCAGTCTGCGAGCGCAGCTTCTCCAACCTCATCAGGCGGGCCACGCGGTGACGACCACAAGACTCACCCAGCTCACGCAGGTCGTCGTGGATCTTTCGGTAGCCGTAGACACCACCACTTTCCAGCCACGCATGCTTGATCAGCCCGAGCAGACGCTGATCTTCCTTGGCGCGTACGGACTTAGGCTCGGATAGCCAAGCGTAGTAACCGCTGGGATGCACTTTGAGGGTTTCGCAGAGACGCCGAACCGGATACTCCACCGACAGCTTGCTGATGAAGGCGTACTTCAGCCGGACTCCTTGGCAAAGTACGCGGCGGCCTTTTTTAGGATGTCTCGCTCTTCGGTCACTCGCTTGAGCTCAGCACGCAGACGACGCAGTTCGGCCTGCTGATCGTCCTCTTGCTGCCGCTTTTCCTGCGGCTTGCTGTAGCGCTTGATCCAGGCATACAGGCTGTGCACCGACATACCTAACCGCGCTGCCACTTCGGCTACAGGAAGGCCACGCTCGGTCACTTGCTTGACCGCTTCGATTTTGAATTCTTCGGGGTAACGCTGGTTGCTCATGGCACCTCCTAGTGGGCCTCATTATGAGGCTTGGAGGTGTCTACGAAACTAGGGGCGATTCA
>NZ_FRBQ01000018.1 GCF_900142655.1 Phytopseudomonas punonensis | reverse complement strand
CGGACGGCGAATTCGAGTAGAATGCGCCGGCATCGACAGGGTGGTTTGAGTGGTTCTGTTGATGGTTCGGTCAGGTGTGATCGAAGGCGGTAAAAGAGGGTGTTGACAGCGGTTTGTAACGCTGTAGAATGCGCCTCCCGCTGGAGAGAAGATGATCTGGTCGGGCGCTGCAAGGTGTTGAGAAGAAAGAAAAAGTTCTTCAAAAACAACTTGACAGGAAATGAGGCTGCTGTAAGATGCGCGCCTCGGTTGAGACGAAAGAATCAACCAACCGTTCTTTAACAACTGAATCAAGCAATTCGTGTGGGTGCTTGTGGGTTAAGACTGATTGATCGCAAGATTATCAGCATCACAAGTAAACACTCGTTAATTCGAGAGTTAACTCTTTAGAGATAAAGAGATTTGCGATTGCTGAGCCAAGTTTAGGGTTTTCTCAAAACCCATGCAGTATTGAACTGAAGAGTTTGATCATGGCTCAGATTGAACGCTGGCGGCAGGCCTAACACATGCAAGTCGAGCGGATGACGGGAGCTTGCTCCCTGATTCAGCGGCGGACGGGTGAGTAATGCCTAGGAATCTGCCTATTAGTGGGGGACAACGTTTCGAAAGGAACGCTAATACCGCATACGTCCTACGGGAGAAAGCAGGGGACCTTCGGGCCTTGCGCTAATAGATGAGCCTAGGTCGGATTAGCTAGTTGGTGAGGTAATGGCTCACCAAGGCGACGATCCGTAACTGGTCTGAGAGGATGATCAGTCACACTGGAACTGAGACACGGTCCAGACTCCTACGGGAGGCAGCAGTGGGGAATATTGGACAATGGGCGAAAGCCTGATCCAGCCATGCCGCGTGTGTGAAGAAGGTCTTCGGATTGTAAAGCACTTTAAGTTGGGAGGAAGGGTTGTAGATTAATACTCTGCAATTTTGACGTTACCGACAGAATAAGCACCGGCTAACTCTGTGCCAGCAGCCGCGGTAATACAGAGGGTGCAAGCGTTAATCGGAATTACTGGGCGTAAAGCGCGCGTAGGTGGTTTGTTAAGTTGGATGTGAAAGCCCCGGGCTCAACCTGGGAACTGCATCCAAAACTGGCAAGCTAGAGTACGGTAGAGGGTGGTGGAATTTCCTGTGTAGCGGTGAAATGCGTAGATATAGGAAGGAACACCAGTGGCGAAGGCGACCACCTGGACTGATACTGACACTGAGGTGCGAAAGCGTGGGGAGCAAACAGGATTAGATACCCTGGTAGTCCACGCCGTAAACGATGTCAACTAGCCGTTGGGTTCCTTGAGAACTTAGTGGCGCAGCTAACGCATTAAGTTGACCGCCTGGGGAGTACGGCCGCAAGGTTAAAACTCAAATGAATTGACGGGGGCCCGCACAAGCGGTGGAGCATGTGGTTTAATTCGAAGCAACGCGAAGAACCTTACCTGGCCTTGACATGCTGAGAACTTTCCAGAGATGGATTGGTGCCTTCGGGAACTCAGACACAGGTGCTGCATGGCTGTCGTCAGCTCGTGTCGTGAGATGTTGGGTTAAGTCCCGTAACGAGCGCAACCCTTGTCCTTAGTTACCAGCACGTTATGGTGGGAACTCTAAGGAGACTGCCGGTGACAAACCGGAGGAAGGTGGGGATGACGTCAAGTCATCATGGCCCTTACGGCCAGGGCTACACACGTGCTACAATGGTCGGTACAAAGGGTTGCCAAGCCGCGAGGTGGAGCTAATCCCATAAAACCGATCGTAGTCCGGATCGCAGTCTGCAACTCGACTGCGTGAAGTCGGAATCGCTAGTAATCGTGAATCAGAATGTCACGGTGAATACGTTCCCGGGCCTTGTACACACCGCCCGTCACACCATGGGAGTGGGTTGCACCAGAAGTAGCTAGTCTAACCTTCGGGGGGACGGTTACCACGGTGTGATTCATGACTGGGGTGAAGTCGTAACAAGGTAGCCGTAGGGGAACCTGCGGCTGGATCACCTCCTTAATCGAAAGATCGCAGCTTATTCATAAGCACCCACACGAATTGCTTGATTCATTGTAGAAGACGATGCTGTAACGCGACCCTGTTATAGGTCTGTAGCTCAGTTGGTTAGAGCGCACCCCTGATAAGGGTGAGGTCGGCAGTTCAAATCTGCCCAGACCTACCAATTCAGGTGCAGATGATATACGGGGCCATAGCTCAGCTGGGAGAGCGCCTGCCTTGCACGCAGGAGGTCAGCGGTTCGATCCCGCTTGGCTCCACCACTTTCTGGTTGCAGTCGTTAACGAGTAAGAGTTCAGAAATGAGCATTCCTGCGGACGCAGATTGAATGTTGATTTCTGGTCTTTGACCAGTCGAAACATCGTTCTTTAAAAATTTGGGTATGTGATAGAAGTGACTGATTGATTACTTTCACTGGTAATTAATCTGGTCAAGGTAAAATTTGCGTTGTTCTCAAGTGCAAATTTTCGGCGAATGTCGTCTTCACGTTATAGACAGTAACCAGATTGCTTGGGGTTATATGGTCAAGTGAAGAAGCGCATACGGTGGATGCCTTGGCAGTCAGAGGCGATGAAAGACGTTGTAGCCTGCGATAAGCTTTGGGGAGTCGGCAAACAGACTGTGATCCAGAGATCTCTGAATGGGGGAACCCACCTAGCATAAGCTGGGTATCATGCACTGAATACATAGGTGCATGAGGCGAACCAGGGGAACTGAAACATCTAAGTACCCTGAGGAAAAGAAATCAACCGAGATTCCCTTAGTAGTGGCGAGCGAACGGGGACTAGCCCTTAAGTTGATTTGAGAGTAGTGGAAGGCTCTGGAAAGTGCCGCCGTAGTGGGTGATAGCCCCGTACACGAAATTCTCTTATCAATGAAATCGAGTAGGACGGAGCACGAGAAACTTTGTCTGAATATGGGGGGACCATCCTCCAAGGCTAAATACTACTGACTGACCGATAGTGAACTAGTACCGTGAGGGAAAGGCGAAAAGAACCCCGGAGAGGGGAGTGAAATAGATCCTGAAACCGTATGCGTACAAGCAGTGGGAGCAGACTTGTTCTGTGACTGCGTACCTTTTGTATAATGGGTCAGCGACTTATATTCAGTGGCGAGCTTAACCGAATAGGGGAGGCGTAGCGAAAGCGAGTCTTAATAGGGCGTTTAGTCGCTGGGTATAGACCCGAAACCGGGCGATCTATCCATGGGCAGGTTGAAGGTTAGGTAACACTGACTGGAGGACCGAACCGACTACCGTTGAAAAGTTAGCGGATGACCTGTGGATCGGAGTGAAAGGCTAATCAAGCTCGGAGATAGCTGGTTCTCCTCGAAAGCTATTTAGGTAGCGCCTCGTGTATCACTGCTGGGGGTAGAGCACTGTTTCGGCTAGGGGGTCATCCCGACTTACCAAACCGATGCAAACTCCGAATACCAGCAAGTGTCAGCACGGGAGACACACGGCGGGTGCTAACGTCCGTCGTGAAAAGGGAAACAACCCAGACCGTCAGCTAAGGTCCCAAAGTTATGGTTAAGTGGGAAACGATGTGGGAAGGCTTAGACAGCTAGGAGGTTGGCTTAGAAGCAGCCACCCTTTAAAGAAAGCGTAATAGCTCACTAGTCGAGTCGGCCTGCGCGGAAGATGTAACGGGGCTCAAACCATACACCGAAGCTACGGGTTCATCTTAGGATGAGCGGTAGAGGAGCGTTCTGTAAGCCTGTGAAGGTGAGTTGAGAAGCTTGCTGGAGGTATCAGAAGTGCGAATGCTGACATGAGTAACGACAATGGGAGTGAAAAACTCCCACGCCGAAAGACCAAGGTTTCCTGCGCAACGTTAATCGACGCAGGGTGAGTCGGCCCCTAAGGCGAGGCAGAAATGCGTAGTCGATGGGAAACGGGTTAATATTCCCGTACTTCTAATTACTGCGATGGAGGGACGGAGAAGGCTAGGCCAGCACGGCGTTGGTTGTCCGTGTTTAAGGTGGTAGGCTGAATGCTTAGGTAAATCCGGGCGTTCAAGGCCGAGAACTGATGACGAGTTGTCCTTTAGGACGATGAAGTGGTTGATGCCATGCTTCCAGGAAAAGCTTCTAAGCTTCAGGTAATTAGGAACCGTACCCCAAACCGACACAGGTGGTTAGGTAGAGAATACCAAGGCGCTTGAGAGAACTCGGGTGAAGGAACTAGGCAAAATGGCACCGTAACTTCGGGAGAAGGTGCGCCGGTGAGTGTGAAGGGTTTACCCCGTAAGCACATGCCGGTCGAAGATACCAGGCCGCTGCGACTGTTTATTAAAAACACAGCACTCTGCAAACACGAAAGTGGACGTATAGGGTGTGACGCCTGCCCGGTGCCGGAAGGTTAATTGATGGGGTTAGCTAACGCGAAGCTCTTGATCGAAGCCCCGGTAAACGGCGGCCGTAACTATAACGGTCCTAAGGTAGCGAAATTCCTTGTCGGGTAAGTTCCGACCTGCACGAATGGCGTAACGATGGCGGCGCTGTCTCCACCCGAGACTCAGTGAAATTGAAATCGCTGTGAAGATGCAGTGTATCCGCGGCTAGACGGAAAGACCCCGTGAACCTTTACTATAGCTTTGCACTGGACTTTGAGCTTGCTTGTGTAGGATAGGTGGGAGGCTTTGAAGTGGGGACGCCAGTTCTCATGGAGCCAACCTTGAAATACCACCCTGGCAACCTTGAGGTTCTAACTCTGGTCCGTTATCCGGATCGAGGACAGTGTATGGTGGGTAGTTTGACTGGGGCGGTCTCCTCCTAAAGAGTAACGGAGGAGTACGAAGGTGCGCTCAGACCGGTCGGAAATCGGTCGTAGAGTATAAAGGCAAAAGCGCGCTTGACTGCGAGACAGACACGTCGAGCAGGTACGAAAGTAGGTCTTAGTGATCCGGTGGTTCTGTATGGAAGGGCCATCGCTCAACGGATAAAAGGTACTCCGGGGATAACAGGCTGATACCGCCCAAGAGTTCATATCGACGGCGGTGTTTGGCACCTCGATGTCGGCTCATCACATCCTGGGGCTGAAGCCGGTCCCAAGGGTATGGCTGTTCGCCATTTAAAGTGGTACGCGAGCTGGGTTTAGAACGTCGTGAGACAGTTCGGTCCCTATCTGCCGTGGACGTTTGAGATTTGAGAGGGGCTGCTCCTAGTACGAGAGGACCGGAGTGGACGAACCTCTGGTGTTCCGGTTGTCACGCCAGTGGCATTGCCGGGTAGCTATGTTCGGGAAAGATAACCGCTGAAAGCATCTAAGCGGGAAACTTGCCTCAAGATGAGATCTCACTGGAACCTTGAGTTCCCTAAAGGGCCGTCGAAGACTACGACGTTGATAGGCTGGGTGTGTAAGCGTTGTGAGGCGTTGAGCTAACCAGTACTAATTGCCCGTGAGGCTTGACCATATAACACCCAAACAATTTGGCTGTTAGACGGTAGAAGTCGACAGTAATGCCGAAAATTTGCGAGAACACGTAATACCAACTGACATCACATACCCAATTCGCTGCAGCGGCTAAACCCCGAAGCAGCAACCAGTTTGCTTGACGACCATAGAGCGTTGGAACCACCTGATCCCATCCCGAACTCAGTAGTGAAACGATGCATCGCCGATGGTAGTGTGGAGTTTCTCCATGTGAGAGTAGGTCATCGTCAAGCTTCTACTAGAAACCCCAGATCTCAATAGAGATCTGGGGTTTCGTCTTT
>NZ_FRBQ01000019.1 GCF_900142655.1 Phytopseudomonas punonensis | reverse complement strand
ATGGTAGTGTGGAGTTTCTCCATGTGAGAGTAGGTCATCGTCAAGCTTCTACTAGAAACCCCAGATCTCAATAGAGATCTGGGGTTTCGTCTTTTGCGGCTAGAAAATATTGAAGTCGGTACAGGCTAGCGTTCTCGATGGGAGCCCCTTGAGTGGTGCCGCGCGCAGCCTGGGCAAAGGGCTAGTCAGACATTAAACGCAGCGATATCTGGGGCTCATGCGTAGCTCGATTGTCTTCGGGTTAGCTACAAAGCTCTCTATCTAGCTGCTTGGTTTCCTGCCGCTAAGAGCGAATGCGCGGAGGTTTTGTAGGCAGCAGTCGAGTGCATCGTTATCATGCGCTCCTTAATGCGGGGCGGGTTTGGCATGCAGTCATTATTGCGACTTCTACAAGATGGTCAGTTTCACTCGGGTGAAGAGCTTGGCGCCGCTATTGGCGTAAGTCGAGCTGCTATCTGGAAACGCCTTCAGGCGCTCGAAAGCGAGTTCGATCTGCAGATTCATAAAGTCCGCGGGCGTGGCTATCGACTTGAGATGCCGCTGTCTTTGCTGGCCGCCGACCTAATCGCGGCATCGTGCAGCTATCCCGTTACGCTTCTGCAGCAGGTGGACTCCACGAATGCTGAAGCGCTTCGCCGCCTTTCGTCTGGCGCCACGCCGCCGCTGCTGGTTATTGCGGAACAACAGACGGCCGGCCGTGGGCGTCGAGGTCGACGTTGGGCAAGCCCCTTTGGTGAAAATCTTTATTACAGCCTGCTGCTCCGCGTGAGTGGCGGCATGCGCCAGCTGGAGGGCTTAAGCCTGGTGGTTGGCCTGGCGCTTCTGGATGCGCTCCGGGAGGCTGGCGTCAATGAGGCGGGTTTGAAGTGGCCCAATGATTTGCTTGTTGGCGGTCGCAAGATTGCTGGGATCTTGTTGGAGCTCTCCGGAGATCCTGCGGATGTCTGCCATGTAGTGCTTGGCATCGGTGTGAACATCAATATGAGAGTGGCGCCTTCTGGCGATGCCATCGATCAGCCATGGACCTCATTGAGGCAGATCCTGGGGGAGCAGGTCGACCGTAATCAATTCGTCACAAGCCTTACTCGGCAACTGGAGCGCTATCTCGACATGCATCGACTGCGGGGCTTTGCCTCACTGCGTGAGCAATGGGAGGAGAGTCATCTTTGGCAGGGGTGTTTAGTGAGCCTCGCTGCAGGCTCTCAGGCTATAAAGGGGCGCGTTCTGGGTGTTGATGATACTGGCGCTTTGCGGCTTGAGGTTGAGGGGCGGGAGCAAGTGTTCAGTGGTGGTGAGCTCAGCTTGAGGTTGCATGATGATTCTTGAGCTTGACTGCGGTAACAGCTTTATCAAGTGGCGGGTTATGCCGCGCGCCGGCGGCGGAAGTGCCATTGCTGGCGGAGTGGTGGACAACAGCGAAGAGCTGATCGCCGCTCTTGCTGATCGCTTTTCGGAGCAGCTCTCTGACTGCCGCCTTGTCAGCGTTCGGGCGGACGAGGAAACGCGTTTGCTGAGTGGGGCTCTGTCAGCTCGTTTCAGTATGCGCTGCCGGGTTGCCGAGTCGGCGCCCATGCTAGCTGGTGTCCGTAATGGCTACGAAGACTATAAGCGACTGGGGCTGGATCGGTGGCTGGCGCTAGTGGGGGCTTACAGCCTTACGCATGGCGCTTGCTTGGTTGTGGATCTTGGGACTGCCATTACCTCCGATTTCGTCGACGCGAATGGGCAGCATCTGGGTGGTTTTATCTGTCCGGGTATGCCGTTGATGCGCAGTCAGCTGCTTACCCATACCCGGCGTATCCGCTATGACAGCGTCGCCGCTGAGCATGCCCGCGACAGCCTGGTGCCTGGCCACTCTACGGCGGAGGCGGTCGAGCGTGGTTGTAGTTTGATGTTACGCGGCTTCGTTAATACGCAGCTCGAACTTGCTCGTCAGCAGTGTGGTGCCGACGTAGTGGTGTTTCTGACTGGGGGCGATGCGGCTATGGCTGCTGAGTGGGTGCCGGCCGCGCGAGTGGTTCCAGACCTGGTGTTCATTGGGTTGGCGATCGCCTGTCCGCTGACGGGGGAGTAAAGATGCGCTGGATTTTCATGTTGTTGGTTGTGCTCAATGCCTTTTATTACGTATGGCACCAGCAACAAGTGCCCATGCAAGCTAAAGAGGTGGCGCCGCTGTCGTTGTATCAGGACAGTCGGCGAGATATACAGTTGCTGAGTGAGTCCAAGCCCCAGGAGCGGCGTGCGCCTGCGGTCAAGGAGGAGCCGGCCGAGCAGGCTGTTTGTCTGTTCTTGGGGCGTTTTGATGACGAGAGTCAGGCGGGGCAAGTCGAGCAGCGCTTGCTGAGTCTGGATATTCGCTCGCAAATGCAGGTGGTCGAGTCTGCCGGAGCGGTTGATTACTGGGTCTATTTGCCGCCATTGGCTTCGCGGCAAGCATCGCTCAGGCAGTTGCGTGAGCTGCAGGCGCGCAAGATCGATAGCTACATAATCAGTCAGGGGGATCTCGCTAACGGAATTTCCCTGGGTATATTTCCGCGGCACGATTCGGCGGATAGCGTAATTACGCGCCTGCGTCGGGCAGGATACGAACCGTTGTTGCGAGAATTGCCCCGCGCCAATCGTAGTCACTGGGTGCGTATAGCCCCAGAAAGCCGGCGTTTGGTGGATGATTCGCTGCTCGAGCGTTTGTCTTTGGACTTCAACGGTTTACAACATCAATTAATGCCATGCGAGGGGGTTGCAAGCTCCCGGTAGAATGCATAGAATGGCGCCCGCTTCGCAGGGTGGTCATCCCTAGGGATGAGCGGCGGGGTTGCTGTTAGTGTCGCTAAGCTCAGGTTTTTAAATGAGAAAGT
Organism: Phytopseudomonas punonensis; assembly: GCF_900142655.1. GTDB lineage: Bacteria > Pseudomonadota > Gammaproteobacteria > Pseudomonadales > Pseudomonadaceae > Aquipseudomonas > Aquipseudomonas punonensis. Next base: position 527 of record NZ_FRBQ01000019.1, on the reverse strand, counting down.
GCTTGACAGTAGGGTGGCAGATATTGAGAATGCCGCCTCCTAATGGAGGGATTCCCGAGCGGCCAAAGGGATCAGACTGTAAATCTGACGTCTACGACTTCGAAGGTTCGAATCCTTCTCCCTCCACCAGATTTAAGCGTGAGCTGTAAGCTCCGCGGGCATAGTTCAGTGGTAGAACCTCAGCCTTCCAAGCTGATGATGCGGGTTCGATTCCCGCTGCCCGCTCCAGCTTTTATTGCTTGCGCACATGTTTCGCTCATGTAGCTCAGTTGGTAGAGCACACCCTTGGTAAGGGTGAGGTCAGCGGTTCAAATCCGCTCATGAGCTCCATTTAATAAAGGCAGATATGAAAGTATCTGCCTTTGTTTTAATGGCGATATCGCTAGCTGAATTCTTCGTTCGGGGACGGTCAAAATGGCTAAAGAAAAGTTTGAACGTAACAAACCGCACGTCAACGTTGGCACCATTGGTCACGTTGACCATGGTAAAACCACTCTGACCGCTGCTCTGACTCGTGTCTGCTCCGA